>NZ_JBBOXC010000001.1:540000-5531112 GCF_038007365.1 Bacillus sp. FSL R9-9492
GAAAGCCGCAGTGAATAGGCCCAAGCGACTGTTTAGCAAAAACACAGGTCTCTGCGAAGCCGTAAGGCGAAGTATAGGGGCTGACACCTGCCCGGTGCTGGAAGGTTAAGGAGAGGGGTTAGCGTAAGCGAAGCTCTGAACTGAAGCCCCAGTAAACGGCGGCCGTAACTATAACGGTCCTAAGGTAGCGAAATTCCTTGTCGGGTAAGTTCCGACCCGCACGAAAGGTGTAACGATTTGGGCACTGTCTCAACCAGAGACTCGGTGAAATTATAGTACCTGTGAAGATGCAGGTTACCCGCGACAGGACGGAAAGACCCCGTGGAGCTTTACTGTAGCCTGATATTGAATTTTGGTACAGTTTGTACAGGATAGGCGGGAGCCATTGAAACCGGAGCGCTAGCTTCGGTGGAGGCGCTGGTGGGATACCGCCCTGACTGTATTGAAATTCTAACCTACGGGTCTTATCGACCCGGGAGACAGTGTCAGGTGGGCAGTTTGACTGGGGCGGTCGCCTCCTAAAGTGTAACGGAGGCGCCCAAAGGTTCCCTCAGAATGGTTGGAAATCATTCGTAGAGTGCAAAGGCATAAGGGAGCTTGACTGCGAGACCTACAAGTCGAGCAGGGACGAAAGTCGGGCTTAGTGATCCGGTGGTTCCGCATGGAAGGGCCATCGCTCAACGGATAAAAGCTACCCCGGGGATAACAGGCTTATCTCCCCCAAGAGTCCACATCGACGGGGAGGTTTGGCACCTCGATGTCGGCTCATCGCATCCTGGGGCTGTAGTCGGTCCCAAGGGTTGGGCTGTTCGCCCATTAAAGCGGTACGCGAGCTGGGTTCAGAACGTCGTGAGACAGTTCGGTCCCTATCCGTCGTGGGCGCAGGAAATTTGAGAGGAGCTGTCCTTAGTACGAGAGGACCGGGATGGACGCACCGCTGGTGTACCAGTTGTTCTGCCAAGGGCATAGCTGGGTAGCTATGTGCGGAAGGGATAAGTGCTGAAAGCATCTAAGCATGAAGCCCCCCTCAAGATGAGATTTCCCATAGCGTAAGCTAGTAAGATCCCTGAAAGATGATCAGGTTGATAGGTTCGAGGTGGAAGCATGGTGACATGTGGAGCTGACGAATACTAATAGATCGAGGACTTAACCATATAATATGAAGCAACGTTATCTAGTTTTGAGAGAATATAAAAAACTTATTGACTTTCAGGGTGAATAAGTTATAATAATGATTGTCTCAAAAGAATAATGTCTGGTAATGATGGCAGAGAGGTCACACCCGTTCCCATACCGAACACGGAAGTTAAGCTCTCTAGCGCCGATGGTAGTTGGGACCTTGTCCCTGTGAGAGTAGGACGTTGCCAGGCAATATTATTCCGCAGTAGCTCAGCGGTAGAGCTATCGGCTGTTAACCGATCGGTCGTAGGTTCGATTCCTACCTGCGGAGCCATTGGAGAGCTGTCCGAGTTGGCCGAAGGAGCACGATTGGAAATCGTGTATACGTCACAAGCGTATCAAGGGTTCGAATCCCTTGCTCTCCGCCATAAGGAATTTATAATATTTGGCCCGTTGGTCAAGTGGTTAAGACACCGCCCTTTCACGGCGGTAACACGGGTTCGAATCCCGTACGGGTCACCACTTTTGGAGGATTAGCTCAGCTGGGAGAGCACCTGCCTTACAAGCAGGGGGTCGGCGGTTCGATCCCGTCATCCTCCACCATATAAATTATATGAATAATATTGTCGCGGGGTGGAGCAGTACGGTAGCTCGTCGGGCTCATAACCCGAAGGTCGCAGGTTCAAATCCTGTCCCCGCAACCAAACATTCTCGTAATGTGGTTGCTAACACTTATCATATAATTATATAAATAATATTATCGCGGGGTGGAGCAGTACGGTAGCTCGTCGGGCTCATAACCCGAAGGTCGCAGGTTCAAATCCTGTCCCCGCAACCAAATGGTCCCGTGGTGTAGTGGTTAACATGCCTGCCTGTCACGCAGGAGATCGCCGGTTCGACCCCGGTCGGGACCGCCATTTTAATAAGGCTCGGTAGCTCAGTCGGTAGAGCAGAGGACTGAAAATCCTCGTGTCGGCGGTTCGATTCCGTCCCGAGCCACCATTTTAATAAAATATGCCGGCTTAGCTCAATTGGTAGAGCAACTGACTTGTAATCAGTAGGTTGGGGGTTCAAGTCCTCTAGCCGGCACCATGTAAGTTTCGGAGGGGTAGCGAAGTGGCTAAACGCGGTGGACTGTAAATCCGCTCCTTCGGGTTCGGCAGTTCGAATCTGCCCCCCTCCACCATTTTACATAGGGGCATAGTTTAAAGGTAGAACTGAGGTCTCCAAAACCTCCAGTGTGGGTTCAATTCCTACTGCCCCTGCCAAATATATAAACACAACATGGCGGTTGTGGCGAAGTGGTTAACGCACCGGATTGTGGCTCCGGCATTCGTGGGTTCAATTCCCATCAGTCGCCCCATTTTTATTTTTTAAAAATTACAAATAAATTAATGGATACTTACATATAATTAAGTAAAACTTCGGTGGGCTATAGCCAAGCGGTAAGGCAACGGACTTTGACTCCGTCATGCGCTGGTTCGAATCCAGCTAGCCCAGCCATTTTTGCGGAAGTAGTTCAGTGGTAGAATACAACCTTGCCAAGGTTGGGGTCGCGGGTTCGAATCCCGTCTTCCGCTCCATTTTAACTTCATATGGCGGCATAGCCAAGTGGTAAGGCAGAGGTCTGCAAAACCTTTACCACCGGTTCAAATCCGGTTGCCGCCTTTCTTTTATGCCGATGTGGCGGAATTGGCAGACGCGCACGACTCAAAATCGTGTTCCTTCGGGAGTGTCGGTTCGACCCCGACCATCGGTATCACGAACGGCGTAACATCAAGGCTCTACACTAATTGTGTAGAGTTTTTTTGTATTTTCTTCACACTACAAAATAAGCAATAATAGTGCGTTGGGGTAGTGTGCGGTGAGTAAGTGACGAACTTTAGATACAGTTGGAAGAAACTATGAAGTATTAAAAGGATAAAATTTCAGTAGAATATTACATATACAAGAATTTTTTCGAGCACTCTAGAGAGAATCTCTCCACCCTGGTGACATGAAGTTAAATCCGATACCACCAGTTGAAATTACCACATTATCAGCTGGTAATTTCGTAATTTCGAAAAACTTCTTTTCAAACTCTTCTCTGTTGTACTTGTACATAGTTGAGTGACACGACCATATTTGCGTTGAAGTACTCAACCAGTCCCCTAATTCCTTTAATTTAGGGAACGACTCAAATTGAATTGGACCATCCAATTTCATGAATCTCACTTGATAGATAGTTGGGTTTAACTTCTCTCCTATTCCTTTAAAACCATGTGATTTTTTCTCATTTGAATGTGTCATAATTCTCTCCCATCTTTTCTTCAAATTTTTCCCTATTTTAATTATACAGCAATAGAAAGTAATTAAGGAAATATTATGGGATTAGTAGAGGAATGAAAAGGAATAACTTTAGTTTGATAATGAATAGTTCATAACATACTACATAACAAATCTTTAAAAGGACATGGCAGCTTTGCCCTGTTTCTTATTGTTTAGCGAGAAATAATAAAATAAATTATCACAGTAATAAATGAAATATGATAAATTTAATCAAGGGAGAGAAATGAAAGTAAAAGGTGTCAGTTATTTAATATGATTCCATTTTGGCTCCGTTTCATTTTAATTTATCATGTTTAAAGAAGCTCAAAATTTTTAAAATGCTTTAAAATAAAGGATTTTAAGGGTAGCACTCTATATAAATGTCACCTAAAAAGACCCTAACAGAAATGTTAGGTTTTTTTTTGTTAAATTATGCTATGTGATTTTAAAATTCGTAATAAACTTAGGAATTCATGTATAATATAACTTGTCGAAAGAACAAAATGATAGTGATTTATATTATGTCTGTAATATGAATCAAAAATGAACTTTTTATATTTCTTTTAAAAATGTGTTGAATACACATTATATTTCATATTAATATTTTTATGTAGATTTAAAATGGGAAAGAGAGTGGAAAGTATGGGCCGTAAATGGAACAATATTAAAGAAAAAAAAGCATCAAAAGATGCAAATACAAGCCGTATATACGCGAAATTTGGACGTGAAATTTATGTGGCAGCAAAACAAGGCGAGCCAGATCCAGAATCAAACCAAACGTTAAGAGTTGTATTAGAACGTGCGAAAACATACAACGTGCCAAGAACAATTATTGACCGTGCGATTGAAAAGGCAAAAGGCGGTTCAGAAGAAAACTATGACGAGCTTCGTTATGAAGGCTTTGGACCAAACGGATCTATGGTAATTGTAGATACACTGACAAATAACGTAAACCGTACTGCAGCAGATGTACGAGCTGCATTTAGCAAAAACAGTGGTAACATGGGGGTAAACGGTTCTGTCGCTTACATGTTTGATGCGACAGCTGTTATCGGTCTTGAAGGTAAAACATCAGATGAAGTTCTTGAAATCTTAATGGAAGCAGATGTAGATGCACGTGACATTCTAGAAGAAGAAGATTCTGTTATCGTTTATGCTGAACCTGATCAGTTCCATTCAGTACAATCTGCACTTAAAGGTGCTGGTGTTGAAGAATTTACAGTTGCAGAATTAACAATGCTTGCACAAAGTGATGTAGAACTTCCTGAAGATGCTCAAGTACAATTTGAAAAAATGGTTGATGCATTAGAAGATTTAGAAGATGTACAGCAAGTTTACCACAACGTAGACTTAGGGGAATAATATAAGACAGAAGACCCTTTCCTTTAACGGATAGGGTCTTTTTTTATGGAGTTAATTAAGGTGGTAAAGTATTAAAGGTATTTTGTAGCTGCTAGGGAATATGGTTATAGGTTTGTATTTTAAATAATCATATTTCTAGGAGGTATTTCTGTGGAGCATAAAACACCAAAGCATATTGTTGCCGTAGCAGGTTATTTAACAAATGAAAAGAATGAGGTGCTTTTAACGAAAGTGCACTGGCGAGCAGATACGTGGGAAATGCCTGGAGGACAGGTAGAAGAAGGGGAAGCGCTCGATCAAGCTGTTTGCAGAGAAATAATGGAGGAAACAGGATTAACTGTGAAGCCTATCGGAGTTACAGGGATTTATTATAATGCTTCTATGCATATTGTAGCTGTTGTTTTTAAAGTAGCATATGTTAGTGGTGAAATAAAAATTCAATCTGAAGAAATACAAGAGGCTAAATTTGTTGCTTTAAACGAAGAGAACATTGATGAGTATATAACGCGTCCTCATATGAAATCAAGGACACTTGATGCGATGAAAGCAATGCATTTTATTCCATACGAAACATGGGAAGTTCAGCCATATAATCTTATAGGAAGGTTGTAAAGAAAAGGTTAGTTATTTGAGGACAGCTCAAATTGCTAACCTTTTCTTTATGTATACTGTTTCAGAAAAAGGTCACAATAATAAAGTGTAGGCTAATAATTGGTGGAGGAAGCAGGACTACCACCTAATTTCCTAGCTTTAGCCAAGTTTTGAGGGAGAATTCTTACTGCACACAAATAGCGAGATAATCCGAAAGCTAGTATTGATTTATAGAACGTTCGTTCTGTATAATGGTGATATATCGTATATAATTAGATTGCTAGATGTTTAAAAGTATAAATGTATAAACTGATATAATAAAAGAATAAAGTGAAATTAAGGAGAGTCCTACTTCCTATAAATAGTGTGATAAATAAATGTATATTCAACATTTCATATGAATAGTAGATAAAAAGGGACTGTGATACAATACATTTTTACACCTTACAATGTTGTAAGGTAGGTGTAAGAGAAATCGATGGGATATTCTTTTATAACAAGGTATTCTTAAATTAAGAGTTATATGCTGTGTGGAAAAGAGGTGTTCGAGATGAAAGAACGAGTATTATCTAGAGTGAATTATCATCAAAAAGTTGCATTAAATCCATTAACTAAATTTCTTTATAAAGCCATTATATTATTATTATTGTTAAGTTTTGCATTATTATTCGTTGGAAATGTAATGATTGAGCGAAGTGATATTAGTAAATTACATGTACCCGCTAAGTTAGAGGTGCCAGAATCATTAACACACGCATTTATTGCGACGGAAGATAAAAGGTTTTATCATCATAACGGTTTAGACTATATAGCGATTATCAGGGCGTCTATTGAAAATATAAAAGCTGGTGGTGTTGTGCAAGGAGGAAGCACGATTACACAGCAGTTATCTAAAAATGCTTTCTTATCTAATGAACGTACATTTTCCCGTAAGTGGAAAGAAATTTTTTATACGAAAAAGATTGAACGTACATTCACAAAGGATGAGATATTAAAATTGTATGTAAGTAATATTTACTACGGAGAAGGCGCATGGGGGATTGAAAAAGCAGCAAACCTTTACTTCGGTAAAAAAGTGGATCAATTAACACTGGCTGAAAGTGCAATGATGGCTGCTATAGTAAAAGCACCGGCTTATTACTCACCTGCACAAAATTATGATAAAGCAGTTGAGAGACGGAATGTAGTTTTAAGGCTAATGGAGAAAGAAGGGTATATAAATCATGATGAATATGTGCAAGCAGTTAGTGAGAAATTAGTAATTCGCCATGATATAAAAACAGAGCAATCCATGTTAAAAAATGCCCGTGAAAAAGCAGTAAGTTAAAAGAAGTTCCTACATAGGAGCTTCTTTTTTTAATAATTTGTGACAAAAGGCGACACAATATTGTCACAAACGTTGTATTTTTGTAATTTATGTGAGCGTGTTCATTGCGTGACCTATGTAAGTATTGATATTATGTGTATTGTGTACAATGATGTATACAGAATATGAAATTAAAGAGGAATGTATATGAAATCATCAAACAAACTCATGGCTCTTGGTATAGTTTTTTCTATCGCAGTATTGATTGTAATCGGGACGATTGTGTATAGCATCATAAATGACAAGAAAGATAAAGGGAATGAGATGTTTGCTTATTCTACGCAACAATCTTTAGGGAAAGATGATGCTCCAGTTAAGGTAGTTGAATTTGGAGACTTTAAATGTCCAGCTTGTCGTACTTGGGATGTAACAGTATTACCACGATTAAAAGAAGAGTATATTGATAAAGGTAAAGTGCAGTTATATTTTATTAACTTCCCGTTTATCGGAAAAGACTCTGATTTAGGTGCAGCTGCCGGTGAAGCAATTTATAAACAAGATCAAGATTCATTCTGGATTTTCTATGATGAGATTTATCAAAATCAAAAGAAAGATACGGAAGAATGGATTACAGAAGAATTACTTCTTAATATTGTGAAAGAAAAGCTTCCGAAAATTAATGTAGAACAGTTTAAAAAAGATTTACACAGTAAAGAAATGAAAGACAAAGTACGTAAAGATTCAGATCGTGCTCAAAAATTAAAAGTTCAAGGTGCTCCTTCAGTATATATAAATGGGAATCTTGCAAACCCTGATTTCGATAGTATGAAGAAGGCGATTGATAAAGAATTGAAAAAGTGATGAGGTATCTCATCACTTTTTCGACTTTTTTCGATAAATTTCTTGCTTCGATTTTTTTTACATGCTATACTACTTTACATAAGTTATTTCAATATCTTATATTTTTTTCATATTTGCGGGTGTAGTTTAGTGGTAAAACAAGAGCCTTCCAAGCTCTGGTCGAGAGTTCGATTCTCTTCACCCGCTCCAAATTTTATTTAATGTTTTTCTAATAAATTGTGATCAACGCAGTGTTTCGTTTCTAAGATAAACGAAGCATTGCGTTTTTTAATGTTTGAAAATCATAATTGTATGCGAAAATAGAAGTGAAGAATATTATTCCAAAAGTGAATTGATAACCAATATAGTCGTTACATAAGGAATGGATTCATCGGTGGAGGCGATTGAAAATGGACTTTGAACAATTAAAGCAAGATGTAATTGCGTATAGTAAAACGATTGGTATAGATAAAATAGGTTTTGCCAGTGCTTCACCATTTGAGGAATTAAAGCAGCGTCTAATCCAGCAACAACAATTGAATTATCAGTCTGGATTCGAAGAGCCTGATATAGAGAAGAGAACGAATCCACAGCTATTGTTACCTGGTGCGAAATCAATTATTGCGATTGCTTTAGCATACCCTTCAAAATTAAAAAATGCACCATTAAGTAAACGAGGGGAACGACGTGGGATTTTTTGCCGTGCTTCTTGGGGCCAAGATTATCACCTTGTTCTACGAGATCGTTTGCAAAAGTTAGAGGCGTATTTAATCGAAAAGCTGCCGGATATAGAAGTGAAATCAATGGTTGATACAGGGGAGCTAAGTGATCGAGCTGTTTCAGAGCGTGCCGGTATTGGATGGAGTGGTAAGAACTGCGCTATTATTACGCCGGAATTTGGTTCGTATGTATACTTAGGAGAAATGATTACGAATGTTCCATTCCCTCCGGATCGGCCAATAGAAGATCAATGTGGAAGTTGTACGAAATGTATTGATATTTGTCCTACAGGTGCTTTAGTACAAGGCGGGCAGTTGGACTCGAAGAAATGTATTGCATTTTTAACACAGACAAAAGGGTTTCTTCCTGAAGAATATCGCGATAAAATAGGAAACCGTATATATGGATGTGATACGTGTCAGACTGTTTGTCCGAAAAATAAAGGAATGGATTTTCATAACCATCCTGAAATGGAGCCTGATCCTGAGTTAGTTAAACCGTTATTAACACCACTTTTAACAATTAGTAATCGTGATTTTAAAGAGAAGTATGGAATTATGTCTGGTTCATGGAGAGGTAAAAAACCATTGCAACGAAATGCTATTTTAGCACTTGCACATTTTAAAGAAACAGCAGCAATTCCTGATTTAATCGGTGTTATGAAAGATGATCCAAGACCAGTACTTCGAGGAACAGCAGCATGGGCACTTGGGAAAATTGGTGGAGATGGAGTAGGAGAAGCGATTGAAAAAGCGATGGAACGTGAGAAAGATGAAGAGGTTCTTCATGAAATGAATCGTGGACTTGAATTGTTAGCACAGAAAAAAGAGTAGATAATATCTCCCTTTTTCATATTGTAATATGGGAGGGAAACGAAATGGTTGTAAAAGCGAATATTGAAAAGCAAGTGCAACAGTTTTTAGCATATATAACAGAGAAACGAACAGATGTAGACGGTATTGCAGTAGATTTGTTACAAATGGTACAGAGAAAGAAACAATTGTTTCAAAAGCGTAGTGCACATATAGTGAAAGCAACTGCAGATATTTCTTTCATTAGACAATTAAATAGTAATGAGCATCAAGAAATTGATTATCAAATACACTTGAAATATTTAATTAAGCATAAAGAATTATTTTATATCGAAGAGGAACAATTAAAACGACGAGTTTGTTTAAAAAATAGTTGTATAATAGATGATTATGCTCTTGAAGTGTCAGAAGAAATAGGAATAGGTGAAACGTTAGAACGGGAAGTCACGAAAGAAAAATACGGTTCATATCAATATAATCGTTTAGAGGCAGTGAAATATGCAGAGCGTTGGTGGGATGATCGTAATTCTGCATACCGTAATTTTCCGGATAATTGTACAAATTTCATTTCACAATGTCTGCACACTGGAGAAGTACCGATGAATGGACATCCTAACATTCGTAAAGGGTGGTGGCAAAGGGGAAACCAGTGGAGTTGGAGCTGGGCTGTAGCTCACTCTTTTTATTGGTATTTGTCAGGTGCTACAACAGGGCTTCGAGCAGAAGCAGTAGAAAGGCCAGAAGACCTTATTCTTGGCGATGTAATTGCGTATGATTTTGAGGATGATGGTAGGTGGAATCATACGACAATTGTAGTAGCAAAAGACGCAGATGGTATGCCGCTTGTAAATGCACATTCAGCGAATAGCCGCAGGCGTTATTGGAACTATGAAGATTCTAGTAAATATACACCACAAATGAAATATAAATTCTTTCATATTATTAATGGGTAGAGATTTTTCGTTCAAGTGGTATAATACGTAGTAGATAAAAAATAGAGGTGAATATCGCGTGGGAGTACATGTTGTTTTATATCAACCAGAAATTCCAGCAAATACAGGAAATATTGCACGTACTTGTGCAGCAACTGGAACAGAATTACATTTGATTAGACCGCTTGGATTTTCAACGGATGACAAAATGTTAAAGCGTGCAGGATTAGATTATTGGCAGCACGTAAAAGTTACGTATTATGATTCAATCGAAGAATTTTATGAAAAAAATAAAGATGGTGAATTCTTTTATTTAACAAAGTATGGCGAGAAAGCTCATACAGCATTTGATTATAGCAAACGTGAGAAGGATTACTATTTCGTATTTGGAAGAGAAACAAATGGATTACCAGCTAATGTAATTGAAGAAAACTTCGATCATTGTTTACGTATTCCAATGACGGATAAAGTACGTTCATTAAATTTATCTAATACAGCAGCAATTTTAATTTATGAAGCGTTCCGTCAACAAAATTATCCAGGATTAGATTTAGAAATCGTGTATTAAAAGTCGCCATTTGGCGGCTTTTTTATTTTTTTAAAAAATATGTAATCATACATTTTAAAAAAGGTACATATTCATATAGAATGAGATATATGAATAAAAATAGATAAGACGGGTTGAGATAAATATGAAGGAACAATATAATAATCAAAATACCTTTTTAAGTATGATAGATATGGATTTAGTAAGACAGGGATTGTTACATGCTATTCAAGATTTAGTGTTTATTGTGAAAGTTATTGATGATGAAACTTTTAAATATATTTATGTGAATAAAATAGGAATGAATCACGCCAGGCTAGGGAAAGAATGTTATGGGAAAACTTTTGCAGAAGTATTACCAGAAGATACGGCAAGGTTATTGCAAGGACACTATGCAAAAGTAATGAGAGAAGCGAGAGCAATTACATTTTGTGATGTAATTAGTTTGCCAACTGGTGATATACATTATGAATCTTCACTTAATCCAGTATGCGATGTAAATGGAACATGTCAGTTTATTATTTGTATTACTAGAGATATTACAGCACAGGTTAAGAAAAAAGTGGAAATAGAAGAAAAACAAATGTTATTTAAGTCATTACTAGAATATAATAATGATTCCATTATATCTGTAGATTCTATTGGAAGAATTACATATGCAAATCCAGCGACTTATGAAATTTTTGGGTATCGATATGAAGAGTTAAAGGACCAATTTATTTGTCAGTTTATAAATAAAGAATATGAAAAAACTTTTCAAATTATATTTAAAAATGCTTTACAGGGAAGAGCAAAACAAATTGTTGCAAAGAAATATATTCATAAAGAAGGATATGAACTTTATATTTCCGTGAGGACAATCCCCATTATTGTGAATAGTGAAATCGTCGGGGTGTACATTGTTACGAGGGATGTTACGAGGCAAGTATTAAATGAGATGAAAACAGAATATTTAGCTTACTTTGATCAGTTAACGGGGTTAATGAATAGAATATCATGTACAAATAAGCTAAATGAATTTTTAGCTGAGAATAAAGAATTCGCATTGGTTTTTATAGATTTGGATGAATTTCACCTTATTAATGATACATTTGGTCATAAAGAAGGGGATCAAGTCTTAAAAAAAGTTACTGAATGCTTACGAGACCTAAAAATAGAAGATATGCATTTATTTAGAGAACATGATGATCAATTTGTTATGTTAATAGAAAATATAACGAGAGAATACGTAGAGGAAGTTGCACAAACAATATTAAAAAAAATTAGTGGGCATTTTGTAATAGAAGAAGAGGATGTTTATTTGAGTGCATCAATTGGGATTGTAATGGCCCCAGAAGATGGAATGGATGAAAAAATGCTTTTCCAAAGAGTCGACGCAGCTTTGGAAAAAGCAAAGGAAAAAGGAAAAGGGTATTATCATTTTTATTGTAGTGGATTAGATTGTGAACGTGAACAAAGGTTTATAATAGAAAATCAGTTACATCGTGCTATAGAGAAAAATGAATTTTCCCTCTATTATCAACCTCAAATTAATATTGAAACGGGAAAGATAGCCAGTATGGAAGCCTTAATAAGGTGGGAGAATAAGGAGCTAGGTTTTGTCTCGCCCAATCAATTTATCCCACTTGCTGAAAGAACAGGGTTTATTATTAAACTTGATGAATGGGTAGTACATCAAGTTTGTGAACAGATACGTGAATGGTTAAATAAAGGATATGAGGTTGTACCAATCGCAGTTAATATTTCAGCTAGACATTTTCGTTCTATTACATTAATAGAGATGATTACACGTGCTTTAAATAAGTACAACGTTCCCCCTCATTTATTAGCAATAGAAGTTACAGAAGGGGCTCTTATACATAAAGATGTATCAAAAAGAGTGTTATTGCAGTTAAAAGAACAAAATTTAAAGATTCATTTAGATGACTTTGGAACGGGATATTCATCTTTAAGTTATTTAAAAACATATCCGATTGATACGTTAAAAATTGATCGTTCTTTTATGGAAGGTATATATAAAGATGAAAGAGATACGAATATTACGGCTGCAATTATTCATTTAGCACATACTCTAGGGTTAAATGTAATTGCAGAAGGAGTAGAAAAGGCGGAACAAATACAATTTTTAAAGGGGAAAAATGTAAAAATAGCACAAGGTTATTTTTATAATCGCCCTTTATCGATATACGATGTGGAAAATATTTATTTTAAATAGTGTATAAAAAACAAGAAAAAAAGTGATGTGCTGAAAAGCACATCACTTTTTTTGTGTACCTGGCTTATCGTTATAACCAGATGTGAAAATAGCTGTAAGAAATGTGAGCGATACACCTAAAATTAATAATAACTTCATACTAATTTCCTCCTTACTTTTTCGGTTTACGAATCCTATTTGTGAATCGAAATGTATGTAAGGTTCCTAGAAGAAAAGAATTTATTTACAATGAATAGCAGCGTGAAAACTTTAATACCTTTATTATACAGAATTTTCTTTGAATTTTGGAGAGAATTTTATAGCGCTATTGTATATTTCGTTTTGATTTAAAGAATGTTTAAGGACATCCTAGCATACCTTTTATAATAATCCGATTGAACAAGGAGATGGGGGAGGAGCTATAATGGATATTCTAAAGAAAATTGAACAATATCGGGAAGCAGAAGAACGTTTACAATGGGAAGGTACGTTTGCGGAGTATTTGGAGCTTGTGAAAGAAAGACCATGGGTGGCTCAAACAGCACACTCTCGCATTTACAATATGATAAAAGATGCTGGAATTGAAGAAGTTGATGGTAGAAGAAAATATAACTTCTTTAGTAATCAGCTATTTGGATTAGAGGATGCTTTAGAACGCCTTGTGGAAGAATATTTTCATCCATCTGCAAAACGATTAGATGTTAGGAAACGTATTTTGTTATTAATGGGGCCTGTTAGTGGGGGGAAATCAACATTAGTTACGATGTTGAAACGAGGATTAGAAACATATTCACGAACAGATCGTGGAGCGATTTTTGCAATAAAAGGATGCCCAATGCATGAAGATCCACTTCATTTAATTCCGCAACATTTACGGAATTATTTCTTTGATGAATATGGAGTAAGGATTGAAGGGAATTTATCACCATTAAATGTTATGCGTCTAGAGCAAGAATATGGGTCAAGAATTGAGGATGTAGTTGTAGAGCGTATTTTCTTCTCTGAAGATCGCCGTACAGGAATTGGTACATTTAGTCCTTCTGATCCAAAATCACAAGATATTGCCGATTTAACAGGTAGTCTAGACTTTTCTACAATTGCAGAATACGGTTCGGAATCAGATCCTCGTGCATATCGATTTGATGGAGAATTAAATAAGGCGAACCGCGGCATGATGGAATTCCAAGAGATGTTAAAATGTGATGAGAAATTTTTATGGCATTTACTATCGCTTACACAAGAAGGGAATTTTAAAGCAGGAAGATTTGCGCTTATTTCAGCAGATGAATTAATTGTAGCGCATACAAATGAAACAGAGTATCGTTCCTTCATAGCAAATAAGAAAAATGAAGCATTGCATTCACGAATTATTGTAATGCCGGTTCCATATAATTTACGGGTTAGTGAAGAAGAACATATTTATGAAAAAATGATTCGTGAAAGTGATGTGTCCAATGTTCATATTGCACCGCATACACTTCGCGTTGCAGCAATGTTCACTATTTTAACTCGTTTAAAAGATCCGAAGCGTCCAGATATTGATTTAATTAAAAAGATGCGTTTATATGATGGAGAAACGGTAGAAGGATATAATACGATTGATGTAGAGGAACTGCAACGCGAATATCAAGATGAAGGTATGAAGGGGATTGACCCTCGTTATGTCATTAACCGAATTTCTTCTACAATTATTCGAAAAGAGGTACCATCTATTAATGCACTAGATGTACTGAGATCGTTAAAAGACGGATTGGATCAGCACCCGTCAATTAGTAGTGAGGACCGAGAGCGCTATATGAATTTCATCTCATTAGCGAGAAAAGAATACGATGAAATTGCTAAGAAAGAAGTACAAAAAGCATTTGTTTATTCATACGAAGAATCAGCTAAGACACTTATGGATAATTACTTAGATAACGTCGAAGCATACTGCAATAAATCAAAATTACGTGATCCGTTAACTGGTGAAGAAATGAGCCCAGATGAAAAACTTATGCGTTCGATTGAAGAGCAAATTGGAATTTCAGAAAATGCTAAAAAGGCATTCCGTGAAGAAATTTTAATTCGCATTTCTGCTTATGCACGTAAAGGAAAACGCTTTGATTATAATTCACACGAACGTCTTCGTGAAGCGATTCAGAAAAAACTATTTGCCGATTTAAAAGATATAGTGAAAATTACAACATCAACGAAAACACCAGACGAAAATCAGCTTAAGAAAATCAATGATGTTGTTGCACGCTTAATTGATGAGCATGGCTATAATTCTTCATCTGCGAATGAATTGTTACGATATGTAGGTAGTTTGTTAAATCGATAGTTTGATAACAAAACGCTGTCTCTTATTCTTGGGGCGGCGTTTTGTTATCTATTGATATTTGTAAAAAATGTCATAGCTTGTCCGAATATAATAAATTAAGATGCGATTTTATGAATTTCTTGTCAATTATTTTTACAATATGCATATGATAGAGTAACCAACCATTCATACAAAAAAGCCAACACAATACAATATGTTGCAAAACGAAAATGTGTGCAACAATGCATTGTGTTTCTTTCTTATCAACGGCTGAATGTTTCTTTCTATTATGTGAGTGGCAAAATTTTGTTTAGGATGCTCGGAGTATTGTATGAAAAACGCTATATATGTTTATGGGATGATTTTCGATGAACAGTTATTTTTCAAATATTCTAGTTACGCACACTAGAAAACAAAATTATAGATTGCTGTTCATAGGGGAAGACAATTACAGTAAGGAGGGAAAGGAATGAGCGAAGAAAACCAACCAAATTACACGATTTCACAGGAAAACTGGTCCCTCCATCGCAAAGGATATGACGACCAACAACGCCATCAAGAAAAAGTGCAGGAGGCAATCAAAAATAATTTACCAGACCTTGTAACAGAAGAAAGTATAGTTATGTCTAATGGCAAGGATGTTGTGAAAATACCGATTCGTTCTTTAGATGAATATAAGATTAGATACAATTATGATAAAAA
Source organism: Bacillus sp. FSL R9-9492 (assembly GCF_038007365.1). Taxonomy (NCBI): domain Bacteria; kingdom Bacillati; phylum Bacillota; class Bacilli; order Caryophanales; family Bacillaceae; genus Bacillus; species Bacillus sp. FSL R9-9492. The sequence goes on from NZ_JBBOXC010000001.1 coordinate 555,732, forward strand.
CAAACACGTTGGGCAAGGAAACGGTGACAGTAAAGTTGGTGATGTTGTTGCAAGAGATGGATCAGGTGGTCAAAAGCAGAAGGGACCAGGAAAAGGGCAAGGGGCAGGAGATGCAGCTGGAGAAGATTATTATGAAGCAGAAGTCTCAATTTTAGAATTGGAGCAAGCGTTTTTCAAAGAGTTAGAGCTGCCTAATTTAAAGAGAAAAGAAATAGATGAAAACCGGATTGAACATATTGAATTTAATGATATTAGAAAAACAGGATTATGGGGAAATATTGATAAGAAACGGACGATGATATCTGCATATAAACGAAATGCAATGCGTGGTAAAGCATCTTTCCATCCAATTCACCAAGAAGATTTAAAGTTCCGTACTTGGAATGAAGTGTTAAAGCCAGATTCAAAAGCTGTTGTATTAGCGATGATGGATACGAGTGGATCGATGGGAATATGGGAGAAGTATATGGCACGTAGCTTCTTTTTCTGGATGACAAGATTTTTACGCACAAAGTATGAAACCGTAGACATTGAGTTTATTGCTCACCATACGGAAGCGAAGGTCGTCACAGAAGAAGAGTTTTTCTCAAAAGGGGAAAGTGGCGGAACGATCTGTTCTTCCGTATACAAAAAAGCACTTGAGTTAATCGATAATAAATATTCACCAGACCGTTATAATATTTATCCATTCCATTTTTCAGACGGTGATAATTTGACTTCGGATAATGCTAGATGCGTAAAGCTTGTGGAAGAGTTGATGAAGAAGTGTAATATGTTTGGGTATGGGGAAGTGAATCAGTACAACCGCTCATCATCTACCCTTTTTTCTGTTTATAAAGACATTGAAGATGAGAAGTTTAGGTATTATATATTAAAACGTAAGGTGGATATTTTTAGTTGTCTAAAAGAATTTTTGTCAAAGAAAAATTAAATTATTTTATGTAGCCTTATTTAGGTTGCATTTTTATTTGATTTAGAAGGTCTGCATTATAACTTTGTTATTGGTTTGTTTTGCAGTCAATAATTATTTATTTCTTACACCGTTATTAGGTATTTACTCGCTTGGTTTATTTTTAAGAAGATATAACTCTATTCTATTTGACTCAGGCGGTTTTGGTAAGAAGAGGGCTATTGCCTTTTAGTATAATGAATTTCAAAGGATTATTACGATTAAACATACAGAAAGAAAAAATAATTATGTGAAAAAATGATGTAAAAAGCACTTATGAATAATTTAATTAAATGTTTAGGATGATAATAGAAGATTAGAATACAAAGAGTTGTTTTCAAGTAAATATTTACTTTGATGAAACGATATAACGGAATATAATCAATTTCAACTTGAAGAAGGAGTTATCCCAAAATTGTTATTTAAAGACTTTTTGGGATAGCTCCTGTTATGTTTTGGTATATCACTCAACTCTAAATGTATCTTCTTTTTTCATGAATGCTTTCGCGAATATGTTAATTTTCTAATATTGATTTGAGGGGGATAACTGTGTATAAAGATAATTTATAGATAACGCAGTATATAATTGAACATGAAAAAAGAGGCTGACTATAGAATAGTCTGAAAAATGAAATAAATTATAATTAGTTTGAAGTTAATTATTTCAGGTTCAAAGCTTTTTTACGTAAGGCAGTAATAAACACTATCCAATTATACTGAGAGTAGTTAAATTAAATGTTTTAAGTTAAAAAATCAGAATTTCGATAATATTAAACATTATTCGACAAATATTTTTTTAAAACTATCCCAAATTTCGACATTTTTTCAAATTATATTAATATATAATAAATAAGGTTTTTAAAGTACAGTATTAGTAATAAAACGTTCCTCAATCTTCTATGCATCTTAGTTAATCGCATTACTAAAGAAATTATTTCAAATTGGAAGGTTATTTTAATTGAGAATTTCGATAGATGAAAAAAGTTAATTAGTAGTAGAAATCGGTTGAATAAATAGGAGGAATTTTATTTATGCAATTTTTATTTTTTTCAGAAGAGCTAAGAATGTCATGGATCAAAAAAACTGTATATAACGATTAAAGGAATTTGTAATGGCTGTATTTTGAAAAAATCTAATAGAGGTGAATGGATTGATAAGTAAAAAGTTTATTAAAACTATTCCTTTATCCAAGGGACAAAGGGACTTTTTTTTGCAGTATTGTTTGTATCCAGATAAATCTTCATATAACGAACCATATGCTTGGCATATTTATTCGGAGCTAGATGTTTCACTTGTAAAAAGAGCTTTTATTGAAATTATCAAACGCCATGAGATTTATCGATCTATTTTTGTTATGGAGAAAGATCCTGTACAGAAGGTTTATAGTGAGCCGTTTCTAGATTTTAAAGTTATTGATGTGGGGACAGAAGAAGTAGCCTCTATTAATCGAGAGTTATATCAAGAATCGTATAAACCTTTTATATTGGAAAAAGAACCAGCGTTTAGAGTGAGATTGTTTCGTTATGCTGAAAATCATTATATTTTGCTTTTAGTATGGCATCACATTTCTATTGACGGTTGGTCTTTATCACTAATATTAGATGAGTTTGGAATGATATATAAAAACTTAAAAGAAGGAACTAATTACGATTTAGAACCTGTTATATTCCAATATTCAGATTTTGTTTCTTGGCAAGAAAACTTATTGTTAAGCGAAACTGGAGAAGCATCGAAGGCATTTTGGAAAAACAAACTTAAAGGTGAGATCCCGGTACTAGAATTGCCAATTGATAAGAAGCGACCACCTGTTCCTTCGTATGAGGGCGGATTGGTACCTTTTAAGCTAAGTAGAGAGATTAGTGAGAGTTTACTTGAATTCTGTGATAGAAAAGGTTTTACTCTTAATACAGTCTTATTGTCCCTTTATTTTGCTTTGTTACATCGTTATTCAGGACAAGATGAAATTATAGTAGGAACGCCTAGATTTGGAAGACGGAACAAAGATTTCCGTAATACTTGTGGATATTTTGTTAATATGCTTCCGATTAGAATTAATTTTAAGGATGGTTATTCGTTTGAGGAACTTCTAAATATTCTTAATGAGGAACTAAAGGAGTGTGTGAAACATCAAGACTATCCTTTTCCTATGATGTTGAAGGAATTAGAATCAAGTCGTGATGTTAGTTATTCACCTATTTTTCAAACTGGATTTGCATTACAAAGAGCTTGTAGGCAAGATGCAGCGATTATTTTGGGGAATTCTACGAATGAATTTAGTTTACATGGACTGAAATTGTCCCCTTATAGTTTAGAAAAGAATACGGCCAAGTTTGACTTAACATTATTTATTGAACAAGAAAATGATAAAGCGATTTGTGGTAATTTCGAATATAATAGAGACATTTTTCATGAAGATACAATCTTAAGACTAACTCGTTATTTAGAGCAATTTATTGCATCCGCTTTACATAATTGCGAAGAAGTCATTTCTAAAGTTAATTTATTACCTGAGGCTGAAGAGAAGCAATTATTAAAGGAATGGAATGATACAAGAGTAGAATATCCGACAGAATATGTCATTCAAGAATTGTTTGAACAACAAGTAGCACAAACACCAGAGGCAGTGGCCTTAGTCTATAAGAATCAACAACTTACTTATAAAGAATTAAATGAAAGAGCGAATCAATTGGCTCATTCCCTACAGAAAAAAGGTGTAGGACCTGAGACGATGGTTGGAATCTGTGTGGAACGATCTTTAGAAATGATTGTTGGTTTACTTGGAATCTTGAAAGCGGGCGGCGCATATGTCCCACTGGACCCAACTTATCCAGAACAACGACTGAAGTATATCTTGGATAACGCGGATATCAAACTGATGGTAACGCAAAGAAATGTGAAGGGATGGTTACCTGAGGGAATAGAGATTATTTGTTTAGATGAAAATCAAGAAATGATTTCACAGGCGAGTATTACCAATCCAATAATTGAAGTGACTCCAGAGAATTTAGCCTATGTAATTTATACATCAGGATCTACTGGGAACCCGAAGGGTGTGTTACTGGAACAAAAAGGATTATGTAATCTTGTTCATACTATTATTGACTTAATGCAATTAAATTCAAACAGTAGAGTAATCCAATTTGCTTCCTTATCATTTGATGCGGCAGTATTTGAAATGTTTACAACGCTTGTAGCTGGTGGAACATTATGTGTAAGTAGCCAAGAAGATGTTATGCCTGGGGAACCATTAACGAAATTTTTACAAAACAATCAGGTTACACACGCTACTTTACCACCGACGGTGTTAAATGTGTTAGATGAATCTAAATTTGAACATCTCAAGGTAGTTGTCTCTGCAGGTTCAGCTTGTAGTGAAGAGATTGCGAAACGTTGGTCAAATAATCGTATATTTATCAATGCTTATGGTCCAACAGAAGCAACAGTTTGTGCGACCGCAGGAATTTATGAGGGAAATGGTCAACCTCATATTGGACGTCCAATTTCTAATGTGGAAGTGTATGTGTTGGATCAAAATCAGCAACCTGTACCTATTGGTGTAGCTGGAGAATTGTGTATTGGAGGGGCTGGATTAGCACGTGGATATTTGAATCGTCCTGAATTGACAGAAGCATCCTTTATTCCACATCCATTCAATAGTGATACTAATGCTAAGTTGTATCGAACTGGTGATTCTGTTAAATATTTACCAGATGGAAATTTAGAGTATATTGGTCGAATTGATAACCAAGTAAAAATTAGAGGTTTCCGAATTGAATTAGGAGAAATTGAAACCGTATTAGGCCAACACCCTATGATTAAAGAGGTCGCTGTAGTGGCTCGGGAAGATGAACCTGGAGATAAACGATTAGTCGCGTATGTCGTAGGTGAAGGAAGCGTGCAAGACTGGAGAGAACATGTAAAGGCACACCTTCCAAATTATATGGTACCAGCTCATTTTGTAAAAATGGATGCCTTACCACTTACAATTAATGGTAAAATAAATTTCAAAGTGTTACCAGTCCCTGCTTTGCAAAGTTCAGCGGAAGAATACGTAGCTCCAAGAAATAAATGTGAACAATTGTTGACTTCTATCTGGGAACAAGTATTAGGCCTCAAAAATATTGGGATTTATGATAATTTCTTCGCGAATGGAGGAGATTCTATACTCAGTATTCAAATTGTTTCTCGGGCAAATCAAGCAGGTTTAAAATTAAGTACAAATCAGCTTTTTGAATTTCAAACAATTGCTGAATTAGCACAAGTGGCAGGAAAAGTAACAAAAATGCAGGGAGAGCAAGGTATAGTGACAGGTGATGTTTTATTGACACCAATTCAACGTTGGTTCTTTGAGCAACAGCATCCTAACGTAAATCATTGGAATCAATCAATGATTTTTAAAACCCGTGAAAGATTAGATTACAATATTTTAAAAGAAGTGATTCAATCAATTGTTTCTCACCATGATGCATTGCGCATGCGATACAATTGCTTATCAAATGGGATATGGAATCAAACGATTAAAGGAAATAAAGAGGAAATCCCGATAGAGATTGTTAAATTAACTGAAATTCCTATTGAAGATTGGGATCAAGTGAAACTTGCAAAGACCAAAGAAAACCAAGCTAGTTTAAATTTACATGAGGGTCCACTATTAAGAGTAGTCTATTTTGATGAAGGTGAAAAACATTATGGAAGTTTACTCATAGTGGTTCATCACTTGGTGATAGATGGAGTATCTTGGAGAGTTTTACTGGAAGATTTCCAAACGGCTTATCAACAAAAAAAGAATAACCAAGTTATTCAGTTACCAGCTAAAACAGCATCATATAAAGAATGGTCTCAGAAGCTAAATGATTATGGGGAATTTGGAGTTTCGAAAGAAATTGAGGAATACTGGAGACAGCATTCTAAAAGAGAAATAGTGCCTCTTCCAAAAGATTATGAATCAGAAGTAGTATCGGAATTAACTATGAAACAATTTACTTTAATATTAGGTAAAGAAGATACGCGTACTTTATTGCAAGAAGTGCCTGTGAACTATAAGGCCAAAATTAACGAGGTACTAATCACGGCGTTAATGCAAGCAATGGTGCAGTGGACAGGGAATCCAACATTAGCTGTTCACTTAGAAGGACATGGTAGGGAAGCAATTGTCGATGAAATAGATATTTCTCGAACTGTAGGTTGGTTTACTAGCATGTACCCCCTTTATTTAGATATTGAGGATGCATGTACCTCTAAAGAGATTTTAAAAATAGTGAAGGAACAAGTACGAGGCATTCCTAATAAAGGAATTGATTATGGAATTCTACGTTATTTAAGCAAAAATATGGAACCTTTGTTGAAACTTCAACAAAATCCTTCTATTAGTTTTAATTATCTAGGGCAGTTTGATCAATTGATTAATTCAGATTCTATATTTATAGGGAATCCGCAATTTTCTAAATTTAATTATGATAAGGATTCTAAACGGTCACATCTTATTGATATTGTAAGTCTGGTTGTTGGAGGAGAATTACATTTTCATTGGAGTTATAGTAATAAACAATTTGACGCTTCTACAATTCAAAATGTTGCTGAAATAATGCTTGAGCAATTAGTTTCTCTAATTAATTCTTCAGTTACTGAGACGGCATATACAGCATCTGATTTTCCTAATGCAAATCTTACAGAAACATCCTTAGGAAAAGTTTTGTCAAAATTAACAAAGAAACGAGGAAGAAAATGAGTAATATTGTAGATATTTATCAACTGTCGCCTCTTCAAGAAGGGATGTTATTCCATACTCTTTATGATACTAATGAGGAGAATTATTCACCGTATATTAATCAAGTAGCTTTTCTACTTGCAGGAGAATTAGATATTGAAGTTTTCGAGAAATCCTGGAACTATATGGTTAATCGATATGAAATTTTTCGTTCTGCATTTGTGTGGGAAGAAGTTGAAGAACCCTTACAAGCAGTATTGCAAACGGTGCCTTTAAAAATAAAAAAAGAAGACTGGACTGAACTGACTAAGGTAGAACAAGAAAAAAAATTAAATGCATTTCTCATAGCGGATCGTAAAGAGGGGTTTTGTTTTGATGATCCACCATTGATGAGAGTTACTGTAATTGAAGAAGATGATAAAAAATTTAGGGTAATCTGGACACACCATCATCTTTTGCTTGATGGATGGAGTGGATCAGTTGTTTTAGATGAATTGTTTACAATATATCAAAAAATGATAGATAGGAAGGATATAGAATTACCCAAACCACCACCTTATTCAAAATATATTGATTGGATTAGAAGACAGGATAAAAATCAGGCGGAAAACTTTTGGAGAGAGGAATTGAGAGGGTTTACATCTCCGACGCTTTTAGGGATGAAGCAGAAAAATAAAAAAGAAAACATTGGTTATGGAGAGAGTTTATACCTAATTTCTGAAGAACAAACACAAATATTACAGGTGTGGGCACGGAATAACCAACTTACTTTAAACACAGTTTTTCAAGGTGCTTGGGCTTACTTATTAAGTAAATATAGTGGAGAGAAGGATGTTTTATTTGGTGCAATTAGCTCTGGACGTCCAACTGAATTAGTTGGTGTAGAGAAAATGGTTGGGTTATTTATTAATACATTACCTGCACGAATACATGTTCCTGAAAAAAGTAAGGTTGTCGATTGGCTTCAACAATTACAAAAGAAAGAATTGCAACGAAGAAAGTATGAATACACTTCATTGACGAATATTCAGGGATGGAGTGAAATTCCACAAGGGGTTCCTTTATTTCAAACATTATATGCTTTTGAAAATTATCCTGTTAAAGATACTTCATTAGATATGGAACTAGAAATCATTGAACATCATGTAGAAGAGCAGGTTAATTATCCATTGAGCTTAGTAATCCTTCCTGGGAATCAGGTAGGTGTAAAACTTATGTATGATCGAAGTAGATTTGGTGAAGAAACAATTCAAAGGATTCAAGATCACTTTTTGAAAGTATTATTTCAAATGACAGCGGTTCCCGACCAAACGCTTTCTGAGGTTACTTACTTATCTGAAATTGAAGAAAAGCAGTTGTTAGAAGAATGGAATAATACAACGATACAGTATCCAAAGGAATATTCTGTCCAGGAATTATTTGAGCAGAAGGCAGTGTGTACGCCAGAAGCAGTTGCTGCGGTATATAATAACCAACAAATTACTTATAAGGAATTAAATGAGCGTGCAAATCAATTGGCTCATTATTTACGTAAACAGGGTGTAGAGCGAGAAATGATGGTAGGGATATGTATAGAACGATCCTTAGAAATGATAGTCGGCTTATTAGGTATTTTAAAAGCTGGAGGTGCATATGTACCATTAGATCCAACTTATCCAGAACAGAGACTTAAATATATATCACAAGATTCAGGTGTTAATATTGTGATAACAAAAGAAGACCCAAAGGAATGGTTACCAGAGGGAATTGAAAGTATATGTCTGGATAGAGATCGAGAGTTGATTTCACAAGAGAGTATTTATAATCCAGAAATTGAGGTGGAACCAGAAAACCTTGCTTATGTAATCTATACTTCTGGGTCTACTGGAAACCCAAAGGGAGTTATGGTGGAACACCGTTCATTACTAAATTTGGTATTTTGGCATCAAGATGTGTATAAAATAACGGAACAAGATCGAGCAACACAGATTGCAAGTGTAGCATTCGATGCAGCTGTTTGGGAGATTTGGCCGTATTTAACAAAAGGTGCTAGTTTATATATACCTAATGAAATGGTGAGAACAAATCCAGAGGCGTTAAAAGAGTGGTTAGTTGCAAATCAAGTGTCAATTAGTTTTATGCCGACTCCTTTAGCAGAAAGAATGTTAAAAGTACAATGGCCGCAGGAAACAGCTTTAAGGGTGCTCTTGACGGGAGGAGATACACTAAGACAATATCCCTCTAGTAATTTGCCTTTTACTTTGATTAACCATTACGGTCCTACAGAGTGTACAGTAGTCGCGACAATGAGTGAAGTCTATATGGAATTAACAGGATGTACCCCACCAATTGGTCGCCCAATCGCCAATACAGAAGTCTATGTATTAGATGAAAACAGGAATCCTGTACCTATTGGTGTAGCTGGAGAATTATGTATTGGGGGAGCTGGATTAGCACGTGGATATCTGAATCGCCCTGAATTAACGGAAGACCGTTTTATTCCACATCCATTCAGTAACAAAAAGGGAGAAAGGCTATATAGGACTGGAGACTCTGTCAAATATTTATCAGATGGAAACTTAGAATATCTTGGGCGGATTGACAATCAAGTGAAAATTAGGGGATTCCGAATTGAACTAGGAGAAATTGAAGTAGTTTTAGGTCAACATCCTGATATTAAAGAAGTAGTTGTAGTGGCTCAGGAAAATAAACTTGGAGAAAAACAGTTGGTGGCATATATCGTCGGAGATGGGGATAGTGAAAAGTGGAGAGAACATATAAAAGGACAACTGCCAAATTATATGGTACCTGTTTATTTTGTCAAACTAGATGAATTACCACTAACTCCAAATGGAAAAGTTGATACTAAAGCCTTATCGCTTCCGGCTGAAGAAGTTGTTGGGGACGGTTATGTGCCTCCTAGAACTCAAGCAGAAGAATTAGTAGTAGCTGTTTGGAAACAAGTTTTAGGAAGAGATAAGATTGGAGTTTATGACGATTTCTTCGAATTAGGTGGACACTCTTTATTGGCAACTCAAATTGTGTCTCGTTTACAAGAGGCTTTTGAAATAGAAATGCCTTTGCGGGAGTTATTTGAACATTCGACAGTTGAAGCACTCGCTCAACAGTTGGAAAAGCTTCACCGGGGGGGACTATCAAAAGGAATTCCTTCATTAACAAAAATGGATAGGGGACAAATTGTACCGCTGTCCTATGCTCAACAACGATTATGGTTCTTTGATCGTTTTATGCCTAAAAACACATTATATAATATTCCAATTACTTTGCGTTTAAAAGGAATTTGGGTACCGATGGCTTTAGAGAAGAGCCTTAATGCATTAATTAATCGTCATGAAATTTTACGTACGACTATCCAAGAGATAGAAGGAGAAACCTTGCAGGTAATCAGTTCTTCTAATTTTAAAAAATTACCTGTTATAGATTTAAGCCATTTACCTTTAGATGAAAAGGAACAGGTAATATATCAATTAATTCGAAAAGAGGCGGAAACTCCTTTCGATTTAGAGATAGGACCGTTATTAAGAGTAAACTTAATTCGGTTAGAGCAAGATGAATGGATTCTTAGTTGTACAATGCACCATATCATATCAGATGGTTGGTCTATGGGTGTGTTCTTAAAAGAATGGATGGCTCTATATGAAGAAGAGGTGGAAGGGGTACCTGCAAGGCTACCAGAATTATCAATTCAATATGCAGATTATGCACAGTGGCAAAGAAAATGGTTAGATGACAGTATTATGAAAGAACAGTTAGATTATTGGATGGAAGAATTATCAGGCGATCTCCCAGTTCTTCAGTTACCGACAGATCGTCAGCGGCCATCGGTTCAAACATATTCAGGAGCTATGCACTATTTCTTGTTACCAGACAGTTTATCTGAACAATTAGAATTATTGAGCCGTCAAGAAGGTGCTACTTTGTTTATGACGTTATTAGCGGCTTATCAAAGTTTCCTATCTCGTTATACGAGTCAAAGTGATATTTTAGTGGGAAGTCCTATCGCCAACCGTCATTATAAAGAAACTGAAGGACTAATAGGATTCTTTGTAAATACGCTAGCATATCGAGTTCAATTAAATGGTGATTCAACTTTTCAAGAAGTGTTGAGTCAAGTAAGACAGAAAGTTTTAAAAGCATATGATTATCAAGATATTCCATTTGAAAAAGTGGTAGAAAAAGTACAACCTGATCGGAGTACAAGTTACTCACCTTTATTCCAAACAATGTTTACTATGAATAATACCGTAGATTCTCTTCCGAAATTAAATAATAGATCTATAGAGAATATAAATATGGATACATCTGTTGCTAAATTTGATTTAACGGTATCGATGGAAAAAGGAAAAGATGGAATATTAACGGCCTTTGAATATAATACAGATTTATTTGATGCATCGACAATAGAACGGATGGCCAATCATTTTCAATATTGGTTAAATGAAGTTACTCGTTATCCAGAAAGATTATTAATAGAACATTCTTTAATGCCAAATGAGGAAGTAGAAAAATTGGTAGTAGAGTGGAATAAAACAAAAGTTGCTTATCCAAATGAACTGGTAATTCAAGATTTACTTGAAGAACAAGTAAATAAAAATCCTGATGCTATCGCTATAGTGTATGAAGGGCAAGTATGGAGTTATCGTGAATTGCATGAGCAGGCTAATCAATTAGCACATTATCTTCAGAAACAAGGAGTAAAATCAGAGTCCCTTGTAGGATTATGTGTAGAACGTTCACCAGATATGATTATTGGAGCTTTAGGTATTCTTAAAGCAGGTGGTGCGTATGTTCCATTAGATCCGGCTTATCCAGAACAGCGACTCAGATATATGTCACAAGATTCGGGTATTCAGATTTTGATAACGCAAGAAGATCCAAAAGAATGGTTATCTGATGGGATAGAAAATATATATCTAGACAGGGATAGAGAACTAATTTCACAGGAAAGTATTTATAGTCCAGTAATTGATGTGGCGCCAGAAAACCTTGCTTATGTAATCTATACTTCTGGGTCTACTGGAAATCCAAAGGGAGTTATGGTGGAACATCGCTCATTGGTAAATCTAGTATTTTGGCATCAAGATGTGTGGAAAATAACGGAGCAAGATAGAGGAACACAGATTGCAGGTACAGCATTCGATGTAGCTGTTTTAGAAACTTGGCCGTATTTAGCAAAAGGAGCTAGTTTATATATACCTACTGAAATGGTTAGAACAGATCCAGAGGCATTAAGAGATTGGTTAGTTGCAAACCAAATTTCAATTGCCTTTATGCCGACTCCTTTAGCTGAAAGAGCGTTAAAGTTACAGTGGCCCGAAGAAACCGCTTTGAGGATCCTCTTGACGGCAGGACAAGCATTAAAACACTATCCCGTTCATGATTTACCTTTTATATTAATTAATGGCTATGGTCCTGCAGAGTGTACAGTACTTTCGACCATATGCGAATTCCCTATGGAATCAACAGGAGGTACCCCTCCAATTGGTCGTCCAATCGCTAATACAGAAATCTATGTATTAGATAAAAATCAAAAACCTGTACCTATTGGTGTAGCTGGAGAAATATACATCGGTGGAGTAGGGGTATCGCGTGGGTATTTGAATCGTCCCGAATTAACAGAAGAACGTTTTATTCCAGACCCATTCAGCAATAAAAAAGGAGCAAGATTGTATCGAACAGGGGACTTTGCTAAATATTTATCAGATGGGAATTTGGAATACCTTGGGCGTATTGACAATCAAGTGAAAATTAGAGGTTTTCGAATTGAACTAGGGGAGATTGAGGCAGTTTTAGGTCAGCATCCTACTGTTAAAGAAGTAGTTGTAATGGCTCAAGAAAATAAACTTGGAGAAAAACAGTTGGTGGCGTATATCGTTGGAGATGGAAATAGTGAAGAGTGGAGAGAGTATGTAAAAGCACAACTGCCAAATTATATGGTACCTGTTTATTTTGTTAAACTAAATGAATTACCACTGACTCCAAATGGAAAAGTTAATACAAAAGCCTTATCACTTCCGGCTGAAGAAGTTGTTGGGGACGGTTATGTGCCTCCTAGAACTCAAGCAGAAGAATTAGTAGTAGTTGTTTGGAAACAAGTTTTAGGAAGAGAGAATATTGGAGTTTATGACGATTTCTTTGAATTAGGTGGACATTCTCTGTTAGCGACTCAAGTTGTTTCTCGTTTACAAGAAGTGTTCCAAACTAAGTTACCATTACGCGAATTATTCCAGCACTCTACTGTTGAGGGTTTATCACAGCGGATAACAGCGTTATTACAAGAGGATAGAGGCTATGACGTTCCACTATTACAACCAAAGGAACGAGGAGAACGAGTACCATTATCTTACGCTCAACAACGATTGTGGTTCTTGGATCAGCTTGAACCAAATAGTTCACTTTATAATATTCCAACTGCGTGGTGTTTGAAGGGAAAATGGAGAATTGAAGCATTAGAAAAAGGATATAATGCGTTGATACAACGTCATGAAGTATTACGTACGGTAATTCAAGAGATGAATGGTGAACCGATGCAGGTTATTAAAGCTTACACTCCAAAGCCATTACAAGTAATAGACCTGCGTCATCTTCCGAAGGAAGAAAAAGACCTGCAAATGCAGAACCTAGTTCAAATGGAAAGAGAAACACCATTTTGTTTAGAAGAAGGACCATTAATTCGAACTCAGTTGATTATTATGGAAGAAGAGGAACTAGTACTTCTTTGTACGATGCATCATATTATTTCTGATGGATGGTCTATGGGGATTTTATTTGATGAATGGTTTGCTTTGTATAAAGCGTTTGTAGAAGAGAAACCAGCGCAACTCCCACCTTTAGCACTTCAATATGCTGACTTTGCACAATGGCAACGAAATTGGCTGAAGGATGAAGTACTCGCACAACAACTAGGGTATTGGCAAAAAGAACTAAGTGGAGAGCTTCCAGTATTGCAACTCCCATTTGATTCTCCACGCCCAGCGGTACAAAGCTATAAGGGGAATACGTATCAAGTTACTTTACCAGCCTCATTACTAGATAAGATTAAAGTCTTTTCTCGAGAGGTAGATGCCACATTATTTATGACATTGTTAGCTGGCTATCAAGGATTTCTTTCACGTTATACAGGACAACAAGATATTTTAGTCGGAAGTCCTATTGCTAACAGAAATTATAAGGAAATTGAAGGGCTTATTGGATTCTTTGTTAATACACTTGTGTATCGCGCAAACCTTACTGAGGATTCAACATTTAAAGAATTGGTAGCGCAAGTGAAAGGAAAGGCACTTAAAGCTCAAGAATATCAAGATGTTCCTTTTGAAAAAATAGTTGAAGTATTACAACCAGAACGAAACGCTAGCCATTCACCGATATTCCAAACGATGTTTACTTTACAGACTTATTCAAGAGAGCTACCGAAGGTATTGGATCACAGTTTAGAACCAATTCAAAATCATATGGCAGTAGCGAAGTTTGATTTAACAGTAGGGATGGAAGAAACTGAAGAGGGATTACAATTGGCCTTTGAGTATAATACAGACTTATTTAATGCCTCTACAATAAAGAGAATGGCTAAACATTTTGAAAATTGGTTAAGTGAAGTGATGGATTCTCCTCAAAAATCTATTGGAAGCTTGAAATTGATGAGTAAAGGTGAAGAGAAGCAATTATTAAAGGAATGGAATGATACAAGAGTAGAATATCCGACAGAATATGTCATTCAAGAATTGTTTGAACAACAAGTAGCACAAACACCAGAGGCAGTAGCCTTAGTCTATAAGAATCAACAACTTACTTATAAAGAATTAAACGAAAGAGCGAATCAATTGGCTCATTCCCTACAGAAAAAAGGTGTAGGACCTGAGACGATGGTTGGAATCTGTGTGGAACGATCTTTAGAAATGATTGTTGGTTTACTTGGAATCTTGAAAGCGGGCGGTGCATATGTCCCACTGGACCCAACTTATCCAGAACAACGACTGAAGTATATCTTGGATAACGCGGATATCAAACTGATGGTAACGCAAAGAAATGTGAAGGGATGGTTACCTGAGGGAATAGAGATTATTTGTTTAGATGAAAATCAAGAAATGATTTCACAGGCGAGTATTACCAATCCAATAATTGAAGTGACTCCAGAGAATTTAGCCTATGTAATTTATACATCAGGATCTACTGGGAACCCGAAGGGTGTGTTACTGGAACAAAAAGGATTATGTAATCTTGTTCATACTATTATTGACTTAATGCAATTAAATTCAAACAGTAGAGTAATCCAATTTGCTTCCTTATCATTTGATGCGGCAGTATTTGAAATGTTTACAACGCTTGTAGCTGGTGGAACATTATGTGTAAGTAGCCAAGAAGATGTTATGCCTGGGGAACCATTAACGAAATTTTTACAAAACAATCAGGTTACACACGCTACTTTACCACCGACGGTGTTAAATGTGTTAGATGAATCCAAATTTGAACATCTCAAGGTAGTTGTCTCTGCAGGTTCAGCTTGTAGTGAAGAGATTGCGAAACGTTGGTCAAATAATCGTATATTTATCAATGCTTATGGTCCGACAGAAGCAACAGTTTGTGCGACCGCAGGAATTTATGAGGGAAATGGTCAACCTCATATTGGACGTCCAATTTCTAATGTGGAAGTGTATGTGTTGGATCAAAATCAGCAACCTGTACCTATTGGTGTAGCTGGAGAATTGTGTATTGGAGGGGCTGGATTAGCACGTGGATATTTGAATCGTCCTGAATTGACAGAAGCATCCTTTATTCCACATCCATTCAATAGTGATACTAATGCTAAGTTGTATCGAACTGGTGATTCTGTTAAATATTTACCAGATGGAAATTTAGAGTATATTGGTCGAATTGATAACCAAGTAAAAATTAGAGGTTTCCGAATTGAATTAGGAGAAATTGAAACCGTATTAGGCCAACACTCTATGATTAAAGAGGTCGCTGTAGTGGCTCGGGAAGATAAATCTGGAGATAAACGATTAGTCGCGTATGTCGTAGGTGAAGGAAGTGTACAAGACTGGAGAGAGCATGTAAATGCATACCTTCCAAATTATATGGTACCAGCCCATTTTGTGAAAATGGATGCTTTACCACTGACGATTAACGGTAAGGTCGATACTACAGCTTTACCTAAATGGGATAGTGTAGTGCAGGCAAACGTAGAGTATATTGGACCTCGTAATGAGACGGAGAAAAGATTGGTGACGATTTGGTCAAGTGTACTGGGTGTGGAACCATCAACAATCAGTGTGCATGATAATTTCTTTGAATTGGGTGGACATTCTCTGTTAGCGACTCAAGTTGTTTCTCGTTTACAAGAAGTGTTCCAAACTAAGTTACCATTACGCGAATTATTCCAGCACTCTACTGTTGAGGGTTTATCACAGCGGATAACAGCGTTATTACAAGAGGATAGAGGCTATGACGTTCCACTATTACAACCAAAGGAACGAGGAGAACGAGTACCATTATCTTACGCTCAACAACGATTGTGGTTCTTGGATCAGCTTGAACCAAATAGTTCACTTTATAATATTCCAACTGCGTGGTGTTTGAAGGGAAAATGGAGAATTGAAGCATTAGAAAAAGGATATAATGCGTTGATACAACGTCATGAAGTATTACGTACGGTAATTCAAGAGATGAATGGTGAACCGATGCAGGTTATTAAAGCTTACACTCCAAAGCCATTACAAGTAATAGACCTGCGTCATCTTCCGAAGGAAGAAAAAGACCTGCAAATGCAGAACCTAGTTCAAATGGAAAGAGAAACACCATTTTGTTTAGAAGAAGGACCATTAATTCGAACTCAGTTGATTATTATGGAAGAAGAGGAACTAGTACTTCTTTGTACGATGCATCATATTATTTCTGATGGATGGTCTATGGGGATTTTATTTGATGAATGGTTTGCTTTGTATAAAGCGTTTGTAGAAGAGAAACCAGCGCAACTCCCACCTTTAGCACTTCAATATGCTGACTTTGCACAATGGCAACGAAATTGGCTGAAGGATGAAGTACTCGCACAACAACTAGGGTATTGGCAAAAAGAACTAAGTGGAGAGCTTCCAGTATTGCAACTCCCATTTGATTCTCCACGCCCAGCGGTACAAAGCTATAAGGGGAATACGTATCAAGTTACTTTACCAGCCTCATTACTAGATAAGATTAAAGTCTTTTCTCGAGAGGTAGATGCCACATTATTTATGACATTGTTAGCTGGCTATCAAGGATTTCTTTCACGTTATACAGGACAACAAGATATTTTAGTCGGAAGTCCTATTGCTAACAGAAATTATAAGGAAATTGAAGGGCTTATTGGATTCTTTGTTAATACACTTGTGTATCGCGCAAACCTTACTGAGGATTCAACATTTAAAGAATTGGTAGCGCAAGTGAAAGGAAAGGCACTTAAAGCTCAAGAATATCAAGATGTTCCTTTTGAAAAAATAGTTGAAGTATTACAACCAGAACGAAACGCTAGCCATTCACCGATATTCCAAACGATGTTTACTTTACAGACTTATTCAAGAGAGCTACCGAAGGTATTGGATCACAGTTTAGAACCAATTCAAAATCATATGGCAGTAGCGAAGTTTGATTTAACAGTAGGGATGGAAGAAACTGAAGAGGGATTACAATTGGCCTTTGAGTATAATACAGACTTATTTAATGCCTCTACAATAAAGAGAATGGCTAAACATTTTGAAAATTGGTTAAGTGAAGTGATGGATTCTCCTCAAAAATCTATTGGAAGCTTGAAATTGATGAGTAAAGGTGAAGAGAAGCAATTATTAAAGGAATGGAATGATACAAGAGTAGAATATCCGACAGAATATGTCATTCAAGAATTGTTTGAACAACAAGTAGCACAAACACCAGAGGCAGTGGCCTTAGTCTATAAGAATCAACAACTTACTTATAAAGAATTAAATGAAAGAGCGAATCAATTGGCTCATTCCCTACAGAAAAAAGGTGTAGGACCTGAGACGATGGTTGGAATCTGTGTGGAACGATCTTTAGAAATGATTGTTGGTTTACTTGGAATCTTGAAAGCGGGCGGCGCATATGTCCCACTGGACCCAACTTATCCAGAACAACGACTGAAGTATATCTTGGATAACGCGGATATCAAACTGATGGTAACGCAAAGAAATGTGAAGGGATGGTTACCTGAGGGAATAGAGATTATTTGTTTAGATGAAAATCAAGAAATGATTTCACAGGCGAGTATTACCAATCCAATAATTGAAGTGACTCCAGAGAATTTAGCCTATGTAATTTATACATCAGGATCTACTGGGAACCCGAAGGGTGTGTTACTGGAACAAAAAGGATTATGTAATCTTGTTCATACTATTATTGACTTAATGCAATTAAATTCAAACAGTAGAGTAATCCAATTTGCTTCCTTATCATTTGATGCGGCAGTATTTGAAATGTTTACAACGCTTGTAGCTGGTGGAACATTATGTGTAAGTAGCCAAGAAGATGTTATGCCTGGGGAACCATTAACGAAATTTTTACAAAACAATCAGGTTACACACGCTACTTTACCACCGACGGTGTTAAATGTGTTAGATGAATCTAAATTTGAACATCTCAAGGTAGTTGTCTCTGCAGGTTCAGCTTGTAGTGAAGAGATTGCGAAACGTTGGTCAAATAATCTTATATTTATCAATGCTTATGGTCCGACAGAAGCAACAGTTTGTGCGACCGCAGGAATTTATGAGGGAAATGGTCAACCTCATATTGGACGTCCAATTTCTAATGTGGAAGTGTATGTGTTGGATCAAAATCAGCAACCTGTACCTATTGGTGTAGCTGGAGAATTGTGTATTGGAGGGGCTGGATTAGCACGTGGATATTTGAATCGTCCTGAATTGACAGAAGCATCCTTTATTCCACATCCATTCAATAGTGATACTAATGCTAAGTTGTATCGAACTGGTGATTCTGTTAAATATTTACCAGATGGAAATTTAGAGTATATTGGTCGAATTGATAACCAAGTGAAAATTAGAGGTTTCCGAATTGAATTAGGAGAAATTGAAACCGTATTAGGCCAACACTCTATGATTAAAGAGGTCGCTGTAGTGGCTCGGGAAGATAAATCTGGAGATAAACGATTAGTCGCGTATGTCGTAGGTGAAGGAAGTGTACAAGACTGGAGAGAGCATGTAAATGCACACCTTCCAAATTATATGATACCAGCCCATTTTGTAAAAATGGATGCTTTACCACTGACGATTAACGGTAAGGTCGATACTACAGCTTTACCTAAATGGGATAGTGTAGTGCAGGCAAACGTAGAGTATATTGAACCTCGTAATGAGACGGAGAAAAGATTGGTGACAATTTGGTCAAGTGTACTGGGTGTGGAGCCATCAACAATCGGTGTGCATGATAATTTCTTTGAATTGGGTGGACATTCAATGAAAATTATGGAAACATTAGTGAAAACATTATCTGAAGGTTGGAATGTAACAATTAAGGACTACTATGAGTTACAAACAATAAGTAAAATAGCAGAAAAAATCAATAATGGAGCTAGTGTATATTCACAGCCAAATACACCGCAGATAGAATTTTTAAAGCCACCAAAGAAAAGAATAGAAATAGCAAAATTGCATCAAACATTTGACCAGTATAGTGAGGTGTTGTTAACAGGTGCTACAGGATATTTAGGCATACATTTATTGGAGCAATTACTTGATACTACAAAATGTAAAGTATACTGTTTAGTCCGTGGAAGGGATGAAAAGGAAGCACAAGTACGTTTGGTGGAAAGTTTACAATTTTATTTTAAAGGAAAATTTATTAAGTATGAGGCATTAATAAATGAGCGGATTTTTATTGTAAATGGTGATTTAGCTGAGAAGAGATTGGGCTTAAATGAAGATATATATGCAGTCCTTAATAAAAATATTAAGACTGTAATTCATGCAGCTGCCTTAACTAAACACTTTGGAGATTACGCCAATTTTGAGAGAGCAAATGTTAAGGCCTTAAAAGAGATACTAACATTCGTGAGCAATAACAAAAAGTTACACTATATATCTACAATGAGCGTGTCGGGACAGTTTGCATTAGGAGAAAAAGAACAAGTATTCAGGGAAAATGATTTTTATATTGAACAAAATTATGAAGATAATGTGTATGTTAAAAGTAAATTTTTAGCGGAACATGAGATTTTCAAAGCGATATCCAAAGGAGTCAATGCGAACATCTATCGAGTAGGTAATCTTACCAATAGATATTTTGATGGTCAGCACCAAACTAATATTGTAGACAATGCCTTTATGAGTCAACTTAAATTTATGTTGCAATATGGTGTCGTAGCAAATAGTTTATTATCAAGTAAAGTGGAATTCACACCTGTTGACTATTGTGGTAATGCAATTATTAGATTAGTTACTTCGAATATAGATATTGATAATGTTCGGGATTATATTTTCCATATGTATAATCATCAGAAGCTTGAACTTAAAGATGTCGTGGGAATATTTAAACAAATAGGGTGTTCGATTGAAGTGCTTGACGATTTAGAGTATCAACAACTTATGTTAAAAATATCTCAAGATGAAAATAGGCAAGAAGATATTCAAATGCTCATGGTATCAGGAGAAAAAATGGAGGGTCGATATAAAGAAGTAAGATTAGATTCGATCAGGACACAAAAGAAATTAGAAATTATTGATTTTCAATGGCCGAAAATTAATATTGAATATTTACAAAAGGTTGTAGAATATATGATTTCATCTGGTTTTTTATCACGAGATGAACTAGGAATGTTACATGCAATTACAAAATAATTGTGTTTTTTAAGGATTATGTAAAATTAGTGGTGAAAAACATCTGTTTATCCCTTCTGTTATTGGCAGTGCTTATAATAATGGGAGGGATTAAATAGGACATTAATTTTTTGATAATGTATATTGTATATCTGAAGAATGTTATTTAGGTATCAGAAGATAAGGATGAATTTTATGATTTCTGTTTCAGTATTAATTGAAAAACCCAATTATATTCAAGGATTTATTGTGGAAGGGCATGCAGATTATGCTTCCTATGGTGAAGATATTGTCTGTTCAAGTGTGTCTACAGTCACTATTGGCACGGTAAATTCAATAGAGAAGTTATGTCATGTAGAGATGGAAGTAGAGACGCGGGATGGTTATTTAAGAGCGATGCTCCCAACGAACAAAGCTTCCCAAAAGGAGCAAAATGACGTGCAATTATTACTTCAAGCTATGGTGTATACACTACAATGTTTAGAAGAAAATTATGAAAAGTATATTCGTATTATTTTCAGGAAGATGAAGGATAGATGCTAAAGTCATAGAGCTTTTAGTTGCGCGTAGTGGCTAACAAATTAATCATGTTTGGATGTATAGAAATTGCTCAAACATAGTGTAAACAACTTTTCAGTTTTTATAAGGCGTACTGACTGTTGTCAGTACGTTTTTTATTTTGATACTAAATATAGTGAGAATAATTTAGGGTTTAAGGTGAACGTTAAATAAGCTTTAATTAAAGACTAAAATATTTTAATACTTAAGTATGATAAGTAGTATTGAATTTATAACTTAGATAAGGAGAAATAACATGATACGACAGATAAATAATTCTAACTGGTTTACTTGTCCTTTATTGAGGAATCAGCCTAAACTAAGGCTCTTTTGTTTTCCATACGCAGGAGGAGGAAGTATGGTATTTAGGGAATGGGAAAAGACATTGCCTGCTGATATTGAAATACATATTGCTCAACTACCAGGAAGAGATAAACGTTTTTTGGAGGAGATACCACGTTCGGTAAGCAAAATGGTAGAGGGTCTAAAACAAGGAATACAGCCTTATATGAATGAGCCATTTGCTTTTTTTGGTCATAGTATGGGAGCACTCCTTGCTTTTGAATTAGCAAGAACTTTAGTGAAAGAGGAGAAGGTCTCTCCACTTCACTTGTTTGTATCAGGAAAAGCGGCTCCTCATTTGAAAAATATTCATCGAACTATTTATAATCTTCCTAAAGAGCAGTTTCTTCAAGAATTGAGTAACCTAAATGGTACGCCTAAGGAAGTACTTGAAAATAAGGAATTAATGGAGATATACGAGCCAATTTTGCGTGGGGATTTTGAAGTTTGTGATACGTACCTTTATAAAAAAGGGAGTCTTTTAACCTGTCCTATATCTGTTTTTGGTGGATTACAGGATGAAAGAGTTGATGAGGGAAACCTAAAAGCGTGGGGAGAACTTACAACAGGATTTAATCAAGTACGTATGATAGAAGGAGATCATTTTTTTCTTCATAGTCAGCAAGCCTTTATCCAAAATGCAATAATTAATGATTTAAAATGTAATGTGTAAAGATAGAGTTTTATTTTAGAAAGGGTCTATATTGAAAATATTATAAGAAATTAAATAGTATCGTATAGGGAGTGAGAGGGAATTTCAAATGATTAATATTTACGCGATCAAAAAGCCACAATTTATAGATGAAAATAGATATAATAACTTATTAAATTTGGTGTCTGCGGAAAAAAAGAAAAAAATAGATGGTTATGTAAAAAAAGAAGATGCTTATAGATCTTTGTTAGGTGATGTTTTGATACGATCTGTGATTTGTAAGCAATTTAAAATATTTAATCAAGATATTAAGTATGATTACAATAAGTATGGTAAACCTTTCTGGAAAGGAAGTAATCATTTTTTCTTTAATATTTCGCACTCAGGAGATTGGATTGTTTGTATTGTAGATAAATTTCCTGTAGGCATAGATATTGAGAAAATATGTCCTATAAACTTAGAAATAGTTTCGCATTTTTTTTCAGATGAAGAAGTAGAAGATTTAAATACTAGGTCATTGGTTGGAAAAATTGATTATTTCTATGACTTGTGGACATTAAAAGAAAGTTATATAAAAGCAATAGGAAAGGGTCTTTCAATTCCTTTAAATTCTTTTACAATTAAAAAAAATAAGGAGGAAGGCATTATCGTTAAACAAGATGATCTTTATTCTTCTTATTTTTTTAAACAATATCAAATAGATTCTAATTACAAATTATCTGTATGTGCAACTTCTAATCGGTTTCCAAAGAAAGTTATCATTAAAAATATGTCTGAAATTGTTCAAGATGTCTTAGTTAATAATATAACTAATTTATAATGGAACTTAAACAAAAATTGCAAGATGTAATAAATTATTGATGATATGAGCTAGCTTGTAGTCATAAAGAATCCAGGAGATTACTGGATTTCAATTCATTTGAACAATATGGGATATATTCTGCGAAGTAAATGGTACAATCGTACATCATCTACTTTTTCCTATCTATAAAAACATTGAAAATGAAAAGTTTGGATGATATATCGAAGAATAAGAATGAGGTTGGAGAAAACTTAAAGGATAGAAATAGATGTTGTTAGTACATAGAATTTAGATAACGTCCGGTACAGTAAATATGATAGACTAACAGTACCATTGGATTAAACACCGTCTACCTTTAAGAAGAGTAGTAATTTTTTCATTCTTTTAATATCAAAAATGATAAAATTACTTATTTAAGTGTTAGTAACGGAATACTGTAACAGGATGTACTCAGATTCTTTGAAAAAATTCAGCCCTATCAAGAATCTACGCCTAATGATATAGAAATTGCTTGATAAGAGCTCTCACCAAATAAAGCATTTCCAGAGTGTTTAGGGAGTAGATATTTTAGAGCTTCCTTTTTACTGTGTATTAACGAGCAGTAGTACTCCCATCTCCAGATTCTAAGGAGAACAAAGAAAATAGGTGTGGGATAAACTGCCTGTAAAAGTCCGATTGGTAAAGGATAATAATCAGCGGGGATGAGGAAAACCCTCACTGATTATTATCCTTTATATTTTTGTATATAATTCGATTATAAACGCATCTGGATTTTTCCATGATTTTTTTCGTAAATATGTTCCTTTTTCGAGTACTGATTTAAGAAGGCGATTTTTCTTTTCTACATCTTTAGTCACATAGTATGCTTCTAATACATTTTTAATTTTGGGAACAAACTCATGTATATGTTTTTCTCTTTCTAATATATGCTTAATTTCATGCTCAAGTTGTTTAATTTCTTCTTGTGTAGCTTTTAAACGTACTACAATGGATTTCTGACGTTCTAAAAAAGTCTCAATATCGTATACACCCTTCTCCAATAAATCATGGAGTTTATTTTTTTGCTTTTGTAAATCGTTAACTTGTTGCTCTTTTTTTTCTAGAGCCTTTTGTTGTAGCTGAATATTATTTTTAGGTTGCTTTTTTTGTACCATGTTTTCTTGTATCTCAAAGCTTTCAATAATTTGCTTTAATCCATCCAGTATACGCTGTTCAACAAGTGTTAAAGAAGCACCTTTTTGGATTCCTTTACACGATGGCTGTACACATCGTATTTGAGGGTTAGGACGATCCTTTCTTGGTTGATAAAGCATGGAATGGCCGCATAATTCACATAATAAGATGCCTGCCAAGGGATTGGAAAGTTTTTTTGTTTTTATTGTTGGAGGTCTCCAGCGTTTACTATGTGCCATATTAGCTTTTTGAAACAGCTCTTCTGATACAAGCGGAGGATGCGCATAATCGTGTCGTTGCCATCTTTCTTTCGGTACTTTTTTTCGAATGTATTTCCCATTTTGTTTGGTATAACGTATTTTCCCCCAAATAATGTGACCAAGATATACCTCGTTTTTTATAATGGATGAGATAGTTGAAGGATTCCAATACTCACCTTGAGGAGGAGTAATATCTAGTCTATCTAATTCTTGAGCAATTGTCTGTCTTCCCATTCCATTTGCCATTAATTCGAATACTTTTGATATTACCCAACCCTTTTCAGGATCAGGATAAAGTTTTAAATTATTATCTCGTAAGTATCCATAAGCTGGCACGCGAGAGATGGATTTTCCTTCTTTTGCAGAAACTCTTCTACCACGTTGCATACGTTTAACAATTGTTTTTAATTCTTCTCGGGCAATTAAAGATTTTATACTAAAGGTCAACTCTTGATTTTCATCATTAGGATCAATAATTTCTGTTGGAGTAATAATGAATGTCTCTGAATAGCGAAACACACGATAAATCGTTCCCTGATCTACCATATCCCCACGACCAAGGCGGTCTAAATCCATTACTAACACAGCATCACCGATGCCGGATTCTACTTCACGAAGTAGTTTTTGCATCATAGGTCTTTCAGATATATATTCACCAGAAACAACTTCTTCTAAAATATCAATGATATTATGATGCTCTTTGTGAGCGAGTTCTAATAACTGAGTACGATGACGTTCGAGTGTATCATAATGTTGTCCATGTTCCATAGCCTTTTTTTCTTCTTCCAGATCTTTTCGGCTTTTACGTAAATAGATAAATACATCAAGTTCTTGTGGACGATACATTAGTTTCACCTACCAGCTTGTCTAGTATTATTGTTATGGATATGTATGGCTAGCTTGTCCTATGAAAATGATAGTTCGTCTTTTTTCCCGCCTTGCATACATATAATGCAAGGGGGGATATGATGAAAGAATTTCAATTTGGTAATACAAAAGTTATTATTCATTCATCACTTGCATTAATGGAAAAAGAAGAACAAAAAGAATGGTTTCAACAAGAGTGGGAAAAGAAAAATCCAATTTTAAGATCTATAGTTGAAGCCGCAGTAAGTTGCCAAGAAGAAGGTGAAAAATAAAAAGAGCATTCTCTTTCATTAAGAGATATGCTCTTCTTTTTGCGTTAAATTATTCATCAACATAAATAATTGTTTTTTATTGTGAATAGCTTTTTTAGTTCTGTAAATAATAATCTTGATCATTGTTATGGAAGATAGGTGAAGCTTGAGATAGATCAATACCTTTTTCTAGAGTTTCTAATAAGTAATATCCAAGTGCTTTATCCTGTTGTATCAAGTTATGTAATAGGGTGCTTGCGCGAGCAATTCTATATTTTGTTTCATCTAGGGTTAAGGATGAATTATCTATTGTAATGAGGTGAAGTTCATCTTGTAGTTTTTGTAATAATGAAAGTTGAATGGTACCCGTCTTTCCTGTTTCAAGATTACTTAAATAAGCTGGTGATACACCCAGCTGTTTTGCAAAGGTGTTTAGTCCAATGCCTTTTTGAGTACGTAGTGTACGAATGTGTTTACCAATTTCATTTATCATAAGACTAACCTCCATGGATTTATTGAAAGGAATACATAAAATGAATAAGCAAAAGAAAATTACAATTACATCAGTAAGTTATGTTCATGATCCAGAATCAGCTCAAAAATGGTTTGAAGCGTATATCAAGATTGTTGAAAAAGAATTAGTTAAAGCAATTAAAAAGGACTAGCTGCTATTTTTGATACATACAGTGTAAATAGAACATCATGAGAGGAGGTCCTGAATTGAAAACCGTTGCATATTATAGAAGTTCAATTGATTCTCAGGAAAACTCAATCGAAATGCAACAAAATTCAGTTCTTACTCGCTCCATTGATATGGCATTGATTATCGATGAAGAATATATTGATGAAGCGGTATCAGCCCGAAAAGTCAGTTTTAAAAAACGTCCAGCTCTACAGAAATTATTACAAGATATCAACAACAACGATGTCGGAACCTTATTTGTATTTAAGCGAGATCGACTAGCTCGAAATGTGATGGAGTATTATGAAATTTATCAAATACTAAGAAACAAGAAAATAAATGTTATTTTAACTGCACCGAATGAGCCGCCAATGTACTACACACCAATTGGTGAATATCTTGAATTAATTATGGCGGGTATGGCCCAACGTGAAGGCGAACAAATTATTGAACGTTTAAAGCAAACATTAAAGTCAAATTTCCAAAGTGGAAAAAACCCAGGACATCTTCCGTATGGTTTCAAATGGAATAAAGAAACGAAAGAAATTGAATTGGTTGATAAGCAAGTACAAATTGTTAAAAGGATTTATGAAGAACTTGTATCGGGAAAATATGAATCCTTGAAAGAGCTTTGTAGTGTATTAGGCTTGAAAGAAAATGGTAAGTCTTGGACTTCGGCCGATATAAGAAAAATTGTATTAAACCCGACATATATTGGATTGCGTACTATGAATATTTTTGGTGAAGATGTTACTAGTAAATATGAAAGACTTTCCATTATTGATAAGAATACATGGGAAAAAGCATGTAGTATTGTCACCATATTATCTCCCAAAAAGACTCATCAAGATTATGTATTCGAACAAGTGTTATATCCATTGCAAGACTTATTAATTTGTTCGAAATGTAATGAATCATTACAAAAAGTAAAGGCCAGAAAAAAAGAAAATTTAAAGTATAAATGTTTAAATCATTCTGCGGTTTATGTTCTGAAGAGTACAATTGAACCATTAATCTTTGAACGCTGTAAGGAATATTTTGATAGCTTACTTACTTCCCATTTTCATGAACTATTCGATCGATATGAACAAAATGCTAAAAAACAAATACAACAGAAAATACAAACCATTGAAGAGAAAATCCAGCTTATGAATGAAAAGTTAATTACAAAAGTAGATACGTGGTATCACGAAACTGATGCGCCTTATAAGGATCAGAAAGAAGTCGAAATTATGGCGCTGTATGATGAGCTGGCAAAATATAAAGAACAAAAAGAACAGGTAATACAGGAATTAAGTGATGTAAAGCAATTACGTGAAAAGATAAGTAATTATCAATCCTCTATGTCGTTGTCCTATGACGAGATAAAGGAGAATCGACAGTTAGGTTCCTTTTTTCAAGATTTAATACAACAAGTTAAAACTGACGGAAAGAACTGCGAAATTATTTTTAAACACCCATTCTTACGTACTCAAGAGGTGTTAACATCATGAAGCTTTCTCATATATTACAACCAAATATGAAGGCTGCTTTTTATGGGCGTCATTCTACGGATAAACAAGATATGGATATGCAATTGAATTCCGTTATGGAAGTGATTCGCAAATATGATTGCATTCATAATCATTCTTTTCTTGATAAGGCTGTTTCCGCTCGTAAAAATAAAATTACAAGTAGGAAAGAACTTGAAAATATGTTCGAAGCGGCAAAAAGAAAAGAATTTGATTTTGTCATTGTTTATAAAAGTGATCGTTTGGCTAGAGATCCTCTTGAGCATCAAACGATACGTATTGTCATGAAGACACTAGATATTCCCATCATTATTAGTTCAACCGAGAGTGTGTACAATACTGATACTGACTTGATTGTGCAACTTATGGAAGATGGTTTTACCAAATATGAAGTT
This sequence comes from Bacillus sp. FSL R9-9492, assembly GCF_038007365.1. NCBI lineage: Bacteria > Bacillati > Bacillota > Bacilli > Caryophanales > Bacillaceae > Bacillus > Bacillus sp. FSL R9-9492. The sequence goes on from NZ_JBBOXC010000001.1 coordinate 583,695, forward strand.
GACACCATTATCGCCAGAACACGATCAGGTCTAGAAAACAAAGCAAAACAAGGGAAATGGCTTGGTGGTAAGCCGCCGTTTGGTTACACATATGATAAGAATAGTGGGCAGTTTATAGAACACCCCGAAGAGCTTTGCTATGTAAAAGAAATCTTCAACTTATATTTAAATGGTCATGGATTTCAGCATATTGCTAATACGCTCCCTAACGGTTCCCGCCGCGGAAAAGATTGGGGGAAAGAGAATGTAAAGGCGATTGTGCTTAATCCTTTTTATTGTGGTTTATTATCATGGCGCCGACAAACAGGTGGAAAGCAAAATGTAAGGGATATTTGGGTCGAAGCACCAAACTACTATGTGAAGCCAATTATTTCACGAACGACATGGGAATCATGCTGGCGTATTTATTCAGAAAAACGTAATGGTAACATGGTTCCTAAATATTACAAAACAAGTTTTCTTTTGCAAGGATTGCTTTCTTGTGAAAAGTGCCAGGAACTAATGAAAACAAAGAATCAACAAACAATAAGTTCTACAAATAAAAAGTATGGAGGGAAAATTTATTTCTGTTCTAACTGCAAATTAAGAATAGATGCAGACCTCCTTCATGATAAAGTAGTTAATCAAACACTTACTGATGTAAAAATAAGTGGATTTCATAATGTGTATCATGCAATAGAACAAAAAATTCAGTATGAGATACAAGAATTGAATAACAATATTCAAAAGCATCAGCATCTCTTCGAAAACTACACCATCAAACTTCACAATATTACAGAAGAGCTCAAACAGCGTATGAAAAATAACGATGATAAGCGTTTTTTGAAGTCCTTAGCGATTTATCGTTCGGATGTACAGCGAAAACTAGATGGAATCATACAACAAATGAACGGCTTTAAACAGCAAATCATCCTCAAAGAAAAAATTGAAAAAAGTAAAGAAACATGGCTACATACTTTGAATAAAGTATTTCAGGATGATGTCAAGCTTCAAGAAATAAGCGATATGGATAAAAGACGATTTTTATTACCTCTCATTCAATCTGTATCCATTAAAGAAAATAAAAAGCGTAACGAATATGATATTTCATTACAGTTACGAACCGATTTTTCAAAGCGTGATGTGAAAAATCAAATCAGCTTGATTTTATAAAACAGCTATCACATTGGTGGCTGTTTTTTAGTTATTGATGTATCGGTATTTGGGTTGAACTGTAGATGAAGATCTTTTTGCTACTCGGTGGTTAGGATGGAGTGGTATACCACTCCACCCTAATCACCGAGTTTGATACTCTTAAGAAAGAGTTTGTATCTTAAGGATAAAGGGTTTGTCTTTGTTTATTATTATGTACAGTGATTTGGAGAAATAAACATGCTCGGTGATTAGGGAGGGCTTACAAAAAGAATAGTATAAAATCTCGGTTTTAAGGGGGAGTAATATAACGAATGTTTTAAAGTTAAGCAGATGGACGCAGATATCATATCAACGGAAAGTAACTTGAAACTTGGTGTACTTAAAGAAATATTATATAGTTGTTAAGTGACAAAAAAGTTGTTTAATTTACAATAAAATCGTTTGAAAAATAATAAAGTTTTTAAAAAAATGCGGTTCATTCTATTCCACAATCGGGCGCGATTATGGAAAAAGGGTGATACATATTATACATGACTAATATGTATCACCCCTTATTTTTTGTGACTTTTTACTATTTAGGTCTTAATAAATTTTAAAGCTACAATAGGATAGTTAATTATTATAAAAATTATTCCGATAGAGTATGTTTTGATTAATTTTTTTCAAAGCATACTCTTATTTGTTATATGATATATATGTAAGTCAGAATTAATAGTTTATTAGAGGGTTGAGGGGGGATTTTAAATACGGATGATAAACAGAAAAAAGTGGTATAAATACAATTTTAACTATCTATTTGAATATTACTCTAGATACTCTCGGTTTATTTAATCAATAAATATTAATGAATAAATAAATGATTTTTGTTTTTTCATTAGATACATGAAAGAGGATGAATACAATGGATCAGGAGCAATTAGAACATATAAGGTGGTTTATAAATACTGGAGAACAATTAGAAACTGCAGACAATAAAATTGTCGAGGTATGGGAGTTTCGTCATGAAAATGATGAAACAGTGCTTTCAGAGTGGGCTAAACATTTTAGAGGGCATTACTGTAGGGAAGAAGAAATAGATTTTTTAAGAGAAGATTATGGCTATTCTCGAGCGGAATATTTATCGAAAATAAAACTTCCTGATAAGTCTGAGAGATTAGGACCTTCTACAATGGCAGGAGATTTTGGCGAAATTTTGGTATCGGATTTTCTACAATATATATCTTCATACTGGGTACCACGAACTCGATATGGTAATAAAACAGTTCGTAACGAATCAACAAAAGGTTGTGATATTATAGGATTTAAAATTGTGGATGAGAGTCAAGAATCGTTAGAAGATACTTTGGCTATATTTGAGGCGAAAACACAATTTTCGGGGAATAAATCAAAACCAAGACTTCAAGATGCTGTGAATGATTCAAGTAAGGATCAAGCTAGAAGAGGAGAGTCTTTAAACGCTATTAAACAAAGGCTTTTTGCTGAAAACCAGATAGAGAAAGCTAAACGCATAGGAAGGTTTCAAAATCCAGAGGATCGGCCATATAAAGAAGTAAATGGCGCAGTAGCAATATTTAATACTGAAATATTTGATCGAGAGATAATTCAGGGGACAGACGCAGGTAATCATCCTAATCAAAGTAACCTTAAACTTTTAGTTATATATGGAGCTGAATTAATGAAACTTGTATATGAACTTTATAGGAGGACTGCAGATGAAGCCTGAAAATAAATCAAAACAATTATTAGGAGTAACTCAATCAAAAGCAAAGATGTATGAGTATAATGTTCCTTTTGAGGATCACATTAATATTTCTCGAGATCCAGCTAGATTATTTCCTTTAGCAATTGGTCTGTTAGGTGATGTTGCGGCTCAGACCATTTCGGAAAGTCTAGATGAAGAGAGTTTAAGAGATTTACGGGAAAATCTAGAGTTTTCAGCAAGATTTTTCGATGCTTACTTACAATCTCGATTAGAAGCTAATTTAAATCCATATCTTTTGTTACTAGGTGCATCATCGTACTATTTATGTGATTTACCAGGAAGTTCTATTGTTTTAGCTAATAATATTGATATTAAAAGTCTGAATTTAGAGTGTGAAGGAATAGAAATGCTTTTACTTTGGTTACTTAGAGGTGATTTTAACAATTCAATTACTTATTCTGGTGGATCTTATAAGAGATATATTGAAGAAATTTCTCGATTTGTAGTTATTTATTTCAAACAGGGGATAAATAATGATGAGCTTTTGGAAAGTACAAATGCATTGAGAAAAAGTGTTTATGCTTCAGGTACATCGCGTCAATTACTTATTACCGATGTGGTTTGTGCAGTTATCAGAAAAAGAATTTTAAACTCTACATGGTATTCATTACCTATATACTCATCAATTGATATTAGTAAGTGGCAAAGTACCTTATATAAAAAAAGCTTTATTCGTGAGTTATGGCCCGCTCAACATCTATTAGGGAAAAAAGGGGTTTTTAGAGGTGAGTCGGCTGTAGTTCAGATGCCTACTAGTGCAGGCAAGACGAAAGCTACGGAGATTATAATTAGAAGTGCCTTTCTTTCAGGACGAACATCGCTTGCTGTTATTGTAGCACCTTTTCGAGCATTATGTCATGAGATAAGTAATGGTCTAATAAAAGTATTTCATGACGAATCCATTACTGTAGATGAGCTTTCGGATGTACTTCAACAGGATTTTGAGATTGAAGCTATTTTAGAAGGGAAGCAAGTATTGATTGTTACTCCTGAAAAGTTACTATACATATTACGGCATATTCCTGAGCTAGCTAATAGTATTGGCTTATTAATATATGATGAAGGACATCAATTTGATAATGGTACAAGAGGGATTACGTATGAACTTCTTTTGACATCATTAAAAGAAATGGTACCTAAAACGATTCAAACTGTCTTAATTTCTGCTGTAATTAGTAATGCACAATCTGTAGGTAATTGGCTTAATGGTGAAGACAGTATGTTAGTTTCAGGAGTCAACCTTATCCCAACGTATAGAACTATCGCGTTTACAAGTTGGTTAGATCAGCTTGGGAGGTTGGAGTTTGTAAAACAAAATAGTCCTGATAATCAAGAGTTTTATGTCCCTAGAGTACTTGAAGAACAAGAACTAAAGCTTAAGGGAAGAGAAAAAAAGAGACGTGTATTCCCTGAAAAGAATGATGGGAAATCTATTGCTTTATATTTAGGGTTAAAATTGGCGATAAATGGGGGGGTGGCAATTTTTTGCGGTACAAAAACTTCAGTAAATAGTATGTGTGAAAAGGTTGTTGAGGCTTATGAAAGAGAATTAACTATCGTGAAGCCTCTTGTATTCTCAGATGAAGCAGAGGTAAAACGTCTACATTTTCTTTATCAAAGCCATCTTGGCCATGATGATGTAACGACACAAAGTGCTGCGTTAGGAGTTTTCACGCACCATGGTAATATTCCTATGGGAATTAGACTTTCTGTAGAATATGCCATGAAAGAAGGATTCATTAAATTTGTTATTTGTACTTCTACTTTAGCACAAGGAGTCAATCTTCCAATTAGATACCTTATTGTAACAAGTGTGTATCAAGGAGGAGAAAGAATAAAAACTAGGGATTTTCACAATTTGATTGGACGCGCCGGACGTTCAGGTATGCATACAGAAGGAAGTAGTATTTTTGCTGATCCAATGGTATATGATAAAAGAAGAGTAGATCGAGATAGCTGGAGATGGAAACAAATTAAAACTATGTTAAAACCTGAGAATGCGGAACCTTGTGCAAGTACTATATTATCACTTTTTGAACCTTTAGAAAGTGAAGACGGTAGATATCATATACCAATGGAGCCGTTAACCTTTGTTAAGGATTATTTGCAAGATATCAGAATAATAACTACATTCGCCAAACATCTTGTATTAGATCATGGAGATAAAGCATTTACAACTGAAGGTTTAAATAAACAAATCGGTAGGAAGATAAATATTATCTCATCTATAGAAAGTTTTTTAATGGCGCATTGGGATACTTTAAATATACAGGATACGGAGGAAAGAATTAGTGAGCTTGCTAAAGGAACATTAGCTTATTATTTAGCTAGTAAAAATCAACAACAACAAATTATTGATTTATTTAAACTCGTTGCGAAAAATATTAAAGAAAAAGTTTCAGAACCAGCTAGGTGTAAAGCTTACGGTAAAACGTTGTTTGGAGTATATCAATCTGTTTATATTGAAAAATGGGTAATTGAAAATATTAATGCGCTTATTTCCTGTGAAAATATAGAGAGTCTTTTGAAAGTTGTATGGCCAGTTCTTTCAGAAAATATTCAAAATAACACATTTAATAAGTGTAATAAACCAGAAGTGCTAATTAATGTAGCGGAACAATGGATTCAAGGAATTACATTTGGGGATTTATATAAATATATTACAGACAATGATATGAGGCTTGTAAGTAAAGTGCAACAAAGACAATTAAAGATAGAGCATGTGATTGATATTTGTGAACAAGCAATTGCATATGAGGGGACATTAATACTAGGGGCTATTATTGAAATAATTGAATTTATTTATAAAGAAAAGTACGAAGAACTTAAGGATAATCTGCGGAAGTTACAAAAAAGAATGAAGTATGGTTTATTCTCTGCAAAAGCCGTTATTATTTATGAATTAGGGTTTGCAGACCGGGTTGTTACAATTGAATTATGTTCAATTATGAAGGGGAATAATTCTTTTAAAAGAGCTTTAATTAAAGAATTTGTACATTTTGAAGATGAGGTACGTTTGGTATTAAGTAAGTATCCTTCATACTTTACTAGGATATTAGAAAATATTTTATCTTAATGGGGGAATAGCGCGTATTTATCAAGTTAATATTATGTAAAATCAATTTTAGGCGAGCAAGTTTCTCGCGAAAATTATTAGAAGTATTTCATCTTAAATGAAAATAATGGAACTTTAAGTGACAAAGAAAAAAGAATATTGCAAAGGGAAATCACACTAGGAGAATCTTAAGTTTATTGATCGACAGCTTTTAAAAATAAGAAATGAGATAACTTATAGCCTTATTTTATCGTGGGTGCATCCCTGCTAATTAAACCAGTACAACCGCCATAGTACACTTATGTCAGCCTACAAAAACATTAAAGATGAGAATTTCAGGTATTATATTTTAAAGCAAAAAGCAGATGTATTTCATGCAATGAAAAGCTTTTTTAAAGAAGAATCAGGAGAAAAAATGGCATAATCCCTTTTAAAGGGATTATTTTTTTGTAAACTTTTTATTTTTTTAGTTGACAACGATAATGAAAATCATTATCATTTATTCGAGAAATGATTACATTTTGATTTATATATTTTGGAGGAGATGTAAAGTTGGAAAGAAATAAAAGAAAACATATAAATGCGATGATTATCGCTGCGGCGTTATCGCTTCCATTTGCTACATATTCAACGCCTGCTTTAGCAGCTGTAGCAATTGAGGCGAACAAAACTGGACATGCTTTAGAAGATGGTACATATGATGCTGTTATTAAAGCGTATAAAGATAAAACGAATGAAGAGTCTATGGCAGCTGTTTATATAAAAGATCCTAAATTAACCATTGAGAATGGGAAGAAAATTGTAACGGCAACGTTAAGTGATAGTGATTTCTTCGAATACTTGAAAACAGAGGATATTGATACTCCTGGTGTATTCCATGATGTAAAAGTCATATCAGAGGATAAAAAGAAAAATGGGACGAAGGTTATTCAATTTGAAGTTGGAGAATTAGGAAAAAGATATAATATGCAAATGCATATTTTCATTCCGACAATGGCGTATGACAATAAGTATCAAGTGCAGTTTGAAGTGAATACGATGAGTTTAGAAAATAATACTTTGGAAGAACAAAAGGAAAATAAGGATGACAAAGTGGAGCAAGACGAAAACGCAAATGTAATACGAGACAAAAAATTACAACAACATATTAATAAATATAGTTTAGGTAGGGGAAATCTTGATGATCCTATAACAAAAGAAGACTTATTACAAGTTAAATCTTTAATTGTAGTGGAAGCAAAACGTAAAGGAATAAAAGATGTAAGCGGTTTGGAATATATGACAAACTTAGAAAACTTAACTTTAGAGGAAGTTGAGTTGGAAAATGTAAAGTTTATCTCGAAGTTGAGACAATTAAAATCAGTGAGTATAACTTATAGTAAACTTCAAGATATTGGGCCTCTGGCTGAGTTAGAGCATATTGAGAATTTAAGTTTAAGAAACAATAAAATCTCTGATTTAAGCCCATTGAGTCAAATGAAAAATGTGAAAATATTAGATGTAAATAGCAATCATATAAAAGATATTAAGCCATTATTTACAGTAACATCTTTAAAGACTTTGACTTTAGCAAATAATCAAGTTAGTAATGCTAGCCTTGAAGGAATTGAACAGTTAAAAAATGTGAAGAAACTGTCACTAAGTAATAATGGGCTCACTAACATTGAGCATATTACCGCAATGAAAAAGTTAGCTGATTTAGACCTTTCTAAAAATGACTTAGAAAATATAACACCTCTATCAAAGCTATCTACTGTACAGTCGCTTGATTTAGAGGAAAACTATATTTCTGATATAACACCACTTAGTCAATTGACAGGATTGTATAATTTAAAACTAGGATCGAATGAAATTCGTGATGTAAGACCAGTTCAAGAGTTAGGAAAAAGGATGTATATCGATATTCAAAGGCAGAAAATCTTTTTAAATGAAGCAAGCGTGGATGAAGAAATAAAAATTCCAATATACAATCTTAAAGGAGAAACACTTCAAAATATTAATGTGAAAAGTGAAGAGGCTACTCTGAATAACGGGTTTATAAAATGGAATAGCCCTGGAGAAAAAACATATGAATTTAAACTAGATACGAATTCTGCTGAAAGTAAAATAAGATTTAATGGGACGGTTATACAAAGTATAGTTGAAAAACAAACAGAAAGTAAAAATGTAATTCTTGATAAAAATTTACAACAACATATTAATAAAAAGAATTTTGGTAGAGAGAATCTAAATGCCCCTATAACAAAAGAAGATTTATTACAGATTAAAACATTAGAGATACTTAAAGAAAAAGGAAAAGAGATAAAAGATCTAACTGGTTTAGAATACATGACGAACTTAGAAAACATCACTTTAGAAGGAGTAGGGTTGAAAAATATTGAGTTCATCTCAAACTTGAAACAATTGAAAGAGGTGAATGTATCTCATAATAAAATTGAAGATATAACGCCGTTATCTTCACTGGAAAATTTACAGTGGTTAAACCTTGCGGATAATCATATTAAAGATGTATCAGTTCTTGGTTTAATGTTAGACCTACTCAGTTTAAAATTAGCTGGAAATGAGATTCGTGATGTAAGGCCGTTAATACAATTAGGTCAATGGTTTTCAATTGATGTCGGAAGACAAAAAATCATTTTAAATGAAGCAAAAGTAAATGAAGAAATTCAAGTTCCTGTATATGATTTAGAAGGGGAAATCATTGAGAATATAAAACTGACAAGTGAGGGTGGAACGATTAATAACGGAGTAATAAAATGGAGTACCCCAGGTGAAAAGGTGTATAAGTTTGATTTAGATTCTGATGAAAGTAGTATAAGATTTAGCGGAGCAGTTATCCAGAATATAGTTGAAAAAGAAGAAGTGACAGAACCAACAAAAGAAGTTGAAGAAATAAAAGAAGAAGTAAAAGAGCCGGTAAAAGAAGTTGAAGAAATAAAAGAAGAAGTAAAAGAGCCGGTAAAAGAAGTTGAAGAAACAAAAGAAGAAGTAAAAGAGCCGGTAAAAGAAATTGAAGAAACAAAAGAAGAAGTAAAAGAGCCGATAAAAGAAGTTGAAGAAACAAAAGAAGAAGTAAAAGAGCCGGCGAAAGAAGTTGCAGGTACAAAAGAAGAGGTAAAAGAATCAGCAACTGGATTGGATCAAGAGCCAAAAGGGAATAATCAAGTTGGTCCAGTAAAAGTGGTAGGACAAGAGAGTGCGAAAGAAAAAGATTCAAATAAACAACATGCTAATAAGCAAGAGGAAAATCAGAAGTCTTTAGCAGCAACTGGTGGTCAAGCTAACACACCGACCTTACTTTCTGGATTAGCACTTGTTCTTTCAGCATTAAGTATGTTTGTATTTAGAAAGAGATTATTTAAGAAATAAATAACGTTTTATCTTATTATTATATAAAATGATTATATAAGTTTTTGAGAAGCCCTTATTATAGCAATTTCATGTTGAAATATGCTTATGATAAGGGCTTTTTGAATAGGGGAAGGATATTAATACGAGGATGTTTCGATTGCTTAAATAATGGAGCAACTGTAGCGGAAACTGTAAGTCCCTTTCGTTCACTATATGTTCAAAATGTATGAAGAAATAATATGAAATATTGCATTTTATATCATTTCATCCAGATAATATGTTAATTTCTTGAATGGAATATATAAATAGGGGGGCAATAATATGAACAAGCAATCAAAGATCAATAAAGTGTTGCTTAGTATTAGTACAATGGCGCTATCGCTCGGAGCAATTCAAACGAATGTATCAGCAGAAGAAAAGGTACCGTATAATGTATTGCATTCGAAACCAGTTGGAATTGAAAAACCAGTAGATGAGATCGGACACGCTTCTAAAGCCGAGGAAACATTATCATTTCAAGAACGTTTAAAAGTAGGAGATTTTTCACAGCGACCAGCATCTATTACGAAGAACTCGGCAGTAAAGCAAGCTAAAGAAAGCTATTCAATGGCTGATTTAAACAAAATGAATGATCAAGAATTAATTGAAACGTTAGGCAGTATTAAGTGGCACCAAATTACAGACTTATTCCAGTTTAATGAAGATGCAAAAGCCTTTTATAAAGATAACGGAAAAATGCAAGTAATTATAGACGAATTAGCTCATAGAGGTAGTACATTTACGAAAGATGATTCAAAAGGAATTCAAACGTTTACTGAAGTGTTACGTTCAGCTTTTTATCTTGCATTTTATAATAATGAATTAAGCGACTTAAATGAAAGAAGCTTCCAGGACAAATGTTTACCAGCGTTAAAAGCTATTGCGAAAAATCCCAACTTTAAGCTTGGAACAAATGAGCAAGATACAGTCGTATCTGCATACGGAAAATTAATTAGTAATGCATCAAGTGATGTTGAAACGGTGCAATACGCATCGAATATTTTAAAACAATATAATGATAATTTTAATGCATATGTAGACGATCGTATGAAAGGACAAGCTGTATACGATATGATGCAAGGCATTGATTATGATATACAGTCTTACTTAAATGAGGCTCGTAAAGAAGCGAATGAAACGATGTGGTATGGAAAAGTAGATGGGTTTATTAATGAAATAAATCGTATTGCTCTTTTAAATCAAGTAACACCAGAAAATAAGTGGCTCGTTAATAATGGAATTTATTTTGCTAGTCGTTTAGGTAAGTTTCATAGTAATCCAAATAAAGGATTAGAGGTTGTTACACAGGCAATGCATATGTACCCGCGTTTAAGTGAGCCGTATTTTGTTGCAGTAGAACAAATTACAACAAACTATAATGGGAAAGATTATAGCGGGAATACGGTAGATTTAGAGAAGATACGTAAAGAAGGAAAAGAGCAATACTTACCAAAAACGTATACATTCGATGATGGATCTATTGTATTTAAAACTGGGGATAAAGTGTCAGAAGAAAAAATTAAGAGATTATATTGGGCTGCGAAGGAAGTAAAAGCGCAATATCACCGTGTGATCGGAAATGACAAAGCTTTAGAACAAGGTAATGCAGACGACGTATTAACGATAGTAATCTATAATACTCCAGACGAATACCAGTTAAATAGACAATTGTATGGATATGAAACAAACAACGGTGGAATTTATATTGAAGAGACAGGGACATTCTTTACATATGAGCGTACGCCAGAGCAAAGTATTTATAGTTTAGAAGAGTTATTCCGTCATGAGTTTACTCATTATCTTCAAGGGAGATATGAAGTTCCCGGTTTATTTGGAAGAGGAGATATGTATCAAAATGAAAGATTAACTTGGTTCCAAGAAGGGAATGCAGAATTTTTCGCAGGATCTACTCGTACAAATAACGTTGTACCAAGAAAGAGCATCATTAGTGGATTATCATCTGATCCTGCAAGCCGTTATACAGCAGAGCGTACACTATTTGCTAAATATGGTTCTTGGGATTTCTATAACTACTCGTTCGCATTGCAGTCTTACTTATATACTCATCAATTTGAAACGTTTGATAAAATTCAAGATTTAATTCGTGCGAATGATGTAGGAAATTATGATACGTATCGTGAGACTTTAAGTAAAGATTCTAAGTTAAATAAAGAGTATCAAGAGTATATGCAGCAGTTAATTGATAATCAAGATAAGTACAATGTGCCGGAAGTAGCAGATGATTATTTAGCTGAACATGCACCAAAAGCATTAACAGAAGTGAAGAAAGAAATTAGTGAAACGTTGTCTATGAAAGATACAAAAATGACAAAGCATACATCTCAATTCTTTAATACATTTACATTAGAAGGCACGTTTACAGGTAGTGTAACAAAAGGTGAGTCAGAAGACTGGAAAGCAATGAGTAAAAGAGTAAATGAGACTTTAGAACAATTGACGCAAAAGGAATGGAGTGGCTACAAAACGGTTACAGCATATTTCGTCAATTACCGTGTGAATAGCTCTAATCAATTTGAATATGATGTAGTTTTCCACGGTATCGCAAAAGATGACGGAGAAAATAAAGCCCCGACGGTTAATGTAAACGGACCTTATAACGGGCTTGTAAAAGAAGGAATTCAATTCAAAAGTGATGGGTCAAACGATGAAGATGGAAAAATCGTTTCTTATTTATGGGATTTTGGAGACGGCAGAACAAGTACAGAAGTTAATCCAGTACATGCATATGAAAGAGAAGGAACTTATAAAGTAGCCTTAAGAGTAAAAGACGATAAAGGTAAAGAGAGTAGAAATGAAACAACTGTTACGATTACAGATGGAAGTTTAACAGAATCAGAACCAAATAATCGTCCAGAGGAAGCAAATCGTATCGGGCTAAACACTACTATAAAAGGTAGCCTTATCGGTGGGGATCATACCGATGTTTATACATTTAATGTCGCATCAGCGAAAGATATCGATATTTCTGTTTTAAATGAGTATGGAATCGGGATGACATGGGTACTTCACCATGAATCAGACATGCAAAATTACGGAGCTTACGGTCAAGCTAATGGAAATCATATAGAAGCAAAATTTAATGCAAAACCAGGTAAGTATTACTTGTATGTATATAAATATGATAATGGCGATGGAGCGTACGCATTATCAGTAAAATAAGTGCTTTTCCAATGTATGTTTAACTTTACTTTTTGTGGAAAATAGTATATTATATAGATATACAATATATCGGTTATTTACTAGGAGGAGCCTGTCACAATAGGTTTCTCCTGTTCTTTTTTAGAGACCTGTCTTACAGGTTTTTCTTTAAAAAGTAAATAACTGAAAATTAAGATTAATGATTTTTGAAAGAGGTGGGGCATACACATAACAAAAAAGGGATTGTTTAAGAAAGGGGGATAAGAAATGGTCTTGTTTGGTTATCCACTTGAAACAATTTATTTATACGGATTTATAATTGCAACTATACTTACTGTCATTTATATCTTCTTTGGAGATATATTTGAATCAATATTTAGCTTTGGTGGAGGATCTGTATCCATTGTAACTTTATTACTTAGTTTTTTTGCAATGTTATGTGGATTTAGTTATATAGGAGAATATTTATTTTCCTTTAATAGCATTATTATTTTTGGTGGCTCATTTGCTATATCCTTTATCGGTGTTTTCATAATGAAAATATTAATTTTAAAACCGATTGCAGAGGCAGAGCAAAATACAATGCACCGCATGGATGAATTTATTGGACGAAAAGGAGAAGTAATTATATCGATTCCGAAAGAAGGATTTGGAGAAGTATTAATCTCATCCCAATTTGGAAGTAATGCAATACCAGCGAAAACAATTGGGAAAAAAGATATTTCACAAGGAACCGAGGTCATTATCGAGGGAGTTCAAGATGGTGTTTTGCTTGTACAAAACATCGCTTATTCTTTAAAGAAACCAAAATTATAAGGGGGAATTTACATGACGATTCCATTAATTATCGGTGGAGTTTTACTCGCAATTTTACTTCTACTCATTTTAGTATTCATTACGAAGTATCGTACAGTTGGTCCAGATGAAGCATTAATTGTAACAGGGAACTGGCTTGGTGGTGGAAAGAATGTTGTTATCACTGATGATGGAAAGAAGATTAAGATTATCCGCGGTGGTGGTACTTTCGTTGTTCCAATTATGCAACGAGCAGAACTTCTTAGCTTATTAAACTACAAATTAGAAGTTGGAACACGTGATACGTATACGAAACAAGGTGTACCAATTACAGTAAACGGTGTTTCTATTATTAAAGTAGGATCGACAATTGAAGAAGTTTCTACAGCAGCTGAACAATATTTAGGAAAAGAAACGGAAGAGTTAAAAGTAGAAGCAAAAGAAGTTTTAGAAGGGCATCTACGTGCTATTTTATCTTCCATGACCGTAGAAGATGCTTATAGTAATAGAGAGCAATTCGCACAAAAGGTGCATGAAGTGGCTTCTACTGATTTGAAGAAGATGGGACTTCGCATCGTTTCCTTTACAATTAAAGAAATAATGGATAAAAACGGTTACTTAGATGCACTTGGTCAGCCGCAAATTGCAATGGTTAAGCGTGATGCAACAGTTGCAAATGCAGAGCGTGAAAAAGAAGCGCGAATTGAAAAAGCTCGTGCTGAGAAAGAAGCAAAAGAAGCAGAATATCAACGTGATGCACAAATTGCTGAAGCTGAAAAGCATAAGGAATTAAAAGTACAATCTTATAAGAGAGACCAAGAACAAGCTCGCGCAGATGCAGATCTTTCTTATGAATTACAACAAGCGAAAGCACAACAAGGTGTTACAGAAGAGCAAATGCGAGTTAAAATCATTGAGCGTGAAAAGCAAATTGAGTTAGAAGAAAAAGAGATTGCGCGTCGTGAAAAGCAATACGATGCAGAAGTAAAGAAAAAGGCAGATGCAGATCGCTATGCTGTTGAACAATCAGCCGAAGCGGAAAAAGTAAAACAAATGAAAAAAGCAGATGCGGATCAATATAAAATTGAAGCAGAAGCAAGAGCACGTGCAGAAGAAGTTCGTGTAGAAGGTTTAGCAAAAGCAGAAATTGAAAAAGCACAAGGTCAGGCAAAGGCAGAAGTACAAAAGGCACAAGGTACAGCGGAAGCTGATGTTATTAGGTTAAAAGGTTTAGCAGAAGCAGAAGCGAAACAAAAAATTGCAGAAGCATTTGAATTATATGGGCAAGCCGCGATTATGGATATGGTTCTTAAAATGCTTCCAAGTTATGCGAAAGAAATTGCGAGTCCACTTAGCAACATTGATAAAATTACAGTCGTTGATACAGGCGGTGGTGGAAAGAATAGCGGCGCCGGAAAAGTTGCAGGGTATGCGACTGATTTAATGGCAACAATGCAGGAAACACTAAAAGCTTCTTCTGGTATTGATTTAAAAGAGTTATTAGAAGGGTTTGCTGGAAAAGGTGCCGTGCAGCAACTATCAAATGATAAACCTGTAGTATCAGTAGTAGAAGATGAGAAAAAAGAAGTAGAAAAAGATAAAAAATAGTAAGGTGGAAAGAACCTCTAGTAAATGGGATACTAGAGGTTCTTTCGTGAAATGTAATATTTCGAATAATGTACATTTTTATATATTGTTTTAATTATTTAAATTCTATAGAATGAAAAAGGTATGTAACAATACTTTAAATGTAGAGAAAGATGAGGAAAAAGAGAAAGAGGGTCTCATCAATACATTTAAATCGTATGATTTGTATAAAGAGATTAAATGTAAAGTAATTGCATTTAAAACGGTATGGAGGGGTAGGAATATGTTTCAAGGAAAATTAAGGAGTAGAAGCTTAAAAACAAAGTTACTTGTATCATTTATTATTATTTTAATTCTTCCAAGTATTGTAATTGGTTGGACGTCTTATCAGCAGGCGAAGACAAATTTTAATGAAACAATTTTGCAATCAGCAAAAGATAACGTGAAGGTTTTAAATAATGTAATTAATAAAGAGTTAGATAGTAAGAAAGTAGACGCAGCATATTTTACAAAATTATTCACTGGAGCGAGCTATCAAGCAGATCAGCTTCAAAACGTGCAAAATAAATTAGAAGAATATAATAAATTACATCCAGAAATGGAAGCAATATATACTGGATCTAGTAATGGACAATTTATTCAATCACCGGTACTTCAAATGCCAGAAGGGTATAATCCTACAGAAAGAGATTGGTATAAAGAGGCAGTGAAAAAAAGTGGTGAAGTAATTATCACAGCTCCATATAAATCAAAAACGACAGGAAATATTGTTGTTACAATAGCAAAACAAAATGAAGATAAAAGTGGCGTTCTCGGTATTGATTTAATTATTAATGATATTGTAAATACTTCAAAAATGGTTAACATCGGTAAAGAAGGGTATGTTGCAATTTTTGATCAAGATAAAAATGTAGTAGCACATCCAACGTTAAAGCCGGGGGATAAGGTAGAAGAGAAACTTGAAAAAGAGCTGTACAAGCAGGAAATAGGTGATTTTAAATTCTCATTAGATGGTGAGGATCGTAATCTTACCTTTAAAACAAATAAGCAAACTGGATGGAAAATAGCAGGAATTATGCCTTCAAAAGAAATAATTGAAGCGGCTGAACCTATTTTCTATAAAACATTAACTGTTATTGGTATCTCGTTAATAATTGGTGGAATTGTAATTTACTTCATAATCGCTTCTATTATTAAACCGTTAAAGCAACTTGTTATATCAGCGAGGAAAATTAGCGAAGGTGACTTAACGGAATCAATTGCTGTTCGTTCGAGGGATGAAATTGGACAGTTAGGTGAAAGTTTTAATGAGATGGCAGCATCATTACATGATGTAATTTCAAATATTAATACTTCAGCTGGTCATGTAGCAGCTTCTTCGGAAGAATTAACGGCTAGTATGAAGCAAGCAAGTGAAGCAACAGAACAAATTACAAGGGCGATGGAACAAGTATCGAGTGGGGCAGAAATACAAACGCGGGAAGTTGAAGAAGGAGCGACTCTGTTAGAAGAAGTTACAGAAGGAATTCAGCGTGTTGCGGATAGCTCTTCATTAGTATCCACAGCCTCTATGTATACGAAGCAAAAAGCTGAAGATGGTGGAAAGTTAGTTGAACAAACTGTGAATCAAATGCAATTAATTCATGAGTCTGTGTCACAGTCAGACGAAGTCATTTCTTTATTAGATGATAAGTCGAAGCAAATTGGAGCTATTCTAGAAGTGATTCAACATATTGCACAGCAGACAAACTTATTAGCATTAAATGCTGCAATTGAGGCTGCAAGAGCTGGAGAGCAAGGAAGAGGTTTTGCAATTGTAGCAGATGAAGTACGTAAACTAGCGGAACAATCGGGACAGTCTTCTACGGAAATTGGAAAGTTAGTGAAAGAGATACAATTTGATATAAAAGAAACTGTAAGTTCTATGAATCAAGTTGGTACAGAGGTACAATCAGGGCTTGTAGTTGCAAATGAGGCGAAGCAAAGCTTTGTAGAAATATTGAAATCTACAAATGATACAGTTGTACAAATTGATAGTATGGTAGATGTAGCGAAGCGAATGACGATAGATACAAAACAAGTAAGTGCATCTATTAATGAAATTGCAGCAACGATTGAAGAAAATGCAGCAAGCGTTCAAAATATTGCTGGCTCCTCTGAAGAACAAGTAGCTTCAGTAGAAGAAATAAATTCAGCAGCAGTTCACTTATCGCGAATGGCTGAAGAATTACAAGAGATGATTGGTAAATTTAAAGTGTAATAACAAGCATTAAGAAACGAGGTAGTAATTTTACTTCGTTTCTTTTTTTATCCCGCTATTTGTGGGAGTTGGGCGGCCCGTAGATGCCCGATTGGTGAAGGCTAATAATCAGTGGGGGATGAACAAAACCCCCACTGATTAAAGTTTCACTTTATGAAGATAAAGATAAAGAAATATATAGTAACCGTGTTATGATAAAAGGTGATAATTGAAAAAACTGTATTTTCTTTAAATTCTATCTTTAGCCATGTTAGGGGAATGATTTTGAAATTGAAGAAATTGAAACTACAACCGAGAATTACATTAACTATTAGTACACTTATTCTTGCTGTGCTTCTGTTAACGAGTTATTTATTTTACTACATATTATCTGAAACAGTAGAAGAACAAATTGGAAAAAGGGCGTTGCATGTTGCGAAAACAGTTGCTGCTATACCGGAAATCCAGGAAGCTTTTCAAAAAGAAAATCCAGCTTCTATTATTCAGCCAATTGCAGAAAAAATTCGAATCGAAACAGATGCTGACTTTATTGTAGTTGGAAATAAAGATGGTATTCGTTATGCACATCCTAAGCGAGATAAAATAGGAGAAGCTATGGTGGGCGGAGATAACAAAGGGGTTCTATTAGAAGGGAAATCTTACGTTTCGAAAGCAACGGGATCATTAGGGCCTTCATTACGTGGAAAAGTCCCAATTCGTAATCAGGATAATGAAATTATTGGTGTAGTATCTGTTGGTTTTTCCATGGATGATATTCATGGAGCGATAGAAGTGTATGGAAAGCGTGTGTTTTGGATTACAATAACAGGTCTGTTAATTGGGATAATTGGCTCTGTATATTTAGCTAAAAGTATTAAGCGGATGATGTTTGGAATGGAGCCAGAAGAAATTTCATCTTTATACGAGGAGCATAGTACAGTTATTCAATCTGTACGTGAAGGGATTGTAGTAATCGATAAAAATGGAATGGTTAGTTTAGTAAATCAAGCGGCATACGATATCCTTTCTTTAGATAAACAACAAAATATAATGGGAGAATTTATTTTAGATGTTATTCCTAATTCATCGATACTGGATGTACTTCAAACCGGAGAAGAACAATTTGATCGCCAATTAAATATAAAGGGACAGGATGTTATTGCCAATCGCCTACCTATTAAAGTTAATCATAAAGTAACTGGTGTAGTATCCAGCTTGCGCTTGAAATCTGAGATGGATCAATTAACAGCGGAATTATCTCAAACACGGCAGTATACAGAGGCATTGCGGGCGCAAACGCACGAATATAACAACTTATTGTATACGCTTTCAGGTCTTATTCAATTAGAGTCTTATGAAGATGCTTTAGAGCTTATTCATAAGGAAACGGCAGTATATCAAGAGTTCGTTCAATTTATTATGAAACGAATTCAAAATCCATGGTTAGGTGGGATTTTAATTGGATTTTATAATAGGGCGCGAGAGTTGAAGATTGATTTTATGTTAGATCGGGAAAGTAGTTTAGAAGAGTTAAGTCCGCATATTGAGAGTAATTACGTTGTTTCTATTTTAGGGAATTTGATCACGAATGCATTTGAAGCAATTGAAAGAAATCAAGATCATGATAAGAAAGTAAGAATGTTTGTAACAGATATTGGGGAAGAAATATTAATTGAAGTAGAAGATTCAGGACAAGGTGTTCATGATGAAATAATTACAAGCATATTCTATAAAGGTTTTTCGACGAAAGTGGGCGAAAAACGTGGATATGGATTAGCGAAAGTGAAAGAGTTAGTGGAAGATTTAAATGGAAGTATTGCGATTGAAAAAGGGGATTTAGGTGGTGCTTTATTTATCATTGCATTACCGAAAGAGAGAGGCGAATTGTAATGAATGAGGGGATTGAAGTATTGATTGTAGAAGATGATATTCGGATTGCGGAAATTCATCGTCGTTTTACTGAAAAAATTGAGGGGTTTAAAGTAATTGGAACAGCAACGACTGGGGAACAGGCGAAAGAATGGTTAGAGTTTGTAAAGCCACAACTCGTTTTATTAGATGTATATTTACCTGACATGCAAGGGACTGAACTCGTCACATATATTAGGCATAATTTGCATGATACAGATATTATTATGATTACAGCCGCATCAGAGACGGATGTAGTGCGACATGCTTTAAGAGGCGGAGTAACAGATTATATTGTAAAGCCACTTACATTTGATCGGTTTAAAACAAGTTTAGAAAGTTATCAAAAGAAGATTACGAAGTTAAAGAAAAATGCTCAATTATCTTCAGAACAGATTGAACATCTATGGTCCCAAAGAGGGGTGCAGGCAAATCCAATAGAATATGCGCCAAAAGGAATCGATCCTTTAACGTTAGCAAAAATAAAAAAGCATATGCTAACTATTAATGAAGAGGGAATTACTGCAGAGATACTAAGTTCAATGGTAGGTGTAAGCCGATCAACTGCTAGGCGCTATTTAGAGTATTTGATCTCTGGAAAGAAAGTGCATGCGGAGCTCATATATGGAAGTGTGGGAAGGCCAGAAAGAAGGTATTTCCGCGTTTCTTCATAGGGGATTTTTACAACAATAAAAACAGTAGAGGATTATTACATTTCCTCTACTGTTTTTTCTAGTTTCATCTTATATTGGAATAATTCCAATTACAATTCCAGTAATCAACATAACCATTGTCGTTCCAACAGCCCAAAGTAAAGTGAATCGTTGGTGTTCACCAAAATCAACCTTGGCCATTCCGACTAATAAATAAGTGGAAGCCACGAGGGGACTCAGTAAGTGAACAGGTTGACCGAGTAACGAAGCACGTCCCATTTCTGCTGCACTAATTCCGTAAGCGGCAGCAGCTTTCGTTAAAATAGGTAATACACCGAAGTAAAAGGCATCATTAGACATGAAAAATGTGAACGGCATACTTAGTAAAGCTGTAATAATTGGAAGTTGGGGGCCAAGTGCATCTGGTATAAGAGTAACAACACTTTGAGCCATTGCATCTACCATTTTTGTTCCAGATAGAATACCTGTGAAAATTCCAGCAGCAAAGACGAGAGAAACAACCGCTAATACGTTTCCAGCGTGAGACGCAATACGCTCTTTTTGCTGTTCTAAGTTAGGATAGTTAATCATAACAGCAATAGCAAAAGCGACTGTAAATAGAACAGGTAGCGGCATAACTTCTAGTATGAGACAGACAAGTAATGTAGCGGTCAATAAAAAGTTAATCCATAGCAGTTTAGGGCGTTTATGCACGGCAGCTTCAACTGTCGCAGCTTGCTCATCCATTGTTTGCATTTGTTTTAAATATTGTACATCCATAATTCCTAAACGTTTTCTTTCTTTTTTTCCAAGATAATAGGCAACGAAAACTACCCAAATTGCACCAGCAATCATTCCTGGTATAAGTGGTGTGAAGAGCTCTGATGCATCAAGTCCAAGAGCACTCATAACCCGAGCAGTTGGTCCACCCCAAGGTGTAAGATTTGTAACACCTGCTCCTAACATAACAACCCCAGCTAATATAAGTGGATTCATTCCAAGACGTTTATATAGTGGATACATTGCGGAAACTGTAATCATATATGTTGTTGTTCCGTCCCCATCTAATGAAACGATAATAGTAAGAATAGCTGTACCAACAACAATTTTTAAAGGATCACCTTTTACAAATTTTAAAATTTTACTAATAACAGGATCAAATAAACCGCTATCAATCATAATTCCGAAATATAAAATGGCGAACATAAGCATAATACCAGTAGGTGCTAGCTTTTGAATTCCTTCTAACATCATCGGGCCCATATTGGCATAAAAGCCACCAATTAATGCGAAAATAATTGGAACTAATATTAATGCTACTAGTGCAGACATACGTTTCGTCATAATCAAAAACATAAAGACAAATACCATTGTAAATCCGAGTAATGCTACCATGTAATCTCCCCCTCAAAAAATGATTACGCTTTCAAAATAAAATAAAAATTCAGATAAAAGGTTTTTTGTTTATAATAAAAGGTTCAATTGGAATGGTAAATAATTTGAAAAATAACATCATTAGAAGCATAATCTTTATTTTGATCATTTTGTTCACAGGGTAATTTTGAATTTTTAAAAAGATAAATGCCTTCGTACAAGAATGATAGAATAAGATGGAAATAGCGAAGCGTGAAGTAGGGAGTAGATTTTGAATGCAAACAAGAATAGAAGAAATTTATAGTTCGTGTAAAGGAAAAGTAGAGGAGATTTTTATTAATGAATCCTCTTACGTATATGAATGGGAAAAGTTAATGATGATCCGAAAAAATGACGGTGAGATTGAAGAAATCGTAGTAGGGATCAGTGGAAATATAAGATTAGTAAATGTAGAAGTTGGACAGGAAATTGATACGGATACATTATTAGTTAAGTTAGAAGATGATTTATTAATTACCGGTTGTGAATGATGAGAGATGTGTAGAAGTAACTGCACATCTCTTTTTTGTTCCATATATTACAAAAAGAACATTGTTTTTTCACAAATCTCACACAACCTTTTGGTATTCTTTTCGTGGAGTATACGGTTTCTAGGGAGGAATATTGATGAAAGTAAAATATGTCGTACTTGCTATATGTTTATGTTTCATATTTACGATAGTAGGATGTGGGAAAAAAGAACTAACAGCTGTTGCGATTAATGAGAAAAATGATAAGTGTGACATTTGCCAAATTGGGGTAATCGATAATCAATTCGCAACCGAAATTATTTTAGAAAATGGAAAAGCATTAAAGTTTGATGATATTGGTTGCATGTATAAATGGATGGAGATCAATTCAGGTGAAAAGACGAAAGAAAAATTTGTTCGAGATTATGATTCGAAAGATTGGGTTTCGTTGGAAGATGCTACTTACGTATATGATAAAACAATAACGACACCGATGGCTTATAATGTCATTTCATTTAAAAATAAAAAAGATGCAGAGAGTTTTGTATCTAACTATAAGGGGAAAGTTCTTTCGTATAAAGAGCTATCAGAGCATAAATGGGAAATGAATAAAGAGATGATGGGGAAACCGAAAACAGGGAATCACGGTGGGCATCATTAATAATAGAAAAAGACAACTATATAGTTGTCTTTTTCTATTATTACTCAGGTGCAAATATAGAAAAGGTGTAAAAATTTTAGAAGAACGGTTACAATGGAATATAGTAACCTAAAGCAATCATTTATGTACTTTTTAGAAATATATACAAATGCGGTAAAAACGTGCTAAACTAATTGCTTCATAATGTTAATGATGAGGCCATCAGGCGTATCATTCCAATAGGTTGAGAAACATAGTATAAGTTTAAGATAATCCGATTAAAGAAGGAATCTAAAGGGCTTATGGATAAATGTACTCAAGAAGAGTTATTGTATGTGATGGAGGAATGGTTAAGAAAACATTATCTTTCATAGGAGCTGTAGTTGTGAGAAAACAAAAAATTTTATTATGTATGTTATTAGGACTTTTAATGACGGTAGTGGCTTGCGATAAGCAAGAGGAGCCAGAATCAAAACCGGTTCATGTGAAAAACGAAAAGAAAAAAGAAAAGCATAAAGAACAGGAAGAATCTAAAGAAGAAAAAAGTATAAATTTAATGGACAAACAGTTGCTACTTTCTGCGACGCTTGGAGACACAGAAACAGCTATGAAGCTGATCCAAGATGGAGCGAATATCAATGTAGAAGGTGACAACGGAGAAACGCCTGTCCTTGCAGCGACGTATCAAAATCATGTAGAGACAGTTAAAGCATTAATTGATGCGGGTGCTGATATTGAAATTCAAGACGAAAAACAAAGCAATCCATTTCTTTATGCAAGTAGAGAAGGATATACGGATATTGTAAAAGTATTAATTAATGCAGGAGTTAATACGAAGGAAACGACTAAGTCAGGTGGAACAGCACTTATTTCTGCATCTGAGCGTGGCCATGTAGAGGTTGTTAAAGAATTATTGGAGCATACAGATATTGATGTGAATTATAAGAATGAACGTGGTGGAACAGCTTTATTAGAAGCAATTGTATTAGGAAATGGTAGTGAAAGTCATAAGAAAGTAATTCAAATGCTTATTGACCACGGGGCAGATGTAAATATGGCCAATAAGGAAAATATTACGCCGCTGCAATATGCTGAAAAAAGAGGTTTTAAAGATATTGCGAATATGTTGAGGATAGCTGGAGCGAATGAAGTCGTACAGCCGCAACCACAACTGGCGGAATAACAAGCTGAAGAAATAAAAAGCACGAAATAATCCCATTTAGATAGACAGAATGAAGAAGTCATTTTAGTATGATGGATTCAGTAATGTGTATTTGAATGGGATTTTTGTTTTGGGCATGAAAAATAGATTATGAATGGTATATGGAGTAACTAAGGAGGATATAAATGAGGCTCTCAGAACTTAATTTAATAGCAATTCAGGTAGAGGTTTTATTTGTTCATAATCAAGTAGGAAAAATGAAATATGTAAATGAACAAGGAAATCCGAAAGCACCACGCTTTTTTCTTGGCAGAACTCGTGAAGGGAGTATAACGAAATATCATTGTGATCTGGATGATGAAACGGTAGGTAAGATTGAGAAATTAATTCGAGAACCTTCAAATCATATAGAGATAGCAAAGATCATTGATGTATTAAATGAAGAAAGAACAGTGAAAAATATTTGGATGGGCCCTGCTTTCATGTTCTCTAATAATTTACATAAGCCAACTAGAACAATACAGATAACAGAGAAGAATAAAGAGCTTTTGCGAGAAAATTTTCCTAATCTAATAGAACAGATGGAATGGAGGCAACCTTACTTTGCAATTGTAAAAAATGAAAAGGTAGTTTCTATATGTTGCAGTGCCAGAAGTACGCCCGTAGCTGCTGAGGCAAGTGTGGAAACTTTAGTGGAGTTTCAAGGGAATGGATATGGTGCTGATGTCGTTACAGCCTGGGCACTATCAATACAAGAGGAAAAGCGCATTCCGCTTTATAGTACTTCTTGGGATAACTTTGCTTCGCAAGCAGTGGCGAGAAAACTAAAACTCATTAACTATGGAATGAATTTACATATTGATTGAATTTTAAACATTGTTGTGTTCTGTTGGGGTTTATTCGTATATCTAGATTATTGTAAAAGTAATATGGTGAATATTAACATTCGATTAACATCTAATTAACAATTTATCAAAACTGACTTAATAAATGCGTAATATAGTAAAGGTAACAAAATAACTAGGGTAGAGAACATTTGAGAACACCCGCTTACATATAACGTGCCGCTTTCTTAAGTGTGCTCTATTCCCTAGAGTTCAAATAAGGAGAAAGGTGTTCTATGTAAGTAGGTGTTTTTAGTTTGGATAAAAATAGAAAAGCTAGGTGGAATAAATGTTTAAAGAACCTTATATTGCGATGATAAAGGATTGGAAAGGGTACAAAACATACAAAAAATTACCGAAAACAGTTTTTCTTATGACTGGTTCAATGCTGGAGTTACCAGAGCGTGTATATGAACTACAGAAACATGGACACGATGTATTTCTTCATTGTGATTTTATACAAGGCTTAAATACGAACACAGAGGAAGCACTTTTATATATTCAAGATGTTATCGGAGCACAAGGTATTATTTCGACAAAGGGATCGACAATTCGAAATGCCAATAAAATTGGATTGAAAACGATTCAACGCATTTTTATTGTTGATACTTTATCTCTTACAAAATCAATTGAAAATTGTAAAACGACTAAACCGAATGCAGTAGAGATTATGCCTGGCATTATGCCTTCTATTATTAAACAGCTAGCGGAGGAAATAAAATTCCCTATTATTGCAGGTGGGCTGATTCAAACGCGAGAGGATGCAGAAATCGCAATTCGTGCAGGAGCAAGTGCAATTTCAACGAGTCATTATGAAGTGTGGATACAAGAAGAAAAAAGGAGTGCAACCTTGTGATTGAATTGAAAAATGTTTCAAAGGTATATAAAAATGCGGAAGAGACAGCAGTTAAAGACGTATCAGTTCATATTAAAAGAGGAGAATTTTTTGTTTTAGTTGGACCTTCGGGATGTGGAAAAAGTACATTATTACGAATGCTGGCTGGTTTAGAAGAAATTTCTTCGGGAGATTTAATTATTAATGAACATGTTGCAAATGATTTAGAGCCGAAAGACCGTAATCTATCAATGGTATTTCAAAATTATGCATTATATCCACACCTAACTGTAGAAGAAAATATTTTATTTGGACTTAAGGTAAGGAAGGTACAAAAAGAAGAGCGACAAAAGCGATTAATGGAAGCTATTGAAATGGTAGGACTGAAAGAGTATGTGAAAATGAAACCGGGCCAATTATCAGGCGGGCAAAGACAGCGTGTTGCACTTGCTAGGGCCATCGTCAGTCAAGCACCGATTTGTTTAATGGATGAACCACTTTCGAATTTAGATGCGAAATTACGTGCACAGATGAGGATTGAAATTAGAGAAATTCAGCAACGATTAGGAATTACGATGATTTACGTTACTCACGATCAAATAGAAGCAATGACTATGGGAGATCGTATTATGGTTTTAAATAAAGGAAGTATACAACAAGTTGGAACACCGCTTGATATATATAACGAACCAGCAAACGAATTTGTTGCAAGTTTTATAGGTTCTCCTTCTATGAATATAAATGATGGGGAAGTGGATAAAGAAAAAGGCATATTACATATAGGGCAATTGCAAATCCCATTATCTATTGGACAGCTAAAGCAATTACCAGAAGGAACTATTCGAATAGGTATGCGTCCTGAGCATATTGCACTGTCTGAGGAAGGACAAGAAGTGACGCTGCAATCTGTAGAAGTATTAGGGAATGAATCTATATTAAACTTTGCGGTAAATGGAACAACTTGGAGTGCGAAAGTCATCGGACAGTTACTCCTGAACAAAGGTGACAAAGTAAAATTATTATTCTCGCAAGAAAAACTATGCTTCTTTCATCAAAATAAGAATGAACGATTAAAAGTGGTGGCGAAATAATGATTGAAGTAGGTAAGTTACCAGTTCAAACAACAGTGTCAAAAAAGAAGAGTTTATGGGACAGAACGAAAGATTTAAGAATAGGATTATTGTTTTTGGCGCCATCTATTTTGTTATTTTCAATTTTTCTTTTCTATCCATTGTTTAGGACGATCTACTATAGCTTTTATTTAACAGATATACACGGAGAAGCTAATCTTTTCGTTGGCTTAGAAAATTATCAATATTTATTTTCGGATCCTGCTTTCTACAAAAGTATAAAGTCAACTTTATTATTTGTTTTATATACAGTTCCTACTAGCATTGTATTCGCCTTATTTCTTGCATTACTTGCAAATGAAAAAGTAAGAGGGATCGGATTATTCCGAGTTCTCTTTTCTTCAACGATGGGAATATCAGTAGCTGCTAGTGCAGTGATTTGGCTATTTTTATTTCATCCAAGTGTAGGGTTATTTAATAATATATTAGCCTCTATGAATCTTCCTGCAATCGCATGGTTAACGAGTCCAGAATGGGCACTGTTTTCTGTATCGGTTACAACGGTTTGGGTGAATACAGGATTTGTATTTTTAGTTATATTAGGTGGTTTACAAAATATTGATACGTCTTTATATGAGAGTGCATCTATAGATGGTGCTAGTTATTTATATAAGCTTCGCCGCGTTACATTACCGATGCTATCACCAACTTTATTTTTTATCGTGACAGTAACGTTAATTAGTGCATTCCAAAGCTTTGGACAAATTGATATTTTAACGCACGGTGGACCGAATGATGCAACGAATTTAATTGTGTACTCGATTTATAAAGAGGCATTTGTGAATCATCAATTTGGAACAGCAAGTGCACAAGCGATGGTATTATTTATTTTCATTTTTATTGCTACATTGATTCAATTTAAGTTTGCTGAGAGAAAGGTGCATTATAAATGATCGTTAAACAGTGGAAACAAAATTTCCTATTATACATGCTGCTCATTATTAGTGCAGTAATGGTGTTTTTTCCTGTACTGTATGCGTTTTTAATAAGCTTTATGACACCAGACGATATTCAAATGAGAAGGTTATTTCCAACTCAATTTACTTTTGATAATTTCATTAATATTTTTCAAAAAGTACCTCTTTTTACATACTTATATAACAGTTTAATTGTATCGACAGTTGTTATGCTTGGACAACTTATCGTATCCAGTTTAGCAGCTTATGCTTTTGTTTTTCTTCAGTTTAAAGGTAGAAACTTAATTTTCTTCTTGTTTATTTCAACAATGCTTATTCCGTGGGAAGCAACGATGGTACCGAACTTTTTAACGATTCAAAACTTCGGATGGATTAATAGTTTTGCTGGGATGACGGTGCCGTTTTTTGCAACAGCTTTCGGTATTTTCTTACTACGTCAACATTTTATGACACTTCCGAATGAACTGAAAGAAGCTGCTTTTATTGAAGGGATTGGAAATGTAAGGTTTTTATTCAGTGTTGTAATTCCGTATTGTAAAACGAGTTTTATTACGCTTGGAGTATACAGCTTTTTAACAACGTGGAATATGTATTTGTGGCCGCTCTTAGTAACCACTGATGAAAAAGTAAGAACGGTTCAAATTGGTGTAAAGCAGCTTCAATCTCAAGAAGTTGCAACTGATTGGGGCAGTGTAATGGCGGGTGTTACGGTTATCGTCATTCCAACATTGATTTTACTATTTTTAGGGCAAAAGCAATTACAAAAAGGATTAACAAAAGGTGCAATTAAATAAGCATACATAGGAAAAGGTGGGATTGAGATGAGTTTATTGAAAAAAAGTGCTGCTCTTTTAATGGCAGCCACAATGGCATTAACCGGCGCAGCTTGTTCAAATAGTAAAACAGAGGGGAAACCTGAAGCACAGGCAAAAGTAGCTCCAGTTGAAAAGAATGGTGATAAAACTGTAATTCGTTTCTGGCATGCAATGGGTGGAAAAACACAAGGTGTACTAGATGGGCTTGTTGCAGACTATAATAAGTCGCAGAATAAATACGAGATAAAGGCAGAGTTCCAAGGAACATACGAAGAGTCTTTAACGAAATTTAAAACGATGTCTGCAACGAAAGAAGCGCCAGCTCTTGTTCAATCGAGTGAAATTACAACGAAGTATATGATTGATAGCAAAAAGATTACGCCTATCGATAGCTGGATTAAAAAAGATAAGTACGATACATCAAAATTAGAAAAAGCAATTACGAACTATTATTCAGTTGATGAAAAAATGTATTCTATGCCGTTTAATTCATCTACACCAGTATTAATTTATAATAAGGATGCTTTCGCGAAGGCTGGATTAGATCCAGAGAAAGCTCCGCAAACATATGATGAGTTAAAAGAAGCGGCGAAAAAGTTAACGATTAAAGAAGGCGGAAATGTAAAGCAGTATGGATTTTCAATGCTGAATTATGGTTGGTTCTTTGAAGAGTTGTTAGCGACACAAGGTGCTTTATATGTAGACAACGAAAACGGCCGTAAAGATGCTGCAAAGAAAGCGGTATTTAACGGAAAAGAAGGTCAAAAAGTATTTGGGATGTTAGATGAATTAAATAAAGCTGGTGCACTTGGAAAGTATGGAGCAAGTTGGGATGATATTCGTGCTGCGTTCCAGTCTGGACAAGTGGCTATGTATTTAGATTCTTCAGCTGGTGTTCGTGATTTAATTGATGCATCTAAGTTTAATGTAGGCGTTTCGTATATTCCGTATCCAGAAGATTCGAAACAAAATGGTGTTGTTATTGGTGGTGCATCATTATGGATGACGAATATGGTTTCAGAAGAAACGCAGCAAGGTGCTTGGGACTTTATGAAATATTTAACGAAGCCAGATGTACAAGCAAAATGGCATACTGCAACAGGATATTTCTCAATTAATCCAGATGCATATAATGAGCCGTTAGTAAAAGAGCAGTATGAAAAGTATCCGCAGTTAAAAGTAACGGTAGAGCAATTACAAGCAACGAAGCAATCTCCAGCAACTCAAGGGGCATTAATTAGTGTATTCCCAGAATCAAGAGATGCAGTTGTAAAAGCATTAGAAGCAATGTATGACGGAAAGAATAGTAAAGAAGCTTTAGATGAAGCTGCAAAAGCAACAGATAGAGCAATTAGTATTTCAGCTCGTACGAGTCAAAAATAAGAGAAAGCCGCATCCTTTTTCAGGATGCGGCTTTCTTTATTGGGAGATAAGGGATCAAAGAAATGATGAAGTCTTATCTCGTTTATATGAGTAAAGGGTCTAGAATGAATTTTGTCTTTTTCATTATTTGTTTAACTCCATTGCAACTTGTTTCCCATTTACAAAAACCTCTGCCACCGCTACTACAACTTCCATCACTTTTTTCATATCTCATCTCTCCTTGTTTTTTGTTTCATTTCTTACTTTTAGTATAAGGAAATGCAGTAATTGCAACCATCGAATTGGATGACAAGAGACTTACATTGTTGTAAGGATAATAGTTTTATTTGTAATAAATGCTATTTCGGATTGTGATTCAGAAATTTCTGTCGTTTTAATCTATAATTAGAAAGAGAATGGTTTAGAAAGAAGGGGAAGAAATGAAGAGAATACTTGTTATTAGTGATATTCATGGAGAAATAGAAAAGTTCGAACAGTTATTGGAAGAAGCTCAATACGATGCAAGACAGGATCAATTGATTTTATTAGGGGATTATGTAGATCGTGGTCCAAATGCGCGTGCAGTAATTGAAAAGGTAAAAGAGTTAAAAGAAGCGGGAGCCCTCGTTCTAAAGGGCAATCATGAAGATATGATGATCAAGGCGTTAACGACTGATGAGGAACGTTCATGGAACCATTGGGTAAAAAGGAATGGTGGAGATAAAACGTTATATAGCTATGGATTTGTAGAAGAAGACATTGCGGTTAATGAGGAAAACTTCCAAAAACCGATTTTACAATCTCATATATTAGAGGAACATGTAACGTTTATTCAAGAATTAGATCATTACATTGAAACAGAAGAGTATATCTTTGTACATGCTGGTGTTGAGCCGATGAACCGAGTTTCTGAATCTGAACCATATACGTTAATGTGGATCCGTAATGAATTTCATAATGGATATAGCGGCGAAAAGGTTGTTGTATTTGGCCATACGGAAACAAAAACGCTTCATGGTAGTGAGAATTGCGGAGTGTATTTTGGTAGTAATCGTATTATTGGAATTGATGGCGGTGCGGTTTATGGTGGTCAGTTAAATTGTTTAGAATTGCCGAGTAAAAAGGTGTATGTAGTAAAAAATTGAAAGAGATAAGGGTAATCTTATTTCTTTCAATTTTTTATTAAGCAAAATTTAAGAAAGAGCCTTTATAATAAAGGTTCAAAATTTTATATCGAGCAAAACTTTAGAAGGAAATAGTTGAAAATGAAATTACATAATATGATTACATTATTTCGTTATGAAGAGAAGAGATGCAATAATAAAGAGAGTTGAAATAGATTGTGGAAGGTGAGAATATGCGCTTACTTGTAGTAGAAGATAACGCCTCGTTATTAGAGTCTATCGTACAAATTTTACGTGATGAATTTGAAGTGGATACGGCAATGAATGGGGAAGACGGCTTGTTTTTGGCGCTGCAAAACATTTATGATGCAATTTTGCTTGATGTGATGATGCCAGAAATGGACGGATTTGAAGTGATTCAAAAAATACGTGATGAAAAGATTGAAACGCCAGTCCTGTTTTTGACAGCAAGAGATTCTTTAGAAGATCGAGTGAAAGGATTGGACTTTGGTGGAGATGATTATATTGTTAAACCGTTTCAGGCCCCTGAATTAAAAGCGAGAATTCGTGCATTACTACGCAGAAGTGGTAGTTTAACAACACAGCAGACCATTCGCTATAAAGGGATTGAATTGTTCGGAAAAGATAAAGACATTCAAGTAGATGGACAAGGTATTAAGCTGACATTAAAACAATACGAGCTACTAGAGTATCTCATTCAAAATAGCGGGAAGATTTTAATGCGTGAACAAATTTTTGATCGTGTTTGGGGATTTGATTCTGATACGACAGTAGCAATTGTAGAAGTGTATGTACATCATTTACGTAAAAAATTAGAACCATTCGGTTATCAGAAAGATATTCAAACCGTTCGTGGTATTGGATATATATTAAAAGAACAATGAGAAAGGGAAGCATGTTTCAAAAGACACGTATTCGTCTAACTATATTGAATTCGTTAGTATTTATCCTATTAATAGGTGTATTAGGTAGTATTATTTATTCGTACACATACAAGCGTACTTATAATGAAGTGGATCAATCTATAAAAATGATAACTCAGTATAGAGAAAAATTTGATGTTAAAATGCCACCACCAAGAAAACGTATAGAGAATATCAAAATTCGAGACCCACGGATAACTATAATAACTTGGAATGGAAAAATAGTGGAGATAGAAGGCGATAACCATAAATTTCGCTCTAACTTTGAAGGGGATTTGGAAAAGTTTTCTCCAAAAAAGGTAGGGGATTTGCAAGATATTGAAGTGCAAGGACGATATTTTAGAACGTTTGCGTTTCAAGAAGATGGAAAAATAGTTCAAATTGTACGTGATACAACAGCTGAAGAAGAAATGCTAAATACTTTATTTTTAATTCTCATAATAGGTTGTAGCATAGGAAGTCTATGTGCAATAGGTATCGGTTTTTTCCTAGCTGGCAGGGCACTCATACCTATTCAAAATTCATGGGAGAAACAGCAGCAATTCGTTTCCGATGCATCACATGAATTAAGAACACCGCTTGCAGTTATTCAATCAAAAACGGATGTATTATTCCAGTCCCCATCCGCTACGATAGAAGAAAAAGCCGTGGATATCTCTACAATTTCAAAAGAATGTAGGCGGCTATCGAAACTCGTTAGCAATTTATTGTTGTTAGCACGTTCGGATTCTAATCAAATTGAGATGGATAAGAAAACATTTGAACTGGATAAGTTGTTAGAAGAAATTATAAATCCATATAAAGAAATTGCCTCTTATCAAGAAAAAGCGATGATATTAAAAGTAGAACGTGATATAACGTTTATGGGTGATAGAGAGAGAATCCATCAAATGATGGTCATATTGTTAGATAATGCGATGAAGTATACGAATGAAGATGGGCATATTCAAATTGATTGCACACAAACGAGTAATTCAATTTGTATACGGGTGAAAGATAATGGGATAGGAGTTAAAGAAGAAGATATTCCAAATTTATTTGATCGTTTTTATCAAGGAGACAAAGCAAGAAGTATGTCAGAAGGAGCTGGGTTAGGTCTTTCAATCGCTAATTGGATTGTAGAAAAGCATTATGGAAAAATATCGGTAGAGAGCAAATGGGGAGAAGGAACTTGTTTTGAAGTGATTTTCCCAAAAAATCAAAGATTATAAGTGAGAAGACGACCTTGTTTTTACAAGGTCGTCTTTTTAAGGGAAAGTTAAGGAATAACTTGTAGCATGTATTACATAATGGAAACTTGTGATGGAAAGAAAAGATGTAAGGTTTTTTTGAATGAACTGGATAAATCATAAGGTTATTTCTAACAGAGATGAAGTTTATGTATAGTATAAAAAAAATTATGGGAAAGCTGGAAAAAGAAAGCGTGAGAGGGAGGAAGAAGTCTTGAAAAAGAAAATGATGACGGTATTCACTATTGGAGTAATGAGTTTAAGTATATTAGGGGGTGCCTCCCCTTCTGGAATGACAAAAGGAAAGACAGATTACACGCAGCGTAGTAAAGAACAATTAAATGATGGGAAAATACATGCAATGCATACGGAAGAAAAAGCGGAAAAGTTAGGCATTGAAACGGATGGGAAAGAACAAATTACGTTAGAAAAAGAAATTCATGAGACGGAAGTAGGAAGAGAAGCTA
Source organism: Bacillus sp. FSL R9-9492 (assembly GCF_038007365.1). Taxonomy (NCBI): domain Bacteria; kingdom Bacillati; phylum Bacillota; class Bacilli; order Caryophanales; family Bacillaceae; genus Bacillus; species Bacillus sp. FSL R9-9492. The sequence goes on from NZ_JBBOXC010000001.1 coordinate 616,769, forward strand.
ATCAATTAGGTATCTCGGCAGAAGGGAAAGATGTTGGAATTCTTTCAGAAGAAATTTATGAAACAAAAGTGAGGAAAGAAGCGTTGAAACTAGGAATATCTATAGAGAATACGTCGATTGTAAGTTTAATTGATCAAATTAATAAGATTAAAATTAATAATGAAGCAGAAAAGCTTGGTGTTTCAACTGAAGGAAAAGAAATAGAAGAGATTGAGGAAGAAATCTACGGAACGAAAGTTAGAGAAGAAGCAGAAAAGCTAGGTATTGCTCAACAAGGAAAAGAGATGGAAGAGTTAGCACAAGAAGTGTACGAACAAAAAGTACAGGAAGAAGCAAAAAAATATCATATTGATTTATATGGCAAAGATATATATCAAGTATTAAGAGAAATAAATGAGCAAAAGGTAATAGAAATAGCAGATGAGCTTGGTATGGATAGAGCGAATTTGAAGATTCAAGATTTAGCGGAGAAGATAAATCTTGAACAACCTGAAAAGGGAAAAGAGCTTAAGTTTGTTCCTATGGTTCAAACAGATGCTGATGAATTTTATTCGTATTTAACGAATTAAAAAGGACGTGAGAGTGATACGAAAATGGAAGTGGTATATATGTATGTCCGTACTATGTATAGGAATATGGGGTGCATATACAAATGAGATTACAGCGTATGTGGAGAAAGTAAAGGGATTACTATTCTCAAGTATACAAAGTCAAAAACGAATAGAGTTTAGTAATAACGATGAAAAAGTCATGTTATCAAATGTGCCTTTAATTCAGCAATTACCAGAGTTAGATAGAGGTTGCGAAGTAACAAGTTTAGCGATGATGTTACAATATGCGGGTGTTTCTGTAGATAAGATGAAATTAGCAAATGAAATAAAAAAAGTTAATTTTATGGAAGATGGTGTACGTGGGAATCCGAATGAAGGATTTGTAGGGAATATTTATACCTTTTCTGAATCCGGATACGGTGTATATCACGGACCACTTTTTCAATTAGCAAAAAAATATTTACCGAATAAAGCTGTGGACTTAACAGGGAAGAGTATAGAAGAAATTTATAAGAGTGTAAAAGCAGGGCACCCGGTAGTCATGATTACGAATGCAACATATGCTCCTTTAGATGAAGATGAATTTACTACATGGGAAACAAATAGTGGGGATGTTTCTATTACGTATAATGAACATTGTGTTGTACTTGTTGGGTACGATAAGGAATCTGTATATATTCGAGATCCCCTCGATGATAGCTTAGATGTAAAAGTGCCAAGAGGAAAATTTGAACAGGCATGGGTGCAGATGGGGAGTCAGGCAATTAGCTATGTAAATAACTCCAAATAAATTAGGAAGAAGAGCATGAACTATATAACTATAAGGTGAAGGATAAAGATTTAAGGAATTGTAAGAGAAGTTTTGCAGATTTTTTTGAAGAGAAGCTGTTAAAAAACAAGAGAACTTTAGCTTATTATATATGCTAAAGTTCTCTTGTTTTTTAGGATTAAAATGTTTAGGAGAAGTGGATATGTAAAAATGCATAATTGACGAAAAAATTACATGTTATCATTATATATTGTTTTATACATGTTGATTGTATAAAATTACACAAGTGTTCTATTACATAAAGGAGGCTTATTATGCAAAATATATTTAACTGGGTTAAAAGTATGAGTATCAAGAAAAAATTAATCATTTCATTTTTTATTATTTTAACTATACCAGGACTTATTATCGGTGGTGTTTCATATCAAACTGCCAAAACAAATTTTGAACATCAAATGACCGATAAAGCAAAGGAGAATATTTCAGTTTTAAATACTGTTATTTCTCAAAATATAGAAGAGAAATTTGTTGATGCGACGTACTTTGCAGACATCTTAACAGAGGATACATATCCAAACGGACAAGAAGAAATAGTAAGAACGAGGTTAGCGCAATATATAAAACTTCATCCAGAAGTAGAAGGTATTTATATTGGAACACAGGCGGGAAAGTTTATAAGAGAACCATTTATCCAAATGGCTGATGGGTATAATCCAACAGATAGATCTTGGTATAAAGAAGCACATGAAAATAAAGGGAAAGTAATTGTTACTGCACCATATCAATCAGCATCTACTAAAAATATGGTAGTGACAATTGCTAAAGAAGTAAAAGATGGTAAAGGTGTTATAGGAATTAACTTAAATTTAGATAACATCTTAAAAATTTCCAAAATGATTAACATTGGTGAAAAAGGTTATACAGTTATTTTAGATCAAAATAAGCAAATTGTTAGTCATCCGTCTAGAAAACCAGGTGCAAAAGTTACTGATCCGTGGATTAAACCAATTTATGAAGAAAAACAAGGAAATGTGTCTTATACAGAACAAGGTGATAAAAAGAATTTAATCTTTGAAACAAATGAGAAAACAGGATGGAAAGTAGTTGGAGTTATGTTCGACGAAGAAATTACCCAAGCTGCGAATCCAGTGTTTTATAAGACTTTGATTGTCATTGCTATCGCTATAGTATTTGGTAGTGTACTAATTTATTTCATTACAAAGTCTATTACAAGACCATTAAGAAAAATAGCTGACTCGGCACATAAAATTAGTAAGGGAGATTTGACAGAGAAAATTACAATCCATTCCAAGGATGATATAGGGAAATTAGGGAATTCATTTAATGAAATGTCTGCCTCTTTACAAGATGTGATTACTCAAATTAGTTTTTCAGCAGAACATGTCGCTGCATCGGCTGAAGAGTTAACAGCGAGCGTACAGCAAGCAAATGATGCGACAGATCAAATTACAATTGCAATGGAACAAGTATCAGGTGGGGCTGAATCACAAAGTCAAGGTGTTGAAGAAGGTGCGGCTACATTACAACAGGTAAATACAGCAATTCAAGATGTAACTGGAAGCGCGGAATCAATTTCTATCTCCTCATTACATGCGAGAGAAAGAGCTGAAGAAGGGGAAGAATTGGTTGAACAAACAGCAAAACAAATGCAGTCTATTTCTAAATCGGTATCCGAGTCAGATGCTATTATTAAACTTCTTGATGAGAAATCAAAGCAGGTAGGAGCTATTTCTGAAGCAATTCAAAATATTGCTACTCAAACGAACTTATTAGCTTTAAATGCGGCTATTGAGGCGGCAAGAGCAGGTGAGCAGGGAAGAGGATTTGCTATTGTAGCTGATGAAGTTAGAAAATTAGCAGAGCAATCAGGAGAATCATCTGGAGAGATTGCAAATTTAATTGCAGAAATTAAGGCTGATATTGAACATACTGTTAAGGCAATGGATAATGTGAGTGGGGAAGTTCAACAAGGCTTAGATGTTGTAACAAAAACGAAAGTAAGTTTTACAGAAATTTTAAGTTCTACTACTCATATTGTTTCTCAAGTTAATCAAATGGTAGAAACAACGAAGAGAATCGCTGGAGATGCAAATGAAGTGACAAACGCTATTGATGAAATTGCAGCGGCTGCAGAAGAAAATACAGCTAGTATGCAAAGTGTTGCAGCTTCAACAGAAGAACAAGTAAATTCGATGGAAGAAATTAGTTCGGCTTCGCAAAACTTAGCTGAGATGGCCGAAGAACTACAAGCAATGACTAGTAAATTTAAAGTATAATAACAGCAAATAAGTAAGGTGAAAATAATATCACCTTACTTATTTTTCTATTCAGTAATTAGGGGAGTCATTAACGGGATGAAAAAAAGAAAAAGACTATGGAATTTATGGAAAACGATTACATTGTTAGTTTGTACAGTTGTAATTTTTTCTTTACTTGTGACAGATATATTAATTAGTCATAATGTAGAACGGACAACGGAGGAAAGCCAAGCAGAGAAAGCGAAAACAATTGCACACATTGTGGCGAATGATTCAGTTGTAATCAATGGTTTGATTGGGAAAGCAGATACTTCAGCAATCCAAACGTATACAAATAGAATATTAAAAAATACAGGTGTTCAATTTATTGTAGTTATGGATATGGATGGAATAAGAAAATCTCATCCAAATCCTCAAAAAATAGGTCATCATTTTATTGGGGGAGATGAAGGACCTGCATTGAAAGGGAAGGAACATGTATCGCTAGCAGAAGGAACTTTAGGTATTTCAATGCGAGTGTTTGTACCAATATTTTCTGAAACAGGTGAACAGCTTGGAGCAGTAGCTGTCGGTATTTCAGCAGATAATGTAAAAGAAAGAGTTAAGCAAAGTAGACATATTATTTATATTGGTGTCGGAGTTGGAGTATTAGTTGGGATTATAGGAGCAATATTGCTAGCTAGACATATAAAGAAAAGTTTATTTGGTCTTGAGCCGCATAGGATAGCAAAAATTCTTGAAGAAAGAAATACGATGTTGCTTTCGGTGAAAGAAGGTATTATTGCTGTAGATAAAGAGGCGAATGTAACTTTAATAAATAATGAGGCAAAACGATTATTTAAGAAAAGTGGACTTGAAGAAGACTTTATTGGTAAAGATGTTGAATTGTATATGCCAAATTCACGTATAAAAGAAGTGTTGCAAACAGGCGAGGTACAATTAAACGAAGAACAAAATATTTACGGAATTACGATTGTCACAAATCGTGTTCCTTTATATGTAAAAGGAGAAATAGTTGGCGCGATCGCAACATTTCGTGATAAAACAGAAATTAGAAAATTAGCAGAGGAACTAACTGGTATTAGGCTATATGCGGAAGCGTTACGGGCACAATCTCATGAATTTATGAATAAAATGCATGTCGTATTAGGGCTAACACATATGAAACAGTATGAAGAATTGCAGAAATATGTAAGTAGTATGGTATCAGAGCATCAATATGAAATTGGTGGGGTTATGAAAAGAATAAAAAGTCCAGTATTTGCTGGTTTTTTACTAGGTAAACTTAGCTATGCTAGGGAGAAAAATATAAAGTTAATTATAAGTGAAGATTCTTACTTGCCGGAAATATATGATGAAAGTATTACTCATGAACTTATTACGATTGTAGGGAACTTAATAGATAATGCATTAGAGGCAGTGATACATTGCAAAAAGAAACAAGTTGAAGTTGGGATACAATATCAGAATGCATTAACTATTACAGTACAAGATACGGGGAAAGGTATAGAAGAAGACGCAGTGGATGCATTATTTACAAAAGGTTATTCCACAAAAGGGGATAATCGCGGTTATGGTTTGTATCTTGTAAAAGAAAGTATACAGCGAATAAATGGGGAGATTCACATTTCCTCCTTATTAGGAGAGGGAACAACGATAACAATTGAAATACCTAAAGGTAGGGATGAGAAGCAAATATGATTAAAGTTTTAATTGTAGAAGATGATCCGATGGTTGCGATGTTAAATACGCATTATTTAGAGCAAGTGGGAGGATTTGAACTTGTTCATGCAGCTAAATCAGTAAAAGAGGCGATAGAAGTATTAGAGAAATCACGAGTAGATTTAGTATTACTTGATATTTTTATGCCTGAAGAGACTGGATTTGAGCTGTTAATGTATATTCGGAATCAAGAAAAAGAAATTGATATTATGATGATTTCAGCTGTACATGATATGGTGAGTATTAAAAAGGCATTACAATATGGCGTAGTAGATTATTTAATTAAACCATTTACATTTGAACGATTTAAAGAGGCATTAACTGTATATCGAGAAAAACTTACTTTTATGAAAGAACAACAAAAAATTAGTCAATCGGAATTAGATTCATTAATTTTGCAAAAAGAAAAAAGAGAATCTTTTGTTAATAAAGAACTTCCAAAGGGATTAACGAAGCAAACATTGCAATTAATTTGGAAGAAAATCGAATCACTTAATGGACAAGCATTTACAACTGATGAAATGGCGCAATTAGTAGGGGTTTCGAGAGTTTCTATTCGAAAGTATGTAATGTTTTTGACTGAAATCGGAGTATTGGAGAATGAAATGGTGTATCAAAATGTGGGAAGACCGGTGAGTAAATTAAGGTGTATTGACCGGAATAAAATAGACTTTTACGTATAAGCGGCTTATTATAAGTCGCTTATACTTTTTTTAATTACAAAACCAATTACAAAACTTACAAAAACTATTTTTACTATTGAAAGCGTTTTAATATTGTTATTAAGAAAACAAGGGGGTGCCATATGGGAATTCAAAAAAATGTGGAAGCGGTATCATTTTCTGAAGGCAATGAATTGAAAAGTGAATCTTTCGCTTCTAAAATTATGAACGTTAAAATCGGTGTTATACCTTTACCGTTATATGTAGTATTGGCTGCTATTATTTATGGAGCATCTGTATATAATAAATTACCAGCAGATATGATTGGTGGTTTTGCAGTTATTATGATCATGGGTATTTTCTTAGGTGATATTGGAATGAGAATTCCAATATTAAAAAATATCGGTGGTCCAGCAATTCTCTCATTATTTATTCCATCGTTACTTGTATTTTTTAACTGGATGAATCCAGCTTCAATGGAAGCTGCGACTATGTTAATGAAAAAATCGAACTTTTTATATTTATATATTTCTTGTTTAGTAGTTGGAAGTATTTTGGGAATGAACCGTAAAGTGTTAGTGCAGGGGTTCGTTCGTATGTTTATTCCTTTAGTAGTAGGAACGTTAGCTTCTGTAGCAGTGGGCTTATTAGTCGGTTCACTATTTGGATTTGAAATGAAGCAGACATTTTTCTTTATCATCGTACCAATTGTGAGTGGTGGTATCGGAGAAGGGATTTTACCATTGTCGCTAGCTTATAGTGATATTATAAATGAATCATCAGCAACGTTTGTATCACAGCTTATTCCGGCAGCTATTATTGGGAATATGTTTGCAATCGTGAGTGCAGGGTATATGAAGCGTTTAGGTGAGAAGAGACCTGAGCTTAGTGGTAATGGTGTATTAGTAAAAACAGACAATCAAGCAGATTTATTAAAGGAGCAAAATACAGAAAAACCAATTGATTTCTCATTAATGGGAGCAGGATTATTGATTGCATGTACATTCTTTATTTTCGGAGGATTCGCTTCTAAGTTTATCGGTATTCCAGGAGCAATCATTATGATTTTTTCAGCGGCAATTGTGAAGTACTTTAATCTAATGCCAGCAAAAATGGAGCAAGGAGCATTCCATTTATATAAATTCATTTCAAAGAATTTAACATGGCCATTAATGGTCGGTTTAGGATTGCTATATATTCCGTTAAAAGACGTAGCAGCAGTTCTTTCGGTAGGATATGTTGTTGTGTGCGCATCGGTTGTTCTTACAATGGTAGCGTCAGGTTTTCTTGTAGGGAAAGTGATGAAAATGTATCCAGTTGAATCAGCGATTGTAACTGGATGTCATAGTGGTTTAGGTGGAACTGGAGATGTTGCTATTTTATCAGCTTCAAATCGTATGGAATTAATGCCGTTCGCACAAATTTCAACGCGTTTAGGTGGGGCTGCAATGGTCGTAACAGCGACAATTTTATTAAAAATGTTTTCATGATCAAACAAGCTAGCTATATTCATATAGCTAGCTTGTCAAATTAAGGGGAGATTATAAGTATGTTAGAAAAACAAATTAATGAAAGATCATTGTTATTGCATAAAGAATTAGTAGGGAAAATTGAAATTACAAGTAAAGTAGAAGTGAATACAGCGGACGATTTAAGTTTGACTTATACACCGGGGGTAGCAGAGTCTTGCAAAGCAATTGCGGCAGATGAAGAAACAGCGTATGACTATACAGCAAGAGGGAATATGGTTGCAGTTGTTTCAGATGGAACAGCAGTACTTGGTTTAGGGAATATTGGACCGAAAGCGGCTATGCCTGTTATGGAAGGGAAAAGTATTTTATTTAAAAAGTTTGCGAATGTAGATGCTTTCCCGTTATGTTTAGGGACGACTGATGTGGATGAAATCGTTACCCTTGTTAAAAATTTAGAGCCTACATTTGCAGGAATTAATTTAGAGGATATTGCAGCACCACGTTGCTTTGAAATTGAAAGACGATTAAAAGAAGAAACGAATATTCCTGTATTTCATGATGATCAGCATGGGACGGCTATTGTCGTTTTAGCAGCTGTTATTAATGCACTAAAAGTTGTAAGTAAACAAATGAATGATGTAAAAATTGTTATTAACGGTGCGGGTTCGGCAGGAATTGCAATTGGGAAATTATTATTAAAAGCTGGCGCAAAACATATTACGTTAGTTAGCTTAGAAGGTATTGTTTGTGAAGGTGAAACATGGATGAACGAAGCACAAATCGAAGTTTCAAAGAAGACAAATCGCGAATATGTACGTGGAACATTAAAAGAAGCGATTCATCAGGCTGATATTTTCATTGGCGTATCTGCTCCTAACGTATTAACGAAAGAACTTGTACAGACGATGAATGAGAAAGCGATTGTGTTTGCAATGGCGAATCCAATTCCAGAAATATTCCCAGAAGATGCATTAGAAGCTGGAGCTGCTGTAGTTGGAACTGGTCGTTCTGATTATTCAAATCAAGTAAATAATGTATTAGCGTTCCCTGGTATATTCCGTGGTGCATTAGACGTACGCGCGACTGATATTACAGAAGAGATGAAATTAGCAGCAGCATATGGGATCGCTAACATAATTACGGACGAAGAGCGTAATGCGAATTATGTAATTCCAAATCCATTAGATAAAAGAGTTGTTCCAAGTGTTGCAGAAGTAGTAGCGAAAGCAGCCATTGATTCAGGTGTGGCACAGATTACGAAAATGCCAAGTTATAAATAGTCAAAAGCAGCGCCTTAAAAAGGCACTGCTTTTTTTGAGATAAGAAATCAAAATAATGAAGAAGTGTAAATTTATTCAAGCCCCGTTCATTATTTATTTAACTCCATTGCAACTTGTTTACCATTTATTAAAACCTCAGTTACTGCTACGATCACTTCTATCATTTTTTTCATCTCTCATCTCTCCTCGCGTCATTTCTTACTTTAAGTATAAGAGAAGAGAGATAATCCACCTATCGAAGTACGTGACGTAGAAATTACATTGTTGTAAGGAAGTGTTTCAGTTTTGTCACTTTATTCGGCATTGATTACAAATTGATCATAATATCTTTCATTCACATATATGTTTAATACCCATAATCCAGATGAAGGTAGTGACATTACGAGAGGGAGTTCCTTTACGGTTGTATCGACTGTATTTGAAGTAGTCCAAGTTTGTTTGGAGGTTTCTTTTTGAAAGAGTACTGGTGTTGGAGTTGTAGTTCCTTGTTTTAACGCGATAATAGATAGTTTTCCAGTTGGCATTTCAGGATCCAGGAAGAACCACATTATTTCATTTTGCTCATTTGCGATAATAGAGCTATCAGCCATTGCAATTTTTCTTTCAATGCCTTTTAACGGTATTTTTCCTTCTACGAATGATGGTGCTTCTTCCCAATTTACATCTTTTAAGACACTAAGGTGAAAAAAGGAAGGTGCGTTAATTTGAGAGGATGACGTTTCTATTACTTCTTTTTTAGGTGCTGTTGAATCGGGTTGCGATTGCGCGCAGCCAGTAATGAGGAAGGAGAAAAGTAGCATAGTTCCGATTTTTTTCATGGTGCCACACTCCTAAATTTTATTGTTAGTGTAATTGTATTTGCTAGAAGACGAGACAATTCCTTTAAATCATAAAAAGAGGTCGTAAGTTTTGTACGACCTCTTTTGACATTTTCTATTCCAATTGTTGAGGGCTAATAATCAGTGGGGGTGGAACCCCCCACTGATTAAAGTTTCACTTTATATTTGTTCAGTTGAAAAGGTTGGTTCTCTCTCTTTTTGAGGCATTGTTAAGAAAATAACAGAAAGGACGATACATACTCCGCCTAATAATTGATATGCTCCAAAAGATTCATTAAGCCAAGCGATTGAAACGATGGCAGCTACAAGTGGTTCAATGCTAGATAAAATACTTGTTTCTGTTGCTGCTAAATATTTAAGACTCCCGATATAAAGAAGGAAAGAAAGAGTGCCACTTATAATGATAAGAATAAGCATAGAAAAAGTTTGAAGTGTGAAAGTTTGCGAAATCTGATTCCACCCAAAAGAACGATTACAAATAAGCAGTGCAATCCCTCCAATTAACATCCCCCAGCCAATTACTATAGTTGTTCCGCATTCTTTAATAAGGGAAGCCGGATGAAGGGTATAAAACGCAAAACCAATCGCTGTTAATAGGCCGAAAGTAATAGCTGCTTTAGATAAAACAATATTTTCGATTGAGCCATTTGTAATAATAAAGTATGTTCCTGTTAGCGCAGTTATAATTGCGAGTATTTGCATAGAAGCAGGGAATTTTCTTTGCTCAAATGCAACATACATTGTAATAAGAACAGGGCCTAGAAATTGAAAGAGTGTTGCTGTGACCGCATTACTAATATGAACTGTTTCGATAAAAGCGTACTGCGCACCAAGCATGCCAAGAATAGAGAAAATAATAAGCTGTATAGAATGTCTAGGGTGTTTCCAAATTTGAAATATGTTTTGTTTCTTTATTAGTAAGAAAGACAAAATAAATATTCCTGCAAGCAACAAGCGAATTGTTAAAAAATCAAGTGATGATACATTCGTATGTTGAAATAGCCATTGAATCATCGGTCCAGATAATCCCCATAATGTGGCTCCTGTAATAATCATAATGAGTCCAATACGTCTACTTTTGTTCATTATCATGCATCTCCTCTCTAGTATTTGATTATTAATGCGTTACATGATAAAAGAAATTATATAGAACTTCTGGTACTGTAAAAAGTATCAGTTATGTGTTTTTGAAAGGGGTCAGTTATTGTGTTAGAATTAACGCCTAATTTGAATGCAAATAGTAAGACGGCATTGTATGTACAATTGTATGAGTATATAAAAAAAGAAATTAAAGATGGAACGATTCTATCTTTTACGAAATTACCGGCTAAGAGGAAGCTAGCAACATATTTACAAGTAAGTAAAAATACAGTAGAGGCAGCTTATGAGCAACTTCTTGCCGAAGGATATATTGAGTCGATTTCTAGAAAAGGTTATTTTGTGTGTGAAATCGAGCAAATGATTCATGCGGAAGGTAGCGAAGAGGTAATAGGGGAAGTACCTTTTCAAGAGCAGGTGTATAAATTTGACTTCACTCAAACGGGTGTGGATACTAGCACTTTTCCGTTTCATGTATATCGAAAAATTACGAACGAGGTATGGCAATTAGAGAATAAAGAATTACTTTTTCTTGGACATCCACAAGGTGAAGTGAGCTTGCGTGAAGAAATAGCGAGCTATATATATGAATCAAGAGGTGTGCGATGTTCGGCTAGTCAAATTGTAATCGGAGCTGGTACGCAAATATTAGTGAAGTTGTTATTTCAATTGTTAAAAGGAAGTGGTTATGCAGTTGAAAATCCAGGCTACCACCGAAAGATGGTTGTTTTCGAGCAGGGTGAACAAAATGTTCAAATGTTATCTTTAGATAAAGATGGTATTTGTATTTCAGAGTTAGAAAATAGTTCAGCTAATATTGTGTTTGTTACACCTTCTCATCAGTTTCCATATGGGATGATTATGCCGATTACGAGAAGGATGCAGCTCTTACAATGGTCAAAAAAAGATGAAGGAAGATATATTATTGAAGATGATTATGATAGTGAATTCCGTTATTCAGGAAAGCCTATTCCAGCGCTGCAAGGGTTAGATACAGACGGGAAAGTTATTTATATGGGGACGCTATCTAAAGCATTGTTGCCATCATTACGGATGAGCTATATGGTGTTACCAAAGAAATTGATTAAAAAGTATCAACAACAATATTTATTTTACACACAAAGCGTTTCAAGAATGGATCAAGAGATCATTAGGAAATTTTTAAATGACGGGCATTGGGAAAAACATATTCATAAAATGCGTGTTGTGTACCGAAAGAAGAGAGACCGTCTTGTTTCGGTATTAGAAAAATATTTTTCTAATCGCATTGAAGTAATAGGGGAAGATTCCGGCCTACATATTTTATTAAAAGTGCATAATGGGATGGAAGAGAAAGAATTAATGGAAGCTGCAGCTGAAAGGAGTATTAAAGTGTATCCTGCTTCGATATATTATAAGGAAGGGACTTCTCCCAAAAGTACAGTATTGCTTGGATTTGCGACTTTATTAGAGGAAGAAATTGAAGAGGCCATTCAATTATTATATACAGCATGGTTTACAAGAAAGTAAAAAAACATCCTCATAAATGGAGGATGTTTTTTTATTACTTTTCTTCATCTAGGAAAAGAACCATATGCTCTTCATCCCAATATTGTCCGTTATATTTTAATGAACGTTCTTGCACGCCAAATGTTTTAAAGCCTAATGACTCATAAAGTTTTTTTGCACCATCGTTTCCGACAACAACATCAAGCATAACTTGCTCTACTTCTAAAGATTTAGCAAGCTCAAGACATTCTTTAATAAGTGCTTTTCCCGCTCCAAGTCCGCGTGCTTTTGGAGACACGTATACTGAACCGATTTTTGCTTTATGTTCTTGTTTTACATATGGTTTCGTTTCCAGTGTTGCAACTCCGATTAAAGTGCCATCTTTAAATGCACCTAGTGTATAGTTCTCATCTTGTGCTAATTTTTGGGCTTTATATTCAATAGCACACTCTTTATTAATAATATCTTCATAAGAAGAGCTGAAAGCTTCCGGATTTTGTTTTAATCCTTCTACTCGAAGTTCTAAGTAAATTTCTGCTTCGTCTTTTGTTAATACATGGATATCCAATTGTATCACCCTCCAAATCTTTGACAGTTATACCTATATTTTATATTGAAATAAGAATAATTTCAAAAGCTTAGCTTATAATAGTTGGTTTTATAAATAAAATAGCACCAGTAGTGTTGACTACTACTGGTGATTTCACGCATATATTATACAAATGGTAATTCAATTATAAATTCTGTTCCGACTTCTAATTCGCTTTTAACTTCAATAGAACCATTATGAAGTTCTACAATTTCTTTTGCAACAGCCAGTCCGATACCTTTTCCACCTGTAGCTCGTGTTCTGGATTTATCGACACGGTAAAAGCGATCAAAAACATGTGGGATATCTTCTTTTGGAATACCTTCACCTTCATCTTGTACACTTATTGTAAAAGTATTTGCACTGGTTAGTACACGTATTATTATAGAAGTGTTTTCTGGTGAATGTTGATAAGCATTGTGTAATAAATTTAACATAACTTGTTCCATACGTCTTTCGTCTATGCAAACTTCTAAATCATCTTTGCAATGTACATGGAGTTGCATTTGTTTGTTTGTTAATGTTGTTTTTGTTTTTTCAACCATTCGTTCTAAAAATGGTTTAAGAATTACTTTTTGTTTTTTTATAACAAACTGGTGTTGCTCTAATTGTACAAGCATAAATAAATCTTGTACGAGATCGGTTACACTATCCGTTTCGTCTTCAATGATTTGTAAGTATTCTTCACGTTCTTCTTTCGTTAGAGAATCTCTTTTTGCTACCTTTGCATAACCTTTCATATAGGTTAATGGAGTTAGTAATTCATGCGCTACACTAGCGAGAAATTCGTTTCGTTCTTTTTTCATATACGTAAGTTCACTAGATAAATCTTCAATCGTTTTTGCTAAGCTTCCAAGTTCATCATTTCGTTTAATTCCTAATTGAATCGGCTTATTTAATTTTGACATTTTTTCTGTCGCCCGCTTCATTTTTATAAGCGGTTCTGTAATAACACGAGAAAAAACAAAGACAGAAATAGTAGTTAAAATAATTGTCAAAACACTAATGATAAGAAATTGATTCATGAGTTTAAGTAACATATTTTCTAAGAAAGATGTCTTTAATAACATATATAACTTACCTTGAAATCCTTGAATTTCCAGCGGGCTTACTGTTGAGATGAATTTTGATTTTTTCCAGTTTTTTTCAACGATTAATCCACCTTCTGGGATAGTCTCAGTTTTACAAGTAAGTTGTTTTTGCATTTCTTTCGTTACGGGTTCTGAGGTAGAAATAATTTTGCCGTTATTGTCTGTTATAATGATAGCTATATCAGAGTTAGCAATTAATTCTGATTCAACTAAGTGTTCAGCCTCAGTGTTGATATCAAACTCGGGGTACACAGCACGTTTAGGCCGTTTACTGTGTTCAGCGCTTTCTGTGAGTTGCTTTTCTTTAGAATATGCACCCCACTTCGCGCGGTTTTTAATCATTTTACTATAGCGATTTCCTTTCTCTAAAAGAGCAAGGGTTTCCTCTTCAATACGTATGTTTGAAAGGTTCTTATAAAAAGATACGAAGGCAATTGTTTCAATACATAAAGCTAATATTAAAAAGTATGTCCCAACTTTAAGGGAAAGTTTGCTCATTTTCTCACCATACCTTATTTCATATAGAGTGAAACTTTAATCAGTGGGGTTTTATCCATCCCCACTGATTAAAGTAATTATTCACTTTTCCATTTATATCCGACTTTATAGACGGTTTCTAAGTAATCTTCAACTGGAAATTCTTTTTTGCGTAATTTATCACGGATATTACGAATATGTGAATCGATAGTTCTGTATTCGATGTCTGTTTGATATCCCCAAATTTTTTCAATTAAATCATCACGGCTGTAAGCACGGTTTGTATTTTGTAAAAAGAGTCCAAGTAACGAGAATTCAATAGGAGTCAGTGAGATTCTTTCACCATAAACTGTAACAGTATGTTTCGTTTTATCCCACTCAATACCATTGAAGCTAACAAAGCCATCTTTCTTCGTACGGCGTAATATAGCCTCGATTCGCGCGACTAATACATGCTCATCGAATGGTTTTGTAATGTAGTCATCTGCTCCCATAGTCAGACCTTTGACCATATCATAATTTTGGTTGCGAGCTGTTAGCATAATAATTGGAACGTTGGAAATTTGACGGATTTGATAGCAAGTATCCCACCCATCCATATTCGGCATCATAACATCTAATAAAATAATATCGAAGTCCTTTTGTTCGATTAATTCTAGCGCTTCAAGGCCAGAAGTAGCTTTCATACAAAAATAGCCACGAGGGCTTAAGAACAGATCTAACAATCGTAACATACGTTCTTCATCGTCTACTAATAAAATTTTCACCATAATCTTGTGCACCCCAAACTATTCATTCTACTTGTATAGTTTACATGAAAATAATAAAAAACTCTTTTTATGTGATTGAATGGATGGCTGATTTTTTCAATCAGGGCAATTGACATAAAAAATGCACTAGTTTTGCACAACTATTTTTTATAATAGAAAACGTAGCGACACAAATACCCTATGTTGCGACATAACGTCATGTCATTTTATTTATAAAATGACAATTCCATTCTATTGTGTATGTGAGATAGAGAGGGTTTTCGTATTCACCTCGCATCGGATAAGAAAAATTTCCTATCTCACACTTTTTTTAAAAGGGGATTGTACACATGAGTAAAAAAGTAGAGCATTTACAAAAAGAAAAGCAAGATCGTAATGCGGTTGTAATGTGTGTTGCGGTATCTATGCTTATTATGATAAGTTGTGTAAATAAATTTTTCGGGATTTTATAATAGAAAAAAAGCTTATTGCTTCTTAAGAAGCAATAAGCTTTTTTTATGTATTCTATATAATAAACCAAGGTAAAATTGCTAATCCAGAAGTTACAATTGCTGTAGCAAATATTAAAAAGATAGCTTGTTTGTTTTGTTTCATGTTACATTCTCCTCTACATATCAATTGCATGCTATACGTTCATTTAATAATTAGCGGGAGACGGATCCTCCTCGCTGAGTGAAGTTTCACTTTATATTTTTAGTATAACGAATGGAAAGGATTGGAACGATCGATAAAGGTGACATGAAGATTACATTGTTGTAATGAAAAAAGCATCTTAATTAATAAGAAGATGCTTTTGAAAAATTATATTAAAATGTTAATTATTTAAGAATAAAACCATATGCTCTTCGTCCCAATATTGGCCATTATGTTTTAAGGACCGTTCTTGTACACCGTAAGTTTGGAAGCCGAGGGACTCATATAATTTTTTTGCAGCAGTGTTATCAGCGACAACATCAAGCATAAGCTGTTCTACATGTAATTTATCGGCATTTTCAATAATCGCTTTAATTAAAGCTCGTCCTGCACCGAGGCCACGCGCTTTTGGAGAAACAAAAACCGAGCCGATTTTTGCCTTATGCTCTTGCTTAATAAATGGCTTTGTTTCTAGAGTAGCAATACCGATTAAATCATTATCTTTGAAGACACCTAGAGTATACTTATCCGGATTGCTTAATCGCTTTGCCATAGCAGCGACAGGGTTTTCCTGTTTAAGAACATCTTCATAAGAAGAGCTAAAAGCCTCAGGGTTTTTCATTAAACCTTCCATACACACTTTCAAATAAATTTCTGCATCCTCTGTTGTTAATAAGCGAATTTCCATAGTTGTAACCTCCTAGATTGATTCAAATTTAATTCATTAACTTTGTAAGATTAAGTTTAGTTAAATGTATTCTGTGACTATTCTTTCTTAATTTGTAAAAGAATGAAAAGATTATGCTACTATGTTTTCATTTTATTTATCCCGCTATTTGTGGGCAGTAAAACTCCTACCTCAAAATTCGGCTGGAGCAAAGAAGTTAGGTGGGAGCCCTGCTGCCCGTAAAAGCCCGATTGGTGAAGGCTAATAATCAGTGGGGGATGAACACCCCCATACTGATTATAGTTTCACTTTATGTAATGAAATTATATATTAACTTTATTAACTATTCAAGGTTTTAATATGTTACATTTTTATAACTAAAATTCCCGCTTTGTAAAGGAGTCATTTTTATCCAACTATTCGTGGGAGTCGGATTGCCCGTAAAAGCCCGATTGGTTGGGCTAATAATTAGTGAGGAGGGAAAAACCCTCCACTGATTAAATTTTCACTTTCTTTTACGTATTCAATCGTTTATTTTGTAGCCATCGATTCGTTCTGGATGTGTATAAATATTGCAAGATCCATTTCGAATAAATCCTACTACGGTAATACCTAAATCGTGGGCGAGTTGCAGAGCTAGTTTAGTTGGAGCTGATTTAGATAGAACAATTTCGCAACCTATTTTTGAAACCTTTAACAAAATTTCAGATGAGATGCGTCCGCTAAACGCAATGATTTTCCCTTGAACAGAGATATTGTTTCGTAAACAATGACCGTATATTTTATCTAGCGCATTATGTCTTCCGATATCCATTCTTGATAAAAGAATGTTATTTCGATCACATAAAGCGGTATTATGCACACCACCCGTTTGGCGAAATGTAGTTGAAGATTGTTGTAAGGAAGTCATTAGGTGAAAACATTCTTCCGGAGTAATAGTTATATGTATATCATGTAACTTTTTTGCTTTTGCTGCATCGTTGACGAAAACAAAACCTTGTCTACTTTTCCCGCAACAAGAAGTTACGTACCGTTTATTATATAAAGTTTGATAGAGCGGATTAATTTTTGATGATTTTACATGGACAATTCCGTTTTCTTTTTGGATCCATAATTCTTCAATATCTTTATAAGAAGAAATAATTCCTTCAGAAATTAAAAAACCGGTTACCATATCTTCAATGTAATTAGGAGTGCATACAACTGTTACGTATTCTTCGCTATTTAATTTAATTGTAATAGGGGATTCCGTAACAACCTCATCGGTTTGTTTTGAAAATGTACCAGATTGATAACGTACAATTGTATATGTTTCTTGAATAGGCCCCATATTAAATTCCCCTTTATATGTATTTTTCTCCATATTTATCATAAAACATCGAAAAAACAAAAGCATCTAATAACAAGAAGATGGCAGATTATTTTGGTTATTATTGTATATGTACGATATAATAGATTTGTAGAATAGCGACATTTTCAAGCTTTCGTAGTTATACCTTATAACATCTAGAATCGACTTCCAAAGGAAAGTATTTCAACAGGGCGCTTCAAAAATATGTACAACACAATTATGAAAACGGATTCATAATTGTGTTGTACAGTTAGTTGTAAGGAGAGGGGAAACTATGACAGAACAGACAGCCCGTGTAACCGTTGATGGTAAAGAATTTTTCGTATCAGTTGAAAAGACGATACTCCAATTGTTTAACGAAAGTAATTTAGAACATCCTCAAATTTGTCATGTACCAGAGGTAGATCCTATTCAAACTTGTGATACATGTATTGTAGAAGTGAATGGAAGTTTATTACGTGCCTGTTCGACGAAGTTGGAAGATGGCATGCATATTGAGAGGCAATCGGAACGTGCAAAGGAAGCACAAACTGAAGCGATGGACCGAATATTAGAGAATCATTTATTGTATTGTACAGTATGTGATAACAATAATGGTAACTGTAAAGTCCATAATACAGTACATATGATGGAGATTGAAGAACAGAAATATCCATATGAACCGAAAGTAAGTGCATGCGAAGTGGATACGTCGCATCCATTCTATCGATACGATCCAAATCAATGTATTGCTTGTGGGCAGTGTGTAGAAGTATGCCAAAATTTACAAGTGAATGAAACTTTATCGATTGATTGGAGTTTAGACCGTCCACGTGTTATTTGGGACAATGGTGTGAGTATAAATGACTCGTCTTGTGTTAGCTGTGGGCAATGTGTAACAGTTTGTCCTTGTAATGCATTAATGGAAAAAACGATGCTAGGAGAAGCTGGATTTATGACTGGTTTAAAACCAGATGTGCTAAATCCAATGATTGATTTTGTAAAAGATGTAGAGCCTGGATATAGCAGTATTTTAGCAGTTTCAGAAGTAGAGTCCGCGATGCGTAAGACGAAAATTAATAAGACAAAAACAGTTTGTACATTTTGTGGTGTAGGTTGTTCATTTGAAGTATGGACGAAAGATCGTCAAATTTTAAAAGTGCAACCTGTTTCAGATGCACCGGTTAATGGTATTTCCACATGTGTAAAAGGAAAATTCGGATGGGACTTTGTGAACAGTGAAGAGCGTATTACAAAGCCGTTAATTCGCCAAGGAGATATGTTTGTTGAGGCTTCATGGGAAGAGGCTCTTGAAGTTGTTGCATCTAATATGCAACATATTAAATCAGAGTATGGTAGCGATGCGTTTGGATTTATTTCTTCTTCGAAAGTAACAAATGAAGAAAACTATCTTATGCAAAAACTAGCTCGTCAAATATATGGAACAAATAATGTAGATAACTGTTCCCGTTATTGCCAATCTCCAGCAACAGACGGTTTATTTAAAACTGTCGGTATGGGCGGAGATGCTGGAACAGTGAAAGATATTGCTGAGGCAGGTCTTGTTATTATTGTTGGGGCAAATCCAACAGAAGGACATCCTGTACTTGCAACTAGAGTGAAGCGTGCTCATAAATTACATGAACAAAAACTAATTGTCGCAGACCTTCGTAAACATGAAATGGCGGAGCGTGCTGATATATTTGTTCACCCGAGTCAAGGGACGGATTATGTATGGCTTGCTGGGATAACGAAATACATTATTGATCAAGATTGGCACGATAAAAAGTTCATAGCTGAAAATGTAAAGAATTTTGATGAATATAGCAAAATGCTAGAAAAATATACGCTTGATTATACTGAGGGAATTACAGGGATTTCTAAAGCTCAGTTAAAAGAAATGGCTCGTATGGTATATGAAGCAGATGGTACTTGTGTACTTTGGGGAATGGGTGTAACTCAAAATACAGGAGGAAGTACAACGTCAGCAGCAATTTCAAATTTACTTCTCGTTACAGGTAACTACCGTCGTCCTGGTGCCGGTGCGTATCCGTTACGCGGGCATAATAACGTACAAGGTGCTTGTGATATGGCGACATTACCGAACTGGCTTCCGGGTTACCAAGCTGTTTCAGATGATGTGCATCGTGCGAAATTTGAAAAAGCATACGGTACTACCATTCCGAAAGAACCGGGATTAAATAATATCGCAATGTTACTTGCGGCCGAAGAAGGAAAACTACGTGGTATGTATGTTATGGGAGAAGAAATGGCTTTAGTAGATTCAAATGCCAACCATGTACAACATATTTTAGCGAATTTAGACTTCCTTGTTGTTCAAGATATGTTCTTATCGAAAACAGCTCGTTTCGCCGATGTTATTTTACCAGCAGCACCAAGCTTAGAAAAAGAAGGAACGTTTACGAATACAGAGCGCCGTATTCAAAGATTATACGAAGTATTGAAACCGCTTGGTGATTCAAAACCAGATTGGTGGATTTTACAAAAAGTAGCTCGTGCACTGGGCGGAGACTGGAATTATGGAAGTCCAAGTGAAATTATGGACGAAATTGCATCGCTTGCACCGTTATACTCTCAAGCGACGTACGACCGTCTAGAAGGCTGGAATAGTTTATGTTGGGGTAGCCATGATGGTAGTGATACGCCATTATTATATGTAGATGGATTTAACTTCCCAGACAAACTAGCACGTTTATCACTAGATGAATGGGTTCCGCCAGTTATAGCACCAGATGAGTATGATTTACTATTAAATAATGGCCGTATGCTAGAGCATTTCCATGAAGGGAATATGACGAATAAGTCGGCTGGTATTTTATCTAAAGTGTCTGAAGTATTTGTTGAAATTTCACCTGAACTTGCTAAAGAACGCAATGTGAAAGATGGTGGTCTTGTAGAGTTAGCATCACCATTTGGAAAAATCAAAGTACAAGCGCTTGTTACAGATCGTGTAACTGGAAATGAGTTATATTTGCCGATGCATGCAACAGTAAATGAAGAGGCAATCAATATTTTAACAGGAACAGCAACAGACATTTATACGTGTACACCAGCTTATAAACAAACAATGGTGAAACTGCGCGTATTACGTGAAAAAGGAAATCGTCCGTTACCATCTTCAAACCCGAGAGATAAAAAACGTCATCCGCAAAATGGTGTTGAAATCGAGCGAAAGTGGCAAAGAAAACAATACGTATCACTTGTGGACCAGAATTAGGGGGCGGAGATAATGGCAAAAGAGATTACTTTAATTAAAAAGAAGATTGTAACAGAAGAAGAAAAAAAACAGCAAGTAACAGATGAGTTGTTAAATGATCTAGCTGAAAATAGAGAAGCAGTAGAAGAGACGATGCAGCTATTAGCGCAGTTGCAAAAAGCAGGAATTTTAGATGCAGCAATTAGTTTACTTGCTGCAAAAGAAGATGTTTCCAAAATAGCTATTGAACAATTGAATCGTGAACCAGTAAAAAACGCATTAAACAACATGATGGGGGCAGGAGAGGCATTATCTTCAGTGGACCCAGAAATAACGAAACAAATAACATCTAGTTTAGTCACTGGATTACAATTTGCAACAGAGGAATTAAATAGTGGTAAAAAAACAAAAGTGATGGATTTCTTTAAAGTGTTAAAAGATCCAGATATCAATAGAGCAATTACATTCGGTTTTAGCTTCTTGAAAGCATTTGGTCAAGGGTTAGAGAAAAAATAGAGTAAATGAAAAAGTGATGGCAAGTAGCCATCACTTTTTCATTGTATGTATAAGAGTGTTCATGTTAAGCGGAATATATTATTATTAAAAAGATGGGTTGGAAATGGAAATATGGAATCCATCTCAAATATCGTTTTAGAATGTGGAGGAATATATGCAACACCGTAAAAGACTATCTATACCAGGGGTAATGGGACATTCCTTTCAAACAGTTAGATTTGCTTTTTGGAATGTATTAACCTTTCAACTTGCTTATAAATTATTAGCAGCGATTGTATTTGTCCCGCTATTTGGGATCATTTTTAATAAGTTATTGTATTTTGGTGGTTATGCAAATGCGACGAATGATGAATTATTAGCGTTTTTAAAGACACCATACGGCATTTTGGCAATCGTAATTTTATCATTGTTAGCACTGTTTCTTATCTTTACGGAATTTGCGGTGCTTATTATCATTTCGTACTTCGCTCATAAAAGACAAAAGGTGAAATTACGTCCGATTTTATATAAAACCGTAACGTATTTACCTACTCTTTTCACATATTGCTTACCAGGATTTATTTTATATGCTGTCGTATTGTTACCTCTTTTAAATCTTGGATATGAAACGGCATTAATTCCGCAAATTCAAATTCCTAACTTTATTACAGGAGAACTGTTTAAGACAACGATGGGACAAGTTGGTTATTACACGTTCTTTGCTGTAGTTGCGTATTTGAACCTTCGCTGGATTTTTGTTCTACCTATTGTTGTTTTAGAGCAAAAGCCGTTTCGCACAGCAGCACGTAAAAGTGCAACGTTAGTAAAAGAAAGTTTTTTTAAAGTACTATTCTTTTTAGTAGGATTTTTTATTTCAATAGGGATTGTGTACGGTGTATTTTTTGGAATGTATTTATTGTGTCTATGGGGCATGTATGAATTTACAAATCCACAGGGAACATTTGCATTATTAGCAGAATCAACAATGTCTGTATTTTTAACGAGTACATTGTATTTATTTAGTTTTATCGTGACGCCATTTTATATTATGGCAATAACACGATTGTATTTACAAAAGGTTCCGGTTGAAGATGTTTTATTAGAAGAAGGATTAGATTATTCGAAAACAAAAGCAGATAAATGTTTCTTCCAAAAACATCGTTGGAAATTTATTGGTGTATATATTGTAGGAATTATTACTGCCGGAATGGTCGTTGCCTTCATTGTAACGTTTATTTCAAATTCATATAAAGAACCAATTATTATGGCTCATCGTGGTTATATTTCAAAAGGTGTAGAGAATACGAAAGAAGCTCTGCAGGGGGCTATTGATGCCAAAGCAGACTACGCTGAAATTGATGTACTGCAAACAAAAGACGGTGAACTAGCAGTTATACATGATTTGAAGCTAAAACGTCTTGCGAATGCTAATGTTCACGTGTCAGATTTAACGATGGAGGAGTTAAGACAGCTTACCCTTAGTCAAGATGGGTTTTCAGGACAAATAAGTACACTTGATGAGATCATTAAGCTGGCAAAAGGAAAAATCAAACTTAATATTGAAGTGAAGCTCCATGGTGGCGAAAAAGATTTCGTAAACAAAGTATTAAAAGTGATTAAAGATAATGAATTTGAGAAGCAATGTGTCATTCAAACGTTACACTATCCGCTTATTAAAGAGTTTAAACGTGCAAATCCAAATATAAAAGTAGGATACATACTGTATGCGAGTAGAGCTAACTTAAAGAATGTGAAGGCTGATTTTTATGTAGCAGAAGAATACATGTTAAATAAGAAATTAGTAAAAGAAGCAAGGAAGCTAAACAAGCCAATTTACGTATGGACAGTAAATGATATGGAAAGTTTAAAGGCATATTATAAGTTAAACGTGGATGGTATCATTACCGATTATCCTGAAGACGCACGTGAAACAATTAAGATGTTAAAAGAGCAAGAAGATCGTGAAAGTGATATGTTTGATAAAATTACCGAGACGACAGAAGATCTATTTTCAAAGTTATTTATGATCTATCCAGCTGCTGGCTAAATGCTAGTAGCTGTTTTTTTATGGAAAGAATATATTTCTAAAGTATTGTACAAAGTAATAAGTGTATATGTATACGTAACTACTTAGTTTTTTTGCATTGTTACATTATTGTCAAATAATAAATAATTACTATGCGTTTTGAATGGATATAATGTAAATAGAGTGATAGATAATGAGATGGTACAAATAACCCAATAGAATCAATGTTTCGTATATTTACACTATTCTAAATATATAAACTTTAAAAAAATAGTATGTTAGCGTTTTCATAATTTTTAAGTTATGCTAGAATAAGGACATAAGTTATTAATTATTACAAAAAGAAAAAAGACTTTCTTTTTTCTGTTAATTATAAGGGGGCATTTCATTATGCGTATTGGGGTACCAGCAGAAATTAAAAACAACGAAAACCGTGTGGCAATGACACCAGCAGGTGTTGTACATTTAGTTCGTAACAATCACGAAGTATTCATTCAAAAGGATGCAGGTGTAGGATCTGGTTTCACAGATGCTCAGTATGTTGAAGCGGGAGCAAAAATTGTTGATACAGCTGAAGAAGCTTGGAACATGGAAATGGTTATGAAAGTTAAGGAACCAGTTGAAAGCGAATACAAACATTTCAGTGAAGGTTTAATCTTATTCACATACTTACACTTAGCTCCAGAGCCAGAATTAACAAAAGCGTTAATTGAAAAGAAAGTTGTTGCTATCGCATATGAAACAGTACAATTAGAAAACCGTTCATTACCATTACTTGCACCTATGAGTGAAGTAGCTGGTCGTATGGCTGCACAAATCGGTGCGCAATTCCTTGAGAAAAACAAAGGCGGTAAAGGTATCTTACTTGCAGGTGTTCCAGGAGTTAAACGTGGTAAAGTAACAATTATCGGTGGTGGACAAGCTGGTACAAATGCTGCTAAAATTGCAGTTGGACTAGGTGCGGATGTAACAATCATCGACTTAAGTGCAGAACGTCTTCGTCAATTAGATGACATTTTCGGAAACCAAGTAAAAACTTTAATGTCTAATCCTTACAATATTGCAGAAGCTGTAAAAGAATCTGATCTTGTAATCGGTGCAGTATTAATCCCAGGTGCAAAAGCGCCAAAACTTGTAACAGAAGAAATGATTAAATCAATGGAACAAGGTTCTGTTGTTGTAGATATCGCGATTGACCAAGGTGGTATTTTCGAAACAACTGACCGTATTACAACTCATGATAACCCAACTTATGAAAAACACGGCGTTGTTCACTATGCAGTTGCAAATATGCCAGGTGCGGTTCCACGTACATCAACTCTTGCATTAACAAACGTAACAGTACCATATGCAGTACAAATTGCTAACAAAGGCTACAAAGAAGCTTGCCTAGGCAACTCTGCATTATTAAAAGGTATTAACACATTAGAAGGCTATGTAACATTCGAAGCAGTTGCAGAAGCTCACGGTGTAGAGTACAAAGGTGCTAAAGAATTATTAGAAGCAGAAACAGTATCTTGCTAATAGAAGCATTATACAAAACAAAATCGAACAATATATAAAACAACATGATAAGAGCTAAGAGATAATACCTCTTAGCTCTTCTTGGTAAAAGGGGGCATTCATCGTGGCCAACCTATTTAAAAAGAAATCCGTTACGCAATTGTTAGGGGAAAGTAAAAGTAAAACTTTGACGAAAACGCTAGGGGCATTTGACCTAACAATGCTAGGGATTGGTGCGATAATTGGTACAGGAGTTCTAGTATTAACGGGATTAGTAGCAGCAAGAGATGCTGGTCCAGCAGTTATTTTTTCATTCATGATTGCAGCAATTGTTTGTGGATTTGCAGCTTTATGTTATGCAGAGGTTGCATCTGCACTTCCTGTTTCAGGTAGTGTGTACACATATTCATATGCAACAATTGGTGAGTTTGTTGCCCATTTAATGGGGTGGACATTGTTATCCGTATATGTCGTAACGACTGCCGCAGTAGCTGGCGGATGGACAGGTTATTTCAATAATTTAGTGAGTGGATTGGGACTTGAAATTCCAAAAGCGTTGTTAACGATTCCATCGCAAGGTGGTATGGTGAACTTACCCGCAGTTATCGTTACGTTGGTGATAACTTGGTTATTATCACGAGGTACAAAAGAAAGTAAGCGTGTGAATAACATAATGGTATTAATTAAAATTGGTATTGTTGTTTTATTCATTGCAGTTGGTGTATTCTATGTGAAACCAGAAAACTGGATACCATTTGCACCGTACGGCTTAAGTGGAGTCTTTGCCGGAGGAGCAGCAGTATTCTTCGCTTTCCTAGGATTTGATGCATTAGCAACTTCTGCTGAAGAAGTGAAAAATCCACAACGTGATTTGCCGATTGGTATTATTGCTTCATTAGTCATTTGTACAATCATTTATGTTGTAGTTTGTCTCGTTATGACAGGTATGGTTTCTTATAAGGAATTAGATGTACCTGAAGCGATGGCCTATGTATTAGAAGTTGTAGGACAAGATAAAGTGGCTGGTGTAATCGCTATTGGAGCTGTAATTGGTATTATGGCTGTAATTTTCGCATACATCTACGCTACGACACGTGTATTCTTCGCTATGAGCCGTGACGGTTTATTGCCAAAATCTTTTGCGAAAATTGACAAGAAGACAGAAGCACCAACATTTTCAGTTTGGTTAACAGGAATTGGTAGTGCTTTAATTGCCGGATTTATCGATTTAAAAGAATTGTCGAATTTAGCGAATATTGGAGCGTTATTAACATTTGCGATGGTTGGTGTAACTGTCATCATTCTTCGTAAAACGCATCCGAAATTACAACGTGGATTTATGGTACCACTTGTACCAATCTTACCGATTATTTCAGTTGCAAGCTGTCTATTCTTAATGGTAAATCTACCGTTAAAAACATGGATATACTTCGGTGTTTGGTTAGCAATCGGAGTGGTTGTATACTTTGTTTATTCGAAAAAACATAGTCATTTAAAAGACGATGGAAGTTCGCAAGATAGTTTAGAAAAAGCTAATTAAAGGGATATAAAGTTAGTAAGCCTTGTGCGTCTAGGGAGCGCGCAAGGCTTTTTCTTTTTGGGAAATAAAGGAGACCAATGTTATGTTGTCGAATTTTTATGTCGGAATATAAGAAGGGGTGGAAAGATGGAGACGAAAGTTGTCGTTGGAGCAGAGGGATATAATAATAACCCAGGTTGGTTACATACGAATGAAGAAGAATTAAATTTATTAAAAAGAGAAACGTGGCTTAATAAATTTCAGCCTAATTCTTTATCGGTAATTTTAGCTGAACACGTATGGGAGCATTTATCGTATGAAGAAGGTATAGAAGCAGCTAAAATATGCTTTGAGTTTTTACAAGATGATGGTTATATTCGTTGTGCAGTGCCGGATGCATTTTTCCCCAATGAAGAATATCAGCGTGGTGTGCAAGTGGGAGGACCCGGTCCGTTAGATCATCCAGCTGCAAGTCATAAAATTGTACATAACTACAAAACGATTATATCTATGTTTGAAGCAGCAGGTTTTCAAGTAAAGCTTTTAGAATACTGTGATGAGAATGGCCAGTTTCATTATAGTGATTGGGAAGAGAACGGTGGATTTATTTATCGATCGAAACGTTTTGATCATAGAAATCAAGATGGTAAATTAGGATTCGATTCGTTAATTGTGGATGCAGTGAAAGTTAATAAAGTGAAAATTTAATCAGTGGGGGGCTTCATCCCCCACTGATTATTAGCCCTCGCCAATCGGGCTTTTACGGGCAGTTAATCTCCCACCTAACTTCCTTGTTCCAGCTGCATTTTGAGGTGGGAGTCTTACTGCCCACAAATAGCGGGATAAATAAGAAGGGATGCACGATAGCTTTCGTGCATCCTTTTTGTATGAAGAGCATGATAGATGCGGAGAATATTTATGTGTTTATTTTGAAATGTGAACGAAATTGTCAAAAAAATCTTACGGATTTTATTGACACATATGAACAGACGCTCATATAATAAGAGTATAAGATATATGAATGATTGTTCATATGTTCAATTAAAGAGGTGAGCTATAATGGCTGGAAATAAAATAGAAACGCAACAGGAAGCATGTTCTCAAACGGTAATTCACGAGGAAATCGTGGATCAAGTAAAACAAACAATTCCGACTGATGAAAGTTTAAGTAAAGTAGCAGAATTATTTAAAGTATTAGGTGACCGTACACGTACGAGAATATTACATGCATTATTTGAAGCTGAAATGTGTGTTTGTGATTTAGCTTATTTATTAGGAATGACGCAATCTTCAATCTCACATCAGCTTCGTGTATTAAAGCAAGCAAAGCTTGTAAAGAACCGTAAAGAAGGAAAGGTAGTTTATTACTCATTAGCTGATCAACACGTAATTCATATCTTCGAGCAAGCGTTTGAACACGTAAACGAGGAAGAATAAAAAAGCGAGGAGGGAGAACGATGGCAGAAGCATTAGTGAAAAAAAAACTTATGCTAGAAGGTTTAGATTGTGCAAATTGTGCAATGAAAATTGAAAAAGGTGTTGGGAATATAGAAGGGGTAACATCTTGTTCCGTAAACTTTGCAACAAAAACGATGCTTTTAGAAACACCGCAAAATAAAGAAAATCAAGTTGTTACGGAAGCGAAGCAACTTGTTACAAAATTAGAGCCACATATTAAAGTGCAAGAAGAGCAAAAAACAAAATCAGTAAAAGAAGTATTTGTATTAGAAGGCTTAGACTGTGCAAATTGTGCAATGAAGATTGAAAATAAGGTAAAGGAAATGCCAACAATTTCAGAAGCGACTGTTGATTTCGTATCAAAGAAATTAAGAGTAGAAGTTGCAAATAAACGAGAACTTGAATCGACTGTACAAAATATAAAAAATGTTGTTCAAAAGTTAGAGCCTGATGTAAAAGTTGTTCGTGAAGAGGAAAAAGGACACGACCATGATCATGGTGATGGAAATGTGAAAAAGATGATAGGAAGATTAGTAGTCGGTGGAATTTTGACAGGAATTGCTGCGTTAGCCGGATTACCGCAAATGATAACAATTCCATTATTCGTCCTTGCGTATTTATTAATTGGTGGAGATATTGTTTGGAGAGCAGTAAGAAACATAACTCGCGGCCAAGTGTTTGATGAAAACTTTTTAATGGCAATCGCAACTGTAGGAGCTTTTGCAATTCAACAATATTCAGAAGCTGTTGCGGTAATGCTATTTTATCAAGTGGGGGAACTATTCCAAAGTATTGCGGTAAATCGCTCTCGAAAATCAATTACTTCATTAATGGATATTCGTCCTGATTATGCGAATGTGAAAGTTGGAAATGAAACGAAACAAGTATCACCAGAAGATGTGCAAATTGGTGAGTATATTATCGTAAAACCAGGTGAAAAAGTACCGTTAGACGGAAAAGTAGTTGAGGGAACATCAATGATGGATACTTCAGCACTTACAGGTGAATCTGTACCGCGAGAAGTAGAAGTTGGTAATGACGTATTAAGTGGTTTTGTAAACCAAAATGGTGTATTAATTGTTGAAGTTACAAAAGAGTTCGGTGAATCCACTGTATCGAAAATTTTAGACTTAGTACAAAATGCAAGTAGCAAAAAAGCGCCAACAGAAAACTTTATTACAAAGTTTGCACGTTATTATACTCCTGTTGTAGTTATAACAGCAGCAATAATGGCATTTATTCCACCACTTATTTTAGAGGGTGCTACATTCTCCGATTGGATTTATAGAGCTTTAGTATTCTTAGTAATCTCTTGTCCATGTGCGCTCGTTGTATCGATTCCTCTTGGATTCTTTGGCGGTATTGGTGGGGCATCTAAAAGTGGTATTTTAGTAAAAGGAAGTAACTATTTAGAAGCATTGAATGATGTGAAATATATCGTTTTTGATAAAACAGGAACATTAACAAAAGGTGTCTTTAAAGTTACGAAGATGGAGCCTAGTGAAGGTATCACAGCTGAAGAGCTATTAGAATATGCGGCATTTGCAGAAGTATATTCAAATCATCCGATTGCACAATCTATTCGAAATGCATATGGAAAATCAATCGATGAAAATGCTATTGAAGACTATAGTGAAATTTCTGGTCATGGTACGGTTGTAAAAGTACAAGGAAAAGAAATTTTCGCAGGTAATGCTAAATTAATGAGCAAAGAAAACATTACATTTAAGCAACCAAATACAGTAGGTACACTAGTTCATGTTGCTGTAGATGGTAAATATGCAGGGTATATTGTTATCTCTGATGAGGTAAAAGAGGATTCAAAACAAGCAATTCAAAAGTTAAAAGAACTAGGTATTAAGAAGACAGTCATGTTAACTGGTGATGCAAAATCAGTCGGGGAAGCTGTTGGTAAAGAATTAGGTTTAGATGAAGTTCATGCCGAATTATTACCACACCAAAAAGTAGAAGAAATCGAAAAAATTGATGCAGCAAAACGCGGTAAAGAAAAGATTGCATTCGTCGGTGATGGTATTAATGATACGCCAGTACTAGCAAGGGCAGACGTTGGTATTGCGATGGGCGGCTTAGGGTCAGATGCAGCAATTGAAGCTGCTGACATCGTTATTATGACTGATGAGCCTTCAAAAATTGCAACAGCTGTAAAAATTGCAAAACGAACAA
This sequence comes from Bacillus sp. FSL R9-9492, assembly GCF_038007365.1. NCBI lineage: Bacteria > Bacillati > Bacillota > Bacilli > Caryophanales > Bacillaceae > Bacillus > Bacillus sp. FSL R9-9492. The sequence goes on from NZ_JBBOXC010000001.1 coordinate 646,888, forward strand.
GAAGCATTGTATGGCAAAATATTATATTTGCATTAGGTGTTAAGGGGTTAGTTTTATTACTTGGTGCTTTTGGTATAGCGACAATGTGGGAAGCTGTTTTCTCAGATGTTGGTGTGACGTTAATTGCAGTATTAAATGCAATGCGTGTACTACGAGTGAAAGATTTATAAAAAAGAGGGCGCAATTGCGTCCTCTTTTTTATAGGTTATTTTGTTGAAGTTGACTCAATAAAATAATATCAAATATTATTTTGTTTTTGAATAACGCTATATTAAATTTTACAAATAAAAAATATTCGCCTTGTTATTTTAATATATTTTTTACAAATATCCATATAGTATTGAAAAAACAGAGAAGGAGGAAACTTCTCTGTTTATCCCGCATTAACGGGCAGTAAGACTCCCACCTCGAAATTCGGCGAATGCGAGGAAGTTAGGCAGGAGTTAACTGTCCGTAAAAGCCCGATTGGTGAGGGTTAATAATCAGTGGGGGATGGACAAAACCCCCACTGATTAAAGTTTCACTTTATTTTTGGATGTTTTTTTCAACTTGTTCTCGAACAGTTTGAATGTAATTCATTTTATGATCCCAGCATTCTTGGCTTAAATCGACAGGATACTCTTCGGGATTTAAAGTTCGCATATATTCTTCCCAAAATATAGAGAGACTCTGTTCGTTATATTTTTGAATATCTAATATACTTGGTAGTTCATATGTTCTTTCGCCGTTAACGAAAATGTCTTTATGCAGTTCGCGTGCTTCAAAGTTTGTTACGAATTTACTTATATATGTGTGAACAGGATGGAACATTTTTAAACGCTCTTCTTTTCCAGGTTCTTCAGAATCTAACGCAATATAATCGCCTTCTGCGTGATCGTTAACACGATTGATAATACGATAAATTCGTTTAAGCCCTGGAGTGGTAATTTTTTCAGGATTAGATGAAATCTTAATCGTATCATTTAATTTTCCGTCAGCATCTTCAATCGCAACTAGTTTGTAGACAGCACCTAATGCTGGTTGTTCAAAGGATGTAATCAGTTTTGTGCCAACACCCCACACATCAATTTTCGCCCCTTGAGATTTCAAATGCATAATCGTATATTCATCTAAATCGCTTGAAGCAATAATTTTTGTATTTGTAAATCCAGCTACATCAAGTAGTTTTCTTGCTTCTTTTGATAAATAAGCCATATCGCCACTATCAAGGCGAATACCATAAAAATCGATACGATCTCCGAACTCTTTTGCAACGCGAATAGCATTTGGAACACCAGATTTCAATGTGTCATATGTATCAACGAGAAAGACGCATTTTTTATGAGTTTCAGCGTATTTCTTAAACGCGACATATTCATCGCGATACGCTTGAACGAAAGAGTGAGCATGTGTGCCGGCTACAGGTATCCCGAAGCGTTTCCCGGCCCGTACGTTGCTTGTAGATGAGAAGCCGCCAATAAAGGCAGCGCGTGTTCCCCAAAGGGCAGCATCAAACTCATGGGCACGTCTGGTGCCGAATTCTAAAAGTTCATCGTTATTTGCAGCATGCTTCATACGAGCTGCTTTTGTTGCAATTAATGTTTGGTAATTCACAATGTTTAAAAGGGCGGTTTCAATAATTTGTGCTTCGCCGAGTGGTGCATCAACGCGTAATAAAGGCTCGTTATTGAAAACGACTTCGCCTTCTTGCATACTCCGCACCGTCCCAGTGAATTTCATATTTTGTAAATAATGAAGGAATTCTTCTTCAAATTGCAGTTCCGCTAAATAAGCGATATCGCTTTCGGTAAAACTGAAATTTTCTATGTACTCTACAATTTTCTCAAGGCCAGCAAAAACAGCGTAGCCATTTTCGAATGGAAGCTTTCGAAAATATAAATCAAAAACAGAACGGCGATTATGAATTCCATCTTTCCAATATGTATAAGCCATGTTGATTTGATATAAATCTGTATGTAAGGCGTAACTATCGTCTTTATAATGATTCATTGCGAAAACACCTCCGTAATTTGGTTATAGTATACCAATTTTCCTTCTTTCGTAGCAAAGAAGAAGTATAAGACTGGAGTCAAGAGAGAAAAAAATGAAATAATGCATATTTTTTAGAAAATTTACATTTATCAATTTATATTTCGTCAGATTTTATGTATTATTAGAGTAATGGGGTAAATGAGAATGGAGGAGGACAATGCAACAAACATTAGAAAAAATAGGCAAGCAAGTTTTTTATAAACGGCTACAGCAAAAAATGACACAAGAAGAATTATGTCAGGGCATTTGTTCTGTCTCATACTTAAGTAAGATAGAAAATGGAAAGATCGAAGCTTCAGAAGAAATTCTACAGTTGCTCTGCACAAGGCTAGAAATTGCTGTGACGGATTTGAGAGATGTAGAAGAAGATGTGAAAGTGAAGTTGGACGAGTGGTTGAATGCATTAGTTCATTTGGACAAGCAACAAGTAGAACGCATATATGAAGAGTTACAAGGTGAAATGAAACATGTTGTAGATTTTGAAATTATAAATTATTATAAACTGCTTTATACACGTTATTTAATTATGAAAAGGGAGATTTCAGCTCTTGAAGAAGAATTAGAGAGATTAAAGAAAGTCTACAAAAAGTATTCTCCATTTCAGAAGTTATTATATACGTACAGTAGAGGGTTATTGTGCTGTTTGCAGTATAGATGGAAGGATGGACTAGACTATTTATTAAAAACAGAAGTAATGGCCAAGGAACAAGGGTATCATGAAACGGGTATGTACTATAATATAGCGCTTGCATATACTCATTTAGATATTCATCACCTTGCAATTCATTTTGTGAATATAGCATTAGAAGGATTTCGTAGTGAATATAAGTTTAGAAATATAATTAATTGCCAGATACTTATTGCGGTAAGTTACACAGAAAAGGGTCAGTATGAAGAGGCTTTAAGAATGTACGAGAGTATATTGAGGGAGGCCACATCTTTTGCGGATAAGGATGTACTTTTAGCTATTACTTTAAGCAATATGGGAAGTATATATTATAAAAAAAGCAAATATCAGCAGGCGAAGAAATATTATTTGGATAGTCTACAACTTCAAAAACAAATAGATTTAAACTATCTAGATACAATATATGAACTGGCATTAGTGTGCATTAAATTAGAAGAATTAGAAGAGGCAAAGGAATGGATTGATAAGGGAATTGTTGCAGCAAAACAAGAAGAGAGATTTAATGCAAAGTTATATTTGCTTTTAATTCTTAGATATAAACATTTTGAAGAAGCAAAAGATTATAAAGTATTTTTGGAAAATGAGGCTATTCCTTTGTATAAATCTGCGGGAAATAAAATAGAATTAAAGAAAGTATACGTTGAACTCGCAGAACATTTCGCTAGTTTATCGAGATTTGAGGAAAGTAATCGATATTATAGGTTAGTTATTGATTTGATGAATGATAATAAGGAGGAGTAAAAATGAAAAAGATGGTATTTGGAGTATTAGCGTTTATAGTGACTCTTACAGTTGCTGGAGGAATACATCAGTATAGTAGTAAACCCGATATCGTTGGTCAACAAGCTAAAACGGTTCAACAAATTAATTCGTAACCAAAAAACCCCTTTCCAACTGGAAAGGGGTTTTTTCAATATTTGTTCCTCAAAATTCTACAAAACTTGAGAAATTAATTATTTGAATTTTTAGTATATTAATAGTGGAAACATAATGCTAATATAAAATTACTCTTTTTCAAAAATTTTTTATTAGGGGGAAGGTTATATGAAAAGGAAGAGTTTAGCGTTAGTGTTAGCGACAGGAATGGCAGTTACAACGTTTGGAGGGACAGGCTCTGCGTTTGCGGATTCTAAAAATGTACTCTCTACGAAGAAGTACAATGAGACGGTGCAGTCACCTGAATTTATTTCTGGTGATCTAACTGGAGCAACTGGCAAGAAAGCGGAATCTGTTGTGTTTGATTACTTAAACGCGGCAAAAGGTGATTATAAGCTAGGGGAAAAGAGTGCGCAAGATTCTTTCAAAGTGAAACAAGTGAAGAAAGATGCAGTAACTGATTCAACGGTAGTGCGTATGCAACAAGTTTACGAGGGAGTGCCTGTATGGGGTTCTACTCAAGTAGCTCACGTAAGTAAAGATGGTTCTTTAAAAGTATTGTCTGGAACAGTTGCGCCTGATTTAGACAAAAAGGAAAAGTTGAAAAATAAAAATAAGATTGAAGGCGCAAAAGCGATTGAAATCGCGCAGCAAGATTTAGGAGTAACACCTAAATATGAGGTGGATCCAAAAGCGGATTTATATGTATATCAAAATGGTGAAGAAACAACATATGCATATGTTGTGAATTTAAACTTCTTAGAGCCAAATCCAGGAAACTATTATTATTTCATTGAGGCGGAAAGCGGTAAAGTGTTAAATAAGTTTAATACAATCGATCATGTGACGAATGATGATAAGTCTCCAGTTAAACAAGAGGCTCCTAAGCAGGATGCAAAAGCAGTTGTAAAGCCTGTAACAGGAACAAATAAAGTAGGGACTGGTAAAGGTGTATTAGGAGATACAAAATCGCTTAATACAACGTTATCTGGATCGTCTTACTACTTACAGGATAATACACGTGGAGCAACGATTTTCACATATGATGCGAAAAATCGTTCGACGTTACCAGGAACATTATGGGCAGATGCAGATAATGTTTTCAATGCAGCATATGATGCAGCGGCAGTTGATGCTCATTACTATGCAGGTAAAACATATGATTATTATAAAGCTACATTTAACAGAAACTCTATTAATGATGCAGGAGCACCATTAAAATCAACAGTTCATTACGGAAGTAAGTATAATAATGCATTCTGGAATGGCTCACAAATGGTATACGGAGATGGTGATGGTGTAACATTCACTTCATTATCTGGTGGAATTGATGTAATTGGTCACGAATTAACGCATGCAGTTACGGAAAATAGCTCGGATTTAATTTATCAAAATGAATCAGGAGCGTTAAATGAAGCAATTTCTGATATCTTTGGTACTTTAGTAGAATTCTATGATAACCGTAACCCAGATTGGGAGATTGGTGAAGATATTTATACACCTGGACAAGCAGGAGATGCACTTCGTTCTATGAGTGATCCTGCGAAGTATGGTGATCCAGATCATTATTCTAAGCGTTACACTGGTTCAAGTGATAACGGTGGCGTTCATACAAACAGTGGTATTATTAACAAACAAGCTTATCTATTAGCAAATGGTGGTACGCATTCTGGTGTGACTGTAGCTGGTATCGGTAAAGATAAATTAGGTGCGATTTACTACCGTGCAAATACACAGTATTTCACGCAATCTACTACGTTTAGTCAAGCTCGTGCTGGTGCAGTACAAGCTGCAGCTGATTTATATGGTGCTAGCTCTGCAGAAGTAGCAGCAGTTAAGCAATCATTTAGTGCTGTTGGTGTAAACTAAGGCTTTAAGGGATAGTTATTAATAAAATACTTCAAAAATAAAGAAGGAGCCTATGCTCCTTCTTTATTTTTTTCTCCATTTTTTCCACAAATAAAATAATCCAACACAACCTGCGATTGTAATAATCCATTTCGCTTCATTTGTTCCGTTTATGACATGATATGCAGAATATACTTCGATCAATAAGGCCGGTATTTTCCCTATTGTGCTAGCAATACTGAAAGAGAGTAATGACATTTTGCCTAGAGCTGCAAATAAAGTAACGATACTGGACGGAATGAAAGGAATAAAACGAAAAGATAGGACGAGTAGAAATGCCTCTCTGCCTTCTACGTAAAGAAGGCGTTCTACCTTTGGATACTTATTTACTTTATCGTGAGTGAACCTTTGAAGGCCTATACGATAAATATAAAACGAGATAATAGCCCCCAATGCCTCACCTGCGATCGAAATGATTGTACCATTTGTTACACCGAAGAGTTGTATATTAATAGCGGTCAAAAAAATACTAGGGATAAAACCTAAAAGACTGATGATGATGTTGATTAATATACTAAGTGGAATTGCGATTGAATAATAGTCTGTTAAGAAGTTTTGAATTGTTTCAGCCATTTTATAAAATCCTTTATCTTTTTTTGCATTACACCATATTTACATTGTATAGGCAAGTGCAAATTTACATAATGTAGAAAACAGTTGATAGAAAGGGGATTTTATACCTTATATAGGTATTGGGTATATGAAAGCATGGGTATATTTAGTTTGTTTAAAAAACACTCCATAAATCCTGTGTTTAAAGGGTTTATGGAGTGTTTCGATTGGTGTTTTCATCCGGGAAATAATTATAAAAACATGGGGGTATATTTTAAAAAGGGCAAAAAACAGTGATTTGATGAAAGGGGGGTGGAAAATATAGCAAAATGAATGAGGATTTTAAAACTGTATACATTTTTTCTTTGTGAAATTGACTTTTAGTGGAGTTACGATAATAATCATGGAAGAGGTGATACGATGAAACGATTAAGTAGTCTTTTCTTGAGTAGTTTATTGGCACTAATGCTGATTTTAAGTGGATGTGCAGGAAAAGAACAAAAAACAGAAAAACCAAAAGAGGATCATTCTACATCAGTAGAAAAAATTAGTGATAATATTTTAGATGAAATGGAAGGGCCACCTAAAAATGGTCATACGATTGAAAGGCATGTAGGCAAATCAGAAGAGGATTTGAAGAATCGTTTGAAGACAGATAAAGTTTCAGCGGCAAGTACATACTATGATAAGGAAACAGCGACAAAGGCTGTGAAAGATAGTTTAAAACAACATGATAAAGAAATTCAGGATTGGTTGAAAAACTCTAAAGAGACTCGTCTTGTATTGAATACAACTCATTCATTCCCAGTTGGAAAAACAGTAATAAAGAAAAATATGAATGTAAAAGACAAACTAGTAAAGACTGTTACTGTTTTAGCGAGAGATAAATCAGGAAATCTAGGATTTAAGATTATTACTTCTTATCCATCAGATAAATAAAGGGGGGAGTATATATGTATCCAACATTACAATACTTTCTTAAATCGTACTGTACGTTAAGTATTCATGAGGATGAAATAGTAAGCGTAATGGAAGAGTTTATAGAGCAAGAGGACGAAGAGATTGTTTTGAAATTACGCGATGAATTAGTAAATATGAAGAAAAAGAATGCGTGGGAAGAAGCGTGCGTATTAGCTGCGAAGCAAGGCAATCGTGTGTGGTCTTTAGAAGAAACGAAAGATCATCTGGAAATTTTTTTACTATTATTGCAAAAGAAAAAGGCGTGAGTAGATCACGCCTTTTTGTATACGCTTTTTGAAATTTGTCCGTTTGATATTATCTCATTGTTTTGGGGCACTTTTATATACGCTTTTTGAAATTTGTCCGTTTGAGAGTACTTCACCGTTTTGTGTTACTTTTTTATACGTAACCGCTGTTATTTTATCACCAGTATTACTAATTACTTGAGAAGAAACTTCAACGTTTTTACCAGTATTTGTACCGAAAATACGTGTAGTAATACTACCGCCATTTGAAAATGCTTGAATGTAAATATGCTTACCTGTATTGTTTTTAAATTTTAAATCCGGACCATAATCTGCCACTGCTGCATCCTGCCCAAGTGGTAAATAATTTACGGGCATAGAATGATTGCTTCGAGAAACAATTCCTAAATCTGCCCTTAAAGCTGCGCTGTATAAAGTACTACTTACTTGGCAAACGCCTCCGCCTGCACTTTGTATAACTTTACCTTGTGAATATACTGCTGCGGATTTATAACCATGTGCAGCATCAGTTACGCCAACACGGCCATTAAAACTAAACGTTTCATCAGGTGCTACAATAACTCCACTTAACGTATTAGCTGACTTATTTACGTTATAGGATTGATTTCCATTACGGCCAGCCATTGGGGTAGAATATTCAGCAATCACTTCTTTAATCCCCATTTGTTGTATATCTTCTGTAGAACGTTCAGGTTTTATTAGTGTAACTGGTAATACAACATCGGGTGTGCCAGAAGTAATAGCTGCGCTTGTTAAATCGGCTAATTTTCCTTTATCAATTTTTTCTCCATTTTGACTTTGGCTAATATTTACTGTAGAGCCTTCAACACTTAATTCGGCGTTGACAGGATTTTTTAATGTTTCATTATATTTATCCTTTATAAAGGTTTCATAAGTTGTTGTATTTAATTGTGGTGTTAATTTATAGTCACGTTTTACTTCACCGTTTTCAGCTTGCTTACGCATGTTGTAACGATTCATTACGTTCCCTTCTTGTTCTTTAAAGATATTGTCGACAATATCCTTCTCTTTATAATCTACTCCTAAATCTTTCCACGTGTAATTTTGCTTATCATTTTGGAATACGTAGTTAAGAGGTTTTTGATTTAATTCATTCACCTTTTGATTAACAAGGGCTTGAATATCTGCTTTATTTTTTCCATCAAGAGAAATACCTTCAAATGTAGTGTTTGGTAGTGCAGTTGTATTTAGTTGATTATTTAATTTGGATACATATTGATATCCACCAATACCACCAACACAAAGTAATATGCCACCAGCAATAGCGGAACCAATCAGTATTTTACTTAGCTTCATTTATTTCCCCCCAGAAAAATTTGTATAAATATATGTATTACATTTTTTGTATAAAAATGATGAAAATAACATTATGTACGTCCTAGTATACTATTATTTTCACTACGTGTGTAATGTTTTCATAAAAAATGTTACACTGCTGTAATAATTGTCTCTTTTTGTCACAATATGCATGAGAAATATGTTGAAAATTATAATAAAAAGGCTGCTTAGAAAAATCTAGCAGCCTTTTTATTATAATTTTTTATGCTCATTTTTATTCGTAACACCGAGATGTTCTTGAAGTGTTGTCGATATATCATTAACACTCTTTTCGTTTGGAACGTAATAATAAATACCACCTATATATTTATCAGTACCTTCCACTTGCAATTTATCCATTTTTAAATTTGAATCCATTGAATTTTTTGCAATAGTCATCATATCATCAAAAGTTAAATTTGTTTTTAAGTCTGTATCGACAGCATCTAATAGGCTTCCGATTTTATTAATGGAATTGAGAGATAGGGCTTTTTCAGCAATAGCCTCTAAAACAAGTTGTTGTCGTTGACCACGCATATAATCACTATCAATATGACGCGTTCTAGCTAGTGCAAGTGCTTCTTCTCCATTTAAATGTTGACGCCCTTTTTTTAGGTGAATTGCATCTGCTTCGTCGCTACTATTTTGTTCTGTGAACTCAACTGGAACGTCGACAGTTATACCACCTAGAGAATCAACAATCTTGATAAAGGATTTGAAATTAAATTTTACATAGTAATCAACTGGTACATCTAAAAATTTTTCTACTGTATCAATTGTGCTATCTACACCACCAAATACATGTGCATGTGTAATTTTATCATATTTATCACGTGATTTAATGAAGACGCGTGAATCACGTGGAATGCTGACTAGTTTAACAGATTTATCATTTTTATTAATTGTTGCAAGTAGTAATGCATCTGTACGAGTCGCTTTTCCGTAACCTTTTTCCCTGATATCACTTTCATCAACACCCATGATCAGGACAGAAATATTATCAGTCATAGGTTTAACAGCTTTTTCACGTTTGCTGGATTTATCTCCTCGGCCGAGTTCAGAATAAGCGTTGCTTAAGACGGATTTTGCTTTACTGTATATATGGAAGGAATAGCCTCCTGCTCCCATTGCTACAATAAGTAAGGGAATAAGAATGAACCAAAGTAGGCGCTTTTTCTTTGAGCGTCCTTTTTTGGCTCGAGTTTCGTTGTTAATGTCGGATTTCATCATTTTTTCTCCTTTAAAACAATCAAAGTGTATACATCTAGAAGCGTATTAAAACACATAAAAAATATTTTACGCTAAATAAAAGGTATTGTACATGTATAAAAAATAGATGTATTGATTATTTATAAGACATCTATTCGTTATTGTATACAAAAGACAGGGATAAGAAAATGATAAAATTTTACCTAATTAAAGCATAATACTTACAATAATCGCAGATAAAATACTAACAAGAGTAGCGCCGTATAGTAATTTTAGGCCGAAGCGGGCAACAACATTTCCTTGTTCTTCGTTTAACCCTTTTACCGCACCGGAAATAATTCCAATGGAAGAAAAGTTGGCAAAAGAAACGAGGAAGACAGAAATAATACCAACTGTACGGATAGAGAGAGTGCTGGAAATTTTACTAAGATCCATCATTGCTACAAATTCATTTGTTACAAGCTTTGTTGCCATAATGCTACCCGCTGTGACAATTTCAGAACTTGGTACGCCGATAAGAAATGCAATAGGGGCGAATACATAGCCTATTAATTGTTGGAAAGTAATGCCGAATATAATGAGGAATAGGTCATTAATGCAACTCATTAATGCGACGAATCCAATGAGCATAGCACCGACGACAATTGCTACACGAAAACCATCAAGAATGTATTCTCCAAGCATTTCAAAGAAACTTTGTTTTTCCCCTTTTATTACCAAAATGTCTTCATCATCGTTAACGTCGTAAGGGTTAATAATGAGTACGATAATAAAACCACTAAATAAATTGAGAACGAGTGCGGTTACTACATATTTTGGTTCAATCATTGTCATATAGGCACCGACAATGGACATAGATACTGTTGACATAGCAGAGGCGCAAAGTGTATATAGTCGATGTTTTGGAATTTGGGCTAATTGTTTTTTAACCGTAATAAAAACTTCTGATTGGCCGACAATAGCGGAAGCGATGGCGTTGTAAGATTCTAATTTCCCAAGACCGTTTATTTTACTAAGAAAGAAACCAATCCAACGAATAAAGAATGGTAGTATTTTGAAATGTTGTAATATACCAATTAAGACGGAGATAAAGACAATCGGTAATAATACGTTAAGGAAAAATGGCATTTCCCCTTTATTTGCAAGACCGCCAAATACAAAGTTTATACCACTGGCAGCATACTCAAGTAGCCTCGTAAACAGGCTAGAAATTACCGTAATAAGTATGAGACCAATTTCTGTATTTAATAATAAATAGGTTAAAATTAATTGTATAATAAGCATGATAAAAATTGGTTTAAATTTAATATGTTTCTTATTGTTGCTAGCAATATAAGCAAGGAAGAAAACAACGATAAGTCCCACGAAAAAAGTAATAAATTTCATAGTAAGCCCCCTAAAAGAGATATTCTGCTATATATGTTTTTCATTTCAAGGGAGAATATGCATCTTTGGTAAAGAAAGGAATAGAGAGAGCATGAATATATGTAGAGTGCACCATGTTGCAATTATTTGTTCGAATTATGAACTGTCAAAGGATTTTTATACTCGGATATTAGGTTTTAAAGCGATAAATGAAGTATATAGAAAAGAACGAGATTCTTATAAGTTAGATTTATGTGTAGGGGAAGAGTATCAAATTGAATTATTTTCATTTCCTAGTCCACCTGAGCGCCCAAGTTTTCCAGAAGCAGCTGGACTTAGACATTTAGCATTTGCTGTTACAAATATAGAAGAAGCTGTAAACCATTTAAAACAATGCGGTGTGGAGACTGAAGCGATACGTATGGATGAAATTACGGATAAAAAATTTGTCTTTTTCCAAGATCCTGATGGCTTGCCTTTAGAATTGTATGAGGCTTGAAATTGGTGAATTTTATATAGGGTTGCTTTCAAATAAATGAAGAAACTAAAGTGAAACTTCTTTTGTAAAGGAGGTGTAACTTTAGCTAAGAAAGCTAAAGGACATATGTGGATATTTTAAAATTACTGATGGTAGCCATCCTTATTGCGTTAACAGCATTTTTTGTGGCTGTTGAGTTTGCAATTATTAAGGTGCGTAGCAGTCGTATTGATCAACTCGTTAGTGAAAAACGAAGAGGAGCATTGGCAGCTAAAAAAGTAACTTCGAATTTAGATGAGTATTTATCAGCATGTCAGTTAGGTATTACAATTACTGCTTTAGGGCTTGGGTGGTTAGGAGAGCCCACTATAAAACATATACTCGAGCCGTTGTTTTTAAAACTACACCTATCTCCTGCAATTGCAAGTACAGTTTCATTTATTATTGCCTTTGCAGTTATTACGTTTTTACATGTTGTCATTGGTGAACTTGCTCCGAAGACGCTCGCTATACAAAGGGCAGAGCAAGTTAGCTTATTATTATCGAAGCCAATTATTTACTTTTACCGAGTAATGTATCCGTTTATTTGGGCTTTAAATGGTTCTGCAAGGCTTGTAACAGGGTTATTCGGATTACATCCGGCTTCTGAACATGAAGTAGCTCATTCGGAGGAAGAATTACGATTAATCTTATCTGAGAGTTATGAGAGTGGAGAGATTAATCAAAGGGAATTTAAATATGTAAATAATATTTTTGAATTCGATAATAGAGTCGCAAAGGAAATTATGGTACCTCGTACGGAAGTTGTAGGTTTATATGAGGACGAACCATTTGAAACACATATTAAAATAATCGCACAAGAAAAGTACACGAGATATCCCGTATTTGGTGAAGATAAAGATGAAATTATTGGGATGGTTAATGTAAAGGATTTATTTATTCGTTATATGGATGGTAACCGAGAAGAGGGGTGCTCGATTACGCCATATACAAGGCCAGTTATTGAAGTGTTAGAAAATATACCTATTCATGATTTGCTATTACAAATGCAAAGAAAACGAATTCCATTAGCTGTATTATATGATGAATATGGTGGTACAGCGGGGATCGTTACACTAGAAGATATTTTAGAAGAAATTGTTGGAGAAATCCGAGATGAATACGATGAAGATGAGCATCCACCTATAGAACATATAAGTGAAGGGTGTAAAATCGTAGAGGGAAAAGTGCTTATTAGTGAAGTAAATGATTTATTTGGCATACACTTAATCGCTGATGATGTAGATACAATTGGTGGCTGGATTATGGTACAAAAGCAAATCGTTGCTGAAGGAGATATTATTGAAAAACACGGCTTTTCTTTTAAAGTTCTTGAAAAGGATATGCATCAAATTAAGCGAGTTGAAATAAAGAAAGTAGAAGAATGAATGGATTTTCTATTATATAAACTTTAATAAAAAGTATATATAGAAAAATAAATGTTTGCGCTTTCAAAAAAGGTGCTATATAGTGAAAGTGGATACTGAAGAATTCATTTAATGATACTCGTATTTTATAGGGCGAATTCTTTAGATAAGGATTTAGAATGAAAAGTATAGGTGATGAAAAATGATAGCAACGAAGGATATACGTATAGAAAAAGATTTTTTAGGTGAAAAGGAAGTACCGAGTGTAGCTTATTATGGTGTACAAACATTACGTGCCGTAGAAAACTTTCCTATTACAGGATACCGCATTCATCCGTCACTCATTACGGCAATGGCAATTGTAAAAAAAGCGGCAGCGCTTGCGAATATAGATACAGGTTACTTAGCTAAAGATATCGGACAAGAAATTGCAGAAGCGGCACAAGAGATTGTTGATGGAAAGTTCCATGATCAATTTATCGTAGACCCGATTCAAGGCGGAGCAGGTACTTCAATTAATATGAATACTAATGAAGTAATTGCAAATAGAGCGCTAGAACGTATGGGATACGAAAAAGGTGAATATGCGAAAATTAGCCCAAACACTCATGTGAACATGGCCCAATCAACAAATGATGCGTTTCCAACTGGGATTCATATAGCAACTCTTATGATGCTGGAAGAACTTCTTGTTACAATGGAAGAACTTCACTCTGCTTTTCATGATAAAGCAAAAGAGTTTGATCACGTTATTAAAATGGGGCGTACGCATTTGCAAGATGCAGTTCCAATTCGCCTTGGGCAAGAATTTGAAGCATATAGCAGAGTGCTAGAGCGTGATATAAAAAGAATTAAACAGTCTCGTCAACATTTATACGAAGTTAATATGGGTGCGACAGCTGTCGGTACGGGATTAAATGCAAACCCTACTTATATAGAACAAGTTGTGAAGCATTTACGAACTTTTAGTGGTTTCCCTCTTGTTGGTGCAGAGCACTTAGTTGATGCGACGCAAAACACAGATGCATATACAGAAGTATCTGCAGCACTAAAAGTATGTATGATGAATATGTCTAAAATTGCAAATGACCTTCGTATTATGGCGTCTGGTCCACGTGTTGGGTTGGCGGAAATTCAATTACCAGCTCGTCAACCAGGTTCATCTATTATGCCGGGGAAAGTAAATCCAGTTATGGCAGAAGTGATTAACCAAGTTGCTTTCCAAGTAATTGGAAATGACCATACAATTTGCTTAGCGTCAGAAGCTGGACAATTAGAGTTAAATGTAATGGAACCGGTATTAGTATTTAATTTAATTCAATCCATCAGTATTATGAATAACGGTTTCCGTGTATTCCGTGAATACTGTATAAAGGGAATTACAGCGAATGAAGAGTTGCTTAAGCAATATGTTGAAAAAAGTGTTGGAGTTATTACGGCAGTGAATCCTCATATTGGTTATGAAGCAGCTTCTCGCATTGCACGTGAAGCAATTACGACAGGAAAATCTGTTAGGGAGCTATGTTTAGAACATGGTGTACTTACAGCAGAAGAGCTTGATATTATTTTGGATCCATACGAAATGACGCATCCTGAAATTGCTGGTGCTTCTTTATTAAAGGATAAAGTGAAACTTTAATCAGTGGGGGGGGAATCCCCCACTGATTATTAGTTGAACCAATCGGGCTTTTACGGGCAGTTGATCTCCCACCTAACTCCCTCGCATTCGCCGAATTTTGGGGTGGGAGTTTTACTGCCCGTTAATGCGGGATAAAAAAATGTAATGTAAAAAGCACCGATCCATTTGGATCGGTGCTTTTTTTAGAAGATATTAAATACAGAGTTAAGTTGAAGTAAGCTAATAATAGCTAAGAAGATTAAACTATATTTCATTACTATTTTAAATAGAGCAGATTCTTGACCAACTAGTCCAACTGCTGCACAAGCAACTGCTACAGATTGTGGTGAAACCATTTTTGCGATTGTACCACCAACTACGTTTAATGAAACGAGAGTAGATGGTACGATGTTTAACTGATCGGCAGTTACTGCTTGAAGTGGTGCGAATAATGAACCACTTGATACGACTGAACCTGTAATGAATACGCCAATCCATCCTAAGATTGGAGAAAGAACTGGGAATGCATTTCCTGTAGAAGAGAATGCAAGTCCAAGTGTAGATGACATACCAGAGTAGTTTTCTACGTAAGCTAAAGCGATAACGCTACAAATTGTATATACTGGAACTTTTAGTTCTTTTATTGTTTCGATCATTAATTCTTTAATCATTTTGCCGTTTACACGGTAGACGATAAGTGAAACGATGATTGCTAATACAATCGCAGTAGTTGTAGAAGAGAATACATCTAGTTTGAAAATCGCTGCGAAAGGTGTATCAGCCTTTGTAATTGGTGCAGTTTTCATAACCGCATTATGAAGACCAGGGAATTGAATGTTAAATACTAAGTTTGCCAATGGACCATCCGGAGCAAATAAAGCTTTAATTGGTTTTAAATTAAAGATTGTTACAAATGCAGTTAAGAATACGAATGGGGACCAAGCATATAAAATTTGATTGAATGTATGAGATTCTTTTTCTTCTTGTTTTTCTTCTTTAGCAGAAGATTTTGGTTGCCAAACACGTAAGAATAATGTAAGAGCGACCATACTTACGACTGCTGCGAAAATATTAGTAAGTTCAGCGCCTAAGAAGTAAGTCACAAGGAACTGAGTAATTGCGAAAGAAACACCACTTACAAGAATACCTTGCCAAGTTTCTTTAATGCCTTTAAATCCATCTACCATTGAAACAAGTAAGAACGGTAAAACAATGCTAATGAATGGCAAAATGTAAACAGCTTGACGACCGACAGTTAATGCATCTAGCCCAGTTAATTGTGCAGGTACTGTAACTGGAATACCCATAGCACCCATAGCACCACCAGCGATATTAGCTACTAAGCAAATACCTGCTGCTTTTAATGGATTAAAGCCCATACCTACAAGTAATGCAGCTGTAATAGCAACTGGAACACCGAAACCAGCTGCGCCTTCTAAGAAAGCACCGAAAGAATAAGCGATTAATAATACTTGTAAACGCTGATCATTTGTAATACTTGAAATGCTATCACGAATGACATTGAATTGTTCTGTTTTAACAGTTAATTTGTAAAGGAAGATAGCTGCGATAACGATAGTACAAATTGGATAAAATCCAGATAAAACACCGAATCCGGCAGATGCTACAGCTACAGTTGCGGGCATTTTATAAACAAATATAGCAAGAATAATAGCGACGATCACACTATAAAGCCCAGCCATGTAACCCTTCATTTTGAATCCCACTAAACAAATAATGAAGCAAAAAATTGGGAGTGCTGCGATTAGTGCAGATAACCAAATATTGTTTAATGGGTCATAAATTTGTGTCCAAGTACTCATAATAATGACAACTCCTATCTATTATATGTGAAGAAATTCACATTATTTGTGAAACTATTCACAATCAACTTACATGCTTAGTATATTCTCCTTCAACACTATTGTCAACGTGAAAAAGTATAATTATTCCATAATAGTATTAAAAGTAGCATTTTGTTCATAAAGTAGACAAAAAGCGTAATCAAATTGATTTGATTACGCTTCTATAAATTATTTACATATTCTTTCATTTTTTCATATGTCATTGGTCCTACATGCTTATATTGAATGACACCGTTTGTATCGATGACAAAAGATGTTGGAATACTGATAATTTGATATGCGGCACTTGCCTGGCCTTTCTGATCTAATAGGACGGGGAAGGTATATTTGTTTTCTTCAAGAAATTGTTTTACATTGTTCGGGTCTTTTTCAGTAGCTGTCGCATTTATAGCGACAATTTCAATCCCCATATCTTTAGTATCGTGATAAAACTTTTCCATATCAGGCATTTCTATTTTGCATGGACCACACCAGCTTGCCCAAAAATTCAATATTACTTTTTTTCCTTTATAGTCTGTAAGACGAACTTCTTGACCAGTGGTTGTTTCCAGAAGGAAATTGCGGGCAACATTGCCAACTTCAGTTCCAATGGGGGTGTTTGATTTTGAAGCTATATCTTCTTTGTTGTCTAATAGGAAGTGATCGATAATAGTCCAGCCAACCGCAATGCTAATTAACGCAATAATAAACCATTTTTTAATATTACATCATCCTCCTTACTTAAATTTCCTTTTTATCGTAACAAAGTGGTTAAATATGGTCAAATTACTTTACGATAGGTTATCAATTATGGACGATATTTTACAATATCATTACTGTACATTTCAGTAAGGTGAAAATATAACAAAAAGCCTGATAAAACAACGTTTGTAAGCAAAGTATTGCTAGCCCTTTGTTTTGCTTTTTTATTGTATCATATAGTATAATATTCAAAATCAGGTGGGATTTTTTCTTGAACTGTGTGCTGATAAAAGTCGGAAAATTTTCTCAGCATTATAGGTTGATAAAGTTATGTCGTAACAGGAAATATAAGAACAGATATATAAATAAATAAAGAGAAAATAAAAAATGAAAATGAGGGGAATTTTATGAACCAAAACCAATTTGACTGTCGTATTTCAGAAGAAGACGTACAGATGTTAAGAGCATTAGCTCATCCACTTCGTCTACGTTTAGTAATGGAACTGATGCAGCGTGGAACATGTAATGTAACACAATTACAAGAGGTATTAGAAATTCCGCAATCAACTGTTTCGCAGCATTTAACGAAATTAAAACAAAATAAAGTAGTACGCTTTGAGAGACGCGGGTTAGAAGTGTACTATCAAATTCATAACGATAAAGTAAGTGAAGTAGTAAAAACATTATTTTCTTAATTTTTGAATATTATGGAAAGAAGACGTGTGAAATATACGTCTTTTTTTATTTGGAAAGGATCTAATAATAGGAAGATTTGAGAGCGTATATATTAGCGTGTTAGAAAGAAACAAACTATCGGTTGAAGTGCTAAATTGACGGAATATATTCTGAAGGGATATGAAAAGATAGAAAGGAGTGTTGTAAGCCAAAGGAGGAATAATATAATGGATGTAAAACGTGTGAAACAGATATTATCTTCTTCAAGTAGAATTGATGTTACATACGAGGGAGTCCCCGTATGGATTGAGAGCTGTGATGAGCAGAAGGGTAGTGCTCAAGTGTATGACGTATCCAACCCAGGAGAGAGCGTTCACGTGGATGTGACGGCTTTAGAAGAGATGTAATAGAAAAGACGCTTCTAATTGTAGAAGCGTCTTTTCTATTACATCATATGTGCAATTTTCTTAGAGAACATAAGAAGTACTAATCCTAGCACGATTACGATAACACCGATGCTTGCGAATACTTCTAAATATCCTAAAGATTGAGTGAAAGCAGCTAATTGTCCTGCTAATAAGTTTGCAAAGCCAGTACCAGCTAACCATACACCCATTAATAAAGATGCTAATTTAAGAGGTGCGATTGCACTTACCATAGATAATCCGATTGGTGATAAGAATAATTCACCGATTGTGTGGAACATGTAAGTGAATACAATGAATAGTAAGTTTGCTTTCATTGTAATGTTACCTTCATCGCTACCAGTTTTTAGAACAGCTAAAGTTAAAACTAAGTACCCGATTCCTAGTAAAATCATACCAAAAGCCATTTTTGTAGGGATTTTTAAATCACCATTTTTTGTTTTTGAAAGTTTAATCCATAATGCAGAAACTGGTAATGCTAGTAAGATAATGAATAGTGGGTTTACAGATTGGAACCAAGGTGTTGGAATTGTAAATCCACCAATTGTACGATCCACGAACTTATCTGTGTAAAGTGTTAAAGAACTACCAGCTTGTTCAAATCCTGCCCAGAAGAATACAACGAAACAAGTTAAAATTAAAATTGCAGTTGTACGCTTTTTCTCTTGTGTTGTTAAAGGTTTTTTCTCAATAGGTTTTGCATTTTGTTCTTTAGATTTTTTACCGACAACAGTTGTTCCAGCTGATCCTAAGTAACGAGGTGCTAATAAGTTAAATGCAATCTGTCCAATGATCATACCGATACAAGCTGTTAAGAAACCGTATCTATAATCTGTGAAATAACCGCAAATGAATGGAGCGATAAGAGCTCCTAAGTTAATTCCCATATAGAAGATAGTGAAGGCACTATCACGACGAGAATCGTTTTCGCTATATAATTGACCTAATAAAGTCGAAATATTTGGTTTGAAGAATCCGTTACCGATAACTAATAATCCTAATCCTAAAAATAGTCCAGTTTTCGTGTTCATTGAAAATAGTACGAAGTTACCAAGTGCCATAATGATACCGCCGATGGTAATGGCGTGTCGTTTCGTAATGAAATGGTCAGTTAGCCAACCACCAATAATAGGTGTGAAGTATACTAACATTGTGAAAATACCGTAAATCTGTACAGCAACTGCTTTATCAAAGCCTAAACCGCCACTTACTAAGCTCGTTGTTAAATAAAGAACTAATAAGCCACGCATTCCGTAATAACTAAATCTTTCCCATGCCTCTGTAAAGAACAACAAATATAATCCTGGTGGATGTTTTTTTGGTGATTGTTGCTCTCCAGCTTTGTCTAATTTTAAAGCTGCATCCATGTTTGTTTCCCCCTAATCCTGTATAACGGATATTTATGTAATTATTTTAATTCACAAAATATTTAGAAGTCAATAGAATTATATGGAAATAGCAAGAAAATTTCTAAAAAATCTATTTTTCTTCAACCGTTATTGTATTTTTCCCTGAAAACAAGATAATAAGCGTTTTCAAATGTAGTAATTGAATTCTAAAAGAAAGTAAAATAGTGATAAATCAGAAAATTTAGACTAGAATATTTATTCTGATATAGAGAAAATAAACTATATTTACTTTTATAATATAACATATCGGGAATAAAAATACAAAATGAAATAATGTGACACTTCAGTGAAATGAAAAAACCAGCTCCATAAAAGAGGGAGCTGGTTAGAATGAAATTATTTAACAAAGCGTTTTTCAATGTCGTCTAGTAGTAAGTTAGCAGCCATTACACCGCCAGCTGTATTCCAAATAACGTCGTCAACTTTGTATGCTTTTCCGTTCTTTACTGCATTTAAGTTTTTAAAGAGAGGGTCGTTTATATATTCTTTTTCTAGTTCAGAACCTTTTTTCTCATTGCCTTTATCGAATGTGAAGTAGAATAATACATCGCCATCCATTGCCGAAATACGCTCTTTAGATACGTTACGTTCTGCGAAATCATCTTTGTTTTGATCTCCAGGACGTTTAAATCCAAGTTCTTTTAAAATAACACCAGAGAATGTATCGCCATGATAAATACGAACATCACCAGGCATAAAACGTACCATAGAAATTTCTTGATTTACTTTATCGCCAAGTTGGCTTTTCAAATCTTTCATACGTTTTTCGTAATCAGCTAAAACTTTTTGACCTTCTTTTTCTTTATTTAAAGCCTTTGCATAAAATGTGAAGTTATCTTTCCATTCACCGCGTAATGTTTCAGAGAACACAGTAGGTGCGATTGCTTTTAGTTGCTCGTACACTTTTTCGTGACGCATTTTGTTACCGATAATTAAGTCTGGTTTTAAAGAAGCAATCGTTTCAACGTTAACTTGTCCTTCGTCGCCAACAACTTTTACATCTTTCATTTTATCCTTAATATGTGGATACCACGGATCACCAGTCCAAGACTTTACAGCACCAACGGGTTTCACACCTAATTCAAGTAAAGCTTCAGTTCCTTCATTCGTTAAAATAACTACACGTTTTGGATTAGCAGGAACTTCTGTTTTACCCATTGCGTGTTCAACGGTAATCATTTCTTTTTTATTATCTTCTTTTGTTGATTCTTCTTTGTTATTTGATTTTCCACAAGCACTTAAAAGAAGTGAAAAAGCTAGTAGAAATACAAATACTGTAAACGATTTCTTTTGCATGAAATTCATTATGTACCCCCTACATGTTGAGAATATTTTTCAATAGCAAGCATGATATTAAGCCTTTATCTTTTGATTGTCAATATATATTACTGAAAATAGTTCTCATTATCGTTGACAATGAGAATTAAGTTGAAATACACTTACAACGTATCATTATACATTGAAGGGGAAACGCTGCATGTTATTAAAAACAAATCAAGCAAAATGGATTGGATTATTTGTTGGAATCGTTGCAGTCGTTATTTGTATTTGGGGAAGTATTATTTTCGGATATACAAATACGAGCTGGAAATTAGCTTTAGATGCTTTTTTCCATTTTAATGGTTCAAATGAGCATATTATTATTCAAAATGTGCGTCTACCAAGGGCGTTAATTGCAGCAAGTGTTGGTGCTAGTTTAGCCATTGCGGGTTGTTTAATGCAAACTTTAACAAAGAATCCGCTTGCTTCTCCAGATTTTATTGGATTAAATTCAGGCGCTGCGTTCTTTATAGTTGTAGCAATTGTACTCTTTTCCGTGACATCATTATCAGCTTTCACATGGATTGCCTTTTTAGGAGCGGCAGTTGCAGCAGTACTTGTATTTGCCTCTAGTTCTTTAGGAAAAGAAGGGACAACGCCTCTTAAGTTAACATTAGCAGGTGTAGCGATAAGCGCTTTATTTTCATCATTAACACAAGGGTTACTTGTATTAAATGAAAAAGCATTTGAAGAAGTGTTATTTTGGCTTGCCGGATCTGTGCAAGGAAGAAAGTTAGAGATTTTACAATCAGTATTCCCGTATTTATTAATAGGCTGGATTGCATCTTTTATGATGGCAGGGAAAGTAAATACATTAATGATGGGGGAAGATGTCGCAAAGGGGCTCGGACAACGAACGATTTTAATGAAATCATTCGTGTTACTTATTATTGTACTGTTGTCTGGTGGTTCAGTTGCGGTTGCTGGTCCAATTGGATTTATTGGCATCGTTACTCCTCATTTCGCAAGAGCTCTTGTTGGGGTAGATCACAGATGGAGAGTACCCTATAGCGGATTGTTAGGTGCAATACTATTAATCTTGGCTGATATAGCAGCAAGATATGTCATTATGCCACAAGAAGTACCAGTAGGGGTTATGACAGCATTTATCGGGGCCCCATTCTTTATTTATATTGCACGTAAGAGAGGGCTTAGCAAATGAAGAAGTATATTCCGTTTCGTATTGGAAAAGGCGAGCTCTCGTTTTTAATGTATAAACGAGCTTGTCTCGTCTTATTGAGTTTACTAGTTGTTTTAATAGGATTATTTTTTGCGAGTGCAGGTATGGGGGATATGAAAATTGCTCCTTATGACGTATGGCAAGCGATTACCGGAAATGGTGATGCGATGTCAAATATGGTTGTAAATAAATTTCGTATGCCGCGTATTTTAATTGCTATCCTCGTAGGAATTGCGCTTGCGGTAGCGGGCTGTATTTTACAAGGGCTCGTTCGAAACCCACTTGCTTCTCCTGATATCATCGGAATTACGGGCGGGGCAAGTGTTGCAGTTGTACTCTTTTTAGCTATATTTAGTGATAAAAACAATGCGTTAACAGTAAGCATTCATTATATGCCGCTAGCAGCTTTTGCTGGGGCAACAATTGTAGCGTTTTTTGTATATTTATTTGCCTGGAAAAATGATGGATTATCACCGATTAGTCTTGTTTTAATTGGTGTTGGATTTTGGGCATTAACGAAAGCAGCAACAACTTTATTTATGTTGTTAGCACCAATTTATCAAGCAAGTCAAGCGAATGTATGGATCACAGGTACTGTTTATGGCTCTTCGTGGCAAAACGTTATGATACTTGCGCCGTGGGTTCTTATTTTAACGGTAATATCATTTATAGCGGCTAGACATTTAAATGCACAAGAGCTAGGGGATGATATAGCAGTGGGACTTGGTGTTCCTTTAACGAAGTCGCGTGTATTTATGTTGTTACTTAGTACAGCTTTAATTGGCGGGGCAGTTGCCTTTGCAGGAGGAATTGGATTTGTTGGTTTAATGGCACCTCATATTTCGCGAAGATTAGTTGGCTCTTTCTACGGTGCATTGCTCCCAGTTGCGGCGATTATCGGTGCAATTCTAGTACTCGCTGCAGATTTAATTGGGCGTACAGTTTTCACACCACTTGAAATTCCAGCAGGGGTATTTACATCAGCAATTGGTGCACCTTATTTTATTTATTTACTTTATAAAAGTCGGAATTCATAAAGGGAGATGAATATGCAAAAAGCATTGGAGACGAAACGCTTGACGCTGTCGTATGGTGAAACGATTATTATTGATGAGCTGAATTTAGAAATTCCAAAAGGGGAAATTACAATCTTCATCGGTTCTAACGGTTGTGGGAAATCAACTTTATTACGTTCACTAGCTAGATTATTAAAGCCAACAACCGGTGACATTTTGTTAGATAATCAAGCAATTCAAAGTATGCAAACGAAGCAAATCGCTCGTCAAATGGCGATTTTACCGCAAGGGCCACAAGCACCGGAAGGACTTACGGTATTGCAACTTGTAAAGCAAGGACGTTATCCATATCAAACATGGCTGAAGCAATGGTCCGAAAAAGATGAGGAAATGGTACAAAAAGCGCTTGCTGCAACGGGTATGACAGAATTTGCTGAGCGTGATGTTCATGCCCTTTCAGGTGGACAACGTCAACGTGCTTGGATTGCAATGACCCTTGCACAAGATACAGATATTATTTTGCTTGATGAGCCGACTACATATTTAGATATGACGCACCAAATTGAAGTGTTAGATTTATTATTCGAATTAAATGAAACAGAGCAAAGAACGATTGTTATGGTATTGCACGATTTAAATTTGGCATGTCGTTATGCAGACAACATTGTAGCTATTCAAGATAAACAAATATATGCGCAAGGTAAACCAGAAGAAGTTATTGACCAGAAGTTAGTTCGGGATGTATTCCGTATGGAGTGTCAAATAAGCGCTGATCCGTTATTTGGGACACCGCTCTGTATCCCGCATGGAAGAGGAAGACGTGTACTTAAAGAGGCTGTTCAGGCGATGAGATAACGAAAAAAGACGATGAGGATTCATCGTCTTTTTTACCCCGCTATTTGTGGGCAGTAAGATCCCCATCTCAAAATCCAGCGAAAGCAAAGAAGCTGGTTGGGGGATCAACTGCCCGTAAAAGCCCGATTGGTGCGGGCTAATAATCAGTGGGGGATGAACCTCCCCCACTGATTAAAGTTTCACTTTATTTTCGGCAAGAAAATAATAGAAAAAGGGGAATACGTAAACGTCGTTCATATTCTTCTTCATCTTGAAAACAGTTTCGATTTGGTGTAGCTTCTTTTAAGCTTGTAATCGTAAATCCGGCTTGTTGTAATAATGTAAAATATTCTTCCGTAGTCCGGTGATATTTAATAACTTCTTGATCAATCCATGGCTCAACTCGTTTTCCTGTTTCGAAATAATCATCGACGAGCCAACTAGTTCTTTTACCACTCGTTTGCAAGCTTTCAAATGAAGAGGTAATAACGGGATGTTGAACGCTAAAGGTGAAGGTTCCGTTTGTTTTTAAAGTTTGAAACACATTTTGAAAAATGATATCAAGGTGTTCAATATAATGTAGGGCGAGTCTAGATGTTACTAAATCAAAAGTAGAAGGAGGGTATGTGTAGTCTTTGAGGTTTAAAAAATGAACGGTGCCATTTTTATTTTCTAGTTGTTTTTTAGCTTTTTCATACATAAGCTCGGAGCCTTCAATACCAGTGTAAGAGTGGCATCCATGTTCTAATAATTCTTCGCCGAATTTAGCATCACCACAACCTAAATCGAGGATTTGTTTTCCTGTTACATTGCCAATGAGCTGAAAGAATGCTGGTTTTTCAAGGGATTCGTTTGAACTATTTTCTCGATATCTTCGCTGCATATATTGCTCTAAAAACGATTCGTTATTATATACATCAGATTCAGTAAATACCATTTTAAAAGCCTCCTAAATATTTTTTTAATTCTATCAAATATGAAAAGTAAATGATAGATTTCTTGTAATGAATCATATATAATCTAAAAATGTAAGCGGTTTCTTTAAACTATTTTTCTATAATAAATTCTGAAAACGTGTTAAGCTAGTAGAGGGATTATTAGAACTATTAAGATAATAATCCGCTTACATGAACGATGGGAGGCTTCACGATGTCTAGTAAAACACTTGCAAACTTTTTAGAAGAAAATTTAGAGGATTTAAAATCAAAGGGGCTTTATAACGTAATTGATCCGCTTGAAAGTCCAAATGGACCGATTATTACAATTGGCGGAAAAGAATATATTAACTTATCTTCAAACAACTATCTTGGATTAGCGACTGATAATCGCTTACAAGAAGCAGCAATTGGTGCAATTCATAAGTACGGCGTTGGAGCAGGAGCTGTTCGTACAATTAACGGTACTTTAGATTTGCATATTAAATTAGAGGAAACAATTGCAAAGTTTAAACATACAGAAGCAGCAATTGCTTATCAATCAGGATTTAACTGTAATATGGCAGCGATTTCAGCTGTTATGGATAAAAATGATGCGATTCTTTCAGATGAATTAAACCATGCATCTATTATTGATGGTAGTCGTCTATCAAGAGCGAAAATCATCGTTTATAAGCATTCTGATATGGAAGATTTACGCAAAAAAGCAATCGAGGCAAAAGAATCAGGTCTTTATAATAAATTAATGGTTATTACAGACGGTGTTTTCTCAATGGATGGAGATATTGCAAAATTACCAGAGATTGTTGAAATTGCAGAAGAGCTGGATTTAATGACATATGTAGATGATGCACACGGTTCAGGTGTACTTGGCAAAGGTGCAGGTACTGTAAAACATTTCGGCCTTTCTGATAAAGTTGATTTCCAAATCGGTACATTATCAAAAGCAATTGGGGTAATTGGTGGATATGTAGCTGGGAAACAAAACTTAATCGATTGGTTAAAAGTGCGTTCACGTCCATTCTTATTCTCAACAGCTTTAACACCAGCTGATGCAGCTGCTTGTATGAGATCAATTGAAATTCTAATGGAAAGCACAGAGTTACACGATCGTTTATGGGAAAATGGTCGCTATTTAAAACAAGGGTTAAAAGAACTTGGCTTTAACATTGGAGAAAGTGAAACACCAATTACACCTTGTATTATTGGTGATGAAGTATTAACACAAGAATTTAGTAAACGTCTAAATGAAGAAGGCGTTTACGCAAAATCTATCGTATTCCCAACCGTAGCAAAAGGAATGGGACGCGTTCGTAATATGCCTACAGCAGCTCATACGAAAGAAATGCTAGATGAAGCAATTCGTAAGTATGAAAAAGTAGGGAAAGAAATGGGTATCATTTAAGTAACGACATCTTTTGAATAGCTTGCAAATGGGGAGTGGGAAAAATGAAAAAAATTCTAGTAACCGGTTCTTTAGGGCAAATTGGTTCTGAACTAGTAATGAAACTTCGTGATGTATACGGCGCATCAAATGTTATTGCAACAGATATTCGTGAAACAGACAGTGAAGTAGTAACGTCTGGTCCATTTGAAACGTTAGATGTAACGGATGGACAAAAATTACATGATATTGCAAAGCGTAATGAAGTAGATACAATTATTCATTTAGCGGCTTTACTTTCAGCAACTGCAGAAAAAAATCCGTTATTTGCTTGGAATTTAAATATGGGCGGACTTGTAAATGCATTAGAAGCAGCACGTGAATTAAACTGTAAGTTTTTCACGCCAAGTTCTATCGGTGCATTTGGTCCATCAACGCCAAAAGATAATACACCACAAGATACAATTCAGCGTCCTACTACGATGTATGGGGTAAACAAAGTAGCAGGAGAATTACTATGTGATTATTATCATCAAAAGTTTGGCGTTGATACGCGCGGTGTACGTTTCCCAGGCTTAATTTCTTACGTAGCTCCTCCAGGAGGCGGAACAACTGACTATGCAGTTGAAATTTATTATGAGGCGATTAAAAAAGGTACATACACCTCATACATTGCAGAAGGAACATACATGGACATGATGTATATGCCAGATGCTTTACAAGCAATCATCTCATTAATGGAAGCTGATCCAAATAAACTAGTTCATAGAAATGCGTTTAACATTACAGCAATGAGCTTTGAACCAGAGCAAATTGCAGCATCAATCCGTAAACACATTCCGAACTTTACAATGGATTACGCAGTAGATCCAGCTCGTCAAACAATCGCTGATAGCTGGCCGAACTCTATTGATGCAACAGCAGCAATGAAAGAGTGGGGCTTTAAAGCAGAATATGATTTAGACAGAATGACAACTGATATGCTGGCTAAGTTAAAAAAAAAGCTCGCATCTGAGTTAGTAATGAATTAATAAGAAGAGCCGATTCTTAGGAATTGGCTCTTAATTATTTTAGGAAGGGAGAAAAGCAACATGCAAAGAGTTGATGTTGTATATGCATTAATACACGATAGCGAAAAAGATAAAATATTAATGGTACATAATATAGAACAAAACGTTTGGTCATTGCCAGGCGGGGCTGTTGAAAAAGGTGAAATATTAGAGAAAGCACTAGTAAGAGAAGTGAAAGAAGAGACAGGTTTAACTGCCGCACTCAGTGGACTTGTCGCATTAAATGAGAAGTTTTTTGAAGAGAAAGGACATCATGCATTATTTTTTACATTCCGAGCAAATGTAGTAACAGGTGAACTTCGTGCAGAAGATGAAGGAGAAATTTCCGCAATCGAGTGGGTAGATAGAAAAATCGCGAATGAGCGATTCCCATACTACGATGGAGGGTTCGAATTATTATTAGAAGTTTCCATTCCATACAAGTTTCAACCAGAAACAAAGTAAGTTAACGAAGAAAAACAGGAGCCTCGTGGCTCCTGTTTTTCTATTCAATCGTCTTCAGTAATAGTTTCTTCAACAATGGTTTAATCTTCAGGCGTAAATCTTCAGCATGATTTGCAACTAAGAAGTGATGGTTATAAATGTTTTTCATTAGTTGATAAGTCGCTTCTTTCGCTTCGCCTTCTTCGATAAAGATGCCGATTACTTCCATACCACTTTTGCGAGCAAGTTTGACTGCTTCGTGCGTATCTAAAATTCCGTCTTGTTGATAGTCTAGTGCAGAAGGTTCACCGTCTGTAAAGACAAGTAAGAATTTATGTTTTTCTGGTCTTTTCGCAAGCTTTTCGGAAACGATACGAATAATATACCCGTCGCGGTTATCTTCTTCTTCGCGAAGTTGCATAATTTCTGGACCGACGTTTGGTAACGTTGAGTTTTTATACGTAACAACTTCATGGATAACGTTCGGTTTATCTTCAGGTTTAGCACTAGAAGCATCTTCCCAAAATCCACTAATAGCGTGCGGAATTTTTAAAGATTTTAAAGCTTCATGGAATAGGACCACACTCTTCTTCGTTTCTTCCATTTTGTTATACATAGAACCAGAGCAGTCCACTAATAGTTGGAATGCAACGTCGAGCTCTTGTGATTCTTGTCCTTTTTTATAAAACATACGCGGCTGTTTTTCAGTATAAATACGAAGGAATTTCTTACGAAGCCTTCCGTAATATTTATCACTGTTTGCATTCGTTTTGTTTTCAATTGTTTTTTCGATAATTTTCTTTAATTCTTTTACATCTTTATTAACGACTGATTTGATGGCTTGGTAATCTTTTTTCTCATCAGGATTCGATTTGCGAGCTTCTTTAAATGTATGAGAAGCTCCCACATTATACTTGCCGTATGCACCGTCGTTTTGGCTAGAAGCATGAGACGCTCTTGCTTCCTCTGTATCAGCACCATCAAAGTTAGATTGTGTACTTTTTTGGGAAGTACCTTGTACAGAACCAAGTGCTTGGTCACCATCTTCTGATTCACGAGCAGTATCACCCATCATATTTGTTTTTGTTCCGCTTTCTAAATCAAAGCGTAAAAAGTTCTCGTTTTCATTGTTTTTATTTTCACGGTGCCATGTCGAGAAGCTTTCATCCATTTTGTTTTTGTTATCATCGTCATCTAGGAGCTGCGTATCATCATTTGCTAATTTTTCAGCGCGACTGTCTTTCTCATCTGCAATCACAGATAAATAAAGCGGTGCATGTCCGAAATAATTATTAAGCATATCACTTTCAAGAAGTCCTTCTAAACGATAGCGAATTTTCTCAACAATATACATAATATCTTCCGTATTACGAGCTTGGAATGTTTCATGCAAAATTGATTCAATTTGCTCGAAATATTCATTATTAAACATTTCATATTTATCACTCGTTAATGAAAGATAGCATAGACAAAATAGACGATCACCGTGATAGTTACGAACACGATTTATTTCATTTTGTGAGCCAAAGTAATTGCGATACATTTCTTTTCGGCGTTTAAAAATATGTTTTGTGCCAGGACGTAAATTTTTGACGATTTCCTCAACACGTAAATCTTCTAATAGAACAAATAATTGTGTTAAAAACTTTTTTAGAGGCGATTCTTGTAACTCAATCGCATAAGAACGAATTAAAGTCATGTCCGAGTAATGTTTATTACCAAGTGCCTTTAAGAACACTTCGCTTTTTAATCCGATTACTGTATCCTCTTCTTTTCGATCATCCCAAAAGTGACTAATGACAACCTTTTTTTCAATTTCGTCGTAGTATGCTTTATAGCCATACTCAAGATAGGCATCGTCTTCTTTTAGAAGAGCATACATTAAGTTTTCCATTTGTAGAAACAGCGACGCATCAATTTTTTTGTCACTAAAAATTTGTCTCATGAATTATCCCTCAAAGAAATAACTTTCTGCTAATTCACGGACAGTCATTTGTTCTGTTTCATCGTTTAATTTTGCGATAATACTACGTTCAATTGCACGCATAACAGGAATATATACACCTAAATCACATGCATCGATAATGCCACGAATACTAGCTGCTTCTTCACTTACGCGCCCATCACGAGCTAAAGGCATAAGATCGCTTGCGAATGCAACGAACTTTTCAATTGTTGCAACATCATTTAATTTTGATTCAGATAGTAATAGTTCTTTTAATGTATCACCTTGAATGTAAGGAACTTCAATAATAACGAAACGGTTTTTTAACGCTTCGTTTAGTTCACTTGTCCCAACATAACCTTCGTTAATCGCAGCAATTACGCGATATTCGTCATCACCGTATACAACCTCTTGTGTAAATGGGTTTGTAATCATTTTACGGTAATCTAACGCACCATGAAGAAGTGGTAACGTTTCAGGTTTTGCCATATTGATTTCATCAATATAAAGGAAATGACCGTTTTTCATTGCCTTCATAAGAGGACCGTTAACGAACGTAACTTCAGATGCGCCGTCTTTCGTTTGTAATGTGTTGTATCCTAAAATACCTTCCACATCTAAATCGACAGAACAGTTAATGCTATGCATTGGTTTTTGGAATAAAGAAGAAAGAGTTTCTGCTAGTACGGTTTTACCACTACCAGTTGGCCCTTTTAATAGAATGTTTTTACCAAGTAAAAGTGCTGTAATGGCATCTTCAATAATGCTGTTATCAGATGCTTTATATATTTTCTTGCCAATTAAATGTGCATTTTCACCAGCTTCTTGTTTATTCTTTTCGTGAATTGTAGAAAGCTGCTGTTTTAAATCAGAATGTATATGAAATTGTTCTAACATGTATTTCCCACCTAACATTATTTTCATAAAGTAATACATCTTATGATAACTTGTTTTAATATGGTATGCAAAGAAAAGGAGAAGGTGGAAATATAAAAGAAAAAGCAATCAATATCACATTGATTGCTTATAGTAAAGGAGAAATGAGTCGCATAAAGGACTCTAATATTCTTTTTTTGATACTTCTTTTTTGGAACGAGTTCCATTTAATTTCAGTGGAGTGTTTAAAGTCTTCTTCAAAATCATGTTTAATATCATGAACGGTTTCTGATTCATATAGTACGCTAATAATTTCATAATTCAATTCAAAGCTACGTACATCCATATTTGCTGTTCCGATTGTTGCAATTTTATCGTCAACGAGTACAATCTTTGCGTGCATAAATCCATCTTTATAACTGTAAATAGAAGCACCAGCTTTTAAAAGTGGAGTGAAATAGGATTGAGATGCTTGATCGCTAATAATACTATCACTCTTACCAGGATATAAAATGCGTACATCTATGCCAGATATTGCACTTAAGCGTAATAATGTTAAAGTTTCTTGATCCGGAATAAAGTATGGTGTAGCGATCCAAATAGATTTTTTGGCTGAGCCCATAACAGCTAGTAATGTATTACGAATACTTTTATCATCTGAGCTTGGCCCACTTGCTACAATTTGCACCGCACCTTCTGCATCCAGAATTTCTTTTCCTGGGAAGTAGTGTCTATTCATAAATTGATCCCAAGAATAAGTATTCAATCCACTAGACGCATAAAGCCAATCTTCTAGAAAGATGGCTTGTAATTTATACAATGCTTTTCCTTCTATTTTTAAATGACTATCACGCCAAACAGGGAATTTTTTTGAGCGACCAAGATATTCATCACCGACGTTGAGCCCTCCGGTAAAACCAATTTCTCCATCTACAATGACGATTTTACGGTGATTACGATAATTAACTGTCTCGAGTAACCAAGCTGAAAAAATAGGGTCAAATTCGACAATTTCAATTCCAGCTTTTTTCATAGGTTGTAAAAATCGTCGTCTTAACGTATTACTTCCGAGTCCATCATAAAGGAAGCGTACAATAACACCATCTTTTGCTTTTTGTATTAAAGCATCTCGTACTTTTGTACCAATCTCATCAGATTTATAAATATAGTATTGAATATGTATGTGATGTTTTGCATTCTCGATTGCGTTCAAAATTTCTGAGAATGTTTGATCTCCGTTTGTTAAAAGTTTTGTTGTCGTTCTATCTGCGGCAGGCCCGCCTCCGAATTTTTGTACGACTTCTGTTAAATGTATAGAACGTTCATGTAATGGGACTGTGAGTGATAATTCTAGTCGTCTTCCTTCTAATATTTCGCGGAATAACTTTCTTTGTTCTTCTGAACGATGAAGATGTTTTTTTCTTCTCCAACGGCTACGCCCGAAAATAGAGTATAAAAGTACACCTACAACAGGAAGAAGTGCTAATACTAAAAACCACGCTAAGGTGCTTTGGGGTGATCTATTTTCGATAAAAATAACGAATGAAATTCCTACGATTGTGATGGACCATAGAGCACCAACAAACGTATATAACGAAATAACCGATGTATTTAATAGGAAAAGAACGATAGATACGATTGTAAATATTAATAATAATTGAACGATAGGTTTCTTCATTTCTATATAATTCCTCTAATCTTTCTTAAATATAGACTTCTTAAATAGAAGATATAATCTGACATCCTTATTATAAAGTGTTTTGTTTTTTTTACAAAATATAGACATTTGTCCTATACTTTCCGCATTTGTCCTACATACAGTATATTGTTACGTTGTTATCCCGCTATTTGCTGGTTAATGATCAGTGTAGGAGGGACAAAAACCTTGCCTCTTATATAGGAAAGGGAATGAGGCTTCTTTCCTGGATTTGTAGCAGGTGCATTATGAAGCCCAGGATATGGTTATCCATATTACGCGAATTCTTCTTATTAAGGTGAAGAAATAGAAAGGAGAGGAAAATAATGAATTATATAGAAAATAACGGATTGTATTATCGTCATAATCATGGAGGGCACCATCATAATGGCGGACATAATCACCATGGAGGGCACAATCATTATGATCATCATCATCATCATCATCACGGTGGTGGATGGGGCTGGGGTGGCGGCTCGTGGGGCGGAGGATTTTTCCCAGGAAGTTTTGCTGGAGGCATGTTAGGTGGGCTTACAGCTGGCGCATTAACGGGTGCAGCAGGTGGAGGCTACTATCCAGCACCGTACCCAGTAACATATCCAGCACCATATCCAATGCCATACCCGGGTTATCAGCAAATACCATATCAGTATTAAACTAAAAAAGAGGATATCCTCTTTTTTAGTTTAATAATTTATTTATAAAATATTTCCAAAAACAAGGTGAAAATATGTTAATATTTTATTATTATAATTCAATGTGTTAAATGAAAATTTTGGCTTTATCCCGCTATTTGTGGGCAGTAAAACCCCCATTGATTAAAGTATCACTTTATATTATTATTCGTGAATCGTTGCATTTTGTATATTAATCTCTATTTCATTATGTATCGGCAGTTAGATTTACATCTTAACATTTAATGAAATAAAAGAGGTTAGGTGTGAGGTCGTATTAGTAGGGAGCAGAGGCTAATAGTGATGAAATTTTCACTTTACAAATTCAAAGAATGTAAGAGAATACTGTATAATAAGCTTAGATAAGTAGAGAGATGAGAAGCTTCTACTATAATTAAAACAGCACCATATTGCTTTTTTTTATAAATAATATTATGTTATTTTAATCGGCCTATTTAGAAAAAATTTGTGATTTATCCCGCATTAACGGGCAGTAAGACTCCCACCTCAAAATTCGGTGAATGTGAGGAAGTTAGGTGGGAGATAAAAGCCCGATTGGTGAAGGCTAATAATCAGTGGGGAATGGACAACCCCCCCACTGATTAAAGTTTCATTTTATGTAAAGGCGTATTGTTAGAAAATGAAATATCTCTATTTCTATGAAGAGAAACGAGTTGTGTTTTAGTCAGATAGGAAGCAAGGAGAGGTGCGCATGCTAGAACAAAGAGGTCATGCATTATATGACTCTTCATTGCAAGATTTAAAATTAGCATTAGATGAGTCTTCAATTGTTGCTATTACAGACCGAAATGGTCTTATTACATATGTGAATGATAAATTTTGTAAAATCTCAAAATATAAAAGAGAAGAGTTAATAGGAAAAGATCACCGTATTTTAAATTCAGGATATCATCCGAAAGCATTTTTTCAAATCCTATGGAAGCGTATTTTGAGTGGAAAAGTCTGGACGGGGGAAATTCGAAATCAAGCAAAAGATGGTACGTATTATTGGGTTAAAACAACAATTGTTCCATTTTTAAATGAAAAGGGAGAACCTTATCAATTTATTGCAATTCGAAATGATATAAGTAGTAGGAAAGAAGCAGAACAAAGATTACGATTAAGCGAAAGTCGTTATAGGGAACTTGCTTATCATGATGCGTTAACAAGTTTACCGAACCGTTTACAGTTAATTACGACTGTAAATAAGATGATTGCAGAGAAAATAGAGTTTGGCATGATTTACTTTGATTTGGATCGTTTTAAATTAGTGAATGATACGTTAGGTCATATGATAGGAGATTTACTTTTAAGCGAAGTTGCTTCACGGTTGCATTATGTGCTAGGAGAGAAAGATGTTCTGGCTAGGCTTGGTGGCGACGAATTTGTGCTGTTAACAAAAACTCATACACATGATGAGATGAGGCAGTTAGCGACATCCGTGTTGTCATGCTTTCAAGCGCCATTTATGCTTGAAGGTCATGAAGTATATATTTCAGCTAGTCTAGGACTTTGTTCCTATCCGCAAGATGGAAAAGACGTTGAAACGTTATTAAAAAATTCGGATTTAGCCATGTATAGTGCGAAAGAGCAAGGAAGAAATGCGGCGTGCTTCTTTACAGATGAATTACGTGCGAAAATAAACCGTAGAATGAAAATAGAATTTGCTTTGCAAAAAGCGATTCGTGACGAAGAATTAAAAGTGGCATTACAACCCATTATTGATTTGAAAACAAAGAAATGTACTGGTATTGAGGCTTTAGTACGCTGTAAGACAGAAGAAGGTCCTATTTCACCAAGTGAATTTATCCCTGTAGCTGAAGAGTGTGGACTTATTATAAAACTAGGAGACTGGGTACTAGAAAAGTCATGTCGACTGTTTAAAACTTTACCAGATTATCAAGAGGGACTAAAGTTATCTGTTAATTTATCAATACAACAATTGATGCAAAAGCGATTTATTTTATCTGTTCGTAGTATATTGAAGCGAACAGGGTTTCCGCCAAATCGTTTAATATTAGAAATAACAGAAAGTATAGCTGTACGTCATTTTGATTATATTATTGCTACATTACAAGAATTAAGAAGTATGGGAATTTTAATCGCTTTAGACGATTTCGGAACAGGGTATTCCTCATTATATTATTTAAAACAACTACCACTTGATATTGTGAAAATTGATCGTAATTTTATTCGTGAGTTTCATTATGATCATGCACAACCAGAGCGAACGATTGTAAAATCGGTTATTGAAATTGCCCATAGTTTAAATTTATTAGTGGTTGCTGAAGGGGTAGAAACGGTAGAACAAGAAAGTTTATTAAAATCAATGAGTTGCGACTTTGTACAAGGTTTTTATTATGCGAAACCGTTAGATATAGGGGAACTAAAAGAAAAGTTATTAACTGATTTTTAATAAAAAAAGAGAAGCGAAAAGCTTCTCTTTTTTATTGTTTTTTTTGTGAATCTTTCATTAAAACTGGATAAAGAATAAGACCTAATACAAACAAACCAATGCCTAAGAAGAATGTTTTTAAATCAGCAGTTCCCGTTTTAATAACCCATATGGAATATAAAAATGCTAATGCAGTAATGATTCCATCTTTTATTCGAGATCCCGGCATTATATCATACGTTTCCCCCGTAATAACTAATTTTAACTGATACAAGGTAGAAACAAGGTACGGGATTAAATATGCTAATGTCGCTACAACAATAGCGAAATTATATGCTTCTGAAACAGTACCAGAAATCGTTGAGAATAAGAAAATTTGCGTCATCACATTTGTAATAAATAATGATTTTGAAGGACTACCTTTTTTATTTGTTTTACTGAAAAACTTAGGGAAAAGTCCATTTTTAGCAGCCTGGTAAGGTACTTCTGAGCTAACAACGATCCATCCTACAGTAGAGCCGAATAAAGATACGAGTGCAAGTAAGGCCATTATATAAGCACCTTTAGTACCAATTGCTAAATTTAATGCATCTACTAATGGTTTTTGAGACTCTTTTAAAGCGTCTTGTGGAAGAGCGCCCATTGTTAGTAGAGTAATTGCCATGTAAATAAGAAGAGCGATGATTAATCCGAAAATCGTAGCTTTCTTAACATCGTGCTGAGATTTTGCACGGTTAGAGAGCATAACTGCTGACTCAATACCGATAAACGCCCAAAGTGTTGCAATAGCAGCGGAATTTATTTGTCCACCCAACGAAATAGGTTGTCCAGCTTCATTCATAAATGTTTGACCGTCCCCGAAATTAGAGGCATTGAAAATGAATAATGTGATTACAATAAACATTGTAAATCCGATGATTTTTGCGATTGTTGCAAGAAGGTTCATATTTCCGGCTCTATCAATATTTTGAGAAAGAATATATTGAATTCCCCATAGCATCATACTACATACTATGAAGGTTAAAGCTTTTCCAAGTTCTAATGAAAATCCGTTTGTTGAAAAGAGAATTTGCTTACTTTGTAAAACTGGGAAGAATGTTGATAAATATCCTGCAAAGGAAATAATTACAGATGCTGTAGCAGCCCAGTTAGCAGCCCAGTATCCCCAAGCCATACTATATCCTGCAACTTTACCTGTCTTTTGAGAAGTAAACATTGCTTGGGCGTAACTTTGTGGTCCTGCTTTTAATTCTGGTTTACGAATTGCTAAATTTCCAAATACGAGTGCAATCATAAATACACCAAGTCCTGTAATACTCCATGCCAGTGTAGAACCCATTGGACCTGATACTTGTGCTAAATTTGCTGGGAGCATAAATACGCCACCGCCAACCATATTCCCGATAACAAAAGCTGTTAAAACCCATAATCCCCATTTTTTCGTTTCCATTTTTGTTAACTCCTTTGTAGTAAGATTTGCTTAAACATCATTTTTTACTAGCTTTTTGGCAATAAAAAAAGAGCCATGTAGATAAAAAATACCTACATGGCTCTTTGCCAAAGCGTAGGTACAACGGGAATAACCCTTGTACCTACGCGTAATTTTTCCGCTAGGTTTCAAGGGTTACGTATGATGATGATGTTTTTGTGCAAATGTAACTACAATTGTTGTATAAGTAAGCATAGTTCTTTGCTCCCTTTCTCCTCTGATTTTGAAGTTAGTATACTACATGTTTTTTTGAATGAAAAGAAAAATATAAAAATTTTTATAAAAATACGTTTTAGAGATTAAATATTTATCCGTATTTTTCCTATACTGGATAATAAGTGAGAGATTGGCAGAAGAGTGTAGCATGGTATAATACATATAGAATTAGAAGGTGACAAGGGGCTATTGTAGATGATGAGTAAGTATGAACAAATTTATACAGAAATCAGTAAGTCTATTGATAATAAGCAATTAAAAGAGGGATGCAAAATCCCATCAGAAACAGAATTAATGAAGCAGTACGAGGCAAGCAGGGGTACTGTAAGAAAAGCAGTAGATTTATTGCAAGAGCGTGGATATGTGCAAAAAATTCATGGAAAAGGTGTTTTTGTATTAAAGCGCAAAAACATTGAGTTTAACTTCGGTGGCATTGTAAGTTTTCAAGAAGAAAATGAGCGTTTAGGACGTCATTGTATTACAGATGTCGTAGAAATGGAGAAAATAAAAGCGACAAAAGATGTAGCAAAACTATTAAACGTGAAAGAGAAAACAGAAATAGATCATATTAAACGTGTACGAAATATTGATGGAGAAAAAGTGATTTTAGATATAAACCATTTTGTAGCGGAATATATTCCAGGATTAACGAGAGAAATTGCAACTGCATCAATTTATAAATACATTGAGAAAGAATTAGGGCTACATATTAGCTATTCACAGAGGGTAATTGAAGTACAACCATGTACAGATGATGACCGAAAGTATTTAGATTTAAATGGCACAGATTATGTTGTCGTTGTGAAAAACTTTACTCATTTATACGATGGGAGTCAGTTCGAATATACGGAATCACGCCACCGCTTAGATATTTTTCACTTTTCGGATGTGGCGCGAAGAAAGTAAAGAGGTGAAACGAAATAACGTTTCATCTTTTTTTTATAAAAAAATCACCAACTCATATATACGAGTGTTGACTAACTTATATATACGAGTTAATATGTAAGTGTAAACGGTATCAAAAACAGAAAAGAGGGACGGGAATATGGGGAAAGACTATCGTAAAACAGCAGAAGAAGTGTTGCAGTATATTGGTGGGAAAGACAATATTGAACAAGCTGCGCACTGTGTAACGAGGCTCCGCATCGCTTTAAAAGATGAAAGTAAAATAGATAATGATAAATTGCAGTCTGTTTCATTAGTAAAGGGAGCGTTTCATAACGCTGGGGTATTTCAAATTGTAATTGGTCCAGGTGATGTCGATCGAGTATACACTGAATTGATAACGCTTGCAGGTATGGAAGAATCGACAGTAGCTGACGTAAAAGATTCTGGAAACCAAAAGTTAAATCCAGCTCAAAAGTTTGTAAAAGTATTTTCAGATGTATTTATGCCGATATTACCAGCGATTGTAACAGCTGGTTTAC
The DNA here is from genome assembly GCF_038007365.1 of Bacillus sp. FSL R9-9492. Classification (NCBI taxonomy): domain Bacteria; kingdom Bacillati; phylum Bacillota; class Bacilli; order Caryophanales; family Bacillaceae; genus Bacillus; species Bacillus sp. FSL R9-9492. Next base: position 685,518 of record NZ_JBBOXC010000001.1, read on the forward strand.
TGATGGGGATTAACAATTTATTAGGGGCAAAGGACTTATTTTTTGATGGTAAAAATTTATTAGATGTATATCCGAACTTAGGCGGGCTTTGGGATTTAATTAATATGATGGCCAATACAGCATTCGTATTCTTACCGGCACTTGTTGGTTGGTCAGCAACGAAGCGATTTGGCGGTAGCCCAATACTAGGTATTGTTATGGGATTAATGCTTGTGCATCCGGCCTTATTAAACGCGTGGGATTATGGAAAAGCAGCGACTGGTTTAGAGGGGCAAAAGATTGAGTACTTCGATATTTTAGGATTGTTCCAAATTGAAAAAGTAGGATATCAAGGACAAATTTTACCAGTTTTAGTAGCAGCATTCGTATTAAGCAAAGTTGAAATCTTCTTAAAGAAACATGTACCAAATGCAATTCAATTATTAGTTGTACCAATTACAACAATCGTTGTAACAGGTGTATTAGCATTAGGGATTATCGGTCCAGTTACACGTCATATTGGAGATTTATTAACAGCCGGATTAGTAGGAGTATATGAAACGGTACCGGTACTCGGGGCAATATTATTTGGAGCATTATATGCACCGCTTGTAATTACAGGAATGCATCATATGTTTATTGCAATTGATCTACAATTAATTGCACAACACGGCGGTACATTTATTTGGCCGATGATTGCTCTTTCTAACATTGCACAAGGTAGTGCGGCACTAGCGATGTTCTGGATTTCTAAAAATCAAAATGATAAAAGTATGGCATCAACATCAGCAATCTCAGCGTACTTCGGTATTACAGAGCCAGCGATGTTCGGTGTGAATTTAAGAAATAAATTCCCGTTCTATGCAGCGATTATTGGGTCTGCTATAGCAGCGATATTTATTACATTAAATGGTGTATTAGCACCAGCAATCGGAATTGGCGGATTGCCAGCATTTATTTCTATCATTCCGAAATCGATTCCGATGTTTATTGTAGGGATGATAATCGCAGTAGTAATTCCATTTACATTAACATGGTTATTTGCGAAACGAGTAAAACAGAAGTAGGAGGAAATTAAGCATGAAAGATTGGCATAAAAGTGTAGTCTATCAAATTTATCCGAAGAGCTTTAATAGTTACTATAATAAAGAAACCGGTGATATAAAGGGAGTTACAGAGAAATTAGATTATTTAAAGGAACTTGGAGTGGATTATATTTGGTTAACACCGATATACCGATCACCACAAAATGACAATGGATACGATGTAAGTGATTATTACAGCATTGATCCATCTTACGGGACGATGGAAGAGTTTGAAGAGCTTTTAAAAGAAGCGAAAGTACGTGACATTGAAATCATGCTTGATATCGTTGTAAATCATAGTTCAACGGAGCATAAGTGGTTTAAAGAAGCAAAAGAAGATAAGAATAGTCCGTATCGAAATTATTATATTTGGCGTGATGAAAAGAATAATTGGCAGTCTAAATTTGGAGGATCTGCTTGGAAATATGATGAGAAAACAGGGCAATATTTTTTACATCTATTTGATGAGACGCAAGCTGATTTAAACTGGGAAAATGAAAAGCTTCGTGAAGAAGTGTACGATATGATGCGCTTTTGGTTGGAGAAAGGTGTAAAAGGATTCCGCCTTGATGTTATTAACTTAATTTCAAAAGATCAAAGATTTTTAAGTGATGAAGGCACCACGGCTACAAGTGATGGGCGTAAATATTACACAGATGGTCCACGCGTCCATGAATATTTACAAGAGATGAGCCAAAATGTTTTTGAAGGGAAAGATGTAATTACAGTTGGAGAAATGTCATCTACGACAATTGATAATTGTATTAAATATTCGAATCCTGAGCGCAATGAACTAAGCATGACGTTTAGTTTCCATCATTTAAAAGTAGATTATCCGAATGGTGATAAGTGGACGAAAGCTGATTTTGATTTCATTAAATTAAAAGAAATTATGTCTAATTGGCAAATTGAAATGCAAAAGGGCGGAGGATGGAATGCGTTATTCTGGTGTAATCATGACCAGCCTCGTATCGTTTCACGGTTTGGTGATGATGAGAAGTACCGGAATGAATCTGCGAAAATGTTAGCGACAGCTATGCATATGTTGCAAGGAACGCCTTACATTTACCAAGGTGAAGAAATCGGTATGACGAATCCTAAATTCGAGTCCATCGAGCAATATCGTGATGTAGAATCGTTAAATATATATGATATAAAGCTAGAAGAAGGATTATCAAAAAAAGAGATTATGGGGATTTTAAAACAAAAATCTCGTGATAATTCACGTACTCCGATGCAGTGGAATGAAGAGGTGAATAGTGGTTTTACAACAAGTACACCTTGGATTTCAGTGGCGGATAGTTATACAGAGATTAATGTAGAAAAAGCGTTAGAAGAGAAAGAATCTGTATTTTATCATTATAAAAAGTTAATTGAACTTAGAAAAACTTGTGATGTAATTACAGAAGGGGAATATGCTATTTTAGATGAAAATCATCCTAAGATTTGGGCATATACACGCACTGTAAATGATGAAGTATTACTTGTTATAAATAACTTCTATGGAGAAGAAATAACGTATTCTGTACCAGTTCATGTTCAATTGGATGGTATGAAACAAGAAGTAGTAGTATCAAATTATAAAGATCCAAGCAGAGATATTACAAATCTTAACTTAAGACCTTATGAATCAATTGTATATCTATATACAAAATAAAAAGGTTGTATGCCCGCGGGGCATACAACCTTTTATTTTAAGACACCGCTATATAAAATATTTACTTCTACTTCTGGTTTGAACTTCACTTTTGCATAATCTTTATTCCAATTTTTTTTCTTCCATAAATCAGGATGATAAGCGATAAGATGTCTGCCAATCCCTAAAGCATCACAATTTGCTTTTTGTAACTTTTTCGTTATCTTTTGAGCTTCTTTCGTAAGCTGTTTAGACAGTTCTTTATTTAGTTTTTTTCTTTCATCCATCTTGTAAAGATTATCTCTTGGAGCTTCAAGGGCGATTACTTGCAGTTTCAGTTTTAGATGGGCGTAAACATTTCCTTTTTTGTCAGTTGTTATTTTTAAGTCTCGTTTTAACTTTCGATTGCTGATTTCCATTGTTAAATAATCAGATGTCTTCTCAGACTCATCACTAGTAAGTTTTTGGGTTATACGGGCACTTGTTCCCATTTTTCCGGTTAATAACACGAATAGAACAGATTGTTTCAAAGGTAAATGCCCAGTTAATTTATCGTTGTTAAATAAAGCTAACCCGTTTGTAATTACTTCTTTTCCTTTTATTTTTATAGAAGGGAGGGTAAAGTCTTTACCGGGATCTAACATTTTTGTAGCGGCTGTTTCTAAAGTTTCTTTTGGAAATACACTCATATCTTCTAAGCTTTTCACTTTTTTCTTTAGAAAATCTCCAATTAGTAAATTTCCTACTTTCTTTTTTTCGAGTATCTCGGATGTTTCACCATCTACTGCAATAAGTTTTACTAAAGCAGTTGGGTTTGTTGGATCCCGAAAGCTAACATCTAAATAGGGTAGTATACCTTTTTTTAGAATTTTGGTTCCTAGTAGTTGAACACCATATTTGAAATAGCGAATATTACCGGTCACATTTTTTTTTAGGGCATCGCTTGTATCCCTTATGTTATGCCCGGTTGCTGAATGTATTTCATTCTCGAATGAAGATTGCTCTCCGCTTGAACTTTTTACGAGCTCGACTGTTTGCTGGAGTTTATTCTCTTCCGTAATATCAGATCCAATGCTATAAGCTAATCTGGCTTCTCTTAATGGTTCTTGATCCCAACAGCCAGAAAGGAATGAACTAGCACATAATATACAAAGTAGTTTAACTCTTTTTTTGAACATACTGTTCTCCTTTCTTATTTCTTATTACTGAATAAAGTAGAAATAAAAGAGGGAGAACAACTATGAAAATATAGGTGAACTTATCAGTGAAAGTTGAAATTACTTTTAATTCTTCAGGTGTATCTATAAATAAGGCTACACTAAAAGCAATAATACCAACGATTGGAACGGCCTTTTTATGATTAGCAAGGTTGAATATATGTCCAATTCCTATTGAGGCAGCACAGTAATAACTAGCAATAGAAGCGACAACTGTTATCATCCATATTGGTATGAATAGTAAATCAGTTCGGTCTATAATCCCGATATGCAAGGAGCGTAATAAGTAAGCAACTGGCTCTGGAATAAGTTCAACTTGTTTTGGACTAAATACGATAAAGCAAATCCAAACAGTAAAAGTATAAAAAAGCGTTACAAATCCATTAGCGATAGAAATGGCCTTCAGTTTTTCCACAGAACTGCCATTTACTTTTGGAAAAGCGATAAGAATAATTTCAAAACCATACATGGCTGTAATTGTTTCCTTGGATGCTTGAATTATATTCCACCATCCGGCTTCTGTAATGGGGAAAATATAAGAAAAATCAGCTCGGGAAAGCCCTAGGGCAATTAAAAGCGACATAGGTAAAATGAGAATAGAGGCCATGACATAAAATCGTACAATCACTTTAAATGTATTATAGGCTACGTAGCAACAAGCTATTGTAAATAGTATGAGAATTGCAGACCAAGGGGTGGCTTGTAAGACCCATACTTTAATGACGTTACATGCATTTAACATGACGGTCATACCGATAAGAGTAAAATAAAAAACATAAAAAAACCCTAATAACTTTCCAAGTTTATTACCAAATAGCATACAAACACTTTCATACATATCAGCATCAGGAAATCCTTTTAAGAAAAGCCACATAAGTAAAATAATAAGTTGAATCGCAAGCCCAGCGATGAGAGCAGAAATCCACCCACCACCTTTCGCTATTGGGTGAAGACGGTTTGGTAGAGAAAGTATACCAACCCCGATTTGGCATTGAATAACGAAAAAGGTAAATTGAACAAGTGAAATTTTACTTTGCGTGTTTGTCACCGTTCTCATCCTCTCTCGTTACATGTTGTCGTTGCATTTTTTTCGGCTTTGGATCATGAGGTCGTTCCCAAAACGACCAAATTGGAAGTCTTACAAAAGAATCTTTCATATCTTTTATTCGCATCGGTGCAATAGGAGAAAGATATGGTGTATGAAATGAATGTAGCTGGCATAAATGAACGAAAGTTATAATTAGACCAAATGATATTCCTACGTACCCGAATATAGCAGCAAGAATCATTAATGGAAAACGAAGAATTCGAACTGCTGAACTCATATCGTTTGATGGAACGAGAAAAGATGAGATTGCAGTTAAAGCTACAACGATAATCATTGTGTAAGAAACGAGTCCGGCTTTTACAATTGCATCACCAATTACTAAACCACCTACAATACCGATTGTTTGTCCAACGCGGCTCGGCAGACGAATACCAGCTTCCCGTAATAATTCGAAAATTAACTCCATTAAGAGAGCTTCAAAAATAGGAGGAAGTGGCACTTTCTCTAATGAAGCTTTAATTGTATACACAAGTTCGAGCGGCAGCACATCAGGATGAAAAGCGACAGTTGCAATATATATAGCTGGTAAGAGAAAAGCGATTAAGAAACTTACTAAGCGGATCATTCGTACGAAGGATCCGACAATCCAGCGGTTATTATAATCATCTGGTGATTGATAAAAAGCAAATAAAGTGACAGGAACGATAAGTACTGTTGGATCTCCATCTGATAAAATGGCAACGCGCCCTTCCATTAAATTAGCCGCAGTTCGGTCGGGACGCTCTGTATTTAATTGTTGTGGAAATGGTGAGAAAGACGTGTCTTCTATAAATTCTTGTATGTATCCTGGTGGCATTAGTGCATCGGTCTTAATCGTTTCTAATCTTCTTTTTACTTCTGTGACGAGATCATCATTAGCTATATTTTGCATATAAACAATTGCTACTTTCGTGTGCATCTCTTCACCAAGGATAAAATATTTAACGACTAAATTTGGACTCTTAATTAGTTTCCGTACGGAAGCTAAATTAGTAGCTAAATCTTCTACAAAACCAGAATGTGGTCCGCGTACAACACCTTCATTGTCAGGCTCTTTTATATCCCTTTTTAAAGATAAAGCTGTTTCGAAAATACAAAAACTGTCGACTTGTTCATGAAAATATAATGATTTTCCTTGTAATAAAAGTTGCACACCATAATTTAAATTCGTTTCTTTTTTCATATTCAAAGTAGAAAAAGCTTTATCTAAAGACAACTCTGATCGAGTTAATAGAGGCTCAAGAGCTAATTGATGAATTAAATTTGGGTCTGCTAAAGATTCGATATATAAGATTGTTCCTTTTCCATTTTGGAAAGGGACATCTAATTTTTTTATATCATCTGAATGACAGAGCTTATTTTCAATGTAATTAATATTTTCCGGAAGTGATGGAAACATATGCTTTTGGTTCTTGCTTTCTTGCTGTTCTTCGTGTTGTGTCATAAATTCCACCTCTTTTAGAATAAAATTCCTTCTGTTAATTTTTGTTTTTTATAAGGAATTTATGCTTGGATTATTTGAAAAAGTAGCTTGAAAGTTCTGTTACGTTATCTTCTATACTTAAAGAAAATGAAAATTAGGGGAATCGAAAGAAAGCGTATAGTTAGATTGGCGATATTAATATATATCTTTTGTACTATAGGAGGGTAAGCCTAGCTGTATGCATAATTACATCATTCGATGAATAGGAAATTTAAGAAAAGCGATTTATACTACAAGTATTGTGTCTTGCCTTTTTAGGTGTAGTACACAGCCGGTGATTGGCTAGTGGAGGTTCTTCCATTTTGCCAGTGCCGGTTTTTTATTGGATAATAGAGAAAATGAAGTTTAATAAAGAAAGAAGGGGTTGTTTTGAAAGAAGTAAATTCTATCTTTATGAGAGAAAAGATTGCTAGTTTTTATCTTTATTTTATTTCTTTTCTTGGTTTGATTACTATAACTATATCTTTACTTGAAATTAAAATCCCTTCTCATCCAACAATACTAATATTGTTATTAATATTTATGGGGATTGCAGAGTATTTTCCTGTACGATTTTGGAGAGGAACTAGCTCGCTTACCTTTCCGATAATTTACGCTATGAGTTGGCAGTTTGGAATCCATATAACTATTATTGCTATTGTACTCGTAACGCTAATTATTCACCTGCATCGTCGTTCACCGATACAAAGAATGTTATTTAATAGTACTCAGCATGCGCTTAGTTTGATCTTGGCCGAATGGTTTTCAAATAAATGTATGTCTTTATTAATTAACAAGATAGATATGTCAGTTCTATATGAAAATTTAATATCTTTGTTGTTATTTTGCGTGTTTTTTGGTTTCTTCAACAACCGCTTTTACGATTTGTTAATGATAATTCTTCCGCAGCCATATTCAATCTATCAGTGGTATAAAAAAACTGTAACGGTATTTCTTTGCGAAACTTTTGGTTTCTCTTATGCGGCCCTGATGCATGTATTAATTAGTACATATAGTGTGGAAATAAACGAGATTACAGTACTGTTTTTCTTTTTTCCACTTGTAGCAATTTCAGTTATTAGTTCTTTTTCTGTACGGATAAGGATGGAGAAGGAACGATTATATGAGCTGTTTCTTATTACGACAGAAATTAGTCGTGGACTAACCGGAGGAAACTTGAAACATATTAAACAAGCACTTAAAGGCTTTTTTGGCATACAAGCATATGTAATATGGACAAAAGATGATGGGAACTGGAATCTTCTATTAAAAGATGGGAAAGTTCGTCTTGATATTTCTGATCATTCAGAAATATCAGAGGCGTTTGAGGGAATCTCTAAAAATCTTGTGTTTAATGATTGGAAAAATGGTACGGCTCCTGGAGATGAAATATTTGATAGCATCATACGCTCGCTTGTATATTTTCCTCTTATTGTAAATGATGAACTAGTCGGAATGTTTGTTGCAGGGAAAAGTAGAACTGCGGGTTTTTTTCCGGAAGATGTACAGTCGTTAGCTACGTTTTCAAACCAATTAGCTAACGTAGTTAAAACAAGGATATTGATTTCTGAACAGGAAAAAAGAATGATTTTAGAAGAAAGAAATAGAATCGCACGCGAAATTCACGATGGTATTGCACAAACATTGGCCGGGGTGATATACCAACTAGAATCCGCGCAAAAAAAATACCGTGATAAACCAATAGATATGCAGCAAATAGTAGAGAAAAGTATAAAAGATTTAAGAGGAAGCCTAGGAGAAGTTCGTTATTCTATTTATGCTTTAAAACCATATCCGACACAACAATTAGGGCTTAAGCAGGCGATAGCAAGTAAAATAAAATCTTTAAAACAAGAATATGAACTAGATATTACATATCATGAAAGAGGTCATGCACGTGCGCTTAGCTTTTCAAAAGAAAGAGTTATTTTTGATACATTACAAGAGAGTTTGCAAAACATTGTAAAACATGCACAAGCAGAAAAGACTGATGTTTTACTTAGCTATCAAAGTGAGCACGTGCTTTTAAGGGTTAAGGATAATGGAGTTGGCTTTTCACTATTTGAGTCTATGGTTAAAACGAAGAATGAGCCACATTATGGTATATTACATATGAATGAACAAGCTGAACAATTAGGGGCTACTTTACAGATTGATAGTTCTGTAGGGAAAGGGACAGAAATTACACTATTAATTCCAGATTCACAAACAAGGGGTGCGTAAAATGATTAAAATATTAGTAGTGGATGATCATGCTTTTTTACGAGACGCAATTCGGAACATACTAGAGGATGAATCTGATATGAAAGTGGTTGGAGAAGCTAGCTCTGGGGACGGAGTATTGGGAAAAGTAGAAGAATGCAGACCAGATTGTATTTTGATGGATATTAATCTTCCAGGGAAAAATGGGATTGAAGCCACAGAGTTAGTAAAAAAAAATTATCCAAATTGCCGAGTACTTGTGTTTACAATGTATGAGCATGATGAGTACTTAATGGATGCACTCCAAGCTGGTGCTGATGGTTATTTATTGAAGGATTCATCATCGGAGCAGGTAGTGGCAGCAATTCGAATGTTATATCAAGGCGATTCAGTTATTCATCCGCGTATGACTAAAAAATTAATTACATATCATCAGCAAAAAATGAAATTAGAATCAAATGAAAATGAACTGACGGAACGTGAAAAGGAAATTCTCTTTGAATTAGTAAAAGGACTTAGTAATAAAGAAATTGCTGAAGCTCTATATATTAGTGATAAAACAGTTAAAATTCACATCAATAAAATTTTTAAAAAACTAAATGTAAAAAGTCGATCGCAAGCGGTGATTTATGCTGTTCGAAATCAATTGGTTCCGTTGGATTAAATAAGAGATGTTTAAAAGAACTATCGTGTTTCTTTATTCTATATTACAAAGAATAAAGGGCAAGGTAGTTCTTTTGTACTATTTGGGCATAGAATCATTAGAAAAAAATTACTCCTTTTGTTCAATATTCAGAAAAATCAAAATGTGAAATAATAAAAATAGAATTATTGCTTAACGCTACTAATAATTCATGTTGTAAATCATTGTAGTTGGAAACAATTTATGGGGGCTTTTATAGAAAGAAGATTAGAAGTGTGGGGATGGCGGTAGTAGTGTTGGAGATTCTCGATTATTTTAAATAGATTCAAGGTTGATAGAATTGCCAATGCTAAATAGGAGCTCAGAGGATTTATTTTAGAAAAAATAATTTTAATAATAAGGAGATGCGCTATGAAGAAGGGGAAATTCGGAAAAATACTTATCGGAACGCTAACTGTTGGTATGTTAATGTCTCAAGGAATTCCATATAACGTATTGGCAGAAGAGGTAAATACAACTACTTTAACTGGGATTGATGATGCAAACGCTATATTGAAAGGTCTTACAAAGGAACAACGTAATGCCTTAAAAACGTTAGATACAAAACAAGGTTTTGTTATTTCACCAGGCATCAATACAGCAAGTCCTGATAATGTGAATGTGATTGTAGAGTTTAAGCAAGCACCTAGCAAAATCGAGATGTTAAAACAAGCAGCTAAAGGGAAAAAAATAGCTCTTTCAACTGCGGAACAAAAGGTAGAAGCATCTCATAAAGAATTTAAATCAGAGTTTGAACAGCTTCAAAAGAATAAAGATAAAGGGACGAATTTTAAATCTGCCAAAATAACAAGAGAATATAAGAATGCTTTTAATGGTGTAGCAATTTCGTTACCTGCGAATATGATTGAAGACTTAGTTCGCACTGGTATTGTTAAGCGCATATGGGAAGATAGTGAGGTCAAAATTGATTTACCGAAAGAAACAGCTAAAACGGCTGTCGAACCAAAAATGGCTGATAGTGTACCACAAATTGGTGTGGACAAGCTGCATGATGAAAAAATAACAGGTAAAGGAATTAAGGTAGGTGTACTGGACACAGGTATTGATTACAACCACCCGGATTTGAAAGATGCATATAAAGGATATCGTGCAAAGCAAGGTGAAGATCCAAGCAAAATAGATCCGAACTCAATAAAAGGATGGGACTTTGTTAATAATGATGCTGATCCAATGGAGACAACGTATAAGGATTGGCAAAACTCTGGAGGATATCCTGAGATTTATGATGGAAGTGCATATTATACATCCCATGGTACTCATGTAGCTGGAACAATTGCTGCAGACAAAAAGAATAATGTGGATTATGCAGTTAAGGGCGTTGCCCCAGATGTAGACTTATATTCATATCGTGTATTAGGTCCATATGGAAGTGGACAAACAAGCGGTATTCTTGCTGCGATTGATAAAGCAGTGAAAGACGATATGGATGTTATCAATTTATCACTAGGTGCGTCTATCAATGATCCTTTATATCCTACTTCTGTCGCAGTGAACAATGCGATGTTAGCTGGTGTTGTTACAGTAGTAGCAGCAGGTAATAGTGGTCCGGGAGAAGGTACCCTTGGATCACCTAGTGCAGCGGCACTTCCGATTACAGTTGGAGCAAGTGATGCTGCGATGACTATCCCAACGTTTTCCGCCAATGCAGGTGATTTACATGTAGATAAGATGATGCTAATTGGAAAAAGCTTTACTGATAAGATTGAAGATTTGAAAGGTCAATCCTTATCGGTTGTATATGCAGGGCTTGGGAAATCAGATGATTTTACAGGGAAAGATGTTAAAGGGAAGTTAGCTCTTATCCAACGCGGTGAGATTACATTTGATGAAAAAATTAAAAATGCTAAGGAAGCAGGCGCAAAGGCGGTAATTGTATACAACAATGTAGATGGTGAAATTACAAGTTATCTCGGGGAAAGTACGTCATCTATTCCATCGTTCCGCTTAACAAAAGTAGATGGTGAGAAATTACAAGCAAAAGCTGCACAAGGAGATGTGTCTTTAGCGTTTGGAGAACTTAGTAATATAAAAACAGAGGGAGATCACTTAGCTGATTTCAGCTCCCGTGGTCCTGCAACTAAAACAGATGATATTAAGCCAGATATTGTAGCACCAGGTGTGTCTATTTTCTCAACTGTTCCTGAATATATTAATGATCCAAAGGATGGAGAAAATTATCCGGTAGCGTATGGACGTATGTCAGGTACATCTATGGCAACTCCTCATACTGCGGGGGTAGCTGCACTCATTTTGCAAGAACATCCAAACTATAGTCCATTTGAAGTAAAAGAAGCACTTATGAATACCGCAGTTGACTTAAAAGAAGAGCGTTCTGTATTTGAGGTGGGCTCAGGACGAATTGATGCATATCGTGCAGTTCATGCAGATACATCTATCGAGGTTATCGATAAAACATCAAACGTTGTAGATGATGAAGAAGTAGAAATTGAAGAAAAAACAGGTTCTATTGCATTTGGGTATAAAAATCAACTTGAAAATGGGCCTATTAAAGATAGTCGAAAAGTCTTAATTAAGAACAGCAGTAAAACAGATGGGAAAGAGTTTAATTTAGAAGTAGAGTTTTCATCTACAAGTGTAGGTGTGCAAGATGCAGCGAAGAATGGTGTGAAGCTAAACGTACAAGATTCTATTAAAGTGGCTCCTGGTACATCAGGGGAAATTAGCCCTGAAATTATCATTCCAGAAAACGCTGAATTCGGTAGATATGAGGGATATATTCATATTTCAAATAAAAACAATGAAAAAGAAGTATATCAAGTGCCGTTTGCAGTGAAGTTCACAGAAAAAGGGATTGAATCTGTAGATTTGCTGAGAGACGCAATGGCAACAGATGCATCTAAATTCCATCCATTTATGGAAAGACCAAGTTCGCCGTTGGTATTTAAATTAAATAGTCCTCTTGAAACCATTGATGCAGTTGTGAAGGATCGAAAGACAGGGAAGGCATTAGGAGTCGTTGGTACACTTAATGCAAGTAGTCTAACACCGAATGTTGAATATATGATGTTTTCTGGTATGGGAGGGTATGTACTTCCATTCACGGGAGATCCAGCTCATCCAATTGGGGATAAACCTGTTATGTTGCCTGATGGAGATTACGAATTGAACTTCGTTGGATATGATAAAGAAGGAAAAGCTTATACAAAAGGCGACAGCATTATCATTGATAATGTAATACCTGAAATGAAATTTAAGGATGTACAACCTGGTATTCATGAAGTAAATGATTCTATGTTCAAAGAAGAAGATGGCCAGCGGGCATTATGGGTGCATGGTAATGTCTATGATTCTACAGTGGATGCATTAAAGGCAAAAGGCCTGCAGTATGACCAAAAAGCTAATCAAATTGTATATTATCAGAACTCGGCCTTTCCATCAGGTTGGCTGAATACAATTCAGGCCAATGGTGACTTTAAATTTGGAGTACTTCCAGAAGAAATAAATGAACCGTTAAATTTAAAATTATTTGGATATGACCTCGCAACTGCAGGGAATATGGCAACTGGATATAAAGATTATGTCTTTGTAAAAGAAGGGACAGAATACGCTGTTCCAAGTTATGACAAAGATAAAATAAAATTAGGAGAAAAAATTACGTTAACTTTAAATCTCAATAATGTAAAACAACTTACGGCAGGTACATTTGAAATCCCTTATGATAAGCAGCTATTTAAATTTACAGATGTGAAACCAAATTCAGCGCTTACGGAATATGCAAAACAACATGGATTAAACTTGACATTAGAAGATCCGGCTATAAATACAGAAGGAACTTGGGAAAACAAGGTGAAAGTTGGCGCATCATTGGAAGGAAAAGAATTTAAAGGATTAGATGGAGATACACCATTTTTAGATGTTACATTCGAAATGACGAGCGATGAATATTTTAATGATTTAACTGCATTTGGAGCAAATAAGTTCTCTTATACAAAAGCTGGTGCATCAGAAGGTACTGAGATTCCTGTGTTTAAAGATAAATCTTTTGCTATTGTTTCGAAACATTCAACAGTTACAGGATATATTGGTCCAGAAGCTTTCTTGAATGAAGAGGGGTATTTAGGTAAGAATGATTACACAAAACTAGGAGCAAAAGTGTACGCAGTTGGCAAGGATGGAAAGAAATATACAGGAACGGTTAATGATAATGGGCAATTTGAAATTCATAGTGTTCCTGTAAGCGATAAAGAATATGATATTTTCGTAGAAATGCCGGGTCATTTAAATAGTAAATTAACTACAAAAATAGGGAAAATGCAAGATGGAGAATTAGTGGGACAAAACTTTAGAGCCGATATGGATGACAACCTTGCAGGTGATGTAAACGGCGATAAAATGGTGGATATTCAAGATGCTAGAATAGCAGCTCTTTCATATGAAAAAGGAAAAGTGGCTGCAAAAGATGGAGATGTCAATCAAGATGGTGTTGTAAATGAAATAGATATTCGTTTTATCGAGAAGAATTTCTTGAAAAAGGGTCGAGATGCTAAAGAAAATCAGAAGCCGAAAGAAAATGTAGGGCCAGTGACGTTAGATAAAATCTTACGCTCTATTGGTTTAGAACCAAAAAAATAAGTGGACAAACTTCTAGAGTAAATAAAGCAATAAGACAATGAATATAAAATTAAATGAGATTGGCTAACAAATAACCGGTAATGATTTACGGTAACATTACCGGTTATTTTAAAAGTAATAGTCGTTTGGGTACATGAAGTAACTAGTTTAAAGTTAGTTCGCTTTCGTTGTGGGACAAGGTAGTTGCTTAATTATTATTGTTTGTGGGATGGAAATAAGGTTTGTAGTTTAAACTTTAAAAATAGGGGGACTTGTGAAATGAGTATTAAGAAAAAACTTGGTATGAGTGTTGTAACTGCAGCTCTTGGTCTATCTTTAATTGGTGGAGGCACATATGCGTATTTTAGTGATAAAGAAGTGTCACAAAACACGTTCGCAGCGGGTACTTTAGATTTGAGTGTTAATCCTGAAGTTGTTATTAATGTCGACAATATTAAACCAGGTGATGAAATGGAGCGCGGTTTTCAATTAGTTAACAAAGGAACCTTAGCGATAGGAGACGTGAAACTTCTTACAGATTATAGTGTAATCGATGCTAAAGGAGATAATGGAAATGCTGATTTTGGTGATCATATCCGTGTTGATTTCTTATGGAATTTGGATAAAAATGAGGTTCCAATATGGTCTACTACATTGTCAGAATTAAAGGTAGCTACGCAAAATGGAAGTATTCCTGATCTTGTGCAAAAAGGTGTTGTAGACCGAGAAGGAAATGGACTTGCTCCTGGTGATGATGATACTTTCTACGTAATGTTCACATTTGTAGATAACGATGAAGAACAAAATGTATTTCAAGGAGATTCATTAAAATTAAATTGGACCTTCAATTCAATGCAGACAAAAGGTGAAGAGAAATAAAGATAAATGTTATATATGAGAATGAATTGATGAGGAATTGAGGAATAGAATTTTTAATAGTGTAAAGGTTGATTGAGTGAATCAACCTTTTTTTATTTTGCGAGAAAATTACGCTTGAATTATTTGAAAAAAGTAGCTTGAAAGTTACGTTACGTCATCTTTTATACTGAAGAAAATAGGATATAGGGGATGGTATAGATGACTTTGAGGTATATGTGGGGATGGGAAGAAATCTTATATTTATTTGGATTTGTATTCATTATTGTTCCAGTAACAGTTGAATCTCTTTTTTATGACTATGCTTTAAAAATACTAGGGAACTCATTATATGCTGGAGTATTAATGGGACTTATAATGGCAGTGATATTTACGTTTGTAGTTTATCTTTTTTGCATAAAAAGATATAAACTGTCGTGGAAAGATATTGGAATTCGGAAGCTTTCATGGAAAGATTTATTGTGGACATTTGTAGCGGTTATTTCTTTGATTGTAGTTAGTATTGGTGTATTAATGATAATGGAGAAACTGGGGATTTCTTTTGAAAATAGTAAAACGGAGACGATCCAAGATGATAAATCAATATATTCGTTTTGCATCGCGGTAATTGGAGCGGCGGTTATATCACCAATCTATGAAGAGATTTTATATAGAGGTGTTTTTTATACATTTTTTCGTGATAGGTATGGTATATGGGGCGGTATGCTTATAAGTTCAACAATATTTACTGTTGTTCATATCCCGACATATAACACATTACCGGTGAATTTTTTAAGCGGAGTAGTATTTGCGTGGTTATATGAGAAAACAAATTCTATTTTATCGGCTATGATTGCCCACGCAGTATTCAATTTCATAGCAGTACTTCTCACATTCATGTCGAATTAATTAGAGGGTACATATAGGAGGGAATAAATATGGAAATAGCTGTGGAACGAGTTTTTACACATGAGATTTTAGCAGAAGCTGCAAAGATATTTAATGTGAAAGTAGAAGAAAAGCCACTTGGTGATTTTGAAAATTATATTTTTAAGGCGAAGGGTAAAAATAATGAAGATTACGTATTACGCTTAACTCATTCTTCTCATCGTTCTAAAAAAGAGGTAGAGGCCGAACTAGATTTTTTACGGTATGTTGCGGAGCATGGGGCGAAAGTGGCGGGACCTCTTAATTCAATATCTCAAAATCTTGTAGAAGAAATCGGAGCGGAAGATGGTACTTTCTTTTTTGCGTCTTTATTTACATATGCAAAAGGTGAGCAAGTAAAAGGAGAAGAATCGCCTTATTGGGGAAATGCTTACTTTGAAGCGTGGGGAAAAGCGATCGGACAATTGCACCGCCTTACAATGAATTACCCTAAAACAGACTACCGTGATACGTGGGAAGAGGATGAAAGTAGTATTGTTAATGAATTAGAAGATGAGAAAGTGAAAGAAATTGCTGCTGTATTAATGGAGGAAATAAAGGCTCTTCCAATTGAAAGAGAAACATTCGGCCTTATGCATGGTGATATTCATCCAGGTAATTTTCATTATGATGGAAAAGAGCTAACAATTTTTGATTTTGATGATGCGGCCTATAATTATTTTATTCATGATTTGGCAATGGTTCTTTATTACTCTGTTCTTTTTACACCATGGACAGTGGAGGAGAAGACGACATTCGCTCGTAAACAGTTACAAGTGTTAAGAAAAGGGTATGAATATGAGCACAGGCTAGCGGAAACTTGGTATGAATCATTACCGTTATTTTTACGTTTACGTGATATAGGTTTATACGGTACGCTCCAAAAGAAGTTTAAAGGGAAAGAAATGCCAAGTCATTTCAGAGAATTAGCTGAACAACTCTATGAAAGAATTATAAAAAAAGAAGCAATTGTGAATATATAATACATTCGTGCTAAAACAAAGTATACAAAATAAATGTATACTTTGTTTTTTTATACAAAAATATGTTTGTTTTATTAAAATAATATTGTCATAGATTCGGTATACATTTATAATTTTTATATATTCTGAAAATTCTTATAAAAGGAGGTAGAGGAGTATTGGAAGCTATCGTAAGTTGGATAAATAATATTGTTTGGAGTCCCGCACTTGTCTATTTATGTTTAGGAGTAGGTCTATATTTTTCCATTAGAACGAGGTTTTTACAAGTACGACATGTAGGAGAAATGGTGAAGCTTACATTTAAGGGGGAGAAATCTGATGCTGGTGTTTCTTCGTTCCAGGCGTTAGCACTTTCGTTATCAGGGCGCGTTGGAACGGGAAATATTGCCGGTGTTGCAACGGCTGTTGCCTTTGGTGGTCCAGGGGCTGTATTTTGGATGTGGGCAGTAGCCTTTCTAGGAGCTGGTTCTGCATATGTAGAATCGACACTTGCACAAATATATAAGACGAAGCATCAAGGGCAATTCCGCGGTGGTCCTGCTTATTACATTGAAAAAGGACTAGGTGTTAAATGGTACGCATTAGTGTTCGTCGCAGCAACGATTCTTGCGACGGGGATGCTGCTTCCAGGTGTTCAGGCGAATAGTATTGCTGTAAGTTTAGAAACAGCTTTTGGCATTAATACTTCTGTATCAGGAGCGGTATTAGTAGCGGCATTAGCACTTATTATTTTTGGTGGAGTTAAGCGAATTGTTAACGTAGCGCAAGTTGTAGTACCGTTTATGGCGCTTGGTTATATTTTAGTAGCTTGTGTAATTGTAGGTATGAATATTGAAAAATTACCAGATGCTTTTATGTTAATTTTAAAAAGTGCATTTGCATTAGAAGCTGCTTTTGGTGGGATTATCGGTTTAGCAATTTCTTGGGGTGTAAAACGTGGTATTTATTCCAATGAAGCAGGGCAAGGAACTGGGGCCCATGCAGCAGCTGCTGCTGAAGTATCGCATCCAGCTAAACAAGGGTTAGTACAAGCCTTTTCCGTTTACATTGATACATTATTTGTTTGTTCAGCAACAGCATTTATGATGATTATTACAGGCATGTATAACGTATTTGATGCAAGCGGAAAAAACTTTATCGTCAATAAATTAAATGGTGCACAGCCAGGTCCTGGTTATACACAGGCAGCGGTAGAATCTGTTTTCCCTGGATTTGGAAACGGTTTCGTCGCAATCTCTCTACTATTCTTCGCATTCACAACAATTATGGCTTATTACTACATTGCAGAAACGAATATAGCTTACTTAAACCGTGATAAAGACCGCCCTTGGATGTCTATCGTACTAAAGTTTGTATTCTTAGGAGTTGTATTCTACGGTTGTGTAAAAACAGCTGAAACAGCATGGGCTTTAGGAGATATTGGTGTAGGAATTATGGCATGGGTTAACATTATTGCGATTTTATTATTACAAAAACCGGCATTGATTGCATTAAAGGATTATGAAAAGCAGAAAAAAGAAGGAAAAGATCCAGTATTCGATCCGCAGTCGTTAGGAATTAAAAATGCAGATTTCTGGGAGCATGAATACGGAAAAGATAAAAAAGAAGAAGTATCTTAATAGAATAGGAATGAAAGAGCAAAGGGGAATCCCTTTGCTTTTTTTTTATGGACAAAATGTAGATGAAAGTTATTTTTTTGCCTATTTTTGAATATAAAAAGAATGTACATGCTTTGTTAGAGGAAGGGGGGAGTAGGGTGATTGAATTTCGTAATGTAAATAAATATTATGGTGACTTTCAAGTTTTAAAGAATATTAATTTGCAAGTTCAAAAGGGGGAAGTGGTGGTGGTCGTTGGTCCTTCAGGATCAGGAAAAAGCACACTGCTACGATGCATAAATCAATTAGAAACTATTACGGATGGAGAGTTAATAGTACAAGACATGGAAGTACACAATATGAAAACAGATATGAATGAGTTGCGCCGAAATATTGGGATGGTTTTTCAACACTTTTATTTATACCCACATAAAACGGTGCTTCAAAATATTACACTAGCACCAATTAAAGTAAGTAAAGTTTCAAAAGAAGAAGCGGAGAAAACAGCGATGTTTTATTTAGAGAAAGTAGGAATTCCGGAGAAGGCTAGTGTATATCCACATCAACTATCTGGAGGACAACAGCAAAGGGTAGCAATTGCAAGAGGGCTTGCGATGCAGCCAAAAATTATGTTATTTGATGAGCCAACGTCTGCTCTTGATCCAGAGATGATCGGAGAAGTACTTGATGTTATGAAAGCACTGGCCAAAGAAGGCATGACGATGGTTGTTGTCACACATGAGATGGGATTTGCACGTGAGGTAGCAGATAGGATTTTATTTATGGATGAAGGTCAAATTATTGAAGATACAACGCCAGCACAATTCTTTGCGAATCCTGAACAAGAAAGAGCTCGTTTGTTTTTAAGTCGGGTGTTAAATCATTAAAGGAGGAATTTCATGCTTAAAATGAAAAAGCTGTTTACTTTAATTGTATTTTCATGCTTATTCGTGCTTGTTGTCGCTGGATGTGGAAGTAAAAAAGACGAGGCGAAAGAAACAAATACGAAGCAGGGCGGGGCTGTCGAACAAATTAAGAAGCGCGGGAAATTAGTAGTCGGGGTGAAGAATGATACGAATTTATTTGGATTAAAAAATCCTTCAACAGGGCAGGTAGAAGGATTCGATATTGATATCGCGAAGGCGCTTGCGAAAAAAATTCTTGGTGATGAAAAGAAGCTAGAGCTGAAAGAAGTAACGTCTAAAACACGTATTCCAATGCTGAAAAATGGTGATATTGATGCCATTATTGCGACAATGACAATTACGGAAGAGCGTAAAAAAGAAGTGGATTTTTCAGATGTATATTTTAAAGCGGGGCAATCGTTACTTGTGAAGAAAGGAAGCAATATTAAAAGTATTGATGATGTGAAACAAGGAGTTAAAGTATTGGCTGTAAAAGGCTCAACGTCTACAAACAACATCCGTCAAAAATCACCAGAAGCAACAGTATTAGAGTTTGAGAATTATAGTGAGGCATTTACAGCGTTGAAAGCAGGTAAAGGCGATGTTTTAACGACAGATAATGCGATTCTTTATGGAATGGCAAAACAAGATTCTAATTATGAAGTTGTAGGGAAAAAATTTACGGATGAACCGTACGGAATTGCAGTTCAAAAAGGTGTGGATGATTTAACGAAAGAGATTAATAGCTTGCTAAAAGATATGAAGGCGAATGGGGAATACGATAAATTATATGAAAAATGGATCGGCCAAAAGCAAGAAAAATAAAGTGAAACTTTAATCAGTAGGGGGAGGGTTCATCCCCCTACTGATTATTAGTCTACACCAATCGGGATAAATAGTAAGAATGAGAGGATGAGGGATGCTCATCCTCTTCTTATAAAGAAAGAGGTGATTGTATTTGCCTGATTTTTCTATTTTGACAAACAACATTGATATGTATTTAGAAGGATTTAAATATACGGTAATGTCTAGTGTTATTGCGCTAATAGGAAGTTTTGTTTTAGGGATTATTATGGCAGTGATACGCATTGCACCTATTCGTATTTTGAATTGGATCGGATCCGCCTTTGTAGAGTTTGTTAGAAATATTCCACTCGTATTAATTGCATTCATTTTCTATTTTGCTTTGCCTGTAATAGGAATTACTTTCAATGGTTTTGTAGCAGGGACAGTTGCGCTTACAGTTTATACAGCGGCTTTTATTGCGGAAGTAATTCGTGCTGGTATTTTATCAGTCGCGAAAGGTCAAATGGAAGCAGCACGCTCTTCAGGGCTAACATACGTACAAGCGATGTATTATATTGTTTTACCTCAAGCGATGAAAATCGTAATCCCTCCTCTAGGAAATCAATTTCTCAATTTAGTTAAAAACTCATCAATACTTGGAATTATTGCTGGAACGGATTTAATGTATCAAGGAGACTTAATTTCAACGAAGACATTTGTTACGTTCGATGTTTATATATTTGTCGGGATGTTTTATTTAATATTAACAATTCCGCTCAGTATGCTAGTGCGTTATTTAGAAAAACGCTTGGCAAAGGAGGCGGTATAAATGGATTTTAAAGGAGCGATAACAGGTGATCATATCCTCTTTTTATTAAAAGGATTACTCATAACGTTAGAGGTAGCGCTCATAGCAATTGTACTTAGCTTTATTATTGGTAGTGTAATAGGAATATTGCGCTATACAAAAATACCAATCATCTCACCAATACTAGGATTTATTGTGGAGGTCATTCGAAATTTACCACTTCTTTTAATTATATTTTTTACGTATTTTGCACTTCCTGAGGCAGGGTTGAAATTAGAGATTATAACGGCTGCAATTGTTGCTTTAACGATATTTGAAGCGGCGATGATATCTGAAATTGTTCGAAGTGGTCTATTATCTATCGAAAAAGGACAAATTGAAGCGGCGCGCTCGTCAGGATTAACATATGTCCAAACGATTTGGAGCATTATTTTACCGCAAGCGTTGAGAAGAATGGTGCCGCCGCTTGTTAGCCAATTTATTTCATTATTAAAGGATACGTCACTAGCTGTTGTTATATCATTGCCGGAGCTTATGCATAATGCTCAAATTATTAGCGGACAGAATGTAAATTATATGATTCCGACATTTATACTAGCAGCCTGTATGTATTTTGTTGTAAACTACGGTTTATCAATTTTATCTAGAAGATTAGAAATACGTTAACTCTTACAAAAAAATGTAAGAGTTTTTTCCTTATAAATCCTTTTTTTCCTCAAATTAGTATTACAAGCTCTTAATATTTGAATTTTTATATTGTTTTATCAGAAAAGTTTTAATTTTATATAGAAATTGTAATCGCTTTCGTGTATATTTTTATTATCAGAAAATTTTAAAAAGAGATAGGGGTACTTGTAGGGGGAGGATTAAGATGCAGCAAACAACAAATGAGCAATTACATCGTACGATGAAGAGTAGACATTTATTTATGATCGCACTAGGTGGTGTAATCGGAACTGGTTTTTTTCTAGGTTCAGGTTACACCATTAATCAGGCTGGACCAGGGGGAGCCATCCTTTCATATTTAGTGGGCGGATTTATTATGTATTTAACAATGCTTTGTCTTGGAGAGCTAACGGTAGCAATGCCAGTTTCAGGATCTTTCCAAAAGTATGCGACGAAGTTTATTGGACCAGGAACTGGATTTATGATCGGTTGGCTATACTGGATTGGATGGGCAGTAACAGTAGGATTAGAATTAACATCGATCGGTTTAATGATGAAAAGATGGTTTCCGAATGTTGATGTTTGGGTATGGTGTCTCGTATTCGGAGTTATTTTATATGCTTCAAATGCAATATCAGCGAAGAGTTATGCTGAATTAGAGTTTTGGTTCTCTAGTATTAAAGTAGTTACAATTATTGCATTCATTCTACTTGGTGGTAGCGCATTACTAGGATTCTTACCATACGATGGAAAAGAAGCAGCGCCTCTTTTCTCTAACTTTGTAAGTGATGGTGGGCTATTCCCAAATGGACTAGCTGCAGTGCTTCTTACGATGATTACAGTTAACTTTTCCTTCCAAGGAACAGAGTTAATCGGGATTGCAGCAGGGGAGAGTCAGAATCCTGAAAAAACAATTCCACGTGCGATTCGTAATACAGTATGGCGCATTATGTTATTCTTCATTTTAACAATGACAATTTTAGTAGGGTTAATTTCTTGGAAAGAAGCAGGGATAATTGAAAGCCCATTCGTAGTTGTATTTGATAAAATCGGTATTCCATATGCAGCTGATATTATGAACTTCGTTATTATTACAGCTCTTCTATCTGTAGCGAACTCAGGGTTATATGCAGCAACGCGTATACTATGGTCACTTGCAAATGAAGGAATGGCACCAACTTCTTTCAAGAAAGTAAATAAACGTGGTATTCCGATTACAGCGTTAGTCGTAACGATTGCTGTAGCGGCGTTATCTTTATTAACAAGTTTCCTTGCAGAAGATACAGTATATATGTACTTATTATCTATAGCTGGTTTATCGGCTGTTTCAAGTTGGATCATTATTGCTTTATCACAACTTCGCTTTAGAAGTCAGTATTTAAAAGGCGGAGGAAAATTAGAGGATTTAAAGTACAGAACACCACTATACCCGCTTGTTCCAATTTTAGCTTTAATTACAAATAGCATCGTTGTTATTAGTTTAGCGTTTATTCCAGAACAAAGAATGGCGTTATATTGTGGTATTCCATTTATCATTTTCTGCTATATATATTATTATATGAGTAAGAAAAGGCAGAAACCGATGAAAGTGGAGATGGAAAAAACAAATGAAACTAACAATCAAACACGATGATATAAAAGCAGACTTATCGTACGGTCAATTAGCGATTGGAAAAGAAAACGGATATTCACCGTTACAATTACTAATCTCTTCTATCGCAGGATGTAGTGCAATTGTCTTTCGAACAATTTTAGAAAAGAAACGTATTACATACGATACGTTTACAATTGAAACTGAAATTGGTAGAAGTGAAGCTTTATCAAAACCAGTTGAAAGTGTTCATTTGCACTATAAAATTAAAGCGCAAAACATTACAGAAGAGCAGTTGGACAAGGCGCTGCAACTTGCAGTGAAAAATTGCACGATTGTTCAATCGGTAAAGGATAGTATAAAAGTTACGGAAACAATTGAACTAATAAAGTGAAATATAAAAGCGTGAGAATATAGCTCTCACGTTTTTATGTTTTAGAGAGAGGGGAAAGTGTGATGGAATGTTTAGGATGTAAATTAGCCAACGAAGAAGAAATTATATATAAAATATATGAAGATGACTATGTAACATGTTTTTTAGATCATGAACCTTTCTATTTAGGTCATACTTTAATTGTGCCAAAGCAACATGTTGTAGAAGTAGACGAATTAGAGGATGTTGTAGCAAAAGCGATTATGGATGCTTCTAAGCTTATTTCAAAGGCTATTAAGTTATTATATAAACCAGACGGAGTTACAATTTGCCCCGCATTAACGGGCAGTAAGATCCCCTACCTCAAAATTCAGTGAAAACAAAGAAGTTAGTTGGTAATCCAACTGCCCGTAAAAGCCCGATTGGTTCAACTAATAATCAGTGGGGGATGAACAAAACCCCCACTGATTAAAGTTTCACTTTATCAAAATGGTGGAATCTTTAACGAGTTAACTCATTATCACATGCATGTTGTGCCGAGATATAAAGAGCGTTCGTTTGCTGAGTTTTATACGGTGCAGCCAGGAGAACAGCAGAATCATAACTTTGAAGAGACAAAGAATTTATTAAAAGAAGCAATAGAGAAAATAATACATAGCGAAAAGGCGTAAGAGGGGTTTTCTTAAGGGGACAGTCAGGAAAA
Source organism: Bacillus sp. FSL R9-9492 (assembly GCF_038007365.1). NCBI lineage: Bacteria > Bacillati > Bacillota > Bacilli > Caryophanales > Bacillaceae > Bacillus > Bacillus sp. FSL R9-9492. The sequence goes on from NZ_JBBOXC010000001.1 coordinate 709,656, forward strand.
TTCTAATATTAAAAAGCCCAATTTCTCAGTTAAAATAGAGAAATTGGGCTTTTCTTTATTCTATTATTCAATTTTCTCTATTAAAGAATTCTGCAGTGTCACAAAGTATATCGCTCATTCGTTATATAGAATGAGAGGAGGAATTATATGAAAGTTACAAACAAAGATTACGAAAAGATGGAAGAGCTATACGAGTTGTATGAGCAAAAAATTTATTATGTAGCTTATTCTATTTTAAATAATATTCAGCAAGCTGAAGATGCGGTTCAAGAGACGTTTATTACACTTTATAAGAATTTGAAAAAGCTCCATGGTTTGAACACTGAAGAGCTTAAACGGTATATTTTGAGGATTGCGAAAAACAAGGCGATTGATAGTTACCGGAAAAATAAACGACATGAAACATTTTTAGAAGAATATGAAAGAGAATCAATAGAAGCAGTAGATGAAAATATTGAAGAGTGGGAAAAACGTAAAATGTCTGAGGTTCAAATTGATACATTGCTAACAGAATTAAGTGAATCTAACAGACAGGTGTTTAAGTATAAAGTCTTCTATAACTTAACGTATCAAGAGATTTCAAGTGTTATGGGAATAACCGAGGCTAATGCCCGCAAGCAGTTTGAACGCGCTCGAAAACGAATCCAAAATATTATAGGAGGTATACAACATGACGAATTCAAAGAACTCCAAAGAAATATATGAACTTGCTGAAAAAATTGCTTTAGATGATTTTGATAAACTGGATGAACAACATGAATTTTCACATACATATACGCGCAAAAAGAAATTGTTCATGGAGGAAATGAAGCTGAAAGGCGAGCGACCACAGACAAAGCGTAAAAGAAACCATATGTTAATCGCTGCTGCCTGCTTATTGATTGGTATGCCGACAACTGTTTTTGGTGCAGTAAAAGTCTATAATATGATTGTTCAAAAACAAAATTACGAAGTAAATGTTTCAGTAACGAATAAGGAATCGAAAAAGATTAATAAGTGGTATAAGTTGAAAATCGATAAATTACCAGAAAATATGGAAGCAATTGATGACTCTGCTATGAAATATTCATTTAAAGATAACTACGCAATGGGTGGATTTTCATTCGCTCTTTGGAGAGTAGGAGGGAATTCAGATTTTCCAACTTTGTACTCGAAAAGTTATGAAGAAAAAGAGATAAATGGTAAGAAGGCAGTAATTGTCCATAGAGAAACTGGTAATAAAGATTTAATGTTTAATAGAGTGATTTTTCTCTATTTTGAGGAAGAGGGAATTATGCTACAAAGTTATATTGGAAACGATATAAACGAACAACAAATGATGGATGTGTTAGGGAACATTTCACTTGAGCCCACATCAAAAGAAAAGGCATCACATATAGCAGATTATGATAAAAAGTATTTTAGCCAAGCAGATGAACCTAAAAAAACTAAGGTTATTCCTTTGAAAAAAGATAGCAAACGACTATTTCATATAGGACAAAAGGTTCCAGTAACGGTATCTATGGATAACAGCCAAATTGAATATGTGATAGAAAAAGTTGAAGTTTTTGATTCAATCAAAGACTTTAAGCAAGAAAACTTTAATGAAATGGGATTAGGGAGACTAAGCGAGAATCAAGCTTTGGATCAAGCAGGACAATTGATACCATATAGACGGGATAAATATAAAGTTGGAAATGGTAAAGATTCAATTGATAAATTAGTAGAGTCAAAATTAGTTCATCCTAAATTTGTCTACCTGACAACGACAGTGAAAAATATTGGTACAAAGTCGACAGAAGAAATCTATATGCATCCATCTATAAAACTGCTTAAATCTGAAGGTAATGCATGGAACTACGCTAAAGAAGATGGAATTGCAGAGAAAAATATTATGACGGGCGAAGTTGATTATTTAGAACCTCACGGAGATGGGAAAAGCTTTTACAATATTGGCAGTATCTCACCAGGACAAACGATGAAAGTTAACTTAGGTTATTTTGTAGATGAGGATAAACTAGATTCAATCTTCCTCGATGCCTTCCATTACAGTGGGTTTGGCGGCACTGAGAATATGAATGAGAAAAATCGTTGGTGGTTCGATATTCGTCAATAGTAAACAGAATAGGGACAAATAGACAAAAAAAGCTGCTTATATTTAGCAGCTTTTTTCGTTTCCATACATATGTAAAACTTCTTTCGCACGCATACGTAAACCATCTATCAATTCTTTCGGTTCTAAAATTCGTGCATCTTTTCCAAGTCTATAAAATAAAGGGGTAATAAAGTTAATTTCACCTTTATCAATTGTTGAATGTATATATCCTGTCCCGTCTTCGTTTATTACCACGAATTCTTCGAGATAAGGAACGCTTTTACATTGGCGCACGCCTTCGGCTGTTAATGAGACATGTAACTGGGTAGGAATATGCACTACGTTAGAGCTAGAGGCAAACCATTCTTCTAAATTCATGAACGTATCTTTATTTTCTTCTGTTGATAATATAGAAAGAATACGATCAACGCGATACAGTAATACTTTTTTTCTGCTGAAGTCATAGGATGGTAAGTACCATAGACCATCATGAGCGTATACACCGATAGGATGAACATGTTTCGTTTTAATCCCCGATTTAGACTCGTATTGAAAGTGTAAGTTTTTATTTTCAATAGCCGCTGTTAATACTTCGTTTAAAAAAGTTGTCTCAATTGTTCTTTTCGGATTCCAAAAAGCGATATAAGAACGTATTTTATCAACTTTAGCTTTCGCATCATTTTGTAGAGAGCTATACAGTTTATGAGTAACAGAATTGATTTCTGTATTAAAAGGCAAGTTACGATAGTAGCTTAAAGATTGGAAAGCAAAAAAGATGGAGACCGCTTCTTCTTCGGTAAATAAAATGGGGGGAAGCATGCTGCTTGTTAATACTTTATATCCTCCATTACGACCTTGTTCAGCGTAAATGGGTAATCCCATATCACTTAAATCTAAAATATATCTATGGACCGTACGAACGGAAATATTAAATTCATCAGCTATTTCTTGAGCTGTAAATGTTTTTTTTGCAGAAGCAAATATAAGAATGTCTAGTAAACGTTTTGCTTTTGACAAGGATATCACCTTTTTCTTTTTTAACATGACATAAGTTGTCATGTTTTATGGTTAGTATAGTGCTTATAAGATGATTTTATCAATAGAAGCTGTAAGGAGGAAAAGATATGTCACGTGAAATTGTTTTATTTATTGCAGCGAGCTTAGATGGATTTATCGCGAAAGAAGATGATGATTTAGAGTGGTTAATGGAAACAGAAGGTGAGGGAGACAACGGTTATACAGAAATGTACGAAACAATTGATACGATAATTATGGGAAAGAGAACGTACGATTATGTGGTAGAGCATACGGAAACATTCCCGTACCTAGATAAAAAATGTTATGTTTTTTCTAATTCAGAAAAAGGTTCAAACGAACATGTAGAGTTTGTAAATGAAGATGTATTAGAGTTTACAAAAAGGTTGAAAGAGCAGGAAGGATCTAAAATATGGATGGTCGGTGGAGGGAGTCTACTGAAAGGATTTTTTAAGAATAATTTAATTGATGAATATGTTGTTACGATTACACCTCACATATTAGGTTCTGGAGTTCCGTTATTTAAAGAAAAGAACCCGGAAATTCATTTAACTTTAACGGATACGAAACGTTTTGGCCAATTCGTAAATTTATATTATAAAGTAAAGTCCTAAAGGATAAGAAAACACGACTATTGATGATAGTCGTGTTTCTATATAGATGGCAATGAAATTGTAAAGCAAGATCCGTGATCAATTTCACTTGTGACAGTAATATTCCCGCCGTGTAGTTCTACGATTTCTTTTACGATGGAGAGCCCTAAACCAGTGCCTCCTGTAGCTCTAGAGCGCGCTTTATCAACACGGTAAAAGCGATCGAAAATGTGAGGGAGGTCTTCAGGGGGAATACCTTCTCCCTTGTCCTTAATTTTGATGGAAATATGTTTATGTTCTTCTGTAACAGAAATATTAATATGAGAATGTTCTTTTGAATGTCTATACGCGTTATTTAAAATGTTAGCCATAACTTGTTCAAAGCGTTGCTCATCTAGCTTTACTAAGAGTGAGGAAGGACATGTGAAAACAACTTTAATTTGTTTTTCTCCGTACATCACATTTATTTTTTCAGTGATGCGAGTAAGGAAGGTGTGTAAATGCACTTCCTGTACTTGAATGAAAAAGTTATGTTGTTCCATTTGTGCAAGTGAAAACAAATCTTGAACTAAGTTTGTAATGTAATCAGACTCATCTTTTATAATAGATAAATATCGTAAACGTTGTTCAGGAGATGTGGTTTCTTTTAAAGCAATGTCCGCGTAACCTCTTACGTATGTTAAAGGTGTTCGTAATTCGTGAGCAACACTTGCTAGAAATTCACTTCGCTCTGTTTTCATGTAATGTAAATCATTTGCGAGAGTTTGGATAGATTGTGCTAGTTCACCAATTTCGTCATTTCGAGTAGTTGTTAATGAAACGGATAAATCGCCCTTACTCATTTTTTCAGTCGCTTGTTTCATGTGTAACAATGGTTTTGTTAACAAACGTGATAATAGAAAAATGGTGATGGCTGTTAATAGGAAAGTAATGACTCCAGCGATAATGAATTGCCGTGTGAGCCCGTTAACCATTTCTTCGATTGATTCCGTCCCGAGAAACATATATACATAGCCTTCCGTTTTTCCTGCTACTACAATTGGGCTAACTGTACATATATAATTAGATGTTTTCCAATGATTCTCTATAATTGCTCCATCATGATCTGTTCGTGTTTGCATTCCTTCAATATGTTTTTTTATAGTAGTATTTATTTCATTGGATTTAGCTAGTATTTCCTTATTTGCATTTGTAATAATAACAGTTGTTTCAGCTTCGGATTCCATTAAAGCAACATGGGAGATTGTTTGCCTGTCAAAATATTTTTCAAGGACATCTCGGTGACTATTTCCACGCTTTAATAAAGCAGTCATTTCTTCATTTACTCTATTGTTTACAAGGCTATAATAGAGCAAGACAAATAGAACACTTTCGATTAAAAGTGTAACAATTAGAAAATAAAATCCGAGTTGAATAGAAATTCGCTTCATCGTTTTGCTCCTTAATCTAGGGTATCAATCCATCGATATCCTACTCCGTAAACAGTTTTTAAATGGTGATCAATGGGGAAATTTACTTTTCGTAATTTATCACGTAAATTACGAATATGTGAATCGACTGTTCTATCTTCTGTATTTGTATTTAATCCCCAAATTCGTTCAATGAGCTGATCACGGCTTAATACGTAGTTCACATGACGTAAAAATAATCCGAGTAAAGAGAATTCGATTGGGGTGAGAAGAAGTTCTTCATTATGGACAGAAATGAAATGCTTGGCCTCATCCCATAAAATGCCGTGATATTGGATTTGTGCATGTTGATTGGTTCGGCGTAAAACAGCTTCAATTCTTGCGAAGAGCTCCTCTTCGTGGAATGGTTTCGTCACGTAATCATCTGCTCCAAGTTTTAACCCTTGAACGACATCTACCGTCTGATCACGAGCAGTTACCATAATGATAGGAACGTTACTAAATGATCGAATTCTTTTGCAAGTTTCCCACCCGTCCATCTTTGGCATCATAATATCGAGTAAAACAAATTTGAAGTTTCGATTTTCTATATGTGAAATAGCTTCTTCTCCGGATGCTGCACATACGCAGTTATATCCGATTGGAGTAAGATAAAGCGTTAATAATTCAAGCATTCTCGGTTCATCATCTACGAGTAGTATATCGATCATAGAGTACCTCCGCATTTGTAGTTATTACTTAAATTGTAAGTCAAAATCATGAAGAAATGGTGCAGATTATCATGCATCTGCATAATTTCTTCAGAATTGCTTGTTATTGTAAAGTTGAAATTCCATTTTAGGTAATAATATTGGCTCGAAAACGAATAATACGGAGGCGATATAGTGAAAAAGATGATCCGAATTCTTGGGATAACAATAATTGCGGCGGTTGGTCTTGCGGCGTGTGGACAAACGAATACAGATCATAAAAATCATGAATCTAAAGAAGAGAAGAAAACAGAGCAAAAGGAAATGAAAATGAATCAGGAGGTAACTGCGCCGAAAGAAATGAACGAAGGTGCATCGAATGATTTATTAACGACAAGCTTAAAAAATGTAACGAGATTAAACACAAACGATCCTCTGCAAATGGCAGTATTAACTTCGCAAACGATATGGCCAGCAACGCATAAAGAGAATCAGCCAGGCGCTATTATTTTAGTACCAGTAAACGAGTGGCAATTAGGTATTGCGAGTGCGGATCTTATTCACCATCCGAATAACGGGCCGATTTTATTTATAGAAAAAGAAAAGGTACCCGAAGTGACGTTAAAAGAAATAAAACGATTAAATCCGCTCGGAACGAAAGATGGAACACAAATTATGGTGATGGGGGATGTAGGTGCATCTATCCTCGAGCAATTAAAAGAATATAAAGTAAAGCAAATAAAAGAAACGGACCCAGCTAAATTTGCTAAAGATATTGATAAAGAATATGCCGATATAACAGGAAATTATCCAAATAGCGTTATTATCGGTTCGTCTGAAGAAGAAGGACGTTTATATACAACACCAGCTGTAAATTGGATTTCTCATATGCCAGAACCTCTTCTATATACTGAAAAAAATAAAGTGCCAGAAGCGACAATAGAGGCATTAAAGACGAGAAAAGATAAAGCGAATATATATGTGTTAGGACCAGAAAAAATCGTTTCGAAAGAAGTAGAAAAAGAGTTAAGTAAATACGGGAAAGTAACGCGTATTAGTGGGGAGACTCCAACAGAAAATTCGGTTGCATTTGCGAAATTTAAAGATGAAAAAACGAAATTTGGCTGGGGATTCACAAAACCAGGTCACGGTTTGTCATTTGTTTCAAGCAAAACACCAGACTTAGCAATTGCGGGAGCACCGTTTTCACATATGGGTAAACATGCCCCTGTTGTTTTGCTTGAGGAAGGAAAAGCAAAACAACCAGTGTATGACTTCCTTGCTACTATTCAGCCGAAGTTTAAAGATGATCCAACACTTGGACCGTATAACCATGGTTTCCTATTAGGGAGTACTAGTGATATTTCATTTGAAACACAAGGTATATTGGATGAGAGGTTAGAAATTGTTCAGGAAAGTGGTCAAGGTCACGGTGGACATTAATGAAATGAGAAAAGACGCTGCTAAGGTAGCGTCTTTTCTTTAGGAAACTTTTACATAGCACAACATCCTTTGCTCGTTATATAATAGCCTTCGTGCAGTCGGCCTAGATTTTCTTACGGAGAAAATCAAATGATAAAAGAGTAGAGGGTGGTAGCTTGTTTCAAAAGATAAAAAATGAATGGTTTTCTAATGTGAAAGGGGACGTACTATCAGGAATTGTCGTTGCTTTAGCATTAATTCCTGAAGCGATAGCTTTTTCTGTTATTGCAGGTGTAGATCCGACCGTTGGGTTATACGCCGCTTTTTGTATTGCGGTTACAATTTCGTTTGTCGGCGGAAGACCAGGGATGATCTCGGCGGCAACGGGTGCGATGGCGTTATTAATGGTCACTCTTGTGAAGGATCATGGTTTGCAATATTTATTTGCTACGACAATATTAACAGGTATTGTTCAAATTATTTTCGGAGTGTTCAAACTTAGCTCATTTATGAAGTTTGTTCCTAAATCTGTTATGAGTGGTTTTTTAAACGCACTTGGAATTTTAGTTTTTACAGCGCAATTGCCACATTTTAAAAATGCAACTTGGCAAATGTATGCACTTGTCGCATTAGGACTTGCAATTATATATTTATTTCCACGTATTACGACGGCTGTTCCGTCTACACTTATTTCAATTATTATTGTGACAAGCATTGCACTTATGAGCGGATTACAGTTAAAAACAGTAGGGGATATGGGAAGCTTACCGAAAGAATTACCGTTCTTTAGTATTCCTGATGTTCCATTTACACTTGAGACATTAGCAATTATTTTACCGTATTCAGTTATGCTAGCGGTTATAGGTTTACTAGAGTCATTATTAACGGCGTCGGTTTTAGACGATATGACACATACGGAAAGTAATAAGCATAAAGAGGCACGTGGACAAGGGATTGCGAACGTTGTTGCTGGTTTCTTCGGAGGAATGGCAGGATGTGCAATGATTGGACAATCTGTTATTAACATTAAATCAGGTGGTCGCGGGAGATTATCGACGTTTGTAGCCGGTGGTTTTTTAATCGTATTGCTATTTGTTTTAGGTGATTACGTTGTTCATATTCCGATGGCAGCTTTAGTTGCAGTTATGATTATGGTTTCGATTGGGACGTTTGATTGGAACTCTGTAGCGACGATTCATAAAGTACCAAAAGGAAACGCATTTGTTATGATCGTAACAGTTGTGATTGTCCTAATTACACATAATTTAGGATTAGGTGTAATTATCGGAACGATAATTAGTGCAGTTTTATTTGCATTCAATATGGCAAAGATTCACGTGAAACATTTGTATATTGAAAATAAGAAAATATACGAAATTCACGGCCAACTATTCTTCGCATCTACGGCAGAGTATATAAATGCTTTTTCATACAATGAAAATGTGAAAGAAATTGAGATGAACTTTACTAACGCACACGTATGGGATGATTCAGCAGTAGCGGCAATTGATAAGGTTATCATGAAATATGAACAGAACGGTGTGAAAGTAAGGATCACAGGGTTAAATGAACGTAGCTCGAAGCTCGTTGCGAATTTAGCTACTTATAATAAGAGAATTGCTAGTTAGAAGCCTCCTTTTTAGGGGGCTTTATTATATAATACGGGTAGGATAACGAAAAGGGGATTCAGCATATGTACAAACAAATTTTATTAGCATGCGATGGTTCTGAACATGCACTTCGAGCAGCCGAGCATGCAACATATATTGCGAAATTTAACGAAGAAACACATGTTGAAGTTGTGTACGTAGTAGATAATAGAACGGCAAAGTCAGATATTATACAAGGACAAACGGATTTAGAAACAATATCAGCTAGTCGAAAAGATAAATTAAAAGAGATTGAGGGTTTATTAAAGAAAGAGAACATTTCCTACAAAATTACGATTCTACATGGCGATCCAGGAGATACGATTGTTCAATATGTAAATACAGGAGATATAGATCTTATTATTGCTGGGAGTAGAGGGCTAAATACACTGCAAGAGATGGTGCTTGGTAGTGTAAGTCATAAAATAGCAAAGCGTGTGAAATGCCCGGTTATGATTATAAAGTGAAGCTTTAATCAGTGGGGGTTTTGTTCATCCCCCACCTAACTTCTTTGCTTTCACTGAATTTTGAGGTGGGGGTCTTACTGCCCGGCGAATAGCAGGATAAAATAAGTTGAGTGAGATATTATGTAGTGTAAGCAAGACCTTGATATAATTTGGGGTCTTTTTTTGCGTATAAAGAGGGAGAGTGCGGACATACTAGATATATAAGTTTAAAGGGAAATCGTTAACTTACAAATTTGTAAGTTTGTTGTCAGAAAAATCGATGTTATGAAATTTTTCCCATTGGTAAAATAAGAGTATCAAAGGGGAGATAGGGAGGATGGAAGGTATGAAATTATTGCAAAATTTATCATATAGCCAAGGGGTAAGCTTAATTTGTTTAGGCGGATTTGCTGCATCTGTTACGTTAGCTATTTTAATAAAGATGGTTCATCAAATCTTTTAATTTTAGAGTAGGGAAGGAATTGGTTGTTATTAATAGCAAGAGAAGTATTATAAATAAAAAATAGCTCCTAGCATGTATCTTAGTGCTAGGAGCTATTTTCTTATTTCTCTGTTTCTGCTTTATCGCTTGTTACGCTAACTTTACCCCACTTGTATTGATCTTCTGGTGTATATTTATAATCTTTTACGCGATTATTTACACCTTTTAAGTCAAATTTATAATGAAGTGGAATTAATGGTACTTCGTCATGAACTAATTTTTGCCATTTATCGTAGACATCTTTACGGTACTTTTCATCAGCAGCTTCTGGAGAAATACCTTGTTTTAATAATTCTGTGTTTTTGTCAGTAGCCCAACGTGGGTAATTGAACGCTGCATCTTTAGCCCAAATACCAGAAGGATCTGGGTCAGATCCAGTTCCCCAAGCTGCCGCGAAAAGATCAACTTTTGGATCATCTTTTTTAATCATATCGTAGAATGAGTTAAATTCATGTAAGCGACCATCAAGAAGCTCTACTTTTAGGCCGATGTCTTTCCAAGATTGAATAAAGAATTTTGCAAGTGGTTCACTTACATCGCTACCACTCATTGATAAGAAATTAGCTTTAAATTCTTTACCATTCGGATCTTCACGGAATCCATCTCCGTTCGTATCTTTATAGCCAGCTTCATCTAATAATTTTTTAGCTTTCTCTATATCTTTATCATAGGCACCAGCTTTATTGTTATGATATTTTGGTAGAGATGGTGGGATTGGTGAGTTAGCCGGATAACGTAGGCCGTGATATAATTTTTCACCAATTTCTTTTCGATCGATAGCATACGCCATTGCTTGACGTACACGAACATCTTTAAATTTCTCCTTATCCATTACTACTTCTTCTTTTTCTTTATCCATATGGCCTAATTTAAAACCGATATAGCTATAGTATAAATCAGTTTTACCGACTAATTGTGCATTTTTTAATGTACTTACATTTGGATACTGATCTGCACTTACTTCAGCAATGTCAATATCACCATTTTTTAAGGACGCGTTAACAACGGAAGGGTTAACAACTTTTAAAACCATACTTTTTAGTTTTGGTTTTCCGCCATAATAATCATCAAAACGTTCAAATTCAACAGCTTCACCTGGCGTAATTTTCTTCACTTTAAAAGGTCCGAAACCAATTGGGTTTTTACGGATTTTATCAGATTCTGCTAATTTATCGATTGGTACATCTCCTAAGTATTTCTTATGAAGAGGGTATGTCCAAAGCCCAGTTTTCACTGAAGGATTCGGTTCTTTAAACGTAATCGAAATTGTTTTTGGATCCGTTACCTTTATACCTGAAATTTTTTCGGCTTTTCCATTATGGTAATCTTCCATACCTTCAATCATTTGCATTTGAGTGTCATAGCGAGAACCGGCATATTGTTTGTTACCAATCACTAGATAAGAGTATTCTAAATCCTCAGCAGTAACAGGGTTTCCATCATGCCATTTTACATTATCTTTAATTTTAAGTGTAATTGTCTTTTTATCTTTAGAAATTTCATATGTAGCAGCACCATCATTCGTGTATTCCCAGTTTTCGTCATTTGATAATAAAGATTCATCGAAAATTGTAATGACCTGGTTATCAGGATCTCCTTCATATACAGCGAAGTTCAAAAGTCCTTCAAATGGTGTGTTAGAAACAAGACCATATGTTAATGAACCATCTTTAATTTCCTTTTTATCATTTTTAACAGATGCACTAAATTTATTTGTATCTACTTTTTTTGTGCTGCTCGTTTTTTCACTACCACCACTGCCCCCACATGCTGAAAGTAGTAATGTTGAAACCGCAAGTGTACTTAATACTTTGAAAAATTTTGGCTTATTTGTCATTTCTTCCACCCCTTATCCTTTTCTTTGTCTTGCGTCGGCCGAACGACGTAGCGCTTGACCAATAAAATTTATACACAGCATCAATGCTAAAATCATGATTGATGCGGGTAACCAAATCCACCATTTCTCTTGTAATACATCTGGATTTCTAGCATAACTAACAAGTGTACCAAGGCTTGGTGTACTTTCTGGTAGACCAAATCCTAAGAAAGTTAGACCAGATTCAATACCGATGTTTCCAGCAAGATTTAATGTAACACTAACAATGATAATTGAGCTTAAGTTAGGTAGTACTTGGAAAAGAATGATTTTCCAGTTTGGTGTTCCTAAAGTTTTAGATGCAGAGACATAATCTAGTTCTTTTTCAGTTAATACTTTTGAGCGAATTAATCTGGCCTTTCCTGTCCATAAGAACACGCTCATAATTAAAATGAAAGTAAAGATATTGAATGTAGGAACAAGTGTAATAAATACAATTACAAGCATTAAAAATGGTAAAACCATAACAAAGTCGATAATGCGCATAATGATATTATCAATAGCTCCTCCAAAATACCCGGCAATTAATCCAATTGAAAGACCAATTAAACAAGAAAGAATAGTAATTGCTAATCCAATTGTAAAGGAGTTACGTGTACCAATAATAAGTTGGCCGAAAATGTCGCGTCCTCCGTAATCTGTTCCTAACCAATGTTCAGCAGAGGGAGGAGCATAAATAGCGAATAAATCAACTCGTACAATATCTTCTTGTTTCATAATAAAAGATGTTGCGTAGACTGCTACTAATAAGATTGCTAGGAAAATAAGTGAAAACATTGCTAATTTATCTTTACGAAGTTCTCGCCACATAATAGAGAAACCAGAAGGGCTTTTTTCGTAATGAATAACTTCAGTTTGTTTTTCAGGGTTTGCTAACATAACGTCATCTCCTTTCTTTAATCAATACGAATACGTGGATCGACGATGCTTAGAATAATATCTGAAAGGAGAGTTCCAAGTAACGTTGCAAATCCAGTAAACATAACGAGTGTAGTTATTACACTAAAATCACGTTGAGAGATAGATTGTATAAATAGTTGTCCAATTCCTGGATAGCTAAAAATACTTTCTAAAAAGATGGCACCGCCAACTAATCCTGTAATTTCATAGCCTAAGAAGGCTGCAATTGGTAAGAATGAATTTCGTAAAATATGTCTAGAATAGATTTTTGATTCTGGAACACCTTTTGCTCTTACTGTACGAACAAAATCTTTATGTTTCGTATCAATAATTTCGCTTCGTAAATATTGAACAGTACCAACTGTTGCGATTAATGCCCCGGATAAAGCTGGTAGTAGCATGTGATTCAATTTGCTTAAATAGTAAGCAAATGTACCTGTTGCAACTTGAGGATCTACGCTACCGCCGGTTGGGAATATTGCAAACTTAAATCCGAATAGGAAGAGCATAACTAGTGCAAATATAAATAGTGGTGTAGCAAAACCTAGATAGTTGTAAAGGGTAATGAGTCGATCAGCCCAGGTATCATTCCAACGCCCACTTATAACTCCGAGTGGTATGGCAATTAAATAAGTAAGAATAAGAATGACAAGTGCTAAAGATACTGTGTTTCCAAGTCGTTCTCCAATTAAATCGGTTACTTTCATTTTATGTGCATAGGAAATACCAAAGTCACCTTGGGCTGCATTTTTAATCCAGCGAACATATTGTGTTGTAACTGGGTCATTTAATCCAAGCTTTTCTCGCTGTTCTTCAATCACTTTTGGATCCGCTTTTGGATTCATTGCTTTGCCAGTTAAGGCATCGCCTGGCATTGCCTTAGCTAGTAGAAAGACAAGTACACTTAACACGAATAATTGCGGGATCATCACTAAAAATCTCCGTAATATAAACTTCCACATGTTTTATCACTCCCTTATGGTAATGCCACCCGGTGCGTTGGCGAGATTGCTTTTAAGTCATAAGCCCGACCGTTTTCATTGAAATAATTTTCGTATGATTTCTCGTATTCAGAGCTTACTTGTTGACGGAGCTTACGCTGTCTCTCTCTGTTTTCAGGACGAATATCAGGAATTGCAGATATTAGGCGCTTCGTATAAATATGTTGCGGATTACTATAAATTTCTGCACTAGTTGCTTCTTCGACAATGCGCCCTCGATACATTACACCGATGCGATCACACATATGACGAATTACGCCTAAATCGTGACTTATGAATAGGTACGTTAATCCAAGTTCAGATTGTAAATCTTGTAAGAAGTTTAAAACTTGCGCTTGTACCGACACGTCAAGTGCAGATACTGGTTCATCAGCAATAATAAGCTTCGGTTTTAATGTAAGAGCGCGTGCAATACCAATTCGCTGTCTCTGCCCACCGGAAAATTCATGTGGGTATTTATAAATAGACTCTGGATTTAACCCAACTTTATCAAGGTATTCTTGAACTGCTCGACGCTCTTCATCGGGTGAGAGCTTTTCAAAATTCCGAAGTGGTTCGGCAATAATATCGATAACACGTTTCTTCGGATTTAATGATGAATACGGATCTTGGAAAATCATTTGGATATCTTTTCGTTGTTCACGTAGCTCCGAGCGACTTAATTTCGTTAAATCTCTATTATTAAAATGAATGTTACCGCCTGTAGCTTTCGTTAAGTGCATAATTGCTTTACCAGTTGTTGATTTGCCGCTACCTGATTCACCAACGATTCCATATGTTTCACCAGGTTGTAATTCAAAGCTTACGCCATCGACAGCTCGTACATAATCTAATGTACGTCCGAAGAAACCGCCTTTAATTGGAAAGTGTACTTTTAAATCTTCTACTTTAAGCAGTGCCATGAGTTACGTCATCTCCTTTCTTATGTTGGAAGTTGAAGTGCTTATAGCAAGTACAACGTACCCAATGGTCTGGTTTTACTTCATGTAAAACAGGATTTTCCTCATGTTGATCTGGTCTAACCCAAGGGATTCGGGCTTGGAATCGACATCCAGTGCGAGGAAGCTTCGCTAACGAAGGAACCACGCCTTGAATTACATGCAATTTTTCTTTTTCACCATACGCAGATGGAATGGAGTTTAATAGAGAACGAGTATATGGGTGAAGCGGGTTATTAAAAATCTCTTCTACTGTTCCTGTTTCTACAACTTGTCCTGCATACATAACGACAATACGATCAGCTGTTTCGGCAACAACGCTTAAATCATGTGTAATTAAAATGATGCCCATTTTCGTTTGTTCTTGAATAGATTTTAGTAAGTCTAAAATTTGTGCTTGGATGGTTACGTCAAGAGCCGTTGTTGGCTCATCCGCAATAATGAGTGCTGGGTTACAAGCAATCGCAATCGCGATAACAATTCTTTGTCTCATTCCGCCAGATAATTCGTGAGGGTATTGTTTATATGTAAGTTCTGGTTTTGGAATACCAACTTGATGGAGTAGTTCTAAGGTGCGTTCTTTCTTTTCTGCTTTCGAAAGGTTTGTGTGGTAGTCTAAGTTTTCTTCGATTTGTTTTCCAACTGTCATAAGAGGATCGAGTGCTGTAAGAGGTTCCTGGAAAATCATACCGATGTTTGATCCGCGTACTTTATTCATCTCTGCGGCTGACATAGTTAGTAAATCCTTATCTCTATAGTTAAGCTGCCCTTGTAATTTTGTATTTGCTTCATTATGCAATCGCATAATAGAAAGGGCAAGTGCACTTTTTCCGCAACCTGATTCACCAACTATCGCGACAATTTCATTTTCATGGACAGTTAACGAAACGTTATCAACTGCTGCATGATATTGATCTTGTATGCGAAAGGAAGTCTGTAAGTTTTCAATGCGAAGAAGTGGATTCTTCATGGTTATCCCTCCATCTTTTCTGAAAAGACTAAATATTTAGTATGTTGTTGCTATTTTAATATAAAGTGACAATGTTTGACAAGAGTAAATATTCAAAAATCTTTTTATATAGAGATGAGATGCAGTAATATAAGGATAAAAACCCTTTTAAAACGCTCACAATTATGGGTTGGATTGATAAATTATTTGTAATAAAAAAGTACTATATGTAGAAAAAAGAGAGGCGTTCTGGGAAGAACTGTCTCTCTTTTTTTTGTAAGTATAATATTAGTGTTTAAGCTTGTTTTTGTTTTGTAGATCCTGTATTTAAAGTAAGAGCAAGGAAGAACATTGCAAGCACACAAGAAGCAAGGAGCAAAATGAATCCGCCGTCCCATCCGAATCCATCTACAATAAAGCCCATAGCTGCGCTAGCAAAAGTAGCTCCCCCTAGGTAACCGAAGAACCCAGTTAACCCAGCGGCAGTTCCAGCAGCTTTCTTTGGTGCTAAGTCAAGAGCGTGTAGGCCAATTAACATAACAGGTCCGTAAATTAAAAATCCAATTGCGACAAGTGCGATGCTATCAACCATTGGATTACCAGGAGGGTTTAGCCAGTAAACAAGAACTGCGATAAATACACCGACCATAAATAAAATACCAGCAGGTGCGCGGCGCCCTTTAAATAGTTTATCACTCATCCATCCGCAAAGAAGTGTACCTGGAATACCAGCCCATTCGTATAGAGCATAAGCTGTACGTGAGCTACTGTGAGTAAAGCTTTTTTCTTCTACTAAATAAGTAGGAGCCCAGTCTACAACGCCGTAACGAACGAAATAAACAAAGACGTTAGCGATAGCGATGTACCATAAAAACTTATTGTTTAATATGTATGTAAATAAAATTTCCTTTACCGAAAGTTCGCGTTCACGGTCCGCTACTTTTTCATCTGATGGATATTCCCCAGTATGTTCTTCAATAGAAGGTAATCCACAAGATTGAGGTGTATCTCTCATCGTAATTAATACATAAATCCCCACCAAAATTGAAAGAATACCTGGGAAGTAAAATATACTTTTCCAGTCATTTGCAAAGAAATATAAGCCTAATGTAACGAGAGAAGGCATAAGCGCGCCGCCGACATTATGAGCGACGTTCCAAATAGACATTTTTGTACCACGTTCACTAACGGAGAACCAGTGAACCATCGTACGACCACAAGGAGGCCATCCCATACCTTGTACCCATCCATTTAAAAACTGAAGTACAAACATAAGTATAATGCTCGTTGTAATGAAAGAAAATGAGCCGAAAATAATATTAATGATACCGGATAAAAATAGCCCAGCTGCTAAAAAGTAGCGAGGATTACAACGATCGGATACGATACCCATAAGAAATTTACTTAATCCGTAAGCGATAGATACTGCTGAAAGGATAACCCCAAGTTCCCCTTTACTAAAGCCTTGTTCGATTAAGTATGGCATTGCGAGTGAAAAGTTTTTTCGAACAAAGTAGTAACCCGCATAACCGATGAAGATGCCTAAGAATACTTGCAAACGCAATTTGCGGTATTCGCTATCAGTGCGATCAGCTGGTAAGCGTTCTGCGTGGGGCGCAGGTTTAAATAATTGTGTGAAAAACATAAAATGAAAATCCTCCCCTAATTAATTGGAAGCGTTTTAAGACAGAGAGAATACAAAAAGGCTATGAAATATAAAAAAGTTCCCTTTTTTATGATTCATAGCCATATACTCCGATTCTCCGTGACTGTCAATATTAACTTCGACGAAAATTATACAACTTTGTGACAAGAATGTAAACGTTTTTATAAAGAAAGTTGTTGACGTATTTTGTTTGTGGGATTAATATTTAAATACGTTAAATATTTTATTGCTTAAATAAGAGGTGGATAACATGCCAAATGATATGACTCATATTGATAAGATTCAAGCTCTTACATTCGCTATAGGAAAGAAAATGCAAACAGAGCTATTAGAACAAATGCAAGCATCAGGACTTACACCACCGCAGTTTTATATTTTAAAGATTTTAGATCATTACGGAGCTTCAAGAGCGACACAATTGGCGGAGAAAATGTACGTGAAACCGAGCGCGATTACAGTAATGACTGATCGTTTAATTGATCATGGGTTAGTAGAGCGCTATCACGACGATAATGATCGTCGCGTTGTTGTCATTGAGCTAACGAAGAAGGGGAAAACTACAGTAGAAGAAGCGATGGCGGCTCGTAATGAGCATATTGCAAAATACTTCTCACACTTAGAATTACAAGAGAGGGAAGATTTGTTGCGCCTCTTTGAAAAGCTAGAAACAATTATTTGCGGGAAACCAGAGAAAAAAGAGAAAAACTAAGAGGAATTGAGGAGATTACATGGAGCAACAAGAAAATCAGAATAGAAAGTTGTTGTTAATCGGTTTAGTAATCGCAATGCTATTTGCTGCATTGGACGGAACAATCGTTGGTACAGCAATGCCGCGTATCGTCGGTGAACTAGGTGGATTAAGTTTAATGACATGGTTAACAACAGCTTACATGTTAACATCAACAACGGTTGTACCGATTGCAGGTAAATTAGCGGATTTACTTGGGCGTCGTAACGTATATATAGCAGGATTAATTATCTTTATGGTTGGTTCAGCGTTATGTGGTATGGCAAACGGTATGACAGAATTAATTATTTTCCGTGGTATTCAAGGTCTTGGTGGCGGTATTATGATGCCAATGGCTATGATTATTATCGGAGATATGTTCACGGGAAAAGAACGTGCTAAATGGCAAGGTATTTTTGGAGCTCTATACGGTCTTGCCTCTGTAATTGGACCACAAGTTGGTGGTTGGATTGTAGACGCAGTGAACTGGAGATGGGTATTCTATATTAACTTACCAGTTGGTATTTTAGCGACAATCTTCATTGCAATGGGATTAAAAGCACATAAACAAACAGGACCAATTAAAATTGATATCGCTGGAATCTTCACGATGATTCTCGGTGTTGTAAGTTTATTACTTGCGTTAACGTTTGGCGGGAAAGATTATGCATGGGGTTCTTGGCAAATTATCGGGTTATTTGCACTAGCTGCCATTGGTATTGTTAGCTTTGTTATCGTTGAAACGAAGGCTGAAGAACCAATTTTACCGATGCACTTCTTTAAAAACCGTACATTTACACTACTGAATGCGATCGGTTTCTTTATGAGTATCGGAATGTTTGGAGCAATTATGTTCGTACCGTTCTTTATGCAAGGAATTGTAGGCGTAAGTGCTGCTGAATCAGGAACGATTATGACACCGATGATGATTACAATGATCGTTATGAGTATTATCGGTGGTCAGCTTGTATTAAAAATTGGTGTGAAACCACAAATTATTACAGGGATGCTTATTATGGCTAGTGGTTTCTGGTTATTAACAACGATGGATATGCATACAACTAAGCTTACCGCTACTTCTTATATGATGGTTATCGGTTTAGGAATGGGTCTTGTTATGCCGATATTAACATTAGCATTACAAGAAAGCTTCCCGAAAAAAGATCTTGGCGTTGTAACATCATCAAGTCAATTCTTCCGTCAAATCGGTGGAACGTTTGGGATTACAATTTTAGGATCAATTATGAATAACACTTCAGGCACAACGTTAACAAATAAATTAGTACCTGTATTAGACACATTCCCAAAAGAAGCGGGACAAATGGTAACAAAATTTAAAGATATGATTCATACAGATCCACAAAGTTTATATTCTATGCTATTTAGTCCAGAGGCATTAAAACAAATGCCAGAAGCATTTTCTAATAGCATCGTACCAATTTTGAAAAGCTCTTTAGTGGACTCACTTCATACTGTATTCTTAACAGGATTGGTATTTATCGTAGTAGGTGCTATCTTTACGATTTTCTTACAGAAAATTAAACTGTCTGATCGTAAAAAAGATGCTGAAGAGCCTGCTGTAGAAGAAAAGGAAAAAACTGTATCATATTCGTAATAAAAAAGCATCGCCTTATGGCGATGCTTTTTTTGAGTATAACCTTAAAAGCTTTTTAGTTAGAAATGATTGACGTATTTTTATAAATGCGTTATATTATTTTCTGTAAACGGTTACATGAAATGAGGAGAAAAGAGAATGAGTACGATTAAAGACGTTGCAAAATTAGCAGGGGTATCTGTTGCGACCGTTTCCAGAGTGTTAAATAAAAATGGATATGTCCATGAGGATACATTAAAGAAAGTAGAGCGAGCAATTGAAATGCTAGATTATAAGCCTAGTACAGTAGCGCGTTCTTTATATAATAAAAAGTCTCGTTTAATTGGCTTAGTTGTTCCAAATATCGTGAATCCATTCTTTCCGGAAGTTGCACGTGCTGTAGAAGATGTAGCACATAAGCAAGGATACACAGTTGTACTTTGTAACTCTGATGAAAATTTAGAAAAAGAGAAGCAATACATTGATGTGCTTAGACAAAATAATGTGGACGGATTTATTGTAGCAACGAATCCACAAAATAGTGTTAATTACATGAATTTGTCTATTCCAGTTGTTGCGATTGACCGTATGTTTAATGAGCGCATTCCTACTGTATATGCAGATAACTATGCAGGGAGCCAGGCGGCGACAAAGTTATTAATAGACAAAGGGTGTAAACATATTGCACATATTCGTGGACCGCGTGATGTGAGCACAGCTAATGAACGTTTTGAAGGTTTTGTAGACGTTATTACGCAAAATAATCTTTCTTATATGATTGCAGAGAGTACATTCGATCCAGCTAATAGTGAACAGGTAGCGGTGGAATTATTAGAAGAATATCCGCATATTGATGGAATTGTTGCTGGGAATGATTTAATTGCAATTGGTATTGTAAAGGCTGCACTTCAAAAGGGAATTTCTATTCCAAACGATTTACAAATTATTGGATTCGATGGAATTTCTTTAACTGAAATGATGTATCCATCTATTACGACTGTTGCACAGCCAATTTATGAAATGGGGAAAATTGCAACAGAATTGTTGTTAGAGCAGATGGAAGGAAATCCATTAGAAGAGAAACACTATCGTTTACCGATTGAAATTATAGAACGAAATACAACGAAGTAAGGAGATGAGACAGATGCCAAATATTGCAGTAGTAGGTAGCATTTCAATGGACTTAGTGGCTGTTTCAAAAATACGGCCGAAAGCAGGAGAAACAGTAATTGGTGAAGCGTTTCATACGATACCAGGAGGAAAAGGGGCCAACCAAGCAGTTGCTGCAGCTAGATTAGGAGCAAATGTAGCGATGGTTGGTGCAGTAGGAAATGATGATTACGGAACAGTAGTTAGAAAAAATTTGGAGAACGAACGCATTTTTATCGACTATGTGGTACCGGTTACAGATAGGACGACAGGAATCGCTCATATCGTTTTAGCAGAAGAGGATAACAGTATTGTTGTCGTACAAGGAGCAAATGCTCTTGTAAATGAGTCGATTGTAGATCGTTCAAAAGACCTTCTTGTAAAAGCAGATATGGTTGTTCTTCAACTAGAGATTCCGCTTGAAACAGTAAAATACGTTCTGGCTATTTGTGAGGAGCATAACATTCCAGTTATGTTGAATCCGGCTCCAGCACAAATCTTATCAGAAGATATTTTAGAAAAAGCGACTTATATTACGCCGAATGAACATGAATGTCGCATCGTATTAAATGATTTCACATCACCAATTGAAGAGTTACTTGCGAAATATCCAAATAAGCTATTGATGACGGAAGGGTCTAACGGTGTTCGTTTCCATAACGGAACGGAAGTTGTTCAAGTTCCAAGTATTGCTGTAGACGTAGTGGATACGACTGGAGCTGGTGATACATTTAACGGCGCGCTAGCAGTTGCACTTTCTGAAGGAGAAATACTTCAAAAAGCAATTCGTTTTGCGAACATTGCTGGTGGTCTTTCTGTAACGAAACTTGGGGCACAGGGCGGTATGCCAACAAGAGATAGAGTACGTGAAGTGCAGGTGATTGTCGGATGAAGAAACACGGTGTATTAAATAGTGAAATTGCGGCGGTCCTTGCTTCACTTGGACATACAGATACGATTGTAATTGCTGATTGCGGGTTACCTATTCCTGATGGAGTAAAACGAATTGATTTAGCAGTTGAAATCGGAAAACCTAGTTTTTTAGACGTATTACAAGTAGTTGCTGATGATATGGCAATTGAAAAAGTGATGTTAGCAGAAGAAGTTATTATAAATAATGCAGAGGTAAATAAAGAAGTTGAGATGCGATTAATAGAGCCAGCATTTGAATATGTGTCTCATAAGGAATTTAAAGAGCATACAAAGAGAGCGAAGGCGATTATTCGTACAGGAGAAGCAACGCCTTATGCGAATGTTATTTTACATGCAGGCGTGATTTTTTAATAAAGGGATGTGATGAGAATGCATATTGAAATGAAGAACATTTCAATAGCGTTCAGTGGTAATCCTGTTCTAAAAAACGCACAGTTTATGATTGAAACAGGAGAAGTTCATGCATTGATGGGGGAAAATGGAGCGGGGAAATCGACGCTCATGAAGATTTTAACAGGTGTATATAAAAAAGACAGTGGAACAGTCATGATTGATGGGAAAGAACGAACTTTTAAAAATGCGAAAGAAGCTGAAGAGTATGGTATTGCATTTATCCATCAAGAGTTGAACATATTACCGAATTTAACGGTAGCTGAAAATATGTTTCTTGGAAAAGAGTTAATGTATGGGAAAACGGGCATTTTACGTACGCGTCAAATGAATGCGATTGCCCAGCAACAATTAGCAGATCTTGGCCTACATGTGAGAGGTGCTATGCTAGCAGGTGAATTATCAGTTGGACAACAGCAAATTATTGAAATTGCTAAAGCATTAATGACAAAGGCGAGCGTTATTATTATGGATGAACCTACAGCAGCATTAACAGATCGCGAAATTGAAACGCTGTTTATTGTTATTAATAAATTACGTAAAGAGGGCGTTTCATTCGTTTATATTTCACACCGGATGGAAGAAATTTTTTCAATATGTGATGCTATTACGATTTTGCGTGATGGAGAATATGTAGGGAAGAGATTAATTCCAGAAACATCATTTGATGAAGTAGTTAGCATGATGGTGGGGCGCAGTATTGGTGAACGTTATCCAGAACGAAATAGTCAAATTGGCGAAGTGATTTTTGAAATGCGAAACGGAACGAAAAAGGGGAAATTTGAAAATGTTTCGTTTCAAGTTAGAAAAGGTGAAATCCTTGGTGTTGCGGGCTTGATGGGAGCTGGTCGCACGGATATTATGAAAGCAATATTTGGATATGAACCGCTCGATTCAGGAAAAATTTTCATGAATGGACAAGAAGTAAAAATTGATAGTCCAATTGATGCGATTAGACAACGAATTGCCTTTATTACAGAGGATAGAAAATCTGAAGGGCTTGTGTTAGATTTTTCGATTCGTGAAAATTTAGCTTTACCAAATTTAGAAAGTCTTTCAAAGGGAAGCGTTGTTAATAAAGGTTTAGAACAGCAATTTACTGAGGATATGATGAAGCTTCTTAATGTGAAAGCAGCAAACGGAGAGCAAGCTGTAAAATCTCTTTCTGGTGGAAATCAGCAAAAGATTGTAATTGCAAAATGGTTAGGTATTCATCCGCAGTTACTCATTTTAGATGAACCAACGAGAGGTGTAGATGTTGGGGCTAAAAAAGAAATTTACTCTATTATGAATAAGCTTACCGAGCAAGGAGATGCCGTTATTATGGTATCGTCTGAGCTTCCAGAAGTTTTAGGAATGAGTGATCGGGTTCTCGTCATTCATGAAGGGAAAATCGGTGGTATTTTAGAGAAAGATCAGGCATCGCAAGAGTCTATTATGGCACTAGCTACAGGGGGAGAGTAAGATATGGCTAAGAAGGGGAATGTATTACAACAACTTGGTTCTTTAATTGGATTAGTATTAATTATCGTAGTAATTACAGCTTTAAATCCAGCATTTATTGAAATTCCAAATTTATTTAATATACTGCGCCAAGTATCGATTAATGCACTCATTGCATTTGGAATGACCTTCGTTATTTTAACAGGGGGTATTGACTTATCGGTAGGTTCTATTTTAGCATTATCAAGTGCACTTGTTGCCGGAATGATGGCAAGTGGCATGGATCCGTTCCTTGCAATGGCAGTTGGATTATTAGCAGGTCTTGCAATGGGGATTGTAAACGGTATCATTATTGCGAAGGGAAAAGTAGCTCCGTTTATTGCAACTTTAGCAACAATGACTATTTTTCGCGGGTTGACGCTTGTTTATATGGACGGACGTCCGATCACTGGTCTTGGTGATCATTTAATGTTCCAAATGTTTGGCCGTGGTTATTTCCTTGGTATTCCTGTGCCAGCCGTTACAATGATGATCGCTTTTGCAGTACTGTACTTTATTTTAAAGAAAACAACGTTTGGTCGCCGTACGTTTGCGATTGGTGGAAATGAAGAAGCGGCAGCTTTATCAGGTATTAATGTTACGAGAATTAAAGTAATGATTTACGGTCTTTCCGGAATTTTGGCAGCGCTTGCAGGTATTGTCTTAACATCAAGGTTAGATTCTGCACAGCCGACTGCTGGTACTTCTTACGAATTGGATGCAATTGCTGCAGTTGTGTTAGGAGGAACGAGTCTTTCAGGTGGAAGAGGATGGATTGTTGGTACATTCATCGGTGTGCTTATTATTGGTGTACTAAATAACGGTTTAAATTTATTAGGTGTATCTTCTTTCTTCCAACAAGTTGTAAAAGGACTTGTAATCTTACTAGCTGTACTAATTGATCGTCGAAAAGAAGCGTAATGGAGGGGCAATTCATGAAAAAATGGTTACTGATACTCGTTGCATGCATCATGGTAGTTACTGCTGGTTGTTCAATGGAACCACCAGAATGGGCAAAGGATTCTAGCGATAAAGGTCGAAATAAAACTATTAAAGTTGGATTTTCTGTTTCAACTTTAAATAATCCATTTTTCGTCACGTTGAAAAAAGGTGCAGAAAAGAAAGCAAAAGATAGCGGCATTGAATTAATTGCTGTTGATGCACAAAATGATGCAGCGAAGCAAACAAACGATGTTGAAGATTTAATTCAAAAAGGTGTCGATGTAATTGTTATTAATCCAACCGACTCAGATGCTGTTGCTTCAGCGGTAAGTGCAGCCAATGCAGCCAATGTTCCTGTTATTACAGTAGACAGAGTTGCAAATTCAGGTAAAGTTGTTTCTCACATAGCTTCTAACAATGTAGAAGGTGGTCAAATGGCTAGTGATTACATTCGGGAAGTAGTTGGTGAAGGAACAAATGTCGCTGAGTTAGAAGGAATACCTGGATCGTCTGCTGCTCGTGAGCGTGGGAAAGGATTCCATAACGTAGCTGATAAGTCTTTAAAAGTAGTAGCAAAACAAGCAGCTGATTTCGATCGTGCAAAAGGGTTATCCGTTATGGAAAATATTTTGCAAGCAAATAGCGATATTAAAGCGGTATTTGCTCATAATGATGAAATGGCATTAGGCGCAATTGAGGCATTAAAATCTGCTGGTAAAACGGATGTAGTCGTTGTTGGATTTGATGCAACGGATGATGCTGTAAAAGCGGTTAAAGATGGGCGTATGGCAGCAACAGTCGCTCAAAAACCGGAATTAATCGGAGAGAAGGCGATGGAAACAGCAAAAGAGATAACACAAGGTAAAAAAGTGGACAAATTTATTCCGATTGAATTAGAGCTTATTAAGAAAAAATAAATAAATATAAAATGAAAATTAGGAAGGAAGAATAACAAATGAAATTTTTTATTGATACAGCAAACATTAACGAAATTAAAGAGGCAAATGCATTAGGCGTAGTAGCTGGAGTAACGACAAATCCATCACTTGTAGCAAAAGAAGGCGTAGATTTCCATGAGCGTATTCGTGAAATTTGCAGCTTTATTGAAGGACCTGTAAGCGCAGAAGTAATTAGCTTAGAAGCTGACAAAATGATTGAAGAAGGAAAAGAGTTAGCAAAAATCGCTCCAAACGTTGTTGTAAAAGTTCCAATGACAACAGAAGGCTTAAAAGCAGTAAAAGCATTCTCAGATTTAGGAATTCGTACAAACGTTACATTAGTATTCTCAGCAGTGCAAGCATTACTTGCAGCTCGCGCTGGTGCGACATACGTTTCACCGTTCTTAGGTCGCCTAGATGATATCGGTCATAATGGTATGGACTTAATTCGCCAAATCGCAGAAATCTTTGCAATTCACGGCATTGAAACAGAAATCATTGCAGCATCTGTACGTCACAGTGTTCACGTAACAGAAGCTGCATTAAACGGTTCACATATTGCAACAATCCCAGCAAACGTAATCGCTTCATTAGTGAAGCACCCATTAACAGATCAAGGAATTGAGAAATTCTTAGCTGATTGGGAAAAAACACAAGAGAAATAATACGAAATGGAGAACCCAAGTTTAATTAACTTGGGTTCTTTTTTTGTTTGAAAGAATTTTCATGCAATTGTGCATATTGTCTTTTAAATTTTTAATATAAGCTATTTAATATATACAAATCACTCTTTATTTTTCACATTTCGACATAAAAAGATAGAGGGTCTGACCAGAAAACTGGAGGGCATGATTCTATAACAGAAAGCTTATTTCTTATAGAATCATGTCTTTTATTATACAAGGGAGGATAGATTACATATTTTTATCTGAAGTTTAAGATTGATACAAGGGGATGATTAAAATGAGAAAAAAAGCGCCATTTAAAGTGTTGTCATCATTAACGATCGCAACACTCATCGGATGCTCAGCTGTAATGAGTGCTCCGTTAGCATATGCAGAAACGTCAGCAAAAGAAGGTGTGTCTACAACGCCAATTGATCATAACTTAATTCAAGAAGATCGTTTAGCGGAAGCGCTGAAAGAAAGAGGAACAATTAATCCAGCATCGTCTAAAGAAGAGACAAAAAAGGCCGTAGAGCAATATATTGAAAAGAAACAAGGGGATCAGGCGAATAAAGAAATTCTTCCCGATGCGAATCAAGAAGCATCTGATTTCGTGAAAAAGGTAAAAGAGAAGAAGATGGAAGAAAAGGAAAAAGTAAAGAAAGCTGAAAAAAATGTTAGCCCTGAGCAAAAGCCAGAGCCAAATAAAAAGCGATTAGATGGGAAAGTTCCAACTTCTAAGGCGAAACAAGCTCCATATAGTGGACCTGTCCGCAATGATAAAGTGTTAGTGTTACTCGTTGAATTTAGTGATTATAAACATAATAATATTGAGCAAACACCAGGTTATATGTATTCGAAAGACTTTAGTAGAGAACATTATCAAAAAATGTTATTTGGTAATGAGCCTTACACATTATTTGATGGTTCGAAAGTAAAAACATTTAAGCAATATTATGAAGAACAGTCTGGCGGTAGTTATACGACGGATGGATATGTAACAGAGTGGTTAACTGTTCCAGGTAAAGCCGCTGATTATGGTGCTGATGGTAGTAGCGGTCACGATAATAAAGGACCAAAAGGTGCGCGTGATTTAGTGAAAGAAGCATTAAAAGCTGCAGCGGATAAAGGATTAGATTTATCTCAATTTGATCAATTTGACAGATATGATACAAATGGTGATGGTAATCAAGATGAATCTGACGGTGTAATTGATCATTTAATGGTAATCCATGCTGGTGTTGGTCAAGAAGCTGGTGGCGGTAAATTAGGTGATGATGCGATTTGGTCACATCGTTCAAAATTAGCAACAGATCCAGTAGCGATTGAAGGTACAAAATCAAAGGTAGATTACTTTGGTGGAAAAGTAGCGGCTCATGATTACACAATTGAACCAGAAGACGGTGCAGTAGGTGTGTTTGCACATGAATTTGGACATGACCTTGGCTTACCGGATGAATATGACACGAAATATACTGGAACTGGTTCACCTGTTGAAGCGTGGTCATTAATGAGTGGAGGTAGCTGGACAGGAAAAATCGCAGGAACAGAGCCAACTAGTTTTTCACCACAAAATAAAGACTTCTTACAAAAGAATATGGGTGGAAACTGGGCGAAAATTTTAGAAGTAGATTACGATAAAATTAAGAGTGGTGTAGGCGTTCCTACATATATTGATCAAAGTGTTACGAAATCCAATCGTCCAGGCGTTGTACGTGTTAACTTACCAGGTAAAAGTGTTGAAACAATTAAACCGGAGTTTGGAAAGCATGCATATTATAGTACAAGAGGAGATGATATGCATACGACATTAGAAACACCATTCTTTGATTTAACAAAAGGAACAAATGCGAAATTTGATTATAAAGCGAATTATGAACTAGAAGCAGAGTGTGATTTCATCGAAGTACATGCTGTAACTGAAGTTGGAACGAAAACATTAATTGATAGATTGGGAGAAAACATAGTCCAAGAAGATAAAGATACAACAGATGGAAAATGGATTGATAAATCATACGATTTAAGTCAATTTAAAGGGAAGAAAGTTAAACTACAATTCGACTATATTACAGATCCAGCTTTAACATATAAAGGTTTCGCAATGGATAATGTAAATGTAACAGTTGATGGACAAGTAGTATTTTCAGATGACGCAGAAGGACAGTCTAAAATGAAGTTAAATGGATTCGTTGTTTCTGATGGGACAGAACAGAAACCCCATTATTATTATCTAGAGTGGAGAAACTATGCTGGATCAGATAATGGATTAAAAGCAGGAAAAGGTCCGGTGTATAATACTGGTCTTGTCGTTTGGTATGCAGATGATAGTTTCAAAGATAACTGGGTTGGGTTACATCCAGGTGAAGGCTTCCTTGGTGTTGTAGACTCTCATCCAGAAGCGTTTGTTGGTAATTTAAACGGGAAACCAGCGTATGGTAATACAGGCATGCAAATTGCAGACGCTGCATTTTCATTTGATCAAACACCTTCATGGAGTGTAAATTCATTTACACGAGGACAGTTTAATTATACTGGATTACAAGGTGTTACAACGTTTGATGATTCAAAGGTATACAGTAATAAGCAAATTGCTGACGCAGGACGCAAAGTTCCAAACCTTGGCCTTAAATTCCAAGTTGTTGGACAAGCAGATGATAAGTCTGCAGGTGCTGTTTGGATTAAACGTTAATAACATAAAAGCACATTCTTCATATGAAGAGTGTGCTTTTTAATTTGTACAGTAAGTTATTATTTTAGCTTATGTAATACAATTGTCTGTTCATATGTAGTGTATCAAATTATGTGGGTAAAGGAAATATTTCCGAGGAAATTGTCGAAGTATCGTCGGTATTTATACACTTTCTTTGTAGAAGAAGAAATGTAGTATTGCCTTTACAGTTTAATTTATTTACATTGATATTTGGTTATATACAAAAGTAATATATATTAGGCAATAAAAAGAGTTCTATTTAATAGAACTCTTTTTTGATGAGTAGAAAGGAGGGGGACAAATGAAAGAAACAATTGCATGTCCACAATGTGAAGAGAATATTACTGCACAACATATTATCGACATCCCACATCCTTTTTCATTAAGGTGTCCGCATTGTAAGGTGAAGCTGAAAGAAATGAGGATAACACCATGTTTAATATTAGCGGCAATCTGTGTTATCCCACTGTTTATTATTATTGGAGAGAGTATTAAAGAATTGCTAGTAAAACATTTTTCTATTATAGACAATGTACCAACCGTACTTATTTTCTTCTTATTTTGTTATCCGTTGTATTATTTCTATGAAAAATATAATGCCATATTATTCATTAAATATGGTTTATTGAAAGTTAAAAGTTAAAAGTTAAAAGTTGAATTGAATAGGAGATTATCATTATGTTGTGGAAAATTTATTTGGTAATTGTAGCGATATTAGCTATTACTTCGCTAGTGAGAGGGATGTTTCAAACACCGATTCAAAAGTTTGATTTTGTAGTGTCTATTATTACATGGATAGGACTATTTGGATTTGTTTTTGATGTACAAATATTGACGCCGATCGTTTGGCAATGCATCTTCGTATTTAGCATCATTTGGACTTTAACTGCAGTTTTTGTTTTACGATTATATGAAGAGAAAGATGAGCCATTACCTTTTGTATTTAAATTAATTGGCATTATCCCAACTTTTCCGTTATATTACGGATTATATCAATATGCATTTAAAAAAAAGATAATGATGGAATTAACCCATCATTGTCTTTTTTACTTTGCTTCTTACAAAAATCATTCCAGCAAATGTTAACAAGAATGCAGTTCCGATAACGAAGCTGACGCTAGGCGATGCCCCGATTGCTCCGACTGTAAAGGAGCCAGCAACAACTCCTAACGAGAAGAATGCATAAAACAATCCGAATGCTTTCCCTCGGTTACTATCTGTTGTATTTTCAACAAGTAAAGCATTAATTGCTGGGAAGAGGATAGCGAATCCAATTCCATAAATTATCATAACGATAAAGAGCATGCCTTTTGTTGCAAATAATCCGAGTAAAGATAACGCTAGTGCCATTACTGCAATCCCGATTAGCATTAGTTTGGAACGATTAAATCGATCGTAAATGCGATTTGTTGGCAGTAAGAAGAAGAGGATAGCGGTAATTCCGAATACACTTAACATCATGCCTGTTGTAGATGCTTTAAGTGCTAATGCCTCAACTTTTACTGGTAACATATAAGTGACAATCCCTTGTGAAAACATTAGTGTGAAAGCACCAATATATGCTTGTAATAACGGTTCTGATTTCAATAGTTCAATCATATCTTCTTTGTTCATCATTTGTGTTCTTGATGTATCTTTTCTTGATACGTTATTTGGTAAGAAGAATAGAGATACGATTGTACCAAGGACCATTAAAATAGAAATAGTAATGAACACCCACTCTATACCAGCTGTTGCTTTCATAATGCCGCTGAAAGCAGGTCCTACGATTGCAGCTGTTCCAACAGCGGCACCAGATAGAGCCATTGCTTTACCTTGCCTTGCTGAATTCGTTTGCTTTGATAAAAACGTAAAGGCAGCAGGAATTAAAAATCCGTCACTAAAACCGTGCATAAAGCGCACAACTAATAGTTGTTCACCACTTTGAACAACGGTGTATAACAAGACTATGAAACTCGTAAGTCCCATGCTTATATAAAGTATTTTTTTTGCACCAAATTTATCGACAGCAGCGCCAGCAATAATATTACCGATCATATTAGCGAATGAGTACATACCGACAACTAGCCCAATAATAAGAGGAGATCCTCCAAGACTTTGAGCGAACGTACTCATAATAGGTAATTGTGAAAATGTATCTAGAAACGCTACGATAACAATAAAGTAAATAAAATATTTCAAGCGATATTCACCTCTCCTATGCTATTATGGCATAATGCTAATTTCAACCGCAATGAAATTAGCATTAACAGATGTGGAAAAAAGTACAAAGTGACAAAATATTGAACGTTATTTGTTAAAATTTAGTGGAAATGAGATTGTTTTTTTGAAATATATGGATGGAAGTATTATAATAGATTTGTAAACTTCACCAGGTTAAGTATATACGTAGAGAGGGATGTATAAAATGAAAGCACTACTTTGGCATAATCAACGTGATGTACGAGTAGAAGAAGTACCAGAACCAACTGTAAGACCAGGAGCAGTTAAGATTAAAGTTAAATGGTGTGGTATCTGCGGAACAGACTTGCATGAATATTTAGCAGGACCTATTTTTATTCCAACAGAAGAGCACCCATTAACACACGTAAAAGCACCGGTTATTTTAGGTCATGAGTTTAGTGGTGAGGTAGTTGAAATCGGTGAAGGCGTTACTTCTCATAAAGTGGGAGATCGCGTCGTTGTAGAACCAATTTATTCTTGTGGTAAATGTGAAGCTTGTAAACACGGACATTACAATGTTTGTGAACAACTTGTTTTCCACGGTCTTGGCGGAGAAGGCGGCGGTTTCTCTGAATATACAGTAGTACCAGAAGATATGGTCCACCATATTCCTGATGAAATGACGTATGAACAAGGTGCACTTGTAGAACCAGCAGCAGTAGCAGTTCATGCAGTACGTCAAAGTAAATTAAAAGAGGGAGAAGCTGTAGCGGTATTTGGTTGTGGTCCGATTGGGCTTCTTGTAATCCAAGCAGCAAAAGCAGCAGGAGCAACTCCTGTTATCGCAGTGGAACTTTCTAAAGAACGTCAAGAGCTAGCTAAATTAGCAGGTGCTGATTACGTATTAAATCCAGCAACTCAAGATGTACTAGCAGAAATTCGTAACTTAACAAATGGTTTAGGTGTAAATGTGAGCTTTGAAGTAACAGGTGTCGAAGTAGTACTTCGTCAAGCGATTGAAAGTACAAGTTTTGAAGGACAAACTGTAATTGTTAGTGTGTGGGAAAAAGATGCGACAATTACGCCAAACAACCTTGTACTAAAAGAAAAAGAAGTTATCGGTATTCTTGGATACCGTCATATCTTCCCAGCTGTTATTAAATTAATTAGCTCTGGCCAAATTCAAGCAGAGAAATTAATTACGAAAAAAATCACAGTGGATCAAGTTGTTGAAGAAGGATTTGAAGCACTTGTAAAAGATAAAACACAAGTGAAAATTCTTGTTTCACCTAAATAATAGAGAATAGTAAAAAGTAGCCCTTTTCTAGAAATAGAAGAGGGCTACTTTTTTTCTATACAGAAAGGTGATAGACTTTCCTTTAACTACAGGTATTTTGTTTGGAAGGGGAAGTCTAATGCTTTCATTTATGTTGACATTGAAACGGATGTTAAGAGCCTGTTTACGAGCATGGAAAGATAAAGAATTTCAAGTATTATTCGTATTAACATTTTTAACATTAACATCGGGGACGATTTTTTATAGTACAGTTGAAGGATTACGTCCTCTTGACGCTTTATATTTTAGTGTGGTCACGTTGACGACTGTCGGTGATGGGAATTTTAGTCCGCAAACTGATTTTGGAAAGGTATTTACGATTTTATACATATTTATCGGGATTGGATTAGTGTTTGGATTTATTCATAAATTGGCAGTTAATGTGCAACTGCCAAGTATATTATCGAAAAGAAAAAAAGAGTAAAGCGGTTAATCGCTTTACTCTTTTTTTACATTAGTTTAGACAAGTATTTGCAGTAGCTTAACAATATTTTATTACAATGTAAGTGTATTCATTCATTATATTCACTATGTATAAAGTTATAATGATATGAACATTTGCATATTTTAATTTATTGATAGAAATTTTGTGAAAGGTGGGATATTCTAGTCATAGGTTAACCGGAAGACATCGTAGGATCCTAACAAAATATGAAAAATAATTCAATTATAAAATGGAGGATTTCAGATGAAAAAGAAAGTTCTTGCTTTAGCAGCAGCTATTACATTAGTAGCTCCGTTACAAAGTGTTGCATTTGCTCATGAAAATGATGGGGGAAGTAGAATAAATATAGTTCACCGCTGGTCTGCTGAAGATAAGCATAAAGAAGGCGTAAACTCTCATTTATGGATTGTAAACCGTGCAATGGATATTATGTCTCGTAATACAACACTTGTAAAACAAGATCAAGTTGCACTATTAAATGAATGGCGTACGGAGTTAGAGAACGGTATTTATGCTGCTGACTATGAAAATCCTTATTATGATAATAGCACATTTGCTTCACACTTCTATGACCCTGACAATGGAAAAACTTATATTCCATTTGCAAAGCAGGCAAAGGAAACTGGAGCTAAATATTTTAAATTAGCAGGAGAGTCATACAAAAATAAAGATATGAAACAAGCATTCTTCTATTTGGGGTTATCTCTTCATTATTTAGGGGATGTAAATCAACCGATGCATGCGGCAAACTTTACAAATCTTTCGTATCCACAAGGGTTCCATTCTAAATATGAAAACTTTGTAGATACGATAAAAGATAATTATAAAGTAACGGATGGAAATGGATATTGGAACTGGAAAGGTACAAATCCAGAAGATTGGATTCATGGAGCGGCAGTAGCTGCGAAACAAGATTACTCTGGCATTGTAAATGATAATACGAAAGATTGGTTCGTGAAAGCAGCTGTATCACAAGAATATGCAGATAAATGGCGCGCTGAAGTTACACCAATGACAGGTACGCGATTAATGGATGCACAACGTGTTACTGCTGGATACATCCAGCTTTGGTTTGATACGTACGGAAATCGTTAAATATTTGAAAAAGGTCAAATCTCAGAATAGAGTATTTGGCCTTTTTATCACTACACAGTACATGGAGGTATGAAACGTGAAAGGTAAATTGCTAAAAGGTGTACTTAGCTTTGGTATTGGTTTAGGAGCTTTATATAGTGGATCTTCAGCTCAAGCAGAAATGTCTATAAATCAAAATAATACTTTAAAAGTGATGACGCATAATGTGTACATGCTATCAACGAACTTATATCCGAACTGGGGACAAAATGAGCGTGCTGATTTAATTGGGGCAGCGGATTATATGAAAAATCAAGATGTTGTTATATTAAATGAAGTATTTGATAATAACGCTTCAAATCGCTTATTAGGAAATTTGAAGAAAGAATATCCAAATCAAACGGCAGTATTAGGTCGTAGTAGTGGAAGCGAGTGGGATAAGACGTTAGGAAACTATTCATCTTCGACTCCTGAAGATGGAGGTGTAGCGATTGTGAGTAAATGGCCAATTGTTGAAAAGATTCAATATGTATTTGAAAAAGGATGTGGGCCAGATAACTTATCAAATAAAGGATTTGTATACACAAAAGTTAAGAAAAATGATCGTTTCGTTCATGTAATTGGGACACATTTACAAGCTGAAGATAATATGTGTGGACAAACTTCGCCAGCAGCTGTACGTACAAAACAGCTACAAGAAATTCAAGAGTTTATTAAAAATAAAAATATACCAAATAACGAGTATGTGTTAATTGGTGGTGATATGAATGTGAATAAAATAAATGCTGAGAATAATAGTGACTCAGAGTACGCATCCATGTTCAAAACATTGCACGCTTCTATTCCATCTTATACTGGACATACTGCAACTTGGGATGCGACGACAAACAGTATTGCGAAATATAACTTCCCCGATAGCCCTGCCGAGTATTTAGATTATATTATTACAAGTAAGGACCATGCTAATCCATCGTATATAGAGAATAAGGTGTTACAGTCGAAATCGCCACAATGGACTGTTACGTCATGGCTCAAAGAATATACATATAATGATTACTCGGATCATTATCCAGTAGAGGCGACTATTTCTATGAAGTAGAGTAGCCTTGAAAAAGTTTCTTCGTAAAGAAGAAACTTTTTTTATTTGAAAACAGGAAAATCATTTTTTCTTTCCAATATGTATAAGACATATATAGAAGAGGAGAGAAAACTGTGGATAGAGGAATTTTTAAGGAAGTTCCATTACCGTGTGCATTTTTAGATGAAGTGGCTTTAGAGAGGAACATTCAATCGATTATAGAGTTAAGTGGAGATAAGAAGATTCGTATAGCGAGTAAATCATTACGCTCTGTTCCAATTATGAAAAAGATTTTGGCTGCAAATAATCGCTTTCAAGGTATTATGTGTTTTTCTCCTAGAGAAGCTTTGTTTTTAATTGAACAAGGATTTAATGATTTATTGCTCGGATATCCTGTTTATGATGAAAGAGCTTTACATGAAATTAGTTTGCTGACAAAGCAAGGGCACATTATAACTTGTATGGTGGATTGTGAAGACCATATTACTTATTTAGAAAAAATTGCTGAGAAGTCTAAAGGGTGTTTTCGCGTTTGTTTGGATATTGATATGAGTAGTCGTTTTTTGAAATTTCATTTTGGTGTAAAAAGATCCCCGGTAAAAGATGTGCAGAGCGCTTTGAAAATAGTAGAAAAGGTGAAGGGCTCATCATATTTAATACTAGATGGTGTAATGGGATATGAAGCTCAAATTGCCGGGGTGGGGGATCATATACCGAATCAATGGATGAAAAGTAAAGCTGTTTCGTATTTAAAGAAGAAATCAGTGTTAGAGGTTAAAGAAAGAAGAGAACGTATCGTAAAAGAAATACAAAACCTTGGTATTGAACTAAGATTTGTAAATGGGGGAGGAACAGGAAGTATAAAAACAACTGAGCAAGATAACTCAGTTTCAGAGATTACTGTAGGATCCGCCTTTTACTCTCCTAAACTGTTTGACTATTATAAAGAAGTAAAATTTCAGCCAGCTGCCGGATTTGCTTTACCAGTTGTACGCAAACCGGCTCCTTTTATTTATACTTGCCTAGGTGGCGGATATATTGCCTCAGGTGCAGTTGGTAAAGATAAAGAGCCTGAGGTTTGGATGCCGCATGGTGCAAAACTATTAGCTTTAGAAGGTGCTGGTGAAGTGCAAACGCCAATTTTTTATGACGGTGAGGAACGAGTAGCGATAGGAGATTCTATCTTGTTTCGTCATAGTAAAGCTGGAGAGTTATGTGAGCGTTTTCCTGTTTTGTATCGCATTAAACAAGGGGAAATCGTTGGAGAGTATTCAACATATCGGGGGGATGGACAATGCTTTCTATAAAGGGACAAAAATGGAGAAATTGGACAGGGAATGTAGAAGGAACACCGCATTATACGATGTATCCAAAAAGTATACAAGATGTAGTAGAAGTTGTGGGGCTTGCACGAAAAAAAGGAAAGAAAATTCGTGTTGTCGGTTCAGGGCATTCTTTTACACCTCTTGTGCAAACGGAAGAAATTTTAGTTTCTTTAGATGAATTGAAGGGCATTGCAAATATTGATGCAGAGAAGGAGACTGTTGAAGTATGGGCGGGAACAAAGCTACATGATTTAGGGAAGTTACTTCAGGAAAAAGGTTATGCGCAAGAAAATTTAGGAGATATTGATTCACAATCTATTGCAGGAGCGATTAGTACGGGGACTCATGGGACGGGTGTTACATTTGGGAGTTTATCAACACAAGTTATAGAGATCACGGCAGTTTTATCAACAGGTGAGAGTATAGTTTGTTCAGAAACCGAGAACGCCGAATATTGGAAAGCATTTCAGTTGTCGCTTGGAATGCTGGGTATCATTGTAAAGATAAAATTGAAGGTTATCCCAGCGTATTCGCTTGTTTATGAAAGTGAAAAACAATCATTGTCTACTGTAATGAACAAACTAGAAGAATATAGGAAGAATCGTCATTTTGAATTTTTCGTTTTTCCTTATTCAGATGAAGTGCAAGTGAAATTTACAAACGAAACAGCGAGTAAAGAAAGTGATTTGAAATGGCACAAACTAAAGGTGGAGTTACTTGAAAATAGGATGTTCTCTTTATTATCTAAAGGGTGTAAATGGTTTCCTTCTATAAGTAAAGGAGTAAGCCGATTATCAGCTAAGGCTGTACCGAACACGAAAATAATTGGACCAAGCTATGAAGTGTTCGCTACATCACGTACAGTTCCATTTTATGAAATGGAGTACAGTGTCCCTTCAAAGGATATGAGGGCTGTTGTAGAAGAAATTTCAAATCTTATTGAAAAGAAAAAGTATAAGGTGCACTTCCCGATTGAATGCCGCTACGTGAGAGGTGATGATATATGGCTCAGTCCAGCATATGGAAGAGATTCAGCGTATATAGCTGTTCATATGTATAAAGGTATGAAGTATGCCGCTTATTTTGGTGAAGTGGAGAAAATTTTTCTAAAGTATGAAGGGCGCCCACATTGGGGGAAAATGCATACGTTAACGTACGAAAAATTGCAAAATATATATCCAGAATTGCATTCGTTTCTAAAAGTGAGGAAGTCACTAGATGAAACAGGAATATTTTTAAGCCCTTATACAGAAAAGTTATTTACGATTATGAAAAAAAGCTGACAAATTAGTATTTGTCAGCTTTTTTAAGTGTAATTGCATTTCTTGTATGACTAATACGCTCGTAAAATAGTAATTTATCACTGCTAAATACATGTAATAAAACATGAATAATAAATAGCCCGTTAATTACAAATTGGAATAACAGTATAACTAGTAATACTAAGGGCTCTGTATGATTTAAAATAGAGCTACTAGAAAGAATGTAATTGATTCCACCTAAAATGAAATAGAATATACCGTAACGAATGAATAATTCTTTTAGTGTAATACGCTCTGCTTGTCCTTTAATGTAAATACGAAGCAACGCTTTCCCTATTGTTCTTCCATTTGTAAAATATGGGATGATAATAAAGTAAATTAAGATTGAACATGTAATGAAAAGAAGTTCGTATACATTTGTATAAGATTGGATGTTAGAAATAAATAGTGAGTTTCCTTTGTTTTTAATGAAAGGTACAACGATAGATAAGAAAATCCAATCAATCTGCATAGCGAGGAGACGACGAACGAATCCGACTGGTTTCGTTTCCAAATCAATATGACTATCTAATTCGCTTGTTTTTGGCAGGAAGTACGTAAATATTGGTGCAATGATAAAACCGATTACGCCGCCTAGTGTGTTTAAAAACAGATCGTCGATATCGAATAAGCGATATGCACAATTATAAATACCATATAATCCAGTTACTTGTGTTAATTCAAAGAACAGTGAAAGGCAAAAAGAAATGCACACTGTTTGGAAGAAACTACGTCGGAAATAATAACGTAAGTAAATACCAAATGGAACGGTTAATAGAACGTTAAAAGCAACTTGTAAAAATGCATATTCTTTTAATAACAAGAAATAAGTAGTAGGTTTCGTTAAAATTGCCGATGTATGATTACTAATCTCTTGTATGAAATAAAATGGTGAGAGTTGCATATGCTGTGTATTAGCGGGTTGTAGGCTACAAGTATCATACGTTTGTGGTAACGGCAAAATAACAAGAAAATAGGCATTTAATAAGTAAAGTAATAATGAGTATAAAATAAATGAGCGCCATTTATTTACATAACCGTATTTTCGATAATTAAATATTAAAAAAGGAATTAATAGAAACATTGCTAAAATAGGAAATAAAATAAAAGCTGTTTTTACTGGAAATAAATATGCAGTCAAAATGAAGCTCCTTTCAATGAAATTTCGTTTATCATTATAGCGCTTAAAAGAATGTAAAACAAAGTTGAAATAGCTCGAAATAGAAAAAATTACAAATTTAAAATAGATTAAGTTATAATAAGTTTAATATAAAGATATTATGATTATACAAGTTGAAAGAGGGTACATGATATGCAATATGAGCTTTTTTCGGTAAGCGGGGATCATATTACAACTTTTGAAAGCACATGGCGTTTTCAAGAGGGGGAACAGATTTTTGTTCATGATGATAATACAAAACGAAATTTTATTATTATTCGCTTAACACATGATTTATTTCAAAAAAATACACATGTTATTCGCTTGTATTGTCAGGAAAAGAAAGTTTATGCATAAGGAAAAACCACTTACTGTATGAGGGCAGTAAGTGGTTTTTTATCCCGCTATTTGTGGGCAGTAAAACTCCCACCTCAAAATTCAGGTGGAGCAAAGAAGTTAGGCGGGAGCCCTGCTGCCGGTAAAAGCCCGATTGGTGAGGGCTAATAATCAGGAGGGATGAACAAAACCCCCACTGATTAAAGTTTCATTTTATAAGAAAATGATAGTTAGCACACCTACGATAATACAGTAGAAAGAGAAGTATTTTAAATTTCCCTTTGCCATAATGTTCATAAACCATTTTAATGAAATATATGTCATGACAAATGTTGCGATGAAAGCAACAATATAAGGTACAAATAATGTATCTAAATTTGGATCGTTTGCAATGTCTGTAATACTTAACAATAAACCACCTAAGCTAACAGGAATGTATAGTAAGAATGAGAAGCGAAGAGCTGTTTCTTGCTTCATACCAAGTAACATTGCTGCCACGATTGTAGCACCTGATCTGCTTATACCAGGAATTAGTGCGCAAGCTTGTGCTAGACCAATAATGATTGCATCTTTCATAGAAAGGTCGCCATCATTTTTACGTCCACGCAAGTTTCGAATAATCCAAAGGCCGATAGCAGTAATAAGAAGGGAAATCCCAACCATTTTAACACCTTTTAAATAGTGGTCGATATAATCTTTAAATAAAACTCCAATTACACCTGCTGGAATGGTTGCAATAACAAGGTAAATAATAAAGAAGAAATCTGATTTTGCATCTTCTGCTCTTGTGAATATATAAGATAGACCATTCTTTGTTAGACGAATTAAGTCATTTCTATAAATAAGTAATACAGCTAATAATGAAGCTGAATTAACAAGTAGCTCAAAGCTAAACCCTTCTATTTTTAGTCCTAGCAAATGCTGTGCTAAAACGAGGTGACCGCTTGAAGAAATCGGAATTGGCTCTGTTAGCCCTTGGAACAGACCAAGAATTAAATATTTTAAAATGTAGTGAAATTGTTCCATAATAACCTCCTTGTTTATTAGTCGAAAGAAACAACTTTTCCATTATAGCAAAAGAGAGGATGAATATTGAGAAGAAATAAATATTCGAAATATAATAAAAATCCCTTATACCGGTATAAGGGATTTTTATTATTAATGAGAAGCTACTGTTTCTTGAAGACTTTTTGATAATTGAACATCGACTTTTTCAGCATCATGAATGTGATTCATAATAGTAGTATTTAATTTTTGGAACATTTGCTGTGTATTTGCAAATTCTCGTAATATATCATCATTACAAGATTTTTGGTTTTCGATAGCTTTAATAACATTTGTAGCGCCACTTTGTAATGTTTGAATCATTATTAAAATATTTTCAATTCTAGCGTTAGTATCGGCGCTCATTTCTACACCTTCATCAACTAAATGTAAATTATCTTTTGTATTTTCGTACGCTTTTTCAATTTCCTCTTGGATTTTTTTCGTTAAATTGCCAATGTTTTTTGTACTCTCCGCTGTGCTTTCTGCTAGTTTTCTTACTTCATTGGCAACAACAGCGAATCCTTTTCCATGCTCTCCAGCACGTGCAGCTTCAATACTTGCATTTAACGCTAATAAATTTGTTTGCGCAGCAATGTTTTGAATTACTTCTACGATTTGCTCGATTTCTTTTGAGCGTTCACTTAAATGATTCATACTATTAGACGTGCGCTGAGATTGTTCACCTAATTTATTAATTACAATAAGTAAACGGTGAACAGATTCTTTTCCTTCATTAGAGCAATCGATAATTTCTTCAATAGACTGAATTAAGCTTTGTTCTTTTTGTAACATTTCACTATTTAATTCATTGGAATGTGTCGTACGTGTTGAAACATTTTCAAAACATGAGTTTAAATGTTGAATTAAATTTTGGAGTGTATGGTGCTGGTTATTTACAAGTTGATGCTCTTGAACAACGCTTTGTACACGGTCGTGGATAGAAGCAATAGCCTCTTGGCTTTCAATATCTTTTTGTTTTAATTCTGTTTCTAGCTCTTGTATACGATTTTCTAATTGATCAATTTTATGTTGGAGTGCTTTCTTTTGAGTAAACATGTATTTATCTCAACCGCCTTTAGAAGTTATATT
The DNA here is from genome assembly GCF_038007365.1 of Bacillus sp. FSL R9-9492. Taxonomy (NCBI): domain Bacteria; kingdom Bacillati; phylum Bacillota; class Bacilli; order Caryophanales; family Bacillaceae; genus Bacillus; species Bacillus sp. FSL R9-9492. The sequence goes on from NZ_JBBOXC010000001.1 coordinate 750,688, forward strand.
TTCTCTATATTTGGATTTTAGCATCTTTTATAATTTTTAAATATAGGAATTGTTAAATATTTAAGAATCTATTACATTTTATTCATAATTCCCCTTTTTTGTCATGAAAAATAAACTGTATTTAATGGTCCTGTAAACAAACTGTAAAATAAATCATGTATAACTGTATAAGAAGGGAGTCGGATTATGAACTATTTTAAGCGAATCAGTAGTCTAGTATTAGCAGGAATTATCGTTCTTTCTAGTACAGTCGCTGTAAAAGCAGAGTCAAACGACGAGAAACTTAACAACATGCAACAGCAATTGCAGCAAAACGATGCAGATATGCAGAAGAAAGAGCAAGAGAAGCAAGCTGTTAGTAAAGAAATTCAAGGTATCGAAAACGAACTACATAATTTAAATAATACAATTGCAAAAAATAAAGAGGATCAAGCTGCTATTCAACATAAAATCGATGAAACACATAAGCAGATTGAACAAAAAAAAGCAGACATTATCGTTTTAGAAGATAAAGTCCTTGCTCGTAAGGATATTATGAACAAACGTATGGTTTCTGTTCAAAATAGCTCAAATACGAGTTTAGTAGTAGAAGTTGTTGTAGAATCAAAAAACTTTGCAGATTTCATACAACGTATGAACGCAGTTACTACTATTCTAGAAGCAGATAAAGAAATTTTACGTCTACAAGAGCAAGATCTTCGTCAAATTGAGGAAGATAAAAAAGCAATCGACGAAAAAGAAGAGTCTTTAGTAGTAGATAAGCAAAAATTAGCAAAAACACAGGCTGATTTGCAAGATAACTTGAAAAAGCGTCAGGATAACTTACAAACAGTTCAAGCTAAATATAATGCGATTGCAAACCAAATTAATTTAGCAGCAGAAGAAAAAGCAAAAGTTGAAGCAAATATGAAAGCAGTACAAGAAACAATTGCTCGTGAACAAGAAGCAGCAAGAATTGCAGCAGAAGAGCGGGCAAAAGCTGAAGCAGCTGCAAAGGCTGAGCAAGAAGAGTTAGCAAAAGCGAAGGCAGCAGCAGCTAAGCAAAAAGAAGAACAGGCAGCTAAGCCAGCAGAGCCTGTAGCTAAAGATACAACACCAGCACCACCTAAGCCAGATCCAAAACCAGCTCAAGGTGGAAAAGAATTTTATGTAACAGCAACTGCTTATACAGCAGATCCAGCTGAAAATGGCTATAAACCAGGTGAAATTGTAAAATCTAGACAAGGGCATAACTTGACTGCAAATCCAAACATGAAACTAATTGCTGTAGATCCAGCTGTAATTCCGTTAGGTTCTACTGTATATGTAGAAGGTTATGGAACAGCGGTTGCCGGAGATACTGGTAGTGCGATTAAAGGTCATATAATTGATTTATTAATGCCTGATTCAGCTACAGCTAATAATTGGGGCAGAAGAAGTGTTAAAGTTACAATTTTAAACTAAAACGAAATCCAACTTTACAAAACGTAAAGTTGGATTTTTTTATAAAAATAATGTTAAGTTGAATTTACATTTTGTTAAGGAAAGCATACAATGATGGTAAGAGGTGGTAAATTTGACCATTTGCAATAAGGTGAAGGAATTAAGAGCTCGCTTTAATTTTACGCAAAGTGTATTAGCAGAAAAGGTAGGAGTGACGAGACAAACAATTGCAGCAATTGAAAAAGGGGATTACGTTCCTTCATTATTACTAGCATTGACGATTTGTGATGTATTCGAGTTAAAGATGGAAGATGTATTTGTTTTAAATAAGGAGGGGGAAGAGGATGAATAGAATTGGTTTTTCTTATATCGTAAATGTGCTTTATACTGCGTTAGCATGTTGGACGTTTGTTGAACTTTATAATGTGGTTACAGAGCTCGCAGATATAATTAAAAATGAGAGGTTCCCATTTGAAATATGGTTTAATGGAGTACCATTCGTTTTATTATTTATTGGAGCTATTATAGTCACAATTTTTTATAGGATCCAAAAGAAAAAATATAAAAATTTATCCTTTTGGATGTATCCATTATTGTTTCCGTTAGAAGATGAACGTGAAAAAGCGATTACGGAGAAAGCTTGTCGAACAACTTTTGTTTCGTTATGGTATGTGTTACCTTGTGCAGTTGGATTTTTAACTCTTTCGCCTATTATCAATGAATATCTTCCAGGATACCCGTTGTATATTCTATTTTTTATTTTCTTTATTCAAATGACAGTCTTCCACGTATCACTATACAGAAATAAATTAGCTTAAAAAGAAACCTTCTTGCATCAGCAAGAAGGTTTCTTTTAGCTTATACTTGTACATATAGCAATATTATTTTATCATTTTATATAGAGTAAGATTTTGTAAGGGAAAGGAATAGTATATGAACAAGCAAAGAATTTATAGTATAGTAGCAATCCTTCTATTTGTTGTAGGTGGTGTATTAATCGGAAAGCCATTCTATGATGGATATAAGGCAGAAACGAAACAGACTGAAAATGTACAGGCTGTTCAAAAGATGGATTATGAAAAGCATGAAACGGAATTTGTAGATGCTTCAAAAATTAATCAACCAGACTTGGCAGAAGTAGCGAACGCATCGTTAGATAAAAAACAAGTAGTTGGTCGTATTTCCATTCCAAGTATTTCATTAGAACTTCCTGTTTTAAAAGCATCAACTGAGAAGAATTTATTGTCAGGTGCGGCAACGGTAAAAGAAAATCAAGTAATGGGACAAGGGAATTATGCACTTGCAGGGCATAATATGTCAAAAAAAGGTGTTTTATTTAGTGATGTATCAACTTTAAAGAAGAACGATAAAATTTATTTGTATGACAATGCAAATGAGTATGAGTATACTGTTACCGGTGTATCTGAAGTGACTCCTGATAAATGGGAAGTTGTAGAGGATCATGGGAAAGATGAGATAACACTTATTACATGTGTATCTGTTAAGGATAATTCTAAGCGTTTTGTTATTACGGGTGATTTAGTAGGAACAAAGGCTAAGAAATAAAGAAAAAAGAGGGTTCACTCTTTAAAGAGTGAACCTTCTTTTTTTATCCAATGTTGAGAAATAAAAGAATATTTTAGTTGGTATTTAAATATTTTTCTATTTTTATATAATAAAGTAATGATTCTAGATTTTGGGAGGAACAAAAGTGAAACAGCAAGTAAAAAGACTTCTTTTAACAACAAGTGTAGCGTTATTGGTAGCGCCAATTTCTGCTTATGCACATCCAGGACGTACAGATGCTAATGGTGGACATACGTGTCGTACAAATTGTGAAAAATGGGGATTGCAGTACGGGGAATATCATTATCACAATAAACCAGCTTCTAGCGGTGGAACAACAAGCCCTGCGCCTAGTCAAAATAATAATGGTGCTGTAGAAGCTGAAAGAAAAGCAGAAGCGCAGCGCAATGCAGAGGCAGAAAAACAACGTGCTGCAGAAGAACAGCGTAAAGCAGAGGAAGAGAGACAGCGTGCTGCAGAAGAACAGCGCAAAGTAGAGGAAGAGAGACAGCGTGCTGCAGAAGAAGCACGTAAGGCAGAGGAAGCGCAGCGTAAAGCTGAGGCTGAAAAGGGACAAGCTGAAGGGCAAAAAAGCGGAGAGACAGATTTTAAAGCAGGAAAGAATAATGCAGAAGGACATGTAGCTGGAAAGTCAGATGCATATAAACAAGCATTTACAACTGCGTATGCTGCGGCATGGTCTTTAGAAGGACAGAAAAAAGCACATTTTGAAAAAGGTAAAGAGCAAGGGTTAACACAAGAAGCAATGGACGATAGTCAAATTACTCCTGAGTTTAAGGGGAACTTTGCAGAAGGTTTCCAAGTAGGTAATAAAGAGAGAACCGAAAAGATTGAAAAAGAACAAGCGGAACTTGGTGAAAAGGCTGGTAAAGAATTAGCTGAAAAGAAACCTGGAAATACTGAAAAGGATACATATGTGAAAGTATATGAAACCGCGTATGAAAAAGGATATAAGTCTGCTAAAAAGACAGCGGAAAAAGCTGGATATACATATGCATTTGAAAATTATGATTTAAAAGTTCCTGCTAAGTATGACAAGCATGAGTCATTAAAGAAATGGTTTACGGAAGGATTTAAATCAAATAAAAAGGCAGCGGAAATTCGAGAAGAAGGATATAAAAAAGGAGACAGCTGGCTTTCGTTCTTCTATAAGAGTTTCGTTCCAAGTGAATATAAAGAACATAAAGGCTTGTATGAACAAGCAATAGAAAAGGGAAAGAAAGCGTAAAAAAAGATGAGGAAAATTCCTCATCTTTTTTTAATCCATCCATTTCACTAATTTCTTAGAAATTGATAATAAAACACAACCTAAAACGATCGCCACAGCGCCAATAACTGTGAATACTTCAGCATATCCAAGTGAAGTTGTGAAGCTTGCAAGCTGTCCGCCTAAAATATTAGCAATACCTGAGCTTGCTAACCATACGCCCATTAATAAAGAGGCTAGTTTTACTGGAGCGAGAGCACTAACCATTGATAGCCCGACAGGTGATAAGAATAGCTCACCTAACGTATGGAAAAGATACGTAAAGACGATAAATAGTAAGTTTGCTTTTTCTGTAATGTTATGTTCGTCACTGCCTGTTTTTAATGTAGCGATAACAAGAACAATATAGCCGATACCGAGTAAGATCATACCAAGTCCCATTTTTGTTGGGATTTTCATGTCACCATTTTTTCTAGTTGCCAGTTTCGCCCATAATGCTGAAATAGCTGGTGCAAGTAAAATAATAAATAACGGATTGACCGATTGGAACCAAGATGTTGGAACTTCCCATCCGAACACAGAGCGGTCTACAAATTTGTTTGTATATAATGTTAACGAACTACCAGCTTGTTCAAATCCAGCCCAGAAGAAGACAACAAAGCATGTTAAAATGACGATAACTGTTGTACGTTGTTTTTCTTTTTTTGTTAACGGTGTATTTCCTATTGTTTGTTGTCCAGCATCCGTTTGCAAATCGCGAGTTGGTTTTTTACCGATATCACCAAGGAAGCGATTTGATAGTGTTGTAAATAAAATTTGTCCAATGATCATTCCGATTGAAGCGGCTAAGAAACCGTAACGGAATCCGAAATGAACAACGCCATCTACTGTTGTTTTGAATAAATTTTCTGATAAAAACCCGCAAACGAGTGGAGCTAAAAATGAACCGACGTTAATACCCATATAGAAAATTGTAAATGCACTATCACGTTTTGGATCATTTTCTTCGTATAATTCTCCAACAAGTGTAGAGATATTCGGTTTGAAGAATCCATTACCGATAATAATAAGCGCTAATCCGAGGTATAGACCGACTTGGTTTTGCAAGGCAAATAGTGTAAGGTTACCGATTGCCATTGTTATACCACCAATTGTGATGGCTTTTCGTTTGCCTAGAAAACGGTCCGTTAAGTATCCACCGATCAATGGTGTGAAATAACAAGCACCAGTATAAAATCCGTAAATAGAGAGTGCCCAAGCGGGACTAAACCCAAGACCACCACTTACTAAAGCTGTTGTTAAATATAATGTTAATAATCCTCGTAATCCATAGTAACTAAATCTTTCCCACATTTCTGTAAAGAAGAGTAAGTATAAACCTGGAGGATGTTTCTTTTTTCTTTGTTGTTCTCTTTCTAGTTGTATCGCTGATTCCATAATAGTTTCCTCCTGACACAAGCAAAAAACAAAGTTAATAGTATTGTATGATTAATATTTTACCTTATTAACTATTATAAGTCAATAAAGGTTGATTTTTCAGAAGAAATTTGAAAAGGGAAATAGCTATAGAATGGGTGTTTCTTTTGTGATAGACTATGGACTATGTTTTCTTTGTAAGGAAGCGGATTACCGCATTTTTTTATTTGTGGAATTGATTTCATGTAAGGTGAAATTGAAGAAGGAGAAAGAAATGAAATTGTTACAGAAAAAAGAAATTTTGCTTATTAGTCTTATGTTATTCTCTATGTTCTTTGGGGCCGGAAATCTTATATTTCCACCTTTCCTTGGATATGAAGCAGGAGAACATGTATGGATTGCATTGTTAGGTTTTATTATATCAGCAACAGGGCTTCCTATATTAGGTGTTATCGCTATTGCGAAAGCAGGGAGTTTTCAAACGTTAGCGGGCAGGGTTCATTCTTCATTTGCAATTATTTTTCCGTGTATTGTGTACTTATTTATTGGACCAGGTCTTGGTATACCACGTGCAGGAAGTTTAGCTTTTGAAATGGGGCCAGGCCAGTTGTTCCCAGAAGCGGGTAGCGTAGTTTTGTTATTGTACACGGCTATTTTCTTTAGTATTGTTTACTGGTTAAGTTTATCACCGTCTAAATTAATGGGCTTGTTTGGAAAGGTGTTAACGCCTTTATTATTATGTATGATTGCTATTATATTTATAAAAAGTATGTTTACATCAGTAGGCGGTGTGAAAGAGCCTGCAGGAAATTATGGACAAGCTCCTATGTTCCAAGGATTTTTAGATGGATATTTAACGATGGATGCGTTAGCAGCTTTAATATTTGGGATTGTTATTGCAAATGCTCTGCGTGCAAAAGGTGTAGCGGATGATAAAGGTTTAGCAAAATATATGAGTATTGCTGGTATTGGAGCAGGGCTTTTATTATCTATTATTTATGTCATTCTTGGATATGTTGGTTCAATTAGTGGTTCATTGGGTACATTTGATAACGGTGCGAAAGTGTTAGCACAAGTTATGACGACATTATTTGGACAGGGTGGGTTAGTTTTATTAGGTCTTATTTTTACTGTTGCTTGTCTATGTGTTTCAATCGGACTTGTTACGTCTTGTAGTCAATTTTTCACAAGTGTATTTCCGAAAGTATCTTATAAAGTTTGGGCATTTATATTAAGTTTTGTTAGTATGGTTTTAGCTAATTTAGGATTAACGCAAATTTTAAAAGTATCGGTACCGATTCTTGGATTTATTTATCCAGTTGCACTAACGCTTATTATTTTAGGGTTATTCCATAAGTATATTGGAAAGTATGTATACGTATATTCGGTAACGATTGGACTCGTAGCGGTATTTAGTGCGATTGATATTTTAAACAAAAGTGTACTGATGAATAAATGGACACCACTACTAAAAATGCTTCCGTTTTATACAGAAGGTGTAGGTTGGATTGTTCCGGCATTTGTAGGTGCCTGCCTCGGTATGATTGCTAGTATTGCTATAAATAAGAAGAAATAAGTAAGAGGTGTTTTCCTATTTCGGAAAACACCTTTCTTTTTTGGAAAAATGGTATCGAACATGAATAGACTAATAGTATGATAAGGGTAATTGGTAATATATAGGTTGATTGGAAAATCGATGATGAGGGGGGAGTATATGAAGGAGGATTTAAACAAGAAAATAGAAGCACTCGAAACGGCAATTGAAACGATGCAAGAGACACTTTATGAATTGAAAACGAAACAAAGAAAAATAGAAGTAGATAAAGTTCAACAAAATGTTAATAAGGAAAAGAAAGAATATATTGAAGCGGTAAGTAATGAAAAGTTACAAGAAGATGTAGTTAAGACGAGGAAGTCCATGCAAGAGCCAGAGGTGAAACAAGTAGATATATCTGCATTTAAACCAGAACCATTTAATATTATAAAGTTTTGTCAAACGTGGTTACCACGCATATTTGTCGGTATTATGCTACTTGGCGTTATTTGGTTATTCAAAGCAGGGGTAGATGCCGGATTATTGACACCAGCGATACGGGTTGTGTTTGGTATAGTACTATCTGCCGGTTTGTATTACGTAGGAGATATACAAATTAAAAGAGAGCGGCAAGCGTTAGGGTTAGTATTAGCTGGAGGAAGTATTACGGGAATTGTTTTAACAACGTTTGCGGCACATTATTTATATGAGTTTATTCCTGCAAGTATTGCGTTTATCTGTAATATTGTATGGGTTATTTTAGGGATTTATTTAGCGAAAAGATATAAATCGGAATATCTCGCTATTTTCGTGGCGGTGGGAGCATTTTTTGTTCCTTTCTTGTTAAATAGTACGACTCCTAATACGTATATTTTCTTTAGTTATGAGACGATATTAACAATTAGCCTATTATGGTATGCATTGAGAAACCGTTATAAGTACTTGTATATGATTTCTTATGTTGTTGCGGCAATTGTCCTATTTGTCTTCTTTGTTGTTATGTCAATATTAGTAGAGAATGTGCAAGTACAGTTAACAGTTGTATACGGTGCAATTCATTTACTATTATTTTGGCATATGTTTTCGGAGAGAAGTTTTATACAAGAAGCACGATTGGCGATATTTAGTGCGAATGCAGTTTTCTTTATTTTAGCTATCTCCCAAATTCCTGAATTTACAACGTGGGGATTAGTTATAAGTGCATTTGTGCATGCTGTTATGTTTGTACTTGAATATAGGAAGAATAAACATTCTGTATTTTCAAATCTAATATTTGGCTTTGCAATGGGATCATTTAGTTTAGCGATTTTATACGAGTATAGTTTGGTGAATGCAGCGATCGTATTATTGTTACAAGGTTTCCTCGGTATGGTTACTGCTATTAAAGTAAAGCAAAATATTAAGTTGTATGTAGGTGCAACGATTTATGCGATTGGAATGGTACAGACGATTTTTAGCCCGTTTGATGAGTTCATTTCAGCAGGGTTTGTCGCTCATATTATTTTGATAGGAACGTTCTATTATTGCATGAGACAAGTGAAAGAAGTGTTAGCGAATTTTGGTAAATATGTGTACTCTATAGCGCTCTACTCGTTAATGGTAATTGTATTTATTACAATTACTAGAATCGGTGAAGTTCTTTCTACAGATGGAAGTATAATTAGCGTATCTGTATCGTTATTATGGATGGTATATGCGTTATTTGCAGTTTGGTTTGGCCGTTATAGACAGATGAACGAAATATTATATGCTGGCTTAGTCGTATTAGTAGTAACAGTAGGGAAGTTATTCCTTCTCGACTTACCAGAGGTGTCGATGATGATCAGGGCGGTGTTATTCTTAATCGTTGGTAGTATAGGTATCGTTATTTCAAGAATGTTTTTCTCAAAAGAAGAGAAGTGAGAAGAAGGCAATCCATATGTGGATTGCCTTTTTCATTATTTTTTATTAATCGTTACAGTTTCATTATATTTCGCTGTTGTGTTTTGACGTAGACGAAGTGTTGCCTGTCCAGTTGTATTTGGATCAAGTTGTACGTTCACAATTTTTTCAGCAGATCCTTGGTTATTTGTTATGAAAGAGAATGTACTGCTATATCCGAAAGAAGACGGCCAAGTGCCATTTGTATTTTGAACTTTTGCCACCTGTGTTCCGCCAGTTGTGAAGATACCTAAAGAATAATTATTGTATGTTGTATTTGGTAATAAGTTATTTACTTGAATCTTCATTTGGAACACTTCATTGTTTGGTAGAATGCTAGGATGAGTAATTACGTAATCACTCGTTGTCACTGCGCTGTTATAGCCGTATGAACCTGGTTTGAAAGTATTGGTATTGAACCACTGGTAACCTTGACTTGGTGCGCTCCAAGGTTCTGGTTGTGGTTCTGTTGATAAGCTTGGTTGTTCAAATGTTTGTAGAGCTGTAGGTGCATCAAGCTGTAAACCACTCACTTGATCTAAGCTTGTAAATGTTTCTTGCTTCGCTAACCAATTCACGATGTTTTCTAATAGAACAGCATCGTTTTCTTCTTTATAACCATCATAAGTTTTCTTTGATTGACCTGAATCTTCGCGAACATATTTTGGCGTAGCATCTTCAACAGGAGAAGAATCACCAATAAAGGCTGCTTTTCCAAGGCCAACTTTCGAAATAGCAGCATAAGGCCCCTCTGCAACGCCACCACCGTTATAAACGCCGCTATCAACAGCGTTATTCCATTTTGATGGATTTTCTGGAAGATATACAAGGCCTTTCGCTAGTTTTGGATTTGTAATCGCAAGAGTAGAGCCGGCATGCATTGCTACAGATGAAACGCCAGTTGTAATTCCGAATGATTGCGCAGGTGAGACAATATTTTTAGCTGAAACATCACCAAGTGCATTGTAACGGAAGCGAATACCGAAATTATTGGATAGCCAATCAGAGCTTTCTACTCCTTGCATAGCTTGTGAAGTTGTTTCTTCATTAGACATTCCCTTTGCTGGATTATCCCATGCCCCGCGTCTATATCCATTGAACACTTCTGAGGAGTCCCAGCGGTTTTTATTACGATCTGCATTATAATGATCGGCAATGAAGAAAATGCTGCCGCCATTTTTCACGTATTGTAACATTGCGTCTTGTTCAGATTTTTTGTAAGGAATATTTGCCTCTGGAACGATAAACACGTTGTAATTTTTTAAGTCGTCGTATGTAATAGGTGTTGATTTACGAAGTTCTTTTACATGATATCCGTTCTGGGCAATGCCGTTTCCGAAATCAGAAAAACCGCCATCAATAACCCAATCAGCTGTCCCGGCAGTTTGACCGTGCGTATTATCAAATAATACTTTCTTCCCATTGTTTTGATTTACAACCTTTGCAGCAATTTCAGGAGCTGGGTCTACAGAGCTTTCGGCATAAGTAGACGGTATGAACGAACTCCCCATACTAAGTGTAATTGCTGTTGCTAAAGAAAATGTAATCCATTTTTTATTCTTCATAGAAGAATCCCCCTAATAATAAATATATGTGCTTTAATAATGTAATTTATTTTTCTGAAAAAATAAAGACAGAAAACGTAAAAAATATTAAAAAATTGTAAAAATAAAGTGAATTTTGTTGAGAAATATTTATATAGACAATAAAAAATCCCTTCCAATTAATAAGGAAGGGATAGCTTGTTTAACTAATTTTTGAATTAGGTGTTTCATCGATCTTATGAAACCCTTTCATGTAATACACGATAGCTAAGCCGATAAGCCAAATTGGGCCAATGATTAATGCAATTCGTGTATCTTCTGAATACGCCATAATACCTAGTACAAGTGCAAGGAAGCCAAGTGAGAAGTAAGAGCTTAATGGATGTAAAGGCATTTTATACGTTAGCTTGTCTTTTTTCTCAGTTGATAATCCTTTACGGAATTTAATTTGAGCGACTAATATAATACCCCAAGTCCAAATTGCCCCGAAAGTTGAAATACTAGTTAACCATGTAAATACTTTTGCAGGCACAAGGTAGTTTAATATAACACCAACAAGTAAAACGATAGCCGTTGCTACAATTCCTTGACTCGGAATACCGTTTTTATTTAAACGACCGAATCTTTCAGGAGCTTTCTTTTGTTGTGCCAAAGTAAATAGCATACGCCCTGTACTAAATAAACCACCGTTACAAGAAGAAAGTGCAGCTGTTAATACAACAAAGTTAATAATACCTGCTGCTTTTGCAATGCCGATTTGTTGGAATGTTAATACGAATGGACTTCCTTTCTCGCCAAGTTCGTTCCATGGATAAATTGCCATCATAACGAATAATGCCCCGACGTAAAAGATTAGGATTCTCCAAAATACGTTATCGATAGCTTTTGCGAGTGTTTTCTTCGGGTTTTGAGCTTCACCAGCTGTAACACCAATTAGTTCAACGCCTAAATAAGCGAATAATACCATTTGTAAGGAAAGCAATAATCCAGAGAAGCCATTTGGGAACCAGCCCCCATGTTCCCAAAGATTTGAAATACCAGTTGCAACGCCGCCATTTCCAAATCCGAATAGAATAATACCAAAGCCAATCACTATCATACAGATAATTGTGACAATTTTAATGAGAGCAAACCAAAACTCAAGTTCTCCAAATACTTTTACTGATAAGAAGTTGAAAGCGCTCATTAATAATAGAGCGAGTAGTGCCCAAGTCCAGCGCGGGATATCTGGGAACCAGTACTGCATGTAAATTCCAGCCGCCGTAATTTCAGCCATACAAGTAACAACCCATAAGAACCAGTAGTTCCAACCAGTAATATAGCCAGCAAGTGGGCCGATATAATCATTAGCATATTTACTAAAAGAGCCGGCAACCGGTTGTTCAATTGCCATTTCTCCGAGCGCTCGCATAATGAAAAAAATAACGAGTCCAGCGATCATATAACCTAGTAAGATGGAAGGACCAGCTAGTTTAATAGCAGAAGCAGATCCTAAAAATAGCCCAACGCCAATAGCCGAACCGAGTGACATTAAAGTAATATGTCGTTCTTTTAAACCTCGATTTAAAGTTCCAGATTTGTTTGTGTGCTGCATAAGAAGAATCCCCCTTGTAGAATGAGCTACCTAAATATTTAACTATTTCAAATTATAAAACATTTCTATCTGTTATGCTACAAAAATAATCAAAATGAACTGTACTACATCTGAACTTGTCAGACTTAAACTTAAAATTCTCACTATTAGAGAATATATTGACTCTTCTTTTTATTGATTGTTAAGATTAAGTATTATATTTTCTCACATACTAGTAAGAAAAGAATGTGTGATAATAATTCAGGTGTAGGAAGGGTACATAGCCATGTTTCAATTACAAAAATATAACACTTCTGTGAAGCAAGAGCTTTTAGCGGGCATCACAACTTTTTTTACATTTGCGTATATTCTTGTCATCAATCCGAAAATATTATCTGATGCAGGTGTACCATTTGATCAAGCGTTTACGGCAACTATTATTGCGACAGTTATTGGGACGCTATGTATGGCGTTTTTAGCTAACTATCCAATTGTTATTGCTCCAGCTATGGGGATGAATGCATATTTTGCTTACTCTGTTGTTCAACAGGCAGAGGGGATTACATATGTCATTGCGTTTTCAGCAGTATTTGTAACAGGTATCATTTTTCTTTTATTATCTTTCACTTCATTTAGGCAAAAGCTAATTATCGCAATTCCTGACAGTTTAAAACATGCAATTGCAGGTGGAATTGGACTATTTATTGCTTTTATTGGATTACGTCTATCTGGAATTATCGTGGATCATCCATCTAACTTAGTTACGATTGGTGATTTTCATTCTCCAGCCGTTATTTTAACTTTAATTGGTTTAATTTTAGCGGCAGTATTAATGGTATTACGTGTGAGTGGTGCATTATTTATTAGTATGATTGTGACAGGAATTATCGCCTTCTTTACGGAGCAACTGAAGTTTGAGGATAAAATTGTAGCGATGCCTCATTTACCAGAGGGTATTATCGTTTCAAATCCAATCAATGCTTTTTCAGATGTAATTCAGTATGGATTATATGGTGTTGTATTTTCATTTTTACTTGTACTTTTATTTGATACGACAGGTGCATTACTCGGTTTAATTAAACAAGCTGGTTTAATTACAGATAATACAGAGAAACGTTTTGGCAAAGCGTTTATTGCAGATGCGATTGGTGGAACGACAGGTTCTATCTTCGGAACAAGCCCAACAGCAGCAACGATTGAATCGTCAGCTGGTATTGCTGCAGGTGGTAAAACTGGATTAACAGGTATTGTAGTTGTTGGTCTAACGATTATAACGGCATTTTTCAGCCCTGTTATCGCGTCTTTATCAAGTGTAGCTGCTATTACAGCTCCTTCATTAATTATTGTAGGTAGTTTAATGGCACAAAGCATTCGTGATATTAATTGGAATGAATTTGAAGATGCATTACCAGCATTTTTAATTTTCGTTGGTATTCCGTTAACGTCTAGTATTGCAAATGGAATTGCAATTGGATTTTTAGTGTATCCAGTATTAAAAATTGTGAAGGGGAAAGGGATGGAAGTACATCCGTTACTATATTTATTTACAATTTTATTTGGATGTCATTTATTCTTATAGTATAGAGATAGGAAAGGGGGCTTCTTATGAGAGGCTCCTTTTTTGTGTATAATAAAGTGAAAAAAACAAATCAATTACGTAAAATATAAATTACTTAATGGAATATATATGTTACAATAAAGGCAGAGGAGGAACATGAATGGCTGTAAGTAAAATAAAAGTCGCACGTGTTCAGTTAGATTTAACACAACAACAATTAGCAGAAAAAGTAGGCGTCACAAGGCAAACAATTAGTTTAATTGAGAAGGGGAAATACAATCCATCTTTAGATTTATGTTTGAAAATTTGTTATGCAGTAGATAAAACATTGAATGATTTGTTTTGGGAGGAAAAGGAGTGATAGGGTGAAAATCGTGAAAGATGAACGTTTAATGATTGAGGGATTAAAACATATTAGATTGGCTTTCATCTTACAAAATGTCGTCATACTAGGCATTGTTTTTTACCGTTACGTCTTGCAAGGGGCAGGGTATGAAAGTGTTTCGGATTTATTAATGGTATTTATGGGCGGGATAATAGTTATTAACTTTTTAAACTTAAAAAATTCGGTGGAAGTGTATGAGCATACAGGTGGAGTATCACGTAGTTATTTCATGAAACTATTATTAATTCCAGTAGGGATTGTTATTGGACTGTTAGCTATTTGTATCATTGTAACACCGGATATTTCGATAAAGGAAATTGGTATAACAGGAGTTATTATGTTTGTTTGCTTTTTAATTCCTAGTTTGTTTATATACATATATATGAAAAAAATAAAAAGTGAAAATGAAATATAAGAAAAGCTTTCTGCATATTGCAGAAAGCTTTTCTTATATTTCTTTATACATTACTTTATGTAGTCCTATTGGATCAATCTCGAAGATTTCACCATGCTCATGGAAGCCTAATGGTTTGTAATAATCCGCTACGGTAATTCGGGCATTACACCATAGAATATTTGCTTCGCGTTCTTGGAGGACTTGTTCAGCTTTACGGATTAAGGAGCTGCCAGCATGCTGGTTTCGGAAATTAGGTAATGTTGCCATTCCTCGTAGACGGTAGTGGTTACCAGCTTTTAAATCAGGATGTATTTCTTTAGAGAAAGAGGCGATGCTAACAAGTTCATCATGTAGAAATGCACCTAAATGAAAGGCGTCTGTTTCGTAATCTGAATCGTATTTACAATCTTCTAATGATTGATTGGGACGCAAAACCTTTTGACGTAATAAGTATGTTTCAGATGCATCAATATGTTTCACTGTAATCATAATATCACCCTTTCTTATAAGCCTTTTTCTATAAGTTGTAAGAAGAAATATGCGGGTGCAACGAGAAGTCCTAGTATGCTAGCTGTTCCGAGAAGGAGTGAAATTAAGAGACAAAAGTACTTAATTCCATTCGATTTTTTCCATCCATAACTACAAATTTCAATGCTAATACCGATGAGAATAATGGCGACGAGTACTTCTGCTAATAATAAGAGAGCTAAAGTTGAAATAGACATAATGTGATTCATCCCCATAATATGTGATAGTAACATTTTACCATATGAAATTGAAAAAATGCCCCTCATTTATGTGAGGGGCATTTTCTATTCTAATATGTTTTTCATTGTATCAATATGTTCTTTTGAACCCGTTACAAGTAAAGTATCGCCATGCTGTAACTTCGTATCACCATGTGGTATTAATGCTTTATTACCACGGTAAATTTGAATGACAAGTACATCACCTAGAAACGGAAGGCGACGAAGTGCTAAGCCGTTATATTTATTACTTCGTAGTTCAACCTCACGCACCGTTTCATTTGCTGTTGTAATCAAGCGAACGAGACTCGGTTTATCAATAAGTGCACGTAATAAAATACGTGTAGAGTTAATAGTCGAGAATACAGCGATATGTTCTTGAGTCGCTTTTTCTTGTAGAAGGGGATCTTCTACACTTGCGATGACGTGTTCAACACCTAATTCTTTTGCATGTTCTGCTAATAATAAGTTTTGTTCATCATCACTTGTCGCAACAACAACACGGTCTGCTTCGAAAGCTTGTTGCTCCATTAAAGATTGAATAGTAATCTCATCTAATTTTACAATAGGGAAGTCATGAGATTTCGCTTCCTCATCATTTATTTTATTTTGACGTATCATATATAGTGTTACGTCATAATCTTCACGTTTTAAATCAAGTGATAACGGAAGGGTAATTCTGCTTGCACCAATAATAGATACTTTCGGTTTTGGTGTTTCCACTTTTGGAAACATCTTTTTAAATAATATAGGTGCAAAAATACAAGTAATAACTGCACTTAAAATAAGAGATGCTGATAAACTTGGGCTAATGATGCCTAGCTTTTCACCGATTTGTGCAGCCGCAATAACTAAAGAAAGTGTTGATGTTAACAAAATAGCACTTCCGAGTACGATATTGCGTGGGTACCATTTTCGTAAGACGAGTGATGGCAACAGTTTTGAAATAAAGAGTCCCACAATTAGAATTGGGATCATTAGCATACTAGAAGGCTCGTTAAAAATAGACCATACTTCTAGATTTACACCAACCATTACGAAGAAAATAGGAATGAAGAAGCCATATCCGATGGAATCAAGTTTTTCAACCATATCTTCATTTGGTGATAATAAAGATACGAGTACACCTGCTAAAAAGGCTCCCAAAATATTTTCTGCCCCAACAGATTCAGATAATCCAACTAATATTAAGATGAGTGCAAAAACAGCTCGTGTATCAATTTGTACACTACCGGCTTTTAAGCTTTCTAGGTATGGAATATTTTTAAACCGTCTTGCGACAAAGTAAATTACAATACCAGCACCGAATAGAAGAAGTAGAAGCCACATGCTTTGGCCACTTTCGGAATTTAATCCGACGAATACAGCGAGTAAAATCATTGTAACTAAGTCTGCAATAACAGCGACTAATAAAATGATTTGCCCGATTGCGGTTTTTCCTAAGTTATTTTCTTTCAATGTTGGTACGACAACACCTAAAGAAATAGTTGAAATAATTAAAGTCATGAACATTGCATTGTCTACGAATCCTAGCCATACGAATATTAATGATAGGGCATAAGATAAAATGAAAATAAACAAGAAGATAATGCTTGCTGCTTGGAATGTGTTCGGTTCGTTTGTCGTATTCTTTTTCCCTTTTTGTTTAAAGATCGAAAAGTCAATTTCTAAACCACTTAAAAACATTAGGAAGATAAACCCTAGTGTTGATAAGACTTGAAGC
This sequence comes from Bacillus sp. FSL R9-9492, assembly GCF_038007365.1. Classification (NCBI taxonomy): domain Bacteria; kingdom Bacillati; phylum Bacillota; class Bacilli; order Caryophanales; family Bacillaceae; genus Bacillus; species Bacillus sp. FSL R9-9492. The sequence continues at coordinate 767,700 of NZ_JBBOXC010000001.1, forward strand.
CACATGTCTGGCTCAATGATGTTAAATCCACTTTTACCTACAAAGATTCCTGCGATAATTTCTGCAACAACGACAGGAAGTGCGTTTAATTTAAAGCGCTGTAACAAAAGGGGAACGAAAAACGCGATTGCGACGACAACCATAAGTGATAGAACAGAAGAATGATGTTCCATTGCGTTCTCTCCCTTCAAATAAATATAGTAACTATTTAGCCATATAATAGGAAGAAAAGCAACGGATATGGTTTCGATTTCATAAAGAAAGAGTTTTCTTAACATTTGTCATAATAAGTATATTTTTCATGATTTTGTTGTTAATTCCGTAATGTGGATGTAATAGGGGAGGGGATAAAGTGAAACTTTAATCAGTGGGGGTCTTACTGCTCGTTAATGCGGGATAAAAAAAGACTGCTGAGGAATCCCAGCAGTCTTTTTCATGCAAATTACATTGAGAAGAAGATCCATACAGTAAGACCAACTGTTGCAGTTGCAACGAAGAAACTGTATATCATTGTAAGAACTTGAATTCTTCCTTCTCCTTCTTTTAAGTGCATGAACATAATTAATTGTAATAACGCTTGCGCAACTGCCATTATGATGATAGTTGTTAATATCGTTGAAAGTGGCAGGTTTGTGTAAAGTGCCACGTATAACGCTAGAAACGTTAGTGCAAGCGATAAAATAAATCCGAAAACGTGTGACCATGGGAATCCGCTATGCCCATGCCCGTTTGCTTGGTTGTTATTTTGACCCATTTACGCCACCATCCCGTTCAAGTAAACTAGTGTGTAAATAAAGACCCAAACAAGATCAAGGAAATGCCAGTATAAGCTGATAATAAATACTTTACGAGCTGTAACTGGTGTTAAACCTCGTTTTAAAATTTGGATAATAACACAAGTTGCCCAGATGATACCACCTGTTACGTGGGCACCATGCGTTCCAAGAAGAACGAAGAATGCCGATAAGAAAGCACTTGTTTGAATCGTTGCACCTTCACCAACGTACAAAATGAATTCTTCAATTTCAAAGAATAGGAAGCCTGCACCTAAAAGTAAAGTCAGGATAAACCAAGCTAACATTCCTTTTTGATTGTGTTTACGCATTTCGTGAATTGCGATCCCACATGTAAAGCTACTTGTTAAAAGTAACAGTGTTTGAATTAAAAGTGTTTTAACTTCAAACAATTGCGCTGGTGTTGGGCCATCAGCCGTACGACCAGCAAGGACTAGATAAGAGGCGAAAAGTGTTGCGAACAGCATAATTTCAGCCCCAAGAAAAATCCAGAATCCTAGGATATTCAATCTGCTTTGCTCGGATTGATATTCCAAAGGTAAGCTTTTATCTAAAGCCGCCATGTCATTTCACCTCTCATGCTATATGTTCTGTTTCTTTAATTTCATCAACGCTTACGTAGTAGCCATCATCATAATCGAATGAACGATAGATTAAGCAACCTAAAATACCAATACCACCGATTGCTGCAATCCAGAACCAGCTAAATACTAATGCAAAACCTGCAAGACCGAAGAATAAAGACGCAATAATAGGCACACCAGAATTACTTGGCATGTGAATTGGTTTTAATTCATCTGCTGTTGGTGTAATTGTTTCTCCACGTTTTTTCATGAACCAGAAAGCATCAGCTTCTTTAATTTCAGGAAGTTTCGCGAAGTTGTAATGTTGTACAGGAGATTGAGTTGCCCATTCAAGTGTACGGCCGTCCCATGGATCTCCAGTTGTGTCACGCTCACCGTGACGTGCACTCCAAATTACGTTATAGCAAAGGATTAGGAAGCCAATAGCCATCATTACAGCACCAACAGATGCGATTTGGTTTAGCCAGCCCCATCCAAGACTTTCAGAGTAAGTGTACATACGACGAGTCATACCGTCTAAACCTAAGAAGTACATTGGGAAGAAACAGATGTTAAATCCGCTCATAAAGATCCAGAATGTCCATTTACCTAGGCGTTCATTTAACATATGACCTGTCATTTTTGGATACCAGTATGTGAATCCAGCAAGCATAGCGAATACTGTACCTGCGATTAATACGTAGTGGAAGTGAGCAATTAGGAAGTAGCTGTTATGGTATTGATAATCAGCTGCTGCCATTCCAAGCATAACCCCTGTAACTCCACCAACTACGAAGTTTGGAATAAATGCCAATGACCAAAGCATTGGAACTGTAAAACGAATACGTCCTTTATACAGTGTAAACAACCAGTTAAAGATCTTAACACCGGTTGGAATCGAAATCGCCATTGTCGAAATCGAGAAGAATGAGTTAACCGCTGGACCTGCACCCATAGTGAAGAAATGGTGAAGCCATACGACGAAACTTAGTAAAGAAATTGCAACCATCGAGTACACCATCGCACTGTAACCGAATAGACGTTTACGTGAGAATGTACTAATGATTTCAGAGAAAATACCGAATGCCGGTAAAATAACAATATATACTTCAGGGTGACCCCATACCCAGAATAGGTTGGCCCATAACATTGGCATACCGCCGCTCGCCATCGTAAAGAAGTGAGCATCGAATAGACGGTCAAATGTCATTAATGCAAGAGCAACTGTTAATACTGGGAAAGCGAAAATAATGATAATTGTTGTAATTAAGATTGACCAAGTAAACATTGGCATTCTCATTAATTTCATACCAGGTGTACGCATTTTTAAGATAGTAACAAGGAAGTTAATACCGGTCATTAGCGTACCGAGACCTGAAATCTGTAATGCAATTGCGTAGTAGTTATTTCCTACACCAGAAGTAAACTCTGTACCTGCCATTGGGAAGTAAGAAGTCCACCCAGCGTCTGGAGAACCACCGATTACGAAAGCGATGTTGAATAACATTGCTCCGACAAAGAATAACCAGAAACTTAAAGCATTTAAGAACGGATATGCAACGTCACGAGCACCAATTTGTAATGGTACTACAAGGTTCATTAATCCCATAACGAATGGCATTGCCATGAAAAGAATCATTACCGTACCATGTGTTGTAAAGATTCCGTTATAGTGTTCAGCGTTTAAATAAGTTGTTTCCGGGAATGTTAACTGGGCACGAATCATTAAACCATCCATACCACCACGGAATAACATTATAACGGCAGAGATAATATACATGGTCCCTATTTTTTTATGGTCAACAGTTGTCAACCACTCATCCCAAAGCCATCTCCATTTTTTGTACTTTGTTAGTACGAAAAGAATCGCTAATGTCACAAGAACGATAGAAGCGTCAGCTCCGTAAATAATCGGGTCACCTGTGACAAAAAATTCATCAAGCTTCACTGTGTTCACTCCAATCTGTTGGAATAATAGCTATTATTTTTTGTTTTTGTAGTAGTTGTAATCACAATATTCAAGTGATTTTGGATCTACATAACTTAAGTGGTGACTAGAGAACGTCATACGCCCCACTACACCAGGTTTAATAATTTCGTTATATTTCTTTTCTGATAATTTAGGGGCAGTTTCTTGTACTTCTTTTACCCACTTATCATATTTCTCTTTAGTTTTTGCTTCAACTTCGAATTCCATGTGAGTAAATCCTTCACCAGAGAAGTTCGAGCTACGACCTAGGTAAGAACCTGGTTTGTCAGCTTGTAAATATAAGTCCATGATCATGCCATCCATTGTATACTTCATACCACCAAGTTCTGGTACCCAGAAAGCATTCATTGGACCTACAGAAGTCAGTTTAAATTGAATTGGTACACCAGCTGGGATGTTTAAATAGTTAACGGTTTCAATTTTTTCCTCCGGGTAACTAAATAACCATTTCCAGTTTGCAGATGTAACATAAATTTCAACTGGTTTAATATGTTTGGACTCTTGCGGAACCTCTTCCGAAGCATAAGTTGCTTTAACTGTTGGAATCGATAATGCGATAACGATAATAACAGGAATAATTGTCCAAATGATTTCTAATAATGTGTTACCATGTTGATCAGGTGGCTCATAGTCCATATTCTCTGGTTTTTCACGATAACGAATCAAGATGACTGTAAACAAGATGAATACAATTGCGATAATTAATGACATAAGCAAGAATGACCAAACAATTAAATCATACTGTGCTTTTGCAACAGGTCCTTGCGGATTTAATACTGCGAGTTTTTTATCACAGCCACCGAGGAACAGAAGTAATGATAACGGAAGAAGCGAAGCCAACTTCCAAAATGCTTTCTTTAGTTGCACGATTGAAAATCTCCTTTCTCCTTGGATTGAAACTATGCCAATAAAACAATATAAACCTATTAATTTATAGATGGCAATAGTTTTTGTTATATTGTTAAAAAATAGACACAAATGCACGCTTTTTAAGGTGAATATCATTTGTAACTTGATAACATTGTAAACTATTTTCCAGATAAAAACGTGATTGTGGGAATTTTAAGATAAATAAAGTTATACCAACATACCCAATAAATAGAAAAAAATTATCTTATCATAAGGAAAAATACTGAATTTTTAATATATTCAGTTTGTTACCTAAGTTATATTTCTTTTTTGCTCAAATGTGACAACTTTCCGAAACTTTAACTCGGTACAAAATGTAACAAATGATCATAAATGGAACCCCGCAATAAAGAGCAATTCTCTGATCTGGAATGAAAGCTAAACTAACAAATGTAAGGAAATTGAGTGAGAAAGCTACGATTGGAACTATTGGATAAAGTGGTGTGCGGTATTTTAATTCTGCTTGTTGATCCATATGTCCCTCCCCCCATATTTTTTTGTATGTTTTAACTAGATTTTATTCGGTGCTTTTAATCATTAGTGGGGGTGAAAAACATACTTGGTTTATTTTGTTGTGAACTGAGTATGTAAAGGAAAAACTAACTATGACTAAATACCTTAGAATGTTTATTAACCTAGTGAAGGAAACGTGATTCTTTCACTAGGTTAATAATTTTGTTTTTTCAGTGAAAAATTATATTTTTTTCTTTCTATTTCAAACAATCGAAATTTTAAAAAGGTATTTGTGAATAATAATTTACAGAATCTTTCTAGCAAACTAGTAAGAAGAAAGGTACAATGATAGGAGTTGTGCCTTTAAAATAATTGATATAATGGAGTTTGGTTTATGATGAAAAAGTTAAAATATATTTTTATTTTCGGTATTATACTTGCTGTCGTGTTCTTTTTCGAGAAAGATAAAATTATGAAAAAGGCACAAGAATTTCGGTTAGACCTTTTCTCTGAGATGAAAGAAAGTGCAATGATTACAGAGGTTCCGTTTATTAGACAGTTACCTGAATTACCTAGAGGTTGTGAAGTGACAAGTTTAACTATGCTACTACAACATAAAGGTGTACAAGTAGATAAGATGCAACTTGCTAGTGAAATTCATCGCGTTCCATTTAAACAAGATGGTTTGCATGGAAATCCGTATGAGGGATTCGTTGGAAATATTTACACGAAAGCTGAGCCGGGATACGGTGTATATAATCAACCGATTTTTAATTTAGCAGAAAAGTATGTTCCTGAAAAAGTAATTAATTTAACGGGTAGAGACGTGCAAGATCTATATAAAGTAATTAGTTCTGGTTCTCCAGTATGGGTAATTATTAATACAACGTTTAAACCATTAGCCGAAAGTAGTTTTGAAACATGGAATACGAGTTCAGGTGAAGTGAAAATTACATATTATGAGCATAGTGTTGTAGTAATTGGATATGATCAAAACTTTGTATACGTAAATGATCCTCTTGCAAACAATCCACGAAAAGCTGTTCCTCGTGCTGAATTTGAAAAGGCATGGGAGCAAATGGGGAAACAAGCAATTACTATTTTATAAAATGAAAAGTCATCTTGAGATGGCTTTTTCTTTTTGAATATTCGTTATAGAAAATTCTGAAAATTCTTTCAGAAGTTAACAATTCACGCTATAATAACATTTAACTTGGTAAAGAAGGGGAGAAGAGAAATGGATGTCGCAAAGGAACTTGTTTTATCAAAGAATCAGTTGATTGAGTGGAGAAGGCATTTTCATAAGTATCCAGAGTTATCTTTTCAAGAGGAAAAAACATCTCAATTTGTATTCGACATACTTCGGGAAATCCCGTATTTAGAAGTCTCAAGGCCTACTAAATATAGTGTAATGGCAAAGTTAATTGGTAGGCAGCCTGGTAAAACTATCGCGGTTCGTGCTGATATGGATGCTCTTCCTATTCATGAAGAAAATAAGTTTGATTTTATTTCTATATATCCAGGTGTGATGCATGCGTGTGGTCACGATGGGCACATGGCAATATTGCTTGGTGTAGTACATAAGTTGGTAGAGGAAAGAGAGAAAGTTAAAGGAGAGATTCGCTTTTTATTTCAACATGCAGAAGAAAACTTTCCGGGCGGTGCAGAGGAAATGGTCGCAGCGGGAGTGATGACAGGTGTGGATTACATTATTGGTGCTCATCTTTGGGCGTCATTAGAGGTTGGAAAAGTAGGTGTAATTTATGGTCCTGCGATGGCGGCGCCGGACGTTTTTAAAATTACGATAGAGGGAAAAGGTGGGCATGCTGGAATTCCGCATGAAACAGTTGATAGTATCGCCATTGGTGCGCAAGTAGTTTCGCAAATTCAGCAAATTGTATCTCGCCTCACGAATCCGTTAGATTCTCTCGTAGTATCTGTTACGCAATTTCATTCTGGGACAACTCATAATGTTATCCCGGAACAAGCGGAGATTGAAGGGACAGTGAGAAGTTTAAGGCATGAATTAAGAGAAGAAACAAAGAAGAAGCTTGAAAGGATTGTAAAACATATTACAGAATCCTACGGTGCTAAGTATACATTTTCTTATGAATATGGATATCGCCCAGTTGTGAACGATTATGAAGTTACAGAGCTTATTGAACATACAGCATTACAGCTGTATGGAAGAGAAAGAGTTGTTCGTTTACAGCCAACGATGGCAGGAGAAGATTTTTCAGCATTTTTACAAAAGGCACCAGGGACGTTCTTTTTTATAGGGGCAGGAAATGAAGAGAAGGGAATTATATATCCGCATCATCACCCTCGTTTTACAATTGACGAAGACGCATTACCAATTGGAGTGGAAGTCTTTGTATCATCTATTATGAATTTTATAAGTAAAGGAGAATGAGATGAAAAAAATACACGTGCTAGCACTTATTCCAGTTCTTTGTTTAGTAGTTGGACCAGTATTTGCAAATTCGGTCACTCCTTACGTATGGGGGATGCCATTTTTATTATTTTGGGTACTATTATCAGTGCTCATTACGTCTCTTTGTATGGGTCTTGTGTACGTATTCGATCCTGCTAATAAGGGGGACGTAAAATGACTGCATTATTTATCATTATTATATTTTTGTTTCTCGCACTATTTTTAGGAATTCGGGCACAACATGGAAAAGATATGAATTTAGAACAATGGTCAGTTGGAGGAAGAGGATTTGGAACTATTTTCGTTTTTCTCCTTATGGCAGGGGAAATTTATACGACGTTCACATTTTTAGGAGGAAGTGGCTGGGCTTATAGTAAAGGAGCTCCTACATTTTATATTTTAGGGTATGGTGCATTAGCTTATATTTTATCGTATTTCTTATTGCCTCCAATTTGGAAGTATGCAAAAGAACATAACCTCATTTCACAATCAGATTTCTTTGCGAAGAAATACAGGAGTAAGACGCTTGGGGTAATTGTTTCAATTATTGGTGTTATTTCGATTATCCCGTATCTTGTTTTGCAATTAAAGGGATTAGGAATCATCGTTTCGGAAGCTTCCTATGGAAGAGTGACACCTGTTATTGCGGTATGGATTGGTGCTATTGTTATAACTATTTATGTAATGGTTTCAGGTATACATGGATCGGCTTGGACAGCTGCTTTGAAGGACATTATGATACTATTTATCGTTATGTTTTTAGGTATATATTTACCGTATCATTATTACGGAGGATTTCAACCGATGTTTGAAGCTGTAGAAGCTGCAAAACCAGGTTTTTTATCTTTACCTGAAAAGGGAATGAGTATTTCTTGGTTTGTTTCTACTATTATATTAACGGCTCTCGGTTTTTATATGTGGCCTCATACATTTGCCTCAGCTTTCTCAGCGAAAAGTGAAAAAGTATTTAGGAAAAATGCAGCAATTATGCCTCTCTATTCTTTAGTTTTGCTTTTTGTGTTCTTTGCAGGTTTTGCTGCTATCCTGCAAGTTCCAGGATTAAAGGGAGCAGATGTAGATCTTTCATTATTCCGTCTTGCTTTACAAACTTTTGATCCTTGGTTTATCGGAATTATTGGTAGTGCTGGGGTATTAACGGCATTAGTTCCAGCATCTATGCTTGTTATGGCCGCTTCTACATTGTTAGCAAAAAATATTTATCGTACGATGGTCCCATCTGCTTCAGATAGACAAGTTGCTAAAGCTGCAAAATTATTTGTGCCTGTAGTAACGCTCGTAGCAGTATTGTTTACATTTAAAGGAGGAGAAACAATAGGGGCACTTCTTTTAATGGGATACAGTATAGTGACACAACTTTTCCCTGCGCTTGTATGTAGTTTGTTTCCTCGGCAAATTATTACGAAGCAAGGAGCGATTGCGGGGATGGGGATTGGGCTGTTAGTTGTTGCATATATCACCTTATCTGGTTCTACTATAGCTACAATGTTTCCAGGTTTCCCGCAATATATAAAAGATTTGAATGTAGGTATAGTCGCATTGTTAATTAATATTATTGTGATGTTTATAGTTAGTGGATTCACGAAAAGTGTATCTATAAAGACAGACAATATAATAGTAGAAAAGTAACACGCGTGTTAGAGCTATCTTCGAAAAGAGATAGCTCTTTTTTGTATATATTTTCTTCTATTAGCGGAATCTAACTAAAAACTTGTTGAAAAGGAAGTTAGGTGGGGAAATTGTTAGAACTAAAAGGTAACTTGTTTGAAGTTATGAAGGAAATTAGAGATGAGTTAGGTTCACCTAATGATTTAACAATTAGAGAAGTTGCTCTTGCTGGTAGCATTACACGTTGTGCGGTTGTTTTTTTATGTGGATTGACAGATAAGGATAATGTTTATAAATATGTAGTTCGTACACTTCAATATGAAGAAATACCAAATGAAGCAGCTGTGGTTCAGACATTATTGGATCGTTTTATTTCTATTGCAGAAGTCGGTAGGAAGACAACTTTTCCAGATATTATAAATGCGGTTTTAGCAGGAGATACAGTCATATTAATTGATAATATTCAAACGGCTATTGTTGTTAATAGTAGAGCTTGGGAAAAAAGAAGTCTAGAGCCTCCAGTGACAGAAGATTTAATACGTGGACCGAGAGTTGGATTAAATGAAGATATTAATGTGAATAAAATGTTAATTCGCCGTGGTTTACGTGATCCGAAGTTACGGTTTCAATCTTATATTATGGGGAAGCGATCGCAGAAAGAAGTAACCCTAGTATATATAGAAGATATTATTAACCCTTACATCGTAAACGAGCTAGATCGGCGTCTTCAATCAATAGTGACAGATGTCATTTTTGAGACAGGAACGATTGAGCAATTAATTCAAGATAATAATTTGTCGCCGTTTCCGCAGTTTTTAAATACAGAAAGACCAGATAATATAGTGGCTGCATTGGCGAAAGGGAAAGCGGCCATTTTAGTAGATGGGTCACCATTTGCTCTTATAGCTCCACTAGTATTTGTTGATATTTTTCAATCTGTAGAAGATCATTATGAGCGTTGGGTAATTGGAACGTTATTAAGAATGTTACGTATGGGATCAGGTATCGCTGCTGTTTTATTACCTGCCATGTACGTAGCACTTGTATCGTATCATCAAGGGCTTATCCCATCTAAACTAGCTTATTCCATTGCGGGAGCGAGAGAAGGGGTACCGTTTCCTGCTTATATAGAAACATTAATGATGGCATTAACGATGGAATTAATACGAGAAGCCGGGATTAGGCTTCCGAAACCGATGGGACAAACAATTGGCATCGTAGGCGGTCTTGTAATTGGAGAAGCGGCAGTAAATGCGGGGATTGTAAATCCGTTTTTAGTAATTATTATTGCGGTTACCGCAATTGCTACATTTTCACTGCCTGTGTATAGTATTACGATTACGTTTAGGATTTTACTTTTCGTTTTTGTATTAGCCGCGACTGCTTTTGGATTGTACGGGATTATTTTAGCTCTTATTGCACTTGCGATCCATATTACAAATTTAAAGAGTGTTGGGGTACCGTATACAACACCTATTGCTCCTGCTTTTTATAAAGATTGGGAAGAAGAATTGGTTCGCCTACCAAAATCAATGTTAAAAGAGAGACCAGAATATTTACAAACGAAAGACTCTACACTACGTCCAAAGGAGCGAGAGTAATTGAAACCATTTGAATATGGGGATGAAGAAATTGGATCTCGGGAACTTGGTTTTGCGGTATCGTCAACAATTATCGGTATAGGTGCATTATCTATGCCTCGAGATATTGCTGACCAAACTTTATTTTCGGATGGTTGGATTATTTTGCTTTTGGGTGGATTGATATGTGCGGTTTTAGGTTGGTTTGTAACGAGGATAGCTATTTTATTCCCAAAACAAAACTTTGTTCAATATACAAGTGCACATTTGACGAAGCCTGTTGCATACACAATTAGTAGCATTTTAGTATTAACATTTGCAGCTTTGACAGCATATGAATCGCGAATGATTGCAATTATTTCACAAACATATTTATTTAGTGATACACCAATACAGCTATTGTCTTTCTTCTTCTTATTAGTTGTTATTTATGGAGTAGCAGGATCGAGAGCGGCTTTAGTAAGGTTAAATGTTCTATTCTTACCTATCGTGTTCATTGCGATAGTGTTGCTTTCTTTATTGAATGTGAATTTAATGGAAATAAACAATTTACTACCAGCTTTTCAAACGAACGCAAGTCAATATGCTGTAGGAGTTAAAAATTCTATTTTCACATTTATCGGATTTGAGGTAGCTCTGTTTTATGCTGTGATGTTGAACGATAAGGCAGCGAAAAAAGCGCCAATGGCAGTTGCAAAAGCAGTGATGGTAAATGTGCTGTCATACATTTTAATTTATGTAACTTGTATTAGCGTTTTTTCGTATATGACAACCCGTGGATTGACGTATCCAACAATTGAATTGGGTAAAGAAATTGAAATTGGTGGAGGTTTTTTAGAAAGATTTGATGCCATTTTTTTTACTACTTGGATTATTACTATTTATAACACTACAGCAATGTATTATGACGTCGCATCTTTATTATTTTGTGCTATGTTTCCGAAAGTGAAGAAACATATTTTCATTTTTGTAAGTGCCCCGATTATTTTTATGGCGAATATGATACCTAGTAATTTGAATACTTTGTCAAGTTATGGGACTTATTTAGCTTGGATAGATATGGGTTCTGTCGTGCTAGCGCCTTTGTTAGTTTTTATTGTATATAAAATAAAAAGAAGGAATGGTAGAAATGAAACACCTTCTTAAAATTATAATGGTTATGGTTTTAGCTGGATCTATAAGTGGGTGCTCTGAGCTAGAAGAAATAGAAGAAAGAGGATTTGTAGTAGGCGCAGCTTACGATATTGTGAAGGCAAAGAAATCAAATCCAATTATGAAAGGGACGTATCAGATGGTACTTCCCAGTAAGTTAGCGCAACAAGGTGGCCAAGTCGGTGGAGATAGTGAAAATTATATTAATGTTAGTGCGAAAGCAGATAGTGTCTTTGAGCAAATACGAATTATTGCTAAAAAAATTAGTCGCTCACTATTCTTTCCGCATATACAAGTGATAATTTTTTCTAAAGATTTACTAGCGAATCCATATGTTTTACAAAATACGTTAGATGTATATATTCGTGATCACGAGATGAGAAGAAATATTCGTTTGTTCGTTTCTAAGAAAAATGCAGAAGCTATTTTAAAGCAGAGTGCCAAGCCTGAGAACTTACCGGCGCAGTATATTGATATGTTAGCTGAGCATCCTCCGAAAAATGCTCAAATGATTGAAGCTGCAAGAATTGGTGAGGTACAGCAAAAAATGATTGCTAACCAAAGTTTCGTATTACCTATTCTCGAACTAACAAAGCAGGGGGTACAAATGAACGGGGCAGCGTTGTTTCGTGGAAAAGATAATAAGTGTGTAGGCAGTTTGAATGGAGAAGAAACATTCGGAATGAATTATGTAATAGGTAAAAAAATTGGAGGGTTCTTTACTATCCGTAAACAAGGTCAGCTTGTTACATACGAAATTCATAAGATGCGCCGAAAGATTAAAGTATCTACGGAAAATGCTACAAAACCGAAGTTTGATATCCATTTATCTTTGGAAGGGACCTTAGCAGAGTTGCATTTTAGTGATCATAAACAAATTATGAATGAAAAGCGATTAAAGAAAACCATTGCGGAGGAAATGGAGAAGCGTATCCAAAAATCGATTAAGCTTGTTCAAACAAAATATAAGGTAGATGTATTAGCGTTAGGAGAAGTATATAAGCGGCATAATTATAAAGAATGGAAGAAGATAGATAAAAATTGGGATCAAGGTGAAAATTATTTTAGTAATGCTGAGGTTACTGTTCATGTTCATCCGACAATTGAGCATTCAGGTTCAGCTTTACCGAAGAGAGTGAAATAAGGTGATTTAAGTTGTTTACTGGACTAGGAATTAGTTGCACGATATTAATGGCAGTTCTTCCGGGGGCCATATATTTTATTCATAAAAAAATCACAACGTATGGAGCTCAGCCGTGGAAAGATAAAAAGAAACCTGAATAATTTCAGGTTTCTTTCGTGCAAAGCATATGTGAAGGGGGATACCTTCTATGTATGCTTTGTTTTTTATACAAGACCTAACCAATGTACCAATTGTGTAGAGAGGAATGTCACAACAATGGCAATAACAGTAGGGATTGCAAACGATAAAAATGTCCATTTTGCACTTTTTGTTTCTTTATATATGTTAACTAGTGTTGTTCCGCATGGGAAATGAAGAAGTGAGAACAACATTGTGTTTAACGCTGTTAACCAAGTCCAACCATTTTCTAAGAATAGATTTTTAATTTGGTTAAAATCATCTATTTCAGTTAAAGCCCCAGTTGATAAATAAGACATTAATAAAATCGGGATAACAATTTCATTCGCTGGTAGTCCAAGAATGAATGCAGCTAAAATAAACCCGTCAAGTCCTAACATTTTAGCAAATGGATCTAGGAAGTTTACAAAATACATAAGTAAGCTTGTGTCACCGATGAAAATATTAGCAAGTAACCAAGTTAATGCAGCTGCAGGGGCAGCTACAACTACAGCTCGTTTTAAAACATATATTGATTTATCGAGTGTTGCGCGTACAATTGTATTCCAAACTTTTGGCTTACGGTACGGTGGTAACTCAAGTGTGTAGTGAGTCGGAACACCTTTTAAAGCTGTTTTTGATAGTACCCAAGAAACGGTTAATGTCATAATGACACCAATTACAACCATTCCAACTACAACGCCAGCAGTAACAAGTGTTTGCATACTACCTGTATAACCAGCAGCCATAAATAGTGAAGCCATTAAAATTAACATAGGCCAGCGCCCATTACATGGAACGAAGTTGTTTGTTAAGATTGCAAGCATACGTTCACGTGGTGATTCAATAATACGTGTTGACATAATGGCAGCTGCATTACAACCGAATCCCATTGCCATTGTTAAAGATTGTTTGCCGTGTGCACCAGATCGTTTGAATAAGCGGTCCATGTTAAATGCGACACGTGGTAAATATCCGTAGTTTTCTAATAGTGCGAACATAGGGAAAAAGATTGCCATAGGTGGTAACATAACGCTTATAACAGCACTGGTACCGCGGAATAAACCAAGTATTAAAATGCCATGTAACCATTCAGGTGCATGCGCTGCTTGGAACCAAGATGTTAAATATCCTTCTACCCAGCCAAAGAACTTAGCGATCATATCAGAAGGTACGTTAGCGCCTGCAATTGTAAGATAAAAAACAATAGATAAAATACCGAGCATAATTGGGAATCCCCAGATTGGAGATGTGAAAATTTTATCTAGTTTTTCAGAACGATACAATTTATCGGTATTTGTATATTGGACAGCTTCTTTACATATACTTGCGGAGGTTCGATAAATATCTCCGACAATATCATCTCGTATATCTTCTTTTGAAAGTGTTTGTGCATGTTGAACAATATAGTCCAGCGGAAGAGCTTTACTGGCTGAGTGAGATTCCATTTATTACGACCTCCCTTACAAGTGGTTCGTTATGATGTTTTTGAAGTGCAGTTAAGAAATTTTTATCTCCATCTAAAATACGTAACGCAATCCAACGTGCTGGATACGTATTGCCGAACACTTTATAAATTTGTGGTTCTAATTCTTGAATCATATTTTCGATTTTTTCATTATAAGTAATTTTAATTGGTGTTGGAATGAGTTTTTTATTTGCTACTTTAGCGATGACATTTAGCAAATGACCAATGCCTACTCGGTTGCGAGCAGAAATCTTCACTACAGGCACACCGAGTGATTTTGCTAATTTCTTTTCGTCAATAATGATTCCTTTTTTCTCCGCTTCATCAATTAAGTTAATACAAATGACCACATCGTTTGTCATTTCCATCACTTGGAGTGCTAAATTTAAATTTCTCTCCATTGCAGTTGCATCTATAACAACTACAGTTACTTCTGGTTTTTCAAATATAATATAATCTCGTGCTACTTCTTCATCTGCCGAATTTGAATACAGTGAGTAAGTTCCAGGTAAATCTATTATTGTATATATATTTCCGCCATGCTTATATTCCCCTTCAGCCTTTAAAACAGTTTTCCCCGTCCAGTTTCCAGTATGTTGTTTTAAGCCTGTTAAAGTATTAAATAATGTACTTTTCCCAGTATTCGGGTTACCAGCTAACGCAATGCGATGGTTACTCATCTGAAATCATCTCCTATTAATACCCCGAAAATAAGGGAGCTTTCTTCCTTGCGCAGTGCAATAGTTGTGTTGCTTACTTGATAAGCGACTGGGTCTCCAAGTGGGCTGCGTTGTAATACTTTAATTGTCGCTCCAGGAAAAAAGCCTAAATCTAATAAACGTCGTTTCATAGTTCCTTCTAATTGTATCTTCTCAATTTGTACAAATTCCCCTGTTCTGAATTCGGAAAGGGGTTTAGTATTAGCCGATACCATAAAAGTTACCTCATCTCTATATTTTTAGTTTTAGTTTAAAAAGTTTCCTTAGGTAAACTTTTTGATACTAATATAGTAGACTACATTTAATGATGCTGTCAATTAGTACTTTAAAAATATTCAAATATTTTTAGAATTGTTCCAATTTATTTAGTTGTACCGAAAAATATTACTGGAATTCTTCTTAAAGTAAGAGTGTAAAAGCTTAAAAATATAGGGGAATTGTAAATGTAGTTTTAACCTAAAGGGAAAAATACAGAAAATCATTTACATTGAATTTACATTGTTAAGAATAAATTTACAATACTGCGTGTTTAGTGTGGGTTTTGTTGGCTTTTTCAACTGTAAATGTTGGAATGTCTAGCTTTTATGGGATGTTATCTCTATTTACTTAAACTTAAAAATTGCTTAACACTCACATAATATTGTTGTCCTACAATGAATTTGTGTTCGAAAGAAGATGAATTCGAAAAGTGATAATCCAAATGGGGGTACAAGACATGGTTATGAAAAAGGGTATTAAATTTTCTTTAGCGGCTTTAGTTGTTGCAGGTGCATTAGTTGGATGTGGAAAAGCAGAAAGTACGGATAATAAGGAAGCTGCTAAAGGTAGCGATGCAAAACAAGAATTATCAGGCACGATTGCAGCGGCTGGCTCTACAGCTCTTCAACCTCTTGCGGAGGAAGCTGGAAAGAAATTCATGGAGAAAAATTCAAAAGTTTCTATTCAAGTTCAAGGTGGCGGTAGTGGAACTGGGATTAACCAAGTAGCATCTGGTGCGGTACAAATTGGTAACTCAGATGTTCCAGCTGGAGATAAAATAAAAGATGCTGAAAAAGCAAAAGAATTAGTAGATAACAAAGTTGCGGGTATCGCATTCGCACTTGTTGTAAATAAAGATGTAAAAGTTGATAACTTAACAGTAAAACAAGTGCAAGATATCTTCACTGGAAAAGTGACGAACTGGAAAGAAGTAGGCGGAAAAGATGAAAAAATCAATGTAATTAACCGACCAGCTTCATCTGGTACACGTGCTACTTTTGAAAAGACAGTGATGAAAGACGCGAAGATTAATGATGGAACTGGTACAACACAAGATTCTAATGGTGCTGTAGAGCAAGCGATTAACTCTACTCCAGGTTCAGTTAGTTACTTAGCGATGTCTTACATGGTTGGTGAGAAAAAAGGTGCGTTACAAACGGTTAAAATTGATGGATCTGAACCGAAAGTTGAAAATATTTCTGCTGGTAAATATCCATTCTGGTCTTACGAGTACATGGTAACTAAAGGTGAGGCAAAAGAAGCGACAAAAGCTTACATTGATTATGTAAAAGGTAAAGATTTCGAAAAACAAGTAGAAGATATGGGTTACATCCCAATGTCTAAATTAAATAAGTAATAAAATTTTATGGGGCTGGCTGCAAGGCCAGTCCTGTTCAATGCAATCTATGAAGTGGGGTCTGTCCTGTGATGAAGGGGAAAAAACAAATTAATTACGTAAAGAGTGAATATATAGGTAGATCACTTGTTACGTTTTGCGGTATCTTTATTGTTTTTATTACATTAGCTATTATTGCGTTTATTTGCGGCAAAGGAATTCAATCTTTCACGCAAAGTGGTATCTCGTTTTCTGAGGTGTTAACTTCGACAAAATGGAATCCAAATGCTGATCAAGGTACGTATGGTGCTGTCATCTTTATTGTCGGTTCGACGCTTGTGTCGTTAGGTGCTGTTGTCATTAGTGCACCAATTGCTATAGCTCTTGCTATATTCATGAATTTAATTTCGCCGAAGTTTGGGAATAAAGTATTAAAGCCTGTTTTAGAATTATTAGTTGGTATTCCATCAGTTGTATACGGATTATTAGGGGTTACGATCTTGGTTCCTCTATTACGGGATTCGTTCGGTGGAGTGGGATTTAGTTTAATTGCGGGTATTATTGTCCTGAGTATTATGATTTTACCTACTATTGCTAGTATTGCCTCTGATGCAATACGCTCTGTTCCGTTTGATTACTTGGAAGCTTCTTACGGTCTAGGATCGACGAAATGGCAAGCGATTAGCCGAGTTATTGTTCCTGCTGCAAAACAAGGAATTTTAACAGGTATAGTTTTAGGGTTAGCGCGTGCTTTTGGTGAAGCGTTAGCGGTTCAAATGGTAATCGGGAACACGATTAAATTACCGGAAGGAATATATAGTCCAACAGCAACGTTAACAGGTATTCTGACAATGGATATGACGAATACATTGAACGGAACAGCTTGGAACAATGCGCTATGGACGTTAGCAATGATTTTACTTGTTATTTCATTCCTGTTTATTTTAGTAATTCGAGCGATTGGTCAAAGAGGTGAGCGATAATAATGAATGCAAGAACGGTAAATAAAGTTTGGACAGGTATCTTTTATGGGGTTGCAGCTTTAGTTGTAGCTTTGCTGGCTTTTTTAATGTACGAAATTCTGCAAAAGGGATGGGGATTTTGGGATCCTAGTTTCTTATTCGGAGAACCAAGCAATACAAGAGCTGGTGGGGGAATTGGTCCACAGTTATTCAATTCTTTCTACATGCTTGTTATAACACTTATTATATCTATTCCTCTTGGACTAGGGGCTGGAATATATTTAGCGGAGTATGCAAAACAAGGTCGTTTTTTAAGTTTTGTTCGTTTATGTATTGAAACAATGGCGTCTTTACCTTCTATTGTTGTTGGACTATTTGGCTTATTAGTATTTGTTACAATGACAGGCTGGGGATATACAGTAATGGGTGGAGCTCTTGCTTTAACTATTTTGAATTTGCCTGGTTTAACACGTGTTTGTGAAAATGCGATTTCTGAAGTTCCTCATAATGTAAAAGAGGCGAGTCTTGGACTAGGTGCAACGAAATGGCAAACAATTGCCCGCATCATTATCCCGTCTTCGTTACCACAAATTATTACAGGTATTATTTTAGCGGCAGGCCGTATATTCGGTGAAGCTGCGGCGTTAATTTATACAGCGGGTTTAACATCACCTATTTTAAATTCAGCAGCGGACTTCTCGAGCCCCTCGCATCCTTTAAATCCATTTAGACCAGCTGAAACGTTAGCTGTTCATATTTGGAAATTAAACTCTGAAGGGATTATCCCGGATGCGAAGTTAATTGCAACAAAATCTGCAGCTGTATTAATTATTATGGTATTACTCTTTAATATCATTTCTCGTTTCGTAGCATCTGTATTACACAAGCGTTTTACAGGAGCGAAAAAAAGTCGTAAAACGACGAAGAAGGTAAAAGCGGCATAAATAGCAAAGAAGAACTCTCTATTTATAAGTAGGGAGTTTTTTTGTTTTTATATAGAAGGAATGGACATAACAATTGTTGAATTTTTAATTGATTATACAGATGAATAAATACTGATTAGAGAGGAGTTTTAATGTGTTTTTTCTGCAAATGTCAGGTTTTCCTGGATCAGGAAAATCAACAGTGTCAAAATATATAGCCAAGCTGACAGGTGCTGTAATTGTAGATCATGATGTTTTGAAATCAGCATTGCTAAAATCATTAGAAATGAAAGGGATTAAATCAAAAACTGTTGGTGGGTTATCGTACGATGTTGAATGGGCATTGATTGATTCTTATTTAGAACAAGGGCATAGTGTTATATTGGATAGTCCGTGTTTATATGAGGGGATGGTTGAAAAAGGAATTAAATGGTCAAATAAACATGGTGTGAAATATAAATATATTGAATGTTATCTTAATGATATGGAAGAGATTGATATGAGGCTGCAAACACGTAAGCGTATGATCAGTCAAATTGGAGAAGTGGAGTCGGAATTAGCTTTTAAAAAGTGGTTAAATGGTAGTAAAAGACCTTCAAATAGTGAATACCTTATTGTAGATTCTGGTAAACCTCTAGAGCAATATGCCCCAAAAATAATGAGTTATATCGGTAGATAAATAAAAAGGCGTTATCTTCATTCGAGAAGATAACGCCTTTTAGTTTAAATATCAGGTGTTTCTGTAGAAGTGCTTATTTTTCTGCGGGAGCGTCTTTTTCTCCCGATTTTATCTAATAGTTCATACATAACGGGAACGACTACTAATGTAAGAACGGTTGAGACTGCCAAACCACCGATTACAACGACGGCCAGACTTTTCGATACCATACTTCCTGCTTGAGATTGCCCGAAGAGGAGTGGTAGCATAGCGACGATTGTTGTTATAGCTGTCATAATAATTGGGCGTAATCTAGTAGATCCTGCTTCTAGTAAGGCTTCTCTTGTTTCCATACCGTTTTCCCGATTTTGTTGCACTCTTTCTATTAATACAATAGCATTTGTAACGACAATCCCGATTAACATTAATGCGCCGATTAATGAATTTACGTCAACAGGTGTTCTTGAAATGATTAATCCTAAAATACCGCCGACAGCAGCTAATGGTAAAGAGAATAAAATCGCGAAAGGAGCACGTGCTTGCCCGAATGTGATAACCATAATTAAATATACAATCCCGATTGCGATCCCCATAATTTTGAATAAATCTGTGAAGTTCTCTTGCATAGATTCAGTAGCACCTGCGACATTTACTTTTGCTCCGTTAGGTAAATCTAAGTCGGCTATCGCCTTGTTTACTTCTGCGCTTACTTTGCTTAAATCTTCACTTGAAGCTTCTGCGGTAATTTGAATCGTTTCTTTCCCATCTTTATGGAAGATTTCCGTTTGAAGTTGTTTTTCTGAAATAGTTGCAATATCTTTTAAAGGAATTGGTCCGTTAATAGGTGATAGTATGTTTGTGTTTAAAATATCTTCTTGTTTGTTAATGGATGCCTTTTTATGTTCTATCATAATGGTTGTTTTTTCATTATTGATTGAGATTTCCCCAAGAGGAGATTTCTTCATAAGGAATGATACTTGTTGTGCTACTAATTCTGGTGTTAAACCATGTAGTTCCGCTTTTGTTTGATCGATATGAATTTGCCATTCTTTTTTAGAGTCTTCTATATTTGTTTTTACTTTAGAGAGATCGTCCATACCTTTTAGTTTTGTTTCGACGATGTTAGCGGCCTTTTGTAAATTTGTTTCGTTAGTAGCTGTTACATTAAATTGTAAGTTGTTTCCGCCTCCGGAGTCAGAGTAACTCGTTTTTATATAATCAAGTTCAGCTGGTTCGAAAGCTGTATGATCCTTTTTTAATTCTTTAATATATTGGTCTATGTCAGATCCTTTTTTAAAGACTACAAATATAGTTGCAAGATTGTTTTGAGTTGTCTGTCCCCATTGTGCATCTTCTGCGCTAGATCCCATTCGCAAAATAACATCTGTTACATCAGAATTAGAGAGGAGTTTCTTTTCGAAATCAAAGGCTTTTTGTTTTTTAGCTTCAGAATCATAATCACCTGGAAATGTCATGTTAACGGAAAGCATTGTATCGTCCTCAGACTTTATGTTAGCTTTCGGAAGTAGTATGTAGGCTGCAATTGATCCTGCAAATAATAAAAAAGAAGTGAGTAGAATGATAAACTTATGAGAAAGAGCCCACTTTAATGTAGCGACATATCGCGGTGAAGAATGTGAATTGCGACGTTTTGTTTTTTTGAGCAGTAAAAAAGCCATAAGTGGAACGACTGTTAATGCCACAATTAAGGAAGAAAGTATAGAATACACAACTGCTAACACCATAGGTAACATTAGTTTTCCGATTACTCCCGATACGAGACCGATAGGTAAAAAAACGGCGACTGTCGTTAAAGTAGAAGAGGTAATTGCGACGGCGACCTCTTTTGTTGCATCGAGAATAATATCTTTAGAGAAAGATTCTTTTTGTAAACGACGGAAAATATTCTCGATGACAACGATACTATCATCGACGAGACGTCCAACTGCAACGGCTAAGCCACCAAGAGTTAGAATGTTAAGTGTGATGTTAGATTGATGGAGTAAAAATAGTGTTAATAAAATAGATAATGGAATACTAACGACAGCGATGAGTGTTGTTCGGAAGCTGCGTAAAAAGATTAAGATAATGAGAGTTGCAGCAATTGCCCCAAGGATTACTTCTTTTCCCATACTAGTAACAGCATTTTCAACTTGCTCATGAGTTGAAGCTAAAAGTTTAATAGAGAATTGATCTTTATATTGCTTGCTTATATCTTTAATCTTTTTATCAATCTCTTTTCCGATTGCAACCGCATTTTTACTCGGCTCTTTCATGATGATTAATCCTGTTCCTTCTTCCCCGTTTATGTGCGAGATTGTATCGTAATGTTGTTTTAATTCAATTTGAGCAACATCTTGTAATTTTACTTGAGGTGTAACGGTGATGTTTTTTATGTCATTTACATTTTTTATATCCCCGATGACACGAAGATTGTATTCTGCCTTATTAACGGTAATTGCTCCGGCTGGAGTGGAAGTTTCTTTTCCTTGTAAAACTGTTAATACTTGCTGTGATGTTACGTTTTTATCTTTTAGTTGGTTAGGATCAAGTACGATGGATAATTCGGAAGTTGATTTTCCGAAAAACATAACATTGGCAACACCATCAATGCTTTCGAGTTGTGGTACGATTTCTTTCTCAATTTGTTTTTCGTCAGCTTTTGAAAATCCGTTTTGCTTCTGGATGGTAATTTGAGCGAGTGGAATCATAGAAGTGTTTAATTGGCTAACAACAGGTTTAGTTACATCTTTAGGTAATTTAATCGTATTAATTGTTTTTTCGACTTCGCGTGCCGCGTCTTTCATATTTGCCTTGGATGTATATGCAATGTCGATGCGTGATAATCCCTCATGTGTGGAAGAAGTGATGCCATCGATATGTTCTAAATTACGAAATTGTTTTTCAAGGGGGTCAGTTACGTCCTTGGTCATCGTTTCAGCATCGAGCCCTTGAGATAATGTCGTAACAGTTATTGCAGGGTTGTCGATGCTTGGTAAAAATTCCATAGGTAATTTAGAACCGGAATAAACACCGAGTATGGAAATGAGAAAAACCATGATAATAATAGCGGCTCGGTTTTTTAATGAAAATTTTGTTAACCTATCCATAAAATAATTCCTCCATTAGTTTATTTATAGTTTTGTGGGCACTTTCTTACTATATAACAAAAATTGGATATCTTTCATTAATTAAATGTAAAAAAATTCTAACAATAATCTTAATTTAATATTTCGAGGGGAAGTTTGTTATTTGTGGAAGCAAAATTCCTGATTGGAGAGAAAAATCAGGAATTAAAGTTTTGCTCTAGTATAGTGGCCGCGTTTTTTGTTACTCTACATTTAAATGATTATGTGTCCTTCTTAAGTAGAACTATGGTAATTATAAAATTAAAAAAGGAGAAGACTAAAGGTTAGGAAGTTATTGTGAAATACTGCTTGGTTGATGATAGTGTATAGTAACTTGTATACAATCAAAATGAATGTTTTTAGTAGAAAGGATAAGGATTCTTTCTATAGAAGAAAGTAGGATAGATAACTTTTTGTATTTTTTTATAAAAAATACTTGTTATTTAAAAACCATGATGGTATATTAATAAACGTCGCTGATGCGGAAACGCAGAAAACGACAAAAAAGAAATTCAAAAACATAGTTGACATCGAAAAATGAAGATGTTAATATGATGAAGTCGCTTTTGAAGCGGCAGACAAGTTCTTTGAAAACTGAACGAAACAAACAACGTGAACGTCAATTTTTATTTTTAGATGCTAGACAAACTAACTTTATTGGAGAGTTTGATCCTGGCTCAGGATGAACGCTGGCGGCGTGCCTAATACATGCAAGTCGAGCGAATGGATTAAGAGCTTGCTCTTATGAAGTTAGCGGCGGACGGGTGAGTAACACGTGGGTAACCTACCCATAAGACTGGGATAACTCCGGGAAACCGGGGCTAATACCGGATAATATTTTGAACTGCATAGTTCGAAATTGAAAGGCGGCTTCGGCTGTCACTTATGGATGGACCCGCGTCGCATTAGCTAGTTGGTGAGGTAACGGCTCACCAAGGCGACGATGCGTAGCCGACCTGAGAGGGTGATCGGCCACACTGGGACTGAGACACGGCCCAGACTCCTACGGGAGGCAGCAGTAGGGAATCTTCCGCAATGGACGAAAGTCTGACGGAGCAACGCCGCGTGAGTGATGAAGGCTTTCGGGTCGTAAAACTCTGTTGTTAGGGAAGAACAAGTGCTAGTTGAATAAGCTGGCACCTTGACGGTACCTAACCAGAAAGCCACGGCTAACTACGTGCCAGCAGCCGCGGTAATACGTAGGTGGCAAGCGTTATCCGGAATTATTGGGCGTAAAGCGCGCGCAGGTGGTTTCTTAAGTCTGATGTGAAAGCCCACGGCTCAACCGTGGAGGG
The DNA here is from genome assembly GCF_038007365.1 of Bacillus sp. FSL R9-9492. NCBI lineage: Bacteria > Bacillati > Bacillota > Bacilli > Caryophanales > Bacillaceae > Bacillus > Bacillus sp. FSL R9-9492. The sequence goes on from NZ_JBBOXC010000001.1 coordinate 791,248, forward strand.
TCATTGGAAACTGGGAGACTTGAGTGCAGAAGAGGAAAGTGGAATTCCATGTGTAGCGGTGAAATGCGTAGAGATATGGAGGAACACCAGTGGCGAAGGCGACTTTCTGGTCTGTAACTGACACTGAGGCGCGAAAGCGTGGGGAGCAAACAGGATTAGATACCCTGGTAGTCCACGCCGTAAACGATGAGTGCTAAGTGTTAGAGGGTTTCCGCCCTTTAGTGCTGAAGTTAACGCATTAAGCACTCCGCCTGGGGAGTACGGCCGCAAGGCTGAAACTCAAAGGAATTGACGGGGGCCCGCACAAGCGGTGGAGCATGTGGTTTAATTCGAAGCAACGCGAAGAACCTTACCAGGTCTTGACATCCTCTGAAAACTCTAGAGATAGAGCTTCTCCTTCGGGAGCAGAGTGACAGGTGGTGCATGGTTGTCGTCAGCTCGTGTCGTGAGATGTTGGGTTAAGTCCCGCAACGAGCGCAACCCTTGATCTTAGTTGCCATCATTAAGTTGGGCACTCTAAGGTGACTGCCGGTGACAAACCGGAGGAAGGTGGGGATGACGTCAAATCATCATGCCCCTTATGACCTGGGCTACACACGTGCTACAATGGACGGTACAAAGAGCTGCAAGACCGCGAGGTGGAGCTAATCTCATAAAACCGTTCTCAGTTCGGATTGTAGGCTGCAACTCGCCTACATGAAGCTGGAATCGCTAGTAATCGCGGATCAGCATGCCGCGGTGAATACGTTCCCGGGCCTTGTACACACCGCCCGTCACACCACGAGAGTTTGTAACACCCGAAGTCGGTGGGGTAACCTTTATGGAGCCAGCCGCCTAAGGTGGGACAGATGATTGGGGTGAAGTCGTAACAAGGTAGCCGTATCGGAAGGTGCGGCTGGATCACCTCCTTTCTATGGAGAATTGATGAACGCAGTTCATCAATAAACGTTGACTTGTTTTGTTTCGTTCAGTTTTGAGAGAACTATCTCTCAAGTTTAAATGTATGTTCTTTGAAAACTAGATAACAGTGTAGCTCATATTTTTTTAATTTTAGTTTGGTTAAGTTAGAAAGGGCGCACGGTGGATGCCTTGACACTAGGAGTCGATGAAGGACGGGACTAACGCCGATATGCTTCGGGGAGCTGTAAGTAAGCTTTGATCCGAAGATTTCCGAATGGGGAAACCCACTATACGTAATGGTATGGTATCCTTACCTGAATACATAGGGTATGGAAGACAGACCCAGGGAACTGAAACATCTAAGTACCTGGAGGAAGAGAAAGCAAATGCGATTTCCTGAGTAGCGGCGAGCGAAACGGAATCTAGCCCAAACCAAGAGGCTTGCCTCTTGGGGTTGTAGGACATTCTATACGGAGTTACAAAGGAACGAGGTAGACGAAGCGACCTGGAAAGGTCCGTCACAGAGGGTAATAACCCCGTAGTCGAAACTTCGTTCTCTCTTGAATGTATCCTGAGTACGGCGGAACACGTGAAATTCCGTCGGAATCTGGGAGGACCATCTCCCAAGGCTAAATACTCCCTAGTGATCGATAGTGAACCAGTACCGTGAGGGAAAGGTGAAAAGCACCCCGGAAGGGGAGTGAAAGAGATCCTGAAACCGTGTGCCTACAAATAGTCAGAGCCCGTTAATGGGTGATGGCGTGCCTTTTGTAGAATGAACCGGCGAGTTACGATCCCGTGCGAGGTTAAGCTGAAGAGGCGGAGCCGCAGCGAAAGCGAGTCTGAATAGGGCGTTTAGTACGTGGTCGTAGACCCGAAACCAGGTGATCTACCCATGTCCAGGGTGAAGTTCAGGTAACACTGAATGGAGGCCCGAACCCACGCACGTTGAAAAGTGCGGGGATGAGGTGTGGGTAGCGGAGAAATTCCAATCGAACCTGGAGATAGCTGGTTCTCCCCGAAATAGCTTTAGGGCTAGCCTTAAGTGTAAGAGTCTTGGAGGTAGAGCACTGATTGAACTAGGGGTCCTCATCGGATTACCGAATTCAGTCAAACTCCGAATGCCAATGACTTATCCTTAGGAGTCAGACTGCGAGTGATAAGATCCGTAGTCAAGAGGGAAACAGCCCAGATCGCCAGCTAAGGTCCCAAAGTGTGTATTAAGTGGAAAAGGATGTGGAGTTGCTTAGACAACTAGGATGTTGGCTCAGAAGCAGCCACCATTTAAAGAGTGCGTAATAGCTCACTAGTCGAGTGACTCTGCGCCGAAAATGTACCGGGGCTAAATACACCACCGAAGCTGCGAATTGATACCAATGGTATCAGTGGTAGGGGAGCGTTCTAAGTGCAGTGAAGTCAGACCGGAAGGACTGGTGGAGCGCTTAGAAGTGAGAATGCCGGTATGAGTAGCGAAAGACGGGTGAGAATCCCGTCCACCGAATGCCTAAGGTTTCCTGAGGAAGGCTCGTCCGCTCAGGGTTAGTCAGGACCTAAGCCGAGGCCGACAGGCGTAGGCGATGGACAACAGGTTGATATTCCTGTACCACCTCTTTATCGTTTGAGCAATGGAGGGACGCAGAAGGATAGAAGAAGCGTGCGATTGGTTGTGCACGTCCAAGCAGTTAGGCTGATAAGTAGGCAAATCCGCTTATCGTGAAGGCTGAGCTGTGATGGGGAAGCTCCTTATGGAGCGAAGTCTTTGATTCCCCGCTGCCAAGAAAAGCTTCTAGCGAGATAAAAGGTGCCTGTACCGCAAACCGACACAGGTAGGCGAGGAGAGAATCCTAAGGTGTGCGAGAGAACTCTGGTTAAGGAACTCGGCAAAATGACCCCGTAACTTCGGGAGAAGGGGTGCTTTCTTAACGGAAAGCCGCAGTGAATAGGCCCAAGCGACTGTTTAGCAAAAACACAGGTCTCTGCGAAGCCGTAAGGCGAAGTATAGGGGCTGACACCTGCCCGGTGCTGGAAGGTTAAGGAGAGGGGTTAGCGTAAGCGAAGCTCTGAACTGAAGCCCCAGTAAACGGCGGCCGTAACTATAACGGTCCTAAGGTAGCGAAATTCCTTGTCGGGTAAGTTCCGACCCGCACGAAAGGTGTAACGATTTGGGCACTGTCTCAACCAGAGACTCGGTGAAATTATAGTACCTGTGAAGATGCAGGTTACCCGCGACAGGACGGAAAGACCCCGTGGAGCTTTACTGTAGCCTGATATTGAATTTTGGTACAGTTTGTACAGGATAGGCGGGAGCCATTGAAACCGGAGCGCTAGCTTCGGTGGAGGCGCTGGTGGGATACCGCCCTGACTGTATTGAAATTCTAACCTACGGGTCTTATCGACCCGGGAGACAGTGTCAGGTGGGCAGTTTGACTGGGGCGGTCGCCTCCTAAAGTGTAACGGAGGCGCCCAAAGGTTCCCTCAGAATGGTTGGAAATCATTCGTAGAGTGCAAAGGCATAAGGGAGCTTGACTGCGAGACCTACAAGTCGAGCAGGGACGAAAGTCGGGCTTAGTGATCCGGTGGTTCCGCATGGAAGGGCCATCGCTCAACGGATAAAAGCTACCCCGGGGATAACAGGCTTATCTCCCCCAAGAGTCCACATCGACGGGGAGGTTTGGCACCTCGATGTCGGCTCATCGCATCCTGGGGCTGTAGTCGGTCCCAAGGGTTGGGCTGTTCGCCCATTAAAGCGGTACGCGAGCTGGGTTCAGAACGTCGTGAGACAGTTCGGTCCCTATCCGTCGTGGGCGCAGGAAATTTGAGAGGAGCTGTCCTTAGTACGAGAGGACCGGGATGGACGCACCGCTGGTGTACCAGTTGTTCTGCCAAGGGCATAGCTGGGTAGCTATGTGCGGAAGGGATAAGTGCTGAAAGCATCTAAGCATGAAGCCCCCCTCAAGATGAGATTTCCCATAGCGTAAGCTAGTAAGATCCCTGAAAGATGATCAGGTTGATAGGTTCGAGGTGGAAGCATGGTGACATGTGGAGCTGACGAATACTAATAGATCGAGGACTTAACCATATAATATGAAGCAACGTTATCTAGTTTTGAGAGAATATAAAAAACTTATTGACTTTCTAAGTGAATCAAGTATAATAATGTTTGTCTCAATCGAATATAGTCTGGTAATGATGGCAGAGAGGTCACACCCGTTCCCATACCGAACACGGAAGTTAAGCTCTCTAGCGCCAATGGTAGTTGGGACCTTGTCCCTGCGAGAGTAGGACGTTGCCAGGCAAAATGGAGGATTAGCTCAGCTGGGAGAGCACCTGCCTTACAAGCAGGGGGTCGGCGGTTCGATCCCGTCATCCTCCACCATATAGTCGGAGGGGTAGCGAAGTGGCTAAACGCGGCGGACTGTAAATCCGCTCCTTCGGGTTCGGCAGTTCGAATCTGCCCCCCTCCACCATTTCTTAATTATTGGGCTATAGCCAAGCGGTAAGGCAACGGACTTTGACTCCGTCATGCGCTGGTTCGAATCCAGCTAGCCCAGCCATTAAGAGCCATTAGCTCAGTTGGTAGAGCATCTGACTTTTAATCAGAGGGTCGAAGGTTCGAATCCTTCATGGCTCACCATTTTCTTAAAAAATATGCGGGTGTGGCGGAATTGGCAGACGCACTAGACTTAGGATCTAGCGCCTTTGGCGTGGGGGTTCGACTCCCTTCACCCGCACTTTTAATAAAATAACTCAAACATGTCTTGCGGAAGTAGTTCAGTGGTAGAATACAACCTTGCCAAGGTTGGGGTCGCGGGTTCGAATCCCGTCTTCCGCTCCAATTTTCAGTATGACATGCCGGGGTGGCGGAACAGGCAGACGCACAGGACTTAAAATCCTGCGGTGGGTGACCACCGTGCGGGTTCGACCCCCGCCCTCGGCACCATATGCGCCCGTAGCTCAATTGGATAGAGCGTTTGACTACGGATCAAGAGGTTAGGGGTTCGACTCCTCTCGGGCGCGCTTTTATTAACGGGAAGTGGCTCAGCTTGGTAGAGCACCTGGTTTGGGACCAGGGGGTCGCAGGTTCAAATCCTGTCTTCCCGATTTTCCCAAAAACATGGGGCCTTAGCTCAGCTGGGAGAGCGCCTGCCTTGCACGCAGGAGGTCAGCGGTTCGATCCCGCTAGGCTCCACTTTATTTTTTATATGTCGGAGGTATACCCAAGTTCGGCTGAAGGGATCGGTCTTGAAAACCGACAGGCGGCGAGAGTCGCGCGGGGGTTCGAATCCCTCTACCTCCTCCATTTTTTAAAAAGTGGTTTAGTTACATATAAAAATGAATAAGATATTAATTTTTCCTTCATGGAGGTATACCCAAGTTCGGCTGAAGGGATCGGTCTTGAAAACCGACAGGCGGCGAGAGTCGCGCGGGGGTTCGAATCCCTCTACCTCCTCCATTTATTTTTAAAACATAATATCGTCGCGGGGTGGAGCAGTACGGTAGCTCGTCGGGCTCATAATCCGAAGGTCGCAGGTTCAAATCCTGTCCCCGCAACCAATGGTCCCGTGGTGTAGTGGTTAACATGCCTGCCTGTCACGCAGGAGATCGCCGGTTCGACCCCGGTCGGGACCGCCATTTTATGTTGGCTCGGTAGCTCAGTCGGTAGAGCAGAGGACTGAAAATCCTCGTGTCGGCGGTTCGATTCCGTCCCGAGCCACCATTTTTTTGTTTTTTTTTTATGCCGGCTTAGCTCAATTGGTAGAGCAACTGACTTGTAATCAGTAGGTTGGGGGTTCAAGTCCTCTAGCCGGCACCATTTAGGGGCATAGTTTAAAGGTAGAACTGAGGTCTCCAAAACCTCCAGTGTGGGTTCAATTCCTACTGCCCCTGTAAAGTATATGGGCCTATAGCTCAGCTGGTTAGAGCGCACGCCTGATAAGCGTGAGGTCGATGGTTCGAGTCCATTTAGGCCCACCATATATATTCCGCAGTAGCTCAGTGGTAGAGCTATCGGCTGTTAACCGATCGGTCGTAGGTTCGAGTCCTACCTGCGGAGCCATGGCCCGTTGGTCAAGTGGTTAAGACACCGCCCTTTCACGGCGGTAACACGGGTTCGAATCCCGTACGGGTCATAAAAAAAGAGTCAGCATATTGCTGACTCTTTTTTATTATGTATAAGCCTCTTTTTATCACCTTATTTTCCTGAAATAAATAAAGGGATTTAGGAAAAGCTATGGTATGTATTAAAAGGAGGAGATGAAAAATGACGCAAGTTAGAGAACTTATGAGTACTCATATCGTACATTGTACACCATTAGACAATGTATATGAGGCAGCTGTAAAAATGAAGGAAGAATCGGTTGGATTGATTCCTGTTATTGAAAATAAACAAGTTGTTGGGCTTGTTACTGATCGAGACTTAGTTGTTCGTGGGATTGCTGAAAAACATCCTGGATCTAATCAAATTACAAATGTAATGACAACAAACATTGTTTCAGTTTCTCCAGACGATTCTATTGAAAAAGCTACAGAATTAATGGCACAATATCAAATTAGACGGTTACCGGTTGTTGAGAGCGGTCAACTTGTTGGGATGCTAGCACTAGGTGATTTAGCTATAAGAAAATCAGCAGATGATCAAGCAGGGTTTGCTTTAAGTGAAATCTCAGAGCATATGGAATAAATTATGTATAAAGATCAGATACATTATTCTAGTATATACGGATTAAACTAATATGTTAGCGTGATGTATCTGAGACATTATATAATAAGTATAGAGTCAATATTTTTGACAGTTTTTTAAAATTTGTCATTCCTAATTTTTAATAAGAGAAAAAATGATATACTGAGAGATATAAGTGTTATTATAGATTTTGAATATAACAATATTCGTTGTTAATGATGTAATAATGAATTAATATTTCCTACGTAGATAAAGTGAAACTTTAATTATTGGGGGGTGTCCATCCCCCAATAATTATTAGTTGAACCAATCGGGCTTTTATGGGCAGTTTTATCTCCCACCTAACTTCCTCGCATTCGCAGAATTTTGAGGTGGGAGTCTTACTGCCCGCAAATAGCGGGATAAAAAGGGAAGGGGAATTATATGAGGGCTGTACAGGGCGATCCAAATTGGAATTTGGTTACAGATACATATATAGAACCAAATAATTTCGCTGAGTTATTTTCTTTGCTTGTACCTTGTCATCCAAAAGGTGAAAGGAAAGAGCGAACTATATTAGTATGGAAAGAAAAAGAATTTTATAAAGAAGAAAATTTAGCGGCATTTATCGTATATGGCATGAATAAAGTAAAGAATTTACCGCAGTTTCATAAAGATGAAATTCCAACTCTAGTACGTATTCTTCGTTTATGTCAAGAGATTGGTTGGTATGAAGAGGCAAATGCTTTTATGATAACCCAAGGGCTAGATGAATTTGTCCGAACTTCATTGGAGTATGAAACATGGGATCTTTTGACGAAAGCAGTTGCTTTAAACTATTTAATTATTAAATATCGTATTGGTGAATTAACAGCTGAGGATGTAGAAATTTGGAAGCGAGTTAAATTTAGTGAGAAATGTATAACAGATTGCAAACATCTATTATCTCATAAAGAAGTATTGGAATTTACATTCTTTTATATGTGTAAGCGAGCTAAAACACTGTCAAAAGAGCAATTAAATAGTGATATGATGAGTCTGGCAATGTATTGTAATACTTTTGTATATGATTTATATACACATGACTTATTACGAAAGTATCGTAAGTGTACAGACTTCCTATCATATTATGGACCTAGTCAAGCAGTTTTAGCTTGTCAAAGAGCTGTACTTTCACAAATTTCCGATCGATTAGACCCTTTAAAGACAACTCATGTAGATGATTATTTATATGTGATGAAAGAAATGATGGAGCATATGACGATAGGGGTAATGGATCGGTATGGTCATTTTATTGGAAAGCTACTATCATATGTACCATTTTTCGAAATGATCCAAGTTCCACAGCATGCATATTATTGTGAAGAATTACTGTATATTTGTAAGGGAATTGAATACAAAGAAGAAATACTACGCAATTATATATTTATACAATTACATGATTGTTTACCATCATTCTTTAAACTATTTCTTAAAAATAAGCGTTATGCAACGATTCATGATATTCTTTTCTATTGGTGCGACGATGAACAAAGAATGAGCTTAGAGAAAAAATATAATCTTAGTTTCATTTATGAAAAATATGCTTGTGGATAAACCATATTTTACATATTAAAAATTAATATAAATTAAAAAGGATCTCAAGTTTATGTGAGATCCTTTTTTTGTTAGTAAAGCAAGGAGAAAGTAACTAAGATAAGAAATAACATTCCATAAAGGAGAAATTGTGCAGTATAACTTCCTTGTATACCAAAAAAAGTATTCATTTTTTCATATAAATTCAATATATATTTCATTGGATTATCTTTGAAAGATTGGTACACAGTGTCTCCTCTTTCTAAGCTTCTTGTTCATGTTTTTGGTTATTAGGAACATGAACGTATCTAGCTATGAATAATAAAACACCTATAAAGAATACAGGAAGTACGGTAGATAAATAAAAACCATTACTAATTATATTTGTTATAAGAGCACTTAAAAGAAAAATTACATTATAAATATGGGCAATTTTTTGTTTTAGCCGCATTTGTAATGCTTCCATAATGATTTCTAAAGCAACAAAAGCAATAATAATAGATAAAAATACAGTGTTCGTATTATAAATGATTAAACAACAGATTAAACCTAAAAAGGCCAGGTATTCAATAAAGAGAGGTATATTGCGTGGCATATAATTTACCTAACTAAATATGGCAGTGGGTTTACTGCATTTGTTTTTTCAAAATTCCATTCCCCATTATGTAATTCAAAATGGAGATGTTGCCCGTATGAATGACCTGTGTTTCCCATATGACCTACTAATTGTCCAGTTTGTACTTGATCACCAGCTTGTACAGTGCGATCCTTCATATGAGCATAAACTGTTGTATATAATTTCCCATTTATTTGATGGGCGATGAACACGACATTGCCGTAGCTAGCCGAATAATAAGATTTCACAACCTTACCTGCAGCAGCAGCTTGAATAGAGACATTTCCTTGTGCTGCTATATCTATACCATAATGCATTTGCTCCCAGCGCATATCAAAAGTGGAGCTGATTTTCCCTTGAGTAGGGAATTTGAAAACTGCTGGAATTGATGCAGGTTGAGCTGTTTTAGCTTGTGCTTGATTTTGATTTTGCACTACATAGTGTTTTGCTACATATCCGTATCCTGTGCCAAAACGAATTTTATACCAAGTACCTACCGTTTCTACTACTTGTACTTGTGTACCATTTTGTAATGAGCCAAGTAGAGTGCCACTTGTGCTAGCATTGCTACGTACATTTAATTTTGGTGTTGCAACAGTATAAGAAGGAGAACCTTGTACTGTTACACCTTTTACTAGAGGTGTGGATCCATTAGATACAAATGTTTTTTGTACGTAACCAATTTGACCGTTATGTAATATTTTGTACCAATCTCCTTGTTCACCTTGAATGGTAATGAATTGACCATTTGGTAATATATCTAGAATAGAAGACTCTGTATTAGGTTCAGAACGAACGTTTAATGCGTTTGCATTTACGATATATTGAGACTTTGGTTGAACATTTTTTTTGAATAGAATTGCATCTTTTTTCATATAGCCTGTTTTGTTGTTAACAGATACTTTATACCAATCTTGAACTGTTTCAAGAATAGTAACCGGGCTATTAAATCGAATGGTATCAACTATTGCACTGTCTGTATGGCTATTTTGATGTAGTGCAACGTTGTCAATTTTTACATATCCAGTTTTTACTGTAGATGGTTGCTTAGCAGCCGCTGTTTGTATATCGGATTCTCCCATAGAAGGAAGTAAAGAAGCAATTGCGATAGTAGTTGCTGTTAAAGCTGTGGCTTTCATATTCATGTAATAAAGACCTCCTCTAGTTGTATAGTTGTAATTTTATTATAGTATAAAGATATAATATATTGGTCGTATTCACATAAATGTAATATGAAATCAATAAAAATAATGTCAGAAGAGAGATTCGTATATAAATATTGTATATATCATTTGTGAGGTCGCATTTATATTTGTTTAACACGTTAAGATTTAATTTGCAATTAAGAAAATTAAAACAGTTGATGATGTCTTATGGCGATGTTATACTGACAGTGATAATTTTATAGTTTGCTAGGAGGGCTGGTGTTGCCAGCTGAGAGTAGGGCCATAAGCCTTTGATCCTTTTTATTACCTGATCTAGATTATGCTAGCGTAGGGAAGCAATTCGGACATTAACAATGAGTCCCCGTTTCTTTGCGTATAGAAACGGGGCTTTTTTATTTGAAAATTTCATATTAACACCACTAGGGGTGCTTTTCGTGCTGAGAGAGGAATAATCCTTAACCCTTACAACACCTGATCTAGATAATACTAGCGAAGGGAAGTGGAACAACGAATAAATTATAATTTTATTTGCTGTAACCACTTCTTATATACAGAAGTGGTTTTTTTATTGAGATAAATAGATATATAGGAAGGGGAATTATTAATGAAATTTTGTGAAAGATTATTTGATACGGTGCAGCCTGTTTGGGAGAAAAGTCATAATCATCCGTTTGTAGTAGGTATGGGGGATGGTACGTTGGAAAAAGACAAATTCCAGTACTATATTATTCAAGATTATTTATATTTGTTAGATTATGCAAAGCTATATGCAATTGGGGTTGTAAAGGCAACGAATCCACAAGTTATGGCAAAATTTGCAGAGCAAATTGATGGGATTTTAAATGGAGAAATGACGATCCATAAACAGTATGCAAACAAACTTGGCATTACTGTAGAGGAGATAGAATCTGCGAAACCATCTGCTAAAAATTTAGCCTATACAAATTACATGATGTCTGTATCTCAAAATGGCACACTTGCAGAATTAATATCAGCTTTACTTCCATGTATGTGGAGCTATTGGGAGATCGGAAAGCGTTTAAATGATATTCCTGGAGCAAGAGATCATGAGTTCTTTGGAGAGTGGATTCAAGGATATAGTTCTGAAGAATACGGTAACCTTTGTATTTGGTTAATAGATTTATTAAATGAAACGGCAGTTGGAAAGTCAGAGAAAGAGCTAGACCGATTAGAGGAGATTTTCTTATATTCCAGCCGATTTGAATATTTATTCTGGGATATGGCTTATCGTAAGGAGATGTGGGGTTTTGAGGAGCAAGAACATACTACAGTTTCATAATGTTTCCTTTCATTATGATGAAAAACCAATCATCAATGAATTAAATGCTTCTATACAAGATAAAGAGTTTGTAAGTATTATCGGACCGAGTGGATGCGGGAAAAGTACTTTATTTCGCCTTATTACAGGCTTAGAAGAGGCAAGTACTGGACAGATAGAGCTGACAGAAACAAAGAAGAGTCATTCTGTAGGGTATATGCCCCAAAAAGATATGCTCTTGCCGTGGAGGACGATTATTGAGAATGCGGCCCTGCCGCTAGAGTGCCAAGGTGTGCAGAAGAAAGAAGCGCAAGTAAAAGCGAAAGAACTGTTACATAAATTTGGTTTACAAGGGTACGAGAAAAAATATCCGAAAGATTTATCTGGTGGTATGAGGCAACGCGTATCTTTTATCCGAACTTTATTAACAGGAGGGGAGATATTATTGTTAGATGAACCGTTTAGCGCATTGGACGCTTTAACGAAGGCATCTTTGCAAGAATGGTTGTTTGAACAATGGAAAGAGTGGGAAAAAACAATTTTATTTATCACTCATGATGTTGAAGAAGCATTGTTTCTTTCTAATCGAATTTTGGTTGTAGAAAATCAACCGATAGCAACTTTAACTGAGCGAATTGTGCCGCTTGATCGTAACCGAACAAGAAAAGATTTATATAAGCCTGAAGTGTTAGCGCTTAAAGAAGAGCTCCTTAGTATGTTACAAAGGCAGGTACTCGTATGATGAATCGCTTGAAGGAGTTATTACCTGCCCTTATATTAAGTGGAATTTTACTTGCTCTGTGGGAAGTAGGAGCAAGAATTGTAGATGAGATGTACATTTTGCCATCACCTTCTGCAATTGTAATGAAGATATGGGCGCTGAAAGATATATTATTTACGGTTCATTTACCTGCAACGTTATACGTCGTTTTAATAGGCGTTGTTATTTCTATCGTACTGGGCGTAGGGCTAGCAATGTTAATGAATGCGAGTACGTGGATGGAAAGAGCATTTTATCCGTTATTAGTTGCTTCACAAACAATCCCGATCACTGCGCTTGCACCGCTCTTCGTTTTATGGTTTGGATATACCATCTGGAGTAAGGTTGTTGTTACCGTTTTAATTACGTTTTTCCCAATTGCGGTCAATACGTATGATGGACTGCGCAGTACGAAAAAAGAATGGGAGGAGCTATTAGTTACATATGGTGCAACGAAAAAAGATGTTTTTCTAAAGCTAAAGTTGCCATCTGCTCTTCCTTATTTTTTTTCAGCGTTAAAAATTGCGATACCACTTAGCGTTATTGGGGCAGCGATTGGTGAATGGCTCGGTGCACAAGCTGGGCTTGGATATTTCAGTAAAAGAATGATGACGCAGTTAGACGGAGCTGGTGTATTTGCACCAATTGTATTGTTATCATTATTAGCTATTTTCTTCGTCATACTTGTTTCGATATTAGAAAAGAAATTTATTAGTTGGAGGAAACATTCATGAAATTATTAAAACGCATCTTTGTGTTTACATTATTAGTTGCAATGATTGCAGGATGTTCGAGTAACTCGGCATCAGATAAGAATAAATCAGAAAAAGAAATAACAGTAATGCTTGATTGGTACCCGAATGCGGTACATAGCTTTATTTATACGGCAATTGAAAAAGGATACTTTAAAGAAGAAGGAGTCAAGGTGAATATTAAATTCCCTTCTAATCCGACTGATCCATTAACGCTAGCGGCAGCAGGGAAAGTGACAGTTGGTTTGTATTATCAACCAGATGTTGTCATGGCAAAAGCAAATGAACAAATTCCAGTGAAATCAATTGGAGCTGTCGTACGTTCACCGTTAAATCATGTTGTATCACTGAAGTCAGCAGGCATTCAATCGCCAAAAGATTTAGAGGGGAAAACAGTTGGATATTCTGGAACACCTTTAAGTGAGATGTATTTAAAAACGATGGTAAAAGAAGCTGGTGGTAATCCAGATACAGTGAAAGTAGTCGATGTTGGCTTTGATTTAGTACCAGCATTAATTACGAAAAAAGTGGATGCGGTAACAGGGGCATACATTAACCATGAAGTACCTGTTATGCGTCATGAAGGTCATGAACCAGCATACTTTAATCCAGCAGATTATGGTGTACCAAACTATCATGAGCTTGTGTTTGTAACGGGTGATAAAACGTTGAAAAAAGATAAAGAAGCATTGCAAGCCTTTTTACGTGGGGCACAAAAAGGGTATGACTTTATGAAGAAAAACCCTGATGAAGCATTAAATATTTTATTAGATCATCAAGAAAAAGAAAACTTCCCGCTTGTACCAGAAGTTGAAAAAGAAAGTATGAAAATTTTATTAGAGAAGATGGAAACGAAAGATGAGCCATTCTTATCAGATTCAAAAGAGTCATGGGAGAAACAAAACAAATGGTTGAAAGACAAAGGAATGACGAAAGAAATCGTACCAGCCGATGAATTATTTGAAAACATTTTAAAGTAGGCGAATGAATATGAAAAATGAGCTCCATGTAATCTCAAATGGCCATATGCCATTCGAAGAGTTAGTGAATGTAGCGATGCAAATTGAGAGCGAGATTGATTATTTGCATATTCGTGAGCGTGAGAAGAGTACGAAGGAATTGTATGAAGGTGTGGAAAGTCTTTTAAAAAAAGGCTTTCCGCCATCTAAGCTTGTTATAAATGATCGAATTGATATCGCCATTCTATTAAATATTCCTCGTGTTCAACTAGGATACAGAAGCGCAGATGTAAGGTTAGTGAAAGAAAAATTTTCTTATTTGCATGTCGGTTATTCAGTACATTCGTTAGATGAAGCGATAGTAGCATTTAAAAATGGAGCAGATTCACTCGTTTATGGTCATGTATTTCCGACAGATTGTAAAAAAGGTGTGCCAGCGAGAGGATTAGAAGAAATTGCTCATATGGCAAGTTGTTTATCCATACCAATAACTGCAATTGGTGGGATTACCCCTGAAAATACAGGTGATGTTCTTGCAAATGGTGTAAGTGGCATTGCTGTTATGTCCGGGATTATAAGCAGTAGTAATCCGTATAGCAAGGCGAAATCTTATAAGGAATCAATAAGAAAGTGGGCGGAAAAACATGTGTAAGAAGTATGATGTAGCGATTATTGGCGGAGGTGTAATTGGTAGTTCAGTTGCACACTTTCTAGCAGAAAGAGGGCATAAAGTAGCGATTGTAGAGAAGCAAAGAATCGCATCTGAAGCTTCGAAAGCAGCTGCTGGTTTGCTCGGTGTTCAGGCAGAATGGGATGCATATGATCCGTTGTTTGAGCTTGCTAGAGAAAGCCGTGCTATATTTCCACAACTTGCAGAAGTTTTACGTGAAAAAACAGGCATCGATATTGGGTATGAAGAAAAGGGCATTTATCGCATCGCTCAAAATGAAGATGAGAAGAAAAGAATTCTTCATATTATGGATTGGCAACAGAAAACAGGTGAAGATTCATATTTTCTAACGGGCGATCGTTTGCGAGAAAAAGAGCCGTTTCTATCCGAATCAATTATAGGAGCAGTATATTATCCAAAAGATGGTCATGTTATTGCACCAGATCTTACGAAAGCATTCGCACACTCCGCGGCATTTTCTGGAGCTGACATATATGAACAGACAGAAGTGTTTGATATTCAAATTGAAAACAATAAAGTGGCTGGAATTGTTACGAGTGAAGGTGTAATAACATGTGAAAAAGTCGTTATCGCTGGAGGCTCATGGAGTACGAAATTACTACATTATTTCCATAGTGATTGGGGTACATATCCTGTTAAGGGTGAAGTTGTTGCAGTAAGAAGCAGGAAACCTCTCTTGAAAGCTCCTATTTTCCAGGAAAGATTTTACATCACGCCGAAACGTGGTGGCCGTTACGTAATTGGGGCAACAATGAAGCCTCATACGTTTAATAAGTCTGTACAACCAGAAAGTATTACTTCCATATTAGAGCGTGCTTATACAATATTGCCTGCTTTAAAAGAAGCAGAATGGGAAAGTACGTGGGCTGGGTTAAGACCGCAGTCTAATCATGAAGCTCCTTATATGGGAGAGCATGAAGAAATAAAAGGTTTATATGCTTGTACGGGCCATTATCGAAACGGCATTTTATTAAGTCCTGTTTCTGGTCAGTATATGGCTGATTTAATAGAAGGAAAGCAGGAGAATCACTTGCTAGATTCATTGCTTTCTAAAACGGTTTAGAAAGGGGATGGAAGTTTGAATTTAAAAATTAATGGTAACCAAATTGAAGTACCAGAGGGTGTAAAAACAGTAGCTGGGCTACTTACACATTTAGAGTTAGATAACAGAATTGTTGTAGTAGAACGTAATAAAGATATTTTACAAAAAGATGATCATAACGATACATCTGTTTTTGATGGGGACCAAATTGAGATTGTAACTTTCGTAGGAGGCGGTTGATTATGTTAAACATTGGACAATTTTCATTTCATTCTAGACTTTTATTAGGAACAGGGAAATTCCCTGATTTTGATGTGCAGCAAAAGGCAATTGATGTTTCTGAGGCTGAGATTTTAACATTCGCAGTACGTCGTATGGATATATTTGATGCGAAGCAACCTAATTTATTAGAGAAACTTGATGTGAAAAAATATACGTTATTACCGAATACAGCAGGAGCAAAAAATGCTGAAGAAGCTGTTCGTATTGCAAAATTAGCAAAAGCTTCTGGACTTTGTGACATGATAAAAGTAGAAGTTATTGGTGATGATAGAACGTTATTACCTGATCCAGTAGAAACGTTAAAGGCATCTGAAATGTTACTAGAAGAAGGATTTATCGTTCTTCCTTACACATCTGATGATGTTGTATTAGCACGCAAACTACAAGAACTTGGTGTACACGCGATTATGCCAGGAGCATCACCGATTGGTTCAGGGCTTGGTATTGTAAATCCATTAAATTTAAGTTTCATTATTGAACAAGCGACAGTACCAGTTATCGTTGACGCTGGTATTGGTAGTCCAGCTGATGCAGCATTTGCAATGGAATTAGGAGCAGATGGTGTGTTATTAAATACTGCAGTATCTGGAGCGAACGATCCTATTAAAATGGCATACGCAATGAAATTAAGTATTGAGGCAGGACGATTAGGGTTTGAAGCAGGTCGTATTGCACGTAAGCGCTGCGCGACAGCAAGTAGTCCTTTAGAAGGAATGAGCGTAGTTGAATAATCGATATTCTCGCCAAGAACTATTTTCTCCAATTGGGGAAGAAGGGCAACAAAAGCTAGGAGAAAAGCATGTACTTATTATCGGTGCAGGTGCATTAGGTAGTGCAAATGCAGAGATGTTTGTAAGAGCAGGCGTTGGTCAAGTAACAATTGTTGACCGTGATTATGTCGATTGGAGTAATTTGCAAAGACAACAATTGTATGCAGAGAGTGATGTAGAGAATAATCTTCCGAAGGCTGTAGCGGCAAAAAAACGTCTAGAAGAGGTTAATAGTGAAGTAAGAGTAGAAGCTCTCGTTCAGGATGTAACGGCTGAAGAGTTGGAAGAACTCGTTACAAATGTTGATGTAATCATCGATGCGACTGACAATTTCGAAACACGTTTCATTGTGAATGATATATCGCAAAAATATTCTATTCCATGGGTTTATGGGGCATGTGTAGGGAGTTACGGTCTTTCTTATACTATTATTCCAGGAAAAACGCCATGTTTATCTTGTTTATTACAATCGATTCCACTTGGCGGAGCGACATGTGACACAGCGGGGATTATATCACCTGCTGTATCTCTCGTCGTTTCTCATCAAGTAACGGAAACGCTTAAACTGTTAGTAGAAGATTATGACTCGCTTCGAGATGGGCTTGTGTCATTTGATGTATGGAAAAATGAATATTCATGTATGAATGTGCAAAAGCTTCGTAAACATAATTGTCTATCGTGTGGTGAGCAAGCACTATATCCGTATTTAAATAAGGAAAATACTTCAAAGACAGCGGTGTTATGCGGGAGAAATACAGTTCAAATTAGACCACCTCATAAAGAGAAAATGGATTTTGAACAATATAAAAGATTGCTGAATGATCGTGTGACTGATTTGAATGTAAATCCATATTTATTATCCTTTTCTGTTGGAGAAAAGAGATTAGTTGCCTTCAAAGATGGTCGTGTACTTGTGCATGGAACGAAAGATATAAGTGAAGCGAAAACAATTTATCATCGCTATTTTGGGTAGAAAAGGATGAGTGGGATGAAAGTGAATAAAGCTTTAACAATTGCAGGGTCTGATAGCGGAGGCGGCGCTGGGATTCAGGCGGATTTAAAAACATTCCAAGAGCTTGGTGTGTATGGAATGACGGCTATTACAGCAATTACTGCTCAAAATACGCTTGGCGTTCAAGGGGTATATCCTGTTTCTTTAGAAGGGATTACGGAGCAGCTTAATTCAATTGGTACGGATTTAACGCCAGATGCTGTAAAACTGGGAATGTTATTTAGTAGTGAAATTATTCAAATTGTGGCAGAGCATATTAAGAAATTTGGCTGGAATAATATTGTGCTAGATCCTGTTATGATTGCAAAAGGCGGGGCATCATTATTACAACAAGAAGCAGTACAAGCATTAAAAGAATATTTATTGCCAGTAGCAACTGTTGTAACACCAAATGTTCCTGAAGCAGAAGTGTTAACTGGAATGGAGATTCATAATGTAGAAGATAGTAAGGAAGCTGCAAAAGTATTGCATGAATTAGGAGCTAAATATGTGCTTATGAAGGGCGGACATGCAGAATATCAAGGTAATGAAGTAATTGATTTACTCTTTGATGGTGAGCAGTTTATTGAATTTAGAAGTGAACGAATTCCTTCGAAGCAAACGCACGGAAGCGGGTGTACATTTGCGTCTGCAGTTACAGCAGGACTTGCTAAAGGCTACTTGATGGAAGAGGCAGTTCAAGAAGCAAAACGATTTATTAGTATAGCAATTGAAGAGCCATTGAATATTGGAAGTGGTCATGGGCCGACGAATCATTTTGCATATAAATTGAATAAGACGCATGTATAAAGATACGAGAAGCCAGTTTGTTAACTGGCTTTTTTTGTGTTTACTTTTTCAAAATACAGGAGTAATATATCAGCCAGAATACATTTTTTGTAATACGCTGAGTCCAAATGTATGGAGCGGAGGAACCAATTTGTGCGTCGTCACTAGGGGTGAATCTTTCAATGTTGAAAGTAGGGCTACTCTCAAAGTCCGAATCCGACAGCTAACTTCGTAAGCGTCTTGAGAGAGGACGGTGCCATGATGGATACATCACTTCATCGGTCTGATTAGTATAGGAGAATATCAATCTATGTTTGAGTTCTTTTATGCTAAGGAGGATGAGGTACATGGAACTAACACTTATTTGTGTTGGAGAAAAAAACAAGGTAAAGAGTTTAAGAGAGCTAGTAGCATTTCAGCATGAGTTAATTATTTTTACAGCCAATGAAGAGATAGCGGATGAAGTTAGAGAGTATGGGTTTGAATCAGCTTATAGCTGTAATAAGGAGAAGGATTTTACTAGTATTTGCGAGCGTATTAAGAAGGTGATTTTACTAGGGGATGAGCTTCCGATAGTTAGTTTCTTCACAGAACACATTCGTTTTTCTTTTCAAGCGCCTATTACTGTTGTTACAAAGAATAAACGCTATCCGGCCAGGCTCTATGAAACAATTGGAGCTAAATTTGTAGTGTTTACGAACTGTGATAATATTTCTTTTTTATTTTTTGAATAGGGCGGGGGAAATGAAGATGAAAGTGTTGTTACTAGGAGATATAGCGAATCGTTGGGCGATATCGGTAGAGAGAGTTCACGAATTGGTAGTGCTCGATCCTCTTTTTCCAGGTCCATATATTATATTACCATCAAAAGATGTTTTGTATTTAGAGGCGGATATTACCGAATATGAGCAGTTACATGCGGAATTATCACAAGTTTATATTCGAGGGAGAAATTTGCGTGCTTTTTTGCGTGGAGAATAAAGGTTGAATGAAAAAAGAGCGAATGCTGAGTGCAACAAGCTATGCACTTCATGTAATTCGCTCTTTTTATTTCGTATTTAAAAGATCATTTCTGTGAAAAAGAAAGGAAAGACGAGAAAACAGATGAAAAAATATTAATAACAACTAATGTAAACGCTTAAATAGATGGATATTTTCTTATTTTCAGTAATTTACCCCTTTACAAGTTAAATTTAGAGGAGTATATTTACTCTCATAAATCATTCATGAAATTTCCAAAAAAAACCTAAAATCGCTGAGTTCCAGAAATGGAGCGGGGGAACCAATTTTGTGCATTGTCACTTGGGGTGAATCTTTCAATTTTGAAAGTAGGGCTACTCTTTAGGCCCGAATCCGACAGCTAACCTCGTAAGCGTTTAGAGAGGAGGTTTACTTTGTGTTGTTCGTTTCGAACACTAAGTAGAGCTTAGTGTTCTTTTTTTGATAACTAGATGGTAAATTTTAACAAAAGTGAGGGGTAGTTATGTTAGATGTTGTAATGATCGGTATTTTTGTTGGGTTAGTCGCATCGATGGCAAGTCTTGCAAGTTGGTCAGATAAAGTTGTGAAAGAAGGGAAGCAATCATGATGATTGCCTTATCGGTTATTGTTGCAGCGATTACGGTGTACTTAGTGTACGCATTATTAAATCCAGAAAAGTTTTAATTAGGGGGAATCATTCATTATGATTTGGGTTGCAGTCGTTATTACAATGCTCTTGTTTATTCTAGTAGCAAAGCCAACGGGGATTTATTTAGAAAAAGCTTTTCAAGGTAGCAAAACGCTAGATAAAGTATTCGGGCCTTTTGAAAAACTTATTTTTAAAATTACGGGTGTAAAAGAATACAATCAAACGTGGAAACAGTACGCATTATCACTCGTTTTACTCAACGGATTTATGATTGTTGTTGTATATTTCATTTTCAGATTACAAGGTGTGCTGCCGCTAAATCCAGCGCATATCGAGGGAATGGAGCCTACGCTTGCTTTTAATACAGCAATTAGTTTTATGGCTGATACAAATTTACAGCATTATAGCGGTGAAAATGGTTTGTCTTATTTATCACAATTAATCGGGATTACATTTTTAATGTTTGCAGCACCAGCAACGACGTTAGCGCTCGTTATGGCATTTATAAGAGGGCTCGCTGGAAAAGAACTTGGTAACTTTTTCGTTGATTTTACGAGAGCTTTAACGAGAGTATTTCTTCCTATTGCGTTTGTTGCAGCGCTAATCTTTGTCGCACTTGGTGTACCACAAACGTTAGACGGGGCAGTTACAGCACAAACAATTGATGGGGCAAAACAAAGTATTTTACGTGGTCCAGTTGCATCATTCGTTTCCATTAAAGAACTTGGAAATAACGGCGGTGGATTTTTCGGGGCAAACTCTACACATCCTTTTGAAAATCCAGGGCAAATGAGTAATATTTTGCAAATGATGCTTATGATGTTATTGCCAACAGCACTTCCATTTACGTACGGACGAATGGTAGGAAATAAAAAACAAGGTCGTATCCTTTTCGTGTCACTATTCATGGTGTTTTTACTAGGATTTATAACGATTACGACATCTGAATTACATGGAAATTCAGTGTTAAATGGAATGGGTATCGAACATGTACAAGGAAGTACAGAAGGAAAAGAAGTCCGATTTGGAACAGTATTTTCTTCCCTTTATGCGACAGTAACGACAGCTGCGGAAACAGGGGCCGTTAATACGATGCATGATACGTTAACACCAATTGGTGGTCTAGTTCCACTCGTAAATATGATGTTAAATACAGTATACGGCGGTGTTGGAGCAGGTTTTGTGAACATTATTATGTATGCAATTATTGCAGTCTTTATATCTGGTTTAATGGTTGGACGGACACCGGAGTTTTTAGGTAAGAAAATTGAAGGTAAGGAAATGAAATTGATTGCGGTAACGATTTTATTTCATCCATTGCTTATTTTAGGGTTTTCAGCATTAGCTCTTTCAACAAGCTTAGGAACGGATGCAATTTCTCATTCAGGTTTCCACGGTTTAACGCAAGTTGTATATGAGTACACATCGTCAGCTGCGAATAACGGATCTGGATTTGAAGGTTTAG
This sequence comes from Bacillus sp. FSL R9-9492, assembly GCF_038007365.1. Taxonomy (NCBI): domain Bacteria; kingdom Bacillati; phylum Bacillota; class Bacilli; order Caryophanales; family Bacillaceae; genus Bacillus; species Bacillus sp. FSL R9-9492. The sequence continues at coordinate 812,574 of NZ_JBBOXC010000001.1, forward strand.
CAGACAATACACCGTTTTGGAATATTACAACTGGTTTAGTTATGTTTTTAGGACGCTATTTCAGTTTAATTACGATGCTAGCTGTTGCAGCTTCACTGAAAGAGAAGACGGTAGTACCAGAAACAGTCGGGACATTCCGTACGGATAATGGTTTATTTGGAGGGATCTTTATCGGAACAATTGTAATTGTTGGTGCGTTAACATTCTTCCCGATGTTAGTACTTGGCCCAATTGCAGAATTTCTTACATTGAAGTAATGGAGGGTAAATGATGAGACCGGTAGTAGTAAAAGAAAAAAGAGTAAATGAATCACAAATACATGCTGTAGAAGATGAGGTTAGACAAGCGAAAACGATGGATCGTGATATCGTGACACATGCGATGAAACAATCCTTTGCGAAATTAAATCCGAAAGTAATGATAAAGAATCCGATTATGTTCGTTGTGGAAATTGGATTTATCATTACGTTAATTTTATCCTTTCTTCCAAGTAGTTCTAGTAGTGTACCAGGGTGGTTTAATATAACAGTTTCTCTCATTCTATTATTTACAGTTTTATTTGCTAACTTTGCAGAAGCTTTAGCTGAAGGACGTGGTAAAGCGCAAGCCGATTCTTTAAAACAATCGAAGAAAGATGTGTTTGCAAATGTTGTAAAAGAAAATGGAGATATTGTTCAAGTTTCAGCAACTGATCTGAGAAAAGGTGACGTTGTTATTGTAAAACAAGGAGAAATGATTCCAAATGATGGTGAAGTAATTAAAGGTTTAGCGTCTGTCGATGAATCTGCAATTACAGGGGAATCAGCTCCTGTAATAAAAGAGGCGGGTGGTGATTTTTGTTCAGTAACAGGCGGTACGATGGTCGTAAGTGATGAGATTACGATTGTAATTACGAGTAACCCTGGCGAATCATTTATTGATAAAATGATTTCTTTAGTAGAAGGAGCTGCGCGTCAAAAAACGCCGAATGAAATTGCCTTAAATACAGTATTAACGAGTTTAACTCTAATTTTCTTAATCGTCGTTGTGACGTTGCCGATTTTTACAAACTATTTAGGGTTTCAAATTGATACAGCTGTACTTGTAGCATTGTTAGTTTGTTTAATTCCAACGACAATTGGTGGGTTATTATCAGCGATTGGTATTGCTGGGATGGACCGCGTAACAAAGTTTAATGTATTAGCGATGTCAGGGAAAGCAGTAGAAGCTGCGGGTGATATTAATACAATTATTTTAGATAAAACAGGTACGATTACTTTCGGGAACCGGATGGCACATACACTGCTTCCTGTAGGGAATGAAACGATTGAGCAAGTAGGAAAATGGGCTGCGATTAGCTCAGTTTTAGATGAAACACCAGAAGGTCGATCTGTTATAGAATATGTACAAACGAAATCTATATCATATAATAGAGAAATTGCAGAACAAGGTGAGTTTGTTCCGTTTAAAGCAGAAACGAGAATGAGTGGTGTTGATTTAAAAGACGGAACGAAAGTGAGAAAAGGTGCTGTAGGTAGCGTGATTGAATGGGTTCAATCACAAGGCGGAACGATTCCGAAAGATGTGAATCAAAAAGCAGATTTAATTTCAAAAGAAGGCGGCACACCACTTGTAGTTGCAGTGGATGATCGTATTTACGGTTTAATTTATTTAAAGGATACAGTAAAACCTGGTATGCGTGAGCGTTTTGAACAATTGCGCCAAATGGGGATTAAAACGGTTATGTGTACAGGGGATAACCCATTAACAGCAGCAACAATTGCAAAGGAAGCAGGAGTAGATGAATTCGTTGCTGAGTGTAAACCAGAAGATAAAATTGCGGTTATTAAAGCAGAGCAAGACAAAGGGAAACTTGTAGCGATGACAGGTGATGGTACAAATGATGCCCCGGCATTAGCGCAAGCTGACGTTGGATTAGCGATGAATAGTGGTACGACAGCTGCGAAAGAAGCAGCGAATATGATTGATCTAGATTCGAATCCAACAAAAATCATTGAGGTTGTAGGAATTGGTAAGCAATTGTTAATGACGCGTGGTGCGTTAACAACGTTTAGTATTGCAAACGATATAGCAAAATACTTTGCAATCATTCCAGCGATGTTTACATTAGCAATTCCGCAAATGGAAGCATTGAACATTATGAAATTAACATCGCCACTTTCAGCGATTTTATCAGCATTAATATTTAATGCAGTTATTATTCCACTACTAATTCCGTTAGCGATGAAAGGTATTGCGTATAAACCGATGAGTTCTAATGCATTGCTTAGCCGAAACTTACTCATTTATGGGCTTGGTGGAGTTATCGTTCCATTCATCGGAATTAAAGTAATTGATATGATTGTCGGCTTGTTCATATAAGGAAGAGGGGAAAAAAGATGGCGAAAAAACAAAGTATACTTTCACCAATTATTCGTATTACTTTTACATTTCTAGTTTTGTGCGGCCTCGTATACCCGCTTATTGTAACTGGTATTGCGCAAGCGGTAATGAAGGATAATGCGGATGGAAGTCTTATATATAATGATAAAGATGAAGTAGTTGGTTCAAAATTAATCGGTCAAAATTTCACAGATCCACGTTATTTTCATGGACGTGTCTCTAGTATAGAATATAAAGCAGAAGCATCTGGTTCAAATAACTATGCACCGTCTAATCCAGATTTAGCAAAACGAGTTGAGAAAAGTATTGATGACTGGAAGAAACAAAACCGGGCCGTTCCAGTTACAGAAGTACCGATAGATTTAGTGACGAATTCAGGTTCAGGGCTTGATCCTGACATTAGTCCGAAGGCGGCTTCCGTACAGGTAGATCGCATCTCGAAATTAACGAATATTCCGAAAGAAAAGCTAGATCAATTGATTAAGGATCAAACGGAAGGTGCTGCACTCGGCTTGTTTGGAGAAGATCGCGTGAACGTCTTAAAGTTAAATTTAGAATTACAGAAACTACTGAAATAGTAACAGTGCTACCTCAATCTAACGGATTGAGGTAGTGTTGTTTTGAAAGAAAGGTTGTGAGTGTGTTGTATGCGGATGACTATAAACCAACGTTTCAAAGGCGAACACCAGAAGAGTATTTAGAATATATTCGTCAGCAAAATCGCGGAAAGTTAAAGCTATACGTAGGGGCTGCACCTGGAGTTGGGAAAAGTTATAAAATGCTATTTGATGCAAGAGAGATGAAAAAAGACGGTATTGATATTGTAATTGGTTTAATTGAAACACATGGTAGGGAAGAGACAGAAGAAGCGATTGCTGATTTAGAAAAAGTCCCTTTAAAAGAAATAGATTATAAAGGAAAGGGATTTTATGAGCTTGATGTGGAAGGAATTATAAAGCGGGCACCACAAATTGTTGTTGTGGATGAACTTGCGCATAGTAATATTCCCGGGTCGAAAAATAAGAAACGTTACATGGATGTGCAGGAATTGTTAGATGCCGGTATATCTGTATTATCAGCATTTAATATTCAACATTTAGAAAGTGTTCATGATATTGTAGCTCAAATTACGAATGTCAAAGTACGAGAGCGTATTCCAGACTTTATTTTACAAAAAGCAAATGAAATTCAGCTTGTTGATGCAACACCTGAGGTACTCCGGAAGAGATTAATAGATGGAAAGATATATAAGGAAGAAAAAATTCAACAAAGCTTACAAAACTTCTTTACGATAAATAATTTAGGGGCATTAAGAGAGTTATCACTTCGAGAAGTTGCAGATGATATGGATGAGAAAATTAGCCAAACAGTAATAGAACCGATCGGTGTGAAAGAAAAAATTCTCGTTTGTGTACAATACAGTTCAACAGCAGAGAAATTAATACGGAGAGGTTGGCGCATGGCTGATCGGCTAAATGCTGAATTGTATGTGTTAAACGTTGAAAGAGAAAATATAGATTCTATTTCAGCAGGCAAAAAGCAAACGATTGAAGAATGGAAATCGCTAACGAATCAATTTGATGCGAGCTTTGTATTAGAAGAAGCAAAGGGAAGAAAGCCCGCTGATGTTATTATTGAAGTTGCAAAAAGACTACAGGTGACACAAGTTTTACTTGGGCAATCGGCAAGAACACGTTGGGAAGAAATACGAAAAGGTTCAATTGTAAATGAAATTATGAGGCAAACGAAGTATATTGATATTCATATCGTTGCAGATCAAAGAGTTTAGAATAGAGACCATCTATAGGTCTCTATTTTGCTTTTTGTACAGCCTGAAAACGTAGCATATTCATTGCGCATAAAATGATAAATAGAAATGTAATTGCACCTAGGAAGAAAATCCAAAAGTAATTTTGATTAAATACAAGAAATCCACCTACAAGTGGCCCTGTGCCCATACCGAGATAGCGGATGAAGTTGTACATACCGATAGCAGTTGCGCGTTCTTGTACGAATTCCTCCGTTAATAAAGTAGTGTGAGTTGGCATAGAAAGTCCCATACTAAAACCGTATAAAGATGTAACGATAATGATGAATGAGATATTGATGCTATATGTGAAAGAGAATAAAGTGACACATATAATATTGAAGAAACTAGTGATGAATAAAGCTTGCTTTGTTGTGAGGCGTTTTTGCAAAAGCTTGTAGCAATAACTTCCTAACATAATAGAAAGGGACATCGGTACAAATATAAGACCAATTTTACTTGCAGTTAAGTGAAATGAATTTGTTAAAATGCTTGGTAAAAAAACGAGGAAGCAAAAGTAAATACAAAATTGAATGAAGCCAATAAGAGTAATAGAAAATCCAGTTTTATTTTTTAAGATAAACCAGTAACTCTTTTTTGCTTGCGGTTGCTTAATTACAGTTGGTTTTGTTTCTGGAAGTAGTGAAATGTTTATAATTAATAAGAGAATGCCAAGTGTAGATAAAAACAAAAATACGGATAAATGGCCATTTATACTGCCGAGATAACCACCTATAAGAGGGCCAATTGCAGGTGCGAGAGCAAGTAACATTTGATACAGGCTCATCGCTTCTCCGCGCTCTTTTCCTTCAAATAAATCACCGATAATCGTTGCTGCAACTACAGGGATAGCTGCTATTCCTATAGCTTGAACAGCCCTAAAAAATAGAAATAAATAAACGTTCGCCGAAAAAGCACATCCGATTGAACCAATTGTACTAATGATTAAACTAGGGATAAGGACAGATTTTCTCCCTTTTGTATCAATTAAAGGTCCGTATATGAGCTGCATAATTGCAAGAACGAATGTGAATAGTGAAACTGTTAAATTTACTAGATAAAGAGAAGTGTGAAAAGAAGCTTGAATCATAGGCAAGATAGGTGTGTAAATATTTTGAGCGAAGGAACCGAGTAAGGCACTCATACAGACAACGTATAAAATAAAATGTAGTTTGGATTTTTTCATTATGTTAACCTCCTTGTAATTTAGTTTCCTCAGAAACTAAATTTATTTTAACATGTTTTTCTCACTTGTAAATATGAAAAAATGATTTTAAAATGGTATATAGTTAAATTGTTTCTTTGGAAACTTAGGGGGCGAACGGATTGGAACGTACAACGAAACAAATGGAAATACTTTCGGACATTCGTACACTTTTGCATAAAAAAGAAGAACATTTGAAAGGGCAAAATGAGAAGTTTCTTCGTGAGACAGGTATAAGTGGTATGTCTTTATCTGAACTACATGTGATCGAGTGTATCGGAAAAAATGCTCTGATGAATGTAACTGCTATTACGACAGAAATGGGAATGACAAAGGGTGCAATCTCTAAAATTTGTACAAAGTTGTTTCAAAAGCAATTCGTTGAGAAGATGCAAATGTTAGATAATCAAAAAGAAATTTTCTTTCGCTTAACGGAAAGCGGAAATGAAATATATAAAGCTCATGATAAATTGCATAAACAAGCTGAAGAAAAGTGGCTGCTACTGTTAGATGGATATACGGAAGAAGAGCAAGATTTTATTCAAAGGTTTATAAAGGATGTCTCCAAACATTTGGAAATATAATTGGAAGAAAAAAGTCCTTTATTTCAAGCCTTTTGAATATAATTTCTAAAAAAACTCATATATAATAGAGGAAGATACTTAACATAGTGAATAATTAAAGAGTCAATATATAAAGAGGAGAGAATAACATGCTTGAAAATACGGGATTAGTATTAGAAGGCGGCGGTATGCGTGGTGTATATACGGGCGGGATATTAGAATATTTTATGGAACAAGATTTATATTTTCCATATGTAATTGGTGTATCAGCTGGTGCTTGTCATGCAGCGTCGTATCTTTCCAGACAAAGAAATAGAAATAAAACAGTAAATATTGATTATGCATCACACCCACAATATTTATCGTATAAAAATTTATGGAGAAAACGCCAATTGTTTGATATGGAGTTCATTTTTCATGAAATTCCAGAAAAACATGTCCCGTTTGACTTTGAAACATATTTTAATAGTCCAGAGCGTTTCCTTGTAGGCACAACAGATTGTGAAACAGGACAGTCTGTTTATTTTGAAAAAGAAGGAACGAATGATGATGCACTAAATTTATTACAAGCATCTAGTTCATTACCTTTCATTGCACCGGCAGTAAACTACCGAGGTAAGCAATTGTTAGATGGCGGGATTTCAGACCCGATTCCAGTTCGTAAAGCACAGGAAGATGGATTTAAAAAATCAGTCGTTATTTTGACGAGAAATCATGGTTACGCGAAGAAAAAATCAAAATTTGGTTGGATTGCAGCAAAGGCTTATAAGAAGTATCCAAACCTTGTAAATACGATGCTGAATCGTTATGAAGTGTATAATGAAACACTTCACTACATTGAAAAAGAAGAGCAAGCGGGTAATTTATTTGTTATTCGCCCAGAAGTGCCGCTTCAAGTAGATCGTATGGAAAAGGATACGGCTAAATTACAAAGTTTATATGAGCAAGGCTATGAAGATGCAAAGAGACAATTTGCAGATTTGCAGACGTTTTTGCAAAGTTAAAAACCTCTATATAGAGGTTTTTTTATTCATGGTATAATATGGATAAAAGTATGTGGAGAGGTGATACATATGGAAAATGTATATAAAGGGCTTAGACATACTGGATTTACTGCAATGCTTATTTTGGGCGGTGTATTTCTGCTGCGCTGGTTCATCCATGATGAAATGCTACTGGATCAGCTTATTGGGTTTAGTGTAGGAATGATGATGGTTATTTCATCAGTTTTCATTCAAAAGTATAGTAAAGAATTACAGGTAGATGAGAGGTATTAGAAATTGTAAGCTCCCTTTATATTTGGAGGGGGCTTTTTTATTTATAAAAAAATCCCTCTTTACGAGGGATTTTAATGTGGTAAGAAAACTAATTGATAAGCGAACAAGATCCCGAATAAATACACAAGTGGGTGAACAGCACGGAATTGTCCTTTTGCCACTTTCATAAGTGGGTATGAAATAAATCCAAGTGCAATACCTGTTGAGATACTTGATGTAAGTGGCATGCTTAAGATTACTAAAAATGCTGGGAATGCTTCATCGAATGTATCCCAATCGATGTGGCGAACTGAGCCCATCATAAGACTACCAACGATAATTAGTGATGGTGCTGTAATAGCTGAAACGCCAGAAACAGCGCTCACTAACGGTCCGAAGAATGCTGCTAATGCAAATAGAACAGCTACTGTAACAGTTGTTAAACCAGTACGACCACCAGCTGCAACACCAGCAGATGATTCAATGTAAGCTGTTGATGGTGTTGTTCCGAACATAGCTCCAATTGTTGCTGAGAATGAGTCAGATAGAAGAGCTCGTCCTGCTTTTGGAAGCTTTCCATCTTTCATAAATCCACCTTGTTGTGCTACACCAAGTAATGTTCCAGTTGTATCAAATAGTGTAACAAGGAAGAATGAGAACACAACGCCGTATAATCCGTAGTTAATTACATCAGATACAGCAGTAATTGGATTTGAAACGATAATTCCTTCTGGTAATCCAGGCATTGATGTAACGCCGCTTGAGAATGTTAATTGACCTGTGAAGTAAGCAATAATACCAGTTAATAACATTCCGATAAATAGTGCCCCGTTTATATTTAAAGACATAAGGATAATTGTAATTCCAAGGCCAGCTAATGCTAGTAGAACTGGAGCTGAGTGAAGATCGCCAAGCCCAACTAAGTTTGCATCATTTTTTGTAACAATTCCCGTTAAGCGCAAACCGATAAAAGCAATAAAAAGACCGATACCAGCAGTAAGTGCATGTTTTAAGTTTTCAGGAATTACTTCCATTAATTTTGTACGGAAAGATGTGAATGATAACAAAATTAAAATCATACCTGCTACGAATACAGCAGAGAATGCAATCGCGAAAGTCATGCCTTCATGAGCTTTTACAACAGAATAAGAGAAGTAAGCATTTAATCCCATACCCGGTGCAATTGCGATTGGTAAGTTTGTAAAGATTGCCATAAATAATGTTCCGACAACAGCAGCGATAATTGTAGCTGTAAATGCTTGTTCAAATGGAACGCCTGCATCCCCAAGGATGACAGGGTTTACGACAATGATATATGCCATTGTTAAAAAGGTAATAATACCTGCCATAATTTCAGTTTTAATAGAAGTTTTATGTTTTGAAAGGTTAAACATATAAACATCCTTTCTTTTTACGAATAATTTCCACAACAGTTATATATAATATTCGTTTTTTATCTATTTTGCAATAGTTTTGCATAAAAACTTTAGAACAACTCATATTTTATGTCTTAAATTCGAATGTTAACCGTAAAATTGCGTGTAAATTGCGGTTTTTTAATGTGTAAGTAGTTTTTAATATTGTGCACATTATAAGGGGAAAGGAGTTGAAGGAAGTTATGCCACAGCAAAAAAACTTTTTAACGATGCCAGCGCAGCATCAAAATAAACAGCCTGGTATTGAATCGTTAATGAATCCTCTTCCAAAGTTTGAAGATCCTAATTATAAAGGAAGCGAAAAGTTAAAAGGAAAGAATGTATTAATTACAGGGGGAGATAGTGGGATTGGGAGAGCTGTTTCCATCGCTTTTGCAAAAGAGGGAGCAAATATTGCGATTGCTTATTTAGATGAGGACGAAGATGCGAATGAGACGAAACAACTTGTTGAGAAAGAAGGCGTGAATTGTGTATTGCTGCCGGGGGATTTAAGTAATGAGCAACATTGTAAAGATATTGTGGAAGAGACCGCCCGGCAGCTGGGGAGTTTAAATGTTCTTGTGAATAACGTCGCACAGCAATATCCGCAGCAAGGGCTAGAGTATATTACAGCGGAACAGTTAGAAAAAACGTTCCGTATTAATATTTTTTCTTATTTTCATGTTACAAAAGCAGCCCTCTCTCATTTAAAGCAAGGGGATGTAATTATAAACACGGCATCTATCGTTGCGTATGAAGGAAATGAAACGTTGATTGATTATTCTGCAACGAAAGGAGCGATTGTCGCTTTTACAAGATCGCTATCTCAGTCGTTAGTACAAAAGGGAATTCGTGTAAATGGTGTTGCACCAGGCCCAATTTGGACACCGCTTATTCCATCCAGTTTTGATGAGAAAAAAGTATCACAGTTTGGGAGTAATGTTCCTATGCAAAGGCCTGGTCAGCCGTATGAATTAGCGCCTGCATATGTATATTTAGCGTCTAGTGATTCGGCATATGTAACGGGACAGATGATGCATGTAAATGGTGGAGTAATTGTGAATGGATAGTTTTCATTTATAAGAGCAAAGTAAAGTTAATTGTATTTATCCCGCTATTTGCGGGCAGTAAGACTCCTACCTAACAATTCGGTGAATACAAGGAAGTTAGGTGGGAGATAAATGTCCGTAAATGCTCGATTGGTGAAGGCTAATCCTCAGTGGGGATGGACAAAATCCCCCAACGAGTAAAGTTTCACTTTATTATGATGTTAGTGCTAGGGAGGATTTAGATGAAGAAAGTATGGTTTATCGTAATCCTATTTTTCTGCCTGCCAGCTAGCGTTTTTGCTAATACAGATCATTTAATATTAGTTAACCTTACGACGAATCAGCTGTCTTTTTTTGAAGATGGAAACTATACTAAGACATTTCCGATAACGACAGGAAAAGACAGGACCCCGACGCCTGAGGGTAATTTTTGTATTATAACTAAATATAAAAATAAAGAATACCATCGTAAAAAAATAGCTGGGGGTGCTCCGAATAACCCTCTCGGTACGAGGTGGTTAGGTCTAGATAAAAAGGAATATGCAATTCATGGAACAAATCGGGAATGGACGATTGGAAGCAGGGAGTCGAATGGTTGTATTCGCATGCACGATCGGGACATACAATGGTTATACGACCGGGTACAATTACAGACGAAAGTAATTATTTCTCGTTTTCATACGAGTCCCGAATATGAAGCGTATAAGCTTGGTTATCGGGTTGTGAGTTGGAATGGTCGTAAAGTAGAAGAAGAACAAATTGGAATGCTTACGTTAGTAGATCGTGTAAATATATATTGGCAAGAACCAAATGGACAATTGACGAAAGTAAAAACGGTATTGCCAAATGAAAAATATACAGTGTATTCAAAACGAAAAGATGGAACCTATTATATAGGAAACAATTTGTATATTGTAGATGTAACGGGAGAAAAAATTCGTTATGAGCAATTACCTTATTCGATTTTAAGTAACATATATAAAAGGAAATATAATGTTCCATAATAGCTACCGTGTATAGGCGGTAGCTTATTTGTGATGAAGTTTAGTTGGTTTTAATGATTTCATACCAATCGCGCGCCTGTAAATAGTGAGATAAAAAAATTGAAACAGCAACTATTATGTTTTGCTGAATATAATACAGTACAGACTGGGGGGCGGTCACATTATGAAAAGTGAATTTGCATTTAAAATTTTCTTAATCACGACTTGTTTATTTATCGTGTATTTATATGCGTTACTCGTTTTCTCCTTTTATGTTCCATATATTGATTTAATATTGTTCGTTGGATTTATTTGGGCATTTGTTAAAGCGAGGGAAGGGGAGAAGAGTGTATATCGGCGCATTACTTTATGCGGGACGGTCCTTCTCGTTATTTTGTACTTTTTTATGATGCATGATGTTTGGAGAGGAATGTAAAAAAGCATACGACAATCGTATGCTTTTACGTTTAATATTTCGGTTTAAATGTATGACAACACGTTTCTACACTCGTTGCTACAGAGCTTTCTAGCGTCTCGTTTGTTAAAACAGCGCTTGTATACGAATCATTTTCAGTTTGACCAGCTTCATCTGCATCAGGCTGAACGATGATAGCACTTGCTTGACAAAAGTTACCTTGTCCCCAAAATGAGCAATTGGAAACAGAACATCTTACTTCTGGCATAAAACCCCCTCCTTATACATTAGTGTGGGATTTTACGCCCATTTCATGTGTAGAAGGAGTTTCCTTTTCTCATTACTGCTTCGTTTGCTCAAGCCATTCTTTTAATTTGTCTTTCGATTGTTCGCCGCTAATACGGCTCACTTCTTTACCATCTTTAAAATGAATGATTGTTGGAGTGCCTTGAATTTTATATTCATCCCAAGGGGCATCTAATTTTTCAATATCCATAACTTTCATATCAACATTCAAGTCTTTAGCCATCGGTACTACGATAGGAGATAATTTTTGGCAATGAACGCAAGATGTTTGATAAAAGTATACTGTTTCTTCTTTTTTCTCTTTTAAGTTCTTTTGAAGATCTGAAAGAGAGATTTTATTTGTGTAGTAGTCAGAACCATCTGTTTGACTACCAGTAGCATTATCAATTTTTTGGCTAGTTGAAGCATTTTTTTCTTCCATTTGTGTTACAGCGAAAATTGCTGCAAACAAGGCGATAATAATACCGCCAAATATAAGCATTTTTTTCATTCTTTCATCTCCTTATTTGTTTTTGATTACGATAAAGCTACAAACAGCGATTGTGATAAAGCCGATAAGTGCTAAAAACGGGATTGTCACAAAGCCGAACCAGTTTATGTATTCTCCCGTACAAGGTACGCGGCCGCAAGCTGCCCCAGCAGCTGAAAATGCTGCGATTTTTTGAATTGCATAGTGATATAAAGAAATACAAGCACCAATACTTGCGATTGGTAAAGAATAACTTGCAATGCGATAATCTTTCTTTACTACAGCGATACCAATCCATAAAACGAATGGATACATAAAAATACGTTGATACCAACAAAGGACACAAGGCTCAAATTTCATGATTTCGGAAAAGTATAGACTTCCTAATGTAGCAATAAATGAAGCTCCCCATGCAGTAAGTAAAGCATATTCTTGCTTTTTTTCTCGTCCCATATTTTATACCTCACTTATAATAGTTACATACTAAATTATAGTATGAAGTAGTAGGGAAAAGAAAGAAAAAATATGTTTATCAATAAAAGTTTTATAAGGAGAAACATTTATTGATATCAACATTTTAAAAAGCGCCATTCTCATAAAGAGAATAGCGCTATATTTTACATTTGAATTTGCTCTACTTCTTCTACATGTGACTTTTGAGATGCGTGGTCAATATATTGAAATAGGAGCTGCAATTGTTTATCAACCTCTGGTAGTTCTTTACTGTATTGATAAGCATGTAAAAAATGCTCAATACGCTTAGAAAATAATTGATCGTTCGTCTGAACCATGAGAACGAGTAATTTATCCCAATTACAGCAATACGTGTAATAGAGAGCTTTATCATAGTCGTTATATGTTTGCACTGTGTACCCTCCTTACCGAGAGTTATATATAGTGTGTGATAAGTAAGGAGAAATACACTTGAAAGAATTTGTTAAGAAAAAAAGTGAATGAAAAAAACGAGGTATTTCCTCGTTTTTTAAGCTTTTGGCATTGGCGTAGGTGTTGGTTTCCCATATCCTTCTTTGTATTTATTATCAATATAATTACGAATTTCAAGCGTTGATTTTCCTTTTTGTTTCATCGAAGCAGATTCAACCGCGATTTCTAAGCAATTTACACAAGTTGTTGCATGGGAATCCCAAACAACTTCACCATTCTTCTTAATTTCACGAATAAAGCAATTTTTATTGTTTTTATGTCCTACACTTTCACCGCAACCGCAGTAACATGGAATCCAATCTAATAGCTCTGCATTTTGTCCAGCGACAGTGTAAATGTCTTTCATTTGTGGATCAAGCTTGTCTAGGAAGGTAGGGAGTGTGTCGACTCCTTTTGTCTTTTCTTGAATATCAGCTTGCTGAGTATGTGATGCGTGGTCATGTTCTTCTTTTGATTCAGAAGATTTTTTTTCATCTGTACCAGTACTCCCGCATCCAGTAAGAATTAAGCTCAGTACTACAAGTAAAGAAAATACATACCTTTTCATTCGCTTGTCCCCTTTACAAATGTATTAATCAAATTGTATCAAATATCATGGGGTGTCGGGAGAAGATTTTTTCGACTTATTTTTGAAGCGCCATCGTAGTGAATGGAATAGAAATAAAACTGGAATATAAGCGTATACAATATATAAGCCAGCTTGAGATAGTACCGTATTTAATGTATTGATACTTTCCCGGTTTGTGAAAAACAAGGATGAAATAAATATAGCTGCGATAAAAAATGGCAGTGTAATTTTAAATGGTATGTGAAAAGATTTCTTACTAATGCAACAAGAAGACCAAATCGTTAAACAAAGGTTAGGTAAAATAATAAGAAACCATAAGAAAATAATAATGTACTCAAACCTTTGGATAAAGGGAATCTTAATAATTTTTAGCATCGTTAATGTTGGCCAAATTGTATGATGTAGTTGTCCTTGGCTATAGTACATAAGGGAAACAAGCGCTAATATTACGTATAGAATGGTTGTAAAAGCAATACCGCTATGTGCCCATTTATTTAACGATTTTCCTTCTTTTATAAATGGATAAAAAATAAGGATTGCTTCAAATCCAAGAAATTCTAATGCAGATGCTTTAGTTGCAGTTAGAATGTCTAAAGGTGAATGAGTGAGAATTGGGAAAATGTTACGGACATGTGCGTATTTCATCGGGAAAACTAAGAAAAATAGTACGAAAATCGGTATTATGACGCCCCAAAAACAGATTCCTGTTACAGAGCGGAATCCACCTTTTATTACGTAATATGTTACGAGTAAAAATAATAACGTTAATTTCCACGGTTTAATTGTAGGAAAGACCCAAACTTGAATGACTTCAATATATGTACGAAGAACAGTAAGGCAAAATAATAGAAGATATGCAGCAAAGCACACGGAAAAAAATGTTCCAATCCACTTTCCAAAACATGTCGTATGAATATTCATTAAATCATTATCTTTTTCTAACATTTTAAGCATGCAAAAGAGCACGATATGAGTTGCAATACCAGCGACAATAAGGGAAATCCAAGAATCATAACCGGCATATTGCGCAATAACTCTTTGGTATCCTAACACACCTACTCCGATTTGAAGGGAGTGTAATAGAAGAAATGCGAAATAAGGGGAAACAGTATTTGTTTTATTTTGTTCAGCCATTATAGCACCTCACTATTCTCCGATACCAGATTGCACGACATTGATTTGCACATGAACAGCAACCTCTACGCTAGGATACATTTCTTGAATTTGTTTTATACTCCATTTTCTTGAGTGGCTACGAATTTCTTCACGTATCCCGATTGGATCGATTTCTTTTTCTTGAAATTGTTTTATTAATTCATTTAAATGTTTTTCAAGTGTGTTCTCCACATGTTTTTTTACATAAGTTATGTTTTTATTTTTTGATAAATCAAGCCAGTCGGGAGCGTTTTTTATGAGTCCATTTAATTTTAAGTGGATGTTAACTTTCGGAATGTCACCGTTTTGGGAAAGGGAACAAAAACTTTTTCCAGATAAGTTTTGAGTTGCGATTAATCCTTTATGTTTACCTTGACGTATCGGAACTTCGTAACGTCCATTGTTAGTTGGATTAATGAGTAATTTAAATAAAAAAGATCCTGTTTTATCTGTATACATAGCTACTTTATCCTTTTTTAAAAAAGCGAGTCCTTTAATGGAAGCAGACTTGTCTTCTGCAACTTGAATGTAAGGAAGAAATGGATCGGAACCTGATGAATAAAAGTTATATAAGAAAATATTTAAAGCTGTCCGAGGGATTGTCTCGGTTTCTATATTTTGCTCCAGTAAATCAGACAGATATAGCGATCCATTTGTTTTGACATGTTTAAGTAGTTTTTCTGTTGAACCATCTACAAGTGCTAGCTGCACATCTCGGCCAATGTTAGGATCACGTTGCAAGTTGTTAATAACATCCCCAATTCCACGTTCGCCAAATGATTTTCCAAATAGGACAACACGCATTTGACCTACAGCGATAGTATGTGGCGATTTGGCGTTTAGGAGTGAAGAGATTGTTTCAATGGTACCAGCGGTAGTTGACTGAGTTTCTGGTTTGGATTGCACTCCTTTTGTGTAATCCGGATATAAAATCGTCCCACGGAATTTTTTATCTTTCGTTATATCGAATCCACCCACATGAATAATTCGCTGCGTATCAACTATATTCGTTTGTGTACAGCCGGATTGGAAAATTAAAATGATAATGGAAAAGCATAGTAAAATATTTTTCATTTTTTCTCACCATCGCGTTTTTCTTTCGCTTTGTTTGGATCATAGCGCCATTTCTTTTTTGGTCTCAGAAAAGAGGCGCGCCCTGCAGTTTGACTAAATGGTAAGCGCAGGAGACCTTCTGCTGTCCCTAAACCGCGAAATGGATATAAAGGTAATAAATAAGGTGATCCAAGTGATTTTAAGCGAATTAAATGAGCTAATATGAATACGAATCCTACAATGAGACCTAAGCCCCCAAATGCACCAGCTAAAAGAATAAGTGGAAATCGTAGTATCCGGATAGTAGAAGACATTTTTACAGTTGGTGTTGTAAAAGAAGCGAGTGCTGATAAAGCAACCGCAATTAATAAAATGGTACTCGTTAAAGCAGCCTGAACAGATGCTTGGCCAATTACAATCCCGCCAACGATGCCGATTGTTTGTCCAACTTTTGTAGGTAATCGTGCTCCAGCTTCACGGAGCAATTCGATTGTGATTTCTAAAAAAAGTGCTTCTAAAATGGGCGGAAAGGGTACATTAGCTCTTGAAAAAATAATCGGACCTAGTAAATCCGCAGGAATCATTTGATAGTGATACGTTAATACAGCTGTATAAATAGCTGATGAAAATAGAGAGAATGCTGCTCCGAAAAAGCGAACCATTCGAAGAAATGAGCCTGCTATCCATGGTAAATAATAATCTTCTGGAGATACGAAGAAATCGAGTAATGTCGCCGGTCCAGCTAATGCGTATGGTGAACCATCTGTTAAAATGACAACACCACCATTAATGAGTGCATAAACAGAACGATCTAAGCGCTCTGTAGGTAGTAAAACAGGGAAGGGAGAGTTACTATTATCGCTAATAAATTGTTCGATCATAGTCGCATCGAAAGGAACATCAAAGTCAATGCCTTGTAGGCGCTGCATTGCAGTATTGACGTGCTGATCATTTGTAATGCCTTCGATGTAAGCAACTACGACCTTTGTTTTTGATATAGAACCAACTATAACTTCTTTGAAAACTAATTGTTCTGTTACGATATTTCGCCGAAGTAAGTGTATATTTGTATCGATATTCTCAACGAAGCCGACTTTTGGACCGATGACACTATATTCATTCTCTGTATCGTTATATAACCGTGTACCTAAAACCGAACTTTCAGCACGAATAAGTGCATATTCTGCTGAGTGAGAATCATTTTTTAGCTGAATAAGTACATACCCACTTAATAATTTTTCACGAATATCATCAATAGAAGGGTTGGTGATGATGTCCTCGAGTGTTACGATATTTGCTATATCACTTATATTTTCAATGTGATCTAATTCTCTTTTTATAGGTGTTAAAATGAATCGATTAATGAGGAGTGATTCGGCTGTAGATTTATAATAAAACAAACACAATGTTCCATCGTCTACTACGTTATAAGACACGAAATCACTGGATTCTTTCATAGTGTGGATAAACTCCGGAATAGAACAGAGTGCTTTTTTCTTCTTTTTAGATGATACACGGAACATTTCCTCACCCCTTACACGCATCATTTACTTGTGTTAGTTTTTGGGAAAGACGGGAATTTATACTTGAAAATTGAAAGTTCATAAAGTGAAGGCTAATAATCGGGATTTTACGGGCAGCACGACTCCCACCTAACTTCTTTGCTCCAGTCGAATTTTGAGGTGGGAGTTTTACTACCCAGAAATAGCGGGATAAAGAAAAGGAAGAGTATTGAATATCTCTTCCTTTTTGACAGGCTAATTTGTTTTCTTTTCTTTAATAGACTTCACTAATTTAATCATTTCTGCCCGTATATCTTCTTTTTTAACATTTAATTTTTCCGCAATTTGTTTAATATCCATCCCATCTTTTTTCATTTTTAGTACATCGTCAAGAGGGGTATTACTTTTTTGAGAGATGATTGTTAACACGGTAAGTTGGCGTAAGCCGATGTTATATTCTTTCATTTTTTGTTTCAGTCCATCTGGTGTGGACTTTTGCATATTTGCTAATTTTTGCAGTAGTGCTTTTTTCGTTTCTTTATTCATATGATGCTTTTTCAATTTACTTGGGTCTACACCGAAATGTTCGGCTGTTTTCTCCCAAGATTTATTTTGCTTATAGTAAGCTAAAACGTCCTTAATTTCTTTTTTACTTATTTTTGCAATGTGGGCAGCTTTCCAAATTTCATGTTTGTTATAGCCGAGTTTTTCGAGAGAATGCATTTCTTCCTCTGAGATTGGTTTATGATGATGCATTGTTACTTCTTTTGGCGGGGCAGCGGAAGCAGGGAAAACAGACACTCCGCATAATAATGCTGCCATAGTCATACTTGCTGCGATTTTCTTATACATGTAAACTCCTCCTAGATGGGTAATGTGGAAAACTTACACATATCATTTCCATAAAATGTGAAAAACTTGTGAACAAGTTAAGTTTTTTTATTCACAGTATAAAAAGAAGTTTTTCTTGGTTTTCCAACATAAAACATTGATTAATAGTGAAAAACTAGGTTATAATCGAAATTGAAAATCAATATCAATGACGGATTTATACATATAGATAAAAATAAGGGAGAGAAAAATATGACTACATATACTTCCATCGCAAACGTTATTAAAGAAAGACGTTCTGTTCGTACATTCACAGATAAAGCAGTAGAAAAAGAGCTATTAATTGAACTATTAAACGAAGCAACGTGGGCGCCGAATCATAAAAACCGTGAACCATGGAATTGTAAATTATACATTGGAGAAGGCCGTCAGAAATTAGTAGACGCAGTATTAAACTCTTTCACAGAAGAAGAAAGAGCGAAACGCGGCAAAATTTTATCTGACCGTTTCTTAAGCACCCCTGCACAAATCGTTGTGTACATTAATGAAGATCCGCGTCAAATTCAACGTGACGAAGATTACGCTGCAACATGTGCATTTATGCAAAACTTCCAATTACTTGCTTGGGAACGCGGCTTAGGATGCGTTTGGAAATCAGGTGGATTAAACTACAATCCACTATTTATAGAAGGAATCGGTTTAACAAGAGGTCAACGCATCATTGGAATTCTTTATATCGGCTATTTCGATAAAGCACCAGAAGGAAAAGCTCGTACACCGATTACGGAGAAGATGGAGATCATTGAAGGTTAATTAGAAAGAGGCATTCTCGTTTTTTAAGAGGGTGTCTTTTTATTATGCAATCAATCCTCATGAAAGCTTGTTCCTCATCATACACTTTCTTAAGGGAAAGTGTAAGGAGGGAAAATAATGAGAGCAAGTGATGATAAAGCACTACAATATGCGATTGCTGAAATTACGGAAATTGCGACTGGATTTGGTCTTGATTTTTATCCGATGCGCTATGAAGTATGTCCAGCGGAAATTATCTATACATTTGGTGCATATGGGATGCCGACGAGGTTTTCGCATTGGAGTTTTGGAAAGCAATTTTTCAGAATGAAATTACAATACGATTTAGGACTTAGTAAAATTTATGAACTCGTTATTAACTCTGATCCATGTTACGCCTTTTTATTAGATACGAATTCTTTAATTCAAAATAAATTAATCGTGGCGCACGTTTTAGCACATTGTGATTTCTTCAAAAATAATATTCGTTTTTCTAATACGAAACGCGATATGGTGGAGAGTATGGCAGCGACAGCAGATCGTGTGAAGGCGTATGAACATAAGTATGGAAGAGAAGAGGTAGAAACATTTTTAGATGCCGTACTTGCCATTCAAGAACATATTGATCCATCGCTTATGCGTCCGAAACTTGCATGGAGTATTGAAGATTTAGAAGAGGATGTAGAAAAGAAAAAGATATCACAGTACGATGATTTATGGAATTTAGACGATCGAAACAAAACGCGAGAACGACCTAATATGCATAAAAAGAAGAAAATCCCTCCGCAACCAGAAAAAGATTTACTCCTCTTTATTGAAGAATACAGCCGTGAGCTAGAAGAGTGGCAGCGTGACATATTAACGATGATGCGTGAGGAAATGTTATATTTTTGGCCGCAGCTTGAAACGAAGATCATGAACGAAGGCTGGGCTTCCTACTGGCATCAACGCATACTTCGTGAAATGGACTTAACATCTGGTGAAGCAATTGAATTTGCGAAATTAAATGCAGGTGTCGTACAGCCATCAAAAACAAGTATTAATCCATACTACCTCGGTATTAAAATGTTTGAAGATATTGAAGAACGCTACAACAATCCGACAGAAGAAATGAAAAGGCGTGGTGTGAAGCCAGGCTCTGGTCGTGACAAAATCTTTGAAGTACGAGAAATTGAATGGGATGTATCATTCCTAAGAAACTACTTAAATAAAGGACTCGTAATGAGAGAAGATATGTACTTATTCCAGCGCCAAGGAAAAGAATATAAAGTAATTGATAAAGAGTGGGAACATGTACGCGATCAACTCGTAAATATGCGCACAAATGGAGGTTTCCCGTACTTAGTAGTAGAAGATGGAGACTACTTAAAGAATGGGGAATTGTACATTAAACATAGCTATGAAGGAATTGAACTAGATTTAAAATACTTAGAAAAGGTATTACCGTACCTTCATCAGCTATGGGGAAGAACGGTGCATATGGAGTCCATTGTGGAGAGTAAGGGCGTTGTGTTTTCTTATGATGGGAAGATGGTGCATCGGAAGTATGTGTGATGAAAAGAACGGACATAGAATTTCTTGTCCGTTCTTTTTATTTTGAAAATGGTAAATATGCTATTCTTGAAGAGAGGGAGTTACATAGAGAAATGGAGCGATTCAAATGAGCAAAGTAGGGGTGTGCAAGGTGGATATTACGCCGCCTATAGGTATTGATTTTATCGGATATCATAGAGATACAGGGATTAATAATATTGAAGATCACATTTATGGGACAATTTTTGTATTTGAAAAAGATGAAATGAAAACTGTGTTCATAAGTATTGATAATATCGGAATGTTAGTAGAAGATACGACGATGATTCGTGAACGAGTAGCTAGTGAGCTGAATGAGCCGTTGCAGCAAATAACTGTCGTTTATACACATACTCATTCTGGTCCGGAAACAGTCGGTGATCATCCTTTAATAAAGTCGTATAAAACGATTTTACTAAATAATGTAGTGCAGGGTGCTATTACTGCGAATAATAATATGCGGTCATGTGAAGTTGGGTGGGATGTTACGACAGGTGATATTGGAGTAAACCGAAGAGAGAGGACACCTGATGGAAAAGCAAAGATGGGCATAAATATAGAGGGTATTGTAGATAAAAGAATTGGTGTTTTAGCAATGAGAAATGCTGAGTCAAAGGAGTTAGCTGGGGTCATTGTATTTTGTACTGCTCATCCGAATGTTTTAAAAGGGGATAGCGATGTATTATCAGCAGATTATCCTGGAATGACGCGAGAGATTCTGGAGAAAATAGTAAACTGTCCTGTTATTATTGTTCAAGGTGCTGCTGGAAACGTGAATGCGAAGTATCGTGGTTCACAGGAAGCATTAAAACAAATGGCTTACGTACTCAGTGGACATGTGTTAACGATATTACCAACAGTTACATATAGACCAATTGTAAATCTAAGAACTATTTCGACGATGATGCAAATGAAGTTAAAGGATATTCCAGAAATTGAAGAGATAAAAAGAATGGCCCAATTAGCTGAGAAGCAGTGGGGTGTGAATACTGACGAATGGCTTGCTATTGTTTTAGATAAGCATAGGAAAAACATTAGGCACTTAAGTATCGATTTAGAAATTCAATTGTTTCAAATTAATGATGGTATATTCTCTGGAATACCGATGGAACCTTTTTCAGAAACTGCTTTAGAAATGAAAGAGAGTGTTCAAAATGAACTAGCTTTCTTTGGTGGCTATACGAATGGATATATTGGTTACTTACCGACAAAAGAGGAGTATGCATATGGTGGATATGAAGTGGAATTAAATCCTGTTGTGTATGGGCCAGTTACAAACTTGTTGATGCCGCCAGAGGAGAATACGGCAGAGCTGATCGTGCAGAGAGTTACGGAATTATATAATGTATAAAATATGGGTATCCCATATATTTAAAACAAAATTTAAAGGAATCAATGATTTTAATAAAGCTGTAAAAAACGAATCCATTTTGAAAAAGAATAATCAAAATGGATTCGTTTTTTATATGGAGTTTTTGTTTACCAAACAGGTCGTATGCTCGATGATAATTTTCCTGTATTTTCTTTAGTAACGAATGTTGTTAAATCCTCTTTAAGCATTTGCATTCGTTCTGCACCTATGTTTGCAATCCATCGTTGTTCTATTTCAGCTACTATTTCTTCTTTTGCTTTCATTACTGCTAAACCACGCTCGGTTAAAACAATAATTTTACCTCTTTTATCAGTAGGATGCGTTTGGCGCGTGACATAACCACTGTTCTCAAGAGAATCTACCATTTTACTTATGGCTTGTTTTGAAACCCCTAAAGATTCAGCTAGTTCTATACCGGTTGCCCCATTAGGAAGGATGCGTTTGAACATAAAACCATGCGCTGGCCTAATATCTTCAAATCCTAATTCACTTAATTTGTCATGTAGTTCAGTAATTAATGTGCTGAAAGATAGTGATAAAAGTGATGTAAGATCTAGTTCGTTAAGTGTTTGATGAGTCATGTATATAACCTCCTTACTCATAGTCAATTAAGTTGACTATGAGTAGAATCTATTGTACTATACAGGATATAGTCAATCAAATTGACTATATCCTGTATAGTACAAATAATGATTTATCTAAATAAAATCAATGAATTATGGAGGTTTCACATGGTTAATATCATTAAAATTAGAGGGAGTGTATTTGCACCGTATGCTTTGCTGAAACCTATTCAGGATCCTGCGACGGGAAGAGTGTTTGAATATGCCGGAGATGCACGTGAATTTACACCATACGCTGTGAACACAAAGCGTTCAAGATTAGAACAAGAAGTGGTTGTTGATTTTTATAAAAGAGAAATTTTCACATATGCAGATGCTTGTATCGTTACTGTGAAAATTACAAATCCAGATGGCTCAATTGAGTATCAAAAAGGAGAAACAAGTACAGAAAACATTGCATGTACAAATATTGTATGGAGTGAAGATGAAGTTTCATTTGAAATGAGAGCAAGTGCAAGTAATCCTTTAAACGCGGCAGCACCTGCAGCTGATTATTTTTTGACTATACGAGTTAATGAAAGTGGTACTGTGCATGTTGAAGGTTTACATGATGGTTTTCCTTGCTATGAATTTTATAAACAAATCGACTTTGGTTCATTTGAATTAATATATACACATGATTTCAGGAAAACGGATGATACCCCAGCAGCACTAGCTGGAGAAATGGAATATAGCTTTAAAACGAAAATCTAGATATAAATATAGCGCTATTTTTTAGAAGGAAGTAGCAAACGTAAAAGAGAAAGCTATTGGTTCTAGGATTGAAATTGTGGTCTATTTTATTCAATAGTATGCAGTATATAAAATTAGAATTATAGGGGTGTTTCTTATGACGAATATCGTTAAAATTAGAGCCAGTGTATTTATTCCAATGTCTTGGACAGAACCGCGGAAGGATGCACAAACAGGGAAAGTAATCCAGTTCGAAGGTGATTCACGTGAATTTACACCACATGCGGTAAATACTATGCGCTCTAGAGTTGAGCAAGAGGTAGTAGTGGACTTTTATAAAGAAGAAGTGTTTTCATATGCAAACACGGGTATTACGACAGAGAAGGTCACAAATCCAGATGGTTCTGTGAATAAAAGAACAGGAAAAGCGAGTACTGAAAATATTGTGTGTACGGATATTTCATGGAATTCTGACGGTGTGCAATTCAAAATGAGTGCAAGCGCTAGTAATCCGTTAAATGTGTATGCCCCTCCTGTGGACTATTTATTAACTGTATGTGTGAACAAGGATGGTAGTATCGATATTCAAGGAGAACATGATGGATTCCCTTGTTTCGAATTTTATAAGCAAGTAGATTTCGGTTCATTTGAACAAATCCATACACATGATTTTAGAGAAACTGGTGATACAGCTGCAGCATTAGGCGGAGAAATGGATTATAGTTTTGCAAAGAGATTATAGGAAGTATGATAATGGAACGAGTGATTACTTCATTAGAAAAGGAAATGAATTGGTTGGACTACAATGCAGTATAGTTGAGAAATGCAGAAGCCAATAAAATCAGTGGCTTTTGCATTTTTGCTATACTCTAGGAGATTTCAAAAAAATAAACCACTTTACAATATACCCTTAAGGGTATATGATATTATACAAAGTTACAAAGTAATGTATAATATAGTTATAATTACGGAGGTGATCTACAGTGGAATATAATCAAGATATGAAAAATAGATTGAAACGTATTGAAGGTCAAGTTCGTGGTGTGCTTCGCATGATGGAAGAGGGAAAAGATTGCCGAGATGTTATTACACAGTTAACTGCATCCCGTTCTGCACTTGATCGTACAATTGGACTCGTTGTTGGAACAAATTTAGAGCAATGTTTGCGCGAGCAGTTTGAGACAGGTAATGGCTCAAATGAAGAGTTAATTAAAGAAGCTGTTCAATTACTTGTAAAAAGCCGATAATCTGTCAAACGTATGTGTTGACAGATTTTCAAAAACATTTTATTATACCCATACAGGTATATGTATAATAGTTAGGGAGGAAATGATTATGAGTATAAAAGTTGATATGAATTTAGACTGTAAAGGCTTGGCTTGTCCGATGCCAATTGTGAAGACAAAAAAGGCGATGGAAGGATTGGCATCAGGACAAGTTATTGAAATAGAGGCGACGGATAAAGGATCGACGTTAGATATACAAAGTTGGTCAAATAAAGTAGGGCATCAATATATTGGAACGAAACAAGAGGGAGATATATTAAAGCATTATGTACGAAAAGCCCATGAACATGAAGTAAATGAAGTTGTGAAGTATCCTCATACAATTACGAATGGGGAATTGCAAAATATATTATTAAGTGGTGAAGAGTGCACTGTATTAGATGTTCGTGAAGAAGCGGAATTCGTTTTTGGTCATATTCCATCCGCAATTTCGGTGCCGTTAGGTGAATTAGATAGTGCTATGTTAGACAGTGCGAAACCAATTTATGTCGTTTGCCGAACTGGTAACCGTAGTGATGTAGCTTGCCAAGTGTTGAAAGAGAGAGGTTTTTCAAACGTGAAAAATGTCATTCCAGGTATGTTAGAGTGGCAAGGAAATATAGAAAAATAAAATTTTTTAAATATAAATATACCTCAGGGGGTAATTGAATGAGTGTTAAACCGTTACAAGCAAAAGATGTCGCAGAGAAAGTTTTATTCGGAGAATTGTTTATTTTAGATGTTCGTAATGAAACGGACTATGAAGATTGGAAAATTGAAGGAAAACAAGTTTCTTCTATAAATAAACCGTATTTTGACTTATTAGATGGTGTAGATCATGTCGTAGATGAATTGCCGAGGGAGAAAGAAATTTTAGTCGTATGTGCGAAAGAAGGTTCTTCGCAGTTTGTTGCAGAGCAATTGTTACATGCTGGTTTCAATAATGTTTATTATTTAGCTGGCGGTATGAAAGCTTGGAGTGAGTATGTGAAGCCGGTAAAGGTAGGGGATATACAGGGCGGGGGAAGTATATATCAATTTAATCGTCTTGGAAAAGGATGCTTATCTTATATGGTAGTTTCAAAGGGTGAAGCAGCAGTCATTGATGCGGTGAGAACGATTGAAGTATACGAAGATTTTGCAAAAGAGCACGGAGCTACTATTACTAATGTAATGGATACACATCTACATGCAGATCATATTTCTGGTGGGCGTAAGTTAGCTGAAAAAGTAGGCGGTACGTATTGGTTACCTCCAAAAGATGCGGAGGAAGTCGTTTTTTCTTACGAACCGCTTGTAGAAGGTACTGTTATTACGGTGGGGGGTACCCTAATTCATATTGATGCGCTATACTCACCAGGGCATACGATTGGAAGTACATCATTTATTATTGATGAGACGTATTTATTATCAGGGGACATATTATTTGTAGATTCAATTGGCCGCCCGGATCTTGCTGGAAAGGCTGAAGATTGGGTGAGTGATTTACGAAATACGTTATATAAACTTTATAAGGAACTGTCTCAAGATTTAATTGTTTTACCAGCTCATTATTCAAAAATAAGTGAAATGGATGAGAAAGGTATTGTGCGTGCGAACCTACAAAATCTATTCAAGGAGAATGTAGGATTAAATATTGCCGATGAGGTAGAGTTTCGTAAAACGGTGACAGAGAATTTACCGCCTCAGCCAAATGCATATGAAGAAATTCGTCAAACGAATATGGGTAAGATTTATCCGAGTGTGGAAGAAGAGCGTGAAATGGAGATTGGCCCAAATCGTTGTGCAGTTCATGATTCATTATAAAATAACAAACTGGAGGAATAGATGATGAATGTAAAACAAGTATTAGATGCGAAAGGTTTAGCATGTCCAATGCCGATTGTAAGAACGAAGAGAGCGATGGATGCTTTACAAACTGGAGAAGTGTTAGAAGTACATGTAACGGATAAAGGATCAGTAAAAGATATTCCAGCATGGTCAAAAACAGGCGGTCATGAAATAGTAAAGCATAATATAGAAGACGATGTGCTGAAGTTTTGGATTAAGAAGGCGTAGAGGTTGTTTATATGAATACAATATTAAGTACGCTTTTCATTTTAATTGCTGTATGGTTTGTTATTTCACGTGTTTTACCGGTGAAAGGTGTTCAAAATATAAATGGAAAAGAATTAAAGAGTATAGTGGGAAAACAGGGAAAGCAGTTTATCGATGTTCGTACAGTAGGTGAATATAGAGGAAATCATATGAAGGGATTTCAGAATATCCCGCTAAATGAGTTAGCTAGTAGAGCAAATCAATTAGATAAAAATAAGGAAATAATCGTTATTTGTCAGAGCGGGATGAGAAGTAAGCACGCAGCAAAAGTATTAAAGAAATTAGGATTTCAGCGTATTATAAATGTTTCAGGCGGTATGAACGTTTTGTAAGGAGAAAGTAGTATCAGGTGTAGCTAGATAATTTGAGTCTTTTTACAATTTTTAAAATACCCCTACAGGTAATTAGGAGGAGAACAACATGGAACAACAGAAGAAAACAACAATTGTTTTATTTAGCGGAGATTATGATAAAGCGATGGCTGCTTATATTATTGCAAATGGTGCAGCGGCGTATGATCAAGAGGTAACTATTTTTCATACTTTTTGGGGATTAAATGCTTTAAGGAAAGATGAACATGTGAAGGTAAAGAAAACGTTCATAGAAAAAGTATTTGGAAAAATGATGCCGCGTGGTGCGGATAAGATGGGATTATCAAAAATGAATTTTGCCGGTATGGGACCAAAGATGATTAAAGGTATTATGAAAAAACATAATGCGATGCCTTTACCAGATTTAATTGATTTGGCGAAAGAACAGGGAGTTAAACTTGTAGCTTGTCAAATGACAGTAGATTTATTAGGGTTAAAAGAGGAAGAGATTATGGAAGGGGTAGAGTTTGCAGGAGTAGGTGCATATTTAGCAGATGCTTCGGATGGGAATGTGAATTTATTTATTTAAATCACCTTCTTTTTAGAAGGCAGGGGATACAATATGAGTTTAACAGTACTACTTTTTATTATTGGGTTTATAGGCTCGTTTATTTCAGGAATGGTTGGTATTGGCGGTGCAATTATTAATTATCCGATGATCTTATACATTCCAGTATTGCTAGGATTTGCTGGATATACATCACATGAAGTGAGCGGTATTACAGCGATTCAAGTATTCTTTGCAACTTTTGCAGGCGCGTGGGCGTACAGGAAAAGTAACGATATGGATAAAACTTTAGTTGTGTATATGGGAGCTAGTATATTAATAGGAAGCTTTGTAGGTAGCTTTAGTGCGAATCTATTAAATGAGCATGCTGTAAACGTTGTTTACACATTACTAGCTACTATTGCGGCTATTATGATGTTTATACCGAAGCGAAGCAATCGTAAGGGGACAGAAGGAATTACGTACAATAAGTGGCTCGCTAGTTTGCTAGCGTTTATTGTAGGAAGTGTTTCCGGCATTATTGGGGCTGGTGGTGCATTTCTTTTAGTACCGATTATGCTAGTTGTTTTAAAACTACCGATACGTACAACAATAGAAACATCTATCGCTATTACGTTTATTTCCTCGGTAGGGATTACGACGGGGAAAGTGATTACTGGACAAATAGTTGTTATTCCGGCTCTTATCGTTGCGATAGCAAGTTTATTTGCCGCTCCTCTTGGAGTGAGAGTAGGGAAGAGAGTGAATCAAAAAGTTTTGCAATACGTATTGTCTACTTTAATTGTAGGAACTGCGATAAAGATGTGGGTTGATATGATATCGAAATAAAAAGATGGTGCTCTTGTAGCACCATCTTTTTATTTACGCCCAAATAACTTTCATTAAGTTCTTATATTCATCGTTTGCCAGTTTATATAGCATTCTCGTATGTTCAAAGACAAGTGCGGGATTAAAGTTTGGTTCTGAGAATGCAAGAGATGTTGAAATATCAATTGCATTTTGTTTGTTTAGCGTGAATTTTGCAAATCGATAAGATGTGTTTAATTCATTGATGACATGTAAAATATCATTTGTTGATGTTGAATCAGGTACAAGAGCAACATTGAAGCAGTATATATCCACAGCAGGATGTTCGCTTTGGAAAGCAGCGATAAGTTGAATTTTTGCGCCAGCTTCTGTTTCTAATCCTACTGAAAAATGTACCGAACCATCATTTTCATCTATATTTTCTTCCATGTATATATCGTTTGATTTTAAGTACTCTTTAAAATCTGAAATGTTATGTTTTACTGCAGCTTTCATATGCGTGGGCCCCCTGATAATTGGAATAGATTACTATTATTTATTATAATTTAAAAATATTAAAAAAGATAGTTGGAAAGTTCTGATTTTTTATTTTGAAAGCATTAAAAAGAAGCAGTGCTCTACCTCCATAGAGCACTGCTTCACTTTATTCATTGTCATTAGACGATGTTTCTGTATCTTCACTGTTATTCTTATTTTGAGTTTCATCGTTACTTGATTCGCGTTCACTCGTATTTTCAGACTTAGATTCTTTTGTTTTCTCTGAGGTTGTTTTTTTCGAATCAGAATCAGATTTTGTATAGGCAGGTAGTCCAAGGTGACTACGAAGTTCGTTTGTAACATTAGCTAATTCTTTTTTATCTGGATTGTAATAGTAAGTTCGACCACCACCAGCTGACTTACTACATGTATCATCACCTTTTGCCATGTAACAATCTTCACCTTGAAGTTGTAATTTCTCAATTTCCGAATCCGATCCATATTTATAGAATGAAAGCATGTCATCGAATGTTAAGTTTGTAACGAATTGTCCGTTAATATCATCAATTATGTTACCAACTTTTGTTACGGATCCAACGCTTGTTAGTTTCTTTAAAATGGCTTCAATAACGAGTTGCTGACGTTGACCACGCATCGCATCACTATCAACGTGTCGTGTTCTAGCAAGAGCAAGAGCTTCTTCACTATTTAACTTTTGAACACCTTTTTTTAAGTGAATTGCTTCGGCGTTATCATTACTATCTTGTTCAGTAAACTCAACTGGTACGTCAACTTCAATGCCGCCTAAATCATCAACGATTTTCATGAATGATTTAAAGTTGAATTTTACAAAGTAATCGACGGGAACATTCATTAATTTTTCAACTGCATCAATACTAGCTTGTGGTCCACCATCTTTTCCGTTTTTAGTAGAACCAAATGCATGAGCGTGTGTAATTTTATCTTTTTTCTTTTCTACTGGAATATAAGTATATGTGTCTCGTGGAATACTTAATAGTTTTACAGTTTTGCTATCTTTATTAAACGTTGCAAGTAATAGTGCATCCGTTCTTATAGCTTCACCATATTCTTTTCCGCGGACATCGCTTTCATCAACGCCCATTATTAAGACAGAGACGTTATTTGTAATAGGTTTTACAGCTTTAGCACGTAAATCAGACTTATCACCGCGTGCTAAATCGTGAGCGGCGTTTCGAACAGCAGAAGATGCTTTATTTACTAAAAACCATGTATAACCGCCACCTATTATTAAAACTAATAGAATAACGCTTATAATAATTTTTGTTTTTTTCTTACCTTTTTTCGGTTTATTGCGTGTATTTTCTTGCAAAGATGGGTTTTGCTCCATTTCTTGTACTCCTTCATTTGAATTGAAATACGACACTCATATCCACTTATTATAATGAAATTTAGCGAAAAAAAACATTACAAATCATTTACATTTCGTAAAAATTCAATTTATTTATAAAAAGTCAGATTTTCTATATTTTATTTTTAAGATGTAGAACAAGTATAATGTGTTTTAGTAGAAATGAAAATATGTAATGTGAGAAAGTGATAGAGAAGTAAGATTTGTTGAAATATAGCCAAGAAGATGTGATTAGCTGTATATGTACTTCTTATATAATAAAGAAAGATTTTACGGATGAAGGAGAGAGCATAATGAATCATACATCATTCCGAGCAATTGTCGTGAACGAAAAAGAAAATAATCAATTTGAAAGAAAGCTTGTTGAGAGAGAAGTCAATAGTTTACCTGAAGGAGACGTATTAATACGTGTTTATTATTCTTCATTAAATTATAAAGATGCCCTTTCAGCTACTGGTAATAAAGGTGTAACGAGAACATATCCTCATACACCAGGCATCGATGCAGCGGGAGAGGTTGTTAGTAGTGGGAATACCGCCTTTCAGGAAGGCGATCAAGTTATTGTAACTGGATATGATTTAGGTATGAATACTTCTGGTGGTTTCGGAGAATATATTCGCGTGCCATCATCTTGGGTTGTTCCTTTACCGAAAGAAATGTCTTTGAAGGAAAGTATGATGTACGGGACAGCAGGTTTTACAGCTGCCCTATCGGTATATAAGCTTATTAGAGCGGGAATTATGCCTAGTATGGGAGATGTTTTAGTAACGGGTGCTACGGGCGGAGTAGGCAGTGTAGCAGTTAGCATTTTAGCGAAGCTAGGATATAACGTAGTAGGATCGACTGGGAAAATGGAAGAGGAACAGATGCTGCTACGTTTAGGTGCAAAAAAGATGATTCATCGCGCGGAGTTGAGTGATGAATCAGGAAGACCGATGCTTAAAGGAATATACGCTGGGGTTGTCGATACCGTAGGCGGAAGCATGTTAGAAAGTTCTTTAAAGGTAGTTAAGTATGGAGGCTGTGTAACAACGTGTGGTAACGTAGCAGGGCATGAATTAAATACAACTGTATACCCATTCATATTACGAGGGATTAGCCTTTTAGGAATAGATTCAGTTCAATGTCCAGTAGATGTGAGAAGAGACGTGTGGGCATTGCTAGCAGGTGAGTGGAAAAATTCAGAGCTATTATCTTATACAGAAGAATGTACATTAAAAGAATTAGATGAGAAGTTTACACTTATACTGCAAGGAAAGTTAAAAGGAAGAACGGTTGTAAAGATGAAATGAAAAAAGAGACGCTTAAATTAGCGTCTCTTTCCTATTATAATGATTGTTTTAAATTTACTTTTCCTTGTTCACCTAAAACACCATCAGCGATATTTACAGCGTGATCACCGATACGCTCTAAGTTACTTACCATATCAACGTAGATGATGCTTGCATCACCTGAACAGCTACGTTCGTTCAGACGTAATACGTGACGTTTACGTAGAACACGTTCCATTTGGTCAATTTTACGTTCTTTTGCAATAACAGTTTGAGCTAGTTCAGTGTCAAAGTTTGTTAAAGCATTGATTGCATCTTGTAATGTTGAAATTGTTAATTCAAGCATTTCATTTAATTCAGCTAGTGCTTCATCTGATAGTGAAACGCGGTTTGAAATTTGGAAATCTACAAGTTCTACAAGGTTTTCTACATGATCACCGACACGTTCAATATCTCCAACAACACCTGCTAAAACAGAATGTTTCTCAGAGTCTGTTGGTGAAAGTGGTTTTTCTGATAGTAAAACTAAATACTCAATAATTTTTTTATCTAAATTGTTAATAGCTCCTTCTAATTGAGTAGCCATGTCAGCATGTTTTTTATCTTGTGTATTTAAAAATTGGTTTGCTTCTTTTAATCCATGTAATGAAAACTCAGCCATACGAATGATTTCTTTTTGAGCTTCTGTTAAAGCGATAGCTGGAGATTGCTCAATAAAGATTGGATTTAAATGTTGCGGTTTGAAGTTAATAGATGCATCTTCACCACGAATAATTTTTGTTACAATCCAGGCTAATACTGCAATGAATGGGAACTGAATGATTGTATTCGTTACGTTAAACGTCCCGTGTGCAAATGCAATTGTCATTTCTGGATTTAAGTTTAATGACGTTTGGAAATATTGAATTAAACTTGTAAATGGTATTAATATAATCGTAAAGATAATGGTACCGATAATATTAAAGATAACGTGAACTAATGCTGCACGTCTTGCTGCAATTGAAGTACCGATTGCTGCTAATACGGCTGTAATTGTCGTACCGATGTTATCACCGAACAATACAGGAAGAGCAGCTTGCAAATCGATTGCACCTTGACCGAATAGTTCTTGCAAAATACCGATTGTCGCACTTGAACTTTGTACAATTAAAGTGAAGACTGTACCAACAACAATTCCTAAAATTGGATTATCACTCATGCTAACCATTAACTCTTGGAATGACTCTAAAGAACGAAGAGGTTTCATACCTGCGCTCATTAATTCTAAACCGAAGAATAACATACCAAAACCGAATACAACTTGACCTACAGAATGTACTTTTTTATTTTTAAAGAAGAATAGTAAGATTGCTCCAACTGCCATAATTGGGAGAGCGTATTCTCCGATTTTAATCCCGATAATGAATGCAGTAACTGTCGTACCGATGTTCGCACCCATAATAACACCAATTGCTTGTCTTAATGTCATAAATCCGGCACTTACAAGTCCGACTGTTAAAGCGGTTGTTCCTGAACTTGATTGAATTAATACTGTAACTAACATACCTGCTAGTACACCCATAAGAGGGTTTGTTGTAAAACGATCTAGAATATCGCGAAGACGATCTCCAGCTGCTTGTTGCAGTCCATCGCCCATGTATTTAATCCCGAATAAGAAAATACCTAATCCACCAATGAACTGGAAAATCATATCTTGAATATTGTATTCCACGCATTCCACTCCTTAAATTTCATGTACGATGTAATTATTAACTAAACCTTGAGGCACTGTAAACGGTTTATCAGTAAAATTTACACTAAATTTACAAAGGGATAAAAAGTTTACAAATCTTTAAAGAAACACCTGGATTTAATTGGTTTTTTAGATGATATATCTGATCGGTTTGTAAAGAAGTCACATTCATCACACTATTTGCGGATAGTAAAAATAGGAGAGGTAAACTATCCAAATTGGATGCGCTAAGTAAAGTGTCACCTTATTTATAATAATGGTTCTTTGCATATTTTTTGATTAAAGTTAGAAAAATATGTAGGGAAACGGGGGAGGTTTGAAATGGATTTATTTAATGAAAGTAAAAAACGATTAAATTATTTTAAACT
Source organism: Bacillus sp. FSL R9-9492 (assembly GCF_038007365.1). Classification (NCBI taxonomy): domain Bacteria; kingdom Bacillati; phylum Bacillota; class Bacilli; order Caryophanales; family Bacillaceae; genus Bacillus; species Bacillus sp. FSL R9-9492. The sequence continues at coordinate 845,794 of NZ_JBBOXC010000001.1, forward strand.
GTTTTCTTTTGAGATGCTCGCAACAATAAAAAAGAGCAATTCGCATATGAATTTGCTCTGCCTTTTTATGTTAAAAACTTTCGGTGCTTTGCATTTTAACAATTATGCAAAGTGTTTTTTCTTTATTTAGAATCGTCATTATGCTCCATAGTGATGACGACATTTCCCTTCTTATGTCCTTTTTCAACATATATGTGAGCTTCAATAATTTCCTCAAAAGTGTATTGCCTATCAATGACCACTTTTATTTTACCGTCCTCAACAAGTTCTTTAAGGAAATTTAATGCTTCGGAAGTTTCAGGTGCGTTTTGACTTAATATGAGTTTCACGCGACTTGTCAATTTAGTCCAGAACATTTGAGCACTTGGTAACGGTTCAACGATATTTATATAGGTACCATCTTCTTTTAACATTTTAATACACTCTGAAAAGGAGCTCCTGTTTACCGCTTCAAAGATAACATCATAAGTTTCGTCTGTAGTAGAAAAATTTTTTGTGGTGTAATCAATTACTTCGTCAGCTCCTAGAGATTTGACCAATTCTAAATTGGAGCTACTGCACACACCTGTAACTGTTGCGCCGAAATACTTGGAAATTTGTACTGCATAACTTCCGACACTTCCAGAAGCTCCGTAAATAAGAATGTTTTGACCGCTTTGAACGTTAGCTTTCCTAAGGAAAAACAAAGCTGTACGTGCTCCAATTGGGATGGCTGCGGCTTCTTCATAGGATATATTGGAGGGCTTCATGCACACTGCTCCATCTTCAGGTAGACAAATATACTCAGCATAAGAACCAAAATTTACTTGGGTAGCTGCAAAAACTTGGTCTCCTTTTTTAAATCGTGTGACGTCTTTTCCTACCAATTCAACTTCACCAGCTAATTCCATTCCAAGTATTTGTTTTTTTGGTTGCTTAAAGCCAAGTGCGATTCGAGCGGGTAGCCAAACAGAAGAGGGGACCGTAAAACTTCGTGAGCGAATATCTCCTGCTGTTACGGTTGTCGCTTTTATTTTTACTAGTATTTCATTGTCCTTAGGAGCAGGTTTTTCTATCTCTTTCAGTTGAAGAACGTCGGGGAGACCGTATTTTGTGTACACTATTGCTTTCATTAATATTTCCTCCAATTCGTTCTATATATTAATATCATACGAACAACATGAATAAATAGAACAGCGGTTCACTCTTCAATACAATGCAAAAAGCAGTGTGATTTTTTTAGGAATCCACTGCTTTTTACAAATGTGTATACATGATTTTTTGGTCTAAGTACTTCGAAAAAGAACCAATTAGCATTACCCAACGGCTTTTTCTTTTGTTTTATCCCCCTGTTTTTGCTTCCGTAAGCTTGTGATGTAAATGAAAAGAAAAGCGATAAGTAATAGAGAGGAATATCGATATACAGTTGCATAGTTGGTAAAGTGTGCAATGAATCCAAAAATAATCGCTCCAGCACCAATTCCAAGATCAAATGCTGAGAAGAATGTTGCTGTTGCTACTCCTCTCCGGTGCGGTGCTACTCGGTCAATCATCCATGCTTGTAGTGCCGGTTGAATTGCTCCGAAACCACTGCCGTAGCACGCTGCGGCAATAATTAAACTCGGAATTGTAGTTGTATACGACAGCAAGATAATACCTGTAAACGTAATAATAACTCCTGGAATGATGACGAATGTATGGCCTTTCGTATCATATAATCTTCCAGAAAACGGGCGAGTTACAGCGATTGCAAGTGCGTTAAATAAAAAGAAGAGACTGATATCAGCAATCCCGACTTCCGTAGCAAATAATGTGATAAAGCTCCCAATTCCCCCGTACATTAATGTAATACATAATATTAATAATGAAGGAAGTAAAGCTTTACGCTCAATAAATCCATCGAGAAAGGTACCAGATGTTTGCTGTGGTGGTTGCGGCGATTTTTTGATTTGAAGTAGTTTCGTTAATATTAATGAAACTATTGTGCATGAAAGTGCACATAAAAAAAGAATCGTGAAGTTATATGCTTGCATAAGCCAAAGTCCGATAAGCGGACCGAGCGCCATGGCGATAGTTCCAGAAAGACCGAAATACCCCATGCCTTCACCGCGGCGAGCTTGCGGAATTAAATCTGAAACGACAGTTCCGTATGTAGTCGTTGTAATACCAAAACCAGCTCCGTGTAAAATTCGAACGGCAAGCAATAGGAAAACGGTTGAAGCGAAAAGATAACTGCCCATAGCGAGTAAACAAATAGCGGTACCGATCATTAAAATGATTTTTTTGTTGAATTTCTGCAAGGCATTTCCAGTTAGCGGCCTAATAAAAAGTGCTGCAACGGTAAACATGCCGACAACGAATCCGATATTTGAACTTGTGCCCCCAATTTCTTTCACATAAACAGGTAAAGTTGGAATTAACATTTGAAATCCTAAAAACATACATAAGTTTGCTAGAATTAGCGCAATAAACTCTTTTGTCCATAACGGTTCTCGTTTTACGAGTACTGCCTCTCCCATATATTCATCCCCTATATAAAAGTTTTCTCTATTCTTTCGAGTATATGTATTGGTCAACGTAACAGTCAAGGAAGGTGCCTTGAAAACGTATAACAATTTTCGAGGCAAAAAAACTGACAAATTTGTGTAAAAGCTACACAACTATGAAAAAAAGATGTAAAGTATAGATGTATAGACTAGTAGTTGTTATGAATGATAGAAATTGTTTTTTCTTTAAAGAAAGCGGATTCAAATTGTAGTGGAAGAAAAGGGGATACATACTTTTTCGCTACATATATTTGAAAAGGTTTACAATATGATGAAGAAAGAGGCGTGTACATATGAGACGATTAGGTATTTCTATTTATCCAGAACATTCGACAGTAGAGAAAGATAAAGAGTATGTAACATTAGCGAGTAAATACGGATTTACACGTGTATTCACATGTTTATTATCTGTAGATGGCGAAAAAGAGAAAATTATAGAAGAGTTTAAAGAAACGATCTCTCATGCAAATGCATTAGGGTTCCAAGTATTAGTTGATATTAGTCCGTCTGTCTTTACACAATTAGGTATTTCATATAATGATTTATCGTTCTTCCATGAGTTAGGAGCGTACGGTATCCGTTTAGATGTTGGATTCTCTGGTTTAGAAGAATCGATTATGACGTACAATCCATACGGTTTAAAAATTGAGATTAATATGAGTAACGGTACGAAGTATGTAGATAACATTATGAGTCATAGACCAAATCGTGAAAATTTAATTGGCTGTCATAATTTCTATCCGCATCGTTATTCAGGATTATCATACGATCATTTCATTAAATGCTCGAAACAATTTAAAGATTACGGTATGAGAACAGCTGCTTTTATTTCATCATTCGATGCAACATATGGACCTTGGCCAGTAACAGAAGGGTTATGTACGTTAGAGCAGCATCGCGAATTACCGATGACAACACAGGCGAAGCATTTGTTTGCAACAGAATTAATTGATGATGTTATTATTGCGAATGCTTATGCTTCAGAAGAAGAATTACAAGCACTAGGTGCGTTAAATAAAGAGAAACAAACATTTGATATAGAACTATACGATACAACAACAGATTTAGAAAGAATTATCGTATTAGAAGAACCTCATTTTTATCGCGGGGATGTATCTGAATATATGATTCGTTCTACACAAAGTCGTGTGAAATATAAAAAAGAAGAGTTTAAACCGCATAATACGCGTGAAATTAAGCGTGGCGATCTTTTAATTGATAATGAGCAATATGGCCAATATAAAGGTGAATTGCAAATTGCTTTAAAAGATATGGTGAATACAGGAAAAACAAATGTAGTTGGCCGAATTATAGAGGAAGAAATCTTCTTATTAGATTATTTACAAGCTTGGGATAAGTTTGGATTTACGCTAAAGAAATAATGAACGCGGGATAAAAGGGAAAAAACTACTGATTTCAGTGGCTTTTTCCCTTTTATATAAAGAGCGAGAGGAAGAGCTATGACAAAAGTGCATCAGCGATTAATTTCCATTTTAGAGGAGTTTTTAGAAGAGAAATCGATGTTAAATCGAGCTTTTTTAGCGAGCCGTTTACACGTATCAACGAAGACGATTCAAAAGGATATAAAATTATTAAATGATATATTGGAAGAACACGGAGCGAAAATTGAATCACAAAGAGGGAATGGGTACGAACTAGAAATTATACAAACTAAGAAGTTTGAAGATTTTTGCGTAAATGTATTTCAAAAACAGACAGAAAAGATTCCAACTTCTTATGAAGAAAGAGTAGCTTATATTTTACACCGTATTTTAACGACAGATGGGTATGTGAAGCTTTCACAGCTAGCGGAAGAGATTTATGTGAGTAAATCTACTGTAAACTTAATTATGAAAGATGTTACGGATATTTGTAGTCGCTATGAGTTACAAATTGAAAAAAGACCATATTATGGTATACGTATTGTAGGAGAAGAATTTAATATTCGTTCTTGTTTATCACAATATGGTTTGCCACGTTATGACCATACTCGGTTTCATGAGAACTATGAGCAGACGGACACATATTTATCGTTACCCCATATTTCTCTCATCCGCTCAGTTATACTAAAGTATATCGAGGGAGGAACGATATATTTATCAGATATAGAAATTGATAATTTATCAATTCATATTGCGATTGCTTTAAAGAGATGCAGGGATGATCATTACATTCAAGCACTGCATGTAGAGGAATCTGAACTTATAATAAAGAAAGAATATAAAATTGCGAAACAAATTTTAGGGAATTTAGGGGAAGAGCTAAAACTTCAATTTCCAGAAGAAGAAATTTTATATGTGACGATGCATTTATTAAGTACTGCTGTTACAGCGAGAGATCGCTATGAAAATGTGGAAGAGTTATTAGGGAAAGACGTATATGCATTCATGCAGCATATTCTTTTCAAAGTAGCGGAAGAACGGAATCTTACTTTTTATTATGATGAAGAATTATTATTTGGTTTTGGTGTTCATTTAAAAACGTTATTAAATCGTTTGAGATATAAGTTAAATACGAGGAATCCTCTTTTGGCAGAAGTGAAAAAAAATTATCCATATGCTTTTGAAATTGCAGTTCTCGTTGGAGATATAATTGGTGAATATACGGGTGAATCCATTCCAGAGAGTGAGATTGGTTATATTGCCATTCACTTTGGCGGGGCGATGAGCCGCTTGCAGGAAAATAATCAAAAGAAAAGATGTTTATTAGTTTGTGCAACTGGTCAAGGGAGTGCACAACTACTGAAATATAAAATTCTATCACATTTCCGAGATAAACTAGAGATTGTAGGTATTACAGGATACTATCAATTGAAAGTGGAAGATCTTTATAAAGATAAAATAGATTGTATTATTAGTACGATTCATATACCGAGTGGTTTGCCTGTTCCGGTTATAAAGGTAAACTCAATATTTGATGATAAAGAGATTAAATCAATTGGTAAGCAGTTATTTACACATGTGAATGATAGTATGCAGCAATATATTAAGGAAGATTTGATCTTCTTAAATCGTAGTGCTTCTACGAAAGAAGAGGTTATTCAGTTTTTATGTGAGAAAGCTGCTGAGAAAAACTATGTACCCGCAAACTTTTATGCTTCTGTTATGGAGAGAGAGAACACATCTCCTACAGAGGTTGGAAACTTAGTGGCAATTCCGCATCCGATGCAATTATTAAGCGATACGACATTTTTGATGTTTTGTACACTCGATAAGGCGATTGACTGGGGAGATAAAAAAGTACAAGTTATTATTTTATTTAGTGTGAAGCGCAATAATAATGAAGACTTACAAAAGCTTTATGATTTTTTATATGATATTATGTCTAATCAAACTATAATAGAAAAATTGCATCAGGCTCAAGCTGTTGATGATTTTCAAGAAATCTTACTATCATTATGAAAAAGTATATTAAAACTTCCGTTACATAACGGAAGTTTTTTATGTTTAATTGTATGCGTTTTCATAATAAGATGAAAATATAGAAAAGACATAGCTTGGAGGAATTTAAAATGACTGATATGGAAACTCCATTTGCGTTAATTTTACATGGTGGTAACGCGAGAAGCGCGGCACTTGAAGCAATTGCTTTTGCAAGACAAGGAGATTTTCAGAATGCGAGTGAAAAGATGGAACTTGCTAGTGAGGAAATATCATCCGCTCATCGTATTCAAACCGATTTAATTCAAGAAGAAGCAAGAGGCAATCATGCAGAGATAAGTTTATTATTAGTGCATGCACAAGATCATTTAATGAATGCCATTACAGTGAAAGAACTTGCTGAGGAATTTATTACTCTTCATAAACGAGTGGAAGAGAAAGTGACAGTGTAATATGTACATTTTATTATGTTGTGCAGCAGGCATGTCAACGAGTATGGTTGTAAGAAAAATGCAAGAAGAGGCAAAGAAACAAGGGAAGGATTATAAAATTAAAGCAGTTGATTCGGAACTTGTGAAACTGGAAATGAAAAATGCTGATGTTGTTTTAATTGGACCACAGGTGAAGTATTTGTTTCCAGCGGTAGAGTTTCTTGCAAAGTCATACGATATACCAGTTGCAATTATAGAGCAGCGAGATTATGGTATGTGTGATGGTTTGAAAGTACTTAAGCAAGCTGAACAATTAGTTTTAGCGTAATTATATTTTTTTAAATATAAACATTATAATGTTATAACTTTTACTTTTGTCAGATTGAACATAGGGAGGGTTATCGATGAATGGTTTTATGAGTTTTATGGAACAGAAGATTATGCCAACAACGCAAAAGATTGCGGGGCAACGACATTTATTAGCAATTCGAAATGGAGTTATTTCTACATTACCGTTAACGATTGTCGGGTCATTTTTCGTTATCTTTTTAAACTTACCAATTGATGCATATATGGAGTGGATTGCACCGTTTCGTCATATTTTAGATATTCCATTCCGATTTACAGTAGGCTTAATGGCTTTATACGCAGCATTTGGGGTAGGGGCCTCACTCGCGAACTTTTATCAGCTCAATCAATTAAGTGCAGGATTATTATCTGTACTCGCCTTTTTACTAGCATCAGTTGAACCAATTCAAATAACAAAAGCTGTACCAGGTGTTATTGATGCAGGTAGATATATTTCAGTAGGAACATTAAGTGCAACTTCTTTATTTGGAGCAATTGTTACAGCATTAATTGCAGTAGAAATTTATCACTTTATGATTAAGCATAATATCTCGATTAAATTACCAGATAGTGTACCACCAGCAGTTGCAAACTCGTTTGCAGCATTAATTCCAACTCTAGTAGTTATTCTTTTATTCTGGGGTATTCGTTACGGTTTGAAATTTGATGTAAACACAACAATCACATATTTAATCGCACCATTAAAATCAGTATTAGTAGGAAATAATTTAATCGGCGGTTTATTAACAGTATTCTTAATCGTGTTCTTCTGGTCGTTCGGTATACATGGCCCAGCGATTTTAGGACCAATCATCCGTCCGATGTGGGATTCAGCAATTCTTGAAAATATGGAAGTGTTCACGGCTACAGGAAATGCACATCAGTTACCAAACTTATTTACAGAGCAATTTATTCAATGGTTCGTATGGATCGGTGGATCAGGCTCAACGTTAGCTTTAGTAATTATGTTTATGTTCTCTAAATCTAAGTTCTTAAAAGAGTTAGGTAGATTATCATTCGTACCAGGATTATTCAATATTAACGAGCCAATTATTTTCGGGGCACCAATTGTAATGAACCCGATCTTAATTATTCCATTCGTTATTACACCGCTAGTTACAACGACAGTATCATATTTCGCAGTTGTTTCAGGTGTGATTCCGCTCATGATGGCGAAGCTGCCATTTACGATGTTAGCGCCAATTGCAGCGATTATTAGTACGGACTGGACAATTATGGCCGGTGTACTTGTACTTGTTAACTTTGTTATCTCATTCGTTATTTACTATCCATTCTTCAAAATGTATGAGAAGCAACAATTAGCAGGAGAGGAGAAAACAGAATGCTCGGAGCAATTATCATCTTAATTACATTCGTGGCGGGGCAGTGTATTGCACATTATTCAAAGTGGGTACAAAGTAAATCGCTATTAGTTTTACTACTTGTGTCGATATTATTTATTGGATGTTCAATGGGAGCTTATGTGGCATTTAGTTTAGAATCACCGTACTTTATAATCGTACCAACGATTTTATGTGCAACATGTTTATCTGCAAAATATAGATTTACGAGCATGGCATTAATACAACGTGTGAAGGAGATGCAAAAGCATGGAGCGTAAATTAGGAATTTCACTTTATCCAGAGCATTCAACGAAAGAACAAGATATGGCATACATTTCGGCAGCGGCACGCCACGGTTTTTCAAGAATATTCACTTGTTTACTGTCTGTTAATCGTCCGAAAGAAGAAATTGTAGCTGAATTTAAAGAAATTATTAATCATGCAAAAGATAACAATATGGAAGTTATTTTAGATGTAGCTCCAGCTGTATTCGATCAACTTGGTGTTAGTTATAGTGATCTATCGTTCTTTGCAGAGCTAGGCGCGGATGGAATTCGTTTAGATGTAGGGTTTGACGGGTTAACAGAAGCGAAAATGACGAATAATCCATATGGTTTAAAAATTGAGCTGAATGTAAGTAATGATATTGCCTATTTAGAAAATATCCTTTCGCATCAAGCGAATAAATCAGCTTTAATTGGTTGTCACAATTTTTATCCGCAAAAATTCACTGGTCTTCCGTATGATTATTTCATTCGCTGTAGTGAACGCTTCAAAAAGCATGGTATTCGCAGTGCAGCCTTTATTACATCGCATGCAGCTGACATCGGTCCATGGGATATTAATGACGGATTATGTACGTTAGAACAACATCGTAACTTACCAATTGAAGTACAAGCGAAACATTTATGGGCAACAGGGCTTATTGATGATGTCATTATCGGAAATGCTTATGCGAGTGAAGAAGAGTTAGAGAAACTAGGAAACTTAAATCGTTACATGTTACAGCTAAAGGTACAATTTGTAGACGAAGCGACTGAAGTAGAGAAGAGAGCGACACTGCAAGAATTACACGTAAGACGCGGTGACATAACAGAGTATATGGTACGTTCTACAGAAGTACGTAAAAAGTACAAAGACTATGACTTCCCAGTGCGCGAAAGTGTACGACAGGAAAGAGGGCAAGTTGTAATTGGTAATAACCTATTCGGAAAGTATAAAGGTGAACTACAAATCATTCTGAAAGAAATGCCAATAGATGAACGGAAAAATATTGTCGGTACAATTGCAGAAGAAGAGTTATTCTTACTAGATTATGTAGGAGCTTGGACACAGTTTACTTGTGTGGAATAGGGAAGGTAAGAGAGTATGCTATAGCATACTCTTTTTTCTGTTGAAATAGTAGTCTATCGTATATAGAATTCAAAGGGATAGATTTAACTCGGACGGGGGAGAAGGAGAAAGAATGTAAGAATCATAAAAAAAGAGTCAGTCTCAACGTTGAGACTGACTCTTTTTTATATAGTAATTAGTTTAAAATTTTCACTGTAACTGTTTTACGTCCCCAGTTACTTGATGTACCTTTATCTGGCATTAAAACATCGATTTTATTTCCTTTAATAGCTCCACCAGTATCACCAGCGATTGCTACTCCGTAACCTTCAACCCATACTTTTGAACCTAATGGAATGACACTTGGATCAACTGCAATTAGTTTCATGTTTGGATTAGCTGTTAAGTTATGACCCATAGCTGATTTTACTTGGTCTCCTGCTTTGTAACCATTTTCAAGTGGATCTGCTGTGTAAGCTGTTGCTACAACTCTTAATTCACGAGAAGAAGATGGTGCACTTGTTTCAGTTTCTTTCGCAACAGGTTGTTGTGTAGCTGGTTTTTGAGCTTTAGCCGCTTCACGAGCTTTAGCTGCCTCTTGAGCCTTAGCTGCTTCACGAGCTTCAGCTGCCTCTTGAGCTTTAGCCGCTTCACGAGCTTCAGCTGCTTCCTGAGCCTTAGCTGCTTCTTGAGCTTTAGCCGCTTCACGAGCCTTAGCTGCTTCTTGAGCCTTAGCTTCTGCTTGAGCTTCAGCTTCTGCCTGAGCTTTAGCCGCTTCACGAGCTTTAGCTGCTTCTTGAGCCTTAGCTTCTGCTTGAGCTTTAGCTGCTTCAGTTGCTTCTTGAGCTTTAGCTGCTTCACGAGCTTTAGCCGCTTCTTGAGCCTTAGCTTCTGCTTGAGTTTCAGCTGCTTCACGAGCTTTAGTTGCTTCTTGAGCTTTAGCTTTTGCTTGAGTTTCAGCTACTTCACGAGCTTTAGTTGCTTCTTGAGCCTTAGCTTTTGCTTGAGTTTCAGCTACTTCCCCGGCTTTAACTGCTTCACGAACTTTAGCTGTATCTTGAACGTTAGTTACTTTTTCAGCTTTAACTACTGGCTGAACTTTAACTGGTGCTTTTCCTGTTAAGTAAGGAATGTGTACATAAGCTGTTTGACCGTTATATTCAAATTGGATCCAATCATTTTGTACTTGGTGTGTTGTTTCGATTACATCATCTTTTTTCAATTTACCAAGAATCGCTGAATCTGTATTCGCTCCAGCACGTACGTTTAATACGTTTGCTGTTACGTAGTAAGTATCTTTTGTGTAGTCAGCGCTTATGAAAGCCTCTTTACCACTATTTAATTTAACTTTTGACCATCCGTTTTCTGTATGTAAAACGTTAACTTTATATCCATCTAATAACTTTCCGACAACTTGTGATTCAGTAGTTGGGTTTTCTCGTACATTTAGTACATCAGTCGTTACGATTGTTTCTGCTTTAGCAGATGTTGTGAAAATCCCAAGACCAAAAACCGCTGCTGTTGCTATACCCATAAATTTTTTCATAATAGCCTCCATTGCATTTGTTTTCGTTGACCTCATTATAGCAACCATTATTTTCTTATTTGCGGAAAACACAAAACTACAAAGCATTCGTAACGAGGCATTAATATTCTGTAATAATCCCATTAATATCCTGATAGCGTTTTCTTTGCGTTTTTTAGGGGATTAGAACATACGATTCATAAAATCAATACTTTTTTAATTACTAATAGATTAATAATGTATCAGTAGTGTTACTCGAATGTTTCTGTAACGTTACAAAAAAGGGGTATTTAACTATTTGAATCGTAATGTAGTTATGAAAATATAATCTTCTTGTGTGTGAAGTCGTATATATAGGGGTGATTTTAATGAAATAGAGATATAATTGTTACAAAATAAGTTGTAGAATGGAAAAAATTACGCCTTGAATTTGTTCTTTTACATATTATTTTTGCAATAATAGGATTGCTTGATAGCTTTCGTGAGAAATGAAAGTTTAAATGATAAAAAGATAATCGCAACATGAAACATATATAATAGAAGAAACATGAATTAAAGGGATGATATCGTTATGAATTGGTTCGTGAGTTGCAGTAGAATTATCCCGCTATTTGTGGGCAGTAAAACCCTCACCTCAAAATTCGGCTGAAGCAAAGAAGTTAGGTTGGAGATTAACTGCCCGTAAAAGCCCGATTGGTGAAGGCTAATAATCAGTGGGGGATGAACAAAACCCCCACTGATTATAGTTTCACTTTATATAATAGAAGTTAGAGGTTCTTATTTTTGTCAAAACGTCGATGAAATTACATTTGCCTTCAACAAAATAAAAAACGTAGGAGTGTAAACTCCTACGTTTTTTATTTACTCATATCGTAAACATTCAATTGGATCAAGTTTAGCAGCTTTGTTTGCTGGTAGTAAACCGAATGCAATACCGATTAGCATTGAGATACCTACTGAAAGAAGTCCAAGTTCTTTTGAGATAACGAGTGGCCATCCGGCAAAGATTGAGACGATCCAAGCGAAGAAAATACCAAGCATGAATCCGATGAAACCACCGAGACCTGTTAAAATACAAGATTCAATTAAGAATTGTGTTAATACTTTACCGCGCGTTGCACCAAGTGCTTTACGAATACCGATCTCACGTGTACGTTCTGTTACAGATACAAGCATGATGTTCATTACACCGATACCACCAACAAGTAAGGAGATAGCGGCAATGCCACCGAATACCATTTTCATCATACCGATGGATTCGTCTAATTGCTTCGTAAATTCACCTAAGTCCTGTGCTTCGAATTTGTGCTCGAATTTAGGAGCTTTCATGTCGTTTAAAACAGAAACAGCTTGTTTTTCTACACTTTTACGTTCTGTTGGAGAGGTCATTGTTAATTTTACAGAGTCATACTCATTTACTCCTGAAATGACAGGCGCGTTTTCAAGAGATGTATAACCTTCAGGCATAGCCATTCCAAATTCGTTTTTCGTTTCGTATACACCGACTATTTTATACGGCTTTCCTTTTACATCTGTGTATAGATTTGATTCCCAACCACTAAATAATTTGTTGAAAGCTTCTTCATTTAATATAACAGCAGGAATTGCTTGGTTTAATTCGCTGTCGTTTAATTCACGACCGTGAACTAATTTTATTTTCGAATCTGTCATAAAGGCGCCTGTTCCACCTTTTAAATCAAGAGAGACATCTTTTGAACCAGAAGATGCTTTTACTTTCATACTTACATCTGGATAAACATCTTTAACGCCTGGTACAGTTTGAAGACGTTTTAGCATATCAGGTGTGATTTTGGCACTATCAGTTCCATAATCAGGGTTGTTGTAGTAAATCGTTACTTCAGTATCTTTTCCTTGGCCTAACTCTTTTTTAAACTTTGCATTTGTACCATCACCCATTGAAATGATAGTAATAATGGCGCTAATACCGATAATAATACCTAGCATTGTTAATATAGAACGCATTTTATGAGCAAAGATAGAGGAAAGGGCCATGCGTATATTTTCACTCGTGTTCAAAATTAACCTCTCCAATCTTGGACGATATTTCCGTCACGAATTACAATTTGACGTGCTGCCGCTTCCCCAATTTCACGATCGTGGGTAATCATAATGATTGTTGAGCCTTGTTTGTTTAATTCGTAAAAGAGATCCATAATTTGTGTACTTGTTTTCGTATCAAGTGCACCCGTCGGTTCATCTGCTAAGAGAAATTTCGGGTTATTTACGATTGCACGTGCGACTGCGACACGCTGCTTTTGTCCACCTGACAATTCATTTGGTAAGTGAGTAGCACGATCAGCTAAACTGACTTTTGTTAAAGCTGCTAATGAGCGCTCACGTCTTTCTTTTTTATCGACTCCAGCGTAAATAAGAGGTAGTTCTACATTTTGAAGTGCTGTAAGTCTCGGTAATAACATAAAGTTTTGGAATATGAATCCGATCTCTTTATTACGAACATGTGCAAGTTCTGTTTCAGACATGTTTGAAATGTTTTGACCAGCTAGTTCGTACGCACCTGTCGTTGGTTTATCTAAGCAACCGATAATGTTCATTAATGTTGATTTACCAGAACCAGATGGTCCCATAATAGAAGTGAATTCTCCTTGGTTTAGTTTTACATCAATTCCGTGTAATATTTGAACGGACTCTGCACCATTTTGGAAAGATTTCGTGATGCCTTTTAAGTTAATCATTGAGTGACAACCTCCATACCGTCTTTTAAGTCTTTTTCAGGTTTAGAGATAATTTCCTCTCCTTTTTTCACTCCAGAAACTTTTGCTTCGCTATCTGTCTCGAATTCAACAGTAACTGCTTGTTCTTTCGCTTTACCGTCTTTTACAACGAAGACAACATTTTTGTCACCTTTTTTCACAATGCTGCTTTTCGGAACAATCGTACCAGTTGCTTCGCCAGATTTACTTGTTACGTAAACGTGGAAGCCGTTTTGTAATTCTTCACTATTATCTAATGTGACAGTGAATTGATAATTAGAAACAGTTTTATTTTCGTCCATGCTCTTTAATGGTGTAGAACCGATTTCTGTTACTTTTCCTGTCCAAGTCTTACCAGCGACAGTTTTTGATGAAACAGTTACTTCTTGCCCAACTTTCATACTAGCAAGTTCATATTCAGAAAGTTGACCTTTTACTTTAAATTGACCAGCGTGACGAAGTGTAATGCCACTCATACCTGTTTTTTCATCAGCAGTTTTTACGATATCATCAATTACACCGTCGGTTGGACTCGTTACAGAAAGTGTGTTTACTTTCTCTTTTGCTGCTTTAATCATTTCATCAGCTTTTTCTACTTCAAACTTTTTCATTTCAAGTTGTGATTCTAATTGTTGCACTTCGACTTCCGATGCCTTTAATGCTTCCTGAGGAAGACCTGCATTTTTATCTTTTTGTAATTTTTGTTTCGCTGCATCAATTTGTTTTTGATATAATGTCACTTCTTTTTGTGCAATTTTCTTTTGCATTTCTGCTTCTGTTACACCTTGTTTAGCAGTAGGGTCATTATATTTAAATAGAAGCTGACCTTTTTTCACTTCATCACCTTTTTTAACAGCTAATTCATACGTACCTTTTGTTGGATCGAATGAAATTGTTTCAATACCATTTGGAATAACTTCGCCGCCAAATTTTTGTGCATTTTCAATTTGTTTTTCCGTAATTTTATAACCGCTATATGCCATTGCTACTTCTGAACTACCGCCAGCTAAAGCAAAATATGATCCAGCTGCAATTCCGATCGCTACTATACTAGTAATTAACACTTTATTTTTCTTCTTCATCTATTTATCACCTTTTCGTTCGTTTTAGTATCTACATTAAGTATAGAAGAGATGAAGAATCTGACAAATCGTTTTAGCTTACAATAACCTTACAGTTTTGTAAGGTATAAATATGTAAATGTAAGGTGGAGGTTGTCCTAGTTTAAGCAAATGAATTGACTCGTTGTTTCTTTCTAATAATAATATTGTATGAAGGAGAGGAGGAAGGAAGATGGAAGCTTATTTTAGTGCGCATCCATTAAAACCATTTATTCCGTACTCGAGGCAACATGTCATTATATTATTTATTATGTTGGTGGGGATATTTTTTCTGTATCAATACCAAGATTTATTGCGTCAAAGTGAGTGGAATATAACGGTTCGATATGCGATTGCATTTCTATTTATAGGAAGTGAGATTGGACTTCATATGTGGGAATGGAAAGCCGGTATTTTTGAGCTAGGCACTTCATTACCATTTGAGTTATGTACGATTAGTTTATTGTTAGCATCGATTATGATTGTAACGAAAAGCTATCGAATATATGAGATTGTGTTTTTTACAGGAATTATCGGTGCATCGCAAGCCATTTTAACGCCGAACGTGCAATACGCTTTTCCGCATTTTCGCTTTATAGAATTCTTCATTGCACATGTATTACTCATTTGGGCACCGCTCTTTATGACGTGGGTGGAAGGATATAGACCTACCTTGCAATCGATTAAGCGTACGATGATATTTTTAAACATAGTAATTCCAATCGTTTCATTTGTTAATTATAAAACGGGTGGCAATTATATGTTTTTAGCTCATAAGCCAGAAACTGCTTCATTACTCGATATGTTAGGGCCGCATCCTTACTATATTATTTCATTAGAAATCGCAGCGCTTATTGGGTGTTTCATTTTGTATATACCGTTTGCGAAAAGAGAAGGGCATGCGCATAAAGAATCACTAGGGTCATAACCTAGTGATTTTTCTTTATAAATATTTACAATTCAGAAAATTAAGAATAAAATTAGAGGGTAAATTATATATAGAGAGAAGGGAAAACGTGGTCAAAAAAGTTTTTCTGAATGGGATGGAAGTGACAATTCAATTTATTATTTCGATTTTGGGCATTATTTGTATAGGAGCACTGCCGAAATTATTTTATGGATTTGAGCTGCATGCATCAAAGTACATACAGAGTTTAAAAGAAGTGTTTGTGAACTTAATGGATATTTCCAATTTGCAATATGTGAGAGGTGAATTTTTATTTCCGCAGTTGTTCGTCCATTATAAAGAAACGATTGTTATTTTTTTGGCTGCTTTTTTCATTTCATTATTTGTAGCATTTTGTATTGTTTATGTAATTATGAGTAGTTCACCGCGTATACAACATCGTATTAAATCATTTCTCATCTTTCTAGAATCTATTCCAGACATTCTTCTTATTTTAGTATCGCAAATTTTAGTTGTATGGTTTTTTAAACAAACAGGTTTTTTACCTTTTCAAATTGCGTCAATTGGAGGCGAGTCGATTAGAGGATTACCGATATTTTGTTTGAGTATACCGACTACGATTCTGTTCGTAAAAATGTTGGTGCTTCGTTTTGAAAATGAACTAGAAAAAGATTATGTACTATTTGCTAAGGCGAAAGGGCTAAATCGTATTCATATTTTAAATCGTCATGTTTTACGAAATGTGTTGCTTAGTACACTTTTCTTTGCGAAAACAAATATCTTTTTTATGTTATCTAATTTATATATTATAGAATGGATTTTTAATACGGGTGGTATTTTCATGTTTTTAAAATCGTACGAGGGTATTAGGGTGGAGGTTTTCATCGTTAGTGTGCTACTTATTTATATTCCGATTTTTATTTTGTTTAAATTGTTTCATTACCTCATTCCAGCTGCGATGAAGGAGAGAATATAATATGTGGACGTATATAAAACGCGATAAAAGATTTTGGATAAGCATTGGGTTTCTTCTCATATTAGTTCTTTTGAGCATCGGAAATACGATATGGAATGATGGACATATTAGACAAGTTACGTTGCAATATGATGCGGATGAAAATCCAGAAGTACCACCGTTTTCACCTTCATTACAATTTTTACTTGGGACAGACCGGAAAGGATACGACCTTTTACATTTAGTCATTGAAGGGGCGAAATGGACGATTGGTATATCTATTTTAATTGCGGCACTTAGAATGGTAATAGGTGTTTTTTTCGGTGTTGTAATCGGAACGTATGTAAAAAGAGGCTTTTCAAAGATTGAGGCTTTTTTTGATAGTTTCACAGTTATTCCAACAGTTATGATTGCGTATTTTTTTCTTCACTTTGCAAATACATTTGGAAGTGGAGAGGAGACAACAACTTTTTTTGAAAGAGCTTCATTTCAAGTGGTATTACTCGTAATGCTTGTGATGCCAGTTATTGCACTGTATGTTGCGAAGGAAGTTCGTAAATTACAAACGGAAGAATTTATTGATGCCGCGCGCATATTAGGTGGATCGAGAAGACATATTGTTATAAAACATCTTTTTCCACATCTCTATATGACGTTTATACTCGTATTTCTTCAACAGTTTACGCAGACTCTTACTATTCTACTGCACTTAGGGTTACTGGAAGTGTTTTTTGGAGGAACTGTTAAGTTTTTAGGGCCGGTAGAAGAAATAGACTCTTACACACATGAATGGTCAGGTTTAATAGGAGTCTATTTTAGATCATTAACAGTGCATCCATGGATTCCTCTCGTTCCAATTACATTTTTTGGACTTACTATCTTTTCGGGAAATATGATTGTAAAAAGTATAGAAGAGGCGATGATGAAAGTTCGATTAGGGGGAGAGAGGAAGAAGGAAGTTGTAGAAGAAGAACAATCTGCTGTGCAGTCAAAAGAAGAGTTGTTTACGTTTAAACATACGATGTGAAAATAAAGAAGAAGCAAGCATAATCAATGCTTGCTTCTTTTTTTATTTTGTAGAAACTTCACCTTCAGCTTCTGTTTGCGGAATAAAGTATCCGATTATACCACCGATTATTGCTGGAACGATCCAGCCGATTCCTAAGTTATAAAAAGGAATTGTGTGTACGATATTAGCGATAAAACTTGGAATCATTCCCACATTATCAAGTGCATGAATACAGCTAATAAGGAATGCCGCGATCATCGCTCCGATATAGACAGAAGGTTTACGTTTCGTATATTTATCGATAAATGATACGAAAATTAAAATGATTGTAATTGGGTATAAAATAATTAATACGGGTAATGTAATTTTGATTAATAAACTTAATCCTAAGTTTGAAATAACGAAGCTAAAAATACAAACGTATAGTACAAGCTTCTTATATGAAACATTTGTTAATACTGTTGTGAAATAGTTGGCGAATGCACTTACAACACCGATTGCAGTCGTTAAACAAGCAGCTATAATCGCTATGCTTAATAAAATGTTACCGCTTGTCCCAAAGAATTGATACATAACAGTTGCTAATAGTTGACCGCCATTTTCAAATTGTCCTAAGTTTCCGTTTGAAGCGCCGATATAACCTAGTAAGAAGTAAACAATTGTTAAGAAAAGAGCCGCAATGCTTCCGCAAATAATTGTATATTTCGCAATGGATTTCTTATCTTGTATACCGTTTTGGCGAATTGCATTTACAACAATTGTTGATAATACGAGAGCTCCGATTGCATCTAATGTTAAAAAGCCTTCGAGAAATCCTTTGAAAAATGGGATTTCTTTATAGTCACCAACAGGTTCTGCGAACGATACTGGTGAAAGAATCGCCTTTGTTGCCATAATTGCAATAATTCCAAGCAAAATTGGCGTTAATATTTTTCCGATATGATCTACTAATTTGGATGGATTTAACGATAAGAAGTAGACGACTATAAAGAAAATCGCACTAAAAACTAACATAGAGTACCATTGATCTGGGAAAAGTGGTGCAATCCCAATTTCATAAGATACAGTTCCAGTTCGTGGAATAACAAATAGTGGGCCGATGGAAAGATAAATAATGATAGCGAATACTGCTGCGAATTTTGGGTGAACACGGCTCGCTAAAGTATTAAAACTACCACCAGCAAGGGCAACAGCGACGATAGCTAGTAAAGATAAACCGACATCTGTAATAATAAATCCTGTAATGGAAACCCACATATTTTCTCCGGAAGAAAGACCGAGAAGAGGCGGGAAAATCATATTACCAGCACCGAAGAAAACTGCGAATAGTAATAAACTAATCGAAAGTATTTGCGCTGGTTTTAAAGTTGTACGCATATAAAGAAAAGCCTCCTAATGAGCGTTTTTTTGTCGAAAATTCAAATAATTTGTCGATTAACTGTTATTATTTTAAAGGTCTGATGACTAGAAAGCAAGAGGGAATTTTAAAAATATTTTAAAATAATGCGTAAAATTGAATAAATATACTATTTATATGTTAATGCAGGAAGAATTTCACTTTTAACGTAAAAAAACACATATCGCTAGGATATGTGTATTAAAAATAAATTTGCCTATCACGTTCTTCTTTTAAAATTTCTACAGCCTCTCGGAAACGTTGAGAATGGACAATTTCTCGTTCGCGTAAAAAGCGTAAGCTATCATTTATATCGGGATCGTCTGATAAATCAATTAGCCATTGATAAGTCGCTCGTGCTTTTTCTTCAGCTGCAATATCCTCGTATAAATCTGCGATAGGATCTCCTTTCGCTTGAATGTAAGTGGCAGTAAAAGGAACACCACCTGCATTATGGTAAAACAAGGCGCTATCATGATTCGCATAATGCGCGTCTAATCCGGCAGCTTTCATTTGTTCAGGTGTTGCATCTTTTGTTAATTTATAAATCATTGTAGCAATCATTTCTAAATGTGCGAACTCTTCTGTACCAATATCGGTTAGTAAGCCAACGACTTTATCAGGAATAGTATAACGCTGATTTAAGTAGCGCAGAGCAGCAGCTAGTTCGCCGTCCGCACCACCGTACTGTTCAACTAATAATCTTGCGAGTGCTGGATTACAAGTACTCACCTTAACAGGATACTGTAATTTTTTTTCATAAATCCACATAGTTTCTCTCCTTCATATTTGCCATGGCCACGGTCCTTTGCTCCATTCCCAGGGAGCGTTAGAATAACTATTTCCAAACTGCTGAAGTGGTCCGTATTTTTCTTCAATTTTTTGTTTTAATACTCTTCGTTTATAAGAAAAATCGTTGAATTGATTTATAGCTGCAGTATCGTCGGGATGCGTATCTAAATAGAGAGTAAGTTCAACTAATACAAAGTCTAATTCTTGAAGTTCTTCAATCCATTTGTAATATTCATCAGGCAATGTTTGTGTCACGTCTTTATTCACCGTCCTTTTTTGTAAGGATTTTCATAATAATCATAAAAGGCAGGCCATAAAGTCCCTTTTCTTAAAGCTTCTTTTGGTGTGAATTGGGGTAAATTAGTTGGTTGAAAACCCATATATAAGTGCGGGGGAGTTGAGTAATATTTCTTTCCAATTGGAGGACAAGGATCGTTTGGACCATGATAAGGTATGAAGGATTTCATGAATTTATCCATGTTACACGCCTCCTTTATAAATGAAATATCCATTACTATGTATTGTATTCGTACATAATTGTCATTTATGACTCATATAAAAAACTAATAGAGACAGGGGGAGTTGAGGATGGAAGGCATTACAACATGCATCGTATTAGAATCAAAAAATTTAAAGGAAACATTGTATTTTTATGAAGGGATTTTAGGCTTTAAACCAAGCAAGGAGAGACCTCAACTACATGTAACAGGTGTTTGGTATGACGTTGGTTTAACGAGAATTTGTTTTGTGGTAAATCGGAATTTACGAGAGCGAGAGAAGGTTGCTAATTCTTCGTGTGAATTAATAACCTTTTCAATTTCTGATATGGAAAAAGTAAAGAGAAAATTACAGTTTTACAAAATATCTTTTGCGGAAGAACAGCATGCGGATGGGGTGGTAATTACTCTTTATGATCCAGATTGCTATAAGCTTCAAATTTCATCAGAGGCATGAGTAACAATAGGGGGGATAGTGTGGATAGAATGTATGAAGAAAGCGCACTGTTTGAACATAAATTTTGGCTCAAAGTTCTTGGGGATCATGCTCAGTTTTTACTAGATGCTTTAGCTCCACAGGAGAAAGAAGATATACAGAAAGCCACCTATTTTGTAGAAAAATTCACGAACTTTTTAAATGAAATTCATACTGTAAATTTTATTGCATTTTCAAAAGATGCAGAACAAGCTGCAGAGGAGATTCGAGCATTTAAATTAAATATTATACAAAAGCAATTGGAAGGTAAAATTGTGATTCATTTTACTCCGACTTTTATTAATCATATGGTAAATGAAGTGGAGGAATATATAACAGTATTAGAATACTTAGGGAGGGGAGAAGTCCCGCCCGTTTTTCATGAACTACACTATCATCTCGCGTGGTTAACGGATGCAGCAGGGCATGCTGGTTCTATTTCAGGCGGATTAGATGTTGTGGAAAAAAGATTGAAGGAGAAAAGTGATTTGTTTGCTAAACATTTTGAACAATTTTATTTAAAAGCAGTTGAAATGACAGGTTATTTACGGTCAGAACTGAAACATTTTCCAGCTTTGAAGAAGTTTACAAAAGACGTTTCACTAGAGCTAAAGTTATTCTCGCATTTCCTTCGAGAAGTAGAAGAATTAGAGTTGTCTGAGCAAATATTAAGTTCATTATCAGCCAGGATGGCGGATCATATGGCGAGGGAGGAGTGTTACTATTTATTGAAGTTAGCACAATCCTCAGGGTTAGAGATACCTAAATGTAATCCGCTTTAAAAATAGATTGTAGGGAAGATTAAGCAGACAAATTGTAACAGTGATAGAAGTATGTGAACAGGTTTCATTATGAAAAAAATATTGACAAGCCCCTCCAAATATCTTAATGTGATTGTATAAAATTGTGTATCTAAAGGGGAGTAACTTATTACAGTAAAGTCGTCATTACAGGGAGAAACCCTCGGCTTTATTGGCAACGTTTCGTTGTTAGTGAGACCTTTACCAGCAATGGTAAAGGCCCCTTATTGTCTTTTTAGGACCCTTACCATATTTGGTAGGGTCCTTTTTGTATACAAAGAGAGGAGCTAGAAAATGAAAAAACTTATTAGTAGATTAAGAGTTGTATTTCATGTCCGCCGTTTTGTTCCATTTCTATTTGACTTTTTTACTTCAAAAGAGGTTTCCATAAAGAAGAAAATCTTATCTATTGCTTTTTTAGTTGGTTATGTAGCGATGCCGCTCGATTTAATTCCAGACTTCTTACCGTTTATCGGTATTTTAGATGATATTGGAATTGTTTTATTCATTTTGAACCGAATTGTAAAGATGGCGCCAGTACAATTGCAAGAAAAGCATAATGTAAATGTAGGATAGGGGCTAAAAGTATGGAGCAAATTATTTTAGATATAATTGAGTATTTAAAGCAGTTTTCTTATTTTGGAGTTGTGTTAGCTTTAACTTTTGAATTTATTCCAGCAGAGGTAGTTTTACCTCTTGTTGGGTATTGGGTATACGAGGGGGATATGAATTTTTGGCTAGCTGTATTAGCTGGAACACTAGGGGGAACGACAGGACCATTAACGTTATACGCACTAGGTTATTACGGTGGTCGTCCTCTATTAATAAAATACGGGAAATACTTCTTTATTAAAGAAGAACAAATTCAAAAAGCAGATGATTTCTTTGAGAAATATGGGCCGGTTGTAGCATTTTTAGGACGCTTCATCCCGGGAGTTCGAACGCTTATTTCCGTTCCATGTGGTATGGCGAAAATGAACATATGGAAATTTAGCATATATACATTTGTAGCAATGTTCCCGTTAACGACTTTGTATATTTATTTTGGAATGAAATTAGGTCCGCATTGGGAAAAAGCAGCGGGTGTTGTTGGACAATATATGCTACCGATATTAGCCGTCGTTCTTATTATTGTAGGTGGTATTTTAATCTATAAATTTATGAAAAAACGAAACAGATCGGAATCTATCTAGTCATTGGTAATGGAATTTGCATATTTTTTGAAAATAGATGAATAGTACAGGCAAAAGACTCTGAGGGACATACACATATAGGGAATATAAAAGAGAGAGGGGAAACAACTATGTCTTGTGAGTGCTCAGGGTCAGCATTAACTTGCTGTCCAGATAAAAATTATGTGCAAGATAAAGTGTGTAGTCCGTGGTCTGCTACTGTAGTTGCAACAGCAATTGATAATGTTCTTTATACAAATAATATTAACCAAAATGTAGTTGGTACTGGTTTTGTTAAATATGATGTTGGTCCAGGTCCAATTACTGTAGAAGTGCTTGATTCTGCTGGGGCTACAATTGATACACAAACATTAAACCCAGGAACGAGTATCGCTTTTACGTATCGCCGCTTTGCTAGTATACAAGTTGTGTTACCTGCAACACCTGGTGGAACGTATCAGGGAGAATTTTGTATTACAACACGTTATCCACTTTCATAGTAGAATAGGAGAGGATCGAAATGGGAATGAGAAGTTCCGGTTTGTCTTGTTGTTCTAATAAAACACTTGTGCAAGATCAAGTATGTACAGACTGGTCTATTACAGGTGCTGGTACTCAAATTGTATATACGAATAATATTACACAAGAAGTATATGGTTCAGGTTATGTGAAATATGATGTAGGCGCGAATCCCATTACAGTTGATTTTTTAGTCGGTGCTACAGTAGTTGATACAATTACTGTACAACCACAAAGTAGTGGTACTTTCACTGTACGATATTTTACTACTGTCCGAATTACTACGACAGGAACAACTGTTAATCAAGGCGAGTTTTGTATTACAGTACGTTATCCAATTTCATAAAAAAAGCATACCGTAAATGGTATGCTTTTTTTAAATTGAGGAAGTAATAAAATTGGTATTCTATAAGCAACATGTAAATTGGCAACAGTACTTGCCTTCTAAATATAGTGAAGGATTATTTTGTATATTAATAATACTAACGGATTTTAAATCTTTACCTGTGTAAGATATTGTATTGCCAGGAAACACAGTGAAAATATTGGTTACTGCTCCAATGATTTGAATTGTAATTGCTTCAGTGCTGCTAGTACTATTGTAAACCGAGACAGTACCTGATATAAGCAGTATCCCATCACTTTGCCACAGTATCATTGATTGTAGTGCATCTTTGGTAGAGGGAGTGGTGTTGTTAGTTATGAGGAAATTCCCTGCAAATTCATTTGTTACTCGCTCACAACTTGGATTTGGAGGAGGGGGCGGTGGACAAGGGTCTGGACAAATGATAGATAAAGGAGCGAAACAGCCAATATTTTTTTTGTTCTTCAATACAACCCCTCCTTTTTAAGTTGTCTTTTACTACTATTAAATGTAGAAGCATGGCCGATGTGTTAAGAAAAGAAGAAAATTTTTAAAATTAAGATTGTCTAATAGGCTTACAGCTTAACTTATCATTAATGTTATAGAAAAGATTATATGTGAATAGACATGGGAAAAGAATGATCAGACTCTTTTAGACAAAAGGTGGTTGTATACAATAGTACGAGTAATGTTGGACTTAACACCTAATTAACTGTATATTTACAAAAATCTAATAAAATTCATTTGTTATTTAAACGATATTAATATGTTTAAGATAAAATAGCCCTTGTAATGAATCAATTATTATGAGGAGGATTCACGTGGAAAGAACTGCTTTACGAAAAGTAAAAGGTCTTATTGGATTATTAATGGTGTTTGTATTGGCATTTGTATCATTACCGTGGAGTACGTCGGTTAAAGCGGAAGAGAAAAAGCAAGAAAAGGCACCAAGTGAGAAGAAAATCGTTTTCCCAGTTGTAAGTGATGTGCATATTAAAGATAGTGGAACAGATGATACGTTCCGCTGGAAAAGAGCGATTGAGCAATTTAATACGCTTGCACCAAAGCAAGATGCGTTTGTCATTGTAGGTGATTTTACTGATTCGGGTTCAGTAAAGCAATATGATCGTTTCATGCAAGTATATAATGAAAATGCAAATAAAGATGCAGTACGAATGAATTCTCTCGGTAATCATGATTATTGGAACAATTTATCTGTAGAGGGAGCACAGAAGCGTTTCTTAGAAAAAACAGGAATGAAATCTATTTATTATCATAATGTGGTAAAAGGGTATCACTTCCTTGTTATGTCACCAGAGGATGGAACAACGCATGGCTATTATTCGGACAAGCAAATCAATTGGTTAAAAGAAGAAATGGCAAAAGCACAAAAGGATGATCCGGAAAAACCAATTTTCGTATTTTTACATCAACATATAAAAGATACAGTATACGGTAGCCAAGAATGGGGAACGAAAGATAGTGCAAAAATTAATGCAGTATTAAAAGAGTATCCACAAGTCATTACGTTTTCAGGTCATTCACATTATCCATTAGATGATCCAAGATCGATTCATCAAAAAGACTTTACATCAGTTGGTACATCTTCTGTAAGCTATATGGAAGTTGAAGGCGGTAAAGTACAAGGGAATATCCCGCCAGGAGCTAGTACATTAAGCCAAGGTTTATTGGTAGAGGTAGATGACAAAGAGGTAACAATTAATCGCCGTGATTTCCATACAAATTCTTGGACAGGCGAGCCATGGAAAATTCAGTTGCCATCAAAGAAAGAAACATTTACGCATGTAGAAGATCGTGATAAAGAAAAGCCATACTTTGCGAAGGATGCAAAGCTTGCTGTATCAAATGTAACGGAAAATGCGGCAACAGTAACATTCCCGCAAGCATTGGACAACCTTCTTGTTCATTCTTATCGCTTGCAAGCAAAGGATAAACAAACAGGTGAGATTAAAAATAAGCTATTAGCATTCTCAGAGTTTTATCGAGATCCAGTGCCGAAAGAACTGACATTTACACTTGCAGGACTAGATGGCGGGAAAACATATACACTTGAAGTTGTTGCGATTGATTCATTCGGCAATGAAAGTGTACAACCATTAACGGCAGAAATTACTACGAAAAAAGATAATATTGACCCGAATGTGAAAGTACCAAAGGCAGATGTTTTTGATGTAAACTTTGCAGATGGTACATTTAAAGACAGTTCATCATTTGGTACAAAAGGTGATGTTAAGGGCAATGTGACTATTGAATATGATAAAGCATTGAAAAAGAATGTTATGAAGTTAAACGGAAAAGCAAATACATTTGGATACCTTCCATTTTCAGCAGCACAAAAAGAAAAAGTAGCAAATTCATTTACGTTAGAAACTGTATTTTCAATGAATGAAATTCGTGGACAAGGTATTTTGCAAAATACAGAGAGCGGTGGAATTGGTTTTGAGTCTACAGGAAGTGGCTATGTAGAATTATGGGCTCATATTGGTGGAAGCTATAAACGTGTGGGTGTTCAATTAGAAGCGAACAAAACGTATCATTTAACAGGAACATATAACGGCAGTGAAGTAGCAATTTATGTAGATGGTAAAAAAGTAAATAGTCAGCCGGCTCAAGGGAAAGTATATCACCCGAACGTACCATTCGCACTTGGTGCAGATCCTGATAGCAACGGAAATGGCGGTATTCCGTTAAATGGACAAATTGCATTAGCAAAATTATATAGTAAAGCATTAAGTTCTTCAGAAGTAGTAGCGGCATATAACGAGTTTTCTACTCGTACAAAATTAGAGCAAGTAAATACGTTATATGAAGAAATCGGAAAAGTGAAAGAAGTATTGGCAGGTACTTATGAATTTGGTGAAAAGCCAGGTCAGTATTCACAAGCAGCTTTTAACGAATTACAAAGAAGCTATGACAATGCAAAGAAAGTGTTTGAGAATATAGCGAGTACAGGAGAACAAATTGTTCAAACGTATAATGAATTAAAAACAGCAAACCAAACATTTGTCCAATCAAAGGTAGCAGAAGAACAGCCAAAAACACCGAAAGAAAAATTACAAGTGAATATTGAATCTGCAAAAGCAGTAGTGAAAAAAGCACAAGCTGCAAATGTAACGGACGGTTCAGTGAGATCATTGAGTCAAAAAATTACAGTTGCAGAAGCTGTATTAAAAGATGTGAAAGTAAAAGATGCACAGGTAGAAACGATGAATCGTACGTTAGAGTACGCTATTTCACTGGTTGAAAAAAGCATCAACAAATAAGGTATAAGAAAAAGAAGCTTATCATGTGGTCTTATCCCTGTCAAGTAGACAGTATTAAAAAGACTAAGCAGCCATCGAGATTCGATATTCTATCGGAGCTCGATGGTTGAGTCGTTTTTGGAACCGTTTATAGTTATAAAAGTAAATATATTCTTCAATTGCTTGTATTAAATCTTCTTCTGTTTTAAAATGATTCAAATACAACATCTCCGATTTAAAATGGGAGAAAAATGACTCGATACAGGCATTATCATGGCAGTTTCCTTTGCGAGAGTGGCTGCCAATGATACCTAAATCTAAAAGTCGTTTGTTGTAGGCATGAGATGTGTACTGGAATCCCTGATCTGAATGGAGAATGGTTCCACGCACATCTCTTTTTTGTGCCAACATTTCAATTGTATCTAATACAAGTTCATTATCATTACGCTTGGAAATTTTCCAAGAAACAACTTCGTTATTATAAATATCTTGTACGACAGAAAGATAGCGGAATCCCTCTTGAAATCGTAGGTAGGTAATGTCTGTAACAAGCGCTTCATTTTGTTGGCGATCTTTGAATTCACGGTTTAAAACATTTGGAAAAGTATTGGAGTAATTCCCTTTAAAGAAGCGACGCTTCTTCCGAATAATAGACTGAATGTTAAGCTCGCTCATTAAGCGATATACCTTTTTGTGATTTATAAAATAACCCTCCTCTTGTAAGGCGATTTTCATACGTGGATAACCATATTCTTTGTGCTTTACGTGAATAGATTGAATTACCTTTTTTAATTGTTTATCGGATTCTAGTCGCATGTTTTTCATACTTTTTGTATGAATCCACTTATAGTAACTTGAGCGATGTACATTCGCAAAATTAGTAAGCCATATAACGGGATATTTTCTCTTTAGTGATTCAATGATATGATATCTTTCTTTATATTTTAGTACGCCCCCATTTACAGATTTGGATACTGCTTTTTTAAATATTCAACCTGAGCCTTATAGTAGTCACGTTCCTCTTCAACGGTGTTAAAATGAACGCGTTTTCCTTTTAAAGGATTTGGTATACCTTTCATTCCACTATTTTTCCCACGAGTATCTGTAATTTCACCACATTCTTTATATTTTTTCACCCAATTTTTAAGTTGTGTAGAGCTTTTAATCTGATATTTCTCCGTTATCATATCGTAGCTTCCTTCTCCGTTTAAATAACTTTGAACAGCTGATAACTTTACTTCTTCTGAGTATGTATGAAATGTTGTGCCTTTTTTTGCCATGAAAAATCCCCTCCAAGTAATAGTGTAACATCCATGTGTTTACATGGTCTTTTTCACACTGTCTACCTAAAGGGGATAATATCACATGATAGGCTTTTTTTTTGTTATACTAAAAGTAGTATAGAAAAAGGGAGCGAATAATTTGGAAGAGAAAAAGCTAAAAAGAATTCTTGAATATGTATGGATCGCCGTTGTGCTCCTTGTAGGATATTATTTATTAAAAGATAAAAGTATATGGATTCTATTTTTAATGACATTTTTATTAGCGGGATTAGGAACGCTATTTATTAACTTTTTCTTTGATAGTGTAAACGCGTGGAGAAAGAAAAAGAAAGAGACGAAGTAAGGGGAGATAAGTATGCAAAAGTTGCAGGTTATGTACTCACTTGCATCGGTATATTTATCATTTTACAAACGTTAACGAAAAAACATAATAGAACATGAAAATAGCTCGCCGTTTTACCGGCGAGCTATTTTGTTATGCTTCTTTCGTCTCATCATTTGTTTTTTCATTAGCTAGATGACTATGTTTTCTAGAGTAGAAGAAGTATACGCATAAACCGACTATAAGCCAAAATGAAAAGCTGATCCATGTCGTTTTGGACAAATTAGTCATTAAATATAAACAACAAAGAATAGCGACAACCGGTAGTACAGGTACGAGTGGTGTGCGGAAGCCTCGTTTTAAATCAGGATGAGTTTTCCGTAAAATAAGTACAGCAAAGCAAACGAATGTGAAGGCTGTTAACGTACCGATGTTTACTAAATTCGCTAGTAAATGTAGGTCTAAAAGTCCTGCTAATAAAGCTGCAAATACTCCAGTAATCCATGTGTTTAATAAAGGGATTTTTACTTTTTTATTTACGCGTGATAAAGCTTTTGGGAGTAAGCCGTCTCGGCTCATTGCATAAGAAACACGAACTTGTCCATACATAACGACTAAAAGAACGGTTGTCATTCCTGTCATCGCACCAACTGCAAGTAGCCCCGCAATAGTATCTTCACCAACGAAATGTAGTGCAAATGCAACTGGATCAGAAACGTCTAATTGCGTATAAGGAACCATGCCTGTTAAAACGAAAGATACGATCATGTATAAAACTGTACAAATAAGAAGGGAACCGATAATACCAATTGGTAAATCACGCTGCGGTTTTTTCGTTTCTTCTGCCGCGGT
Organism: Bacillus sp. FSL R9-9492; assembly: GCF_038007365.1. Taxonomy (NCBI): domain Bacteria; kingdom Bacillati; phylum Bacillota; class Bacilli; order Caryophanales; family Bacillaceae; genus Bacillus; species Bacillus sp. FSL R9-9492. Next base: position 875,116 of record NZ_JBBOXC010000001.1, read on the forward strand.
TGCGATTGCATCAAAACCTAAAAAGGCGAAGAAGACAGTGGCAGCTCCGGTAATAATACCGTCGTACCCGAATGGAATGAACGGTGTCCAATTTTCAGGCTTTACATATTTTGCACCTGCTACGATAAAGGCGATAATAACTGCTAATTTTATAAGGACCATAATATTATTAATGCGTGCGCTTTCGCGTATACCAAAACTTAAAAGCCCAGTAATGAGAAGTAAAATACAAACAGCTGGTAAATCAATGAGACCACCTTTTCCTGTACCAGGGGCCGAGGCTATTATGGCGGGCAGATGGATGTTAAATCCTTGTAGTAAAGATTGTAAATAACCAGACCAACCGACAGCTACTGCGGCGACGGCAAGTAAATATTCGAGCATTAAACACCAACCAACGATAAAGGCGACAACTTCTCCGACAGTCATGTATGCATAAGTGTAAACACTGCCTGAGACTGGTATAGAAGACGCGAATTCAGCATAACAAAAGGCTACACAAGCACAAGTAAATGCAGCAATAAGGAATGATAACATAATACCAGGGCCAGAATGTTTTGCCGCTACGATACCTGTTAATACAAAAATCCCTGTCCCAATTACGGCGCCGATTCCTAAAAATGTTAAATCGAGTGCCGTTAATGTTCTATCTAGCTGTCGTGGTGATTCAGTACTAAGCGCTTTTTTTCGTAATAATGACTTCACTTTGGACTCTCCTCCCGTTTTTCATCTCCATAACTGCGAATAGTGTGAATCCATTGGAAAAGAGTACGTAAGTGAATAAAGGTACAGTTATGGTATGTAGTTTTTTGAAATTTCTGGATTAATTTTATTATAATTCAGAATATTTTGTCAAATAAAAATGTGACAAATAATATTCGAATGAATAGGGGAAACTACTTGCAGGAATGGACGAGGGTTAACAGAGTGACAAAAACACTCATTAAAGTTTCACTTTATCCCGCATTAACTGCCCGTAAATGCCCGATTGGTTTAACTAATAATCAGTGAGGATGGGGAAATTCCCCACTGATTAAAGTTTCACTTTATAAAGTAGGAGAAGATGTTATGTTATTTTATTTTGAACTTGTCGTCATTTTACTTTGTACGAAATTAGCTGGTGATATTAGCGTAAGACTCGGCCAGCCCTCTGTACTTGGTAAATTAATCGTTGGTATTATTATCGGTCCTGCTGTGCTAGGTATTATTAATAGTTCAGAACTTATTGATGAGCTTAGCGAAATCGGTGTTTTGCTACTTATGTTTATGGCAGGACTCGAAACTGATTTAGAAGAGTTAAATCGTAATTTAAAATCTGCATTCGCAGTAGCGATGGGAGGAATTATTTTCCCATTCCTTGGTGGGTATTTAGCAGGGCTTGCTTTTGGAATGTTACAGTCGCATGCGATCTTTTTAGGGTTATTACTTTGTGCCACATCGGTTAGTATTTCTGTTCAAACGCTAAGAGATTTAGGGAAAATGAATACGAGAGAAAGTACGACGATTTTAGGTGCAGCTGTATTTGATGATGTAATTGTCGTTATTTTATTAGCGTTTGTCATGAGTTTTTTAGGCACACAAGATGTAAATGTAACGCTAGTCATTGCAAAGAAAATCATCTTTTTTGTAAGTATTGTTTTCATCGCTTGGAAAGTTGTTCCGTGGATTATGAAAATGCTCGTACCACTTCGCGTAACAGAAGCGTTAATTAGTGCTGCACTTATTATTTGTTTCTCTTTTTCGTATTACAGTGAAATGATGGGAATCGCAGGTATTATTGGGGCATTTGCAGCAGGAATTGCGATTTCGCAAACAGAGTATAAGCATGAAGTGGAACATAAAATTGAACCGATTGCTTACGCGATATTCGTACCGGTTTTCTTCGTAAGTATTGGAATGGAAATTACATTTCAAGGTATCGGAAGCCAACTTTGGTTCATTATCATTATGACGCTCATCGCAATTTTCACAAAGTTAATCGGATCAGGTTTAGGAGCAAGATTAACAGGGTTTAACTTACAATCTTCTATTAGTATTGGTGCGGGAATGGTGTCGCGCGGGGAAGTAGCGCTTATCATTGCAGCAAATGGACTTGCGGCGAATTTGTTAGCGAAAGAAAATTTCACAGCGATTGTCATTGTTGTTATATTGACGACAATTATTACGCCGCCGCTTTTGAAGAAGTATTTTGTATAGAGAGGAAGGGCTTATCTGATGTAGGTAAGCTCTTTTTTTATTGCAAAATGCAGTGGTCATGTAGCATGAATGGATTGTAATTATGATAAAATCTATGTATGTGATATGACAAGGAGAGGGAAGTGTGAAGATTACAAAGGGGAAAGTTATAGGTGTAATCATACTTATTGCACTATGTATACCATTTACTGCATGGAAAGAGTCAAAAGTAAAAAATTTTCCAGTTTCTATTTTTTCTTCCTATGTAGAAGACGAAAATCCGAAAGACTATAAGTACACTGCTTTTGTACCTGACTTTGCAATTTGGATACATGGATGGGAAAAACAGCGATCTGAAGGTGAAATAACGTCATATAAAAAAGGGGATCGAACTGTAATTGTTCACCATCCACCTGGCAATGATGGTTTTTATCTATATGATACAAATGATATTAGAGAATATACGCAACCGTAAGAAGTGGAGGTTAAATAGTGAAAGCTTCAACACTACTATTTAAAATTGAAAGTAATATGGATCAATTTTCACCAGCTGAAAAGAAGGTTGCCATGTACATAATGGAGAATGCAGAGATTGTTCCGAATTTAACGACGAAAGAAGTGTCAACGAATGCAGGTGCAAGTGAGGCGAGTGTTGTTCGCTTTTGTAAATCGATTGGAATCGGAAGCTTTAAAGCATTTAAGATAGCGCTCGTTCGTGAATTAACGATTGCTGATTATAATATTAATGATTTTTCAGTGATGAATACGGAAGATGGACCGTACGACTTGTTTAATAAAGTTACATATGTGAATAAAGCTGCAATTGAGGCGAGCGTTACTGCGATAGATAAAAAGGAACTTGAGAAAGCTGCAGATCGTATTGTAAATGCGGATAAAATTATATTTTACGGAGTAGGTGGTTCAGCTACTCCGGCGATGGACGGGGCTTATAAATTTACAAGGCTTGGATTTACTGCAATGATGCTATCTGATTTTCATATGATGTTGCCACTCGTCACGAATTTAAAAGAGGGAGATATATTTGTTGCGATTTCAACTTCTGGTCGTACGAAAGATGTACTTGAAATGGCGCAATATGCGAAGAAGCGAGGGGCTACAGTTATTGCGATAACGAAGCTAGACCAATCATCTCCGTTATATAAAGCGGCAGACATTCGCCTTTGTATGCCAGATGTAGAGCAAGACCATCGCATTGCGAGTATTGCTTCGAGAATGACGCAACTGAATATGATTGATGCTTTATATGTGATTACTTTCAATCGAATTGGTAATAAAGTATTAGATCAATTTATGGAGACGAGAGAAGAAGCATTACGGTTACGGAAATTGAAGTAGAAGAAAAGATGGGGAGACTCATCTTTTTTATTATCTTTGACACAAATATGTCATGTTGTGAAATTTTATTTCATAAAATAAGAAAGAGTTATTGATTTTTAGTTTCTTGAAGTTATAATAAAAGTGTGAAATATAATTTCAAAGAGGGTGACAATATGTTAGAAAATTTATCTACAGAACATCGCAATGAGAAGACGATGAATTTAGATGAGATGAGTATAAAAGAAGTGTTACAAAGTATGAATGAAGAAGATCGAACTGTTGCGTTAGCAGTTGAAAATGAAATAGAAGAAATTGAAAAGGTTGTACAAATTGTTACTAAGTCTTTTGAAGAAGAAGGCCGTTTAATTTATATTGGGGCTGGTACGAGTGGCCGTTTAGGCATTTTAGACGCAGTAGAATGTCCCCCGACATTTGGAACAGATGATAAAATGGTTCAAGGACTTATAGCAGGTGGATTGAAAGCGTTTACTAAGGCGGTGGAAGGTGCCGAAGATCGTGAAGAGTTAGCAAAAGAAGATTTAAAAAGTATTGGATTAAACGAGAAAGATACGGTTATTGGAATTGCAGCAAGTGGTAGAACACCCTATGTAATTGGCGGATTGAAATATGCAAGTAGCGTGGGAGCAAGTACAGCTAGTATTTCCTGTAATAAAAATGCTGAAATAAGTAAATATGCAAAACTAAATGTGGAAGTGGAAACAGGCGCAGAAATATTAACAGGCTCAACACGGTTGAAGGCTGGCACAGCGCAAAAGTTAGTACTCAATATGATTTCTACAGCGTCTATGATTGGTGTAGGGAAAGTATATAAAAACTTAATGGTAGATGTTCAATCTACAAATGAAAAATTGGTAGAACGCTCAAAACGAATTATTGTTGAAGCGACAGGCGCTAGTTATGAAGTAGCTACAGAGTGTTATGAGAAAGCAGATCGAAATGTGAAAGCTGCAATCGTTATGATATTACTACAGTGTGAATATGGGGAAGCACTAGAAAAATTAAAAGGTGCGAAAGGATTTGTGAAGAAAGCACTTTAAACTTTGGGGAGGGGGATTCTATTATGAAGAAAGAAGAGAGAATGGCCAAAGAAATTTCAGAGCAGCTTGGGGGAGTAAAAAATATTCGTGGCATTGCTCATTGTATGACGAGGTTACGATTAACGCTTCATGATGAAAGTAAAGTGAATATGGACCTTTTAAAAAAGGTTGAAGGTGTTATGGGAGTGATTGAAGATGAAACGCTTCAAGTTGTTGTTGGACCAGGGACAGTAAATAAAGTAGCAGCTGAGATGGAAGGTTTAACGGGACTGCGAATTGGTGAGGTGGCAGATCACCACCTTGAAGATCTTGGGCAAGAGATGAAGTCAGAGATTAAGAAGAAAAATAATACACCAGTGAAAAACTTTTTAAGAAAAATAGGAAGTATTTTCATTCCGCTAATTCCGGGGCTTGTTGCGTCAGGAATTATAAATGGGGTTGCTAACTTTGCGAAAAACGCAGGTGCTGATCCGAATGCAACGTGGCTACAAATGCTACTACTTATTGGCGGCGGTATCTTTACATTCTTAGGAATTTTAGTCGGTTGGAATACAGCGAAAGAATTTGGCGGGACACCAGTTCTTGGGGCAATTGCAGGTATTTTAATTTTCAACCCAGCGATGGCGAATGTAAAATTATTTGGTGAAGCGCTCGTACCCGGACGGGGCGGATTATTTGCAGTTATTTTTGCAGCATGGCTTATGGTTGTAGTTGAGAGACGAGTGCGAAAAGCTGTGCCAAATGCAGTTGATATTATCGTAACACCACTCATTACTGTATTAGCTGTAAGTATAGTAACGATGTTAGCGATTCAGCCAGTAGCAGGATTCTTATCTGATGGTATTACAAGCGGTATTAATGCAATTTTAAATGTTGGCGGAGCATTTGCTGGAGCTGTGCTTGCCGGAACATTTTTACCTCTCGTAATGGTCGGATTACATCACGGTTTAACACCGATTCATATGGAATTTATTAATCAAACGCACGTAACGCCTTTATTACCAGTACTCGCAATGGCTGGCGCTGGGCAAGTAGGAGCAGCAATTGCGATTTATGTGAAAACAAAAAATAAACGCCTTCGTAATGTGATTAAAGGTGGATTACCAGTAGGATTTTTAGGAATTGGCGAACCGCTATTATACGGGGTTACATTGCCACTTGGGAAACCGTTTATTACTGCTTGTTTAGGAGCGGCTGTCGGTGGAGCATTCCAAGCTGTTATGAAAACGGCTTCACTCGGAATAGGTGTATCAGGATTATCATTAATTCCGTTAATTGCTGATAATAAATATTTATTATATTTCCTTGGATTAGTAGTGGCATATACGTTCGGATTCATCTTTACGTACTTCTTCGGCTTTAAAGAAGAAATGGCAGAAAACATATAGAGAAAGGGATTCCTTTCTCTTTTTTTATATTAATAGAAGGAGAGATTCATATGATAGGAGTTTCAATTTATCTTTCAAAAGAGCGCGTAGAGAAACAAGAAGCATGGTTAAAACTAGCGAAAGAAAACGGATTTTCATCTATTTTTACATCTCTTCACATTCCAGAAGATGATCCGAATACGTATAAGGAGTTAATTCAAATACTTGGGAAGCAAGCTCTCGAAAATGAAATGGAATTAATGGTTGATGTCTCTCCAAAATCGTTAAACCATTTAGGGATGACGTATGAAAATGTGGAAGAGTTATTAGAATTTGGCATTACTGGTTTACGAATGGATTACGGTATTACGCCAAAAGAAATCGCACGTGTATCTCATAAGATGAAGGTAGCGTTAAACGCGAGTACGATTACAGAATCATTTTGGAAAGAGTTACTTGCGGAAAATATACGAGTAGATCGAGTAGAAGCGTGGCATAATTTTTATCCGCGTCCAGAAACAGGACTAGCCAAATCATTCTTGCAAAAACAAAATAAATATTTACATGAGTGCGGAATAAAAACGATGGCATTTATTTCAGGAGATGGTGAAAAACGAGGTCCTTTATTTGAGGGTTTACCAACTTTAGAAAAGCACCGCTATATGCGCCCGCTTGAAGCATATTTAGAGCTTGTGCAAGAGTACGATGTTGATAAAGTGCTAATTGGAGATATAAGCGGGAGCCTAGAGAGTGTACAAGAAATCTCGAGTGCGAGTGGTGGGATTATTCCAGTGCGATATGAGTCATTTATAAATGCAAGTGAAGTATTAAAAGTGGTAGCGCAAGTGCATACAAATAGGTTAGATCCGGCTCGTGATGTAATTCGTTCTGTAGAATCGCGCGAAGAAAATAAAGTTGCATTACAACCGATGAATACAATTTCAAGAAAACGAGGCAGTATTACAATTGATAATGAATTGTACGGTAGATATGCTGGTGAAATGCAAATAGTTATAAATGATTTACCTGAAGATAGGAAAGTGAATGTTGTTGGAATGGTGATGGAAGAAGATGTGTCTTTATTGTCTTATATAGGTGCTGGGAAAAATTTTCAACTTTTTTCTAAGTAATAGAGCGAAAGCTTGAATTAGCACTATTTTATAAAAAACATTATCTGCAAAAAGGATAATGTTTTTTGGTTTCTTTAAAAAAGTATTTGACGAATGAAAAGAAATACCGTATTGTTTTGTCTTGTGAATAAATGTTCACCATAACAAAACAAAAAAGGGGAGTTCAGAATGAATCAATATATTGGGAATTTAATTATTCGTATCGTATTAGGAGTTACTTTTTTTGCACACGGTTTAGCAAAGTTTCAATCAGGTATAGATAACGTAGCAGGATGGTTTACAAGCATCGGTTTACCAGGTGGTCTTGCATACGGCGTAGCAACAGTTGAATTAGTTGGTGGTATATTATTGATTATCGGTTTAGGCGTGAGGTATGTAGGATTGTTATTCGCTCTTATTTTGGCTGGAGCTATCGTAAAGGTAAATGGAGCAGCAGGCTTATTAGGAGATGGAAAGAATCCGGGATATGAATTAGATCTTGCATTATTATCAATGGGTGCGTATTTATTCGTTGTAAAAGCAGAAGGATATGTAGATCGTTTCTTAAAAGAGAAAGTAATGAAAACGAAGTAAATTTCATTTTTTAAGTGTTGACTTGACGACTTGGTGTAACTATAATGATTACATCAAGTCGATTAATAATAAAATGATTCATATATTTTTTTATTCTAGTTGTAACTAAAATAGTTACAACTAGAATAAAGCTTAAAGAATAAAGGAATATAAAAGAGTAAATAAAAAGTGGAGGAAATAACATGTCAAAATTACATTTAGAGGTTTTTACAGGATCTGAGCAAGCATTTCAAGTTACATCCACAATTGTATACGGAGAAAAAGATGCAATTCTTATCGATGCACAATTTTTATTAAGTGATGCGCACCGTTTAGCAGCTCAAATTATTGAAACAGGAAAGAATTTAACTCATATTTATGTGACTCATTTCCATCCAGATCACTATTTTGGATTAAATGTATTACATGAAGCATTTCCAGAAGCGAAGATTGTTGCATTACGGAATACTGTTGAAGATATTCGTAACACATTTGAGAAGAAAGTGGAACAGTGGAAACCATCTATTGGGCATAATGTTCCTCATCAACCAATTGTTCCAGAGGAATTAACAGAAGAGAAATTGATTTTAGAGGGAAATGATTTAATCATTAAAGGTGGTTTGCAAGGTGATACACCGAATAATAGTTATGTATGGATTCCATCATTAAAAGCCGTTGTTACAGGCGATATCGTTTATAACAATACATTCGTATGGACGTTAGAAACAGATGCTGAAGCTCGTCATAAATGGTTAGAAACATTAAGTGAACTTGAAAATCTTCATCCTGAAATTGTTGTAGCGGGTCATCGTGATTATGACGTACCAAATACAGCAGACGCGATTAAACATACTCGTAAATATTTAGTTGCATTTGATGAAGTTCTTGCAGGAAATCCTTCAAGTGAAGAAATTCAAACGGCAATAAAGGAACGATTCCCGCACGTTAAAGCGTTAGAAATTGGACTTGTTTTAGCGGCAAACGCGTTTGGGGTGAAAAAATAATGAAGCAAAAAACAAATTTAGAAATTGTTCGAAGCACATATGAAGGACCATCTTCTTCAAATGCAAAACATTTAGCGGAAGCTCTCTCTGAAAAAGTAGAGTGGACAGAAGCAGCAGGTTTTCCGTACGGCGGAACGTATATAGGTACAGAAGCTATAATGGAAAATGTATTTAGTCGTTTAGGATCAGAATGGGATGATTATAAAGCGAGTGTAAATACGTACCATGAAGTAAACGGAAAAGATGTGATTATTGCTGAAGGTGTTTATTCAGGAGTTTATAAAGAGACGGGAAAATCATTTGAGGCGGAATTTGTTCATGTATGGCAACTTGAAAATGGAAAAATCGTGAAATTTAAGCAATATGTGGACAGTTACATTGTACGAGAAGCGATGAAGGCTTAAAATAAAATAAGGAAACAAATGGAATCGACTATGTGCAGGCGATTCCATTTGTTTATGTAATTATTAGGGGGAATGGGGAGTACATAATATGAAAAAATGGATAATAGGGACAATTACAATGATTGTAATTGCGGTAGGAGCTGTATTCGGTGTTACTAAACTTCTTAATTATATAGAGGAGGAGGAGAAGAGTCTTAAAACACAAAAAGTGATGAGCCAACGGGACAAGAAAGTTGCGGAAGAGAAGCCACAATTTAGTGAGGATGAAATTATTTCTACAATGCATAGGATGGTACATCAAAAAGTGAAATCATCTGATAAATGGGGATTTATCGAAATGACAAATAAGGAAATTCGTAGTGCGAAGAACGCAGTAGAAAGCAGTACAAATTTTAAATATAAAGCAAAGCTACTTTCTACTTTGGAGCGTTGGGAGAAAGGAGACTTTTCACAAACGGTTGAGGATCATAACTTTTTGTGGGAAATTCAAGGTGGTGATACCGGAAAGGCAACAGAACGTTTATCGCCAGAAGAAGAAAAGCAGTATGTGAAAGAAATGAAAGGTAAATAAAAACATCGCCACTCTGGTGGCGATGCTTTTTCATTAAGAATGCTTTCGTACTAAAGCTCTAGTCGTCTGAGGAGAAACAGTTTTAAAATGAGAGAATAAATAGCACCCTGTAACGACGATAATTGTCCCGAAAATTTGAATCCATGTTAGTTCTTCTCCAAGGAAAATAAATGCTAAAATAGCTGTGAAAATTGGATTGAAATTTAGAAAAATCCCCGATGTAGTAGCGCCTAATTTCTGTACACCAATATTCCAAAACACCATACAAAGTACCGTTGAAATGAGTCCTGTATATAAAAGTGATGTAATGAAAGAGGAATTAATATTGGAAACAGTGAAGCTTCCTATGTTAAATGGTAGTAATAAAATAACGCCGAAAATACCAGAATATAATGTTGCCATGAGTGGTGTAGTTGTTTTTGTAGCCCATTTACTACAAACAGAATAGATTCCCCAAATACAAACAGCCGCAATCATCCATAAATCTCCGCTATTAAAATGTAGTGAAAATAAAAGAGCGAAATTTCCTTTTAAAAGGACGAGCATAACCCCGAAAAATGAAAGAATCATAGAAAGAATTTGAAGTGTATTTACTTTTTCTTTTAGAAATAGCACAGAAAATAATGCAATTGAAATAGCGTTCAATGTAGAAATAAGACCTACATTCGTTGCGGATGTTTTTTCTAGTGCTAAAAATTGAAAAATGTTAAAAAGAACGACTCCTGAAATTCCCATAAGTATTAACGGAAGTATTGCAGAGCGTGGTGGAATGATTTTCTTCTCTTTAAACCATACCATTGGTAATAAACAAATGATCGCAATTAGCCATCTTAAACTTGTCAGTGTCATCGGAGATGCATGATCGACGAGTGATTTCCCAACGACGAAATTTCCTCCCCATAATAAGCTTGTTAATAATAGTAAAAAGACGTAAAAATAAGGCATGCTAAAAACCCCTTTGTTGAAATAAGAATGAACTGTAAATAATTTTAGCATTTTTCTTTATTGTCTAATATATTCTTTTGTATAATGGTAAAAACTCGATAAAATGTTTCGTTAGAAATCTATTTTGCAGAAAAACATTCAGTTTTATATAAGTTATGAGATGTTTTTTCGAATAATCATCGGTAAGAAAAAAGGAGGAATTTTGATGGAGTCATCTGTTATTAAAGTGTTAGATGATTTAGATGTACAAATTTTAGATATATTGCAGAAGGAGTCACAAGTAAGTAATGCAGAACTAGCACGCCGCGTTAATTTATCACCAGCTGCTATGCATGCAAGAATAAAAAGATTAGACGGGGAAGGATTCATTGATAAGCAAGTAGCAATTTTAAATCAAGAAAAGCTTGGATTTGATTTATTATGTTTCATTTTTATGAGCACGAATATTCATCAGTATGAAAAGCTTGAAGTGTTAGAACGAGAATTAGAATCTATGCCTGAAGTGTTAGAATGTCACTGTTTAACAGGAGAGTATGATTATTTATTAAAAGTTGCGAATCGTGATCGTAAAGAACTGGAGCAGTTTATTAGAAAGTTGAACAAGCTTGGTATTACACGTATACAGACGAGTTTAGCACTTCGTGAAATTAAATATTCGACGGTATTGCCGATACGAAATGAGGAACCGAGCATCGATTAAGTTGCTTGGTTTTTTGTTTGTGTAAAGTGAAACTTTAATCAGTGGGGGTTTTGTTCATCCACCACTGATTATTAGCCTTCACCAATCGGGCGTTTAGGGGCAGCCCGACTCCCACCTACCTTCTTTGCTTCAGCCGAATTTTGAGGTGGGAGTCTTACTGCCCGTTAATGCGGGATAAAATTCAGAAAAGTGATTGACGGAGAGAAAAGAGAGATGTATTATTATATGAAATTATGAATTAAAATTCATATAATGTTATAAATATTAACACTGGGGCAAGGGGATATAATATGAAAATCTTTAATGCGGTTACAAGTGATGTGAAAGAAATTTATAATCTCATTGAAATGTATGCAAAAGAAGGAGTTGTTTTGCCGCGTTCTCTTTTGTCTCTCTATCAATATTTACAATGTTTATATGTTATGAAAGAAGGAGAGGAAGTCGTTGGAGTTGCTGGTTTACATGTGTTAGGAGAGGACCTTGCAGAAGTACGATCGTTAGTAGTTTCGCATACATATGCAGGAAAAGGGATAGGGCGTATGCTCGTGAGTCATGTGATGGAGGAAGCGACGAAAATAAATGTAAAAAGAGTGATTTCTTTAACGTATGAAACAGTATTTTTTCAAAAGTGTGGATTTGATTTTGTAAATAAAGAATTGCTGCCAGAGAAAGTATGGGTTGATTGTAGACATTGTCCAAAAGTCAATTATTGTGATGAGGTGGCGATGATACGGTATGTTGGATGAAATTTTTAGAGAGAAAAAAGGCCCACTATTATTTAAGAAATAGTGGGTATCTATATTTTAATACAAAATGAGATGGTATTAGGAATTTGAATTCGTTTTTCTCACGGCAAAATTATAAAGTGGATCTCTAAGTTCATAGTTATACGTAGAACCATCGACAAGCCCTACAACTTTATCGCTATCATAAAGGTCGAGCATAAATTGTGCCATTTGTTTTGCAGTGTGGAATTTCGGTACAACATTATCGTATTGGAACTCATCAATATCAAATGAACGTTTTGCGAATTCTGTTTCAGTTGCACCAGGAGCTAAAACTTTTGCTTGTAGTTTTGCACCTTGTTCTTTCAGTTCGTGAGATAGTCCTTCTGTAAATGCACTTACATAAAATTTCGTAGCGCAATACGTAACAGCATTGGCAACAATCGTATATCCACCGCCTGATGAAACGTTAATAAGCTGTGTTCCTTCGGTCATTGAATAATCTCGAACGAAAAGGGAAGATAGTATTGTTAGTGCTTCTATATTTACATGCAACATCGTTTCTATCTTGTTTAAATTTTGTTCAGCAATTGAGGCGAAATTACCAAAACCTGCGTTGTTAATCCACGTTTCAATTTGAAAACTTTGTAGACTTTCATAAAATTTATAAACTTCTTCAGTGACTGATAAATCAGTTCTTCGAATGACAACATCCAATTCCGGATGCATTTCGTTAATTTTCAATTTTAATTCTTCTAATTCTGCTTGTCTTCGAGCTACAAGTATTAAGTTTTTTCCGCGAGATGCAAAGGCTAAAGCGGATTCATAGCCAATTCCTGAACTAGCACCAGTAATAACAGTATATTTCATATAAAAGCCTCCTAAATTCAAATTAATTTATCATGGTTAGATTGTATTTGTTAGAGTATACTCTAAGTCAAATGTTTTTTATAATTTGGATAAGGCAGTAAAATATATGAGAGTAAATGGCGTGCGGAGGGAGAATGGTTATGTACACAATTAGCGAGGTAGCTAAATTATTAGGAGTGAGCACACATACATTACGTTATTATGAAAAGGAGAACATATTAATTGCAAATCGCGATGCAAATGGGAATAGATTGTATGAAGAGTCACATATAAAGTGGTTGCAGTTTGTAATGAAATTAAAACAAACACAAATGCCGATAGCGAAAATAAGAGAATATGCTAGATTATATTTAGAAGGGGAGCATACAACCGAAGCTCGTTTACAGCTCTTAGAAGATCATAGGAAATCTATTCAGATTCAAAGAGAAAATTTAGAAGTTACAGAGAAGATGCTCGAAAATAAAATTATTGCATACAAAGACTCGTTGAAAAGTAAATAGCGTACAAAATATTTCGTTCTTTGTTGCATGTTGAAAAGGGAGTACAGGTTTTTGTTTTGGAATTTATCTATGAGTATTTAATTATAATGTGCCGATAAATTAAAAAAGAGCAGTTAGCTAAAAGCAACTGCTCGATTCAAAGGGATCTCCAAGGGGGGAATGGAGAAAATATTATGTTACTACCATTATTGACAGATTATTAAGAAATATACATGTGGATTTAAGAAATTTAAAATATTTTTGGGTTAATAGAATCCGGGTGTTGACACTTTATCAATTGGTCATGTAGAATGTTTATGAATGACATTCAGTCATTTTTTCTGTGGAAGGGTGTAGATAAGCAACTTGTATATGTAGTTAGCTTAATAACGGAACAAATATAAGGATAAATGAGGATGATATTGGTTTTTTAAATAGTAGTTAGAGTGAGATTATATTTTTTAAATCAAAAATGACTGACGGTCAGTCAGTAAATAATAGAAGGTGAGAGATATGAAAAATAAAGCTTGGTTATATGTCATATTAACATGTATCTTTGAAATTTTTTGGGTGTTTGGTTTTAATACAGCTCATACTTGGTGGCATTGGGTCATTATTGTAGGAGTTATCGCTGTTGATTTTTACTTCCTATCGAAAGCGTGCGAACATCTTGCAACAGGGACTGTATATGCTGTGTTTGCCGGAGCTGGTACGGTAGGTACTTTCCTAATGGATGTATTCCTTTTCGGCGGCAGTTTCAGTGTAGGAAAACTATTCTTTATCGTGATGGTTGTAGCGGGCGTTATCGGTTTAAAACTGGCTGATAATAAAGAAGAAACCGCGGAAGAAATTGTGAAAGGAGCTGCTTAAAAATGGGTTGGTTTTTCGTATTTTGTGCTGCAATTAGTGAAATAGTCGGTGTGATAGGCCTTAAAATGTATAGTAAAGATAAGACGTTAGCAAATGGAGCGATTTATATAGGTGGATTTGCAACTTCCTTTGCATTCTTATACACATCTTTCTTGTTCTTACAAGTAAGTGTAGCTTATGCGGTTTGGATTGGCATTGGAACAGCAGGAGCTGTTTTATTAAATATGTTTCTGTTTGGTGAATCAAAAAGTAAGGCACGTTTGATTAGTGTAGCTCTTATTGTATGTGGAGTTACGGGATTAAAGGCTCTTTCATAAGAAAAGGATATTAAAGTTAAATCTCCTAACGATTTGTTGGGAGATTTTTATTATGAAAAGTGCACGATGATTGACAGTACAGCTAGTTATTTTATAAAATGAGTGACAGTCATTCAATACGCGTGTGAAAGGGTTTAGATGATGAATAAAAAAGAAAAAATTGTCTATGCAGCTATTGAAGTGTTTCAGGAAAAGGGCGTTGAAAAAACGAAGATTTCTGATATCGTGAAATTGGCTGGCATTGCACAAGGAACTTTCTATTTATATTTTCCTTCTAAGTTATCTGTTATGCCTGCAATAGCAGAAGTGATGGTTGAGAAGATGATACTTGCAGTGAAAGAAAAAGTACAGAACGATTCACCTTTTTCAAGTAAAGTTGAGCAAGTAATAGATGCAGTATTTACCTTTATAGCTGAATATCGTGAAATACAAGCATTAATGTATGCGGGCCTTGCATCAACTGAACATATAAAAGAATGGGAAGCTGTATATGAGCCTCTTTATATATGGCTAAGTGACTTTTTAAGTGAGGCAAAAGAATCAGGTGAAATTCGTGATTCGGTTCACGCTGAGCGAACAGCGAAGTTATTTATCGCTCTTGTTGAATCAGCAGCGGAACAAGTTTATTTATATGATCATAAAGATGATGAGCAAGTCGAGCTACAAAAGGCAGAAGTACTAGATTTTTTAACACATGCACTACATATAAAGTGAAACTTTAAACAGTGGGAGGGTTCATCCCCACTGTTTATTAGCCTTCACCAATCGGGCATTTAAGGGCAGTTATCTCCCACCTAACTTCCTCGCATTCGCTGAATTTTGAGGTGGGAGTCTTACTGCCCGTTAATGCGGGATAAAGAAGTAGTAAGATGAACCTGTCTGAAAAGGTAGGTTCATTTCTGCGGGAAACTGAATGATAGTCATTCACCCTGTGTTTATGTATGTGTGGAAGGATAGAGTGAAATTCTAATGAGTGGGGACATCTTTACTCAGTGTGAGCCCACAAATAGCAGGATAAAGAAAAAGCTTCTTGGGCATTATTTTTGAGAGGAACTACGGGAAGAGGTGTTAAAAATTGAAGAAACCGATAAAAGAACAAAAGATGGTATTGATCATTCTTTTGAGTAATATATTTATCGCTTTTTTAGGGATTGGATTAATCATTCCGGTTATGCCGTCCTTTATGAATGATATGAATTTAACAGGAAAGACGATGGGTTATCTCGTTGCAGTGTTTGCAATGGCGCAGCTTATTACTTCACCTATTACGGGTCGTTGGGTCGACATTTACGGTAGGAAGAAAATGATAATCATTGGATTATTTATTTTTGGTGTTTCAGAGCTTCTTTTTGGATTAGGTACAGATGTGTGGATGCTTTATGCAGCGAGGGTGTTAGGCGGAATTAGTGCCGCGTTTATTATGCCGGGTGTTACGGCATATGTTGCTGATATTACTTCTATTCAAGAACGTCCAAAGGCGATGGGCTATCTTTCAGCAGCTATCAGCACCGGATTTATTATAGGGCCTGGAATCGGCGGGTTTATTGCAGAATACGGTATACGTGTGCCGTTCTTTGTGGCAGCAGTGATTGCCTTTGTTGCATGCGTGATTTCTATATTTATTTTGAAAGAGCCGTTAACGAAAGAAGAACTTGCAGAGATTGCAGCTAATACGAAAGAATCCAGCTTTATCGGAGATTTAAAGAAATCATTAAATCCAATGTATGCAATCGCATTTATTATTGTATTTGTACTCGCATTTGGATTATCAGCATATGAAACTGTGTTTAGTCTGTTTTCTGATCATAAATTTGGTTTCACACCGAAAGATATTGCTGCAATTATTACGATTAGCTCCATCTTTGGGGTAGTTGTGCAAGTATTTATGTTTGGCAAATTGGTTGACATGTTCGGTGAGAAAGTATTAATTCAAATATGTTTAATTGTAGGTGCAGTATTAGCATTCGTCTCAACTGTAGTCTTTAATTATTGGAGTGTACTTCTCGTTACTTGCTTTATTTTCCTAGCATTTGATTTACTTCGTCCAGCTTTAACGACGTTTTTATCAAAAGCAGCTGGAAAAGAGCAAGGATTCGTTGCTGGTATGAACTCAACGTATACGAGCTTAGGAAATATCGCAGGACCAGCGATGGGCGGAATATTATTTGATATAAACATTAATTATCCATATGCATTTTCAGGTGTTGTTTTAATCGTTGGTCTCGGCATTACATTTATGTGGAGAGAGAAACAGCTAGCTCAAAGTTTTGCGAAGTAATAAAACCCCTTACGATGGTAAGGGGTTTTTTGTTTTATAAACTTAATCCAAACCGCTTTAATTCAATAAATATCCCCTCTAATTGCTTTCCTTTATCCGTTAACGTGTACTCTACACGAGGCGGAACTTCTGGATATACTTTTCTCGTTATAATCCCTTGTGCTTCTAATTCTTTTAGTCGAAGCGATAATGTTTTCGGACTAATCCCATCCATTGATTTTTGTAAATCACTAAATCGTAACGTTCCTTCGATAAGAAGGTCTCGAATAATTAAAAATGTCCATTTTGTACTAATTACGTCAAGCGTTTTAGCGATAGGACAAGGTATACCAGGTAAACCTTTCGTTAATACAACTGGATCTATATTGCTCATGGAAATAGCCTCCATAAAAATTTTTTGAATGAATTTGCCTTATCGTATCACAAAACTATCTTTTTCGTAACTATATGAAAAAAATATCACTACTTCCATAAAGGAAGTTAGTGCGTATACAATAGCAATACGAAACAGAAAGAATTTATATGAGGAGGTGGTGATTTCCATGGGGATAAAAAAGTTATTTGGATTTCTTAGTTTGTTTGTTATTTGTATTGTGCTTGTAGCATGTAGTGGTGAGCAAAAAACTGAAATCCAATTATTGAAGGAAATGCCGAAGCCAAAAACAATGACAATCGATCCTTCACTAGGCAAAAAAGAAGCGACAGAAATGGTTCATGCAGCTCAGCGCTTTTATGCATTTTGGGATACAGGTAGAGAGGAACTTATTCCGCAGACGGTTACTGAAAATTTTTTCGATAACACACTGCCGAAAGGTCGACCACAAGGCACTGAAGGATTAAAGCTTGCAGCGCAAAATTTTCATAAAGTCGTTCCTGATATACATTGTGAGATTGAAGATTTATTGGTTGTTGGTGATAAAGTAACAGCCCGTCTTTCTTTTACAGGAACGCATAATGGTAAGAAAATCAATTTTTTTGCGATGGATATTTTACATGTGAAAGACGGAAAGATAACGGAAGATTGGCATTTAGAAGATAATCTTACGCTGAAGCAGCAACTCGGCTTAATAGCTGAAGAGTAAAATAAGGGAGAGAAAAGTGATGAAAAATATATTCATTATAAATGGGCATGAAAAATACGGTACGAAAGAAGGACGATTAAATAGAACGTTATTAGATTATATGGTAACTGTATTAAGCGAGAATCATCATGTGAAAACAACAACGATTCAAGATGGATACAGTATTAAGGAAGAGCAAGAAAAGTTTTTATGGGCTGATGTTGTAATTTATCAAACACCAATTTATTGGTTTAGTGTTCCTGGATTATTTAAAACTTATATGGATGAAGTATATGAATATGGCTTGTTCTTTAAAGGTGCAGATGAATATGGAACAGGTGGTTTATTAAAAGAGAAGCAGTATATGTTTTCTACAACTTGGAACGCACCTGAAAAAGCATTCGGAGATAAGACGAAGTTCTTTGAAGGAGAAAGTTTAGAATCAGCACTTAGTCATTTACATCGTGTGCAGAAGTTTCTTGGGATGAGTCCGTTAAAGAGTTTTGCTTGTTATGATGTGGTGAAAAATCCTACTGTTGAGAAGTATTTAGAGAACTTGAAGAACCATTTAGAAGAAGTCATTCAATAATTACAGTCATAATATGTAGGCTTATTCATTTATATAATTGGATTTACAATACTCGGAGTGAGCTATAGTTTATGGATCTTATTAATCGCAGGGCTTTTCTAAACTGTAGGAGAGATGATGTATGTGCCAGTATGTCAATCTATTCTGGCACATATGGTACCAAATGAAGTAAGAGGTTCATTTATTGCATCTTGGGGCATGAGCGCTCTATATTTCATCGTTGGTATGATCAGTATTTTATTATTTATGAAGGCGATAGGGAAAGAGAAGTATCAGAATGAAGGAAATGTTTCTCAGATTGGATGAAACTATATAAAAGCGAACCAGTTATACTGGGACTCGCTTTTTATATAATTTTTAAAACGGATCAACTTCAGCTAAATCAGGATTGGCGTTAGGGTTTGTTAATAAGGTTTTCAGCTCACCTACTTCTGAGAGAGCGACGAGGATATAACCACTAATAAGGACGATGAGTCCGATGACTCGTAATGTTTGCAATTTAATGTCACGGCTATTTTTTTCTGAGTTGTTTTGGGGCGTTGCAGGTGGATTGTTGTTCATAATAGAGCTCCTATCTTTTTTATTTATATGTGCGAAATCATTATTAACTTATGGATAGGAATCGTATAGTCATTTTCACTATATGAGAAATGCCTATGAAAAGTGATTAGAAATTTTGGGACGAGAAAAGAGGCTGTCTCAAAAAATCATTAAAGATGAAGAAATGTTTCATATGGTGTTAATTTTGTTTTTTACAAAGAAAAAGGTTAACCAAAGTAGTTATTTAGCTACTTTGGTTAACCTATAATAACTATCCTAATATACGCAATGATTCTTCAATAAACACTGGGATGTCCTCTGGTTGTCTACTTGTTACTAGCTGATTTTGGCATACAACCACTTCTTTATCATGAAAATTTCCACCGGCATTTTTCAAATCGACCGCAATGGATTTATATCCAGTCACATCGCGTCCTTCAAGTGTTTGTGCAGTGATGAGTAATTGGGGGCCGTGACAAATAGCAAAAACAGGTTTTTTCGCATCCATAAATGCTTTGCTAAAGCGAACAAAACGTTCATCTGCACGAAGTATATCTGGGGAAAATCCGCCTGGTATAAAGAGGGCATCAAAGTTCTCTGGAGAAACATCATCAATACTTTTATCAATTACGACTTCACTTTTTCCTTGTTTACCGTGTACCGTTTTACCTTTTTCCATTTCAATAGTTGTTAATTCGTATCCCTTTTGATTAAAAGCTTCTACTGGCTCTGTGTATTCTGTGTCCTCGAAATAATCCGTTATTAAAATAGCAATTTTTTTACTCATTGCAATCAGCTCCTTATATTATATAATCGGTTCCAGAATCGTCCTTGAGCAACGCCTTTTATAAAGTGAAACTTTAATTCATATTTTTTCATTCCCTCCAGTTCCTTTGCCCTGTTAATTTAATAACTACCCTTTTTATTAGGACGTAAACATGTATTATCGTTTTTGTATGTAAAAATCATAAAATATCGGTTGTTTCAGTGATTCTTGTTTGAGGAAGAAAAATAAAAAAGCCAAGGAGATAATTTATTTTCTCCTTGGCTTTTAAGATAATTCTTTTCGTTAAAACGAAGAAACGCGTTGCTTCGTTTTTGGTACAATAATAAATTTGATCCAGATTAACCCGATAATCATAATGATAAGACTATGTGAAAATTGCCCTGTGGCAATGAGTATAATACTTGAAAATACAATGAGTTGAATACTTAGCAATATGAAAATTAAGCTAAGAAATTGACTCATTCGTTCTTCAGTATCAATTGGATATAATGCTACGATAATATTTCCCGAAAAATATTTCCACAGAGAACGAAGCTGCATAGAAATCATATATAGGATGATATAAGCGATAGCACCTTTTACGTATATATTCGGAACAAAATATAGGATGAAAGCACCGATTCCCCCAAAGCGAATATATATACCGAAATAATCATTACCACGTAAAAATGCAAGTGTATGTAAATAAAAGAAAGTAGCTCGTTTTTTATGTAATAAAGGTTCAATCCAATTTGTAAGCCATTTTCTGCCGTTTACTTGTTTTTTTAGCTGCGGAACATCGGTAAAGATGCTAGCGAATTGATAAAAGCGTATGTCCATTTTTTCTTCTTGCTCAATTATGTATTCCCATGGTATTCGCTTTGTGGGCTGTTTCTTCGTATATAGAAGTAGGAAAGCGAGAAGTAAGAGTAATCCGCCTAATACAATTACATTTGCAACATAAAACAGCATGTAAATGATCAGGGCGTTACAAGCAATGCGAATGATAAACCATATGCTTTTTTCATAACTATCACGCCACATCCAATGTATGTATATGTTCCAGCCCTTTAGAATCATTAAAATTATAAAGATTGTACATAAAAAAGGTACGGTTAATTGTAATGATTGCATGGCAAGCGGTACGAGAATAAGGAACGTAAATAATAATGGGAAAAGCTGAATGATGTAATTATATAGAAGAGATTTTTTAAAATAAGATATTAATTTCTCTTCTAATGCGAGTAAATAGACAGCGTCCGGTTTTTGAATAAATGTGCGAACTTGGCATCTCGTTATAATGAGTGTAAGTACGATCGTGATGAGTAATAAAGATATTCCTTTAGAAGGATCCGTTTTAAGAAACTTAGCGTAATAATATGCACCTACACATGAGACGAAGATGAAGCTATATAGTAAACCGTTAATCATACGTGCAAAGTATGTGATGGCATTTTGAATATGTTGTTGAAAGCGAGAGCTCCATAGTGATTCGATTGACATGTTTTTCACCTCTTTTTTCTATTATATATGTTTTATAAAGTAAAAAACGAGCAAATTGCGTTACGCAACTTGCTCGTTTTTCTTTTCTTTATTTTTTTTCTGATCACGATTCATTAATGGATAGAAGGCAAAGCCAATCCCGAATAAACCAATTCCGAGAAGAAATGTTTTTATATCGGATGCGCCGGTTTTAATAACCCATAGTGCATAGCAAATTGCAATGACTGCGACCACACCATCTATAATTCTTGCCCGCATTTCATTTTTATAAGTTTCACCAGTTGCGACCAGTTTTAACTGGAAGATTGGTGAAACGAGATATGGAATGAGGTAGGCCAGTGTTGATACGGTAATAACGAATGTATAAGCTTCCGCAATTGTTCCTGATAATGTTGAGAATAAGAACACTTGCGACATAATGTTTGTTAATCGTAGTGAATGAATTGGACTTCCTTTTTTATTCGTTTTTGCGAAGAAGGAAGGGAAGAAACCTTCTTTTGCTGCTTGATAAGGTACTTCTGAGCTTAATAAAATCCAGCCTAATATTGAACCGAATAGGGAAGTAAGAGCAAGTAATGCCATAAGTTTCCCGCCGCCATGACCCATTGCAGCGTTTAATGCATCTGCTAATGGACGTTCAGAAGCTTGTAATTTATCAACGTGAAGTACACCCATTGTTAAAATTGTAATTCCTAAGTAAATTGCAACTGTGATAAGTAATCCTGCAACAGTTGCGCGTTTTACCGTTTTTGGAGAGGTAGCTCGGTTTGATAAAAGAACGGCTGATTCAATCCCGATAAATGCCCAAAGTGTTGTAAGAGCGGCTAAATTTACTTGTGAAAGGAGACCGTGTGATACGCCTTCTTTATCGATCATCGGTGTGTACCATTGTCCAAACTTTGAAGCTTCGAACGCAAACAACGTAACAATGATGAATAGAAGGAATCCAGTTACTTTCGTTGTTGTTGCTAAGAAGTTTAGTTTCCCAGCTCCGCTTACACCGTTTGTTAATATTAAATGAGTTCCCCAAAGTAAGACGGAACAAATAGTAAATGTAATGAGCTTTCCAACTTCAATATCGAACGAGCCGATTGAAAATAATAGTCGCGTATCTTTCATAATCGGGAAGAAGAGTGATAAATATCCCGCGAAAGATGTAATGATGGCAACGTTACTTGCCCAGTTTGCAACCCAATATCCCCATACCATGCTGAAACCAGCCATTTTCTTTCTTTTTGGTGTTGAGAATAAAGCATATGCATGACTTTGTGGTCCTGTCGTTAAATCAGGACGACGAATTGCTAAATTACCGAAAACAAGAGCTAGCATTAAAACACCAAACCCTGTTGTTAACCAAGCTAAAGTGACACCGAGTGGGCTTGCTGTTTGTGCTAACGTACTTGGCACCATGAAAATACCAGCGCCAACCATGTTACCGACAACGAAAGCTGTTAGTACCCAAAAGCCCCATTTTTTTTGTTGCATAGAAAATACCTCCAAAGTTAGTATAACCAAGTCAAGCGAGGAGATATGTATGTCTTCCTGATAAGGAAGAGAAGGTCCAAACAAAACAAAAAAAGCACGTAATTTGCCGCTACATGCTTTCTATCTTATAAGAAACCCACGACATACCTCTCGATAGCTCTCCACAAACGAAACGTTTGTGACAGTTCTGCACTTATTAAATGCAGACCCAGCAAGCGTGCATGGTGGACACGACTTACTTCGGCAATCATTCCTTTCTCATTTCTTCATCAATGCCACTACATCTCCTGAAATGATACTCTTAATGACTGCAACCTCTACCTCACCGAGATACGAATGAGGATTTATGTATTAAATTAACATGTTTAAGAGTAACAAATGTATTTTTATACGTCAATGGATATAGTAATAATCAGATTATAGAGAAGAATTTGTTATTAGGTCCCGGAGGGTTTTAACTAAAAAGCAGCTGACCTAAATATTAGATCAGCTGCTACATATAAGATTAAACTAAGTTTAATACAGTTACTTTTTGACGAGTCATAGACTCAAGGCTCTTACGAATACCTTGTGCGCCCATACCTGAACCTTTTACACCGATGAAAGGGAAGTGGTCAGGGCCGCGCTCTGTGCGTCCGTTAATTTGAACAGAACCAGTGTCGATTTTGTTAGCAATTGCAAATGCTTTGTTAATGTCTTTTGTGAAGACACTTGCTTGCAGACCGAACTCTGATTTGTTAGCAATTTCAATCGCTTGTTCGTCAGAAGAAACACGGATGATTGGAAGGATTGGGCCAAATGGCTCTTCCCAAGCAACTTTCATTTCTTCTGTTACGTTGTCGATTAATGTTGGATAAATTAGGTTGCGCTCACGTTTGTTACCGATAACGATTGTTGCACCTTTTTCAGCAGCATCGTCAATTAAACCTTGAACGAAGTCAGCAGATTTGTCGTCGATTAATGGAACGATTGTGCTGTTTTGTTCTGGAGATCCAACTGATAGTTCAGCTACTTGCTCTTTTAATAAGCCAGCTAGTTCGTCTGCTACATTTTCATGTACAAGTACACGCTTAATAGCTGTACAACGTTGACCTGAGTAAGAGAATGCACCGCTTACGATATGCTTTGCAGCTTCTTGTAAGTCTGCATCTTCACAAACGATACCAGGATCTTTACCACCAAGTTCTAATACAAGTGGAATCATCGCAGCTTTTTTCGCTAAATGTTTACCTGTATTTGTACCACCTGTGAACGATACCATATTTACGCCAGGATGTTCTACTAAGTAGTCACCAATTACAGAACCGCGTCCTGTAGCTACGTTTACAAGACCTTTTGGAAGGCCAGCTTTATGAAGTGCTTCAACCATTTTAACACCGCTAATTGCACCTTGAGTTGCTGGTTTGAAGATAACAGCGTTACCCATAATAAGTGCTGGTGCAAGTTTTGCAGCAGATAAGTTTACTGGGTAGTTAAATGGTGCAATTGCTAATACAACACCAAGTGGTGCGCGCTGAATAATCGCAAGTTTAGATTTAGATCCACCAGGGAAGCTATCACCCATCATGCTTTCACCGTGCATGTGAAGTGCTTCGTCAACTGTGTAACGAATTAAGTCAGCTGTACGAACGACTTCTTTTTGCGCATCTTTATAGCCTTTACCGACTTCTTTCATAATGATATCGGCAATTTCATCTTGCATATTTACGAGCTCATCAGCCCATTTATATAAATATTTTGCGCGATCTTGTAGAGAAGCTTCAGCCCATGATTTTTGAGCTTCTTTTGCAGATGCAATTGCTTCATCTACTTCTCCTTGAGTAATTGCTTGTACTTGCCCAATTACTTCGTGTAAGTATGGAGATGGAATGTCGATTGTTTGACCTGAAGAGCTTTCTCTCCATTCTCCGTTTAAATAAAATTTGTACGTATTGCTAGTTGTCATGATTAGTCCTCCTAAAATAGCAACTTGTAAGAGTGAGTATAAGGTGATTGTAGGTGGTTTGATAATATTTTTCAAATGAAATGTTTGTGAAAACGATTTCTTACTATTTTTTTGTTTTGTATGCCCTTTCTTACAGAAGATTCCCTTATTTCAAACTGAATTATAAGTAGAATGCATCACTTTCATTTTTTGTGATAAAAGATTATTTTATTCTAAAGCGAAAAAAAACAATTGACAGAATACTCAATAAAGTTGTAAGATTATAAATGGAAAATAAATGAAGGGGGTGTGCGTAATGATTGTAATCGTAAATGTAATGGGCTTAGCTCTGTTAAATGGCGGAAAACATTCATATCATTACGCAACCCGTGCGGATATATAGGACCTTTGCGTCTTATGAGAAGCGTACGTTGCGTATATCGTAACGTACGCTTTTATGCATTCTTTGCATATCGTCAAGCGGCGGTATGCTTTTTTTTGTTTATCCCGCTATTTGCGGGCTAATAATCAGTGGGGAATGAACAAAACCCCCACTGATTAAAGTTTCACTTTATTTTCCTTGTTTGCGTGGTTACTATAAAAAATCAGAATTTGGAAGGTGAAAAATGTGATGGAATTGTATGGCTTACGAAATGTAAATGTGATGGGTTTGGATAGCGGGTAAAGAAATGTGAATCAAACGGGAACGAGAAAGGGGAGGTTATATTGTTTTCAGTATTACTAAAGTTAAGCTGGTTTTTTAGAGAGCATTGGAAAAGGTATAGTATCGCAATTGGGGTACTTTTAATTGTAAACGTGATAGAGGTAATTCCACCGAAAGTGTTAGGAATTACAATTGATAATATTAAAACGGGAGCCTTAACGAATGAGGCGATTATGCAATATATTTTTATTTTACTTGGGGTAACGATTGGTGGGTATGTGCTTACTTTCATTTGGCAGCACCAACTATTTGGCGGTGCGTTCGTACTTGAGAAAACGATGCGTTCAAAATTTATGGGGCATTTACTTAAGATGACACCGACGTTTTATCAAAAAAATCGTACTGGCGATTTAATGGCGAGAGCGACAAATGATTTAAAAGCAATCTCCATGACAGCTGGTTTTGGTATATTAACGCTCGTTGATTCTAGTCTATATATGCTTACAATCGTTTGTATGATGGGCTTTTCAATTAGTTGGCAGTTAACATTTGCTGCGCTTATACCGCTTCCGATTATGGCGTATGCGATGAATAGATACGGAAAGAAGTTGCATGAAAGATTTACAGTCGCGCAAGATGCGTTCGGGGATATGAACGATAAAGTACTTGAATCAATTGCGGGTGTACGCGTTATTCGTGCGTATGTACAGGAGAATGCTGATCAAGAAAGGTTTCATCATTTAGGAGATGACGTATACGAGAAAAATATGAGAGTAGCAAGAATCGATGCATTATTCCAGCCAACTGTAAAAATGCTCGTCGGTCTTAGTTATTTAATTGGTTTAGTGTACGGTGCATATCTCGTATTCCAATCAAAGGTGACACTTGGTGAGCTCGTTTCTTTTAACGTCTATTTAGGGATGATGATTTGGCCGATGTTTGCAATTGGTGAATTGATTAATGTTATGCAAAGAGGAAATGCGTCGCTCGACCGTGTAAATGAAACGTTAGCTTATGAACCGGATGTAAAGAATCCGAAAGATCCAAAGGTTGTACAAGAGCCAGATTACATTGAATTTGATAAAGTTACTTTTTCATATCCTTCATCAATTGAAACAAATTTAAAAAATGTTTCGTTCTCATTAAAACAAGGAGAGACACTTGGAGTTGTTGGGAAAACAGGAAGCGGGAAAACGACGCTCGTTCGTCAGTTTCTTCGTCAATATCCACTTGGGGAAGGGGATATTGCGGTTTCTGATGTGAAGCTAGATAAAATTACGAATGATAACGTACTTGGCTGGATTGGGTATGTACCTCAGGAACACATTTTGTTCTCAAAAACAGCGAAGGAAAATATTTTATTCGGAAACAGAGAAGCGACTGAAGAAGAACTTGAAAAAGCGATTGAAATAGCTGCGTTTAAAAAGGATTTAGAGTTTTTACCGGAAGGTTTAGAAACGCTTGTTGGAGAGAAAGGAGTTTCTTTATCAGGTGGGCAAAAGCAAAGGATTTCGATTGCGAGGGCTGTTATTCAAAATCCGGAAATTTTAATTTTGGACGATTCTTTATCAGCTGTTGATGCTCGTACTGAAGCGGCAATTATTGAAAACATACGAACAGAAAGAAGCGGGAAGACGACGATTATAACAACGCATCGTTTGTCAGCAGTGCAGCATGCTGATTGGATTCTCGTTATGGATAACGGTGAGGTTATTGAAGAAGGTTCGCATGAAGCGCTCGTTCGAAATGGGGGCTGGTATGCAGAGCAGTTCGAAAGACAACAAGGTGAAAGTGAAAGTACGGATAGTGGGGTGAAAATATGAGTGTTTCAAAACGATTGTTTCAATACGCGATGAAAGTAAAAGGGCCGATTTTTGCAGCGATGGCGATGCTATTTGTTTTCGTTATTGCAGAACTCGCGGGTCCTTTCGTCGCAAAAACGATGATCGATGAGCATATCGTTGGAATAGAGAGACCCTGGTATGAAACAGAAAAGAGTGAGGATGCTGTTTCATATAATGGCGCCTTTTATAAGCGAAGTGATCGCTTTGAACAAGGTGAGCAAAAAGGGAAAGAAGTCCGAGTGATTCAAGTTGGTTTTCAGTACTATTTTGTACCGAATAAAATAACGCTTGAAGGAACTCGTTCTGTTAAGGGTGATGTGCTTACAGTACAAAGTGGTAAGGCAGTGCAAGTGTATAAATCGAAAGCCTTAACGAAAGAAGAAGTATTTGCGTTTTATAAACCAGAAATAAATAGGTTATTACTACTTGGCGGTGGATATTTCGCTTTATTAGTAGTCGTATCATTATTTGCATACGGAAAGCAGTTCTTCTTACAGAAGGCGGCAAACAAAATTATTCAAATTATGAGGGAAGACGTCTTTTCCCATATTCAAACGTTGCCAATTCGTTATTTTGACCATTTACCAGCAGGGAAAATTGTATCGCGTGTAACGAATGATACAGAAGCGATTCGTGATTTATATGTAACAGTGCTTGCGACATTCGTCTCTAGTATCATTTATATTATCGGGATTTTTGCTGCGCTATTTTTACTTGATGTAAAACTGGCGGCACTATGCTTACTCATCATCCCAATTTTAATTGTTTGGGCGATTATGTATAGAAAGTATGCGTCTGTATACAATCATAAAATGCGTTCGCGTTTATCGGATATTAACGGAACAGTGAATGAATCAATTCAAGGGATGCCAATTATTCAAGCATTTCGTCAAGAACATGAAACGAAGAAGGAATTTGAAGAGTTAAATGGTGATTATTTTAAATATCAAAATAAAATTTTAAATTTAAATGCAGCAACTTCGCATAATTTAGTGTCTGTATTAAGAAACATCGCTTTTACAGGTGTAATTTGGTATTTCGGTGGTGCTTCATTAAGTGCTTCTGGCCTCCTTTCTCTAGGGATACTGTATGCTTTCGTCGATTATTTAACGAGATTGTTCTCGCCAATTACGAACATGGTGAACCAACTTGCTAACTTAGAGCAATCGCGTGTTGCATCAGAGCGCGTCTTTGAATTGCTAGAGGAAAAGGGAGAGGCAGTAGAAGAAGAACGTATGCCTCGCTTAACCGGAAATGTGAAATTCGATAATGTTTCGTTTTCTTACAATGGAAAAGATGAAGTATTAAAAAATATTTCTTTTGAAGCGAAACAAGGGGAGACAGTGGCACTTGTCGGTCATACTGGATCAGGAAAAAGTTCCATTATGAATGTGCTCTTTCAGTTTTATGAATTTCAAAAAGGGAAGCTTACGATTGATGGTCACGATGTAACAGAGATGCCGAAACAAGCAACACGTGAACATATGGGAATTGTATTGCAAGATCCGTTTTTATTTAGCGGGACAGTGGCATCCAATGTAAGCTTAGAAAATGAAAAAATTTCAAAAGATCGCATCGTAAAGGCGTTACGTGATGTTGGTGCGGAAAGGTTTGCGAACAATATAGATGAAAAAATTACGGAGAAAGGAAGTACGCTTTCAACCGGAGAACGTCAGCTTATATCGTTTGCTAGGGCACTTGCTTTTGATCCTGCTATTTTAATTTTAGATGAAGCGACTTCCAGTATTGATACAGAAACAGAAGCGATGATTCAACAAGCGCTAGAAGTTGTGAAGAAAGGACGAACGACGTTTATTATCGCTCATCGTCTTTCAACAATTAAGAGCGCTGATCAAATTATTGTGCTTGATAGAGGAACGATTTTGGAAAAAGGTTCCCATGATGAATTAATGAAAAAGCGCGGGCGTTATTACGATATGTATAAAACGCAAATGGAAGGAAACCAGAGTGCTTAATTTTTAGAAGAACTTGCGATTTTCGCAAGTTCTTTTTTGATCGGATTGTCCGCTCAGAAGTTAATATATTTCACCGGCTGAAAAACTTATAAATAAGTAGGTATTGTTTTACCTTTTTCTTTATAAATGCTATATTAAAAAATGTTACTTATTTTTTGTATGTAGCGCTATTTTTCCATTTTGTTTGATTATGAAGAAAAAGGTTAAACTAAATAAGAACATTTTCATTGAAAAATTGTTCGAAATTGCATACAATCAATATAGTTTTTAAATTCCTATCAGAATACTTGGAGGACTACTATCATGAAAAAATTATTTTCAGTGCTTGCAGTAACTACATTAGCGATTGGGATTGTAGCGGGCTGCGGTAAAGAAGAGAAAAAAGATACAGCTAATCAAGATGCATTACAGAAGATAAAACAAAGCGGTGAGCTTGTAATTGGTACAGAAGGTACATATCCACCATTTACGTTCCACGATACAAACGATAAATTAACTGGGTTTGACGTTGAATTAGCAGAAGAAGTTGCAAAACGTTTAGGTGTAAAGCCTGTATTTAAAGAAACACAATGGGATAGCTTACTTGCAGGAATAGATGCAAAACGTTTCGACATGGTTGCGAACGAAGTTGGTATTCGTGAAGATCGCCAAAAGAAATATGACTTCTCTAGTCCATACATTTCTTCTTCAGCAGCATTAGTTATTGCGAAAGATAAAGATAAACCTGCTACATTTGCTGACGTAAAAGGATTAAAAGCTGCACAATCTTTAACAAGTAACTACGCAGATATTGCTAAGAAAAATGGTGCGGAAATCACAGGTGTAGAAGGATTTAGCCAAGCAGCAGAATTATTAAGTTCTGGCCGCGTTGATTTCACAATCAATGATAAATTATCAGTGTTAAACTATTTAGAAACGAAAAAAGATGCAAAAATTAAAATTGTAGATACAGAAAAAGAAGCGTCACAAAGTGGATTCTTATTCCGTAAAGGTAGCGACAAACTTGTACAAGAAGTAAATAAAGCGTTAGAAGCTATGAAAAAAGATGGTACGTACGATAAAATAACGAAAAAATGGTTCGGTGAAAATGTATCTAAGTAGCGCATTGATGTCAGATCGATTGTCTACTTGGATAGATATTATGCAGACTTCCTTCGCGCCTATGCTGAAGGAAGCTGTCTTTACGACAATTCCGTTAACGCTTATTACATTTATTATCGGTATTATACTTGCGACGTTAACAGCGCTCGCGCGTATTTCAGGTAGTCGTATTTTACAATGGATTGCTCGTATCTATGTATCTATCATTCGCGGAACGCCACTTCTTGTACAGTTATTTATTATTTTCTATGGTCTTCCAACTCTTAATATTGAGGTTGAGCCATATACAGCAGCAGTTATTGGATTTTCATTAAATGTAGGTGCGTATGCATCTGAAATTATTCGTGCTTCTATCCTTTCAATCCCGAAAGGACAGTGGGAAGCAGCTTACACAATTGGGATGACATACCCGCAAGCATTAAAACGTGTTATTTTACCACAAGCAACACGCGTATCAATTCCGCCGCTTTCGAATACATTTATTAGTTTAGTGAAGGATACGTCATTAGCGTCGTTAATTTTAGTAACAGAAATGTTCCGAAAAGCGCAGGAAATTGCGGCAATGAACTATGAGTTTTTAATTGTTTATTTTGAAGCAGGTCTAATTTATTGGGTAATTTGCTTCTTATTATCTATCGTGCAACAAATATTAGAAAAACGTTCAGAACGTTATACTCTAAAATAACCCTTTCATAAAAGGAGTTTTTGTTTTTATGATTTCAATTCAACATTTACAAAAAAGTTTCGGAGATAATACCGTATTAAAACATATAGACTTATCAGTTGAGAAGGGCGAAGTGGTTGTTATTATCGGGCCATCTGGATCTGGTAAAACGACATTCTTGCGTTGTCTCAACGTGTTAGAAACGCCGAACGCTGGTAACATTCGCATCGGCAAAAAAGAGCTCGATTTCTCTCAAAAAGTATCGAAGAAAGATATTGTAAATCTTCGTACACAAACAGGTATGGTATTCCAACACCATAATCTATTTCCTCATTTAACAGCAATTCACAATGTAATGGAAGGGCTCGTTACAGTGAAAAAGATGGGGAAAGAAGAAGCGAAGAAAAAAGCAAACTATTTCCTTGAAAAAGTTGGTCTTGCGGATAAAGTAGACTTATATCCGTTCCAATTATCAGGTGGACAACAACAGCGCGTTGGAATCGCTCGTGCGCTTGCGATGGAGCCGGAAGTTTTACTATTTGATGAGCCAACGTCAGCACTTGATCCTGAGCTAGTTCAAGAAGTTTTAAAGGTTATGAAAGAACTTGCTAAAGAAGGAATGACGATGGTCATTGTAACGCATGAAATGCGCTTTGCTCATCAAATTGCGAACCGTGTTATTTTCATGGATGGCGGTGTCGTTGTCGAACAAGGTACACCGGAAGATGTATTTACAAATCCAAAAGAAGAACGAACGAAGAAGTTTTTACAAATGTTGCAATAAATTAAGGAAGGTCTCAAGGCATATGCCTTGAGACCTTTTTGCCATATATATTTATTTTTGGAATCCGCCAAGGCTTTGCTCAGCCATTGCAACTAGACGTTTTGTAATTTCTCCACCAACAGAACCGTTAGCGCGAGCCGTAGAATCTGCTCCTAATTGTACACCAAATTCTTGAGCGATTTCGTACTTCATTTGATCGATTGCTGCTGTTGCACCTGGTACTACTAATTGATTTGAAGAATTTTGGTTTGCCATAGGAATATATCCTCCTTAGAGTTATAAAAATTTTTTTGGTTGGACTAGCTGGATTTGAACCAGATTATCGCCCCGTTTGGCGCTAATCCATCGGTAATTAAGTTTGTACTCATAGTATGGATGTTACCTAGAAAGATATACAAAAAAATAATTTGTAAATTTTGTAAAAAATATTTCATCATTTCGTAAATTATGAAATAAGAGTAATCGTTGTATTTTTAAGAAAGAAGGCTAAACTAAGAGCGAAATCATATGCGTTTTTTTCCTTGTATAACCAGCTTGGCTTACTTAACTTATGATTTGTTAAAGTGAGACAAATTTCAGTTTAGTAAAATGAAAATTAAATCGGGAGCAACTACATAGTTCTGTTTTAACCCAGGATGGGGCAGAAAAAGGAACTGACCGCGTCTATGCACGGCTAGATGCTCTCTTCAATCTAAAACAAGGGCTTTTTAATTGTTTTTAAACGATAACGTATGGAGGAATCATGATGGGAATTTGCCCGCTTTGCAACGCGCTAGAATCACAGACATATTCTTGTCAAAATTGCCAAGGTATACTCCAAGATTATGGGAAAACTGTAGATTACATAGACGATTACAGTGCATATATGGATCAAGAATTATTAAGTGCAGTAGACGGTTTAACACATAATAATTCACAGGAGTATTGCAATCATGTTTTTTATTGCGGAGTATGTAATGTGGAAACAGAAGTTGTAGTGAAGCTCGTTTAAATAAAAAACTTCCACCTTATGAAGGAGGTGGAAGTTTTTGTTTTTGTATTTGTGAGTTAATCATAGGGGAAGGGATGTTTTCGGTATGTGACGAAGGACCTGATTTTATTTGTGACATTTTTTCTTTCTTGTCGCGCAAAGAGTGTTCAGTTAAATAGATGGCATATTCATAAAATAATTGGCGCGTAAGTTCACTTTGTTCTTTTAACTTTTCATCTTGGAATACAGTTCGCCCCGGTTTAGAATTTGCTTCAAATAGCCACGGGTTTTCCGTGGTGTCTAAACCAATGTCAAAACCAATTTCTCCAATGTTCCCGGTTACTTGCCCATCAAGTGCATAACTGATCTGTAAGGCTGTTTGTTTTAGTTTATTTTCAATTTGAACTTGCTTTGTTGAATCAGGAAATAGTTCCTGAAGTAATTTCGTATCACCGCCGCTATTTACGTGAGTTGT
The DNA here is from genome assembly GCF_038007365.1 of Bacillus sp. FSL R9-9492. Lineage (NCBI taxonomy): Bacteria > Bacillati > Bacillota > Bacilli > Caryophanales > Bacillaceae > Bacillus > Bacillus sp. FSL R9-9492. Next base: position 908,245 of record NZ_JBBOXC010000001.1, read on the forward strand.
TAAGCTACCTTTGCCGGCGATTTTTGCGACGATTGCACTGACTACCCAATTACCAAAATGGTTTTTATTTGTATGAATGCGAAAATCGACGGGTTGCCCTTCGAATCGGAGCAGTGAGATACCTTGTTGTACGATAAACTTTTTTAAATCATGTCCTTTTAACACATGGTTAAGAAGGGCTTCTAATGATTGATACTTTCTTAGTTTGTTTTGTTCATTTTCACGGTAACGACAATAGTAGCAATTATCAGTTTGAGAATAGAGTATTTGATGAATATTTCTTCCGAAGCTACCGTGTATTGGTTTCATATAAATGTACTTATACGTACCGAGAAGTCGTTCTACTTGTTCAAAATGTTGAAATACTTCTGTATTTGGTAAGAATGGTTTAATTGAATCTTCTTTCATTAAAAGTTGATGCACTTCCCATTTATTGAAAAATCCCGGATTAAACCACGGAATCCCATAGTCGCTTTCTAAACGTTTTTTTGCTCTTACGATAGGTTTGTAATTTTCTGCTTGCCGATTTGGTAATCGGTCGTAAATGACATTTGGTAAAGGGACTTTGTTTTTTACCCATTTTCCTTCTTGAAAGAAGTACCCTTCAATTGTTTCCTCTTCCCAGTTTATATGTTGAATGCCAAAGACAAATACAAATGGCTGCAATGTGAATGGTGGTGTTAATAACTCACTGAGAGAGATGGAACGACTTCCTAAAGGAGAATTAAAATCATCGTTAAAGCCAGTTGTAAAAATCCCGATTAATGGGCCGAAAACAATGGTTTGATTGTGTAAGAAGGCATGGATTGTTGCTGAATGCGGTAGTAAAAGATCGGCTGCAATCTGTTCGCCAATAATAATTTCTCGCGTGAATGAATAATGAATTTTAATATTCTCACATGTAATATAACGTAAGCCAAAGAAAAAGGATGTAATTGGTGGTGTAATAGAAAAAACGTAAGGTAAAGTAATACTATTTGGATGCTCATCTGAAATACTTAATGTATATATGTGCTCTTTCAACAGGGATTTCCTCCTTTCGTTATGGTGTAAATCGGCTAAACTTTAATGGACCATGAAAAATTTGTTCAGCCAGTTCGTCGTTGTACCTAGTATAAACATCGTAAGATGGCATCGTATTGACGTACATAAGCCAAATGGCACCTTTTTGATCCATAATGGTAGAAAGCTCTAGTTCAAATAATGAAGAATAGGACTGATCGAGTGTTTTAAACACTTCATTTACAACATCATGTAAAGCATCTTTTAATAATTGAACGCCAGTTGGAGAAAGTAAATATTTAATTTTAGAAAATGGATGTAACATAGAACGTTCTGTTGCTGAAAGTAAAAATTGTGCTGGGAATGAAGATTTTTGTATAAATTGACCGAGCACTTTCCAATGCTGTTCTTTATTTTTTTGCATAATGGTTCGAATATGAATCGGATATGATAGTTGATTTGGAGGTTGTAACATTGGATGAATCATATAACGGAATGAGTGTATGTTCGATTTGCACCATGATATAAATTTATCTGTTCGTTTGAATTGAGTAGAAGTATGATGTTGTTCATTTATTGTATCGATATGAAATGTTTTATTTTTGTAAGTGGCCCGATATAAATTTTCATTGGAGTGTATATTGATTGGTCTTATAATAATATCTCTTGTTTCTAGTAGTAATTTAAAAATTCCTTGTACTGTTCCTTTTATTATTTTTGGTACGTAAGGGGAAAGACGTTTATTAGTAAGAAAAAGATTGTGTAAATCGCTTGGGTTAATAAGTGTGTTGTTTAAAAAAGTAGTGGAAGAACGTTTGTGTAATGAATGAATAATCGCATTTGCTTGTTGGAATTCCTCATCCTCTTTGAAATGACAACGATCATATATATATGAAGGAATGGGAAAGGTTTGATCTATCCAATTTCCTGTATCTGTATCGTAAATAAGACCAGAAACAAGATCTGTCTTTGAATCAATGCTAAACGGTGTGAATTGGGCAACGACGTTATGATAAAGACGAGCTCGCTTAGCGATTTCGGTGTAATACATTTGCTCGTGATGGAGCCCGGAAGTTAAAAGACCAAGAACCAACGAAATCACTCCTTTAGTAATAAGATGTTTGCATTATAGGCGAAGCTATATATTGCAAATACGTTTTTATACCATTATACTTTTGTCCGTATGATGATATGCTATAGTTTTGGAGAAGTGAAAGGTTGATTGTGATGAATATATGGTTAAATATGTTAATAACGACAGGGCTCGGGGCAATTATTGGAGGATACACAAATCATTTAGCGATAAAAATGTTATTTCGTCCTCATCGTCCGATTTATATTGGGAAGTTTCAGGTTCCATTTACGCCAGGATTAATTCCGAAGCGCCGCGATGAGCTTGCTGTTCAATTAGGTAAAATGGTTGTAGACCATTTGTTAACACCAGAAGGAATCGGAAAAAAACTAACAAATAAAGAGTTTCAAACCAGTTTAATTCGCTGGACACAAGTGGAAGTTGATAAAGTAATTACAAATGAACAGTCGTTACGGGATATGTTAGAAAAATGGAATTTAGAACATGTAGAAGAAGAGGCGATCGGGAAAATCGAACATGTTATTACAGAAAAAATTCATGCATTTTTAGCAGAGTACTATACATATACATGGGAACAGGCGTTACCTCATTCTATACATGAAAAAGTAGAGAATACGATTCCGAATGTATCGGCGTTTATTTTAGATCGAGGAATTCGCTTTTTTGAAAGTGAAGAAGGGAAAGGTCGTCTTTCAAAAATGATTGATGATTTCTTTGCTTCTAGGGGAACGCTACTTAACTTAGTCGGAATGTTTTTAGGGAATGTCAGTTTAGTGGATCGAGTACAGCCAGAAGTCATTAAGTTTTTAGGACAAGATGGCACGAAAAAGCTTTTAACTGATGTACTGCAAAAAGAGTGGGAAAAGTTAAAAGGAAGAGATGTAAAAGAATTAGAAACGTTCGTAGAGAAAGAAATGATTGTGAACTCCATATTGTCAGCGGTTAAAGTAGAGGAAACAGTGAGTAGATTTTTAAATCAGTCTGTTCAGCAAGTATGTGAGCCAGTTCGAGAAACAATCGTTGAAAAAGTGGTCCCTAGCGCAGTAGAGAAAGGCTTGAAGTGGGGGACAGAAAATGTGGGAAGTATATTGGGAAATCTACAGCTTGCGGAAATTGTCCAGCAGGAAGTATCTACATTTTCAACGGAGAGATTAGAAGACCTAGTTCTGTCCATAACGAAAAATGAATTGAAAATGATTACGTATTTAGGGGCATTATTAGGAGGAATGATCGGACTCGTGCAAGGGGTGTTACTTCTGTTCCTTAGGTAATAAAAGCGAATACATAGAAATAAAAGTGAAATTTCTTCACATCTCTTGCATAGTTTGATATGGTAAGAAGAGGTGCGTATGTAAATGCACTTAAAAGGCAGTGCGAACGAAAAGCGCTAGCCTTCTAAAGGAGGAAAAATAAAATGACAAAAAACATTCATGATGTTGCATATGAATTACAAAAAACAATCGCTGAAAACGAAGATTTCCAAACATTAAAAGCAAGCTACGCAGCAGTACAAGGAGATGCAGAGTCAAAGAACTTATTCGAAGAGTTCCGCGCGATGCAACTTGGCTTACAACAAAAAATGATGCAAGGCCAAGAAATCACTGAAGAAGATAACCAAAAAGCACAAGAAGTTGTAACTCGTATTCAACAAGATGCAAAAATCACAAAGTTAATGGAAACTGAGCAACGTTTAAACATCGTTATCACTGACGTTAACAAAATCATCATGAAGCCACTTGAAGAATTATATAGCGCGCAACAAGCGTAATGATGGAAGACGCTCCTAGTATGGGGGCGTTTTTTTTGTGGGGAATTTGATAGTCCTTCCACAAAAAAATCCCCGCCGAAATAGCCATGTGTTAGTGACTATTTTTGACGGGAATATATGATGTATCTTTCAATTTCTCTTTTATATATATAATTACTTGTTGAAATACTCAGTTCTAATATTTTTTTCTTTCAAAAACTTTTCAATCTCTTTTTGCTTTCTACCATTAACTTTCTCAAAGCGCTTTGTAAAAGAAAAATCGGTCTTGAATAAGTTACCATCTTGAGCGATTTTTTCTATTTCTTGATCTAGTTCTACTGAAAGTGCTGTAGACGATGAAATAAATTCATAGATTTCTTTCGAAGGTTTTTTGTAATCATCAGGGATCGTATTGTTACTAATAAAATCATGGAAATTCGCATCATTTTGTTGCGCTAAATCTACTAGTTGCTTTAATTTCTCTCGGTCGGATTCCGTGACATTCTCGTCAGACATAGATGATGAAAGTGGAACGATGTTTTCGTCTAACTCTCTGCTATAATCTAAATAAATTTTTATATTTTGTTTCATTTCGTCTTCGTTAATCGTTTCATTCTTTTTTGAGGAAGTGAATATAGTTTCTGGAATTTTTATCGTTACATCTTTAATAGATTGCACATCGTTTTCTGCCTTAGGTTGTGCACTGTTTGAACAAGCTGATAGAAATAAAATTGTAAGTAACATGAGTAGATATAAAGTATACTTCTTCATTTTAATCTCCTTTTATATTCATTATTATCTTTGTAAAATAGCTATATTCCATTTCAAATACTTTACTAAAGTTGCGTATAGATGTTTTACCATTTGGTAAGATATGACGGATATGAGTAAACCGCTGCAAAAAGCGATGAACACATTGTAAACATCGGAATAACTGATTTGATGAAACCCTTTAAAAAATCCTAACGCTATTAATAAAATAGGTGAAATGATTAAAAATGGAGTAGCAATGATAAGTGCTAGAAGAATCGGTAATAAAAAGAGTAGTACGAAAAAGGCGATAATGATAAAGGTAAAGTTTAAAACACTTAAACTCATAACAGAAAATAGTGCGGTTATCATATTTTTAAAGCTTCGTTTATTATCAGCGTTATGTATTGCATAGGAAACATTAAGCTCTTTCGCGATCGTTTTAGGGTTTCCTAGTTTTCTAGCAATTTCTTCTTCAGATTTCCCATCTTGTTTACCACTGATAAAATGAGTTTCGTACTCTGAGATAATATCTTTCTTTTCTACATTAGGCATATTCCGCAGGGAAGAACTAAGTTGTTCCAAAAATTCACTTTTGTTCATAACAATCACTTTCCTTTATAAAATGATGAATTACAGCTGAGAATCCTATCTTTTGAAAAGGGGGATACGAATTATAAGGTGCGTTCCAAATGTTGGGTATTCCAATATTTACAAATATATCATTTAGTAGTGTTTTTTGCAAGGTACTATAATCTTATTAATACTGTGATTAGATGGAATTTTTTCGTGCATTTTTAGAGGAGATATAAAAATATTATTTTAGGATAAACAAAGGTTTGTAAGCGTATTCCTTAGAGGTTGTCAAAAAACTGTCAAATTCATATCGTTGGAAAAATAATGCATTTGTACTATAATGATAAACGAGATATATTACACTATGTTAATTAATGTGGTGAAGTATATAAAATTAAAATCTTTATTACACACATTATGAAATAAAGGGATGATTAGTTTGAGTACAGGTGTAAAAGCAAACGACGTGAAAACAAAAACAAAAGGAGCAGATCTTGTTGTTGATTGTTTAATTAAACAAGGTGTTACACATGTTTTCGGTATTCCAGGAGCGAAGATTGACTCTGTATTTGATGTACTGCAAGAAAGAGGACCAGAGTTAATTGTTTGTCGTCATGAACAAAATGCAGCATTTATGGCAGCTGCTATTGGTAGATTAACAGGGAAACCGGGCGTATGTCTTGTAACTTCAGGACCAGGGACATCAAATTTAGCGACAGGTCTTGTTACTGCGAATGCGGAGAGTGATCCCGTTGTTGCTTTAGCTGGTGCAGTTCCGCGTACAGATCGATTAAAACGTACGCATCAATCTATGGATAATGCTGCATTATTCGAACCAATCACTAAATATAGCGTAGAAGTCGAGCATCCTGATAATGTACCAGAAGCACTTACTAATGCATTTCGAAGTGCTACTTCTACAAATCCAGGAGCAACACTTGTAAGTCTTCCGCAAGACGTTATGACTGCGGAAACGACAGTAGAATCTATCGGTGCGCTTTCTAAGCCACAGCTTGGAATCGCTCCCACAAGTCATATTGAATACGTAGTAGAAAAAATAAAATCAGCGAAATTACCAGTTATTTTACTCGGTATGAGAGCGAGCACAAATGAAGTGACGAAAGCGGTTCGTGAATTAATTGCGGATACAGAACTTCCTGTCGTTGAAACATATCAAGCAGCTGGCGCGATTTCACGTGAGTTAGAAGATCATTTCTTCGGCCGCGTTGGATTATTCCGTAACCAACCAGGTGATATTTTACTAGAAGAAGCGGATCTTGTTATTTCTATCGGCTATGACCCAATTGAGTATGATCCTAAATTTTGGAATAAACTTGGAGACAGAACGATTATTCATCTTGATGACCACCAAGCGGATATCGATCATGATTACCAACCAGAGCGTGAATTAATTGGCGATATCGCTTTAACTGTAAATAGCATTGCGGAGAAATTACCGAAGCTTGTATTAAATACGAAATCAGAAGCAGTTTTAGAACGATTACGCTCGAAATTATCAGAGCAAGCAGAAGTTCCAAATCGTGCTTCAGAAGGTGTTACGCATCCACTTCAAGTCATTCGTACACTTCGTTCTTTAATTAGTGACGATACAACCGTTACATGTGACATCGGTTCCCATTCTATTTGGATGGCAAGATGTTTCCGTTCTTATGAACCACGTAGACTATTATTTAGTAACGGTATGCAAACGTTAGGTGTTGCACTTCCTTGGGCAATTGCCGCTACTTTAGTTGAGCCGGGTAAAAAAGTTGTTTCAGTGTCAGGTGATGGTGGTTTCTTATTCTCTTCGATGGAGTTAGAAACAGCGGTACGTTTAAATGCTCCGGTTGTCCATCTTGTATGGAGAGACGGTACGTACGATATGGTTGCGTTCCAACAAATGATGAAATACGGCAGAACATCAGCTACAGAGTTTGGCGATGTCGATCTTGTGAAATATGCGGAAAGTTTCGGGGCGTTAGGTCTTCGTGTCAATACACCAGATGAATTAGAAGATGTATTGAAAACGGCATTAGAAGCAGACGGTCCTGTCATTATTGATATTCCAATCGATTACCGTGACAACATTAAATTAAGCGAAAAACTATTACCAAACCAATTAAACTGATGGGGGCATGAGTGAGATGACAGTTGCGCAATTAATTGATATTGATGCAAAAAGAACGAAAACGAATAATGAAGTATATCAAACATCTACAATGCTTGCGCTATTAGATGGTATATATGATGGTGTTATTAACTTTGAGGAATTGAAAGAACGTGGTGATTTCGGCATCGGCACATTTGATCAATTAGATGGTGAAATGATTGCATTTGATAATGAGTTTTATCATTTACGTTCAGACGGTTCAGCAGAAAAAGTAGACCTGGAAGAAACAACACCGTTTGCGACTGTAACGTTTTTTGAAAAAGAAATGAGTTATAAGGTAGAGCGTCCGATGAATCGTGAAGAAGTGGAAGCATTATTACATGAGTTAATGCCAAGTAAAAATTTATTTTATGGTATTCGAATGGACGGTACGTTCCGTGAAGTTAGAACGAGAACTGTTCCAAGACAAGAAAAACCGTATACGCCGCTCGTTGAAGTGACGAAATCACAACCGATTTTTTCGTTTAAAGATACAGAAGGTACGCTAGCTGGATTTTGGACACCAGATTACGCGCAAGGTATTGGTGTAGCTGGTTTCCACTTACATTACATTGATGATGAAAGAAGCGGTGGCGGACATGTTTTCGACTATTTTGTAGAAAACTGTACGATCCAAATTTGTCAAAAAGCTCATATGCATTTAGCACTTCCTGAAACAGCTGATTTTATGGCAGCTGAATTATCAAGAGAAAACTTAGAGAATGATATTGCGACCGCGGAAGGTGCGGAGTAAAAAGGAATCGAAATTATGTATTCTCTATATAAAGAACCGAAGTCTTGTTCAGGCTTCGGTTTTTTCATTGATTTGCAATCTTCGAGTGAAATTCCCCTATCCAATTTCACTGCACCGCACCGCCTCATTATGTTTCTTTTGTAAAATGAAAACTCAATTTTGAAGCAAAAGAAATATAAATTTCTCTCCAAACATATACATCAAAAGGATAGGGGGGATATGATGGAAAACTCCATTACTATTAGTTTATGCATGATTGTAAAAGATGAAGAACAAACTATATCAAAATGCTTAGAATCGGTTAAAAGTGTTGTGGATGAAATTATTATTGTAGATACAGGTTCAACAGATGGTACAAAAGAAATTGTGAAGAAGTACGACGCGAAAGTTTATGATTTTCAATGGATTGAAGATTTTTCAGCGGCACGAAATTTTGCGTTTTCTAAAGCTACAAAAGAATATATTCTTTGGCTAGACGCAGATGACATAATAGATACGGAAGATATAAAGAAATTGTTGCAGTTAAAACATACGTTAGATCGTAGCACGGATGCAGTATCTATGAAATATTATTTAACTTTTGATATAGAAGGAAATCCAACACATTCTTTAAGGAGATATCGATTAGTCAACAGAAGTAAAAATTTTCAATGGTATGGATTTGTTCATGAATATTTAGAGGTGTATGGAAATCTTATAAATAGTGACGTAGGGGTAAGTCATAAAAAAGAAAAAGCATATACTAATCGTAATTTGAAAATATATGAAAAACATCTTGAGAGTGGAAAAGAGTTTAGCCCCCGCGATGTGTACTATTATGCAAATGAATGTAAGGATCACAGATTATTTGATAAGGCTGTTAAGGGGTATTCTAGGTTTTTAGATGAAGAAAAGGGTTGGGTTGAAGATAACATTCAAGCTTGTTTAAAAAGAGCCGAATGTTATTTAGAATTGGGGGACTTAAAAAAATCTATACAGTCTTGTTTGCAATCATTTACGTATGACACGCCTAGAGGAGAACTTTGTTGCCACTTAGGACGTGTATTTTTGCAACAAGGGGAATATTCTAAAGCGATATATTGGTACCATGCAGCAATTGACGGGCCACGACCAAAGGATTCTCCGTTTGTCCGAGAAGAGTGTCATACATGGTTGCCGCATATTCAACTATGTATTTGTTATGATCGAATAAAAGAATATGAAAAGGCAATTTATCATAACGAACAAGCTGCACAGTTCATACCTAATAATCCGAGCATTGAATATAATAGAAAATATTTTGATAGTTTATCGGGAAAATAATATTTAATAATACTAGATAATCATTTTGGCTGCTGAGAGGAGTTTGATTCATGCTCACAAGTATAATTATATTGACTCATAATCAATTACAATATACAAAAGAATGCATCCAAAGTATTAGAACTTATACAGTGGAACAAGAGTATGAGTTAATAGTTGTGGACAACGCGTCAACAGATGGTACTGTAGAATGGTTACAAAAACAATCGGATATTATGCTAGTGGAAAATGCGGAGAATATGGGTTTTCCAAAGGGATGCAATCAGGGAATTAAAGAGGCAAAAGGTGACAATATTCTATTATTGAATAATGATGTGGTCGTAACTGAAAATTGGCTAAGCAACTTAATTCGGTGTTTATATGAAAGTAAGGATGCTGGAGCGGTAGGGCCCGTAACTAATAATGCCGCTTACTATACTGCTATACAAACTTTTTATAAAGATATTGAAGGAATGCAGAGGTTTGCAACTTTATATAATCAAAGTGATAAAGATAAATGGGAAGAACGTATGAAATTAATCGGATTCTGTATGCTTATAAAAAAATCAGTGCTAGATGAAGTTGGATTATTAGATGAACGATTTACACCGGGGAATTATGAAGATGATGATTTGTCACTAAGAATGTTTGAAAAAGGATATAAACTGTATTTATGTAAAGATACATTTATTCATCACTACGGAAGTGTCTCATGGAAAGAAGATAGTATGAAATTTTCTGTAGTTTTACATGCAAATAATATAAAATTGTATGAAAAATGGGGATTTTATGGTGAAAGTTTATACATTCATTATGATTTACTAGCAATTGTAGATCGATTTGCGCCTGATCAAGTGAATATTCTTCATATAGGAGCTGGATGTGGTGCAACTTTATTAGAAATGAAAAGGCGTTACCCGGCAGTTTCCATATTTGGAGCAGAAATTAATGAAAAAGCAGCAGCTCTTGCAAATAGGGTAGCTCCTACAACTTCTGCTGCGTATGACAAGTTACATGAGGTATTTATAGATGAAAAATTCCAGTACATCCTACTATCACATCCCATTGAGCCAGCGAAATTACCGCAGGTCATACAATCTATGTCACAACTTTTAACGCCAACAGGAACTTTCATTATGTCGAAATTCAATTTAGATAATTATTATGCATTAAAAAAATAATGCTTTTAAGATTTTCTCTTTGGAGATGAGCTGTATTTGGCAATGTTGGAGGAACAACGGTTTCTTTTATAGAAACAAAACCGAAATCCGAGCCCGGATTTCGGCTTTTCGACGTGTGATGAATTACGAAAAAAGAGCTATCCTATAAGTTGGTTTCACTGACTTATAGGATAGCTTCTTTATTTTGAAACAAACGGATGCTTTTCATAATAAAACCGCCAGGGATAGTGAACGGCTTCTTCTGCATAATCAATATTAATACGAGGGCCAGCTATTATGTTATGTGTGGATGATAAATGGTCTTCTTCAGGAACTAATTCAATATGTAACGTATCACTTTGAAGTGATACGCCGCGCTCTTCTAAAGTGATTCCGAGCGCGCGGCATAGTTTTCCGGGGCCATTTGTTAAGTTTTTATACTGAGCTTTCGTAATGTCGGTTTTGTTGTAGCGCGCTAGTTTCATGTCTTCGATTCCATCTACAGGTTCAAGAGCACGAATGAGAACTCCTTGCGGGGTGCCGATTGGTGCTGTAATTACGTTAAAGCAATGATACATGCCGTAAATTAAATATACGTAAGCATGTCCGGGTGCACCGAACATTACTTCTGTTCGATCAGTCCGTCTGCCTCCGTAACTATGAGCGGCCTTATCATCTGGACCTTTGTATGCTTCTACTTCTACAATAATTCCGCTCCGCTTTATGCCGTCTACAATATGAACGAGTTTATGTCCGAGTAACTTCTTTGCGACCTCTAACGTATCGCCTTCATAAAAAGAAGAAGGTGCCTGCATTGTACTATCTCCTTTGCCAGTTGTATATGTATATAGTAAACCAAATTTTCAGTAGTAATTCTAACTCGTTCTATTTACTACATTTATTTCATAAATTATGGATAGAGTACAACAGCGAAGAGGGGGAGTGCGACATGATTTATCGCTTACTAGCTCTTAATATAGATGGGACACTACTATACAACAACGGAAAAATCGCAAAAGGGATACGAGAAACAATTGACTTTGTGAAAAGAAAAGATGTATACGTTACATTATTTACGAATCGTAATTTTCAATCTGCTCATAAAATAGCGAAGGCGTTAAAATTAGATTCTATATTAGTTACGCATGGCGGTGCTTTCGTTTCAGCATCGTTAGATAAGCCGTTCGCTCAAAGGAGATTATCTGAAGAGAAAACCTTTAATATTGTGCAAGTGTTAGAGCATTTTGATTGTAATGTTCGCATTTCTCATGAACGATATTCAATTGGGAATCGTGAGAGAAATACACCAAACTTAATTGCGCGTACTGTATTATCAAGCGCAGATCCGTTATTTTATCCAGTTCAATTTGTAGATTCGCTAGGGGATGCACTGCGTGATCATCCAGTAGCTGCGCCAAAAATTGATATTGTTTTCCATACGAAAGGTGAAAAAGAAAGAGGGATGAATACGTTAAAAAAGGCATTTCAAGATGTAGAGTACGTCGAGTGTGATGAAAGACATATAGAAATTCTCCCTCAAAATGTATCAAAACTACGTGGTTTACAATTACTTGGGGAGCATTTAAATATTAACCTTAGTGAAATGGTTGCGATTGGAGATAGCGTAGAAGACTTAGAGGTAATTGAAAATGTTGGGCTTGGGGTAGCGATGGGGAACGCTCCTGTAGAATTAAAGCAAGCGGCGGACTGGATTACACGTTCTAATACTGAGAACGGCGTAGAGTACATGATTAAAGAGCATTTTCGTAAGCAATTCCCGCTTCCTTTTTTAAAGAATCATAAACATACACCGAAACGATGAAAGAAAAACGTAGCTTTTTGGCTACGTTTTTTTGTCGACTTTATTTGAAAAGTTTAAATCAATATTCCAATAAGAAATGAAAGCGTTTCAGGTGAGGAATTGTGTCTGTAATCCATACAATTCACTTGAATACTTTAGAAAACTGTTGTAGAGTGGATGATGTTGCCAAAATAGTTACACCACATGAAATATTCTTCGAGTTAATTTTATTGAGCTCCCGTACGTAAAACACTTCGGCATGTTAGTTTAGTTCACGTATTATCTCAAAAATGAATTGTAGTAGTTTCGCCAATTAGTTGTAGAGCTTCTTTGTTTTATTTAAATGGATTATTTGTAAATTAGTATGAATAGGTTTTAAGTACATCTGAAATGTACTTCTTGTTATAAGTTTTTGAAATTTGAAAAGGGGGAATGAATTTCTTGAGGAAATCATTAAGTCAAAAAGTAAAAAAGATATGCAGTAGTTTTATAATTATATTGTTAGTATGTATGAATTTTTTAATCCATTTACCGTATAAAGCGGAGGCAGCTACAACAGAATTAAAAGGTTTAGGCGATACATCTTATTATAACGCAATCATTTTTGGTGATCATAGTGCAACGAGTGCGGATATTGAGGGTGCGATGGCTGTTCAAAAGAACATGAACGCATCAAGTTATACAGTCGTAGCGGCTGCAACTGGAGCAAACAACTTAGCTGGAGCAACATGGAAAGATGAAGGATATCCATCATTATTACTAGGTGGTCAATTTACGAAAGCGGGAGCAGGACAAGTAATCATTCAAGATGGAACAGTGGCGATGACAAAAGATGGTGACCCAGAAGGTGCAATGAAGTCATCTTATGACCGTATCTCTTATAGAGAGCAAGCAGAGATTGATGCCAAGTTCAAAGAATTTAGAAAAGACGTTGATGGTGTAATTGGAGATGCGAGTCAATTACATACTGATAAACCAAAACCTAATATGAGTTTTGGCATCGGAGAGGATGTAAACAATCCTAATATTTATGTTTCTTCAGGCTTAACAGGAAAGAAAACATTTGATGTAAGAGATGTTTATCTTCCGAATGTAAATAACAAAGACTTTATTGTTATTTATTCAGACGCAGAAGAAGTGAATTTTGGTAGCGGTGCAATTTTGTACGATACGAAAAATACTGGGATGGCAACAGACTTAATTAATACATCACAAGCATATGATCCTAATTCACCTTTTACTGAGTTAGCTAGTAAAGTAATTTGGGCGTTTCCGAATGCTACAAAAATATCAACAAAAGGATATGGCGTAGTAGGAAGTGTGTTTGCTCCAAATGCTGTTGTAGAGACAAAGGGTGGTTCTATTAATGGACAAGCCTATGTTGGGGGATTACACCAAAGAGATGGGTTTGAGGTTCACAATTTTAAATTTAACTGGCCGAAATGGAAAAATCCATCAGTTGAAAAAGGAAATTTACAAATTAAAAAAGTTGATGCAAACGATGAAAACATTGTTTTAAAAGATGCAAAATTTGATGTTATAGACAAAGACAATAATGTTGTAGCTACTGTTACAACGAATGAAAAGGGTATTGCTGAAGTCAAGGATTTACCACTTGGTGACTATTTTGTAAAAGAAATAAGTGCACCAGAAGGATATATAAAAGTTGATACACCAGTAAAAGTAACAATTAATGGTACAAACGTAATTGAAATTGTTATGAAGAATACGAAAAAAGTAGAGAATGGTCAATTTAAATTGTTGAAAAAAGATAGTGAATCTGGTCAACTTCTACCAGGTGCAAAATTTGAGGTTATAGATAAAGATGGAAATGTTGTTGAAACAATTATTACAGATGGTAAAGGTGCAGCTTTATCAAAACAACTTCCAGTTGGAACATATACATTAAAAGAAGTTGAAGCACCAAAAGGTTATGAACTATCATCTAGCTCAGTTCGTGTTGATGTAGCTGCTAATAAAACAGTGACTGTAGATGTGTTGAATAAAAAAATCGCTGAAAAAGCTACAGGCCAATTTGAAATCGTAAAAGTAGATGCGAATGATAAAACGAAGCTATTATCGGACGCAGAGTTTGAAGTGTATAAAGATGGTGAAAAGGTAGATACGTTACGAACAGATAAAACAGGTAAAGTAATATCTACGAAATTAGAACCAGGAAAGTACACATTAAAAGAAACGAAAGCACCACAAGGATATAAGTTGTTAAAAGAAGAAATTGAAGTCGTTGTGGAAGCAAACAAAGTAGTACAAGTACAAGTAGAAAATGCGAAAGAACTAGGAAGCTTACAAGTAATCAAAAAGGATGCAGAGAGTGGAAAAGTTCTAGAAGGCGCGGAATTTAGACTGAAGAACGAAAGTGGTCAAGTAGTTGGAGAAGCGAAAACGACGAATAAAGATGGTGTTGTGACATTCGAAAACTTAGTGCCAGGTAAGTACACGTTAGAAGAAACGAAAGCGCCGGAAGGCTACAAAGCGGTAGAATTAAAAGTGGAAGTAAATGTTGTAGCAAATGAAGTAGTAAAACAGGAAGTAATGAACGAAAAAGTTCTGGGTCAATTTGAAATCGTAAAAGTAGATGCGAATGATAAAACGAAGCTATTATCAGATGCAGAATTTACTGTGTATAAAGATGGCAAAAAGGTAGCAGAGTTGAAAACTGATGAGAGTGGAAAAGCGATGTTACCGAAATTACCATTAGGTGAATACACAGTGAAAGAAACGAAAGCACCAGCAGGTTACAAGATTTCAAATAAAGAATGGAAAGTAACAATTCAAAATGAGAAAGAAGTAGTAAAAGTAGAGGCAGAAAATGAAAAACTCTTGGGCTCTCTACAAATTATTAAAACAGATGATAAAGATCAAGCGGAACGTTTAGCAGGCGCAGTATTTACATTGAAAGATGCTAAAGGAAATGTTGTAAAAGAAAAAATTACAACAGATAAGTCTGGAACGGTTAAAGTAGAAGGACTAGTACCGGGTGAGTATACGTTAGAAGAAACAAAAGCACCAGAAGGTTATGAGTTAACAAAACAAGTAATTCATGTAACAGTCGACGGTGAAAAAGTTGTTGATGTAAAAGTAACGAATAGTAAGAGCCTTGGTCAATTTGAAATCGTAAAAGTAGATGCAAGCGATAAAACGAAGCTTTTATCAGACGCAGAATTTGAAGTGTATAAAGATGGTAAGAAAGTAGAGATGTTACGAACAGATAAAACAGGTAAAGTAATCTCTAAGAAATTAGAACCAGGAAAATACACGTTAAAAGAAACGAAAGCACCAAAAGGATATAAATTACTAAAAGAAGAAATTGAAGTCGTTGTGGAAGCAAACAAAGTAGTACAAGTACAAGTAGAAAATGCGAAAGAACTAGGAAGCTTACAAGTAATCAAAAAGGATGCAGAGAGTGGAAAAGTTCTAGAAGGCGCAGAATTCAGACTGAAAAACGAAACTGGTCAAGTAGTTGGAGCAGCGAAAACAACGAATAAAGATGGTGTTGTGACATTCGAAAACTTAGTGCCAGGTAAGTACACGTTAGAAGAAACGAAAGCGCCGGAAGGCTACAAAGCGGTAGAATTAAAAGTGGAAGTAAATGTTGTAGCAAATGAAGTAGTAAAACAAGAAGTATTGAATGAAAAAGTGAAAGAAAAAATCACAGGTCAAGTAGAAATTACAAAGATAGATGCTAATGATACAGAGAAAAAATTAGAAAGTGCAGTGTTTGAAATTCTGAAAGATGGAATAAAAATAGACACATTAACATCAGATAAAAATGGTAAAGCAACTTCGAAGAAACTGGAACCAGGAGATTACGTTTTAAAAGAAGTCCAGGCTCCAGAAGGATATAATTTATCTGATAAGGGAATTGAATTTACGATTTCTAATGAGAAAGTAGAAGTTATAAAGCTTCAAATTACCAATGAAAAAGAAACAGGAAAAGGTCCAGAGAAACCAGGTGGAGAGACAGAAACACCAGGTGGAGAGACAGAAACACCAGGTGGAGAGACAGAAACACCAGGTGGAGAGACAGAAACACCAGGTGGAGAGACAGAAACACCAGGTGGAGAGACAGAAACACCAGGTGGAGAGACAGAAACACCAGGTGGAGAGACAGAAAAGCCAGGTGAAGGAACAGAAAAGCCAGGTGAAGGAACAGAAACACCAGGTGGAGAAACAGAAACACCAGGTGAAGGAACAGAAAAGCCAGGTGAAGGAATAGAAAAGCCAGGTGAAGGAACAGAAACACCAGGTGGAGGAATAGAAAAACCAGGTGGGGAAACAGGAACACCAGGTGAAGGAATAGAAAAGCCAGGTGAAGGAACAGAAAGCCCAGGCGAAGAAGTAGAAAAGCCTAACTTACCAGAAAAAGAACAAGGCGGTTCTAACAATCAAAAACTTCCAGCTACAGGGCATGATATGAATTATCTTCCATTCGTCGGTGTTGTTCTTCTATTATTAGGAATACGTTTAAAATTTATGACTAAAAATAGTTAATAGATGTATAAAAGGCAAAAGAGATAATATTATCTCTTTTGCCTTTTAGGTTAATACAGAAGGATTAAAGTAAAAACATCTATATTTAGTTATAAATGTTTTTAAGCTTCAATCACGTTAAGCATTCTGTTTATAAATGCAGCTGCGTGAGCACGTTGTGATGGTCCTTTTGGTACGAATTGATTAAATTCGTTACCTTTTACAATTCCATATCCATACACTCTTTGTACTTCTTCTTTAGCGTAAATTAAGTTTTGGTCTACGAATGGTAGTTCAACTGGTTTTGCGAAAATACCAGCGTGTTTTAGAGAACGATCAATCATAATAACAGCTTCTTCGCGTGTAATTGTAGTATTTGGATCAAAGGTATTATCACCACGTCCGCGGATTATGCCTGCGCTTGCTGCACGATTAATACCGTCTCTTAAAGATGGATGTACTTGTTCTAAGTCTGTGAAATTAGCATTTCCACTTGGTAATTGTAAAGCACGAGTAATTAATGTAGCAAATTCAGCACGCGTTACAAGACGTTCTGGGAAGTACTTGCCGTTCCCTTCTCCTTGCATAATGCCTCTAGCTGCTAATTGACGAATGTCTTGTTCATACCATCCACCTGTAATGTCATCAGTTACTGGATCTTTTCGGTTTTCCTTATAGTATGTTTCAGTTCCTTTTAAGAAAGCATCCCATTGTCCGCGTTGAATCATATACGCAGGGCAATTTTTTCCTGACCAAAATTGGTGTTTTTGGACCTTATCTAGAGAAATATTTAATTCGTTCATTAAATAAGCTGCTAATTTACGGGCATTCTCTACCGCTTTTTCATAGTTTCCATCTTGATTAACGGCAATTTCAATTCCGATAGATTCATAGTTTCCAGTTTTATTTCCAGCATGCCATCCAACTTCATTTACTGGAAGATGTTGGTAAATTTCTTTATCATCTACTGTGAAATGCCAAGATGCGGCGCGATCAGCTGTTCCGCGTGCTTGACTATCTAAGAATTTTGCGTGATTTAGAGCATTGGCACCTTTCGCTGGATTAGCCGTTTCGTGAATCGTAATATATTTAGGGACCATCGCGTAGCCAGGGCGAATATCTTCATTTCCTTTTGGGACAATCATTTCTTTAAATGTAACGCCATAAATATTGTTTGTTTGTAGAGTAGCTGGAGCTCTCAATAAACTACTTTTAGCAGAACGACCGTTTTTTAATAATGAAGCTTTTGTACCTTCAAATGTAGCAGAAGGTGCATAAATCCATTTTGATGTTTCATTTATTTGGACTTTAAACCAATTTCCTGCTTGTTCAGTAGGAATAATTACTTGAGGCTGTAGTTTACCCTCTTCTTTAAACGTTTGGAATGGTAATGAATGTATGGAAGCTTCTTCTTTCACAATTAATTTTTGATTAGATAGTTTATGAATCTCTTGAACTTCTAAGCTATTATCATTGTTATTTATCCACCCAGCGCCAGCTGGAGTTGTTATGTAGTATGCATTCCCTTTTTTCTTTGTCGCCGTTACGACTTGTTCTGTAATCTCGATATTCGATTTGTTTTTTAAATCATTCGCGGTATATAATGAATGTTTTTTTGATGTGTATAGTAGGAATTGGCCAGTAACCTCGATATCTTCTTCATGAGTACTATGCTCTTTCACATGCTCTTTGATACTTTTAAAAACTTGATCCTCCGTATATACTTCGGCGGATTTTTCAGCACTCTCTGCAAATGAATAAGTAGGTGCAAGAACAGTTTGTAATGCAAGAGAGAGAGTTAAAACACTATAAAATTTCTTTTTCATATTTTTTTTAACACATTAGATTATGGAATCTAGTGTTAACATTCCTCCTTTATATATTGTATTTTCACTATGTATAGATTTTCGTACTAATAAATTTTAACAAGAGAAAATCATGATGTCTATATACATGAGCGATATTCATAAAAAGAATTATTTGAAAAAATGTAAGAGAAACAGGTAAAACCTTCTGTATTGACCTTCAAACGCCCTTCAAGTAAACTAAAGAGAGTTTGCAAATGAAAAGGTGATAATGTTGTTAATTTCAATTAAAACGTTACAAGATGATCGTTTTTTACGTCCGCTACAAAATATTGGCGGTTTATTTTTTGAAGAGAGCACGATAGGGTTTGAGAAAGAAGAAGCAAATCTTATCGTTGATATACAGATAGAAGGTAATGTGACAGCATCGGCTCGTTTAACAGATGTTGCAACCGGAAATGTATATGAAGAAACATTCGCAAAAGATTTATCTGCTTTCACAGAAGAAAAAGAACGTATGAAGCAAGTGAAACATGTTGTTTCTTACGTATATCTTTCTGTACTTCAACAGCTAACTGGACTTGAACAGAGCTGGGGAATATTAACTGGGGTACGCCCAACGAAACTTCTTCACAAACTGCTTCAAAATGGTATGTCAAAAGAAGAAGCGCATAAAGAACTTCGTGAAAGTTATTTAATTCATGAAGAGAAAATTGAACTTCTTCAGCGTATTGTTGATTGCCAATTAGCGGTTGTTCCGGATTTATACCGTTTGAAAGAAGAAGTAAGTATTTACATCGGTATTCCGTTTTGTCCTACAAAATGTGCGTACTGTACGTTCCCGGCTTATGCAATTAACGGACGCCAAGGATCAGTTGATTCGTTCTTAGGCGGGTTACATTATGAAGTTCGTGAAATTGGTAAGTTTTTAAAAGAAAAAGGTGTTACAGTTACGACGATTTATTACGGCGGCGGTACACCGACGAGTATTACAGCAGAAGAGATGGATATGTTGTATGAAGAAATGTACCAAGCTTTCCCTGATGTGAAAGATGTACGTGAAGTAACAGTTGAGGCAGGTCGCCCAGATACGATCACACCAGCAAAGCTAGAAGTGTTAAATAAATGGAATATTGACCGTATTAGTATTAATCCGCAGTCATACCACCAAGAAACACTAAAAGCAATTGGACGTCATCACACTGTAGAAGAAACGATTGAGAAGTATCATTTAGCACGTGAAATGGGAATGAACAATATTAATATGGATTTAATTATTGGTCTTCCTGGTGAAGGGTTAGACATCTTCAAGCACACGTTAGATGAAACAGAAAAGTTAATGCCAGAATCGTTAACAGTTCATACGTTATCATTTAAACGTGCTTCTGAAATGACGCAAAACAAACGTAAATATAAAGTAGCAGGTCGCGAAGAAATTACTGCGATGATGCATGAGGCGGAAGAGTGGACGAAGAACCATAATTACGTGCCATACTATTTATATCGTCAAAAAAATATTTTAGGTAACTTAGAAAACGTTGGGTATGCAATACCGACGCAAGAAAGTATCTACAATATTGTTATTATGGAAGAAGTACAATCGATTATCGGACTTGGTTGCGGGGCATCAAGTAAATTTGTTCACCCACAAACAGGAGCAATTACACACTTTGCGAATCCGAAAGATCCAAAATCATATAACGATGGCTTCGTGAAATATACAGAAGATAAACTGAAAATTTTAGAAGAGCTATTCGTGTAAGAAGAAGGGGGTTGTTCCGATTTGGAACAGCCTCTTTTTATATTGTCAGTTTTTGTCGGTAAGTCGATATATTCGAAAAATAGCTGATATAAATTGAGTTGCGTTCGATATATTCAAAAAATCGCCGATATAATTTCATTTACCATCAAACGGTCCATTTGTAAAACTATGTCGATAATAATCAGAAAAATTAGTCATATTATTAGAGGACAATGTCTACTTATAGACGAAATGATAGATTTATGAAAGAGAAAAGGGGGAAATTGTTGGCATGTACATGACGATAGGGAGAATTTTTGATTTGACAGTTGGCAAGTATCCGAATAAAGAGGCGTTAGTAGAACCAGAAAAAAATATTCGTTGGACATATAAACAGTGGGATGAGCAAATAAATAAAACGGCGCAAGCTCTATTGAAAGAAGGAGTAAGAAAGGGAGATTGTGTATCTGTTTACCTATATAACTGTCGTGAATTTGTAAACGTTTACTTAGCCTGTGCGAAAATTGGCGCGATCTTCAATCCAATTAATTTCCGCTTAAAAGCAAAAGAATTATCGTATATCCTCCAAGATGCAGCCTCGAAAGTAGTTGTCTTTGAAAAAGCAGTCGAATCAACTGTTGCTATGATTGAACGAGATTTTCCAAATTCGTCTTTTTGGTACGTGGAAGACGATACACCTTCCTATGCGAGTTCTTACCATGAAAAAGTAAATGAAGCATCAGCTGAAAAAGTAGATATTGTAGTAGATGAAATGGATTATTGTTCTATGCTTTATACGAGCGGTACGACTGGTCATCCAAAAGGTGTACTACATCGCCATCGTGATATGGCTGAGCATAGTATGATTTGTACGTATTTCATAAAATATAACAGGGATAGCGCCGGGCTTGTGGTAGCACCTTTATATCATTGCGGCGAGTTAAATGCTGGAATCATACCGCGCATTCAAGTTGGCGGAAAGAATGTTATTTTACATCATTTTGATACGGATAGAGTATTACATACCATTCAAGAAGAGAAGATTACGACGTTTTTTGCAGCACCGACGATGTGGAATATGTTACTGCAAAAAGATCTAACTAAGTATGATCTAACTTCAATGAAAATCGGTGTATACGGCGGAGCTGCAATGGCACCGGCGCTAGTGAAGGAATGTAAAGAGCGTCTTTATATTGATCTTGTTCAAATTTACGGAATGACAGAAATGGGACCAGTTGTTGCGTTTCTCGTAGAAGAGGATCAAATTACGAAGGCGGGTTCAGCAGGCACGCCATGTTTTAGTCATGAAATTCGCATTGTAAAACCGAACGAAGATGGACCAGCAGAGCCAGATGATACGTTGCCTCCTTATGAAGTAGGGGAAATTATTTTGCGCGGTCCAACTATGATGGCTGGTTATCATAACCGAGAAGAAGCAAATGCAAAATCGATGTATAAAGGCTGGTATCATTCTGGTGATTTAGGATACTTCGATAAAGACGGCTATTTATTCGTTGCAGACCGCGTTGATGATATGGTAATTAGCGGTGGCGTAAATATTTATCCTCGCGAAATTGAAGATTTTCTTCATAGTCACCCTGGTGTATTAGATGTTGCAGTACTTGGTGAGCCAGATGAACTATGGGGAGAGCGTGTCGTGGCTGTTGTTGTAAAGAAAGATGAAGCGATTACAGAAGAAGATTTGGAAATATATTGTAAAGAAAGTGATGAATTAGCAGACTATAAACGTCCACGTCACTATTTATTTGTGGATGAACTGCCTCGTAATGCGAGCGGGAAATTACAAAAATTTGTCCTGAGAGAGTCGTTAAAAGGCGCGAAAAAATAGGGAGCTATCTTTACAAATAAGATTATCTTTCTTAATAAGGAAATAGTGTCAAGCTCTTGTGTTTTTAGTTTGAGAACGGGCTGTATATAAAAAGTGGAGACTATGTGTCCCCGCTTTTTATTATTCTTGTACGCATATAAGTTTGTTGATGAAAGATTTAATTTATACCTTTTAAAATCACATGTTTTATTTTTTTGCGAAATCGGGTGATTAGCGTAATGATAATAATACCGAAGATAATTTTCCAAATGTGTTGTTCAAGTACTAGGAATATATCTTCTAAGTTTTTCCCTAACCAGTAACCACCGATTAAGAAGAAGGATACCCAAAATAGGGCGCCTGAATAAATTGTCATCGCAAAGCGACGAAACGGTAAGTTGATAATTCCTGCAAAGTATCCTGTGAAGTGGCGAACGCCTGGAATGAAAAAGGCGATAAAGATTAGAAAATATCCGTATTTATCAAACCACATTTTCGTTAAATTAATTTTTCGTTCGGTTAAAAATACATATTTTCCGTATTTCTGAATGAAAGGCATACCAAGTTTATTTCCTAAAAAGTATTGGAATGTCATACCTACGCTTGTCCCAATAAAGGATAAAATAATTAAAATTGGTAAACTTAAATCACCTTGATGTGATAAAAATCCTGCATAGGCTAATGTTGGCTCTCCTGGAAACGGTAGAGCAATATATTCTAATAGTAATCCGACAAGTACGACATAATACCCATATTGCTGAAATAATTCGTGAATCCATTCCATATTGTGCGCTCCTTTTTAAATTGAAGTTGTTATACATCTTCCTCTCTTTCGCACTAATCGAACTGAAACAATAGTAGTAGAAGAGTTTGGCTGGAGTATTTAAGCTAGTATGATTTTTTGACAACCACTCGCGAGTGATATCATACTTAATAATGCTCTTTGCTAATTAGCAAAGAGCATTGAAGTGTAAATGTTATCGTTGGCTAAAGTCATAGCGGTATAAAAATATGTTGAAATCTTCTTCTTTTGGTCCAAAATTAACTGCTTTTTCTTGTATACGTTTGAAGTTTTGTTTGTCATAAAATACGTAGTTACAGTTATTGTCTGTATATAAATATAAAGATGTTACATCTTCGGTTGTCATATATTGGAACAAGTGATTCATTAAAGATTTCCCAACTCCAAGACCTCTAGATTCTTCGGATACGATGAATAATTGTATGCATCCTTGAAAATGTTCTTCTTTTCCTTGAATGAGTTCTTTATATGTTTTTTTAACTTTTATAAATGCTTTTAAAAATTCTCTATTCTCTTTATTCGTCATGAATAGTTTCAGCGTATTAAAGGCAATGCTAACAGTATTATGGAATCTTTTTAAACGGTTTTTATCTTTTTTGGAATCGCCTAAAATAACACCGATAACTTTATTATCTTTTTCGGCTACCTTACTAAAGGAACTTCCTAAAATGCAACTGTGTAGATAGAAGTTTAATACGGAATCTAAAAATTTTTTATCTGTAATGAATTCATTAAATCCAAATGCCTCGCCAATTAAATGTTTTATAGGCTCATAGTCTTCTTTGACAAGATTTCTATATTTTACTGTGTTCATAATTGTATACTCCCTTTATTAATGTAAATGACTTATTATAAATAGTAAGGTCTCCTCTAAGGGGAGAGTCAATAGTTGCATGCGAAAAAAATAAAAAGGAAGAGATTCAGGTGAAAACATTATTTTCTATTGGAGAAGTTGCAAAAATAAAGGATATTACGATAAAAGCGTTAAGGTACTATCATAAGATGGGGATTCTTATTCCAACATATGTTGATGAATCAACAGGATATAGATATTATTCTATAGATCAATTCATTCACATTGATATTATAAAAAGCTGTAGAGAGTTGAATACCAGTATAGTAGAACTTCAAGAGATTTTTAAGGAATGTGATATGGATAAATTGCTGCAATTTTTGCAATTAAAGAGAGCGGAAGCGGAAGAGCATATAAAGAAAATGAAAGAGGTAATTGAAACGATTGATGGGTTAAATGCGAAAGTAGGGAGTTCACAGGAAATATTAAAAGGTGATGAAGTGTGTATTCAGTTCTTTGAACAGCGGAATGTGATTGTAGCACCTTGTAAAGAAGTGGGGAGTTTACAGGAGTTACTGTATTATTCCGATTTAGAGAAGATCGTGCAAGATTATGAAGAGAAAATGGCAATGGAAATGGGGATTCTCTACAATGTCAATGAAAAGTGGGATGTAGAACCGAAGTATGTGTTTAATAAGGTAGAAGACCATGTACATATGGAAGAGATGCAAAATATAAAAGTATTACCGGGCGGGAAATATGTAACATTAGCGTATAGTAAAGAAAATGAGGAAGAACGTCGAAATGCCATAATTAAATACATAAAAGAAAATAATATAGAAGTGGAGAGTTTTATTGAAGTGGAGTTAGTTAGTGATATTTTTAATACGGAGACGTATAGTTGTCAAATTCAAATTTTTATAGGGGATAGTGAAAATAAGAAGTTTTGATTCCATAATTTTATGGATGGGACTGCCCAAAAAGCCTAATTTCGAAATGGATTTATGTTCTTATTGGGTTAATTTGCAACAGTGCATGAAATTATATCGAACGCAACTCTACATATATCGACGTTTCGACAAAGGATATCGGCTTAACTACAAAATAAGACAATGATAGCCTACCTATTAATAAAAAGAGGGCCATCCCCAAAAAAACTGGGACGGCCCTCTTTAGTAGTAAGGAACGTATTATTTGCGTGAGAAACCTTCTTCATCAAGGTATTCCGCAGCTTCTGGATAAGAGTTGAATGTACCGTCTAAGTTTACGCCAGCGTAAACGTTCCACATGTCATCCTCTTGAATAAGAGTTAGGATATGACCGTCTTCGTTCTTCCATTCCTCTTCGGCAGCAGGTTCTATTGGTGCTACAATTTCCTCTTGCTCCTGTGATAGACGTTCAATTACTTTTTCAATTAATGAACGCAGTTCTTCTTCTGAAAACTCACGGATGTTAATCATACCTTTATCATCTGTTCTATAACCTTTAATGAAGTTTGCATATACAAATCCGTTTCCATTTGGGTGTAAATGATATACAACGTTCTTTTTATCTAAACGACTTTCTTCAAAGTGAAAGTTTACGCGTTTTAATGATACGTTCTTTCTTTCTAATTCCGGGAAAGATTCAATAATTGATAATTTTTCTTCAAAAGTTAGCATAGTGCCTCCAAGTATATAGTAAAAGATTTAATTTGTTCATTATAGCATAGTCAAGTTTGTTTCCAAAGGTAGATTCGTCATATTGCTGTTTTTTAGTTTGACTTGGGAAGGCTATTTATCAATGTAGACGTTTACTTCACGAGACTGTAAAGAGTTTTTTATAAATACGCTAACGAATGATTTGTTTTAGATGTACAATGGAACATGGACTTTATAAGAAGGTGGTTATTTATATGTTTCAAAAAATAGCAAAGGAATGTTTAGCAGGGTTTACTGTTGCGATTGTTGCCTTGCCGCTAGCGATTGCATTTGGTATTGCTGCAACGGGAACGTCTGAGGGAGCACTTGTCGGATTGTATGGTGCGATTTTTGCAGGTTTATTCGCAGCGTTATTTGGCGGGACACCTGGGCAAGTAACGGGGCCAACTGGACCAATTACTGTTATCGCAACAGGAGTTATTGCGACGCACGGCTTAGAGGCAAGTTTTATTGCCTTTATGATGGCAGGGTTATTTCAAATTTTATTCGGTGTATGTAAGCTCGGTTCTTACGTTCGATATATTCCGTATCCTGTCGTTTCAGGATTTATGAATGGTATTGCATTAATCATTATTTTAGGTGAAATAAAGCACGTACAAAATAGTTTTCTACTTGTTGTGTTAACGATTATTGTAATGATTGTTTCTGGCAAATGGATTAAGGCGATTCCGTCTAGTTTAGTAGCACTAGTCGGTGTGACAGCTTTGCTTCCTTTATTTTCTTCTCTACTCGAAGGACTTACAGTAAAGTTACCGATTATCGGAAATCTTTCATTAAATAAAGTAATTGAAAAGATTGGAACCATTCCAGAAGCGATGCCTACGCTTCATATTCCATCTTTAAGTGGAACAGGAATAGCAACACTTATTTTACCAGCGCTTAGTATTGCTTTATTAGGATCGATTGACTCGTTGTTAACATCGGTCGTAATGGATAATGTGACAGGTACACGTCATAAAAGTAATAAAGAGCTCATTGGACAAGGTATCGGTAATATGATGAGCGGATTGTTTGGCGGATTAGCAGGTGCAGGTGCGACTGTAAGGTCTATCGTGAATATAAGAAGTGGTGGTAAAACAGCACTTTCGGCATGTATGCATAGTGTTATATTATTTATTTTTATTATGGGTCTTGGTTCGGTCGTACAATACATTCCGCTTGCTGTATTATCAGGTATTTTAATTTTAACTGGTATTGGAATGTTCGATTGGGAAAGCATGAAAAAGATGCATGTCGCTCCTAAAGGTGATGTCGTTGTTATGCTCGTAACGATGATTGTAACGGTGAAGTTCGATTTAATGATTGCTGTTGCATTCGGTATTATTCTTTCGTTCATCATATATATGGTGAAGTGTAAAGAACGTAAAACTTCTATCGTAAAAGAAAGAGAAGAAACGTACACGATTCAAGGGCCGCTCTCTTTCCTATCAGTAGATCGTATTTTCTCTACTTTACAAGATGTGAAGTCACCGGTTGTTTTACGTATGAAAGATGTGCGTTATATGGATGTATCAGGAGCTATGGCATTATTAAATTTTGTTGAGCAATCAAATAAAGTAGGAGCAAGTGTAAAGCTTGAGCAAGTACATCCGAGTATTGAAAAAACAATCGTAGTAATGGCGAACGATGAACAGAAAGAGCAATTGAAAATCTTAAGTGTTTAGATGGTAATTAGAATATCTCACAATCTTACATACATTATAATGTAGAGTTGTGGGATATTCTTATAATGTTTTTAGTAATATGTATCGCAGTGATAGAGAAGAAGAGCTTTTTTGAGTAACAGAAACAGTGATAATATGTACATATATAATGGAAGGAATCGGAAAATTAATTGTGAAGAAATAGGCGTGAACTGGTTCTCTTTTCTATTTTGAAAAAAAAACCAAGTATTCAACCTATAATAAATTTGTTATGATAATCAATGGGATAAAGTGAATCCCTATCGTTTAAAACAATATGCTTGAGAGTATATGTATAAAAGAAAAGAGAAAAAATATGAATAAAACATTTGTAAAAGGAGCAGCAATTTTAACCATTACAACTTTTTTGTCGAAATTGCTTGGTAGTTTTTTTCAAATTCCATTACAAAATATTGCAGGAGATGAAGTGCTCGGTATTTTCCGCCTTGTTTTTCCTGTATATATGATTGCTCTTACATTATCGGTAGCCGGAGTTCCACTTGCAATTTCGAAATTAATTGCAGAGTTGAACGAAAAAAATAGGCAAAAGGAAATTGCGAAATTATTTAAATCAGCGTCAATTATAGGGATAGCATTTGGCGTTTTCGGCTGTTTAGTCATTGTATTATTTTCTATTGAAATTGCAAATATGCTTGGTGGACAAGAAACTAGAATGCCGTTGCTTATTACTTCATTAGCATTACTCATTGCGCCATACATGGCGGTTTATAGAGGGTATTTTCAAGGTTTCGGTGATATGAAACCAACAGGGGTATCACAAGTCATTGAGCAATTTGTACGTGTGTTTTTTATGCTAATAATTGCTTACATACTAGTATCATGGGATAAGAGTAATACTGTTATTACTAGTGGTGCGATGGTTGGCTCTTTTCTTGGAGTCATTAGTTCGCTTATATATTTGCGTATAAAATATAATAGAAGTCCATACTACAATAAAAGCAATTCCTATTCGCTCCGAGATTTAAGAGAAAACGGCAAAAAGATATTGCGGGTATCGATCCCAATCGCTATCGGAGCTTTATCAATGCCACTTTTAAATTTAGTAGACTCGCTTACAATACCGCATGTATTACAAGGATCATCAACAGAAATTCAAGAACAATTTGGAATATACAGTCGCGGTTTTGCATTCACGCAAATAATTGTTATTTTTGCAAGTGCAATTGTATTTCCGTTAATACCACTCTTAACTTCCGCATTGGCCAAAAGAGATATAAATTTGGCGAAAATAACAATTCAAAATACAAATCGACTAGCGCATGTTTTGACAGCACCGTTAACAATATGGTTGATGGCATTAACAGTACCGTTAAATATCGGATTGTTCACAGACGTAAAAGGCAGTAGTATGTTAACAGTTATGATTGGCAGTTCGTATTTTACTGCGGTTATGGTATTATCAATAGGTGTTTTACAGGGGATTAATCGTTCTGCACAAGCTGCATGGATTGTTATTGGCGCGAGTTGTGTGAAAGTCGTGTTAAACATGATGTTAGTGCAGGAGTTTGGCATAGATGGAGCGGCGTATAGTACATTAATTACTTACGTATTGATTTGTATTGTAAATTATTTGTATATTCGAAGCTATATTGCCTATTCTATTCATTTAAAAAGCTTTTTTGGTGTGCTAGGAATAGCATGTATTTTGGGACTAGGATTGTATGAACTATGTAATGTGATAGATGTTACATCTTCAAGAATTATGACGTTATTATTCAGTGGTATAGCATTAAGTATTACAACCATTTTGTATGGTGTATGTGCTTTGAAATTAAAATGGATATCAATAAAAAAAATACCATTTTTGAAAAGATAAATATAGAAATTTAATTTTTTATTAAAATTCATATGAACTGATAAAGAGGAAACTATGTAGGGTATCAAGTGTTTAGGTAAGGAATGGGTACCAGTTTATGTTAAATGAAATAAACGGTTACCTAGTTTTGGAGGAGATTTAGGGTGCGTTTAGTCTTATCAGGATATTATGGTTTTTATAATGTTGGAGACGAGGCGATTCTACAATCAATTATTGAATCGTTAAGTAAAGAGAACCCGGATATAGAACTAGTAGTACTATCAAATGATTCTAAATATACAAAGGAAATGTATGGTGTAGAATCGGTAGATCGCTGGAATATAAAAGCTGTTTATCATGCGATAAAAAACAGTGATGGAGTTATTAGCGGTGGCGGGAGCCTTCTTCAAGATCAGACAAGTACGAAGAGTATTCTATATTATACGGGTATTATGGGACTCGCTCGATTATTAAAAAAGCCGTATTATATTTATTCACAAGGAATAGGGCCAATTACAAAAGGATATAATCGTCTATTAGTAAAATGGAACTTGTCAAAAGCTTCCTATGTATCAGTTCGAGATGAGGATTCGTTTTTATATTTAAAAGGACTTGGTATAAAAAACGATATTGAAATTGTTCCAGACCCTGTTTTAACATGGAAACGAACAAAACAATCGGATTGGTTGCAAAAGCATTCGATACATGGAAAAGTAATCGCGGTTAGTGTACGTTATTGGCATGCAAAAGAAGATTATATAAAAAAATTAGCTATGGCATTAAAAAAATTAAAGCAAGAAGGATACCAAATTTTATTTGTTCCAATGCATGAGCCATTTGATCAAAAAGCTTCGCGTGAAGTAATAGAATTAATGGGAGAAGAGACGTATATGCTTCCATATAAAATGGATATCGACGAGAAAATATTCATTTTATCACAATGTTCATTACTAATTGGTATGCGTCTTCATGCACTTGTTTTTTCTGCAGTAGCCAAAACTCCAATGGTCGGGATTTCGTACGATCCGAAAATTGATTCGTTTTTAAGTCAAGTGAATCAGCCAGTTATAGGAAGTGTGGATGGCGAATGGAGTGCTGAGTATTTATATGAACTTGCGAAAAAGCAATTAATGCAACAAGGAACTGTGCAGCAAGAGTTACAATTAACAATAGATGAACTTCGGTTGCAAGGCAAACAGGCAACAAAGAAACTCATTGATCATATGGAAAAAGACACTTTATTAAAAAAGTAAAGTGTCTTTTATTTTGTTTTTCAATTTAATGAAAATTCTAATTATAAAAACGTTTTATGTTAATTTCTATTTATTATGCTAAAATGATTGCGATTATTATATAATCAAATTTGTGATAATAAATTCGTAGATTACGAGGAGGACAACCGTGAAGACTTTTTCAAAAGGTATAACAGCAGTGGCATTAACGGGTTCATTACTTTTAACTCCTATTTCAAGTTATGCGGCAAATGATGATATTACAGGTCATATGTTTGAGACGCATATGCGTTCACTTATTACTAAAGGAGTTTTAATGGGGTATGGTGAGAATGTATATGCGCCTGATAAATTAGTAACAAGAGCAGAGTTTGCTACATTCATAGCAAGGGCTTTAAATTTACCGAAAGCTGATTCGAATTTCGAGGATGTGCCGAAGACTTACGGTTTATATGATGGTGTAAGTAGAGCATATGGAGCGAAAATTATTAATGGTCGTACTAACGAGACATTCTCACCAAATGATGTGATTACACGTGAAGAAATGTCGATAATGGTAAAGCGAGCGTTAGACTATAAAAATATTAAAATAGCTGTAAGTCCGCTTACCTTTACTGATAAAGATAGTATTAACTATAAAGAGCATGTACAAGTTATGGTGGCTACTCAAATTATTAAGGGGTATCCAGAAGATAATACATTTAGACCACATTTATCAGCTACAAGAGGTATGGCTTCAGCTATGTTGGATCGCATGCTTCAGACAATTGAAAAAAACGGAAATAGCAATCCTGTAGAAACTAAGAAATATGTCGTGATAAATGTAAGAGAAAACGGAACAGAGCAAGAAGTAGAGCGCTATAATACGTATAAAGAAGCGGTTACGGCTGCTCAAAATAAAGGTATGAATGCGGTGAAATACGAGAACGAATTTTTATGGATTAAAGATGGTTTTGCAAGTGCGAAGAGAATAACTGGGCAAAATATTATTAATATTTATGACGAGAAATTGTCAGCAGTATATACATATATTCAGTATGGAACAGAATTGAAAGTGTTAGAAATTGGCGAAGATCGTGTGAAAGTTCAAGTTTCTGGTTTGACAGGTTATGTGAAGAAGAATGAAATCACTTTAATTCCTACAAATGAAATGAAACAGTCTTCTTATTATGTGAAATCAGATGGATATTTATACCATAAATATTATACATATAATACAAGCTCACCTGGATATACAGAATTTAGATATGGTGTGGCACCTTCTTTCATGAAGCAAGGACAGCAAATGTATAGTGTAGATGGAAAGACATTTGGAGACGAAACTTTCTATCAATATTTCAATTATTTATCATTACGTTCGAAAACAGGTTATACAGCTGAACAACTAGATAGTTATGTGAAATCGATTAAGCCAGACTCTCCATTAATTGGTTTAGGAAAGAAATTTAAAGAAGTAGAAAGCAAGTATAATGTAAATGCATTATTCTTATATTCATTAGCAATTCATGAAAGTTATTATGGAACAAGCGCTCTTGCAAAAGACAAAAATAATTTATTTGGTTTAAAAGCAACAGACGATAGTCCATATGGTAACGGGGAAGCATTTAATTCAAAAGAAGATTGTATTGAACATGCAGCAAAAGTATACATGAATGAAGGATATTTAAATCCAGGACATTGGCGTTATACAGCAACATATACAGGTGATAAAGCTGCTGGTTTAAATGCGAAATATGCATCTGATGCGAATTGGGGTAAAAAAGTAGCGGGGCATATGAATCGTTTTGATTCTTATTTAGGTAAAAAAGAATACAACAAGTATAAACTTGCTCGTGTGAAGAATGATGTGGAAGTGAAAAAGGATCCGCATAGATCAAATGAACGACTTTATCGCTTAACTACAAATAAAGTTGTAACAGTTACAGGTGAAGAAACGATAAATGGACAAGTGTGGGTTAAAATTATTTCTGATAATCCTGCTGTAAATGAAGCATATATCGCAAAAGAAAACTTAGAATACGTAACACACTAATTAAATATAAAAGAGAAAAACTGTTTATCTAGATGCGTTTATAAAAAAGGTGCTCCAAAAGCCAGCATAACTGACTTGTTGGAGCACCTTTTTTTTATTCAATTTCAAAATCAACAATCATATAAGCGAGTATAACAACGAAGAAAATACTAACGGATGGCGCTGTTAATACGTGCCCGGACATAAAGCCGATTCCAAGTGATAGGACGAGCGTGCTAGCCAGTAGCATATATTTCACAGTTAATATTTTCTTGAAGTTTGTCATGATACGAATGAATAATTTAATACCGAAGTATAGAAATGGTATTAAGTAAATAAGGAAACCGACGATTCCGAATGCAAAGAATAGGTCGTGGAAATCCATTTCGATTAACTTAATTTTATCAGTATAGTTACCAGCATAGCCCATTCCGAATAGTTTTTGTGATAGTGGTGCGTCTTTATAGTATTGTTTGTATACTTTTAAAAATTTATCGCGATCACTGTAAATTAAACTTTTCATTTCAGAGTCTGTTAGTTCACCCTGCTCATGTTTTTCTTCTTTAATTACTTTTCCTTCTTTTCTATCCTTTTCTTCTTGTACTGATTTTTTGTATTCGTATATTTGCATGTGGATGCCCATATTTTTTGCGATAGGAGTATGTGGTGTAAGTACAATTAAACCTCCTAGTACAATAGCGGCAACAACTGTATTTACGAGATATGTGAATCCTGTTCCTTCTTTTTTGCGATGAATCATATATTCAATGAATGAGAATAAAAGTGCCACGCCAAGCGTTAGAACAATTGCACCATATCCTACTTTCGTTCCGACCATAATACTTGCATACATCGCAAGCATTGTTGGAATCCAGTAATAGATTTTCGAGAAAGAAGTTGTTTTATGAATCGAATAGAGCACTACGATTGGGAACATAATTGCAAAAATAGAACTTAAATCATTTCCAGCAAAGAACCAACCTCTTGAGCCAATCTTTGAGTGAGGGTAGCTTGGGAAATCTGTACCAGTTTGCATTGCAACAATCAGTGTGATGCTTAAAATTAAAGTTGCATATAAGAAATATGTAATGATTTTATGCAACGTATATTCTTTATTTTTCAACTCTTTAAAGACGATGGTATATCCAAACAGTAGCACAATTGGATATATGCTCTTTAAAATAAACTTTACTTCTTCGCCAAATGAAACTGGAGATTTAATCATCATATTATTTGCAAGACCAATTGCTAGTACGATCCCGAGTAGGCATAAATAGAGAATGTACTTTTTCGCTCCAGGTTGTTCTCTATGAAGAAGTAGATAACCTAATGCAAGAAGCATAAAGGCGAAACGGACTACAATTCCAACTGTTGCGCTCATGTGTAATACATAGATTGAAAAAGACGTTAATAAATCTAAAATTGGTTGAAACACAATGAATAGCAATAGGAAATGCGGGAAGTAGTTATCCGTTTGTTTCAACTTATTAACCATATATTCCTCCATTTCTTCATTCCTTTAGTTCAATACCCAAGAGATGGGGATAAAAGCCTTGTTTACATAATAAGGCGAATGAATTTCAATATTTATTTTTTTGCATCAAAATTAAGAATACACCATTTCATTGTAATGGTAAATAGATGAAAAATATTGATAAACCGACTTTAATTTCTATATTTTTTAACGAAATTGGATGTTTTATACGGAGATATATACAAATTACGAGAAAATTAGACAGAAAATTAAGAAAAAAGAAGGATTTTTAACATGCTTTCTATAATTATATAAGTATAATCTTTATGTTGAAAAGAGGGGTATATATAATGGAAGTAACAAGTAAAACAGAATCTGTTGTTGTGAAATATGAAGGGCGCGTAGCAACGGTTATGGTCAATCGTCCAGAGGTTTTAAATGCATTAGATGAACCAACGTTAAAAGAGTTATTACAAAAGTTGAAAGAAGTGGCGGAAAGTTCTGTTCACGTTGTTGTGTTGTGTGGAAGTGGCCGTGGTTTTTCTGCGGGTGGAGATATTAAATCAATGCTTTCAAGTAATGATGAAAGTAAGTTTGAAGGCATCATGAATACAATTTCTGAAATCGTTGTGACGTTATATACGATGCCGAAGCTTGTTATTAGTGCAATTCATGGGCCGACT
The DNA here is from genome assembly GCF_038007365.1 of Bacillus sp. FSL R9-9492. Taxonomy (NCBI): domain Bacteria; kingdom Bacillati; phylum Bacillota; class Bacilli; order Caryophanales; family Bacillaceae; genus Bacillus; species Bacillus sp. FSL R9-9492. The sequence goes on from NZ_JBBOXC010000001.1 coordinate 942,616, forward strand.
GCTGGACTTGGATTAAGTATTGCATTAACAGCTGATTATGTTATGGCAGATATATCATCAGTTATTGCGATGAACTTTATTGGAATCGCTTTAATTCCAGATGGTGGTGGCCATTTCTTCCTTCAAAAGCGCGTCGGTGAAAATATGACGAAGAAAATTATTTGGGAAGGGAAGAAATTATCAGCGACAGAAGCGCTAGATATCGGTTTAATTGATGAAGTAATCGGTGAGGATTTCCAAACGGCTGTGAAGCAAAAAATTAATGAATGGTTACAAAAACCAATCAAGGCGATGATTCAAACGAAACAAATTTTATGTGAAGTAAATCGTTCTAATTTAGAACAAACGCTTCAGCTCGAAAAGCGTGGTCAATATGCGATGAGACAAACAGCGGACCATAAAGAAGGTATTGCTGCTTTTCTAGAAAAACGTTTACCAGCATTTAAAGGGGAATAAAGTGAAACTTTAATCCGTGGGGATTTGTTTATCACCCGCGGATTATTAGTCTTACTGCCCGTTAATTCGAGATAAAGGGAAGAAAGTGCTAACACATTTTAGTATAATTGTGTTAGCACTTTTTTTAGGAGTAATAAATGAAGAAAATTATCGGTGTTATCGTTATTATTTTACTTACATATTATGCTTTGCATAGTACACCATCTCTTGCGGTACGGACTGCATTATTCTTTGAGGGACATCCAACTGTTTCTTTCTCTGGTGAAGTGAAGAAAGAACGGGATGTGAAAAAAGAGGCGATTCCTGATGAGTACCAAACCTTATACGGCGATAAGAAAGAAGAACCAGAGCATTACTTCTTTCCGGTAGTAAAGGCGCACGGATCAGGAATTGATATGTTAAGTGCTTGTGTGAAAAAAGAGTGGTTTTTCTATAAAGCAGAGCTTGGGTGTTATTAAAAGTGGGAGGAAAAGTGATGTCAACTTATAACAGGTTAGTAAGAGATCGTGTCCCGGAGAAAATTTTGATGTCTGGAAAAACATATACAGCACAAAAATTAACAGGGCAAGCTTACATACAAGCGTTAGCGAAAATTGGTACAGAAGAAATTCGTGAATTTGCTTCGATGAAAGAGCGTGAACATGCGCTAGATTCACTTGCAGATGCACTTGAAATTATTATTTCATTAGCGCGTGCAGAAGGTGCAACAATGGAAGATGTAGAGCTTATTCGTAAGCAGAAAGAAGAAGAGCGCGGCGGATTTACAAGAGGGATTTATTTGATGGACGTTTCGGAAGAGTAGTTTTATAGAAAAAGCACAGCTTACTCAGTAGCGCTGTGCTTTTTTCCTACAATTAGGCTAATGATTAAGAAGATAATAGTTAATGCCCAGCCAATTGTAATTGAGGTAGTAGTGTGAACGACATAAGAGACTTGTAAACATAGTAATGATGATAAAAACCAAATAATTGCAATATGTACATGTTTTTTCGTTACATTCATTTTTGTTATCTCCTTTTCACTTACTAAACTAAATTTTACTATAATTTAGAAAATTAGACTATATGAGTAGAGGTTTTATTGTAATTTCGCTATACTAAATAGTAGAAAAAACGAGGGGGAAACGACAATGGCACATCATGCGAAAGAAACGATGGAATTAATCAAGGAGCTTGTCTCTATTCCAAGTCCATCTGGAAACACGGCGAAAATTATTAATTTTATTGAAAACTATGTAAGTGAGTGGAATGTAGAGACGAAGCGTAATAATAAAGGCGCTCTTATTTTAACGGTTAAAGGGAAGAATGATGAGCAGCACCGTTTATTAACTGCACATGTTGATACGTTAGGCGCAATGGTGAAAGAAATTAAGCCAGACGGTCGTCTTCGACTATCTATGATTGGTGGATTTCGCTGGAACTCTGTAGAAGGGGAATATTGCGAAATTGAAACGTCAAGCGGTAAGACGTATACAGGTACAATTTTAATGCATCAAACTTCTGTCCATGTGTACAAAGATGCAGGGGAAGCGAAGCGCGATGAGAAAAATATTGAAGTGCGTATTGATGAGCGTGTCTTTTCAGCAGATGAAGTACGTGAGTTAGGAATTGAAGTAGGAGACTTCGTTTCATTTGATCCACGCGTTCAAATTACGAAGAGTGGATACATAAAATCACGCCATTTAGACGATAAAGTAAGTGTAGCAATTCTATTGAAATTAATTAAAAGATTACAAGATGAAAAGGTAACATTACCATATACAACACATTTCTTAATTTCTAATAATGAAGAAATTGGGTACGGTGGAAACTCGAATATTCCAGAGGAAACGGTAGAATATTTAGCAGTTGATATGGGAGCGTTAGGTGATGGACAAACATCTGATGAATATACAGTATCCATTTGTGCGAAAGACTCTAGCGGTCCATACCATTACGCTTTACGTAAACATTTAGTTGAACTGGCGAAAGCGAATGCTATTGAATATAAAGTGGATATTTATCCATACTACGGATCAGACGCATCAGCTGCGATTCGCGCCGGATTTGATGTGAAACATGCGTTAATTGGAGCTGGTATTGATTCTTCTCACGCATTTGAGCGAACGCATGAGAGTTCTATTATGTATACAGAAGCATTAGTGTATGCATATGTAATGTCTAATTTAATTGAAGAATAATTTCATAGCAAATAGAGAGGGCTGATTGAAAATATTATTTTTAATCAGCTTTTCATTAGCGCAAGTTTTTTATATTCATAAAGGAAAAGTACTCGAAGTGAAAATTGGCGAAGGTGACCTAGGTATTGCAGGAACTTGTTTTAAAGCTTTAGATAAAGGGAAGTTCCTTATAGGGAATTATGATAATGGAGAAGGAATATGGTATTTCTCGACTTTCCAAACAAATCTTGAGACGGGAAAAGCAGAAAGGATCGATCAGGTAAAGCTTTCTTTGGAGGAAGGGAATATATATTAAAGAAAATTTTAAATAATACATTAGGAAAAGCGATTAGAGTACTATGTACTAATCGCTTTTTTATATACATTCATTATCAGTTATATATATACGATTTTTGTTATGTGAAGGGAAAACGTATTTACTATAGATATATAATGTTATAAACTATGAAAGGATTAATTATTAGTTAATACTTTATAGTTAGTTTAATGGGAGAAATTGTATAAATATGAAGTTTCGAGAGGAGATTTATTTTTCATGAAGTACAAAGCAATAGCCGCAGGTATATTAGCAGCAAATTTACTAGCACATCCAATTAGTAGTTTAGCAGAAACGAAGAAATTTCCTGATGTTTCAGACGATGCGTGGTCGAAAGACGCGATTTATTATTTAGTAGAGAGAAATGTAATTAATGGTATGCCAGATGGTAACTTTATGCCACAAGGAAATTTAACACGTGCTCAGGCGGCAAAGATTATCGCAACAGCAATTGGCGTTAAAGTGGATCCAAACGCGAAGCCATCTTTTAATGATTCAAAAAATCATTGGGCAGCTCAATATATTGCAGCGATTGAAAAAAAGGATATTATTAAAGGACGAGGACCGGGAGTATTTGATCCTGAAGGACAAGTAACTCGTGCTGAAATGGCGGCTATGCTTGTAAGGGCATATGAATTGAAAAGCCAAGTAACCGGAACAGCGCCTACAAAATTTGCTGATTTAGAAAATCATTGGGGTAAAGAAGAAGTAAATATTTTAGTAGAATTAAAACTTTCTTTAGGTACAGGTGACGGCTGGAAACCAGATAATTCTATTACACGTGAACAGGCAGCTCAGCTTACTGCTCAAACAGATAAATTTGGAAAGAATAGTAATCGTCCAGTAGAAACAAAGAAAATATATATGGATAGAAAATTCATTACATATCACGGACCATCATTAACATCTGGGATTAGTGCAAATCAGCATGATCCACAAATGGTTGAAGTAAAAGAAGAGCGAGATGGATGGATCAAAATTGCAACAAGTAACGGTGATAAATGGACACCTTTAGTAGAGAAAACAGAAGCTATTAAGGAAGGATTCACTACATATGCAGGGACTACCCATACTTCTAAAGTACTAGGTACATATGGAGCACAACAAGTAACTGTTATTGAAGAAAGCGGCAGCTGGATTCGCATCCGTACAACTAGTGGTTTCCAATGGGTTGATAAAAACCAATTGAACCCAGCGAAACAAGGGAACTTCTTAGAAGGAAAAGCGATTATTATTGATCCGGGGCATGGCGGGGTTGATCCAGGGCATTCTGGTGTGAAAATGGATGAAAGTGCTATCGTATTAGATACATCTTTACGCGTACAAAAACTATTTGAACAAAAGACACCATTTACTGTTTTATTAACACGTAATGATGATACACGTCCAGGAAATACCTCTGGTGAATCTTTGAAAAAACGTATAGAATTTGCGCAAGAAAATAAAGGTGATATTTTTGTGAGTGTTCATGCAAACGGGTTTAATGAACAAGTAGAAGGAACAGAAACGTTCTACTACAGATCAGCATCAAATCCAAATTCAGAAGAGAGCCGTGTACTAGCAGAAAAAGTACAAAAACGTTTAGTACAAGCACTTCAATCAAATGATAGAGGTGTAAAAACAGAAGACTTCTATGTAGTGAAATACAATACAATGCCTGCTATTTTAGCTGAACTAGGTTTCATCGATGCTAAAGGCGAAGGTGAAAAACTAGCTACTGAACAATGGAGACAACGTGCAGCAGAAGCAATTTATTCTGGTATTCTAGATTACTATGAATGGCAAGGTAACGATGTATCTTCTTATCGTTAATAATAGAAAAAATTATGGAAGAGATTGCCGAGAGGCAGTCTCTTTTTATTTATAAAACAAATTATAAAGGTTTCTCTTTATTTCGGGCATATGATATCATTTAATTTTATATGAAAAAAGTATTTGAGTAATTTTGATCATAACAATTTTAAACGATAAAGGATGATAATAGATTGAGTAATCATAGTAAAACACCTGCATGTATATATACGTATGCATTTCGCGAAGAGGAGCGTGCTTTATGTTACTTGGAAATGCGCTCGTTCTTTGGAATGGAGTCTCACGTTAATATTTTGAAAAGTGATGTCAAAATTGATCCGAGTAGAAGTGCGTTTATGAAAGAGCGCGTTGAGGTTATGTATGAAGGAGACGACTTAGAAAGTATTTTAAAACAAGTAGAACAAATTGATTTGGCGGGGGCGTCATTTAAAGTTATCTTCGTTAAAATCAATGATCTTGGGAAAGAAAATAAAATTGAATATGGGGAAAGACGTCTCATTGAACGCGACCTCGGTATGCATATTGAAGGAGAAGCGGATGTTCGTAATCCAGAGCGTGTATTTGGTATTGTTCCTCTTGGAGGACGCTGGTACTTCGGACACTATGTAGAAAGTGAGCCAGTTTGGTATCATCACATAAAAAAACCGCATAGCTATTCGACATCTCTTAGCACACGTGTTGCGAGATCAGTTGCAAATATCGCTGTACCAAATCCAGAGGGAGTACGAGCTATTGATCCGTGCTGCGGCATTGGAACAGTAGTAGTAGAAGCACTTTCTATGGGAATTAACATTGTTGGTAGAGATATAAATCCACTTGTGGTTCTTGGAACGAGGAAAAACATCGCACATTTTGGGTTTGAAGGAACAGTAACAAAAGGTCCAATCGAGGAAATTACTGAGAACTACGACGTTGCAATTATCGATATGCCGTACGACTTATTTACGCATGCAACACCAGAAGACCAGTTCTCAATTCTTTCAAGTGCGCGCCGCATTGCAAAAAAAGTAGTCGTTGTCACGATGGAAACAATGGACGACATGATTCATGAAGCGGGATTTGAAATTACAGACCGCTGTATCACAAGAAAAGGATCATTTTCTAGACAAATTCTTGTTTGTGAATAGGAAAGGTCACCCGTTTATTAAATTAATAAATTACAGGATAGTTAGTCCATTATGAGGCTGATTATCCTTTTTTATTTAACAACAAATACAAAAACTCCATTTTGAATAAAGATTGATCAAAATGGAGTTACCCTTTTTAGCTAAGTATGAGATTTTTATAAAAAAGTTTGATTATTTTACTGAGCCTTAATGAATAACATTTCAAGAATACCAATAAAAAGCATAATCAGTCATAACTGAAGAATCACCCAACTGATGTAACATAGCTGAAATATTCCCTCTATGATAGGTTCCATGATTCACAACGTGTAAGACCATTTCAGATATACTTGTTTCTCTTAATCCTGCCCATGGATTATCCAACATTATTCTCTTTTCCATATCTTCCTGTCTGTTCAAAAAGGTTTTAAACCGGGATGTTAAAGTGTGAAATTCCGTTTCTAAGTCTTCAATGGGCAGTTTCTCAATCTTTTCTTGAATTTGAAATGAAGATTGCATTGCTTCATTCATACTCTGACCCTCAAGGGTATGAAGCCATCCATATTCCACCAAATAGAGATGAGATAAAACCTTTGAAACAGAAGAAAAGACACTTTTCATTTCCTTTTGATATTTCTCAGGAGAAAGTGTCTTAAGATGATCAATAATCCGTTGATTTGCCCATACATGATAGTTATATAGATTTTCTACATGATTTGCCATACAATCGCCTCCTTATCATCACGTTTTTTAATGTTCTTTATCAGAATGAATTATTCCTTTAAATATCATTACTTATTTGATGAGATCTTCAACTAAATGGCCCAATTGTTGAACAAAGGTCAAAGCAATCTTCAATTAACCTGCCCCGTTAGTTGAAGTACATTTCTTCACAATGTTTATCGTTAGATTAACATAAATATCCAACAAGAAAACATCAAACCTCTAAGAAATCTATAGAGGTTTGATGTTTTTAATCAATCTTTTTTACAAAGCTACACTTGTGACAAAAAAGCTTATTTTTTCATTTTGTGGTGATTCTGAATTCTTAAGTTGATGGGCATGCCTGTGTAGGTGATCTTTTTTTGGTTTGTATCAATGTGTGATTAGTTGGTAGTTTAGATGGGAGATTTGACGGGATTTGTTGAATAGACGATATATCTCGAGAGTTGTTTTGTTAGTGAATTACTCTTCTTTCGTTGTCTCTTGTTGTGCGATTAATAAATTGCGTAATACGTGTGCGCGGTAACTTTCTAGTTTTCGTCCTTCATGATAGCGAACACCTAATTTTTTTAGCTCAGCTACGTACCAGCCTTTTGTTCCGTAATACATGAGACCACTTCCTTTTTTCTTTTGAACAGTATATGTGCCTGGGTGAGAGAATTTTCTTTTTTTATTCATGAAATTCGCGGAGTTTAATATTGAATATTCAGTTTATTTTTATTATGATTAACTTATTATCGGATGACAGTGATTAGCCTCGCTGTAAGCCCAGATTTATGTTTGAAAATGAAGAGAGTAATTTCTTTCCACTTGAGCTTCTTTAGCAGAAGTACGAGCTATAAGGATAAGGGTAGTAAAATTCAATGCAAATGTGTACATTGTTTTTCTGGCTCTTAACATAGTAACGGAGGATGAAATATGCGTAAAGGGACTTTTTTTATGGCAGGACATTCGAGACTTCCGAAAGGTATGGCTGTTCGCAGTATGTATGAAACATTAACAATTACAATTGAGGCAGATCATAAATATCATGTCATTATTGAAGCGTCATGTACGCTTGCGACAGAGCATGGTAGAGACTTCGTCGCTCAAATGTTGAGAGGACATAGTTTGCAAGATGGTATTGAGGAAATCGTTCAAGATATTACGGACCATTATCAAGGAAAAGCGCAAAATGCTATCGTCAGTGCGGTGAAAGATTTACATCGCCAATATGTAAGTTATTTAAATGATGAACAGCCCAGGGGAGAGTACGAGGAAACAACACCATAAAAACTATCTAGTTTACAACCATAAACGAGAGCCAGTTGTATTTCTTTTAAAGAGATACGACTGGCTTATTTTATTGAGGAGGCAAGAACTATGAAAAAGTTAAATGAAGTTCAAGTTGTAAAACAAGAGATGAAAAAAAGAGGGTGCGTAGAAAGTAAGGGGATTTTTAAAACGTATAAAGTATGTAGAGAAAATAATAAAAAACGAATTGACAGTTAGAATATTTTGAATTATTATTTAATTAATAAGATCCATACGAGGAATTAGCCTTCTCTATATTCGATCTTGCTTTCCTGTTTTACAAATATTTTCATACAAACTGTCTATTATTATTGTACTTTAAGAGATTAAAGAACACTCGTAATTATGAGCCAGTTGTACGTTTCTACGATTTTATGTCGTGGTATGCGTATAACTGGCTTTTTCGTTGTTAGGACAGTAAGACCGAATCTCAGCATAAGAAGATAAGGATAACTGTCTGTAAAAAACGTCAATAAGTTCTTCATATTTAAATTAGGGAGGAATTGAAATGTCGATTATTACAGAACAAAGTACGAAGATGAAATTTGCAAAGAAATATGAGGGGTATGAAATTGCTCCTCATCCAGAGCATAAACGTTTATATCATATTACGCTAAACCAGCAATTGCTTAAGCAGTTTTTTGAAGAGGTAAAAGAGCATTCAGAGCAGTCATTACAATACATTCCTTATTCTCGGTTTAATCTTGCGGATGGAATGAGAAAGATTTTTGGGCAATCATTTATGGATAACATTCGCGGCATTGTTCATGACCGTGAAACGGGCGGATTTACAATTGGGGTACAAGGTGAAACGTCAGATCCAGCAGACTACGTGAAATTTGCAACAGCATTAACACATTTAATCGGGGAGCCAAACTTTGATGCAATGACAGGAACGTATTATGCTAGATTTAATGTGAAAGATACGGATAGTAGTGATTCTTACCTTCGTCAAGCGTACCGATTGTTTACACTTCATACAGACGGTACATTCGTTGATGAGCCGACAGATTGGCTTCTTATGATGAAAATTGAAGAGCAAAATGCAGTAGGAGGAGAATCCCGTTTACTACATTTAGACGATTGGGAAGATCTTCAGAAATTTAGAAATCATTCGCTCGCATCTGTTAAGGTTACGTATAAAGCACCACCAAGTAAAAATGCGCAAGAAATCGTCTATCGTGAAACATTTTTTGATGTGAATAACGCACCATGTATTTGTTTTATTGATCAGTTTGCCTATCCAGATAATATTGAACAAGCAAACTATTTGAAAGACTTATCATATTCTGTTGAAAACTCACCAGCAACGCATGCATTGAAATTACCAATTGGTGACTTAGTTCTTTTAAACAACTTATTTTGGATGCACGGAAGAGCTGCATTTGAGAAAAATAAAGATTTATATAGAGAACTAATGCGTCAACGTGGTTGTTTTTCTAAATAAGTTTGTACGGCGGGTCTTAAAAAAGACCTGCCTTTCATCATATTAAGGGGGAAGTAGGATGTATAACTTTATAATTATTGGCGGAGGAATTGTTGGCCTTTCAACTGGAATGGCGTTAACGAAAAAATTCCCTCGTGCGAAAATCGCGATCATTGAAAAAGAAAAGGAACTTGCACATCATCAAACTGGACATAATAGCGGAGTAATTCATTCTGGAATTTATTATAAACCAGGGAGTTATAAAGCGAAGTTTGCCAAAGAAGGAAACGCAGCTATGGTTCAATTTTGTAAAGAAAATGACATCGCTTATGACATGTGCGGAAAAGTAATTGTCGCTACAGAAAAGGACGAACTTCCTCTTTTACATAACTTATATGAAAGAGGCTTACAAAACGATTTACATATTGAAAAAATAGGTAAGGAAGAATTAGCTGAAATTGAACCTCATGTAAAGGGACTTGGGGCAATTCGTGTTCCATCTTGCGGAATTGCTGATTATAGAGGAGTAAGCTATGCATTCGCTCGCTTAATTCAAGAAAGCGGGGGAGAAGTACATTTAGGAACAGCCGCAGAGCGTATTACTGAGAAGAAAGACGCCGTAACAATTGAGACGAATCAAGGTGTATTTAAAACGAAATTTCTCATTAACTGCGCTGGATTACATAGTGATCGTATTGCGAAAAAGACAGGTATATTAACAGATATGAAAATTGTTCCGTTCCGCGGTGAATATTACGAACTTGTCCCAGAAAAACGCCATCTTGTAAAACATTTAATTTATCCAGTTCCAAATCCAGCATTCCCGTTTCTAGGTGTTCATTTCACAAGAATGATAAACGGAGACGTACATGCAGGACCAAACGCAGTATTAAGCTTTAAGCGAGAAGGCTATACGAAAACAGACTTCAACATAAAAGACTTCATGGAAACAATGACATACACAGGATTTTGGAAAATGGCGATGCCAAATATGAAAGAAGGCATAAAAGAAATGGTGCGCTCATTCAGTAAACAATCATTCCTAAAAAGCTTGCAGCGCTTAATACCAGAGCTTACAGAGAAAGATATCGTGCCAACCCATGCAGGTGTAAGGGCACAAGCCATTTTATCAAACGGAAATATGGTTGATGACTTCTGCATTATCCCCGGCATCAATTCTCTGCACATTTGCAACGCACCATCCCCGGCCGCAACGGCTAGTATAAAGATTGGTGAGGAGATTGCTAAGCAAGTGCCGGATGTGGTGGCGGTTAGGGTTTGATGGGTCAGGGTGATTTGAGTCATAAATCCGCCTCGCTTTGAAGCGTAATATTACCGTGAATCATGAATTTGAAGAATCCCTTCTCACAAAGTGAAGCTTTAATCAGTGGTAGTTTTTCCTCAGCATTAGGACTGCGAAATTGAAAAATATTTAAAGAAAATACGATATCACTTCTATTTCTAGTTTATTAAAGTAGGCTTTATAGTAAGGATTTCTAAAAATATAAAGGAGGGATATACTTTGTTTCCAGGTACTTTATATGAAACACATGTTAAAACAAAAAATTTAGAAGTGGCAAAAGAGTTTTATACTAAACTTGGATTATTTCATGCTCGCACTATTGAAGAACGCCGTGTAGCTTTCTTTTGGTTTGATAAAGAAAATAAGAAGGAACAAATGCTGGGCATTTGGGAAGTATCGGAAGAAGCATTCCATACAAGTCACTTTGCATTCAAGGTTAACTATGAAGAAATCATTCATGCAAGAGAATGGCTTCTTAATAAAGGAATAAACCCAAGGGCTGCTTTCGGTCTTGAACCTTCCGAGCCTATGGTTCAAACTTGGACACCTAGTGCAAATCTTTATTTTTATGATCCTGACGGCAATTCTTTAGAATTTCTATGTTTACTTCCTGAAAAGAAAAAAGTAAAACAAGACGTCATGTATTTGAGTGAGTGGGAAAGCTTGGAGAGTGAAGAATAAATTCGATTTTCAACTCAAATCCCGCAAAACTATGGCTTAAATCACCCCCTGAGTTTTCGGGGGATCTTTTTGTTTTGGGGCTAATAATCACCTACTGTATAAAAAAGTAGACAGTAGTGTGTATTTTTCAAAAAATGTATACAGATTTATCCCGCATTAACTGCCCGTAAAAGCCCGATTGGTGTGGGCTAATAATCGGTGGGGGATGAAGATCCCCACTGATTAAAGTTTCACTTTATACTCTATGCGTTGGCATGATACTTGCAATGAAAATAGTATTAACATATAGGGGAGAGATAGAAATGAAGGTTAGTAAAATATACACAACAATTGATGCTCACGTAGCTGGGGAACCGCTTCGAATTATTACGGGCGGAGTGCCAGAGGTAAAGGGAGAAACGCAATTAGAAAGACGCGCATACTGCATGGAACATCTGGATCATCTTCGCGAGGTTCTTATGTATGAACCGAGAGGACATCACGGCATGTACGGTTGTATCATTACTCCGCCCGCAAGTCCTCATGCTGATTTTGGCGTATTATTTATGCACAATGAAGGCTGGAGTACGATGTGTGGTCACGGAATTATCGCTGTTATTACAGTTGGAATTGAAACAGGTATGTTTGAAGTGACAGGGGAAAAACAAAAATTCATTATTGATAGCCCTGCCGGGGAAGTTATTGCGTATGCAAAATTTAACGGGAGCGAAGTAGAGGCAGTATCATTTGAAAACGTTCCTTCGTTTGTATACAAGAAAGACGTTCCTATCAAAATAGATGACTATGAATTTCAAGTAGATATCGCGTTTGGCGGAGCATTCTACGCTGTAGTGGATAGTAAAGAGTTTGGTTTGAAAGTCGATTTTAAAGATTTAGCTGCAATTCAAACGTGGGGCGGTAAAATTAAACACTACATTGAAAGTCAAATGGAAGTAAAACATCCACTTGAAGAAGATTTAAAAGGAATATACGGAGTTATTTTCTCAGATGAACCGAAAGGAAAAGACGCTACTTTACGAAATGTAACGATCTTTGCTGATGGGCAAGTAGACCGTTCCCCTTGCGGTACAGGAACATCCGCAAGAATCGCAACTCTTTTTGAAAAAGATGCGTTACAAAAGGGAGAAACGTTCATTCACGAATGCATTACTGACGGCCAATTTGAGGGAGAAGTATTGTCGGTAACAGCGGTAGATACATATGAAGCTGTCGTTCCGAAAGTAACGGGGAATGCATTTATTACAGGATTTCATCAGTTCGTTGTAGATCCGAGGGATGATTTGAATCGGGGATTTTTGTTAGGATAAGAGGAGGAGGTGGAAAGATATGCTAGTCATAAGCACAAACGAACAAAGAAACTTAGTAAATATGAACGAAGTCATTGAATACGCGGCGCTTGCTTTAAAAGAATTTTCAGCAGAAAGAACGATCACACCAATTCGCGGCTCATTACCATTTGCGAACGGGCAAAATACCGCATTAATTATGCCTTCAGTAGCGGAAGGACTCGAAGCGCTCGGTTTAAAAGTAGTAACGGTAGCTCCGCATAATAAAAAGATAGGAAAGAAAACGATAAACGGGATCGTTATGCTATCAGACTTTCAAACGGGAGAACCGCTTGCGCTTTTAGAAGGATCGTACTTAACGATGATTCGAACAGGTGCCTTATCAGGAGTAGCGACAAAACATTTAGCTCGTCATAATGCAAAAACCTTATGCATTATCGGTACTGGTGAACAAGCGAAAGGAATTGCAGAAGCTGTACTTGCAGTTAGAGACATCGAAAAAGTCATCCTATATAACCGAACGGAAGAAAAAGCGTATGCATTCGCGCAATATATCCAGGAGACATTTAACAAACCAGCTTACGTCTACAGGGATCCAAATGAAGCAATAAGCGAAGCGGACATCATCGTCACAACAACGAATGCATCCACACCAGTCTTCTCAGAAAAACTACAAAAAGGCGTCCACATAAACGCCGTCGGTTCATTCAGACCGAGCATGCAAGAACTACCATCTCACGCCATCGCTAACGCAAACAAAGTAGTAGTCGAATCAAAAGAAGCAGCACTAGAAGAAACGGGTGACCTTCAAGTCCCGATAAAAGAAGGGTTATTTGAGGCGAGCGACATCCACGCCGAACTTGGTCAAATTATAAGCGGAGAAAAAGCTGGTAGGGAGAATGATGAAGAGATTACTATTTTCAAATCAGTAGGTTTAGCAGTAGTAGATATAATTGTTGCGAAGTATTTGTATGAAAAAGCGGAGGAGTGTGGAGTGGGTACTATGATTCAGTTGTGAGGCTGCCTTTTGGTGGTCTTTTTGTTTATAATGCGCGTATGCATCTCAATTGTAATGTGTAGTGTTTGCAAAGAAATTATGTGATGTATCATATATTCTGTTAAAATTAAACAAAAATGCATATAAGAAATTGCAGGTGAGAAACCTTGGATTTAGTTCGAAAATTAACTCGTATTTATGGCCTAGGGCTTTGCTGTGGGTTGTGGAGTAAAGCTGAAGTAATTCAATGGTGTGATAAATTGATTGAAGCAAGTGACAGTCCGCCATATGAAATAATTGAGATATCCTTAATGTCTAAAGCAAAGATAGATGATATTGAAGGGAAGTTATTTGAGTTTAGTAGCACAGTTGATGAAGAATACACTGTTAAGTTAACTCTTTCCGTCATCCATGAAAAACTAAAAGAACATGAACTGACCATTGAAGAATCAATTAAATGCACCACCAGACTTTTAGTCAACAGGGGGGTGTATTGGGAAACTGAATATTTTGAATTATATAGTCTAGATGATAGCTATGCCTTAGCTAAAGATGGTATTCATTTTGATTTAAGCGAAGTTATTCATACATATATTGAAATGTTAGGTATTTACAGTAAGTATTTTAGGGGATTTGAAAAGCTGTATTTTAAAGTAATGGGAAATGAGTGGGATAGATAAAAAGAGTTGAAGAAACATTATTTAGTAACAAGAGGGCTTGTCCGTAATCACAGTATTAATATGAGTGAAAATTTTAATATATATCAGTATTGGATTCTATTGGAGTTGTCTTTGTTTGTCCCTTATTTTCCAATTGGAGAATAAGGGACAAAGTTTTATGAAGGAGTCAATTTAGACACCAAGTATGCAGCTTTTTTACCATTCTCGCCATTCTTCTGTTATGTCTTCTTCGGATTCTAAGCCAGCTATTCGTGCTGCTGTATCGATAAATTCATAGAGATCCTCTCTTTCCATTGTTTCGATAAAATGGTCATGTTCGATATTTAGTTCATTTATTTTTATAACTACCTCTTTAACAACTTGCATTACTTCGACTTCGGTTGGATTCTCGCCTAATTGCTGTAAATTGTTAATGTAAGTGTCGAGAACTTTATTTGTTGCACTTATATTTTCTTCAGTGAAAAATTCCCCATCTTCATCATGCTCGATCCATGGGGTTGTTGGTTTGTTTTTTTTCAATTCATCAAATGTCATGATAACCTCCTAAAAATGTTTTTTTATCTTTAATCTCATTCTACATTTTCAATTATATATAACAACCATTTCAGAGAAATTTCCTGTAGGCTGCTAGTTTTCTAACTCATTTTACGAGGCCACCTATTCGTGGTCTTTTTATTTTACCCCCCGCATAAATATAGTTTATCGCAAGAATTCATTAATAGATTTCAAACTGTCTATCTTTGCGAAAAAGTTTGACAATACATACGGGTAGTGGTAATTTAAAACCTATAAGAAAACTCGGTATTAATTCCGAGTTTTCTTATAGGTGTAAATAGTCGAGAGGGGTCGAAATATGAAGAAGAAGTTGTTTGCATTACCATTTGTCCTACTATTACTTATTGCATTAGCGGCTTGCTCAGGGGAGAAAGATTCTTCGAAGCAAGCGAACACTAGTAAATCAGGGACTCCGAAAGATGGAGGAACGTTAACAGTTGGTGTTAGTGATAATCCAGATACGATGAACCCGCTTTATGCGAATGATCGAGTGTCATTAACGATACAGCAAGCTTTATATGCACCGCTGTATCATATGGAAGACGGTAAGAAAAAGTTTGTTCTTGCTGAGAGCTTTACGCCTTCAGAGGATCAATTAACATGGACTTTAAAATTAAAGGATAATTTGAAATGGCATGATGGTAAGAAAATTACATCAGATGATATTGTATTTACATTCAAATCTATTCTAGATGAGAAGCAAAATAGTTCAAGCCGTGAAAACTTTATTTTTAAAGGAAAGCCGCTTGAGGTGAAAAAAGTGGATGAGCTAACGACTCAATTTGTATTACCACAAGTAAGTGCATCTTTCGAAGGGGTTATGAACGACTTCTTCCCAATTCCGAAACATGTATTTGAAGGTGAAGCAGATTTAGTGAAGAGTAAGAAAAACCTACAACCTGTAGGATCAGGTCCATTTAAGTTAAAAGAGTTTAAATCAGATGAATATGTTGCGTTAGAGCGATTCGATGATTATTTTGCTGGTAAAGCGAAATTAGATTCTGTCGTGTACCGCGTTGTAAAAGACCGTAATACAGCAAACGTTTCACTTCAAAATGGTCAAATTAATATGAAGATGATCGAACCGCAAGACTTTAAGAAATTAGATAGCACTGGGAACTTCTCAATGGTCACATTCCCTGAAGGTAGATTATTCTACTTAGCTTATAACTTTAATACAGACCTTATGAAGAAAAAAGAAGTGCGCCAAGCAATTGCGCATGCATTAGATAAGAAAGAAATGATTAACTCAGCGTTCGTTTCTAGTCAATTTGCAGAACCGGCAAATTCAATCTTAACGCCAGACGCTATGTATTATGCGAAAGATATTAAAGAGTATAAGTATGATCAAAAAGAAGCGAAAGATTTATTAGCAAAAGCTGGTGTGAAAGATAAAGAAAAAATCCGCGTTATGTATGTAACGAATAATAAAATCATGGAAAGTCTAGCACTTTATACACAACAAAAATTACAAGAAGTTGGCTTACAAGTTGAACTGAATGCATTAGATGCTAGTGCGGCAAGTGAAAAAGGCTTAGATAAAGAAAATAAAGAATATGACATTACATTCGGTGGTTACATAATGGGACCAGAGCCTGATTCATATAAGAGCTTATTCTTAAGTAATGCAGAATACAATTATGCACGTTATAAAAATGCTGACTTTGATAAGCTATGGGAAGAAGCTGCGGTTGAAACAGATAAAACAAAACGCGCAGAGCTATACCATAAAATCCAAGATACAGCGAGAGAAGACTTACCTTATCTTCCAATCGCATATCCGAAAGCAGTTATTGCAGTAGATAAAAAGTTTGATGGATTAAAAGAAGCAAAAGCAATTCCAGTTACAATGTTTGAAGATCTATCGAAGATTTATGAAGTGAAATAAGAAACTGTAAAGAAGCTGGTGAAAATCAGCTTCTTTATCCCGCTTTAATGGGCAGTAAGACTCCCACCTCGAAAGTCAACTGAGGCAAAGAAGTGAGGTGGGAGATCAACTGCCTGTAAATGCCCGATTGGTTCAACTAATAATCCGTGGGGATGGACAAAACCCCCACGGATTAAAGTTTCACTTTATCTTGAGGGGGGAAGTTTGTGTATAAAGTAATTGCAAAGAGGCTTTTAAATGCAATTCCGCTTTTATTTGTTATTTCTATTATTTCTTTTCTATTAATAAAACTAGCGCCGGGCGATCCCGTTCGAAACTTTGTAACGCCGAATATGAGTCCGATTGACGTTGAGCGTATTCGCAAAAGTTTAGGACTAGATCAGCCGATTTACGTGCAATATTTTTTATGGTTAAAAAATATTTTAACAGGGAATTTTGGATACTCACTTCAAAACCATCGTCCTGTTTTAGAACTTATTACAGAAAGATTACCTGCAACAATCGGGTTAATGGGATCATCTTTACTCGTCTCATTTGTAATCGCAATACCGCTTGGACTATTTACAGGTGTGAAAAAGAACTCGTTCTTTGACCGCATTGTGAACTTCATCTCCTATGTGGGAATCTCAATGCCAGTCTTTTGGTTCGCGTTACTATTAATCTACTTATTCTCTTTAAAGTTGAACATGCTTCCGAGTATGGGTATGCGCACAGTCGGTCAAGATTCCTTCTGGGATATTGTCCAGCACGGTATTTTACCTTGCATGGTGCTAGCGTTCCAAAACATCTCTGTCTATATGAGATATATTCGCTCAAGTACAATTCAGCAATTAGAGGAAGATTACGTACAAATTCAATATGCGTACGGTGCTTCACAGAAAACAGTTTTATTTAATCACGTACTTCGAAACGTATTAATACCGATCATTACAATCTTCGGATTATCCATTCCAAGTTTAGTAGGCGGAGCGTTCATTACGGAAACAGTATTCTCATGGCCGGGACTTGGTTCACTCGGGGTAAATGCTATTTTTAGATTTGATTATCCAATTATTATGGCAATCACATTATTATCATCGTTCATGTTAATTCTCGGTAATTTAATTGCTGATATTTTATATGGCGTAGTAGATCCACGCATTCGAATGAGGGGGTGATTTGGAATGAACAATAGGAGATTTCAAACGATAAAAAATAGTTTTACAAAAAATAAGTTTGTACTAATGGGAGTTATTATACTGGGTGTTTTAACAATCGCGTCTCTTTTCGCATTCGTATCACCGTATGATCCTAGCAAAATGTCTATTCCAGATCGTTTACAAGAACCGAGTATGAGTCATCCGTTCGGCACAGATGATTACGGAAGGGATTACTTAACGAGAGCGTTATATGGCGGACGAGTTTCCCTTGCTGTTGGTTTTCTAGCGATGGTTGTTTCCATTACAATCGGAACCGCAGTAGGAACAATTAGCGGATATTTTGGCGGAAAGTTAGACAACTTCTTAATGCGAATTGTTGAAGTTTTAATGTCAATTCCATCATTCTTTTTAATGCTGTTATTAAATGCGTATTTAAAACCAGGCATTACAACGCTTGTTCTTATTATCGGATTACTAACGTGGATGGATACCGCGCGTATCGTAAGGGCAGAAACGTTATCTGTAAAAGAGCGTGAGTACGTTTTATATGCAAAAGTATCCGGACAAAAATCATTGATGATTATTGTAAGACACATCATCCCTAACATTTTATCGACCATTATAATCGCAGCGACATTAACGATTGCGACATCGATTTTAATGGAATCATCACTTAGCTTCTTAGGATTAGGTATTAGAGAACCAGATTCTTCTTGGGGCAGCATGCTAAATAATGCGCAAGGATACATAGGTGAAGCCTGGTATTTAACACTCTTCCCGGGGTTCCTTATTTTATTAACTGTACTAAGTTTTAACGTAATCGGTGAAGCGTTGAAAAAAGCTTTCGCACCAAAAGGGGCTCATCATGAGAACTAATGCTTTAAGTGAGGGGGAGTGAAAAGCGTGTCTGAAAAACTATTAGAAGTGAAAAACTTAAAGACTTCTTTTTTCATAGAAGACGGCGAAGTAGAAGCGGTTCGCGGCGTTTCATTTAGCTTGAAAAAGGGTGAAGTTGTTGGGATTGTTGGCGAATCGGGAAGCGGAAAGAGCGTTATGGCGAAATCCGTTATGGCCCTCGTTACGTCGCCAGGGAAAGTGAAAGAAGGAGAGATTCTTTTTCAAAACGAAAACGTGCTTTCTAAATCGGAGAAAGAATTGCGTTCTATTAGAGGAAATCAAATTTCACTCATATCTCAAGATCCAATGTCGGCATTAAATCCAGTTGTGAAAATTGGGAAGCAAATGACGGAAGTAATTATACGGCATCAAAAAGTGAAAAAGAGAGAAGCGCAAAATATTGCGGTCAACTTGTTAAAACAAGTGGGTCTTTCTTCACCGGAAGAAAGGGTAAAACAATATCCACATGAACTAAGCGGCGGTATGAAGCAGCGGGTTATGATCGCAATGGCAATGTCTTGTAACCTAGACCTTCTCATTGCGGACGAACCGACGACAGCACTTGATGTAACGATACAAGCGCAAATACTAGATTTAATGAAAAACTTAAAAAACGAAACGAATATGTCGTTACTTCTTATTACGCACGATCTTGGAATTGTTGCGCAAAACTGTACACGCGTCATCGTTATGTACGGCGGGCTTATTATGGAAGAAGGGCATGTACTTGATATATTCCAATCGCCGAACCATCCATATACGAAAGGGCTATTAAACTCTCTGCCAAAAATATCGAACGGAGTAAAAGAAAGACTAGCACCAATTCAAGGTGTAACGCCCAACTTACTACACCCGCCGAAAGGTTGCCCATTCGCAGAGCGTTGCCCACATAAAATGGACATTTGTGAAAAAGAACGTCCACCATATTTTGAAATCGGAAACGGAAGACGCTCCATGTGCTGGCTAAACGATAGGGCGGTAGGTGATTCACATGCATGAAGAAAACTTAATTGAAGTTCGGAACTTAAAAAAGTATTTTCCTATCAAAAAAGGACTATTCGGCAGAAAAACAGAGCAATTAAAAGCAGTCGATGACCTAAGCTTCACAATTAAAAAGGGTGAAACATTCGGACTAGTAGGGGAATCCGGCTGCGGGAAATCAACGACAGGAAGAAGCATCATTCGTTTACACGACGTGACTTCAGGTAACATCCTATTCGATGGAAAAGATATTGCGGATCTAAAGGAAAGTGAACTAAAAGAATACAGAAAACGAATGCAAATCATTTTCCAAGACCCATACGCATCATTAAACCCGACAATGAACGTATTCCAAATTATTAGCGAACCGATGAACATTCATGGCTCTTACACAGCCGAAGAAAGAAAAGAAATCATTCTAGACCTGCTCAAAAAAGTAGGACTAAAAGAAGAACACCTATATCGCTACCCGCACGAATTTAGCGGAGGCCAGCGCCAGCGCATTAGCATAGCGCGCGCACTATCTGTAAAACCAGACTTCATCCTATGTGACGAACCAATCTCAGCACTAGACGTCTCAGTCCAAGCACAAGTCGTAAACATGCTGCAAGATATTCAAGAAGAAACAGGCGTCACATACTTATTCATCGCACATGATCTATCCATGGTAAGACACATATCAGATAGAATCGGAGTCATGTACTTAGGAAACATAGTAGAAATTGCCGACAGCGAAGACCTATACACAAAACCGGCACATCCATACACACAAGCACTACTCTCATCCATGCCAGAACCAGATCCAACAAACACAGGCAAAGAACGGATCATTCTGCAAGGGGAAGTACCAAGCCCACTCAACTCACCATCCGGCTGCAAATTCAGAACGCGCTGCAAATTCGCCACTGAAAAATGCGCACAGGAAGTACCGAAGATGGTTGAGATTGCGAAGGGACATGAGGTGGCTTGTCATTTGTTTTAGATTTGAGGAAAAGCATCGGGGGGACCTGGTGGTATTTCAGTTGGTAATATGATAGCGCTTGTAGCGTTAAATAATTTATATAATAAACAATAAACATAAAAAAGAGCTAAGGTTCTCATACAGCCGTAGCTCTTTTTTATGTTTGTTAAACAATATCCTTTCAAAAAAATATTTAAGTCTATATTTATAATTTTTTCTATCTTAATGCATAAAGACAAGGAAGGATTATATTTAATTCCCTTCCATACTTCTGATGGGGTGGACATCAATGAGATGTGGTTTTTTGTTCACGGATTTTTAACATCTTTATTTACAGTGTTTTGAATGTAATAATAAAAAGTTTGCTTTCAAATTAGAAAAGGTTAGTCCCTCACCTCACTCCAGCTAAAAACCTCACACCAAAAAACAAAGGGGAGCTCAATTGTTCAAACTCATATAAAGTTTCAATCTTGTCTAAGCATCCATTAGGATATACAATTGATCATCTATTTTTCTTTACATAATCTCCAGATACAGTCCATATCAACTATAGATTCTTGTCTTATGCTAAATGTAATCAAAAAGCAAGTAGATAAAGATAATGACTAAAACATTAACTCTAGATACTTTTTTGATGAATATTACAAATAAACAGGAGGTAATGAAAAATGATTAAAACATTATTAGCAGGAGCACTTTTAAGTACAGGATTGGTAGCGGGAGGTGCAGTAGGTGCAGATGATGCGAAAATGGACAATTTAAAGTCAAATGAAAATAGTTCCAATCAAGTAATTACACAGAGTGCAGATGGAACAACGTCTTTCTCACAAAACTTTGATTTACCTAAAGATGCAGTGCCAGCAACTCCTAAAGGAGACGTAAAAACTGTTGAAAGAACAGAAGGTACAGGTTCTCAGGAAGGAAAAATGGTACCAGCAAAAGAAGGTGCAGATTCTCAATCTGGATTTGAAATGGGAGCCCCTGAAAAACCAGAGCATGCAAAAACTGTTGAAAGAACAGAGGGCACAGACTCTCAAGAAGGAAAAATGGTACCAACAAAAGAAGGAAATTAAATAATATATAGTTATAACGAAGAGCATCCAAAAAGTGGTGCTCTTTTTATATTATAGGGATTAACTAGTTTTACTGAATATAGAACTGTAGGAGGAATTGAGGCTAGAACATGAGGGACTATCTCTTCAAATCATGGTGTTTGAAGCACTAGTTTTGGTGGTAACGTTACAACATAAACATTTTATTAGAGATTTTTTAAATTTACATACACTCTAGATAGACTACATATCAACTTTAGATACTTGTTTTATGATACAAGTAATCAAACAAAAGGAGGGCAATACAAAATGATTACAACAGTATTAACAGGGCACTCTTTTAAGTACAGGAGATTATTAACAGGTGGAGAAAATGTTGAAGATGTACAGACAGATAAACATATTCCATATGAACAAAATGAATTGCAGCAAACTCTAGAAAAGTACGATTCGAAGAAATTTGAGTTATAAAAAGAAAATAGATAAATATAGTGAAAATAGATAAATTGACAAGAGAAAAGCACTTTGTGTATATCACAGGTGCTTTTTATTTTCACTTTGATATAGGGCTTGAATTAAATTTTTACACTAAAATTTATACGGCAAAAAGGGGGGAGTTCATTGCACAAAGTTATTTATGGAATATTAATTTTAATTTATACTTTGTATTCATTTTTTGTAAGTGATGGAAGTGAAGTAAGGTTTATTATGGTGTTAACTATAGTACTTATCTTTTCTGTAGTTTTAGAAAAAGGAAATGCAAACAAAACGACTGATTAAAGGTCTTTTTGTTTGCATTTTTTTAATTGGCTATTAAAGTTCAGATGTTTTAGGGATAGCACTAAATCGCCATCAAGCTTAAAGAACGATTTATCCCCAAACAATAAAAATGAGCTTTTTATTACAAGTTAGCACCAAATTTCGTTTTTGGGACACTATTAAATTTTTAGTTAATGAAAACACCCGCCTAAAATAGAAAACTTTTAACCTATTATCATTTATTCCGTAGCTTTTAAGGTATTTAACACGACTTTGGTTGCGTCTGCAATAAGTTTATCATCGTATTTAGCATCTTCTTTATCATGATTAGAAAGTATAGCAAGAACAATCGGCTTTTTATTTGGTGGCCAAATAATTGCGATATCATTTCTTGTTCCGTAAGATCCCGCGCCTGTTTTATCAGCTACTTCCCATCCTTTTGGTACGCCAGCGCGAATCAAATTATCTCCAGTTGTATTTCTCTTCATCCAATCTACTAATAGCTCACGTTTTTCTATTGGAAGTGCAGTTCCTAATGTAAATGATTGAAGTGTCTTAGCTATCGCTTCTGGTGTACTGGTATCATGTGTTTCTCCTGGATGCACTTCATTTAATTCAGGTTCAAATCGTTCTGAAGTAGTAACAGTATCTCCCATTTCTCTCAAGATTTTTTCAAATTCAGAGGGCCCCCCTAACTGTTTAAGAATCAAATTATGTGCTGTGCTGTCACTATATCGAACAGAAGCATCTGCAAGTTCTTTTAACGTCATTCCTGTATCAACATGCTTTTCAGTAATTGGATTATAATTAGAAAGATCTTCATGAGTATACGTAATCTTTTGATCAAGAGCTTCTAATGAGTTCTTGCGTAAAAGAGCGCCCACAGCTAATGATTTAGATGTAGATGCAAATGCAAAACGATCATCTGAATGATAAGCAACAGTTTGATTCGTACCTGTGTCCAGTGCATAAATACCAAGCTTAGCATCATATTCTTTTTCAAGTTTAGCGAAAGATTGGTTATCTGTATTTTCTTGTTTAATTTGATTAGCTTGATTCGTTTGTTTAGGTGGTTCAGATTGAGTGTTACTATTGGAACATCCTATAAGTGATACACATGAAAGTAATACTACAGGCACAATCTTTTTGTAATGTAAAATGTTAAAGAACTTGTTTAAAACGAACATAAATTTTCAACCTCTTTCAAGAATATATGGATTTTGTCTAGGTATTCTAAATACCAATGCAATTAAAGATGGCATAGGGTAACAATACTACTGTAGCTAAAATTTCACAGGTTAAAGGACATCCAAAACGTTTATCCCGCTATTTGTGGGCAGTAAGACCCCCACCTCAAAATTCAGCGGAAGCAAAGAAGTTAGGTGGGGGGCGGGCTGCCCGTAAAAGCCCGATTGGTGAGGGCTGATAATCAGCGGGGGATGAACAAAAACCCCACTGATTAAAGTTTCACTTTATATGATTGATAAGTCACGGTTTGGGCTGTTTCTTTTTTGTTTCCACTTGTAATGCTTCACCTGTGAAAGTATTAAACTTGTAATACTTAACCGTAGTCTTACAATACATATTTTTTACTTTTGGGAATAATAAGTCCTTTCATTTTTTTGTAATACATAAAAATAGATGTCAAACGAGATATGTTGTATCCAATCTGGACAACTAATGTTAGAAATACACTTATTAGACACTCTAAGTAATAAATTTGTTCCACTTTAAGATGAGGAAGAATTTGGGGTTTGTAAAATAACAATGGAACTACGTGTTTTTTCGTCATACAAAAACCTCTACATATAAGTAGAGGTTTTTAAATTGTATATTAATGAATTATGCTTTTTTAGATAAAGAAAATCGAGTTCAGGTAAACGAAGAACATAGAATACGTAATTTTAACTAGATTTATTATTAGCTAGTTTATCTCCACCATTAAGCTCCGCCTCAATCTGCGAAGTCTTCGATGACTCATCCATACGCCAATACGTAATAAAGCTTATTGCGATACATCCAGCTACGTAAAAATAGAATAGTGATTCCATCCCGATACTCTTTAGCCATAATGCGATAAATTCCGCTGTTCCGCCGAATATCGCAACGGTTAGAGCATATGGTAAACCTACGCCTAGTGCGCGAATTTCAGTTGGGAAGAGTTCTGCTTTTACAATTGCGTTAATGGAAGTGTAACCAGTAACGATAATAAGGCCGACCATCATGAGTAAAAATGCTACGATTGGTTCTGTCGTTTTTTCCATAAAGAAGAAGATCGGTGCTGTTAGTAACGTTCCGAGAATACCGAAAGCCATTAATAGTGGGCGGCGTCCAATTTTATCGGATAATAGTCCAGCAATTGGTTGAAGTACAACGAATATAAGTAGTGCGACAAAGTTAATCCAGCTTACAACTTCTTTTGGGAGACCGACTGTGTTTACCATGAACTTTTGTAAATATGTTGTGTACGTATAGAATGCAACAGTGCCTCCTAGTGTTAGGCCGACTACTGTTAATACTGCTTTCGGATGTTTCATAAGAGCACGAACGGTTCCTGCGCTTTCACGGTTTTTAGATTCCATTTTTGAGAATTGCTCTGATTCATCCATTGTACGTCGAAGCCATAATACAGCTACTGCTCCCATTGCTCCAATAATGAATGGAATACGCCATCCCCAAGCTTTCATATCTGGTTCGCTTAGTAATTGCTGAAGAACAATTTGAACACCTAACGCAACCATCTGTCCAGCAACGAGCGTTACATATTGAAAACTTGAATAAAAACCACGGCGTCCACTACTAGCCATTTCAGATAAATATGTTGCGGAAGTTCCATACTCTCCGCCGAGTGATAATCCTTGAAGTAAACGGGCAAGAACTAAAATAATTGGTGCCATAATACCGATGCTTTCGTAACTAGGTGTACAGGCGATAATTAAAGAACCACCGGCCATAACCGTAATAGAAAGTGTTAATGCTGCCCGGCGTCCGTGCCGATCTGCATAGCGTCCCATTAATAAACTTCCGATAGGGCGCATTAAAAATCCAACTGCGAAAATAGCGGCTGTGTTCAGTAATTGACTCGTTGGATCTCCTTTAGGAAAGAACTCTGCTGAGAAGTAAACAGCGAAAGCAGAGTAAACGTACCAGTCGTACCATTCAATTAAATTGCCGACGGAACCTTTGAAGATATTGCCGGCGACTCGGCTTGATTTTGCTTGAGCCATATTAATTCCTCCTCTTACTTATAAATAAAATGATAATTATGAAAGCGTGTTCAATGTAGTTGAATTGTACTGTCTATAGAATGAAATCTCAATATTATGACAATTTTATTCTTTTTGTACTTTATGTACATGGAGGTTTTTATAGTTGATTCATTTTCAGTTTTGTCATAATAATAGAAAAAGGAGATTGATAGTTTTGAATATTTTATCAAAGGATATGGAGTATGAAGAAATCACGCAAAGTGTCATTACAAACGAAAATAGTAAGCTTAATTATTACATTAATTTTATTTGTCGTTCTTCTGTTAGCAGGAATATTTGTTTACATTCAGTCCGTTGATACGAAGCGGCAAGTGGAGCAGTTAGCACTGCAAACAGCTAAATCTCTTTCTTTTATGCCAGCTATAAAAGATGCTTTTCAATATAACGAGCATAAAAGTACCATTCAATCCATTGCGGAACAAGTTCGTGAGCAAGCTGGTGCAGATTATGTAATTATAGAAGATCGTTATGGCGTTATGTATTCACATTCTAATTCGGAGTTGATTGGTACAAAGAGTAACAATCCATATAACTATGAAGCACTCACTTTTGGTGGCTATTATACACTCGAAGGAAATGGTGCAAGTGGCCCGGCTTTAATGGCGAAGGCGCCTATTATTGTTCATAACGGAGACTACGATCAAGTAGTAGGCGTTGTGACAGTAGAGTTTTTAATAAAAGGTATTGAATCTAACATACTGAGTAGAACGAAAGAAATCATACTCTTTTCTTTAGCGGTGTTACTAGTTGGAATTGTTGGCGGCATTCTTTTAGCGCGTAGTATTCGTAAAGATACACTCGGTTTAGAACCGAATGAAATTGCAGCGTTATACCGGGAACGAAGTGCGATACTACTATCCATAAAAGAAGGGATTATCGCCATTGATCAAAATGGTTTTATTACAATGATGAACACGTCGGCAGAAAAAATGTTGCATGTAAGTGATGACTATATGCAGCAGCACATTTCAAAAGTTTTACCTGATTTTAATATGGAAAGAGTGCTAGAAAACGATCAAGAAATCGCGTTTCAAGATAAAGTGTTTATTTTAAATAGGACACCAATACTCGAAAATAAAAGTACGGTAGGCGTTGTATGTAGTTTTAGAGATAAAACAGAATTACAAAACTTAGTGAATACAATATCTGAGGTAAGAAAGTATTCCGAGGATTTACGCGCTCAAACGCATGAATTTACAAATAAGCTGTTCGTCTTATCAGGATTACTTCAGTTAGGACATTACAAAGAAGCAATTGAATTTATACAGCAAGAATCTAATGTTCATCAAAGCCAAAACCATATTTTATTTCATCAGATTCATGATGCGAAAGTACAAGCTATTTTATTAGGGAAACTCGGAACAGCGTCTGAGAAGAAAATCAATTTTCATATTGAAGGAGATAGTGCACTTCAACCGTTACCAGACCATATAAAAGTTTCGCACCTTATTACGATCCTTGGAAACATAATCGACAATGCATTTGATGCGGTGAGTGAACGAGAGGGAAAGAGTGTTTCCTTCTTTGTTACGGATATTGGACATGACATTGTATTTGAAGTGATAGATAGTGGAACAGGGATACCAGCTGAAAAAATCACGACAATTTTTCAAAAAGGGTTTTCAACGAAAGGAAATGATCGTGGTTACGGACTAGCAAACGTGAAAGAAATGGTAGATCTACTAGAAGGAACAATTGAAATTCAAAACGAGAAAAATGGGGGAGCTATTTTTACAATTTACCTTCCGAAAACATTGAGAGAAAGTACATGACAAACAGGGGGATGGGCATATGTTGAAGGTTGCAATTGCAGAAGATGATTTCCGCGTAGCGCAAATTCAAGAGGAGTTTTTATCAAAAATAAAGGACGTAAAAGTAATCGGAAAAGCATTGAACGCAAAAGAAACGATGGAACTACTACAAAAGGAAGAAATCGATTTACTTCTATTAGATAATTATTTACCAGATGGAATTGGTACAGACTTATTGCCGAAAATTCATGCTGACTTTCCAAACGTTGACGTCATTATGGTTACAGCGGCAAATGAAAACCATATGCTAGAAAAAGCAATTCGAAACGGCGTAAGCAACTACCTTATAAAACCGGTCACGTTAGAAAAATTTGTTCGAACCATTGAAGACTATAAAAGAAAGAAGCAATTATTACATAGTAACAATGAAGTAAATCAAGCACTTATCGATAACTTTTTCGGCATTTCACAAACACAAGACGTAAAAAACTTACCGACAGGTGTAGATCCGCTAACACTGCAAAAGGTAAAAGGGATTATAAAAGGATTCGAAGAGGGCATTACAATAGAAGAGATGGGAGAACAAATGGGGGCCTCCAGAACAACCGCAAGAAGATATTTAGAATATTTAGTAGCGACAAACGAATGCACAGTAGAGTACACATACGGCATTATCGGACGACCAGAACGAAAATATCGAATAGGACGAGGACTATGAAAAAACGATTATTACTATGTATATGGATCATGACAGGAGTAATAGCTGGTTGTTCTTCAGAAAAATCTCAAACGAATACAGTAAACATAGAAAAAGTAGAAATCGTTGCGCCGAACGTTCAAGGAGCAGGGTGGGACTTAACAGCACGGGCGATGCAAAAAACGCTGACAGAAGAAAAAATCTTCACAAAACCAATCACTGTCACAAACAAAGTAGGTGGCAGCGGTGACGTCGGATGGAAATATACGAAACAAAAAGGCGGTCACGTACTGGCGATCAACTCAAGCTTACTCATAACGAACAACCTACTAGGCCACAGTAAACTAACATATAAAGACTTTACTCCGCTCGCGACACTCGCATCGGACTGGGAAGTCGTTGTCGTCTCAAAAGAATCAAACATAGAAAACGCAAACGAACTAATGGAACAATTAAAACAAGACAAGAAAAACTTCAAAATCGGCGTTGCCCCAGGCCTAGGAAACGACGATCACCTATCCTTCGTACAAGTAAGCAAAGCATTCGGCATAAACCCAGCCGAACTACAATTCTTCGTCTACGAAAACAAAGAAAAAATCATAAACGCCCTAACGAACAAACAAATCAACGCCGCAACCATGACCCTATCCGAAGCCGAAAAACAATACAAAGCCGGCAAAATAAAAATACTAGCCGTATCCTCAGAAAAACGGCTAGACAGATTACCAGAAATCCCGACGTGGAAAGAACAAGGAATCGACGTTGTCTTCCAGCACTGGAAAGGGATTATGGGGCCGAAAGATATGACGGAGAAAGAGGTTGCTTATTGGGATAGCATTATTAAGCGGATGGTGGAGAGTGATAGTTGGAAGGGGATTTTGAGGGAGCGGGGTTGGGAGAGTTTTTATAAGGGGAGTGGGGAGAGTAGGGGGGTTTTTGAGGAGAGTGATGAGAAGTATGGAGAGATGGTTGGTGGAGATAGAGGAGATAAGTAATTTTAGTGCTTTGTATTTATAAAATATCGATATCATTCTTAGTATATACATTTATATAAATGTTTCCTTTTATAAAAATAATGCGTTATTATAATTCTATAAATTAAGATAGAAAGGGAACTAAAATGGATGTTAATAATGTAGAGTTACCAGAATCACTAAAAGAAGTACTTTGGGACGGGTGGATACTCCTTGGTGTCATATTGGTTGTATGTACCTTGCTAGTAATTATTAGATCTTATATACCAGATGATATGCTACCTATCATTAAAGGTGCTATAGCATTAGTTATTTTAGGTGGGATATTTTATATAGGTTATTAAAGTAATTATTATGGTTTATGAGTGAAAAGGAGTTAAGATGGCTAAGCGAAAGAAGAAGCAAGATGAATCAATATTGGGATCTTTACTAGTTATGACGTTTGTCGGAGTGTTGTGGAAACCGGAATTTTTAGTACCGATAGTAATGCTATCAGCAGCAATCATATTATTATATATGTATGTGAATGTAAAAAAACTACGAGAATTTCGGCAATCAGGAATTTATGATATTGATAAAATGAGCGGACACCAGTTTGAAAAATATTTAGGAAGTCTATTTCAGGCTTTGGGTTATAAAACAGAGGTTACTAAAGCGTCTAACGATTTTGGTGCAGATTTAATTTTGAGAAAAAATGATAAAAGAATTATTGTACAGGCAAAACGCTATAAGAATAACGTTGGAATTAAATCTGTTCAGGAGATTGTTGGTGCAAAAGAATTTTATAAAGCTAATGAAACATGGGTTGTTACAAATAGTGAATTTACAGCCGCTGCATACAAACTTGCTAAAGTGAATCGGGTTGTATTAATTAATCGAGAGAAACTTATTAAGCTAATTAATCAGGGGAAAAGAGAAAAGAGAAATTAGGGATATAAAAGGTTCTAGACTTATGAAAAAGGCACTATGAAAAGTGTCTTTTTGTTTTGGATATAGAAAAATAATCCAGAAAACTTATATTTTAGTATATAATTTAAAATGAGAATGGCGTGTAATAATATTTTTAATAGTAAAAGAGAACTTTTGATCATTTTTATTATTGTAACTTATTTATTTATTTATATATATTTATATTCGATTTATATAAATGAAAAACACGCATAATATGAAAAAAGAGGGGATTCTTGTGGGTTTACATATTATACCGAATGATTTGCCGAGCTTGACTCCAGGTGAGAGAAAAGTACTGGAAAAGGTTCGGTCTTTATATAAAGATGTGCAAAGAGAAGCGTATTTATATATTCAGCCAAGAATTAGACATTTAGAACCTGATTTTATTTTAATTGATTCACAAAGAGGTGTAACAATCTTTGAAGTGAAAGATTGGGAACTTTCTTATATTAGTAGAGCGGATAGAAGAAAGGTAGATTTAGCAGATGGAAAACAGGTAGATAATCCATTTTGTAAAGCTAACTTATACCATACTGCAGCACAGAGGTTATTTAGGTTGCAAGATATTTTAAAAAGTGAAAGGAACGAATTAAAGTTTAAATTACATACTAATGTTATATTTCCATATCTTCATTCTAATAAGATTGAAGATAGTGGATTAGAGCAAGTATTTAATCAGCCACCAGCGCAGTATATTTCATCTGACATGTTAAGTAAAGTAAATATAAATCAATTATTCAAAAATGAATTTAGTTTCGTAGAAGAAGATGAAATTATTGCAATACGAACTCTATTATTCCCGGAAATTAAAGTTAGTTGTAGCGATAATCAAATCAGTACAAAAGAATTAATTACAGCACTAGATGCAGAGCAAGAGCGTTTCGCAAAGCGTGTACCGTACGGTCACTATATGGTAACTGGGGTTCCGGGTAGTGGAAAAACAGTTTTATTGCTAGCTCGTGCGATTCATCTGGTACGTGAACATCCAGAATGGAAAATAAAAATATTAACGTATAATAAGTCGTTACAAACGAAAATTGAAAACAAATTGAATTCCTTAGCAGCTGATCTTACTTTTATGAATGTACGTTTAGAAAATATAGATGTTAGCACTTTTCATAAATTTGCGCTAGATACAGCGAGTATATGTGTACCAAAGAAATCTAATGTGAAATGGTGGAATGAAGAGTTGCCCGAAATTGCTATACAGCGAGCGCAATCGTCATATGATGCCGTTTTAGTGGATGAATATCAAGACTTTCTAGATGATTGGATTCGATTATGTGTGAAGTCTTGTAAAGAGCATACGTATGTTAATAATCAAAAGGAAACTGTTACTGGGATAAATTTATTTTTAGCAGGAGATAGACTACAGAGCATTTATAATAACTCGGATCATAGTTGGAAGAGCTTAGGTATTGATATGCGTGGACGAAGTTCTTTACTAAAGAAATCATATCGTGCCGGTAGTCAACATATAGATTTAGCCCTTAATTTCTTGAAGCAAGAAAAGAAATTGGAAGAGGAGGTAAATAAATTTTATTGTCCAATGAGTGAGCTATCTTTTGAGAATGAAATGAAAGATGGAGTTAGTTTTATTGAAGGATCATATGAAGATATTAGTAATAGAGTATACGAACTTATTAAGCGCAAGGGCTATAAGCCAGAAGATATATTAATTTTGTGTAGAGAGCGAAAAGATTGTGAGAGTATACAGATGAAATTAAATTATGAGATACGTCAAAAAGTAAAAGTTACAAAAAATATTACTGAAGGACATTTAATTATAACGACATATCATTCATCAAAAGGTCTTGAGGCACCAATTGTATTTTTAGTTGATGTAGACAAGTTTGAGAGAATGCAGCTCGAACAAAATGATATTAAACTACGTAAGCTATTATATGTAGGCATGACAAGATCATCTGAGCATTTATACATTCATGCTGGAAGTTATGATAAACCTTCCTTTGGACAAGTATTAAGGAACGAAATATCTTGAGGGTATCCTTGAAAATCTAAAGAGGAGTATAATTGAACTGAATGATAAAACATTAAAGGTGTAGGACGGGGGAATTATGATGATACATACTTTAGTAAGGGGACAAAAGATAGATGTTACAAAGAATCATCCAGAGATGAAAGGATTACTGGTAGATTTAACTTGGAATGCCCCGATGAATATGGATGTAGATGCATCAGCTTTTTTAGTAGGTTTTAATGGGGAAATTACTAAAGAAGAGGATTTCGTTTTCTATGGACAACCTTATTCTAGTTGTCAATCTGTTCAATTGGACCAAAATGAAACAAATGGAAATAAACAAAGATTTTCGATAGATTTTACTCATATAAAAGATGACGTACAAAAGATTGTATTTTCGATTACAATTCATAATGCCGAAGAGAAGAAACAGGCGCTACGAGATGTTTCACATATTCAATTAAAAATAAGCAACGCACAATCAGGATTAGAAATTATTCATTTTCCTATCACACATCCATTTACAGATGAGAGTGCCATTATTGTTGGAGAACTGTATCGACATGGGGGAGGATGGAAGTTCAATCCTATTGGAGCTGGCTATTTTGGTGGGTTAGCTGCATTGTGTAAAAATTTTGGGATAGAAATCGCAGATGATGAAAAACAAACTGCTCCTCCTGTAGAGAAGAAAATAGTTCCTACTCCACCTCCAGTACAAAAAACTATTAATGTAGTGAAGATTGAATTGAAGAAAAAACAATCTATAAATATACAAAAATCTAAAATGGTAACAGCTACTTTAGAGTGGGAAACAAATAAAGATTTAGACTTATATTGTTTTTACGTAACGACTAATGGAGAGATAGGAAAGATTTATTATAAAAATCTAGGTTCGTCTAAAGTGTCGCCGTATATTGTGTTGGACGGTGATTCACAAGAGCCAGGAAAAGAAATAATTCGTATTTACCGACCAGAAGCTTTAAAATATGTTTTATTTGCTACATATAGTGCTGTCGGAAATGGAATAGGTAGTTTCTATTCTATGAAGGCTAAAGCTGTTGTCGATAATCATATGGGAAGCGTTGTAACAGCACCGTTATTAGAAATAAATGACCATGCTTATTGGGTGTGCATTGCTCATATTGATTTCACTAATTCAAATGAGATGAAAATTTCACATGTAGAAAGCTACTCAAAAGACCATTCAGAGGCTTCACCACTCTTGTACGAGAACGGGAAGTTTCAAATGGATGTCGGACCGATTGAATTTAAAAATGAAGAGGATTATCAGAAGTATTTTAAATAATAGAGTATAAAATCATACATCATATTGTATGATTTTTCTTTTATACATAGTTTGGTAAAATAGTAGTAATTGTAATTAATTGTAACGGTGGGGATGAAAATGTTAGAGCAACTCATAATTGAATTGGCTAAATCAATGAAGCAGGTTGAAGATATAAATGGTGATAAAATTTATTTAATTATAAACAAGGATGATGAAGGATTAGACGTTGAAATGAAAATTTCACGTGGACAATATGAAGAAAAAGCGTCTTATTTTAAAGTGAACTTTGAACTTCTTAAAAATATTTGGGAAAAGTTTATCGCTATGCGTACGATAAAAAGTGAGGATTTTGGACAAGCAAGTGAATGTAATGATTTCTTGATAGTTTTCTTTGCACAGCTTCCATTTGTGAATGTAACGGAATCAGGGGCTATTACATTTAGAGAGTTCCAAACTGATAATTTGCCATGTGAGCAGTATCATAAAGTTGTTGGATTTTTGGAAGAGGTAATAAACAATACATACGATCCGAAAAATTTAAGTGATCAAACCAATGGTAATTTGTATAGGGTTAAATCTAAAGGAAGACAAGATTTAAGATTACTGGGATTTTTAAAGGATAATCATAATATTAATACGTCTTTATTAACTGAATATATTGAGGCGAAAAGCAAGAATGATGTTATTCGAAAGTTAGTTTTAAAGCAGGAATACTTTCACATTGTTATGTTTGTACTTAATCTTTTAAGAGCGTATTCGAGAAGGGAAAAGAAAGAAGCTTTAGTACATTTAGCGATGACGATTGTCCGGAACTCTAGAGGGGATAATTTAATGCTAGAATCATTAGCAAAAGAACGTACGCATAATCTCTTGATGTGGTCTGAGAAATTGGAAATAATTAATGCTGAATGGATTCCATCCGAACAATACATGAAAAAGAGTGAAGAAAAGGGCGGTAATATGAGTAGTAGTTTACGTGAAGGCTTTTTAAAGATAATGAAAGAATATTTGGATGCAAAAACAGAAAAATTTGCAGGACATAAATTAGGATTAACAGTCCGAAATGATATAGCAACAGAGATCATTCGTTTACCATTTATAAATGAGAAGCAGTACAGTGTGATAGGGTCGGTTGGGAAAGGGAATTGGGCAACAGTTCCATGGATTGCGCTAATGCATAGAGATATTACAACATCGACACAGAGAGGGTATTATATCGTCTATTTATTTAGTGAAGATATGCAACGATTGTATTTGACCATTGGACAAGGTGTAACAGAAACGACTAAAGAAGAGATGCAAAAAATTAAAGAAGAGATTCGTGAACAAATACATATGTCCCAAAAGGTGAAAAAAGATGATGAGATTTTCCTAGGAACAAGTTCAAAAGCAAAAGGATATGCGAATTCAACAGCGGCTTATATTGCGTATGATGCTAATAAAATGCCAAGTGAAAAAGAGTTAGTAGAGGATCTAGAAGAAATGCTTTGCTATTATGAGGGATTCATGGCTTATAAAGAGAAAGGAACGAAATATGAAATGATTTATGAGAGGAAAGAAGTGTATTTAGATCAGCAATCCATTATCGATCATGTGTCTTCTTATATTCAAAGTAAAGGTTTCTATTATGAGAAAAAGGATCTTATTAATTTCTTCCTTTCATTAAAAACAAAGCCGTTTGTGATTTTATCAGGTATTTCAGGTACAGGAAAAACGAAAATTGTGCAGTGGTTTGCAGAGAGTTTAGGGGCTACGGAAGAGAATGGACAATTTACGCTTATTCCGGTTCGACCTGATTGGAGTGATAGCTCTGATTTACTTGGTTATGTGAACCTTCAAGGGGAGTTTCAAGAAAGACCGTTAATTAAGGTGCTTGAAGCTGCAGATTCAAATCCAAACAGACCTTATTTTGTAGTGTTGGATGAAATGAATTTAGCTCGAGTGGAATACTACTTTAGTGATTTCTTAAGTGTAATTGAGAGTCGTAAATGGAAAGATGGAAAAATTGTTACGTCACCAGTGCTTCCAGAATCAATTACAAATAAGCACATTACGATCCCATCAAATGTATATATTATCGGAACGGTAAATATGGATGAAACGACACATCCATTAAGTAAGAAAGTATTGGATCGTGCGAATACAATTGAGTTTAATACTGTTAACTTAGATTATTTTAATTTCTTAATGGATATGGAAGAGGAGGAAGCTGAAGTTGCTTCAAACCGTTCTTTAGAAACCGAGTATCTTCATTTAAAAGAATGTTTTAAAGAAAATGAGGATCTTGTGAGAAATATCTCAACTATTTTAATAGAAATAAATAAAATACTTGAATCAGTTGGAGCTCAAGTTGGGTATCGTATACGAGATGAAATTTGTTTCTATATGGCATATAACGAACAAGGAAAGTTATTATCGTTTGATGAAGCGCTTGATTATCAAATATATCAAAAGATTTTACCGCGTCTTGCAGGGAGTGATGGAAGAACAGAAGAGGTATTAAAGCAGTTGTATGTATTATGTGCAAATGAAGAATATGATAGTAGCAATAATGACGCTTCATATGCTAAGTATCCTCGTTCTGCTAACAAGCTGTCTCATATGTTAAGGAGGTTCGAGTATGATGGTTTCACCTCTTTCTGGATCTAATAATGAGATAGAGCTAGTTAAGATTGAAACAGAGGAGCTATCATTGACGATTAAGGGAAATCCTTATCATGAAAAATACGAGAGTTTAAAAGAATATCACGCTATGAACGCGGATGAGATGATGTATTTTCATGTAGATGGGAAGGCGGAGTCCGTTTCTGTATTTGATGCGAGATTGCAGAGGTTAGACGAATGGAACGAACACCCGCCAATCTTTTTTGAAAATAGAAGTTATCAGCTTGTTGTTGTTCCGAAAAAGAACCAACAGCTTTCCTTTTATCATGAACATCCGGGTTTTCGAAAACAAGTTAGTTCTATTCAAATGGGGTCACTTCATGTGTTAATGGGGAATCTTTCGTTTCCAAATGAAGTAGGAAATACAACGTTTGAAATTAAAAACGAGCAAGATACTTTATTAACTGTTACATTTGAAGTTTTCCCGGCAAAACTTGATTATAAGGATGATTATAGAGCCTTATTAGATGAAGTAAATGATGAAATTTATAATTTAGCATTTCATTTACTAAAGAGAACTTACTTAGGAGCATCCGCAATTTACGCTACAAATCCATCGAAGAGTGAATTTTATCGTATTTTAAATGATTCCTTTGAGCGATTTATGAAGTCGATCTCTCATATTAAAAGACAACCGCATCATACGCTTATGACTAGGCATCAACTTGTAAGAGGAGAAAAAATTCGTAAATTGGATTCTGTCGGAATGAACTATTTGCGAAAGCGACCACACTTACTGCAAGGAGAAACTAGTATACCGACTAAAGGGATTACAGCTTATAAGGAAGTGTCATATGATACGCTGGAAAATCGATTTGTTAAATGGATGATTCAAAGAGTCGTACATAAAATAGATGATTTACTTAAGGTGCTAGAGAAAAAGTCTAGATATACACGTGGTGAAACTGATGAAGATTTGCTGGAACGTGTAAAAAATATGAAGTATCGAATGAAAAATGAATTGAACGATCCATTTTGGAGAGCAATCGGAAAATTAGATCGATCAGTTTTTTCACTCGTTATCCAAATGGCGGCTGGCTATAGAGATGCGTATCAAATTTTCTTAATGCTATCGCTTGGTTTAACATTACGAGGACAAATTTTCAAAATGTCGGTAAAAGATGTCGCAAGGTTATACGAATACTGGACGTATTTAAAACTTGGACAAATTCTATCTAAAAAATATATACCGCTCCATCAAGACGTTATTCAAGTTAAACAAGATGGTTTATACGTAACGCTTGATGAAAGTAAAACTGCAAAAAGAGCCTTCAAGCATCCAGTTACTGATGAAGTAATAGAGCTTTATTTCCAAAAAAGAAACGGTAGACTGCCAACAGTTACACAAAAGCCAGATACGATGCTCGCTATAGAGAAAAAGGGAAAGAACTATCAATATCAGTACATTTTTGATGCGAAATACCGAATTGATTTTGCTGAAAAGGCTCATTACAAAAGGAAGTATGGCACCCCTGGTCCAATGGAAGAAGACATTAATACAATGCACCGTTACAGAGATGCATTAGTAGTGGAACAAGAGGGACCTTTTGAGCGGACAGCTTACGGAGCGTACGTATTATTCCCATGGAACCAAGAGGAAGCGTACGAAAACCATCCATTTTATAAAAGTATCGAAAAAGTAAATATCGGTGGATTCCCGTTCTTACCAAACGCAACAAGACTAGTCGAACAATTTTTAGATCACCTTATTGAAAAGAGCCCTGAAGAAATTATAAGAGAAGGCATTCTTCCAAGAGGAACAAAAGAAGAATGGCACTCTTCGCTAGAAGAAAAAGTATTAGTGGGCAGCGTGAAAACTGAAAACGACTATGAAACGTATCGAAAGAATGGCGTATATCAATTACCAATCAAACAGCTAAAACCAGGATGGCAAGAAGCAAAGTACATAGCATTATATGCACCGAAAAAATGGCACGGAGAAAAAGGCGGAATTGAATACGTCGCCAAAATCAAGCATATTCAAATGCAACAAAACGATGATTATGTACATTTCGAACTAGAACCATGGAAAAAACTAGACCACCTCATCCGCCCAGTAGGATATGGCATCCAAACATACACAATAACAACTATGTCGTTATTAAAAGAAGTACAAGAACTCCCAGAACTATTTATGAAATCAAAAGAAGAACGAATTCTTTGGAAAACGCTGCGCCGTTTTACGAAGCAAGTTAAGGTTGAGCTGGATCACCGTAATTTAGATGAGGCTTCGGCTGTTAAGAGTTATTATGTGCAGGATGTTCAGATTTGGGTTGATTATGAGAATGGGGTTGTTATGGTGGGGAGAGATGGGCGAGTTAAAGAGGTTGATTTGGAGTTGGTTGTTGGGAGAGGATCGGTGTTGTTTAAGGTAGTACTAGAAGTATTAAGTGCGGGTGAATAGTGTATAGATACAAAGGGGATTAAGTAATGGATAAGAGACTAAATTTATTTTTGCATGGAACAAGTGAGCTTAAGCGAAGTATAGAAATGGTTAAAAATGATGGATGTTCAATAGTTGATGCTATTAAATTATAGATGCAATTGTAAAATATATTAGATAAATATTAGTTGGATAAAGTGTATTGTTAGCTATGGGAAGAAGAGCATATTAGGTATATGCTCTTCTTTTTATTTGTAAATAAAGTGGATATGAAAGTTTCAATGATGACCTCCATCCTGTCAAGATAAGAAGCATATATTTTATGTTTCAGGAATATCGAGCGGAAAGGTAGTTGTATCAATGATTTGAACGGTATCCTATATTTTCTTATGCTAATCCTGTAACGTAGGAAAATGAAAATTCTTGACCAAAATCTTGACCGGTTTTTTAATGGTTTTGCACTTGAAAAACAGTTTTCTATCAGGCTAGGATAGTTATTGGTATTGTATTTTGTACTCCATAAATAATTAAAGCTGATATGATAATACCGAAAGAAAATGTTACATGATCAAATACTATTATTTGAGTTTTATAAACTAGATATAAGTAAACTAAAATAATAGCAGCTATTATAGGAAGAGGAATTCATTCGCTTGATGTGTTACTATTTATTATTTTACTTGGCATTTGCATTATTACTAGGGTAGGATTAATAATTTGAATGTTTGTAATGGGATTTATTGTGGTGGCAGCTACTTTGTCCCTTCTAGGACGTATTTTAAATGCACATGCTACAATAATATCGAGTAGAGTATAAATTACACTAGTGACAAGATTGCCTATGCTACTTTGGAAATCCAAAATTCTTCCCCTTTTTATATACTGAATAATATAATTTTACAAAACAAACAAATTTCTTGGTATAACTACCTTTTATTTATTGAGAAAAATATATCAGAGTAACGAATAGTTAAATTGTTAAAGTAAATAAGTATTAAAATCTTGTTCTTATATGGTAAAATTTATATTAATTAGATGTATAGAATTTGAAGGAGGTTGGAGAGTTGTCTAAAACAGCAAGTGAGATTATTCAAGAGAAGTACGAGGGAATTATTCGTGCCAAATATCCAAATTATATACATAACTGGCCTATTTTATCTGGATACAACATTATCAATGGACAACATAAAAATCACATAATTGTTATATTTAAAGATAACGGAACTAAGGGGTTAGTTTCTTCATCGGTTGTAGATTTTACACCGATAACTTTAGGCGTTGAAGAGTTAAATTATGAAAATATAGAAAAAGTGAGAGAAAAGATTCGAAATGATTTTCAGCTTGTGCCTAGAGATTCAGTTGTAATTCTAAAAATGAATGGAGAAAATTTGTCATCGGAATTAGAAAATTTATTAAAGCGGCATGAGGTAGTTATGGGGGTTGTTGGTATGAAAATATTCTTAAGTCACAAAGGTATTGATAAAGAGATAGTACGAAATTATAAAAATACGTTAGAATTACTAGGTTTTGATCCATGGTTAGATGAGGATGCGATGCATGCCGGAGTAGAATTAGAAAGGGGTATTAAACAAGGGTTTAATGAATCGTGTGCTGCTATATTTTTTGTCACGCCTAATTTTGTTGATGAAGATTATTTAGGAACCGAGGTAAATTATGCAATAGCAGAAAAGAGAAAGAAAAAGGGGCAATTTTCAATAATTACCCTAGTATTTGAGGCAAATGGGCGAAAAGGTAATGTTCCAGAGCTCTTAGAATCATATGTTTGGAAAGAGCCTAAAAATGATTTAGAGGCTTTAAGAGAGATTATTAAGGCGTTACCATTAAAATTAGGGAAACCTTTATTATAAATAATACAAATTTAGATTTCTAATATGGCCAGTCAAGAATAAGTCGTCCTCATATTTAATGGGCGACTTATTACTTGTTAATTTTACTAAATATGCGAGATAAAGGGGATTCAGTATATTTTGATTGAGTGCTTAAAGAGTTATCATAGTGAATCCGACTCTATAATTGTTCACTAATTTACTTATTAAAGAAGTTAGATCCGAAATTTACACTGGACATAATGAAGAAAGACTAAAAATTATTTCTACATCAGTTGACATTGAGATTCGTCCAAGAATTGATGGTAAGAATGCTGAGCCAAGAATATATTTCCAAAAGGAGAGAATTGCTATTACTTCACCAAATGATAATGCTGAAACTTAGGGGATATTTTAGCAAGTAAATGTGTAAAAGTCTATATTATAGGTACTGATGACCGTTCGAATTTAATTTATGCGTATAAAATAAACAGGTATGATAGATATTTTGATGTAGCAGGTGGTTGTAAGGATAATAAGCTAAGATCGGAATTACTTGATAATATATTTGCTAATAACTAATTCTGTAATTTATATAAAATTGGGGTGAAGAATATGAAGAAATTAGACAAAGATTATGTTTGGGAATGTGATTATGGTATAAGAAAACCATTAATCCCAGCTTTGAAAGAGTTGTTAAGTGAACAAGATGCGACATCTCTTCAGATGGTGAATTTGTTGACCAATTCAATTCCATATAATTTAGAATTTTATATTGTATTAAGTTACGATAACCCTAAGGAAGACCATATTGATGTTATGAAAAGGTTGATGCTAGGAGAAGGTTTACGTTATCGTCCAGATATTACATTTCATGAATTACAACAAGAGATAGGTAATAGAAGGTTTAATAGTCAAACTTTAGTTAGGGATTGTGATGTAGAAAGGGCAATGGAAAGTGGATTTCTATTCCAGTTTAGTGAGAAAAGTGAAATAGAGAAGTTAGGTTATATTATAGATAAACCACTTGGAAATCAAATGCCTATTTTCTTAAGTCACTCTTCTAAAAATAAGAGTGAAGTTGAAGATTTGATTCCTTACATCAATGGGGCTGGATTACCTGTGTGGTTTGATAAAGTAAATATTGATTATGGTGAATCGATTGTCAAGGCAATTCAAAAAGGAATTAAACAGTCGGCAGGAGTTATTTTTTGGATTACAAATGATTTTATTAATTCTAATTGGTGTGATTTAGAGTTAACTAAATTTGCAAATAGATATGCTTCAAAAAGGGATATATTAACTATTGCTGTAGTTCATCAAGATGTTGATATAGAAGAAATAGATTTTTTATTTGATGATATTAAGTATTTAAAACGTACAAATGAAGATTTAGAAATAATAGCTAAAGAGATAATTCCTACACTAAAAAGGTATATGGACAGCATAAAATGAAGCCATTGTTTCCACAAGGGAAAGTGAGTATTATAGGAGATAATTTAGTATCGTAATGTAATGTTAACAAGATTAATCTTTGGGGGACGAGGTATAATGTCAAGTATATTTCTTAGTCATAATAGTAAGGACAAAGAATTTGTCCGTAGGTTAGCAAATCGCTTGGAAAGTTATGGGGTGAAGGTTTGGGTAGATGAAGCGGAGATTAAAGTAGGCGAATCTCTGATTAAAAAAATAGAAACGGGTATTAATGAAATGGAATATCTGGGAGTCATCTTATCCCAAAATTCAATTAAATCAGATTGGGTTAATAGGGAAGTAGATATGGCAATGAATGGTGAGATACAGGGGAGAAAGGTTAAAGTACTTCCTTTGTTATACAAAAAATGCGAAATTCCTGGATT
The DNA here is from genome assembly GCF_038007365.1 of Bacillus sp. FSL R9-9492. Lineage (NCBI taxonomy): Bacteria > Bacillati > Bacillota > Bacilli > Caryophanales > Bacillaceae > Bacillus > Bacillus sp. FSL R9-9492. The sequence goes on from NZ_JBBOXC010000001.1 coordinate 984,749, forward strand.
TCTAAGTGGAAAGTTTTATGCAGATTTTACAACGAAAAAGAAATTTGAAGAAGCATTTATTAAATTGCTAAATGCACTTGAGGTCGATGAACAGGATGATAGAAGGACAAGTGGAGAAACCTGTTTAATACAAAAGGATTTTCATAACAAGATAGAGGAGTATTTTAAACCGAAGAAAGCACAAATAAAATTTTATGAAGATTTGAGTGGCATTGATTATCTGAAAGTGGATGGTGAGAATGGGATGTTTTCACTATATTCATATCGGACAAAACCCACACATATCGTTAAACTAGACGAAATATTTAGAGTAGAAGGAAAAAAACTTAAAGATATTGAGCATTTAGAAGAATATGTATATTTTGACTCCGAACGAGATGATGTAATAGACTCTATAAAAGCAAAGTATTCTTTGCCGAGTGATAGTTACCCAGGACAATGGACTGAATTTGGAGATAAGGGGCAGAGTGCATGGGATGAATGGATTGAATGGCATGAGGAAAGAAGGGTAATTTCTTTACAATATACATAAACTAAACAAGCTCTGCTTAAAACCTGTGTGTTGCAGTTGATATAGGTATTTGTAAATGAATTAAATTGATAAAAAGAAGCTAATTCTAGGATACTGGCTTCTTTTTATTTATAATAAATGCTTTTAGTAGAATTAATCCTCAAAATATTCAAGGATCAATGGAGGAATAACTGAAATTTGCTGAGATTTAAGATTTTTCTAATGTCCTTTTTAATTCCTTGAATTTCTCCCAGATTTTTTCATGTTCTGCAATCGCAATAGACTCGATATGTTTATTTTTGAATGGATGTCATTTTACTAGTAAAGGTGTAAGGGGGTATTTAAGGTAGATATTGCTAAATATCAGAATGATATACGTTTTCTGGTTGGTATAGCTATTTCAGGCCCATACTTTTTTAATATTTTACGTATAGTTTTAAAGAGAGTGTGTAGCGATGTTAAGGATTCCCTTGAAACTTCATCCTCTTCTTTTGATACCTTTACTGAAATAAGAGTTACTAATTTAATATACATTTCCAAAGATTCCTTACGTTGCCATCAGCAGGTCAACCTGGTCCTTGAGAAAGTACAAAAGGTGATACTATAAGCTACGAAGTTAGATAAGTTTGCTAGAAGTACAAAAGATGCTTTAAACATCAATGAATACTTAAACAGCAAGGGTGTTTCTCTTATTGTCTTGAACATGGGTGAAAATAAGAGGGAAGACCTAAGAAGTATATAAAGAATAACAGAGGTTTACAGTATGCCCTTGAATTATGCCGTAATAGGACAATTAATAATCTGGCTATTAAAAAATGGAAAAATAACTAAAGTAAGCAAGGATACTCTTTATAGGGCAGTACGGGAGCAGGAAGCTGGAGTGAAATAATTATATACAGGGTAAAGTATTGTAGGAAGAAAAAGGGAGGCATATCACCATATGAATTGATTCAATTTGGTATTTGTATAAGAGGTGTGCTGTTACTGCACTCTTTTCTAAAATCTTATCACTGTGCTTGAGGACAGAAATTATATTAATTATCGACAATGTTTGTAATTAACTGGTAATATGGAAATAATAGCTGAAAGATCGGACAAGGGGGATTTTACGTGATAAGACAAGAAACTGTAATGAAAATTGAAAGTGGTCAAGGTGAAGGAATTGAAAGATTACAAATACCTAGTAAACAAGAAATAGTAACCCTTAGACATGCTCTTAAGGTTTTAAATCAATTACAAATTATAGATGTTCTGTCTCAAAATGAATATCAAATTGGTAAGAATATAAAAAAGGTTGGAGATTTAATAGAATTATTAATTCAACAATTTGAACAGGGGTTACTGCAAAGAGAAATATATGAGGATATTAGAGAAAAAGCATTTAATCCAGAATTGGATGTATCTGATGGCTTTTTTCTTTCTTTTTTAGACGAAAAATTAAATATAACAAGATCGTGTGTTCAGGGTACAGTAGATAATTGGAATAAAATTAAGTCTCAAGAAAATGGAATAAATAGTAATGTAGAAATAATAAGTTTTAGGAATGGATTGTGTAAATTATTAGTAACGAGACTTAATGAAAGATATGCTTATGATAAACGCAGTATGTTTAGTACAAGATTTGTCGATGAATCAAAAGCGTTAGTTGAGATAAATTTTTCGAAAAAGATTATTTTCTTTCAAACTTCTAACTCTAAAAAGTATAGAGAGATACAAACAGTAATTAAATTGCTACTGTCAATATTTTTTGAAAATGATAAATTTAAGTTATTTCCACCAAAAATGTCTCAAAAATTAACCTTCACTCTTGAAGATGATGGTCATACGGCAGTCCTTTATGAAAATATCAGCCCAAACACTATTAAATTGCTAGACTTAATGCTGGAAATGAATGGTACTAAATTTAATTTTGATGATTTAGAATGTATAGATATTACTTTTGATCATGAGGATTCTAAAAAAGAAGATCTAAAGGCTAAAATTGAGAGGCAAGGATTTGGTGGGGGGGACTTGCTACAAAAAGAGGATATTAAGAATCATATTCTACAGAATAGAATAATACTTAAAGTTGAACTTAGCTTAGTCTATAATGAAAAAATAGATGAAGAAAGAGAAAGAAAGCATATCCTTATAGCTGGTATAGATAATAAAGCGAATAATTATATAAGAATATATATACATAATAACAATTTCAACTTAAAGCGAGTAATTAATAAGGCTTATGAAGAATTAAAAACTATATTTGTTGAACATAACTCAAGTACAACTTTAAGAAATGAAGATAAAATAAAAAAATTATTAGGATTATGATTTATGTGAATATACTAAATAATAATTTAAACAAATGTCGAGTATACTATTATGAAGATTTTAGTGATTTCTTTTCTTTATTCAAAACAAATTATGATTTAACTCAATTTAAAAAAGATGAGTTTATTTCTAAAATTAACTATATGGAAAGGGAGCATACATCTACGAGCAACCCATATCATTTGTTAATTTATATGAATCAACAAGAGCAGTTAATTATAGGTAAGAATATTTTTTGTGTATTCTCTCATAGTGAGGAAGAGAATAATCAATGGATAAGTTCTAAGACTGATTTATATAGAATACTTTCGAAAATAAATCTAACAAGAAAATTGTATATACAAAAAATATTAACATCTGTTACAAATAATATTATGGAAATAAAGATTTCTAAGGATAATTACTTTAACTACTTGGATAGTTATATTTTATATGGAAGTAGTATCCAATTTTCATCAGAGTTTGATGAAATAATGCAAAATGAAGAATTAGAAATCAAACAAATCAAATTTCAATTATTTGATCAATCGGTTATTACAATTAGAGATGGGAATCAAGTGGAGTTCAATAGAAATACTTCAAATGAAGAGAAAATAGAATTTGTTTTATTTTTATCTCACTTATTGAATGATTCAAAGTAGGGGGGGATTATGAGAAAAATATCCATTACTATAGTCAATAATACAAGTCATATTCATTGTATGCCCCTAGAGGAAGGACATACTGATGATGGCTTTTGTCTAGATTTTTTTATTAATAAACAGAATGTACCTCAAAAAGAACTGCTACCAATTGTAAGAACATTTACATCGGATATTCACTGGATTAAATGGAATGCCGAAAGCTTATTTCTAGATCTTAGTAAAATGAAAGAGGCGTTTCAAGATTTATTCTACAATTGTGATTGGATGAAAGGTGTAGTAAAAGTGGATCCTCAATTTGATGTAGAACTTAGAACTGAGGTTCCTATTGTTACATATCAAATGACCAAGGAACAAATCGAGCTGACGTTCCCTAAGAAGATATTTTTAAGTCATAAGGGAAGTAACAAAGAATTTGTTAAAAAATTTTATGAAGTGTTAAAAGAATTAGGTTTTGACCCTTGGCTAGATGATGAGGATATGCCAGCAGGTATGGATCCTAATAGAGGGATTTTGAAAGGGCTACAAGAATCATGTGCATGTATTTTTTTTATAACACCTGAGTTTAAAGATGAACGCTATTTAACTTTTGAAATTGATTGTGCTCAAAAGCAAAAAATGAATAAAGGAGAAAAATTTAGTATTATTACTCTTCAGTTTACAAATGAAGAAGGAAAAAAAGGTGTAGTTCCAGATATACTTCAAATATCCCTATGGAAAGTGCCTAAAAATAATATGGAAGCTCTTAAGTATATTTTAAGAGGATTACCTATTAAAGTAGGAACTGTTGATTGGAAATAAAATAGAAAGCACTGAACATGCAGTGCTTTCTATTTCTTTATAGAGGTTTGATTATTAAGGATGGAACCCCAGCGACTTGTCCTAAAATATGAGCATACTGTAGTAGGATCTGATGAACAAATTCTATTTCTTTTCTTAATTCATCATGTTTATCCCAAGGTTTTTCATGTTCAACTATAGATACAGATTCATTTCGTTTATTTTCATACTCGAGTAACATTGGATGCCACTTAGCAAGAAGGGGACGTAAACTTGAGTTTAAAATAGAAACTGCCAAATATCCAAAAGAAATATTCCCTGTTTTAGATATAGCTACATTGGGACCATATTTTTTTAATATTTGTCTGGTAATGTCAAAAAGTGAATAAAATGAGGAAAGTGCTTCTCTTAAAATTCCTTCCTCATCATTTAACTCATTTGTAGTAATACGAGTAATTAATTCAACATACATTTCCCAAGAGGCATCTCGTTCAGCTGTACTGGGTTGCCAAGAACCTTTTATACTTCCAATTGGTAAATTAAGACTTACAGTTATATCTTTAAGTGACATAATTTTCAGCTCCTTTTATTTTTTCCAATCTAAATAATGGATTAATGAATGAGAAGGGGTGCTATGTTCTAGTATGTAATTTGTGAGAATCGCTGACTTTTCTAATAATATAGTATCATTTTCTTTTTTTTGTAAGGATGCTATATAGATATTCAGACTCTTTATTCCACTTATTACATTTCCTATGTTTAGATAAGATGGAATATCCCTAACATCTTTTAAAAGATGTGTAGAGACTGAATTTTCAGCCCTCTTACCAGAACTTATTTCATAAGGGACCCACTGATATTTTTTGTTTTTTCTGAAACTACAAATAACATATCGGTTGAAGCGTTTATTCCGTTTTCAATACATTTTGTGATGGCTTCATTATTTCCATTTGTGATAGCTCTCTGTAATTCATCATCGTAAATATCTAAGTATATATTAAAACCTGCATTTGGAATATATTTTCTTATCTCGCTAACTGCTGTTTTATTTTCAGTTATATGTAAAAGAAAAATGCAAGTTTTTTTGATAGGAGGCAGATTTTTGGAACGATTCTAAAATAGATTTGTTACAAGGATGTGCTAAATTTTTATCAATATATCTCACGAAATATTCCCTCGCCTTTTATTTACCAATTTTCGGATGGATAACCTCATTATATGAGATAATGTGTAATGTTTCTATTTATTTGCTTTCTAGACAAGAAAACATAAATACAAGTCTTTATTATATATACAATATAATAGGGGGGAAATAGCGTTAATAGACGTATTTTCAAATTTTGAATAATGGGAGAAATGAAATAAGATTATCTCATTTATGTATTGAAAAGGTTGAACGATCAGCTAACTTTTTGTTTATAAATTATTAATTGGACTATATTTATTATGTTGAGCAACAATATCTTTACTTATCATATTAATATATTTTTTAACCATCTCAATTGACGAATGTCCTAATATTTTTTGAAGGTTCATCACATCGCCATTGTTAAGTAAATAATACTAAATGTATGTCTAAAAGTGTGAGGAGAGATTCTCACACCCTTAATTCCTGCATTATCACCATACATTTTAACCTCTGTCTAAAACGTGCAGGATCAACGGTATTCCCATAAACAGTAGCAAATAGGTACATATCGAGTTTTACGTTTTTTGGTGTTAGTACCTTTTAACTCAATTACATTCGTTTTAAAATCAATATCCTCTTGTTGAGGGTTTAACGCTTCACTAATTCGCATACCTGTATCAGCAAGTAACCTCATTAATACACAGTCCCTAAATCCTGCGTATGTTGTTAGTTTGGCTGTTATAAGTAAAGTTTTTAATTGATTAACGGATAATGCTTCTATATTATCTTGTGCTTCTTTTAATGACTTAATTTTTGTAAAACGATTTAATTGTACATATTCCTCTTCAATGAGGAAATTGTAGAATGCTTTCATATGTTTCATGATCGTGTTTATATAAGAAACTGAAACACCAACGAATTTGTATTTTTCCTTAACGTGATAGAAGAAAAACCAAACGGAGGAAACCCCCATGCCAACCTACAACAAACTAATCCGAAACAAAATCCCACAAATAATAAAAGCTAACGGAAAAACACCAACAACAAGAATCCTATCCGAAGATGAATACATAAAAGAACTATGCAAGAAAACACAAGAAGAACTAACAGAATACATCGAAGCGAAAACAAAACCCGATAAACTAGAAGAACTATCCGACCTCTTAGAACTAATCAACGCCCTAGCCGAACACGAAGGCACAACACTAGAAGAAATCGATACAATCCGTAAAAAGAAAGCAGAAGAACGAGGCGGCTTCTCAGATCGAGTCTTCCTAATCGAAGTAACCGACACCAAGCACCTCCTATACCCCTTGCAAGCCCCTACCAAGTAATAAATCACTAAGAAAAAACACAACAAAACAAAAACACCAACAAACACCGTAGTAGTAGTCAAAAAAAATTTGAAATAACACGCCAAAAACCCGTTCCTCCTTCCTATATATAGTACAAAGAAGAATTTTTACTTTTGAATGAGGACGGGAGGAATTGGGATGGCGGTGTATCGTACAGTGCAGGTGAATTTTTGGCAGGATGATTTTGTTTTGGATTTGACGCCGGAAGAGCGGTATTTTTATGTTTATTTGTTAACTTGTTCGAAGACGACGCAGTGCGGGATTTTTCCGTTTCCGAAGCGGTTAGCTGAGATGGAGACGGGTTATAACAGGGGGACTGTTGATAAGTTAGTGCAGCGCTTCATTGATTATGGAAAGATTCTTTATGATGCGGAGACGAGGGAGTTATTTATTTTAAATTGGCTTCGTTATAATCCGGTGACGAATACGAATGTGGAGAAGTGTGTGCTTCGTGAGCTGAAGGGTGTGAAGAATAAGGAGTTTGTACATATGTTTCTTCAGAAGTGTGTAGAGGAGGAGCTGAATGTTCCGATGCTTTTAGCGCATTTCGGTATGCCGAGTGATTTGGCTGTTGATGTGGATCCAGATCCGGTTTGTGAAGAGGCGGAAGAAGAGGTTATAGAGGAAGAGACGGGAAGTCGCGTGTTTTCTTTTTACGAGCAACATTTTGGTAGTTTGTCTCCGTTTGCGGTAGAGGAACTGAGTGCATGGATGGTTGATTTGTCAGAGGAGCTTGTGCTGAAGGCTCTTCAAATTGCGTTTGAGAATAATAAGCGAACGGTTGCTTATGTGAAGGGGATTTTGAGGGGGTGGCACGGGAAAGGATTTACGAAAGTGTCTGAGGTTGAGGCGGATACGTCGAAGTTTCGGAAGAAGGAGTCGTCTGTTAGTACTGGGGAGACGGAGGAGTTTTTGACGAGGTGCGAGGAGTGGGAGAAGAATGCGCTGTCAGAGGAAGAGTTGCAGCGATTCTTAACTGAACGTGGGTGGCGTCCATGAGTATTCAAAATGTGGAGGCAGAAAAGACGGTGTTAGGTTCTCTTTTAATTGATGGAGAGCTTATTAAGGAGTGCCGTTTGACGGAGCATTATTTTTCTATGCCGGTGCATAAGTCTATATTTCGGTTAATGCGAAAAATTGAAGATGAAGGGCAACCAATTGATCTTGTGACGCTCGTTTCTCGGATGAATCCGAATTTTTTGGAGAATATCGGGGGAATGGAGTATTTTATAGCATTAATAGAGGGTGTGCCTACAACTGCCAACTTCTCTTATTATGAGGGGCTTGTTCGAGGTGCATGGAAAATGTATCAGGCTGGCGTTCTTGGGCGTAAGATGGGAGAGCGTCTTATTGCGGAGAAGAATGAGAAAATTATTGGTGAGACGATTACGGAACTTTGTGAGTTAGAGGAAAAGGACTATGTATGTGAGTTTGATTTGAAGGATGCTTTAGTTGGGCTATATGAGGAGCTTCATCAAGATACGAAAGAGAATACTGGTATTGAGACTGGTTATACATCGCTAAATAAGATGACGTGCGGATTGCAGGAAGGTGATTTTGTCGTTCTTGGAGCGCGTCCTTCTATGGGGAAAACGGCGTTTGCGCTAAATATTGCACTGCATGCGGCGAAGTCTGGAGCGGCGATTGGGTTGTTTTCATTAGAGATGAGTAGTAAGCAATTGTTAAAAAGGATGGCGTCTTGTGCGGGCGAAGTGTCAGGAGGTAGACTGAAAAATCCGAAGCATCGTTTTACGATAGAGGACTGGGAAAAGGTGAGTAAGGCGTTTGCGGAGATTGGTGAGTTGCCACTTGAGATTTATGATAAGGCCGGTGTTACAATGCAGGATATTTGGATGCAGACTCGTAAGTTAAAGAGGAAGCATGGGGATAAAAAGCTTTTAGTTATTGTAGATTATTTGCAGCTCATTACAGGTGATCCAAAGCATAAGGGTAATCGATTTCAAGAGATTAGTGAAATTTCTCGTAAGCTTAAGTTATTAGCGCGTGATTTGAATGTTTGTGTAGTAGCGTTGTCACAATTGTCTCGTTCCGTAGAGTCACGTCAAGATAAGCGTCCGCTTTTATCTGATTTAAGAGAGACAGGACAAATTGAGCAAGATGCGGATGTCATTATGCTTATGTATCGAGAGGATTATTACGATAAGGAAACGATGCAGAAAGAGATGACGGAGATTCATGTGGCGAAGCATCGGAATGGACCTGTTGGGAGTTTTAAGCTGAGATTTTTGAAGGAGTTTGGGCGGTTTGTGGAGATTGGATGATAAAATAGAAGAAGGCATATAAAAAGGTAAAGGAGTGGTTACGGTTGACGAAAGTAGGTCGTTTATATGAGCAAGAGAAGCAAGAAGAAATAGATAAAGCACTTTCGGCAGCTGGAATGCTCTTTAAGGGAATGAGTATAGAGGAAGTGGCTAAGAAATTAGATGTAACAATTGAGAAGGTGAAAGAGTGGGAGAAGCGTTTATCTCATTAATCGCTGGGTTAATGGGAATATTCCGCAAAGGGAAAATGGCAGCGTCTGTATAAATTTATATAAAAATAGCCGACTATTTACTATATAATAGTCGGCTATTTTTGTACGGAGAAGTTGTTAGGTTTAATAGGGAAATTTTTTGATTTTCTCTTGAATATATTTCTTATTTTTCCATAAAAAAGGATTTTCTCTCTGTAGTAATCCATTGCTCCAAATCATCTTGGCTACGTTGTACAAGTCGATTCACTAAAACATCATGCCATACATAATCCTCTAATAGGTATATATGAACGGGATCATCTGTATAAAAAGCAATATTACGCTCCTCAAGGGATGGTCCATAAATCATCTCTTTAGAATCTATCGATAAAATAAACCAATGTTCTGTAGACAGAGTTTCTGTATAAGGTGTTATACGATGGGCTTCTAGATTTTTAATGGGATTTTCAACATGCAGGGTAATACCTTGTACTGTAACTTTATCAGCTACCTCAGATAGTTCCTCTTTTAACGCTTCATACATCTCATCCCACATTGAAATAACAATACGTTTTTGGGCTTTTTTTATTAATGCCTGACAGTAGCTAATTATTGTTTTATTGTCTTTTAAAGTAATCACTCGATTATCTGTTTTTTCCTCGAAAGTTTCTAGTTTTTTTAATGAATCACTGATTACTTCATAAGTAGACTGCCATTCTGATTGCGCCTTTTGTAAAAAGATTTCAACAGGTAGAGGTGAATAGCGAGTGGTGTCATTTATTTCTTCCTTCATGACAATTCCTTTTTCTACAAGGTTACCCAAAATCTCATAAATTCGCGCTCTTGGGATACCCGAATCCTTACTCACTTGGTAGGCTGTGACAGGCCCCTGTTTAACAAGAGATACATAAGATTTAGCTTCATATTCATTAAAACCAATTTTTTTAAGCTGTTGCACTATGTAGTCCACTTTTTTCGTCCTCCGATGTTTGCTTTTATATTTCAACGTTACAATAACTGTTTACATTTAGCAAATTATTAGTTACTATTCTGATAGTGACTAAACGGGAGGTTAATAGTATGGATTTTTATTTAGACCCATCAGTATTAATTATTTTGATTGCTTTTGGATTTTCAGCTGCATTTATTGATTCAGTTGTAGGTGGTGGAGGACTCATTGCCTTACCCGCTTTATTATTTACAGGACTGAATCCAGCAAGTGCAGTAGCTACGAATAAACTAGCGTCGACAATGGGGTGTGCAACTAGTAATATTGTGTTTTATCGTTCTGGTAATCTTGATTTGAAATCGGCGTTTAAATTATTTCCACTCACTTTCATAGGTTCCATAATAGGAGCATGGACCGTTCATTTAATGAACCCAGAAGTACTGAAGCCATTGATGCTGATCATGCTTGGTGCGGTTGCTATTTATACGATATTCAAAAAGGATTGGGGTAGTATTTCCACTCATAAAAAATTGTCTGGTCGACACTTCATTATTTTTACTTTTTTTATTTTTATTATTGGTTTTTATGATGGGTTTCTAGGCCCTGGTACAGGTTCGTTTTTAATGTTTTCTCTTTTATTTATTGGGTATGATTTTTTAAAAGCAGCAGGTAATGCGAAGCTTCTTAATTTAGGAAGTAATGTTGGTGCATTGTTGATGTTTATGTATGTAGGGCAAGTAAACTATGTGTATGGTTTTATAATGGGGATTGCTCAAATTGCTGGAGGGATTGTTGGCTCCAAATTTGCTATAAAAAAAGGAAGCGGGTATGTTCGTGCTCTTTTCATTACAGTAACTTGTTTATTGTTAGCGAAAAATCTTTATGATTATATTCATTAAGTAATTTTGAACATTTTTTAGATGCTACCTTATTCGAAGATAGCATCTAAAAAAAGGCTCATTTAAAAGGAAATTTAAGTTAAGAGAATGAAAATAATACAAACGACTATTTTCGGGGTATGTTTATCTATCTTAATAAAAGCCTTACTCCACATTCTTCTTATAATTAACCCGCAACAACCCCTTAAAATCCACCTCAGCAATCAACACACTTAACAATATAAGCGTCGCCCCTAAGTAGCCTTTCCCTGTGAGCGTTTCGCCTGTGAAAACGAAAGCAAATCCTGCGGAAAAGACAGGTTCTAATGAGAAGATAAGCCCTGTATGTGTGGGCGTTGTGTATTGCTGGGCAATCACTTGCACGATGAATGCGACTGCAGTGCAAAATATGCTTAAGGCTAAGATGATTAGCCATGAGTTGATTGTGCTAGGAAGTTTTGGCGTTTCTATAATGAATGAAAAAATAAGACTAAATAGACCGACGAAACCGAGTTGTATGACTCCAAGTGCAATGGAGTTCACATGTTTTGTTACGCTTCCAGTAATGATGACGTGAATGGCATAAAATAAGGCTGACAGTATACAAAATATATCGCCATTACCGATCTTGAATTCGCTAGTTAATGTTAATAAACCAATTCCTATTATCGTTAAAATGATTCCTACTATAACTTTCTTTTCAGGAATGTGTTTTAAAAATATAGCTGATAATATCGGAATGAAAATGACTGTGAGACATAGTAAGAAACCAGCATTAGAAACACTCGTATACTTTGTGCCGAAAGTCGCGAAAATGTAAACGATAAATAAAACAGAAGCGAGTATAAAGGCATATTTTACAGTTTTAAAATCGACTTTGAATAAATGTTTGTAAAATATTAAACCTGATAAAAGAAAGGCGATAATAAATCGTAATGCGATTAAATTATATTCTTCTATGCCATCAAGTCCAAGCTTTGTAAGTAGGATGGATGCACCCCAAAAAAATGTAACTAGTAGTAGCATTAAATCAGCTTTTAATTGTATTTTCATTTCTAGTCCCTCGTTATGTATAATTTATGATTCCATACCCCTATCCCCATTGTTTATTTTAATATTAATTCTGAATATTTGGAACGAAAATTTATCGACGTTTTATTCTATAGTTACGTACGAATTAACGTTATCTACCGCAAAAACATTAGCGAAGTTAAATCCAAACATGACGTTCATTTACGTATCTGGTAGCGGCACAGATAGTACAGAATCAGGACGTACGATGTGGGCGAGAGTGAAGGGAAGAACGGAAAATGAGTTATTACGTTTACCTTTCAAATCTGCGTATATGTTTAGACCAGGATTAATTATCCCGACAAATGGTGTGAAATCAAAAACGAAATCGTATCAATTGATGTACGATGTGATGAAGCCGTTTAACCCTCTGTTGAAGCGATTCGGCAGTGTGATAACTTCTGAGCAATTGGGAAGAGCTATGGTACGAGTTGGGAAAGATGGATATTCTCGTTCAATTATAGAAAGTTCGGATTTGAAAAAAATCGGTAAGTAATAGTATGTAAAAAACGCCTATTTCATATAGGCGTTTTTTTGATGGTGAAGTTATTCTTCCTCAAACTGAAAAATATCCCGGTTAATAAGTTGGTGAAGATATTGGTCCATTTCAGCAGCAGAAACGCTTCTTTCATTTTTAAACCACCACGCACTTAATGAGGTGATTGCCCCTGAATAAAATTCAATGGTTAAATCATTCGGCATCGTATGATTTTTACACAGTTGATTTAACGCTTCTATTTCTTGTTTTCTTGTTTCGTGACTTAAATACTGTGTACGGCTAATAAATTGTTCATCAGACATTTGTGTCTCTAATATTTTACCGATTTCTTCATGGTGTAGAAATTGTTCCATTACTTGAAATGGTTTACTTAATCGATCTGAAACCGGTATTTCAGCAATCATCTTGCCATATCGTTTAAATCCAAATGTTAATAAATCATCTTTATCTTCAAAGTGTTTATAAAAAGTTGTTCGGTGTACCATTGCACGATCACAAATTTGGTTAATCGTGATGGTACTATATTTCTGTTTTGATTGCGTCATTAATTCAAATAAGGAATCCCATAGTAATTTATGTGTACGTCTAATACGTAAATCAAGTTGTTTTTCATTATCATTCATCTACAATTCTCCTTTTTTGTAGATTAAATATACAATGGCTGAAAATTGATTCTCCCTTTTTAATCTACATATGTATATTATATTACATGTGTTCCGTTGTATTTAAAGCTTTTTAAGTAAGAAACAGGAGGAGAATTTGCAAATGAATATAACAACTAAGAGCCCTGCAAGTGGCAAAGTTGATACTTCTAATATGAAACATACCCCGATTTTAATTGCATTACTTTTAGGGGCAATGGTTGCATTATTAAACGAAACATTACTTGGTAATGCGTTAACTGTATTAATGAAAGAATTTGACGTAACAGCTTCAACTATTCAATGGCTTTCTACAGCTTACATGTTGGTGGTTGGGGTTTTAGTCCCGATTACAGCGTTACTTCAGCAATGGCTCACAACGAGACAAATGTTTTTGATCGCTATGGTAACGTTTTTAGTCGGTACATTAATTGCGGGATTTGCACCGACATTTTCTGTTTTATTAGTCGGCCGTATCGTCCAAGCAGTAGCGACGGGGTTAATTTCACCGTTATTAATGAATACGATTTTAATTATTTGTCCACCTGAAAAGCGCGGTGCCACGATGGGATTAATCGCACTTGTGATGATGTCAGCTCCAGCAATTGGTCCTACATTATCTGGAGTAATCGTTGATTCATTAAATTGGCGCTGGTTATTCTACATTGTTATTCCTATCGTGATCATTTCAATTGTAATTGGAATGAAATACATCCAAAATGTTACAGAGTTAACAAGACCGAAAGTAGATTATCCATCTATCCTTTTATCGACATTAGGATTTGGCGGGCTTGTGTATAGCTTTAGTGCATCAGGTGATTTAGGGTGGCCCGATCCGAAAGTGTATGGCGCCTTAATTGTTGGGCTTATATCACTATGTATTTTTGTAGTGCGACAATTAAAAATCGAGAATCCAATTTTAGAATTACGTACATTTAAAGTTCCGATGTTTACAATATCAGTTGGATTAATCGTCATTGTTATGATGTCGTTATTTTCAACGATGACTTTATTACCGATGTTCCTGCAAACAGTTTTACTAGTTACAGCATTTAAATCAGGACTAATAATGCTTCCGGGAAGTATTATTAGCGCCATAATGGGACCAATCGCAGGTAAACTATTTGATAAATTTAGTCCGAAAGTTGTTATCGTTCCCGGTATTGTGTTAGTAGGTATTGCAATGTTCTTATTTAAAGGCATTACTCCTGATACATCAATGGTACAAATTATTGTCATGCATAGCGTATTAATGGTCGGGCTCATGTTTGTAATGACAGCACAAACATATGGATTAAATCAATTAACACCAGATTTATATCCGCACGGAACAGCACTGTTTAATACGTTACAGCAAGTAGCTGGCGCAATTGGTACAGCTATATTTATTTCGAAAATGTCTTCAGGAACAACTAAGTATATGGAAAGCTCAGCAAATCCAATGGATTCAGTAGAGAAGTTAAATGGTTTAACATCTGGATTCCAAGGTGCATTTACACTAGGGTTAATCTTTATCATTATTGCTTTTATCGTATCGTTGTTCTTAAAAGAAGAGAAAAAGGAAGTAAAGGCAGCGAGGGTTTTACAGAACGAGAATTAAGAAGTTGTAGGTTCATGTAAAAAGACATCTTCACGAGTGGAAGATGTTTTTTTATTGGTACTGTTTTTAAAAAGGAGCCGTCACCTAGTCCAAAAAAATCGAATTATGAGACAGCTCCTTTTAAGTTTTAGCAACTAAAGATGCTTCAATGATGTATCGATCTGGAGCATCGCCGATGTAGTTGAAAGGATAACATGTTGTTAATGTTAATGTAGGTTCGTTTGTTTCTACAATAACAGTCCGATCTTCTGCATCTGTTATCCAATGTTTGTCAATGCTGTATGTGTATGTTTTATTTTCATATTCTACAATCAGTTGGTCATTTTCTTTTAGCTGACCTAGTTCGGTAAATACAGTATCTCGATGTCCACTTAAAACTGTATGACCGTTTCCGGATGGGGTAGTCGTTAATTCACTCACAAACATGCCCACACCTTTTTTTAGTACTTTATCATCAGCTCCCCAATATATGGAGTATTTCTTTTGTATTTTAGGAATGATTAAATACGCTACTTTTTGACCTAATTGATGATTTACTTCTGAAGACGGAATTTGCACAATTTCTTCATGGTTTTGAGGAGTTTCTATTTTAGCGTCATTGTCTTCAGGAGGTGTTGTGATTGGCGTTTGAGTCTCGTATTTCTTTATTTCATTAGATGCTAAAGATTCCGCTGAGCTTCTAGCACTATACCATTCTATAAAACAATAAGAAAAGATTGAAATTCCAACTATAAATAAACATAAGCCTATCCATTGGTTTATTTTCATTTATATCACTCCATTTTAAAAGGACAGGGGAAACCTGTCCTTTAAAGGAATTATTTTATGCGTTTGTTTTTTTACGACGGAACATTAATACAGATCCGATTGCAGCTAAACCTAAGCTTGCTAACATCATTGTAACACCATTTGATGCTGTGTTTGGCAATTTTTCGCCTTGTTTTTTATTGTCTGTTTTTACAGCTGTATTTGTGTCTTTCTTTGTTTCTTTTGCAGTTGTTTGAGGCTTAGTTTGTTCTTGTTTTTTGTTTTCTTGTTTAGCAGGTTCCTGTTTAGTATTCTCCTGTTTAGCAGGTTCTTGCTTAGTATTTTCTTCTTTAGTTTGTTCTTGTGGTTTGTTTTCTTCTTGTTTAGTAGCTTGTTTACTAGCTACAAATTGATCGTAATCCCCTTTTTTTACCTCACAAGGTAAACCATCGTTGTCACGATCTAGATCATGAGGATCATTTGTTGCGCTATATCCATTGCTATGCCAGAACTCCATAACTTCTTGTTTGTTGTTGAAGTGACCGCAGTTCTTATCGTTTGGATTTTTTGCTGCAAATGCAGAAGAACTGTACCCCACAGTTAAAAGTGTGAACGCTGTTGCTGAAACTAATAATTTTTTCATGAATTTCTCCCTTTTCCCAATATTATGTAGTACATTGAAATATTTTACATTCTAATATTCGAAAATACAATAGGGAAAATCAAGAAATGTAAGATTTTTTTGAAAAAATTATATTTTGTAACGTCATACGGTAACAATTGTCTCTAGCCGCCGGGAACAACTAACTATACGGAAAGTTCAGCAATCCAGTAGAGAAGTTGAACGGTTTAGCATCCGGTTTTCAAGGGTCATTTACACTAGGATTAATCGTTATCGTTATTCTTAAAAAAGCAATGGGGTTTATGCTTTTTTAAGAAGTTGTAGGTTCATAGTAAAAAGACATCTTTACGATTAAAGATGCCTTTCTACATTTCTTTCGTTATATCATACTGCAACAACTGCCTCTGATCATAAAATCTCTCGAAAATAAGCCCCATTACATAGAAGAATACTAGACCGAAGCAAATATGAATGAGCGTAAAGATAGCCCCAAATGAAGAAAATTCATACACGATAATTGGTAATTTTGCAGTTGTCCAAACGCCTAAGAAAAATACGATGTACCTAATGCTGGCGCCTTTTTTTAATAGTAGTGCTGCAATTGGAAAGGCAACATAGAGGGGACCAGCTGCAATGCCGCCTAATAATAGGGAGAATAATATTCCATATATGCCGGACTTTTCTCCCATGTATTTCATTAGCGTTTCTTTCTTCACCCACTGATCAAGTAACCCTACAAATATTAGGACAGGGGGGAGTAGAAACAACATATCTAAAATGCTATTCCCAGTTAATTGTAATGCGCTCCATCCTAAAGATTGGTTTATAAAAGTTAGTATGATAAGTCCAATCAGCAAAATGAAAAAGAAGCGATATCTTTTTAGTTCATTCATACCATCACCACCCAAATGATATATGAGAATAGGAGTGACATGAGTAATGCAGATGCATTACGAGCGTAAGCAAAGCTTCGTCCGAATATCTTTTGTTCCATAGGCAAGGTTGTAATTCCTACTGACATTAGTGTAGACATGAGTGCCGCAACTTGAGGAAGACCTGCGCCGTGCTGTACTAACGTATTACCAAGAGGAAACACGACAAAGCTTGGGATAAGTGCCACAGATCCGAGTAGTGCTGAATAAATAATACCTAAAAATCCAGACTGTTCTCCAATGATGGAAGAGATGAAGGACGGCGTTAAGATAGAAAGTGATAGTCCAACGAAAAGCATAATGGAGAGCATGGCAGGGAGAAGACTTTGAAATATTTTCCATGATTTTAATAGGGCAGCTTTCGTTTTATTCCGATCCTTCATAAAAGAAATCCCCGTAAGAATAATGGCCAAAGTGTAAAGGATAGCGCCATTAATCATGATTAGATTCCTTTAAGTCTTTATATTTGTCTAAGAAAAATGATAAGTTTTTCATTTTTTCCTCAATATCCATTTGAAAATCCGCTAATTGTTCTTTTCCGGCTGTAGTAATTTTGTACATCTTTCTCGGCTTATCTGGAACTGATGTACTTACATAAGATTCAATAGCGCCTTCATTTTCTAATTTCTTCAGCGTGCGGTAAAGGATGGCACTATCAATTGGATTGACCGGAAGTTCTTCCACGCATTTCTGAAGTAGCTGCCCACCATAGTTATCACCTTCTGCTAAAAATAACAAAAGAAATGCACCTGTATGTCTTCCTGTATGTTTCATGAATATACCTCCTAGAATATATACTGTTAATGACAGTATACTGTTGTTAACAGTATATGGTGCATGAAGTGCTATGTCAATTTTAAAATGGTACTGAGGGGAAATGGCAATTCATGTTTTAATCTTGTTAAATAACAAAATAAAAGCCTACTGTTTTCTTGTGACAGTGGCTTTCATAGTTGGTAAACTACTATATTACGCTTAGGGAATCTCGCCTTTTGATAGTAACACATATATGTTAGCCCTATATTGAGAAATAAAAAAAAGACACTCTCAAGAGTGCCTCTTATTAGCAGCCGAATCCGCCGCCCCAACAGCTAGCTCCAACGATGATTAATAAGATAAAGAGCACAACAAGTAAGGCGAATCCACCGCCAAAACCACAGCCTCCACCACAACTACCACCATAGCCTCCACAACTACCACCATAGCCCATATTAACTCCTCCTTCCATAAAGTCCATATATTAATGGATTTATATCACTTTATGTTTTTACGGATAAACTTGAGCAGGTCCTTTTGAAAAAATAAAAGTACTCGGTATTTTAAAAGAGTTGACGAACTTATTTTTGTCACGAGTATTCCGCTTATTACATATGGTATTTTATTCTGTGCATTGGGGGAAAGGAGATCGTTATGGCTAATTCTGAGATGATATTACGTTTACTTACGGATTTAAAGATTGAGCAGCAAGCTTTAAAAGAACAGCTGGAGAAAATGCAAACAGCTTTGAGTATTCTTGAAGAAAAACCAACTATTCCTGAAGAGAAATCAACTATTCTTCAAGAGAAACCAGTTGTTACAAAGCAACGTGGACATTCTGGGTTTCCAACATCTTTTCGTGATTGGAGAGCATCTTCTCAAAAGAACTAAGGAATCCTGTTATAGTGAGTTATACAAGTACAGTCTACTGTTGTAGTTAATACAGAGGCTGTACTTTTTGTTATGTTAGTATAAGTTGTGATAGGTGGTTTATATTTTCTTTGACTATTCCACCTTTAACTCGATCCCTTTATCCAGCATATCTCCATTAATTTTCAAAGTTAATCCTTGTGTGTTTTTCGGTACATCGAATACAATTTTCCCTTCCGAATTTTCATTAGGATTAAGAACACCAAATTTAAATGTAGAGGTATTTGCAGCTTTAAGTACTAATTGAGACTCATTAGAAATGTAATATTCTCTTCCTAGTCCGTCAATTAATTTAAAGTTGTTACTATGTAGTGTAATGGGTTCCTTTTGGCTATTATAAACTGAGACGTCTAATACTTTAAATACACCTTGTGCTGTAACCTCTCCACTACCTATAGCATCTAATGACTCTGCATAGGGTATTGATATGTATACATCAGAAGAAACTCCCTGAGTGGAAAGCTTTTCTTGCGAATCCTTGTTACTAAGTTCAGTATTCTTTGTTTCTTTAGGCGCCTTATGCTCGTTTTTCGTGTTATTACTAGATGTATCATGTGAACTGCAAGCTGATAATCCAAATAAGAATGTGCTACATAATAATGATGTTAATAACTTTTTGTTCATAGTTTGTTCCTCCAAAATAGAAGTACTTTCATGGGTGCTGTAATGATTTAGTACATCTATATTTTTCTTTATATGTATTAAATGCTACATCTTATTATATTGTTTTTGGAATAAAAAGGAAACTTGATGCAAATAAACAAGACACTTTGCAGTGTCTTGTTTATTTAAGTTATGCGCATTACTTAATAAGACGTTAGTTTCTCATCCTGAACATGAGTAACTATGTAGGATGGTTTAATTATAACATTTTAACCAGTAATGGGTCTATATGGAATTCTCAATAGTTGTTTTTAATTATTCAGAATGATACATGTGGTGAAAGGTATATATTATCTATAATAATTGTATATATAACTAGCCTTGTAATGAGTTTCTACTATATTTGAAATTGAAATATAAATGAAAAGAAAAGCACAAAGAAGGGGCTGTGGAATATGGGCGCTTGGGGAACTGGATTATTTGTATGTCACACTAAAGACCGAAAGTGATGAAGAGCTTTTTATTACAAAGAAAAGACACCCATATAAGAGTGTCTTTTCCGATAGTTTTTTAGCAGAAGCAAGAAGCTCCAACAATGATTAATAAAATAAACAATACAACTAGTAAAGCAAAGCCGCCGCCACAACTACTACAACTACCACCAAATCCCATAATAGTTCCTCCTTTAATAAGAGGGGAAAACAAGGGGTCACTCATGTATTTTAACGGATTCAATTTACTTTATGTTTTTTACGCAATAATTGAGCAGGTCCTTTTGAAAATAAAGAAAAGACACCCTAAGGTGCCTTTCTCCGACTTGAACCATCTTAATTTTAATAATATTGGACTCCCGTCCGAATATTATTTTACCATGTTAAGTAATATTGGTCATTGAGAAAAAAAGAAAAAGCCCTATATAGAGGTATCACCACACGACTAGCCAGCACTCACACCTAAAAACAGGAGGGAATGATAAAATGCAAGTTTAAGGAGGGGGAAGAATGAAAAATGTACATAGATGGTTAAATTATTTTGGTTTTATATGTGTGTGTATGTCTAGCTTCGGTTTTGTTTCTCGTTGGATTTTTCGTGATGTGATTGCACTCGATCAATTACTTGTTTTGAGTATAGGAATTATTATTTTAATAACAGTATTTTTTGTAAAACGTTGTAGTAAAGAGTTACGAGGTGATAAAGGTTAATCGCCCTAAATGTAGTTTTAGAATTTCGCAATCGGAGTATATTGTTGAAAAAGGCTTATTGAATAATGACAGTTTATTTTAAGAAAGTAAATCGATAATATAGTAAATAATACTTTCCTTGACCCTGTACTATGGCACAGGGTTTATACTTTATATGAGGTGAGACAGATGCAATATCTTATTATCGAAACTTTAATAGATTCAGAAAAGAAAGTAGAAGAATATTTATAAAAATAATAAATTGTAAAGGTGGGAGAATAATGGAAGATTGTTGTAGTAACCTTAAAGGAATAAAAATTGAAAATAATGGTCATTGTCCATCATGTAAAAATAAAGCTAAGAATGTAAATTTGATTACACTAAAATCATTGCTTAAACCATCGGCATTAGAAACATTAAATGCTAAAGAAAATCACTATTTTTGTTCAAACGAAGATTGTGATGTAGTCTATTTTGATACGAATAATAAAAAATACTTTGTATCTGACATAAAGGTAGCTGTAAATCAAAAAGATGACTCAGCAACTACACCAATTTGTTATTGTTTTGATTGGACAAAAGAAAAAATCAAACAATATGTGAAAAATGGACTTACTCCTAATCCAGTAGAGCATATTCGCGAAAACATAAGAGAAAATCGATGTGGTTGTGAAGTAAACAATCCACAAGGTAGTTGTTGTTTAGGCAATGTTACAACTTATATTAGAAAAATGTCATAAGGAACTTAAATGTTGCTTTTTTTCACCAAAATACTTTGGGGTATTTCAAAATCTCAAGTCGATGGGCATGTGGCGTTGCCTCATGCTCACCAAGCTAGTTAGGGTATGTTAAGTAAACCTTATGGATTTGTATATCTCATCCATCCACTTTCAGATTGTTTCGCTTTATACTTCCCATAAGACAGAAGCTTCATTGCCGAGCGATTGGCCGCATGAAAAACCAAGTTTAGCTTCAATTCTTCCTCCATTTCACTGGGATAGGTGGTAGATTCATAAACATAATAACCCGCCATGATACAGGGGATTACTTGCTCCGGTTCAAATCCATAAGCAGTTGCATCATCCACAACCAAATCAATGATGCATCGGTTTCCATCTTTAACTTTTTTCTGGAGTAATTTTTTTACCGATCCTGGTACTAATTCTAATATTTTATCCTTCATGTCAGTCACCTCATCTTTTATCATGTCCAGATAGCCTGGGGATATGTGTCAAACAGAATGAAGTTCCAACCGTAATTACACTGGTTTAACAAGATCTTAAGGACTATATCACCCTAAAAGAGAAAATGGCTTTAAATAAAAGAAACCCCGATTGTCTGCGGGGCTCCTAAGGGTAATCGTCAAGTAATGACGTACTCGACTAATTAACGATATCATGAATTTTTCGGTAAAAATAATGGTAAATGTGTCCAAATGAATAAGGGCATCATTTGGAACAAAAACGCTATTTTAATTTCAAACAAAAGAACAGTCAGCAAAAGCTAACTGCTCGGTTCTCCAAGGGGGAACAAGGAGAAAGTAACTTAATCGGTTGTCTTCAGTATTGACGGAATATTGAATTTTATTCAGGGGTCTATGTTATATGATTGATAAAAAATTCCTTTATTAGCAGTAAAACTCCGAGGATAGAAAGGATCCTGAATGGAAAAGCGAATTCTTATTTAATTGAATACTGTCAATATGATATGTAAATATGCATATTGTATTTATTTGGGTTTTTTGTATGTTAAAATCAAATATAAGGATGTAAATATATAATAAACCAAAAGTAGGAATATCCAATGAATTTTGAGAGGTGTTACATGTTTAAAAATAAGAAATTAATTCGATTTTGTCTAACATTATTTGTATGTTTATCTGTAATTGATTTTACAATCGGTTATTTTCAAACATATCTTGAAACAGCAGCAGATATTAAATGGATAATACCAGGAATTTGGAAAACTATTTTGATAGATGCTCCTGAAAGCATACTTGTTATTTTAGGTGCAATAGCTTTATATGATTTCACAAAAGAGACATCGCCAAAAGACGTATCAATCTAAATGCGTCTTTTTTCAATTTTCTTCAATTAGCAATTTCATGGAGAGTCTTGCTGCAAAGGCAGAATAGGAAGCCCTAATCAAGGTATTTTGCAGAAAAATCAGTCTTTTAATTCTTGTCAGTGAAATGTAGATTTACGATGTTTAGATATTTGTATGAGTATCAGGAGACATTATATGGTTGATTAATGACTGTCTTTAAAAAGAAAATTCAATTATCTGTATTTATATTTATGTGGTAAAATAGTACAGTATTTATAAATTATAGGGGGTATATAATATGATTAATGAAATAGTTTGGGGAAGTCCAGGTAGTTTGCTCTGTTTAGGCTTCTTTTTTGCAGGTTTGGGAGTATTCATAAGATTGTCTAGAATGCCGAAATAATAAAAAGTTTAGTACATAACCGGTGTTAATAGATGAAGCTTTGCTGTATGGACGATTAACGAGTGTTTTAGAAAAAACATATTTATGACTTATTGAAAAAAGACGCCTGCATGAGCGTCTTTTTTATTAAAATTTATATTTTAAAGAGTTACCTAGAAGAGAACAAGCTATTAATTAACAAAAAAGAAAAGACACCCTAAGGTGCCTTTCTCCGACTTGAACCATCTTAATTTTAATAATATTGGACTCCCGTCCAAATATTATTTTACCATGTTAAGTTGTTTTTGGAAATATGCCATATCGATAATTACAATATACGTTTTAGTTTTTAAATTATTTATCTTTCTAAAAGTTGAAATTAATAAGAACCCCATAAATGATAAACCATTCCACTAACAAAAAACACTAATCCTAAAAACAAAACAATTAAAGCAAGTACTCCATTTTGATTATGTTCCATAAAATTAGCTCCTTTTAGATTTATTTTTATCCCGCTATTTGTGGGCAGTAAAACTCCCACCTCAAAACTCAGCTGGAGCAAAGAAGTTAGGTGGGAGCCCTGCTGCCCGTAAACGCCCGATTGGTGAAGGCTAATACTCAGTGGGGGATGAACAAAACCCCCCACTGAGTAAAGTTTCACTTTATATACAAAAAAGCCTTTAGTCGTAATTATGGCTAAAGGCTTTGATCATTATACTTTTTAGTTTATAAAATTTGAAACTGAAAATGTACTAGCTTGATAATGAAGCTTGGCTATTAGAATTGAAAAATTTTAGTTTTATTATAATTAACAGAAATGAGAGTAGTGTGAAAATGAATCCGCTCCAAATAAGCTGGTGAATACCTAAGTTTGAAATGAACCAGCCTCCAATAGTTGTTCCTAAAGTAATTCCGAGATTTGAGAATGAAACGAATAGGCTATTACCGAATTCAGGCGCTTCCTTTGCTTCGCTTATTAACCATGTTTGACCAACAATTAATCCACCAGCATGTACGATTCCCCAAATGAATACGATAAAAATCATTGGAACAAGGTAGGAACCTAAATAATAAACCAATATGTAAACAATAGAATATAGGATAGGGAATAATATTACTGTATTTACTATACTTTTTTGCAGGAGACTACCAAATAAATGATTGCCTAAAATCATAACTATGCCAAATATGAATAGCATGATACTGATGAGAGATCCATTCATGGAAGTTACTTTGGCAAGGTACTCAGCGAAGTAGCTGTATACGGAAAACATGGCTGCAAAAAGGAATGTGACGGTTAAAATATTCAACCATAATCCTGGTTTGCCGAGTATACGAATTTGTTTGCCGAAAGACATTTTTTCTTTAACAGGCATAGAAGGAAGTAGGATTAGTATTCCAATGAATGCAAGAGTGTTAACAAGCGCTCCGAATAAGAAAGCAATTTCGAGTGAAAATTGGTCTGCAAGGTAAGAGGTTAGTGGTACACCTAAAGCAAAGCCAACAGTAATTCCCATGAAAACTTTTGTAACCGCTTGACCGCTCTTTTCTGGAGGGACAAGTTTAGCAGCTGTTACAAGAGCAATTGAAAAGAAGAGTGGGTGAAGTGCTGCCGGTAAAATACGAAAAATAAGCATGATTTCAAATTGTGTTGTATAAGCGTAGATTATATTTGAAATAACAAATGCAAAAATTGCTGTTAATAAAATTATTTTGCGATCAATACTAGAGACGAGCAGAATTAAAAACGGACCAGAAATAGCAACAACTAGTGCAAATATACTTACTAAAAATCCAGCTTGTGTAGTTGAAATTCCGAATTTTTGAGTGATTTGTGGTAATACGCCGACAATACCCATCTCGGTAGTAATAATTCCGAACACACCTATTGCGAGTGTCAGAATAAGTAAAGGATTTACTTTTTTCATTTATAAAACTCTCCATTCGTATCAGTATTTTGAAAGTAAATTCATTAACAAAGAAGCATTATTACAAGTATGATTGGATGCCAATCTTATCTGGACTATGTAATTTTAAATACAATAACAGATATCTAAATAACTAGATATGATATATTAAAAAATTTTCTCCTTTCTATGTTTCTTGCTTTTATAGGTAGTGCAATTTTATAAAAAAGTAATTGGATACCTGTAAAAAAGCAGAATGTGTGAAAGCT
This sequence comes from Bacillus sp. FSL R9-9492, assembly GCF_038007365.1. Taxonomy (NCBI): domain Bacteria; kingdom Bacillati; phylum Bacillota; class Bacilli; order Caryophanales; family Bacillaceae; genus Bacillus; species Bacillus sp. FSL R9-9492. The sequence continues at coordinate 1,009,961 of NZ_JBBOXC010000001.1, forward strand.
AATAATCAATTGATATGTAGATTGATTATTAGCTTTCATTTTATAATTCGTTTTGAACGTATTCAGAAAACTCTCGTATTGTTTTTTCATTTCGGCGATAGTATGTCCATTTTCCAATTCGGTCAGAGTCTAGTAATCCTGCCTTTTTCATTGTTAATAAATAACTAGAAATAACCGATTGGGCTAAGCCAGTTTTAAGCTGGATATCTCCTACGCACACTCCAACTTGAAAGCTAAGGCCTTGCTCTAGATAAGGTTTTTCATCGAAATGGTTTTCTGGATTTTTCAACCATGATAAAATTTGACATCTTGTTTCATTTGACAATGCTTTATAAATTAATAAAGGTTCCATAAGGATATTATATCTACTTTTATAGATTTGTAAATGGGTTTTGGTTATTTTAGGGGGAGAAGGTATACGTGATCCTTTTAAATGTGAATGGGGTGCTTTAGCCATGGGGCTTTCTTTCTGGATGTGAATTTATAAAAAGTTGCACCGTCATATTGCTTTAGAATATGATTGGTTAAAGAGTAGGTGATGAGTACATGCAGGAAACAAAACAATTCCCGCTTATATCTGGAAATCTCTCATTAGATTTAGTGAATACAGAGTTAGTTAGGCGTGGACAACGTTATGATTTATTAATAACAGATGAAGATGTATTAGAATGGCTACATGTAGTAAAGGAGAATATTCCTTTTGACAATGAAAAGGTGCTCCAAGAGCGCATGAATCAAGTTACATCTAGCATATTAGAAATAAGAGAGGTACTGAGAAAACAGTTCGAAGCAATTGCTGATCAGCACGAAATTTCTAATGATTTTATTGTGTATTTAGAAAAACAAATTGAGAAGGCGCCATTTACATATAAAGTCATTGAACAGCGTCTCGTACCCATCCCAGTTGGAGAAATTGAGGATGTTCTCGTATCGTTAATTGCATTTGATACTTTAACGTTAATAGCAGAGAATAAGCTTATTTCTCTTAAAAGATGTTCAAACCCCGACTGTGTTTTATTATTTATAGATAAAAGTGGAAAACGAAAATGGTGTTCTATGAAAATATGTGGAAACCGGAAAAAGGTGGCAAAATTTCAGGATCGAAAATCTGAAGAGGTTTAGGGAATCAACTTATAACAGTTGATTCTTTTTTTTTTGACCTTTAAACTAACCTCTAAAATTGATATTTACAGGTTAGTTAATTCGGGTTATAATTGTAGGTAAATAAAGTGAAACTTTAATTAGTGGGGTGTCCATCCCCGCGAATAGCGGGATAAAGGAGGAAACGATGGATAATATAACAGCAGCTAAGCAGAAAGAGGCTCAGCCAATAAGTGTACGATATTTTTCAAAAATGAAAGGGAAAGGGAGAAGTCCATTACAAGTAAATATAAAGGATTCTTTAACGGGACTACTGGGGGGATTTTTAACAATTCTCACCTTAACATATTTAACGAGTATAACCTCTACAGAATTGCTAATGGCTCCATTTGGAGCGAGTTGTGTATTAGCGTTTGGAGTTTGGAATGCACCGCTATCTCAGCCGCGTAATATTATTGGAGGACATTTAATTTCAACTTTCATTGGTCTATCAATATATCATTTGTTTGGGAATGAATATTGGACAATTGCTTTAGCAGTGGGGATGGCAATAGCCGTTATGATGTTAACGAGAACAACGCATCCTCCGGCAGGGGCCGATCCAATTATCGTTATTTTAGGGGCAAACAGTTGGAGTTATTTAGTAACACCAGTTTTAGTTGGTTCCGTGGTTATTGTGGTTATTGCTTTATTCATTAATAATATGAGTAGTAAAAGAAGCTATCCAACTTTTTGGATATAATTTGTAAAGTGAAAGACAATTTAAGTGAGTATTCTATTTTTACTATGTTTTATTTTTTATATAGAAAAAGCCTTAGTTGTAATTATGGCTAAAGGCTTGGGTTCGCATCCTTTTTAATTGATAAAGAAAAGACACCCATATAAGAGTGTCTTTTTTATTTGAGTTATGCGCATTGCTTAATAAGACGCTAGTTTCTCAGTCTGACTATGAGTAACTATGTAGGGTAATTTAATTACAACATTTTAACTAATAATGGGTCTATATGGAATTTGAAAAAACTGAAAGATTATTATGCCTTTGTTTTTCCTTGTAAAAAAATGTTCAATAATTCGTTGTTGCAAACGCTTACCGCTTGTGTATAATAAAGGTAAGTTAATAATTAAAAGGATTGTTACTGTTCGGCAGGCAAAACCTAAATTGATCTAGAGGCTACGGGTGTAGTGTGGCTTTTGGAATCAGTTTAGGTTTTTTTATTACCCTTTGTGACTTTAGTAGAAAAAGAAGGCGGAACAATATGAGAATCCATAAAATCTTAAATAATAATGTTGTTTGTACGATGAAGGATAATGAGACAGAAGTTGTACTTATGGGCAGAGGTTTAGGATTTCAGAAAAAAGTAGGCGATACCATTGATGAATCTAAGATAGAAAAGACCTTTGTGCTAGAAACAAAAGAATTATTAGAGAAACTTGCTAGATTGTTAACTGAAATTCCTGTGCAGAATTTAGAAATTACAGAGAGAATTATTCGATTCGCTAAGACAGTTTTGCCGGGGGAGTTAAGTGATTATATTTATCTTACATTAACAGATCACTTAAGTTTCGCCTTAACTAGGCATAAAGAAGGAATGGATCTCAAAAATACTTTGCTTTGGGAAGTTAAGAGATTCTATCAGAAAGAGTTTGAAATCGGTCTACAAGCTTTACATATTATTGAAGAAGAGACTGGGTTTAGACTTTCTGAAGATGAAGCAGGGTCAATTGCACTACATTTCGTTAATGCGCAGCAAGGAGAGCCGGCGATGCAGCAAACGGTGGCGATGACGAAAATCGTCCAAGATATTTTAAATGTTGTTAAGTACCACTATAAGATGAACTTAGATGAAAATTCATTTAATTATAGTCGGTTTGTAACGCATTTACGATATTTTGCTCAACGTTTAATGCAGAAGGAATTAAATTCGGCAGATGATGATTTTTTATATGAGCAAGTGAAAAGTAAGTATCATGAAGCATATTGTTGTACAGAAAAAATTGAAGCATACTTACGAAAAGCGCATAATAGTCATCTTTCAAAAGATGAAAAAGTGTATGTAACGTTGCACATTCATCGTGTAACGAAGCGTAATGAGTTATCTAATTGAATAAATCGGGATTGTTACTGGTTGGCAGGCAAAACCTAAATTGACTTTTAATGGAGTGATTCGTATGTATCACGTCATTAGAGTTAGTTTAGGTTTTTTCTTTTATAAATGATAAATGGGATGATTATAAGGAGGGGAACCTATTATGAAATATGAAAAATTAGCAAAGGATATTTTGAAAAACGTAGGTGGAAAAGAAAATGTACATAGTGTTGTTCACTGTGTGACTCGCTTAAGATTTCAATTAAAGGATGAGGGGAAAGCAAATACGGAAATACTGAAAAGTATGGAAGATATTGTGACTGTTATGAAAAGCGGTGGACAGTATCAAGTTGTTATTGGTAACCATGTATCCGACGTGTATAAAGCGGTTATTGTTGCCGGAGGATTTCAAGAAACAGAAGAGGAAGCTACGAGTGAGAAGAAAAAGAGTAGTCTTATAGATATTCTTTCTAGCATTTTTACTCCTATTTTAGGGGTGTTAGCTGCAACAGGGATGATTAAAGGATTTAATGCACTATTTGTAGCGTTAGGTTGGTTAAGTACTCAGTCAGGGACGTATCAAATATTAAACGCGGTTGGGGATTCGTTATTTTATTTCTTCCCAATCTTCCTAGGATATACAGCAAGTAAGAAATTTGGAGGATCACCATTCATTGGTATGGCAATTGGGGGGGCTTTAGTTTATCCGGCTTTATCAGGTTTAAAAGCAAGCGAGCCATTATATACGCTATTTGCGGGAACGATGTTTGAATCACCAATTCATATTACGTTTTTAGGAATACCAGTTATTTTAATGAATTATGCGTCATCAGTTATTCCAATTATTCTCGCTACTTATTTTGGATCGAAAGTAGAAAGAAATTTAAAGAAAGTAATTCCAGATGTTGTTAAAACATTTGTAGTACCATTTTTCACATTACTTATCGTTGTACCAGTTACATTTCTTGTGATTGGCCCGATTGCGACGTGGGCAGGTCAATTTTTAGGACAGGCTACACTTTGGGTTTATAATTTAAGTCCATTAGTAGCAGGGATAGTACTTGGTGCTTTCTGGCAAGTGCTCGTTATTTTCGGACTTCATTGGGGAATTGTCCCGATTGGCTATAATAATTTAGCAGTGCACGGTATTGATCCTATATTAGCGCTCATATTCGCTACTTCATTTGCTCAAATTGGGGCTGTTCTTGGAGTTTGGATGAAAACGAAAGACCAGAAATTAAAAACACTTAGTATTCCAGCTTTTATTTCGGGTATTTTCGGGGTTACAGAACCAGCGATTTATGGTATTACACTTCCTCTTAAAAAGCCGTTTATTATGAGCTGTATTGCGGGAGGAATTGGCGGCGGAATACTTGGCGTATTCGGTACGCAAGCTTATATGACAGGTGGTCTTGGGATATTTGCGATTCCAACATTTATTAGTCCGAAAGAAGGCATCACGGCTGGATTTTGGGGAGCGATTATTGCGATGGTTGTCTCCTTAATATTAGGTTTTGTTCTTACTTACTTATTTGGTTTTACTAAAAAGAAAGCTTCTACAGAAACAGTTGAAACAATTAATAAAATTGCTGCATCAAACGATGATGAAGTAATCTTAAGTCCTTTTCATGGTGTAGTTAAGCCTCTCGAACATATTGATGATGCTGCATTTGCATCAGGTGCGTTAGGTGAAGGAGTTGCGATTGAGCCTTCAGAAGGAAAGTTGTTTTCACCAGTATCAGGTACGATTTCTGCGCTTTTCCCGACGAATCATGCAGTAGGAATTACGGCGGATTCAGGCGCTGAAATTTTAATCCATATTGGGATGGATACTGTGAAACTAAATGGCGAATTTTTCTCTTCTCATATTGAACAAGGAGCGAGAGTAGAAAAAGGGCAATTACTTATGGAGTTTAATATATTTGAAATTCAAAAGGCGGGTTATATTGTGACAACACCAGTTGTTGTTACAAATTATGATAAATATAGCATTAAAAAAACGGAAGTAGAAAAGATTCAAGCAGGAGATTCATTACTAGAGTTAGCAGTTAAATAGTAGTTACATTTCATACAGGTTCAAACGAAGAAAGGTATTCTTTAAAAATTGTAATGCCTTTCCTCGTTAATTCTTATATAAAGGAGTTTTTCTATATGTCTAAAGTTATTTTTCCTAAAGGATTTTTATGGGGCGGCGCGATTGCTGCCAATCAAGCTGAAGGAGCATATTTAGAAGATGGAAAAGGATTGACGATAGTTGATCTATTGCCAACTGGTGAAAAGCGTTGGGATATTATGAAGGGGAATATTCATTCCTTTACACCGGTAGAAGGGGAGTTTTATCCATCACACGAAGCAATTGATTTTTATCATCGTTATAAAGAGGATATTACTCTTTTTGCAGAAATGGGATTTAAAGCGTTACGCGTATCTATTGCTTGGACACGTATTTTCCCAAATGGTGATGATGAAAAGGCGAATGAAGCAGGGTTACAGTTTTATGATAATTTATTTGATGAACTGTTGAAGCATGGCATTGAACCGGTAGTTACGATGGCTCATTTTGATGTTCCTGTTCATTTAGTTGAAAAGTACGGAAGCTGGAGAAGTAGAAAGCTTGTCAATTTCTTTGAGACGTATGCAAAAACGATTTTTAATAGATATAAAGATAAAGTGAAATATTGGATGACGTTTAACGAAATTAATATGCTTTTACATTTACCTTTCATGGGAGCAGGGTTAGCATTTAAAGAAGGTGAGAATAAAAAACAAATTCAGTATCAAGCAGCGCATCACCAGCTTGTCGCAAGTGCGTTAGCTGTGAAAGCGTGTCATGAAATTATTCCAGATGCAAAAATCGGTTGTATGCTTGCTGCTGGTGCAACGTATCCATATACATGCAATCCGGATGATGTTTTACGCGCGATGGAACAAGACCGTGAATCATTCTTCTTCATTGATGTGCAAGCAAGAGGAGCATATCCTGGGTATGCGAAACGTTTCTTTAAAGACAACAATTTGACGATTGAAATGGAAAAAGACGATGAGTCAATCTTGAGAGATAATACAGTTGATTATATCGGATTTAGCTACTATTCAAGCCGAGCAACAAGTACAGATTCGGAAGTATTAAAAAGCATAACGAGCGGGAATGTATTCGGTTCTGTTGAAAATCCATATCTGGAAAAATCAGAATGGGGATGGACGATTGATCCGAAAGGCTTCCGTATTACAGCGAACCAACTTTACGATCGTTACCAAAAACCTTTATTTGTTGTTGAAAATGGTCTCGGTGCAATCGATCAATTAAATGGTGAAGACGAAGTGAATGATGAATACCGTATTGATTATTTGCAAAAGCATATGATTGAAATGTCCGAAGCAATCCAAGATGGAGTAGATATTATCGGATATACAAGCTGGGGCCCAATTGACCTTGTAAGTGCCTCTACTGGAGAAATGAAAAAACGCTACGGATATATATACGTTGATAAAGATAATGAAGGAAAAGGCTCATTAAAAAGATCGAAGAAGAACAGTTTCAATTGGTATAAAGAAGTAATTGAGACGAATGGTGAGAGTTTGAAATCTTAAGTAAAAAAAGAAGACATCAATTAAGATGTCTTCTTTTTTTCATTGTGAATAAAGTATGGAGCTATATTTTCCTTTACACGAACATAACAGTATAATATAGTTAAGTTAAGTAAACTTAACTATTTAACGAAACGAAATAACAGCATAACTGGAGGAAGAATACTATGACTAGATCATATAAAGAAGTAATTAATGAAATGAACCGAGCCTATAATGAATTCTACATTTTACTATTTCAGGAGTTGAAAGATGAGTACGGCCTTACAGGACAGCAAGAGAGCATGCTATTTCATATTAATTTAAATGAAAATACGACAGCAAATCACATTGCGACTACTTTTAATATATCGAAAAGTGCTGTGAGCCAAGTTTTATCGAAATTGGAAAAACAGAAGATGATTTCGAAACAAGTAAACCCTAATAATAAACGGGAGTATTTCCTTACACTTGGTCCAAACGGTAGTAAGTATATAGAGCGGTTGTCTGAGTTAGATGATGTATTAATTGAGAAATACTTTTCTAAAATCGACATAAATGCTTTAGAGCAAATGACCGATACGCTAACGAAAATAAATAAAGTGATATTGGAAGAAAAACAGAAGGATCTTGATTGTAATGAGTAAGAACCTTGATGAAGCAATTAGTAGAAAGGAGGAGAAGCCTGTTATGAGTTACATACCAAATATGATTACGATAGCAAATTTTGTATGTGGGCTTTTGGCTATTTACGCTGTCCTCGTTCACGATATGTATTTGGGGGCAGTTTTTATTATTACAGGTATGTTATTTGATTTTTTTGATGGCATGGTCGCTCGGAAACTTGATTCTGTTTCGGAAATGGGTGGAGAGCTAGATTCATTTGCGGATTTAGTTACCTTTGGTGTGGCACCTTCTATTCTTGCATATAGTATCGTGTTAAAAGATTTGCAGTCTATCGGGATGATATGTGCGCTTGCTTACAGTGTTTGTGGAATGCTGCGGCTTGCGAGATTTAACACGCAGCAAAGCAAACTCCCGACATTTATAGGCATGCCAATTCCATTCGCGGCAATGTGCCTCCTCATTTTATGCCTCATGAATAATCCAGTTTCCGTGGCGTTTGGCACATGCGTACTTGCTTATTTAATGGTGAGCAAAATCAAATTCCCCCATTTTAAAAAAGATATATCGGAAAGTTTGAAGTCCGAAAGATGGGATTGATGATACGGAAATATAACGAGAAAGATAAGGAGCATAACATGATTCGTATGGCATTAAGATCATTTAACATACAAATATATTGTTTGCTAGGCGTGATGTTATTAGGGTGGTTGCTGACACCTTTTTCAGCCCAGTTTGTAGGGATAAGCATTGGCCTTTTAGTGAGTATGTACTGCGCCTGGATTTTAGGAAGGCGTATTGAAAAGTTCGGAGATAGCATTGTAAAAAAAGAAAAAGCACCGATGCTTGGAATGATGAATCGGTTTGCAGCTGCAATACTCGGCGCGATTATTATGTATGAAATTGAACATCATGATTTCATGTGGACATTTGCTGCTGGAATTATGGGTGGGTATTTCTTAGTTATTATTAATTTAGGGTATTACAGTATGAGAGATGAGAAGGAATAAAGTGAAACTTTAATCAGCGCACATCAATCGGCGTTTTTAAAAGCGAGGAAAGTAGCTACTTTCCTCGCTTTTGTGTTGTATGAAAAAAATTAAGGGATTGCCATATGGCAATCCCTTAATTAATATAATTCATTAATCGTTTCTTTCGCGATTTTATTAGAAGCATCTAATTTCATCAAGTACCTTTTCATTCATGCTTACTGCTTTCCTCTGGTCAGAATAAGTATATCTGAATGAGTCAGACTTTAACTGAACAAACGATTCACATGATTATATATACTGTATTGATGAAAATACTACAAGATTTGCATGTGAAGATTTAAGAAAAATTTAATGTTTACCCCGCTCTTTATTTTAAAAGTTGTTCCTATCCTATAAATGAGTTACATCAAGAAGAAGACTAAAAACGAAAAAGTCATAGATGAAAATGTAAAGTTAGGGGATTCTGCATGCATACAGAAGTTTTGATGGGTTATTTGTATACTTATTTTTTTACTATTATTTTTTGTATTGTGTTTCAAATTGGATTTTATTTTAAAGCGAAAAGAACTATATCTATTGGGCATTTTCTATGGGTATATGTTTTTCTGTTCTACCTTTCGCTAGTGTATAAGGTGACGCAAATCGCGACTGTATGGGATATAAGTAGATATGAAACGTGGATTCGTGTAAGTCAAATCAACTTGACTCTATTTGATACTGCAGGTAGTACTACGTATCTTTTGAACATTTTACTGTTTATGCCGTTAGGTTTTTTATTACCGACTATTTGGCCGCATTTTAGAAAAATGAAAAACACCGTATGTGTGGGATTCTTTTTTTCATTGGCAATTGAGTTAAATCAATTACTAAATAATAGAATTACAGATATTGATGATTTATTTACGAATACCCTCGGGGCGATTGTTGGGTATTTATTATATAGAGTTTTATTTAAAATGATATTTAAAAGAGAGGAAGAAAAGCTTGATAACAATTCTTCTCTAGTCATAAAATACGAGGCTATTTTTTGTTTAGTGTGTTCATTTGTAGGTGCGATGTTAATTTATTATCCAGCTTTATTTGGAAGACCTGTAATCCTTCAGTGAGGTGATTATGTCCTTGTATGATAAAATGATTCTAGTTCTCCAAGCTCAAACACGGTAAAATGTGAATGGCGCATCCTCCTTTTCTAACTTAATAGAAACAGTTTATGTATTAAATGATAGGTAGGTGTAAATGTGTTAAGTGTTCAATTATCTCAATACTTACTAAAAGAGTCTCAACCTGCTCTTCATACAGATGGAAAACGAGTGTATATGTTAAATGATGAAGGATTATTTGTATTTCACACTAAAGACCGAAAGTGATAAAGTGTTGTGTAAATAACTAATTTGGATGACTTGAATGTATAAACTTAAAAACTTTCCTTTATGGAGATTTTTTTATTACAAAGAAAAGACACCCATATAAGAGTGTCTTTTCCGATAGTTTGTTTAGCAGAAGCAAGAAGCTCCAACTATGATTAATAAAATAAACAATACTACTAATAAAGCAAAGCCGCCAGAAAATCCACAGCCGCCACAACTACCACCAAATCCCATAATAGTTCCTCCTTTAATAAGAGGGGAAAACAAGGGGTCACTCATGTATTTTAACGGATTCAATTTACTTTATGTTTTTTACGCAATAATTGAGCAGGTCCTTTTGAAAATAAAAAAAAGACACATTAAGGTGCCTTTCTCCGACTGGATAACCGCATTTCGAAACTGGTGGATAACTTGCAAATAGTATGTATGCTTCGATTTATTTACAGATACCTAAGATTTATACATTCTTTATATAAGTCAGTACTTTTGATTACTAAACGTTCAATCATCATAATGTTTAGTTTATTGTTACCAACCACTCGCTCCAACATCCGTCTTCAACCACTTCACCCAATCCAAATCCTCCACCTTAAGCAAACTCAGTGAAACACCTTTCATATCTAAAGAAGTTAGCAGCGTACCAACTTTTACGAATGTAATTTGTAAGCCTTCTAGCTCACATAAACGGCGAATATCATTTGCGAAAATGTATTGTTCCATTAATGGTGTTGCACCGAGTCCATTAATGAGAATGGCGAAGTTGTCACCTTTTCTCCAGCGATAAATGCTTTTTAGTTTGTTCATTAGTTCGATTGCTAATATTTCAGAAGAGGATAGCGCTTCTTTACGGTATCCTTTTTCTCCGTGAATGCCGACGCCGTAAAAGACTTCATCGTCGTTTAATGTGAATGAAGCTTTTCCTTTCACTGGATCATTTGCAGGTGAAAGAGCGACTCCTAATGTGTGTAAGTTTTGGATGACAGAATGGCCAAGTGCTGTTAGTTCTTCTAAAGAATGACCGCTCTCAGCGGCCGCGCCTACTATTTTTTGAATGAAAACAGTACCAGCGACGCCGCGTCTTCTTTTATTAAACGAAGCATCATCTTCAATTGAAACGTCGTCATTTACGATGATGTGGTCAATTTGTCTTCCTTCTTCTTTTGCGATTTGTTCTGCCGCTAAAAAGTTTTCTACGTCATCTTTAAAGTTTTTTATGATGAATAAAATACTTTTATCTTTTGGCATTAAGCGAGTTGCCGCCACAATTTGTTCGACTGTAGGGGGAGTGAAGATACTGCCGTTTACTGCCGCTGTAAGCATACCGTTTCCTACATAACCAATATCAGCTGGTTCATGTCCGCTACCACCGCCGCTTATAATGACAACGTTTTGCTCCATTTCTGCGATATCTTTTACATAAATGATGTTATTTGTTTCGTCGTAATTCACTTTGTCGTTATGTTCAAAATAAAAGCCATGCAGCATATCTTGAACAATATTTTCTACATCATTCATAATCTTTTTCATTGCTTTTTCCACCCTTTAATTACTTTGCTGATTGCTCCAGTAATAGTAGTAATTGATTGTTTATCATATTTTTCATGAGAGAAGACATAATGGAAGGATCTACTTCGCATTTGCTTTCAATCCAATCTTTTATCGTTCCGACGAAGCCGTGACTATAAAAAGAGGCAATCGTATTTTTTGTCTCATCAGAAAGGCTGAATCCACAGCTCATAGATAATTCATCAATAATCTTCATATATAAGTTTTTCGTATGCTCAAATAAATAGTGATTAAACGAGTTTTGCTCAATGACTTTAAAGGCATTTCGGTAAAATTTTTGATTTTCATAAAAGTAATCAAATAATAAATCGAAAATGTTTTCCCATGTTTCATAATCAAGAAAGTCTATAATATTTTCTTTCGTTTCTTCTTTATAAATCCAGCTTAATAGTTCGAATTTATCTTTAAAATGATAATAAAAAGTTTGCCTGCGCATTTGACAGTGTAACATAATATCGCTTACTGATATTTTATGAAACGACTCTGTTTCCATTAAATATTTCAATGAATTCGCGATTATCTTTTTAGAAATTATAGAAGAGGTCATCTAAATCATCCCTAGAATGTTATTAATATAAAAATTCTATCTATAAACGAAAGAAGCGTCTTTAGACAGATTGTCCATTTTGTCCGTTTACTATAAAACGCTTTCATTTTAACATGAGTAGTAAGAAGAAGATTTCAAATATATCACAATATATTAAAGGAATTGAGGGAGAATCACAATGAAAAAGATTATAAACAAACCAGAAACATTAGTAATGGAAATGTGCAACGGAATGGTGATGGCTCATCCAGAGCTTGAGTTTTTGAAAAAATATAAAGTTATTAAGAAGAAAGATATGAATGAAAATAAAGTAACGTTAATTAGTGGCGGCGGTAGTGGTCATGAGCCAGCGCATGCAGGTCTAGTCGGAAAAGGAATGTTAGATGCGGCAGTGTGCGGAGATGTGTTTGCTTCTCCTTCACAAATTCAGGTATATCAGGCGATTAAAGAGACAGCTAGTAAAAAAGGTACGTTATTAATTATTAAAAATTATAGCGGCGATATTATGAATTTCAAAAACGGTGCACATTTAGCGACTGAAGATGGAATTGAAGTCGACTACGTAAAAGTAGACGATGATATTGCGGTAGAAGATAGCCTGTATACAGTAGGACGCCGCGGCGTTGCGGGAGTTATTTTAGTTCATAAAATTGCCGGTGCAGCTGCGGAAGCAGGAATGGATTTAGGAGCGGTTAAAGCTGTAGCGGAAAAAGCAGCGGCTAACGTGCGCACAATCGGTTTAGCGTTAACTTCTTGTACAGTACCAGCAAGCGGATCACCTACTTTTACACTTGAAGAAGATGAAATGGAATACGGCGTAGGTATTCACGGTGAACCAGGTATTAAACGTGAAAAAACGATGTCAGCAGATGAATTAGCTAACCGTATGACAAATGATTTAATAAAAGATTTAGGAGTAAAAGATGGTGAGGAAATCGCACTTCTAGTAAATGGTTTTGGCGGAACACCACTGCAAGAACTATATCTATTTAATAATGCAGTTACGAGAGAATTAGCTGATAGAAACATTAAAATTAATAGAGTATTCGTCGGTAACTATATGACGAGTATTGATATGGCAGGTATGTCTTTAACAGTAATGAAGTTAGATGACGAGTTAAAAACGTTGTTATCGAAAGAGTGTAATACACCAGCGTTTAAAGTAGATGGACCAGTTGAAAGTGTAGAGTACGTGAATGTGCTTGAAGATGTAGAAGAGAAGGAAGTTTCCTTCGAAATAGAAACAGCGGAAGAGCACGCTGTTATTAAAGATAGTGTCATTACATTAAATAACATGATTTATCTCGTTGATAAAATGAGTGACATTATTATTAAAAATGAAGTACCGTTCTGTGAGTTAGATACACATGCTGGTGATGGCGACTTCGGAATGAGTGTTGCAAAAGGATTTAAGCAATTAAAGCGTGAGTGGCATTCTATTTTAGGACAAGAGAATGTAACGATCGGATCATTCCTTGACGGTTGTTCAATGATTATTATGGAACATTGCGGCGGCGCTTCTGGTCCAATTTGGGGCGGAGCATTCCGCTCAGCTAGTAAAGCAGCAGGCGAAAAACGTGAGTTAACAGCCAAAGAGTTCGCTGAAATATTGCAAGCGGCACTTCAAGGCATACAATCTATCGGTGAAAGATCGTTCGGTAGAGGAGCGGTAGTTGGTGATAAAACACTTGTTGATGCACTTGCTCCATGTGTAGATTCTTGGTTAGCTAGCGCTTCAAACGAAGTAGACGTGAAAACTGCCTTTGAAAAAGGAGCAGAAGCAGCGGTTAAAGGCGCAGAGTATACGAAAGAAATCGTAGCTCGCATGGGCCGCGCCGGTACAGTTGGTGAAAGAAGTTTAGGCTATCCTGATGCAGGTGCGCATGCGCTTGGGGTTATCTTTACGGAGATTGCGGGTAGTTTGAAATAGGAATTAAAAGATCCCCTCTGCCTTAAGGCGGAGGGACTTGTATATAGTTAGTTGATTATATGTAGAAGACTTCTTTCAGTGCTTTTTGCTTATTTGAGAGATTTCTTCAATCAAATTGTATTTGAGACTTAGTTTTTTTGTGATTGCAGCTTATCAATTTTCCAGTGTGCTCCTAGAGGATCTAAAGAGCTTTCAATATAAAACATATATTCATCTGCGGTACTTGTTACTTCAAAAGCTATTTTTAATTCTACCGTTTCATTTGGTTTAACTTGTATATCAGAAAGGTTTTGATCAAGCACCTTTCCTTCATAGGCCTTTCCGTCTTTTTCATCTTTTAAGTTATATTTTAATTCTGATAGTCCAATCGTTTGACCTCGTACATTTTTTACAGAGACATTAACAACGACGGAATCGTTGTTAGCATTTAAATATGCACTTTGAACGGTGGCCAAGTAATAGCCTCCCTTAACACTCTCACCAACTAATAAAATACCTTGTTCCAAGCGGCTAATATCTTCTTTTTCTTCAAAATTTATTAATTCTTCATTTTCATTTTTTGCGGTTGGTTCTTCTATTGGACCATTTTCAACGGCACTATCTTTTTTATCTTGTGTGCAAGCAGCCGTAACACTGACTAATACTAGAATTAAAGTAAGTAATATGAATGATTTTCTCATAAAATTGATCTGTCTCCTTAAGTTTCTCAATTTTGTGCAACTATACATATAAGATTAACATAATGTCTCATTATTGGCTCAAAATAGGAAATCTTTTAGACACCTTATTCTTTTTCCTTTTAATATACATTCGATTGGTTCTCACGATATTTTTTAATCTTTTAAATCATTGTCTTAGTAATACCAAGGGTTATTATAGATATATTAATCATATAATTTGTCCATATCAAAATGAACGTTTCTTGCATCTAATATATTGTAAATATATTTTATTTTGAAAGGATGTGATTATATGGCTCATAAATCTACTGGAGTGTTTCGAGTTCCAGTTTCTGAAAATGGGATTATTCCAACTGCTCTCAACATTATGTTAAACAATGATTCACGCTGCCATACTAGTAATGTAACGGTAACTGTTAAGAGAAGTCGAAACACTTTTTTCCCAACTCAAAATGAATTAGTTGAAATCTCTCGTACGTTTGTTTCTTTAGAACCAAACAGAACAACTAAGATTGTGTTGTTTACGCCAGAATTCGAAATAGAAGATTTTCTTGATGTCATCGTTAGTGGAAATAAAGATGATGTTAAGGATGTTCTTGTATATTCTTTCTTAGCAGATTCAGCAGGTCACAATCTGCCATCTACTGTTTTCAGAAATGCAGAATACACTTTTGCTTGCTGACACCGTGATGATGTATTCTTTACTGTCATATATCTGAAGGGAAATGTTAAATAGGAGTCGATTTAACTTTTATTTGGGTTCTCCAAAGAAGTCTGCTTTAGCTAAATAAACAAGGAACCAACTAATAGGTTCCTTGTTTATTTGTATTTAACATGAAATTTAGTGTCTATTATTCCGAAAACAACTTTACAGAGGAACGGATTTTTCCTAGTGAAGCAGCACCTATAGATGAAAGTACCCAATATTCCAATTCTAAAGGTAGGCGAAATGCTTGAATGCTACCATCATTGTTTTTTTATTAATATGATTGGTGTATTTACTCTAGTTGTAGTGAAATCGTCCGTTGTTATCATTCCTACTGTATCATTAATAAACATCTGCATAATATGTAATTAGTACTATTTTATTCTTTAAATAGTTCCGGCTTCTCCACTCTAAATGATTGCACCTCACCGCACTCTAAACAAAATGTGGTTAATAGTTTGGAACGCTTCCCTCCTGAAAAGAATCTACTAGATTCATCCTCACAAACATATGCATGATAAGCAGATCCAACTCTGCCTTCTTTAAATGTAGTAGAACCACAATTCTCGCATCGTTTATTTTTCATGCTATTAACACCTCATTTGATTGGTATTTATTTTGCTGTGTTTTTAAGATAGAAGTAAAGTAACTTAGTTATAAATGATGTTTTCGACATGATACAACATACCCCTTTATATATCCGCAAGTAAAACAACATAATACCCTATAAATCTCTATAACAATATGATTTTCCATATATCATTTAATGTTTATCGGAAAAATAAGTATTAAAGTATTGAGTTTTATTATTCTGATGATTATAATAAATAAAAAACAAACAATTCTTATGTTGAGAAGTGGAGGGACGGGCCCTATGAAACTTCGGCAACCTCGTTTTAGACGAAAGGTGCCAAATCCTGCAGGTGAAAAAAACACCTGAAAGATAAGAGCAGTTCACTTAGTCAAGAAGGCTACTCTTATTTCGATAAGAGTAGCTTTTTTTATGGCTAAAAGATAAAGGGGGAATAGGTAGTGGAGTATGGTTTTTGGTTGCCGATTTTTGGGGGATGGCTTCGAAATGTAGATGATGAATCTATGCCCCCTACGTTTGAGTATGCAAAACAAACAGCGCAAGCGGCAGAACAATTAGGTTTTTCAACAACACTTATAGCAGAATTAAATTTAAATGATATAAAAGGTGTTTCGGCACCAAGTTTAGAAGCGTGGACAACTGCGGCAGCACTTGCTGCAGTAACGGATCGATTAGAGATTATGACAGCTGTAAGACCTGGATTCCATAATCCAGCAGTTACAGCGAAAATGGCAGCAAATATCGATCAATTAAGTAATGGCCGTTTTACATTGAATGTAGTTTCAGCATGGTGGGAAGAAGAAGCGAGGCAGTACGGCGGGGTATTTACCGCACATGATGAACGGTATGATCGTACAGAGGAATTTGTAACAATTTTGAAGGAGCTTTGGAAAGAAGAAGAGTTTTCTTATAAAGGGAACTTTTATGAGCTTCATCATACACATTTAAGTCCAAAACCTGTGCAGAAACAAGGCATTAAGATCTATGCAGGTGGTGAGAGTGAGCGAGGAAAAGAGGTCATTGTAAATCACGCGGATGCATATGTAATGCATGGCGGAACAGTGGAAGAAGTATTTGTGAAAATAGAAGATATGAAGAATCGTAGAAAGAAAGTCACAGAGGAGCCATTGCAGTCATTCGGGCTCGCGGCTTATGTCATTTGTCGTGATACAGAAGAAGAGGCGTTAGAAGAATGGAGACGTATAACGGATGTGAAAGACGATGCTTTAGGTTACGCGGGTTATCAAGACTTTATTAGTAAATCGCATTTGGAACAGCAAGTGAAGCTCAATGATTATTCCGTATCTAATCGCGGGTTACGTCCTAATTTAATCGGAACACCAGAACAAATTGCAGAAAGGATACTTGCTTTTGAAAAAGTGGGTGTTACGTTATTACTTTTACAATTTTCGCCACAGCTTGAAGAGATGAAACGATTTTCTGAAAAAGTGATGCCGTTAGTTGAAGCAAAAAGAAAGGAATTGATTACAAATGAGTAAAATTTACATATTACATGAGAATAAGGAATGGACGGATCATTTAGTGAAAAGATTGGAAGAACTGGAGTTACCTTATGAGGAGTGGTTTTTAGATGAAGGAACTGTTTCGTTAGAACAAGAACCTCCCCAAGGTGTTTTTTATAGCCGTATGAGTGCCTCTTCACATACGAGAGGGCATCGATATGCACCTGAATTGACTGAAGGGGTTCTTGCTTGGCTAGAGGGATACGAACGAACAGTATTTAATGGGTCTCGTGCATTACGCCTTGAAGTAAGTAAATTGAATCAATATGCAGCATTAAGAAATTTTGGGATACAAGTACCGAAAACAATTGGTGCTGTTGGCCGTGATAATATAGTAAAAGCAGCAAGGGAGTTAGGGGAAGTACCGTTCATTACAAAGCATAACCGTGCAGGTAAAGGCCTTGGTGTTCAACTGTTTCATTCCATTGATGCTTTAGAACAATATTTGGATGGTCCGACATTTGAAGAACCTATTGATGGAATTACTTTAATCCAGCAATATATTGAAGCGCCAGAACCATATATTACACGTTGTGAGTTTGTAGGCGGTCAGTTTGTATATGCAGTTAAAGTAGATACATCAGAAGGATTTGAGCTTTGCCCGGCAGATGTATGCTCTATTCAAGATGCTTTTTGCCCAGTAGGAGAAGAGAGTAAGAAAGAGTCGTCAACAAAATTTGAAATTATATCGGACTTCCAAGAGCCAATTATTGAAAAGTACAAAGAGTTTTTGAAAGAAAATAAAATTACCGTTGCTGGTATTGAATTTATTCGCAGTTCGGATGGAACAATTTATACGTATGATATTAATACAAACACAAACTATAATTCTGACGCAGAGTCTGTAGCGAATCAATTTGGTATGCTTGAGCTTGCTAAATTCCTTGGAAGAGAATTAGAGAAACAAGTAGAGTCAGTTAAATAATGTTGATTAAAAAATAAGGTTTTGGTGCAAATATAGGAAAAAGAAGAGATAGCACATTTTATCGGTGAAAGATCGTTCGTTAGAGGAGCTGTAGTTGCTGGGAAAAGTTTAGGATACCCTGATGCAGGTTGGGGTTATCTTTACGGAGATTTCGGGTAGTTTGAAATAGAAATTAGAAGAACCCCTCTACCTTAAGGTGGAGGGGTTTTTAAATTTAGTGAAATGGTATATTAATGTGGCTTAGAAGCAAATGATTTCGGTGCGGAGTTCAAGGTTAAATGGGCTGAAGTTAATAAGTAGTCTGCTATATGATGTTTAAGAAAGGGCACTCCATTGAGGGAGTGCCCTTTTCGTAATTCATGATATAGAATCTCTTTATATTACCAGGAGTCACCGTGGCTGGATTGCATGTACATAATTGTACTAGATTTAGTCGAATTAACCTGTTCTTTAGAATCTGATTGTGAAGGGAATGCTAACCCTATAGATAAAGCAGCTGAAAGTGCTAAGCCTAAAATCGTTCCAAAAAGTTTTTTCATTATTTTAACGCTCCTTTTTCGAAAGTTTTTTCTTTAGCTTGATGACTAATATAAAAGTATTTACTAGCTTTTACAGTGTCGTTTTCTTCGTAAAACTTGATTGCTAATTTTTCAGTGTATTCTTGTGTGTAATTAAATAGTTGTTGCTTATCAAAAAATGAGATAGCTTCCCAAGATAATTCTTCGAGAATAGTAGCTGGAACACCTTTATTCATACAATCTAAAATTTTGAAATGATATAGGTATTCTTTATTGTCTAATTGCTCACAAATCGCCAACCCTCGTTCGATCAACTCGGCCGATTGATTAACTTCACCGAGTTTGAAATGTTCTCTAGCTTGAAGGAAAAGGGCTTTAAAATGCTCCGGAGTTTTAGTTGTTACTTCTGATAAGTGTCGAATTGCTAAAGTGGATAAGTTTTGGTTACTATATAAAAAACCTAAATTATTGCGGACTCTTAATATTAGGGAATCCTCATTATTTTTACGTAAAATATCTATTGCAGAATTAAATTTTTCTTCTGCTACAGGGAATTGTTTTATATCAATACATGCTAAACCGTATAAGTTCTCACAAGCGGCAACATTATTTTCATAACCATTATGTTTGGAGAAAATCTCTTTAGCTTTAGTCACATGTTGAATTGCTAATAGAGGTTGATAGGTATGAAGATAGAAGTTAGCAAAACGATAGCTAAACTCGCCTATTTCAAGATCGTCATGAATATGTTGTAATAGCGTTTCGGCTTTTTCGTAGTATTCCCAGGCTTCATTGTTGTTTGAAATTAGTGTGGCGTGAATCCCTTTGAAAAAGTGATAATAATAAGACAACGATTCATTTTTGGGTATATCCAGTGAATCAATTGTCTGGAAGCTTGTTGGTGTGATGCTTAAATGATCAAGCAGAACTTTAAAGCGAAAAGTAAGAAGTGAGTAATGGAATAGTAAATTTGGATCTTCATTAATACTTTTTATGTGTGTATCAATCTCTGTTTTTAAATATTTTGCTTCTTTTAGGTGCTGGGCACGTATCTCTTGATACCAATTATTTAAAAGTTGTGTGATCATATCTTTTGTTTTTAGATGACTTACCATAATTCTCCCCGCTTTCTACTATGTTTATTTGTATATTGGTATGTATATACTAGCAAGAAATTAAGTGTGATAGAGGGATGTATTGCAAGAAAAAAACTTTTTCAATAATTTTCTGATAATTTAAAAGGTAATTAGAATATAAATAGAAAAGGAATTTAATAGGATTCCTTAGGTGATGATCATTTATTTATTGCCAAAAAATAAGTGAATCGAGCGAATATGACTATTGCACTTAAAATAAATAACAACCTTTTTGTAAAGTGAGTCTACATAAACCGATTCAGAATCTAATAAGAATCCATATGGAAAGTATTCATTCAAGTAACAAACAGCCCAAGTTCCAATGAGGAACTTGGGCTGTTTGTTATTTCCTTTCCTAGCACTACTCTATCGCCATCAAAACAAAAGAACGAGTGATCCGACTTTATGGTTATGTGCAAAACATAAACTAGTAGAAGTTTTGTATTTTTTTATCCTACGCATCCCACCCTGCACAAAAAAATATTTCTCAATATTTAATTGTTGAAAAACATTGAATATTCTCTATAAAGAGAATATTATGTTGCTATCGGCAAAAAAAACGATAATTCGCAGACACTGGGGAGGAAATGCATTGAAAAAGAATAAGAAGTTAAAACCATTATCAGTTTTAGCAACAGCGGCAGTACTAAGTAGTAGTTTTGCTTTTGGAAGTCATGCGGCGTATGCTGATTCGCCATCATCTCTACCAATAGATGAGCATTTAATACCGGAGGAGCGTTTGGCAGAAGCGCTAAAACAACGGGGCGTAATTGATCAATCTGCATCACAAGCTGAGACGTCAAAGGCTGTCGAGAAATATGTTGAGAAAAAGAAAGGGGAAAACCCTGGTAAAGAAATCTTGACAGGAGATAGTCTTACGCAAGAAGCTTCTGATTTTATGAAAAAAGTAAAAGATGCAAAAATGAAGGAAAATGAACAGGCGCAGCAGCCAACAGTAGGGCCAGTAGCTGGACAAGGTGCAGGATTGAATTCTAGTAAATTAAATGGAAAAGTACCTACTGCACCAGCGAAGCAAGAAGAGTACAACGGTGCTGTTCGAAAAGATAAAGTACTTGTTTTACTTGTAGAATTTAGCGATTTTAAGCATAACAATATTGATCAAGAGCCAGGATACATGTATTCTAAGGACTTCAATCGTGAACATTATCAAAAAATGTTATTTGGTAATGAACCATTTACGTTATTTGATGGATCGAAGATTAATACATTTAAACAATATTATGAAGAACAATCTGGCGGCAGCTACACAGTTGATGGAACTGTAACGGAATGGCTTACTGTTCCAGGGAAAGCTTCGGATTATGGTGCGGATGCGGGAACTGGCCATGATAACAAAGGTCCTTTAGGGCCGCGTGATCTTGTGAAAGAAGCATTAAAAGCAGCGGTAGCAAAAGGAATTAACTTAGCTGATTATGATCAATTTGATCAATACGATCAAAATGGTGATGGAAATAAAAACGAGCCAGATGGCATTATTGATCATTTAATGGTTGTACATGCTGGCGTTGGTCAAGAAGCTGGCGGCGGTAAATTGAAAGATGATGCGATTTGGTCTCATCGTTCAAAACTTGGATCAAAACCATATGCGATTGATGGCACAAAATCTTCTGTTTCGAATTGGGGCGGAAAGATGGCTGCATACGATTATACAATCGAGCCTGAAGATGGAGCGGTTGGTGTGTTTGCGCATGAGTATGGTCATGATTTAGGCTTACCAGATGAGTACGATACAAAGTATTCAGGACAAGGTGAACCTGTTGAGTCATGGTCTATTATGAGCGGCGGCAGCTGGGCTGGAAAAATTGCAGGAACAGAGCCAACAAGTTTCTCACCACAAAATAAAGAGTTTTTCCAAAAGAATATGAAGGGTAACTGGGCGAATATCGTTGAGGTAGATTATGATAAACTTCGCACGGGAGTCGGTGTTGCAACATATTTAGATCAAAGTGTTACAAAATCAAAACGACCAGGAATCGTTCGTGTTAACTTACCAGACAAAGATATTAAAAATATCGAGTCAGCATTTGGTAAGAAGTTTTATTACAGTACAAAAGGAAATGACATTCATACAACACTTGAGACACCAGTATTTGACTTAACAAATGCAAAGGATGCTAAGTTCGATTATAAGGCATTCTACGAACTTGAAGCGAAGTATGATTTCCTTGACGTATATGCGATTGCAGAAGATGGAACGAAGACACGTATTGATAGAATGGGCGAAAAAGATGTAAAAGGCGGCGTGGATACAACTGATGGTAAGTGGGTTGATAAATCATACGATTTAAGCCAATTTAAAGGGAAAAAAGTAAAACTGCAATTTGAGTATTTAACAGATATTGCAGTAGCTTATAAAGGATTTGCGTTAGATAATGCTGCATTAACTGTAGATGGAAAAGTTGTTTTCTCAGATGATGCAGAAGGCGGGCCAGCAATGACGTTAAAAGGATTTACTGTATCTAACGGATTGGAACAGAAAAAAAATAACTACTATGTAGAGTGGAGAAATTACGCTGGTTCTGACACGGCGTTACAACATGCGCGTGGTCCAGTCTTTAATACAGGAATGGTTGTATGGTATGCGGATCAAAGCTTTACAGATAACTGGGTAGGTGTTCATCCAGGTGAAGGATTCTTAGGAGTAGTAGATTCTCATCCAGAGGCAATCGTAGGTACATTAAACGGACAACCGACTGTGAAGAGCAGTACGCGTTATCAAATTGCCGATGCGGCATTCTCATTTGATCAAACGCCAGCATGGAGAGTAGATTCGCCAACTCGCGGTATCTTTGACTATAAAGGATTACCAGGCGTTGCAAAATTTGATGACTCTAAGCAGTACATCAACAGCGCTATTCCAGATGCAGGACGTAAGTTGCCGAAACTAGGATTGAAGTTTGAGGTAGTAGGTCAAGCTGAAGACAAATCTGCAGGTGCAGTTTGGATTCATCGATAGAATAAGGTGAAACTATGAGAGCTGTCCATAAGTTGGTGAAACTGACTTATGGACAGCTCTTTTCTTATTCTAGAAACGTGGCAGTTTAGTTTAGGAACCAGTTCATTGGAAAGGAAGATATAAAATTCATTTTCAATAAAAACGAGAAATGATATCGTTAGATGATTTCCTTTTCCTTCCACATGAGAGGTATAAAACAAAGGGAGAAAGTCAGTAGCGGTCCTGTTATATTCTGCATAGCAGCGATTTATATATCGAGAAATCAAAATAGATTTATGTAGCATGTCGCTTTAGTTTTAAAAGTAGAAATAAATCAGCAAATTACAATGTAGCATGATTCAAATTAATTGAAATGCATGAGCAAAAATACATTCTCATACGAAATTTTTATTAAATTACAAAATACTTATCAGATTTGATTGTAAGAAATGATAAGTATAATTGATTTTTTATGATGTACAGAAAAAATTAATTATCACATCCCTTTATTTTCACACTAGAACCTAAAAAGAGGTTCTGTTACAAAGTTTTTTAACAAGAAAAAGTTATGTTGCAAAAAGGGTTGTGCCTATTAATTATATGAAGAGAGGCATGTAGTGTGTTACTAGACAAAAATACTTGATACACCAATGTTACCTTCACTCACCCTCCTCATTATTATAAGCTAATAGTGGTTCGTACATCATTATAGCGTGATTCTCCGTTACATATTGGTCTTCTATAAACTGTTTCTGTTGAGTATATACTTTACGTTGAATAACATTATGTCGTATATAACCACCCCAGTATGCAGATTGGATTGAGTGTTCTTTTTCATATACTTCATATTGATAAAGCTGCGGATGGGCAATTCTCCACTCACCGACTAAATGCTTATCTGTAATATAAAGGTGAAGTTGATACGATTGGTCCGTTTCATTTTTGATTTGTAAATCCAAATAATTATAAGAACAAGTCGCTCCACTTCCAAATGGTTGGGTCCGCTTGGAATCAGGAAAGACATCAAAACTATGACGATATCGCTCTGTTACTGTCAATGGTGTATGTAAGGTCATCCAATATATTAAATTTGAAAGCTGACAAAGCCCTCCTCCAATGCCTGCTTGAAAAGATCCATAGTGTAGTATCATGCCCTCTACATACCCTTTTCTCCTCGTAGGCTTACCTATTAAACGCCAGTAAGAGAATGTTTCTCCCGGTCTAATGACGATACCATTTAGTTGTTTAATAGCAATCTTCAAATTAACAACTTTATTCTGTTGATACCACATATCTACATCTTTGAGCTTACGAAGTAGTATCGTTCGATGCTGAATCGCTGTATAGGGTAACTTTTCTTGTTGAAACGTTTTTGCATATGTTTTTCCATCTGCTAACCACTGAATGTACCTCTTTGTAGAGTAATACCATGTCCCTAGTAGAATGCGATACTTAGACCGCTGTTTAGGACGTAAGTTCACTAAATTCATTTTATTTCCTCTCTCCATCGTTTTCATATGTTACCATTTCCGTAATTACGATCCCAATCAATTGTCGTATTAATGCCTTTGAATTTACCCAAGTTTTCCCGCACAGAACTGTAATATTAATTGTCGCATTCTCTCGTTTTTTAACTACATTCTTATATGTATATCCATCAATGAAATGTACTTTTCTTAGCTGCATAGTAATTAACATAAATAGATAAAAGACGCAAAAAAACAGTATAATTAATCTAATGGGGACCTTGTTTTTTCCATTTTTCGAATTGCTTATAGTCATGTGAAACTCTGCCTCAATATGATAAATTCAAATAAACACATTATAAATATAAAGGATAACCTTAAACAAAGAATAATGAAAATTAAAGGAATTCTAAAGAATTAATATATTTTTACTAAATATTGATTGATAATAAGTTGTTTTTTGAGACTTTACTAGGTTCTGTTGCAAAGTTTCTTAGCAAATAAAAAGTTAAGTTAATTACAATGAATCATGTTAAAAGGTATGTTCTCAGGATTATATTGTGATTTTAATGGAGATAGCATTGTTTTTTAGGCTACATTTTAGCGAAATAAAAGCTCAAAAAGCGATATGTATATTTACAATGTTACATTAGTGTTTTTCTTTTTATTTATCCCGCATTAACGGGCAGTAAAACTCCCACCTTAAAATGCGGCTGGAGCAAAGAAGTTAGGTGGGAGATCAACTGCCCGTAAACGCCTGATTGGTGAAGGCTAATAATCAGTGGGGGATGAACAAAACCCCCACTGATTAAAGTTTCACTTTATATATTCGCAAGTAAAATAGCATAATATCAGTATGAATCCCTATAGTGATATGAATTTTTGCATATTTTGAAATTCAGTATATCCTCCGAAAAGTTTTAATTGTATAATGTGTTTTGTCATATTCTTTTAGATTTTTCGACAAAAAATAACAAAAATAGAAGACGTATTGGGAGAATGCATTATGTACATAAAACTATTAAAATCAATTACATCATTATCACTTATTGGAGGTGCTTTATTATATACAAATGGCAGTGATGTGAAAGCTGCTGAAGCGGGCGTTTTTTCTGATGTACCAACATCGCACTGGTCCTATCCTGCGATTAAAGACTTAGCGAGCAAAAATATTATTTCAGGCTATGGAAATGGAAAGTTTGGTTTTGGTGATGTTGCGACGAGGGAGCAAGTTGCAGCTTTAATTTATCGTGTGTTAGTACCGAATAAGCAAGGCGGTACGTTTAGTAATCATGGTGCTCGTTATGTATTACAAGATGGGTCTACTTTAAATAATCCGTATGGAGATATTCGCTCAGGTTCTACAATGTTTCCGGAAGAGGTTTTAACGTTAACGAAATTGGGGATTTTTAAAGGTGATGGAAATGGCGGTTTTAGACCGAAAGATTCTGTTAGCCGCGCAGAAATGGCGCAAATTATTAAAAATGCGTTCCAAGTTTCAGCTAAACAAAAACATACATTTAATGATGTTCCAAATGGATTTTGGGCAGAAAATGCGATTAGTGCGGTGCAGTCAAACGGGATTGCATCTGGTACAGGAGACGGGAAATTTGAACCAGCTAAAACGGTAACGCGTGAACAGTATGCACAGTTTTTATATAATGCATTGAAATATAAAAAGCCTGAGGTTGCGGTGCAAGATACAGGAGATGCGGCATTATTAGCAGCATTCAAAAATGAAGTACAAACGCGTATTAATACGTATGAAACGAATATTACACTTCCATATAAAACGAAAAACAGTAATACAAAAGAAGTGATGAATACACTTTTCACCGCATATAAAGAAGTCGCAAGTAAAAATGAGTATACAAATTATAATAGATCGAATGTTTCATACTCACTATCTGGATCGCCAGGGAATTATACGTTTACGCTAAATATTACATATCGTGAAACGAAAGAACAAACAGAATATGTGATGAAACAAGCGAAAGCGATCGTTTCTTCTATTATTCAAGTCGGGATGGATGATCATGAAAAAGTGAAGGCGATTCATGATTATGTTGTAAAACATGTTTCTTACGATACGTCTTATAAAGCGTATACAGCATATGAGGCACTCGCGAATCGTTCTGCCGTTTGCCAAGGTTACACACTATTAACCTATCAATTATTAAAAGAAGCTGGAATTGAGAATCATTTTGTAGTAGGAACTGGAGACGGTCAGCCTCATGCTTGGAATTTAGTGAAAATCGATAACAAATGGTACCATCTTGATACAACATTTGATGATCCAGTGCCAGATGTACAAGGCCGCGTAACGTATTCATATTTCAACTTATCAGATGAGCAAATCGCAAGAAATCATGAGTGGAACCGCGTGGACTATCCGCAGGCTACTACAAACTATTATAGTACATTAACAAATAAAATTGCGACAGGTGGTACGAAAACACCTGCATATCAGCAAATATTAAAAGATACAAAGTTAAATTATTTAGGAAATGAATATATCGCAAATAACTATAATGAATTCAAAAATAAAATGCAGCAACGTTATAGCACAAAGTCAGCAAAGATTGAAATTCTTTATAAACAATCAATGGATGGCGCATTGCAAGATGTGAAAAAAGTAATTGGAGAAATCGGTTATCCGCAAGGAGCGAACCGTGTTTCTTATAAAGCTGAGCCGTATAATGCGAAAGAAGGATATTCTTTAGTGACGATTACGTTTATGTATTGATAGTGAAAAAAGCATCTATTTCAGATGCTTTTTTATTATTTTTATTCGACATAATATGACAAAGGAACATAATTGCATCTGTTATGATAACTTTGAAAATTTTACATTTTGGAGGATTAGTAATGGGCAAAAAGAAGATTTTTGCTGTGTTAATAGGAATCGTAGTTTTAATTGTAATTATTAATGTAGTTGTTACGAAAGGGAAGACGGCATCAACTAGTGAAAGAATGTACACTGAGAAAGAATATAATAAATTAGTAGATGAGCATTTTGAAGAAACGCAAAAGTTAAAAGGTGATAAGAGTGCATTAGAAACTGAAAATAAATCTCTTGATGCACAAGTTAAGAAGTTAAAAGATGAATTAGCGAAAAAAGAGCAACAAGTAGCGCAGCAGCCAGTTCAACAAGAACAGCCAAAACAACAACCAGAGCAACCAGCACCAACTCCACAGCCGGAAACGAAAGAAGAGCCTAAAACAGAACAGCCTACGGATGCATTCGCAAATCCTGTGAAAAGTATAAATAAAACAGAGGCAATGAATAAAGTGAAAGAAAAGGCGAAGCAAGACTTCCAAGATGACTATATGACGCAAAACTTTGTTGCTGAGGAGCAATCAAAAGCATTTGACTTCTTAAATGGAGTAGAAATCAAATCACAAGAAGAATTAAATGTGATGAAGAAGGCATTGAAAGATTTTCCTAACGATTTTATGACAGTGAAGTTTGTTTATGAAGAGCAAATGAAGGCGAAGAATAAGCAGGGGTAATACTAAAAACGCTATCTTTTAAAAAGGTAGCGTTTTTTATTTATTGTGGATCAAATAACTTACCTACATTTGACATATACAGTCTAACTGTATAAAATGAAACTATACAGTTGAACTATATAGTTTGGCTATATATTTATCGTTACACTGGAGGTCTTTATGAATAGAGATAAAAATTTACCATTAACGGAAACAACGTATTACGTTCTTTTAGCTTTATTAGAGCCAGCACACGGATATTTAATTATGCAAAAGGTGGAGGAACTGAGTAATCATCAAGTGAAAATCGCGGCGGGTACATTATATGGTGCGGTTGAAAATTTATTAAAGCAACAATTAATAGAATCCGTAAAAAGTGAAGATAAACGAAGAAAAGTGTATGTCATTACTGAACGCGGGAAAGAAGTATTACATTTAGACTTTATGAGAATGCAGCACATTATTGGGGTTACAAAAAGCTTATTAAATGTATAGTTAGGGGGAAGCGAAGATGTGGAGATTGAAATTCTTTTTAGACTTTGAGAAAGAGGAAAAATGGTTAGAAGAGATGGCTTGGAAAGGCCATCAACTAAAAAGTAATACATTCGGTTATAAATTTAGAATCGCAGAACCGGAAGATGCGACAATTAAAATAGATCATAGAATATTTAATAGAAGAAAAGATTTTATTAATTACTGTACGTTATTTGAAGATAGTGGCTGGAAGCATATAGCCGGTAATTGGTGGTCAGGCACGCAATATTTTAAAAAGGTAGATGAGGAAAGTGAAGATGACATTTTTTCAGATCAAATGTCACGAGCAGGGAAGTACAAGCGTCTATCTAAGACATTTTTAGAATTGGCGATATGTTATTTGCCGCTGTTAATCCTATTTATGTTTAATAATACGGTTAATATAGGAGCGATTATAAATCCAAGAGAACTGTACTTTACACCGGGGTTATGGGATAAGCAAGGCGCAGCATTTTTAGGATCATTCTTATTTGAAACGCCATTTGCATTAATGAGAGGAATTGCAGGGCTATTTATCCCAGTTATGATTGGTATGTTTTTCTTTTTCTCATATAAAGCAAATCGATTGTATGAAGAGAGAAAATACTAAGAGGATCCCCTTAAAGCCGATGCTTTGAGGGGGATTCTTTTGAATTTGTAAATGGTGTACTTGGTTAGCTTGATGGCGGATGTGGTACTACCCCATCGCTATCAAGCTAAGCTCATACAACGTCAATTATAGTAGAGAGTGTTTCTTTTTTCTAAAGGTTATGTGTAAGGAATTTAAAGATTTGCATACGAAATAAACCCTAACGGGTTTCATTTTTTTGAATTAAGCCGCTTGATTATCAGACATGGTACAATTGTAAACGACACCTAATATATCAAAGACTGTTTTCTTCTCATACCTATGGGATTTTCGCCCATTTTTCTGTAGAAGATTGAACAAACGAAGTAGTATCTTTGATATCTCTTGAGTGTCTTTTTGTAAAGCTTGATAAAGAAGTGGAAAATAATCTTTGATGATATAAATCGCTTTATATTCACTCAACTCTCGTTTCTTCTTGGTGAGGAGTAATTGGCGCATTTGAAACATAGTGGAGGAACAAAGGAGGATACTAATTAACTGTCCGTATAAATGACACTCTAATCGTTCTAATTTTACAGAATTACAGTGATGAATACGAAAAAATGATTTCCATGTTTTAAAGATAAGTTCAATTTGCCACCGTAAAGAGTAAAAATCGTATACTTGTTCTTTTGGTAGGTATTCCGAAGGGATATTTGTAATGTAAAAGTTAATCGCACTAAGCAGTTTACTGCGTTCTTTATAGGTAATTTGCTTTTTGTGTTCTTTAGATGCTAAATCCTTTTGTCTACGTTTCATTTGCGTTTCAGTTAATTTATACAAAATTAGTCTTGCAGGAAGCTTTTGATACATTCCAATATAAATCTCAGGAATTTCATATGTTTCACCTGACTGTAATTGGTCAATGAATTGCTCCATATCTAATTGGATGTACTCAGAGTGCTTTTTTATTGTTCCATTTTGAAAGTATTCAGGCTCTTTATTCTTCTGATATATACGTGTATTGAGCTTTAATCTTGAAATAAAATAAGCATTACACTCTTTTATCGTATGTAAGTCTTTTAAATCGAAGTATCCTAAATCACGTATACATACATCGTTCGGTTGAAGGGACGTTAAACAAGTAGAACCATACGTTTTATCATTGTGCTTTCCTGATCCTACATGAACATGTAGAAACTGACCACTTAGTAAATCATACTCTAGTTGAATTTTCACGCCAGCATTTTGACCACTACCACCTGAACCTTGATATGTAGAAGTGAATTTATCTGGAATCTGAAAATGTGTAGAATCCAATACACGAATACGTCGAAAATAGTTTGTATACAAAGTTGGAATCTTGCTAGAAGAACCAACTTGTTGGTGAAGTAAATATGCTAAGAGCTGTTGTAAAAACAGAACAGCCTGGGAATTAAAACGTTGATTGAGTCCTTCTGGACTCATAGAAATGCCTGTGTTAGCTTCTAACTGACTACATAATTGTGTCAATGAAGTATGGGCTATGTTTCGACTTAACCAAATACATAGGGCCACTAAATCTTGTGCGCGGTATTTACTTTTTCGTTTCACAAATCCTACATTTTTAGCTAATTGCTCTAAAGCATCAGGTGACATATATCGCTGCAACTCTTTAGAAAACAATTCTAGTTCATTAGAAATAGATAAGTTCATATCAAAAACGCCATCCTTTCCTATGATTCTACAGAAAGAATAACGTTTTTTCGTTTTATGGATACAATTTCTCTTTAGCTTGATGGTGATGTGGCGAGACCTCATATCAAGCGATATTTAGCGAATTTTCACCACAAATTATCTTTGTCTTCCTATTGGGGAGACGGTACCACTTCTTTGAAAGAGAAAAAACAGAAAATCTTGAGGTCTTATGTAGGCTGATGAGGCTCTAGAACATGAAAAAGTTCATTCGATTGTGTTTGATGAGTTACCTCCTCATTCGATTGTGATGCAGTTGACTGCAATAGTGTTATCAAATGCAGCGCTGTTGATTGTTGGAGGCGAAGGTGGTCTCGAAGGTTACGTAAAAGGAGTAGGGATTGGTTAGCGCCTTCACCTATCCTACCCGAATAAGGCGGGAAATGGTTTAGTCCTTTGTTACAGAAGGCGGCTTTTTTATGACATCCGCATCATCACCTGTAACGTAAACTTGTGCTGTTTCTTTTTTTAGCTTTTCCTTTATTTGTTTTATTTCTTCTATTTGACGTTTTGTAACCAATACTTTATTTACTTGCACGGGGTGTTTGTTTATTTCAATTTCTTCTTCTTTCAGAGGAATTCGAAGTTCCTCCTCATTTCCTGCTTCTATTACTAATACTTCACGCTTAATAGGAACAGTGAACGTTTTCTGTTCTTCGACGACTTCTTTATGAACCTTTACCTCCCCTATTTGTACTCGTTTTTTTTTTATTTCCAGTTGCTCTTCTCGTAATTGAAGCGTTTTTTCTTTAATTTCATTTGTTTTTTTAGTCGGTTTGTCGATGTTCCTTCTCGAATTCATTGTATAACTAATACCGCCTACGAGTGCTCCTATAACGAGTCCTGTTACGATTGTAAAACCTGTTACCCAACCGATTATGCTACCGATTATCACACCAATAGTAATATACTTTCCCATAGGACCTCCTGAAGTTCTTTTTTATATATGAGGATGGAAAGAAACCTACTTAACTAGAAGTTAAGTAGGTAGGCACAATTAGTCCTCTTTGATAATATCTGTATTACCATGCGATTCAACATCTGCAACTTCTTTACGAAGTACGTCGCGTACTTGTTCTATTTCTTGAACCGAACGTTTATGAGCAGAGACTTCACCAGTGACGACCGTATGCTTTTCTACATCAATTTTTTCAGCAGTTACTGGA
The DNA here is from genome assembly GCF_038007365.1 of Bacillus sp. FSL R9-9492. Lineage (NCBI taxonomy): Bacteria > Bacillati > Bacillota > Bacilli > Caryophanales > Bacillaceae > Bacillus > Bacillus sp. FSL R9-9492. The sequence continues at coordinate 1,041,717 of NZ_JBBOXC010000001.1, forward strand.
ATGTGAATCGTTTCTTCTTCTGTAATTGGTTCATCTGTTGGTTCGTGATCAACGGCTCTTTGTTCAATAACGACTTGATCATGTAAAACAGGGACATTCACTGATTGTTCTTCCTCAACAATGTCCTTATGAAGCGTCACATCACCAGTCTCCACACGGTGTTTGTCGATCTCCAATTCTTCAGCACGAAGATCAAGATGTACGTCTTCTGCTGCAAATTCTGTATCGGCAGAGCGATCTATTTCACGTACCTTTTTTCGAGTTTCCTTTTGAGTTCCTTCTTCGTTAAATAAATCAAAAAAGCCCATGATGAAAACCTCCTAAGGGATGTGTTTGGATCTTACAAGTACTAATGTTACCTGTGTGAGTGAAAATATGCGCTTGATTTGGTGCTTGTTTCTAAAAAGGCTTTACTTAGCCATTTGGTATTTACATCCAATTTTTTTATTAGGGATATTTAAAAAAAATCAGAGTCGTTAGCCTTCATGCCTTCATCCTCGATTAACGTGCCCTATCGTACTATAAGGGGTCACCATACATGCCCATCAACTTAAGAAAAATAAACGCCCTAAAACGAAAAAAATGAGCTGACTTCTCAAAGTAACTACCTATAGGGGTACCGTCACATCGCTATCAAGCTAAGGTTTTATTACACCATCAGAACGAAATTTTTAGGCTTTCCTGTAATGAAAAAGCTTATTTATCGTTTTGGGGGTGACTTGTTTTCTTAGCTTGATGGGCATGTGGCGATACCCCCTCTAGAAAATTCTCATAAATTTCCGTAAATAAGCCTAGATTCACTGATAAAAAGGATCAAAGGGGGAGGGAATTATTTTTATGGAACGATAGAGCATTTCAGATACTGTTACACATTCATAATCGTTTCTGTATAAATATCTCATGATACGTTCTAATGCTTCAACTGTCTGAGATGTCTGAGAAAATTCGCTCCCATTCCAATCATGGAGTAGAATGATATTTCCGGGTTTAACCCCTTTTGTTATATATCTAGAAATTTTGCTAGCTGCTGGATTTCTCCAATCCTGAGGATCCTGATGCCATGACCATAGAATAACAAGTTTCCCATTCTGTATAGCTGTATTAATAATTAAATCATTGTGAAGGCCTCCAACTGGACGATAGAGAGTTGGTTTATAGCCAGTGATTTGCTTGATAATTTTATCCGTTTGATCTAATTCGGCAGTTAATTTAGCGGCGGTAATATTTTTGTCATAAATATGATTATAAGTATGATTAGCAATTTCGTGTCCTTCTTTTACTTGCCTTTTTAAAATAGCAGGAAACCTTTTAACTTTATTACCTGCTACGAAAAAGGTTGCTTTCGCATTGTATTTAGCTAAAATATCAAGTATTTGAGGGGTGAAAATAGGATGAGGCCCATCATCAAATGTTATTGCAACTATTTTTTCCTTTGTGTTTACTTCCCAAATTACCTTCCCTGTTTTTTCATATGCCTTACGACTATCTGTAAAAGCATATATGGGTGTTTGTGTGGAACAAAAGGAAATGATTAAAAGAATGAGGACTATCCAATTTTTTTTCACGAATAATACACTCCTATGAGATACAAGTACGTTTAGTTTATGGAGTTATTATCAAATTATTTAATAAGAAATTAAAAAAGTGGAGAGAGGAAAGTGACATGGGTTGAAGGTTAGAAATATCATGGTCTCCTCAGTTGAGGGTTCAATTTTATATTGACGATATTCATCGTATACACTCTCCTTTAATGGCACACTTCTCATATTGTAAATCCTCTACATTTTTGATTAAACATTTTATCATATCTCGGTTGCCACAACTTAACGTACAGGGGGATTATCTAAAATTGTGTCTAAACGTACAATTTTCTTTTTTTGATATGGTGACCCCTATGAGAAATCCTACTTTTTATCTGGTTGTAAGAATCTTGGAGTTTTTGCACCAGAATAGTATTATGTATATCGAGAAAAAATAAAAGACAACTCTAATTAAGAGTTGTCTTTTTGTGTAATAAAATTCACAAAATCTGAAGATATACAAACGACTAAAATACGTTATGGTTATTATAACAAAGGTGAAGAGTATTGAGAATAAAAAGAATATTATAATGAGTTTTGAGCTTTTTGTTAACAAAGTTTCGAAAATAAACTTTTTATAAAGGTTTCCTTTGAATATGATTATTTATTTTGAACATATAATCATGATTATTGTAGTTCGAGGGTTTCCTTATAAACCTTAGCTATATATTTTACAAAATCAATGACGGGATAGTGTATGAGTGAACGGTGCTGCGTAAAATGAATCCCTTCTTTTTCCATTTTTAAAATGAGTTGTTCAATTTTCAACTCTTTTTGTTGTATCCTATTATAATTTTGGTATACAATGTTTTTCCATCGATAGGAGGAACCGTGAAAATAACTTTCTCCTTTTACCCTGTGACTAAATATTATTTCTATTTTTTCTCTACGCTGTTTTTCCTTCATATGCGCTTCCGTTGACTGCATATTTATCGCCTCCTCTTCCCTTTGTGCACGGTCTAACCGTGTAAATAACCCCATCATAGCCAATGTACAGTGATCTTGTTAGGGCTATCTCATCAACTGTATATATTTTTCAAGCGGTTAATCTAACATCTTGGATTTTACATCTAAATAAGTTGTTAGTGTGTACAAAATATCATTACTCTTTTCAGTTTTTACTAAAAATAACAAAATTAGAAAGTAGCGAAAATGCATGAAAGATTAATTGTTTATCAATCTTTATTATAAAACGATTCATTATGGGCATGCATCTTTTTACAATCACCAAGATTTACAACATGACGAGTATCTTCATCCATGAATGTTATTCTCTATTTACTGAGGATAGTTTTTTTATTTAGGCTAATAAGCAACATATCGTATGCCTCAAAACCCTTTTGATATGAAAAAATCATATAGAAATAAAGCGCTCTTAAAGAATTTTGTTACAAATTTATTATGTTTGACTTTAAAAAAGGAACGTAATATTTATTTGTAGAAAATTTTAAGAGTAAAAATAGAATGACTATTTATATGATAAGAAAAGGGGGCACTTATAGATGCTAACAAATGATTTAGATTTCCGATTAGAACCACGTTTAAAAGAACTGTATGAACAACATAAAATAAGAGCGCAGAAGATAGACTGGGGTTATCATGAGTTTTTACCATGGGATAAGGGAATGGACTTTAAAAGAGTTCCTTGGGATGAAAGTCAAGTTACTCTTCCTTCTGGTGTAATTACAGCCATTGAAACAGCTTTATTAACAGAAGTGAATTTACCATGGTTTACAACGTATTTATCTGCAACTTTTAAAGGATCCCTTTCTGTTATTACGGACTTTATTCACACATGGACTTCAGAAGAGGATCAACATTCGAATTTATTGGAGACATATTTACTACTCACTCGAAGTGTGAATCCTAAACGAATACATGAATTAAGAAAGTCAGTCGTTGAGGGTGGATTTGAGCCAGATTTTCATACACCAATCGAAGCCATGACGTATACGACGCTACAAGAGCTTGCAACGATGGTGTTTTACAATAATGTTGCTAAGGTTGCAAGTAAGCATGATCCAGATCTTGCTACATTATTACGCCGTCTTGCAAAAGATGAAACTCTTCATTATGCGTTTTATCGAGACGTGATTCGAATACATTTGGAATTGGAACCCAATTATTGCTATCATATTGCCAATGTGATTAAGAATTTTAAAATGCCAGGTGCCGTCATGCCTGATTTTGAAAATAGGATGGCTGTGATTGCAAAAGAAGCGAATTATGGACCACTACAATATTTTGATCAAGTACTTGATGTAGTGGTTGATTATTGGGGGTTAAAAGACTTACGACCAATTGCACCTTTAGCTGAAAAAGCAAGAATTGAGATTTTGGAATACCACACAAGATTGAAAAAAATACGGGATCGATTTGGTCGTTTTCAAGGGAAAGCTGATCTACGTTAATGAGTGGAGATTTCAGAATATAAGCGGGGTAATTCCCCTGCCCTTTATGGGAAATCTGAAACACCCCCTATTGTTTTTGGGGTGTTTTTTACTGAATTTAATTTTTTTTAAAAAAGTAGTTGACGATAAAAATGATTTTATGATATTATAAAAAGTTTGATAAAAAATAACATATATGTTAAGGTTAAGAAAGTTACCATATATGGAGGTGGATTATATGTTTCAAATTGGCGATAACATTGTTTATCCAATGCACGGAGCAGGTATAATTGAAGCCATAGAAGAAAAAGAATTCTCAGGAAAAAAACAACAGTATTATGTTATAAAAATGTCGATCAGTAATATGCAAGTCATGATTCCTATGGGGAAAATATTAAGTTCGAGTATACGCCCAGTTACTGATATACTTGCATTAAAACACATTATACAAATTTTTCAGCATGGAGAATCAGATAAATTATTGCCGTGGAAACAAAGGTATAAAGTGAACACGGACAAAATAAAAACGGGTGAAATACAAGAAGGTGCTGAAGTTGTACGTGATTTAATGCGTATGAAGAAAGAAAAGGCACTTAATACAAGCGAAAAAAAAATGTTGGATAACGCACATGAATTTTTGATTAGTGAACTAGGATTAATTAAAGGAATCACTGAAAATCAAATAAAAAGTTTCTGTTAAGATTCATTATAGATAATGTATTACATCCCCCGAAAATATCCTGAATTTTTCGGGAATATGATGATTATTAAAAGTAAATCATTTCAAAGACATTCAACTTCTTTAACTCACTTTTAGAGTAGGAACCTCTTTTGTTATTACTTCAATCTAATCCATTTTTATTTTTAAATTTCTTTTACGAACGTTCGAAGTTTCATCAAATAACTCGATTAAATAGTCACTTGATTTTGCAATCCTGATTCACACTGGCACGGACAAGGAGCCGTAAGGATGAAAGAGAGGTAGGGCTTTCATTGTTTTAGGTAATATACTATCTAAGTCATTATTTCTAGAAGAAAAAACAATCAATCTCACTGCTATCTTTAAGAGTTCCTTACATCTACTGAGACAGTGAATAATAATTATTTATCTTCTTTACGTAAAATTAATAAACGAACTGGTAACACCATATGGTCAACTACAAAAATGGTTTCTAGACCAGGAAACCATTTTTAATTTCATTTACATAACAATAGTAAATTAAGCAGTAAGAAGGAGTGCACAAATGAAAAAAATGTTAACAAAAGAATTAAGTAATGAATTAAAGAAGCGAGAAGGCGTCATTTCTATTACAGTTGAGTCTTATGAAAAAATTGAAGTTGGTGGAATTCGTGTAGATGGACCAGCTGTTATTCTAATTAATCAAGAATAGCTAAAAATAGTTGAATGAAAGAAGAAAAGGATCAACCTTTAAGAGGAGGGAAGATCCTGTTTGTTTGCTACAGCTAATATGGGATATACATAACTTTTATCTGATGTGTTGGGGTTAAAAGGAAGGAGAGGGTCGGGATTATCATGGTGGAAAGCTTAATATTGGTAGGATTTCTTTTTACGTTATATACATTAGTTGATAAAAAAACAAACTGATTATTTGAAACGATAGATTGTTGCCTTTTTAAGGGCAAGATTTATTTGAGAGTGAAATGGATAATGTAAAGGAGGAATTTAGATGGATGCAAGGAAAGAACGCATAAAATACGAGAAGATGTCAAAGAATTATGATCGTATTTATTTAGTTTCGTTTATCCTATTAATTATACTTGTTTGTAGTAGTGTGATTATCATAGGAGCTACAGGAGGAAAATATGGAGTGTTTTTATTGTTAGCAATTTTACTTAACGCACGTATTACGAAAGAATCTCAGAAAAAGTATGAGCAGTATGCTAACAAAGGGCGTATTTAAAATGACACATATCTTGAAAAGAACAACCTGAATGTACATTCAAAATATCCATATATCATCACCTATTAACTAGTAAAAGTAACTTTATATAAATAATTTTTTAGCAATTTAGAAATAGAAACCGTACCTTATTAAAATGTTATTTCCATTCCTATAATGAATTATCCTTCTAGCATATTTATAAGATTTATATCATATATTGGGAGAAAGAATGCAAGTTAGAAAGGAGTCTTATAGAATGAGTTATTCGGAAGGAAATGACTTGAGTGAACAACATATGGTAAGTGCACCCAATCCCTACGTATATCAGACATTACAATCAGTAATTGGTAAACAGGTGGTTATTGAAACTGTAAGAGGTAATGTAAGAGGAAAGTTAAAAGATGTGAAACCAGATCATTTACTCATTGAAGATACGGTGCCATATATTGTACGCATTCAACAAATTGTATGGATTATGCCAAAACAATAATTAAATTACATCTAATTTAATTTATAACAGATTGGCGTCATAGACGACCCAATAAAAACACAGGGTTTTATCTCTGTGTTTCTTCAAGTTTTCGTTTTTGAATATATGCTTGAGCATGAATAATTTCTTTCTGAAGTTCTGTTAATTCTTCCGTAGATCCTGATTCAATCCTCATGTACGTAGTAACTAGACTAATCATCATATCCATCTTCTCTACTATATTTTGAATGACCTGTTCAGATTGTTCTTTTTTAGGGTGTTGTATTGCTATTAATACATTTTCTAAATAATTGTTCTTTCTTTGCTGGATATCATTAATAAACTGTTTTGTGTTTGAGTTCATTTGTTTTTCCTCCATTTTGTATATATTTCCATTCTATCATATTTGAATAGAAAATATTGGATTCCCCTAAATTCACATCTGTCTCGTACATCTCCTCAAATATACAAACTAATTCCTTAACGTACAGGGAACCGGATAAAATGTGTCTAAATTATGTCTAAACGTACAATTTTCTTTTTTTGATATGGTGACCCCATGCCCATCAACTTAAGAATTTGCTTTACCCCCAAGTGTAAAAAAAACGCCATCCTTTCCTATAAGTCTACAGAAAGAAAGCGTATTTTTTCATTTTAAGGGGTATTTTATTTTGTTAGCTTGATAGCGATGTGGCGGTACCCCATTGCCATCAAGCTAAGATTTTAAAGTACCCCCTAAATGGAATTTTTTTATAGCACCGAAGTTCATTTTTATGATTTTTGGGGAAGAATGTGCTTCTTAACTTGATACCGCAAAAAAACAAACAGGAATGACTATTAAGTCATTCCTGTTCCTTAAAGAAACCTTCTATGGTACTAGTAACTTCCTTGAATGCTTCACCTTGGACACTAGAAATTGATAATCATCCAATTATATTTTTCCACTGTGAATTTACACTATCCCAGTTATCATCCCAATTTTCAGTAATATGCTTATAAGCTTTAAAAGGTTTATCACGACTTGGTGAAACATATTTTAAAGCATCTATCAACTCTACAAACTCCAAAACACTTCAGGCCCTTCTTTTAGAATTGGAGTTACCTCTTCGTTTCGAGATAAAACTTCCATTTAGGTGGTGCTATTAAATTTGAAAAGCTAAAACAAGCATAACCCCGTTCTAAATTTAGGACGGGGTTAAAATATAGTTGTTTAATTTCCGATATAAGATACTTCACTGTACTCAAAAATATAACAATAAAGTCGATTGATAATCTAAGGTTTATTCAGCAATAGCGCCCGATTGCGGAAGACTAAGAAAATGATTATGATTGCTGCTTATAGCTTGTTGAACTAACGCACACGTTACTTTAAGTGAATTGATTCAAAATCTTACTGGGAATTTACCTAAAAAAGCTGAATTAACTTAATAAAAAAAAGGACTCCCTTTTTGGGAATCCAATTCATTTAGTGTCACTTTGGTTAAAGTCTAATCTTCTCGGTTCGCAACACTGTCATTAGCCTCATCGGCACCTTCGCCGACTTTGTTACCCATCGCTCCTCCTGCAACAGCTCCTGCAACGGTACCAAGTGGACCAAGAACAGAACCCAAAGCAGCTCCAGCGACAGCACCGACACCAGTTCCTACCGCTTCGCCAGTATCATTATCAACACGGTTACGTTCGTTTTTATCAGCCACTCATCTCACTCCTTATTTAGAATAGGCAAGTGCATTCCAGCACAATACCTTACATATTTTGACCTATAAGGACAGATTTATGCGAAGTGTTAGAACCCTGAGGATTTAGCAAACCGGCGCTTTACATAGCGATGATCTTGTTCTATGTAATTATTGAAATGTTTGATTGTAGAATGAGTAGTACTTTTATAAAAGTCATTCACCTTTAATTTTTTGAGTGAACAAAGTAAAGAAAGGGCCTTATCTGTTGTCAGAACCGTTGGTTCTCCAAAAGTTTGAACGAGTCGTTTCATAAAAGCATACGCAGATTGTGTATTCCGTTTCTTAAGTTGATGGGCATATGGCGATACCCTTTAATCGTAATCAGCATTATGATAATCGTTATTTAAGCTGGGCACTCTTCCATGGGGACGATATTCTATGTGAAAGGTATTATGTTATTACTTGTACTGAGGCTCTTCATGTTCAATTTGTTGAAGACGAGGATTTAAAGATTCAATAATTTCTTGAGTTTGTTGTGCTGCACCTTTATATAATTGTTTTGCTTGCTTGTTATCAGTATCAAGAACAAATCCTTCTAGGCATGCTTGAGCACCCTTTAATCCAGCGATAGTTTGTTTAAGTTTAGTACTTACTGTCATGTAGTATTCCTCCTTGTAAATGTACTTCAAAATATAGAATGCCTATTTTGTTATCATAATACGATTTCCAATTTTAGGGATGTGCGAATGAGAAATTTTATAGTTAATCATTCAAAGGAGAATTTTTAGCTAATAGATGTATGGAATAGTTTTGTCCCAATAACAAAAACTAACAGAAATAAAACGATAATATATAAAGGAGATTAAATATGCTGAAAAAGATAGGAAGAATTTTCCGAGTATTCCTCTTTTTATTTATCGGTGGATGTTTAGTTCTGTTTGGTTGGGGGGAAATTGACAGAACAATAGCCGAAAAAAATGGGGTATTTAGCCAGAATTCTAGTCAATACCCTATGCGTCAAAGTGATATTACTATGTATACAGATGGGAAACAGTTAAACAATCAATTATTCTCAGATATAGAGAAAGCAAAGCATTACGTGCATATTAACTTTTTTTCTATTGCTGATGATAAAGTAAGTCATCAGTTTCTAGAGCTATTGCGAAAAAAAAGTCAGGAAGGTGTAGAAGTATACTATGCAGTGGACAGGTTAGGTGGAATTTTACTAAAGAAAAAGGAAAGAGAATTATTAGTTAAAAAAGGAGTTCATTTTACATATTACAATAAACCTGTTTTCCCTTATCTTTTTTCTTCTTTGGATCATCGGAATCATCGTCGTATTTCAGTTATTGATGGAAAGGTTGGTTACATTGGCGGATTCAACATCGGAAAGAAGTATTTGGGAGAAAAAGAAAAACTTGGTTATTGGAGAGATTATCATCTTCAAATACGAGGAGAAGGAGTTCAAGATTTAGAACACCAATTTGTATTAGACTGGAATAAAAACTCAGAGAAACCGATTCCGATACACAATGCGTTAAAGGAAAAGGGAGCAACCTCGCAACGATTTACTGCATATTATAGTGGAGAAAAACTTGGGCAAGATTATGCAATGCTGTTTCAACAAGCAAAAGAATCCATCATTATATTAACACCTTATTTTATACCAAAAGACAGAACTATTTGGAACGCATTAGTAGATGCAAGAAAGAGGGGAGTCAGTGTCAAAATTCTATTCTCACCTCATTCGGATGCACTATTAGTTAAAGAAGCAGCATATCCATATATCCGAAAAGCATTAAAACAGGGGATGGAAGTATATGGTTATAAAAATGGGGTGTTACACGGTAAAGTATTTTTGATTGATGAAAAAGTATTGATGGTTGGGACCGTGAATTTTGATTCACGCTCGTTTCATTTAAATGAAGAAATGAACTGTTATATTCATGACCCTATCTATATTTCGAGAATAAAACCAGTGATTAATGCAGACTTACAAAATTCAAAGCAAGTAACATCCTCTGACGTCAATCAATTATCTATAAAAGAAAAAATGAAAGAAAAGGTTGCAAAAATGTTTGAGTATTATTTGTAAAGACAAAGTATTTTTATATTAGGGATATTTTTACATTGCCATCAAGATAAGAAATGCAAATACCCCATATCCATCAAGCTAACAAGGACGAGTTACTCCAAAACGATAAAAACGATCAACATGCATCAAAAAAACCACGCTAAGCAAAAATACAATAAGCTGTCCATATGGGCAGCTTATTGTATTTTTTGTTGAGCACGGGGATTTTTTCATGAAGAAAAGACACCTTATAAGGTGTCTTCCTTCGACTTGGAACATTTTAAGTTTAATAATATACGGTCTCGCCACTTACCTATTAGGCTGAAATTTTATAGTGTTTCTGAACAAAATTTTGTGCTAATTTTGAATCCTTAAGTTGATGGGGATTCTTTTATGTTTTATCATTTTTAAAAAAATCCTTCATTATCTTAGCGCCTTTAATATTCACCGTCACAGCTTCTACTTTATCTTTCTTCTCATCTTTAGCAATCGTAATTTTCTCCTTATTATCAACCCATACAAGAAACTCTTCTTTTGCGTCATCTTTATATGTAACGGTAATAGTAGAATGTGCAGATTCTCTCTTTTTTTGATCTATTGTGATTGTTTTTGGTGTTCCGTTTTGGACTGCTGAAGCGATTGATTGTATCATTTCCTCGTTATCTGTTTGAGATTTGGAACTAGTATTACTTGTTGTACTAAGCATCTCAATGTTGGTAATGTCTGCAGAGTTTAATTGAATGGTATTTTTCGTATTTTCTTGCTTAGTTGTTGGAGTATTGTTTGTAGTAGAAGTGCTTGTACAACCTATTAAAGTGAAAGATAGAACACTTAGAGCGCATATAGATATGATTTTTTTCATAGTATCCCTCCTTACGCTTAATTATAACAATTTTCTGTTATTTTAGGTAGTTATTGTAAGGAGATAATTTTGTAAATCATAGGGAGACATGTTTACTAGTTTTAATGATGTTCGTATGAATAATATGAAGCGTATATATGAAAAATATGCGGTTCATTCTCTATCAAAATCAAAATTCACATAATTTTTTTCATATTTTATGTTTAACATTTCGAAAATGGGTGTATTACATATAATATAACAAATAATTCATTTTAGAGGAGGAAGTTAAAGATGGAAACGAAGTATAGTAAACCTTTTGTATATGAATTTATTACGGAGAAAGAGGTCATGAATGCGGCGAATGATCTAGTGAAGAAAGGAATCGACCAAAAAGATATTTACGTATTAACACATGAGAAAGAAAGGACAGATAGAATCGCAGACAATGCAGACGTGAATACAATTGGAATAAAAGAAGAGGGACTTGGGACAAGTATTATTAATGTTTTTCAAAAAACAGGAGATCAGTTAAGAAATAAGATGCAAGAATTAGGACTTAATGAGGAAGAAGCTAACTTTTATGAAGAAAAACTGGATGAAGGGAAAATCTTGTTATTCGTTAAGGATTTAGAAAGAGTCGGTGAATGGTTACAAGAAAGAAGATGCACGTATTCTATTTAAATTCATACTCTTTAAATCTACAAATCTATTACGAAAAGGAGATTGGAAATATGAGTGAGAGCGGGCTAAAAGAACAAATTACTGGTAAAGTTGAAAAGAAAAAGGGGCAAGTAAAAGAAGGAATTGGTGAAGTTACAGAAGATAGAGAGTTGAAAAATGAAGGGAAGTGGGAGAAGACGAAGGGAACTGTAAAAGAAAAAGTCGGAAAAGTGAAACAAAAGATAAGTGATGGATTGGATAACAAAGAATAATACATGTTTATCAAGCTTTGGTTAAACGCCAAAGCTTGATAAATCCATTATAAAAATATATAGGAGGTCTAATTGTGGGACTTATTATTACGTGTATTGTAGGTGGACTTATTGGTATGTTAGCTGGAATGATTACAGGAAAAGACTTTCCTTTAGGTATAGTTGGTAATGTTATTGCTGGATTAATCGGATCTTGGGTAGGTAGTGCCTTATTTGGTCACTGGGGCCCTGAATGGGGAGGCATCTTTATTCTTCCAGCTTTATTAGGTGCAATCGTCTTTATTTTAATCGTTACATTCTTTTCTAGAATGCTACGGAAAGCGTAAGTATGATAATGAATAGTAATCTTAAGTTTATTATATGTAGCTATAAAGTTAATAAACTGATAAAAATACATAAAAAAGCATCCAATTAAAATAATTTGGATGCTTTTTTAATGTATTTTACATAGGAATCAGTGAGGATGGCCCCACTGATTGAGATTACATATTAAGCTATCGTTACTTTTTTACAATTATTTATTCTTACGACCTGCCTTGGTTCTATATGAGATAAGTCCTCGCTATTACCTATATCAACTACAATTGTATTCGTTAGTATATTAATAATGGAACCAATTAATTTTGTAGCATGATCGTGTCGATAAGAAAATTGAACAAAATCTCCCTTTTTAAAGTTGTGCTCTTCCATAGATAGATCCCCCTAAAAATAATGTTTATACATTATACATACACAAATTTATAAGGTTTAAACATTTGGTAGTATTTTTTTAGTGTTAAGCTGAGAAAGGTGTAGAAAATTTTTTTGTAATTAAAATGAAAAAATATGTTTAAAACTAATTTTTATGGGTAATTAAATAGTAGTAGTTTGAGATAAGGGGGCGGAAATGATGAATTTGGCAATAAATATTTTGCAAAATGATTTAGGTTATACAGTACAACTTAATGGTGAGATTGATGCGTATACGGCATCAGATTTAAAAAATAAGGTAATGCCTATTGCAAGTGAGAAAGAGGTTTATATAGTAGTAGATTTTAATAAGGTAGATTATATGGATAGTACAGGGTTAGGCGTTTTTATAGCTCTATTAAAAGCAATTAAGAAAAATGATGGAAAACTAGAGTTTATTGGTGTATCTAAAAGACTAAAAAGATTATTTGATATTACAGGGTTAACAGAAATATTAAATTTGAATTCCGATTTTGAAAAAGTAGAAAGAAGGTGACTAGGGATGATGGAGAAATTTGAAACGATAGAAATGAAAATTCCTGCAAAAGCAGAATATGTGGCTATTATTCGCTTAACAATGGCTGGTGTTGCGAATCGAATGGGCTTTGCTTATGACGATATAGAAGATATGAAAATTGCTATTAGTGAAGCATGTACAAATATTGTACAACATGCATATAAAGAAGACGTTGGAGAAATTATAATTGTCTTTGGTCTATATGAAAATCGATTAGAAATTATGGTTGCGGATAATGGGGTTAGCTTTAATTTTAATAACTTAAAAAGTAAAGTTGGTCCGTATGATATTAATAAACCAGTAGAACATTTGCCGGAAAATGGTTTAGGTTTATATTTAATAAATACGTTAATGGATGATATACAAATTATGCATGATGAGGGCATGACAGTTTTAATGACAAAATATATACAAAGAGAGCAGGTGGAGAATGATGGAAATCCAATCTCAACCTACAAATCTTACTAAAGAAGACGTTATTAAACTAATTGCAGAATTCCAACAAAACCAATGTGATGAAGCGCAGGAAAGGTTGGTTAATCACTATAAAAATCTCGTATATTCCATTGCATACCGCTATTCAAAAGGTGGGCCGATGCATGAGGATATTATACAAGTAGGGATGTTAGGGCTCTTAGGCGCAATAAGAAGGTATGATTATTCGATAGGGAATGCTTTTGAACCGTTTGCAATACCTACGATAGTAGGGGAAATAAAGAAGTATTTACGTGATAAAACTTGGGGCGTTCATGTTCCAAGGCGAATTAAAGATTTAGGCGGGAAAATTAAACTTGCGATAGAGGAGCTAACAGATCACCTAAAACGTTCACCGAAGATTATAGAGATTGCGAATCATTTAGGACTATCCGAAGAGGAAGTTCTAGAAATTATGGATGCTAAAAATAATTATCAAGTATCTTCCTTAGATGATGTAGTTGAAAATTCATCTGATGGAAGTTCGGTAGCGAGAATTGAATCTGTAGGTGAAGTAGAGCAAGGATATGAACAGACAGAAAGACGTCTCGTTTTAGATGATATTTTTAACGTATTAAATGATACGGAAAAGAGTGTTATTCATTATATATTTGGAGAAAATTTAAATCAAAAGGATACAGGAGAGCGGTTAGGTATTTCACAAATGCACGTTTCTCGTATTAAAAGACAAGCGATAAGTAAATTGAAGCAAGCGGCGTTTTTAGATACATAAAAAATTTAAAATAATTATGTTTAAAACATGAGAAAAGGGGTAGTTATTAAGTATAGGAGGAGATATTAAAATGTCACACGATGTGAAAGAACTAATCGAAGGATTGAATGAAGATTTAGCAGGAGAATACTCGGCAATTATTATGTATAACCATAATGCAGCTACGGTTTCTGGTATATATAGACAAGTGTTAAAACCTTTCTTTGAATCTGAAATTAGTGATGAACAAGGACATGCCCTATATTTAGCGGAGAAAATTAAGACGCTAGGTGGTACACCTACTACGATCCCTTTACCAGTGAAACAAGTAGAAGATGTTAGAGAAATGTTAGAATACGCTAGACAATCAGAATATGAAACAATTAAGCGTTATGAAACGAGAAAAGAACAGGCAGCGAAATTAAATATGACAGAGTTAGTTGTAAAGTTAGAAGATATGATCGCAGATGAAACAAATCATATGGAAGAATTAGATCGCCTTTTAAATGACAAAGCAATGGTGTTAAATTAAAAGTGGAAATTTATAGAGTGAAAGAACAAACTCTCATTTCTAGGGGGTTTGTTCTTTTGCTGTATAAATACGTATGAGTAGGAAATTTTTATTTTATAACTGAGTATGCAATACTAGAAAAATAGAAAATGATAATAGATTTACATTTTAAATAAGAAAAGGGGAAATAACTTGTGTCCATTTTAATTGTCGATGATAATCCGGTTAACATCTTTGTAATTGAAAAAATTTTAAAACAAGCCGGATATCAGGATCTTGTATCGCTTAATTCTGCACAAGAGCTTTTCGAATACATCCATTTTGGAAAAGATTCTTCCAGGCATAATGAAATAGATTTAATCCTATTAGATATCATGATGCCTGAAATTGATGGACTTGAAGTTTGTAGGCGATTACAAAAAGAGGAGAAGTTTAAAGATATACCTATTATTTTTGTAACAGCTTTAGAAGATGCGAATAAATTAGCTGAAGCGCTTGATATAGGCGCAATGGATTATATTACGAAACCTATAAATAAAGTTGAATTGTTAGCTCGTATGCGTGTGGCATTACGCTTGAAATCGGAATTAAATTGGCATAAAGAACAAGAGGAAAATCTTCGTAATGAATTAGATTTAGCTACACAAGTACAAAGAAACTTATTAAGTAGCCCATTAAGAGAAGATCATATAAAAATTGAAGCAAGTTACTTACCTTCATTCAAACTAGCTGGAGATATGTATTATTGGTATAAAATCGATGAAAACCGCTACGGTATTATATTATTAGATGTGATGGGACATGGTATATCTGCTTCATTAGTTTGTATGTTTATTTCTTCTGTATTACGTGAAACGATTAAATGTTTAATCGATCCAGAACTTGTCATTAAAGACTTAAATAAATATATGACTCTTTTACATAATGACAATGATAATATTCCATATTATTTTACAGCAATATACTTAGTAGTGAATACAGAAAATAGAACAATTGAATATGTAAATGCAGGACATCCTTCTGGATACGTTTTAGTTGATGAAGAGAATGTAGTGGAACTAAATCGCGGGAGTTGTGCGGTAGGATTTTTTGATGAAATAAAAGTTGAGAAGACAGTCATACCTTTTGAGAAAAACGCTCAAATATTATTGTTTACAGATGGTGTCCTTGAATCAATTGCAAATGATGAATTTGAGTCTGAAGAAAAGTTGCGTACTTTTACAGAAAGAAAATGGGGAAATTTAGAAGGGGAAATGGAAGGGTTTTATACGGAAGAACAGAAAAAAACACAATCAGATGATATGTGTGTAATCATGATACAAACTACTGCGAAATAAAAAGGGTATGAAATCCAAACATAGGATTTCATACCCTTTTTAATGTATTTTTTGATAGATTTGTTCGTTAGGATTAAATTGGATATAATGCGGCATTATATCTGAGAAACGGAGGGTTTCCTTATTACCTAAAGATAGGAATCCGTTGTTACTTAAACTTTCATAAAATAGTTGTTGTACTTGGTTTTGAAGTTTACTTGTAAAGTAAATTAAAACGTTACGACAAAGTATAATATGAAATTCGTTAAAAGATTGATCGGTTACTAAATTATGCTGTGCAAAAATAATGTTTTGTAAAAGTGATGGATTAAAATAAGCAAAACGATTATCCGTTGAATAATAGTTAGAAAATGCTTGTGTACCGCCAGCTTGTAAATAGTTTTTCGTATAAGTTTGCATTTTATTTAACGGAAGGATGCCTTGTTTTGCTTTTTCTAAAACATTTGTATTCATATCTGTTGCGTAAATAACAGCTTTTTCACTTAATCCTTCTTCGTGAAGTAAGATGGACATTGATAATACTTCTTCACCGGTTGCGCATCCAGCATGCCAAATTCTAATTTCAGGATACTTTTTTAATTCAGGAATAACATGCTCTCTTAACGCTTTAAAAAAAGTAGGGTTACGGAACATTTCAGTTACATTAATGGAGAAATCATTTAATAACTGTTCTAAAAACCCTTCCTCATGAATTACTTTTTCAATTACTTTTGAAATGGTTGGGATATTAGAGAGCTGCATTCGATTACAAATTCTTCTATAAATAGATGTGCGAGCATATTGGCGAAAATCGAAGCCAGATAGTTTAAATACCGCTTCCAATAGTAATTCAATTTCTAAGTTCGTGCGCTTATCCATATCTACGGATGGATCAAAATTATAATACTTATTTTCCACTTAAATTAAACCTCACTTATTTTATTAACCATACACTCATTACCGAATAGAGTTGATGTAAATTTAATGGTTTACTTATATAATCTGAAGCGCCAGCAGATAAACATTTTTCCTTATCATTTGGCATTGCTTTAGCAGTTAATGCGATAATAGGTATTTCATGTAACCCTAAATTCATTCGGATATGTTCCATCGTTTCATAACCGTCCATATTCGGCATCATAATATCCATTAAAATAAGGTCAATATTTGTATTGCTTTTTAGTATTTCTAAACACTCTATGCCGTTTTGTGCAGTAATAATGTTGGCATGTTGTTTTTCTAATGCATTTTGTAATGCAAATATATTTCGATGATCATCATCGACAATTAAAATAGTTTTCTCTTGGAAGACGTTATTTGTTTCTGGAGTAACTATAGTTTCCTCCATAACTTGAGCAGGAATAATGTCATCTATCGTTGCTGCGACTTCTAAATTGGATACTTGTATATCAGTTAACCCATTTGGAAGGTTAGGGATATATACGGTGAAAGTACTGCCTTCTCCTACATTACTCTCTAACGTAATCCAACCACCTAATAATCTAGCAAACTCTTTACAAATAGATAATCCTAAGCCTGTACCACCATATTTCCGAATCGTTGCTCCATCTGCCTGTTGAAAAGCTTCGAAAATAAGTTGATGCTGTTCTGTAGCGATACCAATACCAGTATCTTTTACTGAAATTGTCATCCAATCATTACTTATAGACTGCATTTCATTACTCAAATTGGTTGTTTCTATCGGATTGAAATGTAAAGAGACGGATCCTTTTTCCGTGAATTTAAATGCATTGGATAATAAATTTTTAATAATTTGCTCAATCCGCTTTGCATCTGTATAAAATAAATCAGGAATAATATCACTGTCTTCAATAGTAAATTCGACATTTTTTTGTGCAGCTATATGTAAAAAGTTTTGATGCATATTTGCTGCCATGTCACTTATGTTCGTTGCTTCAAAAATAACATCTAGTTTCCCAGCTTCTACTTTAGATAAATCTAGTATGTCATTAATTAGAGCCAGTAAATCTTTCCCCGATGAATGAATTACGGTTGCTAGTTCAATTTCATCGTCCGATAAATGGTTATCATGATTTTCTCTTAACATTTCAGATAATAGTAAAATACTATTTAATGGTGTGCGTAATTCATGTGACATATTTGCTAGGAATTCTGATTTGTATTTTGAGCTACGTAATATTTCACTTGCTTTTTCTTCTAATTCTGATTTAGTAATTTGTAAGTCAGCTGTCTTTTGCTCGGCCTCTTCAGTTCTAGACTCTAGTCGTTCATTCGTTGTTCTTAATTCTTCGGCTTGCATTTGTAGTTCTTCAGCTTGCGTTTGCAATTCTTCTGATTGAACTTGCAACTCTTCTGTCATTGCTTGTGATTCATGTAAAAGAGTTTGAATTCGCATACGTCCCATAATACTATGGATGGTTAGACCTAGGTTATCAACGGTTTGTTGAATTAAATCTTGATGTAAGTCTGAAATCTCAGTTACACTTACTAACTCCATTACTGCAATCACTTCATCTTCAAATAAGATTGGGACGACTAGTAGGTTTTGAGGGCGTATTTCTAATAAGCCGCTAGTGACATAACGAAATTCTTCTGGTATTTCTCGAAGAATAAAGCTTTGTTTTTCTAAAGCACATTGCCCAATTAAACCTTCACCCATTTTAATGGATTGTTTTCCAATATCAGCACCTTGATCAGCGAAAGAAGCTTTCTTTACATAGTAGACAGTTTCTTCAATTTCTTCACGTACATAGAATGCACCGCAAGAGGTTTGCGTTTTTTGTATAACTCCACTAAGAATTTTTTTACCTAACATCTCAATAGAAGGTATACCTTGATACATTAAAATTAATTCTGCAAGCTCGGTTTGTAACCACTCTCTGTTAGATATTTCGTCTAGTAGGTGGTTCGTTGTATGAGCAAGCTCTTTTATTTCATCCCGCGTGTTTACATGAATTCTTTCAGTAATTTTTTCTTTAGAAGAAATGGATTTAATAGCTTGAATTACGTTTTTAATCGTTTTTGTAATGGAATTCGAAATATAGAGTGAAATGATAATAGAAATACAAGAAAGTAAGAACAATAAACTGTATAACCAAATCTCTAATTTATTATTTTCAGTATCTAATTGTGCAGCTCTTTTTTTCGTTAGTTGCTCTTCTACACCACGGAAGTTAGTTAGCTGCGATTGTAATGACTGAATTTGAGTCGTGTCGATTGCTTGTATGTTATTACTATCATGATTTGTAATGAATGGATGAATCTCTTTATTAATCCAACTATTAATATTTTCGTTAATCTGTTTTAATTTTTCTTGCTGAGAGGGGTTATCCTCTAATAGAGCCAAAAGATCTTGATAATGTTTTTCGTAATCCTTTTCCGCAGTGTTCAGGGATTGCACGTAATTTGCATCATTAGAAGTAATAAATCCGTTCGCTTTATTTTCAATTGTTAGCAATTCTTTCTCCACTTGATTCGTTAAATTAAGAACTTTAAAATCGTGATCAATAATAAAATTACGAGATTTTTGTAAATTGGAAATCTCATTGTTTAACATAATGAAAGAAATAAGTAAGAACAAAATCATAACTAAATAACCAGCCATAATTTTGTAGCGAATACTAAATTTTGCTTTCGATTTCATTAAAAATTCCTACCTTCAAGATTATTAAAAGTTTTCTATTGTAAAGAATGAAAAACGTAATATATATTATATCAGTTTTCATAAGGCCAAACTAGAAATCCCCCTATTGTATTAGGGGGTCTCGTTTTGAATAGAGGAAATCATTTTGAAATATAAAAACATATATGAAAAGTAACGATCGAGGGAATAGGGGGATAATAAAACTTTTAAGAAGGAAAGAGTGTTCTTAAAGCTTTTTTTGCATCTATTCCTTCAAAGATAAATAATACAAGCTCTCTCTTTTTTACAGTAAGGAAAAAGGATATTAATGTGCTTAAGCTTTTAATAGAAGTAAGTGTTCCGTGTTTACTTATAAATAAATTAGTTTGAAATGTTGTCATTAAAGCATAAAAATGATGAATCTGCTTTATTGTAGGTGTTTCATTATAAAGAATAGTAGTAGATTGGATTGCATTCATCGAAATATTCCTTTCTGTATAGTAAGCATAACAATATAAACATACCCGTTTTAAAAAATGTTAAACATATAAATAAGAAAAAATATAATTATAGTTTTTTACGTTTAGAAAGGGTTACGAAGGGTATACATATACTACAAAGAGATTGACTGAAGATGAATTGTAAGATTTCTAGTCTATAAAAATATACTTTTACTTTAAATAAAAAGGAGTCTGGTATACATGAATGAAATGATGATTGATATGACATTTGATTTAATTTACTTGTTAAGTAGTTCGCTTGTAATGCTCTTACTATTCGCTTTTTTCGTAAATGGTTATGTTAATAAGAAGATTAGTGTATACAGAAATGAAGAAAGATAAAGATACATTATATAAAACTTTAGGAGGTTAATAGTTATGAATATAGATAGAAAAATAGTAGGTATTTTTAGAACAATTGATGATGCGGCATTCGTTATTAATGAATTAAAAGATAAAGGATACTCGGCGGGTAACATTTCAGCTATTGCGAAGGATCAAAAGGAAATTGAACATCTGGAAGAAAAATCGGGTGAAAAAGTGAATAGTGAAACGGCACATAAAGCGGATATCTTTTCAGCGACAGGGCTTGTGGCAGGAGGAGTAGCAGGCGGAATCGGTGGTTTATTAACAGGTCTTGGTATACTTGCCGTTTCTGGAATGGGTCCAATCGTAGCAGCGGGACCTATCGCAGCAGCTATTGGAGGAGCCGGTATTGGCGGAGGAGCTGGAAGTTTAATAGGAGCATTTATCGGATTAGGAATTCCCGAAGAACATGCTAAGAAATATGAAGAATACATTTACGATGGAAATATATTAATTTTAGTAGATGCAAAATTAGATGATAAGTTAGAAATCTATAAAATATTTGATAAGCATAATGCCTATAACTCTGATTTCTTTAAATAATATTTACTTCACATATCAATTATGCAAAATGTAAACATAGTGAATATCGTTTTTTGATCTTACAACTTTGGCGCGGCCGAGGAGTCGTATGACTATAAGAGAGGAAGGGCTTATAGTAAAAGATCAAGTTCTATTCTGTTATCCCGCTATTTGTGGGCAGTAAGACCCCCACCTCAAAATTCAGCGAAAGCAAAGAAGTTAGGTGGGGGTCGGGCTGCCCGTAAAAGCCCGATTGGTGAGGGCTGATAATCAGTGGGGGATGAACAAAACCCCCACTGATTAAAGTTTCACTTTATTGAAAAGGGAAGAGGTGTCTTTTCGTGATTGTAAAAATATTAAAGGATAGTAGTAATAGTTTCCTTTGTACGGTTCAAAATAAAAATGGAGAGAAGTATGTGAAGAAATGGTTTAGTAAACATGAAAACAATGAAGAATTAGGGCGACCAACCTTTAAAGAAGTAGAAAAGGACTGGAAAGAAAATAGAGAATCATTTGTGTATCCCAATATTAAAGCGCTTCATTCTTACAAAACTGTCACATTCATGTAAGGTAATTGAATAGATTCGTTACTTTTTTCATGTCATAATAAAGACATAAGAAAGCTAATCAAAAAACTATAAGTTATTAGGAGAGTGTCAGTCATGATTGTAACAACAACGTCTGGAATCCAAGGTAAAGAAATTATTGAGTATATTGATATTGTAAATGGTGAAGCTATTATGGGTGCAAATATTGTTCGTGATTTATTTGCTTCCGTTCGTGATGTTGTCGGTGGCCGTGCTGGTTCTTATGAAAGCAAGCTAAAAGAAGCTCGCGATATCGCGATGGATGAAATGAAAGAACTTGCAAAACAAAAAGGTGCGAACGCTATCGTTGGTATTGACGTAGATTATGAAGTTGTTCGCGATGGAATGTTAATGGTTGCTGTAAGTGGTACAGCTGTACGTATATAATTAAATAAAAAACAGGCTCACCCCTTGAAGCTTATGCTTTAAGGGGTTTTTTTTGTTTTCAAGTAGTAGAAGTAAAAAGAATGAGCTTGATCCTTTAGGAAAAAGCTCATTCTTTTTATTTAAGCTATAAGATCTTTTGCTTCTACTTTCTTTTTGTTCATGACTAAAGTTAAAATGAACAAAATTAAGCTTAAAAGTGCCATTATAATAAAAACTTGCGTATAACCATCAAAATAGTCACGAGCGATTCCTGCTAAGACTGGAATAAATCCACCGATAATGTATCCTCCGGACTGCATCATAGCAGTCCATGCACTCGCATCTTCTGAGGTTTTTGTTTCATATAGCGGTAGCATGAGAGCGAGTGGGAATACGCCGCCGAGCCCGATACCTAGTAAAATAGAAGGGATCCATGGTGTAGTTAGTGGGTAAATCATAAGCGATAAACCTATGAGTACGAAGCATATACTCCCTAATAACCAAAGTGCTCGGTTTTTATAAATATCCGCTAATGTTGGAATTAAAAAGCTGCATATCATTTGAACAACTGTAAAAACAGTTATGAGAGTACCAGCTTGTTCGCTACTGACACCCATACTTTGATTTGCTGGCGCAAGCCAAGTAGTAATAGAATAAAAGATTCCTGATTGTAGTCCGAAAAAGATTGTAAACAACCATGCTTTTTTATTTCTTAAAGGTAAACTATTATTCTTTTTATCTTGTGTACTCGTATTCTTTTTTCGTTTCATAACCGGATACCAAAATATAATAGCGATAATAGTAAGTACACCCCAAAAAGCGAGTGCCATATTCCAATCGTCTTTTAATACATGTTGTAAAGGAATCGTTAACCCTGCACTTAAAGAAGCGCCAGTCCCCATACCTACTGAATATATTCCAATCATTAAGCCGATTTTCGTAGGGAATTTTTCTTTAATAAAACCTGATAGTAACGGACCTGCAAGTGCAATTCCAATGCCGATAAATAAAGAGCTCGCGAATAATGTGGAAATGGAAGAGGTAAAAGCCCTCATACATGTAGCAAAGCCAATTAAAATAAGACAAGCCATAATTGCTTTTTCTGCCCCATATTTTTTAATTACCTTCCCAGTCAGTAAGGCGAATGTCCCCATACAAAAAACAGGAATAGCTGTTAAAAAACTAACGGAAAAATTGCTTATATTTAAGTCTTGTCGGATGGTTTCTAATAAAGGTGAAATAGATGTAATTCCGATACGTAAATTAATGGAAACAAAAAATAGTGCTAGTATATACAAATAAGTTCGTCCTTGATGTTTCAATTTGATTTTCTCCTCTCATAAACATCAGATGTTATTGAGTATATCATCTGATGTTTAAGTGTAATATATAAGGAGCTTATTTCAGCTCCAAATTTTGAACGGCGTATGTTCGTGCCTCTTCGGCATTTTGTTTTAAAATAGCTTGGAATAAT
Source organism: Bacillus sp. FSL R9-9492 (assembly GCF_038007365.1). Lineage (NCBI taxonomy): Bacteria > Bacillati > Bacillota > Bacilli > Caryophanales > Bacillaceae > Bacillus > Bacillus sp. FSL R9-9492. The sequence continues at coordinate 1,065,267 of NZ_JBBOXC010000001.1, forward strand.
TTTTCATGAATTTCAGAGTTATCTTCATAGTTCACTGTATTTAATATTAATTGGCTTAAAATGTGGCGAAGGGCAGGTACGAAAGATTGATACAAATCAAGTAGAACTTCGTTTTTGCTCGCCTTTGCAATTGCTAGATGAAACTGAATGTCTGCATCTATGTATGCTACATAATTTCCTTCTTGAAGGGCATGTTTTCTTTTATTCAAATGTCCTTTTAAGTATAAAAGATCTTCTTCACTTCGGCGCTGTGCCGCTAACATCGCTACTTCTTTATCTAACATATTTCTTGCTTCATACACATGATTAATATTAGCTGCTTGCAGTCGTTTTTCAAATGAATCTTGCGTTGTATTGAGTGAGACAATACGAGTACCTTGTCCTTGTCGAACCTCTAATATGCCAGCATGTACTAATATCTTTATGCTTTCTCGCAGTGTTGAACGTCCTACTCCTAACTCTTCCATTAATTGCGGCTCTGTAGGGAGGCGATCGCCAACTTCATACTCGCCAGAAAAGATTTTCTCTTGTAGACGTTCCAACACTTCATCGACTAATTTCCGCCGAGAAACTTTTGAAAAAGATTTCTTTTCGTTTATATTCATCTGCTCATCTCCTGTTATATTCGCTTTTATGATAACCAATTTAAGTTCTGTTGACAATGTTATTTTTTAGGTAGTTGAAGCCGGGATACTAAAATAGGGTTTATAAGACATAAAAAAATCTATTTTGAAAAAATCAATCAAAATAGATCTTTCAATAGCATTTACTAACTCGTCAAAAAAACTTTCCCCTTCGTTTTCTCAGCAGACTGCACGACATCAACCGCTGTTTTCACATCCGCTAAGTCATATGTAGAATGTACCGTCATAAAACGTAATTGCTTGTTTTCCACTAAGCGAATTAAGTGACGAAACGTTTCTTGCCATTTATATGGTGATACTTCTTTATTCCAATGTCGTAAATGAAATATGTTCGCGTGCACTTTTGCTTTCGTGACAATCTCTGACCAGTTTACTTGTATACCTGATAGAAGGCCGATAGTTAAAAAGCGCCCATTTGGACGTAAGGAGAAAGCTAATTCATTTCCATCTGGTCCCCCAATAGAATCAATCGCAGCATCTGCACCGATCCCGTTTGTTAATTCCATAACTGTTTCATAAAGCGGGGCAGTGGAAGTATCTATTACATATTCAGCACCGAGCTGAAGTAATTCCTCTGTATGTTTATTATTTCTCGTAACAGCAATTAATCGGAAGTTTAAAATTTGTGATAACTGTGCAAAAAGATGCCCAATAGCGGATCCACAAGCATTCACTAATAAAACATCATTTTGTTTTAAGTTTAGCGTTTCTGTGCATGTGACCCACGCCGTAAGGGGATTAATATACATTTGTGCCGCTGTGAAATCATCGATGGAATCAGGAATAGGAACTACAAAATCAGCTGATGTTGTAACGAACTCTTGCCAAGTACCTTCTCCGCGTAAAGGTAAAACACGTTTACCGATAAGATCTCTAGTAACGCCCGCGCCTACATCTTCTACAATACCAACACCTTCATAACCAGGGATGTTAGGTAAAGGGATTCTATGTGCATACGCTCCGGTTACGGGAATTAAGTCAGATGGATTAATCGGTCTAACTAACATACGAACTAAAACTTCATTATCTTTTAATGGTTCTATATTTTTATATTCAACTTGTAATACATCTTTTGGGTTACCAAACTTATGAAATTGAATGTATTTTCCGTGCAAGATAAACGTTCCCCCTTAGTTTGATTGGGTTAATTATAGCATTTTTGGTTTAAATGATTATTTCATTAGCACTAAATAAAAGGGAACAGAAAGTCGTCGTTTATACTTTGAGGAGATTTTGATTGTGCAAACTTTTAAAATATACATTAATTATGTAGCATTGTATGGATTGCTGAATAATAATCTTACATAAACATCAATGCATTTCGATATACAATATTTCATATTTGTATTTGGTAATGAGGATGAAGAGGAATCAGTGACTTATCCCGCTATTTGTGGGAGTCGGGCTGTATGTAAAAGCCTTCACTTTATCAAAATGTAAGTTGCATCTTGTATAATGTAATAGTGGAGGTCAGATATGAAAAAAATAAGTTTAAATATAGATTTGGATACAAATGTATTGGAAGTGGTATTTATTCCAAGAAGGTTTATTATTTTATGGGTTACACTCGTATATATAGCTTCAATGCTTTTAGAATTTCGTAATAATATTTTCTCTATGGATAGTTTTTTCTTTACAATAGTCATTGTTATTCATACTATTTTTCATTGGTATGCGAGTTCATTAAAAAATAGGCAATTGTTGTACTTCTTTTTTGTACAACTTTTCATTGTGTTTTTGGCTGCATTTATTGCAACAAATGCTTCGATAGCGATTTTTGTTGGATTAACTCCTATTTTAATCGCCCAAAGTTTATATGTTTATAACAATATATTTAAAGTAATGGCAGTTTTTACTCTTATGTATGCAATATTTTGTGCTGCAATTAGTATCAATTATGGTGTGAATAAATTAGCTATTCTTATCTCTATGTTTCTTTTAGTGTTAGCAATTATTATTCCTTTTTCTTATATTAATAAGCAGCAATTTGATGCACGTAATCGTATACAGAGCTATATTCAAGAGTTAGAGTCTGCATATATGAGAGTGGAAGAATTGACATTAGCTAATGAAAGGCAGCGTATGGCAAGGGATTTACATGATACGTTAGCGCAAGGTTTAGCAAGCTTAATTATGCAATTGGAAGCGATAGATGCCCATATGCAAAAAGGGAATACAGGACGATCTCAAGAGATTATGAAACAAACTATGATAAGAGCGAGACAAACTTTACATGATGCAAGGTTGGTTATTGATGATTTGCGTCATACTACTAATTCATTTAATGGAGCAGTAAAAGAAGAGATTCAACGTTTTTCTGAAGCTACGTCTATACATGTGAGATTTACTATCCAAAGTCCACCGTATATTTCAAGCGTAGTAAAAGAGCACTGCTTATATGTAATTAGTGAATGTTTAACGAATATCGCAAAACATTCACAGGCAGCAGATGTAAATTTAAATGTTGAATATATCGATGATCTTGAAAAACTTACTATTGAAGTTGAAGATAATGGAATTGGTTTTGACACTAGATATATCGGTAAGAATCCTGGACATTATGGTTTAATTGGTCTAAATGAGCGTGTTCGATTGATTAAGGGAGAAATACATATATTGAGTGAAAAGATGAAAGGTACGAAAGTGTATATTCAAGTGCCTATAAATAAAGAAGGAGATAGCCATGAAACATAACGTATTAATTGTAGATGATCATTTCGTTGTAAGAGAAGGTCTGAAATTAATAATAGAAACGAGTGATTCATTTCAAATTATAGGTGAGGCTGCAAACGGAGAAGAAGCCCTTTCTTTCATAGAAAAGAAGAAACCTGATGTCATTTTAATGGATTTGAATATGCCTAAAATGAGTGGTTTAGAAACAATTGAGGCTTTGAATGAAAAACAAAACCATACGCCGATTATTATATTAACTACTTATAACGAAGATGAATTAATGTTACAGGGAATTGAGTTAGGGGCAAAAGGATATTTGCTAAAAGATACGGATCGTGAGAATTTGTTTCGAACATTGGAAGCGGCTATTCGAGGTGAGATTTTACTACAACCAAATATTATGGAAAAGATAGTGAAGTATAAAAGGAAAGAAGTACATGCTGATAAGGTTGCAGAAAATAACTTAACGGTTAAAGAATTGTTTGTGCTGAAAGCTATTGCGCGCGGATATAAGAATAAAGAAATTGCATTTGATATGGGAATAGCTGAGCGAACGGTAAAAGCATATTTAACAAATATATACAATAAATTAGGTGTTAATTCACGGTCAGAAGCAGTAGCTGTATCTATTGAAAGGAAGTTAATTCATTTTTAAAACATTATATATGCCCAATCGTACATTATAGGCTTGCCCTTTTGTACGATTTTTTTATTTCTTTCTCATGTTATGCTTCAGAAAGTATGAGAGATTTAAGAACAATCTAATTGCATTACAATTATAGACGTTTCTAATGTAGGAAAGGAAGAAGAATAATTAAATGGAAACTTTGCTTTTAATTCCTGTATTAATTTTCTTTATTTGGCTGCAAAGCAAACAAAGAAAAATAAACTGGATAGATATTATAACTTTTCTCATGATGATAGGGATTATTACTTATACGGCGCCGCAACCAATAACTAAGGATTTACAAGCAGAGCTACTGGCAGTTACGCTTTTTTCTTTTGCTATTGGTGTTTGGCAAGGTGGGGGAATTACAGTCTGTTATGAGGATGAAATTTTATATATTACAAATGGAAAACAGTATTCCATTTCATGGATTCTCTTAATAATTGGCAACATAATTATTATTAATATATTTGAAGGTGGATTTACATTTAATGGATCGTGGTTTCTTTTGTGTGGTGTTGTCATTACATCTGGGGTGAAAAACAGTATTCTATGTGTTCTGTACAAATTAACAGTGCGAAATTGAATGGAAAACCAAAGCTGTTTTCTTTTACCCCAACATAAAACGTATTGCTGTAAGTTCATTAAAAGACCGTAGTTGATAAAAAATGAGATGGAAGTATTGGAAGAATGGGGGAGTTAACGTAGATGTTTCTACCTATTACTACATTTGATAGGTTTAGTTGGCTGGGGAATGTTGCTTTCTCTTCAGAAAAGACTAGTAGGAATCGAGCGCTATCGAGGGCTGAAGAAAGAGATGTTAATTTGTGTAATAAGAACTGTATAGGTTCAGTTAATAATATGCATCAAAAAATAACGATAGATTCTGTGGAATATGGTGATAATTGTGTATTGGGCCGTGCAGAACCTCATTCAACAATTGTCATAACGAGTGGCGATATGTATGTTGGAAGCGGACCGGTTAATAAGTATGGAGAATTTAAAATATATACAAATGATTATCTGGAAGAGTATTCGGTAATAGAGATTCAGTTGATAATGGGCGGTTTCTATCAAGGAAGTATAACGGTAAAGTTAAGGTATGATGATTTCCTTTTTATTTAGTAAATAAAAAGGAAGCAACCGTAGTCGCTTCCTACATCTATTAAGCCGAAGCTTTCTTCATTCTCTCAAGTAAACTAGATAAAATATGTGTACGATAAGATTCTAGTTTTTTACCTTCGTAAGTACGAATCCCTAATTTTTTAAGTTCTTTTACATACCAACCTTTGCTTCCGAAATACATGTGATCGCTCCCCTTCAACTTTGTTTATTTGTCCTGATTGTACTTGGAGGTACGGGTAATATAATGAAGGAAATGAATTTCGCGCGAAAATGGTTAACTTTGTTGCAAAAGACATATATACTAAGGATAGTATACAACGAGGTGGGCAAGACGTGATTATAGAGAAGCACGAAATTCAAATTGACCAAATTACGAGCGGTAAAGTGAATATCTTTACTTTCTATAGAAATAGAAAGCAAGTTGATGATCATTTTTTACGATTACAAGAACCATCGCTTACAGCAAACTACTTCTTCCATTTTCATTTTGATGCAGAGAGCTTGCATCTTCTGCAGGAAGAGTTTCCAGGCGTATATCCGTACGACCGTAGTGACACGATTCACGACTGGACGGAAAAGATGAAAGCGGAATTGCAACATCAGATCCAAACAGGTAAATGGAATAAACGCGTACGTATCGGTAATCGCATTCTAGATGTGGTGTTTACGTGGTGTGACGAAGATATAGTAGAGTGAAAAAGAAGCGGATGACGCTTCTTTTTTTAGCGCTGGAATAAAACGAGCTTACCTGCAGAAGATGTGCAGCGATGTGTTTTTTCGTACAATCCTTTTTCTTGTAAAATAGATTCACCTTTTGCTTTCGCTTCTTTTTCAGTTGCTGCCTCGAATGATTCGTCTAATGCTTTTGAACCATCTTTTTCAAAGACTGTTAGAACGTATACTCCCATGAAAATTCCCTCCAATAATTAAAATCAGAATCTTATAACTATTTTGGCATAAATCAATAGAATATGCAAAGAAATATATGACATTGCGTGGTAAAATAAAAGGAAAGTTTTATGAGCACTAGATTTACTATTCGTAGTAAAGTACGGAAAAAGAAAGGATCGTTATTTGTGAAACAAGTGAAGTTTATACATGCGGCTGATTTGCATTTGGATAGTCCGTTTAAAGGGATGGAAATGAATGTATCACAGTCTGTTTGGGAGAGAATGAAGCAGAGTACGTTTGAATCGTTCGAGCGTATTGTTGATAAAGCGATTCAAGAGCGCGTTGATTTCGTATTACTAGCTGGGGATTTGTATGATGCGGAGACGAGAAGTTTGAGAGCGCAAGTGTTTGTGCGTGAGCAAATGAAGAGACTTTCGCAGTACGATATTCCCGTTTTTATTATTCACGGTAACCACGATCATTTAGGAGGAAGCTGGGCAGCAATTGAGTTTCCGGAAAATGTTCATGTGTTTACGGAGCCTTATGTAGAAGAGAAGTCATTTTATAAAAATGGTGAGCTGTTAGCGTCTATTTATGGGTTTAGTTATTTGCAGCAAGCGGTAACGGATAATATGACAGTGCAGTATACGAAAATGAGTGATGCGCCTTTTCATATTGGAATGCTTCACGGGAGTGTGGAAGGGGATGCAGAGCATAATCGCTATGCACCGTTTCAAATTCGTGAGCTGAAAGAAAAGCAGTTTGATTATTGGGCTCTTGGCCATATACATAAACGTGAAATTTTATCAGAAGAGCCGTACATTATTTATCCAGGTAATATACAAGGTCGTCATCGTAAGGAAATGGGCGAGAAGGGCGCATACCTTATCGAGTTAACGAAACAAGGATCGCATTGTTCGTTTTTCCATACTGCGGATGTTGTGTGGGATGAGATTGAAGTTAGTATCGATGGACTTGAAACTGTTGATGATCTTATGACGAGCGCGTTAAGTGCGATGAATGAATGCAGAAGAGAAGAGGAAGGAACGCTTTTAACTGTTGTATTTATAGGGCAGGGACCACTTTCTCCTTATTTACGTGAAGACAAGCGCGTGGAAGAGATTTTTCATATTTTAGCAGCGGGAGAAGAGCGAAAAGACTTTGTGTATGCGATGAAGTGGAAAAACGAGACGGTTTCTTTTGCGGAAATTGAACGTTTGAAAGAAGAAAATCATTTCGTCGGTAATGTGCTGAAAGAGTTAGAAGCTTTCACAAATATGGACGGAGTGTTGCGCACCATTTGGACATCTCCTGTAGCACGTAATAGCATTGAAGCTTTTACGGAAGAAGAGAAGAAAGAGATTCAAAAGGAAGCGGAAAATATTATTTTAGAGCAATTATTCCAGCAAGAGAGGGATAAAAAATGAGAATTGAAAAACTCCATATTTATGGCTATGGAAAACTAGAAAATGTGGAAATGGATCTGTCAATGCTGACGGTGTTGTACGGTGAAAATGAAGCGGGAAAATCGACAATTCGCTCGTTTATGAAAAGTATTTTATTCGGTTTTCCGACGAGAGGACAGCGCCGTTATGAACCGAAAGAAGGCGGGAAGTATGGCGGAGCGGTCACTGTTCAAACAGAAAAGTACGGCCGTTTGAAAATTGAACGATTGCCAAAGACGGCAGCTGGTGAAGTGACCGTTTATTTTGAAGGCGGGAAAACTGGCGGCGAAGATATTTTAAACGATATATTAAGCGGTGTGAATGAAAGCTTATTTGATTCTGTTTTTTCATTTGATATGCATGGTTTGCAAAATATTCATCAGCTCGGCGAAGAGGATATCGGCAATTATTTATTTTCGGCCAGCGCAGTCGGAAGTGATGCGTTATTGCAGTTAGATAAAAAGTTAGAAAAAGAAATGAATCAGCGCTTTAAGCCGAGTGGTCGTAATCCTGAAATTAACGTGTCACTGCAAGAGATGAAGAAAATTGAGGAAAAGATGAAAGAGTGGCAAGGGAAGATTGGCACGTATGAAAAACAGGTCGAGCAGTTAAAAGAAAGTGAAGAGAAACTTGCTTCTGTTCGTGCGGAAAAAGAGTCAGCCGAAAGACGAAAGCAAGACTATGAAATATTAGCGGCGCTTGAGCCTCTCGTTATTGAAAAGAGTGCGCACGAGAAAGTGTTGAAAAGCGAGAACGGGCAGTTTCCTGTAAATGGGATGGCGCGCTATGAGGCGGTAAAGGCAAAGATAGAACCGCTGCAAGTACAAGTAGATTCGCTTCAAAAAAAGATAGAAACAGTGCAATCAGAAATTGATTCCACAGAAATAGATGAAGTATTTTTACAAAAAGAAAGTTACGTAGAAGAACTTCGTATGCAGCATATGTCTTATGAAAATGCACGCCAAGAAATGCGTGATATGACGGGAAGTATTGCGAATATAAAAGAAGAAATCGCAGAACTAGAGCAACAAATTGGCGCTACTTTTGAACAAGAGACTGTTCTTTCATTTGATATAAGTTTAGCGACGAAAGAATTAATTACACAAACGGTGCAAAAAGCGAGAGAGTTAGAAACGCAAAAAACGCAGCTTGATGAACGTTTCAAAACGGCTCAGGAGCAATTAGAAGAGCAAGAAGAAAATATAAGACAAATAAGTCAGCAAATGTTAGCTGATGAAGAACGAAATACGTTAGTTGAGAGAGAAAAATCATTTCAGGATGCGGCATTTTTAGGTATGGGTGCAGAGAGAATGAAGCGCAAGTATGAGGAAAAAGCAGGAGCGGCTATGCAAAAGAAAAAACAGTGGCAAAGAATTTGTCTTCTGTTACTGCTTATTAACACGCTTGTTTTATTCACGAGTCTATTTATAGATAACCGCGCGCTATTATTTATTAGTGTCATTGTTTTTGTAGGGATTGTCCTTGCACTCGTTTTATATAAAGATCCTTCGGGTGGATTACAAGAAGAGCTTCTTACTCTTCAGCAAAGTGCTGGCGGTCGTCAAAGTGAAGAAGCGATGTCGGTTCGCTATCAGTTAGAAAAAGATGAAGAGATTCGAAAGTTATTTGAGCGAGAGTCGTATAAATTACAGCAAATGGAACGTGCTTATGATAAAGTCGTTTCATCTTATGAAGAATGGGAGAGAGAAACTTTCCGTACGGGAGAACAAGTAGATGCGTATAAAACGCGCTATATGTTCCCTGAATTTTATACGTATGCGCACATGTTGCCAGCGTTTGAGCGTATTGAAAAAATGCAGCAATTATATCGTGATTTAGAGAAGCAAAGTAAGCGGAAATCTTCATTGTATGAAATGATTTCGCACTTTGAGCATAAACTAGAAACTGTTATCGGTAGTAAAGAGTATAGGAATTTGCATGAGGCGCAAAGTCGTATGCAAAATGAAAAAGAGAAGCGCCAAACTTGTAAGCAGCTGAAAGAGAAGCTGGTGGAATGGCAAGAAGAATATGAGTTCATGCAAGAGCAATTAAAACAACTTTTAGTAGAACGAGATAACTTATGGCATATTGCAGATTCTACTGATGAAGAGATGTTTTTAGAAGCAGGTAAGCGGGCAGAGAAACGTGAAGACGCGGATAAGCAAGTGGGGCGTTTATTACCTCAAATTGATCTGTTAGAACAGCGCTTAACGAGTTTGTCATTAGCTGAACATTATGAGGCTGACGGTTACGAAGAAAAATTAAAGCAAGAAATTACAACCGCGCAAAACTGTCTGGCACAAGAGAAAGAATTGACAGAGCGTATTGCGAAGCATCGAATAGAAATTGCGAATTTAGAAGAAGGCAGTACGTATGGTGATTTACTACATGAGTGGGAAATGAAAAAATCACAAGTGCGTGAACAAGTGAAGAAATGGGCTGCCTATGCGGCTGCGAAGACAGTGTTAACGAAAACGAAGCAATATTATCATGAAGTGCATCTGCCTCGTATTTTACAAAAATCAGAAGAGTATTTCGTTTATTTAACGGGCGGGAGATATAGTAAAATATTCTCACCGTCAGAAGCGGAACCTTTCATTGTTGAACGTAACGATGGTGTGCGTTTTTACAGTCATGAACTGAGCCAAGCGACAGCGGAGCAGTTATATTTATCGTTACGATTTGCACTAGCGAAAACGTTTGAGCATGATTATCCATTTATTATTGATGATAGCTTCGTACATTTTGACGCGGTAAGGACGAATCGAACGATTGAACTTATAAAGGAAATTGCGAAAGATAGACAAGTTATCTTCTTTACATGTCATGCGCATCTACTCACGTATTTTACAGAAAATGAGATTATAAAATTAAAACGTAAGCGTAAAGAAAATGAGTTGTAGTATGCTATACTAAAAGTAACTGATTTGGTGGAGGAATTCGAATGAAAAAGAAAATTGCAGAATATGAAGTTGGTGAACAAGTCGATGTTTTCTTGTTAATTAAAACAGCGACAAAAGGTCTCGCAAGTAATGGGAAGCCATTTTTAACAGTAATCTTACAAGACCCAAGTGGAGATATTGAAGCGAAGCTATGGGATGTATCACCAGAAGTTGAGAAACAATATGTAGCGGAAACAATCGTTAAAGTAGCTGGTGATATTCTAAACTACAAAGGACGTATTCAATTACGTGTGAAACAAATTCGTGTTGCGAATGAGAATGAAGTAACGGACATCTCGGACTTTGTAGAAAAAGCTCCAATAAAAAAAGAAGATATGGTTGAGAAAATTACGCAATACATATTTGAAATGAGAAACCCGAACATTCAGCGTCTAACAAGACATTTGTTAAATAAGCATCAAAATGAATTTTTAGAATATCCAGCAGCGACGAAAAATCATCACGAGTTCGTATCTGGACTAGCTTACCATGTCGTATCGATGCTAGATTTAGCGAAAGCTATCTCGGCTCTATATCCATCGTTAGATAAAGATTTACTTTATGCAGGCGTTATTTTACACGACCTTGGTAAAGTATTCGAACTATCTGGCCCAATTTCTACAACGTATACGTTAGAAGGAAATTTACTAGGCCACATTTCTATCATGGTGAACGAAATTGGTAAAGCAGCAGATGAACTACAAATCGATGCAGAAGAAGTATTAATCCTTCAGCACATCGTCCTTTCTCACCATGGAAAAGCAGAATGGGGTAGTCCAAAACCACCATTAGTAAAAGAAGCAGAAATTCTGCATTACATCGATAACTTAGATGCAAAAATGAACATGATGGACCGTGCATTAGGACGCACAAAACCAGGCGAATACACAGAGCGTGTCTTTGCGCTTGATAACCGTTCGTTCTATAAACCGACGTTCCATAATTAATAGTGTGAATAGAATGGCCTCATTAAGTGTTAAAAGCTTAGTGGGGCTGTTTTCTTTATGAAAAATTAAATGAAATAGTTAAAAAGATAGTACAGGATTTTCAGCTATTGAATACGCTAGAAAATTCCCATATAGATCAAGTTTAATTGAAAGGATGGAAAAATATGAATCAAAAAAAGCCTATTGAATTTATTGAAAAAGCTGGGGCCTGTATTGTTTCAAAAAATATAATAAATGAAACAGGAAAATTGAAATGGATATTGAGAGAGCAATCAATAGATGCGGTAGATAATGGTTGGAGATTTTTTTCAGAAATTGATGATGATGATTACATTAATAATCCTGATAATTTAGTGGTATGTGACTTTAATACTGTAGCAAATATTGAACCGGCCATTCTGGGAATATACGAACTACCAATAGGTAGTGATTTACAATTAGTTTCTGAAAAGGGAAAAATAAGATTTGTTGATAATTTAACTGGTAAAGAAGTTTGATGAGAATACGAAGATCTAAAGGCAACAAGGTAAAATGGTTCGAGGAGCTGTAAATTTACCAAGTGTGAGTTCATTAAATATCTTCGAAAAGAATGTAAAATATTATAGTGAGCGAGGAACAAAGAGTAATCTTAAGACATTTAATTCTGAGACAGAAGCATGTGAATACTTCTATACTAGTTTAATTGATATGTTAAAAGGAATGGGTGTAATTTAAACCTGAAATAAAAGGGCATTTCCGTTTGGGGATGCCCTTTTATTTTATTAACTTAATTGCACATACACATAGGTTCTATTTGCAATTAAGCAGATTTTATTTTACATGGACATTATTATACTAATCTAAAGTCTCTGTATTTATATTTTTTCCCTTTTTATCTCATAATTTTAATTGAGGAAAGGGAGGAAAGAAATGGTTCAAATCAAAGTGACACCTGAAATGCTAGAAGAAGTTGCTAATCGTGCAAGTAATACCCGAATCGCATTAGAATCTATACATAATAATTTATGTAATGAAATTGATCATTTGTGTTCCCAATGGATTGGTGCCTCTAATCAACAATTCGTTCAAATGTTCAATGATGCGAGACCAAAAGCTTTTACATCTATCAATTCAATTATATAAGTATAAGAAGATTCGAAACGAATTGCTGAAAAATTCCGTAATGCAGATAATCAAGATGTTACATTGGAAGAAGGCGCAATGTGTGGTAAACCTTCTTCGGAGGAAAAAGGATTTGATGGTGGAAAATTAGCTAGAGATATTGCCGGTGAAGTCAGTGGTGAATAAGATGTTCGTCGTGCTTGGGATGGTATTGATCCATCTACTGGCGAAAAACTTTCCACTTGGGATAGAATCTTTGCTGGTGGAATGGCGGTAGCTGGTCTTACACCAGTTGGAAAGATTGCCAAAGTAGGAAAAGGAGTTAAAATGACTGCAAAGGCGGCTGAGGCCGCTGATACAGCTAAAAATGCAGCACATGCATCAGAGGTAACTATTCAATCCGGAGGAAGATATGGTAAGATTTCTCCTGACGAACTTTTTTATTTACAAGAAGAAAAGGCTATCGAAACATACGCAGATATCAAGAAAAATACCTCTGATGTAAGAGCAATAGCAGAGAATACAGGTTTTAAAGAGCACCGTATTCAAAGAGCAAAAGATCATGTGTTTTTTAAAGAACATGTACTAAGGGACGGTAGTAAAGGTTACTTTGATCCCGATTACCCAATGTCATTAGCGTGGAAACGATTAGAATCAGGTAAGCACCTTCCAAGTGATATAGATTTATTACGCCATGAAATTTTTGAATCTCGATTTGAAGGGATTTTCAAAACTGATGCTATGACTGCGCACAAAAAAACAATGCAAAGAAGACCTTGGCACCCTCCGGACGAGGATCTGTATCGTATCCCTTAATTAATAATTTTAACCAGTAAGGAGATTGAAAATATGGGAGTTTGTGTAGACTTATTTAAAGAATATGAAAATAAAGAAGAAGTCGTTTATCGTTTTTTTCCTTGTGAAGATGAAGAAAAAGCAGGGAAAATTCAATTTAATAAACTAGAAAAAAAATCTGTAGAATTAGAACCAGCTAAAGGCGAAGGTGCAAATTATTATTTTCTTAAGGCAGTTGGCGCTATACAAAAACATGTAAGAAATTCACCTGATTTAGTTGAATTCCCTGAATTCTTATTTTCACAATCGTAAAAATAAGAACAAGCTCTCAGTATTGAGAGCTTGTTTTTATTTTATTATTACATATGTCGGACTTGCAGTAATATAGAATGTTTCGCCTTTACTATTATACACTTTATATTGTGGTGTTCCATTAACATTTACCTTTACATCAATCCTAAACCTAAACCTAAACCTACACCTAAACCTAAACCTACAGTGCTAGCAACATCTTTATCCTGCATCAAGATTTAAGTAACTCCCTTTTTCAGCCCACACAATATAAGTTTCTGAATTCATTTTAATAAAAACACACGGCAATATGCCGCGAACAAAAACATTGAGTTAATCGATGGTGATGAGCTCATTCATATGATGAAGTTACGAATTTAGTATGTGGGGAATTTTTGAAATCAGATATGGACTTAATTCGTCATGAAATATTCGAATCTCGATTTGAAGGGATTTTTAAAACGGATTATAAAACAGCACATGATGCAACTTTAAGATCCGGTCGCCCTTGGAAAATACCTGATATAGATGCAGAATAAAAATGGAGGAGATACACTATGGCAATCCATATAACAATGAATAAAGAATTTGAAGATGAAGAGATAGTTGTATATCAATATTATCCATCTGAATCACCAGAAAAAGTTGGGAAAATGTATTTTCATAAAAAAGAGGAAATGTTTTATGATTTAGAACCTGTTCCAGAAGAATCAATCGGAACAAGAAAGCATTATTTTAATTGTGCGATTTCTAGGATAGTAATATGCCTGAGAAATGGCGGAGAATTTTTGGACGAAATGACATATGGAGTATAGAACAACAAACAAAGATATAAAAAAGCCGGCTCAAATAAAGAGTCGGTTTTTTTTTCATACTGTTACTAGGCTAATAATACATAGACTTCATTACTATCCTTCTGAATCACCCGCTAAAATAGGTAAGATGCACTATAATAAAAAGGAACGAATGTTTTATGACATAGAGCAAGCTCCAGTGGATTCATTAAATATGAGAGAACATTATTTTAATTGTGCGTGTACTAGGATTGTACGATGTCTTAGAAAGAACGAGGAATTTCCAGATAGCATGGCGTATGAAGCATAATTAAACGAACATAAAAAAAGTCGTCCAACATGACAGCTCGTATTTTACTTAACCTCATATCACCAACCACTACGATCAAGGTACCCTTTCATTTCATTAATTTGCCCATCTGATGTTTCATAGGTGAGAAAGCTCCTGGTTTGATGATGTTTTGCTGATGACGTTGCAACTTTAATCAAGATTGACGGTTCTTTTCTCCACTAATGTTTTTTATATTTACCAAACCATTCTCTAGCCAAAAATGTTATTCAACTAAAAAATATCTCAAATTCGAGATTTTTCACTTGCTTTCTAATCACTTGAGGTGTAAAGTGATAGTAACGAAAGCGATTGAGTCATATGAAAAACATACACTCAGTTGCTTTCGGTATACAAAACAAAGTAATTTATAAATGGATTCAGTGCAGCTTATTCAGTAAAAAAATACGACTAAGCTATAAAAACATAATGAGCATAAATTGAAAAGTTAATAACCATATTATTTGTTGGAAATATTATTTTTTATGTATCACTTGACTAGTAAAATGAAACGGAGGAATTATCAATGTATGAAATTAAAGGGCATCATCACATTTCAATGGTTACAAAAAACGGAAGTGAGAATAACCATTTTTATAAAAGCGTACTTGGTTTACGCCGTGTGAAAATGACGGTAAACCAAGATGATCCATCCATGTATCATTTATTTTACGGAGATAAAACAGGAAGTCCAGGTACTGAACTATCATTTTTTGAAATGCCTTTAGTAGGAAAAACGTACCGTGGTACGAATGCAATTACGCGAATCGGATTACTCGTTCCTTCAGAGGAAAGCTTACATTACTGGAAAGAACGATTTGAGAAATTTGATGTGAAACATAGTGAAATGACAACATATGCAAATCGTCCTGCTTTGCAATTTGAGGATGCGGAAGGTCTTCGTCTCGTGCTACTCGTTTCAAACGGAGAAAAAGTGGAGCACTGGGAAACGTGGGAGAAATCCGAAGTTCCAGCTGAACATCAAATTCAAGGAATGGGTTCAGTGGAAATGACAGTGCGTAGACTTGATAAACTAGCGAATACATTAGCAGATATATTTGGTTATAAAGAAGTTAGCCGAAGCGACGAAGAAGCGATTTTCCAGTCTATTAACGGAGAAGCCTTCGGAGAAATCGTTGTGAAATATTTAGATGGTCCTACTGAAAAGCCAGGCCGCGGTAGCATTCACCATTTAGCGATTCGCGTGAAAAACAGTGAAGAGCTAGCTTATTGGGAAGAACAGGTGATACAAAAAGGTTTCCATTCTTCAGGCATTATCGACCGTTTCTACTTTAAAAGCTTATACTTCCGTGAATCAAACGGAATCCTATTTGAAATTGCGACAGATGGACCAGGATTTACAGTTGATGGAGATGTGGAACATTTAGGAGAAAAACTTGATTTACCACCGTTCCTAGAAGATCAGCGTGCAGAGATTGAAGCGAATTTAGCACCTATTGAAGAGAAGTAATAGAAGAGAAAATATAATTTTAAAACTATTGGAGGAATATAAAATGAACCAATTAAAAGGAATTCACCACGTTACAGCAATTACAAGTAGTGCAGAAAAGAACTATGAATTTTTCACTTATATGTTAGGAATGCGTTTAGTTAAAAAAACAGTAAACCAAGATGATATTCAAACGTATCATTTATTCTTTGCAGATGATAAAGGTAGTGCAGGAACAGATATGACATTCTTTGACTTCCCAGGTGTTCCAAAAGGAGTACACGGTACAAATGAAATTTCAAAAACTTCATTCCGCGTTCCAACTGACGCAGCACTAGAGTATTGGGTGAAACGTTTTGACCGTCTTGAAGTAGAACATACAGGAATTAAAGAGCAATTTGGTAAGAAAACTCTTTCTTTCGTTGATTTTGATGATCAACACTATCAATTAATCTCTGATGAATTGGATAAAGGTGTGGAATCAGGTACACCTTGGCAAGACGGCCCAGTGCCATTAGAATATGCAATTACTGGCTTAGGACCTGTATTTATTCGTATCGCGAACTTTAACTATTTCAAAGAAGTGCTAGAAAAAGTTCTATTATTCAAAGAGATTGCTCAAGAAGGCGAATTCTATTTATTTGAAGTGGGTGAAGGTGGAAACGGTGCCTCTGTCATTGTAGAACATAATACGGTTCTTCCTGAAGCACAACAAGGTTTTGGTACAGTGCATCATGCTGCATTCCGCGTAGAAGATCGTGCGGTATTAGAAGAGTGGATTGAGAGAATAGGTAGCGTTGGACTTCCGTCATCTGGTTATGTAAATCGTCACTTCTTTGAGTCATTATACGCAAGAGTTGCGCCGCAAATTTTATTCGAGTTTGCAACAGATGGCCCTGGTTTTATGGGAGATGAGCCTTATGAAACGCTTGGAGAGAAATTATCTTTACCTCCGTTCTTAGAGCCAAAGCGTGAAGAAATCGAAAAATTAGTTCGTCCGATTGATACAGTGAGAAGTACGAAGGAATTTATTAAAGAGTAAAAATAGAAATAATAAGTAGAAGAGCAAGTAGTTTTAGCGAATCGCTGGAATTGCTTGCTTTTTTATTTGGTCTATAAAATTTTCTGACAAATGTTTCTCAAGTTTTTAAAATAGAAATATTTGGTATAATTAATTTAAATTATAAATTTTCTGACAATTATTTTTCAATACATAGAAAAGGGGTGATAATATACAATTTGAATAATTGTATAAATATCCTAATTTTGTAATTTTGGAGAAAAGGGGATGCGAAGGTATGGGAACAGATGTAGTAACGAAGGAGCAAATGAAACATTCTTTAGATAATTGGTATCGTGTAATGTTGCAGCAAAACATAGAGAAAGCAACGGAAATGAAAGAGGAGATTGATAGTAAGATTAGTGGTTTGGAAGTGGATCAGGAATTATCTTTGTATTTTACGTTATTAGATTTTAGATATAAAATGCTGACGGATTGGTTAAATATAAAAGAAAATAGTTTTGAAAGAATAGAATCTTTTGAAGTTCCAACTGAAGGATTTTTAGCATATTATTATCATTTTTTTAAAGGGATATATTGTACTTCAATGTCTAAATATAATGATGCGAAGGAAAGTTATGAAAAGGCAAATATACTACTGAAATACGTTTCGCACTCTTTAGAGAATGCTGAGTTTGATTATCGTATGGGTAATTTTTACTATCAGACGTATCAACAAGTTAATGCAATTGATTATTTGAGAAAAGCAAAAGAGGAGTTCAAAAAACATATAGGTTGCGAAATAAATATAGCGCTATGTGAAAATGCTTTTGGTCTGTGTTGTATTGATTTGAAAAATTACGAACTCGCGGAAGAAAGCTTTAATGCTGCTATGGATATTTTCCAAAAGGTAAATTATGAAAAATATATTTTAATGGTGCGTCATAATTTAGCCTTTTTGTATGCCAGTCAAGATTTATCGGAACTTGCAGTTCGTCATGCATCCGAAGTTACAAAAAAACAGCCGAAATTCTTTAAAGCGCTATTTGTTGAAGCTCGTGAATGTTATAAATTAGGACAATATCAATTGGTGGCAGATTTGATTGAAAAAGGTTTGGATATTTGTAAAGAGTTAAATAAGGAAGAGTTTCAATATCGTTTTATGATTTTGAAAAGTGTAAATGACAAATCACCTACATTAAGCTTAGAGCAAGTAGTTTTAGAAGGTATTTCTTATTTTGAAAAAGAAGAGCTATGGGAGTGTATACAGGAATACGCTGAAATGTTAGCCTTAAGGTTTTATAAAGAAGAGAATCACGATAAAGCAAGTCATTATTTTTACATGAGTCATAAAGCTCAAAAAAAATTATTAAAAAAAGGGGCGCTAAAATAATGAAAAAGATTCACTTTGGAATGTTGGGGATTGCATTAGTAGGTGCGTTATCAATTGGAGCTAATAGTTCATTTACAAATCAAGCATTAAATATAGGAGAAACAGGAGGAGCACCAGCAAGACCAGACTACGTTAATATAGGGGACACGGGAGGAGCACCAGCAAGACCAGACTACATTAATATAGGGGATACAGGTGGAGCACCAGCAGATAATAGAGGCGATGGCGGCGGAGTAAGCCAACTATAATAACAAAGAAAGGGACTTCAACATGAAGTCCTTTTCTTTGTTATTAGGCCATGTAGAGAAAAGAATTGACTTACTTTAAATGTGTAACTATAATAGTTACAAAGTAACCATCACTAATGGCAGTGAGTAATATTTTTTTAGTATAATTGTAACTGTCATGGTTACAATTAAAAATAATCATAAAACAACCAAATAATGTAAAAAATTTAAATAGCAACAAGAGAAAGGAGACGGGAATTTTGAAACGGTTTAAATTTTATTTTATTAGCGGTATTGTTCTTGTTTTATTAATAGTATGTAACTTCGTTGATAAGCCGATTGCGAAGGTTGAAGAAGTGAAAGATACTGTGATGATGAGGCTGAATACGAAAGAGAGTATGGCGCAGATTGATGGGCAGACGATTTATTTTAAGCAAATTGGTGAGGGGAAACCGCCTTTACTTATGCTTCACGGGTTCGGTGGTTCTTCAGATGGGTTTAATGATATTTATCCGGAACTTGTAAAGGATCATACGATTATTGCGGTTGATATTTTAGGGTTTGGGCGTTCTTCTAAGCCAATTGATTTTCAGTATTCGTTTCCCACGCAAGTGAATTTATATTATAAGTTAATGAAGAAACTCGGATACGATCAATTCGCAGTACTTGGTCATTCGATGGGCGGAGAGATGTCTCTAAATTTAGCGTATTTATATCCGGATGCAGTAACGCATCTCGTTTTAGCGGATTCTACAGGAATAGAGTCTTTCCAGCAAAAAGAAAGTTATGAAGTGCCGCCACTATCGACAGACTTACAAACTGTAACAGAGATTACGGATTATAATAAAAATGAAGTGAAAAATAGTCGCGATGATAAAGAGCATTATGATCAGCTTACGAAAATGAGAGAGCGCCGCATTGCGATGGAAGCAGATAAAATTAAGGTACCGACTTTAATTATATGGGGACGACACGATAAGAGTGTTTCTTGGAAAAATGGTGAACTGTATCATGAGCTATTTGCAAATAGTACGTTCCATATCATTGAAAAAGGATACCACGCACCGTTTCGCCAGGAACCAATAGAGTTTATGGAATATGTACAAGCGTTCTTCGCGAAGAATCCACAATAAAATTTTAAGCATAAATCCACTTCTTTCCTCATAAAGTGAAACTAATAAGGCTTGTCTAAGGAAAGGGATGAACGAAAGTGGAAACTTTACCATGGTGGATTTATCTTGTAATCATTGGGATCGTATTGAGTGGCTACATGGTTTTATATACTTCGAAAAAAGAGCAAGAGATGGATAATGATTTTATCGAAAAAGAAGGCGAAGTATATATGAAGCGCTTAGAAGAAGAACGAGAGAAACGGAATCAGGATAGTGATAAAGATTCGGTGTTGCTTTAATAGAAATTTTGAAAGGCTACCAACTAGGAGAACTTTATATCTAGGTGGTAGCCTTTTTCTTCTGGGGGAGCAGGTTATATAAATTTAACTTTACATGTATACGAGATTCATCATGAACTTTTATTAATGGTATTTATATATATGTTTCCTCATAAGAATGGAACTAGCGCAGTATCTACAGGGGGGATTAACAATGCATAGGGATGAAACATCATTACATCCTGATACAGGTGTTACATCTGTAATGTTTGTTGAGCGTTCATTAAATGAAATTCGTTTTTGGTCTAGAATCATGAAGGAGCATTCTTTTTTTCTTCGCTTAGGGTTTAGATGCGAGGATACTCAACTAATTGAAGAGGCTAATCAATTTTATCGATTGTTTGAACATATCGAACAAATAGCGCATTCCTATACAAATGAAACAGATCCTGAGCAAATAAAAAGATTTAATTCAGAAGTACAACAAGCCGCAACTAATATTTGGGGATTTAAAAGAAAAATTTTAGGATTAATTCTCACATGTAAATTGCCAGGACAAAATAACTTTCCACTGTTAGTCGACCATACAAGTAGGGAAGCTGACTATTTTAGAAAACGTTTAATACAATTAAATGAAGGGAAATTAGATGCCCTTCCTGATGCTATTATTAAAGAAAATGTTTTCTTTTTAAGGATTATGGCAGACCATGCTAAATTTATTGGTCATCTTCTTGATCCATCGGAAAGAAAGCTTGTAGACACAGCACGGAATTTTAGCAATGATTTTGATGAATTGATGTATCAAGCAATTGACTTAGAATCTATGAAACCACAATCCCAAACAGTCCCTCTTTTAGATCAATTTTTAGATCAAAATCGTGTGTCCGTTACATCTCTTCGGGATTTTAAGAAAACAGCACGTGATTTAATTGAGCAATGTAAAATAAAGAGTATCATTCATCCGTTATTAGCAGACCATGTTTTCCGTGAAGCTGATAGATTTCTTGAAATCATTGATATGTTTGATGTTCATCTTACAAATATTCAATCACAACCTAGATATTAGAAGATAAGGAAAGATAATATTTTACTTTCAGCTGAGAAGTTAACAATTTATTGTTAGCTTCTTTTCTTTTTGATGAAAATGTTTAAAAATGAAACTTTACGTTATTCTTTCTGGAGAATGATAAGAAGGGATGGCGTATTTTTTTATGCTTAATCTAGTCATCCGTTCATTGTATTATTGTTCGGGAAATTATTATAGAAGAAAAATATATGAAATCGACATATTACATAGCGTCATTTTTAGATGTAACGCACAAGTTGCACAGGTTACGCAACGATAACTAGCTTTACTCTTCATCATTTATTTGACCATACTAGACATAGAGAGGTGATAAACACAGTATGATTTTTAGCGAACGTTTAAAAGAAGAAAGAGAAAAACGAAATTGGTCGCAAAATGATTTGGCTGAAAAAATTCATGTAAGTAGGCAGTCTGTTTCGAAATGGGAGACGGGGAAGAACTACCCGAGTATTGAAATTATTATTCATTTAAGTGATCTGTTCGGTATTACGATTGATGAGTTGCTAAGGAGTGATGAGGAATTGACGCAAAAAGTAATTGAGGATAGTAAGCAATTAGCGTATCCGAAATGGAAGGTGTTTTTCGATAGTCTATTTATGATGGGCGTATTTTTATTTATTACAAAAATCGTTGTATGGGCGTTAAATAAGTTTGCAGGAGCAAGCATTACAATTGTCGCAGATGCACCATATGTAATGAATTTTTTACCGCTCCTATTAATGATTATAGGTGGTACGGTTTCTGATAAGTTGAAGAAAATATATAGATAAGAGAAAGATTTGTAAGAAATCCCCTACACTAGCTGTTCTTTTCACCCAAATTGTGTACTATAAAGGATAGATAGGAAGGGGACGTTTAGAATGGAATTTCATGAGCAAAAGATTTTGCCGGCAGTGAGGCAAATTAAAGATTTGGAGAAGCTATTACATAGTTCGTATGAGTATATTGTTATTTTAGATATTCATGTCGGTCAATTGAAGAGTGTTGTGTCGCTCGCGAAGCAGCATAATAAAAAAGTATTTTTACATGTGGATTTGATCCATGGATTACAAAGTGATGGGCATGCGACGGAGTTTTTATGCCAAGAATATAAACCGTACGGGTTATTATCGACAAAGGCGAGCGTAATTATGAAGGCGAAGCAAAAAGGTGTCGTCTCCATTCAACGCATCTTTTTAATTGATTCTAGCGCAATGGAAAAGAGCTGTAATTTGCTAGAAAAGACGAAGCCGGATTATATAGAGGTGCTTCCTGGTGCGTTAACGGGTGTCATTGCTGAGGTGAAAGAGCGTACAGGTGTACCAATTTTAGCAGGTGGTTTTATTCGAACGGTAGAAGACGTTGAAAGAGCGTTAAATGCTGGTGCGACAGCAATTACGACATCGAAAAAAGAATTATGGAAACATTACCAAAAAAAGTGACGAAAATGTGAAAAAATTCTGTTGACACCGCTTTCATTAAGGGTTAACATTATAGACAAGTTAATAAACGTGACGGAGAAAAGAAGAGATCCACATTTTATTGTTTCTATATATATTATATAGAAGCATGTAAGCTGTGGATCTTTTTCTTTTGAAAAAAAACGAATGGCCATTCATTTTACCTCTATCACTTTTCGAAAGCATTTAAATTGATTGTGGAGGGATTTTATGTCAGCATTTTTAGGGGAATTAATAGGGACTGCATTGTTAATCTTACTTGGTGGCGGCGTTTGCGCTGGTGTAAGTTTAAAGAAATCGTTTGCGAAAGATTCTGGTTGGATTGTAATTACAATGGGTTGGGGTCTAGCGGTTGCTATGGCAGCGTATGCAGTTGGATCAATTAGTGGGGCACATTTGAATCCGGCTTTAACGATAGGACTTGCTTTTAAGGGAGCGTTCCCATGGAGTGATGTACCTATGTATATCGCAGCACAAATGATTGGGGCAATTATCGGGGCAGTTCTTGTATATTTACATTACTTACCACACTGGAAAGAAACAGAAGATCCAGGAACAAAGTTAGGTGTATTTGCAACAGGTCCAGCAATTCCGAACACATTTACAAACCTTTTAAGTGAAATGATTGGAACATTCGTTTTAGTATTTGGTATATTAGCAATTGGAGCAAATAAATTTGCAGATGGTTTAAATCCATTTATCGTAGGTTTCTTAATTGTAAGTATTGGTTTATCATTAGGTGGAACAACAGGATACGCAATCAACCCGGCTCGTGATTTAGGTCCGCGTATTGCACACTTCTTCCTTCCGATTGCAGGAAAGGGCGGTTCAAACTGGAAGTATGCATGGATCCCAGTAGTTGGTCCAATTCTAGGTGGATCACTTGCAGGATTATTCCATCAAGTTGTATTTGAAGGAAAACAAAATTCAGCACTTATTTATGTGATTATTACAACTGTGATTGTACTAGCAATCTCTTATATGACAAGTAAAAAAAGTGAAGCTACTACAAATAGTAGAAAAGTAGCATAGGGGGAAACTGATATGAAAAAATATATTCTTTCATTAGACCAAGGAACAACAAGCTCACGCGCAATTCTTTTCAATAAAGAAGGAAAAATCGTTCATTCAGCTCAAAAAGAGTTTACACAACATTTTCCAAAGCCAGGCTGGGTTGAGCATAATGCACAAGAAATTTGGGGATCTATTTTAGCAGTTATCGCAACTTGCTTAAGTGAAGCAGATGTGAAGCCAGAACAAATCGCTGGTATCGGTATTACGAACCAACGTGAAACAGCGGTTGTATGGGATAAAACGACTGGAAAACCAATTTATAACGCAATCGTATGGCAATCTCGTCAAACAGTTGAAATTTGTGATGAGTTAAAAGAAAAAGGTTATAGCGAGATGGTTCGCGAAAAAACAGGTCTTTTAATTGATGCATACTTCTCTGGTACGAAAGTAAAATGGATTTTAGATAACGTTGAAGGTGCAAGAGAAAAAGCAGAAAACGGCGAGTTATTATTCGGAACAATTGATACATGGCTTGTATGGAAATTGTCTGGCGGTAAAGCGCACATAACAGATTACTCAAATGCATCACGCACATTAATGTTTAACATTCACGACTTACAGTGGGATGATGAACTTCTAGACATGTTAACAGTACCAAAGAGCATGCTTCCAGAAGTACGTCAATCATCTGAAATATATGGAGAAACAATTGATTATCACTTCTTCGGTCAAAATGTACCGATCGCAGGTGTAGCTGGTGACCAGCAAGCAGCATTATTTGGACAAGCTTGTTTCGGTGAAGGTATGGCGAAGAACACTTACGGAACTGGTTGCTTTATGTTAATGAACACAGGCGAAAAAGCAGTAGCTTCTGAGCATGGCCTATTAACAACAATTGCATGGGGTTTAGATGGTAAAGTGAATTACGCATTAGAAGGAAGTATTTTCGTAGCTGGTTCTGCAATTCAGTGGTTACGTGACGGACTGCGTATGTTTAAAGATGCGAGCGAGAGCGAAGTGTACGCTAGCCGTGTTGAATCAACTGAAGGTGTATACATAGTACCGGCATTCGTAGGACTAGGTACACCGTATTGGGATAGTGAAGTACGCGGCGCTATGTTTGGTGTAACACGCGGTACGACGAAAGAGCATTTCATTCGTGCAACGCTAGAATCTTTAGCATACCAAACGAAAGATGTACTATGCGCAATGGAAGCAGATTCAGGTATTGAACTAAATACATTACGCGTTGATGGCGGAGCAGTTAAAAATAACTTCTTAATGAAGTTCCAAAGTGATATTTTAGACGTTCCTGTAGAGCGTCCAGTGATCAATGAAACGACAGCTTTAGGTGCAGCATACTTAGCTGGTCTTGCGGTTGGATACTGGAAAAACCAAGATGAAATTAAAGCACAGTGGCATATGGACAAACGCTTTGAACCAACGATGGAAGCGGAAACAAGCGAAGAGCTATATGCTGGATGGAAAAAAGCAATTGAAGCAACTAAAGCTTTCAAATAATCATAAACAGTGTTATAATGATGACAAGTTAATAATTCGGTAGGAGATTTGGAGAGACCACAACACGCTATAGAGGCGAAATCTATAGCGGAGCTTGTGGTCTCTTTTTTCGTTATCAAAGGGAGGAATTACCATGAAATTTTCAAGTAAACAACGTAAAGACGTATTAAATGGAGTAAATAAACAAGAGTTAGATGTGATCGTAATTGGTGGAGGTATTACTGGTTCTGGTATTGCATTAGATGGGGCAACACGCGGTTTATCAACGATTGTGTTTGAAATGCAGGACTTTGCAGCAGGTACATCAAGTCGTTCAACGAAACTTGTACACGGCGGTTTACGTTATTTAAAACAACTTGAAGTGAAAATGGTAGCAGAGGTGGGGAAAGAGCGTGCGATCGTATATGAGAACGGTCCCCATGTAACAACACCGGAGTGGATGTTACTTCCGTTCCATACAGGCGGCACGTTCGGGTCATTCAGTACATCAATTGGTCTTCGTGTATACGACTTCTTAGCAGGTGTAAAACGAAGCGAGCGCAGAAAGATGTTTAACCGTGAAGAAACGCTAAATAAAGAGCCTCTTGTAAAACAAGAAGGATTAAAGGGCGGCGGTTACTACGTAGAATATCGTACAGACGATGCGCGTCTTACAATTGAAGTAATGAAAGAAGCGATTGAACATGGTGCGAAAGCTGTTAACTACGCAAAAGTAGATAGTTTCTTATATAAAGATGGAAAAGTATGCGGTGTACGTGTAATCGATTTACTAGACGGAGAAGTGTATGAAGTTTACGGTAAGAAAATTGTAAACGCAGCTGGTCCTTGGGTAGATACACTTCGTGAAAAAGATAACTCTAAAAAAGGGAAAGTACTTCAGTTATCAAAAGGTGTGCATTTAGTAATTGACCAAAAACGTTTCCCATTAGGGCAAGCAATTTACTTTGATACACCAGATAAACGTATGGTGTTCGCGATTCCTCGCGAAGGAAAAACGTACGTAGGTACAACAGATACGTTCTATGATAAAGACGCAGCTGTACCGCACATGACAACAGAAGATCGCACATATATCATTAATGCGATTAATTACATGTTCCCAAGCGTGAAAATTACAGAAAAAGATGTGGAATCAAGCTGGGCTGGTGTACGTCCGCTAATTTATGAAGAAGGTAAGAATGCATCTGAAATTTCTCGTAAAGATGAAATTTGGACTTCTGAATCTGGTTTAATTACAATCGCGGGCGGTAAATTAACAGGATACCGCAAAATGGCTGAAATGGTAGTAGACTACGTAACGAATCTATTACAAAAAGAAGGCCATAGCGCATATAAGAAGAGTGATACGAAACATATGCCAATCTCTGGTGGTCATGTAAGTGGTTCACACGGATTCCCGGCATTTGTTGCGAAAAAAGCAGGCGAAGGTACGAAATATGGTTTAACGACAGCACAAGCGGAAAAATTCGCGAAATTCTACGGCTCTAACGTTGACGTACTGTTTGACTTAGCGAAAAAACATAAAGACGAAGCGAAAGAATACAACATGCCGCTTGATGTTCTTATCCCGCTTGTATACGCAATGGATTACGAAATGACAGCGAAACCAGTTGACTTCTTCGTACGTCGCAGAGGCGCTGTATTCTTCAACATCCACTGGGTATACGAGTGGAAAGAAGCAGTAATCAACTACATGGCTGCGAAACTAGACTGGAGCAAAGAAGAGCAAATGAAATACACAGCTGAATTAGAAAAAGCGTTAAGCGATGCTGTAATTCCTGTAGATCAACAAGAACAGGCAGCTGCGTTAGCTTAAAATAGAAAACCACCTGAAGGGGAGCCTTCAGGTGGTTTTCTTTATGGTTTATTTTTCTAACTATGTTGCATAACGACATATGTTGTTATACGATGTATGTAAGGAGGTGGTATTGTTGGACAAAGAAATCTTGAAGGGAAGTATAGATATTTTATTACTTTCTATCATTGCAAAACGTGATACATATGGATATGAAATAGCCCAGAGTTTAAAGGATGCAAGTGAAGATTTGTATAGTATGGGGCAGGGAACTTTGTATCCAGCTTTAAAGCGATTAGAAAAAAAGGAATTTCTTGAATCTTATTGGAATCAATCTGAGAATGGGATGAAAAGGAAATTTTATACTATTACAAGTAAAGGGAAAAAAGAATTGCAGAAGAAAGTGAACTCTTGGGAGCGTGTAACATCATTAATTCAAACTTGTCAGAAAGGAGTTATTTATGAGTGAATTTGATGAGTATATTAAGTCCATTTTAGCTTATTCAGAACTTAGTAATATTGAACAGGATGAGCTATTTCTAGAAATATATGATCACTTGAACAGCTTGAAAGAAGAATATATGGAACAAGGTATGAATGGAAAAGAAGCGGTGTATAAAGCGATTCAAACTTTTGGCGAATCAAAAGTTATTGGTTTAGGGATTAATCAATCGGTATACGAAGTTCCTAGACCATTAAAGATATTATCAAAAATTTTATGTATTCCTTATATAATGATTTGTTTTATTGTCTTTTTGGGAGCATTTATTTCAACTTCTACATTTGACTCTATTCGTAGTTTGACAGGTGGAACTGTCTATCATCCTCTTGAATTTTGGCAGCAATTTTTACATATATCTGATTTAGAAACGTTATTACAACTTTTTGGAATAACACTTTGGCAAATTAAAGATTTTATTGCGCATCCGGGTCTGTGGGGGAACTCAACGTATTGGTTAACTGTTTTGCAACATATAATATTGGTAGTTCCATTTGGATTTTTCGTTCCAGTGTTGATCAATAAAGTGACGAACTATAAGAAAGCTTGTAAGTGGTATGTTATGACCTTTCTTGTTTGGGAGTTATTACATTTACTAACTTTATCTGATGTTTTTGATGTGTGGCGGATTGCTATAAATATGCTCGGTGCATCGATAGGATATCTTTTATTTATAAGCCTGATACAAATGGATAATAAATTTAGGGTTATGCGCAAGAAGATATTTGAAAATTAACTTGCTATCATGTAGTTAAAATTATATAAATTAGTTCGGTGGTAATAGAGTATCACTGAAAACATAGGTATTATGTAGTGAGCCGATTTTTTATACTCGTAATAGGTGTTTATTTATTCATACTGTTATGAAGCTGTTGCGTAATCTGTCTTTATTGGCGCCATAAATGATGATAGCGTCGAAATGAAATACACAGCTGAATTAGAAAAAGCGTTAAGCGATGCTGTAATTCCTGTAGATCAACAAGAACAAGCAGCTGCGTTAGCGTAAAATAGAGAACCACCTGAAGGGGAGCCTTTAGGTGGTTTTTTTGTTTTATTATGAATGCGCTAAAATCTCAACTAAAGTGTTGTATTATAATAAAAGATTTACTCTTCGTAAAGAGAATTAAGTTTGAAATAAAGGTTTAACGAAACGGTATGGACATTGCCAGCCGTATTTTTTTATGAATGTATAAAACTTTTCCATGGCGTGCGTCGTCTAATATATGGGAAGGAGGAAATGATGTGGATGAATTAACGGTAGAAGCGTTTGAAATAGAAGATAAGGAACTCCTTATCGATGAAATAATGAACAAGTATGGACAAGAAGTCTTACAGCTTGTGTATTCATATGTGAATAATAAAGAAGTCGCTGAGGATTTAACGCAAGATATATTTGTGAAATGTTATAAATCTCTTCATACATACAAAGGGAAATCGAATGTGAAAACGTGGTTGTGGAGAATTGCGATTAATCAATGTAAGGACTACATAAAAAGTTGGTATAACAAAAAGGTGATCGTGACAGAGGATGAAGCTGCTTATATTGGGGGTCAAAATGATAGTGTCGAACAAACTGTTATTCAAAATGCGAAGGACCGTGAACTGGCTTCTGCAGTAATGAATTTACCGATAAAATATCGAGAAGTCATTTATTTATTTTATTATGAAGAACTATCAATTAAAGAGATTGCTATTGTAATAGAAGTGAAAGAAAACACGATAAAAACGAGACTGAAAAAAGCGAAGGAGCTTTTGAAGAAAGGATTGGAGGAATAATCAAATGGAAGATCGATTAAAAGGCCTGCGAAAATCAATGGAGAATACAACGTTTAAACATTTGAGTTTTTCTGATCAACACCGAAAGCGGGTGCGCGAAAAAATCAATGCATCACACGAAAAGGAAGAGGACATCTCGTTAGCGATTTTACAACTCCTCAGTAATGAAAAAACAGGATACGAATTGTCACAGCTACTACGAGGGAGAGGGATTCGAAAATTCGAAGGGAATGAAGGGTTTTTATATACTGTATTACATCGTCTAGAACAGAATCGTTTTATCCAATCAAGTTGGGATCATTCAGGAGCTAAATATTATCAATTAAATGATAAAGGAAACAAGATGTTGCGAAAGGCAGAAAAAAATACTACGAAGGTACAATTTATATTAAAAGGCTTAGTACAGGAGTGAGGCGAAATTGAATAAAAAAGGGGATCGTTTTGTAAGCGAAGTTACGTATCATATTAAATCAAAAGAAGCAAAGAGCTTTGTAGCAACCGAACTAGATTTTCACTTAAAACAGGCGAAGAACACGTGGATAGAAAAAGGATTAAGTGAGGAAATTGCTGAAAATAAAGCTGTGGAACAAATGGGAAGTCCGATCAAGCTTGGCAGGGAACTTAACAAACTGCATAAGCCAAAGGTTGATTGGTTCTTACTTATTTTATTAGTAGCTGCGATGGGGCTAGGATTTTTGCCAATTATAGCTCTTGGACATGCTGATTTATTCATGAATAAGGTGATATTTGTTATTCTCGGTGTTGTAACAGCTATCGGAATGATGCTACTTGATTATCGGAGATTAGAGAAACTCGGGTGGCTGTTTTATACAATTGGCGTACTTATCTTGTTAATGATAAAGTATTTTCCTACTGCTTTTTTGATTGGAGAGCCATTAATAAAAATTGGTTCTATCACAATTGACTGTCTAATGACGATACCATTCTTCTTTCTGGCTTGGGCTTCTTTTTTCAATAATAGTAGGTTAAAGTTTATGCATCTTCTCATGTTATACGTATTTTCTTTATATCTATTTTCAACTACATCAACTCTTGTACCACTTTTCATCTACATCACAATGGTATTCGTTATGCTTTGGTGGAGTAAATTAGGAAAGAAAACGGCATGGCTCATTACAATGTTACCAATTTTTCTCTTTATTATTAGGGATCTATTTTCCTGGTCTGCCGTAAAAGAATATCGGATAGCTAGAATTTTAGGATTTTTGAACCCAGAGCATGATCAATGGCATTTACGTTTAAAAGAGGCAATGTCATCGGCAGGGTGGTTTGGTACATATGGAAATATAAAGTCTATCCCTGCTACCCATACTGATTTTGTATTTGCAAGTTTGACTTATTATTATGGATATGTGCTTACGCTAATTCTTGTTTTGATTCTTTCTCTTTTTGTAGTAAGAATAATGGTCATATCTTATAAAATAAATGATCGATACGGTAAATTGCTACTTGTTGGTGGAGTAACTCTTTTCGTATTCCATTTCGTTTATAACGTTGGCATGATCCTCGGGGTATTACCACGTGTTTCTATATCATTACCTTTTATTAGTTACGGCTTGATACCAACTCTATTTCACGCATTTATAATGGGGATCGTGCTAAGTGTATATCGACGTAAAGATATGTCGTTTAGAATGAAAAAAACACCTTGATAAAAATCAAGGTGTTTTCGTTATACATTCAAAACTCTCCGAAGCAGCCCCCGTTACAAAAGGACTAATCTCACCAACGCTATAAAGCTGCAATTCATGCATCGCGCGCGTACAAGCGGTGTAGAACAATCTACGTAGGCTCTCATCGCTGTACACATCTTTAGAAGCATTGTAAATAATAACAGCATCAAATTCGATACCCTTCGCTAAATAAGCAGGGATAACGACGATGCCTTGCTCATACTCGGCTGAGTTACTTTTCACAAGTTTAATATTCTCGATATGACTGAGTGCTTCGTATGCAGCGGCACTTTCAGCTGCGGATTTACATATAATTGCGATCGTATTGTGCTGTTGTTTTTGTAGTTCAGCAACTTTAGAAGTGATACGATCATGCAGTTCGCTGTAATCAGAAACTTTAGTCACTGTAGGTTTCTCACCGTCGCGTTCAAATGCGTTAATGTTCTTTCCTTCCGGTACGAGATAGCGTGTGAATTCAATAATCGGTTTTGTTGAGCGATAGCTACGAGTTAAGTTGATGCCGTTCGTTTCATCTGGTCCGTATAAGCTAGTAAGCGTATTGAAATTCACTGCTTCACTCGCATGGGCAAATATCGCTTGGTTAAAGTCTCCGAGTACAGTCATTTTTGCGGCAGGGAAGAGACGTTTTAAAAACTCGAACTGAAACGGAGAATAATCTTGTGCTTCGTCTACAAGTACGTGTTTAATCGATCTGTTCGTTTGGAAGCCTTCAATTAATTCTTTTAAAAGTAAAAATGGAGTCGCATCCTCGTAATGTAGCTTTCCTTCATCAAGCATGTTCAAAGTTAGTGAACAAATGTCATCCCATTCTTTAGGCTTTTCTCCAGTAACCCATGATTCATCTGTGAAGAGTTGTTTATATATGCCTGTAAAATTGATAAAACGTAGTGTTTGAACGCCTTTACGTAACGGTTTTAATTTTTTACGGACAATCATACGACCGAGTACTTTCGTTTCTTTTTCATAATCATTAAAGGAGTTGTCATCAAACTCGCCTTTTTTCTGTAAGTATTTATAAGCTTTTTGATACTCATCTTTACTAAGTAGTTCAATTTCTTCTTCTACCCACGGCTTTTTCAGTTCTGTTTTTTCGATTGCGTCTATTTGTTTATTTAGCCAATCCGTTAACTTCTCGATTCTATTATGGAAGCGGAGGGAGGAATCAGTATTATAAAATTGCTCTGTAATTTCTTTAGCAGAGGCAATCAGTTTTCCTCTAAATTTCATTCCTCTAAATAGCATGCCTGAAGATTCAAGAGATTGTCTGTATGCTCTAATCATCTCGAAAAATTGAGTAGATGCTTTAAATCGAATGCTCGCATTTCGAGTTTTATAATTTGCGCTATTCGTTTCAGTTAGCATATATTCTAATTGCTCGTAAGGATCCTCAACATCAAATGACTTACTTAGTCTATGGTTTAAATATTCTTGGAATGTAACTTGCTGCATATTTTCTTCGCCGAGTTCTGGCAGTACGTTAGATACGTAGCTGTTGAACATGGAGTTAGGGGAGAAGAGAATGATTTGATCTGCTTTTAGCCATTCACGATATTTATATAGTAAGTAGGCGATTCGCTGCAGGGCAGCTGACGTTTTACCACTACCAGCAGCTCCTTGCACGATAAGTAGTCGGCCTTCATCGTGACGGATAATTTCATTTTGCTCGCGCTGGATAGTAGCAACAATACTTTGCATATGTTTGTTCGTACCTTTTCCGAGCGCTTGTTGCAGGATTTCATCGCCAATTGTGAGGCTCGTATCGAACATGGAATCAATCTCGCCATTTTGAATAATATATTGTAATTTCTTCTCCACATTACCGCAGATTACGCCTCCTGGTGTGCTGTACTCAGCCGGTCCTGGTGGATAATCGTAGTAAACACTTGAAATTGGTGCGCGCCAATCGTATATAAGAAAGTTTTCTCCACTTGCATCGGTAAGTGTAGCCACCCCGATATAAATTTGTTCTGCGCCAGATTCGCCTTCTTCTTTGAAATCAATTCGTCCGAAGTAAGGTGCTTTATGCATGCGGCGTAGTGCGGCAAGTCGATTAAAGGTGTGCTTATGGGTGATTTGTGTTACGGCTAGTGACTGAGCTTGTTGTCTTAAGTTGATAACTGTTTCAAGATAATCGTCAAAAGTATCAGTGTTAACTTTAACATCATCCCAGAAGTGTTTACGAATGTTGATTACTTCTGCCCGGCGTCTGCCAGTTTCGCTTTCCAGTTTATCAATTTGCTCCGTAATCGTTTCTATTACGTTATCCAATCGTTTTTGCTCTTGATCAAGTTTTTTGTTCATACGTAAGCACTCCTTTAAAAGTGAAAAATAGAGGTTGACTGAAGATGTGTTTTGGTGTACAATTAAGATACGGATAAATACATTCTTTTATTTTTATTGAATGCGTTTCTGTACTAATTTAACATAGTTTTTTAATTTAATCAATGATAATAAGATAAACCTTGGTTTCGTGCTGTACGAAATCAAGGTTTTTTGTGTTGAATGGAGTAAGATGGGGGAGTATATCGATTTATCGGTAAAAAACTACTACAAAATAAAAAAGCTTGGGGCTACCCAAGCTTTTTTCACTTCATTATTTCTTTGCGTCTTTTTTAGCGTCAGCTTTTGGTTCTTCGAAAAGATCTTTCAAATCTTTATCGTCAACTTTTACGTCAGCTTTTTTGATTTCTTTCATCATAAGATCGTTCATAAATTGAGCATCTTGTGTTTTCTTTTGAACAAGGTCTTTTTTGATGTCGCCTTTTACTTCATCAAATGGTTTTTGTTCTTTAATATCTGTTACTTTAATGATGTGGTAACCGAATTGTGATTTTACAGGTTCGCTTACTTCATCTTTTTTCATTTTATAAGCTGCGTCTTCGAATTCTTTAACCATTTTACCAGCAGTAAAGTAGCCAAGGTCTCCGCCTTTTTCTTTTGAACCAGTATCTTCAGAGTATTGTTTCGCTAAATCTTCGAAAGATTTACCTTGTCCAAGCTCTTCTTTAACTTTTTTCGCAGTAGCTTCATCTTTTACAAGAATGTGGCTTGCTTTAATTTCAGGCTTGTAGTTTTCTTTTAGCTCTTTATCAGTGATTGTTTTTTCAATCGCTTTTTCTTGAGCTAATGAAGCGCGAACGCCATTTTTAACTGTTTCTTCTTTAAGGCCTTGTTGTTTCATTAGTGTATCGAATTGGTCACCGACTTGCTTTTTCATTTCATCGAACTTTTTGTCTACTTCTTTTTCATCGACTTTGTAGTTTTTAATAAGTACTTTTTCCATAACCATGTTATTTAGTACTTGTTTACCAGCTTGTGTCTTCATTTGATTGTAGAACTCTTCTTTAGTGATGTCACCAGCTTTAGATGTAACAATTTTGTCTGATGATGATGTTCCACATGCTGATAATGCGATTACACTTGTTGCGGCTAAGGCAAGCATAGCTTTCTTCATTCAATAAACACTCCTACTATTATGTATTTTTAATTTATCCCATACGAATGAAGAAACGCCTTATGATAGGTTATTTTCGTTCATAAGAACCTGATTAAGTCTCACTGATGTCTTTGCTTTTTTTATATGTAAAAGCACGCTTAACAGGGCTTACCGAGGCTTTAGGATAAAGTTTAGATGCGTGTCGTTTATTTCATAGTATAAGCAATATGTACAAAATTTAATATATCATATTTCGACGAGTTTTCCTATTGATAAAGAAATTTTAACCAGTTTGTGTCAGATTTTGAAAGGGTACCATATTGGGCGCATGTCGCATATACAGAAAAGAGGAGGGGATGGGGGATGAATTCAAAACTTATTTTATTACTTGTACTGTTTATTTTATTAGTTATAGTAGGTATAATTTGCTTATAGAGGAAAAAAATGAGGAAGGGGCTTCCTTCCTCACTTTCCATGAAATATAATTTCTACATAACTAGAAATTAATAGAATGGTAATACATACATTAATAACTCGAAAGACACCGGGCTGGCGGCTCGCAGATATTTGTTTTCGCTCACACAGTGTATGTGTCATGAAATTCGTGTAAAATATAACAAGAAGTGCGAATGCAACAAAAACAACGGTTATAAGAGTCATGAGGCGAGACCTCCTTTTGGCTAAAATACATATACTTTATATATTGTATCATACGATATTTTGTTCGTGTTACAAAATTCAGAAATAGAAGACTTTGTGTTAGGAAGCGAGGGAGAAAATGGACGTTGTAAGAAGACTAGAACAAGCTGAATATTACGTAGACCTACTATTTAAAATGATTGATGAAGAAAAGTGTCCATTTTATTCTTTAATCATAAAGAAAAAAGCTCGTAAAAAAGACATTGAACGTATACTAAAACTTTGTGAAAAACTGAACGAACAATATGTAGTAGAGAAAGCTGAGGGCCTTCTATTGTTTGATGCGCTATTAGATCAATTTGAAAAAGCGCTTCCACATCAGCTCGAAGTACACGAAACTGCGGAAGCGCTAGCAAAACAGGGCTTATTTGTGCCACTTATGAATGAATTCTTACGCATGATTGCGAAAGGATAAATAGATTATTTCTTAACTAACTTTTGATCGGATTCCGTAAAGTTCTCCTCGATATCTTCTAATGATTTCTCAAAAATATCGATGAAGTCTTGTCCGTAAATATTACGCAGGATGGCAATCAGTTCGATATTTTCTGGG
Organism: Bacillus sp. FSL R9-9492; assembly: GCF_038007365.1. NCBI lineage: Bacteria > Bacillati > Bacillota > Bacilli > Caryophanales > Bacillaceae > Bacillus > Bacillus sp. FSL R9-9492. Next base: position 1,100,904 of record NZ_JBBOXC010000001.1, read on the forward strand.
AACTTACCGTAAAAATTACGAAGTTCAAGTGCCCCATTAAAAACAGAATTATTTTCAGGATCATACTCCTCCATTAAGCGAAGTAGTAATTCTTCCCCTTTGTCTGTAATTTCAATGTACGTATTTCGTTTATCATCTTCTTTTTTTGAGAATATAAGATAGCCACGTTCTTCAAGCTTTTTAGAGAAGTTAAACGCCGTTGATACGTGCATAACTCCAAACTTAGCAATCTCAGAAATAGAAGCCCCTTTTAAATGATAAGCGATGGTTAAAATGTGATGCTCATTAATGTTTAAATCGTAAGGTTTAATCCACTGTTGCCAATCTTTCTCTACGCATTTCCATAACGCTTTCGATAATTGAGCAATACGTTGGCTGAAAATCATCGCTTCTTTTACCGAGTAATTTTTTTCTCCACTTTTCATTTACTCACCCACTTTAACATTCTTTTTTCATTATTATCTATTATGCCAGTAAAATAAAAATTAATAAAGTCTTTTTGTGAGAATTGTGAAAATTTTTCGGAAAAATAACATTCTATACAAATCATGCATAACTATGGAAGCGTTTTATGAGTCAAGAATACATGTGTTGTCTTTACATGTTAAGGGATAACATATATTGTAAATGCATAAAAACACGGCATATCTATGTGATATGCCGTGTTAAGGTCAATTCGTATGAAAAATATTTGTTATATGCAAAAAACTAAGCAGGAATATGTTTACGCTTTTTCTGGAACGGCTTCTTGTAGTTTCTCAATTGACTTTTGAATGTCTAAAATTTCTTTTTCAATATGTCGTTTGTTTTGAGAAATATCTTGTTTCCAGTTAGAAAGCGTGTCATGCATATCGTCTTTTAGTTCTTGGAATACTTCTTTACCTTCTGAAGCAGTTTCAACGATTTGACGCTTTAATAACTTCGTATCAGCTGTAATATCAGCTAATGTTTTTTTAATATCAGTTCCTTTTTCTTTCAGCTTACCGCGCATAGCTTTACCAGAAGAAGGAGTTGAGAAAAGAACGGCTAGTCCAGCAACTGCTCCGCCGCAAAGTACACCTGTAATAAAGGATTTAGCTTTTGACATAAAAGGAAACCTCCTTATTTTTCGTTCGTATTCATGATGTATAAAAGTGTGCATATCTTTAAGACAAGGGGAAGAAAAGTGAGCTTTTCTCTCTTGTACATGCTATGCACAAAAAATCATACCCCCGGCATTTTTTGTGAAGAAAGAAGCCATACAATAAATGCCAGAGGAATAGGCTTATTATGTATTACTTCTTATTATAGTGGCACTATTTCACACTATTTGCAATTGTACTTGCGATGTTTTGTAAATTTTCCATTGTGTATTCATTTTGGTGTGATTTCCAAACAGCACCGAAACCATCGTTTTCACCGTAGCGTGGAATTAAATGAAGGTGGAAGTGGAATACAGTTTGTCCAGCTTTCTCGCCGTTATTGTTAAGTAGGTTGAAACCAACTGGATTAAATTCTGCTTTCATTGCATTTGCGATTTTTGGAACGACAGCAAAAATATGTGATGCGATTTCTGGCGTTAACGCAAAAATGTCTTGTTTGTGAACTTTCGGAATAACAAGAGTATGTCCTTTTGTTACTTGACTAATATCTAAAAATGCAAGTACATGTTCATCTTCGTATACTTTTGAGCAAGGGATTTGCCCGTCAATGATTTTACAAAAAATACAATTGTCCGCTGTATGATTCATCGATCTCATCCTTTCAAATAGTCTTAGCCGTATTTTACCATAATTACATAGGAGAACAAACACGAAAAACAGGAAGCTGACTCAGCTTCCTGTTTTCTGAAGATGGATTGAAAAAGCATTTTTTATAATTTACGGTTCGCAGACACCTCATTTATTTAAGAAATGCACGGTAAATCGGCTAAAGTTTCTGCCGTAGACACCCCATTTTCAAGTGAAATGAATTGCAATCTTTTTTTAAAATGAAATTGTTTATTTTTTAAAACAGTATATGCTCTTTCGGAGACACCCCGTTTCGAAAATGAAACAAATTATCTGGTTATGTGTAAATTTCATTGTCCAACTTGGACACCCCATTTCATGATGACTTCACTATGTTGTTGTACTCATCAATTGGTGGTTGCTTTTTCAATGTGTTCCTTCTTCACTAATTATGATGTCCGCTTTTGTAAAAATATATGCCAAGAAATTTAAATTTTTTTTTAAGACATCGATACTATGTAGTACAGCGCCATTTTTGGTAAGATGAATGTAGAATGAATACTAATGAAGAAAGTGGTGTCGTATGAGCGAGTTATTGCGTGTAGAAAATGTTACAGGGGGATATACGAAACGACCTGTACTGCAAAATGTTTCGTTCTCTGTTAATAAAGGCGAACTTGTCGGCTTGATCGGTTTAAATGGGGCTGGGAAAAGTACGACAATTAAACATATCATCGGTTTAATGGAACCGAAAAAAGGAACTGTCACAATTAATGGGAAAACAATTCGTGATGATATGACAGCGTACCGTTCTAGTTTCTCCTTCATTCCAGAAACGCCAGTATTATATGATGAGTTAACGTTAGAAGAGCATTTGAAATTAACAGCGATGGCGTACGGTGTAGATGAAAAACAATATGAAGAACGCGTAGGACAACTATTACAAGAGTTTCGCATGAAAAATCGTTTGAAATGGTTTCCGTCTCATTTCTCAAAAGGGATGAAACAAAAAGTGATGATTATGAGTGCATTTTTAGTTGAACCATCACTTTACATTGTGGACGAACCTTTCGTTGGGCTTGATCCGTTAGCGATTCAATCACTTCTTCAAATGATGGATCAAATGAAAAAGAGTGGTGCGGGCATCTTAATGAGTACACATATTTTAGCGACAGCAGAGCGCTATTGTGATTCATTCATTATTTTGCATCAAGGTGAAGTGAGAGCGATGGGAACATTATCAGAACTTCAATCCGGGTTTAATATGCCTGGTGCAACGCTTGATGATATTTATATTGCATTAACGAAGGAAGAAGATTATGAATAGCACAGCGTTATGGAAAGAACGATTTCGGCACTTTCTAAAAGAAGTTCGTACATATAGTAAATACGTATTTAATGATCATTTGAAATTTATTTTCGTATTTATCATCGGCGCAGGAGCGTATTATTACCAGCAATGGTTACAAACGTTAACACCTTCGTTTCCGACAGCGATTGTTATGGCAGTCTTACTTGGTCTTGTATTAACAGCTGGTTCAATCCAAACGTTATTAAAAGAAGCAGACCTCGTGTATTTACTGCCAGTTGAAGAAAAGTTAAAGCCTTATTTTACGAAGGCATTTCTTTTTACGTTTATGATTCAGTTATACATAATCGCAATGGTAGCAGCTGCGCTTGCCCCGTTATATTTCCAGCAAATGAAACAAACAGGTGCCAATTACATATGGATTGTAATTGCGTTTGTCATTGTAAAAGCGTGGAATTTATTCGTAGCGTGGGAAAAATCATTTTTAACAGATCAAAATGTACAAAGAGCGGATTGGTTTATTCGTTTTATTTTAAACGGCTTATTTGTGTACGTCCTTGTAGAACGTACTTCAGTCATTTTTACAGGTGTAATTGTCTTTCTTATGGCGCTATACCTTGCTGTTATGCATCAAAAGGTGAAGGGAAAGCCGCTAAACTGGGAGTATTTAATTTCTGAAGAAGGTAAAAAAATGATGCTGCTGTACCGCATTGCGAATATGTTCGTTGATGTACCAGCGTTAAAAGAGAGAGTATCACGTAGGAAATGGCTTGATTTCATTCTTTCGATGATTGGTGAGAAACGTACATATTTATACTTATATACGAGAACATTTTTAAGATCGGGTAACTATTTCGGATTATATATGCGTTTACTCGTTCTTGGGGGAATTATTCTTTACTTTATCCCATTTTTATATGGACGTTTTATCGTAAGCCTTGTTTTCTTATACTTAATCGGCTACCAGCTCTTAACCCTTTGGAAACATCACCGTATGAAAGTTTGGCTTGATTTATATCCGGTAGGGGGAGACGAGAAGAAGAGAGATTTCCTTACTTTATTAAATGCGATTCTTATCATTGGTAGCGTTGTATTTACAATTATATTTGCACTTGCGACGAAAGATTTCATAATGACCGGCATTTTATTTGTAGTAAGCATATTATTTAGTATTGGTTTCGTTTATCAATACGGTGCAAAGCGCATTGAGCGTTTAAACTGAAAGGAATGAACCTATGATTACATATGAAGAGAAGGTTATAAAAGAATTGGAGCAGTGGAAAGCTACATTCATGAAAGATTCTTCTATGATGACACGGTTCTCTAAAAAAGTGCAGGTGAAAGTGCAACAACTAGTGCCCGCGAAAGTGCAAAAGGTACTAACAGAAACGATTCGGATGATGGTGCAAACAATTAGCGCTGGATCAAACTTCATAAAACCGAAGCTAAAAGAAACGAACTGGTCACTGCAAAGAAGAGATGATGAAGTACGTAAAAAAATGGATGAGTACAAAAAAGTTGCAGCGGCAGAAGGGGCAGGAACAGGAGCAGGTGGTATTCTCCTTGGCCTTGCCGATTTCCCGTTATTACTTACTATTAAAATAAAGTTTTTATTTGATGCAGCAACATTGTACGGATTTGATACGAGTAAAAAAGAAGAGCGCCTTTTTATTCTTCACGTTTTCCAGCTTGCTTTTTCAAGTGACGATTACCGAAAAGAAGTATGGAAAGCGATTGAAACGTGGGATACAGAAGAAGAAAATCATATGGACTGGGAAAAGTTCCAAACAGAATACCGAGACTATATCGATTTAGCAAAAATGCTTCAACTCGTTCCAATCATCGGTGCCCCGGTTGGCGCATATGCGAATTATCAATTGTTGCAAAGGCTTGGGGAAGTGACGATGAATTGTTATCGTATGCGATTGCTTAATAGAAATTAATTTGGCTTTATAAAAAAGAAGGCATCCTAAATGTGTAATTTAGGATGTTTTTTTCTCTTTAGGGGTATCGCCCCATGACCATCAAGCTAAGGGTACCAAGAGGGTATATATGAGTGTGTGTTTTAAAATTTTTATGATTACACTAAAGATGCGCATAACAAATAAACCTATCAAATAGTTTTTTTGAAAAACATTATGCAACTTTGAAACTCTTTAACAACGTACAATCATACATAACACCTAGGATATTGAAGTGAAGTGAACCCGAATAGTGATACATGAAAAAAACACCTCCTGAATTCGCATACTAAGTATGCGAATTCAATGGAGGTGTTTTTTGGTTTGAAAACGAGAGTTTATTACCCAGAAGAAATAAAATGGAAAGTAATTGAGATGAAAAAGGATGGTTATTCAAATCGTACGATTATGGAGATACTCGGAATTAAAAATGTTTCCCAAATTAAGACATGGATGAAATGGTATCGTACAGATCAAACATATCGTTTTCAACAACCTGTAGGAAAACAATATTCTTATGGAAAAGGGTCAAAAGAGCTAAGTGAATTGGAACAGCTATGATTAGAAAATAAACATTTAAAAACAAAATTACTTGTATGGGGAAAGTATCTGGAAATCGAAAGGAGCTGAAACCGCATACCGTTATTACTCTTTGGTATGAATTAAAATCAAAAGTAACCGTACAAGAACTGTGTAAAGTATTAGAATTACCACGTTCCTCATTTTATCGCTGGTTACAGAAAGCCGAACGCCCTAAAAGCGAGATAGAAGAGAAAGTAAAGAAGATCTGCCTTAGGCATAAATTACGGTATGGATATCGAAGAGTGACCGCCACTCTTCGAAAAATGGGGCTATGTGTCAATCATAAAAAAGTATTACGGATTATGAAACAATATCATATACTCTCAAAAGTGCGTCGTAAGAAAAAGAAATATATCAATGGTGCTGAACCAGTCGTAGCCCCACATCGATTGGAACGTCAATTCGAATCATCAGCCCCAAATGAAAAGTGGTTTACCGATGTGACTTACCTATTATTTGGAGAGCGCACATTGTATTTATCAACGATTATGGATGCCTTTAATCGTGAAATTATTAGTTATGTTATCAGTGAATCACAAACTTTAACATTAGCGATGAAAACATTAAAACAAGCAATGCGAGGGAGAAAAGTAAAAGATATCATCCTTCACTCGGATCAAGGAAGTATTTATACCGTGAAGGAATTTCAAGCATATGCCAAAGAAAAAGGCATTATCACCAGCATGTCCCGGAGAGGAAATTGCCATGATGATGCCGTCATGGAAAGCTTCTTTGGTCATTTAAAAATGGTAAGGGTGTCTTTTCTTTTGCATAAAAAACAAGTCTAGAGTTCCCTTTATTATAGGAAGCTCGAGCATTAAACCCACTGATAAAAGGAAACCCAAAGGGCATACTAGGATTATATTTAAAATGGGAGGATATAAATTTGAGTACAATAGAAAATGCATTATCTATCTTTGCCTTAGGCGGCTTGAATGAAATCGGGAAAAATATGTATGCAATCGAATATTCAAACGATATCGTGATTATCGACTGTGGCAATAAATTTCCAAATGAAAGTTTATTAGGAATTGATTTGATTATCCCTGATATAGCTTACTTAGTAGAAAATAAAGATAGAGTCAGAGCTTTAATTGTCACACATGGACATGAAGATCATATCGGGGGGATTCCGTTCTTCTTAAAAAAATTGAATGTACCCGTTTATGCCACACGCTTCACACTAGGATTAATTGAAATCAAATTAAAAGAACATAAACTTCTAAGAGAAAGTGAACTTATTGAAATCAACTCAAACTCTAACTTGACAATCGGAGAAATGAGTGTAAGTTTTTTCAAAGTGACCCATAGTATTCCTGATTGCTTGGGAATAGTCTTTCACACACCAGAGGGTAATATTGTACATACAGGGGACTTCAAGTTCGATTTAACCCCTGCGAATAATGAGAATTCGGATATTCATAAAATGGCTGCAATCGGCAAAGAAGGGGTCTTGCTTCTATTATCTGAGAGTACCAATGCAGAGCGTCCTGGTTTGACCCCATCGGAACAAATAGTAGGTGAACATGTGGAGGCAGCTTTCATGAAAGCCGAACGCAAAATTATTCTTTCTACCTTTGCTTCAAATATTAGTCGTGTTCAGCAAGTCGTGAATGCAGCACAAAAAACAAATCGAAAAATTGCGTTGCTGGGACGAAGTATGGTTAATGTCATAGCGGTTGCTATGGAACGTGGTTATTTAACAGTTCCAGATGGAATGTTAATTGACCCACATGAAATCAATGAAATGGCTCCTGAAAGGGTGGCCATTTTATGCACGGGGAGTCAAGGAGAACCAATGGCTGCTCTTGCTCGCCTGTCCACTGGAAACTTTCGCGGTGTCGACATTTTACCTGAAGATACGGTTATCTTTGCAGCAGGTCCAATACCCGGGAATGAACGAAATATCACGAGTATCGTAGACAACTTATTTACACTTGGAGCCAAAGTGATTTATGGATCAGGAAGTACATCCGGAATGCATGTTTCTGGCCATGGTTATCAAGAAGATTTAAAACTAATGCTTACATTAATGAAACCAAAATATTTTATTCCCATTCACGGTGAATTTAGAATGCTACACCATCACCGTTTGTTAGCTGAATCTGTTGGAGTAGAACAAGGAAACACGTTTATTATCAATAATGGTGATGTCGTCGATATTGAACATACCATTGCCCGTCAGACCCGGAAAATACCGGTGGGGAATACCTACATAGACGGTGGGGATTTCGATAATATTGGGGAAATTGTGTTACGAGATCGCAAACAACTTTCAGAGGATGGGATGCTCATGATTATTTTAACTATGAGCAAAGCGGAAGGAACGCTGATTTCTGACCCCGATATCATTTCTCGTGGATTTATGGATAGAGATTTCTCGGAACTCCGAAAAGACGTTAATCAACTTACTATAAAAACTGTTAACGAGCTACAAGAAGCAAATAGAAACTCATGGACTGTAATGAAAAAACAAATAAAAAAATCAATACGACAATATGTATATACACATACTAAGAAAAAGCCAATGATTGTTCCTATACTTATTGAAATTTAATAGAGGGCAGTTTTTAAAAAAATAAATGAATTGATCTTCAACAATTGGGCGCTATTGTTGAATAAAACTTAGATTTTCAAACGACTTTATTGTTATATTTTTAAGTACAGTGAAGTATCTTATGTCGAAAATTAAACGACTATATTTTAACCCCGTCCTAAATTTAGAACGGGGTTATGCTTGTTTTAGGTTTTAAAATTAAATAACTTTATTATCTTTTTACAGCTGGCGTGTTGATGGTAAGTTCCATTATTACATTTGTTTTAAGATTGGTGATTGCATCGTATTTTAGTAAGAAAAAGTGATTGAGATAGTTCTTAATCACTTTTTTGTTATTTCTATTCATATTTTTAAGTCTTTTACCAATAATATACAGATGAGGTAAATTTGGTTATAAAGTTACTTGAGCTTACTTTACTGTATTTAGGGGTGCAAAATATGAAAGTATCAATATTTATTACTTGTGTTGCAGATGTTTTTTATCCAGAAGTAGGGAAAGATGTTGTGGAAATTCTTGAAGATTTAGGGTGTGAAGTTGATTTTCCTAAAAATCAAACTTGCTGCGGACAACCTGCTTATAATAGCGGGTATGTGAAAGAAACAAAAACAGCTGCAAAACATATGATTGAAGCCTTTGCTAGTTCAGAATATGTTGTGGCACCATCGGGGTCTTGCGCTATGATGGTTCACGAGTTTTCTAGCTTATTTTCTGAAAGTGAAGCGGAGTGGAAGAAAAAAGCTACTGAACTTGGAAATAAAACATATGAATTCACACAATTTCTTGTTGAAGTATTAGGGAAAGAAGATTTAGGTGCGGAGCTTCATAAAAAAGCAACGGTTCATACATCTTGTCATATGAGCCGATTAATGGGGATTAAGGAACCACCGCAAAAACTATTAAAGTGTGTAAAGGGACTGGAAGTTGTTTCATTGCCGCATAATTATGATTGTTGCGGATTTGGAGGGACATTCTCGGTAAAAATGCCAGAAATCTCTGAGCAAATGGTTGAAGAGAAAGTAAAGCATATTATGGAAACCGGTGCGGAATTGTTAATTGGGATGGATTGTAGCTGCTTAATGAATATAAAAGGACGTTTAACACGTAATGGTTATCCAATTGATGTAAAACATATCGCTCAAGTATTAAATGAAGATCGAAAACAAGGGGGGATATAGAGATGGGAATGAAAATTGGGAACGATCCCTTTCATAAGCGTACTGCAACAGGTATTGGGGATCAATTTATGCGACAGGCTGTCAGGAAAGCGCAAGATGGTCTGAGAGTCAAGAAATTAAAAGCTACTGAGAGTCTTGGGAACTGGGAAGAATGGCGAGCTTTAGGAGAAGAAATTCGAAAGCATACATTAGAAAACCTTGATTATTATTTATATGAGCTGAGTGAAAATATTGAGAAAAACGGTGGTTTCGTTTATTTCGCAAAGACTGCAGAAGACGCAAGGGAATATGTAAAAGAGATTGTAAAAAAGAAAAACGCGAAAAAAATTGTGAAATCAAAATCGATGGTAACGGAAGAGATTAGTTTAAATGAAGCGATTGAAGAAGCTGGAGCGGAAGTGTTAGAAACAGATCTTGCTGAATTTATTCTACAAGTGAACGACCACGATCCTCCATCACATATTGTTGTTCCGTGTCTTCACAAAGATAAAGAGCACATTTGTGAAATATTTAAAACAAAGTTAAATTACACTGGAACATCTGATCCTACGGAAATGGCGAGGTTTGTAAGATCGTATTTACGTGATGATTTTTTTGCAGCGGATATAGGGGTGACTGGATGTAACTTTGCTGTTGCAGAGTCGGGATCAATTTCTATCGTAGCAAACGAAGGAAATGCAAGACTTACTACGACACTTCCAAAAACGTTGATTACAGTTATGGGGATGGAACGTATTGTTCCAACATGGGAAGAGCTTGATGTATTAGTAACACTTCTATGCCGAAGTTCTGTAGGACAAAAGTTAACAAGTTATATTACAGGGTTAACTGAGCCTGGCGGAACAGATGGACCTGAGGAATTTCATTTAGTCATTGTTGATAATGGCCGTTCCGATATTGTAGGAACAGAATTCCAAAGTGTCCTCCAGTGCATTCGTTGCGCGGCATGTATTAATGTGTGTCCTGTATACAGGCATATTGGTGGGCATGCATATGGCTCTATTTATCCAGGACCAATTGGAGCTGTGTTGACACCGCTTTTAGGGGGATATGATGAATATAAGGATTTACCTTACGCATCTAGCCTTTGTGGTGCTTGTACAGAAGCGTGTCCAGTGAAAATCCCGTTACACGACTTATTAATTAAACACCGCAGCCGCATTGTAGAAGAAAAACAATCACCCGTAGCTTGGAACGTGGCTATGAAAGGTTTTGAAAAAGCGGTTAAGAGTCCTAGACTATTTTCTTTTGCAGCGAAGAGCGCTCCGTATGCATTAAAACCTCTTGCAAAAGGGGATAAGATCGAGCGTGGAATTGGACCGTTAAAAGCTTGGACGGATGCGAGAGATTTTCCAGTTCCGAAAAAACAACCGTTTCGAGAGTGGTTTGAAAAACACGAAAAGGAGAACAATGATGGCCATCCAAAATCGTGAGGAATTTTTACTCCAGTTATCAGAAAAGCTTGGTAGGAAACGTCCAGAAGCAGTGAAAAAACCGAACTGGTCTTTTTCCCCGCAGTGGGATGTTTTTGACGGACTGGCGCAAGATGAACTTGTATTAAAGTTAATAGAGCACTGCGAAGTGATTCATACAGAAGTAAAGCGAACAACAAAGGAAAATCTTGTTGAAACATTTCAATATTTAATAAAAGAATGGAATATCAAATCTGCTATGTATTCGAACGATGAGCGCTTTAATGAGTACGGTCTTACTTCATGTTTCAACAATGAAGGCACAACACATTTTCGTGCATGGGGATTAGGTGATAAAGAAGAGGACATAAAATTTGCGAAAGCTGCTGACCTTGGCATTACGTTCAGTGATATGACTCTGGCGGAATCAGGAACCGTTGTACTATTTAATGATGGGTTAAAAGGAAGGCATGTTAGTTTGCTTCCAGAGTCATATATTGCAATCGTTCCTAAAAGTACGATCGTACCAAGGTTAACCCAAGCTACAAAACTGATTCATGATCAAAGTAAAGCGGGAGAAAACTTGCCGGCTTGTGTGAACTTCGTTTCTGGTCCATCAAATAGCGCGGATATTGAAATGAACCTTGTCGTAGGTGTACACGGGCCAATTAGAACAGCGTATATTATTGTGGATGATCAATAATGATTTACGTGTGCGACAGAGCGCCCGCGCATACGAGTTGGAAATATAGATGAAACTTTTTCCCGTTTATCTAAATAGGAATTGATTTGTTTTATAAAAAAGACATCCTAATCACACATTTAGGATGTCTTTTTGTTCTAATGATTAATGTTTAAAAGGAAAATTTCAGATTGTCTTTTCAGCGTTTTAGGCTGAAATTAGTGGTAGAGATAGAACCGATATTATAATCATCTTTATAATCAATTGAAGTAGTAAATTTCTTATTTGTATCATCTTTGATATGACCCGTTATAAAAATAGTTTCGATATCATTAGAAGGAAATCTATGATTTGTAATAGTCACTTCTAAATTCTCTTTTTCTTTGAAATACTGAATGGTTTCTTCTGTTACTTTATTAACGATTTGTTGTTCAGTATTTTTTTGATCTATCGTACATCCTCCTAAAAGGATAAGTGTGAAAGTAAAGAATAATCTTATAGCATATTTTTTCACGAATAATCACTCCATGAATTTTGCGTTATATTCCTCTTAACTAAATTGTATATCCACAGAATATGGTGTGGCTGGGTATAAAGAAACGGGACTCCAAAGTAAAAAGGTTATTAGTTTTTAAGCTCTAAATTTTTGGAGTGAGACATAGATCTTATATGATATTCTCCTCCATCATATTCTGCGTCCATAGAAAAAATCTTATTTTTGTTATCTTTCACATGTCCGTTTATAAAAACTATTTGAAAATCATTGGGAGCATATAGGAATGATTTAGATGGAAATTATGGGAAGTGTTAGTATTTTAATTTTAAACTTTTACTTTTAGAAATTGAACCTATCGTGTATTTATCTCCGCTATATTGAATAGTTATATTAAATGTTTTGTCTCTATCATCTTTGACATGCCCAGAGATATAAATGGATTGTAGGTCTTTAGGACCAAACTCATGCCCAGTAATTACTACGTCCAAATCTTGCTTTTCCTTAAAGTATTTAATGGTTGTCGTTTTTGCTTCTTTTACTACTTTTTCTTCATTGTTTTTTTGATCCATAGTACATCCTCCTAAAAGGATAAGTGTAAAAATAAAGAATAATCTTATAGCATATTTTTTCACGAATAATCACTCCATGAATGTTGCGTTATATTCCTCTTCAATAAATTTTATATTCACTGAATATTGTGTGGTGAAGTATAAAGAAAAGGCACTCTAAAGTGCCAGGATTATTAGTTTTTAAGCTCTAAATTTTTGGTGGTTGAAATAGCGCCGATATGATAATTATTTGCGTATTCAACTGAAGCAGTAAATTCTTTAGTTTTATCATTAGTCACATAGCCTGATATAGAGATAGTTTGAAAGTCTTTTGGTCCAAATTCATGATCAGTAATTGTTACATCTAAGCCCTCTGTTTTTTTGAAATATTGAATGGTTTCTTCTTTTGCTTTATTAATGATTTCTTCCTCGGTATTATTTTCATTATTACAGCCTCCTAAGGTAGTAATAATGAAAATGAAAACTAAATAAAAAAACAATCTTTTATGCAACATAATTCTCCTCCAATCATTGGTTCCTAAATTAGGGATATATCAAATGTTGTAGAAGAGAAACTTTAAAATGTTTTAATAGGTTCAAATCAATCTAGGTTTTTAAGAATTATTTGAGGGGCTCCTTTTGAAAATAAAAATAGACACCTTATTGTTAGGTGCCCAAAAGTTTGATACATTGCTTCTAAATTTTTAATGTTAGAAGTTGAGCTTATTGAATATTGATCTCATCCTTTATATACATATGAAATAATTGGAATTAATATAAAGGGCCAACAAAAATATACTTTATTTTCATATTAATTTCAGTCATCATAACTAATACTTTCAACCTTATTTTTATAATTTATATCTGCAGTTATTTTACGGTTTGGATTATTTGTTACATGACCTGATACAAAAATCACCCAAAAATCTGAGGGGGCGAATTCCACTCTTGTCACTGTGACACCTAGCTTTTTATCTTCTTTAAAATGTTGGATTGCGATCTTTTCTGCTTTTTCTTTTAATGCTATTTCCTCATTTTTTTATCCATATTGTATTATTTTTTTAGAGAAAAATTCGTTGAAACAGAACCAACATTATAATTATTATTGTAATCTATTGTAGCAGTGAATTCCTTGCTTTCATCATCTTTGGTATGACCAGTTATGAAGACTGATTCTAGATCATTAGAAGGGAACCTGTAATCAGTAATAGTTACATCTAAATTTTGTTTCTCTTTAAAGTAATTAATTGTTTTTTCTGTTGCTTTATCTACTATTTGTTTTTCTTTATTATTTTCCTGCATATTACATCCCCCAATTATTGTACTTACAAAGATAAAAAAGACAAAAAAGGTAAATTTCCGGATTTTAATTCTCATGTTTATCCTCCGTTAATGTTGTTCTATAATTTAGAATATACTAAATATCCCGAGGAGGTAATACTTTGGATAGCAAAAATACACAAGAAGTGTTAGATTTAAGCTTTTATCGAATGGCTAAAGATGCGTATAAATCAGATAAAGAGTTAAGAAATGAAATTACAGTGAATAATGCGAATGATGATACTTTACAAACATGGAAGGTCCGTGAAACATTCCACGACAAACAAACCGGAATGGACGCAGTAGTCTTTGAACGAGATGTCGATGGGGAAAAGCAAGTTATGGTAGCTTTCCGAGGTACAGAAGGGGATAAAATTATAGAGAAAAACTCTTTAGGCATTCCGATGAAGCTAGGGAAGGTATGAAGGATTTAAAAACAGATACAAATCATTTTGTTAAGAAAAAAATTTATATGCTAAAATATTTTACGTAAAAAAGACACTCTAGTGAGTGTCTAATGATTATTCTTTTAATTTTAGATTTTTAGAGTATGATCTAGAACTTATATTATACTCTCCACCCCCATATTCTACACCTACTCCAAACGTTTTGCTTTTATCTTCTTTAACATGTCCATCTATAAAAACAGTTTGAAAATCATTGGGGGAGAACTCATGTCCTGTAATTACTACATCTAGCTCCTCTCTTTCTTTAAAATATTTAATGGTTACCTCTTCTGCCTTTGCTACTATTTTTTGTTCTTCATTTTTTTTATCAGTATTCATACTACATCCCTCTGGAAATATTAGTGTAAAAATTATGATTATTCCTAAATAATATTTTTTCAATTATCATTTCTCCATTAATGTTGCGTTATATTTCTCTTTACTAAATTTTATATCCACAGAACATTGTGTGGTGGGGTATAAAGAAAAGGCACTTTAAAAGAGTGCCTTTTCTTTATTATTTTAAGTGTAAATTTTCACTTGTAGAGATAGAACCTATTGTATATTCATCTCCACCGTATTCTATTGTAATATTAAATGTTTTGCTTTCATCATTTTTTATATAGCCGGAGATAAAGATACCTTGTAAATCACTTGGACCAAATCTATAATCAGTGATTACTACATCTAAGTCTTGTTTTTCTTTGAAGTATTGGATTGTTCTTTCTTGTGCCTTTTCAACGATTTGTTGTTCAGTATTTTTTTGATCTATAGTACATCCCCCTAAAATACTTAAAATAAATGTAAAGAATAGAAAAAAACTAATCTTTTTGATTTTAATATCCATATTTATGCTCCAATAATGACATCTTGATTATATAAAATATCGTGATAGAAGGAATGTTTTTAGGGAAAAAAGCACTCACTTTTTCTGGTAGCGGGTGCTTTTTAGTTTTCTTTCTTATAAGGAATACTCCTGAATGAAAGAAGCAAACTTAAATAATTATGTTGACGTGAAACTATTAGATTTAATGTTTAAAATCAAAATTATTAGACGCTGAGATAGAACCAATATGATAATCATTAGCGTATTGGACTGAAGCGGTAAACTTTTTACTTTTGTCATTTGTTACATAACCTGAGATAAGGATAGTTTGAAAATCTTTTGGTCCAAATTTATGTTTGGTAATTGTTACATCTAATCCCTCTGTTTCTTTGAAATATTTAATAGTTTCTTCTTTTGCTTTATCAATTACTTGTTGCTCTTGTTGTTTTTCTTGTTTATTTTCCATAGTACATCCTCCAAAAATGGTAATTAAAATAATTAATATCAAAGAAAATAAAACTTTTTTTCTTTTTATTTCCATGATTCTCCTCCGAAAAATGTTATTCTAATTTTTAGAATAACCTAAATTTTACGGGAGGGGAATGGTTTGAACAATAATAATCAAGTATTAGATGTTACGTATTATGAATTAGCCCAGAGGGCATATGATGATGATGAAACACTTCAAGGTAAAGTTGTGCTTAAAGATAGTGATAAAAATCTGATTCAAGAATGGAAGGTAGAAAAAACATTCCACGACAAACAAACCGGAATGGACGCAGTAGTCTTTGAACGAGATGTCGATGGGAAAAAGCAAGTTATGGTAGCTTTCCGAGGTACAGAAGGGGACAAAATTATAGAGAAAAACTCTTTAGGCATTCCGATGAAGCCAGGGGAAGGCATGAAGGATTTAAAAACGGATACTAATCATTTTGTATTACGAGAAGGTGTTCATGAACCAGCAGCACCTCCTGTAGCAGGAACTGAGAATGCAGATTCAAAGAAATATTGGAATGAAGAGCACCAACGTTGGGAAACACACAATCAATTCGAACAAGCTGAAAGAGTCATGAAACAAGTAACGGATACATACAAGGATAGGGATGATGTGGAGATATATACGACAGGCCATTCGTTAGGTGGCGCTTTGGCTGAATATGTTGCAGCATTTAATGATAGTGTAAGATGTTTGTCGTGGAATGCGCCGAGTGCAAAACATTTGTTACCGCCTGATTTACAAGAGAAAGCAAATGATGGTGAGTTTAATAATAGAATTGTAAGTGTTGTTCACGGAAATGATTCGATTGGTTATGGGCCGTTTGGCTCATATGAAAGTCATATAGGATCTACTTATGCGGTAACACCACCAATTTCGAAAGAAGCAATGTCAAAGTTACCATTACAGCAAAAGCTCGGGATGGATGTTGTTCGATTTTTGAATTCGATAAGTGGCCCTGGTTATCATTATCAAACAGATCGGAACTTCCGTTTTGGAGAGAATGGATCTTTATCAAATGAATACTTGTTAAATGTAGACACGAATGAAAGAGTTTATGATTCACCGGGCGCGTTATTAGGCGGGGGAGAGATTCGTGTGGTTGTAGAGAATTTGGAAAAGGCCGTAAGAGATATGAAGCGAAACGCGCAAGAATTTCAAGATAGAGTACCGAGGTTAATTTCTAATATGATGACATTATTAGAAACGGCTGAAAGTAGACGGGTAGAAGCTAAAGTAAATAATATACGTGGACATGTAGAGCATTTAAGTTTTTGGTACATACGAACAGCAACGGAAATTTCAGATTTTATTGAGAAGAAAGCCGATGATTATAAGAAGACGGATCAACAATATTAAGGGAGAAGATTAGGATGCCGAGAATTTACTTAAATGAAGAAGCATTGAGCCAAGCTTTACAACAATTTGACCATATGATTCAAGACTTAAACCATAATAAAAGAGTTGTAAGTACTGTACATGATTTACTCTTATCAAGCTGGTCTCAACTTGGAGTAGGGAAAAAAGCCATTAGCGATTTAGAATCTTTTAAAAAAGATATTGAAAGAAGAATGGAAGAATTAGAGTCTGATAAACGAGAGTTAAAGGGTGCGATTGATTTACTAAAAGCGCTGGACCAAAGTTATGATTACATGGGTCCTAAATATTAGATTACAAGAAGCACTCATAAAGGTGCTTTTTGTGGTTTAAATGGATTAAAGATTACTGTAGTAATTATTGAGGAATATGGCTCGGATCCATAATGTTGATCAAGAAAGTACCATATAGTAGTTTTAATAAAGAAAACTTGCAAATCATTCATTTTCATTTTACAATTTACTTACCGACCGGTAAGTAAAAATAAGTGAGGTACAGTATGACAAAGAATTTACAAACATCGAAGAACATTGTAGAGGCATCATTTAAACTAATGGCAGAGCACGGTATTGAGAAGATGAGTCTTTCAATGATTGCAAAAGAAGTTGGCATATCAAAGCCAGCTATTTATTATCATTTTCCGTCTAAAGAAGCGCTAGTTGATTTTTTATTTGAAGAGATTTTTTCTGAATATCAATTCGAGGGTTACTTCGTTAAAGAACAATATACGAAAGAAAATTTTGAAGAAAAATTAATTGCAGATGGTTTACATATGTTGTCGGAGTATAGAGGTCAAGAAGGTATATTACGCATTATAAATGAATTCATCGTAACTGCGACGCGAAATGAAAAGTATCAGAAACGCTTATTTGAAATACAAGAAGAGTTTTTAAATGGATTCCACGATTTATTAAAGAAAGGTGCGAGACTTGGTGTTGTGTCACAACATGCAACTGAAGAAAACGCGCATACGTTAGCGCTCGTTATTGATAATATGAGTAATTACATATTAATAGGATTCGATTTAAAGTATAAAGAAATTTGGATTCGAAATGTGAAAAACGTAATGAAGGAGGGGGAATAAAAATGAAAATGCAGAAAAACTGGTGGCTCGGTTTTCTGGGGTTAATTGGAATTTATAAAATTCCAGGTATGATTGAAGCTTTCCAAGCGGATAAAGGTTGGCTCGCATTAATTAGTTTAGTTTGGCTCCTTTGGTTCGGATATTTTATTCCTGAGAAAAAAACGGATAAATAATAAATTTTCAATTTTATGTAAAGTTATGTAAAATATAGATTGAGACAATTCATATATTAGATTAATAGATTTGGAGTGGTTACATGGATCCATTGAAAAATGAAATTCATCCTGACATGGTCAAGGTGTGGAAAGTTCGTGCTGTAATTGAAGAAGGGATAGGTATTCTCGTCATCTTAGTATACCTTTTCCTCATGATAAAGTTTGATTGGTGGGCGTGGATTTTGTATGTGATGGTTGGGCTAACAGTTGCGCTAGCACCATTTTCGTACTTTGTATTCCCGAAACTGCGTCAGCGTTATTATAGCTACCAACTAAATGAAGAAGAACTTGAAATTCAGCACGGTCTTTTCGTTGTAAAGCGCGTATTAGTACCGATGATTCGTGTACAGCACGTGACAATTGAACAAGGGCCAATTATGAGAAAACATGGATTAGCAGAATTACATATTTCAACAGCAGCAACTTCTCATAGTATTCCAGGCTTAACGATGTATGAAGCAGAAATGCTGAAAACGAGAATCGCAGAATTAGCGAAAGTGAGTGATGAGGATGTATAAGAGGCAGCATCCCATTACGATGTTATTAGAATTAAAAATAACAGACTTTATACCATTACTTATTTTCATGTTTAGTTTAAATGGAAAGTTTCCATTTTGGTATTTAATTCCCGCTGGATTCGGTTTACTCACCGTCTTTTCAGCGTTTGAAAAATGGTATTACACAACATACTGGGTTGAAAATAACGTATTACATGTGAAACAAGGGCTCTTTGTAAAGAAGGAGAGCTACTTAAATAAAGAACGTGTTCAAACGATTAATACAAGTTCAAACGTGTTATATCAAATGCTCGGTTTAAAGAAAATTCAAATCGAAACAGCTGGCGGAGGCGATGATGCAGAAGTAAGCCTAGCTGGTATTACGGAAGATGAGGCGAAGGAGCTTATTTCCTTACTAAATGAGCCAACTCCAGAAGTGAAAGCAGAAGAAACGTTAGACGAAGTAGTAGAAAAAGAAGTCATTACAGAGGAAAAGCAAGCGACAGAGTACAAATTAACTTTGAAAGAAATTTTATTAGCATCTGTTACATCTGGTCAATTTGGGTTACTATTCTCTTTAATATTTTTCGTTTATAACCAAGTGGATGAGTACATTCCGAAATGGATAAAAAATAGCGTAGAGTCATATGTAATGGATCATGATATATACGGCTGGATTTACATGGTAGCTATTTTGCTCATCGTTTCTTGGATTATATCCACAATTGGTTACGCGTTAAAACATGGGAATTTCACGGTGAATCGAAGAAATGATGAAGTCCGCATTTCGCAAGGATTACTTGAGAAAAAAGAACTCGTACTAAAGTTACACCGCATTCAAGGTATTACGATAAAGGAAGGTATATTACGCCAACCGTTCGGTTATTGTGCTGTGCAAGTAGAAGTCATTCAAAGTGAAGGAAAAGAAGAAAAAGTTACGCTACATCCAATTATTCGAAAAGATCGCGTGCAACAGTTGCTCGCACATTTACAATTACCATATGAACTGAATACAAACATTATTTCATTACCAAAAGCAGCATTACGGCGCTATCTCATTGATAGTTTCATCTTCTTCGCAATGCTAGCAATCCCGCTGACGGGAATAAGCATATACTTTGAAAAGTATTACATCATGTGGGCGTTACTACCGCTCGCGATCCTCATCTTTACACTTGGATACGCAACATTTAAAACAAATGGTTACAGTGTAAACGGAGAGCAAATTACAATGGTACATCGTAGTATTGGGAAACATACAGGACTTGTAAGAAGAAGACACGTCCAATCAATTGAAAAGACACAATCATATTTCCAGCGCCGCGCAGATTTATGTACGTATACGTTTTCTAGTGCATCATCGAATTATAAACTAGAGCATACGAGAGTAGAAGATGCTGAGAGAATGCAGGATTGGTATAAGAAGAGAATAAGTGAGGATTAATTTAAAAAAGCTTGCCTATTATGAAAGGCAGGCTTTTTTGTTATGGAGAAATGAATAGTTTGATTCATATATGGGTGCAAATACAGCTCACATTTCTCAATACGTATCAGAAAAAAAGTAGTACCTTTCTATTTCAGGGAAATTCGTGAAATTTTTGATATAAATGGTATACTAATATAGAAATAATATTAGGAGGTTATATATGATAAGTCAGTTGAAAAGAGAAGCACTTGATGCATTAAAAGGAAAATGGGGATTAGCGGTAGGGGCAACCTTATTACTTGGAATCCTTATTGGAGCTGTTGAACTTCTAATTACAGGTGTTTTCTCGATGTTTTGGGGTTGGGAAGAAGCAAGTGATTCGCTTACAGTAAGTATTATTGCAATGCTTGTTATTGGTCCGTTAACAATAGGCGCCTACTATCTTGTTTTAAATGTAATCCGTGAGACTAGTGCTCGCATTGGTGATTTATTTAGATGGTTTAGCGATGGAAGTAAGCTTATGAAGTCGTTTTTAACATATTTACTAATGTATGTATACTTGATGCTATGGACATTACTTCTTATTATTCCGGGTATTATTAAATCATTTTCTTATTCTATGACGTATTTTATTTTGAATGATCGTCCAGAATACACAGCGAATCAAGCAATTACCGAAAGTCGCCGTATGATGAATGGACATAAAATGGATTACTTTTTACTATGCTTAAGCTTCCTTGGCTGGTTCCTTTTAAGTATTCTTACTTTAGGAATCGGTTTCTTATGGTCTGCACCTTATTTCTACGCGACATCGGCAGCATTTTATGAAGAGATTTCAAAAGAATATTATAAAAAAGAAGGTACTACTTTCTAATAAAACATCTAGACCACCTACCCTAAAGAATATAGGGAGCTGATAGTTTAGATGTTTTGATATGTGTTCTGTTTTGGGGTTCACTTCAGGATAAGGTATAGGTTTTTATATAGAAACTCTTCCCTCTATGTTTTATCATAGAGGGTTATTTTTTTATGTAAAAATGATAGGTGAATGAGATTGAGTAAATTTTTAATTTCGTATTCATTTTCTATATTAAGTTTCTTTATTTCAGTAATGGTACTTGATTTATATGATAGGATGAGAAAAATTAATGAGGTGACTTCGCTGACCATACTTGGAAAGATAATTCAATCTACTACGCAAATGGGAGTCCTTACATCGTATTTTGGAGTACTTATTATTTTAGGCGGATGTCTTGGAGAGTTATTATTTAGAGGTATCATTTTACGATTTAAATTAAGCTATATTATATCTTTATTATTATATCTACTTTTAGCTTTTAGTATTTTTTTTATCTTTTTGTCTGTAATGGTAGGAGTTCCAGCTGCATATGAAGAAGTCCGTACTCTTCAAATGATGTATTTCATAGGGATAACTATGATTTGCGCTGTTACATTCTTTGTGAACCGGAATATATGGGAGAAAAAATAAGTTAATAATGGAGTGACCAAATGAAATACACGTGTCCATGCTGCGGATATCAAACATTAGAAGAAGAACCACCCGGCACATATGAAATTTGTAACATATGTTATTGGGAAGATGATCCTGTTCAGTTTAACGATCCTGACTTTGAAGGCGGAGCGAATGAAGTTTCGTTAAGGCAAGCGCAGGAAAATTTTATTGCGTTTGGTGCTTGTGAGGAATGTTTTGTTGACAATGTTAGAAAGCCGACTAGCGAAGATGTGAAGGATGCTAGTTGGAGACAAATTTATTAATCATTTTATAAAAATGTTATTACTCAAATAAAGAGAAGTAATAACATTTTTTATTTAGTGATTAAAGAATTGGCACCGTCTTATAAAATATAAAGCTGATAGGGTGGTAGGAAGACCAGCTTCGAAAAATGCTTGAAAACTAAAGGATAGGAAATCAACTCGTTAAAATTGCATTTCACATTTATATTAGGAATCAATATAAATGTCTAGATGTATAGTCTACGGAGTGTATTTAATGTTATCATATTGGATGATATGGAAATTTTTAATAGAAGAAGCAACTAATAATTCAAAGGTAATGAAGCGTATATTGAATAAAAAAATACCTAGTAGTACTCAACAATATTAAAAATAAAATACGCATTTAGATAGAATTAGTAGAAATGAGGGTTTAAAAAGGAATGAACACGAGCATAACACGGCAAAAAATTTTAGCCGCCGCTTCTCAAATTGTTCAATTTAAAGGAGTAGCTAAGTTAACTTTAGAAGCAGTAGCAAAAGAGGCAGGTGTAAGTAAAGGTGGATTATTGTATCACTTTTCAAATAAAGAAGCTTTAATAGAAGGCATGATACTCAAAGAGACAAAGGAGTATGAAGTTGCTATTAACAATAAGGTAACGGAAGACAAAGAGAAGAAAGGAAGGTGGGTTCGTTCTTTTGTAGAGGAAAGATTAAGTAACGAGAGAAGAACAGAAGAATTGTGTAGTAGTCTGATAGCGGCATTAATGTTAAACCCTCGACTACTTGAGCCATTACAACAATCATTTCAGCAATTGCAAACTAAAATAGAAAATGATGAAATAGATTCTGTTTGTGCCACAATTATTAGATTAGCAGCTGATGGATTATGGTATTCGGAATATTTAGGGATCGGAAGACTAAATCCTGAATTAAGGGAAAAAGTGATTCAAGCTCTTATTACTGCTTCTTATAAATAGAATATACAAACTATAGAATGAAAAATAATTCACCATTGGTCTATTTAATCCAGTGATGAATTATTTTTTAACAGAATAATAGAACAATAGTATGGAGTGTTGAATTATAACCGTCCAGACGGTATAGTAACGTTTGGTGCAAATGGAAAAAGAACAACAAAAAAGACTAGAAAATATTTTTAGCACACTATTCGAAATGATAGGTCGCAAAGCTTATTTTGTGCAATAGAAAGGTTGAAAAAATAGAAAAAGATGGTAATAGCTATCAAGCATATGTAAGTAAAATAGTTTAATGGCATTGAATAGTAGAATTTTTTTCATAGTATGTTTGTACCAGAACCTAGAAACATTGAATTTTATAGGGAGGGTAACGTATGTATTTAAAAAGAATAACTTCGATTTTTTCGATTATAATGATTTTCATGTTTACTATAGGTCAAAGTCTTTTACCTATAGTAGCAAATGCACAAGAGTTAAATACAGTAGGACTTGTGGATAATTTTACAATAGGTAAAACAAATCTACAGACCGGAGAATCAACAAATGTATCTGTAAACTTCAGTGAAAAAAATGGAGTTAAGTTGAAGCCTGGAGACACGCTCACATTAACACTGCCTCCAGAATTAGAAGGATTTAAGGGAACGATTAAGTTACAGGATTACGGTATTTGTAAAGTAAATGCAGGTACTGTGGTATGTACATTTAATGATAAGGTAACTGAATATAAAGATATTCAAGGTTATTTAAACTTTAACGTGACAGCTACTGGTGTAGGAACTGATCAAAAGAAAGAGATTGAAACAAATCTTGGTACAAATTTAGATAAGCAACATGTAACAATCACTGGCCCAAAAGGTGGCGGTGGTACAGACCCTGGAGAGAAACCATTTTTTTATAAAGCTGGTGACATGCGCGGTAATGAGGGTGAAGTACGCTGGTTCTTGAATATAAATAACGATAAAAAAGAGTTAAGTCGTGATATTGTTGTGACTGATAAATTACAAGAAGGTCAAACACTTAATAAAAATAGTTTCTATATAAATGTTGACGATTATCTAGGTAAGCAAAGATTAACGCCGCAACAATTGGAAAGTAAGGGTTATGGAAAGGTTATCTTTAATGATGATAACTCATTTAACATTGTGCTTAATCAGAGTCGAGCACGTCTTGCCGCTTTTACGGTTGAATATACATCTACTATAACGGAAGCTGGAATGGTTCAAGAAGACTTTAAGAATGATTATACAATTGATTATCAAATTCTACACAAAGACCAAGTTTCTGAATCGGGCACTGCTAAAACCCAAAATATGTCAGCTAACGGTGGTATTAATGGCGTCCAAGTTCCAAAAGGAAAGCTAAGAATTTTTAAATATATTGAAGGAAATAAAGAAAAAGCAATCCCAAATGTTTCGTTTAAGTTGTATAAAGAGTCGGGGGAACAAGTTGGGGGCGAATATAAAACAAATGAAAAAGGGTTAGTTCAAACTGAGCAATTACCACCAGGTAAATATTATGTGCAAGAGGTTTCAGCCCCAGACTATATTGATTTCGATTCTAAGAAAAAAGTAGAGTTTGAAATAAAATCAGATGCTGGAAATGGAATCGAGTTGCCAATTTCCAACAACGTGAAAACTACATCTGTGTCAGGAACGAAGATGTGGAATGACAACAACAACAAGTTTGGTAAACGCCCAGAAAGTATTACGGTTCAATTGCTTCAAAATGGAACAGAATTTAAAACAGAAATAGTGAAAGCTGATAAAGAAGGCAACTGGAACTTCAGCTTCAAAGATCTACCAAAGTACGATGGACAAGGAACTGAGTTCCAGTACACAGTAAGTGAAGTGAAAGTTGATGGATACGAAACAAAAGTAGACGGAACAACGATTACGAACACTTACAAAAATACAGAAACAACAGAACTGAGTGGTAAGAAAGTCTGGGAAGATTACAACAACAAGTTTGGTAAACGCCCAGAAAGTATTACGGTTCAATTGCTTCAAAATGGAACAGAATTTAAAACAGAAATAGTGAAAGCTGATAAAGAAGGCAACTGGAACTTCAGCTTCAAAGATCTACCAAAGTACGATGGACAAGGAACTGAGTTCCAGTACACAGTAAGTGAAGTGAAAGTTGATGGCTACGAAACAAAAGTAGAAGGAACAACGATTACGAACACTTACAAAAATACAGAAACAACAGAACTGAGTGGTAAGAAAGTCTGGGAAGACTATAACAACCAATTCAAGACACGTCCGGAAAGCATCACGGTTCAACTACTTCAAAATGGAACAACAGAGTTCCAAACAAAAGAAGTGAAAGCTGATGAAAAAGGAAACTGGACTTTCAGTTTCACAGATTTACCAAAGTACGATGAACAAGGAAAAGAGTTCAAGTACACAGTAAGTGAAGTAAAAGTGAAAGACTATGAAACAAAAGTAGAAGGAACAACAATCACGAACACTTACAAAAATACAGAAACAACAGAACTGAGTGGTAAGAAAGTCTGGGAAGACTACAACAACAAGTTTGGTAAACGCCCAGAAAGTATTACGGTTCAATTGCTTCAAAATGGAACAGAATTTAAAACAGAAATAGTGAAAGCTGATAAAGAAGGCAACTGGAACTTCAGCTTCAAAGATCTACCAAAGTACGATGGACAAGGAACTGAGTTCCAGTACACAGTAAGTGAAGTGAAAGTTGATGGCTACGAAACAAAAGTAGAAGGAACAACGATTACGAACACTTACAAAAATACAGAAACAACAGAACTGAGTGGTAAGAAAGTCTGGGAAGACTATAACAACCAATTCAAGACACGTCCGGAAAGCATCACGGTTCAACTACTTCAAAATGGAACAACAGAGTTCCAAACAAAAGAAGTGAAAGCTGATGAAAAAGGAAACTGGACTTTCAGTTTCACAGATTTACCAAAGTACGATGAACAAGGAAAAGAGTTCAAGTACACAGTAAGTGAAGTAAAAGTGAAAGACTATGAAACAAAAGTAGAAGGAACAACAATCACGAACACTTACAAAAATACAGAAACAACAGAAGTAAGTGGTAAGAAAGTCTGGGAAGACTACAACAACAAGTTCAACACACGCCCAGAAAGCATCACAGTACAATTGCTTCAAAATGGAACAGAGTTCCAAACAAAAGAAGTGAAGACTGATAAAGATGGTAACTGGACTTTCAGCTTTAAAGATTTACCAAAGTACGATGGACAAGGAACTGAGTTCAAGTACACAGTAAGTGAAGTGAAAGTGAAAGACTATGAAACAAAAGTAGAAGGAACAACAATCACGAACACTTACAAAAATACAGAAACAACAGAAGTAAGTGGTAAGAAAGTCTGGGAAGACTATAACAACCAATTCAAGACACGTCCGGAAAGCATCACGGTTCAACTACTTCAAAATGGAACAACAGAGTTCCAAACAAAAGAAGTGAAAGCTGATGAAAAAGGAAACTGGACTTTCAGTTTCACAGATTTACCAAAGTACGATGAACAAGGAAAAGAGTTCAAGTACACAGTAAGTGAAGTAAAAGTGAAAGACTATGAAACAAAAGTAGAAGGAACAACGATTACGAACACTTACAAAAATACAGAAACAACAGAACTGAGTGGTAAGAAAGTCTGGGAAGACTATAACAACCAATTCAAGACACGTCCGGAAAGCATCACGGTTCAACTACTTCAAAATGGAACAACAGAGTTCCAAACAAAAGAAGTGAAAGCTGATGAAAAAGGAAACTGGACTTTCAGTTTCACAGATTTACCAAAGTACGATGAACAAGGAAAAGAGTTCAAGTACACAGTAAGTGAAGTAAAAGTGAAAGACTATGAAACAAAAGTAGAAGGAACAACAATCACGAACACTTACAAAAATACAGAAACAACAGAAGTAAGTGGTAAGAAAGTCTGGGAAGACTACAACAACAAGTTCAACACACGCCCAGAAAGCATCACAGTACAATTGCTTCAAAATGGAACAGAATTTAAAACAGAAATAGTGAAAGTTGATAAAGAAGGCAACTGGAACTTCAGCTTCAAAGATCTACCAAAGTACGATGGACAAGGAACTGAGTTCCAGTACACAGTAAGTGAAGTAAAAGTGAAAGACTATGAAACAAAAGTAGAAGGAACAACGATTACGAACACTTACAAGAATACGGACAAAACAGAATTAAGTGGTAAGAAAGTTTGGGAAGACTATAACAACCAATTCAAGACACGTCCGGAAAGCATCACAGTACAATTGCTTCAAAATGGAACAGAGTTCCAAACAAAAGAAGTGAAGACTGATAAAGATGGTAACTGGACTTTCAGCTTTAAAGATTTACCAAAGTACGATGGACAAGGAACTGAGTTCAAGTACACAGTAAGTGAAGTGAAAGTGAAAGACTATGAAACAAAAGTAGAAGGAACAACAATCACGAACACTTACAAAAATACAGAAACAACAGAAGTAAGTGGTAAGAAAGTCTGGGAAGACTACAACAACAAGTTCAACACACGCCCAGAAAGCATCACGGTTCAATTGCTTCAAAATGGAACAGAATTTAAAACAGAAATAGTGAAAGCTGATAAAGAAGGTAACTGGAACTTCAGCTTCAAAGATCTACCAAAGTACGATGGACAAGGAAATGCGTACACGTACACAGTAAATGAAGTAAAAGTTGATGGCTACGAAACAAAAGTAGAAGGAACAACGATTACGAACACTTACAAAAATACAGAAACAACAGAAGTAAGTGGTAAGAAAGTCTGGGAAGACTACAACAACAAGTTCAACACACGCCCAGAAAGCATCACGGTTCAATTGCTTCAAAATGGAACAGAATTTAAAACAGAAATAGTGAAAGCTGATAAAGAAGGTAACTGGAACTTCAGCTTCAAAGATCTACCAAAGTACGATGGACAAGGAAATGCGTACACGTACACAGTAAATGAAGTAAAAGTTGATGGCTACGAAACAAAAGTAGAAGGAACAACGATTACGAACACTTACAAAAATACAGAAACAACAGAAGTAAGTGGTAAGAAAGTCTGGGAAGACTACAACAACAAGTTCAACACACGCCCAGAAAGCATTACGGTTCAATTGCTTCAAAATGGAACAGAATTTAAAACAGAAATAGTGAAAGTTGATAAAGAAGGCAACTGGAACTTCAGCTTTAAAGATCTACCAAAGTACGATGGACAAGGAAATGAGTTCAAGTACACAGTAAGTGAAGTAAAAGTGAAAGACTATGAAACAAAAGTGGATGGAACAACAATCACGAACACTTACAAAAATACAGAAACAACAGAAGTAAGTGGTAAGAAAGTCTGGGAAGACTACAACAACAAGTTCAACACACGCCCAGAAAGCATCACAGTTCAATTGCTTCAAAATGGAACAGAGTTCCAAACAAAAGAAGTGAAGACTGATAAGGATGGTAACTGGAGTTTCGACTTCAAAGATCTACCAAAGTACGATGAACAAGGAAATGTGTACACGTACACAGTAAATGAAGTAAAAGTTGATGGCTACGAAACAAAAGTAGAAGGAACAACGATTACAAACATTTACAAGAATACGGAAACAACAGAACTGAGTGGTAAGAAAGTTTGGGAAGACTACAACAACAAGTTCAACACACGCCCAGAAAGTATTACGGTTCAATTGCTTCAAAATGGAACAGAGTTCCAAACAAAAGAAGTGAAAGTTGATACAGCTGATAAAGAAGGCAACTGGACTTTCAGCTTTAAAGATCTACCAAAGTACGATGAACAAGGAAATGCGTACACGTACACAGTAAATGAAGTAAAAGTTGATGGCTATGAAACAAAAGTAGAAGGAACAACGATTACAAACATTTACAAGAATACGGAAACAACAGAAATCAGTGGTAAGAAAGTCTGGGATGATAACAACTCAATAGATCGTCCAAGCACAATCAAAGTAGACTTACTACAAAACGGTCAAGTAATTGACACGAAAGAAGTAAGTGTGGCAACAAACTGGAAGTACACGTTTGAAAACCTGCAAGTATACGATGCAAACGGAGTAGCGTACAAGTATGAAGTGAAAGAACAGCCAGTAGCTGGATACAAATCCGAAGTAAATGGTTATGACATCACAAATACAAAAATCAAGGACGAACCAAATGTAGATCCAAAAGATCCAAGTACAGATCCAAAAGATCCAAGCACAGATCCAAAAGATCCAAGTACAAATCCGAAAGATCCAAGCACAGATCCAAAAGATCCAAGCACAAATCCGAAAGATCCAAGTACAGATCCAGACAAAAATAGCGATTCAAAAGCTCCACCTACTACAGAAAATGATAAGCCAACATTACTTCCTAACACAGGAGGAACATCAGCAGAAATGAGTTCAATTCTTGGAGGTATTGTATTATTCCTTTTAGGCGGAATTCTACTCGCTCGTCAGCGCATAAAATAATAAAAAGATTTAGATTATTGATTACACTGCAATCTGAGTAGCAGACAAATTAAAAATTTACTATTGATATTACGCCCTTTAGGTAAGTATTCAAAAACACTTCACGATAAAGTGAAGGGAAGAATGCAACCTGAAGGGTCTTTTTATAGAAAAAAGAGAACAGTTTCAAGGTGGAATCAATCTGCAACCCAATAATATGGTCAGCTTTCATAGAGAGATAAGCGGCTCTAAAGCGATAATAAAACTGTTTTTAAGAAGCCTATTATTCATTGTTCCGTTAAGTTTTGGATGACTGCATGGTCATTTGTATGGCGGATTTAAATTTGGTCTCATTTTGATTCTGGTGCAAATGGACCAGGATTTACTGGCGTATTCAAAGTATTCGAAGATGGTACAATTGTTGAAATACACTAAATCGATAAAAAGGTATCCTCAAAGTATTTGAGGATACCTTTTTAAGTTTGTTTGGCATAAAAAAAAGCATCTAACAAAAGTACTAGATGCAAATAAAAACACAAGGGAAGACAAAATTCTTCCCGTTTCCCGTAAGTAATTATATCAAAAAAATTATAAAAAACTAGCTTTATTTTTAATATAATGAATGTGTGAGGCTATGATGTTGTAGAATTACATTGTTTTCATAGTGTTTTTTATTAAAAGGAGTGAATTATAGTGCTCAAAGTAAAATTTTATGATTGGAAAAAACAACGTCCTAAAAAACATTATTTGCGTGTGCATGAAATTAGGATTTTTGAGTTAATTTTCTCAAAGAAAATTAACGAGTTTGAAATGGGATTAGGAGAGATTGAGCAAGTTACTGTCTATTGTTTAGCTAATGAAAATACTGATATTTCATATAAAGTGAATAGAGCTTTAGGTGAAATTTGTGTATATGTTCCTTACGATTTTATGGAATTTTTAACACGTGATTCAGTTGAAGAGAAATACAATGAGTTTTGTAAATTAGTACATCAATATGTTATCCCCGGACTTGAAGAAAACTCTACTCTCTCACCATCTATTGTTAGAGAGTATGTCGAAGAGTCTTTGGGAGAAATTGTGAAACAAAACTATGAAGGGATATTTTTAGTAGGGAAGACACCTAAAAAAAGCCCAAGCCGTAAGAAGATAGCGATATTAAAAGGAATTCATCGTGTTAAAGGTTTCCAACTACGATGTGAGGTGTACGATGAAAAGGGTTTAAAGATTCGCGATCAATTATTGGTGGAAGAGGTAGGTAACGAAATGGTGTATTCAAGATTTTTAGGCACATTAAAATGGGAAAGTGAAAATTTAATTGTGGTCAAATCAAAATCTAGTAGTTGGAAAGAAGAAATTTATATTTAATAATAAAGCTATTATAGAAGAAATGATTTGTAGAAAGAAGAGATGCTATTGCTTCTTCTTTCTTTATGTGTATTCGATTAATGAAGGGAATTTTAAAGAAATGCTCGACACAATGTAAGAAACTATAATTTTACAAAACTGTATATAACAACTAATATATAATTAATAAATTCATATAATTGGAGTGATGAGATGCAGCCGTTAGAAAAGGAGATTCATTCTAATATGCTAAAAGTGTGGAGAATTCATGCTTTAATTGGGGCGGCAGTTATACTAGCAGTCGTAATAGCGTATTTCTTTTTTATGATTAATTTTAATTGGTGGGGCTGGTTGTTTGGATTGTTAGTGACAGGAGCAGTTATATACATACCACTCGACTATTTTGTATTTCCAAATTTACGTCAACGTTATTATAGTTACAGATTAAATGAAGAAGAGATTGAGATTCAAAAGGGAATGTTCGTTGTAAAACGCGTACTTATTCCGATGATCCGCGTGCAGCACGTAACGATTGAGCAAGGACCGATTATGAGAAAGTATAATTTAGCAGAATTACATATTTCAACAGCGGCAACTTCTCATAGTATTCCAGGCTTAACGAAAGAAGAAGCAGAGCAGCTGAAAAGACAAATTGGAGAGCTTGCGAAAGTGAGTGATGAGGGTGTATAAGAGGCAACATCCGATCACGATTTTGTTAGGTATTCGAATTGCGAGTTTGTTACCACTTATTATTCTTGTTATGTTTAAACCTGAAGAACAAGTGAAGCCTTGGTATTTATTTTATCTTTTCCTTCTGTTTGTTTTATTCATTATGGCAATTTTCTCAGCTATAAAATGGTATTTCAAAGTGTACTGGGTTGAAAATAATATTGTACATATTAAACACGGTGTTTTTGTGAAGAAGGAAAGTTATTTAAATAAAGACCGTGTGCAAAACATTAGTACATCTTCTAATGTCATTTATCAAATGCTTGGGCTTACGAAATTAAATATAGAAGTAGCGGGCGGCGGTAGTGAGCCGGAAGTGATGTTAGCTGGTATTAAAGAAGATGAAGCGAAGGAACTGATTGCCTTATTAAATAAAAAAAGAAGCGCTGCGAGTGAAGAAGTACCCATGGCAGAAGAAAGTAAGACGATTTATCAGTTAACGATGAAAGAGATTTTAGTAGCTTCCATTACGTCTGGTAGATTCGGATTAGTGTTTTCTGGATTACTTCTTATTTACACAGAGTTTAATCAATTTCTTCCAGAATGGCTCATAAATAAAGTGGAAGCGTATGTGATGGATAACGGTGTATATGAATTAATCGTTATGGCCGCGATTTTAATGGCGGTTTCGTGGGTCGTTTCGACAGCTGGTTATGCGCTAAAATATGCGAACTTTAAAATAGAGCGAAACGGAAATGAAATTCGTATTGTGCAAGGGTTATTTGATAAGAAAGAGTTTGTCTTAAAGCTCCACCGCATTCAAGCAATTACTGTGAAAGAAGGAATTCTCCGCCAGCCTTTCGGTTATTGCTCTGTCGAAGTGGAAGTCATTCAAAGTATAGAAGCGGCAGGGAATGAAGTGATGTTACATCCTTTTATGAAGAAAAAAGATGTACAGCAGCTACTTGCCTATTTACAGTTGCCATATGAAATAGAAGAGGAAATCGTTCATTTACCGAAGGCTGCATTACGTCGTTACGTCGTAATGGGCTGGATTACAAGTGCTGTGCTCGCTGTGCCAATCGCTGGTGCGAGTATATATTTTAAACAACATACTGCGTTGTTCGTTCTTATACCGCTATTTATTGTATTTACAATACTTGCATACGCTAGATATAAAAGTGGTGGTTATATGATACGAGACAATCAATTAGTCATGGTATACCGAGGCCTTGCGAAATATACGGGGATCATGCGAAGAAGGCATGTTCAAGCGGTAGGATACAATCAATCGTATTTTCAAAAGAAAGACGAGTTATGTACAGCTGCCGTATCAGTAGCGGGGCAGAGGTATAAAGTGAAGCATATGCGTAAACAAGACGCACTTCGCATATATAATTGGTATAAAGAAAAAGGAAACACCGGTGTGTAATGGTGTTTCCTTTTTTGTGTGTCGTCATTTGTCGATAAGTCGATATATTTCGAGTTGCGCCGATATATTCAAAAAATCGCCGATATAATTTCACATACCGCCGACTCCGAACTCCGAAAATTAAACTAACACATCAAAAGTAGTCACGAACGATGGGCGAGAGAAAATACTTTTTTGCTGTTCTGCATGTGGATGCGCCTGAGCCTGTGCCTGTGCATGTCCTTCTGCTTGTGCAGGACGTTTTTTGTGAGCATTTTCGAATGAACGTGATTCTGTCCAGTCTTTAAAGTTTTGCTCAGTTTCCCACATCGTTAAGATGACATATGTATCATTACTTAATGGGCGAAGAACACGGATTGCTTGGAAGCCAGGCTCATTTTCGATTAGACCAGCACGGTTTTTAAAACGGTTTTCAAATACAGGGCGACCTTCGTCTGTTACAGAAATGTTGTTACAAACGATGTAGCCAGGTTGTCCTTTAAATTCTCCAACAGCGTCTAATACGTCATACTGAAGTGTGGATTCCACAGATTCTTCAGTATTTTCTTTATAAAACATATCTTTTTCGTTATTTTTTGCAGTGAAATGTGCTTGTTCTAGAGGTGTTTCGTATGAAATAATAGCCTTCATTTTAATGCCCCCTTTATGGTTTGTCTCTATTATATCAATTCTCTTAAAAAACTTCGAAGATTATATACATAAAGATACTTCTTTTTCAAATAATAAATGTACCATCATTTGGAAAGAAGGCCGATGTATGAAGAAAGCAAAGTGGACTTTATTAGGCGGGGTAGCAACGTTCGTAGTAGCGATTGTACTCTATAAACTTATTGTGTTAACTGGTGGCTATATGATGGATGAAAAGCAGCTTGTTTTCCACTCTTCATCACGTATCGTTGACCAGAAAGGAAAAGAAATTACGAAGTTATATGTAGAAAATAGAGAGCTCGTGCCGATTGAAGAAATTCCAAAGTACGTGCAGCAAGCATTTATTGCTGTGGAAGATTCTCGTTTTTATGAGCATCAAGGAATTGATTACCCCTCTATATTTCGGGCGCTTTATAAAGACGCGTTAGCTGGAGAGAAGGTAGAAGGCGGTAGTACGATTACGCAGCAACTAGCTAAAAATGTCTTTTTAACTCGCGAAAAAACATTTACGCGTAAATTGAAAGAGGTCGCAATTTCTCTTCAATTAGAGCAAAAATATACGAAGCAGCAAATTCTTGAAATGTATATGAACCATATTTATTTCGGTCATGGGGCATATGGTATTCAAGCGGCAGCAAAGTTGTATTTTAATAAAAATGTAGAAGATTTAACAGTGGAAGAGGGAGCTATGCTTGCAGGGCTTCCGAAAGCGCCAAATGGCTATTCACCGTACTTATCCCTAGAAAAGAGTAAAGGGCGCCGTGATCTTGTTTTGTCACTTATGCATAAACAAGGCTATTTAACAGCGGAAGATAGTGTTCGTTACCAAGGGAAAACAATAGCTCTTTATAAAAATTCAGATGAACGTGAACTCGCATATATGCCGTATATCGATATGGTTATAGATGAAGCGGCACGTTTATATGGTTTATCGCATCAAGAAGTACTGCGCGGAGGATATACGTTTGTCGTACCGATGGATGAAAAAGTTCAAAAGGTAGCATATAACCAGTTTCAAGATGCGAGAAATTTCCCTGGTAAAGAAAACGGGGCGCAAGGTGCATTTTTATTAATGGATAATCAGACTGGCGGAATTAAAGCCGCGATTGGCGGAAGAGAGTATGTTCCGAGAGGGCTTAATCGCGTTTTTGCAAAGCGGCAGCCTGGTTCTGTTTTAAAGCCGCTTATCGTATATGGACCTGCACTTGAGACGAAGAAATATAATCCATATTCTTTATTAACGAATGAAAAAAGTTCGTTTGAAGGTTATGAACCTCGAAATTATAATCATGAGTATACGAAAGAGATGACGATGTACGATGCGGTATTAGAATCAGCAAATGTGCCAGCTGTATCTTTATTAAATGAATTAGGGGTAGATGAGGGAAAGCAATATTTAGAGAAAGGGAATGTTCATATTGCAGAATCAGGTTTAAGCACCGCACTTGGCGGGCTAAAAAATGGTGTGTCTCCATTTGATCTTGTCAAAATGTACCGATCTTTTTTAGCAAACGGAAATATTATCGAACCGCACGTTATTGATAAAGTATTAAATAGACACGGAGCAGTCATTGGAGAATCATCAAAAGCTGAAACGAAAGTCTTTTCGAAGCAAACGGCATGGTATATGACAAAGATGCTTGAAGGAGTTGTGAAAGAAGGTACGGCGAAAGCTGGCGTATATAATGGAGCTTTAGCTGGAAAAACAGGCACAACTTCACTGCCGAATGATGAAAATGGTGCGCGTGATATGTGGTTCGTTGGATATACACCGAATTTAGTAGGTGCAGTTTGGATTGGCTATGACCGGACTGATAAGGAGCATCAATTACAAGATGGAAATGCATCTGCAACGATGTTATTTAAAAAGATTTTAACGAAAGCAAATATACAAGATAAAGCGAGTTTTCATAGGCCAAAAGGTGTTGAAACAATTGGACTGCCAATTCGTTTAGATAAGATTCAAAACGTGGAAGCAAAACTAGCATTTAGTCCTTTCGGTTTATTTGCAATGAAACTAAGCTGGACGCCGCTTCCTGATGAGCGAATTATGTATCGGATTTATAAAGTTGAAAAAGGAATTCATACTCACGTTGGAACGGCAAAAGGAACAGGGAAATATGAGGAGAAGTTTATTAATATATTCTCAAAACCAAGTTTTTACGTTGTGCCATATAACACACAAACGAACCGTGAAGGAGAAAAGTCAAAAGTAGCTAAACCGTAGTTTTTCTCTGTGCTATAATAAGAATGTTGTGAAAATAGCAAACGTTTTTACGAACGTTTGTGTCAATTTAATGAACAACGTACATAATGTTATGCATTTTGTTTTTACAAGCTGTATAGTAAAAAAAGATAAATATCGGAATAGAGCATATTTAAAGAAAAAGCATTGGTAAGGAAGGGAGCTAGGGTCTTGGTAAGAACTATAAATGAGACATTTTTAAAAGCATGTAGGGGGGAACGTACAGAGTATGTACCAGCATGGTATATGCGTCAAGCAGGTCGTTCACAGCCGGAATATAGAAAGATAAAAGAGAAATATTCTTTATTTGAAATTACACATAATCCAGAGTTGTGCGCTTACGTTACAAAGTTGCCAGTTGATCAATATAACGTAGACGCAGCAATTCTTTATAAAGATATTATGTCACCACTACCTGCAATTGGTGTTGATGTGGAAATTAAATCTGGCATTGGTCCAGTTATCGATAGTCCAATCCGTTCTTTACAAGACGTAGAAAAATTAGGGGAAATCAATCCAGAAGATGACGTACCTTACATACTAGATACAATTCGTTTATTAACGACAGAAATGTTAGATGTACCGTTAATCGGTTTTTCAGGAGCTCCATTTACGTTAGCGAGCTATATGATTGAAGGCGGTCCTTCTCGTAACTATCATAATACGAAAGCGTTTATGTATGCAGAGCCGAAAGCTTGGTTCGCTTTAATGGATAAGCTTGCAGATATGGTTATTACATATTTAAAAGCGCAAATTAACGCAGGAGTAAAAGCGGTTCAAATTTTCGATTCTTGGGTTGGAGCAGTAAATGTAGCGGATTACCGTATATTTATTAAACCAGCGATGGAGCGTATTTTTGCAGAAGTTCGCCCGATGGGTGTTCCAATGATTATGCACGGCGTAGGTGCTGCACATTTAGTGAATGAATGGCACGACTTACCGCTTGATGTAGTAGGTTTAGATTGGCGCTTACCGATTGAAGAAGCACGCGCACGTGGTGTTCACAAGGCGGTACAAGGAAATATGGATCCTTCATTCTTATTAGCACCTTGGCCTGTTATTGAAGAACATGTAAAAGGTATTTTAGATCAAGGGATGAAGCAGCCAGGTTATATCTTTAACTTAGGTCACGGCGTATTCCCAGAAGTAAATCCAGATACATTAAAACGCTTAACTACATTTATTCATGAGTACTCTAAAGAACAGTTAGCGAAGTAAAGGAGATTGTCTGTATGAAAAAGAAAATTGGTTTGCTTGTAATGGCATACGGAACGCCATATAAAGAAGAAGATATTGAACGTTACTATACACATATTCGCAGAGGAAGAAAGCCAAGTCCTGAAATGCTAGAAGATTTAACAGAGCGTTACCGTGCAATTGGTGGTATTTCTCCTTTAGCTACTATTACATTAGAGCAAGCTAAAAAGTTAGAGACACGTTTAAATGAAATACAAGATGAAGTAGAGTACCACATGTATCTTGGTTTAAAACATATTGAACCGTTCATTGAAGATGCAGTACAAGCTATGCATAAAGATGGAATAGAAGATGCAATTGCACTCGTTCTTGCCCCT
Organism: Bacillus sp. FSL R9-9492; assembly: GCF_038007365.1. Classification (NCBI taxonomy): domain Bacteria; kingdom Bacillati; phylum Bacillota; class Bacilli; order Caryophanales; family Bacillaceae; genus Bacillus; species Bacillus sp. FSL R9-9492. The sequence goes on from NZ_JBBOXC010000001.1 coordinate 1,138,089, forward strand.
CACTATTCTACTTTTAGCGTGAAGTCGTATGTAGGACGAGCGCAAGAAGAAGCAGGAAAACTTGGAAACTTAACAATTCACGGCATCGATAGCTGGTATAAAGAACCAAAATTTATTCAGTATTGGGTCGATGCAGTGAAAGGTATATATAACGGTATGTCAGAAGCAGAACGTGAAAAAGCAGTGTTAATCGTATCTGCACATAGCTTACCAGAAAAAATTATCGCACTCGGCGATCCATACCCGGATCAATTAAACGAAACAGCTGACTATATTGCACGTGGTGCTGAAGTAGCAAACTATGCAGTAGGTTGGCAAAGTGCCGGAAATACACCAGACCCTTGGATTGGTCCAGATGTACAAGATTTAACGAGAGAACTAAATGAAAAATACGGCTACAGTTCATTCGTATATGCACCAGTTGGATTTGTTGCGGAACATTTAGAAGTTTTATATGACAATGACTTTGAGTGTAAAGTTGTAACGGATGAAATTGGCGCGAAATATTATCGTCCCGAAATGCCTAATGCGTCGGACGCATTTATCGACTGTTTAGCAGATGTAGTATTAAAGAAAAAAGAATCTATAATGTAAGTAGAAAGGGGGAGCTTACTTGAGGAAAAAAGTTGTGATCATCGGCGGTGGCATCACAGGATTAACAACAATGTATAACTTACAAAAAGAAATTCGTGAAAAAAACTTGCCGATAGATGCATTGCTTATAGAAGCGTCTGGTAAACTTGGCGGGAAAATTCAAACCGTTCAAAAAGATGGATTTACAATTGAACGCGGTCCTGATTCTTTCTTAGCAAGAAAAGAGAGTGCAGCTAAATTAGTGAAAGAATTAGGACTTGGCGATGAACTTGTAAATAATAAGGCCGGTCAATCGTTCGTTCTCGTAAACAATCGGTTACATAAAATGCCGAGCGGTTCAATGATGGGAATTCCAACGCAAATTACGCCGTTTCTATTTTCCGGATTGTTCTCCCCAATTGGTAAACTAAGAGCTGGTTTTGACTTATTAATGCCTAGATCAAAACCAGTTTCTGATCAATCACTCGGGCAGTTTTTCAGGCATCGTCTTGGAAATGAAGTCGTTGAAAATTTAATTGAGCCATTATTATCTGGTATTTATGCAGGGGATATTGATGAAATGAGTTTAATGTCAACATTCCCTCAAATTTATCAAATTGAACAGGAGCACCGTAGTATTTCACTCGGTATGCGTACGCTCGCTCCAAAGCAAGAGAAGGCTGAATTGAAAAAAGGAATATTTAAAACTGTGAAAACCGGTTTAGAATCTATAGTAGAATCTCTTGAAACGAAGATTCCTAATGATATGGTAATGAAGGGAGCTCGTATCGAAAAGGTTGCAAAACTTGGTGATAGTTATACGATTACGCTTAGTAACGGAAAAGAAATGGAAGCAGACGCGATTGTAGTTGCGACGCCGCATAAAGTATTGCCATCTATGTTTGCGCAGTATAAGCAGTTTCGTTTCTTCCGTAACATTCCGTCTACATCAGTTGCAAACGTGGCACTTGCTTTCCCAAAGTCTGCAATTCAGCGTGATATTGATGGTACCGGATTTGTCGTATCAAGAAATAGTGATTATACAATTACAGCGTGTACGTGGACACACAAAAAATGGCCACATACAACGCCAGAAGGAAAAACGCTTCTTCGCTGTTACGTCGGACGCCCAGGTGATGAAGCGATTGTCGAACAAACTGACGAAGAAATTGTGCAGCTCGTACTCGAAGACTTACAAAAGACAATGGATATTACAGAGGATCCAGAGTTTACAATTGTAAGCCGCTGGAAAGAAGCGATGCCTCAATATACAGTAGGCCATAAAGAGCGAATGAAGAAGCTCACAACATTTATGGAAAGTGAGTTGCCAGGTGTGTATTTGGCAGGTAGCTCCTATGCTGGTGCTGGTCTTCCGGACTGTATTGAACAAGGTGAGAGAGCTGCAAAGTGTGTGCTAACTCATTTAGAGAAAGTAATGGAGACTGAATTAGTCGCACAATAAAATATAAGAAACGCCTTCAATCATATTGAAGGCGTTTCGTTTGTTATATAAAATACTTATTCGCCAATAAACATATATAAGTTATTTGGCTTTATAACGGCATCTCCTGCATAAATAACCCACTCTGTTAAGTTATCAAAATCTAAATGATAACTATTTCCTTCACTCATATCTTCTATAAAATATGGTTCATTAATGAGTATTCCTTGAATGAAATCTTCGGTAATGTTTTGCATTTCAAACCACATATGTTCACTTTTTCCTTCTTCGTAGGAGACACCAAACTTAGCGAGGAAACGAAAATCTTCATTTGATTGTTCAATGTGAAAAATGTTGCTGAAATACCCGAAAGTATTCTTCGCATTGTAAGCCATACGATCAGTTTCACTATTTGTTTTATAGAACATGAGCCCTGTAGCTTCATCGTGTTCTTTGAAAAAACTTTCAATATATTCTTCTGAAGTATTAAACTTGAATAAGAGAACGGATGGAGATTGATGGTATTCATCTCGGTCATCCATCCCGCCAAGAAATACGTTTTGTGCATCTATTGGTTGTAGTTTCACTTCTTCATCCTCGATTGAAGATAATTGATCCATACTCGTTTTATGCCCAATATAAGATAATCCTTTTTCCCATGGAACAGCTACTGTATGTATAGAACCTTGCTGACTATGCGCGATAACGATAGGCTCATTCATAGGGACTTGTCCATTCTCAACGGCATTATTAGCAAATGTTTGAAAGAGATCACCAATGCCGTAATAGGAAGAAATACGATTTGGAATAATTAATTCTATTTCTGTTACGCCTGCTCTTAAAAGGCCGTGTGTATGAAACCAATATTGCGTAGGCTCACCTTCTTTATCGTCTTCATAAACGGAATGAATAACATACAAGTCAGGAATGTCAGGTAATAATTCATTTTCAACGTGATATTCAATATAGCTTCTAGATATCACTTTCATTGCGGCACTTGAATCGATTACAAATAACAAGTCTGGGGCGAGGTTCCATAGAAACTGTAACTGCTGGAAAAAGCAGCCCAGCACATCGCCTACAAATAGCGTACGAGTGAAAATTTCAGTGCCATAAGCAGCATCTTCAAAATTACGATCTACGATTGTAGAATCTTGTCTATTGTACATTTTATATTCTTCTGGGTCATTCGCCTCATCAATATGCAGTTCATACGGTATGATTTTTTCATCCATATGTAACTCGACAATAAGGCTTATCTCATCACTATAAACAATTTTCAACTCATCAACTTTAGTAGAGATAGTTTCTAGCCGCTGTTTTAACTGTTCAATTGTAATTTTAGTTGGTATAACAGCAATCATATCTGAAAAATGACGTTCTAATGTTCCATTCATAGCTGCGCGGTATGTTTCTATTTGCACTTCCATCCAATCACTCCTATTCAAATGAATCTATTTTACATGCCAATTAAATTTCTATATTTTCTGTTTTCTCTCTCTAACATTATAGAGCGCATTCGTAGAAGGTGTAAAATTATTATTTTGTATTATAGTTTGAAAACTTGTAAATTAAATAAATTTTGTGTAAAACTTGTCGAAATATAGTTCTATATAACGAATCATTTGATATGATAGAAATGTTGAGAAAATATGAAATAGGGAGAGGGAGATGGCTGTGAAGAAATTGTTAAGTGTCTTTTTATCATTAATGTTATTGCTTTCATTTACTGGAACTTTAGCGCAGGCGGAAGAAACTACTTCTATGTCAGTAGAAAAAGCAATTCAAGTATTTAAGCAGCAAGGGAAAACGAAGGGGATAGTGGAAGGATATATCGTTGGGTATACGCAAAGTCCTTCTAAATACACGAAAGATCCGGCTAAGTTTGACGACACAAACGTGGCAATTGCCGATTCGCCAAACGAAACAAATCCAGACAAGATCATGCCTGTTCAATTACCAAAAGGTGATGTGAGGACGGCTGTAAACGTGAAAGATCATCCTGAAAATATCGGGAAGAAAGTTAGGTTGACAGGGACGCTTGAGTTATATTTCGGTAGCCCAGGTTTAAAATCAGTAACAGCTCATAAGTTTCAAGGAGAAGAACAAAACCGCGTTAGCGATGTAGTGGCATCACCAAATGGTGGGGAAGTTGCAAAAGGAACAGCAGTAACATTAACAACGAATACAGAAGGAGCAACAATCTACTATACGTTAGATGGCTCTAATCCTACAAATAAAAGTGTTCGTTATAACGGACAAATTGTAGTGAATGAAAATAGTGTAGTGAAAGCAATCGCTGAAAAAGAAGGGCTTACTTCTTCAGCAGTTTCGACATTTTCATTTATAATCGTAACAAATGAACCAGTTCGTATTCATGATATTCAAGGGAAATCACATATTTCTCCTTACAATGGGAAGAAATTAAACAATGTGGAAGGCGTTGTCACAGCACTTGATAAAAATGGTTTTTATGTAGAAGATAATCAGCCGGATAATGATCCAGCTACTTCTGAAGGTATTTACGTATACAAAAAAGATGCGAATGTAGCAGTAGGAGATCTTGTCCAAGTTGATGGAGAAGTAGAAGAATATGTTGGACCTGGATATGCAGAGCGATTTGAAACAGACTTAACGACGACGGAAATTAAGGCGAGTCGCATTGCTGTAATCGCAAAAGAGCAACCTTTACCAGCGCCGATTGTATTAGGAGAAAACGGTGTAAAAATCCCTGATCAAATTATTGATAATGATGCATTCGGTCTATTTGATCCAAATGAAGATGCAATCGACTTTTATGAAAGTGTAGAAGGTATGCGCGTTACGATGCCAACACCAAAAATTATCGCTCCGCAGAAAAACGGTAATTTATATGTAACAGTAAAAAATGGCGGAGATAAAGTAGTAACGAAGTATGGTACACCTTTATTAGATAAAGAGCAATTAAATCCAGAGCGCCTTTCTGTAAAAGTACCTCGTGATTATGTCGCGAAAGTAGGCGATACGTTCACTGGAGATATAACAGGCGTAGTAGGATATGACTACGGTTCGTTCCGCATTTCGCCAGTAACGGAATTACCATCTGTAGTGGACGGCGGATTTAAGCAAGTAGGGGCAAATATTCAGCCGCGTCTTGATAAGTTAACAGTTGCTACATATAACATTGAAAACTTCTCAGCGAACAAAAAAGAAACAACAGATGAAAAAGTGAAAGCGTTAGCTTATTCTATTAAATATAATTTAAAAATGCCTGATATTATCGGTGTACAAGAGATGCAAGATAATAATGGAGCAATCAATGACGGTACGACTGATGCATCTTTAAGCGCAAAACGTATCATTGATGCTGTATTAGAAATTCGTGGACCGAAGTATGAGTATGTAGAAATTGCGCCGAACAACAATCAAGACGGCGGGGCACCTGGAGCGAATATTCGCGTCGGTTTCTTCTATAACCCATCTCGTGTGAAATTAGCGACAGTACCGAAGTTACTAGATAAAAATGTAGTTCGTATTGGAGACGAAAATCCTTTATTTGAAAGTACACGTAAACCGTTAGCGGCAGAATTTACATTCCAAGGACAAAACGTTGTTGTCATTTCAAATCACTTAAACTCAAAACTAGGAGATGCAACGCCATTTGGAAAAGTGCAGCCGCTCGTATTAAAGAGTGAAGAAAAACGAGTTCAATTAGCACAAGAAGTGAATCATTTCGTACAAGGTATTCAAGAAAAGAATACAAATGCACCAGTTGTTGTATTAGGTGATATGAATGACTTTGAATTCTCTAAACCTTTAGAAGCACTAGAGGGAACGATATTAAAAGATATGTTAAACACAGTGCCGAAAGAGAACCGCTACACGTACATTCATGAAGGTAACGCACAAGTGCTAGATCATATTTTAGTAACAAACAACATCGCACCGCACACAATTGTAGACCCTGTACACTTAAACTCAAACATTATGAAAGAACATGGACGTGTAAGTGACCACGATCCAGTACTTGTTCAAATTGATTTGAAGAAGGCTTCTTAAATAGTCGAGAAAGAACGCTTAGAAATATACTAAGCGTTCTTTTACATTATTAGGAATTCTCACGATAAAATAGATTGAATATTCATTCTTTAATACAGGGAGGTGTAGACATATGGTAGCCCGAATAAACGGGAAATTAATGAATCAGCTTGCAATTTTTTTTAGCATGATCGTCATGCTTCAGTTTGTAGCCGATATAACAGGGCTTACACAGAATCTAGATAGTATGTATTACTTAATAAATACCGCAACTTCCTATATAACGTTTAGTTTGGCGGTTATTTTTACTTTAATCGGTGCAAGAAGAGAATTAAGTAAATATGCAATTATTTTATTATGTTCAGTTGTAGGTATTAAAGCAATTTATTTTGCGACTGTTGTTATTTTATGGGGATTGGCTGGTACGCCGTAAAGGGGAGAGGATTATATGAGTATTGAAAATATAAGATTGATAAATGTAAATGATAATAAGAGCGTAATTCTCTAAGCTAACTTAGGGAATTACGCTCTTATTCGTTCAATTATTTAGTCCGAAATTGCTTGAAACGCTTTTCTACACCGATCTCTTTTTTGCAGTCTTCTTCTATATTTTTTTCTATCCCGCTTTACTCCTTGTATATACATAAATAAGCTAACGAGAAGGAAGAAAGCACATTGCATCGTTAAAATGTACGGTGACATGCCTTGCAATGGTTGTTTCGGATCATATAAATGAATAGGTGCTCCGCCTATTGAAGGAAATATTGTATTTAGCAGGACGTAAGGAATGGAGGCAACTGCAAATGGAAAGAGAATTGCCATATAGTCCTTTTGTGACCATACAGATGCAGCAAGTCCTAAAAGAGCCATTAAACCTGCAAATAAAAAATTAATTCCGATATATACAGTAATGTAAGTGAGAGGCGCATCGAAATATAGGTTTGCGAACATTCCATCAGCATTTATGATGCCTGAACCAATCGTAGGTGTTCCGTCTGGAATGGTTAATTTGCAAAATAATAACGATAAGATGAATGGAAGCGTATAAAGAAATCCTCCGCAAAAAAACGTAACGATATATTTCGTTACTGAATAAGGAAATATAGAAATTCCCTTACTCACAAACGGTTTAAAACCATCTGACTTATCCGAATTGTAACTTGTACTAAAGGGGAAACTCGCAATAACTGGCATTAATAATAAATAAACATCCATTTCATTGTCGCGAAATCCAATCCATTTTAAATCTGTTGAAATAGGTCCACTCGCTGCGTCTCCTAAATAACGAATTACATAGTAATAGTGATAAATACAAATAAGAACGAATCCACTAAACATAATAATTAAAGAAATACGACTACAAAAAGCTTGCTTTATATTTAAACGAAGCGCACGCATCATGACTGAAAAAGCCTCCACTATTTTGATAAACTTGTCTATTTTCTATATTACTATTAAATGTAAAGATTTTCTTGTTTTTTTATTTGATTATTTGAAAAAAGGGAATTTCGTTGTCGTTAAGTAAGGTTTAATCATATATCTTAAGAACACCTTTTCTTTTTCTCTTTTCTTCTGATACACTATGACAGTATTATATAACTTGACTGGAATTTTTTAATACTGGAAATAATAAAAAAGAGAACTTGTCTAGAATGTAAGCGTGTGGTAATATCAAAGATGTACTGATTGACTATATTATCCAATTGGTCATTTTTGGAGGTGACGATGTGGCGATAGATCGAAAACGTTCTATTATTGAAGCTGCAACAAAGTCTTTTTCAGCGTTCGGTTATAAAGCAACAACGATGGATCAAGTAGCGAAGTTAGCGAATGTAGGAAAAGGAACAATTTATACTTTTTTCAAAAATAAAGAAGAGCTATTTGGTGAAATTATTTCTAATTTAATTACAGAAATGAAGCAAGTTGCAGAAAATGCAATTCGTTCAGATATTTCATTTTTTGAAAATGTACATAGAGCATTATATAGCATATTAGAATTTAGAAAAGAACATCAGCTCATGATTAAATTAATTCAAGAAGAGCGCGATATGGGAACGAAAGAAGTACAAGAAGTGATGCAACAAGTAGATGTGGAAATCGTTTCTGTCATTCAATCGTATTTAGAAATTGCGATTGAAAAGGGTGAAATTAGCAAATGTGATCCAGAAATTACAGCGTTTATTATGCTTCGCCTATACGTATCACTTATTTTTGATTGGGAAAAAAATCATGAACCGTTAGAAAAAGAAAAAATATCGGAATTATTCGAACTTTATTTACTAAAAGGATTGTCAAATTAAGATAATCCTTTTAATATTATAAAAAATGACTAATTGAACAAATTGGTCAATCGTATAAGGAGGATGGTTAAATATAATCATGTAGATGAAAATGTGCATAGTATAAATTCGGGGATAAGGCATATGTATGAACAGATATAGCCTTTTTATTTGGGTAAAAATGACCATAAATGAATTTTGGTCATTTTTAAAAAGGGGGATAAATTATGAAATGGCATAAGTTGCTTAGTAAAGAATTTGCAGAGATCATAAAAAGTAAAAAAATATTAATCCCAATCATTGCGGTTTTATTTGTACCGATTTTATATGCGGGTATGTTTTTATGGGCCTTTTGGGATCCGTATGAACAGCTAGATGACTTGCCAGTTGCGGTAGTCAATTTAGATAAAGGTGCAGAACTTGATGGGAAACCAATTGAGGTCGGGAAAGGGCTCGTTGATAACTTAAAAGATAATAAAAGTTTTAAATGGGAATTTGTAAGTGAAAAAGAAGCGAAAGAGGGAATGGAAGGCAGAAAGTATTACATGTTAGTACGTATTCCAGATGACTTCTCAAGTAACGCTACAACGTTATTAAAAGACGATCCGAAACCATTAAACTTAGAATACATTCCAAATGAAAGTTTAAACTTCTTATCTTCACAAATTGGCGGAACAGCAATTGAAAAAATTAAAGGTGAAGTATCAAGCACGTTAACGAAAACATATGCAGAGAAAATGTTTGATTCCATTAAAGACGTCTCAAAAGGATTAGCAGATGGAGCGGAAGGAGCAAATAAACTACACGATGGATCAAGTGAGTTGCATGATGGTTCAAGTAAAGTGACGGATGGCCTTCATACACTTCAAGGGAAGTCTGGGGAGATACAGACAGGTGTAGGGAAACTATTTGATGGATCTGGGAAAGTAACAGCAGGTTTAAATACGTTAAATAGTAAAACAGGTGAGATGCAAATAGGTATCGGAAAATTAGTAGATGGATCCGGAAAAGTAACGAACGGTTTAAATACGTTAAATAGCAAAACGGGTGAATTGCGTGATGGATCTGAGAAAGTGACCGGTGGCTTGAACAAACTAGTAAGTAAATCCGGTGGATTACAAACAGGAACAACTGACCTATCAAATGGTATGGGGAAACTTGTTGAAGGGCAAAGTCAATTAGAGAAAGGTTCTCAAGCGATTCAAAAGGGATTGCAAGATTTAAATAGTAACGTACAAAATTCTGCTGCAGGCTTAGAGGAAATGCAGTCGAAAGTTCCTTCTATATTGAATACAGTAGATGAGAAAATAGATGGAGCTGGGGCGAATGTAAATCGGTTAAATGAACTTACGCAATCAACAGCAGGAGATGCAAAAAATGCAGCGCAAGAGGTAACGAATTTACAAAAGCAAATTGAAAGTTTACCGAAAGAATATCAAGAGCAATTACAACCATTCATAACAAGTGCTGTAAAAAGTACAGCGACAGTTCAGCAAAAAGCTGTCGGAGTAGCAGGTGGAACGAATAAATTAAATGAAGAAGTAAAACAATTAAAAGGCGAAATACATCAAACAACAAATGGACTGCAAAACAAATTACCAAATTCAGAAGGAGTGAAAACGCTAGCAGGTGGTATTGAGAAACTAACGAATGCACAAAATGAATTTGTTAGTAAATTTCATGGATTTGGTGAGGGATTAGATAATGCAAAAATAGGTGCCGATAAATTAAAAGATGGATCAGTTCAATTAATTGATGGAGTAACGCAATTACAAAGCGGATCTGGAAAATTGACAGCAGGATTAGGTCAATTATCTGTAGGAGTAAATCAATTAGCAGATGGCTCAAACCAAGTAACAGGCGGTTTAGGTACATTATCTGTAGGAGTAAATCAATTAGCAGACGGGTCAAACCAAGTAACAGGAGGCTTAGGTACATTATCTGCAGGAGCGGGCCAAATGTCAGGCGGAATAACGCAATTAGCAAATGGCTCTGGCCAAGTAACAACAGGATTAAGTACATTGTCAACTGGCTCAACCCAGCTAATCGACGGAGTAAATAAACTAGCAGACGGCTCTGGAAAAGTGACAGATGGGCTCGTAAAGGTAAATGATGGATCAGGTACACTGGCTGAGAAACTTGGTGAAGGTGCAGAAAAAACAGGAGAAGTAAAAGGAACGGATAAAACGTATGATATGTTTGCAAGCCCTGTAAAAGTGAAGACGGAGAAAATGGCGGAAGTTCCAAACTACGGAACAGGATTCACACCGTATTTCTTATCACTCGGTTTATTCGTTGGGGCATTACTATTATCTATCGTATACCCATTACGCGATACAGTCGGCGTTCCGAAATCAGGATTCAGCTGGTTTATTAGTAAGTTTGGTGTTTTACTATCAGTCGGTATTATTCAAGCAATAGTAGCAGATGTCATATTACTGTTCTGGTTAGGTGTAGAAGTACAAAGTATTCCATACTTTATACTCTTTAGTATTGTTACGAGCTTAGCGTTTATTTCATTAATTCAATGTTTAGTAACAGCATTCGGTGATGCAGGGCGTTTCATCGCCATCATCACATTAATTATTCAGCTTACAACAAGTGCTGGAACATTCCCGCTAGAGTTGATTCCGAAGTATTTACAACCATTTAATGCTTGGTTACCGATGACATATTCTGTATCAGGATTGAAAGCAGTCGTATCAAGCGGAGACTTTAACTTCATGTGGCAAAATATTGGGATACTCATGATCTTTATCGTTTTATTATCACTTGGAACAATTGCTTCATTAACTTGGATGCATAAGCGACAGTTTAAAAATATTGCTGAGAATCAATCGGTTGAAGCTTAAACAAGACCAATAAAAAAGGCACCGAAATGGTGCCTTTTTTATTGGTCTTGTTTTATTGGTTGAGAAAGTTCATTTGTTTTTCTATTTTTACGGAACAAGTATATAACAATACTTATAAGAATAATTGTTGCTACAATCCAAACAAATGGACCATATCTTTCAGCAAAAGTATATAGTTTCATGTTGCTGGAAATGTCCTCTTTTGTTTTCCCTATTAGAATTTCAGAGCCACTATAACCTTCAAGTGTATCTCCGTTTTTTATACCAAAAATAAGAGTGTCTGATTTGTTTTCTATTCCTGTGTATCGGTATCCTTTACCTTTAATTGTTAATTGAGTATCATCTTTTTTTAGTGTGTAGTCTTCGGCGGAAATATCTTTTCCTGACAGTGTAATTGGTTCCATTGAGAAGCGGATTTCTTTTAATGTAGGAAGAGCCTCATTGTTTAGTAAGAGCTGCTTTGCAATATGCTGCTCGGTATCAATGTTTTTCCAATTTGCCTTTCGTCGTTTATATGTATTAATTTCAAGAAGTGCAAATTCTTTATTTTGAAGTTTTTCCTCTGTAATAGGTTGTGTAGTAGTTAATGTTCCTTTTAATAAAATCACACCGTCTTTTGCAGATTGAAATGAAGAGACTTCCTTCGTTTCTTTTAATGTATTGATAGCACCTCTATAATCTTCTTTTCCTAAAAGAACAGCTCCTGTATGTACAGTTAAAATAAGATATAGGATGCTTAATAATATAATAGCTTTTTTCACTATGTACCCTCCAAAGTATGTATAAATGAATTATAACATAATTTACCATATGTAATTGTTAATTTGAATAATAAGTTGCAAATATAAGGGTGATAAATAAATTAAAAAAGTGTGGATGAGAGGAGTAAAAGTGAAAAGGAATTACAACAATTTGCAGAGAAACATAGAATAGAGGAGTTGATACGATGAAAGGAAATCTTACTTATTATTTTATCTTAAATCCGCTAATCATCTTTCTTGTTTAAGCCCTTTCACCTATCTTGTTTCATAAAGAAAAATATATAAATATGAAAGATGCACTAGGAATACTTTTAGTTTACTATGTGCTAATTAGCGGGTATTACCTTATGGATGTTGTAAGTGAAAGCATGAAGAAAAATGGTAAGGACAAACAATAAAGTTTTATTATATAAAAACCGATGGAGGACAACAAAATGACCGAAAGTGAAATGAAATTCAGGGATACGACCATTCATAACTTTTTTGATAAAGAGGACCGTTTAAAATCGATTCCAGGTCAAAAGAAGAAAAAACTAGTATTGTTAGAGCATTTAATTAGCAAGTTAAACGCTGAAAATCAATATACAGAAAAAGAAATTAATGCATTCATAAAACAATATCATGATGATTTTTGTACGATTAGAAGAGAGTTTATTGTGCACGGATTTATGGATCGGGAGGATAATGTGTACCGTATAAATGAGAGAGAAGTATGGAGGAAGTGGGAAGAGTTATAAATGTAATGAGGAAGGGGGATTTTCTTGCAAGCTAGTAGTCTTATGCATGAAGAGATTTCTGGAAAACCATCGATTTTTGGGATATTCACTTCGCCAACATTACAATTCAAAAGGATGAAAAATCAAAGAAATATATTCTTTCCACTAGCCTTTTTAATTGTGCTTATTATAATTTCAAGTGCCTTAATGTCTTGGAATTCTTTAAATAATCCTGCACTCAGTATGTTTCATGATAAAACGGGATTTACTGTTCCGAAATACATAACTTTCTTTACTACATTTGGATTTTCAGCAGTCAGTGGAATCGTAGCTATACTTTTTGCACCTATATTCTATAAGAACATTATGATTTTCTTTGGAGTTGATATTAACTATAAAGAAACATTCCCGATAATCATTTATGCTTCGTTTGTATTAAGGATAGGGATGATTTTAAACGGATTAATTGCATTTTCTCTAAGTGGGTATGAGATATCTTATACAGGTTTAGGTGCAATAGCGACAGATAATATGATCTTGCATACAATCGCTCAAAGAATAGATATATTTAACATTTGGTATTACGTTTTATTAGGAATAGGTTTAAAAACGATAACGAATTTAAATAAAGACAAACTTATCCCTCTTATTATTGTACTTTTCGTTTTCACTAGTTTATTAGCGAGCATGGCTGGGTTTATGCAGGAAATATCTAAAGCGTAAGGATAGGTGGGAAGTATAATTATAAGCTTGTATGAAAAAGGTGGTTTGGATATGGACAAACCACCTTTTATCCCGCTATTTGCCGGGCAGCAAAACTTCCGCCTCAAAATGCGGCTGGAGCAAAGAAGCTAGGTGGGAGATCAACAGCCCGTAAATGCCCGATTAGTAGCCCGCGCTAGTCTTGCATTTTTCTTTGTAGTAAGTCTATGAATTCTTCAATATTTGAACTTGTAATGTATCCCACCGTTATATATTCATCTTCATAATAAAATATTATTTTTTTGTCAAAAATTCTTCTCTTCGTTTCTATAGATACAATTTTTTCATACTCAAATTCGGAAATTAATGTATTTTTATATTGGCTAAAAAAGAGAATTCTTCTATTAGTAGCAAGTAGCATGCCTGGATATGGGACTTTATGCGTATTTACATAGTCAGTAAGTGAACATTTTAAAGTAGATAAAATCTTTTCTTCTTTATGTAGTAGTTGTTTTGCAGCTGTTAAAATTGGATTCATTGCATACATTCCTTTTATATAGATGTAAGGATATTGTATCAAAAGTGAAAAGATTCTCAATATGTAATGTTGCATATTGAGCGTTTTAGATGTTCTTAGTTTGATAGATTCAGTATGAGTCTTTTAAGAAAAAGGTACGAGGTGATTCAGTGATACGATTAGCAAAAGAGGTTGATGCGGAATCAATTATGGCTATTAGAAAAGAAATTATATTATCGGAAACTACTACAAAGTTTTTTATAGTATCTCCAAATAAAGTACCAAATGATATTGATTTAGAAAGAGAAAAGATACAGACAAGTAGTGAAAAAGGCAACCTTTATATAGTTTACGAGGTAGATAGTAAGGTGGTTGGCTTTCTGGTTTTCAAACGATATGAACTAGAACGCTTACGACATGCAGGTACAATGGGAATGGGGATTAGAGAGGCGTATTGTAATCAAGGCATTGGTACGAAGCTAATTGAATTTCTTATTAGCTGGGCTAAAGGGCAGAAAGGTTTCGAGAAAATTTGCTTAGGTGTAGTTTCTATTAATGATAGGGCAATTAAAGTGTATAAACGAACTGGCTTTGTAGAAGAAGGAAGGCAAAGAAAGCAAATTAAATATGAAGATGGATCATATGGAGACGACGTATTGATGGGTTTTTATATTGAATAGAATCCTTATTAATTAAGAAGGTGTATATGCGTTATGGTATGTACATCTTTTTTCATATACATATTGTGAAATTCTAAAAGTAGTGTGTAATTCCCTGCCATTAACAGACTTTTCCCTATGTATAATATTAATATAGTAAAATCATAAGAACCTATATTGCAGTTTCCAATAATATACTATATAATCAGGATAAGAAAACGTTTTCATGCAAAGGGGGAAATTTCGTGTCGACTATCGAGGACGTGGCGAAATTAGCGGGGTTATCAAGGACAACGGTTTCTAGGGTGATCAATAATCATCCATATGTTTCAGATGAGAAGAAGAAAAGGGTTCAATTAGCAATGAAGCATTTAGGCTTCGTTCCTAATTCTGCGGCGAGAAGGCTTCGTAAACAAAAAACAGAAACAATTGCGGTGCTTGTTCCAAGGATTACAAATCCTTTTTTTAGTAGATTTATTGAAGCAATCGAGATTGCTGCTTCTGAACATAAATATAAACTGATTATTTGTCAAACAAGATATTTACCGGAAAAAGAGATGGAGTATTTACAATTATTATCTACGAAACAAGTAGATGGGATTATTCTATGTTCACTAGAAAATCCATGGGAGAATGTGGAGCCATACTTGCAACACGGTCCAATCGTGTTATGTAATGAATATATTGAGGAAGCAAATGTTCCAACAGTGAAGTTCGATCATGCACAGGGTGCATACATAGCTGCCAATCATGTATTAGAACAAGGATATCGTAATCTGATTTTTTGCCGTGGCAACGAAACGAAAGTAGTGAGCCAACAGCGAAAAATGGGCTTTTTACGCGCTATTACTGAAAAGAGTAGAGAAGTGGAAGCGATCGATTTTCTTGAAAACGCTTTCTCTTGGGATGATGGAAAACGAATATTCAATGAAGTATTAAAGGACAAAAAAAATCCTACCGCGATTTTGGCAGGAGGCGACGAGGTTGCAGCTGGAATTATCTCAGAGGCGAAACGCCATGGTTGGAGTATTCCAGAAGATCTCGCTGTGATCGGTTTTGATAATCAAATTTTGGCGCAGATTACAGAGCCAGGTATTACGACAATTGAACAACCAATCGACGAGATGGCCCGAAAAGTTGTCGACTTAATGATGGATAAAATCCATACGAAAAATTATCGACAAAAAGAATTGTATGAGTTTGAACTGGAGCTCTTGGTGAAAGGTTCAACGATGAAGGATACGATGTTATTAGCCTAGTAGACTATGTCTGCTAGGTTTTTTTATGTTTACAAACTACTATTCTTCGTGAACGCAATCGTCACATTTGTTATGGTATGCTTCGTGCTGCTCATCAATTTCCTTCCCGCAATGAGCACAAGTTTTCGTCGGTAAATTTCGGAAAAACTCCATTGGTTGATCGATCATGTCAATCCCTCCATTTCCATTTCTTACTATCATTGTATTAGTACAAAAGACAAAAGTCAACAACTGTTTTATAACAAAAGTGAAAATTAATGAAAAAGTTTAGGAAATGGATTATAGTTAACAATGTAGGATGTAAGTAAAAAACTTTCTCAAGTACGGAAAAAAACGGCATTCCTACGCGGTTTTAGAAAGGATGGATACATATGAAGATGACTGTTGTCGGCTTTTGGGGCGGCTTTCCAGAAGCGGGAGAAGCAACGTCGGGGTATTTGTTTGAACACGATGGTTTTCGTTTACTTGTAGACTGTGGCAGTGGTGTACTAGCACAGCTTCAAAAATATATAACACCATCTCATATAGATGCAGTTGTACTGTCGCACTATCATCACGATCATGTTGCAGACATTGGGGTATTGCAATATGCGAGATTAATTATGAGCGGGGCGAAGGGACAACTACCGGAATTACCAATATACGGTCATACGTTTGACGAGAATGGATTCCGTTCTTTAACGCATGAACCGCATACGAAAGGAATCGCCTACAATCCAGAAGAAACACTTCAAATTGGACCGTTTTCGATTTCATTCTTAAAAACTGTTCATCCTGTTACATGTTTTGCGATGCGCATTACAGCTGGTAGTGACGCTGTAGTATATAGCGCAGATTCCAGTTATATTCCTGAATTTATTCCATTCACAAAAGATGCTGATCTTTTCATTTGTGAGTGTAATATGTATGCACATCAAGAGGCTGCAAAAGCAGGGCATATGAATAGTACAGAAGTAGCAAGTATTGCGAAAGATGCAAATGTAAAAGAACTTTTATTAACGCACTTACCGCATACAGGCAACCCATCTGATTTAGTAACAGAAGCAAAACAAATTTTCAGTGGCCATATTACGCTAGCGCATAGTGGCTACGTATGGAATTCATGAGGTGATACGATGTTATTTATTGATAATAAAGGGATTACAGATCCTAGAATAAACTTAGCAATTGAAGAATATTGTGTGAAGAATTTAGATATTAACGAAACATATTTACTGTTCTACATTAACAAACCTTCCATTATCATTGGTAAAAACCAAAACACAGTAGAAGAAATTAATGCAGATTACGTAAAAGAACAAGGTATTCATGTCGTTCGTCGTCTATCAGGCGGAGGCGCAGTATATCATGATTTAGGAAACTTAAACTTCAGCTTTATTACGAAAGATGATGGAGATAGTTTCAGCAACTTCAAAAAGTTCACAGAGCCTGTAACGAAAGCGCTTGGTAAATTAGGCGTAAATGCAGAACTAAGTGGTCGTAATGATATTTTAGCTGAAGGTAGAAAAATTTCAGGTAACGCGCAGTTCTCAACGAAAGGTCGTATGTTCAGTCACGGTACGTTACTATTTGACTCTGAAATCGATCACGTTGTGTCGGCACTTAAAGTGAAAATGGATAAGATTCAATCAAAAGGCATTAAATCAATCCGTAGCCGCGTTGCGAATATTACAGAGTTCTTAAACGAAAAAATGACGACAGAAGAGTTTAGACAACTTCTTCTAGAAACAATTTTCGAAGGGGAAACAGAAATTCCAACGTACGAATTAACAGAAAATGATTGGAAAGAGATCCATAAACTTTCTGAAGAGCGCTACCAAAATTGGGACTGGAACTACGGAAAATCTCCGAAGTTCAACTTACAACATTCACACCGCTTCCCAGTTGGACAAGTTGACGTTCGTCTTGAAGTGAAAAAAGGAACAGTAACAGAATGTAAAATTTACGGTGACTTCTTCGGCTCACTAGATGTGCATGACATTGAAGAGCGTCTAACAGGTGTACAATTTGATAAAGATGCATTCACTGTAGCTTTAGAAGGCGTAGATATCGTACGCTATTTCGGTAATATTACAACAGAAGATTTCTTGCATTTATTCTTCTAAAAGAAGAAGCCATCCCGAAATATCTTTTGGGATGGCTTTTTTTATTATGAATTCATTTACCGTTAAAAGCGTCGGTAAAAACATCTACTAGCAGGACATTCTTTTATTATAAAGGAAGTATATATAATTAAAGGAGGATGATCGAAATGAAAAGGATAATACACTTTATATTATTGATCAGCTTCGTTATTGGAATGACAGCTTGTAACGATGAAACTTCTTCAAACCGTACGACTTTGTCTATTGGAAAGCCAGCGAAGGATAATGTCATATATTATACGCATACAAATAACAAACAAAAAATAAATGATATACAAACTATGTTTCAAAATAAGAAATGGAAAAGAAATGAAACGTTTAGTAGCGTTAATAAAACGCCAGATGTTGTCTTTTCGATAGATGAAGACAATAAAGGATTACCGACACTATATGTTACAGTCTACTTGCATGAAAATGGAGCGGACGCTCTCAATTTGTATGGAGAGTATACGGCTTTAAATAAAGAGGAAGTTGAAAAACTTAGAGAGAAGATGAGTGCATATTATCCTAAAATGATTTTAGCTACAGTTTAACTATATGTTTGTACCTGTTTTTTTTACATATAATTCTCGTATCTTACTAAAGTATTCTGGAAGAAAGTGGTTTATGTATATTCGATTAATAGAATATCACTTGCTACTTTAATTTTCTTTTAATATAATTAATTTAGAATTTTTAAATATTCTAAATTTTATAAAGGTGGGGTTTGTGTGAATCTCGTTCAATCTTTGGCTGAAACGGCAAAAAAGAAGGGGGATAAACCGGCGTACATATTTATGGATCAGTCGGTCTCTTATGACCAATTAAACAAAGTGGTCACTAGGTTTTCTAGTAATTTAGCAAAAATGGGCATTGGAAAAGGGGACAATGTCGCATTAGCTGTAGGCAATTCACCACATTTTTTAGTAGGTTTATACGGAACGATGAAAGCCGGAGCAACTGTCATTCCGATTAATCCAATTTATACAGCAGACGAAATACATTACATATTACAAAATGGAGATGTAAAAACAATTATCGTACTCGACGTCCTTCTACCTGTTATACAATCTCTTACAACAAGACTTCCTTCACTTGAAAATATCATCATATGCGAAACCTCATCAGATTTTACTCATACAGAAACTGAAAAAATGAAAACGTTTACTAGTTGTATAGGAACTGGAGATGTAACTTACGAAGGTCCTGAACTAGATGAAGAAGATGTAGCTGTTATTTTATACACTTCAGGTACAACTGGAAAGCCAAAAGGCGCTATGTTAACACATAAAAATTTATATAGTAATGCTAGCGATGTGGCATCGTATTTACAATATACTGCGGACGATCGCGTCGTTGCGGCACTGCCGATGTTCCATGTGTTCTGTTTAACAGTCGCAGTAAATGCGCCGATTGTTAATGGTGCGACAATTTTAATGTTACCGAAGTTTAGTCCGAAAGAAGTATTCCGTATTTGTCGCACGTACGAACCAACGATTTTTGCGGGTGTACCGACAATGTACAATTATTTATATTTATTCGAAGAAGCAAGCGCAGAAGATGTGAAGACGCTTCGCCTTTGTATTTCAGGTGGTGCGTCAATGCCTGTTGCCCTTCTCCAAAACTTTGAAAACCGTTTTGACGTTATCGTTTCAGAAGGATACGGTTTATCAGAAGCATCACCAGTTACTTGTTTTAATCCATTAGATCGTCCTCGTAAACCAGGTTCGATTGGTACAAATATTTGGCACGTAGAAAATAAAATTGTGAACGAACTTGGGGAAGAAGTACCTGTTGGTGCAGTTGGGGAATTAATTGTTCGCGGACCTAACGTTATGAAGGGTTACTATAATGCACCAGAAGATACTACGGCGACAATTAAAGATGGCTGGCTATATACAGGAGACTTAGCGAAAATGGATGAAGAAGGTTACTTCTATATCGTCGATCGCAAAAAAGATATTGTTTTAGTTGGCGGTTATAACGTATATCCTCGTGAAGTAGAGGAAGTATTATATACTCATGATTCGGTAGCTGAAGTTGTCGTAATCGGTGTTCCTGATGAAAACTTAGGAGAAGCAGTGCGAGCTTACGTCGTTCTGAAACAAACGAGCGTAACAGAAGAAGAGCTTATGCATTACTGCACGTTACATTTAGCGAAATATAAAGTGCCAATGAGCATTGAGTTTTTAACAGAATTGCCGAAGAATACAACTGGTAAGTTGTTACGAAGAGCTTTGAGAGAGAAGGCATTGCAAGTATAAAAATAAAGATATCCATCTCTATGACTACATGTTTAGAGATGGATATCTTTTTGTCCCAAAAAGCTGGATTAGTTTGGATGGACAAAATTCTTACTCATTAAAGTTTCACGTTATTTTTTAGAATTGGTTAAGCTATAAGCCCATATATTTAAACCGTAATATGAACAATAAGGAGGAGATATACGTGGAGCGGAAGGAATTACGCTTACGGAAAGTGCAATATCTTATTTGTGACATTATGGATGAAATGAATATGGAGAGGGAAAAGAAGAACTTAGAAACATTGCAAAAGGTAATTGATCACCTTTCAGGGGCGATTGGGGATTTAGTAGATCCATCGAGTACGTATTCGTTGGACTATTTAGAGAGAAAAGTGCATACGGCTCATTATTTATTGTTTAAAAATGACCGGAAAGCGTATTTATGTAGAAAATAAAAAAGATTGGCTTTTATTTATCCATCATAATTATCATATTGATAATCATTATCAATATGATAATTATGATGGATAAATGAATATAAAAGGAAATGTCATATTGATAATGATTAAAAAAGATTTATTCGTATATTTGTATAAGCCCCCGAAGTGATAATTAGAAATTCCAAGTTGACACATATGAATTACGGAATTAAAATGAAAAGAAATCAAACAGAATACAATAGAAGCTCATCAGAGAAACTGAAGGCGCACAACGTTCACTTTTGTGAATAGATTGTGTGCCTTTTTCTATTGTACAAACTAAGGGGGCTATATATATGAAACAGTGGAGTAAGACAGCATTAATGAAAAGTACAGGTGTTTTATTATCAGCATTTGTTCTTTTGTCAGGTTGTGGTTCGGCAACATCCACTAACAATTCTGAAGGAAGTGCAGATAAGAAGACAGTCGAACTTTTAAATGTTTCATATGATCCAACGCGTGAGTTATATCAAGATTTCAATAAAGACTTTGCGAAGTATTGGAAAGAGAAGCATGGTCAAACAGTAAATGTAAAGCAATCACACGGGGGATCTGGAAGTCAGGCACGCTCCGTTATTGACGGTTTAGAAGCAGACGTTGTAACACTAGCGCTCGCTTATGATATTGACGCGATTAGTAAGAAGAAACAACTAGCAGAAGATTGGCAGAAGCGACTTGCGGATAATTCTACTCCGTATACATCAACGATTGTATTTCTTGTTAGAAAAGGAAACCCGAAAGGAATTAAAGATTGGGATGATTTAACGAAAAAAGGTGTGTCTGTCATTACACCAAACCCGAAAACATCTGGGGGAGCACGGTGGAACTATTTAGGGGCGTGGGGATACGCACTAAAGAAATATAACAATAGTGAAGATAAGGCGAAAGAATTTGTTGGCCAAATTTATAAAAA
Source organism: Bacillus sp. FSL R9-9492 (assembly GCF_038007365.1). Taxonomy (NCBI): domain Bacteria; kingdom Bacillati; phylum Bacillota; class Bacilli; order Caryophanales; family Bacillaceae; genus Bacillus; species Bacillus sp. FSL R9-9492. The sequence goes on from NZ_JBBOXC010000001.1 coordinate 1,159,625, forward strand.
CGTAGAAGTACTAGATTCAGGAGCACGCGGGGCAACGACGACTTTCGTTGAAAAAGGAATTGGTGACGTGTTAATCGCTTGGGAAAATGAAGCGTTATTATCACAAAAAGAACTTGGAAAAGATAAATTCGAAATTGTAACACCTTCGATTAGTATACTTGCCGAGCCGCCAGTAGCAGTTGTAGACAAAGTCGTTGATAAAAAAGGAACGAAAAAAGTAGCAGAAGGATATCTTGAATATTTGTATTCAGAAAAGGGGCAAGAAATTGCGGCGAAAAACTTTTACCGCCCTCGTAATGAAAAAGTAGCAGAGAAGTATGCATCACAATTTCCGAAAGTTCAATTATTTACAGTAGATGAACTATTTGGAGGCTGGAAAAAAGCACAAGAAAAGCATTTTAATGATGGCGGCGTATTCGATCAAATGTATAAAAAATAAGGGGGGATGAGGTGACGTTATATGAGGAAGAAGCGTGTCTTACCAGGGTTTGGATTATCTCTTGGATTTACAATGCTATATATGAGCTTATTCGTACTTATACCACTTTCTATCGTATTTATTCAAACTTCGCAGCTAGGCTGGAAGAAATTCGCACAAGTTATAACGAGTGAGCGCGTGTTGCATTCCTATCAAGTAAGTTTCACAACTTCACTTGCAGCGGCAATCGTAAATGCCATTTTCGGTTTATTAATTGCTTGGGTACTCGTTCGCTACACATTTCCAGGGAAGCGGTTATTAGACGGACTAATCGATTTACCATTCGCTCTTCCGACTGCTGTAGCTGGTATTACACTTACGACGCTTTATGCGGAAAATGGCTTTATTGGAAAAATATTTAGTGTGTTTCATATAAAAGTAGCTTTTACCCAGCTCGGCATTATTGTTGCACTTACGTTTATTGGCTTACCATTTGTCGTTCGAATGGTGCAACCAGTGCTGCAAAGTATTGATAAAGAAGTAGAAGAAGCAGCTTCTAGTTTAGGGGCATCACGCTTTCAAATATTTGTGAAAATCATTTTGCCAGAAATATTCCCGGCTCTACTTGCTGGTTTTTCACTCGCCTTTGCTCGGGCGTTAGGGGAATATGGATCTGTCGTGTTCATTGCAGGTAATATGCCAATGAAAACAGAAATTGCACCGCTTATGATTATGACAAAACTCGAACAATATGATTATGCAGGAGCAACAGCTGTAGCGGCTGTGATGCTTATTATTTCTCTCCTTTTCCTACTATTTATTAATATGATTCAAACTTGGAGCAGAAGGCATGAATTGAAAAGCGAATAGGAGGGGAGAAAATGGAACCAACATTATTAGAAAAGAAAATAGTAAAAAGCGTATCAGTTAAAAAAGAATCTAAGTTTGTACCAATTTTATTCATTACGATAACAATTTTATTTTTATCTCTCTTTCTATTACTGCCGCTCGTGACAATTTTTATGAAAGCATTCGAACGAGGAATTGATGTATATATTGCCGCCGTAACAGATCAAGAAGCATTTTCAGCAATCAGGTTAACGCTTTTCGTTGCAGTAATTGTTGTGCCGCTGAATACGATATTCGGAATAGCAGCAGCTTGGCTTATTACGAAGTTTCAGTTTAAAGGAAAGCAAGTATTATTATCTCTTATTGAACTGCCGTTTGCTGTATCACCAGTTATCGCAGGATTAGTATTCGTTTTACTTTTCACACCTCGTGCGAATCTTGGCGGATGGTTAATGGAACATGGGATAAAACTCATCTTCTCTGTTCCTGGTATTATCATTGCAACGATATTCGTAACGTTTCCGTTCGTTGCCCGTGAATTAATCCCGGTTATGCAGGCGCAAGGGAAAAGTGAAGAAGAAGCAGCTCTATCACTTGGCGCAAGCGGATGGAAAATGTTTTGGCGCGTTACGCTTCCAAATATAAAATGGGGCCTTTTATACGGCATGATTTTATGTAACGCCCGCGCCATTGGTGAGTTCGGCGCCGTTTCCGTTGTGTCTGGTCACGTACGCGGCGTGACAAATACGATGCCGCTTCATATTGAAATTTTGTACAATGAATATCAATTTTCAGCAGCGTTCGCTGTGGCGACTTTAATGTCACTCATCGCAGTTGTTACGCTCGTTATAAAAAACTGGATTGAATGGAGAATGGAAAAAAGGCAATAAGGGGGAAGTGCGGTGAGTATTCAAATTCAAAATGTATCAAAACAATATGGTACATTTCAAGCGCTGACAGACATTCATTTGGATATTCCAAAAGGTGAACTGGTCGCTTTATTAGGTCCATCAGGCTCTGGAAAAACAACGTTATTACGAATTATTGCAGGACTAGAAGAAGCGGATAGAGGCTCCGTTTCATTTGATGGAGAAGATTTAACTAATATTCACGTGAAAAACCGGCAAGTTGGTTTCGTCTTTCAGCACTATGCACTTTTTAAACATATGAATGTATTTGAAAATGTCGCTTTCGGTTTAAAAGTAAGAAAGAAAAATGTAAGACCGTCAGCTGAAGTAATAAAAGAAAAAGTAACAGAACTATTGAAACTAGTAAAAATGGATGGTTTTGCAAAACGATATCCAGCGCAATTATCTGGCGGACAACGACAGCGTATCGCACTAGCCCGGGCACTTGCGGTAGAACCGAAAATTTTATTGCTAGACGAACCATTTGGTGCACTTGATGCGAAAGTGCGGAAAGAATTACGAAGATGGCTCCGGAAACTACATGACGAATTTCAAATTACAAGTGTATTCGTAACGCATGACCAAGAAGAAGCGCTAGACGTTGCGGACCGCATCGTTGTAATGAATGAAGGACGCATTGAACAAATGGGAACGCCGGAAGAAGTATATGAAAAACCAGCAAGTCCGTTCGTATATGACTTTTTAGGAAACGTGAATTTATTTCACGGCCGCGTTCATAAAGGTAAACTAAATGTAGGGTCGGTGGAACTAGAAGCACCAGAGCATAAGCACGTTTCAAATGTAGACGGAGTGGGATATGTAAGACCACATCATCTTTCAATTGATCGTACGAAACAAAGTATAGACGCCATTCCGGCGAAAGTAACATATTCTCATGCAGTTGGACCTGTCGTATATGTAGAATTGAAGCGCGACGGAACAGATGAGTATCTAGAAGCAGAAATTAGTAAAGAACAGTTTAGACAGCTAGGCATTCAAACAGGTGAGTTTGTATACGTACATCCGAGAGAAGTGAAAGTGTTTATTCCGGAGGATTTTGTTATTTAAGAGAGCTAAAATTCACTTGAATTAACAGCAATCTATTAATAAGAGGAGGTCGCCTAAAATATCTTTTGGGAGGCCTTCTCTTTGTTTATCGTGATAACCTTTTCTCATATGAAATGTAGTAGGAAAAGCTATAGATATAACAAGGAGAGGGGCCGTGTTCAAACAGTTATTAAGGAATATATTCTGAATACCTTCTATAAATAAAGGTATTACAGTTAGGGAACCATATTTACCCCAGGAATATGAAGCTCAGTGTACTAGATTCATTGAATGCTAGAACAAAATGGAAAGTGAAAATAAAAAGGTTAGTTGAATGATGTTCATATCATGTCGCTAGCAAACAATAATAGATACAATTATCGTAAATATTTAAATATATAACAAAAACAGTTATCTGTAATGAAATTTATAAAATTGTTGTTAAATTGTCGGATTTTGTGCACGAAATCTTCAAAACTTTAAAACTATATTTACTTTACTCTTTCCTTTGTTTACATTGTGATATGTAACATTATATATGTTAAAAATATTTCAGCGAGGTGAGTTTATGAAAGAAAAGAAACAAAAGAATTGGTATAGGTACTTAATCCAACTTATGGTAGTTGCATTAATTGTTACCTCTATACCACTGAATGGATTGGCGGAAACAGCACCACCGTTTACCCCATCTCCAAATTCAGAACAAAGTCCAGAAGTGGAAAAGAAAGAGGAAAAGGAGTTACCAGCTCCACATCCAGATCAGTTAAAGAAGGATAAGGCTAAAGCACAAGCAAATCCAACTGAGATTGTAGAAGAAAGAACGGAAACAGAAAAAGTCTTCGATAATAATGATGGTACATATACGAAAAAGGTATATACGGAACCAATTCATGTTGAGAAAGATGGAAAGTTAGAAGAAGTTTCACCCAAATTAGTAGCAGCACCAAATGAAAAAATTGTAACGGAAAATACAAAGTTAGAACCAGTGTTCGAGAAAACAGCACAAGATGGAAAGTACGTTCAATTTAAAGTAAAAGATCATAATATTCAGTACAAATTAATGAGTGCAAATGGTGAAAAAGGTGAAGTGAAGCCATCGCCAGTCACTGCAACACATGAAAATAATACAGTGTGGTATAAAGGGATCTTCCCAAATATTGATTTAAAGAGCACGACGTTTAACGAAAATGTAAAAGAAGATTTTGTATTACGTGAATATACAGGACATCATATTTTTACATTTGCATTACAAACAGATTTAACACCAAATATACAGGAAGACGGTTCAATCGACTTCCAAGATGAGAAAAAAGAAAAAGTATTCACATTGCCGAAACCTTATATGAATGATTCCAATGTGGATCAACAATCAGGTGAGGCTGTAACGTCAGATGCGGTTCGTTACAATATTGAGAAGACAGATGAAAAAACATATACGTTAACTGTTACAGCGGATCCAAAGTGGTTACAAGCACCAGAGCGAAAATATCCGGTATATGTGGATCCTTCGGTTCAGTTGAAGGATTTTGATAATGCATATGCTTCAAGTGCATATCCAACTGTAAATTATTCAGGAGGAAAACTTTGGGATGCCGGTCAAAATGCTTATACGTTAAAAGTAGGATATTATGATGGGGCATCTGGGACAAACTTTTCATTTATTAAACCAGACGTTTCGAGTTTTAAAGGTGCAAATATTGAAAGTGCAACATTCAATGTACATACCATTTGGCATTATTATGCGAATCAACCAAATGGTGTTTGGTTAGATGAAGTAACGGGTGCCTGGAATGAAGGCAGTTTAAATTGGAATAATAAACCTGGTTCAAATAATATTGCACATGCTGATGTAACAAGAGGACAATTGGCGAAGTTTAATGTAACTAACACAGTAAAAGCATGGGTAGAAGGTGCAAGAACAAACAACGGCTTTAAGCTACATGCAAATGGTAATGGTCAAAACCATTGGAAGAAGTTTATTGCAGCTGAAAACGGAACAAATGCACCGTACTTGGAAGTGAAATATTCATACGCGAAACCGAATAAACCAAGAGTACAAACTTATTCAAACGGTAGTGGTAGTGGTACAGGTCACTTAAACGTACAATGGGACGCAGTTCCAGGAGCGGATGGTTATAAAATAGCAATATTTAATGGACATGGATATAATGAAATTGAAGTTGGGAATGTAACGAACTGGACAACAAAGGATAAAAAGATATTCCCAACGCCAGAGCAAATTGCACATGGGCAATATGAATTGCTTGAAGAAGGGCAAGGCGGAGAGGTACCAGTCAGTCCTGGCCCAATTTATAAAAACGCATTTCTAGATAAGAGTCCGTATGGAGATTATAGTAGTGCACGTGGATATTGGGTTCGTGTTATAGCTACTTACCCAACTGGTGAGGATAGTCCACTTTCTGATGAAGCAATTGTTTATATTCCATTAGAACAAGTGAAAAAGCCAGATGGCTCAGCATATATCAATGCGACAGATCAGCAAACTGGTTATGTAACGCTGAAGTGGGACTCAGTTCCAGAAGCAGCAGGGTATAAAGTTTGGGTTTATAACGGAAAAGATTACGAAGCGTTCGATGTAGGAAATAAAACAAATTGGACAACGCAAAATGAGAAGATTTGGCCAACAAAAGATGAAATAACGAAAGGCCAATATTTACTTCATCACGATAAAAAAGGTGCAGAATTAGCAGTTGATCCATCACCTGTGTATAAGAATTCTGGTGGAATCTATGCAGGTTCGAAAAACTACTGGTTCCGTGTAACAGCGTATAGTAAAGCTGGGCATGCTGAAAGTGAAATTTCGCATGAGTTCGTACCTAGATTCTCCCAAGATTTTGGATTTATAGGGATGTTTGATTACTGGGCATCAGTTCCGGTGTTAAATGGTAAAGTAAATGCTACAAATGGTAACTTTATCATGAGTGAGAAAGATATTACATTATCAGGGCGCGGGCCGGATGTATCAGTAGAAAGAACTTATAATAGCCAAAGTAAAAAGATAGGTTTATTTGGGACAGGTTGGTCTAGTGGATTAGAGGAAAGAATTTGGGCCGATGGAAATGGAAACTTACTTTTAATTTCTGCCGACGGTGCAAATATTACCTTTACTAGAACAGGAGATAATACGTATCAAGCTCCTACTGGTATATATTTAGAAATTAAGCAAGTATCAGGTGGATATGAAATAAAAGATAAAGATCAAACTGTTACTTTCTATAAATCTGGCGATGCACAGGGGCGTATTGAGTATACAAAAGATAAATACGGAAATACGACGACATATGAGTATGATGGCGAATTCCGTTTATCAAAAGTAAAGAACGCTTCTGGTAAAGAGTTATTAGTACAATATGATGGAAATAATAAAAAAGCCGCAAGAGTAATCGGTCCAGATAACAAGACGATTACATTTAAGTATGATGGTGATTTACTAGTTTCTTCTACAACACCAGAAGGAAAAGTATATAAATACGGATATGATAATGGATTACTAACATCTATTTATGATCCGCAACATACAGATGCAAAACCATATAAAACATCGTATGCATACGAAAATAATAGATTAGTAAAAGTGACGGATCCATTAGGAAAAGCTACAACATTAGCATATAATACGGATGCGAAAGAAGTTACGTTAACGAATCCAAAAGGGCGTAAGACTGTTTATACGTATAACGATGCTGGAAATCCAGTGAAAACAGTCGAAGATTCTGGGCGTCTGAATTTAACAACGGCGTATGAATATAATGCAAATAATTTAGTGAAAACTACGACTCCTAAAAATCAAACAGAAACTGCGACCTATGACGGTAATGGGAATGTTACGTCTGTTACCGATGAAATGGGGACAGAAAAGTTTGAGTACAATAAAGACAATGGGATTATAAAGGCGACAGATAACGAAAATCGTGAAACGACTGTTGCTTATAAAGCAGCAAATACAGAAGTATCTGAAACAGATCAATCCGCACATACTTCTTCTGTTACACATTATGATAAATATGGAAATCCAATTGAAACAAGTAAAGAGCTGGGTACAGGCGAAAATTTGATTCAAAATCCAAGCTTTGAGACTGACATAACGAAACAATGGACGAAAACAGCAACAGACAATAATACTGGAGAGATTGTAAAAGATACAAATCCAGCACCAGGTGGTCTTGGTGGAGATTCGTCATTAAAGATTACAACAAAAGCAACGAATAATGATTGGGGTTTCATTGCAGCAACGCAAGAAGTGACATTAGAACCAAATACAACGTATACATTAAGTGGTATGGTGAAAACGGATTTATCCAATGGTGCAGCCTTCTTCAATGTACAGTCATTAAATGAAAATGGTGCCGGTATAGATGGTGGTTGGCACGATACTCGTCATAATAAAGTGCAAGGGACGCGTGACTGGGTCAATCGTCAAGTTACTTTTAAAACGACAGAACAAACAAAAAAGGTGAAAATCTATTTACAAGTAGAAAACGGTGGTTCTTCTACAAGTGGTTCCGTATGGTTTGATAAATTACAGCTTGAAAAAGGAGAAGTTTCTTCTAGTTTCAATTCTATTACAAATAGTAGTGTAGAGAATGTAACCGAACAAGGATGTATTCCTGGATGGATTCGAGGAGACGGAACAAGTTGTGATCCGAAAGATGTTTCTCATCAGGAAAGTTTTACAGGACATTCGTCTATTGTATTAGAGCGTAGCCAATATGGCGGTTCAAATGTAGGGTATGGTCATCATATAAACTTAAATCAGAAAAAAGCAGAACCAATCACGTTAACAGGAATGTCTAAATCTGAAAATGTAGAAAATGATGCGCCAGATAAACTATCACGAGATTATTCAATTTGGGCAGATGTTTACTATCAAGATGGTAGTGGAGAGAATTATCAAGCGAAATTTCCAAGTGGGACAAATGATTGGAACCGTAGTGCGGTTGTCATTCCAGCTAAGAAACCAATTAAGCAGATTCAAGTATATCTGTTATTTAGAAACAATAATAAAGGAAAAGTATGGTTTGATGATATTCGTTTACTAGAAGGAAATGCTCTTATAAAAAATGAGTACGACAACGATGGAAATGTCATCACAGCGTATGATGAAGAGGGGCAAAAAAATACCTTCGCATACGATGCATCAGGAAATAAAAAAAGCGAGACAGATGAAAAAGGAAATACAAAATTATATGATTACAACAAAGATAATCTATTAACAAAGGTTACATTAAAAAATGGTACCTCTGTAAATTATCGTTTTGATCATAATGGAAATACAACAGAGAAATCTGTCATGTTTGGTGGAAAAACACAAACACACAAATATGAATATGATGCAGATAATAAAAATACAGTCTATGTCGATGCGTTAAACCGTCGTATTGAACACACATATGATGAAAATGCGAACAAGATTAAGACAAAAATGCCAAATGGCTCGATTTTAGAATCAGTTTATGATTCGGCAGATCGCGTGATTGGTGAAAAACGAAACGGAAAAGATTCGTTCACATTCGAACGTGATCAGAATGGACAAGTTACGAAAGCAAAAGACCTTGTTAATGGTGTAGAACGTACAAAAACATATGATAAGGCAGACCGCGTCACAAGTGCAACGGATAGCCGAGGCGGAAAAATTGATTGGGCGTATCATGACAAAGCAAACAGTAAGACAGAAAAACTAAAAGAACAAACAGTAACGCAAGGTGGATACACAAATAAAGTATCGTATGATTACAACACGTTAGATCAAAATATACGTGTGACAGATGGCTCTCAAACGTATCGATTTGACTATGACGATCAAGGAAATGTTCGTACGTATACAGCTGGAAATGGTTCAGGCTCTACCTTTAACTATGACCATGCGAACAAAATTAAAGATTTAGTAGTAGGTACATCAAACAGTATTCTACTTTCTGAACGATATGAATATGATCAAGCGGGTAACCGTACGAAAATTAAACATGAAGGTGCGGGCGGAAAAGTAACAGAAACAAACTTTGTATATGACCCGATTAACCAGCTACTAAACGAAGCATTACCAAACGGAACAAGTAAATCTTACACATATGATGGATTTGGAAACCGTACGAGTGTTAAAGTTGTAGAGAATGGAAAAGAAACAAAATCTATAGCGGCAACGTTTAATGAAGGAAATCAACTTGTAAAATTCGGAAACGAATCGTTAACATATGATGCGAATGGCAATCGTACATCGGATGGAAAGTACAAGTATACATGGAACGAGAATGACCAGCTTGTATCTATTACGAAACAAGGTGAAAGCAATGCATTTGCAAACTATAAATACGATGAAAATAATCGACGTATTGAAAAGAATGTTGGTGGAACAGTAACACGTTATTTCTATGATGGAGATAGTATTAATCCGTTATATGAGACAGATGGTAGTGGAAAGGTACTTCGTCAATATGTGTATTCCGTAAATGGTTTACGCTTGGCTATGAAATCACAAGGACAAACGTTATACTACCACTACAACCCTCGTGGTGATGTCGTTGCGATGACAAACCAGGATAAAGAAGTTGTAGCAACGTATGAATATGATTCATGGGGTAACGTATTAAAGAGTGATACGAAAGGTATTGCAGCGGATAATCCATTTGGATATGCGGGATACATGTATGATAAAGAAATTGGCATGTATTACTTGATTGCGAGATACTATAATCCAGATCATGGTGTGTTTTTATCGGTGGATCCTGATCCGGGTGATGAAGATGATCCGGTTACAATGAATGGGTATACGTATGGTGATAATAATCCGGTGATGAATGTGGATCCGGATGGGCATAAAGCATGGAAAAGTAAAGGGAAACAGATTTGGTATGCAACAAAATCTGGGGGGAAGGCTGTTTGGAAATCTTATGTTGGAAATCCAGCTACATTTATCCCACATGTTACTTCATTTGGCGCTGGGTATCGTTTAGGGGCAAGAAACTATAAGCTTGCAAATACACCTTCATTCAATAAAAAACAGTTAAAACAGGGAATGCGAAAAGCTGGAACGAAATTAGGATTAAAAACTTTAGGGTTTATAGGCTTTATTCCTGACGGTTACACATTTTATCAAGGGTTCAAATCGGGATATAAAGAATATGATAAGAAACACAATAAAAAAAGTAATAAAAAAAGAAGGTAAAATATAAGTATGGGGTCGAATGTATGTATATTTTTAAGATGGTTTTGGGAATAGGAATTTCCATATATTTAATGTATACATTGCTGAGAGAAAGGCATTACCTTTCAGCTTTGATTGCTGGCATGTTATTTGTTAGCGGGATTTTGGCAATAACTACAAGTATTCTAAATGATATTTCATTTTTCTTTCAATTAATAGTAGCTATTAGTTTAGGTTTGGGATTTGTATTAGCATATACGTATGAGTTAGCAAAGGAAGATAGAGAATAATTGGTTCTGAATAAATCTTATAATTCCTTGTACGTTGAAAAAGAGAAGTCTGGAATGTGACTTCTCTTTTGTTTGTATATAGCATGAATCGTTTCAATGCCTTTCAAGGTACGTGAAGCATGACGAATACTTTGAAATCCCGTGGGTTTGTATATAATAAGGATAATGGGATTATTAAAGAAATAGATAATGAAGGTCGTGAATCGACTATTGCGTATAAAGCAGCTAACACAGAAGTATCTGAAACGAATCAAGCAGCAGACAATCCATTTGGATATGCGGGATACATGTACGATAAAGAAATTGGGATGTATTACTTGATTGCGAGATACTATAATCCAGAGCATGGTGTGTTCTTATCGGTGGATCCTGATCCGGGTGATGAAGATGATCCGATTACGATGAATGGGTATACTTATGCGGATAATAATCCAGTGATGATGGTGGATCCGGACGGACATTGGGCATGGATGGCAGCTGGTGCTGCTTTTGGTGGTGTATCAAGTTATTATTCTGCTAAAAAAAGCGGAGCTAGAGGTTGGAAACTGGCTGGGGCAGTAGCTGGTGGAGCAGCACTTGGTGCTATCGGTGGTGTAGGCGGTGGTTCTTATAGAGCCCTTAATGTAGCAAGAAAAGCATATAACAAAATGCCAGGTCTTCTACCTTTTAAAAAGGGACAGGCTGCTCATAAGGCATGGTGGAAAGCAATGAAGAATGTAGTTCCGGGCGGAAAATACGAAAAGCAAATTAGAGGGGATAGAAGTACAAAAGCAGACTTGCAATTTTTTAAGGGTAGATTCGTAGTAGAGTTGAAGACTTCACGAGAGTATAAGAATAATAGAAGTAGAGTTAATAAACAAGTTCAAAAGTATAAAAATGCCGGAGCGAAGTGGGTTTGGGTTGTGCGTTATTAAGTAGTGAGGTGACCGATGGATAGAGAAAAAAGGATGAAGAAAGCATTAGTGGAGTGTATAGCTGAAAAATATTATCCTGAAGCAATCACGTATATATCTATGCTAGGAGCTATGGAGAATCTTGACAATATAAGTTTCCTTAAGAGTATAGAAGTACAAGATAAGAAGTTGATCGAACAAATTCACGTAGCTATTTTACAATCCTCTTCAGGAATCAAGGATGTTGTTAGAGAATATCATAATCCTAATACTTTATATAGTATAGAAGCTTTAAATCAAGCCATACACTGTTCTATAAATCAAAAAGAAGCAATTGAATGTATAATTGCTGATTTATTCTTAAAGGGAACAGGGCTGGAACATGCCTTAACAGCTATAATGTATACAAAATCTGTTGCTAAAGCTGTTAAGGGAGATGTGCTAATTGAGGAAAGATTGGTAGAAATAATTGTGAAAGATGGGTATTCAAATCAAATAAAAGGATTGGCAATCGAAGCATTAGGACGGATTCTGCCTATAAATAAATATAAAAAACTTCTATTAGACATAAAGAATAGTTATTCTAATAAGAAAGATTTGAAATTTAAAAGTTTATTACAAGGTATTTATGTGAAAAATAAAATCAAGAATATGCTTAGAGAGATTGGATAGATATAAGGAATTAATAGGGTATTTGTTTGTGAACAGAAATGTATTATAGATTTAAAAGAAGTGGAAGAATGCTTTGAAGGAAGAAGGGCTGACATAAGCTCTTCTTTCTTTGTATATTTAATGACAGTACGAGTGCAGATAGCCGAGGCGGAAAAATTGACTGGGCATATCATGACAAAGCAAACAGTAAGACAGAAAAATTAAAAGAACAAACAGTAACGCAAGGTGGATACACAAATAAAGTATCGTATGACTACAATACGTTAGACCAAAATATACGTATGACAGACGGTTCTCAAACGTATCGATTTGATTATGATGATCAAGGAAATGTTCGTACGTATACAGCTGGAAATGGTTCGGGTTCTACCTTCAACTATGACCATGCGAACAAAATTAAAGATTTAGTAGTAGGTACATCAAACAGTATTCTACTTTCTGAACGATATGAATATGATCAAGCGGGTAACCGTACGAAGATTAAACATGAAGGTGCGGGCGGGAAAGTAACAGAAACAAACTTTGTATATGACCCGATTAATCAACTATTAAACGAGGCATTACCAAACGGAACAAGTAAATCTTACACATACGATGGATTTGGAAACCGTACAAGTGTGAAAGTTGTAGAGAATGGAAAAGAAACAAAGTCTATAGCGGCAACATTTAATGAAGGAAATCAACTTGTAAAATTCGGAAACGAATCGTTAACGTATGATGCGAATGGAAATCGTACATCGGATGGAAAGTACAAGTATACATGGAATGAAGACGATCAGATTGTAGCTATCACAAAACAAGGTGAGAGCAATGCATTCGCAACTTATAAGTATGATGAGGATAATCGCCGTATTGAAAAGAATGTAAATGGTCAAGTAACACGTTACTTCTATGATGGAGATAGTATTAATCCGTTGTACGAGACAGATGGAAGTGGAACTGTACTTCGTCAATATGTATACTCTACAAGTGGCGTGCGCCTAGCAATGAAATCAAAAGGACAAACGTTATACTATCACTATAATCCCCGTGGTGTAACGTATTAAAGAGTGACGCAAAAGGTATCGCAGTAGACAATCCATTTGGATATGCGGGTTATATGTATGATAAAGAAATTGGCATGTATTACTTGATTGCGCGTTATTATAATCCAGATCATGGTGTGTTCTTATCGGTGGATCCTGATCCGGGTGATGAAGATGATCCGGTTACAATGAATGGATATACGTATGGTGATAATAATCCGGTGATGAATGTGGATCCGGATGGACATTGGGTATGGATTGCAATTAACGCTGGATTTGCAGCGTATGATGGATATAAAGCATATAAAGCAGGTGGAAACTGGAAAGAAGTTGGATGGGCAGTTGCATCTAATTATGTTAAGCCTTTAAAGATTGCGAAAAAAGCTCTTGGAGTTATGACTCAAAGACAAGCGTTTAGGGCTGCTAAACGTGCGGCTGGTATACCTACTTCTGCACAATTTAAAAATCATAAATTTGTTTATGATGGAAAAACTGAGCATAGGACTGTTTATTCTTTTGGAGCAGTTGGGAGAGGCGGCCATAAGAAATTTGTTGTGCAACATAAGCATGATAAGAGTGGAAGAGGACCTCATTTCCATGCTACAGGACCTAAAACAAAAGGAAGATCAGGTAATCCATTAAGTACAAAAGGAAAGTATAATCAATTAAGTGGTCATTACCCAGAAGATAAAAAAGGCTATAAGAAAAAAAGAAGAAGGTGATAAAGTTGAATGAGCGTTTAGAGAGAATTAAAATATTAAGAGAAAAGGTAGAAGGAAAGGCTACTAGACAAAAGTTTTTAATGTTATGTCCGTCCATAAAAAATTTTGAAGTTGTTAGTGGAGACAAAATATCTTCAGTAGTAGAGTTCTTAATTCATGAGACACCTACTCCTGTCAAAATTACTAATGTATCAGACACTGAACATGTTATCAATGAAATAAAAGAATTTGAATGTGAATTAACTAATTTATTGTCTAAGAAGATTATTCTATGGTATGCACATGAAAACTGGGACTTTGGTGTGCATATAGAATTAGAAGATTTCATGTTATATACAAAAGAAGTATTAGATTTCATTGGGTATGATGATGCTCAAAGAGGATTAATTTACTCTAGCCTTATTGTAGTAGATGAGTCTATGAGAAGTGCTTTTACTTTTCTAAAGAATGAATATAATCTTGAAATAGTACTATGGAAAGAAGGCTAAAACTGTAGGACTCCATTATTATAAAATTTTTCTTAGTTAGAGTTTGAGTTTATTATTATTTGATGAGAGCGAGCTCGTTTCTTATCAACGACTGAATATTTGTTAGTGAATTGATGCAGAGTAAAAAGACAACAAACGAAGGAGTCTGTTGTCCTAATTAAAATGAAATCAAAATATAACAGGTTATTTACAGTATACGTGTAACTAATTAGATATGAGGAGTGCTTGACCAGAGCACTCCATAATACCTAATAACAACCCCCATAATAGTATATAAATGATTTAGCTAAATATGTTTTTAGTACATTTTTATTTAAACAGAAAAAGAACGCACTTAGGTAGCGTTCTTTTTTTAACCTCTATTAATAAGAGGGAGTTTGGCAGCAATATATCGTGTGAGTTTTTTAACAAATGTGTAATTTCAGATGAAATTTTTATGATATTCGTATGAAAACAAACTTATGAATTAACTATTATAAAAAGTTAAATTGTTTGACTTAATTACTAATAACAAGTGTGAAAAATTAACAAAACAAATTAATAGAAGTGTTAGGAATGCCGATGCACATTTAAATTTCATTTATGATCATATCACAAATGAATTTATTATACGTAAAAAGAAAAATGGAAAGATAGTTAATGAAAAACATGAAATAATTAATCTACTTATAAATCATTACGTAGCAAATCAGTTAAATGCAGAACAGAAATTGAATTTCAAGATTTTAACAGAGATATAGAAATATAATGTGATTTAAAAAACATTTTGTACATTTCCAATAACGCAATGAGAGGGTTCCATTTTTGGAGCCCTCTCATTGCATACCCTTATATGCTATCTATATATTCTTCACGCCAATTCCCAGTTTTCTTTTCATACTTAATATCTATTGGAAAAGATTCATTTACACTCGAACGTGATCAAAATGGACAAGTTACGAAAGTAAAAGACCTTGTCAATGGTGTAGAACGCACAAAAACATACGATAAGACAGACCGCGTCACAAGTGCAACGGATAGCCGAGGCGGAAAAGTTGACTGGACATACCATGACAAAGCAAACAGTAAGACAGAAAAACTAAAAGAACAAACAGTAACGCAAGGTGGATACACAAATAAAGTATCGTATGATTACAACACGTTAGATCAAAATATACGTGTGACAGATGGCTCTCAAACGTATCGATTTGACTATGACGATCAAGGAAATGTTCGCACGTATACAGCTGGAAATGGTTCAGGTTCTACCTTCAACTATGACCATGCGAACAAAATTAA
Source organism: Bacillus sp. FSL R9-9492 (assembly GCF_038007365.1). NCBI lineage: Bacteria > Bacillati > Bacillota > Bacilli > Caryophanales > Bacillaceae > Bacillus > Bacillus sp. FSL R9-9492. Next base: position 1,175,377 of record NZ_JBBOXC010000001.1, read on the forward strand.
AGATTTAGTAGTAGGTACGTCAAACAGTATTCTTCTATCTGAACGATATGAATATGACCAAGCAGGCAATCGTACGAAGATTAAACATGAAGGTGCGGGCGGGAAAGTAACAGAAACAAACTTTGTATATGACCCGATTAACCAGCTACTAAACGAAGCATTACCAAACGGAACAAGTAAATCTTACACATATGATGGATTTGGAAACCGTACGAGTGTGAAAGTTGTAGAGAATGGAAAAGAAACAAAGTCTATAGCCGCAACATTCAATGAAGGAAATCAGCTTGTAAAATTCGGAAACGAATCGTTAACGTATGATGCAAATGGCAATCGTACATCAGATGGGAAGTACAAGTATACATGGAATGAAGATGACCAAATGATTGCGATCACGAAACAAGGTGAGAGCAATGCATTTGCAACATATAAGTATGACGAGGATAATCGTCGTATTGAAAAGAATATAAGTGGAACAGTAACACGTTACTTCTATGATGGAGACAGTATTAACCCGTTATATGAGACGGATGGTAGTGGAACTGTACTTCGTCAATATGTATACGCTACAAGTGGCGTACGACTAGCAATGAAGTCAAAAGGACAAACGTTATACTATCACTATAACCCTCGTGGTGATGTGGTCGCGATGACAGATCAAACCAGAGAAGTGGTAGCGACGTATGAATATGATTCGTGGGGTAACGTATTAAAGAGCGACACGAAAGGTATCGCAGCAGACAATCCGTTTGGATATGCGGGATACATGTATGATAAAGAGATTGGCATGTATTATCTGATTGCGCGTTATTATAATCCAGAGCATGGTGTGTTCTTATCGGTGGATCCTGATCCAGGGGATGAAGATGATCCGATTACAATGAATGGGTATACGTATGCGGATAATAATCCAGTAATGAAAGTGGATCCGGATGGACATCTTGCATGGTGGGTTGTTTCTGGAGCTGTTGGTGGAATTGCTAATGTGGGCAGTTATGTAATAGGGCATTATGCAAAACATAAAACTTTAAAAGGAATGAATTATAAAAGACTGGGTAAGGATTTCCTTTGGGGGATAGCCGGTGGTATTATAGGAGGATCAGGAGGTCATGTTGCTAGGCATTTAGGCAAAGGGGTTCGTTTATTTGTTAGTACTCATACAGCAGTACCTGGATATGCTGTAGCGAATGCTGGAAGTGGTGTACAAAGAAAAGGACAAAGTGGTTATAGTGGAAAAGGTAAGGCTCGAGATGTAGCATATTCCATGACTGGAAGTAAAGGTTATTTAGGATTAACCTTTGCTACTGCATATCGTGATAATCGTTCTACTAAAAATGTAAGTAGTAAGAAGAAAAATACAAAAAGTAATAAAAAGGCTGCTAAAAAAAGGTGAAGATAGTTTTTAATAGATAACTGAGGTTAGTATATTAGTTAGAAGTTATTTTATTATTATGAGTAAGATGAGTCCAATAAATTATAGAAAACAACAATGGAATTTAACATTTTCTTTAAGAGATTAAAATGTAGTAGTTAAAATAATAATTGAGAGTAAGCGTCAAACTTATTAGAATTAAGGAAGTTTGACGCTTATTTTTTATTTTAGAATAAACGAGCGGATTTTGCGATTGCTCAAGATAAAAAATTGGTTGTTTATGTTTTAAACAATAATTATGTGTATGATAGTAATCTTTGTAAGGAAAGCCAATTACAGATCCATCAGAGATAGCCGTTCAATATTGGTTGAAAGAGAAAAGGAAGAAAATCTCTACCTATTTTAAACCGACAAGAAAGAAAAATACTTTGATGACCAATGATAATAATGTAAGAGGACATAAAGGTGGTATGCCTCATGTTCGCTTTGAATTTTTAAAGAAAAGAGGAATTGTAACAAAAAATATTCATGTTAGATATAGTACAAAGAAAGGAAACCAAAAATGATATTGTTAGAAATAGATACGTATACAGAAGAAGACATAAAAGAACATGGTGAATTTTTATTTGGAGAGGAAAATTATACGTATGTGGGTGAAATACATGGTTTGACATTAAGCTTCGATGAGCAGGGTGCTAAAAGAATGCTGCATGCTATGGAAAAGTTACTAACACAAAAGAAGGTAGAAATTGTTCTCGATAAACCAGCTTATTGGAAAGATATATGGTGTGTAGAGAGGTTGCAAATTAATAATGTTCCTTTTTCTCAGGAAATACAAGAGAGTATAGTTTATAGGAATGGTACTTTATTTTTTGATTTTTATTTTGATGCAATAGATTATACGATGTATAAGTTAGTAGAGTGTATAGAACAACAAAATGAATTTTTCCCAGCTGAAATTATTGATCTTTATTATAATAATGAGGAAATTACCTTGTATGGTTATTTTGAGAGTGGTAGATAAGCGGGAGTTTGATTATAGTTATGTGGATAGCTTAATAAACTTAGTTATCAAAGAACTATGAAGGTGAAAAGGAAATGCACTATACAAAAAATAGAAAATATTAAATTCATAAGAAGCAGTGATATCATGTGCGTCCCTACGATATTACTGTTTTTTTGGTGTAAAATGATAACAAAATAAAGTTATAGGAAAACATAGATCGAGGAAAGAAGGTGCATTATGGATTTTATATTCGAAAAGATTCAATGTATTGAAGATGAAAATATATATCGTGTTAGGAATGTAACTGATATTTATGAAACAGATTTATTTGATGATTCTAATCGTAATATTGATAATTTAAGTTTACTTGTTCAAGAGAGGATTAATCAGTTTATTGTACATGTAGATAAATCTGAGGGGAAAAATCTAAAAGAAGAAATAGAGTCTAAAGGTATTTCCTATACAGTTTTTGATTTGGGAAAAAGGAACATTTTCTTTGTATTTGATTCTATACCAAGGAGAGAAGTACCCTATATAATCAAGTTGTTTTATGGTGTAAGTATAGAAAATACTTTTGCTATTATCAGTTTAGGAAATAGCGTTGGCATCAAATTAGAGAAAATAAATCAAAGTGAATTTATGAAGTGTTTACTGGGAGAATGTTTTGTACCACAAATTGAACTGGTTCCATCATCGGCATGTGCATTTATACAATATGATGGCGCGCTTTTAACAATTGCTAGTAATAATTTTGATATTTGTGCAACATGAAAATAAAAAGTTATAAAATGGTTTTCTTAGCACAAGAAGATACTAGAGGATAGTTTGTATAATAGCTTTTAAGTGTTTTATAGAAATAACGCTAATAGAAGAATGATTTGTAAAAAAGAAGGGCTGGTTTTGACTCTTCTTTCTGAATATATTAAAGGGTGATACGAAAGGTATCGCATAATTAAATTTCTTTTACAATTAATAAAAGGTGAACAAGAACGCAGCAAAAAAATGCTAAATCAAAAGATGAAGGCCACAAAAATTTTACAAGTATAATAACGTTTATATGAAGATGGAAAGCGTCCTCCACTAAATAAAAGTGACTATTGAAAAGAGTGAGTGATTATGAGGTTTTTTTTAAGTGGTGAATTAGAAGGGGATATTGCTGAGGAATTTATAAATATAATTTCAGAAATCGGTAGTGAACTTGAAGGATTAAATAGTAATGATTATGGTAGCGAAGTAGAAAAAATAGCTATAATCCCTATAGTAGTTAACATAACTCTGGAATATGAAGATGCGGGTTTTCATAAAGAAAGAAAGCTCTTTAAAAGGAAGAGTAAAGAAGCAGATTTTAGATTAAGGATTGATTATGAAACATTTTTGTTGGCAGATGATTCAGGGAGAAAAATATTAATAATCAAAAACATTATTCAATCTATTAGGATATTGGGTAAAAGGGCAAAGTCTGATTTTAATGCACTGAGGTTAGAACAAGATATTTTACAAATTTTTGATATCAAAGAAAGTTTTCTCGAATTATCAGAAGGATGACATTCATTAAAAGTAATTTTGAATTCCTTTTTAAAATGGATGTTTTTGTCTACTCCTCTGAGAAATCAAGTTTAAAATAAGTCGTGAATAGAAAAAATAAGGCTCTTACTTTGTGGATTTATGGACAAAGTAAGAGCCTTATTGCATTAGATTCATTCACATAGTTTTTTTACTTTCGTGGAGATGTGGTTGCAATGACAGATCAAAATAGAGAAGTTGTAGCAACGTATGAATATGATTCGTGGGATAACGTATTAAAGAGTGACGCAAAAGGTATCGCAGCAGATAATCTATTTGGATATGCGGGATACATGTATGATAAAGAGATTGGTATGTATTACTTGATTGCGAGATACTACAATCCGGACCATGGTGTGTTCTTATCGGTGGATCCAGATCCCGGTGATGAAGATGATCCGATTACAATGAATGGTTATACGTATGCGGATAACAACCCGATTATGCTAATAGATGAAGATGGAAATAAAGCAAAAAAATCAGGCGGAACAAAATCTACTGGAAAGAAATCAGGAGGCCCCAAAATTGTTAATGCACACTTGGCTGGTAAGAAACATCCAGTAACGAAGGTGACATTTCATAAAAAAGGATTTCCTAAATTTAAGTCTAAAATTACTATGAGCTTTCCAAAATCTTATTGAAAAAAAAGTAATGCATCCCAATTTGGTTATTTAAATAAAGAGGCATATAAGAAATATCAAAGTAAGTTTAATAAAGCTGAGTTAACACTAATGCGGTCTGGAAAAAATCCAAAAGGTTATACGTGGCATCACCATCAAGAGCCGGGAACAATGCAGTTAGTTGACACCAATATTCATCAAAAAACCGGACATACTGGAGGTAGAGCATTATGGGGAAAATAAAAGAAGGATTTAATATAAAACTGGAATATTTTAATGAAGACGAGTTGGAAATGTTAAGAGGTAAAATAATTTTCCTCATAGACGAAAAAATTATTTATGAAGAAGAGACTAATATTATAGAGCCCTTAATACAATTTTTTGATGTGTGGGTAAATCTTTTAAAGTATAAAGAGGGTACATTATTCTTAGATAACTATGAGAAGACTTTAAAATTTATTCAACAAGAAAATCAGATTAATATTAGTAGTAGTAAAGAAATTATTTCAGTTGAAAGAGTACAGTTTTTTAATGTTGTATTTGATTTTTGTAAGGAGCATATAGAGAAATTAATTAGTAAAGTACCAGAAGATTTTAAGTTGAATGCCGCTTATAAACAGATAATTGACTTAGAAAAGCTAGATGAGGACTTCATTACTACTGGAAACTTGAATGTTTATCGGGAATATTCAAGTGAAAGTCGTTATGAAATAAGCTGGAGTGACCTGAAAAATGAAAGGAATATAGAAATTCTTCCTCAATTCTCAAGAGACAACGATTTTTTATATGTTGGAAATGGACCAGCGCATAAGTTTAGTAAAATAGACATGTTGAATAAAAAAACACTTTGGACTGAACATCTCAATTTTGTTGAGAGTCGAATTGTATTTTGTCAACAAGATGATAAGGTTTTTGTAGGAGATATTAGTAGAGAAGAGGAAGAATCAAAACTTGTGTGCATGTCTGCAAAAGATGGAAAGAAATTATGGGAGTTAGAATTGGAAGGAGAAATAAAAGCGGTTTATCTCCTACCAAATAATGTATTAGACGTGATGGTTGTGATGGATTATGGTTTGAATATCATATTAGATATTCAAACAGGAAAAGAAAAACAGACTGTATATACTGGAATTGGTGGAGAAAATTTGAAGGTTCGACTGTTTTCTGATTATTATGTTCTGATAGGAGAATGTTATGAAGAAGGAGAAACAATAGATCCCTATATAGTTTGTATGACAGCTGTTGACTTAAATAATAATAATATTTTGTGGAGAGAAAATATTGATTGTCGCCCCAATACTCCTACATATATAGAAAGTCACACGGCTTTAATAGTGGGAGAGGAGAGTATTCAAAGGTGGAATTTGAAAAAAGAATCACCAGAATTAATCTTAGAGATAGAGATTGAAGAAGCTGATTATTTATATGTGATAGCTGATAACTTAAAGATAGGTTTGGTTAGGTCTATATATGATATGGAGGATGCAGCAGAACCGAAAACATGTCTTCAATTCTTTGGAGTAGACGATGGTAAGGAAATATATCAATGCTTATTATCAGGTGAAATACAACTTGAGCCTAACTTAGTTGATAATGTGTGTTTTGCAGTTATGGATAATGGAAAAGTCTATTGTATAGATTTAGTACATAACCAAATTAAGTGGGAAACAAGGTTTGAACATGATGTGATAAGAGCTCCGAGATATGTGGAGGATAAGGTCTATATGTCTTCACATGAACTTGAAGTAAAATGCTTAGACATAAAATCTGGTAAGGTAGAATTCACATTATATTTACCAAAGTTTATTTTGGATTCTGATTCCATATATGAGGTAATTAAAACAAATAACTTATTGTATTTTACTTGTATTAGTGGAAATGTGTTTGAAGTACGCGAAAGATAACAAGGTATTTACAGAAAAACGAGGGGAACCAATATCTATTCAGCAAGAGTAAATAATGGAAGAGGATCAAGCGGTGGTATCAATGTTAAAACGAGAGCCTTCAAAGCTCATCATAGAGGGAAATCAACTTTATATACCTTGGGTGTATTGTATAATACAGGATAACTTTATTGTTGTGGATTCTAAATCTCGAAAGTTACAGTTTAAAATTGTATGTCCAACATATAAGACTTTAGTAGAAGATGATTTTTTGGATATATATTTAAATAAGTATCCTGATTTTATTCATAAGGAACAAAGTTATTACTATAAAGAGTTTAATTTTCAAGAATGGGAATTTAATATAGAGGGAGAAACTTTTACGGTCCTTAATGGAAACATCCGAATTAGTTATTTATCAATAAGGACCTTTTCTATAGCAATAGAATTAGAATTAAGAGCGAGTAATGGTTTCAGAACGATGGCTACTTTATATTTATATCCCATTATTAAAGAATCGATAACGGATGAGAGAAATATGTACTTTAGTAATCTTATTCCTAAAGTAGTTAAAGAGGGAGGATCACTGGTGGGTTCAACTAATGGAAAACCAATAGCAGAGTTAAGCCTTGAAGATTTCTCTGTCGCACCAATCTGGGAGTGGGATCACGAGAATGAAAGTGTAGACTACCAAGACGAGACGTGGGTTCGCCCGTCTGTTGTTACAAATATATTTGAATTCGGGAATGCGGATTTTCATATAAAAGCGGACTTAGTATTAAATGATGAGGATATTTTATATCAATGTATTTTAAATATAGATATAGAACAAAGAGCACAGAATCTTTCTATTATGGAAGGGGCTGTGTTTGCAAATGAAGAGTATATTGATTTGAGAGATTTTTTATTCAATCCAAAAGTAAATATACAGAAGGTAGCTTTTAGCATTCAAAATCAAACATTTGAAAAGATGAATCCAATAAATTATAGACAAAAACAATGGGATTTAACATTTGCTTTGAGAGATTAAGGTGTATTATTTTAAATTTAAATTGAGAGCAAGCGTCAAACTTATTAAAATTATAGAAGTTTGACGCTTATTTTTTATGTTTAGAATCAATGAGAGGGTTTTATGATTTAGAAGAAGAAAATGAATTCACTGAAGAACAATTAGAACTCTTAATAAGGTAATTAAGCTCTCGGAAAATGAGATAGTGATGATTGGAACTGATAATGTGGAAGGGTTACAAGAAAGTAAAGCTTCCTTTGAACAAATCAATATTACTTGGGAATCTTGAAGTAAAGGAGCATGTGATAAGTGGCAATGACAAATGAACAATTCGAGAGTTATCTTGATATGTGTTATGACAGATTAGAAAGTAAACAGCAAAACTTCATTTCGGATTATAATATCGATAACTTTGATGAATATTGGTATGATCAAGATCAATGTATATTACAGTTTAAAAAAAATGGTCAAGTTTTACTTGAATTTAGTGTTGTTTTTATAGGTTCTTGGTCTGGAAAGAGTAACAGTTGGATGTGGTCTTGGGCTAATGAGAATATGACTGATTATGCAAGAAGTAAGTCTAACGGTTTGAAGGATTTACAAAAAATCACAGGAAGTGATTTTTTTATACATTCACTTTTTGAATGCGATCAAGAAATGGCGTATGAGCTAGCAGCCTTTTCCATTGAATATTTAGATGCAGAAGGAATATATATAGCACCAGGTGAAAGAAGTGATTTGTTTATGGCTGTTATGTTACCTGATGCATTGTAAGTAGAGCCTACTAAAAATATGGATAAGGTAGAATGAAAAAGGAGGAGCTAACGTAAGCTCTTTCTATTATCTGGTGGAAGTGAGAGCATTCCGACTGAATTAGAGTATTATCAATTCATTGGAGGTCTGTTAGTTATGAAAAAACTAGTATTTAATAAGCGGATGGATTTTTCATATATAGAAGGAGAAATTCTCTGTATTACAACGGGAAACAAACAAGATATTATAATTTTAGTATTGGATAAAAAGGTTACAGACACTTATTATTATAAAATTATACACTTGTTGAAAGCTGGCGTTTTGAAAGAATATACTATAGAAAATAATCAATATTTTAACTTCATTCAACCTTTAGGAGAAAATTGGATTTTGGTTAAAAGTTTCGTTGAGAAAAAGGAAGATACAACGGCTACAATTTTTGATAAAAAAGGAAACATCATTGCTTCATATTACTTAGGAAATGGAATAAAATATTTTCAAGTTGATGAAGAAGAACATTTATTGGTTGGGTATAGTGAAGAAGGTATATTTACTTCTGTAGATGAATTGTTTATTTCAGATGAAGAGTTTGATTCGATAGATTGGGAAAATATATATGATATTAATAAATTTGAAAAGAGCGGATTAGCTATTTTCTCTAAGAATGGCGATTTAATTACTAATGAATTCAATAATTCAATAAAAAGATCTGTCTGTGATTGTACAGCAATAAATATACAGAAGACAGGTAATATTCTAATGTCGTACTATAATGAGCAAGGAACATATACATTCACACAGATTAATAAAGAACGATATGAACAAGATAGCCTTTATGAAACAACATTGAATCATACATCACTATGTTTAAAAATAAAAAATACTATTATCTTTGGTGTAGATACTAATCAAATACATGCATATTCACTTGTAAATAAAAAATTATCAACTTTATTAATAGTAGATAGTGATGGAAATTCCATTCAATTTGAGTATATTTTTTCAAGGGATCAAACAATATATGCTGTTAAAGGGAAACGAATATTTTGTTGGGAGCAATATGGGATTTTAGAAGAGGGAGAATAAATAGAGAAGTGATTGAGAGAGAAAAGCTGATGTAGATTTTTCTCTCTTTTGTACACATTAATTTTTGTTGGCTATAAAAACATAAGGATAAACGCTATACTATTATTATAATTCTAAAGCAAAAAAAGGTCAGAAACCTTCATTACCAATAAGAGATTAGATGAACTTATAAATATAAATTTTCCACAATTATACTTTAGATTAGTTATTTATTAGCCAAGCTGTTATACGTATTATAGGGAGGTATAAATAATGGAATGTTTTCATATAGGCGAGCAGGATGATAATTTCATCAAGATTGTTATAACTGACTTTTCAGGTGAAGGAGATAGTTATTTTGGTGGAGCTTATTTCAAAGGAGAATGTGAACTAGGCTGTTCTGGTTTCAAAGTGAAAACGACATCATTTTATTTTGACAATAATGATTTATATCACTTTTACAAAGACCTCCAAAAAATATATACCTTGGGATTTGGAACAGTACATTTTAAATCAGAATCAAATGAGTTATCTTTAACTTGTCACTTGGATATTGATGCATCTTTCAAAATTTCAGTTAGATTTAAAGAGCTTGAAGGAGATAGCACGCTAAGTTGTTATATATATGAATTCCATGAATATATACTTAGTATTAAAAGTCAGCTTTCTTCGTTTTTAAACACTTTTAAATTTAATGGAAATGAGTCTTGAAGGTTTTTCTGCCGCACCAATCTGGGAGTGGGATTAGGAGAATGAAAGGGTAGTATTTAAAATAATAATTGAGAGCGAGCGTCAAACTTATTAAAAGTATAGAAGTTTGACGCTTATTTTTATGTTTAGAATCAATGAGAGGATTTTCATCTATATGAAAGATATTGCATGTAAAGAGTTAGTAAGTTTTAAGGATATTGTTGAAGCTTATCAGTTAAAAAAAATGAGTTTGGATTATAAACAAAATGTGATTTTACTAGTACAAGATAATACGAATCAACCTTGTATTATTTATTTGGATAAAAATAATGTGAATATAAGTAAATTCAATTTAAACGTAGATATAGATGTTGAATCCGTGCTATGTATTCAACGAATCGGAGAGAGATGGTTACTTATATTTAATTATGAAGATGATAATGCAGTTATTTATAATCCGGACGGAAGTGAATATGTTAAGTTTTATGCCGGAGAAGGGATTCGAGATTGCCAGGTTGATTCGAATGAAGATATATGGGTTAGTTATTGTGATGAAGGGGTTTTCGGAGAGTGCCCAATTGGAGTAAATGGTATAGTTGCTTTTGATTCAAAAGGTCAATTGATTTTTGATAGTTATGATCAATATGTAGAAAAATATAAAATACCGTATATAGATGATTGTTATGCAATGAACGTTATAGATGGAGACGTTTGGCTCTATTATTATTCAGAATTCCCTTTAGTTCAAATGAAAGATAAAAACTTCCATATGTTATGGAATGAAATAAATTCAATTAGGGAAATATGGTCGGAAAGTTTTGCGTTCGCTCAAGATAAAGTAGTATTCATTACTCGAGATAAAAAGTTGGTTGTTTATGATTTAAACAATAATCATGTGTATGATAGTAATCTTTGTAATGAGCTAGGAGAGCAGGTTCAATTTGTTAATTATTACAGCCGCGGATCTATTATGTATTTTCAGACGGATGATACGCTTTATTATGTTGAGTTACTTAATACATGAGGGGATAAACGTGAGCGAACGTTTAAAGAGAATTGCAATGTTAAGAGAAAGGGTTGTCTTTATACGCAGGGTTTTATCTTTGGTATTCTACAGGTAAACATAATTATAAACAGCAAAATAGGCCAGCCTATAACAAGGAATATGTGAATAAAGCTGCTAGAAAAGCAGGTTAAAATTAGGTCTCAAAGCATTTGTGGGCGTTAGATTAATAGAAAATGCTTATGTTTTGAATAGGCAGTATACAAAGGACATAAACAAACATATAAAAAATATCGTTAAAATAATAAAGAATCCTGAAAGTGATCTTGGTGAATTTGATGATGAATTTTAATAGTGTAGATAATTTATTTTGGATACTTTTAAAGTATCCAGTACGTATAATTTTAATATGTATTGGAATCGGCTGGATTTTTAAATGTATCAAACAAGGTTTCTTATTTTCAGCCGCACTTATGTTAACGATACTTACACTACTTTTTATTGTTACATTTACAGACATATTAGCGTCTGTTTTAAATGGTATTCCCCTTGCTATACAATATAGTGGTGTAATATTTTTGCTAATACTATCATGTATTATGTTTGATTATGAATCTTCTCGTCAGTGAACTATGCACCACTTACCGTTCTTACGGACTGTTTTTCTATGTATGTATGTTGGTATAGCCAGTGGGATTTTATAAAAGAAAAGTAAAGTCGATTCAGTGTATCTTAAAATCTAAACAGATAGTTTGATTTTGAGATACACTTTTTTATTTTAAATAAAACAGCAAACCTTATGCGGACTTCTAATGCTATATGAAAGAGTATTATAGATTAGAATAAAATAAAATAAAATAAAAGCCACAAAACATGAAGCTTCTAGATTATGAAAAAATGCACCCAAATTATTGGATGCACTTTTTCATAACCTTTATATATTCCGCCTCATCAATTCCCCAACCTGCGTCGCAACATATTCAACATCATTATCAATTTCGTCTAATACGTAAGATTCTAAAATGCCTATTACAGCAGTTCCTAAAAATTTTAAAACGATGTGCTTATCAATGTTTTTATTGTGAAGATTGATGTGCTTAATATTTACGTTAAACGTGCATAACAAGATATAATAGAAGAAATCAATAAGGAGGCTGGCTGTGAAGAATCTTCGTTATTTCAATATGTTTACTATGTTAATTGTATACACACTACTTATGTTTTACATCGGCTGGAACGGATGGGTTTGGCTTCATACAGTATTCGGCTGGCAATCTTGGGGATATTACGCTTTCGTAGTCGGATTTATTTCATATGCGTACATTCTCGTACAAGTGTTTAAATTCCTTCCTTTCCTGCGAACGGTCGGTTCAATTTGGTTTGCGGTTATACAATACGCGCTTATGTTGTTGCCGTTAGCCGATATTGCAGTTTTCCTACTGCAGTTTTCAGTGGAGAAAGAGACGGCAATTATTTGGACAGGAACGGTCGTTTTACTCGTGTTCGTCTTTATCTTTGCGTATGGAGTATTTAATGCATATAGCCCGGTTGTAAGAAAGTATGATGTACACATACCGAAAAAAGTAGAAGGACGTAAAAGTTTACGTATTGCGATGGCTTCTGATATGCATTTCGGTAAACTGTCTGGTGTTGCTCATTTAAAAAGACTCGTTCGTCATGTAAATGAAATGGAGCCTGATATTATTTTACTGCCAGGTGATATTATAGATGACCATCCAGGAGTATTCATTCAAAAAAACATGGGGCCTATTATGAAACAAATGAAAGCTCCATTAGGCGTATACGGTGTGTTAGGAAACCACGAATATTACGGCAGAGCGGTTCCGGAATTCTTGCAGGAGATGGATAAAATCGATATTCGTATTCTTTTAGATGAAGTGATCACAATTGAAGATGACTTTTATCTCGTTGGAAGAAGAGATAAAACAGAGCGTGATCGTCAAAGCTTTGAAAGTTTAATGAGTACTGTGGATTTATCGCTTCCTGTTATTGCGATGGATCACCAGCCATTTGAATTAAAGCAGGCAGCGGATGCCGGCGTAGATTTACTATTATCCGGTCACACGCACCGCGGACAAATGGCGCCGAATCATATTGTGACGAGAAGAATGTACGAATTAGACTGGGGATACGTACAAAAAGGTGCATTCCACGCCATTGTTTCTTCTGGGTTCGGATTTTGGGGACCGCCGCTTAGACTTGGAAGTAGGTCGGAGATTGTGCAGGTAGAGGTTACATTTGAATAGGATTATGAAATAGAGAGCTGATGGTTCTCTATTTTTTTCAATAAAAACAAATAACAATAAATATCTCTGTTGGTGATAATTTCATAAAAGAGGTACGATTATAAGACTCGGCTGAGATAAAGGGGGATTATAAGTGGTTATAGCAGATGTAATATACGGAGAATGTGAAGTGGATCCAGTGTTAGAAGAGTTGATTTTAAGTAAGTCTGTGCAAAGACTGAAAGGAATTCATCAGGCCGGCGCAAGTTATTTAATGAATGAGAAATGGAATGTAACGCGTTTTGATCATTCAGTTGGTGTTATGTTGTTAATTAAAAAGCTTGGTGGTTCAGTAGAAGAACAAATTGCTGGTTTACTGCATGATGTATCGCACACTGCTTTTTCTCATGTCATTGATTATGTTTTCGATAATAAAGATGAAAGTTATCATGAAGAAATATTTAGCACTTTCGTAAAAAACTCGGAGATTCCAGTAATCCTTTTAAAACATGGTTATAACTATGAAGATATTTTGTTAGATGATTCGAAGTGGACTTTACTTGAAAGATCAGCACCAGAATTATGTGCAGACCGAGTAGATTATACTTTAAGAGATATGTATACATACGGATATATTTCTTTAGAAGAAGTTCACAACTTTTTAGAGGATGTAATCGAAGTTAATGGGAAAATGGCCCTTCAAAATATCAAAATTGCAGAATGGTTTACAAAGACGTATTACGAAGAAGTAATCGATTTCTTCATGAAACCAATTAATGTTTATGGAAATGATATGTTAGCTAGAACGTTACAATTAGCTCTTCATAAAAAGATAATCCATTCAGATGATTTCCTTCTTGAAGATCATGAGCTTATTTCGAAATTACAGCTATGTAAAGATCGAGAAGTAGATGCTTTATTAAGAAAAGTTCATCCAAGTGTAGAAGTAAAAGAAGATAGCGATAATTATGATTTACATCATAAAAATAAAGTGCGTCTCATTGACCCTCCATTACTATGTGAAGGGAAAATTATTCAGTCGTCTGTCGTATCAGAAAAAATAAAACAAATGAGTGATATCGCTTATGAAAAAGCGGTGAGAGGGATGTATGTGAAAGTGATTTCTAATTAATTTATAGAAAAAAGGTTACTAAAAAGTAGTGATGTAGCTATTTTTTGGCAACCTTTTTTGTTTCAACCTATTATTTTTATTTGTTCCCCTAGTTGTTATATAAATTAAATTTGATATTTTGGTATATAAATAAACCATATCGATGCATAAAAAAAAGGAATCCACATGCATTTGGTCTCTTTGTTCTTACTTCGCGTGTGATAGAAAAAGGCTTTGACCACTTCTATGCATGGCTGGATGCTCTCTTCCTTCTAAAAAAAGGATTTTAATTTGTATATTTATAGTAAGGTGTTTCAACGGTTAATCCTTTATTAAACTACTCAAGCTCATACATAAAATCTACAAGTTCTCGATAAGAGAATGTATTGGCCTGAACATCAGTTGTAATCTTTCCGTCTCTTAGTTTTATAATACGCTGGCAAGCACCAGCTACGAGCTCGTAATCATGCGTAATCACGAGTACGTGACAGGAACGTTTGGCAAGTTGATGAATTACTTCGATAACACGTTGTAAGTTCATACCGTCTAAACCTGAAGTTGGTTCATCTAGTATGAAAATAGAGGCGTCATTCATTAAGCCAATTGCGAGAACGAGCCGTTGTTTTTCTCCACCTGAAAGGGTGGCAGGATGATTTTCTTTCAAATGCCATAGATGGAGGTCTTTTAGAACATTTTCAGCCATTTCCTCCCGGTTAGGATTGTTGAGTAACACTTCATTCCATACGCTATCGGTGAATAGTTGATACACTGTATCTTGCATAACGAACCAAATTTTTTGCATTCGTTTATTTGCTTTTATCCGTACGTTATCAATGTGAATGTTGCCAGTGCTCTCTTTTTTTAATCCTGTTAATGTGCGAGCGAACGTCGTTTTACCTGCGCCATTTTTTCCGATTAATGCGGTTACTTCATTTGCATGAAGCGTAATGTTTAAATCTTGCAGTACCCAATCTTTTGCTCGCTTATGTTTGACGTGCAAGCCTGCAATCTGCATTTTTTCTAATTTTGAAGGAGAAGTACGGTCATTCATTCTTCCTTTTTCAATAAAGGGAGAACGTAAGCCTAGCGCTTGTATTTCTTCACAAGAGAGAGCGAGCAATTCTTTTGGCGTGTAGACTTTTTTGATTTCGCCATTTTCCATATAGATTATACGGTCCACAAGATCCATTAAGTAATAAAGCCGATGTTCTACAATGACAATCGTTTTATTCTTTTTTCGTAAGGAGACTAATTCTTCTTTGAGAAGATTCGTTGCTTGTAAATCTAAATTCGCAGAAGGTTCATCCATTACAAATAGGGATGGGTCAATCAGCTGTGATGCGGCAATTGCCACCTTTTGTTTTTGGCCACTAGAAAGACTCATGACGGGTTTATGTTGTATAGATTCTAATTTCATTTGTTGTAAAACGTCTTGTAATCGGTGTTGAATTACAGTTCTTTCAACTCCATGATTTTCAAGTTCAAAAGCAAGTTCATCTTGAACGATAGAGGTGAAAAATTGTGATTTAGGATCTTGAAAGACGCTACCAATTTTTTTACTAAGTTCCCATATCGGGGCATCCTTCGTATGGACACTCTCAATGATGATTTCACCTTGTAAGTTTCCTTCATAAAAGCTTGGTATTAAACCATTTAATATTCGTCCAAGAGTTGTTTTTCCAGATCCAGAAGGTCCGGTAATGAGGACGCATTCACCTTCATGAATCGTTACATTTATATTTTTTAAAAGGGGTTTTCCAGGTTGATATTCAAATTGAACATTTTTGAGTGTAATCATAGCTATTCTCCTTATGAAATCCAAAGCGTGCCAAACATACATAAACCGAGAAGGAGAGCGATACTATCTTTCGGACGGAAGGCAATCGCGTAATGACTTGTTTTTTTGCAAGGCGCATCAATTCCGCGAGTTGTTGCCGAAGCACTCAAATCATCAGCGAGTCGAATTGTTCTCATCAATAAAGGAATGATCGCATATTCAAACATTTGATTTAAACGAAGCCAATTTTTCGGGCTTTTTAATGAAATACCACGAATGCGCACATTCTCTCCGATGATTTTGGATTCAGCACGTAAAATAGGAAAGAACCGAAGTGCAACGGTAAGTGTTAATAAAATACTTTCGGGAATTTTTAATTTCTGTAAACTTGCTAGTAGCTGCCCTGATGGGACTTTCGATAATCCAGATGCGATAATTAACGTAGGTAAAGTTTTTAAGGCAATGAGTAGCATTAATAAAAACGCATTTAAAATGGAAGCATTCATATAAGTTGAAATGAAATAGTGTGCAAAGAACAAACAACCGTATATAATGAACCATTTGAAGCCTAAACGATATTGGTTTTGACAAATGAGTAAAAGAATAGCAAACGCTGCGAGCATAAGTGAACCGGTGCTTGTAGCGGAAACTGCTAAAAATCCACAGATGATTAATAGAGTAAATTGTAAACGAGCATCAAACATAAAAACCTCTCCTAATTATTTCTTTATATATAAATAGCCAGCTTTAACAAAGTGTTTTTGTAATAGTTTTGTTGCAAAGTAACAGCCAGACAAGGATAGAATGAATCCGCCGATAAGGCCGATTGTCATCCATATAGGTGAATAAGCAAAATAAATTAATTCGTCGATTGCTTCTTTTGAGTAACGCATCTTTTCTAACTGACTACTACCGAGTAAATAAATTGTTATATATGAACCAATGCTGAAGAAAGCGCCGTAAATTCCGTATGCAACAGCTTGACGATGACGATTCTTATATTGCGAACCGTCGCCTTTAAGTAACGTAAGTTCAGCGATGAAAGCAATTAGAATGCAATAAGGTAGAATAATAGGTGTTCCCATTAATGCAAAGAAAATCCCTGTTAATGTCCCCATTAATAAAAGTGTGCCTCTTTTACTCACGCGCAAGGCCATTAACATATAGACTATGCCGCCAAAGAACATACCGATAGCGGGAGTAAGTGGTGGTGCAAATGCCATGAGCGGACTCGCGACCACGATGACGATAGACTGTACGATAAATAAGAGAACGGTATATAATCCAATTGTAATTAAATCTTTTGCTGCAAATTTTTTTATATTCATTTCGATTCATCTCCTAATGATTGATAAATTGAATGATAAACATTATCATTGGTTCTAACTACTCCAATCTCGAAAAAATAGCCCGAAATCGTAATTTGAGGCGGAGGTGAAAAAATTGAAAAACATATTAAACGCCTTTTTTACAGAAATAAAAAGAATGAACGATGCAACTTATTACGAAAGCTGGCTAGGGGCGACTTATCATTTTGTAAATGGTAAAGTCAGACGGTTGTATATTGAAGAAGGGGTTGAAATTCAGATTTTTGATAACTGTACATTTCAACGTCCCAAAATGCCTATATTGAAAAAAATATTAGAGATTACAGTCATATTGGATGGACAAATTAACCAAAAAAGAAAACCGTTATTTTCCGCACAATATGACTCGAAAACATTGCTATTCTTTAATGAAATTGAAGAACAACTTCAATATGATCAGCTAACAGGAACGAGTGTTTTTCTCGATTTAGACTGGTTGGAACGTTATCTTATTCAAGAAAATCAGCTCGATAGTTGGAAGGAAATTGAACAGTTTTTTCTTCATTCTCAAAAAAATATTTTTCAAAAAAATAGCGAAACCATTCATCGTTCTATTGCACGTTATTTACAAACCGAATTTAAAGAAAATGCGATGAACCATTTATTAATTAAAGCGAAAGTTTTAGAGTTTTTAGCGCATAGTCTTCAAAAAATTTGGCCAGAAGTTGTAAATCAACGAATTGAGGGAATTCTCGATGTAATTCATCAGCAATTTCACCTACCGATTCAAGTTCAGCATTTGGCCGAAATGGCGAATATTAGTGAATCGAGTATGCAAAGTTATTTTAAAGCGTCGTTTGGGATGCCGGTTTATCAATATATCCAACATAAACGTGTAGAGTACGCAGCGGAATTACTGATTCATACGAATGAATCTATTACTGAAATTTCAATGCAAGTTGGATACGATAACCCGAGTAAATTTGCAAAAATATTCAAGAGAATATACGGAGAAACACCTTTGCATTATCGGAAGAAATATATGGAAAAAAATACCCCTTAATGAGTTTATCTCATTAAGGGGTATTTTTTTCTAGGTATCTAAACTATCGTTTCAGTAGTATCGATAATATTCTTATTAATTATCAAACCAATTCCAAACCTCAATATCTCCGAGAGTCGCATAACGTACGTGCGGTGAGTTTTGTAATTTTAATAGTTCTTTCGACGGGCCAGTAATGACAATTCCGTATACTTTTACGCCGTTATCTTTTACATATTTATAACGTTTATCTAAGTTGAGTTCTTTCTCAGGAAGTGCTGCTATTTTACTTACCGTTTTTTTATGGATAGAAAGGACGCGCATCATTTCGATTACTTGATCTTCTGGCGTTTTGTACTTGTCTGCGTTACTATCTAGAAATCTTACATGTTCTGGAAATCCTATAGCTTCTCCGCCATGTAAGATATAGTCATCTACATTTTTTCTTTCTTGTCCTGTATCTAAAGCGTACCATACAGGAGTTGGAGGGAGTTCTTGTGCTTCGAATATACTATATAAAAGCGGTTCTAATTCTTTTAAAGTGTAAGTTTTATCAAAAGAAATTGCTACTTCTGCAACGGTTCCATCATGTACTTTTGCAAGTGTATCCCATACTTTTTTTGAGGAATCCTTTAAATAATCACCCTGCTTTGTTTTGGGATGAACAAAGAAGAGTTTTGGTTGATAGAACGGATTCATCCAAGTTTGTTTCGTGACATCTACAGATGATAAGAAGCTTTTTGTTTCTACTGTACCGAGTGGCATTTCTTTTTTACCGACGGTTCTTACTAAATCGAAGCTGCTGTTCGTACGGAAAAAAGCTTCTACACTTGTTCCGCCCCCCATAACACGGCTATTTGGGATAGTTGCCTCAAGTGCAAGCGAAGGAACTTCTCTAATTTCTTCTAGCCTTTTATCATTATTAGCTTGAAAATAAAAGGCTGATAATACCCCGCCGATTATATATATAACGATGCAAATGGATAATATAAAACCAAACGTTTGTAACCGATGTTTCCACTTAATTCTCCAAAAAGGAACTTTAAGATCTTTTGGCGGTAATTTTTTCTTTACGGGTTCACTCTTCGCAAGCAATTCATCTAAATGAGCTTCACATTCTGCAC
Organism: Bacillus sp. FSL R9-9492; assembly: GCF_038007365.1. Lineage (NCBI taxonomy): Bacteria > Bacillati > Bacillota > Bacilli > Caryophanales > Bacillaceae > Bacillus > Bacillus sp. FSL R9-9492. The sequence goes on from NZ_JBBOXC010000001.1 coordinate 1,194,945, forward strand.
AAGTTTCTATATGACTTTCTAACTGTTCTTGTTCGTCATGTGTGAGTGTTCCTTTTTCGTATTTCGTCCACAGTTTTTTAAACTCTGCACAACCCATCTGTATCACTCCTTTATGCTTTTCGTTTCTTTTCGTCCTCGGTGTAATTCAATTTTTACTTTTGCTAACGAGAGACCAGTCATTTCTGCTATTTCCTTATAAGAGAATCCGTAGTAATCTCGTAGTAGTAACACATTTCGTCTTTCGAGCGGAAGAGAGGATATACTTTGTAACCAACTAGTAATCTCATATTTTACGAAATAAGAGTGTTCTGTACTTGGCACGTTTGGTAAATGGAATTCTTCAATTTGCGTTGTTTTATACTTCTTTTCTTTTCGGTACCAATCGATAAAGGCGTTGTAGGCGATTGTAAATAACCACGGCCTAATTTCTTCTCCTTTATAATAGTCAATATGGACGAGCATTCGGTAAAATGTTTCTTGCATGAGATCTTCAGCACTATGAGAATCTCCGTTTAGGGAGAGAAGATAGCGAAATAAATCTTGCATATGCTCGGAGTAAATTTCTTCTAATGATTGTTTGCGTTTCACTACATTTCCCTCCCTTCATACATAACAACGAAATACATATAAAAAAGTTACAATTTTTATGGAATTATAGTAAAAAACGTCAAGAATTGGATAGGATTCTCTTTTATCATAATACATATAAGGCGGGTGAACAGAGATGGAAAGCTATGAAACACAAATTCAAAGGTCAATTGATTATATTGAGGAAGATGTAATGGAAAAACAAACGCTGCGTAATTTAGCACGTGTTGCAGGTTTTTCTGAGTCGCATTTTCATCGTGTATTCCAGGCGTTAGTAGGCGATACAGTAATGGAGTATGTTCGAAAGAGGAGGTTAGCCCGGGCAGCTTATCAACTTTCTCATACGGATGAAAAAGTTATTGATATCGCATTTGAGCATGGCTTTCAATCTCACGAAACGTTCACGAGAGCCTTTAAAAAATTATTTCAAATGACACCAAGTGAATATCGAAAACAAGAAATCGAAACACCAATGTATTATAGAGTGAATGTAAAACAAAGAAAATTAAATCCATATTTAGGGGGCATACAAATGGAATATCGTATTGTAAATAAACCAGAATTTTTAATGGCGGGTTATGAGCTGAAGACTACAAGTAAAGAAGGAAAAAACCATCAAGACATTCCAGCATTTTGGCAAGAATATTTACAAAAAGATCTTGGAACGACGATTCCGAATCGTAAAGATACGAGCCAATGGGTAGAACTTGGATTATGTACTGATTTTAATTTAGAAACAGGGGACTTCACTTATATTATCGGAATGGAAGTTACAGACTTTGAAAATGTACCAAATGCAGTTGCAAAGCGTACATTCCCAGCGGCGACATATGCAGTATTTACAACGCCGAAAGTTCCTCATGAAGAAATGGTATCGTCTATTCACCAAACGTGGAATGCAGTATTCTCAGAATGGTTCCCGCATTCAGGATACGAACATTGCGGCGTTAATGAGTTTGAGCTATACGATGAACGTTCCCATGCAGACAAAAGTGAGTTCGCTCAAATTGAACTTTGGATACCGGTGAAGAAGAAATAATAGAAAGAAAGACCGTTCAAAAGGTATTTTTGGACGGTCTTCTTTTATTAATAGGTTGCTACTATTGTTGTATTTTATAGTTAAGTCGATATAATTTCATTTACTAGCGCGCTGCTCCGAAAAGAGAAAGGTGCTTTATAAAAGCACCTTTTCCTACGAACTAAATGGAAACACAAGTATAATCGTCGTTCCTTTTCCAACTTCACTATCAATGAAAATCGTTCCGTTATGGGCATGAACGAGCTGTTTTGTAATGGCGAGACCAAGTCCAGTTCCGATGTTGCTTTCTTCTGTATTCGTTCCTCTGTAATATCGCTCGAATAGAAGTTCTTTCGTTTTATCATCCATACCTTTTCCATTATCTGAAATAGATAGTGTAAATGAATTTGCATTTTGCGAAAGTTTTACGATTACGTTTGTCGTTTCATTATTATGTTTTACAGCGTTTGCGAGTAGGTTTTCGATAATACGTTGGAACCATTTTTCTTCAATAAAATATTGGATTTTGCTTGAACTTGGCACGAATTCAATGTTTTGATTTTGTAGTGTCGGGTTATTAATAAATTGTAATAGTACTTTTCGGACGAACTGATTAATTTCAACATTTACGTGTTGCGCAGGAAGAGTATCATTTTTTAATTGATATGTTAAGCTTAAGTCGTCAATTAATGTAGTCATATATTGAGATTTTTCTTTCATTACATGGCCAAATTGTTGAATGTCTTGATCAGTCCAATTATATTGCTTCGATTCTAGTAATAATGCATAGCCGTATATAGAGCTAAGCGGTGTTTTTAGATCATGCGTCAGGCCGCTAATCCACTCTTCACGTGTTTGTTGCAGTACTTTTCTCATTGCATCGTTCTTTTTCAAAGTAATAGAAAGGTGCTCTAGTGAGTTTGTAACATCTTTAAATATGCGGAACGACCATTTTTCTTTACCGGAGCGCCGAAACCGAACAGGTTTGCCTTTTTTACTAACAGGTTCTTCATATTTTCCTCCGGCTATGTTTTTAAGCCAGCGCATCGTGTGTAATAAAGGCTTTCCAAACTTATTTCCATACCAAATTGAAAGAATGACTAAATAAGCAAACACAATAAGGAGGATTAAGCTGCATCCGATTAGAAGTTTCTTGGTAAATATATCATCTAATTCATCATCTGGATAATAATGAGCGTTTGGGGCGGATACAACGACGAGATGACCGCTATTTGAATCGTAAAAACTAGATGTATTTTCTTTATAATTCCACGGTTCTTTTTCATTAAGAGCCGTTTTTATAGCCGAAAATGTTTTTTTCTTCCCAGTTGGATAGGAAAAAACTTCTTCGCCATTGTTATTAAATATTTGCAGTGTTGCTTTTTCTTTAGAAAGTAATTGTTTTTCTTGTTCAGTTAATGCAAATTCATTTAATGATAAAGAAGGGTGTCCTTGTTGTATCGTTTTTAGTAATGCATTACTTTTTAGTTTGGCACCGTAAATAACGATCACTGGTTTCTTTTCTAATTTAATTTCCCAATAGTTAAATTTATAAATATTGTTGTTACTATTCTGTAAATACGTAAGTAAGGATGTCTTTGTGTAAGAGGTCGGAACATCGTTAGGCGTATTAAAGTTGTAAAGGACCTTTCCATCTTCATCTACAATTTGAAGCCAATCACTCTTTTCTGTTATTAAATCTTTTACCTCAGATTTTAAAGTAATGTTATTGTCTTCAGAAGAAATATATTCGGAGATTGTAAAGGTATCATAATCAGAAATATTAGGTTCATATAAAGTACTATTAAGAAGAAAAATTAAATAAGAAAAAGAAGCAATTACTGCGATAAGTAACGTAACTAAGACAAAAACGTGTTGTAAAATAAACTGGATTATAAGTCGTTTATTAAAATTCATATCTTTAACCTACTTTGTAATGAACTTATAGCCAAGTCCACGAACTGTTTTTATGTATTCTGGTTTACTTGGATCTTGTTCAATTTTTTCACGTAGTTTTCGAATGTGAACCATAACAGTATTATCATCTCCATTATAGGCAGGTGCTCCCCAAACTTTTTCATATAATTCTTCCTTCGAAAATACGTAGTTCGGATTCTCACAAAAGAATAGTAGTAGTTGAAAGAGTTGAGCGGAACATTCGACAACGTTTCCATCTACTGTTAGTTCCGCAGAATGTTGATCAATTTCAAATCTCCCAAAAGAAAAGGAGTATATTCTTTGTTCTTGTATGTTTTGTTTCATATGTCTTCGGAGTTGAGCTTTCATACGAGCGACTACTTCTAGTGGATTAAATGGTTTCGTAATGTAATCATCCGCACCGTATGAAAATCCGGAAATTTTATCTACATCAGATGTTTTTGCTGTTAGGAAGAAGATAGGGCAATCCGTTTTTTGGCGAAGGATTGGACAAATGTCAAAACCGGATTGTCCAGGAAGCATTACATCTAAAATAATTAAATCGTAATTGTTTTGCTCGGTGAGAGATAAGGCTATTTCCGCAGATGTTGCAGTTGTAATATGAGAAAAACCTTCTTTTTCAAGAATGGTAGTTAGTAATTGTAAAATTGCTGTTTCATCATCAATGAGTAGAATATTTGCGTGATACATATGAATCCCTCCTAATTTCCTCGAATATCATATCATCTTTTTGTAACTTATGGAATTTTTAAGGAAATTTTAAGGTTTTCTTTCACAAAAAATTAAGATTCAAATGATATGATAAAAGTAACATGGGGAGGAGATGAATGTGAATCCGTTTCAAACGATGCGAGCTAGATATTTTTTAATTGTATTTGCATTACTAATTTTAATAGCACGAAGTAGTAATGAAGTGCTAGAAAATACATTTCATATACAGAATTCATCTTTTATAAATATGCTTATATTTTATATCTTTCCAATAATATGGCTTTTTTACGGATATAGAAAGCATCGTGTTTCATTTTCATTATTTATTAATAGAAACGAAACATTTAACCTAGTGCAAGTTTTGTACATCGCGATTATGCTTTGTATGTTTAGTTACGGCTATCTTATTTTATATATGTACAGCTTTGCATGGATTACACCAGATTTTATTATGAATGCCTTGCATGAACCGATTATAGATAGTACCGGGGGATATGTATTTCAATTTATTAGGGTTGTATTTATCGCGCCTATTGTCGGAGAGTTTGTTTTTCGAGGGTTTTTACTGCAGCGTTTTGCAGCAAAATGGGGTACTAGTATAGCAATGGTCGTTGTAGCACTTTTATTTGCTTGCTTACATGTTGATTTCCTTGGTGCAGTTGTGTTTAGCATCGTACTATCAATTGTATATATTCGTACGAAAAGCTTACTCATGCCAATTGCTATTCATATGTTAAACAATGCGCTTGTGCTTAGTTCTTCTTTTTTAGTAAGTAGAGAAAAGATAATGAGTTTTGCCGATTTTTCGAACTATACGACATTCTTTCCAGGATTAATTATTTTTATGACAGGATTAAACTTAGTGCTCATCTTTTTATTTGTGAATCGCAAATATTGGAGTAAAGAAGTGCCTGTTATATATGCGGAGAGGGAGAAGAACTTTTCAAGTATAATAGGAGATAAATAAGGTAGAGAAGACGTTTGAGAAAATATTGAAGGAAATGATAGATTATTGTACTTCTATTAGATATAAGTACTTTTCCATCAATAATGATACAGGAAATATTATTTTTCTTTTTATCGTGTTAGGGACATTAATAATAGTCAGCTTTATTATAGAAGAAATGATGAAGCGCATCTTCAGACAATATGTAGAAATGAAGTGAATTATGTTAGGACCCATAAAATGTTGGAGAAAGTGATGGGGACTTTGATTTTATCCCGCTATTTGCGGGTAGTAAAACTCCCACCTCAAAATTCGACTGGAGCAAAGAAGTTAGGTGGGAGATTAACTGTCCGTAAACGCCCGATTGGTTCAACTAATAATCAGTGGGGATGAACAAAACCCCACTGATTAAAGTTTCACTTTATGAAAACTAAATCATTATTAATTCGAAATTTGAAAGGGATGTATAAAATTATATGAATGAAACAATATCGTCAAATAAGTTTTTTTATTTGATTGTACTGAGTTTAGTATTGATTACGACAGTAAATGTTGTTCTTCGCTGGGAGGAGGCTTACTTTTTTATGTATTTAGCGCTCCATTTATTAGGGATTTTATGCATAACGGGCGGAGTAGTTGCTGAGAAAAAGCATGAAGAAAGTATTAATTATATGTGTGTGATGGGTCTTATTTTACTTTTAACTGTACAAGGTATTATGAAATATAGTTCTTTTTCTTTGCAAGATTTTAGTTTGTTAATAGATGTACTTCCTTAAGAAGGATTTTAAGGACTATGAATATATACGATATGTAAAAGGCACTGGTTTGTAAGTACATTTCTTATACCAGATTATGAGCCGGTGAAACTCTTCTTGTAATAGAAGAGTTTTTTTATGTAAATTGAACGAGCTAGAGCAATTATCACGATTAGCTTGTTCTAATTTTGAAAGTACGAACTTACAATAATAATAGACAGGCAGCATAGAGGAGGGAATAGCGTGAGGAAAGTTATTGGGTGGTCGCTTTTTTTATACGTTGGGTTTGCGTTACTTATATATTGGTATTTATTTGGATGGAATCATGAACTCATTCCGGACATGTATAAAGGAACGAGTGCAGATCCAGAAACCTTTATGAATGCGAGGGAGCTTACGCTAAGTCAAGATTATTCGCGTGTGAAAAATTTACTGTTCTTTTTAGCGACGCCTCTTGAATGGATTATTTTATTATTTGTACTCGTGCTCGGTATTTCAAAAAAGTTTGAGAAATGGTCGAAGGAAACGACCAAAATAAATGTCTTACAAGTTGCGATTTATTTCTTTTATTTATCACTACTAACAACAGTTCTTGCATTACCGATGCAATGGATCGGGCGTAAAGTGTCCGTTGATTACGGAATATCTACGCAAAGCACACAAAGCTGGATAAAAGATCATGTCATCGATTTTTGGGTGAACTATGCGACTATGTTACTCATTGTTACGGTTTTGTTATGGCTCATCCGTAAATTCCCGAAGAGATGGTGGCTAGCAGGATGGGCGCTCTCTGTTCCGTTTACGATTTTCTTAACGTTTGTGCAACCTGTTGTAATTGATCCACTTTATAATGATTTTTCAACGCTGAAAAATAAGGAATTAGAAACGAAAATTTTAGCGATCGCAGATAAAGCTGATATTCCAGCTAAACACGTATATGAAGTAAATATGTCGGAAAAAACGAATTCGTTAAATGCGTACGTAACGGGAATTGGCCCTAACGCCCGTATTGTAATGTGGGATACAACACTTAAGCAATTAAAAGATAAAGAGATTTTATTTATTATGGCCCATGAAATAGGGCATTATGTTATGAAACATATATATTGGGGCGTTGCGAGCTATGTGTTGCTATCGTTTATAGGTATGTATTTAATTAGTCGTATTATAAATATGTGTATTCGAAAATGGGGAGATACACTGCAAATTCCAAAATTAGCATGTTTCTCAATTTTACCTTTATTTTTCTTAATTTCCTCTTTATTATCTTTTGCAGCACAACCAGCAACAAACTATGTTTCTCGTATAGAGGAACGAGCGGCAGATCAATACGCTTTAGATATGACGAAAGATGGAAAATCAGGTGTGAAAACTTTTCAATACTTATCAAAAACAAGTTTAAGCCAAGTAAATCCACCTGCGTTAGTGAAGTTTTTCTTATATACACATCCACCAATTTTCGAAAGAATTCATACGTTTGAACAATATGAAAAAGAGAAGAAGCAGTAGTGTACTGCTTCTTTTTATTGTGGATGATTCGAGTTTTGGAAAATTATAGTGTATAATACGTAGAATATTCAGTTAAATATTTAGGAGGTTAATATTTTGTTTCATTCAAAATCAATGCCGGCTATAAAAATGATCCTTTCGATGTCTATTTTCGGATCGATTGGATTTTTTTCTGTCCAAACGGGTTTACCATCTTTTGAATTAGTATTTATTCGTTGTATTTGTGCGACTTTATTTTTAACGCTATGTTGGTTTGCAACAGGACAATATAAAAATGAGAAATGGAATAAAAAAGAAATTGTACAAATATTAGCGTGTGGCGTATTTCTCGTTTTTAACTGGGTGTTTTTATTTAAAGCGTTTGAACTCATGTCGATTACAATTGCGATTTCAGTGTATCATCTCGCTCCAATTATCGTATTAATGATCGGTAGTATCGTATTTAAAGAGAGGCTAACAGTATTTGCTGTTATGTCCATTGTTATTTGTTTTATCGGCACAGTGTTAGTAGCTGGAGTGGACGGTAGTATGTCGCTTGAGAAATTAATGTCATCTGGAATGGTATGGGCACTTCTTGCGGCTTTATTTTATGCTTTTACAACGTTGCTCGGAAAAGGAATTAAGCATACGAGTGCATATGCGATGACCTTTTTACAAACGTTTTTAGGCATATTTTTATTGCTACCATTCGTAGACTTCGGGAAGTTTCAAGGATTAACAGAGATGAACTGGATGATGATCACAGCGACAGGACTTATACATACGGGATTTGTATATTACTTATTTTTTGACAGTTTAAGAGATTTACCGACGAGACTTATTTCTGTATTAGTGTTTTTAGATCCTGCTGTTGCAATTTTGTTAGATACGATCTTTACTGGATTCAGACCGACGAGTATGCAAATTGTAGGGATTGCCTTAATATTTGTAGGAATGGCATTTACTTTCTGGAAGCCGAGGGATGAAAGAGTGAAAGTGTACTCAGAAGCATAATATTTACCGGGATTAAAAGTAGCTACGTCATTAACGTTAATAGGTGGAATGTTTTTTAGTGCAAATGGACAATATTTGCACTTTTTTTGTCTGAAAAATGAAGTTTTTATAAGCAAAGGATTTAATGAAAATCTTATAGAATATGTTAGTGTACAACATTGTAAATCCTTTGAAACTGAAGAAGGATTTACAGAGTATACGTCATAATAATTTGTCTATGATTCGGTATACCAATTGAAATGAGGACGGATTTGCTTCCCTTTAGTAGTAATCTTCAAAATAATAGATGTTAAAAATGAATGTATTACATGAGATTTGCAAATACAGCATATGTAATATGGAAAAAGAATGTAGTCTATTATTTTCCATTTTAATAAAATGGAAATGAAGGAGAGAGGGCAATGAAGAAAAGAATGTTGCGTATAATGACGGTAGCGACTATTATGGGTGGTTTATTATTAAATGTAAATGTTCCTAATATAAAAGCAGAAGAGTATCCAGAAATGATTGTATTTGATGATGTTCCAGTAGGCTATTGGGCATATGAATATATTATAGAGGTTGCATATAATAAAGTTATGCTAGGTTATGGAAATGGGAAATTTGGTGTTGGCGATAATGTAACGCGAGAACAAGTGGCGGCAGTACTGTATCGCGCACTTAATATAAAACATGAAGGACCGTTACATAATCCGTATAAAGATATTTCTGAAAGATCAACAATGTTTCCAAAGGAAATTTTAGCATTAACAGAACATGGTATTTTTAAAGGCGATGAGAAGGGGAATTTCAGACCGGGGGAAACGATAACACGTGCAGAAGTAGCACAAGTCCTTACACGAGCATTTTCATTTGAAGTGAAGAAGAAACATACATTTGCAGATGTACCAAATAATTATTGGGCAAAAAATGCAATTAGTGCATTGCAATCTAATAATGTCATAATAGGAACAGGGAATGGAAAATTTGAACCAAATAAATTTGTAACACGTGAGCAATATGCAGCATTTTTATATAAGGCTATTATTAATTTTCATTTGAAAGATGAGAAGTATTAAGCGGAAATTCAAAAGTTGTTTAATAGAAAGGTGAAAATATTTTAATTATAGTAATATGTTATTTTGAAAAAAGTGCAAAAGTTTTGCGCTTTTTTTATTTAATTCATATATATTTATTCACTTTAATACAAAACATGAATTTACCAAAAATGAAAAAAACAGGTGTGTTAAAGTGACAATTCATAAGAAAAAGATATTATTTAGTAACTTTATTATCAACGAAGTGTAAAGGAAAGTATGTGAAAAGATGTTCACAAATTAGACAAAACTTATATAAATAAGTATATTGATACGTTTTTATTAATTCTTTATAGTAGAAAAAAAGTATGTTTTTAGGGGGAAAATGCGGTGAAGAAAAAGTTTTTAAAAATAGCAACGGCTTTAACAATTATGGGTGGAGTTGTATTAAGTGCAGAAGGTACTAAAGTAAATGCTGAAGTAGTTGTGAAGCAACAACAACAAGCAAATTCTGTTGTATTTAAAGATGTACCAAAAGGTCATTGGTCTTTTGAAGCTATTCACACTCTAGCAGGCTGGGGAATCATTAATGGTTATGGAGATGGGAAGTTTGGTTTTGGTGATGATGTAACACGTGAGCAAGTAGCGGCTTTAATTTATCGTACGATTGATTTTAGCGAAGTGTTTGAGGAAGGCGACGTACTTGAGAATCCATACAAAGATATTAATGAAAACTCAACAATGTTCATAGAAGAAATTTTAGTATTAACAGAAGTAGGTATCTTAAAAGGTGATGGAACTGGGAACTTTAGACCGAAGGATACGCTAACACGTGCGGAAATGGCACAGGTTCTTACGAATGCTTTTGAATTAGAAGCAAAGGGACCTCATACTTTTAATGATGTTCTAACAGATTCATGGGCAAACAATGCAATTAGCGCAATACAAACAAATAATATTACAATTGGAATAGGAGAAAATAAATTTGGTCCGTCTATGAGCGTAAAGCGCGAACAATACGCACAGTTTTTATATAGAGCCATTTCGAATGATATGGCACAGCAATAAAAAATAATACATAAAGGCCACTGTTGTATAGCAGTGGCCTTTTTTTGCGCGAAAGAAAGGCGGTTTGAAAAAAAACGAAGTGAATTTTCAAAAAAAACTTCCTTTTCTGAAGATTTGTTATATAATATAAAACATAAAATCAAATCTGTTATAAGACAGTTTAAGAAGGGGATGCTAATATGTCGACGCAAACTTCACGGGTTACACTGGCCGGAGAAATGTTACCAGCGTACAACGAAATATTGACACCTGAGGCGCTTAGTTTTTTAAAGGAACTGCATGAAAATTTCAATGAACGCCGCACGGAACTTTTAAAAAAGCGTGTGGAGAAACAAAAAAGAATTGATGCAGGGGAGTTTCCTACGTTTTTAGAAGAAACAAAGCATATACGTGAAGGGGATTGGACAATTGCCCAGCTTCCGAAAGATTTAGAGGATCGCCGCGTGGAGATTACTGGGCCGGTGGATAGAAAGATGGTCATTAACGCTTTAAATTCAGGAGCACATCTTTTTATGGCAGACTTTGAAGATTCGAATGCACCAACTTGGAGAAATGCTGTCGAAGGTCAAATTAACTTACGAGATGCGAGTAAGGGAACGATTTCACATAAAAATGAAAACGGAAAAGAATATCGTTTAAATAGTAAAACAGCTGTATTAATTGTGCGTCCGAGAGGGTGGCATTTAGAAGAAAAACATATGCAAGTTGACGGCAAGAACATGTCTGGCAGTTTAGTAGATTTTGGTTTGTACTTTTTCCATAATGCGAAGACGCTTTTAGCAAAAGGAAGTGGCCCGTACTTTTACTTACCGAAAATGGAAAGTTACTTAGAGGCAAGATTATGGAATGACGTTTTCGTATTCGCTCAAAAGTATATCGGTATTCCGAACGGAACGATTAAAGCGACTGTGTTAATAGAAACGATTCACGCTTCATTTGAAATGGATGAAATTTTGTATGAACTAAGAGATCATTCTGCTGGTTTAAACTGCGGACGATGGGATTATATATTTAGTTTCTTAAAGAGCTTCCGTAATCATAATGAATTTTTACTTCCGGATAGAGCGCAAGTCACGATGACAGCGCCGTTTATGCGCGCGTATTCTTTGAAAGTTATTCAAACGTGTCATCGTCGTAACGCGCCAGCAATCGGAGGGATGGCGGCGCAAATCCCAATTAAAAATGATCCAGAAGCAAATGAGGCAGCTTTCGAGAAAGTGCGTGCTGATAAGGAGCGCGAAGCTTTAGACGGTCATGATGGGACTTGGGTTGCCCACCCGGGACTTGTACCGGTTGCAATGGAAGTATTTAATCACATAATGAAAACGCCAAATCAAATTTTTAGAAAGCGTGAAGAAATACGTGTAACAGAAAAGGATTTATTAGAAGTACCGATGGGAACGATTACAGAAGGTGGTCTTCGCACGAATATTAACGTCGGTATTCAATATATTGCATCTTGGTTAAGCGGGCGGGGAGCAGCTCCAATTTATAACTTAATGGAAGATGCAGCAACAGCAGAAATATCAAGAGCACAAGTATGGCAGTGGATTCGTCATGAGGGTGGAAAGCTAAGTGATGGCCGTAATATCACTTTTAAATTAATGGAAGAATTGAAAGAAGAAGAACTAGCAAAAATAGAAAGAGAGATTGGTAAGGAAGCATTTAATAAGGGGAGATTTGAAGAAGCTAAAAAACTGTTTACAAACCTTGTTCGTAATAACGAGTTCATGCCGTTTTTAACATTACCGGGTTATGAAATTTTATAAGAAACAAGAAAAGGGGATGGAACATATGAAAAACGAAAGAATTGATAAATTGCAGGAAAGCTGGGAATTAGATACGCGCTGGAAAGGGATAACACGTCCATATACAGCTGAAGATGTAATTCGTCTGCGCGGATCTATTGATATTGAACATACGTTAGCGCGCTGCGGTGCAGAGAAGCTTTGGAAATCACTTCATACAGAAGATTATATTAATGCACTTGGGGCATTAACAGGAAACCAAGCGATGCAACAAGTGAAGGCTGGATTAAAAGCAATTTATTTAAGCGGTTGGCAAGTAGCGGCAGATGCGAACCTTTCTGGACATATGTATCCTGACCAAAGCTTATACCCAGCGAACAGTGTGCCAGCTGTTGTAAAACGAATTAACCAAACACTTCAACGTGCTGATCAAATTCAGCATATGGAAGGTAGCGGTGATACGGATTATTTCGTTCCAATTGTGGCGGATGCTGAAGCTGGGTTTGGTGGACAGTTAAACGTATTTGAATTAATGAAAGGGATGATTGAAGCGGGTGCATCTGGCGTGCACTTTGAAGACCAATTATCTTCAGAGAAAAAATGCGGGCATTTAGGCGGAAAAGTATTATTACCGACGCAAACAGCGGTGCGTAATTTAATTTCGGCACGTCTTGCTGCGGATGTAATGGGTGTACCAACAATTATCGTCGCAAGAACAGATGCAGATGCGGCAGATTTAATTACGAGCGATATCGATCCAGTTGATCAAGAGTTTATTACAGGTGAAAGAACGCCAGAAGGGTTTTATCATACGAAAGCAGGTCTTGATCAAGCAATTGCACGTGGTTTAGCGTATGCTCCGTATGCAGATCTCGTTTGGTGTGAAACGTCGGAGCCAAATTTAGAAGATGCAAAACGCTTTGCGGACGCAATTCATAAAAAATATCCAGGGAAGCTACTTGCTTACAACTGTTCCCCTTCTTTTAACTGGAAACAAAAATTAGATGAAAAAACGATTGCAAGCTTCCAAAAAGAAATTGCATCGTACGGTTATAAATTCCAGTTCGTAACGCTTGCTGGATTCCATTCATTAAATTACGGCATGTTTGAATTAGCGCGTGGTTATAAAGAGCGCGGCATGGCAGCGTACTCTGAATTACAACAAGCAGAGTTCGCAGCAGAGAAATACGGTTACTCTGCAACGCGCCATCAACGCGAAGTAGGAACAGGATACTTTGATGAAGTAGCACAAGTGATTACAGGCGGTACTTCATCAACGACTGCTCTAAAAGGATCCACAGAAGAAGAACAGTTTACGAAATAAAGGTATAAGTAGGTGCCCCAAAAAATATTTTTGGGGCACTTTTCTTATTTATTATTACGTCGCTGACATTGTTAAACTTTGTCGCAAAGTTGATGTAATTTTATTTGTCGTCGTATTGTGGGACGTTCACTTCTATTTAAAATATCCAATCCAATATAGTGAATATACCAACGATAGCAGTGAAAAGAAGGAATGCGAATAATGATAGACAGCCCCATGTAAATAGTTTGTCTTTCCATGTTTCTTCATAATCATCAATTAGTTCCTCTATCACTTTTTTCTGCAATGGCTGTAAGGGACGTTCGGTGTGTAGTCCTGTAATAATGTTACGATCTCCTTTGAATTTTAAAGCACGTACAATATGATAAGAGTCGTTTCCCATCGATTTTTCAAATTGTAGACATGCCGCGTGCATAACATCTGTTTTCTCTTTTTCAAGATACCAATACCGTCCAGCCATTTCTGGGTATTGTAATGTAAAGTAAATGTCACCGAGTTTTTTCCTAAGTGCTAATTCATTCGGATAAGTAGTGATTAATCCGTGTAATCTATCTCTTGCTTTTCCAAGGTTGTTATTTTCAATATCTTTTTCAATTCTCTTTAATGTTTTTTTAGGGATTATTTCTGTCATACACGCCTCCTTATTAGAATAGGTGTGGTTATATTTTATAAGAAATACTAAAATTTAGAAATTTTATTTTTAAAAAGGATTGTACATTCTATTTTAAGTATGTTATGATAATACCAGTTGAATAATTAAATTAAGCAATCCATATATTATCAAATGCCGAAAACAAACGGGAAAAAGTATGTGAGAACTAGTTTATGTTTCGAATTTGATAATGTGTGGATTCTTTTTTTATACATGAAGACTAAATAAAATGTATTTTCGTAGGAGGAAATAATTATGACAGTTACAGGACAAGTAAAATGGTTTAACAACGAAAAAGGCTTCGGTTTCATCGAAGTTCCAGGCGAAAACGATGTATTCGTACATTTCTCTGCAATCGAAACTGATGGTTTCAAATCTTTAGAAGAAGGCCAAAAAGTTAGCTTCGAAATCGAAGATGGCAACCGTGGACCTCAAGCTAAAAACGTAATCAAACTATAATTTTATAGTTTATTATAGAAAAAAGGATGGCTTATGCCATCCTTTTTTTTGTTGTTGAGATATACGATATTTATATTAGTAATAAAGACAGCCTAAAAAGTACGATTGAAGAAATAAAGGCGTACTCGAAAACTTATGAAAATGATAAAGTGACGGTAATTGATTTGAGGAAGTCTCATTCTCGGTATTTAGATCAAGAACCATATATAATCATAGTACAGGTTGAAAGAGATACAGAGAATATTGGAAGAAAAAATAGTAGGTTTTTTTGAGAATGAAGGAAATGGCAATCAGTATGTAAAAAGGGCTTTCCGTAAAGGAAGGCCTTTTAGTGTTCTTTCACAGCTTTTTTCTTTTCACGTTTCTTGCATTCTGGACATTTAGATTTACGAAAAGGCTTCGCGAAGAACAGTAAAATAAAAAATAAACCGAATATAATACTCGCTGAATTTTTTACGATAACAATGCTACTATTTTTCATTTGAATTGTTGGATGATCTTGCTTTTCTTCCATGAGAGACCTCCGTATATTTGATTTATATTTTAATTATAGCAAAATTAATTGCTGTAATTATATGAAAAGGGGAATGTGTTAAACATATTACAAATGATATAAATTCTTTTTTCGTATATAGAATCCTCTTTTTATACAGATTATTCCTTTGATATTCATATATCATTATTAACAGATTTGTATTATATTTGATTTATTATAAGTATTTGTAAAGAATCGTAGAATGTAAACCATTTCCTTTTCGTAGGTGCTACTATAAAAGGGAAATGAAGAAGGGAAATTAAATAGCAATCGAAAATTTAAAAAAGAGAGGTGAAAAATCTGTTACTAACAAAAGAGCGAGTATAGATAAAAGTATTCTTAGCGTGCAAAAACTACATACTCTAAGGATATACATTTGCCTATATTTGTAGTAGCAGACAGTAGACTATGGAAAGTAAAGTAGAACGTTATGTCGAAAACTATGTTGTAAGCAAAAATACAATGGCCTTACTTCCTGTTGTTCTAGGAGAAAAGAAAGTTGTTACGCGAATTGTAGAAATGGAAGATTCTTTTTTCGTATTTCAAAAGCCTCTTGATATTATAGAGAGAAGTTGCCGGAAGCATGGTTCTAGTTTCTTTGGAAGAAAAGAAGGAACGAAGGAGTTAACTCGTATTACACATAAAGCTCCTATCGCAATTAGCCCGACAGATCAACTTTATTTTTTCCCTACGTATTCTTATTCTCGAAAAGAGTGTGCGTGGTTATCTCATTTTCATATTGAAGATAATAAAGAATTAAAAGATGGAAATCTTATTATTAGATTTATAAATGGTTTCGCTGTGAAACTAGAAATGTCAAAAAGTAGCTTTGAAAATCAGCAAAATCGTACAGCGAAATTACGGACAGAGTATGAAGATCGTAAGAAAAAACAAGGAAATCCTTGCTTTAAAGAGATTGATAAAAATGAAGAATCTAAATTAACACCAGCATATGAGAAAGTGTATTTTGTGAAGGAAGGCGAAGTGTGAGAGGGAAAGGATGGGGAGACTCATCCTTTTTATTTGTCTGTTTTTGTCGGAAAGTCGATAAAAATCAAATTGTGGTCGATGTATTCAGAAAATCACCGCTGTAATTTCATTTACCGAAAAAAATCATCAAAAAATATTGTTCCTCAAACAACCAAACGTACAACAAACCTTGTCGAATATTGAAAGATTATCATAGCATAATAATGAAGGAATTCTAGCGAATGATATGGAAACTTTAATAAATACATCTCCATATGTCGTATCTACCATTTCCTCTTTCATTTAAGCAATGATACAGTAGAGGTAGTAATTAGAGTAAAGGGGTAAAGTGTAGAATGGATTTTCAAACGATCAAAGAGTATTTTTCACCAGAAAATATGGATCATATTGTTGAAAGTTATCGTGCGTTCGGACCGCTTCTCGGTATTGGCTTACCGATGATAGAGGCGCTTATTCCGGCATTGCCACTCATTGTGTTTGTGTTGGCGAATGCTGTTGCATTTGGTTTTTGGTTCGGTTTTCTTTATTCATGGATTGGGTCAGTAATTGGTGCAATGCTTGTATTTTTCATTATTCGTAGCTTTGGAAGAAGTCGTTTCTTTTCTTTTGTAAATAAGCATGAGAGAGTGCGAAAAGCGATGGGATGGATTGAAAGAAAAGGGTTCGCGCCAATCTTTGTTATATTTTGTTTTCCGTTCACACCATCTGCGCTTATAAATGTTGTAGCTGGTTTGTCTCGCATTAGCGTAAAACAGTTTGGACTAGCATTAGCATTTGGAAAGCTTGTTATGATCTTTATTTTAACGTATATCGGTCATGATTTAGTGTCATTTATTCATAAGCCGGTGAAATCGGTTATTGTGGGCGTTGTTATTTTTATTTTATGGTATGTCGGTAAAAAAATTGAAGTAAAGTTAGAACTACATTAGGAAAAGTCTTCTTTGTCCCGCTATTTGAGGGCAGTAAAACTCCCACCAAAAAATTCGACTGAAGCAAAGAAGTTAGGTGGGAGATCAAACTGCCCGTAAATGCCCGATTGGTGCGGGCTCATAATCGGTGGGGGATGAACAAAACCCCCACCGATTAAGTTTCACTTTATAAATACAAGCTTCATCATTAAAGGGCGAGGGGAGAAGCGAATGAAGAAAACTTTGAAAAAAGAAGGGCTAGAGTGGGTAAGAACAATTTTAATTGGTGTACTATTAGCTGTATTTTTTCGAACGTTTTTCTTTTCAACGTACGTTGTAGAGGGGAAGTCAATGATGCCGACATTGCAAGATGGAAATATGCTCGTTGTAAATAAGGTGAGTTATCAAGTAGGGGACTTGAATCGATTTGATGTCGTCGTTTTTCATGCGAATAAAAAAGAGGACTATGTAAAGCGAATTATCGGTTTACCTGGGGATCATATCGAATATAAGCATGATAAATTATATATAAACGGACAATTCGTGGATGAACCTTATTTAGAGACGTATAAGAAAGAGACAAATGGACGGCAATTAACAGGCGATTTTAAACTAGAAGAGTTAACGAAAGAAAAGTTTGTACCACCCGGTTCTATTTTTGTAGTTGGTGACAACCGCCTTGGTAGCTGGGATAGTAGGCACTTCGGCTTTGTGAAAGCTGATACAGTTGTCGGTAAAGTTGATTTACGATATTGGCCGATTCAAGAGGTACAAACGAATTTTTCAAAAGGCTGATATAATAAAATGAAGTATAAGGAAAAGACAAACGAGTATGTTTGTCTTTTTTATCGTCCTATAATACAATTGTGATAGCAAACTAACGTTCGTTATGTAAGTGAAAGGTGGGGTTTCATGTCACTTCGATTTGTGATTGGTAGAGCTGGAAGTGGAAAAAGTACACTTTGTTTACACGAAGTGCAAGAAGAGTTAAAACAGCGCCCAAGAGGGAAAACAATATTATATCTTGTGCCAGAACAGATGACATTCCAAACGCAGCAGGCGTTAATTGGGAGCGAAGATGTAAGAGGTTCTATTCGGGCACAAGTTTTTAGTTTTTCGCGATTAGCGTGGAAGGTGCTGCAAGAAGTTGGCGGAGCGAGTCGTCTTCATATTGATGAAGCTGGTGTACATATGTTGCTTCGTAAAATTGTAGAATCTCGTAAAGATGGACTATCTGTGTTTCAAAAAGCAGCGGAGCAAAACGGTTTCTTTGAACATCTTGGTAGTATGATTGCTGAGTTTAAACGTTACAATGTGACGCCGTCTAACGTATATGAAATGTGGCAACAATTAGACACGCATAGCAGTAGTGCAGAGCAAAAGCTACTAGCGAATAAAGTGTATGATTTACAGTTACTATATGATGATTTTGAACGTGCTTTAATCGGAAAGTATTTAGATTCAGAAGACTACTTACAATTATTAATTGAGAAGCTTTCAGACTCTGAGTATGTAAAAGGCGCGGAAATTTATATAGATGGATTCCATTCATTTTCTCCTCAAGAGCTAGAAATCGTTAGAGGGCTAATGAGATTAGGAACAAGAGTAACAATAACATTAACGATAGATGAAAAAACGTTAGCGCAGCCAGTGAATGAACTAGATTTATTTTATGAAACGACGTTAACGTATGAAAAAATAAAACAAGTAGCGCGTGAAGAGAAAATAGAAATTGAAAAAACAATTCCACTTATGGAACAACCGCGTTTTCATTCTCCAGCATTAGCTCATTTAGAAACGCATTATGAAGCGCGTCCGAATGAAAAGTATCATGGTGAAGCGAGTGTAACAATTAGTACAGCAGCTAATTTACGAGCTGAAGTAGAAGGTGTAGCTCGTGAAATTAGAAGACTTGTGGCGGATGAAGACTATCGTTACCGAGATATCGCAGTCCTTCTTCGTAACGGAGAAAGTTATTACGACGTAATGCGAACGTTATTTACGGATTATAATATCCCGCATTTCATCGATGAAAAACGCCCAATGTCACATCATCCGCTAGTAGAATGTATTCGTTCTGCACTCGAGATTATTAGCGGGAATTGGCGTTATGATGCAGTATTCCGCTGCGTGAAAACAGAGCTTTTATATCCATTAGATGTAAGAAAAGAAGCGATGCGCGAAGAGATGGATGAGTTTGAAAACTACTGTTTAGCGTACGGTGTACAAGGGAAGAGATGGACTTCTGAAGATCCGTGGATGTATCGTCGTTATCGTTCTCTTGATGATGCGAGCGAAATGATAACAGACAGTGAGCGTGAAATGGAAGAGAAAATAAATCGACTTCGCGACGTTGTAAGAACGCCAGTTATTCGTATGCAAAAAAGACTGAAGCGTGCTGGAACAGTTATGCAAATGTGCGAAGCGGTATATTTATTTTTAGAGGAGCTTGACGTTCCGAAAAAACTAGAAGAATTACGTGTTCGTGCAGAAGAAAATGGAGATTTCTTATTTGCGACAGACCATGAGCAAGTATGGGAAGAAGTGATGAATCTTCTTGATACGTTCGTTGAGATGCTTGGCGAAGAGAAGATGTCCCTTTCAATGTTTACGGAGGTTATGTCGACAGGTCTTGAGGCACTTCAATTTGCGAACATTCCGCCGTCACTAGATCAAGTGTTAGTTGCTAACATTGATCATTCTAGATTATCAGATATTAAAGCGACGTTCATTATTGGAGTAAATGAAGGAGTGATTCCAGCAGCGCCTATGGATGAAGGGATGCTTTCTGATGAGGAAAGAAATGTTCTCACCGCTGCAGGTATCGAATTAGCACCAACGACGAGACAAACTTTATTAGAAGAACAGTTCGTTATGTATCAAATGGTGACGAGAGCATCTGAGAAGTTATACATTTCCTGTCCGCTTGCGGATGAAGAAGGAAAGACGTTACTTGCTTCTAGTTTTATTAAAAAAATAAAAAGAATGTTCCCTGATGTGAAAGAATCGTTTATTACGAATGATGTAAATGACTTATCGCGTTCGGAACAAATCTCATATGTAGCAACGCCAGAAGTAACGTTGTCTTATGTCATGCAGCAACTGCAAACGTGGAAGCGATACGGATTTGAAGGCAATTTAGACTTTTGGTGGGACGTATATAACTTCTACGTTACTTCAGATGAATGGAAGCAAAAAAGTAGCCGTGTGTTATCAAGTTTATTCTACCGAAATCGTGCACAGAAACTAAGTACAGATGTAAGTAGGGATTTATATGGAGATACAATTAAGGGAAGCGTTTCTCGTATGGAACTATTTAATCGCTGTGCGTATGCTCATTTTGCTCAGCACGGTTTATCGCTAAGAGAGCGTGATATTTTCAAACTTGATGCGCCAGATATCGGTGAATTATTCCATGCAGCGCTGAAGAGAATTGCAGACAAGCTATTACGTGAAAATCGGACTTGGGCGGATTTATCAATAAAAGAGTGTGAACACCTTTCTGCTTTAGTAATAGAAGAAATTGCACCGTTATTACAAAGACAAATTTTATTAAGTTCGAACCGTCATTTCTATTTAAAGCAAAAACTACAACAAATCATTTTCCGTACGTCACTTATTCTTCGTGAACATGCGAAGTCGAGTGGATTTGTACCAGTTGATTTAGAAGTACCGTTCGGTATGGGCGGGACTGGATCTCTTCCGCCAATGGAATTTGCGTTGCCAAATGGTGTGAAGATGGAAGTAGTTGGCCGTATTGACCGTGTTGATAAGGCGGAAGATGAGAGTGGTACGTTCCTTCGTATTATTGATTATAAATCAAGTTCGAAAGCGTTAGATTTAACAGAAGTGTATTACGGACTCGCACTTCAAATGTTAACGTATTTAGATGTTGTTACTTCAAATGCACATACGTGGATGAAAAAGGGCAGTACTGCATCACCGGCGGGTGTATTGTATTTCCATATTCATAACCCGATTGTTGAGATGAAAGGCGATGCATCTGAAGAAGAAATTGAGAAAGAAATTTTAAAGAAATTTAAAATGAAAGGTCTCGTACTAGGAGATGCTGACGTTGTGCGTTTAATGGATAATAAACTTTCAACAGGAAGCTCTGATATTATTTCTGCTGGTCTGAAAAAAGATGGTAGTTTTAGTGCGCGTTCTAGCATTGCAAGTGAACAAGAGTTTAACGTACTTCAAAAATATGTACACCACTCGTTTGAAAATATCGGAAAAGACATTACAGAAGGTGTTATCGATATTGCTCCTTACAAAAAGGGGAATAAAGCGGCATGTACGTTCTGTAACTTCAAATCTGTTTGTCAATTTGATGAATCACTTGAAGATAACCAATTCCGTACGTTAAAAGATATGAAAGATAGCGAAGCGATGGAGAAAATTAGAGAGGAGGTTGGCGGAGAATGATAGAAAATTGGCCTCAGAAACCAGAAGGTAGTCAATGGACAGATGACCAGTGGAAAGCGGTTGTAGCGAACGGACGTGATATTTTAGTCGCAGCGGCAGCTGGATCAGGGAAAACAGCGGTATTAGTCGAACGTATTATTAAAAAGATTATAAGTGAGGAAAATCCAGTCGATGTCGACCGCCTGCTCGTTGTAACATTTACGAATGCAGCAGCGCAAGAAATGAAAAATCGAATTGGGGAAGCGTTAGAAAAAGTATTAATTGATGGGCCAGGTTCACAGCATATAAGAAAGCAGCTTAGCTTATTAAATAAAGCTTCCATTTCAACAATTCATTCATTTTGTTTACAAGTTATTAGAGGATATTATTACATGCTTGATGTCGATCCTCGTTTTCGTATTGCGAACCAAACGGAAAATGAGTTATTAAAAGAAGAAGTGCTAGATGACATATTAGAAGAAGAATATGGAATCGAAGATAATAGTATTTTCTTTGAACTAGTTGATCGTTATACGAGTGACCGTAGTGACGATGACTTACAACGAATGATTTTAGCGCTTCATACAGAATCAAGAGCGCATCCAAACCCGGAGAAGTGGCTTGATAAATTAGTAGAAGCATACGACGTTGAAGGAAAGACGATTGAAGATTTAGTGTACGCTTCTTACTTATTAGAAGATGTGAAGTTTCAGCTTGAAACAGCGGAAAAGCATATTCGTAAGGCGACTGAACTCGCAATGCTTCCTGATGGTCCAGCGCCTCGCGTTGAAACTTTACAAGCGGATTTAGCTTTACTTGGAACGTTATCCTCAGCAGCGAGTGGATCGTGGACAAGCGTTTATGAAGCGATGCAAAATGTATCGTGGCAAACGTTAAAGCGTATTAAAAAAAGTGATTACAACGAAGATGTTGTAAAACAAGTAGATTCTCTTCGTAATAAAGCGAAAGATGAAGTGAAGAAATTACAAGAAGAGCTATTTAGCCGCAGACCCGAAAGTTTCTTACGAGATTTTCAAGATATGCATCCTGTATTAGAAAAACTCGTGAAGCTTGTAAAAGTATTTACAGAGCGTTTCCAAGCGATTAAGCGAGATAAAGGAATGGTCGATTTCACAGATTTAGAGCATTTCTGTTTGCAAATTTTAAGCGAGCAAAGTGAAGGCGGTGAAATGAAGCCGTCAGCAGTAGCACTTCAATATCGTAATAAATTTGCTGAAGTACTAGTTGATGAATATCAAGATACGAACTTCGTACAGGAATCAATTATTAAATTCGTAACGAAAGATTCTGAGAGTGAAGGAAACTTGTTCATGGTTGGTGACGTAAAACAGTCAATCTATCGTTTCCGACTAGCAGAGCCTGGTTTATTCTTAGGAAAATATAAACGTTTCACACAAGAAGGATCGGGCGGCGGAATGAAGATTGACTTAGCGAAAAACTTCCGTAGCCGTCATGAAGTGCTAGCAGGTACGAACTTTATTTTCAAACAAATTATGGGCGAAGAAGTCGGCGAAATCGATTATGATGCTGACGCTGAATTAAAGCTAGGTGCTAGCTATCCAGAAGGTGAAGATGTAGCGGCAGAGCTATTATGTATTCAGCAAACTGAGGAAGAAGTGCAAGACGGTGAAGAAGGTGCCGAAGTAGAAAAAGCGCAGCTTGAAGCTCGTCTTATGGCGCAGCGTATTAAAGCAATGGTCGATTCAGGCTATGCAGTGTATGATCGTAAAACTGATAGTATGCGCCCAGTGCAATATCGTGATTTCGTTATTTTACTTCGCTCCATGCCATGGGCGCCGCAAATTATGGAAGAGTTAAAACTACAAGGAATTCCGGTATATGCTGACCTTGCGACTGGTTACTTTGAAGCGACAGAAGTAAATATTATGATGAACGTATTCCGCGTCATTGATAACCCGATGCAAGATATTCCGCTTGCAGCTGTACTTCGTTCACCGATCGTTGGACTAAATGACGAAGAACTTGCGACGCTTCGTGCTCATGGAAAGAAAGGCTCGTTTTATGAAGTGATGAGCTCATTCTTAAAGGGAGCGCCGCTTGAAGAAGAACAAGAATTGCATGATAAATTAGAGTGGTTTTATAACTTACTGCAAGGGTGGCGTGAATTTGCGCGTCAACAATCTCTTTCTGATTTAATTTGGAAAGTGTACGGTGAGACAGGCTATTACGACTTTGTCGGCGGTTTACCAGCCGGAAAGCAAAGGCAGGCAAACTTACGCGTACTATATGACCGTGCAAGACAATATGAAGCAACATCGTTTAGAGGATTATTCCGCTTCTTGCGCTTTATTGAGCGTATTTTAGAACGCGGAGATGATATGGGAACGGCGAGAGCCCTCGGAGAACAAGAAGATGTTGTTCGCATTATGACGATTCATAAAAGTAAAGGGCTAGAGTTCCCAGTCGTATTTGTAGCTGGACTTGGTCGCCGTTTTAATACACAAGATTTAATGAAGCGTTTCTTACTTCATAAAGATTTCGGTTTCGGTTCACAATTTATCGATCCTCGTAAACGAATTAAATATACGACATTATCGCAACTAGCGATTAAGCGTAAAATGAAGATGGAATTAATTGCGGAAGAAATGCGCGTACTATACGTAGCATTAACACGTGCAAAAGAGAAGTTGATTTTAATTGGAACAGTTAAAGATGCAAATAAAGAAATAGAAAAATGGCTCGATGCAAGAGAGCATAGTGAATGGTTATTACCAGACCATATTCGTGCCGGAGCGTCTTGCTACTTAGACTGGATTGCACCTTCCTTATATAGACACCGTGATAGTGAAATGCTTCTTGAATTAGGACAAGGAAATATTCCAGGCGAAATTTATGAATATAGTGCTAGCTGGAAAGTAGAAGTTGTTGAAGGGAAAGATTTACTTGCACCAGAACCAGTTCAAGAAGAGAAACAAGAGTTATTAGAAGCGCTTCGTGATAAAAAAGCTGTTCCGTTAGAAAGTGAACGGAAAGAAGAAGTGTACGACAGATTGATGTGGGAATACGGGTATACGGACGCGACATCTCACCGTGCGAAACAGTCTGTTACAGAAATAAAGAGAAATTATCAATCTGAAGAAGGTAGCGATAACGCCTTTATTAAAAAACTTCGTGCACCAATTAAAACACGTCCGCGCTTTATGGAGAAAAAAGGGCTAACATACGCAGAGCGAGGG
This sequence comes from Bacillus sp. FSL R9-9492, assembly GCF_038007365.1. Taxonomy (NCBI): domain Bacteria; kingdom Bacillati; phylum Bacillota; class Bacilli; order Caryophanales; family Bacillaceae; genus Bacillus; species Bacillus sp. FSL R9-9492. Next base: position 1,219,728 of record NZ_JBBOXC010000001.1, read on the forward strand.
ACAGCAGTCCATGCCGTTATGCAGCATGTAGATTTGAAGAAACCAATTACGATTGAAGTTCTTCAAGAACAAATTGCAAGAATGGTAAATAAAGAACTATTAACATTTGAACAAGCTGAAGAAATAGCGATTGAAAAGGTAATTTCATTCTTTGACAGTGACTTAGGTAAAAGGGTATTAGCAGCAAAAAGTGTTGAGCGCGAAGTACCATTTACGATGATGCTTTCAGCAGAAGAAGCGTATCAAGATTGGCAAGGGAAGAAAGGCGAATCAATACTTGTCCAAGGGGTTATCGACTGCATGATCGAAGAGGAAGACGGAATTACTTTAATCGACTTTAAAACAGATACGATTGAAGGAAAGTTCCCAGGCGGATTTGATCAAGCGAAACCAATTTTAGAAGACCGATACAAAGTACAGCTTTCACTATATGCAAAAGCACTCGAGAAAAGCTTAAAACATCCTGTGAAAGAGAAATGTTTATATTTCTTTGATGGAAATCATGTTGTAAATATTGACGAATAGAGCTTAGAAAGGGGTTATGGATTATGGCGACGTTAAGAACTTGTGATCAAGGACACGAGTACTACAAAAGTAGCGATTGTCCAACTTGCCCAACCTGTGAGAAAGAGAGAAAGCCAAAAGAAGGCTTTCTTTCTCTTCTTTCAGCACCAGCAAGGCGAGCGTTAGAGCACCATGGAATAACGACTGAAGCAGAACTTTCAAAGAATAGTGAAAAAGAAATTTTGAAACTGCACGGTATAGGGCCAGCATCTTTACCTAAATTGAGAGCGGCTTTAGAAGATAAGGGATTATCATTTAAATAAAGAAAAACTAATCATTAGCGAGGAGTGGCATCTTAACTAATGATTAGTTTATATAATCGGTATTAATTAGCTGGATAAACGCATATAACGAAATCTCATTTTGAAAATCTTAAATCGATGGACAAAACGCTTTAACAGATGAATTTATGAAGTGTAGAGAACTTGATAAAGAATATAAGTGAATTGATTATAATAGTAAGGAAGGAAGTGCAACACGATGGATTTTGAAACAGTAATGCAAGAGCTTGAAATTCTCGGCAAGGAACGAACTAAAAAAATATACATATCTAATGGTGCAAAGGAGCCACTTTTTGGCGTAGCTACAGGTGCTATGAAACCAATCGCGAAGAAAATAAAAATCAATCAAAGTTTAGCTGAAGAGCTTTATGCTACAGGTAACTATGATGCGATGTACTTTGCAGGCATTATTGCAGATCCAAAAACTATGAAAGAATCGGATTTTGATCGTTGGATGGATGGGGCGTACTTTTATATGCTGTCCGATTATGTGGTAGCAGTAACTTTATCAGAGTCAGATTTTGCACAAGACGTTGCTGATAAATGGATTGCAAGTGGTGACGAGCTAAGAATGTCCGCGGGCTGGAGTTGCTACTGCTGGCTTTTAGGGAATCGAAAAGACCATGAATTTTCCGAAAGTAAGATTACCAATATGCTAGAAGTTGTGAAAAATACAATTCACGATGCGCCAGAACGAACGAAATCCGCTATGAATAATTTTCTAAACACCGTGGGGATTTCATATGTGCCGCTACATGAAAAGGCAGTTGAAACCGCAAAGGAAGTAGGCATAGTAGAACTAAAACGGGACAACAAGAAAAGCAGTTTTCTAAACGCTTACGAAAGTATTCATAAAGGACTTGATAGAGGAAGACTGGGGTTCAAACGTAAATATGTAAGGTGTTAAAAAACAGAAGGAAAAGCATTAGCTCTATACAAGAAGAGCTAATGCTTTTTTTACGCTGTTCCAATTTGATCTTGGTCTGCAACGTCCGAATCGAATGTATTTGTTGCACTAACGCCGCTAAAAGTGTTAACGACAAATCCGACATTGGAAGCCCCAGATCCGTTATAAGCTTTCGTATTTTCTTTCGGAGACACGTTATAAAAATCTCCTAAGTTGAAAGAGCCGTTACTGTTTTGAACGACGAGATTTCCTACAACCGAAGGCATACCATCCACCTACTTTACTAAGCTTTTTAATTACTATATGAATTATTTAGAGGAAGGTTCATCAGTAATAAATTGGCGGATTTGTAGCGTACGAGAATTATTAAAAACATAGTCAACATTGCCGATTTGGAAGCACGCGGAATTTAAAAGGGTTCGCAAGTGAACATCATTTACTTCAATAAAAGGGCACTCATTTACAATATTCATTTTTACATCTGTTGTTCGCTTTGGAATTGTAATGTATTCATCTGTAAAGATTTCAAACGCATCAAAACGACCTTCACCTTTTATATAACAAGGGATTTCTCGATGAACGATAAGTGCTCTATTTTTTAATTCTATTTGATTAGAATCCCCGGCCTGGAAGACAGCTGCAACCCCCATAGAAACGATAGAAACATTTTGTACAATTGAAGTATGACGGAGCATAATTTTTCCTCTCCTCAACCTGGAGTCGGAGGGACATCTGTTACTAATGGTACAAATGGTCCCTCTGTAACAGATTCGAATGGCGTATCAAGAATAGAAGAAAGGATGAGAAGGTTTGCATCTCCAATTAAAAATAATGCGGAAGAAGAAACCCCGTTCATTTTAATCTGGCCTACTTTTAACTCGCGGTTTACAACATTTAAATTCATACATACTCACTCCTTTCGGAAATTGCCCGGTATGTGTTGAATAAAGGAAAGGAACGCCTTGTCAATATCTTGTTTCATCGCTTGAATAATGATGTCTCGTAAATAATCGGGATCTGTGGAAATACCCTCATACGATTGAACTTGTGATAAATAATATGGAAGTCTATGTTCCATCTGTTTTTTTATGTCATCCACCATCATTTGTCGATACATCTCATCAAGCGGCGTTCTCTCTTCTTGTTCAAAATGGAGAATTCGACTATACGCTTCTTCATCTAAATAGCGATGCATTTCTTGGAGGATACCTTGATAAAAGTCTGGATTTGTTTCTGTTTCAGGATTTACTTTTAATGTTTCTGTATCCACTTGAAAATCTTCAATTTGTTGCCCTTTTGTTGAAAATGGATTCAAGCCAATATTTAAAGTGCCGTTTAAATTTTCTACTTTTAATTGATCGAATTTATATTCCACTTTTCCTATAGAAGAGGAGGGACGACTTTTTAACTCATTAAGCTCTTCTTGTAGTAGGCGAACTTGCTCTTCAAGGTTTAGAATAGTTTGCTGCTGTATTTGGAGAGCTTGTTGAAGTTGGTGTAGGTAAGTATATATATCTTGATTCATTTGTGAAACCTCCTTTTCAATAGGGAGGGGAAATATATTCCTGCTATATATTTATGACAAGGATACCTTAAGAAGAACTAGTTGATGGTTTGATGGAAATAATTTGTCCTTTCGCATGTAAAGGGCGAAGCGGTTCTGTAAATCCGCCAGAATTTGAGAATTTAGAAAGAGCCTTAATACTACCTGCAGTTCCAATTTGAAAAACGGAAGAGGTCGTAATGCTATCGATTTTAATGCTGTTAATGATGATACTTTGGTTCACATAAAAATTCAATGCAATCGCCCCCTTTAGTTCGAACCAATTATTGCTTGATCAATTACATCTGAATCATTGACGGTCGTTGAGCTTTGATAATTGTAGACAGAGACGTTATCCCCAACATTAAATGAACCGGCTCCGGCAAAAGCGCGTGAATAACTAATAGGCCTAATCGCAAATACATCTCCAATATGAAAAATACCACTTGATCCAATGTTAACGATACGAATATGTCCGACCATAGCTGGCATACAAAACACCTTTCGTTTTTAAAATTTTCTTTTCTACTATTGTATGGGCGTTTTCAATAAAATGTGTATTTTTTCGAAATAAAAGAAACACATACGTTATTGCGTATGTGTTTCGAACATTTGAGTATGTGTGCAATCTGTATGTATAGGCCAAACAACATTTAAGAGCCTGTCCAATTCCTGGCTACAATCTACTGTTTTTTGAGAAGTCATTCCGTAGCGTTCAGCAAAATAGATCATTTTTTCGCGTTTTTTTTCGATAGCTTGCTCAAACATTGAAATCGGCTCCATCTCTCAATAAATTTTATGTATATATGTAGTACATATTATACAAAAATTCCATAAAAAAGAAACATCTTCGCTAAAAAAAGTATAATTTCTACATTTTATGTCAAATAACGGATGAGGAACAAATGTAAGAATGGTTGAATATTGTAAAAATTAGCGTGTGTAAGAAGGTTTTTTTCTTAAGGATGCGAATACAATTATAGGGTATGAGTTTTAGGATGGAGAGTGGAAATGTTGCGTTTTGTAACGGCGAAGAAAGAAGAAAAAGTATTTGTAGGTATTGTGGATGAAGAGGAAGAAAAGGTATTACATTTAAGAGAAGCGCAAAGACAAAAAGGGGAAAAGGTTACTATCCCAATTACCATGTTAGAGTGTATTGAAAGAGGAAGCGAATGTCTTGAGAAAGTGTACGATATTGTAAATTGGGCGAAGGAAAATGCGGGATCGGCGTATTATCCGTTAGCAGAGGTGAAAATATTAGCACCGATTCCAAGGCCGAGAAAAAATATTCTTTGTGTTGGAAAGAACTATCGTGAGCATGCGGTAGAAATGGGCGGAGTAGAGTCTATCCCTGAAAATATAATGATTTTTACAAAGGCGCCAACAACAGTGATTGGAATTGATGAGCAAATTAATGGTCACCCTCACGCGACGAATGAACTTGATTACGAAGGTGAACTAGCAATCGTTATCGGTAAGCGAGGGAAACAAATAAAAATAGAAAAAGCTCTTGATCATGTTTTTGGATATACAGTTATAAATGATGTAACTGCTCGAGATATTCAAAGAAAACATAAACAATTTTTCCTAGGGAAAAGTTTCGATACATTTTGTCCGATGGGACCGTATTTAATTCATAAATCGATGGTTAGAACGCCGAATGCATTACACATTGAAACAGTGGTAAATGGAGAAGTAAGGCAAACTTCAAATACGAGAGAAATGATTTTTTCAGTAGAAGAAATTATTTCAACTATAAGTAAAGGCATGACATTAGAGCCAGGAGATATCATTGCAACAGGGACACCAGCTGGTGTTGGTAAAGGTTTTACACCACCGAAGTTTTTACATGCTGGTGATGAAGTTGTTATTACAGTAGAGGGAATTGGTACGTTAAGAAATATAGTGAAATGAAAAAAGAGCTATCTTGTGAAAAGATAGCTCTTTTCTATGGGCGTGGATTAACGGAGTAATCTATGATGGCGAAAATATACAATCCGATTAATGCTAAAGTACAAATTCCAATTAGCATAACTGCAAGTGCGCTTCTCTCACGGCCAAAACCGATAATTGTAAGGAAAACAGCAGCCCAAAATGATGTTTTGAGTAGTGTGAATGTATTAGGAGTTGAATAATGACTGAGTAAAGTTGTAGATAATATGAAGCCGATGAATGTCATAGAAATAAAAATTGTAGCTAAATTATTAATGTGTTTACCGTATTTCAATAGCATACAGTTACCCCCTTTTTAACAAAAAAACAGAATATTCAATTTTATTTTACGATAAATTACTAAAAAAAGAAAGAGGTTGTCCTATATTTAGGACAACCTCACTATGATTAAGATAGTACAGCTTTAATTTTTTGGAACGCCCACTCTAAATCTTCTTCAGAGATTACTAGAGGTGGTGCAATACGAATTACGTTTTCGTGTGTTTCTTTACATAATAGACCAGCTGCTTTTAGTTGTTCACAGTAAGGACGAGCTGGCTCGTTTAATTCGATACCGATGAATAAACCTTTACCGCGAATGTCAGTAATCATTGGGTTATCAATTTCTTTTAATTGCCCAACTAGTTTTTCTCCTAATTGAAGAGAACGCTCTGTTAATTTTTCTTCTTCTAATACTTCAAGAGCTGCAATAGAAACAGCACATGCAAGTGGGTTACCACCGAATGTAGAACCGTGAGAACCAGGCTCGAATACACCTAAAATGTCGCTGTTTGCTGCAACACAAGAGATTGGGAATACGCCGCCGCCAAGTGCTTTACCAAGTATGTACATGTCAGGAGTTACATTGTCCCAGTCGCAAGCAAATACTTTACCCGTACGGCCTAAGCCTGTTTGGATTTCATCTGCTACGAATAAAACGTTTTCTTTTTTACATACTTCAAAAGCTTCTTGTAAGAAACCAGCTGGTGGAATGTTAATTCCTGCTTCACCTTGGATTGGCTCTAAAATGAATGCAGCTGTATTTGGTGTAATCGCAGCTTTTAACGCTTCTAAATCACCATAAGGAATTACAATAATGCCAGGAAGCATTGGACCGAAGCCGCGCTTGTACTCTTCGTTTGATGACATAGAAACAGCACCCATTGTACGTCCGTGGAAGTTATCTTCACAAACGATGATTTCTGCACGGTTTGCTTCTACCTTTTTCACATCATAAGCCCAGCGACGAGCTGTTTTAATTGCAGTTTCAACAGCCTCTGCACCTGTATTCATAGGAAGTACCATATTTTTATTTGTTAGTTTCGCAACTTTTTCGTACCAAGGACCTAATTGATCGCTATGGAAAGCACGAGAAGTTAACGTCACTCGATTAGCTTGGTCAATTAAAGCGTTAATGATTTTTGGATGACGATGACCTTGGTTTACTGCAGAATATGCACTTAATAAGTCCATATAGCGGTTTCCTTCAGGATCTTCTACCCAAACGCCTTCTGCTTTAGAAATAACGATTGGAAGTGGATGGTAGTTATTTGCCCCGTATGTGTCTGTAAGTTCGATAATATCCTTAGTTTGAATCATGATTGTTCCCCCTTTTGTTATTACAAGAAGTTTGTAAATACTCTAAATATTATAGCATTTAAATATAAAAAAGCGAAACATTTCCTGAAAATATATGAACATGTTATCATATAGAGTGAAAAAGTGTGAAAAAGAGGAGGCAGGGATACGATGGTACATATGCATATTACAGCATGGGCGTTAGGATTAATTTTATTCTTCGTTGCGTATTCACTTTATTCAGCAGGAAGAAAAGGTAAAGGTGTACATATGGGGCTTCGCCTTATGTACATTATCATTATTGTGACAGGTTTCATGTTGTACATGAGTATTGTGAAGACGGCAACAGGTAGCATGCACATGTGGTACGGCATGAAAATGCTAGCTGGTATATTAGTAATCGCTGGAATGGAAATGGTTCTTGTGAAAATGAGCAAGAACAAAGCAACAGGGGCATTTTGGGGATTATTTATTGTTGCACTAGTAGCGGTATTTTACCTTGGACTGAAATTACCGATTGGTTGGCAAGTATTCTAATAAAAAATAAAACCACCTTATGATCTCAAATATTTGGGAGATAAGGTGGTTTTTATTTTATGTCGCATCAATATGCAACTCTTCTCCGTTTACTTTCGTAAATCGCAAAATATTTTTATTAGAGGAAGAGTGGCGTACAAAATGATGCTGCAATGTACAAATCATCTCTTCATTATCAAATAAAAGAATATTTACTCCTTCGCATGCTTCCTCTTTTGGCAAGAATGATAAATAATTATGACAATACATGCAATCATATAAAGAGTAATTAAGTGATTGCAATGATTCGGTTAATAATGTAAAGACAGAGTCAGGTAATTCCTCAAGCCATTCATTATAGCTAAGAAGTAATTTTTTTCGAATTCGTATCATTTCCCCGTTTTGGAGAGAATGTTGTTCATTTGCAATTTGTAATATGTCTTGTTCATAAAAACGAGCTGGTAGCCAATTGTTGTTATATAAAATTTCAAAACCATCTTCAGCAATATCTTCTAATAGAAAAGCCTCATCATTTTCATCATCAAAGAATACCCATTCTTTGTTTATATATTCTACATTACCGACTGTATGAGCACGCGGTTGGTTATACAAAATATGTTTGCGTTGTATCATAGTTCATTTCTCCTTTTATAGAAATAGTTATTCTTGTTATGGACAGTTCGTACGTTCTTTATAACTAGACACACCTAAAGATAGATGGGCATACAATAAAACACGCTTTACACTGTGAAACTGCTATTCCATATGTGGATAGTTAGTTATCGTCAAGTTTGTTGTTTTTATGTATCCGCACTCATAGGGTGGGGATTACTGCACGTTCAGAAACAGATATTAGATTAGGAAGGATGATTCTTATGTGCGGGATTACAGGATGGGTGGATTATAAACGCTCATTAGAAGGGGAAAGGGACATCGTGACGAAGATGGCGGAAACGCTAGCGAAACGCGGTCCAGATGATAATAAAGTTTGGATTAAAGGGAACGTCGCATTTGGGCATAAACGGTTAATCGTTGTAGATCCTGAAGGTGGTAAACAACCCATGACTTGTTTAAAAGACGAAACGAGTTATGCGATTTGCTATAACGGAGAGCTCTACAATACAGAAGATATTCGCAAAGAGTTATTAAGAAGAGGTTATACATTTAAAGGGCATTCCGATACAGAAGTACTATTGGCATCTTATATTGAATGGAAAGAAGAATGTGTCGATCATTTAAACGGTATATATGCGTTTGCAGTATGGGATGAGAAAAATGAACGAGTCTTTATTGCCAGAGATCGATTAGGTGTAAAACCGCTTTTTTATAAATATGATAGCGGACGATTATTATTTGGTTCAGAGTTAAAAGCGATACTAGCGCATCCAGATGTGAAGGCGGAAGTAACGTTAGAAGGGTTGTCAGAAATATTTGGCCTCGGACCATCTAGAACGCCTGGTCACGGTGTATATGCTGGTATTCAAGAACTGCGTCCGGGTCATGCAATGACGTTCTCAAAAGACGGTTTATGCATATGGAGATATTGGAATGTAGAAAGTAAAAAACATGAAGATTCATTTGAAGAAACAGTAGAGAAAACTCGTTTTTTATTACAAGATGCGATTACGAGACAATTAGTTTCTGACGTACCACTATGCACTTTTTTATCGGGAGGTGTAGATTCAAGTGCTATCACAGCAATTGCCGCGAAAGAGTATGAAAGATCAGGGAAAGGTCAATTGCACACGTATTCTGTTGACTATGAAGATAACGACAAATATTTTAAAGCGAATGCGTTTCAGCCAAATTCAGATGCACCATTTATTAATTTAATGACAGAGACATTTCAAACAATTCATCATCGCTGCGTCATTTCTAATGAACAACTAGCACAGTATTTAACAGAAGCAGTACTCGTTCGCGATTTGCCTGGTATGGCAGATATTGATTCTTCATTATTATGGTTTTGCCGTGAAATAAAACAAGATTTTGTCGTCGGTCTATCTGGAGAATGTGCAGATGAAATATTCGGAGGTTATCCGTGGTTTTATAGAGAAGATGATTTACAATCAAGTGCATTTCCGTGGATGCGTTCTACAGAAGCGCGTGAACAACTTCTGAAGAAAGAATGGAGAAATAAATTAAATTTACAACAATATGTACAACAACGCTATGAAGAATCCATTCAAGAAGTTCCTATTTTAGAGGGAGAAAGCCCATTAGAAGCGAAGAGACGACAATTATTTTATTTAAACATGGTATGGTTTATGACAACATTATTAGACAGAAAAGACCGTATGAGTATGGGGGCAAGCTTAGAAGTACGCGTTCCATTTGCGGACCACCGACTTGTCGAATATGCGTGGAATATTCCTTGGGAAATGAAAATGTATAAAAACCGCGAAAAAGGTCTATTGCGTAAGGCTTTAGAAGGATTACTTCCAAATGATATATTGTATAGAAAGAAAAGTCCGTATCCGAAAACGCATAACCCGCACTATACGAAAGCAGTCACAGTATGGCTCCAAGATTTATTAACGGATAAAGGCTCAATTTTGCATGAATTGTTCGATAAGGAGCAATTGAGCGGATTGATCCAGTCTGGCGGCAGTGCATTTCAAAAACCATGGTTTGGTCAATTAATGACTGGGCCGCAGCTTTTAGCTCATTTAGCGCAAATTCATGTTTGGTTTAAAGAGTATGGGGTAAATATTAAGGAATAGGGAAAGAGCGGCTTATATTTATGTGAGCCGCTCTTTTTCTTAAATAAATTGTCATATAAAATTCGAAATCATATTAGAAATAATACTTATTTAGAATTATTATTTTGACGTACTTATTATTGCTTGTTATAATTGGAAACAAATGTTCTTGAAAAAGATTCTCATTTCCAAAATTGAGGTGCTATATAGATGACGAAGAAGAAAATAGGTTTGCTTGTAATGGCATATGGAACACCGGAGTCATTAGATGATGTAGAAGCTTATTATACTCACATTCGTCATGGCCGTAAGCCATCTGAAGAAGCGCTCCAAAATTTAATCGGACGGTATAAAGCGATTGGTGGAATTTCACCGCTTGGGAAAATAATGAAAGAGCAGGCGCATAAATTAACAGATTCAATGAATAAAATGTTTACAGAGTATGAATTTGTTTGTTACTTAGGTTTAAAACACATTGCTCGATTTAGGAGTTTTATCCCGCTATTTGTGGGCAGTAAAACTGCCACCTCAAAATTCAGCTGGAGCAAGGAAGTTAGGTGGGAGATCAACTGCCCGTAAATGCCCGATTGGTTCAACTAATAATCAGTGTGGGATGAACACCCCCCACTGATTAAAGTTTCACTTTATATGACACCGATTATGAATGTAAAGTTGTAACTGATGAATTAAATGCCGCATATTTTAGACTAAATATGCCCAATTCACAATCTGTATTTATTGATTGTTTAGCTGAAATTGCTTCCAAAAAAATGAAGGAAATAGTTGACAAGGATTTAATTTTGAATAATAATTAGTTTATAATAATTTTAAATAAATAATAATTACTATGAAGAAAAGAGGAGGATCACCCTTGATGAATCCAAATAAGCGCTTAACAACAAACCAAGGTGCTCCAGTTGGAGATAACCAAAACTCTCGTACAGCTGGTCGCCGTGGACCGGTATTGTTAGAAGACTATCATTTAGTAGAAAAACTTGCTCACTTTGATCGTGAACGTATTCCTGAGCGTGTTGTGCATGCACGTGGTGCAGGTGCTCACGGTGTATTCGTAACGAAAAACAGCATGAAGCAATATACGAAAGCAGCGTTTTTACAAAATGAAGGAACTGAAACACCTGTATTCGTTCGTTTCTCAACGGTTATTCATGGTCAAGGTTCTCCAGAGACAGCTCGTGATCCGCGTGGGTTCGCTGTTAAATTTTATACAGAAGAAGGAAACTACGATGTCGTAGGTAACCACTTACCAGTTTTCTTCATTCGTGACGCAATTAAATTCCCTGACATGGTGCATTCTTTAAAGCCAGCACCTGATACAAATGTTCAAACGCCAGATCGTTACTGGGATTTCATGACGTTAACTCCAGAATCTACACATATGATGACGTGGGTATTTTCTGATTATGGTACACCGGCAAACTACCGTGAAATGGAAGGTTTCGGCGTACATTCATTTAAATGGATTAATGCAGAAGGTAAAATCGTTTACATTAAGTATCATTGGAAGCCACAGCAAGGTGTACGTAACTTAAGTGCAAAAGAAGTCGAGCAAGTGCAAGGTAAAGACTTCAATCATGCAACTCGTGATTTATTCGATGCAATCGAAAAAGGAAACTATCCGAAATGGGATTTACACGTACAAGTAATGCAACTAGATGAAACGGATTCTTTAGATTTCGATCCACTAGATCCGACGAAAGTATGGCCAGAAGATCGCTTCCCATTAATTGAAGTAGGGACAATGACGTTAAATCGTAACCCGAAAAACTTCTTTGCGGAAGTAGAACAAGCGGCGTTTACTCCAAGTGCAACTGTAAATGGTATTGAACCATCTGAAGATAAATTATTACAAGGTCGTTTATTCTCTTACCCAGATACGCAGCGTTATCGCCTTGGTGCAAACTATTTACAAATTCCTGTAAACTGCCCATACGCTGCTGTTCGTAATCAACAACGTGATGGTGCGATGCAAGTGGATCAAAACCCATCTACAATAAACTACGAACCGAGCCGTCATACTGAAAATCCAGTTGAGGATCCAGCTTACCGCGATTCAACTATGAAAGTAGAAGGCTACGTATCTCGTGAAAAAATTGAAAAACCAAATGACTTCAAACAAGCGGGTGAGCGTTACCGTTCATTCTCTAAAGAAGAGCAAGACAACTTAATTGCGAACTTAACAAACGACTTAAAAGGCGTAAATGAGCAAACGAAATTACTAGCTATTTGCAACTTCTTCCGCGCAGATCATGACTACGGAATGCGTTTAGCAGGGGCGTTAAATGTTGATATTACGCAGTATGTAGGGAATGTTCCGAAGTAAATAGGAAAAGACGACTGGAAGAATTTTCGGTCGTCTTTTTATGTAAAAGATATTTTACACCAAATGTAAAAAATGTTATACTCTTGTCAAATGAATTTTACATATAAGGGGTGTATTTTGATGGATGTTTTGATTTTTATTATTGCATTAAGTGTCTTTTTATTTGTAGTGTTTGCTATTATAAAAATGTTTATAGCGATTGGAAAACAAGGTGATGAACGTGCTACGTTTATAAAAAATAAAGCGATGGCTGAGACATTTAAAATTGCGATGGGGCTAATGGTTCTTGAAATGATCCCTTTCATTTATCATCGTTTTAATGAAACGGTAGGAACACCGTTTAATCCAGTTCGCTTTTTAGCTGTAATAGCGATTGCGTTTCTTATTATATTAAGTTTGAATAAAAGTAAATACGGTGATTCGTAACTTATGCAGGGGTATTTTTCGGTTTCGTTATGTCGAAATTTATTGGTAAATCGATATATTGAAAGAATCGCTGATATATTCACGTAAATACTGGATGGGGTATGCTGCCGCCCTGTACAATAAAAAGAGAGGCAATCTACTACCAATAGATTGCCTCTCTTTTTTTAGTTCACTCGCTCAGTATACTCATAAGCTTTCTCCCCGTGCATCGAAATATCAAGCCCCATTTGTTCTTCGTGCTCATCGACGCGAACAGGGAGGAAGAAGTTAATGGCTTTAATGATGGCGTACGTCATTATGATTGTGAATGCATATGTTGCGCCGATTGCTACAAGTTGTTTGAAAAGGAGAGATGCGTTTCCGTAAAATAATCCGTTAGCGCCATCGCTATTTATAGTAGTAGTAGCAAATAGTCCAGTTGCAATACCGCCCCAAGTTCCTCCAATGCCGTGGCATCCAAATGCATCGAGTGTATCGTCGTATCCGAATTTGTTTTTTAAGAAGAAGACAGCTCCGAAGCATAATATACCGCCAATTGCTCCGATAAGAAGAGCGGAGAAAGGTGTAACGAATCCACAAGCCGGCGTAATTGCGACTAAACCAGAAACAACCCCGGAAGCAGCTCCCATCGCAGTCGGTTTTGATTGGAAGAACCATTCAGAAAGCATCCAAGTTAGAGCTGAGGCAGCGGCGGCTATATTTGTATTAATAAATGCAGTTAAAGCTACGTCATTTAAAGATAATGCACTACCGACGTTGAAACCGAACCAGCCGAACCAGAGTAAGCCTGCGCCTAACATTGTAAATGGTAAATGATGAGGGGAGGTGCCGCTTATGTTTTTTCGTTTTCCAAGAAAAATAGCTAATACAAGACCAGCAACGCCAGATGTGATATGAACGACATTACCACCAGCGAAGTCTAACGCGCCGAGTTCTCTCAGCCATCCGCCAACGCCCCATACCCAATGAGCGACAGGATTGTAAACGATTGTTGTCCAAAGAAGGATAAAAATAAGAAAGGCAGAAAATCGCATTCTTTCGGCGAATGCCCCTGAAATTAAAGCGGGAGTTAAAATAGCGAACATGAGTTGGAACATCATAAATAAATTGTGAGGAATAGTAGATGAGTAGTCTGGGTTTGGTGCGTAGGTAACTCCGTTTAGACCGAACCAATCGAGATTGCCGATAAGTCCGTGCCAATCTGGCCCGAATGATAAAGAATAACCGATAACAATCCATTGAATCGAAACGATAGCCATTGCGCTATAACTGTGCATTGTCGTGCTGAGTACGTTTTTACTGCGAACCATACCCCCATAAAAAAGTGCCAATCCTGGTGTCATCAACATGACCATTACTGTCGTTACAAAAATAAAAACTGTATCTCCCGTATTCATTCTCTCTCCTCCTATGATGTTAGAAAAAATAACATCTATATGTTATGTTTCATATCATATTCGAAATAAAAAGAAAAATCAACTAAAAATTCAGAAAACTTTTTAGATGATGTTAGAAAACCTAACATGATGTATTTTTGGGGGATAAAATCAACGTATGCGATTTGCTCTAAAAATTGGTATAATATTCTTACAATTGGAAGTTTGGGGGATGCGTGTGAAAAAAATATGGACTAAGGAACTATTCATTTGTTTTTGTTTAGCTGTTATTTTGTTTGTACCAGTACATACTTTTGCGGAAGAAAAAAGGGAATGGCGAGATGAAGTTATATATTCCATTATGATTGATCGCTTTAATAACGGAGAATCGAAAAATGACAAACAGTTAGACGTTGGTAATTTAGAAGGGTATCAGGGCGGAGATATACGTGGGATTATAAAAAGATTGGACTACATAAAAGAAATGGGATTTACTACTATTATGCTTTCGCCGCTTTTTGAAAGTGAAAAGTATGATGGATTAAGCGTTCGGAATTTTCGAAAAGTAAATGAACATTTCGGAACAGAAAATGATGTGAAAGAACTTGTAAATGAGGCTCATAAAAAAGGAATGAAAGTTGTCTTTCAATTTCCGTATGAAGAAAATGAACAACAATTAATAGACTCGATGAAATGGTGGATAAAAGAAGTCGATTTAGACGGAAGTTATGTGATACATAGTGAAAAAAAGCCGCGTGCTTTTTGGGATGAAGTGCAAAAGGATTTGCAGAAGGTAAAGAAAGATTTTCACATTATGACAAAGGAAGATAATGAGTACTATAAAAAAATAGTAGAGTCATTTTCAAAAGCAGATATGTCTGTGAAACCTTTATATGATGTGAGTGGAAAAGAAGAGGAATTCGCTACGTTTTTAGATAATCAAGAAACAAAGCGATTTGCACGTATTGCAAAAGAAAATATGTATTACCCGCCGTCTCGTTTAAAACTAGCGATCACTTACTTATTAACATCCCCGGGGATACCGAATTTTTATTACGGAACTGAAATCGCATTAGATGGGGGAGATGCTCCAGATAATAGACGATTAATGGATTTCAAATCTGATGAAAAGTTTATGCAGCACATAACGAAGCTAGGTGAACTTAGACGAGCGAGACCATCTTTACGACGTGGTACGTTTGAACTTCTATATGATAAAGATGGAATGAGTATATTAAAACGAAAGTATAAAGATGAAGTAACACTAGTAGCGATTAATAATACGAAAGAGACGAAAAAGGTTTCCTTACCTGTAAGTGCAATTGGTGAAAAACAAGAGTTAAGAGGATTGTTAGAAGACGAAATTATAAGAGAAGAAAACGGAAAGTTTTATCTTGTTTTAAAGCGCGAAGAGTCGAATGTGTATAAAGTTAGCGAAGAAACAGGTGTGAATTGGTTGTTTATCTCCTTAATAGTCGGTGTGAACGTATTATTTATTGCTTTTTTAATTGCGGTTAAAAAGAAAAGATCCTCTGTATAGATAGAGGATCTTTTTTTCTTAGCGGTAGTTAATGAACTGTACGTCGATTGGTAAGTCGACGCTGCGAACGGCTGCGATTACTGCTTGTAAGTCATCACGGCTTTTCGCTGTTACGCGTACTTGGTCATCTTGTACTTGTGTTTTTACTTTTAATTTCATTTCTTTAATGATGTTGTTAATTTTTTTCGCGTTATCTTTATCGATACCTTGTTGCAGAGTTGCGCGTTGGCGAACAGTATTACCAGATGCAGTTTCAACTTTTCCGTAGTCCAAGTTTTTAATTGGAACGTTACGTTTTACAAGTTTAGAAATTAGAACGTCTTTTACTTGGTCTAATTTGAACTCGTCATCAGAAGTTAAAACAAGTACTTCTTTTTCTAATTTAATATCACTTTTACTACCTTTAAAGTCATATCGGTTTTGGATTTCCTTTAATGCGATGTTAATTGCGTTTGTTACTTCAGGTAATTCTACTTTCGAAACGATGTCAAAAGAACTCTCTTTTGCCATAGTTAGCACCTCCAAATAAATTTCTATCTTTTCATGCACCTAAATAGGCTATGTAATATACATATTAAAGTATAGCGGAAAATACATCGATTAGATAGAGTGTTGCAACTTAAGTGTTTTGACGGATCATCCGTAGGGGAATATAGTCCTATAGATACAGTCTTTATTTAATTATAGTGAATTTTGGGCAGTTGGACAAATAAAGGAAAAATCGTGTTATAATTAACTTTTGTTTGGAATGATAAAAAAGATAATTTTATATATATAGAAGGGAATTAAAAAATATGTATTTGCAATTAGGATCGATTGAACAGGTAACTGTTTTACGCGAAACGGAAATCGGATATATGGTTGGAAACGAAGAGGAAGAAATCTTCCTACATAAAAACGAATTAGCTGGAGAAATTGCAGAAGGCGATACGATTGATGTATTCTTATACCTTGATCACCAAAATCGTATTTCAGCAACAATGAAGGAACCAATTATTACAACACATGATTGGAATTGGGTAAAGGTTGTAGAAGTTATTCCTAGTTTAGGTGTGTTTGTTGATATTGGTGTATCAAAAGATATACTAATTCCACTTGATGAGTTCCCAATTTATATGCCAGTATGGCCTCAGGAAGGCGACGAATTATATTGTACGTTAAAATTAACGAATCGTGATCGTTTAATTGCTCTTCCGGCAAGAGACAGTGATATGCAAGAAATTATCGTAGATGCAACGCCATCTATGCGTAATAAAAACGTAAATGGACGTGTGTATCGCTCACTTCAAGTTGGTTCATTCATACTAACTGACGAGCATTTCCGTGCTTTCTTACACCATACAGAAAGAAAAGAACAAGTCCGCATCGGTGAGCGCGTAACAGGCCGTATTATTGACGTGAAAGATGACGGTACAATCAACATTTCACTTCTTCCTCGTAAAGAAGAAGGAATGGAAGATGATGCAGCAGTACTTTATGCATATATCGAAGAACGAGGCGGAGCGATGCCGTTTTGGGATAAGAGCAACCCAGAAGACATTAAAGAACGTTTCAATATGAGTAAGGCTGCATTTAAGCGTGCACTTGGTAAATTGATGAAAGAAGAAAAAATTTACCAAGAAGAAGGCTGGACTTACTTTAAAAAATAAAGTGAATGAAAAAGATCTATTTTTCTCTAGTTTGTTAGGAGGAAAATAGGTCTTTTTTTATTTCATTTTTTTGTAAAAAAAGACAAATTAATTAAAAATTCGATATTTTCTTGATATTATTCGAAGTGTTGGGGATTATTTAAAAAAAGAGGTGAATGTATGGAAAAGAAGCAAGTTAAGAAAAAATGGTATAGGTACTTAATACAGCTTATGGTAGTTGCATTAATTGTTACCCCTATACCGCTGAATGGATTGGCGGAAACGGCACCACCGTTTACACCATCTCCAAATTCAGAACAAAGTCCAGCAGTAGAGAAGAGAGAAGAGAAAGAAATACCCCCTCCACATCCAAATCAGTTAAAGAAGGATAAGGCAAAGGCAAATCCAATTGAGGTTGTGGAAGAAAGAACAGAAACAGAAAAGGTTTTCGATAACAATGATGGTACGTTTACAAAGAAGGTATATATGGAACCAATCCATACAGAGAAAGATGGAAAGCTAGAAGAGGTTTCACCAAAATTAGTAGAAGCACCAAACGAAAAAATTGTAACGGAAAATACAAAGTTAGAACCAGAGTTCGAGAAAACAGCGCAAGACGGAAAGTACGTTCAATTTAAAGTAAAAGATCATACGATTCAGTACAAATTAATGAGTGCAAATGGTGAAAAAGGTGAAGTGAAGCCATCACCAGTAACCGCAACACATGAAAATAATACAGTATGGTATAAAGGAATTTTCCCAAATATTGATTTAAAGAGTACGACGTTTAATGAAAATGTAAAAGAAGACTTTGTATTACGTGAGTATACAGGACATCATATTTTTACGTTTGCATTACAAACAGATTTAACACCAAATATACAGGAAGATGGTTCAATCGACTTCCAAGATGAGAAAAAAGAAAACGTCTTCACATTACCGAAACCTTATATGAATGATTCAAATGTAGGATATGGCAATCATGTAAATTTAAATCAGAAAAAAGCAGAACCAATCACGTTAACAGGAATGTCTAAATCTGAAAATGTAGAGAATGATGCGCCAGATAAACTATCACGAGACTATTCAATTTGGGCAGATGTTTACTATCAAGATGGTAGCGGTGAAAATTATCAAGCAAAATTCCCAAGCGGTACAAATGATTGGAACCGTAGTGCGGTTGTCATTCCAGCTAAGAAACCAATTAAGCAGATTCAAGTATATCTGTTATTTAGAAACAATAATAAAGGAAAAGTATGGTTTGATGATGTTCGTTTACTAGAAGGAAATGCGCTCATTAAAAACGAGTATGACAACGATGGAAATGTCATCGCAGCGTATGATGAAGAGGGGCAAAAAAATACCTTCGCATACGATGCATCAGGAAATAAAAAGAGCGAGACAGATGAAAAAGGAAATACAAAATTATATGATTACAACAAAGATAATCTATTAACAAATGTTACATTAAAGAATGGTACCTCTGTAAGCTATCTTTATGATCATAATGGAAATACAACAGAGAAATCTGTCATGTTTGGTGGAAAGACACAAACACACAAATACGAATATGATGGAGATAATAAAAATACAGTCTATATTGATGCGTTAAACCGTCGTATTGAACATACGTATGATGAGAATGCAAACAAAACTCAGACAAAAATGCCAAACGGCTCAATTTTAGAATCTGTTTATGATTCAGCAGACCGCGCGATTGGTGAAAAGCGAAATGGAAAAGATTCATTTACATTCGAACGTGATGCGAATGGACAAGTTACAAAAGTAAAAGACCTTGTCAACGGTGTAGAACGCACAAAAACATATGATATGGCAGACCGCGTCACAAGTGCAACGGATAGCCGAGGCGGAAAAATTGACTGGGCATATCACGACAAAGCAAATAGTAAGACAGAAAAATTAAAAGAACAAACAGTAACGCAAGGCGGATACACAAATAAAGTATCATATGACTACAACACGTTAGATCAAAACATACGTGTGACAGATGGTTCTCAAACGTATCGATTTGATTATGATGATCAAGGAAATGTTCGTACGTATACAGCCGGAAATGGTTCAGGTTCTACCTTTAACTATGATCACACGAACAAAATTAAAGATTTAGTAGTAGGTACATCGAACAGTATTCTTCTTTCTGAACGCTATGAATATGACCAAGCGGGTAACCGTACGAAGATTAAACATGAAGGTGCGGGCGGGAAAGTAACAGAAACAAACTTTGTATATGACACGATTAACCAACTATTAAACGAGGCATTACCAAACGGAACAAGTAAATCTTACACATACGATGGATTTGGAAACCGTACAAGTGTGAAAGTTGTAGAGAACGGAAAAGAAACAAAGTCTATAGCGGCAACATTCAATGAAGGAAATCAGCTTGTAAAATTCGGGAACGAATCGTTAACGTATGATACGAATGGCAATCGTACATCTGACGGGAAGTACAAATATACGTGGAATGAAGATGACCAGATTGTAGCTATCACAAAACAAGGTGAGAGCGATGCATTTGCAACTTATAAGTATGATGAGGATAATCGTCGTATTGAAAAGAATGTAAATGGTCAGGTAACACGTTATTTCTACGATGGAGATAGTATCAATCCATTGTATGAAACAGATGGAAGTGGAACTGTACTTCGTCAATATGTATATTCTACAAGTGGTACACGTCTAGCAATGAAATCGCAAGGACAAACAGTATACTACCACTATAACCCTCGTGGTGATGTAGTTGCGATGACAGATCAAAATAGAGAAGTTGTTGCAACGTATGAATATGATGCATGGGGTAATGTGTTAAAGAGTGATACGAAAGGTATCGCAGCAGATAATCCATTTGGATATGCGGGATACATGTATGATAAAGAAATTGGCACGTATTATCTGATGGCGCGCTATTATAATCCAGATCATGGTGTGTTCTTATCGGTGGATCCTGATCCGGGTGATGAGGATGATCCGGTTACAATGAATGGGTATACGTATGGTGATAATAATCCGGTGATGATGGTGGATCCGGATGGGCATTTAGCGTGGTTTGTTCCACTTGCTATACATGGGGCTAGAATGGCTGCTCCACATGTAGGACGTTTTGTAGGTAAACAATTGGCTAAGCGTGCTGTAAAGCAAACAGTGAAATATAAAGGGAAAATTGGGGCGCCGAAGAGAAAGGTAGTATTTGATCAGCGGAAAATACCAACAGATGGTGCAAAGAAAAATAGTGTGACATATCACTTTAAAAATGGAAAGTTAGATAAAAAGCGATATTATGATCACCGGGGTAGAGCTATAAAAGATATAGATTATAGTAATCATGGAAATGCTAAGAAACACCCTGTAGTTCCTCACAAACATTATTTTAAATGGAGAAATGGAAAATCACAGCATACTACGTGGTATCCTTTAAGAAAGAAGTGGTGATACTATGAGATTTTATGTAGCAGATGATTCAGGATATATAAACGAAATGCTCTCATTTATATTTGAGGACATGAGCAAGTATGATTGGATATTTGCAGATATGGTGCCGCATGTATATAAAGGCGGAGTGGAAGTGATGGATACCATATTTGAGCAAGAAAAATTTTATATTTCAGGTGAAGATCTTTATAGCTTTTTGAAAGAGTATAAAGTTTTACTTATATTTGGAGTGGTGATTGCTGTGGAGAAAGGAAATGAAAAACTCCTTGAAAATATTCCAGACACTCCAATTATTTTAGAAAACAGAGAGTATTGGAAAGATGAGTACAATTTAACGTTGCCAGGATCAGTAATGGAGTTTGGTTTTTTTGATACTTCAATTTTAATGTTTGCAAGTGATGATGACTATAACATAGAGAAATTTAAAAGCAATTTTCAAAATGTAGTATTTTATGTAGAAGATGAATTGTAAAAGCGTTAGTGAAATTTGAAAGGGCAACAGGTAACGGTTACGTATGTTAAGAAGAACAGGAAGATATATATATCAAATGGGTGGATAAAATAATGAATAATTTGTTAAAAAATGCAATTTATCGAGGAGACATTGGAAATGCGATAGCACATGCAAATAAAATAAGTATTGAGGAATTAGAGGATTTTTTAATAGAATGGTCTTTTAATGAACCCAATATTATTGTATACACTTTCTTGACTAGTTATTTAGAGAGTCGAAATGATGCTAGATTACATGCACTAGCATCAGAAATTTTATGTCATCCACTATGTCATTTAGAGGGGGCATATCTAGCTGCTTTTTATCATGCAAAGAAGTGTATCGAATTGGAGCCTAATGATATGCAATATAGGGAGTTTTTATTGTTTTTTGCTAATGTTCCAGATGATGTTTTTGAAGAAAAAGCAGCTATGAATTGGGCAAAGGATATATTAAAAGATGACCCAAACAATGAGGTAGCTAAAAATTATATAGAAGAAAATTTATGAAAAATGGATGGTAAGTTCGTTATTTGAATTGGAAAATGAATGTTTGCTATATGATGCAGAAGAAATGAAAGCAGAATAATAAACAGAGAAGTAATTGAAAGAGGGAAGAGCTGATGTGATGTAGACTCTTCTCTCTTTTTGGATACATTAATTTTTGTTGATTATAAAATCATAAGAAGAAGCGTTATACTATAACCCTCGTGGTGACGTAGTTGCGATGACAGATCAAAATAGAGAAGTTGTCGCAACGTATGAATATGATTCGTGGGGTAACGTACTAAAGAGCGACGCAAAAGGTATCGCAGCAGACAATCCGTTTGGGTATGCGGGATACATGTATGATAAAGAAATTAGTATGTATTACTTGATTGCGAGATACTATAACCCAGAGCATGGTGTGTTCTTATCGGTGGATCCTGATCCGGGTGATGAGGATGATCCGGTTACAATGAATGGGTATACGTATGGTGATAATAATCCGGTGATGATGGTGGATCCGGATGGGCATGTTGCTTGGTGGATTGGTAGTGCTGCAGCAGGCGCTGCTTGGGAAGTAGGGAAGTATCTGTATAAAAACAGAAATAAAGGCTATACATGGAAGGGTGGACTTAAAGCAGCGGGATATGGAGCAGCTAAAGGTGTATTGTTTGGTGGGATAGGACGAACATTTGGATATCTTTCTCACTTTAATGTTGGAAAAAGAGTGGTTCAAAAAGGGTATAAGCCAATAGTTAGACAAGTAAAATCCAATATCGAACGTTTTAAGAAGAATCCTATAAAACAGATTAAAAGGAACCCAGGTGCTAGACTTGATGGAATGAAAAGGGCGAAAAAACAAAGGGAAAAAGCATTTAAAAATTCAACGACAGCGAAACTTATGAAGATTTCGAATGCAGTAGGAAGACGTTAATGAAGGGAGACTAAAAGTGTTTATAGAAATTTTGGAAGGTGCTTCTATCCTGGCTTTAGTAGCTGTATTAACATTAACTGTTATGTTGCAAGATATATTTTTTATAAATATAAATAAACAATATACTGAAACACGTATTGGGACGATTATTTTTGGTATCCGTATGTTGTTCGGGGCATGGGTAATATTTGTTACGGAAACTACTATAATTGCTGTCTCAAAAGTGATTGTAATTCAATTAATTATTTTACTTCTTATTTGGGCATGCTCGAAGTATGTACAAAAAACTCGTGAAAATTGGCTAATTACTATAGTTGCTTTTGTTATTTATGGTGTTGGTACTTACATGTATATTCAGTTTGCTTTTAGAGGCTATTAATATATCACCAGAAAAATTAGTGGTTAGAAAGATTCATTTGTTAAATGTGTGTATGAATGAAGCAAATGAAGATCTATCATATGATGTAGAAGAGGATGAAGAATCAATAGAGAAATGATTTGTGGAAGGAAGAGCGAATATAGGCTCTTCTTTCTTTATATATGTCACAGTGATGTCGTTGCGATGGCAAATCAAAATAAAGAAGTTGTAGCCACGTATGAGTATGATACATGGGGCAACGTATTAAAAAGTGATACGAAAGGTATCGCAGCAGATAATATAATCCGTTTGGATATGCGGGATACATGTATGATAAAGAGATTGGCATGTATTATCTGATGGCGCGTTATTATAATCCAGATCATGGTGTGTTCTTATCAGTGGATCCGGATCCAGGTGATGAGGATGATCCGGTTACAATGAATGGGTATACGTATGGTGATAATAATCCGGTGATGATGACAGATCCAGATGGACATTTAGCATGGATGGTATTCAATGCAGGATTCGCAGCTTATGATGGGTATCAAGCGTATAAAAAGAATGGCTGGAAAGCAGCTGCAGTAGCTGTTGGTACCGGATTAGTTGGTGGGGCAGCTTATAAAGGTGCAAAATTAGCATATAATACATTTAAATATGGTACAAAGCTTAAGTTTACTAATGTTACGGCTAGGAAATCCAAGCCTAATTTTCAGGAAAATATAAGTCTGCGCCAATTACACAATAGATTGGACAAAGCGGGATGGAATCAAGAAACATTTTACCAAAAAGGTTTACAAATTAGGAATTTCACTAAAAATGGAAGGAAAATAACTACTCGCAATGGATCTAGTGATGGTTTAAATACTGCTGACTATTATCCAAGAGGGGCGAAGAAAAAGAAAGATGTTATTAAATTTAGGTTAAAGGGAAAGGGGAAAAAGGTTGAGAAAAATAGATAACTTATTTCAACTTACCGAGAAAGAGTATAATTTTGTTTATAAAAGAATTGCCGAGATGGTAGATATGGAAAAAAGTTTACCAGAGTATGTAGTCAGAGGTGATCTTGATAAATATGTATTGTTATTTAGTGACTATGAATTTGATGAAGATGAATTTCTTGATTCGTTAAAACAAATAGGTGAAGTTTTAGGAGAGCGTACGGCATATATATGTACAAAACAAACTTTTCGATATCGAACCTTTCTATTTTTTACTAAAAGCGGATATTATGATGAAGATGTAAAAAAGGCAGCAAAATTTGATGTAAATATATCATCAGAAGACTATTGGGACATAGTCACATGGCGGGAAGAAAAGGATGGAAAAGAGTTCGGATTATCACTGCGTGATCATTATGTACTTTATATACTATTTTCTTCTGGAAAGGTGTTATTGGTGATTGATGTTCATAACGAAGTAGCAGTGCTAATTAGTGAAAAAGATATTTATAGGGATCAGATGATTGATACAAAGATATGGCAGCCTCTTTCTGATTTTCTTATTGAAACGGAGGAGTACCATAAAGAAATTTTTCGCGATGGAGGAAAAAGGTATAGGAAAGCTTTAGTTGAAAACTATGCTGCTCTGTAATAAAGGGATGATTATGTAAATATTGAAAGTAATAATACTTTATACATGTCGTTCTGAGATTATAAAATTAATTCATTGATAATATTCATTTTTAATGATGAATGGAATATCAGCTTTTATTTTTGAAAAAGAAAAATAAAGTTTTATAGATTCAGTGCATCTCAAAATTAAACAGGTAGTTTAATTTTGGGATGCACTTTTTTGATACAAAGTAATCCGTTATACGAAACAGATGGAGAAGGAAATGTGATCGCAAGTTACGAATATGATGCTATTACTCTAAAGTATTGTTCACAGAAGGATAAGCAATGGAAGAAGGTCATATGGTGGAAAGAAGAAAAGAACTTGAGATGGTATTTTTAGGGGGCGAAAAAAAGATAACCATTGCATCATTTGGATCTTTGTATCCAAATGATGATGAGTTGTATTTACGTGATTTACAACTGAATTTCTTAGCTGTATCCTCAAATAATGTCCATTATGAGTATAAAGGGCCAATGTTTTTGATGAGTGAAATAATTGGATTTGGTAAAAAACTAGAAGCATTACTACGAAAAGAAATTAAGGAAGCTGTATTGAGTGCCGATGAAGAGGAAATGGATCTTAAAGTGAAGCTCAAAAGAAATCGATTTTTCGTATACTTTATTTTTTCTAAAAATGATTTAAAGAGTGAAAAATGGGAGTATGAAGTATCATTTGAAGCGGATGTAAAAAGTATAGAAGAGGTATGTTATAACATCAAAAAGTTATAGGATTAACTATTCTATAGTTTTTAGAAGGTAGGATAGTTTTAGCATTTAAACTAAAAATGGTGAAAAATTAGGAGAGCCAATCAAATAATCGAAATGAACCTTCATTCTTTAGGAAATATGAAGTAATGAGGCTGATAATATGCATATTTGGACGCTGACGAATTGGGAAGAATATTATAATTTAGAAGAGGAGAGTCACCGTACTGGATTACGATTGAAATTTGATACAGATGTTGATCCTGAAGTAAGAAGAGCCATTAAGGAATTTTGTAAATGGTTGCGCCAAGAATACTTTTTCCCAATTAGAGTACCTATTTATGTGAAAACTTCATATAAAATAAAGGCAATGGATGGAGAGTTAGTCTATGGTACTTTCTTTGGGCCATTTGATCGAAATGATGAGCCGTATATTCGTATTTCGACAGGGGATTATTATGATACGGTGCAGAAAAATGGAAAAGATAACGCTTTAGGATGCTATCTGGTTACTATTGCGCATGAGCTAACGCATTATTTCCAATGGATTAATGATATAAAACTAACGAGAATTGGATATGAGAGGCAGGCTACTGCTTATTCAGGATATATTATTGATGAGTATAAAGAAACTAGAGAGCATCCGTAAAGTAGAAACTGTATAGCTAACCGGAAGTATGAGGATTCCACATTTGTAATGAGTGTTTAGTAACCCTTTGAAAAGGAGATATGCATATGAAAGTTTATAACGCTGGATACCTCATAATTTCCTACGATAGGGAACTTATCTATAAAGAATGCAATATTGAGGGACTATCACAAACGATTTTAACGATATGTAATGGGATTCGGCCTACATTTCCAGATTATTGGTTTTTCCCTTGGTGTAATTCAAATAAAAATGATCCTATTGCTCAGATGATAAATGGAAGGTTGAAGATTAGTAAAGAGGAACATGAAAGTGGACAATCTTTTTTAGATACACTAATGGAAGAAGAAAAGTTCTCGTGGCCGAATACTTTTAAAAATTTAGAAGATGCGAGATTCTTTAAGCGAAATTATTTAAAAGGGATAGAAAATCTGGAGATTATTAGTTTGCATCTTTCAGAAGAGTATCGGACGGATTTTTTAATGAATGAGCGGGAAGAAAATGACTTTAAAGTTTCTATATATGACTTTCTCGAAAGCTCATTACCTGCTGATGTTAAAAATGATGAAATATTAGGATTTGATATATGTGGTTTTAGTAACAATAATTTTTATTCTTTTATTCATAACAATTTACAAGAGGACTTTGAAGCGTTTGGTAAGAAATTAAATGACTTATCACTTGTTGATAAGTATGAAGATGCAAAGCTGATTATCCATTTAATTGATGATGAGGAAATTGAGGCAGAAGAAATATTGTGGTATCCGTGGTTAATTGTGAAATGCATATAATTTGTTAGAGAAAGAGGTATAAGCATCGAATTAAGGGAGGTATGAAAGTGCAAGATAATGTACTGGAACAATTAATAAAACGTCGTTCCGTATTATCCTCCGAGAAAGAACGTGAAATAGGGGCAGTTAGATATATTAATTGAAGTAGAGATAGAACTAGATCACATCAATTGGCATTATAAAAGTCTGAAGAAAAAGTTGGAAATATTGATGAAAGATTAAAAAGCACGACCTTATTTGAAAAAATAAGATCGTGCTTTATTTTAGTTCTCTTTCCCAAAAAGATGAGAAAATGTATCTTTCAAGTCACTATCGTTTATTTTAATATCCGCCTTTTTTAATTCATCTTGTAATAATTTTTGACCGAAGGAAGGGTCGGCAAGACGTTCTTCTTCTAAGTCTTTACGTATAGAGTCTTTCACTTTATCGTAAGGTTGTAAATCTTTTTTATCAGTTAGTTTAATAATGTGATAGCCGTTTGGTGATTTTACGGGATTGCTAATTTGGCCGGGCTTTAATTTGTAGGCAGCTTTTTCAAATTCAGGTGTCATTTTTCCTGCCCCGAAGTATCCGAGGTCTCCGCCATTATCTTTTGATGCTAAATCTTGAGATTCTTGTTTTGCTAATTCTTCAAATGAAGTGCCGGTATCTAATTTCTTCTTTATCTCTTTCGCTTCATTTTCGTTACTTACTAAAATGTGACTAGCTTTAATTTCTGGTTTATAGTGGTCTTTCACATCTTTTTCTGTAACGCTTTGTTTAATCGCTTCATTCAATGCAAGTTTGAATTTAATTTGATTTTTGAAATCTTCTTCATCTTTTAAACGATTATTTTCTAGTGTTGCTTTGAATTGTTCTCCATATTGATCTTTTGCTTTTTCTACTTCTTTATCTACCGCATCATCAGATACTTTATATTTTTTAGTAATAACATCTTGTGCTACCATTTCGTATAGCGTGTCTTTTCCGTATCGATCTTTCAATTGTTTTTCGAAATCGCTCTTCGTAATGGTTGAGTTTGTTGTTGTAGCGATTGTGGCCGAGTCATTTTTTTGTCCGCAAGCAGATAGCATTAATATACTTATTAGTGCAGTGATAATGAATGTACTTTTTCCTTTCATGCTAACACCTCATCCGAATATGTTATCGCTATTGTAGAATATAGAAGTGAACATGAAGTGAATTTTTAATGTTTTTTCCCTGTAAAATGTAAAAAAAGTACATCAACATTAAAGTTGATGTACGATGTAATCAAAGGTGATCGGTTTTCTTAGAATATGCACGTTTTCCTTGCTGAATATTTTTTTGCTCTTGTTCATTTTTTTGAGTGCGCTTTGCATTATTGTCGCGTGCTTTTTTGTCGTTATCGCTAGTATGTGGCATATGTATCAACTCCATTTCTAAACGTTGTATGTTTATCATTTCCTTTTTCGTAAAGACTATGTATAGCGGTGCATTCATGAATACTAAAGGTGGATTAGAAATGGATTTGAAGCTGAATTATACTGAACTTATTAAGAAGTTAGTCGTTGTAATTATTGCGGGTTTATTAAATGCGATTGGGATGAATTTATTTTTAACACCAGCGAAAGTGTATGCGAGTGGTTTTGCTGGATTGTCTCAATTATTGTCACAAATATTAGGTGACTTTTTATCTATTCATATATCTACGGGGGTATTGTTTAGTTTGTTTAATATTCCTGTCGTTATTTTAGCGTGGAAAAAGGTTGGGAAGGCCTTTACATTTTTTAGTTTTCTTTGCGTTGTATTTATGACTTTGTTTTTAGAAATTATCCCAGTTAGAGCGGTTTCGCACGATATTATATTGAATGCGATTTTTGGTGGTATTATTTCAGCGATTGGGGTAGGGGTTGCTTTAAAGTGGGGGGCTTCTACAGGTGGTCTAGATATTATTGCTATGATTTTATCAAAAATAAAAGATAAGCCTGTCGGCACGTATTTTTTCTTCTTTAATGCACTTATCATTATCGCTGCTGGCTACGTATATGGATGGGAAAAGGCATTATATACTTTAGTCACTTTGTATGTATCAACGAGAATTATTGATGCGATTCATACCCGTCATGTGAAGATTACGGCATTAATTGTTACAAAGAACGGGGCAGATGTGCGAAAAGCGATTCACTCTCGCTTAGTGAGGGGGATTACAACTATACCAGCAACAGGTGCTTATACAAATGAAAATAAAGAAATGTTAATGATTGTTATTACTCGTTACGAGTTGTACGAATTAGAGAGGGTTATTAAACAAGTGGACCCAGGTGCATTTACAAATATACTGCAAACGGTCGGTGTGTTTGGATTGTTTAGAAAAGATTAAGGAGGACCAAAGCTGGTCCTCCTTTTTTAATGCGAATTCGTAATGTTTTGCAATTGCTCCTGCATTTCACGTAGCTGAACTTTTTCAGCAGTTGAAGAGTTTGCATAAGCAGAGTGCAAAGAGTTTTTTGCTCTATAAACGAGTTCCTGTTGTTCAGCGCCACTTGAACAAGAAACGGCACTTGAAACAGCGTCTCTAGCTTGTTGGAATAGTAAGTTCCCCATTTAAACCCCTCCAAATGAAGAGTTACTTCTCGCTTTTTCTGCCTCAGCTAATGTACCTCTGTACGGGAATCTTGCATCATGCTTCATAACAGCATCGGCTCCTTGCTGGATAAAACGTTTTGATTTGTTCTTTTTACCCATTCGAAAAACCCCCTTTATTTAGCTGAAAACAATTGACGCGCTGACTTTTGCGTCTAATAATAGTATGAGCGTTTAGCGAGAAACTATAAGCAGGGAATTTTTAGATTACAATCCAAGAACCTCTTCTAAATATAGAGCGATACCATCTTCTTCATTCGTTAATGTCGTATGATTTGCAAGTGATTTTAATTCAGGAATCGCATTACCCATTGCGATTCCATGACCAGCAAATTCGATCATTTCAAAGTCGTTATCCTCATCACCAAAAGCGATAATTCGCTCTTTAGGAATATTATAATGGCCTGAAATTTTTTGTAATCCGACAGCTTTATTTAATCCGCTTTTTACAATTTCAATAATTGGCCAAGGTGCACCCCATTTTCTATGGTCGATGACTTCAGCATGCATATCTGTTAAATGTTGGCGAATTACAGCAGAATGCTCGTCATGTGCATCGATTAATAAGCAAGTTGGATGGTCGTTTAAAATATTTAATAAATCTCCTGTGAAAATCCTTGGAGAACCGAATTCAAAAATATGTTTTTTATCTTCATCAATTTCACGGACATACACATCATCGATGACTTCAGCATAGACATTTTTCACGCCGAAATCAAAGCAAGCTCGGACGATTTCTTGTGCTGTTGAAAGTTCGAGAGGAGAGTGATGTGTTCCCCAACTTGAATCAAGAGGGTGATGCACGTAAGCTCCATTAAAGTTTACGATTGGTGTGTTAAGGCTAAGTTCTTTATAATAATCGTAACTAGCGCGGAATGGACGTCCTGTTGAAATAACGACAATATGTCCTTGTTCTTTTGCTTTTGCAATTGTGTTTTTCGTTCTTGGAGAAATTATTTTGTTGTCTGTTAATAAAGTTCCGTCTAAGTCTAATGCGATTAAATGTTGTTTATTCATAATTTCACCTCTTATAATAATTTTTTTATTTCTATCTGTATTTCCGTTTTTAATATGCAGAAATAAGAGGTTAGACTGGGTGAAACTACTGTAAATGAAAGTTTCACTATATATCCATCTTACGTCGCGAAGCGCTGTGGTGTCTACTATTTCTCATTGGAAATTAGGAAAAGTCAACATCTTTTTAGAAAGTTCAAACAATGTTTCTTTCGTTATGTACAATTTGTGAAAAGGGTTACATTGTTTGAACAATGCGACTTATAATGAACATGTAATCTTCTCGTATATGTTTGACTCTCCTTTGAAACTGGCCTAAAGTAGGTTGGTTTCTTTTTTTTCAACAAATATGCCAATAATTCCTGCTTAAGCTTGTGTAATTATATATATGTACATGGGTAAACCGTAGTACTTGTTTCCTAAACATGACAGAAAAGCTTTCTTTTAAAATGGATATACTAATGAGGCAAGACGTCATGGAAGGAGAATGGAAATGGGACAAAATCGAAGGTTTCGTTCAGGGCAAAAAGCGCCAAATGATGGCATTTACGTAGAAATTGGTGAAACGGGAAGTATGGTGAAAAATCCGCAAATGGTACAATTAACTGCCGGTGAAAAGTTTCCAGAGAACGCAAATCATAACCGTCAGTGGACATATAAAAGAAAACCGTAACAGAAGCCGCAATCGTTATTGCGGCTTTTTTGATTAGGAAAATGAATGTTACTTTTTTCTTTTTCCAATAATAAGTTTGAACTACATAAGCAAAATTATTGTATAAAAAAGTCAGTTGGCGTATAATCAAATCAAAGGTCAAAGAAAGTCAAACATTTGGAGGGCTGTAAAGATGGACTTAAATCAAATGACAACGAAAACACAGGAAGCGATTATGAGTGCTCAATCTTTAGCGGTATCTCATCATCATCAAGAAGTAGATACTGTTCATCTATTGCTTACGTTATTAGAGAAGCAAGACGGATTAACGGTACGTATTTTTCAAAAAATGAATGTCGATATAGAAGCGTTAAAAACAGATGTAGAAAGTTTAATTAAGAAAAAGCCTTCTGTAACTGGAAGCGGGGCAGAGGCAGGGAAATTATATGTAACAGGTGCTTTGCAACAACTGCTTGTAAGAGCAGGAAAAGAAGCGGAGAAATTGCAAGATGACTACATTTCAATCGAACATGTATTACTTGCTTTTTCTGAAGAAAAAGGCGATATAAATCAATTATTCGCAAAATTTTATATTACGAAAGATAACTTATTACAGTCTTTAATGACAGTTCGGGGGAATCAAAGAGTGACTAGTCAAAATCCAGAAGCAACTTATGAAGCGTTAGAAAAATATGGCCGTGATTTAGTGGCTGAAGTAAGAGCAGGGAAAATTGATCCTGTAATTGGCAGAGATAGTGAAATTCGCCGCGTGATCCGCATTCTTTCACGCAAAACGAAAAATAACCCCGTTTTAATCGGAGAGCCAGGTGTTGGTAAAACAGCAATCGTTGAAGGATTAGCGCAGCGTATTGTGAAAAAAGATGTCCCAGAAGGATTAAAAGATAGAACAATTTTCGCTTTAGATATGAGTGCACTTGTGGCCGGAGCAAAATTCCGCGGTGAGTTTGAAGAACGTCTGCAAGCTGTATTAAATGAAATTAAAAAGAGTGAAGGTCGCATTTTATTATTCATTGATGAACTTCATACAATCGTCGGCGCTGGTAAAACAGAAGGAGCGATGGATGCGGGAAATATGTTAAAACCAATGCTAGCGCGTGGTGAACTGCATTGTATCGGGGCAACGACATTAGATGAATACCGTAAATATATTGAGAAAGATCCAGCGTTAGAAAGACGTTTCCAACAAGTGTTAGCAGAAGAGCCAACTGTTGAGGATACAATTTCCATTTTACGTGGTTTAAAAGAGCGTTTTGAAATTTATCACGGTGTAAATATTCATGACCGCGCGATTGTAGCGGCATCTGTTTTATCAGATCGATATATTTCGGATCGTTTCTTGCCCGATAAAGCAATTGATCTTGTTGATGAAGCTTGTGCAACAATTCGAACAGAAATTGATTCTATGCCAACAGAACTAGATGAAGTAACGCGCCGCATTATGCAGCTGGAAATTGAAGAAGCTGCTCTTGGGAAAGAAAAGGACTTAGGTAGTCAAGAGCGCCTAAAAACATTGCAACGTGAATTATCGGATTTAAAAGAAGTTGCAAGTAGTATGAGAGCGAAATGGGAGAAAGAAAAAGAAGACATTCATAAAGTGCGTGACTTACGTGAGCATTTAGAGCGCTTGCGCCGTGAGTTAGAAGAAGCAGAAGGAAATTACGATTTAAATAAAGCAGCTGAGCTTCGCCACGGGAAAATTCCAGCTATCGAAAAAGAGTTAAAAGAAGCAGAAGAGATGGGTGCACATAATAAACAAGAGAATCGCTTATTACGCGAGGAAGTAAGTGAAGAAGAAATTGCAGACATTGTTTCAAGGTGGACTGGTATTCCTGTCGCAAAACTCGTTGAAGGTGAACGTGAGAAATTATTACGTCTTGAACAAATTTTATCAGAGCGTGTTATCGGTCAAGAGGAAGCGGTAAGCCTTGTATCAGACGCAGTACTTCGTGCTCGCGCTGGCATTAAAGATCCGAATCGTCCAATTGGTTCATTTATTTTCTTAGGCCCTACAGGTGTTGGTAAAACTGAGCTTGCAAAAACGTTAGCGCAAACATTATTTGACAGTGAAGAGCAAATGATTCGTATCGATATGTCTGAGTATATGGAGAAACACGCAGTGTCACGCTTAATTGGAGCGCCTCCTGGATATGTTGGATATGAAGAAGGTGGACAATTAACAGAAGCAGTAAGACGTAAACCATATTCTGTTATTTTGTTAGATGAAATCGAAAAAGCACATCCAGAAGTATTCAACATTTTATTACAAATGTTAGACGATGGCCGCATTACAGATTCACAAGGACGTACAGTAGACTTTAAAAATACGGTTATTATTATGACTTCAAATATTGGATCTGCTCACTTATTAGAAGGGCTAGAAGAAGATGGTTCTATTAAAGAAGAGTCAAGAGAACTTGTAATGGGACAATTAAGAGGACATTTCCGACCAGAATTCTTAAACCGTGTCGATGAAATTATTTTATTCAAACCTCTTACAAGGAATGAAATTAAAGGTATTGTTGATAAGATTGTACAAGAATTACAAGGGCGTTTAGCAGATCGCCACATATCATTAGAATTGACGGAATCTGCAAAAGAATTTGTTGTAGAAGCTGGATTCGATCCGCTGTACGGAGCTCGTCCGTTAAAACGATACGTACAGCGTCAAGTTGAGACGAAATTAGCGAGAGAATTAATTGCAGGAGCGATTACGGATAATAGTCACGTAGTTGTTGATGTTGAAAATAATGAATTAGTCGTTCATGTAAAGTAAAAAAAGAGTTCGGATAAAATCCGGACTCTTTTTAGTGTTGTTCTACTGGCTCGTTTGGAATTGCAGCTGAAATCGCTAATACTAATACCGCAAGAACAACTGAGAAAATAGACGCTTGGTTAAAATCGTATGTACCGCCAGTCATAGAGCCGATTACGTAGCTCATCATATGTACAAGCGCGAACGACCAAATTAATGCCCAAATGAAACGCATATTTTACACCTCTATTCGTTCAATCTGTCCTTATTGTAACACAATTGAAAAAAGAATATAGAAAAATATTTGTAGATTTTTCAACGCAAATTTGCATTCTGTTCATACATTATAAAAGAGTACTTTTATACGTTTAGAAAATAAGGCGGGGGAAAAATGAGTATTACGGAACGTTTTTTTTACTTAGAAAAAGAACCATGTGTAATTTATTTACCGGAAAAGCCAAATGGATTTTCTGTTATGCTCCTAGGAGATTATAACTATTTTATTGAGAATGGTACAAGTTTATGGACACAGCATGCAGGGAGAGCTTATTTTTTACAGGGCCTTATTGAAAAAGGTTATACGGTCTTTTCATCTAACTTATACGGAAGGCATTGGGGGAACGATCGAGCTGTTCGTCTTGCAAAACGTTTGTATGATGTCGTTCTAAGAAAAGAGACATTGAATGCGAAAATGCACATTATGGCAGATGGTATGGGAGCGCTTGTAGCACTGGAGATGATGAACAAATACCCTGAATGTATACGTTCTGTCGTTATGTTAAATCCGTGTTTAGATTTACCAGAATATGTGGATTTTGAGAAAGAGCATAAGTTTTTTTACAAAAGATTAGTGAAGGAATTAAGTTTGGCGTATGATTCCAAAGAAGAAGAATTAGAATCAAAAATAAATAAGAAATCATTTGCGCTTCTGCCGTCTTGTGTACCTGTTAAAATTTTTGTCTCAACACAGGAAAAAAGAGGAAGAAAACAATTGTTACGTAAATACGAGAAAATGAGGCAATTCAATCAATGCGATACTTCTGTTTTATTCCATCTGCAAGATGTGAAATATAAAATGGTTAGACAAACGACTGATTTCTTTAAAAAA
Organism: Bacillus sp. FSL R9-9492; assembly: GCF_038007365.1. Lineage (NCBI taxonomy): Bacteria > Bacillati > Bacillota > Bacilli > Caryophanales > Bacillaceae > Bacillus > Bacillus sp. FSL R9-9492. Next base: position 1,254,694 of record NZ_JBBOXC010000001.1, read on the forward strand.
TATGAAGAAGAATTGTGAAGCTCCCATATACATAAATGAGGAGCTATTTGTTTCAAGGGGAAAGGGTTGGTGGTATGAAACGCGTGCTGATTATAGGTGCACTTACGTTTGTAGGTTATCACCTTGTGAATAAAATGATTGCAGAAGAAGTAGAAGTATGTGGTCTTGATTTTGATGAATTTGATAGTATGACAAAAATTAATGAAGAGAAATTATTGTTGATTGGGCGGAATGCGTTATTTACGTACTATTCTATAAGGGATGAAGACGGATGGCGATCGGTAGAGGAAGAGAGTTTCGATACGGTTTATTTTTGCTTGTATGAGCCGAATCAGCAAAGTGGATTTCGGAATGAAAGGGTCATATTACAATATTTAAAACGAATCGTAAGGATGTGTGAAAAAAATAAAGTGAAGTTAAATCTAATTTCTTCTATTGAAATAGGAAGCACTGAAGAATCCGAAAACAAACATCTATTTTCGAAAGTGGAAGAAGGGTTGAAAAAAGGCGAATTACAATATAGTGCATATCGAGTTCCTACATTATATGGGCCGTGGCAACCGTCGTTTATGATGTATCATCAGCTTATTTTATCAGAACTTGATGAAAAAGAGTGCCGTTGTATAAATGGAGAAAAAGGAAGCGATTTACTTTACGTTGAAGATGTATGTGAATATTTATGGGAAAATGGAATGAATGTAAAACACCTCGGTATATATAACTTACTTAGCGGAAAAGAAGCGTTATGGGAAAAAGGTATGACCTTGCTGCATGCAGATGATAAAGTAAATAAAAAAAATGTGGAAGTAAGAGATGAAGCTGTAGAGGTTATTTCTATTCAAAAAAATACACCAGTAGAATTCGGTTTAAATAAACAATTGGCGCATATGAAAAAATATAAAGAGTTATACGAAGGGTAGCATGCGTGTTACACTATTGTATGGATAATTGATTGAAAAGCTTTAATGGAGAGGAAGAGATTACATGAACGAAAAAAGTATGCAATTTTTACAAATCGCAATGAAGCATTTACCAGAAGCAAAGGCAATTTTAGATTCTAATGGAATTGCACTTGATATGGAGAAAGCACAGCCGGTGTTAGAGCTATTGATGAAAGTAATGGGCGAAGCATATGAGCTTGGGAAAGCAGATAAAGAATAAAACCAAACCCTTCTTTTTTGATGGAAGAGAGGCTCGAGCCGTGGATAGAAGCGGTTGGGGCCTTTTTTTGTTTCGAGTGGAGTGAAACCTGAGGGATGATGAGGCTAAAGGGGAAGGTTATGAGGAGAAGGTCTTAGTTTTGAAGGGAAAGCAGATAAAGAATAAAACCAAACCCTTCTTTTTTGATGGAAGAGAGGCTCGAGCTGTGGATAGAAGCGGAAAGGGCTTTTTTTGTTTCGAGGGGAGTAAGGTCAAAAGTATTGGGAAGTTTATCTTTTGAAAGGATAGGGATTTTTCTGTTTCTTTTAATGAAAAATAAAGTTAGTAATACGCTGTCTTATTTTTTAGCTGAAATATATTCTAGACAAAAGTACATTTATGTTTTAAAATTAGTACCAAGTCATAATAATTGATATAAAACGGAGGGCTGCGATGTGAACGTGGGCATTTTAGGGATCGGAAGATATGTGCCAGAAAAAGTAGTCACAAATCACGATTTAGAGAAAATCGTAGATACATCTGATGAATGGATTCGTACGAGAACGGGAATTGCAGAAAGACGCATTGCCGATGATACAATAGATACTTCATATATGGCGGTAGAGGCTTCTAAAAAAGCACTTGAAGATGCCGGGATTAGCGGAGAGGATATCGATCTTATTTTAGTGGCAACAGTAACGCCAGATCGCGCATTCCCAGCAGTAGCTTGTGTAATCCAAGAAGCAATTGGCGCAAAACACGCAGCCGCAATGGATTTAAGTGCAGCGTGTGCTGGCTTTATGTACGGAATGATTACAGCGCAGCAATTTATTCAAACGGGAACTTATAAAAATGTATTAGTAGTTGGTAGTGACAAACTATCTAAAATTGTAGACTGGAACGATCGAAATACAGCAGTACTATTTGGGGACGGAGCAGGTGCTATCGTAATGGGAGCTGTTTCGGAAGGGAAAGGTGTACTTTCTTTTGAATTAGGAGCGGACGGAAGTGGCGGTAAGCATCTTTATCAAGACGAGTATGTTATGATGAACGGCAGAGAAGTCTTTAAATTTGCTGTTCGCCAACTTGGTGATTCCTGTCTTCGCGTGTTAGAAAAAGCGGGACTTACGAAAGAGGATGTGGACTTCTTAGTACCACATCAAGCGAATATTCGTATTATGGAATCTGCAAGAGAAAGATTAAATTTACCGAAAGAAAAAATGAGTATGACAATTGAAAAGTTCGGTAATACATCGGCTTCTTCAATTCCAATTGCAATGGTAGAGGAATTGCAAAATGGACGTATTCAAGATGGTGATTTAATTATACTAGTCGGTTTTGGCGGCGGGTTAACATGGGGAGCAGTAGCTCTTCGTTGGGGTAAATAAGGACTGAGAGAAAAAAAGGAGTGTATTTTGTATGGAAAAAAAGAGGGTCGTAATTACAGGGCTAGGAGCTGTTACACCGATCGGAACAGATGTTGAAACAGCTTGGGAAAACATTAAAAACGGTGTATCCGGAATCGGACGACTTACAAGAATAGATTCAGAACAAATTCCTGCAAAAGTAGCAGCAGAAATTAACGACTTTGAAGTCGAAAAATATATAGATAAAAAAGAAGCGCGCCGTATGGACCGCTTTACGCAATATGCAGTAGCAGCAGCCAAAATGGCAGTTGCAGATGCGAAGCTTGAAATTACAGAAGAAAATGCACCACGCATTGGTGTATGGGTTGGTTCTGGTATTGGTGGTATGGAAACATACGAAGAACAATTTAAGATTTTTACTGAAAAAGGTCCGCGCCGCGTGAGCCCATTCTTCGTACCAATGATGATTCCAGATATGGCAGCAGGTCAAGTGTCAATCGCTACAGGAGCGAAAGGAATTAATACTTGCTCTGTAACAGCTTGTGCATCTGGAGCAAACTCAATTGGTGATGCGTTTAAAGTAATCCAGCGCGGTGATGCTGATGCGATGATAACAGGCGGAGCAGAAGCGCCATTAACAAGTATGGCATTCGCTGGGTTTAGCTCAGCGAAAGCATTAACATTCAATGAAGATCCAGCAACGGCTTGCCGCCCATTCGATAAAAATCGTAGCGGTTTCGTAATGGGTGAAGGATCAGGAATTCTTATTCTTGAAGAATTAGAGCACGCATTAGCACGTGGTGCTCACATTTATGCGGAAATTGCTGGTTATGGTGCAACTGGTGATGCGTTCCATATTACAATGCCTGCTCCTGGCGGTGAAGGCGGAGTTCGTGCGATGCGTCAAGCTTTAGCTGATGCAGGTCTAGAGCCAAAAGATATTGATTACATTAATGCACATGGTACAAGTACAGATGCAAATGAAAAGTATGAAACGATGGCAATTAAAGAAACTTTCGGTGAGCATGCATATAAAGTAGCGATTAGCTCAACGAAATCAATGACAGGTCATTTATTAGGAGCAGCTGGTGCTGTTGAAGCGATCTTCTCTATTAAATCAATTACAGACGGAGTAATTCCTCCGACGATTAACTATGAAACACCAGATCCAGAATGTGATTTAGATTACGTACCAAATACAGCGAGGCATCAAGAAGTGCGAGCTGTATTAAGTAATTCATTAGGATTCGGTGGTCATAACGCAGTATTAGTATTTAAAGCATATAAATAATATGTACAATAAGGTGTCTTTTCGTAAAGTATTACGAAAAGACACCTTATTTATTTTTAATCACCTTTACGTTCCTTTCTTTTTTGCATATACATAAGAAAAGGAGGGATGAAGGTTGGGGGTTGTTGAAACGGCAGAATGGTTACATCTGTATTATGGACGTCCAGAGAAGCTTTGTGAGAAATTTACAAAGTATATTCCATTGCCAAAAGAGAGGCTGTATCGCTTTTTAATCTCTAAAGGTATGTATCGCCCAGTAATGCGGGGGGAGCAGGAAATTAAAGAGTTAGAGAAGAAAGAAATTTGGAAAGAACTTAGCATGGAGTATGAAAAATTGAAAGGTTGGCTAAAAGGTCCAGATGTCCCTATCTTTATTTTATTATCAGATTCATACAATCGAACTGTACAAGAGGAATATAACGGGAAGGCTGGCTTATCTATGCGTCACGTTATTTTCTTATTCGTATGTGGACGTAATTCAGTAGAGGAACTAAAAGCTTTATTAACGCATGAATACCATCATATATGTAGGTTACATCAAATTGAGACGAAAGAAACAGAGTATACATTACTTGATACGATGATTATGGAAGGGTTAGCTGAGCAAGCTGTGTATGAAAGGTATACAGAAAAAAGATGTGCACCGTGGACTACTTACATTTCAAAAGAAGATGCTATTTATTATTGGAGGAATTCAATACAAGAACGAATAGGCGTAAAGAGAGGTACGAGGGAGCATGATGTTTTATTAAATGGACTGCACTCGTATCCGAAAATGCTTGGCTATGCACTTGGATTTCATATTGTGAAAGATTGTGTAGCATTTGAAGGAGAAAATACACTTTCTTTATTATCTATAGATGCGAAAGAAATATTGAATAAAGCAAATACATTTCATGTTTCATGAAAAACAGGGGAGCTATCTCCTGTTTTTTTAATATTATAGAAGAAAAAATAATAATTAGAATATATTTCCTCAAGTGGAATAAAGTTAAGCAAAACTGAACATAATGATTGGTACAAACAGTAGTGAAGTGAGGGGTAGTGAATGTTATATCTACATGATGTATGGGTAAATTGGTTTGAAGGTGAAGAGAATGGGTATAACGTTTGTCATTTTTACGAATGGCGGAAAGATGATACGATTGAGCTATTAGATCAAGTGCCATTATTAAAAGTAGATGCCACATTATATCATTACATCGAGAACGAATTATTAGAGCTTCCGCAAAAATTATTGGAAGACGTATATCATAAGGCTTATATTCGTAAAAATCACGAACGTTTGCAACAAGAATATTGTTTTGTAGTTACAGATGGAAAAGGAATTATTGCGATTGATTCAATCGGCTATAATGTGCCAATTAGAAAAAGTAGGCTTATACCGCGTCAAGAACAGATGGTATATGAGATGGTAGAGAATGTGCAAGCAGAAAAGTATGAGTTCCAAGTGGAAGAGATTGAAAAAGAACATCATATTTTATCGCCGTCGCCTTTCATTATGAACGGCCTAACTCGTAAAGAAAGACAGTTAAAACAATTATTATTTATGGCATTAGATCAATTACATACAACGAAAAATCCAGCTGAAATTCGCTATTGGTTCACAGAGTGGGATCCATCAGCGTACGGAATGGTCCAACATATGGAGTTTGAAGATGTTTGGGCTAAACTTTATGATGAAGCGAAAACTGGATGGTCTGAGAAGCACGAGCAATTATGTGAGCGCCTTGTAAAAGGACAGCCGTTTTTTGAAAAGTTATGGGAAATGGAAAATGAGCAGAAGGTAAATTAAAAAAACCGCCAATTGGCGGTTTTTTAATTTGTTGTAACTTAGCTCCAGCGGCAAGAATGTTCGGTGGCTTCGCGCCTTCCTGCGAGGCAAAACCCGCCTCTACGTCAGGAGCTCCATCCCCCTCACATTCTGAACGAGCCGCTTCCGCTTTATAAGAAATCCAGCTCCGGCTCCTAGCCCTTCGCGTCTAAGAACCTTCCCCACGAGAAGGTAAAAAGCACCTTCTGTGGGAAAGAACCTTAGCCGTCAGGGCTAAGCAGTCGCCTCCGCTTTATAAGTTACCTACGTTTTCTACTTAATCCCATTGCGTTTTCTACTTTACGTAGTTGTTTGAATGCAACGCGGTTCGCTTTTTCGGCACCTTTGTCTAGAATTTCGTCTAGTTCTGGTGAGTTGATTAGTTCGTTATATTTGTCTTGGATTGGACGAATTGCTTCTACGACTACTTGTGCTAGGTCGCCTTTGAAGTCTCCGTATCCTTTTCCTTCGTACATTGCTTCTATTTCTTCAACTGTCTTTCCAGAGAATGAAGAGTAGATTGTTAATAAGTTAGAGATTCCAGGTTTGTTTTCTTTATCAAATTTCACGATACCTTCAGAATCAGTTACAGCACTTTTAATTTTCTTTTCAATTGTTTTTGGTTCATCAAGCATACTGATCATTGCTTTTGGATTCGGATCAGATTTACTCATTTTTTTCGTAGGTTCTGTTAATGACATAACGCGAGCTCCTACTTTTGGAATACGAATTTCAGGAACAGTGAACACTTCACGGAAGCGTTTGTTGAAACGCTCTGCTAGGTCGCGTGTTAATTCCATATGTTGTTTTTGATCATCACCAACAGGTACGATTTCAGTGTTGTAAAGTAAAATATCAGCAGCCATTAATGGTGGATACGTTAGTAATCCAGCTGGAACTGAATCTCTACCAGAAGATTTATCTTTATATTGCGTCATACGCTCTAATTCTCCAACGTAAGCAACTGATTGCATAATCCATCCTAGTTGAGCGTGTGCTGGTACTTCTGATTGTACAAATAAAGTAGCTTTTTCAGGATCGATGCCGCATGCTACATAAAGTGCAGCAAGACTGCGAATGTTTTTACGAAGTTGTACGGGATCTTGAGGTACTGTAATCGCATGTTGGTTTACAATACAGAAATAACAGTCGTGTTCATTTTGAAGCTCTGTAAATTGCTTCATAGCTCCTAAATAGTTTCCAAGTGTAATCGTTCCGCTTGGCTGAATACCAGAAAAGATAACTGACATAAGTAATTCCTCCTAAAATTGAATGTGCGATGGGGAAGAGAAGGCATACAAAAAAGCCCATTCATCCCAAATTACATAGGGACGAATGGACCGCGGTACCACCCTAATTATTTCACAGCTGTGAAATCTCTCAAGATCCATAATAACGTCTGGATATAACGCCAAAGCCTACTACTTTCGGTTCGGTTTGGTGCTCAAAAGCCCATTCCATACTGTACAATTACTTGTTCACACCAGCCACAAGCTCTCTGAAATTGCCCCAATATGTACTCTTCTTTATCATCGCATACATATAAATTTATTTATTGTTACCTAAGCTCTTTTAATATGAAAGAACTAAAGTTTTATAACAAAATGTTTTGCTGATTATTATATCATATGGGATAGTGTTTGCAAACTACATCAAAATAGTAAAGCTAATGAGGATCGAGAACAACCCAAGTACGATACCGGTAATACAAATCGGATACGTCCATTTGAATGAATATGTTTTATAAATACGTTCTTTCTTATCGATAGGTTCCTCTGCTTCTTCAATTAAAGAGTCAATTTTTTTATTCGTACCAAATACTCTTTGGAATGCGTAAATTGTTACGTTAAAAAATCCGTTTTGAAATATGAATAAAAAACCACCTATAAGAATAAAAACCAATGCAATATAGAATGAGATGTTGACAAAATTCAACAAAAAATGAGATGAAACGAAGAATGCGCCAACACTAGAAGCGATTATTGCAACAAAAAATAGTATACAAGTATGAAAAAAAACTTTATTCAAAATATTCCCCTCCGTCAAAATATTACTAGAATTATTATACTATAAAAGTTATAATAAGTAATATAAATAATTTTTTGAAAATTATACGCAATTGAGGTTCTAATTTCAAGATGATGGTAGCAATGTTAACGTATCCCTTTACAAAAAATTAAAAATATAAACATTTTATTAAAAATTTTAACAAAAAAATAAAAAACTATATTCACAATCGTCTAATTATATGTATAATGAAAATTGTAGAAACTTGGAGATTATTCTTTCAATTCTAATTTTCTACAAGTGAGGGTACAGGAAGTGCAATTAGGGGAGGCAACACAACATGAAGAAAAAGATACCGCTATTGCTTGCATCGACGTTGACAGTAAGTGTGCTAGGAGCCTGTAGTTATCAAAAAGATGATAATAAGGCAAGCGCGAAAGGATCCAGTACTTCAAATAAGCAAGTATTGAATCTAACAGAAACTGCTGAGATACCAACAATGGATACGACGTTATCAACGGATGCAGCATCTTCTAACATCATGAATAACACAATGGAAGGATTGTATCGTCTGGGGAAAGACGATAAACTTGTTCCGGGAGTCGCTAAATCTTATGAGAAATCAGAAGATGGTAAAAAGTATGTATTTAAATTACGTGAAGATGCGAAATGGTCGAATGGTGAACCTGTAACAGCGAAAGACTTCGTTTATTCTTGGAGAAGAGCTGTTGATTCAAATACGGGTGCCAAATTTGCTTACATACTATTTGATGTAAAAAATGCAGAGAAAATTAATAAAAAAGAATTACCAGTTGAGGAACTTGGTGTAAAAGCAATTGATGATCACACACTTGAAGTGGAATTAGATAACCCTGTTCCTTATTTTGTAAGTTTAACAGTCTATCCAACATTTTATCCTTTGAATGAGAAGTTTGTAAAAGAACAAGGAACAAAATTTGGATTAGAATCCAATACGACACTTTATAATGGCCCATTCGTTTTAAATGAATGGAAACATGAACAAAGTTTCCACCTTAAGAAAAATCCAACGTATTGGGAAAATAAAGAAGTGAAGCTTGAGGAGATAAACTTCAATATTGTTAAGGATCGTTCAACTGCTATAAATTTATATGAAACGAAAGCGATTGATCGTGTAGTATTAACATCAGAATTTGTAGATAAATACAAATCAGATGCTGATTTTAAAACAATTAAGAGACCATCTACACAATTCATTCGTTTAAATGAAAAAAATAAGTTTTTAGCAAATAAAAATATCCGAAAAGCAATTGCGATGTCCTTTGAACGTGAAAGTATCGGAAAAGTTATCTTAAACGATGGTTCAGAAGGAATGTATGGTTTTGTTCCGAAAGGTTTGGCAAAAGGACCTAACGGAAAAGACTTCCGTGAAGAGAACGGAAAGCTTATAAAAGAGGATGTTAAAGAAGCTCAAAAATATTGGGAAGCTGGTAAAAAAGAACTTGGTGTAGACAAAGTAGAGTTAGAGTTATTAAACTTTGATACTGATGATGCCAAAAAAATCGGAGAGTATTTAAAGGGACAATTCGAAAAGAACTTACCAGGTTTAACAGTTTCAACAAAAATGCAGCCATTTGCACAAAAATTAAAACTTGAAGCAAGTGGAGATTATGCGATGTCATATGCGGGATGGAGTCCAGATTATATGGATCCAATGTCATTCCTTGAAATGTATACAACAGGTAATTCACAAAATAAAGTGAATTACGCAAATCCAGCTTATGATGAACTAATTAAGGAAGCCAAAACAGAAGTAGATGTACAAGCTCGTTGGGATGCTCTATTAAAAGCAGAACAACAACTGCTTGAAGATGCAGCGATTGCTCCAGTATATCAACCTGGAAAGGCATATTTACAACGTAGTTCAATTACAGGCCTATTAGAACATAAATATGGCGGAGAATTTAGCTATAAGTGGGTTGAACTCAAAAACTAAAAATGGTTTCCATCATGAATAAGGGTATATGCCTATGATGGGCATGTGCTCTTATTTTAAAAAAATAAAAGTAAGAATATTTCAAACTATCTTATTGCTTTTGAGAAAAACGGGGAGGTGCTTGACTATGGGACGTTATGTATTAAAACGTTTCGTGTACATGGCTTTGACATTATTTTTAATTACTACAATGACTTTCTTTTTGATGAAATTACTACCGGGTTCTCCACTTAAAAACCAGGAGAAACTATCACCGGCACAAAAAGAAATCATTCTTGAAAAATATGGATTAAATGATCCAGTACCAGTTCAATATGCACGTTACTTAGGTAACTTAGCAAAAGGTGATTTAGGGGTATCATTCCAATATGATAATCGCCCAGTAACAGATATGATTGTGGATCGTATTGGACCATCAGCACAACTTGGTTTACAAGCGATTATATTAGGAACATTTATCGGTTTAATTTTAGGAATCGTTGCGGCACTTCGTAACAATACGTGGGTCGATTATGGGGCGACCATTATTTCCGTACTCGGGATGTCGGTACCATCATTCGTATTCGCCGCATTACTACAATATTTCGTAGGAGTAAAACTTGGTTGGTTCCCAGTAGCATTCTGGAAAGGACCGGAGTTTACAGTAATGCCTACAATTGCCTTATCGATGGCAGTTATCGCAACAATCGCACGTTTCGCTCGTGCAGAGTTAATTGAGGTTATGCAAGCTGACTACATTTTAACAGCGAAAGCGAAAGGAATTAGCCAAGGCGTTATCATTATCAAGCACGCACTGCGTAACGCATTAATTCCAGTTGTAACAATTTTAGGACCAATGGTTGCAGGATTAATTACAGGGACACTAGTTATTGAGCAAATTTACGCTGTACCTGGACTTGGGGAACAATTCGTTAAATCGATTACAGTGAATGACTATACAGTTATTATGGGAACTACAATTTTCTATAGTGCGATCTTCATCTTAGTTATTTTCATTGTCGATATTTTATACGGAATTATTGATCCTCGTATTCGTTTAGCGGGAGGGAAAAAATGATGAAAGATGTACAAAAATTATCTCCAGATTTATTTCAACAAGCCAATCAAAATAATGTTGATAATGAAGTCATTGCCCGTCCAAGCTTAACGTTTTGGCAAGATGTAAGAAGACGTTTGTTCCAACATAAAGGTGCAATGTTTGGTTTCGTATTATTAACGCTTATTATATTATTAGCAATTATAGGCCCGATGATAAGTAAGCATTCTTATAAAGAGCAGGATTTAGGTCGTGCGAAAATGCCACCGAAAATTCCATTGATTGAAAATGTTCATTGGCTACCATTTGACGGTACAGATCAATATGGCGTTGACCAATATGAAAAACGTGATATTAAAGAGTACTTCTGGTTTGGTACAGATGATCTTGGCCGTGATTTATGGACAAGAACATGGGAAGGTACACGAGTATCGTTATATATCGCTCTTTTAGCAGCAGCGATTGACTTAGTAATTGGGGTTGCATACGGAGGGATTTCAGCCTTCTATGGCGGCAGAGTAGATAATATTATGCAACGTATTATGGAGATTATTAATGGTATTCCATACTTAATCATCGTTATTTTAATGGTAATCATTATGGGATCAGGTATTTGGTCGATTACACTTGCGATGGCAATTACAGGTTGGATAGGGATGTCACGTATCGTTCGTGGACAGATCCTAAAATTAAAAAACCAAGAATATGTATTAGCATCTCGTACATTAGGGGCAACGAATACACAGTTAATTGTGAAGCACTTAATTCCGAACGTAATGGGACCAATTATCGTAATGACAATGTTTACAATTCCAACAGCGGTATTTGGGGAAGCATTCTTAAGCTTTATCGGACTAGGCATTCAGCCACCATTCGCATCACTTGGTTCTCTTGTAAATGATGGTTATAAATCAATTCAAACGTATCCACATATGATGTTCATCCCAGCGGTTGTCATCAGTATGTTAATCTTAGCATTTAACTTAATTGCAGACGGATTACGCGACGCGTTAGATCCAAAAATGCGTAAGTAAAAGAGGGGAGAAGTAAAAATGAAAACATTGCTAGAGGTAAAAGATTTGCAAGTCTCCTTTGATACACATGCAGGTGAAGTACAAGCTGTACGCGGCGTTACTTTTGATTTAAAAAAAGGAGAAACATTAGCGATTGTAGGAGAATCTGGTTCTGGTAAATCAGTTACTTCTAAAGCGTTAATGGGATTAATTCCGAATCCTCCGGGACGTATTAAAAACGGTGAAATCGTATTTGAAGGTCGTGACTTAACGAAACTAACAGAAAAAGAAATGCAGCAAGTACGCGGTAAAGATATTGCGATGATTTTCCAAGATCCAATGACATCATTAAACCCAACGATGACAATTGGTAATCAGATTATGGAAGGTCTTATTAAACACCAAGGGATGAGTAGAGCAGATGCACGTAAAGTTGCTTTAGAATTAATCGACCTTGTAGGTATTCCAAATCCAGAAGCACGCTTAAAACAATATCCTCACCAATTCTCAGGTGGTATGAGACAACGTGTAGTTATTGCAATGGCGTTAGCTTGTAATCCGAAATTATTAATTGCCGATGAGCCGACAACAGCGCTAGACGTTACAATTCAGGCGCAAATTCTAGAGCTTATGAAGGACATTCAGCAAAAAACAGAAGCAGCAATCATTTTCATTACGCATGACTTAGGTGTAGTGGCAAACGTTGCAGACCGAGTTGCGGTTATGTACGCTGGTAAAGTTGTTGAAATTGGAACTGTTGATGAAATTTTCTACAATCCACAACATCCATACACATGGGGCTTAATCGCATCTATGCCAAGCTTAGATGGTTCAGAGGACGAGCTATATGCGATTCCAGGAACGCCTCCTGACTTATTAAAGCCGCCAAAGGGTGATGCTTTTGCACCACGTAACCCGCAGGCGCTGAAAATTGATTTTGAAATGGAACCACCTTTATTTAAAATAAGTGACACACATTATGCGGCAACTTGGTTACTTCATGAGCAGGCGCCAGAAGTAAAACCACCAGCAGTTGTTGAAAAACGTATTCTTCAAATGAAAGCAGGTGAACAACATGACTAAACAACGTGAGAAATTAATTGAAGTAAAAAATGTGAAACAACACTTCGATGTGAGTGGTGGTGTTGTTAAAGCAGTTAATGATATTTCATTTGATATTTACCGCGGTGAAACATTTGGACTTGTAGGAGAATCTGGTTGTGGTAAGTCAACAACTGGAAGAACGATCATTCGTTTATACGATGCAACTGCCGGTGAAGTGTTGTTCGATGGTGAAAATGTACATGGGAAAAAATCACGCGCAGAACTTAAGAAGTTCAACCGTAAAATGCAAATGATTTTCCAAGATCCATATGCATCATTAAATCCTCGTATGACAGTAGGGGATATTATCGCAGAAGGTATTGATATTCACGGACTAGCAAAAGGCAAAAAAGAGCGTATGGACCGTGTTCATGAATTATTAAATACAGTTGGTTTAAATAAAGAGCACGCGAACCGTTTCCCGCATGAATTCTCAGGCGGACAACGTCAACGTATCGGTATCGCTCGTGCGCTAGCTGTAGAACCTGAATTTATCATTGCTGATGAACCAATCTCAGCACTTGACGTATCGATTCAGGCGCAAGTTGTAAACTTACTGAAACAGTTACAAAGAGAAAAAGGTTTAACATACTTATTCATCGCCCATGATTTATCAATGGTAAAATACATTAGTGATCGCATTGGTGTAATGTACCGTGGTCAAATCGTTGAGTTGACAACAAGTGAAGAGTTATATGCGAATCCAATGCATCCATATACAAAATCACTACTATCTGCAATTCCGCTGCCAGATCCAGATTATGAGCGCAATCGTAAACGTATCGTATACGATCCATCTCAACATCAATATGGTGAGGAAGCACCAACAATGCGTGAAATTCGCCCAGGACATTTTGTATTATGTTCTGAAGCAGAGTATAAGAAATATAAAGAAATCTATCAATAATAAAGTAGAGCCATTCTTCTATTACAGAAGGATGGCTCTATTTTTTATACTAATTAAACTTAATTTAGTATAAAGAGATTTTATCCAAGTTCTTTTTCTGTTTAAAGACAGCAAATTAAGAGTTTCCAAGAATGAAGAAAAGGCGACTGAAATCCAGCCGCCTTTTTCTTCATTTAGAAACACTTTTATTTTATTGCGCCTGAACAGAAACACTCTCATCTTGCTCATTTGGTTTAACAAGTGCATAATTTTCCCACGATCTACTTCTCCAGCGGAAGAACATAATAATTGCTCGCGTCCATTCGTCGATAGCAATCGCTAGCCAAATACCAACGAGCCCCATGTCTAAATGGAAGGCGAAAAAGTAACCGAGTGGTAAGCTCATTAACACCATGGAGAATGCGCCGATTAAAACAGGATATTTTGCATCGCCAGCTGCACGAAGTGAATTAATGATGACGATGTTCATCGTCCGTCCTGTTTCAAGTAGTACACTTAGTAAAAGAACGCTTGCCCCTAGAGCGATAATATGAGGATTATCCGTAAATAGTCCCATTAATTGTGTGCGGAATGTAACAACGAGCATGACCATAAATAAAGTTACACCAATCGCCCATTGTACACTTTTCCATACGCGTGTGTAAGCTTCATCCTTTTCATTTCCGCCAACTAGGCGTCCAACGATAATAGCTGTTCCCATACCGATAGCAATGGCGAATAAATAAGTGAACATGGAAATGTTAGTAGCGTATTGTCTTGCAGCTAACGATTCCGTACCTAAGTATGTTGCGTAATATAAGAAGACAATTTGACAAGCTTGATACATGACTTGTTCGAATGCAGATGGAATGCCGATCTTCAAAATTTTGCCAACGTATTCTTTTGATAAAGTGAAGTAATATTGTAATTTCACACGGTATTCCATAACGCGGTACAGTAACCAGAAGAAAACGATAAGTGCGATTAACCGGCTGACAGCGGAAGAAATCGCGGCTCCTTGCACACCAAGTTCAGGGAAACCGAATTTCCCGAAAATAAGTACGTAGTTTCCGGCGATATGAATAATATTCATTCCAAGCGAAACAAACATTGCTTGCTTTGTAAAGCCGTGAACGCGGATAATTGCGGCTAATGAGTTAATAATAGCTTGAAGGAAAATAGCTCCTCCGACGATGGATAGATAGCTTTGTGCATACGTTAGTACATCGCCTTGTAAATTCATTGCCATCATCATATGTTTTGAAAATAAAAGAAAACCAGCGCTTATAATGAGTCCGACCACTAAATTTAATGTGACGGCTAATGCTGATATTTTTGATGCTTCCATAAAGCGTTTAGAACCGAGGTATTGGGATACAACGATAGCTGCACCATTCCCTATGACTTCTAGTACTAAAATCGCGATATGAAGGTATTGATTCGCTGCACCAACCCCAGATACAGCATCGTCTGATAATGCACTTAACATGAAAGTATCAGCGATCCCCATCAGCATAAAAAGAAAAACTTCTAGAAAAATAGGCCATGTTAATAAGAATAAACTTAATTTCTCTGTTGGCCCGTTTTTTGAGCGAATTGCTGTCATGTCCGTCCCCTCTTTACCGATATCTATTTTTAGCAAAGTGTATCGTAACACACTTTCATATCCTTTGCACTTATTTTAGCCTACATATTTTCAATATGAATAAACCTTCATTTTATGACAAAAAAGGAGGAATAATTATGCGTAAGATATTATAGAATATAAAATTTGTTTTTCTCTGATAATTTAGAAGAATATAAAAATAATCATTTTTAACACTTTAGTTCAATAAAAACGCAGTGTGAAACGTTTACAAATGCACGAAGTGTTAACAGAAAATTTTAATAAAATAGAAATATAAATATACAAAGAATATATTTGTGTGTATAATATGAATTATTAGAACATATATATATTTCTTTCTGTTTGAAAATGAAAGGGCTAACATTTTTTTTGGAGGGTGGAAGTATGAAAAAAAAGATACCAGTTTTTGTAGCATCAACAGTAGCAATGAGCATGATTTTAGGGGCATGTGGCTACCAAAAAGATGAACCGCAAGCGAACGCAAAAGGGGATAGCGGGAAAAGCGGTGCGAAGCAAGTTATTAACTTAATTGAAACACAAGAAATTCCAACGATGGACCCAGCGTTATCAGCTGATGCAGTTTCTTCAAAAGTAATGAACAATACGATGGAAGGCCTATACCGCCTTGGGAAAGACGATAAATTAGTTCCAGGTGTAGCGAAGGAATTCCAAAAGTCAGAAGACGGTAAAAAGTATACATTTAAATTACGTGAAGATGCAAAATGGTCAAATGGTGAACCTGTAACGGCGAAAGATTTCGTGTATGCATGGCAAAGAGCAATTAATCCAGATACAGCTGCGAAATCGGCTTACATTATGTACGATATAAAAAATGCTGAGAAAATTAATAAAAAAGAGATGAGTCCAGACCAATTAGGTGTAAAAGCGATTGATGATCATACACTAGAAGTAGAATTAGATAATTCTATTCCATATCTTGTTGATTTAATGGTCTATCCGATCTTCTATCCTGTTAATGAAAAGTATGTGAAAGAGCAAGGGACGAAGTTTGGTTTAGAAGCAAATACAACACTTTATAACGGACCATTTACATTAAGTGATTGGCAACATGAACGTAGCTTCAAAATGACAAAGAGCTCATCATATTGGGACAATAAAGAAGTGAAGCTTGAGGAAGTAAACTTTAATATTGTAAAAGATACGTCTACGCCAATTAATTTATATGAAACAAACGCAGTCGATCGAGCGACGTTATTAGCAGAGTTCATCGATAAATATAAAGGAAAACCAGATTTCAAAACGGTAGAAGATACATCTGTATTCTTCCTTCGCTTAAATCAAAAAGACCCAGCTTTAGCAAATAAAAATATTCGTAAAGCAATTTCTCTTGGTTTTGACCGTAAACCATTCGTTGATACATTATTAAATAACGGTTCTAAGCCAGCGACGGGATTAATTCCTGACAATTTCATTAAAGGACCGGATAAAAAAGATTTCCGTGTTGAAAATGGAGATATTGTAAAACCAAATGTAAAAGAAGCGAAAAAGTATTGGGAAGCTGGTAAAAAAGAGCTTGGTAAAAACGAAATTGAATTAGAGCTATTAAATGAAGACGTTGAATTATCGAAGAAAACTGGTGAATATTTAAAAGGTGAGTTAGAAAAGAATTTACCAGGTTTAACAGTGAAAATTAAACAACAACCATTCGCGCAAAAACTAAAATTAGAAGATGCGGGCGACTTTGTAATGTCATTCTCTGGATGGAGTGCAGACTTCCCAGATCCAGTTACATATCTTGATATGTTCGTAACTGATGGGGCACAAAATAAAATGAAGTATTCTAATCCGAAGTACGATGAGATTATTATGAAAGCGAAGAAAGATGGAAGCGACGTAAATGCTCGTTGGAAAAACTTACTTGAAGCAGAAAAAATGTTACTTGATGACGCTGCGATTGTTCCAGTATATCAACGTGGTAGAGCATATTTACAAAGAGAAACAATTAAAGATATGTACAACCATAAGTACGGCGGGGAAGTAAGCTTCAAATGGGCATCAGTAGGAAAATAACAAAAAAAAGCAGGTAATTACCTGCTTTTTTTAGTACGTACGTTTTTTATAAATGCCTTTTCCGCCAACTTGGTTCCAGCCAGATTGTACATCTAAACTTTTGTTAACAAACTTCATTTTTTCTTTCCCACCAAAGAGTTTTTCACCGATGCTATTTGTAATGACACCAATCAATGCTGTTATTCCGATGATGAGGGTAGCAACAATGATAAAATCAGTAAAAAAAGCGATCATATGCAAATTCCCCCTTTGTCTGTCTGTATTTTTATTGTATGAGATAAATGGTAAAAAAGAAAGAAATGTCAGAAAAATATTCGATTTACTTTAGAAAGCATATAGACATGAGCGGAGAGATTTGTTAAAATAAGAACAAATGTTCCTTTTCGTTTCTAACCTTTAGAGTCTTACATTTCTCAATTGTTTTGTCGGGAAAAGGTAAGAAAACGCTCTCTTTTTAATGGGGAAGATTATGCAACTGTAATTGTATATCAAGTGAAGATTATTGTAGAAAGTAAGTATCAAAAGGGTTGAGGACCGTTGTTAAAGGACAGTTTTACTGAGTATAATCATGTTGCATAGCAGTGGAGTACACGGAGGAATTTTCTCAACTAGCAGTAAATTCACTGTATATTTCTTGCAAAAACTATTGTATAATGATTATAGAAGTTACTTATTAAAAGTAATTATTGTTGCTTACATGAATTGCGATTTTTTACTTTGCTATAAGACAAGTTATCGCGAAAAATTGCGGAAGTTAGAAATTTAAACTGTAATTAGTACAGAATTTGTACTCTTTAAGGAGAGTGAGCTTTGTATGGTAACATTATATAGTTCTCCAAGCTGTACGTCTTGTAGAAAGGCGAAATTATGGCTAGAGGAAAATCATATTCCTTATACAGAACGTAATATTTTCTCAGATCCATTAACGATTGATGAGATTAAAGAGATTTTACGTATGACAGAAAGCGGAACGGATGAGATTATTTCTACTCGTTCAAAAGTTTTCCAAGAATTGAATGTGAACTTAGAGTCTTTACCACTTCAAGATTTATATAAGATGATTCGTGACTATCCAGGTATTTTACGTCGTCCAATTATGATTGACGAAAAACGCCTTCAAGTAGGTTACAACGAAGATGAAATCCGTCGTTTCTTACCACGTACAGTAAGAACGTTCCAATTACGTGAAGCACAGCGTCTTGTAAATTAATTATAATAATATGAAAACCTTCTACCTATTATAGAGTAGAAGGTTTTCTTTTACTGTTTAACATTACGTAATCGCACTTGTTGAACGATAAAGCCTATGCATAAAATGGTGAAAATGAACAAATAAGGGATACTTGTGGCAAAACTAGGATTATGATGAAAAAACGTTGCAAGTCTGTCTTCATGTGTAATCATTTTTCCTGCTGTATAGGCGAGAACTGCTGCTCCGCAATAAATGAGAAATGGAAAGCGTTCCATGAGTATTAAAATAAGTTTGCTTCCCCAAATGATAATCGGGATAGAAATGAATAAACCGATAATTACGAGTGAAAGTCTTCCGTGAGCTGCTCCTGCAATGGCAATAACATTGTCAAACCCCATAACGAGATCCGCGAATACAATTGTACGCACAGCTTGGAATAAAGTCGTTTTTCCTTTGATAGAAGAAAGATCGTTGTTATTATCAGTGAGTAAATTGACCGCAATTAATGTGAGTAAAATTCCGCCGATGAGTTGTAAAAATGGGATATCAAGTAAATAGACAGCTAGTATCGTGAGGAGAATTCGTAGCACAATTGCTAACATAGTACCAATCAAAATGGCTTTATTTCGTTTTGCTTCAGGTAAATTTCGGCTAGCTAGTGCGATGACAATTGCGTTATCGCCACCTAGTACAACATCGATACCGACAATCAGTAGTACAGATGTTAAAAACTCTAAGTCCATTCGTCTGCCTCCATTTATGATGTTTTAATAAGCGAAATATATGTATGTGGTGAAGAAAGTTTGTCTAGTTTTGATCCCGCGCTCCCAGGGACAAAATAATCACCTCTAATAGAAGTTTCACTTTATTACAGT
This sequence comes from Bacillus sp. FSL R9-9492, assembly GCF_038007365.1. Classification (NCBI taxonomy): domain Bacteria; kingdom Bacillati; phylum Bacillota; class Bacilli; order Caryophanales; family Bacillaceae; genus Bacillus; species Bacillus sp. FSL R9-9492. The sequence continues at coordinate 1,274,051 of NZ_JBBOXC010000001.1, forward strand.
GTACGAGGGAATATGAGAATGTATGTCCAAATTTTTTGCGAGCAGTGAATTGGTATAATGGTATATTTATTCCGATTGGTGCGAGCTAATAATCAGTGGAGGATGAAAAAAATACTGATTATTGTTTCACTTTATGTAAAAAGTCGAATACAGATAGGTATATAACTATTTTTGTAAAATAAATCGATTTTATTTCCCTTCTGGAGAATCTTATCATAAAATGAGAGTACAAGAATCTATTGTTTTGTCATATGAGTGGGGAATCCCTTCATAACAATTCTAAGCAGGAAGGGAGCGTTGTATTTTGGATATTGAAAGAATTAATGACCATACGATGAAATTTTTTATTACGTACATTGATATAGAGGACAGAGGGTTTAATCGTGAAGAAATTTGGTATGATCGCGAACGAAGTGAAGAGCTCTTTTGGGAGATGATGGACGAAGCTCGTGATCATGATGATTTCTTTATCGATGGGCCGTTATGGATCCAAGTGCAAGCAGTCGATAAAGGGATTGAAGTACTTGTAACGAAAGCGGAGCTTTCAAAGGATGGACAAAAGCTGGAACTACCAATAGGTGTAGACAAAATTATAGACATTCCTCTAGATGAAGGCATCGAATCATTATTCCAGCAAGAATTAGTGGAAGAGGTAGAAGAACAAATAGGAACAAACTTTAATGAAGATGGTACGTTTGGCTTTTTAATTAAGTTTAATGATTTTGAAGATGTTATTTCATTAAGTCATCGTCTTATCTTTGAAGATATAAAAGATGAATTACATTCATTTGAGGACCGATATTATGTATATGTGGAATTCGATGAAGTGCTACATGATGAAGAAGAAATTGATCGTATTTTAAGTATTGTTTTAGAATATGGAGAAGAATCTACTTTAACGATTCACCGTGTAAGTGAGTATGGGAAACAGGTTGTGAAAGAGCGTGCGCTTGAGACAATTCGCAACAATTTCCCTCCTAAAATGTAGGCCGATTTCTATAGTATGAAATCGGCTTTTTTTATGAAGAATAGGAAGGCTTTCTTAGTAAGGAGGTAAGAGATGAAAAACACGTTAAAACTACTTTTCTTTTTTCTACTATTGTTCGCATTATTTGTTTCATTACGTATGTTTATTGATGTAGCATTTTATTCGGATGTCATTGGGATAAAGGATGTTTCTATTTTAGGTATTATTAGTATTTTATTTACGGTTTCCGCATTTTTAATTGGATGTGTTATTTTCTTAGAAAACCGCCATCCGTCTAAAACACTTACGTGGTTAATCGTACTAGGTATTTTTCCGGTGTTCGGTTTCTTTGCTTATCTTTTATTTGGACAAAATTTTCGTAGAAAAAGAATGTTCCAAAAGAAGGCATTACTCGATGAACAGGCGTTTTTACAATATAAGGGACACGAAGATTACGAAGAACGGATTTTACGAAATCATAAGCATCAAGAATTGTTATTTCGTTTAGCAGATCGATTAGGTGCTTTAAATATTTCATTTCAAACTGAAACGAGGACATTAACAAATGGAGACGAAACGTTTCAGGCAATTTTAGATGGGTTAAATCGAGCGAAACACCACATTCATATGGAGTATTACATTGTGCGTGATGACAAGCTCGGTACAGAAATTAAAGATATTTTAATAAAAAAATCAAAAGAAGGCGTTGTCGTTCGTTTTTTATACGACGCGGTTGGAAGCTTTAAATTATCAAATTCGTATATTGAAGAATTGAATGATGCAGGAGTAGAAATGATTCCATTTTTCCCTGTGCGCTTTCCAATTTTAAACGATAAAATTAATTATCGAAACCACCGAAAAATCGTTATTATAGATGGAAATGAAGGGTTTGTAGGTGGATTAAATATTGGTGATGAGTATTTAGGGAAGGATAAATATTTCGGTTTTTGGCGAGACACGCATTTATATTTACGCGGTGAAGCAGTTCAAAGTTTACAGCTAATTTTCCTTCAAGACTGGTTTTATATGACTGGTGAGGCGGTATTAGCACCTGAATATTTACAAGCGGAAGCAGTTGAGGGTGATCATTGGGGCGGAGTCCAACTTGTTGGAGGTGGACCGGATAATAAATGGGAAACAATTAAACATTTATATTTTGCAATGATTGCTTCAGCTAGGAAATCGATTTGGATTGCAACACCATACTTTATCCCAGATGATGATATTTTATCTGCATTAAAAGTAGCTGCACTTGCAGGTATTGATGTTCGTTTGTTAATGCCAAGTAAGCCAGATAAGCGGACTGTCTTTTATGCATCAAGATCGTACTTTCCGGAGTTATTAGATGCAGGAGTAAAAATATATGAATATGAAAAAGGTTTTCTTCATAGTAAAGTTGTCATCGTGGATTCTGATCTCGCATCAATTGGGACAGCTAATATGGATATGAGAAGTTTTCATTTAAACTTTGAAGTAAATGCCTTTTTATATGATACAGGTAGCATTCGAAAGCTCGTTCAAGATTTTAAAGACGATTTAGAAGAATCCAGTGAAATTCATGTTGACCGATTTCATAAGAGACGTCTTCATAGGCGGATTGTTGAATCGACGTATCGGTTATTATCACCTTTATTATAGAAAGAGATGTCCTAATTTAGGACATCTCTTTTTTTGAGAGGAATTTGTAGTAAATTGTAGAATACAAGAAGTTGAAAGGGTGTGATGGTGGATGTTTATTGCAAGGAGAGAAAACGGAGAGAAAATTCATCTATTATATAACCGGGATGAAGAACGTTTACGCGAAATGCGTAAACGAGAAAAATTCTTTTGTACAGCTTGCGGAAAAGAAGTGCAAATGAAATTAGGAACACAAAAGAGCTGGCATTTTGCTCATAAGAAAGTGGATTCATGTCTTACCTTTTATGAAGCAGAATCTATGTATCATATGCAAGGTAAAGAATTGTTATATAGATGGTTAAAACATCAAGATTTTCATGTCGATATAGAGCATTATCTGCCAGTAATCAAGCAACGGCCAGATATTTACGTAGAGAGAGCGGATAGAAAAATTGCGATTGAATATCAATGTGCAAATCTCTCCGTAGAGCAGCTTTATAAGCGAACATATTCGTATTGGCAAGCTAGTATACAAGTCATCTGGATAATCGGTGGAAATCAGTTGAAAAAGCAATCCGCCTATTGGATGACATTCTCCTCCCTTATGGCTTTCTCCTTACAACCTTATCCTCAGCCATTTCTTATTTTCTTCTGTCCGAAACAAAAATCGTTTATGAAATGCGCATTTATCACTCCGTTTTCTACAAATGTCTCTTTCTCACATACTATTTATTTACCAACTGATAAGACTACTGTTGACATGCTCTTTTCCCCCGTTCCTTTCCAAAAAGAGGTATTAGGACAAGAATGGAAGAGAAAAAAGAACCATTTTCGGCAAAACGCTCTATCTGTCTGGAATTATAATCATAAGTCACTACTCCGCCTCTTATATCAATATAAATGTACCCCAGCGGGTTTTCCTTCTGAAATCGGTGTTCCGCTCCCATCCGCGTTTGCTTTTCAAACAAATCCATTTATATGGCAAGCTTCTCTTTATTTGAAGTGTATAGGTATGCTTAAGGTAGGGGAGTATATTTCTCTGCAATACGTATGTAACTATGTAGCAAAATATACGAAGAGGCGTCTACTTCCGTATTTTGCACAACATATATGGAAGGTAGCAGTTTCGGAGTATATGACATTTTTATGTTATGCAGGTGTATTAATAAAAATAGGTATTAATAAGTATCGAAAAATAAGAGATGTTGTGTTGGTAAAAACAGAGGGAGAAATTATGAAATATGATGAAATTTGCTTAGCACATGCACTATCTCTATTTGAGACAAAGTACAACATGAGAGAGGGAAAAGGGGATATAATAAAGACTGATCGTGAAGGAATTACATAAGAAAACTCGAATTGTACTTAAGTAGAGATATTATAAGGAGGGCTTAAAGAATGGCTGAAAAAAATACAGTAAAATCATTACCAAATCGCAATGAGATTGAAGAAGCAAGCACATGGCGATTAGAAGATATTTTCCAAACAGATGCAGAATGGGAAAAAGAATTCCAAGCTATTAAAGAGCTATTGCCAAAGTTAACTGAATTTAAAGGGAAGCTTGGCGACTCTGCAGACAATTTGCTTGAGGCATTGCAATATGAAGATGAAATTTCAATGCGATTAGGTAAGCTATATACATATGCACATATGCGTTACGATCAAGATACAACAAACTCTGTGTATCAAGCACTGAATGATCGCGCAACAAATTTATACTCACAAGTATCTAGTAGCACAGCGTATATCGTACCTGAAATTTTATCTATTTCAGAAGATACATTGCAAACATTCTTACAAGAAAATCGAGAACTAAGTGTATATGAGCATGCATTAGAAGAAATTACACGTCAACGCCCGCACGTATTATCTGAGGCAGAGGAAGCGTTATTAGCAGAAGCATCTGAAGTGATGAGTGCATCAAGTAATACATTCGGTATGTTGAATAATGCGGATTTGAAATTCCCATCTATTAAAGGTGAGGATGGAGAAGAGGTAGAAATAACACATGGCCGTTACATTCAGTTTTTAGAAAGTGATGATCGTCGTGTTCGCGAAGATGCATTCAAAGCTGTATTTGAAACGTATGGGAAATTTAAGAACACATTTGCAAGTACGTTAAGCGGGGCAGTGAAACGTAATAATTTCAATGCACGTATTCGTAAATATGACTCTGCTCGCCAAGCAGCATTAAGCAATAATAATATTCCTGAAGCAGTATACGATCAACTCGTTGAAACGGTAAATGACAACTTACATTTATTACACCGTTACATTGATATTCGTAAGCGTGCACTAGGACTTGATGAGCTTCATATGTACGATTTATATACACCACTTGTACAAGAAGTGAAAATGAATGTGAAGTATGAAGAAGCGCAAGACCTGTTATTAAAATCTTTAAACGTACTTGGTGATGAATATGTTGAAATTTTAAAAGAAGCATATGAAAATCGCTGGGTAGATGTGTACGAGAATAAAGGCAAACGAAGCGGAGCATATTCATCTGGTGCATACGGAACAAATCCGTATATTTTAATGAACTGGCATGATAATGTAAATAATTTATATACACTTGCTCATGAGTTTGGTCATTCGGTGCATAGTTATTACACAAGAAAGACACAGCCACACGTATACGGTGATTATTCAATCTTCGTTGCAGAGGTAGCATCAACTTGTAATGAAGCGCTTCTAAATGATTATTTATTAAAAACGACAGAAGATAAAAAAGAGCGTCTATATTTATTAAATCATTATTTAGAAGGATTCCGTGGTACTGTATTCCGTCAAACAATGTTTGCAGAGTTCGAGCATATCATTCATAAAAAAGTACAAGAAGGACATGCGGTTACGCCAGATATGTTAACGGAGATCTACTACGATTTAAATAAGAAATATTTCGGGGATGCTTTAGTAATCGATAAAGAAATCGGTTTAGAATGGTCTCGTATTCCGCACTTCTATTACAACTATTACGTATATCAATACGCAACAGGATTTAGTGCAGCGACTGCGTTATCTAAACAAATTTTAGAAGAAGGACAACCTGCAGTAGAACGTTACATTAACGAATTCTTAAAAGCGGGAAGCTCCGATTATCCAATTGAAGTGTTGAAAAAAGCAGGAGTTGATATGGCATCTCCTGAACCAGTGAAAGAGGCACTTCAAGTATTTGAAGAGAAATTAAATGAATTAGAAGCGTTATTATTTGAAGAAAAGTAATGAGAAAAGACGAGGGGTTTTATCCTCGTCTTTTTTGTTTGAAAATGTTTTTGTCGATTTTTGTCGAAAAAATAAGGAGGATTTCCTTACTTTTTCTAAATTAGAAGGCAGTTTTACAGTTGATTTTTGTAATTAAAATCCTTTAAATCGTTTTCTATAGTTGAAATAAGAGACAGCGATGACGATAACTCCGAATAAAAGAGGAAAGGCAATAATTTTAGGGAAAGCTTGTAATAGAGAGAGGATATACAAGAAAAAAGAAACAATAACACATAGAAAGATAAGAAAAATATGAGATTTTTTCATAAGGAAACCTCCTAAATTGCTTTTTTTATAGCTTATTCAAGAATGAAAACGTTTAGAATGTGACAAAAATGTGAAATTCGACAAAAGGGGTTGTCATCTGACGTCGAATCTTGTAATATAATAAGCGTGAACGAATTCACATACAAACATATACCCCTTTGTTTGAACGTGAAAATTTCTCCCATCCCCTTTAATATTTTTATAAGCCGTAAAGAAAAAGACCTGGTGTTTACACCAGGTCTTTTTCTTTTGCTATCCATTTCCAATAACGCTCGCACTTCACTTCAATCATTTGTACTTTTCGTTTTAGTTGTAATTTTTTTAGTTCACGCTCTATTTCTTGCTGAGGGCAGTCATATATAAATGAGATTTCCTTTGAAGAAATAAATTGTGTTGCTTCTAGTAATACTTCTAAAGGAGGTAATGGTTCTGGCTCAATTTCGCATTTTACCAGTTCTTTTAATAGCTGTACGTATACATCATAGGAATAAATCCCTGTGATTTTAATACCTTCCTCATCTGAATTTGCATGAAAAAATAGGAGGGAAGGTATTTCTGTAATATGCATCTCATTTGTGAATTTTAGGTCGCATTGGAAAGCTTTTTTTGCGCTAACTGAGTGTAGGTCTTTTTTAAATTCCTCTACATCAATGCCACTATCTTTAGCACATGTAAGCAATAATTCACAGTCAGGGTTTGATACATTTTCAAGAAAAATGTATTCTTGGAGTTTTCGCAAAAACTTCGAACCTGCTTTTCGGCCTTGCAACTCCGCCGCCTTAATTGCCATCGAAACTAAATACGGTGTTGACGACGCCTCTTGCATATGTACTTTTCCATCACATGAAAAACCTTGTAAACTTGTTGTCTTTTCCCACACAAATCGAATATTAGCAGGTTTATTCCATTTGTGTGAGGAAGCATTCGCCCCGTCCACTTTTCCTGTTACTATATGACGAATAGAGAAGTATTTCCCATACTCAAGCCATAGTTTAATAATAAATGGCTCGATATCCCAGCAATCTTTACAAAGTGGATCAATAAATAAATATGCTTCTACAGATTTATGCTCGCATGTGGAAGGAGAAGGCATATTTATATGCTTTGCTTCCTGCTTATCCATTACACTTCACCTGTTTCATTTGGAGTATTGACCATATGTTGAGCAGTTAATGCTAAACGTTCAAAAACAAACTCTCTTATATGACCGTGCACTCCTGTATCATCCATTGCTTGCTCCATACATGACAGCCAAGCTTCTGCGCGTTTTGGAGTAATCTCAAACGGAAGATGGCGTGCTCTTAGCATAGGATGCCCATGTTCTTCAGTGTATAAATTAGGACCACCTAAATATTGTGTTAAAAATTGTTTCTGCTTCCTAGCAGTTTCTGTTAAATCATCCGGGAAGATCGGAGATAAGTCAGGGTGTTCACTGACATAGGAATAAAATGTATCCACTAATGTTGCAATGCATTGTTCACCGCCAATTGCTTCAAATGGTGTCATCGGTTGCTTGCTCATCCTTTATAAACTCCTTTTTCCATGAAATGTATATCTATTGTAGCAATGGAATGTTATGAAGAGCAACTAAACAGCCTTCATAACATTCTTTGCTTATTCTATATGTTGCTAATAAATCTTTTGCTTTTCAAAAAGGTGAAATGTAGCCGTAAGTACAGCTCTTCTTCACTGATGGAAATTTTACTTTAGCGCTCTTCGTTTTGTTTGGCAAGGAAAAAGCGTTTTACTTTGTTGTTTGTATGACGAACTGGTACGTTATGTTGCTTTAATAACCTTATAAATGCTGCTTTACCGGTCTTTTCATCTTGCACTTCGTATTCAATTTCATAATCATCGTGATTGTAATAGAAACTATGATCAAAGACAAGCGTTCCGCCTTCAAATAATATTTCAGCTCTTTCTGTTGTTAAACTACCCATATAAGTTAAAGAGGAAACGGGAATTTGTAATTTGTGTAGCTGATCCATTACAGTTCCTTGAATGATTGTGTTTGTTTCCATCATAAGTTGTGCTTCTTTTTCTGTTACAGACTGATGAGTTTCTAATAAACCAATTTCAGCAGGTTGTTTTAATGTTAATGTATAAGTTCCATCTTTATGACGAATACGAAGTGCAGAGCCCGTATCTTTTAAAGAGAAGTGAGGCGTTTCAAAGTAGTGATTTACTTGTTTTGTAAATGCTTCAATAGAAAAAGATTTGCATAATGTTTGGAATTCTTCCTCTGTAACCATATTTTTAAATTCAATTTCAATTTCTTGTGTCATTGTATGCGCTCCTTTTGAAAAATAATTCTTTCCACATTATCGCTTTTTCGCAAATTTGGTTCAATGTTTTATTTGTTTGCGTCCATGTTATGATACAATAATACTGTTAAGTAAGACAGGAAGTTGAGATGGAGGAGTTCGAGTATGCAAAATAAAATTCAAGTTAAGAGCGTAGAAACGAGAGAGAATGCGCTTATTTTTTGTGCGGAAAATACTGAAATAGAGGTAAAGGAGTTAAGTGCGCGTAATCACGTACTTGTAGACTCAGACAATTTATCATTTTTATATATCTTAGAAAATGAATCATCTTTCATTTATGTAAGTATTCCGCATACATGCTGGGAAGCAATGCATGAAGCGATGAATAAAGATACAGCGATGTTTATTCGCGTGAATGATGTTGAAATAGAATTAGAAGGATTAAAAGAAGAAGTAGAATATTTAGTTGAAAATATTGAAGGTAATGCAAATTACGGAGAAGAACTAGTAACTGCTGTAGAAAAAGTGTTTCTATAAGCAAATGGATTGATTTTGGTGGTGGTTGAAATGAATCGTAATTGGGAAGAATTTTTAGCACCGTATCACCAAGCGGTGGCGGAGCTGAAAGTGAAACTAAAAGGAATGCGTACTCAATTTGCAATGTTAACGGAGCATTCTCCAATTGAGTTTGTAACAGGAAGGGTAAAGTCGGTTGCAAGTATTATTGATAAAGCGGAGAAGAGAAATGTGCCGCTAGACCGAATTAGAGAAGATATGCAGGACATCGCGGGCCTTCGAATGATGTGTCAATTCGTAGATGAGATTAAGCCTGTTGTAGAATATCTTCGAAAACGAAATGATTTTGACATTGTAGAAGAACGTGATTATGTAACGCAAAAGAAAGATAGCGGCTATCGCTCTTACCACGTTGTCATTAGTTATCCTGTTCAAACGATACAGGGGGAGAAAAAAGTGTTAGTTGAAATTCAAATTCGCACGTTAGCAATGAATTTTTGGGCAACGATTGAGCATTCTTTAAATTACAAATATAGTGGACGTTTTCCTGAAGATATTAAAATACGCTTACAACGTGCAGCGGAAGCGGCGTTTTTATTAGATGAAGAAATGTCTTCCATTCGTCTTGAAATTCAAGAAGCGCAAAAGGTCTTTTCACGAAAGCAGGAAACGAAAGATTCTGAATCATAAACTAAAGGGTGTTGGGCGATGAAATTTACAATTATGTCAAAGGGAGATCAATCATCAGATACACTAGCAAGTACGATGAAAGAATACTTGTTAGATTTTGGGTTTACAATGGATGAAAAGGAACCTGATATTGTAATTTCTGTTGGGGGAGATGGAACGCTTTTATATGCATTCCATCGTTACTATAATCGATTAGATGAAACCGCATTTGTTGGTGTACATACAGGGCATTTAGGTTTCTATGCAGATTGGTTACCGACGGAAGTAGAGAAGTTGGTGATTGCAATCGCTAAAACACCGTTCCAAGTGGTTGAATATCCACTTTTAGAAGTGATTATTCGCTATGTGAATGGTAGTAAAGAGTCGCAGTATTTGGCGATGAATGAAGCGACTGTAAAAAGTGCAGAAGGTACATTAGTAACAGAAGTGGAAATACGCGGAGAGTATTTCGAAACGTTTCGCGGAGATGGTCTTTGTATTTCTACTCCTTCAGGAAGTACCGCGTATAATAAGGCGCTTGGCGGAGCAATTATTCACCCTTCTATTGAAGCGATTCAAATTGCAGAAATGGCATCTATCAACAATCGTGTATTTCGTACGGTAGGTTCGCCGCTCGTACTGCCGAAGCATCATACATGCGTTTTAAAGCCGGCTGCAGGAATGAACATGCAAATTACCGTGGATCATTTGACGATGGTTCATCAAGATGTGAAATCAATTCAGTATCGCGTTGCAAACGAGAAAGTACGATTTGTTCGTTTCCGTCCGTTCCCATTCTGGAAACGTGTTCGTGACTCGTTTGTTGCAGATAAATAGAGAGGGTTTATATATTTGAACAGATTTACATTGAAATGGGATATAGGGCTGGCTGAAGAGGGAACTTTAGTTAGAGAATTTTTGAAAACAAAAGGGATTTCGAAAGCTGCTTTAACGGATATAAAGTTCCGCGGGGGAGCAATTGAAGTAAACGGTCAACACACAAGTGTTCGTCACAAGTTACAAGCTGATGAAGAGTTACAAATCTTTTTTCCAGTGGAGGAAAGAAGTGAAGGGATGGAAGTGGAAGAGATCCCTTTATGTATCGTATATGAAGATGATGCGGTTCTTGTTATAAATAAAGAAGCAAATATGTCGACGATTCCGTCTAGGGAGCACCCGTCAGGAAGTATTGCAAACGCTCTTTTATATCATTATGATAAACAAAATCTTGCAAGTACGGTGCACATTGTGACGAGGTTAGACCGTGATACTTCAGGGCTTATGTTAATTGCGAAAAATAGATTCGTTCACCACCTTTTATCGAAGCAGCATCAACAAAAAGGGGTGAAACGAACGTATGAGGCAATCGTTCATGGGACTATTTTAGAAGAAGTAGGAACGATTGACGCGCCAATCGGACGAAAAGCGGATAGTATTATCGAGCGAACTGTCTGTGAAGATGGTCAAAGAGCTGTTACTCATTTTAGAGTGATGGAGAGTTCTTCCGATAAGACGCATGTAGCGCTTGAGCTCGAGACGGGAAGAACACATCAAATTCGTGTACATATGGCATATATAGGACATCCGCTACTTGGGGATGATCTATACGGTGGCCGAAGAGATGTGATAAAACGTCAAGCGCTGCATAGTACATCTTTGACGTTTTATCATCCTATTTTAGAAAAGGGAATGACTTTTACCGTAAGTATCCCAGAGGATATGCAATACGCTTTACATAACAATTAAAAGGGAACAAAATTCTTATCATAAAAAGAATTTTGTTCCCTTTTTTTAGCGAAATAATATTAAAATTTGATTTTCACCAGTACGTTTTATAACGAAAAAACCACTTTCAGCTTTCGTGGCAATGCCGTCATCATTTGGACGACAATATCCGTGTGTTTCGCAAGTGCCGTCATCACGTACTAACATTTGTCCAATTAATCCGACAGGAAGCCACTCGGTGCGATTTCGTCTCGATATATATTTGCAAGCTGGATCCCATTCTGTATTTAAAAGTGGCTGTATTTCTTGCGTATCAGTACGTGTATATTGGCGTTTTCCGAAGCTATCTGTTTTATAACGCTTTGCCCAACTTAAAGCACCGCTATTTCCTATGAGAGCGGGGGTAGCGCTAGATATTCCTAATATGAATGAATCATTTGAAGTAGCTTTTCGAATTTTTTCTTTGCTACTAAATGTAATGAAATAGCCGATATCAATAGGGCTATGATCTGCTGCCTCAAACATTTGTGCAAAATCAGTACCACCTGCATTGTAAGAAGCACCATCGATATACATTTCTCCGTTATGGGCAAGCCATTTGGCACCTATATTATAATCAGTGTCATTTGTCCCATTTGCGATAAACCAGGAATAAGCTTCTTCTGCTGTACCAAATTTACCCATAATATGGCTGCCTGCAAAATTAGCTGTTGATGTATGATTTCCTTCCGCATGAGATGAGAATCCGTTAGCGATAGTTGCGGTTCCTTCTGCATGTGCTGCTTCGCCCAAAGCAATTGCATGTTTTCCTTCTGCATGAGAATAAGAGCCGCCTGCTGTCGTTTCACTTCCTTCGCTATGCGAACTATGTCCAGTTGCCTTTGTTTTTGTCCCTTCTGCATGAGAAAAGGGACCAGTTGCATGTGTAAGAAGCCCTTCTGCATGTGAAGCGATTCCATCAGCTTTAGAGTGAAGTCCTTCTTTATATGCGTGACGAGCTCCTTTGTTATTTTCTTTTTTTATAGGTGTAGGTACAGGAGCCTGAATAGGGGCGGATCTTTCTATTTGTACATCGTTGCCCGAGATTAATGCTTCTTTTATTTTTTTTACTTGATTTATAATAGTAGCTGGAATTTCTGGTTGTACTTTTTCCTTTATTGCTGCAGGAATGTTTTCTTTTATATTTTCTTGTATCTTTTCCGAATTAAGCACAGGTTCATCATTATTAGAAGCGAGCTTCTTTTTTTGTTTTTCTTTTATTTTCCTGCTATCTATAATCCGCCTCATAACAGCATTTTCTAAAGAGACATATTTTTCTCTCGGTTTGCTTTTTTTTGATGACTTTTGTTCTTCTATTTCTTCTATAGCTGCAGCTCGAATACTGCACCAGTTGTTAATTCCATACATGGGATGGTATAAAGGGTGGAATTTTCTTTTTTGTTTAGAAGATTTTTTCTTCATTCCGTCACCTCCTGCGACAGTATATGCCGTGCAATTAAAAAAAGATGCACTTTATTGCATCTTTTTTAATTGCTTTATCTAGTTTTAGTGTGGAATATGTCTAGAAAACACCATGATCCTCTGCAAATCGTAGAGGTATTTATCCCGATTGGTGCGGGCTAATAATCAGTGGGGGAGGAACAAAACCCCCACTGATTAAAGTTTCACTTTATGAAATTGGGCGGAACTTTTCAGGGACAAAAGGTAGGGAAGAAGGGACAGAAACGGTCTCCAACTCAGGGTAACGTAGTCCAGTTAGTTTACCACCAAATACAGCACCAGTATCAATATTGACTGTATGATTCACAAAGCGAGGTTCATTGACAGGTGTATGTCCATAAACAATCCATGTTTCACCCTTATACTCTTTCGCCCAATCTTGGCGGACAGGTGAGCCGTCAGGGTGTTTTTCGCCTGTAATATCACCATATAATACAAAGGTTTCTACTTTTTTATCTTGTCTTCCTATGTAATCTTGCCGAATACCAGCGTGACAGACGGTTAATTTTTTTTCATCCAGTATGTGATATAGCGGTGATTGTTCGTAAAGAGTAATGAATTTTTCTTTTATTATTTGTTGCTTATTAGAAGGCAATGCTTCATATTCTGCAACAGTTGTTTCGAGCCCATGAGCGATTGTAACATTACGTCCAAGGAAGAAACGATACAGTTTATTACAGTGATTCCCTGGAGCATAATAAGCATCTTTTCTATTTATTACGAGCTCCCATACAATTTCAATCATCCGTAATGAATGAGGACCTCGGTCTGTAATATCACCAACGAATGCAAGCCTTCGTTTTGCGTTATGAATTGGGATACCACTATCCCAGCTATACCCTAGTTTCGTTGTTAAATCTTGAAACTCTTGGAAGCATCCGTGAATATCACCTATAATGTCATATTTCATATTTAAACCTCCAGCTCATTTTTTCATTAGTATATCTAAAATGGACATAGAAAAAAACCATACCGTTTTTCGATATGGTTCATTTAAACATAAAGATTTTAGTTCTTGAGCGTACGTTTAAAATAAATCCAATAGCAACCATATATGTGAGCAGTGAACTCCCGCCGTAGCTCATAAGCGGTAACGTTATTCCTGTAATAGGGAGTAAACCAATTGTCATCCCAATATTTTGGAATACTTGGAACGTAAACATTCCAATTGTACCAGCGCAAATATAACTACCGAAAGGTTCATTGCTTTCTAAAGCGATATGGATCATTCGATAAATGAGTAAGAAAAAAAATGAAATAATAACACTTGCTCCTAAAAAACCGAATTGTTCAGCGATATTTGTAAAAATAAAATCTGTATGTGGCTCTGGAAAATATACTTGTCTATTTTCCCATCCTTTTCCTTGCATTTCTCCTGATCCAGTAGCTAAAAATGCTTGTCTTAATTGGTATCCTTGTGCGTCATATTCATAAGGTGCAAGCCAACCATAGAAGCGATTTAATTGATATTCTTTTAGAATGTGCTCTTTAAAGAACTCTGTATGCGTGAAATAAATATATGTTAAGGTAGAGCCTATGGTGAAAATACCGGAGGTTAATCCGAGGATAAAGCGCCAACGTATACCAGAAACTAAAACCATTGTTGCAAGCATCGCTGAAATGACCATTGTGTTTCCTAAATCAGGTTCTTTTGCGATTAGAAGTAGTGGAGGTAAACTAGCTGCAAATATTTTTAAAAGTAAAATGAAATCTTCGCGAGTTGTCCGAAAAAGGTATTTTTCATTATGATTCGCTATAATTCGTCCAACGACGATAATCAAAAATAATTTCATAATTTCAGAAGGCTGAAAGTTTCCGATGCCTGGAAGTCTGTACCACGCGGTAGCCCCTTTAATTGTAACGGCGCCAGGAACTTGAAGTTCTAGGCCAATTAGAAGTATGAGTGCAAAGCTATATAAATACCAAGCAATTTGTTTATAGCGATCGAAATCAATAACCATAATAACACCAATGGCGATAAATCCAATGGCATACCATTGGATTTGTTTTAATACAAAATTTACGTTTTGTAAAAATGGTGGTAAAGAAGCTTGTGCACTTGCGATAGCAAAGCAGCTAACAATCCCAATGGCAAATAAAATGAATATTAATATGTAGTCTATTTGATATTGAGTGTTCGGATCTTTCACTGTATGAATTCCTTTCTACTGCTCTCTATATTAGTGGGTTTTAGTTGGTGCATCACATAGTTTAAAAAGAATGTATGAACTATACGCATTATTCACGTAAAGCTCACACATTTTATTTTCGCAGAATAGACTAATGATGTAGCTCTTTTATAATTATGTCCAAACAATGGGAAAGACGTACATGTGCATCTGGAATGAGGTTTGGTAACTGGCTATAATATTCTAAGGAACCTTTACACCATTTATAAGCGCTAATTAGACCTAGTCTATAATCTGTATTATCTTGTAAAAATCCATATTCTTTTGAAGTTATAACGAGGTGCGTAAAATCCTCAGATCCTTCAAGGAGCTTGCTGTGTATTTGTTGCCCAGTATGGTAGCGAAATTGGCTTAAAGGTTCGGATATGTATACTGCGTCTCCTTTAGAAAGTAAGGAAATCCATGATGCCATATCGACACTACAAGAATAGTGCCTTCCTTTTAGCGTGCCGAAAGGTTCAGTGAGTAACTGTTTTCTAAACAGAATAGTTGTAGGCTCACCGATAATGTTATGTCCACCTTTTAACATCCAGTCGCCTAAAAATATTCCGTTTAATTGAATGTCTTCGCTATATAATCTTTGTGTTGGATGAGCATCTCCAATTAAATTCCCGTGATCATCAATACGTACTCGATAAGAAGTTATAAGAGCGAGATTTTTATTTGTGTCTTGCTCAAAATAAGCCATCATTTTTTGTATTTTATGATTATAAAACACATCATCGTCCATTAAAAAATTTATATACTCCCCATTAGATTTCTCTAAGAGCATAAGATCGTTATGAAATTGTCCTAAAGTAGTGGTATTTCGAATGTATGTTATGTTTTTATAATTAGGTAAATACTGTTCATTTATTAAGATTTCTGTTTCATCATTTGTACTATCGTCTCCTATAATAATTTCAATGTTTGGATAAGTTTGTGCTAATGCACTTTCTAGAGCAATTTTGAAATAATGTGGTCGATTATAAGTGGGAATAAGGATGGAAACGAGAGGTGACTTTTTTTTATTATTCATACGAAACTACCTTTCAGAAGCTTTTTTTGTAAGAACGATATCTTGATAACTTGTATATTCATTTCTGCCGCACCATAAACCATAATGCGGTTTATTAATTACCTCTAAGCCATGTTTATTTAATAAGGTGCGGATATCTTCTTCAGGATAGGCAACTGCGAAATTAGGAATATCTTTATTCACAACATAACAATTTTCAATTTGATGATAAAAACCTAATGTACTTAGCCCAGAATTTAAGTAATAGGATGATTCAGGGTTAATGAGAAAGAAGGTAATAAAACATCTCCCATCTTTTTTTAGAACACGTACAATCTCAGATACGTAATGTTCTAATTCTTTCGGAAGAAGATGGGTAAATACAGAAGTTAAAAAAATAAAATCGAATGAATCGTCTTCATATGGAAATTTGTATTGAGAAGCATCTTCTTTTCCTTCTGGGTTGTAGAATTGATTATATATATCAACGTGTTCAAAATGGAAATTGCTACGGGTAGTTGAAATATTATTTTTGCACCATGTAATGCCATCTTTAAATAAATCAAATCCATAATAAGCTCCATCATCACCTAAGTAATTCATTAATGGAACCGCCATTCGACCGACACCACAACCTACATCTAACACTGTTTCATTGGATTTTAAACTACCAATTTGAATAAAATGCTTTATGAATTCTTTTCCAACCTTTTGAAAGTCGCCACCTACATATTGGACGAGTTCGGGAGGTGGGATTAATGCGATTTTTTTTTCAAGCTCGCTCATAATTTCACTCCTTCCTTGTAGTAAATAGGGAACCAACATTTTTAATATGCAGCTAACATTTTATAGTGGGAGGGGAAACGATATTAGAACTGTTGCGATATGTAAAAAGCTCCCTAGAACAACTGGAAATAGTAATGGGAGCTTTTGTTTTTATTTATCATGCTATTGGCGAAGGCTAATAATTAGTGTGAGATGGAGGAACCCTAACTGAATAAAGTTTCGCCCTATTCTTTTCGCCAATAAACCCCGAATACATCAATTTTAGTAATAGGAGCTTTTAAGTTTCTTTGATTTCTAAAGTCTGTCACGGCCTCTGCACAAGCTGGTAGTCCATAGTCATCAATAATAATATAGCCGCCCTTAGAAACTTTATCGTATAAGTTCACGAGACCATCCATTGTGGATTCGTACATATCACCGTCAAGGCGTGCAATTGCAATTTTTTCTATTGGTGCTGTTGGTAAAGTATCTTTAAACCAGCCTTTTAAAAATTTTACTTGATCATTTAATAAATCATATTTTCTAAAATTCTCTTGTACTTGTTCTAAAGAAACGCGTAAGTAATCGAAAGAATGTAAATAATCTCCGTAATCTTTCGGATAGTGTTCTAAATTCGGTGTTGGCAAACCTTCAAATGAATCTGCAACCCACACATTACGATCAGTAATGTTATTTGCCTGTAAAAAACCATTCATAAAAATGCACGATCCCCCGCGCCACACACCTGTTTCAATAAAATCACCTTCTATATTTTCACGGACAACTGTTTCTAGTGCTTCATGTAATTGATTCATTCGTTCCCGGCCAATCATACTGTGTGCTGCTCTTGGCCAATCCATCCCATCTTGACGTTCACTTTTTAAAACATCTGGTTTCACAATTTTCAAGTTATGGTTTTCAGCATATTGCTTAATGAATAAAGGAAGTGGTACGGTAACTGGTTCATATGGAAGTTCCTTAGAAATATGTAATGAAGCAGGTAAATATGGCTCATACTCTAGCCATATTTCAAATAAAATTGTTTTCTTTAACAACTCGAGATAAAGCTGAACAGCAAATTTATTTTCCATATTTG
Organism: Bacillus sp. FSL R9-9492; assembly: GCF_038007365.1. Classification (NCBI taxonomy): domain Bacteria; kingdom Bacillati; phylum Bacillota; class Bacilli; order Caryophanales; family Bacillaceae; genus Bacillus; species Bacillus sp. FSL R9-9492. The sequence goes on from NZ_JBBOXC010000001.1 coordinate 1,291,887, forward strand.
TGCCTCCTGCAAAATGTCATACAACAATATGATTATGTAGATAGTGCAAGTTTCATGCTTGAATTCATAATTGGAAAAGCAGTAAAACTAATATCAGTTTTACTGCTAAGTAAAAAAATTAAGCGATTTTTTCAATGATAATGGATGCACTTGTACCAAGAGCTAATGATAATCCAATTCCAGTAACAATTGCTTCAACCATTGATGGAGTTATTGTAATTTGTGTAATTGCTTGGATAACGATAGGTGATCCAAGTGAGATTAAGCTTGTGCCTGCACCTGGTACATTAACTCCATTAACTTGAATTGCAAGGCTACCTAATAAACTTACTGCTGCAGTATATGCGATAACAGTAATTTTATAGAATCCAGTTTCACTTATGATGAAAGTATCAGCGTCTAATTGAGAAATTGCTGTACCAAACTGAGATCCAACCGTGTTAAACGGTACAGGATCATTAATTCCAAGAGCTAAAGAAACTGTAGCAGAGTTAAATGCATACAATCCTGCTGGAAGTCCTAATCCAGATGGCCCGGTCGGCCCAGTAGGCCCAGTAGGCCCAGTAGGTCCAGTCGCACCAGTTGCACCAGTGTCTCCAGTAGGCCCAGTCGGTCCAGTTGCGCCAGTGTCTCCAGTCGGCCCGGTAGGTCCAGTTGCGCCAGTGTCTCCAGTAGGCCCAGTAGGTCCAGTTGTACCAGTGTCTCCAGTAGGCCCAGTCGGTCCAGTTGCGCCAGTGTCTCCAGTAGGCCCAGTCGGTCCAGTTGCGCCAGTGTCTCCAGTAGGCCCAGTAGGTCCAGTTGTACCAGTGTCTCCAGTCGCGCCAGTCGCGCCAGTTGTACCAGTGTCTCCAGTAGGCCCAGTCGGTCCAGTAGGCCCAGTAGGCCCAGTAGGTACGGTAGGTCCAGTAGGCCCAGTAGGCCCAGTCGGTCCAGTAGGCCCGGTTGGAAGTGTAAACGGTGGTATTGGTGGTAAAGTTGGACCTACAAGATTAGGATCAAATGCACTAGCTGATAAGAATTCATCAGGATTTAAGCCATCTGAATAATTATTATTTGACATAAATTCACCTCCATAAAGCTTTCATTATATAGTAGATGCAAAATCACAAGAAAATGACACGGACATTTGAATTATTAAAAAGAAATCTTAAATAGCTTGAACAAGTTAAAAAAATGGAAAGTTTATTGTATGTATAACATATGATTGAGTTGGAAGAGGGTGATTATGTTGAACAAGCAAGGAATTACAATTAGTCTATGTATGATTGTTCGCGATGAGGAAAATACAATAGATCGATGTTTGGACGCGGTAGAAAAAATTGTTGATGAAATTATTGTAGTTGATACAGGATCCACTGATCGAACGAAGGAAATTGTAGCAAAATACACTTCTAACATACACGATTTTCCGTGGGTTGATGATTTTGCAGCAGCTAGAAATTTTGCGTTTTCAAAAGCAACGCAAGAATATATATTATGGTTAGATGCTGATGATGTGTTATTAGAGGAAGCTCAAGAATCACTGAAAACATTAAAACGAGAGTTAGATGGTAAAGTTGACGCTGTTTCTATGCCTTATTATCTTGTAATGGATTCTAATGGGAAACCTTTATATTGCACAAGAAGATATCGACTTGTAAAGCGTGAAAAACAATTTCAATGGTTTGGAAAGGTGCATGAGTATTTAGCTGTTTCTGGTGAGATTTACAATAGTAATGTCGCCATTACACATAAGAAAGAAAAAGAAATAACGAATCGTAATTTGAAAATTTTTCAAAATGCTGTAGCAGCTGGAGAAGAATTAAGCCCGAGAGATTTATTTTATTACGGTAATGAATCTATGGATAATCAAAAATACGACGATGCGGTTCTTCTGTATGAAACATTTCTTAATCAAGAGGAAGGATGGCATGAAGAGAAAATTTATGCATGTGGTAAGTTAGGAGATTGTTATGCGAAGTTAGGAGACTGGGAGAAGGCAGTTGAAACTTGTACGAAGTCGTTTCGTTATGGTATTCCTAGAGGAGAGAATTGTACAAGAATAGGATATATATATATGGAACAACAAAAGTATAATGAAGCGATATTTTGGTTTAAGCTAGCAACTGAAGTGCCGCTAGCAGAGGATAGTCCTTTTCACAGTCCGGCTAGTTATACGTGGATTCCATATTTACAAATGTGTATTTGTTATAGCAGATTAGGAGATCAAGATAAAGCTTATTATTATAATGAATTGGCAGCTTCTTATGTTCCGAATAATGCTGCGATTGAATATAACCGTAAATATTTTAGAGGCATCTATGATAAACAATATAAAATGTAATTTGTTCTATTTTTAGGAAATGACTTGTCGCTATTCTAATGATAGTAGAATGGCTATATATTAGATTATCGGTAATGCAACCAATAGAGATGGCATCCTTTGTAGAATATCTTTTGTTTATATTTCAAATTCAATTTGCATAAGGAGTGTGTGAAATGAATCGGGAGAAAAGTTCTTTATACGAAGAAAAATCTGAACATTATTATAATGCGATAAATCCTAATTTATTCAAGCATATAAAAAAGGAATGGCAAGAAGTTCTTGATATTGGTTGCTCGAGCGGTGCATTAGGAGCGGCTATAAAAGAAAATGGAGCACGTGTATCAGGAATTGAGGCGTTCCCAGAGGCTGCCGAAAAAGCGAAAGAAAAACTAGATCATGTTATTTTAGGTGATATAGAAACAATGGATCTTCCTTATGAGAAGGAACAATTTGATTGTGTCATATTCGGGGATGTATTAGAGCATTTATTTGATCCGTGGGCTGTCATAAAGAAAGTAAAGCCATATATAAAAGAAAATGGTGTGATTTTAGCTAGCATACCAAACGTTGCGCACATTTCAGTATTAGCTCCCTTACTCGCTGGAAATTGGACGTATACAGAATATGGCTTATTAGATAAAACGCATATTCGTTTCTTTACTTTTAATGAAATGCTAAGAATGTTTTTAAAAGCAGGATATTCTATTAGTAAAGTAGATCGTGTATATGTTGATCATAAAATATATGAGCCACTTATTGAAGAGTTATATGGAATTTGTAAAAAGTATCGTCTTGGAAGTGGCTTCATGGCTGAGACAGTTGTATTTCAATATATTATTGAAGCAGAAAAATCACAATTATGAGTGCTGCAGAAAAAACAATACTATTTGTTACATGTATAAATGATCGGAAATTGTATGCACAATGTGCGCGACATATATTGAAATTGGCAGTACCTCCTGGGTATACTATACAATTTATGCCGATTCGAAATGCAAAAAGTATGACGAGCGGATACAATCAAGCCATTTCACATCCAGCGAAGTATAAAGTGTATTTACACCAAGATGTCTTTATTATAAATGGGGCCTTTCTATACGGATTAATTCAATTATTTGAGGAGCATGAACATCTTGGGATGATTGGGATGGTTGGATCCCAATATGTTCCTCCAAATGGTGTATGGAACGAAGGGCGTGGGATTGTCGGGAAAGTCATTGGTTATATGAACGATTTGTTTTATATGGCAAGTTTAGAGCAACCATTTCATGAATCAAAAACGTTTATTCCTGTGGAATGTATTGACGGTTTATTGATGGCGACACAATATGATATTCCGTGGCGAGAGGACTTATTTGATGGGTTTGATTTTTATGATGTATCCCAATCTTTTGAATTTAAAAAAGCTGGGTATACAGTCGGTGTCCCTGTGCAGCGTGATGCTTGGTGTATTCATTATCATTTCGATGTAAATATGACGAACTATGAAAAGTATAGAAAAGTATTTGTAGAGAACTATATGTCAGATGTGAATAAGGAAGAATAGAGGGCTACAAAATGAAAGATCATACAATATTAGTCGTTGTTTGTGTAAATAATGAAGAGCTTTTCGAGCAATGCGAAAGGCAAATAAGAAACATTGTTGTTCCCCCTGGCTATGTAGTGCAAATTTTTCCGATACGAGATGCGAAAAGTATGGCAAGTGCGTACAATCGAGCACTTTCATATCCGGCGAAATATAAAGTATATATACATCAAGATACTTACCTTATTAATCGTGATATGTTTTGTACCCTCATTTCTCTTTTTAAAGAAAATGAAAAGCTTGGTTTAATTGGAGTAGCTGGTGCTCAGTTTTTACCGAGTAACGGGATATGGTGGGAAGGGAAAAATTTAGTAGGGAAAGTGATTGAGTACAGAAGACGGAATTATCAATTATTAAATTTGGATCTGGGGTTTTATGGAAATCAATCTTTTATGTCAGTGCAAGCAATCGATGGTTTACTCATGGCAACGCAGTATGATATTCCGTGGCGAGAGGATTTGTTTCAAGGATTCCATTTCTATGATGTGTCACAGTCTTTAGAATTTCAAAAGGCTGGATATTTAATTGGTATCCCTAATCAAGCAAATCTATGGTGTATTCATTACAACGGAGATGAGTTTGATGCGGATACATATGAGAAATACCGGGAAATTTTTGTGGAACATTATAAAGAGGTGCTATCTCCATCATAAGGGAGAGATGAAGGATGAAAGGGATTATTTTAGCAGGCGGGACAGGATCGAGATTATATCCAATAACGAAAGTAACGAATAAACATTTACTTCCCGTTGGGCGGTATCCGATGATTTATCATGCGGTATATAAGCTGAAGCGATGTGAAATTACAGATATTATGATTATTACAGGTAAAGAGCATATGGGAGATGTTGTGAGCTTTCTAGGAAGTGGTCAAGAGTTTGGTGTATCCTTTACGTATCGTGTGCAGGATAAGGCGGGTGGGATTGCGCAGGCGCTAGGACTTTGTGAAGATTTCGTAGGAAATGATCGGATGGTAGTTATATTAGGAGATAATATCTTTTCAGATGATATTTGCCCGTATGTTAAAGAGTTTGCAAGTCAAAAAGAAGGGGCTAAAGTGCTGCTTCAATCTGTAGAAGATCCCGAGCGATTTGGTGTAGCGCATATTAAAGGCCGAAAAATAATTGAAATTGAAGAAAAGCCGAATGAGCCGAAAAGTTCTTATGCTGTTACGGGAATTTATTTGTATGATTCGAAAGTCTTTTCTTATATAAAAGAATTAAAACCTTCCGCAAGAGGGGAACTTGAAATTACAGATATAAATAATTGGTATTTAAAACGAGGAGTACTTACTTATAATGAAATGAGTGGCTGGTGGACTGATGCGGGAACGCATGCTTCTCTTCAAAGAGCGAATACGTTAGCGCGGGATATAAACTTTGGGAAACAGTTTAATGGAGAATAGGTGAAAATATGAAAGTTGTAGAAACAAATTTTACCGATGCGAAATTGTTAGAACCGAGATTGTTTGAAGACGAGCGAGGTTTTTTTACTGAAAGTTATAATAAGAAGATGCTAGAATCGTTAGGGATTACGCATTCATTTCTGCAAGATAACGTATCTTATTCAGCGCATTCGGGGACGATTCGAGGGCTACACTTTCAAAAAAATCCGAAAGCACAAACGAAACTCATTCAAGTTATGCAAGGTGCAATATATGATGTTATCGTTGATTTGCGAAAAGATTCACCTACATTTAAAAAGTGGAGAGGTTATATTTTAAGTGCGGATAATCATAGGCAATTATTAGTGCCGAAAGGATTTGCTCATGGTTTTTGTACACTTGTACCTCATACAATTGTTATGTATAAAGTAGATGAGTATTATAGTGCTGATCACGATTCCGGTTTGCTTTGGGAAGATAAAGAATTATCAATTCCATGGCCGGTAACAAATCCTATCTTGTCCGATAAGGATCGAATATTACCATTACTTCAGGAATATGAAGATAGTTTTTAAGTAGGAGAGTTGTTTATGAATATATTAGTTACAGGTGGAGCTGGATTTATTGGAAGTAATTTCATTCACTATATGTTAAAAAACTATGAAACATATAAAATCATTAATTACGATGCATTAACATATAGCGGGAATTTAAATAATGTAAAGTCTATTCAAGAAAATCCTAACTACTCATTTGTAAAAGGGAAAATCCAAAATGGAGAGCTGCTGGAACATGTTGTTAAGGAACGTGACGTGCAAGTAATTGTAAATTTCGCAGCTGAATCACATGTGGATCGTAGTATTGAAAACCCAATTCCTTTTTATGATACGAATGTAATAGGTACAGTCACGCTGTTGGAGTTAGTGAAAAAATATTCACATATTAAACTCGTGCAAGTATCAACAGATGAAGTATACGGTTCTTTAGGGAAAACCGGGAAATTTATAGAGGAAACCCCGCTAGCTCCTAATAGTCCATATTCTTCAAGTAAAGCGAGTAGCGACATGATAGCCTTATCTTATTATGAAACGTATCAATTACCAGTTATTATAACGCGTTGTTCTAATAACTACGGACCGTACCAATATCCTGAGAAATTAATTCCGTTAATGGTTACGAATGCGCTTGAAGGAAAGAAACTACCATTATATGGTGATGGATTGAATGTAAGGGATTGGCTGCATGTAACGGATCATTGTAGTGCAATTGACACCGTTTTGCATAAGGGATGTGTAGGAGAGGTGTATAATATCGGCGGAAATAACGAAAAAACAAATGTAGATGTTGTGGAACAAATTATAAAACTTTTAGGAAAAACGAAAAAAGATATTGAATTTGTAACAGACCGTTTAGGTCACGACCGTCGTTATGCGATTGATGCACAAAAAATGAAGAATGAGTTTGAATGGGAACCGAAGTATACGTTCGAACAAGGATTAAAAGAAACGGTGGAATGGTATAAAAACAATGTGGACTGGTGGAAACCACTAAAAGAAAAGTAAGGGGCATGTAGATGAAAGAACGGATTATCATAACGGGAGCGAACGGTCAGCTAGGGAAGCAACTACAAGAAGAGTTGAATTCTGAGGAATATGACATATATCCATTTGATAAAAAGTTATTAGATGTAACAAATATATCCCGAATTAAGCAAGTGGTACAAGAAATAAAGCCACATACAATTGTTCATTGTGCAGCGTATACGAAGGTAGATGGTGCTGAGAAAGAACAGGATCTTGCTTACTTAATAAATGCGATTGGAGCTCGAAATGTAGCGGTTGCTTCACAATTAGTAGGGGCTAAGTTAGTGTATGTCAGTACCGATTATGTATTTCCAGGTGACAAACCGGATGGCTATCATGAATTTCATAATCCAGCACCGATAAATATATATGGAGCTTCTAAATTTGCAGGAGAGCAGTTCGTAAAAGAGTTACATAATAAATATTTTATAGTTCGTACATCGTGGTTGTATGGTAAGTATGGAAATAATTTTGTGAAAACGATGCTACGATTAGGAAAAGAGAGAGAAAACATATCTGTTGTAGCGGATCAAATTGGCTCTCCTACGTACGTGGCAGATTTAAATATGATGATTAATAAGCTCATTCACACTTCTTTATACGGTACGTATCACGTATCCAATAGAGGATCATGTTCTTGGTTTGAATTTGCCCAAAAAATATTTTCGTATGCAAATATGAAAGTGAATGTATTACCTGTTTCAACTGAAGAATTCGGATCGGCGGCTGCGAGACCAAAATATTCTATCTTTCAACATAACATGCTACGATTAAATGGTTTTTTACAAATGCCTACTTGGGAAGAAGGATTAGAAAGGTTTTTTATAGAAACAAAAAGTCATTAACAAATTTATGTTAGTGACTTTTTTGTTTGCCTTTAAGAGGTTTTATGGTACTATAATTATAGTATCAGGTACTAATAACAAGTATAAGTATTTCTGGGAGGATATATCATGGAACTATTACAAGGGAAAACATTTGTTGTTATGGGCGTTGCGAACCAAAGAAGTATTGCATGGGGAATTGCTCGCTCTTTGCATAATGCAGGTGCAAAATTAATATTCACATATGCAGGAGAGCGTTTAGAAAGAAACGTTCGTGAACTAGCGGAAACATTAGAAGGACAAGAATCACTTGTATTACCTTGTGATGTAACGAATGATGAAGAACTTACAGCTTGCTTTGAAACTATTAAGCAAGAAGTTGGTACAATTCACGGTGTTGCACACTGTATTGCTTTTGCAAATCGTGATGATTTAAAAGGTGAATTTGTAGATACTTCTCGCGATGGATTTTTACTTGCACAAAATATTAGTGCATTCTCTTTAACAGCTGTAGCAAGAGAAGCGAAGAAAGTGATGACAGAAGGCGGAAATATTTTAACTTTAACATACCTTGGCGGCGAGCGCGTTGTGAAAAACTATAACGTTATGGGTGTTGCGAAAGCTTCGTTAGAAGCTAGCGTGAAATATTTAGCGAACGATTTAGGACAACATGGCATTCGCGTTAACGCTATTTCTGCAGGACCAATTCGTACGTTATCTGCGAAAGGTGTAGGCGACTTTAACTCAATCTTAAAAGAAATTGAGGAACGCGCACCACTTCGTCGTGCGACGACTCCAGAAGAAGTTGGAGATACAGCAGTATTCTTATTCAGTGATTTAGCACGCGGAGTAACAGGTGAAAACATTCATGTTGATTCAGGATATCATATTTTAGGATAAATATAATAGGAATTAAAGTTTAAAAAGGACAGTCTCTAACGTTGAGACTGTCCTTTTTAATTGTTCTCAGAAAGAACGATTTTTAACGAAAGTTCTAGCCACGTTATGAATATAACTATAATAGTACACGATTTATCCAGCTACGTATGGAAGTGGGAGGGACGAGTGTGAAGAATAAAAATAAAAGTTCAACAGTTGGAAAACCGTTGTTATATATTGCACAAGTAAATTTAGAACTCGCTGCACCGAAAATAAAAAGAATTATTTTAACGAATTTCGAAGATGAGGATCAAAAAGAGCAAAGTAATAGAAATGAAAGTATTGTAAGTAGTGCTGTGGAAGAAGTGGTAGAACAAGAGAAACAAGAACCACGAGAGGAGCCTCAAGTGGAGGTGGAAGAAAAAGTAGAGGAAGAGCAAGTGAGAACGGTCCCTTACAATAAATCCTTTAAGGATATGAATAATGAAGAAAAAATTCATTTTTTATTAAATCGTCCTCATTACATTCCAAAAGTAAGATGTAGAATAAGAACGACGACCGTCTCATATATAGGATCGATTATATCTTACCGTAATGGCATTGTATCCATTATGCCACCAAATAGTATGAGAGATATTCGATTATCTATAGAAGACATCAAATCGATTGATATGGCCGGCTTTTAAATATGTAAAGGTGGTAGAAAGCTTCTACCACCCCAATAGTTTTTTAGTTTACTTAACTATAGAAACGTCGCGTAAGCACTGAATAGCACAGAAGCAGCTTAAATCAACAGTAATGCAAGTAGATGTCGAGATTAATCTTGCATTTGGTATAGCTAAAAACGTACAAATTGGATCGTCGCCAGGTGGTACAGGAGACCCATCACCTAATACTACAGTTAACACACGTAGGACAGCACAGCTATCGTCATCTACGCTTTCTACACGGAAAATTGGAGATTGGCAGTTAGTAAGGCTTGAAGATGGTGCAAATGCTTCAAATGGCGTTCCAGCTTTTGTGTATAAAATAAAAGGGCGTGTATTTGCTACTGCTGCTGTATTGTGTGCTCCTAAAAATGGAATTTCACAACCAGAACCACATGTTGAACTAGAGCAATCTTGTAGTTCATTGATGAATTTTACGACGTCAACTACGCAGTGAGAAGAGCTATGGTGTTTATTTTCGTTACAACTCATTAATGTCACTCCTTATCTTCTTGTTTGTATTTACATTAATAAGATATTGGAGTGGGGGAGATTTGGTCACAATCTTAAGACCTTTTTTTTTAAATAGGCTAAAGAGGATAGGGAAGGTGGAATTATGTTATTTACAAGCTGGCTTTTATTTTTTATTTTTGCGCTAGCTGCATTTAGGTTAACTCGTCTTATTGTTTATGATAAAATTACAGCTTTTTTGCGAAGACCGTTTATTGATGAGTTAGAGATTACAGAGCCTGATGGAAGTGTATCGACTTTTACAAAGGTGAAAGGGAAAGGATTAAGAAAGTGGATGGGAGAATTATTAAGCTGCTATTGGTGTACAGGTGTGTGGGTTAGTGCTTTTTTATTAGTTTTATATAAATGGATTCCTATTGTTGCAGAGCCTGTACTAGCATTATTAGCCATTGCAGGTGCAGCAGCGATCATTGAAACAATTACAGGATATTTTATGGGAGAATAATAAAGTGAAAATTTAATCAGTGTGGGGCATCCCCCGCTAATTATCAGCCCTCACCAATCGGGATAAATTTTCATGATGTTAGAAAAAGCGGAGTTTAAAAGAATGAGGGAACGGAAATAAGGAGTTGTTCATATAGTGAATAGACAGAATTGACAGAATTGACAGTAGAGGAGATGTTTGCTGTGAGCAATAATCCAAGGCGAAATTCATATGACCTGCAGCAGTGGTATAACATACAGCAACAGCAACAAGCACAACATCAGGCATATCAAGAGCAATTACAGCAACAAGGGTTTGTGAAAAAAAAGGGATGCAACTGTGGGAAAAAGAAGAATACAATAAAACAATATGAAGAATGAAACACTCATGTTACGGTGAGTGTTTTTTATTGTAAAAATAAAAAGCGGTATTTCAATTAAGAAATACCGCTTTTTACTAGCTAATTTGTGCAACTGTTAATGCTGCAGCACGGATGTCTACAGTTCCAAGCAGTTCAACTGGTACAATTTGAATTAAGTCACCAGGGTTTAAGTTAATAAGAATAACACCACTGGATACGTCTACTTCACCAGTACCAATAACGTTAGAGCGAACCGCTGTACCTGATCCAGGAATAATGTTAGCTGGTGTACCTAATGATAAGAAGAAACGACCAGCTTCTGGTGCAGTAGGAACGTTATCAAGACTGATCGTTAATGTATAACTGATTTGATAAATACCAGCTACTTGAATTCGAATACCGTCTCCGACACTTACTGTATTATTTATTACAGGAACAGTAATATTTGGGTTTGGACTTACGCTAGGTAATAGTAGTGGTGTGAATAGTGAAGCGAACTGAGGTGCAGAAGCGTTGAAAGCAAAACCGAAGGCAGGTAGTGTACTAGCTGGTTTCGCCTCACAATCAATGTTATTAAATTCGCAATCAGAAGAGAACATGTTTTTCACTCCTTTATCTGTTTCTACTTTTAGTTAATGAAAAGGACAGGTTCTATGTTCTAGACAAGTTCCCAATTTTATAAAAAATACATAATAATACCTTTTAAGCATGGATTGGGTGGCAGAATCATCTGCCACCCAATCCATGCTTAAATTAGTATTCAGTTTTATATAGAAACATCGCGTAAGCATTGAATAGCGCAGAAGCAACTTAAATCAACAGTAATACAAGAGGAGGTTGATACTAATCTTGCATTTGGTACAGCTAAAAATGTACAGATTGGATCGTCACCAGGTGGTACAGAGGTACCATCACCTAAAACTACAGTTAATACACGCAATACAGCACAGTCATCATCATCTATACTCTCTACACGGAAAATTGGAGATTGGCAGCTAGTAAGGCTTGCAGATGGTGCAAATGCTTCAAAAGGTGTTCCAGCTTTTGTGTATAAAATAAAAGGACGTGTATTCGCTACTGATGCAGTGTTATGTGCTCCTAAAAATGGAACTTCGCAACCAGATCCACATGTTGTGGTTGCACATTCTTGTAGTTCATGTATAAAACGAACGACATTAGATACACAGTTGAAATCACAATCATGGTGTTGATGATCTTCATTACAATTGCAGCTCATTATGTTCACTCCTTATCGTGAGTTCTGACATACACTATTACAATATGAACGGGATATGGTTGATATTACGTTAATTCTCAGGATAGAAACAGGGAATTTATATAGAGGGGATGTACATATCGTGATATGGAAAAAGACACCCATTATTTAATGGATGTCTTTTCAGGTAAATCTTTTTGCGTAGTATATAGAAAACGAGATATATCTAGTTTCTTTCCTCTGAAAAATTGCGGGGAGGAAATGTAAAGTTCTTCTTTTGCGCGTGTAATGGCGACATAGAGTAATCGTCGTTCTTCTTCTAATGCTTCAGAAGTCTCCGTCACACGGTCATTTGCATCTTTTAAAGAAGAAGTATGCGGCAATATACCATCGCTTGCTCCGAGTAAAAAGACGCATGGAAACTCAAGGCCTTTCGCGTTATGAATCGACATAAGCGATACGGTATCTTTTTGCGGCATTGTTTTTAATGCTTCCATTTCTTTTTGACCTTGAATGGCTTCATTAATAAATTGTAAGTAAGCTGGAATATCCGTAAAGCGAGTTGCTGATTCCATTAATTCTTCTAACATTTCTTCTTGTATGTCCTTATGCATCGTAAAGGAAGAACGATCATTACTTTGTAAGTACTCTAAATACTTTCCTTTACCATGAATAATTTCTTTCAATGCTTTTTTCGGTTCAAGTTCTTTTATAAACTTAATAAAATCGATTCGCTCATTTACTTTTTTAACTTGAAAAGGTTTCAAGCTTGGGTTTAGTAATAGAAAATGAAGAAGAGAAGGAAAACGGCCCTCACCATATTTCCATTGTTCACGTTCAATAAATGAAATGCACTCATCACGGCCAATATACATTGTTGGTAATATATTTGAAAGTGATTCGAGGCGGAACGGTTCAAGCACGAGTCGTAAGTGATCTAATACGGGCCTAATTAAAGAATGTTCGTAGAACGATTGGCTCGCTCCATGTTTAATAAATGGAATCTTATGAATTGTAAGCTGATCAAGTAAAGAACGGCTCACAGAATGTGTACGATATAATAAACAAAAATCTTTATAATTTCGTTCACCACTATCTACTTTTTCCTGAATGAGTTGCAAAATTTGATTTGCTTCATCAAGAGTTGTCGCAGGTCGTGCATAAAACGGCTGCATGCCATCGTTACGAACAGAATATAGCTCTTTATCAAAACGTTCTTGATTGAGCTTAATAACTTCATTTCCAAGTCCGACGATAAATGGATTAGATCGATAATTCGTATTAAGTGCGATAATCGTTGTATTATCAAATTCCTTTGGAAAAGATAAAATAATTTGGTGACTTGCCCCTCGCCAGCCGTAAATCGCTTGATCGTCATCACCTGCGATAAATAAATTATTTCTTGGCGTGGCTAACAATTTTACAATTTCATATTGTGCATACGACGTATCTTGAAACTCATCTACTTCAATGTAATGAAAACGCTCTTGTAATTGAGTAAGCAGGGGAGCGTTATTTTCTAACATATAATACATTTCTAATAAGATGTCGTCAAAATCGATATAATTGTGTCGTTGTTTTACCTCTTCGAAACGTTCGTATACTTCTTTGAACTCTTGTTCAACCGGTGTTTTCGCTTTTACATCTTTCGGACGATTCAAGTTGTTTTTCTCAAGTGAAATCATAGCGAGTATCGTTTCGGCATCATAATCGTCTTTTAAGCGCAATTCTTTCAAAATTTTCTTTATCATAATTTGTTTATGTTTTTCATTTGCTAAAATTTGCTGATTATATCCTTGACTACGAAGCAATTTTAAAAAGACAGAGTGGAATGTACCAGCAACGACATAGCTACTTGCGGCATGATTCATACCAGGTAAATTCGCTACACGGCTTCGAATTTCTTCAGCTGCTTTTTGTGTAAACGTCAGCAGTAAAATATTTCGCGGATGGACATGTTTTACATTAACTAAATAACCAACGCGAGTTGTTAAAACAGATGTTTTACCACTTCCAGCACCAGCTAGTGTAAGGACAGGTCCTTCTGTCGTTTGCACTGCTTCTAACTGTTTTTCATTTAAATAAACACCTTGCTGTTCTAAAGCGCGGAAATACGCCGCATCTGCATCTTCTTCCATAATTAAATGGGTAGATGTTTTCGGAATATGATACGCCGCTTGCGGAATGCCAGCGTGTGTTAACGGTTTTTGTGAAAATTTTTCTTGTGTCATATATTCACCTTCAAAACTATAGCATCAACATTTAACTTTAGCGGAAGAAAAAGAAAATAGCAATGTAAAAAACAGGAGGGGCTACCTCCTGCTACAAAATTACCCCGCTATTTGCGGGCAGTAAAACTCTCACTTCAAAATTCAGGTGCCCGTAAACGCCCGATTGGTGAAGGCTAATAATCAGTGGGGGATGAACAAAACCCCCACTGATTAAAGTTTCACTTTATAATTCTTTTATCATTACGACGTGTGGGATATTTGCTTCCATAAACACATCAGAAGCCGTCACGTATCCTAGCTTTTTATAGAAAAATTCAGCATGTGTTTGAGCATGGAGTTTCAATTTCGGTAGAGACTCTTCTTTTGCATGCGCTTCAAGTGCATCCATAATGATTTTGCCAATGCCTTTTTGGCGATGGGAAGCTAGTACGCAAATGCGCTCCATTTTTCCTATTCCATCAACGATGCGGAAGCGACCAGCACCAACTGGAACATCATTATCATATATAACAACGTGTGTTGAAATCTCTTCAAACTCATCATACTCTTCTTCTGCAGAAACACGTTGCTCATTCACAAATACTTGCTTACGTACAGAGAATGCATCTCTTAGTTGTTCGTCCGTTTGTACGATTTGTGCGTGCAAATTAGTTGTTCTCCTTTCCGAGGTGGAATGTTTCATGTACAGTCCACGTTCCATTTTCTAATTGGTATAGAAGGTGGAAACGATCGATTGGTTGCTCATAATAGAAATCTTTCATACGTAATCGACCTAATACATCAGCGTGCTCTGCGTCTGATAAGTCTTGACCGATTGTTAAATGAGGTACGAAAGAGTACTCGCGCTCTTGTGTAAAGAAACCATTATGCATTTCTTCATTTAAGAAAGTAAGTTCAGGTGTTTTTTCTACTTTAAAATAAAGAACATTATTAACAGGTGCGAATGAACCGACTTTCCCAACATGAAGGGTGAAAGGGTTCGTTTTGTTTGCGATTGTATGTAACTCATTCACAATCGATTCTAATTGTTCATCTTGCGTCTCAAAGGGTGTTTTCAATGTAATATGTGGCGGAACTAATGCGTAATGCGGATCATAACGTTTACGTAATCCGTTCGCTTTATCTTGAATCATTTTTGATGGGAAAATTACAATTCCTAATTTCATGTTCCAATTCCTCCCTTTGCAAGTCTAGTTAGATTTTGAGAATAAATCTCTTTATCTATTATATCAAATTATTCTGAATACCGCTCTCTATTATTTCATTGATAGAATATGAGAAAATGCTTTTGGTAAATCTGCTTGCCAATATTTCCATGTGTGATTCCCTTCAAACTCTTCATAATGCGTGATGAAATTTCTATCTGTAAGTAGTTTATTTAACTCGCGATTTGGTTCTACGAAATCAGATACTTGTCCGTCTGTACGCTTGACAGCTGTTTCTTCGGTCCCAATTACGTGATAAAGATCTAGGGCCCCCGGATTTTTGAAATCTTTTGCTAAGTTCATGACTGTTTCATCAACAAATGGTGATTGCATAACGACCTTACCAAATGTATGCGGATACATAAGTGCGGTCATGAAGGAAACTGTACCGCCGAGAGAATCTCCAATTAAAACGCGTCCTTTACCCATTTGATACGTTGGATAATTTGCATCAATATATGGAGCAAGCTCATGAGCAAGGAAACGAATGTAAGCAGCATTCTTTACATCATTTGGGAAATATTTTTCCTTACGATCGTGTACATTTTTATATGGAATACCGACAATAATTGTGCGGTCAATTTCTTCAGTTTCACGAAGACGCTCAATTACACGGTGCGCTTTACCAAGCTGAAAATAATCTCTACCATCTTGTGCAATAACAACCGTATGCTTATGGAGAGGTGTGTAATTTACTGGTAAATAAACAAGAAGTGTAAGCTCCTCTTGAAGTGAGGTACTAAAAAATGAAATTTCTTCAATTCTCCCTATTGTTTGATTCATGTATATCCCCCTAAATAAAAATTTACTGTAATGATTGTAAGAGCAACGCTTGTAGTGAAAAGGAAAGAAATAATCACTAATAGGTGCCTTAATTTCTATTTTACCATAATGGTACGAAGAATCTAAAAAATTAGTATTTAAGTTGTGAAAGAAAACGGATATAATGAAGTGGGATTTTTTACAGGTGAGAGGGGAGACAGGATTTGAAACAAGAAAGATCAATCGCACTACCACTAGCAATTTCCATTATAGCAATTTCATTCGCAGCTGTTTTTGCAAAGATGTCCTCAGCACCATCTTCCGTTTTAAGTATGTATCGATTATGGATTATCGTACTTATTATGCTGCCGATCGTTTGGAAAAAACGGGAAGAGTTTAGTAGGATTCAAATAAAAGATTGGGGATTTTTAATTGGATCTGGTTTCTTTTTAGCTCTTCATTTTCTTTTATGGTTTGAATCCTTAAAGCATACGACAGTTGCTAGTTCGACGATTATTTTAGCACTTCAACCGATCGTATCTTTAGTGGGAGGTTTTTTCTTATTTAAAGAAAGAACAACCTATTCAGCAATTGCGACGATGGGAATTGCGATACTAGGCGTAATGTGTATTGGCTGGGGAGATTTAGGGCTAAGTGAGCAAGCAATTTATGGGGATATATTATCCTTTTTAAGTGTAATAGCAGTTGTCGGTTATTTATTTATCGGACAAAAGACAGTAAAGAAAGTATCTCATTGGATTTATAGTTTCACTGTATTTGCCTTCGCGGGTATATTTATAGCGATTTATAACGTTATACTTCAAGTGCCATTTACAGGCTATACGAAGTGGGATTGGAGTATTTTTCTTTTACTTGCGATTGTACCGACAGTGTCACACGTCATTAATAATTGGTTATTAAATTACGTAAATGCAACAACAATTTCAATGAGTATTTTAGGGGAACCAGTTGGGGCATCTATACTAGCGTTCTTCTTACTTGGGGAAAAATTAAACGCAATGCAAATTATCGGTAGCATACTCGTATTGTTTGGTGTATCTGTTTTCTTACTACAGCAACAAAAGCGAACATCAAAAAATGTGGTGAACGAGCCGGCTTATACACAGGAAGTATAACGAGTTTATTGTAAAATATGAGAAGAGAAGTTATTGGTAACTTCTCTTTTTTTGTTCCATGCAGAAAGTAAAACAGATAAATAGGGGGGATTTCCACTATAAATATATAGTGGAGTTCAATCATACGTTTCTCATACAAAGATAGAGAGGGAAGGAGAGACCAAATGAAAGATATTTTAATGAAATACATGACAAATCTTACAACATTAAGTGAAGAGCAGCAGCGCATGATCGTAGAAGAATTACAAATTGAAGAGTATAAAAAAGGAACAGTGCTCCTAGGGCAAGGAGATGTTCCGTCTAAATGTTATTTTGTATTAAAAGGATGCGTGAGGCAACATTGTATAGATGAATCTGGAAAAGAAGTTACATCAAATTTTTATACAGAAGAACAAGCAATCGCAAATTTCAATCATCATAAACAAGATAAATTATCCCCACATACGTTAACGTGCCTAGAAGATTGTCTAGTTGTAGTTGGCGATCTGTATAGTGAAAAGGACATGTATAAGAAATATTCACAGTTAGAAGAAATGACGCGCCAAATGATTGAATACAATTTTGGTGAAGTACAAGAAGAACTTACATTATTTATTGCATCGACACCAGAAGAGCGCTACAAATCATTATTACAAAAACGACCGCATTTAATCGATCGTGTTCCTCAATATCAATTGGCAAGTTATCTAGGTATTACGCCAGAATCATTAAGCAGAATTAAGAAACGACTCAAACAGTAGAGTTTTTTCCACCTCTAAGCAATAGCCATATACTAAATCCTAGTTCACCTGTGATCATCGGTAGTTGAAAGACAACGTTAAGAATGGAAATAATCGCATCATATTGTGAAAACATCGTATTCATTACGTTAATGATGATATAGCCGATTGCAGCAATGAGCAGTAATATACTAATAGTCTTCGGTATGTTTTTAGATTGAAAGGTTACGTATCCTAAGGTGAGAAGATGTAAGCCGAAAATGATTAATCCTACAGACCAAATGTATTCAAAAGCTTCTAGAAATAACATTGTATATGCTTCTGAATTAGCAACTGTGCTTTTTGAAAGAAGTAATACAAATGTTAAATTGAATATAGCAATACCAAGTATAGCTGTATACATAAGACGAAGACAGGCAGCTAGTAATGAGAGGCTAGTATGGATAGGTTTTAGAAAGAAATAAAGAGCCCACGAGGCGATAATATCCGTAATAAAAATGATAATCCATCCGAAAATTTCTGCTTTAAAAAGTGAACTTGAAGTTTGAATATTATGGAGTGTCGTGCTCGCATTACTTGGTACAACGAGATTTCCGTGAACAAAACCGTAAGAAAAAAATGCAGTGAATGCCATCATAAGAAGAGAAGTGCCTGCAAATAAGGCAAAATTTCGCTCAGTCATAATACGTCCTCCTATTCTAATGTTGTTTTCATTGTAATAGGGAAGAGGAGGAGATTCATTGACTTAAATCAAGGGAGAGGAAGTTTAGTGGAATTTCTATCAAAAAAAGATGTATGGTTATATCCAATTTTTTTAGTTGTGATTGGTGCGTGTTTTGCTCCTTTAGTAGCTGGAAGAGATTACTTTCTGCTACTTTTTACGATTCCTTTAGTAATTTTTTTCGTTTGGAGTTGGTTTACAACGAAATATATCGTGGAAGAAGAAGTAATCTTTATTAAATCAGGACCCATTAAGAAGCGGATTTTTATACAAGATATAAAGAAAATTTCTAATACAAAAAATCCGTTAGCTGCCTATGCACTATCATTCGATCGATTAGAAATTTTATACGGATCATATGAAACAGAGATTATTTCTCCTAAAGATAAAGAAAAATTCATCAATCTCGTGAAAAGTAAAAATCCACACATTGAAATAAAGTAAAAGAGTGGCTACGAAGCCACTCTTTTATTTTGGATTTGTCATATAAGGTTGTACGTGAACGATACATAAGTCACGAAATTTTCCTTCAGCAGTTGTGACAATTACGACTGCTCTTCCTGCACTTTTTCCAGTAATCGTTACCGTATCACCTTTTGGGTATATTGTGATGACATCAGAATTCATATTTGTCCAAATAAGTTCTTTATTCGTTGCTTGCATTGGCAAAACGGAAGCTGATAACTCAGTACTTTGTCCAGTTTTTATCTTTAACTTATTTTTTTGCATATGAACACCGATAACTGAAATAACAGAAGGAGCAATTGAAATTTTAGGTGGATTTGGTTGTATGTTTAAACGAGAAGCAGAAGTGTTTGTGATAGGTGAAAATTTTCTTATATGTTGTTGCTGTAAAGATGCTAACATTGTGGAGTCCCCTTTCTGTATAGGTGTCGATACTAATAATATAAAGGAAGAATGTTATAGTAAATTTAACGAAACATAAAGAAATTGTTAAATTCGAGAAGAATATTGTCGAACTGCGGTAAAAAGAAAGCTCTGCTGTTATCGTAACAGCAGAGCTTTCTTTTTATAGATTATGAATATGTTGTTTTTCAAAATTCTCAAAATGCTCTTCAACTTCTTTTGAAGGTTTAGTTAGTAAACTAACAATTATGATTACTATTAAACTAATAGCAAAACCAGGAATCATTTCATATAAGAAATCTTTTAAGAATTTGAACTGTGTCCAAATAATTACTGTAGCGGCACCTGAAACCATACCAGCAAGTGCGCCCCATTTCGTCATACGTTTCCAATATAAGCTTAATAAAATAGCAGGTCCAAATGAAGAACCAAATCCAGCCCAAGCATATCCCACAAGAGCTAAAATCGTATCATTTTGTTTAAACGCTAATGCGCACCCGACTAAGGCGATAACAAGTACAGCCATACGACCGACAAATACAAGCTCTTTATCAGAAGCAGAACGTTTAAAGAATGTACGATATAAATCTTCTGTTATAGCACTAGAAGTAACGAGCAACTGAGATGAGATTGTACTCATAATCGCTGCTAAAATCGCTGCTAATAAAAATCCAGTAATAAGTGGATGGAATAAAATTTTTCCAAGTTCAAGGAAAATTGTCTCTGGATTAGATAATGTCAACCCTTGTTGTGAATAGTAAGCAATACCGATAAGACCAGTAAACATAGCTCCGACAACAGAGAAAATCATCCAGCTCATACCAATTCTTCGTGCGCTTTTAATTTCTTTTACAGACGAAATTGCCATAAAGCGTACGATAATATGAGGTTGTCCAACATAACCAAGGCCCCATGCGAATAAAGAAATCATTCCTAAAGTAGAGGCACCTTTAAAAATATCCAAACGTGTTGGATCTACAGATCGAATTGTGTCAAACGCAGGTCCAAGTCCGTTCGAATTCATAATTGTTACGATAGGAACAAGAATAAGAGCAATTACCATAATGATTCCTTGCACGAAGTCTGTCCAACTTACAGCTAAGAAACCACCAAATAATGTGTAAGCCACGACAACTGCTGCGACAATGAATAATCCAACATGATAGTTCATACCAAATGAATTTTCAAATAATACAGCGCCTGAAACTAGTCCTGAAGCTACATAGAAAGTAAAGAAAATCATAATAACAAGTCCGGATACTAAGCGTAGCATATGAGATTTGTCGTGGAAGCGGTGTTCCAAAAATTCTGGGATAGTAATAGAGTTGTTTGCCATTTCAGAGTAGGTACGTAAGCGAGGAGCGACATAAAGCCAGTTTGCGTATGCGCCTAGTGTAAGGCCGATCGCAATCCAACTACTACTTAATCCAACGCTAAACATTGCACCGGGTAATCCCATTAAAAGCCAACCACTCATATCGGATGCTCCAGCACTTAATGCTGTTACTGCGGGGCCTAGTGTACGCCCGCCAAGCATATAATCTGTTAAGTTGGACGTTCGTTTGTAGGCGAAATAGCCGATTACTAACATCCCGAGCATGTAAATAGAGATAGAAGTTAAAGTTAACATCTGCGTACTCATGTAGTTCCCCTTCCTTTTGTCATGTCTTTTGATGCATTTTGCATATTTATAATCTATCATGATTATTCAGAAAAATCCATTCGGAAATACGAATTTTCTGAAATGTAAGCGTTTTTTGACAATGTTTCGCTTTTGTAATATATAATTTTCTGACAAAAAACCTTAATTTTAATAGAGTATTTATTATATTTACATAAAAACAGGTTGTTTTGTCAATATAATATCGGATGAAGAAAAAATATTTTTTTCGGAAAAAGTATTGACTTATTAGAAATGAGAGGAATATAATGAGTGCAACTTAAAAAAATGCAAGCGTTGATGAAGAAGAGTACACATGATGAACATGTCAGAGAGCTGATGGTTGGTGCGAATCAGTATGGAATTGATGTGGAATGGGCTTCGGAGCTTCCAAACCGAAACGAAAGAAGTAGGCTTTGGCGACATGATCTCATCGATATAAGAGACACGTATTATTTTTTGATACGGCAAAGTGCGTTACATTCGTAACGAATTAAGGTGGCACCACGGGAGTACCCGTCCTTTCTATAGGATGAGTACTCCCTTTTTGTGTATAAAAAATTAAATAAGCTAAATCGTTTAAGTAAGAAGAGTACGTATATTTGGAGACGTTACAGAGAGCCGGGAGCAGGTGGGAGCCCGGTACGGTGCCATATACGGAATGGGCTTACGAGAGGTATGCTGAACAATTTCTATTCAGTAGGCAACCCGGGTTCCGCCGTTACAAGGATAAGGTATATATTTTGTACCTGAATAAAGCGGGATGCTTTTGCGTCCAACCTGAGGTGGTACCACGGTAAATTTATCGTCCTCTACATATTTCGATATGTAGGGGACTTTTTTATTTTTCAGAGTGAGGTGAAAGGCATGATGACAAAAGAGGAATTTATGAAGCAAAAAGAACAAAGAAACACATTTTTAGTAATTGCTGAAGAAGAAGGAGATAGCATTACGCCAATTTCTTTATATAGACGTATGAAGGGAAAGAAAAAGTTTTTATTAGAAAGTTCGCAGCTTCATCAAGATAAAGGGCGCTATTCTTACTTAGGGTGTAATCCTTATGGAGAAGTGAAAAGCGTTGGTATAGAAGTAGAGCGAATGATGTATGGGAAAAAAGAAAAGCTGCAGGGTAACGTACTGCAAATGCTAGAAGAGGTAATCGCACCAGCGCAAGTAGACAGTCCATTTCCGTTTTGCGGGGGAGCAGTTGGATATATTGGCTATGACGTCATTCGGCAGTATGAAAACATTGGAGCAGATTTACACGATCCATTAAATATTCCAGAAGTACACCTTTTACTATATCGTGAGTTTACCGTTTACGATCATTTACGCCAAAAGTTGTCATTTGTATATGTATGCAGGGAAGACGATCCAGCTTCTTATGAAGAAGTATACGAAAGATTGCAAGTATACAAAGAGGAAGTGCTAAAGGGAGAAGAAGCGGAAGTAAATGAAATACAATCAATATTATCATTCACTTCTTCAATAACTGAAAAAGAATTTTGTGAAATGGTAGAAACAGCGAAAGAATACATTCGGGCCGGAGATATTTTCCAAGTTGTATTATCCCAGCGTTTGCAAAGTGAATGTATTGGAGATCCATTTGCATTATACCGGAAACTTCGAATTGCAAATCCATCACCATATATGTTCTATATCGATTTTCAAGATTATGTTGTACTTGGCTCTTCGCCGGAAAGTTTGTTATCAGTAAGAGAGGATAAAGTGATGACAAACCCAATTGCTGGTACGAGGCCGAGAGGGAAAACGAAGCAGGAAGATGAGGAAATCGAAAAAGAACTGTTAGGAAATGAGAAAGAGCGAGCAGAGCATATGATGCTTGTGGACCTAGGACGAAATGATATTGGCAGAGTAAGTGAAATTGGCTCTGTGACGATAGATAAATATATGAAAGTAGAAAAATACTCTCACGTTATGCACATTGTATCTGAAGTTTACGGAACATTGCGAAAACAAACGAGTGGATTTGATGCATTAGCGTATTGTTTACCAGCTGGTACAGTATCAGGTGCTCCGAAAATAAGGGCGATGGAAATTATTAATACGTTAGAGCATGAAAAAAGAAATGTATATGCCGGAGCGGTTGGATATATTTCATTCTCAGGAAACCTTGATATGGCGCTAGCAATTCGAACGATGGTTGTAAAAGACGAGAAAGCGTACGTTCAGGCAGGAGCGGGTATCGTCTACGATTCAGACCCGGTTGCTGAATATGAAGAAACATTAAATAAAGCGAGAGCGCTTTTGGAGGTTATGAAATGATTGTACTTATCGATAATTATGATTCGTTCACATATAACTTGTATCAACTATTAGGCGAGTACGAGAAAGAAATTGTTGTCGTAAGAAATGATCAAATAACAATTGAACAATTAGAGGAGATGAAGCCGAAAGGAATTGTGCTCTCACCAGGACCTGGGAAACCAGAAGATGCTGGAATTTGTATCGATGTTATTCGTCACTTTTATAAGAACGTTCCCATCTTAGGAATTTGCCTTGGCCATCAAGCAATCATATCCGCATTTGGAGGAGAAATTGTTAGAGCAGAGCGCATTAAACACGGAAAAACATCGCGTGTGAAACATAACGGAACGTCAATCTTTTCGTACGTAACGCAGCCGCTAACAGCAATGCGTTACCATTCACTCGTCGCAGTGCAAAATAGTTTGCCGCAGTGTTTTGACATACTTGCGACAGCGATGGATGACGGAGAAATCATGGCAGTTCGTCACAACTATTATCCGCTCTTCGGATTACAGTTTCACCCAGAATCAATTGCAACAGAAGAAGGCGGAAAGTTAATACGTGCCTTTTTAGCAGAAGTGAAAGAGGAGGAGAGAGTATGAACAGTTATCTTCGAAAATTAGTAGAGGGACAACATTTAACAGAAGAAGAAATGTATGAAGCGGGACTTCTTTTATTAAGTGACAACATATTGGAAAGTGAAGTTGCAGCTTTCTTAGTATTGCTGAAAGCGAAAGGCGAAACAGCAGAAGAAATATACGGTCTCGTTCGTGCTCTTCGCGAAAAGGCATTACCGTTTTCAAATCATATAAAAGGCGCGATGGACAATTGCGGAACGGGTGGTGACGGTGCGCAAACATTCAATATTAGTACAACATCGGCATTTGTACTTGCCGGAGCTGGTGTAAAGGTTGCGAAACATGGAAACCGCGCTGTTTCTAGTAAAACAGGAAGTGCTGATTTATTAGAAGAACTCGGTGTAAACATAAGCTGTACGCCGGGTGAGATTGACTATTTATTAGAGAATGTAGGTATTGCCTTCTTATTCGCACCAGCGATGCATCCAGCATTAAGACGTATTATGAAAATAAGAAAAGAATTAAACGTTCCGACGATCTTTAACTTAATTGGACCGTTGACGAATCCGGTTAATTTAGAAACACAATTTGTCGGTATTTATAAGCGAGATATGTTATTGCCAGTAGCGGAAGTATTGCAGAAACTTGGCAGAAAACAAGCGCTCGTCGTAAACGGAAGTGGCTTTTTAGATGAAGCATCATTACAGGGAGAAAATCATGTCGTCGTTTTAAAAGATAATGAAATAGTAGAAATGAGTATTGATCCAGAAAAGTATGGTTTTTCAAGAGTGAAAAATGAAGAAATTAGAGGTGGGAATTCAAAAGAAAATGCAAAGATTACGCTCGGAGTATTAAGCGGAGAAAAGAGTGTCTATCGCGATACTGTTTTATTAAATGCAGGTCTAGCCCTTTTCGCAAATGGAAGAGCAGAAACGATTGAAGAAGGAATTACACTAGCGGCACATAGCATTGACTCTGGAAAAGCATTAGCCAAACTAAACTTATTAATTGCAGCAAGTCATGAAAATTTAGAAAGGGTGAATTAAAATGGGGACGATTTTAGACAAAATTGTAGAGCAAAAGAAAGTAGAAGTTGCGGAGTTATATGAAACATATTCACCAGTGAAAGAAAAAAGGAAAACACACTCACTTGTAAAAGCGTTAGAGCAGTTTACTGTAATAGCAGAGGTAAAGCGAGCGTCTCCATCAAAAGGCGATATTAATTTACACGTTGATGTGCCAAAACAAGTGAAAACATATGAAGAATGCGGTGCTGGAGCAGTTTCGGTTTTAACAGACGGTCAATTTTTTAAAGGGTCGTTTCACGACTTACAAACGGCAAGAGCAGAAAGTAACATTCCGCTTTTATGTAAAGATTTTATAATCGATAAAATCCAAATTGATAGAGCGTATGAAGCAGGAGCAGATCTTATTTTATTAATTGTTGCAGCATTGTCAAAAGAGAAATTAAACGAGCTTTATAACTACGTGCTAGAAAAAGGATTAGAAGCGATTGTTGAAGTTCATGATGAACAGGAATTAGAAATTGCAATCCGATTAAATCCGCACGTTATCGGTATTAACAACCGTAATTTAAAAACATTTGAAGTAGATTTAAGCCAAACTGAAAAGTTCGGAAAACGACTGAATGAGGAAAACCTACTTTGGATTAGTGAAAGCGGCATTCATTCAAAAGAAGATATTATTCGCGTCAAACGAGCTGGTGCAAAAGGTGTATTAGTTGGAGAAGCACTTATGACATCATCTTCTATAAGTAACTTTTTCGAAGACTGTAAGGTGAACATATGAAAGTGAAAATTTGCGGCATCACTGATGTTGAAACAGCAAAACATGCTTGCGAATACGGAGCAGATGCAATTGGATTTGTTTTTGCAGAAAGTAAGCGGAAAATCACCCCAGGGCTAGCGAAAGAAATTATTGGGGAAATTCCAGTCCACGTTTTCAAGGTAGGTGTTTTCGTAAATGAATCAGTAGAAGTGATCCAGAAAATTGCAGAGGAGTGCGGGTTAACGCATGTGCAACTACATGGGGATGAAGACAATCATCAAATTAGGAGATTGAATATTCCGTCTATAAAAGCAGTAGGAGTAGCTTTAGAGAAAGATATTGAATGTGCGAAAAAATACGATACAGATTATCTGTTATTTGATAGCCCGAAAGAAAAGTTCCACGGAGGAAACGGAAAGACATTCTCATGGGAGTTACTCGCACATATGCCAAACGAGTTGCGAGAGAAAACGATATTAGCTGGCGGATTAAACATCCTTAATATAGAAGAAGCAATTCGAACCGTTCAGCCATATATGATCGATGTGAGCAGCGGAGTAGAGACAGAAGGAAAGAAAGATCTAAAGAAAATAAAACAATTTATTAAAAAAGCGAAGGAGTGTTCCAAATGAATTATGCATATCCAGATGAAAAAGGTCATTACGGTATATACGGAGGACGATACGTTCCAGAAACGTTAATGCAATCTGTATTAGAATTAGAAGAAGCATATAAAGAAGCGATGCAAGATGAAGCGTTTCAAAAGGAATTAGATCATTATTTACAAACGTATGTTGGAAGAGAAACACCGCTTTATTTCGCTGAAAATATGACGAAGTATTGCGGCGGAGCAAAAATCTATTTGAAACGTGAAGATTTGAACCATACGGGAGCTCATAAAATTAACAATACAATCGGTCAGGCACTTCTTGCGGTAAGAATGGGTAAGAAGAAAGTTGTCGCTGAAACAGGAGCAGGACAACACGGAGTTGCAACAGCTACTGTATGTGCACTTTTCGGTTTAGAATGCGTCATCTTCATGGGAGAAGAAGATGTGAGACGACAAAAATTAAACGTGTTCCGAATGGAATTACTCGGAGCGAAAGTAGAAAGCGTTGCGGCAGGTAGCGGCACATTAAAAGATGCAGTAAACGAGGCGCTTCGTTACTGGGTTTCACATGTACACGATACGCACTACATTATGGGATCAGTTCTCGGGCCACATCCATTCCCGCAAATTGTTCGTGATTTCCAAAGTGTAATTGGGAAAGAAACGAAAAAGCAATACGAAGCGTTAGGAGGAAAATTACCAGAAGCAGTCGTTGCTTGTATTGGCGGTGGTAGTAATGCAATGGGAATGTTTTATCCGTTCGTACACGATGAAGAAGTTGCTCTTTACGGTGTTGAAGCAGCTGGAAAAGGTGTTCACACAGAAAAGCACGCAGCCACTTTAACGAAAGGAAGTGTCGGTGTTTTACACGGATCGATGATGTACCTTCTGCAAAATGAAGAAGGGCAAATTCAAGAAGCGCACTCTATTTCGGCAGGGCTGGATTACCCGGGTGTTGGGCCAGAACATAGCTTGCTAAAAGATATTGGCCGCGTTTCTTATCATTCCATTACAGATGAAGAAGCGTTAGAAGCATTTCAATTATTAACGAAAAAAGAAGGGATTATCCCGGCATTAGAAAGTTCACATGCTGTTGCATACGCTTTAAAACTAGCGCCGCAAATGAAGAAAGACGAAGGACTTGTCATTTGTTTATCCGGCCGCGGTGATAAAGATGTAGAGAGTATAAAACGTTATATGGAAGAGGTGTAAAAAATGGGAGTAGAAAAAATTATAGCAGCGTTTGAAAATGGCAAGAAAGCATTTATTCCGTATGTAATGGGCGGAGATGGTGGACTTGAAAAGTTAAAAGAAAGAATTCGTTTTCTTGATGAAGCAGGAGCAAGCATCGTTGAAATCGGTATTCCGTTCTCAGATCCAGTCGCAGACGGTCCAACTATTCAAAGGGCAGGAAAAAGAGCATTAGATAGCGGTGTAACATTGAAAGGTATTTTTCAAGCATTAATAGAGGTGAGGCAAGAAGTTCAAATTCCATTTGTACTTATGACATATTTAAATCCAGTACTCGCATTCGGAAAGGAACGTTTCATTGAGAGCTGTCTTGAAGCAGGGGTGGACGGTATTATCGTTCCAGACTTACCGTATGAAGAACAAGACATTATTGCACCGCTCCTTCGCGTGGCGAATATCGCTTTAATTCCACTCGTTACCGTAACGAGCCCTATTGAACGAATCGAAAAAATTACGAGTGAATCACAAGGATTCGTCTACGCCGTTACAGTAGCGGGCGTAACGGGAGTACGTCAAAACTTTAAAGATGAGATTCGTAGTTACTTAGAAAAAGTAAAAGCACACGTCCACTTACCAGTAGTCGCAGGATTCGGTATTTCAACACGAGAACAAATTGAAGAAATGATTACAATATGTGACGGCGTTGTCGTTGGGAGTAAAGTCATTGAGCTGTTAGAAAATGAAAAGCGAGAAGAAATTTGTGAGTTAATACATGCAGTAAAAGAAACAGAAGAGGCTTAAGTCTCTTCTGTTTCTTTTGTGTAATAAATGTTAAAATATACAGAAAATACTTATAACTTAGAGGGTGAGAAGGCATGCTAAGACGTAAACTATTATATCTTCTTTTAACTGTACCATTATACGCTTGGCTCATTAGCATGACGAAAATAGAGTTGATGGCTCTGTTTTTAGGATATGTATTCATCTTTTCCCAATTAAATCGAATACAAGAGCAATCTATTTTAGAAGTATGTATATTTTCGGTTAGTATAGAACTATTTAGTATCGTTTCGATTGTATTATTAAGTGAATTATTCCAATGGATCCATTCATTTGAATTAATAAAACTTGGGAATATTGTATTGCAAGTAATATGTGCTTATATTGTGTTTGTTGTACTAGAAAAAATGATTGGACAGCAGACGGTTTTTCAGGATAAAAGATAAAATATTAGTTATTCAAAAAAGGAGCCAAGCGGCTCCTTTTTTAAATCTGTTATAAAAATAATTGAAAATCATAACATCTGTTATATAATAGTTAAAAATTGCAATTTTTACGAAAAGAGATGATAGCATGGCCATATTGTTGGCACTTATCCCGATTATGATGATTTTCATTTGTTTGTTTTTGTTTAAACAAACGTCATTAAGAGCCTCATTAATCTCTTATGCCGTTTCTGTCGGAATCGTTTTACTTTCGCCAACGTTCCAATTAGGGATAAGTGAAACTGTGCACGCAACGATTAAAGGTTGGTTAATTTGTTTTATTGTCGGATACGTGTTGTTTTTTGGTATTTTTTTATTTCACCTCATGAACAAAATGGGGTACATCGATCAAGTAGCGCGTTTTCTAGAAGAAGTTACGCACGATCGCTTACTACAAATGCTTCTTATGTGTTTTGGTATTTGTCCACTTATTGAATCAGTGAGTGGATTCGGAATTGGTTTTATGGTCGCAGCACCTATTTTTCTTTCGCTCGGTTATAAACCGTTTCAAGCTGTGCTACTATCGTTTATCGGTTTACTTGCAAGTTCATGGGGCGCGATGGCAACGGGTACGATTATCGGTTCTCAGCTTATTAACATGCCGCTCACAACTTTTGGTACAAATACAGCATTATTAAGCATCCCGATTTTCGCATATTTTATCTTCCTTTCTTTATACGTTGTCGGTGGCTGGCAGGCAGTTATAGAAAAGTGTAAGGAAGGAGTAGGATTCTTTCTATTATTTTCTCTCGGAATCTATCTTTCTAACGCATACGTAAGTGTTGAACTTGCAGGGATATTAAGTTCTATCGTTACCATTACATTTGGCTTTCTAATCATTAAATTAAAAGGCAAAAGTGAGCAAAACTTTATAACAGAACATGCTGTGGCTGTAGAGAGAGAAGTATCTATTATAAAAATTATTAGCCCTTATATATTCTTAACAGTTTGTATTTTACTTTCTCGCCTCGTTCCAGCATTACATGATTTTCTTAGGTCATATGCAGTTCTCGATTTAAAATCATATTCTTACAAATTAGAGCTACTATATTCACCAGGATTTTGGCTCGCCATGACTTGTTTATTTACAATTATTTTCTTCCGCATTCCATCAAATATTATGAAACAATCACTCTCACAAACGATAAAACAATGGATTCCTTTCGCTATTACAACGACAATGTTTATCGCAATTTCAGAACTAATGGGTGCATCTGGTATGCATTCATTACTCGCAAAAACAGCTGGTGAAACATTTGGAACATTTTTCGTTTTCGTTGCTCCTTTCATAGGCGGAATTGGCGGCTTTTTAACAGGTAGTAACGCAGGATCAAATGCGATGTTTATTAAACTCCAAATGCAAACAGCGCAAAACGTAGCGCTCCCGTGGCAATATGTCACAACACTCCAAAACACCGCATCATCAGTAGCCACAATCGCTTGTCCATCACGGATTACACTAGGCGCGTATTTATGTAATATCCCTTATCGTGAAAATGAACTATTAAAGAAGACGACGTTAATGATTTTTGGTGCGGTGTTGCTTGTAGTGGTGGAGGTTATTGTTTGGTATATGTTGAGAAAATAAGAAATCCTCCTGGGAAAGGAGGATTTTCTTTTTATATGGATAATGCCTAAAGTATGAACAGCTTCTACTAAATGAATAGGAGATGAAAGAGATGCCCTTAAAAAACTACGGTGTATTAAAAGGTACAGTTGTACAATCTAAGATTGGAAAAGGGAAAACACCTCATTATCAAGTTCATTTACAAGGCGAAGCAGAAGTAGATTATCGTATTGCAATTAACGTAAAGTCGCAAAGTTATCCGTCAGAAGTTTTATATTTTGCAAGCGAACATATTGATTCAGAAGCTATTCACATTTTACCGACATTACCGTTTGGGTTTACAGAAATAAAAAACAATGAACCGAAAGTAGCTTTAGACTACGTAAGAGGTAATGTATTTGATTCAAAACAAATGATTCCTTTACCTGCTGAAAAAGCAGGAATTGATAATGATTTAAATGAAAAAATAGAACGTTATATAAAGCGAGCAATAGAAGAAAAAGCGATTATTTACGCGTTTGGTGAAAGATGGGGACCAGAAGAAAATACATCCGATTCTTACTTTCATTTTGAACCAGGAAACGGTATACACGATATTCATATGAATCAAGGGAATGTAGAGAAATGGAAAGGTGATGATGGCAAATGGCAAGACGGTGGGATATTGATTCACTTTGAGAAGAAGGAAGAGTGGATTGGTATTTTTCTTGCCTTTCAGTCACAGTCATGGTGTACGGATGAAGAAGGGCATGCTCGTGTTCCGGTTGAGCATTGTGATTATAAGAGAAATAATTGATGAGAAGAGGACGTTCACAATGAACGCCCTCTTCTCATTTTATAAAACCCAAAACTAACAAGTGTAGAAATACAAGAGAAAAGAAGCGCTACACTAGAAAACGCGATGAGATACATATTATATTTCATCATTTTACCGATTAGTTGATTACTATCGTACTGAAACAGTCCCGCTATTATATTGAATAAAAATAATAAGATAAACATGACGATGACACCGTCTATTGATCCTTTAATGTCTGGTTTACTTAAAGCGATATGTGCGGAAATACAAATAGCGATAAATAAAAATAACCAAAAAGAAGGGGTCAATAAATTGTTCATTGTAAACAAGCTTTTTAATAAAAAGAATGTTGATAAAAACATGTTTTGGATCATGTCTAAGTTAATAGAAGTCGATGTAACAGTTTTTTCCAGATTAGTATTAAATAAATAATATGACTCTGGTACGAAATAGCGCATTAAAAGTATTAAGGCAGTAATACCAGAAATAATAGGACCGATGCCGATAAAGAAATTACCGATTCGTTGATATATACTTTTTTGATTGTATTGATGTTGTACGTAACCTAAAGCTCCCTGACTTGTATCTGTTGGGAAAAACTGCGTTGCTACAATTTTATGACGAAATAATAGACACATAATTGCATGTCCAAGCTCATGAACGGGAACACCAATCCACGCGGTTAAAAGAAAACCTTTCCTACCAAAAGCTCTCGACCAATACGTTCGTGTGAGAGATTCTAAATAACCTAATATAAATCCAATTACAATGATGACACCAATTAAAGAAAATAATTGGATCACACTTGTAAGGAGTGTTTGAAAAATCGAGTTTACAAATTCCACTGTCTTCATCCAATCTGTTAAAAATGTTATTTGCTCTGTTTCATAATAACATTATTTTTCTATATTACTAGCACACATAGTTTCGTTTAAAAGAAGGATTTCATATTCTTTTTCTTGTAGTCATGTTTTATGTACAAAGTCATATATTGAATTTGTAACACCCTATAAGGTATATGCTTAAGGAGGGATGAGAGAATGAAATGTCCGGCATGTAATACTGAAAATGCAGCGGAAGCAAGGTTTTGCGGAAATTGTGGACATTCGTTAACGGAAGAAGTGGTAGCGAGTGGTGGGCAGGAAGAAGGGCAGCTATCGCGCCCGGCACGAGTAAAGGAAACTCGTCCGAATGAAACGGTAGAGCAGGCGAAACAATTTGCAAGTGGCTATTTTCAGTTCTTTAAAAATGCTTTTAAATCACCATCGGCCATTATGGAAAGTGGAAATATTGAAGTGCGAAATGGAATTGTAAGTCTTGTGCTTATTTGCTTTCTAGGAGCATGTATTTTTTATAGAATGATGAGCGCAGCGGCGACTGTTACGAGGACATTAGTGCCAGATATAGCTACTCCTACTTTCTTCGGAGAATCTGTAATGGTCTTTTTCTTTTTATTAATTTTAACTTTATTTGTCGGATTTATTATTTTTGTAAGTGGTAAGATGATGAAATCATCTTTTTCTTTTCTTGAAGCATTCGGTATATGGGGGACGATAGCGACGCCAGCTATTGCTATACTAGTTCTTTCTTTTCTATTTAGTTTCCTATTGATCTTTTTTTTACCAATCTTATTAGGGCTGGCTACAACGTATATGGGAATTAGTATAATTGTAGCTATATTAAAACTAGACAACGGCGGAGTAGATCCTGTTTACACACTTATTATCGCAAATGTTTTAATCGGAATTGCAACGTTTATCGTGTTTTGGTCTTACATTAAAACGATAATCCAAACCTTTATCGGGGGATTAACAGGCTTCTAACGAAAAGGTGGTTGAATGGATGAATGTATGTACAAAATGCGGAGCTCAGTATGAAGATGGAGTGCAATTTTGCCAAAACTGCGGGATGAAGAGGGAAAGTCTTGTAGTAAAGAAGAAAATGAGCGGCGGTACAAAAGTTGGCATTACACTCTTAACATTACTTGTTATAGTAATTGTTGGATTGTATTTGTATGGATCATCGTATTATAAGCAGACGGCACAAGTAGACCGAATGATTACTATTTTACAAGAGAGGGACGGGGAGAAATTAGCTGAGATCATCAAGGCAGATGATCCAGCCATTATTGTAACGAAAGAGAGTTTAACGCCTCTATTTTCATATATAAAAGAAAATCCATCATACGTGAATGAATTGAAAGAATATTTGAGGCAAGGTGAAAAACAAGGGGATGGAATAGAAAGAGCAGATTTTTCTTTAACGAAAGATGGGAAACATTTCTTTTTATTTGATCGATATAAATTGAAAGCGAAGACGTATTATACGACTCTGCTTACAAATGAAAAAGGTACATCTTTAAAATTGAACGGAAAAGAAATTGATAAGACAAATGACAAAAAGTTTGAGAAGCAATATGGACCGTTTCTTCCTGGAACTCAAGTATTTCAATCTGAATATAAAAATGACTATGTAAAACTATCACGTGAGGAAAAGGTTGTACTTATGAAACAAAGTCAAAATAATGTAACGGTAGATTTAACGTTGCAAGGGCAATATATTACAGTTCAAACGAATGCGTCTGGTGCAACATTGTACGTGAATCAAAAGCCAGTTACTGCGTTGACCGGAGAAGAAATTACGTGGGGACCGATAGCGACTGATGGAAGTGCGGCGATTTATTTAGAACGAAATGGAGAAAACGGAAGGGAAACGACAAAGGTAGAAACGGTAACGGCACTTTCGGCTTATAATCTTCCATTTCAAAAGAAAAGTGTAGAAAAAACAGTTGTTTACAATGTTACTCCACCGCTTACGACTCATTATGTATATAATGGTTTCATCTTCCCTGATAGTGATATTCGAAAATTAACGAGTACGGACTTAACATATTTATCGAAAGAACAATTGAAAATAGCAAGAAACGAAATATACGCAAGACATGGACATATGTTTCAAACGAAAGATATGCAAGCGTATTTTTCAAAACAGTCTTGGTATAGAGAAAATCCGTATTTTACAGGAAAGCTAACAGATATTGAAACTTATAATGTTGAATTGATCAAATCAAGAGAATAAACACGTGAAAAAGGTACAGTGCATAGCTGTACCTTTTCTATGGTTATTTAGCTGGACCAGGATCCCTTGAGAAAAAGATATGAAAGAGGAATGTGACTTTGCTTGCTCCTCCTGATGTACTTGCTTGCACATCAGATAATGCACTAGATGTTAAAACACCTTCAGAACGAGGGGGTACGACTATTTTGAGAGTATCATCTTTATCTGATGATGCGGTAACTGTTATTGTATCATCAGATAAGTTCAAAATTTTAACAGTACCGATTGGTAAGATGGACTTGCCAGCGTGTGATGCTGAAGCAAAGCGAGAGCCTTTCCAAATCGTTTGTGCGAAAGTCTCATCATTAGATAACCAAGCACGAGCGCTGTATAATGTTGCGTTAATAGAAAATTCTTGATCAAGTGGCATGGCGGCTTTCGGTTCTTGCGGTTCCTCTGGAGTTTGAGCGAGAAGGCCGGCGCACATGTATGTTTCACCTACTTTCAATAGTTGCTGTTATAGCATATTAAATATGTTGTTTATAAGACACGACGGATACCTATTCATGCATAGGTTTGTGCACCAAATTTGTAGATAGAATTCTATTTCTTTACAATGGAAGTAGGTGTTATTTCTAAAAAATATGGAAAACGTAAAGAGTATGTAAAAAAAGAAGGAGTGGTAAAGTGAACTATGTCATTATTGGTGGAGATGCAGCAGGTATGAGTGCAGCTATGCAAATTGTTAGAAACGATGAAAATGCAAATGTTGTAACATTAGAAAAAGGTGAAATTTATTCGTACGCTCAGTGCGGATTACCGTATGTGATTAGTGGTGTTATTGCTTCTACTGAAAAGTTAATTGCACGCGATGTAAAGACGTTTCGTGATAAATATGGAATTGATGCGAAAGTGCGTCATGAAGTAACGAAAGTAGATACGGAAAAGAAAATGGTGTACGCAGAGCATACGGAGACGAAAGATGTTTTTGAATTTCCGTACGATCGTTTATTAATTGCGACTGGAGTGCGCCCTGTTATGCCAGAATGGGAAGGGCGAGATTTGCAAGGCGTTCATCTTTTAAAAACAATTCCGGATGCTGAGCGCATATTAAAAACGCTAGAAACGAATAAAGTTGAGGATGTAACCATTATTGGCGGCGGTGCGATTGGACTGGAGATGGCAGAAACATTTGTAGAGCTTGGTAAGAAAGTAAGAATGATTGAGCGAAATGATCATATCGGTACGATTTATGATGCCGATATGGCTGAATATATACATAAAGAAGCAGACAAACATAATATTGAAATTTTAACGAATGAAAATGTAAAAGCATTTAAAGGAAACGAAAGAGTGGAACAAATTGAAACGGATAAAGGTACGTATAAAGCAGATCTTGTTTTAGTATCTGTTGGAGTAAAGCCAAATACCGATTTTCTTGAAGGAACAAATATACGTACAAATCATAAAGGGGCAATTGAAGTAAATGCTTATATGCAAACAAATGTGAAAGACGTATACGCTGCTGGTGATTGTGCAACACATTACCATGTTATAAAGGAAATTCATGACCATATCCCGCTTGGAACGACTGCGAATAAACAAGGGCGACTTGCCGGACTCAATATGGTTGATAAACGAAGAGCATTTAAAGGTACGTTAGGTACGGGCATTATTAAATTTATGAATCTGACGCTCGCAAGAACAGGCTTAAATGAAAAAGAAGCGAAAGGGCTAAACATCCCGTATAAGACGGTCAAAGTAGATTCAACAAATATGGCGGGCTATTACCCAAGTACTTCGCCACTTCACTTGAAATTACTATATCACGCCGATACGAAACAATTATTAGGCGGACAAGTAATTGGAGAAGAAGGTGTAGATAAACGTATTGATGTTATCGCAATGGCACTTTTCAATAAAATGAGTATTCACGATTTAGAAGATATCGACTTAAGTTACGCACCACCATATAACAGCGTTTGGGATCCAATTCAACAAGCAGCAAGGAGAGCGGAATAGCACTTTTTTAAGTGCTATTTTTTTTGTGAAAGGGGAATAAATAAAGTTTCACTTTATTTTGAATATACCGTTCGCCCTTGAAAACATAGTACGTATCGCTTATATTGTCATATAGTATTTATTTTTTTATAAAGCAATGAAAGAATCAGGGGGCACAGTATGGCAATTAACATGAATACAATCAAAGAATGGATTGCTGAATCAAATGCAAGAAACGAAGAAGACTTAGGAAACGTTGTTGAAGAGATGAAAGAAGTATGTGTCGGACTTGATAACGCGACATTAATTTATACGAAAAACGTATTTTGTTTCGGTAAGAAAGTAGAAGTATTCTTCTTCTTCCAAGATCACGTCGTTATCGGAGAAGAGAAGGAAGAGTATATTGAGATTGAAAAATTAAAGTATGATGACATTACAAATAGCAACTTAAAAACAAATGACAAAAATACAACGTTAGAACTAAAGTTTTCTAACGGGAAAGCTATTAATTTAGATAGTCTAAATGATAACTACGGTACGAAAAACTGGTTATTTGCAAGACAAATTAAGAGTATTTTTAAAGTAATCTAGTAAAAAAGCAGACCTTGAAAGGTCTGCTTTTTTACTTATTTCCTATTAAACAAAGGCACCCTCTTTCTTCGTAACATTTCACGCTTGTAAATCCCGTCTCATAAAAAAGGTTTACTAATTCTTCGGTCGTCTTAAATTTATCCATATGATATTGAATTTTGAAAGTTTCAGCGACTAGTAAAAAGGATCCATTCGGTTTTAAGACGCGAAATACTTCTTTCATATCATTTTTTATATAAGAATATGTATTTATTTCGCTTTTAATAATTTAACTCCTTTAAAAAAAGCACGCCATTAATCGGCGTGCTTCTAATTATGCAAGGACCCTTTTAGCCAATTTCGCGCTCGATACGCCCCAACCGGAATTTGAATGAGTGAAGTTTCATTTCCGGCATCAATCCCGTACAATTGATCGCATGAATTTGTATCAAAACTTAGTAACGGGTGCCCGCCCATCCCCATAGCGGTCGCAGCTAAAACGAGTTTATGAACGAGCATGCCAGCTTCCATTTGATGAATGCGATATCCTCTATAACCTAATTTATTTTTATAGTAATCTTTATTTCCGACTACATGTAGACAAAGTGGTACTTGAAAAAGGTTTACGTTATCCATCGTCATACTGGATTGCAGAGAATAACGAAGATCTCCGTACCGAATTGGCTGTATGGAATGTGTCCTACTGTTATAAGCGTAAGCGCCGTTTTCTATGTCTTTTACGTTATAAAAACATCCATATAGTGAGACTCGTGCGTTTTCATTTACATACTTGCCATCAAGGTCGTTGTAATAAGGGAAGGAGAGGCTCGCTGCTTGTAGTAGAGTAGCAAGCTCGGCTGCATCCCATTTCGTTAAAATGAAGTCAGAATCAGGTGAATATCGTTTTTTACAAAGTTGTAAGAAATCATATGATAAACGTTCCACTTTAGGTAGCTGCATAGCGTGTGGACTATATTGTTGTCGTTCTTCACAGGTAAATGTTTGGAAGTGTTCTGTCGATTCAATCATAGATGCCGCGGTTATTTTTTTTATCATCGGATAGTCATCTACATGTTTTGAACGAACGAAATGCTCATGTGTTAACGGCGGGATTTGTTGCAACAAGTCATGAGAAGTAATAGTTTTATTTTCGTGATGATCATCATGAAACCAATCTGTATTCGGTTCTGTACTTAAAGGAATAACAGCATACACACTTTCTTCACCTTCTGACAGTCCAAGTAAATGATTCATTGCCCGATCTAGAAACTGAAAATATACACCATTTGTATAACCAAATTGTTTTGCGCATTCAAGTAATTGACCGATGAGAACACCGCTATCTAATCCTTGAAGACGATACGAAAAGTTATTGTATTTAAAGAAGTTTTTCCAAAACATAGTGGATACAAATGCAGCACCAAAACAAGAATGTATGTTACAACGATTGCCGAGTGCTTCTGTAAGATAAGAATCGAAATTTCCTTCGCGAAGTAAGATAAGACGGTGATGCGCGGCGTCGTAATGGTAAATGCCGTCTGGATAATGATCAATTTTTAAATACATATATAATTCATTCGGATATAAAGCACCCCCAGAAGGGATGAATCTTCGAAATAGAGTCGTTGTTTTATTATTTTCTAGGTTAGTAGTAGGCTGACATAATTGTGTTAAACCAAATGAGTACCAAAGATAATGACCGATTTCCTCTAAGTTAGGTTTAGTAGAAGAATTCCGCAAAGTTAATGGGATTTCTAAAGAGAGAGGGATTACTGGTAAATTTCGATATAATTTATAAGGAAGTGGTGCGTCTTCCCAGTCAATCTCTTTATCGGACGACATAATTTCATTAATAGAAAAATGGAGATGATGTAAAAAAGTATCAGGTTGCATCAAATTTCCCCCTCACTATGAATTATGGAAACGGATGCGGATGTGGATTTAAACTTTCATTCGTTAA
The DNA here is from genome assembly GCF_038007365.1 of Bacillus sp. FSL R9-9492. Classification (NCBI taxonomy): domain Bacteria; kingdom Bacillati; phylum Bacillota; class Bacilli; order Caryophanales; family Bacillaceae; genus Bacillus; species Bacillus sp. FSL R9-9492. The sequence goes on from NZ_JBBOXC010000001.1 coordinate 1,330,641, forward strand.
AGGCTCAGCCCAATATCCAAGTGTCATCGGTACGGTATACACTCTATCCAGTCCTGTAACCCGAGTGAGATGGTGACCGAACGTCATCGGTAACATGCCTGGAATAATTACTTTTACACAATGTAAGCCGTTCTTTTCTATAAGGGGGACCGTTTGATCTACAACAATTACTTCAAGTCCAGATTGATGTAACCTGTTTAAAAGTTGATGAAGATCAGATGTTAAATCCATATCAAATGATTGTAATGCATTCATTTCTTGGAACGTTTGCACTGGAGCATCATCACGTAAAAGGAAGTGAAGACGCTCTTCAGCTTCTTTCAATCCGTACAGCATACTATGATCTTCCATTTGCGAAACAAGATATGGATCTTGTAAACAGTGTTCATATTTCTCTCTTTTTTGTTCAAGCTCTTCATCTGTTATAAGTAACATGCCTGCTATTTCGTGAATTGCATTTTTTACAGCTCGAATTGGTTCCATATGTGCGCCGCCAGCACAGACGAGATTCATACCATCTTGCCTTGTATTTTTCGCAATGACCCATATGCTCGGAATACCATGTTCCATCGTCGCGTTGAAAGCGTATAATTCATATCCAGTAATTGTGCGTAAGCGTTCCAACATTAGTTGCAATTCAGTATCATTGGCTGAACTAAGATCGAGACGGGGAAGAGGTAATTCGGCATACCAAGTGAGCAAAAAGGCGTCACGCTCTACAATTTCTAAAATGCCGTGAAAAATTGCTTCTTCTAAACTACCACCAATTGCACATCCATTTGATGTTTCATACACGAAAGCATCTCTATGACCAAGGCTATAATAAGCGATTGATTCTGGAACTAGAAGTGGTCGGTTTTGTAATAAAGAATATCCCCATACCCAGTTTTGCTCATAATCAGGATCAAACAGCTTAAATGGAAAACTATCACGATTGTAATGTTCATTTGTATGCACACCAAGTGTGAGGGGATTCAGTGCAATATCTTCTAGCTCACGAAAACTGCCATGTACATTTGTTTTTTTTCCACGAGGCGACATACCGCAATAGCGTTCTAAACCTTCTAAAATAGCGGTTGCTTCACTAAGTGAAAATGAATGAGTCCGGCCCGCGACACCTTCATTTCCAAACAGTAACGGCATGTTTATAATGACATCAGCAAACGGTAATAGAGAATGTTGCATTTTACCGTTTAAAATACCAGTCCGGTAATCTAAATAGTCTCTCGTTAAAAATGTGTTTAGCTCATGAATGGAACGACAGCGATACGTTTCAGTACTCGTTTTCAAACTTGGTTGTAAAGAAATTTGCGCTGCATCTGCTGTATCGTCAGGCAAATTGCTGCATACCGGACAGAGAGGGTCTGGAAGAAACGAATTCCGGGTACATTGTAACGTTTGTAAGTCCAGTAAAATGAGTTCGTTTTCTAAAGAAGAATATCCATGAGCTAATATTTTCTCTGTTTCAGCATGAATGAGCTGGCACATTTGTAACATTCCATTTTGGGTGGCGCGTACATCACGCCTCGTCACGTTCTCTGCTTTTAATGCATATTTTCGTTGTAGTTCCCACATTTCTTTTTGATCAAAGCCAGCTATAAACCGGCGTCCATCAGCGCAGTGGGAACATCCAGTTGTAAGAGGCTTCACGTAAGGACCGATAATACCTTCACCAAACGAAGTAAACGCGCGAAGCCACGGAATATTATTTGAGCGAAAGATAAGCTCAGCATCACGATGTACGGAAGAAGGAGACCCGTCATGTAAAACGAGAGCAAGATGAATGTTTTCAGGGAGAGCTTCTGTAATTGTATGCTGGCGGATGAGTGAATATTGCTTGCACAATTGCTCATGTACATAGTCTGTGAGTAGGCCATCTCCTATAAGTAGTATGTTTTGAGTCATTGGTCATCCTCCTTTGCAATTAATACCCCATATACACCGTCTAAGTTGTCTCTTAAAAATGACTCAATAGCTAAATCAAAAACGAATGGATACAAGTTGTTTTCCGTTAAATTTTGCAAAGCAACTTGTAAAGACTGTACGCCTGGAATTTCTTCCTCTTCTTGTATTGCTACTCTAACAGGATCCGTACTATATAAAACAATGGATGATTCCGGTAACATATTAGCTTTATAAGGAATCTCTTCATTTTGAATATGAAGGAGTGCTTGTTGCAGAGCATTTCTTAATGCGAGTGTTATATTAATATTTGCCGCACCATACCATCTATCATTAATACCGATCCAAACGACAGGAAAACCAAGTAACTCCTCACTCATTCCTACTTTAGGTATTTCATGAATTGTAGAGAGAGCATCGTAGTAAAACCTACAATGTTTATCATGAATTTCGGTTAAATAAAGCTCTGTAATCTCTTCTAGCATATGTGATTGGCGTTCATATAACTTATTATTTAAATGTTTTTGGAGTGCTCGGTATACACCTTCTGTCATCGTTTCCCCAGCACCAATACCGATATCAGTATGTTCAGGGATAAGACGATGAATCATTTCAGCTACATATGTTTCAACTCCTGTTAAGCCAGCTTCGCGGCGTGCTTCATTATGAGTTAATCCACCGCAAGTTATAGTAGGAAGGGGAGAGGTAGGTCCGTCTGATAATGGATTTGCAACTTGAATATTGCACTGTGATAAAGGCAATTGATTTAAATCTTGTTCATCCCACATGTGGAATATGCCAGCTTCTTTAGAAGTTAACGCATCAAAAAAACGAAAAAGTTCAGTTGAAGTATATTGTCCGGAACGTTGGGCAAGGTTTTCTTGAAGATTTTGCACCGTATCAATTGTAAAGATTTCATCGGTTGCGAGAAGATGTTTTATGAAAGGGTGCCACTTTCCTTCAAGTGTTTCCAAGTTTAATAAAAAGAATTGAGGATTATGCTGCCTATGTGAATCTTCAGCGACATGTTTAAATAACTCAAAAACGATAACATTTGCTAACATTGCAGATGCAATTGGTGAGAAAGGTTCAGGTGGATTTTCACTTTGTAAAGTAGTTTCGTGTAGACGATGCCAAGCTGATTCCCAGCATTCTTCACGGTCTGCGGTTACGACGGGTCCAGCTAAACCAATTCTTGATAAGCAAATAGCTGGTATGAAATTTTTCTTAAACTCTCTACAAATAGTATGGATTGCTCTTAAACTTTCAATATCTCCATTTTGGGAAACGTATAAAATCCAGTCGAAAGGCTCGAATACTTCATGTAAAGGGCGATCAATTGTAATATCTATTTCTTGAATGAGTACATTGTCATCATTTGCATATGCACGTTCGCTTAATTCATGAATTCGATTGTAGTTTGTTTCAGCACGATCTGTAACAAGATAATGAAATGTAGGTAAACCAGATTCTAATAAAGAAGAAACTAGGGAAGTAAGCATATCGCCAGAACCAATTATAAGCACATTTGCTGCGCGGTACGTTTCGAATTTTAAAGCGCCTGAATGGGAATCAGCTTCTAAAAACTCAATTTGCGAAGCATATCTGTCGAGTAATGCACTGTTTAATTCGTGGGGAGCATCTTGGCTTACATCACGAACGAAACCATTTTCATATAAAATCTCTCCAATTTCAAATACACGATTTTGATAGGGGAGAGGGAGACCATCGGTTATTTCTGTCAAAGAATGATTACCGTTAAACATAGGCATTAATTTCTCAATCCAGTCATAAATTCCATCACCATCCATACGGAATGAACTGGAGTTATTTCGAAAGTAAACGCCCCCGTTTGAATCGGGGAGGAAGAAAGTATCCTTATTTGCTTTAAGTTTTGCATGAACTGGAAGGTTATTCATGTTTATCCCCCTTACGTTTTAGGCATACATTATTAGTCTATGTAGTGTGATTTGTCCCATATGAACATAATGAAAAAAGGCTGTAGAATGATTCATTCTACAGCCTTTAATAGATTAATAATCTATCAACCTTCTAATAACAATGATTTTGGATCTTCAAGCATATCTTTAACAGCAACAAGGAAGCTAACTGCTTCTTTACCATCAACAATACGGTGATCGTAAGATAGTGCAAGGTACATCATTGGACGGTTTTCCATACGCTCTGCATCAATTGCAACTGGACGTACTTGGATTTTATGCATCCCTAGAATACCTACTTGTGGACTATTTAGGATTGGTGTCGACATTAGAGAACCGAACACACCACCATTTGTAATTGTAAATGTACCACCTTGTAGCTCTTTTAATGAAAGTTTATTATCGCGTGCTTTCAGACCTAAATTACGAATCTCGCTTTCAATTTCAGCGAAGTTCAATTGGTTAGCATCGCGTACAACTGGAACAACTAATCCATCTGGAGCTGCTACTGCAATACCGATATCATAGAATTTTTTAATGATAAGCTCATCGCCTTGAATTTCAGCATTTAATAATGGGAACTGTTTTAATGCTGCAACAACTGCTTTTGTGAAGAATGACATAAAGCCAAGACGTACATCATGTTTTTTCTCGAAAGCATCTTTGCGTTCTTTACGTAATTCCATGATTGCACTCATATCAACTTCGTTAAATGTAGTTAACATTGCAGATGTTTGTTGAACTTCTACAAGACGTTTTGCAATTGTTTGACGGCGGCGGGACATTTTCACACGCTCAACTGGTTTTTCAAATTCAGTTTTTGCAACTGGAGCCGGACTTTGTTTTGGAGCAGCTGGTGCTTCTTTTGGCGCTGCAGCGTGAGCTTGTACATCATGTGGTCTCACACGTCCAAGTGGATCTGTGCTACGTACTTCGTTTAAATCGATTCCTAATTCACGAGCCATTTTGCGAGCAGCTGGTGATGCGATAGGACGATTTGTATTTGGTAAACCTTGCAACGCTTTATTTTGTTCAGCACTTGGAGCTGCTGCTTTCGGTGCTTCAGTAGTTTCTTGTTTTGGTTGCTCATTAGCCGGAGCAGGTGTGCTTACTTCAACCGCTGCGCCGTTTGCATCTAAAATTGCGATAGTAGCACCAACTTCAACTGTATCTCCAGGTTCGCCTAGTAACTTCGATACAATACCTGAATCCTCTGCAATGATTTCTACATTGACTTTGTCAGTCTCAAGCTCAACAACGCTGCCACCTTTCTCAACTTTGTCGCCTACGTTGATAAGCCATTGTGAAATAGTTCCTTCTGAAATAGATTCTGCAAGCTCAGGTACTTTAATTTCGATCATTTTAAATGTCCTCCCCTTATTTGCCTAACGGTGTGTTTTATCTTCTTTAATCTTCGGTAATCTCCATTTGTTAGCCTGTCTGTGGCAGACTATCTGCCACAGACAAGCCTGAAAAACTCATTGTTACTTTCAGTTGCTGAAAACTTCAATTTCTTGTTTATCTTGACGGAAGTTGTACTTCACATCTAAAGCGTGTGCAACGATTAATTCTTGCTCAGCTTTGTGAGCGAATGGATCGCCACCAGATGGGCTAGAACGATCCGGGCGTCCAATGTAACCTGTTTTCACTTTATCCCCAGCTAGTTCGAACAGAATTGGAGCCATGTAATGCCATGCGCCCATATTACGAGGTTCTTCTTGAACCCAAATGATTTCTTCTAAGTTTTTAAAGCGTTTAATAATAGATTGAACTTTTTCAGCAGGGAATGGATACAACTGCTCGATACGAACCATATGAACTTCATCTAGGCTGTACTCATGCTTACCACTTTCGATTTCTGCTGCTAAGTCAATTGCCATTTTACCTGTACTTAAAACAAGACGTTTTACTTTATTTGGTTTCGCACCAAGGTTTTCTTGTTCTAAAGCAGGTTGGAAACGTCCTTCGCTTAACTGACTAGCAGTTGAAAGCGTAAGTGGGTGACGTAATAAACTCTTTGGCGTCATAAGCACTAACGGTCGAACAGCTTCTGTTCCTAAGATAGATGCTTGACGACGTAAAATATGGAAGTATTGTGCCGCGCTCGTTAAGTTTGCAACTGTCCAGTTGTTCTCAGCAGCTAATTGTAAGAAACGCTCTGGACGTGCGCTAGAGTGTTCTGGCCCTTGACCTTCATAACCGTGTGGTAATAGAAGAACTAAACCAGATTTTTGACCCCATTTTGCTCTTCCTGCTGAAACATATTGATCAAATAATGCTTGCGCAGTATTTGAGAAGTCACCGTATTGAGCTTCCCACATCACAAGAGTTTCTGGAGCAAATACGTTGTAACCATATTCGTAACCAACAACAGCAGCTTCTGATAACGGACTGTTATGAACAGAGAATGATGCGTTAATGTTCGGTAAACGGTGTAATGGTGAATACGTTTCGTTTGTATCAGTATCGTGTAATACGATATGACGGTGCGCGAATGTACCACGCTGTGAATCTTGACCAGTTAAACGAATTGGCGTACCTTCTTGTAAAATTGAAGCGAATGCTAACGATTCAGCAAGTGCCCATTCAATTTTACCGTTCTCTTCAAGAGCATCTTTACGGCGCTCAAGAATTTTCTTCACTTTTGGATATACGTTAAAGCCTTCAGGCCAAGATAATAGTCCTTCATTAATTGCACGAAGTGATTCAATTGAAACACCAGTGTCAATCGGTTGAATTCCTTTTGCAACAACCTCTGGAACTTTAACGTGAATTGTTGCAGCACTCGTATCAGCTGGTGGCACTTGTGCGTATTCAGCCTTTAATTCCTCTTGTATAAACTGAGTAATTGTTTCAACCTCATCTGCATTCAGAACGCCAGCAGATTGTAATTGATCTGCATAAATTGCTCTTACAGTTGGGTGATTTTTAATTTTTTTGTACACTTGTGGTTGCGTAACTGCTGGATCATCCATTTCGTTATGACCATATCGGCGGTAACCGATTAAATCGATTAAGAAGTCCTTTTTGAACAGCGTACGATATTGGATCGCAAGGTTTGCAGCAGCAAGACAAGCTTCCGGATCATCAGCATTCACGTGAACAATCGGAATATCGAAACCTTTTGCAAGGTCGCTTGAATATTTAGTAGAACGAGAATCATAGCTATCAGTCGTAAAGCCGACTGCATTATTTGCGATAACATGAATAGTTCCGCCAGTTTGGTATGCATTCAATCTACTTAAGTTGAGTGTCTCAGACACAACACCTTGACCAGGGAATGCAGCATCACCATGAACTAAAATTACGAATGATTTTGTAGTATCTTGTTCTGGAAGACCAGATTTTTTACGATTCTCTTGAGCTGCACGTGCGAAACCTTCAACAACAGGGTTAACGAACTCAAGATGACTCGGGTTATTTGCTAATGTAACACGAGTGCTAACTTCTTCATTACCAACGACTTGTTCTCTACCTAAATGGTATTTCACGTCGCCAGTCCAGCCAGCATTTGCCACTGCACCTTCTATTTTTGCATGTTTGAATTCTGCAAACATGTGATTATATGGCTTTTCTAATACGTGAGCGAGTACGCTTAGACGACCGCGGTGAGCCATACCAATCATGACATCTTCTACGCCGCCTTTAGCACCTTCAGAAACAATTTCATCTAGTACAGGTACAAGCATATCAACGCCCTCTATTGAGAAACGTTTTTGACCAACGAATGTTTTATGCAAGAATTGCTCGAAACCTTCAACAGCAGCTAAACGTTTTAAAAGAGCAGTTCGTTTTTTATTTGATAATGGTTGACGCAATGAATTTGATTCCACCATTTGATGCAACCACGCGCGTTCTTCACTATCTTGTATATGTGAGAATTCATAAGCTAAAGATTTTGTATAAACGTCTTTTAATCTATGAATTACATCAAGTGCAGTGTGAATACCCTCTGGTGCATCTTGCCATACTGTTTTTGCTGGAATCGCTTTCAAGTCAGCATCGCTCAGTTCGTTCATTGTTTTCTCGATAAGAGATTGTCCGTTTGCAGCATCTTCCATCGGATTAATGTGAGCCAATGTATGCCCGAAAGAACGGATCTGTTCAACAAGTTGAACGACTTTAAGAATCTTTTCAATGTTCCCTGTGTTTTGAGGAGAAAAATGTGTTGCTGTGTTGTCCCCTGTTACGACATCATCTTGAAACGAAGGAGCTCCAAAAATTTCAAAAAGCTCTTGTAATTCCGGATCAACAGAACCTGCTCCAGTTACGTAAAGATCATACTGTTCAATAACATAACCAAGGTTCGGACCATGGAACTTGGCCCAAGGGTTTGTCGTTGTATTCTTCCTCGTCATTTGTTTAAACCTCCCAATGCATATAATCCTTTTTCCATACAAAAAGGTGCATTTTGCTCTTTTCAATAATTGATGAACCAATAATCAATGTAAATGTTTTTCTTTACTCTTATGTTATTACAATAATTTACATAATACCAAACACTATTACTTATCTGTTTTGTAAAAAAACATTCACAATAACTTATCACCCAAGTTAATCTTTCATGTTATAAAGTAATTTCACGGGAAAACGGGGTGGATATATTTGGTATACCTACATTAATACCTATAATTGTTGCATTTAAATATAAGTATAACTATCAGAATGTTTCGATAAAGTTTAGTTCGAATTATGTATATTGGAATAATAAGCGCTTTCATTGATATTATACAACAATATAACGGAATATAGTATAAAAAATAAAAAATTATGAATTTACCATAAACTTTATCTCGATAGTGTTAAATATCGAAAGGAAAATGAAGGATTTCTACAAAAAAAGTGGCTATACATAAAAAATGCTTCATAAACCGTTAGTTTCTATAAATATGGCGAAAAACAACGTAAAAACAATAGCGCATTTCACCCGATAAAGAGCAGAATGAAACATTTTAAAAGGATAAAACAAATATGGAGATATTAAATTTTCATAAAAACGGAGAGGAGATATAGTAACGGCTATATACATTGTTCCATGTTTCATTTCAAAATAGACGTGCTGAATTTGAAAAAGTTTCTTCTATATAAATAGAATGAAAAATAGACGAAATGAATGTAAAGGAAACTTGACGTAAAGTTTACTTTACATATATACTCGGTATAAGGAAGGAGGGAGAAATTTCCTTGGAAAATAAAATGGTTGAATACCGAAAAAAATTTGGACTATCTCAAGAAAAATTGGCTGAGAAACTTGGAGTTTCCAGACAAACCATCATTTCAATTGAAAAGGGAAAATATGATCCATCACTTCCGTTAGCATTTGAAATAGCAAAAACATTTCAGACAACGATAGAACATGTATTTATTTATGAAGGAAAGGAAGAGGGGGAGAAAGGATGAATTATTCACAAAAGTACTTTGTAATTATGGGGATTATTTTTCTATTTATGAGTGGATTTATGATATTAACAGGTATAATGACGCATTCTGCACCACCGGCTCCAACGTATACATTGCTTGCAATGATGATCATGTGTTTTTGCCTAAGCTACTTGCACCCGCAATTTAAAGAAAAAGATGAGCGAATGAAACTCATTCGTTATAAAGGAATGTTCTTCAGTTTTTTTGCACTAACGGCATACTATCTTCTTTTCTCTATTGGCTTAAACTTAAAAGTAATTACGCTATCTGCGGTTGAACTATTGAATATATTAATGGCACTTACGATGAGTACAGTTTTTATATCGTTTGTTGTTTTATCGAAAAGATATTAAGATGTAAAAGAGAAAGGAAGATTAACATATGCAAATGATGTATGCTTTTGGCATGGGGCTTGTATTATTTTTAGCGGTATTCTTATTCATTCGTAAAGACGTTCAGGGCGGAACGTTAACGAAACGAGGATTTTATAAAATGATCGGCTGTTTAGTTGTTATGTTTATAGCGATTATCGTAATGATCGTTTTAATTAATAAAACATTATAGAATTTAAAAACGGAACCTTACTGTACAGTAAGGTTTTTCTATTTGAAATTAATACTAAAAATCACTATAAAAACTATTTCTTGACTATATTTCCCATTATATAATCCAATAAAATGATAGATAAGGAGAATAGTATATGAATAAAAAAGCTATCTTCTTTATAGCAATATGCCTACTACTTGTAGCTAGTATTACTTATATAATATGTAACAAACGAGAACAAGTGCCACCTATGTTAGTATGGGGGGACCGGGAATACTAAGTTACGAATGAACCTGTCAAAGCGGAAGAAGTCGGGCAAAAGCTTGGCGAAGTGACAAAGAAAATTGAAGCAAGTAAAGCACCTACTAAAAATAGCTAATCTAATACATTACAAGAAAAAACAGAAGTATTCACAATGATTGAAGAAAAAAGATGATCAATCGCCTTTAATCATAAAGGAACCTTTTGGTGACGAATATAGAATCGTAAGACCGATGTTAAAACAAGTATTATAATATAAATGAAGAAACAAATTTTTAATAGAGAGTAGTGAACGGTATGAGATGGAAAGCAGGAACTTTTGAAAAGATAGAAACGAATGATTTATCTATTGAGCAGCTTAAATGTGCCTATAAGTTATTTTAAAGTACATAACGAAAATTTTTTAAAGAACTACTTTATGGAAATATTAAAATATGTAAAATTGCATATTGGTTATTCTAAATCTTATGCTAACCTTATAATGAAAAATATAACATTTGTTGGTAATGAATGATTTTTGAAGGAAATAAGTTATTAAAAAAGATACCATAAGAGGTCAAAATATTGTGGTTGACTGGATATACAATTGTATAAATAAATCATCTTGAGAATTAAGGGTGTGGATAATGAGTTTACTAATTAAAGATTTAACAAAGAAATTTGACGAGCATGTTGCAGTGGATAATTTGAATATCAAGATACTAAAAGGTGAAATTTTTGGATTCTTGGGCGGGAATGGAGCAGGTAAAACGACTACATTTCGAATGATACTTGGCCTTTTATCGAAATCAAGCGGAACCATTTCATGGAATGGTAAGCCTATAAATTATGATGTAACGGATAAGATTGGGTATTTACCCGAAGAACGTGGGCTTTATGCGAAAATGACTGTCAAAGAACAAGTTAACTTTTTTGCAAAATTAAAGAACATGAAAAGTAAAGATGCAGAAAAAGAACTTCACTATTGGCTGGAGCGTTTTAATATTACTGAGTATCTGAACAAAAAGGTAGGAGAACTTTCAAAAGGGAATCAGCAAAAAATTCAGCTGATAACAGCGATTATACATAAGCCTGAACTCTTAATTTTAGATGAACCATTTAGTGGTTTAGACCCAGTAAATGTTGAAATGTTAAAAGAAGCCGTTCTTGATATGCAAAAACAAGGGTCGTCCATTCTTTTTAGTTCACATCGTATGGAACATGTGGAAGAGTTATGTCAACACATTTGTATCATGCACAAAGGAGTACCTGTTGTTCAAGGAGACATTGCCAAAATTAAAAGTGACTTTGGTAAAAAGAATGTTGTAATCGTTGGCGATCATGACTTTGATCATTTGAAAGAAATAAAAGGTGTAGAAAGTATGAAGAAACGTAAAAATGCAGTTACTCTTAAAATTTCATATGAAGAAGTTTCGCATGTTTTATTTAAAGAGATAACGAAATTAGGTTTTGTTAAAAAATTCGCAGTAGAAGAACCTACATTAAATGACATCTTTATTGAGAAAGTAGGTGCACAGCATGAATAGTTTCTGGACAATTTTTTTACAAAACTATAAATCTAAGGTAAAAGCTACATCATATATTGTTATTACAATCATGATTTCTATGTTAATTATAGGAATGATGAATTTTGAAAAAATTTATAACTATTTTGTAGGTAACGAGGAAGAGCAAGTTGTCGTTGTTACAGAAAAAGAAGAATTATATACAACAATTCAACAAGTGTTTAAAAATGTCGATAGTAAGATACATGTTAAGCGTAGTACGGATAAACCAAAAGCAGAATCAGGTGTTAAAAATGGTGATTATACATATGCAATCGTTGTAGAGGAATTGGATAATAAGCAACTAAAGGCTACGTATATAACTGAGACAGATGTAAATCAGCAAGATGTTAGCAAGGTTCAAACTATTTTATCTCAAATACAATCTTCTAATTTCGCTCAGCAATTGAATCTATCGCAAGATGAATTAAAGGTGTTAACAACGCCAGTAGAAATACAAACCAAAACTGTTTCAGATAAGGTTAAAGATGGAGAACATACAGAGGGGGTAGGGATTTTAATTAATACCTTTATCATGCTAAATTATGTAATGATATTAATGTATGCTGCACAATTAGCTACAGATGTTGCAACAGAAAAATCTTCTCGTGTAATGGAGTTAGTTGTTTCAAGTATTTCGCCTACAAAACATTTATATGCGAAGCTCTTCTCAACATTGTTGGCAGGTATTACACAAATAATAATTTGGGGCTTGGTCGCAACTGTAGGGTATAAAACAGCAATTAATGAATCGAAAAATGATATTTTAAATAGTATTGATTTAAATTCTGTTGCTCCTACTCTAGTGTTTTATGGGATTCTATTCTTCACATTAGGATTCTTATTATATGGCTCATTATCTTGTCTACTCGGCTCTGTTATTAGTCGTATAGAGGAATCTTCTCAAGCTGTTATGCCGCTGACATTTATGTTAATTGCTGCTTTGTATATCGCACTTTATGGAATGTCAAATCCAAGCAGCACGGTTGTTACCATTACTAGCTATATACCTTTCTTTACTCCTATTGTTATGCTCGTACGAATTGGATTTCTCAATATCCCAGTATGGGAGATTGCGCTTGCATTAGCGATTCTATTAGCAACAATATGTATGATGATTGGTTTAACGAGTCGTGTTTACCGCGGTGGCGTATTATTATATGGTAAAGGTGCATTCAGTAATATAAAAAAGGCAATCAAGTTAGGGAAAAAATAAGATTGGCCTATTCATATTTAAAAAGACTACATAGTTAATCTATGTAGTTCTTTGGTGTTACAAAATATATATAAATAAATATAAAAATTATTGTATTAGGCTATTTTTCAAAGAAAACTTTAAAAAGCTCCCAAGAAGAGAGTGAAGAATTGAGTTCTGGCGAACAACGCAGAGTGATGATTGATATAATTTATGTCTTTCTCAAGAATTGAGGAAAAGAAGTAGGGGAAAATGGTAGAAATATAATATTAGCGATTGATGAACCGGAAGTCTCACAGAATCTTACGCAATGTTTCAATCGAGATGAATATAAGTTGAAAGAAAAGGATATATTTACTGGTTTTTTAAGATATGTATAATATTACAAGTTTAGAATCACACTTTGCTATATCACGGTGAACGATATTACAAATAGCAGTAAATCAAATAAAATAAAGCTAGCTTAGATTGAATTTTTTTGTCTAAAATATTGACTCAAATCTAATAAGAGATTTAAAATCATAAGTTTATTTTCATATGAAAAATTAATCGTTAACCAAAAGAGAGCTATTGATCAAATCTTGAACAGTATATAAAAAATTTATTCTTAAAAAAGTATATTGATTTGCTACATAAAGAAAGCCCCTTGACTATCAAGGGGTTTCTCATATGATCCCGACTGGCCTCGAACCAGCGACCTCCACCCTGTCAAGGTGGCGCTCTCCCTGCTGAGCTACGGGATCTTCAAAAATGCGTATGTAACAGCATCTTTAATAATTATGCTAAAGCAATTATATATAATTAACTGAAATTTTACAATGTTTTTGCAGTAATCTTTTAAAGGTAAAGTATTTGGAATCACGCTAGTAGTGTATTAAGGAATATATAAGAAGAGCATTTAATTGAAAGTGGATTTTGAATAAACCGGTTATATTATGATTTCCGATACCAATCCAAAGGACCTTCATCGCTTAAGTCAACAAGAAAAGGGAATAAGAAGTGTAAAGGTAAGCTTATAAGTTCTGGCATAGCGTTCAATGTTTTCTTTGATAGATATTGCCTTCCAAAACAATACGGACAATCTTTTTCAAATGTTACGAGTATCGACCATACATCTTTTATTTTCCACTTCGTTTTACAATATGTACAACGCGCCATGGAGTTCCTCCTCATTTTAAGGTGTTTTCTAATATATTCTATTTGATCGTACTAAAGTCAAGTGTAGTTAGTGTGATAGAATGTAAGTTGGTTTGTTTTTTTATATGGATGTATTCCGCAATTTATGACTAAATGAATGTAGCGTGAGGGTTATATAATAAGAGATTTTCATTTTTAATATGCAAATTGGCCAATATATCCTTTTTACAATTTTTAAGAAATCATGTATAAAAGAAGTACAAGATATTTATAAATATTCAGGAGTAGAGGGAGAATAATTGTAATGGTAAGAAAAACGTTTAAGATGCGTGTGTCTAGAAATAGAACGATTTCAATTGATGGCTCGATTCTTGATGTGGATGTGACGCATGATGAGTTTTTACAAGAGTTCGTTGAGTGGGTCGATTCTAAAGGTTGGTCGTTTATGGGTATGACGGACGAGATTACGCCCGAAGAAGCTGGGCAAAAGTTAATAGATTCGTTGATTGATGAGAAGGATAAGAAAGAGTAATTCCTTCTTATTTTTTGTTGTATATTTATGTTCCTAATCGTAAAAGTGTGATATAGTAAAAAAAGTGAATATTCTTCCAAATTAATACAAATTACATATAGGTTGGTAGAGGTATTTTATAGAATGTGAAAGTAAAGGGAAAAGGGAGAGTCATATGGTAAATTTTAAGAAAATTTCGGTTTTTGTTATGGTTATTTGTTTATTTTTTTTGACACCTATGACGTTATATGCTGAGACGAATATTGGAGTAAATCCGGAGCAAGTGGCACCTCCACCTGCGGAAGGGCCGAATGTTTTTAGTCAGTTTGCGACTACGATTGATGCGAAAACAGGAGATATGTTGTACGACAAAAATGCACATCATCGTGCGTTCCCTGCTAGTATGACGAAAGTGTTAACGGCGATTTTACTGATGGAGCATACGAAGCCAGAGGATCAATTTACGTTTTCACAATTAGCATTAGATCAAGAGAAGAGTAATTATCAAATTGAGTTTCACCCTGGTGAGACTATTAATAGAAATACTGCACTTATGATTTTAATGGTGCTGAGTGCGAATGATGTGTCGTATGCGATTGCGGAGCGTATTGGAGGAAGTGTTGAAAACTTCGCCAATATGATGAATGAAAGGGCGAAGCAATTAGGGGCTAAAGATAGTCATTTTGTAACGCCAAATGGATTGCATGATCCAAATCATTATACGACGCCATATGATATGGCCATGATTACAAGAGGTGTGCAAAAGTATCCTGAAATTTTACAAGCGATGAATACGAAAAGAACGACGGTTACGACATCTACGCAAACAGTTTCTATTTTTAATAAGTCTACTTATTTTGAAAATCCATATAGTATGGGTGGTAAGACAGGATTTACGAATGAAGCACGCAATACGCTCGTTTTATTAAATGAGAAGGATGGTAATCGTATTATAAATGTAGTAATGGCTTCTCAAAGACCTGAAATTTATGAAGATTTGAAGCAGATGGCGGAATATTCTTTTGGGCAATTTACGAAGCAAACTGTACTAGATAAACATAGTTGGCACCAAAAGGCAAAGTATTTAAATAAAGATGTTGATTCTGAGCTGGAAAAAAGTGCAGAGCTTATGCTAAAGAAAGATGAAGGGAAAAATATAAAAACGGCTTTTCGGGTTAATTCAGTGGATAAAGAATCTTTGTATCAAAAAGGAATTCATCGCGGTGAAGTAGTTGGTGCGGTAGATATTATAAAGAATAATCAAACGATTGCGACTATAAATGTTCTTTCAAAAGAAGATGTTACTTTTGCGATGCCTAAAAAAGATACAGTTGCACCTGAAGTAAAGGAATCGAATGTGAAAGTGATAAGTGTTGGAATAGGAGCGATTTTATTATTTGGAGCGATTTTATATGTAGTGCTGCGCCGAAATAACCAAGGGATGAAATCAGAAGAAAAATAAATTGCTAGTAGACCGTGATGAGATTTTGTCACGGTCTTTTTTGTATGCATTTCAAAAATGATTTAACTAATAATTGTAAATTTTCTTATTGCATTTCCAAATCGTTCGTTATATTATTTACTTGTGTTCTTGTTAGAGAACTAAAATGGATATTGTATACTTCAAATAACATAAAACAACGGAGAGGGAGAGAGACGATGAAATTAATTTGGAAGGTGATTAGCAACGTTATCTCATTTGTTTTATTTGCGGTAATGGTTTGTTTAGCTTTTGTAGTTATTTCTTCAAAAGCGAGTGGCGGGGATCCAACAGTGATGGGATATCAATTTAAGAGCGTTCTTTCAGGATCGATGGAACCAACATTTTTAACAGGATCAATCATTGCGATAGAGCCAACGAAAGATGGTTCTAAATATAAAAAAGGTGATGTTATTACGTTTAAAGAGAAAGATGACAAAATTATCACTCACCGTATTATCGGTGTGAAAGATACAAATGGAAAAGTAATGTATGAAACAAAAGGGGATAACAACAACGGACCAGATTTAGCACCAGTACTTGCAGAGAATGTAATTGGAAAGTATGCAGATATTACAGTTCCATACGTTGGTTATGGACTGAATTATGCGAGTTCAAAAGCGGGAGCAGCATTACTTCTCATTATTCCTGGAGTCTTTT
This sequence comes from Bacillus sp. FSL R9-9492, assembly GCF_038007365.1. Lineage (NCBI taxonomy): Bacteria > Bacillati > Bacillota > Bacilli > Caryophanales > Bacillaceae > Bacillus > Bacillus sp. FSL R9-9492. The sequence continues at coordinate 1,347,238 of NZ_JBBOXC010000001.1, forward strand.
TACTTGGCTATTCCGCAATTTCTATTTTTGGCGCTATTCGTAGCATTGACGGAGAAAAGAAAGATAAAAAAGTAGAACAATCCGTCTAGTTCGTTTGGTTATACTTTCCGTTTAGGAAGTTAACAAATATATATATATTAAGGGGATATGGACATGACTTTAAAGAAAAAATTAGGAATGGGTATCGCATCAGCAGTATTAGGAGCAGCATTAGTTGGTGGAGGAACATTTGCATACTTTAGCGATAAAGAAGTGTCAAATAATACATTTGCGGCTGGTACACTTGATTTATCATTAAATCCATCAACAGTTGTTAATGTATCGAATTTAAAACCTGGTGATACAATTGAAAAAGAATTTAAACTAGAAAATAAAGGCTCTTTAGATATTAAAAAGGTTCTATTAAAAACAGACTATAATGTAGAAGATACGAAGAAAGATAATAAAGATGATTTTGGTAAACATATTAAAGTAACATTCTTAAAAAATGTAGATAAGCATGAGACGATTGTGAAAGAAACTACATTAGATAAATTGAAGGGTGATACACTTACAGCAGTAAATAATGATTTAGCTGCTTGGTTCTGGGATGAAAAAGGTATTTCTGCAGGTAAATCTGATAAATTCAAAGTGAAATTTGAATTCGTTGATAATAAAAAAGATCAAAATGAATTCCAAGGCGATAAGTTACAATTAACTTGGACGTTTGATGCACAGCAAGGCGATGGTGAAACGAAATAATAATGACAACAAAAAGAGACTATCAAAAGTGGTAGTCTCTTTTTGTGTTAAAAGAGAAATGTAAAAAGAAACATAATTTTTATATCATTTTGTAATTCGCTTTATTATAATAAGGTTATAGTTCTTGATAAAGAACAAGATGTTCGATAGGAGAGATTAAAATGCTGAAGACACCTCGCAAATTCAAAAAGATGCTTATATTGCCATGTTTGTGCTCTATTACTTTTTATTTAGGCTCTCAAATGATGACTTATACAGGGGCAACTTTCATTCATGAGACGAAAGTGCAGGCTACTATTTCGACAGCAAGTATTTTTCCAAAAACAGTTGATCAGTTGACAGAACAAGCTAAGCAACATAAGGAAGTTATTTTGCATGAGTCTGAAGAGATGAAATCGAAAGTAACTTTCACTTCCACTCAAGAGTTAGAACAGGTGCTTGTTACGTGGAAGCAAGGGCGTGAGAAAATAGCTGCTGAGAGAGAGTTGTTACAAAAAGTATATGAATCAATAGAAAATCCTTATAACAAAGTGAAAGAAGAGTTAACTGGAGATAAAAGTGAATCTAATAAGCAAGTATTCTCGTATGTGAATGCTGGTTTTCATATAGTTAAAGAATACTGCGAGTATGTGGATAAAGAGGTTAATTTACAGGAGATTGATAAACAAATTCAAGCTTTTGAGAAATCATTAGTAGATGAAACAGCAAAGCAAGTGAGTGAGGCAGAGAAGAAAAAGAAATTAGAAGAGAGCAAGAAACAGGAAGAGGCGAAAAAACTAGAAGAGAGTAAGAAACAAGAAGAAGCGAAAAAGCTAGAAGAGAGTAAGAAGCAGGAAGAGGCGAAAAAACTAGAAGAGAGTAAGAAGCAGGAAGAGGCGAAAAAACTAGAAGAGAGTAAGAAGCAGGAAGAGGCGAAAAAACTAGAAGAGAGTAAGAAGCAAGAAGAGGCGAAAAAACTAGAAGAGAGTAAGAAGCAAGAAGAACAGAAGGAATAGTAAGTAAAATACAGCAGCATTTCGGAAGGAATAAATACAATGATAAGACAAATAGGTGAGAGAGCCCTACGACTCACCTATTTGCTTTGTTTTTCTTATTTCACTATTCGTGGGTATAAGGTCTTCACCTAAAAATTTAACGAATGCGAGGAAGTTAGTTGGCAGCCCACCGCTTGGTGAAGGTTAATGATCAGTGGGGATGGACAGAAAAACACTGATTAAAGTTTCACTTTATTTCTCAATACTTTTCTGAAAAAAAGGAAAAAATGTTGAGAAATAAAAATAATCAAAATATATATTGTATTTATATAGTCTTGTTCGTTATAATGAACTTAAGGTTTTAAAAAAAGAACAAATATTAGCTAAGCTAATATAGTTTTAGTTACACCTCTTATTTTGAAATAAGAGATAAAAATACAAAAAACAGCTAGGGGGAATTGATTGTGAGTCTGAAAAAGAAATTAGGTATGGGAGTTGCATCAGCAGCATTGGGGTTATCTTTAATTGGTGGAGGAACATTCGCTTACTTTAGCGATAAAGAAGTATCAAACAATACATTTGCAGCTGGGACGTTAGATCTTACATTAAACCCTAAAACGCTTGTAGATATTAAAGATTTAAAACCAGGGGATTCTGTTAAGAAAGAGTTCTTATTAAAGAACGACGGTACTTTAGCAATTAAAGATGTTAAATTAGCGACAAAGTACAGCATTACAGATGCAAAAGGTGATAATGCTGGTGAAGATTTTGGTAAGCACATTAAAGTAAAATTCCTTTGGAACTGGGATAAACAAAGTGAGCCTGTATATGAAACAACTTTAGCGGATTTACAAAATGCTGATCCAGATCTTTTAGCTAAAGACATCTTTGCTCCTGAGTGGGGAGAAAAGGGTGGCTTAGAAGCTGGAACAGAAGACTATCTATGGGTACAATTTGTATTCGAAGATGATGGTAAAGATCAAAACAAATTCCAAGGCGATTCATTGAACTTAGAATGGACATTCAATGCTAACCAAACAGATGGCGAAGAAAAATAATAAATAAAAAAAGCGGGGATTTCCCCGCTTTTTTTTATAAAGAAAAAAAGAAGTGCCCGTTTTAAGCACTCTTTCATATGTATTATTGTTGATTTTTCTTCCATTGTGTAAATTCGAGAAATTCACGAAACTGTTCTTTTGAGACACCAGAGCTCATCGCATCTTTAACGAGCTGTGTCCATTCGGAGTCTAGATGACTTTCCGTTGTTGTTTCATCGTGAAGTAAAGTATCAACTGGAATTTGTAGAACAGCTGCAATTTTTTCAAGAAACTGAATAGAAGGGTTTTTTTGTAAATTCCGTTCTATAGAACTAATGTAAGATTTAGCGACACCAGCTTTTTCGGCGAGTTCTGTTAATGAAATGCCTTTTTGTAAACGAAGGCGTTTTATACGTTCTCCTATCATATTTGCGCACCTTTCTATCAATATGTAGTCGTCTTATGATGTGATTATTATAACATAAACTTCGTTAAAAAGAACGAGGCTATTGAGCCTGGCTCGTATGCTTCATACGTTGAAAAAAGTGTTCAATATCTTGCAGGGCAATGCCAGCATCTAGAGCTTCAAGTATTAAATCAATCCATTCTTGATCTAGTGAGTCAGCCTTATCTTTGTACAAATGTAATTCCTCCCTAATTAGTGGTCATAATTGCTGCTACAGAATATATGATAATGCAATCGGATTTTGTATTTTATATAGTGAATTATCAAATATTTTGTAGATGAAACAAAGATAAAATCCCCATTAAATTCCCTCTATGGCGATTATAAAGTTTCTGACAAATATTTTCAATATTTTCTGAAAACATTGTTGAATTGTGATATATTCGTATACTAACTATGAAATTTTTACAAATATATTAAAAAAATTACATAATATAACTAAATATTGAAAATATATTGAATTTTTAATAATATAGAGTATGTAATACATATTTTATATTAGGGGAGGCAATAAGGGATGAAAAAGAAACCATTTAAAGTGTTATCATCAATTGCTTTGACAGCTGTTCTAGGCTTGTCGTTTGGTGCTGGAAGCCAGTCTGTATATGCTGAAACGCCGGAGAACAAGACAGCTACAAGCCCAGTTGATGATCACTTAATCCCAGAAGAGAGATTAGCAAATGCGCTAAAAAAACGTGGGGTAATTGATTCATCTGCTTCAGGGACAGAAACAAAGAAAGCTGTCGAAAAGTATGTAGAGAAAAAGAAGGGTGAAAATCCTGGGAAAGAAGCGGCAAGTGGGGACCAACTTACGAAAGATGCATCTGACTTTTTAAAGAAAGTGAAAGATGCAAAGGCAGATACGAAAGAAAAATCAGAGCAGCCAGCAAACGGGACTACAGCAGGAACAGGTCCAGTTAGAGGAGGCTTAAATGGGAAAGTACCAACTTCACCTGCTAAGCAAAAAGAGTATAACGGTGAAGTTCGTAAAGATAAAGTACTTGTTTTACTTGTAGAGTACGCTGATTTCAAGCATAACAATATTGATAAAGAGCCTGGCTACATGTATTCTAACGATTTTAACAAAGAACATTATGAAAAAATGTTATTCGGTAATGAGCCATTCGCGTTAGAGGATGGAAGCAAAATCGAAACGTTTAAACAATATTACGAAGAGCAATCAGGTGGTAGTTACACAGTGGACGGAACAGTCACAAAATGGTTAACAGTTCCAGGTAAAGCTGCTGATTACGGTGCAGATGCTGGTACAGGTCATGATAATAAAGGACCAAAAGGACCACGTGATCTAGTAAAAGATGCATTAAAAGCGGCTGTAGATAGCGGACTTGATTTATCACAGTTTGATCAGTTCGATCAATATGATGTAAATGGTGATGGGAATCAAAATCAACCGGACGGTTTAATCGATCACTTAATGATTATTCATGCGGGTGTTGGACAAGAAGCTGGCGGTGGTAAATTAGGTGATGATGCAATTTGGTCACATCGCTGGACAGTTGGACCAAAACCATTCGCAATTGAAGGTACACAAGCGAAAGTTCCATATTGGGGCGGAAATATGGCAGCATTCGACTACACAATTGAACCAGAAGATGGCGCGGTTGGTGTATTCGCACATGAATATGGCCATGATTTAGGTCTTCCAGATGAGTATGATACACAGTATAGCGGTGATGGTGAACCGGTTGAAGCTTGGTCTATTATGAGTGGCGGAAGCTGGGCTGGTAAAATCGCAGGAACAACGCCAACGAGTTTATCACCACAAAATAAAGAGTTTTTCCAAAAAACAATCGGTGGTAACTGGGCGAATATCGTAGAAGTAGATTACGAGAAATTAAATAAAGGTATCGGTCTTGCAACATACTTAGACCAAAGTGTTACGAAGTCAGATCGTCCAGGTCTGATTCGTGTTAACTTACCAGATAAAGATGTAAAAGGAATTCAGCCTGCATTTGGTAAACAGTATTACTACAGCACAAAAGGTGATGACCTTCATACAACGATGGAAACGCCACTATTCGATTTAACGAAAGCAACGACTGCAAAATTCGATTATAAGTCATTGTATGAAATCGAAGCAGAGTACGATTTCCTTGAAGTACACGCTGTAACAGAAGATGGACAAAAAACGTTGATTGAAAGAATTGGTGAGAAAGCAAATAGTGGAAATGCAGCTACGACAAATGGAAAATGGGTTGATAAATCATATGATTTAAGTCAATTCAAAGGTAAGAAAGTGAAACTAGTATTTGAATATATTACAGACGGTGGATTAGCGTTAAATGGATTTACACTTGATAATGCGTCACTAACTGTAGATGGAAATGTTGCATTCTCTGATGATGCAGAAGGTACACCACAATTCAAATTGGACGGTTTCGTTGCATCTAACGGAATGGATAAGAAAAAGCATAACTACTATGTAGAGTGGAGAAACTATGCGGGTTCAGATAACGCATTGAAATTTGCTCGCGGTCCAGTATATAACACTGGTATGGTTGTATGGTATGCGGATTCAGCTTACACAGATAACTGGGTTGGCATACATCCAGGACATGGTTTCCTTGGTGTAGTTGACTCTCATCCAGAAGCAATTGCAGGAACTTTAAATGGCAAACCAACATTTACAAGCAGTACGCGATTCCAAATTGCTGATGCGGCGTTCTCATTCGACAAAACGCCAGCTTGGAAAGTTGTATCTCCAACGCGTGGAACATTCGTATACGATGGATTACCAGGGGTACCGAAGTTCGATGACTCTAAAAAGTATATTAATGAGCAGATTCCAGATGCAGGACGTATTTTACCGAAGCTTGGTCTGAAGTTTGAAGTAGTAGGACAAGCTGATGATAATTCTGCAGGTGCTGTTCGTTTATACCGTTAATACAGTAAAACTACCGGGAGATTTTCTTTCGGTAGTTTTTTGTGAGCAATGAATTTTATATAAAGGGAAAAGTTATATATAATGTAACTTTAAGGATAGAAATTTGTTACATATGAAGTCTATATAAATAATGAAAGAATTGGATAAAAATAGTGGGAGAAGGTGAGTGCATGAGTATTTCCTCTATTGTAAATAAACAAAAGGAATATTTTTACAAAGGACATACGAGAAGTCTAGAGACGAGAAAGAATAATTTGAAGAAGCTTTATGAAGGAATTCAGCGTTTTGAGGATGAGATTTTTCAAGCGTTGAAATTAGATTTGAATAAATCAGTTCACGAATCATTTACAACAGAAATTGGATATGTACTAAAAGAGATTTCTTTTCAAATGAAGCATATTTCATCTTGGAGTAAACCAAAGCGTGTTCGCACTGCTCTTACTCATTTTGGATCGAAGGGGAAAGTGGTGCCAGAACCGTATGGTGTGACGCTTATTATCGCACCGTGGAACTATCCGTTTCAATTAGCGATTGCACCACTCGTAGGAGCATTGGCAGCTGGCAATACAGTCGTTTTAAAGCCGTCAGAGTTAACGCCAAACGTTTCAAAAGTGCTTACGAGAATGTTAGGTGAATTATTCCCAGAAGAGCTTGTATCGGTAGTAGAAGGCGGTGCTCAGGAAAGCACTGCACTTTTAAAGGAACCGTTTGACTATATTTTCTTTACAGGTAGTGTTGGTGTCGGAAAAGTTGTTATGGAAGCAGCGGCGAAAAAATTAACGCCTCTTACGTTAGAGCTTGGCGGGAAAAGCCCATGTATTGTACATAAAGATGCAAAGCTAGATGTAACCGCAAGACGTATCGTTTGGGGCAAGTTTTTGAATGCTGGGCAGACGTGTGTAGCTCCTGATTATATGTACGTTCATTCTTCAGTGAAAGAGCAGTTAATCGAGGCATTAAGACATGAAATCGCAGAGCAATATGGAAAAGATGCTTTGCAAAATGACAATTATGTGCGAATTGTGAGTGAGCGTCATTTTGAACGTCTATGTACATTTTTACAAGACGGTAAACCTGTGATTGGCGGGAATTATACGAAAGAAACATTACACATCGAGCCGACAGTGTTAACGAATGTTACATGGCAAAGTGCTGTTATGGAAGATGAAATTTTTGGACCTATTTTACCAATTATAGAATATGACAAAATAGAAGAGGTAATTGAAACGATTCAGCACCATCCAAAGCCGTTAGCACTATATGTATTTTCTGAAGATAGAAAAGTGCAAAAGAAAGTGACGAGTAATATTTCATATGGCGGAGGATGTATAAATGATGTCGTATATCATCTTGCAACGCCATATTTACCTTTTGGGGGCGTTGGAAGTAGTGGATTAGGCAGCTATCATGGTGAACAAAGTTTTCGGACTTTTTCCCATTATAAAAGCATTTTGTCCCAATCTACAGCATTCGACATGAAAATTCGTTACTCTTCTACAAAAAGTGCTTTAAAATTCATACGAAAGTTGTTAAAATGATGATGGTGTTTATCAGTAGGCGTAGCCGTATGATAAAAACCCCTTCGCAACTGAAGGGGTTTTTCTGTTCGACATATGTATCATGCGAAAATGAATCAAACATACTACATAAAGAATAGAAGAGAACGCTGCTAAACAACCATTTTTGTTTGGATCGAAACAAAAAAATAGTCTATAGAACATAAATATTTATTCATGAATATAAAAATTAAAATTTAAGGTAGATAGGACGGGAAAATGAAAAAGATTATTAAAGTTGAAGCAGTAGAAAAACATTTTGGAAATCAAGTGATTATCCCCCCTCTTTCTTTAGATATTAAAGAAGGAGAATTTTTAACAATTTTAGGACCGAGTGGTTGCGGGAAAACGACTTTACTTCGTATGATCGCAGGATTTGAAACCCCAACTAAAGGGAATCTTTTATTAGATGATGAAAAGATTAACGATTTGCCGCCATACAAGCGTCATATGAATTTAGTGTTCCAACATTACGCACTATTCCCACATATGAATGTTGAAAAAAATATTTGTTTCGGTATGAAAATGCAAAAAGTATCAGCAGCAGAACAGAAAGAACGTGCGGAAGAGGCAATGCGTTTAACGCAGTTACTTGAGTTCCGTAATCGTAAACCTTCGAAGCTTTCTGGTGGACAGCAGCAGCGTGTAGCAATTGCAAGAGCAATTGTAAACAACCCACGTGTATTACTATTAGATGAGCCACTTGGAGCGCTTGACTTTAAGTTAAGAAAAGATTTGCAACGTGAATTGAAAAACTTACAACGTAATTTAGGAATTACGTTCATATATGTAACGCACGATCAAGAAGAAGCGATGAGTATGAGTGATCGTATTGTCGTTATGAATAAAGGGCATATCGAACAAGTCGGCACGCCTAAGGAAATTTACAATAAGCCGAAAACATTGTTTGTTGCGACGTTCATCGGTGAAAATAATATCGTGAAAAATGGGGGAAACTACGTAGCAGTTCGCCCTGAAAATGTAAAAGTTCGCTCGGTTGAAGAGCCAATTTTAAAAGAATACCATCTTGGACATATTGAAGATATTGAATTTGTTGGAAATATGGAAAAGCTATATGTACGTGAGGAGAAAACAGCGGAATTACTAATGGCATACCAAACTGCTGAAGAAGCAACGCAGTGGAGCATTGGAGATAATGTATATGTAGGCTGGGAGCAAGAGGACGAGGTGACCTTAAATTGAAGAAAGGGAAATTACTCGCATTACCTACAGTCGTATGGCTGTTACTCTTCTTCCTAATTCCACTTCTGTTCGTATTAGCATTTGCCTTCATGCAGCGCGGAGCATACGGGACAGTGGAAATGAAATTTACATTAGATAACATAGCACGTGTGTTTGATCCATTATATATGGGGACGTTATGGGAAACAGTGAAGATAGCTGTTATTACGACAGTACTATGTTTATTAATCGGTTATCCATTCGCCTATACAATTACAATTGTTGATCGTAAATATCGTTCTATCCTTCTATTATTGGCAACGATTCCGTTCTGGATTAACTTTCTTGTTCGTTCATACGCATGGATTGTTATTTTACGTTCACAAGGTCTTGTAAACACATTGCTATTGAAACTAGGTATTATTAGTGAACCTTTAAATCTGCTATATAATACGCCTTCTGTAATACTCGGAATGGTATATTCTTTATTACCATTTATGATTTTACCAGTGTATGCAGCAATTGAGCAGCTTGATAAGCGTAAGCTAGAGGCGGCTTATGATTTAGGAGCAACACCAGTAAAGGCATTTTGGAATGTAACAGTACCGATGACGATGTCAGGGATTACTACTGGTTCTATTTTAGTATTCGTTTCTTCTATCGGAATGTTTGTTGTATCAGACGTTATGGGTGGATCGAAAGTAGCATTAATCGGAAACGTAATTCAAAACCAATTCTTAGGTTCACGTGACTGGCCGTTTGGTTCCGCGTTATCTATGATTGTTGTTCTATTCTCTGTTCTGTTAATTTACTTATATTATCGTGCAACGAAAGTATATAAATATGATGGAAACGGAGGGGAATAGGTAAAAATGAAGAAGTTTTTAGTTTCTTATTCTTGGTTAATCTTATTGTTTTTGTATTTTCCAATGATGGTTTTAATGGTATATTCCTTCAACGATTCTCGCATTAATGCGGAATGGGAGGGCTTTACACTCCATTGGTATACAGATTTATTTCAAAAACAAGATGTTATTGATGCGTTTGTAAATAGTATGACGATTGCTGTTATAACGACAATTGTGACGACAGTTCTTGGTGTGATTTTTGCTATTGCATTACACCGTTACAAATATCGTTTTGAAGGGGCCATTAACGGTCTTGTATATTTACCAATTTTAATTCCTGATATTTTAATGGGATTATCTTTACTTATCCTATTTAGTCAATTAGGTATGGAACTTGGAAAAACAACAATTATTATTGCACACATTACATTCAGTATTTCATTTGTTGTTGTTATTTTAGCGGCACGTCTTTCTAGTATGGGACGTGATTTAGAAGAGGCTGCAAACGATTTAGGAGCAACGCCGTGGCAAACGTTTCGTTATGTAACGTTTCCAGCAATTGCACCAGGAGTTATTTCAGCCGCATTATTAACATTCACATTATCGATTGATGATTTTGTAATTAGTTTCTTCGTATCAGGACCAGGATCAACAACATTGCCATTATACATTTATAGTATGGTTAAGCGTGGAGTATCGCCTGAAATTAATGCTCTTTCTACAATATTAATTGTTGTAATTGTAGGATTAATGGTGCTATCGGAAATCTTCCGTAATAAAGGTGCAGACGGTGAAGAGAACTCTGGAGGACACCTTCCTTTATAATACGAATGATATAGAAAGAACGAGGAGGTAATAAACCGATGAAATTAGTGAAGAGATTAGCTGGTATAGCAATTAGCTTCAGTCTTGCTGCAGGTGTACTTGCTGGTTGTGGTGAGAAAAAAGAAGAATTAAACATTTATAGCTGGGCTGACAATTTTGATGAGCAAGTTTTAAAAGATTTTGAAAAGAAATATAACGTGAAAATTAACTACGATAAATATGCAAGTAATGAGGAAATGCTTGCGAAATTACAAGCTGGTGGCGCGACATATGATTTAATTCAGCCATCTGATTACATGGTGAAAACGATGGCGAAGATGGACTTATTAGCGCCTTTAGATAAGAAGAATATCCCGAACATCGAGAACCTTGTTTCTAACTTTAAAACACCTGCGTTTGATCCAGAGAATAAGTATTCTCTAGTATATACTTGGGGTGTAACAGGAATTGCATACAATAAAAAGTATGTGAAAGAAACACCTACAAGCTGGAATGATTTATGGAACGAGAAATATAAAGGACATGTTACTTTATTAAACGATTCTCGTGAAGTATTAGGAATGGGACTTAAGAAAAACGGTTTCTCTAATAGCACGAAAGAGGATGCACAGTTAAAGACAGCGTCAAATGATTTACAGAAGCTACTTCCAAACTTATTAGCATTCGATACAGATAACATTAAACAAAAATTCATTACAGAAGATGCTTGGATCGGGACAGTTTGGTCTGGAGACGCAGCATTCATTGCGAAAGACAATAAAGATGTAGGATACGTTGTACCAAAAGAAGGTGGCACAATTTGGGCTGATACGTTAGCAATTCCAAAAGGTGCGAAAAATAAAGAACTTGCAGAGAAGTTTATGAACTACTTATTAGATGAAAAAGTAAGTGTGAAAAACTACGAGTCAATTGGTTACAGTAATCCAAATGAAAAAGCTCATCCTCTTCATAGTAAAGAATATCGTGATAATCACATGATCTTCTTAACAAAAGAAGAATTAGATCGTACAGAGTGGCTTGTTGATGTAGACGATAAGTTAAAAGACTACGATCGCTACTGGACAGAGCTGAAAACAAAAGGTAAATAAGTAAGAAAATGCGGTTTCTAAAGTAGAAATCGCATTTTTTCATAGTAGGAGGAAATCGATTGAAGAAAAAGTTACATCAGTATGAATTAATGTGTATCATTTTGTTGTTTGTTCTATTTAGTATCATCGCTTGGAGGGTATATGTAGGTGGTGTTACAATGATGGATACATACGTACGTGATATGGTAAAAGGATTGCAAACGGAAAGCTCACTTACATTCTTCTCCTACTTTACAAAGCTAGGATCTGCAATTGGAGTTATAACGACACTAATTATAAGTTTGCTCGTTTTTTGGAAAAAGCGTTATTATGCTGCTATGATTGTGTACCCAATGGCTATATTAATGACACACCTTGTTAATAAGGGAATAAAAGAAATTGCAAAAAGAGACCGCCCATCATTAAATGAGGCACTTGACGCACTTGGGTATAGCTTCCCAAGTGGACATGCAATGCTATCTATTATAACATTTGGTTTTCTTGCCTATATCATTGCTGCGAATTTGAAGAGTGTAGCTGGAAAATGTGGTATTACGATTTCAATGGGCATATTAATTATATTGATTGGATTAAGTAGAGTCATTTTAAATGTTCATTATCCAACCGATATTTTAGCAGGTTACTGCGTAGGTGGCATTTTGTTAATCATCGCAATTTATTGTCATCGTTTACTTACCGAGAGATTGGGACTTAATAACGAGAGATAGAAAAACGTCTAGAAAAACTAGTATTATAGTTTTTCTAGACGTTTTTTGTTTACGGGGAGATGTGATACAGTATAAATGACAAGTGAATTATATAAAGTAGGTGAAAATGTGTGAAGACAAATGTACATAAAATTGATAAGTGGGGGAAGTTAGGAACTTTTTTGTATCAATTTCGTTATACAGTAATTGTAGCATTACTACTACTTGCGATAATGCTCGGTATTTTTGCTCCAAAACTTCCAGGAGTATTGGGCGGTGATGGTTTCCAAACAGAAGGGGATTATCAAAAGACGAAGGAAATTTTAGATAAAGATTTTAAGCAGTCTCAGGATACACTTTTACTCATTTTTGAGAAGAACAAGAATGCTTCACATGAGGAGTTTCAAAAAGGTATAGAGGGAATTATAAAACATATTCAAGAGAAAGAAACGTATGAGTCTTTTCATCATCCGATAGAAAATAAAGTGATGATACAAGATGATATCGGTTATGCGACGATTTTATTTTCCGGGAAAACAAATAAAGAACGAATGGAAAAGACATTACAATTTGCCGGAAAAATCGAGAAGGAAAGTAATAGCGTATTAAAAGTAACACCGACAGGATATCCGAAAATTAATCAAGAGATTAATGAAAGAACGCAAAATGATTTAAAAGTAGCAGAGATGATTGGATTACCTATTGCTTTTCTCGTACTATTATTCTCATTTGGTAGTCTGATTGCTTCTATTTTACCGATTGTAAATGGTGCGCTTAGTGTCATTAGTACGATGGGGATTTTATATTTTATAGGTAGTGATAAAGAGCTATCTATTTTCGTGTTAAATGTTGCGCCGATGATTGGGCTCGCATTATCAATTGATTTTGCACTGTTATTTGTAAATCGTTTTCGAGAGGAAGTAGCGAGGAGAACAGTGAAAGAAGCGATAGCGATTACGTATCAAACGGCAGGGCGTGCTATCGTATTTTCAGGGTTATGTGTATTCGTCGGTTTATCAGGCTTATTTTTCTTTAAGATAGATTATATTCAGTCTGTTGCTATTAGCGGGATGATTGTCGTTATTATGAGCATTTTGTTTTCGCTCACACTTCTTCCGGCGTTATTATCTTTAATTGGTAAAAGGATATTAAAAAAGAATCAGGGGGCGCCTACCCCATCAAATGTATGGCGTAAATTTGCACAGTTTGTAATGAAACATCCAATCGTTATGATTATTGTTGTTACAACATTTATTGTTATTTGTTTATTACCGCTACGTACAGCTAACTTGCAGTTTCCTGGTGTTGAAGCGTTACCTGAAAAGAGTGATACGAGAGTTGCATTTGAGAAGTATGAAGAAGCCTTTAATAAAACTGTCCAAACACACGCTGATGTTACATTAGTAGTAGAGACGAAGAAAAATATAACAGAAAAAGAAAGTTTACAAAAGATAGAAGCTGTTGTTCAAAAGTTAAAAGACGATAAGCAAGTATATAAGGTGAAAAGTGTATATGACGGGCTAAATGGAATGAAAGCAGATCAAGTTGCTGGAATGTTACAGTCGCCAGAAGCTGCGAAAATAGCTCCTGTATTTGAAGCGTATACGAAAGGGAATAAAACAACAATGGAAGTCTTTTTGGATACGAAGCCAAGTACAGAAACCGCAAAACAATGGGTTCGTGATTTCAAAAAGAATTATAAAGAAAATGATGTTACTTATTATTTGGGCGGTATGACGACGTTCCAGCAAGAGTTAGAAGATGAAATTAAAGATAAAGTTGCAATTGGTATGTCTGTTATATTTGGATCAACCTTTGTCATTTTATTATTCGCATTCCGCTCTATACTCATTCCAATTAAAGCTATTATTATGAACGTACTTAGTTTGAGTGCAACAATTGGAATTGTAATTTGGTTATTTGAAGGTGGTCATTTCGGATTAGAAGAGAGTTCAGTTTTATTTGTATTACCAATCTTTATTTTCGGCCTCGTATTTGGGCTTAGCATGGATTATGAAGTATTTCTTATTTCACGTATTCATGAGCTTTATGAAGAAACAGGAGATAACGATCAAGCAACGTTAGAAGGACTTGTTTCGACAAGTAGAATTATTACGTCCGCCGCTTTAATTATGATTGTTGTTACCGGTGCGTTCGCCTTTACTGATATTTTACCAGTAAAGCAGATGGGGCTTGGGGTTGCATTAGCAATATTTCTTGATGCAACAATTATCCGTCTTATGCTCGTACCAAGTTTAATGAAATTGTTTGGGGATTGGAACTGGTGGCTACCATTTCGAAAGAAAAGAGAAAAATCATCATAAAAAAAACTCATCTATAAGATGAGTTTTTTTTATGAATAGCAGGGCCCATATTTTGCGCATAGTATGTGATAAGAACATTACATACAAGTAGGTGAAGGCAATGTTTCGTTATTTTAAGTTTAAGCTAAATGATACAGTACAGTTTGCTGAAAACGATGGGCATATGTATCGCATTGTCGGTTATCGGTTGGAAAAAGGGTTTTACCCAAAAGATGAATGGACTCATATTATTTATGAACTGCTTAGAGACTTTGACGGGTATACGATGGATGCGGAAGAAGAGGAACTTGTAAAAGTCATTCAAGTAGAGGATGAGTATTACAAAATACAAGAAGTATCGGGGTATCGCTATCCAGTAAAAATGAAGCAAAAGCAACAAGTTATGAAAGGAGAGAAAATAGACGACTTATTAGATACGTACAACGACTATAAACGATTGGCGGATTTCTTTAAAGATTTATTGTATGAACAAAAAGCTGAAGAAGTGTTGCAGGAAATGAAAAGGCTTAGAGCATGAGGGGACAGTCGATTATAAGGCTGTCCTCTATTTTTGACGGTGCATCAAAGTATGTTTTCCGTTACAATGAGAGAATCAATAGAAATAAGGTGATTATAGTATGGAAACAAAGAAAAAGGGCGAATGGTGCGAAATTACGGTTCCAGCGACGTGGAATGGTATAAGTATTGAGTCGTTGTTAAAAGTAGAATGGGAAGTACCAAAAAAGTTATTACATCAGCTTCGTATGGAAAAAGGTGTTACTGTTAACGGAGAACAAAGGAGATGGAATGAACTTTTAAAAGAAGGAGATAAGTTACAAGTTCATATGTTTATGGAGGAGGAGTACGGCGTAGAGCCGGAATATGGTGAATTAAATGTAGTGTTTGAAGACGATCACGTACTCATTGTAAATAAGCAGGGGCAAATGGATACACATCCTTCTGAAAAAAATGGGACGGGAACACTTGCCAATCTTGTTGCTTTTCATTTTCAAATGCAAGGTTTAGAGACGAAGGTTCGGCATATCCATAGATTAGATAAAGATACGACAGGTGGTGTTGTATTCGCAAAACATAGAATTGCGGGTGCAATTATGGATCGTTTATTAATGGAACGGAAAATTAAAAGAACGTATGCGGCACTTGTTGAAGGAAAAGTAAAAAAGAAGCAAGGGACAATTGACGCGGCCATCGGAAGAGATCGACATCATGCTACAAGGCGCCGTGTTTCTCCAAAGGGAGACAAAGCTATAACGTACTATAAAGTAGAGAAATATTTTAAAAAACAAAATGCGACGCTCGTAACGTTACAGTTAGAAACCGGTAGAACACATCAAATTCGCGTTCATATGAGCTATAATGGAAATCCATTAGTTGGGGATGTATTATATGGTGGGCAAACAACATATATGTCCGGGCAAGCGTTACATGCGATGAAGATTAATTTTTTGCATCCGATTACGAAAGAAGAGATCGTTGTTGACGTACCTTTCCCTACAAATTTAAACGATACAATGAAAAAATTTGAAAGAGAAAATAGGTAAAGTGTAAGTTTAAAGTTGAAAAAGGTAGATTTTTGCAGGGATTTCTCTAAAAGAGGCGAAGCCGTTAAGAGAAAAGAGAGGTGAGAATTACTTGATCAAATATAAATATATGCTAGGGATATTTTTCGCTTGTCTTTTACTTACTCTATGTATTTATCCATATTTACCAAATCGTATGGCAGTGCATTGGAACGAGAATGGTGGAGCGAACGAGTTTATGAGTAAACAAGTGGTCGTATTATTTATCCCTGTCCTTATTATTATTTTACATGGATTAGTATATGTTATTTTGCATAATATATATAAGTTTAATGAAGGGGAGTATTTCATTATAAATGGATTTATAAAGAGTATTACTTTATTTATGATGTTTGTCCATATACTAATTCTCTTTATTAATTTGGGAAGTATTATATCCTTTCAGACAGGACTAACGGTTGGAATTAGTATGTTTCTTTTTATGTTTAGTAAAGTGTTTAAAAAGGTGAAGGATAGAGAGAAAGAACCGATCAAATTACAAAAAATCCGTTTAGTTAGTAGGCGAATCTTTCAAGTGATGGCATGCAGCATATTATTTTCGTTGCTTTTGAGCCTAAAGTGGGGATTTTACTTGTTAATTAGTGTAATAAGCTGCGGGTCTATTTTGTTTATGTTCTATATTTTATACGCATACATATTAGAAAGCTATGAAACATAAAAAAAGAGTCTTCTAGGAGAAGACTCTTTTTTTATTTACTTCGTAATAAATTGTTGTGTCCAGTAGTTGCCGCTTTCTACATAACCAACACCGATATGAGTGAAGCCACTATTTAAGATGTTTGCACGGTGTCCGGCACTGTTCATCCAAGCTTGTACAACTTCTTCTGGAGTACGTTGTCCTTGGGCGATGTTTTCACCTGCAGATTTATAAGAAATACCAAATTTCTTCATCATGTCAAACGGAGACCCGTATGTAGGGCTGTTATGATCAAAGTAGTTGTTTTTTTGCATATCTTCAGACTTAATGCGTGCTACTTTGCTTAATTCAGTATCGATTTGTAATGCTGATAAGCCTTGTTTTGTACGCTCTGCGTTTGTTAATTCAACAACGCGTTGTTCGAATTCGCTTAAAGATTTTGCTTCTTCAGCAGGCTTTTGCTCAGCTGGTTTTTGTGTTTCGTTTTGAGTATTGTTGTTTTCAGCTGGTTTTTGAGCTTCTGGTTTAGCAACTTCTTCAGCAGGCTTTTGTTCAGCTGGTTTTTGAGTTTCCTCAGCAGGCTTTTGAGCTTCTGGCTTAGCTGTTGGTTGTTCAGTAACAACATTTTCAGTAGGCTGTTGACCAGGAATGAAGCAATCTTGTTGGAATTGTCCTTGGTTCCATTGTGCTAATGATTCAACTCCCATAGATTGTAAGAATGCTTGTAATTCTTGTTGGCTCATTTGCTTCATCATCATTTTTGAATGCTGAATATTTTGAACCTTTACGTTAGATGGTTGTACTGTTGCAGCTTGTGCATCTAAAGAAGATACTCCTAAAGTAAGAGCTGTTGCAGCAGCTACAGATAATAAAACACGCTTTTTCATGATGTGTGTCCCCCTATATAAAGTTTTAATTTGTTTTCACACGATTTGTTTTTGACAGCCTGTCTGACTGACCAATTCATCGTAGCATACAATTTGCGAGAAAAAAGATGGAAAAAAATTCATAGACTTAAAAATTTCCTAATTTATCCTAAGAGGAGGAAAGGGATGAAATAAGAGAAACATAGAGTATAAAAGGAATTTTTAGCATTTTTATACTTGGTTTTAAGAGGGGGTTTTTGGATAAATGTACCTATATTAAAAATGAAGAATCCTATTGTATCAATGATTTTAGCATTTTTTTTGAGGAATATAATGGATGTATTTTTACAAAACTGTAATGTTTCTGTTGTTCTTTTTTATAATAAAGTAACATATTTTTAATGTTGTAGCGGACAAAAAAGCGGCTATCTCTTTACATAGACGAAGGAGATAGCCGTTTTCCTATTATTACGTATGTTACGAGTTATTACGAATTGGTTTCAATTGCTTCTAATAATAAGTCTACAATATGAATTCCGCGCATTTTATGAGAGATTTTTTCACGTTCAATACCTAGTTTCATTTGTAATAGACACCCAGGATTTGCAGTAACAATTGTCGCTGCAGCTGTTTCATGCACACGATCCATTTTGTAATTTAGAAATTCCATTGATAACTCCGAATGGACAATATTATAAATACCAGCAGAACCACAGCAACGGTCCGCATCTTTCATTTCGCGGTATGTTGCGCCTTGAATGGCCTCTAGTAACATACGAGGTTCAGAAGATGTTCGCATAACATTACGTAAATGACAAGAGTCTTGATACGTAATGATTTGCGGCGTGAGTCGTAAGTCATTACGTTTATGGAAATCTAGTTCTACTAGTATAGCAGTAATATCTTTAATTTTAGAAACAAACTGCTTTGCGCGTTCTGCCCACTCTGGATCATCCTTTAGTAAATAATCATAATCTACGAGATAAGCTCCGCAACCACCTGCATTCGTAATAATATAGTCGATGTTTAAATCTTCGAATGCTTCTATATTTCGTTTTGCTAATTCTTTTGCTCCACTCTTTTCACCAGCATGCCCATGTAATGCCCCGCAGCAACTTTGTGTTTTCGGAATAACGATATCACAACCAGCTAACTGAAGAAGTTTCATCGTTGCGTTATTTGTTTCTAAAAACATCGTATCCATTAAACAGCCTGTGAAGAATGCAACTTGTTTCTTCTTTGCCACCTCAGCAGGTAAAAATTCAGGACGATCTTTCATTGCTTTCATTTTAGGGACTTTTGGCAAAACGAGGTCCATCGTTGCAAGTGTTTCAGGGAATAACTTCATAATACCTGTTTTATGTGTTAGCGTTTGTAAACCAGAACGCTGGTAAAATCCGATTAGTCCTGTTAATGTTCGCATTCGGTTTTGATGCGGGAATAGTCCTTCAAAAACAACTTTACGAACAGCTCTCACGGGCATGGAGAACTTTTTATTTTGATTAATAATATCACGAGCTTCTTCTAATAAATGTCCATAATTCACACCAGATGGACAAACAGGTTCACAAGCGCGGCAGCCAAGGCAAACATTTAATGTATCTTCAACATCTTCATCCGGCTCAATTAAACCATCAACGACGGCTTTCATTAAGGCGATACGTCCGCGTGGGGAATGTGATTCTTTATACCCAGATTGAATGTAAGTAGGGCAAGTTGGTAAACAAAAGCCGCATCGCATACAGTTTAGTAGTTCATCTTCACTTAATCGTTCTTTAAATTCCTTTTGAATGTTTTCTTTATTTAATGTGGTCATCGCTCAACCACCACTCTTTTACGAGAGTCTTTCGCGAACATCTTTCCAGGATTCATAATGTTGTTTGGGTCGAAGGCTTGTTTAATCCCTTGCATAGCAGCAATACCTTCTTTGCCTAATTTCATTTCTAAATACGGAGCTTTCATTGCGCCAACACCATGTTCACCAGTAATCGTACCACCAAGCTCAATCGCTTTCGCAAATATTTCAGCAAAAGCTTGTTCGGCACGATGCATTTCTTCTTCATTACGGGCATCTGTCATACAAGTCGGATGCAAATTACCATCACCAGCATGACCAAAAGTACAAATAGGAATATTATGTTTCTTTGCAATTGCATTAATTGCTTCAACCATTGGAGCGATTTGTGAACGTGGTACAGTTGCATCTTCTAATATTGTTGTCGGTTTTAGTCTTGCAAGTGCTGATAGTGCACTACGGCGTGCTGTACGAAGCGCATCTGCTTCGGCTTCATCTTTTGCAACGCGAACATCGACCGCATTCATAGCACGGCAAACGTTAGCCATTTTTTCGATATCGCGATTGACAACCTCGGGCGGGCCATCTTGTTCAATTAATAAAATTGCTTTAACGTCAGTTGGTAAACCGATTTGTGCAAACTCTTCTACAACTTCAATTGTTGGTTGGTCTAAAAACTCAAGTGTCGCCGGAATAATTTTATTTGCAATAATAGCAGAAACAGCTCGAGCAGCTTCGTTAATATCTTCATATAGCGCAAGCATCGTTTTCTTCGTTTCAGGCATAGGGACAAGTTTTAATATAGCTTCCGTAACAACACCAAGTGTTCCTTCAGAACCAATAAATAAACGAGTTAAATCATAACCAGCGACATCTTTTGCTAATTTACCACCAGTACGAATGATATCGCCGTTCGGTAAGACAAGTTCAAGCCCCATTACATAATCACGTGTTACGCCATATTTTAAACCACGTAATCCGCCGGAGTTTTCATTAATGTTACCGCCGATTGTAGAAATTTTCATAGAGCTTGGATCTGGTGGATAAAATAAACCTTTTTCTTCTACTGCTTTAATAATATCAAGTGTAATAACACCAGCTTGTACAGTAATTGTTAAATTCTCTTCGTCAATTTCTAAAATATTGTTCATATGGCGGAAAATAAGGACGATACCACCTTCAAGTGGACACGTTCCAGCGCAAAGATTTGTTCCAGACCCGCGAACGTATACTGGGATTTTATGAGTGTTACACACTTTTAACACGTCTGCTATTTCATTTGTATTACGAGGAGCAATGACTGCATCAGGCATCGCTTGGAAGTTTGGAGTGGCATCATAACTATAAGTTAAACGCCCCATATTGGATGTATCTACATTATCTTCGCCAACAATAGATACGAATGAATCAATAATTTGCTTTTCTAACATTGGAAATCCCCCTCAAACTGTTAACGTATTTCGTCATAATAAAAAACGTTGTAACAGTGCTTTCATTATAATGATAAAAAAGTTGGAGGATTCTTTCTATGTACAATCATCTAAAGATTAATCAATTTTATCGTTATTTTTTGTATGATTATCTAATAAGAGGAGTGCGAAGTATAAAACATTTAAATCTTTGAATTGTTTCGGGTCAAGTCCTGTATGTTCTTCAATCTTTTTTAGCCTGTAATGCAATGTGTTAATGTGTATATGTAATTGCTCAGCTGTCTGCTTATAAGATTGGTTATAATCGATAAATAAACGTAAAGTGTGCATAAGCTCAGGAGATGATACTAAGTTTTCAATGGTACGCTCTAGAAACTGTTCTCGAGTTTCAGTAGAAATATCTTGTAAGCACATTTCTAAACGTAAATCTTCATTAAATACAATTTTTTTCGTTTCAAGTGATACTGAAAGGGCGCGTAATGCTTGTTCGTACGATAAGTTCATATTGCTTGGCGTAACTGTTTGTCCAATCCCGATATATAAAGTAATAGAAAATAAAGTTTCACAGTCTTGTTTTAACCGTTTTAAAAATTGAAAGGTTTGCTCTTTGGATTGGATTGTTGTAAACAAAATAAACCGATCATTTCCCCAGCGAACAAATAAATTTTCTTTTGCTAAAATGTTGCGCATATGTTGCCAAATTTTACGCTGGAGCATCGTATTATCTTGGGCGATTGATAATAAAATAAGTTGTTTCTTCTTATATAAATCAATGCCAAGCGTTTTTGCACGATCGAGAAAACTTGGAGACCAGTCTGTATTTTGAAGCCAATCAAAGACAAATGCTTCATAAGAACGGTGCTCAAGTTCTAGTTGTTCTAAAAAGTAGTTTTCATGAATTAATAATTCGGTCATCTTACGTAATATTTCTCCGTATTGTGAAATATTTTCAGGTTCTCCTGTAATTCCAATCACGCCGATTACTTCGTCATGGAATAGTAAAGGAAGGTTCATCCCAGCTTTTACACCTTGCAGTCGTCGTTCATCGTCTTTTGTAATAATGACAGTTTTCTTTTGTTTCGCACAGCGGAGTGCACCTTCATGAAATTGACCGATTCTTTCCGCATCTGTACTTGCGATAATAACGCCTTGTATATTAATAATAATAATGTTTTCAGTAATTAATCTGCGTACTTCACGTACAATTTTATTCGCTAAATCAGGAAAAAGCATAATTTACACACCTCAAATTCTATTTGTTGTACATTATATATGTAAGTTTATTAATAAAGGAAGATTTCACATTTTCCACACATTTATTTGTTATTTTACAATTATAACGAAATCATCCGAAGATGGAGGGAATCTTTTGAGAAAGTATGTTTTTCTTCTCTGTTTTTTATTTCTATTAGTAGGGTGTCAAGGAAGTTCGTATACACCGATTGCTAAAGATAAAAGTGTTATTATAACAACGAATATAAAGGAAGGTAGTATTAGTTTTATTGATAAAAAAACAAAGAAGCTATTAACAACATGGGAATTAAATGAGCCGCTTGCGGGGGTTACGCTACTTCCAAATGGCGAGGAAATACTTGTTTATGGTAAGCAATTAGAATATATGTATGTATATTCACTAGCAGAAGGAAGACAAGTGGACAAATATAAGATTGGAAAAGGAATTGCTAATGTTATCGCATCAGATGATGGAACACAATTATTTGCTGCCGATCAAAATGAACAAAAGGTAAGGTTCTTTACGATAAAAGGAAAAGAGACAGGGAGTGTTTCAACAGGAAAAGGGCCGATAACGATGGTAGAGCATCATAACCAGTTATCTGTACTCAACTTTTATGATACGAAACTAACGACCATTGATACAAAGAAAAAAGAAGTGATACAGTCCTTTATGATTCCACCAGCATCAACAGGAGCAACGGTTAGCGCTGATGGGAAAGAAATATGGATTGGTGGACATGGTGATGGAAGTCAAGTGAATGAGAAAGTATTAGTGTATTCTTTACAAAGCGGAGAGATGATGCGTTCTTTACATGCTCCGTTTATGCCTGTGAATATAACAAAGGATGATAAGTATGTATATGCGCTAAGTCACGGTTCAAATACGCTTAGAAAGTTTGATGCAAGTACGTATCAAGAGGTAGGATTTGCAGAAGTAGGATCTAATCCATTTGCATTTTTGAAAAGCGGTGCAGAAGGATATGTAGCTAGTTATGATAGCGATGAAGTATGCGTAATGGATATGAAGAATATGAAAATAAAACAAACAATTAAAGTCGGAAAAGGACCGTTTCAACTCATAGAGAGAGAAGGGGAAGGACAATGAGTAAATATAACGTGCTAGTCGTAGATGACGAAAGTGATATGAGGCAACTTGTCGGAATGTACTTAGATAACTTCGGATACGAGTGGGGAGAAGCTGAAAATGGAAAAGAGGCACTTCGAAAATTAGAGACGGATCATTATGATTTCGTTGTACTAGATATTATGATGCCTGAGATGGATGGGCTTTCAGTTTGTAAAGAGATTCGAAAAACGTCGGATGTACCTATTATATTTTTAACAGCAAAAGGTGAAGAGTGGAATAGGGTGAACGGCTTACGTATGGGAGCAGATGATTATATTGTAAAGCCATTTAGTCCTGGGGAACTAATTGCTCGTATGGAAGCTGTTTTAAGACGATATACAAAGCAAGAACAGCAAGAAGAGATTCAATTTGGACCGATTCTTATTAATGAAAAAAGTAGGAGGGTCGAGACGAATGGTGAGACGATTCCTCTTACGGTAAAAGAGTTCGATTTACTATATTTTCTTTGCCAACATAATGGACAAGTATTTAGCCGGGAACAATTGCTTGAAAAGGTGTGGGGATATGATTATGCAGGAAGTACAAGAACGGTAGATACGCATGTGAAAACGATGCGTCTAAAGCTAGGAGAAAGTGGAAACTACATTCAAACCGTTTGGGGTGTAGGTTATAAATTTGAGGTGTAACGTATGTTTACGATGGTACAAAAGCTTTGGCTTACAGTAGTATGTGCAGTATGTGTAACAGTTTCCTTTCTTTATTTTGTATCTTTATACTCATATGAAAAGTTATACGTTGATAATTTAAAAGATTCATTAGTAATGGAAGGGAAACGTCTTGCCACGCAATATGATAAACGTGAAGGAGTATCCACTTTTGAAGAGAAAGTAAGGGCATATGATCAAATATCTAGTTCAGATGTCCTTTTCGTATACAATCCGCGTGATTTAAGCGCATGTTTGCCTTTTGATGTTCACCATCATTCTCTTATAAGTGAAGGGGATAGACAGGCGCTATTAGATGGGAAAACTGTGACAAAGATAGGGTATGAAGAACATTTTGATCGTAATATTATGGGTGTTGTCATCCCTGTTTTAGATAATAAAAAATTAGTTGGTATTGTATACTCTTATATTCCTTTAAAAAGTATAAAAGACTTAATATTTGATATGGGTCTTATTTTAGGGCCGTTAGCACTTGCAATGATTTTAATTACAATATGGATTGGTAGAAAAATTATTATCGCCATTACGAGAC
This sequence comes from Bacillus sp. FSL R9-9492, assembly GCF_038007365.1. Taxonomy (NCBI): domain Bacteria; kingdom Bacillati; phylum Bacillota; class Bacilli; order Caryophanales; family Bacillaceae; genus Bacillus; species Bacillus sp. FSL R9-9492. The sequence continues at coordinate 1,371,758 of NZ_JBBOXC010000001.1, forward strand.
CGCTTTCGCAAATGGAACGAGTTGCAAATCATTTGGCTACTGGAGATTTCTCAGAGCGGATTACAATTTCTTCAGAAGATGAAATTGGACGATTGGGAAAAGCCTTTAATAAAATGGCAAATTCCTTAGAAACAGAAGATGTAAAGCGTAAGGAATTTTTAGCTAATGTTTCGCATGAACTTAGAACACCGCTTAGTTATATTAAAGGATATAGTGAAGCTATTTTAGACGGTGTAGCGAAGGGGCCGCAGCAGGAAAAAGTAACGCAACTTATTCATAAAGAAGCAGGTCGCATGCAGCGCCTCGTTCATGATTTATTAGATCTAGCGCAGCTAGAAGGTGAACACTTCCCCTTAAAGAAACAACCTATCGTTTTTTCACAGCTTATTGAAGATGTACTAAATACGTACGAGTTACAGTTTGTAGAAAAAAACCTTCGTATTTCAACGAATTTAAATCCTGAAATTATCGTAATGATTGATGAGGATCGTATGCAACAAGTACTTCATAATGTATTAGATAATGCGATACGTTATACAAATCAAAACGGGGATATCATAATAACATTAAAGCAAATCGATGATTATTGTGAATTGCACATAAAAGATACAGGAATAGGTATTGATAGAGAGCATTTAGAAAATCTGGGGGAACGCTTTTACCGAGTAGATAAAGCGAGAAGTCGTCAACATGGTGGAACAGGTTTAGGTCTTGCAATTGTAAGGCAAATTGTTCATATACATGACGGTGAGTGGAGAATAGAAAGTGAAAAAGGTAAGGGCACGACAGTTAGTATTAAATTAAAAGCACAAGATGAGGAGAGCATATTCTAACTTTTGGAATATGCTCTTCATATTGAAGGTAAATAGTTACGCGTAAATGTATTAATTAATATCAAACAAATATCAAAAATTTGACTATTTTATGAACAAAACATTTGTACTTCTTACTAATTCGTTCTAAAATAGTTATGGATGCTAAGTTCTTATAAAACGTTACAATTGTTGTTTGGAAGATACTGAGGTGATTTAACTGGAGTACAAATCTATTAAACCGAAAAAAATTTACGAAGAAGTATCTGAAGCTATTTTAACAATGATTAAAAATGGTACGTTAAAACCTGGTGACAAACTACTTCCTGTTCATCAATTAGCTGAGCAGTTTCAAGTTGGCAGATCTGCTGTTCGTGAAGCGCTAAGTGCGCTAAGAGCAATGGGCTTAATTGAAATGAAACAAGGAGAAGGTACATATGTAAGGAATTTCGATCCTTCTTCATTAACAAAATCACTAAATAACAAGTTATTAATGAAGAAAGAGGATATTTTGAATTTATTAGAAGTACGGAAGGTGCTCGAAGTGGGGGCAGTTCGAGCGGCAGCGGCAAAACGTACGGAAGCTAATTTGCAAAATATGAAGCAGTGGTTAGATGAAATGGCAAAGAGCATTGGAGATGAGAAGGCTGGCGAAAAAGCAGACTTTCATTTTCATATGGGAATTGCAGAATCTTCGCATAATAACATCTTGCTTGAGCTCATGAATCATGTTTCAGAGATGATTGCTGAAACGATTGGTGAATCAAGACGCATTATTTTATATGGTGAACAAACAACATCAGAACGACTTTTAGAAGAGCATCAATCTATATATGATGCGGTGTTAAAGCAAGATGTGGAATTAGCGCAGCAAGCGATGCTAGATCATTTAACAAATGTAGAACATATTGTCACAGGTAAAAGCGATATAAATTCGTAATTTAATCTTTTAAAAATCTAATTTTCTGATAAAATAGAGAGAGATTAAGTAAGCGTTTTCTTTAGAAGAGGGAGAGGATAGGCTATGGTTGAGCCTACTTCTTCTAATCTTAGTCATCTGATGACCATATGATTTTTGGCGGAGTTGTAATGAGGGGGAATTATAGTTATGAAAGTTACTTTATTTGTTACTTGTTTAGTCGATATGTTTGAAACAAACGTCGGTAAAGCAACAGTTGAAGTATTGGAGCGTTTAGGTTGTGAAATTGAATTTCCAGAAGCACAAGTTTGTTGTGGTCAGCCTGCTTATAATAGCGGCCATGTAGAAGCAGCAAAAGAAGCGATGAAACATATGATTGAAACTTTCGAAGATGCAGAATATATCGTTACGCCATCTGGATCTTGTGCGACAATGTTTCATGAGTATCCGCATGTTTTTAAAGATGATCCAAAGTGGGCTAAACGTGCACAAAAGGTTGCTGATAAAACATATGAATTTACACAATTTATTGTAGATGTTTTAAAAGTTACAGATGTTGGTGCAAGTTTACCAGGGATAGCTACTATTCATAAATCTTGTCATATGACACGCCTGCTTGGAGTAAAAGAGGCACCAGGAATTTTATTATCAAGCGTAAAAGGATTAATTGTGAGAGAACTGCCGAACGCGCAAAATTGTTGTGGGTTTGGGGGAACGTTTTCAGTTAAGATGACTCCAATTTCTGAGCAAATGGTAGATGAAAAAGTAGATAGTGTAATGGAAACAGGTGCTGATTATTTAATCGGTGCAGATTGTGGGTGTTTGTTAAACATTGGCGGACGTATTGAGCGTTTAGGAAAAGAAGTAAAAGTAATGCATATTGCTGAGGTCTTGAATAGTCGCTCATGAAGGGGGAACATAAGCTATGTCTATGAAAATCAGTGAGAAAAAATTTAATGATCGCGTTGGCGATGGAATTCAAGATTCGTTTATGCGCGGAGCGGTATCTTCTGCACAAACGCGTTTATATACAAATCGATTAAAAGCAGCTGACGAGTTGGGAAATTGGGAAGAGTGGCGTGAACTAGGTGAACAAATTCGTCAACATACGTTAGAAAATCTTGATTATTATTTAATGCAGTTAAGTGAAAATGTATCAAAAAGAGGCGGTCACGTTTACTTTGCGAAAACGAAAGAGGATGCAGCAAAGTATATTCAAGACGTTGCAAAAAAGAAACAAGCGAAGAAAGTTGTAAAATCAAAATCAATGGTAACTGAAGAAATTAGTATGAATCATGCCCTTGAAGAGATTGGTTGTGAAGTGTTAGAGAGTGACTTAGGAGAGTATATCTTGCAAGTAGATAACGATCCACCATCACATATTATTGCGCCTGCACTTCATAAAAACAGAACGCAAATTCGTGATGTATTTAAAGAAAAACTTGGATATGAAAATTCTGATGATCCATACGAAATGACAAAGTTTGTTCGTAAACAACTTCGTGAGAAATTTATGGATGCAGAAATTGGTGTGACAGGTTGTAACTTCGCTGTTGCAAATACTGGCTCTCTTTGTTTAGTGACGAACGAAGGTAATGCCGATCTTGTCATGTCGATTCCGAAAACACAAATTGCAGTAATGGGTATGGAACGTATGGTTCCGACAATGGAAGAATTAGATGTTTTAGTTGGTTTACTATGTCGTAGTGCGGTAGGTCAAAAATTAACAAGTTATGTAACAGTAGCAGGACCAATTCAAGAGGAAGAGGTAGATGGACCAGAAGAGTTTCATTTAGTCGTTGTTGATAATGGCCGCTCTCAAATTCTTGGATCGGAATTCCGTTCAATATTGCAATGTATTCGTTGTGCCGCTTGTGTTAACGTATGTCCCGTATATCGTCACGTTGGTGGACATTCGTATGGATCTATTTATTCAGGACCAATCGGTGCGGTATTAACACCACTTTTAGGTGGGTATGACGATTACAAAGAGCTTCCTTATGCATCTAGTTTATGCGGAGCATGTACAGAAGCTTGTCCAGTAAAAATTCCATTACATGATTTATTATTAAAACATCGTCAAGTCATCGTTGAGCAAGAAGGTCGTGCCCCACTTGCAGAAAAATTAGCAATGAAAATGTTTAGTATGGGTGCTTCTTCAGCAGCTTTATATAAAATGGGATCGAAAATGGCACCGGCAGCAATGAGTCCATTTACATCTGGTAACCGTGTATCAAAAGGTGTTGGACCACTTAAAAACTGGACGGATATTCGTGAATTCCCAGCTCCAAGTAAAGAACGATTCCGTGATTGGTATAAAGATCATAAGAAAGGCGGGGACAAATAATGACAGGATTAATTCAAAACCGTGAGTCCTTTCTAGATAATATCGCAAAAGAACTTGGGCGCGCGCGTAAAACAGAAGGCGTAGAACGTCCAGCATGGAAAAGTAATGTGAATGTAGAAACGTTAAAAGATTATTCACAAGAAGAATTGTTAGAAGTATTTAAAAAGCAATGTACAAACATTCATACAACTGTTGTGGAAACGACAAACGACCGCTTACGTGAAGATATTCAAAAAGTAATCGTTGAAAACGGCGGAGGACCTATTATATTATCAGCAGATGAACGTTTTGATTCCTATGGATTGACTTCTTTATTTAAAGAAGAGCTTCCAAAGCAAAATGTTGAGGTAAATGTATGGGATCCTGAGAAAAAAGAAGAGAATATGCGTATAGCGGAAAAAGCGAATATCGGTATTGCATTTAGTGATTATACTTTAGCTGAATCTGGTACGATTGTTGTACAAAGTCATAAAGGACAAGGGCGTTCTTTACACTTTTTACCGACTGTATACTTTGCTATTATTCCACGTGAAACACTTGTACCTCGTATTACGCAAGCAGTTCAGGATATGAACTCACGTGTGGAAAAAGGTGAAGCAGTCGCATCTTGTATTAACTTTATTACAGGACCAAGTAACTCTGCGGATATTGAAATGAATCTTGTTGTCGGAGTACACGGGCCGTTAAAAGCAGTATATTTCATCGTATAAAATAGGGGAAAGCAGGCCGGAAAACGGCCTGCTTTTTTAATAGAATAAAGATAATATGAAGTAGAAGTTCTCTCCTTTTTTTGTTATGTTCTTTTGGAAAGGAGAGGAAGGGATGTTCACTTATTTATATGCATTGTTAATAGGTATGGTGTTTGGTTCTTTTTTTATGGTGATTGCGATGAGAGTTCCAGTAGGGGAATCTATTATTACACCGCGTTCGTACTGTCATTACTGCAAGTATACGTTACAGCCGAAAGAACTTATTCCAATCATTTCATTTTGTATACAAAAAGGGCGTTGTACGAATTGTAAGAGCAAAATCTCAAGTTTGTACATAGTATTTGAATTTGTTACAGGCAGTTTATTTTTTCTTACTGTATATGTAATTGGAATGGAAAGAGAGCTCATCATCATTTTATCGCTTTTTTCGTTACTTCTAATTATTTCAGTTACAGATTTAGTATATATGCTAATACCTAATCGTATTTTAATTTGGTTTTCGCTTTTGCTTATTTTAGAATGTATTTTTGTACCGTTAGTCACTTGGACAGATAGTATAGTTGGTAGTGGCGTTATATTCATTTTGTTATATTGCATGCAAAAGATATATCCAGAAGGGCTTGGTGGAGGGGATATAAAATTACTTTCGCTGCTTGGATTTATAGTGGGACTGAAAGGGATTTTTATGATTTTATTTTTAGCATCTTGCTTTAGTCTTTGTTTTTTCGGGATAGGTATAGCGCTAAAACGTATAAACATAAGAACTCCAATTCCGTTCGGACCTTTTATTAGCCTTGGAGCAATATGTTATGTGTTGGTCACATATGCAAAATAGAGAGGAGATAGAAAATGAATGTATATATGGATGATCAAAGAAGTTGCCCATACGGATATGTTTTGGCAACTACAGTAGAATCTGCCTTGCAAATTGTTAGGGATAATGAGGTGAATATTATTTCCCTCGATTATAATATGGGATGGCGACAAAAAAGTGGGTTAGATTTCGTAGAAGCTTTCTGCAACGAAGGTTTATATGTTAATGAAATTCACCTTCATACAAATGATGTCATCGGTATGCATCAGATGAAAAAGAGCATAGAGAGAGGGAAGGAAAACGGGGAAATTAATCCTTATATTGCCTTGAAATATGTAGGGAGCTAAAAACTCCAAAGTAAAACTTTGGAGTTTTTAATGTTTCATATGTGCTTGTAAAGGAATAATTTCCTCCGTTTGAGCTCCAACTAATTGAGTTTTCTCTTGTTCAACAACAGGTGCTTTCTTTGTTAAGTAATGATATACCATACCGACAAATACGGATCCGCCAATAATGTTACCGATTGTAACTGGAATTAAGTTATGAATAGCGCCCGCAAAAGAAATTGTCTCAGGATGTGGTGATACTAAAGATAAAGCAAACAGTGATAAGTTTGCAATGCTATGCTCATAACCAGATAAAAAGAAAGTGAAAACGAGCATCATCATCATTAATATTTTTGCTGTGTCACCTTTCACTTGAGAAGGTAAGAAGCAGGCAAGACATACGAGCCAGTTACATAAAATCGCTTTAAAGAATAATTGCATTGTAGGTGTATTCATCTTTCCTTCAACAACTTTATTCATTAAATGACTGTGATCAATTGCTTCGAAAATTCCAGTTGCGTAAAATAGTAAGGCAAAGAATAAAGCGCCAGCTAAGTTACCTGCATAACAAGCAACCCAGTTGCGAAGTGTATCAGAAATCGTTGTTTCTTTTCTTAAAGTTGCCACTGTGAAGTACATCGTATTGCCAGTAAATAATTCAGCGCCGCCATATATAATAAGTACGAGAGCAATTCCGAAAAACATGGAGGAAGCTAAATATGTTGCTGGTGAATCTGCAATATGAAAAAAGTTACCTAATTTAAAACATAGTACAATAATAAAACCGATATAAATGCCCGCAAGTGCAGCACGAATGAAATATTGCATTGGATTTATATCTAGCATTTGTTTTTTGCTCTTAGCCAGTTTTACAACGTAATCTAATCCTTGTTCTAGCATGAGTAATACGCTCCTTTAATACATCGTCTATAAATACTCCTTATATGAATAAGGTACATGGATTTGTTCATAGTTTCAATAAGTTTGTGCAATATTTCACAAAAAGGACATACATCTAGAAAGGAAGCGTTTACAAAAGGTAGTATAATGGAATTTTTTCTAAAAATAGAGAGGGGAATTGAAACGAGAAAAAAGAAAAAGCGCTGTAATTACAGCGCTTTTTCGTCTAAATTCTTTTCTACTTTTACTTCTACTTCTTTCGAGAAGAACCAACCGCAAACTGCGATTCCAACTAATACAATCCAGAATGTAAGCTTCCACGGAGTGGATTCTGGGAATGAATGCGGAAGGACATTTAAAGCAGGGTGTGCTAGCGTATAAACTGTTAATTTTACACCAACCCAACCTACAATTAAAAATGCTGCAGTTTCAAGTCCTGGTTTACGTTTTAATATTTGTACGAAAGCAGTTGCTGCAAATCGCATTATAACTAATCCGATAAGTCCACCTGTAAAGATAACGATAAATTGACCTGTATCAAGACTACCAATCGTACCTAATCCTGTTTTCGGTAAAGTCACTGCTAATGCAACAGCAGCTAAAATTGAATCAACTGCGAAGGCGATATCAGCAACTTCGACTTTAAATACAGTCCACCAAAAGTTCTCTTGTTTTTTCTTTGCTTCTTTTTCTTCTGTTTCTTCATGTGTATTCTTTTTAACATACGTTTTAAATAAGTGATTCCCCGCGATAAACATAAGATAAATCGCACCAATTGCTTGCACTTGCCATACATCTACTAGGAACGAAATCATAAATAGTGATCCGAAGCGGAAAACGAACGCTCCTGCTAATCCATAAAATAGTGCTTTCTTTCGTTTTTCTTCTGGTAAATGTTTTACCATAATTGCGAGAACGAGAGCGTTATCAGCCGCTAAAATCCCCTCTAGTGCAATTAGGATGAGTAATACCCAACCATACTCCAATAATAATGATACATCCATGTACATTCTCCTCTCATTTCTATAAAGACTAAACAAGTGAAGAAGTTCCCCACTGTTTAGTTTCCCCATACTCCTGCGTATCAACGGTGGAAGGAATTTGAAAACAAAAAAGACCTCTGCCGTTGATAGGCAAAGGTCTTGCTAGACATATGTAATGAAAATGCCAACAAAGCCGGAAGAACTAAGTTCTACGTAATGACGACTTTGTTTCCAAGAAATAGTTCTTGGACGCTACTCCCCTTTGGAGATATGCTATTGTACTCTCATTATATGGATAATTTATACGGTTGTCAACCTGTTAAAATATCTTCGTTGGGATATTTTATTTTTCTTTGTTTTTTACGTGCAAATGAAAAGGCTAATGTTAAAGGCCCCATCTTTCCAAAAAACATCATAAAGATAATAATTGTTTTGCCGATAATTGTTAAGTGTGGCGTCAAATTCATGCTAAGGCCGACAGTTCCAAATGCTGAAAATACTTCAAAAGCACTCATTAATAAAGGAACCTTCTCAGTGATGCTTAAAATTAAAATGGAAAGAAAAATAAACGAAATTGAAATAATAGTAATCGTTAATGATTTGACAATGAGCGTATCTTTAATGGATTTTTTAAACACGACAATATCATCTTGTTCTTGCAAAAATTTAAATACGCCGAAAAACATAATCAAAAAAGTCGTTAATTTAATCCCACCACCAGTTGAAGCACTGCCAGCACCAATAAACATAAGAAGCATCATTAATAAAAGTGAAGGTTTTGATAATGCAGAGATATCAACAGTATTAAACCCGGCAGTACGTGTTGAAACCGCTTGAAAATAAGCAGCCATACCTTCTTCAAATGGTGTAAAACCTCTCATGGAAATTGAATTATGGAACTCAAATATAAAGATAAAAGCTGTAGCAATAATATTGACGATTAGAGTAGAAGAGAGCATAAGCTTTGAGTGCAAAGTAAGGTTTTTAAAGTTTTTCTTTCTTTTTATATCTACGATAACCGTAAAACCAATCCCACCTAAAATGATGAGGGAAGAAATAACGAGATTGACGAGAATGCTATGGGAGTGCGACATTAAATTATCGCTCCACACAGAAAACCCAGCATTATTAAAGGCTGAGATAGAATGAAAAAAGCTGTAATATATACCTTTGGCAACCCCATATTTTGGTACCCATTCAAAAGAGAGAAGTAAAGTAGCGATACATTCTACAGTAAAAGAGAATAAAAATAATGCTTTTGCAAGACGAATGATTCCGCCGACATTTGTTTGGTTTAATGCTTGTTGTAATAAAATCCGGTTTTGAAGGCCGATTTTTCTGCCGAGCATAATTGCGATTAAAACAGCAAAGCTCATAATGCCAAGCCCGCCAACTTGTATAAGTGTTAAAATGACACATTGGCCAAATAAGGTAAATACTTTACCAGTGTCCACAACACCAAGCCCTGTAACCGTACAAGCAGAAACCGTTGTAAATAAAGCATCGAGCCATGAAATAGACGTTGTTGTAGCAATTGGCAATTTCAATAGGCATGTACCGATAATTGATAGCATAATAAAAGATACAGTAAGAACACGGGGAGGACTCATGCTAATGTTAATCCGTTTCATTTCACATATCGTTCCTTTCGATTTGCTCTTACTAGTATGTGAAGAAGCACTATTATGTATGTTAAAAAAGAAAGAGGCAGAGAATATCTGCCTCTAAGCCATAGGTTATATAGTTATCCGCGTAATTGTTGTTGAGCTAAAGCAACAAGACGTTTCGTTACTTCACCGCCAACTGATCCGTTAGAACGAGATGCTGTATTAGATCCTAAGCTTACACCGAATTCTTGTGCGATTTCATATTTGAATTGTTCAAGTGCTTGCTCTGCACCCGGAACTAGTAATTTGTTTGTTTTCACCATGTTGATACACATCCTTAAAGAGTAATCCAGTTTAGCTAAGTGCTATCTGGTAATGTTATTTTATGTGTAAAAGACGTACTCATACACGGAAGTAAACGGTGTGATTAGAAGTTCTTGGATAGAAAAAAGAGTAGCAAATTTGCTACTCTTTTTTCAGTATTGTCGCTGTACCTTCTACGACAATATCATCAGATTGATTATATATGTTTGTTTGCAATGTGATAATTTTTTTATCGTCCCGTTTTTTAATAACTTCTGCCACAACGCGAAGTGTATCACCGATTTTGACAGGAGCACGGAATGAAACGTTTTGTGATAAATAAATCGTATTTTTGCCAGGAAGTTTCGTTCCAAGAATGGTAGAAATAAAACTTGAAACGAGCATGCCATGGGCAATACGTTCTTTGAACATTGTCGTTTTTGCAAAAGAGTCTAGAATGTGAATAGGATTTACATCTCCAGTCAATTTTGCAAAATTGATAACGTCCTCATCCGTAATTTTTTTTGTCAGTGATGCTTGATCACCGACTTGAATCTCATCGTAACGAAGCTCCGGAACAGTTTGTGCTTCTTGAAATGGATTCATTTTGTCCTCCTTCTTTTCCATATCGAAAAATGTAAGCCATCTTGATGTAGTAGGAGGAAGAAAGAGTTTTGTTTGTGCTGCAGTTAGTTGCCACATTTTTCTTACTTGATGGAAGTAAATAGATTTTTTGAGTTTTCCTCGAACTGCTTTGCGAGTTCTAGTTGTTTGGACTTGAACTCTCCCAAAAAAACTTCTAACTGTTTTTGAACCTCTTCACGTTGCGACTGTTGTTGTTCGATAAAGTGTTTTGTTGTTTCTTCAAATTGGCCGCTAGTTTGAGTAAGAATAGACAAAGATGTTTTCGTAGGCGAAACAGTAAGTTGGTGCATTTGATTAGAAAGCTCATTCCACTTTTCTTGCCACTCGTTAATTTGATCATTTAAGGAGTTTCCAGTTAATTGCTTCACATAGTCTGTATATTGGTTATTGAACTGAGCAGTGAATTGGTGTAGTTCTTTTTCTAGTTCATCTACTCCTGATGTTAATTTATGCAAAGCGTCTTGTTGTTGTTTTAACGTTTCTAAAGTAAGTTGCTCTAATTGTTTCCCAGCTGAAGAGAAGAGGGAAAGAGATTGAGACCAGTTTTTCCAAAATGCATCGACTAATTCGTATGGCTTAGTTTCCATTGTTTGACCTCCAAATGTTTTTTTGCGTATTGTGAACGCAGATTACTCTGCTGTACCACCAGGTGAAGATGAAGAATCCTTTTCATCCTTTTCTGGAGAAGTAGAAAATGGAAAGAATGCATTGGTGTATAACGTGAAAAACGTCCGCAACATATTTTGATAATGTTCAAAAGAAGTCGCACATGTTGTTAAATATTGCTCTCCATATTCTGTTAAAGAATAAATTCGTTTCGCTGGCCCGCCTTCGCTTGTATCCCAAGTAGAAGAAATAAGATTTTCTTTTTCTAATTTGCGTAGTGTCCTATACACATTACCTTGGTCAACAGAAGAAAAGCCGATGTCCATTAGCATTTGAATAAGTTTGTAACCATGAAGACTCCAGTCTTTTAGACAGAGAAGTAAGAAAGGAACTAAGAAGTTTTTTGGCATGGAGTTTGGTTGTTTCGCTTGGTTTTTTTCCAAACTTTCTGGGTGTTCTGGTTCATTATGTAGCATGATTGTGCATCACCTCATGAATCAGTTAGATGGAATTTTTTGCTTATAAGTGCAATTTACACCTATCTGTTTTTAATGTCAATACATTTGTTAGAAAATAAAGAAAAATAAAATATATACTTGAAGTTTTATTCGGAATATTAGAAAATAGTGAATAGGTTGAATTGTTTCAAAAACGAAAAAGGGAGTGTAGTCGAAGTGATTGATCAAAAATTCGATCCATTGCAAGCATGGAAAAATGCTTATGAACAAACCGAAACATTTTGGGGGAAAGCGCTCAATGAAACAATTAAAACAGAAGAATATTCTGCTTGGATGGGCAGCGTTCTAGATTTGAATTTGTTTTATCAAAAAGCATTAAATGATACGACAAAAAATTATTTAGAACAGGTGAATGTGCCGACGAGAGAGGATATCGCTAGAGTAGCTACGCTTGTTATTAACTTAGAAAATAAAGTTGATAACATCGAGGAAATTCTAGAAGAGAAAGTGGATTCATTAGGACAAGCTCCTACATTAAAGCGTGATGTTACGAAAGTAAAACAAGATATGCGCACGTTAGAAACGAAAGTTGATCAAATTTTAGAATTGCTAGAAAAGCAAAATGCAGTACTAGCTAAACTACAAGTACCTGTAAAAGAAGAAGTAAAGCCTGTAAATAAGCCAGAAAATAAAAAATGATAATGGCGTTTGTTTATAACGTGTAAAAGAGAGAGGGAGAATCTCTTTTCATGTATAAACAACGAAACATAATTAATATATGGACTCAATAGTATGAGTACCAAAATGATTCATAATAATCGTTCACAAATTCATTTAAGGGGGAAAAGAAATGGTTCAATTAAATGGCAAAGTAGCAATCGTAACAGGTGGGGCAAAAGGAATTGGAAAAGCAATTACAGTAGCATTAGCAGAAGAGGGAGCAAAAGTAGTTATTAACTATAACAGCAGTAAAGAAGCAGCTGAAAACTTAGTAAATGAATTAGGAAAAGAAGGACATGACGTTTATGCAGTTCAAGCGGATGTTTCTAAAGTAGAAGATGCAAACAGACTTGTAGAAGAAGCTGTGAATCATTTTGGTCAAGTTGATATTCTTGTTAATAATGCTGGTATTACAAGAGATCGTACATTCAAGAAGTTAAATCGTGAAGATTGGGAGCGCGTAATTGACGTGAACTTAAGCAGTGTATTTAATACGACAAGCGCGGTACTTCCATACATATCGGAAGCAGAAGAAGGAAGAATCATTAGTATTTCTTCTATTATTGGCCAAGCTGGTGGATTTGGACAAACAAACTACTCAGCAGCAAAAGCAGGTATGCTAGGATTTACAAAATCATTAGCGTTAGAACTTGCAAGAACAAATGTAACTGTAAACGCAATTTGCCCAGGATTTATTGATACTGAAATGGTAGCAGAAGTACCAGAAGAAGTGCGTCAAAAAATCGTTGCGAAAATCCCGAAAAAACGTTTTGGTCAAGCTGATGAAATTGCAAAAGGTGTAGTATATCTATGCCGTGACGGTGCGTATATCACAGGTCAGCAATTAAACATTAACGGCGGATTATACATGTAATGAAGTAAGAAAAAAGTGCATATCCATAGCAGGAATGCACTTCTTTTTTTAGAAAGAAATTGACCAAAAAGGAGATAGGAAAAATGACTACATTCGTAACGGAATGGGAAAAGCAATTGGAGTTGTACCCAGAAGAATATCGTAAAGCATATCGCCGTGTGAAAAGGGCGAGCGAAGTTTTATTACGCGAACCAGAACCACAAGTTGGTTTAACACCGAAAGAGGTTATTTGGACGAAGAATAAAACGAAGCTGTATCGTTACATTCCAAAACAAGAAAAAACACAGAGAGTTCCAATCTTATTAATATACGCTCTTATTAATAAACCGTATATTATGGATTTAACTCCAGGAAATAGTTTAGTGGAATATTTAGTAGATCGTGGTTTTGATGTGTATATGCTTGATTGGGGCACATTCGGTTTAGAAGATAGTCATTTGAAGTTTGATGATTTCGTGTTCGATTATATTGCAAAAGCAGTGAAAAAAGTAATGAGAACTGCAAAATCGGACGAGATTTCTTTACTTGGTTATTGCATGGGTGGAACGTTAACATCTATTTATGCAGCGCTTCATCCGGACATGCCAATTCGTAACTTGATTTTTATGACAAGTCCTTTTGATTTCTCTGAAACAGGATTATACGGTCCTTTATTAGATGAGAAATATTTCAATTTAGATAAAGCGGTTGATACATTCGGAAATATTCCGCCAGAAATGATTGATTTCGGAAATAAGATGTTAAAACCAATTACAAACTTTGTCGGTCCATATGTTGCTTTAGTCGATCGTTCAGAAAATGAGCGCTTCGTCGAAAGTTGGAAATTAGTTCAAAAGTGGGTAGGCGATGGTATTCCGTTCCCAGGTGAATCGTATAGACAATGGATTCGTGATTTTTATCAAAATAATAAATTAGTGAAGGGTGAACTCGTTATTCGCGGACAAAAGGTAGACCTTGCAAATATTAAGGCGAATGTCTTAAATATTTCTGCGAAACGTGATCACATTGCTCTGCCATGTCAAGTAGAAGCTTTACTTGATCATATTTCTAGCACAGATAAACAGTATGTATGTTTACCGACAGGACATATGTCTATCGTGTATGGTGGAACGGCTGTAAAGCAAACATATCCGACGGTTGGAAATTGGCTTGAAGAGCGTTCTAATTAAAGAGAAGAAATCCAACTAGCTTATGTTAGTTGGATTTTTTTTATGGAAAATGACGAAACATAGGAAGGAGAAAAATACATTGTAGGAGTATAATATATGAAGCTTATGACTGGTAAGTTGTTTTGGAGTGCTGGAGTTTCTGTACCTTGTTATCCAACGTTAGAAAATGATATGATATGTGATGTACTAGTAATTGGAAGTGGAGAAGCAGGTGCTCATATAGCATATTCGTTAGCTAAAATTGGAATGCGTGTTATGCTCATTGAAAAAAGAGCAATTGCATGTGGTAGCACAGCTGCAAATACAGGATTATTACAATTTGTTCATGATAAATCGTTAACCTCTCTTATTCATACATTTGGTGAAGAGAAAGGGGTACGAGCATATAGACTTTGTTATGAAGCGCTGCAAACAATGGAGAAGGTTGTGCCAACTCTCGATATTGATCCCCATTTTATTCCGCGAAATAGTTTGTATTATGCAAGTAGAGATGAGGATGTTTCATTTTTACAAGAAGAATATAATACGTTACGCCATTATGGATTTCCGGTTGAATATTTTACAGAGTCTGATATTAAGAAACGTTATTCATTTGCAAAACAAGCAGCGTTATATACAAGCGGTGATGCAGAAGTGAATCCGTATTTATTAGCGCATAGTCTTTTGCATAAAGCGAAACAAATGGGCGCTACTATATATGAACATACAGAGGCATTACATATTAAACAAATCCAAAATGATTTAATTTGTTACACGAAAACAGGAAATAAAATTGTAGCAAAGAATATTATTATGGCGACAGGTTATGAAGCAATTTTTGGAAAGAAAGAAAAAAATACAACAGTAGAAACGTCTTATGCCGTTGTGACAAATAAGATAGATTATTTTGAAGGCTGGCATGAGCAATCGTTAATTTGGGAAACAGCACGTCCGTATTTGTATAGTCGAACGTATCAAAACCGCATTGTTATAGGCGGATTAGATGAGGCGCTGAAAATTCAAAAAATCGGCGATACGAAATTATTGCATAAGCGTGATCTTCTTATTAACATTGTAAAAGAAATGTTCCCGCAGTATAAAAATATACGGGCAGAGTACTATTGGGCAGCAGCATTTGGTGGCAGTCATGACGGTCTTCCTATTTTAAAAGAAGATAAAAAAATACATAATTTATATTACGCACTGCCGTATGGGGGAAATGGAACTGTATACGGAATGGTATTTGCGAAACTATTTCAGCAGTTATTTACAAATGAAGAAAGTGATGATTTTTCTTTATTTAATCGATAGAAAAAAGGTAGCGAAGTGATGGAATGAGAGATATAAAAAAGTTTTTACAAAAGTTACGTCCCGTACAACTTATCGTTGTATTTTATTTACTAGCAGTAATCGTATCGGTAATTTTGCTTAGTTTACCATTTGTTACGAAGCCTGAAGTGAAATGGACATTTATCGATGCACTATTTACATCTGTTAGTGCAGTAAGTGTTACGGGACTGTCTGTTGTTACGATTTCAGATACGTTTACAACGGCAGGAATTATTGTTTTAGCCCTTATTTTACAATTAGGCGGATTAGGAATTATGGCGCTTGGTACATTCGTCTGGATTATAACGGGGAAAAAGATTGGTTTGCAAAGAAGAAGATTAATTATGGCAGACCATAACCAAGGGAATTTATCGGGCCTTGTAGAATTGATGCGTTCTATTTTAATTGTAATTATTTCGATAGAACTCATTGGAGCAATACTGTTAGGTACAAGGTTCTTACTATATTTCCCGACTTGGCAAGAAGCTTATTTTCACGGTTTCTTTGCCGCTGTGAGCGCAACAACGAACGGAGGATTTGATTTAACAGGACAATCACTTATTCCGTACAAAAAAGATTATATTGTTCAAATGATTCATATGTTGCTTATTATTTTAGGAGCTATCGGTTTCCCAGTGTTAATGGAAGTAAAACAATTCCTTAGTAAAAGGCGACAACAACTATTTCGCTTTTCGTTATTTACAAAATTGACGACAACGACATTTTTTGTACTCGTTATTGTTGGAACAATTATGATTTTTCTATTGGAACGAAATCATTTTTTAGTAGGAAAGTCATGGCATGAAACTGTATTTTATACATTATTCCAATCTGTGACGACGCGAAGTGGAGGACTCGCTACAATGGACATACGTGAATTATCACAACCAACGCTTTTATTTATGAGTATATTAATGTTCATTGGGGCATCTCCAAGTTCAGTTGGGGGCGGAATACGTACAACAACATTTGCAGTTAGTATATTATCGTTATATACATTTGCAAGAGGCGGGAGAACAGTCCGAGTTTTCAAACGTCAGCTACATGAAGAGGACGTGTTGAAAGCATCTGTCGTTATGACGATGGGGATTTTATTATGTGCCTCAGCGCTATTCATTTTATCTATTACGGAAAATGTACCGCTTATGAGCTTAATCGTTGAAGTTTGTTCTGCTTTCGGAACGACGGGACTATCAACAGGTGTTACTCCTGATTTAACAACTGTTGGTAAACTTGTACTTATTGTACTTATGTTTATCGGACGCGTCGGTATTTTGACATTTATTTTAGCTAGTGGTGGAAGAGAGCAACCAGCTCGCTATAAGTACCCGAAAGAGCGAATTATTATTGGATAGTATGAAACCATTCTACCTGCGTTAGGTAGAATGGTTTTTTAGTCGTTAATTCCGAATTGGGGATGCATAAAAGCACCATTTTTATTATCAACTTCGTTTTTAAGTAATTCTTGATTTTCTTCTGCAATCCATCCGATATCATTTGTAGGATGGATCCATTCTTCCCCAGCCATAATGGCAGGATCTACCTCATCACTCCAATTATTAAGAGGACTGTTAGTGGAATCGTATTTACTGTCTCCAATTACAACATCATATTGATTTATAAAAGGTTGTTGCATCTTTTTGCCTGTGCCTTTAAAAGAAGGAAAGTTCATTTGATGAGGGAGCGTCTCGTCTAAAATTGGCGATTGTATCGTTTCTTTTTCTTTCAAAGTAATCGCTCCTTTTTGTAATGGCTTGTTCGTATGTAGTATTTCCATCTATAAGCTCTTATGTACTTGTTAACACTTCCCAGTAATAATTACTGTAAGTTGTTTCAAACTAGAATAGAAAGTTATTTCGTGAGAGCAGGTGAATATGTTGGTAAAAAGAAAAGTAAAACAAAATGCAGCAATTAATAATAATAAAACTCCGAAAGAAAGCTTACCAGATGCAGAATTTGCATTAGAGTATGAAGGAGAAAATGGTGCGAAGTATGCAAATCGTAATTCAAAAAAAGGTAAACAAAAATGAGGCGTTTTTTACAAACGCCTCATTTTTTTGTGGGATTATAAAGGTTTTTTTAATTATTTGTAAATTTCATGTTTGATATTAGCAGAAAAATGCGAAAAAACATAGAAGTAGCAACGTATTACACAAAAACAAACAACAAACAAAAGATTAATGTTGGTTTAATACTGCTTTTACACTAGTTGTTTATATTAGAGTTGTACATAAGATTTGTAAAAGGAGAGAGAGACAGTGAAAAAAACAATCTTTAAAGCTGTAGCAACTGGAATGGTATTTTCGTTATTAATGGGGTGTGGTGCAAAGAAAGAAGAAAGTGCTGGAGCAAAAGTAAAAGATGATAAATTATCTGGATCATTAACTGTTTACACAGCGATTGAAGAAGAGCTTGTACCGATTTATCTTGATTCTTTTAAACAGAAGTACCCAGACGTGAAGTTGAACATTGTTCGTGATTCAACAGGAGTTATTACAGCGAAATTGCTAGCTGAAGGAAAAAATACACAAGCAGATGTTGTATGGGGAACTGCAGCGTCTAGTCTATTAGCTTTAGAGAAAAAAGATATGTTAAAAGGATACTCTCCAAAAGGAGCAAATCGTGTCCTTTCGCAATTTAAAGACGATAAGAAACCAGAAAAATGGGTAGGAAATACTGCATTTATGACAGGGATTGCTGTAAATAAAGAAGAATTGAAGAAGAAAAATTTACCGATGCCAGAATCATATGAAGATTTAACGAAACCAGAATATAAAGGAACGCTAGTTATGCCGCATCCGGCTTCTTCTGGAACAGGATTTTTAACAGTTTCTGCATGGCTACAAATTATGGGAGAAGATAAGGGCTGGGATTACATGAAGAAACTTCATGATAATATGGCAACTTATACTCATTCAGGTTCAAAACCAGCGAAATTAGCAGGCGCAGGTGAATATCCAGTTGGTGTATCAATGGTTTATAGTGCTTTGAAAGAGAAACAAAAAGGTGCACCAGTTGAAGTTGTACTGCCGAAAGAAGGATTAGGCTGGGAAGTAGAAGCGAACGCACTTATTAAGAAAGATAATGCTAAAAATGATAAATTAGCGCAAGCATTTTTAGATTGGGCAATTACAGATGATGTAATGAAGTTATACTTCGAGAAAAATGGATTTGCGACAATTAAAAATGATTATAAACTTCCAGATGGATTCCCTAAAGATGTGACAGAAAAGTTATATAAAAAGAATGACTTTAAATGGGCAGCAGAAAATCGTGACAAAATTTTAGAAAAATGGGAAAAAGAGTTTGGCCAAAAAGCAGAACCGAAAAAGTAAGTGAGTGGGAGAGAGAAAAATGAGCGAATATTTATCAATTCAACACATCCAAAAACAGTTTGATGCATTTACAGCGTTAAAGGATATTTCTTTTACTGTGAAAAAAAATGAGTTTGTTTGTTTATTAGGCCCAAGTGGTTGTGGGAAAACGACATTGCTCCGAATTTTAGCGGGGCTAGAAGAGGCAACAACAGGTAGTATTGCTGTGAATGGAAAAGATATTACAGCATTATCACCTGGAAAGAGGAACTTCGGAATGGTTTTTCAATCGTATGCATTATTTCCGAATTTAACTGCACTTGAAAACATTGAATACGGCTTAAAAACAAAAAAATATGGAAAAGCAGAAGTAAAAGAAAAAGCGCTATCGGCGTTAGAACTTGTTGATTTGCTGAATGTAAAAGATAAATATCCTGCTCAAATGTCTGGTGGACAACAGCAGCGAGTAGCACTTGCGCGTGCGCTTGCTCTGTCTCCCGATATTTTGTTACTTGATGAGCCGTTATCTGCTTTAGATGCAAAAGTGCGTGAAAAGTTGCGCAGAGAAATGCGAGATTTGCAAGAAAAAGTGGGAGTAACAACTATTATGGTAACGCATGATCAAGAAGAGGCATTAACGATGGCTGATAAAATTGTTGTAATGAATCATGCGGAAATTATGCAGATTGGAACACCAGAGGAGATTTATCAAAGACCAGCCAATCCGTTTGTGGCAGATTTTATTGGTTCTATTAATTTCTTTTCGAAAAATAACGAAGAACATGCGATTCGTCCTGAACATGTAACAGTTGTACAAAATAATGGTATTAAAACAGTTGTAGAAAGCATGGAATTTCGCGGTTCTGTATACCGGACGGAAGTGCGGGTCATAGAAGAGAAAACACACCTTTATAATGAGAAAATTGTAGTGGATATATTGGCATCAGAAGTAGAGGAAACTGCTATTAGAAAAGGAAAGCCAATTCAAATCTCTTTCTCAGAAAATCATATGTTGTCATATGGAAAGAAGGTCATTGTATAGATGGAGATGTTAGAAAACTTTAAGGCAGAAAGTACAAAAAAAAAGATTAAGAGACGTATCGGTAAAGAAGAGTGGATACAAAGACTATTAATTATTGGTATGCTTCTTTCATTTTTTATCATGCTTGTATTGCCTTTATTACAACTGTTTACACAAGCCTTTTATGATAAAGATGGAGCTTTTGTTGGTGTTGCGAATTTCAGTAAATATTTCACAACACCAACGCTAGTTCAATCACTACAAAATACGATATGGATTTCGGGCGCTACAACAATTATTTCGGTTACACTCGCTTTCGCTTACGCATATGCGATCGCTCGTACAAATGTTTTTGGAAAGCGCGTATTTCAATACATAGCATTATTACCATTATTCGCACCAACGATGATGCACGGTATAGCGCTTACATATTTATTTGGTAATCAAGGGTTAATAACAAAAGGAATGTTTGGTTTATTTGAAGGAATACAAATACCGTTATACGGACCAGTAGGAATTGTAATGGCTGAAGTTATGTATACATTTCCGCAAGCATTCCTTATTTTATTAATTGCTCTCCAAGGTTCTGATTATCGTTTATATGAAGCTTCTAATATGTTGGGTGCAAGTAAAGTGAAACAGTTTCTTACGGTTACTTTACCTAGTGTGAAATACGGATTAATTAGTGCGATGTTCGTTGTATTTACACTTAGTTTCACTGATTTTGGGGCACCTAAAATTGTTGGAGGACAATATAACGTACTTGCTACTGACGTATATAAGCAAGTAATTGGACAGCAAAATATGTCCATGGGCGCAACTGTCGGAATGATTTTATTGATCCCAGCTATTTTCGCATTTGCAGTTGATCGTATTACGCAAAGAAAACAGGCGAATCTCTTATCTTCAAAAGCAGTACCTTACAGAATAATAAATAATAAGAAAAGAGATGTTATTTCATTCGTATATTGTAGCGTAGTCACGTTTATGATCATTCTTTTATTTGTGGCAGTTGGTATTGCTGCAAGTGTGAAAGTATGGCCATATAATATGAGTTTTACACTTGAGCATTTTAATTTTTCAAGTTTGACAGGAGACGGAATTGAAGCATTTAAAAATAGTGTAATTGTCTCAGCTATTACGGCAGTTATCGGGGCGATTTTAACATTTGTGTTCGCTTATGCGATTGAAAAAATAGAACAGCTACAGTTTTTCAGAAAAGTAGGCTACTTTTTCTCTATTGTACCGTTAGCGATTCCTGGATTAGTACTTGGATTAGGATATGTCTTTTTCTTTAGTCAACCAACAATTCAAATTCTAGGACTTTCAGTAACAAATCCGTTTCATTCCTTATATGGCACAATTGTTGTTTTAGTATTAGTAAATATCATTCATTTTTACTCTGTAACGTTTGTTACCGCAACGACTGCTTTAAAGAAACTGGACCGAGAGTTTGAACTTGTTTCACAGTCGATGAGCGTACCGTTTTATAAAACTTTCTTTCGAGTAACAGTACCAATGTGTTTACCAGCTATGTTAGAAATGGTTATGTACTATTTCGTAAATTCAATGGTGACTGTATCGGCAGTAGTGTTCTTATATGCGGCTGATTTTAAACTAGCTGCTGTATCAATTGTAAATATGGATGATGCAGGAAATGTAGCACCAGCAGCTGCAATGAGTGTACTTATTGTTGTTACAAATATTGTAGTGAGGGTTGTATATGAATGGGGAACGAAAGCACTTCGTAACCGAACGTCACAATGGCAAAAAAGATAAGTAAGAAGGGTGATGGATAGAATGAAAATTGAAGCAGTCATTTTTGATTGGGCAGGTACGACAGTTGATTACGGATGTTTTGCACCATTAGAAGTATTCATGAAGATTTTTCATAAACGCGGTGTTGAAATTACAGCAGAAGAAGCTCGTAAACCAATGGGGTTATTGAAGATTGATCATGTTAGGGTATTAACGGAAATGCCCCGTATTTCGAATGAGTGGAAGCGTGTCTTCGGACAATTACCAACAGAAGAAGATATTCATGAGATGTATGAAGAGTTTGAAGAAATTCTCTTTGCTATTTTACCGTACTATGCCACGCCAATTGAGGGGGTAAAAGAAGTGGTTTCTTCACTACGTGAAAGAGGTATTAAAATTGGATCAACAACTGGTTATACGAGAGAAATGATGGACATTGTTGCAAAAGAAGCAGAAATACAAGGGTATAAACCTGATTTTCTTGTGACGCCAAATGATGTTCCAGCAGGTCGTCCATATCCGTGGATGTGTTATAAAAATGCGATGGAACTCTGTGTATACCCAATGAATCATATGATAAAAATTGGAGACACCGTGTCAGATATGAAAGAGGGCAGAAATGCTGGAATGTGGACAGTTGGTGTAATCCTCGGTAGTAGTGAGCTCGGTTTAACGGAAGAGGAAGTTGAGAATATGGATCCGTTAGAGCTTCGTGAAAAAATAGAAGTAGTTCGTAATCGTTTCATTGAAAATGGGGCTCATTTTACAATTGAAACGATGCAGGAGCTCGAAAACGTAATTGAACATATCGAGAAACAAGAACTTATTATTTCATAAAGGGGGCACACAATCATGAATGAAAATCACTATTTATTATTAACACCAGGACCATTAACGACAACAAAAACTGTAAAAGAAGTTATGTTATACGATTGGTGTACGTGGGATGTTGAATATAACACGATGGTGCAAGATGTAAGAAATAGGCTTGTATCGTTAGCGACAAAGGAAGAAGAAAAGTACACAACAGTTTTAATGCAAGGAAGCGGTACGTTTTCGGTTGAAGCAGTAATTGGTTCTGTTATTCCTAGAAACGGAAAGCTGCTAGTTTGTACAAATGGTGCGTATGGTAAGCGTATTGTACAAATGGCAGAGATGTTACATATAGATGTGGTGGTCAGTCAAACAGAAGAGTGGGAGCCTACTAATATTGCAGAAGTAGAACAGTTATTACAACAAGATAAAGAGATTACGCATATTGTAGTTGTTCATTGTGAAACAACTACAGGTATTATTAATCCAATTGTAGACGTATGTAAATTGGGAAAACAATATGGAAAAGTTACACTGGTTGACGCAATGAGTAGTTTCGGTGGTATTGAAATAGATATCGCTCAGTTGCAAATTGACTTTCTAATTAGTAGTGCGAATAAATGTATTCAAGGTGTTCCCGGATTCGGTTTTGTCATCGCAAATCGTGATGAACTATTGAAATGTAAAGGACAAGCTCGTTCTTTATCATTAGATTTATATGATCAGTGGGAAACGATGGAAGAGCAAAATGGGAAATGGCGCTTTACTTCACCTACACATGTTGTACATGCTTTTTATCAGGCATTGCTTGAATTAGAAGAAGAAGGCGGGGTAAGAGCCCGTTACAATCGATATTATAGCAATCAAAAACTACTAGTGCACAAAATGAAAGAAATAGGCTTTAAGCCATTAGTAGATGAAAAATATCAATCTCCTATTATTACATCTTTCATTTATCCAGAAGCAGGATTTGAATTTTTGCAGCTATATAATGAATTAAAGCGATATGGATTTGTTATTTATCCAGGTAAAATTTCGAAAGTAGATACGTTCCGCATTGGAAATATCGGTGATGTACATGAAGACGATATTAATCGCTTAGTTGATAGTATTGCTAAAGGGGTTGTTATAGGGTGAAAGTATTTTGCTTAGGTGGAGCAGGTAAAATTTGTCGTGAAGCAATTTTAGATTTAGTTCAATTTTCATCTTTTGAGACGATTACGGTAGCAGATTTTAATGAAGAGGAAGGCCGAAAAGTAGTAGAGTGGTTAAATGATCCTCGTGTTGATTTTGTGAAAGTCGATGTGACAAATCATGAGGATACGGTCGCAAAAATGAAGGGCTATAACATTGTAATGGATGGTACGACGATAAAGTTAAATGGATTGTCTACTCGCTGTATCGCAGATGCCGGTTGTCACGGTGTGAACTTAAATGGATTTGGTGAAGAAAATGAATTCCACTCTAAATTTGTTCGACATGGAACAACATGTTTACCTGGGTTTGGTATGACACCAGGTGTAACGCAAATGATGGCCATGTATGCAGCAAATCAGTTAGATACTGTAGAGTCAGTTCGAGTAAGTCATGGCTCGTATCGTCCAATTGCTTTTTCTGCATCAATTACAGAGACAACGACATATGAATATGATCCACATTTGCCGACGCGTACAGTGTATGAGGAAGGTGAATTTAAGCAAGTACCTCCGTTTGCGCGCCCGAGAGAAATTGAATTACCAGCACCTTACGGAAAAACAATGCAGTATATAATCCCGCATTCAGAAACGATTACGTTAGCGAAGGCACTGGAAGATAAAGGTGTACAGCTTATTGAAACAAGAGGAACTTGGCCAGAGCAAAATATGCAGCTCGTTCGTGCTTTATATGATTATGGTATATTGCGTAATGATCAAATTGAAATAAACGGTAAAGAAATTGGTATTATGGATTGTATTTCGAAGTATCTATTAAAATCGAAAGAAGGACAAGCAACAGAGCTTTATGGTTATGCACTTCATGTAGAAGTAGTAGGTATGAAAAATAATCAAGAACAAAGGCATGTGTTATACCATACGCATCCGCTATCTGACGGTTCTGTAGTAGGTTGGGAGAAATTAAGGGCCTATACAAGAAATGTTGGTATCCCATTTGGAATCGCTACAGAGTTAATTGCAAAAGGAGTAGTTAATAAAGTCGGTGTTATTACTCCTGAAGAAGCTTTCGAAAATCCACAAATTATTTTTGACGAACTAGAAAAGCGCGGTATTTATATTCATGAAGAGATTTCTACTTACAAAGAAAATTATAACTTTGTATAAGCAAGACAGTTTATGAGGTAGATATAAATGGGGTGAGGCTATGTCTGTAGTAGGTGAAGAGAGAAAGAGGACAATTCTTGAGAAGGTAGAGTTTAAAGGAAAAGTAAAAGTTTCAGAATTAGCGAGAGAGTTCGCAGTATCAACAGAGACGATTCGTCGGTATTTAGAAGAATTAGATCGTGAAAAAAAATTGAAGAAAGTGTACGGTGGAGCCGTTCAACTTCCGGGAGCTGGGATAGAGGCACCGATGTTAGAACGAGAGATGCTGCATATAGAAGAGAAGAAAAGAATTGGGTATAAAGCAGCAACGTTTGTGGAAGATGGAGATGTTATTGCGATTGATGATGGAAGTACACCACTTCAAATGGTGCCATATCTTGTTCATCGTAAAAATTTAACGATTGTAACAAGTTCATTTCCAGTAGCAACACAATTAATTTCTTCTATTAATAAAAAGATGTTTCACGGTGAAGTTTTATTTATAGGAGGGAAAGTATCTCCAAAACATTCACGTGTGTCGGGGTCTATTTCACAGCAAGTAATTCATCAATTTCATTTTCATAAAGCATTCGTTTCGATTGATGGGTTGTTGCAAGGTTTTGGGGTTTCTAGCTTTGAATTAGAAAAGGCGAAACTGTCAGAAGCGATGATGAAATTAGCTGAGAAAACGTATATTTTATGCGATCATACAAAGGTAGGCGTCAAAGGGAACTACCGAATAGCAGGATTTTCTCGTATTCAACATATTATTTGTGATAAGAAAATGCCCTATAGTTTTGAAGAAGAAGTCAAAAAGCATAATATTCAATGGACAGTTTGCTAAATGAATTGAATACGTTTAGACTCCCACCTAATTTTTAGGTGGGAGTTTTACTATCAGCAAGTAAAAAAATAAAAGCTTTGTATTTATGCAAAAAGTGGACACATTTTCTCATCTCGTTCATATAATTTACCAATACAAAAAAAGTTGGTCGAAGGAAAGAAGGGAAAGTATGTCGGAACGGATATATAATAAACTTGTATTGTATGCAAACATTTTGCAAAAAATTGGTGTTATTAATGAAAAAGAAAAAAGTGAAATCCTTCATACGATAGGCAAAAAAGCCCTTTGAGTAAAGGGTTTTTTATTTTTTATCTATGGAAATATAAACGTAATGTAATATTCTTATTGACAATGATAATGAGATTCATTATCATTTATTATGTTAGCAATTGATAGTAATTATCAATTGAAATATATATAAGATAAGGGGATATTATTTTGAAAAAAAGTTATATTAAAGCTCTAGTAGTAGCAACAACATTAGCTATTCCATTTGCTGCGTATTCTACTCCAGCGTTAGCAGCAATAAAAATTGAAGCAAACCAGTCGGTAGCAGCAGCCAGTGATCGCACGTATGATACTGAGATTAAAATATATAAGGATCAAAAAGATGAGCCATCTATGGTTTCTCAGTACATAAAAAATCCTAAAGTAGCAATTGAAGATGGGAAAAAAATCGTTACTGTAACAATACAAGATAGCGATTATTTTCAATATCTTAGAATAGAAGATAGAAATCAACCTGGTGTATTTCATGATGTGAAAGTTCTGTCAGAAGATAAAAGAAAAAATGGAACGAAAGTAGTCCAATTTGAAATTGGCGAATTTGAGCAGAAGCACAATATGCAAATGCATATATTTATTCCGGCTATTGGATATGATCACAAATATCAAGTTCAATTTGAAATTAAAGATCCAACTGTAGGTGAAAAAGAAACAGAGAAACCAGATGATAACTCTAATTCAGGCAATTCGGAAACAGATAATCCAGTTGATAATCAAAATATGATAACAGATAACAAATTAAGAGAACTTGTTAATAAAAAAGTATTTAATAGAAAAGATTTAAATACACCAATTACGAAAGAAGAGTTATTACAAGTAAAGGACTTGTTTTTAAACACGAATGAGATTCTGGATTATAGTGCATTAAAATATATGCCAAATTTAAAATCTTTAACAGTTGCGAATGCGAAGATAACAGATCCGTCGTTCTTTGCGAATTTAAAGCAATTAAATCATTTAGCTTTGCGAGGTAATGAATTTTCAGATGTAACACCACTTGTTAAGATGGAAAATTTAGAATCTCTTGATTTGAGTAATAATAAAATTACAAACGTTGCACCACTAATTGAAATGAAAAATGTAAAAAGTTTATATCTATCAGGCAACCAAATAGAAGATGTAACAGCATTAGCGAAAATGGAACAACTAGATTACTTGAATTTAGCAAATAATAAAATTACGGATGTTGCTCCATTAAGCGCATTGAAAAATGTAACATACTTAACTTTAGCAGGTAATCAAATTGAAGATATTAAACCGTTATATTCATTACCTTTAAAGGACTTAGTATTAACGCGTAATAAGGTTAAAGATTTATCGGGTATTGATCAAATGAATCAATTAAATAAATTATTTATCGGTAAAAATCAAATTGAAGATGTGACAAAACTTGCTAAAATGACTCAGCTTACAGAATTAGATTTACCTAATAATGAGTTAAAGGATATTACTCCATTATCAAATCTAGTAAACTTACAAAAACTTGATTTAGAAGCAAATTATATTTCAGACTTATCGCCAGTTAGTAAGTTGAATAAGTTAGTATATTTAAGTTTTGTTGCAAATGAAATCCGCGATGTTAGACCAGTAATAGAACTAAGTAAGACAGCTTACATTAATGTTCAAAACCAAAAAGTCTTTTTAGAGGATACAGAAGTAAATACAGAAGTAAATAAAGAAGTAAAAGTACCTATATACGAAAAAGACGGTGAGGTATCTACAAAAATCCGTCTGAAGAGTGATGGTGGTACGTATAGTAATGGTGTAGTGAAATGGAGTACACCAGGTGAGAAAGCATATGAATTTGGAGTGAAAGATCCATTTGCGGATACAGGAATCTTCTTCACAGGGTCTGTTATTCAAAATGTTGTAAATGAAAAAGTAGCGGAAGAAGTAATTGAATTTAAAGATGTGCCAAAGGGTCATTGGTCAGAAGAAGCAATTAACTATTTAGCGAAAGAAAAGTTATTTATAGGCTATGGAAATGGGCAATTTGGATTTGGTGACAACATTACTCGCGGGCAAGTAGCACTTCTAATACAAAGGTATTTAAAATTAGACACTGATTTAGAACAAAAAATGATGTTTACAGATACGAAAGGAAATATGTATGAAAAGGCTATTGATGCAGTGGTACAAGCTGGAATTATGACAGGATACGGTAATGATAAGTTCCGTCCAGATGGAGTATTAACTCGTTATGAAATGGCAGTGGTATTACAAAGAGTATTCCAGTTAAAGGAAAATGAAAATAGTGTAGATAGCTTTAAAGATGTGCCATCTGGTCATTGGGCGGAAGGATATGTGAAAGCTTTAGTGGATAATAAAGTATCAAAAGGTGACGGCAAAGGTAATTTTTCAGGTGATGATTTCGTAACACGTGAACAATACGCACAATTTTTATATAACGCAATAATTAAATAACAAATGAGAAAAATACGTTATTCTTTAATAAGAAGAATAACGTATTTTTTATATGTACAAAATCAAGTACGAAATAGACAGGAGTGCTTACATGTGATATGCCTATTTTTCCGATAGGTGCTGAAACCATATTGACAAAAAGGCATTCTCGTGTGATAATTCAATTAAATTTTTAGAATAATCAAAAAACATTCCTTTTATATAGAAAGGGTTTGAATATTATATTAATATTACGCCGGGGGTGACGAAATGTTATTTTTTCTGAAAAAATGGAACGAATTAAAAGATGTGAAAGCAGAATTGGCACTTCGCGATTGGTTTTATGGTACGAAAATTAGTTTATCGATGTGTACATCAAAAGAGCCATTAACATTTTTAGTGAATGTAGAGGGAAGAGATAAAGGGGTATTTTCTGAAGAAGATTTTATTGTCGTAAATTGCATGTGTGAGCCAGTATTTGAAAACGAAGAAAAACCAGCTATAGAGTCATTTATGCATGCGGATATTTATAAAAAAAGTAGTGCAGAATGCATTTTACAAGTACAGACTGTAGATAGTCATTTAATGTCAGAGCTATATGGGAAAGAAGGAGAAGTAACATTCGAAAAACGTAGTGTGGAACGTGTTTTTGGAAAAGACGGTATTACAGAAATGACAATTCCAATTGTAGAAGATGAAAAGAAATTCGCTAATTTATTAGAAAATAATGTTCCGAATTTTATTGAAGGTGGAGGAGTAGTCCTTGTTCATAATTACGGAATGATCGTGTGGGGTAAAACTCCAGAAGAAGCGAAAAAATGGTTGGAAGGTATAGAGTATTTAATGAACTATCACGTAAAGCTTTTAATGATAAAAGGGGCAAAAAGTTCTGTTATATAAAGAGGTATTCACAGATATTACCATCCCTTAAAAATGAAAGCGTTTTAAAAAGAAATTTTACTCATAAAATATAGGTCTCCTTATTATATATAGATTACATGTTGACATGTAAGGAGGAACATATTTTGCGAGTTAAATATCATTTTCTGCCAAAACAGCAGGTGACATTTTGCAAAACGAATGATTCTGGTGAAAAGGCGTTACAAATTATGAATGAAACGGGATTTCGCGCAATCCCTGTATTAGCAGAAAATGAGAAGGAATTCACGGGGATTATTTATAAAGTAGATCTTTTAGAAAAGAAGTGTAATAGCAGATTAGAGGATGTAAGTACAGAAGATGTACTGGAAAATCCAAATTCGTTTATTTTTGAAAAGGATTCTTTTTTTAGAGCTTTTTACGTTATTCGTCGTCTCCCGTTTTTAGCGGTTTTAAATGAGTATAATGAATTTGTCGGCATTTTAACACACTCTAATGTATTTGATGTCATTGAGGATTCGTTCGGTATGCGGACGGGTGGTTATATATTAACAATTGCAACACAAGATTGTAAGGGAACAATTAAAGAGCTTGGGACATTATTAAAAGCATATAATATCGGTGGACTGTTTACTCTTGATAACGGTGATCAATATATTCGCCGTGTTATCGTAAATATATCGGATGAGTTAAATGAAAAAAAATTAAAGCAATTAATTGAAAAGATAGAGAAAAAGGGATTTAGGGTGAGTCATGTAGATTATATTTAAGCTGAAAAGGAAAGGTACCTATCTGCTATGTGTAGATAGGTATCTTTTTTAGTACGAGAAATGAATTTTATTTTGAAACAGAAGGTGGAGATAATGCTAAATCAGATAAAAAAATAAAGTCTGCATGCTCACGAATTTTAGGAATAGAAGTTTCGATAATACGTGATGTAATTTCACCTGGAGCCCCAACGTGTCCGATAGCTACCATAATGGGTTTGTCTTGGATTTTTTTTATGAGTAATTGTGCTTGTTTTGAAATGTGACTTACCGTATATACATCATCAAAAAATAATTGGTTTTCAATAATAGGAACGCCTAATTCTTTACCGATTTTTGGGACAACACTATTAGGGTTTGTTTTACTATCTAAATAAAATAAACCGTGCTTTTTACAGGCAGAAAGTATAAGACGTACAATCCTTTCATCAGCGGTTACTTTTGATCCCATATGATTGTTCATTCCTATTGCATGAGGTATTTCTTGAATTGCTTGTTCGAGTCGGTTGTTTATTTCTTCATCGCTTAAATCTGTTGTAATCGCTTTTGGTCCAAGCCACTCTTTTTTTCCTCTAATTGGTTCCATTGGCATATGTATAATAACTTCATGCCCTTTTTTATGGGCAGCTATTGCATCTTGTTTAGTAGAAGGAAGAAATGGCATAACAGCAACAGTGAGTGGAATAGGAAGTGATAACATCTTATCTGTGCCTTTCATATTATTGCCGAAATCATCGATGACAATAGCAACTTTATTCGTATGAGCGTTTGCTTGAATAGGAAAGAGGAAGAATGGTATGAACAGGGTGAAGATGAGAACTGTAATAGTATATTTGCGCATATAAATATTTCCTTTCTATTTTATCCCGCTATTTGCGGACAGTAAGACTCCCACCTCAAAATTTGGCTGGAGTAAAGAAGTTAGGTGGAAAATCCACTGCCCGTAAACGCCCGATTGGTGAAGGCTAATAATTAGTGGGGGATGGACAAAACCCCCACTGATTAAAGTTCACTTTATCAATCATCATTATGTTTTGCGTTTTTACATAAATTAAACAAAAAATGTCGAAGAAAAGTACATTGAAAATAGAGAATCCACTGTTTACGGAGTATTTACAAAAAAGAAGATGAAAAAAATGTCTATTATTGCGAATGTATTTACAAAGATAGAATAATTTGTAATAATTCTCAAAGTGAGGGTAAAGATTTGTAAATTACAGGAGAAAAATGTTAAATTTTCTGATTCTTCAATTTTAAATAGAATTAAGTGTTTAAAGGGCTAAAGTAGAAGAGGCGTTGAGAGTATGGAAGAAAAATAAGGGGGATATGGATGTTTACTGTAAAAAGGAAGTACACATTAGAAAAGCTTTCGCATGATATTCATATGAAACGTGAAGAAATGATTCATTTAGGATTAACAAGTGGGTTAAATAGTATGGAGACAATTCAAGTTAGTCAAGAATTGGACAAGCTTATCGTACAGTATCAGCGTTACAAAGAAAAACAAACACCGAAATGGTTTTCAATTATAAAGGTTCCTATTTTTCAAATTGGGTATGAAGGGAAATCAAACAATTTTTGGAGAATGTTTGTAGCTGGTTTTATGAAATAAGTATAATTACCCTTTTAGGATAAGGATAATTATACTATGTGTAATGGAATCTCTATATGAACTGTCGTTCCTTTGTTTTCTTTACTATCAATAAATATATGCCCATTGTACATCTCTACAATTCGTTTACATATAACAAGCCCAAGACCTGTTCCAGTATCTTTATTAGTAAAGAACGGATGAAAGAGGTGTTTTTGAATATGTTTAGGAATCCCTTTTCCAGTATCAATAATTTGCAAGTGTGCGTGTTTTTCGTTGTTTGTTACTACAATGGTTAATGAATCACCAGAAGCCATGGCTTCAATTGCATTTTTTGTAATGTTTAAAACCACTTGTTTCATATGGTCTTTTGAGCAACGTATATGAACAGGGTGGTCTGGCAAATGTAAATGAAATACAATGTTATGTAGATTCGATTCAGATTGGATAATTAATGCTACCTCATTAAGAATCGTTCTTACATCATATGTTTGTTCAATGATGGCAGTTGGTTTTCCAAGAATAAGAAATTCGCTTACAATTTCATTAATCCGCTCTATTTCTTGCTCGATTACGGAAAAGTAGAACTGATCCTGTTCATCTTTATATTTCTCTTTTAACAGAGCAACGAGTCCTTTAATTCCAGTAAGAGGGTTACGGATTTCATGAGCTGTACTAGCTGCAAAAGTTCCAACCAATTCAATTTTTTGTAGTTCATTTTGTTGTCTTTCTAGTTTTGTTTGACGTTTTAATAACATATATTGAGCAAGTAAAAATAAAATAGACATTAAAAATAAAGTAGCTATACACTCTATTGAAACTAACTGGTATAAAGTTTGTTGATGAATAGGTAACGGAGAAACAGAGACTTTCCAATTTAATCTTTGGAGTGGGGTAGTAAGCATGTTAGAATGCCCATCGCTTGTTTCGTTATTATCATCGGTTAGAAAAACTACATCATGTTTATCAGTCACTTCGAAATGATATTGTGGTTTAATAGCATTTAAAGAGGCTGAAATGTAGTCAAAGCGTAAACTTGCTAATAATAAGCCTGAGAGTTCCTTTTGTCTATTAAATATTGGAGACGCAATCATAATAGCTTGATGTCCAAGAACGCGATCTGTAATAACTGATGATACAGTTGTTTTCTTAGATTGCAACGCATCTTGGATGTATTGGCGGTCAGAAACGTCAATAGGCGGCGAATCGCCTTGGGATGCGAGTGTAATCATCCCATCTGTCGTAGCGTAATATAGACCGGAAAAACGTTCATCATTTCCATCGGTATCATGTACAATCTGTTTAATCCCATTGATGTTTCCAGTTTCGGTCCCTACGACTTTTGCGAGCATTTCTAAGGCAGATATAGCTTCACCAAGGTGATGGTCTAAATAGTCTCTATATAAAAAGAGAACAGTGTGAGCAGATAGTTTGTTTGCCTGTTTCATTTGATAAGTGTGATATGAAAAAAATGTGGCACCAATCCCTATCGTTGGCAGTATAACAAGCAGTATGTAAAAAACTATGCTTTGTAATTTGACTTTCAAATTTGGTACTCCTTCTTTTTTTATTATCATTATATATAAACTATGTTAAAATTGTCATGTTTTTATTCAAGAATCATTTGCATTACATTAGGGAAAGGAAAAGGAATGAGTGAATATTCATTCGGAAGTTGTAATGAAGTGCTACGTTGCTTTTCTTTTTGTTGCGGAGAATTTAAGTGAAGGGTTGAAATGGTATGACATCAAATAATGAGCGAGAAGACATTTCTCAATCTTTAAAAGTATTTATTGCATTATCCCGTGTACATCGTTCTGTTATGGATACTACAAATAAATCCATACAAAGTAACGGATTAAATCCAACTGAGTTTGCTGTATTAGAATTACTATATCATAAAGGAGGCCAACCACTTCAGCAAATCGGTGAGCGTATTTTAATAGCTAGTGGCAGCATTACATACGTTGTAGATAAGCTAGAGAAAAAAGGGCTTGTAAAACGAATTCCATGTCCAAATGATAGGCGTGTTATTTATGCACAATTAACGGAGTCTGGAGAGAGCTTTATTGCTTCTATTTTTCCAGGTCATGAGCAAGTTATATATCAGTCTTTTGAAATGTTAACGAAGGATGAGAAGGATGAATTACTCGAGCTATTGAAAAAAATTGGAAAGTATGAAAAATGATGATATGTTCCAAAGGAGCTTTGGATAAAGAAATCCAAGGCTTTTTTGTGTGCATGTATTTATGACATCATCTACCGCATTTTGCTGAAGAATAAGAGGAGATTTGTAAGTAAGAATTGAATTATAATAATGATACATATAATGGAGAGGGGGCTCGTTCATGTCATTTAAAGACTATGAATATAAACGGCCAAATATTGAAGAATTAAAAGGGAAATTTACTGTTGCTTTAGAGAAGTTTGATAACGCAAAAACTGTAGAAGAACAAAAACAAGTTATCAATTCAATTAACGAAATTCGTAATGACTTTGGTACAATGGGGAACCTTTGTTACATTCGTCATTCTGTTGATACGACAGATGCCTTTTATAAGGATGAGCAGGATTTCTTTGATGAATTCTCTCCAGTTGTACAAGGGTATGGTACAAAGTATTATAATGCGTTAATTCATTCTCCATTCCGCGAAGAATTAGAAGCGTATTATGGAAAGCAATTATTTGCTCTAGCTGAATGTGATTTAAAAACATATTCAGATGAAGTAGTGAAAGATTTACAATTAGAGAATAAATTGTCTTCGCAATATACACAGTTATTAGCATCTGCAAAGATTGACTTTGCAGGAGAAGAAAGAACGTTATCGCAACTTATTCCGTTTATGCAAGGAAAAGAAAGAAGTGAACGCAAAGCAGCAAGTGAAGCATACTACGGATTTTTAGCTGAGAACGAGGAAGAGTTAGATCGTATTTATGATGAGCTTGTTAAAGTGAGAACGAAAATCGCAAAAACACTTGGTTTTAAAAACTTTGTTGAATTAGGATATGCAAGAATGTATCGTACAGATTATAATGCTGAAATGGTAGCGAACTATCGTCAGCAAGTATTAGATTATATCGTTCCAGTTGCAACCGAGTTAAGAAATAGACAAAAAGCACGCATTGGTGTAGAAAAGCTCGCTTATTATGATGAAAACTTTGAGTTTGCTACAGGTAATCCAACTCCAAAAGGCGATGCCGATTGGATTATTAATCACGGGAAAACGATGTATAAAGAATTATCAGCTGAAACAGATGAGTTTTTTAATTTCATGCTCGATAATGATTTATTAGATTTAGTTGCGAAAAAAGGAAAAGCTGGTGGTGGATATTGTACATATATCGAGAATTATAAAGCGCCATTCATCTTCTCAAACTTTAATGGAACGTCTGGGGACATTGATGTATTAACACATGAAGCTGGTCATGCTTTCCAAGTATATGAAAGTCGTAAGTATGAAATTCCAGAATATAATTGGCCAACATATGAAGCATGTGAAATCCATTCAATGAGTATGGAATTCTTTACATGGCCATGGATGAAGTTATTCTTTGAAGAAGATGCGGATAAATATTATTTCTCACACTTAAGTTCAGCACTTCTATTTTTACCGTACGGTGTATCTGTAGATGAATATCAACATTATGTATATGAAAATCCAGAAGCATCGCCAGCAGAACGTAAGTCAGCATGGCGTAACATAGAGAAGAAGTATTTACCACATCGTGATTATGAAGATAATGATTATTTAGAGCGTGGTGGTTTCTGGCAACGTCAAGGTCATATTTATAGCTCACCTTTCTATTATATTGACTACACGTTAGCTCAAATTTGTGCACTGCAATTTTGGAAACGTGCAAGAGATAATAGACAAGAGGCTTGGGAAGATTATGTGAATCTTTGTCAACAAGGTGGAAGTAAATCATTCTTAGAATTAGTAGAAGTTGCAAATTTAACATCACCATTCGCTGAAGGGTGTGTAAAAAGTGTAATTACAGAAATTGAAGCGTGGTTACGTGCTGTTGACGACACAAAATTGTAAAAAACATGCACTTTTTTCCTATGTTTAACATCGACATAATAGAAAAATGATGAGATAATAAAAGAAAATTCAGAATTATTTTAGGGGTGTTTCTAATGGGGAGCGCCCCTTTTCACCAACAAAAGGGGGGAAAGCACTATGCTTCAATCTAATATGGATGTTAGTTTAGAAACTTTAGTCCACTCATTACAGTCTACACGAAGCACGCTGTTATCAGAAATTGAAATGTTAAATGATACGGAGGTGAATGTAAAGCCACGCCGTGATAAATGGAGTATTATTCAAATTTTGCATCATTTGCATTTAGTTGAACAGTCTGTCACATCTGCCCTTGTATATGCTTTGCAAAAAAAAGAAAGAAAACTTGCTCCATTTAAAGACCTCCAACTTACGCTTGATCGCACACATAAAAGGGAAGCTCCTCAACAAATGAAACCAACAGAAACATTAATGAAAAAACTGCAAGGAATTCAATTACTAGAACATTCACGACAAGAATTATTACATGCCCTTCATAGTGTAATAGATGAAAAAGAATTATTTGAAAATGGATTAAAACATCCTATTTTTAATGATTTGAATTTATATCAATGGGTTCAATTTCTAGATTTACACGAACAAAGACATCTTACACAGCTAAAAGAAGCGAAACATGCAATTTTACAGCGTTAAAATGAAAGAAGTGGGGAACCGCTTCTTTTCTTTTTTACTCATGCATAGTTTTCTTTCTCATTTTGGAATACTACATGGAGAAAAGAAAAGAAGGAGTTGAAAAGCATGTCAAAGAAAAAGAGAGAAGAAGAGCGCGCCTGGAAAGCTCGGAAAGAAAATCAAAAGCCGCATGGGAAAGTGAAAGCTTTTGCAGAATTAGTTGAAGGAACAGAAAAAACGTGATGAAGTTCATCACGTTTTTTGTATGAGTGGGAAAGTTAATAAGAAAGTTGTACCTGTACCTTTTTCGCTCATAATATCAATCTTTCCATCCATTGCTTGAATGACGCTGAAGACGACCATCATTCCGAGTCCGGTACCTTTTTCTTTCGTTGAGTAGAAAGGTGATCCAAGGCGTTTTATTTGTTCTTGATCCATACCAACTCCTGTATCTTTTATATATAATTGTATATGTTTATGGTCTGGAACTAATGTAAGAATAAGGTCGCCACCTGTAGACATAGCCTCAATACAATTTTTAAAAATATTTAATAAACATTGGTTCAGTTTTTGCTTTTCGCCAGCGATAAAGAAAGATGTACTTTGTTTTATATAATTTATACGAACATTTGCTAAATTGGCGAGAGGTGTGATCAAAGACAACGCATGAAGTAATTCTTCCTCTACTTGTAATTTTTGTTCTTTTTCAATACTCGGTTTTGCAAAAGTTAAGTAGTCTGTAAGAACGTGATTTGCTTGTTCGATACCATTAATGGCTATGCCGATATATAATTTTCGTTCTTTCTCAGAACATGCATCTGACTGTAAAAGTTGTAAAAAACCTTTCGTTGCAGTTAAAGGATTACGAATTTCATGAGAGATAGAAGCTGCCATTTCGCCGATTAAATGAAATTTCTCAGCGTTCATAAGTTCATTTTGGAGACGAACTTGCATTTGTAATATGTGTAGTAAATATAAAATAAGGATCGTACCAATCATCGTACATAGTTCGTACACAATGATATGTGGTATATAATCTGCCTCATTTGTAACACTTGCAAGGAAAAATGGTATCCAACCAAATCCATAAGTAAGACTGTAAAAAATAGCAAGTGTTATTTTTATATGATTAGAACTTCGATTAAAAAATTTGTATGTTAATAGTAGAACAATAAATAGGAGAATAGAAGCGATAAAGGATGGAAACGCACCTATTCCTCCCAATAAAAAGCGATAAATGTTTAATACAGCTAAAATAGAACCACCAGCAATAGGCCCTCCCGTTAACGTGCCGACAATTAATACGATATGTCGCATGTCGAACTGAAAACCATTATTTGTTTTTGCTGCGAAAGTGATACATAGTATGGTAGCGAGGCAACACAATACAATAAATATGGCTGAATTTAATTTAGGAGATCGTTTCCCTTTCTGATTCCAAAATAAATGATATACGAGCATTGTAACGAGAATAGATAATATATTTAAAAAGAGGTAAATAATAAAGAGTTCCAGTGGGATGCCTCCTCTCTTTTAACATTAAATTAATCATACTATAAAATGAAATAAATGAAATGCGAAATAGCGGAAAAAATCAGAAATTTTTTCTGGTAGTATACAATATGTTACAATAATCTTTGTCAATGAAAGAAGAAATTCCGTGCACTGCATGGGAGAGGTTCGCGAACTCCCTCTATAAAAAACTATGGAAACAACAATATCATTAGGTATTGTTTTGTTTTTTTATTGTGACAGTTCAAGAACGTTCTTTCTTCTTATTCGTAGTAGAGAAGGAGAATGAGTGAAATGAAAAAAGAAAAAGCAGTTGTTGTTTTTAGTGGTGGACAAGATAGTACAACATGTTTATTTTGGGCGATACAGCAGTTTGAAGAAGTGGAAGCTGTAACATTTAACTACAATCAACGTCATAAATTAGAAATTGATTGTGCAGCGGAAATTGCGAAAGAGCTAGGAATTAAACATACGATACTAGATATGAGCCTATTAAATCAACTTGCTCCAAATGCGTTAACGAGAACGGATATGGAGATTACACATGAAGAAGGTGAATTGCCATCAACATTTGTAGATGGACGAAATTTACTATTTTTATCATTTGCGGCTGTATTAGCAAAACAAGTTGGAGCACGTCATATTGTAACGGGTGTATGTGAAACTGATTTCAGTGGTTATCCAGATTGTCGTGACGTGTTTGTGAAATCATTAAACGTTACATTAAATTTATCTATGGATTATCCGTTTGTTATTCATACACCACTTATGTGGATTGATAAAGCAGAGACATGGAAATTATCTGATGAACTTGGAGCATTTGAGTTTGTTAGAGAAAAAACATTAACATGTTATAACGGAATCATTGGTGATGGTTGCGGTGAATGTCCAGCATGTCAACTTCGTAAAGCGGGATTAGATACGTATCTACAAGAACGCGAAGGAGCGAGCAACTAATGGATAACTTTTTTGGATTTCGCATCATAGAAAATTTGCAAAAAATGGACAAGGATATTCAGCGTGAACAACTCAAATATCATAATAAAAGAGTAATGGTCAGCAAGGAATTTACATTTGACGCAGCGCACCATTTACACTGCTATGAAGGGAAATGTAAAAATTTACATGGACACACATATAAAGTCGTATTTGGAATTAGCGGATATGTAAATGAAATAGGCCTTGCAATTGACTTTGGAGATATAAAAGAGATTTGGAAAAATGAAATAGAAATTTATTTAGATCATCGTTATTTAAACGAAACATTGCCAGAAATGAATACGACTGCTGAAAATATGGTCGTTTGGATTTATGAAAAGATGGCAGAAGCATTAACGAAAGATAATCGTGCGAACGAATATAAGGGAGCTCGTGTTGAATTTGTTCGTCTTTTTGAGACGCCGACTAGTTATGCGGAAGTAAGACGGGAGTGGATGCTCGATGAGTAAAATCCCCGTCTTAGAAATATTTGGTCCAACCATTCAAGGAGAAGGGATGGTTGTAGGACAAAAGACAATGTTTATCCGTACAGCGGGCTGTGATTATAGCTGTGCTTGGTGTGATTCTGCTTTTACATGGGATGGATCGGCCAAAGATCAAATTAAACAAATGACACCGGAAGACATTTGGAATGAGCTTGTAGAAATTGGTGGAGAAAATTTTTCTCATGTTACGATTTCGGGTGGAAATCCTGTTTTGCTGAAAAATATGCAATTTCTTCTTTCTATATTAAAGGAGAATGGAATGCGAACAGCGGTAGAAACGCAAGGGAGTAAATGGCAAGATTGGTTGCTTCAAATTGATGAGGTAACGATTTCTCCAAAACCACCAAGTTCAACTATGAAAACAGATTTTCAGATGTTAGATTCTGTTATTCATAAACTAGCAGGGAAAGATTTTAGTTTAAAAGTAGTAGTATTCGATGATCAAGATTTTGAATATGCAGTTAAGATGCACGAGCGTTATCCGAATGTACCATTTTTCTTACAAGTAGGGAATGATGATACGAAAACAGTGGATGATGCGGTGCTTATAAAAAAACTATTAGAAAAATATGAGTGGCTTATTGAAAAAGCTGTGAATTGTAAAGAAATGAATGATGCGAAAGTACTGCCTCAGCTTCATGCGTTAGTATGGGGAAATAAACGAGGGGTATAATGAGAAGGGATGTTTAAAATGGCAGGAAGATTAGATGAAGATTTAAAAGATGTAACATTATTAGGAAATCAAAATACAAAATATGTATTTGAATATAGCCCGGAAATTTTAGAGGTATTTGATAATAACCATCCAAACCGTGATTACTTTGTAAAATTCAATTGTCCTGAATTTACAAGTTTATGTCCGAAAACA
This sequence comes from Bacillus sp. FSL R9-9492, assembly GCF_038007365.1. Lineage (NCBI taxonomy): Bacteria > Bacillati > Bacillota > Bacilli > Caryophanales > Bacillaceae > Bacillus > Bacillus sp. FSL R9-9492. Next base: position 1,411,789 of record NZ_JBBOXC010000001.1, read on the forward strand.
GGACAACCAGATTTTGCAACAATTTATATTAGCTACATTCCAGAACAAAGAATGGTAGAGAGTAAATCTTTAAAGCTATATTTATTTAGCTTCCGAAATCATGGTGACTTCCACGAAGATTGCATGAACGTTATTATGAATGATTTAATTAAATTAATGGATCCACGCTATATTGAGGTATGGGGGAAATTTACACCACGTGGTGGTATTTCAATCGATCCTTACTGTAACTACGGCCGCCCAGGAACTAAGTATGAGAAAATGGCAGACTACCGCATGATGAATCACGATTTATATCCAGAAAAGATCGATAATCGTTAATATAGAAAGAAAGGATCTGTATGATATACAGATCCTTTCTTTCTATTATATTATGCATGTTGATTAATGACAGTATAGTTTTTATGGCTTACAACTGTAAGAGGTTCCATATCTAGTTCTCTAAAATTCTCCATAATTGTTATATCAACAATAACGGAGTTTTGATTTACCTTTTGAACACGGCCTTGCATTCCACCTTTAAATTCAATGATATCTCCAGTTTCTGCGATCTGCATAAGCAACTCTCCTTGTTCCAGTTTTCCCAAAAAAAGAATAATTTGGGCTTTTTTATTTCTTCTTATTTTGAACTATATTTACTACTTTGTAAATGTTTCCAAAGTAAAAATTCGAAAAATATTCACTTTTTGTAAGGAAATATGTAAAAAATATTGTTTAGGAGAGGAATGATGAAAATGCATACATCTTTATACGGGAGTATAATAAAAGATACAATGACCTACTAAAGTGGGGGAAATTAGGGGCTGGAAAATGATGTTTGAAATTGTGGGGAGCTTTATAGCGATTTTATTATTTTTATTTTCATATATACAGTTGAAGAAAGTGCGTCATCATGAAACAACTACATATTTTGATGGACTGGATGGTGTGCACACTTCGATAACACATGATAGTGGTGGGGATATATAACTTTCTTTTTATGCATGGTATGATGGCAATAAAAAAAGTACGTAATATAGTTCGTAAGTGATGAATGGGGAGTGGAAAGAATGCGAATTTCTTTTATTCGTCATGGTCGTTTGGACAGTACTATAGAGCCAATGACAATTATTTCATTTCGTGAATGGATGAAGCAATATGATTTAGGGACTACAGTAAAAGAAACTCCTATACCAATTGAAACAATTGAGGCGATTGAATCAGCGAAACTGGTTGTAACGAGTGATCAAAGGCGCGCTGTACAGTCAGCGGCTGAGTTATTGGATTCCCTATCTTTTGTGCAAAATCCTCTTTTTAGGGAAGCTGAAGTTCCAACGAGTTTTTATGCTCCAAAATGGTTGAAATGTAAACCGAATGTATGGATGTTTATTGGACGTACACGATGGATAGTTGGTTATAGCAAAGAGGTTGAGTCTTATAAGGAAGTACGAGAAAGAGCAAGGCAAGCCGCTAATATGTTGCACCGCTATGCGCTCGTACATGGACATATTGCCCTTGTAGGTCATAGTTATTTTAATGCGATGATTGGGACTGAACTGAGGGCAATGGGGTGGTCTGGTTCGCCTATTTTCCATAGGAAGCCATGGGGATGTACAACGTATACATTTCATGAGGCGATGGATGGAAATGTATTAAATACAAAATTAATTTAAAAGAGGCTGTCCCTTTGGCAGCCTCTTTCTCTGCATAACAAGTAAAAAAGAATTGTCCTTTTAAGATATAGAAACCAATGACCGTAATGGTTTTATTAGATGGGCATACGGTTCACCGACGAGCATAACGGTTTTATCTTCTTTGAAACCAAGCTTTTCATATAGTGAAAAAGCGCGTTTGTTTTCTAAATTAACAAGTAAGGCGATTTTTTCATGCCCTTTTTCAGTTGCATGAAGTTCAGCTGCATCGATTAATTTAGAGCCAATACCACGTCCACTGTACATACTTGAAACTGACAACGTGTCAATATAATACTCATCAAGTTCAGCTTCTTTTTCTAACGTAATGGATTCGTCTTCATGTAGTTCTCTTAAGTAGTGTAGGATTGGTGCATCAAGTTGTTCAGCGTCACTACCGTGATAAACGACAATAACCCCAACTACCTTTCCACCTTGTTCAGCCACTAAACAGTTTTCATAGCTCAATCGATTATTTTCTTTTACGAACCATGTTTCAAGTCCTAGTATTACTTTTGCTTCAACTGTGCTACCTGTGATTTTTTCAGCAATTTCGTGCAGAGCGTTATACAATAAAGGTGCTACTTCTACCGCATCTGTCTTTTTTGCTTTCCGAATCATAGTATCCCTCCTAGTTCTAAATGTATATTGTAGCATAAAATAAAATATCAAACAGTGATTTGGAACTTTGTTATATAGGGCATCAAAAAGTTTGATATAGAGAAGTAGCTATGTTAGTATATGATATTTAGTGCGAATATAATAAAGTGATATAGATATAAAAATAATGAAAGTGAATTACATAATAGTAACGGGATAATTTTACCGTTGTGGACCTATAGAAGATGCGATAGAATAAAATATTGCAGAGAGGTGAAATACATGGATAAACAATTAGCAAATACAATTTTGGATCAGCTGAAAAATGATGAAATAAAGGAGTATGTTGCGAAGAAAGATGTATTTTATACGTTCAGAGAAGTTGTTGTGAATCGAGAAGATTTTAAACATATTATCGGGAACGCACAGCGCGGTGGACAGGTAATTTATACATATTCAGAAACACCACGTTCATAAATAGAAGATAAAGGAGAGGAGAATTATGGGGGATTTTAAACAAGGCATATTGCCACATTGGGATTATATGTGGAAAGATAGAGCTGGGAATAGGTTTATGGGAATGGTTATGTATCCAGAGAAACGAAAATGTTCAGCAAAAATGCTTCAGAAAATAAAAATGGCGTATGAACAAGCAGTAGAAATTAAAGTAACGGTACAAGTTCAACATACATATCAGTACGTAGAAGGAATGATCGTATACTTTGATGAAGAAGCTCCTATATGTACAATGCTCGATAAAGATGAGAATCCACATCATATATTTGTAAGAGATATTTTGCGTATTGAGCACCCTGAATAATTTTTTTCATAAATAAATTGAAGTTCCATAATAATAATCTTTTTCTATAATAGTTATCTTTTAGTATGTAACGAGGAACGAAAGAATATGTATAATATTTAATAAAGTAAAATTGATAAATGTAATCGTTTGTTAGAACAGATTATCGTTTAATATCTGTTCTTTTTTGCGTGATGCTGGAGAAATATATTACTCCAGCATTTACTGTTTTATGACAAAAAATATTGGTAACTTTTTTAAAAATAAGGTTAAATTCGTTGACAACTTTTTTGAAAAGCACTTTATTGACATGAGTTTTAGAATGTTGTTTCATAGTCTTTGTATTGAAAAAAATCGACGGTCATGTCGAAAAGTAAAATTTAAAAAAAGAAAGAATTTATACATATATCTTGTGTCTTATTTTGAAACGTAATACAATATATAGAGAAATCAAGAAACGACATACAGAGAATATAGATTGGAGAGGGAGGGTCGGAAATGTTAGTTGCATATGATTCTATGACAGGAAACGTGAAGCGTTTCATTCACAAATTAAATATGCCGGCCGTTCAAATTGATGAAGCTCTAGTATTAGATGAAGACTTTATTCTTATTACGTATACAACAGGTTTTGGAAATGTACCGGAACGTGTTTTAGACTTTTTAGAACGCAATAATGAAAAATTAAAAGGCGTATCTGCAAGTGGCAATCGTAATTGGGGAGACATGTTTGGTGCAAGTGCTGACAAAATCTCTACTAAATATGAAGTGCCTATTGTATCAAAATTTGAGTTATCTGGAACAAATAATGATGTAGAATATTTTAAAGAAAGGGTGCGGGAGATTGCGACACATTGAACTGAATAATGAAATCACGCAAATGCAGGACGGTTTTTATCAGCTTCATAAAGATAAAGAGGCATTAGAAGTCTTTATGGAAGAAGCTAGAGAGAATACCGTTCATTTTAATAGCGTGGCAGAGCGAATGGAGTATATGAAAGAACATGATTACTATTACAACGTTCTGGACGAGTATAGCTTGGAGGAAGTAGAAGGAGTTTATAACATCGCTTATGGTGAAAACTTCGAGTTCCAATCTTATATGGCAGCATCTAAGTTCTATAAAGATTATGCGTTAAAAACGAATGATCAAAAACAATACTTAGAAAGCTATGAAGATCGTGTAGCAATTGTGTCATTATACTTAGGACGCGGTGATGTTGCGAAGGCAAAACACTTCGCAAGCATGATTGTAAAACAAAACTACCAACCAGCGACACCAACCTTTTTAAATGCGGGACGAAGCAGAAGAGGAGAAATGGTGTCTTGTTTCTTGTTAGAAATGGATGATAGCTTAAATTCAATCGGCTTTAACATTAATACTGCAATGCAATTATCGAAAATCGGTGGTGGAGTAGCTTTAAACTTATCTAAGCTACGTGCACGTGGTGAGCAAATTAAAGGTATTGATAACGCCGCAAGTGGTGTAGTACCTGTTATGAAATTACTTGAAGATTCGTTTTCGTATGCGAATCAGTTGGGTTAACTTTATGGCTCAACTATAAAACCAGGTCAATTGCTGGAACGCCTGAGTATATCAAGGTAGGATACTACGAAGAAATTACGTAGCGAACCCTGAAAATCCAAGATTGCAGGAAATCAGCAGCCGAGCTCCTAAATTTATTAGATAAGGAGAAGGTTCAACGACCAAGTGGCTATGTAGGTGACTAAGTAGCTCGAACCTGGCTTCTCAAAACAACCAAATTCAAAGGGTGTATACAGTTATTATAGTTTATGCCATATTCATGTGCATCAAACATATGATAAATGGTTAAATGAAGAATTTGGCGAGAAGAAGATATGGTCTGAACTCTATAGCGATATAGAGAGGATAGCAGAAATGACTATCCCCCATACGTTTTGACGATATGGAGTAACAATATGCAACGAAAAGGTGCAGGTGCAGTATACTTAAACATTTTCCATTGGGATATTATTGAATTCCTTGATACTAAAAAAATCAATGCCGATGAGAAGAGCCGTATTCAGTCTCTATCAATCGGAATTATCGTTCCAAGTAAGTTCTTTGAACTTGCTGAGAAAAACGAACCTTTCCATGTTTTCGCGCCTTATACAGTATTTAAAGAGTACGGAAAACATTTAGATGATATAGATATCGACGAAATGTACGATGAATTAATGGGCAATCCGAAAGTGAAGAAGAAGCCATTAGATATTAGTGCGCGTGATATGCTGATTAAAATTGCTATGATTCAGCTTGAGTCTGGTTACCCATACTTAATGTTTAAATCAAATGCAAATAACCAGCATCCACTGAAGGATATTGGAACTGTGAAGATGTCGAACTTATGTACAGAAATCTTCCAGCTACAAGAAACTTCTGAAATAAATGATTACGGTACAGAAGACATTATCCGCCGTGATATTAACTGTAACTTAGGATCGTTAAATATCGTAAACGTAATGGAAAATAAAGAAATTCGTGAAGCAGTTCATGCGGGAATGGAAGCTTTAACAGCTGTTTCTGATATGACGATCATTCCGAATGCCCCAACTGTGAAAAAAGCAAATGATGAGCTTCATTCAGTTGGACTTGGAGCAATGAACTTACATGGATATTTAGCAAAAAATAAAATCGCTTATGAAAGTGCTGAAGCGAAAGAATTCGCTCGTACATTCTTTATGATGTTAAATTACTACTCGATTGAGAAAAGTATGGAGATCGCTAAAGAAAAAGGCGAAACATTTAAAGACTTCGATAAGTCTGATTATGCAAACGGCACATACTTTGAAAAGTATGAAACGACAGATTACAGCCCAGTAACTGGAACAGTTCAGCAATTATTTGAAGGAATTCATATTCCAACAAAAGAAGATTGGACAAGTTTAAAAGAGCAAGTACAGAAGAATGGTTTATACAACTCATATCGTCTTGCAATCGCTCCGACACAATCGATTAGTTACGTTCAAAATGCAACTTCAAGCGTAATGCCAATCGTAAATCAAATTGAATCAAGAACGTATGCGAATGCGACAACATATTATCCAATGCCGTATTTATCAAAAGATACGTTCTGGTACTATAAATCTTCTTACGATATGAATCAGTTTAAATTAATTGATTTAATCGCAGAAGTTCAAGAACATATTGACCAAGGAATTAGTACCATTCTTTATGTTAATAGTGATATTTCAACACGTGAGTTAGCACGTTACTACATTTATGCACATAAAAAAGGCTTGAAGAGTCTTTATTATACGAGAACACGTAAATTAAGCGTGGAAGAGTGCGTGGCTTGTACCGTTTAATATAAAAAGTGAGACATTATGAGCAGGGTTTTTCTGAACCCTGCTCATGCTTAGTTATCAATTTTTTATGTTTATTTAGAGAAGGGGCGATTTAATGCGTGCGGTAAACTGGAACAAAAAAGAAGATGATTTTAGTTTAATGTTTTGGAAGCAAAACATCGCTCAGTTTTGGACAGAAGAAGAAATCGCAGTGTCTTCTGACAAAAATACTTGGGCACAATTATCAAAAGAAGAGCAAATTGCTTATAAGCGTGTATTAGGTGGTTTAACACTTTTAGATACGAAACAAGGTGGCGAAGGGATGCCACTTGTACTTGTTCATCTTGAAAATTTACAAGCGAAAAGTGTATTAGCTTTCATGGGCGCTATGGAAGAAGTACATGCGAAGAGTTACAGCCATATTTTCACAACGTTAGCTACTGAAGAAGAAATTGATGATATTTTTGAATGGGTAGATAACCATCCATTACTTGAGAAAAAAGCTGGTATTGTTACTAGTTACTATCGTCGCTTATTAAAGCCTGAAGTAACGAAAAAAGAGTTATACATGGCAATGGTAGCAAGTGTGTTCTTAGAAAGTTACTTATTCTATAGTGGATTCTTCTATCCACTTTACTTAGCGGGTCAAGGTAAATTGACGGCAAGTGGTGAGATTATTAACTTAATAATTCGTGACGAGTCAATTCACGGCGTATTCGTTGGTATTTTAGCACAACAAATCTTCACAGAACTTTCTGCAGAAGAGCAACAAGAAGTACAAACGGAAACGCAAGAGTTATTAATGGAACTGTATGAAATTGAATTGGCATATACAGAAGAAATTTACACTTCTATCGGTCTTGTAGAGGATGTAAATCGTTTCGTTCGTTACAATGCGAATAAAGGACTTATGAACTTAGGACTTGAGCCGAAGTTTGAGGAAGAAGAAATTAACCCAATCGTTTTAAATGGTTTACGTACAGATACGAAAAACCATGACTTCTTCTCTGTAAAAGGAAATGGTTACGTAAAAGCAACGAATGTTGAAAAGTTAGCAGACGATGACTTCGTATTCAATTTTTAATATAGTGTTATAGAAAAAGCTGTCTTTATAGAAAAGACAGCTTTTTTGCTATGAATAGTTTACATAATGTTATTATTTCATGGAAATATTTTAATCTTGTAAAAGCCCAATTTTTGAGGAAGTGAGAATGAAAAAACAAGGATTAAAGTTTTATTTTTCATATTTAGTCGTATGAGAGATTGAATAACTTATGTCAAAATGAATAAAAAATGAGAAGAAATGAGGACCAACTCCACCTATACGTTCTTTTTAGTATTGAATTTTCAAATGCTAGAAATTTTGGCTTAAAAATTGCATGAATATTTAAAAAGTAACAAAAAGGGAGGTAATATGCGGTGTGATATATAGTCATTTGAAAACGCTTCCTTTTAACTGTCGATTTTTAAATGGAAATTAGATAGAGAAAGTAGGAGGAATGATAGGTGGGAAAAGTAGTTGGTTTAAAACGTTCATTAGGGCTTTGGTCAATTGTTATGCTAGGGGTCGGGTATATGACACCGATGGTTGGGTTTGATACATTTGGAATCGTTTCTGAAAAAACGGGTGGTCATGTTCCAGGAGCTTATCTTATTGCATTAGCAGGGATGTTGTTTACCGCTGCAAGCTACGGCAAAATGGTAAAGGTTTTTCCTACGGCAGGATCTGCTTATACGTATACACAGAAGACAATTAGTGCAAGGCTTGGGTTTCTTGTTGGATGGTCCGCATTATTGGATTATTTGTTTCTACCAATGGTGAACGCACTATTAACGAGAATTTATATGTCAGCATTTTTCCCAAGTGTTCCTAATTGGGTATGGGTCATTGGCTTTGTTCTCCTGATTACATTAATAAACATGATTAGCGTAAATGCTACTGCTAATTTCAATACTTTCTTAGTAATATTTCAGGTGTTAGTAATGGCCGTGTTTGTTTTTCTAGTTATAAAAGGTTTATTATCGGGAGAGGGAACAGGAGAAATCTTTTCCATTCAGCCGTTTTTTCAATCAGATATACAAATATCACCGTTAGTTGCAGGTGCGACAATTCTTTGTTTCTCGTTTTTAGGTTTTGATGCAGTAACTACATTTTCAGAAGAGACACCAAACGCGAAGAAAACAATTCCTCGAGCTATTTTTCTTACTGCTTTAATCGGCGGAGTTTTATTCATTACTACTACGTATTTTACACAATCTATGTTTCCAGATACATCTGTATTTAAAAATCAAGAATCAGCATCTCCAGAAATTGCACTATATGTTGGCGGGAAATTATTTCAAGCTTTCTTTTTAGTAGGAACCCTTATGGGGACACTTGCGTCCGGTTTAGCTTCTCATACAAGTGTATCCAGGTTATTATACGTAATGGGGCGAGATAATGTAATTCCGAAGAAAATATTCGGATACATTCATCCTCGCTGGAGAACCCCAGTATATAATATTATTTTTGTAGGAATTATTTCGCTCTTCGCTATATTCATTGATTTAGAAACAGCAGCATCTCTTATTAACTTTGGAGCGCTTATTGCATTTACATTTGTTAATTTGTCTGTAATTTCTTACTATATAATCAAGCAAAAAAGATATAAGACGATAAAAGATTTCTTAAATTACTTAGTTATGCCTATTTTGGGTGCTGCTACTGTAGCCGTACTATGGTTTAATCTCAATATCCATTCACTTATTTTGGGACTTTGCTGGGCTGCTATTGGAATTGGGTACCTTCTATATGTTACAAATATGTTCCGTTCAGCTCCTCCGCAAATGCATTTTGAAGAAGCACAGGAAATATAAAGTGAAACTATAATCAGTGGGGGGGTGTTCATCCCCCTCCGATTATTAGCCCTCACCAATCGGGCGTTTACGGGCAGCGGGGCTCCCACCTAACTTCTTTGCTCCAGCCGAATTTTGAGGTGGGAGTTTTACTGCCCACAAATAGCGGGATAAAAAAGAAAAAGACATCGGGAATGGATCCGATGTTTTTTTCTTTGAAGATTGGGTAACCATGCAGTATTGCATAATTCATTCAACGGTTCATAAGGAAGAGAGGCAAGTCTAGGGAGTATGGCTGAGAAATGATGATCAATATAGTATTTTCATTTGGCACAATTATTGCTTTGTACAATTAGTAAAAATATAAAAGCGGGGTGTTTTCAGTCACAAAGGTTAGAAGAACAATATTAATAGAATAAAAGAAAGGGATGATTGATTATGTATTATGATATTATTACGAGTCCGTGTTATGGAATAATTGAAAAAGTGTCTATCGATAAGGATTCTCGAATTTATGAATGGGAGCCATTATTCGCTATTAAAGATATGAATGGTAAACTGGAAGTAATTAAGATGGGATGTAGTGGAGAAGTTCAATCTTTAGAAGTAGAAGCGGGAGATAAAGTAATTCCAGGTATGGTATTAGCTTATATTCAAGAAGACCTTTTCGTTAGTGGTAGTGATTAATGATAGAACAATGAGGAAGATGGAGGCGTTCATCTTCCTTTTTTTATTAAGTAAAGAAAAAAACGTTTTATTTTCAGATTAATTAAAAAAATCTGTATTTAATGATACAATACAAATTATATAGTTCAAAGGAGGAATAGCAGCATGTTTTCCATTGCTCATAAAAAAATTAGACCTATTGTTTCTCTACCTATCGATCAATCTGAAAAGGAATGGAATATAGATGTTGAAAATATAAAAGAATCTTTTCTATTTTTAAAAAGAGAAGAGAAATTATTTGCATACGTTCATGTGAAGGATCTGCTATCAAATAGTAAGGAATTAACTTCTAAGCTATTACTTTCAAATGCTGTTTCACTAGATACAATATGTCATCTTAGTAAAGATATTTCTTTAACAGCTCTTTTTCAAATTATTGGAGCGCCGATTGCAATAGTAAAAAATGAAATGGATGAGCTAACAGGATATATAAGAAGAGAGGATGTTTTTGCAGAACTATTTAAACAAGAAAATCAGAGTGTTGATATATTAAAAATTATTTTAACGTCTATTCCAATGGGGATTTTTGTAGTAGATCGTGAAAAGAAAATTGTAAATTGCAATGAGTCTGGTTTGAAGATGATTAAATCGACTCCTGAAAAAGTTATGAATGTACCAGCAAAACTGATTTTTAACGAAGAGCACATTAATAACGTATTTACAACGGGAAAAACGATCTTGAATCAATTACAAATCACAAATGAGATGGGTGTATTAGTTGACTATAGTCCAATTCCAAACTTTGATCAAAGTATTGAAGGAATGGTTATTATTGTGCAAGATTTGCCGATGGTCGAGGACATGGCGATGGAAATTGAATATATAAAGGATTTAAATGAAGATTTACATGCAATCTTGTCTAGTATTTATGATGAAATATTAGTTGTTAATCATAAAGGGGAATTAATTCGTTATAGTGAAACTGTTATCAATGATTTTTGGGGGAGTAGTTTGAAAGACCTTTTAGGAAAAAATCTTTTAGAATTAGAAAATAAAGGATTATTCAGTCCTTCTGTTACGCGATTAGTGTTGGAAAAACAAAAAAAGGTATCAGTTGTACAAGAAACAAAAAGCGGAAGAAAAATATTAGCAGTGGGAAACCCTGTATTTAATGAAAACGGAGAGCTTCATCGTATTATTATTGCCTCAAGGGATATTACCGAAGCAACGAGATTGAAGACGGAATTACATGAAATAAAGAAGATATCAGAGCAATATAAGAAGGAGTTAGATGACTTTAAAAATAAAGATCGTTTTCTTAAGAAGCTTATTTACTGTAGTCCGAAAATGGAGCAAATTATTAACCAAGCTAAAAAAATAGCAGATTTTTCTTCCAATGTTCTTATTTCTGGAGAATCTGGCGTCGGAAAAGAAGTAATTGCTCAGGCAATTCATCAACTTGGAAACCGATCTTCAAAGCCATTTTTAAAATTAAATTGTGGTGCAATTCCAGAAACTTTGTTAGAAAGTGAACTATTTGGTTATACGAAAGGTGCTTTTACAGGAGCCGATAAAAATGGAAAAGAAGGATATTTTAAGCGGGCGGATCAAGGTATTTTATTTTTAGATGAAATTGGAGAAATGCCTTTACATTTGCAAGTGAAATTGCTTAGAGTCCTACAGGAACAAGAAGTAATTCCTATTGGAAGTACAATCCCTACGAAAATAAATGTACAAATTATTGCTGCTACAAATAAGAGTCTTGAAAAGATGGTGGAATCTGGAACATTCCGTGAAGATTTGTTTTATCGGCTAAATGTAATTCCGTTGCGAGTGCCTCCTCTACGAGAGCGAATGGAAGATGTTCCAGTACTTGCCTTTCATTTCTTGCAACAGTTAAATGAAAAATATAATAAAAATTATCATTTAACTCCAGATGCGCTTAGCTTACTAGAGTTTTACTCATGGCCAGGAAATGTACGTGAATTACAAAATATGATTGAACGTTTAGTAGTATCAGCAGATGATCCAGTAATTGAAGCGGAGTTTGTTAGTAAGTTTTTAACAACTGGTTATGACTTTAAAAAATCAAAACCAGCTATTACAAGAGTATTACCATTACAAGAAGCACTACATTCTGTAGAAGAACAATTGATTTTACTTGCAATGAAGCAGTACAAAACAACGACTAAGGCTGCAAAAGCTCTTGGAATCAGCCAATCTTCAGTGAGTCGTAAATATCAAAAGATTGTTAGTGAAAAAGGGATAGCGGCTGATATCATCTCTTATTCCTAAAAAAGGAGAAGGTCACATAGACTTCTCCTTTTTGTGTGCGCTCAGCATGTACATATTCTCTAGGAGTCAAGTCCCGAGTGGTGAAGGCGGTAGCGGAAATGATTAACATTCCGTTTTATGCAAAATGGAATAGTGTATGCGAGAGTGCATAAATTGTTTATTGTTTTTAAGAAAATAGTCAGTTTATGTATGATTCCTTTGGATTTTAAAGATTGGCATGAAAATTGCTTATAAATATATAAATGATCGATGAAGGGGGATTCAATATAGTGCTAGATTTAAAAATGTATGTAAACGGTGAATGGAGAGACTCTAGTGATCAAGAAAAAAGAACGATTATTAACCCTGCGAATGGCAAGGGTATAGCATATGCACCTGAGGGAACGATTGAGGATGCAAAATACGCGATAGAAGTGGCAAGAACGGCTTTCGATAGCGGAATTTGGTCAGCAACATCCACTGCTGAAAGGGCATCATATTTATTTAAAATAGCAGATGAAATTGATAAAAATATGGAAGAATTAGTATACCTTGAAACAATGGATAATGGAAAAACGTACCGTGAGGCAGAAGGAGATATTGGAGATGCAGCGGCTTGTTTTCGCTATTATGCCGGATTGATTACAAAGCCAGATGGTCAAACATATCATGTAGCCGATCCGATGCAAGCGATGGTTGTAAGAGAGCCAGTTGGTGTTTGTGGATTAATTGTTCCATGGAATTATCCGCTATTGATGAGTGTATGGAAAATTGCACCTGCTTTAGCAGCTGGAAATACAATTGTGTTTAAACCTTCTGAAGTGACACCAATCACTGCAACAAAGCTATTCGAAATCCTTGAAAAAGTAGGGCTACCAAAAGGTGTTGCCAATATGGTAATGGGGGCCGGTCCAATAGTAGGAAATGAAATTGCAGCGAGTAATAAAGTGGACATGATTTCCTTTACAGGTGGAACAAAAACAGGTAAGCACATTATGAGAACAGCGGCAGATAATATGAAAAAGATTTCGTTAGAACTTGGAGGGAAATCTCCAAATATTATTTTTGCAGATGCAGATTTTGAGACCGCTATTGATTATGCTCTATTCGGTATTTATGCAGGTAGCGGACAAGTATGTTCAGCTGGATCAAGAATCCTTGTCGAAGAAAATATTTATGATAAATTTGTTAATAGTTTTGTAGAGCGAGCACAGCAAATTAACGTTGGACCTGGTGATAATCCAGAATCAGAAATGGGGCCACTTGTAAGTCAAGAACATATGGAAAAAGTATTACGCTATATTGAAATTGGGAAAGACGAAGGTGCAAACGTTGCTTGCGGAGGTAGACGAATAATGGAGGATGGAAAAGGTGATGGTTTCTTTATTGAACCAACAGTCTTTGTCAATGTAAAACCTGATATGCGCATTGTCCAGGAAGAAATCTTCGGTCCTGTTGTAGTAATTCAAAAGTTTAAAGACGAACAGGAAGCAATTGAGTTGGCAAACGGTACAGACTATGGTTTGGCTGGAGGAGTATTTACAGTCGATGGTGCAAAAGCAATGCGTGTGATTCGCAAACTTCGCGCAGGAATTACGTGGATTAATAGCTATCATCCAACATACAATGAGGCGCCTTGGGGCGGATATAAGCAAAGTGGTATAGGTCGTAGTCTAGGAACGTTTGGTTTAGAAGAATTTCAAGAGATTAAGCAGATTAATATAAATCTAGAAGTAGAACCTATTGGTTGGTTTGCAAATAAAAAAAATGTAGAGGTGAATTAGATGGAAACGAACGTGAAAAATAAATTGAATGAGAAAGAATCAAATGTAAATGAGTATATTACGAAAGTACTACAGTTAATTGAAAAAGAAAAGGTTACTGAAGAAGAGGCAAACTGGATTCAAAAAGAAACAGTAGATGGATTTAGAGAGCATGTAAACCCTGGTTTTCTTGCTTATAGAAAAACAGTAACAAAAGATGGACAATTTGCAGCAGTAGAATGGTCAGATGAAGGATCTTGCTTCATGGATATTAATGGTAAAAAGTATATTGACTGTTTAGGTGGATTTGGAATTTATAATGTTGGTCACCGTAATCCGAAAGTGGTAAAAGCTGTAACGGATCAATTAAAGCGTCAAGCATTGCACAGTCAGGATTTACTAGATCCACTTCGAGCAATGCTTGCAAAGATTTTAGCGGATATTACACCTGGTGATTTGAAATATGCCTTCTTCACAAATAGTGGAACAGAAAGCGTAGAGGCAGCATTAAAACTAGCAAAAATGTATAGTGAACGAACAACTTTCATTGCTACAACGCGTGCTTTCCATGGTAAGAGCCTTGGTGCTTTATCTGGGACGGCAAAAGGAATGTTCCGTAAGCCATTTTTACCATTAATTCCGGGTTTCCGTCATGTTCCGTTTGGCGATATTGATATGATGAGAAAAACATTTGAGACATGTGCATTAGTGGGAGAAGATGTTGCAGCAGTTATTTTAGAACCAATTCAAGGAGAGGGCGGTATTATTTTACCTCCAGAAAATTATTTGAAACAAGTACGAGAGCTTTGTGATGAGTTTGGATCACTCCTTATTTTTGATGAAGTACAAACTGGAATGGGACGTACAGGAAAAATGTTTGCTGCAGAATTATATGATGTCGTGCCGGATATTATTTGTCTTGCGAAGGCGTTTGGTGGAGGTGTAATGCCAGCGGGAGCTATTGTTGCGAAAGAAACAGTATTCAAAAGTTGGTTTGAAAATCCATTTATGCATACAACAACATTTGGAGGAAATCCACTTGCATGTGCTGCTGCAATTGCAACAATCCATGTTTTATTGGGAGAGAAATTACCGGAACGAGCGATGGAAGTTGGAGAGTATTTCTTAAATGGATTGAAACAAGCAGCAGAAGGACACGAAGATAAAATCTTTGAAATTCGTGGTCAAGGTTTAATGATTGGGATTGAATTCCATAAAGACGAGATTGGTTATGAAGTGTCAAAGGCGATGTTTGATCAAGGCATTCTTGTTGCGGGAACATTAATTAATTCAAAAACTATTCGTATTGAACCATCCCTTACAATTAGTTATGAAGAAGTAGATACAGTTATTAATACGTTTAAATCTGTGCTAACTCAAGTAAAAGTAAAATAAATTTTGTATAAGGTTATATGTGAATTCAAACGATTGAAACTATAATTAGAATAGATTTACCTGTATGTTATTACAGGAAGGCAGTGTAACGAAAAGTTACACTGCCTTTTTATTACATTTTTTGTTGTAAGTATTTACATGTAATTTGTCTTGGTGTACTATTTAACTAACACACTAAGACAGGAGGGGAGAAATGAAAATTGAGTTTTCTCCAAATACACCAATTTACATTCAGGTAATGGAATACATAAAGAAAGAAATTGTAACGGGTCATTTATTGCCTGGCGATAAAATTCCCTCCGTACGTGAATTAGCGAGTGATTTACAAGTAAATCCAAATACGATTCAACGTACATTTCAAGAGTTAGAGCGGGATGGAGTTGTTGTAACACGTAGAGGAATGGGGCGATATGTAACGAATGAAGGGGAGAAAATTATGGAGCTGCGAAAAGATATGGCGAAAGAATTGCTTCATTCTTTTATAAATGGAATGGACAATTTAGGTTTTTCAGAAGAAGAAATTCTTTCAATTCTTAGTTCTTCATTAAATAAGAAAAGGGAGGAGAACGAATGACAGAGCTATTAAAAATAGAAAATCTATGGAAGCGATACGGATTGAAAGCAGTAATCCGGGAATTAAACATAGAGATTACAGAAGGGAAAATCGTTGGGCTTGTTGGAGATAACGGGAGCGGGAAAACGACGTTATTGAAAATGATTGCAGGCTTGCAGCACCCTTCTGAAGGTAGTATTACAATAGATGGTAAAAAGGTAGGATTAGAGACGAAAAAAATCGTTTCATTTATGTCCGATAAGCCAGTCTTTGATGATTGGATGACTGTAAAAGATGCTTTATTTTTCTATAGAGATTTTTATAAAGACTTCGATATTCAAAAAGCAGTAGATACGATTGTGGAATTCAAAATACCGTTAGAAGAAAAAATTAAAGCATTGTCAAAAGGGATGATTGAGAAGCTGCAAATTATTTTAACATTTTCTCGAAAAGCGAAGTTATACGTACTGGATGAACCGCTTGGCGGGATTGATCTCGTTTCTAGGGAGCATGTACTTGAGCTAATCCTTAAATTTTATCGTGAAGATTGTACGCTGCTTATATCAACTCATTTAATAAGAGAAATCGAAAATATATTTGATGAAGTAATCTTTTTGAAAGATGGAGAAATAATATTGCATGAAAATGTGGAAGAACTACGATTTCAAAAGGGGAAAGCAGTACATGAGCTGTTTAAGGAGGCCTATGAGAAATGAGTCAGCTTTTTCTTTATCTGTATAATTGTAATAAGAGAAAAATAGCCATTATTTACTTCGGATTTATTACAGTTTCATTAATTCTTTTATTTAACATGAAAGGAGTTTCAGGAGCTAGAATTTCAGGTAGGCAAGATATAATCATTATTATATTTTTTATCGTACTAGGTATAAATGGATTCGCAATTCTTCTAACAGGTATATCGTCTTTTCGAAAAATGCTAAAAAACTCTATGCTACGTTGTACTTCTATTTCAGCACAAAAGTATATATGTGCAAATGTTTTATTTTGTGTACTACTCTTTATGATTTTGCTAGGAATAGGAATCATTTTTCTATACTATTTTTCTTTAAATATTTATAATGGAAAAACAGATTTAGGTGTTCAGCAAGCAATCCACAGTTTATATGATTATGGATTATTACATCATATGTTATCTATTTTCTTATGGGGACTAGATTTTGTTAATATGCTAGTTTCTATTTATTTAATTATCGTAATTACGAAGCTATTCAATGTGAAATCATCGATGAGTAAGATTGTTTGCGTAATCTTATTCGTTGTTTTTATCGCATTTAATGGGGGAATAACGTATATCTTTCAGCAAATAGAAAAGTATGTGTTTGCCATAAATAATATTGGATTTATAGATCAAAACGGCTTTTTAAATACATCATTTTATTCTGGTACAGATATTACAGTTTTAAATCTATGTTTTAACTGTTTATTAACAATTATATTATTAGTAGTTACAGGTCGCATCATCGACAAAAAACTAGAAGTTTAAAGGAGGAATCATCATTGGGAAATGTAGTAGTGAAATTAGAAAATGTCCGAAAAAAAATCGGTAGAACAGAAATTATTCGGGGCTTATCATTTGAGGTTCGTGAAGGAGAGGTATACGGATTCCTTGGACCGAACGGTAGCGGTAAGACGACGACAATTCGTATGATGACAGGTCTTATTTCTATGACAGAAGGCGATATTACAATTTGTGGTCATAGTATTCGCACAGAGCGTGAAAAGGCGCTAGAGCAAATTGGAGCGATTGTAGAAAATCCCGAGCTATATGATTATATGACTGGAATGCAAAATTTAAAGCATTTTGCGAACATGGCGATTACCCCAATTAGTAAAGAGCGCATCGCTGAAATTGTAAAGCTTGTTGAATTAGAGCATGCGATTCATAAAAAGGTGAAAACATACTCACTTGGTATGAAACAGCGTTTAGGAATTGCGCAGGCGTTACTTCATCAGCCGAAAATCTTAATTTTAGATGAACCGACAAATGGATTAGATCCAGCTGGTATTCGCCAAATTCGTGATTATTTACAACGATTAGCGAAAGAAGAAAATATTGCAGTCATTGTATCAAGTCATTTATTAAGTGAAATTGAATTAATGTGTGATCGTGTAGTTATTATAAAGCAAGGTGAGTTTGTACAAGAGTATAACTTACATGAACAAGCGAAGCATGATGAAACAGTTGTAGTTGCATTTGAAGTAGATCAAGTTCAAAAAGCGAACGAAATTATTAAAGGTAAAGTACAAGGAAATGTAGCTGTGGCATCTGTAATGAAAGAAGAGATTCCGCAAATTGTAAAACAGTTAGTGAATGCTGATGTACTCGTATATGGTGTTACTGTTCAAAATAAAACGTTAGAGGATGAGTTCTTAGCGATTACAGGGGGAGTGAAAGCGTAATGTTTAAATTAATTCAAAATGAATTTTTAAAGTTACATGCGAAAAAAGGTATGTACATTTTAATAGGTGTAATTGCAGCATTGGAGATTTTGGGAGTTTTAGCGATGCTGAAATGGGGAGGAGGAAATGAGTTTAAAGGATCATATTTAGATTTTGTAAGTTCAGAGATTGGTTTAATTACCTTATTTGCAACAATTTTTGGAATTACGATTGCGTCTCGTACAATTACTGATGAGTTCCAAAAAGGTACAATTAAGCAGTTATTAATCCGTCCGAGAAAACGAATTACAGTTTTGTTCTCTAAATATATTACAGTTTTACTTACTATATTATTTATCATATTTGCTAGCACGTTAATCTCAATGATTATTGGCGGGATTGTAATGGATGGTAGTAAAACAGGAGTAACGTTAGGAATCGTAATGAAGTCCATTTTATATCAAGTACTTTCACCGTTCTTCTTTGCAACTCTTTCATTTTGCTTAGCTAATGTATTTAGAAATTCTGTATTACCATTAATTATTTCGTTGTTCTTATTCTTCTTACAAAGTGCAATTACAATGGTGCTTATGATGTTTGCTAAAGGTGTTGCAAAGTTTGTTGTATTCTCGCATTTAAATTTAAGTGTGTACGACAGCAATAAATTAGTAAGTGGCGGAGTAGAACCACCATTTACAGAATTTACGTTTACAACTTCATTATTACTTGTAGTTGCATACTTTGCTGTATTACTTGTAGCATCAAGTGTATTATTCCAAAAACGTGACGTATTATAATCGAAAAAATCCCCGTGTTAACGGGGATTTTTATTAACCAGCTTTTTTGATTTATGTAGCTTTTAAGTGTGGCAGATACATATTTACTTAGGAACATAATTGTAACTAAGTTGAAGAACATTGATATGGTATATCAAATAGGATCGTTATTATATAATTTAATACGTATATTATTCGGAATAAAGTGAGAAAAATAGGGAGATTTTCAACTATATTCATATTATAATTTAGTTATCCGGCCATTTGTGGAGAAGGGCTACCCATAAAATACTGAATAAAGTTTCACTTTATATCATCTCTGGAGGTGTTCCATATGCAACATGCATTTTCACGTATAAGGCTACGTAGTTTTTTTGGATGGATGATTATAGGGATGTTCCTGACGATGATTCCATTAAGGTTATCAGGTGCTTCTGACAATACGATAGAGTTACTGTCACAAATATCAATATTTTTTGCATTTCCACTATTGTGGCTATATTTAAAAACAAGTAAAAATAATGTTGTTTTTAAAAGCTTTTTTGATAAGCCTGGACGTTTACATTGGGGGTTAATTGTATTAGCAACGATCATGGGAATGATTTTTGCAGTCGGTATATCCCAAATTCAATTTTATATTTTAGCACATACTTTACCTAATTTCTTAGTTACCATGTTAGAAGATGGAAATGTAATTAATACGAGTAACATATACATGACGATATTTACTTTCATTTCAGCATGTGTATTAGCCCCAATAATGGAAGAGGTTATTTTTAGAGGTTTTTTCTTGCAGCGAATGGCGTACAAATGGGGGATTAAACGAGCGGTTATTATATCCTCTCTTATTTTTGGACTAGGACATTTTGATGTTATCGGTGCTTTCATGTTCGGTGTTATTATGTGCCTTCTATACATAAAGACAAAAAATATATGGACGAATATTGCTGTGCATGCTCTAAATAATTTGATTGCAACGAGTATGCAATTTGTAGGTGGAGAGGGAAGTGACGCAATCTCGATTACGGAATTACAAGCACAAAGTAATTTATGGATCGGCATTGGGCTTACGGTCGTCGGGTTACTTTGGTTAATCCCTTACATTTGGAAACAATGGCGTACAGTAAAAGAAGTTGGTGTGCCACCGATTCGTTTCATAAATGAAGAAAAAGTAGTGAATACATCAGAAGGAAATGAAATATATAGTCAAGTGATAGTAACAGATAGATTGATGGCTGTAGAACTACCTGATGAAGCTGTAAATAAGCTTCGGTTAGAAGAAAATGATTATGTAACAGTTTCTGTAGAAGAAGATAAAATTGTTATAAAGAAAGCGCATAATAGATAATTAAAAAGTAGCTCCTAAAGAGCTACTTTTTAATTTGTAATAATCTCTACACGAAAATTATTACCGTTCTTTACATATTTAATATCTGTAACGATCCGAACGGTTTTTAGAAGTTCAACTTTTTCACCAATTCGAGGGATGGTCGGAACATTGTCCCAAATACCAAGCAAGTCATCTAATTGTGCCGTTTTTTCATAAAACCAGATTTTCAATGTAAAGCCCCTTTCTCGAACTTTATGTATTTTAATACATGATATATCATTTTTATTCTTAATGTAAGGGATTTTTACTCTTTTTGTGAATAAAGATGAATTAAACTTCTGGGAATATATGTTCAATGTCCGGAGTAAGAGCTACTTCTGATAATACGATATGAGAAACTGTCGTTGCATATGAAGAAACATCATTGATAAATTCTTCAAGTTCAACGAGTGAAGGAACAGAGATTTTTACAATGTAGCATAAGCTTCCTGTTACTCGGTAACAAAAACTTGCAGATGGATAAGACTGAATAAACTGTTGCATACGTGTTGTATCACCATTTTTTAAAGTGATTTCTAAAATACAATCTAAAACAAGTCCTGCTTTTTTATAATTGATATCGATTGTGTATTTTTGAATAATCCCCTCACTTTCAAGTTTACGTACACGTTCTGTAGTAGACGGAGCTGATAAGTTTACTCGTTTTGCTAATTCACGCATCGAAAGGCGGCTATCATTATATAATTCATTTAAAATTTTTCGATCAACACGGTCTAATTGCATTTGTAAATATACCTCCAGTAAAATGATAATTTTTGTAAAGAAAAATTTAAAATTAAGATTCATATGAAATGTAAAGTGAACTTTATTTATTTTACAATAAAAAAGAAGGAAATAGGAGGGGAAATGATGGAGAGAATTACATTATCAAATGTAGGAGATACAAAGTTTCAAAAATTATTAGGTCATAATCCAGATATATTAAATTCGTGGAGTACGTTAGAGAATACACTGTATAGTACAGGGGCCCTTTCCGTAGAGTTAAAGGAGCAAGTAAGAAGAACATTAGCGTTTGGGAATGAATGTCCGTACTGTATGGCAAAGGGAAAGCCGGATGATATACAAAAAATAGAAGAAATTAGCGTAGCCGTTACTTTTGCACATGCATTTGTTCATGACCAAAAGGCGATAGATGATAATATGTTTCATATATTAAAACAATATTGGACTGAAAAAGAAATTGTAGAGCTTTGTGCCTATATTTGTTTTATTACTGCTTCGCAGCAACTTGGTTTTCTGTTTCAATTACAGCCCAATTAATTAGGAGGATATTATGCTTAATCAAGCAGCACTTATAATCATTGATGTACAGGAAGCATTCAACTTACCATACTGGGGCGTGAGGAATAACCTTTTGGCGGAAGAAAATATGAAAAGTTTGTTAGAAGAATGGAGAAAAAGAAAACTACCAGTTTTTCATATTCAACATGTAAATAAAGAAAATGTTCAATCGATGTTTTATCAACATGCGGAAACGGTAAACTTTAAAGAAGAAGTGCAACCAATGCCAGATGAAATAATAATCCAGAAATCCGTTAATAGCGCGTTCATTGGGACAAATTTGGAAGAACAATTAAGAGAACAAAAATGTAATACGGTAGTGATTGTAGGATTAACAACAAATCATTGTGTGGAGACTACAACACGGATGGCAGGTAATTTAGGGTTTACAACGTATTTAGTGAGCGATGCGACGGCTACATTCAATCGTAAAGGTCTGGACGGGACAGAGTATAGTGCAGAGGACATTCACAATATGACACTTGTAAACTTACATGATGAATTTGCCAAAATCGTTACGACTGAAGGTGTTTTAAAATTATTTTAAGAAAATAATTGTGGAATTATGTAGAAAAAAATAAGAATATTTCGTATAATCTAAGTATAATCATTTTGAAAATAGGGGTGTCATCATATGGAGCAAATTCCAGTAAAGAAAATAGAAGAAGTACTCGTTTTAGCAGGAGATGATAAACAAAAGCAAAAGGAATTTTATGAATTGCTCTTAACAACGGAGTTTTATGTTGCTGGTTCACTTGAAGCAGAAGACGGGGCAACGGAAGGAACACTTCGTTTGCGTCATTTCCAAGGAGAGGGTAGATGGATCGTTCCGTTCTTTACACAATTGAAATTTGTAAAAGATGTGTTGCCAGAAGGTACACCCCTTATTACGATACGTGGAAAAGAATTATTGGGTAGCATCGAGAAAGATGCGACAGCTGTATTAAATGTTGGAACAGATATGAGTAAAACATTTATTCCAGAAGAAATTGCAGAGATAGCATCAGGACGAATCTTTAATTATTATAAGTAAAAGGAAAAGCTTAGCAGCTTTTCCTTTTTAATTTGAACATGGAGTGGCTATACCAGAAGAAATAGAAACAGTTTTGTTAGTTGTATTTATTGTTGCTGTAGCTCCGAGGGGAATACCGATATTTGGACTTATATGTCCAATCGGTAAACCGAATAACACAGGTATATTATATGGCGTGAAATATTCATATAATATTGTTTGCAATGATTGAGATGGCTTAGAAGGGTTGCAGTCGTGACAACTTGTAAAAATAACGCCGCTGCATTCATTAAACTGTCCAGATAAAAGTAGTTGATTTAACATCCGGTCAATGCGGTACGGTTCTTCACCAATATCTTCAAGCAATAAAAGTTTATTTGACGTATTTATCTCATAGGGCGAGCCAATTATACTTGTTAACACAGTTAAATTCCCTCCAACTAATGTGCCTGTAACTGTACATGGAGAGGTAGGTACGATACATTCTGATGCATATAAGATAGATGAATATGGATGGAATAGTTGATTGAAAGAAGATAAGGAGAGAGAATCTATACCTTTTCCTAATTCTTCAATCATTGGACCATGAAAAGTAACCAGCTCTGCATAACGTGAAAAGGCAGTATGTAAAGCCGTAATATCGCTATATCCCCAAAAAATCTTTGGATTCCGTTGAATGATTTCATATTGAATGTAAGGGAGGAGACGAGCGCTGCCGTAACCACCTCGTGCACAAAAGACTGCTTTGACCTCAGTATTTGTAAATGCTTCATGTATATCATCAAGACGAACTTGATCACTTCCAGCTAAATATCCATATTTTTCATAAACACTCTTTCCAATTATTACGGATAATCCCATCTCTTGTAATACGTTCACACCGTTTAATATATTCTCAAGTGTTGGTGGGCCAGACGGTGCAATAACCATTACTGTATCACCTTTTTGCAAAGCATTTGGATAAATCATTGTTCTCAGCCTCCTTCTCTTTCAATATATTCGCTTGAGCGAAAGTTCAATCCTTGTAAAAGAAGGGGAAAGCATGTCATATAAAGAAGGTATAGGGAAAGTAGGAGGGAAAATGATGTTTACAAGTCGAGTAATAGATATATTACAAATTAAGTATCCGATCATTCAAGCAGGTATGGCAGGAGCGATTACAACGTCAGAACTTGTTGCAGCTGTGAGTAATAGCGGAGGATTAGGTACGCTTGGAGCAGGGTATATGAGCCCAGAACAAATCCGTGAAGCGATTTATAAAATAAGGGAACTAACAAATAAGCCTTTCGGTGTTAATTTACTTTTAACGAAAGAGATACAGATAGAAGAAGAGAAGGTAAACGAGGCGAAAGTATTACTTAGTGGAGTGAATAGAGAATTAGGTATAGAGGAAGAAAAGACTTTAAAACTTCCAAAAAGCTATAAAGAACAATTACAAGTATTATTAGAGGAAAAGGTACCAGTCGTTAGTTTTGCATTTCAAACGTTAGAAAAAGAAGAAATAGATGATTTGAAAAAGGAAGGGATAAAAGTTATCGGAACAGCTACCCATGTAGCGGAAGCGAAAGCACTTGCTAGGTTAGGGGTAGATATTATTGTCGGGCAAGGTAGCGAGGCAGGAGGGCATAGAGGAACGTTTATTGGGAAAGAACAAGATGCGATGATTGGTACATTTGCATTAATCCCGCAATTAGTAGCGGAAGTACCTCATATCCCGATTGTTGCAGCAGGTGGTGTAATGAATGGGCAAGGGCTTGTTGCGGCATTTGCGTTAGGGGCAGAGGCTGTTCAAATGGGATCAGCCTTTTTAACGAGTGAAGAAAGTATTACGCATGACGTGTATAAAGAGGCGATTTTACATAGTACAGATACGAGTACAACGGTAACCCGTGCGTTTTCCGGGAAATATGCACGGGGTATTCGTAATGAATTTATAGAGAAACATGAAGGAAGAGAAGAGAATTTACCGATGTATCCAGTGCAAAACGTATTAACTTCAAAAATACGTCAAGAAGCAGCGAAGCAAAATAAGGAAGAGTATATGTCGCTTTGGGCGGGACAAGCATCATCATTAGCACGAACGGAATCAGCTCAGCACGTAGTGAAACGTGTCATGAAAGAAGCAGAGAACGTAATTGAACAATTACAAGATGTATATAAAAAAAGACCACTTGAATAATTCAAGCGGTCTTTTCGTTAGTTTGCTTTATAAAATTGTTGGATAGCTTCGTCGATGTAAACCCAGCCTTTCCAACCTAAGTGCATATGATCTTTTAAGAAGTACTTATCATATTCATGATTTGAGAAATCAGCAATTGGATAGCCAGCTTGCTTAATTTGCTCATGAACTTTATTGTAGTATAATTCGCGTTTTTCTTTCGGGAAGCCAGCGTAATCATACCAAGGACCTTTTACAGGAACAGAAATGAAGAGCGGTTTTGCGCCAGATTGTTTTAATAAATCAAGTACAATTTGTAAATCTTCATATTCTGGTGATTGGTCATAAGCATCATTTTTCAAGTAACCTTCACGTTGTTTTAATTTCTTCTTAATTTTGCTATTGAAGTAATCATCTTCGATACCATATTGGTTAGAGCTTGATTCTACTGCACCTGTTTGATCAGCATGCTTACGAGCTTCTTCCCAGTTCATTTGTTTCAATGATGGATCAAGCTGTTCTTTATGCGGCTTAATATTAAACATAACTGTAAATAAATCTTTACGATCTAGAATGTTACGATAAATATAAGCGAAAGGTTTAGCAGCAAGTGCTTTTACTTTATACTTTGTATCATCGTAGGCGATACCTTCAAGCGAAATTTTTAATAAAGTTTCTTTTTTAACAATCTCAAAGTTTAATAAGCGTTTTGCAATTTGTTTTTTCATTTCAGGTTTTAAATCATCGTTGAAAATGAAGTGGTAACCTTGTTGTTTTGAAAAGTTAGGTGCAAAGTGTGTCTCATCAATACCTTGTGGTACAAACCATTGCGGAGAAAGAACGAATATCATTTTCTTATCTTTCAATTGATCCATTGTAGATGTGAAGTTTAATACATGTACAAGGTCTTGTGTTCCACCGCGCCCAAGTAGGAATGGTGTGAATCCTTCAGGCTTTACTTTGAAATAATTCGATGGATGGAAAGCATCCATACGTGCGAATTCCGATGAACCGTACATCGGAAGATATTTCGGGTCTGCTAACATCTTTTGCTGTAAAATCATACTTTGAATCTTTTCTTCTTTTAAAGAAGTCGCAGCTTGTTCTACTTTCTCATCACTTAAAAGTGGGAGTAGGAAGCGCGTAGGAATAAGTAAGAATACAGCAAAAAGGGCCAATGCTAAAAGCATCGGACCAAATTTCACTTTGTTCATCGGATTTCTTCTAACTTTTTAATAACCATATTTGGTGTAGCCCACTCATCGCGGTCAAAATCAGAAATAGAAACTTCAATCTCTAAACGCTCTTGGAATTCTACTAATAAAGATACTACAGCGAAAGAATCAAGAATACCTTCTTCAAATAATTGAACATCTAAGTTTTCTTTCACAATATCGTTTTCACATACTTCTTCTAAAATATCTAATACTTGCTCTTTGAATTCTGCCATTTTTAAAATCTCCTTTATATCCGAAATATATTATATGTGCAACTTCTTAATAGTATAAGAAGGGTGCATTAAAAGTATCTGTTAAGGTGTCCAGAGAAGATCAGGAAACCGAAACATACAACGTGGAACGTAATTACAATCGCAAGGACGTGTGTAAATTTATTGTTTGGCCAAAACTTATGCTTCTTGTTTTTTCGTTCGAAAATATCGAATAAGATAAACAAGGCAGCGTGATAAAGACCATAAATAATGTATTGATACACATGCTCACCAGTAATATGCCATATTCCCATGATGAAAAAGTTTAAAAATGCACCGATATACGAAATTGTGTAACGGTTCTTAATTAACTTTTTCTTCGTTGCGAAAAAGACGAAACGCATGTAAATAAAGTCACGGAACCAGAATGATAAACTCATATGCCAGCGGTTCCAGAAGTCTTTAATGTTACGACTAATGAAGGGTTTATTAAAGTTTTCTGGAGTTTTAATTCCCATCATATAACTTACACCAATTACAAATGAGCTATAACCAGCAAAGTCAAAGAATAAATATAAGCTATAGCTATACATGTAAATCATATTTGATAGGATTGTATCTTGCTGAGCGAATGCCGGATCCATAAAATATTGCTTTATTAAGTAAGCAATAATAAATTTATACAAGAAACCTTGGAAAATACGGTTTAGCCCTGTATATAGTAAATTTTGATATTCTTCTGCACTAGGTGGCTTTTGAATATCTTTTTGGAATCTGCGGTAACGATCGATAGGTCCCGTTGAGATAGCTGGGAAGAATAAAACGAATTCCCAGAAATTAAAGAAGGAAAGTTCTTTAATTAAGTTATCACGAACTTCAAATACCATTTGTACTGCTCTAAATGTTACATAGGACATTCCTAAAAATACAACAAACTTTAGCTCAGGTACAAACGGTGCAATTTTTGCTAAAACAAGCGGTAAAATCGACAAAATAACAGCCATATAAAACCTAAATGTACTATTATTTTGTTTTCTTAACATTAAATAGCCTTTAATAAGGGCATATTGCCAAATAATAAATGCGGCTAACATGATTGCTTGCTTCGGTTTATCAGAGAAGATAATAACGAGCATTACTAATGTTAAAACGGCATTATATTTACGCAACATTTTACCTTTTAATCCAGCTATGATAGTAGGTATTAATAAAATGCCTACTATAGCGAAAAAATAAAATGATCCATATGCGGTCATGCTGTAACCTCACTCAATAATTTTTTGCGATCTACCTTTCCATTTGGTGTCATTGGAATAGAAGAGTGATACATGAATTTACGTGGAATCATGTAATTTGGTAATCGCTCATTGAGTTCTTTTTTGATTGCAGATGTTAATTTGAATTCTTTTTCAAACGAATGCTCTCCAGGAACAACAACCGCTAATAAGTAATCATATTTTTCACCTTTTTTAATTGGAACAACAACTGCACCTTCTACGTAAGAACACGCGCGAAGATGATGTTCGATTTCTTCTAATTCCATTCGATAACCATGAAGCTTAATTTGGAAATCAAGACGACCATTATAGAATAGAAGACCATTTTCTACATAGCCAGCATCACCTGTTTTATAGGCGCGCTCACCATCAATCATGGTAAATACTTTTTCTGTTAATTCAGGGCTTCCTAAATAGCCAACGCTTACGCTTGGACCGACAATTACGATTTCACCTTTTTCACCGTCAGGTGCAATTGTACCATCTTCTTTCATAATAAGAAGGCGACAGTCTGATTTACAGTAGCCAACTGGAAGTGATTTGTATTGATCAAGCACTTCTTCTGTAACGTGAATGCCTGTTACAGCAACAGTAGCTTCTGTTGGACCGTACGTATTCATAATTGCTGCTTTCGGGAAACGCTCAATTAATTTTCTAGCAACTTCATTTGGTAACACTTCACCGCAGAATAAGAATGTTTTCATGTTTGGTAGCATACTTTCAGAGAAAGAGGCTTCCATTAAACACATTTCTGCGAAAGATGGTGTCGAAGTCCATACTTGTATATCCGATTGCTCTAAAGAAGCAAACAAGTCTTTTGGACGTGCAATCATATCTTTATCGATTGCCCAAAGTGTACCACCTGTTACTAACGATGGGTAAATATCCATTACAGATAAATCGAATGAGAAAGGTGCTTGGTTTAAGAATACTTGCCCTGTTTGTAAGTTGAAATCTTCTACAGCCCATTTTGTAAAGCTAACAAGACAGTTATAAGTAATCTGAACCCCTTTCGGATTACCTGTACTTCCTGATGTGTAAATAATGTAGAAGTTCTCATCACCTTTTACCGCATGTTCAGGATTTGGAATGTTCCCTTTATGAGTAAAGAAAATATCTTTTAAGTTGTCTTCACTTACAATGCGAACTGGTAAATCAGTTACAGTTACTTCAGTTCCTGATAAAAGTAATTTCGCACCAGAATTTTCAGCGATACGTTGTACGCGATCAGCTGGGATAGATAAATCTACAGGAATGTAAGCATGTCCAGCTTTTACACAACCTAAAAAGTTAATAATCATTTCAGGTTGCATATGGCCATAAACCATAATTGGTGAACGATCATCTGGATACTCAGAAGAAATCCAATGTGCTAACGCATCAGAATCTTCCTTTAATTGTTTGTACGTAATTTTCGCATCTCGCCAAACAAAAGCGGTTTGATCAGGCGTTTCTACAGCCCACTTTTCAATTTGTTCTAATAACTTCATAACGTTCCCACCCTAAAATTCGTTGTAAATAAATGTACTTGTGTTTGTATCATGGAATCCATACAACCAAAGCAATGCAAATAAAATTGCAAGGTAATAAACCGTCTTTGCAACCCATTGTGTGAGTGGTTGAGACCATATCTCTTTTAATCTTTCCATGTCTTTCCCTCGCTTAATGAAATAATAGCTCTTTGTAGGTATCATGTCCTACATTATTGTGAAAAAAACAAAATCCCACATTTTAGGTAAAAATAAGTCAAAAGGCTCTTTTCTGATATTAGCACTAAATACTAAAAAAGAAAATCCCTAACTTAGCAATTATATTACATTCAGCATGAATTTGTAATGGGTTTGACATGTAAATAGGAAGTGGATTGTGTGAATGTATAAAAGTGGATTGTGAGAAGGCGGGAAAATATAATATTTGTTTTGTTATTCCTGAATTGGAGTGGGTTAATAATCACTGGGTACTTAGTACATTTTCAAGGTATAGAGCCTTTTAAAAGGAGGTAATTATTATGAAAAGAGAGTGGAGGAGTTTTATTTCAGAGGAAAATATCATTAAATGGAGACGGCATTTCCATAAGTATCCGGAATTATCGTTTCATGAAAAAGAAACTTCGCAATTTATATATGAAACATTATGCTCATTTTCTTCTTTTGAAATAACGAGACCAACGCAGTACAGTGTGCTAGCAATTAAAAGAGGAACGCAACAAGGGAAAGTAGTTGCGATTCGAGCTGATATAGATGCTTTACCAATCCAAGAGGAGACAAGGAAACCTTATACGTCTGTGCATAAAGGAATAATGCATGCATGCGGGCATGATGCTCACGCAGCTATTTTATTAAGTGCAGCAGAGACGATAGCAAATATGAAGGAAGATTTTGCAGGCGAAATCCGTCTGTTCTTTCAGCACGCAGAGGAAGTGTATCCCGGTGGTGGACAAGAAATGGTGGAGGCCGGTGTTATGGACGGCGTCGATTATGTAGTAGGTTTGCACGTTATGTCTGGATTAGAAAGTGGAAAGATAGGAATTGTATATGGCCCTATGATGGCAGCACCAGACGTATTTACAATTGAAATTTTAGGAAAGGGTGGTCACGCGGCACGACCAGAAGAAACGATAGATCCTATTGCTATCGGAGCACAAATTATTACAAATTTACAACATATCGTATCAAGAAATACAAGTGCTTTTATGCATAGAGTAGTGTCAGTTACACAATTTCATGGGGGGATGGCCGATAATATCATTCCTAGTGCAGCAGCTTTAATGGGAACTGTTCGATCTTTTAATCAAACATTAAGAGAGGAAGCAAAAGAGAAAATTGAGCAAATTGTAAAAGGAATTACAGAAGCACATGGGGGAGATTATACATATACGTATCGTTACGGATATGATCCAGTTGTTAATAATGAGTACATTACGAAAATAGTAGAAAAAAGTGCGATAAAATTGTTCGGAAATCAGCGTATTGTGCATCTTGAACCTTCTATGGGAGGAGAAGATTTTTCAGCGTATTTAAGAAAAGCACCTGGTTGTTTCATTAAATTAGGAACAGGGAATAAAAATATTGATACTTGTTATCCACATCATCATCCGAAATTTGATGTGGATGAATCGGCTTTAATTAATGGAGTGGAACTATTTTTAGAGACAACTATAAGACTACTAGAAACTGATAAAGCATAAAAAAAGGCAACTGCACTCTATTGCAGTTGCTTTTATTTCTTCCGTCAGAGAGGGCTGAGAAAGAACTATGCTCATTTATAGTATATGAATAGCTAACGGACAAGCTTGTACATTTTAACTATTTTTTAAAAAATAGTTATTGACTTTGATAATCAATTTCAATTAATCTAATAGTATAATTGAAATTGATAATTATTATCAATGAAATAGATGAGGAACCTTAATGAGAAAAACATTTCACCTTTTACAAAGGGGATTAAAAAATAAAGATGTTGATAAGCATATTGAATGGCAACGAAATGTAATTCGTTCTGAATATGTAGATGAGAAGAGTAAGCTTCAAACAGAAAAAGAGATACAAGGTAAAAGGAGAGGTTCAGTTGAGTAAGTTAGTAATGATTTTTGCAAGTATGAGTGGAAATACAGAGGAAATGGCTGACCATATTGCGGGTGCGATCCGTGAAACAGAAAATGAGATTGAAGTAATTGATATTATGGATACACCAGAAGCTTCTATATTAGAGCAATATGACGGGATTATTTTAGGCGCTTATACTTGGGGAGATGGTGATCTTCCTGATGATTTTTTAGATTTTTATGATGCAATGGATTCTATTAACTTAACTGGTAAAAAAGCAGCTGCATTCGGTTCTTGTGATTCGGCTTATCCGAAATACGGGGTAGCGGTTGATATTTTAATAGAAAAGCTGCAGGAGCGCGGGGCAGCAGTTGTGTTAGAAGGATTGAAAGTAGAATTAACGCCAGAAGATGAAGATGTAGAAAAATGTTTACAGTTTGGAGCTGAATTCGTAAAACACCTTTCTTAATGGCAGAAGGGAGATGAAGAGCAATTGCATGAGAAAATCTCAATCAAAACGATGACAGATTACCATTTGTATGATTTTATGCGTTGTCCGCATAAATTTTATTTCCGTCATATAAAAAGAAGAGAACCTTCTTCATTTGAATGGCAACAAATAGCGCAAATGATTGTGAATCAAATTATTAATGAATATTACACGCTACCTGCGGGCCAACAAACGAAAATTGTACTTTTAATATTAATAGAAAAGTATTGGAAAAAAGTAAGGATCAATATGTTTGCTTCAAAGGCGGAGTACTATATTGTTTTAGCGAAGCTAACTGATCACTTATTACAGTTTGTTGAAAGGGATGATAGTCAGGCACCGCCGTTATTTTTATATGAGAAGTTTCAAACATATATGGAAGAGTTAGGTGTCCACATGTCATTGACATTTGAAGTTGGTGAGTGGAGTGCTGAATCGTTTGTAATTAAAAAGTATGTTGTCGATGCGGATGAGGAAATGCTTGCTCTTTGTCAGAAGCTAATGACAGTATTCAGTTATAAAGCTTTCGGTATTCTTCCGGGGAAAATTGAAGTTATTAATTTAATAGAAGGAACTAAGTATGAGTACATTCCAAAGCAGGAAGATATTATAACTGGAATGGATGATTTATTTAGAATGAAAGAAATGTTGCAGCAACCTGAGCACTATACAGAGCGTCATTTTCGTTCTGAGTGTATGAGTTGTGCGTTTCGTAGTGAATGCCAAAGGGAAGAAGTAAAGAAAGAAGCGAAGCAGAAGAAAAATATAGTACATTAAAGGATGCAATTTTGCATCCTTTTTATTATTGACATGAAAAGCTTTTCATCATTTACGGTATATGAGTAGCAGATTTTAATAAGAGGAGGAATAATCAATGAAAGATGAAACGGCAGTATTTCAATGGTTAAAAGAACAGAATGCTCCTTTTGGAATTCAACTGCAAATTTTACAGGCGTTTCAATTGTATAAAGTTATTGTTGAAATTGATAAAAAGTTAATGATGTATGAGGAGAGAGAGTATAGGGAGAGAATTTAATCTCGTCCCTGTAGTATTGCTTTAAGCTGTTCTTCATTCTTCTTTAATATTATTTCGTTGTTTGTTTCAATGTTATAAATAAGGTTATGTAGTAAAGGGCTGTATTGATAAAAGGTAGTGATGCGGTGAATGAGTAATGGATCGCGGTGAGAAATAAGTGCACTGTATTGTTCATATACAGATGTAGTAAACTCACGACCGAAATCATAATATAGCCCAGCAAAATCAAAAGCGGGATCGCCAATTTGAGCATCTCCAAAATCGATAACACCTGAAATGTTTTTGTGCAGGTTGTTAAATAAAATGTGATGATGTGTAAAGTCAGCATGAATGATTGCATTTTGAAAGGTAGATTTAGTTATACAGGTAAAGAAATTTTCGAATAAACGATTTAAGGCTGATTTCTGTAATGAAGTAAGACTGTTAGTAAAATATTGATTTAATTTTGTTTGTAGTTCTTTCCAGTAGGTAAGTGTTTTTTCGATAGGGAACCCTAGCGTTTCATTACGTTTTAAAGGAATACTATGTAAAGTC
Organism: Bacillus sp. FSL R9-9492; assembly: GCF_038007365.1. Lineage (NCBI taxonomy): Bacteria > Bacillati > Bacillota > Bacilli > Caryophanales > Bacillaceae > Bacillus > Bacillus sp. FSL R9-9492. The sequence goes on from NZ_JBBOXC010000001.1 coordinate 1,444,981, forward strand.
GCAAGGAAAGTGGCTAATTGTGTAATAATTACTTCAAGTTCTTTTTTCTCTAGCTTTGCAACTAGTTCACTTGTTAACGGTTCACCATGAATGAGAGGATAATAGCTGCAAAATGGAACAGTATTACAATCATTCTTATACAATAAATGATACTTAGGAATCTCGATTTCTTGTAATGAATGAGAAAGAATTGTGCACAGTTCTTTTTCTAACGGAATTCGGTTTGCATATTCAAGTTTTCGTGGGAAACGAAATAGTAGTTCATCATTTATAATAACAGTTATATTATCCCACCCTTCTTCATTTTGCATATATGAATGTATAGAAAGATCTGGTAGAGCTTCTTTTATATATTGTTTGTAAGAGTCCATAATTGTTCCTCGTTTCTAAGTTAAAGGTAGGTTATTCCACTTTATGATATCAGAATTTTCTTTCTATATGTTAAGATATAACTATCATTATAGAGGAGGGTGGGGTGCATTACGAAGAAAAGAATATTAATCATTTCTCTATGTATCGCTTTTGGATTGTTTTGGCCATATAAAGAGGAGGTTTTTGCTACCTTTAAACCGATAGATCGCTACGAGTTAAATAAGGAATTAAAGAACAAAAGTATAGAAACTTTAACTGATAAAGAAATGAAAATGATAGGAGAACACTTTGTGACAGTGCAACTATCAGTGTTTGAGTTTAATAATAAAGAAGATGTGAAACGAAAAGGTGAAGAAATATTTGTAAATAGAGGGTATGAACAGTTAATAGAAAATTATTACCCAAACCGTTTTCGGGATTTAGAGTATAAATTTACAAACGAAGAGATACGTGAAGAGACAGATGAGAGTTTTCGCTATCATGCTGTAGCGTACGTTGCTGGTATTGAAAATGGTAAGAGAAGTGAAATGAAATTAAATTATGACATGAAAATTGTAAAGGTTAATAATTTATTCATGGTGTTAGAACAAAAACAATATGTACAATAAAAAACCCTCTAGAAGCAGAGGGACTTTAAAGATTTTCATTTTGTTGACCAAGTTCTTTTTGAGCAATGTATAAATTTCCTTGCTCAACTTGTTTCAGTGTATGAACAGAATCTCCTGCATATCCTTTTTCTGTTTTAACAGTTCTTTTTGAACGATTTGAATCTTGTTTCTTCATATAATAGACCACCCTTCCTTAAAAATAGACGAAAATGATGAGCACGAGTAATACAGCTGCGAAAATGGTAATGCCCATTAAAAAAGAAGTGTTTTTATATTTAGGTGGCTTATGTACATCTTGCCGATATCCAGGTGAAATTTCAGGGGCGAATTCTTCATCGAATGATTGTTTCTTTTGTTTTTCGTCCATATGTATCCACCTTTCTTTTTCATTATGTTACACGTTACAAGAAAAAATATGCATGAAGAAAACAGCCGCTATATCATTAGCGGCTGTTTTGCGTTGTATATTTTCTTTGTACTTGAAAGAGACGGATAAGCAGGAAGATTGCTCCAAATGCTAGACCGATAATAAGACCGATCCAATAACCTTTTGCTGCCCAGTCAGTATAAGTTGCTAACATGTAGCCAAGAGGTAGACCTATTACCCAATAAGCTATTAATGTCATAATTAAGGCAACATTTACGTCTTTATAACCACGAAGTGCTCCTTGTACTGGAGTTGCAATCGCATCTGAAATTTGAAATAAAATCGCGAATATAAGAAATTCTTTAGCTAAATGATGGACATTTGCATTTGTCGTATAAATAGAAGCAATTTCATCATCAAAGAAATAGAGAAGGATTGAATATAAAAGAGCGAAAGCAAGGGCTAACCCAATTCCGATAAATCCATATTGTTTCGCATTATTGTATCGTTTTGCTCCAACTTCAAATCCGACTGCTATCGTCATTGCCATTGCTAAACTTAAAGGAGTCATATATAACAAGGAAGCAAAGTTCATAGCTGCTTGATGTGCTGCTATTGTTGTCGTACTAAAATTACTCATCATAAGTGTTACCGCAGCGAAAATACTCGTCTCAAAAAAGATAGCAAATCCGATAGGGACGCCAAGTTTCAGGAATTCCTTCCAGATTGTAAAGGAAGGGCGGTATAACTGTTTAAAGATATTGAAAGAAGCAAAAGGCTCTTTCGTACGAATAATAATAACCGTAATAATTAAAATACACCAATAAGTTGCTGCAGAAGCGATTGCCGCACCAACACCACCGAGTTTTGGAAAGCCAAAGTGACCAAAAATTAATAAGTAATTTAATACTACATTAATTGGTAATGATAGTAATGTAATAATCATCGTTGTTCGAGTTTTTCCTAATGCATCAATAAATCCACGTAAGACGGTGTAAGTAAATAAAGGGATAATTCCAATCGCGATAATAATTAAAAATTGTGCTGCAATACGTTCCACGGGTTCTTCTAATTGCATGCCATTTAAAATAGGTGAAACAGCGAAGAATCCGATAAGGATAACAACGAAACTAGCACAAATTGCTAAATATACTGCTTGTATGACAATGTGGGGAACGTCCTCCTTTTTCTTTGATCCAACGAGCTGTGCAACAATAGGAGTAGTAGCCATTAAAATTCCTGTTAAGCCGGTACTAACGGGAAGCCATATACTTGTTCCGATAGCAACACCCGCTAAATCAATAGGACTCGCATGTCCTGACATTGTCGTATCAAAAAAGCTCATCGCAAATAATGACATTTGCGTTACAAAAATCGGGAAAAAGAGTAATAAAAATTGCTTTAACTTTTGTGAGAATGAATTAGTTTCTTTCATAAAATCCCCTTTCAACGTAAAAAACAAACTCTTATTATCATACAATTTAATCAAAAAATAGAAAAGAAATAAGCGTATACAACAAATGAAATCAATAAAAAAAGGATGCACTTTGAAAAGGGATAAGGTATTATGATAAGGTGTGAAAAAATTACATATTCGTTATTAAGGAGGCACTACTTGTGGCTGATTGGTTAATTGGATTAATCATGGGTGCTGTTGAAGGTTTAACAGAGTTTTTACCAGTATCATCAACAGGACATATGATTTTAACAGGTCATTTACTTGGATTTGACGACGAGAGAGCGAAAGTTTTCGAAGTTGTTATTCAATTGGGATCGATTTTAGCAGTTGTTGTTATATTTTGGAAGCGTCTATGGTCTTTAGTAGGTATAGGGAAAGTAACAGATGGACCATCGTTAAATTTATTACATATTATTATCGGGATGATTCCTGCCGGCATACTTGGCGTATTGTTCCATAGTGCGATTAAAGAAGTTTTATTTGGGCCAGGCCCAGTTGTCATCAGTTTAGTGGCTGGTGGTATTTTAATGATTGTTGCTGAGAAGTTTTCGAAACCAAGTACAGCAAGAACGTTAGATGAAATCACATATAAGCAAGCATTTACAATTGGGATGTTCCAATGTTTAGCGCTTTGGCCAGGATTTTCTCGTTCTGGTTCTACAATAAGTGGTGGTTTATTAGCTCGCGTGTCACATACAGCGGCGGCTGAATATACATTTATTTTAGCAGTACCAATGATGGTAGCTGCAAGTGGTTTAGATTTAATTAAAAGCTGGGATATATTAAGTGCGGCTGATATACCGTTATTTGCAACTGGATTTATTACAGCATTCGTTGTTGCGATGCTTGCAATTGTTTCATTCTTAAAATTATTAGGTCGTGTAAAACTAACACCGTTCGCTTACTACCGTTTCATTTTAGCTGCGGTATTCTATTTCTTCATTATGTAAGTATAAAATATCAGCAATACCCTATAGAATAGACACTTGAAAAAAAAGTCTACTCTGTAGGGTATTTTTTTATAGAGAGAGAAAAATGAAACTTTTACCTTCAATTACTTGTATTTCACCATGTGAAATATGCCATAATGATTTCGTTATAATAATTTTAAGGAAATCGATAGGGTATTTGAGAGGAGCAATTTAGTGAGTTTTGCAATAGAAATAGTAATTCCAGCACCAATTGATGTTGTATTTGATTATGTACACAATGACGAGAAAATACTAGAATGGAGTACCTTTATGGTAGAAAATAGGTATCCTTCAAATATAGATGTTGAAAACCCTCGTGAAGGTGACAAATATATATCTGTGCAAAAGATGGGGAAGAAAATATATGAATTTGAGGCGGAAATTTTAGAGTATGATGAACCGTATATCGTTTCAGTTGGATGTGAGATGAAGCAAGGTTATACAGCTGCAACTTATATGTTAGAAGAGGATGAAGAAGGTACATCGCTTACTTTAATCGTAGAATTTGAACCGAAGAATTTTTTATATAAGATTATGTACAAGTTGACTGGGTGGATGACACGTGGAATATACATGGGTGAAATGGAACGTTTAGCAGCGTGCGTAGATGCTGTATGTTCTCAGAAAAAAGGATTATAATTTAGTAAAATAAAAAACCTACCGAAATCGGCAGGTTTTTTATTTTACTACTTTCTCAATCATGCTTTCCATTACATGTTCCCAAAGAGAAGTATCATCAGCTAATGTAGCACGGAAATTAGCATACATTTCTTTTTGTTTCTCTTCGAATGTTGGATCTTCTTTTTCAGGTAATGTAGCGCGCATTGAAGTTACTAATTCTTGTACTTTTGGAGCGCGTGGTCCAAAGACGGCTTGTTCATTTCCGTCTTTATCAATGAAAATAAAGATTGGAATCGCACGTGCTGTTCCGTTTGTTAAGTATTGATCCATTAACTCTAAGTTTTCATCGCGAATTAATAAACGCATATCAATATTTGCAACTTCAGAAATTCGTTTCATAACAGGTACACATAAAAGAGCGTCGCCGCACCAGTCAGCTGTTAATACGATAACGCGCCAGCCATCATTTTGACGTTCTTCTAAAACTGGAAGTAATTCATTTGGAATTAAAAAGTTATTGTAAATGTGTAGTAGCTCGTATTGGTTTACTTTCATTTCATTCACATATGTATCAAAGGACATGCCTTTATCAGCCCATTGTAGTAAGTTCATAAGTAACACCTCTTTAGTATGATTTATTTTTATTGTACCAATTTTTATATAGAAAAGCTTGTATTCTTACTCTTTCTTATCACTAAATAATTTATTTAGTGTGTAAAGGAATAGTGCGAAACATAATTCAGCTATGTTGGGCATTTGTACACTCTCTATCCAGTCATCGGCGGTATGTATGACAAACCAATCTAACGTAATTTCAATTATAGAGAGCAGAGCAATTGAGAGCCAATTGGGCATACTTGTCATCATTGGATGTAGGAGCACTTTAAAGAAAATGAATATAAAATATGTAATACCGTCTAATAAAAGAATGAGTAAAAAAAAGAGTAGTAGAGCTGTTCTTGATGAATATTCTATACCTGTAATATGAAAGATTCCCACATATACAAAAAATATAAATGCAAAGAATATAATGAGAATAAGAATATAATGAGAATAAGAATAACAACACTAATAATAATAGTCTTATCTTTTAGACTGAGATTAGAAAGTTTGTCTTCTTCACTCATTGCCCCAACTCCTTTTTCTGGAAAATCAATTTCATTGTACCATGAAATATCTATTAAAAAACTACGAATTATGGGGGAATAAGGTGACAAAAAGTAAGATTTCGTGTAAAATTATTAATAAGGTTTTTATTTAACTAAATTAAATAAAAGGGGCTGTCAAAGTTGTCTCAAAATCGAGAACAATTAATGGAAGAACTATCGACAAATGTTTTTGCAATGTTTCGCACGTTGCGTAATGATATTGGAAAAATATTTGGTGGTTACATACCGTGGAATGAGTTCATTGTCCTTAGAATATTGAACCGTACGAATAAAGAAATGGTCTCACGTGTAGCTAATGAGTTAAATGTGTCGAATAGTCATATTACAGCTGTTACAGAAAAATTAATTAATAAAGGCTTTGTAACTCGTTCACGTTCTACATCAGATCGCCGAGTTGTATATTTAGAGATTACAGAACAAGGGAAAGAGTTAGTTGCGAAAATGGAAGGTGAGAAAAAGAAATATTTACAAGAAAGATTTTCCGCACTTTCAGAAGATGAAATGGATATAATGATATCTATTTCTAAAAAACTTATTTAAATAATTACAAATAAGAAAACGCTTACCTAATGAAAAAGAAGACCTTCCTCATATATGGAAGGTCTTCTTCTGTGTGTAATAGATGATAAAAAATAAAATGTGTATGAAAAAAGATAGAGCGCCATACTACTAATAAAGGAAGGAGGCGGAAATATGACGAATCGTAATGGTAGTCAAGGAAGTGGGAATCAAGGTTCACCAAAATCAGGGCAATTTCAGCAGGAGTTTAGTACTGAATTTGAAACGGGAAATGATAATAAAGGAAAAGAATATCGTTCGAAAAAAGGAAGTAAATCAAAAAAGGAGTGAAATGATTCACTCCTTTTTTGATTTAAGATGCTGCAGATTGATCCGTATTATATTTTTCTTCTGATTTTGCAACAATCATTGCACAAATTGCATCACCGGAAATATTTACAGCAGTTCTAGACATATCTAGAATGCGGTCAATGCCGATAATTAAAGCAATGCCTTCTACTGGTAGATTTACTTGATTTAAAACCATCGTAAGCATTACTAGTCCAACACCTGGTACACCTGCAGTACCGATACTAGCTAGTACAGCAGTTAATACGACCATAGCTAATTGTGGTAATGTAAGTTCAACGCCGTATACTTGAGCGATAAATACAGTTGCTACCCCTTGCATAATAGCAGTACCATCCATATTAATCGTTGCACCTAGTGGTTGTACAAAAGAGCTTATCGCTTTTGGAACTCCAAGTTTTTCTTGGGCGGTTTTCATGGCAAATGGAAGGGACGCATTAGAGCTAGATGTACTAAACCCAATTGCCATTACCGGACCGAAATGTTTAAAGAAACGAATAATACTTTCTTTGGCTAGTACCTTTAATAAGCCGCCGTATACGAAGACACCGTGAATAATGAGTACCAACATAACGACAATCATATACTTGAACATCGCAGCGACGCCTGCAAGACCCATTTTACCAACGGACGAAGCGAGCAACCCGAATGTTCCGATTGGAGCTAATTTCATGACGAGATTAACAAGATACATCATTAATTCGTTGCCCTGTTCAAGTAATGAATGGACACCTTGAACTCGTTTTCCTAAAACAGCTAAACCGAGTCCGATCAATGCGGCAAAGGCAATAATTTGTAGCATGTTCCCATCAGCCATCGCTTTTGCTGGATTATCTGGCACAATATTCAGCAATGTATCAACGAAAGATGTTTCAGTTTTTGCACCTTCATACTTAAGCCCGTCTGTTTTAAAGTTACCGCCAGCTCCTGGTTTTATGATAAGTGCAAATGTAACTGCAATAGAGATAGCGACAGCTGTTGTTACGAGAAAGAATGAAATTGATTTTAAACCAATTCTTCCAAGTTGTTTCGGATCTCCAAGACCAGCAGCCCCAAGTACGATAGAAATGAACACAACAGGAACAACTAGCATTTTAATAAGTCGAATAAACAGTTGACCAAGTGGATTGAACGCATATTGATTCAATGGCTCAAAAATAGATGGAGCAGCTAAATTTAAAGTGAGTCCGACAACTAGACCGAGAAATAATGCAATTAAGATTGCCTTTGTTTGTTTCAATAAACCCCCCCCTTTTTTTTTGTAAAATTGCTTTCTAAATTAATTATACCGAAAAAATACCTATTTTGACAATATTTTCTGAATATTTAGTATAAAAATGTCTGTTTCAATGTATATAGTCCAGCTTTGCTGAAATATGTGGAAAGAATACATTTATGTATTTGGAAAAAAAATAGACCATCACATGATGGCCTAGGGAAGGGGACAATTTATATCAATTTAATTAGGGATGGAAGCTATTCAAAGACACTGGGGAATGTCTTATAAATTAGGGAGGAACAGCTTCGATACATATACTATAAAAGATAGATGTGAACATAGAGTGAAAGAGAGAGGGAGTTTTAAGTAAGAAGAAAGAGAGAATAAAAAAATAAGACCATCACATATAGGATGGTCAAAGGAAGGGGACAATTTATGTCAATTTAATTAGGGATGGAAGCTATTCAAAGACACTGGGGAATGTCTTATAAATTAGGGAGGAACAGCTTCGATACATATACTATAAAAGGTGGATGTGATCCTCGTGTGAACATGGAGTGAAAGAGAGAGGGAGTTTCAAATAAAAGATAGAAAGAATAAAAAAATAAGACCATCACATATAGGATGGTCAAGGGAAGGGGACAATTTATGTCAATTTAATTAGGGATGGAAGCTATTCAAAGACACTGGGGAATGTCTTATAAATTAGGGAGGAACAGCTTCGATACATATACTATAAAAGGTGGATGTGATCCTCGTGTGAACATGGAGTGAAAGAGAGAGGGAGTTTCAAATAAAAGATAGAAAGAATAAAAAAAATAAGACCATCACATATAGGATGGTCAAGGAAGGGGACAATTTAATTAGGGATGGAAAGCTGTTCAAGACACTGGGGAATGTCTTATAAATTAGGGAGGAACAGCTCCGATACATATACTATAAAAGGTAGATGTGACCCTCGTGTGAACTTGGAGTGAAAGATATGGGAATTTGAAAAGGGATAAAATAGTTGTTGTAAGAGTTATAGTATAAGTGGAGATATAATAGAAAATATTCTTTTGTAAAACGATAGGAGTCTGAATATAAATAAAAGTTGAAATCTATGAAAAAAAGGATTATGCTCAACTATATTATGAGAATATAAGGTTTATCCCGCTACTTGTAGGCTCTTAAAGAGTCTTTATTTATGAGGGGATAAAAGCTTCACTTGATAAAGGGAGTTAGTGATATGGAAGTAGCAAAAAAACAAGGGTTGTATAATCGTTTTATACGATTGAATCCACCACAAATTTTAGCATTAGGCTTTTTTTGTTTAATTGTGTTCGGAGGATTGTTATTAAAGTTACCGTTTGCAACGAAAGTACATATTAGTTGGGTAGATGCTTTCTTTACAGCTACGTCGGCAGCGACTGTAACCGGTTTAGGTGTTGTAGATACTGCGAGTACGTTTACGATGTTTGGTGAAATTGTTATTATGTTTTTAATTCAAACGGGTGGTCTCGGTCTTATGACGATAGCCATTTTAATTGTTTGGGTATTAGGGAAAAAAATTGGTTTACGCCACCGATTATTAATTGGAGAAGCATTTAATCAAACAAATATTGGTGGTCTTGTGAAATTAGTAAAACGTGTTTTTATTTTTTCTATTTGTATTGAGCTAATTGGAGTTATCTTTTTATCGATTCGCTTTATTCCAGAGTTTGGTTTTGGAAAAGGTTTATACTATAGTATTTTTCACGTTATTGCGTCATATAATAATGCCGGCTTTGCGCTTTGGCCAGATAATTTAACAAGATACGTAGGAGATCCTATTATTAATATTGGGATTTGTTCTTTAATTGTAATAGGAGGGTTAGGATTTACGGTATTAATTGATATATGGTATAGCCGTAGTTTCCGAAAATTATCACTGCACTCCAAAATCATGATTGTTGGAACGATAGCACTTAATGTTATTGCGATGATTGTGATTTTTGTATTGGAATATAATAATGTGAAGACTTTGGGGCACTTATCTTTAAATGAAAAATTATGGGCTTCGTTCTTCCAAGGAATTACACCTCGTACAGCTGGTTTTAACACGGTAGATTATGGGGGGATGGAAGAGTCATCGATACTATTTACAATGGTATTAATGTTTATTGGTGCGGGAAGTGTATCGACAGGCGGTGGAATTAAGTTAACGACATTCGTTATTTTAATTACATCAGTTCTTTCTTTCTTTAGAAAGAAAGAGGATTTTGTTTTATTTCAGCGTACGATTAAAATGTCGACAGTAACGAGAGCGTTAGCAATTGTCGTTGCTAGTCAAATACTTATTTTTACAGCGGTATTTGTATTAATGCTTACAGAAGACTTCAGTTTTATTCAGTTATTATTTGAGACAATTTCAGCGTTTGGTACAGTAGGGTTAACAATGGGGATTACTGCGAAGCTATCGGCGTTTGGAAAATGTATTATTATGTTTGTTATGTTTTGTGGATTAATCGGACCGTTAACACTTGTGTTCTCTTTGGCACGACCAGCAAAACAAAAAATTAAATATCCATCAGAAGATGTATTTACAGGATAAGGTATCCCGCATAAAGCGAGATACCTTTTTCTTTTTAAAAAAGAGAGAACAATAAACCAATAAGCGCCACTCGGAATAAAATCGCAATGAGTGCAGCGATACCACCCACAATGGCAGCGGTACCGCCAGTTACAGTAGCCCCGCGATTATAAGCGTAAATACCAAGTAGAACAGACACAAGACCAAATAGTGTTGGGAATGTGAATAATGATAATATTGCTAAGGCAAGAGCAATGAAACCAGCAGTCGATCCAGCTGCAGACGATCTTACATCATCGTTATCTTTATCATCATAATCGATACGCTGTGGTGCAACTTCAGCTGCGTATTCTTCTTTATAATCACTATCTATTCGATCTCTTTTTTTATATTCATCAAATTTCTCAGTCAAAGTAAGGACTCCTTTCATAACAAGGTTCAATAGTAGTATGTATCTCTTTTTCCTTTTTATCCGAGCATGTACAGGGAGTAATATCCAATTGGAAAGTGGAAAATGTTTTTTCAAAATAGGAAAACTTAGTATGACTTCCTCTATTTTGGAAAGTATAAAAAAGAATAATGAGGAAAGGGTGTAGTACATAATGGAACATCCAATTGAAAATTTAATGAAAACAGCAATGACAAATTTAAAAGAGATGGTAGATGTAAATACGATTGTTGGAAGTCCGGTTTCAACAGCTGACGGAAATGTAGTATTAACAGTATCTCAAGTGGCTTTTGGTTTTGGAGCTGGTGGAAGTGACTTTAAAGGTGATTTTATTTCCGAAAAACATAACGGCGGACAAGGGCAGCATAAAGACAACAAGCAAAGTCATCCATTCGGAGGCGGAAGCGGGGCTGGGGTTTCTATTAGCCCAGTTGCTTTTTTAGTAGTTGGTTCTAACGGTGTGCAAGTGTTGCATCTCAATAGTAGTACACATTTAATTGAAAAAGCGTTAAATACTGTGCCAAGCACTGTGGATAAATTTGTGAATGGTCGCCAAAAGTGAACTTGCATTTTTTAGGAATTATGATATATTAGAAAAAGTGCGCTTTATGACGATCGGAATAATTGAACTGTAAATATATATGATGTGTGGAATAAGGGAGAGGAATTTATGATTAATATCAAAAACTTAGTAGTTGGCTTATGTATGTTAGTAAGCGGTTTTGTTGTATATGTAATAAAAGAAAAAGCTCCATTCTAAAACAGACAAACCGTTAATGTCTGTTTTTAATTTGTAAAAAATGTTGACAAGTTATTGTATTGGTGTTAGAATTTTAATTCGTGTCTCGGTTAAAGCTAGTGTAAAGTAAATAAATCTTATGAATATAATACGAAAAGTTTGCGAAAGATCGGGTAGTCTTACCAACAACTTTTGTGAACAAACCCTATAAATTGTATATGTAAGCTTTATATGTATACTAGTGAATCAAGGAGCGGTCAGTGGAACCGTAATGATGAGAGAGAGGTAGGGCTTTCATCCAGTATATGTTACTTTCCCGTTAGGTGAATATAAAAAAGAGGGCTCCTTTTGAAAAGGAGCCCTCTTTCTATAAATAAATTGAAACTATAATCAGTGGGACCATTCCATTCCCTTTACATGTTAGCTCACAAATAATGTGATAAAAATGATTAAGTGCGGTTTTCAACTTGCTGACAAATTTCATCTGTTGTTAAACCATGTGCTTTAATTACAGATCCTTTTATCGATGTATCTGCAATGCCCATCATATTAGAATCTTGCCCGGTTACAACGCAACAATCACACCCATGTGCATCATTTTCAGAGTTAAGTGAAACGACTTCATGTCCTTGTTGCTGAAGAGCTTGTTGAACATCTGTTAAAGAGTTCTCAACACCAATTCTAGCCATAATTTTCACCTCCTACCATCTAGTTGCTAGTATGCTCAAGTCCATAGCATATATTTATGAAAAAATGGTAGGAAGAGAATATTTGTTTAGTCGTTATATACACCAGTAAGCATTTGACTAACGAATTGATCATTTAATGTATCTTGTGCTGAGCTGTTATTAGACTGAATATCGATTGAAGCTGTGTAGTTGTTATGTTTCCTACTATTTGGTTCTACTTCAACGTAATTATTGAATTTACAAAATCCTTTCGTATCCATTAGATCAAATAGTTGTAGCATTTCTACTACCTCTTGTCTCGTTCCTTTAATTTGTACACACGCCATTGTTATTTCCTCCTTCAATTTGACAAATTGTTTTTTAAAAATAGGATTATGATTACTAAATGAAAAATATGAATGTTATTTTTAGACAGCGTTATTTTTGTTATTTTCCCCCTTTTTCACCAAAAGTCGTTGTATATTCCCGGATTTATAAAATCGGACGTCCGTTTATTGAATACAATAGATTCGTATCAATTGGCGAAAACCCTTCTTTTAAACAAATATTTTTTTAGTAGAATTTGACGAAAAAATTTTTTTGACTTTTTGTAAACGTTAACAATGTTATTAAATCAATATAAACAAAGATGTACGTACGATTAAAAATTAAAAATTTTCTAAAAATTCACTTGATTTATTTGAAAAGGAGAGTAGACTAGGAAACAATAAAAAACTCATAGAACATAGGGGGCGCTTTCAAGTGAACGAGCAGTGGATTTTCTTAAATGGAGAATTTGTTCCAAAAGACGAAGCAAAGGTTTCAGTATATGATCATGGCTATTTATATGGCGATGGAGTGTTCGAAGGAATTAGGGTATATAGCGGTAATGTTTTCCGTTTGAGAGAGCATCTTGTCCGGTTATATGAATCAGCGAAATCCATCATGTTAGAAATTCCATATACGTTAGAAGAAGCAACGAAAATCGTTGTTGAAACGATTCGACAAAACAAACTATCTAATGGATATATCCGCCTCGTTGTATCAAGAGGACCTGGGAACTTGGGATTAGATCCCGATTCTTGTACGAAACCAAATGTAGTAGTAATTGCAGAGCAATTATCTTTATTTCCACAAGAATATTATGAAAAAGGGATTCCGATTATAACAGTTGCAACGCGTCGCAATCGCCCGGATGTTTTATCGCCTCAAGTAAAATCTTTAAATTACTTAAATAATATTTTAGTTCGCATTGAGGCGAAATTAGCTGGAGTACAAGAAGCACTTATGTTAAATGACCAAGGATATGTAGCTGAAGGCTCTGGAGATAATGTATTTATTGTGAAGGGAAATAAATTAATTACACCACCAAGTTCTGCTGGAGCGTTAGAAGGTATTACACGAAACGCGATTTTAGAAATCGGCGAAAAACTTGGATATGACGTAAGAGAAGAATTATTTACAAGGCATGATGTATATGTAGCTGATGAAGTGTTTTTAACAGGAACAGCTGCTGAAGTAATTGCTGTTACGACAGTAGATGGAAGAACGATTGGTTTAGGTAGAACAGGGCCACATACGAATCGTTTATTAGAAGAATTCCGTAAATTAGTTGTAGAAGATGGAGAGAAAATTTACGAAGAAAATAAAGTTGGATAATAGCTCTTATGACATGATAAAGCGTTGATAGGGAGGAGTAGTTGACTGTGAAGCCTCACAGAGAGTCGGTGGTTGCTGGAAACCGATGGTTCACGTCGACGAACATCACCCTTGAGTGCTAAGCTGAAACGTTTGTTTAGGCTTAGACGGTAGCTCCGTTATTAGCTAGACTCATATCCCGAGTCACTGAGGCAAGAGTAATCTTGCAAAGAAGGGTGGTACCGCGAAATCTTTCGTCCCTTCAGCACATAGCTGGAGTGTGGACGTAGGATTTTTTTATTTTATAAATGTTTTAAAAAAGGGGGCTTATAAGAAAAATGTCTTCAAAAACGGAAGAGAAACTGGCAACTGGTGCACAGCTATTGTTAGAAGCGCTAGAAAAGGAAGGAGTAGAGGTGATTTTTGGTTATCCAGGTGGTGCGGTTTTACCTCTATATGATGCGCTTTATGATTGTGAAATTCCGCATATTTTAACGAGGCATGAGCAAGGTGCAATTCATGCTGCTGAAGGATATGCAAGAATTACAGGACATCCAGGAGTGGTAATTGCAACAAGTGGACCGGGTGCTACAAATGTTATTACTGGTCTAGCTGACGCGATGATTGATTCATTGCCACTTGTTGTATTTACAGGGCAAGTAGCAACAACGTTAATCGGGAGTGATGCTTTCCAAGAAGCTGATATTATGGGGCTTACGATGCCGGTGACAAAACATAATTATCAAGTACGAAAAGCATCGGATTTACCCCGAATTATTAAAGAAGCATTTCATATCGCTAGAACAGGGAGACCAGGCCCAGTCGTAATTGACCTTCCGAAAGATATGGTAGTAGAGAAAGGTGAGCGATGTAGTGATGTACAAATGGATTTACCAGGATACCAGCCTAATTATGAACCGAATCTACTACAAATAAACAAATTATTACAAGCGATTGAGGTCTCAAAAAAGCCATTAATTTTAGCTGGAGCAGGTGTATTGCATGCGAAAGCATCGAAAGAATTAACAAGTTTTGCTCGCAAATATCATATTCCAGTTGTTCATACATTACTTGGTCTGGGTGGGTTTCCGCCAGATGATGAACTATTTCTAGGGATGGGAGGAATGCACGGTTCATACACCGCAAATATGGCGTTATATGAATGTGACTTACTTATTAATATAGGTGCAAGGTTTGATGATCGTCTTACTGGAAATTTAGCTTATTTTGCTAAAGGAGCGATTGTCGCACATATAGATATTGATCCAGCGGAAATTGGGAAAAATGTGCCGACTGAAATTCCTATTGTTGCGAGTGCAAAGCAAGCATTAGAAGCTCTACTCAACTTTAAAGAAGGGGAAGTAAATCACAATGATTGGCTTTCGTTATTGAATAGTAGAAAAGAAAAATACCCTCTTTCTTACAAAGAACATGCAGAGCGTATTAAACCTCAATATGCAATTGATATGCTATACGAAATTACGAAAGGGGAAGCGATTGTAACGACAGATGTTGGGCAACATCAAATGTGGGCAGCTCAATATTATCCGCTGAAAAATCCAGATAAATGGGTAACTTCTGGAGGCTTAGGAACAATGGGCTTCGGGTTTCCAGCAGCAATAGGTGCACAAATCGCAAAGCCTGAAGAACTAGTTATTGCAATTGTCGGTGATGCTGGATTTCAAATGACCTTGCAAGAACTAAGTGTATTAAAAGAGCATTCTTTACCAGTTAAAGTTTTTATTTTAAATAATGAAGCTTTAGGGATGGTAAGACAATGGCAAGAGGAATTTTATAATGGGCGATATTCGCACTCCTTACTTTCATGCCAACCAGATTTTGTTGCGCTTGCCAATGCTTATGGCATAAAAGGTGTTCGTATTGAAGACCCACTTCTTGCAAAGCAACAATTACAGTATGCAGTTGAGTTAAGAGAGCCTGTTGTAATTGATTGCCGCGTACTTCAATCCGAAAAGGTAATGCCGATGGTTGCCCCAGGAAAAGGCGTTCATCAAATGGAGGGAGTGGAGAAAAGGTGAAGAGAATTGTAACAGCGACAGTTCGAAATCAAAGCGGTGTGTTAAATCGAATTACAGGTGTTATGACACGTAGACATTTTAATATTGAAAGTATTTCAGTAGGTCATACGGAATCATCGGATATTTCGAGAATGACGATTGTTGTACACGTTGAAAATGAACAGCAAGTTGAGCAGTTAATTAAACAACTTCATAAGCAAATCGATGTACTGAAAGTATCAGATATTACAGAAGAAGCGATGATCGCTAGAGAACTTGCACTTATTAAAGTAGCAACGTCTGTAGCAAGAGCAGAATTATATAGTTTAATTGAACCGTTCCGAGCCGCTGTAATAGATGTTGGGAAGGATTCCATAGTGGTGCAAGTAACAGGTACCCAGGAGAAAGTAGAAGCGTTAATTGAATTACTTCGTCCATATGGTTTGAAAGAAATTGCTAGAACAGGTGTAACAGCATTTACACGTAGTATGAAAAAACAAGATAAACAAGTTATGTTAATTCAATAATTATTTAAAAAATAGGGGGAAATGAAAATGGCGAAAGTTTATTATGAAAAAGACGTAACGGTAAATGTATTAAAGGAAAAGAAAGTAGCAATCATCGGATATGGATCGCAAGGCCATGCGCATGCGCAAAACTTACGTGATAACGGATTTGATGTGGTAGTAGGACTGAGGAAAGGGAAGTCATGGGATAAGGCGAAAGAAGACGGTTTTTCTGTATATACAGTAGCGGAAGCAGCAGAAAAAGCAGATGTAGTAATGATTCTACTACCTGATGAATTACAGCCGGAAGTATATGAAGCTGAAATTGCACCAAACTTACAAGGCGGCAATTCTCTCGTTTTCGCGCATGGATTTAATGTTCACTTTGATCAAGTAAAACCGCCAGCTAATGTAGATGTATTTCTAGTAGCACCGAAAGGTCCAGGGCATCTAGTACGTCGTACGTTTGCGGAAGGGGGAGCTGTTCCTGCATTATTTGCAGTATATCAAGATGCAACAGGAGTTGCGACTGAAAAGGCACTTTCATATGCAGATGGAATTGGGGCGACGAGAGCAGGTGTATTAGAAACAACGTTTAAAGAAGAAACAGAAACAGATTTATTTGGAGAGCAAGCTGTACTTTGCGGCGGAGTGACTGCACTAGTAAAAGCTGGGTTTGAAACGTTAGTTGATGCTGGTTATCAACCGGAAGTTGCATATTTTGAATGTTTACATGAACTAAAACTAATCGTTGACCTTATGTATGAAGGCGGACTTGAAAATATGAGATATTCAGTTTCAGATACAGCGCAGTGGGGCGACTTCGTATCAGGACCACGCGTTGTAACGGAAGATACGAAGAAAGCGATGGGTGCAGTGCTAGCAGAAATTCAAGATGGTACATTTGCAAGAGGCTGGATTGCAGAGCATAAAGCAGGAAAACCAAATTTCCATGCGACAAATGAGAAAGAAAATGAACATGAAATCGAAGTAGTTGGACGTAAATTACGTGAAATGATGCCTTTCGTACAGCCCCGAGTAAAGGCAGGGGTCAAATAATATGAAGCGAATTTTGTTCATGGATACGACGCTACGTGATGGCGAACAATCACCAGGAGTTAATTTAAATGAACAAGAGAAATTACAGATTGCGAGGCAACTAGAGAGACTTGGTATTAATGTAATGGAAGCTGGATTCGCAGCAGCTTCTGAAGGTGATTTTCAATCGGTAAAACGTATCGCAAATACCATTCAAAATGCTACGGTTATGAGTTTAGCTAGAGCGAAAGAAAGTGATATTCGAAGAGCCTATGAAGCTGTGAAAGGCGCTGTCTCTCCTCGTTTACACGTATTTTTAGCTACGAGTGACATTCATATGAAATATAAGCTTTGTATGTCAAAAGAAGATGTATTAGATAGCATACATCGCTCGGTTACGCTCGGGAAATCACTATTTCCAACAGTTCAATTTTCAGCAGAAGATGCAACAAGAACATCGAGAGCATTTTTAGCGGAAGCAGTAGAAGTCGCGATTCGCGCAGGAGCGAATGTAATCAATATTCCTGATACAGTTGGATATACGAATCCAGAAGAATATTATTCTCTCTTTAAATACTTACAAGAATCCGTTCCGTCGTATGAAAAAGCAATTTTCTCTTGTCATTGTCACGATGATCTTGGGATGGCAGTAGCGAATTCGTTAGCTGCGGTTGAAGGCGGAGCGTTACAAGTAGAAGGAACGATTAATGGAATTGGAGAAAGAGCGGGGAATGCGGCGCTAGAAGAAGTCGCGGTTGCTCTCCATATTAGAAAAGATTTCTATGAAGCAGAATCCTCTATGACATTAAAAGAAATTAAAGCGACGAGTACGTTAGTAAGTCGGTTAACGGGTATGGTTGTACCGAAAAATAAGGCGATTGTTGGAGCAAATGCTTTTGCTCACGAATCAGGTATTCATCAAGACGGTGTATTAAAAGAAGTAACGACGTATGAAATTATTGAACCATCACTGATTGGAGAGTCACAAAATTTATTTGTATTAGGAAAGCATTCCGGGCGCCATGCGTTTACTGAAAAAATGAAAGAACTTGGTTATGAGTTTACAAAAGAAGAACGAGATGTGGTGTTTGAAGCATTTAAAAACTTGGCTGACCGTAAAAAAGAAATTACAGAAGAAGATTTACGTGCGCTTATGCTTGGTGAAGCAGCATTTGCGGCCCAGCAATATAGCATTACTCAATTGCAAGTACATTTCGTATCAAATAGTACACAGTGTGCAACGGTTGTACTAAAAGATGAGGAAGGAAATATGTACGAAGATGCAGCAACTGGTTCTGGAAGTATTGAAGCGATCTATAATGCAATTCAAAGAATTTTAGGATTAGAATGTGACTTAGCGGATTATCGCATACAATCTATAACGCAAGGTCAAGATGCACTTGCACATGTTCATGTTGAATTAAAAGAAGGAACTCATCAAGTATCAGGTTTTGGTGTTGCGCAAGACGTATTAGAAGCATCGGCGAGAGCGTATGTTCATGCGGCCGGAAAATTAAAATCTTTTATTACTCTTGTGAAGTAACTGTTTGATAAGTGAGGGGATCGTCCCTTACTTATCAAAATATATTTCTGAAAATTCAGATAAAAAGGAGTGTTTTAATTGGAAAAACGTATCGTTTGTTTAGCGGGTGATGGTGTTGGTCCGGAAATTATGGAAAGCGCGAAGGAAGTATTGCATATGGTAGAGAGGCTATATGGACATCACTTTCATTTACAAGATGAGTACTTTGGCGGAGCGGCTATCGATTTAAATGGGCAACCATTACCACAGCGAACACTTGCCGCTTGTTTAGCGAGTGATGCGGTTTTACTTGGAGCGGTTGGTGGACCGCGGTGGGATGATGCGAAAGAAAGGCCAGAGAAAGGATTATTAGCTTTAAGAAAAGGACTTGGTGTATTTGCGAACGTTCGTCCTGTAACAGTAGAAAGCGCAACTGCACATTTATCGCCATTAAAAAACGCAGATGAAATTGACTTCGTTGTCGTTCGTGAACTAACAGGCGGTATTTATTTCTCTTATCCGAAAGAAAGAACGGAAGAATCGGCAACTGATACACTTACGTACCATCGTCATGAAATTGAACGTATCGTGTCGTATGCTTTTCAATTAGCGAGTAAGAGAGAGAAAAAAGTAACCTCTATTGATAAAGCGAATGTTTTAGAATCTAGTAAATTGTGGAGAGCTGTTACGGAAGAAGTAGCTCTTCGTTATCCTAATGTTGAATTAGAGCACATTTTAGTAGATGCAGCTGCTATGGAGTTAATTCGAAACCCAAGGAGATTTGACGTTATCGTAACAGAAAATTTATTTGGTGATATTTTGAGCGACGAGGCTTCTGTATTAGCAGGGTCATTAGGAATGCTTCCATCAGCGAGCCATGCGGAAAACGGGCCGTCTTTATATGAGCCTATTCACGGATCAGCGCCAGATATTGCAGGTAAAAATAAAGCGAATCCAATTGCGATGATGCGTTCAGTAGCGATGATGCTTGGGCAATCATTTGGATTAACGAGAGAAGGGTATGCGATTGAAGAGGCAATTTCTGCAGTTCTTCAATCTGGGAAATGTACAGCTGATATTGGGGGGAATGAGACGACAACTTCATTTACGAGGGCAGTTATTCAAGAAATGGAAGAGCAGGCACTAGTAGGGAGAGGAAGATAATGGGGAAAAGGTTACTAGATAAGCTTTGGGAAAGACATGTAGTTGTAACGAATGAAAATGGATTGGATTTATTATATATCGATCTTCATCTCGTTCATGAAGTAACGTCACCGCAAGCCTTTGAAGGCTTGCGGCTTGCAAATCGAACTGTTCGGAGACCGGAATTAACGTTTGCAACGATGGATCATAATATTCCAACGAAAGATGTTTGGAATATTACCGATCGCATTGCGAAGCAGCAATTGGATACACTTCGTGACAATTGTAAACAATTTAAGGTGCGATTAGCCGATATTGGTGATGAAGAGCAAGGAATCGTTCACGTTATAGGACCAGAACTTGGGCTCACACAACCGGGGAAAACGATTGTATGCGGTGATAGCCATACAGCAACCCACGGTGCTTTCGGTGCTTTAGCGTTTGGTATTGGTACGAGTGAAGTAGAACATGTATTAGCAACTCAAACGCTGTGGCAACGAAAACCGAAAGCGATGGGGATTGAATTAAAAGGAAAGTTACCGAAAGGCGTTTATGCAAAGGATATTATTTTGCATCTTCTCTCAAAGTACGGTGTAGCGGTTGGAACGGGGCATGTAATGGAATTCTACGGAGAGACGATTCGTGATATGGGTATGGAAGAGAGAATGACACTTTGCAATATGGCAATTGAAGGGGGAGCGAAAGCTGGCATCATTGCACCAGATGAGAAAACATTTTCTTATGTAAAAGGGCGTGAATATGCACCGAAAGACTATGAAACGTTTACGGGAAAATGGTCGGAGCTTTATACAGATTCAGATGCAATTTATGATTTACATATTTCGGTAGATGTTACGGATTTAGCACCGTATGTCACTTGGGGAACAAATCCTAGTATGGGTGTTCCTATTGATGAAAAATTACCAGAGAAGCATAACGAAAATGATGAAAGAGCATTTTCATATATGGGATTGAGCCCTGGGCAAAGTACGTTTGAAATTCCTGTTAAGCATGTCTTCATTGGTTCTTGTACAAATTCACGTTTATCTGACTTAGAAATTGCTGCATCTGTTGTAAAAGGGAAAAAGGTAAAAGAAGGTGTGCGAGCACTCGTTGTACCAGGATCAAAAAGTGTGAGAGAGCGGGCGATGCAAAAAGGCTTACATCGCATATTTGAAGAAGCGGGATTTGAATGGAGAGAGCCTGGATGTTCAATGTGTCTTGGGATGAATCCAGATCAAGTACCTGAAGGAGAACATTGTGCTTCTACTTCAAATCGTAATTTTGAAGGAAGGCAAGGGAAAGGAGCACGAACACATTTAGTAAGTCCAGCTATGGCTGCAGCAGCTGCGTTATATGGTCATTTTGTTGATATTAGAAAGGAGAGTTACGATGGAACCATTTCATATTCATAAAGGTACCGCCGCAGTACTTATGAATGATAACATTGATACAGATCAAATTATTCCGAAGCAATATTTGAAGAGAATTGAAAGGACGGGATTTGGAAAATATTTATTTGATGAGTGGCGTTACGATAATGAGCGCCATGAAAATCCTAATTTCTCCCTTAATGCACAAGAACGAAAAGGAGCAAGTATATTAATTACAGGTGATAATTTTGGATGTGGTTCTTCAAGAGAACATGCTCCGTGGGCGCTTGCGGATTATGGTTTCCGCGTTATTATCGCCGGAGGATTTGCAGATATTTTTTATATGAATTGTATGAAGAATGGTATGTTACCGATTGTAATGGATAAAGAGATGCGTGAACAACTTGCCAAAACGAATGCGAGAGATCAAATGGAAGTTGATTTAGAGAATGAAGTAATTATTACGAATACGCACAGGTTTCATTTTACAATCGAGAAAATGTGGAAAGAAAAATTATTAAATGGTCTAGATGAAATCAGCATTACAATGCAATATGAACAAGAAATTGAAGAGTATGAAAGAAAAGTAGCTTCACATTAACTAAAAGTAGAATATTCTAAATGTATTTACATTCAGAATTAACTGTTATATAATATGTAAAAAATCAGAGGAGAAAGGGAGTAAGTATTATGAATATCGTGCAATCTATTAAAATGCTTACAAAACTACATCATCATACATGAAACCCTTGAACCTAACGTGAAAACGTGTAGGCACAAGGGTTATTCCCGTTGTACCTACACTCTACTAAAGAGCCTTGTAGGTATTTTGTCTACAAGGCTCTTTTTATTTTCGGTTTGGGTGGATGGAATGGCATAAATTAAAGAGGGAAGGGTGTGTGAATTCAGATGACAAAGTGGAAACGGGCAAATCCGAATGGAACGAGAGATTACTTATTCGAAGAATGTACGTTAATTGAAGAAGTGGAACAAAAATTAAGACGGACCTTTTTAGAGAGAGGTTATGAAGAAATAAGGACACCTACAATTGAATTTTATGATGTTTTTGCATTTCAAAACAGGCCGATAGATGAAGAAAAGATGTATAAATTTTTCGATGAAAAAGGACGGATTATCGTTTTACGCCCAGATATGACAATTCCTTTAGCAAGAGTAATTGGAACACAGAGAGGAGATATTCCTCTTAAAGTAACTTATAGCGGGAATGTATTTCGGGCGAATGAGTCCCTTACTGGGAAATATAATGAAATAGTGCAAAGTGGTATTGAAATTATCGGGATTGAAAATGTAAGGGCTGAAATTGAATGTGTGATAAGCGTAATTCAAGCACTTCAAAAATTAAAGGTGCAATCTTTCACAATTGAGATTGGGCAAGTGCAGTTATATAAATGTATCGTAAAAAAGCTCCCCATTAATGATGAAGAAGAGAAGTTACTTAGAACGTATATTGAAAGTAAAAATTATGCCGCACTCTCACACTTTATAGAAGAAAAGAAATTAAATCGGTGTGATGAAACAGTAAGGTTACTTGAGAAACTACCAAGGTTATTCGGGAGTTTAGATGTTGTTGAGGAAGCAGAAAAACTCGCCTCAAGTAATGAAATGAAAATGGCCATTGCGAGAGTGAAAGAAATATATGAAACAATTGAACAGTTAGGATATGGCTCTTACATATCAATTGATTTAGGTATGGTTCAACATTTGGATTATTATACGGGTGTTATTTTCAAAGGGTATATATATGAAATTGGAGAAGAGATTGTTAGTGGCGGAAGATATGATGAGTTAATTGGAAATTTTGGAGAGATGATGCCAGCGGTTGGGCTCGCGGTGCAAGTAAATCAAATAGTTAAGGCACTTCAAGAGCAGCAAGAACCATATAAACGAAAGAGAATAGATATTATGATTCATTATGAGTTAAATAGATTAGCAGAAGCGGAAAGGTTACGAAATTTACTTCAAAAGGACGGGAAGAATGCCCAGTTATCTTTATTCTCTAATTTAAACGATACTTTTCAATTTGCAAACAAGAATAAAATAATGACAGTCGTTGAGGCGAAGAGTGAGTCACTAGTGGAATATGTATGGAGAGAGAAATGGATCATCCAGAAAGAAGGGGAGGCTTCATGCGTAACATTCAAATTGCGTTAACGAAAGGAAGATTAGAAAAGCATGTTATTCCACTGTTTGAAAAAATTGGAATTGATTGTTCAGAGCTCAAAGATAAAGGAAGAAAACTTGTGTTTAAAAGTAAAAACACAAACATTTCATTTATTTTAGTGAAAGCGGTAGATGTTGCTACTTATGTAGAACATGGCGTAGCTGATATTGGAGTCGTTGGAAAAGATATATTAATGGAATTTGAGAAAGATATATATGAGATGGTCGATTTAGGAGTGGGCGTGTGTAAATTTTGTGTCGCTTCTATTCCTACGTATAATCCGAAGAGTTATCGAAAAAAACGAATTGCTACGAAATATCCGCACATTACTTCTACATATTTTCATGATAAAGGGGAGGATGTAGAAATTATTAAAATAGAAGGATCTGTAGAGATTGCTCCACTTCTAGGTTTGGCAGATGCCATTGTTGATATTGTTGAAACAGGAAAAACATTACAAGAAAACGGGTTAATTGTATTTGAGGAAATGTGCTCTATATCAGCTCGAATGATTGTGAATAAGGCTGCATTGAAAACTAAAAAAGACGAAATATTCTGTATTATAAATATGATGGAACAAGAAATTTTGTCAGGGAAATAGGGGGACTTTAAATGGAGATAGTTTTTGAAGATTTCCAAGAGGCTTTATCGAAAATAAAATCGCTACGAGAAAGCGCTAATATAATAGAAGAAACTGTTCAAAGAAGTGTAAGTGAAATTGTTCAAAACGTGAGGAAGAGTAAAGATGAGGCTTTATCGTTCTATACAAAAAAGTTTGATGGTGTAGAGACAAAAGATTTTCGTGTAAGTGAGGAAGAAATAAAACAAGCAAGTAAGTTTGTAGAACAAGCTTTTTTAGAAGCGTTAAAAGAGGCGAAGAAAAATATTATCTCGTATCATGAAAAGCAAAAAAGACAATCTATGTTTGATTGCGTGAGTGAAGGGGTAATTAGAGGGCAGCTTATTCGTCCGTTAGAAAATGTAGGTGTATATGTGCCGGGCGGGACTGCTTCGTATCCTTCATCAGTATTAATGAATGTATTGCCAGCAAAACTCGCAGGAGTGAAAAAAATTGTAATGGTAACACCGCCGAAGCAAGGAGGAATTGATCCGCATATTTTAGCTGCTGCAAGTCTTGCAGGTGTAGATGAAATATATATGGCCGGTGGTGCTCAAGTAATTGCTGCTCTAGCATATGGAACGGAATCGATTCCTAAAGTAGATAAAATAGTTGGGCCAGGGAATTTATATGTCGCGCTAGCGAAGAGAGAAGTATATGGGATAGTCAATATCGATATGATTGCTGGACCATCAGAAATTGTAGTTATCGCAGATGAAACAGGAAATGCCGAATATATTGCTGCTGATTTATTATCACAGGCAGAACATGACGAGAGGGCAACAGCTATTTGTATTACAACAAATATAAAGCTTGCTAAAGAAGTAGAAAGAGAAATAGAAAGGCAGCTAGAGACGTTGCCTAGAAGTGAAATCGCTCGTGAATCCATAAAAAGAAATGGAGCAATTTTTATTGTCCCTTCTTTAGAAGAGGCGTTTCATTTATCAAATGAAATCGCTCCAGAACATTTAGAGTTACACATAAAAGAGCCAATGAATGCTCTAGCTTATGTAAAGCATGCTGGATCAATTTTTCTTGGTCCATATGCACCTGAACCGCTCGGAGATTATTTGGCGGGGCCGAATCACGTATTACCGACAAGTGGAACGGCAAGGTTTTTTTCTCCGTTATCCGTCGATGATTTCGTAAAAAAATCAAGCTTCGTTTCGTATACGGAAGAAGCGTTAAGAAGTGTACAGCATCATATTGTAGAACTTGCAAATAAAGAAGGTTTACATGCACACGCAAGAGCAATCCAAATTAGGTTTAAGGAGGAAGAATAATGCGCGAGTCTAGTCAAGTACGTGAGACGACGGAAACAAAAATTAAATTAAGTTTGCAACTTGATGAAAGTACGAATGTTTCTGTGCAAACAGGAGTTGGATTTTTTGATCATATGCTAACTTTATTTGCTAGACACGGAAGATTTGGTTTGCAAATTGAAGCTGAAGGTGATGTATTCGTTGATGCTCATCATACGGTTGAAGATGTTGGAATTGTACTCGGAACTTGCTTGAAAGAATCATTGCAAAATAAAGAAGGGATTAACCGTTACGGCTCAGCGTATGTACCGATGGATGAATCTTTAGGATTTGTCGCGATTGATATAAGCGGGCGCTCATATATTGTATTTCAAGGTGAATTAACAAATCCGAAGCTAGGGGATTTTGACACAGAATTAACGGAAGAATTTTTTAGAGCAGTTGCTCATGCTGCAAATATTACGTTACATGCTCGCATTTTATACGGAAGCAATACACATCACAAAATTGAAGCTTTATTTAAAGCGTTCGGTCGAGCGCTTAGAGAGGCAGTCGATAAAAATGCCAATATTAATGGTGTAAATTCAACGAAAGGGATGTTGTAATTGATTGCAATTATAGATTATGGAATGGGAAATATTCGTAGTGTGGAACAAGCATTAAAATATATTGGAACAGAGTACATCATAACGGATGATAAAAAAGAAATATTGAGAAGTGATGGAGTTATTTTACCAGGAGTAGGCACATTTCCGAAAGCGATGGGCGTTTTAGAAGAAAAAGATTTAGTATGTGTGCTAAAAGAAGTTGGGAGCTTAGGAAAACCGCTTCTAGGTATTTGCTTAGGAATGCAGCTTTTATTTGAAAAAAGTGAGGAACTACAAAATTGTAACGGATTAAATTTATTGCCAGGTGTTATTCGAAAGTTAAAAGTTCCTTATAAAATTCCACATATGGGGTGGAATGAATTAAAAAAAGAAGGAGAAATATCGCTTTGGAATGGAGTAGAGGACGGTTCTTTCGTATATTATGTCCACTCTTATTATGCAGATTGTCCGAATGAAATTGTGTATGGGGCAAGTGAATATGGAGTGAAAGTACCTGGTTTTGTAGCAAAAGGAAATATATTTGGCGCACAGTTTCATCCTGAAAAAAGTGGGGAAATTGGGATGCGAATGTTAAAAAATTTCAAAGGGGTGGTAGAAGCATGGAAATCTTCCCAGCTATCGATTTAAAAGAAGGACGATGCGTCAGGCTTTATCAAGGAGAGTTTAGTAAAGAAACGGTGATGAATGAAGATCCAGTCGCACAAGCAATCATATTTGAAAAACTTGGAGCGAAAATACTACACGTTGTTGATTTAGATGGAGCAATTGTTGGGGAGTCAGTAAATTTACCTGTCATTGAAAAAATATGCAAGGCGGTACGTATTCCGGTGCAAATTGGAGGAGGAGTTCGGTCACTCGCGGCAGTGGAGAAGTTGTTGTCAGTAGGTGTAGAAAAAGTGATATTAGGAACGGCTGCCCTTTACGATAAATCATTTTTAGAAGAAGCAGTTCGTCTATATAAGGAGCAAATCATAGTTGGAATTGATGCGAAAAATGGTTTCGTAGCAACGAGGGGCTGGTTAGATGTGTCTGAAATTTCGTACATCGATTTAGCGAAGCAAATGGAAAGTGTAGGTGTTCAAACGATTGTGTTTACGGACATTTCAAAAGATGGGACACTTGCAGGACCAAATTTTGAGCAATTAGAGTTACTGCAAAAAAGCGTGGGTATTCGTGTGATTGCATCTGGAGGTGTCGCATCTATTCAAGATGTGAAAAGATTAAATGATATGAACATATATGGCGTCATTATTGGGAAGGCACTTTACGAGAAAACGATTGATTTAGAAAAAGTGTTACAGGTAACCAAACTATGTTAGCAAAACGAATTATTCCATGTCTAGATGTGAAAGAAGGGCGGGTAGTAAAGGGTGTGAATTTTATAGGGTTACAAGACGTCGGTAATCCTGTTGAAATAGCCGCATTATATAATGATGCGGGAGCAGATGAAATCGTATTTTTAGACATCACTGCGACGCATGAAGGGCGAAAAACGATTATAGATGTTGTAGAACAAACAGCCTCAAAGGTGTTTATTCCTCTTACAGTTGGCGGGGGGATTTCAAGTGTTAAAGATATGTACAATTTACTAAGAGCTGGAGCAGATAAAGTTTCAATAAACTCAGCGGCAGTGAGAAATCCGAAGTTAATCCAGGAAGGTGCGGAACATTTTGGCTCACAATGTATTGTCGTAGCAATTGATGCTAGAAAAGTAGAGGAAGATAAATGGAATGTATACGTGAACGGCGGAAGAGTCGATACAGGGATGGATGCAATCGAATGGGCGAAGCGCGTTGTTAAGCTCGGGGCAGGAGAAATTTTGTTGACGAGTATGGATGCAGATGGAACGAAAAACGGATATGATCTTCGTTTAACAGGAGCAATTTCAAACAGCGTTTCTGTTCCAGTAATCGCATCAGGTGGATGTGGTCATGTGGATCACATTATAGAAGTATTTCAAAAGACAACAGTTGATGCAGCATTAGCGGCATCAATCTTTCATTATGGTGAAGCGACTGTACAAGATGTAAAGAGAAAATTAAGAGAAGCAAACGTTGAGGTGCGGTTATGAAACCTAATTTTGCAAAAGGATTGATACCAGCTGTTGTTATCGAGGAAGATACGAAAGAAGTTTTAATGTTAGCTTATATGAATGAAGAAGCGTATGACAAGACGCTGGAAACGAAAAGAACATGGTTTTATTCCCGTTCGAGACAATCGTTATGGAATAAAGGAGGTACATCGGGAAATGTCCAATATGTGCAATCACTTTATTTAGACTGTGATCAAGATGCAATCGTTGTTGTCGTAAAGCAAGTAGGGCCTGCTTGCCATACGGGAGAAAAAACGTGTTTTCACTACAAAATTATATAGGGGGATACATATGGAAGATATCCTTAAGTTATTATTTGAAACAATTGAAGAACGAAAGAAAAATCCACTCTCTGAATCATATACGAATTATTTATTTTCAAAAGGTGAAGATAAAATTTTAAAGAAAATTGGTGAGGAGTGCACCGAAGTAATTATTGCGTCTAAAAATAATGATAAAGAAGAAATAGTAAAAGAAATGGTTGATGTGTTCTATCACTGTTTTGTTCTATTAGCCGAAAAAAATATTCCATTAGAAGATGTCATGCAAGAAGTGAAAGAAAGAAATGGAAAGCTTTCGCGAGTAGGGGACAGAAGAGAAATAGATACATTATAAGGGGGAATATGGATGAAAGTGGACTATCACATTCATTTAGAAGAAGGACCATATTCAATAGGGTGGCTAGCTAAAATAAATGATGCGCTACAATATTTTGAACCGCTTAAAGAAGAAAAACATTCTATGGAATGGCTTATGAAAACACAAGAACGCCTGCAAAGACGTGTGAAGGAAGGTCCATTTACAGCGAAATGGATTGATTTATATTTAGAAGAAGCTGTGCGAAAAGGTATAAAAGAAGTTGGTATTGTCGATCATTTATATCGTTTTCATGAAGCGAAAGGATATTATGAAAAGTATGTAGATATTAGTGATTCTAAGCTTGGTCGCCTGCAAAAAGAATGGTTAGATCAAGTAAGAGTAACGTCTATTTATGATTTTACAAAGGCGATTGAAGAGGCAAAAGAGCGATGGAGTAAACGAGGGATAACGCTCAAACTTGGAATTGAAGCGGATTATTTTATCGGGGGTGAACAAGAGTTAAAAGGTTTACTAGCATTAGGAGACTTTGATTATGTAATCGGTTCGGTCCATTTTATAGATGGATGGGGATTTGATAATCCAGATACGAAAGAGTATTTTGGTACGCATGAGTTACATACTTTATATCACACGTTTTTCGCTACAGTTGAAAGTGCTGTTCGTTCCGAGCTTTTTGATATTATAGCTCACCTCGATAACATAAAAGTATTTAATTACCGGTTAGATGAGAATGAACAGCTTTCTTATTATAAGGAAATTGCTCGTGCGTTAGTGGAAACAAATACAGCAACAGAAATAAATGCGGGATTGTACTATCGATATCCTGTGCGCGAAATGTGCCCAAGTCCGCTTTATTTACAAGTATTAGCTAAGCATGGAGTTCCGATTACTCTATCCTCAGATGCCCATTATCCGAATGATTTAGGAAAGTATGTGGAAGAGAATATAAAGACATTACGCAATCATGATATTTCTCACATAGCTACATTTACGAAACGAGTAAGAACGATGAGATTGCTTGAAGAAGAAGTAATAATTTCAAAATGAAACACGATTTTTTGATGAAAATCACCCTTTTTGTTCAAAATAAGAAAGAATGAAAAGGAGGATGAAAAATGGTGAAACAACAAAATAAACAAAACGTACAAGCGGCAGATCAAGCCTATACTTCTGAAACAAATAATACTGCTAACTCAGTTATTGAGGAACAAATTAGCGATACAGTTGCAGAAGGAACAATCGATGCGAAGCTTGAGAAAGAATCGCAAGAAAAAGCGTAAAAAGAGGGGAGAGTTGCATCTCCTCTTTTTTTATGGAAAAGTGTCGATTTTCAAAACTATAATCAAATTCCTTGGTTTTTATATGTAGATTTCTTACAATGAAATATAAGAGATATCATATTTTGTATAGAAGAGGTGTTAGTAGTGGCGAAAATATTAGTAGCAGGGAAAATTCCAGAAATCGGATTAGAATTATTGAAAAATCATGATGTAGAAATGTACAATAAAGAAGAATTAATTAGTGTAGAAGAGTTAGCAGAACGTGTAAAAGATAAAGATGCACTTTTAAGCTTACTTTCTACGAAGGTATCGAAAGAGGTTATTGACGCAGCACCAAACTTGAAAATTATCGCAAATTATGGTGCTGGTTACGATAATATTGATTACACATATGCTGGAGAAAAGGGTATTGCTGTTACAAATACACCGAAAGTATCAACTGAAGCGACAGCAGAATTAACGTTTGCACTGCTTTTAGCAGCGGCACGTAGAATTCCTGAAGGTGATACGTTATGTCGTACAACTGGATTTAACGGATGGGCACCGTTATTCTTCTTGGGCCGCGAAGTACACGGTAAGACAATCGGAATTATTGGCCTTGGAGAAATCGGGAAGGCAGTTGCAAAGCGTGCGAGAGCATTTGGAATGAATGTTTTATATACAGGACCAAATCGAAAGCCTGAAGCTGAAAGTGAACTGGAAGCGACATACGTAACGTTGGAAGAATTATTACAAACAGCGGACTTTATTACAATTAACTGTGCTTATAATCCGAAATTACATCATATGATTGATGAAGAACAGTTTAAAATGATGAAGAAAACAGCATATATTATAAATGCTTCACGTGGACCAATTATGAATGAATCAGCACTTGCTCATGCACTAAAAACGAATGAAATTGAAGGTGCAGCTCTTGACGTATTTGAATTTGAACCGAAAATTACAGAAGAGCTAAAAGGATTAAAGAATGTAGTACTTGCTCCTCACGTAGGAAATGCAACATTCGAAACACGTGATGCAATGGCTGAAATGGCAGTAAGAAATATTTTAGCTGTATTAAATGGTGAAGAACCTGTAACACCTGTAAATCAAAAAGTATTAGTTACAAAATAAAAAAGAAACCTTCCGAAATACGGAAGGTTTTTTTATTTTTCTTTATTCGCTTTTTTAGAAGGTCTTTGTCTAATAAATTGAGATAACATATACAAAATGTATAGTGGAATGGCAATGAATAAGAAAACAGAAATGTTGCCAAAACTTGTTTGGTACATTGTGATAATAATTCCAACTAAAAATAGTGTAATAATTATGCTATATCGTGGAATTGGTACATCTTTTAAACTTGGGATACGAACACGGCTCACCATTAAAAATGCGAACGTTACAAATACGGTAATGAGAACGATTTTTGGAATGGTATGTGAAAATAATGTTAAGAAAGCAACAAGCCCTCCTGCTGCAGTAATCGGAACTCCAGTGAAATATTTCATAGAAGTAGAAGATGGTGTTACATTAAATCGTGCTAAGCGATATGCTCCGAACAGAGGGAATAATCCCGCTATGTATAGTCCAATGATTCCATAGTTGGAAAAAGATGTGTAATACATTAAAACAGCAGGTGCTGCGCCAAATGTTACAACATCCGCGAGTGAATCAAGCTCTTTTCCCATTTGTGAATCAACGCGTAATAAACGAGCGACACGACCATCAAGACTATCTAACATCATCCCGATCAGTACTAAAATAGCAGCTGATTTATAATATCCTAAAGATGCATAGCCGATTGACAAAAATCCGCTATATAAATTCCCGAGCGTAAATAAGTTTGGAATAGCTGCTCTATACAAAATCTGATCCCTTGCTTTCTGTTATAAATTCTTAATTAGTGTATGAAAGTTTACTTATTTTATCATACCATAAATTTCTTTCTCATACGAAAAAAATTCCCAATTTGTGAAAGATTGTATAGAAGAGAAATTTGAAAAATAAGTAAAAAAAGGAAGCAACTTTTGTAAAGTTGCTTCCTACACTATTCAAATTTCGTTGTCATCGTTCCGGTTTTATATCGATTGTTAGGATCAAATCTTAATAAATCTCCATAAATGAGTTTGTCGGATAATTTTAATTCTGTTTTTGCTTTTTCAATATAAGGCTGACATAGTGTTAAATCAGCTTCTTCACCTGTGCTTCTTTTATAGCACATATTTTTTGTATAAACATAATCTTCCGAAACAAAACTGCCGTCCCGCATTACCATAAGAGGGTCTTTTTCTTTCGTAAATAAGTCTGTTCCAAATTCTACGGATTGATTTGTTTTAATACCAAGTAAATGAAGTAACGTTGGTTTAATATCAATTTGACCAGATACTTTAGAGATGACTTTTCCTTCTTGGCCAGGCACATGAATAATGAGAGGGACGCGTTGTAATTGCATAGAATCAAACGGTGTAATAGCGTCTTTCCCAAGGAACTGAGCCATAGCTGCATTATGGTTTTCAGAAATGCCGTAATGATCACCATAAATGACAATAACGGAATTATCATATAGTCCTTCGTCTTTCAATTGTTTAATAAATAATTTAAGAGCTTCATCCGTGTAACGAACGGTTGGGAAGTAGCGATTTAAAACACCACTTTCGGAATTAAATTCATCAACATATTGATCTTCTGGATTTAGAAGAAATGGAAAATGGTTTGTTAACGTAATAAATTTTGTATAGAACGGTTGTGGTAAAGATTTTAACTTTGGAATAGATTGCTCAAAGAACTCTTTATCTTTTAATCCCCAACCGACAGACATTTGTTCCGTTCCTACGTAATCATTTAAATTAAAGTAACGATCATATCCAAGCGCAGGATACATTACGTCACGATTCCAAAACGTTTTATCGTTTGAATGGAAGACAGCAGAAGAATATCCGTATTTCTTTAATTGTTCTGGTGTGGCAGTGTATTCATTTGTTGCATGAGTAAAGAATACAGAACCACGGTCTAACGGATAAAGGGAATTTTCAACGATAAATTCAGCATCAGAAGTTTTACCTTGTCCCGTTTGATGATAGAAGTTATCGAAATAAAAACTATCTTTAATAAACTCATTTAAAAATGGAGTAATCTCTTTTCCATTTATTTTTTTATTAATAACAAAACTTTGTGTAGATTCCATTGAAATTAAAATTACATTTTTACCCTTTGCAGCTCCAAATAAGTTTTTATCAACTTGTTTATCTTTTGAGTCTGTATAGTTTTTAATTTCAGAGAACCCGTCTCCACTTGCAAATACACGCTCAGCTGAAGACTTAGATTGAAGTGTAATATCAAATAGATGATATGTGTATAACCCTAAATTTTTCACGACAGTTTGACGATCAAATGAGCGTGAGAACATTTGTGGTTTATATATAACTGAAACAACAATTTGTAGTGCTAATAATACTGTTACACCGCTAAAGAAAGTTCGCTTCTCAGAGCGAGAAAGGGGTGTTTTATCACCAAATGATGGGAATTTACGCAAAATAAACATTAAAATAATTGCGTCTGCAAATAAAAGTAATGTTTTATACGTAAAGAGTTCTTTTATACTCGTCCCTAAGTCAGCCATATTATTTGTTTGGAATAAAACAGGGAAAGTAACAAAATCGTTATAGAACCCGTAAAACATTGCATTTCCAAATAAAATAAATGACAGTATAAAACTAATTACAATAATAATTCGGTTTCGGTACTTAGATGCAAGTAAAGCGAAACCAAAAAATAAAAGTAACGAAGCTAGTGGGTTAATAAAAAGCATAAACTCTTCAAAGAAGTTATCAATTCTAATATCAAATGCTAGCTTGTACACAATATATGTTTTTATCCATAATAAAACGACTGCAACTAGTGCAAATCGCAGTTTTGGAAACAGATTTTGTAGCATAATATACTCCTCTCCTAAAAGCATGACGGTTCTTGTGAGCCGGTTTGATTAGCGCCTCATTTTATATATACGAACAGTCCTTTGTTATTATGTTTATTATACTATGAGTATCATTATACGAAAATAAAAGAGAGTTGTGGGCTTTTTTATAATAATTGAGTAGAAAAAGGGCAGTGGGAGACAATAAAACGGAGTTTCTATGTATGATAATTATCGTGCGCAAAAAGAATCGAGTAATAAAACGGAGGTTATAATGCGAAAATTATTATATTTTATAGTATGCAGTAGTGTTATACTTTTTGCTTCACCGAGTGTGTCGGTAGCACAATATGATGCACCCCTTATGGAAGATGCCCTTTATTCTGTTTTATTTCCAAAAATAAATAAGGCAATTGAAAAACAATATGGGAGCTTGAAGCCTTATCAATGTCCTAAAATTATTAGTTTAAAAAAAGTGTATAGTGGTACATATTTATTTCAAGCGAGTATTGAAGTAACGAAGTATGAACAGGTTGGTGGGAAAATTGTTCCACCATTTGAGAAGGTAACGGTTACATTTAATAACGAAGAGGGCGAATGGGAAGTGACAAAGGTTTCAGTAAAGCGCTTACCAAATGATACAAAATTAAACTGTAAAAAAACAATATAAAAAATTGTTTGACAAATAAAATGGTCCTTTGGTATTGTTAATAGCAACAATTAGATGTTTGAAAATTAAATAGACTTACCTCATCTACTCTCAAAGGTAGAGGCCGCGATAGGAAAGAGTAAGCTATGGGAGATTTAATGGAATCTGTGATCATAGGTTGAAAGGGACTATTGCCGAAATATAAGAATAACCATCTTATTCATATATTGGGACTGCATTGAATAAATGTAGTACTGTCATAAAATTTATTTTATGAAGAGCTATTTGGAGATGTTGATGCGGTTTCTTATTTTGAGGAGATAACAACTCGTTTATTTTTTCAATATATATTTTTCCTAATAAGAAACGCGTGTGAACATTGTTCCGCGCGTTTTTTGTCTATCTAAAAGCGTGCTGCAATGAATAGAAGATTGGGGTTATGAGTTTTAGAGGAAATAAGGGAGGAATTCAAATGTATTTACACGGCACAAGCCGAATCAATGGGCAAGGACACTTAGAAATTGGTGGGTGCGATACGACGCAGCTAGCAAAACAATACGGAACACCACTTTATGTATACGATGAAGAGTCTATTCGAGGAAAGTGCCGCGCGTTTCATCGTGCTTTTAAAGAAAGTGGTTTCTCTTATCAAGTAGCATATGCAAGCAAGGCGTTCTTGTGCATGGAGATGTGCCGAGTAGCTCGTGAAGAGAATATGTCTTTAGATGTTGTTTCAGGAGGAGAATTATATACTGCGCTCCAAGCTGGTTTTCCGGCATCGCGTATTCATTTTCACGGAAATAATAAAACAGAAGAAGAAATGATTATGGCTCTTCAGGCGAATATCGGTTGTTTTGTAGTAGATAATTTCTTAGAATTAGAAATCTTACATGATTTAGCAATGCAACATGGGAAATTTGTGAACATATTAATCCGTGTAACGCCTGGAGTAGAGGCACATACACACGAATATATAACAACAGGTCAAGAGGATTCAAAATTTGGATTTGGTGTTTCAAATGGTCAAGCGATGCAAGCAATTGAGCTTGCCTTGCAAAAATCAAATTATAATGTGCTAGGAATTCACTCGCACATCGGATCACAAATATTTGAAACGGCTGGATTTGTTCGAGCAATTGAAGTACTCCGCCAATTTTTAGAAGAAGTGAGAGAGCGAACACATTATGTGATGAAAGTATTAAATGTGGGCGGAGGTTTCGGTATACGTTATACGGATTCAGATACACCGTTAACACTTGAAACGTATGTGCACGCTGTAACAAGTACGATAAGAGAACAATTTACATTATGTGAATATCCGCTTCCGGAAATATGGATTGAACCAGGTCGTAGTATTGTAGGTGATGCTGGAACAACACTTTATACAGTCGGAGCGGTGAAAGAGATTCCTGGCATTCGGAAATATGTTTCAGTCGATGGTGGAATGACAGATAATTTAAGACCAGCGCTATACGGAGCCCGTTATGAGGCGATGTTGGCGAATCGAGGGAATGATGAGAATGAGGAACTCGTTTCGATTGCTGGGAAATGCTGTGAAAGTGGAGATATGCTGATTTGGGATATTAACTTACCGCAAGTTGCTTCTTCTGATTTACTAGCAATTTCTTGCACGGGGGCATATGGGTACTCGATGGCGAATAATTATAATCGTATTCGTAGACCAGCTGTCGTCTTTGCAAAAGGCGGGACGTCACAAATTGTCGTAGAACGTGAAACATATGAAAATATCATTGGGAACGATCGCATACGTATTAAAGAGCTGGTGTGAATGAGAAAGAAGGAGTTGTCTAGTAAAGGCAGCTCCTTTTAAAAAAATAAAAATAATTAAATATATCGGAAAACTAGGATTGAAAAAAATCAGAATTGTGATAAAATACAAATACAAAGCTTATCAAGAGAAGCTGAGGGAACTGGCCCTACGAAGCTCGGCAACCTGCTTATAGAAAGCAAGGTGCTAAATCCAGCAAAATGGAATCCATTTTGAAAGATAAGGTAAAATATATTACCGAACAGTCTTTTCGAAATGGGAAAGATTTTTTTTATGAATAAAAAGGGGGGCTGTTTGCGTGAGCGTACGGGAGCATTTTGATGAAGTATCTGAGAAAATTCAAGCGATGCTTGCTGATATGAAATATGGTTCCATTACAATTGTTGTGCAAGATGGAAAAGTGATTCAATTAGAAAAAAGTGAAAAGGTTCGTTTAAAGTAAAAAGCGCTGACTAGAAAAACTAGAGGCGGTTTTAATCTATTTTTAATAGGTTAAAGCCGTCTTTTTGCTTTTACAGGGGGAAAAAACATGTTGACGTACGAAACGTGGAAAGAAAATAGTGTTTCATTTTCTGAAGAAGATGAAACGAAAGGCGCGCTATCAGTATTAAGTTGGGCTTATAACGAATATAAAGATGAAATTGTATATGCATGTAGCTTTGGGGTGGAGGGAATGGTTTTATTGCATCTTATAAACCAAGTAAATCCATCTGCTAAAGTTGTATTTTTGGATACAAATGTTCATTTTCAAGAAACGTACGAATTAATTAAGAAGGTACGCGAGAGATTTCCTTCATTAAATATTATAGAAAAACAGCCAGAACTTACACTCGATGAACAAGCGAAGCTTCATGGAGAGAAGTTATGGGAAAGTAATCCGAATCTTTGCTGTAGTATTAGAAAAATTTTACCGTTAGAAAAATCATTAGCAGCGGAAAAAGCGTGGATATCAGGCTTAAGAAGGGAACAATCAGAAACGCGTAAGCATACACAGTTTATAAATCAAGATCGTCGTTTTCAATCTATTAAAGTTTGTCCGCTCATTCATTGGACTTGGAAAGAAGTTTGGCGATATGTATATAAACATAGTTTGCCGTATAACCCATTGCATGATGTTGGCTATCCGAGTATTGGGTGTGAGAAATGTACATTACCTGTAGGTGATGGTGGCAACTCAAGAGATGGAAGATGGGCTGGGAAAATGAAGACGGAATGTGGCCTTCACTTTCAATGAGATAGATTTTGAAATAAAGCTAAGAAGGGATATAAGAAGATGAGTACAACAAATGAATTAGTAAACCGCATTGATGAAACATATGAAATATCGAACATTGTAAAGGAAATCGAGATAGACAAAATTGGACTTAGTGATTTAGAACTTTTGGCGACAGGAGGATATAGCCCTCTTACAGGATTTTTAGGGAAGAGAGATTATGATTCAGTAGTAGAAACGCTTCGTTTAGCAAATGGTAGCGTATGGAGTATACCGATTACACTACCGGTAACAGAAGAAGTAGCCGAGAAACTGCAGGCTGGAGAGGAAGTAAAACTTGTCAACGCCGGAAATGTATATGGTGTTATTCAAATAGAAGATATTTTTGTACCAGATAAAGAAAAAGAAGCGTTACTTGTATATAAAACGACGGATGAAGCACATCCAGGGGTGAAAAAATTATATGAACGACCAAACGTTTACGTTGGAGGAGCTATTATTCTTACAAAACGCTTTGGAAATAATCCGTTTCCTTCTTATCATTTAGATCCAATTGAAACGAGAGAAGAATTTAAAAAACGCGGTTGGAAAACAGTAGTTGGATTTCAAACGAGAAACCCAGTACATCGTGCCCATGAGCATATTCAAAAATCTGCCCTTGAAATTGTAGATGGTCTCTTTTTAAATCCGCTCGTTGGGGAAACGAAGTCAGATGATATTCCTGCTGATGTAAGGATGGAAAGCTATGAAGTATTACTTCAAAACTATTATCCGAAAGATCGTGTCTTTTTAGGTGTATTTCCTGCAGCAATGCGTTACGCAGGACCAAGGGAAGCGATATTTCATGCACTAGTAAGAAAGAACTTTGGTTGTACCCACTTTATTGTAGGGCGTGATCATGCTGGGGTAGGGGACTATTACGGAACATATGAAGCGCAGGAAATCTTTACGAATTTTACAGTAGAAGAGTTAGGGATTACGCCGTTATTTTTTGAACATAGTTTTTACTGCACGAAATGTGAAGCAATGGCTTCAACGAAAACATGTCCGCATGGAAAAGAAGACCGTGTCATTTTATCGGGTACGAAAGTACGAGAAATGTTAAGGAATGGTGAGATTCCGCCAAGTACATTTAGTCGTAAAGAAGTAGTGGAAGTGCTAATTAAAGGTTTGAAAAAAGAAGTAGTAACAGAATAGGGAGAGAATGAGATGGATACGAATATTACTTGGCATACAGCTTCTGTTTCAAAAGATGAGAGAAGAGTGAAGAATGGGCATCACAGTTTTGTAGTTTGGTTTACTGGTTTATCAGCTTCGGGTAAATCTACAGTAGCGAATGCGGTTGCTCGTAAACTATTTGAAAAGAATATAGGAAATTATGTGCTAGATGGGGATAACATTCGGCACGGTTTAAATAAAGACTTAGGTTTTTCTGAAAGTGATCGTATGGAAAATATAAGACGTATTGGCGAAGTGGCGAAGCTATTTGTAGATCAAGGTACTGTTGTCCTTACAGCGTTCATTTCACCATTTCAAGTAGATCGAAAACAAGTTAGGGATTTATTAGCGGCAGATGAGTTTATAGAAGTGTTTGTAAAATGTCCAATTGAAGAGTGTGAAAAACGTGATCCAAAAGGGTTATACAAAAAAGCGAGACAAGGTGATATTAAAGAGTTTACTGGTGTTGATTCACCGTATGAGGAACCAAAACAAGCAGAATTAATTGTAGAAACGCACAAGTATTCTATTGAAGAATGTGCAGAGCAAATTGTGAAGTACTTGCAAGAGCGTAGTTTCATATAGGGGGATAAAAGATGAGTTATGAAAAAGTGTGGGCTAATAATGAAAAATTAAATCAAACAGAGAAAAAGAAATTAGAGAAAGACGGATTAGAAATCTTTAATGATATTCCTTACTATGCGGAGAATGGATTTAAATCTATTCCGAAAGAAGAGTGGGACGCTTTTAAATGGGCAGGATTGTATTTGCAAAGGCCAAAAGAAGCGGGCTATTTTATGATGCGTGTCAACATTCCTTCTGGAATTATTACAAATGCGCAGGCAGAGGTGCTGGCTTCCATTGCTGAAGATTATGGGCGTGATGTGTTAGATATTACGACAAGACAGGCGATTCAGTTTCATTGGTTAGAAATTGGGCAAATTCCGGATATTTTTAAGAGGTTAGCTAGAGTTGGTTTATCTTCAGCGGGGGCATGCGGTGATATTACGCGTAATATCACAGGAAATCCACTTGCTGGAATTGATGCGAATGAACTATTTGATACAACATCGATTGTTAAAGAAATATACGATTACTTCCAACATAATGAAGAGTTTTCTAATCTACCACGTAAATTCAAAATGTCTATTAGTTCTAACATTTATAATTCAGCAAATGCAGAGATTAACTGTGTGGCATTTACACCTGCTACGAAAGAAATAGATGGTGAGAAAAAAGTTGGTTTTCATATAAAAGTAGGCGGAGGCTTATCAGCTCGTCCGTACTTAGCGGAAGAATTAGATGTATTCGTTTTACCAGAAGAAGTGAAGGCAGTGTCGATTGCAATTGCTACTATATTCCGTGATTTTGGATATCGTGAAAAACGCCACTTAGCACGTTTGAAATTT
This sequence comes from Bacillus sp. FSL R9-9492, assembly GCF_038007365.1. Taxonomy (NCBI): domain Bacteria; kingdom Bacillati; phylum Bacillota; class Bacilli; order Caryophanales; family Bacillaceae; genus Bacillus; species Bacillus sp. FSL R9-9492. Next base: position 1,485,097 of record NZ_JBBOXC010000001.1, read on the forward strand.
CTTGTCGCTGACTGGGGCGCTGAGAAATTTAAAGAGAAACTAGTAGAATACACAGGCCTATTGCAAAGTAAAGGGGAAAGTGCTCTCAAAGGCTGGAATGCAGGATACTTTTATGGCGTTCAAGATCAAAAACAAGCAGGATTAAAGTATGTCGGCTTTAATGTACCAGTAGGGCGTTTAAACGCAGAGGAAATGTTTGAGATTGCAAGAATTGCAAAGAAATATGGAAACGGGCAAATTCGAACTTGTAACTCTCAAAACTTCATTATTCCGAATGTTCCGCCAGAAAATACTGAAGGGCTATTAAGTGAACCGTTGTTTGAAGCAATTTCTGCAAATCCGAAATCATTTATCGGTCATGCGGTTTCATGTACTGGTATTGAGTATTGTAATCTTGCGTTAGTAGAAACGAAAGAAAGATTACGCAAAATAGCAGAGTACTTAGATACACAAATTGCACTTGATGTACCAGTTCGAATTCATATGGTAGGATGCCCGAATTCCTGTGGTCAACGTCAAATTGCTGATATTGGTTTGCAAGGAGTGAAACTGAAAACGAAGGAAAAGGGAATCGTTGAGGCGTTTGAAATATATGTGGGCGGAACACTATTAGACGGAGGAGCATATAACGAAAAATTAAAAGGGAAAATAGATGGAGAAGATTTGCCGGATGTTCTCGTTTCCTTTTTAAGTTATTTCCAAAAGAATAAATTACTAGCCGAAACGTTTTATGATTTCGTCGGACGTATTGGAGTGGAAGAATTACAAATTATACTAAACCAAGTAGTAGAAGAAGTAATAGCGTCTTAGGAGGGACAATATGGATTTATATCGATTTGAAGCTGTATTAGTGAATAGTGTTGTTCCAATTGTTGTCGTTGCTCAGAGTGAAGAACAGGCATTTAAGCTTGCGGAAATTGAGCTTGAAAAACATTTTTTACCGTTACCAGAAGTGAAAGAGATTTCTTTGTTTGAAAAAAAGAAGATTCGAAAAGGGGCGGCATTTGTTATTCATGAGTAGAGAACATGTAATACGAAATAATAGTAACTTCCATTCGTGATTAAGAGTGGAAGTTTCATTTTATAGTAGAAATGAGGAGAGATTATGGGGAAGGTTTATATCGTCGGGGCGGGTCCTGGTGATCCGGATTTAATTACTGTTAAAGGGTTGAGATGCATCGAGAAGGCTGATGTTATATTGTACGACCGTCTCGTAAATAAAGAATTGCTTTCTCATGCAAAGCCTGAAGCGGATTTAATTTATTGCGGGAAACTCCCAAATTATCACACGATGAAGCAAGAGACAATTAACACATTTCTTATTAAATATGCGAAAAAAGGAAAAGTTGTAACGAGACTTAAGGGCGGAGATCCATTTGTATTTGGAAGAGGTGGAGAAGAAGCTGAAGCGTTAGCGAAGCAAAGTATCCCATTTGAAATTATTCCTGGTATTTCAGCTGGTATAGCTGCTCCTGCTTATGCTGGAATTCCAGTAACGCATCGCGATGCAAGTGCAAGTTTTGCTGTTGTGACAGGGCACCGGAAAGAAGGGGCTGAAGAGGAAGTGAAGTGGGAAAGTTTAGCGAAAGGTGTAGATACATTAGCGGTCTATATGGGGGTTAGTAATTTACCTTACATATGTGAACAACTAATAAAACATGGAAAAGATCAAAGTACACCTGCCGCTATCATTGAGTGGGGAACGACATCTATGCAGCGTACTGTTACAGCGACGTTAGGAACAATTGTAGATGTTGCCAAAAAAGAACGAATTCAAAATCCAAGTATGATTGTTATTGGAGAAGTTGTCCGTTTTAGAGAAAAGATACATTGGTTTGAGAAACAAACGGAAAATGCATATCAAGTAAGCGGAGTATTGTAAAATGAAGGCTGTTATATATATATGTCATGGAAGCCGTTTGAAAGCAGCAAAAGAAGAAGCGGTTGCATTTATTACGTCATGTATGAACCGTGTAGAGGTAAATATTCAAGAAATTTGTTTTTTAGAGCTAGCGAATCCTTCTATTGAAGAAGGATTTCGTACATGTGTGAAGCGTGGTGCTACAGAGATTGTCGCTATTCCTGTTTTTTTATTAGCGGCAGGACATGTAAAGAAAGATATTCCGTTTGAATTACGAAAGTTAAACGAGGAATATCCGGATATCAAAATAGTGTATGGTAATCCATTTGGTGTATCAGAAGTGCTTGTAAAAGCGGTATATAACGGAAGTGGTATTAAAGACTATAAAGAAGAAGTAACACTTTTGCTCGTTGCAAGAGGGAGTAGTGATCTGGAAACTTTACAAGATATAAAGTGGATTTCTTCTTTATTTCAAAAAGAAGAGAACATTAAAGAGGTGGAAGTTTGTTATTTAGCAGCCGCGGAGCCGAAGTTTGATGAGAGGTTGAAAGAAATTGTAGAACAAAAAGAACGGAACATTGTTGTGTTACCTTACTTATTATTTACAGGCTTACTCATGAAACATGTTGAGAAAGAAGTGCGTCAATATGAGTCGGAAGAGATAAAAATAAGTCCCTATTTAGGAAAGAATGTAGCGTTTCGAGAGATGTTAATTCAGAAAACAGAGGAAATATTGAAGGGAGATCAATATGTATCCACTTACAGTGCGAGTTGATAAGAAACGTGTTGTTGTCATTGGTGGAGGGAAAGTAGCGGGGTTTAAAATTATTCCTTTACTAAAACAAGGTGCGGATATTGTTGTAGTAAGTACAGAATTAGATGCAAATTTAGTGAAACTTGTAGAAGAAAAGCAAATTCGTTGGTATCAAAGAGAGTATGAGAAAAGTGATATTAAAGATGCTTTTTTAGTAGTTGCAGCGACTAGTGATTCGGTACTAAATGAACAAATTGCTGAAGATGCCGCAGTGAATCAATTGGTAAATGTTATTACGAATCCGGAAAGTGGAAATGTTCATTTTCCGGCGGCAATTCATCGTGGATTACTTAATGTAGCTGTTTCTACTGGAGGGGCAAGTCCGAAACTTGCAAAAAAAATTCGTGATGATATCGCAAATAAATATGATGAGAAGTATGAATCGTATCTTGATTTTTTATATGAAGTTAGACTAAAAGTGAAAGAATTACAAGTAGAGAAAAGGCAAAAAAATATATTGTTACAAGAAGTATTAAAGTCGATATATGTTCAAAGTGAACAAAAAAGAGAGCTTTTTTTACAAGAATTAGAGAGGGGAATTTATATAGGATAGTGAGTGAATTGTGCTTTACAAATATAAAAATATAATTTATAATCACAAGTAACTTCAAAAGATGAAATCGATGAGCAAGAAGAGTACGTATATTTGATGCGTTCAGAGAGCTGGGGTAAGGTGTGAGCCCGGTACGATAAAATATACAGAATGGGCTTGCGAGAGGTATGCTGAACATTGCAGTAGGCAACCCGGGTTCCGCCGTTAAAAGGATAGGGTATCGGAATTTTCCTGTACCTGAACAAGTGGGATTTATTGATCCAATTGAGGTGGTACCACGGTATTCTATTACATATATCGTCCTCTACATGCATATTTGCGTGTAGGGGACTTTTTTATTTTCTAAAGGAGGTGTGCGAGTATGAAATGAAAGTGTATAATTGATAAAAGTTATAATATTCAGAAAAGGAGAATTTATGATGAAAGAAACACAGCAATGGACGTCGAAAATTGGCTTTGTACTCGCAGCAGCCGGAGCCGCAGTAGGTCTTGGTGCAATATGGAAGTTTCCGTATGTTGCAGGTAATGGTGGAGGAGGCGCATTCTTCCTTGTATTCTTACTATTAACTTTATTTATTGGTATGCCTCTTCTTTTAGCTGAATTTGTTATTGGCCGTAGTACTCAAAAAGAGGCCGTTACAGCTTATAAAGTATTAGTACCGAATAGCAAGTTATATCCTTGGATTGGTCGTATGGGGGTTGTTACTTGTTTTAGCGTACTATCTTTTTATAGTGTTGTAGGTGGATGGATTTTACTTTATTTATACTATAGTGTCACAGGTAGTTTCTGGAACGGAGTAGTCGATTATGGACAATTGTTTGCTGAAACAATTTCAAATCCAGTAAGTGCGATTGGGGCGCAATTCATCTTTATGCTTTGTACCATTTTTGTTGTTAGTAAAGGTGTGGAAAAAGGCATAGAAAAAGCAAGTAAGTACATGATGCCGTTATTATTCATTTTATTTATTGCTATCATTATTCGTGCGTTAACACTTGATGGTGCTATGGCTGGGGTAGAGTTCTTCTTAAAACCAGATTTTTCAAAGCTTACAGCAGACACGATTTTATATGCGATGGGACAATCTTTCTTCTCACTAACGGTAGGTGCCTCGGTAATGGTAACGTATAGTTCGTATTTAAAGAAAGAAGAGCATTTAGCTAAATCAGCAACATCTATTGTAAGTTTAACTGTATTTATTACAGTACTTGCAGGATTAGCGATTTTTCCAGCGATTTTCGCATTAGGAGTTAAACCGACAGAAGGACCAGGGCTACTATTTATCGTTCTTCCTGCTGTCTTTGCAAAAATTCCATTTGGACAATTTTTCTTCATTATGTTTTTAGTTTTATTCTTCTTTGCGACTTTAACATCTGCGATTTCAATGCTTGAAATTGTAGTAGCATCTGTTGCGAAAGATAATGAGAAGAAGCGTCCGTCAGCTTCGTTATTAATTGGTATTCTTATTTTTGCAGTTGGAATCCCATCAGCGTTATCGTTTGGAATTATGAGTGATGTGAAAATATTTGGTAAGACATTCTTTGATTTCGTCGATTTTTCGGTAAGTAATGTATTACTGCCACTCGGAGTACTAGCCATTTCGTTATTTGTACCAAATAAAATGAGTAAAGAGCTATTAATGAAAGAATTAGAAGTTACGGAAACGAAAGGGAAAACATTGTTTAATATTTGGTTCTTCTTGCTTCGTTATGTTATTCCGGTAACTGTAATTATCGTATTTTTAAATGCGATAGGTGTATTTAAAATGTTTGCATAATAAAAAGACGGAGATGTGGATTCTCCGTCTTTTTATTGTGTTGTAGAAGTATTTAATAAGCGATTATATGCTTTATAAGCTGTGACAACTGCGATAAATGATCCAATTAAAAATAACGCTGAGCCGCCGAATGTAAATAGCCGGCCAATGTATGTTTCTCTAGCTTCTTCTATTTCTTCTTGTAATTGTGTATTCATATTTATCCCCCCGCAAAATATAGGCATTTAGTTGTAGTTTATGTAAAACGCCTAAAAAGTGTGAAGTAGTAAAAAAAACTCGGTATGCACCGAGTTTTTTATAATCCGATATAAGGAGATGGATCAACTGCGTTTGTCTTACCGACATTCCATTCCCCAAGGTGAAGTTCGAAGTGTAAATGTTGTCCGTATGATTGGCCAGTGTTCCCCATAAATCCAAGTTGAGTGCCTTGTTTTACAGTTTGTCCATTAGATACAGAACGGCTACTCATATGTGCATATACAGTTGTATATGTTTTTCCGTTTATACGGTGAGATAAGTATACAACATTTCCGTAACTAGATGATAATTCTGAACGGATAACGACGCCATCTGCAGCAGCTACGATTGGCACTGTTCCTGAAGCTGCGATATCGATTCCTTTATGGTTATCTAAAGAACGTGTACCAAATCCTGAAGTTTTCGATCCAGCGGCAGGTTTAATAAATCCACCTTTGTTCGTATCTTGCGGTGTTGGTGCGGATTGTGTGCTTTCTTTAGCAGAAGCGGCGGCTTGTTTTTTTGCTTCCTCAGCCTTACGTGCCTCTTCAGCTTTACGCGCATCTTCTGCACGTTTTTCTTCTTCAATTGCTTTTTGAACAGCTTGACGCTGGTTTTCTAAAATGCCTTTTGATTCTTCTAACCCTTCAATCTCTGAATCTACTTTTGCTACTTTCGTATGTAGATCGTTAATAAAAGTTTGTTGCTGTTGTTGATTACTTTGTAACTCTTGTTGTTTTTGTACTAATTTTTGCTCGGATTCTTTCAATTGTTGCTCTTTTTTCTCAACAGCTTCTTTTTCTGTCGTCACAGCATTCTGATCACTTGTTTGCTTTTTCACAATATCTGTATCGTTATTTAAAATTAAACTTACAGAATACATACTATCAACAAGATCGGCAATATTTGCAGAACTTGTTATTACTTCTGTAATGATACTCGTACGAGGCTTTTCTTGCATAGATTGTAGTCGTTGTTTAATAACTTCCTGCCGTGTATCTATGTTCGTTTGTAATTGCTCTATATGTTTCTTTTTTTCAGTAATAACTTGCTGTGTGTTGCTAATTTCTTTTTTTGTATCGTTTAATTCAGCTTCGTTTTTATTAATAGAAGTAGTTAATTCGTCGATTTTCTTTTGTAATTCCTGGATTTCTTTTTCTATTTGTTCTTTCTCAGCTGATTTATTTTGTAAGTCATTTTGTTTGCCTTCTAATTCGGATTGAATATTAGATAATTTATTCTCATTCGTTTCAGCGTATACGGGTGAAAGTAACGGGGAAACGAAAATCGTTCCAGCTGCTAAAACACTAAATGCTGCAAATTTCTTTTTCATGGTTGTCTTGCTCCTTTCCCTATGAATGTTATATATCATAAGAAGAAGAGTGTCTATCGTTGTAATCATAATGTAAAGAAAATTTTATAATTTTGCTAAGTTTTGTCGGAATTTAGTATCTTTTCGTAGTGTTTGTCATAAAGTTAAAATTCTTGAATGTATAGAAAAAGATATCAATTTCTATATTTTTTTAAAAAAACATGGGAAATGATGGAGTTTTCCATAATGAAACAGTATTTTAAAAACCTATCAATCACTAGTAAGGAATCGATTTCATGTGAGGTTTTCTGACATGAAGTTTGTTTTTGTCAAGAAAATTATTTGCATTCGTGCAAACTTATTTTGTTGTCAGATTTTAAATTTTGATTTATGATTTTTAACAGGGACAAAATGTAGTGAATTGTCGAATAATATGTAATACTCTTAATTTCATATTTTATAGAGATAGAATGAGAGATAGAGTGACACATCGAAGAGGGGGTTACCACAAGTATGAAAAGAATAGGACTTGCATGGCAAATTTTAATAGGACTTGCGCTTGGTATTACAGTTGGGGCGATTTTCTTTGGCAATCCGGAAGTGGTGAAGTACTTACAACCAATTGGTGATATTTTCATCCGATTAATTAAAATGATCGTTGTACCGATTGTTGTAGCGAGTATTGTTGTTGGGGTTGCTGGTGTTGGCGATGTTAAGAAGTTAGGCCGACTAGGCGGAAAAACAATTATTTACTTTGAAATTATTACAACACTTGCAATTGTTGTTGGTCTATTAATAGCGAACATTTTCCAACCTGGAAAAGGCGTTGATATGGATCAATTAACAAAGACTGATATTTCAAAATATACAGCTACGACAGAGCAAGTACAAAGTCATTCGTTCGCGGATACGTTTGTAAATATTGTTCCGACGAACATTATGAAATCATTAGCTGAAGGTGATATGCTTGCTATTATCTTCTTCTCAGTATTATTTGGTTTAGGTGTAGCAGCAATTGGTGAGCGTGGTAAACCAGTTCTACAATTTTTCCAAGGTGTAGCAGATGCAATGTTTTATGTAACGAACCAAGTTATGAAGTTTGCACCATTTGGTGTATTCGCATTAATTGGTGTTACAGTTTCTACATTCGGATTAGCTTCATTAATTCCATTAGGGAAATTACTCATTGTAGTATACGGAGCAATGATCTTCTTCGTTGTAGTTGTATTAGGACTTACAGCGAAAATATTCGGTATTAACATTTTCCAATTCTTTAAAATTTTAAAAGACGAGCTGATCTTAGCGTACTCTACAGCAAGTTCAGAAACGGTTTTACCGAAAATTATGGAGAAAATGGAGAAATTCGGTTGTCCGAAAGCAATTACATCTTTCGTTATTCCAACAGGTTATTCATTTAACTTAGATGGATCAACTTTATATCAAGCAATTGCGGCAATTTTCTTAGCGCAAATGTACGGTATTGAATTATCCATTACACAACAAATTACGTTATTACTTGTATTAATGGTTACATCAAAAGGTATCGCGGGTGTACCGGGCGTATCATTCGTTGTATTATTAGCAACACTTGGTACAGTAGGTATTCCAGCTGAAGGTTTAGCGTTTATTGCAGGTATTGACCGTATTCTTGATATGGCTCGTACAGCAGTTAACGTTGTAGGTAACTCTTTAGCGGCTGTAGTTATGTCTAAGTGGGAAGGTCAATATGACGCTGAAAAAGGACAAGCCTATTTAAAAGAGATATCTGAAAAGGGTCAAGCGGCTTAATTATAATATGAACAAGCTCTCACATAATATGTGGGGGCTTTTCTATATATAGAAGAGGAGCGGACGTAATGAAACGTAAATATGGTGACGGTTCTTCGTGGAAGCGACTAATAGAGAAGGATTATAGGGTTAAGCAAGTAGAGGATGGAATGTTAGGAATACTGGACATAAAAAAAGTGAGAGAACCTAGTCATAAAGAATACAGTGGTAAACAGCTTTGCATTGCAGGTGATGGGTATACATGGATGCAATATTTTATAAACGGAAAAAACTTTGCAATTACAGCTATGTTAGACAATCAAAAACAATTAGTACAATATTATATCGACGTGACGAAAGAATATAAAATAGACGAGCGTGGTTTACCTTATTTTGATGATTTATATTTAGATGTAGTATTGTTACCGAACGGTGAGATCTATGTACTGGATGAAGACGAGTTAGAGGATGCCTATAAAATTGGTGATGTTACAAAAGAAGAATATGAGTTAGCATGGAATACAACAAAATGGATTATCGCGACGATAAAAAATAGAAAATTTTATTGGATCTCAATATTGGATAAAGAAATCGAAAAGTTAAAATGATTGGTTTATTCATATTTTTGTATAATTACCAAAAAAATCTATACAAAAAATAATTGACTTTTGTTTTGTAAGCGAGTAAAGTTAGGAAAGAAATTATTATTAAAAAATAAATATGAAACCTTCTTATAAAGAGAGGCGGAGGGACTGGCCCTACGATGCCTCGGCAGCGGACTCGATTTCAGAGTGCTGTGCCAAATCCAGCAAGCATGTGCTTGAAAGATGAGAAGAGTGTTTCTTATAGATGTATAAGACCTCTTCTCGTTGGAAGAGGTCTTTTGTTGTTCATTAGAAAAGGTTGAAAACTAGGGAGAGATGATACTTTGAAAGAAACGAGAGGAAATGGTTTAGCGTTATTACCACTTGGAATATTTTTGGCGCTCTTTATTGGTTCTGGAATTATTACAGGTGATTTCTATAAATTGCCGATACTTGTAGCAATTTCAATTGCTGTAGGAATTGCTTTAGTGATGAATCGTAAGGAAAGCTTTAATGTGAAAGTAGAACGATTTGCTAAAGGTGCAGGAAACCCTGATATTATGATTATGGTATTAATTTTTGTACTTGCAGGGGCGTTTTCTGAAACAGCAAAAGGAATGGGCGGAGTTGATTCCACTGTTAACTTAGCGTTATCTATTTTACCCCAAGGATTTATCGTTGCTGGAATTTTTGTTATAGGGGCATTTATTTCATTAGCGATGGGAACTTCAATGGGAACAATTGCTGCATTAGCACCGATTGCTGTAGGTATTAGTGGGCAAACTGATATCTCAATTGCACTTGCGATGGCTACTGTTGTGGGCGGAGCGATGTTTGGCGATAATTTATCATTTATTTCTGATACGACAATTGCTGCTGTTCGTTCGCAAGGAACAGAAATGAAAGATAAGTTTAAAACGAACTTTTTAATTGTATTACCAGCCGCTATTATTACAATTGTACTATTAGTAATAATTACTTTAGGAAGTGATACACAAGTTAAAGCCCATAGTTTTGACTGGGTGAAGATTTTACCATATGCAGGTGTACTTGTTACAGCGCTACTTGGCTGGAATGTACTTATTGTATTAACCGGTGGAACTGTACTATCTGGTGTTATCGGTCTTATAGATGGAAGTTATACGTTAGAGAGTTTCTTTAAAAGTGTAACGACTGGAATGGGCGGTATGATGGAGTTAGTGTTACTTGCCATTTTAATCGGTGGTATGGTTGAACTTATCCAGTATAATGGTGGCATTCAATATTTAATGAATCTTTTAACACGTAATATTCGTTCGAAAAAAGGAGCGGAGTTTGGTATTGCTGGCTTAGTGAGTATGACGAATGTGTGTACAGCAAACAATACAATCTCTATCATTTTTACAGGTCCGCTTGCGAAAAAAATTGCGGATCAGTATGAAATTGATCCCCGTAAATCAGCGAGTGTACTGGATCTTTTCTCTTGCTGTGTACAGGGGTTAATCCCATATGGTGCTCAAATGTTAACAGCGGCAGGATTTGCTGCGTTATCTCCGGTCGAATTGTTACCATATGCATTTTATCCAATTTTAGTTGGAGTATGTGGAATCATTTCTATATTAATTGGTTTCCCGAGATTTTCTAAAGTGGCGGAAAAAAAAGAGTATCATAAAACTGCATAACATAAAGAGACATTTATTATTAGCAGTTGAAAACGCTCGGAGAACATTCTCTGAGCGTTTTTTATTATTTATAAATCCTTTTTCAAATAGTAGTGTTTATAATCTCTTCCTACGTTATCGAGGATACCATACTCTTTATAACCATATTTTTTATAGAAATCTAATGCTTGAAAGCTTAAAGTGTCAACTTTTATAAAATCACAATTTCTTTCTAAAGCGATTTTTTCTACTTCTAATAACAGTTTAGTTCCATACCCTAATGCACGTATATCTTCATCGATGATAAAAGAGTGAATCTCTAACCAATTCCAACAGACTTCACCTAATATTCCCCCGCATATTTTACCATTTTCATCTTTAAGAAATAAATGAATCTCTAAGTATCTGTCTCTTAAATCAGATGGAAAGTGCTTTAAATTATATTCATAAAGCTGATTGTTTATATAGTTTTTAGCGGCGGTATTGATTTCTTTCGTAATGTGTAAATTCATGATATATCCCCTTTAATTTAAATGTAGCCTTCTGATTTATTTTAACATAATTTTCTTAATAATATATTTAATGTAATTTAATAAACGTTTGTATGTATTGCTAATTTTTTGGACGCGCAAGTTGAGATTTTCATCCGTTATTGAATAAGAATTTTTCTGTATCTATACGCATCGCATACATGTTCGTTTTGCAAAAGGCTGAATGCAACTCAGTCTTAAGTCTGAGTCGAAAACAGTTCTTAAGCTCGTTATGAAAAAATGAAAAAATAGTTAAGATAAGAGTATCAAATCGAAGGGAGGCAAGCACAAGATGAAACAATTTCTAGCGTTTATCGCAGCCGGTATTTTGGCTTTAATTGCTCTTGGTAGTCTTGCTGGTATTGTAGGATTCGCCATTGGAGCAGGAGTTGTGTACTGGAGCTATAAATCATTTGTGCGAGCTAAATCATTCTTTGGAAAGTTAGCTTGGGGTATTGTTGGTTTAATCGGTTTGTCCATTGCACTTTCTCATTCCCCAGCATTAATCGGTATCGCAGCATTAGTAGTTTTATACTACGGATACCGTGAGTGGAAAAAAGGAAAAAATGTAGTTGTTGATTCTGCTCCAGAAAGTGCTAAACCATATAGCAACTTTGAAGATGAGTGGAACAAGTTAATGAAAAACTAATATAAAATAAATCAAATTATAAAGTAGAAGAGAGGAAGATTATAATGAAACAATCTTTATTCGGACGTGTACGCGATGCAATTTTAGCTGATTTTCATAATGTGTTAGATGAGAAAGAAAGAAAAAATCCAATTGCTATGTTAAACCAATATTTACGCGATAGTGAGCGTGAAATAACAAAAATTGAGAAGTTAATTCAGCGTCATAAAGCATTAAAATCTAACTTCGCTCGTGAGCTTGAGCAAGCACGTTATTTCGTTAATAAAAGATCAAAGCAAGCTATCATCGCACAAGAAGCAGGCGAATTGCAATTGCATGAACGTGCATTAGAAGAAGTAGCGTATTATGAAGGGCAAGTAACTCGCTTAGAAGAAATGTATGCTGGTGTTGTAGAGCAAATTGATGAGTTAGAGCGTCGTCTTTCAGAAATGAAAAATAAATTAAAAGAAATGAACGCAAAGCGTATGGAATTAATGGCACGTGAAAATATGGCGCATGCAAACCGCCGTATGAATACTGCTATGCATAAAATGGATGAAAATAATCCGTTCTTACGATTCGAAGAAATTGAAGATCACATTCGTGACATAGAGCTTCGTATAAATGAAGAGCATGAGCGTGATACATTTGATATGAAAATTGCAAAACTAGAGAGTGAAATGAAAGAGAAAAATGAAGTATCGTTAACGAAAGAAGTAACAAAATAATTGTAGTATATAATAAAACAGGCTTATGATATAGTGATAGGAGAAAAGGTGTTGGAAAGCAATGCCTTTTCTTCTATGTATATGTGACAAGGAGGGGGGAGCTGAAATGAAGAAGCAATTTTCAAAAACACAATTTATGGGGATGCTCCTCATCATATTTGGATTCGGTCTTTTTCTTGATATGATACTTGGACATTTTGAACCAGGTGGTCTAATATTTGCATTTATTATGATTATGTTTGGAAGACATTATCGAAAGAAGAACCGTTATGTAAGAGGGAATGTATTTTTATTTGTCGGTGGTATTGTCTTCTTATTCTTCTTATTTTCATCAGCGGCATTCGTACTTGTTGTGTTTGCTTGTTTAGCTTTAATTGGTTATCAACTTATTCAACAAGGACATCGGCAAAAAGCAATGAAAGTTGAAATTAAAGAAAAAGGATATATAAATGAAGAAAAACAAATATATCGTACAGAACCGTATATAAAAAATATGTTTGTAGGTAATGTACGAATGATGGATCATATTTATGAAATAGAGGATATTAACGTCCAATATGGTGCTTGTGACGTCGAGATTGATTTAACAACTGCTATGATTCCAGAGGGAGAAACGGTTATTGTGATTCGGGGCGTCATTGGTAATATTCGCTTATATGTACCATATGATATTGAATTGTCTTTAAATCATTCTGTTATTGTTGGGCGAGTGCTCCTGCCAGGACACGAAGAAACTGGATTTAACCGTAATGTTACGTTTAGAACAGAACAGTATAAAGAAGCCCCTCGTCGTATTAAAATTATTTCTTCGCTTGTCGTAGGCGATACGGAAGTGAGGAAAGTATAATGAAAAAACAAAGGAATATTTCGTGGATGTATATTCGTTATTCTATGTTGTCCTCTGTTAGTATCGCACTTATTTGTACAATTGTATATGTATGGAAAAGCGAGCAACAAGTTTATGATTTACTCTGGAAAGAATCCATTGCTTCTGTTCCAATTGGCTTGTTTATTATGAGTACGAGTCTTCTTATCGGAGGAATTGTAGGATATGCAATCGGTTATTATATAGAACAGCGTATACAAGGATTAAATACTTTTCTATTTGAAGTAGAGCGAGGGAATTTTCCGAGTGATGTTTCATTTACTGCGGACGATGAATTTCATGAAGTGGAACGAAAAGTAATTGGTCTTGCTCGTCGCTTAGAGGAGCAAGCTGGGCTATTTCAAAAAGTAACGAATGAACGAGCCCATTGGAATGAAGAGATGAGACAAGAAGCGATTTCTCAAGAAAGGCATCGATTAGCGAGAGAGCTACATGATTCTGTAAGTCAGCAGCTTTTTGCAATGTCGATGATGATGTCAGCCATTAATGAGCAAGCAGCTGAAATTCCAGACACGACGAAAAAACAGTTGCAGCTTGTTGAGAATATGGTTGTAAATGCACAATCAGAAATGAGAGCATTGCTCCTTCATTTACGCCCAGTGCAGTTAGAAGGTAAGAAACTAACAGAGGGTATAGAAGAATTATTAACAGAACTGTCTAGAAAGCAACATATGAAAATTGAATGGTTAATTGAACCGATTCAATTAAAAAAAGGTGTAGAGGATCATTTATTCCGTATTGTACAAGAGGCGCTGTCTAATACTTTACGGCATGCGAAGGCAAAGAAAACCGAAGTACGCCTTCGGAAAATTGATCAATATGCGATTTTGAAAATTATTGATGACGGTGTTGGGTTTAAAGTTGGTGTTAATAAGGCTGGTTCATACGGTTTAAGGTCAATGCAAGAGCGAGTTCATGAAATTGGTGGTACATTAAAAGTTCTTAGTTTTCCGAATAAAGGTACGCAAATAGAAGTGAAAGTACCTATTATGATTGAGAGAGGGGGAGAATCATGATAAAAGTATTACTAGTTGATGATCATGAAATGGTTCGAATGGGTGTATCAGCATATTTATCAACGCAGCCAGATATTGAAGTAGTTGGAGAAGCTGAAAATGGAAGAAAAGGTTCAGAGTTAGCTTTGCAATTAAGACCGGATATTATTTTAATGGACCTTGTTATGGATGAGATGGATGGGGTTGAAGCGACACGTACTATTATTCAAGAATGGCCAGAAGCGAAAATTGTAGTTGTCACGAGCTTTTTAGATGATGAAAAGTTATATCCTGTTATTGAGGCGGGGGCGACAAGTTATTTATTAAAAACATCAAGAGCGAGTGATATTGCAGATGCTGTAAGAGCTACTTATGATGGGGAAACGGTATTAGAGCCGAAAGTTACTGGAAAAATGATGTCTCGTATGCGTCAGAAGAAAGAACAACCTTTGCATGAGGAGTTAACAGAAAGAGAGTCTGAAATTTTGTTATTAATTGCAGAGGGGAAAAGTAATCAAGAGATTGCAGATGAGTTGTTTATTGCCCTTAAAACAGTAAAGACACATGTGAGTAATATATTAAATAAGCTAAATGTAAGTGACCGGACACAGGCGGTTATTTATGCGTTTAGACACCAATTGACGAAATGAGAAGGAAGCTTTGACTATATATGGTCAAAGCTTTTTATTGACGGTTATTTATGTAAGCGTTATCATTAAGGGGTTAACAGTACATACAAAGGGGAGAGAGTGTATGTTAGTTCAAACGATATTTGGAATGGATGAAACGAAAAAATTAGGTAACTATGTGAATGCGTTGCAAGCACTTTGTGAACAATATGATATTGAAACAGATCGTATTGCAATTATTGAGGCAACAGAAGAATATTATTTATTTCTAGTGAAGCAAGAAGATAGCTATGATGTTGTAAAAGTAGAAACAGTGGATACGAATATTGATTACTATACGAAAGCTTATAAAGTAAGTAGCTTTAATCATACTTCTTATCAAATGTAAAAAACTCCCGAAATGGGAGTTTTTTTATGATACTTTCGATTCAGGTGAATGATCCGTTAATGGTACTGCTTTGGCGCCACTTAATTTTGCGATAGCAAAACCGATAATAGCCCCAACTAATGCTGGTACTAACCAGCCAATTCCTTCATTATATAATGGAATAAACTCGAAATAAGATGTGATAGATGAAACAGGAATATTCCCTTGTTTTAATCCATCAAATACGCTCACAACTGCAGATCCAATTAACGCACCTACATAAACAGAACGATATCCACCGAAATATTTATGAAGTAATGATAGTAATACGAGTACAATCGCAATTGGATATACAACAAGTAAAATAGGAACAGAGATTGCGATAATTTTTGTTAAACCTAAGTTGGCAACTAATAATCCTAATGTGCAAATGACACTTGCTAACGTTGTGTATGAAAATTTCGTTAATAATGTTGAGAAGTATTGACTGCATGCAGATACAAGTCCAATACATGTTGTTAAGCAAGCGAGTGTAACGATAAGAGATAATAGAATTAGACCATATGGACCGAGTAATTGTTGTACGATAACGGTAAGTAGCTGTCCGCCGTTTGTTGCGTATCCGAGAGAGACACTAGTTGTACCGAGCCAGCCAAGTGCACCATATACAAGTACGAGACCAGTAGCGGCAATAAGTCCTGCTTTTGCTGTTGCGATGGCAATTGATTTACGATCACTCACACCTTTTGAGCGAATTGCATTTACAACGATAATTCCAAATGCAAGCGCTGAAATGGTATCCATCGTTAAGTATCCTTCCATAAAACCTTTGAAAATTGGAGAAGTTTGATACTCTTGCATTGCTGGTCCAGATTGTCCAAGTGGTGTAAATACACTCTTAACGAATAATAAAAAAATAGAGAGTAATAAAATAGGTGTTAATACACTTCCGATACGATCGACGAGCTTAGAAGGGTTTAAACTAAGCCAAAATACGATAGAAAAGAAGATGACTGTGTATAAAAATAGCACTAGGCTGCTAGAGCGAATAGTTTCTGGTAAGAAAGAACTAATTCCCATTTCATAAGCGACATTAGCAACACGTGGGATGCCCATAGATGGACCGATTGCAATGTATACAACTACCGTAAAGAATATTCCGAATAATGGGTGTACATGACTTGCAAGTTGTTGCATTCCATTTCCTGATAGAGAAATAGCGATAACAGTAAGTAGTGGTAAGCCGACTCCTGTTAGTAAAAAACCAATCATTGCTGGCCAAAAGTTTTCACCAGCATTTTGTCCAAGCATTGGAGGGAAAATTAAATTTCCTGCTCCAAAAAATAAAGAAAATAGCATAAGACCTGTGAAAAAAACATGTTTTTTTGATACAGTGTTCATTGTTTTTTTCCTCCTTTTTTGTAAATTCATTGTAAGAACACAAAAAACTCGCCCCTTAAGAAAGGGACGAGTTATATTTACCCGCGATACCACCCTAATTTATACATGTAGAAATATATCTATATGTATACGGCTTTACAACGTACAACATGATACGTGTTCCTTGTAACGGGGGACGACCGGTAAGAACTTACTTTAGCATTCGGTTCTACTTCTCGGAGATGATTTTCGGTTACGAACTGAGCGTTGGCTTTCAGCAAAATACCAACTCTCTGGGGAACAGCTCTATAACATACTCGTTCTCGTCAATGAATTTTTATTCAAGTATTCTGACAACATTTTTACATGTTTTTTTTAGAAAGTCAACATATTTTTTGAGAAATACACTTTCCTGTAGAAATATAGCTGAGAATATAAGGGTTAATACTATTTGTAAAAATGCTGTAAAACATTATAGAGAATTGTAAAGTTTATGGAGAAAATCGATATTTATAGGAGTAAGGAAGGAATTGTTTGAATTTGCAGAGAATAATACAACAATCCACTTGCTGGAAAGAACAAACCAAAAGAGGTGACTGAAATGCTTGCGATGGGAGTATTATTTGGCATTATTGCTATAATTGGTTTTATGTGGTTATATTATTCGCGTTCGTTTAAACAAGCAGAAGTTTTACTCTTTCAAAAAGGTAGTTTGTTGACAAATCAGTCTAGATATTTAGTATGTCCGAAGTGTGGAAGTGCACAGGCCAGGAGTGGAGGATATCAAGAGTGTTGCAAAATTAGATTATGAAAGAAGGAAGCCTCACATTATTTTGTGAGGCTTCCTTCCTTACAATTTTTTCGCGCTCCAAATTGTCCAACGATCTCTTTCGATGATAGGAGAGACGTTTTGTAATGCCGTTTGGATATGATGTAGAAGCTGAGAAAGTTCATTATCTGTTAGTTCATATAGAATGGATCGGCCTGTTCGAGGAGATAAATCTTGTAGCAAAGCCTCTACAGAATCATGTACTTTTCGTACTTCCCATTGTGTTTGTATGGGGAACGCTTGAAGAGAATATTGTTGTAATTCTTGCTGAATAGTAGTGGTTTTTGGTCTTCTTTTCGCTTCTGTTTCAATGAGTTTTGGAAAGACAGAGAAAAAATATCCACGAAGGTGTTCAGGACTTCCTGGGATTATACAATCTTCAATGGTTCGGTCTTGTAAAATAAGTATACCGTCTTTTTTTAATATGCGAGAAGCCTCTCGTATAAATGTGGGAATATCATGCAAATGATGAATGACTGCACGAGAAATGACAAGGTCGAATGTTTCATTAGGGAATGAGATATTATGTGCATCACCGTGAATGAATGAAATGTTTGGGAAGCCGTTACAATTTTCTTTTGCAGCTTGTAATATTTCTTTTGAAAAATCAAGCCCAACAACACTTTTGGCTCCCATAAGAGCAAGTTCTTTCGTGTAAATGCCGCCACCACAACCTATATCAATTACTTGTTTATTTTGCACATCTACAATATTGTTTATTGTTTCCTGCCATGAAATATGTGCGTTACGACTTGCATACGTATACTTATTATTTGCATCATGAAAATTAATGGACATTGTAAAATCCTCCCTTCATTGTATAGTATAGCTCATTCTATATAATGTAACGTTTTTGTTTTATGTATGAGGATTATAAGAATTTCTTATTGGAAAAGGAGAATCGATTTGAAAGGAAAATATTTAATGGTTTTATGTGTTATTTTACTCGCGTCGTGTGGTCAAGCAGAGCAAAAGAAAGAACCGAAACAAGTAGAGGAGACAGTGAATGAAGTGAAAGAACCATTACAAATAACTGTTATACAAAAAGGTACAGAAGAAAAAAAATTAAAGAAAATGGATGCGGAGTTGGTGGTGGATATTATAAACAAAGCGGAAAAACAAGAAGTAACGGGTAGTTTTGGTGAACCGGAATATGAAATACAAATTAGTAGTGATGGAAAAAAAGAAACATATTATGCATGGTTAAGAGGAGAAGATCGCCGAGGATGGATTCAATATAAGAAAGATATGTATATGCTTAACGAAAAAGATACGGAAAAGCTTTTGGCTATCTTTCCAAAGATTCCAGAACAAAAAGAAGATGAGATGCAGGTAGGTACTTTAACGGAAGTAACAAAAAAAGACATGCAGATTACTGCGTTTCATATTAAAGCAGGTGATCAAAAAATGAATTATACAGTACGTTATACGATTTCACAATCACTATATAATAAGTTAGCAAAGGAACAAGAATATTATTTGCAATTAATTTTTCCGGAAAAGGTCCAAAAATTAATTGGCGCAAAAGAGAGTGAAATAATTTCAGCTGAAAAAGTAAAGGAAGGGTATAAACAGTATGAGTTGAATGTTACTGTTCCGATAAAAGATGCTTCAGAATCACAATTAAAATCACTAGAAACCTATTATGATAATCACGATTTACAAATATTAAATAGTAAGAAAGAAAAAGTAGGAGCATTTCAAAACATTATTCAAATTGTTAAAGAGTATGGTGAAAAAATGAATTTACAAAGATAAAGTGAAATTTTAATCAGTGGGGGCATCCCCCGCTGATTATTAGCACGACTCCTACCTAAAGTCTTTGCTCCAGCCGAATTTTGAGGTGGGATTCTTACTGCCCGTAAATAGCGGGCAGTAAGAATCATAAAGTCTATATGGCCTTTCCTAGGAAATGATAATAGAGGGGAAAGATCCCCTCTATTATTTTGCTTTTGCAGATGGCTCATTCATTGATTTTCGTGTAATTAGAAAGGAAATCATAAGAGCAGAAAGAATAATAAGGGCTATAAATAAGTGATTTGGCAACCAATCTAATAATAATACGTAGCTGACGGTATAAAAAATAAGAGTTGAAGCTAAAAACGATAGAGCGCCTATCATAAGAGATTGTAATTTCATTTGTATTTACCTCCTTTTATTTTTATTTTTGGCTAAAAATGGATGGAATAAACATTATTTCTAACAATAGAAAAAAATATGTCATAATAGAGAAAAAGAATAAGTTTTGATGAGTGTATATGGCTCAATAAAGCGAGATAAAGGAGAGGAATATGAAAAATAATAAAAAAGGATTATGGGGAGTTATAGTTGCAATAGGGTTATTTTTACTATCTAAGTTAAAATGGGTATTTGCAATTTTTAAGTTAGCAAAATTTTCAACAGTATTTAGTATGTTTTTATCGCTTGGTGCATACGCAGTCATATATGGTTGGAAGTTTGGGGTAGCACTCGTATATTTATTGTTTGTACATGAGATGGGGCATTTATGGGCAGCGAGAAAGAAAGGGATACCAACATCGCCAGCAATCTTCATACCATTTATGGGAGCTCTTATTGGGATGAAAGAGATGCCGAAAAATGCAAAAGATGAAGCTTACATTGCATATATGGGACCTCTTTTCGGATTGCTTTCATTTTTACCCGCGATCCCACTGTATATAATCACGAAAGAGCCGTTTTGGGCGCTTATTATTTTACTTGGAAGTATGATTAATTTCTTTAACTTAATTCCAGTTTCTCCATTAGATGGTGGACGAATAATTTCAGTTGTAAGCACGAAAATTTGGGGAGCAGGGCTAGTTTTACTACTCGGCTATTCTATTTACTTCAAAAGTATTTTAGGAGGATTTATTTTTATTATCGGCTGTATGGAACTATATAGAGTAATAAAGAGAGATGAGCCGATTAAGGAATTAGGATATAAAATCGATGGAATGAAAGAATATGCTGCTAGGCTTGAAGAGGAATTAAAAGAAACTGGTGCGGTGCATCGAACGATTTATATGATTCACCATGAAATGAACGTATTAAGACAAAGAGAACGTGAAAAAGAATTAAAAACAGGAGAACTTCAAAAGATTGAAGTGCTAGAGTACCTTTTACCAAAATTTGAGCCACTTGATTATGTCCCATATGAAGATGAAAAAGAAATGCATACAATTCATATAAGAGAAGCATTTGAAATGTCAGAAAGAAAATTAAATGAATGGGAAACAGAAAAGGAACAACAAGAAAATTATTATAAAGTCGATACGAAAACGAAATGGACAGTATTTGCTTGTTATATCGGATTAATGGCTATACTCGGTTATACAGCTTATGAAGGTTATGTTGTTTTACAAGAGCATTTACCAAGGAGAAGTTTGTAGAAAAATAGTGTCGAAATGAAAAGGAGGATTTAAACAGGAATTACATTTCTACGAGAGAATGTTACAAGTGTAACAGTACATTGTAATATTCATAGTAGAAAAGGGGTTCTGTATATGAAGAAATTGTTAAGTGTATTGGTAACTATTACTGTGATGGCAATAGCGAGCTATAGTCTTATGAAAGTACTATTATATTATGCGAATAAGTCTGCTGGAGTAAATACAGTAGCACAAATAGAAGAGGTGCAAGAGAAGAAGAAGACACTCGATTTTGTTCGTACGACACATGAAAGTTATAATAATTTCTTGAATTATGGCAAGGCAGAGAAATATACAGATGGGGATTGGAAACATTTTAAACAATGGTTTCAAGAGCAAGAAGCCTCTTTAAAAAATATACATAAAGAAATAAAAAATGAAAAAATAAAACGCGATGTGAATAGAAGTTATGAAATTGTAAAAAAAGGTGTGGAGCTTCAGAATATTGAGTATGTAATCTATGCTCATCGCGTATATCATGACTTGGATATACTTGTGAATAAACATAAAGGTGAAACGAATATATGGGGGTATACAGAGTTTGGAGATGGGCAGAATATAAGAGTAATTGAACAAGCAATACAAACAAAGTAGTAGGCTAGCTAGAATTCTAGTTAGCTTTTTTTTGAGCATAATTAATGAGGGCTAATTAAAATTAACTTAATATGTGCATTGTTCATATATTTTTCACAAAAACACCATGTTAATAGTGATTAAAATCACAATATGTATTATACAATTCAGTTAAACTAAAAACAGTTAAGGAAATAGAGGAGTGGGATACAATGTTAAGTGCAAAAACAATTGAAATCGTAAAGTCAACAGTACCGTTATTACAAGAAAAAGGCGTTGAGATTACAACGAGATTTTATCAAATTTTATTTTCGGAACATCCGGAGTTATTGAATATTTTCAACCATACGAACCAGAAAAAAGGAAGACAACAACAAGCATTAGCAAATGCTGTTTATGCAGCTGCAATGTACATTGATAATTTAGAAGCTATTATTCCAGTTGTAAAACAAATCGGTCATAAGCATAGAAGTTTAGGTATTAAAGCAGAGCATTATCCAATAGTAGGTACATGCTTACTAAGAGCGATTAAAGAGGTCGCAGGCGCGCCTGATGAAGTTTTAAATGCATGGGGAGAAGCGTATGGCGTCATTGCTGATGCATTCATTAGCATTGAAGCGGGTATGTATGAAGAAGCTGCACATAAAGAAGGTGGGTGGAAAGATTTCCGCAACTTTGTGATTGTTAAAAAAGTGAAGGAAAGCGACGTTATTACATCATTTTATTTAAAACCTGAAGATGGCGGGAAAGTTTCTTCATTCATCCCAGGACAATATGTAACGATTCAAATAAATATTAAAGGTGAGACATATACACATAATCGTCAATATAGCTTGTCTGATGCTCCAGGAAAAGAATATTATCGTATTAGTGTAAAGAAAGAAAAAGGTGTAGATACACCAGATGGTAAAGTATCTAATTACTTACATGATCATGTAGGGGAAGGAGATGTCTTACCTGTAAGTGCACCAGCGGGAGATTTCGTATTAAATATGGAGTCAACATTACCTGTTGTACTAATTAGTGGTGGAGTAGGTATTACACCGATGATGAGTATGTTAAATACGTTAATTGAACAAGAATCAAAGCGTAATGTATGCTTTGTTCATGCGGCGATAAATAGTAATACACATGCGATGAAAGAGCATGTTGAGACAGTAGAAAAAGAGTATGAACAAGTTAAAGCATATACTTGCTATTCTTCACCGACAGAGCAAGATGTGGAAATGAAGAATTTTGATCAAGAAGGATTCATTGAACGTGAATGGTTACAAACTATTATTCCAACGACTGAAGCAGAATTTTATTTCTGTGGTCCAGTACCATTTATGAAACATATAAATGCTGCATTAATTGATTTGGGTGTTAAACAAGAGAACATTCATTATGAATTTTTCGGTCCCGCAGCAAGCTTACAATAGGTTAACGTTGCCAAGCAAAAAACGAGGTATTATTTTACCTCGTTTTTTGCTTGTTCTCTAAGTAAGCGATTTACTGTTTCGCGGCGTACACCTATGAGCTGACCAATTTCAGTTTGTGTTAATATTTCATAAATAGGGATGTCACCTAAATAAAAGGTGAACCACTCTTGTAAACGATGAAGGCGCTCTTTAGGAGAGACAGTTGTCAATTGATCGATACGCTGTTGCATCATTCTTAACTTCGATTGTAATTGTATAGCGATATTTTCATATGATGCAGGATTTGCCTGAAGTTTGTCGTACCATTCATTGCTAATTATAGGCTCCACTTCTGTTTTCATTAAAGCCATAGCTGTACCGTGATATTCCTTCGGTGAAATTAAAGAATGGTGAGGTATCGTTTCACCAGGAACGATAATATTAAATAAAAATGGTGTTCCGTCTTCTTCTAACCGAATAACTTTTAATAAACCTGTTTTTATAAAATATAATGGACCGTCCTCACCTTGACGGAATAATACATCTCCCTTATGTAGAATCAATGTTAGCCCCCCATTAAAACATTTCTATTTCTTATATTTTAGCGTATATGTATAAAGACAATATGCTTTTTAAACAGCAATTTCATTGACGAAATGTATGCTATTACAGTAGTATACTATTTAGTGTGTAATAGTACTAGCAATGAATACGCTGTAGGGGGTTTAGTATATTGTTAGATGCGATGAAGATGACGGATATGAGAATTCCGGCGAATGCTATCATTCATGTGGAAGAGATGAAAGGTGGAGTCGTTTTATCCGTTGAAATAGACGGCCAAATTATTTATACGATGGCTTATGATGAAGAAACAGATAGTTATGCTGAATTATATGATCGAAACGATAAGAGGGCGTGCCAGGTACATGAAGACTTTATGGGATGGTCACTTCTTCACTAAAAAGATGTCAATATGACATCTTTTTTTATTGAATCGATAGATTATACAAAGAAATGAAATATAAGGATAAAATTTGTAATAAATGATTTTGCATTGTTAGCGCTTTGTAACTGTAAGATAACTGTTTTTTCGCTATCATAAAGATAACAGTCATAGCTATAGGAGTGATCAACTTGAAGAAATTACATATTTCAAATTTTATGCTATTAAGTGTTTGTTTAGTTTTACTTGTTCTCCTAGGAGCCTTTTTATATTCATGTGTATAAGAAAAAACGCATTCTAGAAAGAACGCGTTATAAAAATGAAGTAATGATTAATCTAGTTCCAAGAATAATTAATGTGATACGTAATAAATTAATTACTGCATTACCGCTTAATTTTGTGTTAATATAAGCCCCGATTTTTCCGCCAATCCATGCACCAGGAATAAGAATTAATGCATAAGCCCAGCTGACATTTCCTAGAGAGATGTGAGTTAAAGAACTTACAATTGCTGAGAGAAATACGATAAACATTGAAGTTGCTACAGCAATGTGTGCTGGGAACGCAAAAAGGAGCATCATCGCTGGCACAAGTAAGGCACCACCACCGATTCCAAATAATCCGGATATAAATCCAACTATAAAGGCAATAAAGATAGCGAGAAATGGTGGAAATTGATAGTCTACAGTATTTCCTTCGTTATCTGTAAAAGATCGCTTAATTACAGTCATATTTGATAGGGAAAGAGGTTTCAATTTGTCTCGTAGTATAAGAAGAATGGAGACGAATATAAGAAAAATCCCAAAGTATAAAGAAAATGTATCTTGGTTTAAAAATTTGTTTGCCCATGATCCGATAATACCACCAGGGCCACTCCCGATAAATAAAATAAGTCCACTTTTATAATCTACCCGTTTATGTTTCATATAAGTAAGGGTAGAAGCCAGCCCTGTAAAAACGACTGTTACCATAGAAGTTCCTACTGCGAGTTGTGGTGATAAACTGTGTAATCCAATTAATAACGGAACGATAATAATTCCGCCTCCAAGTCCGACTAGGCTCCCGACTGTCCCGGCGATTAATCCGATGAAAAGTAACATAATGTATTCCAAAATTGCCAACTCCTCTATATAACTTATCCATCAAACATTATACACGCTTTTTAATAAGAAATAGGCTTGTTCACAAAAAAGTCGTCTTCCTAGAAAAATAAGGAAGACGACTTTTGATTAAAAGATTAAGTGTAATAAGTAGTAAAATAATGCAGCTAAAGAAGCTGAAATAGGAAGTGTAATAACCCATGTAATTAACATGCGTTTTGCAGTTCCCCATTTTACACCTTTCACGCGATGTGAAGCACCAACTCCTAAAATAGAAGAAGAGATAACGTGCGTCGTACTAACCGGTAAGTGAATAAATGTTGCGCCGAAAATAACAAGTGATGATGATAAATCGGCAGCTACACCATTTACAGGACGAATTTTCATAATTTGTCCACCGACAGTTTTAATAATTTTCCAACCACCGACAGAAGTACCAAGACCCATTGCGATTGCACAAGATAATTGTACCCAGAAAGGGATATCGCCAGAAGTATGATAGTTATTGGCCATAAGAGCCATCGTAATGATTCCCATTGCTTTTTGTGCATCATTCGTACCGTGCGTATAAGCTTGTAATGCAGCGGTGAAAATCTGGAATATACGGAAGTTCTTGTTCGTTTTCGTTAAGTTAAAGTTTTTAAATACCACTTTAAAAATACTATATACGATGTAACCAATAACAAAAGCGATGATCGGTGAAATGATTAAAGCTTCAAGAATTTTTATAAACCCTTTATAGTTTAATGCGCTAATACCAGCAGCAGCAATTGCTGCACCAGCGATTGCGCCAATGATTGCATGCGAAGAACTACTTGGAATGCCATAGTACCAAGTGATCAAATTCCAGACTATTGCCGCAAGCAAAGCAGCTAAAATTACAACAGAACCATTTTGCAAAGCAAACGGGTCAACAATATCTTTTGTAATCGTTTTTGCTACACCTGTAAATGTCATCGCACCTAAAAAGTTCATAATAGCTGCCATAACAATTGCATGTCTAGGCTTTAGAGCTTTCGTTGAAACAGCCGTTGCAATAGCGTTTGCTGTATCGTGAAATCCATTGATAAAGTCAAAAGCTAAAGCGCAAATGACTACTAAAACGGTCAGTATCAAGAGTGTATCCATGATCAAACTCCTTACGCGTTCTTCATAATGATTGTTTCTAATACGTTTGCAACGCTTTGACAGCTATCAGCTACTTCTTCAAGCTCTTCGTAAATCTCTTTAAATTGAATAATCTTAATCGGATCTTTCTCACGAGAGAATAAGTGCTTAATCGCATGACGGCGAATATCATCACATTGTGACTCGTAATCCTTAATCTTGATCGCATTTGTACGAATATCGACTAATTTCTTTTTAGAAAGTAGTTCAACAGAATTTGCAATCTCAATCGCACATTGATTAATTGCTTCAACGAATTTAATCATGTATTCATCAGCTTCTGTAATAGAATACATTTCGAATAGACCAGCACTGTGATCTAATCCGTCTAATACATCATCCATACTCATTGCAAGTTGTAGGATGTCTTCACGTTCAATAGGAGTAATAAACGCTTTGTTTAGCTCCATAATGATTTCGTGAATGAATGAGTCACCTTTTGACTCATACTCTTTCATGCGCATAGAAAACTCTTTTAAATCGCTAGCATTTTTAATTTTATACTCCACGAAAAACTGCGCGCCTTCTTTTAAATTTTCGGAAACGTTCATAAGCATTTCAGAAAATTTATCTTTTTTTGATTTAAAGACCATTATTGTTACCCCCACAAAAGTAATATATGTAAAATATATTGGCTAATCAATTCTAACAAAAAACTGTCGTTTTTTAAAACATTTTATCGAAAAGTTTACAAAAACTTAACATAACTCTCATTGTTGTATTAATAATATTAATACTCAACAATGAATATCTTACTTGTAGAATGTCCTTTTCTTGCAAAAAGTATGAATGTGAAAGAAAAGCTTTACACTATAGGAACGACTACGTTATTATAATAAATTTAAAAGGAGGTATATTCTTCCTTTTAAAAAGAAGAGTGTAAACAAATGAAGGAAGTGAACCAATGAAATTGAAGAACACTCACTTTAAAAAAACGCTTGAGTGGTTCAATAAGAGGAAGAAACTACGCAATTCATTAATTGTATTGGGAAGTTTACTTGCTACTCTATTTATTGTTGTAAATATAATAATTTCCATTCAAGATATATCTGAATTAAAACAAGCTGTTCCACAACCGACTTTAATTTATGATGCAAATAATGAAGTTGCGACTAAATTAGCTTCTTCTAAAACAGAAGGGGTCAAAAGGAAAGATATTCCTGATATTATGGTTCAAGCAATTGTTGCAGTAGAAGATAAGGAATTTTTTAGTCATCATGGTATTTACTATAGTGGAATTATAAGTGCTGTATTTAAGAACATTACAGCCGGTGAAGTTGTGGCAGGTGGTAGTACAATTACACAACAACTTGCGAAAAATGTATTTTTAACGCAAGACCGTACATTCTCGCGTAAAATAAAGGAATACTTTCTAACGAAAAAAATAGAACGTACTTATACGAAAGATGAAATTGTTGAAATGTATATGAATCAAATTTATTTTGGTGAAGGTGCTTGGGGGATAAAAAGAGCAGCTAAATCTTATTTTGATAAAGAAGTAAAAGACTTAACGATTTCAGAAGCTGCAACGATTGCAGGATTAATTAAAGCGCCATCTGCGTATTCGCCGTATAAAAACTTTAATAAATCAATTGAAAGACGTAATGTCGTATTAGGTTTAATGAAGGAGCAAGGATATATTTCTGAAGAACAATATAATCAGGAGAAAGAATCAGGTCTTGTATTACGACGTGGTGTTGACGATAAATATAAGGGAAAATATTCTCAATACGTAGATTATATTGTTAGAGAAGCGATGGACAAGTATGAATTAACACAAAATGAAATTTTAGCAGGTGGCTATCGTATTTATACGGAACTTGACTCGAAAAAACAACAAGCGGTTGAAGATGTTGTGAATAATGATAGTTATTTTAAAGATAGTGGCTCAGATCAGCTTATGCAAACTGGAGTGGTCCTTATGAATCCAAAAACTGGCGGTGTTCCGGCTTTAGTTGGAGGCAGAGGTCCTTATCAATTTTTACAGTTTAATCATGCAACACAATTAAAAAGACAGCCAGGTTCAACGTTAAAGCCTCTTGCAGTGTATGTACCAGCGTTAGAACAAGGATATGAAGTATACGATGTCTTAAAAGATGAACCGTTTAATATTAAAGAATATGCACCACAAAATAGTGATCATACGTTCCATGGTAATGTGACGATGTATGAAGCGGTGGCAAAGTCATATAATGTTTCAGCAGTTTGGCTATTAGAGAAAATTGGATTAGATAAAGGATTGAAATCTTTAGAGCGGTTTGGTATTCCATTAGAGCCTGAAGACCATACGTATCCGATTGCTTTAGGAGGTATGCATGTAGGGACTTCACCATTTGTAATGGCTCAAGCGTATAGCGCACTTGCAAATGATGGTGTCCAAGTAGAAGCTCATGCCATTAGAGAAATCCAAAATGCTGAAGGGGAAACAATTGGAAAATGGTATAAGAAAGAAACTCGTGTGACGAACGAGAAAGTTGCCCAAAAGATGACATACTTATTAAAAGGTGTTATTGAAAGGGGAACAGGTGAAAAAGCGAAAGTTAATAATATCGATACCGCCGGCAAGACAGGGACTACCCAGCTTGTAAATGGACCAAGCACTGGTGCGAAGGATTCGTGGTTTGTTGGATACACACCGGATTTAGTAGGTGCGATTTGGGTAGGGTATGATAAAACGGATAGTGAGCATTATGTGCCAGGAGGCAGCCAAATTACAACGACAATGTTCCGGGATATTATGAAGAAAGCGAATGAAAATCCAACTCAAAAGGCATTTCAGTTATCACTAATACCTGAGGCGGATTATACAAAACAATTAAAAACGATTGAGGAAGAAAAACGAAGGAAAGAAGAAGAGAAAAAACGAAAAGAAGAGGAACAACAAAGAAAAGAACAGCAAAATGAATGGATAGATAAAGTGAAAGAGTGGATTCCATTTTGGTAAAAAAAGAGGCGAATAACGAGTTCGCCTCTTTTTTATGAGAAATGAGCGGTTTTATCTCGGTTCAAAATGTGGCAACAGAAAAGAAGTTAGGTGAGAATCGAGCTGCCTATAAAAATTTGATGGGTTTAACTTAATAATCCGTGGGGATGGGAAAAGCGCCACGGATTAAAGCTTCAGTTTATTTATTTAGCGTAACATTGGTCCTACCGAAGGATTGAGAATCATACGTGACGGTTATTATTCCTTTACTAATAGGTTCATATGGCAATTCCTCTTCGAAATTTCCAGTATTTTCATTATGGATAGAGAGTGTTATTTCATCAACGTCTTTATTTTTATATTGATCTTTAATCGTTTCAGCGATTTGAAGTAGGTTTTCATAACTAGAAGCTTCTGTAATAAGCATTCCTTTTATAACTTTTTTTTCATTTTGTGTGGAAGAGGAATACGGGATGTTGTTTTGTTTTGTATACAGAAGTTCGTATGGAATTGTTTTTCTTTCTGCTTTTGAAACATTTGAATAGTTTAGAGTTAAAAGAAACCCTATACATAAAATTATGCATACCATAAGAACAAACCAAAAACGTGTCAGTGATATAATTCGCATTGTCATCCCTCTTTCATGTCTTTGTCTTCACTATTCATCATACAAAAAGAGGATTAAGCTAGAGTAAATTTGAAGTAAAGAAACGTAAAGAAGGAGCACTTATCCTCCAAAATAAGTGCTCCTTTTTATTAAAAGAAAGATTTAACATACAATCAAAATAATACAAATTACTATAAATCAAACATTCTTGGTCGTGCAAAAATAAAATGAAAACTAAAATTAGTAAATTCGGAAGACTGATAGTGTAGCTGTTGTGTCACCAGTGTTAGGGATGGAAATAGTATTTACTGTAGGTTGTACAGAGATTGTTGTACCAGCTGTTAAAGTAACAATTGTGGAGAAAGAAACCGCACTACCGATAACGTTAGTTGAAAAATTACGAGTAGGTGGTTGACCGTTGAATGAAATACCGAATCCAAATGGTGAAGAACCCGGGAAGGTTGTAGATGCTGAGAAACTAATATCGTATACTCCTGTTTCTAAAATAGTTAAAGTATCTGAAGTGTCATTAAAAATGAGATTATTTAGTTCGAAAACTTGATTAAATTGGATATTCGTTCCAGGTGATATAGTTTGTGGATTAGAATTTCCTATTGCTGCTATAGTTACAGGGAGTGGTGTGCCCGACGGTCCAGTAGCGCCAGTAGCACCAGCCGGACCTTGAGTACCTTGAGCACCTTGAGCGCCAGTAGCACCAGCCGGACCTTGAGTACCTTGAGCACCTTGAGCGCCAGTAGCACCAGCCGGACCTTGAGCACCTTGGGCACCTTGAGCGCCAGTAGCACCAGCCGGTCCTTGAATACCTTGTGGTCCTTGAAGTCCAGTAGCACCTTGAGCACCAGCCGGACCTTGAGTCCCTTGAATACCTTGAGGTCCAGTAGGTCCTATTGTTCCTCCACCAAGGCAACCTGATCCATATTGAACTAGGATAGCTTGAATTTCTGTAATGAGCTTAACTAGTTTATCGATAGTACAGCAATCGATTTTGAATAACTTAGCAATATACAATAAATAATTAAGCAAACTTTGTAGTTCAACGTACAATGCTCCGCATGAGAAAGGTGAGAACTTTAGGATAGTTAATAAGTTAGCAATAATAGAACTACCAATTTTTTTCTTGTGCAGGTGATAAATCTAAGCAACTGAGGAATTTTTGAAGATTATTCAGGAGAGCAATTAGTTTATCGATGTTATCTTGGGAAGGGTTTTGAAATACAGCTTGAATACTTTGACCAAGAGCTTGAAGAAGTCTAGCATACTCTTTTAGTTCTGCCTTAGAGATGTTAATATAACTGCAAGCTCTTACTTCGCAACAATCATTACCATAAAACACTTTTCCTTTATTTTTGTTGGACATTTGTTCATTCCTTTTTTTCTTTTATAGAATAAATAGTCGTTACTATATAATAAAATGGAAACTAAACTGAATTCGTGAGGGACAAACTACTATTTCTAAAAAAATAAGAAGTTTACCTATCTTGTGAAAACAAAGAACAATTAAGAGATAGAGAAAGATTTATATGAGTTAAAAAAGAATAGGTTAGAATAAAAAAACTGCACGCAAATTGTTAGATTATATCTAACAATTTGCGTGCAGTTCGTGGAACAGCCCAACCTTTTTAATGATTAATTCGTTCATAGTTCGCTTTAGGTAAAATTGGAATAGAAATAGTGAAAGTTGTACCGTTTTGATTACTAGACATTTTTAATGTACCGTTATGATTTTGAATAATTTTCTTCGTTACTGACAAGCCCAGTCCTGTTCCTGAATCTTTTGTTGAGAAGAATGGATCAAAGATATATTCTTGAATAGCTGGAGGAACCCCAGTTCCGTTATCTGTGAAAGTAATCCGAACAAAGTTATCTAGGCGATAACTAGAGATTTGAATGGAAAGAGGTCTTTCGCCTCGAGCATCGATAGCATTTTGAAATAAATTTAAAAAAACTTGCACAAGTTCATGACGATCGATATTGACAAGTACACCATCTAATGCCGTAGAAAATTCATAGTCAATAGAAATGTTGTGTAAAAAAACTTCACTAGCAAGTAGTTGTTGAATATATTCGCGTAAAAACGTATTGATGGGAAAAGGTTCTCTAGTAAATTCACGTGTTTTTGAAATGGCTAAAAATTTTGTGATAATACTATTTGCACGATCTAGTTCAGGAATGAGTAGACTTTTAAACAATTCTTTATTGGATGGAGAAACGTTATCTTGTAGAAATTGCAAGTATCCACGTACCGTTGTAAGGGGATTTCGTACTTCATGAGCAATCCCAGCTGCGATTCGTCCTGCTAATGAAAATTTTTCTGCATCACGTTCTGTGTTTAAATAATGGAAGACACTAATAACTCTAAAAATCTCTCCGTTATAATCCCGAATAATTCGATTGTTTAAAATACCATAGTTTTTGTCTAACACTTCTTCATTATATATTTCTGTTCCTGTTCTTAATGTTTCAATCGCTTTAATTTGTTCTTCTGGCAAGTTTAGTAATTGTTGAATTGGCTTTCCAATTATATCATTTCGTACTACACCAAAATCATCTGCTGCAGCTTGATTACATAAAGTTATATTTCCTTTACTATCAACAAAGGTGACATGATGTGAAAAAGCATCAAAAATATGAACAAAGTATGTTTCAAGTTGTTCAAATAAAAATAATGAATCGCAAGTAAGTTGAAAATCAGCCTTTTTATTCTCTTTTTGTATGTTTTGAATGGAATGAGTCGTTCTCGTTTTCTTTATTTGTAAACCAATATGTGGATTTTTGTATGTGAAATGATGTGGTAATTGATTCACAAGCTCTTCATATAACCGCACTTTATTTTCTAGTTCTTCTATTCGTTTTTCATGAGATACAATATCATCGTTTGGAAGCATAAATAAATAACCCCTCAATTTAAAAATTCTTCCATTTAGTATATCATATTTTTATACGGATACTCTTAAAGAAGGGGCTACTTAATGAAATTGATTAGCTGAAATGTCCGGGAAGTGAGTAGAATGGATAGAAGGTGAAGTTAAAAAGGGAGGGATATATTTGCTTTTCATTGGAGTGACAGGGTGGGGAGATCATGATTCTTTATATATAAATCCCTATGAAAATAGAAATAAATTGCGAACTTATAGTGAACATTTTCCCATTGTGGAAGTAGATAGTTCATTTTATGCGATACAACCTGCGCGGAATTATACAAAATGGGCGATGGAAACGCCGAAAGATTTTTCTTTTATAGTAAAAGCCTATCAAGGTATGACAGGACATATGAAAGGGGAAATCCCTTTTTCTACGTTCGATGAGATGTTTGATGTGTATAAACAATCCATTCTTCCTTTAATAGAAGCAAATAAATTAAAAATGATTTTATTTCAATATCCACCATGGTTTGATTGTAAAGTGAAAAATGTAGATTTACTTCGATACACGAAAGAAAAAATGGAAGATTTACCATGTGCAATAGAATTTCGAAATCAAACATGGTTTTATCCAGAAATGAGAGATAAGACGTTACAGTTTTTAGAAAAAGAAAATTGGATTCATACAATTTGCGATGAGCCTCAGGCTGGAATAGGATCAGTACCGCTTATATTAGAGGCAACAAACTCGGACATGGCGTTAATACGTTTTCATGGCCGAAATGTTCATGGTTGGCTGGATAAAGGAGAAAATTGGAGAGCGGTTCGCTGTTTATATCGTTATAATAGTAAAGAATTGGCGGAATGGGTAGAACGATTAGAGCGATTGAAAAAGAAGACGAAGGATATATTTGTATTGTTTAATAATAATTCGGGCGGAGATGCAGCGGATAATGCGAAACAGCTTATGAAAATGATGAACATTACATATGGTGAGCCGAAGCCTGAGCAATTAAATTTGTTTGAATGATGATAAACAAGAAAGGCACTGTACAAACAGGGGGAATGTACAGTGCCTTTCTATATGAAAAAGAGGGGTAACAATGTTACTGAGCGTTTGGTTGATTCATCAATTGTTGGCTTCATAATAAATGATAATGGTTATCATTATCATTGTCAATGGTTTTTCGGAAAATAAGTAAAAAACTTTTTATCCCGCTATTTGCGGCAGTAAGACCCCCACTGATTAAAGTTTCATTTTATATTTTAAATAGTAATAAAAAAAGAACAGCAATTACTGAACTGCACCCCAATTGTTAGACACAGTCTAACAATTGGAGGCGCAGTTTTTCTATGGCTAAATTTACAGCTGATGAAAAAATACAAATCGTTCTACGTTATTTGAACGGAAATGAAAGTTATCGAGAAATGGGTAGAGCGATCGGTATAAGTGGCACAATCATTTTGAATTGGGTAAACCAATATAAGCAAAATGGTGTGGAAGCTTTTCTAAAACGATGTACAAATTACACACAACAATTTAAACTAGACGTACTAAACTTTATGATTGAAAACGGTATGTCCTTATTTGAGACGGCAGCTATCTTTAACATTCCTGCCCCTTCAACGATTTCTGTTTGGAAAAAACAACTCGAAACACAAGGAATTGATGCCCTTCAATCTAAGAAAAAGGGGCGTTCATCCATGAAAAAAGATTCAAATAAACAATTAAAACAAGCTTTAGCTGAAGGGTCAGTCGAAGCACTTGAAGCACGTATTAAACAGCTTGAAATGGAAAATGAGTACTTAAAAAAGTTGAATGCCTTAGTTCAAAACAAGGAAAAATCACAAAACAAGATAAAGCGCAAGTAGTCTATGAATTAAGGCATAAATATTTGGTGAAGGCACTCGTGGAGCTAGCTGGTATTCCACGAAGCACGTATTATGATTTAGTAAAAAAAATGAATCGCCCAGATGTAGATGCCGATTTGAAAGCTGAGATTAAAGCGATTTATGAGGAGAATGAAGGTCGTTATGGTTACCGTCGCATTCGTGATGAATTAACGAATCGTGGTCAGAAAGTGAATCAAAAGAAGGTGCAACGCATTATGAAAGAGCTTGGCTTAAAGTGCGTTGTGCGCATGAAGAAATATAAATCTTATAAGGGGAAAGTCGGTAAAATTGCACCCAATATTTTAGAGCGTAATTTTTATGCAGACGCACCGAATCAAAAATGGGTAACAGACATCACAGAGTTTAAATTGTTTGGAGAAAAACTGTATGTATCACCTGTATTAGATTTGTATAATGGTGAAATTATTACCTATACAATTGGTTCTAGACCGACGTATTCGCTTGTTTCAGAGATGTTAGAGAAAGCATTAGAACGTTTACCTGAAAACCACCAGCTACTGATGCATTCGGATCAAGGATGGCATTATCAAATGAGACAGTACGTCCGTACACTTGAATCAAGAGCTATCGTACAGAGTATGTCTCGAAAAGGAAACTGTTACGACAACGCAGTAATAGAGAATTTCTTTGGGATTATGAAGTCGGAGTTCCTCTATATAAAAGAATTTGAATGTATTGAGCATTTTAAAATAGAATTAGAAAAATATATAGATTATTATAATACGAAACGGATTAAGGCAAAATTAAAAATGAGCCCGGTACAATACCGGACTCATTTGGATCAAGTTGCCTAATGAAATAACCGTGTCTAACTTTTAGGGGTCACTTCATACTGCTGTTCTTTTCCATTGATGATTTGTTGTAAATCAAAAGGAGTTATCGCTTGGATAAATTCCTTTGAGATAAGTGTTTGAACGAGAGTGCTTTCAGAAATTGTAGCACCTGTTTTCTTTTCATAAGATTTCTTTAATAAATCAAGTTTTTCAGCCGTTTCTTTCGGTAATTCAATTGTTAATGTGTTCATAATTTCTCCCCCTTACTATTAGAGTACCACTACAGTATAGGAGAGACAAGACAAGACAAGAAAAGAAAAGAGAATATGAAACATAAAAAAGGTTACCAAATTTACAAATGGTAACCTTTTTATGTATAAGAGTTATTAAGCAATACCGATATACTTTAAAGTTTTGGATGGAGTACTGTGATCAAAGAAGTGTTGTAAAAATGCAATATCAACACCTGATTTGTATGCACAATAGCCCCAAGTTTTTCGAAGTGTATGTGAGCTAATCCCTTCTAATCCAACTTCTTTTGCAGCTTTGTTTAAAATGTACCATGCATGTTGTCTCGTAATAGACTTTGTTCCTTTTTGAGACTTTAATAATGGTTCATTACGTTTCCAAGTTTTACGTTCTTTCATGTAGTCTTCGATTGCGTGCTGTAAGTCTTCATTTACAGCAAACCATTTATGTTTCTTTACTTTTTCATTGTAAAATAAAATGGAATGGCGAACATTTTCGTCTTCATCGATTACATCACTAACTTTTAATTGTAAGATTTCACTTACTTTTAAGCCAGAATTTACAGCTAATACGAATAATAAGCCATCACGTTTCGAAGATTGTAAAAGTATATTTTTGATAGTTTCTAATTGTTTTTCATTTTGAATAGGTTGTCCTGCTTGTTTCATTTCACGCACTCTCCTCTTTTATATGTGTAAAGGAAAGGATTAACTTGTTTCTTACTATAAAGGGAGAGTGTGAATTTCATGTGAACTCCTAGTGAAATTAAGACAAATTATTTGACTTCTTTTACTTTTTGTAAATTAAAATAAAATACAACGCTATTAGTGGTATTATACACGCCGTATTCAGCGTGATGGAGATCTAAAATGTTTTTCACAATGGATAACCCAAGGCCAGTACCCCCAGTATGACGGCTACGAGAAGCGTCTAAACGGTAGAAGCGATCCCAAATTTTTTCAAGGCTTTCTTCTGGAATAGGATTACCTGTGTTTTCAATTTTGATTTTCACTGTATCTTCCGTTTCTATAACAGAGACGTGTATTTTTTCACCATCTGGAGTATATCGAATTGCATTGCTAAGTAAGTTTACAACGACTTGCTCAATACGGCTACGATTTGCTTTAACAAATAGAGAAGAGTCAGCATGGATGTCTACTTGTAAATGTTTTTCCTCCATGCTAAATAATAATTTTGTATAGACTTGTTGAATTAATTCACCGATCGAGAATGTCGACATTTCTAGTTTGTACGTACCTGATTCTAGTTTTGCTAATTCTAACATTTCAACAATGAGCCTGTTCATATTATCTGTCTCTTCCAAAATAACATTTGTATAATATGTCGTATCTTTACTTACGCCATCTTGAATACCTTCAGCGAAGCTACGAATAACACTAAGTGGTGTTTTTAATTCATGAGATACACCAGAAATGAATTCTTTTCTCGTTTTTTCCAATTGACGTTCGCGTTCAATATCTTGTTGTAATTTTGTATTGGCAACATTTAATCGGTCGATTCGATCTTTTAAATTTACAGAGAGTGTATTAATACCACTTGATAACCCGCCAATTTCATCGTCTGCCGTAACAGGTAACTTCTCGCTAAAATCAAAGTTGGCCATTTTTTTTGTAACACGATTTATCTTAATTAATGGTTTAACAATGATTTTTGAGTAGTAGAAGGATAACAAAATAATAACGAGAAACACGATAATTAAGGCATAGACATAATAATCTTTTAAAACGAGCATCGCTTCATTAACAGGTTGTAAAGATGCTATCACAAAAGCGTAATCCTTAATTTTTCCGTTTTCCATAATAGGCTTTACAAAGACACTGTTTTTTATATTTTCCCCACTATCTAAAATATACGTGTTTAATTGATTTGAATTAGAAGTACCTTGTCTAATAGTACTTGCAAAATATTCAACAGCTTGTAATGTTTCAAAATCATTTGCAAGGCGAACCTCAGATTTGGAAGGGATATGTAATTTAGATATCACACCGGTAAAACTGATCTGAGACGTAGTTTTATATCGATTTGTGAGTCTATTTTTAGAGGGGTTACCACTAATTGATTGAAAATCCGAATTGCTATTTTCATTTCGCCATCGATTATAATTAGTCGTCAGTTCTAGTGGCGTTATTATATTATCTTGTAAAAATCCCTCTACGTGAATCATGCCCTCTTTTTTTAAGCCTAAATTTTCGAATTTATTATATTCTTCGGGTGTTAAAAGATTATTAAGTGGGATGGAATAGGTTTTATTGTTATTAGGGTTAATTACCTCAATGTAGTAATTGTTTTCACTTTTAATAATGCCGTTAGAATCTAAAAATTGCATTTCAGCATTCGTTTTATCGTGAAATTCTTGTTTTAGCTTTCTGATTTCCTCAAAACTTTTGTCGCTTTTTTCATAATTATCTACGAATTTTTCAAAAGCCGTTTGAACGGTTTTTATTTTTTTATTAATATAAAACTTCTCTAAAAATAGAGATTGTCCAAGGAAAAAAAGGAGAAATATGATTGTAAATAAAGTTGATGTTAATAAAAATAGTTTAAAGACGATGCTTCTGTTCTTCACTGTTTCACCTCGTATGAAAAATACTGTAATACAAATGATTTCTTAATTATAACAAAGGTTACAAAAAAGTAGAGGAGATAAATCTGTCTCTCTCTAAAGTAGTTTTTTATAGAAAGTCACATAAAGAGAAGGTGCAGTGACTATAGAAGTATTTTAGCATAAAAAAGAACTCGCCAGACGTATGACGAGTTCTTTAGTGTACTATTGCTGAATTGCTGCATCTAAAGCGATTTCAATCATTTCGTTAAATGTAGTTTGACGCTCTTCAGATGTAGTTTCTTCACCAGTGAAGATATGGTCGCTTACTGTTAATACAGATAATGCATTTACACCATATTTAGCTGCTAATGTGTAAAGAGCAGTCGTCTCCATCTCTACTGCTAATACACCGTAATCTGCAAGTTTTTTAACCATGTCCATGCTCTCACGATAAAATACATCTGCTGTTAATACGTTACCAACACGAACGTGTAATCCTTTTTCTGTTCCAGCATCGTAGGCTTTCTTTAAAAGATCAAAGTTTGCAGCAGGAGCAAAATCAAAACCCGGGAATGTTAAGCGATTCATATTAGAATCTGTACAAGCCGTCATCGCAATAATAACGTCACGTACCTTAACATCTTTTTGAATTGCACCACATGTCCCAACACGAATTAAATTTTTCACTCCGTAGCTTTGAATTAATTCGTTTACATAAATAGAAATAGAAGGAACACCCATGCCTGTACCTTGAACAGATACACGCTTTCCTTTGTAAGTTCCAGTGAAACCTAACATGCCACGCACGTTATTATAACAAGTAACATCCTCTAAAAATGTTTCAGCAATATATTTTGCACGTAATGGATCACCAGGTAATAGAATAGATTCAGCAATTTCGCCTTGTTTTGCTTCAATATGTACACTCATGAAAAATCCTCCTTATAATGTATTGATAGAAATCAATATCATTTGCATTATACACTACGACTCCTTTCAATTAAAATCTTTTTTATTTGTAATATGTGCAAAAGAGGAGGATTTCATAAATCATAATCTAGAATATATATTTAAGAGGTTTTGCATGGATAAAGAAAATAAAAATGGTAGGTGATATTTTGAAAAATCTTGTCATTGGGCTTATTGCACTAGTACTTATTGTGGCAGGAGGATTTTACATAAAAAAATATCAAGAAACTGTAGAAACGACCGGAGATGTTCAAGAAGTGAAATGGGATGTGAAGAATAAAGAAGGAAATGCAAAAGTCGATATTTCGTTTCAATTGCTAAATAAAATGAATAATGAAGTTCGTGGTGTGAACGATCAAATTCGAGCAGTGATAGTGGATGGGAATTTGAAAAACATACAACAAACGAAGCCTATATTTGCTGGAAATGGATCGTATAAGCTATCTTCAGATGTAGCAAAAGGTGAAGAGCACACGATATTTTTGTATGAAGATGAAAACAAGTCCGTGGAATCATTTTCTAAGCAAGATTTTGGTGAAGAAAAAAAGGAGAAAAACAAGGACAAGAATAAAAAGAAACTACCTGTCGATACTGTACTTACAAAAAATATAGGAGAGCATCAAGTGTCTCTTTTATTTGGTGCATTACATCCGAATGAGGCAACGACATTAACATTTCAGTTTCAAGCGAAAAAGGGAGAAAAACTGAAATTAAATTCAGGGAGAGGTGAAGTCAACGCGCTGTATATCGTTGATGAAACGAGGGGACATTTTTTATATGCCATTCCTGTTGATACGGATGAGCAATTACAATATCGTATTACATTTCCAGAGGAAGGAACATATAAAATATGGGGGGATTTCTATATAAATGGTAAGAAGTATGAAAAGGAGTTTAGTATACAAGTGCAAAAACGAAAAAACAGCTAAGTACTTAGCTGTTTTTTCGTTTTCCTATTAATTTTGTTACAGAGAGCATTGTAATTGGTAAAGAATGATTCTTTCGAAATGCTAAATACTTTCCACTCCATGCAGGTTTGTATTTTTCTTTAAAATGTCGTAAACCGCTGAAGCTATATGTGTAACGAACGTTATTAAATATTGCAGCAGCAACTCGTTCAGACCAGAACGATTGCGTTGATAAACCGACATTTGAGAGTGGTGCCATACCAATATTAAAGGAATGGTATTCATTTTCTTTTGCCCAGTGGAATAAGTGGATAAAAATTGCATCCATAATTCCGCTAGGGGCATCTGGATAATAACGCATTAAATCAACAGATAATATGCCACTTTGATATACTGGCATAAAGGTTGTGAATGCAATGATTTTTCCTTCTGCATCAGATAATGTAGCGATAGGGGCACGACTAATATACTCACGATCGAAGTACCCAAGTGAAAATCCTTTCTCTTTTTTTCCGCCGAGCCAAGCATCAGAAACTTTCTTTAATTCCTCGTATAATTCGTCTGAGAATGGTGGCTGATGAATAGAGAATGTATAACCTTCTCGTTCAAAACGGTTGAAAGTGGCTCGCATACCAGCACGTTTCTTTCCTGTTATTGTAAACGTATTTAAATCAACGACAGCCTCTTCACCAAGTTTAAAGAAGTTGTAGCCAAAATCGTGGTATAAGCTCATCCATTTGCTTTCAATTTGATAGAATACGCAAATATACCCAAATCGATCAGCTTCAGTTAAAAATTCTTGCAACACAGTGCGATAGGAGGATGGATCACCAATTGGATCACCTAGTACAACAAGACGTTTTCCAGTAATTGAAAAGAGAAGAAGTGCTTTTCCGTCACTACTGAAGAAGAACTGCTTATCTCCTAAAAAACCTAAATGACTAAGTACATTCCCGCCATGTTCATCTAAGAAGTTTTCTAACCTTTTATCATTAGCTGGTTGCCCGGGAAATTGACTACGGTAACGATTGGCAATTAGTGAGCCGATAAGTAAAAAAGTAGGAACGAAAAAGGCTGCTGCTAATGCACTTCGTTTAACTTGCGTAATATTTCGAACGACAAAATCAGGTTGGAACGCTTCTTTTGCACCCGCAAATAAAATACCTAAGTTTTTATATAAATATAGCGTAAGTAATAAGAAGATAAATACTTTTACGATATCAGAAAGTGAGACTTCCATTTTCTCGCGTATAAATCTTTTACGAAGCATATACAACACAGCAAGTACGATTAATAAAATAAAGGTTTCTTCAATGTCAATTCCTTTTAGGGTATTAAAGATTGCTGCTCCAATTAAAGAAACAATCGTCATATAGTAAGAACGCTTTGTTCCATAATATATGCCTCGCGAAAGAATCAGGAGGAGAATACCGAATGTTAATGATAAGCTAAAAGAAAATTGAATAAGGTGCTTTGGAGCTAAAATATGTAAGGCGTGAGCTCGATTTATACTAGTCGGTAAAATTGTTGATAGAATAACCATTAAGCCAGCGAATACTGTTAAAGCGGCGGATGCCCATGAACCTAATTTCCCTAAAAAATCACGTTGTAAAGTCCAAATTACACCAGTTGTTTCTAACGCAGGTGCAATAAATGGTTTATCTTCAATTTTTTTTATGGCAGCTCCTGTCATTTCAAAGGCTGCAAAAATGAGACCTAGGCAGAATGGTAAGATGTAATAGACAAGTCGGTATAATAACATAGCAGGTAGTAATACGCCTGTATCAACGCCGTATTGTCCTAGTCCAGTTAAGAAAACAAGGTCAAATGAACCAAGGCCACCAGGAACAAGACTTACGACACCAGCTAAAGCAGCAATTACGTAAACACCTAAAAACTTTTGAAATTCGATATCAATTCCAAACAATATTAAAATGACGTACATAACGATACCGGCAGATACCCACTCGACTAATGAAACTAATGAATATAAAACAGTTGGATTTTTCTCTTCTTCTTCTTCCTCTTGTCCGTCTAGCTGTTTTGTTTTTCTATTTTTAATTTTAGAAAACCCAATATATATAGGAACGAAAAGAGCAAAGAAGATAAGAACAGGCCATAACCACGGTTTTTCGTGCAGAATAAAACTAGTGTCTAATATTCCAATAAGGCCGAGGAATGACAGAATGGCTAATCCGTTAATAAAAGCGGTTGTCATCCAAGCAATACTTTTAATAAGTTTTCCATTATCTTTTATATGCGGACGATATAGCATTGTACGTACACCGGCACCAACAAGACCACCAAAACCGATAAATCCATTTAAAGTGTTGGCAATCCATGAGATGCGGAAGATCTTTTGTACAGGTATATCTGCTTTTAAGTAACGAAGCATAACAAAGTCATAAAAGAACATTGTTGAAACGGCAAATGCACCGAGTGTAATCGCTAAAAATACCCCACCAGTTGGAATGTTTTTAATTGTTTCAATTGCTTCTAAAAAAGAAATGCCTGCTAATTCTTTTTTAGCTTGAAAGAAAACAATTGTTAAGACAACAAATGGGAAGATTATTTTCCCGATTTGTAAGAAACGTTTCCATGAAAACGACATAAATACAACTCTCCTTGTGTAAGAAAACTGAGACAATAATATTATTATGACAAACTTCAAGAAAAATAAAAAGGTAAATTCCTGTATAGGGAAGCTATTTTTTATATAGGTTATATTTAAAAGAATATTTCGTTTATTAGAAAATTGAGTTAAGATAAGGTGAAAGAAGGAAGAGAGGGGAAGTAGATGATTATAATAGGTTATGCAGGATATGAGTTAGAAAAAGCAAAACCGAATACATCAGAAGATTTTTTTAATAGATCTGAAGTAACATATATATTAAATAATCAAGAGAAAACCTTTTCTGTCTTATATGTTCGATATTTTGAAGAAATTTTACAAGAAATCATCCCTTTTGAAGGAAATCCAGTTTATAAAGTAGAAGAACAAGACGTATATTTACGAGATATTGTAGCGATCGCTTGTTTAGTGAAGGATAAAGAGCTACGCGCGCAGAAGCGCTTGTATCTCAATGAAGTAACAGACTTTCAACGATACTTTGATGAGGGAACAGTGGTGAAAGTACAAGAAATATTAGCTGAATTACATAAAAATAAAAGAGTAGAAATAGCGTAAAACGGCAAAGGAGAGAGAAGCCATGTCTAATTTGATGGTTGAAAATCAAACAGAACAAGTTTCTATATTTTTAGAAGATGTAATTTCCTTGATAACTAATTATGTAAATTATCATACGTTACCTTCTTTATTGGAGGAGACACCAACAGGAAACGAGCAATACTATAAAGGGATATTAGCATCAATAAGAAGACTTCTTGTTTTTTGTGAAGAAGGACTTGATGCATGTTTTGTTTTGTTGAATAGCCAACCATTTCGAAAGACCGCAGCTGAAACAGTTTTATATAAGATTTACCATCAAGTAATTGCAGAGTTTTTTTCGCCAAAGAATGATCATTGGTATGAAAATAGTCGTTCTGCTTATACAGGGAAAAATTCTATTGTTTTTCAGCAAATCCCCCCTGGATCTATAGAACGAATGATGAAGGATTTAGAAGGGAAATTTCAATTGATGCGTGAAGAACTAGAATATTATGAGACAGATTACCAAACAAAAATGTTGCACAAATATTAATTAAGGAAAAGAAGCTAAGGATACTTAGCTTCTTTTCCTTTTGTCCAGTTATATAAGGGATTTTAATTGAATATAGTTAAAGTGGATAGCATCAAGGAGGTGTGACATGAGTCAGCAAGGTGTATTTACAGATTACTTTCATGAAGTAGAAAGCTGGTGTGAAAGTGTTCTTCAAGTATTAGATAGCCGTGCAATGGAAGTGTATGATGTCCATATGCTTGCTTATAAAATTCAAACGTTATTAGAGCGTATGAAAGAGCATGAATACGACACAGATGCTGAGTTTATGTATGAAATAAGTGATGATGTAGAACATATTCAACACCATTTACAGGAAGTATTTATGCAAGAAGGAGAGGAATATGAACTATGTGAAAGAGGGGATAGCGAACGAGCTGTTCCGATTGGGGGGCATACCCTTCCGCCATTACCTTATCCATATAATGCGCTAGAACCGTACATTTCACGAGAAATTATGATGTTACACCATGATAAACACCATCGTAGTTACGTGGAAGGATTAAATAAAGCAGAGAAGATGATGGAAGAAGCGAGAAAAACAAATCAATTTGATTTAATTAAGCATTGGGAAAGAGAAGCGGCTTTTCATGGATCAGGTCATTACTTACACACGATATTTTGGAATAACATGAAAAAAGATGGTGGTGGAAGTCCGAGAGGGGCTTTTTCACAACAAATTGAGCAAGATTTCGGAAGTTTTTTACGTTTTCAAAAGCATTTCACGGAAGCCGCTTCTAAAGTGGAAGGTTCAGGATGGGCAATTCTTGTATGGGTACCCCGTTCAGGAAGGTTAGAAATTTTGCAAAGCACGCTTCATCAATTGTTTACACAGTGGGATACGATACCACTCCTTGTACTGGATGTATGGGAACATGCGTATTATTTACAATATCAAAATCGAAAAGATGAATATATTAAAAATTGGTGGAATGTTGTAAATTGGCCAGATGTAGAAAAGAGATTTGAAAGTGCGAAGCAAATTGAATGGACAC
Organism: Bacillus sp. FSL R9-9492; assembly: GCF_038007365.1. Lineage (NCBI taxonomy): Bacteria > Bacillati > Bacillota > Bacilli > Caryophanales > Bacillaceae > Bacillus > Bacillus sp. FSL R9-9492. The sequence continues at coordinate 1,529,728 of NZ_JBBOXC010000001.1, forward strand.
CGTATTAGACGCATATCTCATGCGTCTTTTTTAGTGGAGGTGGAAGGAAGATTTCGTTCATATTTTAAAAGGCCAAGCATACACTTGTACAAAAAGTGCCAAAAGGACGTGGGGGGGAAATATGAGACGAATTTGTATAATAATTACGCTAATTATAATGTACGCAAGCGTTATGCCAATTCCTGCATATGCAAAAATGAACGGTGGTGTCAGTGCTCGTAACGCAGTCTTAATGGAACAACAATCCGGTCGTGTGCTATATGGGAAATTAGAACATGGGCCACAAAAAATTGCTAGTATAACAAAAATTATGACAGCATTGTTAGCTGCTGAATCAGGAAAAATGAAAGAGTTAGTATCGGTTAGTAATGAAGCGGTACGAGTAGAAGGATCGGCAATTTATTTAAAACCTGGACAAAAAGTTAAGTTAGAAGATTTAGTTTACGGATTAATGCTTAGATCTGGTAATGATGCAGCACAAGTAATTGCTGAAAATGTGGGAGGGAGTATAGAAGGATTTGTATATTTAATGAATGAAAAGGCGAAAGAAATCGGAATGAAAGATACGCATTTCTCAAACCCGCATGGCTTGGATGGGGATGGATCGCATTATTCGTCGGCTTATGACATGGCATTATTAACGAAATATGCAATGGGGAACGAGACCTTTAAGAAAATTTTTGGAACAAAAACGTATAAATCAGATTCTTGGGATTATCCGTGGAAAAATAAACATAAGCTTGTGACATCTTATTATGAATTTGCAACAGGGGGAAAGACAGGTTTTACGAAGAAAGCAGGACGGACGCTTGTCACAACAGCTTCAAAAGATGGATTAGATTTAATTGTCGTAACTTTGAGTGCTTCTAGTGACTGGGATGATCATATGAATTTGTTTGATAAAGGATTTGAACGCTATAAGCAAGCGAAAGTTTTAGGACAAGGCGCACTCGCTGAAATAAATGAAAAGAAATATGCCAATCATGTTTATACGAAAAATAGTTTTTCTGTACCTTTAACTGAAGAGGAAAGAAAGAGCGTGTTATTGAAAGTTGAGCTCGATAAAAGTGCAAAACTTACGGATGGAGTAAAGATTGGGAAGACAGAAATTTATGTAGGGAACGAGAAAGTTGGAGAACGAAATTTGTTTTACAGTAAACGAAAGTTAGTAGCTACAACAGGAATGTATTGGAATAACGTAAAAGAAATCTTCTCTTACATGATAGGTGTTGGGATAGATGGTTAATCTCGTATGGGCAGCGATGGCAGTTATAGGGATTGTGTATGCCATGATAAATGGAACGATGGAAGAAGTGACCAAAGCAGTGTTTGAAGGGTCAAAAGATGCTGTAACGATTTGTATTGGACTTATTAGTGTTTTAGTATTTTGGCTCGGTTTAATGAAAATTGCTGAGGAAGCTGGATTGTTAAAGAAGTTAGTATCACTTTTTATGCCGATAGTAAAAAGATTATTTCCAGAAATACCGAAGGATCACCCGTCAATGGGATTCATTTTATCAAATATGATGGCGAACTTTTTTGGGTTAGGTAATGCAGCAACACCTTTAGGTATTAAAGCAATGGAACAACTGAAAGAGTTAAATGGTGGAAAGGATTCAGCAAGTCGTTCTATGGTGACGTTTCTAGCATTAAATACTTCAGCGATTACATTAATTCCGACTACTGTCATTTCGATTCGAATGACTTATGAATCAGCAAACCCTACTGAAATCGTTGGCGTAACATTTATAGCACAAGTGTTATCGATGATTGGAGCGATTTGGATTGACCGCTATTTTTACCGGAGAAGGAGTAGAAAGGGGCGGAAAAAATGAGTATTGTAAATACAATTTCATTATGGGTAATTCCTTGTGTAATTGGTTTTATCCTTTTGTATGGCACGATAAAGAAAGTTCCAACGTACGAATCGTTCGTTGAGGGCGGAAAAGAAGGGATTCAAATTGCGGTTTCCATTTTGCCGTTTATGGTTGGAATGCTTGTATCTATTTCTATTTTTCGGGCATCAGGTGCTTTAGATGCGATGATATCGGTAATGAAGCCGATGTTAGACTTTATTCATGTACCAGCCGAAATCGTTCCACTTGCACTTATACGTCCGATTTCGGGATCTGCTGGTTTAAGTATTACGACCGACTTAATCGCTACATATGGGCCAGACTCGTTTATTGGTAGGTTAGCTTCAACGATGCAAGGTAGCACAGATACGACTTTTTATATATTAACAGTATACTTTGGGGCTGTCGGTATTAGAAAAATGGGAGATGCATTAAAGGTAGGACTTTTTGCAGATTTAATCGGAATTATTTGTTCAATTGTGTTTGTTTCCCTATTGTTTCGGTAATGCTATTCATTTTTTGCGCTATTTAGCTTATAATACGTATACGACCACTATTAACGTGTAGTTTAATAGTGGTTTTTTTATGCGGTGTTTTTGACAAAATGATGAACTTTTATCGTGGACAACATGAAAAAGTGTAAACAATAATAAAGGGTGAAAACGTGATATGCCTTTAGACGTTTATCATCATTGCTATGTTGTTAAAGATAGGCGAAGTAAATGGCATAAAGCTTAGGCGGTTGCCAAGTCTTTCTAATGTAAGGTAAGATAAATTTGAGGTGAAAAAAAGAAATGGAACGATTACAAAAAGTGATTGCGCAAGCAGGTATTGCATCGAGAAGAAAGGCTGAGGAATTAATTCAGCAAGGGAAAGTGAAAGTTAATGGGAAAATAGTAAAGGAGTTAGGAACAAAAGTAACTCCTCAAGATAAAGTGGAAGTAAATAACATCCCTCTTGAAAAAGAAGAACCTGTTTATTTTTTACTATATAAACCAACTGGTGTAATTTCAAGTGTATCAGATGATAAAGGAAGAAATGTTGTAACAGACTTTTTCCCTGAAATTAGACAACGTTTATTCCCAATCGGACGCTTAGATTATGATACGTCTGGCGTATTATTGATGACAAATGATGGTGAATTTGCAAATGTATTAATGCATCCGAGATATAAAGTTGAAAAAACGTATGTTGCGAAAATTAAAGGGCCATTAACAGGTGAGAAAATTCGCATGTTAGAACGAGGTGTTGCATTAGAAGATGGGAAAACAGCACCAGCACAAGCGAAAATTATTTCTTGGGACAAGCGTAAAGAGATGGCAATTATACAATTAACGATTCATGAAGGACGTAACCGTCAAGTACGCCGCATGTTTGAAGCGTTAGATTGTAAAGTAATGAAATTAAAACGTGAACGGTATGCCTTTTTAGAAGTGGGTAGCTTGCGTCCTGGCGATGCAAGAGAATTGACACCACATGAGGTGAAACAATTACGTGCATTGGCTTCTACAAAGCCTCGCTAATCTATATTGTGAAACTTTCACCAGTGGAATGCTCCGCTGGTGATTTATTAAAAAATACATATATTTATCACTCGTCGAAGAGAGGGGAGACAACATGAAAAAAAATCGCTTATTATTTCGTGTTATCATTTTGCTCATTTTAAGCGGTGCGGTAGGGTTTACGCTATATCAAGGGTTTTTTACTGATAAAGAGAAAATGCAAATTGGAAAAGAAGCACCTAACTTTGTTGTAACTGATTTAGAAGGAAAGAATATTGAATTAAAAGATTTAAAGGGAAAAGGTGTATTTTTAAATTTTTGGGGAACTTGGTGTAAACCTTGTGAAAAAGAAATGCCTTATATGAATGAATTATATCCAAAGTATAAAGAAAAAGGCGTTGAAATTATTGCGTTAGATGCAGATGAAACAGATATTGCTGTTAAGAACTTTGTGAAACAATATGATTTGAAATTCCCAGTTGCTATTGATAAAGGAACAAAAATCATAAGCACATATGGGGTAGGACCATTACCGACAAGCTTTTTGATTGATAAAGATGGAATAGTAGTCGAACAAATTATAGGTGAGCAAACGAAGGAACAATTGGAAGAGTACTTAAAGAAAATCACTCCATAATTAAGAAAGCCTTTACATAAGAGGTGCTTACGTATAGCGCCTTCGCTTTAAAAATTCTGAGTATTGCGGTAACTCTAGGCTGGAATATACAATAGTACATATAGATAAAAGGGCGGTGAGAGCTTTGAAAGAAATTAAGTGTGAATGTGGACATGTTAATCCGATAGGAACCATTTTTTGTGAAGCATGTGGGAAACCATTTGAAAGTAATGAAAATATAAAATTATTGGATATGAGATATGAGGGGAGTGCTCGGAGATCTCTCACACATACAAAAACGATAGTCGATAAAATTTGGAGTTTTTTCTCTTCTGTAAAAGTAGGTGTATGGTTAATCGTAATAACTTTAGCTTCATCGGCAATAGGAACTATCTTTCCCCAAGAAATGTACATAACTCCAGGAATCGAACCAGCTGAATATTATAAGACCGAGTATGGATTTTTAGGACAATTATACTATCAATTAGGATTTAATAATTTATATGGATCATGGTGGTACATGATTTTAATTGCTTCCATTGGTATTTCACTTGTTATATGTAGTTTAGACCGTGTCATTCCTCTTTATAAAGCTTTAAAAAAACAAGGGGTGAAAAGACACCCAAGTTTTTTGAAAAGACAGAGAGTGCACGGGACTGGTACGCCGCATGAAGGTGACTTAGAACGAGTTCAAATTAATTTAAAGAAACGTAATTATAATGTAAAAGTGGAAGACGGGAACGTTTTAGCGGAAAAGGGACGTTTTTCACGTTGGGGTCCATATGTAAACCATATTGGTCTTATTATCTTTCTATTCGGTGCAATGCTACGTTTTTTACCGAGTATGTATGTAGATGAAGCACTTTGGTTACGTGACGGTGAAACGAAAGAAATACCAGGAACAAATGGTCAATACTATTTGAAAAACGAAAAGTTTATAAAGGAAGTTTATGATAAGAGTAAGGATAAAGAAGTTTTTGATGAAGCAATTGATCGTGTTGGTGATAAAATGATTGCGAAAAACTTCCAAACAAATGCTGTATTATATAAAGCGGTAGGAGAAAATATAGCGGGTCAAAAACCAAAATTAGAAAAGGTAAAAGAAGCTGAAATTCGAGTGAATGAGCCACTGAAATTTGATCAATTTGCTGTTTATCAAGTGGATTACAAAGAAAGTGAATTTAAAAGCATGTCTTTCCATTTGCAAAACAAAGAAAATAATCAAAAGTTGGGACCGATTAAAGTAGATTTAGCGAATCCTACAGAAAAATATGATTTAGGAAATGGGTATTCTCTAGAACTATTAAGCTATTTTCCTGATTTTTATTTTGATGAGAATGGAAGGCCGAATACGAAAACAAAATTACCGAATAATCCTGCATTCGTCTTTAAAATGTTTACCCCGGAAACACCAGATGGTGAAGTTAGTTTCGTCGGTATTCAGCAAAACATAGAGCCTGACGGGAATAATAAATATAAAATGTCATTTGCAGGTGTGGAAATGCAAAATGCAACAGCTCTTACAGTAAGAAAAGATTTGACGCTTTGGATTCTCGGTATTGGAGGATTTATATTTATGGTTGGTGTGATTCAAGGTATGTATTGGAACCATCGCCGTATTTGGATACAACGCGTTAATGATGAATGGTGGATTGCAGGACATACGAATAAAAATTGGTTCGGTTTAAAGAAAGATATTGAAAGAGTACTAGAAGGTACAGCAATTCCGCAGCCAAGCGATAAAGTAGTGGATAAAAAAATTAGTTAAGGTGGGGAAACGATATGGTGCAAATAAGTAGTAACTTTCTCTTTACCGCATTTATTTTATATTTAATTGCAACTCTATTTTTTGGGGGAGCAATTAAAGAAAAAGGTCATAAATGGGCAAATATAGGAATAACGATTACAATTTTAGGGTTTATTGCACAAACAGTATATTTTGTTACAAGATGGATTGCATCAGGACATGCACCAGTTAGTAACTTTTTTGAATTCGGTACGTTTTTCGGCATGATGCTTGTTGGAGCATTTATTGTCATGTATTTTATGTACCGCGTAAGTATAATTGGACTCTTTGCATTACCAGTTGCGCTTTTATTAATTGCATATGCGAGTATGTTTCCGAGGGAAATATCTCCGCTTATTCCATCTTTAAAAAGTAATTGGTTACATATTCACGTGACGACTGCAGCAGCAGGACAAGCAATTTTAGCAATTAGTTTTATTACGGGCGTTATGTATTTATTGAAGAATGTAGATCAATCAACGAGAAGCAAACGTACATTTTGGTTAGAAACGGTAGTGTTCACACTTGTTTGTACAGTTGGTTTTATTGGAGTGACAACGGTATTTTCTAGTATGAAATATGAAGCGAAGTTTCAATGGGTTGATAAAAATGAACAACAAGTGGAAATGAAGTACAATCTTCCGGCTTTAGTGGGACCGCACGAAGGAAAGTTATTGTCAGAAAATAAATTAGAGCCGACAGTTGAAGTTCCGGCGATTGTAAATGCGAAAAAATTAAATACAGTAATTTGGTCTGTGTTAGTCGGAACATTGCTATATGTCGTATTAAGGCTTACATTACGTAAACGAGTATCAGCGGCGCTTCAGCCGTTAGTGAAAAATACGAATAGTGATTTGTTAGATGAAATTGGATATCGCTCTATTGCAATTGGATTCCCAGTTTTCACATTAGGTGCATTAATTTTCGCCATGATTTGGGCTCAAATCGCTTGGACGCGCTTTTGGGGTTGGGATCCAAAAGAAGTTTGGGCGCTTATTACTTGGCTCTTTTATGCTGCGGTATTACATTTACGTTTATCTAAAGGATGGCATGGAGAAAAATCCGCCTGGCTTGCAGTGATTGGTTTTGCAATCATTATGTTTAACTTTATTGTAGTAAACTTAATTATTGCGGGTTTACATTCATATGCATAGAGAAATAAAATAGGAGAGTGTATGTCACTTTCCTATTTTATTTTTGTCAAATTTTCTTCTTTTTTGAGAAAAACATGACAAAGTAGCGGTTGATTCTGTAAAATGATGTCGAGGACCAAATATACTGTTCAAAAAAAATACATAGTTTTGGAAAAAAAATGAACAAACTTTATTATTCTTGTGAAGCATAATATGGGAAGTGGAACGTTAAAAAATGCTTAATTAAACGAGGATAGGTGCAACATTATATTGTAGAAGGGTAGGTGTAAACCGTTGTGGTAAAAGTACGCAGCGGGTAGAAATGGAAAATGAATCAAGAATTTTAATTGTAGACGATGAGGATCGTATTCGTCGTTTATTAAAGATGTATTTAGAAAGAGAGCAATACACAATTGAAGAAGCGGATAATGGTGATACAGCTTTAGAAATGGCGTTACAAAATGATTATGATTTAATCCTACTGGATATTATGATGCCTGGTAAAGATGGTATCGAAGTGTGTAAAGGGATTCGTGAGAAGAAAGCGACGCCAATTATTATGCTGACAGCAAAAGGTGAAGAAGTAAATAGGGTACAAGGGTTTGAAGTTGGAACTGATGATTATATTGTAAAGCCGTTTAGCCCGCGTGAAGTAGTACTTCGTGTGAAAGCGGTATTACGCCGCGCTGTACCAACGACATTCTTTACACAAGATACAACGACGAAAGATGTTACTGTTTTCCCTCATTTAACAATTGATAATGATGCGCACCGCGTTACAGCGGATGGTAATGAAGTAAACTTAACACCGAAAGAATATGAATTACTATTATTCTTAGCGAAATCCCCGGATAAAGTTTTTGACCGTGAGCAATTGTTAAAAGAAGTATGGCAATATGAGTTCTTCGGAGATTTACGTACAGTTGATACGCATGTAAAGCGTTTACGTGAAAAGTTAAGTAAACAATCACCAGATGCAGCGAAAATGATTGTTACCGTTTGGGGCGTAGGTTACAAGTTTGAGGTTGTGAACGACTGATGCTTTGGAGAAGTGTAGTAGGGAAGTTATGGATGACCATATTACTTCTCGTTTCGTTTGTTCTTGGATTTGTTGCTATTTTACTTTCACAGTTTTTTAGAACGTATTATGTTGATATGAGTGAAGCTAGGCTTCAGAAAGTTGCAACAAGTGTCACGGAATTAATTGAAGAAGGTGCCGATGTAAAAACGATTGAGGATATTGCTTACAAATTTTCTGATCCACTTTCAAGGATTATCATTGTAGAAGACGGTAAGGAAATTTCTTCTTCGCCGAAACAAGAAGGATTAGTTACTCTTACAATAGATGATTTGAAAAATGATAAAGAATTAGCAGCTGTTTTTACAGATAAAAAGGATATTAAGAATAATATTAGAAAAGCTTCTAATAGTAGGAAGAATAAAAATACTGAAAATGATATTATGATCGTCGGGAAGCCAGTACAGTCAAAAAATCAAAGTGCAGTGTTTGTATATGAATCATTGCAAGTTCCAATACAAGGTATGGAGAGAACGACTGATTTTATTTTCTTATCAGCCGGGATTGCGATTATTTTAACGACTTTCTTTGCATTTTTCTTATCTACTCGAATTACGGCACCACTTCGTAAAATGCGTGAGGTTGCATTTGAGGTAGCGCGCGGGAAATTTGATACGAAAGCCCCTATGGTGTCGCAGGACGAAATTGGTGAGCTTGCAACTGCTTTAAATCAAATGGGAAAACAGTTGAAGTTTAATATGAATGCCCTGCAGCAAGAAAAAGAGCAGTTAGCTAGCATTTTGAGTAGTATGGCAGATGGTGTTGTTACGTTAAATCAAGAAGGTGAAGTCGTTGTTATCAACCCACCGGCAGAACACTTCTTACAAGTTTGGCAAGAAGAAAAAGAAGTAGAGTTAATTAAAAAACTGCCTTCTGAACTTGTTGAACTATTCCATCTCGTTGTAGAAAGTGAGCAACAACAAGTTGTTGAAATTAATTTGCAAAAAGGTAACTACGTAGTTCTTATGACACCGCTTTACAATCAAACAAAAATTCGTGGAGCTGTAGCAGTATTGCGAGATATGACGGAGGAGCGTCGTCTTGAGAAAATGCGTCAAGACTTTATTGCGAATGTATCACATGAACTTCGTACACCGATGGTAATGCTTCAAGGATATAGTGAAGCAATTTTAGATGATATTGTGCAAACGAAAGAAGAAATTAATGAGTTTGTTCAAATTATTTATGATGAATCTGTTCGTTTAGGTAAACTTGTAAATGAGTTATTAGATTTAGCCCGTATGGAAAGTGGACATGTAGAGTTACATATAGGGGAAGTAGATATTCATCCATTTGTCGAAAAAATTGGCCGTAAATTCCAGGGGATTGCAAAGGATAAAGAAGTCCAATTAACAGTGGATTTCCAAAGTCCAATTGAACAATATCCGTTTGATGCAGACCGTATGGAACAGGTACTGACGAATTTAATTGATAATGCAATCCGTCATACAAATGCAGGTGGACATGTTACACTTGTAATTAATACGAAAAATAGTGGCCTTACTTTCGAAGTGCAAGATTCAGGTGCTGGTATTCCAGAAGAAGATATTCCGTTCTTGTTCGATCGATTCTATAAAGCTGATAAAGCGAGAACTCGCGGGAAAAAAATTGGAACAGGACTCGGGCTTGCGATTGCTAAAAATATTGTTCAAGGTCATGACGGGAAGATTTTTGTATCAAGTGTCGTTGGAGAAGGAACTACATTCTCTGTATATTTACCAAATCGTATAATTTAGATATATATGTTTTTTGAAAGTTGATCATGAATAAAAGCTTTACTGTTTTTTTATTTTTTTGTAAGTGCAATTAAATAAAGAATGGTAGAGTTTTTTTCTGTAATAATCAGAATGAAAATAAAAAGAGAGGTGTCATAATGAAATGAAACTTTATACAAAAACAGGTGATAAAGGGGAAACGAGTGTCATAGGTGGCCGAGTGGATAAAGATCATATACGTGTAGAAGCTTATGGAACAATTGATGAGGCGAATTCTCATATCGGATATGCCATGTCTAAATTACAAGAGGAATGTTTTCGTAACATTTATAACGAACTTGAAAATATTCAACATGAACTATTTGATTGTGGAGGGGATTTAGCAATAGTAGAGAAGAAAATCCCTTATAAAGTAACGATAGAGATGGTCGAGTATTTAGAGAGACGAATTGATTCGTATACAGAAGAAGCGCCGCCTTTAGAGCGTTTTATTTTACCAGGCGGTAGCGAGATATCGGCTGCACTACACATTGCACGTACAGTTATAAGAAGAGCAGAACGTTGTATAGTGTCATTGCAAAAAGAAGGAGAAACCAATGAAATTGTTCTAAAGTATGTAAATAGGTTATCTGATTATTTATTTGCGCTTGCTAGAGTAATAAATGCGCGTTTACAAGTGAAAGATGTGGAGTATAACCGCAGTGCACTTGTTTTTCGTAATAAAGAAGAGAAGGAAGTGGAGTAATACACTTTCTTTTTTTTGTATACTTTTTTCTGTAATATCCCACAATAGAGAAGGTATGACGGCTATTAGAAAACGGAGGATGTATATGAAAGCGTTAAAATGTGGCGTGGTGATATTGAGTGTATTATTTTTATCTCAATTACATGTTTACGCTGAAGGGAATCAGTGGATATGGCCTGTTGATGGGCAGATAAGTGATTATTTTGGGACAAGACATGGGAAACACTATGGTATTGATATAGCTGCGCCTATTGGAACGCCTGTTGCAGCTATTCAAAATGGTAAGGTGACAAAGTCTTATTTTTCAAGTAGTTATGGAAATGTTGTGTTTATTAAACATGGAGAATATGAGGCTGTTTATGCGCATTTAAATAAGAGATATGTAGTTCAAGGTGATAACATTTCAAAAGGAGAGCTAATTGGAGAGGTAGGGAATACAGGAGAATCGCGAGGAGCGCATTTACATTTAGAAGTGCATCAAGGGAGATGGACGATGGAGAAAAGGAATGCGATGAATCCGTTGCTTGTTTTAAATGAACAAAAAAATCAAGTTGTGTCATCATCACTATATATTGTACAAAAAGGTGATACTTTAGTTGGTATTGCCCGGAAATTTAGTATGACAGTTGAGGAAATTAAAGTGAGGAATGGATTGCGACAAGAGCAAATCTATCCGAACCAACAACTATACGTCAAGTAAAGGCAACGTCCCAAAAGCATAACTTTTGAATAAATTTATTTTCTTCTTATTTAAGATTGCGATAGTAAATGAAATTATATCGAACATAGCTCTTATTATATTGACATTTCGACAAGAAATATCGACTAACAATAAAATACGACAATAAGAGCAACCTATTCCTAACGAAAAACCGTCCCAAAAAGATCTTTTGGGACGGCTTCTTTTACCAAAAAATAAAGACACATATAAATCCAGTAATAGCTAAGTAGCTATATAAGTAAAAGACTTTTGTTCTTGTTTTTTCTTTTGTCCGAAATAGTACGATAGTTGGTTCGATTAGACCAATTGTAAGACAAAGTAAACCAAGAAGCATAAAGCCAATTGAAAGAGAATACAGGGCGATTTGTGGTGCTTGAAATGGAATCATCCATTTTAATAAAAATGCAATAAGTGCAGTGTAACAAATGCAACCGATGTATTTATTCAATGGTGTATCAGAACGGAAACCAGGAAGTTTCTTGGAAAACGGACGGGAAACAACTTCCGTTTGTAAAGATGTATGTTCTTCAATTATTTTTTGAGCTTCTTTTCCTTTTTGGAAAAGGGATAAAATCCAATTTCGCTCACCTTGGAAAATAAATTGAGAAGTTGTTAAATAGTGATCAACTTTTACCTTATTCCAACTTTTCCATGGATGACGCTCACACAATTTTAATTTACTTTCTGTTTTTTTATCATACTGATAAATACTTATGCCATCTTGGTCAAAAGTAGCGTAGTATGTCTCTCTTGAGAATGTGCCTAGATCAATTGGACAGTAGAAAAGTAATTCTTTTTTCAAATAAAAGTATTCTTTTCTTAAGTTCTTTTTCATTGCTTCTCGAATAGAGTGTCTTTTATCTTTCTTCATGACATTTCCTCCATAACTCAGAAAATGTTCTTATCTTAACAATTCAACATCTTATCACTTTTGACGACATATGACTAGGGGGATTCATAAGAGAAATACCGAATTATAAAAAATATGGGTTGTATTGTAAAATATAGTGATTGTTTCTTTAATTATATAAAATCAACAACTTATTTTTAGTAAGTTACACTTTTTTTGTTCACAATACGATCATGTTGTTGTATAATGAAGTGGAAAATAGAATATCGGTCTATCTTCGGGGCAGGGTGAAAATCCCGACCGGCGGTGATGAACATTTAATAATTTCGTTCTAAGCCCGCGAGCCGTTAAGGCAGGATTTGGTGTGATTCCAAAGCCGACAGTACAGTCTGGATGGGAGAAGATGGAGGTTCAAGCGTTCAAAAAAGATAAGTATTTGAACGTCTGTTTGATGTGCCTTAAAATTCTCCCTTTGTGTAAATCACAAAGGGTTTTTTCGTTCTATGAAAAAATAGGCATAGCAGAACCTTTCCACTTTCCATGAGAAGATCGATGGAAAAGGAGAGAGAAAGATGAAACAAAAAAACAGTGTAGTGCAGATGGTGAGTGTAGCGATGCTAAGTAGTATTGCGTATTTACTAATGATGTTGGATTTTCCATTCCCAGGGCTTCCGCCATTTTTAAAAATTGATTTTAGTGATGTGCCAGCTTTAATTGCGGCGATAATTTTTAGTCCAATTGCAGGTGTAATTGTAGAAGCGATAAAAAATATTTTGCATTACGGAATTCAAGGAAGTTTAACGGGAGTACCAGTAGGAGAAGTAGCAAACTTTATAGCGGGATGTTTATTTATTGGTCCAGCAGCATTCTTATTCCGAAAGTATCGCACAGTAAAAAGTTTAACGACAGGATTAATGCTAGGTACAATTACTATGACAGTTATTATGAGTGTGTTAAACTACTTTATTATTTTACCAGCGTACACTTGGTTTTTAAATTCACCAGCTATGTCTAGTGATATTATGCGACAAACTATTGTAACGGCGATATTACCGTTTAATGTAATTAAAGGAATTGTTGTAACAATTGTATTTGTAGCATTATTTTCACGCTTGAAAGTATGGGTATTTGCAAAAATGAAAAATGCTTAAAAATATTAAACCATTGGCAGCGTAACTGCTAATGGTTTTTTTGTTAGTGAGAATGAAAAAGAGTGCAAAAAATCCCCCTCATAAGTATGAGGGGGATTTTTTGAAGTTAATAAAAGACTATTCGAATTTTAAAGAGTCGCCATCAAATGATTCGTCAGCAACTTTAATTGAGTCAGTTGGACAACCTTCGAATGCATCCATCATATCTTCAATTAATACATCTGGAATTTCAACGATACCTTGGTTATCGTCTAATGTTACAAATGCAATGCCTTCATCATCATAGTCATAAATGTCTGGTGCAGCAGCACCACAAGCACCGCATGCAATACAAGTATCTTTGTCAACGATTGTATATTTTGCCATATTTTTTCCCTCCTGATAATATGTATGTGAAAAGTTCGCCAAAAAATTATAATCTTATTGTAAAACGGTTTTAAAAACTTTTCAACATAAAATTATAATGATAATCCTTATCAATTAGAGTGTCAACTTATTTTTGAATTATTTCATAAGATTTTCAAAATACTTAAATGTTATTTCGTTTGATACAATAGAATATATACAAGCATGTAGTGTGAATATGATAAGTTAAATGAATAGCAGTTAATGTGCAATCGTATTGAAAAAGGAATGAAGTTAGACTGAGAGGTGGAAGCGGTAATGCAGCTACAATATACTTTATTATATTGTTTAAAACAATTGAATGGTGAAAGAACCGTTTCTTCGATTTATTATTTATTAAAAGGAAAGAGATCGTCGCAAACATTACAAGATGGGAATATGTTTCAAATTTCTTTTTTGTTTGGGATTTATAAGTCATTAAATAGAGCTGATTATGATCAAGAAGTTGCAAAGTTGTTACAAACGGATTTAGTTCAAGGTATACATGATAATACATATGTGTTAACGACTGCTGGTAACGTGCAATTAAACAAATGGGAAGGTGACTTTGCCTTTCCGACATATTTAAATGGTTTACACTATGGTGAAATAGGTGAAACGTTTTGGAAGAGATTATCATTGATCGTTCAAACCATTTCGAATTTACAACAGGCGAATACGAAATTTATTCCAATTCAACAGGATACAGAAATAATGATGTGGGTGAAACGTTTTCTCACTGGAATACCGTATATGAGAAGTGAATTGGCTAAAAGATTATGGAAGGAAATGCATACTCTTTTACAAAAAAATAATCCGGTAGAGGCGACAATCGTAATATATCGGTTAACTGGGTATAAACGTATTGGGTGTACTTTACAACAATTAGCGGAAATTACGAAACAAGATATATTTCGAGTGTATTTTTTATTTTGGGGTACAATTCATTTCCTTATTCAAGAAGTTCGCAATAAAGAAAATGAGTTTCCATTATTAGCTGAAATTATATCTTATCCAAATGAGAAAGCTGATTTATTTAGTTTATCAACGAAAAAAACATATAATCTTTGGAGACAAGGACGCTCTTTAGAAGAAATAGCAACAATTCGGAATTTGAAGGTTGCCACGATAGAAGACCATTTTGTAGAAATTGCTTTACGAGAAAAAGAATTTTCTATTGAAATGTTTATGGAAAAAGAAAAAATGGAAAAAGTAACAAAAGTAATTGAAGCATTACAAACACGTAAATTGCGTGTGTTGAAGCAAGCGGTTGGAGAGGAAATCTCTTATTTTGAAGTACGTCTTGTATTGGCACGGATGGAGGGTATAAATGAAGCTTGAGGAATATTTATATAAGTGGTTTGGATATTCTGAATTTCGTCCGGGGCAAAAAGGAGTTATTACGGACTTATTGGAAGGAAAAGATGTTGTAGCAATGCTTCCGACTGGAAGGGGAAAGTCAATGTGTTATCAACTTCCGGGGCTTCTGCAAGAGGGTACGGTGCTTGTTGTATCACCATTATTATCTTTAATGGAAGACCAAGTTACGCAATTAAAGTATGTCGTGAAAAATCGAATTATTGCATTGAATAGTTTTCGGACGTTAATTGAAAAAAGAGAAGCAATGAAAAAGCTATCTTTTTATAAATTTGTTTTCGTATCGCCAGAGATGTTGCAGTCGGAACTTCTAATAAGAGAATTGAAAAAAATTCATATTTCATTATTTGTCGTAGATGAAGCGCATTGTATTTCACAATGGGGCTATGATTTTCGGCCAGATTATAAAAAATTAGATAAAGTAATTGAGAGTATCGGATCTCCGACAGTACTAGCATTAACAGCAACTGCGACAAAGGATGTATTGCGAGATATAGCGGAAAGTTTAAATCTAAAAAATATTGCTGAGCATGTGTACTCAATTGATCGTCCAAATATTGCGATGGAAGTGCAATTTGTGGAAACAATAGAAGAAAAAAAAGAGGCGCTTTTTGAGCATGTAATGTATTTGCAAGGGCCTGGTATTGTTTATTGTTCAAGTAGGGCCTGGACAGAGCGTTTAACCGAGTATTTAAGAGGAAAAGGAATTACAGGTGTAGCTTTTTATCATGGTGGTATGGAACATGAAGAGCGTATGTTAATTCAACAACAGTTTATGAATGACCAGTTGCAAATTGTAATATGTACAAGTGCTTTTGGGATGGGGGTAAATAAGGCGAATACAAGATATATTATTCATTTTCAATATCCGACAAATGTAGCTTCCTATTTACAAGAAATTGGAAGAGCGGGAAGAGATGGAGAATTGAGTATAGCCATTTTATTATGTAGTCCATTGGATCACGATTTGCCAATTTCAATCATTGAAGATGAATTACCAAGTAAATCGCAAATACAATTTTTATTTTCGTTACTACAAGAAAGAATGTTTCAAACGAAAGTATTACCATTAGAAGATGTAGAAGAAATTTGTTATAATGCAGCAAGATTTAATGAACAGTATTGGCGCTTTACACGTTATCATCTCGAACATCTTGGAATCATACAACAGCGAAATCTCATGCTAGAGAGCTTGTCAGATGAAATAATGCACAGATTAATAGCGGAAGTGGAAGTGAGAATGCGTAATAAATATAGTGAGCTAGAAAATATGAAGTCATGGATACAAGTTCAAGGATGTAGACGTGAATATTTATTACAACAATTCGGTTATAGAAAAGAAAAAGAGATAGAAAACTGTTGTGATTACTGTGGTATTACAAAAACGGATTATAAAAAAAGACGAGCGCAACAGTTAGTTTTCGACTATAATTGGGAAACAGAGTTACAAAAGCTTTTCGGCCTAGGAAAGATGGAGGAATGATGAACATTCAAAGGCATAATGTTGAAGATATGAGTCCGAGAGAAATAAGACTGAATCTCTACATAACACAACTAATCATTATTGGTATCGGTTGTTTACTAGCATATATATTATTTCAAGATAAAAGAGAAGTTTATAGTTTATGGAAATGGGAACCGGTTTCTATACTTTTAATAGGTAGCTTGTTAGCGATTTGTATTGTGTTATTAGATTATGTTGCAATGCGAGTGTTTCCAGAATCTTGGTTTGATGATGGTGGCATTAACGATAGAATGTTTCAAGGGATTTCTGTCATGCATTTACTCGTTATCACGTTTATTATTGGCTTTGCGGAAGAGTTTTTATTTAGAGGTGTAGTGCAGACTCATTTCGGAATTGTAATAGCGAGTTTAATTTTTGCTGTGTTACATATTCGGTATATAACGAAGCCTTTTTTGTTTTGTTTCGTCTGCTTTATTAGTTTTGTTTTTGGTTATGTATTCGAGTGGACAGGAAATTTATTTATAACAATCTTTGCACACTTTCTTGTTGATTTTATAATGGGGCTCCAATTAAGAAAATAAATGGAAGGTGGTGGTGAACAACATGAGAAAACGAATTCCTGATTTTGAAGAGGAGTTAGAAGTTGAGCAAGTGGAAGAAGATGAAAGTTTACCGCCGCGTAGTGAAATTCATAGAAATAAAGAGAACAAACCAAAGTTTAAAATGAATCACATTTTCGTCCGAGTGTTAACATTTTTGTTCATATTGTTACCTATTAGTATCCTATGGTATACGGATAAGTATATACAGGTAAAAAGTGATAGTAATAATGCTGAGAAAAGTGCGTTTGAAGTAATTTTCTTTGATTCCGCTAAGACTGAATCAAAGAAGCAGTCTGAGAAAGTAGCAACTCATGTTGTGAAAGATGGAGAAACTTTAGAAAGTATAGCGAAGCAATATTTCTCAGATGAAGATGGGATAGAAATAATAAAAAAGTATAATGATTTACAAGAAGACGAAGTGAAGGTAGGACAAGAATTGAAAATTCCTATAAAAGATAAGTCCACGAAGTATGAGAGCTAGCTAAATGAGTGATATATAGCTCCACATAAAATTAAGGACTATACTTTACGAGGAGGGAGAGTAAAAAATATATGTCATGGATTATATTATTATGTACTCTCATATGCATTGGTTTTGTATGTCTTCTTGGAATGTATAAAGAAGCGATGCGTAATACAGTGTTGGAACATACTTTAGTATTCGAAGAATTTCCGGAAAGTTTTCAAAAAGTTAAAGTTTTTTTTATTTCGGATATTCATAGAAGGATCATTTCTAACTCGCTAATTGAACGAGTGAAAGGAAAAGCAGATATCGTAATTATTGGCGGTGATTTAGCTGAAAAAGGAGTACCTTTATCGCAAATCTCTTTAAATATTCAAAAGTTAAGAGAAATAGCCCCTGTATATTTTGTATGGGGAAATAATGACTATGAAATTGAATATCACGAATTAGATGCTTTATTAATAGAAAATAATGTGAAGGTATTAGATAATACAAGAGTTGTATTTGAATCTGAATTAGGAGAGAAAATTTGCTTACTCGGTATCGATGATGTTGGATTAGAACGAGATCGTTTAGATTTAGCGTTGTCTGATTGTAAAGAAGAAGGTTTTCGCATTTTAATTAGTCACAACCCAGATATAATAAAGAAAATGTCTGGTAATGAACAAATTTCGCTCGTATTAAGTGGACATACACATGGAGGCCAGATTCGGTTGTTTCCATCTGAAAAGTATTTAAAGGGTGGCGTATATAAGCATTCTAATACGACTCTCTTTGTTAGTAATGGGTATGGAACAACATTGTTCCCTCTTCGTTTTCGGGCACCTTCCCAAACACATATCATTACGTTATGCGGAGGGAAATAATGCCGAATTCAAATGGAAAATATAATATAAAAGCTGTCTCAAATATACTCGGAATTCAACCGAGTACACTTCGCGCATGGGAAAGACGCTATCATATTATTGCCCCAAAGAGAAATCGTGCGGGGCATCGTTTATATACAGAAGAGCATATTCATATTTTGAAATGGTTAATGAACAAAGTTTCTGAGGGGATGATGATTGGACAAGCAGTTCAGTTATTAGAAGGGAATCGGTTGCAGAACAACGTTCAAAAAGAAAAAATTACTGATACAGAAGTTGTTTTAGTGGACGATATACTACAAGCTTTGTTAGAATTTGATGAAATTACAATTTCTGCATTATTAAACGAGGTTTTTAGTATATATTCAACGGAAAAGGTTGTTGCAAGCATCATTCTTCAAGTGGCAAACAAGTTGTTAACTTTAAAAAGTAATAATGAGATTACAATGTCGCAATTCAAATATGTTGTATCATTCTTACAAACACGTTTAGGAATGATCTATCATAATGCGTCGGTGTATTCTTCCGTTAACAAAGTTTTCGTTTTAGAAAATAATATATTAAAAGGATTTATTTTCGCGACGTATTTACGACTAAAAGGATATCAAACAATGTATATGGGGACAAGTTTAGATGAAGAAGGTATTTTACTAGCTATTGAACAATTACAACCTAAATATTTGTTTATATCTTTTGATGATGAACGAGAACTTGAAGAGGCAGTAGAATTTATTGACTTGTTGCAAGAAAAAAATGAAAACATCTCTGGTGGTTTTATAGGAAGAAAAGGCATTGGAGATCAATTAAATCTTCAAAATATCCTAATTGGTAACACGAAAGAAGAATGGGATGGATGGTTAAAGATGCCGGAATAGTCGTTCGAAAAGAACCATCTATTTTCTATTTCATATAATAAAAATTAGATGCAATGGTTACGTAGGGAGGGTATGAGATGAGACTGGAACGTTTAAATTATAATAAGATTAAAATTTTCCTAACATTTGATGATTTATCTGAACGAGGATTAACGAAAGAAGATTTGTGGAGAAATGCACCGAAAGTACAGCAACTATTCCGTGATATGATGCAAGAAGCAAATACAGAATTAGGGTTTGAAGCGGATGGACCGATTGCTGTTGAAGTATTTTCTCTACAAGCTCAAGGTATGGTTGTAATTGTAACAAAAGAAAATCACGAAGTGGACACAGAAGATGAGTTCCGTGACGAGTTTATTGAAATGCAAGTGACTCTTGATGAAAGTGAACATATACTTTACGAGTTTGCTACATTAGATGATGTAATCAATTTGTCAAATCGCTTATATAACCTTGGTGTAACTGATGGGAAGTTGTATACGTGGGATGATCGTTTTTATCTTTGGATAGAAGAAGAAGAGCAATTTCAATTATTGAAGGCGGATTTTATAGCTATTTTAGCGGAGTACGGTAATCCGTCAACAGCAACAATTTACCGCGTAATGGAATATGGTAAAGAATTAATGGATTCTCAAGCGATTGAACAAATATACAATTACTTTGTGAAAAAACAAAACCTCAGCTAATGTAACGTAGCTTGAGGTTTTATTTTTATTCAGCTGAAAATCTAAAATCTATAAAACGAAGTGTAGGTAACAAGACTAGCCGATCTGTATGTTAAAATGTAATCAGTATTTCTTGATGAAATAATGGTTTTATCGAATGTATTTTGATGAAAATAAAAAATATTTAAATATTTAAGTATTTTACTTTTCTAAAAGCAATAAAAGGACTATAATAATAGTGAAAACGCTTGCAATACAAAATAGTTTGTATATATTTGTTAGCGTTTTCTATTGCATTCCAAATTTAACGGTGTATACTAGGCAATGAAGGTTTACTAAACAAGTGAAATTACAGGGGGTTTACTTACTATGGTAGCCGAAAAGGGAACTCAAACGAAAACACAACAACAAGGGGAACAACATTTTGAATTGTTAAATTCAACACAAATTGTAATTAATGAAGCATTAGAAAAATTGGGTTATCCAAACGAAGTATATGAATTATTGAAAGAACCAATTCGTATGATGACAGTGAAAATTCCAGTTCGTATGGATGACGGGACTGTTAAAATATTTACAGGATATCGTGCACAACATAATGATGCTGTTGGTCCAACGAAAGGTGGAATTCGCTTCCATCCAAACGTAACAGAAAATGAAGTGAAAGCACTTTCTATTTGGATGAGTTTAAAATGTGGTATTGTTGATTTACCATATGGTGGAGGTAAAGGTGGAATCATTTGTGACCCACGTGAGATGTCTTTCCGTGAATTAGAAAGATTAAGCCGCGGTTATGTACGAGCAATTAGCCAAATTGTTGGTCCGACAAAAGATATTCCGGCTCCAGATGTATTTACAAACTCACAAATTATGGCATGGATGATGGATGAGTATAGCCGTATCGATGAATTTAATTCACCAGGATTTATTACAGGTAAACCACTTGTATTAGGTGGATCACACGGACGTGAAACAGCGACTGCAAAAGGTGTAACAATTTGTATTCGTGAAGCTGCGAAAAAACGTGACATTGATATTAAAGGTGCACGCGTTGTTGTTCAAGGATTTGGTAATGCGGGTAGCTTCTTAGCTAAATTTATGCATGATGCAGGCGCGAAAGTAATTGCAATTTCAGATGCTTACGGTGCATTACATGATCCGAATGGATTAGATATTGACTACTTACTAGATCGTCGCGATAGCTTCGGTACTGTAACAAAACTATTTAATAATACAATTTCAAATACAGAACTGTTAGAACTTGATTGCGACATTTTAGTTCCTGCTGCAATTGAGAACCAAATTACAGAAGAAAATGCTGATAAGATTAAAGCGAAAATTGTGGTTGAAGCTGCAAATGGTCCAACTACATTAGAAGCAACAAAAATCTTAACAGATCGTGGTATCTTACTTGTTCCAGACGTATTAGCAAGTGCTGGTGGCGTTACGGTATCTTACTTTGAGTGGGTACAAAATAACCAAGGTTACTACTGGACTGAGGAAGAAGTAGAACAACGTTTAGAAAAAGTAATGGTAAAATCATTCGATTCAATTTATGAAACATCACAAGTTCGTAAAGTGAACATGCGCTTAGCTGCATACATGATTGGTGTTCGTAAAATGGCTGAGGCTAGTCGCTTCAGAGGTTGGGTATAATATATAATGTTTTGAGAAAACGTGATTTCCTTTCGAGGGAATCGCGTTTTTTTGTTGAAGTAATAAATGAGGTGTTGTATATGGGGAATGAAATAATGGAACGAGTAGACCAATTAGAAGAAAAGGTTAAGGTGTTAGAGGGTGAACTTGCAAGAGCTAAGAGAGCCCGAAAAACAAGTGTCGTTCGGGTGTTCGGCGAAGGATTATTATTTTTAATATTTGGTGCAGTTGTAGTTGGACCAATTATCGCGTTTATATTCACAATTATTACTTGGTTTGGTGAAAAATAGAATAAAAAATAAAAAAGAACGCTTGTTCTACACGAACAAACGTGCTATACTTTCCTTAGATAAGCAAAACGGAAATGATTTTAAGGAGAGATAAATGATGAAAATGACAGTAGACCAAAGATTTATGATGCCAGCAGATGTTGTAGAACGAGTGGAAGTATTACGAAACAAACAAAGCAAGCGTGGCACATTATTACAATCGGTAAATAAATTTTTCGGTTTAGATACGAAAGAAGATTGTATTTGGTTTTACGGTTTTTACGGAGTGGCTGTAAGTATTGTATTATTTATGGTATTCACATCAAATATTTTCGATGTTCTCTTCGCATAAGAAATATGCCATAAGGACATTGCCACCGAATACATATATAAGGAAGTAAGGTAATTTTTTAGAGCGGGAGTTGGTAGTAATGGCGATGTTCCCTATAGAGCGTAACTATATTGGGTATGGAAATTCACGACCAGGAATTCCTCTTTCAAAAGTAAGATTTATTGTAAGTCATGACACGGGGAACCCTGGTAGCAATGCGATAGGAAATCGGGATTACTTTAATGAAATACAACCGAAAGCTTCAGCGCATACATTTATTGATGATAAAACAATATTAGAAATTGTCCCTATAAATGAAGTTGCGTACCATGTTCGATACAATGTGCCAACGGATAATGAGTTATTCGGTTATGATGCGAATAAGGCTGCAATTGGGGTTGAACTTTGCTATGGTGGCGACGTAAACTTTTGGGAGGCGTATACTCGTTTTACGTGGTATCACGCTTATTTATGTCAAAATTTCGGTTTAAATCCTAAAAAGGCTATTGTGTCACACAAAACGTTGGATCCTACTCGGAAAATCGATCCTGAGAATGTATTAGGGCAACAAGGAATTAAATTTCAGCAGTTTTTAGCAGATGTCTATCGGATGTATGTTTCGTTTAGATGACAAATATATGAAAAATGAATACAATAAAGATAGATGCCTACTGCTGTAAGTAGGTTTTTTCTTGTTTATATAAATAGAGCAGAGGTAGAAGACTAGGAGTGAACTAAGTATGCAAAAAGAAACAGTTATTATTATCGGAGGCGGTCCATGCGGATTAGCAGCGGCGATTTCGTTGCAAAAAGTGGGGTTAAATCCGTTAGTAATCGAAAAAGGAAACATTGTAAATGCAATTTATAATTATCCAACTCATCAAACATTTTTCTCCTCTAGTGAAAAATTAGAAATTGGTGAAGTTGCTTTTATTACAGAAAATCGTAAGCCATTTCGTAATCAGGCGCTTGCGTATTATCGTGAAGTAGTAAAGCGTAAATCTATACGTGTAAATGCATTTGAACGAGTGGAACAAGTTCAAAAAGATGGTGATGTTTTTAAAGTTGAAACGACGAAGCGTGACGGAAACAAAGAAATATATGTTGCGAAATACATTGTTGTCGCAACTGGATATTATGATAATCCGAATTATATGAATGTACCTGGTGAGAAACTTGAGAAAGTAGCTCATTACTTCAAAGAAGGACACCCTTATTTTGATCGAGATGTCATTGTAATAGGTGGTAAAAATTCAAGTATAGATGCAGCGTTAGAGCTTGTTAAATCGGGTGCACGTGTAACAGTTCTATACCGTGGTGGGGAATACTCGCCAAGTATTAAGCCGTGGATTTTGCCGGAATTTGAGGCGTTAGTACGAAATGGGACAATTCAAATGCATTTCCATGCGCATGTAAAAGGAATTACTGAGCATACGTTGACGTATACAGTAGATGGTGAGGCAAATACAATTCAAAACGATTTTGTATTTGCTATGACGGGTTACCATCCAGACCACAGCTTCTTAACAAAAATGGGAGTTCGGATTGATGAAGAAACAGGGCGCCCGATTTATATAGAGGGTAGTATGGAAACAAACGCTGAAAATATTTTTATTGCAGGTGTAATTGCTGCGGGGAATAACGCAAATGAAATATTTATCGAGAACGGTAGATTCCATGGAGATGCGATTGCGCAAACCATTGCATCAAGAGAAGAATAAAAAGAAGCTGTCGAAATCTTCGACAGCTTCTTTTTTAATCGTGCATAAACATATGTTGGATTGTTTCGTGAGAGTTTGTGTTTTCTAGTGCGACTAGTAATTTAATTCGCGCCTTTTGAGCGTTTAAACCGTAGGTGAAAACAATGCCCATATCTTTTAATTGTTTTCCGCCACCTTCATAAGAGTATACGTCTTGAACAATACCGTTAAAGCAGCGTGAAACTAATACAATTGGAATGCCTTTTTCTATTAATCGCCTTAGACTAGGAAGTGTTCTTGGAGGTAAATTACCTTGTCCAAGTGCTTCAATAACAATTCCGTCTACTGGTAGCGTTTCGATTGCTGATAATAATGTATCATCCATACCTGCGTATGCTTTTAGAACGACAACGTTTTTAGAAATCTGTCGTACTGTGCATGTTTCGTGATGCACTAAAGCATGATGGAAAACAACACCACGTTTTGTTACCATGCCAATTGGTCCGTACTGTGGACTTTGGAATGTCGCGACATTACTTGTGTGCGTTTTTGTTACATTTGTAGCACAATGTATTTCGTCATTTAATACGACTAGAACGCCTTTTTCAGCAGCTTCATTACTACTAGCAACTTTTACAGCTGATAAGAAATTATATAGACCATCGGCACCTAATTCATTGCTAGAACGCATTGCCCCTGTCACAACGATTGGGATAGTTGCTTGAACTGTTAAATCAAGAAAATAAGCTGTCTCTTCTAATGTATCGGTACCATGCGTGATGACTACGCCATGAATATCGTCTTGTTTTACTCTTTCGTCAATGATGACTTGCAATTGTAGCATTTCGCTAGGAGTCATGTGAGGAGATGGAAGATGGAACACATCTTCGACAATTAAATCAACATCGCCTTCTAAATCAGGAATAAATTTTAAAAGAGGATTTTTTTTACCTGGTTGTACGACCCCAGTTTCTTTATCTTCCTCCATTGCAATTGTTCCACCTGTGTGTAAAACTAGGATTCTTTTCAATGCTTATACCCCTTTCAAGTTGAAAAATACATTTAGAACATAACATGTTTTGAGTAAATTCGACAATGAAAATGTATAAAAGTATGCTTAGAAAATGACAATAAAATAAATTACTTTAAGTGTGCTCCGGTAAGTGGTTATTAGGTTAGGTTTTGTTTATGGAAATTTATGAGAGTAGATGTGTAAGTGTAGAGAGGGAAGGAGTGAGTTTTTTTGAAAAAAGTGGAGAAAATTATAATTCGTATATTACTGATTCAATTTATTTTTCTTTCTGTCGTCCAACTGCTTTTTATACATAAATCTTCAGTGAAATATTTATCGAAAATTGTTTATTACGAAGGTGTCGTCACGAAAAATAAGGCGGAAATCTTACAGGTGAATAAGTAGTTTTCATTTTCTTCTATGATGGATTATGCTACAATTATTGAGGATTTAATGACGTGAGGCAAATGAGAAGAAGCAGGGGGAAAATACCTGCTTTTCGTTTTGTTTTATAAGTGAAAAATGAGGTGTTACAATGGATAAACGAATTTCGATTGCTATAGATGGTCCAGCGGCTGCTGGGAAAAGTACAGTGGCAAAAGTTGTTGCAAAAAAACTTTCATATGTTTACATTGATACAGGCGCAATGTACCGTACTATTACATATGCAGCCCTTGAACAAAAAGTGGATATTGAAAATGAAGAAAAGTTAATGGAAGTTGTAAAAAATGTAAATATTGAATTTCAGCAAGGGGAAAATACACAACTTGTATTTTTAAATGGACAAGATGTTTCTGAAGTGATTCGTACGCCAGATGTGACGAATCGTGTATCTATTGTAGCAAAGCATCGTCTTGTTCGTGAAGAAATGGTACGTCGTCAACAAGGATTAGCTAAAAAAGGCGGCGTAGTAATGGATGGCCGTGATATTGGTACACATGTACTACCAGATGCTGAAGTGAAAATCTTTATGCTTGCTTCTGTAGAAGAAAGAGCGGAAAGAAGACATTTAGAAAATATGAATAAAGGTTTCGATTCTAATTTAGAGCAGTTAAGAGAAGAAATTGCTAGGCGTGATAAATTAGATTCAGAACGCGAAGTTTCTCCTTTGAAAAAAGCTGATGATGCATTGGAATTAGATACAACTTCTTTATCAATTGAAGAAGTTGTCCAAAAAATTATGGGTATTGTTTCAGGAGTATTTGCGAAATAAAGAAAGAGGACTATCCTCTTTCTTTTTTTTTTGAATTGTAAAGGATAAGTGAATTATAAGTCTCTTTTCTTGACAAATGGGCTAATTTGTAAGAAGTTAGTTACAGAGGAAAAAAACTGTCAGAATATATTCGCTATTATATTTCAAATCATACTTTCTTCAAGATGATTTTGCTGTATACTATTTATATAGATTTAATATAGTTTCTTGTGAACTGTATTGAAACAGAATATGTGATGATAAATTCTTAAACATGCAAATGAAAACATTTGTTTTCATTTCGTATATACATAAAAATGCTTTGTCAATTCTGTAGGGAGGTATTTCCATGGTAGAGAAAATGAATGAAGAAGTTATGAATTCAAAAGAATTACAAGTTGGTGACGTTGTTACAGGTTCTGTAACGAAAGTTGAAGAGAAACAAGTTCTTGTAAATGTTGGATACAAAACAGATGGCGTAATTCCGATTAGTGAATTAGCTAACGTTCATATTGAAAAAGCAAGCGATGTTGTAGAATTAGATCAAACACTTGAATTGAAAATTATTAAATTAGAAGATGATGATCTTGTTTTATCTAAGAGAGCTGTTGACGCAGAAAAAGCGTGGGTAGAATTACAAGAAAAATTTAATTCTGGTCATGTATTTGATGTTACTGTAAAAGATATCGTGAATGGTGGGTTAGTTGTGGACCTTGGTGTTCGTGGTTTTATCCCAGCTTCACTTGTAGAAGTACATTATGTAGAAGACTTTGCTGACTATAAAGGAAAAACATTAGCGGTGAAAATTGTTGAATTAGACCGTGAAAAAAATCGTGTTATTCTTTCACATAAAGCGGTAGTAGAACTAGAACTGGATTCTAAGAAAAAAGAAGCAATCTCTTCGTTAAAAGAAGGGGATATTGTTGAAGGAACAGTACAACGATTAACGGATTTTGGTGCTTTCGTTAACGTTGGTGGTGTGGACGGTTTAGTTCACATTTCACAAATTTCACACGAACGTGTAGAGCAACCTTCTGAGGTATTAGAGCAAGGTCAAAAGGTAAAGGTAAAAGTGTTATCTGTTGATGCTGATACGCAACGTATTTCTTTATCAATTAAAGCAGCTCAGCCAGGACCTTGGGAAAATGTTGCTGGCGAAATAAAAGCTGGAGATATTCGTGAGGGAGTAGTAAAACGCCTTGTTACATTCGGTGCGTTTGTTGAAATTTTACCTGGTGTTGAAGGGCTTGTACATGTATCTCAAATTGCAAATCGTCACGTGAAAAATCCAAATGAAGTATTGGAAATGGGACAAGAAGTAAAAGTGAAAGTACTTGAAGTCCATGTAGCAGAAAAACGTATTTCTTTAAGCATAAAAGAAACGCTTGAAGAAAATAATGTAACAGAAGATTATAGCCAATATGAGCCAAATGCTGATTCGGCTACTTTCCAGTTAAGTGATATTATTGGTGAACAACTGAAAAAATTAAAGAAATAAAGAGGGGTACAAGTGGTAAGGGCAAAACGTAAATTAGATCATATTGAATATGCTCTTTCTACTGGTCAGTCTCGTACGCATGGCTTTCATGATATTGATTTTGTGCATCAAAGCTTGCCAAATTCAAGTTATGACACTATAACATGTGAAACAAAAATCGGCGAACTTTCACTAAGTTCGCCGATTTTTATCAATGCGATGACTGGTGGTGGAGGAGAGCAAACATTACATATTAATGAGCAATTAGCATATGTAGCGAAACATCATAACCTTGCTATGGCTGTAGGTTCGCAAATGGCAGCTTTAAAAGATGAAA
Organism: Bacillus sp. FSL R9-9492; assembly: GCF_038007365.1. NCBI lineage: Bacteria > Bacillati > Bacillota > Bacilli > Caryophanales > Bacillaceae > Bacillus > Bacillus sp. FSL R9-9492. The sequence continues at coordinate 1,557,552 of NZ_JBBOXC010000001.1, forward strand.
GTGAATCGGCTTCGTATAAAGTTGTTAGGAAAGTAAATCCGAATGGGATTTTTTTCGCAAACTTAGGAAGTGAGGCAACTGTCGAACAGGCAGAGCGTGCCGTTGATATGATTGAGGCGAATGCACTGCAAATTCATTTAAATGTCATACAGGAGTTAACGATGCCAGAAGGAGACCGTGATTTTACTGGTGTACTTCAGCGGATTGAGAAAATAGTTTTAAAAAGTAAAGTACCTGTCATCGTAAAAGAAGTCGGTTTTGGAATGAGTAAGGAAACAGTACAACAGTTAGCGAATATAGGTATAACAGCAATTGATATTGGCGGACAAGGTGGTACGAATTTTGCTGCTGTTGAAAATGAAAGAAGACAGCGAATGCTTTCTTATTTTAATAACTGGGGTATACAAACAGCTACCTCGATTATTGAAGCAACCTCTACAAATAATAACCTCTCTTTTATTGCATCTGGGGGTATCCAAACAGCACTTGACGTGGCGAAGGCAATCGCATTAGGGGCGAATACAACTGCGTTTGCTGGATACTTTTTACGTATTTTAATGCAAGATGGTGTTGAGAATTTAGTGGATGAAATTGATCTTTTACATACAGATTTAAAATTTATTATGACAGCTCTTGGCGTGAAGACGATAGAAGAGTTACAATCTGTACCTCTTGTTGTAAAAGGTGAAACGTACCATTGGTTAGCGCAGCGAGGGATTGACACTGCACATTATAGTAGGCGATAAAAAATCAACCATCCGGTTGATTTTTTTGCGTTTTATTTTCGTAAAATGAAGAGGGAGGGCGAGAAGTTATCGTTCTATATAATTCTATAAATGGAAAAAAGAGAGAATTTACATTATAATAAAAGTATATATAAATATCGTGCGGAAAAACATGGTAAAAGTAAGAAAGTATTCTTCTCTATATAGCTGGTTAGCGATAAAACAAGATAAGAGATTGCTATTTAAGAGTCAAAAGAAACAAGGGGAAATTTACGATAATTTAGGGGATGAGGATGTTAATAAAAAAGGAGATAATGTATCTTCAAATAGTAAAAATACAATAGGACGCATTACATATAATAGTGAAGATGTTAACATCCATGCACGAAATATAAGAGAAGATACAGCGGTTTCTGGATATAATAAAAAGGTTGAAATTTCATTAACTTCAAATGTAAGAGAAGGAGATTCTAGTTCAACAACAGCACAATCAGCAATTAAAACGGCGAATATTGCAATCGCAGTCGGGAATAAATTGTATAGGAATCCAACGGTGAATGCAGGAAGTGGAATAGAAGCACTAATTTTGCCAAGGGAATTAGGAGAAGACAAAAATCCATCGGAAGATTCGTATGCAATTTATTATTTTAATATACAAAATGAAGTGAGTTTAAGTAATGCTGAAGTAGTATTACTTTCTGATCAAGGATATACCATTGTGAGTAGGGAAATTAAAGGAGAAAAAGAAGATATTGTAGGTGCGAAAAAAGAGGTTGAGCGAAAGTTAAATGAGATAGGAGAGACAGATTATGTACGTGTAGAGGTAAAGAGTAAAAATCCTTCTCTACATACGTATTATGTTATTACATATTCTAAAAAACCAACAGGTGTAGTTACGATTGATGCCTCGTTGAGTGATAGGGTTTATAATGCGAAAACAAAAGAATTATATTACGAGTAGAAATAAATAAAATAATTGTGTAAAAAGACGGTTTCGTACAATATCGAAACCGTCTTTTTGTATTGCCTATTTGAGGGCAACTTGATTGGTGTGAGCTAATAATCAGTGGGGATGGATACCCCCCCACTGAGGTTTCACTTTATTTAATGCTGATTCTGCTTTCGAGCTTGCTCCGGTGTATCAAGACTTGTTGCACCGGGATATTGAAGTGATTGGTCGCGATCAGATTCAACGCGGCGTGATTCTCTTAGCTTTCGTTCTTGGCGATCTTTACCCATTGTGAGTTACACCTCCTTATTAAAAGTTTTGCTGTTATGAGAAAAACTATGCACAAAGAAAAGGAGGATTAACTTTCATAAAAAGTTCCCATAATGGAAATCATAGGAGGTGAAATGATGGATGGGAGTACTTTTTATTTTGTTGCTTGGATAGGGTGGATTGTCGTGACCTTTTTTATGAAAAAGGAATCTATTCGTTGGAAGATAAGTGCTTGTATATTAATTTTTATTATTTGTTCTCCGTTAAATGTGACGATTGCTTCTTTCACGATATCGGTAAATGCCCTTTTGCTTTGTATTATTTCTTTTGTAGGTATCGCGTTATATTCTATTTGGAAAAAATTATATACCTTACTTTCGGCACTTATTATTGCAATGTTATATACAAGCTTTCATTTGTTAGAAGTATATGATCCAATTTGGATTGTGGTTGATAGGTTGTTGCTGTTAAGTGGTGCACTTGTGTATGCATCGGTTTTATTGCACGGGGATCGCATATTACGATTATGCTCCTTATATATAGGGATGTTACAAGGAGAATTATTGGTGACGCTGATTTTTCGTAAATTACATTTTCCTTATGAATACGGCAGTTTAGCTTTTTTAGATGTTGCTGCTGTTTCCACTTTATTTATGGCGATTTTACTTTGGATTACAAAGGCATCGGTATATATGGAACAATTTAAGAGGAAAACACGTAAAAGAAAGGCGAGGGTAATACATGACTGAATATACACCAGCTATTTTATGTGGCGTAATTGCAGGTACAATAACTAGGTTGTTAATGCTTCGTACCGATACGAGGCAATATCCGACGAGGCTTCACGGGAAAATTATTCATATCGCGATGGGATTAATTGCGGCTGCCTTAGGAGCAATTGCGATTCCGTCTGTTTTGAAAAAAGATTTCTCTGCAATTACATTTCTTACGTTAGCAGCGACGCAATTTCGTGATGTGCGCAATATGGAAAGAAATACGCTTCAACAATTAGATGGATATGAGCTCGTACCACGTGGTAATACATACATTGAAGGAATTGCATTAGTATTTGAAAGTCGTAACTACTTGGCGATGTTAACGTCGTTTGTAACAACGTTTGCGTATATAGGATTCGATTCATGGATTGCCGGGGTAATTACTGGTATAGTAAGTTTTTTCATTGCGAAAAAATTAATGTCAGGTAAAAGACTTCATGACCTTGTAGAAATAGAGCACGTTCCACTTCGTTTTGAAGGAGCGGGACTTTATGTTGATAATATTTACATTATGAATATTGGATTGCCAGCAAGGCAAGAAGAAATTATGAAATATGGAATGGGATTTATTTTAAAACCGAAATCGATAGATGCGATGGTTACAATCTCAAACTTAGGACAACGGCAAGCTATTTTACATGATGTTTCGGTTGCTTTAGGAATATATAGAGATTCTGGAACGCCGGCACTTGTACCGTTAGCGAAGCGTGATTTAGAGGATGGGAGAGTTGGGATTTTTGTTCTGCCGCAAGATCAAGATGCAGAAAAAGCGATAGGGGTAATCGGAAATGTACCAACATTAGAGAGTGCTGTTCATATGTCATCAGAAGCTCCGAAAGGAAGGGGAGATAAGAGATGATGTTAGAAAGTGTTATTCTCGCAGTCATTACAACAACGCCAGAGAAATTTGCAGGTGGTGCCCCTTTATTTATTTGCGAGTCGACAGAGGAACTGGAATTTGTTGCAAATAATTTAGAGGCTATTTTAGATGGTATTGCACATCGCTTACAAGATAATGTATATATTATTGTGAAACATTAGTAACGTGTGGTATAATGTGAGGTGTTTTGATACGTTGAGAAATATTCTGGAATGCAAATCCCTTCTTGCACAAAGAAGGGTTTTTTACATAATAAACAGAAGCAAGTTGAAAGGATGAAAGTATATGCCGAAACCAGTAATAGCGATAGTAGGCCGCCCGAACGTAGGGAAATCTACTATTTTCAATAGAATTGTTGGAGAAAGAGTTTCAATCGTAGAAGATATACCAGGTATAACGCGAGACCGTATTTATAGTGCGGGAGAATGGTTAAATCATGAGTTTAACATTATTGATACAGGTGGAATTGATATTGGAGACGAGCCGTTCTTGACACAAATTCGTCAACAGGCGGAAGTAGCGATTGATGAAGCAGATGTTATCATTTTTATGACGAATGGTCGCGATGGTGTAACTGCAGCAGATGAAGAAGTTGCTAAAATTTTATACCGTTCTAAAAAACCAATTGTACTTGCGGTAAATAAGGTTGATAATCCAGACATGCGTAGTGATATTTATGATTTTTATGCATTAGGATTTGGCGAGCCATTCCCGATTTCAGGTACACACGGTTTAGGACTTGGTGATTTGTTAGATGAAGCTGCAAATCATTTTCCAAAGATTGAAGAAGAAGCGTATGACGATGAAACAATCCGTTTCTCTTTAATTGGACGTCCAAACGTAGGGAAATCATCACTTGTAAATGCACTTCTTGGTCAAGAACGTGTAATTGTAAGTAATATAGCGGGAACGACACGTGATGCTGTTGATACACCATATAGTAAAGATGATCAAGATTATGTAATCATCGATACAGCTGGTATGCGTAAAAAAGGGAAAGTATACGAAAGTACAGAAAAGTATAGTGTACTTCGTGCACTTAGAGCGATTGAACGTTCTGACGTTGTTTTAGTCGTTTTAGACGGAGAAGAAGGAATTATTGAGCAAGATAAAAAAATCGCTGGATATGCTCATGATTCAGGACGAGCTGTTATTATCGTTGTAAACAAATGGGATGCAGTGAAAAAAGATGAAAAAACAATGAAAGCATTTGAAGAAAACATCCGTGCTCATTTCCAATTTTTAGAGTATGCACCGATTGTATTCTTATCTGCGAAAACGAAAAAGCGTACACAAACGTTATTACCGGTTATCAATGAGGTAAATGAAAGCCATAGCATCCGTGTACAAACGAATGTATTAAATGATGTAATTATGGATGCGGTAGCGATGAATCCAACGCCGACACATAATGGTAGCCGTCTGAAAATCTTCTATGCGACACAGGTTGCGGTAAAACCACCAACATTTGTTATATTTGTAAACGATACAGAATTAATGCACTTTTCATATGAGCGCTTCTTAAAGAACCGTTTACGTGAAGCGTTCGGTTTTGTAGGAACGCCGATTCACATTATCGCTAGAGCAAGAGACTAATGGAGAGGATGTGATTTTATGACAAAAATCACAGTAATAGGAGCAGGTAGCTGGGGAACAGCGTTAGCAATGGTATTAGCTGACAATGGGCATGATGTACGTATTTGGGGAAACCGTCCTGAACTCATGAATGAAATTAATACGAAGCGTGAGAACAGTAGATATCTTCCAGGGATTACATTGCCAAGCACAATCGTAGCCTATTCTTCTTTAGAAGAAGCATTAGTAGATGTAAATACAGTACTGCTAGTAGTACCGACGAAAGCGTACCGAGACGTATTGCAAGAGATGAAAGAAATTGTTACAGAGCCAATTACTTGGATTCATGCAAGTAAAGGAATCGAACCAGGTACGTCAAAACGTATTTCGGAAGTGATTGAGGAAGAAATTCCAGAGAGCTTGATTAAGGATGTTGTTGTACTATCTGGGCCGAGTCACGCTGAAGAAGTTGGATTGCGTCAAGCGACAACTGTTACGTCTGCAGCAAAGCGTATGGAAGCGGCTGAGGGAGTACAAGATTTGTTTATGAATAGCTATTTCCGTGTATATACAAACCCAGATATCGTTGGAGTTGAACTTGGTGGTGCTTTAAAAAATATTATTGCACTAGCTGCGGGGATATCTGACGGGCTTGGATTAGGTGATAATGCGAAAGCGGCATTAATGACACGTGGTTTAACAGAGATTGCTCGTTTAGGAAGAAAAATGGGCGGAAATCCGTTAACGTTTGCTGGTCTAACTGGTATGGGAGACTTAATTGTAACTTGTACAAGTGTGCATAGCCGAAATTGGCGCGCTGGAAATATGCTTGGAAAAGGGCACTCTTTAGAAGAAGTGCTAGAAAGTATGGGTATGGTTGTAGAAGGTGTAAGAACAACGAAAGCTGCTCATGAATTGGCAGAGAAAATGGAAGTTGAAATGCCGATTACAGCTGCTTTATATGACGTGCTGTTCAATGGGAATAATGTGAAAGATGCAGTAGGCTCATTGATGGGACGTGTTCGAAAACATGAAGTTGAAGCGATACCTGATTTGTTATAAAGAAAGCGGTAGAAGTACATTTCGTACTTCTACCGTTTTTTATTTTTTATGGGTCTTTTCACCAATTTTTCATCTCTGCATAGGATGAAGAGTAACTTGAGGAGAGGGTGAAAAGAATGGATAACAACATTTTTAATAACATTGAAAAAGAAGCGAAAGTGAACAAAGAAGATATTTTTAAATTAGCGTCGTCTGTTCAAAATGCGAACTTACGTGATGAGACAGTGCTTCGCCAATTGATTCATCAAGTTGCTCTAATGGCAGGACGCGAAGTGCCGAAAGAGCAAGAGGATCAAATTGTAAAAGCGATTATTAACAATAATATGCCGGCGGATTTTGGTTCGTTAAGTAAAATGTTTAAAAAATAAATTATGAGAAACAAAGAGTTTAGAGAATGCATATGATAGTTATGAAAGAATGGGAATAGAGCTGTTAAGGGCATATTTGGTCAACCGAAGCGCATTATTTCGTGCTTCGGTTTTATTATTTTAAATAAAAATCATCAATTCACGGAAAAATGATGATTTTTATTTGTTTAAAGATTTTAATTTGTTAAAATAGTATAAAAATAGATTGAAAGTAAAGGGGTGTATATATGTCGGAAGGGCTTATGAAAATGTGGTTTGCTTTAGGGGCAATTGGATTTATGTTTCTTGCAGTAAGTTTTATTTTATTGAGTAGGCATAAAATGAAGAATAAATTTTTGAAAGGGATTACAGCTTTAGTAGCGTACACCCTCATGATTGTATCGGGAATTGTTATTTTCCTTGTTGTATTTAGTGGCCCTATTGAGCAATAAAGGATGTGTAGTCGGTAAATGTTACAAAAGCAACAGTCCATACTAGCATGAAAAGGTGATTGTCAGTGAAAAAAATCCATATTATTTTAATATTTTGTTGCATGAGCATTTTAACAGGGTGTATGTATCCAAGAGAAAATATGAAACAAAGTGCTATTCCTTATGAAGACCAGTTGCAAGTTGTACAAAAAGCCATTAATACATATAAGGAGCAAACGGATGGTTTATTACCAATTAAGACGCGTGATATGAGTACGCCGATTTATCAGAAGTATCCAATTGATTTTCAAAAAATTGCTCCAAGGTACATACAAGAGGCACCAGGGAATGCGTATGAAAGTGGTGGAGTATATCAATATGTATTAATAGATGTTGAAAAAAATCCGACAGTAAAGTTAATTGATGTGAGAATGGCGGAACAAATTCAAGAAGTGGCATTGAAGCTAAGAATGTATCGTGATGAACATCAATATCCACCTTTTAAAAAAGTGATCACAGATGGTGTTTATGAATTAGACTTCAAAAAACTAGGATATAAAGATGTACCACAAGTGACAAGTCCGTACTCAGGAAAAGGTCTCCCTCTTGTAATTAATGAAAAAGGAGAATTGTTTGTTGATTATAGAATCGACTTATATGAAGCGTTGAAAAAAAATGAAGGACAATTTAAAGAAGGTGAAGATATCCGGAGTATACTATCGAAGGATTCCCCGTTTGTTCCTGCATATTCTTTGCCGTACACAGTAAAAAATGGAGAACCAATTTTTTTAAAATCATAAGTCATGAACCTTTCTTTTAGTGAATAAGTTCTAGAAGAAAGGTTTTTTATGTTATACAACTTGCGATGCAAACAAAAGGTATTTTTAAATAGTCATATGAAATTGGACAAAATTATATGATATATTGTCCGAACTTCTAGAATACCATTATATTATATCAGATATTATAGGCAACATTAGAGAAGGTATTAGTTGACTATAAACGTGGAATTATTCCCAAAAATATTGAGGGAGGGAATCACTTGGAAAAGGTAGATATTTTTAAAGATATTGCGGAACGCACAGGCGGTGATATTTATTTTGGAGTTGTAGGAGCTGTTCGAACAGGGAAATCAACATTTATTAAAAAATTTATGGAACTTGTTGTTATTCCCAATATTGAAAATGAGTCAGACCGTCAAAGAGCGCAGGATGAACTGCCTCAAAGTGCTGCTGGTCGTACAATAATGACGACGGAACCGAAGTTTGTTCCAAACCAAGCGGTTTCTATCGAAGTAGATGAAGGTCTTGAAGTGAATATTCGATTAGTAGATTGTGTTGGATATACGGTTCCAGGAGCAAAAGGCTATGAAGATGAGAATGGTCCGCGCATGATTAATACTCCTTGGTATGAAGAGCCTATTCCATTCCATGAAGCTGCAGAAATCGGAACACGTAAAGTAATTCAAGAGCATTCAACAATTGGTGTCGTTATTACAACAGATGGAACAATTGGTGAAATTCCAAGAAGAGATTATATAGAGGCAGAAGAACGCGTTGTAAATGAGTTAAAAGAAGTAGGAAAGCCTTTCATTATGATTATCAATACTGTACAGCCATACCATCCAGATACGGAGCAGTTACGTCAAAGTTTATCAGAAGAATATGATATCCCAGTAATTGCGATGAGTGTAGAGAGTTTAAGAGAAACAGATGTGTATAACGTACTGCGAGAAGCATTATTCGAGTTCCCGGTTTTAGAAGTGAATGTAAACCTTCCGAGCTGGGTAATGGTACTAAATGAAGGGCATTGGTTACGCCAAAGTTATCAGGAAGCGGTTCAAGAGACTGTAAAGGATATAAAACGTCTTCGTGATGTGGACCGTGTCGTTTGGCAGTTTAGTCAATATGAATTTATTGATCGAGCGAGTCTAGCTGGCATCGATATGGGGCAAGGTGTGGCAGAGATTGATTTATATGCGCCAGATGAATTGTATGATCAAATTTTAAAAGAAGTAGTAGGAGTAGAGATTCGAGGGAAAGATCATTTATTAAAGCTTATGCTCGATTTATCTCATGCGAAAACAGAGTATGACCAAGTGGCGGATGCCCTGCGGATGGTAAAACAAACCGGATATGGAGTAGCAGCGCCTGCATTAGCTGATATGAGCTTAGATGAACCGGAAATTATTCGTCACGGCTCAAGGTTCGGTGTTAAATTAAAAGCGGTTGCGCCGTCTATTCATATGATTAAAGTGGATGTAGAATCAACATTTGAACCAATTATCGGTACTGAAAAACAAAGTGAAGAACTAGTTCGTTACTTGATGCAAGATTTTGAAGATGACCCGCTATCAATTTGGAATTCTGATATATTTGGGCGCTCTCTTAGCTCTATTGTTAGAGAAGGAATTCAAGCGAAGTTATCTCTAATGCCAGAAAACGCTCGTTATAAATTAAAAGAAACGCTAGAAAGAATTATTAATGAAGGATCTGGCGGATTAATTGCGATTATATTATAAGAAAAAAATCCCTCTAATTGTAGAGGGATTTTTTTCTTTTTGAGTACGTAATAGAAAAATAAACAGTCATTATCTAATATTTTGTTGTAAATTGTCAAGTTTCATCAGAATTTCACATTTTTAGAGTAACAATTTCCTTAAAAATATTGAATTATAAAGGAGAATCGTATAATATAGGCGTTGATAATGATTTATCTACATCTTTGTAGTATAGAATTTGTAAAAATTGCCTACAAATGAAAGTAAGACTCATTTTATGATCATTATACAGTCTTATCTTTGGGAGGAGGTGAATGGCATGAACAAGACAGATTTAATCAATGCTGTTGCAGAAGCAAGTTCCCTTTCTAAAAAGGACGCAACAAAAGCAGTGGACGCTGTTTTTGATTCTATCTTAGAAGCTTTAAAACAAGGTGATAAAGTACAACTAATCGGATTCGGTAACTTCGAAGTTCGTGAGCGTGCGGCTCGTAAAGGTCGTAACCCACAAACAGGTGAGGAGATTGAAATCGCTGCAAGTAAAGTACCTGCATTCAAACCTGGTAAAGCGTTAAAAGATGCGGTTAAATAATCCTTACATATTAACAGGGAAGAAGAGTTTCCTTTTTGGAAACTCTTCTTTTTGCTTTTAAAAACATAAATATGCTAGAATGTGTTCGTATCACTTTTAGGTTTTTCGGGAGGGCTAGCGGATGGCAAAAGTTAATTTAGAACAAATTGAACATGCAGTACGTCTTATTTTAGAGGCAATCGGAGATGACCCAAATCGCGAGGGAGTACTTGATACACCGAAACGTGTTGCGAAAATGTACGCAGAAGTATTCTCAGGAATGCATGAGGATCCGAAAGAGCATTTACACAAAGTATTCGGAGAAGACCACGAAGAGCTTGTGCTAGTAAAAGATATACCATTCTATTCGATGTGTGAGCATCATCTTGTTCCGTTTTATGGAGTTGCTCACGTTGCATATATTCCGCAAGGTGGAAAAGTAACGGGACTAAGTAAATTAGCTCGTACTGTAGACACAATTGCGCGTCGTCCGCAACTACAAGAACGTATTACATCAACAGTAGCTAACTCTATTATGGAAGTACTAGAGCCGCATGGTGTAATGGTAGTAGTAGAAGCAGAGCATATGTGTATGACGATGCGTGGTGTGAAAAAGCCTGGTGCGAAAACAGTAACGACTGCAGTGCGCGGCGTGTTAGAAAATGATGCAGCAGCACGTAGTGAAATTTTATCGTTTATTAAGACGAATTAAAGAAGAGCGGGAAACTGCTTTTCTTTTTTTTATATACAAAAAAATGATATAGTTTTAATGTTAAAGAGCAAGAATATAAAGGTTGAAAATTACTTCTGCCTTTTGTGTAAATGAATGTTTGTAGTTGTTAGAGACGAAGATAACTTGTATGAATAAAAGTTGAGGCTTTATTCGGTGGCAGTTTGGCAGAAGTAGCCAAGTTTTGATTATAGAAAATAGAATGTATGTGTTATAATAAATTTTATGAATTAGAAAACAAGGGTGATTTTTTGTGTGTGACATCTACGGAGGGTATGCGGGTATTAAAGAGAAATTGATGGAGAAATTACGCCATCCTTATTTTATAAACTATATTGAAGAACCATTTATTGATGAAGAAAAAATAGCGCTGTTATACGGTGCATTAAAAAGTGCAAATATACATAAAGAACAAATTGATCATTATGTCGTAACGATTATGCTTGTACAAATTGCTCTTGATACACATGAAAAAGTATCAAATAAAGCAAACGAAGAGACGAGTGGATTCCATAAGCGTCGTCAATTGACAGTTCTTGCAGGGGATTATTATAGTGGTCTATACTATTACTTATTGTCAATGAATTGTGATATTATCTTAATTCGTGCACTTGCTGAAGGAATTAAGGAGATTAATGAACATAAAATTATGCTGTATCAAAAAGCACATGTGACGATTCAAGACATAATGGAAAGTGTAGTAATAATTGAATCTGCGCTTTTGCAAAAAACATGTGATCATTTTCAGTTATCTAATTGGAAACCATATATAACTTATGTGTTAGGAAAAAATCGTCTTCAAAAAGAGTGTCAATTGTATGCTGATAAACAAAATTCACCTGTTTTTCAAGCAGTCCAAAAAATCTCATTGGATGATGATAAAAATTTGGAAACAGTTATTAATGAATGGCTTATGGAAATGAGAAAGCAAGAAGAAAAAATTTTAGAGAATCATACAGAAGTTAATGAGATAATTTCTATGTTAAGAGATAAATCAAGGACATAAGCAACTTTACATTGGAAGAAGGTACGAGCATGCAACAATCAAAAGAAGAAAGAGTACATGACGTATTTGAGAAAATTTCTGATAAATACGATGTGATGAATTCTGTAATTAGTTTTCAAAGGCATAAGGCATGGCGCAAAGAAACGATGCGAATTATGGATGTGAAACCCGGGAGTAAGGCACTTGATGTATGCTGCGGGACGGCAGATTGGACAATTGCACTAGCGGGAGCTGTAGGTGAAGATGGGAAGGTTTACGGTTTAGACTTTAGCGAAAATATGCTAGCTGTCGGTAAACAAAAGGTAGAAGCTTTAGAATTAAAGCAAGTAGAACTTATGCATGGAAATGCAATGGAACTTCCTTATGAAGATAATACGTTTGATTATGTAACGATTGGTTTTGGGTTACGTAACGTTCCGGATTACATGCAAGTATTAAAAGAAATGACGCGTGTAGTAAAGCCTGGTGGAAAAGTAATTTGCCTGGAAACATCTCAACCAACGATGATAGGTTTTCGTCAAGGATATGTCTTATACTTTAAATATATCATGCCGTTATTTGGAAAGATGTTTGCGAAAAGTTATAAAGAATATTCATGGCTTCAGGAATCTGCTAGTACATTCCCAGGGATGAAAGAGTTAGCACGTATGTTTGAAGAAGCTGGGCTTAAGAATGTGCAAGTGAAACCATTTACTTTTGGTGTAGCAGCTATGCATTTAGGTATTAAACCAGAATCAAAATAGAAAATAGAAAAAAGACGTTTTAGGTTAAGGTGAACAATATGAAGTTACAACTTATGTACTCTTTTTTACGATCGGATATTAATGTTATAGAAAAAGAATTGAAGAAGACAGTTGCTTCTGAGCAGCCGTTAGTAGAAGAAGCGGCATTACAGCTTATTGAAGCAGGTGGGAAGCGGATTCGCCCTGTTTTTGTTTTGCTTGCAGGGAAATTTGGGGATTATAAGTTAGATGCAATTAAGCATGTTGCGGTTGCATTAGAACTAATTCATATGGCTTCGCTTGTTCACGATGATGTCATTGATGCTGCGTTTTTACGACGCGGTAGCGCAACAGTGAATGCGAAATGGGGAGATCGTATTGCAATGTATACAGGAGACTACTTGTTTGCGAAGTCTCTTGAATGTATAACAAATATAGAAATTCCAGATGCACATCAAGCGTTGTCTCATACAATTTTAGAAGTTTGTAAAGGTGAAATCGAACAAATTAAAGATAAGTATAACTATGATCAAAATTTAAGAACGTATTTAAGAAGGATAAAACGAAAAACAGCATTGTTAATCGCCGCAAGTTGTCAGTTGGGAGCGATTGCTGCTGGTGCTAATCGCGATACTGTAAATCGTCTATTTTGGTACGGATATTTTGTTGGTATGTCTTATCAAATTATTGATGATATTTTAGATTTCGTATCGACAGAAGAGAAGCTTGGAAAGCCTGCTGGTGGTGATTTATTACAAGGTAACATTACATTACCTGTTTTGTATGCCATGGAAGATCCAGTTCTTCGTCAAAAAATTACATCTGTGCATGAAAATACAACAGCAAGTGAAATGAAAGAAATTATTGATGATATTAAAGCGAGCGAAGCTATTGATAAAGCATTTTCGTTTAGTGAACGTTATTTACATAAAGCATTAGAAATAATAAAACCACTCCCTCGTGGACAGGCGAAGTATGCGTTGCAAAATGTCGCAAAGTATATTGGAAAACGAAAATTTTAGTGTTTTGTCTAAAAAATAAAATAATCTCTCTATTTCAAAACTATTGCGCAATTGTGATAAGGGTGTTAATATGTGTGTGGGGATATACAATTACATACATAATTCAGAAGTGGAGAGATTTTTTATGGAAAAAACATTTCTAATGGTAAAACCAGACGGTGTACAACGTGCCTTCATTGGGGAAATTGTAGCTCGTTTTGAGAAAAAGGGCTTTCAATTAGTTGGTGCAAAATTAATGCAAGTTACTCCGGAAATTGCTGAACAACACTACGGTGAGCATAAAGAAAGACCTTTCTTTGGTGAATTAGTAGACTTTATTACATCTGGTCCTGTATTCGCAATGGTATGGCAAGGTGAAGGTGTAGTAGATACAGCACGCAATATGATGGGTAAAACACGACCACATGAAGCTGCTCCTGGAACAATTCGTGGAGATTTCGGTGTAACTGTTGCGAAAAACATTATCCACGGTTCGGATTCTTTAGAAAGTGCAGAACGCGAGATTGCTATTTTCTTTAAGGAAGAAGAATTAGTAGACTACTCAAAATTAATGAATCAATGGATTTACTAATTATTTTGAAATAATTTGTAAACGCTTTAATAACTGTGATAATAGTAAAAAGTGCGAGAAGAATAGGGGTATTCTTCTTGCACTTTTTTTATTTCAATCAGTTACGAAGTTAGGACTGTTATGATATATTGGTATGTAAAGTAAAAGGTCTAATATTATGAAAATAATCGAACAATTACAAGTAGGGAAAGCAAACATTCGATTTACTATATAATTTCTTTGTATTTTAAAGAGTGATGGAAGGTAATATAGCTGCTTTATGTAGCGGGATAAATACATATGCGAAAAGAGGAATAACGTATGCGATATATTACAGCTGGTGAATCCCACGGTCCGCAACTTACGACAATTTTAGAAGGTGTTCCGGCAGGGTTATCTTTAGTAGCGAATGATATAAATGAAGAATTAGCTAGAAGACAAAAAGGATATGGACGCGGTAGACGCATGCAAATTGAGAAAGACCAAGTACAAATTGTAAGTGGTGTTAGGCATGGGAAGACGATGGGGTCACCGATTGCACTTGTTGTTGAAAATCGTGATTTTACACATTGGACAAAGGTTATGGGTGCAGAGCCGTTAACTGAGCAGGAAGAGAAAGAAATGAAAAGGCAAGTTACGAAACCTAGACCTGGACACGCAGATTTAAATGGTGCGATTAAATATGGTCATAGAGATATGAGGAATGTATTAGAGCGTTCTTCAGCACGTGAAACGACAGTTCGTGTTGCAGCTGGTGCAGTTGCAAAAAAAATATTAGCGGAATTAGGTATACAAGTAGCGGGACATGTTATCGAGATTGGTGGTGTACAGGCAGCAAATATTAAATATAACTCTATTGTGGAATTACAAAGTACTACAGAAGCATCTCCTGTACGTTGCTTAGATGAAGAGGCCGGTAAAAAGATGATGCAAGCAATTGATGATGCGAAGGCAAATGGTGATTCTATCGGTGGTATTGTTGAAGTAGTTGTAGAAGGAATGCCAATTGGAGTAGGTAGCTATGTACATTATGATAGAAAATTAGATGCAAAATTAGCAGCGGCAATTATGAGTATTAACGCTTTTAAAGGTGTTGAAATTGGAATTGGTTTTGAAGCAGCACATAGACCTGGAAGTGAAGTGCATGATGAAATCCTTTGGGATGAAGTGCAAGGGTACAGAAGAAAAACGAACAATGCAGGTGGATTAGAAGGTGGCATGACAACTGGTATGCCGGTTGTTGTGCGCGGTGTTATGAAACCGATACCGACATTATATAAACCGCTTCAAAGTGTTGATATTGATACGAAAGAACCTTTTACAGCGAGTATTGAACGTTCAGATAGTTGTGCAGTGCCAGCAGCTAGCGTTGTGGCTGAAGCTGTTGTGGCTTGGGAGCTCGCAACAGCTTTAATTGAACAATTTGGATTAGATCGTATCGATCTTATACGTGAAAATATTAAGAAACATAATGAATATGCGAGGGGATTTTAATGGAGAACATACATATTCAAACGAAATCAAAAGAATATGATGTACATGTTGGAAGGGAGGCGTTGTCACACTTAACAACGCTTATTCAAAAAATGAATCCTGCAGTATCTAACATAATGATCATTTCTGATGAAGCTGTTGCATCACTGCATTTACAGACAGTTGTTGATGCATTGCAAGTAGAGCAAAAAGTATTTTCGTTTGTTGTACCGAGTGGCGAAAAAGAGAAGTCTTTTGAAAATTTCTATGAGGCTCACACTTCGGCTCTTGAAAATAAATTAGATAGAAATTCTTTAATCATCGCACTTGGAGGCGGAATGATTGGAGATTTGGCTGGATTTGTTGCCGCGTCGTTTATGCGTGGTATTCGCTTTGTCCAAGTTCCAACGACTTTATTAGCTCACGATAGCGCAGTAGGCGGGAAAGTAGCAATTAACCATCCACTAGGAAAAAATATGATTGGAGCGTTTCATCAGCCAGAAGCTGTTGTATATCATACGCCATTTTTACATTCACTTCCTGAAAAAGAGTGGCGATCAGGTTATGCAGAAGTGATAAAGCATGCTCTTATTGGTGATGTAGAGCTATATCATTGGTTAAAAGAAGAAGTGCAAACGTTAACGGATCTTCGTGATGAAAAGTTAATTCATATATTAACGAAGGCGATTCCTGTGAAAGCGAATATTGTGTCGCAAGACGAAACAGAAAAAGGTGTACGTGCCCATTTGAATTTTGGGCATACGTTAGGACATGCTCTTGAAAAAGAGTTAGGATATGGGAATATTACTCACGGTGATGGAGTAGCGGTTGGCATGCTATTTGCTATGTTTTTAAGTGAGCAAGTGTACAAAGTTGATCTTTCTTATGAAGAAATGAAGCAGTGGTTCTTGAAATACGGTTATCCAAAAATGCCAAGTGACTTGAATGTAGAACGTCTCGTTCAGTTGATGAAACAAGATAAAAAAGCAAATGCTGGAACAATTCATATGGTGCTTATGCAGGAATATGGGGGAGTGAATGTCGTATCTATTTCAGATGAGACTGTTCATATTGCGTTAGAAGCATTTCAAAAGGATATGGTGTGAAAAAGTTGTAGAACAGGTATGAAATGCATATTTAAAGGTATTCTCGTAATGGTGACGGTTATGATTAAAGATGACAGTAAGACATTATAAATCATATCAATGACTGGGGGAAGAAAAGTGAGAGTAAAAGAGCAATTGTTAACTTTGAGAGCATATGTACCTGGGAAAAATATTGAGGAAGTAAAAAGAGAATACGGATTGTCAAAAATTGTAAAACTAGCATCGAATGAAAATCCGTTTGGCTGCTCTGCGCGTGTGACAGAAGCATTAACTTCGTTAGCTAATCAATATGCACTCTATCCGGACGGGGCGGCATTTGAGCTTCGTGAGAAAGTAGCAGAGCATTTAGGTGTAAAAGCGGAACAACTTTTATTTGGTAGTGGGCTAGATGAAGTCATTCAAATGATTAGTCGTGCTTTGCTACATAATGGAACAAATGTTGTAATGGCGAACCCTACGTTCTCGCAATACCATCACCATGCTGTTATTGAAGGAGCAGAAGTTCGTGAAGTACCACTTAAAGATGGCATTCACGATTTAGATGCAATGTTACAACAAGTAGATGAGAAAACGAAGATTGTATGGATTTGTAATCCGAATAATCCGACAGGTACATATGTAGAAAAACAAAAATTACTTTCATTTTTAGAATCAGTTCCAAAGTCAGCGCTCGTTATTATGGATGAAGCATATTATGAATATGCTGGGGCAGAAGATTATCCGCAAACATTACCTCTTCTTGAAAAGTACGAAAATCTTATGGTGCTACGCACATTCTCAAAAGCATATGGATTAGCTGCTTTTCGTATTGGATATGCGATTGGTGATGCAAAGCTTATTGGGCAGCTAGAGGTAGCAAGACTACCATTTAACACATCAACTATCGCCCAAGCGGTAGCATTAGCGGCAATAGAGGATCAACAGTTTTTACAAGAGTGTGTGAAGAAAAATGCAGGAGGATTAAATCAATATTATGCATTTTGTAAGGAATATAACGTATTCTACTATCCATCTCAAACGAATTTCATTTTCTTGAAACTTGGTATACCTGGTAATGAAGCTTTCGAACGATTAATGAAAAAAGGATATATCGTTCGTTCTGGTGCAGCATTTGGTATGCATGATGGTATTCGTATTACTGTTGGATTAAAAGAAGAAAATGATGAGATTATTGAATTACTTACGGAACTTGTAAAAGAACAAGTGAAGAAAGAAGAAACGTATTCTTAAGAAATGGTGGAGGCTCCTGTTACAGGAGCCTTTTTCATTTGAACTGCAATAAGGGGAGTTGTTTGCACGTTCAAGAAAGAAAACGTTACAATAGAAGTAGACGTATAAGAAGAACTATTGTACATATAACTTATTTAAAATGTGAGGAGGATACAGTTTGAAACTAGTAGGACGAAAAAATAGTTTGAATGGGAAAATTGTTGTTCCAGGAGATAAATCTATTTCGCATCGCTCTGTTATGTTTGGAGCGATAGCGGAAGGGACGACGAAAGTATCAAATTTTTTATTAGGAGAAGATTGTTTAAGTACAATTGCATGTTTTCAAAAACTAGGTGTCCAGATTGAACAGTTTGGTAACGATGTCACGATTTACGGTAAAGGATTACATAATTTACAAGAACCGAAAGAAGTATTAGATGTGGGGAATTCAGGGACGACTATTCGTCTTATGCTTGGGATTTTAGCAAATACGCCGTTCCATAGTACGATAATTGGTGATGCATCAATTGGAAAACGTCCTATGAAACGTGTTACAGACCCGCTTAGTAAGATGAATGCTCAAATTGATGGTAGAGAAAACGGACAATATACACCTTTATCTATTCGCGGTGGTAAGGTAAAAGGTATGCATTACCATTCACCAGTAGCAAGCGCACAAGTGAAGTCAGCAGTTTTACTTGCGGGTTTGCAAGGGGAAGGGATCACTACGGTAACAGAGCCTATGCAATCTCGTGATCATACGGAAAGAATGTTGCGTGCATTCGGTTGTACCGTAGATGTTAATGGACGGACTGTTTCATTACAAGGTGGACAACAACTTAAAGGTGCAGACATAGAAGTTCCAGGAGATATTTCTTCGGCGGCATTTTTCTTAGTAGCTGGTGCAATTGTCCAAAATAGTAAGCTTGTATTGGAAAACGTTGGTTTAAATCCGACGAGAACAGGGGTTTTAGATGTATTAACAAAGATGGGTGCACTTATTTCTATCGATCATATTAGAAATGAAGAGTTTGAACCGTGCGGGGATATTACGATTGAAACATCTAAACTAAAAGGAATAGAAATTGGTGGAACTCTTATTCCAAGATTAATTGATGAAATTCCTGTAATTGCTTTATTAGCAACGCAGGCAGAAGGAATTACTGTTATTAAAAACGCTGAGGAGTTAAAAGTAAAAGAAACAAATCGTATCGATACGGTTGTAGATGAATTAGGCAAATTAGGTGCGAAGATTGAAGCTACACCAGATGGCATGATTATATATGGTAAACAAAGTTTAAAAGGAAATACTGTTAATAGTCACGGCGATCATCGTATTGGGATGATGCTTGCAATCGCATCGTGTATTATAGATGGAGAAGTGAAAATAGAGAATAGTGATGCGGTCGCTGTGTCGTATCCGGAATTTTTCGAACAATTAGCTGCGCTATGAGAGAAAGTATAGGAAGAGGTAGCTCACTCAAAAGGTTGCGTTCTTACACCTAGTTGCTTATGATAAATGAACAGAAGAGAATATTTTTTGAATTAAAGGAGACGTTTATGCAAAAGTTTGAACAGGCTGTTTCTTATATTGAAAACGGTGAAGCAGAAAAAGGATTACAATTATTAAAAGAACAACTACGAGTTGCTAATGATGAAGAGAAGTATGATATCGCTCGTTACTATCATACACTTGGGTTTATGGATGAGGCGTTAGCAATTACTGAAGACTTACGCTTGCTATATCCGGAAGAAAGTGAATTTACGGTATTTTTAGCAGAATTATATATTGATTTAGATAAAGAAGATGAAGCGATTGAAGTGCTTCATGATATTCCGGAAAACGATGATTTATATGTTCAATCGTTATTACTTGTAGCGGATTTATTCCAAATGCAAGGTTTTGATGATGTAGCAGAACAAAAACTATTAAAGGCGAAAGAAATGATGCCAGACGAACCTGTTATTACGTTTGGGTTAGCAGAATTATATAGTAGTAAAGGTGAAGAGCAAAAGGCGATCACTTATTATGAATCGTTACTAGCAGAACATAAAGTTATGGGTGGTGTTGTCATTGCGCTTCGTCTAGCAGAAACTTTAAGTGCTATTGGAAACTGGGAAGAGGCAATCTCTTACTATGAAGCGGGGTTAGAAGAGCAAAAAGATATTCACTCATTATTTGGATATGCCTTCACATTATACCAAGGAGAAGAATATCAAAGAGCAATTGGTGCTTGGCAAGAATTAAAAGAATTAGATCCTGAATACGCATCGTTATACATGTATTTAGCGAAAAGCTATGAAAAAGAAGGCATGCTTCAAGAAAGCTATGAAACACTTCAAGAAGGAATTAAAGTAGATGAGCTGTCTGTTCCTTTCTATGTAGAATTAGCGAATATTGCGGCGAAATTAGGTAAAATAGCGGAGGCAGAAGAAGTGCTTCAAAAAGCGCTGGAGCTAGATCCGGGACATTTAGGTGCGATATTAAAATATGCGTATATTTTAAAAGAACAAGAGAAATACGAAGAGCTAATTGCAGTTGTAGAGCGTGCAATTGACAGTGGAGAACCAGATACACAACTACTTTGGGATCTTGCATTTGCAAAAAAACAATTAGAAATGTATTCGGATGCATTAAAACACTATGAAAGTGCATATACTTCTTTTAAGAATCATCCAGATTTCTTGGAAGAGTACGGTTATTTCTTATTAGAAGAAGGAATGCGAAAAGAGGCGAAAGAAGTATTTACGCAGTTAATACAACTAGACCCGACACAAATTCATATTGAAGAATTGTTATATAATTTAGAGGATTTTTCATAAGTTGGAAGGAAACTGAATGCCGCTTCTTGAATCTAAAAAGAAAAGAGAAAGACAGAGGAGGGACTTAATCGCTATGAATACCCCTGTTTCTGTAAACGAGAAGAAGGATTTTGTAAAATGGTTTTTGAATAATTACCAACTGAAACAGCGTGAATGTGTATGGATTTTGAATTATTTAATGAGTCACGATCAATTAATGCATAAAGTCCACTTCGTAGAACATGCAAAATATTGTCCGCGTGGCTTAGTAATGTCAGCAAATTGTGTGAAAGACACACCGTTTCACTTTTTCAAACAAAATGTAATGACAACAGATGCAGAAAAATCGTTTCATGATATTCGTTTGAATCGAGATGAGGATATTTATATTCAGCTTAATTTTAAATCATCGTTCCAAAATGCAAACTATGTAGCTGTATTAGAAGAAAACCCATATTTGCCAAAGCATATTGAAGTGAATGAAAAAGATCGATTGCTTGCAGAACGATTTTTAGAAGAAAGTGTATTCTCATTTAGAAGAGAACGTCTTTTGAAACAAATTGATGAAGCTTTGGATAAGCAAGATAAGGAAGCATTTCATAGGTTAACAGCAGAGTTAAAAATTTTATAGAATTCATTTTGATTATGTAATCTTTACGAAATTCAGACTTTTTAAGAAAAACTACTTAATAATAGGTAGTTTTTCTTTTTTTACCTCTTTTAGTATGGTTTAATATATATAAAGTGAAAGTTCTGTTATTTGGAATGGAGGAGGGGAGAAAAGGTGAAATGGATTGTAAAAGATGTAGAACAGTTTGAGCAAGCGAGGGAGTATGTAGATACAGGGATTATACCCCTTTTGTCTATTTCGGCAGCAAAAGAAATGAAAATGGTTGTAGAGCAAGGTGAATTTATTGAGGCTTTGAGTATGGAGTTGGAAAGGGAGTATAAAGGAAGAGTGCTTTTACTGCCCGCATTTACGTATTTGGTAGAGAGCCAAAAGAATGAAAAAGACCGTTTGCAAGAATGGACAGATCATTTGCAAAGGCAAGGTTTTAAGCATATTGCCTATGTGACAAGTGACTTTTCATGGAAAGAAGATATGAGAGATGTGCAGGGTGATTTATTTTGGTTTCCATCGTTATCATTAGAGCAATTTAGTGACCAAGCGAAAAGGGAAGTTATTCGTGCACACATAAAAAATATTATGGAAATGTTGGAAGAAAGATGGATAAAATAATAATAAACAGAAAGTTCTTATTATTATGAGTAGTATGATATTGACCTATACAAGAGGGTATTATATCATGATAGTGTCCTAGTTTTTATTTTTTATATAATTTTTTCACGAGGGGACAATTTCTGATAGAGGGGGGAAATTTTCGTGAGCGAGAAAGAACATCGTGTGTCAAGAAGACAGTTTTTAAATTACACACTTACAGGGGTAGGAGGCTTTATGGCGGCGGGTATTTTAATGCCGATGACGAGGTTTGCGCTTGATCCGGTGTTAAGAAAAGAAGCGGGAACAGATATGGTTGCTGTTGGACAAGTAAAGGATATTACAACAGAGCCGAAGCGCTTCGATTTTAAGGTGAAGCAGGTTGACGGGTGGTACAAGTCTGAAGAGCCAAAATCTGCTTGGGTGCATAAAGATGAAAGTGGAGAAATTGTTGCGTTTTCGCCAGTATGTAAACATTTAGGTTGCACAGTGAACTGGAATTCGGACAAAGCACATCCTAATCAATTCTTTTGCCCGTGTCACGGGGGACGTTACACAAAAGATGGGATGAACATTAAAGGCACACCGCCTCTTGCTCCGCTTGATGTGTACGAGTCTAAAGTGAAAGATGGAACGCTGTATTTAGGAAAAGCGAAGCCAAGAGGGGGTGCAAAGTAGATGCTAAATAAAATTTATGATTGGGTGGACGAACGTTTAGATATTACACCGATATGGCGTGATATCGCTGATCATGAAGTACCTGAGCATGTTAACCCGGCACATCACTTTTCTGCATTCGTCTATTGCTTTGGAGGACTTACCTTTTTCGTTACAGTAATTCAAATTTTGTCCGGAATGTTTTTGACGATGTATTATGTGCCGGATATTAAAAATGCTTGGGAGTCGGTTTATTATTTACAAAATGAAGTAGCTTACGGGCAAATTGTTCGTGGTATGCATCACTGGGGTGCTAGTCTCGTAATTGTAATGATGTTTTTACATACACTCAGAGTTTTCTTCCAAGGTGCGTATAAAAAGCCTCGTGAGTTAAACTGGATTGTTGGTGTTCTTATTTTCTTTGTTATGTTAGGTCTTGGTTTTACCGGATATTTATTACCGTGGGATATGAAAGCGTTATTTGCTACGAAAGTAGGGATTCAAATTGCAGAGCAAACGCCGCTCATTGGTCCTTATATTAAAACATTACTCGCTGGTCATTCCGAAATCGTTGGCGCTCAAACATTAACTCGCTTCTTTGCTATTCACGTCTTCTTCTTACCAGCAGCACTTCTAGGTTTAATGGCCTTCCACTTCATCATGATTCGCAAACAAGGTATTTCCGGTCCGCTATAAGAGATTGCTAAATTAAAGGGGAAAGAACAAAAGGAGGGAGATTATGCATCGCGGCAAAGGGATGAAGTTTGTAGGAGATTCTCGGGTACCAGTAGCCCGGAAACCAAATATTCCAAAAGATTATTCTGAATATCCAGGGAAAACAGAAGCGTTTTGGCCGAATTTCTTGTTAAAAGAATGGATGGTTGGTGCAGTTTTTTTAGTCGGTTATTTATGTTTAACAGTGGCGCATCCGTCACCGCTTGAGAGAATGGCGGATCCTACAGATGCAGGATATATACCACTTCCAGATTGGTATTTCTTATTCTTGTATCAGTTATTAAAGTATTCGTATGCTTCAGGCTCATTTACTGTAATTGGTGCGTTTATTATGCCGGGGATTGCGTTTGGAGCGTTACTATTAGCTCCGTTTCTAGATCGAGGCCCAGAAAGAGCACCATTGAAGCGTCCTGTAGCAACGGGGTTTATGCTTTTAGCAATTGCATCGATTATTTTTTTAACTTGGGAATCTGTAGCACACCACGATTGGGAAGCTGCAAAAAAACAAGGAGCAATTGTAAAAACAGCACCAGTTGATAAAAATGATGACGGCTACAAGTTGATGCAAAAAAATACTTGTTTAACATGTCATGGTGACAATTTACAGGGCGGAGCGGCAGCACCGGCTTTGCAAAACTTAACTTTAAAACCAGAAGAAATCGCTAAAATTGCGAAAGATGGAAAAGGTTCAATGCCTAAAGGTGTATTTAAAGGTACAGATGAGGAACTGAAAAAGCTTTCGGAATTCGTTGCAAAGTATAATAAAAAATAATAGAAAAGCTGACTACAAAATCTGTGGTCAGCTTTTTATTTTGCGTGCCCAGCGAAGCTGGGCACTGTTTGATGGTGAAAGGTTTAAATAGAATTCTACAAGGATTCAAAATTATTATAGCCTATCTTCAATTGGACAGAAGTGGCTCGGTAAAATAGATTGGTACGTCTTAGAACGGCTTAACCTTTTCTGGATAAGAAAAGAAATGTTCGAAAGAAACATGGTCGTATCAAGGACTTGATGAAGAAAATAACATACACACTCGTGAAAGTAGGAAGCTAGAACAAACTGAAAGCTAAAGAAGGAAGAGCATCGGAAAGCCGTATGAGGGAAAACCTCACGTACGGTTTGATGAGGGGAAGCTGAAACAGAAAAGGGATAGCAAAGCCATCCCTAAAGAAAATTTAATCTGTTTCAGTTTTCTACTCTACGATGACGGAAAGTTTGCTATATAATAGAGTAGAGTTCGATGAAAGAATTACTTTGTTTGAAAGGTGTTGGACATACAGATTGGCTTACTTGTATGCAATGTTAAGGCAACGTTCGGTACTATTATTTTTATTGGTTGTTAACATATTAGGTACAATTTACGGATTCATATGGTATGGAAATCAATTAAAAGAAACCTCACCTATATTTTGGCCGTTTGTACCAGATAGCCCTATGGCGACTCTCTTTTTTGTCTTTGTTTTAATTGCTTTTTTGATGAAGAAGAACTGGGGGTTAATAGAAGCGCTAGCGATAGTTACTTTAATAAAATATGGTGTTTGGGCTGTTGTTGTAAATGCAATTATGATTTATGTAAAAGGCCCTATTGGCCTTATGGGATATATGTTAATGTTATCTCATTTTGCGATGGCAGTGCAGGGAATGTTATATGCTCCGTTTTATCGGATAAAAAAATGGCACTTCACTGTAGCTGGCATATGGACATTACATAATGATGCAATTGATTATTTATTTTGGCAAATGCCGAGATATGGGATTATGCATTTATTTGTAGAGAAAATTGGTTATTTTACGTTTTGGTTAAGTATTGCTGTACTGTGTATTACATATTATTATTGCTTACGTGAGAACCGAAAACAGTTTTCTTTATGATGGTGAGGACATTTAGGGGGAGAAAATGAAGAAAAATAAGAGCGGTATAAACATATTGGATCGATTGATCACTTTAGTAGTTTCCTATAGCATAGCATTTTCTGTTTTCGCTCTCGCGACAACGGTAGTTGTATATGGAAAATGGTTGTATTATTTTGAAATTGATTTTTTAAATATTCCAGATTTAGCGGATATGACGAAAGATGAAATTAAGAGAAACTATGATGTGCTTATTACATATTTATCGCCGTTTTATGAAGGTGCATTACAATTGCCGACATTAGATATGTCCACAAATGGACGCATTCATTTTGTAGATGTTAAAAATATTTTAGTAAAGATTCAATATATAATGTATGGAACGATTGTAATTGCTGTATTAGGAGGAGCGTATTTATTAAAAAAGAAAAAAGAAAAGTTTTTACTTCACGGAGCGATTCTTACAATTATTTTTCCAATAGCTCTTACGTTACCAATTGCTATTAATTTTGAAAAGAGTTTCGTATTATTTCATAAGCTTTTATTTAGCAATGATTATTGGATGTTTGATATTGAAACAGATCCGGTTATTTTAATGTTACCGGAAGAATTCTTTATGCATGCTGCATGTATTATTTTATTATTGATTTTAGGTGGTAGCATGCTTTGTTACGGTGTGTATAAATATTTAGTGAAAAAGAAAAGGGTTTCAAAGAAAAAATTCTCTGTTTAAAGAGAATTTTTTTGTTTTCATAGAGATAATATATTTTTTGGTTTTGTTCTGTTCTATTCTTGTCCAATTCCACATATTTTGTACTAGTAGTTATAGGGGGGACCGGGATGAAGAGAACATTAATTGGACTGATAGCATTTCTAATTATAATGTTTCCAGTACGTATATATGCTGAAGAGTGGAGTGAACTAACTGGATTGCTAGATGACTCTTTGCAGTTAGTGAAGAAAAAAGAAGATGAAAAGGCAATACAAGTACTGTACCATTTCTCAGAGCAATTTCTATCAAAGGAGAATGAAAATAATTCAAAAGTAACTCCGGGACAAATTAGAGTCGTTTCTTTAGCATACGATAAGGCGAAACAATCTCTCGCGGAAGATTCAGATAGGCAAGTTAAAGTGGATAATATGTTAGCGTTACAACTTGCTGTTGATGCACAAGTATCTAAATATCAGCCACTTTGGATGGAAAGAGAAAGAAAGATAATGAATGCTTTTTCTCAAGTAGAAAAGGCGATGGAAAAAGAAGATGATGGACAGTTCCAACAGACGCTAAATACATTTTTAAATGAATTTAATATTATTTATCCTAGTTTAATGATTGCTCTGCCAGAAAACGAAGCGCAGCGTGTAAATGCACATTTATCTTATTTGGATGAATTTCGTAACGTTATGTTAAAAACGAAAGGTGGACAAATGCAACTAGGGATTATTAAAGGTGATTTGCAAAAAATATTTCATACAGTAAAAAAAGATGAGATTGCTCCCTCTCTCATTTGGTTTATGACAATTACTGGAGGACTTATTTTGTTCACTTTAACGTATGTTGGATGGAGAAAGTATAAAGGGGAGAGAGAGAAGCGGAGAAGCAGCTTGCATTCTAAAGATAGATAATACGCATAAATAAAGATACGGATTGTAAGGTTTATTTATTGACAACGGTGGAAGAAAAAAATAGAATGAGAAGTACTATAATTAAAACTTCAATGGAGGTTTATGATGTTTTATTTAATTTACTTCGCGATCATTTTGATCATACCGTTGTATGCACAGTCAAAAGTACGTAGTGCCTATAGCAAGTATTCACAAGTTTATTCAACATCAGGTATGACAGGAGCGGAAGTGGCTCGAAAAATTTTAGATGAAAATGGATTGTACAATGTAGCCGTAGAAGAAACACCAGGTCATTTGTCAGATCATTATGACCCACGTGTAAAGACGGTTAGATTATCGACAGATAACTATTATGGTCATTCAGTTGCTGGTACAGCTGTAGCAGCACATGAAGTAGGACACGCAATTCAAGATGCGAAAGATTATAACTTTATGCGTGTACGCCATTCGTTAGTGCCAGTTGCTAATTTTGGTTCAAACATGTCATGGGTTTTTGTCCTAATTGGTGTATTTGCACAAATGTCTGGTTTGTTGTTACTAGGAATTATTTTAATGGCAGCAGGTGTTATTTTCCAACTTGTTACATTACCAGTTGAGTTTGATGCATCAAAACGCGCAATGCAACAAATTGAAGCACTTGGTATCGTATCAACAGATGAATACGGTCAAGCTCGTAAAGTATTAAATGCGGCAGCATTAACATATGTAGCAGCAGCTGCTGTAGCAGTATTTGAATTATTACGTCTCGTATTAATTTATACTGGTATGCAGCGTAGCGACGATTAAAGACTATCAATTTTGATAGTCTTTTTTTGTTTTGTGGATTGAATCTTATAATATGTTACAAATGGAAATAATAGAGAGAATATGGGGTATAGAACTAGTTAAAATAAAGATAAGCATGGAATGATGAAAGAAGGTGACGGACATAGAATATCCATATTATTTAGTTCAACAAGTGAAGGAGCGTAGTGCTACATATCAATTAGAAGGTTTTTTAAGTGGTCAAGGTCCTGAAAATCCAAAATTTATGCTCGTTGGAGAAGCGCCTGGTGAAACAGAAATTCATAATGGGATTCCATTTAGTGGGAGAGCGGGAAAACATTTAATGGAATTTTTAGAACGTATTCACGTTACAAGGGAAGAAGTATATATTACGAGTGCGGTCCGGAGTAGACCTTATAAATGGAGAGAGAAAAGGGAACGAAATGGCGAAATAATACAGAAGAAGTACAATAGAACACCGAATCAAGGTGAGATACTTGCCCATGCACCTTTGCTAGATTATGAACTGGAATTTATACAGCAGCCGGTTATTGTCACACTTGGTAATATTGCATTACAGCGTTTAGTTGGTAAAAATAATAAAATTACGGATGTTCATGGAGAATTGTTAAAGCAACCTGTGCAGCGATTGAAAGATAGCAGCAGTACAGAATTTATTTGGTCAGAAAAAGAATATCATATTTTTCCGACCTTTCATCCAGCTTCTATTTTCTATAATCGGAGTTTGTTGGAGCTTATTTATGAGGATTTGGAGAAACTTAAAAGATTTATAATAAAAAACTAGAAAAGCTACAGAGCTTTTCTAGCTGAATTTAATTATGTAACGGTTTTTTATTTTCATCTAATGTAAATCCTTCACCAACAACATCGTGTACATCACTTACAGCGACAAAGGCATGTGGATCTACTGAAATAATAATATTTTTTAATTTTACGATTTCATTTTTAGCAACAACACAATATAGTACATTACGTTCTATTTTTGTATAGGATCCAACTGCTTTTAAAAAGGTTGCTCCGCGCTCCATTTCTGATAAAATTTTTGAAGCAATTTCATCGTTTTTATCAGAAATAATAGTTGCTCCTTTTGCTGCATAAGCACCTTCTTGCATGAAATCAATAACCTTGGCCCCGATAAAAACAGCAACTAACGTATACATGCCCTCGCGATATGATAAATATGTAAGAATAGAGATAATGATAACGACCGCATCAAACATAAACATCGTTTTTCCCATACTCCAGCCAACATATTTGTGAGCTAGCCTTGCGATAATATCAACACCGCCAGTAGTCCCGCCGTATTTGAATATAATTCCAAGTCCTATGCCGATAAATGCCCCAGCGAATAAAGCAGCCAGTGTCATATCATTTTGCAAGTTTAAATGTAAGTTGAGAACCTCGTAGCGCTGAAACACCCAAAGGAATAAAGAGACGCTAAATGTACCGATTAATGTGTATAAAAATGTTGTTCGGCCGAGTAATTTCCAGCCAATGAAAAATAGAGGGACGTTTAAAATTAAGTTTGTATAGGAAGGATCAAGTGAAAATTTAAAATATAATAATAGCGTAATGCCGGTAAATCCACCCTCTGCAAGATGATTTTCAATATTGATATTCACAATACCGAAAGAAAAAATAGCGGAACCGATTAAAATAAAAATGATATTTCGAATCTTCAAATTTGATGTCATTTAGAAATCCCCCTAATTATGTAATGATTGCATTGCTCCTCTTAAACGATAGAACATAATAATAAGTTATTTCTAGTTGATAGTAAAAATAGAGAATGGTATAAGAGCTTAATTAGTTCAGCCTGATATTGTGCGGAAAAACTGCAAAAGAAAGTTTCACTTTATCCCGTCCCAACGGCTGGTAGAGGGAAAAGCGAAGAAGAAAAGGGCGAACCAGCTGTAGGGACCCGATTGGTTCAGGCTGATCTTTTGTAAAAATCACGCAAAAGAAGTTTCACTTTATTATAGTCTATCCTAAAAAGAGTCGTAAATAGTGATATGAGGGAATAATATTTGTCAAATCGCGATGAATTGGCTAACATGAAAGAGGAAGGAATAAGAGGTGACTAGTATGGAAGCAAAAACGATGAAAGATATGCAGAAAGAAGTAGATGCATATATCGGTCAATTTAAAGAAGGTTATTTTAGTCCGCTTGCAATGATCGCTCGTTTAACTGAAGAAATGGGAGAGCTTGCAAGAGAGGTTAATCATTATTATGGTGAGAAACCAAAGAAAACGACTGAGAAAGAACGAAGTGTTGAGGAAGAGCTTGGAGATGTTTTATTTGTTATGATTTGTATGGCAAATAGTTTAAATATTGATTTAGAAACAGCGCATAACATTGTAATGAATAAATTTAATACACGTGATAAAGATCGTTGGACACGTATTGATGAGGGAGAGAAAGACGCATGAAAGAAATTAAAGTAATTATTGCTGGACCACGAGGACGCATGGGATATGAAGCAGTCCTTCTTATGGAAAGAACAGCGCATTTCAATTTAGTAGCAGCAATTGATTATAAGCATGGCGGAGAAAAAATTTCTGATTTACCGGGAATGCCAGCGCTAGATGCACCTATTTACGCGGATTTACATACTTGTTTAGATGAAGTAGAAGCAGATGTATTGTTAGATTTAACAACACCAGAAATTGGAAAGAAACATGTGACACTTGCAGTTGAACGTGGACTTCGATCAGTTATTGGTACAACTGGATTTACTGAAGAAGAACTAAAGCAATTAACAGAAAATGCAAAAGAAAAAGAAGTAGGAACAATCATTGCTCCAAACTTTGCGATTGGTGCAGTTCTTATGATGAAGTTCTCTCAAATGGCAGCGAAGTACTTCCAAGATGTTGAAGTAATTGAATTACACCATGATCAAAAATTAGACGCACCATCTGGTACAGCTGTAAAAACAGTAGAATTAATCCGTCAAAATCGTGTGCCAAAAGAGCAAGGGCACCCTAATGAAACGGAACAATTAGAAGGGGCACGTGGTGCAAATGTAGACGGTATTCACATTCATAGCGTACGTCTACCAGGGCTTATTGCACACCAAGAAGTAATGTTCGGCGGAGATGGACAAATGTTAACAGTTCGTCATGATTCATTCAACCGTGCATCATTTATGTCAGGTGTAAAACTATCAATTGAAACAGTAATGAACCTTGATCATCTTGTGTACGGTTTAGAAAATATTATCGACTAAAGGGGGAGACAACGGATGAAAATTGCCTTAATCGCACATGACAAAAAGAAAGATGATATGGTTTCGTTCGCATACGCATATAAACCAATTTTTGAAAAACATGAACTTTTTGCAACAGGAACGACAGGACTTCGTATTATGGAGGCAACTGGTTTAGTTGTAACAAGATATCAATCCGGTCCTCTTGGTGGAGATCAAGAAATTGGTGCAATGATTGCAAAAAATGAGATGGATATGGTGATTTTTTTCCGGGATCCACTAACAGCCCAGCCGCATGAACCAGATGTTAATGCGTTACTTCGTTTATGTGATGTATACGCCATCCCATTAGCAACAAATATGGCAAGTGCTGAAATGCTAATGCATGCATTAGAGCGGGGAGATTTAGATTACCGAAAGTTAAGAAAATGAGGGGAACAATTATGAGTGGATTACATATATTAGCGTTTGGTGCTCATGCCGATGATGTTGAAATCGGCATGGCAGGTACCATTGCAAAGTATACGAAGCAAGGATATGAAGTAGGCATTTGCGATTTAACAGAAGCTGATCTTTCTTCAAATGGAACGGTAGAACTAAGAAAAGAAGAAGCAAAGGCTGCAGCTCGTATTATGGGAGTAAAAACGAGAATTAATTTAGCAATGCCAGACCGTGGTTTGTATATGAAAGAAGAATATATACGTGAAATTGTAAAGATTATTCGTACATATAAACCAACACTAATTTTCGCACCATATTACGAAGATCGTCATCCAGACCATGCTAATTGCGCGAAACTTGTGGAAGAAGCTATCTTTTCAGCGGGAATTCGTAAATATATGCCTGAACTTCCGCCGCACCGTGTAGAGTCTTTTTATAATTATATGATTAATGGTTTTCATAAACCGAATTTTTGTATAGATATTAGTGAATACCTTTCTAAAAAGGTGGAAGCGTTAGAAGCGTATGAAAGTCAGTTTTCAACAGGGAGTGATGGTGTTAAGACGCCATTAACCGAAGGATACGTTGAAACTGTAATCGCTCGGGAGAAGATGTTTGGGAAAGAAGTTGGAGTGCTGTATGCCGAAGGATTTATGAGTAAGAAACCGGTTTTATTACATGCTGATTTAATAGGGGGATGTAAATGAAATTGAAAATAGGTATTACATGTTATCCTTCTGTAGGTGGTTCTGGGGTTGTTGGGACAGAGTTAGGAAAGCAATTGGCGGAACGCGGGCATGAAATTCATTTTATTACATCGGGTGTACCATTTCGGTTGAATAAAGTGTACCCGAACATTTATTTTCACGAAGTAACAGTAAATCAATATTCTGTTTTTCAATATCCACCTTACGATTTAGCATTAGCGAGTAAAATGGCAGAGGTTGCTCAAAGAGAAAACCTTGATATTTTACATGTGCATTATGCAATCCCTCATGCTATTTGTGCATATTTAGCAAAACAAATGATTGGGGAGCGTATTAAAATTGTTACGACCTTACATGGAACGGATATTACTGTGTTAGGTTCCGACCCTTCGTTAAATAATTTAATTCGCTTTGGTATTGAACAATCTGATGTTGTTACAGCTGTGTCACATTCGTTAATTGAAGAAACAAATGAACTTGTAAAACCAGATAAAGAAATTGAGACGGTATACAATTTTGTAGATGAACGTGTTTATTTCAAACGTGATATGTCTCAATTAAAAAAAGAATATGGTATACGAGAAAATGAAAAAGTGTTGATTCATATTTCAAATTTCCGAAAGGTTAAGCGTGTACAGGATGTTGTGCAGTCATTTGCCAAAATTGTAAAGGAAGTAGATGCGAAATTGCTTCTTGTTGGTGATGGACCAGAGTTCTGTACTATTTTACAATTGGTGAAAAGTTTACATATTGAGGAACGTGTCTTATTCCTAGGAAAGCAAGATAATGTTGCAGAGCTTCTTGCGATGAGTGATTTAATGCTACTTTTATCAGAAAAGGAAAGTTTTGGTCTTGTTATATTAGAAGCGATGGCGTGTGGTGTGCCTAGTATCGGAACGAGGGTTGGGGGCATTCCAGAGGTCATTCAACATGGTGAAACAGGATATATATGTGAAGTTGGAGATACAGACGGAATAGCTAAGCAAGCAATTCAGCTACTAGAAAATGAAGAACTTCACCGTAATATGGGAGAGCGAGCGATGAAATCTGTATATGAGCAGTTTCGTTCGGAAAAAATCGTTTCACAGTATGAGGCGATTTATTATGACATACTAAGGGATGACAAGAATGGAAAGATTTAAAAAAGCTAGTTCAATTATTGAGATGTTAAAACAGCACGGACATGAGGCTTACTTCGTTGGTGGAAGTGTACGCGATCTTATTATCGATAGACCGATTGGAGATATCGATATCGCAACATCTGCTTTACCAGAAGAAGTAATGGCTATTTTCCCAAGACATGTTCCGGTTGGTCTTGAGCATGGAACTGTAATTGTTGTAGAAAATGGTGAACCGTATGAGGTAACTACTTTTCGAACAGAAAGCGAATATGAAGATTTTCGAAGACCTAGTAGTGTTCAATTTGTCCGTTCATTAGAAGAGGATTTAAAACGACGTGATTTCACGATGAATGCAATTGCAATGACAGAGGAAGGCGAAATGGTTGATTTATTTGCTGGGAAAGAAGCGATTCGTCTGAAGGAAATTACAACGGTTGGAGATGCTGCAGACCGTTTTCAAGAAGATGCACTGCGAATGATGCGTGGTATTCGGTTCGTAAGTACGTTAGGTTTCTCTTTGGAAATAAAGACGAAACAAGCAATTGAAACGTATGGGCATTTGCTCGAACATATAGCGATTGAAAGAATTACAGTTGAATTTGAAAAATTGTTGACCGGTACATATTGTGTGAATGGTCTTCAAGAGTTAGTAGAAACTAAGCTATTTTCTCATCTGCCATATTTGCAAATGTCAGAAGAAAGACTCTTGAAAGCTACGCAGTATAAATGGGATTCTTTCGAAACAGACGTTGAGGCGTGGGCATTTTTCTTATATTGTATCGGAGAAGAGCATCCATCTGTCTTTTTGCGTCAATGGAAGTTCTCGAATAAAAAGATTAAAGATATCGTAGCGGTTTTATTAGCAATTCGTTCTAGAAAGGAGAAGGAGTGGGATACAATCCTTCTTTATAAAACTGGGATTCGCATCGCTGAGATGGCGGAAAGAGTATATGAAGCGATAATAGAAAGTTATAATAGTGCGTCTGTTAAGCAAGTACAATCATTATTTCATGCATTGCCGATAAAAAATCGTCAAGAAATGAATGTGACTGGTAATGATTTATTAAGCTGGACAGATAAAAAGCCAGGTCCGTGGGTTGCCGAAATGCTTCAAAATATTGAAGAAGCAATCGTACAAGGAGATTTAGTTAATAAGAAAGAGGATATAAGGGAGTGGCTACAAAGATGCAATCTACTATAAGAAAGCAGTTATTACAAGTTTTTTCTGAAGCAGATGGTGCATTTGTATCTGGTCAAATACTTAGTGACAAACTTGGTTGTTCGAGAACCGCTGTATGGAAGCATATGGAGGACCTTCGTAATGAAGGGTATGAACTAGAAGCTGTACGCCGCTTAGGGTACCGAATTGCTAGTAAACCAGATAAAGTAACTGCGAATGAGATTCAATTAGGATTACAAACAGAGCGTATCGGTAGAACGGTTTATTTTGAAGAATCGGTTGAGTCTACTCAGCATATTGCAGCGAGACTTGCTTATGAAGGCGCAGAAGAGGGAACAATTGTCGTTGCTGAAGAACAAACAGCAGGTAGAGGACGTTTAAGTAGAAAATGGTATTCCCCAAAAGGAACAGGAATTTGGATGAGTATTATTTTGCGTCCCTCGATTCCAGTTCATCATGCACCACAGCTTACTTTATTAGCAGCTGTTAGCGTAGCGCAAGCAATTGAAAAATGTACCGGTGTAAACGTAGGGATTAAATGGCCGAATGATATTTTAATTCAAGGTAAAAAAGCTGTCGGTATATTAACGGAGATGCAAGCTGATCCAGATAAAATTAATGCTGTTATTATGGGAATTGGCATTAATGCAAATCAGAAACAAGAACATTTTGATGAGGAAATTCAGCAAATTGCAACTTCATTAGCAATTGAATCGGGTAAGCCGATTGTTCGTGCGGAACTTATGCAACAAATTTTCTTGCAACTAGAGAAATTGTATGAAGAGTATTTAAAAAATGGCTTCTCTGTTATTAAAATTCTTTGGGAAAGTTACGCAGTAAGTATCGGAAAAGAAATTACAGCTCGAACGATGAAGGAAACTATTAATGGGCTAGCAAAAGGAATTACGGAGGATGGTGTATTGTTACTTGAGGATCATCAAGGACAAGTGCACCACATTCATTCTGCTGATATAGAAATTAAGTAAAAGAAGTTCCTATTTTGGAGCTTCTTTTTGTCATTTAGATACTAATAAATTTCACATACCGTAATAGGGATAAAAAATTATTTTTTCGAAAAAATGTAGCAATTCCTTTTCAGAGTTTGCTATAATTAGTTCGAATATGGGCAGTATCAAAGCGAACTGCACCATTATTTTACGCAGTATGAAAAAATAATAATTTGGATTCTGCCTTGATCCAATAATGGACTGGGACAGAGGGATGAATAATGCCGACTAACACACAACCCTTCTGCCCTTTTATGGCCAGAGGGGTTTTTTATATGATTTCGGCCATCTCCTCTCTCCTGCATAAAGGAGGAGTAGTTTTTGAAAACAAAAACAGATTTTTTGAAAATGAAAGAGCAAGGTGAGCCGATTACAATGCTAACGGCGTATGATTATCCATCTGCTAAATTAGCAGAAGAAGCTAAAGTCGATATGATTTTAGTGGGTGATTCTCTAGGAATGGTTGTACTTGGGTATGATTCAACAGTTCCAGTAACAGTAGAGGATATGATTCATCATACGAAAGCTGTACGCCGCGGAGCGAAAGAGACGTTTATTGTAACTGATATGCCATTTATGTCTTATCATGTCTCATTACAAGATACGATGATTAATGCACGTCGCATTGTTCAAGAGAGCGGGGCACATGCATTAAAGGTAGAAGGTGCTGGAGAAGTTATATCAACTATTCACTACTTAACGAATGCGGGAATTCCCGTTGTGGCGCATTTAGGTTTAACTCCTCAATCTGTAGGAGTGCTAGGTGGGTATAAAGTACAAGGGAAAGATGCTGAAAGTGCAAAAAAATTAATAGAAGATGCAAAGAAATGTGAGGAAGCTGGTGCGATAGCACTTGTGCTAGAATGTGTGCCAATGCAATTAGCAGAACTTATTTCAGAGCAGTTAACAATTCCTACAATCGGAATTGGAGCAGGACAAAAAGTAGATGGGCAAGTTCTTGTATACCACGATCTTATCTCGTACGGCGTAAATCGTGTTCCGAAATTTGTGAAGCAATATACGTCTGTTCAAGAGGAGATTGTGCGAGGGATTTCGCAATACGTTACTGAAGTAAAGACAGGGCAATTTCCTGAAGAAAAACATTCATTCACAATGAAAGAGGAAGAGTGCTTAGCGTTATACGGAGGAAAACAATAATGAAAATCATAACTACAGTGCAAGAGATGCAGCAAATTACAAACGAACTGCATGCAAGTGGAAAAAGTATCGGTTTTGTTCCAACGATGGGGTATTTACACGAAGGGCATGCTACGTTACTACGTAAGGCAAGGGAAGAAAATGAAATTGTAGTTTTAAGTGTATTTGTAAATCCACTACAATTTGGACCAAATGAAGATTTAGATCGATACCCACGTGATATTGATAGAGATGAAAATGTAGCAAAAGAAAATGGTGTTGATTATTTATTTTATCCGAGTGTAGAAGAGATGTATCCCGCAGAACAAACGACAACAGTAGAAGTTGTGAAGCGTACCGACGTATTATGTGGCAAACAAAGACCTGGTCATTTCGCTGGTGTGGCGACTGTACTAATGAAACTATTTAATATTACATTGCCAACGCGTGCTTATTTCGGTATGAAAGATGCACAGCAAGTAGCTGTAATTGAAGGATTCGTAACTGATTTTAATATTCCCGTTACGATCGTACCAGTTGATATTGTAAGGGAAGAAGATGGATTAGCGAAAAGTTCTCGTAATGTGTATTTATCACTAGAAGAACGTGAAGAGGCTCCTCATTTATACGGCAGTCTATGTATAGCGAAAGAACGAATTGAGGCAGGCGAACGTAATCCGGAAATCATTATGAATCTTGTGAAAGAGCATATTGAGAAGTATACGAAAGGCACTGTAGATTATGCTGATTTATATGCATATCCTTCATTAAAAGCAATAAATAAAATTGAAGGAAGAATCATTTTAGCGATTGCGGTTAAGTTTGAAAATGTACGATTAATTGACAATATAACATTAATGGGGAAATAAGGGGGAGCATCTATGTTTCGCACAATGATGAGAGCGAAGTTACATCGTGCAACTGTAACAGAAGCAAATTTAAATTATGTAGGTAGTATTACAATTGATGAAGATTTAATGGATGCGGTAAATATTGTAGAAAATGAAAAAGTACAAATTGTAAATAACAACAATGGAGCTCGCTTAGAGACATATGTTATTAAAGGAGAGCGCGGTAGCGGTGTTGTGTGTTTAAATGGTGCAGCTGCAAGGCTTGTACAACCGGGTGATAAAGTTATTATTATTTGCTATGGTTTAGTTGCAGAAGAAAATATTCATAAACAAGAGCCGAAAATTGCAGTATTAGACGATGATAATCAAATTATTGAAATGTTAGGTGCTGAAAAAGCTGGCACGATATTATAAGTAGGAAGGCTATCTCTAATTAAGGAGATAGCTTTTTTGTGCATCTTTTCATTAAGATGAGGTAAAACGTGGTATAGTAACATTATATAATTTTTGTGTTTGATAGGTAAGAAATTGAGGTGTTACATATATGAGTAAGCGTTATGTCGTTGTTGATTTAGAGACGACAGGGAACTCCTGGAAGGATGGGAAGGATAAAATCACCCAAATTGCAGCTGTGGTAGTGGAAGATGGAGAGGTATTAGAGATTTTTTCATCTTTTATTAATCCGAAGAGAGAGATTCCCCTATTTATTACAGAATTAACTGGGATTGATGAAAATCTTGTAAAACAAGCCCCGTTATTTCGAGATGTAGCCCCGATGATTGTTGAGCTATTACAAGGTGCGGCTTTTGTTGCACATAACGTTCACTTTGATTGGAATTTTTTAAATGAAGAATTAAGGCAGGCTGGATATACAGAAGTACATTGTCCTAAAATTGATACAGTTGAATTGGCGCAAATTCTTTTGCCAACAGCTGATAGTTATAAATTACGTGATTTAGCTAAGCAGCATGAACTAGAGCACGATCAACCACATCGTGCGGATAGTGATGCTCTTGCAACAGCGGAGTTGTTTTTACAATTTTTAAGTGAAATTGAAAAGTTACCACTTGTCACATTACAATCGCTTTATGAATTAAGTGATGTTTTCCAAAGTGATATAGCTGATGTACTTTCTGAAAATATTTTAAAGAAAATGATGCATGGTAAAGAAGAGGCAGAGGAGTGTGAGGTGTATCGAAATATTGCGCTTCGAAAGCGGAATTATTCTTTAAGCCTCAGTGAAACATACTCATCTAAATTTGATGCTTTCTTACATAAGACAATCGATAAACTTGAATTGAATATGCCAAAGTTTGAAAAAAGAGAAAGCCAACAAATTATGATGAAGGAAATATATACAGCGCTAAGAGATTCTAGGTTTTCACTGATTGAAGCAGGAACAGGTACGGGGAAGACGCTTGCATATTTACTTCCAAGTATTTATTTCGCAAAGAAAAAAGAAGAACCTGTCATTATAAGTACACAAACTGTACAATTGCAACAACAAATACTAGAAAAAGAAATTCCTTTATTAAAGAAAATAATGCCATTTTCATTTGAAGTAGCTCTTCTGAAAGGAAGAAAGCATTACCTTTGTCTACACAAATTTGAATATGCTTTGCAAGAGGAAGAGAAAAATTATGATATGGCACTCACAAAGGCAAAAATTTTAGTGTGGTTATTGCAAACGGAAACTGGCGATCGTGATGAATTGAATATTCCTGAGGGCGGCAAGTTACTTTGGAACCGTATTTGTAGTGATGTACATAGTCCAGGCGGGATGCAAAGCAACTGGTATAGTCGTTGTTTTTATCAAAGAGCAAAGAATAAAGCATTATTTGCAGATATCGTTATTACAAATCATGCGTTATTATTTCAAGATTTTTCAAGTGAAGAACCACTATTTGCTTCATGTGAACATATTATTTTTGATGAAGCTCATCATATCGAGGAAGCGGCGAGTAGAACATTAGGTGAACAGTTCTCATGCATGTATTTTCAATTAGCTTTATCTCGTCTTGGTACGCTAGAAACAGATGATGTACTTTCTAAAGTATATAAAATGATGAAAAAATCAGAGCAAGCATCGCGTTCGACTTTCCGTATGGTGAGTCATAGTTTGAAGGAATTGAAATTTGATGCGGATGAACTATTTCAAATGTTACGGACTTTCGTATTTAAACAAACAAAGCAGGAACAAGGGATGAGCAATATGCCACTCATTTATCGATATAACACGGAAGTAGAGAAAGGTAAGTTATGGGATAGCATTACCGAGTTAACAAATCGATTTGTGTATGATGTAAGAAAGTTATTGACTACACTTGAGAAGCAAGCTGAAATATTGCAAAGTAAATTAGAATGGGAGATGCATGTCGTTACAGGTGAATTTATGCATTTAATTGAGTTGTTGAGAAAGATGGCACAATCTTTACAATTACTCATTTTAGAAAAAAATTCATACGTGACATGGATGGAGACTGAAACGAAGGGAACGATTCATTCAACAGTTCTATATGCGCAGCCTGTTCATATTGGTGAAAGATTTGCTGATGAATTTTTAACCCAGAAAAAGAGTGTTATTTTCACATCAGCAACGTTAACAGTTAATGATTCATTCGACTATATAAAAGAGGAGCTAGGTTTACATGATTTTGCTCCCAATACATTAAAGGTTCCATCACCATTCCGTTTTGAAGAGCAAATGAAATTAATGGTTTCAACGGATGTACCTTTTATTAAGAAAGCAAGTAATGAAGAATATATTGAGTCTATATCGGCACATATTGCGAAAATAGCGAAAGCTACAAAAGGTAGAATGCTCGTTTTATTCACTTCGTATGAAATGTTGAAAGAAGCGTATACGAATTTGAAAAATGATGAGACATTAGAAGGATATTTATTATTAACGCAAAGTGTGAATAATAAGAGCCGAAGTCGTCTAATCCGCAAATTCCAGGAGTTCGACAAATCGATTTTGTTAGGAACAAGTAGTTTTTGGGAAGGGATAGATATACCTGGAGATGCCCTAAGCTGTCTTGTCATTGTCCGTCTGCCTTTTACCCCTCCTCATCAGCCGATGATGGAAGCAAAAGGAGAGTGGTTAAAAAATCAAGGAGAAGACGTATTCGATAAGTTGGCGCTCCCGCAAGCAATCTTGCGTTTCAAACAAGGGTTTGGTCGTCTTATTAGAACAAATACAGATACGGGAACTGTATTTGTATTAGATCGTCGTTTGACAAGTTCTTCCTATGGAAAACGATTTTTACAATCAATCCCAACTGTACCGCTCTATGAAGGACCGTTAGAAGAATTGTTAGTACAGTTAGAAGAATCGTCAAATGAATAAAATTGGAAGAAAAATACGCCTGAAGTACATTTAAACTTCAGGCGTAAAAAATGTGGGTAGGAGGAATTTTATTTTTCTTACTTCTTGTATACAAAATATATTGCTTTTCGATTTGAAACCTTTTTTTGCTGTACATGTCCTGCTATAATAGATGGGTGATGAAGCAGGGGTTGTAAAGAATGTACTCTTATTGTAACCGCATTGCGTTCTTCTATAATTAGAAATTTTTGTGTAACGGAGGAGTTTTTTCATGGATAAGAAAATCGAAGTCCTATCAACGACGCGTATTAAATATTCGTCTGACTTGTATAAAATTGTTGATGGTTTGAATCGTACGTTAAAAGAGCAGGACCTCATGTTCGGATTAGCATTAGACGAAAAAGATAAAGAAACAGCTGTATTTACGATTTACAGAACGTAGTGATACAATGAAAAAGTGGATCTTTACAATCATTATCGTTATCGTTGCTAGCGGAATATATGGGGCATATGTTTATAATAAAGCGATGGAAAAGAAAATTCCAAAAGAGTCAAAGTCTGTAGAAATTGCGAAAGAAAAGGCAAAGCTTACAAAGGTAAATACCGTTGATTATTATAACGGAAAATCTTCATATACAGTCGTACAAGGTACAGATGAAAAAGGAGAACAACTTATCGTTTGGGTGCCTGATAAAAAAGGAAATGTCCTTGTGAAGAAAAAGAGCGAAGGTATTTCTAAAAAAGAAGCTTTGCAAAAATTGGCTGAACAAGCTACAGGAGAAGGTGCTGAGCCGAAGCCGAAACCAAAAGAAATTATAAAAGTAAAATTAGGTGCTCAAAACGATATTCCATTGTGGGAAATTACATATATTGATCAGGAAGATCGTTATACGTATTACTATTTAGAGTTTCAAAATGGGGTTTATGCTGGACACTACAGCATTGAAAAATAGATGTAGGGGGAACTACAAATGAAATTAGCAAAGCGAGTAGCTGCTTTAACACCATCTGCAACTTTAGAAATTACAGCAAAGGCACAAGCATTAAAAGCAGAAGGTCATGATGTAATTGGATTAGGAGCAGGAGAACCTGACTTTAATACGCCAAAACATATTATGGATGCTGCGCATAAAGCGATGTTAGAAGGACATACGAAATATACACCAACAGGTGGATTACAAGCGTTAAAACAAGAAATTGTGAAGAAGTTTACTCGTGATCAAGGAATTGCGTATGATCCATCTGAAATTATTGTATGTAATGGTGCCAAGCATGCATTATATACATTATTCCAAGTGTTACTTGATGAAGGAGATGAAGTTATCATCCCAACTCCTTATTGGGTAAGTTATCCTGAGCAAGTAAAGCTTGCTGGTGGTAAGCCAGTTTATGTAGAAGGTCTAGAAGGCAATGAGTACAAAATTACAGCAAAGCAGCTGCGTGAGGCAATTACAGAGAAAACGAAAGCTGTTATTATTAATTCACCGAGCAATCCAACAGGGATGATTTACAGCAAAGAAGAATTACAACAGCTTGGAGAAGTATGTTTAGAGCATGATATCTTAATCGTTTCAGATGAGATTTATGAAAAATTAATTTATGGTGATGCGGAATATACTTCAATTGCCCAGCTTTCTAATGTATTAAAAGAACAAACACTTATTATTAATGGTGTATCTAAATCACATTCTATGACAGGTTGGCGTATTGGATATGCAGCAGGAAATAAGCAGCTTATTAAAGCGATGACGAACTTAGCGAGTCATAGTACGTCAAACCCTACTTCAATTGCTCAATACGGTGCAATTGCTGCGTATGCAGGCTCACAAGAACCTGTAGAAACAATGCGTCAAGCGTTTGAAGAAAGATTGAACATTATTTATGATAAATTAATTCAAATTCCTGGTTTCACTTGCATTAAGCCACAAGGTGCTTTTTACTTATTCCCAAATGTAAAAGAAGCCGTAGCGTTAGCTGGGTATGATACAGTTGATGAGTGGGCAAAAGCATTATTAGAAGAAGAAAAGGTGGCTCTTGTTCCAGGTACAGGATTTGGTGCACCAAATAACGTTCGATTATCGTATGCGACATCTCTTGAGCAAGTTGAGAAAGCATTAGAACGAATTCATACGTTCATGAAAAGTAAAGTACAGGCTTAATCGTCTGTTTCTTGTAGTAAATGGCAAAAAACCTCCCTATATATAGGGAGGTTTTTTTGACGAATTGTGGCAAAAAGAAATGGCTAAAGGTGTGTTATACTAGAGAACGAGGTGTTTGGTGATGAAAAAGAAAATGATGTTACAATGGTTTGAACAGGGAAGCATAGCGATTCCTAAATTGCTTATGATGCATTATAAAAAGCTAGGTTTAAATGAGACGGAATTTATGGTAGTACTTCATGTACACACATTTTTAGAATCAGGTAATTCGTTCCCGACTCCTTCAGAGATTTCAGAACGGATGACGATAACAGAAATGAAATGCATGGAAGTGATTCAGACTTTAATCCAAAAAGGTTTTTTAGCACTAGAAGGTGGACGAAGATCTGAAGCGATGATGTGTGAAAGTTATTCTTTACAACCACTGTGGGAAAAAATATTGCACTTTTTAATGAATGAATCTATAGAGGAAGAGCAAAAAGAACAAAAACAAATTCAAGTAAATTTATATACAGTATTTGAAAAAGAATTCGGAAGACCACTTTCGCCATTTGAATGTGAAACATTAGGGATGTGGGAAGATCAAGATCAACACCATCCGAATTTAATTCAAGCGGCTCTTCGTGAAGCTGTTATGAGTGGTAAACTTAATTTCCGGTATATTGATCGTATTTTGTTTGAGTGGAAAAAGAACGGAATTAAAACGGTAGATCAAGCGCAAAATCAAGGCCAGAAATTTAGAGCGAATCAACAAC
Organism: Bacillus sp. FSL R9-9492; assembly: GCF_038007365.1. Lineage (NCBI taxonomy): Bacteria > Bacillati > Bacillota > Bacilli > Caryophanales > Bacillaceae > Bacillus > Bacillus sp. FSL R9-9492. Next base: position 1,601,025 of record NZ_JBBOXC010000001.1, read on the forward strand.
GCACACAACAAACGACAAAACAAGAGACGAAATTTACTGGGAAAGTGCCTTTTTATAATTGGTTGGAGCAGTAGTGTAGGAGGAAAGATATGTTGAACAAAACGCAAATTCGTTATTGTTTAGATACAATGGCGGATATGTATCCAGAAGCGCATTGTGAATTAATTCATGATAATCCATTTGAACTTGTAATCGCAGTGGCATTATCTGCACAATGCACAGATGCACTTGTGAATAAAGTGACGAAAAACTTATTTCAAAAATATAAAATACCAGAAGATTATTTAAGTGTGTCTTTAGAAGAATTACAACAAGATATACGTTCTATTGGATTGTTTAGAAATAAGGCGAAAAATATTCAAAAATTGTGCCGGATGTTACTAGATGATTATAACGGGAAAGTTCCAGAAGACCGTGATGAGCTGACGAAATTACCAGGAGTAGGGAGAAAGACAGCGAATGTAGTTGTTTCGGTAGCGTTTGGGATTCCAGCGATTGCTGTTGATACGCATGTAGAGAGAGTGAGTAAACGGTTAGCAATTTGTAGATGGAAAGATTCTGTGTTAGAAGTGGAAAAGACATTGATGAAGAAAATTCCAATGGATGAGTGGGGAGTTACACACCACCGTATGATTTTCTTCGGACGTTATTACTGTAAGGCGCAGCGACCACAATGTGAAGAGTGTCGATTACTAGAAATATGTCGCGAAGGAAAGAAACGAATGAAGGGGAAATAAAGGATGGAGCGAGTTATAGAAATACCGAAAGAGTTTCGGTGCGTACCATTTTTTAAAGAGAGTGCAAATTCGATTACGTATCACACAGACCAATCTTTTGAAGAGATAATACAAAATACTTACTTTATATTTGATATTGAAAGAAAATATGAGCCATGGAATGAAATTGAAACAAGTATTCCAGCGGTGTTAAATATATGGAAAAGCAGGCATGAAGAAATTGCTACACTATTTCGAAACCGAAAAAAACAAGAAGCTGAGGGTCCGATGATTCTTTTTGCAGCACACTTGCTATCGATTGTATATTGGCTAAATGAGAAGCCTGTTCATAGTTTGTATGAGATACAAGTAAATACGAATAAATTGGAAGCACAACCTGTTAATTTTATAGAACGATACTCATTTATTATAAAGAAACCGAGTAATTATCATTCGTATATTCAATTAGCACAGTTGTATATTGAAATAGAAAAGCTACATGTTAAGAAAATGATAACAAAAAAGAAGTCCTTTTCTCGTTAAGAGTAAGGACTTCTTTTTTGTTATTAAGACTCTGCTGTAACAACATCTCCGTCTGCGTGAGGTGTATCTCCTCCGGTATTCTGTTGGTGCTGCTCTTCTTCAGCTTTTTTTCTAGCTTCTTCTTCAGCTTTTTTCTTAGCTTCTTCTTCAGCTTTTTTCTTAGCTTCTTCTTCAGCCTTCTTCTTAGCCTCTTCTTCAGCAGCTTTCTTTTGAGCTTCTTCTTGCTGTTTACGTTGTTGTTCTTGTTGTTGTTGTTGTTGTTGTTGTTGTTGTTGTTGTTGTTGCTGTTGTTGTTGCTGTTGTTGTTGCTGTTGTTGTTGCTGTTGTTGCTGTTGCTGCTGTTGTTGCTGTTGTTGCTGTTGTTGCTTACGCTGATCTTCTTCAGCTTTTTTTGTAGCTTCTTCTTGTTTTAGTTTATCTTCATTGGCCTTTTTCAGGGCCTCTTCGTCAGCTTTTTTAGCATCTGGAGTTCCGCCAGGGGCAGTGAAGGATGCACCAACTGCAGGGCTTGTTCCAGTACCCTTTTTCGCTACTACAGAGAAACTGTAAGTAACACCTGGTTTAATACCACCAAGAGTAGCTGTCGTACCGCTTACTGATAAGCTACCACTAGAACCGTCAGTAGCTTTATAGCTTGCTGCGTATGCATCAACATCTGATGATGGTCCAGACCAGTTCAGTGTCACTGTGCTAGCGCCATCGAAAGCGACATTAAGGCCACTAGGTGGATCTACTTTAATTTGTTTAACTGCATCTTTTTTCGCACCTTTTACGTACAATTCTCCGTTTATTTCTTGAACAGAAGAAGGACGTTCGAAACGAGATTTATCTGTAGCGAATTTGCTCATCATTACTTGGAACATTTGTTGTGCAATTTTAGTATAACGATCGCTAATGTAATTTTCTGGACCATTCTTTTCGTAACCAGTCCACACAGCCATCGTATATTGTGGTGTATATCCAGCGAACCAGCTATCTCTGTTCGCATCAGCTGGGATGCCATATTTTTTTATATCTTTTGCATCAAAGTTTTGTGTTCCTGTTTTACCAGCAACGTCGAATCCAGAAACATATGCTGTTGGCCCTGTACCGCCAGAACCAGGTTTTACTACGTCACGAAGAACATCAGTAACCATGTAAGCTGTATGGTCGTGCATTGCACGTTGTTCTTTCGGTTTAAAGCTTTTCTTTTTCCCGTCTGGGAAGATGACTTCTTTTACGAAGTGAGGTTTATTATAAACACCGTCATTTCCAAATGCTGCATAAGCTCCAGCGACATCTAACGGAGAGCCTTCATTACTACCGATTGCAGTAGATTCATATGCTTTCCCATCTTTAAACGTCATTCCTAAACCTTCAGCAAACTCTTGTGCCTTAGGAATACCGACTGCTTGAGCTGTTTTTAAAGCCGGGATGTTTAATGACTTCTTCAATGCTTCACGAAGTGAAACGTCACCTTTAAAATTACCTGTAGCATTTTTAATCTTTGTGCCATCAGAGTAAGTATATTCAGAGTCATTTAATTGATGATAAGTAGACCATTGAAGGTTTTCAATTGCAGGACCATAGTCGAAAATTGGTTTCATTGTTGAACCAACTTGGCGTTTTAAATCAACTGCCATATTATGACCTTTGAAAGTAGACTTACTTTCTTTACGACCAGCGCCGATTGCTCGAACTTCTCCAGACTGAGTATCCATAAATACGAATGATCCTTGGAATTGATCGTTTGGATACTTGATGAGATTCCCATCCATAATTTTTTCAGCGTAATCCTGAGCATCTTGATCAAGTGTTGTATGAATCGTTAAACCGTCTGAACCGATATTTATATCAGGGTATTCTTTTTCAACTTCCTTTACAACAGCATCTATAAATGCCTGATACTTCATTTCAGTCACTTCTGAAGATGGAAGAAGTCCTTGTGTTACAGGGATTTGCATTGCATCATTCATTTCTTGTTTAGTTATATACCCGTGTCGGTTCATTAATGTTAATACGATATTACGACGTTTCGTTGCTCTATCAACGTTATCTGGTTTTGTTGGATCATAAATGTTAGGACCTTGGGGTAAACCAGCGAGCATTGCAGCTTCGTGTAGTTGTATGTCTTTTAAATCTTTGCCGTAATATTTTTTTGCTGCTGTTGAAATACCGTAAGAGCGATTACCAAGGTTAATCTTATTTAAGTACATTTCTAAAATTTCATGTTTTGAGTACTGTTGCTCTAACTTATAAGATAAGTACCATTCCTGCACTTTTCTTTTTGCAGTTTTGTCCATCGTTAGAAAATAGTTTTTAACTACTTGCTGTGTAATCGTACTACCACCTTGTGATCCAAAACCACCAGTGACATTTTCCATGACTGCCATTCCAGTACGTCTAAAATCAATTCCATTATGATCGTAGAAACGAGCATCCTCAGTCGCAAGGAATGCACTTTCAATTACTTTTGGAATTTGATCGTATGTAACATGGGTTCGTTTTTCAGCACCGTATTCATAGAAGAAATTCCCGTTTTTATCAAGGAATTTTGTTGATAAAGGATTGACTAGCTTTGATTTGTCTAGTTTTGGAGCGTCCTTTACCATAACAAAGAAGGCCGAAACGCCAGCTACGAGACCGACGATACCAAGAAGTAGACAACCTATAAGAAATCTCTTGAAAAAGGAACCTTTTTTCTTTGGTTTTTCTTCTTTATTATTTGTTTCTTTCGTTTGATTTTTTACATGATTTCGTTCTGTACGAGAACGATAATTATCTGACATTATACTTTCTCCTACCTTTCATTCTCTCCCCCAAAAGTCGAAAAAAGAGCCTTAGTGATGACTCTATCACGAAAAATAAACCGTGTCTAGTACGCGGATATAATCAATTCGAGGGTGATAACCGCATGATAATAAAGACCCATGCTCTTCTATTTCTTGTTTTGTAATCGATTTACGTCCACCAGTATTTTGACGATTCCAAAATGCAATAATATGTTTTGCATCTAATAAATAAAATTCATCAAAAAGTGTAAATTTAATAATAACAAATGCAATTCCATTATGAGCGACTACTTGCTTCATATGTTCAATTTGATGAAGGTGGAAGTTTTGAAGTGGAAAACTGGTTTTATTTTTAGTTTCTTTCGCTTCAAAATCGATGTATTTCCCTTTGTATACACCGTTGTAATCTGTTGTAGAAGGTTGTTTGAAATACGCTTCTTTTACCACTGCAGCACTTCGAGCGGGGTAATCTACTTTTACAATTTGAAGAGGTGTAGGTTTTTTATGTACGCACGCAATATTATGGGTTAAGTAATATTGATTGGTTTCATTCAATTCCTCTTCAAGGGACATACCTCTATTACTGTAAGTATGTTTTTTTATTGGTGTTTTATGAGGTTGTGAAGCTTGATCGTACCTTTTTCCATTTGGGTAACGAATGGTCATATTTTGTCCACTCCCAACTTGATAAGAATTACTTACAAAGGTGATTATATCAAAAAATGAAAAAAGATGTGACCTTTTTCAAGAAAGGTATGGTGACTTATTCATGTTTCGATGGAATGATTACGAAAAAATTAAACAGACCCGTAATGATATTTTTTGTACAGAAGAGGAAAAAGCTATAGTTCTTAATATTAAGGAGAGCACGGATGTAGCTAACGTAGATAATATTTCACGTACACAATCTTACCAAGAATATTATTTGAGAAATAGAGAAATTAGATGGTCTTTTTTAGCGAGTATGGTTTCAAGGAATGGGGGATGGAACATGACAGATTTAGAAGGAGAATATTATTCTAATCTTTTATCTCAAACAGTTAAGAGACGATTATTTCTTTTGTATGAGAAAGCCAATTGGCTCATTTTCTTAGATGCATTTCCTCAACTATTACTGTATGAGGAAAGTAAAAAGAGATGTGCGCCGCTCTTCCATTTGTTACAATTTTTCAACATATCAATTTTTATGGAAAAAGAATGGGTCGCGTTTTGGGAGAAAAAAGATATAAATAGGCTTATGACGGCACTTATTATTAATGAACAAAATAAAATTCAAAAACCAGTAATTGAGAATGCATACTTTCAAAAACACGTATTTGATACTGCACTGTTCAAATTTCAAGAAATATTTCATGTTAGTGCAGTTATTTTTCCAACGGTGGAAGGGGGAATGTATGGATTTTCAGTTTATCAATTTGAAACGTTGCAAAAACGTATAGAACTGGGGAAGCAATTAGCTTGGTTACTATTTCATTCAAAGTATAAGTCTTCTTTTTATAAATTTGCAGTGCAAACTAGGCATACAGGGTCAAGAATGGATTATGAATGTAATATAAGGGGAATTAGAAAATCATGTACGCCGGCTCTTCGGGAAGTGTATTCTATTGTCACTCATGAAAAATTAATTGAAAAAGATTGGTTTAGTGAAGGGTTGGAAATAGATTCATTATTTTTACTTGAAAAACCTAAGGGGGAAATTAATATAACAGAATGGTATAGAAAGAAGAGGGAGCAAATACATACTCTTTCTATATTAAGTAGTTTTGTTAAAAGAATAGATGAGTTCATGATATAATAAAGAAGTCCCGCCTTCTTAAATGACGGCGGGACTTCTTTATTAAAAGTAATATGCTCTACAACAAGTTACTTTCTAATCGGCTATTTGCCAGCAGTACGACTTTAACTTCAACACTTATCGAAAGCGAAGAGGTAAGGTAGACTAGAAAATAGTTGTTTGTAAAAGCCACTTTGGTTAAAGTGTCTTTTTATCCCGCTATTTGCGGACAGTAAAACTCCCACCTCAAAATTTGGCTGGAGCAAAGAATGTAGGTGGAAGCCCTGCTGTCCGTAAACACCCGATTGGTGCGGGCTAATAATCAGTGGGGGATGAACAAAACCCCACTGATTAAAGTTTCACTTTATGTAGCGGGGAAATTTGGACCATCAAGCTTTGGATTACCAGTCTCAGGTTTGTTTTGTTGTTTGTTTTGCTTTTTCTTTTTTTCGTTTTTATTTTTTGTCATCGTAATACACCTCCTTTTTGTATTGTTACCATTTCTAAAAATGGCATACTAAATGATTTCTTTGACGAATATCAACTAGTTTTGTCATGTGAGAAGGAGTAAGTAATCAATCGGCGAAATTACATGACAAAGGAAAGGCAAAGAAGGGGGCGTTTTAAATATGGCGATGGTTCAGAAGGAAGATGTTATGAAAAAAATGGATCAAATGTTAAGTTCTCTCGATTTGCTGGAAATGAAGATTGGGATTAGAATGAATCATGCATTGAAGGATAAAGGTGAAAAAATATGCAATAAGATAGAAATAACAGAAATGCATATAGAACATATGGAAAATAAATTAGTGCATCACGAAGAAAAAGGGAGCTGGGTAAAGACATTTCAAAACGTCGTAGTGAGTGCATAATAAGGTGGGAACAAAATGGGACATGAAGCATTAATCCAGTCTTCGGAGAAGTTAATGCAGTATAATGATGAAGCGAATGTGAAAAAAAGAGAGATGGCTGAATACGATTTTTATAAGGATATGAAGCCATTTGTTGATATTGTAGATGCGGAGTTAGAGATGTGGAAAGAATTAGCTTATAGGTGGATAAAGGAAGAGCGACCTAAGTATATACATGTACAACAAATTGATCAAGTGTATGATAATTTACAAACTAATGTGCTACAATGTTTTGTTAATAAGGGAAAAGGCAAACGTTTCTTTGAAACTCATCAAGCTATTTCGTATACTTTGCAAAATATCGTAGATCAATGTAAATAACAAGAGGGAAAACCCTCTTGTTTTTTTATCCCGCGTTAACGGGCAGTAAGACTCCCACCTCAAAACTCGGCTGAAACAATGAAGTTAGGTGGGAGATCAACTGCCCGTAAAAGCCCGATTGGTGAAGGCTAATAATCAGTGGGGGATGAACAAAACCCCCACTGATTAAAGTTTCACTTTATGCCTCTGTCACTGTTGTAGGTTTTGTTGCACCGTTTATTTCTAACTCTCGTATTAATGTTCGGTAATCTGATATGCATACTTTTCCTTCAAGATAACAATGTCTTGCAAAGTCTAACAGTTCATTCGAATTTTCTGTGTAATACCCCTTTTTTTGAGAAAACGCTTGTTTTAAATCCCCTAATACCATGTTGATTCCTCCCCCATGAGAATCTTCTTCCTTATTATCATAGCATGGAAGGGTTTACTTTCTAATTTTTTTAAAAATTTAAACTTCCGACAAAAAAAGACAGGTACTCCGTTACACATTTTATTTTATAGGTACATATTCTATATGTAGAAACTTATGCGAAGGAGGAGAGAATGCATGTTTCAACAACCTAATGTATATCAGCAAGCAAATCCATATGCACAGCAAAATATGTACCAATATAATGAGGATACATATTTACGATATAATATGTATCCTTTCGAGCCTCATTATGGAAACCAAAATTATTATCAACCATTTGAAGTGTCGTTTGGGAATCAACCGCAACAAGCGTATACGAATCAGTCGCAACAAGCGTATACGAATCAACCACAGCAACCGCACATGGATCAGTCGCAACAACCACAAATGAATCAACCACAACAACCGCATATGAGTCAGCCGCAGCAAATGTATACGAATCAACCACAGCAAGCGTATATGAATTCACAAAACTACATGTCGCCAGCTCAATATGTAAATCAACAAGCTATGTTTTATCCACCAAAACAACCATATCCAACGATGAATAAACAAAAGCAACAGCAACAGCAACCAAGTCAGTTTTCTAGTTTTGTTTCACAATTTAAATCATCAGATGGTAACTACGATGTAAATAAAATGATGAACACGGCTGGACAAATGATGAACGCGATGAATCAAGTAACAGGGATCGTTAAGCAAGTCGGGGGCTTTTTTGGTAAATAATAGTAGGGGGTTGTCTATAATAGGTATTACGTATGAAATTGGATACTAGACAAATTTCCATGAAATAAATGGGTATATATAACAAGCGGCTTTAGCCCCTCGCTCATATTGTAAAGTGTAGTCAGATTTTTTTAATGAGAGAGGAGAGAAAAAACTATGCATCATTGTCATCCTTGCTTTGGAGGGCATAAGCCTGTAGGACCTATTTGTACGACAGCTCCTGTCATTCATCCGGCAAAACAATGTGTAACACATTCTTTTTCAACAACGGTGGTGCCACACATTTTTCCAACTCATACAACGCATGTTCATCATCAACAAATTAAAAATCAAAACTTCTTCCCACAAACAAACTCGAACGTAAACGTTGTAGATCCTGGTGATCCAGGATTCGGCGGAGGATGTGGACCATGCGGTCATGGCCATCATCACCATGGGCATCAAATATCACCATATGGACCAGGACCGAATGTATCACCATTTGGACCAGGACCGAACGTATCACCATATGGACCAGGACCGAATGTATCACCATTTGGACCAAATATCGGACCAAACGTTGGTGGAATGTTTAAAAAGTAAATGATATGTTAGAACTAGCGAAATGCTAGTTCTTTTTTTGTAATTGGAGTGTTGATATGAAGGTTGTTGCTGTAACAGGATATAAGCCGTTTGAACTTGGAATATTTAAAAATGATCATCCAGGAGTAGAGTGTATAAAAAAGGCGCTGCGTCGTAAATTAACTGTTTTTGTAGAAGAAGGTTTGGAGTGGGTTATTATAAGTGGTCAGTTAGGAGTAGAGCTATGGGCTGCTGAAGTTGTTTTTGAAATTCAAGTAGAATATCCAAATTTAAAATTAGCTGTATTTACTCCTTTTTTAGAACAAGAGGAAAATTGGAAGGAAGATAACCGTGAATATTACGAATTTATTCTTTCACAAGCAGATCATATTGATAGTATTACGAAACGGAAGTACGAAAGCCCAGAGCAATTTAAATTAAAGAATCAATTTTTTATTGAAAAAAGCGATGCACTTTTAGCTGTATATGATGAAGAAAAGTCTGGGAGCCCTAAATATATTGTAGAAGCAGCTAAGAAAAAAGGAGAAATAGAAAATTATCACAGTTATTTCATTCTTTTTTCTGATTTACAAGATATAATGGAAGAGGAACAGTGGAATAATGCAGAGTAATATGTAATATAGTACTCGTATATTTGATTGACAAAAGGCGTTGTTTCTGAAAAAATTTAGTTAATGAAAGCTTTGGCAAAAATTTGAGGTGAAGAAAATGATTTCGGATAAAATTAAATTAACAGCGAAAGATATTTTAGAAAAAGAATTTAAAACAGGTATGAGAGGTTATCAACAAGAAGAAGTAGATAAGTTTCTTGATATGATTATTAAAGATTATGAAGCTTTTCATAAGGAATTTGATCAATTAAAACAACAAAATGCTCGTTTGAAACGTGAATTAGAAGAACAAAAAGTAGCGGCAACACAAGTTCCGCAACAACCGGTACAAACACCAGTTGCACAACCAGTGTATAACAATACGAATACGGATATTTTAAAACGTCTATCTAATTTAGAAAAAGCTGTATTTGGAAGTAAGTTATACGAATAAATTAAGGTAACAAAAAGGTTAAAGCATTTTACATAGAAAAAAACATTGCAAAATCTTTTTGTTTCCACTATACTAATGTTTGTCATAACGTTTGGGTAATCGCTGCAACGCCAACGTTGTAGAGGAAAGTCCATGCTCGCACGGCCTGAGATGGCTGTAGTGTTCGTGCCTAGCCAAGTCATAAGCTAGGGTATTCTGGCTGCAAGGCTGGTTTAACGGCAGGGAAAAAACCTAAGTCCTTTCGGATATGGTTTGACTACCTTTAAAGTGCCACAGTGACGAAGTCCTTGAAGAAATGATAGGAGTGGAACGAGGTAAACCCCACGAGCGAGAAACCCAAATAATGGTAGGGGAATCTTTTCCAAGGAAATGAACGACGGAAAAGGACAGGTTTTCGTAACCTGTAGATAGATGATTACCACCGGAGTACGAGGCGTGGGCCGTTTGCAGTACAAAGGAACAGAACATGGCTTACAGAACGTTATGAACCAACTATGAAATAACTCAGCTCTCCTTTGTTAGAGGAGGGCTTTTTATTTGTATGAAGTTATAAGTTGTGAGTTAAAATGGTAAGTGAGAATATTCTTCGTAATATGTGATAATTAATAGGACAACATGTTATTAATTATTGTTTGATTATACATAAGAGGTGAATGCAAATGGGAAAAGTTACTTTAATTGCAACAGCGGCAATGGGTATTGAAGCGTTAGTTGCCCGAGAAGTTCGCGATCTTGGTTATGAATGTGAAGTGGAAAACGGAAAGGTAACGTTTGAAGCGGATGAAAAAGCGATTTGTCGTACGAATTTATGGTTACGTACTGCAGACCGTGTGAAAATTAAAGTCGGCGAATTTAAAGCAACAACATTCGATGAGTTATTTGAAAAAACCAAAGCGTTAAACTGGGGAGATTATATTCCAGAGAATGGAGAATTCCCTGTTATTGGGAAATCTTTGAAATCAACATTATTTAGCGTTTCAGACTGCCAACGTATCGTTAAAAAGGCTGTTGTTGAGAAATTAAAAACAACGTATAGACGCACAACTTGGTTTGAAGAAGATGGACCGTTATTCCGTATTGAAATTGCAATGCTCAAGGATATTGCGACGTTAACAATCGATGCGAGTGGTGTAGGTCTTCATAAACGTGGATACCGTCTTGAGCAAGGTGAAGCGCCTTTAAAAGAAACATTAGCTGCGTCTTTAATTAAGTTAACAAACTGGAAGGCGGATCGTCCTTTCGTTGATCCTTTCTGTGGATCTGGTACAATTCCAATTGAAGCTGCATTAATTGGACAAAATATCGCACCAGGATTTAACCGAGGCTTTGCATCGGATGAATGGGGCTGGGTTGGTAAACAAAATTGGCGCGAAGCTCGTCAAGAAGCTGAAGATTTAGCTAATTATAATCAACCATTGCAAATCATTGGATCAGATATCGATCACCGTATGATAAGAGTTGCCCAAGATAACGCAGAAGAAGTTGGATTAGGGGATCTTATATCATTTAAACAAATGCAAGTAAAAGATTTCACGACAAAAGAGGAATATGGCTATGTTGTAACGAATCCTCCATACGGAGAACGTTTAAGTGAAAGAGCGCTTGTTGAAAAATTATATAAAGAAATGGGAGAGGTATTCCGCCCATTAGATACGTGGTCAATGTATTTATTAACAAGTTATGAAGCATTTGAGAAATGTTATGGGAAAGATGCATCGAAAAAGCGTAAACTGTTTAACGGATTTATCCGTACAGATTACTATCAATACTTTGGAAAGCGTCCACCGCGTAATTCATAGTATAAAACTCCTCCAGCACGCATATACTGGCTATTATGTAATGCGTAAAGGAGGAAGTGATATGGATAGTTTCCAATTATCGATGATTCAAAAAGCTATTCACCGTACGTATGATGAGCTCGGAAAAGAAGTGGATAGTCAAGGTGCAATTGTAGATGGAATACAAAAAGCGCAGGAAGAATATTTGTCAGCTCTTTCACATGAAACAGCGATTGATAAACGTTATTTAAGGTCATTAATATAGAAAAAAATTTTCCTTTTTCGAAAGGAAAATTTTTTTTCGTGTATTTCTATGTATTGTAACAGGGGAAAGTGGCTGCGCACATGTGAGTAGCAGTTGCTATATCTTTTTATAGAAAAACTGTTTGGTTGGAGGCTAAGGATGTTTACTGAGAATAGGTTACCATTTGAAGTAGGAAAACAAGATAATTTTTATGATAAGTTGAATGAGTGGATTGGAGATGTGTTTTACGACATTCTTCCGGAAAAGGGCTTTGAAGAGCGTGATGAACAGATTTTTATGGCGTTTCAGTTAGAGCGCGCTTTCCAAGAGAAGAAAGTTATGTTTGCAGAAGCGGGTGTAGGAACAGGGAAAACAATTGTATATCTTCTATATGCAATTTGTTATGCACGTTATACAGGGAAGCCGGCTATTATCGCTTGTGCAGATGAAACGTTAATTGAGCAGCTTGTGAAAGAAGAAGGAGACATTGCTAAGTTATCTGAAGCATTAGGGCTATCTGTTGATGTTAGACTTGCGAAGTCAATGGATAATTATTTATGTTTACGTAAACTTGAAGATGTTATGAGTGGACGAGCTCCAGAAGTAATTGAAGATGTATATTACGAATTACCTCAGTTCGTATTCGATCATGGTACGATGCAGAACTTTACTCACTATGGTGATCGAAAAGAATTTCCGCTGTTAAATGACGAGGAATGGTCAAAGGTAAACTGGGATTACTTCCAAGATTGCTTCACTTGTGATTCTCGTCATCGTTGTGGTCAAACTCTTTCGCGCGAGCATTATCGTAAAGCGGCAGATTTAATCATTTGTTCTCAAGATTTCTATATGGATCATATTTGGACGTACGAAGCTCGCAAACGTGAAGGACAAATTCCGTTATTACCAGAAAGTAGCTGCGTTGTATTCGATGAAGGGCATCTTGTAGAATATGCAGCTCAAAAAGCTTTAACGTACCGTTTAAAACAAACGATGATGGAACAACTTTTAACGAGATTATTACAAAATGATATTCGTGAAGAGTTCGCACATTTAGTAGAAGAAACAATTTGGCAAACTGAACAATTCTTTGGGGTACTACAAGAGAATAAAAAGGAAATTGAAGGTTCTGATCGTTTAGAAATTACTGTGACAGAAAAGGTAACTGCAGAAGCGAAAAGACTTTATGCGAAAATCGGTGAAGTCGGTGATGCATTAGTATTTGAAAGTGAAATGCATACAGTAAACACATACGATTTAAATATTGTTGATGAGCATTTAGATGTGTTAGAGCATTCACTTCGTCTTTTCATGCACGAGAAAAATGTAATTACGTGGGGTGAAGAAGGCGATGGTGCTTTCACGTTAGTTATTATGCCGCGTGCAGTTGAAGAAGTGTTACAAGAAAAAGTATTCTCGAAGAAGATTCCATATATTTTCTCTTCTGCGACATTATCTGACAATGATTCGTTCGCATTTACTGCAAATAGTCTAGGGGTAAAAGATTACTTATCATTCTCAGTTGCTTCGCCGTTTGATTATGAAGAGCAAATGACAGTAAACTTACTTCCGTATACGAAAGAAAATGAATGGGAAAGAAAGTGTCAATATACACTTGAAAATATACAAAAAACAAATGGACGTACACTTGTATTATTCCGTACAACGCAAGAACTTGCAGCGTTTAAAGAATATGTAAGTAAAGAGCAAATGTCAGTTCCGTTCCTATATGAAGGAGATCAAGAAATTAGTCAGCTCGTTTCTCGTTTCCAAAATGAAGAAGAGACTGTACTTTGTGCCGTTCATTTATGGGAAGGTTTAGACATTCCAGGTTCATCATTATCACATGTTATTATTTGGTCATTACCATTCCCTCCAAACGATCCTGTGTTTGAGGCGAAGCGTAAACATGTGAATGATCCATTCTGGGATGTAGATGTGCCTTATATGATTTTACGTCTTCGCCAAGGAATTGGACGTTTAATTCGTACAAGTGAAGATAAAGGTGCTATATCATTATTCTTATCAGATAATGAAGATGAAAAAGTGATAGAAGCAGTGAAGAAAGTACTTCCGGTAGAAGGAAAAGTACTTTAAGCGAAAAAATGTTGTAGGGAAAAGTTTGGCATTTGCCAAGCTTTTTTCTATTAGAAAAGGAATTTATGTTTCAGTGTCGAAATAAGTTTGAGGTAGAAAAAGGAGGTTTTTTATACTATGACAGTTGCTACATATGAAGTGGAAAAACAATTTTTAACATATGTGAAGAAGATAGAGAATTACGGAGAGGCATTAAGCTTAATGTTTTGGGATTTAAGAACAGGTGCACCAAAGCAAGGAGTAGACCAGCGTTCAGAAGTAATTGGAATGCTTTCATCCGAAGTGTTTGTGATGTCGACTTCAGATGAGATGGGGAACTATTTAACTGAACTAGAATCTTTAATTGTTGAAAATAAACTTTCTGAAACGACAAAGAAAATGGTTGAAGAGTGTCGTAAAGAATATGATAGAAATAAGAAAATTCCACAAGCGGAATATGAAGCGTATGTGAAATTAGAAGCGAAAGCGGAAAGTGTATGGGAAGAAGCTCGCGAAAAATCTGACTTCGAAATGTTCCGCCCGTATTTAGAAAAAATTGTTGAATTCAAAAAGAAGTTTATTACATATTGGGGTTACGAAACGTACAAATATAACACGCTATTAGACATGTATGAGCCGGGAATCACAGTAGAAGTGTTAGATCATGTATTTGGTCAACTACGTGAACGTATCGTTCCGCTTGTGAAAGAAATTTCTGAGTCTAAAAAAGAATTAAAAACAAATGCTTTAGCTGAACATTTTTCAAGAGAAAAACAAAAGAATTTTACTTTAGAGTTATTAAAACAATTGAACTATAACTTTGAAGCGGGTCGTCTTGATGAAACGGTACATCCTTTTGAAATTACATTAAATAGAGGGGATGTTCGTATTACGACTCGTTACGATGAGAAAGACTTCCGTATGGCTGTTTTCGGCACGATTCATGAATGTGGTCATGCTGTATATGAACAAAATATTGCAGAGGAATTTGAAGGTACACCGCTATGTAGTGGAACTTCTATGGGTATTCATGAGTCACAATCATTATTCTTTGAGAACTTTATCGGTCGTAATAAATCATTCTGGAAGAAAAATTATGATTTATTAAAAGAGTATAGCGATGGTCAATTCAATGATATATCAGTAGATGAGTTTTATGATGCGATTAACGAATCGAAGCCATCGTTTATTCGTATAGAAGCAGATGAGCTTACATATCCGCTTCACGTCATGGTTCGTTATGAACTTGAGAAAGAATTATTTGATGGTACATTACAAGTGAAGGATTTGCCAGCGGCTTGGAATGATAAGATGGAAGCATATTTAGGAATTCGTCCGGAAAACGATGCACAAGGTGTATTGCAAGATGTTCACTGGGCTGGTGGTTCATTTGGATACTTCCCATCTTATGCGCTTGGTTATATGTATGCAGCGCAATTTAAACATAGGATGCTAAAGGATATTCCAAACTTTGATGCATTATTAGAAGAAGGAAACGTGACACCAATTCGTGAATGGTTAACAGAGAATATTCACCAATATGGCAAAACGAAAAAACCACTTGAAATTTTAAAAGATGTGACAGGTGAAGGTTTAAATGCAAACTACTTAGCTGATTATTTAGAAGCTAAATATAAAGAGATTTATGAGTTATAAAACAGGAGCTGCTTAATTGCAGCTTTTTTTTATGAGGGAGTGAGAGAAATGGGCTATATGTTTACAGTAATGTCGCAAGCGGAAGCAGAAGAAATTGCATATAACTGGCATTATGAAGGGGAGTATTCCTTTTATGATATAGAGGCAGATGAAGAAGATTTAGCTGAGTTTTTAGAGGATGAGAGTAGAGGGAATCATACATTTTCTGTGAAGGAAAATGGTACTCTCATTGGTTTCTTTAGTTTTAGTAACATAAATAATCAAACGGTTGATATAGGTCTTGGAATGAGACCTGATATAACTGGGAATGGATTTGGTCTACAGTTCGTAAAAGCTGGACTAGCTTTTAGTAAAGAAAAATACGGATGCAATTATATAACACTATCAGTAGCGACATTTAATGAAAGAGCGATTAAAGTGTATAAAAGAGCAGGATTCGAAGCTGTTGGAACGTTTATACAGAAAACAAATGGTAGTTGTTTTGAGTTTTTGAAAATGAATTATATATGTAAAAATGATTAAAAAACAGAGGAGAACTTCTGTTTTTTTATTTTGATGTAGAAATAAATGATGTTTGTTTTTGTACTTGTTGTAATTAGAAGTTTTGAAATTTTGGAAGAGGATGTGTATGATTGAAGTTTAGTAGCAAATAGCAAGTTTAGTAAGGAGAGGTAGAGGTAGTATGATTACAATTAAAACGAAAAATGAAATAGATTTGATGCATGAATCGGGGAAGTTACTAGCTTTTTGTCATAGAGAAATTGCAAAAATGATGAAACCAGGTATCACTACACAAGAAATTGATACGTTTGTTGAAGCATATTTAGAAAAGCATGGTGCAATATCTGAACAGAAAGGTTACAACGGGTATCCATATGCGATATGTGCATCTGTAAACGATGAAATGTGTCACGGTTTCCCTAGTGATGTACCTTTACAGAAAGGAGATATTGTGACAATTGACATGGTAGTAAACTTAAATGATGCGCTCTCGGATTCTGCATGGACGTATATAGTTGGAGATATTTCTGATGAAGCAAAAAGGTTATTGTTAGTAGCTGAGAATGCTTTGTATAAAGGGATTGATCAGGCGGTAATCGGTAATCATGTAGGAGACATTGGCTATGCAATTGAAAGTTATGTAGCAAATGAAGGTTTTTCTGTCGCAAGAGACTTTACGGGACACGGGATCGGTAAAGAGATTCATGAAGAACCAGCGATTTTTCATTTTGGTAAACAAGGACAAGGGCCTAAGTTACAAGAAGGAATGGTAATTACAATTGAGCCCATAGTAAATGTAGGTATGCGATATTCTAAAGTAGATTTAAATGGGTGGACTGCAAGAACGATGGACGGCAAATTATCAGCTCAATATGAGCATACAATTGCGATTACAAAAGATGGTCCAATCATTTTAACGACGCTTAAATATGAAATGTAAGAGTTTGCAAAACTCGAACGAAAATAGTGTTTTCATAAAATTCGTACGTGTTTTTTTAATAAATGCTTTCCAAAATTTAAAAAGTGCGTTATAATCCTTCTATAAAATAAATAGTTAGCTACACTCATATAATCGCGGGGATATGGCCTGCAAGTTTCTACCGAAGTACCGTAAATACTTTGACTATGAGTGAGGACGAATATATTTGCTTGTTTAGCATTCTTTTTTGCGAAACTCCAAAAGCGCGTCTCTCACTTGTAACGAGTGGTGGCGGCTTTTGGAGTTTTTTATTGCATAAGAGGGGGAACAAACATGAAAGTATTACAAGAAAAGATTTTGAACGAAGGAAAGGTTTTATCTGGTGACGTATTAAAGGTAGATGCATTTTTAAATCATCAAATTGACCCAGTACTTATGCAAGAGATCGGAAAAGAATTTGCTAAACGTTTTAAAGAAGAGAACATTACAAAAATCGTGACGATTGAATCTTCAGGCATTGCACCAGCAGTTATGGCTGCATTAGAGCTTGGTGTAAAAGTAATCTTTGCAAGAAAGCGTAAATCGTTAACGTTACAAGATAATATGTACGTTGCAAACGTATATTCATTTACAAAACAAGAAACGAACGAGATTTCATTATCTCGAAATCATATTGATGAAAATGATCGCGTTTTAATTATCGATGACTTTTTAGCAAACGGTCAGGCTGCTTTAGGTTTAATGAGTTTAGTAGAGCAATCTGGAGCAAGTATTGCCGGAATTGGTATTGTTATTGAAAAAGCATTTCAAGATGGAGGAAAGAAGCTGCGTGAACAGGGTGTTCGTGTTGAATCACTAGCAGAAATTGCATCACTTGATAACGGCACAGTTACATTTGTACAGCAAGAAACTGCGGAGGTGAACTAACGATGAAGCAGCACCCATTTAAAATCGCATCGCTTGGTATTCAGCACATGCTTGCCATGTACGCTGGCGCAATTATTGTTCCTCTTATTGTCGGCGGGGGACTTGGTTTAAATCAACAAGAATTAACGTATTTAGTATCGATTGACTTATTAATGTGCGGCGTAGCAACGATTTTACAAGCATTATCAAATCGCTTTTTCGGTATTGGGCTTCCGGTTGTACTTGGTTGTACATTTACAGCGGTTGGACCGATGATTGCAATCGGAAAACAATACGGGGTGTCTTCTATATATGGAGCAATTATTGCTGCGGGATTATTTGTTGTTATTTTCGCGAAATTATTTGGGAAGCTTGTAAAACTGTTTCCTCCTGTTGTAACAGGATCTGTCGTTACAGTTATTGGGGTTACACTTGTTCCAGCAGCTATTAATGATATGGCTGGAGGAGTTGGAAGTAAAGATTTCGGAAGTCTAGAAAATTTAGCGTTAGCATTTGGTGTTTTATTATTTATCATTATTATGTATCGTTTCTTTGATGGATTTATCCGTTCAATCTCTATATTACTAGGTCTATTGTTCGGTACAATCGTTGCAGCATTTATGGGGAAAGTAAGTTTGCAAGCGGTTGGAGAAGCGGATTGGTTCCACGGTATTCAGCCATTTTACTTCGGTACACCAACATTTGAATTAACGCCAATTATTACGATGATTTTAGTTGCTTGCGTAGGGATTGTAGAAGCAACAGGTGTATATTTCGCATTATCTGATATTTGCAATAAAAAGATCGGTGAAAAAGAATTAACAAAAGGCTATCGCGCAGAAGGATTAGCGATGGTTCTAGGTGGTATTTTTAACGCATTTCCATACACAACATATTCTCAAAACGTAGGACTTGTTCAATTAACTGGAGTAAGAAATCGCGTCATTATCTATACTTGTGGTGGTATGTTAATTGCTCTTGGGTTTATTCCTAAAATCGCAGCCATTACAACAATTATTCCGAAATCAGTACTTGGCGGTGCAATGCTAGCAATGTTCGGCATGGTAATGGCGTATGGCATTAAAATGTTAAGCAGTGTTGATTTTGGAAAACAAGAAAATTTATTAATTGTTGCATGTTCTGTCGGAATCGGACTTGGAGTTACAGTCGTTCCAACGTTATTCTCACAGCTTCCGGAAAACATCCGTATTTTAACAGATAACGGAATTGTACTTGGAAGTGCGTCAGCAGTACTATTAAATATCGTATTTAATATGGTGCCACAGCGTAAAGTAAAAGAAGAGCCAGTGTCTATGCAAAGTGCAGTAAGAGAAGCGTAAAAAAGCAAGGTCTCATTATGAGACCTTGCTTTTCTTTTTAAGTGGCATCATTTTCCCGTACGTACCAAGACGCCAAATGTACTCAAGTGGCCCATATTGATAACGTGACAGCCACCAGCGGCTAATAAAGATTTGCAACGTGTAGAAACCGATGCAAAATAGTGGTCCTACCCATAATGGAGCGGGATAATAATTTTTGAAAAATAGGCCGAATACAAGTAACGTAATAATCGTATGCGTGATGTAATTTGTTAACGCCATTCGTCCGACATATTGGAACGGACGTAATAATGTTTGCCATCTTTCTTTTTGCAATAAACGCATGAGCGTGAAAATGTAGAATATGAATAATGTTTTTCCACTAAACATTGTAAAGGCACTCATATAAATCGGATCATAAGGTTGTTTTGACAAGAAATAACGAACCATAAAGAACCACATTGGTAATGTTAAAACGAACATAATGATTTGCCATTTTTTTAGTTTTGGATCTAATTCTTTTGAGCGGCGGAAAATATCTTTTTTACCAGCATATAAACCAAGCAAAAATAATCCAACTGTTTCTGGAAGCATGAATGCACTTAGCCCAATTGTTTCAGAATAAAACGCATGGAAACGATTTTGTATTTGTAACATCCAGTCTTCTAATGGCATGATTGGTAAGGAGAGTCCTAGCTCATCTCTTGGCATTAAGGCAATTCCAATGCTAGTAATTAGCATTAAAAATTGAAAAATGCTTAGTAAAACTAATGCCCAAATCAAAATAGTACGAGGTTCTCTCTTATAAAATAACAATAAGAAAAATCCAGCGATTGCATAACTATGTAAGATGTCCCCGTCCCATAAAAGAACGTAATGCAAGAACCCAAATAATAATAAAATAAGCAAGCGGCGAACAAATAAAGTTTTCGGACGATCTGTTTTCGCCTCAGCACGATTCATAAAGATATAAAAACCTAATCCGAATAAAAATGAAAAAATAGTATAAAACTTCGTTTGAATAAACATGTCATAAAATAAGCGAATATAGCTGTCTAATCCATCATAAACGCCGGAAATGTCTCGAGAATCAACACCAGCGATAACTGGCCAGTTAACAAGAAAAATACCTAGTACAGCTATTCCTCTAATAATATCGATGGAATGTATCCTCTCGCCTTGTGAAATATTTTGTGTCATTATTTTCCTCCTTGTTAAGTAATTCCCTTTTATCCCGCATTAACAAGCAGTAAGACTCCCACCTCAAAATTCAGTGAATACGAGGAAGTTAGGTGGGAGATCAACTGCTTGTAAAAGCCCGATTGGTTCAACTAATAATTAGTGGGGATGGGAAATATCCCCACTAATTACAGTTTCACTCTATTATACAAAATGTAAGGAGGAGGGTATATAGGTAATTTCCAATTTTTAAAACTGCTAAGATGTGCATTATGAGATATAATAAGAGTGCACAGCAAGTTTTAAACTTCTTTAAAACAGGCAGTAAAGCTCCTTTTCCCGAAGGAGCTTTCTTTTTTTAGAAATTTGTTGATAATGATTCTCTTTAATGATAAAATGTATTCAAAAGTGATAATCATTATCAAAAAAGGTTGGTGTGTTAATATGGTGTATGCACTTGTTGCAGGAACGATTGCTATATATGTTGGTGTTACAAAGTATGTTTTAAATGGAGTAGGAACAACAAAATGAATACTACTACATAAAATCCCTTTCATTTGTAAAAAGAATGAAAGGGATTTTTTATTTTTGATGTGAATATGCTGAAAATTTAGTATGATAATAAAGTGAAACTTTAATCAGCGGGGAGGTCTATCCCTCACTGATTACTAGCCCGCACGAAACGGGTTTTTACTGCCCACAAATAGCGGGATAAAGTATATACATCTTGGATAAAGGGGAACAAGGGGATGACAAACATAGTACAGACAAACGGTATGAAAAAACTTGTTTGTTTTTATGAAGAGTGGCAAAAAAACGGCGATGTAGAGAATAGTTTGAAGTTGTTTGAAGTGATTCAAAAGTATAAACAAGAGCAGCTTATGCTAGCT
Organism: Bacillus sp. FSL R9-9492; assembly: GCF_038007365.1. Taxonomy (NCBI): domain Bacteria; kingdom Bacillati; phylum Bacillota; class Bacilli; order Caryophanales; family Bacillaceae; genus Bacillus; species Bacillus sp. FSL R9-9492. The sequence goes on from NZ_JBBOXC010000001.1 coordinate 1,622,293, forward strand.
TTTTGTGGTCATTTTTCTGCGGGGAAATCGACAATGATGAATCACCTATATAAAGCGCAATTATTACCGACAAGTCCGATTCCAACGAGTGCTAACGTTGTTAAAATTGAAAGAGGATCTGATCGTGTTGTTGTAACGATTAAGTCTGGAGAACAGTATGAATATGACGGCGCATATTCAGCAGAAGAATTAAAACAAATATGTAAAGACGGTGATGAAGTAATTGGTGTTCATATTTATCGAAATGATGCGCCAATTCCTGATGGGGTTATGTTAGTTGATACGCCCGGAATTGATTCTACGGATGATGCCCACCAATTAGCGACGGAATCAACACTGCATCTAGCAGATGTTATTTTCTATATGATGGATTATAACCATGTCCAATCAGAGGTTAACTTACAGTTTGTTAAAGAATTGAAACAACGTAATAAAACGGTTTATCTCGTTGTAAACCAAATAGATAAACATAAAGCAAATGAGTTATCGTTTGAAGCGTATAGAGATAGTGTAAAACAGTCTTTTTCTAACTGGGATATTGAAGTGGACGGTATTTTCTATACATCATTGCGAATGATGAATCATCCATACAATGAAATTCAAAGTTTAGAAGCATTAATCTTTTCTATTATGAAAGAAAAAGAGCAGTATGTAAGAAAGGGAATGGAGCGAGAAACAGAATATTTACTGCAAGAACATTGTTCGTTTATTCTTTCTGAAAATGAAAAACATCTCATGAAATATGAAGAAGAATTAACATCACCACTGTCACTTTCAGAGATAGTTGAAAAAAAGGAAGAGTTAACTGAAAATAAAAATCGGGTGGCTAGTAAAGAATCTGATGTGAGAAATGAATTTATAAAAGGTTTACAAGCCATATTAGATAACGCGTATTTAATGCCATTTGAAATGAGAGAATTGGCAAATAAATATTTAGAAACGAAATTAACGAAGTTTAAAGTTGGCTTGTTATTTGCGAAAGGAAAGACGGAGCAAGAAAAACAGAGACGTGTAGATGCTTTTTATTCTGCTCTTCAAAAGACTGTTGAAACGCAACTTGATTTTCATGTGAAAGAATTTATTGTAGCCTTCTTAAAAGAAGAAGGGTTATTTACAGAGGAAATAGGGAAAGACATATATGCGTTAGAAATTGCTTTCGGACCGGAAGTGTTGGCTGAAACAATTAAACAGGGGGCTGGATTTACCGGTGATTACTTACTTCTTTATACTGCTGACGTTGCAAATGAGTTAAAGAAAAGATACTTTATGAAATCTCAGCAAATCTTTGGAAAAAGTACGGGTATATTGCAGAAGAAAGTGAAGATAGAGATTGCTCGTATTGAAGAAGAAATTGAAAAATACACGATGTTACAAACAGCAAAAGAAACAAAATTACAATACATTAAGACGTATGAGGAATATGAGAGCTATTTAGGAGATATTTGGAATGAAAATGTTTCTATACCAGATGGATTGCAAATAGACGAAATATTACAAAGTAAAAAACAAGTTGTTAGTGAGAAGTTTAAACTACAAGAGCAAGAAATTGTAAATGATAACGTAGCGGCTAGTGAAGAAGAGATTAAAGGAACGAAAGCTTTAAATATTCAGCGTATATTAGAAAAAGTGAAGAAAGCTGAAACGATATTAGATCCATTGCCTACACTGAAACATCTACAGCAAGAAGTAGTTGGAAAAAGACAGCGTGTAGAAACGAAGCAATTTACAGTAGCGTTATTTGGAGCTTTTAGTGCTGGGAAATCATCATTTGCTAACGCATTGCTCGGTGAAAAGGTACTTCCTGTATCGCCAAACCCAACGACAGCAACAATAAATCAAATTTTGCCAGTTACAGAAGATAAACAACATGGAACGGTAATTGTCCAGTTTAAGTCAGAGCAAGCGCTGTTAGAAGATATGAAAGCTGTTTATAAAATGTTTCACTATGAAATTGCTACATTGGAAGAAGCGTTAACGAAAATTGATCAAATTATGAAATACCCTTCACCAAGCGGGAAGCAAAAAACAACATTTAGCTTTTTGCGAGCGGTACAAAAAGGATATGACGCAGTTGCTAATCATTTAGGGGAACAATTACAAGTTACGTTAGAGGAGTTCTCTGATTATGTAGCTAATGAAGAAAAATCATGCTTTGTTGAGTATATGGAGCTTTATTATGATTGTGCTTTAACAAGGCAAGGAGTAGCTCTTGTAGATACACCAGGGGCGGATTCTATTAACGCGCGTCATACGGATGTTGCATTCCAGTATATTAAAAACGCAGATGCTATTTTATTCGTAACATACTATAATCATGTTTTCTCTCGTGCAGATCGTGAGTTTTTAATTCAGCTCGGTCGTGTAAAGGATACATTTGCACTTGATAAAATGTTCTTCTTAATAAATGCTGCCGATTTAGCGCAATCTGAAGAAGAACTTGAAATGGTAAAAGGTTATATTGCGGATCAGCTCCTGCAATACGGTATTAGAAATCCACGTTTATTTGCAATTTCAAGTTTATGTGCGCTTGAAGAAAAGCAAGGGAAAAGTATTGATAAAGAAAAGTATGGTATTTTACAAAACTCCGGGATTACTAAGTTTGAAGAATCATTTACGTCCTTTATGATGAGGGATTTAATGCTTGTATCTGTGCATGCTTTATATGGTGCATTACAAGGAGCGAATCAGCTTCTTGTAAATATGATAAATGGCGCAAAGCAGGGAAATGATGAGAAAGAGAGGCAAACAAAAAAATATGAAGCAGAGCGTAATCAGCTACTTCATATTATTTCATCATATAGTGTACTTGCTGAAGAGCAAGCAATGCAAAATGAAGTGAAAGAATTGCTTTATTATGTACACCAACGTCTATTTTTACGCTATAACGATGTGTTTACTGAATTTATTAATCCGGCGTCGTTACGAACAGATGGGAATGTGAAAATGCAGTTGCAGCAATGTGTAATGGAATTAGTTTCATTTATTCAACATGATTTATTACAAGAAATGCGTGCGACATCATTACGTCTTGAAAAATGGATAGATGAAGCGATGAAGCGTGCAAAGGATGAAATTGTTGTGAATTGCAAAGTGGAAAATGAATCGATTTCTATGGGTGGAACAGTGGATTATGAATATAAAATTATTACACATAAAGAGCCGTTTCCTTCAATAGAAATAAAAGATTTTAAAAAGGCACTAGCACATTTTAAAAATGAGAAAAGCTTTTTTGAAAAAAATGATAAAGCTTTTATGCAAGAAGACGCTAAAGGAGTGTTAGAACCTTTCGTATCAAACTATGTAGTTGATGAAGAAGATTTATTCGTTCATCATTATAAGCAAGAGTGGGATGCAAAATGGAACCTATTCCAAAAGGTGATGCAGCAAGATGTTGAGAATTATTATGAAAGTATATTATTCGCTTTAGCTGAAACAATTGATGTATCACTATACGAACAAAGTAAAGAAGAGCTACAAAAGCAGTTAGTAGAAATTGAAAAAGAAATTTATATTAAATAGCTGTTATGAAAAAAAGATTCGTTCAATTTTCTTTTGTAGTACAGTATCTAAAGATTTTACAAACCCTGCAAACTCATCAGTAGAAATCATATGGGTAAGAACTAAGCGTCTGCCGTCTGGTGTTTCACCGCATAAGACGAATGAAGAAAACTCATACGTTTTGTTTTCTACTACTAATTTTGGATAGGAATATGTGTCGCTCTTCTTTTTCTTTCCATCAATAGAGATGACGTTGCATTTTTTCTCATTGTTGTCCATGGTGAATCCCTCCTTTCTATTATCTATGGTAGACAAGGGGGGTTTAGAACAATAGAGGAGGGCGAATTTTTATGTCCGTTGTCATAGAGCGTATTTCGAAAGAAGCTATACCGAAATCTTTATTACTCCTTGCTGATCCAAGTGAAAGCCAAATTGATGCATATGTACAGAGTGGGTTTACGTATATAGCTAAACAAGAAGAAAGAATCATCGGTGTATATGTGCTTTTGGAAACAAGACCAAGGACAATGGAAATTATGAATATTGCGGTTGTAGAGCATTTGCAAGGAAAAGGGATTGGAAAGCAGCTATTAAGTCATGCCGTAGAAACTGCTAAAGGATATGGTATGTCAAAACTTGAAGTTGGTACAGGCAATTCTAGTGTTTCACAACTTGCTTTATATCAAAAATGTGGATTTCGTATTTTTTCTATTGATTTTGATTACTTTTCAAAGCATTATGAAGAAGAGATTATTGAAAATGGGATTGTATGTCGTGATATGATTCGGCTTGCAATGGAATTGAATAAGAACGTATAACTTATTTAGGGGGAAGAGAAGATGGAAGTACATAAAGCAATTACAGCACATTCTCGTAAACAAAATGAAAGTGTAAAAGCATGTTTACAATTAGATGCGCAGCGTGAAGCAGCTATTGAAGCAGCCGTATCTCTTGCGTCAAAGGGGAAAGAATTTTCGGTTGATATCATTAATGTTGTAACAAAGCAAATTAATGATCTTGCAAAAAATGGTGTTACACTGCAGCGTAAACTTGTTACAAAAGATATGGTTATGGAGTATGTAGGTCGTTTGCAAGAGAAAGAAGGTCGTTAAAGATGGTTGTTACAGTCGAATGGTTACGTGAGCATATAGAAGATGAGAATGTCCGTATAATCGATTGTCGATTTGATTTAGCGAATCCTAATTGGGGTAGAGAGAAGTATGAGGAAGAACATATTCCTCATGCGTTATATTTTGATTTAAATTTAGATTTATCAAGTCCTGTAGCAGAACATGGTGGCCGCCATCCATTGCCGAATATTGAGGAGTTTGCAGACAAGCTTTCACAGGCCGGGATTGATGAACATACGACAGTGATTGCGTATGACAGTCAAGCTGGTGCAATGGCTTCTCGTTTATGGTGGTTATTAAACTATGTAGGACATGAGAAAGTGTATATATTAGATGGTGGATTTCCAGCTTGGAAAGAGAATGGATTACACACAACGCCGAATATCCCAGTTATTGCACGAAAACCTTTTATACCGGAAATACAAGAAAATATGCTTGTAACGATGGAAGATGTGAGAGGGAAAATTCGTGCAGGTGCAAATATGACATTAATTGATTCTAGGGAATCAAAACGTTATGCTGGTGCGGAAGAGCTCGTTGATTCGAAGGCAGGGCATATTCCGACGGCAGTAAACTATTTTTGGAAAGATGGGATTTTAGAATCGGGACACTTTAAAAACGAAGAGGAACAGCAAGGGCGTTTCCAAAATCTTGATAAAGAGAAGGAAACAATCGTATATTGTGGTTCTGGTGTTACAGCGTGTCCGAACATAGTTGCATTAAAATTAGCTGGTTTTCAAAATGTTAAATTGTATACAGGTAGCTGGAGTGATTGGATTTCTTATCCAGAAAATCAAATTGTAAAAGAAGAAGATTAATCACTTGCATGCAAAAATAATTTGTATTAAAATAAGGTCACAAGCAAGAGATTGCTTCAAAAAAATTATATTTTACACATTGGAAACAATGTGATAATATAACGACAAGTAAATAATACATCCTGCGGTGTGCGTAACTTATTTATGTCTAAAACCGATGTTAGTTTTACGGAAGCTCAATATTTAGTGACCATTATCAAGCCTTCCTTGTGGAGGAAGATATACGGTAACTGTGAGGGCATCCACCTGCGAGTAGCGGGTTTTTGGACATTTACGAGAGACGGCACTTGCGGGGGTCTTATTTCAACTAATAGTATATAAAATTCCTACGGTGTACGTAGCTTGTGTATGTCTTAAACCAATAAGTATAATGCGGAAGTTCAATATTTAAATGTAGATAGCAGGCCATCTTTTTAAGAAGGAAGTTACAAACATTTGTGAGAACATCCACCTGTGAGAGCAGGTTTATGGACATCTATAGATAACGGCATATGTGGGACTATATAAAAAACCTTACGTTTTATACGTAAGGTTTTTTTGTTGAATAAATATACTCATGTTATCTCGATTTACCTGTAAAGTTCCCATAATAAATATAGCACTTACGGTCTTCATCAATTTCTCTTGAATCGAGGGTGAATTCCAAATGTATTCCATCCCGTTGAATATATATAATATCTGAATGGAGAGAGGGTAATATATCCTCGTAATTCCAAATATCTTTACTTTCTATCATAATTGAGCAGGTTTCCTTTAGTTCTCTAATTTCAAAACCTATGTGCGAGTATGTAGGATCTGAAGGGTCGTTGGAAAAAACTTCTTTTTGTATATATAACACTGCTGTTCCGTCTGGATCTACTGAAGTTGCAGTAACGATATATGTATTTCCATCTTTTGTAAAATATTCACAAGTCATGCGCGCGACAATTTCAGAATTAGAAATATTTGCGTAGTTCCATAAAGCTGGATACCCGTTTGTTTCATCATTGAGCCGATATTCCAATCGCATTTTATCCCTCTTCTTCCTTTTTCTTCTACTTTATCATGACATCTTATATAATAGAAATATAATTTAAAAAGGGGAGTGCAAAGGTGACAAAAACGAAATGGCTAGTAGGTGGTGTCCTAACATCTTTAATGACGGGCACTTTATTTGGCTGCGCGCAAGATATTCCCCCCGAACCGAATGATAATAGTTGTTCTGATTGGGATTGGGATGATGAGCTTGGTGTTTGGCAGTGTGATGATAGTAGTTCAGGTTATCGTGGACATTACTTTTATGGTGGTACATACTATCAAAATAAATCCACCTTCAAAAATTCATCAGAGTTTAAAACTTATCAATCTTCGGCCGAATTTAAGGGTGGAATTGGAAGCGGTTCAAAGGGAGGATTTGGGGGCTAACATATGTCGCAATATATAAGGGATCGAAAAGAGTTTTATTCGAAATATCCGAATTTTTGGTCGGATTTATATGAATGTGAGTATAGTTTGTTTCATGTTTTCCCGATAACAGAGCAAACGATGAAACAATTACAAGTAGCAACTGAACGAATGGGGAAAATATTTTTTAAGACTGCTAGAATTCTTCGGAATTTATCTAATGAACAGCTTCTTGAACTCGGTTTTCCAACTGCAAGCTTGCCTTTTATTAGACTGAAAGGGATGTATCCTGAATCTGTTATTTCACGATTTGATTTTGCTTTAACAGAGGATAATTGTATTAAAATGCTTGAGTTTAATAGTGATACTCCAACTTTTATTGTGGAATGCTTTCAAATGAATGGAAAAGTTTGTGAAGAACTTGACTATGATGATCCAAATGCAAATCAAGAGCGCTTACTTTCTTCTGGTATTACAAAAGCCGTAATGGAGTTTACAAAAGGAATGGAAGATCCAAATGTTGTTTTCACAGCTCATCCTGAACATATAGAAGATTGGAATACGACTATGTATTTGAGTAGGCTATGTCATGTTGAAAATAAAGTAATGCCAATGACAGAACTTAGAATTACAGATGATGCTTTAGTAGATAGAGATGGTGTACCAATTGATGTTTTGTATCGCCAAACATATCCAATTGAAGACTTAATTGAAGATCAAGATCCCGAAACGGGGGATTTGGTGGGAGTAGAACTTTTGCAACTTGTAAAAGAAGGAAAGCTTTTTATTATAAATCCTTTGTCGGCCTTTTTACTTCAGCCGAAATCAATTCAATGTCTTATTTGGGGATTAGCAGAAGAAGGTGCTTTTTACACAAGTGAGGAACAAAAGTGGATTAAAGAATATATGCTTCCTACATATTTAGAGCCAGATTTATTTTTTGGGAAAAGTCCGTTCGTTCAAAAACCTTCTTTCGGTAGGGAAGGTGACACGATTACGATTCGTGATAAGGATACAAATATTATGATTCGAAATGCACATGAAACGTATAAATCGTCACTGCCTATATTTCAGAAATATACAGAGCTTCCAGTTGTATTTTTGGAAACTGAAAAAGGAATTGAGAAGCTGTCGTACGTGTTTGGGGCTTTTTTAATTGCTGGAAAAGCGAGCAGCATCGGTATACGTGCCGGAGAAAAAATTACGGGAAATGAATCGTATTATTTACCGGTAGGTATTAAGAAGGAGGAAAATAAATGATTAATTTTTTACTATATTTAGCAGTATCACTTGTACTTTTGTGTATCGGTCTTTTTCTTATGGAAGTGACAACGAAAGTTAAGGAATTTAAGTTAATGGCTCAAGGGAATAAAGCGGTAAGCTATGTACTTGGAGGAAGACTACTTGGTCTTGCTATCGTTTTATATTCAACGGCTGCTAATTCTATTTCAATTCTTGATATGGTTTCATGGGGAGCTGTTGGGATCTTAGCTCAAATTATTGTCTTTTATTTAGCGGAATGGCTTACACCACGTTTTAATATTAATAAAAGTCTTGAAGAAGATAATCAAGCAGTTGGTCTTTTCCTTATGTTTTTATCACTTTCCATCGGAATTGTAATTGCTGGTTGTGTAACGTATTAAAACCCTTACATTTTAACGTAAGGGTTTTATTTTTCATTTGCTAATTTTTTGCAATATGTGTTCAATTAATTTATGTAGCCGAACGCTGAGCAGGATGCGTATTAGTGTACTAAACTCGAGATAGTTATTGTAATAAGGAAAAGTTTCCATACAAAGTGTTGACATCTATTTTAAATAAGAGTAACATTTTCTATGTAATTATAATAAGTCTCTGTTAGGTGAGGCTCCTGTATAGAGAAATGCTACTGCCCAAAAATGTCGAGAGACGCCAATGGGTCAACAGGAATGATCGAATTAAGGTTTTTCTTAACGTAGCTGGTAATGAACCTATGCTATACAGTGCTAAAACTCGGCGAGGGAGAGGTCCATAGATTTCTAATTGTATTATATTAGGAATCGCTTATTTGTGTATGCAATGACCTTTGCTCTCTTATGAGTAAGGGTCTTTTTTGTTAGCAAGCTATGAGTAATTTCATAGTATAGATTATAACTAAAAAATTAAAGAGGAGGTGAGGAGCATGTCAAATTCTGACTCGGTTCCGTTACCCATATACTTCAAATCAAAAATATATGATGTAGGCAGGAAACGACTTGTTCCTCCCTCTATATTTATCATAATGTAGCGTTTATTCGAGTATTTAAGCGCTAGACACTTTCACAGTAAAGTGGATAAATTGAGAAACAAAGCGTTTCTTCCTATGTTGTAAAGGAGGAGACGATAATATGTTATATGTAAATAAAAGTGTGGGTAACACTTCGTATAAATTAAGTAAAAAAGCAATGAAAGAACAAACAATGCTTCAAAAAAATAAAGATTTATTAATTGAAATCGCAACAAGAGATGTAAAATCTGTATTTGCGTATTTTAAAACAACAAGAGACGGACTATCTATGAAAGAGGCACAAAAGCGTATTCAAGTATACGGACGAAATGAATTAACTTCAAAAAGAGCGCGTATTGCGGAAGTAATGATGAAGCTAAGTGGAATGATCCCAGGTCTTTCAAAACAAAATATGGGTGATGAATTACAATGTGAAACAGTTACTGTTTCTAGAGTAGCTGGCTGTAGCGTAACAGGGCTAAACAGTGAACTAAAAATGATGAAATTACCAGTACAAGAGCTTGTACCTGGAGATATGATTTTTCTTGCAGAGGGCGATACAGTGCCAGCAGATGTACGTATTATTTATGCAAATGATTTATTAGTAAATGAATCTATGCTGACAGGAAACGATGCTAGTATTGAGAAATTTGAAAGTTGCTATCATCTTGAACGTAAACGATTTATTCCATTAAAACGGATGAAAGACTATAATCCACTTGAACTTGAAAATGTATGTTTCAAAGGTACGTATATTGTTGACGGAAATGCAAAGGCTGTAGTTGTTTCGACAGGTAAAAATACGTATTCAGGAATACTTCATACTTGCTACGGTAGAATGTCTTAATGTGTTAATGATGCTAAATATACAAAAACAATGTATAATAGACAAAGTTGAACAAAAACGTAGAATGGTAATCTATATATAACCTTACGTGATAACGTGAGGTTATTATTTTTTGTTAGTAGGAGAGGAATTATGAAAAAAGTATTATTAGTTGATGGTATGGCACTATTATTTCGTGCTTTTTACGCAACAAGTGTATATGGACAATTTATGAAACGACAAGATGGTACCCCGACGAATGGGATTCATGGTTATATGAAGCATTTATTAACAGCAACACAAGCAATCGAACCAACGCACATTGTAACGTGCTGGGATATGGGAAGTACGACATTTAGAACGGAATCTTTCTCGAATTATAAAGCAAATCGTGCAGCACCGCCGGAAGAATTAATTCCGCAATTTGATTTAGTGCAAGAAATGACTGCGAAATTATCTATGCCTGTAATCGGTATGAAAGGTTATGAAGCGGATGATTGTATCGGTACGCTTGCAAAACAATATTGCAATGAAGCGGAAGTTTATATTTTGACAGGTGATACAGATTTACTTCAACTTGTTGATACGAATGTTACAGTTATGCTTCTTCGTAAAGGAATTGGAAATTACGAGTATTACACACCGGAAAAAATCATGGAAGAGAAAGGTGTAGAACCTTGGCAAATTGTTCATGCGAAAGCTTTCATGGGAGATACAAGTGATAATTATCCGGGTGTAAAAGGTATTGGTGAAAAAACAGCGTATAAGCTGATTCAAGAATACGGGACAGTATCGGCAGTGCTAGAAAATATAGCATCATTAACGAAAGCGCAGCGCACAAAAATTGAAAGTGATTTAGAGAATTTAAATATCTCTTTACAATTAGCGCAAATTCATTGTGAAGTTCCAATTTCATGCTTATTAGAAGAAGGATTACACACAATGGACGAAGAAAAACTACGCTTTGTTTGTAACGAAATGAATTGGGGAAGACCTGAAATATTAATTAATATGCTTTAAAGAGCATGGAAAGGTTGATCAAATATATTTTTGATTAACCTTTCTTTTTTTTGTTCACAAAGTTGTCAGAAAATAAACGGAATTTTCATCTGAAGTTCAAATGGAATTCACAACAATCAATTATTATAAGGACACACAGATAAATCCTTATCCCGCATTAACGGGAGATAGGACTTCTATCTCAGTATTATAGCTGAATAAAGAGTGATGATGGAAGAGTAACTCCCTGTAAAAGCCCGATTGATGTAGGCTAATAATTAGTGAGGGTAAATCCTCTCATTGATTAAAGTTTCAAGTTATCTTTTATATAAACCATCCCCCAAGGAGGAAAATAAACATGCGAAAAAAAGTGAGAAAATCCTTTAAACAATTATTAATAGAAAATAAACAATCCCTACTAACTAATAAAGAGAATATGAAAGAAATTGAAGAACGGATTGAGAAACGACATGTAGCATATAGTGCTGCTAGCAATTGATAATTTTGTTTATGAAAAAAGCTTGTAGTTTGGATATTATCCGAACTACAAGCTTTTTCTTTTTTGATTAACGCCACCAAATCCAAGTCCAAAAGTAATTTCGTATATTTCGAGGAGTAATGCGTATGAAATGTTCACCGTCAAAGAAACAATTTAAATTTGGAAGTGTTTCATCTGGATTTTCTGGAATAAAGGTGACGATGTTTTCGTTACTTGTAATGGTTACTGTGATTGGTGGATCGGTAGGAGAGACTTGAAGTTGTAAAGAAACGTTTGCCGTGTTTTTAAATTCATTATTAATAGGTGGACTTATCACTTGTACTGTGAATAACACGATAATTGTTTCGTTCGGTTCCAAATTAGTAGCGACTAGGAAACCGATATTCGGATTCGCTAGTGGAGAGCGTTCCCCATTAATGAAGACCGTACCGTTCATAAATTGTAAACCTGCTGGAATGGTGTCTTGTAATGAAATATTTGTAATTGAAAATTCCGAAGTATTCGTAATATGCACCGTATAATCAAAATATTGGTTTAAATAAGCTGAGCTAACGGAAGCGTTTTTAAGCACAGTTGCAGTTATAAATTGAACTGGTATACGAACAATATTCGAATTAACGATGAAAGTAATAATCGGATCCTGTGGTGTCAATTGGAAAGCAGCTGTAACTGTTGCGGAATTGATAATTGTACTGTTTGAAGGGATAGAAGTTACGAGAACTTTAAATGTTATAGTTGCTACTCCATCTGCCGATAAGGAACCAATGTTAATACCAGTGTCTGGTCGAATATTTGGAAATAGTATTCCATTAATTGTTACACTATTTTCAATAAATGTTGTACCCGCTGGAATCGTATCTAAAATGGAAGTACTTATAGTCGGAATCGGAGAATGATTAAATACGTCTAGTGTGAATGTAATGATATCTCCTGTAATAGTAATAGATTTGTTAGCGATTTTTGCAATACCAACCATTGGATCCACTATTGTTGTTGTGACGACATTTGTTTGCTTTGTAATTGTAATAGGTGGTTCATTCGGATCAATGATAACAGTATAGGAAACAGAAGCATCGTTATTGATTGCAGGTAGAAGAGTCGAAGAAGATATTGTTACTTGGAACGTAATGACAACAGATTCATTAGGAGCAAGGTTTCCTAATGGAATACCATTTTCAGGATTCGCATTAGGCTGATTGATCCCGTTAATCGTAACACTGCCAGTAATGAAAATTGTATCTACTGGTACGGTGTCTATGGCAAGAAGGTCTTCAATCGTTACATTACCGCTATTAGTAATTGTAATTGTATACGTTAAAGTTTGACTAGGTAATGCATTCGTGGCATTAACAGATTTTATGGCAACGATATTATCATTTTGGACAGTTGTTGTGACAGTATTTGTTGTAGTCGTATTTGTAACAGGTAAGTTATTTGGATTGACTATATAGTTAAAAGTAGTAATTGCTTTGTTGTTGAGTTCATTTGGTGTTGGAATAGAAGTTACAGTTACTTGGAATGAAGCGATGGCATCTCCACCTATAATTATAGTACCAATTGGTATGCCGCTTACTGGATTAACTCCCGGAACAGTTTCTCCGTTTACAATGACACTATTTTCTATAAACGTAGTACCTTGAGGAATAATATCTTGAATGACTACATCATCTGCTGAAACATTACCAGTTTGATTTAGTGTAATCGTATACGTTAACGTATCACCGACCGTTGCAAATGCAAGGTCAACAGTTTTATTGCTATTTAAATTCGCGTGATGAATTTCTGTTACGGCAGCTGATGAAATAATAGTTTCAGTAATAGGTGGCCTATCTGGTACCGTGTATTCATATTCAATTGTACTCGTGTTAGAGATTGGATTTGTTTGCAGAATGGAAGTAACCCGGACTTGGAATAGAATAGTTGCTGTCGTATTAGGCGGAATGTTATCAATTTGTATACCGCTAAGTGGATTGTCATTTGGACGAGCGGTGCCATTCACAATAACACTGTTCTCTATAAAGCTCGTATTTGCTGGGATGATATCAGTAACGATAATGTTTTCTGCTTGTATATTCCCATTGTTTGTGATGGAAATTGTGTAAGGGATGATAGTTTGTAGGTCAGCATATTGGATAGGCGTTGTTTTTGTTGCAATTACATTAGCAGAAATAACTTCAGTGAAGGTAATATTACTAGTCGATATTTGTTCTTCACCATTAATTGTATAACGAGAAGTGGATTGATTTTGAATACGACCGCTAGCTGGAAGAGCTAATACAGTAACGGAAAACGTGACTGGAATAGAAACGTTAGGTGCAATCATTCCTACAAGTATACCAGTACTTGGATTCGCGTTAAGCTGAGGAATATTATTTACTAAAACGCTACCGTCTATAAAGGTTGTTCCATCAGGTATGTTGTCTGTAAATACAACAGCAGTAGCATCTGTATTTCCTATATTCGTTAAAGTTGTTGTATAAGTTAAAATGTCGCCAATCGTTACAGAAGTCGAATTAACAGTTTTCAGTGAAACGATATCGGCATCATTAATTTGGACGAAAGTAGTATTGGAAGTAGTAGATTTTTGAATTGGTGCAAAGTCAGGATTGAAAATAAAGTCGTAGACGATGTTTGCAGTATTAGGCATTGGATTTAAAGCTGGTAAATTCGTAACGGAAACTTGGAACGTTATTGTAGTCGCTTGCCCTGACGCAATATTAGGAATGAAAAAGCCGATATTCGGATCTGCTGCAGGAAGTACAGTGTTGTTAACTGTTACACTTCCCGGAATAAATACTGTTCCATCTTCTATAGTATCTGTAAAAAAGATGGAGTTAGTTGTAGTAGATCCGTTATTTTGAATGAATACTGTATATTCAATGGTGTCATCCATATTAGCTAATACTTTATTAGCGGATTTTGTAGCGATAAGAATAGCATCAATAAATTGTATATTTGTAGTATTGGAAGAGGTCGTTTCTGAAATTGGTGGTGCGCTTGGTTCCGGTTGATATTCATAGTGTATAACAGCGATATTATTAATAGTATTTTGTGCAGGTATAGAGACTACATTTACTTGGAACGTAACAATAATCGTATTATTTGGAAGGATAATACCAAGATTGATACCGGTAATTGGATTTTCGTTAGGTCTTGGTATGCCATCTACAAGGATGCTATTTGGAACGAATGTGGTGCCAGCAGCAATTGCGTCAATTAGGAGAGTATTTGTAATAGGTACTGTACCAGCGTTTGTAACGGCGACTGTATATGTGATGATTTGACCGATGCGTGTAATGGATCTATTGGCGGATTTAATTGCACTAACATTTGCCGTCCGCACTTCCGTGTTTACTGCATTTGATAACGATCTACGCTGAATAATCGGAGAGCTAGGGTCAATTTGGTATTCGTACGAAGTGTCTGAAATATTAATGACTGTATTGCCGGACGGTATATTTGTAAGTTGTACTTGGAATGAAATAGTGACTGTTTCATTTGGTTGTATCGTGCTGAGAGTTACTCCGTTTTCAGGATTCGCGCCAGGCTGAATCACATTATTTATTGATAAGCTATCTTCAATGAATATAGTACCTTCTGGAATGTTATCAATAAACACGGTATTGTTAGCTGGAATGGTTCCTATATTTTGTAGTGTATTTGTGTAGGTAATAATTTGCCCAATTGATACGAAAGTTACATCCGCGCTTTTAACAGAAATAATATTTGCATTTTGAAGTGATGTTGTAACAATGTTAGAATTTGCAGAGCGATTCACCGGTGGAGCTGTAGGAATACTTACATATTGGTAATTTCCAGAAGATTGATTTACAATTTCGGTTTCAGTAGGTGGATTGTTTGTTTGCACTTGAAATAGTATCGTTTTGGAACTGTTTGCTGGAATTGTTCCAAGTGGTATTCCGTTTTCTGGATTTACACCTGGCTGCAGGACACCATTAATTGTGACACTATCGGAAACGAATGTAGTCCCAGCTGGAATAGAATCTGTAAAAATAATATTTATTGCGTCAACATTGCCGATATTTTTCACTTCAGAAATATAAAGTATAGTTCCGCCAATATCTACAGTTATTGGATTGGACGTTTTTGTAACTGTCAATTGTGCTTGCACGAAATTTGTAATGACAATATTACTTGTAGATGTTTCAGTAATAGGCGGTTGTCCTGGGTCTAGTTGAATTGTATATGTTGTATTAGATTGATTTGTAATCGATTCTTGCGAGAATGAATCGTTAATAAGAATTTGGAACGAAATAAGGTGAGTAGCGTTTGCTACTAGGTTAGGCAAAGCAACCCCTACATTTGGATTTGCACCAAGTATAGCTGTTCCATTAAGTGTAAAACTATTTTCTACGAATGTAGTCCCTTCTGGAAGCGTATCTGAAAATATGAGATTAGTAGCTGGAATATTTCCGGTATTTTCTAGCGTTATCGTATAGGTCAAAATGTCACCGGTTGTTGCTTGTTGTGCATTGACAGCTTTTAAAGAAAGAACATTCGCATCCGAAATTTGTGTGAAAGCTGGATTAGAAGTAATTGTACGAGAGATGATAGGAGAGGTTGGATCGGCGATAAAAGTATAGTCAATACGGGCTGTATTAGAAATTGGATTCACGCTTGGAATGGATTGAACGATAACTTGGAATGTGACGGTGACGATTTCTGACGGCGCGATGGCGTTTAATGGTATCCCTACGTTTGGATCGGCACCTGGAACGGAAACGCTATTAATGGTCACGCTATTAGGAATAAATGCAGTTCCTTCAGGGACCAAATCTGTTAAATTAACTGTATTTGCAGTTGTATTTCCGTTATTTTGAACGACTACTGTGTAAGTGATTGTACCGTTAGTAGATTGTACGAGAGAATCTGTATTTTTAATTACGGATAACGATGCATCAACGACAGCTGTATTAACCGTATTAGATGAGGATGTTGCTGTAACTGGAGGTTGACTTGGGTCGACAATATAAGTGTAACTTGTAAGTGCTTGATTTATAATCGCTCCTTGCGGTGGAATAGAACTTGCAAGAAATTGGAACGTAATAGTAGCAGAATCACCTGGTGCGATAATACCAACTGGAATACCGAGAGTTGGACTTGTATTTGGAAGTGAAATTCCATTTAACGTAACGCTATTTGGAACGAATACTGCACCTACAGGAACTCCGTTTATGAGCAATACAGAATTTGCAGGGAAGTTTCCGGTATTTGTTAATGTTGCTGTATACGTAATTATATCTCCGATGGATACGATTGATCGATTTGCTTCTAAAACAGTAGTAACGGTAGCGTTATTAATTTGTGTTGAAGCGCCATTAGAATTTATTGTGCTTGTAACAGGAGGAGCTGCCGGGTCAACAATGAATGTGAATTGAATAGATGCAACGTTTGTAATTGGGTTTGAGGGTGGAGTAGATGTGACTATGACTTGGAAAGTAACAGTTAAGGAACTGTTCGTACTAACGGTTCCGATATTAACTCCGTTATTTGGATTTGCCCCTGGAATGATACTTCCATTTACAGAAAAACTATTTTCAACAAAGGTCGTTCCAGCTGGAATAAGATCTGAGAAATTTACATTCGTAGCGTTTGTATTGCCGCTGTTTTGAATCAAAACTGTATAAGTGATTGTATCTCCGATATTCGAAAAGGCTGTATTAGCAGTTTTTACAGCTGAAAGTATTGCTGAATTAATAGAAGTAACGAAGACGTTCGTCTCCACATTGCCAGGCTGAGCCTGTAATGAATTGCCTACGTTATATTGGAAGTTAACAAATCCTAAGTTTTGGAGTTCAGGTGTGAAGGTTGTTGGATTGCTTATTATTTGAACTTGGAATACGATTGTTACAATTTGATTTGGATTGATTGTATTTATGCCAACACCGTCAATGATAGAAGCATCTGGCAATGAAGTACCATCAACAATGACTGATCCTGCAACAAATTGAGTCCATGTCGATAAATGGTCTGAGAAAATAACGTTGTTAGCAGGAATATTTCCTACGTTTGAAATAGTGGTTGTATACGTAATTGTATCGCCAATTGTTGCAAATGATTTATCACCTATTTTAATAGTAGTTAAAATAGCACTTTCAATTTTTGTTGAAACGTTATTAGAAGTAATATTTGTTGAAACGGGAGGATTAGCCGGATTAACGATATGTTGAAAGCTAACGCTAGCTTGATTGGTAATTGGATTTATAGGCGGGATTTCATTTGCGGTAATATGAAATTCTACAATGACAGATTGGTTTGGCGCAATTTCACCAATTGGAACGCCTGTAATTATATTTGCATTTTGGATAATAGTTCCGTTAAGTGTAAAACTATTCGTTTCAAAAGAAGTTCCGTCCGGAATAATGTCGGTAAAAAGAACATTCGTCGCGCTGGCATTCCCACTATTTGTAATTGTGACGGTGTATACAATATCCTGCCCGATATCTACCGTTGACACATTTGAATTTTTTTTTGCAGTAAGAATAGCACTATTAATTTGTGTTGTCGATGTATTAGATTGATTAGCGGTTGAAATAAACGGCTGGTCTGGGTCAACAATATAACGGTAAGTGGTAAGAGCAGAATTAGAAATAGGATTGTTGAGTGGAAGAGTTGTAACGGTAGCTTGGAATGAGACGGTTACTACATCACCACCATTAATAGGTCCGATATTTACACCAGTAAATAAATCAGCGTTTGGAATGGTTTGCCCATTAACTGTGAAACTATTTGGATCGAAAGTTAAATTGCTATCAAGAATATCAATAATAGTTACATCAGTTGCAGCCACATTCCCTGTATTAGGAAGGTTAAGTGTAAATGTTATTGTATTACCAACATCGGCAAAAGCAAGATTTGCTGTTTTTGTACTTATAATATTTGCGTTGTTTATTTGAAGAAGTGTAGTGTTAGAATTAGCTGTATTTGAAGCGGGAGGATTATTTGGATCAACAGTAAACTCATAATTCGTGGATGCTGTATTCGGTGCTGGATTAATAGGTGGAATGCTGTTAACTGTAACTTGAAAGACAATACTATATATTTCATTTGGTGGAAGTGTTGCAAGTAAGACACCTAAATTCGGATTTGCATCAGGTTGTAGAATACCATCTACAGTTAATGTGTTAGGAATAAATGTGAGTCCAGTTGGTAATATATCTGTGAATACAATGTTAGTAGCATCTGTATTACCTAAATTCGCAACAGAAGTAGTGTAAAAAGCAGTTTGCCCGATATCTGCAAAGGATACACTTTCATTTTTGGTCATGGATAATATGGCTTCTCTAATTTGTGTTGAAACGGGATTACTAATTGAAGTTTCTGCATCAGGTGGTGAGACTAATTGGTACGATGTTGATGAGAAATTTACAATTGGGTTTTCGATTGGTAATGATGTTACAGTAACTTGGAATGAAACGGTTACTGTAGTCCCAGCCATTATAGGTCCGATGTTTACACCGTTCACTGGATTTGCATCACTTTGAGGAATTCCATTAATAGAAAATGTGTTTGCAATAAATGTAGTTCCGCTTGGCACGGTATCTGTGAAAATAACATTTTGTGCGGAGGAATTTCCGTTGTTTGTTAAAGTGACAGTATAAGTGAGTGTGTCTCCGATACGACTAAAGGATTTATCGACTTGTTTCGATGAAAGAATGGTAGCTGTATTAATTGTAGTAAACACTGTGTTTGAAGTAACATTTCTTGAAACAATTGGTGCATTTGGATCGGCGATAAATGTGTAAGAAGCAGTAGCGGAATTGGCAATAGGATTTTGAACTGGTGCAGAAGTAGCGGTAACTTGGAATGATATAGATATAGAACTGTTAGGAGCGATAGTTCCAATCGTTATGCCTATATTTGGAGTTAGACCAATTTGTCTGATGCCATCTATTGTAACGCTATCAGTAATAAACGTTGTGCCACTTGGTATTAGGTCAGTAAAGGTGATATTTGTCGCATTTGTATTACCGCTATTCATTAAAATTGTTGTATAGGTAATGGTATCACCTAGTGTTACAAGTGTTTGGTCGACCGATTTTACCATCGTAATCATAGCGTCAAGTACAGGGTTTGTAACAATATTCGTTGTAGTAGAAGTTGTAACAGGAGTGCCGTTTGGATCAACAGTATAAGAATATAAAATTGTATCGTTACCCATAATCGAATTCGACGGAGGAACAGAAAGAACATTTACTTGAAAAGTAATAATGACTGTTTCACTAGGGTTGATATCTGGTAAGGATACTCCAAGTGCTGGATTGGCTCCAGGCAGGGCAGCTCCGTTTATTGTGAAGGAATTAGGAACAAATGAAGTACTAGCAGGAATAGCACCTGTAAAGATCATATTAGTAGCCTTTGTGTTTCCTGTATTTGTAATATTCGTTGTATACGTAAGTGTATCGCCAACAGAAATAACAGACTTATCAACACTTTTTGTCGTAGTTAATATGGCACTATTGATTGTCGTAGTAACGGTATTAGATGAAGTGGTTTGTGATATAGCTGGTTGACTTGGATCGACAATATGCTGAAATTGTACGGAACTAGAGTTAGAAATTGGATTGATACTTGGTATAGTTGTAACAAGAACTTGAAATAGAATGTTTACTGTTTCTCCTGGATTGATATCTCCAACTGTTATACTATTTGCCGGATTACCGATTTGCTGCGTGCTTGAGTCCTTTATAAGTGTTCCTGATATAAAGGAAGTTCCTTCGGGAAGGATATCAGTAAATAGCACATTTTGTGATGCTACATTTCCTGGATTACTTAGTGAAATTGTATAAGAAAGTGTATCACCAGTAGTTGCAAAATTTTTATCTACAGATTTAACCGCCACAATTTCCCCTGAATTTATTTGTGTCGAAACAGGATTGGATGTTGTACTTCGTGAAACAAGTGGTAAATTAGGTCCGGTCATAAATTGATAATTAATAGAAGCACCGTTTACAACCGGTGAGTTTGGCCCCCCAGGTCCGATTGTGAAAATTGGATTTGGAATACTAACTACTTGCACGCGGAAGGTGACGTTTATAAAATCTTCGGCAATAATATCCCCAATTGGTATACCATTCGCTGGATTTACCCCAGGTAATGAAACCCCACCTACTCGAACGCTATCTTCTATAAATACTGTATTATTTGGAATCGGATCTGTAAAAATGATATTAGTAGCAGTCGTGTTCCCGACATTTTCTAGTAAAACAGTATACGTTAAAAATGAATTTCCAGGTGCGATGTCAGAAAAGATACGATCCACACTTTTCGTTGCTTGAATGATCGCTTCATTTATTTGAACTAAGACCGGATTACTAGTAGCTGTTTCTGTAACAGGCGGCTCGGTAGGGTCAACAATGATAGAGTACGTTGTGCTAGATTGATTCATCGTAGGGTTTGAAGCTGGTATTGAACCGACAATAGCTTGGAAGCTAATGGTTGTCGTTCCTCCAACTGGAATTGGGTCTAAAGGAATCCCGCTATCTGGCCTAAATCCAAGTTGTGGGATGGTGTTAATTTGTACGCTATCAGGAACGAATGAAAGTTCAGTTGGTAATATATCTATAAAAACAGGCGTATTTGCAGTTGTATTTCCGCTATTGGTAAGGGTTGTTGTATACGTAATTGTATCTCCAACAGCAGCAAATGTACTGTTTGCAGCTTTTGTTGCGATAACAGAAGCAGTATTTACTTGTGTAAAAGTTTTATTGGATTGAACTGTTCGTGAAACAGGCGGTTCATTTATATCTACAATAAAGCTATATAGAAGCGATGATTTGTTCGGAATTGGATTAGGGTTTGGAAGTGTTGTAATGTTTACTTGAAAGCTAAGTGTAACCGATGCATTTGAATTTATGTTACCAATATTGATACCGTTTTGTGGATTTGCATTTGGGACGGTTACACCATTTATTTTAAAGCTATTTGGGACAAAGGTAGTACCATTTGGAATCATATCTGTAAAAACAATGTTGTTAGCAGTTGTATTTCCTGTGTTTGTAACAGATGAGGTGAATGTAATCGTATCACCAATCGTAGCGAAAGTTGTACTCGCATTTTTATTTAAAACTAAAGTAGCATCAACAATTGGAGTAATGGTCGTGTTTGTTACAGTGCTACCAACAGCAGGTGATTGGTTTGGGTTCACTGTATATTCATAATTTACAAGGGCATTATTTGTTAATGTGCCACTAGATGGTATCGCTAAAATTTGTGCTTGAAAAGTAATGAATACAGTATCTCCTGGCGGAATATCTGCTAAGTGAACACCAAGTGATGGATCTAGTCCTGGTTGTGGAACATTATTGATAGTTACGGAGTTTTGGACAAATGAAGCGCCCGCACCAAGTCCATCTGTTAAAACAGTTGCACTAGCAGGGATATTACCTGTGTTTGTAACTGCAATCGTATAGGTAACGATATCTCCAATTGCAGCTGTCGGTGTATTCACTGATTTAGTAGCGACGATCGTAGCGTTATTAATTTGAGTTGTTATTACGTTACTTAACGCATTGGCGGATGCTGGAGGTAAGTTAGGATTTACGACATATTGGTACGTTGTATTACTTTGGTTCGGGATTGGATTTGGACTAGAGATGGAATTTACTATTACTTGAAATGAGATTGTTGTATTTGTATTGGGGTTTATTGGATCAATTGCTACGCCATTTGTTGGATTTATATTAGGGAGTGTAGTACCATTTACTGTTACACTATTTGGAATAAATGAAGTCCCACTTGGAATGGCATCTGTAAATACTATATTTGATGCAAGTGTATTCCCGCTATTCGTTAAAGTAGTCGTGTACGTAATAATATCATTTACGTTAGCGAACTGTTTATCTGCAGATTTTGCAGCGGTGATCGTAGCGTTATTAATTGTTGTTTGTACCGTGTTAGAAGCCACCATCTGCATTACAGCTGGTTTGGATGGATCGTACGTATATTGGAATGTTGTGCCTGATTGATTCGTAATCGGATTTACAGCAGGGATATTTGGTACAAAAACCTGGAATGAAACGGTACGTGATGAATTCGCCCCTATCGTACCGATAAAAATACCATTAGCAGGATTTGCGTTGGCTATAGGGACACCGTTAATCGTTACAGTATTAGGAAGGAAGATGGCACCAGTTGGAATGATATCTGTAAACGTTACATTAGAGGCAGGGATATTGCCGTTATTCGTTAAAATCGTTGCATACGTTATGACATCGCCAACATTAGAGAAGTTTGTGCTTGTTAGCTTCGTTGCAACAATATTAGCAGTATTAATTTGTGTAGTTACAATATTACTAATAGCATTTTTCACAACAGCAGGTAAATTTGGATCGGCGATAAAGCTATATTGAAGTGCAGCGCTGTTTTGAACTGGGTTTGGTGAAGGTATTCCACTTGCACTAATTTGGAAGACGATTGTTGTAATTCCGCCTGCTGGAATTGTACCAACTTGAAGACCGACATTTGGATCGGCGCCTAGCTGTAAAGTACCACCTATAAAAATACTATTTGGTACGAGAGTCGTACCAGGAGGTAGTATATCGGTAACAATTACATTATTTGCTGGAGTATTCCCAGGGTTGGCTAAGGCAATTGTATATGTGATTGGTTGCCCAACATCAGCGATAGTTAAATCTACATCTTTGAAAATAATTACATTTGCTAAATTAATTTGTGTACTTACAGTATTACTTAAAGATGTTTCTATAATTGGTGGATCACCTGGATTTAGAACGAAACTATACTGTGTACTCGATGAATTAGTTGTTGGATTTTGGGCTGGTAAAGCAGTGACAGTTACTTGATAAGAAACGGTAATTAATCCGCTAGCAGGAATAGAAGGTAACAGGACACCGATATTTGGATCTGCATTGTTTTGCAAAACGCCATTAATAAGAAAAGTATTTGGAATAAAGGTAGTACCATCTGGATTTATATCTATGAAAGTAGGATTATCAGCAGAAACGCTTCCTGTATTAGTTAAAGAAACGGTATAAGTTAATATATCTCCAACAGTAGCGAACGCTCGATCCACTGTTTTTGCCGAAATTACATTTGCATCATTAACTTGGATAAATGTAGTGTTTGTAGTTGTGTTTGTACTTACAGGAGAAACGTTTGGATCAACGATAAAGTTATAGGAAACGGAAGCACTATTCAAAATAGGATTAGGGTTTGGAATACTAGTTATTAATATTTGGAATGAAGCTGTAATTGTAGTATTAGCATTGATGCTACCAATATTGATGCTAGCTGGTGTTGCGCCCGGCTGAGTAACACCGTTAACTATAACACTGTTCGGTACAAAGGAAGTGCCATTCACAATGAAATCGGATAGTAATACATTGTTCGCTGTAACATTTCCATCGTTTGTAAGAGCAAAGGTGTAAGTTAATCCATCTCCAACTTCCGCAAACGTTTGACTTACAGATTTATTAGCATGAAGATTTGCTAGTCTAATTGTTGATGTAACAGAATTAGAATTTGCTGTTTTTGAAGTTGGTGGCAGGCTTGGGTTTACAGTGTAAATATAAGAAGCGAAAGCATTATTAATGATAGGGTTTTGTGCAGTAATATTGATAACTGTTACTTGGAAAGAGAGGGTAACAGTAGCTCCACCAGGAATTGTACCAATAGGTAAGGCAACGAGAGAATCTACATTTTGCAAAACTCCGTTGAGCGTTACAGAACCTAATGTTAATATCGTTCCATTTGGAAGTGGATCTGTTAGTTGAACGTTAGTTGCAGCTGTATTTCCACTGTTTGTAATAAGAATTGTATAACTGATTGTTTCGCCAATTGTAGCAAATTGTTTATTTGTTGATTTTGTTAATGTTAAATTCGCATTGTTAATTTGAGTCGAAACGAGATTAGAAGAAATGTTTTTTGTAGTGGGTGATTGGCTAGGATTGACGGTATATTGATAAGAAGCACTTGAACCATTAGATACGACATTTGACGCGGGTATTGTGTTTACTACTACTTGAAATGAAACAGTTTTTGTGGAGCCAGTTGGGATCGATCCAATGTTCACACCGTTAGTGGGATTTGCGCCCACTTGTGTCGTGCCATCTATTGTTAAACTGTTAAGAACAAAAGTTGTTCCGGTAGGAATGACATCTGTAAAAATAACATTGTTCGCATTCGTATTACCTGTTCCTGTAAAGGCAACAGTGTAAGTCAGTGTATCGCCAATATCTGCATAGTTTTTATCTACTGCTTTTGTCATTGTTACAGTAGCATTATTCACTTGAGTGGAGACAATATTTGTCGTATCAGTTCCACTTACTGCCGGCTGATTTGGTACAGGAATGTATTGATATGTTGTTGTACCACTATTTAATATTGGATTTGTTTGGGGGATAGAAGGAACGAATACTTGAAAGGAAATGGTAGTAGTAGAATTTGCAGCAATAGATCCAATTGATATACCATTAGCAGGATTTGCTCCCCCTTGAGTAACCCCGTTAACAGTTACACTCCCTGGAATGAAAGTAGTCCCGCTAGGAATCGGATCCGTATATATAACGTTCGTTGCAGCGATATTTCCTATATTAGCTAAGGCAATACTGTAAGTTAACGTTTCACCAATATCGGTAAAAAGTTTGTTAACTGATTTTGTGCCATTAATATCTGCGAGGTTAATTTGTGTTCCTGCAGAGTTACTTGTTGCAAGACCGTTAAAAGTCGTTCCTCCGGCAATCGGTGTATATTGAAATGTAATATTCGCAGTGTTAGAGATAGGATTTTGACTTGGAAGAGAAACGACAGTCGCTTGGAAAGCTACTGTACGAGAAGAGCCATTATTAATTGTCCCCAGAGATATACCGGCGACCGGATTTGCGTTTGTTTGTGGTACGTTATCTATCGTTACGCTTCCAGGTATAAAGGAAGTACCGTTAGGGAGAACATCTGTAAAAGTAACGTTATTTGCAGGAAGAAGCCCGGTGTTAGGAACAGTAACTGTATAGGTTAGAATATCTCCAATTGTAGCGACACTTTTATTCACGCTTTTAGTTGCTTGTATATTAGGTGAGTTTATATTGATTTGTAAACCGACTGTATTTAACATATATGCATCCCCGTTAGTAGTTAAACGAATTGAGGCAGATACTTGGGAATTTGTTAAATAAGGAGAAATATCAATGGAAGTAATGTCCCATCCTTGTCTTCCAGCGGAGATATTTGTACTTGTAGAGGCACTCTGGTTTCGCGTTCCAAATGTACCAGTTGTATCTAAGTTCCCTGCAGCATTATTAATTTGAGAACCGAAGAAATTATTAACAGCATTATTTGGCCCAGATAATGCATTTAATGAACTGAAATTTGGTCCAAATAAAGCTTGATCCCCAGTTAAATCAGCATCTCCTTCAGTAGAACTTAAAAATAATCGCCCGCTTACAGGTCCTCCTGCAGGTGTTAAAAACCCTGAGACAGATACATCTGCACTACCAGTTTCTACAGAAACGCGGTTACCAGCTACGTAAATTGTTAAATTTCTTGCGGGTAAGGAACCGTTTTGATAAGCGACAATGAGTGTCCATCCTGCAGAATTAATTGCTCCATTAGAAGCATCTAAAGGATCTACAAGTCCAGGAACAGAACCTGTTGTATAAGAGCCAGATCCAGCAGCTTGAACGATTGACGTTACATCTGCTGAACGTGTATAAAATCCAAATGTGACAGATCCAGAAACGAATGTTTGATTTGAAGACGTAACAGCGGAAGGGGTAATCGAGTATGTTGAAACAGGTGTTGTAAAAGAAACTGGGTTTCCTAATACATTCGTAATGTTTTGATCACGAGATAAATAGTTCCCACCCCAAACGAGTTCGGCGTAAAGAATAGTACTACCAGCAGGGATATTTAAAAGAGCGGTAGAACTATTTTGTGTATAGTTTAACGTTGTACCAGCAGGAAAAGTAGGTACTTGTAAAGCAGTATTCGTAGTTACGAATGCACCAATTGCACCGATTGTACCAGCACGGTTTAGATCGCTAATTTTACTTAAACCTAGTGTGTTTCCTGTAATAGCGAGTGCGCCGTTAGTGGTGGTAGAAAATCGATTCGTAATGGGCATGTTGTCACCTCATTTACAATAGAGTCTTGGTCAAAATAGGATATGTGTGTAACTGGTAAAGGGAAACATGTACAAGTTAATTCGGAAAGAATGATGCAAACGTCTAAATATGGGGATGGAGAATGAGTGAATTGGAAATTAGAGTGGAGCGTCTTAGGAAAGGAAAAATAGAGGATATTGTAGCATTATCTTCTCATATTGGCTGGGATTACAACAGAGAGGAAATTGAGACGATTTTGCATACGGGTATAGTATATGGTGTAGTAAATGAGAGGGAAGAGCTTATTGCTAGCGCAGCAATTATACTATACGGGGAGACATTAGCTTCAATTGGAATGGTAATTGTACATCCAGATTATAAAGGAAGAGGGATTGGAAAGATAATAATGGATTCATGTGTTAAAAGCGTATCAACTCAAACCCCAATTATGCTTATTGCCACGGATGAGGGGAAAATTTTATATGAAAAACTAGGATTCAGGGCTGTTAGTTATGTTTCTAAATACATATGTAACTCGTACAATGCGAATTACCATTGTGTAGGAAATGAAGAGTATATTGTGAATTATGAAGAACGTGATTTAGAAGATATAATACAAATAGATAAAGATGCATTTGGAACAAATAGAGAAGAGTTTTTAAAGAAAAGAATCGTGCAAAGTGAACAGTGTATCGTTGTGAAGGATAAAGAACAAAATGTATTAGGATATGGTATAAGTATACAAACGCCAGAAAATAAAATAATAGGACCAATTGTTGCTAAAAATGATAAGATGGCAATGAGAATGGTACATTATTTAGTAAGAGAACATAATGGTAAATTGAGAATTGATGTACCAGAAGGAAAGAAAGATTTCATGAAAGAATTAGAGATTATCGGTTTTAAAAAGGTTAATACACCACCAATTATGATGAAAAATAGTGATCAATTTTTGAAAAGAAATGGAGAACTATACAGTATTGCAGCGCAAATTTTTGGATAAAAAAGAATCCTTTTGTGAAAAGGATTCTTTTTTATAGCCAAATTAATCGCGATATTGATCATGAATAGGTTGAAAAAGGTCTTCCTCGACATCTCTAACCATTGAAAAATGATCAACGTTATAATGTCCATGTAGAGTTTTATTATGATGACCAATAATTTGCTCTGCAGACAATACGTCAGAATCAGTTGTGGAATGACCATTTTTAATTAATGTAACGTCAAATCCTTGTACAGTAGCTGTTCTAACTGCGGTGTCAATGCAATGTTCTGTTTTACATCCCCCTATAACAATATGATTAATTTTTTCTTCTTTTAAAAGTTCAAGTAAAGAAGTGCCATAGAATGAGTTTGTTGCTGCTTTATTAATAAGGATTGCAGACTGAGGTACTTTAATTTGATTATGTACTTCAAATCCTTCTCCGCTACCAGAAGCAACATCGATATCTCTTACGAAAACAGTAAGGGCATTTGCATCTATTGCTTTCTGTACGGCTGTATTTAGTGTAGATAATAGCTCGGTTTTACGAAAAACTTCATTTTCTTGTTCATTTCCATTAATTAATTCTTGCTGAGCATCGATAATTAATAGTGCTTGTTTCATTCGATATCCCCTTTAATATAAAATAAATTCCCCTTTACATATTCTTTTATATTGTAAGGAACTCCTTTTTTTTCTAAGAAGTAGACGATAGATTTACAAAGTTGTCAAATAAATTTCATTCTCATAGAGTATAAAAACATGTATGATAGGAAGTGGAGAATTTTTGAGTAGGTGGGAATATCATGCAAACAGTAGAAGATTATCTTTCATTCTTACATACGAAAGGATTTAAATTATCAGAGGAAGCACAAGGATTTATTATGTTCGGACAAGGATATACTGGTGCATCTGATGGGATTGTGAACGTAGCAATAGAAGCGACGATTAAACATCAATTACAGTTTGATGGCAGTTATTTTGTTGCGTTATTAGAACGATTGAAAGAAGAAGAAATTACAGATAAAAAAAGCGCTAAGGCTTTTATGCGGAAGTTACAAGCGTAACTTCACGCAGCCTGCGCTTCTTTTTTTGTTTTGGAAGGTAATTCAACAAAAACCATACCTAGGAAAATACATAGACATCCAATAATAGCAGAAATAGAAAGCTGTTCATTTGCAACTAGAACGCCTGTTAATGCAGCAAAAACGGGCTCCATTGCGAAAATAATTGCTACTCTTGTTGGAGAAGTATGTTTTTGTGCCGATGTTTGAATGAAAAAAGCAATGGATGTCGCAAATAGGGAAGTTAGAAATAGAGCGAATAAAAAGGATTGATTCGTCCATAGTGAAACTGAAAATAATTTTTCCCAATCTTCAAACAAAAAAGCGCAAATAGAAGAAAATATACCGACAGCTAATACTTGAGAGGTGCTTAGTAATAAAGGTGATATTTTCTTAGAAAAGAAACCGTTAACAAGAATATGGGCAGCAAAAGCAACTGCACAACCGAGAACGAGTATATCTCCAATGTTTAATTGAAAAGAATCACCAGCCGTTAATAAGTATAAACCTGCTGTTGCTACAGCAATGCCCATTACGATAAAAATGGTAGCTTTTTGTTTTAAAAAGATAAAAGACAAAATGGGTACCATAACGATACTAAGTCCTGTTAAGAAACCAGCTTTTGAAGAAGTTGTATAAAGTAAGCCGAATGTTTGTAATACATAGCCAACGCATAAAAAAAATCCAACGATTAATCCAGCGAGACTACTCTGTTTTATATCTTGTTTTGAAGATTTTTTTGAGAAAATCATTTGAACGAATAATAAAATAATTCCAGCGAATAAAAAGCGAATACCATTAAAAGTAAATGGACCAACGAAAGACATAGCATTTTGAACGACAACAAATGTAGCTCCCCAAATAAAAGAGACAAATAATAAAGCAAGAGGAGCAACCCAATCTTTTTTCACACTCATACCCCCGTTAATTTTGTAAGATAGCTTTTCTAGCTAATTCATCAGCAACTTTATTTTGACTACTTGGAATCCACTTAATAAAAAAGAGATCGAAACTTTTTATGTACTGTAATGCTTCTTCTAATAGTGGTGCAAACATTTTATTTTTTGCGTATTCTTTTTCGACAGCTCGCTCGACAAGTTGCGAATCTGTACGAAAAGAGACAATGTTATAATTATGCTCCGTGCAATATTTTAATGCCGCAAGTAAGGCGTGGTATTCTGCTTCATGATTGGACATTGTCCCAAGGGGCAATGATAATTGTACAGCTGGTTGCACCCCTTTAATAAACACTCCAGCACCAGAAGGACCAGGATTTCCTTTTGATGCACCATCAATATATACTTCAATCAAAATGAGAAACCTCCAAATTATAAGATGATCCCCTACTTATATGTTTCTTTGAAGTAGGGGATAGAGTACTTTAGCCGATTGTAATACTATAACGACATGTAAATGTTTCATTCGCTTGTAAAGATTGAATTCCTTTTTTTTCCTTGAAATCTTTTGCCGGATTTACTTCATCAGCAATACCGTACCAAGGTTCAATACATAAGAAAGGTGCGTTTTCGCCTGGTGTCCATACGCCGACAAATGGGAATCCGTCAAATTCTACTTTTACAAATTTATTATGTTTATGAGAACGAATAGAGATTTCATCCGTATTCATATTTTCAAAAATAAGCGCATCATTTTTGAATAAATCGTATGTAAGTGGTAATTCATTCGTATTTTCAGCAATTAATTGTTTTTTACTTGAAAGATAAGGTCCTTCTAATACGCTTGTTTCTAAGCGTTCAGAACCATTAAATGCTAAATGATAATCAGTAAATGATTCGCCCTCTAATAAGGGGAAGTTGAAACCAGGATGTGCTCCGATTGAGAAGAACATCTCTTTTGAAGCAGGATTATTTACTTCATATGTTACATGGACGATTTGTCCGTCTAGCTCATAAGAAACGAGTAATTCGAATTCGTATGGGTATTTTTTTAATGTTTCTTCATTACTAGTTACAATATAAGTGATTTTCGTTTCACTTTGTTCTTGTACAGAGAATGTAAGATCACGAGCAAAGCCATGTTGTGTTAAAGAATACGGTTTACCATCTACGTAGTATGTATTATCTACTAATCGGCCGACAATTGGGAATAAAATTGGTGCGCGGCGCCCCCAATAAGTAGAATCGCCTTGCCATAAGTATTCAGTGTTATCTTCTTTTAAGCGAACGCTTTGTAATTCTGCACCTTTGTCAGAAATGGAAACGATCACTTTTTCATTTTGAATTGTTGCTGTCATGAAGTGAAACCTCCTAAAACTTTCATATGTTTTATTATACGTTTTCTAAAAGAAAAAAGGTAGTTAATGATAGGAATCTATTGACGAGAGAGTGTCTATTGCGTAGAATATATTCTTGTTGCTTAAAAAAAGAATAACGTGGTTCGAAACCATCCCACGTAAAAAAACTAAGGAGATTTTGTCATGAATATAAGGACATTAGTCGGTAATGGTATTTTAGCGGCATTATATATTGCTGTTTCTATGCTTATTCAGCCATTTGGCTTTACCAGTGTACAGTTTCGTATTTCAGAGATGTTTAATCATCTCGTTGTATTCAATAAGAAAGCAATTTACGGGATTGTATTAGGTGTATTTTTAACGAATCTCTTTTTCTCACCTATGATCGCTTATGATTTAGTATTTGGAGTAGGGCAATCCATTCTTGCATTACTTGCAACTATTATTTCTATGCGCTTCATTAAAGGTGTTTGGGCTCGTATGATTTTTAATACAGTTATTTTTACAGTCACAATGTTTATGATTGCAATTGAACTTCATCTTGCGTTTGATCTGCCATTTTTATTGACATGGCTAACTTGTGCAGTTGGTGAATTTGTTGTAATGGCAATTGGTATGCCTGTAATGTACTGGATTAATAAGCGAGTGCAATTTGAAAGATTTATGCAATAGATGAAAGAGCTGTCCTTACTTAGGATGGCTCTTTTTGTATGTGATTAAATTGTATATAATACTGTGACTTTTGATAAGATATAATAAAATAAAGTGAAACTTTAATCAGTGGGGGGACCCCACTGATTATTAGTTGAACCAATCGGGCATTTACGGACAGTTGATCTTCCGCCTAACTTCTTTGCTTTCGTTAAATTTTAAGGTGGGAGTCTTACTGACCGTTCATGCGGGATAAATATAAGAAGTCTTATAAAAGGGGAATCTAGTATGAAATATAAAATACATTGGTTGTATAAAACGAAGCGTGGTTTACAAACTGAATTAACAACAGATTATATGAACATAGAAGAAGTGCTTCAATTTGCGGAGGATTTTGAGAAAACAGGTAGGGTGAAAGAACTTTTATTTTTCGATGAAATGGACGCGGAATGGTCATTAAAAGAAATGAAAAAACTGAGTAAGCAAGTGGAGGAAGATCCGCAAGAAATTCAAGTTTATTTTGATGGTGGTTATGATGTGCAGACGAAAGAAGCTGGGGTTGGTATATGTGTATACTATAAAAAAGGAAATACAAATTATCGAATTCGTCGCAATGCATACATAGAAGGCATATATGATAATAACGAAGCGGAGTATGCAGCATTATTATACGGGATGAATACACTCGAGGGATTAGGAATTAAATATGAAGCAGTTACACTTCGTGGAGATTCTCAAGTTGTACTGCAGCAATTAGCTGGTGAATGGCCTTGCTATGATGAACATTTAAATCATTACTTAGATCAAATTGAACAAAAAGCGAAGCAAATGAAATTAAAGCTTATTTGTGAACCGATATCTAGAAAACAAAATAAAGAGGCACATCAATTAGCAGCGCAAGCATTAGAAGGGACGACAATTGATAGTCATAAAGAAATAACCGAATAGAGAGGTGCACACGTGAAGAAGAAGCAACTCATTACAGAGGTAAATGACTTATTAGAAACGTATTGCGGAGGGTGTTTCCTGCAGGAACATAATCGGAAAAATCATAGTAAATACTATGCCCATTCTTTTTGTATACGGCAATGTACGGTTGGAGAGAAGTTGAAAAAGTATGGGGAGCAATTGTCATAAAAAAACATCCAGAGAATTTTCTCTGGATGTTTTTTAGTGCTTCGCTTCATGTAATTGATGCTCGCATTTACTTAATTTTTTTTCTTCATTCATTAGAAATGGCTCATCTAAATCCGTTGCAACGGATTTCATGATTTCAAGCTGAGAACGAGCCGATTCTACTGCAGTAGTGGCATGCTCTAATGTGTCTGGATCCATTGAAATTGTTGCAGAACCTACCATTTTTTGTGCAGTTTCTACACGGAATTTTACCTCTTCAAAATCATTTACATGTGACCCCATTGTTATTGCCTCCTTTGTATTTTGCGCATTTCACATAGTTTTTGCTCTGGAAAACGGAAATATACAAAGGAATAACAAAGGAGGTTACCAAGTAAGGTAACCTCCTGTCATATGTGGGATTAAAGTTTTGCTACGTTAGCAGCTTGAGGTCCACGGTTTCCTTCAGTAATGTCGAAAGATACTTCTTGACCTTCCTCTAAAGCTTTGTAGCCGTCGCTTTGAATAGCAGAGAAATGTACGAATACATCTTCAGAGCCTTCCATTTCGATAAATCCAAAACCTTTTTCATTGTTAAACCATTTTACTTTTCCTTGCATGTCACAATTCCTCCTAAAAACGATTCCTTTTTTCATTTAGTGAAATTCATTAAAAAATAATAAAAATAAAAAATGCTATATTATCGAATATTCTGCTAAATGATTAATTTAAATATACATGAATTGGTAGAATTTAGTCAAGTAAGCGTTTTTAAAATTTTGTATTTTGAATTAATTTTTCTCGAATTTTTAAAAAGGTATAGGACAAGCCGAGTATGTAATATTCTTAAGTGAATGCTGTACATAATGAGGTGAAAGAATGGATAAGTCTTATTTATTAGATAATGAAGGGATGAAAAATAGAGTCGACATACCGAATTGGGTTGCAAAAGAATTTCATGATTTTTCGAGTGTCGTGTTAGAACCAACCTTCCCGTGTTATTTCGGTTTAACAGCTTTGAAGAAGAATGAACTTCGTTATTCATTTCTCTCTCATAATGATTGGAGTCATTTGCCCAATACAATGTTAACTTTTTTGGAGCTAATGAAAGAGCGGCCGATTGTAAGAAGAGGATTTTTTCTTTTTGTGGAACCGGAATGTGAAGAAAAATCAATCGAATATTATCGAGATTATTTTTGGAAAGTACTACAATATTTGCATGAACAAGATAATCAATTATGGCCAAAGCAAATCCCGAAAAATCCAGACCATCATTTATGGGAATTTTCATTTGGTGGTGAACCAATATTTGCATTTGGGAATGCGCCAGCTTATAAACAGCGAAAGACTAGGCATTTAGGAAATTCTCTCGTTATTGGATTTCAGCCACGAACTATTTTCGATGGATTAGAAGGAGATCGTCCTAAAGGGTCGTATTCAAGACAAATGGTCCGTGAACGAGTTGAAAAGTGGGATCAGTTGCCGAAGCACCCTAACATTAGTCACTACGGCGATCCTAATCATCGTGAATGGAAACAATATTTCATAGGGGATGATATTGAGCCGATTAAAGGTAAATGTCCTTTTCATCATAGAGTAGAGAAATAAGAGCCATCAATTGGATGGCTCTTTTGCATATTTTGGATAAAAAAGGGTATTGTATTAGTGAATAATTTTTATGAAAGCTAGTCTATTTTCTTTATTTGCATCATTACTTAATAGTAAAAGAAGTAGAAAGGATAGAGCGATGTTTGGAGCAATTATACAACAAATAGTATTAGGTATTTCATTAGCTGCACCTGTAGGTCCGATTAATATTGAAATGTTAAAACGAGGAATTGAACGTGGATTTTGGCATGCGTGGATTGTTGGAATCGGAGGAATGACTGCTGATATTTTGTTTATGCTGCTTATTTATTTTGGTTTATCTTCTGTGTTTATGTATACATATGTACAAGCTTTTATGTATTGCGCTGGTTTTTTCTTGTTGTTTTATTTAGGGTTTCAAAGTGTAAAACAAGGAATTTCTCACTCTAATATGGAATATAAACAAGAAGAGATAGGTGGACTTAAACAATCTTTTATGGCAGGATTTCTAATTGCGATATCCAATCCATTAAATCTCGTTTTTTGGTTTGGTATATATGGAAGTACACTTAGCTCGTTGCTTACAAAGGTAACGAAACAAGAAGCTTTTTTGTACAGTCTTTGTATTATTGTTGGTATTATTTTGTGGAATTTAAATATTGCTTTTTCTGTACATTTTGGAAGAACTTTATTAAAGAAAAAAGCACTTGGCTATATTACAGCCGGAGCAGGTATTATTTTAGTAGGATATTCTATCCATTTTGCATACAAAGCTTTACAGTTGTTCATATAAGATTGAAGGGGAGATTTTTATGTATCGAACCACTATTGACGGAAAAGAAATTATCATCACTTTAGCACCAAAAATCCGAAAAGAAATTACTGATAGGAATCCACTATATGAAGCGGTATTTAAAAATGCAGCAAGGTTACTGCAAACGAAACAACCAACGTTTGCGGTAAATCATGAAGTATTTGGTCTCATTATTGGAGAAGTACAAAGAGGAGAAGTAACAGTGTTTGCAGTAGAACACATTATTCCGAAGCAAAATATATTTGGTCCGAACACTTTTTTCTCGACAATAGAACAGCAGGCAAATTTGTAAAGTGAATGGAATAAGAATAAAATAGAAAAAAATGGTCGTAACGATATGTTGCGGCTGTTTTTGTGGAAAAGGGGGAAGTAAGATGAAGAGAGTGGTGAAAGAGTTTTTTTTACAACATGATATTGTTATTATGTATAGTGTTCTATTAATTTTTATTATTATTTTAAAAATGCAATTTTTTACATGGATTGGTATGTTAGCGTGTATGTTTGGGATTGTTTTTTATACGTTTAACGAATATATGACACACCGTTTTTTATTCCATTTAAAGCCGCCTAAAAACGCATTTTTATTAAAAATGTTAAGAAGATTACATTATGATCATCACGTATATCCAGATGATTTAAAACTTTTATTTTTGCCTGTATGGTTTAGTATACCTAGCTTTACTATATATTTACTTATAACGTATGGTATTACAAAAAGTGTTACTGTTACACTTTCATTCGGAATCGGAATGATTATCATGCTCCTCGTTTATGAATGGAAACATTATATTGCACATAAACCGATTCGTCCCTTCACTAAGTTTGGAAGATGGCTAAAAAAACAGCACATATTACACCATTATAAAAATGAAAAGTTTTGGTTCGGAGTTTCAAATCCAGTATTCGATTTTATATTTAGAACACTTAAAGATGGAAAAGACGTTGAATTAAGTGAAACAGCTCGTAATTTAGAAAAGGAGACAAAGAAAGAAGTAGTGCGATAAGCACTACTTTTTTATTCTATTAATGGGAATAAAAGTTTAATCGAATCAATCAAATTTTATGTTAAAAAAGTATATTGAAAATTTAGGAGAAAATGACGGAAAATGTCTATCGGAAAATCTTTGCAGGAATGTATGGATTGTCTAAAATGGAAATAAGTTTCTGAATATTTATAAAATTTAGTCTTTACGTATGCAAGGAGGAATTGTATTTTAAGTTAAGAGAGGGGACCAGAGAATGAAACGAGATGATACGTCAGCACGTAAGTTACAAAATGAGGTGAACTATACAGAAGTTGTTCAGTCTGAAGAGTTTCAATTGTTATTAAATACGAAAAAGAAGTTTATCATTCCGATGAGTATTTTCTTTTTAAGTTTTTTTATAGCACTACCTATTTTAACATCGTATTCAAAGGTGCTTAATACACCGGCGTTTGGTGATGTGACATGGGCATGGGTATTTGCTTTTGCGCAATTTATTATGACATGGTCATTATGTATGATTTACAGTAAGAAAGCCGAATCCTTTGATGAAATTTCGCAAAAAATTCTGCAAGATATGCAAAAAGGGAGGGGCTGAATTTGAATACTACTGCGTTTGCACTATTTTTAATTATTGTCCTTGGTACGCTCGTCATAACCTATTTTGCATCAAAAAAAACGAAAAATGCGAGTGAATTTTATACGGCTGGAGGGGGATTAACTGGCTGGCAAAATGGTCTGGCTATTGCTGGGGATTACATGTCTGCTGCGTCATTTCTTGGTATAGCCGGAGCGATAGCGTTAACTGGGTTTGATGGGTTCTTTTATAGTATCGGCTTTTTAGTTGCTTATTTAGTTGTTCTATATCTTGTCGCAGAACCGCTTAGAAATTTAGGGAAGTACACTTTAGCGGATATGATTGCGGCACGTTTTGATGCGAAAAAAGTTCGTGGTATAGCAGCGCTTAATACGATGACGATTTCAATTTTTTATATGATTGCACAATTAGTTGGTGCGGGTGCACTTATTAAACTATTATTAGGTATTGAATATACAACATCTGTATTAATCGTAGGTACACTTATGACTGTGTATGTTATTTTTGGAGGAATGACAGCTACGAGCTGGGTTCAAATTGTAAAGGCTGTACTACTTATGGCAGGGACATTTATTATTTCTGTTATCGTTTTCTCCAAATTTAATTTCAGTGTGACTGAAATGTTCGCTCACATGAAAACAGCTACTCCATTAAAAGATTCGTTTTTAAATCCAGGAGTAAAGTATAAGGATGGTCTTGATACACTTTCTTTAAATTTAGGACTAGTCCTTGGTACAGCGGGATTACCACATATTCTTGTCCGCTTTTTTACAGTACGTGATGCAAAAACTGCACGTCAATCTGTTGTATATGCGACGTGGTTAATTGGCGCGTTTTATATTATGACAATTTTCTTAGGGTTTGGGGCAGCAGCGTTTGTAGGAAATGAGGCGATTATTAAAGCAAACCCTGCTGGTAATATGGCAGCACCTTTATTAGCAAAAGCATTAGGCGGAGATTTCTTATTTGCTTTCGTATCAGCAATTGCTTTTGCAACTATTTTAGCTGTAGTAGCAGGACTTGTGTTAACAGCAGCATCAGCATTCGCGCATGATTTTTATAATGAGATTATCCGTAAAGGAAAATCAACGGAAAAAGAGCAAGTGTCAATGGCTCGTTACGCGTCTATTGGAGTAGCGATAGTATCTATTATACTTGCTTTATTTGCTCAAACATTAAACGTAGCATTTTTAGTATCACTAGCATTTGCGGTTGCAGCGAGTGCAAATTTACCGGTTATATTATTTACAATCTATTGGAAGCGTTTTAATACAACAGGAGCAATTTCTGGTATGATTGTTGGTCTTGTATCAGCGATTGTTCTTGTAGCGTTAAGTCCAAATGTTTGGAACCCAGTAGCTGGAAAAGCTATTTTTGTTGGAGAAGCGATATTCCCATATACGACACCTGGAATTATTTCGATCCCGCTCGGGTTTCTTGCAGCATATTTAGGAACTGTTTTCTCTAGTAAGAAAGAAGATGCAGCGAAATTTGATGAAATTCTTGTGAAATCTAATACTGGTCATGGTATTAGTGATGCATCTTCGCATTAAAAAAGAGGAGCTTTTCGAAATATAAGAAAAGCTCCTCTTTCTTTTGACATTTTCTTATAAATATTACTTTAATTTTGGTAGGATTTGTCTTGTGTTTGTGGAATGAAAATAGGCAGGGAGAAATTTAACTCATCATGGCACCAGCGCAGCTTTGTGAAAAATAAGTTGTTATGGAAGGTGGAAGAAATGATGAAGACAAAACAAACCGATGAATTATTAGCAAAAGATGAGCAATATGTGTGGCACGGAATGCGTCCCTTTAGTCCAAGTAGTACAATGGTAGGGGCAAAAGCAGAAGGGTGCTGGGTTGAAGATATACAAGGAAAAAGATACTTAGATGGTATGAGTGGTCTTTGGTGTGTAAATAGCGGATATGGAAGAAAAGAGCTTGCAGAGGCAGCTTATAAGCAATTGCAAACATTATCATATTTTCCGATGTCACAATCACATGAACCAGCAATTAAGCTCGCTGAAAAGTTAAACGAGTGGCTTGGTGGAGAGTATGTTATTTTCTTCTCTAATAGTGGATCAGAAGCGAATGAAACCGCTTTTAAAATAGCAAGACAATATTATGCTCAAAAAGGTGAACCGCATCGTTACAAATTTATGTCACGTTATCGTGGTTATCACGGAAACACAATGGCAACGATGGCGGCAACTGGCCAAGCACAACGTAGATACCAATATGAGCCATTTGCTTCAGGGTTTTTACATGTAACGCCTCCAGATTGTTACCGCATGCCAGAAATGGAATCAGAAAATATTTATGATGTAGAATGCGTAAAAGAAGTAGATCGTGTTATGACATGGGAATTAAGTGAAACGATAGCAGCATTTATTATGGAGCCAATTATTACAGGCGGAGGTATTTTAATGCCACCACAAGACTATATGAAAGCAATTCACGAAACATGTCAAAAACACGGAGCACTACTTATAAGTGATGAAGTTATTTGTGGTTTCGGGCGTACAGGAAAAGCATTTGGGTTTATGAACTATGACGTTAAGCCTGATATCGTTACGATGGCAAAAGGTATTACGAGCGCATATTTACCATTATCAGCAACAGCTGTAAAAAAAGAAATTTATGAGGCATTTAAAGGAACAGGAGAATATGAATTCTTCCGCCATATTAATACATTTGGTGGAAATCCAGCGGCTTGTGCATTAGCGCTTAAAAACTTAGAGATTATGGAAAATGAAAATTTAATTGAGCGCTCTGCACAAATGGGTTCGCTTTTATTAAATCAATTAAAAGAAGAAATCGGAGAACATCCACTTGTTGGTAATATTAGAGGGAAAGGGCTATTAGTTGGAATCGAACTAGTAAATGATAAAGCGACGAAAGAACCAATTGATAATGACAAAATTGCAAGTGTTGTAAATGCTTGTAAAGAAAAAGGGCTTATTATTGGGCGTAACGGTATGACAACAGCAGGTTATAATAACGTTTTAACATTAGCACCGCCGCTTGTTATTTCAGGTGAAGAAATTGCTTTTATTGTCGGAACGTTGAAGACAGCGATGGAACGTATTTAATAAATAGAACGAGAGGAGCGAGCTGTAATATAAGGCTCGCTTTTGTTTACAAGGAGGAGCTTTTAATGGAGAAATATGATCCTAACAAACATTATCACATTGGTTATTATGAAGACGGATATGATTTAGAAGTGACAGCGTACAAAAGAATAAATGAGGCAGTTTGGGATGCATATATTCCACACTATGAGGTAGATGATTTTTACAAAAAAGTGGAGGAAATGAAGCTAGGTGAATATATAGATGATTATGGCATTAAGGTGTATTCATTTAGTAATGATATCGATGATGAAGAAGCGCGAACTATGTTTGAAAACTGGTTAAAAATGAATGGAATTGTTTAAAGATAAAATGAAAAAGGAGATTGCTATCTTATAAGAGAGCAATCTCCTTTTATTATATGAAACTTATTTACTTGCTTTCATTGCTTTATCTTTTGCACCAAAAGTGTATTTTAACATTGGTGGTGTAATCATCGTTGTTAAAATAACTACGATAACGATTGCTGTAAAGTAATCTTGTGCTAATAGGCCAGAAGAAAGTCCTGTTCCTGCGATGATAAGTGCAACTTCACCACGAGAAACCATACCAGCACCGATAATTGCAGAAGACTTTGCATCAAATCCAGTGATTCGTGCACCAAATCCACAACCGATTAGTTTTGTGAATACAGCGATAACTGTTAATGCTAAGATGAACCAAATTTGATCGCCAATACCGTCAAATGTAATATTCATACCGATACTAACAAAGAATACTGGA
This sequence comes from Bacillus sp. FSL R9-9492, assembly GCF_038007365.1. Taxonomy (NCBI): domain Bacteria; kingdom Bacillati; phylum Bacillota; class Bacilli; order Caryophanales; family Bacillaceae; genus Bacillus; species Bacillus sp. FSL R9-9492. The sequence goes on from NZ_JBBOXC010000001.1 coordinate 1,662,674, forward strand.
ACGAACATAGCGTAAGCAATTGGTTCTACTTTCTTTTCTACTTCATGTTTGTAGTTCGTTTGAGAAATAGCGATACCAGCTGCGAAAGCACCGATAATACCAGCAATTCCTAATAGTTCGCCGAAGTATGCGAATGAGAAACAGATGATAAGCGCAGCACTAACGATAGACTCAGATACGCGAAGCGGTGATAACCAACGCATGATTGCTGGAACACCTTTCCAACCAATTAAAATGATAGAAGCAAAGAATACTACTTTCTTCAAGATAATCATTGTTAAGTTAACGTCATCTGTGCCTAAGAAGCTCATTGCAAATGCTAATAAAATAACAACAAGAATGTCATCAAATACAGCGGCTCCAAGCATCGTCGTACTTTCACGTGTTTTCATTTTACCTAAATCACGAAGTGTTTGAACGGAAATACTAACACTTGTTGCACATAGAAGTAATCCTAAAAAGACAGCATTCCCTTGTTCCATACCGACAACAAGACCGGCAACGTAACCACCTACGAATGGAAGAACGATACCTCCAAGTGCAACAGCTAAAGAAGAATTACGATTTGCGTTTAATTCTTCTAAATCTGTTTCAAGTCCTGCCATAAACATTAAAAGAATAACTCCGACATTACTTAATTGTGTTAGAAGCTCTGAATTTTCAATCCATCCGAATATAGCTGGACCGATAACGATACCAACGATTAATTTACCGAGTACAGAAGGTTGACCTAATCTAACACTAAGGTCACCAGCGAGCTTTGTACTTAATAAAATAAGTGCAATCTGAAAGAAAAATTCGAATTCCATTTGATCCTCTCCTCATCATTTTTTATTTTTATCATACGATTTCTCGGAATTTGCCTAATGATAATATGTAAAGATCCATTAAACAAAGGGTCTATTTACGAGTTCTTTTGAACTTGTAATTTGAACCTGTAATTAATATATAATAAAATTTATTAAAAATCAATGAAAAAATAGCAGATTTTCATGAGAGGATTCGTTTTAGAAACGGGGGATATAGATATATAATAGGAAGTAATAAAGTTTACATATAATGAATGGAGAAAGAAAAATGTTATTAAATCAACGTTTTACAATTGGGGAAATGGCGAAAATGCATAATATAGCGGAATCTACATTACGTTATTATGATGAAAAAGGGATTTTTCATCCGTCAATTGTTGACCCTCAAACCAATTATCGTTATTACACAATTGATCAGTTTTCACTATTAGATACGATTAAATTTTTACGCCAATTGAACATCCCGTTAAAGGAAATAAAGAAATATATTGATGAACGAAATCCATCTTATGCGCTGAATTTACTTGAAAAACAACAAGAAATGATGCTGAAAAAACAAAGAGAAATCGAGTATGCTTTGGCAAAAATGGAACATAAAATCCATTTAATGAAGAAAGCGACGAAATCTGAAGCAAATCAAATTATTTATAAAAAGATACCGAAACGAAAAATTACAGCAATTGCAGTTGCACCAAATACAACGGATGATATGTTTGAATATTATATCCATTCGTTGCAAAAAAATATGAAGCAAATTGATAATAGTTTATTTTCAGGTGATATCGGTGTAACAGTTTCAAAAAAAGCATTAATGCAAAATGAGTTTCAAGCATATAACAGTGTGTTTATTTTATTGGATTACATGCCTTTTGAAGCGCATACTTCAGATGAAATAAAAGAAGGGATATTTGCCTGTTCTTATCACCATGGACCATATGAAGAAACAGACGCAACGTATACGGAATTATTAAAGCACATTGATAACGAAGGATATGAAGTGTGCGGAGATGCACTGGAACTTGCATTAATTGATTGGTCCGTAACAGAAAATCCGAAGGAGCAAGTAACGGAAATTCAAATACCTGTTGTTAAAAAATAGGCTTATATATTTTTCGATTCTCTATTGACCTTCAAGTAACTTGAAGGTTTAAACTGTGAACAGAGCATTGAAAAAGGAGCATTTATATGATGGAAACAACAGAAAAATTAAGAGAAAAACCAATTAAAAGTTTATTTATTACGTATTTAATACCAGCTGTTCTTGGGATGGTATTAATGTCGGTTAATATTGTGATTGATGCAGTCATGATTAGTAGAGGAGTTGGAGCGAACGGTTTAGCCGGAGTAAACGTAGCTATTCCAGCATTTTCAATTTTCTTCTCTATTTCATTATGGATTGGAATGGGCGGAGCAACGCTATATTCCATTGCACTAGGTGAAAATAAACTGGAAAGAGCAAGGTCTATCTTTACTCAATCTATGACAGTAGCAGTTGTTATCGTGGGCGTTTTAGCGGCTATTTGCTTATGGAGAATAGAAGATTTAGCATATTTATTTGGTGCGAATGAAGTGATTTTACCATACGCATTAGACTATTTACAGGTGTTATTAACATTTGGAATGATATACGTTTTAGAAAATATTTTAAGTACATTTATAAGAAATGACGGAAATCCTAATTTAGCAATGGCAGGTCTTGTTGTAACGGCTGTATTAAATATAGTGTTCGACTATATTTTTATTTTCATCTTTGGATGGGGTGTAACTGGTGCTGCTTCAGCTACTATTCTTTCGGCGGCAATTGGTTTCCTTGTATTATTAACTCACTTCTTTAGAAAAAGTAGTATTTTAAAATGGACGAAATTCCATTTTGAATGGGATACGGTTAAACAAATTATGGTGATCGGTTTCCCAAGTTTTACAGCAGAAAGTACAGTTGCAATCGTAACAATCGGTTTTAACATTGCATTCGTTCAATATGCAGGAGAACTAGGTGTAGCTTCTTATGCGATGGTGAATAGTATTCATGCAATGACATTGCTATTATTCTTCGGTGTTGGTGCAGCGTTACAACCAATCGCTAGTTTCCATTACGGTGCAAACTTATCAGAAAGATTGCGTGAAGGATTGCAGTTTGCTATAAAAATTGCGCTTGTACTCGGAGGTATTGCAATTGTTGTCGGTTTATTCTTCGGGAAATATATTATAGGTTTATTTAATGTTCAATCGCCAGAACTACTGGAGTTAACGTTAACAGGTATTAGTTTATTCTTTATTCAATATGTATTTTTAGGCTATAACATTGTGTATGGAGAGTATTTCCAATCAGTGCGACAAACGAAAAAATCAGTACTTATAATAATGAGCCGAGGTTTACTATTTGTTATCCCATTGTTATGGATTATGCCAAAAGTATTTGGTATAAACGGAATTTGGCTCGTTATGCCAGTAGCGGAAGTATTGACAGCAATTATCGTATTTACGATGAATCGTATGAAACATCCTGTTCCGTTAAACATGGCGAGAGAGAAAAAAGCAATATAGTGAAGAAAATCCCCTTGAACAAGTAAGGGGATTTTTTTTCATTCTTTTAAACTAATCGCAAAAGATCCATCTGTCTCCTGCACAGAAGCGAAAGCCACATTTTTAATATTTGTAACGCCTTTCTCCATTAACTCTGCATGTAACCACTTTTCATTTTTATGGATTAATTTTAAGTTATCGTATTGAATTTGTGAATCAACGATAAGAGCAATTGGTAAGCCTGCATACTTAACATTTATATTCAAATCTTTTGGAGTCAGAGGCACAAGTTCTCTTTTTGGTAAAATACTAATAGCTCCATTCGCTTCTAATATCGCATACTCGATTTCATGAACACTTGGATATCCTGCGACGCGAAGGTTAGAAAGCAATTCAGGGATCGGATATCTACTTTTTTGTAAGTTCTCAAAAATAATATCACCATGTTTAATTAAAATAATGGGGTGTCCGAGAATAAAACGATTTAGTTTGTTGAGTAGGCTTAATTTTGTAAGAAGCAAATGCAAACATGTAATAACGACCATACCGAGAAATGCTTGTAAAGCACCAGCGACTGGTATGGCTTGAAAAGCTAAATAAGATAAAAAGATAATAGCCCCAAAATCATGAGGAGTTAGTTGTGCTAATGCAGATTTACCAAGTAGCTTAAGTGATAGTAAAAATAAGATGAAAAAGAATGATACGTTACATAAAAAGAGAAGCAATAGGGACACTCCTTCGTGCGAAGTTGTACTTACTATTCCCGAAATTAATAGAAATATTACCTTTTGGAGGATAAATTAGGCTTAATTGGAATTCGTTTGTATACAAACGAATAAATGGATATTATGATAAAGGAAGTAAAGGGAATAGGGGTATATGGGTATATGGATATGAGAAAGAAGAAAATAATCAAGTATATTTTAGTTGTTATAATGATTTGCGCCGTATATGCGGGGTTTTTACAATATAACATTTATAAGCATGGGCATATGAATGCAATTGATGATGCGGATTATATAATTGTACTAGGATCGAAAGTAAATGGAACAAAACCTTCTTATTCATTGCAATATCGTATTGATAAAGCAGCTGAGTATTTAAAATTACATGATAAAACAATTGCTATTGTATCTGGAGGCCAAGGAAAAGGTGAAGATATTACAGAAGCATTAGCGATGAAACAAGGATTAATGAAACAAAATATTGCAGAAGACCGCATTATAATGGAAGATAAGTCGACGAGCACAGATGAAAATATTAAATTCTCAAAACTGTTAATTCCAGCCAATATGAAAAAAGGTATGATCGTAACAAACGATTTCCATATGTTTAGAGCGAAAAAAATAGCTGCAAAACAAGGTTTGCAATTAGAAGGGCTTCCGGCCAAAACACCGAAGCCAATTATCATTCCATCGAATGTACGAGAATATTTAGCGATTACGCAATATTGGTTTATGAATCGAATATAGTTAAAGTAATCCCGCCCAAAATTTGAGGCGGGATTACTTTCGAGGAAAATCTTACAAAAATGTCATGTTCATGAAAGGTAAAGCGATAGTTTCTGGAAAGGTTTCCTGACATAATGAAGGTAATAAAAAACTTTAGAGGTGAATCGTATGAAAGGAAATAATATTTTATCCTCGCTATGTTATTTTAGTATCTTTTTTGCACCATTTTTACTACCAATTATCGTTTACTTCGTTGCGGAAGATGAAGTAAAATATCATGCGAAAAAAGCATTTTGGTCACATATTTTCCCATATGCAATTTTATTTGGAGGGTTAGCTTTATCAGGAGTATACGGTTTAAGTTTCAATCAGTCTGAGAGCGTTGGAATTGGGATGGTTATAACGTATGCAGTGTTTATTCTTGTAGGGATTTACTACTTCATTTGGAATATTGTTAAAGGTATTAAAGTATTGAAAGCAGCTTAACGTTGTCGTTATGTGTGTAAAGTCAATATAATTTCATTTACCATATTAATATGTATTTAAAAAAGAGCAACTCACAATGAACTGCACCCCAATTGTTAGACACAGTCTAACAATTGGAGGTGCAGTTTTTCTATGGCTAAATTTACAGCTGATGAAAAAATACAAATCGTTCTACGTTATTTGAACGGAAATGAAAGTTATCGAGAAATGGGTAGAGCGATCGGTATAAGTGGCACAATCATTTTGAATTGGGTAAACCAATATAAGCAAAATGGTGTGGAAGCTTTTCTAAAACGATGTACAAATTACACACAACAATTTAAACTAGACGTACTAAACTTTATGATTGAAAACGGTATGTCCTTATTTGAGACGGCAGCTATCTTTAACATTCCTGCCCCTTCAACGATTTCTGTTTGGAAAAAACAACTCGAAACACAAGGAATTGATGCCCTTCAATCTAAGAAAAAGGGGCGTTCATCCATGAAAAAAGATTCAAATAAACAATTAAAACAAGCTTTAGCTGAAGGGTCAGTCGAAGCACTTGAAGCACGTATTAAACAGCTTGAAATGGAAAATGAGTACTTAAAAAAGTTGAATGCCTTAGTTCAAAACAAGGAAAAATCACAAAACAAGATAAAGCGCAAGTAGTCTATGAATTAAGGCATAAATATTTGGTGAAGGCACTCGTGGAGCTAGCTGGTATTCCACGAAGCACGTATTATGATTTAGTAAAAAAAATGAATCGCCCAGATGTAGATGCCGATTTGAAAGCTGAGATTAAAGCGATTTATGAGGAGAATGAAGGTCGTTATGGTTACCGTCGCATTCGTGATGAATTAACGAATCGTGGTCAGAAAGTGAATCAAAAGAAGGTGCAACGCATTATGAAAGAGCTTGGCTTAAAGTGCGTTGTGCGCATGAAGAAATATAAATCTTATAAGGGGAAAGTCGGTAAAATTGCACCCAATATTTTAGAGCGTAATTTTTATGCAGACGCACCGAATCAAAAATGGGTAACAGACATCACAGAGTTTAAATTGTTTGGAGAAAAACTGTATGTATCACCTGTATTAGATTTGTATAATGGTGAAATTATTACCTATACAATTGGTTCTAGACCGACGTATTCGCTTGTTTCAGAGATGTTAGAGAAAGCATTAGAACGTTTACCTGAAAACCACCAGCTACTGATGCATTCGGATCAAGGATGGCATTATCAAATGAGACAGTACGTCCGTACACTTGAATCAAGAGCTATCGTACAGAGTATGTCTCGAAAAGGAAACTGTTACGACAACGCAGTAATAGAGAATTTCTTTGGGATTATGAAGTCGGAGTTCCTCTATATAAAAGAATTTGAATGTATTGAGCATTTTAAAATAGAATTAGAAAAATATATAGATTATTATAATACGAAACGGATTAAGGCAAAATTAAAAATGAGCCCGGTACAATACCGGACTCATTTGGATCAAGTTGCCTAATGAAATAACCGTGTCTAACTTTTAGGGGTCACTTCACAAAGGAGTGCTCTTTTTTTGCTTATAAGTTGTGAATAATGAAAAAGATATGTTAATTTTTTATTATGAAGAGAAAAAAGGAGTGGTTTTTATGAATGAGATGATACATAAAATGGAGCAACACGTTTCAGTTCGTAAATATAAAGAAGAACCAATTTCAAAAGAGATAGTAGAAAGAATGGTGGAAGCTGCGCAGCATGCAGCTTCCTCACATTTTGTACAGGCGTATTCTCTTATATATGTAACAGATCAGGAACTAAAGGCTAAACTAGCTGAATTATCCGGGAATCGTCATGTGAAAGACTGCGCAGCATTCTTTGTATGCTGTGCGGATTTAAAACGTCTAGAAACTGCATGTGAGAAACATGGAACAGAAATTAAACATGAGGGAGTAGAGGACTTTATTGTAGCAACAGTAGATGCTTCATTATTTGCACAAAACTTAGCACTTGCAGCTGAATCATTAGGATACGGCATTTGTTATATTGGCGGAATTCGTAATAACCCGAAAGAAGTGAGTGAATTGCTTCATTTACCGGATAAAGTATATCCGGTATTCGGAATGACAGTGGGCGTACCAAATGAAGAGCATGGAGTTAAGCCGCGTTTACCGGTAGCGGCCATTCTTCATGAAAATGGATACGATGAAAAGAAATATGATGAATTATTAAACGAATATGATGAAACGATGAGTGCGTATTACAAAGAAAGATCGTCAAATCAAAAAAACGTAACATGGACGGAATCAATGAGCTCATTTATGTCCAAAGAGAAAAGAATGCATATGAAAGAGTTTTTAAATGAAAAAGGATTAAATAAGAAATAAGTAAAAAGGCAAACCTGGAATGCGGGTTTGTCTTTTTTGGAGGAGAAATGTATTTTTTTTGCTATCATATACATAGAAATAAAAATTAATAAATTTTTACAAAAGTGATAGAAAATGGGGATAAAATGCCAATAGTAAGTAAAAGCAGCTGCTAAAGGGGAACTGAGGAAGGTGATGTTTATGATTTTTGATTCTGAAGAGGATTTAATTATAGCTATGAAAAAACGTGATCAAGATGCTTTGAAAGAAGTCATTGATCAATATGGAAAATTAGTTTTATACATTATTCATAAATCATTAAGTACCCCTATTGAGAAACAATATGTAGATGATTGTTATAACGATGTATTTACTGTCATTTGGTTTAATATCGACCAATTTGATATAGCAAAGGGAAACTTAAAATCTTGGATGATTGGTATTACTAAATTAAAGGCATTGGAATATAAAAAGAAAATATATAGAGAGAACAAAATGGATAAAGACGCAGAAATAGATAAAGGTATGCATGATAGTTATGAAATAGAACAAGAAGAAGAGATTATGGAAATAGTACAAGATTTAAATAAAAAGGATCGATATATCTTTTTAAAGAGGTATATTGATGGATATTCCATTGACGATATTGCAAAAGAATTAAAAGTAACAGCGGATTATATATATAATCGAATTTCTCGAGGGAAGAAAAAACTTCAAAAACTGTGGAAGGGGAGTGTGTAATATGGATAAAAGACTATTATCGATGTTAAACGAACTCCAATATTCAGAAGAAGAAATTACACGTTTAGAGAAAGAAGCGAATGAGTCTATAAATATAGATAAGTATTATGTGAGAAATGGAGAGTTATTAAAAAAAATAACTTTACAAATGTTGGAAGAGTCAATTCGCAACGAATTACAAGCTGGTGAAGAAATTGAGAAGGAACTGTTAGTAGACGAAGGATATATGGCAAATAATAAAGTAATACCAAATATATATTACGTAGGAGCTACTTTTTATTATTATATCGTTTTAACAAATAAAAGAGTGATTATGAAAGGATTAGATTGTTATTTTAAAAAAACAAATGAACATAGCATGCCAATAGAGGATATACAATCCATTTCGCAACATAAAAAAATGAAAAATGTCTTTGAGATTAAATATAATAACACTCATATACAATTTGGAAGTATTGAGTATGCACGTGAAGTTGCAATGATAGTTATGGAGTTAAAAAAACGCGGAGTAAAAGTAGAAAAGTATACAGATTTTGAAAAAGGGTTTTTCTTATTTTTTAATATATTCGTGATAGTAAGTGCAGGTCTTTGCTTTATAAAATATTTAATGTAAAAAGCGGCATAATAGCCGCTTTTTATCGTTATATTTAGTATTCGATTTAAAATATTTGTCTTATGAAAGAACGATTATTGCTAATTGTAAACTGCCAATAAAGTTATTTAAGTTTTGATATAGAATGCCCCATCGCACTTGAAAATGCAGCAATAATTTCGTTTGAACCTATCTATTATTGTGCACTACCTAAAGCACCCTCTATAACAAGTTCAAACTTTCAATAAGAAGATAAACCCCCGTACAACTTAAAAGGATGTACGTAAATATTTTGAAAATCCGTTGATTAAGCCATTTGAAAATAATTTGACCTATATACAAACCTAGAAATACGATTGGAATAGCATAAAAACTTGATTCCCAAATTGTTTTGTTTGTGCCAGTAAAGAGTATTTGAGTTAGTAGACTAATGAAATATATAAATAGATAAAAAGCTAAAGTAGTTGCTCTCAACGTCTCTTTTTTCGTATCAGTTCCTGTAAAGTAAAGTAACAGGGGTGGTCCTGGCATACCGATACTGGTCGTTAAAAGCCCTGATAATCCACCAACTATAAAATCTCTAAATGGTGTTGATTTAACCTTAAAGTTGCATATTAGCATCAATGTTAATAGTAAGAGCAGGATGCTAATTGCTAATTTAAAAGCGTTTATATTAATGGAAATGAAGAGTAAAATACCAAAAGGTACACCAACTATACTTCCAATAGTTAACCTTTTCAGTAGAATAAAGTCAATGTCCATTCTTATTTTCCAAATGAGTGATATGGAAATAATTAATGATAAAATGATATTTATTTGTATAGCTTCTTGTGGTAAGAATAACATTAGTAAGAAAGGTGTTGCCATTATGGAAAAGCCAAAACCTGTACTTGTTTGCAAAACAGAAGCCACCAATATAATACATATGAAACTTAATGTAATCTCCAAAATAGCCCTCCTATTTAATCAAATACAATAAATATTTTAATACCATGAAAATTGAATTTAGCTATTTTGAGCCTATAGCATAAGTGCAATGTTTCACAATCTTATTTTTATTTTAACATAAAAACTTAGTTTCTTCTCAAATAGTATTCACGTATAGGGCCCATTAACGAATATGGTTGCCATTTTCAAATAATTGTATTGTTACGCAGCGCTAATAAATGAGATCAAATAAAATTTGGTGAAGAATCTATTGATTATCAATAGATTCTTCACCAAGCTCACCGCGATAAAACAAGAAAAGCCATATAAAACTAACAAAAATACAGCATATAGCTAACAAGCTACCAATCACTTGAGGAGAAAAGATTTCTAAAAACCATCCTGTAATAAACATAGATAACTGAATAAGCGATCCGTAGATGGAATAATGAAATGAAAAAACTTTACCAATCATGTTTTCTTGCGTATACGTTTGTAGTAATGTCGTATCAAGTGGAACGATGATTCCTCCTGCTATACGCATACAGAGTAATGTAATGATACCGATAATAAGTTGATCGGATAGAATGAATCCGAGAAAGAAAATTCCTTGTAGTAAATAGGCCCAACCAAATGCTCTTTTCATTTTGTCTTCATTTTTAGCCATATAAAGATTAACGGAGAGACTGCCAATCATAAGTCCAGCCCCTTGAACCGCATATAAAATACCAATGTTAGTGTGGAAGATTCTTTCGGCATAGATTGTTAGAAGTAACTGATAGGCACCTCCAATAATGCCCCATGAAATGCCGACAAGAATTAATGTTAAAATAATTTTGCTTTGTAATATGTATGTATAACCATCTTTTATATCAGTGAAAAACGCTTTTTTCTTGCTAAAAGTGTCACGAGAAGGGATCTTTATTTTATAAATAATATAGGCTGAAATAAAGTATGATAGGCTATTAATAAAAAAGGCAATTTCGATACTTAAAGATTGTGCAATGAGCCCACCTAAAGAAGCTCCCATAATAGACATAAAACCATTGATTGTACTAGAAAGAGAGTTAGCGGTTACGAAATGCTTTTGATGTACGATATTTTTTAGAGTTGATTGCTTAGCAGGCTCGAATAAGCAAGAGAGTACTGATAAGCATATATTAGAAACGAAAATAATTTCAATTTTGTAGAATGCTAATAAATAAGTGAGGACGATAATTCCTCGTAAACTATCGGTAAAAATCATAATTTTCTTTTTTGAAAAACGGTCTACAATTCCGCCTATGAATGGGCTCAGAAGAAGTTGAGGTAACCCTTTGCTCATAAAGGTGAGTGCTAACATAAATGAAGATTCTGTTATGCTATAGACGAGTGTTAATAAAGCGACAGTATGAAACCAATCCCCAAGTACACTTAATGTTTGACCATAAAATAGTTTTTTAAAGTTTTTATTTGTTCTAAGAAGTGTGGAATAAGAAACTGATTGCACCGACATAAAAATTAATCCCTATCTATTGGCGATGTTTGTACATGCTTTTTCCATTCACTTAAATACATTTTCTCTGCTTTAGGTAGTCCAACAGGTAATTGTGCAATGAATTCTAAACTATTTCCATCAGGATCGTTAAAATATACGGAGGCGTGTGCTAATTCTGGAAAAACGATTGGCTCAATTGGCTCCATTCCAAAGTCTTTTCGCGCTGGAATTCCTTTCTGTTTGAGCCAGTGTATTGCGTTTTCTAAATCGTTTAAGCTTACTTGGAAAGCGATATGTCGTAAGGATGGATGATAATTGACTTTGTATTCTTTTCCTTCCCAAAGACCAATCCAACTTTCATTTTCTACAATCCAAAAGAAGGCGATATCGTTGTCTCTTTTATATAATTTTAACCCCAGTGATTCATAAAAAGGTATCGAAATTTCTAAATTACAGACAGGTAAATGTGCTTCATAAAGACCTTTAATCATTATAATCCTCCTTAGTAAAAATGTTTCTTATTCCATAGTAAACGATTTCTTATTAGTTGAAATCACAAAAAAGATGGACATAAATTCATACGAAAGTATGAAAAAACAGCTCAAATATGAGCTGTTTTCGTATAGTTTTTAGTTAACATATTTCAGTCATTTAGAGTTTAGCGAAAAGGAATACGTATTATATTTAAAACCCTCCGCCGCCACCCCAACAGCTACATCCGATAATGATTAGAAGGATGAATAGCACGATGAGTAAAGCAAATCCACCGCCGAAACCAGCGCAACTACCACCAAAGCTCATGTTTTTTCCTCCTTTTTAGGAAATTAATCTATATAACTAATGGATTACTTTATAAGATATGTTTTTATTTAGAAAAGGAGCAAGTCTTACTTCTAATTAGACAAGAGCCTGTGATCGGATTTAAATGTGATATTTACTTTGTTTCATAGCGCTTTTTTTAAAATGGTAAAACAATATAGAAGTGTATACTAGGTGAATGTATTGCAAATGAAAGGGGTATGTAACTTACAATTACATTAAAATTTCTTTTCATAAATATAAAATTTGTAAAAAAAGCCATTTTTTTATTTTTTTATGAGTGGAAATGTACTATAATTTTACAAGTAATATTATGGGAAAAGGGAGTTTTAGTATAGAGATGGAGATGGGACAATTACACAATAAAATAGAACACAAAAAGAAAGAGTTAATTCAACTTGTTGCTAGGCATGGATTAGATCATGATAAAGTTTTGTTATTTAGTCGAGATTTAGATATACTAATTAATAAGTTTATGAATATAAAAGACAAAGTATATAAGTGATTAATCTTTATTTTTTTATATTAGGATTATTTATTTGTAAAGGGGAAAACAGTTATGGAACATTTACAAGAAGAGTTGTATAAACAAATAAAAGAAGAAAAAGGTGCAGTTACTATATTTTTAAAGAGCGGAGTAAGAATAGTAGGGGAAGTAGTTGGAGTAGATAGATTTACAGTATTAATATTAGTAGATGGAAAACAACAACTTATTTATAAGCATGCAATATCAACAATTATGAAATAAGACACTCATTTTGAGTGTCTTATTTCATAATTAAATGGTTACTGTTTGCATGCTTCAACGTCAATGCCGGCAGCGAGTAATTTTTTTTCTCCGTCTTGTTCAATGATTTTTTGTAATTTAGATAAGAAAGAGTCAAAATCTGTATGTTTACCAACTTGGAAAGTCATTTTATGCTCAATTGGTAACCAAGTATCAATATCAGCTTCGTTATGCTGAATTTTCACTTCAAGTTTATCAAGTGCGTTAGCAACTTTTGCTTCATACGTTTCTTTCGCTTCGAACTCCATCCATAAATCGTATAATTCCACGCCGAGAGGACCTTCTAGTGTACGTTTAATATTTAAAATGGCCTCTAGCTCATTTTTCTGTTTTTGTAATTGTAATTCACGGCTATTCATCGTATCAAAGGCAGGAATATCACCAGCTTCTGCTTCGACAAGGTCATGAATAATAACCATTTTAAGTAATTTTTCTATATTTACTTTTTGATCCAAATAAGGATCAACTAAGATAGCCATTAGGGACATACGCCACGTATGTTCAGCAACACTTTCTTGACGTCCGTTAGAAAGCCAACTATGTCGCATTTCATATTTTAGTTTTTCTGCTAATGCAATGACTTGTAAAATGTTATGTTCCATCGTGATCCTCCTCATATTTCCATACTATAATTCTAATATAGAAATGAAATGTGTCAATTTAATGAGTATATTGCGATAAATAGATGATACGCGTATAATGATTGTTATATGTGAAAACGCATTATTAAAATAAAAAAATGTTTTACGAAAACGAAAAAGGAAGGGCAGGAATATGGGAGACGAAAATCAAGGATTAGCTAGACCGCAAAGGAAAAAAAGGAAGTTTGATATTTCTAGCCCCTTTGGCATTGTAGTAGGTTTCGTTATTTTAATTGCAGCGATCATGCTTGGCGGTGGTGGAATAAAAGCTTTTAAAAATTTCTTAGATGTTTCATCTATTTTGATCGTTATAGGGGGAACAACAGCGACAATTATTGTGGCATATAGATTTGGAGAAATAAAAAAATATACGAAAAGTATTTTTACTGTTTTACATAGAAGAGAGGAAAATCTAGAACAGTTAACGGATTTGTTCGTTGATTTTTCAAAGAAGTCTAAAAAACATGGTTTACTCTCGTTAGAAGTTGATGGAGAGCAAGTAGACAATCCTTTTATTCAAAAGGGGATTCGTTTAATGTTAAGTGGATATGATGAAGCAGAATTAAAAGAAGTATTAATGAGAGATGTTGAAACAGAAGTATATGAGTTAAGAAAAGGAGCAACATTATTAGATAAGATTGGTGATTTCGCTCCAGCGTGGGGTATGATAGGAACTTTAATTGGTCTTATTATTATGCTTCAAAACTTGCAAGATACATCGCAAATTGGTACAGGAATGGCAGTTGCTATGTTGACGACATTGTATGGATCTGTTATTGCAAACATGATTGCAATACCGTTATCTGAAAAAGTGTATCGTGGCATTGAAGATTTGTATACAGAGAAGAAGTTTGTAATAGAAGCAATCACAGAGCTTTACCGAGGACAAATTCCTTCTAAGTTAAAGTTAAAACTTGATACATACGTATATGAAACGAAGATAAAAAAAGAAAAACGAGCAGCCTAATATTTCAAGGAGTGGTATGGTGATGATAAAACGACCGCAAAAAGGATCGCCTCGTTGGATGACGACTTTTACTGATTTAACGATGTTGTTATTGACTTTTTTTGTACTATTAGTTGCTACATCAAAACAAGATACAGTAAAATTATCGAAGATGCTTGAAAAGTTTAGTGATGCAGAACAAGTGGATGCGAAAGTAATGGAAGGTACAATACCAGATATTTCACATGAAAAAAATGATGAAAAAGCAGTTTCAAAAAAACGAATGGATGAATTGTATAAAAAGTTAAAAGCATATGTAGATAATAATGGTGTTAGTCAAGTGAATGTATATCGAGAAGATACAGGTGTTAGCATCGTTATAGTAGATAACTTAATATTCGATACAGGCGATGCGAATGTTAAGCCGGAAGCAAAAGAAGTAATTAGTCAATTAGTAGGGTTCTTTCAATCGGTACCAAACCCAATTGTTGTAGAAGGACATACAGATAGTAGACCGATTCATAATGAAAAATTTCCTTCCAACTGGGAATTATCTTCAGCACGAGCAGCTAATATGATTCACCACTTAATTGAAGTGTATAATGTAGATGATAAACGATTAGCAGCGGTAGGATATGCGGACACAAAACCAGTAGCATCAAATGATTCACCGCAAAATTGGGAGAAAAACCGGCGCGTTGTAATATATATTAAAGAATAATATATTTCCATTTTATTAATAAAATAATAAAAATACAGAAATTCTTTTAAAAAAATATTAAATTTTCTCGTTTTATTTTGTATAATGAGTGAGAATGATAAGGTGAAATATTAAGATATATTTATACATAAAAGGAGAGAACCGAAAAGAATGGCACATAAAATTTTAGTTGTAGACGATGCGATGTTTATGCGAACAATGATTAAAAACTTATTAAAAAGTAATTCTGAATTTGAAGTTATCGGTGAAGCAGAGAATGGGGTAGAAGCGATTCAAAAGTATAAAGAACTTCAACCTGATATTGTAACACTGGATATTACTATGCCAGAAATGGACGGACTTGAAGCATTAAAAGAAATTATGAAAATTGATTCGAGTGCAAAGGTTGTTATTTGTTCTGCAATGGGACAACAAGGTATGGTATTAGATGCAATTAAAGGCGGGGCAAAAGACTTTATTGTAAAGCCATTCCAAGCCGATCGTGTTATCGAAGCTTTAACAAAAGTAGCAAATAGCTAATATAGAAGGGGTGCCACAAAGAATCAAATCAATGATAGCGGATAGACGTGTGGCCCCCTTTTTTCTCGTTATAAAACACTAAATTGTTATACATAAATGAAATGTTTGTTAGACAGGTAGGGGATTAAAATGCAAACAGATCTATTAAATATATTTTTTGAAGAAGCAGAAGAACATTTACAGTCGCTAAATGAAAATGTGCTAAATTTAGAACAGAATCCTGCCGATATGGGTGTTGTAGGGGAAATATTCCGCTCAGCTCATACATTTAAAGGTATGTCTGCGAGTATGGAATTTGCGGAAATGGCAGATTTAACTCATAAGATGGAAAATGTTTTAGACGAAATCCGTCATGGAAATATGATGGTGAATGCTAATATTACTGATGTTATTTTTGAGTGCATTGATAATTTAGAAAAGATGGTTGCAGATGTGCAGCAGGGCGGAATGGGTAATATTGATGTTGTATCTACAAAGCATAAATTAGAAGCATTATTAAATGGTAATGTAGAAGCTTCTATGGAACAAGTAGAGCAAAGTAGTATAAACAATGATGATACAGTTTCACATGAAGTATATATAACCGTCGAACAACAAGCCATTTTAAAAGCAGTACGTGCCATTATGTGTATTGAAGCATTACAAAATGTAGGGGATATACAAAAAACGGTTCCAAGCATTGAAGAAATCGAAGCGGATGCTTTTGGATTTGAGTTTACAGTATATATGGATACTGATCGTAGTGTTGAAGAATTGAAACAGGTGGTGCTTCACGTTTCTGAAATTGAGAAAGTAGAAGTGAAGCAAGGAAATATAGCTGGAGAAGGAATCGTACAATCTATTGCAGCAACGCAGCTGGATCCATCTCTAGAGGCACGAACTCCAACAGCTAGTACTAAACCGGCTAAAAGTACTACAAAAACGAAAAATGCTAAAGTAGAGAATCGTTCTATTCGTGTTCAGTTAGAAAAAATCGAAAGATTAATGAATATGTTTGAAGAAAGTGTAATTGAGCGTGGACGAATTGATGAATTAGCAGAAACGATTCAAAATAAAGAGTTAATCGAGCATTTAAATAGATTAGGGGATATTTCAAAAGATATCCAAAATGTATTGTTAAATATGCGTATGGTACCGATTGAAACGGTCTTCAATCGTTTTCCGCGTATGGTACGTATGTTAGCGAAAGATTTAGGTAAAAAAATCGATTTACAAATTAAAGGTGAAGATACTGAAGTTGATAAAATTGTTATTGACGAAATTGGTGATCCACTCGTTCATTTAATTCGTAATGCAATTGATCATGGTATTGAAACTGTCGAAAACCGACGTGATGCCGGGAAAAATGAGACCGGTACTATTAAATTAGAGGCGTTTCATAGTGGAAATCATGTCGTAATTCAAATTACTGATGATGGAAATGGTATTCATAAAGGAAAAGTATTAGAAAAAGCGATAAAAAATGGTGTGGTAACGGAATCAGAGGCAAATAAATTAACGGATCGTGAAGTTTTTGATCTTATCTTCCAACCGGGATTTAGTACAGCGGAAGTTGTATCTGACCTTTCTGGACGTGGGGTTGGATTAGATGTTGTTAAACATACGATTCATAGTTTAGGTGGGCATTTAATTATTGATTCTGAAGAAGGAAAAGGAAGTACATTCAGAATTGAACTTCCTTTAACATTGTCTATTATTCAATCAATGCTTGTTCAAACAAATGATAAGCGTTATGCCTTGCCTCTTGGCAATATTGCTGAAGCCATTCGAATTAAGAAAGAAGACATACAATCGTTACAAGGGAAAGACGTTTTAAACTATCGCAATCAAATTATTGAAGTGAAACATTTAAGTACTGTATTTGGTGAAAAAACAGTAGATGAGGCGTTCGCATCATATGATAGTCAAATGGTTCCTGTGTTAATTGTTCGTAATACACATCGTAGCTATGGACTTATCGTAAACACAATTATCGGTCAAAGAGAAATAGTTTTAAAGTCATTAGGTGATTTCTTTGCAGAGAGCTCTAACTATTTCTCTGGTGCGACAATTCTCGGTGATGGACGAGTGGTCCTCATTTTAAACCCAGAAGGTTTATAATAGGAATGAAGGAAGCTCCCCACTTGTATACAATTGGGGAGCTTTTTGGGTAGAACTAATAATATAAGTATATGAAAACCGTCGTTTACACATGTTGTGGAAATAAATACATGTTCACAATTCGGATGATAAGTTTGGTAAAATATAACGAGTGTAATAGAGAGTTTAAATCATTTGATAGAAAAACAAAAATGAGGAGGCAGGAAAAATGCCTGAGCAACACACAAAAGGGGATACTGGCACAATTGTGCTAGAAAAAGAAAATGAACATTTAACGCCTCAAGAATGCGATATTCTTGGTGAGATTGCTAATATATCATTTGGTTCAGCTTCGACTGTATTATCAACAATTTTAAATAGGCAAGTAAGTATTACTGCTCCTCAAGTAGAATTGGTAGATTTATATGATACAAGTGATGTTGAAATTCCACATGTTGTATTAAATATCCATTTCACAAAAGGATTAGATATGGAAAATCTTCTTGTTCTTCAACAAGATGTTGCTTTATCTATTGCTGATTTAATGATGATGGGAACAGGTGAAGTTGAAGAGGGAAAAGAGCTTGGTGAATTAGAGCTAAGTGCAGTACAAGAAGCTATGAATCAAATGATGGGATTCGCAGCAACATCTATGTCAGAATTCTTCCAAGATACGGTAGACATGTCTCCGCCAACAATTAAAGTTGTGCAACTTACAGAAGAGATGGAGAAGATTTCTGGTATTAATGGGAATAATATGGTTGTTAAAGTATCGTTTGAATTAAAAATAGATAATCTTGTGAATTCTCAGCTTGTACAGGTTGTTTCAGTTGAACATGCGAAGCGAATGATAAATAAATTGTTACAATTATCTGGTGGTGTGGAAGAAGAGATAGATGAGCCGGCGGAAGTGCAGGAAACTGAGATTTTAGAAGAGCATGTAGAAAAAGAGCAATTAACACAAGAAGAGAAAGATGTGCTTGGTGAAATTGCGAATATTTCAATCGGTTCGGCTTCAACAGTACTATCGACGCTTCTAAATCAGCCTGTCACTATTAGTACACCAAATGTAGAGGCGATTAATGTTCGTCATTATGAAGGAGTACCGGTTCCGTTTGTTATTTTAAATGTCGATTTCGTTGAAGGACTAAAAAATGAGAATGTATTCGTATTTACGAAAGATGTTGCTTTAACAATGGTAGATTTAATGATGATGGGAACGGGTGAAATTGATCCGGAGAAAGAGCTAAGTGAATTAGAGTTAAGTGGCATTAAAGAAATTATGAACCAAATGATGGGGCATGCTGCAACAGCGATGTCAGAAATGTTTAAAGAAAAAATGGATATGACACCACCAGACGTTAAATTTGTTTCTTTAAAAGAAGAAATGGAATATTTGGGAGAGTCGATGGCAGTTGACGAACTCGTTCAAATTACTTTTAATCTTGAAATTGGTGATCTCCTTCAATCAAAGATGTATCAAATACTACCGATATCAGAAGCGAAAGAAATGGTTAGAAGACTTCTATATCCGATGGTGGAAGAGCAAGAAGAAATAGTTGAGGAAGTTGTTGAAGAGGAAGAAATTCCTGCACCAGTCGTACAGCCAATTGAATATAAAGAAGTCAAGCAAGTTGAGCCAGTATATATGGATACATCTATTCTACAAAATGTAGAAATGAATGTTAAATTTGTATTTGGAAGTACAGTGAGAACAATTCAAGATATTTTAAGTCTACAAGAAAATGAAGCGGTCGTACTTGATGAAGATATTGATGAACCGATTCAAATTTATGTGAACGATGTATTAGTGGCGTATGGAGAACTTGTAAATGTAGATGGGTTTTTCGGAGTAAAAGTGACGAAATCGCTATAAGGCGTCAAAATAGGAGTTTGAACAAATAGATGAAAAACGTAAAGTTTTTTCTAGTTAGTTGGCTATTCTTACATATATGTATATTTTTACCATCACAAGGGCAAGCAGAAGAAAAAAGTGTACAAGATCAAAATATAAGCGAAATGAATGACCAAGAGGGAAAAAATAAAGAAGTTCAGGAACAGCCGGAACAAGTGGAAATGCCCTCGGTTGAAGATGAAAAAAAAGCAGTAGAAAATGAGCAAGGGAAAGAAAAAAAAGAAGAAAGAACGATAGAAACAGACCGAGGGGTTATTACAGTTAATAAGCAGGAGCTAAAGGTTGGCGAAGAAGTGCGGATTGCTGTAGAACCAAATGAAAAAAACATTCAAAGTGTAAAAGGTATATTACAATTACAAAAAAATGGTGAGCAGTACAGACAAGAGAGAATAATATCTTTTGAGTATGAAGAAGAAACGAAGCGATGGATCGCTAATTATAAGGCCGGAATATATGATTTACAAGGTGATTGGAACCTTAGGCTCGTTGAAAGCTATAAAGAAGATGAGAAGGAAGAAGTAATAGAGAACGAATTAAATGTCCCGCTCATTCGTATAAACAATGAAGCACCAACTATAGATAAAGAATTGCCAAAGTTAGAGAAAGTTAGTATTGATGAGGCAAAAGGGAACTTAATTGAACGGAAAAAGGGAGAATCCGTTCATATACGAGTACAAACGGTAGATATAGAATCGGTTGTTAAAGAAGTGCGCGTTATATTAAAAGGAAAAGAAGAAGGTAACGATATTACTTTTTTATTAGACTATAATAAACACGACATGGATTGGCAGAAAATATTTGAAATAACAGAAGCTTTACCTGTTGGGCCACATCAACTTATTGTGGAAGTAACAGATGGGGCAGGTAACAAACTTGTGACAGAGAGTGAATATACCATTTCTATTATCGAACAAAAAGTGAAAGATGATGAAAAGATAGAAGAGCAAGAGAATCAAAATGAAGTAGAAGATAAGAAAGAAATTGAGAAGCAGGAAGATCCGAAAATAGAGATGCCGCTTCCAGAAGAAAAACTTCCAGTTGTTCAAATTCCAAAGCAAGAAGAGAAAGTGAACTCTTATATAAAAGAGCCGTTGAAAGAAAAAGAGGAAATCAACTACGTTATAAAAGAGTCGTTAACAGACAACAAGGAAGTAAATAATGTGAAGGTTCATAAAGAGAAAAAAAGCGGAAATGACAATCAAGTCGTTTCTAAAAAGAAAGAGAAAATAGAAGAACAACAAGAAAAGAAAGAGGAAAAAAGTGAGCAGGGAGTACAGGCTTCTAATGTGTTTGCTGTTATGTCAGGATTATTTGTACTGTTTTTAGTTTTAAAGAGTAATAAAGAATGGGGCTAATAATTTGATAGTAGTGGAGGCGCTTAGATGGAAATTAAACGTACTACAATTGAAAATAAGACGCTACAACCATTAAAACAGCCTGCAGCTATTTCAGAACATGAAATTCAAAAAGAGCGAAAACGGAGTAATCTTGTGTTTACCGGGCGGTCCCAAATCATTTCGAAAAATAATGAAATAGGGATTCTACTTGCGAGTTTAGGTGATGGAAAGATTGTAAAAGATATGCTTTCTAAGGAAATGGATACCGTGTTGCAGTTGTTTTCAAAGCTACATATGTTGTCTGAGGAAGGAAAGCAATCGGAAAAAATATATGAACAAATTGTTAAAAGTTTGCAGGGGCTTATTAAACAAGCTCATATAAAGGGAGTTCCGTTATTAGACGGAACGTATGATTTCGCTGAAGTGCAGCTTTCGTTTGGAAGAAAAGTGCATATTCCGTTACTTGATGTAAGTGCGCTCATTTCTAGAGTGGAACAAGATACATCAGAAGGAAATACGAATTTAATGATAACAGTTATTACAGCTTACATGACAAAATTGTCTAACGAAACAATTTTAATTAGCGGTACGGATCGTATTTCTAAAGAACGTGATGCAAGTGTGTGGAGAGCACTTGCAGAAATGAATATGACGCAATTATCGCATGCGTTGAAACATACGATTCAAGAGCATAAATGGTCTGTTACAGCTCTATTTCTCTTTATATGGGTTATAGGTATCATATTGATTCGTATTATATAATAAAAAAAGGTCGTCATTTCAATTATGACGACCTTTTTCTATATTTTTTCGTAGAAGAATGTATCAAAACGCTGAAGGTTGTAGCGTTCGGGTGTTAAAATTTGTTCTGTGCTACCAACGAATAGTACGCCGCCTTTTCGTAAAGAACGACTAAACTTTTCATAAAGCTTTATTCTTGCTTCTTCTGTAAAGTAAATCATTACATTTCGACAAATGATTAAATCGTAGTTCGTATCAAATGTCTGCATTAATAAATCATGTTGTTTAAATGTAACTTGCTGTTTAATATTTTGATGCAATATATATGTATCATCTTCTTTTGTGAAATGACGTTGTTTTAAATCATTAGGTAATTCTTTCAAAGAGCGTTCCGTATATTGACCACGTTTTGCAGTTTCTAAAATATGGTAATCGAGATCTGTTGCTTGGATTTCAAAGCGAAATGGAGCTAGATGCTTCGATAATATTAAAGAAAGTGTATATGGTTCTTCACCGGCAGCGCAAGCAGCACTCCAAATTTTTAATTTACCGTTATTTTGTTCAAGTAGCTTTGGTAGAGCTTTCGTCTCTAACGTTTGCCAGCGCTCTTTATTTCTGAAAAACTCTGATACGTTAATTGTAATATAGTCAATAAAACTTAAAAATAACGTTTGATCAGTACGTAAATGATTTGAAAAGTTTGTGTAATTTTCAAAACCTTTTCTCGAAATGAAAGCATCGATTCTTCGGCGCATTCTATCTTGTTTATAGGAAGCGATATCCATATTAAAGTGCTGTTTAAAACTTACGACAAATTGATTGTAATCTTGTTCAGTTATCATATTTACAATAGGCACAATAACGATATTGTGCCTCCCCCTTTACATCATACGAATTTTTTGTTCAAAGCTTTTTTTCATCTGCTTTTCATGTAAGCCTGGTAAATCATAAATAACAGCATCAATTCCTGCTTCTTTTGCAACGTCAACGGGAATGACAGACGTATGTTTATCTCCGTTATAAAAACAGAGAACTAAATCGGTATCTTCGACAATTTGCTTTACAAAAAACATATAATCTGATCGATAAATGGAGTCGGAAGGATGATCAAAAGCAATATACTCGGCTCCGTGTTTTTTTAAGTAATCAACGACTTCTTGAAATTCGTCTGTTAATACTTGTAACGGTTGTAGCGTGTAAAAGCATAAATTTTGAGCGAGTCTTTCATTTTCAATGAAAAAACGAAGAACTTCATTTTCAATAGATTTATAACATAATATGTAAATTTTATGTTTGTGAGCATAGTCAATTAAAATTTTTTTTATTTCTTCCTGATCTAATGCTGTTAATTGATTTGAACCACAAAGAAAAATATTCATAGATTTGTGCCACCTCATGCTAAATTGTAACATATCTTCTATAAAAAATAACTGCAAAATATCATTGTACAGAGTATAATTATAAATAACTAGATTTTACGATTAAGTTTAGAAGGAAATAAAAAAATAAATAGGTGATATATATGCTGCGTTCTATCTCGCATAATCCAATTTTATCGCATATACCGCCTGCTACTCAAATGCCGAAAGAAGCAAATGTCAGGACAGGACTTGCTTTTTCGGATAATTTGCATGCAGATCCGAAAAACGATAAATTGTTAGAACAAATGGAAGCACTTGTTGATAACATTGGAGAAATTAAAGAGAAAATCGAGTTAGAGTTAACGCTCGATAATGTAATGGAATACAAAAATACTGTAAAATCATTTTTGAATTTTTACGTTGATAACGTATTGCAGTATAAAGATGTTATGTCTCGTCATCCGCGTTACGGATATTCGCAGAAAATGACGATCGTAAAACAAGCTGAAATGGGATTAACTGAGTTAGAAGATGTTATGAATTTAATTAATACGAAAACAGGGCATTTAGAAATGTTAAATCAAATTGGAGAAATTCATGGTTTGATTGTAAATTTAGTCTTGTAAAGGAAAGGAAGCTATATGTACATACAATTATATGAAAAGCTCGTTATTATTCAAAAGGCATATGAAAATATTCAAACGCTTGGGGAACAAATATATGAGAATTTAAAAAATAAAAATGTAAATGCAGTGCAAAAGTTGCAAGTAGAGCAATTGCAGTACATAGAAGGTGTTAAAGGATTATCGCGATCTTTTGAGGAAATGGTTGTTCAGCTTTGTAAAGAAAAACAAGTTGAACCGTTGCGTATGCGTTCGCTATTTTCGTATTTTTCACAGGAAGAAAATGAAAAAATGGAAGAATTACAAAAAAGTTTAAATGAATTAGAAGAAAATGTAAAAATGATTCTTTTGAAAAATCAATATTACTTAAACGTACTATTAAAAACTACAGAAAGTATTGTGGATTCCGTTTCTGAATACAATTTGGAGAAAAACAATAATTCGCAAATCTTTATGAATGAACTATTGTAAAGGAGAAGTGAAGCATTATGAGATTATCTGATTATAATACGCCGTTATCTGGTATGCTAGCGGCCCAAATGGGATTACAAACGACAAAACAAAACTTATCTAACATTCATACGCCGGGTTATGTTCGTCAAATGGTAAATTACGGATCTGTTGGAGCAAGTAACGGTCATACGCCTGAACAGAGAATCGGTTATGGTGTACAAACATTAGGAGTTGACCGTATTACAGATGAAGTGAAAACGAAGCAATTTAATGATCAGTTGTCACAGTTCTCTTACTACGCATATATGAATTCTACTTTATCACGAGTAGAGTCTATGGTAGGAACGACAGGGAAAAATTCATTATCTAGTTTAATGGATGGATTCTTCAATGCTTTTCGTGAAGTTGCAAAAAATCCAGAACAACCAAACTACTACGATACATTAGTTTCTGAAACTGGGAAGTTCACAAGTCAGATAAATCGTCTTGCGAAAAACTTAGATACAGCAGAAGCACAGACGACAGAAGATATTGAAGCACATGTGAATGAATTTAATCGTCTTGGTGCTAGTTTAGCAGAGGCGAATAAAAAAATTGGACAAGCAGGGACACAAGTACCTAATCAACTATTAGACGAACGTGATCGCATCGTTACAGAGATGTCTAAGTATGCCAATATTGAAGTATCTTATGAATCTATGAATCCTAATATCGCGAGTGTTAGAATGAATGGTGTTTTAACAGTAAATGGACAAGATACATATCCACTTCAATTAAATAAAGAAAAAGAACCAATGTCTGTTGCGATTTATGGATCGGATATTCCTTTAAATGGTGGAGCAATTCAATCAGCGATAGATACGAAAGCGAAGATTGCTAGTTATAAGAAAAACCTTGAAGAATTAATGAGTTCTGTAAAAGGTCAAGTGAATACAGTGATGGGAAAAGATTTCTTCGTTGGAGATCATGCGAAAGATATTCAGTTAAACCCTGAATTCGCAAAAGATGTTTCGAAAATGAAAATCTCCGCTGAAACAGCAAATAAACTAGCAGGAATTACAGATGGAGATTATAAAGAAGGTCTTTCTTATAAACAAGCATTAGACCAATTTATAGTTGGTGTAGCTTCTGATAAAAGTGCAGTGAATGCTTATCAAAATATTCATAAAGATTTATTAGAAGGTATTCAACAAGAAAAAATGAGTATTGAAGGCGTAAATATGGAAGAAGAAATGGTTAATTTAATGGCTTTCCAAAAATATTTTGTCGCAAACTCTAAAGCTATTACGACGATGAATGAAGTGTTTGATAGTTTGTTTTCGATTATTAGATAACATGTAGAAGGATCGAAAAAGTTTTTTTTATGAGGGAAGAGAGGATCCGGCGCAAGGTAGAAGCGGACAGATCCTTTTAGTGGACCAAGCCATGTTAGACCAGAGATATGAGATGGGTGAAGGGGAAGTTAAGGGAGAGAATAGCCATGTCAAATAGAAACGAAGCCCCCTTTTTTATGATTAGAGAGAGGGTCCTGAGTTAGATAGAGGCGGTCAGTGCCTATTAGTGGACCGAGCGATATGAGACCAGAGATATGAAGTGGTTGTGGGATAAGTTAGCTTAGAGAACAGCCATGTCAAATAGAAACGAAGCCCCTTTTTTATGTGTAGAGAGAGGATCCGGTATAGTGTGGAAGCGGATAGAGCCTTTTAGTGGGCCAAGCCGTGTTAGATCAGAGATATGAAATGGTTGAAGGCTAGGGAAGAAACTAACAGTACATAGTTGCAGTTGCTTCTCTAGCCCAGTCAAATATAGATAAAGGAGAAGATAGAGATGAGAGTATCTACGTTTCAAAATGCAAACTGGGCAAAGAATCAGATGATGGATTTGAATGTGCAGCAGCAATATCATCGAAATCAAGTAACTTCTGGGAAAAAAAATCTTTTTATGAGCGAAGACCCACTTGCGGCAAGTAAATCATTTGCGATTCAGCATTCGTTAGCAAATATTGAACAAATGCAAAAAGATTTAGCGGATTCGAAAAATGTATTAACACAAACTGAAAATACTTTACAAGGTGTTTTTAAATCTTTAACAAGAGCGGATCAATTAACAGTGCAAGCGTTAAATGGGACAAATAGCGAAAAAGAATTGAAGGCAATCGGTGCAGAGATTGATCAAATTTTAAAACAAGTTGTATATTTAGCGAATACGAAAGAGCAAGGCCGTTATATTTTCGGTGGGGATAGTGCTGAACAAGCTCCATTTACAGAAGATGGTACGTATCAAGGTGGAAAAAATGATGTGAACTGGCAACTAAATGACGGTTATCAATTAAAAGCATTTCGTAACGGAGAAGCATTATTATCCCCGGTTATAAAAACGTTAAAACAGATGAGTGAAGCGATGCAAAATGGTGACCAAAAAGCGTTACAACCGTTATTAGGAGAAAATAAGAAAAACTTAGATAGCGTCATTAACCGTACAACTGAAGTTGGTTCAACTATGAACACGATGGAGACGTTTAAAACAATTTTAAGCGAGCAAAATTTAGCGCTTCAAGAAAATCGTAAAGAAATTGAAGATGTTGATTTAGCGGTAGCAATTTCTGACCTAGCTTATATTAATGCAACTTATGAAGCAACGCTTAAAGCAGTTAGTACGATGAGTAAAACGAGCATTTTAGATTACATGTAAACAATAAGGAGTGAGAAATATGGCAGGGACGTTAACAGGTATTGGTGGTAGACAACAGATTTGGAACCTCGGAAATAATATGATCGATACATCTAACTTTGTAGAATTAGAAATGCAAGCGTTAGATATGAGAAAAACACCATATACTACTGAGAAGCAACAACTTACGCAAGATAAACAAGTATATGCAAGTTTAAAGACACAATTTACCCCTTTTACTCAAGTGTTTAAAGATTTAGCAGCTTTTAAAGGGAATGAGAAAAAAGTTACAACGACACAAGACGGTTACATTAATGTAAAAGCTGATGGTGGAGCGATTGCAGGGACTTTTAATATGACGATTACACAGCTTGCGCAGCGTCATCAAATAGCTTCTAATAAGATTGCTGATATAAATGCGAAGCTTCCTAAAGATGAAACATTAAAACTAGGCGGTAAAGATCTAAAAGTAACAACTGATATGACATATAAAGATTTAATAAATAAAATTAATGATGGAGATTATGGCGTATCGGCTTATACACTTGGAGATAAAATTTTTATGTCCTCGAAAAAAGAAGGAACAGATGGGAAAATTGATTTTTCAGGGAACACATCTACACTGTTTCAAGATATTGGTTTAGTTAAGGCGGATGGGACAGCAGTCAATACAATTAATGAAGCACAAAATGCCAAATATAGTATTAATGGTATTGGAGCTGAAAGTTTTACAAATACAATTGAAGCTCTTCCGGGCGTGAAAATTGAATTGTTAAAGGTGACTGAGCCGAAAGTAGAAGGAACACCAGATGCAGGTACAACAACAGATCCAAAAGCAAAAGGTGTAGAATTAAAATTTACGGTAAGTGATTCCAACGTAACAGACGCAGCCAATATTATTAAAAAGATGGTAGCAGAGTATAATAAAGCAGTTTCTACAGTGGATCTTTTTGCTGGGAAAGATGGAGTTTTCCAAGGGCAGGTAATTATGCAAAGCGTACGTCAAGCGTTGAATAACGTCGTGACATTCTCGCAAGATGATAATTATTTATTTTCATTTGGTATCCAATTAAAGCAAGATGGGACGATGGAAGTTAATGAAGAAAAATTAACACAAGCACTAAAAGAAAAACCAGATGCAGCGAAGCAATTTTTCTTTGGTTCTAACGGTTTAGGTAAAATGATGGAAGAGCCACTTGAAAGACTATTTGGTGATAAAGGTGTAGTCGGAGAGCGAGTAAAGAACATTGACTCACGTGTAAGTGATTTAGATAAAAAGATTAGAGATATTGAGAAGCAAAACTTGCAAAAGCAAGATGAAATTGTGAAAAAGTATCAAAAATTAGAAAGTACATTAGCGGCGCTTGATAGCCAGCTGAAAACAATTAAAGCAATGACAAAACAAAAAAGTGATGATTAATGAAAGTTAAGGAAGTGATTGTATGCAAGCATGGCAACGTTATATGCAAAATGATATTATGACGAGTAATCCAATTAAAAACACAATTTTTATTTATGAAAGATGTATCGTTGAGTTTCGTAATTTAGAAGAACTTTTAAATAGTTTTAAATTGCAAGAAGGAGACGCGCTTCTTGAAAAATTAGAACGTATTTTTGAAGAGTTAAAGCTTCAATTAAATCCAGAGATCACTAAAGATTTATATGATAGTCTATTCGGTTTATACGATTGGATTAGCATTCAAATTCAGACGATGAAAGTAACGCGTGAAGTAAAAGACATGGATGCGATTGTGCAAGTGTTACAAGATTTAATAGACGGTTACCGCGGAGCACTTGAAAATGAACAATGATATTTATCGAGCGTTTGTCGGCTGTTTTAATGAAATCGGTGAATTACAAGTGTCAGATGAAGAATTTGCTGAGAAGAGTGCAATGTTAAATCGCTGGATGATGACATTGGATGAAGAGACGCGCGCAGATGTTGCAGCGGAAGTGAGTCCATTAATAATTAAGGCAGCACAGCATATTCGAGATAAGCAAAAGATTTTGGAAGAAATGATTATGACAAATGATGGACGAATGAAAGCGAATTCGTTTTACGGTAAATTTTAATAGAAAAGTATGGAAATGGATACCCCTTTTAAAAGGGGATCCATTCCATTGTTTGAATAAGGCGTTCCGCTGATTGAGGTTTCACTTTATGACTGTAATAAAAAGAATGGTAATAATCCAAACAATGAAAAATAAGATGTCTTTATTTTATGGAGAGAAGTGTATGGAAGCTCTTTTTTTATTGTTTATATATCAAAATGTTACATGGATTACTACGCGTATACAGTTTTTTATATTCTTTTTTATATTTTTGTATTTTTCTAAAGACAACAATGGAAAAATGGAATAAAATATGTAAGGGTACAAAATAGATAATATTTTAATAAATAAATACATATAGGAAAATGAATAATAAAGTGAAACTTCCATCAGTGGATGATCATGCGCTAAACGAGCATGATGGAAAAGGAAGGGTGTGGAATATGCCAGATTTAGTTAGTGATGTAAGTCATTATATGAACTATTTAGTAACGAAGCGAAATACCGTTTCTAGTAATATTGCAAATGCGAATACACCTGGCTATAAAGCACAAGATGTAACATTTGCTGAGCAAATGAATATGAGCAGTGCATTATACAAAAAAAATACTGCGGATTTAAAGAGTAATCCAGATTTATATCAAACGAATGTAATGCACTTACCAACAGCAAATATGAAAAATACATACGCAAAGATTCAAACGAAATCAATGCAAACGAATAAAGATGGAAACAGTGTTGATGTAACGACAGAAATGCTAGATTTAATGAAAACAAACCAATTATACGGTGTTTCAATTAATGCAATTAATACGCAATACGCTATTAACCAAGCAGCACGTGGACGTTAAGAGTAAAAGGAGAGACAAAGATGTTTCAGGCAATTAATGCAAGTGGTTCAGGGCTAACTACAGCGAGAAAATGGATGGAAGTTACTTCTAACAATATCGTAAATGCAAATACGACGGGAGCACCGGGTGCAGAGCCGTATCACCGCCGAAGTGTAGTGTTGGAATCAAATAATAGTTTTGCAAGTATGCTAGATGGAGCTCCTACTAACGGAGTGAAAATAAAAAGTATTGAAACGGATCGAAATGAAAATCTTGTGTATGATCCGACGCATCCGCATGCAAATGAAGAAGGGTATGTACGTTATCCGAACATTGATGTGACAGCTGAGATGACGAATGTAATGGTTGCTCAAAAAATGTATGAAGCAAATACAAGCGTATTAAATGCGAACAAAAAAATGCTCGATAAAGATTTAGAAATCGGCCGAGGATAAGAGGGAAGAGGGGAAATATGAAAATTCAACCAATGTTAAATACACAGCCATTTGGAGCGATTCAGCCGATTGGCACACAGAAAACTTCAGAAACATCTGTAGTTGAAGGCAAAAAGTTTATTGATTTATTGGAAGATATGAATCAAACGCAAAATAATGCCCAAACAGCAGTATATGATTTACTGACAAAAGGGGTAGGAGAAACGCATGACGTTTTAATTCAGCAGAAGAAAGCTGAATCACAAATGAAAACAGCTGCTCTCGTACGTGATAATCTTATTGAAAATTATAAGTCACTAATTAATATGCAAATTTAGGAAAATGGACGGGTGTATTTAAATGGAAAAGATAAAAAATGTTTTCCAATCGTTGAAAACGTGGCATAAGTTAGTGATTGGTGCTGCGCTTTTAGCGATTGCAACAGGAGCACTTTTATACTTCACCTTGCCAGATAAATATGTTGTTGTATATCAAAATTTAAATGATACAGATAAGCAAGAGATTACAGCAGAATTATCGAAGCTAGGTGTTGATTACCAATTAGCAGCCGATGGTTCGATTCGAGTGCAAAAGAATGATGCTCCATGGGTTCGAAAAGAAATGAATGGAATGGGCTTGCCGTTTAATTCAAAAAGCGGTGAGGAAATTCTATTAGAAAGCTCACTCGGTTCAAGTGAACAAGATAAGAAAATGAAGCAGATTGTCGGCACGAAAAAGCAATTGGAGCAAGATATTGTACGAAACTTCACGACAGTTGAAACGGCAAATGTGCAAATTACATTACCTGAAAAAGAAACAATTTTTGATGAAGAAAAAGCAAAAGGAACAGCGGCGATTACTGTTGGTGTGAAGCGTGGACAATTATTAACAGCTGATCAAGTTGCTGGTATACAGCAAATGATTAGTGCGGCAGTTCCTGGCGTGAAAGCAGAAGAAGTAAGTGTTATTGATAGTAAAAAAGGTATCATCTCAAAAGGAGCAGATGAAGCGCATTCTAACAGTTCCTCTTCTTATGAAAAAGAAGTAGAGATGCAGCATCAAATTGAAGGTAAATTAAAGCAAGATATTGACGCAACGTTAATGACGATGTTTAAATCAAATGAATATAAAGTGAATACGAAAGTGTCTGTAAACTACGATGAAGTTACACGTCAGTCAGAAAAATATGGCGATAAAGGTGTACTTCGCAGTAAACAAGAGCAAGAGGAAAGCTCTACTGCGCAAGAAGGAGCAGATACGAAGCAAGGTGCGGGTATTACAGCGAACGGTGAAGTGCCGAACTACGGTACGAACAATAATCAAAACGGTAAAGTTGTCTACGATAATAAAAATGGTAACAAAATTGAAAACTATGAAATAGATAAAACAGTTGAAACAATTAAGAAACATCCGGAATTAACAAAAACAAATGTTGTTGTATGGGTAGATAACGATACGTTAGTAAAACGAAAAATTGATATGACAACATTTAAAGAAGCGATTGGAACAGCAGCTGGGCTTCAAGTTGATCCGAATGGAAACTTTACAAACGGTCAAGTTAACGTTGTAACTGTTCAGTTCGACCAGCCGAAAGTTGAAAAAGAGAAAGAGCCAGAAAAAGGTGGTATGAACTGGTGGTTATTCGGTGGAATTACAGCTGGCTTGCTAGCACTAATTGGCCTAGTATGGTTCTTCTTAGCAAGACGTAAGAAAAAGAAAGAAGAAGAGGAATATGAAGAATACTTAGCAGAAGAGGAAGTTGCTGCTAGTAGTGAAAGTATTTTTGAAATTCCTGAAGAAAAAATAGTACCAGAGCCAAAGCCAGAACCAGAACCGGTAGAACCATCAGAACCTACATTAGATGATCAAGTGCAGGAAGCTACGAAAGAGCATGTAGAAGGTACTGCAAAAGTAATTAAAAAATGGTTAAACGGACAGTAAGGGAGGAAAAACAATGTTAGATGAAATCTCCTCCAAAGAGAAAGCTGCCATCCTCATTCGTACATTAAACGAAGAGGTGGCAGCAAAAGTCATTGAATATATGACGGCTGAGGAAAAAGAAGTGTTACTTCGCGAAATCGCGAAGTTTCGTGTATATAAACCAGAAACGTTAGAAAATGTACTAGGGGAGTTTTTGTACGAACTAAATGTAAAAGAGTTGAATTTAGTAACTCCAGATAAAGAATACATTCGTCGTATATTTAAAAATATGCCAGAAGACGAGTTGGAAAAATTATTGGAAGACCTTTGGTATAACAAAGATAATCCATTTGAATTCTTAAATTCACTTACAGATTTAGAGCCACTTCTTACAGTGCTTAATGATGAATCGCCACAAACGATAGCGATTATTGCTTCTTATATTAAGCCGCAACTTGCTTCTCAATTAATTGAGAGATTACCAGATCATAAACGTGTAGAGACGGTAATGGGTATTGCAAAGCTTGAACAAGTAGATGGTGAATTAATTAATCAAATTGGTGAGTTATTAAAAGCAAAATTAAATAATATGGCATTTAGTGCTATTAATAAAACAGATGGATTGAAAACAATAGTGAACATTTTAAATAATGTTTCACGAGGTGTTGAAAAAACAGTCTTTCAAAAGCTGGATGAAGTCGATTATGCGTTATCTGAGAAAATTAAAGAAAATATGTTTGTCTTTGAAGACTTACTTGGTCTTGAGGATCTTGCGCTTCGCCGTGTATTAGAGGAAATTACAGATAACGGTGTTATCGCGAAAGCACTTAAAATTGCAAAAGAAGAAATTAAAGAGAAACTATTTACATGTATGTCTTCAAACCGTAGAGAGATGATTCTTGAAGAGTTAGATGGCTTAGGACCGCTTAAGATGACGGATGCTGAAAAAGCACAACAAACGATTACAGGTACAGTGAAAAAGTTAGAAAAAGAAGGAAGAATTATCGTTCAAAGAGGTGAAGATGATGTCCTTATTTAAAAACAGAATTCCGAAGAATTCTGTTTCTTTTTCTGAAGAAACGTATGAATTACAATTTCCGAAACCAGTATCAGTTCACATTGAAGAAGAGATACAAGTGGATCATGCAGAACTTCTTGCACAGCAAGATGCATTACATATTGAAATGAATCAGCTAAGGCAGCAGCAGCAAATGCTAGAACGAGAGCGTCAGCAGTTGTTGCAAGATAAAGAACAGTTTCAAATGCATATTCATGAACAAATGGAACAGATGGAAGCAGCGCGTATACAGTTTCAAAAAGAACAACAAGAAACAGCATACGAATGGACAGAGTTATTATGGAATCAATCTTTTCAGTTAGCAGAAAAAGTAGTGAATCAAGCGGTAGATTCGCGCTTATTAGACGTTTTGCCGATTTTAACAGGCATCGTGCAAACATTGCCTACTTCATTTGAAAAATTAATTATAACGGTTCATCCAGAAACATTTGAACGTATACAAGAAGAGAAAGAAAATACGAAAGAGTATTGGCTACTACAATTAGTAGAATGGAAGTATGATTTTTCTTTACAGTTTGGCGAATTTGTTCTGGAAGAAGAGAAAGAGTTTTTTGAGTTTAAATTTGCGCCTATATTTGCGAAGCTTCGTCATAAGTGGGAAGAAGAGAAGTTGTTTGAGGAGCAAAATGTATGAACAACGAGCTAATGAATGAACATAATAAATGGAATACATTTATTGAAACACCGTTTTATACGAAAGTTGGCAAAGTTCATAGTGTACAAGAGCAGTTTTTTGTAGCGAAAGGTCCGAAAGCAAAGATTGGAGATGTTTGTCTCGTTGGAGAACATAGTGTCTTATGTGAAGTAATTGCGATTGAAAAAGAAAATAATATGCTACTTCCATTTGGACAGACAGAAAAAGTATGTTACGGAGATGCAGTTACATTAATTGAAGAAGATGTTGTTGTACCTCGTGGTAATCATTTACTTGGGAAAGTGTTAAGTGCGAATGGTGAAGTGTTAAATGAGAACACTGAAAACATTCCACTACAAAAAATAAAATTAGATGCACCGCCGATTCATGCATTTGAGCGTGAAGAAATTACAG
Organism: Bacillus sp. FSL R9-9492; assembly: GCF_038007365.1. NCBI lineage: Bacteria > Bacillati > Bacillota > Bacilli > Caryophanales > Bacillaceae > Bacillus > Bacillus sp. FSL R9-9492. Next base: position 1,696,982 of record NZ_JBBOXC010000001.1, read on the forward strand.
ATGTATTTGAAACGGGAATTAAATCGATTGATTCCATGTTAACGATTGGGATTGGTCAAAAGATTGGTATTTTCGCAGGATCGGGTGTTGGTAAATCTACCTTGCTTGGAATGATTGCGAAAAACGCAAAAGCTGATATTAACGTTATTAGTTTAGTAGGAGAACGTGGCCGAGAAGTAAAAGACTTTATTCGAAAAGAATTAGGCGAAGAAGGTATGAAAAAAAGTGTCGTTGTTGTAGCAACGTCAGATGAAAGTCACCTTATGCAACTTCGTGCGGCTAAGCTTGCAACATCTATTGCTGAATATTTCCGTGACCAAGGTAATAACGTATTACTTATGATGGATTCTGTTACTCGTTTTGCTGATGCACGCCGAAGTGTTGATATTGCGGTAAAGGAATTACCGATCGGTGGTAAAACACTGTTAATGGAAAGTTATATGAAAAAGTTATTAGAACGATCAGGAAAAACGCAAAAAGGGTCAATAACAGGTATTTATACAGTGTTAGTTGATGGTGATGATTTAAATGGTCCTGTACCAGATTTAGCTCGTGGTATTTTAGATGGACATATTGTATTAAAACGTGAGCTCGCAACTCTTAGTCATTACCCTGCCATTTCGGTATTAGATTCGGTAAGTAGGATTATGGAAGAAATCGTATCGCCGAATCATTGGCAACTTGCAAATGAAATGAGAAAAATTCTATCTATTTATAAAGAGAATGAATTGTATTTTAAACTTGGAACAATTCAAGAGAATGAAGAAAATGCTTATATTTTTGAATGTAAAAATAAAGTAGAAGCTATAAATACGTTTTTAAAACAAGGTCGAACGGATAGTTTTCAGTTTGAAGATGTTGTCCAAGCGATGCACCATATTGTATAAGATCTCGCCCTTTGAGGTCTTATTTTTTTGATTTTAATATTTCACAGATTTTTTTGTGAAAAAACTATATAATAGAAAAAGGTAACGTTATAATAGGAAGGGGCTATGAAAACGGGTGGATAAGCAGCAGTACGACACGATTAAATTGCAGATTAATCAAGAGAAAGAACATATCTTGAAAGAAGTGTACGAACTAACAGCTGAAAAAAGAAAAATAGAACAAAAAAAAGAATATGATCTATATGTTGTGAAATCACGCAATAAGGTTGTACAAACGGGACAACGTATTATGGCTGGTATGCTTTCATCACATACATTTTCACCTGAAAGAATAGAAGAATGGAATCGAAAAATTAAAAAAACAGAAGGTTTTATTCAAAAAAATGAAAGCTTTTTAGAGCAAATAAAAGAAAAAGAACGTGTCATTGATGAAATGTATGAAGAAGATTGTAAGAAGCTTGCGAAAGTAAAAGAAAAGCTGGAAGAAAAAATGCTTCTTGATTTAAAAATGTGTATGAACGGATGAGGTGGATGTAGTGATACAGTTTGTATTACCGGTGCAGCAAAGTTTACCTCCGCAAAAAGAAAAAGGGCTAGAAGTACAATCGAAAAATGAAAATTCTTCATTCGATAATACAATGAGAATTGAAAATAAAAAACAGCCGAAAACGGAGAAAACGAAACGAGAAGAAGCACCAGAAGAAGAGAAGAAAGAATATATTCTCGCAAAAAAAACGGTAACGAAAGAAGAGCCGATTGTAAAGAAAGAAGAAAAGAAAGAGACAGAACAGTTATTGTTAGCTGTATCTGAGCAGATGGTTGCAATTGAGCAATTGCGTGTGCAGCCAGAATTGTTATATCAATACATACAAAAATTACAGGCGTTATATAAAGAATACGGAAATATTAAACTGAACGAATTGCCCGCAGCTGAATTACAGCAATTACAAGAGCTTCTTTCAAACATGAATATTAAAAATGCCATATGTTTAGAAGATACAATGCAAATGACGTTAGACAAGGTCACTATGCCAGAGCAGATGTTGCAAGTATTAAAAGTCGTAGAATCAGAAACTTGTAATATTGCAAAGAAACAAGAAGAATTTAAAGACTTAGATGTAGATCTTCCGAAATCAGAGAGTGATGATGTAAAGATAGACTTGCCAGAAGTTGATACATTAAACGATTCGAGTTCTGCGGGTGTGGAGTTATTAAATAAAGCGACCAGTACCGATCAAATAGGAAAATCAAATGGTGGCGCTGAGAAGGTTTCATTGCCTGACTTAGGAAAGAAAATGGAAGCGCAAGTAGAAGCGCTACAAAAATTTGTAGTGAAACAAGAACGCGTTTTATTCCAGCTAAATCCAGAAAAACTTGGTACATTAACTGTGTTTATGAAAAAACATGGAGACCAAATTGATGTTCATGTAGAAATGGAAAAACACGATGCGAAAAAACGTGTTGAAATCATTTTTGATGAATTGAAACTAAAGTTAAAAGAAAAAGAAATCAATATTCAAATTAGCTATTCAGATAAAGATGAAAATCGTAAAGAACAGCGAGAACAAGAGCAAAGGCAAAAACAAAAATTAGCAAATACGAAACATGAGAAACAACAATCAAAAGAATTTGCGGGATTATTGGAGGAATAAAGCGTGCCAACAGTTGGATTAAATACAACGAGTACAAGTCATATTCCGTTACAAGCAGGAGCGCAAAAAAGTAATGTACCTGTTAACGGTGTACAATCGCCAGTTCAACAAGCAAATGGAGTTTCAGCAGGAGAGCAAAAGACTCCTGGTGTAATGGGGAAAGATGATTTTTTAAAATTATTTTTATCAAGTTTCCAGCACCAAGATCCATTTAATGCGATGGATATGAATCAAATGATGAATCAGACAGCGCAGTTATCTCTTATGGAACAAGTACAGAATATGACAAAAGCAGTTGACTCTTTAAGAACGACGATGCATTCGACAGCGCTTGATGGTGGAATGAAGTTTTTAGGGAAGTATGTAAGAGGTGTTGACGGTGACGGTAAAAAAGTAACTGGTCAAGTAGAGACAGTTCGCCTTGCAGAAAATAACGAAGTACAGCTCGTTATTGATAATAAAGTAGTGTCTCTTCGTTTCGTTGAAAGAGTGTCTGATAAACCGATTGGAGAAACGAATCCAGAAGATGCAAAGAAAGACGATCAAAAAGTAACTGAAGAAGTAAAAACTACAAATTCATAAGGAGTGTACATACGTTATGATTAAAGCGTTATATACAAGTATTACAGGGATGAATGCAACACAAAATGCATTAAGTGTAACTTCAAATAATATTGCCAATGCACAAACAGTTGGTTATAAAAAACAAAAAGCAATGTTTGATGATTTACTGTATAACAATTCAATTGGTTCAAAAGGCGACGATAAATACGCAGGGACTAACCCGAAAAGTATCGGTAACGGTGTGAAAATGAGCGGAACAGTTACGGATTATAGCGATGGTACAATTACGCTAACTGGTGGTAAAACACAAGCAGCAATGGAAGGTAATGGTTTCTTCGTGGTTGGCGATTCAAAAGGCGGCAACACGGAATTTACGCGTAAAGGTACATTTGGAATATCTTCAGATTACTATATTACGAATACAGAAGGGCAATATGTATTTGCATATCCTGCAAATGCAGCAACTGGTGAAGTTGATTTATCTGGTATTCCAGGACCGTTGCAAATTCCAATGGGATCAGCAATCGGTGGTATTCGAACGTCAAAAGGAGTCGTTGGAGGGAATATTCCAGCCGATGCAAAACAGATTACGCAAGAATTGCCTGCATACGATGATGCCGGTAATACATGGACAATGCGTGTAGAATTTACACAAACTAGTGAACATAATTATAAATATACAGTACATATGCGTAACGACTCGAAAAAAGAAACAGAGTTTAAAGAGGTTCAAGGCGCAGGCGGTGATGTAACATTCGATGCGGTAGGAAAGCCAAATCAGCAAAACCCTGGAGCGTCTATTCCATTTAATGGCGGAACAGTAAATTTAGATTTTAGTAAATTAACAAATCATCCGACAGAGAAAACATTAGCAGTAACAGACGTAGATGGTAGAGCAGCAGCGACTGTTAAAGATTGCTTTATTGCTGACGGTGGATATGTGATGGTAAAATATTCTGATGGAAGTATGAAAGCTGCGGGTCAATTAGCTGTTGCGATGTTCCCGAATGAAGGCGGCTTAATGAAAAATGGTAATGGTAACTACACAGCGACAAATACAACTGGTATTTTAGCAATGGGTGTATCTGGTCAAAATGGTGCAGGAAAAGTACGCGGTAGTGCACAAGAAGGTGCAAACGTAGATTTATCTGTAGAATTCGTTGATTTAATGTTATACCAACGCGGATTCCAAGGAAATGCGAAAGTAATCAAAATTTCAGATGAAGTATTAAATGAAGTTGTGAACTTAATTCGATAATAAATCGTAAAGAAAAATTGTAACGTAGTAGGAAGGGTTTTATATTCGTATGACAAGACAAGAGCGAATTTTACAATTGCCTTTTTTCGAAAATAAACGTGAGCTTGCTGAGCAAATGTTAAAAATAGAACGAGAAGAGCATGTATATTTACCAGATCAATTTGAAATCAAACAAGTGCCTCCATATTCGTTTGGTGAAAAACAAGCAATCATTGGCCGTATACACGAGTTTTACTTCGTAAGTATTGGTAGTAGTGGTGTTTGGAAGTATCAACTGTTTAAAGATGAGATGAAGTGCCGTGAGTTTTTCGTTATGTTGCCGGATATTACGGATCAGCAGCTTGCTTTTTGGTTCAATAACATTGAGTTGTTGAAAGGGGCTTAAAAGCTTTCTTTTAGGTTTTGAGAGAGGGCCCAGCGATGTTTAGTAGCGGTCAGTGCATATGGAGTGTCCGCATGTTGTAATACCAGAGATATGGAGTGGTTCTAGGTTAGTTGAAGAGGCTGGGAGCCATGAATGAGATTGGTAGGCTCACCGGATTGTAGTAGCGACAGTGCTTATGAGTCGCTCGCATGTTGTAGAGATATGGAGTAGTTCTAAGGTAGTTGGAGAGGCTGTAATCCAAGTGTTTAGGTGGTGCCTCTTCACTTTTTGGAGAGAGGATTTCTCTGATTCTAGGAGCAATGATTTGAAATAGAGTTAGATTAATTTAAGATAGTTGTGCTATATTGTACAATTAGACTAAGTTTATATAAAAGGAGAGGTGAGGAGGATGGCGCAGAATAAGTATCGCGTTACATTCATTTCGCCAAGTGAGATTGAGCAACGTACTGTAATGGCGGCGAGTAGTTTACCTAATTTAATACGTCAAGTAGAGAGTATTATTGCAGATCCGAACGGTTATTTTGTAAATGATAAAAAAAATAATTGCTATTTTAAAGTTATTAAAGAAAATGTTACGTATATTCAATATGAGTTACTATTTTCTGATAAGGAAATTCACATTGAAAAGTTAAAACATATAGCACCGGCGGTATTGAAACAAGTATTTAAAAAAATAAACGATCCGGAGTTATATGCACTTGCGCTACTTGATGTTGATATAGCAACGAAAGAATACGTGCTAGAAGAAATGAATCCGGAGCTAAGAATAAGAGTGGAAACGGAACTTTCGAAAAAATGGGAAGCAATGCCGACAGAAATTGTAGGGGCACAAGAGGTGTTATTAGAGGCACTTGCTTCGTTTATACAAGATTAAGCTTTACCAGTGTTTTTATTATTTTAAAACGGCAAGGCTCACGCAACTATCTATATTTTTCATATAGGTAGTTGACTTTTGGATGTTATTAAAGCTTAATAATTAAATATACGGAATTAATGAAAGGGGAGCGACACCTTTATGTCACAAGCACAAAGTATTTTATTAGAAAGTGGAACAAACGAATTAGAAATCGTAACTTATACTGTGGGTGAAAATTTATTTAGTATCAATGTAATGAAAGTGCGTGAAATTATTAATCCATTCCCTGTTACAACTGTGCCGGAATCTCATCATGCAGTTGAAGGTGTTGTTCAAGTACGTGGTGAAATTTTACCTGTTATTAACTTAGCAACGGCTCTTAATTTAAAATCTATAAAACCACTTGATCAAACGAAATTTATCATTTCAGAATTAAACCAAATGAAAGTTATTTTCCGTGTTGATGAAGTGCATCGTATTCAACGTATTTCATGGGAACAAATTGATGAACCAGCTTCATTATCTATGGGACTAGAAGAAACGACATCTGGTATTGTAAAACTAGATGGGAAAATCATTTTACTATTAGATTATGAAAAAATTGTATGTGAAATTAGCGGTACTGGCTATGACAATAAATCACTTGCAGGATTAGAGCAAAAAACAGATCGAGCTGAAAAAGTTATTTATATTGCAGAAGATTCAGCGATGCTTCGTCAAATACTAGAAGAAACATTATCATCAGCTGGATATACGAAAATGAACTTCTTCAGCAATGGTGCAGAAGCGTTAGCTCAAATTGAAAAATTAGCAAAAGAGCAAGGTGAAAAAATGTATGAACATATTCACCTGCTTATTACAGATATTGAAATGCCGAAAATGGATGGACACCATTTAACGAAAGTAATTAAAGATAGTGAAGTAATGAATCAATTACCAGTCATTATTTTCTCTTCATTAATTACGAATGAGTTGTTCCATAAAGGTGAGGCGGTTGGAGCGAATGCTCAAGTGAGTAAGCCTGATATTCAAGAGTTAATTGGTTTAGTTGATAAGTTAGTGTTGTAAAAAAGTTTTGAAAAGCTCTTTTTTAGTTGGGAGAGAGGCTCCAGCCAAGAGAGGAAGCGGTTAGTACTTAAAAGTACCCTGTGCGTAGTAAGAACAGAGATATGAAGTGGGTTTTAGATAAGTTAAAGAAGAGGGAGGCCGAGTTGTTGATGAACAGGCTTACATTCTTTTCTTATTAGCTAAAATTGAGGAACTAGCCATTGTAGTAGTACTGGTTAGTTCCTTTTTAGTATCCCATGTTCTATAAAGGCAGAAAAATTGAACGTTTCTAATGTAGTCGCGGCTGTGTATATTCATAGTTTCTTTCGTCTTTTTAGTTGTTTTTATATTTGGAAATATAGATAGGTTTAATTGTTTTTTCTCATCTTTACTACTTGAAAATATAAGAGATAATGTCACTGGATTGTAGAGTAAGATTTCGTGGTGGCGCAAACTTTTTCGGTGAAAATATATTAGGAATACCATATAATATAATTAAGTAGAATTTTTCTGATATAATATTTTGCTTAGCAATTTTTTATTTTTTAATATTTGTTAAAAATCATTTTTTATTTCGATACTTTTTATACCTTTTTATATGTTAATTATTTGACAGATAATTTCGAAATGTTATAATATGGATATGTAAAAATTTCTATTTTCTTAAAGGGCATGGGAGTCATATGAGAATTGTGAAAGGATGAGGGGGAGTGACACAGATTATGTATCACCACACAGCAATCAATGTATTAAGTCTTTTACAAAACATGTCAAATAATAAAACGAACGATATGAAATTAGAGGCGGAATTTAAAAAAATAGAGAAACAATTCCAAGTCAGGTATGAAGAGCTAATCGATTTATATAATAGAATGGTATTATTTCAAATAGATATAGAAAAAAATGGCGGTATGCGAGTATATGAAAAATCAGCGATTACTTGGTTGAAGTCTGAACTAGAACTATTGTATGAAGTGTATCAATTTTGTCAACGTCATGGCTTAAACATCGCAAATATTTCAAAATATGTTAGTAAAAATGAAATGAATCTTTTTCCGAAAACGGAAAGCCAATTACAAAATACGTATTATAAATTAAAAAAACAAGAGATGCCGTTTGAAAATATTGAAAAACAAAAGCCGGGGCGAAAACGTAAGTATACACCTGTAAAAGAGACAATTGTTGAGACAAAACAAGAAAGCAAGCAGGAAGTAAATGAAGACGTTCGAAATGAAGAAGATGAAAAAAGCCTCGTAACAGTTATGTCTGGCATCGTGGATAACTTTGAAACAATTAGTCAATGTAGTGAAAAGAGAGAACACGAATTGCATCAGTTCATGGAGGGAATCTATAAGCTTTCTAGCATGGCGGCAGAGCGTTCGAAGGATGAGAAGAACGCACGTGGTCTTGAAGGCGAATTACATTCATTACGAGCTGAAAATGAAAGATTAACACGAGAGAAGGCAGAGCTCGTTCATGATATTAAAGAAATGACGCATCATTTAATTCATTTCATTACGAGCTCGGATATCGATCAAATTCGTACATTGCCTTACTTCGTAAAAGAATGCAAACAAGATCTACATAAGCTAGGGTTATATAACGCTCAAGACGGAAAAATGAAAATTATGGTTGACCGTAGTGGACAAGTTATGACCGTAACACAATAAAAAAATGGGTACAAAATAAAAGGGAGATACATAGTGTATATGTATTTCCCTTTTGTTTTGTATGGAATCATTTCGGGCAGAGGAAAAGTTATAATTAATTTTAGTAAATCAAAAATTTGTACAAAAGGAAGGAGCTAGGTCTTACTTTGTAGTATTGTGATCCGAAAAATACTGGGAATATGCGTATTGTCACTGTGAAAGGCTTAATACATAATGATTTTAAAGATAAACCGACTCTTCCTCAATATTTAACTGATTTAATTGAGGTGAATAAGTTGTATAATCGTACAGTTGTTATTACATTTCATCAACAAACTTTTAACGAATTCCTCGAAAGAATTCTCCTTCCTCAAGCGCGTGAAGGGCGTAGCCCAGCGGTAGGTGGGAGATGAATTTCGGTGTGGCGTAGCCAAAAGGCTTTGCTTTTTATTTTGCCTCTGATATAATCAGTCTTATAAAGTACAAAGGTTGGTATATCGATGAAATTAGACAGCAATAATCATTCAGTGTTCTTGTTGTATTATCATCTTGTGTTGGTCGTAAAATACAGAAGAAATGTGTTTGATGATGATATGTCAGATTATGCAAAAGACATGTTTATCAGGTTATCCGAGAATTACAACATAACACTGGTAGAGTGGAATCATGATGTAGACCATGTTCATATTTTGTTCAAGGCACATCCGAATACAGAAATGAAAAAATTCATCAATGCTTATAAGAGTGCAAGTTCTCGACTAATCAAGAGAGACTTTCCACAAGTGAAAACGAAACTTTGGAAAGAGATGTTTTGGTCAAGAAGTTTTTGCTTACTAACTACTGGTGGTTCGCCAATAGATGTAGTAAAGAAATATATTGAAAATCAAGATGAAAAGTGAGGTGAAATGATATGACAAAGCATAATAAAGCATATAAATTCCGTTTGTATCCAACAGAAGAACAAGCATATCTTATGCGTAAAACCTTCGGTTGTGTACGTTTCGTGTATAATAGAATGTTAGCTGAACGAAAAGAAGCGTACGAAAAATACAAAGATGATAAGGAACAACTAAGGAAACAAAAGCCTCCAACTCCCGCGAAATATAAAGCAGAATTTGAGTGGTTAAAAGAAGTTGACTCATTAGCTCTGGCAAATGCTCAACTACACTTGCAAACTGCCTATAAGAATTTCTTTAGTGGTCAAAATGACTTCCCAACATTCAAAAGTAAAAAAGACAGAAAGTCTTATACAACGAATGTAGTAAACGGAAATATTATGTTGCTTAATGGTCATATCAAATTGCCAAAACTGAAAATGGTACGTATCAAACAGCATAGAGAGATACCACAAGATTATATGATCAAGTCATGTACGATTTCTATGACACCTACTGGTAAATACTATGTGTCCATCTTGACTGAATACGAAAAAGAGATTGTACAAAAAGAAGTAGAAACAGTTGTTGGATTAGACTTTGCGATGGATGGATTATATGTTAGTTCTGAGGGTGAGAAAGCCAATTATCCTAAGTTCTATCGTAAAATGTTAGACCGATTAGCAAAGGCACAACGAGTATTAGCAAGACGCAATAAAGGTTCTGAGCGTTGGAATAAACAACGTATTCGTGTAGCTAAGTTACATGAGAAAGTAGCTAACCAACGTAAGAATTTCCTTCATCATGAGTCTAAAGAGTTGGCTACTCATTTTGATCTTGTAGCTATTGAAGACCTAAACATGAAAGGAATGTCGCAAGCACTTCATTTTGGAAAAAGTGTCGCTGACAATAGTTGGGGAATGTTCACTTCTTTTTTAGCTTATAAACTATACGAACAAGGAAAACAACTTATGAAAATAGACAAATGGTTTCCTTCCACAAAAACATGTAGCGGTTGTGGAAATGTAAAAAATATGTCATTGTCTGAACGAGTATATTCTTGTATATGCGGTGTAAATCTCGATAGAGATTATAACGCAGCTATCAATATCAAAAATGAAGCAATACGTCTATTAGTGTTAGCGTAAATAGCAATAAAATAACCTTTGGAACAAGGGAGTTAGCTCGGCTGTCTTAGGACGAATTCGTTAGCTATCAAAAGTAACGACTAACCGAGAAGCCCCCACTTCAAACAGTCCGTTAGGACGTTAAGTGGCGGGTAGTTCACTACGGAGAATTGAAGAGTAAAGTAGGATTCCAAAGCATAGCCAAAAAGGTTGCTGTTATAAGTTATTTGCCTACCAAAATAATCAATATTTGTTTAAAATATAAGATTATTATTTTATTATACCGAGTAATTATTCACATTATATAATAATTACTTACTACATAATTAACATGGTTATCTTACAAAAATGTAAGGTTTTTTTAATTGACACTCGTACATATAAGTAACTATACTGGTTACACGACGTTGGTTAATATATTTAATAGTCTCTATCTATAAGTGTATGTCTCGGGATTCTTTTCGGAATAATAGTTCGATTTGTATTTATTGTCTTTAATATAAGGATAATGCGGATTTAATCTATTCTTTATTCTAGGTCGTATTATTTAAAGATTAACTATAAATGATATATTTACCAAGTTGTAATAATTTTTTAGAGGTGTTACATTTTGAAATACAAATTAATTGCTACAGGAATTCTTGCTGGAAGTCTACTATCCTATTCATCTAGTGCATTTGCAAATACTCATAAATTCCCAGATATTCCTGCATGGGCTGACAAATCCGTTAATTATTTAGTTGATAAAAAAGTATTGAGTGGTTATCCAGATGGAACTTTTGGTTCAAGCGATACATTAGATAGAGCTTCTGCGGCAACAATTATGACAAAGGCCCTTGGTATACATATTGACTTAAATGCAAAACCATCTTTTACAGATTCACAAAACCACTGGGGAACGCCATACATTGCCGCAGCTGAAAAAGCAGGAATAATTAAAGGTGAAGGAAATGGAATATTTAATCCTTCTTGAAAAGTTACTCGTGCTGCTATGGCTACCATGCTAGTGAATGCATATAAACTACAAAATATAAGCACTAGTAATGGACAAAGTAAATTTGAAGATTTAAAAGGGCATTGGGGTGAAAAATTCGCCAATATTTTAATTGATTTAAAAATTTCAGTTGGTACAGATAACGGTTGGCAACCAAATAAATTCATAACACGTGCAGAAGCCGCACAACTTACTGCCAAAACAGATACCCTTCAATCCAGTCCGAAAAATCCTTTAGAAAATAAAACAATCATTATTGATCCTGGACATGGTGGCGAAGATCCTGGAAAAGCCACAAAGGGATTGCCTGAAAGTAAAATTGTATTAGACACTTCTTTACGCCTACAACAATTGCTTGAAAAACATACACCATTTACAGTTTTATTAACTCGTGAATCTGATACTAGACCTGGACATGATCAAAAAAGTTCTTTACAGGAACGTGTTAAATTTGCTAAGCAAAATCAGGGGGATATCTTTATAAGTATTCATGCAAATGCTTTTAATGGTAATGCAAAAGGGACAGAAACATACTACTATAAATCTTCTGAATCCGAAAAAACAAATCCTCATGTGGAAGAAAGTCATGTGTTAGCGGAAAAAATCCAAGCACGTTTAGTAGAGGCCCTTCAAACACGTGATAGAGGCGTTAAACATGGAGATCTTCATGTTATAAGAGAAAACGGCATGCCAGCTGTGTTAACGGAACTGGCTTTTATAGATAATGGTATCGATTACAGTAAACTATCTACGGCAAACGGTAGACAGATTGCAGCAGAAGCCATTTATGAAGGGATTTTAGATTATTATGAATGGAAAGGAAATAATGTATCTGAATATAGGTTGAAATAAGTAAAAGGGAATTTAGTAATTCTAGGAATAAGTAATTTATAAATTGCTAAAGTATAATTTTGTTATTTGTAATGTGTTTTAGTTTTATAGTGTATACTGGCGCCGACTTATTAAGGATTATAAATAAGTCGGTGTTTAAGTTGGCGTATTTAATGAATACTATAGAAGTTATGAAGAAAAAAAGATAAATAGATAGGGGCATACACCTACATTCATTATTTTTACGTGAAATTTTAATTTAAAAATAGTTAAGTTATATGATTCAGATGGGCAGTATACAATGAGTTCAAAGAAAACATTCTTTGAACTCATTAGCTATTAAATAAACTTGCTACATAAATAGTTCGTATAACAATAATTGATAGTGTTAAGGACATAGCTGTTCATATTTTTTTGTAATTCCTATTATGGAATTTTTAAATATCTGCAGGTGTAATATAAGGGTGCTTTATTTTGAAAGAAATCTTTTGAAATGGTCATAATATGAATAATAATTAGATACAAATTTTAAAAAATGATGAAAGACTTAAGAAGGTGAATATATTGCTTAAACATTCACATTTGCAATTTATCTTATTAACAATAGCTCTAATATTCTATATAAGCTTTTGTTTTATATTTTTATTTGTTTTTCCGAATCATTATTTTGTATCAGATTTTAATATCCGACTATCATCCTTAGTTGTTGAAACTACTGTATTTATCTCATTACTTTATTCTATATTATCCGGAAAAATTAAGTTAGGAGTATTCTGGGTTTGCATTACTATTGCAATAGGGTGTTTCTTGATCGGGAATTTTATATCCGCTTTTCAAGTACTTAATGTAGAATTGCCGATACAAAATTTTAATATCTCTGATGTGTTTTTGTTGTTTTTCTTATTCTTCTTTCTCTTTGCATTCTTTTATAAAATCATTATGGAATGTAACAAGTGGGAAAAAGCGTATTTAATTTGTGATTTATGTATTGTTGTTACTGCCATTTTTACATTAGAGTGGTACCTGTTTAATAAACCTTCTGCAAATATCTTATTCTTATCAATTGGAGATGTTTTTCTCTCATTTATTTTTCCGATTATAGATTTATTACTTCTTTTATTAGGAGTTAGTCTAATCTTTCGACCAGCTATTTTTAATGCGAAAAGTAAATTATTTATTTTTATTCTCGTATTAACTGGATTGGCTATTACGGACTACTTGTATTTTTACTTACAAGATGATTTGTCAGATCGTTCACTTATATTATTAAGGTGTTTGTATAGAGTTTTCCTTTTATTTATCGCTATTGCTGCTTCGATCTCAAAGAATGCATCTTCTAGAAGGAATTATTTCATTATCGATCCCACATTTGGGAAGAAACTTCTTGTTATATTTCCTTATCTTGCAGTTGCGGTATTAATTGGCTTTACTTTAAAAGAGCAAACTTCCTCGGCTACACTTATTACTGGGAATTGTATTGCATTTGTATTTGTGCTGATTCGTCATACTATCGTACGAATGCAAAACAGCGATTTAACCGAAATGTTAAAAGTGTTTAATAATCAATTAGAACAAAAAGTATCTCAAAGAACAGAAGATTTAATAAACAAATCCAATGACTTGGTCAAAAATCAAGAGAGATTTAAGTCATTATATGAGTATCATCCAGATCCTATTTTAACGATTAATTCAAATGGTACTGTGTTAAATATAAACCAGGCTGGAAGTATGTTATTAGGAAAAAACAGTGATGAATTAATAGGTAAAGAGTGCTTCTCGATTTTTTTAGACGAAGATAGATCTGAATTGGAAGCAGCTCTACAGGAAGGGAAACGATGCAGTTCGGCTTCGTTACAATTACGTGTGAAAAATAATAATGAGAAGGACATTCATTTTTGGTACGTCACCATTGTTCCTATTATGATAGAAGGACAAACTTTTGGGAGTTATGTAATGGTAAAAGACATTACGAGAATGAAGAAACAACAAGATGAGATAAACTATCTAGCATTCCATGATACAGTGACGGAGATTGGAAATCGAATATTCTTCCAAAAAGAATTAGAAAAATCCATTGAGCGTGCACGAAAAACGCAGGGTGAATTTGGACTCTTGTATATAGATTTAAATCGTTTTAAAACCATTAACGATACACTTGGACATTCAATTGGTGACAGTGTTTTAAAAGAAGTTGCTAAACGTTTTAGGACATGTCTGTCACCGGCTATTCCTCTAGCGAGAATAGGGGGAGATGAGTTTGCGATCATAGTCCATAACCACACAGAGCAACAGCTATTGGAGTTGTGTGAAACTCTATTTCGTATAACTGAAGAACCATTTGTAGTTAATCAACATAGTTTTTATTTATCTCTTAGTATAGGAATAGCGGTGTATCCGTTTGGAGGAATAAATACTACTACACTTTTACAACATGCTGATATTGCTATGTATAGTGCAAAGGAAAAAGGTAATAATGCTGTTTGCATGTATGATGAGACATTATCAAAAAAAATAACAAGACGATTACGATTAGAACAGGATTTACCGAAGGCATTAGAAAATAATGAGTTGTTTTTATTATATCAACCACAAGTTGACAGTAAGACTGGTATGGTTATTGGTGCAGAGGCTTTAATTCGTTGGCAACATCCAGAACTGGGACTTATTTCTCCTTTTGAATTTATACCTATCGCGGAAGAAACGTCGCAAATTATTCCAATTGGGAAATGGACGTTACAGGAAGCGTGTCGACAACTGAAAAAGTGGCATTCTGCAGGCTATGCAAATCTAAAAATGGGGATAAATTTATCAGCTATAGAGTTTGAACAGAAAGATTTTGTTCAAGCAATCATATCTACCATAGAAGAAGTAGGGGTACCTGCTAATTCGATTGATTTAGAATTAACAGAGAGAATAGCAATGGTAGATGAAAAAGAAACCTTATCGAAGTTAAAAGTATTAAAATCATATGGTGTACATTTATCAATTGACGATTTTGGTACAGGGTATTCTTCATTAGCATATCTCCCTTTGTATCCAATTGATACCTTAAAAATTCCAAGAGAATTTGTTAATAGGATCGGAAATTCTACTGATGGAAATGAAATTATTCATACCATTATTTCACTAGCGCATACTTTAAACATGAAAGTGATCGCAGAAGGGGTGGAAACGAAGGAACAATTAACAGTGTTACAACGTAATGCATGTTATCTAATTCAGGGCTATTACTACAGTAAACCTGTAAGTGAAGATGAATTCATCAAGTTTTTAAGCACAATGTCGCGTCACCTTTTCTAAGAAAACCACAATCTAGATTTGTTTTTTGTTGAAATTATAACAAATAGAGGACAGCAAAGTAACTGTCAAAATGTTTTAGCATTTAATTTGGCTTAATAGGAAATTCTAATGAGCAAAGACCTTATCTGATTTTAGTTTTAGAAAGGAGAGAAGCGGATGGATTCAATATGGCTAGAGTATGCTTGGGCATTATTAATTTTAATCGGATTAGAAGGATTGTTATCGGCTGACAATGCCCTTGTACTAGCAGTTATAGCCAAGCATTTACCCGAAGAAGAGAAAAAAAGAGCTATAAATTACGGAATTATTATGGCCTTTGTTTTTCGATTTGCAGCCCTGTTTGCGATTTCATTTATTGCAAATGTTTGGCAAATACAGGCGATAGGAGCAGCTTATCTTCTTTACTTAGGATTAAAGCATGTCATTCAGGCGCAATTCGGAAAAAACAATCAAAATATTCACAAGGAAGATGAAAAGGAAGCAGCAGGAAAAAGCTACTGGTTCACAGTAGGAAAGATTGCATTAGCTGACCTTGCTTTTGCGATTGATTCAATATTAGCCGCAGTTGCTCTTGCTCTGGGGCTTCCGGATTCTCCGCTTGACGATTTCGGAGGTATGGATGGAGGACAGTTCATTGTTGTACTTCTTGGAGGGATAGCTGGACTTATTTTAATTAAATTTGCGGCAACTTGGTTTGTACAATTACTGGAGAAACGTCCAGCACTGGAAACAACAGCATATGCAATTGTTGCCTGGGTCGGCGTCAAACTTGCTGTAATTACACTTGCCCATGAGGATATAGGTATTTTAGATCATGATTTTCCACACAGTACAACTTGGACTTTAATCTTCTACGGAGTATTAGTTGCCATCGCACTAATTGGTTGGTTTGCACCGGGAAGTAAGTCATCTCAGAATAATCCTAAAATGTAATACAAAGGTCAGAGCATTATGTGCTTTGTCCTTTGTAATGATAATTATATTGTGTATTTTTCGATTTAACGCTATAATTACAGTGTTAAAGATGGAATCGTGATATGACCTGTTATGAATCTATCATTTTATTTATGAATAAATGGATTGGTATTTTAGCAAGATGTGCTAATAAACTACTCCACCATGATGATAACGTGCCAAAAATGTGGTGCGTATATTTTCGTGGTGGAGTTTTTTTATTCTCAAAAAGGGGGAGTAACCATGAACGACAGCATGGTTCATATTACAATTAACGGCAAAGAGTATAATGCTGAGCCTGGTTCAACTATACTGGGCATTATTAATGAGAACGGAATTGAACATCCACAAATTTGTTATGTGCCGGAAGTGGATCCTATTCAAACGTGTGATACTTGTATTGTAGAAGTGAACGGAAAGCTTGTGCGATCCTGTTCTACTGTAGTGACGAGCGGTATGAATATTGAGCTGTCCTCTACTAGTGCGAAGGCAGCACAACATGAGGCGATGGACCGTTTACTAGAAAATCATTTACTTTACTGTACGGTTTGTGACAACAATAACGGGAATTGTAAACTGCATAATACGGCAGAATTAATGGAAATTGAGCATCAAAAATATCCTTATGAGCCAAAAGTTGATGCAAGCGAAGTTGATATGTCTCATCCATTTTATCGCTATGATCCGAATCAATGTATCGCGTGCGGTCAATGTGTAGAGGTGTGTCAAAACTTACAAGTTAATGAAACGTTATCTATTGATTGGGAGGCAGAGCGCCCACGTGTTATTTGGGATGAAGGAGTAGATATTAACGATTCTTCATGTGTAAGCTGCGGTCAATGTGTAACGATTTGTCCTTGTAATGCTTTAATGGAGAAATCGATGCTTGGTGAAGCTGGATTTATGACTGGGCTGAAGCCGGATATTCTTGAACCTATGGTCGATCTTATTAAAGAGGTTGAACCTGGATATAGCGGTATTTTCGCTGTGTCAGAAGTAGAAGCTGCGATGCGTGACACTCGTACGAAGAAGACGAAAACAGTATGTACGTTTTGTGGTGTAGGTTGTTCATTTGAAGTATGGACGAAAGGGCGCAAAATTTTAAAGGTGCAACCAACTTCTGAGGCACCAGTTAATGCAATTTCTACTTGTGTAAAAGGAAAATTCGGTTGGGATTTCGTTAATTCTGAAAAACGACTTACGAAACCTTTAATTCGTAAAAATGGAGTGTTCGTTGAATCGACTTGGGAAGAAGCGCTTCATGTAGTGGCGAATAAATTGGGCTCTATTAAAGAAGAGTACGGTAAAGGCTCTATCGGCTTTATTTCTTCTTCTAAAATTACGAATGAAGATAATTATGTTATTCAAAAATTAGCGCGTCAAGTGTTCGAAACGAATAACATTGATAACTGCTCACGTTATTGTCAATCACCAGCGACAGATGGATTGTTCCGTACAATTGGTATGGGCGGAGATGCAGGGACGATTAAAGATATCGCACAATCGGGTCTTGTTATTATCGTCGGTTGTAATCCAACAGAAGGTCACCCAGTATTAGCAACTCGTGTGAAACGTGCGCATAAACTTCACGGTCAAAAACTAATTGTTGCAGATCTTCGTAAAACTGAAATGGCAGAGCGTTCGGATATCTTTATTAGTCCAAAGCAAGGAACAGACCAAGTATGGTTAATGGCTGTTACGAAATATATGATTGATCAAGGTTGGCACGATCAGCAGTTCATCGATGAGAATGTAAACTTCTTTGATGATTTCAAAGATAGTCTCGCGGAATATACGCTTGAATATGCAGAAGAGATTACAGGCATTTCAAAAGAAACGCTCGTTAAAATGGCAGAAATGATTCGTGATGCAGACGGTACGTGTATTCTTTGGGGAATGGGCGTAACGCAAAATACAGGTGGTTCAGATACTTCCGCTGCCATTTCAAACTTACTTCTTGCAACAGGAAATTATCGCCGTTCAGGTGCTGGTGCATATCCGCTTCGAGGTCATAATAACGTACAAGGTGCTTGTGATATGGGAACACTTCCAGGCTGGCTTCCAGGATATCAGCACGTTACTGACGATGTAGAGCGTGCGAAATTTGAAATAGCTTACGGAGTAAAAATTGATAACAAACCAGGTCTTAATAACATTGAAATGCTTCACGCAATTGATGAAGGAAAAATGAAAGCTATGTATCTTGTTGGAGAAGATATGGCTCTTGTAGACTCGAACGCAAATCACGTACATGAAGTGTTATCAAGCCTTGAATTCTTTGTCGTTCAAGATGTGTTCCTTTCTAAAACGGCTCAATACGCTGATGTAGTATTACCAGCAGCGCCATCTCTTGAGAAAGAAGGTACTTTTACAAATACAGAGCGTCGTGTACAAAGATTATATCAAGTGCTTCCAACGCTAGGAGATGCGAAACCAGACTGGTGGATCGTGCAGGCAATTGCTAATAAGTTAGGCGCAAAATGGAGCTATAATCACCCAAGTGAAATCTTTGCGGAAATGGCAAGCTTATCACCACTATTTGCACACGCAAACTATGAAGTGCTTGAAGGGTGGAACAGTTTCCACTGGGGAAGTTTTGATGGTACGAATACGCCGCTTCTATTCAAAGATGGATTTAACTTCCCGGACAAAAAGGCTCGTTTTGCGATAGCTGATTGGGTACGTCCTGCTGCATTCCCAGCAGAATACGATCTTCACATTAATAACGGCCGTATGCTTGAACATTTCCATGAAGGGAACATGACAAATAAATCAACTGGTATTCAATCGAAAGTACCAGGTGTTTTCGTCGAAGTTTCCCCAGAACTTGCAAGGGAACGTGGAGTGAAAACGGGATCGTTAGTACGCCTTGTTTCTCCATTCGGAGCACTTAAATTACGTGCACTTGTAACGGATCGTGTAAAAGCGAATGAACTGTATTTACCGATGAACTCGACGGATAAAGAATCGGCAATTAATTTCTTAACAGGCCCTGCCGTTGACTTGCGTACAAACACGCCGGCATATAAGCAAACGAAAGTACGTATGGAAGTGTTAGAAGTTGATGGCGAAAATCCGATGCCAAAAACGAACCCGCGTAATAAAAAGCGTCATCCTCAAAACGGTATTGAGGTAAATCGTAAGTGGGCTCGTCCAGGATACGTACATTTAACGGATAACTAAGGGGGAGAAAAGAATATGGCAGCACCTATTCAAGCGATCCAGAAACAGGAGCTAACTGAGGAAGAACTTAAACAACAAAAACTTGAAGCTTTAAAAGAACTGCTAGCTAATAATGAAGATGCTTTAAATCAAATGTTTAATATAGTAGGTGAATTAAATGACATTGGGATGCTGGAAGCAGCAAATTCTATGCTGAAAGCGAAAGAACCAATCGCAAAAATCGTTCTAGGCCAAGTCACTCGTGAACCAGTTACAAATTTAATTAATAATATGATGGGCGCTGCAGGAGCTTTAACAGAACTTGATCCGGAACTTACGAAAAAGCTTATAGGTAGCGTATTGACAGGTATGGATGAAGGAAACCAGCATTTGCAAAGCAATAAAAAAGTAGGAATATTAGACCTTATGAAAGTACTGAAGGATCCAGATATTAATCGTGCTATCGGATTTGGTCTTCATTTCTTAAAAGGTATGGGTAAAGGGTTAAAAGAAGAATAGATAAGCAACAATAATAGTATTTCATATGTTGTTTTGCGTACTTGAGATAATTGTAAAAGATGATCCATTTCGTCTCATTATTAAATAGTTTAGACGAAATGGTCATTTTGTTAAAATAGTTGTGATGGAATAACTAGGAAGGAATGAGAGTATGTCAAAAATGGTACATGAATTTAATGATATGATCCGAAAGCTTCGAAAAGAGTTGTTCGGGAAAGGGCCGGAAAGAATTCATACTGTATTTACCGAGAACATGGCTATTGCAACACTTTATGGGAATTTAACACCTACTGAGAAATTTATTTCGGGAACTACGGATGGGGCGGAAATGGTTCATATGGCTCGAACGAAAATGATTCAAGAAGTGTATGTGGCTAATCCTCATGAACATTTAGAAGAACTTGTTGGTGCGAAGTTAGTTCATCTGTTTTCTGATATGAAAGTAGATGAGGATATTGCAGTTTCCGTGTTTGTTTTTGATAAAAATATAACGTGAGAGAAGGATGCTCATCGTGAAATCGATTCAGGTGGAACGGAAAATTTTTAAATATGAGCAAGGGGAATTTAAACATATAGAGGACAGCATTGTAACAGAGTTTCCTGTTACAGTTAAAATTAACGGCCAGGAATTTGTTACAATGGTTAGTACTCCAGAGTATATTGAAGATATGGTAATTGGCTTTTTAGCCTCTGAAGGCATTATCCGAAAGTATGAAGATATTGATGAAATATGGATGCAAGAAAAAGAAGGCTATGTACATGTAAAAACGACGAAAATCAATCCTTTTTATCGTGACATACAAAACAAACGTTATATTACTTCGTGCTGTGGAATGAGTAGACAAGGGTTTGTTTTTGCGAACGATGCGCTGACTGCGAAAGAAATGAATGATATTCGCGTAAAGATCTCTGCCGAGGATTGTTTTCGGTTAATGAATGATATGCAGCAATCTGCGTCTACGTTTCAACATACAGGCGGCGTTCATAATGCAGCTTTATGTAATGTGAGTGGAATTGTTTTAAGCCGCATGGATATAGGAAGACATAACGCTTTAGATAAAATTTACGGCTATTGTTTAAAAAATAACATTTCAATTGGTGATAAAATTATTGTTTTTAGTGGACGTATCTCTTCTGAAATTCTATTAAAAGTTGCGAAAATTGGCTGTGAAGTAATATTGTCAAAATCAGCTCCAACTGAGTTAGCATTAGAACTAGCGGAGCAGTTAGGGATTACTACAATAGGCTTCATTCGTAATAAATCTTTAAATGTATATACGCATCCAGAGCGGATTATAAATATAAAATAAGTAGAAACGAGGCAATAATCATGAAATCTGTTACATTAGACAAATTAGATCGTCCTTTAAAGGATTTACGTATTTCTGTTACTGATCGCTGTAATTTTCGCTGTCGATATTGTATGCCAGAAGAAATATTTGGTCGTGATTATTCTTTTTTGTCTAATGATAAAATTTTATCTTTTGATGAAATTGAAAGGATTACACGTATTTTCGTTTCTTTAGGTGTAAGAAAGTTACGTATTACCGGAGGAGAGCCTTTACTTCGAAAAGACTTACCTGAACTCATACAGCGGTTAAACGAAATTGATGGAGTAGAGGATATTGGTTTAACGACAAATGGATCATTACTTAAAAAGTTTGCTCCAGATTTATATAAGGCGGGTTTATCTCGTGTAACAGTTAGTTTAGACTCGTTAAATGAAGAACGTTTCTCTTATTTAAATGGGAATAGAAGTAAAGTAAAAACGGTTCTTGCAGGAATACAGGCTGCGGCGGAAGCCGGAATGAAAATTAAAATGAACATGGTTGTTCAAAAAGGGAAAAATGAACAAGACATCGTTCAGATGGCAGAGTACTTTAAAGAGAAAAAGCATATCCTTCGGTTCATTGAATATATGGATGTCGGAAATTTTAACGGCTGGGAATTAGGCGAAGTAGTTTCTAAGCAAGAAATAGTAGAGATGATTCATAAAGTGATGCCGCTTGAAAAAATGGAAGCGAATTATCCTGGTGAAGTTGCGACACGTTATCGTTATATCGGTAGTGATGAAGAAATAGGAATTATTTCATCTGTAACAGATTCGTTCTGCTCATCATGTACGAGAGCACGTATTTCCGCAGAAGGAAAATTGTATACATGTTTGTTTGCTTCTAAAGGAAACAATCTTAAAGAATTACTTCGCTTTGGATATACGGATGAGGAAATTACTGATATTATTCGTGACATTTGGAATAATCGTTCAGACCGTTATTCAGATGAACGATTAAGCAATACGAATAAAAAAGCAATGCCGAAAATTGAAATGTCGCATATCGGTGGCTGAGAAACTACTATGAATGTAGACTCTCTTTGTTAACGTAAATAATGGGAAATGTGCAAGTTTTGTACACCTTCTATGAGTATAGTAAAAATGATGATTGATATTTCTGTAAGAGATATGCAGAGAGATTAAGCAGCATTCAAAAATCCTTACGATGATAAGGGTTTTTGGTGCTGCTTTTTTTAGATGAGAAAAATGGAGGAATTGGTTATGGCATTTCATAAACCGGAACAAATTGCTGCGCTTGTGATTGAATCCGGTGTTCAAAAGGTAAGGCAACCGCTATCCGCAATGCTTATTCTTGGTTTTTTAGGAGGAGCATTCATTTCGTTAGGATTTTTACTTAATATTCGTGTTCTAGGTAATGTACCGGAGCAGTGGGGAAGTTTAGTCAATTTTATAGGAGGAGCGGTTTTTCCTATAGGACTTATGCTCGTTGTTTTAGCAGGAGGAGAATTAATTACGGGAAACATGATGTCGATGGCCATGGCACTGTATGCACGGAAAATTTCATTGAAACATGTGTTAAACAATTGGACGTGGATCACTTTAACGAACTTCGCAGGTGCGCTTTTCGTAGCGTATTGTTTCGGTCATCTTGGCGGGTTAACTGAAGGTGCCTATTTAAATAAAACGATAGCGATAGCTCAAGATAAATTACATGAATCTTTCGGGAGAACATTAATTTTAGCGATTGGCTGTAACTGGCTCGTTTGCCTTGCAATTTGGTTAGCATACGGAACGAACGATTTAATCGGAAAGATTGTTGGGATTTGGATTCCGATTATGGCGTTTGTCGTAATTGGGTTTCAGCAAGTAGTAGCAAATATGTTTGTCATTTCAGCAGTTATTTTTGCTGGTCACCTTACGTGGATGGATCTTGCGAAAAACTTTGTGCCAGTCTTTATCGGAAATGTAATTGGCGGAGCTGGATTTGTTGGATTCGCTTATTTTTCTTGTTATCAGAAACAAAGTGCTACCGAAGAAGATGTAATGAAAAAATAACAGTATATGAAAGGAAGGCACCTCATGATAGAGCGGTATTCACGACAACAGTTGTTCACTCCTATTGGAAAAGAAGGGCAAGAGAAGCTTAGAAATAAGCATGTATTAATAGTAGGGGCAGGTGCATTAGGAAGTGCAAGTGCGGAGGCGTTAGTACGTGCAGGTATCGGGAAATTAACGATTATTGATCGCGATTACGTAGAATGGAGTAATTTACAGCGGCAACAACTTTACGCTGAACAAGATGCGATAGAAAAATTGCCAAAAGCAATTGCAGCGCAGAATCGTTTACAAAAAATTAATTCAGAAGTACAAATTCAGGCTCTTGTCATGGATGCAAGAGTAGATAATATGGAAGCTTTACTAGGTGGTGTCGATGTCATTATTGATGCAACAGATAATTTCGATATTCGGTTCGTGATTAATGATACATCACAAAAATACAATATCCCTTGGATTTACGGTTCTTGTGTCGGAAGTTATGGCATGAGCTATACAATTATTCCGAAGAAAACACCGTGCTTACATTGTGTACTGAAAAGTGTTCCTGTTACAGGGGCGACGTGTGACACAGTTGGAATTATTAGTCCAGCTGTTCAAATCGTTGCAGCGTACCAAGTGGCAGAAGCATTCAAAATTTTAGTAGAAGACTATGAAGCAGTTCGGAAAACTTTTTTAATGTTTGATATATGGAGTAATCAATATCATTCTATCAAACTAGGGAAAATCAAAACGGAAGACTGTCCTTCGTGCGGAACAAATAGAACTTATCCTTATTTATCATACGAAAATCAAACGAAGACAGCTGTTTTATGCGGAAGAAATACAGTTCAAATTAGACCGGCTCATAATAGACATTACAACTTTGATGAGTTAGAAAAAGTATTAAAGAACCACGGGAAAGTTGATTGGAATCCGTATTTGCTCTCTTGCCAATTAGAAGAGTATCGCATCGTCATTTTTCATGATGGTCGTGTATTTATTCATGGCACGAATGAAATTCAAAAAGCGAAACAACTATACTATCGGTTATTAGGATAATAGAGAGGGATTGGTAATGATGGAAAGAAGAGTGCCAATTACAGTTGAAGAGGCTGTTCGTAAAGTGATGGCATTTGCTAATTGTGGTGTAAAAGAACTAGTACCACTGGAATTAGCATACGGACGTACGTTAGCAGACGATATAGTAGCGGATCACGATGTTCCTTCCTTCGATCGCTCGCCATATGATGGATTTGCTATTAGGGCAGAAGATACTTTACGAGCAAGTCGTGAGAATCCGATCGTATTTGAAGTAATTGGTGAAATTGGAGCAGGTTCCGTATTTCCTACAGAAGTAGGAGCGTTTCAAGCAGTTCGAATTATGACAGGGGCACAAATTCCGAAAGGATGTAACGCGGTCGTCATGCTAGAACTGACTCGTCATCGTCAATATGAGAATATCGGAAAAAGCTATATGGAAGTGAGACGCTCATTTAAAGAAGGGGACAATATATCCTTTCAAGGTGAAGACGCACGTAAAGGAACCGTTCTCGCAAAAAGGGGTTGCTACATTAATCCAGGTATTTCTGCTCTTCTTGCTACATTCGGTTATAGTGAAGTGCCAGTAGCGAAAAAGCCCATAATTGGACTATTAGCGACTGGGAGTGAACTTCTCGATGTAAATGAAGAACTACAACCTGGGAAAATCCGAAATAGTAATACGTATATGATATCGTCTCAAATTCGAAGAGCAGGTGGAAGAGTAAAATACTTTGGGAAGTTTAGTGACGATTTGAATACGTGCTACGAGGCAGTGAAAAAAGCGTTAAGCGAAGTGGATATGTTAATTACAACTGGTGGTGTTTCGGTAGGCGACTATGACTATTTGCCAGCTATATACGAACAGTTAGGTGCGTCGGTTCTTTTTAATAAAGTAGCCATGCGGCCGGGAAGTGTCACGACTGTAGCGCGATTAAACGAAAAATTATTATTCGGATTATCAGGTAATCCATCTGCTTGTTACGTAGGCTTTGAATTATTCGTAAGATCTAGCATTCGTGCGTATATGTTTAGCGAAACACCACATGTAAAACGAGAAAAAGCAATGCTCGGAGAAGACTTTCTAAAACCTAATCCATTTACAAGATTTGTACGAGGTAAGCTTCAGTATAACGAAGGACAACTAATCGCTTATCCATCAGGATTTGATAAATCTAGTTCCGTTTCTTCATTAGCAGAATCAAACATTTTTATCGTCCTACAGGGTGGAACGAGAGGATATAAGAAAGGGATGTTTGTAGACGTTCTTTTATTAGAAGATAACGAAGGTAGTGAATGGCCTTGGACATTCCGTAAAGTGGGGAGAGGTTTTGATGGGACAAGCACGATTTGAAATTGTCGATAATCCGATTGTAGTTGAAGAAGTAACGAATAAAGTAGCAAGACGAGAAGCAGGAGCAATTACAACTTTTATTGGAACAGTAAGGGAATTAACGAAAGGAAAACGAACGTTACATCTTGAGTATGAAGCATATAAACCGATGGCGGTAAAAAAGCTTACTGCAATTGGAGAAGAAATTAAGAAACAGTGGCCGGATGCAAAAATAGCAATCACGCACCGAGTAGGCCGACTAGAAATAATGGATATCGCCGTTGTCATTGTAGTATCGTCGCCACATCGTAAAGTGGCATATGAAGCGAATGAATACGCAATTGAACGTATAAAGAAAATCGTCCCAATTTGGAAAAAAGAATTTTGGGAAGATGGAACGGAGTGGATTGGAGATCAACTCGAAAGCACTCCATATCCAGAAGGAAAACCAAAGAAAGAAGAATGAGAAGATGATAACAATTTTACTGTTCGCCAATTTACGAGAAGAAGTAGGCTCAGAGAGATTAGTAATAATAGAAAAGCGAGAGATGAATGTTCATCAATTGAAAAAATGCCTGAAAGATAACTATCAATTACAGACGCTAGATAAAGCTATGGTAGCAATTAATGAAGAATTTGTAACGGACGAAGATATTGTAAGAGTTGGAGATACTGTCGCGTTTATCCCACCTGTAAGTGGAGGTTAATTCTTTCTATTAGAGTATCAATTTTTTCATATGTTAAGGAGGATCATTATGAGTGAATTTTCGCATTGGAATGAAGAGGGAAGAGCAAAAATGGTTGATATTTCTCAAAAAGACATTTCAACACGCACAGCTATTGCGCAAAGTACAATTTCTTTATCAAATGAACTATTTGAAGCAATTCAAAGTGGCGGATTGAAAAAAGGAGATCCGCTCCAAGTAGCGCAAGTTGCTGGCATAATCGGTGCTAAAAAAACAGCGGATATAATCCCGATGTGTCACCCGATATTAATCCAAGGAACGGACTTTACGTTCCATTATGAAAAGACAACTGATGGCTATGAGCTAATCATACGAGCGACAGTAAAATGCAGCGGGAAAACAGGTGTAGAAATGGAAGCATTAACTGCTGTATCAATCGCCGCCCTTACTTTTTACGATATGTGTAAAGCTGTTGATAAAACGATGGTCATGAAAGAAACATATTTAGTTCAAAAAACAGGTGGGAAAAGCGGAGATTTTTTTCACAAGGTAAATAATTAAAATGGAAGGAATGTGTATGATGATTACTCACGAACAGATTATGAACGCTTTAAGCCATGTAGAAGATCCAGAGTTACACAAAAGTATTGTGGAATTAAACATGGTAAGAAATATACAAATTGATGGTACAGAAGTTGGGCTAGAAGTAGTTTTAACGATACAAGGTTGTCCGTTGAAAGCAAAAATTCAACAAGATATTGAAGAATCTCTTCGAAATATTGGGGCATCAAAAGTTTCTTTAACATTCGGCTCAATGACACCAGAAGAACGCGCGGCATTAACAGCGTCTTTAAAGAAAGAGGCTAGAACAGAAACAGGTATGCCTAGTATGTTGCGACCTGATTCAGGTGTACGTTTTATTACAGTAACGAGCGGAAAAGGGGGAGTCGGAAAATCAACTGTGACGATTAACCTTGCTACTGCTTTAGCGCGTATGGGCAAAAAGGTTGGAATTTTAGATGCAGACATATATGGATTTAGTATCCCGGCAATGATGGAAACGAATGAAAAGCCAACAATGATCGATCAAACCGCAATTCCAGTCGTTAGTCACGGTGTTAAAATTATGTCGATGGGATTCTTCACAGAAGGAAATAACCCCGTTATGTGGCGCGGACCGATGTTAAATAAATGGATTCAAAACTTCCTTGCGAATACCCACTGGGGAGAACTAGACTATCTTCTTCTCGATTTACCACCTGGAACAGGAGACGTTGCGATAGATGTCGCTGCAATGATTCCACAAGCG
This sequence comes from Bacillus sp. FSL R9-9492, assembly GCF_038007365.1. NCBI lineage: Bacteria > Bacillati > Bacillota > Bacilli > Caryophanales > Bacillaceae > Bacillus > Bacillus sp. FSL R9-9492. The sequence continues at coordinate 1,724,739 of NZ_JBBOXC010000001.1, forward strand.
AAGGAAATTATCGTTACAACGCCTCATAACGTAGCTTCATTTGTCGCGTCTAGAGTAGGAGTAATGGCAAAACATACGAAACACGATATTTTAGGTATCGTTGAAAATATGGCATATTACGAAGAACAAGATGGTTCAAGAAACTATCTCTTCGGAAAAGGTGGCGGCGAAATGTTAGCAGAACAACTGCAAACAGAAGTAATCGCCCAAATACCTTTTGCGAAACGTGAAGAAAATAAAGGCTCATGTGTATATGACGAAGATTCGCTTGTTGGGGAGATTTTTACTTCTTTAGCTGAGGATCTAATTTATAAAGGATAGGTTGATATTAAAAGTGGGATACATAGCAGGTATGTATCTCCTTTTTATTTTTTATGGAGTTATTTGTGGAATTTGATTTGCTTGAAACCATAGTAAGTGCAACATGCATACGTCTTTCGTGCGCCTCGATGCTTAAAACATTCGTGCCAATACGCATAATAGACACTTCTTATAGATCTATATATCCGGTGTTTTAGAGCTAATAAACGGCTATGAAGAGAAAAAAGGTCTTATGCTCACTGTATCTTTTTGTTTTAATAAATGGGACGAGGAAAAAATAAGCATTGACCACTTCTAAGTATGGATAGAGCTTCTCTTTAAGCTAAAAAGAAAGCTTTTAATCTATTTATACAGAAAAAACAAACCTCTCCGCAAGCGGAGAGGCTCATTCATGATGCTAAATCAAATGGCTTATTGTAATAATTTAGAAACCATTTGAGGAGTTTGGTTTGCTTGAGAAAGCATGCTGATTCCAGCTTCGTTCAAGATTTTGAACTTAGTCATTTCAGACATTTCTTTCGCCATGTCAGCGTCTTCGATTTGAGAAGCAGCTGAAGCCATAGAAGAAGATTGGCTCTTCAGGTTGTTTACGTTAAAGTCAAGACGGTTTAATGTAGCACCAAGAGTTGCACGGTTAGATGCGATTGTATCTAATGCAGCATCAATCGATTTAATTGCATCAGAAGCGTTTGGTGAAGATTTTGTAATATCACCTGCTTTAATCATTGTAGCAGGTGCAAAAGTAGTACCGATTGCTTGAGCCTTTGCAAGATCCGGAGCTTCTTCATATGCTTTAATTTTATCCTCAACAGCCTTAACATCTGTGTCAGACATGAAACCTTTAACTTTGTCAAATGCTGTTTTAAAGTTATCAACTGCAGTTTTAATTTCTGCAGGAGTTGATGCAACAACAACAGGAGGTCCTGTCGCACCTGCTTTTAATCCACCTAATCCAGTTGTTGCTGCATCTTTTGCTGCATCAATTTCTGTTTTAGCTGCTGCAAGTTGTTCAGTTGTAATTGTAATTGTTTTATTGCCAGATCCCTCAATAGATAATTTATCAATATTTAAAGATTTAGTAGATGAATCAGCTAGATTAATATTGATTTGTTTCGTTGTATCAGCGTTATCTAGAGTTTGGATAGCAATAGATTTGTTATCGCCATTTAATAATTTCTTATCGTTAAACTCTGTGTTTTTAGAAATATAATCAATTTGTTCTTTTAATGCAGAAAATTCTTTATCTAATGCTTTTTGGTTATCACTAGTATTCGTACCGTTCGCAGATTGGTTAGCGATGTCACGCATACGAAGTAAGATGTTAGATACAGAGTTTAAAGCTGAGTCAGCTGTACGGATTAAAGACATACCGTCTTGTGTGTTGTTAGCTGCTACTCCTAAACCGTTTTCACGAGCACGCATACGAGTTGCGATTGCAAGACCTGCTGCATCGTCAGAAGCGTTGTTGATACGTTTACCGCTTGATAAACGGTCCATAGCGTTGCTCATTTTTGTTTGGTTTTGGCGCATGTACTCTTGAGTACGCATGCTATTAATGTTTGTATTAATTCTCATGTTAAGAACCCCCATTTTTTTATATTGACTTTTCTGCAAATCTAAAAACGGTAATATGCGAAAAAATCGATTTCGAGATTTATTGTAAGCCTTGCTATAACGGGTGTCAACTAAAAATTCGAATTAATAAATATAAAAAAATAACAGTTTAACAATATATTCATTTTTTTATTAAAATATTATTAAAAGGATTATTGCAAACTTTTTTAAAAAACTCTAATATTAGATTATCTTTGTTTACCGAAAAGGTGATATTATGGTAGTTGGAAATATAGTAAAAGAAGTTCTTGCATATAAAAAAGGACAAATGCAACAAAAGTTAAGTAGTCCGCAGGCGTTCGTTAGTAGCCGTTTTCAAGATCAATTGCAGAGTGAACCTGCGAAGGAGACGAAGGTTACTCCGCAAACGGCAAAAGTAGAAGATATGAGTCAGCCGGTACAATCTACGAAAATAGAAACGGTTGTTAATAAACCAGAAGAATCTATTAATAAAGTAGAGGAAGCGAGTAAGCCTGAGGAAAAAGCTGAAACGAAGCAAGTAGATGAAGTGCAAGTTGCACAAAAAGAGTTTGAACGACGTTTCCCCGAAACGAAAAATGAGTCTGCTGATACGTGGGGATTAACGAATAAATATAATATTCAGAAAATACGTTCTTCGAATGAAGGTAAGTATGAGGATATTATTGATCGCGTAAGTAATACATATGGAATTCCGAAAACGTTAATTCAAAAAATGATTGAAGTAGAGTCTAATTTTAATCCGAAAACGGTGTCACATGCAGGGGCGATGGGGCTGATGCAGCTTATGCCAGCGAATGTGAAAGAGATGGGTGTAAAAAATCCCTTTTCACCAGCTGAAAGTATTGAAGGCGGTGTGAAAGAGTTAAGCGGTTATTTAAAGAAAAATAACGGTGACTTAGTATTGGCGCTTGCTTCTTATAATGCTGGCCCTGGTAATGTGAGAAAGTACGGAGGCGTACCACCATTTAAAGAAACGCAAGGATATATTAAAAAAATATTAAATATCGACGTTTCAAAATAAGAAATTTCATATATAGAGAGAACATGAAATTTTCGTGAACATGATATGGGAGTTGGCTAGATTTGAAATTACAAGATGATATTCCGTTAACAATTTATTTTGAAATCGGAAATACGAAAAAGAAAATTGAAGATCTGCTTCATATTACGAAAGGTACATTGTATCGTCTTGAAAATTCAACGAAAAATACGGTGCGTCTTATGCTTGAGAATGAAGAGATTGGAACCGGAAAGATTTTGACGAAGAATGGGAAAATGTACGTTGAAATCGTTGAATTGAAAAGGTAGGGAAGGGGATTGTCATGAGTGGCGAAAAATTAAGCCAAGAGCAAATTGATGCCCTGCTGAAGGCGGTGAATGAAGGCGAGGAAATGCCAGCTTTCGCACAAGAAGCAGGGAAGCAAGATAAATTTCAAGAGTATGATTTTAATAGACCAGAGAAGTTTGGTGTTGAGCATTTACGTAGTTTACAAGCAATTGCGTCTACATTTGGAAAGCAGACGTCACAGACGTTGTCAGCGCGTATGCGTATTCCGATTGAACTCGAGCCTTCGACTGTTGAGCAAGTTCCATTTACGAGTGAGTATGTAGAGAAAATGCCGAAAGATTATTATTTATATTGCGTTATTGATCTCGGTTTACCAGAGCTTGGAGAAATTGTTATTGAGATTGATTTAGCGTTCGTCATTTATATTCATGAATGCTGGCTTGGCGGAGATAGTAAGCGTAACTTTACGATGCGCAGACCGCTAACGGCGTTTGAGTTTTTAACGCTTGATAATATATTCTTGCTTCTTTGTAAAAATTTAGAGCAATCATTTGAAAGCGTTGTTGCGATTGAACCGAAGTTTGTAACGACGGAGACAGATCCGAATGCGCTGAAGATTACGACGGCGAGCGATATTATTTCATTATTGAACGTAAATATGAAAACAGAGTTTTGGAATACGACAGTTCGTATTGGTATTCCGTTCTTATCTGTTGAAGAAATTATGGATAAGTTAACGTCTGAAAATATTGTCGAACATTCTTCGGATAAGCGTAAAAAGTATACGTCTGAAGTAGAAGTGAAAGTAAATCAATTGTACAAGCCTGTTCACGTTGCGGTTGGTGAGCAGAAGATGACAATGGGCGAGATTGAGCAAATTGAAGAAGGCGATATTATTCCGCTTCATACAAAGGTTTCAGACCAACTACGTGGTTATGTAGATGGAAAGCATAAATTTAATTGTTTTATCGGGAAAGATGGAACGCGTAAGGCGCTCCTATTTAAAAGTTTTATAGAGTAGGAGGATCCATATGAAGCATGAAGTATCTCCTGTGTCATTAATGGGATTAGAAGAATTTGCAGGGAAGCGAAATGAAGCGGGGAAGGCACATATTGATACCGTTTCAGACATTTCGATTGAACTTGGAGTAAAGCTTGGGAAGTCATCTATTACGCTTGGTGATGTGAAGCAGTTAAAAGTTGGCGATGTTCTTGAAGTAGAGAAAAATTTAGGACATAAAGTAGATGTATATTTAAGTGATATGAAAGTCGGTATTGGTGAGGCAATCGTAATGGACGAGAAATTCGGCATTATTATTTCTGAAATTGAAGCTGATAAGAAACATGCAGCGCTTATGAAGGCACAAAATCAAATGCAGGATAAAGAGTAGAGGAGGAGTCATATGTCGTATATGACGACCTTATTTCAAGTCGTTTTACTGTTTGGTGCGCTCGGCTATGGTGCATATTATATGACGAAAAAGACGCGCAAACAGCAGTTTTTTAAGCAAGGTGAAAATGGACACATTCAAGTGAAAGACGGTGTTTATTTAAATCATCAAACGAGCGCCTTTTTATTTGAAGTGGACGGAAAGCAAGTGTTCACTGTTATTAGTAATAACGGTGTACAATCTGTGCAGTTAACAGGAACAGGAAATCAGTTTCAACAAGCGTTAGAAGACGCGGTGAAGAGTGAAACGAAAAAAGTAGAGGATCCATCATGAGAATAAAGAAACAGTTATCGTTATTTGCCGTTATTTTCGCATTTTCTATTATTTTTTCATTTGTTTTTGTAAATCCAGCGTATGCAGCCCCGAACGGCTTTATTAATTTCGAAAATGGAAAAGAGTTTACGAGTAATTCAAGTGTACAACTATTCGCGCTCGTTACCCTTCTATCATTATCTTCTTCTATCGTTCTTTTATTTACGCATTTTACTTATTTTATGATTGTTCTTGGGATTACTCGTCAAGGGCTTGGGGTTATGAATTTACCACCGAACCAAGTGCTTGTTGGACTCGCATTATTTTTATCGCTGTTTACAATGCAGCCAGTGCTTGGTCAATTAAAGAGTGATGTGTGGGACCCGATGACGAAAGAAAAAATAACAGTAAGTCAAGCTGCGGAGACGACAGCTCCGATTATGAAAGGTTATATGTCGAAGCATACGTATAAGCATGATTTGAAAATGATGCTGAAAGTGCGTGGAGAAGAGTTGCCGAAAGATTTAAAGGATCTTTCATTGTTTACGCTTGTGCCATCCTTTACGTTAACGCAAATTCAAAAGGGGTTACTTACAGGGATGTTCATTTATTTAGCGTTTGTCTTTATTGATTTAATTATTAGTACACTTTTAATGTACCTTGGGATGATGATGGTACCGCCGATGATTTTAAGTTTACCATTTAAAATACTCGTTTTCGTATATTTAGGTGGATATACAAAAATCGTCGATATTATGTTTAAGACGGTCGCCTGAAGCGTTTGATGCTATGTGATAGGAGTCATATAAATGAATACGTCACCAATTATAGATATTTTCCAAACCTTTTTTTATAAAGGGGTTATGATTTTAATGCCGATTGCCGTTGTAAGTATGATTGTCGTTATTATTATCGCGGTTATTATGGCGATGATGCAAATTCAAGAGCAAACGTTGACGTTTTTACCGAAAATGGCGAGTATTGTGCTCGTTATTATCATTTTAGGTCCGTGGATGTTTCAAGAGTTAACGATGCTTATTTTAGATTTATTTGATAAAATCCCATCGCTATTGCGTTCGTACTAAGATAGGTGAACTGAAATGAATATGGAATTATGGGCGGCGACGTTTTTTGCGTTTTGTCGCATTACTTCATTTTTATATTTTCTACCGTTTTTCTCAGGTCGATCAATTCCGGCGATGGCAAAGGTTACATTTGGACTCGCTCTTTCGATTACAGTGGCAGATCAAGTGGATGTCTCTCACATAAAGACAGTTTGGGATGTAGCAGCTTATGCAGCAACGCAAATTGTAATTGGATTATCACTTTCAAAAATTGTAGAGATGCTGTGGAACATTCCGAAAATGGCAGGGCATATTTTAGACTTTGATATCGGTTTATCACAGGCAAGTTTATTTGATGTAAATGCAGGATCACAGTCTACTTTACTATCAACAATTTTTGATATATTTTTTCTTATTATTTTTATTTCACTGGGCGGCATTAACTATTTCGTTGCCACGATTTTAAAGTCGTTTCAATATACAGAGGCGATTTCAAAATTGTTGACGACTAGTTTTTTAGATAGTCTACTCGCAACGTTATTATTTGCAATTACATCAGCGGTTGAAATTGCTTTGCCACTTATGGGCAGTCTATTCATTATTAATTTCGTCCTTATTTTAATCGCAAAAAATGCACCGCAATTAAACGTTTTTATGAATGCGTACGTAATTAAAATAACGTGTGGTATTTTGTTTATTGCGATGAGTGTACCGATGCTCGGTTATGTGTTTAAAAATATGACAGACGTATTACTGGAAGAGTATACGAAACTATTTAACTTTTTCTTAACGAAGTAGGGGGACGCGCATGGCAAAGGATAATAAAACAGAAAAGGCCACCCCGCAGAAGCGTAAAAAATCGCGTGAAGAAGGGAATATCGCCCGGAGTAAAGATTTAAATAATTTATTTTCCATTCTTGTATTAGCAGTTGTCGTTTACTTCTTCGGAGATTGGCTCGGTTTTGAGATTGCGAATTCCGTAGCGGTACTGTTTAATCAAATTGGAAAAAATACAGATTCGACCGAGTATTTTTATTTAATGGGCATATTACTTCTGAAAGTATCAGCTCCTATATTAATACTCGTATACGCTTTTCATTTATTCAATTATATGATTCAAGTCGGTTTCTTATTTTCTTCTAAAGTACTTAAGCCGAAAGCATCACGTATTAATCCGAAAAACTATTTTACGAGATTGTTTAGTCGTAAAAGTTTAGTAGATATTTTGAAATCACTATTTTATATGGGATTAATCGGTTACGTTTCGTACGTTCTCTTTAAAAAGAATTTAGAGAAAATCGTTAGTATGATTGGATTTAACTGGACAGCGTCACTTACTGAAATTATTAGCCAAATTAAATTTATCTTTTTAGCCATTTTAATTATTTTAATCGTTCTTTCTATTATTGATTTCATTTATCAAAAATGGGAGTACGAACAAGATATTAAAATGAAAAAAGAAGAAGTGAAAAGGGAGCATAAAGATAATGAAGGGGACCCGCAAGTAAAGGGGAAACGAAAAAACTTTATGCATGCTATCTTGCAAGGGACAATTGCGAAGAAGATGGATGGCGCAACGTTTATTGTGAACAACCCGACGCACATTTCAGTTGTGCTTCGTTACAATAAACAAGTTGATGCAGCGCCTATTGTCGTTGCAAAAGGGGAAGATGAGCTCGCATTATATATACGAACGCTTGCCCGTGAACAAGAAATACCAATGGTAGAGAACCGTCCGCTCGCTCGTTCTTTATATTATCAAGTCGAGGAAGACAGGGCGATTCCAGAAGATTTATATGTAGCTGTAATTGAAGTTATGCGCTATTTAATTCAAACGAAAGAACTTGAAGTATAATAGCGCGTTTGGAGGGGATCTCTTTGTTTAAGATGGATTCTGCAAGAACCTATTTTTCTATCTTTTTAGCAGCGTCATTCGTTGTGGCGCTCTTAATTCCACTTCCACCATTTATACTTGATATCGTTATCGTTTTTCTACTAAGTATGTCAGTGCTTATTTATATGCGAGCTACAAGTATTAACGAGTGGGATGAATTAAAGTCATTTCCGACGATGTTGTTATTAATCGGGATTTTCCGCGTATCGATTAACGTTTCGACGACGCGAGCGATTTTAACAGACGGAAATGCGGGTCATGTTATTGAAGAGTTCGGCCAGTTCGTAATTGGCGGGAACTTATTAATTGGTATCGTTATTTTTATAGTATTAATCATATTCCAGTTTATCGTTGCAAACGGTGCGTCTCGTACAGCTGAAGTAGCAGCTCGTTTTACACTTGATTCTTTACCAGGGAAACAAATGTCTATCGATGCTGATTTGAATCAGCGTCTTATTACAGAAAAAGATGCACAGGCGAAACGAAAAAAATTAAATATGGAAACAGAGTTTTACGGAGCGATGGATGGTGCCGGAAAGTTCATTAAAGGGGACGTTATTTTCGGGATTGTCATTTTATTCGTAAACATTATTTTCGGTTTAATTGTCGGTATGATGCAGCAAGGAATGAGCTTTGCAGATGCGGCTATTCACTATACACAGTTAACTGTCGGTGACGGAATTGTAAACCAAATCGGTTCGTTAATGCTTGCGATTTCAACAGGTATTATCGTAACGCGAGTATTTGACGGTTCATCTGATACAGTAACTGAAGGAATCTTTAAAGAGTTATTAGCGCATGAAGTTGTTGTATATGCACTCGGTGGCTTATTTATCGCAATGGGTGTTTTTACACCGTTACCATTTCTACCCTTTGCTCTCGTTGGAGGCACGATTGTTTTCTTAGGAGTTCGTAATAAAAAGCGAATAAAGAAAGAAAAAGAAGACGAGCTTCAAAAAGAATTAGAAATGATTCAAGGCGATGAAGAGCAACTGCAACAAGTGGAAGATTCATTCGGCGTCTTTACAGATAAATATCCAATTATCGTAGAGCTCGGTTTAGATTTAGCGGCACTTGTAAAGCAGAAGATTAACGGGGAAACAGCTCGTGATAAAGTTGTTCTTATGAGGAAGTCGATTATTACCGACCTTGGTATTAACGTTCCGGGAATTAACTTTAAAGATAATACGAGCTTTAGACCACGCGGACGTTACATTATTCGTATTAAAGGTGCGAAGGCGGCTGAAGGTGTTTTAAAATCAGGTTATTTACTAGCACTGAAAACACCGAACGTAATGGCTGATTTAGATGCAGAACCAGCGAAAGATCCAATTTTCGGTGAAGATGGATATTGGATTTTGGAGCATATGGTACAAGATGCACAAATGAAGGGCTATCAAGTGTTAGAGCCGCTTAGCATTTTAATTACGCATTTAGATGTTGTCGTTAGACGTAATCTTCATGAGTTAATTCAGCGTCAACATGTGAAAGACTTGATTAACTCGCTTGAAACTGATAATGGCGTTTTACTAGAAGAAATTAAGAAGAAAGAAATCGATTTATCACTCGTGCAAAATGTTATTAAACAACTTCTGAAAGAAGGAATTTCAATCCGTGATTTACCAACAATTATTGAAGGTATTATTGACGGGAAAGAAATTTATCAAAACCATGTTGATGGTGTCACTGTATTTGTTCGTGAATGTATTTCAAAAGTTATTTGTGAGAGTGCGAAAAATCCTGATGGAAAAATTTATGCGGCACTCTTCGCTGACTCGCTTGAGTTAGATGCGGATGTTGTTAATAATTCATACCAAGGTTATTTATTAAACTGGGATTTAGATTTAGAAACGCGAGTAGTAGAGCAAGTACAGCGCGTTTTCAAACAAGCTCGTTTAATGGGAAGAGAGCCAGTATTATTAACACGCAGAAAAGATTTCAGGTTTGCGATTGTGAGACTTCTTGAACGTTATCAAATAGAAGCTAAAGTATTATGTATTAGTGAATTAGCACCAGAAATTGTTGTAGATCAAATTGCTTATATTGAATAGTAGGGGGTGAAGTAATGGAAAGTACAGAAAAAAAAGAAGCGTTAATGCGAATAAAAGCAGCTTCGAAAAATGAATTGTATCGAAAGTTATTTGACCAATATGGTACAGATTATTACTACGTTGTCGATGAAAGTGTAAAACGAAACATCCCGTTTTTTTGGAAAAAGAATTATGAAATGTTAGTCGCTTTTCCTGAGGATAAACAGGAAGAAAGTAATGAAGGCATAGCTCAGTTTCATGACCAATTAATGGATGTTGTAAATGAACCTTCAGAAGAAGTTGTGAAGGCAAATGGAATTCAATCGGTACTGCACAATTTAGAAAACGTAACGACTTCTATGCCGTACGCAGCGATGCAAACAGGAAATAGTGAAGAATGGGCAAGAAAAAAAGAGAAACTATTACAACTGTTTGAAAAAGGGATTGTCGTTGTGAAACATACGGAGGCGACGAAAGTAACGAAAAAACAGCCTATTGTGAAACAAGCTGTTCCTGTAAAGAAAGAAGAAGTAGTTGTTAAAAAAGAAAAGCAGGAATCTGTGCCATTTATTATTCAAAAAGTAATTCGGATGTTAGAACAAAACGATGTGGAACAATATTTCATTCATGCATATGCTGAAAAATTAAAAGTGAAGTTTGAGAATGCAACGATGATTACAGAAGAGGAAGTCATCGGATACATATTGGAAGATATGAGAGCTCATTTCAATACTGAAAACGTATTTGAAAAAGAAGTACAAACGATTGCATTAATAGGTCCAACTGGTGTTGGAAAAACTACGACACTTGCGAAAATGGCATGGCAGTTTCATGCTAAGAGAAAAACAGTTGGTTTTATTACGACGGACCACTCTCGCATTGGAACAGTGCAGCAATTACAAGATTACGTAAAAACAATTGGGGCAGAAGTAATCGCTGTGCGAGATGAAGCAGCTATGACAAGGGCACTCAGTTATTTTAAAGAAGAAGCGCGCGTCGATTATATATTAATAGATACAGCCGGTAAAAATTATCGTACGTCAGAGACAGTTGAAGAGATGATTGAGACGATGGGACAAGTAGAGCCAGACTATATTTGTTTAACGTTATCAGCTTCCATGAAAAGTAAAGACATGATTGAGATTATTACGAACTTTAAAGATATTCATATAGATGGTATCGTGTTTACGAAATTTGATGAAACAGCGAGCAGTGGTGAATTGTTGAAAATTCCAGCTGTATCATCAGCTCCAATTGTATTAATGACAGATGGACAAGACGTGAAGCAACATATACATATCGCTACAGCTGAACATTTAGCAAAGCAAATGTTACAAACATCGTAAGAAAAGAGGTGAAGAATAAGGCACTTGCCTTATTCAAACGAGTATGAACGGTCTTTATATAGGTTCTATGGGTATGATGAATTACATGCAGCATATTAATGTTCATTCGAATAACGTCGCAAATGCCCAAACGACAGGATTTAAAGCAGAAAACATGACGTCTAAAGTATTTGATGTGCAAGACACATATCGCCGCGGAGACGGATCGGCGACAAATATCGGCTCGGTCGATTACGCTGTCGTACCAGCTGCGACGCATGTGAACTTAGTACAAGGAAATGTACAAATGACAAATAGTGCTACAGATTTCTTTTTAGACGACGGTGCGGCTGGCACATCATCATTTTTCGTTACATCTAAAAATGATGAAACATTTTTAACGAGAGACGGTAGCTTTACATTAAATAGTGATCGTTATTTACAAACATCTTCAGGTGCTTATGTTATGGATGTCAATAATGAGCGTATTCGTATTCCTGAAAATGTTGAGTTCTTCGTATCTAATAATGGAGAAATTTACAGAGAAGTTAACGATGGAACTTTGCAAGACCCAGATATTAAGAGAATAGTAATTGCACAGTTACAAACGAAAACAGTAGATGCAGAAACGAATGCTCGCCTTGTGCAACGAGAAAATAAAAGTTTTACACTAGCAGAAGGTAACATCGCTGATTTACCGAAAGGAACAGGGATAGTGAAAAATCATATGCTAGAAAATTCAAATGTAGATATGACGAAAGAGATGGCAGATCTTATGTCGAGTCAAAAAATGATTCAAGCATCGCAACGTATTATGACTTCATTTGATAAAATTTATGAAAAAGAAGCAAATGAAATATTGAGATAAAGGACTCCCATTAGCGGGAGTCTTTTTTTTATCGGGCAAAAGTCCGATGGGGGAACCCCCCTCTGATTAAAGTTTCATTTTATTGTTGCTTTTATTATAGTTACATCATAAAATGATAATGATTATCAATATCACTTTAATCATTTCATGTGTTATAAAAAATACAAGATGTGATGGTCGCATCACTTGTTTAACTAGGTGAATTAAAAATAAGGGGAAGGTGTGTACATATGTCTACAAAAAAACAGCTTTGCATTGGACTATGTTTGATTTCTAGAAAGAAAGAACAAGAGAATGAGTTTGATTCGGGAATTGATGAGCAAGTAGAGTTAGCAAAGCAAGCAGAAAAATCGAAGTTAGATTTTGTTTTTAAAGCGGATTATTTAGTGGCACATCCAGATTTAATTGCACGTAATAAGGGGAATGTAATTTTAGATCCAACATTACTTTTTACTGCAATTGCTTATGCAACAGAAAAAATTGGAGTGGTTACGACAGCTTCAACATCATTTTATCCACCATATATACTAGCGAGGCAATTGCAATCTTTAAACTGGATAAGTAACGGCCGAGTAGGTTGGAACATTGTCACATCAATTGATGGTGCTGAAAACTTTGGTGAGACAGGGATGCCACCATCTGAGGAACGATACGCGAAAGCGGCAGAATGTACAGAGTTAGTAAGAAAACTTTGGAGGAGTCATCCTTATGAAGTTTTGAAAGAAGACAACGCAGATGTAATTAGAGAGATGGTACAGCCAATTGAGCATCGTGGTGAGCATTTTGAGGTGAAAGGTCCACTTAATATCCCGCAACATATTTCTGGGGAAATGCCTTTATTTCAAGCGGGTGCTTCAGAGTCTGGCCGGAATTTCGCTGCTTCTGTTGCGGATGCAATTTTCGCCGCAATGCCAGATGTAGAATCAGGAATCGAACTTCGCCAAGATTTAAGAAGAAGAGCAGAAAAGCATGGCCGAAAGCAAGATGATATACGTGTATTGCCAGGTTTATATTTCTTTATTGGTGATTCATATGAAGAAGCACTAGAAATGCACAGGCAAGCTCATCAACATCTTACAAAAGAGAAGAGGTACGCTTTACTTGAAATGGTTCTCGGGTTAGACGTTAGAGGGATACCATTAGAAAGTAAGGTTACTGAACATATGCTACCAAGTAGAAATCAAGCTGTACGTAGTAAAACACATGCCGAATTATTACGGAATTTCATCATAAAAAATGAACCAACTGTTGAGCAAATACTAGAACGACCAGAAGTTGTTGGTTCTGCTCATTGGGTCGCTATAGGCACACCACAAGATGTTTGTAAGCAAATTATGGAAAGATTTGAAGCAGGGGCACTAGATGGATTTATTGCAATTCCAGGGGGACCTCCAAAATCATTGGATTTATTCTTTAGTGAAGTCATTCCTTTATTCGTGAGAGCAGGTGTATTTAGAGAAGAGTATACAGGTTCAACCTTACGTGAGCATTTGGAGGGTAATATATCAAATGCTCTACAGTTGAAATAATTCATTATGCACAAAAAGCCTTTCAAAAGAAGGTTTTTTATTTTGGGCGAAAATTCAGAATTGTCAGTTGACTTGTAGAGGCTTCTTTTTTATATTAGTAGGTATAGCAATAACTACTAATGGAAAGTGAAATCGTAGTTTTGAAATTAGAGCTATATAAATTGTGAGGGGTTACCGATGGATGAAATAATAAAGGAGTTACAAAAGTTAGGTTTTTCCCAGTATGAATGTAAAGCGTATATTGGTTTATTAAAACATTCCCCAGTAACAGGTTATGAAGTTAGTAAACAAACAGGCGTACCTCGTTCGATGATTTATGAAGTACTTGGCAAGTTAATGGATAAAGGTGCAGTACATTTAGTTCCTTCTGAACCAGTGAAATATGTACCAGTGCCAGCTACGGAATTAATGGATCGAATGCGAAAAGATTTTGAAAAGTCCTTTGAATTTCTAGACCGAAAATTAAATTGTTTAGAACAAGAGCGACAAATTGATGTAATTTCGCATATTCGCTCAAATGATCGTGTTTTGAAAGAAATATGCAATATAATTAATAGAGCAAAAGAAGAGTTATGGGTTTCTGTATGGGAAGATCAAGTGCACGAGATTGAGCCATTCATTCATCAAAAGGAAGCGGAAGGCGTACATATTTTTTCGATTTTATTTGGTGCTCCAGAAACAAAAATAGGAGCGACATTTCACCATAATTATATGACACCTCACGTCGTTGAAAAGAGAATGGGTGGTCATTTAACTGTTATCGCGCGTGATGGGGAAGAAGTATTAATTGCTAACTTTTCAAATGATAGCACTTCATGGGCCGTTACAACGTATGATCCAGCTTTAGTTCTCGTCGCTACAGAATATGTTCGGCACGACATTATGGTGGAAGAGATTACGAAGGAGTTTGGAGCTGATAAATTAGATACATTATGGCGTGAAAACATAGATTTAGTTCATGTCGTAACAGGAAAACGTACTATAGAAGAAATGGAGGGAGATAATGGTGAATAAAGCTCAAGCACATATGACACTGCAGAGCGATGATTCATTTCAGCAAGGTGTAAAGGATTGTTTACCAACTGTATTTGGATATTTGAGCATCGGTATAGCGGCTGGTGTTATTGCGAAAACAGCAGGTTTCTCGATCATAGAAATTGCTTTTATGTCCACATTAATTTACGCAGGTTCTGCTCAGTTTATATTAGCGGGTATGTATGCAGCGGGTGCCCCAGCCTCGGCAATTATTTTTACTGTGTTCTTTGTTAATTTACGTCACTTATTAATGAGTGCTGCACTCGCACCTTACTTCACCAAGATACCTCTTTTTAAAAATTTAATAATTGGTTCGCAAATTACAGATGAAACTTTCGGCGTTGCAGTGCAACAAGCAGCACAAAAAGGCTATTTAGGCGAGAAATGGATGATGGGACTTAATGTAACAGCATATTTAAATTGGATTTTAGCTACAGTTCTCGGAGGGCTTTTTGGAGAGTGGATACCAGATCCTCATACGTACGGAATGGATTATGCGTTACCAGCGATGTTTATCGGATTATTTGTACTTCAGCTAATAAGTAGTAAACCGAAACTAGCCATTCATCTAAGTGTTGCAATTGTAGCGATTATTATCGCATACGTTTCACACTTATTTATGCCAGATAGTATAGCAGTTATTATCGCAACGCTGTTAGCTGCGACAATCGGGGTGGTGATTGAAAAATGGAAGTAAGATTGGACGTATTATTCCTTTTACTAGCAGCAGGAGCTGTCACACTCGTACCACGTATTTTACCTCTTCTCGTATTTAGTAAACTACAAATTCCAGACTGGGGTTTAAAATGGTTAAATTACATACCAATTGCGATATTAGCAGCACTTTTAGCACAAGTATTATTTATGCATGAGACAGTGCAGTGGGATTATATCATTGCGGCAATCCCGACATTCTTCGTAGCGATATATACTCGTAGTTTATTAGGAACAGTATTAACAGGAGTCATTGTAATTATTTTGTTACGTTTATTTTTCTAAAAAGGATTCAGCTCATATAATAGCGAAAGGTGTAATAACATGAAATATATAGGGGTGGTGTTATGATACTTTTAACGATAGGCGCTATTTTATTAACGTTATTTATTTTCTTTATTATCGGCTTCATTACGTTTATGATGTTTGTTGATAAGGCGACACCTCAAATTTATTACACACCTTGTGAAACTATGACAATAAAATCTAAAGGTAAAAATAGAAGGAAGAAAAGTTGAATGAAGGCTTTTCTTTCTTCTATTTTTCTTGCTTTATAATGTTCTATAAAACGTTATAGAACATGCTAATGTAAAAGGGAAGTCATGTTGAGGAATTGTTCGTTTCATAAATATATCTTAAAAAGGAATTCAATTTAATATCAAGTTTGTGTATAAATGTTCTATACACAAGGGTAAAGCCTTTTGATATACCATACCCTAAAATGACACCCATACAATTAAAAATTACATCGTTTATATCGACATATCGAAAAGTGAATCCGGCATAAAGTGCTGATAAAAGTTGTAGATTTTCTAACAAGAACCCTAAGACAATTCCTAATAAAACAACTTGTTTGAAATTCGTCTTTTTTATGTAAGGAAAACCAAAGCCAAAAGGAATTGTTAGTAGTATATTAAGTAATGATGTTGTTATAGCGAAATGCTCCGTGTTGAATGGTATAAAATTAGCATCTCTCCAAACATTTTGTCCAATTTCTTTTTTCATATTTTCATCTATAATAATTGGGAATTGGGTATAATTAAATACTACACAAAGGTACAAATAAAATATTGAAAAAAATAGTAAGTACATGTTCCTCTTTTTTAGGTGTAACTTAAAAAAGAGGAGTAAAAATAACCATATAATAAATGCTACAATAAGAATAAAACCATCAAAGTCAATTAGCATGTTTAAAATCCCTCATATATTCATAGTTTAGTAGCAATATTTTAATTAAATATTTTTCCGTTCCCTTTTACATTCTGTCCATCGTCATTTGTTTTCCAAATAAATAAGTAGTATTCATTTGAATTTGTATCAACATTGTATGCACCAGAGAAAGATTTATTTATGCCGCCATTAACTGTTCCATAACTAGGGTCCGAACCCCATGCAGATCTGTACAGAGTATATTTTACATCGTAAGGTCCCATCGCTCCTCCATCAGTAGAATGTACATATGCGCTCCCGTTGATATATACACTTCCTTTAGACAGTGTGTGGAACTGTTTGTTTTTACTACCATCCACCACTCGATAGTCCATTTTAAAACTGTAACTACTAGATGCTGCTAATGTTGGTATAGCGAAACATGTCATTAAAGTTAAAGCTGTAATAATAGAAAAAATTTTTGTTTTCATGTTTTTCTCCCTGTTATTTTATTATTGAGAGGCCTTCTCAATAAAGAGGATAATCTTTTTAACTGTACGTGTAAATAACAAGATATAAAGATTTGTAATTTTTACAATGGTTTTACAATCATTAAGAAAATGCCATATAGTTTCAATTTGTTTAAGATAAGATAGTTCAATTGTTAAAAAGTGATTAATGAATTCATTAAAATTGGTATGATTATATGGGGATCATGAATATACGACTTCAAAAGTATATTGAGGAGAATAAAGCAGCTGAACAATTCCTTGATACTATGAATTTCTAAGTTTAAAAGACTGTGGAATGATTTCAAGAAGAGAGTGTAAAATAGATGAGATATAATAATTACATAAAAATTAAGGAGAAATTAATAGACCCGAACTTGGTATTATACCAAGTTCAGGTCAAAGCTGTTACTGAAATAAAGTGATTAGGTTTTTACTACCATTTCACAGTCACATTCCCGAAAGAACTAACAACAATAATCCAAATAGAAAACTAATAAAAGAAAGAAAACCGATAGATATGGAAAAAATACGATTGTTCTTCCATTCGCGTGCGAAAACGATAAAGCCTAAAACGCAAAGGAAAAACCAAATAGGTAGAAATATAAATCGACTAACTTTCTCAGGTAGTAATGAATAAAAATTTGTTAAATATAATATCCAATTCATAAAAAATAGAGCACATACGATGAATGATTGTAAGTATGGTCGGTTTAGAAAAGTTCCTTTTTTAACCGTCATAAAAATGAGAGCTAATGCTGAAATGAAGGGAATTATTATGAATATGAGCAATAGTAATGTAAGTGACATGTAAAACTCCTTTATCATATTGTTTACGTAAGAAATGAATCTATTAGATTGTATACTTGTTTTGTAGAGTGCTCATCATATTTTTCAGAGTATGGATTTAGAAATCCATGTTCACCATGTAGTTGTTTTATTTCTAATACAGGGTTATTTTGTTGCTGCAATGTTTGCATTAAGGAGCATACTGAAAAATTAGTTTCTTTTTCAGGGAAAATAAGTAATGTAGCACATGTAGGCGAAACATGAACATAGTTGCGTATACGGGAACCGTAACATCCAATGATAAAATCTATTCTAGGATTGTTACTACAGAGCCAGGCAATTGTCGCTCCAACGCTAAAACCGATAAGTCCGATATGTGTGTAACTATGGGAAAGGTTAGTAATGAGTTCCTCAATGTGCTCTTTCCCACCATAAAATCCAATATGATTCATAAAATATTGATATGCTTTTTCTTCATCACTATAATGAAATGCACTTTGTAATTGTAGAAGGTTAGGACAGAATACATCTATATGAGATGTATTGAAGTGGTCAATAACATGATGCATATGATCATTTACACCATATATTTCATGTACAACAACGAGAGCTAATTTTTTCTTCATAGTTATAATGTATCTCTATGAAACTTATATTCTTTCTCAACAAGGCAGATACGCAGGTGGAAGTTTTCATACCATTGCTCACGGCCTCTTTTTTTCGCTTCTTTATGTAAGGCGTTCTTTTTCCAATTTTCAATTGCTTCAAGTGATTCCCAATAAGAAATTGTAATGCCGAGTCCTGAATTACCTCGTGCGCTTTCTACACTTAAAAATCCAGGTTGCTGCTTTGCAAGTTTCTCCATTTTTTCGGCAACGGTACTATAATCTGTGGTATCATTTGAAAGGTTAGAAGTGAATATAACTGCATAATAATGATTCGTTTTTTGTGGAGCATTTCCCATGTAATTTCCCCCTTTAATAAGTATTTTAGCACGTAATAAAAAGAAAAGAAGCATGGGGCTTTTTTTCTTTTTAGGCTGTAAATTTTAATCCAGCATACTTACGCTTTCTTCTTTTAAATATCACGTTCCCTCATTATTACTTGTATAGTTTGGTCAATTGTAAGTAGTTTTTCGAAAGCGGACAATGGCACTTCTTTCCGTAATATAGAACATAATAAATGAGAGAAAAGGTACGAAGTTTCTATTTTATATTCAAATTTTAATTATTAGTAAAATATTGTAAATCTAAAAATCTTTATATAAAAATGTATAAAATTAGGGATTTATCACATATTTTGTTAACAAATGGTAAGATTTATATTAGAATAACAGATATAAGGTATATTCGAATAATATACTAAAAACTGTAATTAAGGAGGTAAACTCTTTGCACAATAGGATGAAAGGAAATAGAAAAATATTAAATACATTTGTAGTTGTTATGAGTTTATTTTTACTATTATCGCAGTTACAGTTTTTGAGTCCAATTGATGAGGTAAAGGCAGAAATAACAGAGGAAGAAGGTTTTGATACGCCAACTTATCAATCCATTCATAAAGGTGATATGTATTCTACTGGTAATGTGAATTTAGGTATTAAAGCCACTGAAGCTCAAAAGAAAACGGCATTGTATTCGGATATAACGAATATTGCGTATACAGCACCGAATGGCTATACCCGTGAACTCATTGATGTAGATGATGACCCGGCAACTACAAATTCATCTAAGGCATATATTCCTGTTCCAGAGGATGCTGAAATTGAGTGGGCTGGATTATACTGGAGTTCAACACGTTACGAATTAACGCAACAGCAGTATGTAGCGCCAGTTAAGTTTACTACTCCGTCAGGAATAAGTTTTCCAGTATCACCAAGTTATACGTATTACGGAAGTGGTTTACTTTATGGTTTCGGTATTGATGGCACTTATTATTCTAACTATGCAGATGTTACGGAGCTTTTGAAGTCTTCTAATTCAAAAGGAGGAAGCTATACTGTAGCAAATATTCCTTATCCGAATACAAAACTTGCATATAATTCTGGATATTATTCTTTTGCTGGTTGGTATATGTTAGTTATCACGAAAGATAAGTCAAAAACAAGAAAAGCATTTACTGTTTATGATGGTGGATTGAAAAGAGCTACTGGATCTGGTGAAAAAGAATTCACGATGAAAAACTTTATTGCTTCAAAAACTGGAGATTTAGATCCGAAAGTTTCTGTTTTCGCTGTTCAAGGAGATAGATATTGGCAAGGTGATAAACTCTTTGTTCATACAGATAACACCTGGAAGGAAGTTACTGATAAGCTGAATCCGACAGGTAATATATTTAATTCCACTATTTCTGAATATGAGGAACATATGCGAGATAAGTATCCAGGTACATTTAACCCAGATTATAAAAATAATTTAGGGATTGATGCAGATTTAATTAAGCTACCGGCAGGATATATTAAACCAAATCAAAAGGAAATACGTTTAAAAGCTGCTACATCTGGTGATGATTACGTATTAAATACATTAGCCTTTGCAGTAAATGCAACAGCACCAGAGCTTGTAATCGATAAGGAAGTAATAGATACAAAAGAAAAGTACGATCCCGGTGATGAAGTTACATATCGTTTACGGGTGAAAAACATTGAACCGAATTCGAGTTCTGTTGATACAAAAATTGAAGATGTTTTAGATTCGCGTCTAGAATTTATACCAGATTCGGTGAAAATCATTTCTGGTCCGAATGCCGGAGATCAAACAGAACAGGTTGATTATAATGCAAAGACAAGAAAGTTAACGATAAAAATTGGTGAAGGAGCAAATGCTACGAAAGGTGGAATCTATACGGATAAAACACCTGAGACAATCGTTGAATTTAAAGCGAAATTAAGGGGAGAAAAGATAGAAATAGAAGTTCCTAATATTGCTGTGGTTCAAGGGATTGATGAGTTAACAGGAAGTCAGGTTGAAGCTAACGATTCTAATAAAATAGTAGTTAAAGTATTACCCAAGCGAGAAGAGAAACACGGTAAGTTAGTAGCTACTAAACTAGCTAAAGATATAAACGGTGGTACGCTGAAAGTTGGCGACAAACTAGAATATACAATTCATACTAAAAATAGTGTGCCAGATTCTATCTTAAAATCAGTTAAAATTACGGATAAACTTCCTGAAGGAGTAGAATATGTTCCAAACACGTTAAAGATAAACGGGAAGGAACAAACGGATGTTGAAGATGAAGATCATGCACATATAAAAGATGGAACAATTTATGCTCATTTCGGCGACCTTAAAGGCGAGGAAGAGAAAGCAATCACGTTTGAAATTGTTGTAAAACCGGAAATGGCAAATAAGAAAGTAAAGAATATAGCAATAGTTGAGACAGATAGTTCGACAGATAAGGAAAAGCCAGAAGTTGAAACACCAGTCGACCCGTTGTCTGGACAACTAGAAACAAAGAAAGAGATTATTGATATGAGGCAAGAAAAAGTTCATGTCAATGATGAATTTGAGTATCAAATTAAAGTTCGAAATAAGGTGGAGAATGGACTTATTAAAGATATGCGTCTAATGGATAAACTCCCTGAAGGTGTAGAGTATGTAGCTGGTAGTATGAAAGTGAATGGGAATTTACTAACAGACGCAGTTGACGAAGATGCAGGATCGTATGAGGATAATACAATTAAAGTAAACTTTGGTGACGTGCTTGATACGGAAGAAAGAATGGTAACTTTTAAAGTGAAAGTTACGCAAGACGCATTAAAAACGAAAGAAATTGAGAACATAGCGGTTGTTGAGGGGAAAACACCAGATAATGAAGATTTACCACCACAAAAACCGAATGTAAAAACGAATGTGGAAGCAAAGGAACCTAAGGTAAGAAAGATGGTTTCTGATACAGATGAAACAGAGGTAGAAAAGGCAACATTGCAAAGTGAGAATGAAGAGTTTACATGGCATGTAAACTATAATTTTGGAAATGACGTAGCAAATGTTGAAAAAATAGTATTACAAGATGATTTAGAAGATATTTTAAAAGTAGTACAAGTAAGACTTGTAAATGTAAATGGTGAAGAGATACAAGTTATACCAGAAATCGATGAGCAGTCGAAAAAGGTGAAAATTGAACTACCGAAGCGAGATGGCAGTTACGAATATCTTATGAATAAATCGTATACGATGCATATTAAATCAAAGCTAGATATGAGTATGGATGTGGATATTTTAGAAACTTATACTGCAAAGGGTGGTATACGAAATAAAGCGGAGTTACTATTTGATCAAAAGAAAATTGTATCGAATGAAGCATTAATCATACCACCATCTTTTGGGAAAATTGAGATTCAGAAAGTAGATGCGAAGGATGAAAATCTCAAATTAGAAGGTGCAGTATTTCAAGTGATAAATCAAGCTGGAACTGTAGTGTCTGAATTAACAACGAATAAAGATGGTATAGCGATTTCTAATGCGTTATTAGTAGGGAAATATACGCTGAAAGAAGTACAAGCACCAAACGGATACATGCTTTTGAAAGAGCCAATTGAAATTAATGTAACGCAAGAAACAACTGCACAGAAAATAAAGATAGAAAATCATAAAAATGAATGGATTATCCCGGAAACGGGTGGCATAGGAACAATTATTTTTTATGTAATTGGTGGAATATTGATGTTCATTACATCTTTCTTCTTCTTTAGAAAAAGAAAGATTATGAAATAGATTAGTAGTTTGTAAAAATGGTAGACACAATAGGGGAGTGGAATTTGATGAAAAAGATTTTTAACACATTTTTAATATGCATTTTAGCTTTTTCAACATTAATGAATATGACGGTTAGTGCTGAATCAAAAAGTACAGGTACTTTAACTATTCATAAGTATGAGCAGGATAAAGATGCGAAGCCTGGTGTAGAGGGTAATGGGAAAGAAGGACAAAGTGTTCCAGAGGGAGCAAAGCCTTTAAAGGGTGTAACATTTGAAATTAAACGTATTACATCATTTGAACAAACTTCTGATGGAAAAGTAGTAAAAGAAAATATTAATAAAGTAACGGATAGCGTTATTACAAAAGTGACAGACGCAAATGGAATGGCAGTCTTTAATAATCTTCCATTAGGACGTTATGAAGTAAAAGCTGTTAAAGGTCCAGACCATATTGAATTAGATAAGAGTACTTTTATTGTTGATATTCCAATGACAAGTGCAGACGGTAAAGATTTAAACTACGATGTTCATATTTATCCAAAGAATGAAACGAAACGTGGTTCAGTAGAATTAATAAAAAAAGGTGAAGGGGACAGTGTGTTACCAGGTGCGGAATTCCATTTATTCAAAAAAAATGAAGATGGCACAAACACACAAGTAAAAACACCACTTCCACTAGTAACAGGATTAGATGGTAAAATTAGTGTAGATTCTTTAGAGTATGGAAACTATTATTTTATAGAGGAAAAGGCTCCAAAAGGTTATTTAACAAGTAAAGAAGAATATCCTTTTGCTATTAAAGAAACTGGTAAACTAGTTAAGTTAGAAAAAGATGTAAAGAACTATAAAGAGCCTACAATTGAAAAAACGATTAACGACAGTTCAAAGAACGCGGGAATAAATCGTGAAACAGAGTATACGTATGATATTAAAACATTGCTTCCTGAGGATATTCAAACGTATCAAAATTATGTTGTAACCGATGTTTTAGATGATCGTTTAGAGGTTGTTGGAACACCAATTGTAATGATTGATGGTAAAAAAGTTGATGAGAGTATTGTAAATGTAATTGTTGCTGGACAAAAGGTTATTGCTTCAGTGGAAGATTTTTCGAAAGTAACAGGGAAAGAATTACACTTGCAAATTACTGCAAAAATTAAAGGTGATGTTCAATCTGGAGTGGAAATTCCGAACAAAGCAGTACTTGATTTTGTAAACAAAGATGATGTTTCATCAGAAAAAGATGGAAAACCATCAAACGAAGTAGTGGTTACACCAACAATGGGAAATATAAAAATCGAAAAAATTGATGGTAAGAATAAGTCTCTGAAATTAGAAGGTGCAAGATTCGAATTACGAGATAAAAAGGGAAATATTGTAGTAGTAAACAAAAAGAAAATGGATGATATCACTGATGCAAATGGTATTATTACATGGAATGAAATCCCGTATGGTGAATATCAAATTGTTGAAACGGTAGCACCAAAGTATAAAGATGAAGACGGTGCAGTAGAGCAATATCAAAAATTAAGAGATCCGATTGAGATTAAGATTGATGAAAAACATCAAAAAATAGAGCTACAAGTAGAGAACAATAAAAGCGGCTGGATTATCCCACAAACAGGTGGTATAGGAACAGTTTTATTCACAGTAGTTGGTTTGTTATTAATGGTGACAGCAGCGTTTATTTTCTTTAGAAAGAAACCTGTGAAGAATTCTTAATTAATATTTTTATAATAATTGAGTTTGGAAAAGAGGAAAGGCATATTGCTTTCCTCTTTTCCACATTTTATCCGTAGCGAAAGAGGCTGTTATGAAAAAAAATATTATTTTTGGAAGTATATTTTTGCTAGGTTTAAGTATATTTTTATATCCGATTGCAAGTAATTGGTTTGCAACGAGAACGCACTATTCGGAAGTAAGTACGTACGATGAAGCAGTAAGTAATTTACAAAAAGAAGAAATTGAACGTAAGGAGAAAGAAGCACGGGAATATAATGAAAAAGTTCAAAGTACGATGCAAACATTTTCGGACCCATTTCATGAAAATAGTGATGAGAACAAAAGTTCGCATATAGATATGTTAAATATCGGTGATGTTATGGGATATGTAGAAATTCCAAAAATTGATGTGAATCTTCCGATTTATCAAGGGACGACTGAAGACGTACTAACCCGCGGAGTTGGACAACTGAACGAATCTTCATTACCAGTAGGGGGAGAAAATACGCATACAGTTTTAACGGGGCATCGTGGTTTACCTTCAGCACTCATGTTTACTCATTTAGATAAAGTTGAAAAGGACGATATATTTTATATTCATTCATTAGATAAAGTACTTGCCTATAAGGTAGATCAAATAAAAGTTGTATTACCAAATGAAACAGGAGATTTATTAGTTGTACAAGGAGAAGATTATGCAACATTAATTACATGTACCCCTTATGGAGTGAACACGCACAGGTTACTAGTGAGAGGACACCGGGTTCCATATGATGCTGGAGCAAAA
Source organism: Bacillus sp. FSL R9-9492 (assembly GCF_038007365.1). Classification (NCBI taxonomy): domain Bacteria; kingdom Bacillati; phylum Bacillota; class Bacilli; order Caryophanales; family Bacillaceae; genus Bacillus; species Bacillus sp. FSL R9-9492. The sequence goes on from NZ_JBBOXC010000001.1 coordinate 1,749,764, forward strand.
GAAATGATTACAAAACCTTTCATTTTAGAAGATTGGATGATCGTTTTTCCTACTGTTATTATTTGTATCGTCCTTCTAATGATTTATTTAAAAAAACGAAAATAGTATGTATTGAGTGGTGAGTGTATGAGAAGGGGATTTATAAGTTTATTATTGTTCCTCGTAGGGCTTTCATTATTTATATACCCAACGGTTGCTAATTATATAAACAATTATGTATATAAAACAAGAGTAATAAGTTATGAGAAAATGGTTGATAATTTAAAAGTAGAAGATGTTAATGAGAAATTTCGTAGGATGGAAGCATATAATAGCTTATTAGGTAGAACTACTTTTAAAATGAATGATCCATTTGTTCATGATATAAAAGTAAATAACGAACAGTTAGATTTTATAAATAAAGATGAAGTATTTGGTACAATTACAATTCCGAAAATAGATGAAGAATTACCATTATACTTAGGAGCAAGTCAAGATAACTTGAGTAAAGGAGTCGGACAAATTGCAGGGACTTCTTTACCAATCGGTGGACAAGATACGCACGCTGTATTAGCAGGACATCGTGGATATCACGGCGCGACGATGTTTCGCCACCTGGATCGATTAGCTGATGGCGACACATTTTATGTCAGTGTACTAGGGAAACAACTTGTTTATAAAGTAATTGGGCGTGAGATAATTAATCCAAATCAAGTTGATAAATTGAGTGTAATAAAAGGACAAGATAGAGTTACATTACTTACATGTGAACCATATACATCTAGTAAATATCGATTGTTAGTATATGGAGAGCGAGTAGAAACAGACCAAAATGAAATTGAACGACAAAACAAAAGTATAGTAGAAGTTAGGAGTCATGAAACAAGAGATTTATTTGAGAAACTGGCTTTTGGCATAGTAGGTCTAATTGTAATTTGTATTGGGCTGTATGGTTTACTAAAAAAGAAAAACTAGTGATGAAATATATAATAAAAGAAAATGCCACTTCAAAAAAAAGAAGTGGCATTTTTTATATTTCCTCTAAGCTATTAACTGGAACCGTTAATTCGCGTTTTGGATTTGTTACTTCATATATGCGGGCGGTTTCGTTGCTTTCATCGACGTGTTGAATCATAACAGGCATGCCTTGAAAACTGACATTGGCTTCTTCAGATGACTCGGAAAGCTCTTTTGCGCGTTGTATATTCATTTATATTCCTCCCATCATTATTATCTTTGCAAAAAAGGAGGAATAATATACCATTTAGAGACATTTTTAAAGTTTTTGTATTATTTGTAATGTTTCTTTAATAAAAGAAGAAAAGATGGAATCCGGGTAGGATTGTATCTTTTGAGCGGCTTCTGTAGCTTCCTCCAGAGCCCTTTTTTTATCGTTAAGTTTTACATAACAAAGGGCACGATATGCACCTGCTGTTGTAAGCCACGCTTGATCAAGTGGATGGTTCATATAATCCGGCATGATACCACGTTGCAATGCTTGTAAAGCTTCCTCGTAATGTTTCAATCCGTATAAAGCTTTTCCTTTTTCAAGATAATACAATCCGTCGTCTTGAAAAAGTGGCTCATCTTTTAGTTTCTCTCGAAATTGTTCTAGATGTTTTAATGCGATTGTATATTCATTAGTAATCGTGTTGTAGTAGTAAGCTTTTAAAATATCAATAATCGCAATGGATAGAGTATCTTCTGTAAAAATGGCAAATTGCTCAGATTTTTTTATGTAATATAAATATTGTTCTTTATCAGCTGTAATGACTTTTTGGTAAGATAAAATCCGATAAAATTCGTCTGTTTTAAAATATACTTGATGCTTTTTTGAAAACTCGAGTGCCTCTAATATTGTTTTTTCACATGTTTCATAATCGCCGCATGCTAGTAAAATGATGGCTTCATATAAACATAACTCGATATGTATAATGAGATCCATTTCTAAATGTTTCTCCTCATAATCATTTCTAATACTAGCTATAAGCTGTAAACATTCACCATACTTTTTACGTGTGAATATCGTAAAGGATAATTTTAATTTTGTTTCCGTACTGTCCCGGTATAACGTATATTTTTCAAAAATAGAAGTAGCCTTTTCAACGTAATATTCAATGTTGTAATCTTTCATAATCGCCGCAGCTGTTACAAATTGTTTATATAAACGAGCGGTATTTAAAGTAGAAGGTAGCTCTTTTTGAACGATAGGTAGTAAAGTCTCATATACTTCATCACATTTATTTGCCTTTATTAGTTGTTCCATTTGTTGAATGATTTCTACAATTTCTACATCATCTTCTTCTAGTAAAAAACTCGTTTCGCATCCAAGTTTTTCAGCGATGTATTGTAATGTTTTCATGGAAGGTGTAGCTTTTCCATTTTCAATTTGACTTAACATACTTTTTGTCAGTTCTGAACCTGCTAATTCAGTTTGAGTAAGCTTTTTTTCTTTTCGTAACGTTTTAATTTTCTCGCCGAGAGTAGCCATCATATGCTCCTTTATAATCAAAAAGTTAAATATAATTAAACTTTTCGTTGTAAAAATTGGAAAGTTGTATATATAATAAGTTTAACACAATTTAACTTTTAAAGGGAGAGTGTCATAATGGGGGATGTAAGTATAGGTCAAAATGATTGGAAAATGAAGATTGCAACGAGAAATATTATTTTAATGATGATTGGAAAAATGACGTCCTTGTTAGGGGCGGGTATTTATACGTTTGCAATGGGATTATACGTATTAAAGACAACTGGTTCAGGAATGGGGTTTGCAACTACTCTTATTTGCGGATCAATACCAAGAATGATCTGTGGCCCAATTGCAGGTGCTGTAGCTGACCGTGTGAACCGAAGATGGCTTGTAATTGGCACTGATTTATTAAGTAGCTTAACAATGCTTATTATGTTTATTCTTGCTACTATATTTGGACCATCACTTCTGTTTATTTATGTATCAGCGGCATTATTATCAATTTGTGCAAGTTTTTATTCTGTTTCATTAACTTCGTCTATTCCTAATTTAGTAGATGAGGAGCGTATTCAAAAAGCGAGTGCTTTAAATCAGACGGCATCATCTTTATCGAATATTTTAGCGCCGATTATTGGAGGAGTTGTATTTGGTTTCTTTTCAATCAAAACATTTTTCCTGTTAAATAGTATTACATTCTTTTTAGCAGTTATTGTACAATTATTCATCGTATTTGATTTATATAAAAAAGAATTGGCCGAAAGTAAAGAGCATTTCTTGACGAGTATAAAAGAAGGTTTTTCATATGTGAAACGACAGCATGAAATATATGGTTTAATGAAAATTGCAGTAGGGGTAAACTTTTTTGCGAGTGCACTTTTCGTTTCGCTTCCATATATTATTATTAAAAATTTGCATTTATCCTCGAAGCAACTCGGTGTTGTAGAGGGAATGTTAGCAGTCGGGATGCTAATTGGTGCAATTGTTTTATCAGTACGTAAAGAAGTGAATAATCCGTTTCGCTCTGTTTATATTGGACTGTTTTTATTTGCGGGCTTGAGTTTATGCACAGTCTTTCCGTTGTTAGTTATCATTCCGAAAGTAGCAAGTTTTATTTACTATATCACTTTTATGATTTTAACCGGTATATCAATGATGGTTGTAAATATCCCGATGCAAGTACATATGCAAAAGACGACAGATCCAAACTATTTAGGACGTGTATTCGGTCTACTTGAAACAATTTCTACTGCAATCGCACCGCTTGGAATGATTGTATATGGATTATTATTAGATATGTTACCGACTAGCATTGTTATGATGACATTAGGTGGAGGATTATTGTTAGTTGTATTAGTTGGAGTAAAGCAGCATATGGCGAAAAAACAAGTGGATGTATCGGTTTAAAAGAAAATTTTAACAATATAAAAATGACCATATTAGTATTTTAGTTTTTGAAACTCCTTTTCATGTATGTTACAGTAAAGTGAGCAGGCAAAGAAAAGGAGAAAACATCATGAGAAAATTAAGTTTTGTAATGCTTTTTCTGTTAGTCGTAATGACTGGATGTAGTAATTATGACACGTATATTGAAACAGGTATGCAATCATTGAAAAATGAAAAATATAGTGATGCGATTATGTGGTTTGAAAAAGCGGAAAAAGAGAAATCAGGAAATGAAGCGAAGGCATATAAAGAAGTCGCTCAGTTACTAGATCGCGGTGCGACAGCATTAAAAGACGGTAAGTATTTAGAAACGAAAGATATTGCAAATGAAGTGTTACAAAAGAAAAAAGATGATGCACTTGAAAAAGCTGTGACATCAAATGCAGAGAATATGCTTCAAAAAGCAAAAGATGTGGAAGAGAAAGTAAATGAAAGAGTAGCGAAACGAAAAAAGGTAAATGAAGAAGGAATCGATAAATTAATTAAAGCTGTTGATAGTATAGATGATGTAAAAGAAAAAGAGAAAAAAGTTTCAGAAGCATTAGATAAGGCTGAAGAGGCACAAGCAAAAATTGAGGATAAGAAAAACAAATAGAGTTATAGTTTAAAAGGCTGTCGTGTATAACGACAGCCTTTTAATTTTTTTCTGCAAAAGAAGTAATGCTATGTAGTAAAAAAGAAATTATTTTAGAATTCCATCTGTCCTCATGATGAATGGTATAAATATTACGCTGAAATTCAAAATCAGGGATCGGTATATAGCATAGCTCATTTCGTTGTACTTCTTGCTCAATAGCAAGTTTTGAAATAAAGGCAACCCCATTACCATATTTTAAAATTTGTTTCATCGTTTCTAATGAATCTAGTTCAATTTCTGATTGGAATGTAATGTTATGTGCTAACGTCCATTGTGTAAGTAAATCTCTCGTTGTAGATGGGTTACGATGCAATAATATACGTTCTTTTTCGATATCTTGTAATGATACATTTGTTCTTTTAGAAAGATGATGTTCTTTGGAAAAGGCAAGAACAAGTGTATCAGGCATTACATTCATTTGTTTTAGAAGTGGTTCGTCAAACGGTGCCGCAGAAATTACCCCGAGATCAATTTCATGATTTTGTAGCATCGTTCGAATTTCAGGAGCTGTTTTTACTATGAGTGTTATTTTTATATTTGGAAATTCGCATTGAAATTGGTGAACAACTTCTGGTAAAAGATAAGTCGCGGGTACATAACTAGCACCAATTGTTATAGCGCCTTTATTAAAATCTTTAAACTCTTGTGTGACCCGCCTAGCTTCTTTCATAAGTGCATCTATTTTACAAGCATAATGATGCAATGCCTCGCCAGCTTCTGTTAAGAAATACCTTCCGGAACGTAATTCAAATAAAGGCACACCAAGTTCCTCTTCTAAGCTTTTTATATGAAACGTAATAGTAGGTTGTTTAACGCCAAGTTTTTCTGCAACGATAGTAAGCTTTTTGTATTTCTTAATAAGCACTACAATTTCTAATTTTAAGAGATTCATGATAAGTTGGCCCCTTTTTCTTCTAACTATAGAAAAAATCTATAGAAATAAATAGTTTATTAGAGATTTTTTAATTTAATCTTTACAGTACATTAACATTCAGTATAAAACTTCCAGATAGAATGAAAGCAGGTTAAGAATGAGGGGAGAGAGGTGAAACGATGGATATTAAAATTCATGGATTAGAAAAGGCATTTGGGAAAACACAGGCGTTAAAGCCGTTACAGATTGTAATGAAAAAAGGGGAATTCACCACACTTTTAGGACCTTCAGGATGCGGGAAAACGACTTTACTTAGAATGATTGCAGGGCTTGAGGAACCGGATAAAGGTGAAATATATTTTGGAGATAAGTGCATGTATTCTTCTGCTAAAAAGATAAAAACATCTCCTCATGAGCGGAATATCGGCATGGTATTTCAAGATTTTGCTTTATGGCCGCATATGACTGTATTTGAAAATGTTGCATTTGGTTTAAGGGCTACAAAGCAAACGAATCACTTAAGAGAAAAGGTAGAAGATGCGATAAAGCGAGTTCGTTTGCAAGGTATGGAGAAAAGATATCCGCATGAACTCTCAGGTGGACAGCAGCAACGTGTCGCATTTGCTAGAGCAATTGTAACGAAACCTCATTTTATTTTGTTCGATGAACCGTTAAGTGCACTCGATGCAATTTTGCGAGAAGAAATGCGATTAGAACTTATGGACATCGTTCATTCAATTGGTTTAACGGCATTGTATGTAACACATGATCAAACAGAAGCTATGTCAATGTCAGACCAAATTATTGTCATGAAGCAGGGTGAAGTATTACAAAAAGGAACACCAGAAGACATTTATGTGAAACCGTCTCATGAATTTGTTGCAAAATTTGTTGGTAAGGCAAATTGGCTTGTAGAGGGGAAAAAAATGATTCGTCCAGAGCATGTGAGCTGGACAAAAAATGACTTGTGCGAAATGTATACAGGTGAAGTTCAGCACGTTACATATGTAGGAGAACGTTATGAAGTGAAAGTAAACATGGGGACACTCGGTGTATGGACAGCTTATCACAATAGTAAGCTAAGCGTTGGTAAACCGGTATCGTTATATGTACCAAAAAAATGTATTCATCATATAGGGGGAGAATCGTATGAAGAAATTCAGTTCGCTTAAGTCTTTATTTGTATGTACTTTACTATTTTCTGCTGTAGTAACAGGTTGTAGCTCAAAGACAGGCAGTGTAGATGCAAAAAATAAAAACGCTAATGAAAAGAAAATCGTTGTATATAGTGCAGGACCAAAAGGATTAGCAGAAAAAATTCAAAAGGACTTTGAAAAGAAAACAGGGATAAAAGTAGAAATGTTTCAAGGAACAACAGGTAAGATTTTAGCAAGAATGGAGGCTGAAAAGAAAAATCCAGTCGTTGACGTTGTCGTACTTGCTTCTTTACCAGCGATGGAAGGATTAAAAAAAGATGGGCAAACGTTAGCTTATAAAGAAGCAAAACAAGCTGATAAGCTTCGTTCTGAATGGTCGGATGATAAAGGACATTATTTTGGATATAGTGCTTCAGCATTAGGAATTGTGTATAACACAAAAAATGTGAAGACAGCACCTGAAGATTGGAGCGATATAACGAAAGGAGAATGGAAAGGGAAAGTGAATCTTCCAGATCCAGCACTTTCAGGTTCAGCTTTAGACTTTGTAACAGGATATGTGAAAAAGAATGGACAAGATGGATGGAATTTATTTGAACAGCTTAAGAAAAATGAAGTTACAGTAGCTGGGGCAAACCAAGAAGCGTTAGACCCAGTTGTAACAGGTGCGAAAGATATGGTAATTGCGGGTGTTGACTATATGACGTACAGTGCAAAAGCAAAGGGTGAACCGGTTGATATCGTATATCCAAAAAGCGGAACAGTCATTAGTCCACGTGCAGCAGGCATTATGAAGGATAGTAAAAATGTAGAAGGTGCAAAAGAGTTTATTGATTATTTATTATCAGATGATGTGCAAAAACAAGTTTCTAAAGCGTATTTGTTGCCAGGTAGAAAAGATATAAAAGCTGAAAATAGACCGAATGTAGAAGAGATTCCAGTATTAAATATTGATTGGAAAACAGTTGAGAAAGAACAAGATGAAATAGCAAAACAATTTAAGAAAGTATTTCAATAAGATGGTGATTACATGGTAAATCGATTCGTATCAGTAAGACAAGTTGGAATGACAGTAGCGTTGTTACTTGTGGCGATGTTAATCGTCATTCCGCTTTTTCTCATTTTATTTTCTAGTGTATATGAAAATAGCAGTTGGAATTTTTTAAAGCCTTTTGAAGTCATGCAGAGTGGTGGATTAGCTGGGATTTTTCTAAATTCGATGCTTCTAGGTGTACTCGTTGTAATAGGAGCTACAATATTTGCGTTTCCATTGGCGTTCATTATGAGCAAAACAGATGTAGGAAAGTATAGTAAGTTAGATATTGTTTTTATGATCCCATTTATGACCCCGCCCTATATCGGATCGATGGGCTGGATTTTGTTCATGCAACCTAACGGTTATTTTGAACAATTTTTTCCGGCTTTAAAGCCGATTTCATCATCGTTTTTTAGTTTAGGCGGTATGGTTTTAATTATGAGTCTGCATTTATTCCCATTCCTTTACTTCATGTTGAAAAACACGTTACTTCAGATTGGGAGTAGTAAAGAAGAAGCGGCAGCAGTTCATGGTGGAAGTTTTTTCTATCGTTTAAGAAAAATAATACTACCGTTATTGTTATCAAGTTATGTAATGGGTGCTTTACTCATTTTCGTAAAGACGATTGCTGAATTTGGAACACCAGCTACATTCGGACGTAGAATAGGATTCCATGTGTTAACATCTGAGATTCATAAATTTATCTCTAGTTGGCCGATTGATTTTGGCAGTGCCACAGCATTATCTTCTTTATTACTTAGTGCCTGTATGCTCATTTGGTATATGCAAAATGTATTGAATCGAAAGTATACATATGCAATGGTTAGTGGAAAAGGTGTGAAATCTAAAAGGTATACTTTGTCTATATTTGCGCGCGTTATAGCATGGGTTTATGTAATTGGCTTACTAATAGTAGCAATTGGAATCCCATACTTTTCTATACTTATTGCTTCTTTGTCGAAGTTAAGAGGCGGTGGCTTACATTTTAATAACTTTACAACAAGCCATTATGAAGCATTATTTACAATTGGTTCTCCGGGATTAGAAGCTTTATGGAACAGTTTTCTTTTTTCACTCGTAACGGCGATTGTTGCTGTAATTATTGGCGTATTTTTGGCGCTTATGATTCGAAAGGGGAAAAAGTCCTCTGAAAAATGGCTTGATATGTGCGGCATGTTACCGAATATGGTACCAGGAATAGTGATGGTTGTAGGGCTTATTTTATTTTGGAATTCACCCTATATGCCTATGTCAATTTACAATACACCAGTCATGGTTATCGTAACGTATGTTGTTCTCTTTTTACCTTATACGGTGCAGTATGTAAAAGCATCGCTCGGACAAATTGATGATTCTCTTGTACAGGCAGGAAGTATTTTTTCTGGGAATTATATTTATATTTTTAGAAAAATAATATTGCCGCTTATTATTCCAGGAATTCTTGCTGGATGGGCGATGACATTTACGATTTCGATAAGAGAGTTAGTAGCATCGCTTCTCGTACTACCTCCATCAGTAGAAACGTCAGCAACGTTTATTTTTGCTCAATTTGAACAAGGAGAAGTATCTATAGGAATGGCAATGGCTGTTGTTTCTGTTGGGCTTACAACAATGTGCTTATTACTTCTGCAACATATGGAGCAAAAACGAAAAGGGGTAGCATGATGAGGATGGAAGTATGGGGAGGAGCGGGAGAATACGGTCGTTCCTGCTATTTTGTAAAAAATAAAGAGACAAAAATAGTATTTGATTGTGGTATTAATCGATCATATGAGGATAGTTATCCTAAAATAGAAAGAGAAGTTGTTCCATTTTTGGATGCAGTATTTTTATCACATATTCATGAAGACCATACGATGGGTTTACCTTTATTGACGAAGTATGGATATAAGAAAAAAATTTGGACGACTCGTTATACGAAGGAGCAACTTCCAGCTTATTTTGAAAAATGGGGAAACTACAATCTTTCAAAAGGGTGGAATTTACCTTATAACGATCAAAATATTAAAGATCTAAATTATGTATGTATTGATGAGATTAGTAATCCAAATGAATGGATACAGATTACACCAACGTTGCGGTTTCAATGGGGGTATAGTGGGCATGTATTAGGAGCTGTTTGGTTTTTAGTGGATATGTGTAATACATACGTATTTTATTCTGGTGATTATTCAGCAGAATCTAATATACTACGAGCTAATTTACCTGAAAATTTGCGAAGCGATATAAAAATTGCAATTGTAGATGCCGCTTATCACACTGATGATGTTTCACAAAAGGAACGAGTAGACGAATTATGTGCAGAAATTGAACGAGTTGCTCAAAATAAAGGAACGGCATTACTACCACTGCCCTCACTTGGTAGGGCGCAAGATATAGTATTGTATTTATATGAACGATATAAAGAGTTTCCGCTTATAGTAGATAAAGAAATTTTGGTTGGTTTTGAAGAAATGTTCATATATAAAGATTGGCTAAAAAATAATGAAAAACTTGAACGGGTTGTGGAGGATTTAAAAAGAAACATAATAGTTATGGATAAGGAAATTTGTATGCAAAATAGTTACGGAATAGTTGTAATGAGTGATGCGAATATGCAAACGAAACGAGCACAGTTGTATTATGAACAACTTCGGCATGAAGAACGAAATTCGATTATCTTTACTGGACATATTGCTAAAGGAAGTTTTGCAGAAAAAGTTTTGAAGGAACGTGTAGGTAAAGAATGTAGGGTGAAGCGAGTTCCATATAAAGTTCATCAAAGTATAAGTGACGTTAAGGAAATGTTAAATACACTATTACCAGAACATACGGTGTTAGTACATGCTTTGAAAGAGGATACGGATCGATTGCAGGAAAAGCTTAGCATAGCAGGATATGAAAATGTGTATTCACTTGCAATGGAATGTGTAGAAGTCATATAAAATGTAAAGGAGATTGGTATATGAAAAAAGTATTTGTATTCGTAAACATTTTCTTTTGTTGTTTCCTTTATAACGTTAAGGAAGGGTTTGCTGCTAGTCCAATGAAACCCAGTTTTGAAGTGAAGTTATTATTAAAGCCAGAACAAGTATTAGGTTATAACAAAGAGATGAACCAAGAGGTACTAGAATATTTCCAGGCTGGTACAAATTATGAAAGAATACAAGTGCAATTTTTAGATACAGCGAATAAAAGTTTAAGTAATGAAGGTTGGTTTGCGAGAATTCGAAAGAAAGAATTTAGTAAAGATTTTGAGCTAACATATAAAAAGAGATACCCGATTCAAAATGTTATGATTCAAGATGCATTAGAAGTAGCTAAGAAGGATGGATTTGATAGTAAAACTGATAACTATGAGGCAGAAATAGATTGGGGATTTGAGAAGAAAACATTAAGTATTTCAAATAAGAAAAGTTATAGTGCTAAAGGATATGGGATACTTGATTTACCAAATGAGCAAGCTGCTCAAAATATGTTAATAGAAAAGTTACCAGGGAAAATGAACAAATGGTTGTATACGAATTGGGGAGAAGAGATGCTGAAGGATTCTCACATTTATGGTCCTGTATTAATGAAACGGTATACAGGTGAATTTGAAAATATAAAAACGAATATTGAAATTTGGCCATTAAGTAATACCGGGAAGATAGAAGATGACTTCGTAATAGAAGTGTCGTTTAAAACAAATGAGGAAAGTATTGCAACAAAACAAAGAGAATTATTAATGAAGAGTTTAGGACAAAAAGGATGGTTGTTACCGAAAGATAGTTTGAAGACAGAGCTTATTTTTCAGTAAATAGGAAAGAAGGAATCCATGTGCCATGGATTCCTTCTTCTAATATATGAGTATTAAGCTAAATCAGCTGACACGAACATATCATTATTTTGAAGGTTTTTAGAGCGTAAACTATAAGCAACTACCTTCTTTTTATGTTGTTTTACTACATCAACATGCTCTTCATGACTATAAATATAAAATGTAAAATCTTTTTTGCCACGTTTTGCATTGATAATTAAAGGAGTGCCTTCATTGTGTGGTGGTGCATAATAGCGATCTAAAAATAATCCTTCGTTAAAATCATGAATAATTTTGGATTTCTTTTCGCCTTCTAAGTTATTTCCATTGATTGTAACAGTCACATTCTCTTCTTCAAGTTGTGGATGTGTTTCGTACTTGCTAATAATGGATTCAATAGCAGAGTTAGGAAGGCTAGAAACAATAATTTTAAATGCTCCAAATACAACTAACATTACAATAAACCAAGTCGTCATAGTATTTCATCCCCTTTATCCCACAGTAACGGTCCGTAAAATCCTGGTTGGTGCGGGCTAATAATCAGTGTGGGATAGATACCCCGTACTGACTAAAATTTCACTTTATCCTATTTAACAATATAACTCATGTGGCAATAGTACATATGGTGAAGTTTTGTATAATTTGTGAAAAATATTCCATTTTTATGAACGAAATATTAGAAAAATCAATTTTGTTACAAAAAGTTGAAATCGAAGTATTTTAAAAGAAAAAGGTTTATAATAAAAATATAACTAATAACAACATTACTAATTATAAGGAAGTGTAACTATGAGTACTGTAACAATCGTATATGGTATTATTCTTTCTACAATTATTGTTTTATTTATTGTCGGGGTATCGCGTTATATTCATAAGTGGAAAGAAGGAGTTGCGAAATTAAATCACATTGAAGAAGAACTTAGTGATTTAATGTTACATCATGGTAAGTAAAAAGTTTATTTTTTAACTAAATAATGTGAAAAAAATCACAAAACATGCTCTCATCATGAAGGCATGTTTTTTTTGTTATGTGAATGATAGGCACATTCATACATTTTTTCCATACGATACAGTGTGAAAGTAGAAATGTTCGGAGTGGAAAAGAGGGATAAAATGAGTAGTTCAGGTTATGTTCCAGATAATAAAAATTTAAAGAAAAGCTCAGGAACGCCAAATCTTTTCTTTGATTCGAGAAAAAATGTCTTTTTTAAAAGAGATGAGAAAAACGTTGCATATGAAGTTACCTCAACGCAGTTACCTGCGATGATAGGAGGGGCGTTTGTTGATTTATTTATGACGAAAGGGCATATGCGGGAACCACATTGGCATCCGAATGCGTGGGAATTAGATGTTGTTGTATCAGGAGAAGCAGTTACATCCATTTTAAATCCCGAAACGAATCAATTGCAAAATTATCATGTGAAAGCGGGGCAAACTGTCTTTATTCCAATGGGATGGTGGCATTGGATTACAGCGGTAACAGAAGAAGTACAATTACATTTGTTCTTTAATAACGATCAGTTTGAAACAGCAGAGGGATCAGACATACTTAGATTAACACCGCCAGAAGTATTTCAAGCTGCATACGGTGTAAGTGCAGAAAAATTAGGAAAGGACCTTTCGCCAATTAAGGAGTCAGTTGTAATTGGTCCTCCTAACTCAAATCGACTAAATAGCGTTAAAGAAAGTGACGACTCAAATATAGTTGTTACGTTAAATGGACAAATAACATCATGTGAAATAGAGTAACTCTTTCTTTTTTTAGGAAGAGTTACTCTATTTTGTATAATTTTGTATTTTTATTCGTTATATTTATTATATAGAAGGGAATTTATAGAGGGGGCATATTGTGAACATATTAAAGATTATAGGAATTGTTGCAGGAGTGATTGTAGTAGCTGTTATAGCTTTCTTTGTTATTATGAAGTACTATTTGTCAAAAGAAGATCCTGATTACGTATTAAACTACATAAAAGAACATAAAGGTGATGAAACATGTTCATTACTTATTAGAAAAAACGGTGAAGTAGTAACATCTGTAAATGAAAATAAAAAATTACCATTAGCAAGTACGGCAAAAATCGTAATAGCAGTTGAATTTGCTAAGCAAGTGTCAGAAGGAAAAATAAGTCGAGATGAACAAATTTCATTGCAGGATTTAGAAAAATATTATGTTAAAAACACTGATGGTGGAGCGCATCCTGACTGGTTAGAAGATTCAAAAGTAAGGGAGTTAGTGCAAAATGGACAGATTGCTTTAGAAGAAGTGGCTAAAGGGATGATTCATTATAGTTCTAATGCGAATACAACGTATTTGTTAGATAAGCTTGGAATAGAAAGAGTAAATGATAGTTTAAAAGAGTTAGAACTTACTAGTCATGACAAGTTCTCTTCGTATACTGCTTCACTATATATGAGAGGGTATGTAGAAAAAGAGCTTAATGAGCCAGAAAATCAATCGTTAGAAATGATACGTAACATGTCTAATGATGAATATAATAAACACGTGTTACAAATACATGAATGGATGAAAGATGAAAGTGAATGGAAGAAACGTGATATACCATTAAAAATAGATATGGAATTCCAGCGTATTTGGTCAGATCGATTAGTGAGTGCAAATGCTAAAGATTATTTGAGTTTAATGGAAAAGATAAATAGTAGAAATTATTTTCCAAAATCAATGCAAGATGAAATTGATAATGTTTTTAAAGGAACAGTTGAAAATAGTAAGTTGGAATATGCTGGTCAAAAAGGTGGTTCTACCGCATTCGTATTGACAAAAAGTTTGTATACTACAGATAAGAAAGGGAATAAGGTAGAAGTTGTAATTATGTTTAACGATATAGAAGATCAAGTTGCATATCAAAAGCTGAGAAATAATATAGATTATTTTATTCAAGATGCTATAACAGATGAAGAATTCAGAAGAAAGTTATAATGGAATAATTTTATTATGTAAACAAAAGAGCGCTTTTTAAAAGGCGCTCTTTTCTATTCATGATACAGGATTTCCTATTTACTGCATGGAATATAGATTGAAACTAAGAAAGGAAGTTGAATAATGACTACAGTATATTTCGTTCGCCACGCTCACTCTACATATACAAAGGAAGAAAGGGAACGTCCCTTATCTGAAGAAGGAGAGATTGATGCAGGTAATGTAACAAGTTTGTTAAAGGATAAAAACATTGATGTTGTTATTTCTAGCCCGTATAAAAGGGCGATTCAAACCGTGCAAGGAATTGCGAATACATATAATTTATCAATACAACTGGAAGAAGATTTACGGGAAAGGTTATTAAGTAAAGAGCCAGTAACAGATTTTAACGATGCTATTCAGAAGGTATGGGAAGACTGGACTTTTGCATACGAAGGCGGGGAATCAAATGATGTAGCGCAGAGGCGTGCTGTATTATGTATGCAAAATATATTGGGAAAATATAAAGGGAAGAATATTGTAATAGGCACTCATGGGAATATTATGGTATTACTAATGAATTATTTTGATTCGAAATATGATTTTCAGTTTTGGAAAACCCTTCATATGCCTGATGTGTATAAATTAACTTTTGATAATAATTGTTTCAGTTCTGCTGAAAGAATACAGTCTACAGATTATCAGATAAATAATTTGTAAAAGTTTATCAAAAAAAGAGGAAAGGGAGAAGGTATTGTAGAAGTATGACTTTGTAACATAAAAAATATTGGTTAAAGGAGGCTGTTTACATGTTTGAGAAAGAGAAAGAAGGGCTTATTGAAGTTCACAACGTATATGAAATCGCACCAGCAGATGGAGCAATTATAGGTATGGCAACGGAAGAAGAAATGGAGATTGCTGCTGAACTAGAGTTACAGTACTATGCCCATTCTCGTTTATTAGAAGCAAATATTCAGTTAGACGGTTCCTCCTATAAAGAGTTACTTCAGGAGTTCCAGGAGTACGAAAGAAAATCAATGAACTTTTGGAGAGCAATACATAAACGTTTAGCTGTGCCATGGGCATGGGTACTACGTATTGATGTTGCGAACGGTCCTATATATGTAAGCAATGGGAGTTCGTATTATGAAGAAGTCGATGATGAAGAAGACTATGAATAGATAAGTAAGGAAGCAGCTTTAGTTGCTTCCTTTTTTTATTTACAATAAGTGAATGGCTTCAATGATAGCATCTGGACGATCGTTTTCTATCCCGTGACTAGCATGTTCAGCCAAAATGTATTGGCTGTTTATTGAGAGATTTAATTGTTCACGAATAAGTTCTTGCCACATATCTTCAAGTTGTGTAGCTTCTTCTTTTGGCATACCGCCCTCAATCAATTGAGCAATAGAATATTGAGGATCTCTACTGATCTATTAATAGTAATTCCCCCTAAGCTTGAAATACTTTTTGGCAAGTAAAGACGATACACCAGGCACATATGCCGAAGAGTATAGATGTACTAAGTGAAAAGGAGTTCTTTAAACCGATATAAACAATAAATAATAGTAGTGCGGATGCAGGAAATCCATATAATACGCCTAAAGCGAATTGACTTAATTCTTGTTTACTCCCACCTTCGAAAGAAATCCAAAATAGGCTTAGTAAACTAACGAGTGGAAGGGCAGCAATAAAGCCGCCTATCGTACTATAATGTTTAGCGACTTCAGTAATAACGCCGATAATAAGTGCCGAAACGATTACTTTAACGAGGAAATGCATATTTTGCCTCCTTCGCTAATAACGAAAAGGCTTTTTCAATTAATTGTTGTTCTTCTTTTGATAACTGTGATTCTAATATTTTTATCTTTTCTTTATCTAGTAAAGTATGCTTTTCTAATACTTCAATGCCTTCTTTCGTTAAAGTAAGGTTTACAACCCTTTCATCGTGTTTGTTTCTTTCTTTTATAATAAATCCTTTTTGAATAAGGCGCTTTACGTGTTCAGATGCTGTGTTATGAGAGAGACTAAGCTCAGTAGCAACTTTTCCAATTGTTATATCTTTCTCACGAGAAACGATTTGTAAAATACGAATAGCTTGGTGAGAAAGGTTGTCTTCATATTCATATCGTAAGTGATAATAAATACTTTCCCAATGTTGATTAATGTCTTTCATAATGATAAATCCTCCTATTTTTATATCGTATAGTAAGATATATTCGTTGATTCAGAGGTAAAATCCTTTTATTTTCATTAAAAATGTTGAAAAAGTTTATTTTTATTGAAATATAAGGTAATCTATGTGTAAAGGTATACATTTAGCAAGAGAGAGGATGATAGCTGTGAATACATTTAAATGGATTAGTCATGAAAAGATGTATGTAGATCAAATACATGTTGAAAAATGTGGTCCTCTTTCAGTCGGCGTATATGGAGGAAATCAAGAGAGTGATGCATATGAAAGAGGAGATGCAGTGCTAGCTTGGTGGGATCCGAAATTAGAATTTGAATTTGTTATGATTTTTGATACACATCATAAAACGAAAAATATACATTATATAATAGAAGCGATTTTAGAAAGAGAAGAAAAACTAAAAGAGTTATTTTCATACCCAATCCATTTAGCATTTCATCATACACATATGTATTTATTAGCGTTATTTACAGATGAGCTCTTTATCGAGAAATGTGACCAAGATGATGAGGAACTTGCATGTTTAATTTGTTTACGAAAAGGTGAGTTCTTATATTGGCTATCAGTTGGTGATTGCTTCGCGTATTTATTCCATTCAGAGCAAACGAAAAATGGAAAAGGTAGGCTAAATAAGCGTAAGAACTATGAATACATAGGAAGAAAAAATGTTTTTGCAGCGAATACACCTTGTTTTACATCAGGGGTAAGGGGATTAGAAAAAGGTCAGAATCACATTGTAATGGCAACGGATGGTATTTTAGAGTGTGATAAACTAAAGTTTGATGATGATCAATCTTTAGTAGAAATATTACACGACGGATCTTGTTTACAGATTGAGCCTGTATTAACAAATGTACTTCAGTGGAAAGGTAGAGATTGTGCCACTATTATTGGATGGTCCATCGATACTGAAAATAGACAATGTGCCAATTAATAAATGAAAGAGAGTTCAAGGGTTTTTGTCCTTGAACTCTTTTTTGTTAAGCAATATGAATATGATACGTTTTTAACCATTCATTTACTTGTAGCATATACTCCATAGCACTTCTTGCTTCAAAATTGGTAATCTCTTTGTTACTTTGATCAGCAATTGCAAGTAATATGGAATGGTTAATGAGTGAGAAAACAGGATTGTTTTTATTACTACACATATCAAGTGTTAAATTACGGATTGTTTGTAAGTAGTGTGGATCTTGTGAAGTTGGATAAGCACTTTTTCTTCTATTTCGTACGTCATCAGGTAAAGCTGGTTTCAGTGCCCTACGTAAAATTCCTTTTTCAATATTATCAATACTTTTTATGTTGAAAGGAACGTTCCATAAATATTCAACTAATCTATAATCGCAAAACGGTACACGAACTTCAAATCCTACAGCCATACTCATACGGTCTTTACGGTCGAGTAAGAACGGAAGGAATCGTGTTAAAAATAAATAAAACATTTGACGTTGTTTCGCGGATTTTTTACTTTCACCTTCAAGAGTAGGTACTTCAAGAGCAGCTTCATGGAATCGTTTATTAATATACTGCTCAGGATTACATTGAGTTGTTACGTCGTTTAATAATAGAGAAGATGTGTTTTTCCAGTTTGTTAACCACGGAAACTTATCTACATATAATAGTTCTTCTTGATGAAACCAAGGATATCCCCCGAATACTTCATCAGCAGATTCTCCAGATAAAGCTACGGTTGCATCTTTTTTCATTTCGCAAAATAGTAAATAAAGTGAAGTTTCCATTTCGCCAGCACTGGGTAAGTCTTTCGCGTGAAGGGGAACGAATAAGTGATTTGCTAACTCTTCAGCATTCACAATAATGTCATGATGCGATGTCCCTACATGTTCAGAAACACGTTTTACCCAAGGAGCGTCTAAACCAGTTCGAGCAAATGTCAGTTCGAAATCTTTCGCGCTATTTAAAAAATCGATTGAATATGTGTGAAGTGTTTTGTGTTCCTCTCTAAATTCTTTACCTGCCAGTGCAGTAATACCACTAGAATCTAATCCGCCTGATAACATACAAACGAGGGGAACATCAGCAATTAATTGTCTTTTTACTGTATCTTGTAAAATAGATAAAATATGAGAAGATGTGTCTTGGGTAGAGTCTGTATGGATCTTACTTTCTAAATTCCAATACTTCTTAACTACTTTTTTATCACGTGTGAATGTTATAGAATGTCCAGCACGAACTTCTTGAATATGTTTAAAGACGCCACATCCTGGAGTTCGAAATAAGCCTAATCCAAATATTTCATTTATGCCGTCCGCATCAATTTCAGCAGGAACAGATGGATGAGCTAATAATGCTTTTATTTCAGATCCGAAAATAATACTGTCATTTCTTTCTGTATAAAAGAGTGGCTTTACGCCTAAATGATCACGTGCTAAAAACAGTTGTTGCTTCTGATCATCCCATAAGGCGAAAGCGAAAATTCCGTTTAAATGTTGTACGCAGTCTTCTTTCCATTCTAAATAAGCATGTAGTAATACTTCTGTATCTGAATGCGTTTCAAATGCATGCCCACATTTTCGAAGCTGTTCTCTCAGTTCACGAAAATTATAAATTTCTCCATTATAAGTAAGAGCATACGTATAATCACCGGCACGGAATGTTTTTGGCTGCGTCCCGCCTTCTGGGTCAATAACAATTAAACGTCGGTGTGCAAAGGCCGCATGAGGTGAAAACCAAAATCCTTCAGCATCAGGACCGCGATGCTGAATACTATTCGCCATCTTTTCTAAAATAACATGTTCATTTGAAAGATCTTTCTTCCAATCTACCCAACCTGTAATTCCACACATACAAATCTCATCTCCTAATTTAAAATTATAAAAGTAGATTAATTAAATGAAATGTACACCAGGTTAAAGAGTGTCTGCATAAATAGTGTACTACACTAATTGAATTACAGACTTGAGAAAATTTTCTTCAAGCTTATATTTATATGAGACAATGGTTAAGGAAAAGTATTCCATTACATACAAAAAATAAAAAAGATGAGAGAAAAAAATTTCCAAAACGTTATATAGGGTGTAAAAGCTTTTACAAAAAAATAAGGGGAATCGCTACATGAAATCAAATGAGAAAAATTTTATAAAAAGATTACAGCGACAAAAAGAAGATGCGCTAGAATTCGTTGTCGATACATACTTACCACTCATAAAAGGAATCACGCACAAAGTTCTTCTTCCGGTTCAAAATGATGGACTCATAGAGGAATGTGTAAACGATATATTTCTTTCCATTTGGAATAATGCAAATAAATTTCATGGAGAGCCGAATGATTTTAAAAAATGGATTGCGGCGATTGCAAAGTTTAAGGCGATTGATTATTACCGGAAAGCGACTAGAACAGTAGAAATTATTTCAGATGAGTTTCATATTAGTACAGAAAAATCGGCAGAAGATGAATTAATCGTTATGGAAGATAGGGAAGAGTTATTGAAGCTTATTAATCAATTAAAACCGTTAGATCAAAAGGTGTTCATTATGAAATATCTTCTCGGTATGAAGACAGAGGAAATCGGTGACAAGTTAGGATTAACCAGGGCGGCGATCGATAATCGTGTGTACCGGGGAAAAAAGAAACTACAACAAAATGCTACGAATATTAGGTTTGGAGGTAGTGCAATATGAAAGACATTTATGAACTATTAAATGACATTGACATAGATGAAAAAGAACTTGAGGAAATTGAGGCTTCTGAAATTGAAAAAGAAAAAGTAAAACGTAATGTAAAACAATCGATACGTATGAAGAAAAAGATGAAAAGTTGGAAAAAGGGTGTCGCTGCTGCATCTATTTTAGTAGGATTATCAGTTGCAACGCTTGGTATCGGGTTTCCTACATATGCCGGGGGATTGCCGATTGTAGGTGATATATTCCGATTTTTAGATAATGGTAGAACAGGGTTATATGAAAACTATAAAGCTGACGTAGAGAAGAAAACGGGGCTTCATTATAATTATAAACAATACGCTACAGTACTAAATATGACAAAAGAAAGCAAGGGAATTAAGATAACGATTAATGATGCGATTTTCGATGGGAAGACAGTATCAATAAACTATTCTATAGAAAGTAACAGGGATTTAGGCAAAAATCCAAGTACGTTGGATTTTTTAACTATTAAAGGAGCAGGTGCCCAATCAGGAAGCAATAAAATTACTAAAGTCGCTGATAGAAAATATACAGGTTTAATAAAAACAAGTAGCGATCTAGTTAATAGTAAAGAAACTACAGTGAACGTTGAATGGAGTATAAAAAGTATAGACATTTTAGAAACAGAAGAAGAGATAAAAGGGGATTGGAATTTTAATATTAATCTAAAAGGAATAGAAAATAAAGAGCAATTGATTAGAGGTAGTACAGAAAAAGATGGTGTAAAAGTAAATATGGAGAGAATGGAAATAACACCAATGTCGTTTATTTTATACTACAACCAGGAAGTATCTCAAGAAATAAGGGGTGTATGGGATGGAATGGATATCGATTTAGAAGTGAGGGATGATTTAGGTAATCAGTATTCTGGGGAAGGAAATGGAGGCTCAGGTGAGGATTCTTATAATTTTAATTGGAGTAAAACATTCCAACAACTCAATGAGAATGCAACCAAGCTAATAATAACGCCTCACGTTAATTTAAGAATTCACACTCCTGAAAATTATGGCTCGGTAACAATAGTTGGAGGACAGGTAAAGGAGAGTTTCGTGTCTCGAAAACTGGGAGGCAATAAGGGTATTGTGTTAGATGATATTGTCATTGATTTAAAGAAATAAATAGAGAGACTGCCTTAAATGAAGGCAGTCTCTTTTTGTTAAGAACTAGTTACGAGTAACGCATGCGGATGCTGCGTTTTATACTCATCTTTCCATGTAACGTTTAGTTGTTCCCACGTTTCACCGCTATCAGTGGATTGAAAGATGCCATTGTTATTTAAAGTGTAAAACGTATGTGGTTCGGCTGGATTTGTAGCAAACATCGAAATGACTGTACCAATTGCAGATGGTAGACCTTGCTGTACTTGCTGGAACGGAGTATCTTTCGTTTTCCGATAAATATAAGATTCATAAGGAATACGGTGATGAGCAAGGTCGGCACTTGGTGCGGCAGAAACGAGAATTGTATCGCAATCAGCCGGATCGATAGCCATGCTGTATAAATAATGATGCTCAAGTCCGTCACTACATGAGATCCAGCTGTTTCCACTGTTATAACTTTCAAGATATGCACGATCAGGTCCGCCCATAAATCCGTCACCACATGATGCATAAAGGCGATTTGGGGCTTCAGGGTGCATGAGTAATTGATGAGCATCGATAGGAGCACCGAATTTTTTATCAATCCATGTATGCCCTTTATCATTACTTTGAATAACAGCACCAGCTTCGATTGAAACATGGAGTGTATTTGGATTGTTTGGATCAACTGTAATCCAGCGTACGTGATGGGTAAAAGGTCTAGGCGGAAAAGCCCACGTATAGGAAGATAATAATGATTTCATATTTTTAAGTTCAGTCCACGTTTCACCACCATTTTCTGAACGGAATAAAGCACTAGGTTCTGTACCTACATAAACGACGCCGTAGCCGTTAACTTGTTCATTTGAGCTTATCGTTATAGAAGTAATAGAAGAGTGTAAAATACCATCCTCTTTAGGGAAATCAAAGTAACGATATGAATCTCCAATTGGTCTCCACGAATCCCCGCCATCGTCACTTAGCCATAAACCTCGTCCAAATGTGCCGCAATAAACACGATTTGTTTGGAATGGATCAACCACAATACAGGTAGGTTGCATATTTTGTAAATGATATGTGGTTTCATAGTTACCATATTGTTCTTTTACTACAACAAGTTCACGCTCCATGCAGAGAAATAGTCGTTTCAATTTTGTAACCCCCTTAAAAATTCTTTCATTAGTAAACAATATGAAAATAAAAAAGAAGTAGTCTTGTTTTTAGTTGAGAAAAAGGACTTGTTTGAAAAGTAGCGAAGTTTGTATACAGAGGAAGCGGGATAAAGTGAAACTTTAATCAGTGGGATATTGTTCATCTTCTACGGATTAGTAGCATTCACTATCGGGCGTTAATGGGGGATAAAGATAGGGAATTTGTTTCATACTAACATACAGATATTGCACTTAAAGGAGCATTTGTATGGGACACTCACATGATCACGGTCATTCAAAAAATAAAAAAGCGTTATTAATTGCCTTCTTATTAACAACAAGCTTTATGATTGCTGAAGTTATTGGCGGATTTGTAACAAATAGCTTAGCACTATTGTCTGACGCAGGGCATATGTTAAGTGATGCAGTATCCTTAGCTTTAAGTTTACTTGCGTTCAAGCTTGGGGAAAAAACGGCAACGGCCGCGAAAACATATGGGTATAAGCGAGTCGAAATGTTAGCGGCATTATGTAATGGTGTCGTTCTTATTGTCATTTCAGTATATATTTTTATTGAAGCAATTCGTCGTTTTAAGGAACCAGTTGAAATCGCTAGTAATGGAATGCTCATTATTGCTGTGCTTGGTCTGCTTATTAATATTGTATCAGCTTGGATATTAATGAGAGGCGGAGATGTGAAAGGTAATTTAAATTTAAGAAGTGCGTTCTTACATGTACTAGGCGATTTATTAGGTTCAGTTGGAGCGATTATTGCTGCGTTACTTATTAAATTTTTTGGATGGACTGCTGCAGATGCGGTTGCTAGTATTCTTGTGTCTATTTTAGTCATTATAAGTGGATGGCGTGTAACACGTGATACAGTTCATATATTAATGGAAGGTGCACCGCAGCACATAGATGCTGAAGAGGTGAAAAATACATTATTAAATATTACTATTGTAAAAGAAGTTCATGATTTACATATATGGTCTGTAACATCAGATTTTCAAGTATTAACTTGCCATCTTATTATCGAAGGTAATGAAACGCAAAGCGTATTGAAAGAAGCAACGGATGTATTAAAGGGGAAATTTCATGTAGAACATGTCACCATTCAAGTTGAAATAGAAGGTGAATTTAACCATAATGAGACAACTTGCAAAGTATGAAAGAAAAAGGGTATGAAAAAATGTCATAACATTTTTCGCGTGGCATACATATATATAATGTGGCCACAAATACTTTGTAAGGTAAATATTTCATAAGATTACTTTACTTATTAAGAATCATCTTTTATAATCAAAAGTGGTAATTGATAAAGATTATCATTTTCAATGATCGTAGAAAGGAGTTTTTTAAAAGATGAGTAGTCAACTCCGTTTTGCTGTTGAAAATCGTAAGAGACATTTAATTGATGAGTTAATTGGAGCAGGGGTGTTTAAAATTCGCGACCGACAATTATACGAGCTATCTTTAGAGGAATTGGAAAAAGAGTACGAGCATATTGAAGATTACGCAAATATTCAGGCATAGCATATAGATTATTAAAGAAGGAGCTGGTTACACTTTTGTGTAACCAGCTTTATTATTTCATAGAAATTATTTTTTGTATTTCTTTCATTGGACGGAGCCAGTTTTGAGACATCATTTGTTCCATTCGTTTTTCATCCTGTTTTTGTAGTGCTTGAATTATAGAGTGATGTTCTTTAATAGATTGACTTGCAGGCACGAAGTTTTGGAAAAATAAATATTCAAGGCGTAAAATGTGAAGTTGCATATTTTCTAGAAAAGGTTCAATATATCGGTTTTTAGCAATAGAAGTAATTGTATTGTGAAATCGTATATCTAGTTCTAAAGCTTTTTTTGAATCTTTTTCATGTATAGATTGTTGAAAAGCATCATTTATCTCGGAAAGTAGTTTAATATCAGCGTCTGTAACTTTTTGAAGTGCTTGCTTTCCTATAATTGAGTGAAGACCAGCTATCGTCTCATAAATGATAGATACGTCGTCTAACTTAATAGGCGCGATTTTCGTTTTTTGCCCAGGTACCATTTCAACTAATCCAGAAAGCTCTAAAATTTGTAAAGCTTCTCTAACAGGTGTTCTGCTTACTCCTAGTGCTTCTGCCAATTCCCCATCATTTATTTTTTCATCAGGTCGTAAAACACCTTCTATAATCCAATCTTGCAGTTGATTTAAAACGAGTGACTTTGCTGAAACTCTTCCTGGTTTTTTATAATTTTGAGGGACAGGCATAGTGAATTCAATCCTTTCATTGTATATATTTCTTTTTCGTATTAACAAGCTTTAATTTTGGTTTTCCTTTATCCGGTTTTTGGCTTAATATGAGCACCATTACAATTACACAAAAAGCACCTAATAACTGAAAAGATTGAAACGGTACGTGCAAAATAAGCACAGAAGAAATAATAGCTGCGAGTGGTTCTGTACAGCCAAATAATGTTGTTTCTTTAGGCGTAAGGTATCTTATGCTATCTAAGTATAAATAAAATGCGATGAGTGTCCCGAAAATGACGACAAATGTAATGAGCGGGAGGGTACTTAGTTTTACATATTTCATAGTTGATAATAAAATGAATTCGTTTGTGGAAATAAAGTGTAAAATCGTTACGCCAATCCCCCCAATGATCATCCCCCATCCAACGATAACGGATGAAGACCACTTTTCTAACAATTCTTTTGAATACAAACTATAAAATGCAAGAGATAGTCCAGATAAAACGCCCCAAATGATAGCAGGTGTAGATACAGCTAAGTTATGAACAGAACCGTTTGTTAGTAAGAGGAAAGTCCCTAATAATGAGAGGGAAATTGAAATAAAATCAATTCTTGATGGACGAACATTCCATTTGAAAAGTAGGTACACAGTGATGAATATAGGAGCTAAATATTGCAATAATGTTGCAACGGCAGCATTTCCTTCTTTAATGGAAGCGAAATACGTATACTGTACAGCAAGCATACCTAATAGGCCAAACAAAATCATTTTATTCGCATCAGATTTTTGTTTCCAGATCCCGAATATTTCCTTTTTGTTCTTTCCAAATGATGAAATGAGGAGTAAGATGATGCCGGAAATAAGCAAACGGATCGTAACTAACCATTCGGTAGAAACATTTTCGTATTGAAAAAGTTGTTGTGCGGCTGTTCCAGACAACCCCCATAAACAAGCGCCTATTATGACCATAATAATTCCTTTTAATCGATGTGGCTCCATAAGATATATAGTCCTCCTTTCAAAAAAATATATTGGATACAATATGCAATATATCACATAATGGAGTGTTAATAAACTGAAATTTCTAATTAATAATAAAATTGTTTAGTAAGAACGATAATCTCTTTTTGGGGATATGGTAAAATATTGTAGGGGTGGTGTTAATATGCTAGCGGGATTTTTAATTTGTTTATTTGTTGGATTACTTATTATTTTTTTAGGATATCAAATACATGTGAAAAAGCGATTGTTTTTGTTGGCAGGTTATCAGGAAGAAACGTTTGTTGGAGATAAAAATAAATTAGCGAAGCTTTCAGGGGTATTTTCCTATACAGTCGGAGTTGCTACTATAATATTACCGTTTGGATTAGAAAAAATAGGTGATGAAGTTGGTATCGTATATGCTATATTGATTGTTTTAGGTACAATTGTGTTTCTTATTAAAGTAAATTTTTTAAATAAGAGTACTACAAAGTGAAAAAAGGCTTCATTCTACGGAAGCCTTTTTATTTTGGATTATGAAGTATAAGTAAAAGCTGGAATGGGATCAGCAAAAGTATGCCAGTCTTGTTGCATTTCCGCTTCTGTTAATAGACAGTCATCTAATGATTGTTCAATTAAAGAACGATCCATGTCAATGCCGATAAATACAAGTTCAGTTATTCGATCTCCGTATCGTTCATCCCAGTTTTTCAATACTTCTGGTTCTTCTGTAATGATTTGATTTTTTTCAGTTTCAGGTAATGCTGATATCCATTCACCAGCTCCTTGAATTGTAATTGAGGAACCTGCTTGAGACAGAAGTCCTATCATATTATTACGAGAGGCGAGCCAGAAAAATCCTTTCGCTCTTACAACATCTAAAGGCCATTTTTCTAGCCAATTCATAAGGCGTTCAGGGTGGAAAGGATGTTTACGACGGTACACAAAAGAGTTGATAGCGTATTCTTCCGTTTCTGGTGTATGGTGTTCATTATTTAATTCTTGCATCCATCCCGCCGATTGACTGGCTTCTTCATAATTAAATAAATGAGTGTTTAAAATTTCTTGTAATGGTACTTTGCTAAATGAAGATTCAATAATTTTTGCACCAGGATTTAATTTCTTTAGTAAATGATGGAGTTCTATCATATCTTCTGTTTCTAGTAAATCTATCTTATTAAGAATAATGACATTGGCAAACTCAATTTGATCTATTAATAAATCAATAACTTCCCGAGTATCATTTTCATCGATTGCCTGTTTACGGTCTAATAAACTATCTCCATCTGCAAAATCATCCCAAAATCTATTTGCATCTACAACTGTAACCATCGTATCGAGACGACAATTTTTCGTTAAATCAATGTTAAGAACTTCGTCAGTATAAGTAAATGTTTGAGCAACTGGAATAGGCTCGCTTATACCAGAAGATTCAATCACAATATAGTCAATATCACCGTTTTCAACAAGACGATTCACCTCTATTATTAAATCTTCTCGTAGTGTACAGCAAATACAACCATTTTGAATTTCTACTAATTTTTCCTCCGTACGTGAAAAACCTCCCTTTTTGATAAGAGAAGCGTCAATATTTACTTCACTCATATCATTAACGATAACAGCTACTTTTAAGTTGTTCTTATTAGTCAAAATATGATGTAGTAAAGTGGTTTTTCCAGCGCCTAGAAAGCCGCTTAATACAGTGATAGGTACTTTTTTCATGAAATAATCTCTCCTTTAAATCGTAATTATTACGTTTTATATTAAATGATAAAAAAGAAAAAATCAATAATAAATCATAATGGTTACGATTTAAGAATAGAATAGACTATAAAATTTGTGTTGTAGTAGTATGAAGTATTTGGACAAGCACACGTTTAAATATAAATAAAATGGAGGCGGAAATGTTGGTCTTTAATAGAGTTTCAAAAGAATTAATAGGAATAGCTCTCATGGCTATTTTTCTCTTTTTATTATTTTTTGTAGATTTTACAAGTCTAGCAAATTTGCATAAAAGTATGCCGCAAGAATGGCTGAATGTGAATACGGTGTTTTTGAGTATTATTTTTGAAGCAATCCCCTTTATTTTATTAGGGGTAATTGTTTCTTCTCTCATTCAACTGTTTGTGACAGAAGATATGATTCAAAAGGTAATGCCGAGATCTCCGATTGTTGCAATGATTCCAGCGGTATTTGTCGGACTCCTTTTTCCAATGTGTGAATGTGTCATTATACCAATTGTAAGAAGACTTATTCAAAAAGGGCTCCCTCTTCATGTAGGAATAGTCATTTTACTGAGTGCACCTATTATGAATCCAGTTGTTCTTTTATCTACTGTATATGCGTTTCAAAGAAATGATGCCGTTGTATATGCACGCTTTGGGATAACAATTCTTGTTGCTCTATTCATAGGTCTAATTATGTATTATTGCTATCGTGGGAGAAATGTTTTAAAAAGCGTAGAGGTTCCGGTTCAGAAAAGACAAAAAAAGAGCTGGAAGGATGTTGTGAATCACACTGTAGATGAGTTTTTTGATACTGGTAAGTATTTATTAATTGGAGCTTTTTTAGCGAGCGTATTTCAAACGTTTTTTGACCGGAATGTACTTGATACAGTAGCACATAACGAAGTAATTGCCCCAATTGTTATGATGGGATTTGGTTATGTTTTATCAATTTGTTCAGCAGCTGATGCGTTTATAGCGGCATCTTTTGGACATGTTTTCTCAGTAAAGGCGCTTCTCGCATTTCTTGTGTTTGGGCCGATGCTTGATATGAAAAATACGTTAATGCTATTTGCATATTTTCAAAAAAGATTCGTATTCTTTTTGATGGGAATTGTCATTTTATCTGTGTATACTATCCTGCAAATCATAATGTTATAGGAGGTGAAAAAGAATGGAGAAAGAGGAGCAGAAGGCATATCATGGCTATATTCGTGGCATTATTTTAATTGGTTTAGCAATGCTCTTATTTAAACTACTTGTAACAGGAAATATTTATAATTTTATCGCTCCAAAAATGATTAAATTTACGTATATAACTTTTGTAGTAATTTTACTTCTTGGCTCTTTACAAGTTTTGGGAAATGGGAGAGAGGAAGAAGATGATTGTAATT
Organism: Bacillus sp. FSL R9-9492; assembly: GCF_038007365.1. Taxonomy (NCBI): domain Bacteria; kingdom Bacillati; phylum Bacillota; class Bacilli; order Caryophanales; family Bacillaceae; genus Bacillus; species Bacillus sp. FSL R9-9492. The sequence continues at coordinate 1,778,486 of NZ_JBBOXC010000001.1, forward strand.
GTTGTATGCATCATAGGATATTAAAATCAAGGATGAAAAGTTTCTTTGTATATGTTTTATTTGTTGTTCCAATTATTAGCGCTTTTCTATTTGGAAGTGTAACAATTGACGGAAGTTTAGCGATAAAAAGGGGCATGAATCAAAGTGCACAGGCGATAAGTATGGAAAAGAACGAAAAAGAGGGAAGGCAGGTAACTTCTGATTGGCGAGAAGTATTAGTTGATCAAGAAGAACCCAAAAATTCACCAGCGACTTATCAAACGGAAGAGCAATTAGCAAAAAGTATGTTAGGACAGCGCAAAATACAAGTAGAAGATAAGGATTATGTTCAAACAATGAATATAATTGGCCAAGATGTTAATGGGTTTAAAGGGAAAGAAATTACATTCTCAGGGTTTATATATAATGATAAAGATGTGACGGGTAATAAAGTAGTAGTGGCTCGATATGGCATAACTTGTTGTATTGCGGATGCATCAGTCTGGGGGATGATTGCTACGGGACAAAACGTTGAAAAATTTCCAGAAGAAACATGGGTGAAAGTAACAGGGTTATTAGATCGAACAACATATAAAAGAACGCTATTTCCACTTGTGAAAATAAGTAAAGTAGAGAAGATTAATAAGCCAACAGATCCATATGTATATGATGCTTTACCTCAATAAGATAGAATTAATTCTTCATCTTTTTATGAAATATAATCATAATCACGACGCCAAAAAAATAAAGATAAGAGTAATTTGGTTTGTTAAAAATATGTGTATAAGGAGATACGCGATGAACTGGGTTACTCATAAACCATCGTTTGAATTTGAAAATTTTAGTCCTATTATTCGGTCACAATCTGCGTGGAGTGGGCATTTAGATTTCGCATATGATTTAGTAAGATTTGAAGAACCAGCAACTTTAGTTGAGTTAGGTACGCATTTAGGTGCTTCCTTTTTTAGTTTTTGCCAGGGGGTAAAAGATGGTGGGTTAGCAACAAAATGTTTTGCTGTAGATACTTGGGCTGGAGATGGGCATACAGGTCCATATGGAGAAGGGGTTTTTCAAATAGTAGAAAAAGTGGTGAGGGATAACTACCTGAATATAGGGAATTTAATTCGGTCTACTTTTGATGATGCTCTGGATGAGTTTCAAGATGAAACGATAAATCTTTTGCATATTGATGGCTATCATACGTATGAAGCTGTTTCTCATGATTATAAAACATGGTTACCTAAAGTTGCGAAAAATGGTATTGTATTATTTCATGATATTGAAGTTAAAAACGGTGATTTCGGTGTGTATAAGTTTTGGGATGAGGTCAAGGTGAAATACCCTCATTTTCAGTTTGGGCATTCATATGGACTCGGAGTTTTATTTCCGAAAGGTTGTAGCGATAAGTTTTCGGAAATACTTAAAAATAAAGAAGAGATACAAAATATGTATAAATAAAAGAGGGGCATGCATCGATTAAATGATGTGTGCTCTTTTTTTATGTGGAAATATATTATTACATATGAGGTGAAAGCGGTAGTAAAAAGTTTTGTTGAGGCAAATATTAAAAAGGTTATTATCGGTTAATAATTAGTGGGGATGGATAAAACCCTCATTGATTAAAGTTTTATTTCATTAGGTGTTTTTATCTAAATAAATAAAAATACAACATTTTTTATATTTTTCATTGCGAAAAGCGCAATCTACTTTTACAATAGAAAGGGTTGTGAATATATTATACTGAAAAAATAAATCGAAATAATATGAAAATTTTGTTTTGTCTTCGCTAATTGTATACTACATACACGTAAGACTACATACATCATGTTATCGACTTGTAAGGAGAGAAAAAAATGAAAAGTGTAAGATTACCATCGATGCTAGAAATTATTATTCTTTTATGCCTATTTCTTGCTGTCGTCTTTTCCTTCCAAACGATTTTTGATCTCCCAATTCAATTAGCGCTATTTATTTCATGGTTTTTAGTTATTGCGCTTGGATTAAGATTAGGATTTCGTTATCAAGAATTGCAAGATGCAATTACGAAAGGGATTTCTAATGGATTAGAAGCAATTCTTATTTTAGTTGCAGTTGGGGCTTTAATTGGAACGTGGATTGCTGGTGGGGTTGTACCTACATTAATTTATTATGGATTAGAATTCATTCACCCTAGCATATTCTTATTGGCAACTTTAATTATTTGTTCAATCACTTCTATCGCGACAGGAACATCATGGGGAACAGTTGGAACTGCAGGTATTGCTATGATGGCGATAGGTGAAGGGCTTGGATTACCACTTCCGCTTGTTGCGGGTGCAGTCCTTTCAGGAGCTTATTTCGGAGACAAATTATCACCACTTTCTGATAGCACAGTTCTTGCAGCTTCTATGGCGAAAGTAGATGTTATTGCTCACGTTCGAGCTATGCTCGTATTAGACGTTCCAGCTTATATTATTACCAGCATTATGTTTACTGTTGCTGGATGGATGTATGGCGGGGATAATGTAGATTTAAATAGAGTTGAGTTTTTAAAAGAATCTTTATTAAAGCACTTTGATATTAAAATATGGATGCTTGTTCCAGCGGTAATTGTTATTGTGCTATTGGCGATGAAGAAACCATCTATGCCAACAATTGCTATGGGAGCTTTAATTGGTGCAATTTGGGCAACACTTTTCCAAGGAATGAACTTTGGAGAGGCAATTGGAACAGCATATAACGGATTCTCAATTCAATCTGGTGTCGAGTTTGTCGATAAGTTATTAAACCGTGGTGGAATTAATGGTATGCTTGGTTCAGTAGCTGTTATTATTTTCGGCTTAGGTTTTGGTGGATTACTTGAAAAGTTAGGTGTTCTAAAGGTAATCGTATCGAAATTTGAGAAGAAATTAAATTCTGCAGGTAATGTAACATTGTCTACATTAATCGTTGCGTTTTTAGCTAACATATTTGGTTGTGCGATGTACGTATCACTTATTTTAACACCAAAAATTATGGAAGAAAGTTATGATAAATTAAAAATAGATCGCCGTGTATTAGCACGTAACTCAGAAGTAGGTGGAACGTTAACTTCTGGTATGGTTCCGTGGTCGGATAATGGTATTTTTATGGCTGGTATTTTAGGTGTATCAACATTATCATACGTTCCATTTATGTGGCTAAGCTTCGTATCACTCATTTTAGCAGTTATTTATGGATATACAGGCAAGTTCATTTGGTATGTAGATGATGCGGATAAAGGAAAGCAAGCATCATAAAAAAATTACCTTCTGCGGTGGCGGAAGGTAATTTTTTTTATATGTATCAATGAGAATTCTTATCATTTGATGGAAAGTCTGTTAAAATAAAAGATGTAGGTATTTTATTTTCAAGGGGATGAAAAAATGGAGTACAGAATTGAAAGAGATACATTAGGAGAAATGAAAGTTCCAGCTGATAAATTATGGGCAGCACAAACGCAGCGTAGTAAGGAAAATTTTCCGATTGGAACAGAGCATATGCCGCTTGAAATTGTAAAAGCATTTGCGATTTTAAAGAAGAGTGCAGCGCTTAGTAATCAAAAATTAGGAAAGCTATCAGAAGAGAAGACGCAAGCAATTGTGGAAGCTGCTGATGAAGTTATCGCAGAAAAATGGAATGAACATTTTCCACTTGTCGTATGGCAAACAGGTAGTGGTACACAATCGAATATGAATGTAAATGAAGTAATTGCAAACCGCGGTAATCAAATTTTGAAAGAAAAGGGATCTGACGTACATATTCATCCGAATGATGACGTGAACATGTCTCAAAGTTCCAATGATACGTTCCCAACAGCACTTCATGTAGCGTGTGTAATTGCGGTAGAAAATCATGTATTGCCAGCTATTACGAAATTAAAAGAAACATTAGCAGAAAAAGTAACTGCATTTGAACATATTATTAAAATCGGTCGTACGCATTTACAAGATGCAACACCTTTAACGTTAGGACAAGAAATTAGCGGATGGCACCGTATGCTTGAAAAAACAGAGCGTATGATTGCAGATAGCAATACATATATGAAAGAATTAGCAATTGGTGGTACTGCGGTTGGAACTGGAATTAATGCGCACCCTAAATTTGGTGAGATGGTAGCAGAAGAAATTAGTCTGTTTACAGGTAAACAATTTGTTTCTGCACCAAATAAATTCCATGCGTTAACGAGCCATGATGAAGTTGTATTTGCACATGGAGCATTAAAAGCATTAGCTGCTGATTTAATGAAGATAGCTAACGATGTGCGCTGGCTTGCAAGTGGTCCACGAAGTGGTCTTGGGGAAATTATTATCCCTGCAAATGAACCAGGAAGCTCTATTATGCCAGGTAAAGTAAATCCAACGCAAAGTGAAGCATTAACAATGGTTGTAGCACAAGTTATGGGGAATGACACAACAATCGGATTTGCTGCGAGCCAAGGTAATTTTGAGCTAAACGTATTCAAACCAGTTATTGCTTACAACTTCCTGCAATCTGCTCACTTATTAGCTGATGCAACCGTTTCGTTTAATGATAAATGTGCAGTTGGTATTGAAGCAGATGAAGAAGTAATTAATGAAAATGTAAATCGTTCATTAATGCTTGTAACAGCGCTAAACCCACATATCGGGTATGAAAATGCCGCGAAAATTGCAAAGCATGCCCATAAAGAAGGGTTAACTTTAAAAGAAGCAGCATTGCAATCTGGACTACTAACAGAAGAGCAATTTGATGAGATTGTAGATCCGAAAAAAATGATTGCTCCGAAAGAATAATAGAAGAGGCCAAGATTCTTAATTTAGAATCTTGGCTTTTTTATCCCGCTATTTGCCGGGCAGCAGGGCTCCCACCTCAAAGTTCGGCTGAAGCAAAGAAGCTAGGTGGGAGCCCTGCTGCCCATAAACGCCCGATTGGTGAAGGCTAATAATCAGTGGGGGATGAACAAAACCCCCACTGATTAAAGTTTCACTTTATCGCATATTAATTTTTAATTCCTTGCGGAAAAGTAAATACACATAAAGGGTCATATTTTTTACTGATTTTTCTTAATTTGTTCGCATGTGTCCCATAATAAGCGTTCATATAATCTTTCAAATCGCTGTATGGGAAATTGATGAATGAGCCTTCTGTTATAGATTCTATATAGTCAAATCGGCTTTCTAACCATTGGGAATTATCCTTTTTAACAATCGGATCTTCCCATATAGTTTGGATGCCTAGAATATAATGTGCATCGCGGTAATAAAAAGCGCTCGCATCTTTACCTACATCTTGAATTTTTCCTCCAAGGGGATAGAGACTTATAGCTGCAAAAATACTACCGGAAGCTCTATCTTCAATAAGACTAATAATTGTTTCGATTTCTTCCTCGTTATATTGTTTATGAACGAACCGGCCTGTAGATTTAAATTGTTCAGACGAGGGATATGAAGATTCTACAATGGCCATTGCTTCAAGAAAACTGATATATTGTAAATTCATCTTCACCCCGTTTATATTGAGTAAATCTTGTAGAATGAACGCTGCATCTTCTGGGGTACCGTAATATAAACCTCGTCCATATATTGCAAGTCCTTCCACAGCAGAGTTGTATATGCTCGCACCGATTGTCATCTTACTATTTAAATTTACTAGCCAGCTTTGCCATGTGTGAAGAAATTCCTTTTGGATGTCTACTGAAGCGTTAGGCCAATATAGTTCAACGAAAGTAACTTTATCAACTATTGGAGGGAGCTTAAAAGTTAGCGAAACAACGATGCCAAAATGTCCGCCACCTGCCCCGCGACAAGCCCAAAATAAGTCTTTATGGCAAGTTTCATTAGCTGTAATTACTTTACCTTTATAGTCAATTAATTCTAACTCTATTAAATTGTCACAACCAAGGCCGAAATACCTACTAGAATAGCCCCAACCGCCACCTAAAGTGTATCCACTTACTCCAACAGTTGGACAAGTTCCTCCCGGAAATGGATAACCTTTTGAAGAGATAAAGTCATAGATTTGTTTATTTTGAGCACCACCTTGAATGACTAATGTATTTTTATGTTCATTAAGCTGCATACAGTTCATTTTACTTATATCAATTACGAGGACATTGTTTCCGACAGAATATCCTTCGTAATGGTGTCCACCAGAACGAATGCGAATAGCAATTTCATTTTTTCTCGCCCAAATAATCGCATTACTAACATCCCATTTCGTAAAACAATAAATGATAGCTAAAGGAAACTTTTGAATAGCCCGATTCCATTCTTGTCTAGCTTCTTCGTACTCACAATCATATCTTGTAATAATTTCACCTGTTAATCCTTCATAACTTAACTCATACATAATAAGCACCTTTCATTCATTTTGTGTAGTAGTTTGTTTTTCTAGAAATAGTGTATGTTCGTATCGTTTGTTTGTGATGAAGGCGTAGTATCTTTATGTAATAAAAAATAGACTAACTATTGGGGAGTTAGCCTGAGGGGAGAATAGATATGTAAACGGCGGTTTTACTTGGGGAGGATATTCAATTCTTATATAGTTATCTTAATAGCATTGAACTGTCTCAAACAAAATTATTCATTTGAGGTACTATTGATTATTTTCACATTTGGCCAGTTTTCTTTTAAGAGTGAAATGAATTTCTCCTCTTCTTGTGGTACGAAAGATGTTACTGAGTCGAATAAATTATAATGAATTTCTATTTGTTGTCTTGTCCAATTTTCTGAACGAAGCTTTTTACCAGAGTATTTAATGTGGCGTATATCTTCAAATGGAATTTCAGTACGGAGTATGAAACCATGTTTAACAATAAGGGCAGATTCTGTTATTTTGTAATGAGAAAAATAGAAAGAAGAGAGATTCACGATATTTAAGAGCATCATGAGAGTGAAAAAAATAGAATTCTCATTTTGAAAGAATAGAGAAATGAAAAAAACGACTAAAAACAATGAGATTAAAATGATATGAAATGGATTTTTTTTCGCTTTAAATTTCAAGTAAATCACCTCGGCATACCAGTCATTAAAATAATTAAATCACAATATTGTAATGAAACGTAAAAATATGCAACATTACATATTCTTACGTTTCATTATTCGTGTAAACTTTTTTTGATGGGGTAAATTTGAATGAAGTTTTCAAAAGTGGAGTTGCATAAAATGATTTGCAGAAAAAGTATTAAAGTAATAGTCATAATTAGTTGTATGATGCTTAGTGGTTGTTCAAATAGATTCGTTGAGGATGGAAATCGAAAACATGTATTTGTAAAAGCAAGTAAAGTTTTAGTAGAGGTTGTTTATAAAATATATAAAAGGTAAAAGGTGTTTTCGTATATGGAAACACCTTTTTGTAGTTAAAATTGAATGCTGAAGTTTTGGAATGTGTGAATGCCGGTTCCATGTTGAATTAGGTTTGTATCACTTAAATATTGAACAGCATATTTCACATCTTAATAATAAGTGGTTTCTAAAAACACATTCGCTGTTTGTTGGGATAAGTCCTTTTTATAACGTATAAATAGATATTTTTATAAAAGTTTGTAAAATAGGTAAACGAAATATTGAATTGTTTACTTTTGGTATGGTAAGATGATGGAGTGGTAATAAACAGTATCGTAATTTGTTTATGGTTTTAATAAACCTTTTGGAGGAATGTTTAGTATGAGTGATATTTCAGAGAAGTTTTGGGATGCGTCGATAGAGGAATTGAAGAAAGGGTATGTATTTGACGAGGAAGCAGAGGAGTATGTTTGTTTAGCTTGTGGAGAAACGTTTATTAAAGGGGTTATTTATCAAGAAAATCAAGTTTTGTATGAAGCAAAGAAGTTTGTACAGTTGCATATTCAAAATGAGCATACATCTATGTTTGAATATTTATTAAATCTTGATAAAAAGTTTACAGGCTTAACTGATTTGCAAAAGAAAATGGTTCAGTTTTTCCATATGGGACTTAACGATAAAGAGATTGTAAAAGAAATGGATGGCGGGAGCACATCGACGATTCGCAATCATCGATTTACATTGCGCGAGAAAATGAAGCAAGCGAAAGTATTTTTAGCGTTAATGGAATTGTCAGAAGAAAAATCAAAAGTTCAAACTAAATTTGTACCGATTCATAGAACAGCTACGATGGTGGATGATAGATACAATATTACAGAGGAAGAAAATGCTGAAGTTTTAACAGTGCATTTTACAGAAGGTTTGGATGGACCGCTTTCTAAATTTCCGAAAAAGCAAAAGCGTAAATTGATTATATTACGTCATTTAGTGAAGAAATTCGATAGTAATAAAAAGTATACTGAAAAAGAAGTAAATACAGTTTTAGAAAATATATATCCGGATTTTGTAACTTTGAGAAGATATTTAATCGAATATGGTTTTTTAGATAGAACAGCTGATGGAAGCCAATATTGGGTGAAGTTATAAGAATGAAGAGAAGAAAATGAATAGATGCACATAATAAAAACAACTATACAAAGAGATAGAGGATTACAGATACGAAAAATATGTTAAAGTTCTATGATGAATTTGAAAATAGTGAGTGGAAGAGGCAATTACTTTGACGAGCAAACAGTATAGAAATGGTTGGAGTAATTACAACTATTTGAGCACCGATTTAACCGTGCAGATTTTAAATAAAAGGAGAAATGAAATTTGAAACCACCTACAGATAACAATAAAGAAGGTGTAGAGTCACAGAAGTCAGAAACGGAACATAAGCCGATATGGAAATCGATGTCCATGTTTTTAGTACCGTTACTTTTAAGTAATGTATTACAGTCAGTTGGACAGTTATTTGGAATGGTAGTAGTAGGAAGATGGCTTGGCGTAAATGATCTAGCAGCTATATCGGCATTTTTCCCGTTATTTTTCTTACTCGTTTCATTTGTAATTGGAATTGGTTCTGGTAGTTCAATTTTAATTGGTCAGGCATTTGGTGCTAAAAATGAGGAGCGCTTAAAAGCTATCGTTGGTACGACGCTTACGTTTACTTTTATTATCGGAGTCGTGTTGGCGATAATAGGTAGTATTTTTGCGATGGATATTATGCGTCTTATGGGAACGCCAGAAAATATTATTGAAATAAGTGTGCATTACGCAAGAATTTTATTTATATCTATGCCAGTGTTATTCTTATATTTTGCATATACAACATTTATGAGAGGTACAGGAGATTCAAAAACGCCATTTTACTTTTTAATCGTAAGTACAGCGCTAAATATGATTTTATTACCAATTCTTATTTTTGGCTGGTTAGGAGCTCCGAAATTAGATGTTTACGGAGCAGCCTATGCTTCAGTTATATCTACAGTTATTACGTTTATTGTCATGCTAGTGTATTTAAAGAAGAAAAATCATCCACTACAATTAGACGGGACAGTAAGAAAATATCTTCGTATGGACTGGGAGTTATTAAAATTATTGTTACGCCTCGGTATTCCAGCGAGTATTAATATGATATTAGTTTCATTATCAGAGATCGCGGTAATCGCATTTGTAAATCGGTACGGTTCAGATGCAACAGCGGCGTATGGCGTTGTGAACCAAGTTGCAAGTTATGTACAAATGCCAGCGGTTAGCCTCGGTATTACAGTATCAATTTTTGCAGCGCAATCAATTGGTGCGAACCAATTTGATCGATTGCAGAAAGTTGTTAAGGCCGGAATTATTATGAATTATATAATTGGTGGTGTATTAATATCTCTTATTTACTTGTTCTCAAGAGATATTTTAGCACTATTTTTAACAAGTCAAAATACAATTGACATTGCTCATAGTCTAATCATGATTACATTATGGAGCTACTTAATTTTCGGTCATGCACAAATTATTAGTGCGACAATGCGAGCAAGTGGTACTGTACTATGGCCAACTGTAATCAGTGTTGTATCAATTTGGCTTGTTGAAGTACCTGTGGCGTATTATCTTTCTTACCATACGAGCCTTGGAATAGAAGGGATATGGATTGGGTATCCAGCTGCATTCATCGTCAGCTTAATATTACAGTATGCATATTATAAGCTTTCATGGCAGAAGAAACGAATTACACGATTAGTGAGTTAAAAGATGAAAATGTCCCTAAGTCATTATACTTAGGGACATTTTTTTATGAATGCTTATAAATAACTTTTTAAAGTTATGTCAAAATGTTGTCTAATGAGTTCTCCATTATTCATATAAAACTCCCAAGCTGTATCTGGCTCACCGATAATTTCAAATGAACCTTCTGTAATATATAAAGCGCAATTATCTTCTAATGCAATACCTTCTATATTACCTTGGTGAGTTTGTAAAAACGTATGGAAGGCATTCATTCTATTTAATTGATTGTAATGGGGGCAAAATCTTTTGTTAACAATACCCCAGCCACTACTTTCTATATAACCGGAACCTTCATAATCTGAACGAATGCTAGATGTGAACCAGCACATAGCACCGGCACTATATCCTGCAATAAGTGTTCCACGTTTTAAAGCAAATAGTAACTTTTCATCTAGTTTATGTTCTTTCCATTGTTCAAGCATGTGAACGTAATTTCCACCGCCAAGGTAAATTAAATCGGCAGAATGAATCATCTCATCTATTTCATATTTAGTAGGTGTTTCGGTTGAAATGCGTAAAATTTGAACCTCACAATGTAATTGCTTTTCAAATGTTGCTAAAAATAACTTTATATATCCTTCATCATCACGACTAGCTGTAGGAATGAATAATACTTTTGGGTATTGTTTATTCGTTAATTCTATAAGTCGTTCATTAATATGCAAGTGATTTGGATCTTGTAAATCACCGCCACCAATGACAGCTAATTTCATAGTAAAGCACCACCTAATAATATTTGTTATGTAAAAATTCGATAGTGGGGAGTTACATTCCTTCTGTGATTTAATGAATAAGGGGAAATAAAGTGAACAATATATTGAAATAGCATAAGGAGTCGATAGCTGTGGATAGAAAGGAATTAGAAGCAGTTTATCCCGCTATTTGCGGGCAGTAAACTCCCGCCTCAAAATTCGATTGGAGCAAAGCAGTTAGGTGGGAGCCCTGCTGCCCGTAAACGCCCGATTGGTGTGGGCTAATAATCAATGGGGGATGAACAAAATCCCAATTGATTAAAGTTTCACTTTATTGATATATAATACTGGAAAATATTGTTTCAAAATATGGGAACAATATGTTTAAATGAATATAACGACGTACTAATGAATGTTGAAAGAGTATTTATATTTAAAAAGTACAGGGAATACCAAAAGTTTTACAAAAGTGTTTTTTACTTTTTGTAGGAACTTATTTTATAATATAGTTAAATTATATTAATATATTTATTAGCGTAGACTAAAAAGAGGGAGCGTGAAAGAGTGGATTTTCGATTTGAGTTCGCAGCGAAGGTGAAAGAATATTTAGATGATGAAAAAGATGAAAAAATAATAAAAGATGGACACAGAGATATAATTTATAAATATTTATATCCGTTAGAGAGTGAAATTGGAATTTTTAAAAACCCTAACTTTACTTTTTTTGCATCAGGAAGACGTTCACATATAGTATTAGAAAATATTGAATTTAAAACAGAAGTAAACGTAGAAAGTAATATAATTGAAATTACAAAAATAGTGGATAATGTGGTGATTCCATTAGATACTATCGTAGCTAAAGATCGGGAATTATTTGCACTTGGGCGTAATGAGAAATTTAGTGTACAAATATTAGAATATTATCTCTATGATACATTTGGAGAGAAGTTAGGTCTACAATGAATCGAACGTGGTACAGATAACTAATTAGTGGAGATTAGGATTCATTTAAGTATCAGTTAATATCATTTATATTTGACCTTCTATATATTTTGTACTACAATTTGTAGTGTGAAAGGGGCCATACGATGTTTACTCAAAACTACAAGTTAAATGAGCATGGGTTAAATCACTTTTTCGGACCGCTTGAAGCGAAAATAATGGAGATTGTTTGGGCTACTGAGGGTATTACCATTAAAGATGTGCAACAGAAATTAAGTGAAGAATCCCCGGTGAATTTTAATACTGTAATGACAGTTATGAACAGATTAGTAGAGAAAGCACATTTAGAAAAGCATATCGTGAAAAGAAGTGGTATGTATCGTACTACACAAACGAAGGAAGAATTTTTATCTAATCAAACGAAGAAAATGACACAGGAATTAATGGGTGAATTTGGAGATCTTGTTGTGAACCATATGATAGATGAGTTAGAACAAGCTGATCCATCTTTAATAAAAAAATTAGAAGAGAAATTAAGTCAGCTAAAAAAAGAGGACCGATAAAATGAAGTGGCAAATGCGTAAAATCGTTTTGTTAGCAGTGACTATTAGTGTGCTTTTTTTAAGCATGTTAGTATACTACGTTACATACCCATTTCTTTTTCAAAATAAAGCATTTTTCCTTTCGCAATTTTGTTTATTTGAATTACAAAAACATATGAGGGAACTATCAATACTTCGTATAATGATAGCCGGATTACTGTTATTTACTGTAATCATTATGAGTAAAAGAATTTGGAAGCAATTTTTTTATAGTAAAAAATTGAAAAGAAATCTCGTGTCTATTACTAGAAAAGGAAAGCAAGTGTACGTATTATCAACGTTACAGATTACGGCATTTACAATTGGATTATTTCGACCGAAAATTGTCATTTCAGAAGGAATGTTTCAGACATTTTCTGAGGAAGAAATTGATGCGATTGTTTTACATGAGGAATATCATCAAAAAAATCGAGATCCATTAAAGTTATTTTTCTTTACCTTGTTAGCTGAGGGAATGATGTATATTCCTATATTAAAAGGGATGCTGCAGCGTTATCATGTATATCAAGAGCTATCAGCTGATAAATATGCGATGCAAAAAATGAAATCTTCATTTGAGCTAGGTAGTGCATTATTAAAGTTAATTAAAATAAAAACGATGGAAAATCAATGTATTACAGCGTCGTTTGCAAAAACCGCAATTAATTTACGAATTGAGCAAGTGTTGAATGAGAAAGTTGTTAAGCTGAATATGCCATTACATACAAATTCAGTATATGTAACGTTAGGGCTATTTTGTATGTCGATTGTACTTATTGTCGGAGAGTGTATATAGCCTCTTTTTTTAATAATTAACACTACGCATTGTAGTGTATCTAGGAGGAATAAAATGAATGCGGCGGATTTAACAATTTGGCTAGTAGTAGGGGCTGGGATACTTTCATTTATATCACCATGTTCTTTACCGCTATATCCATCTTATTTATCATATATTACAGGTGTGTCTATTCAAGATTTAAAAGAAAATCGTGGAATTATGCAAAAATCAGCGATTATACATACAGTATTTTTTATGATCGGTTTCTCGGTTATATTTTATGCGTTAGGTTTATCGGTGAGTTGGATTGGGATTACTTTTTCATCTAATCAACGATTGATTCAGCAAATTGGTGGAATTTTTATTGTTTTGATGGGGTTATTTATGACTGGATTGTTTCAGCCTAAGTGGCTTATGGCAGAGAAAAAAGTGCAGTATAGAAGTAAATCGACAGGCTATATTCGCTCGATTTTGGTTGGTATGACATATGCAGCAGGATGGACACCGTGTGTTGGTCCGATATTTTCTGCAGTACTTATGCTCGGAGCGACCAATCCTGAAAGTGCGCTTCTTTATATTACGGCATATACTCTTGGCTTTGCAGTTCCGTTTTTCGTGATGGCATTTTTTATTGGAAAGGTAAAATGGATTGTTACTTATGCCAATGTCATGATGAAAATCGGCGGTGGAATGATGATTTTAACAGGGGTTTTATTATATACAAATCAAATGACGAAAATTACAGCGTTCTTTATTCGTCTATTCGGCGGATTTACGGGATTTTAGAAATGAGGAGGAAGAAAAGTGAAGAAACTAATTGCTATTATACTAGCTGGGGCACTAATTTGGGCAGGAGTTAACTTTTATAATACTAAGAAAGAAGAAAAAGAAAGAAAAGCGAAACAAGCGGAGTTACAAGAGAAGGAAGTATTACCACAAGTGGGATTTAAAGCGCCGAACATAACATTAAAAGGATTAGATGGGAAGCTTTATTCGTTAAATGATGCAAAGGGAAAACCATATGTTATTAATTTTTGGGCATCATGGTGTGGTCCATGTGAAATGGAGGCTCCTGATCTAGTTCGTTTGTATGATAAATATAAGGAGGATGTTGAAATCTTTGCGGTAAATGCAACAATCGGGGATCCAGTACAAGAAGCGAGCGCATTTGCAGATCGTCACGGATTTAAATTTCCTGTTCTATTAGATATGGACGGAGTAGCTGGAATAGATTATAAAGTATTCTCTTTACCAACGACATTTTTTGTTAATAAAGATGGAATTATTGTAGATCATGCACGAGGTGTATTACCTCCAGATCAATTAGAAGAGAAGTTTAAGAAAATAATTGAGAATTAAGAGGGGATTTCATAGTGATGGAGTGGATGGTGAGGTTACAACCCGTTTCTCTTATAATAGGAAGTTTATTTGGATTTACTCTAATGAAACTAAGGATGAAAAAGCAAAATATTCAATATGAAAAAATGATGGATGCAGTAACGAATGGCTTTCTTATCATTGTATTAGTATGGAAATTCGCACCGGCAATTTTAAATCCGGTATGGGCCATTGGGGCGCCAATGCCAGCATTATTAGCTGTAGGAAGTATTCAGCATATTATAGTAGGATGCGTAATTGCGAGTATATATATTGTTTGGAAAAGTAAAAAAGAGCAATTTTCTCTTCGGATTTTACTTGATATATTACCTTTTGGATTTTGCGTGAGTATAATCTTTTATTTTATATTCCATCAAGAAGTAGGTGCACAAACGACACTGCCGTGGGGGATGAAAATATATGAATCAAAATTTTTGTATCATCCTATTTTTATGTATGAGATTATACTCGCACTCGGTATAATTGGCTCGTTATGGATTAAAAATGAAAGATTAGGAAATGGAAAGAATATAAGCTTTTTTCTAATTTGCGAGGGAATTGCTCATATCATTATTTCACTTATTAGTGAACAAAATTCAGTTCTATTTGGTCTTTCAATACAGCAAATACTCAGTTTTTTTGTTATTAGCTTAGGGATTTTGTTAGTACCAAAAAAATAAAAGTAGCCATGCACGGAGAGCATGGCTATTTTTGTATCATCATATGAATTAAAAAATCGGCGGAGTAACAGAAAATAAAACAATCGCATTTTTCTCGAATTGATTTACCCATTTATGTTTTAAATAAGCTGGTATTTTTACGCTATCACCAGTTTCTAATGTGTATTCTTCTTCATTTAAGTGCAATGTGATTTTTCCATCTAATACAAATGCTAATTCTTCTCCTTTATGTTCTAGAACATTTTCTGATGAAGCAGTATTCGGTGGGATAGTCATAATTGCTGTTGCTAAATTTCCTGTGAAATCAGGTGATAACAATTCATATGATAAATTATCGATAATCATTTTTTTTCTTTTATGAGAACGTACAATTAAATCGTCTGTATTATTTTCTTCAAGTAAAAAACTAAATGTTGGAACATCAAGAGCTTTTGCAAGTACCTTTAATGTTTGAATAGAAGGGTTAGCAGAACCACGTTCAATTTGACTAAGCATTGATGGTGTGATTTCGGCCATCTTTGCTAATTCTTTACTAGTTAATCCTTTTTCTTTTCTTTGTTTTTCAATCTTTTTACCAATATCTATATTTTCCATTATAAATGCTCCTTAATAATTATTAAATTATATTTAAATAAATTAAATTGAAATTAACTAAAATGAATTATTTATGTTAAACTATATTAAAATTAAATTAATTATAATTTATTATATGGCTATCTACAAGGATATGAGGAGGAAGAGGAATGAAGGAGATAGAGGCATTAAAAGAGCAATATCCACTAGTAAATAACTTAATCGCAACAGAAGAAGTATTTTGGATAAACCCGAATATGGAAAAGTATGAAACAGCAATAAAAAATTCGCCACTTAATGAAGAACATGTAAAAGACGCGGAAGAGAGATTAAAGCGTTTTGCACCATATATTGCGAAAGTATTTCCTGAAACGAAAGAAACAGGCGGTATTATAGAATCACCTTTAGTGAAAATCTCTTCTATGAAACAATCTTTAGAGAAAAGTTATGGGAAGCCTATTTTAGGGGAATTACTATTAAAATGTGATAGCGGGCTTCCGATATCAGGATCAATAAAAGCTAGAGGCGGAATATACGAAGTGCTGAAACATGCAGAGCAACTGGCACTTCAGCATGGAATGTTAACAGGGAAAGATGATTATTCAATTTTAGATAGTGATAGATTTAGAGGTTTTTTTGCGAAGTATTCAATTGCAGTAGGTTCTACTGGAAATTTAGGGCTTAGCATCGGTATTATGAGTGCGAAATTAGGTTTTAATGTGACTGTTCATATGTCGGCAGACGCAAAAGAATGGAAAAAAGATTTATTAAGAAGTAAAGGTGTAAACGTTATTGAATATGAAGCTGATTATAGTAAAGCAGTAGAAGAAGGAAGACTGCAAGCAGATGCAGATCCTAGCTGTTATTTTGTTGATGATGAAAACTCGCATGATTTATTTTTAGGATACGCAGTAGCAGCGTCACGTTTACAAAAACAATTAGAAGAGTTAGAGATTGTAGTAGATGAAGAATACCCTTTATTCGTTTATCTTCCGTGCGGGGTAGGTGGTGGGCCTGGCGGAGTAGCATTTGGTTTAAAGTTATTGTATAAAGACAACGTACACTGTTTCTTTGCGGAGCCTACGCACTCTCCGTGTATGTTACTCGGTTTAATGACAGGGCTTCACGATAAAATTGCCGTTCAAGATATCGGAATTGATAATGTAACCGATGCGGATGGACTTGCGGTAGGAAGACCATCTGGATTTGTCGGTAAAACGATGGAACCATTTTTGAGTGGAAATTACACAGTAAGTGATGAGGAGTTATATAGATTATTAAAAGAACTGGCTGATACTGAAAATATTTATTTAGAGCCTTCTGCATTAGCGGGTATGATAGGGCCGTTGAATGTATGTAAAGCTGAAAATGAGTATTTACAAAAACAACAGTTAACAGAGAAGGTGAAGAAAGGTACTCATATTGTGTGGGGAACTGGTGGGAGTATGGTTCCGGAAGACGTGATGAATGGGTATTATAAGAAAGGTTTGGAATTAACGTTAAAATAAAAATGAGGCTATTTACAGCCTCATTTTTTTCATGTGCATAAAATTCTTTGTTATTTTCGCATTAGTTCATTATAGTATAGATATAAAGGATTGCTAATATCGAATAAATATAACAAAAAAGCTTTATTTTACATAATAAGAGGATGTGTATACGATGTCATTACAGACTAAATATATAGCGGGTATTTCGCTTGGGGTTATGGGCGTAGGTTTTGCGGCTTCAATCCCTTTTCAAGGAACGGTAGCTGGAGAAATTATACAAGGTGGATTTGAAGCTGGGTTAGTTGGTGGACTTGCGGATTGGTTTGCGGTTACAGCTTTATTTCGTCATCCGTTAGGAATCCCAATTCCACATACAGCATTATTACCGAAAAATCGTAAGCGGGTAACAAAGGGACTCGTTTCTACGTTAGAAAATGAATGGCTGACGAAAGACAGTATTACAAGTAAAGTAAAAGAAATGCAGCTAGCGCAAATGGTACTGCAAATTGCTGAGAAAGAGTTACAGTCTGACGCTGTGAAAAAAGGGATTGTAACAATTGCTGAGAAAGCGATTCTTCAAATAGATACGGAAAAATTAGCAGTTATTATTGAAAAAGAATTAAAAACGTATTTGCATACAATTAATACAAGTAACATATTACAAGTTCTCGTGGATCAATTAGTAGTGCAAGAATATGATGAAAAAACACTTGATTACATATTAGTAAAAGTGAAAGATTGGACAGCTCAAGATGAAGCACGTTATCAGCTCGGAAGCTTAGGCATGAAGGCGATGGAAAACATAAAAGTAGATGGATTCCTACAGTTTACTTTGAAATCGTTTATGAATATTGTTGATGAGGATAAAATCGGCGGCATTTTGCAGAAGTTTATCATTAGCAATATTAACAGCTTACAAGATGCAGATAATAGCACAAGGCAACTTATATTAGCGAAAATTCGTCAAGAGATTATAAATGTAAAAGAAAATGAATCTTTATTACAGGAATTAGAGAAGTGGAAAGAAAAATGGATTGCAAATTGGGATGCTACTGACAAAATAAAAGAGATGCTAGAGCAAGTACAGAGTAGGGCAGTTACTTTTGTGAAGAATGAAGAATTTGCTGATAAATATGTTGTTCCATTCTTACAAACACAAATGAATAAAATAAAAGAAGACGAATTGACTGTTCAAAAAATAGAAGATTGGTTACAAAAACAAGTTGTTACTATTGTTGAAAAGAATCATTCGAAAATTGGAAAGCTTGTGCAAGAAAACCTTGATAAGTTAGATGATAAAACATTAATCGAAATGATTGAAAATAATGTCGGTAAAGATTTGCAGTGGATTCGTGTGAACGGGGCTGTTTGTGGTTTTATGATTGGATTAATTTTAGAAGGAATAAAAGCGATTATATGAGAAAAACCTTCCACAATTGTGGAAGGTTTCTTATTTTTCGATAACGCTCATATTTAAATTATAAGCTTTCTCAATATTTAATTTGTACGTTCCATTTCCTGTTTTTATCGAGTTTTTATACCAATGTTCTTGCCCATTTAATTCTGGATTTTCTTCTGAAGAATTATTTTCTTTTTTCGCTAAATCTTCTACTTGTTCCCAAGGTGTGTTTCCGTGAGTTTCTTTTTGATTTGTTACGGCTGTTAAAGAAACATCACTTTCTTTAGTTAAATGAACAGATACGTTTGAACTGTTTTGTACAAACCAATTATTTTGTAATTGACCTGGATAAAGAGATAGTTCGTTATTCGAAGCGCGGATCTCTACATTTTTATTTTGCGGAAGAACGAGTGTTTGTTTCACCTGTGGTGCGAAGTTAAAAAACGTATGCTGAACCGGTAATGGTTTTAACGTTATATACATCGTTTCTCCAGCCGTTTGAACTGAAAGGAAATCCTCTTGTTTTAAATTAGGTTTTTCATTTGCCTTTGTCGTCATTTCATATGTTCCAAAAAGATGAATTTGATTTGTATTATTTCCCTCTATCGTTAGAGGGTGATGCCCCGCATCCACTACGATTTTTTTGATAGATTCAGGTATATCAAGTTGTCCGTCTGGAATATTACTCGTTTGTCTAGTTGTGTTAATAGAATGACGAACTTCTTCTAGCAATCCAGTTGATAATAAGCAGTAAAAAGCAATTCCAACACTTCCTAAAACTCCGATAAAGAAAATACTAAAAATATCATATTTAATAAATGAATGTTCCTTCTTAGAAAATAGAAGGTATAGTAAAATTTCAGCGCCAAGTATGATAAGTAAAACAGGCCACCATGCTGTTAATGTATCTAATGCTTGAACTCCTTTTACGACTGAAAATAGTAAAAAGCAACCTAATGTAATAATGGAGAGCCCCATTGAGAATGTTCCAACGCGCCATGTTCTCATTCGTTTGTACCACCTTTGTTTTCTTTATTTCCAAGTAATAATTTAAAGCCGCCACCAATTAAAAGGAGAGCAACGATAGATGTTTGGAAATAGCGATAATATAGTTCGCTAAGATGAATATTAAATATAGTTGCAAAATAGTCATTCAAAATAGGAAGGACTGTTTGATCTAATAAATAATAACCACCGAGTGTAATTAACCCAATACCGATCCATCTTTGATGATTTATAAAATAGTCAATGATAGGTTCGTCATTTACACGTTCTTTTCCGTATTTTGCAGTTTGCTGTAACGCATCAAAAAAGCTATAGAACCAAATGATTGGTACTAAAAATAAAAACGCAGAAAGTCTTAATAAGTCGAGCAAATAAATAGATAGTAAAAAGGCTGCCATAAGCTGAAGACCACGGCGCTGTAAGCCTAAATACATATGTCCTGCTCCAGGAAACATTGCTAAAATGGAAGCGAATGTTTTATTTTTCTTTCCTTGTTCTCGGTGCTCTTCAAACTCTTCGAAAATAGTACGGTCATCTAGTTGCTCTCCGCGTTCTTTTTTCTGTAGTTGTTGAACAACATCAAAGAAGTTATAAATCCATAAAACAGGTAGCGTAATAAGGAAGATGAGAAAACTTTCTTGAGATGTTAAGAGTGCAACGAATATAATCATACTTCCTATTCCTGTACAAGCTACTAAAAATGTAAGTCCTCGCTGCATAAGTCCTAATTGAAAATGACCAAGCCCAGGAATGATTGATAGAAGAATGATATAAAATCGTTCGCTTTCTTTAGAGGACTCTGTAAATTCTCCGGCTGCTTGTTTTTTCGATTGATTAATAATAGTGATAACTAAATCTAATAAATTGATCGCCCATAACACGACTAGTAAAAATAGAGAAAGAAAAGCAATATCACGCGCTCCTAATGCTATTGTACAAAATGCTGCAAAGATAAATAGAAATAAAGCCCCGCCGCTATATAAAATAAATCGTCCGAATTTCTTTAAATATAAATGTCCAAGCCCAGGAATTAGCCCTAACACAAGTGCTAAAAAGGGATTTTTATTCATGCTTTGAACCTCCGTCCTTTTTTGATGTGTCTACCGATTTGTTTACAATTTGTTGTGAGATAGAAGACTCGTTATGTTTTGAAGATTTCTCGAAATTTGATGTCGCTGTGAAAATATACTGGAATAAACCACTTACCATAAAAATAATTGTAGCCGCAGTCGCAATTATGTAGTGAATAATTGTGCGCTTTAGTGAGTTTGTTTTTATATTTTCATTAGGCTGTAACGTTTCAAAATTAATTTGCGTCATAACTTCGTTCGTAAATGAATCATCATTTATCATTGGAAGGTTTTCGTGTTGTTCATCAATACTTTCCATATAAAGTGCTAAACAATGATCACATTCATAAAGATGTTCTTCCATAGATTCACGTTCATTGTTTGATATAACATCTAATGTATAATTGCGCCAATCTTCTTTTGAATAATGCATCATAGAAACTCTTCCTCCTTCCAATGTTTTTTAATCCATTTTCTTGCCCGATACAGTTTCATTTCGACTGTTTTCACTTCAATATTTTCTTGCAAAGCAATTTCTTGATAACTTTTTTCTTCTAAGTAATGTGCGAGAACGACGTCACGGTAATTGTCGGGAAGTTCTCGCAGTTTTTGAGCAATGAGTAATTTTTGCTCTTTCGTCAATAATAATGCCTCAATATTATGAGAGGATTTTATATTTTCCGCAGTTTCTTTACATAAGGAGAGTTCTTCGTTTTCTCTAGCTTTTTTTCTCTTATAATCAATAGCGTGATTGGTGGCAATACGTGCCATCCACGTTTTTAATCCGCGAAATTGATAATTTGGGAGAGAGGCGTGAATTTTTACGAATACTTCTTGTGTAACATCTTTAGCATCTTCTTCATGTCTTAAAATGGAAAAGATAACTTGAAAAATATAATGACGATATGTTTGTACAAGGATACGAAAAGCATGTTCGCTTCCTTGCTGTGCTTTTGCAACTAATTGTTTTTCCTCAATCGGTCTCTCCCTCCTTTTTGACGCATTCTATTATATAGACGTAAGAAATGATAAGTCACCCTACACATGTTATAAAAAAAGAATAATATATTTTTAGCAGGAGGGCTATATGAAAAAGGTGTGAAAAAATGGTAAAGAGAAGTATATAATGAGCAAAGAGGAAATGCTACATGGAGAAAGGATGTGAATGTTAGTAGGATAAGGTCCATACTAACAAACATGAAAATTAAAATATTAATAGCCGATGATAATTCTTTTATTAGAGAAGGTATGAAAATTATTTTAAATACATATGAAGAGTTTGAAGTATTAGATACCGTAAATGATGGAAAAGAAGCTGTAGCGTATTGTAAAAAGTATGAAGTTGATATTGCGCTTTTAGATGTTCGTATGCCAAACATGAACGGGGTAGAGGCGACGAAGTTAATTTGTGAAGAGACAAAAACGAAGCCTCTCATTTTAACGACATTTGATGATGATGAATATATTTTGGACGCAGTAAAAAACGGAGCGAAAGGTTATTTATTAAAAAATAATGATCCGGAGCGTATACGTGATGCGATAAAAGGAGTTTATAACGGTCAAACTGTTATGCAAGATGTAGTGCTTGATAAAATTAAGTCTAATTTAATGGAAAGTAAAGAGGAAGAATCTAAAATTGATAAGAGCCTTTTCACAGAAAGAGAGCTTAGTATTATCGCATTAATTGCGAAAGGTTTCTCAAATAAAGAAATTTCGAAGCAACTTTTCATATCTGAAGGAACGATTGCAAATTATATTACATCAGTTTTAGGGAAAACTGGACTAGAACATCGCACGCAAATTGCGATTTATTACTTAACAGGGAAAGTAGATTAATGTTATGGAATTTTGGTTAACTGTAAGTAAACTTATTGTCTTTTTATATATAGTGTTTAGCTACATTCATTTAAATGTTACGAACTTACCGTGGATTATACTTACTTTGCTTTTATATCTTTCTGTCAATGTGTTGATCTCTATATTTAAAAAAGATACGTACAAAAACATATTAACTTGTGTGTCAATTGGCGTAGTTATGTTATTTACATGGAAGGTTCATCCGTTTTTTATTTTGTTTTTACCTTTGAACTTATATGAAATTGCAAATTATTACATAAAAAAGAAATGGTTAATCTTTTTCATTATGATTCTTCCTATTATTTTTATAGGTGAAGGTATTCAAATGACGTATGGACTTATTAGTGCATTTTGTTTTTTTTCCTTAACGATAGCTCATCGCTATATAGCACGATTATTAAAACTAGAAATGCAAAATGATAAAATGAGAAAAGACATACAAAGACTTACGAAAAGCTTAAATGAAAATAAAGATTACATAAGGCAATCTGAATACACATTTAAATTAGAGGAAAGAAATCGACTATCTCAAGAAATTCATGATAAAATCGGTCACTCAATGACAGGTGCACTAATTCAAATGGAAGCAGCAAAGAGATTAATGGAAATAGATAAAGAAAAATCTGCGGAGTTATTACAAAATGCCATTCATATTTCAAAAGATGGAATTGAAAGCATTCGGATTACATTAAAAAATATGAAGCCATCAACTGAGCAAATTGGCATTCATCGTATGAAATTATTCATAGAGGAATTTGCCGGTAAGCATGATATGAATATTCCTTTCGTTTATAAAGGTAACTTAGATATGATTTCTCCCATTCAGTGGAAAATTATCGGTGAAAACGTTACAGAGGCGTTAACAAATGCGATGAAATATGCTGATGCGACAGTCATTTCAATCGATATTCATGTACTGAACAAGATGGTGAAAGTACAAGTGAAGGATAATGGTAAAGGTGCAGCTCTTGTTAAGAAAGGTCTCGGTATTATGGGGATGGAGGAGCGAACAGCGTCTGTAAACGGAAAAATTATTGTAGATGGAACAAGTGGTTTTTCAGTAACAATGTTATTGCCGATATAAGAGGATGAGACGAGGATGAATCATCTCATATGAAAAAAGTGAATAATCTCATGTGAAAAGGGTGAACTTCTGCACTGAGCAGGTTCATTCTTTTTGTTTATAATAAAAGCAGAGAAACCGAAATAGGGGTGAAATGATGAATACATTGGAAATTAAAAATTTAACGAAAAAATTTGGTGACTTCATCGCAGTAGATAATATGTCTTTATCTATTAAAGAAGGAGAGATATTTGGCTTTTTAGGATCAAATGGTGCTGGTAAAAGTACAACAATTAATATGATTGCTGGTTTGTTAAGAAGTAATGAAGGTGAAATTAGCATACTAGGAAAAAATATAAAGAAACATAATCGATTTGCGAAAATGAATATCGGTATCGTTCCGCAAGATATTGCGATTTATGAAGAGTTAACTGCCTATGAAAATGTGAAATTCTTTGCTGGATTGTATGGATTACGAGGAGCCGAGCTAAAAGCGAGAGTAGAGGAAGCACTTCAATTTGTAGGCCTTAGTGATAAACATAAAAGTTATCCGAAAAACTTTTCTGGCGGGATGAAACGAAGACTGAATATCGCTTGTGCAATCGCTCATAGACCGAAGTTAATTATTATGGATGAACCGACAGTTGGAATTGATCCGCAGTCAAGGAACTACATTCTTCAGTCTGTCCGAAAATTAAATGAAATGGGAAGTACGATTATTTATACGAGTCACTACATGGAAGAAGTAGAAGAGATTTGTACGAAAATAGCAATTGTCGATCACGGTAAAGTAATTTCAGAAGGAACGAAAGAACAGTTAAAAGCGATTATTACAGATACGAAAGATATTTGGATTGAAGTAAAGTCAGTAGAAAATTTAGATGTAGAAAATTTAAAAGAGATAAATGGTGTGAAAGCTGTTCAAATTGAAGATAACGTAATCAAGGTAAACTCGGATGCAGGATTAAATAATTTAAATAAAATTATTCAGCATTTCATTAATCATGACATTGAAATTCGTTCGTTAGAGGAGCAGGCTCCAAACTTAGAGACAGTATTTCTTACGTTAACCGGAAGAAACTTACGAGATAAATAAAGGTAAATGAAGAAAAGGTAAAGGGAGGTTCATCAATTGAACATCTTTAACATTGCAGTGATGCACATTAAAAGAGATTTCAGGGACGTAAGAACTTTAGTTTTTATGTTAGCATTTCCGATTGTACTTATGCTTGTGTTAGGAACAGCGTTAACGAATGCATTTAATAGCGATAGTCAATCGTTTAAGGATATACAAGTGCTATATAAAGATGAAGCAAGTAGCACGTTTTCTCAATTATTTGAAGCATTTACGAAAGAAGTCGATAAATCAGGTATTCATTTTAAAAAAGCTTCCGAAGGTATAGATGGGAAAGAAGAAGTGAAGCAAAATAAATATGCTGCTTATGTAGAGTTAAATAAAGATGGTGCAAAATTTTATGGAAGTGACAAAAGTAGTATTGAGGGAAGTATTGTGGAAGGCATGCTTACAACATTTGTTGATAAGTACAACGTAGTGGCCGAAGTTGCAAAAGTAGATCCGAGTAAGGTTAGCGCAGTTATTTCAAACGGAAATCATAATGATTATATTAAAGAAACATCTTTACAAGCGGCTAAAAAACCAGGTTCTATGGATTACTATGCGGTTGTAATGACGACGATGATTGCACTGTACGCTGCAATGGGGGCGAGTTTTTTAATTAGAGGAGAACGAATACGTAAAACAGGAGATCGTTTAATTGCAGCACCTATAAGTAAGGCTGAAATTTTCATTGGGAAAGTGCTCGGTAGTCTTGTAGCGAATGCACTTTGTCTATTACTTGTCGTTTTATTTAGTAAATTTGTTTTTCAAGCGAATTGGGGCGACCATATTGGAATCATATTTATTATTTTACTAACAGAAGTCTTTTTAGCAATTAGCTTCGGTTTAGGAATCGGATATATTACAAAAACAGGTGAGGCATCTAGAGCGATTATTATGGTTGTTGTGCAATTAGCTTCTATTTTTGGTGGTGCGTATTTCGTAGTGGAAGAAAATTCCGTTACGAATTTATCACCATTAACGTGGGCAAACACAGCTATTATGAAAATCATTTATGCAAATGATGTAGGAGCGGCACTGCCGGTAATATCTTTAAATCTTGGGATTTCAGCAATCTTCTTATTAATTGCGATTATTGCATTACGTAGACGGGAGGGGCTATAGTATGAAAGATATTTTATGGCTCATACAAAAAACGTTATCTGTGCTTCTGAAAAATAAAAAGGGGCTACTCATTATTATTAGCTTGCCGATAATAGGAACGCTCATTTCCTTTTCGATATATGGGAATGTAGGGCAAGGAACGTTAAATATTGGGGTTATAAATAAAGAAAATCAACCTATCGCAAATGATACAGTGAAATTTTTAGAAGGACTCAATCATGTAAATGTTAGTAAAATTAAGGAATCTGAAGTGGAAGATAAACTCACTTCAAAAAAACTTGATGGTGTTATTACATTACAGTCTGGTTTTTCTGAAAGTGTTCGAGAAGGGAAACCGAGTCATATTGAGATTTCATCGATTAAAGGCGATCAAGTAACAGGATTTATAAAATCGTATTTATATAACTATGTTGATAACATCGCTGCGATTAGTAAAGTGGCAGGGGCCGATCAAAGTACGTTTAATAGTATGTACGCTGGTTATCAAAAAAGTTCATTTAAAGTAAAGTCTGAGACACTTGAAGATACTTCAAAAAATAAAGATATGACAAATCAAACGATGGGTTATCTTATTATGTTTATGTTATTTTCAGCAGTGAACTTATCAGGATTTATTTTAAAAGAAAAAGAGAACAGAACGTATTTTAGATTATTATCAACGCCGATTGACGGAAAGAAATTTATATTATCTAATGTCGCAGTAAATATGATGATATTAACAGTACAAATTGTAATTGCAGTATTCTTTATGACGAATGTTTTTCACACAACTATAAATATGCCTTTCATAGTTATGATTGGTGTGCTTATGATATTCGCTTTAATTGCAATTGGTTTATCGTTAGTCATTGTGTCTTTTTCAAAAAGTTCAACTGCTTCAAATGCAATGCAAAATATAGTAATAGTACCAACATGTTTACTTGCTGGATGTTATTTCCCGTACGACATTATGCCGAAAGCAGTACAAAAAGTAGCTGATTTCCTTCCGCAGCGTTGGTTACTAGATACGATTTCAAAACTACAGCAAGGCATTCCATTTTCTGAGTTGTATTTAAATATTTTAATCTTATTTGCTTTTGCGATAGCATTCTTCTTAATTGCTATTTATAAATTTGGAAGAAATAATGATGCAAGGAACTTCATTTAATGAAAAGGTGTGGCGTAATGCCACGCCTTTTTGTATTCGCAAATAAAAGTAAGAAAGACATTTCGTATGAAAAAATAATTTAATGAAACACTACGAAATAGTAAGTAATATGAGCGGAAGGAAATCAAAATGATTAAAAAAATATTGCGAGTTACTTCTATTATTATTGCTATTTTCGTTTTTATTTTAATTTGGATGCATATCGATGTTACTTTAGGAAGGAAAATGGAAGCTGGGAAAAATATGCCGACAGAGTATGCACCTCATTATAGTGACTTTCAATTATATGTAGAAGGGAAGTCGTTTTATAAACAGTTGTTTACTGATATAAGGGAAGCGAAAAGTTCCATTTACACTTATTTTTTTATTTTGTCGGATGATAAAAGTAGCCATACTTTTTTAAACTTATTAAAAGAGAAAGCGAAAGAAGGAGTAAACGTATATTTATCGGTTGATTTAATTAATGATTTATCATTTGAAAGAAAGATGAAAAAAGAATTACAGGAAAGTGGTGTTCATTTTACATACAGTAGAAAACCTGAATTGCCATTCGGATTTTATTCACTTCACCATCGTAATCATCGTCGTATTACGACGATTGATGGGGAAATTGGCTATACGGGTGGCTTTAATATAGGAGATGAATATTTAGGGAAAGATAAGAAATTTGGATACTGGCGTGATTATCATGTACGACTCAGAGGAGAAGGAGCAAAAGATTTAGAAGAGCAATTCGCTTTAGATTGGAAACGAGATGCGAAAGAAGATATAAAGAGGAGTACGAATAAGGCTAGTAAAGGGAACACGTTACATACTATGGTTAGTTACAATGGGCATCATGTCGCTGAAAAATATGTAGAGTTAATAAAACAAGCGAAGCATTCAATTGTAATTACAACACCTTATTTTATAGCGAAAAATAAAGAATTAATGAATGCTTTAATTGGAGCGCAAAAACGTGGTGTTACAGTAAAAATACTATGGTCATATAAACCAGATATTCCTCTCATTAAAGAGGCTGCATACCCTTACATCCGTCAAGCTGTTAATAATGGGATTACGGTATACGGTTATAAAAAAGGGATGTTTCATGGAAAGTTAATGCTTATTGATAATGAATTAACTGTTATCGGTACTACAAACTTTACTGCGCGTAGCTTCTATATAAATGATGAGATGAATTTGTATATTCATGGTGGATCTATTATAGCGCAAGTGAATGCGGCGTTAACGCAAGACATTGATGATTCGAAAGAGATGACAGAAGAATTTTTTGACAACTTATCTTTCTGGGAGCGTTGTAAGGAGAAAGTAGTTGGATGGGTTGATTTTTATTTGTGACGATTAACGAACAAAGGGTGTCTATAAAAGGCACCCTTTGTTAATGAAAAATACTATTTTTCATGCACAAGCATCGAAACATCATCATTAATCAACGTCCCAACATGTTCACCTAAACAAATTCTTTTCATAACGCCAGGCTCATCAAAGTTAAAGACGTGTGCCGGTAAATTATAATCTCGAGCAAGCAATAAAGCTGCTTGATCCATTACTTGTATGTTTTGCCTAACAATATCGTTATAGTTCAGTTTACTGTACA
The DNA here is from genome assembly GCF_038007365.1 of Bacillus sp. FSL R9-9492. Taxonomy (NCBI): domain Bacteria; kingdom Bacillati; phylum Bacillota; class Bacilli; order Caryophanales; family Bacillaceae; genus Bacillus; species Bacillus sp. FSL R9-9492. The sequence goes on from NZ_JBBOXC010000001.1 coordinate 1,807,046, forward strand.
TTTTCGCTGATTTGTTATGTTTCGGATCACTTGTAAAGACACCGTCTACTCCTTGTTTTGCGACTAAAATGGCGTCGCTATTCATTTCAATGGCTCTTTGTACACTTGGGTAATCTGTCGTAACGAATGGTTGCCCGTTACCACCACCGAATATGACAACATAACCGTTATCTAAATGATGTACTGCACGTAGGCGAATATATGGTTCAGCTACTGCATTAAAAGGGATGGAAGTCATAACGCGTACTTCTCTATCTGTTTTACTTGTTAAAACGCCGCGAAGCATTAAGCTGTTAATAATCGTACCTAGCGTACCGATATTATCAGCTTCTACACGATCAATTCCCCATTCTTCAGCTAGATGACCTCTGAAAATGTTACCGCCGCCGATGACAATGGATACTTCGATATCTAGGTCAATAATGGATATTATTTCGTTTGCGATATGTTCTAATCGTTTGGAGTTAAAGCTATTTCCAGATTGATCAGCAAGTGCGCCGCCACTTAGTTTAATTAGGACGCGTTTATATGGTTTCATAACAATTCCCCCTATATAGATTGCAATAAAAAAGGAACAAAGGCGAATGCCTTTGTTCCTTCGTAAGAAAATGAAATAGAAAAGAAATAGATATGATGAACTTCTTCACGTGATTTTTCATAACATCCACTCCTTTTCATCCCCATTTATTTAGAATACGTATATCTTTTAGATTATACGAAATAATCTGATGTTTTATCAAGGTTATTTTATTTCTTTTTTATAAAAAAGTGTCAATGAATATTATAAGAAATAAATTTGAATTTTTTGTGACGAACTTGTAGGTTTTTGTATGATTTTGTAGGTTCGCTTATATGATGTGTGAGTAGCTTTTATAAATTCAAATTGAAAGCGTTCGCATGAAGGGGATGAACATAAATGAAAAAATTCGGATTGGCAACACAAATTTTTGTCGCGCTTGTTTTAGGGATTGTAGTAGGGGCAATCTTTTATGGCAATAAAACGGCGATTTCTTATATCACACCAATTGGGGATATATTTATTCACTTAATTAAGATGATTGTAGTACCAATTGTTATTTCAGCATTAATTGTTGCGGTAGCTGGTGTAGGCGATATGAAAAAGCTTGGGAAACTGGGCGGTAAGACAATTCTTTATTTCGAAATTATTACGACGATTGCTATTTTAATGGGATTACTTGCAGCGAATATATTCCAACCAGGTACTGGCGTTGATATGAGTAATTTACAGCAAAGTGATATTTCTTCTTATAAACAAACGGCAGATGCAACAGAGAAGAAAGGCTTTGCAGAAACGATTGTTCATATTGTGCCGAAAAATATATTTGAGTCTATTACACAAGGTGACTTATTACCGATTATATTCTTCTCAGTACTATTCGGTTTAGGAGTTGCAGCAATCGGAGAAAAAGGAAAGCCTGTTTTTAACTTTTTTGAAGGTGTGCTCGAAGCGATGTTCTGGGTTACAAATCAAGTGATGAAATTCGCACCATTTGGTGTATTCGCATTAATTGCTGTTACGGTTGCAAAATTTGGTGTAGCAACACTACTTCCTTTAGGAAAACTAGTGCTAGCTGTATACGTAACTGTTATACTATTCGTTGTGATTGTATTAGGTATTAATGCGCGAATGGTTGGAGTAAATATTTTTACATTAATGAAAATTTTAAAAGAAGAACTTATTCTTTCATTTACGACAGCAAGTTCAGAAGCTGTTTTACCTAATATAATGAGAAAAATGGAAGAGTTCGGTTGTCCAAAGGCAGTTGCCTCTTTCGTAATTCCGACAGGTTATACATTTAACTTGACTGGATCAGCTATTTATCAAGCGTTAGCGGCATTGTTTGTTGCACAAATGTACGGTGTACACATGTCACTGACGGAGCAAATAACGCTATTATTCGTTCTCATGTTAACATCCAAAGGTATGGCGGGAGTTCCGGGTGCATCATTCGTTGTTGTATTAGCGACGTTAGGATCAATGGGCTTACCGCTAGAAGGCATCGCATTAATTGCGGGAATTGACCGCATTTTAGATATGATTCGCTCAGCTGTCAATGTATTAGGAAATGCATTAGCTGCCATTGTTATGTCGAAGTGGGAAGGCGAATTCGATGATGAGAAAGCAAAACAATATGTAGAAACGGTCAAACAAACAAAAGCAGCGTAAGAGATTGTTAAGGAGTGAGTAATCATGGCAACATTAACTGAAGTTAAAAATGGAGTACGAATCGAAAAAGATTTTTTAGGTGAAAAAGAAGTACCAAATTATGCGTACTACGGTGTACAAACAATGCGTGCAGTAGAGAATTTCCCGATTACAGGATACAAAGTCCATGAAGGTTTAATTAAAGCGTTAGCAATTGTAAAAAAAGCGGCAGCACTTGCTAATGCAGATGTAGGAAGATTGGAATTGAAAAAGGGTGGTGCTATCGCAGAAGCATCACAAGAAATCCTTGAGGGGAAATGGCATGATCATTTCATCGTTGATCCAATTCAAGGTGGTGCAGGTACTTCAATGAATATGAACGCAAATGAAGTCATTGCCAATCGTGCCCTTGAATTATTAGGAATGGAAAAGGGAGACTATGATTATATTAGTCCAAACAGTCATGTAAATATGGCGCAATCAACAAACGATGCATTCCCAACAGCGATTCATATTGCAACATTAAATGCATTAGAAGGCTTATTACAAACAATGGGTTATATGCATGATGTATTTGGATTAAAAGCAGAACAGTTCGATCATGTTATTAAAATGGGTCGTACACATTTACAAGATGCTGTGCCAATTCGTCTTGGACAAGAATTTAAAGCATACTCCCGCGTACTTGAACGTGACATGAAACGTATCAAGCAATCACGTCAACATTTATATGAAGTAAATATGGGAGCAACTGCAGTTGGTACAGGCTTAAATGCAGATCCAGAATATATTGAAGCAGTTGTAAAACATTTAGCTACAATTAGTGAACTACCACTTGTTGGTGCAGAAGATTTAGTAGATGCAACTCAAAATACGGATGCGTACACTGAAGTATCTGCAGCACTTAAAGTATGTATGATGAACATGTCTAAAATTGCGAACGACCTTCGTCTAATGGCATCAGGTCCACGCGTTGGATTAGCGGAAATTATGCTACCAGCTCGTCAACCAGGTTCATCTATTATGCCAGGGAAAGTAAACCCTGTTATGCCAGAAGTAATTAATCAAATTGCGTTCCAAGTAATTGGTAACGACCATACAATTTGCCTTGCTTCAGAAGCAGGACAATTAGAATTAAATGTTATGGAACCAGTACTTGTTTTCAACTTACTTCAATCTATTAGCATTATGAATAACGGTTTCCGTGCCTTTACAGATAATTGCTTAAAAGGAATTGAAGCGAATGAAGATCGCTTAAAAGAGTACGTTGAGAAGAGTGTAGGAATTATTACAGCCGTGAACCCTCATATCGGCTATGAAGCAGCAGCTCGCGTTGCGAAAGAAGCAATTGCGACAGGGCAATCCGTTCGAGAACTATGTGTGAAAAATGGTGTATTGTCACAAGAAGAATTAGAGTTAATTCTAGATCCATTCGAAATGACACACCCAGGGATTGCAGGAGCAACTCTTTTAAAGAAAAATTAAAAGAAGAGGGGGACAATCCCCTCTTTTTTGTTTACAATATAGAAATGCTATATATGAATAGAGGTAGGGATGTTATGAGTAAGTTTACAGTGGCTTCTAATGGTGCATTAGAAACAACATTAAGAGGAGCAGAAGTATTATCAACACCACTTTTAAATAAAGGGGTAGCTTTCACACAAGAGGAAAGAGAAGAGTTAGGTTTAAAAGGGTTATTACCGCCAGCGGTTTTAACGTTAGAAGAACAAGCACGCCGAGCGTATGAACAATTTAGTTCTCAGCCGGATGATTTATTAAAGAATGTATACTTAACAGCGTTACATGATCGAAATGAAGTGTTATTTTATCGTATTTTAACAGAGCATTTACGTGAAATGTTACCGATTGTATATACACCAACTGTAGGTGTAGCAATTCAAAGATATAGTCATGAATACCGTAAACCACGTGGCATTTATTTATCAATTAACGATCCATCAGGTATTGAAGATGCATTTGCAAATATCGGTGCAACAGCTGAAAACATTGATTTAGTCGTTGTAACGGATGGAGAAGGTATATTAGGAATTGGTGATTGGGGTGTTGGTGGAATTAACATCGCAATCGGGAAATTGGCTGTATATACGGCCGCAGTTGGAATCGATCCTAGCCGTGTATTACCGGTAATTTTAGATGTAGGTACAAATCGTGAGGAATTATTAAACAATCCATTTTATATTGGAAATCGTCACCCTCGTATAACAGGTGGAGCTTACGATGAATTTATTGATACGTTTGTTCAAGCGGTAAATAAACAATTCCCGAAAGCACTTCTACATTGGGAAGACTTCAGTTCTCGAAATGCACGAAAAATTTTAGATAAATATCGTCATGACATTTGTACATTTAATGATGATATTCAAGGTACAGGGGCAGTTTCACTTGCTGCTGTATTATCGGCAGTAAAAGCTTCTGGTGTACCGTTAAGTGAACACCGTGTAGTTGTGTTTGGTGCTGGTACGGCTGGAATCGGTATCGCAGATCAAGTAAGAGATGCAATGGTTCGTGTCGGCTTATCAGACGAAGAATCACATAATCGTTTCTGGTGTATTGACCGTAATGGGTTGGTTACAGATAATATGGAAGATCTTCTTGATTTCCAAATTCCATATGCAAGAAAAGAAGCTGAAGTAAGTGATTGGAAACAAAATGATGCTATCGGACTTGCTGAAGTTGTGAAACATGTAAAACCGACAATTTTAATTGGTACATCTACTGTTGCAGGCGCATTTAAAGAGGAAATTATTAAAGAAATGGCTTCTCACGTAGAAAGACCAATCATTTTACCAATGTCGAATCCAACGCCACTTGCTGAAGCGAAACCAGCAGATTTAATCGAGTGGACAGAAGGAAAAGCATTAGTTGCAACAGGAAGTCCGTTTGAACCGGTTACATATAACGGTGTAACGTATGTGATTGGACAGTCAAATAACGCACTTATTTTCCCAGGACTAGGTCTTGGTACAATTGTTGTTCGTGCAAGCGTCATGACGGATGGAATGTTCGCAGCAGCAGCAGAAGCAGTTGCAAGTATGGTAGATACAAGTCAGCCAGGAGCGCCTATTTTGCCAGAAGTTGAAGAGTTACGTAATATCTCTGAACTGGTTGCGATTGAAGTAGCGAAAGTCGCAGTTGCAGAAGGTGTTGCTAGAGAGAACTTAAGTGATGACGATATTAAGATTGCAGTAAAAGAAGCAATATGGGAACCGGAGTATCGCCAAATAAAAGCGGTAGAAAAGGTTAGAATATAGAAATAAAGCCCGTTTATAATTATAAGCGGGCTTTCACTTTTACAATTGAAAAAAGCATAGGAAGTGGCACCTTTGAATTGGAATCAATTATGGAAGAAAGATATGTATCTTTTAATTATATTAATGGTTGTTGTTCCGATTGCTGGAGAGCTGAATTTTCATCCTTTTAATGATATGTTTCGTGTTAGTTTCGGGACACCGCTTTTCTTCTTTTTATTACTATTTTTAAGAAGAGTGCCAGCAGCAGCTGCAGGTATTCTTGTAGGTATATCTGTAGTCTTATTTCGTGTATGTCTTGACTGGGTATTGCAAGGTTCATTCCATATGACAGAATCATTTTATTTGCGTTATCCTGTGTTCTTTTATTATTTTATTTATGGAAGTCTTTTTTCGCTTTGTAGGGTGAATAAGTTTCATCAGAAGCCAATTGTGATAGGATGTCTTGGAATTACAATTGAAATTATCGCAAGTATGTCTGAACTTGCGTTTTATCATATGTTAGTGCTGGGGACAACGATAACAGTTTCTGAAGTGAATAAACTAATTATTATTGCTATTTTTCGTAGTTTCTTTGCGCTTGGTTTTTTAAATATGATGAACTTGTATGAAACAAAATTAAAAGAATCACAAGTGCGAAAAGAAAATGAAAAAATGTTGCTGCATCTTTCTAACTTATATGTGGAATCTGTTCATTTGAAAAAAACGTTACAAAATGCGGAGTTAATTACACAAACAGCGTATCAATTATATCGGAATTTACAAGCGAACGATGATTCGAGTAGTAAAACAGCATTGAAAATAGCGGGAGAAGTACATGAAATAAAAAAGGATAATCAAAGAATTTTTGCAGGGTTATCTAAACTGTTATTAGATAAAAATGTGGCTGAGTATGTAGAAGGACATGAGCTTGCGGAAATGATTGTGAGAATAAATGAGAAGTACGCTGAAATGTTGGGAAAAGATATACGTTTTTCTAAACATATAGAAGGTGAGCATGCAGAATATCATGTGTACACGGTCTTATCAATTTTTAATAATTTAGTTGCAAATGCAGTTGAAGCAATTGCGGATAATGGCGTTATTATTATTAAGTTATATAAACTTGATAACCATATATTCTTTGAAGTAATTGATGATGGACCTGGTATTGCACAAAAATATAAGAAATTAGTATTTAAGCCTGGATTTACTTCAAAGTATGATCAAACGGGAACACCATCAACAGGAATTGGACTTTCTTACATAAACGAAATGGTAACAGAGCTCGGAGGAGAAGTGAGATTAGAAGACCGAGAAACTGGCGGAGGGTGTAAGTTTGTCGTTTGTTTACCGGAGTGCAGTTTAAAGCGGGAAGGAGAATGAAGTTGTTTTATTATATCGTAGATGATGATGAAGTTTTCCGCTCTATGCTTTCACAAATTATTGAAGATGGTGATCTTGGGGAAGTAATTGGAGAATCGGAAGACGGAGCTTTTATTGAAGCCGACCAACTAAATTTTAAAAAAGTAGATATTTTATTTATTGATTTATTAATGCCAATGCGAGACGGGATTGAAACAGTTCGCCATATTGCGTCCTCTTTTTCAGGGAAAATCATCATGATTTCTCAAGTTGAATCGAAACAGCTTATTGGTGAGGCGTATACACTTGGTGTTGAATATTATATTACTAAACCATTAAATAAAATTGAGGTTATATCTGTTGTACGTAAAGTAATGGAACGTATTCGTTTAGAGCGCTCTATACATGATATTCAAAAATCATTGAATAACGTTTTTAAGTGGGAACAGCCGCAAGTTCGAAATGAGCCAATGCAGGAAGGAAAAAGAATAGCAGATTCAGGGCGCTATTTATTATCAGAACTCGGTATTGCGGGAGAGAATGGAAGTAAAGATTTACTTAGTATGTTGGAATATTTATATGGACAAGAAAAAGAGCAAACGTTTGAATTTGGATTTCCTGCGCTAAAAGATATCTTTCACCATATAACTATAAGAAAATTAGAGAATATAGCTTCAGATGCAGATATAGATAAGGAGAGAAAAGCATCTGAACAAAGGGTACGTAGAGCGATTTATCAATCGTTAAATCACTTAGCTTCCCTTGGATTAACAGACTTTTCAAATCCGAAATTTGAAAGCTATGCTCCGAAATTTTTTGATTTCACTGTAGTTAGAAAACGAATGACAGAAATGACAAAGGATGAAGTAGCAACTTCTGGCCATATACGAATTAATACGAAGAAATTTATTCAAGTGTTGTATTTTGAGGCGAAAAGGTTGATGGAGATAGAGTGAAAAAAGGTGCTTATATACAAGCATCTTTTTTTATTAAATCTACATTTTATATTTTCTCTTGGAGCATGTAAAATGTTAGTTAAGAGAAACTGGTTTTAAAGTAAGGAAGTGTCAAAACAATGGGTTTTACATTAAATAAATCGATTATTAAAGAAGTATGCGGAGAAACCTCATATAAAAGAGGCGAAGCTTATTATAAATCAAATAAAGTAATAATAAATCATTATGATGAAAATAAAGAAATTTGCGAAGCGACGGTAAAAGGGAACGAAGATTTTCATGTTACAGTAGAAAAAGCTAAAAAAGGTGATGTTGTTGCGAAATGTAGTTGTCCTTCGTTAGCGTCTTTTCAAACATACTGTCAACATGTTGCGGCAGTATTGATACAAATAAATTATAATCAGCAAACCGGTGGAATGGTGCCTATTAGTAGCGGGAATATGAGTGGAAATGATCAATTAACAAGCGGGATGTTTCATTTATTTGCAGAAAAACCATTAAGACCAAAAAGTAAACAACACCGTTTTGATACACGTGAAATACTTCATGTTGAATTTATATGTACGCCAGTAGTTACGAAAAATGGTGGGGCACTGCTAGGTATTCAGTTTAAACTCGCCAAGATGTATTTTGTAAATCATATTAGAGAATTTCTTTCCAATGTGGAGAAAAGAGAGTCCTATAATTGTTCGAATAAATTTACATATACACCGGATGTACATAGCTTTAAGCAAGAAACGGATGCGATTATTCAGCAGCTCATTAAAATTTATCATAATGAAAAAATGTATGAGGATACACTGGAAGTACATGCAAAACAAGATGATAGTATGATTTTAATACCGCCAGCTTCATGGAAGGATATGCTTTCTTTACTTTCTAAAGTTGAGTTTGTGGGACTTAATCAAGATGGAAAATCTTTTCACGGTTTACAAATTTCAAAAGGGCTACTTCCTTTACATTTTGAGTTTAATAAAGGGAGTAACGGTGGGTTTACACTTTATATTGACGGCTTACAACAAGTAGAAGTACTGGATACGTATAGTTATGCTCTATTTGGAGGGAAACTGTATCAGTTGAATGCTGAGGATTGTAAGCGACTTATCGAATTACAAAAAATGATGAATCGTTCTAGTAGTAACCAATTGTATATTCCAGCAGATAAGATGGAGCACTTTGTAGCAAAAGTTGTACCAGGGTTAATGAAGCTAGGAACTGTGCGAATAGATGAGGTAGTATCAGATTGTGTGGAAACGCCTTCGCTAAAAGCAAAATTGTATTTAGATCGAGTGAAAAATCGTTTGTTAGCAGGTCTCGAATTTCATTATGGAAACGTCGTGATTAATCCGTTAGAAGAGGATGGGCAGCCATCTGTTTTTAATCGTGATGAGAAAAAGGAAAAAGAGATTTTAGACATTATGAGTGAAAGTGCCTTCGCGAAAACGGAAGGCGGTTATTTTATGCATAATGAAGAAGCTGAGTATAACTTTTTATATCATGCTGTTCCAACGTTAAAAGGTTTAGTTGATATTTATGCGACGTCAGCCATCAAATTACGAATTCATAAGGGAGACACAGCTCCTCTTATAAGAGTTAGAAGGAAAGAGAGAATTGATTGGTTATCATTCCGCTTTGATATAAAAGGTATTCCAGAGGCAGAAATTAAAGGGGTATTAGTCGCTCTTGAGGAGAAACGAAAATATTATCGTTTAGCAAGTGGTGCTCTACTATCACTTGAGAGTAAAGAGTTTAATGATATTAATCAGTTTATAAAAGAATCTAGTATTCGAAAAGAATTTTTAAAGGGCGAAGAAATAGATGTCCCTCTTATTCGTAGTGTGAAATGGATGAATTCACTGCAAGAAGGAAACGTATTAAGTTTAGATGAGTCTGTTCAAGAATTGGTAGAGAACATTCAAAATCCTAAAAAGCTGAAGTTTGCGGTGCCAAGTGGCTTAGATGCGATAATGAGAGAGTATCAAACATACGGATTCCAGTGGATGAAAACACTTGCCTATTATCGTTTTGGCGGCATTTTAGCTGATGATATGGGACTGGGGAAAACGTTGCAAAGTATTGCTTTTATAGACTCTGTTTTGCCGGAAATTCGAGAGAAGAAACTGCCTATATTAGTTGTTTCTCCGTCGTCCCTCGTTTACAACTGGCTTAGCGAGTTAAAAAAATTCGCTCCACATATTAGAGCAGTTATTGCCGATGGAAATCAAGCAGAGCGCCGAAAAATTTTAAAAGGTATAACGAAATTTGATGTAGTAATTACGTCATATCCTTTACTGAGAAGAGATATAAGGTTATATGCGCAGCCATTTCATACGCTATTTCTTGATGAAGCACAAGCATTTAAAAATCATACGACGCAAACTGCAAGAGCGGTAAAAACAGTGCAGGCGGAGTACCGTTTTGGATTAACAGGAACACCTGTAGAAAATTCATTAGAAGAGCTATGGTCTATCTTCCACGTTGTCTTCCCAGAATTATTACCGGGAAGAAAAGAGTTCGGTGATTTAAGACGAGAAGATATTGCGAAGCGGGTAAAACCATTCGTGTTAAGAAGGTTAAAGGGTGATGTATTACACGAACTCCCAGAAAAAATTGAGCACTTACAATCATCAGAACTTTTACCAGATCAAAAGAGGCTTTACGCAGCTTATTTAGCAAAGTTAAGAGAAGAAACGTTAAAACATTTGGATAAAGATACGTTACGTAAAAATAAAATTCGGGTTTTAGCTGGTTTAACGAGACTACGGCAAATTTGTTGTCATCCTGCTTTGTTTGTTGATGACTATAAAGGTAGTTCAGCTAAATTTGATCAGCTGCTAGAAATTTTGGAGGAATGTAGAAGTACAGGAAAGAGAATTCTTATCTTTTCCCAATTTACGAAGATGCTTTCGATAATCGGACGTGAATTAAATCGTCAAGCAGTTCCATACTTTTATTTAGACGGGAGTACACCAGCGCAAGAACGTGTAGAGCTATGCAATCGGTTTAACGAAGGAGAAGGGGATCTATTTCTTATTTCGTTAAAAGCAGGTGGCACAGGACTAAATTTAACAGGTGCAGATACAGTTATATTGTACGACTTGTGGTGGAATCCAGCTGTTGAACAACAAGCAGCGGATAGGGCGTATCGAATGGGACAAAAAAATACAGTGCAAGTTATTAAGTTAGTAGCCCACGGAACAATTGAAGAAAAAATGCACGAGTTACAAGAGAGTAAGAAAAACTTAATCGCTGAAATTATCGAGCCAGGAGAAGAGAAGTTATCTTCTATTACGGAGGAAGAAATCCGTGATATTCTTATGATTTAATATGGAAAAAGCTATGCTTTCACAGAGATGAAAGCATAGCTTTTTTGTTGTAATAATTATATTTTGTTTTGTACAAAGTAAAGAGATAAAGTGAAACTTTAATCAGTGGGAGTTGTTCATCTCCCACTATTTATTTTATTTCTTTGTACCTTTACTTTTGTATGGCTTTGCAGCTTTCTTTTTCGCACTTGATTGCCAACGGTTCCATCCTTTACTTCCTGTACCTTGTCCTACACCTTTTTTCGGTTTTGCTTTCGTTTTACTCATATGATCACTCCGTTATATAAAAAATCTGATTTGATAATAGCCAATGTTTTAGAAAAATACTATCGATAAATGACTATGCTTGCTTTAAGTAAAAACAAACTGCTTGAATGCTATAGTATATCATGAAATTGCGGGTAAACTGAAAGGAATTATAAAGAAAATGAAAATAATAAGAAATACTGCGGATTCTATTTTTCGAACAATCACACTAGTTGTTGTATATATGTTAGTTTCAATTAGTGAAATGTTTTTTGGATTGAAGAGACAAAGGAAATAAAAATGTTATATTAAGAACAGTCGGTAAAGGCATAAAATAAAGAATTGAAAAATATTTTAAAACTTTTTGTTGACTTTATCTATTTTTTGTATAGAATAATCATTAATAAAATGTTTCAGAGATGTGACAACAAAACGACTATGAAAGGACGAGTAGTAGTAGGATGTAGTTAAAGCGAGTCAGGGACGGTGTGAGCCTGATACGAAGCCTATTATGAAGAACCTCCTGGAGTCGCTAACCGAAATCCTTTTTAGGAAAGTAGACTTAGCCGGGAACTTCGCCGTTACAAGAAGAACAGTATCGAGATTTTAATCTCCGTACTGTATAAGTGAGCAACCTCTGTTGCTAATTTGGGTGGTACCGCGGAACCAAAGTCTTTCGTCCCAGTTTTTTGGGAAAGAAGGGCTTTTTTTGTTGGCTTCTTTTCACAACATCCAAACATTTTAGGAGGAAACCACCATGTATCAATCATTAATGACAGTAAGAGAGACTCAAATCGCAATTAAGGAAGTTAAAACATTTTTCGAGGACCAATTAGCAAAACGCCTTGAACTATTCCGCGTATCTGCACCATTATTCGTAACGAAGAAATCAGGATTAAACGATCACTTAAACGGTGTAGAACGTCCAATTGAATTTGATATGTTACATTCAGGAGAAGAATTAGAAATTGTGCATTCACTAGCGAAGTGGAAAAGATTCGCATTACATGAATACGGATATGAAGCTGGTGAAGGTTTATATACAAACATGAACGCGATTCGTCGTGATGAAGAACTTGATGCAACACATTCCATTTACGTTGACCAATGGGATTGGGAAAAAATCGTTCAAAAAGAATGGCGCACTGTAGATTACTTACAAGAAACAGTACGAACAATTTATGGAATATTCAAAGATTTAGAGGATCACTTATTTGAAAAATATCCGTTCCTTGGAAAATATTTACCAGAAGAGGTTGTTTTCATTACTTCCCACGAACTAGAAGACAAATATCCAGAGTTAACACCGAAAGATCGTGAACATGCAATTGCGAAAGAACATGGTGCAGTCTTTATTATTGGAATTGGTGATGCACTCCGTTCAGGTGAAAAGCACGATGGACGCGCAGCTGATTACGACGATTGGAAATTAAACGGTGACATTTTATTCTGGCACCCAGTACTACAAGCTTCATTCGAATTATCATCAATGGGAATTCGTGTTGATAGTAAATCACTTGATGAACAGTTAACGAAAACTGGTGATGATTTCAAACGTGAGTATGATTTCCATAAAGGTATTCTAGAAGATGTACTACCATTAACAATTGGTGGTGGTATTGGACAATCAAGAATGTGCATGTACTTCTTACGTAAAGCACATATCGGTGAAGTTCAATCTTCTGTATGGCCTGACGATTTACGTGAAGCTTGCAAGAAAGAAAACATTCATTTGTTTTAATAGAAGTGAGAGTAGCTCAAACACGGAGCTGCTCTCACTTTTTTGTTGTGTAAACGAATAGTTTACAGTGAGTTTTACCAATGGTTACTTTCTTTTCTTACTCCTTTTATGTAATAATTTGTTAAAGGAGGGAACGTTATGAGCGTAGGGCAACAACTAAAAAAATTACGAGAATCAAAAGGGTTTTCACAAGAAGATGTCGCTAAGAAAATCGGTGTAACGAGGCAGGCTGTGTACAAGTGGGAAAATGATAAGAGTTTCCCTGATATTGATAATTTAATTTTACTGAGCGAAATGTTTAATATTACGCTTGATGAGTTAATAAAAGGGAATCAAAGCTTTAAAGAGAAAATACATATTGATGAAGAAGATGAGGATTTTGAGAAAGAGAATGAGTTTGGTTTTTATATTGGATTTGGTTTGCTAATTATGAGTGCTTTCATTGATTACGAAGGAATTCAAGAGATTTTATTAGGGGCTGCGCTATTCATGATGGTCTTTTATTCCGACGTGAAGAAAGTTATTTTGAATGAATTTCGCTCGTTATTTAAAGGAAAAGATATATATGATAAGAAGTGAGAAGAGTCCGTTATATTTCCTAGGAAAAGGTATTGCGTATAATTTAATTGTTTTATAACGATTTATAGATATAGATAATATGTTAAAAAGCTGTTTGTATAGAGTCTTGAAATCTATGTGTAAAATGATAATAAAGTTATTTAATTTTAAAAGCTCAAACGAGTATAGCCCCGTTCTAAAGTTAGGACGGGGCTGAAAATTTAAGTTTTATGGAGTAAGAATGTGCTTCAAATATTTTTAATTCAGTAATGAATATTTCAGTAAAGGCTTTTTATAAAACATCACTTACTTATTTGTTACTGAGTTGTTCCGCCAAACCGATTAAAATTCCTTCGGTTCCACGAATGTAGCAGAGTCGATACGAGTTCTCATACTGAACTACTTCTCCAACGAGCTGAGCACCATGCTTAGTAAGTCTGGATACCATTTCGTCAATGTCCTCGACGGTGAACATGACGCGCAGATAACCGAGGGCGTTTACAGGAGCTGTCCGGTGATCTGCTATAGTAGGTGGGGTGAGAAATCGCGAAAGTTCAATTCGGCTGTGACCATCTGGCGTAACCATCATAGCAATCTCTACGCACTGAGAACCGAGTCCAGTTACGCGACCAGCCCATTCACCTTCGACAGTAGCTCGCCCTTCGAGTTTTAATCCAATCTCCTTGAAGAAAGAGATTGCGTTATCAAGAGATTCTACAACGATGCTGACATTGTCCATTCTTAGTAATCTGTTGTTTGCCATAGTCTTTATCTCCTTATGTGTAAAAATTTATCCCGCTATTTGCGGGCAATAAGACTCCCACCTCAAAATTCGGCGAATGCGAGGAAGTTAGGTGGGAGATAACTGCCCGATTGTTGAATAGAATGACTTGCTTCCGTTTTTTAACAATTTTATTGTTCTTCAAACGACTTTATTTTAAACTAAATAACCTTTTTCTCACTTTCCACTATGCAAACAGCTTTCTATTTATATTGGAAGGAAATAGATTCATATAATTTGTTGTAAGTTTTACTGGTGGAAATTAAATCATTTGCACTAAAGGTTCAATTTTCGCCATAAATGATTGATGAAGTGCTTCAACACCCGTTACTAAATGAAGACGGTCAATAACGACAGATACTTTAATTTCTGATGTACTTACCATTTTAATATGAATATTTTCTTCTTTTAAAGTAGTGAACATATTCGCAGCAACTCCTGGGTTAGATACCATACCAGATCCTACAATTGATACTTTTGCTAAATGATTTTCATGTTCTACAGATTCGTAGTGAAGTGCTTCTTGATTTTGTTCCAATACTTCTAATGTTTCTCTTAAATCATTAGAATGGATTGAGAAGGAGAGGTGAACAGTTCCTTCATTTGTAATACTTTGAATAATAATATCTACATTAATATGTGCTGCTGCTAATGTAGAGAAAACTGTTGAAAGTGCACCTTGTTCTAATCCTTTAATTGTGACGCGTGTAATATTATCCTCAAATGCAATACCTTTAACGATTGATTGTTGTTCCATGTTACATTCTCCCCTTACAATTGTTCCGTTTTCTTGTTCCATACTTGAGCGAACTTCTAAAATTACATTATGATTTTTAGCAAATTCAACAGCGCGTGGGTGTAATACGCCAGCACCGAGGTTGGCAAGCTCTAACATTTCGTCATAAGAAATTTCATCTAATTTATAAGCATCTTGTACAACTCGTGGATCAGTCGTATATACGCCGGTCACATCCGTATAAATATCACATTTTTTTGCTTTTAGTGCAGCAGCTAATGCGACAGCAGTCGTATCGGAGCCACCGCGACCAAGTGTGGTAATTTCATTTTCTTCACTTATTCCTTGGAAACCAGCTACTATAACAATCGTGCCTTCAGTAAGGTGAGACTGAATACGAGTGGTGTTAATGTCAGTAATCCGTGCACTACTATGTACAGATTCTGTCGTAATACCAGCTTGCCATCCTGTTAATGAAATTGCGTTATAACCTTTTGTTTGTAGTGCTATTGTTAATAATGAAATAGTTACTTGTTCTCCTGTAGATAGGAGCATATCCATTTCACGTTTACTTGGATTTTCAGTAATAGCGTTAGCAAGTGCTACAAGTTTATCCGTACTTTTTCCCATTGCTGAAACGACAGAGACAATACTATGTCCTCGTTCATATTCTTCAATAATTAAATTTGCTACATGTTGAATGCGTTCGACGCTTCCGACAGAAGTACCGCCAAATTTTTGTACAATCGTTTCCATTACGAATTCCTTCTTTCGTCCATTTTTAAGAATAGGTTAGGACATATACAAATCCCAATATTCCTGTAGTTACCAGAGAGAAAAATAAAAAACACCATCTCAAATAAGTGAGGATGGTGCTGTTACAGGAAAAGGGAAACAGAAAACGGAGCTAATAAAAAAACCGCCAAAAAAGGAATATCATAAAAATGATATCTCTTTTTTGTAGATAGCTCTTCATACGTACACGTCTGTACATATGACAGTTCTGTTTCTATTCGAAAACAGCCCCAATTGATAAATGCAGAGAAATTTATCAATTTCGGCAACACTTCCTTTCCTCTAAAATCATAGACATCTCTGTGTCTCCTTTAGAATACTTATAAGCGTTGCAACCTCTATCTCACGTTTTAGGCGAGAGTGTATGATTTATGAAGTTGTTGGTAACATTTGTTTTATAATAATTTAAATTTTTCGGGGAATCAAGTGTTTTTTGTATTTTTTTGAAATTCTATCTTTTTATTAAATTAGTTTGTGAAAAATGTAGCAAAATCGATTCATTGCATGTACATTGAAAATATAGCGCATGGGAGGTGGAAGGATGGGGAAGAAAAAGCCTATTTATGTAGCCACAGAAATGAACACAACAACGGAGAAACTATGGGCATATACACAAGAGCCTGATATACATACAGAGTGGGATGCTCGTTTTACTGAGATTTCGTATTTAGAAAAAAAAGAGGGAGAACCACAGAAGTTTTTATATAAAACAAAGATCGGATTTGGACTTGAAATAGCCGGAGAAGGGGAATCGATAGGTGAAATAAGAAAAGAAACTGGAGAACGCATTTCCTCTTTAAAATTTTGGACAGACAATCAATTATCACTTATACAAATAGGGCGTGGTTATTGGAAGTATACACCGAATGAAGAACATATTCATTTTGAAACGCAATATGATTATGATACGAGATTTGGTCGTATAGGAAATGTGATAGATTTATATGTTTTTCGTCCACTATTAGGTTGGGCGACAGCATGGAGTTTTGATGCTTTAAAATTATGGTTAGAAAAGGGACTTCATCCTAAGTTGCTAATTAGAAGAACGATGACGTATTGGCTAGTTTGTTTTTTATTTGCTTTCGTATGGTTATATCAAGGGATTGTACCGAAATTGATGTTTACTCATTCAGAAGAAGTAAAGATGCTTTCTGCACTAATCGGATCGAATGAAAGTAGTATTTTTATACTTAAAATAGTTGGATTTTTAGAAATAATATGGGGTGTTATGTGGCTATTGCCACTTCAAAAGCGAAAACTATTTATATTGCATATTATATTGTTGATAGTTTTAACATTAGCGGCAGGTTCGACGAATATCGCTAGTTTTACGCAACCGTTTAATCCGATTACATTAAATTTTCTTCTAATAGGGTTATCGATTGTCGGTTATATAAATAGCACTAATTTGCCGAGCGCAAAAAATTGCAAGAGGACGAGAAAGGGATAAGTATATGGTTAATATTTATGAAAGATTATTAGGGGATTCTTATAAAAGGCTTCATCCAAAATTGCAGGAACGATATGCGATAACAAAGGAAAATAGCTTTATTGGCGAAGGGGAAATGGATGAAATTTACGGTGGCTCTTTTTTCGTTAAATTGATTTTGAAAATTGCATCGAAGTTTCGAATGTTTTTTTCTGAGCGAGGAAAGAAAGTGCCATTTACGATACATAATACCGCTGAGGGAGATGAACAGGGGAAAGAATTTGTAAGATGGAATCGTACGTTTTATTTTCAAAATAAGAAAAGGTATTTTAACGCCGTTATGAAGTTGGATGAAGAGAATAATGAAATTGTAGATTATTTTGGCGAACCGCATATACTCGTATCTACATTGAATTTTTACATTGATGAAAAAGGCGGGATGCATATTTCTTCAAAGAAACAATGGTTTTTTATGTTTGGAAGAAAAATACCGTTACCTAGATTTTTATACGGAGAGGCAAAAATTGTAGAAAATTATGATGAAACACTACAATGCTTTCGAATTCATGTACAAGTACGAAATCCGTTAATTGGTCCACTATTTTCATATAAGGGAACATTTGTAGAAAGGAAATAAACGAGATGAAAAATATACTATTTGGACTTGCTTGTTATATTGTATTTCTAATATACGAGTGGTCGAATGTAAATCCTGTTGAAGCAATTATTTTATTATCTATTTTGTTATTTATCCCGATGTCTTTTTGTATTATTGACAAGAAAAAAAGAAATGGATCGTATGTATTATTTTATAAATTTGTCTCGTTTTTATATCCAATCGCAGCAATCAGTGCAATGCTAGCTTTCGTAACAAATCACTATTTCTTTGCGCTACTTTGGTTTGCATATACAGGAATCGTTGCATTATTTGGTGTAAGTAGATTGCTAGAAAGAGGATGGAAGCCTCTAGAAGAAGTAGCTATAGATAGTGCGTTTATTTATTTGTTTTTAGGTGGTTTTTGGTTTTTTGCTTCAGTAGCAAAGGTTTCAATTATGCACTTTAGTTCTGACATTGTTTTACTAACAGCGGCACACTTTCATTATTCGGCGTTTTTATTACCATTATCAGCGGGTTTAATAGGGAGGAAAAGAGAAAAGAGAAGTAAAGTATATGATGCTATTATGTTTATCATAGTCATTTCACCTATGACAGTTGCGATAGGAATTACATACTCAAGGATATTTGAATTTTTTGCAGTGTTCATATATTTATGTGCGATTTATGGATATGGAGTTTACGTGTGGAGAACGAAATTCAATACTATAAGTGCGAAGGTACTTTTAGTTCTTTCTTCTAGCACACTTATGGTAACAATAATGTTTTCACTCATATATTCATACGGAAATTTCAAACAAGTAATGACGATTACAATTGCAAAAATGGTTTGGATTCACGGTGTTGTAAATGGAATTGGAGTAGCGTTACCAGCATTTGTTGGTTGGATGATTGAAAAGAGTACTCCGAATTATAAATATTACGGGAAAACAATGAGCAGGTTAAGAGGAAATGCGACAGTTGGTGAAGCATTTTTACATAACAGAAATTTAATAGATAGCAAGGAATACAAAGGTTTAGTTGATAAAATGAATGATTTTCATAGTGAGGCAGTTGACATGGCGAAGATTCCTTTAAGTATTATTCGTTTTTATGAAAATACAAAAGAGTATGAGTTACAATCGCATATTAAATGGACTCGTTGGTTCCGTCCGGTTGCATTTTGTTATGAGAAAATGAGTAAGCGTGTAGGACAAATACATTTAGGAATGGGCGGCAAGTGGGAAACGATGCATGGCTCTATCATTGGGATAATAGATGAGAAGGATGGAAGAGAGAATGTAAGGGCTTGGCTAAGAAAAAATGAAGCAGGGGAGACAATTTTTGTAGCTCTTTATTCAAAGCATACATACAAGAAAGATACATATATGAATATCGCATTACCTTTACCATATTCGAATATGACAGGTATTTTGAAGTTATGCAATGATGATAATGCTTTAATCATTACAAGTAAGTTAAGAGAGAATGGCAGGGGGGATGAGGGGATTTATTTATATACTCGTTTCTTTACAATACGTTTACCATTAGCAGAGACATTTATCATTAAAGAGAGCGCGGACCAAATGTTAACAGCTCACCATAGAATGTGGATATTCGGAGTCAAGTTTTTAGAAATTGATTATGAGATTAAGAAAATAGAGGAGAAGTAAGAGAAGCTTGGAGAGATTCCAAGCTTTTTATGTATGGGTAATTGTCATAGCAACTTGTTTATCCAAGTCTTGGTCCCAAACACGCTGAATTTCAAACGTACCTTTTTCAAAAAATAATGGGAATCTCTCTTTAAACCAATCTTGCATAGGAAGATTGAGTGCTGTATCAATTGGCACCCATAATAATTCGCCTTCAGGAGGATTCAAAAGGAGTTCACCTTCAAATGAATCTGTCCAATAGTTAAATACCATATATCGAACATTTTCCTTAGGATTTACATATTCGTCTAACCCCTTGAAATTTAAATTAGAAACGTGGAGTCCGGTCTCCTCTTTCGATTCTCGTATAGCAGCTTGTAATATGCTTTCTGGGAAATCTACTTTTCCACCAGGAGCTATGTAGCCAGGAAAACCTCGATGGTCGGGGCGTTTTATAAGTAAAGCGTCATTATTTCGCTGGATCATACACATTGTATAGATGCGGTGCTCGATATTATGAGAATTTTGAGGCATAATAATGTATTCTCCTTTATCTTTTTTTGATAATTTTACCATAACATAATAGTTTCTTATATAATTAAAAATAGAATATTATTAATTTTCGGTTATTCATTATAAAGTCTATAATCATTTGAAAAGAGGAGAGAGATATGCAAGGAGAAATACCAACAGAGAAAAATTTAGGTTATGTCGGTAAAGTGTTATTGCCAGTTAAAGTGTCACCGCACTTTAAGTTTTTATGGATTGGGCAATTACTTTCGACTTTAGGTAGTTCGATAACGATGGTTATTCTGCCAGTCGTTGTGTATTCATTAACTGGTTCAACAGTTGTAATGGGAATGACTATGGCAATATACATGCTTCCTAATATTCTTGCGTTACCGTTTGCTGGATTAGTCGTGGATCGAATTGACCGGGTGAAATTGATGTTATTTACAGATATAATTCGCTGTATATTAATGCTCTTATTTGCAACACTTATATTTATGGACATTTTAACAATTCCACTTTTATATGTACTTGTTGCATTATATGGACTTATGGAAGGGATATTTCAGCCGGCATATTCAGCTGTAAGAGCGAAAGTATTTGTACCGGAAATTCGAAATGCAGCTAACGCATTAACGCAAATGAGTAATCAGGGTATACGATTAATTGGACCGGCTCTTGGAGGGTTGATAGTATCAGTTACATCTGCAGGGATAGGCTTCGGACTAGATGCAGCAACGTATTTGTTATCATTTTTATGTTTATTATTTTTAAAAGAAATAAAGTTTAATAAAATACAGAAATTTGAAAGAAATAAAGTCAATTACAAACAAGATTTTATGGAAGGGATTCTTGTTCTAAAAAGCCATCCGTGGTTGTGGATTACTATTCTAGTCTTTTCTTTCGTTAATATTTGTTATGCAGGCATTATCGTTGTATTAATTCCATGGTTGTTTAATGTTCATCATCATTTTGAAGCTTACGTATATGGATTGGGTATGGCTGCTTCTGGTGCTGGAGCTGTAATTGCAGCGCTAATTTTTGGTGGGAGGCAGCAGTGGCATAAGAGAGGATTACTTGCGTATGGCGGTGTTTTAATAAGTGGAATGGCACTATTAATTATGCCTTTCGTTTCTTGGGCACCTGTCTTAATTGGATTAATGGCAATTGAAGGATTCGGTATTATGATATTTGGGCTCATTTGGGAAACAAGTTTACAAGAGCTTGTACCAGAAGAAGCATTTGGAAGAGTGGCAAGCCTTGATATGTTAGGTTCATTTGCTTTATTACCATTAGGATATGTGGTTGTAGGCTGGTTAGCTACTGTAATAGGTGGAAAGATAACAATTATAATGCTAGCTATTTTAGTACTCATAACAATTGGAATGGCATTGTCTGTACCAAGTATTCGGCGGTTCGATTGATTATGTAGGCAAAAAGGGGGGGGATGGTATATGACTATAGAAAATCTACATGATTTAGTAGTACATGAGTTGGGATGTAAATACGTTTTGGGAGAAAAGGTATTTGAAGCAAGGAATTTCACGGTGTATATTGCTACTCCTATAGAAAATAAAATGACATATAATCGATTCATCTTAATTAAGCATTTGTCTAATGAAGAGCCTTCCGTACATGTTTGGGACAAAAAAATATGTGTAGACGCTACAAAAATACATATTGCAAAAGAAGTGACAGAAGCAATTCAATCGGGTTTTGTAAATAAAGAGTAAGCCCTAATCAAATTAGGACTTACTCTTCATTAAACACAAATGTTTGCTTCATTTTTTTACTCTCATGTACTGGATGACCGTTGTAAGAGAAATTCTTTTCTTCCCAAGTAATGACAACTTTAAAATTATGGCTATTAAAGTCTAATGGGAATACCATGTAGTCAAAGCTTGTATGACTTTTTGAAACGTTGTTATTAGATGAAGTAGGATTAAAGGTAGCTTTAGATGTAGGTGTGTTATCAAGTATTTCCACCGATACATTTGCAACATCATTACCAATATTTTTTAAGAGTAAACTATACGTATCATATACACCTTGTTTTGGCTGCACGGCTTGCTTGTTTGAGTTATGAGATTTGTCAATTTCGATATACCACTGTTTAGACTTTGACGCAATTGGTAGTGATTGAAATGTGTATGCACTAGCTTGTATTGGTAGTGCTAAGCAGATTAGTGCAAAGAGAGAAAATATTTTTCGTTTCATCTTTAGAGAGCTCCCATTCTTTAAAGGATTTATTTGTTATTATCTTCTCTTTTTAAGATAATATACCATGTAGTTTAGGGGAGGGTATATTGAAAGAATTAGTAAGTATGGGAAGCAGCATGTTTCTACAACTGTTATTTTCGTATATATTTATTTCTGTTGTTTTATTGGAACTCAATCCATGGTATGCGGTAGTGGTTTATGTGGCTATTGCTATAATCAGTCTTCTGCTAGGAATATACTCGATTGCTTTCCCTATGAAGAGTAGCTTGAATACTATTTTTCTAATACTACCAGGTGGAATTATAATAACATTATTTTCAATATTAATTATTGGATTTACAGTGTTTGCTTACTTTTTACGAGAAGGAGATATTCCGGCTGTAATTCGTTTGTAGTATAAGTGAATCGATAGAGCTCCTATCTTTTCGTTATTAATCTTCCCAAGTATGTCACACGCACATTTAAAAAAACAAGGAAACTGTGTAGAGATTTTTCGGCATAGTTTCCTTATTTTGTTTTTTTGATTAATAATAAATGCTTGCTAAAGGATACGAAAAAGCATATCAGGGGGATTAATTTATTAATATAAAGTAGCGTCCAACTTATAAAAGATAGATATAGGTGGAGGGGTACGAGTATTAGTTAAAAGAGATATTAATATGAAAATATTACCAATAAATATGTTAAAATAACATTGTCATATAACAAGGGGGGATTCGTTTGATGGAAAAAGAGCATCTTGCTAAAGTAGATTTAACGAAAAAAATTGAATCAAAATCTAAGTACAATAAGAAACTTGAAAAATATCAAATGCGTTTATTGGCACTACAACAAATATTAAAAGAAGAGAAAATAGCCGTTATGATGGTTATGGAAGGTTGGGATGCGGCAGGTAAAGGCGGAGCAATTAAGCGAGTGACTGAACATCTTGATCCACGCGGATTCCAAGTAAATCCAATTGGAGCACCTGCTCCTCATGAAAAACGGTATCATTATTTGCAACGTTTTTGGCGGAAACTTCCTCAGTACGGGCAAATTACTATATTCGACCGTTCATGGTATGGGCGTGTATTAGTTGAACGTGTTGAAGGCTTTGCTACAAACGAAGAGTGGACGAGAGCGTATGATGAAATTAATGATTTCGAAAAACTATTAACAGATGATCATTACATAATAGGAAAGTTTTTCTATCATATTAGTAAAGATGAGCAGTTAAAGAGATTTACAGAAAGAGAGAACAACCCTCTTAAAAGGTGGAAAATTACAGATGAAGACTGGCGAAATCGTGAAAAATGGGATGAGTATGTCGAAGCAATAGAAGACATGTTTGAAAATACAAATAAGCCGAATGCAAAATGGCATATTATCGCGAGTAATGATAAATTATACGCCCGTTTGAAAACATTGAAAGTAATTATTTCATTAATTGAGGATTATTTCTTAGAGCATAATATAGAATTACCTTCTTATTATAATGAAATAAAAGAAGGAAAGAAAAAGAAAATTGAATCTGTGCAAGATGCAGGAGTCAAATAGTAAAAAGGTTTGTATAGGAAATATGAAGGGAAGCTGTCTTGTAATTTGGTTTTACCAAATTACAAGACAGCTTTTTAGTTGGAAGTATTTTATATATTTATATAAAGCGAGTGTACCAATTATTTTAGTTTGTGCTGTAGTAAGTTTGTTGTTTTAGGAAGGGGAAACTTTAAGAAAGAGTAGTAGGGGAATAGGCTAAATATGAATCGCATTTTAATTATGGAACGTTAGCTGCCAAAAAAATTTATAGAATTATTTTGGGAACTCCTCGGTAATGGGCGAAACGTAAACCGTGGAGTTCTTTATTTTGTGATTATAGGCATATGTATCACTGTCATTAAATATTTGCTTTCATTCATTATCCGTCAAGATCAAGTTTTCGAAGTTTAGAAAGATAAACTGAATAATATTAATAAGATGTATAATTGTTTTTTACATGTCATGAATGGGCACGTATCAAGTTCAAATAACGGATGCATAATATTATTTTCATAGGATTTTAAATATATTTTTCAAAGGGGTGTTCTTTAAATGTTTATAAAACCTATAAATTTAGCGATTCGATTTTTTCTAGAATTAGGTGCTCTTGCATCACTATGTTACTGGGGCTTTCAATTTTGGGAAAGTGTATATGTGAAATTTATTTTTGGCATTGGCTCACCACTACTTTTTGCGACAATATGGGGGATTTTCATTGCACCTAAAGCATCATTAAAACTGCCAGAACCATATAGGTTTATGTTGGAAATCATATTGTTTGGAGTTACCTCAGTTGCTCTATATGTTGTTGATCAAATAACCTTAGCTATTATTCTTGGAATGGTATTTGTAATAAATCGCACTTTAATCATTATTTGGAAACAATAATTTTTTTGCTAAGTTTCTTCACGAAAGGAACTTAGCATTATTTAAGGTGTAGGAGTAACGAAATATGGATAAATTTAAGCGCTTTAAATTTTGGGATTTTGTTGTTTTATAGTACATTAACAAGAGATATTAGTTTCATAGGGAGGGTGAGGAAATGATAGATACAGCAGATGCTTTAATAAGTAAGCGTATGTATACAGAAGAAGAGCAACAAAAATTATATAAACGAACGTTAATAATCGTAAGTATTTCACAAATGTTTGGCGGAGCCGGGTTAGCCGCTGGAATTACAGTAGGTGCACTTCTTGCGCAGCAAATGCTTGGGACGGATGCGTATGCAGGATTACCGGCTGCTATGTTTACAATGGGATCTGCGGTAGCGGCTTTCTTTGTTGGGAAGATATCGCAAAAATATGGTCGCCGAATAGGACTTGCAACAGGGTTTATAGTAGGAGGACTAGGAGCTATTGGAGTTGTATTGGCTGCGTTAACAAATAGTATTATTCTATTACTAGTTTCTTTACTCATATATGGTGCGGGTACAGCGACGAATCTACAAGC
The DNA here is from genome assembly GCF_038007365.1 of Bacillus sp. FSL R9-9492. Taxonomy (NCBI): domain Bacteria; kingdom Bacillati; phylum Bacillota; class Bacilli; order Caryophanales; family Bacillaceae; genus Bacillus; species Bacillus sp. FSL R9-9492. Next base: position 1,832,335 of record NZ_JBBOXC010000001.1, read on the forward strand.
TCGTTATGCTGGTACCGATTTAGCAGATAAGAAACAACGAGCAACTGCTATTAGTATTACGATGGTTATGACGACTTTTGGTGCGGTAGCTGGTCCAAATTTAGTAGGCATAATGGGAGATTTTGCCCATTCAATTGGAATTCCTAACCTTGCTGGTCCGTTCATATTATCAGCAGCGGTATTTATACTTGCGGGTCTTGTACTTTTTGTTATGCTTCGTCCAGATCCATTAATTATTGCTAACATAATAGAAACATATAAACAAGAACATACATATAAAGGGCAACCAGTAACAGAAGAAATGATAGAAAATAAACGTGGTGTTACTGTTGGAGCAATCGTAATGATACTTACTCAAATAGTGATGGTTGCGATTATGACGATGACGCCAGTTCATATGGGGCATCATGGTCATGGTTTAAGTGCAATAGGGCTTGTAATTGGTTTTCATGTAGGTGCAATGTATCTTCCGTCTCTCGTTACAGGAATGTTAATTGATAAAATCGGCCGAACTACGATGAGTATAGCTGGTGGAGTAATTTTACTAGCGGCGGGTGTCATAGCTGCGATAGCGCCGAGTGATTCTTTACTATTATTAATTGTTGCTCTGTCTTTACTTGGGTTAGGGTGGAACCTCGGTTTAATAAGTGGTACAGCTCAAATTGTTGATGCAACTATACCTTCTACACGTGCAAAAACACAAGGAAAAATAGATGTATTTGTTGCGTTAGCTGGAGCTTCTGGTGGAGCGATGTCAGGTATGGTAGTAGCTAATTCAAGTTATGCGGCATTATCATTAGCGGGAGGGGCTGTAGCCTTACTGCTTATTCCAGTTGTGATATGGTCTCGGACAGGTAAATAAAATTCAGATAAAAGAAGCGGCGTTCAAAGGGAGATAATCAATCTTTGAATGCCGCTTTTTTGTGATCAACTAATAGTCTAACTGGAATCGTTGATATAATTTCATTTATCGTAATGTTAGTTGTATAAAAGGAAATTTCAGTTTAAATCCCACTCCACAATAAGCCCTAAATGCATACACCCATCGCCAAATCCGTACAGTAAAAGTGTATCTCCATTATTTAATTTTCCTTCTTTTCTAAATCGTTATTAGATAATATTTGATCTGGAACATAAGTACCAATTGCAGTAATACGAGATTGAGAATTCATAAGAACATCTCCTAATTTTTATAACATGATACTAATATCAGGTTATAAAATGTCAATTAAGATTTTCTGTTTAATAAAATTAATATATTTTAATAAACGGAAAGGGATTTGAGGAGTGATGTCCAAATAATATACGGAAAGCTTCTAAATTTGATAATGAAGGGGTTTGAGATTCTTGAAAAGAATCGTATATGTATTGTCTCTTGTTTTAATTTGTAGCTTTACTTATTTTATTTTACCAGAGAACTCTTATGCTTGTGATTGTACTAAAGCATCACCAGAAGAGAGGTTACAACAAAATGATGTAGTGTTTGAAGGTAAGGTATTAGAAGTTCAAGAGAAGGACGGAAGAATGAAAACATTATTTGAAGTGAAGAAAATTTGGAAAGGGACAAGTTCTTCGCAAATTATTATATATACAAGCAGTAGTAGTAGTAGTAGTAGTAGTTGTGCGTTTCGTTTTGCAGAGGGAGGAGAGTACCTAGTGTTCTCTTCTCATAGAGGAGAAGTGAAACTGTTGGAGACATCTAGCTGCAGTGGAACGAAGAGATTAGATGAGGCAGAGATAGAGAAAATGGCTTTACGTCATATTGCAAAAGAGTCTGTTCCGACGAAGAAAGTGGATTTAAAAGATGAAATGGTAAGCGGTTTAAGTTGGTGGCAAGTAACTATCATTTCTATAGGTGTGTTATTGTTAATTGCTGTTGTTATTTTTATTGTGAGAAGAACTCGCAAAAAATGACGATTAAAGTAAAAATATAAAGATTTTCTTTCGGTTTCTATAGGTGGTTTAATCTTGTGAAAGCGAATTACTTATGCTACACTTTATGTAACTTAAAATGAACGGAGGGGCTTCCTTTGATCTTAATCAGATTACGTCTCAATACTTTGTGCCGATAATTGAATAGCGCTCAAAGGCTCTGTCTGTGTACAGAGTGAACGGGATTGGTCTGCCTATTTTAAAGGAACCCTTTATTAAGCTTATATGTGAAAAAGAGGGAGGGACGAATACGCCCTCTTTTTGTTTTGCCTTTATAAATAGAATGGGATAGTATAGGTGAACACTTGTTGGATACGTATACTATCTTGGGACTTTTTGACCATGTATAGGACGAAAGCACTGCTTTCTTCTATTTCTTTGGTCAACCCTTATCCGTTTACAAAAACACAGGCAGTGACCTGTGTTTTTTATTTTGCGTAATCGAAATGGAGGAATAAATATATGGAAGAATTATTACAAAGAGCAATATTAGTTGGAGTAAATTTAGGTAAGGAAGCTGATTTTGCATATTCGATGGAAGAGTTAGCAAATCTTACGGAAGCTTGTGATGTGGAAGTAATCGGTCAAGTGACGCAAAATTTACAACGAGTAAATCCGTCGCATTATATTGGAAAAGGGAAGATTGAAGAAGTAGCAGCGTATGTGAAAGAAGCAGATGCAAATATGGTCATCTTTAATGACGAATTATCTCCTTCACAAATTCGAAATTTAGAAGAGGATTTAGATTGTAAAGTAATTGATCGTACCATTTTAATTTTGGATATTTTTGCGCAGCGTGCGAAAACGAAAGAAGCGCAGTTGCAAGTAGAAGTGGCCCATCTTCAGTACATGATGCCTCGCTTAATCGGTCTTCGTGAATCGTTAGGAAGACAGAGCGGGGGAGTTGGCACGAAAAATAAAGGTGTCGGTGAGAAGAAGTTGGAATTAGACCGTCGTAAAATTGAAGAACAAATTGCAGCTCTAAATAAAGAATTAGAGGCACTTGTTGCACAGCGTCAAACGCAGCGTAAACAACGTAAGAAAAATGAAATGCCAGTTGTATCATTAGTAGGATATACGAATGCAGGTAAATCAACGATAATGAATACAATGCTTGAAATTTTTAATGGTACTGTAGAGAAACAAGTATTTGAAAAAGATATGTTATTTGCGACGTTAGAGACATCTGTACGAAATATTGATTTGCCGGATAATAAATCATTTTTATTAACGGATACTGTTGGATTTGTAAGTAAATTACCGCATCATCTTGTGAAAGCATTCCGTTCAACTCTAGAGGAAGTGGCGGAAGCAGATTTACTTATTCACGTTGTAGATTACTCAAATCCCAATTATGAGCAATTAATTGATATTACAAATGAAACGTTAAAGAAAATTGGCGTGGAAAATATCCCGACGATTTATGCATACAACAAATCAGATTTGGTAGATGTTGAAATTCCGAAAGTGCAAGAAGATCGCGTTTATCTATCTGCGAAGAAACATGTTGGAATTAAAGAGCTTGTAGAAGTAGTTCGTTCACACATTTATAAAGAGTATACGAAGTGTGAAATGTTAATTCCGTATGATCAAGGGCAGGTAGTTTCGTATTTCAACAATCATGCACACGTTTTATCTACGAGTTATGAAAACGAAGGTACGAAAATGGCACTAGAATGTAAGACGAGTGATTATGAGAAATATAAGCGTTTTTCTATTTAATAAAAAAAGGCGACCCTAATATGTTTTAGGATCGTCTTTTTCTTCATAATTGCAAGCCTTCCTTTCGTCCTGCCTTAGTATAAAAGAAAATACAAAGAGTTCATATAAATAAATCCGACAAAGCACATAGAAAAAATATATTTTTTTAGAAGTTGAATTTCTGGAAAAAGAAATGAAACCAGTATAGAATAGAAATGTTTCAAAACTCAGAATTTATTCTGATTAAAGTCTAAATTTATTGCAGCCCTTTCCGAACGAGAAAGCCCATCGCCTTTAGGCATGGGATGAAAGTGAGGTTGGATACGGAGTGCCACTGAAAATCGCAAGGTTCGTGGTACTTTAAGTATCCAAAGTATAGGTAGTTTCTTCGAGTCTTTTTGTTGTAATTTTTCGAAAGTAAATGATACATTGTAACTAGAATCAACGATGATAGAAGTACGTTTCAAAGTGTTTGAGAGGAAAATCTCCTCACCTCATGTAGTTGTAAAGTTTATGGACACGTTCTTATTTTGTTTCTATTGCTAGAAATGTATCAAATGAACGATGTTGAAAATCAAAAAACAAGGGGATGAAACGTATGTCACAGACCCTAACAGTGAAAGTGAAATTGATTCCAACAAAAGAGCAAATCCGTTTATTAGAACAAAGTAGTCACGAATATATCAAAGTTATAAATACACTTGTATCAGAAATGGTTAAAGCAAAGAAAAGTACGAAAAAAAGCACAAAAGATATCGAAGCAAATATTCCAAGTGCGGTGAAGAATCAAGCAATCAAAGACGCGAAAAGTTTGTTTGCTACAAAAGTAAAGAAAAGCAATTATAAAATCATTCCGATTTTAAAGAGGCCTGTTTGTATATGGAACAATCAAAATTATTCGTTTGACGCCACTCATATTTCAATTCCGTTTAAGGTAAATGGAAAGTCGACTCGTGTAAAAATCCGAGCTTTATTAAGCGATAAAAACAATCGCAATCTGAATCTATTAAAACATAAATTAGGCACACTTCGCATCACAAAGAAATCGAATAAGTGGATAGCCCAAATATCTGTCACACTTCCTACAAATAAAAGGACAGGAACGAAAATTTTAGGAGTAGACTTAGGTCTCAAGGTCCCCGCAGTAGCAATCACAGAGGATGATAAGATTCGTTTTTTTGGAAATGGTAGGCAAAACAAATGTAAGAAGCGTAAGTTTCGGTGTATTCGTAAGAAATTAGGAAAAGCCAAAAAAGTGAATGCTATTCGGCGATTGGATGATAAAGAACAAAGATGGATGCAAGATAAAGATCATAAAATAAGTCGTGAAATCATTAATTTTGCGATTGCAAATCATATTTCTGTCATTCGATTAGAACAATTAACGAATATAAGACAGACGGCAAGAACAAGCCGTAAAAACGAAAAAAACCTACACACTTGGTCATTCTATCGTTTGTCAAAATTTATTGAATATAAAGCGATATTAGCTGATATTCAGGTTGAATATGTGAATCCAGCTTATACAAGTCAAAGCTGTCCGAAATGCGCTGAAAAGAACAGGGCACAAGACAGAAAGTACAAGTGTCAATGTGGGTTTGAGACACACCGTGACATCGTTGGGGCGATGAATATTCGCTACGCAACTGTGATTGATGGTAACAGTCAATCAGCCTAAGCACCTATATGGTCTGGTTTAGGAGGGGCAATGAGATGCCCTCATCTTGAAGGCTGTTCAAAACAGAAATGGACTGCGAACGTTTAGTCATTCAAGAATCCCACCCGTAATTCCGTAAGGATTCGGGCTTGCGACTTTAGTCGTGGGAGTCTCAAACTAACTGTAATAAATATATATTTTGTACAGGAAGGAGAAATACACATATGCAGGCAGTTTCACAAAAAAATACAGTAGAAACACCGACGATATATCGAATATTATTTGCGATTAGTTTCGGACATTTTTTGAATGATTCGATGCAAGCAGTTGTGCCAGCGTTGTTTCCTATTTTGGAAAAAACGATGAATTTATCCTATATGCAAGTAGGGTGGATTGCGTTTGCGTTAAATATGACGTCATCGATTATGCAGCCGGTTTTTGGGATGTATTCAGATAAGAAGCCGTCACCATTTTTATTACCGCTCGGTATGTTTTCGAGTATGCTTGGGATGATTGGACTCGCATTTGCACCGAACTTTATAGTTGTTATTATTTCTGTTTTATTTATTGGATTAGGTTCCGCGGTCTTTCATCCGGAGGGCGCTCGTGTTGCTTACATGGCAGCCGGTGCAAAACGAGGTTTAGCACAAGCGATTTATCAAGTGGGGGGAAATACAGGGAATTCTCTAGCACCTATTTTTACAGCATTAATTTTCGTTCCGCTCGGTCAAATTGGTTCTTTAGGTTTTACAGCCTTTGCAGCAGTTGGAATTGTATTACTAATTTTCGTATCAAATTGGTATAAAAATGAATTAGCCACTGGTGCTGTAAGAAGGAAAAAGAGGGCTGCACTTGAGGCTGAAAATGCGATTGTAAGTACGCACATTAAATTTGTTATTATACTTCTTGTTTTTCTAACATTCGTACGTTCTTGGTACGGTGCTGGTATCGGGAATTTCTATCAATTTTATTTAATAGAGCATTACGGTTTATCTATAAAAAATGCACAGTATTTCGTCTTCGCTTTTATGATTGCTGGTGTATTAGGTACTTTCTTTGGTGGTCCGCTAGCGGATCGATTCGGTAAGAAAAAAATTATTGTCTTTTCGATGCTCGGTTCAGCGCCGCTTGCACTATTGTTACCTCACGTTTCTCTTATGTGGGTTGTACCGTTATTTTTATGCATTGGATTTATTAGCTCTAGTAGTTTTAGTGTAATCGTTGTATATGCACAAGAACTTGTTCCAGGGAAAGTTGGAATGGTGTCAGGATTAATTGTCGGTCTTGCGTTTGGTCTTGGAGCATTAGGTGCTGTAGTCCTTGGGAAATTAGCTGATATGTATAGTCTTCAATTTATTATGCTATTATGTAGTGGTTTACCATTAATTGGACTTACTTCATTGTTACTGCCAAATGATAAGAAAACGATAGAATAGGGGATGCGCTATGAAATTATGTGAAAACATTACAGAATTAATAGGAGGTACACCTGTTGTCCGATTATCTAAATTTATTCCAGAGGACGCAGCGGATGTGTATGTAAAACTGGAAATGTTTAATCCGTCACGCAGTGTGAAAGATCGTGCTGCCTATAACTTAATTCATATTGCCGAGGAACACGGTCTCATTAAGCCAGGTGATACAATTATTGAACCGACAAGTGGAAATACAGGAATTGGCTTAGCGATGAATGCAGCTGCTAAAGGATATAAAGCTATTTTAATTATGCCAGATAATATGTCCAAAGAGCGTATTAATTTATTGAAAGCATACGGCGCAGAAGTAGTTTTAACACCAGCAGAACAAAGAATGCCAGGAGCAATTGCGAAGGCGGTAGAGTTACAAAAAGAAATTCCAAATAGTTTTATTCCGCAGCAATTTGAAAACCCAGCAAATCCGAATATTCATCGTTATACGACTGCACTTGAAATTTATGAACAAATGGATGGAGAACTTGATGCATTTGTAGCAACCGCAGGAACAGGTGGAACAATTACAGGGACCGGTGAAACGTTAAAAGAGAAACTACCAAACTTATATATTGCCGTAGTAGAACCGAAAGGATCACCAGTGTTATCTGGTGGTGTTCCAGGCCCTCATAAACTAGTGGGAACAAGCCCAGGGTTTATTCCCAAAAACTTAAATACAGAAGTGTATAACGAAATTATGCAAATTGCAGATGAAGAGGCATTAACTACAATGAGGAACTTGGCAAGACAAGAAGGATTACTAGTAGGGCCATCTTCAGGAGCTTCTGTTTACGCAGCAATAATGATAGCGAAGCGTTTAGGTGCTGGTAAAAAGGTTTTATGTATTGCACCTGATACAGGGGAGCGCTATTTAAGTATGGGGCTATTTGAATAAAATTGATGGAAACACCTTAAATGAGAAAAAGGTAACAAGGGGGCAGTTATGGGGTTTTTTAATAGGTTTTTCAAAAAAGTTGAACAAGTAAATAATCATGAGGCGACTCTATCAGAATTGAATGAAGAATTATATGTTGAATCACCGATAGAAGAAGCAAATAGTTATTGGGTATCGATGGCACAAAATATAATTATTAATGCTGTAAAAGCAGCTGATAATAATGTGGAACGTGCATTCGTATTACTGAACTTGAAAAAAAGTGAAGCTTCATTTGATATTTTCTATCAAATAAACGGGCAATTGTATTTTTGGGATCAATTAGAAAATGAGAATATAAAAAATAGAATTCAGAACGAATTGTTACCTCAAGCCTCAGAAGTTTCAAATGCAGTAAATCAGCAATTTAATGAAGCTGAACATCCTGCAATTTCCTTTGCAGAATTACAATTTGAATGGGAAACAAAAGCGTGGTTTTCACATATTATCTGGGAAGATGATCCTGCCGCACAATTGCCAAAAACTCAAATGTTAAATGAGTGGTTTAACTTAATCAAAAAGGAAACTAAGAATAAACCGCTGGATAGTGACACGAAATTCTCTTGGTATCCATCAAACTCTTAAAAAATCTAATAATATTTGAAATAAGTGTCATGTTATGATGTTGTAAATTAGGCGGAATTAGAGGAGATTAAAATTTCATTGTTAAAAAAGGTGGAGCCTCAAGATGCTATTCTTGAGGCTCCACTTTTTTGTTGATAAAACAAGCTTCATGCATTTAAAGAACTAAAAAATTTCCAATATAAGAACCGCAGTTAATTTTCAAAATTTACTCTGCTATTTGTGGGCTAATAATCAGTAGGGGACGGACAAAACACCCACTGATTATAGTTTCATGTTATCTTACTAACTTCCCTAATACAGGTAATCGTCGAATCCTATCACCGAGAATATGCGAAGCAAGTCCACTCGTTAATACGAATAAAAGATAAACAAGTCCTCCTGCTGATGCGCATATAAACACAATGATCAGTGATTCTACATAAGATTGTCCAGGAATAATCCAGCTTATAATTGCTCTTAATACAATTACAACAGCAGACATTGCTGCGGAGTAAATCGTAATTAGAAATACTGTTTTTGCTGTTTCGCCAATTTTAAATTTCGCAAACTTAACGATGCAGTATAACATAATAATATTTGAAACGAGATATCCAAGAATTGTTCCAAGTACAGCACCATGTCCACCGAATAAATGTAAGAGCGGTGTGTTCACCACAATTTTAACGAGAATACCGGCTGAGAATGCAATCATTGTTTTTCTTTGATAATCAATTCCTTGTAATATAGCGGCTGAAACTGTGAAAATTGCACTTAATACAGCAGAAGGTGCAAATGAAATTAAATATTGTGATCCACCAAGTGCAATTTCAGGATTTACATAAACCATGCGGAATGCATCGTAAGCGATACTAGCAAGACCGAATGCGGCTGGGATAGTGAAGAATAACAACACTTGAAATATCTTTGAAATTTGTCCTTGTAATTCATCTAGCTTCCCGCTTGTAAATGATTTCGTTATAGCCGGAATAATTGTTAATGAGAATCCAGTTGCAAGTGAAGCCGGAATCATAATTAACTTTTGGGCATAGTTCGTTATATAAGCGAAAACTGCATTCGCGGTTTCTAAAGGTTCTCCCATTGCTCTAAGGACATCAGCTACGGTATATTGATCTACTAACGTATAGAGCGGGATTGCAATGCCTACAAATACAATTGGAATTGCATAACGTAGTAATTCCATATAAATACTTCTTAACGGAATGTTTGATGATCTCGTTTTCAGCTCACCTTCAGGAGGTTTTAATCCATTATATTTTTTCCAGTACATCATTAAAATAGAGACGCTTGCAAGTGCCCCGATAACAGCACCAAATGTAGCAACCGCAACAGAAGAAGCTACTGAACCTCCTAATAGTTTTGAGACGATAAAACTACCAACTAAAATGAAAACGACACGTGCGATTTGTTCTACGACTTGAGAAACAGCACTTGGTTTCATATGTTGAAAACCTTGGAAATAACCACGTGTAACACTCATAGCTGGTACGATAATAAGCGCGAAGCTTAATGCTCGCATCGTAAGTGTTACGTCTGCGATAAATTGTGGATCTGGTGTTTTCGAGCGAATAATAAATTGTGATATGTACGGTGCTCCAATAAATAAAGTTAAAAATCCTAAAAAGCCCATAAACATCATTAATTTTACGCTCGAGTTATACAATTTTTTACTTGTACTATAATCACCAAGTGCATTATGTTTTGCAACAAATTTTGAGACGGCAATAGGAATACCAGCTGTTGAAAAGCTTAATAAAATACCGTACCAAGAGTATGCGTATCCATATAAAGCGACCCCTTGCGTTCCAACTAATAATTGAAAGGGGAAAAAGTATATAAAACCTAAAATTCGTGAAATCATTGTTGCACCACTTAATAAAGCGGTACCTTTTAAAACTTTTGAAGTAGACAAAATTCTTTCCTCCTACTCGTGCTGTCTTGCATTTATCGTATACTACTATAAACCTGCTAGAGAAGTTAATACAGTATAAACCATAAATGTTCTAATACTATTCATACAAAAGTCATATTTTGAATTTTTGAATAGAATGTAATGCATAAAATTTCAAAATATAAGTTGACACTATTTTTAATGTATGATAAAAATGATAGTAATCAATTCGGAAAATAATATTTGGGCAATGAAAGGGTATAGTAGTGAAAATCTCCCTATTTCAGAGAGCTGATGTTTGGTGTGAATCAGTATATAGATTATTCATGAAGTTCGTCCTGGAGCATCTTTCATAAATCTCACATTATGAGGAAATGAAAGACGGTAGTTTATACCGTTATCAAATAAAGTGGTGAAGATTGTTTCACAACTAGGGTGGTACCGCGATATTTATCGTCCCTACGTATTTACGTAGGGACGTTTTTTATTTAGGTCCTAATTTTGGTGTGGCTTCATAACTAGGGTGGTACCGCGATATTTTATCGTCCCTACGTATTTGCGTAGGGACGTTTTTTATTTAGGTCTTACTTTTGTTGTATCTTCATAACTAGGGTGGTACCGCGATATTTTTGTCGTCCCTACGTATTTACGTAGGGGCGTTTTTTTATTATTAGGGAGGAAGTGAACGTATTAGAAAAGAGTATGGATAGAACAATATAAATACCGGATTGTAAAACAGAAAAAGATAAAGAGAGGAGATTAACAAATGAATTCACAGCAATGGACATCGAAATTAGGTTTCGTATTAGCTGCAGCAGGTTCAGCGATTGGTCTTGGAGCGATTTGGAAGTTCCCGTATATGGCCGGAATTGGAGGGGGCGGCGCGTTCTTCCTTATTTTCATCGGATTCACATTATTAATTGGTTTACCGCTATTATTAGCAGAATTCGTTATTGGAAGAAGTACACAAAAAGAGGCTGTTGATGCATATAGAGAAATCGCACCAAAAACACTATGGCCTTGGTTAGGTAAATTAGGGATTGTAACTTGTTTCATACTACTTTCTTTCTACAGCGTTGTAGGGGGTTGGATTATATTATATTTATGGAATGCAATTACAGGTAGACTATGGGAAGGAAATGGGGCATACGAAGCTACGTTTGGTGAAATCATTTCCAATCCATATTTAGCAGTTGGATCACAGCTATTATTCATCCTTATTACTATTTTTATCGTAAGTAAAGGTGTACAAAATGGTGTTGAAAAAGTAAATAAATATTTCATGCCAGCGCTATTCGTTTTATTCTTCGTATTAATTGTTCGTGCACTTACGTTAGACGGTGCTGGAGAAGGAGTTCGATTCTTCTTACAACCTGATTTCTCAAACGTAACATCAGAAATCATTTTATATGCAATGGGGCAATCGTTCTTCTCGCTATCCGTCGGTGTAGCCGTTATGGTAACGTATAGCTCATACTTACCGAAAGAAGAAAGTTTACCGCGTTCAGCATTTTCTATCGTAGCTTTAACACTTGTTATTACATTACTTGCAGGGCTTGCAATTTTCCCAGTTGTGTTCGCATTTGGAATGGAACCATCTCAAGGACCAGGACTATTATTTATCGTATTGCCAGCTATTTTCAGTAAAATGGCGTTCGGAAAATTATTCTTCATCGTTTTCTTATTACTATTCTTCTTTGCTACTATTACATCAGCAATTTCGATGTTAGAAATTAGTGTTGCATCTTTAACTGCAAAAGGTAAAGGAAAGCGTGAAAAAATGGCTTTAATCGTTGGATTATTAATCTTCGTTGTTGGGGTACCATCAGCCTTATCATTCGGTTTATTAAGTGATGTGAAACCATTTGGAAAAACAATTTTTGATTTAGCAGATTATGCAGTTAGTAACATACTAATGCCGCTTGGTGTTTTATTAGTTTCCATCTTTGTTCCGTTGAAAATGAAGAAAGATGTATTAATGAAAGAGCTTGGTGTAAGTAAAAATAAAGGCTATAAACTATTCGTATTATGGTTATTTTTACTTCGCTATATTGCACCAATTGCGATTATTATCGTATTCCTAAATGTACTTGGAATTATATAAAAAGAAAGGTAGCGTATCGCTCTATGATACGCTACCTTTTTATTTTGCTCTTTTTTGTAATTCGTTTACTGTTACGAACTGATAGCCCTTCTTAGATAAAGAGTCTAAAATACCTTCAATGGTCTGTAAATTTTCATTAGACTCATCATACATAGAGTGTAATAAAATGATAGAACCTGGTTTTACATTTTTACTAACATATTCAATTTTATCAGCTGTAGATGTATAAAAAGTATCAGGTTCAAGGTTCCATGTGATTGTTTCGATATTGTTTTTATTTAAATAATAGGGCAGACCAATTAGCTTTTTACCGTTAGGTGGTCTAAAATCAATTTTATCTGTATATCCTGTTTGACGGATTATCGAGTTCGTTTTTTCTATTTCTTCTTTAATAAAAGAAGGAGTTTTGAAAACCATTCTGTTATGAGAGTATGTATGGTTTCCAATTTGATGTCCAGATTGTACGATATCTTCTCCTAACGATAGGTTTTTCTCTAGTTCGTTTCCGATTAAAAAGAAAGTAGCTTTTGCATTGTATCGATCTAGTAGCGGTAATATTTGTTTTACATTGTTAGTAGGACCATCATCAAAAGTTAAAGCAATCACTTTTTCATTTGTTTCTACTCGGTTTGTTAAACCTCCAAACAATTGAAAACTTCTTGCGTTCATCAATTTGTATGTTCCGAATAATGCTACAGTAATAATGAATAATGTAACGATTGTAATGATTATATTCTTTTTCATAACGCAACCTCACTATACTTTTGGATTGGACTAAAAAGTATTATATCAAACTAAGTAACTTCGTGCTTTAAAAAGGATGTGGATGCAAGGGGAAGGAATTTATCATATAATAAAATGAAAAAGGTATATTAGGAGGTGTTAATATGGCGATTATAATTCAATTGCCAGACACTGCAACGTCTCATGCAAAGCCAAGTATGGAAATGGCGATACTTTGCGTGGGGTAGACAAGTAATATACAATCGCCTAAATGAGCTCGTATCATTTTTTATATTTGGCTTTGCACCTTATTGAAATGAACCATAAAAAATAAGGGGCGAGCAGAAATGAAATACGTTAAAGCTGCGACGGTTTTACCAGAAAGTTTAATTGCTGAAATTCAAAAGTATATACAAGGTGAAACAATTTACATTCCAAAACAAGAAACAAAACATTATAAATGGGGTACACAATCTGGAGGAAGAAAACAACTAGATGAAAGAAACAAAGCTATTAAAGAAGCGTTTAAAAGTGGAATTTCCATTCATCAACTTGCGGAGGAGCATTTTCTTTCCGGAGAAACGATTAAAAAGATTGTGTATTCTAAATGAAAATAAAAGAGTCTAGTTCAATTATTAAATTGAACTAGACTCTTTTTGTTTTGTATCTATTGGATATGAATGGGCAAGATAATAGAAAAAATGTGCCGGCTTTTTACTAAATAGAATATAGAGCATTTGAGTGAAAAGCAGAAAGGTGAGCATATATGAATCATCTAGGACAAATAACGATAGAACTATTTTTTGGTTTTTTTGTGCTATTGATTGCTACTAAAATATTAGGGAAGACACAAATATCTCAGTTAACGCCATTTGATTTTATTTCTGCCATAGTTCTCGGAGAATTAGTAGGAAATACTATATATGATCCGGAAATAAAAGTATGGTCTATTTTATATGCAGTACTTGTATGGGTAGTGTTAATTTATACAATAGAAGTGATAACGCAAAAATTTAGGGGGACGAGAAGTTTTTTTGAAGGCTCTCCGTCAATCATTATCCGTAATGGATATATTGACCGGGAACAACTAAGTTCAAATCATTTGGATATTAATCAACTACAACAAATGCTAAGACAACAAAAAGATATATTTTCAATCCGAGAAGTTGAATATATGATTTTGGAACCTAATGGAAACATAAGTGTTCTGAAGAAAAGCAAATATGAATCTCCTACTATAAATGATTTAAGCTTAAAACATAAACCTGTATACTTACCGATTTCATTAATTAGTGATGGAAAAGTAGTGAAAGATAATTTGAGGGAAGCAGGTTTTGATGAAGGATGGCTTTATAAACAAATAAAGAAAAAAGGGATTACTAAATTTGAAGATGTATTATATGCAGAATGGAAAACAGATGATGGTTTCTTTTGTCAGGAAATGCCTCGGTAGAACATAGTCAGAGTATGTAATGTTCATTTCTAAGTTATCTTTTACATATCAAAAAGCTGAATCATTGTATACAATAAGACTAGATCAACAATTTGTATGGAGTGATAAAGATGGAAGCTTTTATTAGAAGTGATCAATATAATTTTATAAAATCACAAGCTTATATTTTAGCAAATGGGCACGCAACGGCAAATGATAGAGGTGTAATTCAAGCATTAAAATCACTTGCGATTGAAAAAATAATACATGTATTTGAAAATTTAACAGATGAACAGAAAGAGTTAATTGATACGGTATTAACAGTTCAAAATAGAGAAGATGCAGAATCGTTTTTACTGAAAATAAATCCGTATGTCATTCCGTTTCAGGAAGTTACAGCGCAAACATTAAAAAAATTATTTCCTAAAGCGAAAAAATTAAAACTTCCTGATATGGAAGAACTGGACATGAAAGAATTATCTTATTTAAGCTGGATTGATAAAGGGTCAAGCAGGAAATTTATTATAGCGAAAAATGATAAAAATAAGTTTGTTGGTCTGCAAGGAACGTTCCAAAGTTTAAATAAAAAGAGCATTTGTTCATTATGTCATGGACATGAAGAAGTAGGGATGTTTTTAGTTGAAATTAAAGGTAATATACCAGGAACTTTCGTGAAAAAGGGAAACTATATTTGCAAAGATGGTGTAGCTTGTAATCAGAATATGAAATCACTTGATAAATTGAACGATTTTATTGAACGATTGAAGAAATAAAGAAGGAACCTCTAGTATTTAAACTAGAGGTTTTTATTTTTTGAAGAAGTAATAATAGGCTTCTTTTGTAGCTGTAAATTTATAAAAAAAGTCGGGTCATTTATAATGAAATTAGATAAAAATATCTATTTGGATACAGTTGCTTATATACAAGGAGGTAAAACATGAATTACATTTCACCGAAAAAAGAAATGTTAAAAGCGAAACGGTGGCCTAAAGATACGATAGCGGCAGGTCGTGGTCATACCGTTGCTCTTAAATTGGATGGCACGGTGGTAGCAGTGGGGCGAAATAAAGAAGGAGAATGTAATGTAAGCAGCTGGTGTGATATTGAAGCAGTCGCAGCGGGTAATGTTCATATGGCGACGAACACGGGTAATGCACATACAATCGGTCTTGCATGTGACAGTACTGTGGTAGCAGTGGGTTGGAATAAGCATGAACAATGTGATGTGAATGATTGGCATAATGTTGTAGCGGTTGCGGCAGGGTGGCGTCGTACCATTGGCCTTAAACCGGATGGCACAGTAATAGCAGTGGGGCGAAATAAAGAAGGAGAATGTAATATAAGTAGCTGGAGAGATATTGTGGCGGTCGCGGTGGGTGACTGGCATACAGTCGGTCTTAAATTGGACGGAACTGTGACGACTGTGGGGAATAATCGATATGGCCAATGCAATGTAAGTGGATGGCGTGGTATGGTGGAGTTGGCGGCAGGTTATCTTCATACTGTTGGTTTGAAATCGGATGGCAAAGTGATGGCAGTGGGTAATAATAAACTTGGTCAATGCGATGTAGGCAGCTGGAAAGATATTATGGCAATAGCAGCTGGTACGAATCATACAATCGGACTTAAATCAGACGGTACCGTGGTGGCAGTCGGCTGGAATGAGTATGGTCAATGTAATGTAAGCGATTGGCGTGATATTGTAGCGATAGCGGCGGGTTGTGCGCATACGGTCGGTCTGAAATTAGATGGCACGGTGGTAGCAGTAGGTGATAATACATACGGTCAATGCGATGTAGGTAGTTGGCGCAGTATCCGATTGCCCGGTAAATAGTTTTTAATAACTATTTGTTGATAGATAATTTACAATAAATCACCAGTAATATTATTCTATTTTATGAGTAATTATGGAATAGGATATGTAGATAAGAATCCCTTTTTAAAAGAGGTTCTTATTCTTTTTTCGTAAAATGAGTGTCTAAATGGAATTTTTGAACAAACTTTATTTCAAAGCTACAGTAGAAAGTATAAATTACAAATAAAGCATAGGAGAGCTGAAGAAATGCTTAAAAAGTTTTTGCTTTCTTTACCGGATGTTTTACTTGTATGCATTGTTATCTACATAACATACACAACTACTCTTAGTTTTGTACAGATGTTAGTAATTTCAATTGCAATCGGAATCGTCGGTGGTTTTGTTATAAGAATTTGTAAGGATGTATTCACGTATATAAGGTGGACAATTAAACAGAGGAAATCTTGAATATGTTTAATAGCTATTAGGAGGAGATGAAATGACTAATAAAAAGAATAGAGTAAAAAACGAGATAGTACTTTGGACATTAACAGCGGTTGTTCTCATCATTGTATGGTACTTTTTTCAAAGATAAAAATGCATCGTACTTAAAAGGTACGATGCGTTTTTATTATTTTTTTTGCCAATTTTCTTTTATAAAGTCTTCACGGCCAGATTCTTTTTGCTCGGTAGCATATTTCTCTGGATTCTTTTTATAGAAATGCTGGTGGTATTCCTCTGCTTCATAAAAAGGTGCAGCTGAGCGGATTTCAGTCACAATAGGACCTTTAAACATACCGCTTTCTGCTAGAGTTTGCTTTGATTTTTCTGCAAGCTCTTTTTGTGTTTCATTATGATAAAAAATTGCTGTGCGGTAAGATGGACCACGATCGAAAAATTGTCCGCCGTCATCAGTTGGATCAATTTGTGGCCAATATAAATCTAGTAATTTTTGATAAGGAAAAATAGAAGGATCGAATGTAATTTGTACAACTTCTAAATGTCCAGATGTTCCAGTCTTTACTTGTTCGTATGTTGGGTTTTCTACATGACCACCTGCATAGCCGGAAAGTACTTTTTGAATACCGGGAAGCTCATCAAATGGTTTTACCATGCACCAAAAACAACCGCCTGCGAAGGTTGCGAGTTCGTATGTTTTTTCAGACATTGCTGTAATCCTCCTAAATATATATGTTTTATACAGTATTATATAAAATGTTTTATTGCGCAATAAAAAAGATTTAGAAGTGAATAAAAATTGAAATATATTTCTTTATAAAGTCTTTAAAATTCCTTCAAAGTTTCTTTTTTTCTGAGTGTTATGATGTAAATCGAAGTGAATATGTGAGGTGATAGGCAATGAATCCACGTATGAAAATTAATAGTTTACAACAAAAAATGAAAGAGAGACTAATATGAAAAAGGAATTTATACAAAGTGATTTAAGAAATATATTGATTGCGGCATGCTTACTATTAGGGTTAGTTATTTTCGGATATTTTTTAATTAATAATTACCCAGGTACAAATGAAAAAAAGAAGTTAAGAGACGTAACATCTACTTCAGAATCAATTACATCTCTTACGAATTCAGATGCCAAAAAAAGGGTTGCAAAAACTTTTAATATTACGGCGAAAGTAGCAAGTTTAGATTTGGGAAATGGGAAAAAGGTAGATGCATGGACCTTTGATGGAACATCACCGGGTACTCAAATTCGAGTTAAACAAGGTGAACGTATTGTTGTAAATTTGAAAAATGAATTGCCAGAACCCGTTACAATCCATTGGCACGGATTAGATGTTCCTGCGGCGGTAGATGGTGTTCCAGGTGTTACGCAAAATGCTATAAAACCAGGTGAAACATATACATACGCATTTAATGCTGATCAGGTAGGAACATATTGGTATCATTCACATCAAAAAAGTGCAATACAAACGGAACGGGGACTATTTGGAACCATTGTTATTGAACCGAATAAACCAGCTGTAAAATATGAAAAGGATTATACAGTGGCGATCCATGAATGGAAAACAGGAGCCATAAAAACCCGTAAGCATAATGGCGAACAAGATAAAGATTGGGATAGCTACCCTAGCAATCATATTCGAAATGAAAAGGCGCAAACTTTAGAAGGACCGTTAATGATGCCAAGTAATGATCAACTCAAAGATTTATCTGATGGAGATGATTACGATGTATTTACATTAAATGATACAAGTGAGGGACTACGATTGGATGCAAAACCAGGTGAAACAGTACGCCTTCGCTTAATTAATGCTGGGAATAATACGCATTTAATGACATTAGTTGGGGCGCCATTTCAAATTATTGCATTAGATGGTCGTGACATAAAAGGTGGGGACGAGCTAGATAAAGCAATTCTTCCGATGGGAGCTGCACAACGTTATGACCTTGTTTTTAAAATGCCAGAAACAACGAGTGTAAAACTTATTAATGTTGATCCATCTAAGAAAATGAATCGAATGTTAACGACGACTATTGGGAACGGTTCTTTGCCGAAAAAACCTGTTGATATAAAGAGTTATCCATGGTTTGACTTTACGAAATATGGAGAAAAAGAAGTTGGCAAGTTTACGATAGATTCAAAGTTTACAAAAGTCTATGATATGGATTTGGCAGAAGGTGTGAAAGATGTAAATGGACAAGAAAAATGGGTGTATACGATTAATGGAAAGACATCACCTGACATTCCACCAATTAAAGTAGAGAAAGGGGATAAAGTTAAGATTCGATTTAAAAATAAGGGGGAAGAAATTCATCCAATGCATTTGCATGGACATACATTCCAGGTTATTTCTAAAAATGGTAAACCAATGGAGGGAAGTCCGATTTACTTAGATACAGTTAATGTTTTTCCGGGAGAAGAATATGAAATTGCTCTAGAGGCAAATAATAGTGGACTATGGATGGTTCATTGTCATCATCTCGTTCATGCGGAAAAAGGAATGCATACGATGATGAATTATGAGGGGGTAACTACTCCGTTTTCTACAGGAGATCACGCGGGTAATCATCCAGAATAATAATACGGAGGTTTTCATGCTTTATAGAATGATAGTATTTATTGTAATAAGTACAAGTATATTTTTATTTTCTCATAGTAGTGTATTTGCTCATACAAGTGTTGTAGGAGCCACCCCTAAAGAGGGTGAGGTTCTTACAGTACAACCGGAACAGATTATTCTTGAATTTAGTGAACCAGTTGCGGGAAATGTAGTTAATATTGAATTGCTAGATGCAAGTGCAAAGAGAGTGCAAGTATCAAAGGTTGAAATATTAGATAACCCAACAAAATTAAAAGTGAAATTACCAAACTTAAATAATGGTACTTACACAGTAAGGTGGTCTATGATTTCTGCAGACGGACATCCGAGTGAGGGAGGCTATCCCTTTTCAATTGGAGAAGAAGTACAAACTAATGTAGTGGTAGAGGGAATGATTTTAATTGGAGCAGGAGTAAAGTGGCTCGATATGTTTGTAAAGCGTTATAGATTACCTCCCATATTGCAAAGAATGAAGAATATGAAAAAGATTTTCTTCTCTATACTTGTAGTAGGATTAATAGCCGAATTAATAGTATATAAGTCAGTTATTCCAAAGGGAAGTTTACTTATTCATTCGCCATTTTCAGTTATTATTATAATTCAACTGCTATTATTAGTTCTTATGTCTTTGCGGCATATGGGGAACGAATGGTATGCGCTAATTTGGGGATTTCTTGTTGCGAGTTTTTCTTTCACAGGTCATGTATGGATTACTAATCCAAATTGGGCAGCAGTTATAATTAGAATGGTCCACGTTATGAGTATTGCAGTGTGGCTAGGAGCACTTATTTATTTAGCTCTTGTTATAGCGTGGACAACATTATACAAAATTACATTTGATCAAAAGAGTTTCCGTAAGCATTTTAGCATTATTGCTGGTACTTCATTTATTCTAGCATTTCTTTCTGGGGAATTAATTGTGTTTTTACAGACAAGGAATTGGGTACTTTTTAATTTTAATTCAATATGGACGAACCTTTTAAATATAAAGATTCTTACTGTATGTATAATTACAATTGTAGCATGGAGACAAACGAAAACATGGGGTAACGATATCGGAACAGTTAATCACCGTTTATTGCTCTTAGAAATTGTTCTAGCTATACTCGTATTATTAGCTGGTATTTGGATGAGTCAAGTTTCGTTTCCGGTGAATTCTGTAACTAGCTAAAATTATAATGTTCATAGGAGTTCTGTAATGTCAATCCGTATTAGATTGCTGTTGTCGTATGTTGCGATGGTAATTATTCCAATCGTTTTTTGCGGTATAGCAGTTATGTTAATTAGTGTTACTTTATTTGGTGATATTCGTATTGCAAAAGCAATCATTGGTCTTGATCAAAATAGTCATTCTCTCATTGATAAAGAGCAGGAGGGAGCTATTCGTACAAAAGAAGATGAAGATGATATTTTTAGTAGGTTGAAAATTCTTTCATCGTATGCTCCAGATAAATTGGAGGATATAAATTTTTTAAAGGAAACTGATAAAGAATTAAACGATAATCAAGCAGGATTACTAATTCGAAAAAATGATGAGCTTAAATATTCATCCCCATATTTTAAAATCTCTTCGTTTGATAAATACCTACCCGCATTTGAAACGGAAGGACAAAGAAAGGGAATGGATGTGAAAATAGAGGGTAATTCTTTTTACTATAAGCAATTTGATTACTACGATGAAGAGAAGGATAAGGTTAGTATTTTTGTATTTGAGTATGTAAATCCTTTAGAAGAAATGATTAGAGAATTTTTCCCGTATTTCGTATGCTCTTTAATACTGGGGTTAATTATTACGAATGGAATATTAACATATTTTATATCACGGAGTATTATTAAACCATTGCATTCATTAAAGCAGGCAACGGAAAGAATTCAAAAGGGTGATTTAGATTTTCAAGTAAAGCCACTTGCGAAAGATGAAATAGGTGAATTAAGTTTATCGTTTGAAGAGATGCGTGGCAGGTTGAAGGAATCGGTCGAGTTGCAAATGCAATATGAAAAGAATCGTAAAGAGTTGCTTTCAAATATTTCTCATGATTTACGGACGCCGATAACGGCTATTAAAGGTTATGTACAAGGAATTAAAGAAGGTATCGCTCGAACTCCAGAACAATTAGATAAATATTTAACGATTATTTATCATAAAGTGTTTGATATGGATCAATTAATTGACGAGCTTTTTCTCTTTTCAAAACTTGATTTGAAAGAGGAACCGTTTCAATTTGAAGAGGTTGAAATTAATCAATACTTATCTGATTGTATAGAAGAACTACAGCTTGAATTGCAAGATAAGGGAATTGCAGTGAGTTGGGATGCTCAAAAGGATACTTCTATTTTGGTAAAAGGTGATCGTGAAAAATTACGTCGTGTTATTACAAATATCATTTGGAATAGTGTGAAGTATATGGATAAAGAAGAAGGATATATAGGAATTCGCATGACCGAATCTATTGATTATGTAACGATTTACATAAAAGATAATGGGATAGGAATAGAGGAGAAGGCGATGCCTTATATATTTGAAAGATTTTATCGTGCAGATCATTCTAGAAATTCTAAAACGGGTGGAAGCGGACTTGGTTTGTCAATTGCACATCAGATTATCACACAACATGGTGGTGATATTTGGGTAGAAAGCAAAAAAGGTAAAGGAACGACGCTGGCATTTACATTACAAAAAATCAATTAGAAAAAGGAGAGCATCTTGAAAAGAATTTTAATTATTGAAGATGAAGCTATTATAGCAGAGTTAGAAAAGGATTATTTAGAGGTTGCTGGGTATACAGTAGATATTGATTACTCTGGCGAAAAAGGTTTACAAAGAGTTCTTCTGGAGGATTATGACTTGTTAATTTTAGACATAATGTTACCGGGAATAGATGGATATGAAATTTGTAAACAAGTTCGATTGAAAAAGGACATACCAATACTTATGGTGTCCGCAAAACAAGAGGAAATCGATAAAATTAAAGGGTTAGGTTTTGGAGCAGATGATTATATTATAAAACCATTTAGCCCAAGTGAAATGGTGGCGCGTGTAAACGCTCATCTAGCCCGTTATGATCGTTTAACAGGGAAGCGAGAACAAATAAAAGATGAAATTCGTATTCGAGGATTGCTTATTGATAAATCGGCACGACGTGTATTTATAAATGGAACTGAGGTCATGTTAACAGGAAAAGAATTTGATTTATTAACTTGTATGGCGGAACATCCAAACCAAGTATTTAGTAAAGATCGTCTCTTTGAAACTGTCTGGGGGATGGATGTAATTGGTGATGCAGCAACGGTTGCTGTACATGTGAAAAATATTCGTCAAAAAATTGAACTCGATCCATTTGATAAATCATACATTGAAACAATTTGGGGAGTAGGATATCGTTTTACACACTAATAAAAAAGCCAGCATTTTTGCTGGCTTTTTTATTGTAAATGAATTTACAAACAAGATCCTCCGCTAACATCAATCAATTGTCCAGTAACCCAGCGACTATCAGGAGAAGCGAGAAATGCAGCAGTGTCGGCAATGTCTTCTACTTCACCTAATCGATTGAAAGCTGAAATGTTAGTAGCATATTGTTTCATCATTGGATCGCTCAAGAGTTCCGCATTCATATCTGTTTTAATGAAGCCTGGAAGTATTGCATTTACAGTAATACCTCGTGCGCCAAGTTGTTTTGCTAGAGTGAAAGTCATTGTGTTAATTGCACCTTTCGTCATACTATATGCAACGAAATCAGGTAAAGAAATGCGAGTTGCGGCTGATGAGATATTAACAATCCGGCTATTGTCACGTAAACGCGGTAGAGCTTGTTGGATGATGAAGAATGGTGCTTTTGCATTTACTGAAACGATTCTATCAAAAAATTGTTCAGTCGTTTCTTCAATAAAAGCACCAGGTCCAATTCCAGCGTTGTTTATTAAAATATCAAATTTTGTTGCACCAGTTCGCTTTTGCAATTCAGTATCTAAAGAATTATATAGGTTTTCTACACCGTGTAAAGATTCAAGATTTGCACCGATAGAAAAAGCTGATCCGCCATTTGATTGAATTTCATGAACAGTTTCTTCAGCATCTTCTTTTCGGTTACCATAATGAACAGCAACTAATGCACCATCGTTTGCTAAACGTTTTGCGATAGCACGTCCAATTCCTCGGCTTGCGCCAGTAACTAATGCTATTTTACCTTTTAACATAGTTCTCTCATCTCCTCATAAATTTTTTATATGTTTTTAAGTTATTTTTCTTTATGTAGAAAAGCAAACATACTTAAGTAATATATGAGTACGTGTAAGAAGTTCATTCCGATTTTGTTTTGAGAAAAATAAACAACCTTTTAGTGTATGAATTGAACTTTAAAAATGAATTTTTAAAAAAATGTTGACAATGAAAAGAACAAAGTCCTATAATACGTTTAACAAATAAAAGTCAATTATGAATTTTCAGACTTTGTATTGTGTATATGCAAAGAAGAGGAAAGTAGATGATTATGATCGTTTCAGAGAGCTACTCCAAGGCTGCGAGAGTAGTAAGCATCGAATCATTGAATATCACCTCGGAGCATCGCTTGCGAAAGGGAAACTGAGTAGAGGGCGGCGGTATCGTCTCCGGTAAAAGGACGGGGGTCTGGTTGGACCTACAAAGCTTATATTTCGTGAGAAGTGTAAGGAAGCTGAGTGGTAACGCGAAACTCTCGCCTCAGCAATCAAAGCTACTATTAAGTAGTAGTTGATTGCTGAGGTGAGAGTTTTTATTTTAAAAAATAGATTAAGTAAGAGAAAAAATGTGTAAGAAGGGATTTGACAAGATGAGAAGTGACATGATTAAAAAAGGTTTTGATAAAGCTCCGCATCGTAGTTTATTAAAAGCAACTGGTTTAAAAGATGAAGATTTTGATAAACCATTCATAGCAATTTGTAATTCTTTTATTGAAATTATTCCAGGTCATAAGCACTTAAATGAGTTTGGGAAACTTGTTAAAGAAGCAGTACGTGCAGCAGGCATGGTTCCATTTGAATTTAATACAATTGGAGTAGATGACGGTATTGCGATGGGTCATATCGGTATGCGTTATTCGCTTCCGAGTCGTGAAATCATTGCAGATTCAGTAGAAACAGTTGTAAATGCACACTGGTTTGATGGAATGATTTGTATTCCAAACTGTGACAAAATTACACCAGGTATGATGATGGCTGCACTTCGAATAAACATTCCAACTGTTTTCGTTTCAGGTGGTCCGATGGCAGCGGGGAAAACATCTAAAGGGGAAGTTGTCGATTTAAGTTCTGTTTTTGAAGGGGTAGGAGCCTATCAATCTGGGAAAATTTCAGAAGAAGAATTAAAGGATATTGAAGATCATGGCTGTCCATCTTGTGGTTCTTGTTCCGGTATGTTTACAGCGAACTCTATGAACTGTTTATGTGAAGTGTTAGGTTTAGCTCTTCCTGGTAACGGGAGTATTTTAGCGATTGATCCAAGACGTGAGGAGTTAATTAAACAAGCAGCAGAAAAATTAAAAATTTTAATTGAAAGAGATATTAAACCACGCGACATTGTAACAGAAGAAGCAATTGATGATGCGTTTGCACTTGATATGGCGATGGGTGGATCAACGAATACAGTATTACACACGTTAGCACTAGCACAAGAGGCGGGGTTAGATTACGATATGAACCGCATTGATGCAGTTTCAAGGCGTGTACCGCATTTATGTAAAGTAAGTCCAGCTTCTAATTGGCATATGGAAGATATCGATCGCGCAGGCGGGATTAGTGCAATTTTGAAAGAGATGAGCCGAAAAGAAGGGGTACTTCACCTTGATCGTATAACTGCTACTGGGCAAACATTAAGAGAAAACATTGCTCATGCAGAGATTCAAGATAAGGAAGTTATTCATTCTCTAGAAAATCCTCATAGTGAAGAAGGAGGATTACGTATATTAAAAGGAAACCTTGCGAAAGACGGAGCGGTTATTAAAAGCGGAGCAACAGAAGTAAAACGATTTGAAGGACCTTGCGTTATTTTTAATTCACAAGATGAGGCGCTTGCCGGCATTATGCTTGGGAAAGTTAAGAAAGGAGATGTAGTTGTTATTCGCTATGAAGGACCAAGAGGCGGACCTGGTATGCCGGAAATGTTAGCACCAACATCAGCAATTGCTGGTATGGGATTAGGAGCAGATGTTGCACTTTTAACTGATGGTCGCTTCTCTGGTGCTTCACGTGGTATTTCGGTAGGGCACATTTCACCAGAAGCAGCAGCTGGCGGAACGATTGCACTTCTTGAACAAGGAGATATTGTATGTATTGATGTTGAGGAACGCTTGTTAGAAGTGAGAGTTAGTGATGAGGAATTAGAGAAGCGTAAAAAAGGGTGGAAACGACCAGAACCAAAAGTGAAAACTGGGTGGCTTGGACGTTATGCACAAATGGTAACATCGGCGAATACAGGTGCAGTTCTGAAAATCCCGAATTTTGATTGAGCCAATATAAAAAGAGATAAGGATGATATAAAATGGTGCAAAATGTAAAGGAGAGAGTGAAAATTGAAGATATCTTAATGGCTCATAATTGCATGAAAGATATCGTTATTAAAACACCGTTACAACGAGATTCAGTTTTATCTGAGAAATATGAATGTGACGTATATGTTAAGCGAGAAGATTTACAAGTTATTCGTTCTTTCAAAATTCGTGGTGCGTATAATTTAATTCAAAGTTTACCGAAAGAAAAGTTACAAAATGGTGTTGTTTGTGCAAGTGCTGGTAATCATGCACAAGGAGTTGCTTATACGTGTAATTTATTGAAGATTCCGTCAAAAATTTTCATGCCGACAACGACACCTAAGCAAAAAGTATCACAAGTTGAATTTTTCGGTGGTGATTTCGCAGACATTGTATTAGTTGGTGATACATTTGATAGTTCTTTCCAAGAGGCGCAGCGCTATTGTGTAGAAAATAGGATGACATTTGTACATCCGTTTGATGATCCGTATGTCGTTGCTGGTCAAGGAACAGTCGCTGTTGAAATTATGCATGATATGGAGAAACCAGTTGATTATATATTTACAGCAATTGGCGGTGGTGGATTAGCATCTGGTATTGGTACATATGTAAAGGGGGTTAGTCCTACTACAAAGGTAATCGGTGTAGAACCGATGGGAGCTGCATCTATGAAAGAAGCTTTTCTTCAAAATGAAAATGTTGCATTAGAAAAGATTGATAGTTTTGTTGATGGAGCAGCTGTTAAGAAGGTAGGAAAGTTAACTTTTGAAACATGTAAAGATGTAATTGATGACATAGTTTTAGTACCAGAGGGAAAGGTTTGTACGACGATTTTAGAACTGTATAAGAAAAATGCAATTGTAGCAGAGCCAGCTGGTGCGCTTTCTATTGCGGCACTTGATCTATACAGAGATGAAATAAAGGGAAAAACAGTTGTATGCACGTTAAGTGGTGGAAATAATGATATTGATAGAATGCAAGAAATGAAAGAACGATCCCTTATTCATGAAGGATTAAAGCACTATTTCATCATTGAATTTCCGCAACGTTCAGGAGCACTACGAGAGTTTCTTGATAAAGGATTAGGACCGGAAGATGATATTACTCGCTTTGAGTATATTAAGAAACATAATAAAGAAAATGGTCCAGCTTTAGTGGGGGTAGAATTAAAGCATAAGGAAGACTATGAAGCTTTAATTACTCGTTTTCAAGAAAATAACATTCAATTCGTGGAGCTTAATAAAAATCCTGTGCTGTTTGATTTACTTATTTAATAAAAGAAAAGAGTTAACATACAATTCTACTTGAAATAAAAAAGATAGATACAGGAGGGAAATCCTGCTTGTTCTATCTTTTTTATTCTTTGAAAGTTAAACGAAATACGCTCCATATTCAAGAAGGATAAAGCTAGTTAACCAAAAAAGTATTGCAATACGAATGATTACATACATTGTAAATTCAAAGGGAGTAAGTTTTCTCTCTCGCTTTATTTTTCTTAGAAGTCTAACAGAAAAAAATGAACATAAAAGCAGGATCGCTATAGATATTTTATACACGTTTTCTAACAGACTTATATTTTCTAATAAGTTTTTCAGCATATTCATCACCTATCCCGTAATGTATGTTACAGAGAAATGAATTTCGTGCTGTTTAGTTGCGTTTGTTTATTATTTTCCCAGTATCATCAATTTCTACATCAGTTGAAACCGTTTGTAAATATTGCAGTGCTTTTTTCTTTTCTTCTTCATTTACAGGAGAAACTTGGTTGTTGCGAATGATGTAAGGATTGAATGACATTTGGACATCCTTACCTTTAAAGGTTAAAGTTAATACGCCTGTTTCGGCACTCTTTCCATTTACATAATTCGGGAATAAAAAGTTTCCTAACGAGTATGCGATAGGAACTTTATTGTAATACTCAAATCCTTGTAACCAATGCGGGTGACTTCCAACGATTGCATCAGCACCCGCCTCTACCATTTTCGGAACATATTGTTTCTGGTATTCTATTGGACGATTAGATTTTTCGACGCCCCAATGCATATAGACGATTACATAATCAGCATCTTTCTTTTGCTCTTGAATCGTTTTTGTTACAAGATCTAGGTCATATCCGTTTGCAACGCCGGGTTTATTGTCACCAGCTACCCAATTAAAGTTGGGCATAAAGCGTACAAAGGAAAGAAATTTAAACTTTTTTCCTTTTACAGTTAGTTCACGAGCAGTATAAGCATCTTCAGCATTTTTTCCGGCTCCAGTGTAAGGTAGTTTTAATTTTTCGACGTGAGAAATGGTGTCTAGTAGTCCATCTTGCCCATAATCAAGCGTATGGTTATTGCCAATGTTCACGATGTCATATCCGGTGTTTTTAATGGCTTGTAGTGTGGATGGATCACTTTTAATCCAAAATTGTTGCCCAGGTACTCTTTTTTCTCTCGTTGTAAATGCTGACTCTAAATTAACAAAAGAAATATCAGCTTTCGTTATTTCTTCTTTTACGTGTTGGAATGGATAATCAGCCCCATTTTTTTCGATTACGGGACGTAATTGCCAATCGAACATTGTATCACCAGAGAAGGTGAGTGTGATTTCAGGGTCTTCGGTTTTCTTTTCACTTTTTGAAGCTGTTTTACTAGATTTGTTTTGCATATCAGGTTTGTCTTTCGCTTTTGAAATAAAAGAGTAGTTGATTAATAAAACAATTGGTGTAATGAAAAAGGCTATTAACAGAAATCGTTTTAGTAAAGTTTTCATAAATACCTTCCCTTTTGAGTTTATCCCGCAATTAGATTAATAATGAATCTACTAAAGGCAATCGGTCTTTGTATAGTTACAAAAAAATAGCGGGTTATGTAGTGAAAAACGTTTGTTAATATTCACAATATTACGTTAACATATAGGTAACCTGTAAATCAATGTATAAACCAAAATATAGAAATAAAGAATTCGAAGGGTGAAGAATGAGAAATGGTTATATTAGGAGCAGTTGTAAATGGGATTTGTATTATATTTGGTACTTTACTTGGTAAATTATTTAGTGCGATTCCAGAAAGTATGAAGGGAACAATTATGCATGCAATTGGTTTAGCGGTTACTGTACTTGGACTTCAAATGGCATTAAAAAGTGAAAATTTTCTTGTTGTCATACTAAGTTTAGTTATTGGTACGGTAATCGGAGAATGGCTACAATTAGAAGAAAGGTTAAAACTGTTAGGGGATTGGCTAGAAAATAAAGTTGGATCGAAAGGGAAAGGGAGCATATCAGAAGGCTTTGTAACAGCCACGCTTATTTTTGCAATCGGAGCGATGGGGATACTTGGTGCATTGGACAGTGGGATTCGCGGAAATCATGATATTTTATTTACAAAGGCGATTATCGATGGATTCATTTCTATTATATTAACGACAACTCTAGGAATTGGCGTAGTATTTTCAGCGATTCCAGTGATTTTATATGAGGGAGGTATTGCAGTTTTTGCAACACAAATTAATAGTTTTGTTCCAAAAGAATTAATGAATCAATTTATAGTGGAAATGACGGCTACTGGCGGTATTATGATATTCGCAATCGGATTAAACTTACTTGGATTTATTAAAATTAAAGTGGCAAATTTACTTCCAGGCATATTAATGGTTGGAGTAATTGTTTCTATTATATACGGTTATGGTTTGATAATAAGTCATTAGGGGAAGGGATATAGATGATGGAATTCCAATTTACAAAACGTGCATATAAAATATTGGAGATTGCAGCAGAAGAGGCTGAGTGTAGTAAAGGTATTATCCATCCAGTTCATCTATTTATAGGAGCTTGTAAGGAAGGTACTGGAGTTTGCGCGGAGTTACATATGTATTTATTTCACACGGTGGGTATGGGTTTTTTAGCAAAGATATCGTTACTCCAACAATATTATGCAAATGAAATAGAATACATAAATGTTGGGGAGTTTAAAGTTTCAAATAAGACGATAGAAGTTTTAAAAGTAGCGAAGAAACGGATGGAACGTTTTCAGCAAATAGTAATAAATGAAGGGCATGTTTTATATGCAATTTTTCAAGGGGATACAGTTATTGATAAGGTTATAAGTGAAAAGATGAAAAAAGATCTGTTGCAAATTACATCTGAACCAAGAGACTTGACGGTTGCATTAACAATATTTGATCCTATTTGTAATAGTTTAAGCTGTAATATTAGAAAAGCGATCTCTTCTGATTTTGAAAAGTTGGCACGTTTTGTTAAGGATGAATTTGGTGAGCGTTGGTTAAAATCTTTAGATTATGGATTTCGGACATATAAAGAAGAGTTACCTATATTTATTGCTGAACAAGGAGGAGAAATCATTGGTTTCGCTTGTTATGATGTTGTGAGAGGAAAGAAAGGGTTGTTTGGCCCGATGGGTACAGCGAAACATAATCGTGTGAACGGTGTTGGGAAGACGTTATTGAATCATTGTTTATATAACATGAAGAAAAGCGGATATGAGTATGCAATTATAGGACAAGCAGGTCCGATTGAGTTTTATGAGAGGTGCTGCAATGCACGTTTAATACCGATAGAGGATAATTAACCAACTCCATTTGCGGTGGAGTTGGTTTTATTATGAAAATAGTGCGTCGATGTAGTGAGGATTTGTGAATCAGGATGTTGATTTTTATTAAAAACATTTGTATTTTTTTGAAAATAACGGGAGTTGTAATTAATATTACGTATAAATCAAATTACTAAACTTTTTCCAGGAAACAGTGTAGAATGGGTATCTAATGAAAGAAGGTGTGAAAATGGCCAGCTGGAAACGAAATTTAATGATTTGTTGGCTAGGTTGTTTTACCACTGCAGCCGGTATGAGTTTAGTAATTCCTTTTTTATCTTTTTATATTGAGGAATTAGGGGTGACCGGCACTTCTAGTATTGCACAGTGGTCGGGACTTGCATTTGGTGTAACATTTTTAATGGGTGCGATTGTATCACCGATATGGGGAAAGCTCGGTGATATACATGGACGGAAATTGATGCTTATACGTGCTAGCCTTGGTATGGCGATAATTATGACGCTTATGGGGTTTGTGACAGATGTGTATCAATTAGTCGCACTTCGGTTTTTAATGGGATCGGTATCAGGTTTCCTTTCTACAGCGATGACACTTATTGCTGCAGAAACTCCGCAAGAACATTCAGGTTGGGCAATTTCTACAATCTCAACTGGAGGCGTGAGCGGTTCGTTACTTGGGCCGATACTCGGAGGTTATTTGTCAGAGTTAATCGGAATGCGCCATGTTTTTCTAGTTACAGGAGCTTTCTTATTCCTGTCCTTTCTTATCGTCTTTTTCTTCTTACATGAGGAGAAACATTCTGCTAAAGAAAAAAAGGCACAGCCGAAAAAAGTATGGACGATGGTCCCTGCAAAACATTTAATAATAAGTTTATTTGTAGCAACGTTTATTATTCAGCTTGCAAATATGTCGATTCAACCTATTATTACGTTGTATGTAAAGCATTTGGCAGGACCAGGAACAGATCATATTGAAATGCTTGCAGGTGCAGTCATGTCTGCGACAGGATTAGCAGTTATTTTAGCAGCTCCTAAGCTAGGAAGATTATCAGATCATATTGGACCTCAAAAAACGTTAGTTGTAGCGTTGTTTGCTGCAGGAATTATTTTTATTCCGCAAGCATTTGTAACCTCAGCTTGGCAACTATTAATTCTTCGCTTTTTATTAGGTATTGCACAAGCAGGACTATTACCTTCCGTACAAACTCTACTAAAACAACATACGCCAACCCATGTAACGGGACGAATATTTGGATATAATCAATCATTTCAGTTTTTAGGAAATATGATTGGGCCAGTACTTGGTGGACAAATTGCAGCTCATGCAGGCTTCCAATATGTTTTCTTCTCTACATCATCACTATTATTTATTGCGTGCATTTGGGTTTATTTTCATAGTAAGAACGAAGAGGTATCAGAGAAACGACATTTGGAAGTTAGTTAACTATGTGAATGAAAAACAGAAAAAGGATGAAGCAATATTGCTTCATCCTTTTTCATTAAAATTGAAGGCAAAGATAACTTAATGTACCAAGCTCGTAGCTACGGTGAATGACCGTACCGTCGTTCTCACCACTACCCATCGCGATAAATAGAGGAACAAAATGTTCCGCTCTTGGTACAGCTAATTGTGCATGAGGAGCATTTCTTTCCCAGTTAAACAATGCATCTTTATCGCTAGTATGCATATGATTTATAATCCAATCATCAAATTCAATCGCCCATTGTTCCGGAGTTGTTTCATTCCATTTTAATGCTCGTAAATTATGAACAGTAACTCCGCTGCCGATTACTAAAATATCTTCTTGTCCAAGTCCTTTTAGTGCTTCTCCAATTTCAAATTGTTCTTTTGCAGGAAGGAATGGATTTACTGATATTTGTACGACAGGAATATTGGCTTCTGGGTACATACGATGCAGGAGTGTCCATGAGCCATGATCTAAACCTCTCGTCATATTATGATGGACTGGAATGCCTTTGTTTTTAAATTTTGTTTCTAGCATAGACGCAATGCTAGAAGAGCCTTTCGCATGATATTTGATTTCGTATAACTCAGGAGGAAAACCTCCAAAGTCATAAATTGTTTCATATACTTCATCTGAAGAGGAGATCGTTAATACTTCACTTTCCCAGTGAGCGGTAAAAATAACAATAGCTTTCGGTTTATATGTTTCTCCAAGTGTCTTTAAAAAGCGTGTATAGTCTGTATCTTGAATAGCAAGCATAGGTGATCCATGTGCTAAAAATAGTGAGGGCATCATGATTAAAACCTCCTAAAAATATATTAATTACTTTATGTAAGTAACTATATAATTTTATTTTAAATTCGTCAAGATAATAGTTTAATATGTAATCGGAAAAATAGATCATTTGTCATAATGAAAGCAATTGCATATAATACATAATAAGAATAATGAATGTTTATTCATTATAAAAAAAGATATACATAATAGATTTGGAGGCTGTCGGAATGAGCATACAGGAAAATTTCGTTACGGCATTGGATAAATCGGAAATTTACTTGCGTAAATGGTTACCAGAAGGAAATCCGCGGGGAATTGTTCAAATTGCACATGGTATGACAGAACATGCAGGTGTTTATACAGAATTTATTGATGCTTTATTAGAAGCAGGATATGGTGTTTATGCTCATGATCATAAAGGGCATGGAAAAACAGTGAAAAGGGAAGAAGACTATGGTCATTTTGAACCAAATGTAGGTTGGAATCAGGCTGTGTCTGATGTTATCTTTGTTTCGGAAATGATAAAAGAAGAGCAGACATGCCCGTTATTTTTACTTGGACATAGTATGGGTTCTTTTTTATCAAGACGTGCTGTACAACTTAAAGGTGAATTATATGATGGATTCCTTATTTCAGGAACTGGTGGAAATCCAGGGCTTTTAGGAAGTATCGGTCATAAAGTAGCGACAATTGAGATGAAACTTCGCGGAAAGAAAACGAAAAGTCCGATGCTGAACTTCTTATCTTTCGGAAACTTCAACTCACACTTTAAGCCAAATCGTACGAAATTTGATTGGTTATCTTCAGATATTCATCAAGTTGATAAGTATATTGCGGATCCGTTATGTGGATTCATTTGCACGACTAGTTTTTACCGAGAATTGTTTCATGGAGTTCTAGAAGTAAATAAAATAGAAGAATACAAGAAGACACCAAAAAATCTTCCAATGCATATATTCTCTGGTGATCGTGATCCTGTTGGGGATATGGGGAAAGGTGTAAAAGAAGTATACGAAAACTATAAAAAATGTGGTGTGAAAGATGTAACACTTCGTTTATATGAAAATGGTAGACATGAAATGTTCCATGAAGTGAATAGAGAAGATGTATTTCAAGATTTGATTTCATGGTTAGATGAGCATATTGTATAAGAAGAAACCTCACTTCATGCTGAAGTGAGGTTTTTTGAAAAATTGGAGGATTGATTATGAGTGAATTTGTAAATAAAGAATATGTAGAAATAGATTTTCAAGATGTCTGGATAAAAGACGAGGAATTGAAAAATTGTACCTTTATAAAATGCCGTTTTAGAGGGATAGATGCATCAGAAGTTTTTACTAAAAATTGTAATTTCATAGAATGTGATTTTACTGGTACTCTTTTTAATGCTTCTATCCATCAAGGAACTACGTTTGCTAATTGTAGGTTTTTTGGTGCGAATTTATTTGTATCTAAGTTTGAAGAATGTAAAATGACTGGTTCGGATTTCGAAGAGGCGAATTTAGACGGAATAACAATTATATCAGGCGATTGGTCATATACGAATTTAAGGTTTGCAAACTTAAGTAAACAAATGTTAAAGGGTATTCGTTTAATTGAAGCTGACCTATATGAATGTAATTTAGAAAAAGCAGATTTGCGTGAAGCGGATTTAACGGGCGCACAATTAGGTAAGGTGAAACTTAGTGGGGCGGATTTAAGAGGAGCTGTAGTTGATAGAGTTGATTTTAAAGCTTTTGATTTAAAAAACGTGAAATTAGATATAGCGCAGGCGGTTGCAGTTGCGAGATGTTATGGAGCAAAGGTGAATTAAATCATTTGTAACACCGTTCAATATATTGAACGGTGTTACAAATAGTAATGATTTTTAAAAATTGCCTTTTACCGCTTTTATAATATGATGTGTGAAATTGCTAATGTCAGGAGATGCTGAATATGGATAGCATAAAGATTAAACAACTATATGAAGCATTAAGAAAATCTTGGTCAATAGAAACGAGTTCTAAGTGGACGAGCGAAAGCCCAGCAAAGGGACAATGTGGTGTAACGGCCCTTATTGTCCAAGAATTGTGCGGGGGAGAGATAATAAAGACGAAGATAGGTGAAGTATGGCATTTCTACAATAAAGTAGATGGGAAAAGGTATGATTTTACTAGGACCCAATTTCATGAAACATTAAACTATATGGACATGAAGTCGAGCCGTGAAGAAGCATTTGCAGATACAAATGAAAAACAATATAGCATTTTGAAGGAAAAGACAACGAAAAAATTAAAATTATCTTTTGACTCTTAATCTTCAATAAGTTACTATAATGGTGGTAACTAATTAAAGGGAACTTCATAGAGTTGAAAGGGGAAATACTTTTGAAAACAACTTATGTAAACGCTACAATTGCAACGATGAATGAACAAAATGAAGTGATAGAAAATGGATATATCATTGTAGAAAATGATCAAATTATAGATGTAAATAGCGGAGAATTCGCTAACGATTTTGAAGTAGATGAAGTAATTGACATGAAAGGAAAGTGGGTTTTACCAGGGCTTGTCAATACACATACACATGTTGTTATGAGCCTTTTGAGAGGTATCGGAGATGATATGTTATTGCAGCCATGGCTTGAGACGAGAATTTGGCCACTTGAAAGTCAGTTTACGCCAGAGCTTGCGGTCGCTAGCACGGAATTAGGATTACTTGAAATGGTGAAAAGTGGTACAACATCATTCTCTGATATGTTTAATCCTATTGGAGTAGACCAAGATGCAATTATGGAAACGGTATCAAGGAGTGGAATGCGTGCTGCTGTTTCAAGAACTTTATTTAGCTTCGGAACGAAAGACGATGAAAAGAAAGCAATTGAAGAAGCTGAGAAATATGTGAAGCGTTACTATAACGAAAGTGGTATGTTAACTACGATGGTTGCACCGCATAGTCCATATACATGTTCAACAGAACTGTTAGAAGAGTGTGCTCGTATTGCAGTAGAAAATCAAACGATGGTTCATATTCATCTTTCTGAAACAGAGCGTGAAGTACGTGATATTGAAGCACAGTATGGGAAGCGTCCAGTAGAATATGCAGCAAGTTGCGGATTGTTTAAACGCCCAACAGTTATTGCGCACGGTGTAGTATTAAATGAAAATGAGCGTGCATTTTTAGCAGAACATGATGTTCGAGTAGCTCATAACCCAAATAGTAATTTAAAACTAGGTTCTGGTATAGCGAATGTAAAAGCGATGCTAGAAGCAGGAATAAAAGTAGGAATTGCAACAGATAGTGTGGCGTCTAACAACAATTTAGATATGTTTGAAGAAATGCGTATAGCGACTTTATTACAAAAAGGTATTCATCAAGATGCAACAGCATTACCAGTTGAAACAGCTCTTTCACTTGCGACGAAAGGAGCAGCTGAAGTAATTGGTATGAAACAAACGGGATCACTTGAGGTTGGTAAGTGTGCTGATTTTATTACGATTGATCCATCTAATAAGCCACATTTACAACCGGCAGATGAAGTGTTATCACATCTTGTGTATGCAGCTAGTGGAAAAGATATAAGCGATGTAATTATTAATGGTAAACGTGTCGTTTGGAATGGTGAATGTAAAACATTAGATGAAGAGCGTATTATATTTGAAGCAAGTCGTTATAAACGAGGTTTACAAAGATAGGTATTTCAGGCTGTGGAGAAAGTCTTCTCCACAGTCTATTTTTGTGCCTTTCCCTTTTTTTCGTCAGTGTTGACACATAAAAAGAAGTTGTTTCGTGGTTGTAATGAAAATGGGCAAAGAATAGGTATAAGTACCCCCCTTTTTTTATATTACGTGGTAAATTAATCGAAATAAGGTTAATTAAGGAGAATGATGAAATGATGATTTTGCTCCGATTGGATTGGGTGTATTTGTAGGTGCAATTGTAATATTGTTAACTGTTTTTTTTAGAAAACAGACAGATTCTAGGGTAATAAAAAATGTTCCAGGTATTGTAGGGACATTCGCTGCATTGTATCTGTTTTATAAAGGTTTTTTTGAAGTGAGAGGGTTTGAAGGTGCAGCTTATGGTGTTATCTCCATAACGCTAATTATATTTTCCTTAATTTCAATAACAATAGCGAATAAGGGGAAAGGCGCAGTAAGTTAAATATGAAGATACCTGCCTTTTTATACCATTCAACATCATTTTTGTGGTCAGGAAGATATTCAACATAATAAATAAACATAAGGATGTCCTGTTTTTTTTGTAATTTAGTCGGAATTTCAAAGACAAATTAATATTTTAGTAACGATTTCTTCTGAACTTCTTTTCATGTGTTAACACTGATAAAAAAAGAGAGATTTCTTAGGCTGGTGCTTTAAAAATCATTGTGACGAACGTGTATCTGTTTCTGTAGAAGAGTTAGTTCCGAAAGAACATTTCCTTCATACAATTGAGGCAACAATTAGTTTTGATTTTATTAAGGAAAAGCTATCCTTTTTTAAAAGGATAGCTTTTTTTCTTGAACGAATAAATATTCAAAAGAATGTCGCATCTTTCTATTGGTATTTCTGCTACAATATGGGCTGTATAAGGAGATAGGATAGTATTACATCACTAAATTATGCAGACATTCCTTATTGGAAAGTGATTAGTAATGCTAATAATATAATTACTATGGTATTTCGGGGTTTCGTATAGCAGTGTGGGAAGGACACGACCGGCCAATTTGTACAAGATATGCAAACATGACCGATGACGCAGATATCATTACTGTTTTCGGAGGTACAAATGATTAAGGGAATACGGTTACACTGGGAACAATAAACAGTGTAGATACAGGTGCTTTTTACGGAGCATTGAACGTCCTGTGTGCAGGTTAAAAAGTAAAGTTGGCTTCAAAGGCATCGCCAAAAAGGTGGTGCTTTTTCTTTTGAGTGGAGTGGAAACCCAATTAGGTACAGCACTTGGAGGTAATAGTGCTATTGGTGAAGCGACAATTTTTTATCGGAAATGAGTTACTTTCACTTTTAGAAAATGCAGGGCGAATGGGGATTCCACTACCTTCAGCACTAACGAATGCAGTTGAAATTTTAGGTGGCAAGAGCAATAAGACAAGTTCTGAATATGATAATAAGAAGGGAGATGTTGAATAATGACACGTTATAGTTTACACGGAGGGCACAACAGTATTGTACAAGGGGCTAATTCCGGAAATCGAAAAGAGCATATTATGGATCGTCAGGTGAAAGATGCGGTGGCAGCTAAGTTAAGAGCTTTAGGACACACAGTCTATGATGATACAGACGAAGTAGGAAGCACTCAAGCGCAAAATTTAAATAATATCGTTCGTAATAGTAATTCCCATAATGTGGATTTGGTTGTTTCTTTTCATCTTAATGCAAGTGATGGGAATGGGCAGGGTGTGGAAGTTCTGTATTATGATCAGAAAGACCTGGCGGCTAAAATCTCAGCTCAACTGGCAAAAGATATTGGATGGCGTGATCGTGGTGCGAAACAACGTACTGATTTAGCCGTATTGAATGGAACTAAAGCACCAGCTATTCTTATCGAATTAGGATTCATCGATAACGAATTCGACATGGCTAAATGGAATGTTGATAAAATCGCAAATTCTATCGTATATGCTCTAACGGGACAAACTGTTGGGGATGGTGGAGGAAACGGCGGTTCTAATGGTGGATATCAATATGT
This sequence comes from Bacillus sp. FSL R9-9492, assembly GCF_038007365.1. Classification (NCBI taxonomy): domain Bacteria; kingdom Bacillati; phylum Bacillota; class Bacilli; order Caryophanales; family Bacillaceae; genus Bacillus; species Bacillus sp. FSL R9-9492. The sequence goes on from NZ_JBBOXC010000001.1 coordinate 1,870,607, forward strand.
TAAGTCTGGTGAATTCGGGACAAACTATCTAAATGAAGCGATTCAAGCTATGGTTGAACGAGGAACAAAGGGAAAAGTTGTTGTTAATCCATTAACAGGTCTTGCTTATATCCAAACTGAGGTATTGCCTAATTCAGAACTAGATAAAATCACTTGGTGGATGGATACTCGACCAGGTGGTAAGTGGTGGTATGAATATATTAAAGTGAATTAATAATTTTTTAACAAAAGAATAGTTTGGTGCCAAAAAATAAAAGTCGTTAATTACGGCTTTTATTTTTATTTTTGAGGATGAGCTATCTCCATTCTCTTTTATTCTTTTTTCGTGTTCTTTCTTTATTTCATCTGGAATGATGATTTCAATGTTATTACGTATTTTTTATATTCCTGATGTGAAATTTCGTGACGAAGAAGGGATACTTCATGGAGTCGAAGTAGATCGGTCACAGAAAATGAAAGTGAATGAAGAGAAGTTAAAAAAGTATGAAGAGTTCACACAAATATATAAGCAGAAATATAACGGGAAGATGCCAGTCATGAATTTCTTTACAGTCACAAAATACAGCGGGGAAAACTGGAAGAGTTAGCAGCTAAGTATGATGTGTTTGTGAAAGTGTATGTAATAGAAGAAATATAAAAAGCGTTAACAATTTTGCAAACGAACTTGCTAACACCTATACGAAATAGACATAAAATATCGCTGATATGTCGCTAAATAAAATGAGAATAATTAACCACTAATAATGAATAATGGTTTATTATAATGGGAGTAACAAAATATAACGTTTTATAATATTTTATACTTAAGGAGAACAACTCATGAAGCGAAAAAAGAGCCATTTAATGGTAATGGCACTTGTTACAACTTTATTATTAACAGCTTGTAATAATAAAGCGAATAAAAGTGACACAGAGGCAAAAAAACAAGTATTAAATGTAACGGTATCAGAAGAAATTCCTTCTCTTGATACTGCGAAAACGATGGATGGTACATCAGCGCACGTTATGCAAAACATATTTGAAGGGTTGTATGTATTAGATGATCAAGATCAGCCTATTCCAGCAGTAGCAAAATCGTTTAAAAGAAGTGAAGATGGTAAAAAATATACATTTGATTTGCGTAAAGATGCAAAGTGGTCAAATGGAGACTCAGTAACAGCAAATGATTTTATGTTTGCGTGGAGAAAAGCGGTAAGTGCTGAAACAGCGTCTCAATATGCATACATGCTGTTTTATATAAAAAATGCGAAAGAAATAAACAAGGGAACAATTCCTCTCAATGAACTTGGCGTAAAAGTAATAGATGATTATAAGTTAGAAGTAGAATTAGAACAGCCGATCCCATATTTCTTACAGTTACTAGCCCTACCTATATACTTACCACAGCATGAATCATTTTTGAAAGAACAAGGGGAAAATTACGGGCTTGAACCTAATAATCTCATATATAATGGTCCATTCGTGTTAGAGACATGGAAGCATGAACAGGGATTTCAATTGAAGAAAAATGATACATATTGGGATCAAAAGAAAGTGAAATTAGACGAAATAAACTTTCAAATTGTAAAAGATACAATGACGGTTGTTAATTTATACGAAGCTGGTGATTTGGATCGAGTGCCTATTAATTCTCAATTTGTAGACAAGTATAAAGGCAGTAAGGAATTACATATGTCGAGCGATCCTGGGATTGCTATGCTTCGTTTTAATGAAAAAAATAAAGCGTTAGCAAATAAAAAGGTACGTCAATCTATTTCATTAGCGTTAAATAAAGATGATTTCGTCGCTCACTTTATTAATAACGGAGCAAAACCTGCAAGTGGGCTTGTACCAGCTGGGCATATAAATGAAGAGACTGGTAAAGATTTTAGAAAAGAAAACGGAGATCTTTCTCCATATGATTTGCAAAATGCGAAAAAGATTTGGGAAGAAGCGAAAAAAGAACTTGGAGTAGAACAAATAAAACTCGAGTTTTTAACGTTTGAACAAGATAACGCAAAACGTATGGTGGAATATATAAAAGGTGACTTAGAGAAGAATTTGCAAGGATTAACGATACAAATTAAACAACAGCCATTTAAGCAAAAATTACAGTTAGAACAAACAGGAGATTACGAAATATCTATGTCAAATTGGGGGCCGGACTATAAAGACCCAATTAGTTATTTAGAACTATTTACGACGGGTAATCCGAATAATAAAATGAGTTACTCTAATTCTCGTTACGATGAATTAATAAAGAAAGCGAAAAATGATTTTGTACTAGATCCGGAGAAACGATGGGAAGCGTTGGTAGAAGCTGAGCAGGTCTTATTAGAAGACGCTGCTGTGGCACCGCTGTATCATATTGGCTCAGCTTATGTACAAAAGGATTATGTAAAAGGAATTGAAAAACATCAATTTGGTGGTGTTTATACTTATAAGAATGCTTATATCGCTAATGAATAAATACAAAAAACCTTACTTTTTAAAAGTAAGTTTTTTTTAGAGAGGGCAGGGAAATCCTTTGGTGGTGTTCCCAGCATATAAAGAAGATAAATGCAAAATTGTAGTTACGCATTCATAAGAAGTTGCAAAAAATCAAAAACAAAAACGGAAAGTTTTTTCGATTTGTTTAAAAATTGAATGTAGTTTCTATTCTTTGTAGGGGTGTAATATCGGAAAAAGAAGAATAGAAATATAGCATACATGGAATAAGAGAATGCAGTACAGATCAGCATACAAGCATTCTCTTTCTGTAACTACGTTTATTTTTAATTATATGAAAAAAATATTAGATTATATATTTTGTCCTTGGTATACTTAAAAGGTAATTTGGGGTATTAAGATGAATTGATAGAGGTGTTTGTGTGGAATTATTTGAGTATTATAAAAAAAGGGGACGGTTTAAGTGTTTAATTGGGACAGGGATTTTTCTCTTTGGATTATATTGTCTGTATAATAGTTGGGGTGATGTTAATTGGGGAGAAATAATATTTATGGTTATAGCTTCGTTTGTTTTTGGGGGAATTGGATTTTGGCAATTAAGAAAAGGGAACTTATTAAAAGAGAATATAGCTAAAAATGATTTGAAGTTTTGGGATATTGATACTTATGTTTTACTAGAATTACCTCAAAATAATAAACATTACGGTTTATATACTCCCGATGGGGCCTATATAGTAGGAACAACTATGATTTCAACTGATATAATTTCTTCAAAATTACCTTTTTTAAAAAACAAGCAAGTTATTGGGTTGGAAGCAAGGGATGGGGAAATTCTTGCATATTTTCATAGTGAAGTTGAAAACTATGATTGGGCTATTTATGACTCAAATTATAATTGTGTAGGTATGTTTAAAGAAAATATGATACAAGGATTTGGAATGGTACGTGGTTCTTTAATGAATGAAAAAGAGATAAAACTTTCTGAAGTAGAAGTTGAATTTGATTTTTTCGAAACTTCTTTTCGTACAATGGATAATCGGATATTAATAAACTGTAAAAGAGGATATATGCCTTTGGAATGGAGCGAAAGATTCGGATTAAATGTACCTATTATTAAATTAGGTAATAATGTTTCTAATGCTGAAAAGATATTTGGTTTAGGGGTTCTTTTCTACATTTTAGAAACAATTAAAGTAAGAAAAAGTAGGGTTTTTAATGATTAGGATTAAAAATTTGTGTTATGAAATTTTTTGAATGCGTTATTGGGATAGGGGGATATTCATGGGGAATATACAAGTTAGACCGGAAGAATTGAGGAGAATTGCAAAGAATTTTAAATATGCTAGTAATATAGAATCAGATCGTCATTTGAAAATTCAAGGGGAATTATTAAATCTTCAAATGAGATGGATTGGTGCTTCGAGTTTAAGTTTTTATAATGATCTACCTAGAATGAATAAAGCACATGAATCTTTTCTTAATATTATAAAGCAAATAGAAGATGAATTACTTCGTATAGCAGAGAAATTTGAAAAAGCTGATATGGAATACTCGTCTAAAAACTCTAAAAATGATTCGCTTTTGATGAATTCAAAGTCAGCAGTTGAAGCGGGAGCTGGAGTAGTTGTAAAAGGAATTGGTTATGTAATTAATGGTGAAAAATATGAAAAATCACTTGTAGATGAAAAGGGAACTGGTGGTCTATTTATTAAGGGGCTTACAGTTGAAGCTGAGCCATTTGTAAGTTCTCGTACTTATGATAAATTTGATGTGAAAGATAAAAACAAGAGGGAACAAACTTTTGGACCTATGGCTGGTTTTACGGTAGCTCAAGCTGGAATAGAACTAGAGAATATTAAAGGATCTAATGTGGGAGCTGAAGCTAAAGTAGCACTTGCTACTGCAGAGTTAGGTGCTCATGTAGAAAATGGGAATTTACATATAGGAGCTGAAGCTACTCTAGTAAAATATGAGAGTGCTATAAAAATCCCACTGCCATTTTCTGATAAAAAATTACAAATTGGAGGATCGGCGTCACTTGGGACAGTCGGGGGATCTTTAGAAGCTGGAAAAAGCGGAGTGAAATTCCATGTACCAGTTGGTCCTGGTGTAGGTTTATGGGGATTTGGTGGAGAATTTGCTATTAAAGAATAAAGGGGAAAATTAGTATGAATAAGAAAGTGAAAATTTTAAAATATTTTATGGTTATATTAGCTTGCATTGCAATTTTTGGGACAGTTTTACCTAATGCATTAGATCCAAATGAATCATTAGCAGGGAAAATTTCAATTGCAACTTTCGGTACAATTGGAGCTTGTTTACTATTCTCTATTATGTATTTTATTGTAAAAAAAGCTATTTTAAGAGGTGGGAAATAAGATGGGACAAAATTTAGAGTTAGAATTACTTCCAATAGGTTCTGTTGTAATGTTTAAAGATTGGGAACATCCATTAATGGTTTATGGAAGAAGACAGATGGATTCTGAAACAAAGAAAACATGGGATTATGTATGTTGTTATTTCCCTCATGGTAATATTTCTTCGGAGTATAATTTCTTTTTGAATCATGAAGATATCTCTAGTGTGTTACATCTTGGTTTTATTAATGAAACAGAATTAGAGTTTCAAAAATTATTTAAAAAAGAAATTGAAGAAAAGCAGTGATTCTTTTAAGGTGTTGGTGTTTTTGAAATAGTTAAAGAATGAATCTTAATTCATATACATAAAAAAGGAGGATTTCTATGAAATCATTACGTTTATTTATGATTCTCACTCTTGTCGTATTGTTAAGCGCGTGCAATACAGCAACACAAGTTACAAAGGTTCAAAAAAATGGCGAAACGACTTTAAAAATTGGTTCCCTGCAAGGGTATTACGATGTGCAAACGCTTAAAGCTGAAAAAGGAAATGTGGAAATTCCTTATGAAGCAGCCGTTGAAGAAGGTACGATTTTATTGCAAGTTACAAAAGATGATAAGGTTATTTATGAAGAAGAAGTCACTTCTCAAAAGGAAGGTTTGCTTTCTTTTGAAGCGCCAAAATCCGGATCATATGATTTAATTGTACGCGTGAAGGGTGAAAAAGAGAAAGCAAAAGAAATTCAAATACATACTAAGCTATGAAAAAACGGCAAGTGGAGTGCACCCGCTTGCCGTTTCCATTTTCAGTTGATTCTGTTACAACATATGTTTATGAAGTGATCCGCTGAGTCCTGATGTTTATTCCGCCGAAATTCCTGATGAAGTTAAAATAAGAGATGAACAAAAGAATGTGTTACAAACTTGGCATGTTAGTAACGAAATTGATAACTCTCTTTTACATGATAAAAAGACTGGGTTTGATACATTTGTATTTGAAAGAGATGTAGATGGTAAAAAGCAAGTAGTAGCACTCAGGGGGACATAAGGTGATGATCTTTTTGGAGAGGGTGTCCCAGACCTTACTACAGATATTGATTATATATGGGGGTAAATAAGTTGAAAAACATTGAAGTTCTAAATAAATACATTGAAGGGTTTTCTGATGATCTCCCTACGTGGTTAAAGCATCTAATCGAGGCAGAGGAGATACATCAAAACTATGAGAATGTACAAGTACTTGGTGAATTAAAAACAGATGCGGTGTTGTACTATGTACACCGTACGCTGCAAGTGTTAGATGGATTGTCTTTAGATGAAGAAGCGTATCGCATTATTGAAAAAGTACTAACGTATAGTGAGCTTGCAAAGGTAGGCTCTTTAAAACAGCGAGAGAAATGGAAGAAGAACGGAATCAATCTATTGGTACATAACGAGGGTTCTGCTGATATCTTTAGTGATATTCAGTTTATCGAACATATAGAGACAAACTTAAACTCTACTGAGTATTTGTTTGTTCGAGATTTAATTAGAACACATGGATTAATCGGGCAGTATATCCGCGGAGAGGCTCGTTTGAACTCTCATATTGATTTAATTGACACATATAAAGAAGAATACGGAGACGTTAGGTTAAAGGAGATTCTATACTATCTTAATCAATGTATTATTGAAGGTGTATCAAAATCTTTGTGGAGCGAAGTAAAGAACGATGTGAAGATTACAATTGATGGGCTATTTGATGGTTATGTGGAGCCATTTACTTCTCGTGTACATAGACTCACGCCAAAACATAAGGAGTCAGTATTTGAAAAAGATATAATTATGGGGAGCGAGAAGAGAGACGTTCAAACATTTTTATCTGATAAGGATTTGTGGTATGTAGAACCGTCTATGCATGCCCTTAGCTTCGAGGATATTTGGACAGTTTTTGTTATGTTAAAGAACGAGATAGGCACTAGAAAGGTTCAGCATATCCATTTCGAGAAATTGATGCAGCAGTTGCACTATGATTTCAAAGGCGAGAAGAAGGACAACGTGTATCGTAAGCGGGTTATTGAGAAGTATCTACGGGAGTACCGTGAGAACGAGAAGCCGAATACAACACATGTTTCTTTTGAGGTTAAAGTCGATGAAGATATGAAGACTGCGTATGTGTCGTTTCAGTTTTCTGCTGTAGGTGAAGCGTTAATCATCTTCTGTGTAGAGGCAGAAAAGATAGATATGATGCATGCTCGGGCAAATGTACTGCTCTTTGATTTCTTCGGGTTACGAAAGGATGCATATGATAGATTCCATAACGAAGAAGTGTACTTGGAGCATATGAATAGTTCGGCTGATGATAAACGAATTATTCTTGATTATATAAAGGGAGATACGATTGTAGATGTCGGATCCGGTGGTGGTGTTATGCTAGACATGATTGAAGAAGAGACCGAGGATAAACGAATCTACGGTATCGATATTTCCGAAAATGTGATTGATACGTTGAAAAAGAAGAAACAGGACGAAAGTCGTTCTTGGGACGTCATTAAAGGGGATGCTATCAACTTAGGTAGCTCGTTTGATAAAGAATCGGTTGATACGATTGTGTATTCTTCTATCCTTCATGAGCTGTTCTCTTATATTGAGTATGAAGGTAAGAAATTCAATCATGAAGTAATCAAAAAGGGGTTACAGAGTGCTTACGAGGTGATAAAGCCAGGAGGTCGTATTATCATTCGTGATGGCATCATGACTGAAGATAAAATGTTAATGCGTGTGATTCATTTTAAAGATGCAGGTGGAATGAAGTTCTTAGAGCAGTATGTCCGTGAATTTAAGGGGCGTATAATCCAGTATGAGGTACTTGCAGACAATACAGTCAAAATGCCTGTTAACGATGCGATGGAGTTCTTATATACGTATACATGGGGTGAGGATTCCTTCGTTCACGAGGTGCAAGAGCAGTTTGGAATCTTTACGCCAAACGACTATCAGGATTTCGTAAAGGGTATCTTTGGAGATAAAGTAAACATCGTTCAAGCTATGAACTATTTACAGGATGGATATACACAACATCTTAGCGAGAAAATCGATTTTAAAGATGAGTCTGGGAATGCGGTTGTGCTACCGGATAGTACGTTCTTTATGGTTTTAGAAAAGAGGTAATGATATTGAAAACTTATAAAAAGTTTAGTTTGTGGGTTTCGATATGTTTGTGGAGGATCTCGTTCTAAAGCATATGCAATGACGGGAGATTACATGGAAAGCGAACCTTTCTGTGTATACATTCCAAAAGCATTGCGAAAACAGAAAAAGAACGTAAAAAAGGGACATGAGTAAGAATATGCTCATGCCCTTTGTTTAGATTATATAATTTATTGTACTTCGCATCAGTCGTATGATGATCTAAGAAATGAAAAACGCTCGGTTTCCCATCTTTCGTTAAAAATCCACTATCTTGATTCATTATGCTGAAACGAGTTTTTACGTATAATTTCTATTAAACTCATTTTAATAAAGAATAATAATTCGTATCATATGGGATATCATCTTGATACATATAATTTTTTAGAACGCCTTCTTTTTCAAATCCTAATTTTAATAGCACTTTATTTGAAGCCTCATTTTCAAGAAAGACAATTGCTCCGATACGTTTTAAATGAAGTGTGTGGAAACCGTATGATATAACTTCAGAAACCGCTTCAGTCGCATATCCATTTCCCCAGTGTTCAGGCAAAAAGGCATAACTTATATTTGCTCGTTTATGTTCGGAAGACCAATCATGAAAACCAATTGTTCCAATGAGCCCTTTCTTGTCTTTTAATTCGATTCCCCATTTAATGCCGCTTCTTGCGTTGTACCCCAACTTAAAATTAGTAAGGATTTGTTTTACTTGATCCAAATTTTGCAATGGTTTTTGGCCATAATGGCGCAGGACATCAGTATTAGAAAAGCATTGTAGTATACTCGGTGCATCTTCTTCGGTAAGTTCTCGTAAAATGAGTCGGTTGGTTTTTAATATAGGAAACATATTTTCACTCCATTTCTTATGAAACTAGAATGTATTTGTTATTATATAATTTAATCTGAAAATAAAGATTATTCAAGAGGGAAGTATGGTTTTGATTTGTGATAAAATTGATTGTGGAATATATTTCAAAAAGAGGTTTGTATATGGAGAAAAACTCAATTTTAATTGTAGATGATGATCGAGATATTATTCGATTCGTTAATGAAAATTTAAAACAAGAAGGTTTTACTGTTTTTAGTGCTGACAACGGAGAAGAGGCGTTAGAGGTATTGAATAATAATGATGTTCAACTTGCTATCCTTGATGTTATGATGCCTCAAATGGATGGGATTGAATTGTGTAGAAGGATAAGAGAGAAATATAGTTTACCAATTATGTTTTTAAGCGCGAAATCATCGGACGTAGATAAAGTCGTTGGATTTAGTACTGGGGCAGATGATTATATTGTGAAACCGTTCAGTACAATTGAATTTATAGCAAGAGTGAAAGCTCAATTAAGAAGGTATACATACTTCAATCAAAATGCTGTTCAAGTAATAGAAAAGAAAATAAACATTAGAGGTTTAGAAATAGATGAAGTGTCGAGAACAGTGATGTTATATGGAGAAACAATCAATCTTACGAAAACTGAATATGATATTTTGTACTTAATGGCCGCTGCAATGAATCGTGTGTTTACTATTGAAGAAATATATGAAAGCGTTTGGAAAGAAAGGGCCTATGAAAGTAATAATACAGTAATGGTTCATATTGCAAGATTAAGAAATAAAATTGAAGAGAATCCAAAAGAGCCGAAGTTTATTCAAAATGTTTGGGGAGTCGGATATAAAATTGAAGATTAAATCATTACAAGGCATGAGAGCTAAGTTTTTTATCGCATTCATATGTAGCATTTTGTTAGCAACTGTAAGTATAATAGCGTTTCAAATTGTAATTGGAAATATATATAGTCATGTTACTGCGTTAGAGGAAAAATATTCATTTTTATATTTAATAGTTTTTTTAATTTTTACTACAATATACTTTGCATTCATGACAAAAACAATGATGAAAAGATTATCTGAAATTAACAAGAGTCTGAAGGAAATAAGTAATGGTAATTTTGAAATACATATACTTATTTCAAAAAATGACGAGATTGGTGAATTAGCAGCGAATGTTAATAGAATGGCCAAAAGTTTAAAAGAGTCTATCGAGAATGAAAAAAAATCGCAAGAAATGAAAAATGAAATGATTAGTAATATTTCTCATGACCTACGAACACCTGTAACATCCCTAATAGGTTACGCGGACCTGTTAGGAAATCAGCTTCATTCAAATAGAGAAGAATGTGAACAGTATGTAAGTATATTAAAGCGAAAAAGTTATGAATTAAAAAATCAAGTAGATGGTTTATTAGAATATTGTCAAATAAATTATAGAGAGATCGAATTACATAAAAGTGTAATAAATATGAAAGCGTTCATTGAACAAATCATGATTGATTTTGTACCACAACTAGATGATGCTGATATGAGATTTTGTATTAAAGGTGATAAGGTGTTACATGTGGAAATGGATGTAGCGGTTATGGTGAGGCTATTCGAAAATGTAATTAGTAATAGTATTATGTACGGGAAAGACGGAAAGGAGCTTTTAATTCAAGTTTCTAAAAGAGATATGAATGTTGAAATAGAAATTAAAAATTTTGGACAATGCATTCCGAATGAGAACCTTCCTTACGTTTTTGAAAAGTTTTATCGTGGTGAAAAATCACGTAGCTCTCATACGGGTGGAAAAGGAATGGGGCTTGCAATTGCGAGAAGTATAGCGGAACTTCATAAAGGAGATATCACTGTACGTAGTAACGATAAAGAAACGGTTTTCACTATCGTTTTACCGCATTATAAAGAATTGTAAGAAAGTCGTAAGTATTTCTTTCATATGTCGTAATTTTTACTTCGTATCATGGGGAACAAAGATAGGAGAGTAGGGATACAGCATGTGGAAGAGATTTTTATTAGCGATTATAGTTGCTTTTTTAATTATAAGTTGGAGTTTAGTTTATTTAGGTAATGGCGTTACATCAGTCTTTGTGTGGTGGATTATACAGGCTTTTAGTGTAATTTCAGTTTTTCTCTTAATAGGCTCAGCAGTAATGTTTGTTTGGAAAGGCATTTTTAGAAAGCGGATAGATGGAACGCTACTATTAATAGTTCTGTTTTCTACCATTGGAGCTTGGCCCGTGGGGTGGTTCGCTAACATTGGGAGAATTGCATACCCAGTAGATGTACAGTCTATGAGTCCTAAAGTAGTCGTTCGTTTTCCTTTGAATGAACGAGCATTGATAGGTTGGGGCGGCGATAAATTAGAAACGAACTATCACGTTATAAAACCAAATGAACGATGGGCATACGATATTCTCATTCCACCTGCTGAAGTGAAAAGTAGTAAGTTAGAGGATTATGGAATATATGGAGCGAAAGTAATGGCACCAGCTTCTGGGACAGTTGTATCAATTAAAAATGATGAAATAGATTTAGTTCCGGGATCGGATGATTTTCAATCGATGGCGGGAAATCATATTTATTTACGACTGGATGAAACAGGTACATTTTTGTTTCTTGCCCATTTAAAGAAAGGATCAATTAAAGTGAGGGAAGGCGAACATGTAAATGAAGGAGAATTTCTTGCCCAAGTCGGTAACTCAGGAAGTTCAAGTGAACCACATTTACATATCCATCATCAAAGGCAGGATCCATCCAAGGTGAGTATGTTTTTCACGGAAGGCTTGCCACTTTATTTTCGAACTGAAAAAGGTGCGATAATGCCAGAAAGAGGGACATACATAAGTGGTAAGTAGAAGGAAATCATTTCATACAAAAAGGGTATTCCAAATCAAATTTGGAATACCCTTTTTTATTAACCTACAAATGTTTGATACAGTAAGAAAATATTTAAAACGATAATAAGTGCAGCGATTAACCACGCGATAAATGTTGTAATGCGATGGTTGACGAGTGCGCCCATAATCTTCTTATTACTTGTAAACATAATAAGTGGTACTAATGCAAAGGCAATACCGAAAGATAAGACAACTTGACTCATAACGAGAGCGTAAGTTGGATTTACACCTAAAGCGATAATAACGAGAGGCGGAATCATTGTTATAAATCGGCGTAAGTATAACGGAATATGCATTCGAATGAATCCTTGCATAATAATATCACCAGACATCGTACCAACAGAAGAACTAGATAAACCTGCTGATAAAAGTCCAATCCCAAATAATGCAGCCGATACAGGACCGACTAAATTACTGAACTGGTTAAAAGCAACATCAAGGTCTTCAACGTGCAAGCCGTTTTTAAAGAATAGTGCAGCTGCTACAATTAACATACTTGCATTAATTGCTCCAGCGATAACCATTGCAATAATAATATCGATGAATTCGAAGCGGAAAATCTTTTTCTTTTGTTCATCATTTGTTCCGACTACACGGCGCTGCGTTAAGGCCGAATGTAAATATATCGCGTGTGGCATTACTGTCGCACCTAAAATTCCAGCTGCTAAAAGGATGCTATCTACACCTTGGAATTTTGGAGTGAAAAGTCCTGAGAGTAGAGGGCTTAATTCCGGTTTTGCGTAAAAGACTTGGATACCAAAAGCGATAACAACGATAAAAATCATACCTGTTATGATAGCTTCTAATGGACGAAAGCCTCTGCGTTGAAATTCAAGAATAATAAATGATCCAACTGCTGTAATTAAAGCAGCTGGTAACATCGGAATTCCAAATAGTAAGTATAAGCCAAGTGCTGCCCCGATAAATTCAGCTAAATCTGTAGCCATAATAACGAGTTCCCCTTGTATCCATAAACCGATGGAAACTGGTTTGGGGAAGTTTTCGCGAGCTACTTCAGGAAGATTTCTCCCAGTAGCGATTCCTAATTTAGCTGATAAAGTTTGAATTAATACAGCCATTAAATTAGAAGCGAGTATTACCCAAAGCAATAAATACCCATATTGTGATCCAGCTGCGATATTTGTAGCGAAGTTCCCAGGATCAATATAAGCAACTGATGCGATAAAAGCAGGTCCTAAGAATGGTAACAGTCTTTTAAAGCCTTTTGTTTGTCCACTTAACGCTAAATGGGCTGATTGAACTGTTGTACTTTGAGAAGGGACTTGTTCATCTTTTGTTATATCTTTATTCATAGTAGTATTCCCCTTTGAAATCTTAACTTGATTAAAGTTTCACTTTATTCTTACTCATTATTTCAATACATTTGGATATATGATGTGGCAATTTCATTTGAACATAAAAGTTTCCTTAATGCAAATTATATGACTGTGTGCAATGAATGGTGTGACGATGCAAAAATATTTTGGGAGTTTATGGTTGCTGAATAAGGGAGAAGATAATAAATTATAGGGTTGTTTTTGAATTTTATGTGAACATACAGCCTATATTACAGCATATTAATTGATGGAAATGAAATTGTATGATATATAATATATTGGGATTACAACCTAACCGTAGTGTTTTGTTCTGTAATCTTGTTTTTATTTCTGTTAACTTATAGAAAAAATTGTAAATAGAAGAAAATAGGCTACGTATAATTTTGTATATATTTTCTTATTATATATGTTTTGATATGAACGTTAACTTATACATGATTTTAAAATTTAGATAGGTGGTAGAAATACATTGGCAACTACAAAACCATATAGAGTATTACTATATTACATGTACACAACAATTGAAAACCCAGAAGAATTTGCTGAACAGCATTTAGAATTTTGTAAATCACTTGAGTTAAAAGGAAGAATTCTTGTAGCGACAGAAGGAATTAACGGAACTTGTTCTGGAACTGTTGAACAAACAGAAAAATACGTGGAAGCGATGAATAATGATCCACGTTTTGCTGGAATCGTATTTAAAATTGATGAGGCAGATGAACATGCATTCAAGAAAATGCACGTACGTCCTCGTTCAGAGTTAGTTACACTTCGTCTAGAAGACGACATTAACCCGAAAGAAATTACAGGGAAGTATTTAGAACCAAAAGATTTTTATGAGGCAATGAAACAAGAAGATACAGTTATCATTGATGCACGAAATGATTATGAATTTGATTTAGGACACTTCAAAGGTGCGATTAAACCAGATATTGAATCATTCCGTGAATTACCAGATTGGATTAGAGAAAATAAAGAAACACTTGAAGGTAAAAAGATTTTAACGTACTGTACAGGGGGAATTCGTTGTGAGAAATTCTCAGGTTGGTTAGTTCGTGAAGGTTATGAAGATGTAAGCCAGCTTCATGGCGGAATTGTAACGTACGGAAAAGATCCAGAAGTACAAGGTGAACTTTGGGATGGTCAATGTTACGTATTTGATGAGCGTATCGCTGTACCAGTAAACCAAAAAGAGCACGTTATCGTTGGTAAAGATCATTTTACAGGTGAACCTTGTGAGCGCTATGTAAACTGTGCAAACCCTGAATGTAACAAGAAAATTTTATGTTCTGAAGAAAGTGAAGCAAAACATTTACGTGCATGTTCTCATGAATGTCGTGTACACCCACGTAATCGTTATATCGTGCAACACGAATTAACAGAAGAGCAAGTAGCTGCTACATTAGAAAAAATCGAAGCAGGTAAGTAAGCAAAATTAGCCTAATAAAAAAACAGATGGTAGCATCGTGCTGCCATCTGTTTTTTATTTACTTCGTATCTTTTTTCTCTTTAACAGCAGATAATACAGTTTGTTTTACCCATGCTTTTCTTCTTTTATGCTGTATAGCCCATTGGTATAAACCTTGTGCACCTAAAATGAGGGAAATGACTATACCGCTAATCGCTATTAATAGAGCGAAAAATTCAAAAGGCGATGATATTTTGTTTGAATCGGTGTTTCTTAAAAGATCAATCATAGTAAACCCTAACATTTGGCCTACAACAGAATAGAGCGTTAAAATTAATAATAAGAGGCTATCTTTTTTTGAAGCAACATTTTCTTGATATTTAAATAAACTATCGAGATTTTGTTTCGCGTTCGTGTACAGTACTTCAATGTTAAAAAGTTTTCTTAGACGAAAGAAAATATCTTCACTTTGTGATTGGGATACTAATTCTAAAGAAAAATAATTAGCTGTAAACGAATTTATTGAATAAATTAATTTCTCAATCTCATTTGTATCTTGTTCAATATTTAATTCAGCATAGGCGTTTGCCATCTTTAATAAAACAACTTTATGAAATAAATTTAATAATAAAGCGTAATAAAACTCCCCGTACATTTGGCTAGCAAGTTTAGCTATTTTATTATCATCTTCGTTCGTAATACATGTGAAAATATGTTCTTCCATAATAAAGTAACGGTTAGGAGCCCATCTTTGATAAGAATGTTTTGTTAAATAATCGTGAATATAAGGAACATTATTTGCACTAATATATGGTTTACCATCATCTGATAATCCGGAAAGACTGGAAGCTCGATATACATCGATTATATGAAGGTCTGACTCTTTGTTTATGGATAATAGAGTTTGTACATACATTCGCTGGTCTTCAAAGAAAGGGAATGTTTGAAAGTAAGAACTCCGCAATCTCTTGTTCTCAAAGAAGTCTGTTAAACCATGAAATAAATCACCGAATATAAGTTTTTCTACTTGTGAATATTTTTTTCCATCACATTCAATACAAATAGTCTCAGTCGTATCACTTTTAGTTTCAAGTACACGGAAGCGAGCCGCAAATTCAATCGCTTCTGATAATGTCATGTTAGGAGCGGTTTTTATTTCTGTCCGAATTGTTAAGAACCCAAGCTCATAAGGACAAAGTGTTACATCAATAGAATGTATCTTGAATGGAACGGAAATAAGGTTAGTTGTTAAATGTCCATTTAAATTAAGGTCTTTAGAATAGCGCTGTAATCCTTTTTGATGTTCTGAATGAGGAAAGAGAATTTTATTTGTAAAGGAAAGATAGTATGCTTCCATATTTTGATGTGAAACTTGAAATTTCCCGTAATATGTATTTTCATCTTCAAGATGATCGAGTCGAAAAGGTCGAAAATCATTTTTTTGTAAGAAAGGGAACATATTTTGTTCATATCCAGTTTTAAACGAAAACGGGATATAAATTGAAATATAGCTGTTGTTACATCTTTTTCCTCGATTGTTTGTATTGCCTCCATTTACATTGTTTCCTTTCCGTATAAGCTATAGAAACAACATGCCCAATTTTTCTTGAAAATAACCTCTCTTGTTCATTAGATTGAGAATGAAAATTCAGCTTATTTAACAAGGGACATGTATAATGTTATGTATACTAAAATTAGTATAATTGTGTTAGAAAAAGGGGGATGTTGTATGCGTATTTTAGTATTAGGAGCTGGGGGCGTTGGCGGATTTTTCGGTGGCCGATTAGTAGAAAAGGGAGAAGATGTTACATTTCTCATTCGCAGCAAAAGAAAACAGCAATTAGAAGAAAAAGGCCTTGTTATTCGTAGTGTTAATGGAGATTTTTCATTTCAACCGAAATTGGTAACGAAAGAAGATAGAACGACTCCATTTGATGTGATTTTATTCTCAACAAAAGCGTATCACCTAAACGAGGCAATAACAGATTTGAAACCATTTGTAGGAGAGAATACAGTAATAATTCCAGTGTTAAATGGTATCGCTCATTTAACACTATTACAAAAGGAATTCGGCGTGGAAAAAGTAATTGGCGGTTTATGCTTTATCGAGACGACGTTAAACGATCAAGGAGAAATTGTACAAACTAGTGTTGCCAACAGACTTGTATTTGGGGAAATTAAGCCTCAAGATTCAGAGAGAATAAAGCTTATTTCTAAAACATTTGCAGATACAAAAGCTAGTTTTGTTTTAAGTGAAAATATTGTGCAAGATATGTGGCATAAATATTTATTTATCACCGTAATGTCAGGTGTGACAACATTAATGCGTGCGCCGATAGGACCGATTCGTGAGAGTGATGGAGGCCGAGAATTTATTAGGAACTTATTTGAAGAATCAGTGCAAATCATGAAATCTATGGGGGCTCCAGTTAAGGACAATATCGCCCAGGAACATATGAAAACGATTGATAAAATTTCGTATGATATGAAGTCATCGATGCAACGGGATATGGAAAAAGGTTCGCTCATTGAAGGGAAGCATTTACAAGGATACTTATTGAAATTAGCAGAGGAAATGTCTATAGATGTGCCTTTATTAAGTGTTGTGTATCAAAATTTAAAGGTATATGAAAAAATGATTTTTACTAAAGAAATGGTATGAAAAAGAGTAAAGGATAGCAAAATATAAATGTTGCTATCCTTTTTTTGTTTCTTTTTGACAATTTATTCGTTTCTTTTCGGTTTATCTGTCGTATTTCGTTCTCTTTCACGTTTACCATATAGCTGATTAATTTCATTTGCTACTGCATCTAAATATGAATCGGAAAAAAGTGGCTTCTTTTCTTTAGACATACGGGTCTCCTTTGTGGATTTTTAGTATTCATTATGTATATTTTTCGGTGGATTATGCGCAATCGTTTTAATTTTTTTCTTTTTTAAAATTTTTGTTTACTTTTTGAAAATAAAGGAGTATTATAATCCACAGTTTCAATTTTCTAAATCGCTGAAGCCGCATGGTGCGGGGGACCCGTTCTTATGGATTAGTACATAATCCAATGGGGTGAATCCTTGAAAAAGGTAGGGCTACTCATAGGCCCGAATCCGACAGCTAACCTCGTAAGCGTTATATTGAGAAGGAAGGTGGAGCTTGTGCGACAAAAAAAATAATGTCTACAAGTCTATTTCGTTATGGCTTGTAGACATTTTTTGTTTTCTGAAGAAATAGTTTATCCGCTGTAATTAGCAGAAAAATTCGTGCAAAATTATTGGAGAGTGGACAGCAGTGGTTTCATCTATCAAAAGGTTTTTAATTGGAAGGCCGTTAAAATCAACTGAGTTAGGAGAGCAAAAGCTTAATAAAACGAAGGCGCTAGCCATTTTATCTTCTGACGCATTGTCATCGGTTGCATACGGACCAGAGCAAATATTAATTGCACTAGCAGGCCTTGGAGCGGTAGCTTATTGGTATTCCATTCCGATTGCAATTGGGGTATTAGTATTATTGACAGCTCTTATTTTATCTTATCGACAAATTATTTTTGCTTACCCTCATGGCGGCGGAGCATATGTTGTATCAAAAGAGAATTTAGGGATGAATCCAGGCTTAATAGCAGGAGGATCTTTATTAGTTGATTACATTTTAACGGTTGCAGTAAGTGTATCTGCGGGTACAGATGCGCTCACATCTGCTTTTCCTAGCTTACATGCACATAATGTAATCATTGCGATTATATTTGTCATATTGATTACCATCTTAAATTTAAGAGGCGTAACGGAATCAGCTTCCGTTTTAGCATATCCGGTTTATTTATTCGTTGTAGCATTATTTATATTAATTGGTGTAGGAATATATAATATTTTGACTGGTCACGTTTCACCCACGCTGCATTCGCCAATTGGAACACCAGTTGCGGGAATTAGTTTGTTCTTACTGTTACGAGCATTTGCTTCAGGAAGCTCTGCTTTAACGGGTGTTGAGGCGATATCTAACGCAATTCCAAACTTTAAAGATCCTGCACCTAACAATGCAGCGAAAACATTGCTTGCAATGGGTGCATTACTTGCAGTTTTATTTTCTGGAATTGTCTTTTTAGCTTATTATTACGGAATTAATCCAAGTAAGGAAGTAACAGTCGTTTCACAAATTGCTGAACAAACTTTTGGACGTAATTTCATGTACTATTTCATACAAGGTACAACAGCTTTAATATTAATTCTTGCGGCTAACACAGGTTATTCTGCATTTCCACTATTAGCGGTTAATCTTGCAAAAGATAAGTTCATACCGAGAATGTTTACGATTAGAGGAGACCGCCTAGGTTATTCAAACGGTATTATTATACTTGGGATTTCTTCGATTATTTTAATTGTAGCTTTTCAGGGGAAAACAGAACACTTGATTCCGCTATATGCAGTAGGGGTATTTATTCCGTTTACACTTTCTCAAACTGGAATGGTACTAAAATGGCTTCGTGAAAAGCCTGAAGGATGGGCTTTAAGATTAACGGTCAATTTAATTGGTGCAGTCATTAGTTTTATCGTAATGAGTATGTTCTTTTTAACTAAATTCGCACAAGTTTGGTCGATCCTTATTTTCTTACCTGCCATTATCTTCTTGTTCCATCGAATAAAGAAGCATTATGATGCAGTGGGGGATCAATTAAGTTTAAAAACTTGTGAACCACTTGTTCCGATTGAAGGGAATGTAATTGTCGTTCCTGTAGCTGGTATGACTCATGTAGTAGAAAATTCACTGAACTATGCTAAAGCTCTTTCTGCAGATCAAGTTATCGCTGTGTATGTTGCTTTTGACAGAGAAGAGGAAAAGAAATTTGAAGAGAAATGGGAGAAGTGGCAACCTGAAGTAAGGCTTGTTACATTACATTCTCATTATAGAAGTATTATTCAGCCGCTAACAAAATTTATTGATACAGTACAATATAAGGCGAGTGAATCAAATTACCGAGTTACGGTCGTTATACCACAGTTTATTCCGAAAAAAGGTTGGCATAACATTCTTCATAATCAGTCTAGTTTACTCATTCGTGCGTATTTACTCTATAAAAGAAATGTTGTTATTACGACAGTTCCATATCATTTGAAAAAGTAATAAGATTTTTTAAGGATAGCTTCACGAAAGTGAAGCTATCCTTTTTGTGTATATGCTATGCATAATTGCATATAGGCCTTAAAGTTATATTACTATAATATAATCACTTATGAGTAAACAGTGTTTTTTGTTGTGATATATGGATATTTTAATGGAGGGAGTTAAGTGGATTTTATTTTGGAATAAGGACATGAGGTCTTGAAAATAAAGGGAATTAAAATACTTCTTTACGATAGATGAATAGCTGTGTTTAAATGACCTTACAGTACAAAACTTTAATAAAAACAAAACGGAATTTCATATTTACGTGCGTTATTTATCTTAAAATGAATAATATTTTCATGTAATATATTCACTGTGTGAATATGGAAATTGCGATGAAACAGAAATTTTATACAATATTATTCATACTAAGCACATGTGAAAAGTTATGAAATGTTTTATAACAATAAGTAAGTACTGTAGAAATAAAGTTTGAGAGAGGTGTTTCGTACATGACTCACGGTGAGAACGTTCTCTATTTTTAACCATCTCAAATAATGTGCAAGAAAATAGAATAATAAAATGCGATAGTAATAGTTGCTAATACATAGGAGGGGTTAAAGTGAAAAAAACTTTAATTACAGGGTTATTGGTTACAGCAGTATCTACGAGTTGCTTCATTCCTGTAAGCGCTTACGCTGAAGAGGGGCAACCAAAGGTGAAAGTATTAAACGTGCAAAATGTAATTGCTCCAAATACATTATCAAATTCAATTAGAATGTTAGGGTCACAGTCACCACTTATCCAAGCATACGGATTAGTTATTTTACAACAACCAGACATTAAGGTAAATGCGATGAGTAGTTTGACGAATCATCAAAAATTTGCAAAGGCGAATGTACGAGAGTGGATTGATGAATATAATCCGAAGCTAATCGACTTAAATCAAGAGATGATGAGATACAGCACTAGATTTAATAGCTATTATAGTAAGCTCTATGAACTAGCAGGAAAAGTAAATGAAGATGAACAGGCAAAAGCAGATTTTACAAACGCATATGGAAAATTACAATTGCAAGTCCAAAGCATTCAAGAGAGTATGGAGCAAGATTTATTAGAGTTAAATCGATTTAAAACGGTATTAGACAAAGATAGTAATAACTTATCAATTAAAGCTGATGAAGCAATAAAAACACTGCAAGGATCAAGTGGAGATATTGTGAAATTAAGAGAAGACATAAAAAGAATTCAAGGGGAAATTCAAGCTGAACTAACTACTATTTTGAATAGACCACAAGAAATTATTAAAGGTTCTATTAATATCGGTAAACAAGTATTTACAATTACAAATCAAACTGCACAAACGAAAACAATCGACTTTGTTTCTATCGGTACTTTAAGTAATGAAATTGTAAATGCTGCAGATAGTCAAACGAGGGAAGCAGCTCTTCGTATTCAACAAAAGCAAAAAGAGTTATTACCGCTTATTCAGAAGTTATCACAAACTGAATTAGAGGCGACTCAAATTACATTTGTTGAAGATCAAGTAAGTAGCTTTACAGAACTAATTGATCGCCAAATTACAACTTTAGAAACGTTATTAACGGATTGGAAAGTTTTAAATAATAATATGATCCAAATTCAAACAAATATTGAAGAAGGCACGTATACAGACAGTAGTTTACTTCAAAAACATTTCAATCAACTTAAAAAAGTAAGTGATGAAATGAATAAGCAAACAAATCAATTTGAAGATTACGTTACAAACGTTGAAGTACATTAAACAGAAAAATAATTAGCGATATAGGGAGAGAAGAAAAATGACAAAAAAACCTTATAAAGTAATGGCTCTATCAGCACTTATGGCAGTATTTGCAGCAGGGAATATTATGCCGGCCCATACGTATGCAGCTGAAAGTACAGTGAAACAAGCTCCAGTTCATGCTGTAGCAAAAGCTTATAATGACTACGAAGAATATTCATTAGGACCAGAAGGCCTGAAAGATGCAATGGAAAGAACAGGTTCAAACGCTTTAGTAATGGATCTGTACGCTTTAACAATTATTAAACAAGGTAATGTTAACTTTGGTAATGTATCGTCTGTTGATGCGGCTTTAAAAGGGAAAGTGATTCAGCACCAGGATACAGCTAGAGGAAATGCGAAGCAATGGTTAGATGTATTAAAACCACAGCTTATTTCAACGAATCAAAATATTATTAATTACAATACGAAATTCCAAAACTATTATGATACTTTAGTCGCTGCGGTAGATGCAAAAGATAAAGCGACTCTTACGAAAGGTTTAACTAGATTATCAAGTAGTATTAATGAAAATAAAGCGCAAGTAGATCAGTTAGTAGAAGACTTGAAAAAATTCCGAAACAAAATGACGTCCGATACGCAAAACTTCAAAGGTGATGCAAATCAAATTACATCTATATTAGCTAGTCAAGATGCAGGAATCCCGCTTCTGCAAAATCAAATTACAACGTACAATGAAGCGATTAGTAAATATAATGCAATTATTATCGGTTCATCAGTTGCGACAGCTCTAGGGCCAATTGCAATTATTGGTGGTGCAGTAGTTATTGCTACAGGTGCAGGAACGCCGCTAGGAGTCGCGTTAATTGCAGGTGGTGCAGCAGCTGTAGGTGGTGGAACAGCTGGAATCGTATTAGCGAAGAAAGAGCTTGATAATGCACAGGCAGAAATTCAAAAGATAACAGGACAAGTTACAACTGCCCAATTAGAAGTGGCAGGACTAACGAACATTAAAACACAAACTGAGTATTTAACAAACACAATTGATACAGCAATTACAGCGTTGCAAAATATTTCAAACCAATGGTATACAATGGGATCGAAATATAATTCATTACTTCAAAATGTAGACTCTATTAGTCCAAACGACCTTGTTTTCATTAAGGAAGACCTGAATATAGCTAAAGATAGCTGGAAAAACATTAAAGACTATGCAGAAAAGATTTATGCTGAAGATATTAAAGTAGTAGATACGAAAAAAGCATAATAGCGATTAAACTGTTACAACATTATGTATAGATAATTGATTATTATAAAATAGAGAGCTCCTGTTCAGTAGTGAGCAGGAGTTCTTTTACCTCTAACGTTTCATATCCTCATAAAAAGAATAGGTGATAAGTATGCGTAATAATTTCTATAAAAAATGCCTTTTAACGATAATGATTGCTGGAGTGGCAACGAGTAATGTGCTTCCTTTACATCCTTTTGCAGCGGAACAAAACGTAAAAACATTGCAAGAGAGTGCAAAAAATTATTCTCTCGGACCAGCAGGATTCCAAGATGTAATGGCGCAAACGACATCAAGTATATTTGCGATGGATTCATATGCAAAATTAATTCAAAATCAACAAGAGACTGATTTGAGTAAAATAAGTTCAATTAATGGTAATTTAAGAGGGAATATGATTCAGCATCAAAAAGATGCAAAAATTAATGCGGCATATTGGTTAAATAATATGAAGCCTCAAATTATGAAAACGGATCAAAATATTATTGATTACAACAATACTTTTCAAGCGTACTATAGTGACATGCTATTAGCGATTGATCAAAAAGATAGCGTAAAGTTAAAAGCGGATTTAGAAAAGTTGTATGCGGACATTTTAAAGAATCAAAATGAGGTAGATGTATTATTAGGGAATTTGAAAGCTTTTCGCGATAGAATGGCGAAAGACACAAATAGTTTTAAAGAGGATACAAATCAATTAACAGCGATTTTGGCAAGTACGAATGCTGGTATTCCAGCTCTAGAGCAACAAATAAATACATATAACGATTCGATCAAAAAGAGTAACGATATGGTGATTGCTGGTGGTGTACTTTGCGTAGCATTAATAACTTGTCTTGCGGGGGGACCGATGATTGCGATTGCGAAAAAAGATATTGCAAATGCAGAACGAGAAATAGCCAGTTTAAAGAATAGAATTTCTGGATCGCAAGCAGAAGTGGCAATTTTGACAGATGCAAAAAATAAAACAACTAATATGACAGAAACAATTGATGCAGCAATTACAGCACTGCAAAACATATCAAATCAGTGGTATACGGTAGGTGCGAAATATAATAATTTACTACAAAACGTAAAAGGAATCAGTCCCGAAGAATTTACCTTTATAAAAGAAGATTTAAATACAGCGAAAGATAGCTGGAAGGATGTAAAAGATTATACAGAAAAATTACATGAAGGCGTGGCGAAATAAATAGCGGACTAGTTCCACTGTTTATTTTTTTATCCCGTTTTTTGTGAGAGCCGAGCTTGTAATTTTACCCATAAGTTTGCCGTGTGTTTTATCAATGTAACTTTAGGATAATGTTTGATCAAATTGATACTAATAACCTTGATAAACTCCTGATCACGCTTTTTATATTTAATATTTTAAGTAAAAAAGCTATACTATAGGAAAAACTAAAAATTGGAAAGGAAATACTAGAACATGGAAAATTATTTGTTATTTATCCTTACAGCAATCCTAATCATAATAATGCCTGGTCCCGGTTTTGCCTTAGTTACAAAAAACACTATCTCGCATGGTAAAAATGGTGGGATAAAGACCGTCTTAGGAACGGTATCTGGAATGATGATTCATACAATAATGGCTACACTAGGACTTTCTGCCATCCTAATGAAATTTGCGATGTTATTTACATTTATAAAATATGCTGGGGCTTTTTATTTAATTTACTTAGCTGTAAAGTCAATTAAAAGTGCCTTACATAAAAAAGAAGATATGTCAGGTTCAGTGGGAATGAACTCTAAGGATATTGGAACGATTAAAAGTTTTAGACAAGGATTTACCACGGCAATCTTAAATCCAAAAACTGCTGTGTTTTTCCTTAGTTTTTTACCCCAATTTATTGTGAGCAATCAAAGTCATTTCCTACAATTTCTTTTGTTAGGAGTCACATTTACGACTTTGACAGCAATATGGTATTTACTTTATATCTCACTAATACGTCAATTAAGAACTTTTTTAAGAAAAGAAAGAGTGAATCGTACAATAGAGGGTATTACGGGCGCAGTATTATTAGTATTTGGAGTTAGGTTATTTTTCCAAAAATAAATATGTATATGAAAAGAGAAATAATCAATGGTGGTTATTTCTCTTTTCATTTATTCTAAAGCTACCATTTCACAATTTTATAATGATTTTAAGGTAGGGAAGTTGATCTTTTTCTCGGATAATTGGCATTATTAACCCCTTATATCAAAGTTAAAATTATTTATATAACAAAGAAGGAACCTATCATACTTCCTGATAGGTTCCTTCTTTAAATGCAAAAACTTCAAGTGTGTCAGGTTATGCTTCAAATCGTTACCGTTTCCATAAAGCTCTTATAAAGTTGAATGTCTTGTTATTTTTTACCTGATGCTGATGAGATACCATCATCCAATTTTTTTGATTCAATTTAGGATGAATATCTACTGTCGTTTGATAGGCAGTACATAATAGTTAAAAGCTAAATCCAGCAGAGCACTTGCTTCTTGACGCAGTAACAGGTCTTTCGGACGAAACATAAAGGATCCGTCAGCATTAATGGAAGTATCAGGGTCTAGAATTCCTTGGGAGGCAAGTGCCTGAATCGATTGGACTGCCCAGTCATCTGCGGCATCCAGTAATTTAACTTTAATAGCTTTGTCAGGTTGAATCGTTTTCAAGTCTTGAATTTGCTTTACGTTTTGAATCATGGTTGCTGCGACCTGTCGGGTAATCGGAGTAGCACGGTTATACTCTGGAATTCCATTCATAATTTTTTCCCTTGCCTCTTTTGAGTCGTCTGGAAAACCGTTCCATCCATGAGCAAGTAACAACGTATCCGCAAACTCTCCTTGTGTCATGGTTTCCATCGGATTGAATAGATTACCTGTTTTAGCACCCATAATATTTAGGGCATGAAGATTATCAATGTGACTTCTATAGTTACTCTTTTGTGGAACGTCATCAAAAGGTGGTTTGTTGTTAATTCTCTGGGCATCTGCTACAAAATCAAGGCTTTTAGGAGAATCGTAGTGAAAATATGTGATTTCTCCAGCTGAATTCTTTTTGAAAGCAACTTTGTTGCCTTCCGAATCTTCAAATAACAACGGATGAATCATTTTGAGAACTTGTTTTCCAGTTATTCCACCCTCCATGACTAAATTCCCATTTTCATAAGTAAAATGAGTGCGAATTGCAGCGAAACGCGTATTTTGGAATAAGCCCAAGTATTTATGAGCTTCTTTTTCCTCTAACGGGAGATAACTTGTTTTTACTTCATTCTTCTTAGCAGGGAAATAGTGATCCATGAGAGCTTCATATACGTCTATACTCATCAAGGAATCATTATTGTAAGACATGAAGAATGCTGTTTTTTGTTCAGGCACTAAAATCATCAGTGATTGATGTCCGGGCATACTTCCCCCTTTCATTACAACGTGTTGACCGTTAGCAAATTTATTAAAAGGCGTTTCAAATCCAATTGTCGCAACAGGGTTGGTCTTATCATCAAAAACTTGATAGGCATGCATCATATCTATGCTTTTTTTACTTACAATTTCTTTGTCTTTAAACTTTCCTTTCTGTAGTTGCATAATCATGTATTTTGACATGTCTTCTGCAGTAGATAAAATGCCTCCTTGTGGTGTATCCCTTAAACCGCTCCCACTTGTTGGGATCGGTTCGCCAGTGGGACCATAATGTGTAGCCATTCTTTCTAGAAGTTCAGGCGTAAAGCTCATACTTGTAGATTTCATATCTAATGGTTTGAAAATATTCTTTTCCATATATTTGGAGAAAGGGCTGTTAGTAACATTCTCTACTGCAAACCCTGCGAGCGCAAATGAGACGTTGTCATACGTATAAACTTCACCTGGTGGTCGTACCACAGTTGGCATATGTTTAGAGAAAAATTCATTCATTGGTATACTATTATTAATATATTCAGGTCCAGTTATATTTGTGAGGTCGGGAAAATCTACCCCACTAGTATAAGTGAGCATATCAAACAAGGTAAGAGGTTTCCCTGTTTGATTAGGTATTTGTAATCCACCAAGATATTTTTGTACGTCTTGATCTAGTTTAAGCTTTCCTTTATCGACTTGCTGCATCACAGCCAAAGCAGTAAAAGTTTTCGAGACTGAAGCGATTTGAAAGACCGTATCCTTAGTGACGGGGATTTTCTTTTCTTTATCGGCATATCCATACCCTTTATTGACAACGACCTTTCCATCATGAACGACGACAAAACTAGAACCGTTCACATTGTGCTTCTTCATTTTTTCTTCAAATAACGGATCAGCAAAAGATTCTATTTCTTTTTTATTATTAGGCCCTTTCGTCATTTGGATATTAGTCGCGGATGCCGATGGTTTTGATTTTCCTGCTTCTAACGATTGTTGGGAACACGCAGAAATCATGGTTGAAGAAGAAAGAAGAATTGCAACGATCCCCAATTTGTTAATTGCTTGTTTCATTTTTGTACGCTCCTTATTTGGTTGGAATTTTTTTGTTAGCGCAACGAGTTAGCGGCTCGTTAGCGTATGAAAAGAGTGTAGCAAGCGGCGAGTCATAGTCGATAGTGAACTTTTGTCATATTTATAAAGAACAACAAAAATTGAGTGGGATACGGCTGTATTAATAGCTATGTCATTGAAACCATGACATTTTGACACTACCGTATGTGACAAAAAAAACTTAGAATCAAAGAGCAGTTTTTAAAGTATTAACAATAAATGAGGAGGGGAGATTTTCATTGTGCATGACAAAAATATAAAGAGGCGTGAAAGGGGAAACAGGTATGACCTATTTATGAAAAACAAACCAGTAACAAGAGTATTTTAAGGAAAAGAAGTAGTTTCTAGGGTTAACATACAAGTGGAAAAAGAGAAATTTACCGTTTGTTAGGACACAATAGCATTTGTGAAAATAATACTGAGTAAGATAATTGCAAATCCACTCTTGTCCATTTGTCTTTGGTTAAGATGAAAGCTGTGTGACTAGTATAAAACAGCAAATAACTACCGATAAAATATGAATAGAGGAGAGGAATATCTTTATGAAAAAGCATTGCCAGATTACATCTACAGGTTTAGTCCTTTTAATGACTGGAAGTTCTCTGTTATATACAACACCAACCTCAATTGTAAAAGCAGAGCCCACTCAAAATGTATCTAGTTCGTTACAAACAAGTACCCAACGAGATCGTACTTCTGTAAAGCAAGCAATACGGGATACACTACAACTTGGATACCCTGGAATACTTGCTAAAATTTATAAGGGTGGAAAAACGTGGAGTTATACCGCTGGCATAGCGGATCTGAGAACCAAGAAGCCGATGAAAACAGATTTTCGCTTTCGCATTGGCAGTACGACGAAGACATTCATTGCAACAGTGCTACTTCAATTAGCTGGAGAGAACAGCTTGAATCTAGACGACTCCATTGAAAAATGGTTGCCTGGTGTCATTCAAGGAAACGGATATGATAGTAACCAGATTACTATCCGGCAGATATTGAATCATACAAGTGGTATCGCTGACTACATAAAGTCAACAGACTTTGATATTAAAGATACAAAAAAATCGTATACAGCTGAAGAATTCGTAAAGATGGGGATTTCTCTTCCCCCAGACTTTGCTCCAGGAAAGGGCTGGTCTTATTCAAACACAGGATACGTATTACTGGGTATCCTTATTGAAAAAGTAACTGGAAACAGCTATGCGGAAGAGGTTGAAAATCGAATTATTGAACCGCTTGAATTGTCGAATACATTCCTACCTGGCAATTCAACGGTTATTCCAGGCACCAAGCATGCCCGTGGATATGAAAGATATGATGGAGAAAGTGAGCTAAAAGACGTTACTTATTCTAACCCAGGTAGCTCGGATGGAGATATGATTTCTACTGCTGACGATTTAAACAAATTTTTCTCTTACTTACTCAGTGGCAAATTACTGAAGGAACAGCAACTAAAACAAATGCTTACTACAGTTCCTACAGGAACAGAAGAAATCGATGGATATGGTCTTGGAATCTATGAAACTAAACTTCAAAACGGTGTCTCGATATGGGGACACGCAGGCGGTGTTCCAGGGTTTTCTACTTTTTCTGGAGGCACACTTGGAGGCAAGCATACATTGGCCATCAATTTGAATGGCCATAAAACTAGTCGTTCTGATCCTTTTAAAAACATTTTACTTTCTGAATTTAACAAGTAGGCAAAAAGGAACGTCAAGTAAATTTTGTTATAGTTTTTATAGTTAAAAATATACCTTTCTGGTTTAAAAAACCAACTTCCTTTTAAAATTTTTAATTAAGGTGGTAAATGCTATTAAGCTAATAAAACAAAATTCTCCGTAATATAAAAAAACGTTATTCTTTCTCTAGAATCATAGAAAAGGATAGCGTTTTTTTACATTTGGGGGTAAAGCAAGTGCTTAATTTGATGGATATGTGGCGGTACCCTATCGCTATCAAGTTAATAAAAAGGAATGCCCCCTAAAATGAAAAATACGCTGTTCTTTCTGTAGAATCATAGGAAAGGATGGTGTTTTTTATGTCTGTTTCTATGTCTGACGAATTACAACTATTTGCTCAAGAGATTCAAAGTTTTTTATCTTTAAATACCTTACGGGATCTTGCTAGAGATGTTGGTTTTGTAAAACGAATCAGTAAGTATCAGGCAAAAGATTCTATTTCTTTTTTATTATTAGGACCTTTCGTCATTTGGATATTATTCGTGGATGCTGATGGTATTGATTTTCCTGCTTCTAACGATTGTTGGGAACATGCAGAAATCATGGTTGAAGAAGAAAGAAGAATTGCAACGATCTCCAGTTTGTTAATTGCTTGTTTCATTTTTGTACGCTCCTTTATTCGGTTGGAAATTTTTGTCATATTTATAAAAGATAACAAAAATTGAGTGGGCTAAGGCTTTATTGATAGTTATGTCATACAAACAATGACACTTTGACACTACCGTATGTGACAGAAAAATACTTAGAATCAAAAAGTAGCTTTTAACGCATTAACAATGAATGAGGAGGAGAGATTTTAATGACGAAAGCATCAGCTCAAAAAACTTTGCAAGATTTTTATTTCTTGTTATTTACCTTTGTATCCGGATTCTTTTACTTTTGTTTCTATCTGGTCAGCATTACATTTGCATTAGTAATGACGATTATCTTTTTGGGTATTCCCTTGTTGGTTTGGGTGCTACAAACAACTCACACGTTTGTTCAGTATGAACGTATTCAAACAAAGGTTTATACAGATGTATCGATAGAATTATTCGAACCAAGAAAAAAAGAGGAGGGAGATAAATGGATTAAAGCGAGAGATACAATCCTTAATAATAGCAACTGGAGAGCTATTTTTTGGCTCATGCAGAAATTTTTTATCGGAATAATAAGTCTTATATGTGCTGTTTTACTGTATGTAATGCCGCTAGTATGTATCGTTACACCCTTACTTTTTCGATATTTTAATATATACTTATTGGGCATTGCTGTGAATTCATGGGAGACAGCAATTTTTGTCATGATTGTTGGTTTCATTCTCATCTGGATACATAATCTTATTGGAAACGGCTTAGTTCGAATTATTGGAATGTACACGCGTTCCATGTTTAAAGCTATAAAGGAGTGATAATTTGTTTAATACTTTGAAAATATGGTTTTGGTATGATTGGGCCTTACTTTGTATACGTTTTATTATTTGGCTATCATTGATATCGATGACTATCCAACAACAAGATTATTTGACAGTACCACTTTGGATCATTATTCTTTGGGAAATAGTTTCATTTTCAGTACCTTGGATTTGTTTAATGTTTAGTTATCGCTATTATTTGTTTACTGAAATAATATTATTTGGCGGAATGTGTTTCTATTTAACTTTATTATTTCCGTCAGCATATCTTGCTTTTTTAATGCCAACTTTTATGATTGCGGCAAATAGTGCTCATAAATCTTACCGTTGGTCGGGTCCTATCACAATTATTTTATTCCCATTGCTCATTGCGATATTTTCCAAAGTAACAGATTTATGGGGAATCATCCTACAAATCAGTTTAGCTTTTGCTATGGGGTCTTTCTTTCGTTTACTGGCTACTAATTACCGTCAAAGTGAAACTATTCGGAACCAGAAACATGTATTGGAACAATACGTATCCCAAGTTGAGCGGATTACATTACTCGAGGAACGTGATAGGCTCTCAAAAGACTTACACGATACGATGGGGCATTCCTATACCTCAATTATTATGGGGATGGAAACATTACGTATGGAATTAAAGTCTAAAGAAGGAGAGCAACAGCTCGATTCATTATTACAATTGGCCCGTAACAGTATGGAGGAAGTAAGACTGTATTTACATCAATTGGATTTATCACAAGAATCGATTCCCTTAGCTGTCACATTACAACAATTGACAGAGGAATTTAAGAAACATGCAAAAGTAAATGTACGTACTCGAATAATAGGAGAAGAGTATATGGCCTCCAAACAATCAAAAATGACACTATATAGGAGCTTGCAGGAATCACTAACAAATGCTGTTCGCCATGGGCATTCCACAGAAATCATTGTGTCACTTCACTTTGAACCACAACAGATAAGATTGGATGTACAGGATAATGGCTGTGGGGTAGAAGAGTGGAAGGATGGCTTTGGATTAACTGCAATGAAAGAGCGTGTGAGTCAGTCACAAGGAAGAGTCATTGTTTATTCCAAAAAGGGGGAAGGGACGTTAATTTCATGTGTTTTACCGAAACAAGTACAACTGTCTAATGAACAAATCCGCCTGTGTATTGTCGATGATCATTCTTTTATCCGAGAAAGTCTTCATACAATTTTGGATGGACAGGAGGATTTACAAGTAGTGGGAATGGCTGAAGATGGAGAACGGGCTTTGGAATTGTGTGAGAGACTAAAACCAGATGTAGTATTAATGGATTTAGAGATGCCAAATCTGGATGGGATTCATGCGACTAAAATGATTAAGGAAAAATGGCCGGGCATTCGTGTACTCATTCTGTCAACCTTTCAGAATACAGAAAGGGCAAAAGAAATCATACGAAATGGTGCGGATGGATATTTATTGAAATCCATAGATTCGCGTGAACTAGCTGAATCAATTCGTCTAGTCTATCGAGGAGGCACGATGATTAATCATGACTTGTTCCATAGAATGTGGGAAGAAAATGAAGAAATAGGATCATTTGAATCAAAATCAGATGGAAAAGAGTATGGATTAACGAAACGAGAATTAGAGATTTTGGAACTATTATCACAAGGAAGCCGTTATAAAACAATAGCTTCGAAACTTTACTTGTCAAACGGAACGGTAAGAAATTACGCCTCCAATCTCTATGAGAAGCTAGGAGTTAAAAATCGAGAAGAAGCCGTACAAAAGGCAAAAGATATAGGATTACTTTCTTGACACTCTCACTGGAACTAGTTAGCTGAAGTCAATGGGGAACTTACAGATAATACAGGGCATCACTACCCAATACTACATTTGAAACTACAATGAAAAATAAAGAGTTGGAAACCCCCTGCTTTTTTGTGAATATAGTCTAATATAATTTAGTTGTTTAAAATGGGTATTCGGATTTTTATATCGAAAAAGTAAAACACTATGGACGATGACTATAAAAGTTGTAGACTATAACCGAAATTGGAACAAGGTATAAGGGAGATGAATATTTTATTAAAACCTATCTTCACAGAGGACTGGTAAATAGTTTTCATATTCGCTAGCACATCGTTCCTAATTCTGAAAGTAAAATAGATGTTATTGACCCCATTTCGAAAATATCTATTACGTTGCCATGAGTGGTTTTGGAATTGAAAGAGTTACTTCCGTAAAGTCGAGGATAATAGCACTCACTAAATTCAAGTTCTCTATAAAGAGAAGAATTTAGAAACTAAAGAAATTAGTGTGAGGGTGCTTTATTGTAGTCAAATTAAAATATGTCGTTTTGAGTTGAAGTAATATAATTCTAAAATTGAAATTATATTGGAATGATGCAAAAGATAATCTAAAACTGAAGTATACAAGTAGGTCTGCGCAACCAGCCTGAAGATGGTCATCCTATTGCTGGATTTCATAATCCGATACGGAGTTCAATTGGAATGAATATGAGAAAGATAACAGGTTAATATATTTCTAATCATTTAAAGGGAAGGGTATGTGATTGAGGTGAATAATACATATAATGAAAAGACGCATACATCGATTAAACAATTATTAAAAAAGTTTTCATCAAAAGCTCCTGGCTTTGCATATATTGCTAGTTTCGATAGCGGAATAACTTATAAAGGTGCAGTTGGCTTAGCTTCTATAGAGGGAAATCTACCGATAAATACTAAAATCATTTTTAATATTGCTTCAGTTTCTAAACAATTTACAGCATTTTCTATATTGCTCTTAGAACAAGAGGGGAAATTAAGTTTAGATGATTCAATTGTAAAGTTTGTTCCGTCTATAGGAGCATATGCTGAACCTATAACATTGAGACACCTAATTCATCACACTGGCGGACTAGTTGATTATATGGAATTGGCTGAAGCAGCAAATATTAAATATACTGATACATTAACTGTGGAAGAATCGCTAGAACACCTTAAAAATCATCAAATTGCAAGGTTCCCAGTTGGAACAAAATTTGAGTATAGCAATACAGGATATTTTTTATTATCACAAGTGATAGAGAAAGTAAGTGGCAAGTCTCTACGTCAGTTTAAAAAGGAGCGTATTTTTGACCCTTTAAATATGAGGGCCACAACAATTGTGGATTACTACCCAACTACTATATCAATTGCTAGCGGATATTCGAAGAATGAACAAGGAACATATAAAATCTATGAAAGTCCTTGGGAACATACAGGGGATGGGGCAGTTCATACAACAGTTGAAGACCTGGTAAAATGGGGAGAGAATTTAACAACAGGTATCGTTGGTGGAAAAGGCCTTGTTAAAAGAATGAGCGAAATAGGTCCGAAAATTTCTCCAACTGGAGAAATGATTATTGACAATGAAGATTATGCTTTTGGGTTGAGAGTTGCAGAAAGTTTTAACTGTCGATACCTGGAACATTCAGGAGGTTGGGCAGGTTATCGTTCGCACTTCATGCGGTTTCCAGAAAAATATTTGTCTGTTGCGGTACTAAGTAACTATGATGAATTTGACTCTAAAAAATATGCTAATGAAATAGCAGCAATTGTTTTAGAAAAGTAAAAAAATAGAGCGTAGAATACAGTATTTGGATTTGGTTTATATTGTTTAAAAGAATTTAACCTACAATTTCTCAAAATCCAATCAAAAAAACGGAAATAACCTTAGAATTAGATTAGTGTTTTTAATATTCATAATAATCACCACTATCGTTGCGGTAATATTACAAATCGAGTATCCCTGCATTCTCATTTTTATTTAATAAGAATGCAGGGATATAATAAATACAAAATTTGCGTTTTGGGGGGAATAGCTTTTCTTAGCTTGATGTGGTATCGCCACATGCCTATCAAGCTAAGGTTAGGTCTTTCATGAACTTCCTTCGGTGTTGCCTACATGCTTGATAACTTGTTTATCTTTTTTTAAAAATAATACCTATCTAATTTTATTTGGCATGCTCATTTTTAAGGAGAAAAAGTGTTTTAAGGGTTTTTTAGTTTATTTAAACGAAAGTTCACTTTGTTTCCATTCTTAAGTTGATGGGAATGGGATCACCATCAAAATGCGAATTTCGCACGCTAAGGAATTTCTATGTTAAAAAACTTGATTTTACCGTACAGTAAGGAAGTTCCATAAATGATATCTAATGTTTGTTATTGAACGGCTTTGTTATCGTTACTACAGAAAAAGCAAAAAAGAATGAATTAAATATAAATTGATTTACATGCTTCAAGATCATCTGTATCGAGTGTATGAAGCTAAAAAATAAAGTTTCATTGTAAATACTAGATGGGGTAGAAGTTTAGGTTGATAAATAAGGGAGTCGAAATTTCTTGCATAAAGCTGTATAATGCTTGTAACGAAAGGGAAATACAGGAAAGGGTTTGTAATAAGTTACTATGGAAAAAGATAAACAACAGTTAAGCGTTGAAGTTGCAAGATTATATTATCAATCAGATTATAGTCAGCAAGAAATTGCTAACAAATTAAATATTTCAAGACCGACAATCTCTAGATTATTAAAGTACGCGAAAGAAAAAGGATTTGTTCAAATTAGTATAGCGGATCCATTTGCTGATTTAGATAACGTCGGGAACTTACTTAAAGAAAAGTACAACTTGTTAGAGGCGCATGTTGTATTTTCTCCAGTGCCAGAATATGCAACGATTACTGAGTATATTAGTAAATATGCAGCTGAGTATATGGAAAAGACAGTGAAAACTGGTGATATCGTTGGTGTAAGCTGGGGAATGACGATGTATGAAATCGCTAGAAAAATCGTACCGCAACATGTGAAAGGTGTAGAGGTTGTCCAGTTAAAAGGTGGCATTAGTCACTCAAGTGTAAATACATATGCGAATGAAACGATCTCGTTATTTGCAGATGCTTTTCAAACGACGCCAAGAAATCTACCTCTTCCAGTTATATTTGATAATGCGGTGACAAAAGAATTAGTGGAGCAGGATCGACATATTCATCACATTATTGAAATGGGAAAACAAGCGAATATTGCAATTTTCACTGTTGGAACAGTGCGTGATGAAGCGTTATTATTCCGATTAGGATATTTAGATAAGGATGAAACGAACATTTTGAAAGAACAAGCTGTCGGTGACATTTGTTCACGTTTCTTTGATGGAGACGGAAATATTAGTAGCGAAGAAATTAATAAGCGTACAATTGGAATTGAGTTAGAGGAACTTAAATTAAAGAAACGTTCTATTTTAGTTGCAGGTGGTAATAGAAAAATAAAAGCAATTGACGGTGCGTTACGTGGCGGGTATGCAAATGTACTAATTATAGATCAGCATACAGCAAAAGAATTGTTACATTATCAAAAAGATTAGAAATAAAAGGCTTTCTCAAAATATTAATTTTGAGAAAGCCTTTTATTTTTAGTATGAATAAATCAATGTGTAGTACCTTGTAAAGTATTTGTAAGGAACGCTCTTTGATTGATCTTCTTTTTCAAAAATTAGTGAGTTAGCCATAATATCTCTATCTACAAAACTCCATCCATCTTGCTCCATCATATCGATAAAAGGTTCCATTTTTCCGCGCTTTACTAAGTAGGGGCATTGATTATCTATCGGTTCTACTTCCACCATTTCTTTATCTTGAATAACCATCTTAGACATAGCTAAAGCAAATGGAACTGGGTTTCCTTCTTGGAAAATAACATCCCTTTTATAAAAAATAAATATGGATAGTGAGGTGCATACTAGCAATGTGAATATAAAGAATTTTGACTTAAACAAGTGGTTCACATCCTTTATTTACAAGCTTATACTACTTTCAATGTATTACTAGAAATTCCCTTCTAAAAAAGAATGAACAAAATTTCAAAAGTGTATTTACATTTGTTCAACTAAGGGTTAGAATGAAGTTGTTAAAAGATATGAGGAGTGAAGATAATGAACATTGCAAAGTTAATTGATCATACAATTTTAAAACCAAATTCTACAAAAGAAGATGTTATGAAAGTAATCGAAGAGGCAAAGCAATACAAATTTGCTTCAGTTTGTATTAATCCTACATGGGTAAAGCTAGCTGCTGAAGAATTAGCTGGACATGATGTAGACGTTTGTACTGTAATCGGTTTCCCATTAGGAGCAAGCACTACTGAAACAAAAGCATTCGAAACAAAAGATGCTATCGCAAAAGGTGCAACTGAAGTTGATATGGTAATCAACGTAGGTGCTTTAAAAGATGGCGACAATGAGTTCGTTGAAAAAGACATTTATGAAGTAGTACAAGCAGCAAAAGGAAAAGCTCTTGTAAAAGTAATCATTGAAACTTGCCTTCTAACAGATGAAGAAAAAGTTCGTGCTTGTGAATTATCAGTAAAAGCTGGCGCTGATTTCGTAAAAACTTCAACTGGATTCTCAACTGGCGGAGCAACTGCAGAAGATATCGCATTAATGCGTAAAACAGTTGGACCAAACGTTGGCGTGAAAGCATCTGGCGGCGTTCGTACACGTGAAGATGCAGACAAAATGGTAGAGGCTGGAGCTTCTCGCGTTGGAGCAAGTGCTAGTGTTGCAATCGTATTAAATGATGCAAAAGGTGCTACAGATAACTACTAATTAATAAAGTGTGAAAAGCAATAGATACACGTTTAAAGTAAAGTGTATCTATTGCTTTAACAATTGAAAAAAATGTAAGCGGATACGAATGGGAGGAGACGGCTTATGAAATACTTAATCGGTGTTTTAGGCCTCGTATTGATTTTAGGTATCGCTTGGCTTGCTAGTAATGATAGAAAGAAAGTCAAATATCGCCCAATCATAACGATGGTTATATTACAATTCATTTTGGGGTTTTTATTATTAAATACAAGCGTAGGGAATATATTAATTAGCGGAATAGCAGATGGTTTTGGAGAATTATTAAAATATGCCGCTGATGGTGTGAATTTCGTATTTGGTGGATTAGTAAATCAAAAAGAGTTTTCATTCTTTTTAAGTGTATTAATGCCAATCGTATTTATATCAGCTTTAATAGGTATTTTGCAACACATTAAAGTATTACCTATTATTGTGAAATCTATCGGTCTAGTATTAAGTAAAGTAAATGGGATGGGGAAACTCGAATCATATAACGCGGTAGCTTCTGCGATTTTAGGACAATCT
This sequence comes from Bacillus sp. FSL R9-9492, assembly GCF_038007365.1. Classification (NCBI taxonomy): domain Bacteria; kingdom Bacillati; phylum Bacillota; class Bacilli; order Caryophanales; family Bacillaceae; genus Bacillus; species Bacillus sp. FSL R9-9492. Next base: position 1,907,955 of record NZ_JBBOXC010000001.1, read on the forward strand.
GAAGTGTTTATTTCAGTTAAGAAACAACTAGGATTATTGCCAGAGAAAAGAATGTATACATTATGTGCATCTGCAATGTCTACAGTATCTATGTCTATCGTTGGATCATATATGGTGTTATTAAAACCGCAATATGTTGTAACCGCTTTAGTGCTTAACTTATTCGGTGGTTTCATCATTGCTTCTATCATTAACCCGTACGAAGTTACTGAAGAAGAGGATATGTTAGAAGTACAAGAAGAAGAGAAAAAGACATTCTTTGAAGTATTAGGGGAATACATTATAGATGGATTTAAAGTTGCGATTACAGTGGCAGCTATGTTAATTGGTTTCGTTGCTCTTATCGCATTCATTAATGCAGTATTTAAAGGTGTAATCGGTATCTCATTCCAAGAAATTCTTGGCTATGTATTTGCACCATTTGCATTTATTATGGGTGTACCTTGGCATGAAGCAGTTAATGCTGGAAATATTATGGCAACAAAATTAGTATCAAATGAATTTGTCGCTATGACAGATTTAGCAAAAGGAAACTTTAATTTCTCAGATAGAACGACAGCGATTATATCTGTATTCTTAGTTTCATTTGCAAACTTCTCTTCAATCGGGATTATTGCAGGGGCAGTTAAGAGCTTAAATGAAAAACAAGGGAATGTAGTCGCAAGATTCGGTTTGAAATTACTTTTCGGTGCAACATTAGTAAGTTTCTTATCAGCAACAATCGTTGGCTTATTATTTTAACAGATTCATATAATATAAAAAGGAATGGTGATTACAATGAGAATGGTAGATATTATTGCGAAAAAACGTGATGGAAAAGAATTAACGACTGAAGAAATTAATTTCTTTATTAACGGTTATACAGACGGAAGTATTCCTGACTATCAAGCGAGTGCACTTGCAATGGCAATTTTCTTTAAAGATATGACGGATCGTGAACGTGCAGATTTAACGATGGCAATGGTTGAGTCTGGAGAAACAATCGACTTATCAGCAATTGAAGGCATTAAAGTAGATAAGCATTCAACTGGCGGTGTTGGTGATACAACAACATTAGTATTAGGACCATTAGTCGCTGCTTTAGATGTACCAGTAGCAAAAATGTCTGGTCGTGGTTTAGGACATACGGGCGGGACAATTGATAAATTAGAAGCGGTAGAAGGATTCCACGTTGAAATTACGAAAGAACAGTTCATTGATATTGTAAACCGTGACAAAGTGGCTGTTATCGGACAAACAGGAAACTTAACACCTGCTGATAAAAAGATTTATGCATTACGTGATGTAACAGGAACAGTAAATTCAATTCCTCTAATTGCAAGTTCAATTATGAGTAAAAAAATTGCAGCTGGTGCTGATGCAATCGTACTTGATGTAAAAACAGGTGCTGGTGCATTTATGAAAACCGAAGAAGATGCAAAAGAATTAGCTCATGCAATGGTACGTATCGGAAATAATGTTGGACGTCAAACGATGGCAGTAATTTCAGATATGTCACAACCTCTTGGTTTTGCGATTGGTAACGCTCTAGAAGTGAAGGAAGCAATTGATACTTTAAAAGGCGAAGGTCCAGAAGATTTAACAGAATTAGTACTTGTATTAGGAAGCCAAATGGTCGTACTTGCGAAAAAAGCAAATACATTAGAAGAAGCTCGTGAAATGCTAATTGAAGTGATGAAAAATGGAAAAGCAACTGAGAAATTTAAAGAGTTCTTAAGCAACCAAGGCGGAGACAGCTCGATTGTAGACAATCCAGAAAAAATGCCACAAGCGAAGTATGTAATTGATGTACCTGCAAAAACTTCAGGTGTGATTTCAAACATTGTTGCAGATGAAATCGGTATCGCAGCTATGTTATTAGGTGCAGGTCGTGCGACAAAAGAAGATGAAATCGATTTAGCGGTAGGATTAATGTTATGTAAAAAAGTTGGCGATGCAGTAAAAGAAGGCGAGCCGTTCGTAACGATCTATGCAAATCGCGAAAATGTAGAAGATGTAAAAGCAAAAATCTATGAGAACATTTCTATCGCTGAAACAGCAGTGGCTCCTAAATTAGTTCATACAGTTATTACTGACTAATCAATATTACATTTACTTTGAGGAGGAAATAATATGGATAAGAAAAAATATATCGAAGAAGCAAATAAGATGTTGTCAAAAGCATATATTCCGTATTCTAAATTTCCTGTTGGTGCAGCATTAGTTACGAAAGAAGGTAAAATCTATACTGGTTGTAATATAGAAAACGCTTCTTACGGTTTATGTAACTGTGCAGAAAGAACAGCGATCTTTAAAGCAGTATCAGAAGGTGAGCGCGACTTTAGTTACTTAGTCATTACAGGAGAAACTGACGGACCTATTTCACCATGTGGTGCTTGTAGACAAGTGATTGCTGAGTTTTGTAATCCGAAAATGCCAGTTTTACTAACGAATGTAAAAGGTGATGAAAAAGAAGTGACTGTGGAACAGTTACTGCCAGGTGCTTTCTCAATTGAAGATTTAAAATAAGTTAAAAGGCCATTCCACAATGAATAGTTGTGGAATGGCCTTTTTATTTTCAAAAATAGAATGTAATATTCCGTTCATATTCCGTTCATAAACTTTGCGTAAAATGATTGCATCGAATATGGAAAGTTTACAGCAGGAGGAATATGATGAAGAAATTATATAATGCAGCATTCATTTACTTAATTATTGGTTTATTATCAGGTGTATTTGCTAGAGAGTATACGAAAGCGCAAGGAATTAAAGGATCCACTATGTTGCAATTAGTGCATACACACGTATTAGTGCTCGGCTTCGTATTCTTTTTGATCGCTTTAGCTCTATTTAAAGTATTTAATGTCCATGAAACAAAAAGTTTTCGTGCGTGGTTTGTTTTTTATAATGTAGGATTAATTTTTACTATTGCTACAATGGTATTTAGAGGTCTTCTACAAGTAAACGGAACTGACTTTAATGGTTTAAGCCATATGGCTGGATTAGGTCATGTCATTATAAGTGTTGGGCTCGTTTGGTTTATGATTTTGCTCAAAAAGTCATTTAAATAGATAGGGGTGGAGAGTATGAGTTTAGCACTTTTATCAAGTATAGTAGCAGTTTGTATGGCTGTTGGTGTAATGTTTCTTCGCTTTAAGTCAGCGGAAAAACCGATAGTGAAAAAGAAAATTATATTACCACCAATTTTTATGAGTACGGGTGCAATGATGTACTTCTTACCAGAGTTTCGATTAACATCTTTAGAAATAGTAGAGGCAATTAGTATAGGACTTATTTTCTCTATATTTCTTATTAAAACATCGAAGTTTGAAATAAGAGGCGAAGATATATATATGAAACCGTCAAAAGCGTTCATATTTATTTTAGTTGGATTATTAGCTGTACGAGTAGGACTTAAATCATATTTAAGTCAATCGATTGATTTGGCGCAATTAAGCGGGATGTTTTTCTTACTCGCTTTTGCGATGATTGTATCGTGGAGAATTGCGATGTATCGCTCGTTTACTAAATTAGAAAAGACAATAAAAAGAGCTGGAATTTCTATATAGGAATTTCAGCTCTTTTTATGTTTTATACGATTGTTTTTTTAGCTTTGATTTCATTTGCTTAATTTTAAACGGATTTGAGCATCTTGTAATGCAACTGGTGTAACGTTAAGACCATTTTGATCAACGATTTTTGTGTTTAATAAAATGGAATCTAAGCTCCCGCGAAATGTTTTTGTATAGTTTTGACGCAACATTTGTTGTTCTTGTTTTTCATCAACTGTTAATCCAGATGTTCTTTCTTTTTTTGATAATTCGTTAATACGGAATAAAATGTTTTTCATTTGTTTTCACCTCTAGTTAAATTTAATTACATTAGTTACTTACTAATTTATAGTTATTTTAACCTATCTTTTAATAAGTGTCAATGCCTATAAACATTCCTTGTTTTGTAAGTGTATGGGGTGATAAAGAATGAAAAAACTACAAATACTTGAAATAGAAAAGATGTTAATATACAATACCTAAGTAGGGTATGTAGAGTATTGTTTTACTTTATGAGAGTAATAAGCAAAAAGGAGTATGTAATAATGAATTCAGTAATTTCAAGGAAAGAAACAATCATATCATATAGCATTGCAATTCTATTTATATTAGCGATGGTTACAGCTGGTGTACTATTAGATGATCCAGAAGTAATTTTGCCGGAAATAGCTGCGATGGCAATAGCTTTATGGGCATATCGTGAGCCGGGATGGCTAAGACAACCAGAAAAAATCTTTATTGCGCCGTCAATAACAGCTGTTATTGGTTTTGCAGTGAATCAAATGGATATTTCCTATATGGGAAAAGTTTGCTTAACACTTATATTAATGATGTTGTTTTTACGTGTTATTCAATCCAATTTAGCACCATCTATTGCGACAGGTTTATTACCATTAGTAACAAATGCGACGGAATGGTCATTTGTTATCTCAGTCTTCGTTTTGACATTTATTTTAATGATTGGTGTTCTTATTTTTAAATTGAATAACGGTATTGAGAGAAAAGTTAAAATCCAATATAAATATATGGTTGTATTTCTATTTTTAAATTTTGTATGGATCAGTTTATGTTGGATAACTGGTTATGAACAATTAGCGGTTATTCCGCCAATTCTAGTCGTAGTGTATGAATCACTTCAAAAACCGATGTACAATGAAAAAATGGCATTTAAACAAATATTAGTATTAACTACATCAGCAACTGTTGGAACTTTATTGTATTTTGCAATTGATTCATGGATTGTAGTCACTTTATTAAATATGATATTAATGCTAATTTTATTAAAAATCGTTGGAGTACGTATTCCAGCAGCATATGCATTTCCGTTATTGCCGCTCGTATTTCCTGATGAAATGATAAAAATGTTACCTGTAGGCTCATTCATTGCGGGGGTATTCTTATTTGGGGCAGTACTACTGTATAAAAAATGGGAGATGAAGCAGAGGGGGATGCAGAAGAGTTAAAAATAATTTGCAAAAAAGGTAAGTTCAAGTCACTTGAGCTTACCTTTTTTATTTATACCCAATATAAGGATATATCATAAAGTCCAATTAAAATGAGTAGTACCCCTGCTATAAGTTGAATGTTTTTTCCTATTTTTCGGCTCTTTTTCAGTAAAGTCCCATTTAATCCAAGATAGGAGATGATGAACATTAGTACAACGATAGGTAGAGCAGTTCCTATCGAAAAGAATGTCGGAAACAAGTATCCATAATTAGATGAGAAAGATAAAGGGATTAACGTTCCGAAAAATAGAACGAACATAGTCGGACAGAAGGCTAAGGAAAAAAAGAATCCAAGTAAAAATGAGCCAACCTCATTTTGTTTTCGTATAAATTTGATCGAGAAGAAACTTCTTCCTTTTATAATACCTGCCAACATTAACCCCATTAAAATTAATAAAGGTCCAATTATTTTTCGTAACCATGGGAAATACAAAGTTAATATTTGCTGAATCTCTTTTCCTAAGAACCATACTAATAGTCCAAGTGTCGTAAAAGCTCCTATTTTTCCTAAAATGAATAACAATATATGTTTCCATGCATGTCCCTTTTGTAAAGATTGATTCCCATAAAGTGTAATAGCGCTAATGTTTCCTGTTAATTGGCAAGGAGCCAGGGTACCTACTACGCCTAATAAAAACGCAAATAATAGAGGTACTGATTTCGTAGCATTCGCGACATCCATTAAAGGAGACATGAGTTGATAACTCCACTCGCTAATTGTTGAAAACACGTTATATTCACCTTTCTAATTAAATTGGAATGTTCCCTCTTTAGTAATCTGCTTCCAAGTTTTCCCCTCATCTGTAGAAAGGAACACATTTGCTTTCATTGTAGCAAATACTATTTCAGCTGAATTTTGAGGGTTTTGTGATATGTACATAATTGTATCTTTAGAATCTAAAGATGGAATTTGTAAGTTTGTTTCTTCATTTGTAGCAATTGATTTCTTCGTTATCATTTGTTTGTTTTCCTTATTAATAGGGGCATAAATGACATCTTCATCGCTAAATGTAACTGCTGTCGATTCAAGAGATTTAGAGAATAATTTAAAAGTATTCCCGTAATCTGTAGACAAATATACACCGTCTTTAGCACTTACCGCGACTACACTAGATTGATCTGGATGTGCGGAAAAGGAATGGATTGTACTTGAAAGACCGTTTAACTTACTATTTTTCCATTCTTGTCCGTTGTCCGTACTGAAATAAAAACCTTGTTCTAATTTAGAATTAGGACGCTCATTGTATAAATAAATTGCTTCCGTATTATATCCGACAGCAAGGTTATGAAAATCAGATTCTCCATAAAACGCTAGCTTTTCAAGGGTATTACCGCCATCAGAACTTTTCATTAATCCTAAAGGGTTTTTTAAGTTTGCTCCTGGTTCAGGATGCCCGCTAGCAAAAAATCCATTTTTTGTTGCCTGAAAGCCCATATAATCGTGTAACTGTGTAGTAGTTTCAAACCATTTGCCATCTTGATAAACTTTTATACCACTGTGCGTTGCGATAGAAATCCCAGGCATATTTCCTGCATAGCCAATTCCATGAATGTGCTCGATTTTTCCAGATGTAATTTCTTTATAGAAGTTTTGCGGAATCGTATTTGCTGTTTCTGTATTTTTGGGTTGAGATTGCACGGTTTCTTTTTTAGCTGGTGCTGTTTCAGCATTGCTAGAACATCCTGTAATTATTAATAAAGAAGTAATTGCTAACCCTGTTGCTACATAATGTTTCACTTTTGTAGACTCCTTTCCATATATATGAGATTTTAAGTATATGGAATAAATGTCAAGAAATTGTGGAGTGGTATGCATAATTTAGAGTGGAAGGGGCCCTAGTAATGAAGATTCTCTTTTCTCTATGAGCACTATTAATTGACGAAAAATTATAACAATAATAGAATGAATTATATTGGATAATCAGTTTCAAAATTATACATAGAACGCTAGGGGGATTATTATGAAATCAACATTTTTTGCTCAAAATAGAGAACGATTAGTAAACACATTACCGGATGAATCTATTACTATTTTATTTGCTGGGCAAGCACCTCATATGTCAGCCGATGCACATTATAAATTTGTGCCGAATCGAAATTTTTACTATTTAACGGGAATCGATGAGCCAAATGTTATTTTCATGTTGAAAAAGTTTGGAAATAGTGTGGAAGAAACTCTTTTCATTGAAAAGTCAGATCCAGTAATGGAAAAATGGGACGGTAAAACAGTTTCTAAAGAAGATGCAGAACAAATTTCAGGCATAAAAAAAGTTGTATATATAGAAAGCTTTGAGAAGACAATGGCAAATACACTTTTCACAGAAAATGTGAAGCATCTGTATTTAGATTTAGAGCGTCGTGAGTGGACGGGTACTGAGACGAAAACGTTAGCGTTTGCTAAACATGTAAGAGAACAGTACCCACACATAACAATTGGTAACGTATACCCGATCGCTTGTGAATTACGAGTGTTTAAAACAGAAGAAGAAATTGAAATCATTAAAGAAGCGATTGCTGTAACTAAAGAGGGTATTTATAACGTGCTGAAGCATGCAAAAGCAGATGCGATGGAATATGAATTAGAAGCTCATTTTGATTTTACGCTTAAATCATCTGGAATTAAACATCATGCGTTTAATACAATTTTAGCGAGCGGTAAAAATGCTACAGTCCTTCATTATGAAGATAATGATGCACAAATTCAAAATGGTGATTTAGTACTGCTCGATTTAGGTGCTCAGAAAGATTACTACAACGCTGATATTAGTTACACATTCCCAGCGAGTGGAACATTCTCTAGTCGCCAAAAACAAATATATAATATCGTGTTAAAAGCATTGAAAGAAACAACTGAGATTATTAAGCCAGGAGTAAAGTTTGCTGCATTAAATGAGCATACAAAAAAAGTACTAGCAAAAGAGTGTAAAGCAATTGCTTTAATTCAAGAAGACGAGGAACTATCTAAATATTACTATCATGGTGTCAGCCATTTCCTTGGTTTAGATACTCACGATGTAGGAACATACAAAGATAGAGTATTAGAAGAAGGTATGGTTATAACAATTGAACCTGGTCTATATATTGAAGAAGAATCAATTGGAATTCGTATTGAAGATGATATTCTTGTAACAAAAGATGGCTATGAAAACTTGTCAAAAGATATCATTAGAGAAGTTGAAGAGATTGAAGAATTTATGAGTGAAAATAATGTAAATGTAAAAGAAGATGAAGTTGTTACGAAATAATAATTAGAAGAGACGCTCAATTTTGGGCGTCTTTTTATTTTGCTCATTTTATATCTCCATATTTTCTTGAAAATTGTCTTCTATAATAATCTTGAAAAAGAAAAAGGAGGGATTTTCCATGAAGAGATTTGTATTAACAGCAGTTACAATCTCCGTAATATCTTTAATTGCTGCATGTTCTGCGACCACAAATACAACAAATGATCATAAAAATATGAATGATAAAAAAGCAGAACAGACTGAAACTGCTACAAAACCATTGAAAGTTATAAAAGGACCAGAAGTTACTTTAGTAGCGAAAGAAGAAAAGCAAAAGCTAAGTAGCGGTGTTATTGTTCCGGTCTGGACATTTAATGGTTCATCTCCTGGACCAGAAATCAGGGTGAAAAAAGGTGAAAAGGTTAAAGTGACATTAAAAAATGAATTATCTGCACCAGTATCTATTCATTGGCATGGATATCCAGTCCCAAATAACATGGATGGAATTCCGGGTGTGACACAAGATGCGGTTGAATCAGGAAAAAGTTTCACCTATGAATTTGAAGCGAACGTACCAGGAACGTATTGGTATCATTCACATCAAGATTCTGTAAATCAACTAGATAGAGGTTTGTATGGTGCTCTTATTGTAGAGGATACAAGTGAAAAGTATGATAAAGATTACACATTAATGTTAGATGAATGGGTAACAGATAAAGAAGAAATTAATAAGCAGTTAAAAGAAATGACAAAAGGGAAAACAGAAAAAGCAGACGGTAATAAATCTAGTAAGGATAATGAAAATACGAAAAAGAATGATGATATGAAAGGCATGGATCATTCCGGTATGGATATGGGCAGTGATAAAAAAGATGCCGGCAATATGGCAGGAATGGACCATGGAAATATGAAGATGGAAGGTCATGATATGAGTATGTATGACATATTCACAATCAATGGTAAAAGCGGAGATTTAGTAGAGCCATTAAAAGTGAATAAGGGGGATAAAGTTCGTCTTCGACTCGTTAATGCGGGTTATCTATCACATGATATACACGTTCACGGTCATGATTTAAAAGTAATTGCAACAGATGGTCAACCAATTAATGATCCAAAAGTTATAAAAGACAAAGTAATTTCAATTGCACCGGGTGAACGTTATGATGTTGAATTTACAGCTAACAATCCTGGGAGATGGTACGTTGAAGACCATTCGAAAAATAAGGGTGCAAAAGGAATGAAAGCTGTTATTGAATATGAAGGTAGTAAAGAGATGAAAGATAAAGCAAACGAAAAAGAAAAACTACCAAAATTAGATATGACGAAATATGGTGCGAAAAAATTAGGTAGTTTCACGTTAGACCAGCAGTATACTGCCACATATAATATGGACTTGAATACGCAAATGAATGGAAAGGAAATGGTATATACAATTAACGGAAAAATATTTCCGGATATTGATCCAATTCCAGTGAAAAAGGGTGATTTAGTAAGAGTAAAATTAGTAAATCGCTCTAAAGCGGACGATCATCCGATGCATTTACACGGTCATTTCTTCCAGGTGTTAAGTAAAGACGGAAAACCGGTAGAAGGTTCTCCAATTGTTAAAGACACTTTGAACTTAAAACCAGGAGAAGAATATGAAGTAGCCTTTGTAGCAGACAATCCGGGTGATTGGATGTTCCACTGTCATGATTTACACCATGCTTCAGCGGGGATGGTAACAGAAGTAAAATATACAGATTACAAATCTGATTATGTTCCAAACCCTAACATTCCTAATAAGCCAGAATAAAGTAAAATTCAAGTAGTTTATAATAAAATAAAGCAGTTATCTTATGGATAGCTGCTTTTATATGTAATGTTGTGAATTGGGAATATTATTTTTATAAAAGTTTAGACAATAAGAGAGAGAAATACCGTGTAGTAAGAGTTTACAAGATTAAAAATGGGATTTTTGCTATTTAGATATTTTAAAAAGCATACTCGTTTTTGATTAGAAGTTGAGAAAATTACAGTGATAAATTTAATGTATTGTAGTTCAAAAAGGATAGATACTTATATTTGACCTTTCTTTTATTTTATACTACAATCCGTAGTGTGAAGGGAGGATGGGTATGTTCAAGTAAAATTATAAGTTAAATGAAGAGGGCCTAAATTACTGTTTTTGACCGTTTGAAAAAAACATAGTAAATATTTGGTATTTAGAAGGTGTCATAATTAAAGAAGAGCAGTAAAAATTAATGCTACGACGTTATAGCACATTTCAAGAATCGTTAGCTGATCAGTACATAATATGAATTCATCTTTTGGATTTTGAAGTGCTTTGCTTAATTTTATTGGGATGGAAAAAGCTTCAAATGAGCTTGTAACCGTATCTTTTACGAAAACTGCGATTAACTTACGGATGCAGCAGATTGTAGATCCATCTTCTGTTAAATGGAATATTCAGTTATACATATGAAAAGTTAATGAAACAGCAGGGCTATTTTTTATTTTTGCAGTATTAATTATGGGTGAGTGTTTGTAGCTTTTTTTTGAGAATTTAAACTACACAGTGTAGTGTTCGGTGAAAAGAAGCAAAATGAATGCAGCAGATTAAAAGATATGGATTGTACTAGGAACGGGGATGCTTTCATTGGTCTCACCGTGCATCGGTCCAATTTTGACAGCATTATTAATGCTTGGTGCAACGAATCCAGATCAAGTATTTATTTACATTACAGTTTACAAACTGGGATTTACGATTCCTTTTTTCTTAATTGCCTTCTTCGTTACGAAAGAATGGAATAATACCTCCGTTGAATATCTAGAAATAGAGGTTGATAGAAAAGAAGAGTACAACATGAGTAGAAAAGCATTTGATATAAAAAATAATAAACTAAAGATATGATGATACTTAAATGTATTTATGGGAAGGTGTTTAATACCTATGAAAAGAATTTTAGCTAGTGTGGCAGTAGTTTCTGTTGCAGGAAGTACATTTATTGGTAATGCTCAAGCGCAAACTTCTATAATGCCAAAAGACAAAAAAAATGAGCAATCTACTGATGCAGTAACATATGAAAATCCAGTAACAGTAAACACGAATGTTCTACGTGTTCGCACACAGCCAAATACGTCTAGTGCAATAATGGGGCGCGTGTATGAAGGGAAAGTTTTACAAGTTATTGGAGAAGATAACGGTTGGCTGAAAATTAATCATAACGGAAAAATTGGCTACGTAAGTGGTGAATTTGTTTCGGAAAAAGGTGTATCAGCGAAGACGAATGTAAGTACGAGTCGTAGTAAAACTGTAACTGCTAATATATTACGTGTTCGCACACAGCCAAATACGTCTAGTGCAATAATGGGGCGCGTGTATGAAGGGAAAGTTTTACAAGTTATTGGAGAAGATAACGGTTGGTTGAAAATTAACCATAATGGAAAAGTAGGTTATGTAAGCAGTCAATTTGTAATAGACGATAGCTCAAATGGAAGTGATAATAACAATGGAAAAGTTCAAGTAGCGAGTGGGAATTACAAAGTTAACGTATCCTCCCTCCGCGTTCGTACAGGTCCAAGTACTTCCCATACGATTTTAGGCTCTATACATAAAGGACAAGTTGTTCAAGTAACTGGTGAAGTTCAAGACTGGGTCAAAATTAACTATAGTGGACAAACTGCTTATATTAGTAAAGATTACATTTCAAAGAGTGGCTCTAATGCAAATGTAGGCCAAACAAATGAACAACAAAATAATGTTACGGTTCAAACTGACGGTACATACATTGTAGACGCTACTTCTTTACGTGTGCGTACAGGTCCTGCTACTTACCATAGTGTAATTGGTGGTGTATTAAACGGACAAACATTGCAAGTAACTGGCGTTGAAAATGGCTGGTTGAAAATTAATCATAATGGAAGAACTGGTTATGTAAGCAGTGAATATGTAAAATTCGTTAAAGGGGGTACACCATCAAAACCTGAAACAAGTAATCCATCTACTGGAGCAACAGTTGGTGACTACTATGTTAACGTAAGCGTGTTAAATGTAAGAAGCGGTGCTGGTACAAATCATGGTGTAATCGGTGCTTTATCAAAAGGAATAAAAGTACAAGTTCTATTTGAACAAAATGGATGGGGGAGAATTAATTACAACGGTAAAAACGGTTATGTATCAAGTGAATTTCTATCAAAAACAAGTGAGACTGATGCAGAGGAGCAGCGACAATCCCAAGAGGTAAATACAACTAATGAAATTAAAACGAATGACTTTATTCAACCAGCTGTAGGAAGATATACTTCTGGATTTGAGAAACGTGGTGGGCAAATGCATCACGGATTAGATATTGCTGCTTCAGGAACAGTGCCAGTTGTTGTTGCCGCAGAAGGTGTAGTCACTCGCTCATATTATTCCACAAGCTACGGTAATGTTGTGTTTATTTCTCACAATATTAACGGACAAACATATATGACTGTATACGCTCATTTAAAGAGTCGTTCTGTTTCTGCAGGTCAAAAAGTGAAGCAAGGACAACAACTTGGCATAATGGGGAATACAGGACAATCTGAAGGACAACACTTACATTTTGAAATCCATAAAGGTGAATGGAATGCACAGAAGAGCAATGCTATGGATCCAAAACCATATATTAGTTAAGTAAGAATTTTTTATTTCAAGATGGGGGTATTGTATACCTCATCAAACTAAGAGAATTGAATATCTATGAAATGAAAAAATATACTATCAATCATGTAGATTTAGAAGGTTCATTAAGTGTAGAAAAGTAGAAAAATAATTGATGGTGAAGATTACGACATGAAGTAATTTGAAAAAGAGAGGTCACAGCATTGTAAGTCTGTGACCTCTTATTATATAATGCAAAGCTATTATTTATTAGTTTTCTGTATAATTATTAATCCTGATCCCATGCCAGAAGCTAAACTATAGTTATTATCTACAAATACTCCCAAATAATAAGTAAGTCGCATCCGTAAACCACTTTTCATTTGGGGCTGACGATTCAAAAGTATTTTTTATTTTCATCTGTTAAAAAATAAAATTATCGATTATAGCTGCTAGTGTTTATGTATATGTTGTTCATGTTCGGAGGGGAGCGGTGGGATATGGTCTGGGAATGTTACGAATACAGTAAGAACAATTACTACGCTGATCGAAAGTAATAATAGAAACCGACGATGGATATAAGTAGAAAAGGTTTCTGATAAAAGCTGAATCATACATGACATAGTTATCGTTATAGTAAGTAAAAGACTAATAAACAGTATACTATGAGCTTGTTGAGCGTTTAACATTTCTGTAATCATTGCTCCCATCATACTTGCCATTAATCCAGAGAACATTCCTTCTAAGGCGGTATACAGGTGAAAACGTAGACCGACTAAAAAACCGATAAACCCACTAATCAAAATAGCAAGCAAAGTAGAATATAGTAATTCTCCTTTAAAGAGAATACCTAAATAAAAACCGATACTTAAACCGATACTCATACTAAAAGACATAATAAATACCATATACTCCATTAGGGTACCCTTACGTTTAGAAATATATGATGTAATAATAATCGAGATACAACAAAGTGTTAAGGCAGTTAACGTATAAGCAAACATCATGATACCTCCCTGTCCTATCATTCACTTCATCATATGTTCAAATGGAGAGTACTTATGCTAATATATATCTGCAAATTATCTGCACAATTTAAAAAAGTAAGTTCAATATAATTCTCAAATAATGATGGTTATCTTAGTAGACGATGCTTCATAAGGAATTGTTGTATTTTTATTTTGAGAGAATATATGTAAGCAAGTAGTAGTGAATGGAAAAGACGCTCGATTTTTGAGCGTCTTTTTTGTCTATGAGCAAGCGAAAGAAAGTGTTATATAATGAGTTTCTATTGTGAAGCCATAAAGAATAAGCGTATAATATTATAGGTCTCCCATTTGTGAGACAAACCGCGAATGATAAATAAGATTGTTGTATTATCATCGCTTCTAAACATATAGACAATGAAAGTAACACTGGAATACAGATAGGGAGTTATAAAATGAAATTAATTATTGCCGAGAAACCAGATCAAGGTTTGGCTCTTGTTTCACAGTTTAAATATCGCCGGAAAGATGGATATTTAGAAGTAGAAGCGAATGAGTTATTTCCAAATGGAGCGTACTGTACATGGGCAATTGGTCATTTGACGCAGTTATGTAATCCAGAACATTATCACGCTGAGTGGAAGAAATGGTCACTTAATACATTACCGATGATTCCAGAGCGTTTTCAATTTGAGGTAACAAAGTCAAAGTATAAGCAATTTAACGTTGTGAAACAGCTGTTACATAATCCACAGGTAACAGAAATTATTCACGCGGGCGATGCTGGGCGTGAAGGGGAACTGATTGTAAGAAATATTATTAATCTTTGCAACGTGCAAAAGCCAATGAAGCGTCTTTGGATTTCATCTTTAACGAAGCAAGCTATTTATCAAGGATTTAAAAACTTACTAGATGAAGCAGATACGATTAATACGTATTACGAAGCATATACAAGATCTTGCGCTGACTGGGTCGTTGGTATGAATGCATCGCGTGTCTTTAGTATTTTGCTAAAGAAAAAAGGAATGAATGATGTGTTTTCCGCTGGTCGTGTACAAACACCAACATTAGCACTCATTGTAAAGCGTGAAAAAGAAATAGAGAACTTTAAGTCAGAGCCGTTTTGGGAAGTGTTCGCAACCTTTAATATAGAAGGAAAGAAATATGAGGGGAAATGGGAGAAAGATAATGAGTCCCGCTTAAATGACCCTGATTTGGCAAATAAAATTGCAGCGTTTTGTCAAAACAAACCGGCTGTAGTAAAAGAAATGAAAACGGAGCGTAAAGAGTTTCAGCCGCCGTTTTTATTTAATTTATCAGCACTGCAAGCGACAGCGAATAAAGCCTTTAAATTTTCACCAAAAAAGACACTTGATATAACGCAAGCACTATATCAAAAAGGGATTGTCTCTTACCCTCGTTCGGATTCTAACTATGTTACACAAGGAGAAGCAGCGACGTTCCCTGATATTTTACAGAAGTTAAGTCAGTTTGATGAATATAAAGGTTTATTGCCAGCACCAATTGAATCGATTATGAATAATAAGCGTTATGTGAATGAAAAGAAAGTTACAGATCACTACGCAATTATACCGACAGAGCAAGTTACAAATCCAAGCAAACTATCAGGTGATGAAAAGAAAATTTACGATATGATCGTAAGAAGGCTGATTGCGGCGCATTATGAAGTAGCAATCTTTGATTACACAACGATTACAACTCTTGTAGACGAACGTGCTGCGTTCATTTCGAAAGGAAAACAGCAAATTCAAGAAGGTTGGCGTAAAGTTATTTTCCAAGACGATAAAGATGACGAAACGATTCTTCCAATTGTAGCTGAAGGTGAACAAGGAAAAGTTGTAAAGGTGAAAGTGAAAGAAGGAAAAACACAGCCACCGAAACGTTATACAGAAGGACAACTCATTACGTTAATGAAAACGGCCGGTAAGTATTTAGAAAATGAAGAGCTTGAGAAAGTATTGAAGAAAACAGAAGGTTTAGGTACTGAGGCCACTCGTGCTGGTATTATTACAATGCTGAAAGACCGTAAATATATAGATGTACAGAAAAACCAAGTGTACGCAACCGATAAAGGGAAAGTATTAATTACAGCAATCGGTGATAAAATACTGGCTTCACCAGAAATGACAGCAAAATGGGAGCAACGCCTTGCGGAAATTGGAGAAGGTACAGCTTCACCAGCGACATTTATGGAGCAAACGAAAAAACTATCAGCTAAAATTATTGAAGACGCGGTAGAAATGTCCGAGAAATGGGATTTCACCGGATTACATGTTGAATCGATTGAGCGAAAAGGATCGAAATTTACAACAGGTAAAAAGGTCGGGAACTGTAAAAAATGCGATGGCGATGTTATTGATAAGTCGACGTTTTACGGTTGTTCTAACTACAATACAACACAATGTGACTTTACCATCTCGAAGAAGATTTTAAGCAAAGCTATTTCGCAAAAAAACATGACGAAACTATTAAAAGGTGAGAAGACCGATTTAATTAAAGGCTTTAAAAAAGGCGAGAAAACGTTTGATGCGAAGTTAGAGTGGAAAGATAATAAGATTAATTTTGTGTTTGAGAATTAAGTGGTTTTAACAAATGAAAAAGCTCTTTCCCGAGTAAAATGTGCTGTATTAGGTTTGAAAATATAGATAGAAAAGAAAAAGCATGACAATTTTAAAATGTACCCTATAGAATAGACACTGAAAAAAAGTCTATTCTATAGGGTATTTCTTGTATAATGAGAGAAAATTGGAATCGGAGAAGGTTTAAAATGACAAAAAAGCTATTTACAGAAAGAGACATTCAAATTCTATCAAATAACCCATATATAAAATCTGTAAGTCAGAAAGGTATCACTTATACAGATGAATTTAAGCGTATTTTTATTGAGGAGAATGCGAAAGGAAAACTACCCCGAAATATTTTTGAAGAATGTGGTTTTGATATAGATATGATTGGAATGAAACGAATTATGTCATCAGGAAGTAGATGGCGTGCTGCTTACAGAAAAAATGGTGTATTTGGTTTACGAGATACACGCACCGAAAACGCGGGAAGAACTCTTGAGAGAGAGCTTACGTTAGAAGAGAAGTATGCTCGTTTAGAAGCCGAACGGAACTTACTAAAGGCAGAAAATGAATTGTTAAAAAAGATCAAACTTATGGAAGGGAGGATGAAAAGGAAATAACGTTATCACCTAGTCAGAAATATATCCTGATTCGTTCTGTCATCATAAAATATAACTTAAGAAATATGGTGAGTTACTTGTGTAAAGTAGCTGGTGTATCCCGTTCGGGATACTATAATTATTTTTCCATTTCATCTCAAGAACAACGGAAACAAAAGAACGATCAAGATGAAATCGTGAAAGAAATCATATTAAAAGCACTTCGATTTAGAAATCGAAAGAAAGGGGCTCGTCAAATAAAAATGACATTGGCGGGTCATTTTCAAGTTGTCTACAATTTAAAGCGTATCCGTAGAATCATGAAGAAATATGAGATTGTCTGTCCGATTCGGAAAGCAAACCCTTATAAAAGAATGCTGAAAGCTTCAAAAGAACATCGAGTAGTGCCGAATCAATTAAATCGAGAATTTAAACAAAACACCCCAGGAAAAACACTTCTTACAGATATCACTTATTTAGTTTACGGTAAGAATAAAAGAGCTTATTTATCTACAATTTTAGATAGCTCAACCAATGAAATTTTAGCTTACCATGTTTCAGAACAGATGACATTAGACCTCGTAACAACAACTCTTCATAAACTAAAACGGAATAAGAGGATTCGATTGACTAACGGTGCATATATTCATTCAGATCAAGGAGCCCACTACACAAGCCCTACCTACCAAAAATTAGTCAAAAAGCTAAAGCTCGGACAATCTATGTCAAGAAGAGGAAACTGTTGGGATAACGCTCCACAGGAATCATTTTTTGGTCATCTGAAAGATGAAGCACATATAAAACCTTGCGAGTCTTTTACTGAGTTGAAACAAGAGATTAAGAAATATATGACGTACTATAATCACTATAGATATCAATGGAATTTAAAAAAGATGACTCCTGTTGGATGATATGATCCCCTTATAGTAGACAGTTGAAAGAAAGTTACTTTACTGTTTATTATGGAGGGGATTTTTTTATGGGGAAAATTAGAAGAACTTTTTCAATCGATTTTAAAATGAAAGCTATTGAATTGTACTTACATAGAGGAATTGGAAGTAAATTAATTGGAAAGGAATTAGGAGTTACATATTCAGTTATAGATAGATGGATTAAAAAATATAAAAATGAAGGGATTCTGGGCCTACAAGAAAAACGTGGAAGATCTAGACAAACAAATGAAATAAATCAAGATGCTAGAATACAACGATTAGAAGCGGAAAACGCATACTTAAAAAAGCTATTAGCTACGAAAAAGGAGATGAGGTCAAAAAAATCAAGTCAGTAGAATACGAGGTCATTCATACCTTAAAACAGAACTTTTCAATTGTATTGCTTTGTGAAATTGCAGGTGTTTCAAGAAGTGGGTATTATAAGTGGAAAAAAAGAATCAACGATCCCTCTGAAAAGATGAAAGAGGACCAATTTATCATGTCTAAAATAATAGAATGCGAACGAGATCCAGATATAAATGGTAGCTATGGTTACCGAAGAATTTGTATATGGCTTACAAAGTATTATGGTTTACAGGTAAATCACAAAAGAGTATATCGTTTAATGAGAAAAATGGGGATACAAGCTAAGATTCGAAAGAAAAAGTGGAGGCATTTTGGTTTAAAAGAACAATGCGTCGTGTCGGAAAATCTGTTAAACAGAGAGTTTTCAACTACAAGACCAAATCAAAAATGGGTTACAGATATAACCTATCTTACCTTTAACAAAAAGCGCATATATCTTTCCGTGATACTAGACCTTTACAATAACGAAGTTGTGGCCTACCAAATGAGCGAATACAACAATTTAAAATTAGTTACAGACACAGTTAATAAAGCCTTAAGAAAAAGAAAAGTCCACGAAACAGTATTACATAGCGACCGAGGTTATCAGTATACATCAAAAAAATATAACCAATTACTTAAAAAGCACAAAATAACTGTGAGTATGTCTAGGAAGGGAAATTGTTATGATAATGCATGTATAGAGAGCTTTTTTAGTCACTTTAAGGCAGAATGCTTTTATAGACATACGTTTCATGAAAAAGCAGAAGTTTTTAAGGCTACTAAAAGATATATGAGCTATTACAATAACAAAAGATTTCAAAAAAGATTAAACAACCTTAGTCCTATTGAATTTGGAACTAAGGCTGCTTAATGAAAAGACACCTAATCTATTACTGTCTACTTGACTGGGGTAAGACCAGGATACAGAAATCATCTCCTTGATGTCGCCTAACTTTTTTCAAAATGTCCTTTACAAAGGGTACAGATTATTTTATGTCATGCTTTTTTATTTTATAATTACAGAGTTTTGTATACTAGCACTAAAATTTATTTGAAATAATTGTTTGAAAAGGTGTTATTAAATTGGACGTTTATATCATTTTGATCATTTCTTTTATATAAAGGAAAAATAAGAAATTAGAAAATAAAAACAAGCAATGAAGAGAACAGCTGAAAGTAGCTTACACCGATGTTTATAAAAAGTTATAGAGCATTTCTTTGAATGAGGAATGCTTTTTGTTTTTGCTTGGAATAAAAATATACAACAAAAACATTATCTAAAGTAATAAAAATTTATTGCAAAACGATAAATTTTATATTAAAATCAAAATCATAATAAATAAGTGTGGTGCTTTTTATGGAAAAGGTAACAACGTTATTTTTAAAATTAGAGGAGGTATAACTATGGACATTAACAATTTGATTATTGAAAATATGGATAACCCTCATGAGTTGGAGAGAATGTATAGAAAAGACCCGAAAGCTTTTAAAAAGTCATTCTCACAAGCATGGGATGAAAACCCTGATTCTCAGGTTCTTGGTGCTTGGTATGAAAGATTGCATTTCAAGGAGACGGCAAATACAGAAAAACCTTCATTGTTTCAAAAAGGTTTCTTATTCATGGGCATTTTAGCTATTCTGGCAGGGCTAAGCACCAGGGTAATCTTCCATTTTGTCGAACAGGGAGCAATTGCTCCAATTAACTTGGCTTTTGGTGTAATTCCCTTTATTGCTGCTTATTTTGTTTACAATAATACTCCGAAAAAAAGTATTATTTATTCCCTTGTAGCGTTGTTCCTAATTTCCGGGTTGTATCTTAATATGTTGCCATTAACTTATAAAGACAGCAGTATCCTTGCTTATTTACATCTTCCTATATTCTTATGGGTCTTAGTAGGGCTTGCGTTTACAGGAAATGAATATTCAAAAGGAAGTACGAGATTAGCTTATATTAAATTTAATTTGGAATATTGTATTCTCTACGCCAGCATGGCAGTGAGCGGAATGGTACTAGCAGCATTAACCATGCAGTTATTTAGGTTTGTTGACTTGAATATAGAAGACTTCTATTTTAGTAATGTTATTTTATTTGGTGCTGCCGCTCTCGCTATTGTGGCTGCATACTTGGCATCAATGAATCTTAAACTTGCTAAGAATATTACACCATACATATCTAAAATTTTTAGTCCTCTCGTCTTGATCACATTGTTGATTTATCTTATAACGGTTATATGGGTCGGGAAAAATCCGTTCTTGGACCGCAATTTCCTAATGGCCTTCAACGGAATACTCCTTGGTGTATTGGCTGTTACCATATTTTCCATTGTTGAGAGTGAATCAGAAGAGAAAAAGAACATTTCAGATTATATCAATTTTGCCTTAATTGTTCTTGCGCTTATTATTGACACTGTAGCTTTGTCAGCCATCGTATTCAGACTTTCTTCTTATGGGATTACACCTAATAGACTTGCTGTCTTAGGAGTAAACATACTGATCTGGGCAAATCTAATTTGGATTATGTTTTCCTATATGCGTTTTCTACAAAACAAATCAGGACCGACAGCTATCCAAGATGCCGTTACGAAGTATTTGCCAATTTACGGACTTTGGGCAGCTTTCGTTATATTTACTTTCCCTATAATTTTTAATTAGAAAGACTTTGTTAACGTAACGACAAGCTAATTTTCTATAACGTATAAAATCCTTAGAGCCGATAAGTATCGTTACTTCTATACTTTCTCGACAATAAAAAAACGTCCCAAAGTAGGACGTTTTTTTATGTGTATTGCTGTTTTTTCTTAATAAGTAATAACACTTGTGACACACACGCTAGTACTGGTAGTTCTATTAACGGTCCAATCACTAATGCAAGCGCGATAAGAGGCTCGTCTGGAAAAGCAGTCACAGCAATTGCGAGTGCAACAGGCGAGTTTCTCGCTAATGTTGTTAAGCTTAGGCTTACAGTGTCTTCATAGGATAAATGCATTATACGTCCTACAAACTGTCCTAGTATAAAGTTAATTATGAAGAACAGTAATACTGGTATAAGTAACAATAAAACAACATTCATATTTTGTAATAAGTACTTACCTTGTGAGGCAAACATCGCTACTATTGCTAAACTTAAAAATACAATTTGAGCAGAGCTGAAAAATGGAATGAGTTTATTCTCCAGTGTTTCAGCTTTTTTCATTTTATGCATAATGAATTTTGTAGCGTGTGCAAGTACAAATGGTAAGACGATTACGATAACAATACTTTCTACTAAAACAGAAACCGCTACAGTTTTCATGACACCAGCAAATAAAAATAAATAAATTGGAAGTAGTAGTACTTGTAAAATTAAATTTACTGGTAGAATTGATGTAGATAATGCGACGTTACCTTTTGCAATCTCTGTGAAAATTAAATACCAGTCTGTACACGGAGTAACCATTAACATAATAAAGCCGACCCAAAGTGCTGGGTGATCTGAAAGAAATAACGCGCCTAATCCCCAAGCAAGAAAAGGTGTCCATATAAAGTTAATACCTAGGCTTGTTCCAGCGAATTTTAAGTTGCGGAATCCATTTTTTATTTCCTTTAATGGGATGCTGAGGAATAATCCATAAAGCATGAAAAATAAGAAGGGAACAATAAATTTTTCCGAATACATATGTATCATATTAAATTGTCCTAATATAACCCCGAATGTAACAGCTGCAAGAATGATAAATGTTTGAATCTTTTCTAAAGTACTCATTAATTAATCCTCTCTATAGATGAATTTCCCTCTCTAGTTGTATTATACAAGGTATTTCCCTTATGTGTTTTTGAATTAATCATTTTGACTGAGGAAATATCTGTGTTAAATGTTTTTAATTCGAGATTTTTTTCTTTTTAAAAAGTTACTTGACTAAAGTAAGTGGGTATATTACAATCACTTACATAAGGTAATTAAATAACAAAAAGTTTTAATTTACTTAGGTTAAGGTATCAATTGGAACTTTTTATTAGAATAAGAATTTTTATGATGATGAATAATGAATATGATAAGAAAGTTTAGGTGAAGAAAATGGGATTATTTAGCTCATTGTTTGGTAAAAAAGAAGAAAATACAAAAGTAGAGGGGAATAAAACAATGTCAAAAGTATTATTTGTAAAAGCAAACGATCGTCCAGCGGAGCAAGCAATTAGTTCAAAAATGTATGAAACATTTGTAAGTGCTTATAAGGAAGCAAATCCGAATACAGAAATTACGGAGTTAGATTTATTCGCATTAGATCTTCCGTATTACGGAAATATCGCTATTTCAGGTGGATATAAACGTAGTCAAGGAATGGAGATAACAGCTGAAGAAGAGAAGGCAGTTGCTACAGTGGATAAGTACTTAAACCAGTTTTTAGAAGCTGAAAAAGTAGTATTTGCATTCCCATTATGGAACTTTACAGTACCAGCACCATTAATCACGTATATTTCATATCTTTCTCAAGCGGGAAAAACGTTTAAATATACAGCGAACGGTCCAGAAGGTTTAGTTGGTGATAAGAAAGTAGTTGTTTTAGGTGCTCGTGGTTCAGATTACTCTTCTGAACAAATGGCTCCTATGGAAATGGCTGTTAATTACGTTACAAACGTACTTGGGTTCTGGGGAATTGCAAATCCAGAGACAGTTGTAATTGAAGGACACAATCAATATCCAGATCGCTCACAGCAAATTGTTGAAGAAGGTTTAGATAACGTTAAGAAAGTAGCGGCGAAATTTTAATTAATGATAGTAAATGTAAAACCAACATGGATGACCATGTTGGTTTTTTAGTCTAGTTTCCATGTTAAAAAATGTATATTCATAAAATGAATGAAAAGTTTGAAAATAGTATTGCAAAATATTATATAACAAACTATAATGAGTTCAAGAATAGTTGATACTTAAATTAAATATTCAGAAAATTCAATTAGTTAAAATTGGAAATGAAATAAGGGATTTTGAATGGGGGTTATATTATGGCGAATAAAGTACCGTTTTCGTTCATAGTAGTTATCGGATTAATGTTATTTGCACTATTTTTTGGAGCAGGGAATTTAATATTCCCAGCAATGCTTGGTCAATCAGCTGGTGAGAATGTATGGATTGCTAACGCTGGATTTTTAGTAACAGGAGTAGGTTTACCATTACTAGGTGTATTAGCATTTGGGATTTCAGGTAAAGAAGATTTACAGTCATTAGCAAGCCGAGTGCATCCAGTATTCGGAATTGTATTTACGACAGTTTTATACTTAGCAATCGGTCCGTTATTCGCTATTCCGAGAACAGGAAGCGTTTCTTATGAAATTGGTATTAAACCTTTCGTGCCAGAAGGCTTAAGTTCTACAGCGCTAATTCTTTTTACAATTGTATTCTTTAGCATCACTTGTTTTTTTTCGCTAAATCCTGCGAAAATTGTCGATATTGTTGGAAAAATCTTGACGCCAATTAAATTAACGTTTATTGGAATTTTGGTAGTCTTTGCTTTTATTCATCCAATGGGAGAAATGCAAGCACCTGCAGAGGCTTATACATCACATGCGTTCTTTAAAGGGTTCCAAGAAGGATACTTAACAATGGATACGTTAGCATCATTCGTATTTGGTATTATCATTATCAATGCTATTAAAGAAAAGGGCGCAAAAACAAAAAAAGAAATTATGATTGTTTGTGCAAAAGCAACATTGATCGCTGCATCTATTTTAGCAATAATTTATTCAGCACTTTCATTTATGGGAGCTTCAAGTGTTGCAAAACTTGGTCACTTAGA
Organism: Bacillus sp. FSL R9-9492; assembly: GCF_038007365.1. Taxonomy (NCBI): domain Bacteria; kingdom Bacillati; phylum Bacillota; class Bacilli; order Caryophanales; family Bacillaceae; genus Bacillus; species Bacillus sp. FSL R9-9492. The sequence goes on from NZ_JBBOXC010000001.1 coordinate 1,932,047, forward strand.
TAACGGTGGTGCAGTGTTAGCAAAAGTTTCAAGCTATTATTTTGGTTCATATGGCGGAGTTATATTAGGTATAATGGTTATAGCAGCGTGTTTAACAACTAGTGTTGGACTTGTCTCAGCGTGTTCTTCATTTTTCCATAAGCTATTCCCAAGTATTCCATATAAAACGATTGCAATTATGTTATCAGTTTTCAGTGCAGTTGTTGCAAATGTAGGTTTAACACAATTAATCTCAATTTCAGTTCCTGTATTAACAGCGATTTATCCATTAGCAATCGTATTAATTTTCCTAACGTTCCTTCACCCATTGTTCAATGGAAGAGCTGAAGTGTATCAGGGAAGTTTATTAGTAACATTTATTGTAAGTATGTTTGATGGATTAAGTGCTGCTGGTGTGAAATTAGCAGTAGTGAGCGATATTCTTACTAAGTTACTTCCAATGCATGAGGTTGGATTAGGCTGGGTGTTACCAGCAGTAATTGGTGGATTAATTGGATACGGCATTAGCGTTGTGAAAATGAAAAATGGAGTTCGCCCAGCAGCTAGTGCGAATAAGAAAATAAGTTAAATGAAAAAAGTTATAGAATTTGATTCTATAACTTTTTTTGTTACTATTGATAAGAATAGAAAAAATAAAGTAATAGGGGAAATAAAATGAAAAAAACAATTGACCATATCGGGATCGCAGTTCGTGATATAGATAGTACGATACAGTTTTATGAAAAGGTTTTATCAGGAACTTTAATAGATCGATACGTAAGTGAAGCACCTGGTGTTGAAAGCGAAGTAGCTATTCTTGAAGTTGATGGTGATAGAATCGAATTACTTGCGCCAACGAATAATTCGACTTCTCCAATAGCACGATTTATAAAGCAAAAAGGGAAAGGTGTCCATCATGTTGCGTATCGTGTAGACGATTTAGATGTAGCTTTAGAAGAATTAAAGGAACAAGGGATTCGAACGTTAGAACATACGTTTCGAATTAATAAACATGGTAGACGATTAATTTATCTTAACCCAGCGGATACAGAGGGAACAATCATTGAGTACTGTGATTATCCGGAAGAGAAGTAAAGGAAGTTTATCCTTGAGAAAAGGTGTTACGTAATAACGTAACACCTTTATAATGTGAGCTTTTAATTTTTAGTTTTTTAATCATCCCCTTTGTAGAGGAAGAGTGCAGCAGCGAAAAGATCCGCCAGATTTTATAATTTCTCCAAAGTCGATTTCAATAACCTCATAACCTCTAAGTCTCAGCTCTTTATTTGTTGTAGTATTAATGGGTAAACTAATCATCTTTTTATTGCCTAAAGATAATACATTGGTTGCTAAAGTAAATTGCTCTTTTTTAGATACTTCTATTAAATTATAACGATCTGATAACATTTTTAATGTACTATTACTAAATGCATGTGGATATATTAAAGCTTCTTCCTGTGAAATGATATTAAAAACACAATCTAAATGTAAAAAATCTTTGGAAAAAGGAACAGGAATTATTTTATAGTGTGTGAGCAACTGTTCAAGTTTTATTACAGAGTTAAATAACGTTCGATTGCTTACACCAATATATACAATATCTTGATCGATAATGACGTCGCCGCCTTCTATATGACTATTAATACAATCTATATAAGTAATATCTTTTTCTAATAATATTTTCTTGAAAATTTGCTCTTCTCCTTTACGAACTTCATTTTTCATGTTAGAAATGAAAACAGTTTCCCCTACAGTAAAACCGATATCTCTCGTGAAAACTTGTTCGGGAAAGCGTAAGTCAGGAGGTAGCATTAAAGTGTGTATTCTATTTTCTTTAAGTATATCAATAAATTTTGAGTATTGTTCTCTCGCTAGATCTACATTAAAGCCTAAATTGATAAAATATTTTTGGGTCTTGTTTATACCGCTAGAAATATTCATATATAATGGTTCGCATAGTACAACTTTTTTTAACGTACTATATTCACTTGAGCAATATGACTTTAAAATACTCATTCTAATAATCCTCCAATATAGGTGATTTTTAAATTGTTATACGATGATTGAAGCTTAAAATATTTTTGGATACAGAAGATAAAACGTAATAAAATATGAACTTAAAAAAGATTGAGCTTATAATAATTAAAGTGATTATTATAAGTTGTTATTTTTCTGTATTTTCAGTTTTTTATAACGATGGGTGTATCATTGCTCTAGAAAAAACGTAAAATAATTATAGGAACTCAGAATAATCTAGTATCTTTATAGATGAATTGTTTATCTGTTCCCAACCTGTATAACAAACCGCGATAGTGTAATTTTGCTCTAACCGATTTAGGCAGAAATAGAATTGACTAAAATCGGAATTAGTGTTCCGTAAGGTTATTTTATTTTGGGACCAATCGTCCATATTGAAGCCAAAACTATCTAATGGATATAGAAGTCCTTTTCCAATTGCTTTAACAAATGATTCTTTTAGAGTCCAAATATCAAAGAAAAACGATAACTGTCTATCGTGAGGAATATACTGAAAATAGTCAATTTCTTCTTGAGTAAAGCATAGTTCGGTTACGGAAAGATCTATAGGTTGAATTTTTTCAATGTCTACACCAATTCGTCCAGTTGAAGCAAGTCCACATATAATCCATTCTTCAGAATGAGATAAATTAAAATCCCCCTTCCAACCATGATATTTATTTAAAAAAGGGCGGCCTGTTCGATCTCTTTTAATAGAGATAGTATCTGCAGGTATGAGCAATAATCTTTGCAAACGTTTTCTGATGCATAGATGAGCTAATAATGTTCTTTGTTGATCTTCTAATTTATGAAATCTTAAAATTCTTTCCCTTTCATTTTTAGGTAATTCTGTGAGTTTCAGCTCTATGTCTTTGTAGGGTAGTAAAATTCCTAATTTAACTGCAATAATTTCTAAGTAACTATCAATTTTTTTCATAATGACCTCACTAACAATATAAATAATAGTCTCAAGAGAATTTAAATGTATAATTAATTTTATTATTTATCAACTACCATTAAGTTATAGAGAGCGATATAAGATTTGTTGAGAAATCATGTGAATTATATTAAGTGTTATTGTATAGCTATTTTGAAGAAATGAACAAACTTATGTTTTATTTTTTTTTTGAAGTCAATTCAATTATTAAAAAAGTTTCTCAAGTTTTGTTATGTATTTTAGATTGCTTTGAAAATTAAATGAAGTTACAATTAACCCTGTTTAATAGTTGGAAAAATCAGAAAAATAAAAGGGGATTGGGTAAGTGATAATTTCTGGAGAAATAAAAGAATTTATAAAGAATTATGATGATAAATTACCATTCTCAGGTGCGATTTTAATTCAAAATAAAAAAAAGATCTTTGAAGATGGATTTGGATATGCGAATAGAAGTGAACAAATTTTTAATACATCACGTACTCGGTTTGGTATGGCTTCTGGGTGTAAAATTTTTACTGCAGTTGCAATATGTCAATTAGTTGAAAAGGGTGTTTTAACTTTTGATACTTGTTTGAAAGAGTGTTTAGAAGACTCATTCCCAAATTTTTATGAAGGTATTACAATTCATCATTTATTAACTCATACTTCGGGCATACCAGATTATTTTGATGAAGAAGAAATGGATGATTTTGAAGATTTATGGAAGGATACCCCAATGTATTCTATTAAATCTCCTGCAGATTTTCTGCCTATGTTTCAAAATTATCATATGAAGTTTAATCCTGGAAGTAAATTTTCTTATAGTAATGCAGGTTATATTTTACTTGGGTTGATTGTAGAAAAATTGACAGGGATGAAGTTTGCAGAATATGTAAAAGAGAATATATTTCAGGTTTGTGGCATGTCAGATTCAGGATATTTCCGGATGGATCAACTGCCGGAACGAACTGCACTTGGATATATAGATAATAAAGATGATAACACTTGGAGAACTAATATCTATTCGGTCCCTATAGTTGGTGGGCCAGATGGAGGGGCTTTTACAACAGTTTTAGATTTAGGAGAATTTTGGAATGGATTATTTAATGGGAAACTCCTAAATAAAGAGTACACTAATCAGTTGTTAACTCCTTATGTGAAAAATAATAGTTTACATTATGGATATGGTGTTTGGATTTCAATGGAAAATGATGAGATTCTCAAATATTTTGTATTTGGATTTGATCCAGGTGTGAGGGTTCATTCATCTGTAAATGCAAAGTCTAAGATGCAATTCCATATTATGTCTAATGTGGAACGAAATGTAGTTCCTATTAAAAGTGGGATTGATAAATTAATTTCTGAAAAAAAGATTTAGTTTTTGAGATTCATGGATGTTTTTTGATACCTACAAAATAAAAAAGGATATGAATATTTAACTAAGAGTTAATATGCTTATAAAAACTGTTGGATTGTTCGCTTTAAATGATTAATTAGAGTATAAATTTTGAGAGCCTAAGGGTGTTTGTTAAGGATTTAAATGAAGGATTCCTGATATAAATCAACAGCATTAATTTCTATATAAAGGAGTTAATAATATGATTAGAGGAACTACCGATTTAGGGGAAAGTCAAAAGAAAGAGTTAGAGAAGCATCGTTTTTCGAAAGAAATCAACTTGGAAATTCGCGAATTACAAAAAACCAACAATTGGTATAATTTTTTTGCCATAGGATTGGATTGGGGTATTGTGTCCTTAGTAATTGCATTGAATTATTTTATCCCTACTATGTGGATGTATTTGATTAGTATTGTTATCATTGGTAGCCGTATGCGTGGCCTTGATATTATGATGCATGAGTCAAGTCATCGTATGCTTTTTAAAAATCGTAAATTAAATAAGTGGGTTGCATGTTTCTTTGCTGCTTATCCGATAATGATTTCTTATAAAGCATATTGTAAGAGTCACATGAATCACCACAGGTATTTATGGAGTGAGATAGACCCTGATAAGCAAAGATATCAAATTGTTGGGTTAGATAAACCGACTAAAAATAAAATGAAATTTTTTATTCAGCATTGCTTAAAGCCTTTGTTCTTAGTACATGTGCCGAATTATTTGATTGGAATGATTAAAGTAACAGCATATGCAAAAGAGGAACCTAGATTTGATCAAATAATCAGGACTCTATATTGGGGCGCTATCATTATTTGTTCAATTGTTTTCGGTTTCTGGCAAGAGTTGATTTTATTTTGGGTAGTTCCGTTTTTAACAACTTTTCAAATGTTAAAATATTGGGCTGAAATGGCCGAACATGCAGGACTAGAATCGGAAAATGAGATATTTGCATCAAGAAATTCTTTTGGGAATTTTTTTGAGCGTTTTCTCATTCATCCTCATAGAAACTCATACCATTTGGTACATCACTTGTTCCCTGCTGTTCCACACTTTAACATAAAGAAGGCTCATCTTATTTTAATGAAAGATGAAGAATATCAAAAAGCGCATCATTGTACAGGGTTCTTTTTTTCCACTGCACCAGGATTCTCTTCTGTAATAGATGATATACAAGGACGGATACCATTTTGGAATAAAGTGAAAGGGAAATAGATCATTATACATGTTGTGCTACATAGGCTGTATGGAAATTTAATGGTTTACCAAAGATAATTCCTGATTGCACCCTAAAATATAAATGGGAGCTAGATTAATAAAAAAAATTGGGAGATGTTAGGTGGCTAATTAAGTTCTATAGAGCCTTTTAAAATTTAGTAAATAATTTTGATTCATAGGAAAGGAGAGTATATGAATAACACGATGCTTTTTTGTTTTCCTTATGCTGGTGGATCCGGTTCGATATATAGTAAGTGGAAAAATTACTTACATCCTAGTATTGAATTGAAACCAATTCAATACGCAGGAAGGGGTAAAAGATTTCAAGAAGATTGTTATGATGATATGAATCACGCGATTAATGATATATTCGAATGTATATATAGAGTTGTAGGTAATTGCGATTACGCGTTTTTTGGTCACAGTATGGGCGGGCTTATCGCTTATGAACTTTGTAAGGAAATAGAAAGTAGAAATCTTAATGCTCCTGTGCATATTTTTCTATCAGGTGTAAAGCCCCCAAATTTTATTAGAGAACAAAAAGTATCTAACTTACCAGAAAAAGAATTTAAAGATGTGATATTAAATTTAAATGGTACTCCAAAAGAAATTCTTAATAATCAGCAGTTAATGGATATATTTATCCCAATTTTAAGATCTGACTTTAAATTGATAGAAGAATATAAATTCAGTAATGAATTGTACAAGTTAAATACGTGTATTACTGCAATGTACGGTAAGCTGGATGATGTTACTGAGGAATACATGAAAAAATGGTGTGAGTTTACTTCGAGAGATACTGTTGTTTATGGCTATCCAGGAGATCACTTTTTTATTAATGAAAATTACATTGATATTATAAATCTTATTAATTCAACATTGGTTGGGAGAGGAGATTATTATGAGCAATGATGTTTATAATGCAGATTTGTTAACTAAAGAGGAGAAGTTTTGGTTGGATCAACTATCAACGGATTTAGAAATGAGTAGTTTTGTAAATTTTAATAAAAAAGTTGGTGTGAAAAATCAGGAAGAAAAAATATTTACATATAGATTATCAGAAAACATATCACATAAAATTAGTGAAATAAGTAATCATTCTGAATATGGAATGCTTATCATTTTGATTGCTAGTGTGAAATATTTGCTCTCAATATACACGGATAGTAAAGATATTTCTATTGGAACGCCAGTAATTCAATCAAAATCTGGCACAGCATATTATGATCATCTTTTGATTATAAGAAGTAATGTCCATAGTAATATGACATTTAAAGAGCTTCTATTAAAAGTACAACAAAACATTACAGAGGCAAATAAAAATCAGAAAGTATCGCATAAGCGATTAGCAAAACTTTTAGGAGATGAGAATGCAAATTCTAATAAACTGAATCCTCGTACAGTCATACAGTTTGAAAATATTCAACATAATATTTCTAATCATTATACAAATGCAGATACCGTCTTTAATTTTACATGGCATGGAGATAAACTAGAGTGTTGTATCACTTGTAAAGAAAGTGTAGGAGACTTGATTGAAAGAGTTATAAATCAATTGACTCATTTGTTAAAAGCAGTAGTAGCTAATCCGAGTATAAGGCTCTCTGAAATTGATATTTTATCCAATGAGAGAAATCGTATTCTAAATGAGTTTAACAACACAAAAACAGGTTTTCCTAAGGATCAATCTGTTGTTGACTTGTTTGAATTTCAAGTAGCTAAAAGTCCACATAAGCTAGCAGTCTTTTACCAAAATCAAAATTTAACTTACGAGGAATTAAATATAAGAGCAAATCATATAGCACATAAATTAGTTGAATTAGGAGCTAAAAAAGATTCTGTAATAGGAATTATGTTAGATAGATCGCTCGAACTTCCAATTGGTATATTAGGTGTTTTAAAGGCAGGAGCTGCATATTTACCCATTGATCCAAACTATCCAAATGAACGAATTAATTATCTTTTAAGTAATTCTAATGTAGATATCATTTTGAAGTGCAGCAATAATGAATTTAATTTTATAATTGAAAACACTAGATTTGTTGATATAGATACAACTTTGGGAGACGGTACACCTATAGAAATGAGTGGTAATTTAGAATTGAAAATCCCATTAGAGAGCTTAATGTATGTTCTTTATACATCTGGAAGCACTGGTGACCCTAAAGGAGTTATGGTGAAAAGAAATTCATTTATGAATTTGCTCAATTGGTATACCAATGAATTTGATATGAATCCAACCGATAATGTATTATTAATTGCCCCAATTAGTTTCGATACAGCGCATAAAAATTTATTTGCTCCATTGATAAAAGGGGGGCGATTGCACCTGTTTGAGTCAGGTATGTATGATTACAATAAAATGTCTGATTATATAAATATTCATAAAATCACGAGCGTTAATTGTACCCCAAGTGGTTTTTATCCATTGGTTGATTATAATGAGAGAACTAATTTTAGCAGGTTAATCACGTTGAAGCGTATTTTTTTAGGTGGTGAATCGATAAATTGTAAAAAACTCAAACCTTTAGTTAAATCAATAAATTTCAAGGGTGAAATTATAAATACGTATGGTCCCACGGAATGCACGGATTTAGCCGCTTTCTATAGAATTAGTAATCAAGAGATAGAACAATTGAAGGTGATTCCAATCGGGAAGCCTCTTAATAATGTCGAAATATACATTGTTGATCAAGAGATGAATCTTGTACCTATTGGTATAACAGGAGAACTGTGTATTGCTGGGGTTGGATTGGCACGTGGGTATTATAATGCTCCAGATTTAACGAGAGAAAAATTTGTAGAGTTTCCGAAAATTACCGAAAAAAAAGTTTATAAAACAGGAGATATGGCAAGGTGGATGCCTGATGGGAATATTGAATTTATTGGAAGGAAAGATAATCTTACGAAAATAAGGGGGTTTCGGGTAGAAGTTGGGGAGATAGAGACTGGTCTTATGAAGCATCCAGATGTAGATGAGGTTGTTGTTGTTGCAATCGAAGATACTTTCGGTACGAAAGTATTAAGTGCTTATTTTGTTGCCAATGTGAATATAACAAACTCAGAATTAAGAAATTTCCTTATTAAAAGTTTGCCGAATTTCATGGTGCCAACCTACTTCACTCAACTGAAAAAAATGCCACTCAATCAAAACGGGAAAATTGATCGTAAAGCATTGCCAGTGTCCAACTTGGATCCAGTATCAGACTTCGACTATGTTGCACCAGAAGGTGAATTGGAAAAAAAGGTTGCACATATATGGAGAGATGTTCTTAATATTCAAAAGATAGGAGTGTATGATAATTTTTTTGAGTTAGGTGGGCATTCTTTAAATGCTGCTTCGATTATATTGAAAGTTAACCAAGAATTTGACGTGAATATACACTTAAGTGAAATGTTTAAAAAGCCAACTATAAAAGAATTTACAACTCTAATACTGGATGGGGAACAACATAAAAGTTCAATTATATTACCTGTTGAAGCAAGAGAATACTATCCTGTTTCATCACAGCAAAAAAGGCTATTTATTATGTGGCAACTTAATCGTGATTCAGTAGCTTATAATTTACCGTCTGGGACAATCATAGAGGGTGATCTCGAATATGATATGTTGGTGAGAGCTTTCCAACATCTTGTTGATCGTCATGAATCTTTACGTACATCGTTTTCATTCATCAATGGACAAGTGGTGCAGTATGTACATCCTAAATTAAAGGTTATTGTTGATATCGTTGAAGCATCGGAAGAAGAATTAATGGAGTATGTACATGGGTTTGCTACACCTTTTAATCTGGGACAACCTCCTCTATTTAGAATCAAAGTTATTAAAATCAGAGAAAATAAGCATTTGCTGTTAACTGATGCTCACCATATTGTCTTTGATGGTATATCGATGGACATAATTATGGAGGAATTTTATGATAGTTATTTAAATAAAGATTTGCCTCCGATTAAATTACAATATAGAGACTATGCAGTATGGCAGGCAGAATTTTTTCAGACTGATGATTTTAAGAGTAAAGAAAAGTATTGGCTAAACATATTTAAAGATGAACCTCCATTACTGGAGTTAAATACAGATTATCCACGACACCCGGTGCAACTTTATGATAGTGATTATGTACCAATTATGGCGGGATACGATTTGACAAAGCGTTTGAAAAAGATAGCGAAGGAGAATGGGACAACCCTATATACGGTGCTACTTGCTGCTTTAAATGTATTATTTTTAAAATATACGGGTCAAGAAGATATTACGATTGGTACCCCTACAGCTGGCCGATCTCGTCCAGGTTTGGAACGGACTATTGGTATGTTTGTGAATACGGTAGTAATAAGAAATTTCCCATGTCGTAAAAAAACATTTCTGAACTTTCTGGATGAAGTGAAGGATAATACAATAAAAGCCATTGATCATGAGGAATATCCGTTTGAATTGTTAGTAAATCAAGTAGATGCTTATCGAAATACAGGGAGAAATCCAATATTTGATATTATGTTTTCTTTGGATAATGATGAGTATTTCTTTAAGGATAAAGGGGAATTAACTTTCCGAAAATTCCAATTTGAAAGTAGTATGACTCAATTTGATATGTTCATTCATGTATTAGAAATTAATGAAGATATGCATTTTAAGTGGAAGTATCGTAAGGATATATTCAAGAAGGATACAGTACAAAGATTAGCAGAACATTTTATTTATCTACTTGATGAGATTACCGAAAAGATGGATATACCATTACAAGATATCCAGATGATGTCTGAATCAGAGATGAAAACCGTTCTTTATGAATTTAATAATACGACGGATGAATATTCGTATCAAATGACGGTGCATGAGATATTTGAGCAGAAAGTGAAAGAAGGTCCATCAGAAAATGCCATCGTATATAAAGAAATGACACTAACGTACTCTGAGCTGGATGCAAGGGCAAATCAACTGGCCCGCACTTTAAGAAAAAAGGGAGTGCAAAGAAATAGCGTTGTTGGACTTATTGCAGAGCCTTCCTTAGAAATGGTCATAGGAGTTCTCAGTGTGCTAAAAGCAGGAGGGGCATTTTTACCGATTGATCCCACTCTTCCAATAAGCAGGATAAAATATTTTTTGAGAGACAGTGATTGTCAGTTGGTTCTGGCCCGAAATAATATGAAGGAACGCTTTACTTTTGAACAGGAAGTAATTAGGTTGGATGATGAAATAAACTGTAAAGAAGATGTTTGTCATCTTGAAAACATAAACCAGCCCGACGATTTGGCATATGTAATTTATACCTCTGGAACAACCGGTAACCCTAAAGGGGTTATGGTCGAACACAAGAATATTGTGAATCAGTTGATAGGACTCATTCGGAAATTAAAATTTAATCAAGAAATGAATCATTTATTGCTAGCAAAAATCACATTCGATGTTTCTGTTCAACAAATCCTTCTCCCGATTCTCTCTGGGGGTAGGTTATATATTCCTGAGGAAGAGCTAATCGCTGAGCCAAGAAATATGTGGAACTTTATTGAGAAAAACAAAATTAATGTCTTGGGCGCTGTACCTACCCATTTGAAAGTTTTAATAGATAATATTGTCATAAGTCAACCTCTTAACTATGTTCTTGTAGCCGGTGAGGTCTTTACAAAGAGTCTTTATGATCAATTAAAGAGTACTGTTAATGCTGAGATGATTATTAATCTGTATGGTCCAACCGAGACGACGATTTTTTCAACATACTATATTTGTCATGAAAATGAAGAGGGTTCGAGCATACCAATAGGTAAGCCTCTAAGTAACTATAGGGCATATATTTTAAATCAAGATTATTATCCTGTACCTATTGGTGTGACTGGGGAGTTATATATTGCTGGGGCAGGTGTAGGAAGGGGATATATCAATAAGTCAGATTTGACAGATGAAAAATTTATGTCCAATCCATTTATTCCAGGTGAGAAAATGTATAAAACGGGAGACCTTACAAGGTGGCTCCCTAATGGGGACATTGAGTATATTGGAAGGATTGACCATCAGGTAAAGGTGAAGGGAGTCCGAGTAGAGCCAGATGAAATAAAAAACCACATTTTAAATCATAAATATATTGATAATGCAATTGTTGTTGCGAAACAAAATCAAAGTAATGAAAGCTATTTGTGTGCGTATCTAATTGCAAACCAAGAGGTTACCAGTACAGAATTAAGGGAGTATTTGAGGAATAAGTTACCTGAATATATGATTCCGTCACATTTTGTGCAATTAGAGAGTATGCCTTTAACGAATAACGACAAAGTCGACGTAAGAGCCTTGCAAGAAAGGGATAATGAGAATTATATATCGTTAGGTACTACTTATATAGCACCTGGAACGAATCTAGAAAAAATGATAGCGGAGATCTGGAAACAGGTACTTGGGGTAAATCAGGTCGGTATTTATGATCATTTCTTCGAACTTGGTGGGAATTCACTGAATATTATTCAAGTAAATGAACGGTTGAAAAATGATTTGAACATCGACATAACTGTAATGATGCTATTTAGATATCCTACAATTTATTCTCTATCCCAGCAATTAAAGATGACCGCTGAGAGCAGGGTACAGGAAAAAATGAACTCAAATAGAGTTCAGGTAATAAAGGAATCGAAAAATAGGTTAAAACAAAGACGTCAAAGAAAGAGGGATTCGAATGAATGATAGTGCACAGGAACCGATAAGAAATGGTATAGAGATTGCTATTATTGGAATGTCTTGCAGATTTCCTGGTGGAGATACTATAAATGAATTCTGGGAAAATTTGAAGAATGGTGTAGAATCGGTAACTTTCTTCACAGATAAGGAGTTACAGAAAGGAGGAATTGATCTAGAAACGATCCAGAATCCCAATTATATAAAGGCTGGTGGGGCTATTACAGGAACAGAATGGTTCGACAATAAATTATTTAATTACTCCCCTAGGGAATTAGAGGTAATGGATCCACAGCTGAAAATTTTGCACGAGTGTGCTTGGGAAGCATTAGAGAGTAGTGCTTACTTTTCGGATACCTTTAATGGTTTAATTGGTACTTATATTGGAGCATCTACAAACTTATATTGGTTAGAAGCGGTATATGATGGAGCGAAAGATTTTATAAAAGAAGCAGAATTTTTAAATGGTTCTCAATTTTTCGGCACCAGATTATCACATAAATTAAATTTGAAAGGTCCTAGTTATACAGTTCAAACTGCATGTTCCTCTTCATTGGTTGCTGTGCACTTGGCATGTCAAGCTCTATTAAGTGGAGATTGTGACATTGCTTTGGCTGGAGGGGTTTCACTTACATTACCTGAGAAAAGAGGGTATTTATACAAGGATGGCATGATTCTTTCACCAGATGGACACTGTAGACCTTTTGATGATAATGCTAGGGGAACGGTCAATGGAAATGGAGCGGGAATTGTTGTTTTGAAGCGTATGGAGGATGCGATTGCTGATGGAGATTTCATCCATGCTGTTGTGAAAGGATCCGCAATAAATAATGATGGCGCTGATAAGGTTAGTTTTAATGCGCCAAGTGTAGAAGGACAAGCTGCTGTTATTAGAGCAGCTCATCACATGGCCGAGGTAGAATCTGAAAGTATATCATATGTAGAGGCTCATGGTACTGGAACAATGCTAGGTGACCCGATTGAGGTTGAAGCCTTGAAGTTGGCATTTAATACAGAGAAGAATAATTTTTGTGGTATTGGATCGGTTAAAGGGAATATTGGTCATCTTGATAACGCTGCAGGTATAGCAGGTTTGATAAAAACTGTAGTTGCTTTGGAGAATCGCATGATTCCACCAAGCATTAACTACGAGAAAGCAAATGAAAAAATTAATTTTGGTAATAGTCCATTTTATGTACAGGATACATTGGCAGAATGGAAGAACCAAGAGTTTCCTTTAAGAGCAGGAGTAAGTTCATTTGGTATGGGAGGAACAAATGCCCATGTTGTACTTGAGGAACCTCCCCAAAGAGAAGCTTCTGAGCGGAGTAGGAGATATCAATTACTTTCTTTTTCTGCACAAACGAAAAAATCTCTTGAAGAGCAAACTAAAAAGTTAGCTGAATATTTAAATCATAACAATAATGTGAATTTGGCTGATGTAGCTTATACACTTTTAAATGGAAGGAAAAATTTAAAATATCGAAGAGCATTAGTGGTTTCGGATATAGAGGAAGCGAAGCGAGAATTTTTTATTCAAAATTCTGGTAAGGTTCAAACTAACATTTGTGATGGCGGTAGCAAGCAAATAATTTTCATGTTTCCCGGGCAGGGTGCGCAATATGTAAATATGGGATTGGATTTATATAAAGAAGAGAAGAGATTTCGAGATGAAGTGAATCTTTGTTGTGAGATTTTAGAAGAGATTAGTGGGATTGATTGGAAGGAAGTCTTATATCCAAAGGACCTGGAAGCTAGAATGAGAGATGATATAAATCAAACATCTAATACACAGCCTGCAATATTTATTTTTGAATATTCATTAGCAAAAACATTAATGGAATGGGGCGTCTATCCGGACGGCATGATTGGACATAGTATAGGGGAATATGTGGCGGCTTGTTTGGCGGGAGTGTTCTCATTAAAGCAAGCGCTACAGTTGGTGTATGAGCGGGCGACCTTAATGCAGCAATTACCTAAAGGAAGCATGATAAGTGTAATGGCTTCGAAAAATGAAATTTTACCACTAATGAATCAAGATGTATCTATTGCCGCGGTGAATAGTCCAATATCATGCGTAATCTCAGGTTCTGATGAGGCAATCTTTACTTTTGAGGGGGAATTGATTAGGAAAGGTTTTCAGTTTAAAAAACTTACAACTTCCCATGCCTTTCATTCATCCATGATGGACTCAATTTTAGATACCTATGGAAAGAAGTTAAAAGAAATTAATTTCCAGGATATTAAAATACCATTTGTATCCAATTTGACAGGAGAATGGATTACGGAAGAACAAGCAAAAAGTGCAGATTATTGGGTGAATCATCTGCGACATGTAGTGGAATTTTCTGAGGGCATTAAGCATCTACTATCGGGTACGGAAAGTATTTTTGTGGAGGTTGGACCAGGTAGAACATTAAGTAGTTTTGTTAGACAACATACTCAAGGAGAATCAAAATGCCCAATTATTAATACTGTAAGGCATCCTAAAGAAAAAATTTTTGATGACAATTACTTGCTTCAAAATATTGGTAAGTTGCATATTCATGGCGTGAAGATTAACTGGTCCAAGTATTTTTCGCAAGAAAGAAGATATCGTGTTCCACTCCCTACGTATCCTTTTGAACGGCAGTTCTTTAGCCTTTCTAAGGATATTGAAATGGAAGAGAGTTCCCCTTTATCGCAAAGTGACTATGTAGAAGAGCTAAAGAAGAATGTTGTTCCGAAAGATGATAAACAGCGGAAAATTATAGAATCATATAAGAGAGTTACGGGAGTAAAACAAGTTAGTATCCATGATGATTTCTTTGAATTAGGAGGTAGCTCACTAACGGCTATCAATGTTGTTTCGAGCTTACAGAAGGATTTTGATATTTCTATTAATCATTTATTTGAATACCCTAGAGTCTCTGATCTAGCGCAGCATATGACATATAAAAAGGAGAAGACCATTCCAGATGCATTAGCAACTTATCTGATTGCTAGAGGAGAAAGGCATCGGTTGATGGAGGAGAAGATAAGAGGAGACATAGCGATACGAAGTTTATATGATGATAGAAACAAAAAGTATTACGAAATCAACCTTTCTTGCCAAACCGGTTATAAGGAAGTTCTATTGACAGGAAGCACGGGATATTTGGGCGTTTACTTATTACATGATTTATTAACTGAATTAGATTGCAATGTACATTTGATTGTAAGAAGTGACAATTGTATAAAAGCAGAAAATCGCATTAAAGAAAAAGTTTGCTCTTATTTTGGAACACCTTTTTATGATAAGTATAAGAAAAGAATTTTTGTATATAGTGGCGACCTGACAAAAAAATATATGGGCTTAGATTTGCCGAACTATCAATATTTGAGTGAAACAATCCAATGTATTATACATTCAGCAGGCAGTGTTAGTCATTATGGGAAATATGAAAAATCCTATGAAGCAAACGTTCTAGCTACGAGAAATGTAATTGATTTTTCGCTTAAGGGAGTAAAGAAAGATGTGAATCATATTTCTACATTGGCTGTAGCTTCTGGTGTAGTAAAGAATAACGAAGATATATTGTATACGGAGTATGATAATGATTTAGGGCAAATTATTGAAAATCCTTATCCAAAGACAAAGTTAGAAGCTGAAAAGATTGTACTGGAAACGAGGGATAAGGGAATAAATGTAAATGTTTTTCGAGTGGGAAACATTGGTTTTGATTCTAAAACAGGAAGGTTTCAAGAAAACATAGAGCAGAATGCATTATACTCAATGATGAAATCATATATAAGAATTGGATTGGTTCCAGAAATGGAAAGAGATATAGATTTTGCATGTGTGAATGATGTTAGTCAGGCAATTATTAAGTTGTTTAATAAAAAAGAATTAATGAATGAGACTCATCACATTTTCAATCCTAACTATGTAAGCTTATCAGCTCTTTTAACAACGTATGGATTAGACATAGATGTAAAAGAAACTTCAATTGATAAATTTATAGATTATATCTTTGATGAAAAGCAATTTAATCAATATGCATCAGATATATATAATTTACAGCTGCATTGTATAGGAGATGAATTGAAAACATTTAATGATGTCGAACAAACATTATTCCATATAATGGGAGATAAAACGAATATGCTGTTAAGAAAAACGGGTTTTGTATGGAATAATATTACGGATGAAATGACGGAAAAAATGATTAGATATGGTCAAAAAGTTAATTATTTCGAAAAACATTAAATATAAAGGGGTGATAATTTGAAGTATAGAGAATATTTTTCACTAACTCATCCTCAACAAAGGATTTGGTATATGGAGAAAATTAATCCTCATCAGCCATTGCATAATATTGGGGGAACAGTAAAGATACAAGGAGAAGTGGATTTTGATTGTCTTGAGAAAGCAATTAATTATTTTATAAAAAAAAATGATGGAATCAGGCATCGATTTGTAGAATCGGATGAGAAGGTTCATCAATATGTGGAGAAATATCATAAATATCAAGTTCGATATACTATTTTTAATAGTCAGAAGGATTTAGATGCCTGGGTTCAGCAGGAAGCTGCAAAACCTTTCGATATCAATGAACAAGACTTATTTGATTTTGCTTTGTTCAAGTTACAAGATACTAAAGAAGGGGGATATTTCGTTAAGGTCCATCATATAATTTCTGATGGTTGGTCTATGAATCTTTTAACTGAACAGATTTGTAATGCATACACTCAAATTTTGAAAGGTGAAAAAATAACAGATCAGCTTAATAGTACCTATATGTATTGCCTTGAGAAGGAAGAATCCTATTTAACTTCAAAAAGATTTATGAAGGATAAAAATTTTTGGAATGAGAAGTTTAGTAAGCTCCCAATTGTGAAGCGGAAGAACGAAGTAGATTGTGCAAAGGCAAATAGAAAAACATATTCTTTAACAAATAATCAATCGGATGAAATTAAACAATTTGCTACTGACATAAATGTTTCTGTGTACGCATTCTTTGTTGCCCTATATTATATTTACTTAAATAAAGTAAATGGGCAGGATGATTTAATTATTGGAATGCCTGTACTTAATCGAGCGGGGAAAAATGAAAAAAATATTGTGGGGATGTTAACAAGTACTATGCCATTTCGTCATACTGTTGATAGTGAAATGACAGTCTTAGATTTTATAAAAGGCATTAATCGTGAATTGGTTCGCTGTTATTATCATCAAAAATATCCATATGATGTATTGGTGAAAGATTTGGAATTAAAGAAAAAGGGATACGGTGATTTATTTGATACATGTATTAACTATTACAATACAAAACTTCCTACTGAAATTAATGGTACACCAATAGAAAATGAAGAATTTTACAATAGGAATCAGATTTATTCAATTCAATTGATTATTCGAGAATGGTCTAGATTAGGAGGATTTAATCTAGATATAGATTATAAGGATCATATGTATACAGAAAAGCAAATTGAACAAATGTATCTTGGAATCAGTCATTTACTGAATCAGATGTTGGAGTCGCCTAATAAAAAGTTGATGGAATTAGAAATTTTACCAGAAGATATGTGGAATAAATTGATATATGAATTTAATGCAACGAATAGGGAGTATCCAAAGGACAAGACAATCCATCAGCTTTTTGAAGAACAAGTAGAAAGGACACCAGATAGAGTTGCGATTTGCCTGGAAGATAAGGAACTTACGTATCGTGAATTGAATGATAGATCTAATCAATTAGCGAGGTATATATTAAAGAAAAATGTAACAAAAGGTACAGTAATAGGAATATCAACTACGCATTCTCTAGAAACAATTATTGGAATTTTAGGAATTTTAAAAGCAGGAGCGGTATATTTACCTATTGATCCACAATATCCATCTGAACGGGTCAATTATATGCTGCAAGATTCAGATATCAATATTCTGTTCACTAATTTTGATATTTCGCATCAATGGGATCTTTCTTTGTATGCGGTTGAGGTTATCCATATAAGTGCAGCTCATATTTATATGGGAGATACTTCTAATATTAAAAATAGAAGTGAGCCGACTGACCTTGCTTACATCATATATACATCGGGTTCTACGGGAAACCCTAAAGGTACAATGATTGAACAGAAAGGATTGGTTAATTATATTTCCTGGGCAAATCAAGTATATGTAGGCGCAAGTGAAAATGAAGTTTTCCCATTGTATTCATCTCTTGCTTTTGATCTTACTGTTACAACTATATTTACCCCATTAATTAGTGGTAATCAGATTATTATTTATCCTGCTGATGCAAACGAATATGTATTATATAGGATATTTAAAGAAAAAAAAGCAAGTATTATTAAATTAACTCCATCTCACCTGTTTTTATTGAAAGATTCAGACTTTGTTGGGTGTTCAATTAAAAAAATTATTGTTGGTGGAGAAAATTTAACAGTAGACCTTGCCGCAAACATACAGAAAAAATTAGGTAGAGAAACAAAAATATATAATGAATATGGGCCCACAGAAACAGTTGTAGGATGTATGATTCATCAATTCGATATTGAAAAAGATAAAGGGGTATCTGTTCCTATTGGTGTACCTGCACAAAATATGAAAATATATGTGTTGGACTCCGATCTTCGCCCAGTACCAATGGGAGTTGTTGGAGAAATTTATATTTCTGGGGAAGGTGTTGCAAGAGGATATTTTAACAATCAGGATTTAACAAGAGAGAGATTTATTGTAAATCCATATTCGGAAAAAGAGCAGATGTATAAATCGGGTGATTTAGCTAGATTTATTGAAGGAGATAAGATTGAGTATTTGGGAAGGAAAGATGATCAAGTAAAAGTTCGTGGGTTCCGCATAGAACTAAAAGAAATCGAAATAAACTTGCAAAAATATCCGAGCATTAAGGAAGTGGTAGTGATTGATCAAGAGGATTATGATGGAAACCGCTATCTTTGTGCCTACTATACTGAGAATGCTAAGGTGAAGACATCCGAACTATTTAGATTCTTAAAAGAGATCTTACCAGTTTATATGATTCCTTCGTATTTTATTGTGTTGAAAGAAATACCGTTGACGTTTAACGGAAAGCTGGATAGAGAGGCCTTGCCGAAACCTGAAGTTAAAATAGAGAAAAAAACTGAAGGTGAGATAGAAAGTGATTTAGTAGGTATTATACGTGAAGTATTAAATGTTGAAAAAGTAAGTATAAGAGACAACTTCTATCATCTAGGCGGGGATTCCATTAAAGCAATTCAAATTTCTTCTAAGATACGTGAGAAAGGGATTAAAATAAAAACAAAGGATATTTTGGCTAATCCAGTTATTGAAGATATGATTTTATATTTAGAAATGACTAGCACAAAAGAGCAGAAGAGTAATCAACAATGTGTTGGTAGTATTGAAACGATACCATCTATCTCATGGTTTTTTTCGCAAGATTTGAACAATATAAACCATTATACACAGTCAGTGTTAGTCAAAGTAAAGGATGACGTTGAGGTTGGGATACTTGAATCGGCATTTAGCTCATTAGTTTGTCATCACGACGCTTTTCGCTTGAATTACCGGATGGAAACGAAGGAATTATTTTATAATCAAAATAATTACAATAAAAAAATAAAAATAGAATCATTAGATTTATCTGAATTATCAAAAACAGAGCAAAGTATTCGTATTGCTAGTATTGGAGAAATATTGAAATCGAGCTTTAATATTGAAAATGAAATTCTTCTTAAAGTTTGTATATTTGATTTGGGCGATTTTGGTAAAAGACTATTAATGACAGCTCATCATTTAGCTGTTGATGGTATATCTTGGCGAATTATTTTTGAAGATATAAATCAATTATATAAACAGATAGAAAATAAGCAGAAAACTTCTTTGCCGCCAAAAGATAATTCGGTACAGGATTGGGCAATTGAGTTAAAGAGAATGAGTAAAAAAATTCCAGAATCAGAAAAGCGATACTGGGAGCATGTATATCAATATGAAGAGAATTCATTTAATGATTTTGATTTAGGATTGGATCGTATGGAATTTTGCGAGAAAATGATTAAGAAGTTAACAGAAGAAGAAACTATGCAGCTGTTACAAAAAGCAAATGAAGCTTATCGAACAAAAGGTAATGAACTAATGATTATAGCGCTATCATTGGTAATGGCTAAGTATATTAAAACAAATGATGTGATTATTGAAATTGAAGGGCATGGGCGTGAAGAATTAAATGATGAAATTGATGTATCGCGAACTATTGGATGGTTTACGAGCCTATTTCCAATTCGGTTACAATTTGAGGATGTAGATATATCACAACAAATTAAACAATTAAAAGAGCAATTGCGTAGCGTTCCAAGTAAAGGTCTAAATTATGGAGTTTTAAAGTATATTTCGAAGGAATTAAGTTCCGAATCTCGAAAGTATGTTCGTTTTAACTATTTAGGTGATTTTAATGCTACATTTTCCAATGGAATTTTTGAATTTGCGTATGAAAATTCCGGTCAAGATAACAGCAATAAAAATGAGATGGATTGTTTGCTAGATATCGTTGCGTATACAGTAGATAAAAAGTTGAATTTGTCGATTACGTATAGCAAAAACAAATTTAAACAAGAAACAATATCGCAATTTTTCATGGAGTATATGAATCAATTGAGAGATTTGATTCAACATTGTTGTCAGAGAAAACATGCTGAATTCACCCCATCTGATTTTGAAACGGCAAACCTCTCGAGTGAAGATCTTGAAAATATATTTAATATATGATATTAGAGAGGAGTCATTCAATCATGATGAGAGTAAAAATTGTTTTGATTACCCTTGTAATATTATTAAATGTACAGATGCTATTTGGGATTCAAATAGCAAATGCAGAGAATGATAGAATGTTTACGGAAAACGATAAAGAACAACTAGACTCGCTTATAAAAAAACAAATGCAAGAAGCCAAAATTCCTGGAATGTCAGTGATAGTAGTCAAAGGTGATCAAGCTGTATATAAAAAAAGTTTTGGCTATTCAAATCTTGAGACAAAGCAACGTGTAACGGAAAAAACATTATTTGAAATCGGTTCGAATAGTAAGGCGTTTACAGCTCTCGCAATATATCAACTTGTTCAAAAGGGGTTAATTGATTTAAAGGACCCTGTTAGCAAATATTTGCAGTGGTTTCAAATGATATATGAAGGTAATTATAAAGGACAACAACTTAATAAAAATGTTGAAATAACTCTTGAACAGCTTTTATATCATACGAGTGGGATCCCTTTTCATACCATTGGGGACATACCTATCTCAAATGACAATGATGCGTTGGAAAATACAGTTAGAGAAATATTAAATCAAAAATTGGAGACATATCCAGGAGAGCAATTCAATTATGCCAGTATTAACTACGATATTCTAGGATTAGTTATACAAAAAGTTACCAATCAATCTTTTGAACAATACGTTCAGAATAATATATTAAACCAATTTAATATGGATAATACTTTTTTGTTTAGAAAAGATGTCGCTAAATATGATATGTCAAAGGGATATAAAATAGGTTTTTTAAAGCCTATAGAGTTTAATGCACCTATTTATCGAGGAAATACACCCGCAGGTTATTTTATCTCAAATAATGAAGACATGGAAAAGTGGCTTCGTATGCAGCTTGGGATATATGGACTAAGTGATGATCACCAAAAGGCAATTTATAGTACACATATACCAAACAGATCAGTTCCACCATCTGAGGATGGCTCTTCTTATGCCGGAGGGTGGCAAGTTTTTCAAAATGGTCCTGGTGAAATATCACATGCAGGAAGTAATCCGAATTTCTCCTCTTTCGTTGTATTTCATCCTCAAGAGAAGTTAGGAGTTGCGGTGATGGCTAACATGAACTCCGATTACACTCAAAATATTGGCCAGGCTATTATGGACACACTTGTGGGGGAGAGTGTGGTGACAAACGGTAAAGATACGTATAAGAGTATTGATGCCTTTTCTGTTACTGTACTTTTGTTTATGGTTCCTTTTTCAATTATTACTCTATACTTCATTTTCATAGTTATGATTCAGGTGTATAAGAAAAAAAGGAAGTTGGAAAAAAATAAATTTAAAAGTATTTGTATTCCCTTTATAACGTTTCTGTTTGCGTTCTTAGCTGGGTATGCCCTTTATAAAATTCCATTTGTATTTTTCGGGAGACTTTCTTGGGATTTTGTTAATGTTTGGTTACCTATCAGTATGAGTTTTGCGGTATGGGCTACTTTAATTAGTATTGTACTGTTCTGCCTATATTTATCTTTAATAACTGTTTTTCCTTTGCATAATAAGAAAAATTTTTTTCCGATTTTTGTGTTGAGTGTAACCAGTGGTTTTGGAAATGCGATGATTATTTTTATTATTAATGAAGCTTTAACTAGAAGTAATTATTCAAGCAACAATAGTTTGTTTTTATATTTTTTGCTAGGAATTATTACTTATGTATTAGCGCAAAAATTGGTACGGACGCAGTTGATTACCATTACAAATAATCTGATTTATGAAAAAAGGACCCAGTTAATTAACGATATATTAAAAAATCCTTATGAAAAAATTGAAAAAATAGAGTCAGAAAGAATTCAAACCACCTTAAATAATGATACAGAAGCTATCAGTAATTATGCTGCCACCATAATTACTGGTTTGACTGATTCAATTACACTTTTATGTTGTTTGGTTTATTTGGGAGTAATTAATGTTTATGGACTGCTTGTTTCTATTGCAGTTATTTTGGTTGCAGCAGGTATGTATTATGTAGCTGGAAAATCAGCTAATAATCTTTGGGAACAAACAAGAAACATCCAAAACACTTTTTTTAGATATATAAACGATCTCATTGGCGGTTATAAAGAGTTAAGCATAGGAAAGTCAAAACGAGAAGAGTTTGGACAAGGGATGCAAGAGAGCTGTGAGGATTATAAGGATAAGCGGATTCAAGGTGGTCTTAAGTTTGCTAATGTTTTTATTATTGGTGAATTGCTGTTTGTTATGGTAATTGGGGCTGTTACATTTTTATTTCCGCTTTTATTTAAAGGGGTACAGAGTGAGTTTTTAAGAAGCTATGTTTTTGTTTTTCTTTATATGACAGGACCTCTACATAGTATACTCAATACTATCCCTAATGCGATTCAAATGAAAATTAGTTGGAAGAGAATAAATGATTTTTCAAGGTATTTAAAAACCGAAACTAATAAGACAGACGTAAACAGTACTCTGATACCTCAAAGTAAAATAAACATGGAGATTAAAGAGGTAGTATATCAATACGAAAGTGAACATGGAGAACCTTTTCAAGTTGGGCCAATTAATTTTGAACTTAAATCAGGAGAGGTTGTATTTATAACCGGTGGCAATGGTAGTGGTAAATCAACTCTTGCTAAACTAATTACAGGTTTGTATTCTGCAAATAGCGGAAACATATTTGTTAACAATCAAGAAATAAATCAGGAACAGTTAAGAGAGCTATATTCCGCAATATTTAGTGATTTTTATTTGTTTACAAAAGTCTATGGTATTGACTATAGCTCAAAGGAAGAAGAAATAAAAAAATATTTGAAAATATTACGTATCGATGAAAAAGTACAAATTCAAAATGGAGAATTTAGTACAACTAAACTTTCAACAGGACAACGAAAAAGACTAGCACTATTAATTAGCTATTTAGAGGATAAATCTATTTATCTATTTGATGAATGGGCGGCAGATCAAGACCCTGAATTTAGACATTTTTTCTATACAGAACTATTGGCTGAATTAAAGGAAAAAGGAAAAGCTATCATTGCTATTACTCATGATGATAGGTATTTTCATATCGCGGATAAAGTTATCAAGATGGAAAGAGGAGAAATTATAGAAAATATGAAGAAGCATAATTATTTAGATTCATTTGATTGTCTCAAGGAGGAGCTCAATGATGATAAAATTGGATAAACAAAATTTGGAAGATATTCTTGGTTTAACACCAATACAGGAAGGGTTGTTATTTCACTACTTAAAAAATCCTCAAAGTGATGAGTATTTTGAACAGATATGTTTGGGGATTTTAGGTAGAGTTGATGCAGGATTGTTTACGAAAGCTTGGGACGCGGTTGTCCAAACAAATGAGCAGTTACGTACACTATTTCGTTGGGAAAAAGTGAAAACTCCTGTTCAAATAGTATTGAAAGAACATACCCCTCATATTAAAATAATTGATCTTACACACAAGAGTGAAAGTGAAAAAAATATTTTACTAGAAGAGATAAAAGTTAAAGATCGTGAAAAAAAGTTTAATCTTCGAGAAATACCATTCAGGGTTACTTTGTGCATATTAGCAGAAGAAAGACATGAAATGATTATAAGTAATCATCATATTATATATGATGGCTGGAGTAATGGAATTATTTTAAAAGAATTCCTAAACGCATATCGATGCCTTAGTGAATCAGAAACTTACAATCTGCCTACTAAAAAAAAATATAAAGATTTTATTAAATATATTCAAAAACAGGATAAAGAAGGGCAGAAAGTATTTTGGCAAGAGTATTTAAAAGGATTTAACTCGCAAAATAGATTGGAAGTAACAAAAAAGAAACATAAATCAATTCGAAAAGATCATCAGTATCGTATTCAATTTTCAAGGGATAAGTTGGAAGGATTTGCGAAGGGAAATGAAGTTACTCTTGCCGCCCTTGTTTATAGTTTATGGGGAATTGTGCTACAAAAGAATCATAATATCGATGACATTATTTTTGGCGCAACTATTTCGGGTAGAGCAGGAACATTTAATGGGATTGAAGAAATGGTAGGCCTATTTATAAATACAGTTCCATTAAGAGTTAAAAAGGATTCTGGCGAAACATCTATAGAACTTATCAAAAAGTTAAATAAGACATTGCAGGATTGGGAATTGTATGGGACATCATCTTTAGTAGATATAAAAAAATATAGTGAATTGGATACGGAAATCGACCTTTTTGATACTATTGTTGTTTTTGAAAACTACCCTTTAGATCAGACGATACTGACAAACAAAAATAGAATCGCTTTGAACTCATATTCCACCTTTGAAATGACTAATTATGGCTTATCTATTAGTATAAGTTTGCACAAAGATATTGAGATATGTTTCAGTTACAACGAACAATTATATGAATCATCTAAAATTGAGCGTTTAGCTCAGCATTTTACTATAATTGCAGAAGCAGTCATAAAAAATCCTCATAAAAAAATAGAAGAGATTGATATCGTATCTATTGAAGAGAAAAAACAAATCCTTTTGGAATTTAATAATACTCGTAAAACATATTCACATCAGTTGACGATTAGTCAGTTGTTTGAGCAACAAGCGATGAAAACCCCGGATAATGTAGCGATTGTATATAAAAATAGGACTATGACTTATGAAGAATTAAATGACATATCCAATAACTTATCAAATGAACTGCTTAGAAAAGGAGTGAAAAAGGGTGAGATTATTGGAATCATGACGGATCCATCAATTGAAATGCTAATAGGGATAATTGCTATTTTAAAAGTCGGAGCTGCATACTTGCCAATTGATCCAGAATATCCAGAGTCAAGGAAAATGTATATGATACAGGATAGTCAAACAAAGTTCATATTGACCAGTAAGGATGTAATTAATAAAAACGACTATGTAATTGGAAAATTCAACAATGATTGTATTTTTATATTGGATAATAGTAGAAAAATTTCGGGTGAGACTCTTCTACCAAAAGTAAACCTTAGTCCGAATGATTTATTTACGGTTTTGTATACTTCAGGTACTACAGGAAAACCTAAAGGTGTAATGATAGAAAATCGAAATGTTGTTAATCTTGTTCAGTGGTTTGGAAAAACATTTAATATAACGGAAAAAACAAATCTATTACAACTAACAAATTATGTGTTTGATCCGAGTATTGAGGATTTTTTCGGTACATTACTTTATGGAGCGACATTACATATAGCCGAAAAGAATTTAATTTTAAATAAGGAGCATTTTTGTGATTATGTTGATCAACATGAAATTCATATTATTAATTTCATACCGACTGTATTAAAAGAATTATTATGTCATGATCGCAAATTGCAGAGTTTACACACAGTTATTTCAGGTGGAGAAAGACTAGAAGAATCATTAAAAGATGCACTGATTGATAGAGGATATAAATTATATAATAATTATGGTCCAGCAGAAACGACAGTGGATGCTTTAAGTGTTGAATGTTCAGAAAATACCGTCTCTTTAGGGCAGCCGATTTCAAATGTTAGATGTTATATATTAGATAAAGATAAAAATATTAGTCCAATAGGTGTTCCTGGTGAGTTGTATATTGCTGGAGACGGTGTAGGAAGAGGGTATTTGAATCTACCAGAATTTACAAATGAAAAGTTTATGAATGATCCCTTTAATCCAAATGATCGTATGTATAAAACAGGGGACTTAGGAAGATGGCTTCCAAACGGAGAAATCGAGTTTCTTGGAAGAGAGGATCATCAGGTGAAAATCAGAGGGTATCGGATTGAACTTTCAGAAATTCATAATTTAATATTAAAAAGGAACTACATTGAAGATGTTGCTGTAATTGATTGGGAAATTAATAATGGGAAAAAAGTTATCTGTGCATATATCGTTTCCCATGTTCAGGTTAACATGGAGGAACTTAAGGGATTTTTAGCAAAAGAATTACCAGATTATATGCTTCCGTCATACTATATTCAGCTAGAGAGTCTGCCCTTAACTTCCATAGGAAAGCTTGATCGAAGGAACTTACCGGCTCCTCAAATTCATACTTATAAAGGTTACGTTGCTCCAAAAAATAAAGTTCAAGAAGAACTAGTAGAGGTATGGTCTGCAGTGTTGGGTCTACATCAGGGGGAGATTGGTATACATGATAACTTCTTCGAGTTGGGAGGAGACTCAATTTTAAGTATTCAAATAGTAGGTAAAGCGCTTCAAAAGGGTATAGAGATTACCGTGAGTCAGATGTTTGAGAACCAAACGATAGCAGAACTGGCGGATTGTATTGCAGATATTAAAGAAAGCTATAGTGAAGATCAAATAGAAGAACCTGAGACTGGAGAAGTGCTTCTTACACCGATTCAAAAGTGGTTTTTTGAGCAAGATTTGGAAAATTATCATCATTGGAATCAATCTGTGCTATTGGAAACACGAGCAGGTATAAATCCGAATTTGTTGCATGAAAGTTTTCGTATACTTACAAATTATCATGATAGTTTTAGGCTCCGTTATTATCAAAGGGCTGGAGAATGGATTCAAGTTTATTCAGAGTCCGATGAGAATGTGTTATTTGAATTACATGATTTTAATAATAGTCATATGCATGAAATTTTATCAAAATTGCAGTATGAATTAAACATTACAGATGGGCCATTAATTAAAGTTGCATATTTTGATTCTGGGGATCAGGAAAAAGGAAGGTTGTTTATAACAGTACATCATCTTGTAATAGACGGATATTCATGGCGACTTATGCTGGACACTCTACAGATGATATATGAACAGCTTACAAATAGTGGCTCTGTTCAACTTCCAGTGAAAGGCCTCTCTTTTAAAAAATGGTCTGAGCATCTCTATGAATATGCTTATTCCAATCAATTAAAAGATGAACTTGCTTTTTGGAAGAACAATGTCCCTTCTTCTGTAAATACTATACCTATTGACATGGAAGGGGGGAGAAATGATGAAAACTCTGCTCGTACACTTTCTTTTATGTTGACGGAGAAAGAAACAAAGTATTTACTGCATGACACGTATCAATTATTTAAAATGAGAATTGATGATATTCTGCTTTCCGCACTTTCTAGTACATTAGCAAATTGGAGTGGTGAAACACTAGTTGATTTGGAGGGCCATGGTAGGAATCCTTTGTTAAAAGAGTACGACACTTCAAGAACTGTAGGATGGTTTACTTGTGTATATCCTATTGTTATGGGCGACATTGAAAAAGAGAAGGGCATAGCAGAAATATTGAAGCAAGTAAAAGAGCGGTATCGTGCTATACCAAATGGTGGAATTGGTTATGAAATTTTATATTACTTAGCAGAGAAAGAGATGCGAGGGCAAATTTCGTCTAGGAAAAGGGGACAAATAAGCTTTAATTATTTAGGACAGTTCGAACAAGCAATTAAAAAACAGCAGTTATTTAATATATCGGATGTGAATACAGGACCAACCCGTGATTTGAATGGAATTAGAAGTCACTTGCTTGAAATTGAATGTATGATCGTTGATAAAAAATTATGTGTAGAATGGAAATATAGTGCGAATAGTCATTTGGTTGAAACCATTCAAGGCTTGGCAAAGGACTTTGTCAACAATTTGAAGAATATAATTGACCACTGTCAAACAAAAGAAGGTACATATTTGACGCCTTCAGATTTCCCACTTGTCTCCATAGATCAAAAGAAAATTGATGAATGGATTGAGGTATATAAAAATATAGAAGATATATACATGCTTTCACCTGTACAACAAAGTATGGTTTTTCATCATATCTATTCACCAAAATCGTCAGTAACTGTGGAGCAAACAATATTTTCAATAAAATCAAAACTAGATATTGAGATATTTGAAAAGGCTTGGCAAAAACTTTTAGATAGACATGAAAGTTTAAGAACATCATATCATTGGGAAGGGCTAGAAGAACCTGTACAGATTGTTCATAAAGATCTAAAAATTCCTTTTCAAGTTTTAGATTGGACAAATTTTTCGAAATCTGAAGGATTGCAAAAGTTAGAACAACTTATTGAGGAAGATCGTAAGAAGGGATTCGACCTTTCAAAACCACCACTTATGAGAATTTTGGTCATTAAGCAAGAAGAGTATGCCTATGATGTAGTATGGACGCATCATCACCTTCAGTTAGATGGTTGGTGTAATAGCATCCTCTTTAAGGAACTGGGTCAGTGTTATGAAGCATTATGTGTTGACGAAAAGATAACATTTGGACATGTATATTCATTTAAAGATTATATCGACTGGTTACGTAGGCAAGACAAGAAGAAAGCGGAACAATTTTGGAGAACCGAGTTAGATGGATTTAAAACACCTATACGATTCAATAATATTTTTCCTGCAAAAAATTCAAATCAGTTATCTGCTTTTGGAGATGTAGTATACGAAGTATCTGAAGACAAACAGCAGATAATTCAAGACTTTACTAGAAAGAATCGGATTACACTAAATACTATGATTCAGGGGGCTTGGGCAATTCTTTTAAATCGCTACTCCCAAGAAACAGATATTATTTTTGGGGTAACTTCATCAGGGCGTCCGGCTGAGTTAGAAGGTTCGGATTCAATAATTGGTTGCTTTATGAATACTCTTCCTTTTAGGGTAAAGATAAATAAAAATGTAAATTTGATTAAATGGCTTAAAGATGTACAACTGAAGCAGGTTGAAATGCGTCAATATGAATATACCTCACTCGTTGATATAAGAAGTTGGATTGATATGCCAAGAAGCTCTGCCTTATATGATTTGTATGAGAGTATTGTAATTGTTGAAAACTATCCATTCGATGTGAAATTGAAAGACGGAATTGGTTCATTACAAGTGAAATCAGTACGTATAGATGAACAAATGGATTATCCTTTGGTTGTTTATTGTAATCTACAACCAAAGCTTCAATTGAAGCTACTATTCAATAGTTCCTTTTTAAATGAAACAGAAGCAAATCAGATACTTTCACATTTAATCAATATTTTGTGGGAAATGCTTGTTAGCGAAGATGGTAAGTTAGAGAATATCTCAATGATTTCCGAAAAAGAACTTACACATATTTTAAGTGATAATAATTCTACTTCATTGGATTATCCTAAGAATCAATGTTTTCAGGATTTATTTACTGATCAAGTAAAATTAAATTTAAACAAACCTGCTGTTATACAGGGGAATGAAAGTTTATCTTACACAGAATTAGATATACTTTCAAACCAGTTAGCGCATAAGCTCATTAAATTAGGGGTAGGGCCTGAAATACCTGTGGGAGTGTATGTTGAACGTTCACCTAAAATGATTGTAGGAATTTTAGCTGTTTTAAAAGCTGGTGGAGCTTTTCTACCTATAGATATGGATTATCCTGGCGAAAGAATAAATTTGATGTTGAAAGATGCCCAAGTACCTATATTACTCACCCAAAATAATTTACAGTCGAAGATTAGAGATTATCAGGGGCATACCGTTTGTCTTGATATAGAATGGGATTCAGTGCTCGAAGAACCAAAAAACCAACCGAGTGTTAGAATTGAACCCCAGAATTTGGCATATATCATCTATACTTCGGGTTCTACTGGTCGACCAAAAGGTGTAATGATGTCTCATGAAGCAGTTGTAAGCCACTCCATTGATATTTGCAAACGTTATGAGCTGACACCGGAGGATCGTGTTCTTCAGTTTTCTTCGATAAGTTTTGATATTTCACTTGAACAGATTTTTACAACACTAGCTGCAGGAAGTTCTCTTGTTTTGCGTGATAAGAATATATGGACTCCTTATCAGTTTTCTCAGAAATGTGTTGAACTTGGACTCTCAGTTGTTAATCTACCTACAAATTATTGGGGCGAAATTGTACAAGAATGGTATACAAGACCAGAAATAATTCCAGATAGTAACCTCAGACTCGTCATAGTTGGTGGGGAACAAATGCCAGCGGAGAAAGTAGGGATGTGGGAACAGTTACCTTTAGAAGATATTATTTTGTTAAATGCATATGGACCTGCTGAAACGGCGATGACAAGTACTTTATATGAAGTGTCTGGAAAAGGAACTAAAAGTGCCGACTTAAAAGTTATTCCCGTGGGAAAACCACTTGCTAACAGGCGCATTTATATCCTTGATGAGAACATGCACCCTTTGCCGATTGGAGTGAAGGGGGAAATATTCATAGGTGGCATACCTTTAGCTAGAGGTTATATTAACAATTCTAAGTTGACGAAGGATAAGTTTATTCGAGATCCGTATTATCATAATTATGGAAAAATGCTTTATAAAACAGGAGATATGGGGAAATTACTTTGCGATGGTAACATTGAGGTTCTGGGGCGGAAGGATGACCAAACAAAAATACGAGGGCATCGAATTGATATAGGAGAGATTGAAGTTGTTTTAAACAAATGTGATAACATAAAAAACTCTATAGTTGTCGTGAAGAATGGAGTAGCAAATGATAAGTATCTTGTTGCATTCTATGATTCCCCCTCACATGGTACAAATAATCAATGCAGTATAAGGGGTTTTTTGCGGAAAAAACTTCCTGAATATATGATTCCTTCTTATTTTATTCAACTAGGAAGCCTTCCGCTCAGTCCGAATGGAAAAATTGATCGGAAGTCCCTAGAAAATATGGAGATTAAAGTACAGTTTGATGAAGAGTATCAAAAACCTTATAATACGATACAACAAAAACTTGTAAGTATTTGGAGAAAGATACTGGGAACTGATGGTGTAGGCATTAATCATCATTTCT
The DNA here is from genome assembly GCF_038007365.1 of Bacillus sp. FSL R9-9492. Lineage (NCBI taxonomy): Bacteria > Bacillati > Bacillota > Bacilli > Caryophanales > Bacillaceae > Bacillus > Bacillus sp. FSL R9-9492. Next base: position 1,963,697 of record NZ_JBBOXC010000001.1, read on the forward strand.
TTGAAATTGGGGGACAATCATTAAAAGCAATAACACTTGTTTCTGAAATTCATAGGGAATTTGAAGTTGAACTTCCACTTGGAAATATATTTGCATTTCCTACTATTAAGGAATTGGCTGTAATCATTGAAGAAATGATGGGGAAAAAAGAAACATATGAAGCGATTCGTCTAGCACCACCACAGGAGTATTATGAAGTCTCTCCAGCACAAAAAAGTATGTATATTGTTAGTCAATTGAATGGTGCATCTACAAACTATAATATTACCGGAGCAGTATTTCTTGAAGGGGAAGTTAATATAGTACAGATAGAAAAGGCATTGCAAGCTTTAATTAATCGCCATGAAAGCTTGCGAACATCATTTAAACAAGTACAAGGGAAAATAGTTCAAAAAATCCATCAGAATCCTGAATGGAATATGCAACACGTGTATGCAGATGAACAAAATTTTGAGAGTGTTGTTGAAACATTTATTAGACCATTTGATTTAGAGAAAGGGCCCTTGTTCAGAGCAGCAATTGTGGAGGTGCTACCATCATCGAAATATTTGCTTGTTTATGATATGCACCATATTATATCCGATGGTTTATCAATGGGAATTTTAATTAGAGAGTTTGCATCTCTTTATCAAAAAAATAATTTGCCAGACGTAAGAATTCAATACAAAGATTTTTCAAACTGGCAAAACAAAATGATAGAATCCGGGAACTGGAAACTAAAAGAACTGTACTGGCTTGAAATATTTTCAAAAGAAATACCATTACTCAATTTACCAACTGATTATCCAAGGTTAGATGAGCCAATGTTTGAAGGTGATGTAGTTCAATTTAATTTGGATGCATATTATACATCTAAATTAAATGAAATCTCAAGCCGAAAAGGAGCTACTCTGTACTCATTATTACTTTCGGCATTCAATATACTACTGTTTAAATATAGCGGACAAGAAGACATTATAATTGGAAGCCCGGTAGCAGGAAGACTGAATTCTGAATTAGAAAATGTGGTAGGTATGTTTGTTAATACACTTGCGCTCAGAAATTATCCTACTTCAGAGAAACGGTTTGAGGATTTTTTGAAAGAAGTTGCAAGCCACACACTTCAAGCTCTCGAACATCAGGAATATTCATTTGAGATGCTCGTTGATAAGCTACAATTGCGAAAAAATGTGAATCGTCATCCTCTGTTTGATGTGATGTTTGCTTTTGAAAATGTTGATGCAGTAAGGGCGGAAATAGGTGATTTTGAAATTAAACCGTACGAGTATACGAATCGTACATCTAAATTTGATTTAGAGCTGAAAGTAACTGAGCAGGATGGACAACTTCGTTTTATATTTGAATATAGTACAGGTTTGTTCCGTAAAGAAACGATAGAACGAATGGCGGAACATTTCGTTAAAATTATTGATACTATCATAGAGGACATTACTATTCCAATTGAGGAAATTGATCTAGTAACCATGAAAGAAAAAAATAGAATAGGTGTTTTTAATAATACTGATACTTTGTATCCAGAAGAAAAAACGATTAAACGTATATTTGAAGAACTGGTGGAAAAACATCCGAATCGTACTGCTGTAGTGTTTGGACAGAGAACAATAACTTATAAGGAATTAAATGATAAAGCAAATCAATTAGCTAAACACTTGATTAAGAAGGGGGCAGGAAGTGATACAGTAATCGCTTTATTAGCTGAGCCTTCTATTGAAATGATCATTGGACTATGGAGTATTATTAAAAGCGGGGCAATTTATTTACCTCTTGATCCGGAGTTTCCATTAGAACGAATAAATAGCATGATTGAAGACAGTGATACAATTCTTCTTTTGACCCAGTCTCACTTAGTAACTTCTAATGATTTTACTTGTGAGGTTATGGAATTGGAAGATAAGAGCTTATTTTTTGAATGTCCTTCAAATATAGAGGAAAGAAGTACAGTTGATAATCCAATATATATTATTTATACATCTGGTACCACTGGGCTCCCAAAAGGGGTACCGATTAAGAATCAAAGCTTGGTAAATTATATTTCATGGTTCACACGAGAAGCAAGTATAACGTATAGGGATAAAACACTACTATTATCTTCCTTTGCATTTGATTTAGGATATACAAGTTTGTATACAGCTTTATTAAATGGGGGTGAGTTACATTTAGTTCCAAAAGAACATTATATGCTCCCAGAAACCCTTATCACATATTTGAAAGAGAAAAAGATAAGTTATATAAAACTGACTCCTTCACTATTTAATTATTTAGTTAACCATCGTATGGTTGAAGATTATGAGAATTGCATGGCGCTAAGGTTAATCGTATTGGGCGGTGAAGAAGTGAAGTCGGCTGATATTAGTAAGTTTAATAGGGTGTATCCGCAAACTGTAATTATGAATCACTATGGACCTACAGAAACTACTATTGGCGCTCTATTTCACAAATTTAATGCTACTGATTTTGACCTTGTATCCAAGGGAACGGTTATTGGAAAGCCAGTAGATAACACGAAAATATTCATTTTGGATAGAGGTCAAAAACTTGTTCCACTTGGAATGGCTGGTGAAATTTGTATTGGGGGAGTAGGAGTGACAGAAGGTTATTTGAATCAAATTGATTTAAATAGCGAAAAGTTTATTACGGTTTCACCTTTGGGACATGAAAAAATCAAACTCTATAGAACGGGAGACTTAGGGAGGCTCACATGCCATCAAGAAGTAGAATTTCTCGGAAGAATTGACAATCAATTAAAAATTCGAGGATATAGAGTGGAGTTAGAAGAAATAAATTCAGTACTGTTGCAACACGATATGATACTTGATGCAATTGTTGTTCCAAAAAAAGATAAAGAAAATAATAATATACTATGTGCTTATATTGTGTTGAAAGAGAATGAGAATGGGTGGGGAATAAGGGAATACCTTTCAAGTAAGATTCCTTACTACATGATGCCCTCTATCTTTATTAAGTTAGATAGAATTCCTTTGACTCCAAATGGTAAGCTAAATGTTAAAGCACTCCCAGAAATTAAGGATGAATTATTGATAAAAACTAATTATGAACTGCCTGAGGATCCAATTGAAAAAACTGTTGCACAAATGTGGGAAGAAACTCTTAATGTTAAGCAAATTAGTATGAATGACTCGTTTTTTGAAATGGGTGGAAACTCATTGTCGTTAATGCTTTTAATGGCAGAAATTCACAAAAAGTTTAGTGTAGATATATCGTTAAGAGAAGCGTTTAAAGCACCAACAGTAAGAGGTATAAGTAAGCATATAAAGAAAAGATCTGAAAGTAAGTATGTGTCATTACAACCTGTAGAAAAGTGCGAATATTACGACCTTTCTTCAGCTCAGAAAAGGATATATACACTACAACAGATGGAAGGGATTGGAACTAGTTACAATATGCCAAGAGCAACCTTACTAGAAGGTGAAATCAATCTGGATAAATTGGAAAAAGCTTTTTGTGAGATTGTAAAGAGACATGAGGCATTTCAAACATCTATTGAAGTAGTAGATGGTGTGCCCAAACAACGAATTCAGGGAGAAGTGGATATAGAAATTAGTTATTCTGTTTTAGATGAACATTTATGTTCTAATCCATCAAGTAAGCTGAATGTCGAACTGGAAAATATAATTGATGAATTTATTGAACCTTTCGACTTAAGTAAAGCCCCTTTAGTAAGAGTTAAGATCATTCGCTTAAGTAGTCATAAACATGTGCTCTTAACAGATATGCACCATTTGATTTCAGATGGATATTCAGTCAATATTTTACTGCAGGAGTTATCAGAATTATATCAAGGAAAACTGTTACAGGAAAACCCTATTCAATATAAAGAATTCGTTTATTGGCAGAATGAGTTTTTAAAGACAAGTGCTGCAAGTATACAAGAAAAATATTGGTTAGATGTACTTTCAGGGGATCTTCCAGTATTAGATATGCCTACGGATTTTCCTAGACCAATTATACAAAGCTTTGAAGGAAATAGTTTTATTTTTGAAGGAGGAAATGAATTAAAGCAACGTTTAGACAATTTATGTTTAGAAACAGATACGACATTGTACATGATTTTGTCTGCAGCTTATAGTATTTTGTTATCAAAATGTTCCTCGCAGCACGATATAATTGTAGGAATGCCTATTTTAGGGCGGACACATTCTGATTTGAAAAATATCATTGGTATATTTGCAAATACTATTGCAATTAGAAGTTTCCCTATTGAGAAAAAAAACTTTACGGAATTTTTGTCAGAGATTAAAGAACAGTTAATTAAAGCGTATGATAATCAAGATTACCAGTTTGATATGATTATTGATAAGTTAAAAATTAAGAGAGACTTAGGGAGAAACCCTATATTTTCTACAATGTTAGCTTTTCAAGAATCTCAAATCAATGAAAGTATAATGGGGAATTTGAAAATGACGCCTGTTCAATATAGAAATAAAATTTCGAAATTTGATTTAACCTTATTTGTAGAAAAAGGAAAAAAAGAGTTGTTTTTTGAATTTGAATATGCGAGTAGTTTGTATAGAATGGAAACTATAAAAAAATTAGCGGAGAATTTTTTAGGTATCTTAGACACGATTAGTTCAAATAAAGAAATAAAATTAGAAAATATTGAGATTGAAGGGTTAGTAATCGAGAATACAGAAATTGAAAATGTCAAATTTAATTTTTAAGATAGATAAGATATTGGTTATTGAGGCTATTCCTAATATGATACTTTAGGAATAGCCGTTTCATATAAATGCATTCTTTAAATATCTATAAAAAATAAAAGGATATATTGTATAGAAAAGGTTAGCTTTTAATTATAATTAAAACGATGATATAGAAGTGGCGATATAAAGGGAGTTCTCTATCATGGAGAGACTTAAAGAAGTGTTTCATTTTGTTTGGGATAGCGGTATCGTAGTTCATGATCTAGATAGTTATACGTTTTTACGAAAAGGTTTGGTAAGGAACAGTAATAGAGCGTTACGTAAGTGAGGTGCTAGGTGTGGAAGGAGAAGTAGCCATTCTTGAAGTGGATGGTGATAGAATTGAATTACTTACACCAACGAATACTATACCTTCTCCAATGGCACGATTTATAAATAAAAAGGTGTTACGTAATAACGTAACACCTTTTTATTTATGTATTTCACATTTTCTTCACAAATGATTCACGAGAACTTTTCTTCTTAGGAAACTTACATAAATATATTTTATGATATAATAACAATCGACTTTAAAAATGTAAGTTGTTTTAATTAAAGTAGCTGCTATTATATTAGAAGTTTAAAGGTGGGGAGAAAGAAAGCGTCATGTTGTATAAAAAAATACTTAATCAGGTTAATATTTCGTCAGGAAATCAAACTAGGAAGTATAAAGTAATGAAAGTGTAGTGAGAAAGAAGAAAGAAGTGAAATGATTGTGAAAGTAATACGAAGGTTAGGGGCATGGCTATTAATAGCGTGCGTGTTTATCATATTGATACCAAAAAGTGCATCTGCTCATGCGTATGTTGTGAAATCAAATCCTGCTGAAAATGAAACGTTAAAGAAAGCACCATCTGTTGTGAAAATTGAATTCGATGAGGACATACAAGTTTCAAGTTTTAATACATTGTTCGTAAGAGACACCTCAGGTAAAAGAGTAGATTTAAAAGATGCACATATTGATAAGAAAAACAAAAAAATATTAGAGGCTGGGTTAAAAGAGAATCTCAAAAATGGTCTCTACTCTATTCAGTGGAAAGCTATTTCAGCTGATGGACATCCGATTCAAGGAGTTATTCCATTCCGTATTGGATTAGCAGAAGCGGGAACAGATGATATAAAAGTAGAAGAGATGGGCTATGTTCCGCAAATCGATATGATCATGGAACGTGGGGTTCTATATACAAGTTTCTCACTATTTTTAGGAGTTCTATTCTTTAATCTTATTATGTATAAAGGGAATGCAACTCCAGTTCAATCAAGGAGTAAGAGAATAATATGGATAGCATTATTTGGGATATTTATTAGTTTACTATTCAATCTACCATTGCAGGCGAAAATAAATGCTGATGTTTCATGGTTAGAAGCATTCGATCCTATATTATTAAAAGAAACATTACAGCTGTCTGTTTTTGGTTATGTATGGATCACTCAAATGGCTCTTATTAGTACGCTTATGATTGTTACATATTTTGCAGTGAAGAGTGAGAGGCTTTCGTCGTTTAAAGTATGGAGCATTCCAATTGTATTATTTATTGGGTTACTTGTTATGAAAGCCTTCAATAGTCATGCATATGGATTAAAGTTTAAAGAAATTGCTGTCGTTATGGACTTTCTACATTTATTCGCAGCTTCGTTATGGATGGGGGGGCTATCATCGATTGTTCTTCTTTTACGTAAAGAGGATGACAAGTGGACTATGTATTGGGATGCGATTAAGCGTTTTTCACCATGGGCAACAGGTACTGTCATAGTGATTTTATTAACGGGTCTTTTTAACAGTACATTTTTTATTCCCACGATCCATTCCCTATTTGATACGAAGTATGGATTGGCCTTATTAGCAAAGATACTTTTATTCGTGTGTATGGGGATATTGGGAATTATTCATTATGTGAAAGGGAGAATGCGAGCGCAGCAAAGGTTAGGAGCTACGGTGAAAGTAGAGTTTATCATTGGAATTATCGTTTTCGTAATCGTAGCTTTTATGACAAATGTACAAACGCCGCCGATGCCTCCTACGGGACCTTTTACAGAGGGTAAACAATTAGATAATGGATATGAACTTACTTTACATGTAAGTCCTAATAAGGTAGGACAGAATACATTTCATATTACTTTGAAGGATGAGAATGGACAGCCTGTTACTGATATGGAACAAATTGTATTGACGACTCAATCTTTAGATATGAATATGGGCAAAGGTTCATTTAAAGTTTCGGCAGTGTCACCGGGAGAATATGAAGCGGAAGGTATGTATATTAACATGACAGGAAACTGGAATATACAAGTTCACGGATTAACAAAATCTCTTGATAGTTTCGATACGGATTATAAATTTATTGTAGGTGGCAGATAAAAAAGACGTTATAAATGAAAAGGAGTTTATAGAAAATGAAACGTATAAAAAAATTAGGAACAACAATGATCGCAACAATAATTGCAATGGGGATTTTTTCGTTACCTGTTAGTGCTCACGTAACTGTGAAACCAGCAACTTCTGACGTTAGCTCTTGGGAGACTTATACAATAAAGGTACCTGTTGAAAAGAATATGGCAACAACAAAAGTCACACTGAAAATACCGTCTGGAGTCGAGTTTCAACAGTACGAGCCAGTGCCAGGGTGGAAAGTGGAAGAACAAAAAGATGCAGCTGGAAAAGTTAAAACTGTAATATGGGAAGCAACAGGAGAAGGGATTTTACCTGGTCAGTTCCAACGATTTACTTTCGTTGCTAAAAATCCAGATAAAGAGCAACAAATAGCTTGGAATGCATATCAACAATATAAAGATGGAGAAATTGTTGAATGGACAGGCGATGAGAAAGCTGAAAAGCCCCACTCACTTACTACGATTGCAAAAGGTACATCATTAACAGGAGAACATGGTGAAGTATCTAGTGTGGAAAAAAATGAAAGTACAAGTAATATGCAAACAATAGCAATTGTCTTATCAGTTTTAGCGATTGTATCTTCCATAGGTACGTGTGTTTTTGTAGTACGTCGTAAAAAGTAGGGAACATTGAAAGGTCTCATTGAAAGTAATGAGACCTTTGTTAATAAAATTTTGAGATTAAGCAGCTTCGAGGGGGGTTAGAGCTACAAATACAACATGGTTTATTAAGATAAGGAACTCAATTGACTGTCATTACTTCTTCTGGTAGGTTATCATGCTTAAGCCAGTTTTCAATTAAAGTATTAAATAGTTTGGGATTTGCTAAAGGGATTCCATGACCGATTTTAGGAATGATAATACCTGTGCAATTAGGATTGCTTTCAAGGATTGTAGTCATCGAGTCTTTCATGATTCTTTTTTCGTTTTCTCCAACAGTCACTAATATATTGCTACTAGCATTCTCGAAACCTTTTGGTATTGTAAACGACATATTTTCTTCTAATATCCTCACAAATGTATTTTTACTTATTTGACAACTTTCATGATAATAGTTATCAAATTGTGTTTCATCTATGCACATTGATTTTGCTTGTATTTTGGAAAACGTCTTACTCTTTATAAGTGGATAGGTTAAGCCAAGGGATCTTATTAATGTTTTAGCGAAAGGAATTAGTTTAACTAATGCGCTATTTATCATAGCGTATTGAATTAAGTTTGGTTTCATGCTGAGCATTGCAATTAATACTTGAGCACCTAACGAAAAACCGATTACTATAACAGTTTTACCTTGTCCTTTTTCTTCAACTAATTCAATGATTTTTTCAGCACTAAAGTGTATTGAAAAATGATCCTTACTACTATTTTCCCCTTGCTCGGGTAAATCAGGAACAAGGCAGTGAAAGTTAGTAAAATGTTTAATTTGTTTGTCCCACATCCATCCACTGACTCCGCCCCCATGAATAAAAACCATAAGTGGAGAGCTTGAATCTCCAAATTCTTTATACTGTAAAACCATATAATTCCCCCTTATGATTAGAATTGTTAGTCCATACATATGTATTAGAGATAATATTTTCTACTTAATTATCATCATACAATAAAAAAGAAAAATTTTCCTTTTGCTAAGATGTTAAGTGACTGTACTGATAAAATGGTAAAAAAGAAAGAGCCTACAAGTGGTAGACTCTTTCTCATATCTATTTATTTCACTTCAACTTGCTGCCTTACAGCAAGTGCTTTCGGCTTTATATTTACAAAACAAATGCTTACGATAATAAATAAAAGTCCGATGAATAAGCTAATTGTAATGGCCTCATGTAAGAAAATTGAACTTACAATAATAGCGATCAGTGGGATAAGGAACGTATAAGCCCCAACTTTACTTGCCTCACCAGCTCCTACAAGTGTAAAGTAAGCGAGCCAGCCCATTGCAATAACAAAGAACGAGATGAATAGTAGTACACTTACAAATGGTATACTCCAAGCGATGTTAGACCAGCTCTCAAATTCTGAACCAAATCCGATTAAGCAAAGTCCGCCAATAATAAGCTGAAGTGTTACCATCCAAATGGCATTAACGCGGTGTCCAGTTTTCTTAATAAATACTGTGCCGAGTGCCCAGCCGATAGCGCACCCTAAAGCAAGTAGTACACCGATAATAGAAATATGTCCAGTTAAACTACTAGAGCTAATAACCCCAACACCAATAAATCCAAGAATAAGTCCGAAAATTTTCAAGCCGTACATAGATTCTTCAAGCCAAATCCATGAGAAAATGCCGAGTAAGACAGGTTGGAGAAATACGATTGCGGAGAAGAGTCCGGCGGGCATATACTGAAGTCCGACAGTTTGTAGTCCGTAAAACAAAATAATATTGAGTAAAGATGAAATAAAGTATAAATGCCAAGTTTCCTTTAAATTTAATTGTTTGTATTTCGGTAATGCGAAAGTAAGTAAGATAAATCCTCCTATTAATGTTCTAATCCCTGCAAAGAGTACGGGTGGTGTGTAATGCAGAGCGAATTTTGATAACGGCCAATTAATTCCCCACATAATAACGAGAAATGTAAGGATTATGGCCGTCTTAGTTCGAGAAAGCTGTGTCACTGTAATCCCTCCTTGTTGTATTCCATTTCACTATGATATGATATCGACTATGATAAATAAAATGAATCTTTTTTATAAGGAGTATAAGTGATTAGTTATGACCATTACACAACTTCAAGTTTTAATTAAAACGGTTGAATTAGGGAGTTTTACGAAGGCTGCCGGGATGTTAAATATGACACAGCCAGCTGTAAGTCATGCGATTTCAAGCATTGAGTCAGAGTTAGGAGTTACCATTCTTATACGCGATAAACGAAAAGGGCTAATCGTTACGGATGTTGGAAATAGAATTCTTGTACATATTAGAGAAATCTTAAACGGCGTTGAGAAGATTGAACAAGAAGTAGCGATGGAGAAAGGGCACGAAGTTGGGACGATTCGAATTGGGAGTTTTCCGAGTGCTTCTGCACATTTCTTACCCAAAATGATAAATCTTTTTAAGGAGAAGTATCCGAACTTAGAAGTCGTTCTTTGTGAAGGCACGATTAAAGAAGTTGAAGATTGGTTAGTATCGAGGGTTGTTGATATAGGAATTGTTATTTTGCCTAATAAAGATATGGAGATCGTGCCCTTAACGAAGGGGAAAATGGTTGTTGTCTTAAGAGAGGATCATCCTCTTTGTAAGAACGATTCTATTACAATAGGTGATTTAGAGAATGAACCGATCATATTATGTAAGGGTGGGTACGAACCACCCATTATCGATATGTTTAAACAAGCGAACGTACCACTTCGGGCTGAATATATAATTTCCACAGTTACAACAGCTTTAAATATGATTCAAGAAGGATTAGGAATCGCAATTTTGGCTGAGTTATCTTTAACGAGTTTACCAAAGAATATACAAACGAGAGAATTGGAACCACAAGTATGGAGAGAAATTGCTTTAGCTGTTCCTTCATTAAAGGATTCTTCAATCGCTGTGCAGCTATTTATTGAAGAATTTCAAGACTTGTTTGCAGAATAAGAAGAGGTGTCTCATATATTGTAATGGGGCACTTTTTTATTTGCTTTAAAAAATTTGTAAAAAGGATTGACTTATATTCCGGTTGTAACTATAATGATTACATCGAGGTGGTGATCACGATGAAAATTAGTAGCCGCTTTTCTATAGCTGTTCATATTTTATCTATTTTGAAAAACAATCCATCTTCAGTTTGCACTTCAGACTATATGGCCGAGAGTGTAAATACAAATCCGGTAGTCATTCGTAAAATAATGTCTTACTTGAAACAATCTGGATTTGTTTACGTAAATCGCGGACCAGGTGGCGCGGGATTATTAAAGGATTTACATGAAATCACATTGTTAGATGTGTATCATGCAGTGAATGTAGTGGAAGAAGACAAACTATTTCACATTCATGAAAAACCGAATCCAGACTGTCCAATTGGGGCGAATATTCAAGCTGTTTTAGAGGTTATTTTAGTTCAGGCGCAATCTGCGATGGAAGAAGTGTTGAGAAATATTACGATGGGGCAGTTATTTGAATCTTTACAACAAAAAATGAATGCATAATATGATAATTGCAAGTCTCTAAAAGAGAATGCATATTTTTTTCTTAAAATTGTAACTGTTTTGGTTACATCTGAAAATAAAAAGAAGGTAAGGTGTAAAAGATATGACTGTAAAAATGAGAGTATACTCAGATTTTATATGCCCGTTTTGCTTTTTAGCAAAAGGCCCATTAGATGAAGTAGCGAAAGAGAAAGATGTAGAAATCGAATGGATGCCATTTGAATTGCGTCCAAGTCCATATTCTAAAATAGATCCTTGGAACGAGCCAGATAAGTTAGGTTCATGGGATTCTTTCATTCTTCCTACTGCAAAAAAATTAGGGGTTGAAATGCGTCTGCCCCGCGTTTCTCCGCATCCATATACACATTTAGCTTTTGAAGGGTGCCAATTCGCGAAAGAGCGTGGACTTGGAAATGAGTATCATCACCGCGTATTTACTGCGTTTTTCCAAGAAGAGCAAAACATTGAAGATATTGATGTATTAACGAAATTAGCGGTAGAAGTAGGGCTTCCTGAAGCAGAATTTAAAGATGCTTTAGTAACTCGTAAATATAAAGAACAACATCAAGAAGCAATTCAACATGCATATGATGAAGCAAATATTATGGCTGTACCAACTGTAATGATTGGAGATGAAGTCATTCAAGGACTTGCTAGTAAAGAAACGCTAGAAAGAGTAATTGATAAAGAAATCGAAAAGGATAAAACAAATTCATTTGAAGGTATGCAATGTAAGGCGGATGGATATTGCTAATTCGTCTTGCATGAAAGACTCAAATTGATTTGTTTAAATAAAAATAATAAAACATATATTTGGAGGAATTAAAATGTCAGCAACTACAACAAACTTAAAAGAAGCAATCGTGAACCGTCGTTCAATTCGTAAAGTAACAAAAAACGCTACAATTACAAAGGAAAGAATTGAAGAAGTATTAAAAACAGCTTTACATGCACCAACTTCTTTCAATATGCAAAGTGGCCGTATGGTCGTATTAATGGATGGAGAGCATGAAAAGTTTTGGGATATCGTAAAAGAAACGCTTAGATCACGCGTGCCAGCAGAAAATTTTGAAGCAACAGTAGAAAGACTAAAAGGCTTCCATGCAGGTGTAGGAACAGTTCTATTCTTTGAAGATCAAGCAACAGTAGAAAAAATGCAAGAAAATGCACCATTGTATAAAGATCAGTTCCCATTCTGGTCTCATCAAGGAAATGCAATGCTACAACATACTGTATGGATGCTATTATCGGCTGAAGGAATTGGAGCGTCATTACAACATTACAATCCAATCGTAGATGCTGAAGTGAAAGCAACTTGGAACATTCCAGCAGAGTGGAGCTTAGTAGGACAAATGCCATTTGGTGAGCCAAATGAACAACCAGGGGAAAGAACATTCTTACCTACTGAAGATGTAGTGAAATTTTATTAAGAAATTTAATATATACAGAGTTAAATAAATGAAAGGAGAGTACATATATAGCTATATATGTACTCTCCTTTCGTATGTAATGTTTAAATGCGATTGTGGAAAAGGTTACTGCAAGAATAATTTCTTTCATATGAATCGAAGTTTTCCCTACAATTAAAAATCTATCATGTTTTTGAAATGACAGTAAACATCCCCGTCATGTTTGGTGAGTAATTTTTAAAATCAAATTTTTCATAGAACGATTCTTTACCTTGTGATGCAAATAAACCGACAAACGCCTTATCAGGGGCATTCTCATTTAAGTATGCAACCAAAAGATGCATTATTTCTTTCCCAATACCATGTTTCTGATAATCCGGATGAACCACTATATCTTGAATATAGAAATAGATAGATCCATCACCAACAATTCTCCCCATGCCCACAATTTTTTCATTATCTTTGACCGTGATGCAGTGAATAGAATGCTTCAGTGAAGTATCCACCACTTCAAAATTCATATAATTAGTCCATCCCACAGACTCGCACAAATATTTGTACTCTTCCAATGTTGGAATGTTATTTTTAAACTCATATTTTTTCAAAATGTATCCTCCAAGTCCTCAAATTCAACAAGTATAATAAATTCGACATTTTTCTATCTATTCCTCTTACGCAACAGAACTCATTTTAGTTATTGAATTTAGTGTAGTTTCCTTATTTGTATTTGTGTTAATTTATAAGAGTTTAGGGAAGAAATATAAGAAATAATCCGGTGAGAAAGGAAGTAGAAAAATGAATGATGAGAAAAAATATACAGTGGTAGGTACTGATGTTGATGAAGTGAAACGTTTAAATAAAAATTCAGGATTAACATATAATCAGGTGAAGGAATTGTTAGCAAAGCAAATGCAAAAAAAAAGTAATTAGATTGAAATCTTTCATTTTTTCATTTAGCATTTTGATTGGAGAGAGTTAAGTAAAAGGTAACTCTCTTTTTTATATAAATGAGCAACTTTTAGAGTGGAGGAAGCAACATGAAAAAATGGGTAAAGATAACGTTGTCTATCTCCGGAGGTATTGTTCTATTGGCGTGTGCCGGAGGATATTACGTGTATAAAAATTATTTTCCAAAGGAACCTGAGCGTATTGTATATGATAAAGACAGAGTGTTAAAACCGATACATAATCAGCTTAAGGGGATCGACATAGATAATATAAAGATAAAAGAAAAAGAAGTTGTAAATGCGACTGTGGATGAGCTTCAAAAAATGGTTGATGATGGGAAATTATCATATGAAGAATTAACGAGTATTTATCTTTTTAGAATACAAGAACACGACCAAAGTGGAATATCATTAAATGCTGTTACAGAGATTAATCCTAATGCGATGGAAGCAGCACGAAAGTTAGATAAAGAGAGAGCGTTAAATAAGAAATCGAACTTATATGGCATTCCTGTCATTGTAAAAGATAATATACAAACGGAAAAAGTGATGCCGACAAGCGCAGGAACTTATGTATTAAAAGATTGGATTGCAGATGAAGATGCGACGATCGTGAAGAAGTTGAAAGAAGAAGGTGCTTTTGTTTTAGGAAAAGCGAATATGTCTGAATGGGCAAATTATTTATCTTTTACAATGCCAAGTGGATATAGTGGGAAGAAAGGACAAAATTTAAATCCATACGGTCCGATTACGTTTGATACATCGGGATCAAGTTCTGGATCTGCTACAGTAGTTGCAGCAGATTTTGCACCGCTTGCGATTGGCACAGAAACGACTGGATCAATTGTAGCACCAGCATCCCAGCAATCAGTAGTTGGATTACGTCCATCTTTAGGTATGATTAGTAGAACTGGAATTATTCCGTTAGCTGAAACGCTTGATACTGCAGGGCCTATGGCAAGAACGGTAAAAGACGCGGCAACGTTATTTAATACAATGGTAAGTTATGATGAAAAAGATGCTATGACAGAAAAAATGAAAGATAGAGATAGAATAAATTATACGAATGATTTATCGATAGATGGATTAAAAGGGAAAAAGATAGGGATTCTTTTTTCTGTAGATCAACAAGATGAAAATAGAAAAGCAGTAGCAGAAAAGATTAGAAAAGACATTCAAGATGCAGGTGCGATATTGACTGATGATATTCAGTTAAACAGCGAGGGTGTAGATAATCTGCAAACATTAGAATATGAGTTCAAGCATAATGTTAACGACTATCTTTCGAAGCAAAAAAATGTGCCTGTAAAATCGTTAGAAGAGATTACAGCGTTTAATAAAAAAGATAGTAAAAGACGAATGAAATATGGACAAACATTAATTGAGGGCTCTGAAAAATCTGCTATAACGAAAGGTGAGTTTGAAAAAGTAGTTCAAACGAGTCAAGAAAATGCAAGAAAAGAGCTAGATAGGTATTTAGTAGAAAAAGGTTTGGATGCTCTTGTGATGATTAATAACGATGAAGTTCTTCTATCAGCTGTGGCTGGTTATCCAGAATTAGCAGTGCCGGCAGGGTATGATTCTGATGGTCAGCCGGTAGGCGTAGTGTTTGTTGGGAAACAGTTTGGTGAAAAAGAACTTTTTAATATTGGATATGCGTATGAACAGCAATCTAAAAATAGAAGATCTCCTAAAATATAGAGTTGATAAAGTAGTTTTTAGAAAAGTATTAGATAAAAAAATCCGGCAATAAAAAAGAAAAAAAGGATTCTTTCCAATTAGTAAGAAAGATTGTCTATAGAAGTTCATAAAATGTAATATATCCGATTTCCATCCATTGAAGGGAGAGGTTAATTCTTAATGAATGAAGTGAAAAATTTCTTTCGAGGCAGAGGGTTTCAACGGTTTCTCGTTTTAATAATATTAGCGCTTGTATTGTATGGATTAAAAAGTATGATTAATTTAATATTAATTACGTTTATTCTCACGTTTTTGATGGATCGATTTCAAAAGTTTATTTCAAAAAAATTGAAAGTAAATAGGAAAGTGGTTATTGCTGGTTTATATATTGTGTTAGTGACGTTTATTGTAACTACACTATATAAATATTTGCCTGTACTAACGATACAAATTTCACAATTAATTTATCAATTTAAATTGTTTTTTCAAAACCCACCTGATAACGAGATAATTAAATATGCACTTTCGACAATTAATGGAATGGAAGTATCGAAATATATCGAACAAGGTGTAGATGTCATTTATCAATCGATAGCAAACATAGGAAAAGTCAGTTTACAAATACTACTTTCTCTTATTTTAAGCTTATTTTTCCTATTAGAAAAAGAACGCATTATAGCATTTACTTCGAAATTTAAAGATAGTAAGCTGAAAATTTTTTATGAGGAGATTGCATATTTCGGTGAAAGGTTTGCAAGATCGTTCGGAAAAGTGATTGAAGCACAGTTTTTAATTGCGGTTGTAAATTGTGTACTCACTGTAATTGCACTTGTCATTTTAGGATTTCCACAGCTTCTTGTATTGGCTGTCATGGTCTTTCTACTCGGTTTGATTCCGGTTGCTGGTGTTATTATTTCCTTGTTTCCACTTTGTATCATTGCCTATAACGTCGGCGGGGTTGTGTATGTTGTTTACATACTAGTGTTCATTACAGTAATCCACGCTCTTGAAAGTTATTTATTAAATCCAAAATTTATGTCTGCAAAAACGAATTTACCTGTTTTTTATACATTTATGATTCTTATCTTTTCAGAGCATTTCCTCGGAATATGGGGGCTTATTATTGGGATTCCAATCTTTATCTTTTTATTAGATGTACTTGATGTAAATAATGATGAACCGATTAAAGATAATAAGTGATAGAAAATGACCGATGTTTTCTCTTGATGAAAACATCGGTCATTTATTATTTTTTCTTTGGAGGAGGTAGTTTAATGAAGGTATTTGCAATTAAAGCTATAATAACAGCAGCAAAAATAAAGACTGCGATTACACTAACTCCCATACCTGCCCATCCTCCTACAAGGAAGATACTTATCGGTATTGCTAACAAGCTTAAAATAATTAGAATCAATCCGAGATTCTTATCATATTTTTTAGTTGGAAATAGCGTTCTGATGATTAAGAAGAGGAAAAGTATTAAGGATGCTACAGCTAGTAAGAGGATTGCAATCGTCAAAGAATCATTCATGAAATCACCCCTTTTTATAGATAATATTACCGTTTAAATTGAGGGGGAACTATAAAAATATAAAAAAGCAATCCAATATAAATCGGATTGCTTTTTTGATTGAAAAATATGATTAAAGAACAGGAGCCATTGTTTCTTTCAACACTTGAACAGAGTGATCGAATTTTAATTCTTCCTCTTCACTTAGTTCAACTTCTAAAATTTCACGAACACCGCCGCGGTTTAAAACAGCAGGTACGCCGATATAAACATCTTGTTGGCCGTATTGACCTTCAAGATATGCTGATACAGTTAATACGCTGTTTTCATTGCTTAAGATTGCTTTCGTAACACGTAAAAGTGACATGCCGATGCCGTAGTATGTAGCACCTTTTCGTTCAATAATGTGATAAGCTGCATCACGAACGTTTACGAAAATATCATCTAAATCTTTTTGGTTATATGTGTTGTCTTTTTCAAGAAGCGTTTGTAGTTTTTGAATACCAATTGATACGTGACTCCACACCGGAAGTTCTGTATCACCATGCTCTCCGATAATATAAGCGTGAATATTATGAGGTCCAATATCGAAGTACTCACCTAACATATAGCGGAAACGAGCAGAATCAAGAGTTGTACCAGAACCGATTACGCGTTCTTTCGGTAATCCAGATTCTTTCCAAGTTACGTAAGTTAAAATATCTACAGGGTTTGTTGCGATTAAGAAGATACCGTCAAAGCCGCTATCCATAATGCTACGAACAATTTTCTTGAAAATTTTAGCGTTTTTCTCAACTAAATCTAAACGTGTTTCACCTGGCTTTTGTGGCAATCCAGCTGTAATTACAACAAGATCTGCGTCTTTACAATCTTCATAACTACCTTTCCAAACTTTTGTTGGAGCTGGTGCGAAAGGAACGGCATGGCTTAAGTCCATTGCTTCTCCTTCAGCTTTTGCTTCATTTACATCAACTAAAACAAATTCTTCAGCTACAGCTTGGTTAATCATGCAGTAAGCATAACTACACCCAACTGCTCCTGTTCCTACTAATACAACACGGTTAATACCTTTTTTCATTTCAAAATTCCTCGCAATTTCATTAATTTTATTATGTAAGATAATACGTCTTACTTCTATAGTTTCATATCTATTTTATTACATTTTATAAAATATATTCAAGTAATTGAAAATGTATCCGCTCAATTACTTGAATGAAACATAGGAATCCTGTTAAACGAATATAATTCAGTAAAATCCTTCATAAAAGGGGAATTGGCATGGGGAATCCATTATCGATGGAAGAAATGCTTAAAATTATTCATGAAGGGCTTGCCAAAACAAATAACCCCAAACGGATTACAATTGCCGGTGCAGGGATGTCTGGATTAGTTGCAGCATCTTTATTAAAAGAGGCTGGACACGAGGTAACGATTATAGAAGCGAATAACAGAATAGGTGGCAGGGTGTATACGATTCGTGAACCATTTAGCGCAGGGTTATATTTTAACGCAGGCCCTATGCGTATTCCGGATACTCATGATTTAACTTTAGCCTACATTCATAAATTTAAACTACCGTTAAACCTTTTTATTAATAAAACTTCTTCAGATATAATTTATACGAATAACAAAAGAACGAGATTGGATGTGTTTGAAAAGGATCCAAGTGTACTTGGATATCCAGTTTTAGATAAAGAAAGAGGGAAAACAGCAGAAGGGTTAATGTTAGAGGTATTGGAACCGATACTTAATTATATTAAGAAAGATCCGGATAAAAACTGGATTATTGTTGAAAAAAAGTATAAAACATATTCGCTCGGTTCATTTTTAACCGAGTATTATTCAGATGGGGCAATAGATATGATCGGAGTACTTCTTGATATGGAAGCATACATGGGAATGTCTTTAATTGAAGTATTACGCGAAATGATCTTTTTCACTTCAACGACGAAATATTATGAGATAACGGGCGGAATGGATAAATTACCAAATTCATTTTTACCAGAGCTAAAGGATAATATTTTTATGCCGTATAAAGTAGAAAAAATTATACAGGAAGATAATAAAGTAATGATGCAAGTAACACATGAACAAACGTTAAATTCATTTATAGTAACTGGTGACATCGCTATTGTCACAATTCCATTTTCAGCTTTGCGATTTGTAGAAGTTCAGCCATATCATTTATTCTCTTATTATAAAAGGCGGGCAATTCGTGAATTAAATTATATTGCTTCAACTAAAATTGCGATAGAGTTTAAAAGTAGATTTTGGGAAAGAGCAGGACAATATGGTGGTAAGTCAATTACAGATTTACCTATCCGCTTTACATATTATCCGAGCTACGGCATTCATACACCAGGGGCGGCTATCGTTTTAGTGAGTTATACGTGGGCAGATGAGGCGTTAACGTGGGATAGTCTCTCGAATAGAGAACGTATTCGTTATGCGTTGAAAAATTTAGCGCAAATATATGGAAATGTGGTTTATAGTGAGTATGTTGCGGGAGAATCTTTTAGCTGGAGTCAAAATCCGTATTCTTGCGGAGCATTTACAGCTTTTGAACCAGGGCAAGAGCTTGAATTGTTTCCATATATTACGCCGCCAGCGGGTAGAGTGCACTTTGCAGGAGAACATACGACATTAACACATGGATGGATGCAAGGGGCAATCGAGTCTGGAATTAGAGTTGCTCATGAAGTGAATGGAAAATGAAACGATAATCTAGTAGTTTTGTTTACAGCCCTTTCCGAACGAGAAAGCCCATCGCCTTTAGGCATGTGATGAAAGTGAGGTTGGATACGGAGTACCACTAAAAATCGTAAGGTTCGTGGTACTTTAAGTATACAAAGTATAGGTAGTTTCATTGGGGCTTTTTGTTGTGATTTTTCGAAAATAAATGATACATTGTAACTATGGTAAATGATTATAGAAGAACGTTGCAAAGTTTATGGACACGTTCTTATTTTGTTTCTACAGCTAAAAATGTAGCAAATGAAAATATGTTGAAAATCAAAAAACAAGGGGATGAAACGTATGTCACAGACCCTAACAGTGAAAGTGAAATTGATTCCAACAAAAGAACAAATCCGTTTCTTGGAACAAAGCAGTCAAGAATATATCAAAGTTATAAATACACTTGTATCGGAAATGGTGGAAGCAAAGAAAAGTACGAAAAAAAGCACAAAAGATATTGAAGCAAATATCCCAAGTGCAGTGAAGAATCAAGCGATTAAAGATGCGAAAAGTATGTTTGCTACAAAAGTAAAGAAAAGTAATTATAAAATCATTCCGATTCTAAAGAAACCTGTTTGTGTATGGAACAATCAAAATTATTCATTTGAATCCACTCATATTTCAATCCCGTTTAAGGTAAAGGGAAAGTCCACTCGTTTAAAGGTCCGTGCTTTATTAATCGATAAAAAAAATCACAATTTGGATTTGTTAAAACATAAGTTAGGTACACTTCGTATCACAAAGAAATCGAATAAGTGGATGGCCCAAATATCTGTCACACTTCCTACAAATGAAAAAGCAGGAATGAAAGTTTTAGGGATAGACCTAGGTCTCAAGGTCCCTGCAGTAGCAATCACAGATGATGACAAGGTTCGTTTCTTTGGGAATGGTAGGCAAAATAAATATAGGAAGCGTAAGTTTCGGAGTGTTCGTAAGAAGTTAGGAAAAGACAAAAAAGTGAATGCCATTCGGCGATTTGATGATAAAGAACAAAGATGGATGCAAGAAAAAGATCACAAAACAAGTCGTGAAATCATTGGTTTTGCGATTGCTAATCAGATTTCTGTCATTCGATTAGAACAACTAACGAATATAAGACAGACGGCAAGAACAAGCCGTAAAAACGAAAAGAACCTACACACTTGGTCATTCTATCGTTTGGCACAATTTATTGCTTATAAAGCAACGATAGCTGGTATTCAGATTGAATATGTGAATCCAGCTTATACAAGTCAAAGTTGTCCGAAATGTGCTGAAAAGAATAAAGCTCGAGATAGAAAATACAAGTGTCCATGTGGGTTTAAGACACATCGTGATATCGTTGGAGCGATGAATATTCGCTACGCAACTGTGATTGATGGTAACAGTCAATCAGCCTAAGCACCTATATGGTCTGGTTTAGGAGGGGCAATGAGATGCCCTTATCTTGAAGGCTGTTCAAAACAGAAATGGCTTGCGAACGCTTAGTCATTCAAGAATCCCGCCCGTTAATCCGTAAGGATTCGGGCTTGCGACTTTAGTCGTGGGAGTCTCAAAAATAGGTATTCTTTTAATAAAATGATAAATATAAATCGTAATAATTACGCTTTGAAGAAATTTGAAGTAGAGAAATGGATGGTCGGTCGAATGAGTAAAGTAGAAATTCATATATTAGGTGGTTTTTTAGGTAGCGGAAAATCAACATTGCTGCAAAATTTATTATTAGCAGAAAAGAAGAAAAATCGAAAAGTTGCAGTTTTGATGAATGAAATCGGTGAATACTCGGTAGATACAGATATTATTGGAAAAGAGAATGTGTTAAGGGAACTTCTGAAAGGATGTATTTGTTGTACGTTAAAAGAAGAGCTTGAAATTCAATTACATTCTTTATATCAACAAGAAAGACCAGATGTAATTTATATAGAAACAACAGGTGTCGCACATCCAATTGAAGTGTTAGATGCATGTGTATCACCAATTTTAGCTCCTTTCCTTGAAGTGAAATCTATAGTAGTCGTATTAGATGCAGTAAGATGGTTAAACCGAAGTATATTAAGTGCAAATGTACAACAGCTATTACATGAGCAAATGAAATATGGAAGTCATATTCTTATTAATAAATCAGATTTATTAACAGATTCAGATAAGAACAAAGTACTTGAAGACGTAAAAGCAATAAATAATCATGCGAAATTGTTTGAAACAAAGTATTGTAATATATCTTTAAAAGATATAGAAGAAGCTGAATTTGTGAGAGATGGAGAACATGAGACACTACATGTCAAACAGCATTTACATATACAAACGATGACGTATCAATTTACGAAATGGATTGATCAAGATAAATTATACGAATGGCTTTCGAATTTACCAGATAGTATTTATCGCGTAAAAGGATTTGTGAAATTCCATGGAGATAAATACCCGCATCTATTCCAATATTCGTTCGGGGTACCGACTTTACTGGAACAAGACTTCGGTTTCCCGACAAACTTGGTAGTAATAGGGGAAGGATTAGATAAGAAGCAATTGGTTGAGGGGTTAGAGAAAGTCGAAAATAATTAATCGGTTTTTCTAATCATTTTTTTAGGTAAGCTGCAAATAATTGACTTAATGAATTAAGTTAATTATTTGCAGCTTTTTGCGTGATGATTACTGTAATGAAACAGTAATTTCATTTGAACAACGGAATATATATTGATTGTATGTCCGTTTCCATTTAATAGGAAGGTGATTATAGATTTGTGCCGAATGTAGAGGTTACTACAAGAGTTTTCCATTACCAATTTTAAAGTCATGATTACGGACAGGGGAATTTGGCGTGTTTGATTCTATCAGAAAGTAAAGTATGGGGAGGATCACAATGTCGATGAAAAAACGTAAATGGCTAAGAACGGTGGTTACTGGTTGTGTTTTAGGGTCATTATTAGTAACAGTAGCTTGTTCGGGAAAGAAGACAAGTACAGAAGATGAAAAAACGATTAAGGTAGGGGTTCTTGCTTCGTTAACAGGTCCATTAGAATCGTATGGAAAACAAACAGTGAACGGGTTTGAATTAGGGTTAGATTATGCAACTGGTGGAACTGGGAAAGTGGAAGGGAAGAAGATTAAGTTTGTTGTAGAAGATACGGAAACGAAAGCCGATGTAGCGGTTAAGAAAGCTACGAAATTATTAGAAGAAGAGAAAGTTGATTTTTTAGTCGGATCATCTAGTTCAAGTGATACATTAGCAGTTTTACCACTAGCTGAAGAGTATAAAAAGATTATGGTTGTAGAACCAGCAGTTGCTGATAGTATTACCGGGAAGAACTGGAATAAATATATTTTTAGAACAGGTAGAAACTCTTCGCAAGATGCGATTGCTGGGGCTGCCTCAATTGCTAAAAAAGATGTAAAGATTGCGACGTTTGCTCCAGATAATGCTTTCGGTCGTGAAGGAATTGCAGCATTTAAAGCGGGAGCAAAGAAATTAGGTGCGAATATTGTAAACGAGCAATACGCGGATACGAATTCAACTGATTTCACTGCAAATATTCAAAATATTATTAGCTCAAAACCAGATTATTTATTTATCGTTTGGGCAGGTGCGAATTCACCATGGAAACAGTTGAAAGATATGAATGTGGAAGCGCAGGGTATTAAAATTTCTACTGGTGCACCTGATATACCAGCATTAAAAACGATGGATGCGCTAATAGGGATGCAAGGGTTTTCTGTTTATTATCACTCACTTCCAAAGAATAAGGTGAACGATTGGCTAGTAGAAGAACATAAAAAACGTTTTAATGGTGCTGTTCCAGATCTGTTTACAGCAGGAGGAATGTCAGCGGCAATTTCTATCGTCGAATCTTTAAAGAAAATGAAGGGCGATACAGATGTAGATACACTTATTAAGAAAATGGAAGGGATGGAATTTGAGACACCGAAAGGAAAGATGAAATTTAGAGAGAAGGATCATCAAGCATTACAAACTCTATATTCTATAACGCTGAAAAAGCAAGATGGTGTTGATTATCCAGTACCAGTGTTAGAGAGAGAATTAACGATGAAAGAGACAGAACCATCAATTCAGAATAAATAGACTGAATTTTCTATTGTTTTTGTATAAAGAGGGAATACCCTCTTTATACTTGTTTCTTTCATAAACATGGCTTTCAGTGGGAGGGATTTTATGACACATTTGTTAGAGACGAAAAATCTTTGTGTATCTTTTGGGGATCATCATGTTATTAAGGATGTTAATTTAACGGTGCAAAAAGGAAAGCTCATTTCAATAATTGGACCGAATGGTGCTGGAAAGACAACACTATTCAATTTATTAAGTGGGCAAATTTCTCCGACGAAAGGTGAAGTTTATTTTAAAGGACAGGATATTACAAAATTATCAATTTCAGATCGAACGCGCTTGGGGATTGGTCGTTCTTTTCAGCTGACAAATATTTTTCCAGAGCTAACAGTACTTGAAAATGTGAGTCTAAGTGTTCAATCGTTTGTTCAGGATTATTACAGTTTCTTTCCGAATGCAGCCAAGTTAAAGCAGCAAACTGGAGAAGCGAGACGTCTTTTGAAGACAGTACTCCTTCACGAGAAAGGGGACGTATTAGCTAAGGATTTAGCTCACGGAGAAAAAAGAAAGTTAGAGCTTGCTATGTTATTAGCATTAAAAACGGATGTATTACTACTAGATGAGCCGACAGCAGGTATTTCTGTTGAGGAAGTTCCGGCTATATTACAAGTAATCGAAAATATTAAAAAGAATCCAGAGAGCACAATCGTACTTATCGAACACAAAATGGATATGGTGCTAGATTTATCAGATCATCTTATCGTTTTATTTCATGGGGAGTTATTGGCTGAAGGATTGCCGGAAGAAATGATGAAAGACGAGCGAGTACAAAGTGCTTATTTAGGGGGATTATATAGTGGCACTACTACAAGTGAATAATATAGAGACGTATTTAGATCAGTTTCATATTTTACAAGGGGTGTCCCTTTCGGTTGAGAAGGGAACGATTACAGTATTGTTTGGAAGAAATGGAGCTGGAAAAACAACAACATTACGCTCGGTTATGGGGTTTCACCGGATAGCAAATGGAGAAGTTTATTATGATAACACAAAAGTAAATGGGTTATCTACACATTTAATTTCAAGAAAAGGTATAGGTTATGTACCAGAAAATCAAGGTATTTTTCATGATTTAACAGTAGAAGAGACATTCTCACTTGCTAGGGGAAAAAATGGGGAAGAATCTGAAGAGAAAATAGATTGGATGCTCGAACTATTTCCCGATTTAAAGCAGTTTTGGAATAAGAAAAGTGGGCTCTTAAGCGGGGGACAAAAGCAGATGTTGGCTATTTCAAGAGCATTTATTAATAGTGATGGACTATTGCTTATTGATGAGCCGAGTAAAGGGCTGTCTCCAATTATGATAGAAAAATTAATGGTAGCTATTTTGAAAATGAAGGAAAAAACGACTGTTTTACTTGTTGAACAAAATTTTATGATGGCTAGTCAAATCGGTGATTATTTTTACATTATGGATAATGGGCGCATTGTGCATAACGGTTTCATGGAGGAACTGCGAGAGGATAAGGAAACATGTCATAAATATTTAGGTATTTCTTAACATTGATACGGGGGGATAGAACGTGGATGTGCTAATTAACTTATTTGTAAACGGCGTTTCGACAGGGATGCTTATTTTTTTATTAGCGTCTGGTCTATCACTTATTTTCGGTTTAATGAGCGTGCTAAATTTTGCGCATGGCGGTTTATTTGCATGGGGAGCATTTACAGGCGTTTGGTTATTTAATATGACAGATAGTTATTTATTAGCGCTAATTGGCGCAGTCGCTATGGGTATGTTTCTTGGTTTCATTTTAGAAAGATTTCTTATTAGACCAGTGTATGGAAACCATGTTCGGCAGCTTCTCGTTACACTCGGAGGAATGCTCGTTCTTAGCGAGTGCATCAAAATATTTTGGGGTCCTAATCCAATCGCTGCAAAATTACCGTTATGGCTTCAAGGCAGTTTTACATTTGGAGGAGTTATCTTAATAAAATATCGCCTATTCGTTATTTTAGTTGGGATACTAATTTACATCGCTTTACTATTGCTGCTGAAAAAAACAACGATAGGACTTATGATTCGCGCTGGTGTAATGGATAAAGAGATGGTTCAAGCTCTCGGAATTAACGTAAAAGCGATATTCTCGTTTGTTTTTTTATTAGGAGCAGGGATGGCGGCGTTAGGTGGTTTTCTACTAGCACCATATTCAGGAGTTATTTTCGCTGAGATGGGTATGCAGTATGCAATTTTAGCCTTTATAGTAGTTATCATTGGAGGATTAGGTAGCGTACAAGGTTCAGCGCTCGCTTCTTTAATCGTCGGATTAGCCGGTGCTTTTACAGCTTATTTTATACCAGATCTATCACTTGCAATTAATATGTTAATGTTACTATTTTTCTTAATAGTGAAGCCAACGGGACTTGTTGGTGAAAAGGGGTGACATGGTGAACAGCATATCGGGTCGAATTAAAGTATACTTCGGAGTTTTTATGCTCATTTGTTTAAGTGTATTTCCATTCGTAAATGATTCACGGAGCTTGTTAATTTTGTTCACTCAAATCTTCATCTTTGCTATTTTCGCTATGAGTTTTGATGTTCTCCTTGGATATACGGGTATTGTTTCATTCGGTCATTGTATGTTCTTTGGAATAGGGGCGTATGGTGTGGCACTCTTATTTGATCGGCAAGGGGTGTCTATAATGAACTTTTTTATAGGAATAGCAGCCGCAATTATTGTATCAGCCATCGTTAGTTATATAATTGGTATGCTTTCATTACGTTTGAAAAGTCATTTTTATGCAATGTTAACGCTCGCTATTTCCCAGCTGTTTTTTGTACTTGCTGAAAAATGGCGTTCACTGACTCATGGAGGAGATGGATTTACATTTCGTGTACCAGATATATTCCGTGATCGTTTTACATTTTATTATATAACATTTATATGTCTAATCGTCATTTTCATCTTGTTACGTCTTTTCACAAAGTCTTCAATTGGAAAAGTATTAAAGGCCATTTCACAAAATGAACAACGCGTTGAAGCACTTGGATATAAAGTTCTTCATTATAAAATTATTGCTAGTATTGTTGCGGGGGTAGTTGCTACGATTAGCGGTGGTTTATTTGTTATCACTTTACGCTTTGTTAATACAACTGTATTTTCAATTGAAATGACATTAAATGCATTATTGATGACAATGATTGGTGGCGTTGGAACGTTAATTGGAGCAATCGCGGGAGCCGGTATTATTGAATCACTAAAATATTATTTATCAGAACTAGCCACAGAATATCCGATTTTTGAAAGATGGACGATTATTCTAGGTTTATTATACATTATAGTGTTATTAGTTTTTCCAAAAGGATTAGTTGGAACGGTTAAGAAGTTGAAGGATTTTAAAAGAAGTAAGAAGGAGAAGAGTACAGGGGTGGAACAGAACGTGTAAAATAAGTCTTCAAGATAAAAAGGGATGTCCTAGTAGTTAAACATATTAACTAGGTAACATCCCTTTTTATTTTATTAAGCCGTACGATAGTATATGAAGTTATATTAGCGATTCGAAAAGGGATATCTATTTACCCGTAAAATAAGACAAGTGTAGCCTCTTTATTAATTAAATAGTTCACCTGGAATCACTTTATCTAAGTCTCGAGTTGTAAAGAAGTTAATGGGTAGTTTTTCAACCGCGACATTTTCAACTGGAACTAATTTATCATTTCTAATCGGTAAAAAAGCTATCCCATTTCCCTCAACAATAAACTCTTCAATAAGCGAATAAGAATCTAACTGTTGAAGTTGATGCTGAGATAGATTGTTTTCTTTTAGAAATTGTATTGTCATATTTCTAAAAGGGCACTTTTTATCGTTACTAACAAAGAAAAGTTCTTTTGAAAAGTCAATGTTACACTGTTTTTTCGCTTTTAATAAGCCTACAGAAATTGAAGTGGTGAATACTTTTTTAAACGCTGCATCGGGATAATCCTCATAAGCTATGACCATATCAACTTTTTGTTGCTGTAGTAGTTTTTGTAAATGGCTACTACTTTCTATATATATTTGATAATTCCTGAAATTTTCTTTAATACGCATACTTAAATAATTAGTCAAAATAGATTGTGACGTCGCTATTACATAAGAAGACGCACTTGTTTTAATTTCATCTTTCGCTTCTTCTAAAAGAGCTAATATTTTATTCGTGTAGTCTAATAAAATGTCACCAGAAGGTAACAGGGAAACACCTTTGTTATCTCTATGTAGTAAAGGTGTTTCTAATTCTTGTTCTAATTTTTTGATTCGCTCAGTTACATTTGGTTGTACATAGCCTAGCTCTTTAGCAGCTTTACTAATAGAACCTTCGTTAGCTACAGTTTTAAATATGATAAGATCATTTATTTCCATTCATTTCAGCCCCTTATACGGTATCATTATAAATGATATCAAACATAATTTATACCTATTTTACGTCAGCCGATCGACGGTTTATCATTATGTATATAAGATCGAAAGGGAGTGATGAACATGATTGGTATGCAATATAAGGTCATTTTGCCAAAAGATTATGATATGGGGACTATTAGAGCAAGGGTGAAAAAGAATGGTTATAAAACGGATGGTTTTCAAGGGTTAAATTTTAAGGCTTATTTAATTGCTGAGGCAGGTAAGGATGGGGATTTCCATAATTGTTATGCACCTTTATATATTTGGAATGGTCATGAAGGGATGAATAAATTTATCTTTGAAGGGTATTACGATAATATTTTGCAATCGTTTGGGTGGCAACAAATAAATATAGGTGTTCCATTAGTTGTTAATTTAAGTAATGATTTTAGAAAAAGTAGATATGCTGTTGAATATGCAGGGAGTATTTCTCAAAGTAAATCGCTGATTGGGACGCAATTAAATAAAAATGTGCAAAACATAGAAAAATGTTTAGGAAATGTAATAGTTTATAATCCGGATAAGTGGGGATATAGTCAATTCAGTTTTTATAAGGAAAAGCCTGAAATAGATGTAATGGACGATGTTACTATTTATGAGATTTTACATATTTCACGAGGATATGTTGTTGAATGCTAAATTAAGAAAAAGGAATGAAAATGTATGCCTTTTGTGAACGTTTATTATCATGAAGATATATTAAATAAAGAAGAGTTGAAAAAGATAGGTGAATGTATCCATCTTTCATTAATTGAACATTTTAACATCCCTGAAAATGATTATTTTCAAATATTTATACCTTATCAACGAAATCAATTTTTGTATAATCCATATTATTTGTTGGAAAGAGGAGAAATGAGAACTGAGAATATGATTCATGTTTCTATTACATGTGGACCTGGAAGAACAGTGCAACAGAAAAAAGGTTTGTATCAATCTATATCCTTTGAAATTTCAGCATGTTCTAATGTGAAAGTTACTGACATTTTTATTACATTACATGAGATAGCTGCTGAAAACTGGTCATTTGGTCAAGGGATGGCACAATTGGTAAAAATGAAGGGAGCAAAATGATGAATGAACCAATTGAATTCTATATTCCAAAGAAAATGAGAGAAGTAGCACCTGTATTTTCTCATTATAGTGAAGAGATATTATTTGAGGAAGTGTGGCGGGATGCCGCTTTAACATTAAGAGAAAGAAGCTTATGTACATTGTCGGCACTAGTCAGTCTTGGTAATACAGAACAATTACCATTTCATCTGAAGCTAGCTAAACAAAATGGGATAATGGAGAATGAATTAGTTGCATTAATAACACATATGGCTTTTTACGTTGGTTGGCCAAAAGCTGTGGCAGCTTTAAATATAGCAATGAATGAAATGGAAAGTTAAGAATAATGATTTTGGGAGGTATTTTTAACATATTTCTACTTGCATTACTATCACTTGAGTGGTAAAGTGATAGTAAGATCAACGCTAGGAAGTGATGAAACATGCGTGAAAATACGATAGGATCGTTAATATGGCTACGTTTAATACGATTTACGAACCAAAGTAATCAAATGTCAAATGAGTTTTTAAAACGTTTTGATTTAACAACAGCCCAATTTGATGTGCTTTTGCAAATACGGACTTATCAGCCATTAACACAAATGGAGTTAGCAGAAAAGGTTACCGTTACACAAGGCGGTATTTCTCGAATGTTAACACGTCTTGAAAAAGAAGGATATATTATACGAAAACAAGATTGGAAAACGAAAACAATTAGTCTTACAGAGCAAGGGGAAGCGGCTTTAGAAAGAGCATTGCCAGAGCAACTTGCATTTCAATCATCATTTTTTGATGATGTATTAAATGAAGAAGAGCAGAAAATACTATACGAGTTGATGTCAAAAGTTCATAAGCATAGTGAAAAAAAAGAATTACCGAATGAGTAATTTTTTTTACTTAATCAATTGACTAATCAAGTGATAAAGAGGAGGAAGTTTTATGTATACAATTCCAGGACATCACCACATTTCTATGGTGACTAAAAATGCGAAAACGAATAATAATTTTTATCGAGATGTTTTAGGATTACGCCGGGTGAAAAAGACAGTCAATCAAGATAATCCATTTATGTATCATTTGTTTTATGGTGATTTAACAGGGAGTGCCGGAACTGAATTATCATTTTTTGAAATGCCGAATGTAGGTAGAACAATCCGTGGTACAAATGCAATAACACAAATAGGCTTGCTCGTACCTTCAATAGAAAGTCTTACATTTTGGAAGAGACGTTTTGAGTCACTCCAGGTGGCGCATGGGGAAATTACAACTTACGCCGGAAGAGACGCACTGCACCTTGAAGATCCAGATGGTCTACGGTTAGTGCTGTTAAATAATAAAGATGAAGAGGTGCCTGAATATTGGACTGCATGGGATGAATCTTCTGTAGAGCAGAATCATCGTATTTTAGGCATGGGAACAGTTGAAATGACAGTGCGCAGTTTAAATAAATTATCAAAAACATTAACAGGTTTGTTTAGTTATAAAGAAGTATCTTGTTCAGACGATGAGGGGATTTATCAATCTATTGATGGTCAATCTTTTGGAGAAATTTTGGTGAAACAGCAAGATGGAGAGAGTGAAAGACCAGGAAAAGGAAGTATTCATCATTTAGCTATTCGTGTGAAAAATGATGAAGAGCTGAGTTATTGGAATGAAGCGGTGAAAGATAAAGGGTTCCAATCAACAGGGATTATCGATCGCTTTTATTTTAAAAGTTTATATTTCCGTGAGTCAAATGGCATTTTATTTGAGATTGCGACGGATGGCCCAGGATTTACAGTAGATTCAACAGTTGAAGAATTAGGAAAAGAGCTGGATTTACCACCATTTTTAGAAGAGAGAAGAAAAGAGATTGAAGAGAAATTAATACCGCTTTATTAAAAGGGAGAGAGCAACTATGGAAAAATACCGTATTGATACAAGTAAGGGAATTGAATTTGGATTATATTCAATTGGAGATCATATTTTAAATCCGCATGATGGTTCGAAAATAAGTGCAGAAAAAAGAATTCATGAACTAATTGAAACAGCTAAGTTAGCAGATGAAGCTGGAATTGATGTGTTTGCTGTCGGTGAAAGTCATCAAGCGCATTTTACAACGCAAGCTCATACAGTTATTTTAGGAGCTATTGCACAAGCTACGAAAAACATTAAAATCGCGAGTTCTGCAACAGTATTAAGCACGTCAGATCCGGTTCGTGTATATGAGGATTTTGCCACAATTGATTTAATTTCTAATGGTCGTGCTGAAATCGTTGCTGGTCGTGGATCTCGTATTGGGGGATATAGTTTACTTGGTTACGATGTAAATTATTATGAAGAACTATTTGAAGAGAAGATGGATCTTTTATTAAAAATAAATAAAGAAGAAAGTGTAACATGGAAAGGGCAGTTTAGAACGCCACTTGAACATGCGGCAATTATACCGAGAGCTAAAAATAACAATATGCCAATTTGGCGTGCTGTTGGAGGGCCACCTGCTAGTGCAATTAAGGCAGGACGCGCAGGTGTACCAATGATGCTTACGACACTTGGTGGCCCAGCTGTTAATTTTAAAGTTTCGGTTGATGCATATCGTGAAGCAGCTGAGCAAAGTGGTTTTGATCCAGCAACATTACCAATTGCGACAACAAGTTTATTTTATACAGCAGAAAATTCACAAGATGCACTTAGTGAATATTATCCTCATATTAATGCTGGTATGCTTGCGCTACGCGGTGGTGGGTATCCAAAACAACAATTTACTAACGCAGTAGATTACCGTGATGCGTTAATGATTGGTAGCCCGCAACAAATTATTGAAAAAATGCTTTATCAATATGAATTATTTGGACAGCAACGTTTTATGGCACAGATTGATTTTGGCGGTGTACCATTTGATAAGATTGAGAAAAATATTGAATTAATTGCTACTGAAATTATGCCGGCTGTTAGAAAATATACAACGAAATAATGAAAAAAGTACCGGGAGTATAATCTATTCTCGGTACTTTTTTATTTAGTCAGTTTGAAAAATGACAAAAAAACGAATTTTATGTCTAGAGAAAGGGGAGTTTTTTTCTATTTGTGAATAACAATATTGTTGATTTGAATTTTGGAAATACATTTTTCTCTTGACAAAAATCTAACGTGTTTTTAGGTTTGGTTCGAGGACATTTTTCAAAGGGAAAGTCAAGCGTATGAAGAGAAAAACATAATAACAATTGATATAAGAGTGTGTTGTATGTTTGAAAAGTACGTTTTTAAAATGTGAGAAATCTAATTCAAAAAAATTACAAAAGACATATTTCAGACAAAATCCTGTCAATAATACGTCAAAAATCACCTGAATTTATTATGTAAGTATATTATACAATTCGATTAACGAATAAAACACTACTGAAATAGTGAAAAGGTAAATCGTATGAAGAAAGTTCTTTTGTAATTATCTAAAAAACTGACAATCTATATTTTCAGAAAGTACATAAACGAATTTATCTTTTTGTATTTCCAAATGATTGAATTGTTCATTCAATTCAATCGATAAAAAATTATGAAGGAAGTGATTTAAGCATGGAAACGCTCGAATTGGCACGAATACAATTTGCATCAACAACGATTTTTCATTACTTTTTCGTTCCGCTGTCTATAGGTTTAGCTTTTATCATTGCGTTAATGCAAACGTTGTATGTGGTAAAGGGACAAGAAATTTATAAGAAGATGACAAAGTTTTGGACACAAATATTCCTTGTTAACTTCGCGGTAGGTGTTGTAACAGGTATTTTACAAGAATTTCAGTTTGGTATGAACTGGTCAACGTATTCACGTTTTGTTGGTGATGTTTTCGGACCATCACTTGCAATTGAAGGTTTATTAGCATTTTTCATTGAGTCTACATTCCTAGGTTTATGGGTATTCGGTGAGGATAAACTTCCGAAGCGAGTTCACCTTTTATGTATTTGGCTCCTCTCAATAGGAACAATGTTATCAGCATTTTGGATTTTAACTGCAAGTGCATTTATGCATGCCCCAGTAGGATATGAAATGGCAGCAGATGGACGTGCACAGATGAATGATTTTTGGGCGATTATTCAAAATCCACAATTATGGGTGCAATTCCCACATACAATCACAGCGGCAATTGCAACTGGTGCATTCTTTATTGCAGGTGTAAGTGCATGGAAAATATCAAAAGGTCAAGAAACTGCGGTGTTTAAAAAATCGTTCCGAGTTTCTATCGTTGTTGGAACAATTACAACTGCATTGGTATTATTTTTCGGTCATGCACAAGCACAAAATTTAATTAAGACACATCCGATGAAAATGGCAGCAGCTGAAGCATTATGGAATACGAGTGAGGATCCAGCTCCATTTACAGTATTTGCAAAAATTGATACAGAGAAGAAAGAAAATTCGTTTGAAATTCAAATCCCTTATATGCTAAGTCTATTGTCATACGATAAATTTAGCGGTCAAGTTGAAGGGATGAATCAAATTCAAAAACAATATGAAGAAAAATATGGACCTGGAGATTATATTCCGCCAGTACATACTATGTTCTGGAGTTTTAGAGCGATGGTAATGAGTGGAACATTCATGCTTCTTTTAGGAATGTACGGCTGGTTCTTATCAAGAAAAGATCGCTTAACTGAAAACCCTTGGTATTTAAAAATAATGGTATATGCAATTGCACTACCGTTTATCGGTAATACAGTAGGTTGGATTATGACTGAAATGGGACGTCAGCCTTGGGTTGTCTTCGGTGTTATGAAAACAGAAGATGCTGTATCTCCAAACGTTTCATTTGGAGAAGTATTATTCTCTCTTGTTTCATTCACATCACTATATTTAATTGTTGGAGGAATTACTGTTTACTTATTCGTTCGTATCATTAAAGGACATGCGAATAAGAAAACGAAAAAGGATTATCAAAGCCATGATCCATTTGATAAGGAGGAAGAGTATGTTATCTCTTAATGAGTTGTGGTTTCTAATTATCTCAACCTTATTCGTTGGCTTCTTTGTACTTGAAGGTTTCGATTTTGGTGTAGGAATCGTTTCAAGGTTTTTAGGGGAAAACGATTTGGAAAAACGTATATATTTAAATACAATTGGGCCGTTTTGGCACGCAAATGAAGTATGGCTTGTTTGTGCTGGTGGCGCTATGTTTGCGGCATTCCCGCACTGGTATGCAACTTTATTTAGTGGGTTTTATATTCCATTTGTGTTTATGCTTCTTGCATTAATTATAAGAGGTGTTTCCTTTAAATTCCGTGCGAAAATAGAAAATCATAAATGGAAGAGTTTCTGGGATTGGGGCATGTTTATTGGAAGTTTGCTACCTCCTATACTTTGGGGAGTTGCAATCGCAAACTTTATGACAGGTGTACCAATTGATGGAAGTAAAAATATGGTAGGCGGATTTATGAAATTACTTCACCCATTTGCGTTACTTGGGGGAGTTATGTTTCTTCTTCTATGTATTGTTCATGGTTTGCAATTCCTTACTATACGTACAACAGGAAAATTACGAGAACGCGCACGTATTGCCGCGACAAAGATTGCACCTTTTGCATTAATAACACTTCTTGTTTTTGCAGCTGTAGGGTTATGGAAAACAGATATTTTCACCGCACATGGTTCAGAGTGGCTAATGGTTCCAATTGGAGCTTTTGTAGCGCTATTTGTTTCTACTTTATTAAATAAAAGAAGAAGAGATGGTTGGGCTTTCTTTATGACGAGTTTAACAATCATTTTGTTAAGTGCAAGTGTGTTCATCGGTATGTTCCCGCGTGTCATGATTAGCTCATTAGGAGCGGTAAATGATTTGACAATTTATAATGCGGCATCAGGACCTTATGCATTAAAATTGATGAGCTATTTTTCTCTTGCTATTTTACCGTTTGTTATCGGTAGTCAAATATGGAGTTTCTATGTATTTAGACAACCTGTTAAGTCAGACAAAGATTTGGAGTACTAATGAAAAGAAAAAGAGGACTTCCGTCGTATCCTGGTAGCCGAGTTTTATATGTAACTTTAAGTCTTATTAGCATTTTAGAGGCGTGTAGTATCATTGCGCAGACAGTATTTTTAGCACGAGCAATCACATTTTTATTTCATGGAGAAACAGTGCAAGCTGTGCTAAATGAAACTGTTTATTTTGGGATCACGTTTGCAGCACGCCAAATGTTAGTGCGAACATCGCAAATATTGGTTGAGCGTTTCGCTGAAAAAACAGGATTTGCATTACGTAAACAGTTAATAGAAGCATATTTTACGTTAGGGCCGAGATTTGTCCAAACGAATGGGACTGGTCATCTGGTTACTTTATCGATAGAAGGTATTGAGAAATTTAAAACATATATTGAATTGACAATTCCTAAAATGATTAGAAGTAGTATCGTTCCAGGGCTAATTGTTCTATATGTTTTTACACTGGACATTAAGTCTGGAATCATTTTAGTTGTAACGATTCCAATTGTGATCATATTTATGATCCTTCTAGGATTAGCAGCGCAGAAAATGGCGGATAGCCAATATGAGACATATCGTGTACTTTCTAATCATTTTGTAGATACGTTAAAAGGATTAGAAACATTAAAGTATTTAGGGAAAAGTAAACAGCACGAAGGAAAGATTGAAAAAGTAAGTAAACGATATAGAAAAGCAACGATGCGTACTTTGCGAGTTGCTTTTCTTTCTTCTTTTGCATTAGATTTCTTTACGAGTTTATCAATTGCATTTGTAGCAGTTGGATTAGGGATACGGTTAATAGATGGGACAATTATACTGTTGCCAGCTCTTACGATTTTAATTTTAGCGCCGGAATATTTTCTGCCGATTAAGCAAGTTGGAGCGAATTATCATGCTACATTAGATGGACAACTTGCAATGGAGCAAATAGAAGAAATTTTACAGAAACAAAAAGAAATAGAAAAGAAAGATTCAAATGTAGATATAGTATGGAATTCTTCTAGTAGTTTGAAATTACAAGATGTAAAAGTAAATAATGATGAATCTGAAAAGGCTATATTAGAGGGAATTGATTTTACTTGGCAAGGTAACGGTGCTATAGGCATTATTGGTGAAAGTGGGGCAGGGAAATCAACGTTAATCGATGTGTTAGCAGGATTTCTACCGCCTTCGGGTGGGAAGATGTTAGTAAATGGTGTGGAAATTGGTGAATCTACTCGAGAAGATTGGCAAAAAAATATTGCTTATATTCCGCAGCAACCTTATATTTTTCCGCTTTCATTAAAAGATAATATTTGTTTCTATGAAAAGAATACAATTGATGAAGAAGTTGAGAGAGTTATTAATGAAGTTGGTCTTCGTTCGCTCGTTGCATCATTACCACATGGGATGTACGAAAGAATTGGAGAAGGTGGACGTATGCTTAGTGGCGGACAAGAACAACGTGTCGCTATGGCACGTGCACTTTTAAGTAAAAAGCCAATCATTTTATTAGATGAACCTACAGCACATCTTGATATTGAAACTGAATTTGAAATAAAGCAATCGATGTTACGTCTGTTTGAAGGTAAGTTAGTATTTCTTGCAACGCATCGTCTGCATTGGATGAAGCAAATGGATCATATTCTTATTTTAAATAAAGGGGAAACTAAAGAAAGTGGAACATATGAAGAACTTTTAAAGAATGAGACATTACATTTTCATAGGGAAGAGAGGGGAGAGCGATGAGTAATTGGATTAAACCTTATATACAGCAAAATAAAGGTAGAATGACGTTGACTATTTTCCTCGGGCTTCTTGGAGTTAGTTCAGGTGCGATGCTACTTTTCATTTCAGGTTATTTAATTTCTAAATCTGCTCTCAGACCAGAAAATGTAATGGCTGTATATGTTCCTATAGTTGCAACGCGTGCGTTTAGTATAGGGCAAGCTGTCTTTCATTATTTAGAGCGTTTAGTAGGGCATGACGTCGTTCTACGAATTTTAGAAAAAATGAGAACAAAACTATATAGAATTGTAGAACCACAGGCGTTATTTTTACGCTCTCGATTTCAAACTGGTGATGTACTAGGTGTATTGTCTGATGATATAGAACATTTACAGAATCTATATTTACGTACAATATTCCCTAGTATATTAGCGTTAGTTGTATATAGCATTTTCGTAATTGTTATAGGTGCATTTGACTTAGTATTTGCACTTATCGCAGCTTGTATGTTAGCTGTTATTGTTTTTCTTCTCCCATTCGTATCACTACTTTTGATGAAACGACATCATGTTGCTTTGAAGCGAGGAAGAAATCGTTTGTATCAACAATTGACAGATGCTGTATTTGGGTTATCTGATTGGCAGGCGAGTGGTAGAAAAGATGAATTTATTAATGAGTATGTAGCGCAAAATGTCCAGTTGTTAAAGACAGAAAAGAGAGTGAAACGCTGGTACCATATTCGAGACAGTCTCATTCACTTAACAGTAGGTATTGTAGTCATTTCAATGATTATATGGACTGGAAATGCAGCGGCAAGTGAACAGATTGCACCTACAGTTATCGCAGCTTTCGTATTAATGACATTATCTGTGACAAATGCGCTTATCCCTATATCAGATGCTATCGATCGAATTCCATCTTATGTAGAATCTGCTCATCGGCTTAATGGCGTAGAAAGTGAGAGCACTTTGGATGGTGGTAAGGAGTTACCTGTAAATAAGGAATACGTTGTATCAAAACATGTAGATATTGAACTGAGTAATGTGTCGTATAATTACCCGGATAGTAATGAACCTGTATTAAAAGATGTATCATTGCAAATAAAGGCAGGAAAGAAAATTGCTATTTTAGGTAGAAGTGGAACAGGAAAATCTACTTTACTAAAACTGTTAACTGGTGCGCTACGTCCGGTGAGTGGGCAAGTTATATTGAATGGTGAACAAGCTCATACGGATTTTTTGTCAAAATATATTTCTGTATTAAACCAAAAACCACATTTATTCGATACGACAATTGGAAATAATGTGCGGATCGGTAAACCAGAGGCTAATGATGAAGAGATATGGAAAGCTTTAGAGAAAGCACAGCTAGCGCCGCACATTGCTTCTCTTCCTGATGGATTACAAACAAAAATGCATGAAATGGGAAAGAGGTTTTCTGGCGGAGAAAGGCAAAGGGTAGCATTTGCAAGAACTCTTATGCAAGAAGCATCGATTATTGTGCTTGATGAACCAACTATCGGTTTAGACCCTAAAACGGAATTAGCCTTAATAGAAACAATGTTTTCTGCAACAGAAGAAAAGACTGTTATTTGGATTACACATCATCTTGTAGGAATTGAACATGTAGATGAAGTTATTTTCCTTGATAGTGGCCAAATCGCTATGCAAGGTAGTCACGAACAGCTACTGAAAGAAAATGAGAAATATCGTAGGTTATATGAGCTTGATAAAGGTATATAGGAATGAAATGCAAAAAAACACAAATTCTTGGTAGTTCAAGGTTTGTGTTTTTTTGTATTTGTGGTGAAATCATATAAGCCGTATAAGCTATTTGATCATGAAATGGTTATATATTGTTAGAAAGGGTGTTTAAAACCTATCCTTTCAAGGCAATACTTGAGCCATAGTGAATGGATTGTTGGAAGGCGTGATTATATGTTTGAAGAGGATGGCATTGTTTTAATACTGGAGCCTGCTGATGAGCGGAATATGAGGAAATTTATTTTTACAGTACCGAAGTCAGTTTATGAAAAAAAAGAAATTTTATTACATTACGGAACACCTTTAGGTCAAGGATATACGGACATTATAGAAGATATTATTAGTGTACATATAGACATAGATATTATAACAGTAATAGGGCATGTGAGAGGATAAAGAGAAACTTTAATTAGTGAGAGCTATACGTACCTGGAAAACAGACGTACTTAAAATAAGTATGTCTGTTTTTATATTTAAATGAAGATAGTTTCGAGGTACATGTTGAACAGGATAATAATGATTTTTCTAGAATGTATAAGAGGAAGATTAAAAAAATAAGATATGATGTGATAAAGTGTATAAGAAGAAAATAAAGTGTTTATAAATGAATAAAAGTATGGAAATTATTTAGGAGGTAAAAATGAAGTTTACAAAAACAATGTTACTTTCAATTGTAGTTTCAATTGGTTTGATGGGATGTTCGCTAGTAGAGGAAGGGAAGAACTCCATAGATTACGCTCAAAAAGCGACAGACTATGTAAATGAAATAAGTGCATTTGCAAATGAAGCGCCAGCATTAGCAGAAAAGGCCGTTAATGATGGGGAAGCCCGGAAAGAACTAGAAACGAAACTTAC
Organism: Bacillus sp. FSL R9-9492; assembly: GCF_038007365.1. Lineage (NCBI taxonomy): Bacteria > Bacillati > Bacillota > Bacilli > Caryophanales > Bacillaceae > Bacillus > Bacillus sp. FSL R9-9492. The sequence goes on from NZ_JBBOXC010000001.1 coordinate 2,003,011, forward strand.
TGAAATTAAACAAGATATACCAGCTTTTAATGAATTAACACCACCAGATGTAGCGAAGGATCTTCACCAGCAAATCGTCGGTTATAATGAAAAGTTAAATACATTAATTGATACATCTATGACAAAGATAGAGGAAGGAAAAATGAATGTAGAGCAGTTTAAAAACTCTGAGCTTATGCAGACGATAGAACAAGTTCGTGATTTGAAAGATAAGGTTCAAAATTTAGGGCAATAACAAAAAGATCCGTTTATCATAAACGGATCTTTTTGTTATTGAATACAATAGATGATTACACCAATGACAATAATAATGTTGCCAATGATTTTTCGTTTCGTGATTTTCTCCCCTAGGAAGTACCAACTGAAAATTAAAATGATGATATAACTTAATGATTCTAATGCAGATGCTTGCTTTAATGCCATGCCCTTTAAGGCGATCACATTTAATCCGGCATTAATTACAAATAAAAAGTAGCCGATGATAACATAAGGATTCACATATTCTTTTATTCTAGAATCGTATTGTTGTAAAGTAGCCTTTTTTAATAATATTTGTGAGTAATTGGCTAAAATTATCCCAAATATCAATAATAACATATAACTATTCATCTTTTGTCACCACCACAATTCCGACGATAATAATAGCTGCGCCAAGTATGTGATTCCACTGTATCGTATCTCCAAACAGGAATACTGACCAAAGCATTGACCATAGTATGATAATCCCACGGTGTGAATATGCTCTAGAAATTTCAAAGTTCTTAATGACTTGTTGCCATAGAATTGCATATCCGAATAAAAGTACAACAAGTCCGAAGTAAGCAATAAAAAATGAAATTGATGCAACAGGGAATTGAGATGCCCATTTCATGTAAACCATAATGATAGAATATATCAAGAAGGCCACATGTAAAAATACATAGTTTTTAATAGTTGGTTTCATATATTCACTCTCTTTTACTTTATATACACGTATGTAAACTCGATGTATATAATCAATAGCTTCTTATTATATATAAAAGGCATATTGAAATGATTTTTGTTTATTTCTTCACATTCCAAAATATATAGTATCATGTCTTCTAATGTAAAACAATAGAAGGCAATGCGTAGCTTTAGAGCTGAAAATAATAGAGCTAGTAGAGTTAGATTTTCCACTGTTCTATAATTTGTATCGTTTTATTTGTTGCATCCATCTCTACTTGAATACCTATTGGCAAAGTAATCATTGGATGAGTATGACAACAGTCAAAATCGGCTAGAAAAGGAAGTTTTTGATTTTGTAATACTTCTAATAATATTTCGTAAGGTTTTCTATTTGTACCACAATCATCAAATTGCTCATGTTTTCCAAGGATGATACCTGAAACTTTATCAAAAACGCCGTTAATTTTAAGTAATGAAAAACTTCTTTCGATAGTAGCTGCATCTTTTGAGCTATCTTCAATAAAGAGAATGTCACCATCTTGAATAAGTGGCATATAGGGGCTACCCCAAATACCTTGTATAGTATTTAAATTCCCACCAATAATACGTCCAGTAGTTTTTCCGCCCATTACTGAAATCCAATTGTTCGGTCGAAGATCTTTTTCTTTCGTTTTTTCTTCCCAATTAATAAATTCATCTGACCAAAATAACGGCTGGTTTATGTTGTAAGGAAGGTGTTGATCAGTTAATAAAGTATCCGCAAAATATTTGTACGTGCAATCTACGAAAGGCTCAAATTCACCAAAAGAAGGAACAAGTGCTGGACCATAAAATGTAGGAATTCCTGTTTTTGCATAAATACCTAGTAATAATGCTATTGTGTCTGAATAGCCAATCATTAATTTAGGATTCTTTTGAAAAGTCTCATAATCAATATAAGGTAATAATGAATTTGAATTCAGTCCCCCAATTGTCGACATGATACAAGAGACGTTAGGGTTTCTAATCAAGTCATTTAATTCCTCAGCACGCTCTTTAATGCTCCCGGAGCGATAATAATCATATTGACCTGTTAGTGAACCTTCTAATATATGAAAACCTTTCTGTTCTAAGTATAATTTTGCGCGCTCAAATCTCTTTGGAGAAGTATAGGTTACTGGTGAAGAGGGAGAGTAGATGCCAATTGTATCGCCATATTTTAATGCTTTTGGAAGTATCATTTGTATAAATCCTTTCTATTATATAGTGTTTTTGTGTTTAAAAGTAATTGAATATTCTTATATTTCGTTGTTTTTAGTGTAACACATATGAAAAAGAGAACGAGGTTGAAATTATAATTGTTATAGATGAATAAATATGCTTTTTACCTTGACGATATAAAGTAATTGTTGTTATGGTTAAACATGAGTGTATAAAAGGTTTGTTAAAGGAGTTTTAGAATGAAGCGGTTAAAATGGGGAAGATTAACAATCCTGTTAGTAGTAATTCTGGGTATATGTTGGTTCTTTTTCCAAGGAGTTCAAAAGAGTGAAACAAATGTAGATACTCAGCCTTTACAAGTGGCAGAGCTACCTAAAACAGGGCTATCTGAAAAAGTAGTTCCACCAAAATATATACCACCAGAAATTGATGCAAAAGCAGCTATTATTATCGATGCGAGTAATGGAGAAGTTATTTATCAAAATAATGAAAATGAAGCTGTTGCCCCTGCTAGTATGTCAAAAATGATGACAGCATATCTCGTTTTAGAGAGTATACATAATGGGAAAGTCCACTGGGAAGATCCAGTGAAAATAAGTGCAAAGTCGGCACAAACAGAGGGTGCAAAAATCCCGATGCAAGCAAATGATACATTAACTGTTAAGGACTTATATCATGCGTTAATGATTGAATCGGCTAATAATTCGGCTGTCGCTTTAGCGGAACATGTAGCTAAGACAGAAAAAAACTTTGTTCAACTTATGAATGAAAAAGCAAAGCAGTTAGAAATGTCAGATAAAGCTAAATTCGCGAATGCTTCCGGATTGCAGGAGCCCGACGGAAGTGAAACAAAAATGACAGCAGCTGACGTAGCAAAATTAGCGTATCATCTTATAAAAGACTATCCAGAGATATTAGAAGTGACTCACTTACGTCAAAGTCAGTTAGCATTTAATAATGTTAATGTTACAAGCACAAATGAGATGTTAAACAAAAATAATAAAGCTTTATATATAGAAGGAATAGACGGATTAAAAACAGGATTTACAGATAGCGCAGGGTATTGTTTTACAGGTACTGCAAAACAAGGTGATAATCGCATTATTACAGTTGTTATGGGGACAAAAAGTAAAACAAAACGTTTTACAGAAACAAATAAATTAATGTCCTATGCATTTCAATTGCTTAATTAGGTGAAGAAAGAAGTAATTTAGATTGTTATAAAAATAAGACAGACAGTTTATTGAACCTTGATTTTGGTGACAATAAACTGTTTTTTTATTCTTTGACGTATAGGAAGTGAAAACTCAAGTGATATCATTTGAGTTTGTTTTTGTTTGTTGATATTATTAAGTTAAGAACTTATTAATAATAAGTTCGAGAGGCATTATATGCTTCGTACATATGATACTGCCTCAAATGAAAATTGGAGGGAATTGTAATGGCAAAAGATTTTTACTCAGCAATTGAAGACAGAAGATCTATTTACGCGATTAGTAAAGAGCAAGTAGTTTCTGATGAAAGAATTCAAGAAGTGATTTATCATGCTGTGAAACATACACCTTCGGCTTTTAATTCTCAAAGTGCAAGAGTTGTTGTATTACTAGGTGAACAACACGACAAATTATGGAATGTTACGAAAGAAACGTTACGAAAAATTGTGCCTGAAAATAATTTTGCACCTACTGAAGAGAAAATGAATGCATTTAAAAGTGGCTATGGAACAGTTTTGTATTTCGAAGATAGTAAAGTAGTAGAAAGTTTGCAAGAGAACTTTGCACTATATAAAGATAATTTTCCTACATGGTCTCAGCAATCTTCTGGAATGTTGCAATTTGCCATTTGGACAGCATTAGAGATTGAAGGTTTTGGTGCTACACTACAGCATTATAATCCGTTGATTGATGAGGAAGTAAAAAAAGAATGGGATGTACCTGAAAACTGGAAGTTAACTGCGCAAATGCCATTTGGTAAACCGGTAGTTTCGGCAGGAGATAAAGAATATCAGCCATTAGAAACTCGTGTGAAAATTTACAAATAAAATAAAAAATAAAAGGTGAACAGAGATATAATCTGTTCACCTTTTATAAGTAGTAAGGATTTTTTTTGTAGGAATTTTTCATCTGATTTTTTAATTTGTTTTTACGTGTTTCAATAGTTGATACTTTTTGTAATGTTATAATTGAAACGAATTGAAAAAAAGCATAGTACAGTTCTATATTTTTATTTATAGGATCATCTATTATGTTTTTCATAAATATATCTCCTTTTTTTATCTCACTATTTGCGGGCAGTAAGGCTTCCATATCAAAATTCAATGACCGACCTGTAAAAGTTAGATTGGTTTCAGTGTGGGGTGAATAAAATTTATATGGATTAAAATCCTACTTTATATATGATAATACAAATATCCTGAAAATTCCATAGATAGTGAAAAATAGATAGTGGAATGTGTATTTTCGTCAAATTAGAACAGAATTTTTGGAGTTAAATCTTACAAATCGTCAAATCTTTTAAAAACGATGGATAATATCAAAAATAGTTTTCTGAAAATATTATACTATTGATAAAAAAAGCATTTTTTTGTCATGATAAGAGTATGCTTCATGGAAGGGACTTTACTAGAAAATACATTCTTTGCATTGTATTAGATTAATAGAGTTTTTTAAAGTGGATAGCAAAAGAAAAATATATATTAAGATAATGAATGGAATGTCGAATTTTCAATGAAATACATAAGAAATTTGAAAAAAGCATTGCAAAAACACACTGTTTAATGATAAAGTTCACATGAAGTTCACACTAAATTCACTTCAATCGTTTAAAATAAATGATGTGTGAAAAATAAAACTCTTGCTAAAAAATGGAACTGGATGAATATTTTACTTTGATAATATTGTAAAGTACTAAGTTTATAGTTTTCTCAAGAGGATAGTAGGGAAAGGAAGTAAAGACAACTTATGAAAAAAGTAATCGCAGGTTTAGCAGCAGCATCTGTAGTAGGTGTAGCAGTTCCTGGAATGGATTCTGCTCATGCACAAGTTTCAAATGATGCGCTAAAAGAAATCAATGGACAAACTCAAACTCAAACGACTGTAACTGAAACAAAAACGGTAGAAACAACTTCTGAATTAAAATACACAGTAACAGCTGATGTATTAAATGTACGTTCAGGTGCTGGTACAGGACATAACGTTATTTCTAAAGTGAAATCAGGTCAAGTACTTCAAGTAATTGGACAAGAAAACGGTTGGTTCAAAGTTAGTGTAAACGGTCAAACAGGTTATGTAAGTGGGGACTTCGTAACAACTGGTGGCAACAAAGGAACTACTACTACTGTTCAGCAAGGAACAGGTACTTACACAGTAAACGTTTCTTCATTAAACGTACGTACAGGCCCAAGTGCATCTCATACTGTTTTAGGTTCTGTAAATAAAGGAAAAACAGTTCAAGTTGTAGGTGAAGTTCAAGATTGGTTTAAAATTAACTTCAATGGTGGAACTGGATACGTAAGTAAAGACTTCGTAACAAAAGGTGGTTCAGCTGTATCTAACGAAACTCAGCAACCAACTACAAACAACAACAACAATACTACTACAGTTCAAACTGGTGGATCATATGTTGTTAACACAGGTGCTTTAAAAGTACGTACAGGTCCAGCTACATATAACCCTGTAATTGGTGGGGTAACAAACGGTACAGTATTAAACGTTACTGGCGCTGAAAATGGTTGGTATAAAATTAACCATAATGGCCGCACTGGTTACGTAAGTGCAGACTTTGTTAAGTTTGTAAAAGGCGGAGTGAACAATGTAGTTACTGGTGGTAACCAAGGTACGAACCAAGGTACGAACCAAGTACAAAAACCAACAGCACCAACAGGTGGAGATACATCTTCAATCGCTGGATTCGCTAGATCTTTAAATGGTTCACCATACAGAACTGCTGGTACAACACCTGCTGGTTTTGACTGCAGTGGATTCATTCACTACGTATTAAATCAAACTGGTCATAAAGGCGCTCGTCAAACAGTTGCTGGATACTGGAGCTCTAAAACAAAGACTAACAGTCCACAACCAGGTGATTTAGTATACTTCCAAAATACTTATAAATCAGGTCCTTCTCACATGGGCGTTTACTTAGGTAATGGACAGTTCATCAGTGCAGAAACTGACGCAACTGGTGTACGCATTAGCTCTGTAAGCAACTCTTACTGGAGTAAGCACCTATTAGGTTACACAAAAGCATACTAAGAAAAAGTATTTTATATACTTTTCGTATAGAGAAAAGGCTTTCCAGGGAAACTTGGGAAGCCTTTTTCATAGTTGGATAAACTAACAGTATAGTAGTATTTATCCTGCTATTTGCGGGATAATAATCAGCGGGGATGGACAAATCCCCGCTGATTAAAGTTTCACTTTATGTCAATTTTCCATGCAAAAACTTAGCATATAAATCATGAAAATAGTTTGGACGGAATAAGTTTGCTGCATGACCTGCTAATGGAATTTCTTTATATAAAACGTTCGGAAGAATGGACTTCAAATCAAAGAGACAAGATTTATAGAGATGATCATGTTCTCCCATCACCCATAATATAGGATGGGGAAGTGCTTTTAATTTAGATTTTAAGTCGAATTCTAAGCGGTGTCGTAATGACTCAGCAATAATGGACGAGTGTAATTGTAATCCGAAACGGTAATAAATATTTCGTGAAATAACAGCGAACGGATTTGCCCTTAGTATTCCACTTGGAAAAATAGTACTAGCATACTGAGAAAGCCAAGATGAATATTCATCACCACGTTTTTCCCAAAATTTCTGAAAAACATTATATAAACGGGAAGGGTTATTATAATGTCCACCAATATGACAAATACTCAATACTTTTCCTGGATGCATTTGTGCAAATGTCGTAGAGATATAACAGCCATAGCTTAGAGCACAAATATGAGCCTTTTTAATTCCCTCTTTTTCATACAAGTTCAATAATTGATCTACGAGGCGCTGTATTGAAAAGTCGATAGCTTCTCCTTTATCGTCGCCGTGACCTAATAAATCATAAGTTATAATGTTGTAGGAGGCAGAAAATCGTTTATGCTCTTTTTTGAAGGCGCGGCGATTTCCAACTAATCCATGAATAAAAATGATTGTTTCCTTTTCGGAATGTGTATTTGTTTGCAAAAAGGATACTCCTTTCAATGCTGGAGATTTATATAGTGTTTTAAATTAGCTAATTGATAAAATTAGTTATATATTTTCTATGCGTAGTCTATAATTTACATAGAATAATAATAAGTACCAGGTAATAATATCAGATATTTATACTTGTTGTAAAGATGAGTTTATATGTATATTTTGTAAAATTAGAAAAAAGTGTGTTTACATTCAGTTTACATTTATAGCGTATTCTAGTTTTAGAAAGAATAGTTTTGTTTATAACGAGGAGATGAACGACAATGGAAGTTAGGAATACAGAAAAGAAAAAAGGGAATTGGAGGCAGTTTTTACGTCTCATTCAAGATACAAATCCACCGAAAGGCATTCTTATTTTTGCATTAATAATGAGCTTACTTTCTACTGGAGCGAGTTTGTTTATTCCAATGCTGACAAAAGGTTTAGTTGATAATTTTTCACTTTCTTCAATTAGTATGGGACAAATTGTTGGATTAATTGCATTCTTTATTATTCAAACAATTGCTGCGGGATTGTCTATTTATTTACTGAATTATATTGGACAAAAAATTGTGGCTGGACTTAGGGAACGATTGTGGAAAAAGGTACTTATTTTACCAGTGTCTTATTATGATCAAAACAGAACGGGAGATACAATTAGTCGTATGACAAATGATACAGGTGTTGTTAAAACATTAATTTCTGAGCATTTGTCAAACTTATTAACAGGCGGTATCTCAATTATTGGGTCATTAATTGTATTATTTGTTTTAGACTGGAAAATGACAATTTTACTTTTAACGGTTATTCCATTATCGGTACTAATTTTAGTTCCACTTGGACGGAAAATGTATAAGATTTCAAAAGCACTTCAAGATGAAACGGCTTCTTTTACTAGTGTATTAACACAAGTACTATCAGAAATTCGTTTAGTAAAATCTTCAAATACGGAAAAAAAAGAATATGAAACAGGTAATACAGGTATCCAAAAATTATTGCAATTTGGTTTGAAAGAAGGAAAAGTGCAAGCATTAATTTCACCTGTTATGTCGTTTGTTTTAATGGCATTGCTTGTTATTATCGTAGGGTATGGTGGAATGCGAGTTTCTAGTGGTGCATTAACAACAGGTGAACTTGTAGCATTTATTTTGTATTTGGTTCAAATTATTATGCCAATGAGTCAGTTATCAATGTTCTTTACTCAGTTCCAAAAAGCAATTGGTGCAACCGAAAGAATTAATACGATTTTAGAATATGAAGTAGAAGATCATGAGACAGGTATGAATGTTACAAATGCGAAGCAGTCGATCGTTATTGAAAATGTACATTTTGAGTATAACGAAGAAGAGAAAGTGTTGAAAAATATCGACTTCACGATTGAATCTGGAAAAGTAACAGCGATTGTAGGACCAAGTGGTAGTGGAAAAACAACTTTATTCTCGCTGTTAGAACGTTTTTATGAGCCGACTAGTGGTTTCATAAAATTAGGGAAAGAACCAATTACAGCATATTCATTACAATCATGGCGACGTCAAATTGGTTACGTTTCACAAGATAGTCCGTTAATTGATGGAACGATTCGTGATAATATTTGCTACGGTGTTGAGGGTGAAGTGACGGATGAAGAAATTGAAAAAGTAGCAGCGATGGCGTATGTTGATGCGTTTATTCATGATTTACCAAGTGGATACGCAACAGAAGTTGGAGAGCGTGGTGTGAAGCTTTCTGGAGGGCAAAGACAACGAATTGCGATTGCTCGAGCGTTACTACGAAACCCGCAAATCCTTATGTTAGATGAAGCGACGTCAAGTCTTGATAGTAAATCGGAATCGGTTGTTCAGAAGGCGTTAAATAACTTAATGAAAGGTAGAACAACTTTAGTTATTGCGCATAGACTTTCTACTGTTGTAGATGCAGATAAAATTATCTTTATTGAAAAAGGGAATCTTACAGGAAGTGGCTCACATGATGAGTTATTACGGACACATGACATGTACCGTGAATTTGCAATGCAACAATTGAAAATTAAAGAAGGAGCATTATAGAATGAAAACAATCAGTGAAGGGGCACTTCACTGATTGTTGATTTTAGAGTGCTAAAAAGTATGTTAAGCAGAAAGGATATGATTCCTTGATACCCAAAATTTTAATTGTAGATGATGATCCGCACATTAGAGAACTTGTTTCTGTATTTTTGGAACGAGAAGGTTTTCAAACATATGAGGCCGTTGATGGATTAGATGCTCTTCGAAAAATAGAAGAAGTGAAAGTTGATATGTCGATTATTGATATTATGATGCCAAATATGGATGGGTTTGATTTATGTTATGAATTAAGAAAATACTATGATATCCCAATTCTTATGCTGACTGCTAAAGGTGAAACATCTCAAAAAGTAAAAGGATTTCACCTCGGAACAGATGATTATCTTGTAAAACCATTTGATCCTTTAGAATTAGTTGTGAGAGTGAAGGCATTATTGAAACGTTACCAAATTACAGTATCGCAATCTATTCAAGTTGGGAATGTACTGTTAAATCGTAAAACATTTGAAGTTAACGTTGGAGAACAAACGGTGACGCTGCCGCTAAAAGAATTTGAGTTGCTCTTTACATTAGGATCTAAAGCGGGGAGAACTTGTTCAAGAGAGCAATTAATAGAAGACGTATGGGGATATGATTTTGAAGGGAATGAACGCACGCTAGACGTTCATATTAATCGGTTGCGTGAAAAGTTTCAAGAAGAGTTATCGAAGTTTAGTATAAGGACGATAAGGGGCTTAGGGTATCGCTTAGAGGTAAGTAAATGAGAAAAAGAGAAAGAATGAGTAAGATGAAGATGTTAAAAGTAATGGGGGCGATAGTAGCGCTCTTTACTTTTCTTACTATAATTTGGTCAATAGCCTTTTTTGTATCGTCTAGTGTAATGAAAGCTTTTGAAATAAACGTATCGCCTTTTATTACTTTTCTAATTAGTGATATGGTCGGCTTTGTTTTTATCGTTCTTATTTGGACATTAATCGGAATTTTAATGAGACCGAAGCGAGAGGCGATGATTTGGACGATCATTGAACCGATACAAAAAATTGCAAAAGGGGACTTCTCTGTAAAAATACGGAATGAAGAAAAGTATGATGGCGAAATTGGTGTGCTTGTAAAAAGTATTAACGATATGACGGATGAACTTAATGCAATGGAGAAAATGAGACAAGAATTTGTATCGAATGTTTCTCATGAAATACAGTCGCCATTAACATCTATTAAGGGATTTGCTCGAGCGCTACAAGATGATAATCTACCAGTTGAAAAAAGAAAACATTATCTTACTATTATTGAAACTGAAACAACGCGATTATCTAAATTGAGTCAAAATTTATTGAAGCTAACACTTTTAGAGTCAGAGGAGTATTCACCAGAAAGAGCTACTTATCGATTAGATCAACAGTTGAAACAAATTGTGTTAAATAGTGAGCCTCTTTGGGATGAAAAAGGACTTGAGCTAGATCTTGATATGGATAAAGTGTGTGTTACTGCAGACAAAGAAAGTATGAGCCAAGTATGGATTAATTTAATTCATAACAGTATTAAATTCACACCAAATGGTGGCACGATTACAATTCATTTAAAAGAACATAAGGAATTCCTGGAAGTAAGTATTCATGATACGGGAATTGGTATATCCGAAGAACAGAAACAACATATTTTTGAACGTTTTTATAAAGCGGATTCTTCACGAAACCGTGCTTATGGAGGAAGTGGATTAGGTCTAGCAATTGTAAAAAAAGTACTCGACCTTCATCAAGGAAAAATAAAAGTTGAGAGTGTAGAGGGAAATGGTACAGAATTTATTGTGCGTATTCCAAATCATGAAGAAAAATGCATTTACCATTACTATAGTTACCTATAAGTAACCTACGCACATAAAAGTGCATCATTGCCTTTTTACATAAACATAGATACACTTTTAATATAATAAACAACTGAGAAGATTAAGGAGTGTTACACTTGGCAGAATTATTACAAGGAAAAAATGCTTTAATTACAGGAGCAGGTAGAGGGATTGGTCGCGCTGTAGCGATCGCATTAGCGAAAGAAGGCGTAAATGTTGGTCTTTTAGCTCGTTCAGAAGAAAACTTAAAAGCAGTTGCGAAAGAAGTAGAAGCAGAAGGCGTAAAAGCTGTTATTGCGACTGCTGACGTATCTTCATATGAAGAGGTAACTACTGCAATTGAAACATTAAAAAATGGTTTAGGATCTATCGATATTTTAATTAATAACGCGGGTATTTCTAAATTCGGTAAGTTTTTAGAATTAGACGTTGCTGATTGGGAAAAAATCATTCAAGTAAACTTAATGGGTGTATACTATGCAACTCGTGCAGCTTTACCAAGTATGATTGAACAACAATCTGGTGATATTATTAATATTTCATCTACAGCAGGACAAAAAGGTGCACCAGTAACAAGTGCATATAGTGCTTCTAAATTTGGTGTTCTTGGCTTAACAGAATCGTTAGCGATGGAAGTTCGTAAACATAACATTCGTGTAACAGCTTTAACACCAAGTACAGTAGCAACTGACATGGCTGTAGATTTAGGATTAACTGATGGAAATCCTGATAAAGTAATGCAAGCAGAAGATATTGCAGAGTTTATCGTAGCGCAGCTGAAATTAAATAAACGTACATTTATTAAATCAGCAGGACTTTGGTCTACTAATCCGTAAGGGATAAATTTATAAACAAAGAAGGGACATCTATTCTGTAATGGAATGGGTGTCCCTTTTTATTTTTTTGTATGTAAAGCAGAATTGTCGGTATAATGTGAAGTGAATGGTAGAAAAGCATGAAAAACTTGAAGGGGATGGTATTTCCATGAGTACGATTGAGAAATGGACGGCTGTTGATCAATATATGAGTGATGTATTAATACCGAAAGACTCTACATTAGAAGAAGTTCTTCAAGCAAATGCTTCAGCTAATTTGCCGGCACATGATGTATCGCCAACTCAAGGGAAGTTTTTACAACTATTAGTACAAATTCAAGGAGCGCGTAACATTTTAGAGATTGGCACTCTAGGCGGATATAGCACTATATGGCTTGCAAGAGCATTGCCATCTGGAGGGCGAATTGTTACATTAGAAGCAAGTGAAAAGCATGCTGAAATTGCACGTAGCAATATTGAGCGTGCCAATTTGAATGATAAAATTGAAATACGATTAGGATTAGCGTTAGATTCTTTAAGACAAATAGAAAATGAGAAGTATGAACCATTTGATTTTATTTTCATAGATGCTGATAAACAAAATAACCCTGCTTATTTTGAATGGGCACTGAAACTATCACGACCGGGTACTGTAATTATTGGGGATAATGTAGTACGTGAAGGAGAAGTTATTGACAATACTAGCAGCGACCCTCGTGTGCAAGGGATACGCCGATTCTATGAATTAATAGCTACTGAGCCACGTGTAAGTGCTACTGCGCTTCAAACTGTAGGAAGTAAAGGGTACGATGGGTTTGTAATGGCAGTCGTAACAGAGTAATGTAAGGAGGAAAAAGGGATGAAAAAGAAGTTTCAAAAATTATAACGTGTATCTTGTACAACGAATTTAGCTCGTGGACCTCCAATTTACATAGCTTTATATTATATATTAAAAAATTGGAGGCTATAAGAAGATGAGAACTGAAAAAGAAATGTTAGACTTAATTATAAATACAGCAAAAGAGGATGAAAGAATTCGAGCTGTCATCATGAATGGGTCACGTGTGAATCCAAATGTGAAAAAAGATTGTTTTCAAGACTATGATATTATTTATGTTGTAAAAGATATACAATCTTTTACGTGTAATCATAGTTGGATTAATAGATTTGGAGAAATAATGATTGTGCAAATGCCGGAAGAAATGTCGTTACTTCCAGCTGATAAAGACGGGAAATTTCCGTATTTAATGCAGTTCATGGATGGGAATCGAATTGATTTAATGCTAGTTCCAGTTGATTTAATAAATAAATTTATTGGACAGGATAGTTTAAGTAAATTACTACTGGATAAAGACAATTGTATTGGAGAATTTCCGCCAGCAAGTGATAAAGATTACGTTATAAAAAATCCTACAGAAAAAGAGTTTTTGGATTGCTGTAATGAATTTTGGTGGTGCAGTACAAATGTAGGAAAAGGATTGTGGCGCGAGGAACTTTCTTATGCGAAAGGAATGCTTGAAGGCCCAATGCGAGATATGTTAATCGTAATGATAGAATGGCATATTGGCATGAAAACAAATTTTACAGTGAATACCGGAAAGTTTGGTAAGCATTTCGAGCAATATTTTGAAAAAGATACGTGGGAGCAATTTAGAAAGACATTTTCAAATGCAGAATATGAAAATATATGGGAGTCATTCTTTGTAATGGGTGATTTATTTAGGGAAGTTGCGAACGAAATTGCTAACACATATGGATATCAATACCCGCAAGATGATGATGACAAAGTGACAAGCTATTTAAAACATGTGAAAGTTTTGCCGAAAGATAGTACATCGATTTATCCCGCATAAACGGGCAGTAAAACCCCCACTGATTAAAGTTTCACTTTATTAATTGTATAAAGCAGTAAGACTGTCCTAATTACGGACAGTCTTATTTTTGTTCATGAATAAGAATTTCTCTAACAAAGTACAGATGAATCACATATGAAATTTTAGGGAGGTTTTTTATCATGTATTATTTTTACGCACCAGAAATGTTCGTTCCATTTCATTGGGGACTAGAACGAAATGTTTCGTATGCTTATATGCCATATCATTCATTTTATTATGGAAACTATATAGACGCAGTGCCGTATGTATTAAATGTTCCGCAAAATGATCAAGTCAAAGTGAAGGAAGAGAATCGGGGGTCATGGACACCTTTTTCATGGGTTGAAAAATATGCGTATGCATTTTCAGGACCATACAATAAAGCGGAAGTAGCTCTTACATTTGATGATGGACCAGATTTAGTATTTACGCCAAAAATTTTAGATAAGTTAAAACAATATAATGTAAAAGCTACTTTTTTCTTACTTGGTGAAAATGCAGAAAAGTTTCCGAATGTAGTAAAGCGTATCGCGAATGAAGGGCATGTAATTGGTAACCATACGTATAGTCATCCGAATTTAGCGAAAGTAAATGAGGCTGAATACCGTAATCAAATTATAAAAACGGAAGAAATATTAAATCATTTAGCTGGTTATGCACCGAAGTTTATACGTCCACCATACGGTGAAATACTTGAAAATCAATTGAAGTGGGCGACAGAGCAAAATTTTATGATTGTACAGTGGAGTGTTGATACAGTTGATTGGAAAGGGGTAAGTGCTGATACGATTACAAATAATGTGCTAGGGAATTCATTTCCAGGAAGTGTCATACTTCAACATTCGACTCCAGGTGGACATTTGCAAGAATCTGTCGATGCACTAGACAAAATCATTCCGCAGTTAAAAACGAAAGGGGCACGTTTTGTAACACTTCCAAGTATGTTCCAGACATCTAAAGAGAGAAAATAAAAATGTTAATAATTGGAATTTTAAGAGTTGTATAGTATAATGAAGGTGTAAGTTAGGGGGGGATATAATTGATGGATGCACTAGTAAACGTAGGAATGAGCATATTGATTGGTATTATATTTATACTTGCGGCACTTATTCTTCAAAAAAATCCACCGACGGATATTAACGCAGCATATGGTTACCGTACGAAACGATCTATGAAAAATAAGAAATTATGGGATGCAGGTAACAAGTATAGTGCAGAAGTGATGAAACAAAATGGATTCATCATGATATTAATTGGAAGTGTGATTAGTATACTGTTTAGATATCCACATACAATGATTGCGATTATGATTGTTATGCTGTTATTAATTATACGATTATTTATACGAGTAGAGAAAAAATTAAAGATACTTGAGCAATAAAAAAATAAGACTCCCGAATAAAGTAAGCTGGGAGTCCTATTTTTTTATAAACTATTTTTGTTTAGCGATTCTTGTCCTTGCACTACAACAAATTCATAGTATTCAAGATCATAAGGATAAATATCTTCAAATGTTATCGTTATCGGATTATTGTTTAAAACAGAATTAGTCGTTAAAGATGAAATCTCTCTTCTTAATAGTTCTAGAAAAGAAGTCGCATGTACTTTCATCACATCGTCTACTTCTTCACCTGGTGCAAATGGAAGTGGTTTTATTACATTGTGGAAATACATATGACAAAACTCACGATCAGTAAGGCTTGAAATTTCATAATCTATTTTATAGATTCCTTTGTATGTTAAATCATTCGTTTGGAAGGAAAGACCCAGTTCTTCCTCAATTTCACGTAGACCGCCAATTAGTACATCTTCATCATGCATAATATGTCCGGCGGATGTAATATCCCATATACCCGGAGCTTCTTTTTTATTATTAGAGCGTAATTGGAAATATAAGAACATATCCTCAGCATCTTTTTCTACAAACCAGCAATGAAATGTTTCGTGCCAATCACCGTCACGATGCACGTCATCACGTAATTTCTTTCCAAGTGTATTTCTTTCAGGATCAAATATTGTTAACCACTCTGTCATTTTAATTCCCCTTTCTGCAAATTTTATTATACAATATTTGTATCGAATTTTGGGAAAATAAAGAAAAAGGAGTGATTATTAGTGAAGATAGAGAATAAGGAAATAAAATCAATAATTTCAACTGAGGAAGAATTACGACAAATATTGGGGCAACCAAGTGAACGGGCTTTGAAAAAAGTTATTTCATCACTTGATCACCATTGTGTAGATTTCCTGTCTAAATCGCCTTTTCTAGTATTATCTACTGCAAATAAATTCGGAGAGTGTGATGCTTCGCCGAGGGGAGACGCACCTGGATTTGTATATGTATTAAATGAAAATAAAATTATCATCCCAGAAAGACCGGGTAATCGTCGTATAGACTCTATTTTAAATATAATTTCAAATTCGCACGTAGGGTTAATCTTTTTTATTCCGGGTCTTGGGGAAACACTCCGAATAAACGGTAAAGCATATATTACGAACGATGAAGAAATTTTGAAAGAAATGCAGGCGAATGGACGCAATCCGTTACTTGGAATTGTTGTTGAAATAGAAGAATGCTATATTCATTGTGCAAAAGCTTTTATTCGTTCAAAAATGTGGGATCCAGAGTCATGGTTAAATAAAACAGAGCTACCTTCAGCACCGAAAATGTTAATGGAGCATGCGAAAGTGAATGCTTCAGAAGAGGAAGTTGCACGTTCTTTAGAAGAAAGTTATAGGGAAAGATTATATTAAAAATTATTTTTTAAATATAGTGTTGAAGTATGAAACTCTAAACGTTTTAGAGTGAGACTTTAACTATGAATATTGTTAATTTGTATGTGATGAATATATGTGCAAGAGAATACATCTGTATTAGATAATTTATTATTTTAAAATATAATTATTCATATTCTTAAAAATTGTGAAGAAAAATAGGCTTGCTTTTTAAAAAGTTGATAACTATAATGAGTTAACAAATAGACATGAACGAAAAAGTAACGATAAGGACATGAGATGATTTTTACGGTTTACAGAGAGGGAAGACAAGGCTGTGAGCTTCCTAACACGAGAAATGATCTTACCACCTTTGAACTTCAATAGTGAACGAGTAATCTAGTAATTATTGACGGTATCAGCCGTTATCTGAACTTGAGCAATCTAGAGGAAAGTAAGTCTAGGTTGGAACAAGGGTGGAACCACGAAAACACATTCGTCCCTTTCCTAGGGATGAGTGTGTTTTTTATAGTTTTTAAGATTGAAAATTTAAAATAATTAAAAAAATAGCATTGATTTTGTTTTTTATGCGAGTATAATGAGTTAACAAATAAACATGAGCGAAAAAGTAACGATAAGGACATGAGAACATTTTTACGGTTTACAGAGAGGGAGGCCAAGGCTGTGAGCTTCCTAACACGAGAAATGATCTTACCACCTTTGAACTTCAATAGTGAACGAGTAATCTAGTAATTATTGACGGTATCAGCCGTTATCTGAACTTGAGCAATCTAGAAGAAAGTAAGTCTAGGTTGGAACAAGGGTGGAACCACGAAAACACATTCGTCCCTTTCCTAGGGATGAGTGTGTTTTTTTATCCCGCATTAACGGTCAGTAAGATTCCCATCTCAAAATTTGGCGGATGCGAGGGAGTAAGACGGGAGATCAACTGTCCGTAAAAGCCCGATTGGTTCAACTAATAATCAGTGAGGAATGGACAAAATCCCCACTGATTAAAGTTTCACTTTATTACTTTGAAAGGAGGTGCGGTAACATGAAACGATTAGTACGTACGGAAATAACCACCACCTGCATGATTAAAAAGCAGAGTAAGGTGATTCACAGGTGTAACAATTAAACTATTTAGGAGGAGATTAGAAAATGAATAACGTTATTAATGTTGGGGTATTAGGATTAGGTACTGTCGGAAGTGGTGTTGTCCATATTTTGAAAGAACATTATCGAAAGATCGCTCTTGATACAGGATATGAAGTAAAGGTAAAGACAGTCGTTGTACGTGATTTGGAAAAGGAACGTGATGTTTGCATTGATGGAATCGTAGTAACAAGTAATGTAGATGAAGTTCTAAATGATTCAAATATTGATATTGTAGTAGAGGTAATGGGCGGAATTGAAGAAGCAAAACAGCATATTGTTACGGCTTTACAAAATAAAAAACATGTTGTAACAGCAAATAAAGATTTAATGGCCGTATACGGTGCGGAGCTTTTGCAACTGGCAAATAAAAATGAATGTGACCTATGTTACGAAGCGAGTGTAGCCGGTGGGATTCCAATATTAAGAGGATTATCAGACGGGCTAGCTTCAGATCGAATTGAAAAAATAATGGGAATCGTAAATGGAACAACAAATTATATGTTAACAAAGATGAGTCAAAATGGATGGTCGTATGAAGAGGCTTTACAGGAAGCGCAAAAATTAGGGTTTGCAGAATCAGATCCGACAGCGGATGTAGATGGACTAGACGCTGCGAGAAAGGTAGCAATTCTTGCAAACTTAGGTTTTTCGATGAATGTTTCTTTAGATGATGTTCAAGTTAGAGGTATTCGAAAGGTTGAAAAAGAAGATTTAGAGATGGCCGAAAAATTAGGATTTACAATGAAATTAATTGGTAAAGCAGAGAAACAAGGATCAGCCATTCATTTAAGTGTAGAACCGACTTTATTACCAAGGCATCATCCGTTATCGAATGTAAATAATGAATTCAATGCGGTGTATGTTCACGGTCAAGCAGTAGGGGAAGTGATGTTTTACGGACCTGGAGCTGGGAAGTTACCAACTGGTTCTGCTGTAGTAAGTGATATTATTTCAATCGTTAAAAATATGAATCAAGTTCCGAAAAATAAAAGTGCGTTAAAAGAACCAGAGCCTTACGAATTACAAGGAGATGAAGAAGTAGTTTCGAAATATTTCTTACGTATTTCATTACGAGATGAGCCAGGGATGTTGCGAGAAGTAACGGAATGTTTCGTTAATTATTCTGTAAGTTTAAAAGAAGTTATTCAATTACCTTTAAATCGCGAACTTGCAGAAGTCGTTGTTGTGACGCATCGAACTTCAAAATATCAATTCGAACAAGTTTTAGGGGCGATAGAAGATGTCGCAAGTGAAATAAACAGTTACTACATTATTGAGGAGGAAAAACAATATGTATAAAGGACTATTAAAACAGTATGCTTCTTATTTACCAGTGAATGAAAACACACCTGATGTCAGCTTAATGGAAGGGAATACACCTCTGATTCCATTATTAAATATATCAAAGCAATTAGGAATTCAGTTATACGGGAAATATGAAGGAGCGAATCCAACAGGTTCTTTTAAAGACCGTGGCATGGTAATGGCAGTTGCAAAGGCGAAAGAAGAAGGGGCAGAGGCAATTATTTGTGCATCTACAGGTAATACATCGGCATCAGCTGCCGCATATGCGGCACGCCTCGGAATGAAATGTATTATCGTAATACCAGAAGGAAAGATTGCGCATGGGAAATTAGCGCAAGCAGTTGCTTATGGAGCGGAGATCATTTCAATAGAAGGGAATTTCGATGATGCACTTAAGGCTGTAAGAAATATTGCTGCAGAAGAGCCGATTACATTAGTAAACTCAGTAAATCCTTACCGAATTGAAGGGCAAAAAACAGCGGCATTTGAAATTTGTGACCAGTTGCAAAACGCACCAGATGTTCTAGCTATCCCTGTTGGAAATGCTGGGAATATTACAGCATATTGGAAAGGGTTCTGTGAATACGAGAAAGAAAAAGGCTATAAGAAGCCCAGAATTCACGGCTTTGAAGCGGAAGGAGCGGCGGCAATTGTAAAAGGACATGTCATTGAGGCACCTGAAACGATTGCAACAGCGATTCGCATCGGTAATCCGGCAAGTTGGTCGTATGCAGTAGAGGCTGCCGAACAGTCTAATGGTGAAATAGATATGGTGTCAGATGAGGAGATTTTACATGCGTATAGATTGTTAGCAAAAACTGAAGGAGTTTTCGCAGAGCCAGGATCAAATGCTTCATTAGCGGGTGTAATTAAACATGTTCAATCTGGAAAAATCAAAAAAGGCGAAACAGTTGTTGCAGTTTTAACTGGAAATGGTTTAAAAGATCCTGATATCGCAATTTCTTCTAATAAATTTGATATTGCAAGTGTGTCAAATGATATAGAACAAATTAAAGATCATATTAAAGGGGTGATTATGTCGTGATACCATTAAGAGTTCGTGTTCCTGCTAGTACAGCGAATGTTGGACCAGGATTTGATTCTGTTGGAATAGCTTTGTCATTATATTTAGAAGTAAGTGTAAAGGAAGAAGCTGATAAGTGGCAAGTGATACATTCTTTTGACGATTCAATTCCAAAAGACGATAAAAATTTAATTGTTAGCACGGCATGTAAAGTATGTCCTTCTTTATCACCCCATATAATAGAAGTTACTAGTAATATTCCGCTGACAAGAGGGCTAGGAAGTAGCGCATCAGCGATTGTAGCAGGAATAGAGCTTGCGAATCAACTTGGAAATTTATATTTAACAACTGATCAAAAGGTTCAAATTGCTACAAACTTTGAAGGACATCCAGATAATGTCGCTGCTTCTATTTTAGGTGGAACTGTAATCGGAGCACTTGATGGAAAAAATGTTTCGGTTGTAAGGATTGAAAGTAAGGAATTAGGCGTAATTTCTCTTATTCCGAATGAAGAGCTAAATACGGATGAAAGTCGATCTGTATTACCAGAGATGTTTCCGTTTCATGAAGCGGTTAAGGCTAGTGCGATAAGTAACGTATTAGTAGCTGCGTTATGTCAAAAGAAGTGGGAAGTTGTAGGTGAAATGATGGAAAGAGATCATTTCCACGAGCCATATCGTTTAGAACTTGTACCGTTATTACCATCAATTCGTAAATGTGCAAAAGAATTCGGAGCATATGGCACAGCGCTTAGTGGTGCGGGACCATCCATTTTTATTTTAACTCCGTACGAGAAGCGTAAAGAAATAGCTGACCAATTAGCGAGAGTATTTGCAGCTATGAAAGTATGTGAGCTTGAAATTGATCATAAAGGGATTACTGTAAATAAGGAAGAACATATTGGATTATAAAGAAAGCTAGCATCGCTAGCTTTCTTTAAGTTATGGAGAATCTATTTTAAAGGGGATTTTTCGGAATGAACATTAATTTTAGAGGTGATTATATGAGTTCAAAAGAGTCACCAGAAGAAAAAAGAGAACGCATGAGACAAAGTGAATTGAAAAATAATCCTACCGGTTCTTTGAATGATGGACTCAACAGGGCGGAATCAGGTAGCCCCGCTGATATGACAGGTGGTATGAATTGGAAAGGTACAGGGATATTAATTTTAGTGCTAGTTTTAGGATATATTATATATAGTTACTTTTTCAGTTAAGGAAAGCTTGATGGAATTTAGATTTGCTTGATCTAATTATTAGTGAGAATAAAAAAACAAGGATTAAAGTCCCACTGTATTACATATTTTCTTTAAACAGATTACAGTAATACGTAAATTTTTTTTGCTCATAATAGAGCTAGCATTATGCTAGCTCTATTATTTTTTTGCCATATTCCTGTAACAAACCTCCTGTATATTCATTGGTGGAGGTGCAGAAGATGAAAAAAATGATAGCGATATGTCTTCTTACAACATTGTCACTTTCGACTTTAGTCGGGTGTGATGTAAAAGGTAATGATGCTTTACAAGAGTCTAAAATAAAGAAAGCGACGTATAAAGATTTTACTTACGATGTAAATCCTGAGACTTTTACGTTAACTGTAGAACATGATGGTGTAAAAGAACAGGCATCACAACCGTTACCAAAAATGAAGGTATCTAATTTGAAAAAAGACAAGGATCATACATCATGGGAATATCCGGATCAAAAAGTAAAAGTAAATTTAGAAAAGAAAAAAGACCACTTAAATATTGAAGTGGAATCGACTGGTGCAGAAAGTTTTACATGGCCAAAAGTGCAAGCTGAAAATTATACACTTCCGTTATGGGAAGGTAAGCAAATTCCGAGTAATGATGAGAATTGGAAGAAGTTTTTAAAGGATGATGCATATTCATTTGCTGAATCATTTTCTATGAAGTTTTTTGCATTAAATGGTTCTAAATATTCGATCGTATATATTGCGAACAATATGTTTAATAATGAATTGAAATTTCATTCAGATCCGAAAATAGGGTTTGATTTTACACATGAATTCCCGAGTATAAATAAAAATAAAACATATGGATTTCAATTATATGTGACAAATAATGATGCAGTAAGTATCGCTAAACTGTATAAGGATAATATTGCTCAAAAAGGTGAATTTAAAACATTACAAGAAAAGGCAAGAAAAAATAAAGAAATCGAAAAACTTTACGGGGCAGCTCATTTTTACTTTTGGAATCAAAATGGTTTATCAGAAAGTAACGTGAATTGGCCGAAGCTAAGAGAGCAAATAAATAGCCCGGTGTTTAGTCATATAAAAGGGCTTATTCAAAAGAATAGTTCGGAGCCTGGAGAACTGAGTGTGTTTGAGCAAGTAAGTAAACAAGATTTCATTGATAAGTACCAAAAAAATGTTATTTTACGCTATACAAACGAAGTATTATCTATGAAGGAATTGTATAAAGAGGATATTTTCCCGAAAGTTAATCAGGAAGCTAGTGTGTTATTAAAGAAAGGTGTAGATCACTTATCGAAGACAGAGCTGTATAGCTTAAATAAACATTTATTAAAGTCAGTACTCGGTGATGCAGTTGAAGAAGTAAGTAAATGGGGTAAAGCAGATGGAACGGATATAATAAAGGAAATGAAAAAAGTAGGGATAGACAAAGCGTGGATTGGTCTACCGAACTGGGAACAAGGATTTATGCAGCCTAATTTCGTGACAGAAGCTAAGAAAATAGGATATTTAGTTGGTCCGTATGATTCTTACCATTCTATTCACGAAAAAGGTGATAAAAATTGGAACACAGCTTCTTTTAATGACCCATCGTTATATGAAGAAGCCACTGTAACGAAGAAAAATGGTGAGAAAGTGCAAGGGTTTTTAGGGAGAGGCCGAAAATTAAATCCGACATTATCACTTCCTAGTGTAAAAGAACGAATGAACGATATATTACAAAATGGCCCTAAATATAATTCATGGTTTATTGATTGTGACGCGACGGGCGAAATTTATGATGATTATTCAACAAAACATTTAACGACACAAGAACAAGATTTACAAGCAAGATTAAAACGAATGGATTATATTGCACAAGAAAAAGGTATGGTAGTTGGCTCTGAGGGCGGAAATGATTTTGCAAGTAGTACGATTGCATTTGCTCATGGAATTGAAACACCAGTTATTAAGTGGGACGATGAAGATATGAGAAAAAATAAAACAAGCCCGTATTATGTCGGTGGATATTGGTCACCAAATCAAAATGTTCCAGAAAAATATGCAAAACAAGTACCGTTAAAAGAAGAATATAAGCAAGTATATTTAAATCCAGTATATTCGGTGCCATTATATAAACTAGTATACAATGATTCGGTTATTACAACGCACCACTGGGAATGGGGAAGTTTGAAAGTAAAAGATGAGGTAGGAAACCGAATGTTATATGAGTTATTGTATAATGTGCCTCCGTTGTACCATTTAGATGAAGTAGAGTGGAATAAGCATAAACAAGAAATTACGCAGCATCTGAAAGTTTGGAATGAAGTTCATGAAAAGGCAGTAAAAGAAGAAATGACGAACTTTGCATATTTGTCAGAAGATAAGCTAGTACAATCTACTTCATATGGAAAAGATATTAAAATCATTGTGAATTTCTCAAATAAAGATGTAGAAATAGAAAAAACGAAAATAAAAGCAAAGTCAGCTTTAATTAATAATAATGGGAAGCAAATGATATACACACCAAATGAGAAATAATAAAGTGAAACTTTAATCAGTGGGGGATTTATCCCTCACTGATTATTAGTCATCACCAATCAAGATGGTACGGCACAAACTTGACTCTTTATTCTTGCTAAATTGTGAGGTGAAAATCTTACTACCTGCAAATAACAGAATAATAAATATGTAAATTCGAATATTCCGAAGTGTTGGATTTTTTAAGTTGATAAATAGTGACTTGCCAAAAATAAGCACAAGAGTATAATGTGAAATGGAATACATGTTGGATTCATGAAGTAACCTTACAAAAATGTAAGGTAATTGAAAGGAAATTCAATATGAAGATTAATAGACTTACATTATACTAGGGAAAGAGAAAGAGAGGCGAATGGGTATGAGCTCTGAATTAGAACAAAATACGAGAAGCAATAAAAAACGTTCTAAACGAAAGTCAATAAAATGGTTCATTTTAATTCCATTTTTCCTACTTATTTTTGGAGGAGTAGGATATGGATCGTTTATATATAACAAAGCAAAAGCGGTTGTAAGTGATGCATATGCAAAAATTGATAAGTCATCAAAAAGGGACAAAGAAGTGGAACCTTTAAAGGATAATATTTCGATTTTAATCATGGGTGTAGACGGAAGTGAAATGAGAAAAAGCCAATACGGCGAAGCAGTTCGGACAGATGCACTTTTATTAGCGACAATTAATAAAGATGATAAATCCGTTAAATTAGTAAGTATTCCGCGTGATTCACGCGTTTATATTCCATCTAGAAAGAAATTAGATAAAATTACACACGCACACGTATTTGGCGGTGTTGAAAGTACAAGAGATACAGTGGAAAGATTTTTAAATGTTCCAGTTGATTATTATGTGAAGTTTAACTTTGAGTCATTTGTACAAATTGTAGATTCAATTGGTGGTATTGATATTGATGTACCGGTTACTTTCACAGAACAAGATAGTAAAGACCAAGCAGGTATGATCCATTTAGAAAAAGGTTACCAACATTTAAATGGTGAACAAGCCCTTGCACTTGCTAGAACGCGTAAAATTGACAGTGACGCAATGCGTGGTCAAAGGCAACAACTTGTAATTGAAGCAATTGCGAAAAAAGCAATGTCTGTTCAATCAATTAGTAAAATGGGCTCTTTACTTGATGCAGTGGATAACAACATGAAAACAAACTTAACGTTTGATGATATGCTTGCTATTACGAAAAATATGGCAGGATCAGATTTGCAAATGGAAAAGATGCAAATAGAAGGAACGGATAAACGTATTGGTGGTATTTATTATTACATTCCAAACGAAAAAAATGTGAAAGATATTTCGACTAAGTTAAATGAGCATTTAGGTGTTACACCAAAACCAACTCGAAATGAATAGTAAAAAAGATTGGCCTTTGCCAATCTTTTTTTATGGAAATATAGTTGTAACTTTTCTGTAACGATTTTTTATATTAGAAAAACTATACTCATATGTATGAGAATATTGGAGAGGCACATAGTATAAAAAATACTTAAAATTTGTAGTAAGGAAAGATATCATATGCAGAAATGGATAAGCATTTTGGGAATCATTTTTATATTGACTGGATGTAAAATGTCTGAAGCTCCAACAAGTTTAATGGGAGCTCCTGCAAATGAAAAGTGGATTAATGAATTAAAAGAGCAAATAGATAAAGATTTGCCACTTAATTATCGGTTGCTTACTCCAATGTCTAATAAAGATAAACAGATGATTTGGTCAATGGATTTTAAACAAGATAATAAGAAAGAAGCGATCGTATTTTATAAAGTACCGAATGAAGATCGGAGTATATATTTAGCGATTTATGCGGAAAGCAGCAATGGCTGGAAATTAAAGTCCACTCATACATTTGATGGTGAGAATATAGATATCGTTAAAGTCGGTGATTTTACAGGGAACGGGAAGCGAGAGTTATTAATTGGAATCTCTGTAAGTCGTGAATCTTTAGAACATGTAATGTATGTCTTTTCGGAAGAAAATGATGATATGAAGGAGATTTATAATCGGCAATATACGAAGTTATTTATAGAGGATTTAAATAAAAATGGCCTTAATGATATAAGCCTTGTTACTTATAAAAAAGATGAGCAATTGAAAGTTGAGTTCATTGAACAGTTTAACACTATGTCTGAAGTTACATTTGATCCATATATAAATAGTATTCAACGAATACAAATGGGACGTATTTCTAACAAGTCAAAGGCAGTTGTAATTGATGCAGGAGTTGGGGCTCATTCAGGTATAACATATGTAGCAAAATTTGATAAGGATCATTATGAGGGGCTACCTATAGACGGGAAAGAAGATTTATTCAATGATTATGTTGTGGAAAGTAAAGACGTTAATGAAGACGGCATTATTGAATTTGTTCGTACTGTGCGTCCAAAAGGTTGGGAGGAGGTATCGTACGGAGAGAGCACGATGTTTGAGCGTTATATACAGTGGAGTGAAGAGGGAATTAAACTGATAGAAGAAAGATATGTCAATATAGAGAAAGGTTATTTTGTCAAAATCCCTCAAGCGCTAATTGGAAAAATAACTGTCCCAGTTCAGCAAGAAGCACCGGATGTTCAAAAATTTATAGATGCAACTACAAATGAAACATGGCTTGAAGTCCATATTTTTAAGCGGAAAGAATGGTTCAAAATAAAAGGATACGAGGCAGCAGTTAAAACGGCTTCTCATGTATATGCAGTACCGAAGCAATCAAAATTTGAAAAGGTAAAAGCATATATAAAACCGCTAGCGGATTATCAACAAGAGTAGGGAGGTGGGAATTATGTCAACAATTTTAGTTTTAGAAGATGAAATACCAATCCGTAGCTTTATTGTCTTAAATTTGAAACGTGCTGGATTTTATGTATTAGAAGCTAGTAATGGAGAAGAAGCGTTACAGATTTTAAGTGAACATATTGTTGATGTAGCGTTACTTGATGTTATGTTACCAGGGATTGATGGTTTTCAAGTTTGTAAAGCTATCCGAGAAGAAAATAAAAAAATGGGTATTCTTATGTTAACCGCACGTGTACAAGATGAAGATAAAGTACAAGGGTTAGGAATTGGTGCAGATGATTATATCGCAAAGCCGTTTAGTCCAGTAGAGTTAACTGCACGTATACAATCTTTATTAAGAAGAATAGAAGTACATGCAGAAAAAACGAATACAATCACGTCTGGTCCGTTTTCGTTAAATATTATAGAAGAAAGATTATATAAAGGTGGACAATTAGTTGATTTAACCCCTACAGAGTACATGATATTACAGTATTTAATGAATCAGGCTTCAAAGCCAGTCTCGCGTGATGAAATTCTAAATATGATTTGGGGAACCAATTACGTAGGCGAGACGAAAGTAGTCGATGTAAATATGAGACGATTACGTCAAAAGATAGAATGTAATCCGTCAGAACCAGAGTTTATCCATACTGTGTGGGGAAAAGGATATGTGTGGAAGGAAACTATAAGATGAGACGGAAAGTGACTTTATATTTTATGACGGTCATTACACTAATGCTTGTATTATTTGAAGTAGCATTTTCAGTTTCTATTTATCGATATTATTATAACGGCATTGTGCAATATGTTGAATCTCATGCAAAGACCAGTACACGTTTTTTCTCGGAATACAATTCACTATATTTTATTCGTTTGCAAGAATATAGCGGAGAAATAATTGAGAGTTTCCAATTAGAAGGAACGGAATTACAATTGATTGATCGTCACGGTACAATTATACAATCGTCAAGTGGGCAAAAGGTTGAAGGTAAAGTGAGTATTCCTTATTCTTTACTAGAGGGGGAAATGTATCACCAAGTTATTACTACGAAAGATAACGTGAAACAATTAGAAGTATTTAGTCCACTTATTCATCAAGGGCAAACTATCGGTGTTTTAAAATATACGACTGTTTTAACACATGTAAATGCAAAGATTATTGAAATTATTTTGTTTACTATTTCAGTTGGAATTGTCATTTCAGGTATCGTATTCTTAATCAGTAGACGATTGGCGAATTCGTTTGTGAAACCTATCGAATCTATTATTCATGCTTCTTCGCAAATTGCGGAAGGTACATTAAAGGAGCAAATTAAAGAGGATTATCCTGGTGAATTAGGTGAGTTAGCGCATAGTTTAAATTATATGGCCGATAAAATAGAAAAGGCTGAGCAAATGAAAAATGAATTTATTGCCTCTATTTCTCATGAAATACGAACACCTTTAACAGGAATTAAAGGGTGGAGTGAGACGTTAAAAACAGTAGATCATTTAACAGATGAAGAAGTAAAGGTAGGTATGGGAATTATTTCAGGTGAAACAGACCGATTGATTCATTTAGTAGAAGAGTTACTAGATTTTTCAAGATTGCAGTCAAATCATTTTAATTTATATAAACAAAAAGTGCAATTGTACGATATACTAGAAGAGACGATTTGGCAATTGACTCCTAAATCAGAAGAGAAACAGATTCATCTAGTTGCTAATTTAGAACGAGTAGAACTAGTAGGAGATCGAAATAGACTAAAACAAGTTTTTCTAAATATTATTCATAATGCTATTAAATATTCAAATGAAAAAAGTACAGTTTACATTGAAGCGACCAAAAGTGAAGGACAAGCCGTGATTAAGGTGACAGATCAAGGTATTGGAATTGCTAAAGAGCATCTACCATTTATAGAGCAGTCATTTTATCAGATTAATAACCATATTGAAGGCGCAGGCATTGGATTAGCTATTGTAAAAAAAATGGTGGAGCTTCATGGTGGTACGCTTAGTATTACAAGTAGAGAAAGTGTAGGAACAACAATTTTGATAAAACTCCCACTATAATTTATATAAAGTTTATATAGTGTAATAAAAATAAATAGATGTATAATTATATTGGGTGATTTATATATGAGATTAATAGGGAGAGGAATTCGATAGAATGGAAAAGGCTTTTAAAATTAAACGAGTTGCAGTTGTTTTAATAGCGATTGCAATAGTAGCTATTGGGTATTTCATGTTTCAATCTATTACTTCACCAGCAAAAGCTGTTGCGAAGCAAGAAAATATAGTGCAGCTTGCAAGTGAACAATCGAAAGTTGAAATGAATAAAACGGCGCCAAGTCGTTTTAACGGAATGGAAAGAAAAGTTGCTTATCTTACATTTGATGATGGGCCAGGGAAATATACGGCTGAATTATTAAATATGTTAAAACAGCATGATGCGAAGGCGACATTCTTTTTAATAGGAGCGAATGTAAAAGCGTTTCCTGATTTAGTAAAACGTGAAAATGCAGAGGGTCATTATGTTGGAATGCATAGTATGACACACAATTTTGCGAAGTTATATAAAAATGGCGAATATGTTAATGAAATGAAAGAAGATCAAGGCTTAATCGCAAACATTATTGGGAAAGCCCCTAAATTAACACGTCCTCCATACGGATCGATGCCTGGTTTAAATGAAGGTCTCCGAAATAAAGTAGTTGAGGATGGTTTAAAAGTGTGGGACTGGACAATTGATTCTTTAGACTGGAAATATAATAAAGTACCAGTTGATGCAGCAGCAGCGCAAATCGCTCAAAATGTATTAGCTGGTGCAACAAAACCGCAAGAAGTCATTTTAATGCATGACATTCACCCGCAATCAGTTGCTGCTGTGCCAGCAATTTTAAAGGGTCTAAAAGAAAAAGGTTATGAATTTGAAGCATATCATGAAGAGAGTCACTTCCCAGTGAACTTCTGGCATGATAACCGTATGTAATTGGAGGAATTGAAGTTGAAGTATGGAAAAGTAGCAGTTGTTGGAGCATTATCAGTAGGATTATTATCAGGTTGTTTCGGTGAAAAGCCAGAAGAAAATTTACATACGGCTTTTGAAGCAGCAGCGACACAAGAAAAATCTTTAGTTGAGGATACGAAAAAATTAGAGCAATTAGAAAAGCAAGGGCAAGAACTATATTCTCAAATTTTACAAGAAGGTAAAGAACATAATGAAGCAGTTACGAAGAAGATTGAGCAAGCTACTACAAATGTAGATGAGCGTGAAAAAGTATTGAAAAACGAGAGAGAACTGTTAGAAAAAGCTCAGAAGGAAACGAAATCGGTTCAAAGCAATATAGAGAAGCTTGAAGATAAGAAATTGCAAAAACAAGCAAAAGTAGTAGAAGAATCGTATAAAAATCGTTATGATGCCTTCCAAAAGATGAATGAGAATTACACGAAGGCGTTAGCGACTGAAAAAGAACTGTATGAAAAATTAAAAGTAAAAGAAACGAAGTTAAAAGAAATTGGTGAAAACGTTAAAACTGTTAATGAGTTAAATGTGGAAGCGCAAAAGGCGAAAGAACAATTTAATAAACATACAAAAGAGTATAATGATAATAAATTAGCATTTTATAAAGATGCACAAATTAAAATTAAAGAACAAAAATAAAGAAGCATCTTAATCACGATAAAAAATCTATAGAAAAAGCCGAAAAAACATTATAATAAAAAATGTTTTTTCGGCTTTTGTCGTTAAATGAATAGAAAAGACTGGAATTGATATCATAAAAGAGTTATAGTGAAATATTCGAAGGGAAACATTAGGAAGTAAGGAGATCAATACAGTTGTATAAAACATGCGCAAATGCAGATAAATATGTTACATTCTACCTATGAAACAATATAAATCAAAAGAATTCGCTGAAATAATTAATGTGTCTGTAAGAACTTTACAGAGAAGGATAACGAGGGTGTATTGACTGCTTACCGAAACCCTAAAGGAAGAAGA
Organism: Bacillus sp. FSL R9-9492; assembly: GCF_038007365.1. NCBI lineage: Bacteria > Bacillati > Bacillota > Bacilli > Caryophanales > Bacillaceae > Bacillus > Bacillus sp. FSL R9-9492. The sequence goes on from NZ_JBBOXC010000001.1 coordinate 2,033,594, forward strand.
TTTTATACAGATAAACAGTATAAAGACTATATGGGGATTCAAGAAGAAAATACCGGAGGATAAAGATTTATGAAAAGAGCATATCTAATAGAAATCCATCCGACAAAAGAACAAATACCTCGAATAAATCAGACTATTGGTGTGTGCAGATATGTTTACAACCTGTATATCTCTAAAAACAAAGAGTTGTATGAAGCCGAAGGAAAGTTTTTAAGTGGGTATGACTTTTCAAAATGGTTGAACAATGTCTATACAAAAGAATGTGACCAGTGGATAAAAGAAGTATCAAGTAAAGCTGTAAAACAAGCGATTATGAACGGGGATAAAGCTTTTAAGCGATTTTTTAAGGGTTTATCTAAATTTCCACGATATAAGAAAAAGAAGAAGCAAGATGTGAAGTGCTATTTTCCTAAAAACAACAAAACAGATTGGACAGTAGAAAGGCATAGAGTAAAAATCCCCACAATTGGTTGGGTAAGGTTAAAAGAATATGGGTATATTCCCAAAAATGCGATTGTAAAAAGTGGAACGATAGGTAAAAGAGCAGGAAGATATTTTGTATCTGTGCTTTGCGAATTGGAAGAAACAGAAACGAAGCCAACTTTCAAGCAAACAGGTTTAGGTATTGATTTAGGGGTGAAGGATTTCGCTATACGTAGCGACGGTATCGTTCATGAAAACATCAACAAAACAATAAGAGTAAAAAAGATAGAAAAACGGTTAAGACGTGAGCAACGTTCTTTATCGCGTAAATTTGAAAATATAAAAAAGAGAGGTGAAAAATCTGTTACTAACAAAAGAGCGAATATAGATAAAAATATTCTTAGAGTGCAAAAACTACATGCCAGGCTAACAAATATTCGATTAGCGTATGTAAAGTCTATTGTAAATGATGTGGTGAAAACCAAGCCAACATTTATTACAGTAGAAGATTTGAATGTGAAAGGTATGATGAAGAACAAACATCTATCTAAAGCAGTTGCGAAGCAATGCTTTTATACATTTCAAACATGGTTATTGGCGAAATGTGAGGAATATGGAATTGAACTACGTCAAGTAGACAGGTTCTATCCCTCGTCGAAGTTATGCTCATGTTGTGGTCAAAAGAAAGTAGACTTAAAACTATCCGAACGAGTATATGAATGTGACTGTGGAAATGTAATAGGTAGAGATTTGAACGCGTCAATCAACCTTTTACAAGCAAAAAAATATACAATACTAACGTAAATAGATTGTATATATGTACGGTGGGCTACATCGGAATTTACGCCTGTGGAGTGTTACAGCAAACTGTAGTAGCGAGTTAGTGGCGAGACAGGACACGCAGAAGCAGGAATACTCTAAGAATGTACATTTGTCTATATTCTTAGTAGCAGAAGGAATTATGTCATATGAATTTTTATTCAAATTAGGTTTAGCACTCTTTTTAGGATTATTCATCGGAATAGATAGGCAGCTAAAGAATAAACCGCTTGGTGTGAAAACAAGTATGGTTATTTCCGTAGCGAGTTGTTTAATTACAATGGTTTCAATTGAATCAGTGAATGTTTATTCTGTACCGGGTCATACAAACATGGATCCAATGCGTCTCGCCGCTCAAATTGTTAGTGGGATTGGTTTTCTTGGAGCAGGGGTAATTTTACGAAGAAATAATGACGTTATTTCAGGATTAACGACAGCTTCTATGGTATGGGCCGCTTCAGCACTAGGTATTGCGATTGGTGCAGGGTTTTATATACAAGCGACGGTTGCTATGATTTTAATTATATTAGCGATTAACGTACTTCCGCAAATTGTGAAAATTGCAGGCCCTTATTCATTAAGACAAAAGGACTTATCTATAAAAATTACCGTAAACAAACATCGAGAGTTAGACGGGATTTTTAAGCAAATTAAAAATTTAAATATGCAAGTGAAACGAGTGAAAATTAAAGATATTGATAATGGGGCATCTCAGCAATTGGAAATGGTCATTTTAGCTCCAGAAGATTTATATACAACTGAATTATATAGTTCTTTAAAAGAAATCGATCATGTTGTTTCAGTAGAAGTTGAAAGTAGATAAAAAGAGTGATGAAAATTCACTCTTTTTTTAATGCATACAAAACATTTTGCTATAATTATTTTCTAAGGGGGATGAGTATGGTGGAGATACATATTAGAAGGGCAATAAAAGATGATATTTCGGCAATTGCAAAAGTGCATGTGGATAGTTGGAAAACAACGTATAAGGGGATATTCTCTAATGGAATTTTAGACAATATAACGTATGACCAACGAGAAAAGCTATGGGAAAGTATATTTCAAAAAGAAGACGGGCATCAATTTAGGTTTGTAGCAGAAACGTTAAATGGTAAAATAATTGGATTTATCGATGGGGGAGTTGAAAGAACAGGTACATATAATTGTGATGGGGAATTATATGCAATATACATTTTACAAAAATATCAAGGAATGAAGATAGGACAAAGATTATTTCAAGCATTGCTATCGGAATGTAAAAAAGATAATATGCAATCTCTTTTAGTTTGGGTTGTTGCTAATAACCCTTCTAAAAAGTTTTATGAAAAATATAATCCGGAAAAAATTGACACGAAACTTTTAGAAAGACTAAATGTAGAAGAAATAGCATATGCTTGGCGAGATATGGATTGTTTATACAAATCACTATCAATCTAGAAAACGATAATGTTATTATGTAAACTTAATTTACGAGAATGAAAAAATACATCAATTATTATATTGGTGTATTTTTTTGTTGACGGATTGAATGTTTTGAAAAGGTGAAAAGTTTAGCTAGATAAAAAAATTCTGAAATATACCTTGAAATGATTATCATTATCAATTAAAATCATAGTTGATAATAAAATTCAACTGTCAGAAGTTTCACAAAAAAATGATAGTGTTCGTCTAAAAGAGGAGGAGCAGTATGCAGCATGCGAAACAAATCGCGGAACATGCAACAATACAAAGCTTTTTAAATTGTTATTTAAGAGAAACAGGAAGTGGAGAATGGATTACGGAGGATAAAAGGATAGAAAATATTTTCTGCCATTCATTTCAAAGAGACGCTACCCCCACTTATTTATGCTGCCCTTTATCGGCACAAAACGTTACTTTGTATGGGGAAGTTATATATAGATCGTCAACGGACCGTCATCTATTTGGAGAACAATTTTATTACCAAATTGGCGAAAATAAAAATGTTATTAAAGCAGATTATATTACGGTTATTATGTTTTTAATAAAGGAAATGTCTATTAACTATGGAGAAGGTACGAATCCTGATGAACTTATGCTTCGAGTTATCTGTAGTTGTCAAAATATTGAGAAGTTTATACAAGGAAGGGAGCAGGATACAGCTGAATTATATGGTTTCCATACGACTTTTATAGAGGCGGAGCAATCTTTATTATTTGGACATTTAACTCATCCTACACCAAAGAGTAGACAAGGTATATTGGATTGGAAAAGTTCAATGTATTCTCCTGAATTAAAAGGGGAGTGCCAACTTCACTATTTTCGGGCACATAAAAGTATAGTAAGTGAAAAGTCATTGTTACAAGATTCTACAACGGCGATGATAAAAAAGGAATTAAAGAACGATGAAAAGGTAGGGCAAGAATTTATTGAGGAGTACTGTCAAGAAGATGAATATTCATTAATTCCAATCCATCCGCTACAAGCAGAATGGCTATTACATCAATCTTATGTGCAAAATTGGATGAATCAAGGTGTACTTGAATATATCGGTCCAGTAGGTAAGTGTTATATGGCGACATCATCACTTAGAACTCTATATCATCCTCATTCGAAGTATATGTTCAAGTTTTCATTCCCTGTAAAGGTCACGAATTCAATGCGTATTAATAAATTGAAGGAACTTGAGAGTGGACTTGAAGGTAAGGAAATATTGAATACTAAAATTGGAGAGGTGCTAGAAAAGTTTCCGGGATTTGATTTTATATGTGATCCGGCATTTATTACTTTAAAATACGGGGCACAAGAGTCTGGATTTGAAGTGATTATTCGAGAAAACACATTTTATAGTGAAAATGAAAATGATGCAACGCTTATCGCTGGATTAGTACAAGATGCAATTCCGGGTGAAAGAACTCGTTTAGCAAATATTATCCATCGCTTAGCGGATTTAGAAGGTAGAAGCTGTGAAGAAGTAAGTTTAGAGTGGTTTAGACGATATATGAATATCTCTTTAAAGCCGATGGTATGGATGTATTTACGTTATGGCGTTGCATTAGAAGCGCATCAACAAAATAGTGTTGTTCAATTGAAAGATGGTTATCCAGTTAAGTTTTACTTCCGTGATAATCAAGGTTTTTATTTCTGCAATTCAATGAAGTCAGTGCTAGATAATGAACTAGCGGGTATTGGCGAACGTACTGGGAATTTATATGACGATTACATTGTAGATGAAAGATTTCGTTACTATTTAATTTTTAACCATATGTTTGGACTAATTAACGGTTTTGGTACAGCAGGATTAATAAAGGAGGAAATTCTTCTTTCGGAATTAAGGTCTGTACTTGAAGCTTTCCTTCCATATAACCGCGAACCTTCTACATTTTTAAGTGAATTGTTGGAAGAAAATAAATTGGCATGTAAAGCAAATTTGCTAACGAGATTTTTCGATGTTGATGAACTGACAAATCCTTTAGAGCAAGCAATTTATGTACAAGTAGATAATCCACTCGTTAGAGAAGTGGCTGTTCGTTCATAAGTAGTGCTAAAATTTCACGTAATACAAATAATGGAATTTGATATTCCGTATTATAGCGGAGGGATTTATGAAAGAAGAAGTTTATCACATAAAAATATTGAAGGCACTCCAATCAAAAGAGTACATTTCAGTAAGAAGAAGAGTATTCCGGCAATTAGTAGAATCGTTAATTTATGAAGAAATCATTACGCCGATTCGTATACAAAAGGGAGAGCAAATACTTTTTATTATACAAGGTCTTGATGAAAAGGATCAAAATGTAATGTACCAATGCTATGGGCAAGAACGTATGACATTTGGGCGTATTTGTTTACATGACTCATTAATAATGAGAGTTCAAGATGAGGAAGAAGAAATACAATCAGTTTCACAATTTTTACAGGAGATTTTTCGGATTGTTCAAGTGGATCGAACGAAATTGGATTCTTTTATTCAAGAATTAGAACAAACAATCTTTAAAGATACGATTGCACAATATGAGCGAAGTTGTGAAGAAGACTATCTTGCGAAATCTTATGATGAGCTTGAAAGTCATTTAATAGATGGACACCCGTATCATCCTAGTTATAAAGCACGCATCGGGTTTCAATATCGTGATAATTTTCAATATGGATTTGAATTTATGCAACCAATGAAAATTATATGGATTGCAGTTCATGAGAAATATACGACTGTAGGATATGAAAGTGAAGAGAGTTATAACTGTACCTTTAAAGAAGAAATTGGTGAAAAGAAAATCGAAGAGTATATGGATCGTATTCGAACAATGGACTGTGATTCGAAGAAGTACATGTTTATACCTGTTCATCCTTGGCAGTGGGAGAACTTTATTATTCCGAATTATACTGACCATATACAGGGTAAATATATTATTTATTTAGGGAAATCAGAAGATGATTATTGCGCGCAGCAGTCGATGCGGACATTAAGAAATGTTACGAATCGAGAGAAACCATATGTAAAGTTATCAATGAATTTACTCAATACTTCAACTATCCGTACATTAAAACCACATTCGGTTGTGAGTGCACCTGCTATATCGAATTGGTTAAAAGATATAGTAAATCATGACCCTTATTTAAGGGATGAATCGCGTTTAATTTTGTTAAATGAATTTTCGAGTGTTACTTACGATGCGAATAAAAAAGCTACGTATGGCTCATTAGGATGTATTTGGCGCGAAAGCGTTCACAAATATTTAGATAAGAAAGAAGAGGCAATCCCATTTAACGGTTTATATGCCAAGGGAAAAAATGGGACACCAACTATTGATTTGTGGTTAAAGAGATATGGAGTAGAAAGCTGGTTACAATTGCTTATTCAAAAAGCAATTATCCCAGTTGTACACCTCGTTGTAGAGCATGGAGTCGCATTAGAATCACATGGACAAAACATGATTTTAGTTCATGAAGAGGGAATACCAGTCCGTATTGCACTAAAAGATTTTCATGAAGGACTGGAGTTTTATCGTCCATTTTTGAAAGAACTCGAAAAATGTCCAGACTTTACTAAAATGCATAAAACATATGCGAATGGTCAAATGAATGATTTCTTTGAAATGGACCGTATTGAATGTTTACAAGAAATGGTTTTAGATGCGCTTTTCCTATTCAATCTAGGTGAACTGGCTTTCGTGCTGGCAGATGAGTATCAGTTGAAAGAGGAACAATTTTGGATCATTCTTGTTGAAGAAATAGAAGATCATTTTGAAAGATTTTCGCATTTGAAAGAACGTTTTGAAGCATTACAATTATATGCACCTACATTTCATGCAGAGCAATTAACGAAGCGTCGTTTATATATGGATGTGGAATCGCTTGTTCATGAAGTTCCAAATCCATTGTATAGAGCAAAGCAACTTACAATACAAAAATCAGTTGTTACAGGGGGAAATCATGCTAATCGTTAATAAACAAGAATTTAGCAAATATGATTTTGAATTGAGATTACAAGGTTACGAGGGAGTGGAACAATTTCAAGAAGCAGAAGGAAATAGATTTGCACTTTGTCTGAAAAATCCATTCGATATTATTACGCTTGTGTTTTTCCTAAAAGAAAAAAGAGCATCTGTACTACTTATTCATGAAGATACGCCAAAGGATACAGCTATTGAAATGGCAAAGCGCGCAAAGTGTACTGCACTTTTATACGGAGAAAGTAACGACTTTACAAAATTAGAAGTTCCAAATCTATTACAAGAAGAACCGTCTTTATTGCAGTATAGTTCAGGTACAACAGGAGAGCCAAAACTGATTCGTAGAGCATGGACGGAAATTGAAACAGAAATTGCTGCTTACAATGAAGCTTTAAAATGTGAAGAAGACGAAGTGCCAATTGTAATGGCTCCAGTTTCACATTCATACGGATTAATTTGTGGCACGTTATCAGCAATTACGAGAGGTAGTAAGCCTATAATCATTACAAATAAAAACCCTAAATTCGCATTAAATATAGTTCGTAATACCGAAAAACATATCATATACGCAGTACCACTTCTGTTACATATTATGGGGAGTTTTCCACAAGGGACTTTTCAGTTTCATAAAATTATGACATCAGGATCACCTTTGCCAGAAACGCTATTTTATAAGTTAAAGGGCATGACGAAATACATGATGCAGCAGTACGGCTGTTCTGAAGCTGGTTGCATTAGTATATGTCATGCTATGGAAACACATTTGGATTTAGGAAAACCACTTCCTCATGTAAGTATTAACATAGGTTCAAATGAAGATAAACCAGAAGAAATCGTAGTGAAAATTGCTGAAAAGGAGATTTATACAAAAGATTTAGGTTATAGATCTGAGCAAGGCCTTCATTTCAAGGGGCGAATAGATGATGTTATTAATGTGTCCGGTCTAAAGGTATTTCCTATAGAAGTGGAAGAAACGATACTTCGATTAGAAGGTATTCAGGAGGCGATTGTATACCGGGGCAAGCATCCTGTGATGGGAGAAATAGTAAAAGCGAAAGTAGTCGCTCGTATTGAACCAGTACAAATACGAGAATGGTGCATACAGCATTTACCGTCTTATAAAGTGCCACATGAAATTGAAAATGTAGCAGAGATTCCGAAAAATAAAACAGGGAAAGTAAGTCGGAAGTTATTAGAGATGGGAGAGATAACAACATGAGTCGTGAAATGTTAAAAGAAGCAGTTTTAAGTATTATGAGAGAAAAAATGGAACTGAACAATGTAACGCATTTAGAAGAAACGATGCGTTTAAATCAAGATTTATATATAGATTCGGTAATGATGTTACAGCTTATAGTATACATAGAAATGGATTTAAAGCTATGCGTTCCAGAGGATGAGATAGACCCAAAGGCGTTTCTTACTGTAGGATCTTTGCTTGACTTTATGGAAGAGTTACAGCCGTTACACGAAATAAATGTGAATAACTAACCTTTTAGGAAAGTGGATGAGAGTATGACTTCAATTAAAGTTCACTGTTTAGTGAGTTGTTTTTGTGAAATTATAAAAAGGCGTAGCGATATAGATTTCCGTCCATTTTATTTCGGATTATGGGATGGAGATTTTGATATAACAGAAGGCGGGATTATTTCTTATCATTCCGAAAACATTAATCATGATAACTACTTACTTTGGTATGAAAAATTGTATGGCATTAAAGTGAACGAATGGTACGATCATTCAAAAGATAAAAGTAGCAATGTAGAAACATTTTTAGAATTAGTAGAAAATAAGCCGGAAAATCGTTACGTAATTGTAATGGTTGATATGTCTTTATTGCCTGAGAGAGAAAATAAGTTTCATCAAAAACCGTTTCCGCATTACTTAATGATATCGAAGACAGAGAAAGAAGAGGAATGGTTCATGCTTGATCCTGATTTTCGCTGGGAAGGGAATATGGAAAGAGAAAAAGTGCTCCATTCTGTTAAAGACAACCCATTTGGTGGAGGCTATTTCATTGATATAGAAGGAATTCAGGAGCCAACACAAGAGATGGTAGAAAGTTATTTCATGGAAACATTCAAAAAAGATGATAATGAACTAACAATGGAATTAAAAAAATTAATAATAAAAATGGTAAATGAAGAGGATGGGTATTCACTTTCCGGGCTCGTAACGGCAGTAAAGCAAATACCCGTATTGGCAATACGTAAATATAGCTATGAACATGCCTTTGCATACTTCCGTGAAACTTTACAATATTCGGAGCAAGAATTTGATTATTGGTGTGATCGAGTGGAAGACATTGTACAAGGATTTACAAATGTACAGTACCGTGCTATTAAAATGGCAATGACAAATAATAAAGATATGTTATTAACAATTGTTGAAAAACTTGATGAAATGAATACAATTGAACTGCAGATTAAGGATGAACTAGAGAAACAGTTTCTGTTATGGAAAGAAATGATAACAAATCAGTCTTTCTTAACTAATACAAGTTCATTGAATTTAAGATAAGGGAGTTCAAACCAATGAAATATTCGCTATGTACAATTTCATTTCGCCATCAACTAATTTCATTTACTGATATTGTTCAATTTGCATACGAAAACGGTTTTGAAGGAATTGAGTTGTGGGGGACCCATGCACAAAATTTATATATGCAAGAGCGTGAAACGACAGAACGAGAAATAGATTATTTAAAGGATAAAAATTTAGAAGTTACGATGATAAGTGATTACTTGGACATATCATTATTAGCGGATTTTCAAAAAACGATGGAAAAATGTGAACAGCTGGTAACACTAGCTAATTGGTTCAATACAAATAAAATTCGTACGTTTGCCGGGCAAAAAGGTAGTGAGGATTTCTCGGAACAAGAGAGAAAAGAGTATGTGGAGCGAATTCGCATGATTTGTGATCTATTTGCTCCGCATAATATGTATATACTATTAGAAACACATCCAAATACGTTAACGGATACTTTGCCGTCTACTTTGAAATTGTTAGAAGAAGTAAATCATCCATATTTAAAAATAAACCTTGATTTTCTTCATATATGGGAGTCTGGTGCAGACCCTGTAGATAGTTTTCATCGATTAAAGCCGTGGATACAACATTACCATTTTAAGAATATATCATCAGCGGAGTATTTACACGTGTTTGAACCAAATAATGTATATGCCGCTGCTGGAAGTCGTATAGGAATGGTTCCATTATTTGAAGGTATTGTAAACTATGATGAAATCATCCGGGAAGTGAGAGATACTGATCATTTTGCTTCGCTTGAATGGTTTGGGCATAATGCGAAAGATATATTGAAAGAAGAAATGAAAGCATTAACGAATAGAAAATTAGAAGTAGTAAGTTCATAAGGTGAAATGATGAAAGAGTCTCGTTTAGGAGACTCTTTTTTTATTTTATCAATAACCAAAAATTACCATGTATTTAATTTCGGATTTGATACAGTTTAATATATATAAGGAGGTGATCGGTAATGGCTAGAAATCGTAACGCTAATCAATTAGCATCACATGGAGCACAAGCAGCTCTAGATCAAATGAAATATGAAATTGCACAAGAGTTTGGTGTACAGCTTGGGGCTGATACTTCTTCACGTGCAAACGGTTCTGTAGGCGGTGAAATTACAAAACGCCTTGTAGCGATGGCAGAACAACAGCTTGGTGGCGGATATACTCGCTAAATGTAGAAGGTTATAGGAGAAAGGAAGGATTCTTCCTTTCTTTTTTATTTTCAATTAATTGGTATGGATATATTGTGAACAGGATTCAAAGAATAGGAGTAATGCTATATTTTACCCAATTTCTTTTGTTGTAAATGGAAAGTAGTAAAGATGAAATAGCCCTGGTGGAATGTAAACATAATTTCCAGCAGGGCTATTATATGGTAAGAAATATATGATGAAAGGTTCCGAAATCAACATGTTAAAAAAAGAAAACTGTTGTTTAATTGCACTTGCATCAGTTCCACTTGTTATGACGCTAGGTAATTCAATGCTTATTCCAATCCTGCCAACCATTGAAAAGAAATTACATATTTCATCTTTCCAAGTATCCATGATAATTACAATTTATTCTATCATTGCAATTATACTTATACCGATTGCTGGTTATTTATCAGATAGATGGGGACGAAAGATGGTAATGGTTCCAAGTTTATTAATTGCAGCTATTGGAGGAGCGATAACGGGATGGGTATCATGGAAAGTTGATAACCCTTATGTTTGGATTCTTATCGGAAGAGCAATTCAAGGGATAGGTGCTGCTGGGGCTATGCCAGTTGTCATACCATGTGTCGGTGATTTATACAAAGATGAAAAACAGGTTAGTGCCGGTTTAGGAATCATTGAGACGTCAAATACATTTGGAAAAGTATTGAGTCCCATATTAGGATCAGCTCTTGCAGCTATTGTATGGTTCTTACCATTTTGGGCGATTCCAGTTTTATGTGTAATATCGATTGTTTTACTACTGGTACTAGTAAAGGCGAAGAAACAAGAAGAAGAAGTCCCGCCACTTAAAGAATTTATTCAATCTATTATCTCTACGTTTCGAGAAAAGGGAAGATGGTTAATTGCCATTTTTATACTAGGTGCAATTATTATGCTTATTTTATTCGGAATACTTTTTTATCTGTCAACTATACTGGAGTCGAAGTACGATATTCATGGTATATGGAAAGGGTGTGTACTCGCTATTCCTTTACTTGTACTATCACTTAGCTCATATATGGCTGGTAAAAAAATCGGAGATAAACAAGATATTATGAAAAAGTGTATCTATATTGGATTTTTACTGGCTGCTGCATCTGTCTTCTTACCTTTATTTCTAAAAGGAATCTATTTGCTACTTCTTTGTCTCGTTATTATGGGGGGAGGAATTGGTATGGCGTTACCATGTCTAGATGCTCTTATTACACAAGGGATTGAAAAAGAGCAGAGGGGGACAGTTACGTCATTTTATAGTTCAATGCGATTTATCGGTGTAGCAGCTGGCCCACCCCTGTATTCTTTTTTTATGAAAGGGGCAGACCATGAAGTGTTTTATTTAACAAGCATCTTCGCTGCTATTGGTGCTGTCATAGCAATTATTTGGATTAAACCAGCAAAAGATAAAATGATGTTAAAACAGAAACCGGAACCAACTTCATAATGCGAAAGAGAATTGCATGCCAATTACATAACATGCAATTCTCTTTAATTAGTTAGGAAAAACAACTTGTTTTAACATATAAAGTGCGACTCCCCATATGATTAGCCCTGAAATTTTATTTAATACTATAATCGTTTTTCCTGTCGAGTCAAATCCTTTTAGAAATTTTCCAGCAAAAGCTAAACTAATAAACCAGATCCAAGAAACTATAATTGTTGCAAAAGTGAAAGCCCATTTCTCACTTCCTATGTACTGTATAGAGTTTGTTCCGATTACACCAATTGTGTCTAAAATTGCGTGTGGATTTAGTAATGAAACTGATGCGGCGAAAATAATTTGATTTTTTAAAGGCATGCTTTTTTCTTGTTTTACATCATTTGAAGGATCGCTTCTCCAAATAACCCAGCCCATATACATAAGAAAGAAAAATCCAATCATATACAAGGTGGTTGTTAACCAAGAGAAAGTTAAGAGGACAAGGGAGACACCTTGTACAGCAATTAATATTAATAATGTATCACATATAGATGCAGTCAAGACTACAGGAGCAGCTCGCCAAATATTTGGTTGACTAGCGCCTTGGTTAAAGACGAAAACATTTTGGACACCTAATGGAATGATAAGACCAAATGCAAGGATGATACCGTGAATAATTGCTTCACTCATCATATTACCTCCTACTTAATTTGATTAATTATGATAGTCTATATTGTATAGAAGAAATGAAAATTTGTATCCATCCATATGGTTGGATAGGTTACCAACCATAAAGTATGTGAGGTGAGATAATGGAAAGGCTCGTTTGGAAACCTAATATGTCTTCATCTGTTCCTTTGTATAAACAAATAGAATCTTATATAAAAGAGAGAATTGTTAATGGGGAATGGACAATTGGAACTAAATTACCTTCACAAAGAGATTTGGCGCATACGTTTGAAGTGAATCGAAGTACAATTGTAATGGCTTTCGATGAATTAGTAGCAAAAGGGTATGTTGAGGGAAATGGCCGGAAGGGAACAATTGTTATAAATAATAGTGAGAGTACTTCTACATATGCCCCTCCTCCAAACTGGCAGTCTTATGTAGAAACAGGACTTCATTATCCGAATCTTCCTGCTGTACAAGAGATTAATCAAGCTGAATTTACTCCCAATGTAATTCGATTAGGAACAGGTGAACTTTCACCGAGTCTCTTGCCTGAGAAAAAGATGAAGGGTATTATTAATAAAATTCTACAATCAAATGTTACACTTGGGTATGAGGAACCGAAAGGAAATCTCCATTTAAGAGAAAAAATTGCGGAATATTTAAAAGGGCATGGGGTATATGTATCTCCTGACTCTATTTTAATTGTTTCGGGAGCAATCCAAGCACTGCAACTTATTTCTATGGGGCTTCTTCCGAAAGGAGCGTCAATTTTATTAGAAAAACCATCATATTTATATTCGCTTAATGTATTTCAATCAGCAGGAATGCGCTTGATTGGAATACCAATGAATGAGAGTGGTATAAATACTTCCTATATTACAAAATATAAGAAACAATTTAACGCATCTATTTTATATACAATCCCATCTTTTCATAATCCGACCAATTTTAGTATGAACGCTAAGAAGAGGGAAGAAGTGATGGAGATATGTAATGAAATTGGATTACCTATTATTGAGGACGCGGTATATCAAGATTTATGGTTCGATGCACCAGTTTCAAAGCCTTTAAAGGCATATGATAAAAATGGTATCGTGCTACATATTGGAAGTATGTCCAAAGTCATTAGTCCTGGTTTAAGAATTGGGTGGGTTGTTGGATCAGAATCAGTTATTCAAAGATTAGCAGATATAAAAATGCAAACTGATTATGGTTCAAGTTCTATATCCCAGCAGATTGCAGCGGAGTGGTTTGAAAATGGATTGTATGATGAACATTTACAGTTTGTAAGAAGTGAATTGAAAAAACGTAGAGATTTTATGATAAGTATGTTAGAAAAGTATTGTAGTGGCATTGCAACTTGGCATGAGCCAGTAGGAAGCTTTTACATTTGGCTACATATAAATCTACCAATTTCGAATCGTAGTTTATTTGAAAAAGCTTTACAAGAAAAGGTGTTGTTAAACCCAGGCACTTTGTATGATAGAAGTGCTAACCAATTTTTACGTCTTTCTTATTCCTATGCAACTGTAGAAGAAATTGAAGTTGGAATAAAAAAGATCGCGCAATTAATTAAAATGTAAAAGGAGAAAACCATGAAACAATATGTGATTTGCAAAATGATTGATGGAGATAAATATTTAGCTGCTTATGCGGAGACAAAACAGGATGCAATTGAAAAAGCAGAATTGCTAGGTTTAAGAACTGGAAATCGTTACATAGTAATTACCGCAAAAGAAGCAGAAGGGTTAACTTATCCTTAAATAATGGGAGAGTACATAAGAAGTAAATAAGCCTAATAATGTACTATATTATTAGGCTTATTTACTATTAAAGTGTGACAGGGAAAATAATATAATTATGAGTCAAGTTGACGGAAATACCGATTTGTTTTTCGATCCTGATTTCCGTCTCTATATTCATCAACATATTGTCTGAAGTTCCAGGATTGTAAAAACTTATTAGCTGCATTATAACCAGAGTTATAGAGCCATTCTTTCTCTTCTTTAGTTAGTTGAAAATTAGTACTGGTAATGCTTCCTGTCGGAATTGTAATAGTTCTAGCCTTTGATTCTTTATCTAAATGACGTAAATCATGAGCTTGCATCATCGTTTTAAATAATCCTTTGAACATGGAAATAGGTTCGTCATAGTGGGCGGGATCAGCTTGAATCTCATCTTTTACAAAATGAAATCCAAAGGTAGGCCAGCGAGGAGAAGTCGGTGAATCGAAAATCCAAATTGGGTAATTACTTAAAATACCGCCGTCAACCATATAACAAGGCTGCTTCCATTTTGGTGTTCTCCATTTCACTGGTTCGAAGAAGAAAGGAATGGTTCCACTCATTCTTACTGCTCTAGCGATAGAGAAGCGGTAATTTAAAAATCCGTAGTTTGGTAAGTCATCGGGAAAAATAACCATTTTACCATTGCTTATATCTGAAGCAATAATTTTGAGTTTATTCAAATCGGGTAAGTCTGTAAACAAATGAATTCCTTTTTTTCTAAGCAGGTCTTCTAGCCATTCTTCGAGAAATACATTTGAATAAATACCTAGAGTAGACCAAGCGCTTAATCCTTTACCAATAAAGGGGATTTTATCAAGAAAAGTTTTTTTAGTGAATTTTTCATAATCAATGTCTGTTACAATCGTCTTTAATTCGGAACAAGAATATCCTGCTGCTAGAAGAGCTGCAATAATAGCGCCGGCTGATGTTCCAGCTAAACGTTCCCATTCATATCCTTTTTCGGCTAACGCGCAAATTGCCCCTACATGAGCAATTCCGCGTACACCGCCTCCTTCAAAAACACCATCAATTTTCATTGAACATACTTCCTTTCTAAAAAATGAAAATGGAAAAAAAGCACGTATTGTACGTGCTTTTTTACAATAGTTTTTAAGTTTACTAGCAGCCTACAAAGCCGCCCCAACAGCTAGCTCCGATGATGATTAGAAGGATAAATAAAACGATTAATAAAGCGAAACCTCCATAACCACAACCGCCACCACAACTACCGCCGTAACCGTAACCACCGCCGTAACCGCCGCAACTATATCCGTAACCCATGTGGAATTCCTCCTTAAATTAAAAATAAAAATGAACGAGGGGAAAATGTACTGGAAGAAATAAAGAACTATCGTGTTTGTAGGAACAATGTATACTATGCTTTTTTAAACTTGTTCGCGTACGAGGGATAAGCCCGTTTTTTGGAGGGCTTGTTGAATTTACAATGAATGAAGTATAATCTTTGTGCTATGATACAAATAAGTATGTAAATGTAAGGAGAATTTATGGAACAGAAAATTGAAATATTAATTGATAAATATGAACTAACACATTTGAAACAGGAACTTATTAATACTGTATTTCCTTGTATAAAAGTTGTGCCAAAACAACAGGAAATAATTGCGATAGGCAGTTCGAAAATGGGCGGAGTTCCTGATTTGCCAAATACATTTGAATATCCAACATACAAAGAGAATCCGTTACGTTTTATCGCACAATTTAATTTAAGTGATTTACAAAACGTTGGTATGGATCATAATCTTCCTAAGAAAGGGATGTTATATTTCTTTAGTATTGAAAATTACTTTGAAGAAGATGTGAATCCAACCGAAGCTGGACGTGTACTTTATTATGATATCCCTGTAGAGCAATTACGTAGAGCAGATGAAATACAAGCGAAATATAACCAGTGTGCAATTACTTTTGAACTGACGTATAAATTACCGGAGCTTTTCATTGAAGATGAGGCGGATTCAGATCGTTTCTTGCAATTACTTGAAGAGCTAATCCCAGACAACTATGATAATCATCAAATGTTTGGAGAACCATTCTCTGTACAAGGTGAGGTATTGTACGAGACTGGACAATATATGGGGATAGATCCACAGCATATGACGCTCTTATTCCAAATTGATTCAGATACTAAAAATTGTAATATGATGTGGGGAGATTTAGGGATGCTTTATTTCTGTATTGGAAATGAAGACTTGAAAAATCGCCATTTTGAAAATACATGCTGTGTGTTGCAAACTTGCTAAAAAAAGGGTTGTTCTTTTTCTAAAAGAACAACCCTTTTAAAAATGTTAAATATGCATAATCTCATATGACCTATTTTGAAAAGTATTGTATACTCTGAAACTATACGATACTTTTTGTATAGTTATAGAATGTAAGGAGTGACAAGATGGGAAAGACAAGTAAGTATGTGACAGCTGCCGCACTTTGTTCAACTATAGTAATGGGAGGCTTACAGGCGTCAGCTGTATCTTATGCGGCTACGAATCCGACTACAGTGACAACACAATCAGATGCAAAGTTGTTAAATGATTTCAGAAAAGAATTAAAAAAACAGATTGATAATAGAGAAGAAAATATTACAATCACATATAAAACAAAAGATAGAAATGCTAGAAATATTATGGACCAATTGTATGGCGAGTTTAATAAAATTGTAGATGCTGATGAGTATGTAAAATATAATGTAGCGTCTACTAAATATTCTATAAAAGGGATGCCTGGGAATTATACATTTACATTACAAGTGAAGTATCGTGAATCAAAAGAGCAAACACAGTATGTAAAGTCTCAGGCGAAAGCAATTGTAAATTCTATCATTAAACAAGGCATGGATGAACATGAAAAAGTGAAAGCTATTCATGATTATGTTGTGAAACAAGTATCATATGATACGTCTTATCAAGCATATACAGCGTATGAAGCGTTAGCGAATCGTTCTGCCGTTTGCCAAGGATATACATTGTTAACATATCAATTACTAAAAGAAGCAGGTATTCAAAATCATATTGTAACAGGTACAGGGAATGGACAAGCTCACGCATGGAATTTAGTGAACATTGATAACAAGTGGTACCACCTTGATACTACATTCGATGATCCAGTTCCTGATAAAGCTGGGCGCGTAACATATTCATATTTTAATATGTCTGATGAACAATTAAGCAAAGACCATGAATGGGATCGTAGTGAATATCCAGCGGCAACTACAAGCTACTTCAACGAATTAACAAGCAAAATAAAAGCCGGTAGTTCAAAAACTGCTGTATATGAACAAATGTTAAAAGAAACAAATTTAAAGTATTTATCTGCACAATACGGAGCGGAAAATTACAATGAGTTTAAGAAAAAATTACAGCAACAATTTGCTTCCAAGCCAGAAAAAGTAGAAGTACGATATAAGCAGTCAATGGATGGAACGATGCAAGATATAAAGAAAGTATTAAATGAAATAACTTGGCCAAAAGGTGCAAAGCGTGTATCTTATCAAGTTGCGCCATATAGTGCAATGACAGGTTATTCATTAGCGACAATTACATTTACGTATTAATGAAAAAGAGCATCTTTAAAAGGTGCTCTTTTTGCGTTTGGTTATAATCTTAGTAACTATTTAGAATTATGTGATAAAATAATTGGAAATAGAGGATGTGATAGCTGAATGAATTTGTTCGAAAATAATATATTTGCATTGATATATTTTTGTCTAGTAATCGGACTTATCGTTTTGTTTTTTGTATCATTTACTCTGTTCATTAAAAGATTATTGCAAAACAACACTATGAAAAAACAACATGTGATTAATATGAATCAGAAGTTAGATCGGATTATTGAATTGCTTGAAAAAGATAAAAAAGAATAATGGAAGATGGATAAAAAGGAGAAGCAGATGGCGAATTATATAAAGGAATTACGTGAAAAAATAGGGCATGATTATGTTATTTTGAATTTTGCAGGAGGTTGTGTATTTAATGAATTTGGTGAAGTGCTTCTGCAAAAAAGAGGAGACTTTAATGCTTGGGGATTTCCAGGCGGTGCAATGGAAATCGGGGAATCTGCGGCAGAAACTGCGATTCGAGAAATAAAAGAAGAAACAGGATATGATGTGGAAATTGATGAGCTCATTGGTGTGTATACGAAATATTTTCAAGCATATCCGAATGGAGATCAGGCACAGGCAATTGTAATATTCTTTAAGTTTTCAATCATTGGAGGGAACAAAAAAGTAGACGGTGATGAAACGTTGGAGTTGAAGTTTTTCCCGTTAGATAAAATGCCACCGTTATTTTGTAAACAACATGAAGATTGCTTGCAAGATTTATTAGAGAAAAGAGTAGGGGTATATCGTTAACGTATAAAAAAGAAGCTAAATGAGATTAGCTTCTTTTTTATGTTCTATTTCCACCAATCATCAAACATTGACGCTGGTACTTGTCTTTTATGTTCACTCACTTTGTAACGCTTCTCGATCTTTTCAGCAACGTCAGCTGGAACGGATTTACCTTCTAAATAGTCATCTAATTGATCGTAAGTAATGCCTAGCTCTGTTTCATCAGCTTGACCTGGTTTTTCATCTAATAAATCAGCTGTTGGCATTTTTAAGTAAAGTCGCTCGTCCGCACCTAATTCTTGTAATAGAGCACGTCCTTGGCGTTTCGTTAATCCTGTTAATGGTAATAGGTCTGCACCACCATCTCCGAATTTTGTAAAGAATCCTGTTACAGCTTCAGCAGCATGATCAGTTCCGATAACGAGTAGCCCTTGTTGTCCGCCGATTGCGTATTGTGTAACCATGCGAATGCGTGCTTTTACGTTTCCTTTATTGAAATCTGTTAATGATTCACCTAATAAGTTTTCGTATTGATTTGAGAAGGCATCAACTGTTGAAGCGATATCAAAAGCAACAGACTGATCAGCTTGAATAAATTGTAATGCTAATTGTGCATCATCTTCATCTTTTTGTACTTTGTACGGAAGACGTACGGAGATAAATGTTGCGTTACCACCTTCATTACGAACTTCTTCGACTGCAAGCTGTGCTAAACGTCCTGCCAGTGTAGAGTCTTGTCCGCCGCTAATTCCAAGTACAAATCCTTTTGCACCTGTAGTTTTTAAATAAGCTTTTAAGAAATCAATTCGTTTACGAATTTCTACTTTCGGATCAATTACAGGCTGAACATGTAATGCTTTCATAATTTGTTCTTGTAATGTCATTATGTTTTCCTCCTATTCATATTAAAGCGGTAAATAAGTTTATATGTATATTGGTACATACTTCTATCCTTTATTATTTCGCAAAACTAACGAATATACAATAGGATGCGTGTATGAATATGAATGTAGTCATTATAATGAAACTGTTTTATATAAGCAATTGTTTAAAACCTTTCAATAATGTAAGGTTTTTGTCATTTGAATCGATGGAAGGTATTGCCGAACTTTACTAATATAAAAGTATAGTTAGTAGAAGGGCGGAGAAGTAGTATGAACATTAGAGAACTCGCATTTCGAAATGTAACGCGAAATAGACGAACATACTCAGCTTATTTTTTGAGTAGTGCATTTGCAATTATGGCCTTTTTTGTGTATTCATTTTTTGCGTTTCATCCGGCATTAAGTGCTGGAGAATTAGGACAGTACGTATTCGTAAGTATGTCTTTTGCGCAGTCTATTATTTACTTATTTACATTCTTCTTTATTTTATATTCAATGGGAATGTTTTTAAAAACGAGAAAGCGTGAACTAGGAATTTTAATGATGTTAGGTATGACGAAATATCAATTAAAGCGTCTTATCTTCTTTGAAAATATAATGATTGGAATAGGGGCAATAATTTTTGGGATTCTTTCAGGTATGTTGTTTTCAGGAATATTAATATTTGTAGCTCCGATGATATTAAAACTAGATATCTCTTTATCCTATTACATACCGATGAAAGCGATTGTTGTAACGAGTATTATGTTTTTCGTATTATTTATGATCATTTCATTGTTTAGTGCAGGAATGGTTCGTAAAAATAAAATTATGAAATTGTTTAGAGGATCAGCAGAGGCGAAGCCAGAACCGAAGGCATCTATAATTTCTTCTATATTAGCAGTAGTATTGCTTAGTGCTGGTTATGCAGGAGCTCTTATGTCACATGGTGCAATGGTATTTATAATGATGATTCCTGTTACAACGGTAGTCATTATTGGTACGTATTTGCTGTACAAGCAGTTGAGCGTCTTTATTATTAGACTATGTAAAAAAAGTAAACGCTTCTATTGGACACAGACAAATATTATTACTTTGTCAGATTTAGCATACCGTATGAGAGATAACGCAAGAATGTTCTTTATTGTAACGATTATTTCAACAGTAGCATTTTCAGCAATAGGTACATTGGTTGGGTTTGCTTCGATGACGAAAGAAATTATGGACAGACCAATTGCGTTTCACTATCAGTCTAAGCAAGGTAATAGCAATGAGCCACAGCATCTGAAAATCATTGACGAAGGATTAAAGAAACATAATATAGCAGCTTCAAAAATAAATATTTCATCGAAGAAAACGGAGGAGCAGTCGTTAAGAAGCGCCATTTTTATAAAAGAATCAGATTATAAAGAATATGCAAAGTTAACAGGAGAACCATTTAATACTGTATCAAATAAAGAGGCTTTATTTTTGTCAGTCGAAATACCCGGACCACCGATGAAAGAAAGAAAAGAAATTACTTTACCAAATATGAATGAACCTTTAAATGTGAAAAAAGTTAATACTTCTTCATTAAGTAAAATACTAAGAGGTAATGTGTATGTAATCTCTAAAAATCAATATGATTCATTACAAGATGGATTTAAAGAAGAAAAAGATTATATGTATAAAACACAATCCGCGAAAGATGAAATTGAGGTTGGTAAAGAGCTTACGAATCAGATTAAGCCTTATCAAGAACATTCAACGTTTAGTGCAGAAGAGTACGATCAAAATCAAAGTCTACAAATCGCAGGACCCATTTTATTTGTAGGTTTCTTTATTGGTATTGTATTTTTCGTTTGTGCAGGAAGCTTCCTTTACTTCCGTTTATTTTCAGATTTGGAGGACGATACTCGTTTATTTGAAATGATTCGAAAAGTTGGATTGACGAGAGGGGAATTATCGAAAGTAGTCACAATCCGCTTAGCGCTTTTATTCTTCGTTCCAGTTGGAGTTGCAACATTACACGGGGCAGTAGCATTAACTGCGTTAGGACAAATGTTTGAATACTCACTGTTTAAAGAAAATACAATTGTATTAAGTATTTTCGTAGGTATTCAAGTTGTATACTTCTTAATTATACGATCGCGTTATTTAAAACAATTGAAAGAAAGATTGAATATTCGTTAAATGTGTTTTTTTAACTTTTGTACTATATTTTCTAAAAAGAGTAAGGCATTACCAAATATATAGTGATAAAATGAAAATAGCGAGGTGAAAAAAATAATAGAGAGTAAGGGGGGAGTAACATGAAAGCAACAGGAATTATTCGAAAAGTAGATGAATTGGGACGGATAGTTATTCCTAAAGAATTACGGGATGTATTAGGAATACAAATCAAATCACCACTTGAAATTTTTGTAGAAGAAGACAAAGTCATTTTACAAAAATATCAACCATACAATGCTTGTCAAATAACAGGTGATGTTTCAGATCAAAATATTTCATTAGCAAATGGAAACATTACTGTTAGTATAGAAGGCGCAAAACATGTAATAAAAGAAATTGAGCAGTTTTTGAACAAGAGTAAGATTTAGTCTTAATTTATCCCGCTATTTGTGGGCAGTAAAACTCCCACCTCAAAACTCGGCTGAAGCAAAGAAGTTAGGTGGGAGATCAACTGCCCGTAAAAGCCCGATTGGTGAGGGCTAATAATCAGTGGGGGATGAACACCACCCACTGATTATAGTTTCACTTTATATTATTCTATTGAAAAACTGAAAAAGAAAAGGACCATTAATGGTCCTTTTCTTTTGTTTATTGAGAAACATTTGAGAGGAAGGGAAATGGAACGAATAAAACGAATGTTAAATCTAAACGCATTCAATAGTGGTCTGAAATGAAAATAATATATTTTCAGGAGGGATTACGATGAATAGTAGTACAGCGAATAAACAAAAAGGCATTAAATTAATTCCGTTTACTGTAAATAAAGTGGTTGAACAAGTAAATGAAATTCCACCAGGTGTACAATTGATTCATGCTCCGCAAGTATGGGAAAAGAGCGCGAAAGGAAAAGACATTGTCGTTGCTGTTTTAGATACAGGCTGTGATGTAAATCATGTAGATTTAAAAGATCGTATTATTGGTGGGAGAAATTTCACAAAAGATTATGAAGGAAATCCCAATATTTATCTTGATAATAATGGGCATGGTACTCATGTAGCGGGGACAATTGCAGCGACTGAAAATGGAGTGGGTGTACTAGGAGTCGCACCACTTTCTAAAATGTTAGTTTTAAAAGTATTAGCTGGAGATGGTTCTGGAAGTTATGAGCAAATTATTGAGGCCATTCATTATGCTGTAAATTGGAGAGGACCGAATAAAGAGAAAGTGAGAATTATTTCAATGTCACTTGGTGGTCCGCAAGATGTACCAGAGTTACATGAAGCTATTCAAAACGCGGTAAAACAAGACGTACTTGTCGTGTGCGCTGCAGGAAATGATGGAGATTGTAACGATGATACTGAAGAATTAGATTTTCCAGGTGCTTATTCTGAAGTAATTGAAGTAGGTGCTGTTAATTTAGAGCAGAAAATTTCATGCTTTAGTAATTCAAATCAAGAAATTGATTTAGTAGCGCCGGGTGATGAAATACTGTCTACGTATCCAGAGGGGAAATATGCGGTATTAAGTGGTACTTCAATGGCGACGCCGCATGTCGCTGGGGCGCTAGCGCTTCTCATAAAGCAGTGTGAGAGAGAGTATGGTAGAAAATTATCAGAGCCGGAAATATATGCGCAACTTATAAAAAGGACTGTACCTTTAGGGTATGAACGTACATCTGAAGGGAATGGATTAATAGATTTATTAAAAGAATAGCAAAAACTAAAAAACATCTCATATTCATATGAGATGTTTTTTAGTACGGTTCTGTTGCATGTACTACAACATCTAATAAACCAGGGAATCTAGTATTTAAATCTTCTTCACGAATTGAAATGAAACGTTGCGTTCCCTCAAGTCGTGTAAACATAACACCAGATTCACGTAAAACTTTGAAATGATGAGATAAAGTTGATTTCGCAATTGGAATGTTTAACGCACCACAAGATTGTTCATTTTTCTCTAGTAGCATAGTTACAATTTGTAAACGAATTTGATCGCTAAGTGCATATAAGACAGAAGAGAATTGAATTTCTTCTCGATTTGGATGATAGAGAGTACGCATTTTTTCACCTGCTTGTATAAGTTAATATATTTGCACTATAACATATAAAGTGGTATATTTCTATTGTTCGAATATAATCGAACAATAGAAATATAGGGGGATAAAAAATGAAGTATACAAAATTGCAAAAGGCAGGACTAAATATTTCGAAGTTGGGGTTAGGAACAAACGCTGTTGGAGGACATAATTTATATGCTGATGTGAATGAGGAAGAAGGAAAAAGATTAATAGAAGAAGCAATTCAGCAAGGGATTACATTTTTTGATACAGCAGATTCATACGGTTTCGGTAGATCAGAGGAATTGGTAGGAGAAGTATTAAAAGGAAAACGCCACGAGTTTGTACTTGCTACAAAAGGTGGAATTCAGCCGTTATTAAATGGAGAGGTTCATATTAATAATGAACGAAGCTATTTAAGAAATGCTGTGGAAAATAGCTTAAGAAGATTACAAACTGATTATATTGATTTATATTATTTACATTTTACAAATCCTGAAACAAGTTACATAGATTCAATTGGAGAGCTTACTCGCCTAAAAGAAGAAGGGAAAATTCGTTCAATTGGAATATCTAACGTAAATGTAGGGCAACTAAAAGAAGCGAATCAGCACGGACATATAGATGTTGTACAATCACCGTATAATATGTTGGATCGTGCTGCTGGGGAAGAACTTTTGCCATATTGTATAGAATCAGGTATTTCATTTATTCCGTACGGGCCTCTTGCCTTTGGGATACTAGGCGGGAAATATACAGAAGATTTCAAATTGGATGAAGGGGATTGGCGTCAAAGTGTAAATCTATTTGAAGAAAATACATATAAGAGTAACTTTAAGAAAGTTGAGAAGTTAAAAGGCTTATCTAAAGAAAAGAATCTCGAAGTATCGCATTTAGCTTTAGCGTGGTTATTAAACAAAAAAGGAATTGATACTGTTATTCCTGGCGGGAAGCGGGCAGAGCAAATAAGAGAAAGTGTAAGAGCAGTGGATGTTTCATTGAATGAAAAAGTTATGAAAGAGATTGAATCTATTTTAGAAGATTAGTTGAAAAGAGGGATAGGGCCCTCTTTTTATATAAAAGGAGAAGGTTTAAATGAAAAGAGTGCTAGCTGTATTCTTTACGATAATGTTTATGATTGGTACAGATACTTTCTTAATTTCACCACTTTTGCCGACATTACAACAGGTGTATCATGTATCAACTGAATTATCAGGATGGATGGTGAGTTCATATGCTTTAGGATACGCTGGATTTGCGCTTATCGCTGGTCCTATATCAGATGGCTTAAACAGAAAAAAAGTGATGGTATTAGGAATGAGTTTTTTTGCATTAAGTACATTTTTGTGTGGAATGGCACCGAGTTTTTTATGGATGCTAACATTTAGATTTTTAGCAGGTGTAAGTGCAGCTTTTGTATCTCCACAAGTATGGGCATCTATTCCGCTCCTTATAGAGAAGAAGCAAATTGTAAAAGCAATTGGAATTGCAACAGCAGGGTTATCAATCTCCCAAATCTTAGGCCTGCCAATTGGAGCATATTTAGCAACGATACATTATACAACACCATTCTTCGTCATTGGTATATTATCAGCACTACTTGTCGTTCTTATTTATGTAGTATTACCAGAAATACAACCGGTTCATATAGGTGGAAGTAAAACAAACATCTTAAAGCGCTATAAACAATTACTTACAGATTCAAAGGTTTCACTTTCTTATTTTGCATATTTTGTTTTTCAAACTGGTAATTTTGCTGCATTTTCATTTTTTGGTGTATGGCTTTCCATTCAATTTGGCTTACAAGTCCATGAAATAGGAACAGCTATGCTCGTATTAGGGTTAGGAAATTTAACAGGGAATATTTTTGGCCCAAGAATCGTAAATAAAATTGGTTATAACCTTTCTTTCTATGGTGGAATTGTATTTACAGCTGTGCTATATGTATTACTTCCTCATGTAAAGAACATTATATTTGTGGAGTTATTATTCTTTGTTTTATTTTTTGTGACAGGAATTTTGTTTGTATTGATGATGGGGCGCTTACAAAATATGTCTAGTATAGCAAGAGGAACAGGAGCCGCTCTTGCTAATGCTTCTATGTATATTGGCCAAATGATTGGAGCGGCAATAGCAGGAATGTTATTTGCAGCATCTCACAATTTTATACTTGTAGGTAGTTTTACTGCGTTACTATATATAGGAGCTTTATTTTTGTTTAGAAAAAGTGAAAAGCTTAGTGAAGATAGTGAAAAAGGAATTGCATCATAAAGCCTTTAAAAATAAATCGGGGAAATCCAAAAAACAAAAAATCCCTAAAGAGATAGGGATTTATATATCGGCATATAGTTCCTTGGAAAAGGATATACTTAGTTTAACATATAGGAATACTTATATTTGTGAAATAGATGTGAAAGTAATGTGAAAAATGCCGTAATAAAAAGCACTGTTTTAGCTAAAACAGTGCTTTTCTCTTTGATTGAACAGTTGCCGCATTTTCATCATGTATTCCTGCATCATCAATAATTCGTTTTTTAGCTTTATTTAATAGATGGTCTACTGCTTCACCAAAATAGTTAGCTTCGCTTTTTGTGCGGGCTTCTCGTAAACATTTATAGTTTTCTAGCAGTTCCTCTTTTTCGGTGTTTGTTAAGAAATCTTCTATTTTCTTTTTTGTCATACGAAACACCCTTTCTTCTGACAAACGACGCGATAGAAAATATTTATTTTTCATTATAACAATAATTTTTAAAGAAAGTATAGATTAACGTCGTAATAATTTGTCAATTTCTTGAATTTTCTCGTCAGCTTTCCCAATTTGCGTATTTTTAGCCTGTTCACCACCTAGAGCTTGATGAAGTAAAAAGGTTTGGCCTGAAATAGCGGTTACAATAGATACTTTTATTATTTCTTTAATTAAGGTGACATCGAATAAAACAAGTCCAAGAAGTGCAGCTAGGCTACCTGTAAATATATCGGTTAAAAACCCAAAGTGGAAAAACGTTTTTAAACGGCGTGGAAGCAATAACTTACCTTGGTTATTGATCAGATGGGAAACGAAGCCAGTAACGCCACCAACTAGAACAGCAGTTAGCCATTGATACATTTCCATCGAATCCACTCCTTTTAGTGAATAAGATTCGATAATTTGATATTGATTCCTTTTAATATTTCATATAAGCATATTGAGAAAGTTTGTTTAGGTTTATTCCGTATTCAATTTAATTATAACAGAAAAATCTGATATATTTCAGTCTATTGTATGAAGCGGTTATTCGTTAATATGAATGTAGAAAGGGGTGCGTGATATGAATATAGATTATCGAATAAGAAGTGTAGATGGTTATACAAAAAATATAGGGGAATTAGTAAGCATGCTGGAACATACGAGGGCTGTAACATTACAGGAAATAAACGATCTATCAGTTGAGTAATTAGATTTAATTATGCCGAGTGGAGGGAATTCCATCGGAGCGTTACTAAAGCATATA
The DNA here is from genome assembly GCF_038007365.1 of Bacillus sp. FSL R9-9492. Lineage (NCBI taxonomy): Bacteria > Bacillati > Bacillota > Bacilli > Caryophanales > Bacillaceae > Bacillus > Bacillus sp. FSL R9-9492. The sequence goes on from NZ_JBBOXC010000001.1 coordinate 2,060,762, forward strand.
GCGGCTATAGAAAAAGCCCATCAGCTTATTTCATTTCAAAATCATGACTTTACAAAAGAAGAATTAGAAATATGGGAAGATGCACTGTATTTAGGGGAAGTTGGGAGAACGATTCATGGTCATGAAATACAGTATTATGTACAACTTTTGCAAAGTGTTCGAGAAGAGTCGCTAAAGTATTTGAGTGAAGTAGATGATACATGGCTAATGTCAGAAAGAAAGTGGCCTAACGGTGTAGCGTATAACCAGCACTATCTTTGGTTTCATGTGATAGAAGATGAAATTAGTCATCGTGGACAAATTAGAATGTTAAAAAGAAAGTTATTTGAAAATTACGTCAAATGAGGTAGCTTTTTAAATCAATATTCCATATAATGAGAGTAATTAAAATAAGATCGGAGTGATGTATTATGGCGAATATGACTGTAATGAATAATAAATTAAATACAAAGGTGGACGGAAAGGGCGATACTCTATAAGTGAGCGCACAATCCTTCCACTAAGTTCAAACTAGGGAGGATATCAATTTGGATCAAAATATTTTAGAATCTTTCGGATGGGATTCTTTTTTTGAAGAACAAGCTGTAGAGAACTATGAAGTAGGGCGTATTTTACTTGAGCATAAGCATATATATCGGATTATTTGTAATGATGGTGAATATGTAGCGGAACTGTCTGGGAAGTTTCGTCATGAAGCGTTAACGAAGGGAGATTATCCGGCAGTTGGGGATTGGGTGTATATAAAGAAAATAGAAAATGAGAAAAAGGCAATTATTCACCGTATTTTTCCGAGAAGAAGTTCTTTTTCAAGACAAGAAGCTGGTAACAGAACTGAAGAACAAATTATCGCAACAAATGTAGATTATCTATTTTTAGTGAATGCACTTAACCATGATTTCAACGTAAGAAGGATGGAACGTTATTTGCTGGTGGCTTATGAGAGCGGTGCAATGCCTGTTATTGTTTTAACGAAGAGTAGTTTATGTGAAGATGTGGAACAGAAAATTGCAGAAACTGAAGCGGTAGCAATCGGTGTTCCTATATTTGTTGTTGATAGCTTAGTGTACGTCGGAATAGAATTATTGCAACAATTTGTTTCACCAGGAAAAACAATTGCTTTAGTTGGATCTTCAGGTGCAGGGAAATCTACTTTATTAAATGCATTAATAGGAACAGATGTAGCAAAAACTGGAGATATACGTGAAGAAGATAGTAAAGGAAGACATACGACAACTCACCGTGAATTGTTCCAATTACCGAGTGGCGGTTTAGTAATTGATACGCCTGGTATGAGGGAACTTCAGCTTTGGGAAGGAAGCACGGCAATTCAAACTACATTTTCCGATATTGAAGATCTTGCAAATACTTGCCGCTTTCGAGATTGTAAACATGAGAATGAACCAGGATGCGCAGTGCATAAAGCAATTGATAACGGGCTAATGACGATAAATCGTTTGCAAAGCTATAAAAAGTTGCAAAGAGAATTAGCGTATTTTATGAGAAAACAAGATGCTATTCTCGCAAGAGCTGAGCGTGATAAGTGGAAGAAGATTTCTAAACAACATAAAAAAATGTAAAAAACCAAAGGACTATTCCTTTGGTTTTTTGTATTTGTAAATTTTATAATAATATTATTCATATATATAGACAAAGGGGAAATATTTGTTTAAACTTTACAAGGTGTTTATCAAAAACGAATTGTAAAAATAGAGGATAGGGAATGGGATATATTTATAATTGGTAATTTATCTTTAAAACTTAATATTTAAATGTAGGAGGTTTATAATGAGTAAACTGTTAAGGTGGTTTCGAGATATAAAAGTAGCAAAAAAGCTATTAATTTCATTTTTGATAATTTTAATTGCAGCTGTCTCTATTATTGGAGGAATGTCTTATCAAACGGCTAAAAAGAATTTTGAATCACAAATTACGAGTAGTGCTCACGATAATATAAAAATATTAGATAATTTAATCAATCAAATGATTGAGGCGAAATTTAACGAAGTAAATAACTTTGCACGAGTGATTCATAGTGATATGTATCAAGGAGATAATCAAGATGAATTAAGAAAGGTGTTATCTCAATATATTAATTTAAATAAAGATATTGAACAAGTATATGTTGCCGGCAATGATAAGAAGTTTGTGCAAGAACCAAATATACAAATGGCAGCAGATTATGATCCAACAACTCGTTCTTGGTATAAAGATGCAGTGAGTAAACAAGGTGGAATCGTGGTCACTGAACCGTATAAGGCGAAAGGAAATGGACATATTGTCGTAACGATTGCGAAACAAACAGAAGATAAAAATGGTGTTGTTGCGGTAGATTTAAGTTTAGAGAATTTATTGAAAACAACAAAGTTAATCAATATTGGTAAAAAAGGATATACTTTCATTTTAGATGGAAAACAAAAAATAATTGCGCATCCTCAAGAAAAACCAGGAGATAAAGCAGCTGATTCTTGGGCAAAGAGAATTTACGAAGATAATCAAGGCACTTTTTCATACACGTATGATGGTAGTGAAAAGAAAATGGTATTTGCTACAAACTTAAAAACAGGTTGGAAAATCGGTGGAACGATGTACTCAAATGAAGTAATTGAAGCTGTTCAGCCTGTATTTTATAATATGTTAATTGTTATGCTTATTTCATTAGTTGTAGGAGGGGCACTTATTTATTTCGTAACTCTTTCTATTACAAAACCTTTAAAGAGATTAGTTGCCACTTCTAAAGAAATAAGTGAAGGAGATTTAACGCAAACAATTGAAATTCATTCAAACGATGAAATCGGTCAACTTGCAAAAGGTTTTAATGAAATGACAGATTCACTAAGAACGTTAATTGGAAGAATTAATGATTCGGCCGGGCATGTAGCAGCGGCATCAGAAGAGCTAACTGCGAGTGTAAGACAAGCGAGTGAAGCAACGGAACAAATTACAATGGCAATGGATGAAATATCAAGTGGGGCAACGACGCAAACAGCAAGCGTAGAAAATGGTGCTATGTTACTGTTTGATGTAACAGAAGGGATTCAGCATGTAGCAAATAGCTCATCATCTATTAATACTGCTTCTGCTCACACTCGTGAAAAAGCAGAAGATGGTGGAAAGCTAGTTGGAAAAACAGTAAATCAAATGCAATCTATTGCGGAATCTGTTTCACAGTCAGATGCTGTTATTCAGTTGTTGAATAACAAATCAAAGCAAATTGGTGATATTTTAGAAGTTATTCAAAATATTGCAGATCAGACAAATCTTCTAGCTTTAAATGCAGCAATTGAGGCTGCAAGAGCTGGTGAGCATGGAAGAGGCTTTGCAATTGTTGCTGATGAAGTACGAAAATTAGCAGAACAATCTAGTGTATCATCAAGTGAAATTAGTAAATTAATTTGTGAAATACAAGATGATATGAGTAAGACAGTAAAATCTATGAATAATGTAAATGAAGAAGTGCAATCTGGACTTGTTATTGCAAATGAAACAAAACAAAATTTCACTGAAATTTTACAATCTACAAATGAAATTGCTAACCAAATTAAAACGATGGTTGAAACAGCTAATGGGATGTCAAAAGGTGCAAATGAAGTATCTATTTCGGTTGGTCAAATTGCTATGACGGCACAAAATAATGCGACGAGTACACAAAGTGTTGCAGCGTCAGCTGAGGAGCAGTTAGCTTCTATGGAAGAAATTGGTTCTGCAGCTGGTACACTATCTCAAATGGCTGAAGAGTTACAAGTATTAATTGAAAGATTTAAAGTATAAAAAGGGGAGGCTGTCTCAAAATAGCATTAGTGCTATTAGAGACAGTCTTTTAGCTGATAAACGGATTAGAGGTTCAATGTATTTAATGTTTGTCGAAAAATAGAGGAATTTGTTAAGCGGGTGTATAATTAATATAATATAGACTACGTTTAAAGGAGATCAGTATGGGAGTGTATTGGGGAACGAAAAGACATTCTTGGCTTAGCTATGTCTCGTTTTGGTTAAGCATTTTATTCTTTGTTGCTTTTTTAATTGAAGTGTTTGTATTTAAAACACTTTCAAATAGCTCATTACAAATCGTTAAATACTTTTATTTTATATTTGTTCCATTAAATATCATTCTTAGTTTAAGGTTATTATTTAAGAAGAATGAAAAGAAAATATTACCGATTTTTAGTTTAATTGTATCACTATTATTTGCAAGTTTAATTATAGTGTTAGCATTAGCAGCTACAGGAAAAATCTTATGAGGAGAGTGATATAAATTACTCTTCTTTTTTGTGGTTTTTTAAGAGTTATAAGTAGTGTGTAGGAAATAAGGAAAGTGATAAGTTATCAGTAAGGGAACATACTAGTGAATAGAGAGTGAACTGAAAATACTATATGTTTTGTATGTGTTTATAAAGCAAATGAATGCGGTAAGATTTGTGATATATGGTACAATAAACATGGATAGTGATAGAGATAAAGGGTATATAAAATACTCATCGTTTTTTAGTAAGAGAGGGGTTATCTTATGCTATACGAGGATTTGATGACATTATTCCAAGCTGCTCCGATAGAATTAGATAGAGGCGGCTGGAAATATATAATCCAGGAACAAAATGATAATTATGAAATTGTTGATGAAATGTTAAAAAAGCAAATGAATGTTGAATTGTATTTTAATGAGTATGATGAGGTGAAAATCACTTTATATAAAGATGGAAGCCCTATTACTACTATGCAAAGAATTGCTATTTCAAAAGTTGAGTTGGATGAAGAGGAAGACGGCATTCAATTCGTATTGGAACGCATGCCAAGTCGAATGATTCGTTTGCAATTAAAGCCATATCTTGCAGTAGAAATGGGGCCGTACTGGGAAGTATGTGAAGACTGTGAATGAAGATGAAAAACATCCGTATACACGGATGTTTTTTTATGTTTTTTGAAGTTGTTTAAAGGCAATAATCGGTAGTAAAATGATGCTCACCCAACCGATAATAGGGTATAGAATATGAAGTAATTCACTATATCCAATGAAACTAAAGCAATAACTAATTAGTAATATGAAGTAAATAATGTTATTACTTTTCCATCCGGTAATGGATTGCATTTGTTTTGTCATTCCGAATATATTCCCAACTAATGTTGTGAATACTTCACCAAAAATGATAAGAACAAAGAAAAAATGGAAAGTTGCATTAAACCTTCTTACAACTTCAGCCATTGGGATGTTATATTGATAAAATTGTTCAACTGATAATATTGCTAAATGGCTACATAATAAAATAAAGCAAAGCCCCGCACCTCCTAAAATCCCCCCCCATAAAATAGCTTTTCGATCTTTTACTTCACCGGCCAATGGGACGAGAACACTTTGGGCGAGAGAAAGATTTAATGCGACATATGTAATAGGACTAGTGATCCATTTCATATTCCAACTTTCTGTAGGAACGGTGTCCATAATAGGAGTTGTACCATGAATAAAGGTTGTAATAGCAAGTCCGATAATAAAGATCATCATAATAGGTACGACAAGTGTATTTACTTCAAAGACACCTTGTAATCCCCGGCTCCCAATAATGAGACAGGCGATGACTGTGATAAAAATACCAAGTTGTCTCGGGAGGCGAAGTTGTTCTTCAAATACTGCCCCGGCTCCTGATAACATAACGCTCGTTACACCAAATAATACGAGTAATAATAATGTGTTTATAACATTTCCAAATACATCTCCAAATAAATATTTGTTGAAATCTTGCGCTGAAAATGCCCCGATTTGTGAGGAGAGCAACATCATCTTTGTACCGAGCCAAATAAAAAAAAATCCACTTATACATATGCCAATGGTCCCGTACAATCCGTTCACTGTGAAAAATTCAACAATTTCTCGCCCAGTAGCAAATCCAGCTCCAACGACAGTTCCGATATAAGTAGCAGCGACTTTCTTTGCTACTTGCCATTGTTGATTGTCCATGTTATCCCTCTTTCTTCTATGATGAGCTTGACTTACTATTATGCATATGTGTGAGCTTGGACAATTAGACATATGAAGTAGTTGAAAGGATACATGAATTATATGATATTAGGGAAATATTAAGGTTGTTAAAACTTTGTTACATATAAGCTGTTCATTCAAAAGAATAGGGAATGTATGGTAAAATGAAGTTAGGTCATTAAAAGATAGTAACATAATAAGAGGAGTGGATTGTATGAGTACGAAAACGAATGTTGTTGAAGTATTAAACAAACAGGTAGCAAACTGGAATGTATTATATGTCAAACTGCATAATTATCATTGGTATGTGACAGGACCGCACTTCTTTACATTACATGAGAAATTTGAAGAGTTTTATAATGAAGCAGGAACATACATTGATGAGTTAGCAGAGCGTATTTTAGCGTTAGAAGGAAAACCGTTAGCGACAATGAAAGAGTATTTAGCAACTTCAACTGTAATCGAAGGGACAAGCAAAGAGTCTGCAGAAGAAATGGTGCAAATTTTAGTAAACGATTTTTCTGCACTTATTCAAGAATTAAAAGAAGGTATGGAAGTAGCTGATGAAGCTGATGATGAAACATCGGCTGATATGCTATTAGCAATTCATACGACATTAGAACAACATGTATGGATGTTAAGTGCATTCTTAAAATAAACATAAATGGATTAAAGAAAAACTCTATTGAAAAATTCTTTCAATAGAGTTTTTTATAATTTTTCAGTTTTCTTTTATGCTATAATATAGTAAAAAGGAGGCGATACAATGTTTCGCTTTTTCAGAACTGGAAAAGAAGATAGGGAAATTACGAAAGATGAATTAGAACAAGCGATGGCGAAGTTTCTAGAAACGAATGCTAATATCGTTTATACAGTTTTAGTAAATGATGATTACACAGTAAATTATGATTTGTTAAAGCCCTATTTACCTGCATTTCCAACAAATTTTTTTCTGATAACGAAGGAAACGCTTGAAGTATTTGAACATACAGAAGAAAATTTAAACCTAGTTAAAGAAATTGATATCGTACAAAAGGCTGTAGATCAATATGTAACAGAAAAAGAAATGTTCCCAATTGTTGAAGATAGCGAAGATCGCCTCATATGCGGAGTGAAGCTAGGACCATATTTAAATCGTATATTAAAAAGAAACTTATATATTTCAGAAAAGCATTATTTAGTTTCAAGTAAACCAGATAAGAAAAAAAAGAATAGTGGGCAGATGTTATGAGAACAACAACAATAATATTATTGTTGTCTTTTTTTATTAAAATATTGATTTTTCAGTTTATTTAACTTTATACTACAACTAGTGGATAGGAAGGAGTGGTGTATTATGCGTATACATACATTAACTATTAAATATCATTTTGAGAATCAGGTATTGTTAAGTTGAATTGTAGAATTTAACTACTTATACCGTGACCCTAGAATGATAGGAAGATTGGAGAAGCAATTATTATAAAAGGTTACGGGGGAATTCCTATATGGAAAATAATATGACTTATATTAAGTTATTAAATGAAACGTTACATTGTTATGCAAATAAAGGAAGTTTTGAAGCGTATTCTTATATAATGAATAATGCTAAAGATGTAATGGGTAATGAAGCACAAATATATAATTTTAAATATGCATTAGCAAGTGCAGCAGGACTTGAAGAAGAAGCGTTGCATTTAATGAAGAAAGCAATTATAGAAAATGGATTTTGGTACGGAAGTGAGTATTTAATTTCCGATGATGATTTAAAACCACTACATAAATTTGAAGAGTTTCATAGAATGGTTCAATTATGTAAAGAAAGAGAAGAATTAGCAAAGAAATCGGAACAAGCAGACGTGAAATATAAATACAGCAAACAAAATGAAAATCTACTAATAACACTGCATGGGGATCAAGAAAATATACAAATAATAGAACCATATTGGAACTCTGTAATGGAACAAGGTTTTATGCTAGCATTGCCTCAATCTTCCCAAATTCAATTTTCAGATGGATATGTGTGGGATAATATCGAAAGAGGCAGAGAAGAGTTAAAAGGACATTACAATAAGATTAAAGTGAATAAAACATTTGGGAATATTATTATTGGTGGCTTTTCTGCTGGGGCAAGAGTAGCGTTACATTCCATGTTACAAGGTGAAATAGAAGTGAACGGTTTTATTTTTGTGGCACCGTGGCTTCCGGAAATGGAAGAATGGGAAGAGATGATTGGAATATTGCATGATAAAAGCATAAAAGGATATATAATATGTGGGGATCAAGATGAAGATTGTTTTGAAGGTACACAGCAATTTGTAACGTTATTAAAGGATAAAAATATAGAACATAAGTATAAAGTTGTGCCTAACTTAAATCATGATTATCCTCATAATTTTGATGAGTTATTAAAAGAAGCTATTGAATATATAGGAAGCAAAAACAATTGATTGGTAGTAAGAAAAGGAGATGCATCATATGTGATGCATCTCCTTTTCGTTATTATAAATTAAAAGCATCTGCCAATAGGCGATAAGAGTTTAATTTATGTTCAAATTGATGAGTAATCGTGACAATCATAAATTCGTCAGTATTATACGCTTTGCTTAAGTTTAATATTTTTTCTTTCACAGAAGACGGATCACCGACAATCATACGTTGACGATTTTCTTTTATGCGGAATAGATCATAAGCACTATACGAATAATTTTGAGCAGTTTCAATAGAAGGAGTACCAGTAGTCCGTTTTCCTTGTTCTAATAGTAAAATCGATAAATCAAGGCTTGATGCAATCTTCTCCGCTTCTTCATTTGTTTCTCCGCAAATAACAAAAATAGATACGATTGATTTTGGTTTATCACCTAAATAGGAAGGTTGGAATTGTTCTTGGTAAGCCTTCATTACTTCAGGGCCACCGTATCCGTTAATGAACTGTGCAAATGCAAAAGAAGCGCCTTGCTTTGCGGCAATCATTGCACTTTCTCCGCTAGAACCGAGCATCCACATTTCAGGAGATGTTGGGATAACTGGAGTAGCCTTTAAGTTTGCATAATGATGGTTTTCTGGTACTTGATCATGTAAGTACATAGCAACATCTGCAATTTGTTCTGGATATTGATCAAGTGAGACCATTTTACCTTCTTGAAGTGCGCGAGTTGCTATCGGCATACCACCAGGCGCTCTCCCGACACCAAGGTCGATGCGGCCCTTATAAAGTGCTTCTAAAACGCGGAAATTCTCGGCAACTTTATATGGACTATAATGTGGCAGCATAACACCACCAGAACCAACTCTAATACGGTCAGTTTTCGCGGCAATATGTGAAATGAGTATTTCTGGACTTGAACCAGCTAAGCTAACTGAATTATGGTGCTCGGATACCCAAAAACGTGTGAATCCGAGTTTCTCAACTTCTTGTGCAAGCGTAACTGTATGCGAAATAGCTTTGGCTGCTGTGCTACCATCTGAAATAGGTGATTGGTCTAATACACTTAATTTGATCATAGAATATACCTCTCAATCTTAATGTACATCCTATTATATATTTACTTACGAAAAATGCGTAATGAAATGCTCAAAAGGAAAAGTGAATAATTTTTTATCCGCTTTTAATGAGAAAACCCTCGTTCATAATGATTCATTTCGACTAAGTTTAATATATATTCGTAGTTATCAATTTCTAAATGTATTTGCTTGCGTTCTTCTTCAGTTAGTTTAACGCTAGTGAGTTTTTTACATAACTGCTGTTTTTTTAATTCTAAATGTTTTTTTGTAGCCTGATAATCGTAAGTACGTTTCATGTGTATCCACCCTTTCCATACAGTTACTATCTGTATGTTTATCATATGAAGCATGTGGAAGGGGGAGAGCTGCACCTTATGTATTTTTAGTGAATTTTCAAATTGTGGTGGTGTTATGTTTAAGTGAATTTATGAATAAAATGCACTAAACCACTAATTCGTATTTCATGAAGTAAGGGGTGGGATTGTGCAGAAAGATATAATGTTTAACAATGAGATGGATGAAACGTTAAAAGTTATAAATAAGGGATTGAAGAAGACGACACGTCCGAAACAAATCATTGTAGTAGGGGCTGGTATGGCTGGATTAGTTTCGGCATCTTTATTAAAAGCAGCAGGGCATGAAGTGAAGGTTTTTGAAGCGAACAACCGTGTAGGTGGCCGCATAGAGACAGTTAGGATGGAAGATACCGGATTATATTTAGATGTTGGAGCGATGAGAATTCCGTATTCGCATGCATTAACGATGGCGTATATAAGAAAGTTTGGGCTACAGGTGAGCCCTTTTATTAATAGGAATGAGACAGATATTATCTACGTAAATGGTCAGAAAACGACATTAAAACAATACGAAAAAGATCCAAGTATTTTAAGATATCCTGTGGAAATGAATGAAGTTGGGAAAACGTCTGAGGAACTATTAATGTTAGCGGTACAGCCCATTATAAATTTTATAAAAAAGAACCCAGAGAAAAATTGGGATATTGTAGTAAAGGACTTTGGGAAATATTCTACAGGTCAATTTTTAAAATATCATCCTTATCAATATAATACGTATTTTTCGCCAGTAACGATTGAGATGATAGGTGTTCTATTAGATTTAGAAGGTTTTTTAGAAAGGTCATTCGTTGAGACGTTACGATTTTTATACATTATGCAAGAGGAAAGTGGATTTTGTGAAATAATAGGTGGGAATGATAAATTACCAAAGTCTTTTTTACCACAATTAGAAGAAAATATTATATATAATCAAAAATTAATGAAGCTTCATCAACAAGCCAATGGTGTAACAGCCTATTACCGGAACGAGGAAACTTTTGAATATAGTAGTATTACAGGGGATTTAGTTATTGTTACAATTCCTTTTTCAACAATGCGATTTGTAGAAGTAGATCCATTTGATTCGATATCTCATGCGAAGTGGAAAACAATTCGCGAATTGCATTATATGCCAGCTACAAAAATAGGAATTCAATTTAAAAGTCGTTTTTGGGAGGAACAAGGGCAATTAGGTGGGAGAATTATAACAGATCTTCCTATACGTTATGCGTATTATCCAAGCCATGGAATCGGAGAGAAAGGGCCTGCTATGATGTTAGGAAGCTATACATGGTCTTATGATGCGTTGTTATGGGATGGGGTATCAAAGGGGGATCGTATCTATTACACACTACAAAATTTAGCAACAATATTAGGCGGTCAAGTATATGATGAGTTCATGTCTGGAATATCAAAAAGTTGGACATTAGATCCATATGCGCTTGGAGGGTTTGCACTATTTCAAGCTGGTCAAGAATCTGAATTACAGCCAGTCATTGTAAAACCTGAGGGGAGAATATATTTTGCTGGTGATCATACAACGCTGTATCACGGATGGATTCAAGGTGCGATTGAATCTGGAGTGCGTGTGGCGATGGAAGTGAACGATTAAAAAGTTTAAAATTCAGAAATTTCTTTACTGTATAACTTGAGATGGATATTATTATATATAAAAGAATTATAGGGAGTGTTTACAGTGAATCCGTTATTATTCGATTTTCCTTCTGAATTTTATACTGACAGGCTTTTTATTCGAATGCCAAAACCAGGTGATGGTAAAGTTGTATATGACGCAATTCAAGCTTCAATACAAGAATTAAAACCTTGGATGGTCTTTGCACAAAAAGAGAAAACAGAGGAAGAAATAGAAGAGAGTATTAGAAAATCGCATATTCAATTTTTGCAGCGTGAAGATTTGAGACTACTAGTTTTTTCGAACGAAACAGGTGAATTTATTGCATCTGCCGGATTACATCGTATTAATTGGGATATACCTCAATTTGAAATCGGGTATTGGATTGATTCAAGGTTTAGTGGAAAGGGCTATATGGTAGAGGCTGCAAAAGGTATAACAGATTATGCTTTCACTGAATTGAAAGCAAACCGCGTAGAAATTCGTTGTGATTCTCTAAATAAGAAGAGTAGAGCGATACCTGAGAAATTAGGATTTAAATTAGAGGGTACTTTAGAAAGCGCGAGTGTTGCGGTGGATGGAAATGGATTAAGGGATATGTGTGTATTTGCAATGACGAGAAATATATATGAAAAAGAAGAGCTGTAAAGAAACAGCTCTTCTTTTTGTTTATTATGGTACAGGATGTCCATTAGAGCTTTCGAAAATTGTAAACCATTGTTGGCGGTCTAAGTTAACTTTTGTAGCAAGAGCGGCTGTTTTCACACGATCTAATTTACCAGAGCCAACAATTGGCATCATGTTAGCTGGATGAGCAAGTAACCATGCATACATAACAGTATCGATGCTAGTAACACCTAGTTCAGTAGCAACTTTTTGTAAAGTTTCACGTACACGTATGGCACGTTCTGATTGGCCAGTAAAGATTTCACCACCAGCAAGAGGTGACCAAATCATTGGATTGATTCGTTTTTCTTGGCATAAATCAATCGTACCTTTTTCAAAATGCTCCATTTGCATCGCAGATACTTCAATTTGATTTGTAATGAGCGGGAAATCTAAATATGAGCTTAACATATTAAATTGTGAAGGTAAAAAGTTAGATACACCGAAGTGGCGAACTTTGCCTTCTTGCTTTAAGCGTGAGAACGCTTCTGCCACTTCAGTTGGATCCATAAATGGATCTGGACGATGGATGAGCAATACATCAATATAATCTGTATGTAAGTTTTGTAATGAATCCTCCGCGCTCTTTATGATATGTTCAGCACTCGTATTGTAGTGAGCAACATATCGCTCTGGAAATTTAGGTGATGGGGGAGCGATTCCACATTTAGTGATGATTTGCATATTTTCGCGTAAGGAAGGCTTTAATTGTAACGCTTCTCCAAACAATCCTTCACACGTATATCCGCCATAAATATCAGCGTGATCGAAAGTAGTAATCCCCAAATCCATACAGTCTTCAATAAAAGAAAGTAACTCTTGCTTTGGCATATTCCATTCTGCTAAACGCCAAAAACCTTGAATAATACGAGAAAATTCTAGCGTTTCGGCCATTTGAACTCGTTCCACTATAAGTACCCCCTATATGAATGAATAATATTTTTGAAAAGGCTTTCTTACTACGTATTATTATATAGTTACAGGGTCGTACATACAATAAATATGTTTTGCTACAAAAACGATTTTTTCTATATGCTATAATGTAGAAACATAGAGCTATAAGGAGATGTAAGGGATGATTCCAGTAACAATATTAACTGGTTTTCTTGGATCAGGGAAAACGACATTATTAAATCGAATTTTATCAGAGGATCACGGCAAGAAATTAGCAGTGATTGTAAATGAAATAGGGCAAATTGGTATCGATAATCAATTAATTATGAATGTTGAAGAAGAAATTATGGAAATGACAAACGGTTGTTTATGCTGTACTGTGCGTGAAGATTTACTTGTTGCCTTAAAACAATTACTGGATGTGAAAGCAGAAGGGAAAATGGACTTTGATGGATTAGTAATTGAAACAACAGGTCTTGCAAATCCAGGTCCGATTATTCAAACTTTCTTTTTAGATCCAGTTATTCAATCTGCATATCAAATTAACGGTGTTGTAACAGTTGTAGATAGCTATCATATACATAAACATTTTGAAAAGGGACTAGAAGCAAAAGAACAAATTGCCTTTGCTGATGTTGTGTTAGTTAATAAATTAGATTTAATTGAAGAAAATGAGAAAGAAAATCTCTTGCATGAACTTCAAGGAATTAACCCGACTGCAAAGTTAATCGAGGCGACTAACTGTGAGGTAGATATTCCATCGTTATTACAAATTCAAACGTTTAAAACGAAAGATACGCTGCAAATTTACCCTCATACAGAACATAAACATCTAGAAGGTGTAAAGTCGTTTGTACTACGTGAAGAACGTCCGTTAGATTTACAAAAATTGAATGAGTGGATGTCAGCTGTCGTTCAGGAACTAGGGGAGCATTTATATCGCTACAAAGGAATTTTATCTATTGATGGAGTAGATAAACGTATTGTTTTCCAAGGTGTGCATACGTTATTTGCTGCTTCGTACGATAGAGAGTGGCAAGAGGGCGAAGAGCGAGTAAGCGAAGTAGTTTTCATCGGAAGAGATATTAATAAAGAATGGTTCCAAGAACATTTTGAAGAATGTGTGAAATAAGTCTGCGTAAATCGCAGGCTTATTTTTTATGAGCATTTTAATGAGATAATACTAGATTACAAAAATGAAGTATATAAGGGAAAGAAACTAAAAATAGAAAACATAACATTGATAAATGCATAATAAAAAGCCTGTTTTCACAGGCTTGTATTTTCATCTATAAGTAATTCCATTACAACACCTACAACTGGACCTTCGTCATCAATATCCCCATTTAAACGGAAGCCAAATGACTCATATAGTCCCATTGCGTGTTTGTTGTCAGGATGTAAACTTAAATAAATTATTTTACATTCGAATTTTTCTTGCAAGAATTGAATTAGTAAGCGAAGGAAACGTTTTGCGTATCCTTTTCCTTGAAATTGTTGGTCAATCATAAAACGATCTAACCATACGCTTTCATGTTTTTGGGAATACCAACCGTACATTGCGTATCCAACGAGTGTTTCTTTGTCATATAAGGCTACTGACGTTCCGTTTTCTTCATATAATGATTCCGCTAAAGAAAACGCATTGCTTTCAATAAACTGCTGCTGGTCTTTTGCTACGTCTAAAGCAGCAACTGAACGCCAATTATTTGCTGTTACTTCACAAATGTGAAGATTCATAGTTCCAACTCACCTTCTAAATTAGTATAGCTTACAAGCTAATATGGATAATTCTACTTGTTATTTCGATCAAGTCAAGGATAAATACATAAAAAGGCAGCTGAATGACATATTCAGCTGCCTAGAAAATATAGTTGATTAGTTTGTTGCTTCTTTTAAAGTATTTACGTTTTCTTCCATTAATGTGAAGTAATCTTTATTGTTCTTTGCATCATCCTCAGAAATAGTAGCAAGGTGATTTAAGCGTAAAATTTTTGTACCTGTTTCTTTTTGAATAACTGATGCTACTTTTGGAGTAGAGAATGTTTCAAATAAAATATATTGTAGACCGTGCTCTTTTACTGTTTTTGTAATGTCAGCAAGCTGTTTTTGAGATGGTTCCTCAGATGCTGAAATTCCAGCGATTGGAATTTGTTTCAAACCGTATCGTTGTTCCCAGTAGCCGTAAGCTGCGTGTGAAACTAATATTTCTTTCGTTTTTGCATTTGCAACAACTGCTTTAAATTGATCATCCAAATCAGTAAATTTTGTTTGTAGTGCTGCAAAGTTTTTTTCGAACTCTTTTTTATGTTCAGGCTGTAATTCTACAAGTGCATTTTTAACTTTTTCTGCTTGTTTCATCGCAAGAGTAGGGTCTATCCAAACGTGTGGGTCTTTATCGTGATGATGTTCATCTTCTTTATGACCGTCTCCATGATCGTGCTGCTCTTCTTCAGATGAAGCACGAAGTTCGATATCTTTAGATGCATTTACAATTTTTACGTTTTCTTTTTTTAATGATTTTTCCATTTTTTCGGCAAATGGTTCTAATTCTGCGCCGTTATAAACAAATAAATCGGCTTTCGCCACTTGTACAGTCTGCTTTTGACTTGGTTCAAATGTATGAGAATCCGCACCAGGTGGGTAAATTGTTTCTACATTTACATAATCACCACCGATTTTTTTTGCAAAGTCAGCGAGTGGGAAAATGGTTGTATAAACAGAAAGTTTCCCATCTTTTTTCGCTGCACTATCTTTGTTGTTAGAACATCCAGCAAAGATGAGTGTGAAAATAAGTATAAATGAAAATAGAGCTAATTTTTTAGGCATATAATTCTCCTCTTTTCTTTTTTACAATTATATTTTCTCCAAATATAAGAAGAAAATATCGTTTTAATACAAAACGGAATAATTACGTTTTAGTTTGCGAACCTAGTATAATACATCTTTATGAAAGTTGCAATAAATAATAATCATTACGATTTGATTTTGTAATAAATCTGTCAAAAAGAAAGGTATTAATTTTTATGATTAGTGCATATGTGACAATGTTACTTTCATATATTGGGAGGGAGCAGAAAAAAGGGGATGAGCGCTTGGGTTACTTCATGGAAGCTATCTTATTAATACTTGCGGTTGTTTTGCCATTATCTTTTGTTTTAATTTTTTTAAGAAGACTAATAAGTAATTTAGGGGATGCTACAACAATTACAAAATTGCCAGCGGAAGAAAAAGAAGAGAAAAAAGAGTAAGTAAAGCACTATGCGTACGCATAGTGCTTTACTTATGGTAAAATGGGAGAACGGAAACTCCTGTTAGCGACGATTAGCTATAGGAGAGAATAGTAAATAAAGAGGTATACACATATATGAATAAGCGAACAGCGTTAGTACTTGGCGCAAGTGGGTTAGTTGGACAAGAAATAACGCGACTATTACTTGACTCAGATTACTACGATTCGGTTACTATTTTTGTAAGGGAACCATTACAATTACAGCACGAGAAATTGCAACAGAAACAGGTGGATTTTTCAGTATTAGAGGAATACAAAGAATTTTTTGCAGTAGATGATGTTTTTAGTTGCTTAGGAACAACGATAAAAAAAGCGAAGTCGAAGTCGAATTTTAAAAAAGTAGATTATGAATATACATTACGAGCTGCCTGCTTAGCTGAAAAACAAGGCGTGCAAAATTTTCTTGTTATTTCATCAATGGGAGCAAAACCTAAATCATTTTTCTTTTACTCGCAAGTGAAGGGGAAAATGGAAGAGGAGCTGAAAAAGCTAGTTATTGGTGGCATACATATTTTCAGGCCGTCATTATTAGTTGGAAATCGACAAGAATATCGTTTTGGGGAAAGAATGGCTGAGAAATTATCTCGTATTCTTCCGTTTATATTTAAAGGGGCTTTTAAAAAATATAAACCAATTTCAGCTAAAGATGTGGCGAAAGGAATGTATATAACAGCGCTACGTGAAGAATCTGGTATTCATATTTATAGTTCAAACGATATTATAGAAATAAAATAAGTAAAACCGAGAAGAATAATTTCTCGGTTTTATTTATTAGTTTTAATTTTCCCGGGTGCTCGTCGGTACTGATATGGTTCTTTTAATTCAAAGCCAAGTTCATTGGCAGCTATTCTTGGGAAGTATGGATTACGAAGTAACTCGCGTCCGATAAAAATTAAATCTGCTTCGTTATTATTTAAAATTTGCTCTGCTTGTGATCCGGTTGTAATTAATCCTACCGCACCAGTCGCGATGTCAACATGCTCCTTAATATGTTTAGCATATTGTACTTGGTAACCAGGATACACATCAATATGTGCGGGTACAATAGCACCAGAACTACAATCGATTAAATCTACCCCTTGTTCTTTCATCCATCCTGTATACTGCACATAATCTTGAACCGTTAACCCGTCAGGATGATAATCATTTGCTGAAATACGAACAAATAACGGTCCGTTCCAAACTTCATTTACAGCATCGATGATTTCGCGTAAGAAACGATAGCGATTTTCAGGTGAGCCCCCGTATTCATCAGTCCGCTTATTGGAAAGCGGAGAAAGAAATTCATTAATAAGATAACCGTGAGCACCATGTAATTCAATAACGTCAACCCCCGCCCGTTTAGAGCGTAAAGCTGCTTTTTGAAAAGCAGAAACAGTTTCTTTAATTTGCTGTTTATTCATTTCTACTGGTATTTTCATTCTATCGTTAAACGGAATTGCTGAGGGAGCGAAAGCATCTGTTTCTAATTCAGCCTTTCTTCCGGCGTGAGCGAGTTGAATGGCTGCTTTTGCACCGTTATTATGTATAAATGTTGTCGTTTTATGTAAGCCTTCAATTAGAGTATCATCCCAAATGCCTAAGTCTTTGTTAGAAATTCGTCCTTCAGGTAACACAGCTGTTGCTTCAATCATAACTAAACCTACTTGGCCAGCAGCCCTGGTTCCATAATGGACGAGATGAAAATTAGTTACTTGGCCATCCTCATTTTCTGATGAATACATGCACATAGGTGACATAATGATACGGTTTTTTAGCGTAACGTCCTTAATTGTATAAGGTGAAAAGAGTTGAAACTCCATCAAATATCCCCCTTGATTGAATTTTCTTACATTGTATCATCCTCTTTTTTGTTTCCCTAATAAAACGCTTATACGAAAAATTTCGTCTATTCGTGTTACAATAAATAATATGTAATGAATTGGAGGATGACATATGTACCAGGCTTATTATGATAGTGAATTAGGTTTGTTAGAAATTACAGCGAACGAAGAAGGAATTACGTCTGTTATATTTGTTGAAGAAAGAAAAGAAGAACATAAAAATGAATTTGTTGAACAATGTATAAATGAATTGGATGAATACTTTGAAGGAAAAAGAAAAGAGTTTACAGTTCCATTGTCTGCTGAAGGAACACCATTCCAAAAGAATGTATGGGATGCACTTTACACTGTTCCGTATGGCGTAAGTGCTTCATATTTAGATATTGCGGAGAAGGTTGGGAATACGAAAGCTGTACGAGCGATAGGAGGGGCAAATAGCCGGAATCCAATTTCAATTATCGTTCCATGCCATCGTGTAATAGGAAAGAGTGGAAAACTTGTTGGGTATGCGGGTGGTTTATGGAGGAAAGAGTGGTTATTGAAACATGAAGGTATTTTAAATAAATCGTAAGAAACAACCTTTGGAACGAGGGAGTTAGCTCGGCTGTCCTAAGACAAATGCGTTAGCTATCAAAAGTAACGATGAACCGAGAAGCCCCCACTTCGGGGTAAGCTCGTAAGAGATACTAAGTGGTGGGTAGTTCACAATGAAGTATGGATGGAAAGAGGGATTGTTTTGAAATGTATAAATTGTGGGCGACCTTGTATTAATGATCAGCTGAATTGTGCAAATTGTCAACGAAACTTGCATAATGAACAAGGTGAAGAAAGCTCGCTAATAGACAAAGAATTAGAAGTATATGTAGGGAGACAATATCCATATTACAAAAGAAAATGGGAGCTTGAGAATAAGCGAATTGCTAGGTGGAGCTGGAATGGTCTGGCTGCTATTTTCAATGTAGGTTGGCTTGGATATCGTAAGTATTACTTACCTGCTGCTTTATTCATACTGTTATTAGTAGCATGTGATGCATTTTCTTATTATATGGGGTTCAACGTAGCATTGCCAATTATTAATATGGTACCTCTCACGTTTTTATTACTCGTTTTCATTCTATTTGGGATGGGGATTTTTGCAAATGGATTATTTTATCAATTTGCAGAAAGGCGTATATATCGAATAAAAGCACGGGGAATTAAAGATGAATCGGTTGAAAATTATCTCATCCGTGATAGTGGTGGAACGAGTAAAATGGGAGCAACAATCGTTACTATTTTAGCAGTTGCTAGTATTTTTTTCAGTCATTTCTTTTTTCCGACTGATCGAGATATTATACAAAAAGTACGTACAAGTTCGCTTTATGAATATCCGTTCTTTTCGATTGGTGAATCGTTTGAAAGCTATTTTCAAAATTCAGGGTGGATATATTATCGTGGTTCGGAAGGTATGGAATTAGTAGAATTTCAAGGATACAGCCCAGGGATGCCAAAACAAAAAGTTACAATTCAATTTATTGTTGATTATAAATTGGGAGAAGTGGAACCATATTCACTTACGATTAACGGTGAATCTAAAAATGAAGAAGAGTTTTTGAAGATAATGGAGGAAATATTTAAAGTTCAAAATCCATTTGATATAGAGGATGGCTTACAAGTAAATGCTATTCAACAAAGCGGAGGGAAAGCAATTTCTGACCGCTTTTTTTCTTTTTATGAAAATAAATATTTAAAATAATCAGAATTTTTTGTATAATAAAATATATTATACAAGTTTTAACTTATACATATAGATTGGGGGAAGGAAGAATGAAGAGAAAGACAATAACAATTGCTGCACTTGCGTTATCGACTAGTGTACTGGTTGCGGGATGTGGGAATGGGGAGAAGGCTTCGACAACGAAGAAAGAATCAAGTAAGGGAATGGCAGATAAACAAGTTTTAAATTTGCTAGAAACAGCTGAAATTCCTTCAATGGATACATCTAAATCAACAGATTCTGTATCTTTCCGTGTATTTGTAAATGCAATGGAAGGATTATATCGTCTAGATAAAGATAATAAACCAACTCCAGGTATGGCCAAAGACGTGAAGATTAGTGAAGATAAAAAGACATATACATTTGAATTACGTGATGCAAAATGGTCAAATGGTGATCCAGTTCGAGCACAAGATTTTGTATATGCATGGCAACGTACATTAGATAAAGCAATAGCAGCAGAATATGCATTTATTTTATTTGATGTGAAAAATGCACAGAAAGTAAATAAAGGAGAAGTACCGTCGGATCAATTAGGTGTTAAAGCGAAGGATGATAAAACGTTGGTAGTAGAATTAGAGCAACCAGCACCTTATTTCCTTGAGCTTACTTCGTTCCCTACATTCTTCCCATTAAATGAAAAGTATGTAAAAGGACAAGGGGATAAATACGGATTAGAAGCAGATAAATTATTGTACAATGGACCATTTACAATGAGTGAATGGAAACATGAACAAAGTTACCAGTTAAAGAAAAACCCAAATTATTGGGATAAAGATGCTGTAAAATTACAAGAAATTAATGTGGGTATAGTAAAAGAGACAAGTACTGGGGTAAATTTATATGATAGTGATCAAGCAGACCGTGTCATTTTAAGTTCTGAGTTTGTAGACAAATATAAAAAGAATAAACCAGATGAATTTAAAACGAAGCTAGACCCACGTATGTATTTCCTACGTTTTAATCAAAAAAATGCAACGTTTAAAAATCAAAAGGTTCGTGAGGCGATTGATTTAGCGTACGATAAAAAAGGAATTGCGGATGTAATTTTGAATGATGGATCATTGCCAGCGTATTTCTTAGTACCTGAAAAGTTTACGACAGGACCAGATGGAAAAGACTTCCGTACTGTAAATAAAAATTTCCGTGACAGTAAAGATAATGCTGCGAAAGCAAAAAAACTGTGGGAAGAAGCGAAGAAAGAACTTGGTCAAGATACAATTACAGTAGAATTACTAAATGATGATAACGGTAGTCGTAAAAAAGTGGGCGACTTTATTAAAGAAGAATTAGAGAAAAACTTACCTGGTATTAAAGTGAATTTGAAGCAACAACCATATAAGCAGAAGTTAGATTTAGAAAAGAAATTTGAATATGAATTCTCATTATCTGCATGGAGTCCAGATTATCCAGACCCAATGACATATATTGATATGTTCGTTACTGGAAGCTCATTTAATGAAATGGATTATTCAAATCCGAAGTACGATGATTTAGTAGCAAAATCAAAAGGAGAACTACTAAAAGATGACGCAGCACGCTGGAAAGCACTTGCAGAAGCTGAAAAAATCTTAATTGGTCAAGATGCTGCAATCTCTCCTACGTACCAACAAAGTACAGCTTACTTAGAGAAGACGTATGTAAATGGTATTGCTAACCATACGTTTGGTGGAGACTTCAGTTATAAATGGGCATATATTACAAAGAAATAGTATAATAAAAGATGAGCGAATTTTCGCTCATCTTTTATTTGTATAGGAGGAATTAGAGTTGTTAAAGGGAATCAATCATCTTTGTTTTTCAGTGTCCAATTTAGAAAACTCTATTACATTTTACGAGAAAGTATTGGAAGGAGAATTATTAGTCAAGGGGAGAAAACTTGCATATTTTAATATATGTGGAGTATGGATAGCGCTTAATGAAGAGGCACATATTCCAAGAAAGGAGATTCATCAATCTTATACGCACCTCGCATTTTCTGTTGAACAAGAAGACTTTGAACGCTTACTGCAGCGATTAGAAGAAAATAAAGTTCATATTTTACAAGGAAGAGAGCGTGATGTGAGAGATTGTGAGTCTATATATTTTGTTGATCCTGATGGTCATAAATTTGAGTTTCATTCAGGGACGTTACAAGACCGTCTAAATTATTATAGAGATGAGAAACCTCATATGACATTTTACTAAGGGGGGAAGAAGTTGCATGCACTTGTAATTGGTGGAACAGGAATGCTAAAGAAAGTTTCTTTGTGGCTTTGTAATCAAGGGTTTCATGTTTCTATTATTGGACGAGATAGTACGAAATTGGAAAATGTTAAGCAAGGGAGTTCTGTGCCGGGAAATATTACGTGCCTTTCTTTAGATTATCAAAATGACGATGATCTAAAGCGATCTATTACAAATACAATTGAACAGAATGGTCCAATTACATTAGTTGTTGCATGGGTACATTCGAGTGCTAAGCATGCATTACGACTCATTTGTAATGAGGTTGAATTGTCATCGAAAAAGTACAGTTTATTTCATATATTAGGTAGTAGTGCATCGCGTACGAAGTCGCAAAAAATAGGTGGGGCATTATGTAGCTATTATAGAATTATATTAGGGTTTATTTTAGAAGATACATATGCAAGATGGCTTACTCATGAAGAGATTGCTGACGGAGTTATAAAAGGAATTGAAAGTAAATGCACAGAATGGATTGTAGGGAGAGTAGAGCCGTGGGAATCGCGGCCAAAATGGTAAGGGGGCATGTGAAATGAAGACAACGGTATATGTAACAAGGCACGGTGAGACAGAATGGAATGTAGCAGGGCGGATGCAAGGACGGAAAAATTCAGCATTAACAGAGAATGGTATGATACAAGCGAAACAATTAGGGGAGCGTATGAAGGATTTACCACTCCATGCCATATATAGTAGTCCAAGCGAAAGAACGCTTCATACTGCTGAATTGATTAAAGGGGAACGGGATCTTCCAATTATAGAAGATGAACGTTTCTATGAAATAAATATGGGGATATGGGAAGGGCAAACAATTGCTGATTTGGAAATGCAATATCCAGAAGAAGTACATTTATTTTGGAATGAACCACATCTTTTTCAGTCAACATCAGGGGAAAACTTTGCGGCCGTTCATAAAAGAGTAATTGAAGGGATACACTTTCTTTTAGAAAAGCATAAAGGAGAAAACATTTTAATAGTTACTCATGCTGCAGCAGCGAAATTACTCGTAGGGCATTTTGCAGGTTTTGAAATCGAACATGTATGGGAAGAGCCATTTATGCATAGCGCGAGTCTTAGTGTGATTGAATTTGATGAAAACCGTGGTAAAGTAAAACAATTTGCAGATATAAGTCATTTTCAGTAAACGTAAAAAAGGTCGCAAAGCGACCTTTTTTTGGTGGACATAAAAAACTAGCAATTACGTTTTTTATACCAGAAGTGATCGAATTTTTTATTCTTGCAAGAAGAAGACTTGTGTCTGCTACCTTTGCAATCATTCCATTTGTGCCCGTCATCGTGACAGTCTTTACCATGATCACAGTCATCATCGCAAGAGCGACCGTGTCCGTGAGGGAAGAATTCGCATTTTTTACAGAAACTTCGTTTTGTCCAGAAAAATTTCTTTTCAAAGCGTATGCATTTTGTAACGAAAGTACAATGTTTTCTGCGAGTACGTTTTGTAACTAAAACGCATTCTTTTTTACGAGTAACTTTTGTAACGAAAGTCCATTTTTGAACGCGTACACGAGTACATTTTGTAACGAAAGTCCATTTTTTTACATGCGTACATTTTGTAACGAAAGTACAATGTTTTACGCGAGTACATCTTGTTCTTGGACATTTACGCCCTGTTGTACATTTACGTCCTGTTGTACATTTACACCCTGTTGTACATCTATGATGAGAGAATTTATCATCATCGCACTCAAAAGTACTTGGATCTTGGTGTAAGAAATCCTCCATCCCTGCACTTTTGATTTCTTCAACAGCTTTTCTAATATCACGTTTCATAGAAATCCTCCTTATCGTGTATTAAATTGAAAAGGTATTCTTTTTCCTTAACATGATATGAGATACGGTGTCTTTCTGAACAGGACAGGAGTGTAATTTTATATAAATGGATGGTAGCGGATGTATGGACAAGGCGTGGTGCATACATTGAATGAAGAGAACTGAGAAGGGATGAGAAAACATGCTGCCTTCATATGATTTTTTTGTTCATCCAATGTACTTAGTGGAATTGAAAAAAGACATTTGGTCAGATAGTCCAGTACCAGCAAAGTTAACATATGGAAAAAAGAAGTATGACATTGATATTGTCTACCGTGGTGCTCATATTCGTGAATTTGAGAAAAAATCTTATCATGTTATGTTTTATAAACCGAAAAAATTTCAAGGCGCGAAAGAGTTTCATTTGAATTCTGAGTTTATGGATCCGTCTCTCATACGAAATAAATTATCTTTAGATTTTTTTCATGATATTGGTGTACTTTCGCCAAAATCACAACATGTATTTATAAAAATTAATGGTCAAATTCAAGGTGTGTATTTACAGTTAGAATCAGTTGATGAAAACTTTTTGAAAAATAGAGGGTTACCGAGTGGTTCTATTTATTATGCGATAGATGATGATGCGAATTTTTCGTTAATGAGTGAGCGAGATAAAGATGTTAAGACAGAGCTCTTTGCGGGTTATGAATTTAAATATTCGAATAAAAATAGTGAAGAACAACTGAGTGAATTTGTATTTCAAGCGAATACTTTGTCGAGGGCAGATTATGAAAAAGAAATCGGGAAGTTTCTACATGTAGATAAATATTTACGATGGTTAGCTGGAGTTATTTTTACGCAAAACTTTGATGGTTTCGTTCATAACTATGCACTATATCATAACGATGAGACAAATTTATTTGAAGTGATACCGTGGGATTATGATGCGACTTGGGGGCGAGATGTACAAGGGAGACCACTTAATCATGAATATATTCGTATTCAAGGTTATAATACGTTAAGTGCAAGATTGTTAGATATACCTGTATTTAGAAAACAATACCGAAGTATTTTGGAAGAAATATTAGAAGAACAATTTACCATTTCGTTTATGATGCCGAAAGTAGAAGGTTTGTGTGAATCGATTCGTCCATATTTACTACAAGATCCATATATGAAAGAAAAATTAGAAACATTTGATCAAGAAGCTGATATGATTGATGAATATATAAATAAAAGAAGGAAGTATATACAAGACCACTTACATGAATTGGATTAATTTTGAAAGAGATTGGAACATTATCAATCTCTTTTTTTGTATAATAAAGATGTATCAATTGAATTGACGTAATATTTACTTAATAAAGAATGGAGATGTGGAAACATGACGGTCAAGTGGATTGATTGGGTAAAACAAATACAATCTATAGCTCAAGCGGGTTTAACGTATTCTAAGGATGTGTATGATATAGAGCGTTTCCAACAATTACGGGATATTTCCATCTCGATGATGTCACATTACACAAAGACAGATTGGGAAGTAGTAGAGAAGTTATTTGCAAGTGAGACAGGCTATCAAACACCTAAAGTTGATATAAGAGCAGTCGTTTTTCAAAATGAAAAGTTATTATTTGTGAAAGAAAAAAGTGATAGGAAATGGGCATTGCCAGGTGGATGGGCTGATGTTGGTTATACGCCAACAGAAGTAGCAGCAAAAGAAGTTTTAGAGGAGACGGGCTATGAAGTAGATGATTTTAAGCTACTCGCTATATTTGATAAAGAAAAACATCAACCATCGCCTTCAGCAACACATGTATATAAAATTTTTATTGGCTGTAAGATTATTGGTGGCGAAAAGAAAACTAGTATTGAAACAGAAGATGTGGAGTTTTTTGATGAGAATGAATTACCTAATTTATCGATTGCTAGAAATACAGAAGAGCAAATTAAAGAAATGTTTGCCTACATGAAAGAACCTCAAAAAGAAACATTAATAGATTAATAATGCTTATGCCGATGATATTGTTGAAATGAAGATATTGGCAGAATGCGACCTTTATGTAATAATGGGATGGTATGTGAAGAAAAAAGGAGATAGAAAATAAAATGTTAGCAAGCATAATAGATCAGTTATTGCAATTTTTTGCAAGCCTAGGTTACTTTGGAGTAGCGCTAGCTTTAATGATTGAAATTATCCCGAGTGAAATTGTACTTTCGTATGCTGGATTTTTAGTAGCGGATGGTAAAATTAGTTTTGTCGGTGCAGTTATCGCCGGAACTATTGGTGGTACTTTAGCGCAAATCTTTTTATACTGGCTTGGATATTACGGAGGGCGTCCGGTTGTAGAGAAATATGGGAAATATCTACTTATTAATAAACACCATTTAGACATAGCGGAAGGTTGGTTTAAGCGTTACGGAGCAGGAGTAATCTTTTCTGCACGCTTTATCCCAGTAGTACGTCATGCAATCTCTATTCCAGCAGGATTAGCTAAAATGCCGTTAAAACTATTTACACTATATACAGTAGTTGCGATTATTCCATGGTCAATACTATTTATCTACTTAGGTGAAAAGCTTGGTGGAAATTGGCGACACATTAAAGAGTATGCATCTGATTACACACATTACATAATTATAGGAGCTGTTCTCTTTGTTGCTCTATACTTCGGTTTAAAGTATTTAAAAAAGAAAAAAGCAGCGCGTTAAAGTCAATGATTTTTCATTGGCTTTTTTTATTTGTTTCAGTTCTAAAAAAAAGGAGTTGTCCATAATGTGTAATAATAAAGCGTAGCGGGGGAATGTGATGAAAGGATCACCGTTTTTACGTGGAACGATATTTTTAACGATGGCAACGATGATATCTAAAATGTTAGGGTTTATATATGTTATACCATTTACAGCAATGGTGGGTACGAGTGGGTACGTATTATATACGTATGCATACCGTCCTTATACAATTATGCTTAGTATTGCAACGATGGGATTGCCACTTGCCGTTTCAAAAATGGTTTCAAAATATGATCAACTCAATGATTATCACACTGTTAAGAGAGTGCTAAAGAGTGGTATCGTTTTTATGGTCATTATGGGCGTTATTTCTTGTTTAGCATTATATATGTTAGCACCACATTTAGCTAAACTTGTGATTGATGGAAATGATCAGTCGGGTAATAGTGTGGTAGCTGTCACACACAATATTCAAATTGTAAGTTTTGCGTTAATACTCGTTCCTGTAATGAGCTTGTTACGTGGTTTCTTTCAAGGTTTTCAATCTATGGGACCTTCTGCGCTCAGTGTAGTTGTAGAGCAATTTTTTCGGGTCTTAACTATTTTGATAGGAAGCTTTGTCGTTTTATATGTTATAAAAGCTTCTGTTTCGTTGGCAGTTGGTATTTCAACGTTTGGAGCATTTATGGGAGCACTAGGTGGATTAAGTGTTTTAAGTGCGTATTATATAAGAAGGAGAAAACATTTAAAGAAAAAAGAGATTGCCAGTATACCACAAACGACGAAAACTTTTTTTTCGTTGTATAGAGAACTGTTTACATATTCTATTCCTTTCGTTGTAGTTGGATTAGCGATTCCGTTATATCAGACGATTGATACATTTACAATTAATAAGCTACTTATACAAGTAGGATATATGCAAGGAGAAGCAGAAAAGATTAATGCGATTATTGGCCTTGTTCAGATGGTTGTACTTATCCCGGTTTCTGTTGCAACAGCTTTTAGTATGTCCCTTGTACCTGAGATGACGAAAGCTTATACAGCGGGAAATGAGAAGCTACTGTATAAACACTTTACAAGGACAAATTTATTAGTGGTAGGAATTACTGTACCGGCGGCGATTGGAATGATGATTTTAGCAAAACCAGTGTATACTCTTTTATTTGGTGCTGGAAATGATCCGGAGATGGGCAGTATTATTTTGCAGTACTATGCTCCTGCTTGTATACTATTCTCACTATTAACAGTAACCGCTGCCATGTTACAAGGAATTAATCAACAACAGAAAACAGTGCTAGGATTAGTAATTGGAATAACTGTGAAGATAGTTTTAAATATTGTATTGCTACCGTATTTTGATTATGTAAGTTTTATTATTTCAACATACGCTGGCTATACGATTTCAGTTGGCTTTAACTTGTGGATGCTTTCTAAATATGTTATAAAGGCAACATAAGCTTTTTAAGGCAGAGAGCACTCTGTCTTTTTCTTTATTTAGAATATTTTTCTTATAAAAACGTTTTCAAAATAATTTTTCTATTGAAATTTAAACGTATGTTTCATATGCTGAGAATGGCGGTTCAAAAACTGTTATGTAAGAGAGGTAGATTCCTACATGTAAAAAGAATCGGGGTGATAGTATGTTAAATATTTATTTAACAGACCGAAACGGAAAACTACAAGAGGTTGAGGAAATGCAAAAGGGTTGCTGGATTAATGTACTTCATCCAACGGAAGAAGAAATTCAATATCTAGTACAAACTTTAAATGTAGACTTAGATTTCATTAAAGACCCTTTAGATGATGAAGAACGCTCTCGTATTGAAAAGGAAGACAATAATACTTTAATAATCGTGGATATTCCAACAGTTAGACATGATGAAGAAGGAAATTCGATTTATGACACGATTCCAATAGGTATGATTGTAATGCCAGATTGCTTTGTGACAATTTGTTTAGAAGAAAACCCAATTTTTGAACGTTTTATTAATCAACGTATTAAAGAATTTTATACGTTTAAAAAGACACGCTTTGCACTTCAGCTCTTATATACGATTTCTACTTATTATTTAAGATACTTAAAGCAAATTAATCGAAAAACAATCGATTTAGAGCACCAATTAAATAAGTCGATGAAAAATAAAGAAATTTTCACATTGCTCGGCCTTGAAAAAAGTTTAGTTTATTTTACAACATCATTAAAGGCAAATAAAATTGTAATTCAAAAATTAATGCGAAACAGTACATTTTTGAAAATGTATGAAGACGATCAAGATTTACTAGAAGATGTATTAATTGAAAATAAGCAGGCTATTGAAATGGCGGAAATATATAGTCACATTTTAAGTGGAATGATGAATACATTTAGTTCGGTTATTTCTAACAATTTAAATAGTGTTATGAAACTGTTGACTTCTATTACAATCATTTTATCATTACCAACGATGGTTTCTAGTTTCTTTGGAATGAATGTAAAGGTTCCGTTTGAAGGGGAAGCACATGGTTTTGTAATTGTACTTATAATATGTGTAACATTATCTTTCACTTTAGCATTTGTTTTTTGGAAGAAACGTTACTTTTAATGATAGGAAAGCTGCGCTAGCATAGTTATAAAACTGTGCTAGCGCAGCTTTTTTTGCTATGAAATCTCAATTTTGGAACAGAATATAACTTGTGAAATGTAATGTGTATGAAGGTTATGAATTCCATATAACTCTTGTTCAAATAATGAAATGGGGTTAAAATTACATATTGTTAATGAAAAGTTGGAGGAAATACATCATGGAATTGTTTCAATTACCGAAAGCATTCCTGCAAATGAATACAATCTTTATCTCAATATTAATCGAAGCACTTCCTTTTGTGCTAATTGGTGTATTTATTTCAGGATTCATTCAAATGTTTGTGACAGAAGATATGGTGGCAAAATGGATGCCTAAAAACCGATTTCTGTCTGTTTTATTAGCTACTTTTTTAGGGATGATGTTTCCTGGATGTGAATGTGGAATTGTTCCGATTGTAAGACGATTAATCGGAAAAGGGGTTCCACCCTATGCAGGAATTGCATTTATGTTAACTGGACCGATTATTAATCCAGTTGTATTATTTGCAACATATGTTGCTTTTGGAAGTAGTATGCACATGGTATGGTATCGTTCTATTGTAGCGATTATCGTAGCAATTATCGTTGGAATTATATTATCATTTATGTTTAAAGAACATCAATTAAGAGATGATCACTTCCCAGAAGTGAACCATAAGCGTCCGTTACGTACAAAAATGTGGGATGTATGTACACATGCTGTTGAGGAATTTTTCTCAATGGGGAAATATTTAGTGTTAGGAGCGTTAATTGCTGCTGCAGTTCAAACGTTTGTACAAACTTCAACATTGCTTGCTATTGGACAAGGTCCGTTTTCTTCATCAGCTGTAATGATGGGACTTGCTTTCATTTTATCACTTTGTTCAGAGGCAGATGCATTTATTGCTTCTTCGTTCCAAAGTACATTTTCAACAGCGTCACTTGTCGCGTTTCTCGTATATGGACCGATGGTGGATATTAAAAATATGTTTATGATGCTTGCGACATTTAAAACAAAATTTGTAATTGTTGTGACGGTTACAGTTACACTTGTTGTTTATGCAAGCTCACTACTCATTTATGCGATGGGGTGGTAGGTTATGTTTCGAGCATATATATTATTAGGCTTTACAATTTTAATTGGACAGCTTCATATTTCCGGTAACATTACGAAGTATATAAATATGAAGTACGCCTATTTATCAAAAACTGCTGCTATTATTTTAGGTTTCTTAACGATTGTACAAATTATTATCGTTTTCCAAAAAGAGCACCAAAAGGAAAAAGAGAAACATGATTGTAGTTGTGATCATAGTCATTGTGGGCATGATCATTCGAAAGATGAGAATACATGGTGGAAAAAGGTGTTTTCTTACACGTTATTCTGTTTTCCAATCATTACAGGATTGTTTTTCCCAATTGCAACATTAGATTCCGATATTGTTAAGGCGAAGGGATTCCATTTTCCAGTAGCGCAAGCAGAAAGTAAAGATCCATTTATGACAAGACAATTCTTAAGACCGGATACGAGTATTTATTACGGGAAAGAAGGATATCGTGGTGTAATGGAAAAAGGGAAGAAAGAGTTTGTTACGAAAGATAATATCACTTTAAAAGATGAAGATTTCTTAAAGGGTATGGAGACAATTTATAATTATCCTGGTGAATTTACTGGTAAAACTCTGTCTTATAAAGGATTTGTTTTCCGAGATGATTCTTCTAAAAAGGAACAATATTTCTTATTCCGTTTCGGTATTATACATTGTGTAGCGGATTCGGGTGTATATGGTATGTTAGTTAAAAAACCGGAAGGTGTAGAGTGGAAAAATGATGATTGGATTCAGGTAGAGGGAGAAATTTCAACTGAATTTTATCAGCCGTTCCATGCAAATATTCCTGTTTTAGAGGTAACGAAATGGAATAAAGTTGAACAGCCGAAAGAACAATATGTATTTAGAGGAGCCGATTGATAAAATCGGTTCTTTTTTGTGGACTAAAAGTTCTAAAAATTGTTAATATTAAACGTGTAGTTCATGAGGTGTAGTGTATATTGGGATATTAGGGATAAATAATTAAAGGGGTGATAACAATGACTGAAGTAAAGGGTAAAACAGCTAATGAATCAAGGGTGTTTAAAACGAGTCGAGTATTTCCAACGGATTTAAATGATCATAACACGCTATTTGGTGGAAAGATATTGGCGGAGATGGATATGGTTGCTTCAATTTCAGCAACGAGACACTCGAGAATGGAATGTGTCACAGCGTCTATGGATTGGGTAGATTTCTTACATCCAGTACGTTCTTCAGATTGTGTTAGTTATGAATCTTTCGTAATTTGGACGGGAAGAACTTCTATGGAGATATTTGTGAAAGTAGTAGCAGAAGATTTAATTTCAGGTAAAAAACGTGTAGCAGCAACTTCATTCGTTACTTTTGTTGCGCTTAGCAAGGAGAATAATCCAGTCCCTGTACCGCGTGTTATCCCTGAGACAGAAGAGGAGAAAGAATTGCATCGAATTGCTGTGTTACGTGCAGAACAGCGCCATATTCGTAAGGCAGAGAGTAAGAAGGTAGCTACACTGCTAACTTTTTGATGTAAAATATTTTCCTAGTGGTACTATTTTGTAATAGGTTAGGAGATTTTTGAAATGAAAAGCGGACACCTAAAAATAGGTGTCCGCTTTTATAGTTTTTTCATCCCCATATCGTACTACAATAACTGCTTAGCAGAAGCAAGCAGCACCGACGATAATTAAGAGGATAAATAATACGACTAGTAGCGCAAATCCATTACCATGTGCGAAGCCCATTGTTATTTCCTCCTTTTATTTTAAGATACAACATACAATATGCAGATGAGCTCCTGTTTGATATGGACGTATATCATGCAATGACATATTTTTTGTATGATAATGTTTTAAAAAAGGAAAGATATAGGAATAACAGTAGTTAGAGAAAGGAACGTATCCATGAAGCGCTTTTTAATTGTAATAATTTGTTTTATAGGTGTATTCATATGGATGAACGTTGATGTGGAAATGGGGAAGAAAATGGCTAGTGGATATGAATTAGAAAAAATCCGATCAGGGGATTTTCAAGTATATACGAACGGTGATGAGTTATATAAAAGTTTATTTGAGGATATAAATCGTGCAGAAAAGAATGTGTATATTCATTTTTATATTGTAGGAAAAGATGAAGTAAGCCAAAAGTTCTTACAGTTATTAGAGAAAAAAGCATCTAGCGGAGTAGATGTGAAATTGTCAGTAGACCGCATTGGCGGATATAAGCTTAAGAAAAAGATAATTAATCAATTAAAAGAAAAAGGCGTGAAGTTTACATTTAGTAAAAAACCTAAATTAAAAAACTTATTTTATTCTTTGCATCAACGTAATCATAGACGCATTGTTACTATAGATGGGAAAGTTTCGTACATTGGTGGCTTCAATATTGGAAAGGAATATCTTGGACAGGATCCTAAATTTGGTCCGTGGCGTGATTATCATGTACGCATCGAAGGGAATGGAGCTACTGATATGGAACGGAAGTTTGCGGAAGATTGGCAAGAAGATACGGGAGAAAAGTTTCCTATACACCAAGAGTTACCTGTGCAAGGAAATGTAAAATATCAATACGTATTTTCGAATGGAAAAGGTTTATGGAAGGAGTATGGAGCGTTTTTAAAGAAGGCAAAACATTCTTTAATTATCGCTACACCATATTTTGTACCGAGTAAAGAAATGGTGAAGGGGCTGAAAGATGCATTAAATCGTGGTGTCCATGTAAAAATCCTCGTCCCATTTAAAAGTGATGCAGTATTGCTAAAACAGGCTGCCTATCCTTATTTGAAAGACATGTTAGATGCTGGAGCGGAGATTTATCAATATCGAAATGGATTTTTTCATGGGAAAGTAACAATCATCGATGAGGAAATGGTTGATATTGGTACAGCAAATTTTGATAATAGAAGTTTTTACTTAAATAACGAATCTAACTGTTTCATATATGATAAGACAGTCGTTGCTGACGTATGGAGTCGATTAAAAGAAGACTTTCATAAATCAAAACGATTTTCTGAAGAAGATTTTGAGAAAATTAGTAGATGGGATTGGTTTCTAGCAAGAATATCAAATGTTATCGCATCATATTTATAGTATAGAGATGAAATAGGAAGGGAGGCGCTTTAATGGATTGTATGAAAGAATTGATGACATATAGTTACACACTTATATATAAAGTTGGAGAATACACGAGCAAGGTTCGAGATGAAGAATTAAAGGATATATTACAGCATCATTTGCCGTATATGTTACAAGCATATAATGAACAAGTGAATTTTCAAGAAGGAGAAAATATACAACATATAACTTGTAAACAAATGTGGCCGGAATTTACTGAAATGGATAGGGAAACAGATAATGAGTATACAGGGGATATTGGGATTGCTATTTGTTATATTTCACATTTGAAACGATTAGCATTAAAGTTTGCTCAAGTGGCAGTAGAAGTTGCGAACCCAGAGTTTCGTTCTTTCTTGGAAAATTGTTTTGTGAAAATGAATCGTTATGCTTATAGTGTTTGGCAATATGTTGTGAAGAAGGAATATAAAATTAAACATTTATATGAAAATGAAAGTGAGAAGTTTGCGTGAAAAACTAAGACGGAATGAAAGGCGTCTTAGTTTTTTTATGTCTAATGAAAGGCTCAATTAGAAGAATTGAGAAAAACCAGTTGTGTTATCAGAGTATTTACAAAAGTTTACAATATCTTTACTGTTTTTAAATCTTCCCTTTAAAAAAAAAGAGTAATATGGGATTGTACATATTCTATCAAAGGGAGGAAACGCAAATGAACAAATGGGTTAAGTCATTAACTGCTATGGCACTTGCAAGTTCTTTATTAATGGTAGGTTGTAGTAAAGATGAGGATAAAAAGAAAGAGGATGACACAACTTCGCAGCAAGATGAAAAGAAAGATAAAGAAACAAGTGGAACAGAAAAATCTTCTGATTCGAAAGAAAAGAAATAAAGTGAAACTTTAATCAGTGGGGATTTTGTCCATCCCCACTGATTATTAGCCCACACCAATCGGGCATTTACGGGCAGTTATCTCCCACCTAATTTCCTCGCATTCGCCGAATTTACTGCCCGCAAATAGCGGGATAAATGGATAACAGAGCTTCCTCACATATACGAGGGAGCTTTTTTGTTGTATATTTGTAAGTTTTGCGGAAAAATAGAGAGAAAGAATGGAAGAGGGGATAATATATGAAAGTATGCATATTAGGAGCGACAGGTAGAGTAGGATCACACATTATGAAATTGGCATTACAAGATTCATATGAAGTAACGATATTAGTTCGTGATTTGAGTAGAGTGGAAACAGAGCATGAAAGGTTGCAAGTTATTAAGGGAAATGTATTAAGCGGAGATGATATAAAGGAAGCGATTAAAGGATGTGATATTGTAATTAGTGCTCTTGGAACCGATCGGAATGGGACGTTAGAGAAGAGTGTACCGATTATTATAAAGCAAATGGAAGAAGAGGGCATAAAGAAAATTGTTACAATAGGAACTGCTGGTATTTTACAAGCGCGAACAAACCCAAGTATATATCGTTTCCAATCAAAAGAATCGAAAAGAAAAATGACAACAGCTGCGGAAGATCATTTAGCTGCTTATGAAGTGCTGAATAATAGTAAACTATGTTGGACTGTTGTTTGTCCGACGCATTTAGTAGATGGTGATGTAACAGGTGTATATCGAACTGAAAAAGATATGTTGCCAACAGATGGATCGAAAATCACAGTTGGTGATACAGCTCAGTTTACATGGAGTTTACGTAATAAAAGCTTATACGAGAAAAGCCGAGTAGGTATTTCATATTAAAAAACCATCCCAAAATAGGGATGGCTAAAAAATGATATAGCATACAAAGATGATAATCATAATGATTTGGAGAATTGCTTTCGCTACTGTACTACTTAAAAAACCGACAACAGTTGCAATTCCGACTAAAAGGGCGTCTTTTGGCGCCTTTTTATGCATTAGTTCCGTAATAAATACAGATAAGAACGGTATGATAATAAGCCCGAATGGTGGGAAGAAGAACGATCCGACAATGATAGAAACCATACCAACACGTTCGCCCGATTTTGTACTTCCGTATTTTTTTAGGAAGTATCCATTTGCAATAAAGTCAGCAACGAAAATGAAGAGTGTAAAAATGACTTGAATAATCCAAAAAGATGTCGTTAACTCTCCGCCGTTTATTCCAAAATGATAAATGAAATAGCCAGCCCATACGGCAAGGATGCCAGGGATAATGGGGTATATAAAGGCAAGAAATGAAACAATGAAACAAGCAATGATACAAATTGTTAGTAAAACAGTCACTTTATAACTCCTTTGTAGTATCTAATTTATGTACAGCAATCTTTTTAATTTGATGCCCATCAAGTTCTAATGCTTTAAATTGAAAACCACCATATTCAACTGAATAGCCAGCCTCAATATTTAAATCAATTGATTGAGAGAGAAGCCAACCACCAATTGTATCTAAATCACTTTCATCGATATGTAGGCCAAACATATCATTTACTTCAGAAATGAGTACCTTCCCATCTAAAACAGTAAGCCTAGGAGTACGCTTTTCAATCATTGGTGATTCGTCTGCGTCAAATTCATCTTGAATTTCTCCGATAATTTCTTCAAGAATATCCTCCATCGTTAAAAGGCCAGCAGTTCCGCCGTATTCATCCATAACAATCGCCATCTGTACGCGGTTCTTTTGGAGGTGTATTAACGTTTTACGAATGGGAACTGTTTCAAATACAGTTAAAACAGGATGTATGTAAGCATCAAGTGGTTTGTAAATGCCTTTTGTTTGATTATGAAAAATCTCTTTCGTATTTATCATTCCGATAATATCATCTTTATCCTTTTCTATAATAGGATAACGTGTATACTTTTCAGTTGCAACGATTTTCATATTTTCTTCTAACGTATTTTCAGTAGATAAACAAACCATTTCAGTTCTAGGTACCATAATTTCTTTAGCAACACGATCATCAAATTCAAAAATATTATTTACATATTTATATTCGGTTTGATTAATTTCGCCGCTTTTATAGCTTTCACCTAAAATGAGTCGTAGTTCTTCTTCGGAATGGGCAAGCTCATTTTCTTTCGCAGGCTCTAAACCGAGTAATTTTGTGAAAAATATAGCTGCACTATTGAGAAGCCAAATGAACGGATACATAATTTTATCAAATAAAATAAGTGGTTTTGCAAATTTTAATGTGATTGCTTCAGCTTTTTGGATTGCGAAAGACTTAGGAACTAACTCGCCTAATACAACATGGAAAAAAGTAATCACACTAAAAGCAATAATAAAGGATAACGTGTTAGCCATTGTTCCAGTAATATTGATTTTTTCAAATAGTGGTCGCAGTAAATGTTCCACAGTTGGTTCACCAAGCCAACCAAGTCCTAAAGAGGTGATAGTAATGCCAAGCTGACAAGCGGATAAATAAACGTCTAAGTTAGATAAAACGCTTCTTGCAGCTAATGCTTGTTTATTACCTTCATTAGCAAGCTGGTCAATTCGACTTTTTCGTACTTTTACGACAGCGAATTCTGAAGCAACGAAAAAACCAGAAATAAGGATAAGTATAAAGATGAGAAAAATATTTAATATGTCCAAGTGTGTTCTTTATTCCTAATTTGGAATAAAGATGTCACCTCCTGTAATTATGTTATACTCTTATAATAAATCCAAATGAAAAGATTAGTCAAAGAAAATGGGTAAATAATGGTAGGTTTCTATAGTAGTTTTTTAATTTGCTGTTATTTTGTCCTCTATATAATAGGAATAACCGTCTACTTTTAATTTAAGTAGACGGTTATTCTATGTTATGGTTTCGAAATACTTCTAGTTAAAGTATACGTGTTTTGTTTAGAGTGGTTTGTTGTCCATAAAGCTTGGAGAAACGATAAGATGCTATATGGAATATAAAGTAGTAATAAACCAATTGTGACAACTATAGGTGCATTTCTACCAAATTGGACGATAAATTGTAATAGTCCGTTTGTATGAAAAATACATTCCATAAAAACGAATGAAAGAATAATGGAACTCAAAATAGATTTATGATTGGAAGTAAGCGCAATAAATAACGTATCAACAAGGAAAGATGAATTTTTTATTTCGTATTCATTAGTAGTATTTAAGAACGGTAGCCATTTTTTAATTGCTTGCATAACGATTATCATAGAAGTGCTACATACGATGATAAAAGAAGAGAAGAAAGGAAACTTTATGAATTTAGATATGTAGAGAAGTGATAATAGGACTGAACATTGTAATATCACAGTGCCAAAAGAATACGGTATCCAGCGAAATAAAGAACTACACTTTTTTAATGAGTTTGGTGCTTTTAAAAATAGATGGCCAATTCCTAGACTTATAAAGAAACCGATTACAAGAGTGAATGTGAAACGAACGATTGATAAAAAATATATTTCCCATATGTAGGGGAACAGTGGTGACGAATGGTTAGAGGTATGTACAAGCTGATTTGCTGAGAAAAGGATAGGCTCATGCATCCAATCAATTGTTGGAATTGAAATGGAAGAAGGCTGTGCTAAATTATGAAAAATGCTTACAAATCCAGTTAAGTAGGAGTAATTATGTGTAATGAATAATGCTGGAAGGGGACTTATGACAAAAATAATCAAAACACCGGCTATAAATTTACATATATGTGAGCGCAATAAGGACATACAATCACCTACTCTTTGAATATTCAGAAAATTCTTATTCTTATTTTAGCTTTTTTCGGATAAAGTTACAACATATTTTTCTCGAAGTAAGTTAGAGAGATTATCCCGCTTTAACGGGCAGTAAGACTCTACCTCAAAATGCGGCGAATGCGTAGAAGTTAGGTGGGTATATCGACTGCCAGTAAAAGCCCGATTGGTGAAGGCTAATAATAAGTGGGGGGGAAATCCCCACTTATTAAAGTTTCAATTTAAATAAGTGTATGATTAATGAATAAATTATGACGGAAAAATGAATAATTTTCAGAAAAATAAAATAATATATTTATTTTTTTCTGAAAATATAATATAGTTATGGCACAGAAAGTATTTTAGCATAAGGAGGCTTTTTTATGAGGATTAAAGGGAATTATGTGCCAAAAAGGGAAGTTTTGTTTTGCTCAA
This sequence comes from Bacillus sp. FSL R9-9492, assembly GCF_038007365.1. NCBI lineage: Bacteria > Bacillati > Bacillota > Bacilli > Caryophanales > Bacillaceae > Bacillus > Bacillus sp. FSL R9-9492. Next base: position 2,099,145 of record NZ_JBBOXC010000001.1, read on the forward strand.
GTTCAATTACGATAGGGGAAACGCTGGAACATTTAAATAAAACGGGGTATCGTTGTGTACCAGTTTTAGATGAAAAAAAAGAGAAGTTTTTAGGGAATGTATACAAAGTAGATATTTTAGAATATAAAGGTTCACTTGAAGATAATGTATTACAATTATTGAACGATAAAAATGGGTACGTGAGAGAAGACTCTTCCTTCTTTAAAGTATTTTTTACAATTAAAAAACTACCGTATTTATCAGTAGTTGATGAAAAAGGGGTCTTCCTTGGTATTTTAACTCATAAAAAAGTTTTTGAACTATTAGAAGATGCATGGGGAGTCCATTCTAGTAAATATTCTGTCATGATTGGAACACAAGATTATAATGGGGCCATTCAAAAATTATCGACAGTGCTAAAGAAATACACTGGTATTCAAAGCTTAATGACTTTTGATAATGATGCTTTATTAGTACGTAGAATAATGTTTACATTGGGAGAAGAGTTTGAAGATAGTGAATTAGAAACATTGCTAAAGGATTTAGAAGACCATGGATTTAGAGTTGTGTATGTTGAAGAGATGAATAATCCACGTGAAGTTGAAACGATAGACTAAAAAGTAAAGCCATCTTATTTTTGATGGCTTTTACTTTCTTTCACATAAAGATATCTAAATATATTAAAATATATGAATCGTAAATTTTAAAAAATATTTGTGTAATAGAATAAATAAAGGAAGTATATGTAGATAATTTTGATTTTCAAAAAAATCAAATTGAAAATATGTTTTTATTTTTCAACTAAATATGTTACTATATGTGTGATAAAAACAAAGAGGTCTGACAACTATACTCCACGCAATACCACTCTAATGAGTTAAATTTTCAAAAAAATCAAAAATTAATAATTAGAGTAAGAATAAGGGGAATGGAGAAATTATGGAGAAAGACACTGCTTTGTAAGGGGCATATTTTATCATCTTGAGCAGAGAGGAGGATGCATAGCATATTGTGAAAAGAGATATAAACAATGAAAAAGTGCTATGCAAATGAAAATTATGAAGGGACGTTTAAGGCCAGGTGATACAGTAGCAATTGGTTTAATGTTATTTGCACTATTTTTAGGAGCAGGAAATTTAATTTTCCCACCAGTTTTAGGGCAACAAGCTGGAGAGAATGTTTGGGTTGCTACAATTGGATTCCTTGTAACGGGAGTCGGATTACCCCTATTAGCTGTGACAGCTGTCGCGTTTGTAGAGGGGGACTTGAAAGCGCTATCTTCTAGAGTTCACCCTATATTTGCGTTTATTTTCCCATTGATTAGTTATTTAGCGATTGGACCATTTTTCGCAATTCCGCGTACTGGAGCCGTTTCATTTGAAATGGGTATGAAGCCATTTTTATCAGAGGCATTGGTTTCTGAGTGGTACATGCTATTTCTTTTCACTATAATTTTCTTCGGAATAACGTGGTATTTATCATTAAATCCATCTAAATTAGTGGATTGGTTCGGGAAATTTCTTACACCATTGTTAGTATTGATTGTTGCTGTTATTGTCGGAAAAGCAATTATTGATCCAATTGGAGAACCGGCTGCACCTTTAGCTGCTTATAAAGAGAATGCTTTCTTTGGTGGATTTATTCAAGGATATTTAACGATGGATGCGATTAGTGCACTTGTGTTTGGGATTGTTGTTGTACAAGTTATTCGCTCAAAAGGGATAAAAGAGAGCGGACAAATCGCAAAAATAACAGTTGTATCAGGGATTATTGCTGTATTAGGCTTAACGTTAATATATTTATCACTTGCATATCTTGGATCTACAAGTACATCACTTGGTGTGTCGGAGAACGGTGGTCTTATTTTAACGAATGTTGTAAATGAGTTATATGGAACAAGTGGCAAAATTTTATTAGGACTTGTAATTATACTCGCTTGTTTAACAACTTCTGTTGGATTAACATCTGCGTGTGCTGGCTTCTTTACAAACTTATTCCCAAAACTTTCGCATAAAACGATTGTAACTATGGTATGTGTATTTAGTTTAATTGTATCTAACCTAGGGTTAACACAATTAATCACAGTAACATTACCAGTGTTAATGATCATTTATCCAGTTGCAATTGTATTAATCGTTCTTTCATATTTCCATAAATGGATAGGGAAGCGTAATACAATATATATTGGAGCTATTTTAGGTGCGTTGTTAATTAGTTTCTTTAACGGTTTAGAAAGTGCGAACATTAAAATTGATGCGATTTCTAATGTGCTACAAATGTTACCATTATATAAAGAAGGAATAGGATGGCTAATCCCATCATGTATTGGCGGGATTCTCGGTTTCTTCTTCTATAAATCAAATGAATTAAGTGAATTACAAAAGAAAGGTGCTTAGGCGCCTTTCTTTTTTTAAAGGGGATTTTTGTATTTTGTCTAAGTAATAATTGGGAGGAATGATAAAATGGCTAATTTTGAAGATTTTTTAACTTTTGATGTAAGAATTGGAACAGTAACACAGGCAGAGGAATTTAAAGAAGCGAGAGTGCCAGCGATTAAACTAGAAATTGATTTTGGGGAGCTTGGGGTCAAGCAGTCAAGTGCTCAAATTACGAAGAGATATAATCCAGAAGACTTAATCGGTCAGCAAATTGTTGCTGTTGTAAATTTTCCGCCAAAGCGTGTAGCTGGATTTAAATCGGAAGTGCTTGTATTAGGTGGAGTTCCTGAAGCTGGTGATGTTGTGTTGCTTCAGCCTAATATGGAACTGCCAAATGGAACAAAAATTAGTTAGTGTGAAGGTAGGGGGTAATATGGATATCGGACGAGAATATTTACAATGTGCCATTTCTAATTTCAAAACAACAAAGCAACAAGGAGAACGGGTACTTTCTCAATTATCATACGAACAAATACAATGGTCTTCTCATGAAGAAACAAATAGCATAGCGATTATAATGAAACATTTGCATGGTAATATGCGTTCAAGATGGACGAAATTTTTAACGTCTGATGGCGAAAAAATAGATCGTAACCGAGATGGTGAATTTGAAGGTGGCTACAATTCAAAACAAGAAGCGCTTGCTGCGTGGCAAGAAGGGTGGGAGTATGTTTTTAAAACGATGGATACTTTAACAGCAGAGCAGATTTTGCAGAAAGTATACATTCGTGGAGAAGAACACACTGTCATGCAAGCGATCGAAAGGCAAATTTCTCATTATGCTTTACATATTGGACAAATCATTTACATTGGTAAAATGTTAAAAGAAAATGAATGGGAGTGTTTAAGCATTCCTAGAGGTCAATCTACTAGTTATTTACAGAAAAAACGTTCAACGTAATAATATGAAAGAAACCGATATAAAATAGGAAGCAAAAAAATAAGCCAATTGATAGAGGGCTCCGTGAACATTAGAATGCTGCCAGCAATAAGCCCATATGTAATAAGAAAGAAACCGAAGAGTGTATTTATAGGAATAAAACGTGAGACAAATAATTGCTGATTTTTGAAACAAGTGTTATGAAACAAATAAAAGCGGAAATGCCGTGTAGAGGTAATAAGATCTTTCTTTCGCGCAATTCTTTTTTTGCATGTATGACAGATGAACGGTGGTTGCATTTCATTACGCTCCATTTTTTATATTTGTAATAATGTAAGACAAAAGTAAGTATAAAGTGTATGTTCCTATATAGGCTCCTGCAATAAGGAAAAATGGATTCAGTAAAATTCCATGAATGCTCGTCATGAAAACTAAATCTTGTATTAAAACATCGTATATATTAATGGAAATAACTGTACCGAGTACATACAGTGCAAAGTACGCAGAAATATGTAGCACAATACGAATTTTAGGATGTAAAGCAAACAAATAAAAAATAAATGATAAGACGATTGGTAATGTTCCTATTAGTAGCTTCAATTCATTTCACCTCATTAACAATATAGCCGGAATTTAAGCGGTCTATTCTCTAGAGCTTGTACATAACTTGAAATAGAGAGGGTGATAGCATGAATCGAGGCTTTTTTTACGTGAAGTTCACAAGTGTACGTAAGTTAGTTTTATTTATTATTACTACAGTACTGGCGACTTTTTTTCTTATTAGTATGATGGTAACCTCTATGAAAGAGACAAAGTCAACGTATTTATATAATTGGTTAAATGAGTTATCGATGAATGGCTACATGTACGTTATTGGGAAAGAGAATCATTATTTTACACAGGAGTACCGGAATTTGAATCAAGACTTTTCTATTTCTTCATTCCTCTTTTCGATGGCTACGAATATTCGTTTTGATGATGTACGTAGTTTTGTCGGGAAAGAGCTTCCTGGCTTTGGTAAGTACGATACAGAAATCGTTATCGCAGGTGAGGGAACAAATTATTCTAACTTACCGATAGAGTCGAGTGTTCCTCTTGAAGAAGTAGTGAAAGAACGGACTGGAGAAGGTGGACAAGCGCCAAAGCCTGATACGAATAAAGAGAAGAAACAACCAGCTCAAACGACTGGAAAAAGACAAGTTGCATTGATTTATCATTCACATAGCTGGGAATCTTATTTGCCGTTACTTAACTTAACAAATGATCCTAATCCAAATAAAGCAACGAGTTCTGTAACGAATATTTCAATAGTTGGAGATCGCTTTCGTGAACAACTGGCAAGTGAAGGGATAGGTGCTACTAATGATAAGACTAATGTCGGTCAAAAATTAATAAGTAAAGGATTAAATAGTAATAGTTCTTATAAACTGTCACGGGAAATTGTACAAGAAGCGATGGCTGGTAATAAAGAATTACAATACTTCTTCGATTTACACCGTGATAGTGCACGGAAAAATGTAACAACAAAAACAATTGGAGATAAATCATATGCTAAGCTTGCTTTTGTAATTGGGAAAGGTAACAAAAACTATGAAAAAAACTTACAATTAGCAACTGCGTTACATGAGACGATTAGTAAGAAATATCCGGGAATGAGCCGTGGTGTAATTCAAAAAGGATTCCAAACAGGAAATGGAGTCTACAATCAAGACCTATCAGGACAAGCGATATTAATTGAAGTTGGCGGGGTAGATAATACAGAGGAAGAATTAAATCGATCAATTGATGCACTTGCTAAAGCATTTGGTGAATATTTTTGGCAAGCAGAAAAAGTGAATGGATAAAGTGAAATTTGAATTAGTGGTAGGCATTGCCGATGGTTATCAGCCTACATCAATTGGGGGAAAACGTAAGTGTACAGCTTACGTTTTTTGTTTGTCATGAAATGAGGATGATAAGATGTCACATTATAGACATAATTTGTAATTGCTATAGTAATATCGAAATTTGTCTATTTATAATAGGAGAATTAGAAAGGGATTTTCGCAAAAATAGAGAAAATCTTTTTACAAGGAAAATTTTTAACTAACAGAATGGGTAGGGGATCAAGGTGATACGAGAGATTAGAGTAGAAGATGCAACATCGTTTTTGCAATTAAATAAGCAATTGGACGAAGAAACGAAATTTATGTTATACGAACTAGGAGAAAGAAAAACTACAGTAGAGCAACAAGAAAAGATGGTCCACCGTTTTATTGAAAATGAATATGCGACAATATTTGTAGCAGTTGAAGAAGAGAGAATAGTAGGGTTTATTTTAGTTAATGGAAATAATATTCAAAGAAAGAGACATGTGGCAGGCATTGTAATTGGTATTTTGCAAGAGTATAGTGGCCGAGGTATTGGAACGAGTTTGTTTAAAGAAGTGGAGAAGTGGGCAAGATTACATGATGTATGGCGTTTAGAATTAACGGTAATGGCCCACAATACAAGAGCTCAGGCACTATATAGCAAAATTGGATTTGAACAAGAAGGTGTCAAAAAATCTGCTCTTATCATCGATGGAAAAGGTATCGATGAGTATGAAATGGCCAAATTATTAAAATAAGAGGTCGTTATATGAAAAAAAGATGGGCACTACTTGGTATCGTAGCAATGATACTGATCATTGGAGTAGCAGGAATAAATTATAAGATGTACAAGGAGCAAGAGGCGAAGGAAGTAAATGTAAACAATATATTTCCGAAAGCTAAAGAAACGATTGCTAATATGGATGGGGATATCGCAGTCATTAGTAATCCAAGTTCGATGCTTGTACTTGTGAATAAAAATAGGCGTTTACCAGATGGGTATAGACCGCCAGATTTAGTTGTTCCGAAAGTACGTTACTCTAGTGAAGGTGATCAAGAGAAGAAAAAGATGAGGAAAGAGGCAGCGGTGGCACTTGAGGAAATGTTTCAGCAAGCCAATAATGAGCGGATTTTCCTTTTTGCAGTCTCTGGATTTAGATCTTTTGATCGACAAAAAGCATTAAATACAATGTATAAAAGACAAGATGGAGAAGCAAAGACAGCGATGTCTAGTGCAGTCCCTGGTACGAGTGAACATCAAACAGGACTAGCTATGGATATTACATCTCAATCTGCTAAATTTCAGCTAGAAACTGTTTTTGGGGAGACGAAAGAAGGAAAGTGGCTTTCTGAAAATGCCCATAAGTTTGGTTTTGTTATTCGATATACGAAAGAGAAAGAAGGGATTACCGGTTATCGTTATGAACCGTGGCATGTACGGTATGTTGGGAATCCGCAAGCTACATATTTATATGAAAACCAACTGACGATTGAAGAAGTAACGCAGTAATGAATTGAGGGGAGAGGGCTAAGATGACGATGTTATATAAGAAAAAGGTACATGCATATATTACGAGAGAAAAAGAAGGGGCTATGCAACTACTCGTTTTTAAACATCGTGATATACGAGAGGCTGGTATCCAAGTTCCAGGCGGGACGGTAGATGAAGGCGAAACGTTAGAGGCAGCAATTTTACGTGAAGTACAAGAAGAGTCAGGACTACGCCATTTTTGTATCGAGCGCTTCCTTTCTGATTACATTATTTATATGAAAGAAAAAAAGGAATATCAAAAACGTCATTTTTTCCACATTTCATTATTAACAGATGTGAAAGATACGTGGGAACATATAGTAAGTGCTGGTGAGGAAGACAAAGGTTTAGTATTTTGTTATGAATGGATTGATATTAACAAATGCCCTGAATTAGCAGGTAAACAAGGCGAGTTTTTACATTTGTTAGAAGAAGTATATGTAAAATAATAAAAAGAGTCTGAGGCGATATGGTCTTATCCCTGTCAAGTAGACAGTATTAAAAAGACTAAGCAGCCATCGAGATTCGATATTCTATCGGAGCTCGATGGTTGAGTCGTTTTTGGAACCGTTTATAGTTATAAAAGTAAATATATTCTTCAATTGCTTGTATTAAATCTTCTTCTGTTTTAAAATGATTCAAATACAACATCTCCGATTTAAAATGGGAGAAAAATGACTCGATACAGGCATTATCATGGCAGTTTCCTTTGCGAGAGTGGCTGCCAATGATACCTAAATCTAAAAGTCGTTTGTTGTAGGCATGAGATGTGTACTGGAATCCCTGATCTGAATGGAGAATGGTTCCACGCACATCTCTTTTTTGTGCCAACATTTCAATTGTATCTAATACAAGTTCATTATCATTACGCTTGGAAATTTTCCAAGAAACAACTTCGTTATTATAAATATCTTGTACGACAGAAAGATAGCGGAATCCCTCTTGAAATCGTAGGTAGGTAATGTCTGTAACAAGCGCTTCATTTTGTTGGCGATCTTTGAATTCACGGTTTAAAACATTTGGAAAAGTATTGGAGTAATTCCCTTTAAAGAAGCGACGCTTCTTCCGAATAATAGACTGAATGTTAAGCTCGCTCATTAAGCGATATACCTTTTTGTGATTTATAAAATAACCCTCCTCTTGTAAGGCGATTTTCATACGTGGATAACCATATTCTTTGTGCTTTACGTGAATAGATTGAATTACCTTTTTTAATTGTTTATCGGATTCTAGTCGCATGTTTTTCATACTTTTTGTATGAATCCACTTATAGTAACTTGAGCGATGTACATTCGCAAAATTAGTAAGCCATATAACGGGATATTTTCTCTTTAGTGATTCAATGATATGATATCTTTCTTTATATTTTAGTACGCCCCCATTTACAGATTTGGATACTGCTTTTTTAAATATTCAACCTGAGCCTTATAGTAGTCACGTTCCTCTTCAACGGTGTTAAAATGAACGCGTTTTCCTTTTAAAGGATTTGGTATACCTTTCATTCCACTATTTTTCCCACGAGTATCTGTAATTTCACCACATTCTTTATATTTTTTCACCCAATTTTTAAGTTGTGTAGAGCTTTTAATCTGATATTTCTCCGTTATCATATCGTAGCTTCCTTCTCCGTTTAAATAACTTTGAACAGCTGATAACTTTACTTCTTCTGAGTATGTATGAAATGTTGTGCCTTTTTTTGCCATGAAAAATCCCCTCCAAGTAATAGTGTAACATCCATGTGTTTACATGGTCTTTTTCACACTGTCTACCTAAAGGGGATAATATCAATATTGTATTCGTTTCAGACTCTTTTTATTTCTCTGGAAATTAAAGGTTTTTAAACTGGTGAGTTGAATTTCTTTAAAGGGATTGTAGCTGTTTATGCGAGGAGCGGAGAAAATGAAAAAGTAATAGATACACGTCATATATATAAGGGCTTATAAAAGGAGAATGAAAATGGAAATTCAGTTTAATACATTATTGCAAAAAGAATTAACAATTCATGATATTCAAAAGGAAATGGAAGCTGGGAAGTTAAATTCAAAAGAACTAGTCATGTATTATCTTCATAGAATCGCAAAGTATGACCAAGATGGTCCGAAAATCAATTCTATTTTAGAAATCAATCCGGATGCTATCTTTATTGCAGAAGCGCTAGATCATGAAAGAAAGACAAAAGGTGTAAGAGGCCTATTACATGGTATACCTGTTTTACTTAAGGATAATATTGAAACGAATGACTCAATGCATACAAGTGCAGGTACGATTGCCCTGGAACAAAATATAAGTAGTGAAGATGCATTTCTTGTTAAAAAGCTCCGAGAAGCAGGTGCGATTATACTAGGGAAAGCAAATATGACAGAGTTAGCAAACGGAATGTCTTTTGAAATGTGGGCTGGATATAGCGCTAGAGGCGGTCAAACGATTAATCCTTACGGTAAAGGAAAGGATGATATGTTTGTTGGTGGATCGAGTACAGGATCTGCCGTTGCAGTTGCTGCTAACTTTACTGTATTATCCGTTGGAACAGAGACAGATGCTTCTATTTTAAGTCCAGCTGTTCAAAACTCGGTTGTAGGTATTAAGCCGACAGTTGGTTTAATTAGCCGTAGTGGAATTATTCCGTTCACATATTCTCAAGATACAGCCGGTCCGTTTGCTAGAACGGTAACAGATGCTGCTATTTTACTAGGGAGTCTAACTGGGGTGGATGAAAAAGATGTAGCTACTCATAAAAGTGAAGGCATGGCATATCAAGATTATACATCTTATCTTGATGCTAATGGTTTAAAGGGAGCGAAGATTGGTGTTTATAGCAATGCTCCAAAAGATTATTACGAAAATGGTGAGTACGATGAAAAATTGTTTGAGGAAACGATCCAAGTATTACGTAGTGAGGGAGCGACAGTAGTAGAAGATATTGATATTCCGTCTTTTCATAGGGAATGGAGTTGGGGAGTTCCACTTTATGAGCTGAAGCACAGCTTGGATAACTATCTTTCTAAATTACCTTCTACTATTCCAGTACATTCTATTTCGGAGTTAATGGAGTTTAATAAAAACATAGTAGAAAGAGCTTTGAAATATGGACAAACTAAGTTAGAAAGAAGAAAAGATTTTCCTAATACGTTAAGAAATCCAGAATATTTAAACGCAAGATTAGAAGATATATATTTTTCGCAAAAACAAGGTATTGATTTTGCGTTGGAAAAATATAATCTGGATGCGATACTGTTCCCTTCTTATATAGGATCTACTATATGTGCGAAAGCAGGTTATCCGTCTATAGCAATACCTGCGGGATATATGGATAATGGGAGGCCTTTTGGAATTACTCTTGCAAGTGCTGCTTTTAGTGAAGGGGCATTAATTAAACTAGCATATGCTTTTGAACAAGCGACAAAACATAGGAAGATGCCAAACTTATCGTAAATAGAAACGAGAGAAGGTTGCCTGAAATGGATTTATGGAGGCCAGCCTTCTCTTATTAATAGCTAAAAGTATTGTCGATTTCTTTTGATGAATCGATATCTCATATCGAATCGTTGATATATTGTAAGTTGTAATAGATATAATTGAAAAATCGTTGATGTAAATTCATTGGACTATTTAGTTGGAAGTCTTATATAAGAAATAAATCACTTAGATACAATATGTTAAATAGAAATCTCTTTCTTTTGCAATCTCTGATGCTTTAATAAACGAAAAGACAAACAAGTAGAACATAAAATAAGAAAAGAAGCGATAATATAAATAGTACGAACACCGAAAATATCGGTAATTGTAGCTGATTTAGTTGTATACAATGTCAGCGAGGATAATACACATTTTGGAGCCTAAATAGTAAGCTAGTGAACGTTTCTGCAATAAGAAGCCCACCTTCAAATCAATAATATTTTTCAAATTATAATCAGAAAAATATATTTTTGAAAGAATTAAATTTTTTGTCATTTTTTGAAAGGGGTTTTCGTGTATAATGAAGAATATATTAATATAGCATTATATTAATGCTTGTTGTAACAGCGAATACATATAATAGCTTGTAGCAAACGCCCCCTCTATGAGAAAGGGCGGATAAACCATTCTTTTCTTCATATACATATAGAAAATGAGAAAGAAAGTGAGGGTTGCATATGGCTGGATGGGTGATTTGGTTTATAATAGCTGGTATTTTATTTATCGCAGAAATGTTGTCGATTACGTTTTACATGCTTTGGCTTGGAATTGGGGCTGTTGTCGGAGGTCTTATTGCTTTGTTTGCTCCTGATGCACTGTTTTTACAATTGGTTGTCGGGGCAATTGTAAGTTTAACATTGACCTTCTTTACGAAAAGAATTTCAAAAAACTTTCGAGAAGCAAGAGGTTTTACTGATACAGTAGATAAACTTGTTGGTAAAAAAGGGATTGTCATGCAAGCGATTACAAGTGAAGTGAACGGTATTGTGAAAGTGGATGGAGATACTTGGACAGCTATTTCAGATGTTTCTATTGATGCCGGAGAAAAAGTCGTTGTTATAAAGAGGCATAGTACTGTGTTACAAGTGAAAAAGGAGAGTGAATAAATATGGTAGCATTAACATTAACGATTATTTTTGCTTTAATTGTCGTTGTATTTATTGCGTTAACAATTAAAATTATTCCACAGCAAAAGGTTGGGGTTGTTGAGAGATTTGGTAAATTCCAACGTATTATGCACCCAGGATTAAATATTTTAATTCCAATTGTAGACCGCGTACGTGTATATCACGATCTACGTATTCAACAAACGAATGTACCACCGCAAAAGGTAATTACGAAAGATAATGTGCAAGTAGAAATTGATACAATTATTTTCTATCAAATTGTTGAGCCAGAACTTGCGACATATGGTATTTCAAACTATGAATATGGTGTTCGTAATATTACATCTGCAACGATGCGTCAAATTATTGGTAACATGGAACTTGATGAAACATTATCAGGCCGTGAAAAAATTTCAATGGAAATCCGTTTAGCGCTTGACGAAGCGACGGAAAAATGGGGCGTTCGTATTGAACGTGTCGAAATAGTTGATATTAACCCGCCGAAAGATGTGCAAGTATCGATGGAAAAACAAATGAAAGCAGAGCGTAATAAACGTGCGATTATTTTAGAAGCAGAAGCTGCGAAACAAGATAAAGTCCTTCGTGCTGAGGGGGAAAAACAAAGTAAGATTTTAATGGCCGAAGGGGATAAAGAAGCTCGTATCCGCGAGGCTGAAGGTATAAAAGAAGCAAAAGAATTAGAAGCGCAAGGGGAAGCAAGAGCGATTGTGGAAATCGCAAAAGCAGAACAAAGTCGAATTGAATTACTACGAGCAGCAGATTTAGATGAACGCGTTCTTGCTTATAAATCATTTGAATCATTGATTGAGGTTGCAAAAGGCCCAGCGAATAAAGTCTTTATTCCGTCTAATGCAATTGAAACACTTGGTACTCTTGGTGCGATTGGGGAAATTTTCAAAGAGAAACAAGCGAAGAAATTACCTTCGTCAGATACAGAAAAATAACTATACGAGTGAGGAAGAGAAATGGGATGCCATTTCTCTTTTTTGTGCGTATATTACGAAAGGCTTGTACATATCCATGTATAAAGAAGGTGATACATTGAAAAGTATGCAATCCGTATACATGGGAAGAAACTAATCTCGTTACTCTTTCTATATGCACTAGTCATAATTATTATTGCGTCGATTTTGACGTCGCTTTTACATACAATGAAATCGAATTACGCGAATCAATGGTTTGGAAAAGTATCGATGCAAGGTTTTGTTCAAATGATAGAAAGTGAGAATCGCTATTACGGATTTGATTATTTTAAGCAGAATAAAAGGGAGTCATTTGGAAATTTAATGTTCTCGATGGCGACGGATTTGAAAATTAAAGATTTAAGAACGTTTGTCGGTAAAGAAGTGCCTGGTATGTCAAAGTATTACTCTAACATTATCGTAGCTGGGGAAGGGACAAACTTTACGAATATCCCAAATGAATCTAGTGTACCGATTGAAGAAGTAACGAAAGAGCGAGAAGTAGCAAAAGATAAAGTTACAGAAGCTGAAAAGAATAATCCGGTTCAGAAAAAGAACGGAGCGAAAAAAGGTGAAAGTGCAGTATATATTTATCATACACATAGCTGGGAATCTTTCTTTCCGTTATTACCAGGGGCTACCGATCCATCAAGTCCAGATGTAAATGTGTCCTTACTAGGGAAACGTATGAAAGAACAACTTGAAGGACAAGGAATTCCGGTAGTTCATGATAAAACGAATATGGGGGATTTATTAGCGAGTAAAAAATGGAAATGGCCGCAATCATATAAAGCGTCTCATGAATATGTAAAAGAAACATTAGCACAAAATAATAAAATTGCGTTTCCGATTGATATACACCGTGATGATCAGCGGAAGAAGGTAACAACAAAAGTAATTAACGGGAAATCGTATGCAAGACTATATTTTATAATTGGGATGGAAAATGAAGGGCGTGCTGAAAATGAAAAAATTGCAAGAGCAATCAATAGTTATTTAGATGAAAACTATTACGGATTAAGCAGAGGGATCTTTCCAAAGTATAAAAAAGATGGAAATGGCGTTTATAATCAAGATTTATCTAAAAATGCGATGTTAATTGAAGTTGGTGGTGTTGATAATACATTAGATGAATTATATAACACAATTGATGTGTTGACGGAAGCGTTTAGTAAATATTATTGGAACAATGCGGAGAAAGTGAATGGGTGAGGAACGGGAAACCGTTCCTTTTTGTTATGGAAAGGTAAGAATGTGATATAATGGAATCTTGTGAATATTAAATGAGGGAGCAGGGGAAATATGCAAATAATATTAATACGTCACGGTGAATCAGAAGCTGATATTTTAAATGTACATGAAGGTCGAGCTGACTTTGAATTAACAGAAAAGGGAAGACAGCAAGTGCAAAGACTTGTACAGAAAGTGAAAGCAGAATTTCCACCAGATTTTATTTGGGCAAGCACATTAAAACGTGCTCGAGAAACGGCTGAAACATTAGCGGAAGCGATTCAGTGCCCAATTCAATTAGAAGAGGAATTAATGGAGTTCAATAATGGAGTGCAAGCAGGTTTATCATTTGAAGAAGCGAAAAAATATCCAGAGCCAAAGTTTCTTCATGACCGGTTTGAAAACGGGGAATCATTTATTGAATTTAGAATGAGAATAGAAGGAATTTTTTCTAAAATCGTGACAGAGAATACATATGACCGAATTGCAATTGTTGCACATGGTGGTGTAATAAATAGTATTTTACGAGCGTTTTTCCAAATGCCAATTAGCATGGACTATTATTTTAAAATGGGAGATACGGGAATTAGTTTGATTGAACTTACGGATAAACAGAAAACTATTCATTTTATAAATGATACAAATCATTTAGAGGGAATGTAAGAGGATATGTACAAAGTTGTATTTTTCGATGTGGATGGTACTCTTTTAAGTGAGATTGATAGAAGTATGCATGAAAGCACAAAAGAAGCGATACAAAGGTTAATAGATAAAGAAATTCACGTAGTTGTTACAACCGGGAGACCATATAGCTTATGTTCACAATTTAAAGAGCTGGGCATAAACACGTTTATTTCTGCAAATGGTGCACATATAAAATGTAGGGAAGAAGTTATACATAAATCGGTACTTTCAAGTGGAATTGTTCATGATATTTCAAATTTCGCTGAATTACATGGTCATAGTGTTTCTTATTTTACAGAAGAATTTGCTATGAATGGTGTTGCCTCGAAAGATGAACGTGTAATACGAGCACTAAACGAAACGTTAAATTTAGAGCAGTATCCTGACAAAGTCAGAAACTTGTTAGAAGAGGTTTATTGTGTATGTCTGTATGCTGATGAATCAGAAACTCAAAAATTTTTGAAAAGATATCCAATGCTTACGTTTGAACGTTTTCATGGTTACGTTATGAATGTGTTGGAAGATAATAAAGTATCGAAACTAACTGCAATTCAAAAGGTATTGGAACATCTGAAAATTTGTAAATCAGAAGCAATTGCTTTTGGTGACGGTGGAAATGATATTGAGATGTTACAGTATGTAGGACTAGGAATTGCGATGGGGAATGGCGGAGAAGAGTTAAAAACAAGAGCAGATTTCGTTACAAAGAAGGCGAGTGAAGGTGGTATTTTATTTGCCTTAAAAAAGTTTAATGTCGTTTAACATACCTTTATTGAAATAAAGGTATGTTAGGATCTTTAACGTGCTCACATAATAAAATATGAATTTGCCCGCGATGATGATAAAAATGTGCAACGATTTCAAGCAACCATTCGAATCGAGAGTAAGAAATACCCCAATAAGCAGTCATAATTTCCGCTAATTCTTCATTGGAATAGGATAAAAAAGTTTTAGAAAGTAAATCGTACCCTTGTATCATCGTTTGCTGTATTTGAGTAATTGTTTCTGGTGTTTGTTCTATATAAAAGGTATGTAAGTCTTTTTCCGTAATACCATTTAATATGAGTAAATCAGCGTGGCAAATAAGGGAAAGATGTGTACACATTTCAAATAATGACCGCTTTGATTCAATCGACTTTATTTTCAAATCACTTTCAGTATATTGGTTCAGTATTTGAATGGAAGTATCGATAGCAATTTTAACTTGATTCAATGCAGATGGAACAAACATTGTAATTATTCTCACCTCCGTATATAATAGTTTCTTAAGGGTATTATATCATACTCAAAATTCCGAAAATTCTAGTAGTTTGACTAGCATAGTGAAAAGTATTATATTGTAAAAGGTCATATGAAACGTGAAATAGAATGGAATGTAATTATTGAGTTAGGAGTTAGACCAATGAGCTTGAAATATGGAAGAGATACAATTGTTGAAGTTGACTTAAATGCGGTAAAACATAATGTAAAAGAATTTAAAAAACGTGTGAATGATGAAAATATTGCAATGATGGCTGCTGTAAAAGCGAATGGGTATGGTCATGGGGCAGTTGAAGTTGCAAAATCGGCTATTGAAGCAGGAATAAACCAACTTGCAGTTGCATTTGTAGATGAAGCAATTGAATTAAGAGAAGCTGGAATCACTGTACCTATTTTAATTTTAGGATATACACCAGTAGCAGCTGTAGAAGATGTAATTCAATATGACGTTATGATGACTGTTTATAGAGTAGAAGATTTACAAGGTATAGATGAAGTTGCAAACCATCTTCAAAAGAAAGTGCGAATTCATGTGAAAATTGATACAGGAATGAGCCGTATTGGTTTACAGGAAGAAGAAGTTAAACCGTTTTTTGAAGAGTTAAAACGTATGCGATATGTAGAAGTAGTAGGGATGTTTACACATTACTCTACCGCTGATGAAATAGATAAAACTTATACAAATATGCAAACAAGTTTGTTTGAGAAAGCTGTAAATACAGCGGAAGAATTAGGAATTCATTTTCCATATATTCATAGTTCAAACAGTGCAGGATCAATGGAACTTAGTAACACATTTCAAAATATGGTTCGTGTCGGTATTGGAATTTACGGTATGTATCCTTCAAGAGAAGTGGATCATACAGTTGCTTCCTTACAGCCAGCGTTGTCTTTAAAATCAAAAGTAGCTCATGTTAAACATGCGAAGAAAAATCGTGGTGTTAGCTATGGGAATACTTATGTAACAACGGGCGAAGAATGGATTGCAACTGTACCGATTGGTTATGCTGATGGTTATAATCGTCAGCTATCTAATAAAGGGCATGCACTAATAAACGGAGTACGAGTACCTGTAATTGGCCGTGTTTGTATGGATCAGCTTATGCTAGATGTTACAAATGCAATGCCAGTACAAGTAGGAGACGAAGTTGTATTCTACGGCAAACAAGATGAAGAAGAGATTGCGGTAGAAGAAATAGCAGATATGCTAGGTACAATTAACTATGAAGTTACATGTATGTTGGACAGAAGAATTCCACGTGTCTATAAAGAAAATGATGAAACGACTGCAATTGTAAATATATTAAGAAAAAACTGAATCGATATGATTCAGTTTTTTTATTTTTGACAAATGAAAAATGTTCTATTTGCACCATGTAGTTGAATGTTTTTAAATCCTACAGATTCCAACGAAGAAATTATTTCTTCATTGGAGTAACAGGCTTCCTCAAAAGAAAAGTCACTTCTTTTCCAACTATCATCTATGTCATGTTTAAATAGTATGAAGTTCATTTCTGCTCTGTTACTTTCACTATCATACGTGGAATCAATGGTACAAACATATTCTCGTTCTGAAATATGAAACGAAGCACTCCAGTTTTCAAGAAATCCTTTTTCTGTATTTATATCAAATGCGAATGTACCTCCATCATATAATGCCGAATAAACATGATGAAAAGCGTCTTTTAGCTCGTTTAATTTCATAATGTGATTTAAGCTATCACCGGCTGAGATGACGTAGTGGAATTGCTCATTTATATTGAAATAGCGAGCATCATCGACGATGAAGGTTGCATCTGGCGCATTTTGACGTGCGTGTTCGATCATTTGAGCAGAACCATCTATACCAGTTACTATAAAATTATTATCAATTAGTTTCCTAGTAAGATGACCAGTCCCGCAGCAAAGGTCTAATATACGGGAGTGGGAAGCGGCATCTTGTAAAACAAATTTATGATAGGCTGGATAGGAGTGTTCTGCAAAATGTCCCCAATGTTTATTATAAATGTCTGCAAAAATATCATAATCAGAATAAATTAGTTTTTTAGACATATGTATTCTGCTCAAAATTCATTAAATTATAATAGTCATGCTTCTTTTTAATTTCAAAACCACATTGTGTATATAGTTTTAAAGCATTGTTATTTTTCGTTTCGACGTCTAGTTCAATTGTTGAAACTCCTTCTGTAATAAGTGTATGTACCATATAACTAAGAATATCTTTACCATATCCTTTACCTTGATAAGAAGGATGAACTGCAAATCCTGATAGTGTAGTAGATTGCTCTTGCTCAGTAACTGTAATCGTTCCTATCACTTTTTCATCGATAAGAGCACTGTAAACTTGATGGGAAGATGAATTCATCATCTTTTGTAACCATGTGGATGTATTTGCTGCCGAATCTCCAAAAGCTTCACTAGCGATTTCTATAAGATCAGGAAGTAATTCAGAAGATGCAACGGTAAGATTAATATTATTTTTCATTGTTTTTTGTGCTTCGTTTGTTTTGAACTCCATACCGTATTCACTGTATAAATAAGGAAAGTTCATTTGTTTTGCAAATGATTTCCCTGAAATAGAGTCACCATTAATTATAAGAAGGGCTCCATCTGCCTCTCTTTTTTGTATTTCTTTCATTGCGGTTTGTAAAAGAGTAGTGCCTATATGTTGTTTCCTATAGTTCGGATGAACAAACCCTATTAACTCCAGTTTTGTTGGTCTCTCAAAGTCATACATACTTAATGCACCGATTAATTGAGTATCATCATAAAATAGAAAATCATTTACCATTTCTATATTACGGGCAGTTAAAAAGTTTATATGTAAATCTGACGAGTAATCAATTTGATCGTGTTGTCCGCAAATATGAGATAAATCTTTCATTTGCTGAATTTCGTTTGCTGTTAAAGATTTCTTTTGTTCAATATTCATTTCATAATCCCTCTCATTCGTATTTAAAAATAGGATGGATGACGCAACCACTTGTCTAACTCTACACTGCCCTGAACAGATAATAACCGGTACAAATATCGATAGGGATGTCTACATTCTTCAAGACGAGGAATGGGCATAATGGTTTCGTAACCTTGTTTAAAAGCATGAGCCTCTTTTTCTGTAAGTACATATTCTAATCCAATAAAATCAAACTCTCGTGGAGAAATTGCATAAGCCTCTGTATCTACTAAACCAGTAATAGATTCTCCATCTGATAAAAACTGAGTAGGATCCATATCAATTAAAACAAGTGTAGATTCCTTCGGTGACGGCAAGGAAGAGAGCTGTGACTCAAAAGTATGAAATGCGTTTTGGATGCTCGCGTTATCGGAATAGAACTTATTTACAAGATCTTTACTGACTTTTAATATGTGAGACTTAAATTCTTCTAGTGGAATGTGGAAAGTATTTGATGGGTTTCCTATAAACTCTGCTTGAAACGAATGAATTTCTGCTAGTCCTTTTCCAAGGCTGAATAAAATAGAATCAGGTTGTCCGATAAATGATTGCAGCGTATTTCCGGTTAGTTTTTCGACGATTACATACTCTCGCTCATTTAAAACATGTTTTTGCAAAATAGTCGGGATGGGTAAGGTAGTATGCTTTTTCAATAATGCGTGTATTGTTTCTAAATGATGTACATGCCTTGGATCAATTCCAAAAAGATTTTTACATCCCCACCAAAAATCATTGTTGGGCTCTTCAGTCATTTTTGAAGAGCGAACAATAACTTCTTCAGCTTCTGTTTTAACAAGAAACACGTCGCTTGCATGGTCTTCATAGCCTGGATGCAAAGCTTGAGCGGATAAAATAGGTGAAGTAAACAATTGTTGTAGCATGAAAGAGCTCCTTTTTCTGTAAATTCTATAAATTCATTATATAACAGAATATGTACCAAGTGGATAATGATGGGGACAACATAGAACTTAAATAAATTTATGGTGAGAAATCAGTGTGGAAATTATATTTTTCTATTTTTGTATGAATTATCAAAATAATGTTTCTGATGATAAATCTGTAAAAATGCCTGAATGTAAATCCCGTATTTTTCAATAAATGAAAGGTTAAGCCTACTTTTATAAGAGTTATAATGTAGGTTATGAAAAATATTTCTCAATAATAAAATGAAGAGAAAAATATGAAGAAGTAGAATAGATTACTTAATAGTTTTAAATTAATTAATATGATTAACTATTAATTATATTAGATAGGAGAGAATATTATGGCAAATGTACTCGTAATAAATTTCCCTGGAGAAGGTCATATAAATCCGACTTTAGCTATTGTAAGTGAGTTAATTCGGCGAGGGGAAACAGTTGTTTCGTATTGTATTGAAGATTATAGAAAGAAGATTGAAGCAACAGGTGCAGAATTCCGAGTGTTTGAGAATTTCCTCTCTCAAATTAATATTATGGAACGAGTAAATGAAGGTGGGAGTCCTTTGACGATGCTATCTCATATGATTGAAGCATCAGAGCGTATTGTTACTCAAATTGTAGAAGAAACAAAAGGGGAAAAGTACGATTACTTGATATACGATAATCATTTTCCAGTAGGACGTATTATAGCGAATGTTTTAAAATTACCTAGCGTTTCTTCTTGTACAACTTTTGCTTTTAATCAGTACATTACTTTTAATGATGAACAAGAATCGAGACAAGTAGATGAAACTAATCCATTATATCAATCTTGTTTAGCGGGAATGGAAAAATGGAATAGGCAGTATGGAATGAAATGTATTAATATGTATGATATTATGAATCATCCTGGTGATATTACTATTGTATATACTTCAAAGGAATATCAGCCGCGTTCAGATGTATTCGATGAATCGTATAAGTTTGTCGGTCCATCAATTGCTACTCGAAAAGAAGTAGATAGCTTTCCTATGGAAGATTTAAAAGATAAACAATTGATTTTCATTTCTATGGGAACAGTTTTTAATGAACAACCTGAGTTATATGAAAAATGTTTTGAAGCGTTTAAAGATGTAGAAGCGACAGTCGTATTAGTTGTTGGTAAGAAGATAAATATAAGTCAATTTGAAAACATTCCGAATAACTTTAAGTTGTATAATTATGTGCCGCAATTAGAAGTATTACAGTACGCTGATGTATTCGTGACACACGGTGGTATGAATAGTTCGAGTGAAGCACTATATTACGGTGTCCCGTTAGTTGTAATTCCGGTAACAGGAGATCAGCCTTTAGTTGCGAAACGAGTGAGTGAAGTAGGAGCTGGAATAAGGCTTAATCGTAAAGAATTAACTTCTGAATTGTTACGTGAGACTGTAAAGAAAGTAATGTATGATGTAACGTTTAAGGAAAATAGTCGTAAAGTTGGAGAGTCACTTCGAAATGCTGGTGGGTATAATAGAGCAGTTGATGAAATATTTAAAATGAAAGTGAATTCATACTTAAAACTTAAATAAATGTTTGGAGCACACTTACTGAAATACGTAAGTGTGTTTTTATAAATAAATTACATAAAAAATCACTATAAAGGTGAAACTTTTGTGTATATAAACTGATATCTTTGAATTAGTAGTAAAATTACGTTAAAATAATACTAAGAAAATATATATGTTTTGGGGGTAATGAATGAAAAGAGTATTTGAATACGTATTATTAACAATTGGATCGATTATTGTAGCGGGTTCATTAGAGCTTATTTTAGCACCTAATGGATTAGTAGATGGCGGGGTAACGGCCATTGCTATTATGGCAAATAAAGTTGCTGGATTACCGCTTTATGGAGTATTTTTAGGACTTAATATCCCAATTTTACTATTTACTGCAAAAGTAATGGGTAAGAAGTTCTTTATCCGTACGTCTTATGCAAATGTTGTTACAACACTTGGATTGATTTATTTAAAGCCATTTCCAGCAATTACAACTTCGGAATTATTAATTGTACTTTATGGAGGAGTTCTATTTGGAGTTGGTGTTGGGATTGTTGTAAAAATGGGTGGAGCAATTGATGGGTCAGAAATGTTAGCTGTTTGGATGAACAAGCATTTTAAAGTACCAATTAGTACATTTTTACTTGCTGTAAATGCGGTTATTTTTGTATTTGTTGCTATTTTATTTTCAATTGAGCAAGCGATGTTCTCATTAGCAATTTTCTATATTGTTACGAAGATGATAGATTTCATATTAGACGGTATTAATCAAGGAAAGAGCGTCATGATTATTTCGAACAAAAATAAAGAAATTGGCGAACTGCTTATGAAAGAATTACAATTGTCTGTTACGTATCTACATGGAGAAGGTGGTTTTTTAGGGGAGCACCAGAGAATTATTTATTGTATTACAAACCGTTTCATTTATCCAAAAATGAAAGATCTCGTTCTCTCTGTAGATCCAAGTGCTATAATTGAAGCTTCTTATTCAACAGAAACAACTGGTGTAAAGCGTCCAGGAAGGACAGCGAGATCAGGGCAAGTATCAGAAAAATAGTGACTAAAAATAACTCCACGTAAGTTATACTTACGTGGAGTTATTTTTAGTTAGGGAACCAGACTTTTTTCAGTAATTTGACAACCGTTTCGATACTATCTTCGGGAATACTGCCGAAACCGAGTAATACATACGATGCCTTCTTTAAATTGTGAACAGAATCGTATGTGGAGAGAGGATACAATTTGATTCGCTGTTTTGCAGCAGCATGAATAAGTTCTTGTTCGTTCATCCCATTATGAACATGAAGTACGATATGAAGCCCTGATTGTTCACCGAGTATATGAACGTTATTGCCCATTTCATTTGTAATAGATTTAACTAAAGAAATATGTTTTCTTTTATATAACGTACGACTTCGATTAATATGGCGTTCCCAATCCCCATTTTGAATAAAGGTTGCAAAGGCAAGTTGCTGCAGGGTAGAAACAGTTTGTTTAAACATGCCCCCAAGCGCTTTATAGATTTTTAAAAGATGAGGTGGTAAAACGATATACCCCATTCGCAAAGAAGGTAAAAAGGATTTCGAGAAAGTTCCCATATAAATAACGCGTTCATTTGAATCTAGTCCCTGTAAAGAGGGGATAGGTTTTCCTATATAACGAAATTCCCCGTCATAATCATCTTCAATAATATATCCTTCGCAATCATTGGCCCATCTTAATAATTCGAGCCTTCTAGATAATGGCATAATCATTCCAAGAGGAAATTGGTGAGATGGAGTGACGTATGCTACATTGGAACGTGATTCACGTAAAGCTGAAATACGAATCCCTTTATCGTCTAATGAAATAGGGTGAACAGGGAGACCAGAACTTTGAATCATGGCAGTTATACGGTGAAATCCAGGGTTTTCGATTCCGTATTCTTTTTTTGAACCAAGCAGTTGAAGTAGTAGCCAAAGAAGAGGCTGCGTACCGGCTCCGATAATAATTTGATCAGGTGAAGAATGTACCCCGCGGGCATGGTATAAATATTTTGAAATATGCTCTCGTAAAACGAACTCACCTTGAGGATCTTCTCTAGCAAATAATTCATTTTCATACTGGAATAAAGTTTCTTGTAATGCTCTTTTCCAGTTTGTAATTGGAAAAGCTTTTTGATCAATCAGCCCTTGGCTACAATCATAGTCATATTGTTCTTTTTTTATATTGTTAGCGCTGTTTGACACAACTTGTTGTTTATTTTTAATGACATCAATATCAACTTCTGCAACAAAAATCCCACGTTTCGGTTTACTTTCTACATAACCTTCAGCTAGTAATTGTTGATAAGCAGATTCAACAGTAATACGGCTAACATTAAGTTGTATCGCTAAATTTCTGTGAGAAGGAAGGCGTGTACCGGCAGGCAGTGATCCCTGAGAGATTTCTCGTTTCATATATTCGTAAATTTGTAAATAAATTGGTGTTTTACTTTCTAATTGTAATGGGATAGTAAGATCCATTTTAAGAATTCTCCTTTAAAAACTGGCCATATAAAAAATAATCGAACTGTCACTTAAGTTAAGGGCAGTTACTTTTTATAATGATGATACAACATTTAGAAAATTTAATAAATAGAAAGGGGAGAATCAAAATGAATATTAGAGAAATAGTAACAGAAGCTGATTTACATGATGTATTCCCTGTATTACAGCAATTACGAACAAAAATTTCAAGAGAAGAAGCAAGTTCTTTATTTCAAAAAATGAAAAAAGAAAATTATAAACTACTTTCGTTACAGAATGAAGATGACGAAGTTGTTAGTCTAGCTGGTGTAGCGATTTGTACGAATTTTTATAATGAGAAACATGTTTTCGTATATGATCTTGTAACTGCAGAAGCTCACAGATCAAAAGGATATGGTAAGGTTCTGCTGTCATATGTAGAAAAATGGGGGGAAGAAAAAGGGTGCAGTTCTATCGTTCTTACATCAGCGTTTCCAAGAGCTGATGCACATCGTTTTTATGAAAGAGAAGGCTATGATAAGGTAAGCTATTCTTTTTATAAAGAATTATAATAGTAAGGGGGTTCTATGTGTGAGAACATATGGAACCCCTTTTAATTTAGAATTGAAGAATGAGGAGGGTTAATTACTTATTTTGTCGAATAGTCTCTTTATAATTGAGACGATAATATGGAATTAAAAGAAGGTTAGGGGAGTTTATACTTGGAAAAAATTCAGAAACTATTAATCCCAAAAGGTGTAAGAGTTATCGTAATATCTGATATTCATGGCGAATTAAATCTTTTAAAGGAATTATTACATAAAGTTAATTTTAAAGATGATGATTATTTATTTATAAATGGTGACCTTTGTGAGAAGGGGAACGATAGCATTGGCGTCGTAAACTATGTGATGGATTTAGTAGTTAGCAAGCCAAATGTTTATGTAGTTGAAGGGAATTGTGAAGTTGTAGTTGAAGCGCTTGTAAATGAAAATCCTGCGCTAATAAATTATTTATGTACGCGAAAAAATACAATTTTTAATGAATGGCTAGGGCAATTGAACGTTACAGTTAATGAAGAAAGTGATATTTGTGAAGTGAAAAACATATTGATGAGCTATTTTTCAAAAGAAATAAAGTGGCTAACAGAATTGCCGACAGCGATTGAAACAGAAGATTATATCTTTGTACATGCTGGTCTTGAAGATAGAGAGAATTGGAGACAAACAGACAGGAAAAATGCAATTGCAATGCCGGAGTTTTTTAATAAGTCACATAGAGCGGATAAGTACGTAATTGTTGGACATTGGCCTGTTGTGAACTATTCCGAGGAGGCGCCGTCTAACAATCCAGTTATTGATAAGGAGAAAAAAATTATTGCGATTGATGGTGGTAATGCGATTAAAGAAGCAGGGCAATTAAATGCATTTATTATTCAGAGGACAACTTCAGGTGATACGTTTTCTTATACATATGTAGATCATTTTCCGCAGTATGAAGTATTGGCCGATTTTAATGCGAATTCAGTAATGCAGGGCGGGGTTACATATCCGCATTATTATATAGAGCCTGTGGAGAGAATGAAAGGTTTTACCGTATGTAAACAACTAGGAACAAATGAATTACTTCATGTGAAAAACGAGTATATAAAGCAACTTGAATCAGGTGAGTATACAGTGAAAACGGATATTTCTTGTGCACAATTAAGCGTTAGAAACGGGGATGTTGTTTCTCTCATTGATGGTAGTTGTGCCGGATATGATTTAATTAAAAAAGATGGTGTAGAAGGCTGGATAGAGAAAGGAATTCTACTTGAGGTAGAAAAGAAGGGGAATACAATATTTAGCTAAAATGGGAGGGATATAACCTCCTATTTTTTATTAACTATGTTACGAGTTCGTACTTCATCTAATTTTTTCCGAAGTTCCGTTTCTAAATTAAACTCGAAAAAATTGGTTAATTTACATAAATAATTCGTATCTTATAACAAAATTATACAAAATAGAGTGGAGTTTTGTTTTGATTTTTCTGAAAAAATATTATAATTGTATATGAAATAAAGAGGAATGTAGGAGGAAATTATGCAAAACGTTATATTAAAGGGGAACAAAGTTACAATTCGTACAATAGAAGAATCAGATATAAAAGAATTATGGAGTATTGTATATAAGGAAGAGCATCCAGAGTGGAAAAGATGGGATGCACCATACTTTCCGTTCTCAATTCAGGAATATTCATCATACAAAGAGAAATTACAATCACGTTTAAAAGAAGAACCGTTATCAAATCTTATTGTGGAAAATAATGGTCAAATTATTGGGGCAGTAAGTTTTTATTGGGAACATAAACCGACGCGTTGGTTGGAGATGGGGATTGTTATTTATGATCCAACATACTGGAATGGTGGCTACGGTACAGAAGCATTAACACTATATAGAGATTTGCTATTTGAAAATATGGAGATTGGTAGAGTTGGGCTCACAACTTGGTCTGGCAATGAAAGAATGATGAAAGTAGCGGAGAAAATAGGAATGAGCTTAGAAGGTAGAATGCGAAAATGCCGATATTATAACGGGACATACTATGATTCTATTCGAATGGGAATGATTCGTGAAGAATGGGAAGTGCTATGTGTAACGAAGGGGTGAGGAAGCATGTACGCTATTATTGCTACATTTGATTGTGTGTTCACTAATAAAATTAGAGAATTGCAAAATGAATTAACAAATATAATTGGAACAAATCCACTAGCCGGAGTAGAACCACATATTACATTGGCTGATTATAATGAGTTAGATGTTAATTTATATACTGAGAAGTTAGAGGAGTTTGTAGTTTTTCAAGAGAACATTGCTGCTGTAACTTTTCCTTCTGTTGGAACTTTTCCTACTAATAGAACGATCTTTCTAGCACCAACCATTACCGATGAGTTATTAAGACTTCATCATTCTTATCATGATTATTTCAAAGTTTTTCATGATAATCTACAGTCATATTACGTACCAGGAAAATGGGTTCCACATTGCACGATTGCTAATGGGTTAAATTCAAATCAATTTTTAAGTGTAATGGAATATATATATGAAAAGTTTGATGTTACACTAGCTTCGATTGAGAAGTTAAAATTAATTAAGGTAAATTATGAAGATGGTTTTGCCGTTTCTTCTAGTATTTTAGCAGAGTGTAATTTAAAGAGAATGGAGACATCGAGATGACATATGTAATTAGAGAAATGAAGCAAGAAGATATTCATGCTGTACAAAACGTAGCGAAAATAGCTTGGCATGATACTTACGAAGGAATTATTCCGGGAGAGATTCAAGACAACTTTTTAAATGAAGCGTATTCCGATGAAAAAATGAAATATCGCCTTGAAAATACACATTTATTTGTTGCGGAAGAAGAGGGAGAAGTAATTGGCTTTGCAAATTTTTCACCAATTAGACTGCAAAACGAAGCAGAATTAGGTGCAATTTATTTGTTGCCAGATCAGCAAGGGAAAGGGATAGGGACAGCTTTGTTACAAAAAGGGATCACGACGTTAAAAGGGATTCGAAAAATGTACATTCATGTAGAAGCGGAAAATGAAAAAGGAAAACGATTTTATGAAGCAAAAGGTTTTGCGGCTTTAGAGCAATTTGAAGAAGATTTCGAAGGACATATGCTGCAAACAGTGAGAATGGTTTTATACATATAAGGAGGATCAGAAATGAAAATTTTTGATTTCAGTGAAAAAGTGGGAGAGCATATATCAGCATTTCAATCTAACTTTATAATGTCAAAAATATTAAAACATCAAGGGAATATACATATCGGTTCTATGCATCTACAAGAGAATGGAATCATCGGATATCAAGAAGCAGTTGTATCTCAACTGCTTCTTATTGTGGATGGTGAAGGATATGTATGCGGGGCAGATAAAGAAAAAGTGAAGGTAGAAGCTGGACAAGCTGTGTTTTGGGAGAAGGGTGAGTTACATGAGACGAGTACGGAAAAGGGCTTGATGGCAATTGTAATTGAGTCGGAGGGACTTGAGAAAGGAGTTTTAATGAAAGAAGTGGGAAAGTTTGATGATTAAGGTGTGTAAGGAGGAGATTACTATGCACAAAGTTACGCAAATAGTAATCTGTGCAGCAGTACTATTAATCACACTCGCTATGATAAATGGAGAAACGTGGAAAGATAAAGTGGAATTTTAATCCGTGGGGGATGTTCATCCCCCACGGATTATTAGTTGAACCAATCGGGCGCTTACGGGCAGTTGATCTCCCCCTAACTTCTTTGTTCCATCCGAACTTTGAGGTGGGAGTCTTACTGCCCGTTAATGCGGGATAAAATTGTTATTTCGCTAGCTGTTCTTATATTTACTGGATTTTCTCTAGTATGGAACACATTAATTATAAATTTTATGGAGAAATTCAATGGAAAAAGGAGTAAATAAATGCTACCTTTCAAGCGAATGAGAACTATATATTTAATAACAGTACCTATTATTGCACTACTCTCATTATTTTTTCCGCAGTCATTAGGAGATCGTATACTTTCTTTTTTGTACTTGTTTTTGGCGGATTAGCAATTGGATTTACCTATTTAATGGACTTTATTGGAAAAACAAAAGATAAAAGGGAATGAAAATGAAGCTTTTACAAGTGGGAACAGTAGTAAAGTCCAAAGTTGTAGATTTGTAAAATTTGAGAAGACAGATAAGGAGTAGTAAGGTGATGAAGATTCCGAAAATTATAATGGTAATACTAGTTGTAATTTCAGTTGCTGTCGGGCTGATGGGGCCATATTCAATAAAAGAAAAGATTATATATACATTTGGTGTGATCTTTTGGGGAGCAATGGCGATAGGAGCAATTAATTTAATGGAGTATATTAAAAGGAGGATGAGTAAATGAAACTTAGATTGAAGGAGGAATAATAATTAGGATAAGAAACGGGATTATATGTTAGAGATAGTTATGGACTAGGTGGTACCATTAAGTTTGAGGATTAAGAGAGGAGCATATTATTATGCAGCCATTTAAGGTTGGAAAATATATTACATATGTCGCGATTGCTATATTTCTTGTAGTTGCTATTATGTCTCCGTATGAATTACCTAAAAAGGTTGGCTTTATTATAGGTGTTCTTATTTTAGGAGCATGTGCACTTGGTACTAATAAACTTTACGAACGGATGTATAGTAAACTTAATAATAAATAAGACTAATAAAATAGGAAAAAATTATCACGATAATTTTTCCCATGAAGAGCGATTTCAGGAAGAGTAGCCCACACAGGTTGCTCTTTTCTTTATGTACAAATAATCTAGGAAAAGAATACTAGGAATTGCTTCCGTCTCGTTATCAGCTATCTGTGCATTTAATAGTATTGATTAAAATTGCTTCTCTTGAGGAGAGCGAGCTTTCGGATTTTTAAGAGTATAAAAAATATTATTCTGTAAAATTAATTTTCAATGGTAAAATATCCTATATAAATATTTAAAAGGGGAATGACTATGGGAGATATAAAAGTTACTCCTGAACAGTTGCGAAAAGTGGCAGGGACTATTAGATCAACTATCACGAATGCAACTGCAACACAGGAGCGACTAAAACGAGATATTGATATGATTTCTAGTAATTGGTTGGGCTCAACTTATATGAAATTTAATATGGATTTTCGCGATTCATCTTTTAAGATGGCGCAATTTATAACCATATTAGAGCCACTTGAGAAGTTTCTTCTTGATTCTGCTAATAAATTTGAGCAGGTAGATAATATGGATGTTGCTATTGCGATGGCTTCCACCATTTTAACGGGGAAACCTTTTAAAGGGGATTATAAAACACTTACAGGTTCAACAAAAGTAAATACAAGAGGATCGCTATCGTATTAAAACAGAAGGGTCATTACTAGAGGGAGAATATGAACTTTCTGAGAATAGTAAGCTAGGGTTCAAAGCTGGGCATGCAGAGCTAGAGGTGGGACTTCCTTATAAATTTGATACGATAAAAGAAGATGTATTGACAGGAAAGATTCTTGGAGTGAAGGGCGGAGTTACAGGATTCGAGGATAGTCTTTCGTTTAAAAACCCTTATGTTTCAGAAATATCAGTAACACAAAAATTCATAGATGCTTCAGTTGTATACGGGGTTGAGGATTATACGTTTAAAGATGATGCAGAAGTGACAATACAAAAATATGAAGCAAAGCTAGATAGAATTGATATTCCAAATATTATTCCATTTTTTAAAGATCACGATCTCGAAGTGCGAGCTCAATTTGGTTTGGGGACGTTTGGTTATAAGTTTCATGTAGGTCAAGAAACTGGTGCGTATGTTGGTGGTGGTCTATTTGCAAAATTCAAAAAGCGTGGGGAAGAGGAATAAGAGAATGTTTAAATCGTCAAAAATTATTAAAATTGTTGGGTTTATAGCAATGGCTATTGCTAGTTTGTTTTTTCCTTTAGATTTAAAAGGGAAAATTATTATTTTCACTTTTATACTTGTATTAGGTGTAATGTCTCTTGGGACTACAAATTTATTAGAATACATCACTAATAAATTTAAAAAGAATAGAGATAATTAATGTACTTAAATAAGAAAGTATAATTGAGTAATTGCAAGTTTTATGGTAACTGCAGACATTAATATAAAAATTATAAATGTATTTGTAATACTTTTATTTGGTGTAATAGCTATGTGGTCTTAATTGCTTATTGAACACTTTTATCAAAAAATATATAAAGGGGAATGAATAAATGAAACTTTTACCCATCGGAACAGTAGTAAAACTAGAAGAGGTAGAACCGATTATTATGATCATTGGAAGAATGGTTGTATCAGCAGATAAACGTGATTTTGATTATGTGGGCGTTCCTTATCCAGTGGGCTATCTAGGTGATGAAAAAGTACTTTGTTTTAATCATGATAAGATTGTAGAGGAAATGCATAGAGGGTATATGACTGAGAGTGAATTAGTTCTACGTGAGAAATTATTAGAATTGTAGATTAGTTGAAAAATACATATAGATTTAAAAAATAAGATAGGGGAAATAAAATGGGGAAAATAATGAGAACCCTTGTAATCATTGGCATACTTATCCCTCCAGTACTGCTGTGGAGTGTACCTACAATGCCTCTAAATGATAAATTGCTGTTTACAGTTTTACAACTAACTGTAGGATTCAGTACGGTAATTGTATTAGAGATTATATTTAGAAATCGAAAAAAGAAAAGGGTAAAATAGAGATAGATTGCATGGAATATCAGTTGAAAATATATAACATGTATGACTAATAGCTTTACTTGGGTGGTGGCCTACTGGTCGCCTCTTTTAACGTTATCTCCCTGGTAATGGAGGGCTGATTTTTTATTTAACAAAGAAAAAAGGAGCAATCAAGCATGTTTAAACAAGGGCGCATTTTAATGTGTATTTTTACCGCAGTGTTATTTTTTTCTTCCTTCTTCTTTCCGCAGCCAATGGGAAAAAGGGTTTTAACAGCTATTGTTGCTCTAATTATTGGTGGAGTAGGTATTGGAATTTCCTATTTATTAGAAAATTTCAGTAGCAAGTCGAAAAATATATCTAAATAAGAACAGAGAATAACGATAAAGCGTTCCTAATTGGTTCAGTTGTAAAGATAAAAGATTTAAATTGTTTTTTTATGTTATAGAAATTAACAAGAGTTAACAAGCATAGTATATCATATAGTAACGACAAGCGGAGTACATGTGAATAGATATTAGTTATACGCAGAAGAGGCTACTTATAATAGGCAGCCTCTTCTGCGTGTATTATGCATTATTATCGATACATCGTCCACATCCCAATATCTTTAAATCCTAATCGTTTATAAATCCGTCCAGCAGCTGGGTTGTTATAAAATAAGCAAAGCGTTCGGCCTTCTTTCGTAAAGTCTTGGATCATTTTCTGTAATATGAGCGAAGCATATCCATTCCCGCGATAATTTGGGTGTGTACATACACCAACTATCATAGCGGATAGTGAATTTTCAGCGGAAGTAGAAGCAGATGCGATAATAGCACCGTCTTTTTCAATATAATATGTACGTCCTGTATTTGTTTCGAGAGCTTGTCTTAATATTTTCTCTGATTCATTAGCAGTCGGGAATTCAGCGATGTCACTTCGTAATTTCATAATTCGTTCTATATCATCGAGTGAGGCAAGTTTAATTGTTTCATGAATTGGTGTGCTAGGTAAGTTGCTGTCATTTAGACATTCGCAAAAATACATTTCATTTTTGGCGCCTAGTTGTACACTTGGAGCAGTTTCAAATCTTTCTACAATAGTTGACTTGCCAGAGAGTTTAAGCGGCTTATATGCGGAAAGAAGTGCCTCATAGTCAGTAACCACAAACTCTTCTTTACTATACGGTATAAATGTATCGTGAAAGCGAAGTAAAATCGATTTTAATGTTCCATTCTCTTTATATACGCCCCATAATTCTTGAAAGTCTGTTTCATAACCGAAAGCTTCTAAATCCCCAATAATAAACAAGTTAAGGGCTGCTTCTTCTTTTAGGTAAGCGAATACTTGTTCATGATCTTTCTTTGTTAATTTTCTCATCATAAAAAATCGACCTCTTTTTTATTTTTCTAAATATTACAACTTAAGTTTTTTGAAATCAATATAAAATTTTATGTTTAGTTCACCAACTTTCGGAAAAACTAGGAAAGATATGACAAAGGAGGTTATGAACGGTGGATCATCCAATTCAAGGGTTAATGAAAGCGGCAATGGAAAATTTAAAAGAAATGGTCGATGTAAATACGATTGTTGGAGAGCCTGTTCAAACGGCTGACGGTGGTGTAGTGTTAACGGTTTCTAAAGTAGCGTTCGGTTTTGGAGCAGGAGGTTCTGATTTCCAAACGAATGATGGACAAAGAGCGAACGGTAACCCTGCATTTGGTGGCGGTAGCGCGGGTGGTGTTTCTATTACACCAGTAGCATTTCTAGTCGTGAATAAAGACGGGGTAAATATTCTTCATTTACAAAATGCGACACATTTAGCAGAAAAAATAATTGAATTAGCTCCACAAACAATTGATAAAATTCAATCGATGTTCCAAACAGATGAAAAGAAAGAGGGAAATCATCACCCTCAAAACCCAGATGAAATCCTTTAAAAACGCCTGCTCATAAGCAGGCGTTTTTTCTTGTAATCAGTATGTAATAAAACACATGAAATTGTAAATAGTTTTTGAAGTTTTTTCTATGTTTCTAAAATTTTTCATGTTAAAATATGCTATAGAATTGAAACATATAAAACGAAGGTGGCTAGGTGCTTTGTCTGGAGGATCTGACCAAGTAAACAATATGATATATATTAATGGTAATCGTCGGGGTCATTGTTTTATTACATCTGGAATTACGTTTAAAGAGTTTGCAAGTAACATCCCTTCACCGCTTCATCAAGTATTGCTTTTAAAGCATAATTTTGAGTGGACAGATTTTCATTATCATACTTTATTTGAATATGTTGAGGAAGAAAACATACATAAACTCATTCAAGCAGAGATTGATGAATTTGATGAATTTTGTTGGGTAGATTTCGATGATGCAAGCGATTTAGATGAGTTAGAGCCAAAAGAAATTGCAGAATTATTATATTTGGCTCACAAAAAAGAACCACTTGGAAGAACGTTCTTCCCATTGTTGAAGAATAGATTCGTTTATTTTTCACATGATG
The DNA here is from genome assembly GCF_038007365.1 of Bacillus sp. FSL R9-9492. Taxonomy (NCBI): domain Bacteria; kingdom Bacillati; phylum Bacillota; class Bacilli; order Caryophanales; family Bacillaceae; genus Bacillus; species Bacillus sp. FSL R9-9492. The sequence continues at coordinate 2,132,123 of NZ_JBBOXC010000001.1, forward strand.
ACGGTTGGTACAACAAAGTGTATTACCGTAGAATCGGTGATTTTGTAGGAATGCTGAGTAAAGTGATTCCATATAAACTCGGTTCGTTTGGAAAGAAACGTTTTACTTTCTTCCAAAAATCAAAAATTTTCCCAGCAATTTCAAAGGAAGTTATCCTTGGGCTTATGCCGTTAATGGAAGATGGATTATACATTGATTTAGCGGGGAAAATTGAGTCGAGAAGAGGTCTTGAAATTCCGGTATATGTAGTAGGATCATTCGAAAGTACGGATGAGGTACTAGATAATATCGATGAATTGAAAGCGGAAGCAACAGAAACGGGTTGGCTCATTTTTGATAAGAAAGAACAAGAGTGGCAATGGGTTGTAGACTAAGAAAACTTGGCGCATGAAGTCAAGTTTTCTTGTCTTTTGAAAGGAGAACAAATGAAGAAATATTATACAATTGTGGGTATTATAAGTATTATTCTCGTGGCAATATTACTTATAACTTGTCCGAAAGAATCAGATTTTAAATTGTATTTAGAGGATAAGTATGCATTAAAATGTGACGAGAGTAGCTTTGAATGCACGCAAAATGTAGATGAAAAAAAAGAGAAATTACAGTTTGAAAGTATTGATGCACGAAATGGTGTTTTCTTTATGACTGTAAAGCAAACGTATAAAACAGAAGCTGGTGTTACGAAAGAATATAGCGGAGTAGGTATATTCGGTACATTTCTTTTTGTTTCAGAGAAGACTTTCTAGTAATAGAAGGTCTTTTTTTTATGCTTATGTTCATATAGATGAAGTAAGACAAGCATAGGAGGGGTATTGATGAAGAAGGGATGTATCGTTTGTGGTGGTGAGGAGTTTTTTTCTTCAACATTATATGCACGTACGAAACAAGATTGGGCATATGCGCCAAACATGTACCGATTTGAAAAGGTGTTTATTGAGCATAGAGATGAAGAAAATTATCCAGTTTTTCAAGAAATTACAGCGAAGCATTGTTGTGGATGCGGTCATATTATGTTGTATCACGAATGAACACACCAAGTATAACTTGGTGTGTTTTTTTTAAAACGCTGACAAAGCAAGCGGATAGAGTAAAGTAAATAAAACAGAAAAACTACCAAAACCAATTGCGGTATATCCAAGTGTTCTCGCTCCAAAATTGACAGCTAATAAGCCAACTAAAATAGCAAGGGAGCCGAGTGTAACAGGATAAAAAGCAATGGAGAATAACGAAAGAAATAATGCGACATAGCCGATCATTGCACCGGTATTTGTACCTTCTATTTCATTTGCAATTTCTTTGCGCTCATGTCTAATCGGAATACCAGCCGGAGATATTTCAGCTGCATACTCTTCGTTTTTTTCACCACTTTTAAAATGATGATTTCTCTTTCTTCGCATGTACATCCCTCTCTTTCAATTGGGTGTATCTATAGTATCTTTCATAAGGAGCAGAACATGAGTATGAGTTAAACCCAAGTAAAGCAAAAATTGGAGAAAATAGATTCCGTTGTTATCCTGTTTATCCCGCTATTTGCCGTGCAGTAAGACCCCCACCTCAAAATTCGGCTGGAGCAAAGAAGTTAGATGGGAGTCGGGCTGCCAGTAAAAGCCCGATTGGTTCAAATAATAATCAGTGGGGGACGAACAAACACCCCCACTGATTAAAGTTTCACTTTATCTCCTTATGAAGATAAACAGGGATTTTGGAACATGATGTAGAATGAAATGAATGATAATACGTGAAGGTAGGGGAATGTATGGCGAAGTTTAATTGGCATGAATCGGCAGAGAAAAAATGGGATAACAATGCAGAGTTTTGGAATCAAAATAGTCAAGAAATGTGGGATAGCGGGAGCAGGAGTACAATCATTCCATTTTTTGAGCAGTACGTGGAAAAGGAAGTACAAGTGTTAGATGTTGGCTGTGGTGATGGGTATGGTACATATAAATTAAGTCTTACTGGCTACAAAGCGGTTGGGGTGGACTTATCGGAAGTTATGATTCAAAAGGGTAAGGAGCGCGGAGAAGACCCAAACTTATCTTTTATAAAAGGTGATCTTTCTTCATTACCATTTGAAAATGAGAAATTTGAAGCAATTATGGCAATTAATTCTTTAGAATGGACCGAGGAGCCGTTGCGAGCATTAAATGAAATAAAGCGTGTTTTAAAGAAAGATGGATACGCATGTATTGCAATTTTAGGACCGACAGCAAAACCGAGAGAGAACAGTTATCCACGCCTATATGGCAAAGACGTTGTTTGCAATACGATGATGCCTTGGGAATTTGAACAGTTAGCAAAAGAACAAGGATTTGAAGTTGTAGATGGTACCGGCGTATATAAGCGCGGAGTAAATGAGAAGATGTTAGGTCAGCTACCTACAGAGTTACAACAAGCGTTAACATTTTTATGGGTATTTATGTTAAAAAGCGTATGACGAAATAGAAGAATTTTAGGAGGTAAATAAGTGCAGAAAATACAAAAAACTGATACAATATCATCAGAATCAATTAAAGGGGGACTAGGGTATATGACAACTACTACAACAGTTAAATCTGATATTGAAATCGCACAAGAAGCAAGTATGAAGAAGATTCAAGAAATTGCAGCTAATTTAAATATTTTAGAAGAAGAACTAGAGCCATACGGACATTATAAAGGCAAGTTATCTCTTGATATTTTTAAGCGTTTACAAGATGAGAAAGACGGTAAAGTTGTTTTAGTAACAGCGATTAACCCAACTCCAGCAGGAGAAGGTAAATCAACAGTAACAGTTGGTTTAGGTCAAGCTTTTAATAAAATTGGTAAGAAAACAGTAATTGCACTTCGCGAACCATCTCTTGGACCAACAATGGGATTAAAAGGCGGAGCAGCAGGTGGCGGTTATTCTCAAGTAGTACCAATGGAAGACATTAACCTTCACTTTACTGGAGATATTCATGCGATTACAACTGCCAATAACGCATTAGCAGCGTTTATTGATAATCATATCCAACAAGGAAACACACTTGGAATTGATACGCGTAAAATCGTTTGGAAACGCTGTGTTGACTTAAATGATCGTGCCCTTCGTAACGTAGTAATTGGCCTTGGTGGACCGGTTCAAGGTGTACCACGTGAAGACGGTTTTGATATTACAGTAGCATCTGAAATTATGGCCGTATTCTGCCTTGCAACAGATATTCAAGATTTAAAATCACGTCTATCTCGCATTGTTGTCGCTTATAATTTTTCAAATCAACCTGTAACAGTTAAAGATTTAGGAGTAGAAGGAGCGTTAACACTTCTATTAAAAGATGCATTAAAACCGAACTTAGTACAAACATTAGAAAATACACCAGCTATCATTCATGGCGGACCATTTGCGAATATCGCTCACGGTTGTAACAGCGTTATCGCTACGACAATGGCAGCAAAATTAGGTGATTATGTTATTACAGAAGCTGGATTCGGTGCAGATTTAGGTGCCGAGAAGTTTTTAGATATTAAAGCACGTGCAGCTGGTATTAAACCAGAAGCGGTAGTTATTGTTGCGACTATTCGTGCGCTTAAAATGCACGGTGGTGTGGCGAGAGATCAATTAAAAGAAGAAAATGTAGATGCGTTAGCAAAAGGTATGGAGAACTTACAGAAGCATGTTGAAACAATTCAAAGCTTCGGTGTTCCTTTCGTAATTGCCATTAACAAATTCATTACTGATACAGATGCAGAAGTTGCATACTTACAAGAATGGTGCAATGAGCGTGGCTATGCAGTATCCTTAACAGAAGTTTGGGAGAAAGGTGGCCAAGGCGGAGTTGACCTTGCTGAGAAAGTGTTAAAAGAAATTGAAAAAGGTGAAAACAACTACGCACCACTTTATGAATTAGAATTACCATTAGAAGAAAAAATTCGTACAATTGCTCAAAAAGTGTACGGCGCAAAAGATATTGAATTTGCTCCGAAAGCACGTAAGCAATTAGCTCAATATGAGGGAGAAGGTTGGAGTAACCTACCGATTTGTATGGCGAAAACACAATACTCTCTTTCAGATGATGCAACAAAATTAGGTCGCCCATCTGACTTTATCGTTACAATTCGTGAATTAAAACCATCTATCGGTGCAGGGTTTATCGTTGCGTTAACAGGAACAATGTTAACAATGCCAGGCCTTCCAAAACAGCCAGCTGCGCTGCAAATGGATGTAAATGAAGATGGAAAAGCAGTAGGTTTATTCTAAAAGGTTGTAATTCATCTCGTTTATCTGTAAACTATATATACATCAAGTGGCGCCTTTCCATCGAAAGGCGCCTGTTTTTTGGAGGAAATTATGTTTGATCCAACTGCTTTTGAAAATTTAAAGGTAATTGTGGAAGGAGCTGTCTATGATTTCGATTTACACGGTGATATTCTCGTAACGGATCGAAAAGATGTGATGGACCTTGCTTCATTAAGTCGTATGTATAGTATTTCATTTCAACTAACAGAAACATTTAAAACGATGGTAGAGGCGACATTTTCACTATCTGTTGATGCAAAGAATTTATCAGGTGAAATATTAGAAGTACCTCAGTTTATACCAGGTTGTGAAATGAAGCTGGAATTCTCGTTCGAAATGGAGCAACCAGAGATAGGATGCGAAGAAATTGAAACTTTATTGCATTCTATATGGGGAAAAGAGCGAATGATTACGCAAAAAATTTCATACGAATATAATAAGCAAGCGATTTCATATCATAATAAGGTAGAGGTTCTATTTCAAAAATCGATTACAGAAGACCATGTTGATGATTTAATAGCTGTTATTTCACACATGATAGAAACGGTGCGAACAATACAACATTTTCTTCAAAAATAGAGATAAAGGAGAAAAACAAATGATAAAAGATATGCAACCATTTTTACAACAAGCTTGGGAAAAGGCTGGTTTTAAAGAATTTACTGAAATTCAAAAACAAGCGATTCCAACTATTTTAGAAGGACAAGACGTTATTGCTGAATCTCCAACTGGAACAGGAAAAACATTAGCGTACTTATTACCACTTTTACATAAAATTAATCCTGAAGTTAAACAACCTCAAGTTGTAATTTTAGCGCCAACTCGTGAACTTGTTATGCAAATTCATGAAGAGGTTCAAAAGTTTACAGCAGGAACGGATATTTCAGGTGCGTCTTTAATTGGTGGTGCGGATATTAAGCGCCAAGTTGAAAAATTAAAGAAACATCCGAGAGTTATTGTCGGTTCACCAGGACGTATTTTAGAGTTGATTCGCATGAAAAAATTAAAGATGCATGAAGTGAAAACGATTGTATTTGATGAGTTTGATCAAATTGTAAAACAAAAGATGATGGGTGCTGTACTTGATGTAATTAAATCAACGATGCGCGATCGTCAATTAGTGTTCTGCTCGGCGACAATAACAAAAGCTGCAGAAGATGCGGCACGTGATTTGACAGTTGAACCACAATTAGTACGTGTAACACGTTCAGAGGCACAGAGCCTAGTTGAACATACGTATATCGTTTGTGAGCGTCGTGAAAAAAATGATTATATTAGAAGAGTTATGCATATGGGAAATGTAAAAGCAGTTGCCTTCTTAAATGATCCATTCCGTTTAGATGAAATTACTCAAAAACTGAAGTTCCGTAAAATGAAAGCAGCAGCACTTCATGCAGAGGCAAGCAAACAAGAGCGTGAAGTAACGATGCGCGCGTTCCGTAGCGGGAAATTAGAAATATTACTTGCTACTGATATTGCAGCACGTGGATTAGATATCGATGATTTAACACACGTAATCCACTTAGAGTTACCAGACACAGTAGACCAATATATTCACCGCTCAGGACGTACTGGACGTATGGGTAAAGAAGGAACAGTTGTTTCTCTTGTAACAGAACAAGAAGAGCGTAAATTACTTCAATTTGCGAAAAAATTAGGTATCGTGTTTACGAAACAAGAAATGTTCAAAGGAACATTTGTAGAATCGAAACCACCAGCACCAAAGAAAAAGAAACCAGCTTTTACTGGTAAGAAAAAGCCTAGATAAATAATTGGGAAGACGTAACTATGCGTAGTTACGTCTTTTTTTGTGGAATAATAGATGGAATTTTATTAACGACTATTAAAATTTCATCTATCGTAACTTTAAAAATATTAACGATTCTACAGGGAATATTGATAAAGGTGTAGCATTTCTAGTTTAGTTTGTACAAGGAAGTAACATAAAAAGAGTCGAATATTAACATGATACGAAATAATAAAAAGAAGGTACATGTATGGCTAGGAAATTAGGAATGTTTTTAAATACGAAACATATTGAAGTAAACGAAGGAATAAGAAAGGCGAGAGAATGGGATTTAGAATATATTCAACTATATGCTATGAATGAGAATTTCAATTTAGCTAATATTTCAAAGTTAGAATGGATTACTTTAAAGGATAGCTTATCTTTTAATGGGATTAAAGTCCCATCATTAGCAATTAGTTTTGGAGAAAGTGGAATTGTAGGGGCGGAAGATGAAAGTGTAATAGAGCAGTTGAAACGTGTTGCTGATAAGGGATTAGAATTAGGAGCAAACATAATAACGGCTCACATTGGAAAGATTCCAGATGTTGAAAAGAGCGAGCGATATGAAAAGATGCAAAGGGCTTGTTATGAGATAGGGGATTTATCATTAAAATTAGGGGGAGTCTTTGCTATTGAGACGGGATCTGAAAAAGCAATAGTGTTAAAAAGATTTTTAGAAAATATAAACTCAAAAGGACTAGCAGTTAACTTTGACCCAGCGAATTTAATAAGTGATGTAAATGAAAATCCGATAGAAAGTTTATTCCTATTAAAAGATTATATAGTACAAACGCATATTAAAGACTGTAAAGAATTGAAAAGCGATAGTTCAAGTAAGTATATAGAAGTCGCAGCAGGAAACGGTGAAGTAGATTTCAATATATTCTTCAAGGCATTAGATGAAATCGGATTCGACGGTTATTACATGATTGAAAGAAATGATTATTTTAACGAACTTGACGGGATGAATCAGTCGATAAATTTTGTGAAGAGGTACATATAAACTCAAAAGGAATAACAATAGCACTTGTAGAAACCTACATAGAATATAAAAACCATTAGGGGGAAAACAAATGATCCATAAAGTTGGACAAATTATGTTATACGTAAATAATCAAGATGAGGCAGTAAATTTTTGGAAGGAAAAAGTAGGATTTCATGTAATTGCAGAGGAAGATAACAAGCAAGGAATGAGATGGATTGAAATCGCTCCGACTAAGGGTGCAGAAACGAGTATTATACTACATAATAAAGAAGTTATTTCGAACATGAGCCCAGAATTAAATCTTGGTACACCGTCCTTAATGTTCTTCTCAGAAAATCTTGATCAATTATATAAAGAGCTAACAAATAAAAATGTTACTGTTGGAGAAATGGTAACTATGCCTTCTGGTAAATTGTTTAACTTTGCTGATAGTGAAGGGAATTACTTTGCAGTAATGGGAAAAAATAAATAATTATATAGTTATGTGAAAATCCCCCTCGTAAATAATGAGGGGGATTAAATATTTGAAGTCAATTTTTTATTAACGAGTTGTTCTATAAAAAATGTTCCTTTTTCAATTGCAGTCTCAATATAACCAACGATTTGATCAAATGAAAACACTTGTAAGTTTTCGTGCAAGTGTTGCTCAGGATATAGCATATCTTCAAAAATATATTGCCGAAAAGCTAAAACATTCTTTCTAGAAATCTCCTCTATATTCACAATGTTAGCCTCTTGATTAAGTAGGGCGAAGAGCTGCTGTTCTTTATCATAATGATGCAACAATTGTGCGTTCAATAATTTAAAATCGTTATAGTACATAGGTGCGATAGTTTCGTCGTTTTCTATTCTGTTTTTAAGCCAAGGTAGAAAAAAGCCGCTTAGCCAATTATCATCGGCAATGAGGTGGGTATAATAACCTAAAATATAAGGGGAATCCAGATGATCTTCGTATTTATGAATAAATGAATCATAATCTATTCTTCTCGTATAGTTCTTCGTTGTACCAGCGTAAAAATGTGAAGTTCCTTTTTCTTTTTTTGAATGAACAGCATCAGGAGCTACACCGCCAAGTAAGAAAGAAGTTTTATCTTGAATAGATAGTTTCTCTGCAATACCGCTCGCGATAATGATATGCATAATTCGTGATCCCATGAATAACACCTCTATTTCATGTATTCATTTTAGGGAGCTGTCTGAACGTGGAGTATTACTTTCCCTGTACTTTGTCTACTTTCGACCCATTCATGTGCTTTCCCTGCATCTTGAAGAGGAAAAGATTTCGTAGCTTTAATTTGTAAACTTCCATCGCGTAAATAACGGAAAACTTGATTCGCAGTTTCTTGAAGCAATTCAGGACGTTTTTTCCGTGTAGTGCCAAAGCTGAAACCGAGTATAGAACGGCAACTTGCGTGTAAATCTTTCGTTTGAAAAATACCAACTTCTCCGCTAGCATTGCCGAATTGGACGAGACGACCGTAATAAGCAAGGCATTCTAAACTTCTTTCGGACACAGTACCAGAAATAGAATCTAAAACAATATTAACGCCTTCTCCGTTTGTAAGCTGATTTACCCTCTCTACAAAATCTTCATCTTGATGACAAATAACATAATCGGCTCCTGCATCAAAAGCGATTTTTCTTTTCGCTTCACTTCCAACAGTACCGATAACTTTTTTAGCCCCTAATAGTTTTGCAAGTTGAATCGCTGTAGTACCAATTCCTCCAGCAGCTGCATGAATTAGAACAGATTCACCTTGTTGAAGTCTTGCAACATTTGCAAGTAAATTGTAGCTTGTAAAAGATACGATAGGGCAAGCGGCTGCAGTTTGGAAATCAACTTCATCAGGTAATACAAAAGTAAGATTTTCGTTCGCGACAACATATTCAGAGTATGAACCATTTTGAGGAAAAGCAATGACTCGTTGGCCAGGATAAATGTTTTTTACATGAGAACCTACGCGTTCTACAATACCAGCTGCATATATCCCTGGGATAAAAGGTAAGGCTTTGTTTCCTTTTTTGCCATAACGTGATTTAATATCGGCAAAATTAACACTAGTAGCAACAACGCGTATTAACACTTGATTGTCTGAAATAGTCGACATATCCACATCTGTATATTTCATCACTTCAGGACCACCGAACGAAGTTACAACGATAGCTTTCATATACATCCTCCTAAATTTGAATATATATATTATTTTAAATCTTTATTAGAAATTGGAAAATTATATAATTGTTATGCAAGGTTATAAGTGAAGCTTATGAAGTCATTGGATCATTGTATTAATGTATATAAAAAACTTTTTGAAAAAATCGAACGAAATATCAATTACTTGCCAATATATAGTGTAGGACAAAGGAGGGATGGTACATGAAGGGTGAAACAGTGTATTCAGATTTAATCCAATTAACTTTATCAGGCAATAAAGAAGCATATAGCGAATTGTATGATAAAACAATTCAAGAAATATATAAGACAGCACATTTTTTAATAGAAGACAAAGCAGATGTAGATGATGTCGTTCAAGAAATATACATACAGCTATATGAATCGCTTCGTAAATATGATAGCGAGAAGCCATTTAGACCTTGGCTAATTGGACTTGCGATTAAACAAATTCATTCTTATAGAAGAAAGAGGTGGATGCGACTACGAATTGTAAAAAAAGCAGAAGAGCAAAGAAAACCAGTACAAATTGATTTTTCTAGCGATGTTGTAAGTAAAATATCAAATCAAAAATTAATCGAACTCATTCATAAGTTACCGTATAAATTGAAACAAGTTATTATCTTAAGATACTTACACGATTACTCTCAAGAAGAAGTAGCACAAATATTACATATTCCAATCGGTACAGTGAAGTCTAGAATTCATGCGGCATTAAAGAAACTACGTCAAAAAGAGCAAGTAGAAGAAATCTTTTTAGGAGAGGTAGGGAATGTGAAATGAGCTTAGATTATAGAGTTAGAGAATCTATACAAGAAGAAGCGAAGGGGATTATTGCCCCGCCGGAGTTAAAAGAAAAAGTAATTGTTCAAATAAAAATGAAGAGCGGGGGAAGTAAAAGGAAGAAGCGCCTTATCGCAGGAGTGCTTGCAGCCGCATTTTTAATCCCAACGACTGGTTTTGCTTACCAATCTATTATGGCGGAGGGTATATACGGATCTTTTGAGAACTTAAAAAAACATGCCGGAGCTATAACATTAGAAGGATACATGCGTTTTAATGCAAAGTTATCACAAGCGAAAGACGAAATGGGTGCGAAGGAATATGAAGAGTTTACAAAAGAACTAAAGAAATTAACAAATGCAAAGCTTGAGTACGGGGATTCGAACGGTAATATTGATTATGATCAATTATCACCAGCTAAAAAAGAGGAAATGAAAAAGGTAGAAATGGAACTTCAGCCGTATTTTGATAAATTAAATGGCCATAAATCTAGTAAAGAAGTATTAACTTCAGAAGAGTATGAACGATATATGGAAGCGTTAATGTCATATCAAACTGTATTAGTAAAAGCGAAATCGAGTGGTGGGATAACAGTAGAAGAAGTACCTGAAGCGTATAAAGAAAGATTTATTAAAGCAGAACAGTTTATGGAGTATGTAGATGAAAAGGTGAGATAAGTAAAAAAGCTCATAGCTTAAGCTGTGAGCTTTTCTTATTGAAACGTAAATATATTAACCACCTATTCCTTTTGCTAGCAATAAGAAATATACAAATATTATTATGACTCCATTTAATGTCGTACCAACTATTTTAAATAGCCAATTCTTTGATGCGATCGCAAAAATAATACCGAGTAATGAAAGAATACTTAGAAGCACAATAATTAATGTTAAATTTGCATTAGGTCCTCTTAAAATAAAGAAAGAACATATACTTGTGATAAACGTTAGAAACGAGAAAGTCCCTAATTTCATAATAAGTCTCCCTTGTTTGAAATGTATTTTGATTTAGTGCGCGACTTTCTTTAGTTTAACATAAATTTCCTATTACCAATTAAATATATGAACAATAAAAAACGAGTATAAAATCTATGCGATTTCATACTCGTTTTGTTATTACTTAAATTTCCTTACCGCATGTATAGCAACTCTTACAAGGAGTATGACACTTATAAATAAACTATCATAACCAACAAAACTTAAAAATTGAACATTAGGTTCTTTTGCATACATGTCAGGGCAGAATTATCTTGATTTGCTTAATAAAGTGAAAGTGGGAAATCACTTAGTTATATTCCTTACTATTCTCTTTGTCTTTTTGTATAAAACAATCTAAAAGAGAATAGCCAGCTATTAAACTTATTATCGTAACAAAAGTTGTATTTATAAGAATAATATTAGCTAAATAAGGTAGGTATGCACCAACTGGTGAAAAGAGTAGAGCTGGAGAAAAGGAAATGAATAGCGTCGGCAACGTAATCGCGATAAATTTATCCGGTTGAAAGCGCCAGTTTTGTTTACTCGTTTCGCGATTAATGGATTGAAGGAATCGTAATAAAATGCCAACTATAAGAGGGAAGAGTGTAAAGTAGAATAATCTTGGATAAACGTTAAAGTTCACCTGCGCGTCTGTATCTAAATAAAATTGAATTTTCACTCCGACAAATAATAATAAGACGATAAATAAGGTGAAGCAGAGATATAGCATCACTTTTTGCATTACATTCCACCATCCTTTACTCAAAATATATTCAAAAAAAGAAGAGATATACAATAACTACTGTTGTATATCTCTTCTTTTAAGGTTATTTAATAGTGGAGTTTGCTTTTTCTTGCTTCGTGAAATAATCTATAATTCCCATCGCGCTAATTTCTAAATCAAGATGTAAAATGTTATAAACAGAATGATTGGATGGAACATTTAACTTTGTAAGATGAGAAGAGATTTTATCCATTAATAAAGTTTGTAATGCTTTAGTGGCCTCATCGAAATCATTATACTTTTCAAAGACCTCTTTACCAGTATGAACGAAAACAGGTAACCAATGTTCAAGTTGGTTATATACTTCTGTAACATTGGATGATGCGCCGTAATGACCGAAATAAATAGTATCTATATTCATACTTTGAATATGATTTTTAGAGGCAATCATCGCATCTGGCTGGAATTGTGAAGGAGACGTTGATGGTAGATATAGTTCTACATCAAGGTCTGCGAGTTCTCTATAATAAATTCCTATTGTATCGCCAGTAAAAATGCCGTTTGTTAATGAATCGTGAATGCTAATATGGTGCTTCGCATGTCCCGGTGTATCATAAAATGTGAGTGTACGGTCTTCTTCAATTTGTAATGTATCACCATTTTGTACAATATGAACACGTTCTTCTTCAATTGGAAGAATTGGATCAAAAAGTTTATCAAAATCTTCTTTGTACACAGCTTTTGCGCCAAGAATTAGTTTTGTTGGATCAATCATATGACGAGCCCCGCGCGGATGCACAAATAGAGTAGCATTTGGGCACTTTTCCATCATTAACCCTGCTGCGCCTGCGTGATCTAAATGAACATGTGTAACGATAATGTTTTTTACATCATTTAAATTAATATGTAATTGCTGTAAGCCGTCTAAAATATAGGGAAGAGAAGGGGCCGCACAAGTTTCAATTAAAGTAATATCGTCACCTAATAAAACGTATGTACCTGTGCGTTCATCATGTTGTAAGTCATAATCATCAATAAGATATAGATGAGAAGATAGTTGTTCTACTTTTTTCATACTTACCACTCCTTATATACGGTATGTATCTATTATACGCTAAAAATAGAAAAAGACAGAAAACGAAAGCTCGTCTTCTGCCCTTTTGTAATGTAGTTATTTCGTTTGTTCTTTATTGATAGACATAACGAACAGTCCAACAATGCCACCAACGATAGGAAGCATAATTTCTCCTGCTAAATTAAAGTAGGAGCTTAAAAATAAACCATTTACATCGATTACCCAGCCAATAACATACAATAACATCATATATAGTACGAAATAAAACTCGCGATTTGAAATCGTTTCATGTTGTGCAGTTTTCATAATGAACACCATCCTTTTCTATTATAATGGAAATATAAACTGTCACATTTTGTTCACAAATTAATTGTAAAACTTTCCATCATAAAAGTCTAGTATATTGTGTCGAATTTTCGAACGGAAATAAAGCGCTATCATTCCGGTATGTGAGTACGTAATAAAAGCTGTATATTCACGAATGTAGTATAGTATAAACATAGAATGATAGTGAAGAGAGGGGTAGGAACAATGACAGTTTATGATTTTTCAGCTAAAACAATAACAGGAGAAGAAAAATCGTTAAAAGATTACGCAGGAAAAGCACTTCTTATTGTAAATGTAGCTAGTAAATGTGGATTTACACCACAATATAAAGGGTTACAGGAAGTATATGATAAATATAAAGACGAAGGACTAGAAATACTCGGTTTCCCTTGTAATCAATTTGGGGGACAAGAACCAGGCACAGAAGCTGATATTACTAGTTTTTGTGAATTGAACTACGGTGTGAACTTCCCAATGTTTGCGAAGATTGATGTGAAAGGTGATAAGGCTCATCCTCTTTATACATACATGACAGAACAAGCACCAGGTTTACTCGGTATGAAAGCAGTGAAATGGAACTTTACTAAGTTTCTAATTGGAAAAGACGGGAAAATAGTAGGGCGTTTTGCACCGCAGACGAAGCCGGTGGATTTAGAGGTTGAGATTGAGAAGGTGCTTGGGGAATAATTAGGAGTTAGCTATCTTTTATTATGTTTACTAAAAAACACCTCAAAGAACAAAGTAGCTCTTTGAGGTGTTTTCTTTAAACTCACATTATCAAGATTAAATCACTCTATCGTAGTCGTTTGATTTAGGCAGAGAAGCTGCTTTTTTCATAAGCACTTCCCATAAGTGTACGGATGTCTTCCATTCGGCTGCGGCCTGTTCCTTTTGATACATAGCGTTCTCATAACTGAAAGTAAGTTGTTGCATATCGGCCGAATTGTAAAGTGTATCGATGTGGAGAGCGTATTCTCGGAATGTTTGACTTTCACCCCGTGGTATGCCAATTCTCGCAAATTGTTTTAAAAGTGCACCGTAAGCTTTTTGATAAACAGCATCATCTTTTCGGTATTTATAGAAAAGAATAATAAAAAATGTAATCCATTTCATTCTAGTGGTGAAGAGAATGTATCCGATGATACTAATCGGTATCGTAGAGAGGAATACGTACCACCAAGAAAAATCATTTTTGGAATTTGTGATCTTTTTAGTAGAGGCTTCTTCTGTATTTTCTATTAAACTTTTGAGCTTTGCTTCATTGTTCCGTTGGTGTATTGGCTCGTTATTAGAATTATTTATTTCGTTATTTTGTGAAGTAGAAGCAGGAGTATTATTTGTAAAATTATAGGGATTGGTAAATCCTTTTGTTGGTTCGAATGGAATCCATCCGTATCCTGGGAAATATACTTCGACCCAAGAGTGTGCGTTATTGTTCGCGATTTTATAAACATTCTCACCTTCTGTACTAGCAAGTGTATTCTCCAGAGTTCCTTCTGCAAATCCTTTTACCCAGCGAGCAGGAATCCCGGCAGAACGAAGTAACACGATCATAGATGTCGAAAAATTATTGCAGTAACCGCTTTTTGTATCGAAAAGGAATTGATCTACATAGTCTTGGTTTTTGGCAGGGTATAAGACATTCATTGTTTCGTATACAAAAGAATTGTCTGTAAAGTAATTTTCAATAGCTAATACTTTATCATATCGGTTGTCTTTATCATTTGTAAGATTGACAGCCAAGTCTTTTACTCGCTGCGGTAATGATTCGGGAAGTTGTGTGTACTTTGTCATGAAATAAGAACTTGTTTCATGACCTCCATTCGTTTTTACAGCTTTCAAATTTTCTATGGAAAACTCCGGGATCTCATATGTTACTTTATACGAATTTAAAGTAGTAGAAGAGTCTCCATGCATCGTATAGATTTTTTCTGAAAATGGGTCAACACTGTATGATACATCAGTAGAAGCATCAACAGATACTAATCCTGCTGGATAGGTAAGGTGAGGATAACTTTTTTGCATGGTGATTGTTGCTTCGGTTGTCGCCGTTTTTGTATTTTGTTCGTACCAACTCACGACGTCGTTTTTATTTTTAAAAGAAACCTTTTTCGGGTTTTCAGAAACCTCCCAGCCTTTTCCTGTATAAAAATCTTTTGTTTCTACTCTCCAATATTGTTTGTTTTGCGTTTGTGCTGTAAAAACAATTGTATTATCGGCCTTAAAAGGGCCACCTAATTGCGAGTCATATAAACCATACCCAATTTTAGAAACTTCTTGTTCTTTACTTGCTTCAGATGTGTTGAATTTTAAAAAATTCATTGGGTTTGGCCATTGAGGGCCAAATTTTGGAGCGAAGTATGCGATGGTTGCTGACAATACAATAAATATTGTAAGAGGTCTAAGTAATTTTGAGATTACTCTAGCATAATTTTGTAAGTGTTCAATCTCTTTTATTCGTTCTATTTGAAGAAGACTAAGCATAAAAAAGCCGATGACAATAGTACGAATAATAGCGTAGTTTGCATTGTATAAATGTAAGTTATGAAAAATGGTGATATAAATAATAGTCAATATAAGAAATAACAACCCACGTTTTTTATGAATCATCCAAAAAGAGATGAAAGCACTCAAAAACCAAAAGGATAAAAAAAATAAAAGTGTTGGAAAAACTGGAGAAATATCTAGCAAATCCCCCTGGAAAAACAGAGAGGAATTTCGAGAAATATCAGCAAAAAATTTTGTTAGCCAAGATGGATTTATAAAAGCATTTTTATAATACAGGAAATGAATGATGAATAAGATCGTGACAATCTTTATTGGAATCTGCCACCTTGTTTGAAAAAAAGAGAGAGTGAAGCAAATTCCTATAAATATTACAAAAATATCTAATCTACCTACGTTTGTAATACCTATAAGGGGTCTTAGCCATTCTAGTAAAAGTAGAAGTGCACATACATGCATGAAGAATCTGCTCATATCCCATTTGTATTTTGTTCGTAATGTTATCATTTGCTCACCTCAAAAAACACGTTTGTATACCGGTTTTCATAAACCACATTTACAAATATTTTTCGTTTTTGTAGCGTTTCTAGTATACTTAGTTCTCGATGAGAGAGTTGATTCGCTTTTTCTTTCACGACAAACACCATTAATTTTCTATTTTTAATAGCGGCATAGTCAGCCGCCTTTTGAATATCGGGAGAAAGATCGCTTGTTACGAGTATAATCGTTACGGGCTCATAAATTTTTCTTAATTCCATTTCTACACTCCGGGAGAGTGGGAATACACTGTCTGCTTGCACTTTCGCTAAATGACAAAAGATTTGATGCAACTGACTATCTCCATTGTCTAAAGGGAAAAAAGTTCGTTCTTTTCCGACAGACACGAATGACGCTGGTGAATTTTGCTTCAATACAGCCCTTACAATAGAGGCGGAAAATGTTACGACTGATTCGAATAGAGGGGAC
Organism: Bacillus sp. FSL R9-9492; assembly: GCF_038007365.1. Lineage (NCBI taxonomy): Bacteria > Bacillati > Bacillota > Bacilli > Caryophanales > Bacillaceae > Bacillus > Bacillus sp. FSL R9-9492. The sequence continues at coordinate 2,148,685 of NZ_JBBOXC010000001.1, forward strand.
TCAGTTCTATCCATGAATATCATGATATTATGGCTGCGCTGTTGTTCAAACTCTTTCGTCATAATATTGTTTGTTCGGGCAGTTGCTTTCCAATCAATCCATGAAAAGCGGTCACCAGGTTTATAGTCTCTGACACCGACAGAGATTGTAGAGTCTTTTGCTAAATTTATATTTGCTGAAAGCGCTCCTTGTTCGAAATGATTTTCCAATTGTCGATACGTTATATCTACGTACTGGGGATAGATTAAAAATGTATCTGGAACTGAAAAAGTTACTTCTTTCTCCATCATACCGAATAGATCACCAGTTTTGACACGTACGCTTGAAAAAGTGTGCTCTCCTCTAGGGATTGTGTCAATAACATATTGAAACGAAATATCTCGTTTCAATCCTGGAAAGAGTATTACCTTATTCACCTTCGTTTGTCTACAATTTGTAAATTGTGATGGCAGTTCATCTTCTATAATTAAATAAAGTAAGGGAAAAGGAAATCTTCTTTTTATTGTAATAGTGCTTAAAAATTGTTCTCCTGCTGCATATTCATTTTGGTTTGTTATTCGTTTTACTTCAGCGTCTCGTAAAGCGTAGAAGGGAAGTAGTAGTGAATAAAGGCCAATAGGAATCGTACTGTAAAACAAAAACCAACTTACAAATCCTCCTTGAAGCATAGCGTATACAAATGTTAAGACTAGGCATAAAGGTATTAGCAATAACTTCGTAACGTGATATAGTGCTCGTAGTAGTCGTTTCATCAAAGGTTTTTCGTCCTTTGAGTCGGCACGGTAGTTCGTGCAACGATTTTGGCGATAAATTGTTCTCCTGTTATTCCTTCAAATCTTGCTTCCATTTTTAGAATGAGTCTGTGAGCTAAAACGTAAGGAGCTAAAAATTTAACATCGTCTGGAATAACATAATTTCTGCCATGGATGAATGCATAAGCTTGTGAAGCTTTCATTAAAGCGATTGAGCCGCGTGGACTTGCACCTAGCTGTATAGAACTATAAGAACGAGTCTGACTAACAAGCTTTACAATGTAATGCTTGATTGCTTTGTCCATGCTTACTTCCCGTACGCTTTGTTGTAAATAAAGTAATTCTTTGATTGTTGTAATAGCTTGTAAATGGGAGAGTGGGTTTGTTTTTTCCATCCGGTTTAAAATTTCAAATTCTTCTTCTGGTGTAGGATATCCCATTCTTAGCTTCAACAAGAAACGATCGAGCTGAGCTTCTGGTAAAGGATATGTTCCCTCATATTCGACCGGATTTTGTGTAGCCATTACAAAGAAAGGTTTTGGTAACGATCTTGTAATGCCATCTATTGTGATAGTGCCTTCTTCCATACTTTCAAGTAAGGAAGATTGTGTCTTTGGAGATGTACGATTAATTTCATCAGCAAGTACAAAATTCCCCATAATCGGTCCAGGCTTGAACTCAAATTGGAGTTCTTTTGGATTATAAATAGAAACACCTGTTACATCTGACGGCAGTAAATCAGGTGTGAATTGAATACGCTTGTAATCGGCATCAATGGATTTAGAAAGAGCACGTACTAGCATTGTTTTCCCGACACCGGGAACATCTTCTAATAGTACATGACCTTCAGCTAAAAGAGCTGTCAAAGCTAAGAGTGTTTCTTTTCGTTTTCCGACCATTAATTTTTCAATATTGGTGATTATTTTTTCTACTATGGGATGTAATGAATCAAGCTGGGGCATCGTAATCCTCCTAATTTTATTATCTTTTCTAATTCATTTTTATGTTAAAGAAAAGGAGTTCCTTCATTTTAATGCAGTATAATAGTAATCTAAGAGGTAAGTAGGAATGGTTTATATAAGTTCATATTGAGAACTTATATAAATAGGAAAAACTTAAATGTTAAAAAATCATGGTGATATACTTTATAATTTCTATGTCCCCAAAGGAAATCCTACTCGTAATTTTATGAATATTCAGATTATACATGTAGATAACATCTAGTATAATTGTTTCCGTAATTAAGGGCAATACAGTAAATAATGATTTGTAGTTTTATCCCTCTATTTGCGGGCTGATTAAAGTTTCACTTTATATAAAATATGTCTTGATAATAGTATCGTTGCAGAAAAGTAAATTCCTTATAGCATTATTGAAGTAGTATCAAGACTCTTTTTAATATATTTATATAAAAACGTAGGAATTTCTCCTGCGTTTTTTCTTATGCAAAAAAAGGTGAATCCTCCAAATACTATTCTCCTAATAAGCCCACCGCTGACCGAAATCTTCACAACAAAACAAAGTAATCTTTACTTATAAATGTTTCTCCTTAAACCGATTTCCAAATGAATTTATGACAATCTCTTGAACTGTGCGAAATGTCACATCTGTATTTTACAACCTCTCTTATAGTAAGGGTATGTAAGAGAGACGTATTAAAGGAGTGAACAGTATGAAGAAGAAACCTTCAGCACTAATGAGACGTTTAAAATATTTTTCACCAATAGATCGTTATAACGATAATCATACACAAGAAACATATGAAGATCGCGAATGGGAGAATGTGTACAGAAAGCGTTGGCAGCATGATAAAGTAATTCGTTCTACACACGGCGTGAACTGTACTGGTTCATGTAGTTGGAATATATATGTGAAGGATGGAATTGTAACTTGGGAAGGGCAGGAGCTTAACTATCCGACTACAGGTCCTGATATGCCTGATTTTGAACCACGAGGATGCCCACGTGGAGCAAGTTTTTCTTGGTACATTTACAGTCCGCTTCGTGTGAAATATCCGTATGTACGTGGTGTTCTATGGAGTATGTGGCAAGAGGAACTACAAAATAACGAGTCACCACTAGACGCTTGGAAAAGCATTGTGGAAAACCCTGAAAAAGCACGTACGTATAAGCAGGCGCGTGGTAAAGGGGGATTCATTCGTGCGAATTGGGATGAAGTATTACAACTCGTTTCTGCTTCATTACTATACACAGTAATTAAATACGGTCCAGACCGAAATGTTGGTTTTTCACCAATTCCAGCAATGTCGATGTTAAGTCATGCAGCTGGTAGCCGCTTTATGCAACTTATGGGTGGACCAATGCTTAGTTTCTATGATTGGTACGCAGATTTACCACCAGCTTCTCCGCAAATTTGGGGTGATCAAACTGATGTACCAGAAAGTAGTGACTGGTATAACTCTGGTTACATTATGACATGGGGTTCAAACGTACCGATGACGAGAACGCCAGATGCACACTTTTTAGCCGAAGTTCGATATAAAGGAACGAAAGTCGTTTCTGTAAGTCCTGACTTTGCCGAGTCTACAAAGTTTGCAGATGATTGGATTAGTGTGAAACAAGGTACAGATGGTGCACTTGCGATGGCAATGGGGCATGTGATCTTACAAGAATTTTACGTAGATAATCAAGTGGAATACTTCACAAAGTATGCGAAGCAATATACTGATTTTCCTTTCTTTGTCACATTGAAAGAAAAAGGAGATCAATTCGTTGCTGATCGTTTCTTAAATGCTTCTGATATTGGACGCGAAACGAAGTTAGGGGAATGGAAACCTGTAATTTGGAACGAGAATACGAATGATTTTGCAACACCTCACGGCACAATGGGATCACGTTGGGATAACGAGAAGAAATGGAACTTGCGTTTAGAAGATGAACAGACAGGTGAAACGATTAATCCGCGTCTTTCTTTACTTGGAATGGAAGATAGTGTTGAAACAGTGCAAATTCCGTACTTCTCTGATGATGGAAATACAATATTAGAACGTACAATTCCAGTGAAAAAAGTTATGACAGAAGAAGGCGAAGTGTGCGTTACAACTGTATATGACTTAACGTTAGCAAATTACGGTGTGAACCGAGGTCTTGGCGGGCAAGAACCGAAAGATTTCAATGATGATGTACCGTTTACACCTGCATGGCAAGAGAAAATGACCGGAGTAAAGCGAGAGCTTATTATTCAAATTGCTCGTGAGTTCGCGCAAAATGCAGTTGATACGAATGGCCGCTCGATGATTATTATGGGAGCTGGTATTAACCATTGGTTTAACTCTGATACGATTTATCGCGCAGTTTTAAATCTTGTTCTTCTCGTTGGGGCACAAGGTGTAAACGGCGGCGGTTGGGCACATTATGTTGGTCAAGAAAAATTACGACCAGCAGAAGGATGGCAAACAATCGCGATGGCGAAAGATTGGCAAGGGCCACCGAAATTACAAAACGGTACATCTTTCTTCTATTTCGTAACAGATCAATGGCGTTATGAAGATACACCTGTTGGACATTTAGCATCACCAGTTGAGGGCAACTCTCGTTATCAACATCACGGTGATTACAACGTATTAGCAGCACGACTTGGCTGGTTACCTTCTTATCCAACATTCGAGAAGAATGGGATTGAATTATATAAAGAAGCTGTTGCTGCTGGTGCAACAACACAAGAAGAAATCGGAAAATACGTTGCACAAAAACTAAAAGAAAAAGAACTGAAATTTGCGATTGAAGACCCAGATAATAAAAACAACTTCCCGCGTAACTTATTCGTATGGCGTGCAAACTTAATTTCAAGTTCCGGTAAAGGACACGAATATTTCTTAAAACATTTATTAGGTACAACAAACGGATTAATGAATGACGATAGTGACTCATTAAGACCAGAAGAAATTAAGTGGCATGAAGATGCACCTGAAGGGAAGTTAGATTTACTCATTAATTTAGATTTCCGTATGGCTGGAACGGCGCTTTATTCTGATATCGTCTTACCTGCTTCAACTTGGTATGAAAAGCATGATTTAAGCAGTACGGATATGCATCCATTTGTACATCCATTTAATCCAGCAATCGGTTCACCGTGGGAAGCACGTTCTGACTGGGATATTTTCACCTCTCTTTCTAAAGTTGTGTCAGATTTAGCGAAGAAAATCGATCTTGAACCAATGAAAGAAGTCGTTGCAACACCACTTCTTCACGATACACCGCAAGAATTAGCACAACCACTTGGTAAGATTAAAGACTGGAGCAAAGGTGAGTGTGAACCGATCCCAGGTAAAACAATGCCGCAAATTCATGTTGTCGAAAGGGATTATAAAACGATTTATGACAAGATGACAGCGCTTGGACCAAATACCGGAAAACAACCGATTGGTACGAAAGGGATTTCTTGGTCGGCAGAAAAAGAATATGAGCAATTAAAGAGTCGATTAGGAGTTGTTCGAACGGATTCTATTGCGAAGGGGTGCCCAGACATAAAAGAAGCAATTAATGCTGCTGAGGCGGTATTAACACTTTCTTCTACAACAAACGGTCATATGGCGGTAAAAGCATGGGAAGCGCTTGAAAAACAAACCGATTTAAAACTACGTGACTTAGCAGAAGAACGTGAAGAAGAATGCTTCACATTTGAACAAATTACAGCGCAGCCTAAAACAGTAATTACTTCTCCGGCCTTTACGGGTTCTGAAAAAGGTGGACGCCGTTACTCACCATTTACAACAAATGTTGAACGTCTCATCCCTTGGAGAACGATAACTGGTCGACAATCTTTCTACTTAGATCACGACATGATGAAAGAATTTGGCGAAACGATGGCAACATTTAAACCAATACTGCAACATAAACCATTCCGTAAATCACGCCCTGAAGTAGAAGGGAAAGAAATTACACTAAACTATTTAACACCGCATAATAAGTGGTCGATTCATAGTATGTACTTCGATTCATTGCCAATGTTAACGCTGTTTAGAGGTGGTCCAACTGTTTGGATGAATAAAGATGATGCGACTGAAGCTGGTGTTGCTGATAATGATTGGATTGAATGCTTTAACCGTAACGGCGTAGTCGTAGCACGTGCTGTTGTAACACACCGTATACCGAGGGGGATGGCATTTATGCACCATGCGCAAGATCGTCACATTAACGTGCCTGGTACGAAATTAACAAGCACCCGCGGGGGAACACATAATAGTCCAACTCGTATTCACGTTAAACCAACACATATGATTGGTGGATATGGCCAATTAAGCTATGGATTTAACTATTATGGTCCGACTGGGAACCAGCGTGACTTAAACGTTGTAATCCGTAAACTGAAGGAGGTAGATTGGCTTGAAGATTAAAGCGCAAGTCGGAATGGTAATGAACTTAGATAAATGCATCGGCTGCCACACTTGTAGCGTAACATGCAAAAACACCTGGACGAATCGTCCAGGTGCTGAATATATGTACTTCAATAACGTAGAAACGAAACCTGGAATTGGTTATCCGAAACAATGGGAAAATCAGGAGAAATACAAAGGCGGCTGGGAATTGAAAAATGGTGAAATTCAGCTGAAATCCGGTTCGAAAATGAAGCGTCTTATGAATATTTTCCACAATCCAGATCAGCCAACAATTGATGATTACTTTGAACCTTGGAATTATGATTATGAAACATTAACAAATAGCCCGCAGCGTAAGCATCAACCAGTTGCTCGTCCGAAATCAGCAATTACGGGTGAATTTATCGACAAAATTGAATGGGGTCCAAACTGGGAAGATGATTTAGCAGGCGGACATATAACAGGGTTACAAGATCCGAACGTCAAGAAAATGGAAGAAGGAATTAAAACGGATTTTGAAAATGTCTTTATGATGTATTTACCACGTATTTGCGAACATTGTATGAATCCATCTTGCGTTTCTTCTTGTCCATCTGGTGCGATGTATAAACGTGAAGAAGATGGGATTGTTCTTGTGGATCAAAATGCATGTCGTGCATGGAGATTTTGTGTATCGTCTTGTCCGTATAAAAAAGTATATTTTAACTGGCAAACAAATAAAGCAGAAAAATGCACAATGTGCTTCCCACGTATTGAAGCTGGTATGCCAACAATTTGCTCTGAAACATGTGTAGGACGTATTCGCTATATTGGGGTAATGCTATATGACGCTGACAAAGTAAAAGAAGCTGCTTCTGTTGAAAATGAAAAAGATTTATATGAATCTCAGCTTACTGTTTTCCTAGACCCAAATGATCCAGAAGTAATAGCTGAAGCGAAAAAACAAGGGATTCCTGATGAATGGATGAAAGCTGCTCAAGAGTCACCTATTTATAAAATGATTATTGATTGGAAAATTGCTCTTCCTCTTCATCCAGAGTACCGTACAATGCCGATGGTTTGGTATATCCCGCCTCTTAGCCCAATTATGAATATGGTGGAGGGGAAAGGAAGTAACTGGCAAGCAGAAGAGATTTTCCCTGCTATCGATAATATGCGTATCCCAATTCAATATTTAGCGAATCTACTCACTGCAGGAGATGAATCACACATTCGTCTTACATTGAAAAAAATGGCTGTCATGCGAACGCATATGAGAGCATTGCAAATTAATAAAGAACCAAATGAAGCTGTATTAAAAGAAATTGGTTTAACGAAACAGGATGTAGAAGATATGTATCGTCTTCTTGCTATCGCGAAATATAAAGATCGCTTCGTCATCCCGACATCTCACCGTGAACAAGTTGCTGATTTATATAGTGAACAAGGAAGCTGTGGTTTATCCTTCACAGGTGGCCCAGGCTCTTGTATGACAATTTCTTAAATAAAGGGGGCAGAAAATTATGAAACAAAGTTTACAAACTGCTTTTTCTTGTTCTTCTTTTCTTCTCTCCTACCCGGAACTAGGGTGGAGAGAAGCTTTAACTGAATTACAAGAAGAGATTGAAGCAATTGAACAGGAAGACGTTAAAGCAGCACTTACAACATTTATAAAACGAGCGCTAGATAAAACAGACAATCAACTCATTGATTCTTACGTATATACATTCGACTTTGGAAAGAAGACAAATATGTATCTTACCTACATGAAAACAGGTGAACAAAGAGAGCGTGGAATTGAATTGTTAGAGTTAAAACAGCATTATAAAAAATCTGGATTTAACGTAACAGATAAAGAACTACCTGATTATTTACCACTTTTACTTGAGTTTCTTGCAAATGCAAACGAAAAAGATAGCGAACCAATTATGAGTAAATACACAGAAAATATACAAGCACTGCACGGGCAATTAAAAGAAGCAAACTGTATGCACGAACCAATTCTCGCCGCTGTTCTCCTAGCTATCGATGCATGGGGAGTACAGACGAATTAGAAAGGAGTGTTGTCAAAATGATGGATCAATTTTTATGGGTGTTGGTTCCCTATATCATTTTTGCAATCTTTATCGGTGGGCATATTTTCAGATACAACTATGATCAATTTGGATGGACATCTAAATCTAGTGAACTATTAGAGAAGAAAATGCTCCGGATCGGAAGTCTATTATTCCACTTTGGGATAATGCTCGTAATTGGCGGTCATGTTATGGGGATTTTAATTCCAGAGTCCTTATACCGTTCAATAGGTATTTCTGAGCATATGTATCATATAGTAGCAATTAGTTTCGGACTTCCGGCAGGTGTTGCTTCTATCATCGGTTTAATTATACTAACGTATCGCCGTGTAACAGTAAAACGCATCATTGCAACGAGTACAACGGGAGATTATATTGCGCTTATTTTATTACTTATCGTTATGCTAGCAGGACTTTCTTCAACCTTTTTAAATATCGACTCAAAAGGGTTTGATTATCGTACAACAATCGGTCCGTGGTTCCGAAGTCTCTTTATTTTCCAACCGAAAGTTGAATATATGATGGAAGTACCAGTATGGTTTAAAATTCATATAATTGCAGGTATGGGTCTATTCGCAGTATGGCCATTTACTAGACTTGTCCATGTATTTAGTGCCCCAATTAAATACTTAAGCCGTAGTTATGTGATTTACAGAAGACGTATTCCTAATGAATTGAAAAAATAATGCCGCTGTAAACGGATAAGAGCTAGCGGCTAAAATGAAGCGAGGCCTAATATGGAAGGTCTCGTCTTTGTTTATATAGGGGGATAACCGTGTACGTGAAAATTAATAAGTAGCTTAATATGAAAAAAAGAGTAGCATCTAAATAAGATGCTACTCTATGCTACAAACAGAGGCAGAACAATCTTCACAAGCAATTTCACATTTTAAAAATTGTAAATCATGGATTGTAATCTTTCCTTTATGAATAGAAATCGTACCTTTTTTTTTCAAATCATTTAACATTCGATTTACGCTTTCACGGGAAGTTGCACAGAAATTCGCAAGTTCTTGATTCGTTAAAGGTAAATCGATGAGAATCCCATTTTCTTTTAAAACACCATAACTATTTGTCATTCGAATGAGAGTAGAATATAGGGCACCTTTTTTGCCGTGTAATACTAAATCTCGGAACTTCGTTTGCATTCTTCTTAAATGTTCACTAATCCATTTCATAAATTCAAATACAAGAGCGGGTTTTTGGAGTAATGCTTTTTCTAAGGCTTCACGCTTTATAACGCCTACTTCAACATCTTCAAGGCATTTTGAATTTAATAAATACTTCGCATTGTCCGTGAACAATGTTAGTTCTCCAATAATGTCATATTGCGAACAAATACGGAGTGTTAATTCTTGCCCGTCAGCACTTAGTTTACTAATTTGTACTTTTCCTGAGTGGATGATATAGAGATCTGTTGCTTCCATACCTTCTTGAAAAATAAAACTTCCTTTTTTAATCTGCATTTTATATTCAACAGATGCAAGTAATTCTTTTAAATCTTGAGATAATGTCATACTGTTTGCCACAGCGATCACCTTTCTTCTTATAAGCAATACATTTCCTATTTTGAGTGTAAGTATGATGAAAATGCAAGAGCTATTTTGAAAATAAAGAAAAATTTCAATGACCGTAGGGGAAACCAACATTAAATTTCTAAAAAGCTACTTGAAGTAAAGGATTATATGACTATAAATTTTTTAGTTTAAGAAAAGAGAAAAAGAAACACAATAAGGAATTTCAATATGTAAAGAGAATGGGACTAGAGATGTGAACAAAATTCGAACGGATTTGTGAAGAATTTTTGAATGGGGAAGGTAATGTGAGAAAAGTCACATTGAATATGTAGCTTCTTTTTTATAATGAAGGCAAATAAAAAATTTGAAAGCTTACTAATGATTGCAGTAGAAAAGAAGGGATATAGATGCACGAGAAGATGAGAGATTCTTTAGAGCGGCCACTTCAAGATTTACGTATTTCAGTTATTGACCGTTGTAATTTTAGGTGCACATACTGTATGCCGGCGGAAGTGTTCGGACCTGATTATGCTTTTTTACAGGAAGAGTTTTTATTAACATTCGATGAAATAGAAAGATTAGCTAGATTATTTATAAGTATGGGAGTCAATAAAATTAGACTTACTGGTGGAGAACCTTTATTACGTAAAGACTTACCAAAGTTAATCGCAAGGCTTGCAAAGCTAGAAGGTTTAACGGATATTGGTCTCACAACAAACGGTATTCATTTAGCAAAACAAGCAAAGGCATTAAAAGAAGCGGGATTAAAACGTGTAAATATTAGTTTAGATGCGATAGAGGATCACGTCTTCCAAAAAATTAATGGACGAAATGTAAGTACAAAACCTGTATTGAAAGGAATTGAAGCAGCAAAAGCAGCTGGATTAGAAGTAAAGGTAAATATGGTCGTAAAAAAAGGGATGAATGATAGTCAAATTCTTCTTATGGCTCGGTATTTTAAAGAACAAGAAATTCAGCTCCGTTTTATCGAGTTTATGGATGTGGGGAGTACGAATGGCTGGAACTTTGAACAAGTCATTACGAAGGAACAAGTAATAGAGAAAATTAATCGTGTATATCCGCTTGAGCCTGTTACACCTCGTTACTTTGGAGAAGTTGCAAAATTATATCGATATGTAGGGAGCAACGCAGAAGTTGGATTTATTACTTCAGTCTCTGAGTCTTTTTGTTCTTCTTGTACGAGGGCTCGTATTTCGGCAGACGGTAAATTTTTCACATGCCTATTTGGAACAAAAGGAATGGATTTACGAACGCTTCTTAGAGAAGATATTTCTGATGCATCACTATTAAAAATTTTACAACATACATGGGCGTATAGAAAAGATAGGTATTCAGATGAACGAACGGCAGAAAGTACAAATAAACGTCCAAAAATTGAAATGTCCTACATTGGTGGATAATGAAAGGAGGATTCCATATGCAGGAGCGTTATTCAAGGCAAGTATTATTTTCTGGAATTGGTGAAATGGGACAAAAGAAAATACGAGAAAAGCATGTGCTTCTAATCGGTGCGGGTGCACTAGGGGCTGCAAATGCGGAAGCGCTCGTTAGGATGGGAATTGGGAAATTGACAATTGCTGACCGTGACTACGTTGAATGGAGTAATTTACAAAGGCAACAGTTATATAGAGAAAAAGATGCACAGCAGTGTAAACCAAAAGCAATTGCAGCGGCAGAACATTTAAGAAAGATTAATTCTGAAGTGGAAATTGTACCGGTTGTAACGGATGTTACAATGCAAGAAATGGAAGAGTTAGTAAAAGAAGTGGATCTCATTTTAGATGCGACTGATAATTTCGATACGCGCCTACTTATAAATGACATGTCACAAAAAGAAAATATACCTTGGATATATGGTGGATGTATTGGGAGTTACGGTGTAACGTATACAATTCTTCCGGGGGAAACACCATGTTTTCGCTGTCTAATGGATCATCCTATGGGCGGTGCAACATGCGATACAGCAGGAATTATTCAGCCAGCTGTACAAATGGTAGTTGCTCATCAAGTAACAGAAGCGATGAAAATATTGGTGGACGATTATAAGGCGCTGCGAGGAACAATGTTATCGTTTGATATTTGGAACAATCAATATATATCGTTAAAAGTAAATAGACAGAAAAAAAGTACATGTCCATCTTGTGGCAATGTACGCACGTATCCAAGTTTAACATTTGAAGCACAGTTAAAAACTGAAGTGTTATGCGGGCGGAATACAATTCAAATCCGTCCAGGGATAAAGCGAGTTCTTAATTTAGAAGAAATTAAAAAGCGCTTACAAAAAAGCGTGAGTGTCAAAAAAACTCCATATTTACTATCGTTTCTAGTAGATGAATATCGTTTTGTTTTATTTACAGACGGCAGAGCGTTTATTCATGGGACTAATGATAGGAAAATGGCAAAACGGTTATACGCAAAATATATAGGATGAACAGAAAGAGAGTTTCCTCTTATCAAAACGAGGTGAAAAAGAATGTTAGAAAAACGTATACCAATCTCAGTGGCAGAAGCAGTTGCACGTGTAATGGAATATGCCTATCAAGGTGAAATGGAAAAAGTTTCTCTTATAGAAAGCTATGGAAGAACTCTTGGAGAAGATGTTGTTGCAGATCATGATGTTCCGCATTTTGATCGATCTCCATACGACGGGTTTGCAATTAGAGCGGAAGATACGAAAGAAGCAAGTAGCAGTAACCCAATTCAGTTCGAAGTGATTGGTGAAATCGGAGCAGGTTTTGTTTTTACAGAAGAAGTGAAACCATTTCAAGCTGTACGTATTATGACAGGAGCCGCGATTCCAGCGGGGTGTAATGCTGTTGTTATGTTAGAACTAACGGAAGGGTTTGAGGAAAACGAAAAGACTTATATGAAATTAAAACGCTCTTTCGCTTCTGGTGATAACATTTCTTTTAAAGGGGAAGATGTAAAACAAAATGCCACCCTTGTGAAAAAAGGAACTTTTATTAACCCTGGAGTAGCAGCGCTTCTTGCTACGTTTGGTTATAATTCAGTAAATGTTGTTAAGCAGCCGATTATTGGGGTTGTAACAACAGGAAGTGAACTTTTAGAAGTACATGAACCACTAAAACAAGGGAAGATTCGAAACAGTAACTCTTATATGATTGCTGCTCAAATTGAAAGAGCGGGCGGAGTTGTACGGTATTATGGGCAATTCGTTGATGATTTAGAGACGTGTTATAACACTGTAAAAAAGGCGATGAAAGAAGTCGATATTTTAATTACAACTGGTGGCGTTTCAGTAGGAGACTATGATTATTTACCTGCTATTTATGAGAGATTACAAGCTAATGTACTTTTCAATAAAATAGCGATGCGACCAGGAAGCGTGACAACTGTAGCTGAGCTAGAAGGAAAACTATTATTTGGTCTATCTGGTAATCCTTCAGCTTGTTATGTCGGATGTGAATTATATGTTAGACCAGTTATTCGAACATATTTGCAAAGAAAAGATCCGCATGTATATCGTGCAGAAGCGATTTTACAGAAAGATTTTCCGAAAGCAAACCCATTTACTCGTTTTGTAAGAGGGAGAGTAGAAATTGTAGATGGCCAATTGCAAGCTACACCAGTTGGTTTAGATAAATCTAGTGCAATTTCTTCACTTGCAGAGGCGAATGCATTTATCGTCCTGCCGGGAGGAACGAGAGGATTTGAAGCAGGAATAATTGTTTCGGTATTATTATTGGAATCGAACATAGGAAGTGAGTGGCCGTGGAAAGAACCACTTCGATCATATAAGTAATAGAAAAATAGATTGCTAACTTATACAAAGGTAAGAGGTGCAAAATGACACATACGTATTATGAAGTAATTGATACACCTATTTCAATTGAAGAAGTTACAAACAAAGTAATTCGGTGTGAGTGTGGTGCGGTTACTACTTTCATTGGTACCGTCAGAGAATTTACGAAAGGACGTCGTACGCTATATTTAGAGTATGTAGCATATAAAACAATGGCGGAAAAACAGCTTGAGAAAATTGGTAATGAAGTAGAAGAGAAGTGGCCTGGGACATATGTAGCAATTACACATCGCATTGGTACATTGGAAATTTCTGATTTTGCTGTTGTTGTCGCTGTTTCAACACCACACCGGAAAGCAGCCTATGAGGCGAACGAATATATTATGGAGCGTATAAAACAAATTGTTCCGATTTGGAAGAAAGAGTTTTGGGACGATGGTGAGTCATGGATAGGTGATCAGTTAGAGAAAATAGCATATGCAAATGGTGAGCCTGAAAGGGAGATGAAAACATGATTGAAGTACTATTATTTGCACATTTGCAAGAAGAAGCAAGTAAGTCGGCCTTGTACATAGATTGTGAAAATATTACGGTTGCTGAACTAAAGGAAGTTCTCATTAAGAAATACAGCGTAGCGATTTCAAACGAGATAATGGTTGCCGTAAATGAAGAGTATGCAAATGAGGATGACATTATTCAAACTGGCGATGTAGTAGCAATGATTCCACCAGTAAGTGGTGGTTGATTCTTTTCAGCCTAATCATGTTAGGACGTGATTAGGCTGGAGAGAATGAATATAACTATGCATACATAGGAGGGAACAGGATGAAAAGTCCTAATTTTCAATTAAGTTTACAAACTTCTAATCTAGTTATCGGTTTTATGGTATGGGTTATCTTATCATCATTAATGCCATATATTAAAGCGGATATTCCATTAACTGCGGGACAAATTTCTATGGTCACAGCAGTACCGGTTATTTTAGGTTCTATTCTTCGCATTCCAATTGGTTATTGGACAAATCGTTACGGAGCAAGAAAATTGTTCTTTATTAGTTTTATACTTTTATTATTCCCTGTCTTTTACATTAGTGTTGCCAATTCTATGATGGATTTAATTATTGGTGGATTATTTGTAGGGATTGGTGGTGCTGTATTCTCTGTAGGAGTAACTTCTCTACCGAAATACTTCCCGAAAGAGAGTCACGGTTTTGTAAATGGTATTTACGGTGTGGGTAACGCTGGAACAGCAATTACTTCATTTTTAGCACCTGTAATTGCGACATCAGTTGGCTGGAGAACAACAGTACAGTGTTATTTAGTTTTACTTGCAGCATTTGCACTTATGAACTTTTTATTAGGCGATCGTAAGGAAAAAAAGGTGAATACACCATTAATGGAACAAATAAAAGGTGTATATAAAAATGAAAAACTTTGGTTTCTATGTATCTTTTACTTTTTAACATTTGGATCATTTGTTGCATTTACAGTATATTTACCAAACTTTTTAGTATCTCACTTCGGATTAGAGAAAGTAGATGCAGGCATGCGGACAGCTGGATTCATCGTATTAGCAACAATGATGCGCCCGATTGGTGGTTGGCTCGGTGATAAATTTAATCCATTTAAAATATTAATCTTCGTATTTATCGGCTTAACACTATCTGGTATTGTTTTATCATTTATGCCTAGTATGAACGTGTATACGTTTGGTTGCTTACTAGTTGCATTCTGTGCAGGTATTGGAAATGGAACAATCTTTAAGCTTGTTCCAATGTACTTCTCTGAGCAAGCAGGGATTGTAAATGGGGTTGTGTCAGCTTTAGGTGGATTAGGAGGGTTCTTCCCACCATTAATTTTAACGTTACTATTCCAACTAACAGGTCATTATGCAATTGGATTTATGGCGTTATCAGAAGTCGCTCTTGCTTGTTTAATCATTACAGTATGGATGTATAGCCAAGAGAAGCTGTTAGTGATGTTAAAGAATCATTAATAAGGAAAAAGAACCGTTCCAAAGTATTTTGGGACGGTTCTTTTAGTAACAGGCTTCGCTATATTTTTTAGGACCAGATTCTTTAGTAGGCTAATGGATATTGTGAAATGGTACACTTAAACTAAATAATACAGTTTAGGTCGATAAGATAAAATTATAAATTTCTATAAATAATCCATAATTTTCTTTATGAGTCATATTTGTTATGTTAAAGAAAAGAGCGGGGAGGGAAATGAGAATTTTTGATGCACATTTTCATATTATTGATTTAAAATTTCTGATTATTGAGAACTAATGGTGTTTTCCGATGAATTAAATGTGATCCATATGTAGTAAAGCGTTTAATCCAACTAAAATATATTTAGAATGAGGTTTTCAATGTTTGTTTTTATTATATTAGACGTGATATTACCAATATTAATATTGATGCTAATTGGTGCAATCTTACAAAGAAAGTTCCAATTTAACTTAAAGCAGCTATCTACACTTATTACTTATTGCTTGATGCCAGCGGCTGTATTTGTGAATATATATGATATTCGTATAGAAACAGGTTTGTTGCTCCAGATAATATACTATTTAATGCTTTACAGTCTGAGTGTGATGATAGTAAGTCATTTCATTTCAAAAACATTAAAGTTAGAAAAAGGAGAAAGTGCAGCTCTAAAAAATAGTATTTCGTTAATGAATTCCGGTAATTATGGATTACCAGTAAGTCAATTGATTTTCAGTCACAATCCAGTGGGAGTTTCCATTCAGATTTTTATTGTAATTTTCCAGAATCTTTTAACTTATTCATATGGGATATATAACTTACTATCAGCAACAAAAACAATCGGAAGTATTATTCAATCATTTCTAAGACTGCCTGTATTTCATGCACTCATATTAGGGATTCTCTTTCAATCTTTTACAATTAAAATACCTAATTCTATCTTTCTACCTCTTAATCAGCTTGCGAATAGTTTTGTTGCAATAGCACTCATATTGCTAGGAGCGCAATTATCTAACATTAAGCTTAATTTTTTCCATCGAGTCATAACATGGGCTTTAATTGGAAGGTTATTGATGGGACCATTATTAGCACTTGCCATAATCTACCTACTAAACATTGATGGTATTGTTGCACACTCATTATTTATTGCAAGTTCTTTTCCTACTTCAAGAAATACATCAACCATTGCTATGGAGTATCAAATAGAGCCTGAACTACATGCGCAAATCGTTTTATTTTCAACACTTTTCAGCATTATTACAGTAACTGTCGTTATTTATTTGTCATATATTTTGTTTTGAATATACGCGCAAAACGAATAGATTTGAGGCGGTAAATGATGGACGGAAATCCTATCGATATGAGAAGAAAACAGTCTTTCATATATTGGGTGTCGTTTACAATTGTATCATGTTTGATAATCAAGCGACTTAATTCAAACAAGGAAACTCATTAGGGGTTATTTCGTATGCAAATCTTTAAATCATCTACATATAGAGTTGCGAAAAAAGACACAATCTCGCTTATAATTGATGTTACATGAGCTTAGGTTGTTAGCGATAGGGTGGGAGTGTCAAGTAAGAATTTTATTTTTATTGATTTTATGCGGTTTTTCCGCATAATTGTAACTAAGGGGAGATGATTCTAAGTTGAGTAAACAGAATATTAGCACAACGGTTTCGGGAGATTTGATTGTTACCCATCTAATTGGCCAGATTAATACAGAGGATGTGTATGAATGGTTTAATGGCTTTGAGCAGGTTTGTCAGCAATTTATTTCTGAGGGTCGGAAATACAAATTATTGGTAGATAGAAAAGGATACAAACCGAATCATTTTTCTGTTCAAAAAGTATGGAAAGATAAGTTCTTCAATGAAACCATTTTGAATCATAGTAAGGCAATTGCATTTCTTCTTGAAGAAGGGGAGATACTGACTTATTTGCAACAGTCTAATACGAAAGAATCCGTAAAATTTTTTGATGAATATGAAGAAGCGTTAATTTGGTTGAATGAATACCCAATATAAAAATTCAATTGAACGAGTTGCTCGTAATATTGCACTTGTCATAACATTTACTTGTTTACAAGTTGCTAACAGCATTCATTTTCTCCACAGGTTACCTGTGGAATAAAAAAACGGAACTACAACAAAAAGAACAAACGTCCCTAAAAAACGTTTGTCCAAAGGTAATTACTATTTTAGCTAAGAAATAGATTACAATTTGTGTGTACGAGAAATCTTTTTTATCCTTTTCGGCAAGAAGACTCCATCTGATTTGTGTTACGGGTGAAGCCCAACAATTCAGGTGGAGATGATTGCCGTCAGCAGGTAGACGAAACAATTTTGTTTCTTTTGTCTTACGATATAATCTGCCCTAGATAAGGAGGGAATATATCGTGGACAACGAAATTGGATAATTATAATCATTTGGTTGCTTGAACCAAAAGGAATTACGATGAAGACCATGTTCATATTTTGTTCCGTTCCAAATATTGATTTGTTAAAAGTAATTAACAGTAATTAACAGTTACGAAAATATTTCTTTCCTAAAAAAACACTATCTTAGGAAAGGAATAATTGTAATGAACTCTCTGAGAAAGGTGGTGAAAACAATGGCTAGAAAGAAAGCAGTGAAAGTATTACGGAAACAAAAGAAAAGAGAAACCATGCAACGATTCACGCAGAAACAGCATATCGGACGAGCTTGCCTCACAGCTAAAAAATTTCGTTTACTTCAGCGTATGTCGCATAGTTCAAAAGCGTTGCGAAATGTTGGGTTGTACACGATGAAGCAAAGTTATTTGAACGATAATAAAATGGCTACTGTAAAAGAAGTGGACAATGCCATGCAGGCTGATATGAACTACTGGGGTGTTCAATCAAACTCTGTTCAAGCGATTCGTAGAGCCTTATTTACAGAAGTGAAGAGCTTTTTTAAAGCGCTGGAACAGTGGAAGAAAAATCCTGAGAAGTTCACAGGTCGTCCGAAGTTTCCAAATTATTCTCGTTCAACTGACAAACGAATCATTGAAATCTATCAAGTGCCAAAAGTGGATGATAACGGGTATTGGATCATTCCGATGAATGTGGCATTCAGAAAAAAATTCGGTTCCATTAAAATACGTATACCTAAAAACTTGAGAAATAAAAAAATCTCCTATATTGAGATTGTACCGAAGCAAAAAGGTCGGTTCTTTGAGGTGCATTACACATATGAAATGCACGTTTCTCAAATGAAGAAACCATCCACGACTACGAGTAACGCTTTGAGTTGCGATTTAGGTGTAGATAGATTAGTAAGTTGCGTGACAAATACAGGTGATGCATTTTTAATTGATGGAAAAAAAATAAAATCTATTAACCAGTACTTCAATAAAACGATACGTAATCTCCAACAGAAAAATATGGAGAATGGAATTTCCAAACGTGTTGTAACGAACAAAATCGCTGCACTTTGGCATAAACGAGAACGACAAATAAATGGTTACATTTCACAAACGATAGGCTTGTTGTTTAAAAAAGTAAAAGCATACAACATAGATACGATTGTCGTAGGGTATAACACTGATTGGAAACAAAAATCTGATATGGGAAAAAAGAATAATCAAACATTTGTTCAAATCCCATTTCATAAACTGATTGCAGCAATTGAGAATAAATGTATAAAAGAAGGCATCCGATTTTTGAAACAAGAAGAAAGCTATACTTCAAAAGCTAGTTTTCTTGATAAAGATCCGATTCCAGTTTGGTCTAAGGATGATAGGACTCAGTATGGCTTTAGTGGCAAACGAATCACTCGTGGTCTGTACCAAAGTAAAGCAGGAGCATGTATCCATGCTGATATTAATGGTGCGCTGAATACATTGCAAAAATCAAAAGTTGTAGAATGGGATGACAATTTTAAAGTGAAAACGCCGATTCTATTAGAAGTGCAAAAACGTAAGGCTGTTGCTTCGTGCATAGCTTAGTGGGTGCGTCAACCATCCATGTGTACTCGACTTGTCGGGGCTTGTAGCACACACTAGATTCATCTGAGTGGTGGCTTCTTCCACAAGGAAGAACTGCTCTTTTTCGAAAGGGTGGTGCAAGTGGGAAAACAATCGTTCGTTGCCAGTACCAACCAAAAACTTACTTGGGGTGTTACCATAAGGTGGCATGAAGGCTAGAGCGTCAAACTGTCTAGTGATAGACGAAAAGACCTAGCGTTTGAACTCAAGCCCCCACTGAAACGCTTCATCTCAGTGGGGGTAGTTGACAAGTTTAGGAAGTATAGATGTTAATTCTTGCTTCAAACGCTTCGTAAACGATGGATTTTTACCTGAAGTTGAAATAGTGACAACATATTCATTATGTCGGATGACACCAGGTGTGTGAAATGATGATTCTGTACCATCACTTACAACGTTAACCCACTGGAAATCATGGGCGGCTTGTTTGACCATCATATTGACAGCATGTTGATTTGTAGCTGCATAAATAAGATGAGCATCTTTAATATCGTCATTACTAAAAGTTTTTTGCTTCCAAGTAATATAAGGTAGTTCTTTCATTTCCTTGCAAATTTCTGGGCTGACAACGGTGACAAACGCGCCTGTATCTTTTAATCCAGACGCTTTTCGATATGCGATTTTACCTCCACCAATGATAACGACCACTTTATTATGTAGATTAAACATAAGAGGGTACATGTTATACATACACACATTCCTCCATTCGTTCTAATAATGTTAATTTCATATATGTATCAAACTGAAGGCAATTGCAAGTTGTAACGTGATCGTATTTTTTTGTATGCAACTTAATTTTTTGAAGCAACAATCCGGTAAAGAGAAGATACGGCATGACATATACATGGGACGCAGTAGATGTTATAGCCTTGAGCTCAGCAGTAAAAGAGGGTTCTCCTTTCGTTAAAAAGGAGCACGATACTGGCATACCGAGTTTTCGTTCGACAGCTGCTCCGATTTGTTGTAACTCATGTATCGGCTGTGGATCACTGCTACCTCTTCCTACGAGTAAAATACTACTATCTTGCATTGGCATAGTTTCACGTATTCTTTTCACTACAAGTTCCACCATATGTGGATGCGTACTAAAGGGTGGTACAACTGAAAATGTTATTTGTGGATATTTCTTTTGTAGTTGCTCTATTTCAAAAGGAATATCACGTTTATAGTGAGCTGCTGCAAATAATAATACAGGTACAATCATTATTTCAGTCGCTCCCTCTAGTATTGTTTCTGTGACTACATCCGAAATGGTAGGTGTTGTTAGTTCCAGAAACGCTATTTTTTGAATCCTTTCGTTACGTTCTTTCATAACAGATTGAATAAAGTGAATGAATTGTTCATTACCTTCTTGCAGGCGACTACCGTGTCCAACATATACGATTCCTTTCATCGTCTCACCATGTCTTTCTTCATAATAATGTTTTGTAATTGCTGATCTATATTATGAAATCCAACTTTATTCGCATAGTGTAAAGTTGGAACGTCGGTATACGAGAATGGAAGAGTAACGATATCGATAAAGCCAAGGCGTTTTACTTCTGATAAAAATGTATCAATTGAGGCACGCCCTTCAAATACAATGCTATCCCATGAGAATTCAGAAAGCATACGAGAATGAATTTCATCGAAGCGATGATCAATTGTATACTCATGAGTCATCATATAAGACCCAGCACCAATTTTTTCTTGAATAAAACCAATTCGATTAATATTTCTGCCTAAATAAGCAGTTGTATCGGAAGAGAACTCTGCTTGTTTACTTAGTAGCCCATATTGCATAAGTTTTTCTTGAGTGGCAACGTTCATATACTGCAGTTTCGCCTGTAAGGAACGAATATCTTTCTGGTGTTTACTACATGATCGCATCAAGATTTCTACACTTTCAGCAGAACAAAATACAAGGCGATCAACGTTAAAAATTTCATTGATTTGTTCAGATGTTAATGTGTATTCTTCCCTTTTGAAAGTTGGAATTTGATATGTTTCTGCACCGCATTCTTGTAACTTTTGCTTCATGAAACTGGTTTTATTTGTTGCGGATGCAAATAAAACTTTTTTACCATGCAATGGTTTACGTTCTTTCCAAGCGATTTGATCCCGTAAGGAAACGACATCACCAACAATTGTCATGGAAGGGTTAGAAATATTTTCGTTTTTGACGATAGGAACAATGGTTGAAAGTGTTCCTGTGACAACGCGTTGCTTTCCAGTTGTACCCCACTCAATGACTGCTACGGGTGTATTTTCTTGTTTTCCTGCTTGTAGTAAGTTTTCACAAATTGTAGGTAAGTTTTTTATACCCATGTAGTAGGCAATTGTGTCGCTATTGTGGGATGAATTATATTTTCCATGATCGGTTAAAGGACCTTTCGAATGTCCAGTTAGTAAAGTTACACTATTACTATAGTCACGGTGGGTGAGGGGGATACCTGCATAACTACTAGCGGCGATGCTAGCTGTAATACCTGGCACAATCTCGTATGGAATGTCCGCTGCTGCTAAAGTTTCTGCTTCTTCACCAACACGGCCAAAAATAGATGGATCTCCGCCCTTTAAGCGGACAACGATTTTTCCTTCTTTCGCAAATTGAAGGAGGTGGGCGTTAATCATTTCTTGACGCATAGTATGATTCTGTGGCATTTTACCGCAATAAATAAGTTCACAAGTTGGCTTTGTATAGCTAAGAAAGTTAGGGTTCAATAAGCGGTCATATAAGACAATATCTGCACGCTTTAAGCAATCTATCGCTTTCTTTGTAATAAGCCCTTCATCACCTGGTCCTGCACCAACTAAATATACATATCCGTTCATAATCGCACCTCATAATTTTTTATTTAAAAGGAAGCCAGAGGAGGCTTCCTTTCGTAAATTACATGTTTATATAAATGTCACCATCAATAACTTCTACTTCGTACGTTTGGATACAGCCGTCATCAGGTTTTTGAACTTCACCTGTTAGTAATGAAATTTTCCAATCATGTAGTGGACAAAAAACGAATTCACCAGATACAATTCCTTCGGCTAATGGTCCGTTTTTATGAGGACAACGATTTTCTACAGCTCGAATATCGCCATTTGAAAGGCGGAATAGGGCGATAGACATACCTTTCATTTGTACCTCTTTACCGATTTGAATAGGAAGATCTTCTGCACGCATAACTTTTATTTTTTCTTTCGTTTGTATCATATAGATCACAGCTCCTTATTTCACAGTTTCTACTTCATACATCGCTTTTAAAGACTTCGTTTCTAGTGCTTGTCCCCAAGCTTCCGTATATGTGCTACGAGCTGTTTGGAAACGATCATTTAACATCGTGACCATACTTGTATCTTGTAGTATTTCTTTTATGTGATCGAAGCCTAATCGTTCTGTCCAATAGGCAGTACGCTCCCCGTAAATACCAGTTTCACGATAATATTGCATGTAAGCTGTAGCGATGCGAAGGACATCGTCTTCAGTAGGGACGATCATTACAAAATCAGCCTCGCGTACTTCCGTACCACCATTTCCACCGATATACAGTTGGAATCCATTTTCAACACACACAACGCCGAAATCTTTCGTAAGTACTTCCGCACAGTTACGTGGACAACCTGTTACACCCATTTTCATTTTATGAGGTGTATCTACCATTTCTAATGACTGTTCAAGGAGCATACCAAGTCCTAATGAATCTTTCGTACCGAAACGACAGAAGCGAGAACCAACACATGATTTTACATTACGAAGCGATTTTGAGTACGCATATCCAGAAGTCATATTTAAGTCAGCCCATACGTTAGGTAAATCTTGTTTCTTAACACCATATAAGCCGATTCGGCTCGCACCTGTAATTTTCACAAGAGGAACGTCATATTTTTTTGCGACTTCAGCAATTTTCATTAAATCATCTGCGGTTGTAACGCCTCCGTACATACGTGGAATAACAGAGAATGTACCATCGTGCTGGATGTTACCATTCATTCTTTCATTAACGTAACGGGATGATTTATCATCTACATATTCTTCCGGAATCGCCATACGTAAATAGTAATTTAAAGCAGGACGACATTTCGAACAGCCGTCTTCATGTGCAAAACCGAGTACATTTCGTACTTCTTTTGGCGATTTTAAACCTTTCTGGTGAATGGTGGCTACGACTTCGTCACGTGATAAAGTTGTACATCCGCACATACCAGCAGACTGCGCAGAAGCATCAAAAGCATCTCCGAGTGTATGAGCTAGAACTTGTTCCACAAGCGGACGACATTTACCACAAGACCCTGCGGCTTTCGTGCATCCTTTAACTTCTTCAAAAGTAGTTAACTCTTGTTCTAAAATGGCATGAACGATTGTACCTTTCGTAACGCCATTACATCCACAAATTGTGTCATCCGCACTCATTGTAGCAACGTCAAGTTCACTTTCTTCACCAGCTTTGTGAAGAAGGGAAGCGGCTGTATATTCTTGTATATCTTCTTCTTTCTTTAACATGCTAAAGAGGCGTGTACCATCAGTTGCATCACCATATAAAACGATACCGACGACTTTATTGTCACGAATTAATACTTTTTTATAGGAACGTTTACATTCATCAAAGATTGAAATTGCTTTCGTTTGATCATCTTCATAAATTTGACCAGCAGAGAATAAATCACAACCTGCAACTTTTAACTGTGTACCGACGATGCTGCCCGTATATCCATTAGTTTGTAAATTCGTTATATGTTTTGCTAATATTGCGCCTTGTTCATAAAGAGGGGCAACAAGTCCATATGCGATACCGTCATGTTCCGCACATTCTCCAACAGCATAAATGGATGCATCATTTGTTTGCATATAGTCGTTAACTACAATGCCGCGATTTACAATTAAACTAGCATCTTTTGCTAAATGGGTATTCGGGCGTATTCCAACAGCCATCACGATTAAATTACAATCTACAACTTCACCATCTTCAAATTGAATGCCCTCAACATGGTCTGTACCAAGAATCTTTACAGTTTTCTTTTCCATTAGAAACTTCATGCCTTGCGCTTCTAAATCTTCACGCAATAGGGAAGCTGCTTTCGTATCTAGTTGTTGCTCCATTAAGCTAGGCATTAAATGAACAACATGTACGTCCATTCCTAAGTCAATAAGACCTCTTGCGGCTTCTAAACCGAGTAATCCACCACCAATGACAACGGCCTTTTTCTTTTCTTTAGCGGTATCCATCATAAATTGTGTATCTTCAATTGTTCGAAATCCTGTTACACCAGGAAGGGTGGAACCTTCAACTGGTAAAATAAAAGCACTAGAACCTGTTGCGATAATGAGTTTGTCGTATGTAAGAGTACGATTTTTTTCTGTGACAATGACCTTTTCCTCGCGGTTAATACTTTGAACTCTCTCGTTTGTATATAAAGTTATTTCGTTTTCTTCGTACCAACTATATTCGTTCATAATGATATCTTGCATATTTGTTTTGCCTTGTAGAACATGAGAGAGCATAATGCGATTGTAGTTTGGATGTGGTTCATCTCCAAAAATAGTAATCTCATATGAATCACTATCATGTTTTAATATTTCTTCCATACAGCGTATGCCAGCCATACCATTTCCGATCATAACTAAATGTTTTTTCATATTCATTTCCCCTTTTATGTGAAATGCTGAACAAAATATTATATTCTCATTATAGAAAATCAAAAAAGGGGAAGATGTGATATTTATCACATTTTTATAATGATTCACAAATTGTTAAAATTCGGATTTATGTGAAGGGAGAAGCGAAAGGGAATATGGCTATATGGATAGAGGGGAAGGGGGAGTATAAATATTTTTTATACAATGAAAAAGCAGGACATGAGCATTTATACTCATGTCCTGCACTTTATTTATGCTTTTGAAATTGCACGCGGAAATAAAATATTATTTTCTAAATGAATATGCTCAAATAAATCAGATTCAATGGCTTCAAGGCGCTGGTAAACAAGGCGATAAGTGCCGCAAGCTCCTTCTGGTGGAGTAAAGTCATTTGTAACCTTACGAAGTTCTTTAATAATATTGCCAGCGTGGTTATGTTCATTTTCGAGCTCATCTACTACTTTACGTAACTTTGCATAGTTTTGATCAGTTGGATTTTGTTCGAATTCTAAAATTAACGGGAAATCTTCCGTTTCTTCTTTAATTAAATGTTGTTCTAATTCCATTTTAAGTTCATGAAATAGTTTATGAATTTGAGCTAAATGAGGCTGATTTGCTCCATGAACGCGTAATACTTTCGTCACATATGGACTTAGCTGTGGCAACTCTTCATTTAAATAGCGATGATGCTTATTAATCACATAATCAATCAATTCACGATATGAAGCATTTTTCCAATCAATTTCAGATTCATTTAATAGTTTCGTATTATTATAAAGTGTATTTAACTCTGTAATTACCTCTGTTGCCGATAAATTTCTTTCATTAATTGCGTCAATAAGTGGTCTACTACCACCACAACAAAAGTCTATTCTATATGATTTAAAAAAGTCACTAGCTTTCGGGAATTGTGTAACAATCTCACCGATAATTGAAGTTTCAGTAAATGTATGTTTCATATGAATGCCTCCATAAAGTTTAAATGTAATATCTAAATTAAGAATAGCGTTAAATTAAAATCAATGTGGTGATTTAAATCACTTATTATGTGTCATTTTTGAGAATAATAAAATGAGTTTTATAAAAGGGAGAGGGAGGGTAATTTGTCGCAATAGTTTCTGATAATAAAAAAAGAAGCTTACTAGAAGCTTCTTTTTACTACTATTTTTCACATGCAACTCCATCGCCATCACGATCAAGTTTAGAGCTATAACCTGGTTGATCTCTATATAATGGAGCTTTTCCAGCATTTTTAACTTCAGTACAATTTTTGTAAGTTACATTACTATTGTTACTTGCAGCTGGTTGTGTTTGAGCTTGCTGTACTTTTTGCTGATCCTCTTGTTGTTTGCGAGCTTGTTCATCAGCCTGGCGTTTTTGCTCTTCTTGTTGTTTACGAGCTTGTTCATCAGCCTGGCGTTTTTGCTCTTCTTGTTGTTTACGAGCCTGTTCATCAGCCTGGCGTTTTTGCTCTTCTTGTTGTTTACGAGCCTGTTCATCAGCCTGGCGTTGCTGCTCTTCTTGTTGTTTACGAGCTTGTTCATCAGCTAGACGCTTTTCATCTTCTTGCTTAAGAGCTTGCTCTTCGGCTTGGCGTTTTTCATCTTCTTGTTGTTTACGAGTTTTTTCGTCCGATTCTTTCTTTTCTACTTCCTTTTTCTTTTCGTCATCTTTTTTCTCTTCACTATTAGAAGCGACTTGTTTATTAGTTGCTGTCGTTTTTTCAGAAGAAGGACCTGAAATACCTAATAGCACAACAAAAATGACAAATAAAATAGCTGTAATGATAAATTGTTTTTTTGCAACACCTGTCTTTTTAATTACAGATAATATTGCTAGTACGAGGAAGAAAATAAATAAAACAAAGCTTAAAATAGAAAAGAATTCAACGATTGGGTGATTAGAAGTCTCTGCGCCAGTTATTATTAAGACGATTGAAATCATAAAAAGAATAACAGTAGGACGCCCATATTGTTTTGCTTTTCCATTTTTCTTAAAGAATGAAATGATACATAAGATTAAAAGAATAAAAGCTATAAAAAATAAAGCTACACCAATATTACTCAAAACTGCCATTTTCATACCTCCATTTGTAAGATTTTCTCTATTGATTATATAGGGATTTATTGGATATTACACGTTTTATATTAATTTAGAAAATTAATATTTTTAATAGATGTATAAACGTTTATTTCGTATATAAGGAAAAATAGATATATTTACTATTACATTTTAAAAGAGATTTCATAAATTATAGTATATCGATTGAAAGGAGGAGATTTGAATGGAATTTCAATTATTAGTGAATTGCGTGTTACAAGAAGGGAATGCTTACTTTTTAGTAACAAAAGTAGACGATGTTATTACGTTGAAAGTGCCAATTACAGCAGGAGTAGCAGGTTTATTCTTAGCTTTAGGTGTACCAAGATGTTCTTAATTTAGCTTTTGATAGTAAAAGGATGAGGGACAAGCCTTCCCCTTTTACTATTACATAATTTTTTTATGTAAACTAAATAAGGCTTTTTAAGTTTTTTAATATTATTTTTGCCATAGCACGTTTAAAACGGACATGCATATACTATAATGTTTCATTGGCCTTTGATGATGAACGATAGTTTTAAAAAGTGTATCGAAAGTAGAAGTGATATTCTTTTCAATAATGAAAATAGAAGAGGTGCTAGTATATATGAAAAGACGAACGTATGATATTCCGGTCGTATTACGAAGAGAATGGTTTTTAATAGAATTAGCGCATTTAACAAAAAAATATGGGATTGAAATAGCAACTAGTAAAATAGAAGATGCACCATTTCTAAGAGATCAAGTTACAGAATTTAAAATAGGAGCGGGTTTGCAATACGATAAATATGATGATGAGTACATCATCGAGTTTTAAACAAAGAAGCTGCGTATAAAAGGTTATTAAAGAGACCTTTTATACGCAGTTTTTTTGTAAAGAGAAAGCTTTATTGAGAAATATTCAAAACGCTTATTGTAAAAAGGAATGAAGAAATGTTGAGAGAATAACGTTTGATAAGAAAGGAATGCGGCTATTAATTTCTTATTATATTGTAACGTAAAAGTAATTGATTAAATGGAATTTAAAACAATTGTTGTTCAACGGAATGGTAGCGTTTTCTTTCAGGAGAAAAAGGGGGATGTTAATGGGAATTATGAAAAGGAGTATCGCATTATTTATTGTACTTTGTTTTATGAGTCCGCTGGTTTTTAGTGCAAATGTACACGCGGAGGTTGTAACAGAGCTTAAGACTGGCTTTCCAGATCAAGAAGTATTTACTCCTGGAGAATGGTTTTTAGGTCAGAAACCTGCTAATTATGATGAGAATAAAACACCAATTCTCTTTGTACAAGGAAGAAATGGTAATGCGGATAGTTGGTATGGAAAGACAGTATATCATGAGATGAATGATATGTACGATTATGCTTTGAAAGCAGGCTATCAAACTGTATTTATTCAATTATATGATGCCGCGGGGAAAGGATCAGCTAGCCAATGGGACAATGGAAAATTGTTAGCACAAAAGCTTGAAGAGATTTATAATCATTTTGGCAAAAAAGTAAATATTGTAGCTCACAGTAAAGGTGGTATTGATACACAAGCTGCGTTAGTTGGATATGGAGCGAATCGATTTGTTGGAAATGTTATTACGCTTGCCACTCCGCATTACGGATCCAATTTAGCGGATTTATCATATAGTTGGTGGGCAGGATGGCTTGCCTCTATATTAGGTCAAAAAGATGATGGGACATATTCATTGCAAATAGGTGAAATGGCAAAGTTTCGTTCTACAATAGATAATAATCCTGCAGCTAAATTAAACCGTTACTATACGGCTACTGGGACAAGCTGGGGACCTGTTTTTTCAGCACTATCTATGGGCGGGTTGTATTTGTCATCATACGGTTCTAATGATGGATTGGTGAACGAATGGAGTGCTAAGTTACCATATGGAACACATTTATTTACAGATTCACGATTTGATCATGATAATATACGAAAAGGTTCAGCCGTTTTCGCACGAATTGAACCATATTTACGGACAGTAAATGTACCAGTACCAGCTTTATTAGCCCCGAGCAATAGTTCAGAGGATAAGGTAGAACAATTAAACACAACTTCTAATCAAGCTATTTTAGGAGGAGAGTTGTCACAAAATGAGTGGGTAGGACAAACTGTCGCAGTTGATAAAAAAGCAGAAGGGGTAGTTTCTATTTTAACAGCTTCTTCAGATGTAGAAATACAACTAATATCTCCAAAAGGAAAAGTTTATACAAATAAAGATAGTGCTGTATCTACTGGTGAAGGTGAATCTCTCTTTAAAGGAGCCACTATAAGAACATTTAAATTTGATAAAATGGAAGCAGGAGAATGGCAAGTTAAAATGATGGCGAAGCAGCCGAAAGATGCATATTTAATCGTGACCGATTACAAAAAAGATGCTCCGTTCGTCCTTCAAATGCCGGCAAAGGTTAAAGTAAATAAAGCAGAGTATAAACTCAAAAAATCACCTGTAGCTCCAGAAATGAAAGGCGATCTTTCAGTAACAGTACGAGTAATTAATAAAGATGGAAAATTAGTTTCTGAATCAAATGAATCGAAAAACATTAATACAACTACATTTACAGGTGCTTTGAAAAATATAGAACAGCCAGGTGTATATAACGTTACAATTGATATGAAAGGAATGAATAAGGAAGGACAACCTTATAATCGTACGATAGTTAAATCGGTTTATGTGGAGAAGTAGGAAAGAATGAATCGGTTTTAATAAAAAAAGTGCCGAATTCTTTTGGCAGAAGGATTTCGGCACTTTTTCATGTTTATTAGATGAATAGAAAAGTGAAATAGGAGTTTATGTTCTATAAGAGGACGATAGGAATCAAAAAAACGTTATGCAATAAAAAAGATGCTGAATTAGCATCTGAATGTGAGGGAATAGTATTAACTTAGTTTTGTAACTGTTAATTCAACTGAATTTATACCATTATCACAAATATCGCCAAAGTAAAGAAGAGAAGTATTTAAAGGACAGCATTTTAGTGAAACAGAGAAATGGATAAAGCGATGATTAAGTTTTTAACTTAGTCGTCGCTTTTTATTTATGTAGTTGTGCAGGAAGAAGGCAAAAAATATCGAATGAATGTAATTATACAGAATTGTTTGTATTTATTTCGAATAGTAGTTAAAGATACGTTAGTTATATTTCAAACAGTAAGAAAAGAGAGATTAAATAATAGAGGGAGCAACTTACATGGAAAATATATTAAAGGTATCCTCAAAATCAAGTCCGAATTCAGTGGCAGGTGCAATAGCGGGCGTACTAAGAGCAAGTGGCAAAGTAGAAATCCAAGTGATTGGAGCTGGTTCTTTAAATCAAGCGATTAAAGCAATTGCGATTGCAAGAGGTTTTGTAGCTCCAAGTGGCATTGACTTGGTTCTTGTTCCAGCGTTTCAAGAGGTTACTATCGATAATCAAGAAAGAACAGCAATCAAATTAATTGTAGGTCCTAGAAGGAGAAGGTCTTAATAGCGAGCATTAATATAAGGGGATTTGAAAAGGTCAATAGACTCCAAAAAGTTAGACACGTTATTTCATTTGACAGTTCCTTGGACGTGAATACAGTATTGTACCGGATTTATGACT
This sequence comes from Bacillus sp. FSL R9-9492, assembly GCF_038007365.1. NCBI lineage: Bacteria > Bacillati > Bacillota > Bacilli > Caryophanales > Bacillaceae > Bacillus > Bacillus sp. FSL R9-9492. The sequence continues at coordinate 2,179,406 of NZ_JBBOXC010000001.1, forward strand.
TTTAATTCCTCTTTATATTTAGCGGGTTTTTCTAGAAACTTAAAAATGCCAAATCCTTTGTGACATAAGGGATTTGGCATTTTTGAGGTTTTTATGTTTTTTTAAATCAACAATTCTAAAACTGCTCATTCTTCTCCCAAGATTCTACGAGATAGTATGAAAAACCTTATTATATCAAGGTTTCTAAGTGGTGATTTTCCTCGATGCTCACATTTTGCTCACATTAAATCTGTTCATTTTTTATCAGGTGTTTTTATTAGATTTTATTATGCTCTCGAAGTTTTCTGCTGCATGTTCTGTGTGATATGACTATACTTGTCTAAAGTCATTTGAATAGATGAATGCCCTAAGCGATCTTGTACGATTTTAGGGTGTTCTCCAGCCTGAAGCATGAGTGTAGCGTGAGTATGTCGTAAGTCGTGTATACGAATTCGAGGAACACCAGCTTTTTTATAGTGATCATTCAAAAAGCGATGAGGAGCATCTATATGTAAGGGCGAATGTATCGTATTGCCGGTGAAAATAAAAGCTTCTTCATTTAAGTGTATACCCCAGCGGAAAAATTCTTTCTTTTTATAGGAGTAGTAGGATTGTAACTTTTCTATAACAAAAGAAGAGATACTAATGCTTCTATTTGAAGACTTAGTTTTTGTAGCAGCTTTAAATAGTCCTTTTTCTGTTTTTACAAGCGATTTATTAACCAAGATACGTTTATTATCAAATTCAATATCTTTCCATGTTAGCGCAAGTAATTCTCCACGTCTCATACCTGTATAGATTGCAAGTAAGAAGAACATATGGTACTTAATATTTTTTTCTTTTAGATACTGGAGGAATCGATTACATTCTTCGCTAGACCATGTTTTCATCTCACCTTGCTCTTCACGTGGTTTTTTAACCTTATTCATTATATTATCATGTATGATTTCCCATTCTACAGCGTGTTTGAAAATACACCTAAAACAGCGATGGATATTACTGATTGTACCATTTGATAATCCTTTTTCCTTAAGTTCGGCATAGTAGCTTTGAATCATTACGGGCTTAATATTTTTAATTTTTTTATAACTAAATGGAGGCATAATCATGTTGTTACATCATGAAGTAGAACGTAGGAAACTAGCAATCATTCGTAAATTATTGCGATTAGGATTAGCTGAAATTAACGGGCAATCATTAGATCAACTAACGTTAACGCAGCTTGCAGGTATTGGAGGGAAAAAACAATGCCAAAGCAATTAACAATTTTTGATGTGGAACGAGTTGTATCATTTGATCCTAAAAAAGCTCATATTCACCGTTTGAATTCAAAATTACGGTATGCAGATGTGATTGTACAAATACCACGTCAAGCAAAAGCGATTGATGAGTTGAAACCAACGACAGCACCTGATGAGAGTTACGAATTATTTGAAGATTACGCAATTGGGATTTGGCGTTACAAACGAGCGGAGGATAAACAACTTGTATGGGAAGAACCTGAAGAAATGTGTAAGCGAGCAAGAGATGAAAAAGAGCCGATTCCAATACGGCTTCATTTATCACTTGAACAAGCATTCATTCCAGAAAAAGTTGTGCAATATTTGTAGACAAATAAAAAAGCCGAGACCACTCCCGAATTACTTCGACAAAGTAATTCGGGAGTGGTCTCGTTGGGAATTATTAAAGAAAACATTGCAGAAATGACAGCTGAAATTTCATTAAATCAGAATATGATTTACGTTGTGAAAGATGGAAAAGTTCATCTGATTGAACCACCAACTAGTGGCCACGGTGAACAGTCCTTTGTATATAAAAACGGAAAAGTAACTCGTATGGATGAGCGGAAAACGCAATTAATTTAATAGAGTTTGAATTTTGTATAGAAAGGCGTGGAAATATGGATAAGAAAAAGAATCTGGAAAACATTATCTGGCACATTAAGATGAATAGAACGGTTTTGGGTGATGAAATAACATTGAATCATGTGTTAGAAGCGTTAGAAAACATGGTAGAGGAAAACTAAACAAAAACGTTATTTTAACAACAAAAAGCCCTAGCAGGGGAGCTAGGGCAGGGGACGGGGTATTAAGAATTATTGATTCTATAAATAACGAATGATATCTTCGAATGAATTTAGTGTAACACACAAACTTGTATACATCTGTTACAAAATCATGAACAAAGGGGAATGAGAGATGAAGAAAGATAGAAATCAACGCATAGAAATTGTGAATTCACTTCTTAGTTACTTAGCAGATCACGAAAAGGATTTCTTTCGTTATGAAGATGAAAATAGAACAGCTCATTTTAAACATGATGGTAGAAATCTTTGGTTTGTAGATCACTATTCAAATGTTTCTATGCGTATGACAATCCAAACGGTAGAAATGGATATGGCGGTCTGTACTGTACTCATTGGGGTTGGTCAGAGGAAGAAATGAAAAAGATGCGTGATTATGCAAGGGAAATTGGATACTTAAAAGCTTCATAAAATAGTTATCTTGTAGAAAAGAGGTATGTAAATGAAATACCAGGATATAAGAGAAGATAAATCGATTTGGGAGAAGAAGCATCTTGAAGGTGTAGGTGAGGTGCTTCTAGTTGAAGAGAGTTATTATGATTGGATTGCAGAATGTGTTGAAAAAACAAATAAGGTCCAAATGAAATTCTATAAAGTGATGTTTGGTTTTGGTGAAAATATAAAAGTCATTAGGGCGAAGAGTCGATATGAAGCGGTTGGGTATTACCTAATGGATGTTATAGGCTTCGGAGATATTCATGATGTTGTCATTGAGGAAATGGACCCGGCTGAAAAAGTCGAGTGGGAGTGTATTGGACTCCCTGTTTATAAAACGTTAGAGGAAATTCATATGGAGAAAGAAGCAGGTTGGTCGGATGACACAACATATTTGGTGGTAGGTCTAGAAGATTAAACAAAAGCGTTATTTTAAAGCTAAAGAGCGCTTAAGAAAAGCGCCCTGCACCAAGATGTATATTGAAAGAGGAAACATGACATTATATGCATGATGTTTTAGAATGGTGTGATTTTAAAGCTTAATCTTCATTGAATAACAAATAAAAAGAGCACACATATAAGTATGCTCTTAAACAAGAAAAGTTGATTTCTATGAGTGGAGAGTCTCCATACAATAGCATATGCTTGTCCAGTTTAAGTGTGAAAAGTTTTTAACAAAAACATTATTTGGTACTAAAATTATTCACTTTAAAAGAGCACTATAAAAAGTGCTCCTTCAAAAAAGTATTGTTATTTACTTAATTTTAATAATAACTAACAAAAAGAAATTGGAGTTTGCTTACTGTGATATAAGTTGCGGAAAATTTATTACGGCTGGAATTACTGTGAATATTCTTAGTGAAATTGTTGTTGACCTTGTTGGTTACCCATTTGTTGACCTTGTTGGTTACCCATTTGTTGACCTTGTTGGTTACCCATTTGTTGACCTTGTTGGTTACCCATTTGTTGACTTTGTTGGCCACCCATTTGTTGGCTCACTTGATCAACTTGTGATTGAGCCTGAGAAATAGCTTGATTTATTTGACTTAACGTTTGATTAGATTGTAGATACTGTAATCCTTGGTTTAATGTTTGAATAGCTTGTTGAATTGTTTGCTGTAATTGTTGATCAGCTTGTTGCATTTGTTGTTGAGATTGATTACTAAATTGTTGAAGTTGTTGCATTAATTGATTAGCTTGTTGTAATCCTTGTTGGCCACCCATTTGTTGATTTTGTTGTAATCCTTGCTGTTGACCTTGAGATGCTTGTGATAAAGATTGATGTAACTGTTGAATTTGATTTTTAATACTAGTTAATTCTTGTGAAACTTCTAAATCAGCAGCTTTACGTGCCACAGCTTCAACTTTTTTCTCAGTACGTTTGTCCATTTTTAACTCCTCCTTATGTAGCCACATAATAGTGTGGAACATTTTTATAATGTACAAATTCTTATTTTTGATACTAAAAAATAAAATTTAGAGACTAGGGAAGAGAGGTATATAAATAGTACTTTAATCGAAAATAGAACAAGCAAAATTGCTTGTCCTAGAAGGAGGAGATGCTTCAGAACACCAAAATGACTTGTATTGGTAAACAGGTTCCTGGATAGTATGATTCAAATTAAGAAAGTTATACAAAAATAGCAGGCAAAGTTGCTTTGCCTGCTTGTGGGTTGAATGAGTTAGCTAATTGCGATAAATTGCCTTCCCATTCTTTTATAAGAAGAGTGAAGCCACTAGTTCGAATGGCTTATAAGTATCGTGTGCAGTTTAGCTAAAAGATATGTAATAGAAGATAAAGAATTTATTTTATAACAAAAAAGAGCGCTATTTGTAAGTGCTCTTGAAAGACGAGCTTCAATAATAACAAGAGATCAATTCAATAGAATTGATGATTTTCTTATTTTAAGGTAAAAATTAAACGTAAAATAGGAGAACAGATACATAGGCTGTTCTCCTAAGGAGCGGGAATACTGAATTTGAAGCGCATCTCAAATGACAATCAATCAAGCATTTCATAAATAGTATGTACTTATGTTGAAATTTAATACAACAAAGCAGCTAGCTAATTAAGCTAACTGCGATGTTCTCAGTACTGTCTCTAAAGGATGTGTGATTTGGCACAATTTCATGGGAAAACAATTATGGCTGTTAGCCTACCTATAGTATGGAAAATTTTTAGGGATTTATTCTTGGATTTTATAATAAAGAACCAATGAAAATAATATGGCAGACAGTTGGTAAGTGAAAACTGCCTGCCAAATGAATGAACAGCTGTGATTTGGAAAGAATAAGCTACATCTGTAATAGCTCATGGGTAGTATAGGTGAAAACTTAAAAGTTTATTCAGTGGGTAAAGTGAACTAAACAAAAAAATATTTGAAAATAAAATCAACATGTAAAAAAAGAGCACAGTAAACAAGCGCTCTTTGAAAGGTAGGCAAAATACTAATCATAACCATTATTAACATATGTCAAATTAAATCGAATTGTGAAAAAAAGAGCACTGTAAACAAGCGCCCATCGATAAGGAGGTAACTTTTTGAGCGAGGGTCTTGCGATACTAAGATATGTTTAAGGAGTGTGGAATAAAGCCGAGTTTGTATAATAATAACAAAAGACAAGAAATTTCACTTGTCCATGAGTTTAGAAGGTGAAATGCCCCTTTTAGCTGGAATGTAAGCAGTATATGTAATGAAATTGAGAACATAAAAAAAGCAGATAGCAAAAGCTAACTGCTCATCTCCAGGGGAATTGGAGACTGGTGTATCTATAGTATTGACAGGAGATTAAGATCTATTCAAGGGGCTTGTTTTTTGAAAGTGATTTAGGGTTGGTTCCAAAAAAGTGACATGCCAACAAAATATAAAATTATTAAAAGGAAAATTGCTATGAAAATAATTAAAAAAGTCTTTTTCATCAGTAAACCTCCTTTGTTAAGAATATTAACACTTTTCTAGAATCCGAACAAAATAATCCTTTCCTAATAAAAAAGTTACTAAAATATGGGAAAATAATATAATAATACCAATTGCACATATAGTCCTACTGGAAGAACCAGCGGACATCAAACTATAAAGAGCATTAGTGACATTGCTCTATAGTTTGATGTCCGCTTTTTTTTGTTGTTATTAACCAAATAGATAAGGGGTGTTTTTTATATATGGCGCAATTAACTTTCTTACCTAAAATTAATCGCAAAGCAACACAGGTTCGTTTAGAAGAGCTTCTTGAAAATGTTCGTATTTATAGACAATTCGGGATGATTAGAAATTAGATGAAGGTTACAGCATCTAGCGAAGTAAGATATCACGGTCCAACAAATATAGTAGGAAAGCCAGCTGAAGATATCGCTTTAGCAAATGTTGCTATGAGTGAAAGAGAAGTGAAATTACAACGTTTATCTTTTCAAATCGATAAGGCATTAAGGCATTTTAGCAAAAGTCAAAGGGACATTGTTGTAAAACGATATTTGGAAGATGAAGAAGTTTTTGATTACATGGTTTATAACGAGATTGGTATGAGTGAACGTACATATAGACGAAATAAATCTAATGCTTTTTATAAACTAGCTTTTGCTCTTAGATTAGAAGTATATGAGATAGAAGAACAGAATGGAGGGGATGACCTATGAACTTTGTTCAACCTATCCGTGATCCAGAGCAAATACAACAGATTAAAGAATATCTGAAGGAAAACAATGAACGTAATTATATTTTGTTTGTAATGGGTATTAATACAGGTTTAAGGATTAGTGATATTTTAAAGTTAAGAGTTGGCGATTTAAAAGGAAGTCATATTTCAATGAGAGAAAAGAAGACGGGCAAACAGAAACGTATTCAATTGACTCCAGCATTAAAAAGAGAATTACGTTGGTACATTGAAGAAAGAGATGACGATGAGTATTTAATTAAGAGTCGTGAAGGAAAGAATAAACCAATTGGGCGCAGCATGGCTTATAAGATACTTAGAAGTACAGCGGCAGAGTTCGGATTAGATGAGATAGGTACACATACATTACGTAAGACATTTGGATATCATATGTACATGCAAACAAAGAATATAGCCTTGTTAATGGAGATATTCAATCATTCATCCGAAAGCGTTACATTAAGATACATAGGTGTGAACCAAGATGCAATGGATAAGGCTATGACTCGATTTAAAATATAGCGACACCCTTTTTATTTTTTGTTTTTTATAATTATCCATTTTTTCTGTGTTGTGTAACTCAAAAGTGAAATTGTTATGAAGCTATGAATATCAAGGGTTGCAGCGTTTGGCGTAGTTACACAAAATATAAGATATGGGTAAGTGAAGAAAAGGCATAAAAAAGGAGCGTAGTTCGTCAAATAGATGTAATGCTCTATTACTTTTAAGTTAAGAAATTCATTATTTCCGATTAATTGCATCCGTTTTTTTGTGATTGTTGTGATTTGAATCATAAGTCCGCCACAATTTGAACCATAATATTGCCATAAATCTTTTTTTACTCATAAACTTGCCAGAAGTTTTAATATAAAGCATAAAGTTGCCGTGTTTTTTATTAATGTAGCTTGATGGGCAGGTGGTGCAACCCTAATAGATTTGGGACCTCTCTTTGTATCACTATCCTTTAATTATCATATACATATAAAGTATTAAAATTAAATTTTAAAGGAGAAATATGTTATATGACAAAATTGGAGGAACTAGAAAAAGATTTTAATCAAATGAAACTAGATTTAAAAGCTATACAACATGATATGAAAAATTTAGAAACAAGAATACTAGTAGCTGAAAAGGATGTTTTAACTATTAATAAACAATTAGATAAAATTAGTGCAAATACTACATGGATTTTACGATTAATCATAAGCGGATTGTTAACAGGAGTACTTGGTGTAGTAGCAAGAACCCTGTTATAGGAAAAAAGGATGTTGGTCAATCAAAACGGATTTAGCGAAGCAAAGAGATTATTTGATTTGATTAACTAGCGTGGGAGCCCTTCAAGGATTGAGGGGCTCAAAGGGACAGTTCTCCATAGGGTGCACTCTTTACTGTGGATGTGGTTTACATATATTTTGACAGTCATAGAAATTACCTCCTGTTCTTAACAAGCAATAGGTGAAACAGTCTTGGACAGTATAGGAAAACATTGAGGTTATAGGAGGATCGCCACAAACCAAAAGAACCATAAGCCTGCCCAAGCGGCAAAATTATGGTTCAAATCACAATTGATATTGATTTTTAAAAAATAAATATCTTTTAAAATTAAACGTAATGTTCTACATTAACGTGTTTCTGGATCTTTGTCTTTTTTTCTAAGACCAAATAATCCTACTAGTCCCAATAAACCAAGCCAAGCCCAATTATTATTTTTATGACGATTAGCATTTAAATCATTTGTCGTATTTACATTTCGAGTTCTCACATCATTATTAACTCTATTCATGTTATAGTCATTAACTCTATTCATGTTATGGTCATTAACTCGAGTTGTAATATTATTATTGTTAACTCTATTCGTATTATATCCATCGTATTCAGCATGGACGCTTGTACCAAAAACCATAATAGTTAGTAATAGGGCACCTAAAATAGATGAAAGTTTTTTCTTCATGTTTTTCCCTCCTTTCGTATTTAGTAATGTCTCCAGTTCTTTTAGACAATATTCGGTTGAAAATATATAAAACCATTTGAATTGAAATTATGATAAACATCTTTAATTTTCATTATTAAAAGTACTTAATAATAATGGATTAAGTTAATTGAAATGTATTTATTCTTTATAAGAATAAATTTTTGGTAACGGTACATTCTATGAGAGTTAATTACTATATTTGGGTAAGGTGTTCCTTATGAGTTATAAGAACTTATTTTCTTTAATCCAGAGCATGGTTGGGAAAATTTTTTCAATAGTAAGTATTGTCGCTGAAAGTCTAATTTCTTTAAGGAGGAATATTTTTATGGGTATTTTAAGTGGAAATCCACAAAATGAACCAATGCACTACGGAGAAGTCTTTGGGATTTGGAGTTATCTTGCAGCGGCACAAGGCGCAATTGCTGGATATCAAGTTCTTATTAACCATACAGGAGACGAGGATTTAAAGAAATTTTTAGAGAACCTTGTAGAGAATGATATCCAATCAGAAGTTGAAGAATTAAAAAATATCTTAAAATTGAATGGTGTTGCATTACCACCAGCACCTCCAGAAAGACCAGTTGCATCTATTGAAACGATTCCTCCTGGTGCTCGTATTAATGATGCAGAAATTGCAGCAACGGTTTCTGCAGGTCTTGCAGCAGGTTTGGTAGCATGTAGTCAAGCTATGGGACAATCTCTTCGAGAAGATGTTGGAATGATGTTTGGTCAATTTCATATGAAAAAAGCACAAGCTGGTGCTATATTACTTCGTCTGAATAAGAAAAAAGGTTGGATTATTCCTCCTCCATTACATGTTCTGCAATCAGATCAAGCATAATAACTAAATGAAAATTCAATCTATTCTTTATGGCTGTTGCAGTGAGGTAGTTTAGGAAAATAAAGGTTATTAGCGAATTAAAATAAGTGGCAGAGTCATGACCGCTTTTTGGCAGTAAATGTGCCGGTTGTTTTGGAATTAGCATGTTATATTTGTATTGTGAGTAGTGGCGGAAAACAATGCTCACAAGATTCCTGATAACTGAAAATGGATCGTCATAACTGGTGGCGGTGGTTGTAAATTGTATGAACAGTTGTTTCTTGTTTTCACATTCAATTGCAATTCACGTTGTGTAGAAGGAGAAGGGCTTTTGCTCTTCTTCCAGTTACTTAATATTGTTGGAGCGAATGAATGTAACGGTATTAAGTGATTGGAAGAAGAATAAATACCGTATTTATATAGTAATAACAAAAGATTTTGACGAAAGGGCAACTGGTGCACGGTTGCCCTTTCATTATGCAAAAATTGTATAAGTAGTGTGAGAATTGGAAAAATAGTATATTATCTTTCTCAATGTACATATTAAGTAAAGTGTTTAATATCATACATAAAAGGCGGGGTAATATGAGTGAAAATAAGAAAAATGAAGAATTGAATAAGGTGAAGAAGTATTATTTTAATGAGGATAATCAACCAGTAGCTGGTATAGAGTTAACTTTGCCGCCTGATATAGGAAGCATGTTAGACCCGAAATCAGATAATGATGAAAGTAGAGAAAGTAATAATGAATAAGTTTAATCTAAGCATCCATTCGGGTGCTTTTTATTATGTAGAAAGATAAGGGGTGAGGATAGATGGATAACGATTTACAAAATAAGATTGATGTACTCAGTCTTCAGGCTGTGGATGAAACAGCTTATAACAAATATCTAAAACCTTATTAGGAAACATACAAGCGAGCGAAGATAGATATCAATCGTATTAAATATTACAAACTATATGGTCAGGAACACATGCTTTATTCTGTTGAATATATTGAACGAACTCCATTAGAAGAGTTATTAAAAGCTGATAAAGCTAATGCAATATTGATAGGTAAAGGATAATGAAAGAATATAAAACCAAACAACAGAAGCGTAACAACTATGAATGCTAAGGAGCCCTTACGTACTGTAAAATAGTCCGTAAGAGTACAGCAAGTGTTTGCCTATCGTGAGTAGGCGGAGTGTTGGTCGCACTTTATATACACGTTGTGCTCTTTTGTTTTAGAATTGAAAATGCCCGATAAATGCCCGATTTTACTAGTGCATTTAGGGTTGTTTTGATTTATCGAATATACAAAAGGCTGATAAATTAACATTTCGTAAGAAATTTGATTTGAATTGATATCCTAAAATTTGTTCCGCACACAAGTTCATCGTTGGGACAGTAATATTAATTTACTGAAGTAGTTGTAAAGTAGATTCACTATAGAAATTAATGTTAAATTAATTGTTTTTAAAGCGAAAATTAAATAATATAATTTAATAAAATCGCTACATTCTGCTCACAAATGATATGAAAACACTTAGGAAAATATGAAATTCACTTTTAAAATAAAATATAACAAATAAAAAGTGTCACAAATGCTTATAAAACAGGCATTTGTGACACTTTTGTATTTTTGTCAAAAATAAAATAAACACCCCTAAAACTGCTCATTCTTCTCCCAAGATTCTACAATATAATGAGCAATCGTTGGGTTGAATCCTTTACCAACTAAGAACATAATCGCAGCAACTTCTGTTAAAGCATGTTTGTGTGATGTATGTTTCGCTTCATTCAAACCGTAATCTACCCAAGGTTTTACGAAATCAAGTACAGGTTTCTTTAAAGGTAAAAACTGTGTACCGACAACTTGTTGGATTTGTTGTTGCGTTGGTTCTGTAATAGGTCCAGGTGGTAAAATTTGTGGTTGTGTAATATCTAAAATCGGCCCAGGTGGTAAAATTTGTGGTTGCGTCGGATCAATTGTTGGTGGTTTAGGTGGTGAGACACGTGCGTCATAGTTTGGTTGATACATTTGTTGTTGGTATGGATTTTGTTGATATTGTGGTTGCGTCTCGTATGGATTACCTTGAAATTGAGGTTCTTGTCTAGGTTGTGCTACGTATGGATTTTGAGGATATTCATAATTTGGACGTGTGTCATAAGGGTTTTGAGGATGTTCAGTTTCTTGATTTTGCGGTGTTGCGTATGGATTTTGTTCGTATTGTGGCTCTTGATGTTGTGTCTCTTGCTCCTCATATTGTTCAGCATATCTTTGTTCCTGATGTTGAGGATAAAGAGGTTGTTGTGGGTAAGGTGGTTGGTTATTATAGAACATTTTTATTCCTCCTTCATAATGATGCCTACCACCTAGTGTATGGGCGGACAAGAAAATATGTGATGAAAAAATGCGGGCGTGTTACAATAAGTAACTGGGTGAAGATAAAATGATAAAACAAGAAAAAATACAAAAAACAATAACTTTCGTAAAGCATATTTTAGAAAAAGATGCGAGTGGGCATGATTGGTATCATATTGAACGCGTACATAAATTGGCGATTTCTTTATCCGAGCAAGAAGGGGGAAATCGTTTTATAATTGAAATGGCAGCATTACTTCACGATGTAGCAGATGAGAAGTTAAATGAGAGTGAAGAAGCAGGAATGAAAAAAGTTTCTGATTGGTTAGAAGAGTTACGTGTTGAAGAAGAGGAAAGTAAGCATGTTCTTCATATCATCGCCAATATGTCTTATAAGGGCGGTCATGGTGGCACAGTTGAGTCACTTGAAGGTAGAATTGTTCAAGATGCGGATCGTTTAGATGCTCTTGGTGCAATTGGAATAGCTCGAACGTTTGCATACGGAGGAGCGAAAGGGAGATTAATGTATGATCCAACTATCCCTCCTCGAGAAGTGATGACGAAAGATGAATATAGAAAAAATAATGATCCATCTTTAAATCATTTTTATGAAAAGCTTTTAAAACTAAAAGATTTAATGAACACGAACGCAGCAAAACAAGAGGCTGAAGTTCGTCATCGTTATATGGAACAGTTTATTGAACAATTTATGAAAGAGTGGAATGCACAAATATGAAAATGTTAACTGTGGAGAACTTATCGAAATCATACGGAGAAAAACCGTTATTTGATGGATTATCATGTAGTATTACAGAAGGACAACGTGTCGGAATTATCGGTGTAAACGGTACTGGTAAATCAACGTTATTAAAAATTATTGCAGGATTAGAAACTCCTGATACAGGTGATATGACGCATTCACGCGGATATACAATTAGTTATTTATCACAGCAACCAGAGTTTGATGAAAAACTAACAGTATTAGAGCAAGTGTTCCATGGTGATACACCTTTAATTCGTCTTCTTCGTGATTATGAACAATCGTTATTAAATATCGAAAAAGATCCAAGTAATGAAAAAGTACAGGAACAATTATTTGCAGTGCAGCAACGTATGGATGCGATGAGTGCATGGGAAGCAAATGCGAATGCAAAATCGTTATTAACGAAATTAGGAATTACTGATTTTACAGCAACTGTTGGAAACCTATCTGGTGGACAAAAAAAGCGTATTGCAATGGCGCAATGTTTTATTGAAACACCTGATTTATTAATTTTGGATGAGCCTACGAACCATCTTGACCATGAGACAGTTGAATGGTTAGAAGAATATTTAGCAAGATATACAGGTGCGGTATTACTTGTAACCCATGATCGTTATTTCTTAGATCGTGTGACAAACCGTATTTTTGAATTAGATAACGGTAAACTGTATAGCTACGAAGGAAACTACAGTACATTTTTAGAAGCGAAAGCACTTCGTGAAGAGCAAGAATCGGCACAAGAATCAAAACGCCAAAATTTATATCGTCGTGAACTTGCTTGGATTCGCCGTGGTGCAAAAGCCCGTTCTACGAAACAAAAGGCGCGTATTCAGCGTTTTGATGAGCTGAAGGGACAAGAAGGACCAACAGCGAAGCAATCAGTTGATATTGCACTAAGTGGAAGTCGTTTAGGAAAGAAAGTACTTGAATTAAAAGATGTAACGAAAAAATTTGGTGATAAAACAGTATTACATAACTTTAATCATATTGTGAAGCCTGGTGATCGTATCGGAATCATCGGAGCAAATGGAAGCGGAAAATCATCACTATTAAATATGCTTGCAGGAAAATTCTCTCCTGATAGTGGTGAAATTGAAGTAGGACAAACTGTAAAAGTTGCCTATTATACGCAAGAAAATGAAGAGATGAATTTAAACCAGCGTATGATTGAATACATTAAAGAAATTGCGGAAGTTATTCATACGACAGACGGAAAAGTAATTGGCGCATCTCAAATGCTAGAACGTTTCTTATTCCTACCGCATTCACATGGAACAACGCTTGGTAAACTATCTGGTGGCGAAAGAAGACGGTTATATTTATTGCGTATTTTAATGGGAGAACCAAACGTACTATTACTTGATGAGCCTACGAATGATTTAGACACACAAACATTAACAGTGCTAGAAGATTATTTAGAAGATTTCCCAGGTGTCGTTTTAACTGTATCGCATGACCGTTACTTCTTAGATAAAGTAGTAGATGAATTGTTCATCTTTACTGGCGAAGGCGAAGTGCGTGAATTCCTAGGTAGTTATACAGAGTATTTAGAAATGGAAAAAACGAGAGAACTCATTGAGAAAGCAGAAGTTCAAAAGGAGAAAAAAGTAGTAGAAGAGGCTCCGAAACAACAACGTAAACGTAAACTTTCTTACAATGAGCAGCGTGAATGGGAAACAATTGAAGATACAATTGCACAACTAGAAGAGAAACTTGAATCAATTGGAGAAGAACTTACGAATGTTGGATCTGACTTCACAAAGGCCCAAGAATTATCTGAAGCAGGGCAGAAGATAGAAGAAGAGCTAGAAAAAACGATGGAACGATGGAGTGAACTATCCGACATCGTTGAAGGATTAAAATAAAAACAAGCTGCATATATTGAAAAGTAAAGAGAAAAACTTTACACTATTGGTAGAACCTATTTTAGGAGGGAAAAAATGAGAACATCTAATCCAATGTTGAAAAAAGAGGCATTCCGTAAAGAGGGAGCAAATACTTCTGCGATGACTATTGGCGGAACAGTAGGCAAAACGTTTATCATGCTTATCTTGCTGCTTGCAACGTCTGTCTATTCATACATACAAATGACGCAAGGTACGATGAAGATGCCAGTATTAATTGGTGCTTTAGTTATTGCGGCAATCGTTGCGTTTGCGTCTATATTCTTCCCACGCATATCACCTATCGGTGCGCCAATCTATGCAGCGGTAGAAGGGGTAGTGTTAGGAAGTATTTCAGCGGTTTATACAATGAAATTTGGCGATACTATCGTTTTAAACGCTGTATTACTAACAATTTCTATTCTATTTGCGATGTTAGTTTTATATGCAACGCGCGTAGTAAAAGTAACTGATAAATTCCGTACAGGTGTAATTGCGGCGACAATGGGAATTGCGGTAATGTATTTAATCGTATTCTTACTAAACATGTTCGGTGTTTCTGTTCCGTATATTCACCAAGGTGGTACAATTGGTATTATCATTAGTGCAGTTGTTATCGTAGTTGCTGCGTTAAACTTATTACTAGATTTCGATTTAATCGAAAGCGGTGCACGTAGCCAAGCTCCAAAATATATGGAGTGGTACAGTGCAATGGGTCTAATGATGACTCTAGTATGGCTATACTTAGAAATTCTTCGTTTCGTTTCTTACTTTACGAAAAATGACTAATAAAAAAATCCTGCATGGAATGTGCAGGATTTTTTTACTTTCAAAGATAAATTGAATACATGGTATAATATGGATGTAAAAAGTTTGAATTGAAGGGGATGGAATATGATGAAAGAGAAGAAAGGGATTATGAAAAAATTATTTTTTAAAAGTTTTTTCATAGAACTAGATGATGCTTTAACATATCCATCAGCAGAAGTCATTCGTTCAGCTATTGAAGGATATGCGACAGAATGTAATGAACAATTGAAATTTGAGAGTAAAGTTAAACCGATTACTTTTTACTTAGAAAATGTAATGTACCGCGCTGAAATAAAGATGGCTCGCGGAGGATATTACATATCTTGCAGTGAAGTATAATATTTTTGGAAACCTTACATGTTTAAACTGTGTAGGGTTTCTTTTTTAGTTTTGTAAGATATAAAGTAATAATTTTTGCTTACAAACATATCATTTTGCGCTTTTTACCCTTCCAACATTTTTCTTTACAATGAAGAAAAATATGTGAGGTGGTATAACTTATGATGAATCGAGTTGTATTAATCGGTAGATTGACAAAGGAGCCAGAATTATACTACACAAAACAAGGTGTCGCTTATGCACGAATATGTGTTGCGGTGAATAGAGGTTTTCGAAATAGTTTAGGTGAACAACAAGTAGATTTTATAAATTGTGTCGTATGGCGAAAATCAGCTGAAAATGTAACAGAATATTGTACGAAGGGTTCACTTGTTGGGATTACAGGGCGTATTCATACGAGTAATTACGATGATGAACAAGGAAAGAGAGTATATAGAACTGAAGTTCTGATTGAGAATATTACATTTTTAGAGAGAAGGCGGGAGGGTGCATCGCAATAATATTAGACTTTTAACGATAGTTTCGGATTAATTAGGTGGAAAGAGAAAGTATGATGATGGGAAGAAATCAATAAAATTAAGCATCCGAGTAGGAGTATAAAGGGGTAACATGTTACAATACAGCTAAGAACACGCAATAAAGGAGAGTATTTTTACGTGAAAATTAAAGCAATTGAACCGACGCCAAGTCCGAATACAATGAAAGTTATTTTGAATGAAGTATTACCATCAGGAGCGCGTAATAATTATACAAATGAAAATAAAGAACAAGCACCAGTGCAAGTGCAAGAAATTTTGAAGATTGAAGGCATTAAAGGTGTGTATCATGTTGCAGACTTTTTAGCAGTGGAGCGAAATGCGAAGTATGACTGGAAAGTTTTATTACAACAAGTTCGTGCTGTTTTCGGTGAAGAAATAGTGGAAGAAAGCGAAGAACAACAACTTTCTCATTTTGGAGAAGTGAAAGTGTTTGTTCAAATGTTCTTTACAATTCCGATGCAAGTGAAGCTAACAGATGGGACCTCAGAAGAGCGTGTTGGTTTACCTGATCGTTTTAAAGAATCGATTATGAAAGTGCAAATGTCTGCACCTAACGTTGTGAAAGAGCGTAAGTGGGTAGAGCAAAGTACACGTTACGGTAATTTTGAAGAAATCGGGAAAGAAGTAGTAGAAGAAATTATTGCTGCTTATTCAGAAGAACGTGTAAATGAAACGGTTAAAGAATTATTAGATCAAGCAGGTGCTGTTGAAGTAACGATTCAAAAGCGTGAGCCATATAAAGTAACAGAAGAGATGATGAAAGATTCTGACTGGAAAAACCGTTTTGCAGCTTTAGAACAAATGGATCCAACGGAAGAAGATATGATGGTATTGAAAATGGCATTAGATGATGAGAAAGTATCTATCCGCCGTTTAGCAACAGCTTATTTAGGTATGGTAAAAGGTGATGGAGTATTGCCGTTATTATATAAAGCGTTATTAGATCGTTCAGTAAGTGTTCGTCGTACAGCAGGAGATTGCTTATCGGACGTAGGTGATCCAGCAGCGATGTTCGTTATGATTAAATCTCTGAAAGATTCAAGTAAATTAGTACGCTGGCGTGCAGCAATGTTCTTATTTGAACTTGGTGATGAAAGTGCAATTCCGGCACTAAAAGCAGCAGAAGATGATCCGGAGTTTGAAGTGGCGATGCAAGCACGTTTAGCTTTAGAACGTATTGAAGGCGGCGAAGAAGCAAAAGGATCAGTATGGAAGCAAATGACGGAGTCTCGTAAAGGGGAATAGTTTATGATTGTTTTCTATGATAATTGGTGCCCGATGTGTACGGCGGTTGCAGAACGTACGAAAAGATTAGATAAAAAGGGTAAGATGAAATTTGTTTCATTTCGAGATGAAGATGTAGTTGAGAGGTATGAACTTTCTCAAGAATTACAAAGTAAGATGGAACAAAGATTGTATATTTTAAAAAATAATAAGTGGTATGACGGAATTCATAGCATTAACGTATTAGCAAAGGCCGTTCCATCTTATTGGTTTGCAGTACCTTTTATAAAACTATCTATCGTACTTGGATTTGGAAGTAAAGTATACGATTATATTGCCAACAATAGAAAACTTGTCCCAGTTGGACACTGTCGTGAAGGGGTTTGTGAAATCCCTACAAAAAAATGAAATCATCGTTATCTTTCTTTTGCACCTATTAATAGAGCGTGATATGATAAATTTGGAATGAAAGTTGAAGGAGAGATACAAGATGTCAAATGCATATGAAGAATACATGCGTCAAATGGTAATTCCAATGCGCCAAGAGTTAGTGCGTTCTGGATTTGAAGAGTTAACTACAGAAGAAGCTGTAACAGAATTTATGGAGAATGCATCAGGTACAACTTTAGTAGTTGTAAACTCTGTTTGTGGTTGTGCAGCTGGTTTAGCACGCCCATCAGCAGGTCAAGCGGTTGTACGTGCTGAAAAACAACCTGATCATCTTGTAACTGTATTTGCAGGTCAAGATAAAGATGCTACTGTAAAAATGCGTGAATACTTCGGAGAAATTCCTCCATCTTCACCATCTATGGCATTACTAAAAGGAAAAGAAGTTGTGCACTTCATTCACCGTCATGAAATTGAAGGCGCAACAATGGATGAAATTATTACAAACTTAGAACAAGCTTTCGAAAAGAATTGCTAAAGTAGGGGGAGAGTGAATCTCCCTCTTTTCTTTATATAGAGGTGAAAAAATGATAGTAACAACAGCAGGAAGAACAAATAAAGAAATGAAAGATTATGCAAACAAGGTAGCAGCAGAATTAAATCTTTCTTTCGTTAAACGTAATGACATACCAGTACATAAACTGCATGAGCAGTATGAACAAGATGTACTTGTCGTAGGGAAAAATCGATTAGCCATTTATCCAAAAGGTACGGAAGAGTCGTTTTTCTTTCATCCAAACTCAGCGATGTTTCGTGTGAAAAGGTTAATGCGCGGAGAGCACGATCCGTTTGTACAAGCTGCTAAATTAGAGAGCGGAATGACAGTATTAGATTGTACGCTCGGTATGGCATCAGATAGTATTGTAGCTAGTTATATTGTTGGTGAAAGCGGAAAAGTAACGGGACTTGAAGGCAATGAATATATGGCTTATATTATGGGAAATGGTTTAAAAACATGGTCTTCATCTGTTTCTGAAATTGATGAGGCAATGCAACGAATCGATGTGAAGCAAACGGAGCATTACTCATTTTTAAAACAATGTGAAGATAATAGTTATGATGTCGTTTACCTTGATCCGATGTTTGAAGAAACTGTTATAGAATCAGATGGAATAAAAGGATTAAAACACTTCGCTTTGTATCATGATATTACTGACGAAACAATTGCGGAAGCGAAGCGTGTGGCGAGAAAGCGTGTCGTTCTGAAAGATCATTTCCGTAGTTCTAGATTTGAAAAACATAATTTTCAAGTATACAAAAGAAAAAGTGCTAAGTTTCACTTTGGTGTAATTGACCCTTGCTAATTGTTTGAAAAGATGTATAATAAGCAATAATTAATTAAATATACTGTCTGTGATGAAGAGAGTAATCTTTTTCAGAAGGAAAGCGAGCTAGGGATGGTGTGAGCCTAGTGCAGAAGAAAAAGATGAAGCGCACTTCGGAGACGCTTCTTGAACGAATAGTAGAGTAAGCCGAGGCCCCCTGTCCTCGTTATAAACGGGAAAGTGGTTCGAAATGAACAACAAGGGTGGTACCACGGGTTAAAACTCGTCTCTTTTTTAGAGACGAGTTTTTTGTGTTTTAAAAAATAAGGAGGTTATAGTATGAATTATAAAACGCAGTTTGCGAAAAGTTTATCGAATATTTTTACGAATGAATTAACACAAAATCAAATTTTAGATTTAATCGAAACACCAAAACAAGATGAATTCGGAGATGCAGCGTTCCCATGCTTTTCACTAGCGAAGCAATATAAAAAATCACCAGCTATTATAGCGAAGGAATTGGCGGAGAAATTAAATGATCCATTCTTTACGAAAGTAGAGGCTGTTGGTCCTTATGTAAATGTATTTTTTAATCGTGAAACAGTAAGTGATGAAGTATTAAAAATAATTTTAGCGGAGAAAGAAGAGTACGGTCAAAATCACTTTGGATGTGAAAAAACGGTAGTTATCGATTATTCCTCTCCTAATATCGCGAAACCTTTTTCAATGGGGCATTTACGTTCTACAATGATTGGTAATTCGCTGAAACATATCGCCGAAAAATGTGGGTATGAAGTTGTCGGAATCAATTATATTGGCGATTGGGGCACGCAGTTTGGAAAGTTAATTACCGCATATAAAAAATGGGGAAATGAAGAAGTTGTTAAAGAGGATCCAATTCGTGAGTTATTTAAGTTATATGTTCAGTTTCATGAAGAAGCAAAAGAGAACAAAGAACTAGAAGAAGAAGGACGATCATGGTTTAAAAAACTAGAAGAAGGAAATGAAGAAGCAGTCGAACTTTGGAATTGGTTCCGTCATGAGTCTTTAAAAGAATTTTCTCGTATTTATGAACTTCTCGGTGTGGAATTTACAAACTTTCAAGGAGAAGCTTTCTATAACGATAAAATGGAAGACTTTATTGGGATTTTAGAAGAGTACGACTTACTGGAAGAATCAGAAGGGGCATTAGTCGTTAATTTAGAAGAAGAAGGTATGCCGCCATGTTTAATTAGAAAATCAGATGGTGCAACTATTTACGCAACGCGTGATTTAACAGCGGCATTGTATCGTCAAAACACATACGAATTTGATAAAGCGTTATATGTTGTAGGCCCAGAACAAAGCTTACATTTCAATCAATTTTTCACTGTATTAAAAAAGCTTGGTTATGACTGGGTCGATGGTATGGAACATGTACCGTTCGGGTTCATATTAAAAGATGGTAAGAAAATGTCGACACGTAAGGGCAGAATTATTTTATTGGAAGAAGTGTTAGAAGAAGCTGTTGCGCTTGCGGAACAAAATATTGAAGAGAAAAATCCGAATTTAAAACAAAAAGAAGAAGTGGCAAAACAAGTCGGTATTGGAGCAGTTATCTTCCACGATTTAAAAAATGAGCGTATGCATAATATCGAATTCTCATTAGAAAATATGTTGAAATTTGAAGGAGAAACAGGACCATATGTACAGTACACACATGCGCGTGCTTGTTCAATTTTAAGAAAAGAAAGTGTAGAATTTGAAACTTGTACGTTTGCATTAAAAGATGATTATAGCTGGAGTGTCGTAAAATTACTTAATAAATTCCCGCAAGTAATTGAAGCGGCCTTCAACAAAAATGAGCCATCTACTATTTCAAAATACGTATTAGATGTAGCGCAAGCGTTCAATAAATATTATGGAAATGTTCGTATATTAGAAGAGAGCGAAGAGAAAGACAGTAGACTCGCATTAGTGTACGCTGTGACGGTTGTATTAAAAGAGGGATTACGTTTACTTGGGGTGGGGGCACCTGAGGAGATGTAAAATAAAAATTTTGTGCTTATGCGCCGAGAGAAATATTCACATTACTTTACTAATAAACTACAGATCAAATTAAAGCGTAATATAGAGTAACAAAAAGACAAAACAGGCGATTATTAGCCTGTCTTGTCTTTTTGTATTTTCTTAAATAAACTCTTATCTATAAAGAGTTATACGCTGCGAAGTGTAAGAACTCTATAATTATGTTGTGAAATCAATTAAAATATTTGTAGAGAGGATGGTCCGTATTGATTCGAGCTTTCATTTTACATATTCCTTGTCATAGACTATCGGAAAGAAGTTTTCTTAAACTACAAAAATACATACCTTTATGTGCGCGTTGTACAGGCATGTTTATCGGTATTTTAATGTTTCCAATTTATTTTTATATGACACCTTCGTTTCTGCCTGCAATAATACTATCATTTTCCGCTCAAATTCCGTTACTTATTGATGGATTCACCCAAAAATGGAAATGGAGAAGCAGCACAAATTTACTAAGAGTAACGACTGGTTTATTAAGCGGTAATGGTATGGGGCTATTTATTGCCTCTAGCATTATATGGATAACATCTAAAAGCATATATTAACGGAAGGAGAACTTTACATGTTTTGGATCTACTTAGTTTTAATTCTTATTTCAGGAGGAAGCGGGATTAGTTTTTTCATTTATGAAAGAAATATAGAAGCAATAATTGCTTTTGTTATTTGTACAATATTTATTGTGTTACTCTATTTTCACCTAAAAAGAAATGACGAACATAGAAACTGTGATTGCAGTACATTAGCTTGTACCGATTATACTGATTGTAATTGTTAAATTATGCGAGTGGAAAAGTTAGTGTATCATTTAAGGTATACTAGCTTTTTTTATTAGAAGTGTAGGAATGTGACTATTAAATGGAGAACTTTAGTTTTGTATATAAAAGGAGGTGTTGGACCTGAAAGAGTATGATTGGAACAGCAAACTAACATATTTAAAAAATACGAGAGACTTATATTACAATGACGATTATTTAAGTTTTTTAGTAAATACAGTTTGGAAGATTTCTGAACCGGTACATATTGTTGATTATGGTTGTGGATATGGTTATTTAGGTTTAGTTTTGTTGCCATTGCTTCCAAAGGGATCAAAGTATACAGGCATTGATAGCGGGGAAGCATTAATAGCTGAAGCGAGAGAGTTGTTTCGTTCGCTTCCATATGAATCAGAATTTATTGAAGGAGATGCTACAGAAATTGAATTGGAAAATAAATATGATATAGCAATCTGTCAGGCTTTCCTATTACATATGAGTTCCCCAAAAACGATGCTAGAGAAGATGATACATTCAATTAAACAAGGTGGTAAAATAATCTGTTTTGAACCACATTGGATGTCAAATATGTCTTCATACGTATTAGATGGAGAGAATCAATCGGAAATTATCCAGATAGGTATTTTGCAGAAATTATTTGAAAGGGACACACAGAGAAACGATAAAGATGGAAATATCGGTATCAAAATACCTATGTATTTAAGTGAATTGGGTGTGGGAAATATCGAATGTAGAGTAAGTGATAAGGTGAACTTTTTAGACTCTAATATGCACCATAATGATAAATATAGTTTGTATCATTCATTAAAAGAAGAGGGAATTGCGGGCAGTCCAGGTGATAAACAGCAATTTATAGACCGTTTAATGAGTCGGGGCTTAACATTTGCTGGTGCACTCGCTCAATATGAAGCAGAACTACGATTTTTTGAAATGTTTCATATACATGCATCTTTAGTATATGCTCCGAATATGAAAATTACATTTGGTGAAATAAAGAAGTAAATATCATATTAGAAAAGTAAGGGAGAAGGAGAATTGCTACATTTCTAATATGGATAGGTTATCATTATTATCAAGATTTTTCGGTGAATCGATATATCTTATCAAATCGTTAATATAATTTCATCCACTGAATGAAGGCTCAAAAAAGAAGATAAAACCCATCTTCGAATAATACATGTTATTTCATCAAATTAAACAAAATAACGAGAAAAAGTATCGTTTTTAAGATATTTAGTTATAAATTTGAATAATATTAAATAATATCGTTCATTATATGAGGTTTTAGTTGAATGCATACTATATGATGTGTAAAATCTAAGCAAGTAGGTTAGAATACTGCTTGCAAATGGCAGTATAAATAATAATTTGAGGTGAATGCATGCTAGATTTTAAGCAATTAGAGATTTGTTTGAAAGAAAAGAGATTCCTAGATGGATTACATGAGATAAATAATGAAATTGCGCATATAAAAGAAACGAATAAGTTATCATACGTGAAGAACTGGCTTTCTAACGTCTCGTCACCTAAGGAGTTTGATACATTAATTCGTCTTGCTGATGAAGGTTTGATGCATCAATATAGCTCCTTTTTAATCCGTTATACTTATAAAAAATTCCCAAATATGAGAACGCTCTCTTTATATTGTGATGAATTAATTGATGAGCGTAAAATCCTTGATGCTGAACAATTGTTAAAAGCTTCTTTGGAAAAGGTAAATGAAGAGGAAACTGATGCGGATGTTTTAACGAAAGCATACTTTACGTTAGTTAGATGTTTGCTAGATATGAAGCGAAATGAAGAGGCCTATGCCTATATGCAAAAGGCGGAAAAGCATAGTACGCGTGCAGTTTTTGATAAATGGGGTTACTTATATATACAGACTGGTGAGTGGGAGAAGGCAGAGGAACAACTTTTATCCGGTCAGCAGCATAAAGATTGTGAAGAGTTAGCTACGTACTTATTGGCGCAATTATATGCATATAAAGGTGAACAGCAGCGAGCGTTACAACTCATTAATGATGCGATTGCAAAGTTTCCTCAAGTACCATATTTCTATTTTGAAAAAGTAAAATATTTATTAGATTTAGAGCGCTATGAAGAAATGTTAGCGGTAATAGATAAAATTAATCATATGCTTCCGCATCATGCATATACAACTTATTTTATACATTTACGTGCAGAAGCATTTTATAAAATGAATAATATTCACGATTTGCAAGCACTATTGAAAAATGAAAAGAGTTTGAAAAATTCTCTATATCATCATATAGAAAAAAATCCTGATGGAAAAAAGGTTCGTTTACCGATAGTTCCGGTTGTACAAAAGGATAACTATTGCGTTCCGACAAGTTTGGAAATGATGTTAGGGGTATGGGGAGAAAAACGTACGCAAGATGAAATTGCACAACATATTTTTGATGTAACAGGTTCTAAGTTTTCAGATACAGTTACATATATAGAAGAGCAAGGTTACGAATATCGTTATTTTCAAGGGAATGAGGAAAATTATAAGAGATTACTCAATCAAGGTATTCCCGTTTTATTAAGTATAGATATTGAGCACGCTTCCCATGTACAAGTGCTTTCTGGTTATGACGATGTACTACAAGCTTTTTATATTCAAGATCCGAATTTCTTGGAACCGATTCTTGTGGAATATGATAAGTTGCAAGAAAAATATCGTTATACAGATTGTTTAGCTATTACGTTTATACCAAAAGATAGAATGGAACAACTTTCATTTTTAAATGAGGAAGAACACACTTATTATAAAACAATCTTTTCTCTTACAGATCATTTAGGTGAGCAAGATAAAGAGGGAATTGAAAAGTTAGTACTATTTTTAAAAGAAACAAGTGAAAATCCAAACACTTGGTTATATACGATTAAACATTTAGATGCTGAAGTAGATAAAGATTTTATTCAGTTTTGTATAGGAAAATTAATGAAAAAGTTTCCGAGCTCTGACTTTGTGAAATTGCATAGTGCACAGTGTTTTATTCGTCTGCAGGATATGGAAAAAGCAGGACAGATGCTTCAAAGTGTGGAGAAGAAAAGCAATCAAGCGTTGTATCATTTTATAAATGGACGTTATTCTTTTGAGCAAGATAATTATGCAGAATCGATTGCTAGTTTTCGTTCATCATTACAATTGGATGCAGATCAACCAGTTGCATGGAGTTTCTTAGCATTATCATACATGTATATGGATCAATCCGAAAAGGGGCTAGAGTATTCTCTAACAGCTATAGAACGTAGTCCAGAAAGGTTTACACTTGTAAATCACGGTTTAATTTTAATAGATTTAGAACGATATGAAGAAGCATATGGATTCTTTAATGATTTATTAAAAGAATATAAATATGAAGCGCACATATGGTATGAACGTGCAAGATGTGCTCAGTATTTAGGGAAAGTGTATTTGGCGGTAAAAGGACTTAAAGTGGCGATTCAATTAGATAAAACAGCAGCCTATTTATATACGAAGCTTTCGGAAATCTATGAATCGGATTTGGATGATGAGAAAAATACGAAGGAAATTCTATTACAAGGAATTCAAAATTGTGAAGATCAGGCGTCTTTATATGTTCGTTTAGGAGATTTTCATTTTCAAAATGATGAACTTGAAGAAGCGGAAACTATATATAAGCGTTCTTTAGAAGAAAATAATGAAGATGTATATTCTCATTTCGGTTTAATTCAAGTTTATATGGCAAAGGAACAATATAAGGATGCAAAAAACTATATTGTCAGTATTAATAAGCAATTTGAAGACAATCAAGATTTCCTTATGAATGCTGGTATGGTGCTATGGGATGCTGAAATGGCATTAGGTGAGGATGAAAAAGAGTTAAAACTTGCACTTTCTAAATTAGAGAACGGTATACGAAGTGTATACGCTAATATAGCGAGCGTGTTGGATGAGTATGTAAATCGAATAAAAGACACAGCTTTTGTGCAACGAGGTATAGCATTTTTAAGAACATTAGAAAAAGAAAAAGAGGATGTAATTGAATACGGTTGTTACGCTGGTGTTTTATATGAATCTATTGGACAGTATGATCAGGCGATAAAACGATATAATGATGCACTTAAGAAAAAACAAGATTCATTGCCGTATTTTCGAATCGGTGAAACATTCATGGCGTTAGGGCAATTTCAAGAAGCAAAGCATGCGTATGAAACATGTTTAGAAATGGATAAGAACTTCTTAGGTGTACATTTGCAGCTTGCTGAAATATACGAAAAAGAAGAGAATCGTTCCAAAGAACAAAAGCATATGGTCCAGGCGATGAAAGAAGAACCAATGCATATAAATATGGAATATTTAGCGCAGCTTTCAGTAGAAATGAATCTTCAGGAAGAATTGCTAGTTGAACTAGAGAAATTGGAGGAAGAAGTTCCTGAAACATGGCGTTTAGATGCGATTGCATACGTGTTTGGCGCGATGAATGACATAGATAAAGAAAAAGAATATATCGAATGCGCAATGAAAATAGATGAAGCGCATGTGGAAGTACTATATCATTATGCGAAATTGCTAGTTAAAAAGCAGAGTGCAGAAGCAATCGAAGTTGCGCTGAAAGTAATGCATAAAGATTTGGAAAGTGAACGTATTTTTGGTGTGTACGTAAAAGCAATGGAGCAACATAAAAAATTATCCCAAATACGAGACGTACTTCATACGCTAAAGGTGAAAAAAGCAGAAAGAAGTACAGCGTTTATGTATGCAGCTACTGCGGTTGCCGAAAGATTAGTAGAAAGACAGCAAAATGAGCAACCGAAAAAATCTATATTTACAAGAGCATTTTATCGCATGAAAAATCGTGCGAAGGAAATTTCAATGGTTACAGTTGTTATCGAGTTATTTGAAATCTCTTTAAAGTTAAATCCGAAAAATAGTATGGCAGCGCAGCGTTTCGCAATATTTTATGAGAATGCGGCGATGAATAAAGAAGCTATAGAGGTTTTACAAACATCGTTAGAAAATAAGTGGGATTATGATGTAGCGAAGCAACTTGTAAATCTTTTCATTGAGTGTGAAGAAGAAGATATGTTACGAGATGCTTTTGAATTAACGAAACAAATGGTTCGAGAGCTACCGGATGATTATGATACTCTTCTTTTACAAGCGAATGTATTATGTAAGCTAGGCGAAGAAAGAAAAGCCGAAAAAATTCACTTGCAATTAATTGAGAAAACACCATTTGTAAGTAGAGGATTCCTTGCTTTAGCAGAAATATATCAAAGTCAAGAGAGAATTGAGGACGCGATTCAGTTATTAGAAGACGCTTCTGTATATCATCCGAATGAAACGGCAATTCTTCTTGCTTTAGCATCTTCGTATCATAGAGCTGGGCAAACGACAAAGGCAGAAAAAATAACAAGTGAAATATTAGCAATTGATGCTACTGACTTGTTAGCAAGATACGATCATGCTTGTTATTTAACATCATTAAACAGAAATGAAGAGGCAAGAGATGAACTTGAAATTGTGCTTCGTGAAGATGAAACAGGATTTTTCGCTGAACTTGCAGAGGAAGATGAAGATTTAGCAGGATTGCGAGAATTTGAAAAGTAATTGTATAAGAATAGAGAAAAAGGGTATAAATAAAAATATATTTCGAATTAGTTGACAATTAATTGTTTAATGGCATAAAATAACTTTTAATAAAGTATACAAATCTGAAGACGAGAAAGAGTAAAATAGTGAGCTGTTCTCCAGAGAGCCGGTGTATTGCTGAAAGCCGGTGTGCAGACGTTATTTGAAAATCATCTCCGAGGAGCCGTGGCTGAATAAAGTAAGCTCGGACGGATGTCTACCGTTACAAAGAACGCGTATATTAGTACGTTGCTAAGTGCTATTAGTGAAAAGCTAATAGAATTAGGGTGGTAACGCGGGTAAACCCGTCCCTACTTCATAGGGGCGGGTTTTTTGTGTGCTTTTAAAACATTCAAAGGAGTGATTGTAGATGAAGAAAGTAGATGTAAAAGAGTCGGCTGTAGGGAGAGAAACACGTATTCGTAAGCAGTGGAACGAACAGGGCATTTTTGAACAATCAATTCAGAATAGAGAAGGCGCACAATCGTTTGTGTTTTATGAAGGACCACCAACGGCGAACGGTTTACCACACGTCGGCCATGCACTTGGTCGGGCAATTAAAGATTTAGTAGCAAGATATAAAACGATGGCTGGATATAAAGTGTTAAGAAAAGCTGGCTGGGATACACATGGATTACCTGTAGAATTAGGCGTCGAAAAACAACTTGGTATTTCAGGTAAGCATGAGATTGAAGAGTACGGCATTGAGCCATTTATTCAAAAGTGTAAAGAGAGTGTATTCACGTATGAGAAGCAGTGGCGTGAATTTACGGAGAGCATTGGATATTGGGTAGATATGGATGATCCATACGTTACTCTAGAGAATCCATATATCGAAAGTGTATGGAATATTTTAGGGACGATTCATGAAAAAGGTTTGTTATATAAAGGACATAGAGTTTCTCCATACTGTCCAAGCTGTCAAACATCGCTTAGTTCACATGAAGTTGCACAAGGATATAAAACAGTGAAAGATTTAAGCGCAACGGTTAAGTTTAAAGTAAAAGATAGTGAAAATGAATATTTCCTTGGATGGACGACAACGCCGTGGACACTTCCAGCGAATGTTGCACTTGCCGTACATCCAAATATGGAATACGTTAAAGCGAAACAAGAAGGGTATGTATACATTGTTGCGAAAGAGCGTGTACAAGAAGTATTAAAAGAAAACTATGAAGTATTATCTGTTCACAAAGGCGAAGAATTAGTAAACACATCTTATACAGCACCGTTTCCGATGAAGGAAGTTACAAATGGGTACCACGTAATTGCAGCAGATTTTGTAACAGCAGATAGTGGTACAGGACTCGTTCATATCGCTCCAGCATATGGGGAGGACGATTATAAAGTCGTTCAAAGTGAAGGATTGTCGTTCTTACATGTTGTAGATGAGAAAGGTGAGTATACGGATGCAGTACCATTTCTTAAAGGTAAGTTTGTAAAAGATTGTGACGTTGATATCGTTCGTTATTTAGCTAAAGAAGGTTTGCTATATCATAAAGAAAAATATGAACATAGCTATCCGCATTGCTGGCGCTGTGATTCACCATTACTTTATTATGCAGGAGAAAGCTGGTTAATCCGAACAACTGAGATTAAAGAAACATTTTTACGAAATAATGATTCTGTTAAGTGGTATCCAGACCATATGAAGCATGGACGGTTTGGTAAGTTTTTAGAAAACATGGTGGACTGGAATATTAGCCGGAATAGATATTGGGGAACACCGTTAAACGTATGGGAATGTGAAAGCTGCGATCATCAATTCTCACCGAAAAGCATCGCCGAATTAAGAAAGCATAGTACGAAAGAAACACCTGAAGATTTAGAATTGCATAAGCCGTATGTAGATGAAGTGCAAGTTTGCTGCGAAAAATGCGGAAGTACAATGAATCGTACACCAGAAGTAATTGATGTTTGGTTTGATAGTGGTTCCATGCCGTTTGCACAATATCATTATCCATTTGAAAATAAAGAGTTATTTGAAGAACAGTTTCCAGCAGATGTAATTGCAGAGGGAATTGATCAAACACGCGGCTGGTTTTATAGTTTATTAGCAGTATCCGCACTATATACAGGAAAAGTACCTTATAAACGAGTGTTATCACTAGGGCATGTTCTAGACGAGGAAGGACAGAAAATGTCTAAAAGTAAAGGAAATGCACTAGATCCAGTTGATTTAGTAAATCAGTTTGGTGCAGATGCTTTAAGATGGGCTCTACTTGTTGACAGTGCTCCGTGGAATGCAAAGCGTTTTTCTGAAAGAACAGTACTGGAAGCAAAATCTAAATTTGTAGATACGTTAGTCAATGTATATAGCTTCTACGTTTTATATGCAAATTTAGATGAGTATAATCCGAAAGAAAAGTATGAAGTTAAACGTACGAAATTAGATGAATGGGTATTATCAAGATTGCATAGCACAACGAAAAAAGTGAGAACAGCACTTGATGATTATCAATTTACGAATGCAGCTCGTGAAATCGCGGCGCTTGTAGATGAAGTCAGTAACTGGTACGTAAGACGATCACGTAATCGTTTCTGGGAATCTGGTATGAATCCTGAAAAAGCAGCTGCGTATGAAACGCTTCATGAAGTGCTTGTAACAATTAGTAAATTAATCGCACCATTTACACCGTTTGTCGCTGAGGATATTCATCTGAATTTAGAAGGAAGAAGCGTTCATTTAGCAGATTATCCGGTTGTAAACGAATCACTTATCCAGCCCCAGTTAGAAGCAGAAATGGATGCTGTTTTACAAGTTGTTGAACTTGGAAGAAGTAACCGTAATCAACATTCATTAAAAGTAAAACAGCCGTTAGCAGAACTTGTATTACTAGCGCATAATGAAAATGATATGGATTGGGAATCTTATCGTGATATCATCATGGATGAGCTAAATGTAAAAGCGTTCCATGTTGAACTCGATGAAACGAAATACACGTCCTATCAATTAAAGCTGAATTTTAAAACGGCTGGGCCGAAGTTTGGTAAAAGTGTGAATGCAGTAAATGGCTGGCTAAAACAATTATCAAAAGAAGAAGTACAACACTTTGTATCTACAGAAAGAGCAGTTTACGAAGTAGCACCAGGAGAAGAAGTAGTTGTAACAGCTGAAGATGTATTAGTAGAGAAAGTTGCGAAATCAGGATTTTCAAATACGACTAACGGTCAATATACGGTAATGTTAGATACGAATGTAACGGAAGAATTGTTACAAGAAGGAGTAGCACGTGAATTTATTCGTGCAGTTCAAGAATATCGTAAGCAGTTGAATTTACCAGTTAATTTACGAGTGGATGTAATTCTTGATACAGAAGAAGAACTACAGCAAACGTTAACGAATCATAAAGATTTATTGGAAGAAAACTTACTCGTCAAGCAATTTACATTTGGTCACTTAACGAATGAGGACGATGAACTTTCTTTAGGTGAGACAAAGGTCCGAATTAAATTAAACGCGGCTAATTAAAGAAAAAAGGAAGTTGGAATCATTCCAACTTCCTTTTTGTATGAAGAGAAATTATCCGGCTAATTTTCTCATAATCCATTCGATAGGACCTCTAGAAAATTTCTTTCTCCATAACACGCTAAATAAAACACTGAAAATGAATTATCACCATGACATGAAATTAAAGAGTAATATATTTCTACAGTATTTTTCTAGTTTTACACATAAATATTGAGAAAATTTCACTTACCCAAAATGTAAAGGTAATAGAATTGTTTGTATAGAATTACTCGTAGATTCACTTTATTTCGTTACTTGTGGACAGTAATAGCCTTATAGGAATGGGGTAAAGGGTTCAATTTATTAGGGGGAGTGGTTTTATGTTAAACAAAAAAATGGTGGCAATGGCAATGACTGTACCATTAGTAATGGGGACAATTTCTACTGTTTCAGCACTGGAAAAACAACAGCAAGTAAAGCTAGAAGCTTATTCACCACAGAAAAAAGCAATTGAATATTTAAAAGGACATGCTACGGAATATGGATTGAAGGCGGACCTTTCAGACTTACAATATATTTCTACAACAGAAACATCAGTAGCTTCATATGTTAGGTTCCAACAAGTAGTTAATGGTGCTCCTGTATTTTCAAAACAAATTACAGTTACTCTTAATGGACAGGGACAAGGAATACTTGCTGTGTCTGATTACCAGGCAGTTCAAAGTGTGAAAGAAATAGCAAATAAGATTAGTGAAAAAGATGCTGAACAAAAATCAATGGCGTATGTTGGAGGAGAAAGTGAGCAAAATCTATGGGCTCCTACAGAGAAAGAATTTGGATATATTATTGAGGATGGAGTAGCTATCCCAGTATACAAAGTTTTAGTCCATTCGAATAAACCTTTCGGAGCATGGGAAACATTTATTGACGCGGAAAATGGAAAGTTAATTAAAAAGGTTGATATAAACCGAAAAGCAGAAGGAACAGGGAAAGTATTTTTACCTAATCCTGTCGTATCTAGTGGTAGTAAAACAGGATTAAAAGACAATAATGACGCAGATTCAACAGCATTAACGAATCAATTGAAAACTGTTACGTTAAAAGGTTTAGATGGTACAGGATTTTTAATTGGTGAGTATGTAACAATTTCTTCAAAAGCGAAGACGAAATCTACAAACTTACAATTTAATTTTACACGTGCAAATGATAGTTTTGAAGATGTTATGTCATATTATCATATTGATACATTACAGCGTTACATTCAAGGATTAGGCATTAACAATATTAATAATCGTTCTATTAAAGTGAATGTAAATGGTACAACTGATGATAACTCATTTTATTCACCATCAACGAAAGCTTTAACTTTCGGTACTGGCGGAGTAGATGATGCAGAAGATGCGGGCATTATCGCGCATGAATATGGACATTCTATTCAAGATAATCAAGTACCAGGCTTCGGAAGTTCACCAGAAGGTGGAGCGATGGGAGAAGGATTTGGAGACTTCTTAGGTGCTACTTATGAAGATGCAGTATCGACAACAGGATACGGGAAAGCATGTATTGGAGAATGGGATGCGGCTGCGTATTCTAGTTCAGATCCGACGTGCTTACGCCGATTAGATACGAATAAAGTATATCCGAAAGATATAACGAATGAAGTGCATAATGACGGGGAAATATGGGCTCAAGGTCAATATGAAATGGCGCAAGTTTTTGGACGTGATGTAGCAACAAAAATTATTTTACAATCACATTGGTCATTAACGCCAAATGCAAAATTCCGTGATGGAGCGAAAGCGATTAAGCAAGCAGATGCTCTTTTATACGGCGGACAACACGCAGCTGAAATTGATCGAATTTGGACAGCAAGAGGAATTAGTACGAATTAATATAAAACGTCGTGGCATTTATAAGCCACGACTTTTTTATTTGCTTAAGAACTGGTACTAGTAAATTAAGCTATATCAATGATAGTGTGAATTTATACGCATTCCATTTATTTTTTTGCGTCTTTAAAAACAAAATGCTCTTTAAATTTTCTAGACTCGACTTTTTGACCGTTTCGCATCGAGCGGAAAGGGTGTTCTTGCCAAGTGATTATAACGTCAACCTCATCTGATTTTGTAGAAACAGGGAAGTTAGCATGTCTAAATCCAGTTTTCCCACTTGCTAGACGACCTTCTTTTAGGGAAAAGAGTTCGTATTTTGTTTTCATATTTGGTTCATTGCG
Source organism: Bacillus sp. FSL R9-9492 (assembly GCF_038007365.1). Taxonomy (NCBI): domain Bacteria; kingdom Bacillati; phylum Bacillota; class Bacilli; order Caryophanales; family Bacillaceae; genus Bacillus; species Bacillus sp. FSL R9-9492. Next base: position 2,212,095 of record NZ_JBBOXC010000001.1, read on the forward strand.
GAAGACTTCAACTTGTACGTTATATACTTCGTTTTCTCCAACATTCTTTACTGAAAATTGATATGTTTGAAATTTATCTTTTTTAGCTTGAAGCATATTTTCACTTGTTTTTTTCGGTTCATCAATATTCACTTGCCATTGATCAGAGTTTTGAGAGATTGGTAAAGATTTTGGTGAATAGGCGTATGTTTCATTAACTACAACTAAGCATAATAATAGGAGAAAGAAACTAATTGTTTTTTTCATATGTACACCTCCAATAAAACTTTAATAATAATATGCGTGGGAAATGCAGATTTTATGTAATAAAATGGAAAAAGCGCAATTGAATGAATTTGAGAAAGATAAAATATTTCTAAGCTGTCAAATGATAATTGTATAGAGTTCAATGTTCATATTACATATCTTTAGAAGGGGTCTGTTTAGTAAGGAATTTCAATATTTTTCTAAAAGGGCTTGCGTTTTATAAAACAAAGAGATAGAATACTCTGTAAATATAAAAAGTGATGATTAGGAAAAGTACATGATGCAAGGGTCTACAGAGAGCAATCGGTTGCTGGGAAGATTGCGATACCGCATGATGGAAAGACACCTGTGAGTGTTGCTTTGAACGTGATTATTAGTAAAAGCAAACGGTACCTACCGTTATCAGGACTAAGATGGTCATTATGACAATTTGGGTGGTACCGCGGAAAAATCCGTCCCTATTTATAGGGGCGGATTTTTGTATTCTTTGAAAGGAGGTGAGTGAACGTGGATGATGACGACGACAACAACAATAACAATAACGTAAATAAAAATAAAATTAATGGAGGGAAATATAATGGATCAAATAATGAAGCGTTCACTCACACGAGAATGTACGGAGCATAGCGGAAAGGTTGTATTACTACAAGGATGGGTAAAAAAGATTCGTCATCTAGGCAATGTTAGTTTTTTATTATTAAGGGATCGTACCGGAGTTGTTCAATGTGTATTAGAAAACGAGTTAGCTGGATATAAAGTTGATGTTGAAAGTGTCGTCCAAGTAATTGGTGAAATTGTAGAGACTTCGAAAACAGAATTAGGGGTTGAAGTACTCGCTCATGAAGTGAAAGTATTAAATGGTGCAGAACCACTTCCGTTTGAAATAAATAAAAAGAAGTTACAAGTTGGCTTAGATCAATTATTGAATGAGCGGGTATTATCTTTAAGACATGAGCGAACCGCGGCGATTTTTAAAGTGAAATCGACACTCGTTCAAAGCTTTGGTGAGTTCCTAATAGAGAACGATTTCACACGTGTATTTACTCCGAAAATTGTCTCGCAAGGGGCAGAAGGGGGAGCAAATGTTTTTAAGCTTCCATACTTCCAAAAAGAAGCTTACTTAGCGCAATCACCACAGTTTTATAAACAAATGATGGTAGCGGGAGGACTCGAACGTGTTTTTGAAATTGCTCCTGTGTACCGGGCGGAACATCATAACTCTTCACGACATTTAAATGAATATATATCGTTAGACGTAGAACTTGGATTTATTCATGATTTTCATGAAGTGATGCAATTAGAGGCAGATGCATTACGATATATGTTTCAACAAGTAGAAAAAAACTGTGAAAAAGAATTACAACTATTACAAATAGCAGTACCCGTCATTGGAGAAATTCCTAAAATCACATTGTTAGAAGCACAAGATATTTTGAAAAATAAATACCGGAAAGAATCGCCGATTGGGGATTTAGATACAGAAGGTGAAAAGTTATTAGGGAAATATGTGAAGGAAACATATAATAGTGAATTTGTCTTTATTACACATTATCCGAAAGAAGCGCGACCGATGTATACAATGCCGAATAAGGAGAACGAAGCCATAACGGATTCATTTGATCTATTATATAAAGGATTAGAAATAACGTCAGGTGCACAGCGTATTCATAATCATGAAATGTTACTCGCATCTTTTAAAGAAAAAGGATTACATCCAGAGAAATTTCAATCTTATTTAAATACATTCCGATATGGTTGTCCACCGCATGGCGGTTTTGGAATTGGATTAGAAAGGGTTGTATATAAACTTTTAGAATTAACAAACGTACGAGAGGCGAGCGCTTTTCCGAGAGATTGTACACGTCTTATGCCATAACATTAAAACCCTTCTATATTATAGAAGGGTTTTATGCATTTCAACATAAGTTAAAGGAGATAATAATGGATTTTCGTGTGAAAATATGTAAATTATATCAAGAAAATTTGATAATGAATTGAGAAATAGAAAATTCATAAGTTATAATAAAATATGAATATAAAAATAGTTCACATAATAATGTATGGAAGGGTATGAAACATGTTATATCAAACTCAAGCAACACAACAAACACCAGCTTATATAATCTATCTTCTGGATGTAAGCGCATCAATGAATCAAATGATGGATGCAGGCGGAGAAGAAAAAAGAAGAATTGATATTGTAACGGATGCTCTTTCTTTAGCGATTCGCCAAATGGTATTTCGTTCAACAAAAGGTAGTCGTTTGCTCCCGAGGTATAAGTTATCTATTTTAGCCTATAGCGATCATGTTTTTGATCTATTGGGTGGGGTGAAAACAATAGACGAAGTAGCAAGACTGCGCCCACTAGAAAAAATCCAAACGCATCGCTTAACTGATACAGCAAAAGCTTTCTCTGTAGTGGAGAAGTTATTGCAAATGGAATTACCAAATTTACAAGATGGGCCAGCTCCTGTGGTCTGTCATATGACAGACGGTGCTTCAACTGGTGAAGATTCAGAATTAATTGTGCGAAGAATTATGGATATGTCTGTACCTGATGGAAATGTGTTAATTGAAAATATTTTTATTTCAGATGAAATTATGCAAGACCAAATTACTAATATAAAGAAGTGGCAAGGTATTATGCCAAATACAGAAATTACGGATGAGTACGGAGCAAAGTTGCAACGACTTTCATCACCTATCCCTCAAAGCTACCGTGAGATGATGACTGAGTATGGTTTTCATATTGGGGAGGGTGCAGTGATGATGTTTCCTGGTACAAATGCGGATTTAGTGTCACTTGGATTTCAAATGTCCGCTGCGACGCCTGTTCGATAGGGGAGATGAATAAAGTGAATTATATCCTGTCACAAGAAAAAGAAACGGTATTACAGGAGAAGAAAAGTGAACATTTTACATATCGATATAGTTATGTAAGAGCTAAAGAAACACAGGACTTAAATGAAAGTGGACAAGACTTCCTCGCATTTCAAGATAATGGAACTCGTTTCATGTTCGTATTATGTGATGGAGTAGGAATGTCTTTTCATGGCGAAATCGCTGCGAACTTTCTTGGTATGAAATTATTACATTTATTTGAAACATTTCAGGGAAAAGAACAGGATATTTCAGCCCTATTAAATGAAGAGCTGGAAAAGTGGAAAGAAGAAGGATTAGAGGAAGTGAGGGCATTTCAATTGCCGGAAGAAACACCGTGGCTACTTCGCGATGTATTGGAAGAAAAGAGAAAACAGGGTAGTGAAGCTATGTTTATTGGCGGGAGAATAGAACTCATTCCAAATGAAGATAAAGTATATGTAACAATAGTTACACATGGTGATTCATTTGTACAATTGTTTCAAAAGCAGAAGAATTGTTTGAATGTAATGAAGTTTGAGAGAAATATAGAGAAAAGATGGTCTACACATCGTGGCATTATTGGTGGCGAATTGGAGGTTTTTTCAAAGACATTATCCAGAGAAGAAGCTAATCGGATGGTTATTCATTCAGACGGAATTATGTCGCTTATGCAGTATAATTTTGAGGAAGTCTTAACAGAAATCGAGAGGGCGCAGTGCTCGCCGACAAGCGATGATATTTCATTTTTAGATATTTCTTGGTAACAACACGATGGAAAAAGGTGAATAAAACGTGGAAGAGATTATTGTGACGTACATAAAACAATCAAATGAAGAAATAGATATTGCGATTCCTAATGATATAAAAGTAGTGCAAATTATTGAAGCGATTTTACATCATGAAAAAATAGATGAAGCATTAAGCAGTATCTATGAAATTAAAGTGGCAAAAGATAAAGAAGAGTGGCATTCTATTCGGAATGATGAAACTTTGCGAGATAATGATGTTTGGGATGGACAATATGTAATGCTATATAAAAAGGGGGCTATTATTCCTTCTTTTGAAATGTTATCGGCAGAAGAAGTTTATAATGAACCTGTTAAACCCGATATATCTTCTAGTGAAGAAGATTATGTATGGAAAATCATTGAGTAATAGTTTTTGAATGGGGAAGGAGAAATGTTTTGTGCAAAAATCACCATATTTTCAACGCTCTCCGCGTGTGAAAGTAGATATACCCACAGGGGATGTTATTATTCATGATCCGCCGAATATACCGGAGGAGCCGAAATTTTCAATTGAAACGATGATATTGCCAGCGGCGATGACAATTTTGACTCTAGTATTATACTTTGTGATGATGAAGGTTATGAAAATGAATTCAAGCTATATGCCGCTAATGATGGTTTCTAGTATTCCTATGTTAGGGTCATATATATTTACATCGATGGGGCATTTACGTAGAAAGAAAGAACACCGTCAATTGGTTGAACAATTGCAAACAAGATACTTAGAGCAAATTCAAAAGCACCGAGTGGAATTAGATACGTTAAAGGTTGAACAAGCAAAGTATTTAATTACACAAAATCCAAGTCCTTTAAAAAGTGTGCAAAGAATCGAAAATCAAGAAAGTAACTTATGGGAGCGAACACCCGAAAGTCCGGATTTTTTAGATATTCGTATTGGAACGGGGGAAAGGCCATTCCTTGTAGAGTTGAAAGTGCCTGAGCAGAAAGGTTACGAAGAAAATCCATTAGTTACAGAAGCACAAAATGTGAAAAGAGATTTTACTACAATTCCTAATGGGCATATTTCAATTTCTTTGAAAAAAAATGATGTGATTGGTGTAGTTGGAAATAAAGAAGATAGGTTGAACTTTATTCAAATTGTAACGACGCAAATTATGACACATCATGCGCCAAATGAAGTGAAAATAGCAGCTTTTTATCATGAGAAGGAGAAAAAACAGTGGGATTGGATGAGATGGCTTCCTCACGTATGGGATGAGCAGAGAAGTATGCGTTTTCTATCTGCAAATCAACAAGACGCTCAGAAATTAGCTGAAGCGTTGTTCACACCACTTAATATGCGTAGAATTTATAATTCCTCTGCACAGGCAGATGCGAAAATACCTTTAATCCCAATGTATGTCTTTTTCTTATCCGCGCGAGAATTTTTAGAAGATGATCCTCTAATTCCAATGTTACTTAGAGAAGGGGAAAGTGTCGGAGCATCTACGTTTATATTTGCAGAACAAAGAGAAAGATTACCGATGGAATGTGATCTTGTTATAAGCTTAAATGGAGAAAATGGTGAGTTAGTAGAAACGTTTTCAAGTTCAGCTGAAAATAGTGGGACAACACGTGTTAGTTTTAAAGTAGATCGACTTTCATTCGAACGATGTGAATTAGGAGCGCGAAGAATTGCTCCGATTCGGATGAAAAGTTCTACAGCAGCCAACATTCCGAAAGTATTAACATTTTTAGATTTGTTTCAAGCTAAGAAAATGGAAGAGTTACAAGTGCTAGAGAGATGGAAAGAAAATCGATATCCGACTTCATTACCGGTTCCAATTGGTGTAAGAGAAGGAAGTAAGCCTGTTTTTCTAAATATTCACGATAAAATAGAGAAAAAAGGGCATGGTCCACATGGTCTAATGGCTGGTACAACAGGATCAGGAAAAAGTGAAGTTATTCAGTCTATAATAGCAGCGTTAGCAGCAACCTATCATCCTCATGAGATGGCATTTATGCTTATTGATTATAAGGGTGGCGGAATGTCAAACACATTTACGGGATTACCGCATATTATTGCATCTATTACGAACTTAGAAGATCCAAACTTAATTGAGCGTGCTAGAATTTCATTAAAGGCAGAATTAGAGCGGAGACAAAAATTATTCATTCAGGCTGGAAATGTCCAGCATCTAGATGAATATTATGAAACACGTTGGCGTGAAAAAGAACCTTTACCACATTTATTTATTGTCATTGATGAGTTTGCTCAAATGAAAAAGGAACAACCTGAATTTATGGACGAGCTAATTAGTGTCGCTGCAATAGGAAGGACATTAGGAGTTCACTTATTATTAGCAACTCAAAAACCTTCTGGGGTTGTAAATGACAAGATTTGGAGTAACTCGCGTTTTCGAATTTGTTTACGTGTACAAGATGACGCGGATAGTCGTGAAATGTTAAAGATTCCAGACGCATCTAAAATCAATGTACCAGGACGGGGATACCTACAAGTCGGCAGTAATGAAGTGTTAGAATTGTTTCAATCTGCATGGAGCGGAGCACCTTATAATCCAGATGAAGAAAAAGTTCTTGATATTGTTGACTTTACAGAAGTTAAGCTTTCAGGTGAAAGAATAAAAGTGAAGAAGCGTCCAAAACCAATGACAAATAGTCCAAAGCAATTACAAGCTTTTATTCAATATGTACAGAGCGTATCAGAAAAAGAAAATATTAAAGCATTACCAGGACCTTGGTTAGCACCTTTACCAGAGAAACTATTATTAAATCAATTCTATGAAATAGAGAATTGGAATGCGGATGTATGGAAGCAAAGAGAAGATGAATTGCAGTTAACGGTAGGATTAATCGACGATGTGGCAAATCAAGCGCAGTATCCTTTGAAATTAGATGTACAAGAGGGGCATTTAAATATTTACGGTATGCCAGGTACAGGGAAAACGACTTTCTTACAAACAATTATTATGTCTCTGGCACTGTCTCATACGCCAGAGGAAGTAAACTTTTATGTGGTTGATTTTGGTCGCATGTTTTTAGACTTTAAAGATTTACCACATATGGGTGGAATTGTACAAGAAGACGAAATTGAAAAAATGAAACGATTGTTTAGCTCTTTGAAAAAGGAAGTCACATATCGGAAAGAATGTTTTTCTGATGTGGGAGCAAAATCTTTCGCGATGTATAACCGAATGGTAGAAAGAAAGATTCCAGTTATTGTCGTAATGATAGATGGTTATATTAGGTTCCGAAGTGAGTATGAGAAGGAAAATGAAATTTTAGAGCTATTATTACGTGAGTCAAGTACGTACGGTATTCATTTTCATTTTTCACTCAACCAAACAAATGATATGTTTGACCGTGTTCGTAACAATATTCCGATGGCGATTTCGTTTGAATTGCAAGATAGAACAGAATACTATAGTTTACTTGGAAGACCAAAATTCCCATTAATTGATGTACCATCTGGACGTGGTTTAGTGAAAGGGCAGCCCCCAGAACTATTCCAAGCAGCATTGCCTTTTATCGGAGAAAATGAATTGGAATATTCTCAGCAATTAAAAACAATTATTCAAAAAATGAATGGGGCATGGACTGGAGAGAAAGCGAAATCAATTCCAATGGTTCCAAAACAGTTGTTTGCTGAAGATATGCTAGAACAATCAGAATCATCGCGAATTTGTGTAGGTATCGAAACAGAAGATATTCGCTTGCAAAACTTTTCATTGGAAGAAATGACAAATATTTTCATTGGCGGAAGAATTGAAGGTGGTAAGACATCTTTACTACAAACACTGATTTTTTCTCTTACCTATCAACATGCACCTGAAGAAATTGAATTACTCATGATTGATTTAAGCGAAAAAACAACTGGTATTTTAGCTCTTGGAGAATTACCTCATGTTAAAAAGCGAATTACAGATGGAATACAATTAAAAGAAATGTTAGATGAGTTGCTAGAAGTAATAAATAACAGAGAAGTAGTCATGCCGTCTTTAAATCCAAATGAAAAAATGAAGTTTCCATATTCGAGGATTATTATTGTTATTGATGATATTGATCAAATGCTGGCGTTATTATCTACTGATTTTGATGCGAAGAATAAAATAGAGCAAATTGTTCAAAATGGAAGAAATAAAGGGATCCATTTTGTTGCAGCTGCTACAACTTCAAGTGTAACTAATTATTCACATGAAAAATGGTTTGCGGAAATCAGAAAACGAAGCTTTAGTTATTTATTAGGCACCACACAAAATAATGATGTGTATTTCTTTAATATAAAGCTTAAGCATACAGAAATGGATCAAGAATTCCAAAGCGGGGAAGGATATTTTATACGCAGACAACCTATGAAAGTAAAATGTGCTTTTACACCGCTACATTTACTACATGATTTAACAAAAAAGGTTGCTAGGAAATGGTTAGAATCTAAAAAAAGAGTATAAAATTAGGTGATTTACAAAAAAATACTATTTTTTTGTAAATTACCCCTTTAAAAATAGTGTGAATATAGTTTATAATCTAATTGTTATAATATTAGTAGATTGAAAGGGGAAATACAGGATGACACAAATTAAAATTACACCTGAACAACTTGATCAAATTGCTGGACGCTTTACAAACGCAGCAGCTGAAGCTCAACAACAAATCAATAACCTTGGAAATGACATTGAAAGTTTAAATGGGCAATGGTCTGGGGCAACACAAGATAAGTTCAGAGCGAACTTTAGTGATGCTAGACAAGAAATGCTAAAATACATTCCGATTCTAGAACACATTTCTGCCGATTTGAAAAACATTGCTACTAACTTCCGTAACGCAGATAACTCATATTAATAGCAGAGCAATTGCAAAAGGCCAGGAGCTATTGTTCCTGGCCTTTTCTTTAAAAATTGTCATATGAGAGTAAGGGGATAAAATGGGATTCAGACCAGAAGTGGGAGAAAAAATTGTTTTTAATAAAGATGCTTATCATTTTGCAAAGCATCCAGCAGTTATTGGGATTGATATGCCATATGGGCAAGAAGGTAGACAAGGAACGGTATATCAGCTACAACATGAAAATAGTGTAGAGCGAATCGCATTAAAAGTTTTTAAGGAACGCTATCGTGATGAAAAACATCAATTAGTATTTTTAAAACCACTTTCTTCTATAGCGGGTCTTAAAGTATGTTCACGTTACATTGTTACAAAAGAAGAACATACATCTGTAATTGAAAAGTCAGAAGATCTTGCGAATAGTATTGTGATGCCTTGGATTGAAGGGCCAACTTGGGCTGATATTTTACAAGAGCAACGAATGCTATCAAAACAGCAATGTTTTTTTATTGCAGAAGCATTTCTAACAACACTTAAAACAATGGAAGAAAATGAGATTGCTCATAATGACTTGTCATCTAGTAACATACTAATACCTTTTTTAAGTGAAAATCCTATTGAAGGTCAACACCGTATTGAGCTTGTTGATGTTGAGCAAATGTATGGGCCGAAAAGTAAAAGACCTTCGTTATTGCCAGCAGGTTCAGCGGGTTATGCGCCAATGTATTTAAAAAGCGGGGTATGGAAAAAAGAAGCCGATCGATTTGCTGGTGCTATTTTATTAGGAGAAATATTAAGCTGGTGTAGTGAAGAAGTTCGAAATACAAAATGGACGGATGCAAGTTACTTTAAAACGGAAGAAATGCAGACCGAATGCGAAAGATATACGTTACTTCAGCAAGTATTGCAGAATCAATGGAATGGGGAAATTGCACAGTTATTTAAGCAGGCATGGAATAGTAAAACTTTTGCAGAATGTCCAAGCTTTGAACAATGGTACGATGCATTTAATAGCGCAAGAGAAATAATAAAAATTGATGCGGAAAGGCAGTCAGCGCAAGAACATTCTCTTTTTGTATCGAAATGTTTGGAAATTGCAAGATTATTTGAAGAGAGAGGACTTAAACAAGCGGCATTATATGAATATAAAATAATTTTCAATTCACTTAATCCATCAACAGCTCTAAAACAAGAACTCGCATATATCATTCAAACTATGGAGAGTCAAGAGCCTGAAATAAATCAAAAAAAGGTACTACAAAGTTATTTGGAACTAGCTACTGAATTGGAACGAGAAAACAATGCAGAATTTGCTTGTTTCGTCTATTCACGAATCGTACAATTTCCAAACATTGATCATGCGTTAAAAAAGGAAATTGAAAGCATTATTGAAGAGATAAAAGAAGAACAAGGAACACAGCCGCAGCAAGAAATAGCAGCCACAATTACAGTTCCTACTAGCATTCTACAGAGTCGGAAACAAACAAAAAAACAAGTTGAATATGATATAGATGATGAAATTTTAAATGCAAAAGCATCGAATCAACCACTTACAGTAGCGCATGAACAAAGTGAACCGTCTGCTTTTTCTAAATGGTGGAAAAAGAATGAAAAACGGATTTTGATTATTGGCTCAATAGTAGTAGTTGTTATAGGTGGTTCAACGTTATTTTATTTCTATACAACAAACGCTAAATATCAAAAATATATGGAACAAGCACGACAAGCTTATCATGATAAAAAATATACAAAAGCAGAAGAAGCTGTTGGGCATGCAATTGCAGTGAAAGGCAAAGACGAGGCACATCTCCAATTAGCAACAATTTACGTTGCTGAAGGAAAGAATAAAATTGCAATCGATTATATTACCAAATTAATAAAGGATAGAGAAATTGATAAAGAAAATAATGAAGCTGCCTATTTATTAGCTTCAGCAAATTTCCGCATCGGAAAATATCAAGAAGCAGTGTTGAATTTTGAACAAGCATTAGCGAATAATGCAAAAGGAATTGAACCGTATAAAAAAGATGCTATGCGAGATTTAGCTGTAAGTCATATGAAGATGAAAGAATTTGAAAAAGCAGAAGATGTTATTGTCAAAATGAGTACGAAAACAAATGAGGATAAGGCAATTGTTTCGTATTTAAAAGGGCAACTATCAACAGCAACTGTGCAGTTAGACAAAGCGGAGTCTTTCTTTAAAGAAGCTATTATACAAGATTCAAAGAATGCCATATATACAATTGAACTTTCAAATTTATATGTGCTTTGGAATAAAACAAACCTAATTGATAGTGCGAAAAAAGAAATGAATTATCAACAGGCATCTCAAGTATTACAGGCTGCGATTCAAAAAGATATGAAAAATATAGAATTATTAAATCAACTTGGAATTGTGTATTATGAAGCTGGTCAATTTTACGAAACGCGAGATGGTGCAAAGAGTAATGCTGCGTATCAACAAGCATTGGACGCTTACAATAGAGTTGTCAACAGTGGGACTCGCGACATAAATACGCTTGTAAATATAGGGATTTTATACGATAAAGTGGGACAAGGAAATGAAGCAGAGAAATTTTTTATAGAAGCATACTCACAAAATGATGAAGATCCACATGTGAACTTTGCATTTGGAATGTTCAAAATTAAACAGAAAAAATATGAAGAAGCGAGCCGCTTCTTAAGAAAAACAGTACAAGCAAATGAAAATGAAGCTGAAGTAAGAGCAGCACAAGAAAAACTAGCAGAAATGAAAACAAACGGCTGGATTCAATAAAGATGGGAAAAGGGGAACACGCATGGAAGAGAATAATAATAATTTAGGTAAAAAAGTTGCTATATCAGTAATGTCGGTAGCTTTATTTGGAACGTCAGGATATCTTGTGTATGACAAAGGCTTTAGCACAGCGGGAAGAGAAACTGTAAAACTAGCAAGTAATACAGAAGAGAAAAAAGATGATCGTATTACAGGAAGCAACTTACAGTCTATGTTCCCAAATTTAGTTGCTGATCCTGCAAAAAAAGATGAAAAACCTGGCGAAAAACCAACTGTTAATTTAGCAGACCTAATCGGAAATAATAAATCACCAATTACACCAATGACGTATAAGCCAGATGATGTGTTGGTGGAAAAGAAAGATCCACAGATTAAATTGTCAGGCGCACCAATGTCACAAAAGCCAGAGTTGCCAACGAATATGGGGGGGCCTGTGGTGGAGCCAGTTAAAAATAATGATAATGTTCAATTACCTACACCTACTGTAGAACCGCCAAAAACTAATACTGGAACAGGAGGAACTGGAACAGAAGGAACTGGAACAGGAGGAACTGGAACAGGAGGAACTGGAACAGGAGGAACTGGAACAGGAGGAACTGGAACAGGAGGAACTGGAACAGGAGGAACTGGAACAGGAGGAACTGGAACAGGAGGAACTGGAACAGAAGGAACTGGAACAGAAGGAACTGGAACAGGAGGAACTGGAACAGGAGGAACTGGAACAGGAGGAACTGGAACAGGAGGAACTGGAACAGGGGGAACTGGAACAGGAGGAACTGGAACAGGAGGAACTGGAACAGGAGGAACTGGAACAGGGGGAACTGGAACAGAAAAACCAGATCCAGAACCAACATACCCAACAATTACAGTATCACCAAAAACGGGTGATATTCTTGTAGAATGGTATACAGCCAATGGAGAGAAATCTAGTGCAGTATTTTTTGGGGAGTTTTATAAGGCGCAAAATCATTTGAAATTAATTGATGGTATGACAAATACAATGGCGGAACGTGATGATTTACAGCTTATTTCTCAGAGCTCCTCGACAGCCAAAGCCAATAAAGCAGCATTATTGTTAGCAGCACAAGATTCTGCTCAATTTGAAAAAGTAGCTAGTTCAAAATATGAGCAACTATTTTATATTCGAAATCAATTAACTTTATATCAAGATCCAGCTTTTAATGACCAAGAATTTGAACGCTTTAAAGAAAATAAGAAATATGTTATAGAAAAGTTGTCTAAAGACATTTTTAACGCGGCGCTTAGAGAAGAAGAACGAGATGTAAATGCAGCTTTAAGTAAATATTATTTATTAACTTCCGTATTACAAGGAGTTGATGAAGACTTACAAAAACAAGCTTCCGATCGAGTACAAGCTATTTTTAATCAAATGCTTGAAAATGAATTGAAACAAATGGTGCAGGGAAAAGTTGAAGTTCCAACTGTGCCAGTTTTAAATCAAGGAAAAGAACAAAATAAAAATGTAGAAGAAAAAGCAACGACTGAAAAGGAAGTACAACAATCAAAAGGTGAAGAAAAACAAGGGAATAAAGAAAATTCGAAGCCAGAAGAATCGAAAACAAATAAAGAAGATGTAAAACAAGAAGAAGTACAAACGAATAAAGAAAATGCAAAACAAGAAGAATCGCAAAATAATAAAGAAGATAAAAAGAATGAGGAACAAAAAGATAATAAAGATGGTACAAAGCAAGATGAAGTAAAAACACCTGGACAATGGGCGATTGAACAGGTAACAGCGTATATGAACGAAGCGAAGTGGAAAGAAGCAATTGTACTAGCAGATCAATACATTGATCAGACAAAAGGTGAAGAAAAAAACACATTGCAGGATCAATTGAAAAATACAGTTGAGAACTTATTAACACAATCAAAAGCAGAAGAGACATCTGCAGAAATAGCATTGCAAAATTATCACTTTATCTTAAATATTAAAAATGTAGTTGCCGTACAGAAAGAACAGGCAAAATCGTTATCTTTACCTGTAATGCTAGAGGTAAAGGCAGATGAAGTGTTTGCAGAGAAAAATTATTATGACGCTGTATTATATATGGCAAACTCTATTCGTAATGGAAATAAACATGCTCGTGCATTTGAAAAATTACAAACTAATACAAACTTCCTTTGGAATCAAACTATGGAGCAATGGAATAATTTAAAGGGTAATTCTGGATGGCAAAGTGAAGTTAAAAAATCTGTTCAACCATCCCTTGAATTAATTGTATATTTAAAAGATATTTCACCAGCTATAGTGGATGATACAAGATTCAATGAGAAAATAAAGGAAGCAACGAAGAAACTAGAAGGCATTCAACTGTTGAATTTAGCAATTTATGAGGATAGTAAAAATGACGAAGCAAGTCAGTTAAATGCGTTATATTATTACGGACAAGCTTATGAACGTGGTATAGCTGACGCAGGAGATATGAGTAACATTTTTAATAAGCTATTAAATAAAGCACGTGGATTCGAAGTATCAGACCCAGCGAGAGCTATGAATTTATATCGATTAATGTATACGACGCCTGGTGCAAAGGATGTTACTTTCCAAGACGTAATTAGAAATTCTATTGATTATTTGAATGATTTCAATGTAGCAAGTCAATCGTTCACGAAATATGGTAATAGCTCAAATGTGAAAGATATTGCAACAGCTCTAGCTTATGCAAATACAGCTATTGAAAAGGGATATGTGAATGAGCAAAGTAAAGCAAAAATAAGACAAATTGCAGGGGAAATGGTTAAAGTGGGACAAAATGCATTAAATGGAAATGATTTAAATGCTGCATATCAGTATTTCGAATTTGTAAGCCGTGCAGATTATAAACATGTTCCGCAGGATGTTCGTAGCCAAGCAAATGATGGACTACAAGCGATAAAAAATGCTACTAAAAAATAAAGTAATAAATTTCGCCATCTTACCCTAGGTAAGATGGCGAAATTTATTCCAAATAAGGAGTGAAAGTTAATGAGTTTACTAGAAATTAGTCCATTAGATGAGGCGTTAGTGGAAGCGTTACAAAACGAAGAAAAAAGAGGCTATTTTTATGAGATATTACAGAAATCAAATTTATTCGTTGTTGCTTCTGTCAAAGGGGATACAAGTGTAGATGAAGAAGGAAATTTGATTTCTACTAATAATACACAATTACAAATTCATTATTTTGAAATGGAAGAAGGATTAATGTTACCACTGTATTCTGATTTAAAGCATCTAGAAATGGTTATTCCAGAAGAATGTCCGTATGTCTCTATGAATGCAGTTGAATTATTGAAAACGATAGATTTAGAGGCAAATGTCATATTGAACCCAGGAACAAAATTTCAAAAATTATTTGTAAAGGAAGAAATTGAAGCGATTTGTGATAACAGTATTTTTGATGTTTTCTCTAAAGAGAATAAGTAAAAATTGATGCAGTTCTATTTCTTTTTGGTATAAAATAGAGGAAGGTGGGAGAAGGTTTGGAGATTAAAGTCAAACCTGAACAACTCGAACAAATTGCCAAAAATATATCAGAGATGCAAACACACAGCCAGAATATACAACAAAATCTCAATCAATCCATGTTTAGTATTCAAATGCAATGGCAAGGAGCGACGAGTCAGCATTTTTATGGGGAATATATGAGATCAATGAGACTCATGGAATCTTACATACGTAACTTACAGGTTACAGAAAAAGAATTACGGCGTATCGCTCAAAAGTTTCGTCAAGCAGATGAAGAATATCAAAAGAAACAAACTGAAAAATTGAAAGAAACCCATAAAAAAGAAAAGAAACATGAAAAATCGTGGTGGGAAAAAGGAATAGAAGGAGCAGCTGAATTCATCGGAGTGAATGATGCAATTCGTGCAGTTACCGGTAAAGACCCAATTACAGGAAAAGAATTATCAACAAAAGAAAGACTCATCGCTGCAGGATGGACACTCCTAAACTTTGTTCCTGTTGGAAAAGTCGCGAGTCTTGCTGGAAAAGGAATAAAGTATGTCGCTTCTAGCTTCGGGAAGACAATTGTAAAAGCAGGAAAAGGACTAGGCGAAGGCATAACGATGGTGGCCGGAAAAGCTGGAAAAGCAGCTGTCGATGGCATAAAAACAGCCACCCACAAAGTAAAAGAGGGTGTAAACTTCGTAGCCTCCACAGCAAAAGGCTTTGCCGACAAAATCGGAAGCTTATGGAACAAAGGTGCTACAACCGTAAAAACAACCTTCCTACAAGGAAATCAACAAATCCAGCACGCAGTAAAAACATTACTGGAGTACAAATGGATTCCGGGTGTGGGAAAAGCCTACGTCATGCCTGGAGTAGGAATGGTCCGAGAGATGGGACAGCATTCTCTGAAAGATGCTTATCAGTATATGGCAAATAGGGGTGTTAAGGGTACGGGTGAAGGTAGTAAGAAAATCTCTGATGTTCCTCATGTAAAAGAAGCAAGAGATATTATAGCAGAGAGAACAAAAGGATTAGATTTAAATCAGCATCCAACTACGACAAAGCAAATGAGTTCTAAGAAAATGAAAGCATTAAGAGATAAGATTGATAATAGAACTATTACAAAACAAGAGTATGCAGACTACATCTGGAATAAGAAATTTGCTAAAAGACGGGATAAAGGAGTTAAAGAATTTTGGTACCAAGAACAACAAAGAATATTAAATAATGAACCGCTTACTCGAGAGTGGTCTCAAGAACAGTTAAAAGATATTCTTGCTGGTAAAACTCCTAAATTTGATGGTAAATCAATTGCAGGGCATCATAGTTATAGTGCTGCAAAATATCCGCATCTCGCTGATAAGGGAGAAATAATCTATCCAGCAACTTTTCGTGAGCATTTTTACGGATGGCATGGAAGAAAGTGGAGGAATAGTATTCCAGGTGAGCCTATAATACCAATTAAAGACTTTTAAGGAGGTAAGAATTTATGGTGAAGATGAGACTGAAAATTGATGATGATTCAAATAAATTAAAGTATGTATCGATTATCAGACAGAATAATGGAGCAAGTATTCAAGATATTAAAAGAAATATAGAAGATAATAATGTGGTACTAGAATGTGATTATTTTGATACAGATGAATTAAAAGACTTCAAAAAAACAATGGAGGCTTTAATAAGTAAGGGGGCTACTGTACATTTGTTTCAAGATAATCGAGAGGTTCAAATTGATTATATAAGTAACCTTATTAGTTCATATGAACAAATTGCTGAAGACAGAGAAAAGCTAGATGATAGAATTTTAGGTGATGATTAAGAGAGATTAGGGTATTGAAATATACATTATCAACTTTATGTATTGAATAGTGAAGAAAATAATAGCAATTATGGTGTGGAAGATAAACACGCATAAACGTATATGTAGATGAATAAAGATAAAGTATATTTGTAGTGGAAAGAAAAAGAATAAGTGGTTTAAAAGTGCATACTCCATGATGGTTGTACCATCATGGAGTACAATGTGCAATGATAGAATAGAAAACAAAGTACGAGCTTAGGCGAGATGACATTTTACCGGGCGATAAATATAAACACATGGAATGTATATTAAACTAACGAACTCGTACAAACTCGTAAGTTTTAACATAGTATTTGTCATGATGTACAAAAGGTGTCATACTGTTACTACAAAACTTACAAATTTATGCTACTTAAAAACATATGAACTTAAAGCACTTGATTGTCCACTAAAGGCAACAAGTGCTTTTTTACGTTTTAGGATAGAAATAGGTAGACACATTATAATTTTATAAGTGCACGAAGTATTAAATTTTTATAGATTGTAATGGCCTTGTACAGTGTATGACGATAGTAGAGGAAAAAATAAAGGGTTGTATTATGTTTTGAAGTCATCGTAAAGTACATTTTAACGGATTTACGTTATGAACACGTTATCCGCAAAAAACGGGTAAACGTTACAGGGACTCAAATTACTGTAACGGGAGGGAATTTATGATGGGAAAGAAAGTAGTTGGTTACATACGAGTTTCAACGGAAGGACAAGTACGTGATGGGTATAGTTTAGCGTATCAAGTAGAAGAGATTGAACGTTACTGTAACGAAAATAATTTAGAACTACTTCGTGTGTATGAAGATAGAGGATTAAGCGGAGCGACTGTTGATGAAGAGGGATTAACAGTTGAACGTGATGGACTACAAGAGCTATTGTCGGATATGGCGTATAAACAAGTAAGCTATGTTGTTGTGTTGAATACATCACGATTGTGGCGCTCTGATATGGCGAAAGTATTAATACAACGAGAACTAAAGAAACATGAAGTAGATGTGAAGGCAATTGAACAATCAAGCTATAGTATTTACACACATGATCCAAATGACTTTTTGGTGAATGGCATGTTAGAACTATTAGACCAATATCAACGACTTGAAATTGCGTTGAAGTTAAGTAGAGGTAGAAAGAAGAAGGCTGAATGAGGTGGATATGCAGGTGGTGGCGTACTTTTTGGCTACAAGGCCAAAAAAGGACAAAAGGTGTTAGAAGTAGATGCTGGGAAAGCAGTAGTTGTACGTAGACTATTTGAGTTAAGACACATTTTTAAACATTGGTCACTTACCCAATTGGCAGAACAATTGAATGTAGAAGGCTACTGCACAGCGAAAGGTAAACAATTTGCGAAAGTACAAGTGAAACGCATGTTAGATAGAGAAAATTTTTATCGTGGCATGTATAAATACGGGAAAATACAAACAAAAGGACAACATGCAGCAATTATTTTATAAACTCACTTAAAAAATTAGCTCATTTTACTATACATACTACTAAAGAGATGAAAAATGGATAGGCTTGCGTACCTATGCGCATCGGAAGATGAACGCTCGAACTAAGGTTGCCGACATTTTTATATATGACTAAATCATTGAATAGAGGGATGAGTTATGCATCATAGGCAGAACTATTTGTATGTAGGAGTAGATTTACATAAAGAACAGCATACGGCTGTTATTATTAATTGTTGGCAAGAGAAACTAGGAGAAATACAATTTGAGAATAAACCATCTGCATTTTCGAAGTTCTTATTAGAAGTAGAGACATATGTGTGTGATGGGATAACTGTTGTATTTGGTTTAGAAGATGTTGGTGGTTATGGAAGAGCGTTAGCGAAATATTTAGTAGATCACGAACAGGTAGTAAAAGAAGTAAATCCAGCTTTATCATTTTTAGAACGAAAAAGCCAAGTGATGATACAAAAAAATGATAGTTGGGATGCGGAATGTGTGGCACGCATATTGATAAACAAATTTAATCAATTACCAGATGCAAAGCCAAACGATTTATTATGGTCAATACAACAACTGGTTTCAAGAAGGAATGCATTAGTAAAAGCACAAAGTGCATTAAAGAACCAATTACATATTCAATTAAACCATCATTATCCAAGCTATAAAAAGTTTTTCTCAGAGTTAGATGGAAAAACAGCATTAGCATTTTGGGAGCAATATCCGTCACCCTCTTGTTTAGAGGGGACGAATATAAAGCGATTAACAACTTTTTTATTAGATGTTAGCAACAATACATGTTCAGTAAAGAAAGCAAGTGAAATATTAAGGCTTGTGAAAGAAGATGGACAAACAATGAAAGAGTATCAAGAAATGCGAAACTTTTTAGTAAGAAGTATTGTACGGGAGATTGAGTTTAAAAAGAAGGAAATGAAATACATCGAAAGAGAATTAAAACAGCTAGTAAATCTACTAGATTATCAATTAGAGACGATGCCGGGAATAGAACTTGTGACGGCATCAGCATTAATTGCAGAAATTGGAGATGTAAGACGATTTCCAAATGCCAACAAATTAGCAAGATTTGCGGGGATTGCGCCTGTTTACTTTGGTTCTGGTGGGAAAGGTAAGACATATAAAAGCAAACAAGGAAACAGGGCGCTACACGCTTTATTTTATAATTTAGCAGTACAGCAAGTGCAAGTAGCGAAAGGAAGTAAGACGCCACGGAATCCAGTATTTCATGCATACTATCAAAAGAAACTAAAAGAAGGAAAAACAAAGGGACAAGCATTGGTATGTATTATGAGAAGGCTTGTAAATATTATATATGGCATGATGAAATATAAAACAGCTTATGAGTTGCCGGTAGTAGAAGAAAAAGAAGTAGTTTAATAAGGTTTACATGGTTTGCTTTTTTATTGTGAGGGTTTAAGATTACAACATAGGGTACAGTTAAAATTGATTACGATTTAGCTAAAGTTTATATTAGAGATGTAGAGTCAAAAACAGGATTGAAGCTTCATAAAAACCAAATAGAAAAATTAAAGGCTGCTCTAAGGGAACATAAGTATGAAAAAATGACGCCATTGGAAACGTTAAAACACAGAAATAAATTTAACAGTGTGAAAAACAAATTGATAAGTGAATGGGAAGAAAAAACAGGGCAAACATGGCCAAGATATACTGAGGAAGTTTATGATAAAAAAGGTAGAGTAGCAAGGGATATTGGGCAACCCTATGATGCGCATCATATTATAGAGAATAATTTTGGTGGGCCTCATGAATGGTGGAATATACATCCAGCTAAATTTCCTGATGAACATCAGGCAGGAATTCATGGTAAAGGGTCACCATCAAATAAATTATTTCCAAGGAGGTAGTTTTAATGGCTACATTTGATTTTATAAAAAATAGTCATCATAAGTTTTTAAAATTACAAGAAAATGAACTTATAGTGGCAGAAGAGAGACTTGGATTTGCATTTCCTAATGAACTTAGAAATTTTTACTTAGAAGTTGGCTATGGTTTTATAAAAGGAAATAATGTGGATGCAATAAATAGAATAATGGATCCAGATACTATAGCAGATATTACATTGAGAGAAGGTATTTACGAGTTTGATCCAGATTTAGAGGGAATATACGAGGAAGAAGATAAATTGGTTTTTTATGAAGTAAACGAGGGTGTATATTTAACACTTGATTTGAATACTCCTCAACAAACTCCTGTATATTTTTTTGAGACCCAAATAGCTGATTCATTGGAGGAATTTATACGAAAAATTAATCAGGATGCTGAATATTTTGTGGATATGGTTGATTAATATTCTAGTATAGATTAAAAGTCTTCAGTAATAAGTAAACAAACGAGATTGGTTATAGTCACTTTATAAGTATTATAGTCACCTTACTACTCAATGTATACTTTACACACGAGAATGACAAAGTTCGTGATGTTATTAAAGTTAAATATACACTGGCACATAAGACAAGCAAACGAAAAAGCACTTATTTTTGAAGTGGACAGAAAAAGAATAGGCTGTTAAAAAGCATATACCCCATGATAGTTGTACCATCATAGAGTGTTATGTGCAATGATAGAACAGAAAACGAAGTACGAGCTTAGGCGAGATGACATTTTACTGAGTCATTAATATAAACACATGAAATAGACATAAAACTAACAAACTCGTAAGTTTTAACGTAGTAGTTGTCGTGATATACAAAAGGTGTCATACTGTTACTACAAAACTTACAAATACATGCTACTTAAAAACATATGAACTTAAAGCACTTGATTGTCTATGAAAGGCAACAAGTGCTTTTTTCGTCTCAGTATAGAAATAAGATATAATAAAAAAGTTAATATTTTGTTAGATTGAGAAAATAAAAAGTATCCACTAAAAAGCAGCTGTGGATGGCATAAAAACAGCCACCCACAAAGTAAAAGAGAGTGTAAACCTTGTAGCCTCCACAGCAAAAGGCTTTGCCGACAAAATCGGAAGCTTATGGAACAAAGGTGCCACAACCGTAAAAACAACTTTCTTGCAGGGAAATGAGAAGATTCAGCACGCAGTAAAAACATTATTGGAGTACAAGTGGATCCCAGGTGTGGGAAAAGCCTACGTCATGCCTGGAGTAGGAATGGTCCGAGAAACGGGACAGCATTCTCTGAAAGATGCTTATCAGTATATGAAAAGTGTTGGGGAGAAGGGTGTTAAGGGTACGGGTAATAGAGAGGCTGAAGTTCCACCTGCTTTTAGACAAACTGATTTTGCTAGTTCTTATGAAGCAAGGTATAATCAGACACCTTCACCAGTTAACTCAAAGGTTGAATTTGAAGGAATCAGAGGAGAATCTTTAAGTACGCTTAAACCACCACCAGACCCTAAATTGAAACGTATATTAGATGAAGCTGGCGTTAAAGGTATTCAATATAAAAATGGAGTTCCTGATTTTTCGCCAGTATCAAAGGCTCAAATTGAAATTGACTATATGCTTGGAGGAAAAGGGAATTATGGTACAAAAGCTAGGACATACAATTTTGCTCAAGCAGATCAAAAGTTAGCAGATAAGCTAAATGACTCAGTTGAACTAGCTCGCCAATTTGGAATGGAACCTGGTGGGATTACCGCGAAAGACATAGACAAATATCGAACAAAAAATCAATTAACATGGCATGAAGTAAATGATGTGAAAATAATTCAACTTGTACCGACAGAGATAAATAAAAGATTTGGGCATCTTGGTGGAGTAGGTGAGATAAACGCAGGTGCATTTGAGCCGGGAGGATTTGCTAATAAATAAAAAGGAGTAGTAAGATGAAAATAAATGATGCGATTTTTGGTGAGCTTGAATATGATTTTGTGTGGTCTAAGGATACTAGCATTAACTTTTTTGGACATGAAGTCGAGATAGCGCTAATAGTAAAAGGTGATGAGGATGGTAAGTTTGATGAAAAACAATATGTAGCATATACTGCACTTATGCAAAATTGGGAACAATTACAACAAAGCTTTTTGCAATCAATATTAGACTATTACAAACAAGAGCTTAAGGAACTAGGTTATGATATTGAAGTAAATGAAAGCTATCCATTAGTTGAAACAGCTAATGAAATATTAGAAATGATAAGTTTAGATGGGATTGTTGTTCCCTATGCAGGTATTTTTGACGGTCGGGATATTGGAATTACATTTAATTGTACATGGGATACAGAAAATGGGCTAGGGATTCGTTTGTTAAATGAAAAAGTAACTGAAGTAGGTTATCAAGACGTTGCAATTTAAAATAGGTTGTTAAAGAGTTAAGACTCATGATGGTTGTACCACCATGGAGTCATGTGTGCAATTCTAGGATAGAAAAACGAAGTACGAGCTTAGGCGAGATGACATTTTATTGGGCGATGAATATAAACACATGGAATGGGCATTAAACTAACGAACTCGTAAGTTTTAACATAATATTTGTCAGGATGTACAAAAGGTGTCATATTGTTACTATAAAACTTACAAATTTATGCTACTTAAAACATATGAACTTAAAGCACTTGATTGTCTACGATAGGCAACAAGTGCTTTTTTGTGTTTTAACGTGAAAAATTAAAAGGGCACTATAATTTTATAAGTGCGCTAAGTGTTAATTTTTATAGATTGTAATGGCTGTGAACAGTGTATGACGATAGTAGAGGGCAAAATAAAGGGTTGTGTTATGTTTTGAAGTCATCGTAAAGTACGTTTTAACGGATGGACGTTATGCACACGTTATCCGCAAAAAACGGGTAAACGTTACAGGGACTTTAATTGTTGTAACGAGAGGGAGTTTGATATGGAAGAGAAGGAAGTAAGACGCCACGGAATCCAGTATTTCATGCATACTGTCAAAAGAAACTAAAAGAAGGAAAAACAAAGGGACAAGCATTGTTATGTATTATGAGAAGGCTTGTAAACCTTGTATATGGAATGATGAAATATAAAACAGCATATGAATTGCCGGTAGTACAAGAGAAGGAAGTAGTTTGGTAAGGTTTTATATGGTTTGTTTTTTTATTGTGAGAGTTTAAGATTACAACATAGGGTACGGGTAAAGAATATAAAAACTATAAGGATGTAGAATATACTGGAACAACTAAAGTTAATGGAGAAGTAAGGGATATTAGCAGGCGGGTTTTTCAAAGGTTAGATATTGATTATATGAGAATTGACCCTAACGCTGGTATGACAAATCTCCAATTGATGAAAAAAGGAAGAGCACCAATTTGGCAAGATGGAACTGCTATAGAACTTCATCATTTAATTCAAAGAGAGCCCGGATCAATGGTAGAGCTCCCTGGTAGTATGCATAAGGAATATTATAAAATATTGCATGGCTTAGTGGAGAATGGTGGAAGCTTTAGAAACGACCCTGTGCTAAAAAAGCAATATGAAAATTTCAGGTTGAAATTTTGGAGATGGAGAGCTAAACAAATAGATAAAGCTGAATTATAAAAGGAGGAATTTTGAATGAATAAAGAGGAATTAACCAATTTTATTAAGATAAATATGGAATCAGATGACTTTACTGGTGGAGTTGATAAAAAACAAGTTGATTATGTTCAAGATACCCTACAGTTAAAATTGCCCGAAAGTTATAAGTGGTTTTTAACTAATTATGGCTCTGGTGGGTTATTTGGTGTTGATATTTTAGGGGTTGCTAAGTCTAATATAGCTTCTGTTGTTATTGAAACAGAGAGTTATAGGGATTTAGGAATGAATGAGAATTTAGTAGTTATTGAAGATATTGGGGAATATGCTTATTGTCTAGACACTAGTAATATGGAAAACAATGAGTGCCCAGTAATAGCATGGGATAGACAAGGTGGACTTGATGACTACAATACAGCAAAGAATTTTTATGAGTTTTTATCACAAAGGTTATTGGATGCAAAAGAAGCATGGGAAGAAGAGTTTTAATATAGATAAATGACCTTGTTTAGCTTAAAGCTGAATAAGGTCATTTTTATTATAAGAAGATTAATTGTTTATGATGAATAGAAGTTATAAGTATTATTAGTATTTTCTCCACTTTATATATAAGAATAGTTAAAGTTTTATATATGGATAGACAAGAAAAGAGAAGGAAAACGAATTTGTTTTTGATGTGGATAGAAAAAATATATGTTATTTGAAAGTAAGTACCCCATGATGGTTGTACCATCATGGGGGTACTGTGTGCAATGATAGAATACGAAGTACGAGCTTAGGCGAGATAACATTTTAATGGGTGATGAATATAAACTGGAATGTATATTAAACTAACGAACTCATAAGTTTTAACGTAACACCTGTCGCGACATGTAAAAGGTGTCATACTTGTGCTACAAAACTTACAAATTTATGTTACTTAAAAACAAATGAACTTAAAGCACTTGCTTGCCCACTAAAAGGCAACAAGTGCTTTTTTCGTCTCAGTATAGAAATGAGATATAATAAAGAAAAAGTAAATATTTTGTTAGATTGAGATCATAAAAAGTAAAAAATAGGGACTAAAAAACAGCCACCCACAAAGTAAAAGAGGGTGTAAACTTTGTAGCCTCCACAGCAAAAGGATTTGCCGACAAAATCGGGAGTTTATGGAACAAAGGTGCCACAACCGTAAAAACAACCTTCCTACAAGGAAATCAACAAATCCAGCACGCAGTAAAAACATTACTGGAGTACAAATGGATTCCAGGTGTGGGAAAAGCCTACGTCATGCCTGGAGTAGGAATGGTCCGAGAGATGGGACAGCATTCTCTGAAAGATGCTTATCAGTATATGACAAGTAAGGGTGTTAAGGGTACGGGTAATCCTCCTAAGATAACGGAAATACAAGAGGGGGACCTTGGGAAGCACATTATTAAAGGGAAAAATGGAAGAAAAGAACTGGCACCAAACGTGCGTTATATTACCGAGGATGGTTATAAATATACAACAGATGAGCTTGGTAGAATAGTAGATGTTGAGGCAGGAGAATTAATACTTCAAAAAGGAAAACGAAACAAAGGAATGCAAGTGGCAGCAGGCCGTGAAGATAGAAGTGACATAACATATTTTTCTCCTTATATTTTATTTGTAAATATTTTCTATATAGGTTTATGAAAATCCTTTTCGACAAAAAATTAACATAGCCCTTGACAGTTATAAATATAACCGATATACTTCATATTAATTTCAAAAGAAAATATATTCTAAATATTAAAATGCATTGAATAGGAGTAGTAAGGTCATGTATTTGTACAGAGAGCTATGGGTTGGTGCGACATAGTCAAATGACATCCTGAACTCGCCTAGGAGCAGTAAGGTGGAACGGAATCACATTCTTAGTAAATCTTAACGGTTAACCTTCGATATTAGGTTTGTAATCAAACGATTACTACTAAGGTGGATTCATAATGGAATCAATAAGGGTGGTACCGCGTTAAGTGAATGGCTTAGCGTCTCTTTATATAAAGAGATGCTGGGCCATTTTTTATTTTATAGAAAAAGAAATGGAGGGTTTATTCGGATAGGTATATAAAATTTGTTTATTTATATAAAAGGATTTAATTAGGAGGAAAATAAGATGAAACAGACGGAGCAATGGACTTCGAAATTAGGTTTTATAATGGCAGCAGCAGGATCAGCAATTGGACTTGGCGCAATATGGAAATTTCCTTATATCGCTGGGAAGAGCGGAGGAGGAGCATTCTTTTTAATCTTTATATTATTTACTGTATTAATTGGACTACCTCTACTTATAGCTGAATTTATGATTGGACGCAGTACACAGAAACAAGCAGTCGGAGCATTTAAAAGTATCGCACCAAATACAGGATGGCACTGGATTGGACGTCTTGGCGTTGGAACTTGTTTTATATTACTTTCGTTTTATAGTGTTGTAGGTGGATGGGTATTAATTTATTTATTCAGAGGAGTAACTGGACAACTTATTACTCCGGGACAAAATTACGGTTCGTTATTTACTGAAACAATTGGAAATCCCGCTTGGGCTATTACTGGACATTTCGCTTTTATGTTCATTACGATATGGGTTGTATCAAAAGGTGTACAAAATGGAATTGAAAAAGCAAGTAAATATATGCTACCAGCATTGTTCGTTTTATTTGTCGCTCTTATTATTCGTTCATTAACACTGGATAATGCGATGGAAGGTGTGAAGTTTTTCTTACAACCAGATTTCTCGAAGATTACTTCAGAAAGTATTTTGTTCGCAATGGGGCAATCATTCTTTGCGATTAGTATCGGAATTTCAATTATGGTTACGTATAGTTCGTATTTAAATAAAAAAGAAAGTTTACCAAAATCAGCAGTTACGATTGTCGGATTGAATTTATTCGTTTCTTTATTCGCAGGTCTTGCTATTTTCCCAGCAGTATTTTCATTAGGAATGGAGCCAACTGAAGGACCTGGATTACTATTTATCGTATTACCATCAGTATTTAGTCAAATTCCATTCGGTGGAGTTTTCTTAACGGTATTTCTTGCGCTATTTACATTTGCGACATTAACATCGGCATTTTCTCTACTAGAGACGGTCGTTTCAGCATTAGCAAATGGTGAACAAGAAAGAAGAGCTAAACTTTCATGGATCATCGGTTTCTGCATCTTCCTAGTAGGTATACCATCTGCCTTATCATTTGGAGTATGGAGTGATATTACGATTTTTGGGAAGAATATTTTTGATGCAGTAGACTTCTTATCTAGTAATATATTAATGCCGCTTGGAGCGCTATTCATTAGTATTTTCGTATCATTCAAGATGGAAAAGAAAGTGTTAGAAGCTGAATTTTTTGTAGGTGGAAATTACGGAAAGAAAGTATTTACTATCTGGGCATTTTTACTTCGGTTTGTAGCACCACTTGCAATAATCATCGTCTTTTTAAATGTAATAGGGATTATATAAAGATAAATGTTATAATATTCAGTAAAAAAAGAGGTGATGATCATAAAAACGAACTTGATTGAAGAAAAGAAACATATGGACATTAGAGGGAAGAAGTTATATGTTGAAGCACATGGAAACCCTAAAAGTAAGCCTGTATTATACTTGCACGGCGGTCCAGGAGAGAGCTGTTATGATTTTTCATTTCATCAAGCGGAACGATTAAAAGATTCCTTATATGTAATTATGATAGATCAAAGAGGAGTTTGTCGTTCGGAAGTAATTACTGAGGAAGAACCTTTTGGATTAAATGATTTAGTTGAAGACTGTGAGGCGATAAGAAAACTATTACAAATTGAGAAATGGTCGGTAATCGGGCACACTTTCGGTGGCTATTTAGCATTGTTATATGCGTCGATATATCCAAATTCAATAGAGAAGATAATATTTGAAGGTCCGACTTTTGATTTTGCATTAACAAGTAAGGCTTTATTGCAAAAGACAGCACAGCTATTGAAGAAGTATGGAAAAGAAAAAGAGGCGAAAGAATGCCTAGATTTTTCAGAAAGTAATGCTAATCCAGAAGAGTTATTAGAGGCTTATATAAGATTAAGCGCTGAATTAGAAGAAAAAAGAATGGAGATTTACAATTATAAAAAAGATGAGACAGACGATAGTTTATATAGTGATGAAGAGTGGGAAGTATTTTCAAATCGCTCCAAAATTCATTTTGATAGATTAAAATCACAGGGAGCATGTCATACGTCATTATTATCTAAAATAAAAGATATACAAAATCCAATGTTATTAATTGTAGGAAAACATGATGTAGTAACGTGTGAAAAGCAAATTGAAATATTCAATCGAGATGCTCTAAATGGAAAGTATATCATATTCGAAGAAAGTGGCCATACACCACATTATGAGGAAGCTGATCGATTTGCTGAAACAGTCATTCATTTTTTGAACTAAAAAAGAAAGAGCGCTTCGTATAATGCGAAGCGCTCTATTTTAAATTTCTGGATAAGTAATTGTAATATTAGGCCACTTGCTTTGCCATTTCTTTTGATTAACTCTTTTGTTGTACATATGTATTCGTTCTTTCGTTTCAAGAAAATGAGGTGTAGGTTTCACTTGTAATGAAAGTACATCTTCTATTCCGCATGGGGATGTTAATATGACTTTGTTTTGTTCGTCCAAAGAAACACCAAGAGCGGTTGCTGTTTCAGGAAATTTAGAAATAGCATCAACAGAAGAAGAGTATGGCGGCATTCCATTCACTACATGCATGCGAGTTTGATTTTTTACTGACCAAGGGATAGTAGCATCCATATTCATTAGTTTCTGTTCTAATGATTGTTCGTACACCTCATCTTTATGTAATGGATCATAATAAATGACATCGACATCTGGCGTAGCCGTTCTTACTTCGTAGTTATGTAAAGTATCCCAAATTTTAGAACGGACAAACCCAGCGCAAATCCACCAATCAGGTAGCTCTAGTGATTTTGCCAATTGTAATACATTCATCATCCATTCGTCGTTTTCTATTAAGTGAATTAAATCTTGCTCTGTTTTTATATTCATCGATAAATACACCTTCCTAGTAGATTAATGCATCAGCTCAATAATCCATAAAATCCAGTGAGCACCTGGTACAAATAAAAGTTGTGCTAATAAGGTGCCGAGAAGTCTAGAAATCATTAGCCAACCATACATTTTACTCATAGATTCAGCGCCATTTTCTGATTGTAAAGCACGTTCTGTCAAAAGTGCTATACGTGGATCGAGTAACACTGTTAATAAAATTGTAGCAAAACCATTCACAAGGCCAGAAGCTGTACTTGCATTTGTTGCGTAATCTGGATTTAGAAAAGAAGCATAAAGGGCAGAAAGAACACCTGCTGTATAAATTGCAGTAGCAAACATGTTAATAAGCATAATACGCTTTGGGATACCACCGATACGCAATCTATGAATCATTTCAAATCTTGGAAAGCGCACATATTTTTTTGTGTACTTTAATTTTTGAATGTTATTTGTTTTCATCATTCGAATGAAAGAACCATCTGTTTCAAAGTTTTGAATGACATATCCAAATAGTTTGGTCAAAGTTGGATACAGAATAATCGCAAGTAATGTACCGATGGAAGCAGATAATAGTACAAGTCGTATAGTATGCTCTAAATTAATAGAAGCATCTCGCTTTGCTTCATCGACAATCCCGCCAATTAAAAAGGCTTGTAGTAAATTTGACGTTCTTGAAATAAGTAATACCATTCCCACGACAGATAAGGCAACGACAATCTTTTTTAAACGAACACCAGCTAATCGAATACTATAAGAGCTAGTTTCAACTGCATGGATAACAATTGTGAAAGCCATTATAAAAATTAACGTAATTGACATGTGTTTCACCAGTTTCTATTAAATTAATTATAACTTTTTCACTTTATCATATCTTTTGTGATTTTGTAACTGAAAGTATAAGGGTTAGAAAGAACAATTTTCCGAAAAGTTAAATGGTGATAGTATAGTAAAGGTGTAAGTAGGATAATGGCCTTAATGGGGTACATATAAAATCAGTGGGGGAATGAAATATGTATACAACATTTCTAT
This sequence comes from Bacillus sp. FSL R9-9492, assembly GCF_038007365.1. Taxonomy (NCBI): domain Bacteria; kingdom Bacillati; phylum Bacillota; class Bacilli; order Caryophanales; family Bacillaceae; genus Bacillus; species Bacillus sp. FSL R9-9492. Next base: position 2,241,823 of record NZ_JBBOXC010000001.1, read on the forward strand.
TTGATTTGGATGGAACATTAACTGATCCGAAAGAAGGGATAATAAATTCTGTTCTATACGCGTTAGAAAAAATGGGGATTGAAGAAGTGAATATAAGTGAGTTAGATTCATTTATCGGTCCACCAATCCAACAATCTTTTGTAGATAGATATAATATGAATGAAATAGAAGTAGAACGAGCAGTGTTTTATTTTCGGGAATATTTAAAGCAAAGTGGTTTATTAGAGAATAAAGTATACGATGGAATTGGAGCCCTATTGCAAGAATTAAAGGATGCTGGCAATCGTTTGTTTGTAGCAACTTCAAAGCCTACTATATTTGCGAAACAAGTAATAGAGCACTTTCAGTTAACATCTTTTTTTGAAGAGATTGTTGGGAGTAATTTAGATGGGACAAGAATAAAGAAGGAAGAAATAATTGCTCATATTTTACAAACAAATGAAGAACTTCAAAAAGAAGAAATGGTGATGATTGGTGATAGAAAGCATGACGTAATCGGTGCGAGCAGTAACGGAATTGCTTCAATAGGTGTATTGTATGGATATGGTAATGAGAATGAATTAAGTGATGCTAGGGCGATTCATATAGTGAAAGATGTCGAAGAGTTACAAAGCTTTTGTATAGAGAATAGTACGATAAAATTATAGAAATAGAACATAGAAATCCCTTTATAACATATGACGATGAAATCGTTTTTGTTTAAAGGGATTTTTCATATGTAATCGAATATGTATAATTAGACATTTTAGTATGAAAAATTTGTATGAATTAGAGGAGGGATGTCAGAAACGAAAGATTAGTAGAAGTTTATCAATAAAAGATTGAATTTTCAGTCTAAAGGAGGGGTATAATTGGAGCTAGTTATTATATTATTAGCACTTAGCTTACTCATGTTTGTAGCATATAAAGGATTTTCTGTAATATTATTCGCACCGATTTTTGCATTATTTGCGGTATTTTTGACAGAGCCTAGTTTTGTATTACCTTTCTTTTCAAATATTTTCATGGAGAAAATGGTAGGATTTATTAAATTATATTTCCCTGTGTTTTTACTTGGAGCGATATTTGGGAAAGTAGTAGAAATGTCAGGGATCGCTGATTCTATCGCAAAGACGATTGTAGAGTTAGTTGGAGAAAAACGTACAATTTTAGCGATCGTTCTAATGGGAGCTATTTTAACGTATAGCGGTGTTAGCGTATATGTAGTAGTGTTCGCTATATTTCCGTTTGCGGCTAAGTTGTTTCGACAAGCGGATATTCCAAAACGTTTAATCCCTGGCACAATCGTTCTTGGAGCAGCGACATTTACAATGGATGCGCTTCCTGGATCACCACAAATTCAAAATGTAATACCTACAACTTTTTTTAAAACTGATATTTATGCAGCACCGATACTTGGTATTTTAGGAGCAATTTTTGTTTTAACGTTAGGTTTACTTTATTTAGAGAGTAAGCGTAAGAAGGCAAAAGCAGCAGGAGAAGGGTATTTTGGTTTTAACGATGGGAATTCTGAAATGGCAGCATCTTTGCAATTAGAACAAAAAGATATGCCGATATTAAGCAGTATTGAAATTACAAGAGTACAGCAAGTAATTGCGTTTGTACCACTTATTTTAGTAGGTGTAATGAATAAAGTTTTCACAATCATGATACCAAAGTGGTATCCAGATGGTTTTGATTTCTCAGCTATTGGTATGAAAGCATTTGGAAAAGTTGAATTAAGTGCGGTAGTTGGGATTTGGTCTGTAGAATTGGCACTTATTATAGGGATTTTATCAACGCTTTTATTATATTGGAAACGAGTAGTAACTGGATTTCAAGCTGGATTGAATACAAGTATTGGTGGAGCGCTACTTGCAACAATGAATACAGGCGCGGAGTTTGGATTTGGTGGTGTTATTGCAGCACTTCCAGGCTTTGCAATTATGAGAGATAGCATCTCTGCAACTTTTACGAATCCATTAGTAAATGGGGCAGTAACAACGAATATTTTGGCTGGTATTACTGGATCAGCATCAGGAGGAATGGGGATTGTTTTAAGTGCGATGGGGGATAAATTTATTGCAGCGGCCAATCAATATGATATTCCATTAGAAGTTATGCACCGCATTGTATCAATGGCATCAGGTGGAATGGATACATTACCACATAATGGTGCAATTATTACTATTCTAACGGTAACAGGATTAACACATAAACAGTCATATAAAGATATATTTGCTATTACAATTTTGAAAACGATTGCTGTATTTGCAGTCATCGCATTCTATACTTTAACAGGGATCTATTAATACTAGTTAATATACGAAAAGAAAATATTTATTAGATTGATATTTTACATAATAAAATATTTATTGTAACTACTCAGTCACTCTATGAAAAATCGGCAGAAAAGTTTTTTAAGTTGGTCGAGAGAGGACCTGGCTATTTATAGGAGCGGTCAGGGCCTTTCCTGCCACGCACAAAGTTTTAAAACAAAGTATAGTTAATAAGGGGGCTTATTTTAACTGGAATAATAGACTTTATCAAACTTCTGAATGAAATGCATGGCTGAGTAGTTGCAAATATTTATTATAGATAGAAGGGGTGGAGTACTTGCAAGAAGTTGCTGAGTTTCGTATGCCGAAGTCTGTATTATATGGAAGAAATTCGTTTGAAAAACTAGGGGATCAATCAAGAAAGTTAGGGAAAAGGGCTTTTATTGTCAGTGATACAATTATGGAGAGTTTCGGTTATGTTGAAAGATGTGTGGATCACTTAAATGCGAAAGGGATTACTGTTATTACGTACAATGAAGTAAACACTGAGCCTACAAATTTACACGTATTGGAAGCGTTATCTATTTGTAAAGAAGGAAAATGCGATTTTATCATAGGTATTGGAGGAGGAAGCTGTATTGATGCTGCGAAAGCAGTAGCAGTGTTATATACAAATGGTGGAGAAATTGAAGATTACGTCCAAAAGGATATAGAAATAGAATACAATCCACTACCGCTAATCGCAATCCCTACGACTTCTGGTACTGGATCGGAAGTAACAAGTGTAGCAGTAATTACAAATAAAAAAACAGATGTGAAAATGATGATAAAACATCCAAGCTTTATCCCTCATGTTGCTATAATAGACCCGATTTTTACAAGTTCGGTACCACCTCATATTACTGCAGCAACGGGAGTAGATGCATTATGCCATGCAATTGAAGCTTATATTTCTAAAGTTTCACAACCTCTTACAGATGTTCTTGCTCTTTCAGCTATTGAAAGCATTATGAAATATTTACGTATCGCATATGAAGATGGAGATAATATGGAAGCAAGGGAAGCAATGATGATTGCTTCATTACAAGCTGGGATTGCTTTTTCAAATGCATCTGTTACATTAGTGCATGGTATGTCCCGTCCAGTGGGAGCATTATTCCATGTACCACATGGAATATCGAATGCAATACTATTACCTACAGTTTTAGAGTTTACAAAAATGAGTGCAATAAAAAGGTTAGCAGAAGTAGGACGTAGCTTAAACAAAGATTTGTATTCTCATTCTGATGAAGAAGTAGCGAACTACACGATTGCTGAAATTAAGAAACTTTGTTTTGATCTTCGTATTCCTAATTTAAGAGAATACGGAATTGACGAAGTTGAATTTGAAAATGCTATTTCTAAAATGGCGAAAGATGCAATTGCAAGTGGTAGCCCAGGAAATAATCCACGAGTTCCTTCTTATGATGAAATCAAACAGTTGTATCGAGAGTGTTTTAATTATCAATATGAAGATGCTATAAAAACATCAGGGCTTTAATTTCAGAATATTATAATAAAATTTCCTTGGAAATAGTTAAAACAAGACTTTATATTATAAATTTAAAGTCTTGTTTTATTGTGTATAATATACATAATAAAATATTGTTATTGGTTTTATAAAAATAGTTTAGGTAGGTGTTTTACTATGAAAACGATAGGTCTTATAGGTGGTATGAGTTGGGAATCAACTTCTGAATACTATCGAATTTTAAATGAAGAAATAAAAAGTAGATTAGGTGGATTACATTCAGCAAAATGTCTGATTAATAGTGTGAATTTTGAAGAGATTGAACGATTCCAGTCTAGCGGAGATTGGGAGGGAGCAGGAGAAGTATTAGGGAATACGGCGTATTCATTGCAGAAAGGAGGAGCAGACTTTATAATCATTTGCACAAATACAATGCATAAAGTAGTTGAGAAAATAAAGGAGAATATTAACATTCCAGTATTACATATTGCGGATGCAACTGCAAAAGAAATAAATAGAAAAGGTATTCAATCGGTTGGTCTGCTTGGAACGAAATATACGATGGAGCAAGATTTCTATAAATCACGTATAGAAGAGAATGATATAAAAGTAATAGTACCATTAGGAAAAGATAGAGAAAAAATAAATGAAGTAATATACAAAGAATTATGTTTAGGAAAGATAACATCTCAATCTAGAGAGTATTATAAAAGAGTTATAGAAGAGTTAGTGCAAAAAGGGGCGCAAGGAATAATATTAGGGTGTACAGAAATAGGGTTATTAATAAAGCAGGAAGACATATCAGTTCCGATATTTGATACAACGCATATACATGCGATTGAAGCAGTCAATTTCGCTTTAGATAATAGATTGTAATTATATTATGTAAACTCAACTCATTTGTCTGGAAAACATTCAGAAAATATTTTATAATGTAAGTGGTTACATTTAAGGAGGAATGCGGATGTTTTCAGTTCAGCCAATCGCATTTGTACATAATGAAAGAAAGGAAATAAAAGATGATGAGTGGGGAGAAGTAAGATCCTATATTACTTTAACTGATATGTATACAGAGGAAAGTATACAAGGGATTGAAGATTTTTCTCATATTGAAGTTGTCTTTTATTTTCATAAAGTAACTGATGAACAAATTCAATATTTTGCTAGACATCCTAGAAATAATAATGATTATCCTAAAGTAGGCATTTTTGCACAGCGCGGGAAAAATCGTCCGAATCGCATAGGAGCTACAATTGTAAAGGTGATCAAAAGAGAAGGTAAATCAATTATTGTTGAGGGGTTAGATGCTATTGATGGCACCCCTATATTGGATATAAAGCCGATAATGAAAGAGTTTATGCCGAAAGAAGAAATTCTACAGCCTAAATGGGTAACGGATATTATGAAACAATATTGGAAGGGGAATAAAACAAAATGAGAATATATGAGGCAACAATTGCAGATTTAGATGGACTAGCATCTGTTTTTAATAACTATCGCGTATTTTATCGACAAGATTCCGATATTGAAGGAGCAAAAGTGTTTTTACGAAATCGAATCGAGAGAAAAGAATCCATTATTTTCGTGGCAGTTGAAGATGGAGAATATATCGGATTCACGCAACTATATCCATCATTTTCTTCTATTTCGATGAAAGAGTTATGGATTTTAAATGATCTGTTTGTACAAAAGGCGAAGCGCGGAGCCGGAACAGGTAAAAAATTGTTAGAAGCTGCAAAAGAATTTGCCTTAGAAAATGGCGCAAAAGGTGTGAAATTACAAACAGAGATTGATAATTTATCAGCTCAGCGATTATACGCTGAAAATGGATACTTGAGAGATAATCGTTATTTCCATTATGAATTAACTTTTTGAAATATATATAGTTAAATGAGACGTTTTCAATGTGAAGACGTCTCATTTAATTTTTTTATTGATGATTTAAAATCCAATTTGTAGCATCTTCAAAGTTTTCTGCGATGTAGTTTGGTTCAATATGTGCCCATTTATCTCGGAATGTATGTAAAGCATCATATCCAGCGCCAGTTTGAACCAATATAGTCGTTGCATTTACTTTTGCCCCAGCAACAATATCCGTCCAGCGATCACCGATTACAGCGCATTTTGTTAAATCAAGCCCATGTTTTTCCACTGCTTGCAGGAGCATACCTGCGCTCGGTTTGCGGCATTCACATCCATCACCATGTTTATGAGGACATAGATAAATATCATCAAAACCAAACTCTTTTAATTCTTTCGTAAAATCATTCGCAGTTGCTTTTCCATCCGCGATACCTGGTTGATTCGTAAAAGAGAATAGTTTAATATTTTGGGCTTTTAACTTTTGTAAAGATTCCTTTGTAAAAGGAAATAATGTGAAAGAACCTGGATAATGTATTGTAGTATCACCGCCAATTGTTCCGTCACGATCAATGAATATTGCTTCAATGTTTGTCATAGTTATAGTCCTTTCAATTTAAATTAAAATCTACAAACATTAAGTATTCTCTTGAAATATGCTTTTTCCTGCTACAGAAATAAATATATCAGAAGTGATATAATACTATATTAAGAGGGATATGTTATCATTTTCCTTGATTGTAATGTAAATGGAAAGAAGGTAAGTATTATGTTAGAGGTGAATATCCGCTCAGCCGGATATGAAATTGGTGAAAAGACAGTTCATGATATTGCATTTGCAATTGAAAAAGGCGAGTTAGTGGCTCTTATTGGTGCAAATGGCGCAGGAAAGAGTACGACAATTAAGTCGATACTCGGTTTGCTTGTCAATATGGATGGTGAAATCTCGTTTGGTGAAAAGAAAAATCCATATGCATATGTACCGGAGCATCCCACTTATTATGATTATTTAACTTTATGGGAGCATATTGAATTGTTAATGGCTGCCCGTGGAAATGAAGAGGGACATTGGGAGGACAAAGCAAGGGAATTATTACATACGTTTCGAATGGAAAAACATATACACGAATACATATCAAAATTTTCAAAAGGTATGAAACAAAAATCGATGCTAATATTAGCATTTTTAACAGAGCCAGATTTTTATATTATTGATGAGCCTTTTATCGGTTTAGATCCAGTAGCCACGAAAGACTTTTTGAATTATTTATATAAAGAAAAAGAGCGAGGAGCAGGTATATTACTTTGTACGCACGTGCTGGATACAGCTGAAAGAATTTGTGAAAGATTTTTACTCATTTCGCAAGGTACATTAGTAGCAGATGGGCATTTAGAGGCGATCCAATCGTTAGCAGAAATGCCAGGAAGTACACTGTTAGATTGTTTCGATGCAATTGTAAGGCGGGAACAAAATGATTAAACAACAGTTTAATAAAAGGTTACGTCATGAATTGCAAAGAAAATGGAAAGCGATTCGTTCTGTAACAGATTGGACAGTAGCATTATATATTATTATTCCAGCACTTATATTTGCGGGGATCTATTATCGTTCACTATGGATGAAAGAATTATCGATGGAAGAGACCATTTATTTTGGGTTAGGTTTACTTGCGTTTTATTTTGTCACATTTTCAAGAGGAGTTCGCTCATTTTTTGAACAAGCAGATAGTTTATTTTTAATTTCATACCCAAATCATATGCGAAAATTAATGAAGCTTGGCATTATATATACGTTAATTCGGATTGCAATAACGAACGCAATTGTAGTGTTCATTATGCTGCCTATATTGATGAAAAGTATGGGAGCGACAATTATACAAATCGTACTGTTCTGGATGTTCTTTACTGTTTTTCGATTTATGCTATCGTTGTTGACGAGATTCATAAATGTACGTGTGGGGAAACGATGGGTTTTATTGATTATAAAAGATGTTATATTTTCTTTAAGTTTAGTCTATTTTGGAATCAGTGTATTTTTTATTTTTAAAAATCCATTGTATTTCATATTATTTACCGGCCTAGTAGCTGTACTTACTGTAGTCTTAGTAAAAGAAAAGATGAATTATAAAAAGTTCTTTTTTAAAGAAGTTGAGAAAGAAAAAGAAGAAAGTATGCGCTGGACTGTAGGGATTATGCAAGTTGGTGGTCATGCAGCTAAGCCAAGTAGTTCGAATAAAAAACCGTGGATGTTCCCTCGGTCTAAAAAGATATTAGGAAAAAATTCTGATTCGCGTATTGTAGAAGCTTTTTTAAAAGAATTTTTGCGTACAAGTAGTGCTTTAATGTTTTATGTTCAAATTGTATGTATAAGTACTGTAGGTATTATCGTGACTCCGCAGTGGATAACAGCTATTATTCTTGTATTTGCTATAGTTGCTATTTCTCGCTATGCGCGTGATTATTGGAATGAATTTACGAAGAAAATGTTTCTACATTTATATTGTGATGAAGGAGAATTACTATTATTAAGGTGGAAGGCGGATCGTTATTTGCTACTTCCAGTCGTATTCATATACGGGACGGTCATCCTTTCTCAGTTTTATTTATTACCAGCAGTAATTATTGGAGTTATTTTTATAGTATTCATTGGTTGGATTGTATTTTTACCATAGAAAAAGAGCCGGAAGCGGCTCTTTTTCTAGTCTGTAACACACTGGTAAATAAAATATACTAAAAGGAGTATGCTTGCGGCTGAGTACACGACATCTAAAGTCATCTGATTGTCCCCCTCATTGTTGTTGTATTTATAGTGTATGAAATCTTACAATTTCATATTCAAGTGAAAAATATGTGAACGTTAACAAAATTGTAAAGTGCAAAAATTACAATCATTTTGTATAATAGAAGAAACAACCGTTATATAAAATATAATGAGTGAAAGGGGAGGGAACATAAATGCCAAATTGGTTTAGAAAAACCTTAGTCGCATTAATTACCGTATTTACGTTTGGTTTAGTGACGCCTCCTTCCATATTACTTGATAATGCCAAAGCTGCGGACAAGCCTACGAGCACAGCTGGGCAACAAAATTTGGAGAGTACGTCCTATACATATGAAGAAACAAATGATAGGTTAACCACCGATACTTTTGTTAACTATGCGATGCAAGAAGCAGAGAAGCAATCTATGCAAAAATTCGGCTCTAAAATTGGGCCTGTAATTGAAGATGAATTTAAAGATATTGTATTACCTAAAATTGAAGAGGCAATTGCGGAACTTGCAAATGATGTGCCAGAAGAATCGTTACAATCATTAGCGATTTCTCAAAAACCAGCTGGTGGAAATAATGAAAAGATTTTTCATGTTTATGACACGAAATCAGGAAATGACTTACTGCGATTTCATGTGAGGAGAGATCATCCACCGCAAGATGGATATTATTTTAATTTCCACTATCATCGTTTTGATGATGGATATTCAGGACACCATGAGTTAGGAAATATTTATTGGAATACGAATGTACCGCCGAAATGGTTGTCTTAAAAAGAACGAGAGAAAATCTTGTTCTTTTTTTATGTGTATGAAAGGGTAAGACATTTATGTTGTTGAATAACATAGGTTTAGGAAAAAAGAAAAGGGAGTATGGGGATGCAAAAATATATCGTTTTTGACTTTGATGGCACATTAGTAGATTCACAAAATATATTTGTACCGATTTATAATCAACTTGCTGAAAAGCATGGATATAAGACAGTGAGTGAGGAAGAAATTGAGCCTTTACGAAAATTGACTATTTCTGAAAGATGTAAAAAACTCGATGTACCACTTTATAAACTTCCTATATTGGCGTTAGAGTTTTATAAATTATATCAACCTACCATAAAAGATCTCGTTTTATTCGATGGGATGAAAGATGTATTAGATGAACTACATAAAAAAGGCTACGGGATTGCGATTATATCTTCGAACTCAGAAGAGCATATTAGGGCATTTTTACATAGTAATGGCATAGGAAATATTCAAGAAGTGTATTGTTCTAAAAATTTGTTTGGTAAAGATAAAATGATTAAAAGATTTTTAAAGTCGAAAAAGCTAACAGAACAAGATATGTTGTATGTCGGTGATGAACAACGTGATATTGCAGCTTGTAAAAAAGCTGGTGTGAATGTCATTTGGGTTTCTTGGGGGTATGACGTAATTGAGACAGTAAAAGGAGACGCGCCAGATTATATGGTTAATACGCCAGGGGAAATTGTGCAAGTAGTACAGGCGGCACATTCTTAATATAAATAAACTTTGAGCAGGTATTCATCATATTGAATTTTAGGTAGCAAAGTTTCTTACTGGCAATAAGGTGAAGGTTATACGTGGTCCAATTGAAATGAATCATTATTCGGATGTTACTATACAATAGACTTTTATGACCCGAAGGGCTTTATTGTAGAGGTTGCGTATACAGCGAATACAGAAATGTAAGGAGAATAGACATGAAGATAATTACAACGTGGAAAAACAATATACAAATAGTAAAAGATGCTGCAAATATTGAAGAAATCTCTAAAGGTTTCTCTCCTGATAAAAAATATATTATTACGACTACTGATGATGAAAAATATTTATTACGGACAGGTGATATAAAAGAGTATGATAGGAAAAAAATAGAGTTTCAAATTTTAAATGAAATGGTAAAACGTAACGTGCAGGCTCAAAGACCAATTGAACTCGGTATATTGGAGGAAGAAGATTTATGTTATAGTATTTTTTCATATTTAGAAGGAGAAGATGCTAAGAAGCTATTGCCTACATATACGCCAAGAGAACAATATGATATTGGTATAGCAGCAGGAAAAGACTTAGCAAAAATGCATACACATGAAGTTCCTAAGGATATACTCCCATGGTATGAAAGAGCAATGAAAAAACATCGAAAATATGTAGAGGCATATAAAACATGCGGAATACAAATTAAAAATGATGATAAAATCATAAAGTTTATAGATGAAAATGAAAAATATTTAAAGAACCGCCCAAATCGATTTCAACACGATGATTTTCATTTAGAAAATATAATTGTACGTGATGCGAAATATGTAGGTGTTGTTGATTTTAATGGCTACGACTGGGGCGACCCACTTCATGATTTCGTAAAAATAGCATTATTTGCAAGAGACATTAGTATCCCGTATTCAATCGGACAAATAGAAGGATACTTTAATGGGAGAATACCAGAGGAGTTTTGGAAATTATATGCGGTTTACGTTGGCATGACGGTTTTTTCTTCAGTTGTCTGGAGTTTACGAGCAGCACCGCATATGTTAGATGATACGTTAGAACGTCTTACTATAGTTTTAGAGGATCATAAAAACTTTGAATTATCAAAGCCAATCTGGTTTGATAGTGAAATGATGAATAAAAAATAAGGATAGCAGGTGGGAAATCTCACACCTGCTATTTGTAAATAACTCATGAGACGGTCTCTTTACATACTATGTATGTAGTTTTTTTATGAAGGAATGAAAACCTTGACGTCTACTTTATCCCGCTATTTGCCGGGCAGTAAAACTCCCACCTCAAAATTCGGCTTGAGCAAAGAAGTTAGGTGGAAGCCCTGCTGCCCGTAAACGCTCGATTGGTGAAGGCTAATAATCAGTGGGGATGAACAAAATCCCCACTGATTAAAGTTTCACTTTATAATATAAAAAGGGGGTGGACTATTGAAAATCAGGCAAGGTAAATATGAAGAAATAAAAGTACGCGGTAGAATTCCAGGGATGGTTGAATATATAGATGATACGATGTTACCTACTGGTTTTCACTATTATATTCCTCCTCACTGGCATAGAAGTATTGAAATTAGCCTAGTCGTATATGGAGAGGTTTTCTTGTATGTGAATGGGCAAAAAAAGAAAGTATCCGCTGGCGAATTTATTTTTGTGAATAGTGGCGATGTTCATGAATTCGAAAAAGTTGAAAATACAAGTTGTGCAGTAATGATGTTAATTATTTCTTATGAATTTCTTAAAGAGGTAAATGGAGATTTTGATAAATATAGATTTAATATAAAAGAATCAGTTGTTCAGAAAACTAACCTCCAGCAAATATTTTATGAATTAAAGGAGTTAGTCACAAATTCTGATGATTTAAGTTACATAAAAATTAATAGTTTAATTTATGAAATTGTTTATATTCTATTGCGATATTGCAAAGAAGGAGAGAGTATAGACAATAATTATCAACTTGGAAATAAACAGAAAGAAATGATTACGTATATTTATAAACATTATGATGAAGAACTTAAACTGAAAGATGTAGCTAAACATTTTTTTGTAAGTGAAGAACATTTTTCCCGTATGTTCAAAAAATCGTTCGGATCAAATTTCACCACTTTTTTAACGAGATACAGGCTCTATAAAGCGTATGAAGATATTATTAATAGTACAAATTCTATACAAGATATAGCAGTGAAACACGGATTTCCAAATGTAAAATCATTTATTTCACAGTTTAAAGAAAAATACGGATATACACCATTACAGTATAGGAAAAATATCATATCAAAAAATGACAATAATCGAATCAAATATGAACAACAATAAAAAAACGTTTCATGTTACATTTTGTACATGGAACGTTTTTTATTTAGTAATAGTAAATGAAGTGAGATTCAATAGAGATTTATCTAATCTGAAGAAATGAAAGCGTTTAAAACAAGGGAGGATGAATACTAGATGACTAGAAAATATGACTTAAACCTATTAGAAAAAATTCAAGAAAAACAAGAAATCATTAATGTACAGGGGGCGAAAGTTTTAGTAAAAAACATACCAGATTGTGATGAAAAAGGAGCGATGGATCCACGTCTTTATAAGGACACGAAGGTTCAAATGAATGTAATGAGGTTTATGCCTAAAAATATGATGAAAATGGACGCTTCTGAAAAATCGGTAAGGAATATGCGAAAACAATTTAATGGAATTAAGAGTGTTCCAATTGTCACTAAAGACGTTAATATTACGCATAAAACAGTGAAAGCGGAAGATGGATATGATATTCCGATAAGAATTTATAACAGTGTTTCTAAACAAGAGAATGCGCCAGTTTTATACTTTATTCATGGTGGTGGATTTATGGCAGGATCACCAGATGTAGTAGAAGAACTTGTGAAATTGATAGTAGAAAAAACAGATATACTAGCCGTTTCTGTGGATTATCGATTAGCTCCGGAAAATCCTTTTCCAACTGGGCATACAGATTGCTACACTACTTTAAAGTGGATTTATGAAAATGCTGAAATACTAGGCGGTGATAAGAATAATATCTTTGTTGCTGGTGATAGTGCAGGAGGGAACTTAACACAGTATTGTACAACTAAAGATATGGAAGATGGTAGGAAGTACGTGAAGGGACAGTTGCTTCTGTATCCTACAATTAATATGTGTGATTATGAAGATGAATTTTATTCTTGGAGTATAGATAAATATGAAATTGCTCCTAAGTATAAAAAAGGATTAGAAAAAATGCTTAATATAATGCATTCAATGGTTGGAGGTATGTCAGAAGTACTTGGTACGAAAGAAATTCATTCGAAGTATTTAAGTCCATATGTTGATGTATCCCCAGACTATCCAAGTACATTTATTACGGTAGGAGAGCATGATTTTTTAATGATAGAATGTTTAGCGTATGCAGCTAAATTGACTAAAAAAGGAGTGGATACTGAAACGGTCCTTTATCGTGGTTTAGGGCACGCTTATGGAGATAATGTAGGGGTTTATCCTCAAAGTGAAGATTTAGCAATTGAGATGGGGAATTTTATATTAAAGCATAGTGGAAAGTAGGAGAAATGATGGGAAATAGAAAAGTGATATTAATTTCCAGCTTCGCTATTTTACTATGTATCTTTGCATTTACAGACTTACAAATATCCAATAGTTTATATGAACCAACTAATAAGATTGCTCTTTTTTTACAAGCTATAGGAGAAATTCCAGCTATGCTTATTGCCTTATTTTCTAGTATGTATTTATTTAAAACTAGAAAGAATAAAGGTTCAAGAGGGTATTATCTATCTGGAATTGGCTATGGAGTAATCATTCTTTTGTTCGCTTTTATAGCTTCATTTATGCTAGTAAATTATTTAACCATTTCAAAATATTTAATTCCAATTTTTATGCTTTGCTTTATAGTAGCTTGTTATATGATTTCTAAATCATGGAGTAGATACGATGATGCAAGATTGAGAGACATTGCATTAATTGGATTATTAAGTGTAGTTATTGTGTTAATTACATTTAATCTAATAAAACTAGGTTGGGGTAGAGAACGATATCGGCATATGATTTCTATTGGATCATTTGAAGGATTTTCAAAATGGTTTATACCTCAAGGAATTGCTAAAAGTGATGAGTTTATGTCATTCCCTTCAGGCCATAGTGCTAATGCAGCGTTAGTCATTTGGTTTAGTTTATTACCAGAATACTTTGCTTCGTTAAAAAGAAAAAAATAGGTGTTTGGATTCTCATTCTTTTATGGATGATAATAGTACCAATGAGTCGTATTGTGGTAGGAGCCCATTTTGCTTCAGATGTTACAGTTGGAGTCGCTATTTCAGTTACTGTTTTTATGTGTTTGAAAAAATTTATATGGAAAGATAAGAAAAATAAACGCACCAATAATAATGATGTTCTTCCACATTCATTGAATCGGTAATAAGAAAGTCTTTTCCTTTGAGGGAATATAATAATTAATGCATGGCTTGTTCATTAAGCTGTTTTGTTGAACTACTCACCACTTAACATTCTCACGGACTGTTTGAAGTGGGAGATTCCTAAGTACAGAAACCTAACGGTTTCTAATTCATTAGGCTATCCCCGTAGTTCCTACGGTTAAGAGACGAATTGCTTCATTTCTAAGATTGAGTGCTGCATTTCGATCTCTATCGTGATGTGCGCCACAAGAAGGGCAATCCCACTCACGAATGGTTAGATTTTTAACGTCTTTGTTTTTGTATTCACAATTGGAGCATAATTGACTAGAAGCAAATGTTTTAGATACTATAACAACTTGTTTGCCATACCATTTTGCTTTATATTCCAACATAGTCCGAAATTGTGACCAAGATACTTCACTAATCGCTTTTGCAAGCTTTCTATTTTTGAGCATGTTACTGACTTGTAAGTCTTCCATACCGATAACATCGTGGTTTTTGATGATTTCAGTAGAAAGTTTATGTAAGTAATCAGCTCTTGCATTTGCAATATGTTCATGGATTCGTGCAACGTTCACACGTTGTTTATTCCAGTTCGAAGAACCTTTTGTTCTTCTAGAAAGGATACGTTGTGCTTTCGCTAACTTCTCTTCTAATGTACGGAAGAATTTAGGGTTCTTGTATGTTGTGCCATCAGAAAGAATGGCAAAATCTTTTAATCCAACATCAATTCCATAAGTGGAATCAGTTTTAGGCATTTCTTGTACGCTTGTTTGAACAAAGATAGATACAAAGTATTTACCACTTGGGTTACGACGAATCGTTGCATGCAAGATACGCCCTTCTACTTCACGACTTTTAGCAAAGCGAACAAGGCCAAGTTTCGGTAATTTTATTGTGTTGCCTACAATTCCAATGTTTCCGTTTGTTTGCTTAGTTGTGTAGGATTGAACTGTATTCTTTTTAGACTTGAATCGAGGCATATCATTCTGTTTCTTGAAAAAACGTGAAAAAGCATCTGCGAGGTTTTTTAATGTGGATTGAAGAGCGATACTATCTACTTCTTTTAACCAAATCGTATCCTGTTGCTTCTTTAATTGAGTAAGCTTGGCAGAGCAAGAAAAGTAGGTTAACCCTTTTCTAGCTTCTTTATACGTATCATTCCAAAGAGCAAGGAAATAGTTAAATACAAAGCGACTGCAACCGATTGTTTTAGCAATTAATATTTCTTGTTTCTTATTCGGGTAGATACGAAATTTATATGCTTTATTTACTAACATAGGTTGCACCTCACTTTTTCATCGTATATCTACAGTATACAAAAAAACGTAGGCTTACGCCTACTGACATTCATCTCCCACCTAAAATTGGTGTTTCACACCTTCACATTTTTGAGGAAGGAGTCTTCTGTCAGAAAACGATAAATAATTTAGCATTTGGGTTATCCTCATTTTATTTATTAAATTCAATAATAGGATTGGTTGCAAGGTGAATTTCTAATTCCGAAATAATAGAGGGAAGAGTAATCTTCCCTCTATTTAATTTGTTATTTAATTTTCGTAAATGTAAGAGGCTGAGTACTTAAAGTTGCAGGTACGTGTAATTGAAGAGTCGGGAATTCACCATTTACATTCATATCATAAGCGAATAAAAGCCCCATTTTCATTTGGAACAAACTAATTGATGCTGAGAAGATGTTGTAATGATGATGTTTTAGCTGAAATTCCATATCCATAAATTGTACATGTAGGAAATCATCTTGTTTGTATACTTTCAGTGTTCCATAAGCGGGATGCTCAAAAGTTCCAGTGTAGTCATCTAATGCATGAGAAGGGGTAGTCCCTTTTATTGGTTCGGGAAGTGATGTAGTTGCCTCTTTCATCATTTCTTTCATTTTTTCACTATCTTCTACAGCGCGTTCATGCCAGTCGATATATTCTAGTCCGAGAAGTTCGTCGTAAATATGTTTTGTAATATAAGTAGGGAGTACAGTTTGCCCTGAATTTGTTAATACGATAATACCGATATTTTCGTTGGGCATAAATGACGCAAGTGCAGAAAATCCATCAATATTACCACCATGATGAATAAGTTTATAACCGCGGTAAGCACTAATAAACCAACCTAGTCCATAGCTATTTAATGGTGATTCACTTGTTGATAACATTGGCTGATCCGGGATTGGAGTGTGTGGTGTATACATTTCTTGGAGTAGTTCAGTAGAAATCAAATCATGATTTTCTGTTTTTCCTTCGTTTAAATGAAGCAAAACCCATTTTGCCATATCTTCAATGGTAGAATTAATACATCCAGCCGCTCCAACTGTATCAATATTTCGGAATGGAATTTCTTTCATTTCACCATTATCTTCAGTGTAAGGTAATGCGTAATCATCTGTATTTTGTGAGTCTGTAACAGATAAGTTTGTATGCCTCATATTTAAAGGTTCTAAAATATGTTCTGCAACGTATTGCTCCCACGTTTGATTCGTAATGTTTTCTACAATATAACTAATTGTCGCATACATTAAGTTGTTATAAAGAAATGCTGTGCGGAACGGTGCATCAAGTGATAAATGTTTTATTTTTTCAACAAGATCTTTTCGAGTTAAGGAAGAACTGTACCAAAGAGCATCGTGACGACTTACCCCAGTACGATGAGAAGCTAAATCTCGTCCTGTAACTTGCGAGTTAGCGAGCATATCGGATAGAGAGAAGTTAGGTACGTAAGTTTGGACAGGAGTATCCCAATTAAACTTTTTTTGCTGTGCTAATAAGCTTAATGAAAGCGTACCGAATGCTTTCGTCGCAGAACCGATTGCGAATCGTGTCTGCGGAGTAACAGCCTCTTTTTTCTCTATGTTACGATAGCCGAAACCTTCTGAAATAATGACCTCACCATCTTTTATAACAGCTACAGCCGCTCCAGGAACGTGTAAATCCTTCATCATCTTCTCAACCTTATGTTGTAACGTACTTAAAACAGGAGTTTTGATTTTAGACATGCTTCCAACCTCCAAATATAATTTTTATGTTCCGCACTATACTTTCTGTAATAGAAAAGTGAAAACCTTTTTTAATATTGAAAGTTAATAATTTTGTAAGAAATATTGAAAGAATTTTTATTAATTTGGATTATTAAATTCGCTGTTTTTCATGTTATGATAAATCTCATATAAGATTGAAAGAAGGTTTTCTTACATATGAAACATGCTGAATATGAATACTTAAATTTATGCCGTCATGTAATGGAGCACGGTACGAAGAAAGAAGATCGTACAGGGACAGGTACTGTATCTGTATTTGGATATCAAATGCGTTTCGATCTAAGTAAAGGATTTCCTTTATTAACGACAAAGAGAGTGCCATTTCGCCTAGTAGCAAGTGAACTGCTTTGGTTTATGAAAGGTGATACAAACATTCGCTATTTATTGCAACATAATAATAATATTTGGAATGAATGGGCGTTTAAGAGCTGGGTAGAAAGCGATGAGTATACTGGTCCTGATATGACTGATTTCGGTCTTCGCTCACAACAAGATGAGGAATTTAAAGTGCAGTACGATGAGCAAATGGAATTGTTTAAAAAGAACGTTTTAGAAGATGATGATTTCTCGAATAAATATGGTTATTTAGGAGATGTATACGGAAAGCAGTGGCGTGCCTGGAAAACGACAGCTGGTGAGACGCTTGATCAATTAAAAGATGTAATTGAAATGATTAAAAAAACGCCAGACTCCCGTCGCTTAATTGTTTCTGCCTGGAATCCTGAAGATGTACCAAGTATGGCATTACCACCTTGTCATACGCTATTCCAGTTTTATGTAGCGGATGGCAAACTTTCTTGTCAGTTATATCAAAGAAGTGGTGACATATTCCTTGGAATTCCATTTAACATTGCAAGTTACTCATTACTAACACATTTAATCGCACATGAATGTGGTCTTGAAGTGGGAGAATTTGTTCATACAATTGGAGATGCACACATTTATACGAATCATTTTGAACAAGTAGAAAAGCAATTGGCACGTGAACCACGTCCATTCCCGAAACTTACATTAAATCCAGATGTGAA
Organism: Bacillus sp. FSL R9-9492; assembly: GCF_038007365.1. Classification (NCBI taxonomy): domain Bacteria; kingdom Bacillati; phylum Bacillota; class Bacilli; order Caryophanales; family Bacillaceae; genus Bacillus; species Bacillus sp. FSL R9-9492. The sequence continues at coordinate 2,260,232 of NZ_JBBOXC010000001.1, forward strand.
ATCTGTGTTTGATTTTGAAATGGAAGATTTAACGATTGAAGGATATGATCCACACCCAGCAATTAAAGCACCGGTTGCAGTATAATTGTAGAGGAGATGAAAAAATGATTGTTTCATTTATGGTCGCAATGGACGAGAATAGAGTAATTGGTAAAGATAATAATTTACCTTGGCGTTTACCAAGTGAATTGCAGTATGTAAAGAAAACAACGATGGGCCATTCACTTATTATGGGCAGAAAGAACTACGAAGCGATTGGTAGACCACTGCCTGGAAGACGTAATATTATTGTAACACGTAATGAAGGGTATCGTGTTGAAGGTTGTGAAGTAGCACATTCTGTAGAAGAAGTGTTTGAACTATGCAAAAATGAAGAGGAAATCTTTATTTTCGGCGGAGCACAAATTTATGATCTCTTTTTACCTTACGTAGACAAGTTATATATAACAAAAATCCATCATGCATTTGAAGGAGATACATTCTTCCCAGAAATGGATATGACAAATTGGAAAGAAGTTTTTGTTGAAAAAGGTTTAACGGATGAAAAGAATCCTTATACGTACTATTATCATGTATATGAGAAGCAACAATAATAAGAAGGATTGATGTGAAATTCACATCAATCTTTTTATTTGTATTCATTAATATAAGTTTATAGATGATATTCAATAGTGCTATAATGAAATCTAGCATGTAAAAATGCTAAAATTTTCAAAAGTATTCATATAGAAAGAGGAGGAGAATCGATTGAAAAAGATATGGGGGATTCTTTTTCTTTGCTTAACGTTCATGTTAGTTGGATGCGGTAAAGAAGAAAAACCACAAGAAGCGTTTGATACATATACAAAAGCATGGAATAAACAAAAATTTGCAGAAATGTATGATCAATTATCAGAAAAGGCAAAAAAAGATATTTCAAAGAAAGAGTTCACTGAGAAATATGAAAAAATTTATTCTGGCATTGAAGTGAAAAACTTAAAAGTAGAAGCAGGAGAAGTAAAAGAAGATAAAAAAGATGAAGGTCCTGTTCCTTTTAAAGTAAGTATGGATACAGTTGGTGGTAATATCTCTTTTGGCCATGAAGCAAAAATGGTGAAAGAAAAAGATGGAGATAAAGAATCTTGGAAAATAGATTGGACTCCTGATTTCATTTTCCCTGGCATGACGAAAGATAGTAAAGTGCGTATGCAGGCAACACAACCAAAACGTGGTGAAGTTTACGATCGTAATGGAAAAGGTCTTGCGACGAATGGGAAAGCTTCTGAGATCGGAATCGTTCCAGAAAAATTAGACGCTACTGCTCCGCAAACGAAAGAAACAGTAGCGAAGTTGTTAAATATGTCTGTAGAAGAAATTGATCAAAAACTAGCTGCTAAATGGGTAAAACCAGGGTATCTCGTACCAATTGGAATTTTACCTGATGGGGCAACGCAAAATACGTACATCGATTTACCAGGTGTTTCAACAAAACCAGTAAATGTTCGTACATATCCATTAGGAGAAGCGGCAGCGCATTTAACTGGTTATATCGGAAAGGTAAATGCTGAAGATTTAAAGACGCTTCAAAAGAAAGGTTATCAAGCAGATGATCCAGTTGGTAAAGCTGGATTAGAGCAAGTATTGGAAGAACAGCTACGCGGGAAAAAAGGTGGCCGTGTCTTCATGGAAGATGCACAAGGAAAAGAAATTAAAAATTTAGCGAAAACAGATGCTGTTGATGGAGAAAATGTAACTTTAACTATCGATAGTGTTGTTCAAGAAAAAACGTATAATGAAATGAAGGGAGAAGCTGGTTCAAGTGCGGCAATTAATCCGAAAAGTGGAGAAACAATTGCTCTTGTAAGTAGTCCAGCTTATAATCCTAATTTAATTGCACGAGGAACATCAAAAGCACAACGCGAGGCTTGGAATAATGACCCGAAAAAACCGATGACGAATCGATTTACACAATTATCGGTACCAGGTTCTGTATTTAAGCCAATTACAGGTGCAATTGGTCTTGAAACAAAAACAATCGATCCAAAAGAAGAATTGAAAATTGAAGGACTGAAATGGACGAAAGATTCTTCTTGGGGCAATTATTACGTAACACGTGTAAAAGATGCGAATCCGATTGATTTTGATAAGGCAATGAAATACTCGGATAATATTTATTTCGCACAAGAAGCTTTGAAAATTGGAAAAGATAAATTTATGGCTGAGGCGAAAAAATTCGGATTTGATGAGAAATTACCAATTGAATACGGATTCCCAGCTTCTAAAATCGCAAATGATGGCATAAAAAATGATATTCAAATGGCAGATACAGGATATGGACAAGGACAAGTCTTAATGACTCCTCTTCATTTAGCTTTAACGTATGCACCGATTGTAAATGATGGAAAGATTCCGTCACCGTATCTTATTAAAACAGATAAACAACCAAAAGTTTGGAAAGAGAACGTGATTTCTAAAGAAAATCAAGATATATTGAAAACGGCTTTAACGAAAGTAATTAACGATCCAGATGGTACTGGAAAAATTGCTAAAATTGATGGTATGACTCTTGCTGGCAAAACAGGTACAGCGGAATTAAAAGTATCCAAAGAGGCCGAAGGAAAAGAACTAGGCTGGTTCGCTGCATTTGATTTAAATTCACCAGATATGGTCATTACAATGATGATTGAAGATGTAAAAGGTAGAGGCGGAAGTAACATTCCAGCTGAAAAAGTGAAACATGTTTTTCAAAAATAATATGTAATAAAAGGCTATCTCTATAATGTATAGAGATAGCCTTTTTGCATGAGGAATTCTAAATATCTATATACTAAATTTTAAAGAAACAAAATAAATCATTAACTTACGAAAAAAAAGTAGCTATTTTTTATTGACATCAAACATAACTTTTTGTATTATACTTACATAAGGTAAGTTATTTACTTTTGAATTATAAATCTCAAATTAAAGATAAAATGTGTAAAAGGGAGCTAATACAATGACAAAAGTACTATTTATTACAGCAAATCCAAATTCAGCAGAAGGTTCTTTCGGTATGGCAGTAGGAGAAGCTTTCATCGAAGCATATAAAAACGAACATCCACAAGACGAAGTTGTAACAATTGATTTATTCAATACAACTGTACCAGCAATCGATGCAGACGTATTCGCTGCTTGGGGTAAATTTGCAGCAGGCGAAGGATTCGAAACTTTAAGTGAAAATCAGCAACAAAAAGTTGCAGCAATGAACAATAACTTAGAAACATTTATGCATGCAGATCGTTATGTATTCGTGACTCCAATGTGGAACTTCAGCTACCCAGCAGTAGTGAAAGCATACTTAGATAACTTATCAATCGCAGGTAAAACATTCAAATATACTGAAAATGGTCCAGTTGGCTTACTAGAAGGCAAAAAAGCACTTCATATTCAAGCTACAGGCGGCGTTTACTCTGAAGGAGCATACGCATCTATGGACTTCGGTCGCAATCACTTAAATGCGGTATTAGGATTCATGGGTGTATCAGACACTGAATATATTGCAGTTGAAGGAATGAATGCAAATCCTGAAAAAGCACAAGACATTAAAGAAGCAGCAATTGTAAATGCACGCGAATTAGCAAAACGTTTCTAATATAGAAAACTTCAAAATGTCCAAACACTTGTTGTTTGGACATTTTTTCTTCTTTTTCCTTCGTTTGTCTAGTATAATGAAGGTCGGAATGATAATAGGTGGGGGTTCTGTATGATTCAAACGTTTTTTAAAATCTTTTATTTAATTTTAATCGTAATTGCGATTACACCAAGGTTGTGGCGTATAAAAAGAAAAGCAAATGCGATGTCACCGCAAGAAAAAGATAGTGTTGTGTATAAAACAACAAACTGGTTTGGTAAGAAAATGGTGGGTGTAACTGGATCGACTGTAGAAGTAAAGGGACTTGAAAATGTTCCAAAAGACAAGCCGGTGCTAGTTGTAAGTAATCATCAAAGTAATATGGATATTCCTGTTTTACTAGGTTACTTAAATAAGCCAATTGGATTCGTTTCAAAAGCGGAAATTAAAAAGTTTCCGGTTGTACCAACATGGATGGAACTAATGAATTGTGTGTTCATGGACCGCAGCGATCGCCGTCAATCTCTTAAGGCAATTAAAGATGGAATTGAACTATTAAAGAATGGACATTCTATCGTAATTTTCCCTGAAGGAACGAGAAGTAAGGGTGGCGAAATTGGAGAGTTTAAAGCGGGTAGTTTTCACTTAGCAGTAAAATCTGGTGTAGCAATCTTACCTGTAACGTTAGATGGTACATATAAAATGTTTGAAGCGAATGGAAATCGTATGAAACCAGCTCATGCAACAGTAACGATTTCTAAGCCAATTACACCTGAAGAATATGCAAGTATGGATGCTAAAGAGTTAACACAGCATACAAAAGATATTATTGCATCTCAATTACATAAGTAATAAAAAAAGTTTCAGCTTAAACAAGCTGAAACTTTTTTTATGTTTTTTTATGCTGCGGGTAAGACATAAAACAGTACGCAGAAAAACATCATTGTACTACCGCCTAGTACGAAGAGATGCCAAATGGCATGATTGAACGGAAGCTTTTCCCAAAGGAAGAATATAGCTCCGACAGAATACAAAATGCCGCCTATTAATAGTAGTGAGAAGCCGTGACCGGTTAAATTTTCATAAAGGGGTTTAATGGCAACGATGATGAGCCAACCCATAATGATATAACATAATGTTGATGTTTTAATAAAGCGACGAACAAAGAAGATTTTGAAAATAATTCCACCAATCGCAAGGGTCCAAATAATTGCGAGTAAAGTCCAACCGAGCGGGCCACGCAGTGTAATGAGTAGAAATGGTGTATACGTGCCGGCAATTAATAAATATATGGCGGAGTGATCTAAAATGGTAAATAACTTTTCTACTTTTGGATGATGGATACTATGTAGCAGTGTAGAAAATAAGTATAGAAGGAACATGCTTACGCCATAAACGGTAAAACCAACAACAGCAGATGCTGTACCATGTTTGGAAGCATGAATAATTAATATGATTAAGGCAGGGATGCTTAAAATGGCACCGATACCATGGGTAATTGCATTCGCAATTTCTTCTTTTACAAATTGGGTCATTCTTGTAATTTTTTGCGTCATAATGTTAATTCCTTTCACTGTATTGAGATAAGTTATATTTTCCTTAACCATATCATATACAAAAGGAATAGAAAATGATATTTGTATAATTGATTTTATTTTTGAATTTTTTTGACAAAAGACAACGGATACATTGACGTTTACAAAATTTTTTGACAAAATGAACTTATGGAATAGTAGGACAAGGAATCTACTTATGAAGGGGATGGGGAAATGTTTTCAAATATTGGCTTTCCAGGGTTAATTTTAATTTTAGTAGCAGTGTTAATTTTATTCGGCCCAAAAAAGTTACCGGAAATTGGGAAAGCTTTAGGGGAAACGTTAAAAGAATTTAAAAAATCAACAAAAGAATTGACTGATGAGGCATTTCAAGAGAAGGAAAAAAATAAATAAAAGAATCTGATGAATTTTTTCTCGGAATGGATAAATAAAGTGTGGTGAACGAGATGGAAGATCGGGAAATGAGCGTAGTAGAACATATTGTTGAGCTTCGCAAACGAGTAATATATACAGTATTATCCTTTGTATTATTTTTAATTATTGGATTTACTTTTACGAAGGATATTTATTTTTGGCTTGTAAAAGATTTACCAATGAAATTAACTGTTCTCGGTCCAAGTGATGTGTTGTGGATTTTTTTCTCGATTGCTACAGTATTTGCTATCGTTTGTACAATTCCTTTTGCTGCGATACAAATTTGGTTATTTGTAAAACCAGGTTTACAGCCCAATGAACAAAAAATGACATTAATGTATATACCGGTATTGTCTATATTATTTATAGCAGGCCTATCTTTCGGTTATTTTATCGTCATGCCATTTTTATTTCATTTCCTAACTACAATTGGTAATGAGATGTTTAATACAATGTTTACAACGGAAAAATATTTTCATTTCGTATTAAATTTAACAGTTCCGTTTGCTGTTATATTTGAATTACCTGTAGTTGTTATGTTTTTAACGAGTATAGGTCTTCTGACGGCAGAATTTCTTCAGAAAATAAGAAGATATGCTTATGTCGTGTTGATTATAATTGCATCATGTATATCGCCGCCAGATTTTTTATCACATAGTTTAGTAGCGGTACCGCTTATTTGTATTTATGAAATTAGTATCGCTTTATCAAAGATAGTTAGTAAACGAAAACAGAAAAGAGAAGAAGATACACAGTCGAAAAGTGCCTCGTTATAAAGGCACTTTTTAATTTATTTGTTATACTCTAGCTATAATTGTATACAATATATAGAAGAAAAAAATTATAGAATCTCCAAAATTTAGACAAACTTTTCATTTTTATAAGTTTATACTGAAGTTATCAAGCTATATATGGGTAATAAGACTCCCGTCTCAAAGGATATATAGGACAGGGTTCGAATTAGGTGGATATAAATGAAGTATTAACTTCTAAACGGGGCAGCTTAAGGATATTTTAGTATTCATAGGAAACCTACACTAAAAAACGTGTTAAAGAATAAAGTGGAGGAAGTTCAAAAATCCAACGAAAAAGAGGATTGATATTGTGATTACGAAAAGTTTTTATTTTACTCATGCAACAGGGAATTGTATTAAAATATTTGAAATCCCTGTCCTACAAACACAGCATCCATTAGCGTTTCTAATTCAGTCTCGTCTTCAATTGTTTATTGCAAAGATTCAAAAACATAAAAACCCAAGAGTCTCGTACTCTTTCCGTGAATATTTACAAAGTTGTTTGAAGTGGAATGATTATTCAAATGTATATAAAACAAATACTCTTGAAAAGAATGCATAATACACAGCAGGGACAGAGTTAGGTAGGCTCTGTCTTTTTCATTTTAGGTATAAAAATATAATTAATTTGGTGAAATTTATTCGAAATTGTTGAAAGCATCGGGAATACTAGTATAATAACAGGGAGAGCGTATTGGAAAGGGAAGAATATAATATGCAAAAAATTAAAATTGTAACAGATTCAACGGCAGATTTATCTCCAGAAGTGATTGAGAAGTATGATGTTCATGTTCTACCATTATCTATTTCTGTAAATGGACAAACATACTTAGATCGTGTAGATTTGCAACCGGATGAATTTATTGAAGAAATGATTAAATCAGAAGAATTACCAAAAACATCACAACCGGCTATGGGTACATTTGTAGAAATGTATGACAAGCTAGGCGAAGATGGAAGTGAAGTACTTTCCATTCATATGACAGGTGGAATGAGCGGTACTGTCGCAACAGCGAATAGCGCTGCATCAATGACAGATACAAAAGTAACAGTTGTTGATTCTCAATTCATTACACATGCTTTAGCATATCAAGTAATTGAAGCTGCAAAAATGGCAAAAGAAGAATGCTCACTAGAAGATATTTTAAAACGTATTGATGAAGTAAGAAAGAATACTCGTTTATATGTTGTCGTAGATACATTAGAAAACTTAGTAAAAGGTGGACGCATTGGTAAAGGTAAAGCACTTATTGGTTCTTTACTTAATATTAAACCAATCGCAAGTTTAGAAGGCGGCGTATATAATCCGGTAACGAAAGTACGTAGCCAAGGGCAGATTGTAAAAACATTGGCTAAAATATTCGAGGAAGATACTGCTGGAAAAGTAGTGAAAGCTGTTGCGATTCCACATGCTAAAGCAATTCCTTTAGCAGAAAGTGTAAAAGCTGCTGTTGAAAAAGTGAATGGATTCACTCAATCAGAGATTTTCTATACAACACCAGTTATCAGTACTCATACAGGACCAGGAGCAATTGGTTTTATGTATTTAGCAGAGTAATAAAAAAGCTACTTGAAATGAATTTTCAAGTAGCTTTTTTATGTGTATATGAAGTAAGAAATGAGAAGGGCAATACAGGCGCTTCCGCTAATGATATAGCGAGTCTGTAAATAATCGTTCATGGAAAACACCCTTTTCGATTTTCTATAGTATATGATAAATTATTCAAAAAAGTAGTTCTGTTATACATGAGAGATTTCTGTGATTTTTTCTAGTTCTTTATCTGGAACAGTAGGGCTATAAGTGAAAGTTTGGCCCAAAAAGAGAACATGAAGTTGTTCCCACGGTAGCATGCGTAAATTCCAGTTATTACGAAGCCGTGTTACAGCTTCCCTCGGCGTTTCATCTGCTAGCGCAAAAGTACCGTAGTGCATTGGAATAAAGTGTGTAGCGTTTATATCTAGATAGGCTTGCACAGCTTCTTCCGGTGAAACATGGGATACTTTCATAAACCATTCTGGTTCATAGGCACCAATTGGCATAAGTACAATATCGATTGAAAAACGTTTGCCAATCTCTTTAAATCCTTGGAAATAACCACTATCACCACAAAAATAAATGGTTTCTGAAGAAGTCATATTATCAATGATCCATCCTCCCCAGTGAGAGGTGTTCATATCAAATAATGTTCTTCTCGTCCAGTGCTGGGCAGGTACGAAGTGAAAAGAGACTTCATCAATTGTTGTACTTTCCCACCAGTTGTATTCTTCTACATTGGTGAATTTTTTACGAGTAAATAATTTTTTTAGCCCAATAGGAACAAGGTATAAGGTATCATCATTTAGTTGACGAAGAGATGAAAAGTCTAAATGATCGTAATGACCGTGTGAAATAAGAACGATATCGATTTTAGGTAGTTCTTTTATAGTGAGCCCTGGCTCAGTAAGTCGTGGAACTAACTTTAATTTATTTGCCCATACTGGATCTGTTAAAATATTTAAGCCGTTCGTTTGAATGAGAAAAGTTGAATGACCAATCCATGTGACAGTCGTTTTTTTAAAGTTATTTAGTAGAAATTTACTTTGTTTAACAGGTGATTGTTCTACTAGAAAAGAAAAGTCTTTTTTGTTTTGCTTTCTCTCTTTACGCCAACGTAAGAAGGAGCGAATTGATTTTTTTGTACTTGCATTATCCATATTTTCATAGCGCTTTGCCATGAACATCACCTCATTTAAAATCGTTGTAGTTGTATTGTACCGAAATGTTGTTAAGGAATACAGTGTTTAACATGGATTAATGTTTAAGTAATTGTAAAAAAATAGGGAGATTTATTTACAAATTTAACAATGAACTTCGTTTCGCAAATAATGGTTAGAGAAATAATAGTAGTAAAATATATTTTGTCTAGTAATTCGCTTGAAATAAAGAAGTAACATACGTAAATTCGTACGATTTCGTGAACAAATGATGTAAACAATTTTCTCATAGTGTTTACTTTTGTTATGATATACATAACTTACATAAATTAAGGATAGAGAAAAGAGGTTTAATAATGAAGCGTTATCAAAAGTTAATTGGTCTTATGGTTGTGTTATGTCTCTTTGTACTTGCAGGTTGTAGCAGTTCAGGGGCAAAACTCCGTAAACCGTTAAACTGGGATTTGGAAACTTTCCAATTTACAAATCAAGAAGGAAAGCCGTTTGGTACAAAAGATTTAAAAGGGAAAGTTTGGGTAGCTGATTTCATGTTTACAAACTGTCAAACAGTTTGTCCGCCAATGACTGCTAATATGGCGAAATTACAGAAAATGGCTAAGGAAGAGAAATTAGACGTTCAGTTTGTTTCGTTTAGTGTAGACCCTGAACTTGATAAACCAGAAAATTTGAAAGCATTCATTCAAAAGTTTACAGAGGATACAAGTAACTGGAACTTGTTAACAGGTTATTCACTGGAGGATATTACAAAGTTTTCAAAAGATAACTTCCAATCGCTTGTAGATAAACCAGAGAATGGGCAAGTAATACACGGTACATCATTTTTCTTAGTCGATCAAAATGGAAAAGTAATGAAAAAATATAGCGGCATTAGCAATACGCCATACGAAGATATTATACGTGATATGAAGCGATTAGCTTCTTAAAAAGAAGGGTGCTAAGCACCCTTCTTTTATTAGTATTCAGTCTATGGATAATATGTCATGCTGTTGTGGTAATTTCGGTGCGCGAATTTCTAATACACCGTTTTGATAAGAAGCTTTCGTTGCTTTTTTATTAATTAAATATGGTAACTTAATAATTCTTGACGCTTCTGAAATAGAACGTTCTCGGCGATAATAGTTATGAGATGTTTGTTCTTCTTCCGTCTCTTCAAGTATATCTTCTTTTACAGAGACTTTTAAGTATTCGCTTTGTATTTCAATTTGAATTTGTTCTTTTTGTATACCTGGTAGTTCGGCTGTAACGACGAGTTCGTCACCAACTTCGTATAAATCTACTGGGAATGTTAATAAACGGTTTCCTTTTTGGAAAAAATGATTTAAATCAGCAATTACGCCACGAAGAGGCGTTTGTTCGAAAAAATCATCAATTTGTTTTAAATAATTACGAACCGGTGGGCGAGAAGAATCTTTTTTTTCTTCACTCATGGTATTACCTCCTAGAAATCAATTTGCAATATCATATGACAAAAGCGGAGAAAGGTGAGTGCCTAGTTTTCATGTTTTCATAAAAAAATGTTAAAAATGTGAAATGGAGTGAGTTTTTTATAGTTTTTGGTCGCCATATTCAGTTGATTATGCTAGTATAAATAGGGTTGATATAGTAGTATTGAGACAGAATGAAAACTGAAAGAGGGTAAGAAGTATGTGTGGTTTTGTAGGATGTTTATGTGAAAACCCTAGAGAGTTTTCAGAAACAGAAAAACATCAATTTGAAAATATGAACACGATGATTTTCCACCGCGGTCCAGATGACGAAGGATATTTTCGTGATGAACATGTACAATTTGGCTTCCGCCGTTTAAGTATCATTGACTTAGAGGCAGGACATCAGCCGTTAACTTATGAAAATGATCGATATGTAATTATTTTTAATGGTGAAATTTACAATTATGTAGAACTACGTGAAATGTTACTTGAAAAAGGTGCAACTTTTGCTACACAATCTGATACAGAAGTTATCATTGCATTGTATGCACATATGAAAGAAAAATGTGTAGACTACCTTCGTGGTATGTTCGCATTTATGATTTGGGATCGTGAAGAAAAGACACTTTTCGGTGCACGTGACCACTTCGGTATTAAGCCTTTATACATCGCACAACAAGGTGATACTACATTCTTCGCATCTGAGAAGAAAAGTATTATGCATGTAATGGAAGACAAAGGGGTAAACCCAAAGTCACTACAACACTACTTTACGTACCAATATGGTCCAGAGCCAGAAACATTAACAATTGATGTTAACAAAATTGAGCCTGGTCATTACTTCGTAAAAGAAATCGGTAAAGAGATGGAAATCCATCGCTACTGGAATCCTTATTTCAACGCTTCAAGCGCAACGAAAGAGGAGCATATCCAAGCAATTCGTGATGTATTATACGATTCTGTAAAAGTACATATGCGTAGTGATGTACCAGTAGGTTCTTTCTTATCTGGTGGTATCGATTCATCTATTATTGCCTCTATCGCAAGAGAAATGAATCCAAATCTATTAACATTCTCTATTGGTTTCGAACAACGCGGTTTCAGTGAAGTTGATGTTGCGAAAGAAACTGCTGAGAAATTAGGAGTTAAAAACCATAACGTATTCATTACAGCGCAAGAATTTATGGATGAGTTCCCCAAAATCATTTGGCATATGGATGATCCTTTAGCGGATCCAGCAGCTGTACCATTGTATTTCGTTGCGAAAGAAGCGCGTAAACATGTAACGGTTGTTCTTTCTGGTGAAGGTGCAGACGAGCTATTTGGTGGATATAACATTTATCGTGAGCCAAACTCGTTAAAAATGTTCTCTTACATTCCTAGCCCAGGAAAGAGTGTTCTAAAGGCATTAAGTGGTGCTCTTAAAGAAGGGTTTAAAGGAAAAAGCTTCTTAGAGCGTGGATGTACGCCAATCGAAGAGCGTTACTATGGAAATGCGAAAATCTTCCGTGAAGAAGAGAAAGCTGAATTAATGAAGTATTACGATGAAAGTGTTAACTATATGGATATCACGAAACCATTGTATAACGAAATTAAAGATTATGATGATGTAAGTAAAATGCAGTACATTGATATGTTCACATGGTTACGCGGCGATATTTTATTAAAAGCTGATAAAATGACGATGGCAAATTCATTAGAACTTCGTGTACCGTTCTTAGATAAAGAAGTATTTGACGTTGCATCTAAAATTCCGACAGAATTTAAAATTGCAAACGGAACAACGAAAGCTATATTACGTGAAGCTGCTCGTGGAATTGTTCCGGATCACGTGTTAGATCGTAAAAAGCTTGGATTCCCAGTACCAATTCGTCACTGGTTAAAAGATGAAATGCACGATTGGGCTGTAAATATTATTAAAGAAAGCAAAACTGAGCATTTAATCGAAAAACAGTATGTATTAAACTTACTGGAAGCACATTGTGCAGATAAAGGCGATTATAGCCGTAAAATTTGGACTGTACTTGCGTTTATGGTATGGCATCAAATTTATGTTGAGCATAAATACGATACGAATAAGTTCCACGAAGAAACAAAGCGTGCGTATAGCTTAGTTTAATAAAAAACCTTAAGGTCGCATTCGATCTTAAGGTTTTTTTCATAAATTGCATTTATTATTGATACAATAATAGTAAAAGGATGGACAACATATGATTACGTTTGAGAAAGTAAATACAGAAAATGAAAGCGCTGTAAAAGAAATGTTTCATTCACACAGCTTAGATGAGAAAAAGGTTCAGTATTGTGTAAAGGTTGATGATACATATATTGGTGTAATAGATTATAGCGTTCAAGAAGAGAGTGCTATTTTGTCACAGTTAATTATTCATTTTGATTATCAAGGTTATGGATACGGGACAAATACGTATTTTACATTTGAAGAAATGATGAAACAGAGAAATGTGAAAGAAATAAAAGTATTGCAAGAGATGTTTACGGAACAAGCTAAATCTTTCATAGAGGGATCTGGTTTTATTGAGGAAAATGGGATATATGTAAAGAAAATATAGTGAATATTGATTAGGTGATGATATGAATATAAGGTAGGTGGACGTATGACGATAACTTCTGGTCTTGTATTAGTTGGAGGTTGTTTTATAGTAGCAGAACTATGCCAGACTTTTATTCGGAAAAGAATGTATAAGAAGAGAAGACCATATGAATTACAATATATTCCCGTATTTTTAATTTTGTTTTGTATGCTATTTGTATTGCAAAACATAACGTATTTCCCACCTCTTTTGAACATCTTTTTGAAGTTTGGGTTGCTATATAGCGGCGGTGGGATATTTCTTTTATTTCTTTTATTTTGCATACGTTACATCCATTATCAATCGTATATATTCATTTTAAATTGGCTAAAGCAAAGCGATAGAAACCACCTTACATAAGGGGGTTTTTTTATTTGTACTTGTAACGGAACTTGTACAATTAACATAAAATAGGACGAGTAGAAATGAAAGCTTATTACAATAAAGAAAGGAACGAAAAAGATATATGAAACTTGTTATAGACGCAGGGCATGGTGGATATGATTCTGGTGCTGTTGGTAATGGGTTAGTGGAAAAAGAGTTAACACTTCAAATTGCTAGACGTGTGCGAGATATTTTATCTGCAAATTATCCAATCAATATTAAAATGACACGTGATAGTGATGTGTTTATCTCTTTATCAGAACGTGCTAATATTGCTAATTCATTTGGTGCAGATTATTTTATCTCATTTCACATTAATAGTGGCGGTGGAACTGGATTTGAAAGTTATATTTACAACGCGCTATCTAATAGTAGTTCCGCATATGAAAAGCAACAAAAGATGCATGCAGCAGTCAATCCTGTATTAACAAAATACGGTCTTCGTGACCGAGGAGCCAAAAAAGCAAATTATGCGGTACTAAGAGAGACTGCAATGGATGCAATTTTAACAGAGACTGCCTTTATTGATACAACGTTTGATGCTAATTTATTGAAAAATCCACAATTTATTGAAGACTTAAGTCAAGCGTATGCAAATGGGATAGCAGCTATTTTTGGAGTTGCTCCAAATCCCAATCCTCCAAATCCCCAGCCAACACCACAAACGAAGGGGATCGCCTATATACTTGGGAAAAATGTGAATTTAAGAAGTGGTCCATCAACGTCTTCTTCGGTTATTCGTCAACTAAACTCCCCAGAGTCGTATGTCGTATATCAGGAAAGTAATGGATGGTTGGACTTAGGAAATGGACAATGGGTGTATAATGACCCTTCGTACATTAATTTTGTAAAGACGAGCAATAGTGATGGAAGTGCAATTGGTGTCGCATATATACAAGGAACGAATGTGAATTTAAGAAGTGGTCCATCAACATCTTCTTCAGTTATTCGTAAATTAAATAATCCAGAATCTTATTTAGTATATATTAATCAAAACGGTTGGTTGAACCTTGGTGGAAATCAATGGGTGTACAATGATCCATCATATATTAAATATAATCAATATTAGGAAATGAATTTATAATGTAATATGAATGCGTATTTATGTATAACGTAGATACGCATTTTAAGAACGTTTATTATTTTCATACTTATACACTTTATTTTAAAAATAAACATTTGAATAGCGGATAGAATCTAAATTGTATATATTAAAAAAGTTTTCTGATATACATTGACAATGTATGTAATATACATTAATCTTTAATTGTTAATGATAATCGATTTCATCTAGGGAGGACATATGGTACATAGTAAAAAAATATTTATGTTCTGCATTATGATACTTATGGTAATAATTGCAGGGTGTAGCAAAGAAGAGAAAAAAGAAAATGATACATCGGCTAAAGCAAAAGATTCGTATACTGTAAAGCATGCAATGGGTGAAACAACAGTAAATGGTACACCTAAAAAAGTAGTTGTTTTAACAAATGAGGGTGCGGAGGCGCTTTTAGCTGTCGGAGTAACACCAGTTGGAACTACAAAACCACGTGCTGGTGATGAATGGTATCCTCATTTAGCGAAAGATTTAAAAGATACGAAAGTTGTAGGTACTGAGCGTGATATTAATTTAGAGGCAGTTATGAAGCTTAAGCCAGATTTAATTATCGGGAATAAAATGCGTCATGAAAAAATATATGAGCAATTGAACGAAATAGCGCCAACTGTGTACGCTGAAACATTGCGCGGGGATTGGAAAGAAAACTTTACACTCTATACAAAAGCTGTAAATAAAGAAAAAGAAGGGCAAAAGGCTCTTGAAGATTATAAAAAACGTATTGAAGGAATGAAAGAGAAGTTAGGAGATAAATTGAATTCTAAAGTTTCTATTATTCGCTTCGTACCAGGTGACGTTCGTATTTATCAGAAAAACTCATTCTCAGGTGCTGTTTTAAATGATATTGGATTTAAGCGACCACCACTACAAGATAAAGATGAGTTTGCGATAAAAGGAATTACAAAAGAGCAAATTCCGAATATGGATGGGGACTACATATTCTACTTCACATCTGATAAAGATGCAGATAAGAATAACGAAGGAACCACGTTAGCAAAAGAATGGACAGAAGACCCACTCTTTAAGCAGCTGCAGGCTTCTAAAGACAATAAAGTATTCCAAGTGGATGAAGTAATTTGGAATACAGCAGGCGGTATTAAAGCTGCAAACTTAATGCTAGATGATATTGAAAAATATTTTTTGAAATAAATGAATGGTTGAGTGCATCACTTTAAATAGGTGATGTACTTTTTTTGTTTAGTTAAATACAGAAAATTCCTTCTTTTAAGTGTGGATAAGTTGTACAATAAAACCAATCATGGAATAAAGGAGTGGAAAGGAATGAAAGCTACTCATAAAGATTGGATTTTGTTTAACGGAAGAATTGTGAATACGAAGGAAGAACAGCCGATGGTCCCATTAGAGGAGAGGGGCTTTCAATTTGGTGATGGCATATATGAAGTATTTAGGCTATACGATGGGAAGCCTCATTTATTAGACTTACATTTGGAACGCTTTTTTAAATCTATGAGGGAAATAAATATTGTTCCGCCGTTTACAAAGGAAGAGTTAGTTGAAGAACTTCATCAAATGATTGAAAGAAATCAATTTCAAGAGGATGGGAATGTGTATCTTCAAATATCACGTGGAGCTCAAGCTCGAAATCATGTGTATGAAAAAGATTTACAGCCAACATATTTTGCGAATATTGTTTTGTTTCCAAGACCTACCGCTACTATGGAACAAGGAATAAAGGTTACTGTAGAAGAGGATATACGCTGGAAGTTCTGTCATATAAAATCTTTAAACCTTCTACCTAATATCATGATTAAAAATAAAATAAACGAGCAAGGGTATCAAGAAGCGATATTAGTACGAGATGGAGTTGTAACAGAAGGGTGTCATTCGAATTTCTTTATGGTGAAAAATAATAAATTAATTACACATCCGGCCGATAATTTCATTCTACACGGCATTACTCGTCACTACGTTATTACATTAGCGAAAGTTTTACATATTGAAGTAGAAGAGCGTGAATTCTCATTGCAAGAAGTATACGAGGCTGACGAATGTTTCTTTACAGCGACACCACTTGAAATATTCCCTGTTGTTCAAATTGGTGATGAGAAGTTTGGGAGCGGCGAAAGAGGAACAATTACGAAAAAACTACAAGCTGCATATGAAGAAAGTATTAGTTTGTTTAAAGTGACAAATTAATAATGAGGAAAAAAGCTGGTATTCCCCCAGCTTTTTTTCATGATATAATTCAACCATAGGACAAGTTTTGAAAACGCTGTAAAAAGGGGATTTAATATATGAATTATGAAGATTTTAAAGAAGTAATTCACGGTAGACGAAGTGTTAGAAAGTTTACAGAACAAGAAGTATCCACTAGTGATATAAAAGAAATTATTGATTGTGCTCGTTATGCACCGAGTGATACGAACTCACAAACGTGGGAGTTCTTGGTCATTATGAACCGAGAGAAAATTAAAGAAATTGAACAAATGACATGGGATGCATTACATAAACTTGCAGCAAAAGCAGCAGAAAATGGAGAAGAGAAAGCAGGGAAATTACTTACACGTTCTTTCGGTCCATATGCGACAGCTTTCTCTGAGGCGCCAGTATTAATCGTATGTTTGGCAACACCATATGAATCAAAGTTTCGTGAAAAGATATTTGATCCAATTGCCTTCGTTCCTGATTCAATATGGGAAGAGGAAGGAATTAAGAGTAGCTGTTTAGCAGCACAAAACTTAATGCTGGCTGCACATGCGAGAGGACTGGGGACCTGTCCAATGACAGGACCTGTATTATTAGCTCAAGATGAACTGCGACAATATTTACAAATTGAGCCTCAAAAACAAATTAATATGGTAATTTCACTCGGGTTTCCGAAAGATAAGCCGAAGAAACTTTCTCGAAAAGAAGTTGATGAGATTACAACATTTATTTTCTAAATGTTATGTAGAAAAGACATTGAAATGATTAAAATTAGGTAATAAGTTATAGGATAGTTAGTCTATTATGTAGGCTGATTATCCTTTTGTATTTCCGTTTATAGCGTTGTAATGATGAGAATCAAAAAAATATATACGTTATACATCAAATCATAAAATGTTAGTTCGTAATTCGATATTCTCGGGATTTATTTTCTTCATTGTAAAGTGCATAATAGTCATGGGCAAGTTTTCTATATTACGGCTATTGATACGTATGTGAATGTGCGTTAATTTAACGAAAAGGGCCACCTATTATAGGCGGCCTTTTTCGTGCTGTATGTAACATCATTTAATTGTTATATTTTTCGGTTTTCAATTTTGTGTGTTCATTTAACCAAATATCTATTAGATTTCTTAATGTAATAGTTTCTATTTCAAGAGGGATTTCGATTTCATCCTCATCATACTTATTAAATATAACAGTTTTATCTTTTCGAACATCTGCCCCAAAAATATTCGCACTTATTTTTTCATAATCACTTTTTTCATTTAAAACTTTATCTACAGTTTCTGCGATCCAATCACCGAATTCAGATACCTCTACATTTAAAAAAGCTTCTAAAATATCGAATTCCTTTGGCAGTCTAATAACTAAACTTCCTGTACTAAGTAACTCAAATTTGTAATCCATATTATTTTCTCCCTTAAAAATTAAATTATCGACCTTGTCTTGGAAATGCAGAAATAATTTTACCATTACCATCTAAAAACAAACGAATAGGTAGGCCGTCTATCCCTACTCCATCATAGATATTAGTATTACCACCCATGTGAATTTTATTGCTGTATGCCTCGTTTATATTGTCTACGATTTGTTGTGGATGCCAATCTTTAGGGAAAAAGGTAGAATAGCCACCATTCGCCGCCTTAGGAATCCCATTCACTTCCACTTGGGCTTTGTATGCCCCATAATCATTAATTCTACGATCTGTGCCGGGAATTATTCTTCCGTGAGTATTCTCTAAAAACTCTGAGTGGTACCCCATTGCTTCGCCTCTCCGGTTTATTTCCCCTTCAAGGATATGTTTAAGTGAGTTTGACCGGGAATTCTCAGTTTCTTGTAAACTAGATATGATTTCGCTAGTAGAGAGTGATGAAGTATGATTTTCATTAACAGGATTATTTCTGCTAGAACCAGACTCGTCTTTAGCAAACTGATGAGTCGATAGTTTTTCTTCAGCTTTTCTAAAATCAGGTGTATCAAATGCAGAGCGTATATTATTTCCGCCAGCTAAAGCAAACTCATTGTGATTACGATTGAATAAGGACGCAGCGTCTTGCAAGCTTTGATTAGCGGTTCGTGAAATCTCAGATAATTTTGCGCCAGGTTTCAACATTGCGATTTTATCCACGCCTTTTGTTCCTACGAATAGTTGTCCAACAGCCAATATAGTATGACCAGTCGCGCTTCCATACCATTCTGCACTACTATACGAGTTACCATTGGTAACATCACGATTCCAAGAATCAGAAATTGTTTGTTTTATCGCATTGAACGTATCGACTGGGTGAGAAACGGCTTCAATCGTGTTATTAAATGTGTCAATCGGATGGATAACTGCATCTGCAAGTCCTAATAATTCATCACCTATAGCGTCGCCTATTCCCTTTTTAAAGTGATAAGGGACACCTAATCCAGCTTTTTCAAAAGTAGATTCAATTTCATCATCTATAGCGTCTTTTATTTTATTCACATCTTTATACGCTGCATCGATACCATGTTTAAATTTATCATATAAAGAATCATCTGAATTTTTTACTTTACTAAGATCTTCATAAGTTTCTTTGAGACCATGCCAAACTTTGTCACGTAAAGATTCATCTTTTTTCTCACTATTTAACGGACCACACATTGCTCCTTCTTCAAGATTTTCGTCATATGAAGCATCTGCAGTACGGAATTTTTCGGCAATTCGTTTCAAATCCTCTTCCACTTTTATAATCGAATTGATAGATGTAAAAGCTTTTGGTCTTGCATCATTGAACATTTGAATGAATTGTTGATTAGAGGCACCAATCCATTGAAAACACAAATGATCTATTTCATTACATAGATTATTATGTATAGATTCTAATGCGATTCTGGTATTATTTGCACGATTAGCAACTTCTTCTAGCATTTCAGGTGTTACTTTGATTTGAACCATTTTTTTCCTCCCTTTCCCCAATTAAAATTATGAGGTAAAAAGAAAAAATGTAAATACGGAAACTTTAGATTAGTATAATAATATTTATGTGAAATAAGATCTGTTTAATTGTAAATAAAGCCTATGTGTATGTAAAGTAACAATAAGAGCCACAATTGTAGCCGTTTTTTTATTTTACATCAATAATATTGATAAATTTCAATTTCATATTATTATAAAATGCATCCGTTGTAGCGTTATGCGGTGGGCTTTTCATTATGGTTGGTAGCCAGGAACGGGGATTCTCTCTTATTTCAAGGGCAGGGATTGGTTATATTGTAGTTCAAATGATTCCGTTGTTCATGAGATTACTTGCTGAGATCGCTAAAGCTATATAACATTAACGCATGATGAATATTGTGTTGTTTTCCCCTGAAACTGTAGGGATTAAAGTCGAAATATTAACACAATTAAATAGAGTTTAATGATATCTTAATAATAGAGAAAAGATAAGATATTGGAGGGTCGAAGGGTTATGGAGTCTAATTGGGTAAAGACTATAGAATTAATAGCTATGTGTATGGGAGGAGCAATAGTAGTTTTAGGGGGTATATATTTTATCGGTATTGCGACAATATCCCCAGCATTAGTCACAGGTATTTCTATAGCCGGATTTTGTTTAACGTTGAGTGATTCTATAATTAAAATGGATATTGGGCACAAGAAATTTATAAAAAGTGAATCAACTCAAATATTATTAGTGGGAATCATGCATTTTATTGCTGTTTCCGGAATTATATTATTTCCTAATTCTGCTTTTATTTATATTGGTAAGGAAAATCTGGATTTTATAAGTACATTTGCTAGTGTAACTGCATTAGGTTTCGTTATTTGGGCAAATGGGAATAATAACAGAAAAGAAGTTATAAATGAAGTGATTAAACAAAATCAATTACTAATAGATAATCAAGACAATATCAAGGAACTAAAGAGGGATTTTCTTAAGGTGAAAAAAGAATTAAAACAAACAAAAGTACAGTTATTACAGAGTCAAAAAGAAGTCGAAAAGGTTCTGTTGCAAAGTTAGAAAAAATATAGAGAGGTCTACAGATTGGAAATAGACTTTAAGCAATCGCTACTAATTGCTGTAGTTCTTTGTACACTGAAAAGACGGAGTCTGATTCAAGACTTCGTCTTTGTTTATATATGGCCTGAATCGTTTCAATCCCTTTTATGGTTCGTGAAGCATGACGAAGATTTTGGAATCCTGCGGATTTGGCAAAACGTCTCTTTACATGCCTATGATCCTGTTCAATCAGGTTATTGAGATATTTAAAGGTACAATGTTTTGTACGTACATAAAAGCCGTTCTTCTTCAGTTTTTTAAACGCACAAAGCAAGGCCGGAGCTTTGTCTGTAGTGAGAACTGTTGGTTCTCCAAAATGTTTTACTAATCTTTTCATAAAGGCATAGGCAGCCTGATGATCCCGTTTTTTATGAAGTTGAATATCCAACGTGTTTCCATCTTTATCAATTGCACGATAGAGATAATGCCATTCTCCCTTAACTTTGATATACGTCTCATCCAAATGCCAAGATAAGCGTGCAGATTTATTTTTTACTTTCCAAATTTGATAGATGAGATTTCCATATTCATGAACCCATCGCATGATGGTTGTTGGATGAATTGAAATACCACGTTCTTTCAGGATTTCAGATACATCGCGATAACTTAAAGAAAAACGGCAGTAGTAGCCGACAGCTACTAAAATGATATCTCTCTTGAATTGTTTTCCTTTAAAGTACCTCATGTCTGATTCTCCTATATCCTGTTTTCTAGAGTGTAGCTTCATGTAGGAAACTTTGCAACAGAACGAAATTTTGTACTAACTTGTAACAAAATGCTCATTTTTTCGTTTTGAGGTATTTGCATTTCTTAGCTTGATGGTGATGGGGTAGCACCATCAAAACCCGAATTTCGCACGCTAAGGATATCCAGTATAAAAAATCCCAATCTCTCAGTTATATACATAAGAAATTGGGATTTAATTATTTAGCAACTGCACTCAACTGTTAAATAATATCTATTTATTCATACGCTTTACAAACCTATAACCTGTTATCTCGTAACCAAGGAATTTATATAGTTCGTGTGCCTTTATCCTCTTTTCACTTTTTCCACTTAGAAGATAAATAAAATCAGAACCTTTTTTCAAAGACCATTCTTCCACATATTTAATCAATGCTTTCGCAATACCTTGACCGCGATATTCTTTCTTTGTAACTAGCGATGTTATTTGAATCTTTTCATCATTGTTTGTGTACGTTGTATGAATTGTTATTCCTATCATCCCTACTAAGTTATTATCATTTATTGCAACAAAGGTGTAATAATTTGGATTGGATTCGATACGTTTCATTCTTACTTTCATTTCATCTAATGAACTAGGGTAACCTAAATCTGGCATTAAATCTGTAAATTGTTTGATGTCATCAGAATTATATTTTCTTATCTTCACTAAGGATCCCCCACATTTTTTTCTCCGATTATATCACATTTAATATTTACAATATTTATCTTAACGTACAGAATCCGCGTTATGTTGGTGCTATCCCAATAAAAAAGGTGTGGACATATTGTACATGTATAATATGTCCACACCTTTGGTTTTATTGTCTTTGAGGTACATTACCTTAAACAATGTCTTTTTATTTTGAATGGATATTTCTTTAGTGAATTGGGCTAAAATGATGAATAGAGTGGAATTACTATTTATTTCTTAAAAAAAATTAATGTTCTTAAAATAAAAGTATGGTACAGTAATCGTGAGCAAGCTAATATTTGTTCATGAAAGTGTTAAAAACTAGTTTTAAAATCAAGAAGTTATTTTTGTATAATAAATTATAATGAAATAACAGGGGGAATGAATTTTGAAGAAATTCATAATCGCTGGATTGTCTGTATTGTTATTAGTAGGCTGTGGTACTCCAAAGGAAAAAGAGGATGCACAGTCAAACCAGGAAGAACAAGTTGTAAATGCAAGTGATGAGAATATGGTCGTATTTCCTGAAGGAGCAGTGCCAATCGGAGAAGGGAAAGTAAAAGTAACTACTCCAGATGGTACTTCTGAAAATGGCAATATACCAACTGTATTCATAAAAAAGGATACTTTAATTCAGCAAGTCGAATTAGAACTTTCCAATTTTCAAAACGATAAAGAAACATTTGTATTTGTAGATCAAATATTTGCAGATAAACATCAAGTAACTAGTACAACACAGACAACAGTACAATTAAAAGAAAAGACGCTTGAGACAGGTAGTCATACGATTACCGCAGCTCAGTTTGAAAACAATGATCCAAAAGGAAAAGTCATTAGCTTGAATCAAGCGACGTTTGAAACGAAACCTGCGTCTTAATATGGAAAAAAGTACATTACTCAAAAGTAGTGTACTTTTTAGTTTGGATTGAATTATGTCATTGAGAATAATTTGTTTCACTTTCTAGTACGAATGAATAGAAAGAACTTATTCTTTACTATCATGTAAGAGGAAGGAATTGAAAGTTTGAAACGAGTTATTCGTATTTTCTTATTTATTATAATGTTTTCGGTCATTTGGTTTACTTTACAAGAGGCGGTTGAAGTTACGCTCAATTATCACATTCATGACTTGTTAATTGGAGCTGTATGTTTTGTCATTGTGTATCGGTTTTATCCCGCCTTAACGGACAATAAGAACCCCACTTGAAAATTCGGCACATGCGAGGAAGTTAGGTGGGAGATCAACTTGCCCGTAAAAGCCCGATTGGTGAAGGATAATACCGCCCTATGATTAAAGTTACGCTTTATGATAAACTCGGATTAAGGTAAGTATTGAGTTGGAAATGTAGGGATTTCATTTGAAATGTCGAATAGTACATACGATGTCGTAATAACAAATTTTCTATTGTTTACTGTGAAACAGAAGAAGGAGAGATTGTAGTTATGAAAAGAGCTCTTATAAATATTGATTATACATATGATTTTGTAGCTGAAAAAGGTGCTTTAACATGCGGGAAACCAGGTCAAGAAATTGAGAAGGAACTTGTAAGTGTAACGAAACAATTTATTGAAAAAGGTGATTACGTAGTATTTGCGATCGATAAACATGAAGACAATGATGTATATCATCCAGAAGCGAAATTGTTTCCACCTCATAATATAGCAGGTACAAATGGAAGAGACTTATTTGGTGAATTACAAGATGTATGCGAGAAATATAAAAATGCAGAGAATGTATACTATATGGACAAAACACGTTACAGTGCTTTTGCAGGAACGGATCTAGAAATGAAGCTAAGAGAAAGAGGAATAGAGGAAGTGCATCTTGTAGGTGTATGTACAGATATTTGCGTCCTTCATACAGCAGTAGATGCTTATAACAAAGGGTTTCAAATTGTGGTTTATGAAAAAGCAGTAGCATCTTTTAATGCGCAAGGGCATGAATATGCACTTGGACATTTTAAATCTTGTTTAAATGCAGAAGTGAAGTAAAAAAAGAGGCCTTCGAATGGTCTTATCCCTGTCAAGTAGACAGTATTAAAAAGACTAAGCAGCCATCGAGATTCGATATTCTATCGGAGCTCGATGGTTGAGTCGTTTTTGGAACCGTTTATAGTTATAAAAGTAAATATATTCTTCAATTGCTTGTATTAAATCTTCTTCTGTTTTAAAATGATTCAAATACAACATCTCCGATTTAAAATGGGAGAAAAATGACTCGATACAGGCATTATCATGGCAGTTTCCTTTGCGAGAGTGGCTGCCAATGATACCTAAATCTAAAAGTCGTTTGTTGTAGGCATGAGATGTGTACTGGAATCCCTGATCTGAATGGAGAATGGTTCCACGCACATCTCTTTTTTGTGCCAACATTTCAATTGTATCTAATACAAGTTCATTATCATTGCGCTTGGATATTTTCCAAGAAACAACTTCGTTATTATAAATATCTTGGACAACAGAAAGATACCGAAATCCCTCTTGGAATCGTAGGTACGTAATATCTGTAACAAGTGCTTCATTTTGTTGACGATCTTTAAATTCACGGTTTAAAACATTCGGAAAAACATTGGAATAGTTCCCTTTAAAGAAGCGACGCTTCTTTCGAATAATAGATTGAATGTTGAGCTCGCTCATTAAGCGATATACTTTTTTATGATTTATAAAATATCCTTCTTCCTGTAAAGCGATTTTCATACGTGGATAACCATATTCCTTGTGCTTTACATGAATAGATTGTATTACTTTTTTTAATCGTTTTTCGGATGCTAGTCGCATGTTTTTCATGCCTTTTGTATGAATCCACTTATAGTAACTTGAACGATGTACACCAGCAAATTTCGTAAGCCACCTAACTGGATATTTCCCCTTTAATGATTCAATGATATGATATCTCTCTTTATATTTTAGTACGCCTCCATTTACAGATTTGGATATTGCTTTTTTAAATATTCAACCTGAGCCTTATAGTAGTCGCGTTCCTCTTCAACGGTATTGAAATGAACACGTTTGCCTTTTAGAGGATTTGGTATCCCTTTCATTCCACTGTTTTTTCCACGTGTATCTGTAATTTCACCACATTCTTTATATTTTTTCACCCAATTTTTAAGTTGAGTAGAACTTCTAAGCTGATATTTTTCCTTTATCGTATTGTAACTTCCTTCTCCGTTTAAATAACTTTGAACAGCTGATAACTTTAATTCTTCTGAATATATATTAAAAGTTAAGCCTTTTTTAGTCATGAAAAATCCCCTCCAAGTAATAGTGTAACATCCATGTATGTACATGGTCTTTTTACACTGTCTACCTAAAGGGGATAATATCACGAAAAGGCCTCTTTTTTACATTTATATAGAAACGACTTGTTTTTGAATTAACTTTTTAATGAACGGACTAATCTTTTCTGGTAGTCGGTTTAAATCGAAAAATTGTACATGCAATGATTCAACTCCATCTGCTTTTAACAAGCCACATGTAAATTCTGTAATATTTATCCTTGTTCATTGAAAACAGCTACTCCAGCTAAATTGAGTGGTCTTGATCCAATAACTTCTCTTAGTTCTTCGATATAGCCCATTGTTAGTAACCTTCGCGAGTCAAAATATTTTCAAATGAACTATTCGGTGTCATGTGAATGTTTTCCTGTTATTAAGATGAGTAGTGCAGTCTTAAAATAAAGTCATTTAAAAAATTTTCAATTGTCAGCTCCCTTTAGATAATGAAAAAGGTTATATTTATAGAAGAATGTATAACAAGTTTGAAGGGAACCAAAAAGTAATACAATAAATCAGTTTTGCATGAAATTTTCATTAGTAAGGAAGTGGATGGATGAGTTTATTAACGTATACTGAGGAGTTTTTTAATTATGTAAGGGAATTTTTACTTTTAAGATTTTTACTATTTGCTTTAGTTCTTATCATTATTTCTTTTGTCATAAACCGCATTATTGATTGGTTTTTTAAAAAATCAAGCTTTTTTGATGAAGAGGTAGAGCAGACGATTCAAAGTGTTATTCGATCTATTTTTAGATATATCATTATCATCAGTCTGATCATATATTTAATTAGTCAATTTGTAGATATAAAAAGTATTATTGCAGGTGCAGGGATAGCGGGAGTCGTCATCGGTTTTGCTGCACAACAGATGCTAAAAGATGTCATATTAGGCTTCGCAAGATTAGCGGACAAAGAGTTTCGAGTTGGCGATTTTGTAACTTTTAACGGAACAAATTCAGGAACTATTGAGGAAATTAGTATTCGTTTTATGCAAATTCGTGAATGGTCAGGGAAACTCCTTACCATACCACACGGAGAGATTAGAACGATACAAAATTTTAATAAAGGATGGATGCGAGTTATTGAACGCATCACGGTAAGTTATCAGGAAGATCCTACAAGAGTTAAAGAATTGTTAGAAGAAGTATGTGTTATTTGTAATGAAAAATTGGAGCAAAATCTTTATAGAGTAGATGATGAAGCTGTTGAGCCATTTAAATATGTTGGAGTTACAGACTTAAATCCTAACCTTAAATATGTTGGATATGAATTTTGTATTACAGGTTTGATTAAACCGGAAGATTATTTTGAAACTTCTAGACAAGTAAGATTTGAATTAATGTCTATGTTCCATAAAAATCAAGTGCAAATGCCAGCAGCGAATATGTTCGTTAACACTGAAAGTTTACAGCATATTCATGGGGGACAATCTTTATCAGACAGTTAAAGAAAATTAGCTAATTTCTGTTTTTATTTAGGATTTGGATTTGAATGAACTGTATGGGATATCTCCTGAAAAAGAGTTGAAGGAATTCAGCTCTTTTTTGTTTGTAGTATTTAGAAATTTCTTAATGTTATAATGGTAGTTGGTGATGAGAATGAACATAGATGAAAAAGAGATGCATCGTTTAGAAGCATTAAAAAAAATTGCTGAGTTACTGAATGAAGCGACAAACTTAAAGGAAATGTTAGGAAAAGTGTTACATACATTATTACAAGTTATGAATTTACAAACAGGGTGGATATTCTTTATTGATGAAAGTGGAAAGCATCGTATGCTTGTAGACCAAAACTTACCCCCAGCTCTTACGTGGCAGGAAAAGAAGCCGATGTGTGAAGGAGATTGTTGGTGTGTAGAACGTTTTGTGAATGGAAGATTGGAAAAAGCGACAAATATTATTGAATGTAAACGAATAGAGGATGCGATTGAATGTAATTGGGGCGAGACAGAAGATGTT
Source organism: Bacillus sp. FSL R9-9492 (assembly GCF_038007365.1). Lineage (NCBI taxonomy): Bacteria > Bacillati > Bacillota > Bacilli > Caryophanales > Bacillaceae > Bacillus > Bacillus sp. FSL R9-9492. Next base: position 2,287,666 of record NZ_JBBOXC010000001.1, read on the forward strand.
ACACATCATGCGACAATCCCGCTAAGATCTGGATCAGAGAAATTTGGTCTATTAAATGTAGCCTCGCCTCATAAAACACATTTTTCTGAGGAGGAGTTAGCGTTATTAGAAGCGATTGCATTTCAAATTGGAACGACAATACAACGTATTCAATTAGTTGAGAAAGAACGAAAATATGTAGTTGTAGCTGAAAGGAATCGATTGGCTCGTGATTTACATGATTCTGTTAAACAATTGTTATTTTCAATTATGCTAACAGCGAAAGGGACTCTAAATATGACGAAGGATAGAGACTTGCAAGAGATGTTAAGTTATATTGGAGAATTATCACAGGAAGCATTACAAGAGATGACACTTTTGATTTGGCAATTAAGGCCTGAAGGATTAGAGAAAGGTTTAGCAGAAGCGATTCAAAATTACGGAAAACTGTTAGGGATTCAAGTGGAAGTTCGAATTGATGGAATGGTTTTAATTGAAGATGAAATAGAAGAAGTTTTATGGCGTATAAGCCAAGAGGCATTACATAATTGTAAAAAACATGCCTCATGTGAAAAAGTATGTGTTCATTTAAGGATAGAAAATAATAAGTTGCATTTTTACATAGAAGATAACGGAATAGGATTTATACAGGATCAAGTAAGAGAGTCAGCACTTGGCTTGAAAAGCATGAAAGAACGAATTGAATTAATGAGGGGAATTTTCCGAATAAAAGCAGAACCGGAAAAGGGGACAAAGATAGAAATTCAATTACCGGTTTGAGAGGGAGAACGTCAGTGAAAATTAAATTATTACTTGTAGAAGATCATCATATCGTGCGAAGGGGACTCGTATTCTTTTTGAAGACGAGAGAAGAATTTGAAATTATTGGGGAAGCAGCAAATGGTGAAGAAGCATTAACATTCGTTCAAACAGAAAGGCCAGATGTAGTATTAATGGATTTATCAATGCCGAAAATGGATGGTATTGAAGCGACAAAACGTATAAAACAATACGATGAGACAATAAAAATTCTTATGCTCAGTAGTTTTTCAGAACAAGATTACGTTTTACCAGCATTAGAAGCTGGGGCAGATGGTTATCAATTAAAAGAAGTGCAGCCAGATCAACTTGTTGCGTCAATCGTTGCGGTATATCAAGGAAACGCAAATTTTCACCCGAAAGTAACACCAGCACTATTAGGACGATCAGCAGTCAAGAAAGAAAAAGAGAATCCTTTTTCTATGTTAACTAAAAGGGAGCAAGAAGTACTTCGTGAAATTGCGAAAGGAAGAAGCAATAAGGAGATTGCAGCAGAACTTCATATTACAGAACAAACTGTGAAAACACACGTTTCTAACGTATTGGCTAAATTGGAAGTAGATGATCGTACACAAGCTGCCTTATACGCAGTAAAGCATGGTGAAAACTAGAAATAAGTATGAATAATTGTGTCATATGCTACGGAAGAATACATATGAGAAATTAAAATGTATAGAGATGCCGAATAAAGGTTTTTCTTCTTTCAATAATTAGGTACAATAAAGTGAAACTTTAATCAGTGGGGGGGCCATCCCCACTGATTATTAGTTGAACCAATCGGGTTTTTACGGGCAGTTGATCTCCCACCTAACTCCCTTGCATTCATCGAATTTTGAGGTGGGAGTCTTACTGCCCGTTAATACGGGATAAAGCTACTATGGAAGGGGAAGATACGCTATGCCTGGTACAAAAAGTGGGATTGGAAAGATTCAGGCTTCGTTAAATGGTTTATCACCGAAATTACGAAGTATTGCCGAACATATTTTGAAACATCCACAAGATGTTGTACATAAATCGATTACGGAATTAGCGGAAGTTACGAATAGTTCCGAAGCAACGATATTCCGCTTATGCAAACACTTAGGTTTTCAAGGGTTCCAAGACTTGAAAATTACATTAGCTCGTGAGATTGTACATACCCCGATGCAAAATATTCATGAGGAAGTATCGGTAGAAGATAATATTGTCACTGTTGCTAAAAAAGTTTTTCATTCACATATTACAGGACTGCAAGATACATTACATTTGTTAAACGATAACGCGTTGGAACAGGCAGTAAGTGCGCTGAATGAAGCGAAACGAATTGAGTTTTATGGAAATGGTGGTTCAGGTATTATTGCGATGGATGCTTATCATAAGTTTATGAGAACAGGTATTTCTTGTATTGCTCATACGGATTCACATTTTCAAATTATGGGAGCGGGCTTGCTGACAAAAAAAGCAGTGGTCATTGCAATTTCTCATTCGGGCAGTAATAAAGGTTTACTTGAAGCGTTAGAAGTAGCGAAAGCAAGAGGGGCCAAAATTATTGCGATTACGAGCTATCAAAAATCGGCATTAAGCCAACTTGCTCATATAACATTATATACTTCGACGCGTGAGACGGAATTTCGTACAGAAGCAAGTTCGTCACGATTAGCGCAGCTTAGTTTATTAGATACTTTGTATGTGGGATTGTCATTGCAGCGACAAGAGGAAACACTACAAAATTTACAAAGTATACGTGAAACTATTTCGATGAAGCGAATATAAAAAGCTCTTCAAATGAAGAGCTTTTTATATTGGCGAGTAGTCTGTTGATATACCCTCTAGATCTACTTGTTCTAAGTGTCTATAGAAATATGCCAATTACCTATAATAATAATCTCTCATCTTTTAGACCCTTCATTTTTTAAACCTCGATATTTTGCATATGAAATTTAACAAGTAGCTTGATACATCAAAATACGTATTGGGTAATAATTCAAATATTGTTCAATATTTTACAATAAGCTTATGAAATTCCATGTTATGATGAACCTGTAATGATGATTGAACACTTAAATTTGGTACAATAATTAGCCAAAATAGTGAGGACAGTAGTTGTGAGATAAACTCATTAAAACTCTAAAACACTAAAGGGGAGATCACATATGAAAGCAGTAGTAGTTAATAAAAACAGCAAAGCAAATATTGAAGTTATTGAAAAAGAATTACGTCCGTTACACTCGGGTGAAGCGTTAGTAGATGTAGAGTATTGTGGAGTTTGCCACACTGATTTACACGTTGCGAATCATGATTTTGGAAACACCGATGGCCGCATCCTTGGTCATGAGGGTGTAGGTATTGTTACTAAAATTGCTGATGATGTTACTTCACTAAAGATAGGTGACCGTGTAAGTATTGCATGGATGTTCCAATCTTGTGGACGTTGTGAATATTGCGTAACGGGGAGAGAAACATTCTGCCGTGAAGTAAAAAATGCTGGTTATTCAGTAGATGGTGGTATGGCTGAACAATGTATTGTTACAGCTGATTATGCGGTGAAGGTACCAGAAGGATTAGATCCTGCTCAAGCATCATCAATTACATGTGCGGGCGTAACTACATATAAAGCTATAAAAGTATCAGACATTAAACCTGGTCAACCTATCGTAATCTATGGTTGTGGTGGATTAGGTAACCTAGCTATTCAATATGCTAAAAATGTATTTGGTGCAAAGGTAATTGCAGTAGATATCAATGACGACAAATTAGCCTTAGCAAAAGAAGTTGGTGCTGATATGACTATCAATCCGATTTCTCAAGGTCCTGCTGATAAAATTGTTCAAGAGGAGTTTGATGGTGCTTATGCTGCTGTAGTAACAGCAGTTTCTAAAGTAGCATTCAACTCAGCAGTTGATGCAGTACGTGCTTGCGGTAAAGTAGTTGCGGTAGGTTTACCAGTAGAAACTATGGATTTAAACATTCCACGACTTGTATTAGACGGAATTGAAGTAGTTGGTTCTCTAGTTGGTACTCGTAAGGATCTGGAGGAGGCATTTATGTTCGGCGCAGAAGGAAAAGTAGTGCCGGTTGTTCAAACGTGTTCTCTAGATAAAGTACAAAATGTATTCGAAGAAATGGAACAAGGTAGAATTCAAGGGCGTATGGTAATCAATTTTAAACAGCATAATTGTGAGTGTAAATAATTCATTTTAAATATAAAAAGCATGAGTCTAGCAAAGGACATTTAAAAAAGTTAGACGGCATAAAAAAGATGATCCCTCGTATTCAATAGAGATCATCTTTTTTATATTCTACTAATATCAATGCCAATTAATACTTGATTGATGAGACATGATTAAAGGTTCACTTTATCTACAAACGAAAAAGAATCTTTACTTTTAACAAATTTTTTATGATTTGGAACGGTTTGAATTGCTACAACTTGCGAATCGCTTGCTTTCAGTGCATCTTGAATCCCGATTGTCATAAGCTTAATAAATAGAATCGTAATAAAGAATGAAACGAGAGTATACAAAATAATCCACCATGAAATATTCATTTCATAACGATTTAATCCAATAAGGCCTGCCCAATCATTCGATAGAGAAACAGGTTTGAGTACTCCGTCATAGAGTTCACGCATTTGTATCCCACCAATTACAATATCAAGCAACGCTAAATGGATAACGAGTATGAGTGTTTGGACGATATGTTCCATAAATAACACAAATAAGCGATCAAGTAATAAGACTCGTAAGTGTTTTTTGATAATATGAAAACGGCTAGCACCCAGTAATTGTGAACTTAAAATGTAATCTCGTTTCATAAATTCATCAACCTCTGAGGAGATATATAAAGAAAGTGTAGGTAGAGCGACGAAAATAAGTACGAGAACTTGATAAAACGCAAATGAAATATTTGGATCTAATCTATCAGCATTTGATATGATTACAATATTAACGGGCGTGATGAGTATAAATGCGATAAATAAAGTAGGAATATAGTAAAAAACTTCTGAGCATGCCTGGAAAAATCTCTTGAATCTTGGAGCGTATAAACTTAAGAGGATTCCTATACATGTTCCGAATAAAATTCGAAAGAAGCTAATTGCCACGGCTAATAAAATGGTGAATTTTGCTCCTTCTACAATTTGTAAGAAAACAGACTCTCCAAAACGATCAGATCCAAAAGGCGGCATTAACGATGGCGAAAAGGGGGCCTTTCCAAGTAATTCGTTATTGTCATTGTAAAGTAACTGAGGAGGTTTTGGGATGTTATCTTTAAAGAACCAACTATAAATAAAACTAGCTGAAACAAGTATGAATAGATAAGTAAAGCCGATTAAAAATCGTTTTGATTTCCAAATAGATTTCATAATGCTGCTCCTTTCAATTGCTTTTTCCATCTATTCATCATGAATGAGATTATTTGAAAAATGGCATAAAACGGTAAAATAACCATAACAAGTATGATAAATGCAGCTGGAGGTGAAATAAACGCCTTCTTAAATAAAAATTGAATAATACCTTCCATATTAAAAACAAATTCTAAAATGAATAAGTTAGAAAGTAAGAAAACAAAAATCGTTTTTAAATGATGAAAGAAGTGGATAGATATATTTTTGAATAAATGAATGCATAGTATATAACTTGATGAAAGTCCTTTTCCATATGCAACCTCTACGTAATGTTTTTCATGTTCTTCTTTTATGTATAACACCATCATCCGAAACATTTGTAATGTAGGTAAGACTGCTAAAGATAAAATAGGGAGTAAATAAGCTCGATTTTCATTAAAAGAAATAATGGTGACAGGAGATTCCCCTAATTTCTGAAGTACCCATATGAAAAATATTTGCAAACAAATCATCATCATCATATCAGGGACAGCTTCTAATATGAACACAATTCGGTTTATCCATTTTTTTATATAATCTTTTGCTAAAAAATAAAAAAATGCCATACTAGATGATAGAAAGAGTGCAAGCAAAAAGGCTATAAATAATACAGTAAATGAATATAGGTAAGGTTCTAAAACAGTTGGAAATAATGGTGTCTTTTTGAAATGACCAAATTTCGGGTCTGATCCCATAACTACTAATGATTCAGGGGAGAAAACCTGTTTTAACATAGTAACGATCTGATTAAAAAAATGAATTGGTTGAAAAGTGAATCCCTGTTGAGTGATAAATAAATAAGGTAAATTTAGTAATAGTAAGAGTGATAAAAGAATTGATGAAAGTTTTATTGTGAATTGAGATATTTTATATAACATTAAATCCCTCCGACATCTTTTTACAACATTATACAATAAAGTTCATATTTTGTTTTGATTTTTCAGAAAAATATAAATACTATTAAATTTTATAGTATGGAACATATATTTACAAGGTAAAAAAGTGATAGTAAGCAGCCACGCCCTATGTCCATCAAGCTAAGAAAACGAGAACTTATATATTATTATCTTTAGGTGGAGGGGGAAGAATGTTTGATAAATTAAAAAGGTTATTTAAAAAAGATAAAGAGAATGATTTAGAAGATGAGAGGTATATTTCGGTTTGGAAAAAATTTTCTTTTCGTAACTTGATTTATGAAAAAATATTTTATATACTAATTCATGTAAACGGTTTACTAGATCGTATTTTGCTAGAAACGAAGGGAAGATTCGCATGGAAACAAGGGGGAGAGTAATCGGGGTTGACATCGGTACCACAAGTACGAAAACGGTTGTATTCACTGAGAAAGGAAAAGTCGTTGCTTCACATGCAATTGATTATCCAATTATTCAACCGAACGTCGGATGGGCTGAGCAAGATCCTGATGTAATATGTGCTGCTGTATATAAAACTGTAAGCGTTGCCATTGAAAAGGGTAATGTGTCACCGGAAGATATTTCTTCTATCGGGATTAGTACAGCGATGCATGCCTTAATTGCTGTAGATGAAAACGGTGCGCCGTTAACGCGCTCTATTATTTGGGCAGATAATAGAAGCACAAAGCAATCAGAAAAACTATTACAACAAATGAATGGTCATGACATTTATAGAAGAACTGGTACACCGATTCATCCGATGTCACCACTTTCTAAATTATTGTGGATGAAAGAAGAAGAAACGGAGTTATTCAGAACTGCTCATAAATTTATTTCCATTAAAGAGTATGTCATTTATCAATTATTTTCACGCTATGTAGTTGATTATTCTATTGCATCTGCTACAGGGTTATTTAATTTAAAAACATTAAACTGGGATGAAGATGTTTTAACTATGTTAAATATGTCACCAGAACAATTATCAACACCTGTACCAACTACATATATTTTATCGGGAATGAAGCCGGAATTAGCACAAAAGATGGGTATTAGTGAGGATACTCCGGTTGTTATTGGTGCAAGTGATGGTGTTCTTGCAAATGTAGGTGTCGGTGCAATATCACCTGGCTCAGCTGCAATTACGATCGGGACAAGTGGTGCGGTTCGAACAATTTCATCGAGTGTTAATACAGATGAAAAAGGAAGAACTTTTTGTTACGCATTAACAGATGAGCACTGGGTGATCGGCGGACCAACGAATAACGGTGGAGTATTACTTAGATGGTTACGTGATGAATTTGGTAGCCCAGAGCAAGAGGTAGCAAGAAAGCTTGGAATTGATCCTTATGATTTATTAATTAAGTATGCAGAAAGTGTACCAGCTGGAGCAGATGGATTACTATTTTTACCGTTTCTATCTGGAGAACGTGCACCCTACTGGAATGCAAATGCTCGAGGTACATTCTTCGGGATAAACCTTCAGCATAAACGTGAACATTTCATACGAGCAGTTATGGAAGGTGTTTGTATGAGTGTGTATTCAGTAGCACTTGCCATTCGAGATTGTACAGGGCCACTTACTGAAATACGTGTTTCAGGAGGCTTTGCGAAATCTGCATTTTGGAGACAAATGTTATCTGACATGATGGGGAAAGAATTGCTTGTTCCAGAAAGTCATGAAGCATCTGCGCTTGGGGCAGCAGCACTTGCTTTGTATGCAATTGGGAAAATTGATTCTCTTGAAGAGGTGAAGGATTGGATTGATATTGTCCATCACCATGTACCGAATAAAGAAAATACGGCTTTATATTTAGAGATGTTTTATATGTATGAACGACTTTACAATCGTTTGAAAGAAGAATTTGATTGTATAGCTGCTTTCCAACGTAAACAATAGGGGGATTGGGAGAAATGGTAGTTGGGATCGTACTAGCGGCTGTTGTTATATTACTTTTACTAATTACGGTAGTAAAATGGCATCCATTTGTCGCGTTAATTTTAACAGCAATCGGAGTTGGGCTAGCAATGGGGATGCCCTTAATTGGAACTTCACCACAACATCCGGGGATTATCGATTCTATTAAATTAGGTCTCGGTAATACGTTAGGGTTTTTAGCGATTGTTTTAGCTTTAGGAACAATGCTTGGAAAAATGATGGCTGAGTCTGGCGGTGCTGAACGAATTGCTAACACATTAATTGGACGTTTTGGGAAAAAGCGTGTTCACTGGGCAATGATGTTCGTTGCATTTATAGTAGGGATTCCGGTATTTTTCCAAGTTGGATTTGTACTATTAATTCCGTTAGTATTTACAATTGCGTTAGAAACAGGGGTATCACTTATTACAATCGGTATTCCGCTAGTAGCAGGTCTTTCGGTTGTACACGGACTTGTTCCACCGCATCCAGCAGCTATGGCAGCGGTAGGTATATTTAAAGCAGATGTAGGGAAGACAATTTTGTATGCATTAATTGTCGGACTTCCAACTGCAATAATTGCAGGTCCGCTTTACGGGAAATGGATTGGTGCTCGTATACATAAAGAAGTACCGTTAAATATAGCGGAGCAATTTATTGAAAGAGATAAGAAGAAGGAACTTCCTAGCTTCGGAAATACATTGTTTACTATTTTACTTCCAGTATTTCTTATGCTAGGTGCATCGATAGCGGAAGTAGCATTAAATAAAACAAGCCAACTTGCACAAGTATTGCATTTTATTGGAGATCCAATAGTCGCATTATTAATTGCAACGATATATTCTTTCTTTAGTCTTGGCTATGCAAAAGGGTTTTCTAAAGACAAAGTCTTACAAGTTACAAATGATTGTTTAGGCCCAATTGCAAACATACTGTTAGTTATCGGTGCAGGTGGTGCCTTTAATAAAGTGTTATTAGATTCTGGGATCGGAACTACAATTGCGGAGATGGCGAAAGAATCACATATTTCACCGATATTATTAGGTTGGGGAATTGCTGCACTTATCCGAGTTGCAACGGGATCGGCTACTGTTTCTATGATGACAGCAGCTGGAATTGTAGCACCGATTGCAGCAAGTACACCAGGAGTAAATGTAGAGTTACTGGCACTTGCAACAGGAGCAGGGTCATTAATATTATCGCATGTAAATGATTCTGGATTTTGGATGATTAAAGAGTATTTCGGAATGACTGTGAAAGAAACATTATTAACATGGACCGCAATGGAGACAATATTATCTGTTGTAGCACTTGGATTAATTTCGTTATTAAATATATTTGTATAGAATGGGAGATTGATTAATATGAAACTAGGTTTAATTGGATTAGGAAAAATGGGATTCCCATTAGCTGAACACTTACATGAAGACAAGCATGAAGTAGTTGTATACGATGTAAATAATGAGCTTGTTGAAAAGGCAGGGGAATTAGGGATTACTGCTCGTCATACGTTAAAAGAAATGATTGCTGAACTAGAAGCACCTCGTACAATTTGGGTAATGGTACCTGCAGGAGAAGTTGTTGAGTCAGTACTAAAAGATGTATATCCATTATTAGAGGAAGGCGATATCGTTATTGAAGGCGGAAATTCATTCTATAAAGATACGTTACGCCGTGCTGAAGAAGCGAAAAGCTTTGGTTTACATTATGTAGATATCGGTACATCAGGTGGTGTGGAAGGAGCTAGATACGGTGCTTGCTTAATGGTTGGTGGAGAAAAAGAAATTTATGATCAACTAGAACCTTTATTTAAAGATTTAGCAGTAGAAAATGGTTATTCATATGCAGGCCGCGTCGGTAGTGGGCATTTCTTAAAAATGGTTCACAACGGTATTGAATACGGAATGATGCAAGCAATCGCTGAAGGATTTGAAGTACTAGATAAAAGTGATTTTGATTTCAATTATGAAGATGTTGCAAAAGTATGGGCAAACGGATCGGTTATCCGTGGTTGGTTAATGGACTTAACTGAAAAAGCATTTGCAGAAGATCCGAAACTTGATGGCATTAAAGGTGTTATGAACTCTTCAGGAGAAGGGAAATGGACTGTTGAAACTGCGCTTGAATTACAAGCAGCGGCACCAGTTATCGCTATGTCATTATTTATGCGCTACCGTTCACAAGAAGATGATACATTCCATGGGAAAGTTGTCTCAGCTCTTCGTAATCAATTCGGTGGACATGAGGTTGTGAAAAATTAGTTTTGTGAAACTCATACGAAAGTATGAGTTCTTTTTTTATTTCTCATACTATTTTATGAAAGCTTTTACCTCTTTTTACTGTATTTTGTATAGAAATTTCTGATAATATAAAGGTAGAATTTTAAAACAAAGGGGAGAAATGGTTATGAAGCTAGTCGTAATTAATGGTACACCAAGAAAATTTGGAAGAACTCGCGTTGTGGCAAAATATATTGCAGAGCAATTTGAAGGGGAGTTATACGATTTAGCAGTAGCGGAATTGCCTTTATATAATGGAGAAGAATCACAACGTGAATTAGAGGCAGTAAAAAAATTAAAAGCTTTAGTGAAAGCTGCGGATGGAGTAGTACTATGTACACCAGAATATCATAATGCGATGAGCGGAGCGCTGAAAAATTCGTTAGATTACTTAAGTAGCAGTGAATTCATCCATAAGCCTGTCGCATTACTAGCAGTTGCTGGAGGAGGTAAAGGGGGAATAAACGCATTAAATAGTATGCGCACTGTCGCTAGAGGCGTTTACGCAAACGCAATTCCAAAACAAGTCGTGCTTGATGGATTACATGTGCAAGATAGTGAACTTGGAGAAGATGCAAAACCATTAATTCATGATTTAGTTAAAGAATTAAAAGCATATATGAGCGTATATAAAGAGGTGAAAAAACAATTAGGAGTTGAGTGATATGTCCTCTCTTTATCATGATTCTCGCTTGTATTACATTCTAGGAGCCAATAGTTTATCCGCTATTGGTTCCGGGATTGTTATGATAACGATTCCGTGGTTGTTAATTAAGGAAAGTGGAGGAGAGACAACATTTGGTTATGTTTCTATCGTTGCGACTCTCATCATGTTTTTATTAACGCCATTTATTGGGCAAAGTATAGATCGTTTTTCAAGAAAATCTTTGTTGTTATGTAACGAAGGTATTGGGATAGCGATTATAGGAATGATGGCTATTTGGGGATTTGCTGGGCAATCATACAATTCTATTCATTACATCATTATTTATATAGCAGGTTCTTTCTATTATCTATTATTCTATCCTACAATTTTTGCATTCAACCAAGAAATATTTCAATCTGAACATTATAAAAGTTTAAGTGGCACGATGGAGATACAAGGACAATTAACGCAAGTTATTTCAGGAGCGGCTGCTAGCTTTTTAATTGAGATTATTTCTTTGAAATGGATCTTGTTAGTGGATATGTTAACTTTTGCAGGAGCATTTTTTCTTTTCTTATGTGTACCGTATGTAAAGAAAAAAGAAGTAAAACGGAAAGCAACATTTAAGAAGCAATTGTTCGAAGGAATTCACTTTATGAAAAAGCGTCCTAAGTTATTTTGGTTTTTACTAGCGACTTATATGCCGTTTATCGGTGTCATGATGGCAAATTATTTAATCCCAGTATATATTTCAGATATACTCAAAGCTAGTGCCTCTGTATACGCAATTGAAGGTATGATGTACGGTGTCGGAGCGGTTCTTGCAGGAATAAGTATTCCAATCATGATGAAATATGTCAAAATAGAAATTTCAATCGTTATGACGATGGTTATTTATGTAATTTCAATTACCGCAATGATTATTGAGCCTTCCATTATGTTATTATATGGACTAGCGATTTTCCATGCGATTGGAAATGCTGGAACACGAGTGGCGAGAAATGTATTGATGATGGAAGAAATTCCAAATGAAGTAATGGGACGTGTGGACAGCTTATTTCGATTAATTGGTACAGGAATTCGAATTGTATTATTAATGTTGTTTACGGCAGGCGTATCTAAAGCAGGGGTGATGATCCCGTTTTATGTACTGAGCTGTATATTGATCCTATCATTAGGGATTGCTTTTTATTATGTAATTTCAAAACGTAAAACGGAAGCGAATGTGTCTAATAAATCAATTGTTTAAAAAATACTTCTGCCTCCTTTTCTTTTTCTATATAATAAAAAGAAAGGGAGTGTTAACTTATTTATGAACAAATGGATATTGCTTATAATCTTATTACTACCTCCGCTATACATCATTTATATGACGTTTCGAATGAATAAAGTTGCTCGTGAAACATTGAGTAATCACTCTCCATACGTTCTTATATTAGGTGCAAAATTATTTGGAGATAGACCGTCTTTATCTCTTCAAAATCGTTTGGATATAGCGTTGGAATATTTACATGCTCACCCTGAGGTGAAAGTAATTGTTTCAGGTGGTCAAGGGGAAGATGAAGATATACCGGAAGCTCACAGTATGAGAAACTATTTAATGGTACATGGTATAGATGAGAATCGTATTTTAATTGAAGACTGCTCTACAAATACGTATGAAAATTTAAAGTTTAGTATGGATTTATATGATGTAAAGCATGCGGTAGTTGTAAGTAATACGTATCATTTATATCGAACGAAAATAATTGCAAAGCGTTTAGGGATAAAGATGGAAGCTTTGGCTGCTGAAACACCGAGACGCTCTAAGAAAAAAGCGTATGTGCGTGAATATGCTGCAATTATGAAAACAATATTGTTCGACCGTTAGAGCTCAAATGAGAGCTCTTTTTTTGTATAATAAAGCGTATCATTTGAAATGAATGCTATATTCCATCAAAATAAAGGAAACAACATGAAAGGAGTTGTGTCTGTGATTCAATTTAATCATGTGTCAAAAGCGTATGAAGATGGCACAAAAGCAGTGGATTCATTACATTTAGAAATTAAAAAAGGAGAATTTTTTGTTCTCATTGGTCCGAGTGGTTGCGGGAAAACAACGACAATGAAGATGATTAACCGTTTAATTGAAACGACGGAAGGATCAATTTTAATCGATGGAAAAGATATTCAACAATATAACATAAACGAACTACGTTGGAATATAGGGTACGTGTTGCAGCAGATTGCGCTGTTTCCACATATGACAATTGCTGAAAATATTGCAGTTGTCCCTGAAATGAGAAAATGGACCAAAAAGGAAATAAAAGCACGTGTCGATGACTTGCTACAGATGGTTGGGCTCGATCCAGATGTATATCGTGATCGCATGCCAGATGAATTGTCGGGAGGGCAGAAACAACGTGTTGGTGTCGTACGGGCATTAGCCGCAAACCCGAAAATTGTACTTATGGACGAGCCATTTAGTGCGTTAGATCCGTTAAGTAGGGAGCAGCTTCAGAAGGATATCGTACAATTGCAAAAAAAGATTCAAAAAACAATCGTGTTCGTAACGCACGATATGCAAGAGGCTTTATCACTTGGTGATCGTATTTGTGTAATGAAAGAAGGAAAAGTTGTTCAATTAGATACACCAGAAGGAATTATACATAACCCGAAAAATGAGTTTGTAGAGGAGTTCATTGGAAATCGTGGACGACCTTGGTATGAGGGGAAGAGTATAGAAGAGGTATTGCCGCTAGACGAGGGTATACGAGTTGAAGGGAATGCTTTATCTTTACATTCGTCATTACAAGAAGCACTAGTCCGCTTACAAACTGAAGAGTCAGTGCCGGTTGAAGAGCATGGTCAATATGTTGGAGCGTTAACAAGTCGTCATATTGTCAATTACATTGTTGAACAAATGAAGGAAAGAGGCTAAACAGTGACTGATTTTATTCAAACGTTCCAAGAACGAAAAGTAGAATTGCTAAGTGCATTAAGTGAGCATTTACAAATATCGCTTATTTCACTATTTTTTGCAGTAATTATTGCAGTGCCACTCGGCATTATATTAACGAGAAAAGAACGAATGGCTGAATTTATTATAGGGACTTCTGCTGTTATGCAGACAGTGCCCTCACTTGCTTTACTTGGACTATTAATTCCGTTAGTAGGAATTGGAAAACTGCCAGCTATAATCGCATTAGTTGTGTATGCACTATTACCTATTTTACGAAATACATATACAGGAATACGGGAATTAGATGAATCACTTATAGAAGCGGCGAGAGCTATGGGGATGAATAGCTGGAAAAGATTATGGAAGGTAGAGCTTCCACTCGCATTGCCAATTATTATGGCTGGTATTCGTACAGCGATGGTATTAATTGTTGGAACGGCTACATTAGCTGCTTTAATAGGCGCTGGTGGGCTCGGTAAGCTCATATTATTAGGCATAGATCGAAACGACCATGCGCTTATCATTTTAGGGGCCGTACCAGCTGCGTTACTCGCTTTATTCTTTGATATAGTACTTCGCATACTTGAGAGCCCGAAACGCTCTTCTAAGCGCGTTATATTGACGATATGTATAGTTGTAGTAATGATAGCTGCTCCATTTCTTTGGAATACCGAAAAGAAAGACATAGTTATTGCTGGTAAACTTGGATCTGAACCAGAAATATTAATTCAAATGTACAAGCAACTTATTGAACAGGATACAGATTTACAAGTGGAATTAAAGCCAGGCCTTGGAAAAACAGCATTTGTATTCGAAGCGTTAAAATCAGGTGAAGTAGATATATACCCAGAATTTTCAGGTACAGCTTTATCTACTTTCGTGAAAGAAGAACCGAAAAGTACAAATCGTGATGAAGTATATGAACAAGCTCGTATTGGAATGGAAAAGAAATATAATATGGTTATGTTAAGGCCAATGGAGTATAACAATACATACGCACTAGCCATGCCGAAAAAAATAGCAGATCAAAATAACATAAATACAATTTCTGATTTAGGAAAAGTTGCACAGGAAGCTAAAGTAGGATTTACATTAGAATTTGCTGATCGTGAAGATGGTTATAAAGGAATGCAAAAATTATATAACTATAAGTTTTCAAATGTTAAAACGATGGAACCGAAACTGCGCTATAGTGCAATACAATCGGGAGATGTTAACGTAATCGATGCATATTCAACAGATAGTGAATTGGAGCAATATGGGCTTAAAGTGCTAAAAGATGATAAAGGACTATTCCCGCCTTATCAAGGAGCACCATTATTAAGAAAAGAGACGTTACAGAAATATCCTGAACTCGAAAAAGTATTAAATAAATTATCTGGAAAGATTACAGATGAAGAAATGAGAAAAATGAATTATGAAGTAAATGTGAATGGGAAAAGTAGCGAAGAAGTCGCAAAACAATTTTTACAAAAAGAGAAGTTACTTCGTTAATTTTACAATAAATATACAATTTTATATGTATGAAATGACCGTTCATTACAAAATGAACGGTTTTTTTGTGCATACTTATACATTTTTTCAAAAAAGTATTCCATTTTTCTTCATTTTCTTTTAGAATAAGTAATGTTTTCCTGAAAAAATATAAGAGAAACGTCTATTAGAGAAAAAGGTGACTTTAATAGTTGAACGAACATAACACCTAGAATGACAGATGGGGTGGTACAAATAGAAAAGAAGTTAGGGTTTTTTCCGTTAATCGCATTAGTAGTTGGAACGATGGTTGGTGGCGGTGTTTTTAGTTTACCGCATGATTTAGCAGTAGGAGCAAATAGTGGTGCAACGATAATTGGTTGGTGTATTACAGCAATGGGAATGATTCCACTTGCGCTCGTATATCAAACGTTAGCAAGACAAAAACCGGAGCTTGAGGGCGGAATCTATAGTTATGCACGAGCTGGATTCGGTGAATATATTGGTTTTAACAGTGCTTGGGGATACTGGCTAGCAGGGATTTTAGGAAATGTTGCAACAATTATGTTACTGTTTAGTACATTAGGTTACTTCTTCCCAATTTTTAAAGGCGGAAATAATGTTGCGTCAATCGTAGGTGCATCACTTTTATTATGGACATTGCATTTTCTAATTTTATTTGGAATTCGTGAAGCCTCCATTATGAATGTTATCGCAACGATTGGGAAATTAGTTCCGATCTTATTATTTATTGTCGTGATGGTAACAGCGTTTCGCTGGGATACATTTACACATGACTTTTGGGGCGAAGGAACTATCTCAGTTTCCTCTGTACTAGGTCAAGTGAAAAATACAATGCTCGTAACCCTTTGGGTGTTCATTGGGGTTGAAGGAGCAGTTGTATTATCAGGAAGAGCTAAAAATAGTAGAGACGTTGGAAAAGCGACAGTACTTGGACTTATTTTAGTAATGTCTATTTATATTTTAATTTCTGTTCTGTCAATGGGAGCCATGACAAGAAAAGAACTTTCAGTATTAGAGACTCCTTCAATGGGACATGTATTAGAACATGTTGTTGGGCCATGGGGTGCAATGGCAATTAATATTGGATTAGTTGCGTCACTTGTAGGTACATTAATTGGCTGGTTTTTACTTGTTTCTGAAATTTCTCACGTAGCAGGAAAAGACGGCGTGTTTCCGAAAGTCTTTACGAAAACAAATAAGAAACAAACGCCGCATATGGCATTGTGGATTTCAAATATCGTTGCCCAAACTATATTTATAATCGTTTTGTTTTCACAATCGACATATCAAATTATGTATTTTATTGCGTCAACATCTATATTACTGCCGTACTTATTATCAGCGCTATTTCAATTGAAATTAGTCATCACGAAAGAGCTGAAAGTTGCGAGAGTAAAAAATGGATTGTTAGCATTAATTGCTTCCCTATACTCTGTATGGTTAATTTATGCAGCTGGTTTAAAGAATTTATTGCTTGTTTCAATCGTATATGGTATTGGGATTCTCGTGTATATGTTTGCAAGAAAAGAAAAAGGGAATCGTTGTTTTGCAGGCAAAGAGCGATATGTGATGTGGGCAATTGTTATTGCAGCTATTACATCACTTTATATGTTACTGACAGGAACTATAAAAATGTAAAAGTCCTTTTAATTTAAAGGGCTTTTTTCCTTGTCTAGAGAATATTTAATACATAAGATATTCAGGAGGGATGAAAATGGAAGAAAAAGAACAGTTGTCTAGAATTATGGATTTAGCTAGTGATTTAAGGAAAGTATTAGTACAAGAATCTTTTTTTAATCATCATCCTGAACTTCGAGGCGTGATTGAAAATTTAGCGAGTTCTGTAGAGAATTTGGCGAGTTTGCAGCAAAATAAAGATGAAAATGCCGAAGATCGATTACGGTACGTACTTGCTAAAATGAAAATCGCTCATAATGCCATTTTACAAGAAAAAAAAGCATTTCCTTCTCATTAATATACGTTTTAATTTTGAACCTGACGGATGACGTCAGGTTTTTTATTTCTAGTTTTAGATTGTAGTTCATACAATAAGGATAGTATGAAAAAAAGAAGGTGACTACGTTGAAATTACATAAAGCTCTTCATCCAAGTTTTATAAAGCGAATGTATTATATGAGGTTTATTGGGAAGTTTGCAAAAGCTGAGGGAGAGAAGAATGGAGAAAATTTCTTTGTACAATGTCTTTCTTCAATACCTTTAACTTTACAAGAGTTATTTCCGACTGGAAAATATTTGTTTGAAGGATTATGCAGTAATAAAAAGAATGAAAAAATCTTTACTGATTTAAAGAAGCATAAATTAGAAAAGCAACTGGTTATGTTTCGTCTTTATTATGATCGTGGAAATTTATTTCTGGAATTAATATGCACAGAAGAGCCTCGGGAAATAGCATCTTCATATAAAGTGATTCCTTCACCAAAGGTCTCAAATTATAAAAAGAGAGCGTCATTGGAACGGAAGTTAAGCAACGGTTATTTATCATTTCTTATGCCTAAATTACCAAAAGACTTTGAGCCTCCAGAATTATTGTGGCATGAAGGAAGGCTATATGGAAATTTATCGTTAAAATCATCAATAAGTTCAATTTCATATTTTGAGCAAAGAAAAGAATGCAAATATATTGAAATAAACGATTGGATGAAACATGTAGAAATAGCAGTAGATGATCATTTATATTTTGTAAGTGAAAATGTGTATGACCAACTAAATAAACGAATTGCTGAAGAAGGTAAGTTAGTTGAAGTAGAAGATATTAAAATGCAAAAGGATGACTGGGAATGGGATGAGCGTGAATCCTCTTTTTTGCAGTATGTACAAAGTATGGTTCGTAATAAAGGGTTATATTTGGATGATACAGATATATATAATTTTCACATTAGTATTAAAACCAATATGTTAACAATTGTTGGTGGTATACCAGGTGTTGGGAAATCACGCTTTGTGCAAGCTTATGCAGAATCACTTGGGTTACGTTATGGGGAAGAATTAATTTGGATTCCGATTTCACCATCGTATCAAGAACCACATGATATTCTCGGTTACCTTCATCCGAATGGTAATTTTATTGAAAGTGAAACGAAGTTAGTTCGGACATTGTTAAAGGCTAAAGAAAATCCAAATCAATTGTATATAATTGTGTTCGATGAAATGAACATGTCACATATTGAGCATTGGTTTACTCCGTTTCTATCCGTTCTTCAACTTGAAAAGAAAAATCGTATTTTGAGTTTGTATGAGAAAGTACAAGAAATAGAAAATCAAATTCCACCTTCAGTGGAAATTGGTGAGAATATTATTTTCGTAGGCACTGTAAATTTTGATGAAACGACGAAAGAGCTTTCCGATCGATTATTAGATCGAACAAATTTGATTACATTACAAAAAATTCCGTTTTGCGAGATGAGTATAGAACATGAGAAAGTTGTTCAGCAACCCCCGCTGAAAGTAACAACGGGAGAATTTCGACTCAATTGGTTTAGGAATAAAGAGATGATCGAAGTGTATACTGAAGAGGAATTAGAGTTATTGGATAAGTTACATGATGTATTATCATCACACGATATATCAAAAGGAATTTCTTTCCGATGTGCAAGCGCAATCGCTACGTATTTGCAAAATATACCGTTCCAAAATAATCAGTCCTATATGATTAGCAGGGAAGAAGGTTTTGATTTGCAAATAAAGCAGCGTGTATTAACGAAATTAAGGGGGACAGAAATGACAGTGGGCCCTCTACTTTCTGAAGAAGCAAAAAGGGGAGCGACATTGATACCACTTTTACAGTCTCCGCTTGCAAATCGTGTATCTACATTTGAACATTCTTTAGCTTATATAAGACAAAAGCGTAGAGAACTGGAGCTGTATGGCTATGCAAAATGAGGAGCGTTATGAAACAGCAATCGTCGATACGAAAGAAACGCTCCCGTTTGTATTGAAGCTAATTATTGGTACTGAGGGGAAAGGCGATTTTATCCTTTTAAACCGGCTTTGTACGTCTACTACAGCATTAGTTCAATGTATTTATAAAGTACAGGAATTAAAACCACTGAAATTACATTTCCATTATCAAAATCCAATGGATATTACATTCATATGGAATAAAGTATATGAGGGACAAAAGAATATAAAAGAGTCACAATATGAATTAAATGAAAAAAAACAAAGAGTATTAGTGTATGAACATGGAAAAACTGAATTTTTTTATCCGTGGCGCTGTGGCTTATACCATTTTGAAGTGCGTATAGAAGATAAAACTTATTATGGTGCGTTTCAAGTTGTTCCTAAAAACTTTTTTGATGACCAATTTGAAATGATTCAAGATTATGTGAAGTCAATTTTAAACGAGTTAATTTTAGATAGAGGTTATTACAAGAAAACTTTCTCAGCACTTAGCGATATTGAAGATTCTTCTTATTTGGTATTGTTAAGAAAGTTGCCACAAAAAATGAAAAGAATAAAACAAATTTTTAAGAAAGTAGAATCGAATGCGGAATTTGTACACGAATATGAATGGGAAACGAAAGCGCGGAAGGCAACGAGAAAAACTGCCATTATGACAGAAAGAAAGCTTTATGCGAAATATTACAACCGTAAATTTAAGGAGCAAAAAAATAGTATTGAAAATGCATTTCTTAAATTTAAAACGATGCAATTCTATTATTATTTACTTGAAGCAGAAATTTTTGTACGTAAAACTATTGAAATACTAGAAGGAGAAAAGAAGAAAAAGTCAGATGAATTTCAAGCTGTTAAAACAATTATGAAAACGATTGAACGAAATGGATCCGTGACGGATAGGGAAAAACAAAAATATAGAAATCTACATTTACTGAAAGAAGCAGATTTACGGAAAAGTTCTGTGAAAATACAAGAATATAAAATATTAGCTCATATCGTATATGAAAGTGTGCAATACTTTCGAAATTTATTGTATTCTCCATTTTGGAGGGAAGTTTCTGAAACAGCTACCATTAATTCGAACACTTTATCTATACCGCATCAACAATTAATCCACCATTTAGAATTGTTACCGCAACATACGGAGCAACCTCCATCTTTATTATTCGTATATAAACCAACGTTTTTAGTGTATGAGTATTACGCTTTTTTTATCGTTATTTCTATATTAGAACAAATCGGATTTGAAGATAAGAATCCTATTCGTGAACAAATACAAGAACATTTTTATTTAGACGGATTACAAGATGGAACGACAGTGATTTTACATCGAGATGATATAAAAGTGCACGTCGCGTTTAATGATTTAATTGAAACACACCCTCTTATTGCACTAAGCAAAGGAAGTAATTTTTATAACGGAGAGGACACAAAGAAGCCGGATATTCGTTTAGATTGTTATGTAAAGGAAGAAGAGAAGTATGTATATAAATCTTCTATTATTATCGAAGTGAAATACAGCCCTATGTACAATATTTTTCAGCCTGTCGGTAATACGAAAGCAACGGAGCAAATGTATAAATACTGGTCTATTAAGTATGTAGAAGAACAGAATGGTAAACGAATTTTTAAGCGAAGAGCGATTTATGAAGTGATTTGTGTATATCCAGGTAGCCATATGCATAGTAAAAAAATTGAATCTGGATGTGGAGTGTTTTTACAACTATATCCATATAAAACGAAACAAGGAGAAGAGAAGTTGGCTGGGAAGCATGGGATGATTCAAATTTTTGAGAAATGGTTAAAAAGTAATAAAATGTAAAAGGAATCCTTTTTAATGAAGGATTTCTTTAGGTTAAGAAGAATTATATGCAGTACGGAAAGACACATTATACGGTTCGAACTTGATTTGATAGTGATTATCATTTTTTATTAGAGTAATTGAATCTTGTTATGTTTGTAACAGTATGGGGAATTAAGGGGTTTTGCATGTGTATTAATGACTAATAAGTAGGAATTTAATTCATTTTGCAGAATATAATAAGACATAAATATTTTTAGTTGCATACGAAGATTTGTTCTTATATGATAGTAAGTGAAAGCGTTATCAAAAACAGAGCGGCGATGGGAAAGGCGGTTAAATATGTTCCAGCGTGTTCAAACAAAGGAAGAGCATTTTTGGTTCGAGCAACTGTGGGGAGATTTTTGTGAAGAAAGAAACTTAATGTTTGTAGAACGTAATTTAAATCCATCACGATTTTTATTAATAGAAGATGAACATCATATTGGTACAGTAGAATGTATTAAGTTTACAGTACCTGAACAATCAAATTCTGAGTTTTTCTATCCGTTTTCTAAAAATGATTTAGTGAAAGATTTGAAAAATGTGTATGAAATAGGAAAGTTAAGTATTGCGAAAACGTCTCGGGGGAGAGGACATTTCAAAAGGCTGGCAGCTATTTTATTTATGCATGCGTTAGAGACGAAAGCGGAATGGTATATTGCAGCAGTTACAAAAAGAATGTATATGTATTTACTTACACTCGGTTTTCCAATCGAACCGATAGATAGTCCATTCCAGTTTCATGATACTTTACAAGGTGTACCAGTGCGAATTCATGCTCGAAAAGGTGCTACACATCTGTATTCTTTGAAAGAATTCCGTGATATTATTCAAGGGAATGCTCATGCGCAGGCACTTATTGCAGAATACAGTAAAAATATTATGTTAACAAAATGAAAATATATGAATATGTATAGTATGAAGAAGAGTTACTTATTACGGGCATCTGTTTTCATACAAAAAGTAGACCCTTATTCTCAGAATAAGGGTCTAAAATATTATAGTCCAAATATACTAAAAATCATTTTACGACGCTTCGGTTTCTTTTCTCTTTCATATGTTGGTTTTGCATCAGGAGTAATGTATATTGGTTCTTCTTTTTTTAGGGCAGCTTCTAGTTTTTGAATTCGTTCTAACATTTCCTCTATTTCGCGGCGATGTTGTAAAAGTTGGTATGTAACGACATCATTTGCTTTATCTTGCATTTGTTCTTCCATTCGATCTAGTCTTCTCGTAATTGTGGTAAATTGAGCTGTTAATTGCTCAAAATCATTCGATGATGTGTTTTGAACAATTGTGTTTACTTGAGTTTTTAATTTTTCTACATCATTTGAAGATGGTTTTTGAGTAGTTTGAGAGTTTTGAGGCTGGTCCATTTGAGAGCGATGGTATTCTAACATTAGATCTAAATCACCTTGTGTGAAAATAAAATGACCATATTTATTTTTTTTAATCGTAAGATTTAATTGTTGTGCAATCCGGACAACAGCCTTTGGGCTAACACCTAATTTCTTTGCGATAAATGGTGTTTTATATTCCAAAATAATCCCTCCTATATATATCCTGTTGAATGATTTCTAGTTATGTAGCAAGTTCCCTTCAGGTGTGACAAAAGAAGTGTGGAATCGGCAAAGAAAGTGTTTTTTCACGAAGTTCAGCTGTTTAGCACATACTATTTATATAAATCATTTTTAGTTATCGGAAAATTGGGCTTATTATAGTTTGACGATAATAAGCTAATTAGATTATCATAATTATAAATATCTTTTTTATGTATGCATATAATATATAAAAAGGTGGTTACTAATGTAGAATTTTATTAGAGTATAAGAATGCTTACTTCACTTGAATAAATTTAAGTAGGAGGTGGCTTCCTTGCTTACACTGTAAGTAAGGAAAAGTATTTGGACATATATAGTATAAGTATAGTGATTGTTTTAATTGCCTTAACGGCATTTTTCGTTGCAGCAGAATTTGCAATTGTTAAAGTGAGGAGTTCACGAATTGACTACTTAATTGCAAAAGGAAATAATCGTGCAATATCTGTCAAAACAATCATTACAAACTTAGACGAATATTTATCAGCTTGTCAATTAGGAATAACTGTTACAGCTCTTGGGATTGGGTGGTCTGGTAAACCTGCGCTAAAGCACATGTTTGATGTGTTGTTTGCAAATTGGAACGTCCCTACTCAACTCGCAGACATTTTAGCTATAATTTTAGTATTTTTGTTTATCACATTTTTCCATGTGGTAGTAGGAGAGTTAGCTCCAAAAACATTTGCGATTCAAAAAGCAGAACAAGTGAGTTTCTTTGTTGCTAAGCCACTCATTTTGTTTTATCGTATTGCATTCCCATTCATTTGGATTTTAAATGGATCAGCTCGGTTAATTACAAAGTTTCTTGGGTTGAAACCACCAAAAGGGCATGATGAAGTGCATTCAGAAGAAGAATTGCGGTTGTTAGTTTCAGAAAGTTATAAAAATGGTGAGATTAATCAATCTGAATATAAGTATGTGAATAAAATATTTGAATTTGATGATCGTATTGCGAAAGAAATAATGGTACCACGAACAGAGATGAATATTTTAAATAAAGAAATGCCTGCTGAAGAGGCTTTACAAAAAATGTCTCATGAAAAATATACGAGGTATCCGGTTGTTGATGGTGATAAGGACCATGTAATAGGCTTTGTGAATTTTAAAGATATATTTACAGATTTTGTGAAGCACCGAGTTGTTAGTGAAAAGACAGTGGAGCAATATATTAGGCCAATTATTTTAGTTATTGAATCTATCCCGATTCATGATCTATTTTTAAAAATGCAAAGAGAAAGAACACATATCGCTATATTAATTGATGAATATGGTGGTACATCAGGTCTTGTAACCGTTGAAGATATTTTAGAAGAAATTGTAGGGGATATTCAAGATGAGTTCGATACTGATGAACAACCGGAAATCCAACAAGTTAGTGAGACGAAAACGATTTTAGAGGGAAAAGTACTTGTTAGTGAAGTGAACGCATTATTAGGTTTGACTATTGACGACGATGATGTCGATACGATTGGCGGTTGGATCCTAACAAAAAATATTGAGATTTCCGAGGGTGATACCATTGAGATTGAAAATTATAAATTTTGCGTAAAAAAATTAGATGGACACTATATTAAGAGATTAGAAGTAACGAAACCTTCAGAATCGATTGTTATTGTAGGAGATGAAAAAAAGATTTCGCTCCAAGAACAAATTAGTTCGTAAACTCTGCTTTGTAGCAGAGTTTTTTTGAGCAAAATGTTTTTTGATGTATTAGGGCTATGATACAATTACACAAGTCAGACCTTTCACTAGGTGAAATAAATGAAATGTATTATTGTATACATATATTCGGAAGGAGAACCACTATGAAAAAACATTTATATATAAATGGGGTATGGAAATCAGTAGAGACGTATAAACCATTGTATGCACCATATTCTGAAGAAACATTAGCGGAGATTGCGCAAGGTACAGAAGATGACGTTAAGGAAGCAATAGTTTCGGCCAAAAATGCAATGAAAGAAATGAAAAAATTATCCGCATACGACCGTGCAACTATTTTAGAAAAGGTTGCACAAAAAATGGATGAGAGAAGAGAAGAGTTTGCAGAGATTATCGCAAAAGAAGCTGCAAAACCAATTCGTGCTGCACGGGGAGAAGTAGATCGCACTGTTCAAACATATAAGTTTGCAGCTGAAGAAGCGAAGCGAATATATGGTGAGACGTTACCATTAGATGCTGCACCAGGAGCAGGTGGCCGTATAGCGTATACAATTCGACAACCAATCGGGGTTATTGGTGCTATTACACCGTTTAATTTTCCACTTAATTTAGTAGCACATAAGGTAGGCCCAGCAATTGCGGCTGGAAATACTATTGTGCTAAAGCCTGCCGACCAAACGCCACTTTCTTCGTATGCATTGGTAGAATTATTTGAAGAAGCTGGTTTACCAAAGGGAGCTTTCAATATAATTTCTGGACCTGGATCTGTTGTAGGTGAGGCATTAGTAAAAGATGAGAACGTTGCTAGTATTACTTTTACAGGAAGTCCGAAAGTAGGTATTGGAATTAAGGAAAAAGCCGGGTTGAAACGAGTGACGTTAGAATTAGGATCGAACGCTGCAGTAATTATTGATGAAGATGTTGAATTGACAGACGAAATAATTGAACGTGTAAAATGGGGCGCGTTTGTGAATAATGGACAAGTTTGTATTTCAGTACAACGTGTTTTTGTGCATGAACGCAAAATGGAAGAGTTTATTACAAAATTAACGAAAGCAATGGAAAACGTTGTAGTAGGAGACCCGCTTCATGAAGAAACAGATGTATCAGCACTTATTTCAAAAAAAGATGTAGAACGTATAAATTCATGGGTGGAAGAGGCAGTTAAGGAAGGAGCTAATGTTGTATACGGTGGTAACAAACGTGATGCAAGGATTTTTGAACCAACTGTATTAACAAATGTTCCAGATTATGTATCTGTTCAGTGCCAAGAAGTATTTGGTCCACTTATGACTGTAAATACATTTAAAGAATTTGATGAGGCTTTAGAACAAGTAAATAATTCACGTTATGGATTACAAGCAGGTGTATTTACAAACAATCTATGTAAGGCAATGCGTGCAATTGATGAATTAGAAGTCGGTGGTGTCATGATTAATGATATTCCAACGTTCAGAGTAGATCATATGCCTTATGGCGGTGTGAAAGAGAGTGGCACAGGCCGTGAAGGGATTAAATATGCAATAGAAGAAATGACAGAAATGAAATTAGTGTGTATTAAAAAATAAAGTAGATCGAGCTTAAACACCGCAATAAAAAACGAGCAGGAAATGTTTACGATTCCATACTCGTTTTTTATTGTTTGTTTTACGTTTCTCGGAACGATTACATTTAATCAAGTGTACCTTTTACTTCATTTCTTGTTTGAAAATATCATCTTCGACATAAATATGTTCTTTATCTACAGCAGTGCTATGAGAGAGTACTAAACCTATTGGTGTTTCAGTACCTTTATTTTGAACAATTGTAAAAGGAATGTTTTTTTCAGTTGCTAATTTAATGTATTTTGATAAATGTGGGTAAGCAATGCTTCCATTTAGGAATAGTTGTAATGATTGAGAAGAACGTATGTTACCCGTTACTTCTGTATACACATTACTTTGCATTACTTGACCGATTGTTAAAGCGATTTCTACACGCTCACGTAATGTAGTTAAGTACATATTACGTTCTTCTGGTTTGTTTTGCTTTTGGCCATATATGCCTTCTTGGAGATAGTCTTCCACATTTTTATTTACCATATTTTTCACACCTTTCACTTCTTATTGTACGCAAGAATTAAAAAGGATGCAAAAAAAAAGTAGTTTTGAACAGGAAAATAATTAAAAAAATGAGAAGAGAAAAGGGATATATGAATAAAACTTATTTATATAAGAAGGGAAAAATAAATTTTATCAACAGAAATTAACAAAATGTGACAACAATCTATTAACGAAATGTATTTTTTGTGTT
This sequence comes from Bacillus sp. FSL R9-9492, assembly GCF_038007365.1. Classification (NCBI taxonomy): domain Bacteria; kingdom Bacillati; phylum Bacillota; class Bacilli; order Caryophanales; family Bacillaceae; genus Bacillus; species Bacillus sp. FSL R9-9492. The sequence continues at coordinate 2,314,332 of NZ_JBBOXC010000001.1, forward strand.
AATATTCAAAATATAAAGGGTATTCGTCGTATGGAAATGGAGGGAATGGAGGTTTTTCCAATCGATAAGGATATTAAAGAAGTATTTTGTTCGCACTTGAAAAACAACAGGCACCAATTCGTAGAGAACTGGAAAAACAAAATGATAATTTCCGAAAAAGATCCATTTAAACAAGAGGTAGTTCAAAATGGAGCGAATTTATTAGAGTTAATTATCGAGCTTATTATGGAAGATAAAGACATTAATTATCTTCAGCCATTATGTGAGAAAATTGCCATTGAGCGTGCAGGGGCAGATGCGAATATTGGAGATTTTGTTTACAATGCAAATGTGGGAAGAAATGAACTTTTTGAAGCAATGTGCGAATTGGATGTAAGCGCTCGAGAACTGAAACCGATTATGGCCAAAATACATACTTGTTTTGACAAATTAATTTATTATACCGTTTTAAAATACTCAGAAATTATATCGAGGAATTTAGAAGAAAAACAGCAATATATAAATGAAACACATAAAGAAAGGCTTACGATTCTAGGGCAAATGTCGGCTAGTTTTGTACATGAATTTCGTAATCCGCTAACTTCGATTATGGGATTTGTAAAGTTATTGAAGACAGATCACCCTAATCTATCGTATTTAGATATTATTTCACATGAATTAGATCAATTAAATTTTAGGATTTCGCAATTTTTACTTGTATCGAAAAAAGAAATGTGGAATGAATCTGAACGTTTTTTGGTAAATGACTTATTTCAAGATATTATACAATTCTTATATCCAAGTTTAGTTAATGCAAATGTTTTGATTGAAAAGAATTTGCCGTATCCTATTCCACTCGTTGGTTACCGGAGTGAAGTGAAGCAAGTAGTTTTAAATATTTTAATGAATTCGATTGATGCTCTTGAATCGGTGAAAGAAGAGCGGAAAATTATCATTGATGTATTTGAAGAGGATCAGGCTGTTCGCATTGTTATAAAAAATAATGGACCTATGATTCCAGCAGACAATGTAGAGACTATTTTTGAGCCATTTGTAACTACTAAAAAGCTAGGAACTGGTATTGGACTATTTGTATGTAAACAAATTGTAGAAAAACATAAAGGATCCATATTGTGTCGTTCGGATAACGATTGGACAGAATTTCAAATTACGTTTCAAAAGTAAACAGTCTACACCATGCGAATGGTGTAGACTGTTTTAATTTGTAAGTATAACGGTTTCTAATTTTGGATCCTCAGTTGAATAACCAACTATTGAAATTGTGTAAATTGTATTTGGTTCAACGTTGAATTTTGGAATGGTTAATAGTACTTTTTTTGTATCAGCAAGTGAAACTTCAATATCTGCTGTACCAGGGCTAACTTGTAAAAAATCTGTTATTTGCTTAAAGAGTACATTTTCAAATAAATGATCCCCATCTTTTAAATTTACATTTACAACTGGAGTGTCTGGTGAAAAATGTGCAAATCGTATTTTTGCTTGACCAGATGGTAAATGAGTATTATCAAGAATGGGTTGTAATTGGAGATGATTATCGCTATTGACCGCTGCAAGGGTATAAGTGTGATTCCCCATTATTGGTACTAATGCTGAAAATATTGGAGTTTCGTTTCCGACAGGGACAATATCAATACGGTATTTACCTTGCACTAATGATAAATACGGACTGAATTGTTTAAAAGAAATATTTTTAATAACCTTTTGTCCGTTTATTATAATATCAACTGCTGGTGTATGGGGAGCTGTGTGGAAGATTCTCATATGTGACGGTAAAGTCGCTTCTTGTGAATCTCTCTTTTCATATGCTTGTACAAGTTTTGTAATTGCATCATAGTATTTCATATAGAGTTCTACATATCTTTTAGGATTGCTATATTGATAGTAACGAGCGAGCTGTTCGTAACGTGCAGCTTCTTGGCCGTATTTTTCAATTTCGGATTGAGTCATGAACATTCCTCCTTTATCATCATTACAAATATATGCGAAGCTAGAAAGAGGTTATGCAAAAAACTTGCCTTTCTAGAAGGAAAAGTTTAAATGGGGATTTTTTTATTTATAGGCAAACACACATACAAATCGATAATTGTCCTACATAAATTATAAAGGAAAGGTAGTTTGACTTTGATGGAAGGAGTGGAACCATTGGGATGGGGATATCCCCATAGTTATTGGGAATGAAGTTATGGAGGATTTGGTGCTATAGGCTGTGGGACGAATTATGGATTTGTATTATGAGTATTTCTATTAATTTTAGTGATGCGTTGGATAAGGTAATACCGATAAAAGAGCGTCGTGCCGAACTGATTAATGTGGTTAATCGGTTCTTTTTTTATTGTTCTAAACAGGTGGTACTATTTGTTAAGAAATAGTTATGATAAATGAGGCGAAGTAAAATGTCGAATTTTGTTTGAAAATATGCAATATAAAGTAGGATAATAGGAAGGAGAATAACGGGAGTTTCGTCGAAGTTTACACAATGTCAGCAATTGAGGAAAGTTGATATTATATTAAAAAAATATTCAATTTGCTGTTATCTTAAATCAGGAAGGGGTATTTAAGCGTACAGGTAAGGTTGGTCTTCATTTTTAGTTCTGAATTTTCTGTTTTTAAAATAATATTTAGCAGTCATTTGTATATTTTATAATAGTTTTTTGATAAATTCACTGCTTTTGCAGAGGATTCTTTTTTATGAAAGAAACGTCAATTTTCTTCATATACATATACAAATTGGAGAAATGGGGGAGCGCTATGCGCGATTACTTAATTAAACCACTTGTTGGTCAGCCGTATCCGATGATTTCACATGGAAAAGGTGTGTATTTGTATGATCAAAACGGAAATAAATATTTTGATGGTTCGTCTGGAGCGATTACGGCAGGTATTGGACATGGCGTAGCAGAGATAGCAGAAGTTATAAAAAAACAGGCAGAGGAGATCGCTTTCGTTTATAGATCACAGTTTACGAGTGAACCAGCTGAAAAATTAGCGAAGAAGTTAAGTGATTTATGTGTAGGAGATTTGAACTGGAGCTTTTTTGTGAATAGTGGTACGGAAGCAAATGAAACAGCTATGAAAATCGCAATTCAGCATTTTCAGGAGCGTGGCATTCAAGGGAAACATAAAATTTTGTCACGGTGGATGAGCTATCACGGGATTACAATGGGAGCTTTATCTATGTCTGGGCATCCACTGCGCAGACAACGTTTCGTTTCTATTTTGGAAGATTATCCGACTATTCCAGCTCCATACTGTTTTAGATGTCCTGTACAAAAGGTATATCCAACATGTCAACTTTCTTGTGCGACTGAACTAGAAAGAGCGATTGATCGAATTGGTGCAGAACATATTGCAGCTTTTATTGCTGAACCGATTATCGGAGCTGCTGGAGGAGCGGTTGTCCCACCGAAAGAATACTATAAAGTAATTAAAGATATTTGTAGTCATTACGATATATTATTTATTGCGGATGAAGTAATGACTGGACTTGGTCGTACTGGTGCATGGTTTGCGATGGAGCACTGGGGTGTAGAACCGGATATTATGACCCTTGGTAAGGGGCTAGGAGCAGGTTATACACCAATGGCAGCAACAGTTGTAAGTGACCGTGTTATGGAGCCAATTTTACGTGGATCACGTTCTGTAATGAGCGGGCATACGCTTAGTGCAAATCCATTGTCTGCAGCAACGGCTTTAGCTGTTATTGAATATATGGAGAAACATAATTTACCTGAAAAAACAGCAGAAAAGGGAGAGTATTTATTAAAAGGTTTGCAGAAAGTTCAGCAACAATCGACAATCATTGCCGATGTGCGTGGAAAAGGATTGCTAATTGGAATAGAATTGCAACCGTTTACAAAAGCGTCGGAGCTTATTTCAGTTGCTGCTAAAAATGGACTGCTCTTATACCAAGCTGTTTCAGGGCAAGCAGGAAAAGAGGATAGTGCACTGCTTGTTGCACCACCAATGACAACTACATATTCCGAGTTAGATGAATTACTTTCAATTTTTGTAAAGAGCGTGGAAGAGATGATGCAAAAAGGAGGGCATAGTATCGCATGACAACTATTACAAATACATTCGGTAAATTAAAAGAAATAGAGGAAGTAATTTCTTTGTTCCATGATGATATGACATTAATGTTTGGGGGATTTGGAGGAATCGGATCCCCTCCATCTTTAATTCAAGCTGTTTTAGATAAAGGCATTACAAATTTAAATTTAATAGGAAATGATACTGGATTTCCTGATGTAGGAATGGGTCGTCTTGTTACGAATGAAAGGGTTAAATCTTTAGTTACTTCTCATATTGGGTCAAATCCAAATACGGGAAGACAATTAAATGAAGGAAGATTGCAAATTGAATTCTCTCCGCAAGGAACACTCGCAGAGCGTATTCGCGCTGGTGGTGTAGGGCTTGGTGGTATTTTAGTTGACGTTGGTGTTGATACGATTGTAGAAGAAGGAAAGCGTACAGTTGAAATGAATGGAAAGACATATTTAGTTGAAACAGCTTTAACGGCTGAAGTCGCAATTGTATATGCGAAAAAAGCGGATCCGTTTGGCAATCTTGTATTTGATAAAAGTGCTCGTAATATGAATCCACACGTAGCTATGGCTGGTGACATAACGATTGTAGAAGCAGAAGAAATTGTTCCACTTGGAAGTTTAGATCCAGAAGAAATTGTCGTCCCAGGTGTATTTGTAAATTATATCGTGCCATCGGAAGGAGTGAATTGGAAATGGGTATGGGCGTAGAAGTAAGAGATAAGATTGCAAGACGTGCAGCGAAAGAAATTCAGAATGGTATGCTTGTAAATTTAGGTATTGGAATTCCATCGCTTGTACCGAATCATTTGCCAGAAGATATGAATGTTATGTTTCATGCGGAAAACGGTATTGTTGGTATGGGACCAACGCCAAGTAAAGGGAATGAAGATGAGAATTTATGTAACGCAGCTGGTTTACCAACATCTCTTATTACAGGAGCAAGTTATTTTGATAGTTGCATGGCGTTTGGCATGATTCGAAAAGGATTACTTGATGTTACGATACTTGGTTCGTTACAAGTAAGTGAAAATGGTGATTTAGCGAACTGGATTGTACCAGGAAAACGCGTTCCAGGTATTGGAGGAGCGATGGATTTAGCGCAAAAAGCGAAGCGGGTCGTTGTTGTGATGAATCATGTTGATAAATACGGAAATGCAAAGATTGTTTCGGAATGTACATTGCCATTAACTTCGAAAAAATGTGTAGATTTAATTATTACAGACATGGCTGTCATGGAAGTGACCCAAAGAGGACTTGTCTTACAAGAATTAATGAGTCCATATACTGTAGAAGATGTAAAACGACATACGACAGCTGATTTTCATATAAGCTCAAATTTACTAGTAATTGAATGAGGGGAGTTGTAATATATGGAGCAATTAAAAAAACAAGTTTGTGATTATATTGAGGGTCATGAAGAAGAGAGTGTAAAATTTTTAACACGATTAATTCAAGAAAAGAGCGTATCTGGTGATGAAAGTGGTGCGCAAGCAATTGTTATTGAAAAGTTGCGTGAGTTAGGTCTAGATCTTGATATTTGGGAGCCTGCTTTTAATGAAATGAAAGATCACCCTTATTTCGTATCACCTCGTACAAGTTTTACAGATAGCCCGAATATTGTAGCGACTTTAAAAGGAAGTGGCGAAGGGAAATCTATGATTTTAAACGGGCATATTGATGTCGTGCCAGAAGGGGATGTAAATCAGTGGGACCATCATCCATATAGTGGAGAGAAAATAGGAAACCGCATATATGGACGTGGAACAACAGATATGAAAGGCGGCAATGTTTCACTTATGCTTGCGATGGAAGCGATTATTAAATCTGGTATTGAACTAAAAGGTGATATACATTTTCAAAGTGTAATAGAAGAAGAGAGCGGTGGGGCAGGAACATTAGCTGCTATTTTACGAGGATATAAGGCAGATGGCGTTATTATTCCTGAGCCGACGAATATGAAGTTTTTTCCGAAACAACAAGGATCAATGTGGTTTCGTCTACATATAAAAGGAAAAGCAGCACACGGTGGTACACGTTATGAAGGAGTAAGTGCAATTGAAAAAAGTATGTTTGTTGTAGAGCATTTGAGAAAATTAGAAGAGAAGAGAAATGGTCGAATTACAGATCCGTTATTTAAGGGGATTCCGATTCCAATTCCAATTAACGTTGGGAAAATTGAAGGGGGAAGCTGGCCAAGTTCTGTTCCCGATTCATTAATTTTAGAAGGAAGATGTGGTATTGCGCCGAATGAGACTATAGAGGCAGCAAAAGAAGAGTTTGAGGGCTGGATTGGTGAATTAAAAGATGTGGATAGTTGGTTTGTAAAAAATCCTGTAGAAGTAGAATGGTTTGGGGCTAGATGGGTTCCTGGTGAACTAGAAGAAAATCATCCACTTATTACAACGCTTCAACATAACTTTGTTGAAATCGAAGGGAACGAGCCGATTATAGAAGCTTCGCCATGGGGAACAGATGGAGGTTTGTTCACACAAATAGCTAACGTACCCACGATAGTATTTGGTCCAGGAGAGACGAAAGTAGCACACTATCCAAACGAATATATAGAAGTTGATAAAATGATTGCTGCCGCAAAAATAATTGCATGTACATTACTAGATTGGTGTGAGGTGAAAAAATGAAATACTATGAATCTTTTAGTGAACAGACAAAGCATTATACAGTAGAAGGGGTTTTAGATTATTTTAATAAACGTATTAGAGTTGATCACTATACAGGAAATGTTGAAAGCATCATACAAACAATCGATGAATTAGCAAAGAAACATTCTTTCACTAAATGTATTATTAAAGGAAAGGGAGAGCATGTTTCAACATGGCTCTCTTTCGGTTTCTTACTGGAAGCAACGATACCTCATTATTTTCAAGGGCACGATGCGCACTTCTTCGTGAAATATCATAATGATGAAAGACGAAATAGTATTCATTGGACTGAGGAAGATACTATTTTAAGTGGTGTAAAAGAAAAAGAAGTGAAAGAAAAAATAGTCCCAGAGGAATTTGTGTTAAGAAAAGCGACAGAAGAGGATGCGGAAGAATTAGCAATTGTCTTTGGAAAAGTATTTGAAGTTTATCCGACACCTTTAAATGATGGGAATTATGTAAAGCAGACGATGAAGGAAGACGATACAATTTACTATGTTTATGAATTCGAGGGGAAAATTATTAGTACAGCATCTGCTGAAATGAACGTGAAAGAAGGTAATGCAGAATTAACGAATTGTGCTACATTACCTGAATATCGAAAACATGGTTTCATGAAAAGTCTGTTAATTAAATTGGAGGAAGAGCTCCAAGAAAAATCTATTTTTTGTTCTTATACAATTGCTCGCTCGCTATCTTTCGGTATGAATGCAGCCTTTCATCAATTAGGCTATACATATACGGGAAGGCTTGCGAATAATTGCTACATTTTTGATAAGTTGGAAGATATGAATATATGGGTGAAAGATTTATCAAGCTATTCGAAAGCAGTAAGACTCCCGCCTCAAAATTCGGCTGTAAAGCAAAGAAGTTAAGTGGGAGTCGGGTTAATAATAAAGCCCCACTGATTAAAGTTTCACTTAACCATAAATAAGCAATAAAAATATATATACATTTCATCAAAATAATAGAACGGAATCGTCATGCTTATAATCGCACAGAGGGTGCCGGAAATTCGGCGTTGAATTTGCTGGATTTTCGGCAAAAGGGGGGATGACATTGCTAGCAGTTTCGACACAGGAAGTCATTGAAGCGATTTTGGGCAGTATAGATGAGGCCATACATGCAGTAGATGAAAATGGGATTACAATATTTTATAATACAGTTGCTGCAAAACATGATGGATCTAAAATTGAAAATGTGCTAGGAAAGCATTTATTAGAAGCATTCCCGTCATTATCCAGAGAAACAAGTACGTTGATGAAAGTATTAGATACAAAAAAACCAATCGTACACCAAGTTCAACATTACCAAAATTTAAATGGGGAAGACGTTTGTACGGTCAATACAACGTTACCTATTTTAATAGATGGAAATATTGCTGGTGCTGTAGAAATTGCGAAAGATTATTCTACTATTCAAAAGCTTACTGATACGATTGTAGATCTACAATCGAAAATAAAACGATCGACTAGCAAAAAAACGGTGAAAAAGCATGTTGCATTCGAGACAATTGTAACTGATGATTCCCGCTTTAAACAGACGAAAGAGTTAGCACAAAAAGTAGCGCCAACCGATGCGAATGTTTTAATATATGGTGAAACCGGAACGGGGAAAGAGCTATTTGTGCAAGCGATTCATGAAGCTTCTAAACGAAAAAACAAGCCGTTTATTGCACAAAACTGTGCAGCTTTGCCAGAGTCGCTATTAGAAAGTTTGCTGTTTGGCACGACAAAAGGTAGTTATACAGGGGCAATCGAACGAGCAGGATTATTTGAACTTGTAGATGGAGGGACATTATTTTTAGATGAACTGAATTCAATGCCGCTTGATTTACAAGCAAAAATGCTACGTGTATTAGAAGATGGAGTTATTCGTCGCATTGGTGATAATAAGACGAGAAAAGTAGATGTTCGCGTTATTACTGCAATGAATCAGCCTCCAGAAGTATGTTTAAGAGAAAATAAAATTCGCACTGATTTATACTATCGATTAAATGTGTTTTCATTATATATCCCGCCGCTTCGCGAAAGAACTGAGGATGTACTGTTATTAGCGTCTTACTTTTTGAAAGAATATAATAAAAGTTATAAAAAAGGTGTACTTCAAATTGATAAGGAAGCGAAAGAAAGATTACAAGCTTATCAATGGCCTGGAAATGTTCGTGAGTTAAAGCATACGATTGAACATGCTGTCATTATTACAGAAGGGAATTCGTTAACAGCAAATTGCTTGCCACGAACATTTCGGAAAGAGAAACTTCCGAAGAAGAAAAGTATATTACCGCTTAGGGAAGCTCTTCATCAAATGGAAAAGGAATTAATAGATCAAGCGTTAATTGAAACGGAAGGGAATATTTTGCAAGCAGCAAAAATGTTAGGTATTCCGCGTCAAACGCTTCAATATAAACTGAGCAAGTATGACAAAACCGCCGAATAACCGGCGGTTTTTGTGTGTTTGCACCAATAAAAGAGCGTTTACATATATAACAAGTAATGAATATGATAGTAAATATCGTTTTAGTACAGCACTTAAAAATATTTATTCTCTTATATAATAGGGTATTTCTCGCATTTACTTATCAAGAATATGAAGTTGGCATAATTATTGCTTATATAAAGGATGAGCGTATAAAAAGGGGGAATAGCAATGTTACATGATGTATACAAACCAAATCGTCACTGGAAGGATATTGAATTATGGAAAGATGTTACAGAAGAACAATGGAATGATTGGGTTTGGCAATTAACGAATACGATCAAAACTTTAGATGATTTAAAGAAAGTAATTAACTTAACACCTGACGAAGAAGAAGGCGTTAAAATTTCAACGAAAACGATCCCGTTAAACATTACACCGTACTATGCTTGGCTAATGAATCCTGATGACCCACGCTGTCCGATTCGGATGCAATCAGTACCGATTTCGGAAGAGTTATATAAAACAAAATATGATTTAGAAGATCCTCTTCATGAAGATGAAGATTCACCAGTTCCAGGATTAACTCATCGTTATCCAGACCGTGTACTATTTTTAGTAACGAATCAATGTTCTATGTATTGTCGTTACTGTACACGTCGTCGTTTTAGTGGACAAATTGGAATGGGCGTACCGAAAAAGCAATTAGATGATGCGATTGCTTATATTAGTGAAACACCACAAGTACGTGACGTTTTAATTTCTGGCGGTGATGGACTTCTAATTAATGATAAAATTTTAGAATATGTATTAAAGAATTTACGAGCAATCCCGCATGTTGAGATTATTCGTATCGGAACGAGAGCACCAGTTGTATTCCCACAGCGTATTACAGAAAACCTGTGTAACATAATTAAAAAATACCATCCAGTATGGTTAAATACTCATTTTAACACTTCTATTGAGATTACAGAAGAATCGAAACTAGCATGTGAAATGCTTGCAAATGCAGGTGTTCCAATTGGAAACCAAGCTGTAATTTTAGCTGGAATTAATGACAGCGTTCCAATTATGAAAAAACTTATGCATGATTTAGTGAAAATTCGTGTTCGTCCATATTACATTTATCAATGTGATTTATCAGAAGGTATCGGTCATTTCCGTGCACCAGTTTCGAAAGGTCTTGAAATTATTGAAGGCTTACGTGGACATACGTCTGGTTATGCAGTACCAACTTTCGTTGTCGATGCACCGGGTGGAGGCGGAAAAATTGCGCTTCAGCCAAACTATTTAATTTCACAAAGTGCGGATAAAGTTGTTCTTCGTAACTTTGAAGGGGTTATTACAACGTATCCAGAACCAGAAAACTATATCCCAGGAAGAGCAGAAGGCTACTTTAAAGAAATTTATCCGACTTATGAAGAAAAACGTTCTGATATCGGCGTTGCAGGATTGATGAGTGATAAGAAATTTAATCTTGTTCCAGATGATTTACAACGTATGAATCGCCGCAAAGATTATGAAGTCAATGAAACGCATGCTTCTTTAAAAGATAAACGTGATAAGCGTGATCAATTAAAAGATAAAAAATATCAAGCACAAATAGCAAAGTTAGATGATGACAAAAAAAATGAGGGTGACGTAGTATGAATTGTATGTGGTGTGACAGTACAGAAGCGAAAGAAAGCTTGAATACTGTATATTGGGAATTACCAGATGGTACGAAAGCCATTGAAATCCAAGAGACACCATGTATTACTTGTTCCTCATGTGGAATGGACTATCAAGCAGACCATACTGTAAAAGAAATTGAAGATCAGTTGTTTTTAATTTATACGAAAGATTTGCCAAAACAACTAACATACGAAGAGTTGATGGGAAGACCACGTTTATTAAAAAGGAATTATTTCGACTTTTAACCAGCTTTTATGCTGGTTTTTTTCTTTTTTGCCTTGTATAATGTACCCAAGTTAGAAAGGTAGGGAATATTTTTGAAAAAGACATTTTACCATTATATGATGAAGCACCGTGCAGCTTTATTTAAAAATGAAATATCAGATTTAGCAGAGGCGATGTATGATGATTTAAGTTTTCCGAAGCAATCTGAAGACTATGATGTAATTAGTTCATACTTAGAGTTAAGTGGAATGCTAGAAAGTATGTCTATATTTGATGATGCATGGGATTTATATATACAAGAGAGATAACGATATGAAGTTTTAGGAAAATGAAAGCATAATGAATACATTACTTTGAAAGAAGTGAAGTATTCATTATGCTTTTTTATTTACAATACGTCTTGCTGTTAGAACATAAATAAAAAGTGAAAGCTAGTTTAAATACTAGCTTTTTTAAGTTATATACAAATTCTACTTTTTTATTGAAAAAATTTATGAATATAAGCTTCTGTGATAAGCGTTTTTATGTAGGTTGCATATACTGTTATCAAAATCACGACGTTTAAAAAAGGAGAGATATTGATGGCAAGGAAAAAACAACCTAAATATAACGTAGGGGACATAGTCGTGATTACGCTATATGGAACCGTTGGGAAAGTTACAAATATGAAAGTTTTAGATGGAGTTTACGTATACGAAGTAAATAATCACGATGGATTTTATGTAGAACAAACTTTGCAGCATGTTACAGAGCAAGAAATGAAAAAGGGCGACACAGAGTGGATTGAATTAAATTATAACTTTACGTTTGGTGATCTCGTGCAAGTAACTGGATATGATAAAGATGTTTTTCGTATTGTTGGTTTTCGTACAGAAGTATGGAGATATAAAAATGATGCATGGGAAGATACTATATATGAATTGTCACGAATTACTGATGGTGAATGGTTAGAAGCTGATGAATCAGATTTAACATTACTTGCTAATGCACAAACGGCAAATGCAATTTTGAAGAAAATGAAACAAGATAAAGCTGGTATGAATAAATTAGATTTAGGAAAATTGCAGTCAATTAACAATTCAAAAAAAGTAAGTGTAAAGACGAATCGCCAAGAAATTATTGATGGATTATTAGATATTTATAATGATTATCATTTATTATTCGATACATTTAAAGATGAAGAATATAAAATTGTTATGGATGTTGTTCAAAATTATTTAGTTAAATTGACAGAGAAAAAATAGTTAACTAGAAAGAGAGAATAAATTGAACAACAACATATGCAGTATAAGGTATGCCTACAATTATTAAAAAAATAAAAAGCCATTTAATAAGAGAGTCTGCCCATTGATCTTCATGCATGAACTCTTCTTTTGTTTGCTCTACTTCGTATTGGTATTCCATTATTATTTCCCCCTTTGGATAGCTTGTACTAACATCGTATGCCCTTTACCTACATGATATGACTTATAAAAAAAGAAAAACTATTTTTCTAATCTCATATACATAATTTTGAGATTTTTTCATAAAACAGAAATAAAGGAGTGATGCTCATGAAGGAAATTGAAGTCGTAATTGACACGGAAGAGATTGCGGAGTTTTTTTATGAGCGACTAATTGAAAGAGGGTACGTTCCAAAAAGAGAAGAAATTGAGGACCTGGCAGATATTACATTTGAGTATTTATTAGAGAAATGCATGATTGATGAAGTTTTTGATGAAGAGGAAGATTGAAAGTAACGGCGGGCTTAACTCGTCGTTTTTTACTCTTTACAAACTTGTCACAAATATAGACAAGAATTGTTGGTATAATTAAAAGAAAATTTTATACAAGAGGTGAAGGGATGTTCAAAAAAATTATTGATTCTTTATTAGGAAAGAAAAAACATCGTTCGTATTCAAGTAGTGATTATCGTCATAGAGGGCGCTCTTATTCAAGTAGCGACTATAAACGACGTTCATCTGGTTATGGGCATCAGCATTATAAAAGAAAACGTAAAAGCCGTAGCTTCTTTTCAAGTAGCTGATGAAATGGCGTCGTATACTAGCTTTATTTGATAGACCACTGCGAAAAAATACAATCGTTGCAGAGCGTTATAAGATTGAATCAGTAATTGGAATGGGCAGTTATGGGGTTACATATATCGTTAATGATTTGCAAATAAATAAATATAAAGTCTTAAAACAATTAAGGCAAAGTAAACAAAGATATGAGTCTGGTAGAAAATCATTTGAGCAAGAGAAAGTGATTTTACAAACATTAAATCATGCGTCAATTCCTAACCTACATGATCATTTCATATGGGAGAAAAAGAACTTTTTGGTGATGGAGTATATGCCGGGAAAAAATTTCGAAGATTGTATTTTCTTAGATGGCCAAGTATATGATGAACGTGAAGTTTTTGGGATTTTATATGAAGTACTAGGAATTGTTTCGTATTTTCATAGTAAAGGTATCATTCACCGAGATTTACGTATTCCAAACATATTAATGAAAGAAAATCAGATTAGTATTATTGATTTTGGATTGGCTAAATTGAAAGGTGAGGGTGATGAGCGTGCTATAACTTATGAAGGTGAACAAGCTTTGATGCGAGAAGTTCACTTTCGTAGCGATTTTTATGCGCTCGGTCATTTCGTATTATTTTTATTGTATGCTAGTTATGAATCGACTGAAAAAAAGGAAAAACCTTGGTATGAAGAGTTAGCGCTGGAAGAATATAATCGCGACATGCTAATGCGAATGTTACAAATGAAAGCGCCATACTATGAAAATGTACAAGATTTGAAAAAAGATGTAGCTTACGCTTTAGAAAGGATGGAGACTTCATGTTTCAAAAGTTTTTAGCAAGCGTTGGTATTGGTAGTGCAAAAGTAGATACCGTTCTTGAAAAAGATGAGTATATAGTTGGAGAAGAGATAGTAGGGAAGGTTCATATAACTGGAGGTTCAGTTAGCCAAGAAATTGAAAGCATTTACTTAACGTTGTCGACGTCATATGTAAGAGAAGTGGATGATAAAAAAGTAACTGCATCGTATGATTTAGAGCGAGTTCGTTTAACAGATCCATTTTCTGTAGAGCCAAATGAAAAAGTGGAAATTCCATTTTCGTTTTTAATGCCAATTGAAGCACCACTAACACTTGGAATGAAAACGGTTTGGGTTCATACAGGTCTTGATATTAAACGTAGTATTGATCCAAGTGACCGTGATTATATTCAAGTGTTGCCGAATGCACTATTGAACAGTGTATTAAATAGTGTAAATCAATTAGGTTTTAAAGCGCGTCATATAGAATGCGAAGAATTACCGTATCGATTACGTAAGCAAGTTCCATTCGCGCAAGAATTTGAGTTTATTCCAGTCTCCGGAGAGTATTATGGGAAATTAGATGAATTAGAATTATTAATTTTGCCAAGTGCCCACGACCGATTAGAAATTATTATGGAAGTAGATAGAAAATCACGTGGATTGGCTGGTTTATTCGCAGAAGCGCTTGATCTTGATGAGAAGGTTATTCGCTTTACAGTAACAAACGAAGATATTCCAACGATGCAGCAAAAAATTAACAATAATATTCTTTAATAAACTATGCATAAAAAAGAAATGGAGAGGAAAACTAAAACAACCGCTCCATTTTTTTGCATAGTGAGGTTATGTATGTGAAACGATACCGACATTTATACTTGTTAAGTTGTACACTACTCATTTGTTTTGTCGCACTATCACTTTCGTATCATACCGCTTGTATTGAAAAATTTGATAATGTAGTCGCACACTTTATTCAAAGTTTCCGAAACGAGTATTTGACAACCTATTTTACTTGGGTGTCCTTTATCGGTTCAAAAAGAATATATTTCCCGTTACTCATTATACTTGTAATGTATTTTCTTCTTAGAAAAAAAATATTAAGTGCATTACTTCTAACAATTAATTATTACGGATCACGTTATTTGAACAGTATGCTCAAACTATGGTATGAACGAGCACGACCTGATGTGACGCAGCTTGTTACAGCAACTGGATATAGCTTTCCGAGCGGTCATACGATGAATGCTACTGCTTTTTTAGGATTTATTGCATACGTCACAATTACAGAAGATCGTATTTCATTGCATAAAAAGTTGCTGATTATTTTTATAGCAAGCTTCGTTGTATTATCTATTTCAGTTAGCCGAATTTATCTTGGCGTGCACTATCCATCTGACATATTAGCCGGATGGGCAGCGGGCGGTAGCTGGCTCGTTTTATGTATTATATTTCATCAGGCGTTCATTAAAAAAGAACCTATGTCATAATAGGTTCTTTTTGCATGGGCTCCACATGAATATGAGCATGGTAAATTCCGAATTTTTTTCGAAGCATTTCCTCAATATTGTCAGTAATACAATGGCTTTCGCTAACATCCATTCGAGCATCTACTTCAATTGTAATATCCACATACGTTTGGTTCCCATACATACGAGCACGAATATCTACAATATGTTCTACACCTGAAATATGCCCGATAGCATCAGCATATTCATCCATTTTTTCAGGGTCAATTCCATCTGTTAGCATATGAGAAGCTTCTACAAAAATTTCCCATGCGGTTTTACAAATAATAAGACCGACAATTAAAGCGGCAATAGGGTCTAAAATAGGCATTTTGAACTGTGATCCGACTATACCTATTACTGTACCAATACTTACGAGTGCATCTGATAAATTATCTTTTGCAGCGGCTTCTAACGACTTACTCTTTGTTTGAATCGCAATCTTTTTCGTATATTTATATACGAAATACATTACGACGGCAGAAAATAAAGCTACCCATGCAGCAAGTACATTAGGTGCTGCTTGTTTCGGATTGAAAAACGATTGAATTGCACTAATAACAACTTCTAATCCGACCGTTGCCATAATAAAGGAAGCAACAAGTGATGCGATTTGTTCTGCACGCGAATGCCCATATGGATGATCTGGGTCACGAGGCTTACGAGAAATTTTCAGGCCAATTAATATTGCTAAAGAAGCACCAATATCCGTTAAGTTATTCAAACCGTCAGCACGTAATGCGCTAGAGAGGGTAATATAACTGATGATGATTTTCATAGAGGATAAAAATATGTAGGCTATAATGCTGACAATAGCACCTTTATCAGCTTCTTTATGAGAAAGAGAATCCATTTTAATCACTCGCCTTTCTACAAGGAATTTCTTTCTATACATAGAGTATCAAACGAAACTCGTGTGGGTCTATACAAACATTGTTGACGTTTTATAGCTTTTTAAGAAGGGGATAACAAAGTTTCGTTAAGGAAAAATATGTTGAAAAGTAAAAAGTGGAAATTTATCCCGCATTAACGGGCAGTAAGACCCCCACCTCAAAATTCAGTTGGAGCAAAGAAGTTAGGTGGGAGATCAACTGCCCGTAAACGCCCGATTGGTTCAACTAATAATCAGTGGGGGATGAACAAAAACCCCACTGATTAAAGTTTCACTTTATTAAACAATTAATGATGATTATGGCAAATGGAAAGAGGGCGAGAATAATGATTCTCAAAATTTTTTTCATATATATTTTTCGCAAAATGACTCTTTGTAATTCCTCATGTGAGTAATATATAAGAAATGATAACAAAATTCTTCAATAAGAAGAGGAGAAAGCATTATAATATTCACTTTCCAGAAAGAGACAAAGGCAAAGAACAATTTGAAAACGAAAAAAACCTCTGATGATTTTTCAGAGGTTTTTCGTTTCTTAGTATGCTTCTAAAAACTCAGTAACTTGCTCTTCCGTTTTCGCATTTGCACTATGTAAGTGACCTAATTTTTCGCCATTTTGATATACAAGTAGGCTTGGAATACCCATTACTTGATACTCTTCAGCAATACTTGGGAACTCATCTTTATTAATAGAATACCATTCAAATTTATTGAACTCTTCCATTACATCTCCGATAAAGTTGTCCATACGCACGCAATCTGGGCACCATGTAGTAAAGAACTTAACAACTACTGGCTCCTCGCTTGCGATGATGTCTTTGAATTCTTGTTCAGATTTGATTTCTTTCATGTTTTGTTTCTCCTTTTTCACTTATAATATTTGGGGTTATTTAGGCGATGTTTTTGCCTAGAAACGAAAACTTCTAACAAAAAATTCGTTTGCAAATTGATCCACCGCAGTTTCCTGAAGTCCTGGTACAACATGTGAATAGGTCTTCAGTGTGATACCTACTCTTTTATGTCCTAATCGTTCACTTACAATCTTTGGATGTATACTTTGTTTTAACATAATTGTTACACGAGTATGTCTCAGATCATGGAACCGAATATCAGGAACCTCACTTTTCTTTATAAGCTTTTTCCAGAGCTGTGTCAAACTTCTGAAATCACATGGGTTACCGTTATACGTTGGGCACACTAAATCGTAGTCATTATAACCTTCACCATATCTCTCTTTTTCCTCTGAGATTTTTTGAAGATGTTCCTGAAGTGCCATTAATGTAATGTCAGGTAAAACAAGCAATCTCTTTCCAGAAGATGTTTTTGGTTCATGGAATTCCTTTGTAATAAGAGAGAGGGATCGATTAACAGATAACGTTCGTCTCTCAAAATCAATATCTTTCCATTGTAGACCTAAGATTTCACCTTTACGCATTCCACATGTAATAGCAAGAAGATACGCGATATAATAACGGTTTTCTTTTGCATGTTCTAAAAAACGAAGATCTTCTTCATCGGTTAAAAAACCAGGGGATTAACGCTGATTTAGTGGAGAGAGCTCATTATATCACTCTTTCGGAGGAGGTGAGTTAGGATGCGGAAATGGTTAAAGAAACTATTTTCGAAAAAACGCCCACCCTGCATTGTTCGTGAGGAACAATGCAGGGTGGGCTAAACTGATAGGATCTGTGAAAATTGTGCCCAAATTATGCATGGAAAAGGTATTGAAAGAGATGAATAGTACTCTTTACATCTTATTCCATATATAACAAAGCTGGTTAGCTTCTGATTCAAGCGCTATTAAATGATCATTATTAATAGAGTTATTCGTATACATTCTGTTCTTTTGGATGTTAAGAACCGTATAATTCACATCGTTATGTTCATTTGAAAATGTCGATTCGTTTAATAATGTCAGCGTTGAGTTGATGTTGTATTTATCAATTCGCTCTTTTTTTCCTTTGAAAAACAGTTTGATAAGATGCGGCTCATCATTAATGAGCAAACCGAGTTCAGGTGATGAGCGGACGATTAAATCATCTGATATCCAATGTGATTTACCTGGATCGAACCAAGAGACGTCTTTGTTTTTAATAAATTTTTTGTACTGTTTTATGACATCAATGTAGTTTTGCTTTTTCTTCTGATCAACCGTTTGCACTAATGTTTCGAAACATTCAAAAGGTAGTTCGTTTTGATGAAATTTAATAACAGTGTCTCGTAATTGTTTCCAGTAATCAAAAGCTGGTTGGTATTCCGGTTGAGATTTTAGATTTTTTACAAAGTTCGTTTTAGCTGCACTACTTTTCAGTGTGAAGTCTAAAAATTGTGTAAGTCCTACTTTAATTTCTGCCATATTACACCCCCTTTTCAAACATTACTAATTCGATAATGGAAAGGAAAATCCTGCATTTTTTAAGGAGGTGAGCTAGATGCTAGAAAACACGATATCCATGCACAATGGCTACGGCAAAGCTGATCCGCAAGAACAAGAGGGAATTATTACAACTTTTATCGATATCGAAAAGTTACAAGATGTCATAAGTCGAGCGGTAGTGATTTTGCAGGAGTATCCAGAAGATGCTGAACTTGATGATTTAAATGGGAGCATTAATGAAGCGTTGGAATTGTTACAAAAGTATTTGGGGAAATAAAAAAGGACGAGCAGTCGTACCTGCTGTCCTTTATAGGAGGAAAATTATTCTGGACTAGAACTACGAATAACCAGAAAACGCGCTTTTAACCAGTGTTGTCAAAGATGTAATAATCTATGCAACATAAAAGCTTAGTCGGAATTCAAAACACCAAAATGGCTTGCGTTGGTAAACAGGCTCAAAAGTAGTATATGCAAAATGAAAAATTCCATACAAAAAGCAGACAACAATTTTGGTTGTCTGCCTGTGAGTTGAATGAGTTAGCTAATTGTGATAAATTGCTTTCCCATTACAAGAAGAGTGAAGCTGCTAGTTCAAACAGCTTGTAGGTAGTATTTTCGATATCTAAAAAAATATACAGAGAAAGCAGATAGGTGAAGAACCTGCCTGCTTACTACTGTAACAAAAGAAAGAAGTACTAGCCGTGGATACGACGGCTTGAAAATAGTATGTATTTTTATTTAAAAAATATTCAAGAGGTGAAGAAACATGGAGTGTTTGATAAATGGTGTCTATGAAATAGATAATGATTTTTTTGGTCCAATAAACTTTGCTAATGTTGTAGCTGTTTCATCCATAATTCAATTGAGTGCAGGGGATTTAGTCGAGATTTTTGCACAAAGTAGCGTAGCTGGAGTTATTAGTAATGTAGAAGATAGTACGCATTTTGAAGCTGCAAGATTCCCGTCTCCAAAAGTATAAGTGGTATGAAACCTTGTAAGTAATTTAATATCAGGACATTCCAAAATTTATACTCATCCTGTACAAGAACGGATAATTTATTTGTAGTGCATGAAGTATTTTAACGGTGTACAAGCTGTTTTGAAAGTGCTGGATAAATGAACTATGTACTGTTAAATAGTGTCTGATGATTGTAAACGAAACAGTCGAAGAAGAGTAGCGGTGTATGCAAAAAGAAATGCATGATGTTTAGGTAAAGAAAGCTTACTAGTTAGGGGATCTTACCGATTTAGTTTATGAAAAAAGGCAAAGAGTAACTCTTACCTTACTCCTTGTCCATAGAATACAAAAAAATTATACGTTTGTACAGGTCAATAATTTACAATAATAATATTTTAATATAATGCTTACAGGTAATTCTAAAGGATGAAAAAGTATTTGTTATAGAGTAAGTGTTGATTTTAAAGTGTTTTAAAGAGAATGTTTACAACTCAACGATAATAAAGGAATATTGAAATAATAAAATATGAAATATTGCATATCTCACTTAACAATATAATCTATTCAATAATAATAAAATCGTACAGAGGAGTTTTTTCTGAAAATCCGAGTTGATGAAACTAGATAATTTGTATTACTGATTTAACCAGAATATTACATGAGTGCTTTGTTTTTAAAAGTTATACTTTCTCTTCGCTCTGCCTTATGGTGGAGCATTTTTATTTTTGTAATCGCAATAACCTGTCCAAACTTTTCAAGTCTAGCATACATATTATGCAGTAGTAGATTAGAAAGGAGCACTATATATGTCTTGTTATTACTACTGTAAGAATTGTGAGAGTTACCAAAAGAAAAATCATGATTGCTGTAAAAAAAGAAGTGATTATTATAATAAGTGCGGTAAAAGATGTGATGACTGTTCTTGCGATCATAAGGAGAATAACCTTGTAAGAGCATCTGCTTTTAGAGCTGTAAATACAGTTAATCAAAACCTTCCAGCTAATACTTTTGTTAAAGTATTATTTCAAAATGAACAATTTGATTTAGCGAACGAATATAACCCAGCAACATCAGATTTTACTCCGAAGACTAGAGGAGTTTATTCCGTAATTGGGACGATTGGTTTCTTTCCGAACGATACAAATTTAAATTATAGAGCGCGTGTAGAAGTTCGAGTGAATGGAAATGCGGCAATTGCTATAGATAACGACTTTTTTGGTCCGATAAATTTCGGTAATGTCGTAAGTGTTTCAACAATACTTCAATTACATGCAGGTGATATTGTCGAGATTTTTGCACAAAGTAGTATAGATGGGGTTATTAGTAGTACAGAAGACGGTTCTCATTTTGAGGCTGCAAGATTCCCATCTCCAATTGTATAAATATTAAAAAGGAAAAAAATTTATTAACTCTGCTTTTCGGTGGAGTTTTTTAATTTCATAATAGCAATAGCTCGTCCAAACTTTTTAAATTTATTTTGCATAGTATACAACAATAGATTTAGAAAGGGGATATAAATATGTCTTATTATTATTGTAAGCATTGCAATGGCTATAAAAAGACAAAGCATACTTGTTGTAAGAAGAGTACAGATTATTACGATAAGTGTTGTGATAATGAGAAAGATAAACTTGTAAGGGCATCTGCTTTTAGAGCGGTTAGTACAGTAAATCAAAATGTCACTGCAAATACTTTTGTTAAAGTATTATTCCAAAATGAACAGTTTGATTTAGCGAATGAATATAATCCAGTAACATCAGATTTTATTCCGAAGACTAGAGGGGTTTATTCTATTATTGGTACAATCAGCTTTGCACCTAATGATAGTAATACGAATTATAGAGCGCGTGTAGAAATTCGGGTAAATGATAATCCAGCTATAGCGATAGATAATGACTTTTTTGGTCCACCCAATTTTGCAAATGTCGTAGCTGTTTCAACAATACTTCAATTACATGCAGGAGATGTAGTTGAAATTTTTGCTGAGAGTGATGTAGATGGACTGATTATACAAAATGATCCAGGATTTATTAGTACGCATTTTGAAGCTGCAAGATTCCCATCTCCAATAAAATAAAAGACATGTTTGTGATTTATGGATTATTTTTTTGAAAAAGGCTCTACCTTATGGTAGGGCCTTTTAGTTAAAGGTGTTAAATTTGTAATATATTAAAATAAGTTCATAAACACTTGATAAGCAACACCTAGAGTTAATATGATAGCTAACAGTTTTGCTACCCATCTCGGTGCATTTAAATTTAGTAAAAGGGAATGACATATACTAAATGTAATGCCGAGTGTTAAAAGAATTGCGATAAGATATAAAATTAATAGGAATAAAGGTTGCTCTATGGAGCCGAAGTCAATTTTGGATGGATTCATGTAATATGTACCTCGGTTTTTATTAATATATTAATGAAATAATGAAGAATATAAGGAATTGGAAGAGTAATGTAATAAATACTATAAAAGTAAATTTGAAGTTATGGATGGAGTAGATAAAATAATCTTTGAAAGACTATTCAGAGCCAACATTTGTTTAAGTTTAATATACAAGAACGAACGTTCTTGGTATACTGGAAAATAAAAAAGGTGCGTTTACATGACAAATTTTAGTAATATAATTGAAAAACTAGATGAAATGATTTACAAACCTAATAATCTATTAATTACTAAACGAAAAGAAGAAAAGCAAAATTCAGAATATGCAGGAGGGGTATTCCAGCTAAATAATAGAAGCATCCGATTTAGGGTATCAAAAATTACGCCTAATAAGATTGGACAATTTGTATCTTTTTGGGAGAAGAATGCCTCTATGAGCAATCAGGCATTTTCTTATGATTCAGCTCCTAACCTTTTAGTTATCACTTGTATAGCGGATAATAACCTAGGACAATTTATTTTTCCAAAAGAGATTCTTCTAAAAGAAAAAATATTAAAAACTCAAAATCAAAAAGGGAAAATGGCTATGAGGGTTTATCCTATTTGGGATAAACCTATTAGTAATCAAGCTAAGAAGAGTCAATTGTGGCAACTTCATTATTTTGTCGATTTAAGTGATACTGAAAATGTAGCTACAGATAAATTATTAAACTTATATTCATAGCACATAATAAAAAAATTGAAATATTCAATGTTCGTTCAAATGATATTTGGAAATATTAACAGGGTAAGCCGTTAAGTAAAGAATAAAAAAGGAGCATACAAATAAAGTATGCTCAAAAAAAGATAGGTTTTATGAGTGGAGAATCTCCATACGATAATATATGCGCATTTCATTAATATGTGTAAAATATCAATAAAATATCAACAGAATATCAATTAATGAGTTATTTTAGTTTTTTAATGAAGTCATGTTTTGTGAAATGAAAAAGAGCCGTTTCTTTTGAAAGATGCGGCTCTTTTTATTATTTTGTTATCGTACTGTTCGAAATGATAAATCATAAAATTATACGATTAACAATTTGATAATGATCGGACTTCAGTTATATATTTCTTGAAGTCTGGATATTGAGATACAGTTTGGCAGGTAGGGGTGAGTAGTTGATTAATTAAAGATACATTTGTAATTACTTCGTTACAAGGACCATAGAATGTAACTTTTAGCTTTGAATTCGGGGGAACTTTGAATACGATAGGGATTTTTTTCATTAAATAAACTCCTTACATAACAGAGGTTATATGTTTATTTCCTTTTAATTAGGAAGACATATTAATATAATATGTAATTTTTATTGTAGTTGATTATTACATATACTGTATGAGTTGATGTAATTTCTATTACGTATCAAAATAGTGTTGTGAAAAAATATATATCATGTTTATAAAAAGCTTAAAAACAGACTAATATGAGGGAATAAGCGTTAATTAACTTGTCTCTATATAATAAATTGTAAAAAGGCAGCTTTTTTTAGCTGCCTTTTTACAGGGAGATTGAAAAATCTTGGAGGTCATTCATGAGTATAAGCAAAAATTGCTTATATGTAGTATGTACATTATTTATAGTTTTATCCCAATATTTAGTATGAAATAAACGCAAGTTTATCGTTTACAAATGAAAAAAAAGAAGGACTTATTTATTATGGATAAAAAGAAATTATTTAGTTTTAAAAAATGATGAAAATATATTTATTTGTCTTATAGAAGCTTGCTATTAGGCGTATGGGTCTAGCAATAAAACAAGCTTTGAATAAGATAATAAAAAGGAGTTGATTAGTAATGGGTTATATTGTAGATATTTCGAAATGGAATGGAAATATTAATTGGGATATTGCAGCGTCTCAGCTAGATTTAGTTATTGCTAGAGTTCAAGATGGTTCGAATACGATCGATTTTATGTATCAAGGTTATGTGAAAGAAATGAAGAAACGTAGTATCCCATTTGGGAATTATGCATTTTGCCGTTTTATATCTATTTCAGATGCAAAAAAAGAAGCGCAAGATTTTTGGAATCGTGGCGATAAAAACGCTAAATTTTGGGTGGCAGATGTAGAAGTTCAAACAATGGTAGATATGCAAGGTGGGACTCAAGCATTTATTGATGAATTACGCCGATTAGGTGCAAAAAAAATTGGTTTATATGTAGGACATCACACGTATGTATCATTTGGAGCTCGCAATATTGATGCTGATTTTATTTGGATTCCTCGTTATGGAGGGAATAAACCAGCATATCCTTGTGATATTTGGCAATATACTGATTCAGGAAATGTTCCTGGTATTGGAAAATGTGATTTGAATCAATTGATTGGGAATAAAAATCTTTCTTGGTTTATAGGTTCAAATCAAACAAATCAATCTAGTATTGGAGACAGTAAGCGACCAAATGGAATTGGTATTGCAGTTTCAAAATATAATGATGGATACGGAACTAATTTATATGAAAATCCTGCGAATCCGCAATTTATAGGAAGACTTACGAAAAAAATCCCATATTTAATCTATAAAGGTTATTGGGGAGGTGGCGAAAAAGATATGATTTGTTTAGGTGGTGAACAACAGTGGGCTAAGTTAGAACATTTTAATGTACAATGGTTTTATGCATATTCAAAGTATACACCTGGATATGAAATTAGAACGTACGATGGGCCAAACGGGAATGATACAGGTGCGGTCGATGGGAGGGTTCCTTATCGTATTTGGAATCGTCAAGATGGATATATAGATATAGGTGGGAACAAATGGATCAAAGAAGAACATGTGCAGATTAAATGATGTTAAAAGTCGGATTTATGCCGGCTTTTTTATTTAATAAAGCTTGTCTCTGGCATGAAGAGAAATACTTGCAGAAAACACATTGATTTCACAATAGCGCTGTATAGTTCCTAATATACATTTATCAAAGTGAGGTATTTGAATTGAAAAAGAAAAAGCTATTTATGGGAACTATTATTGCATGTGTGGCGCTAACATTGTCTGCGTGTGGTTCCTCAGAAAATGTTGCAACATCAAAAGTAGGAAACGTGACAGAGAAAGAGTTAAGTAAAGAATTAAGGCAAACATATGGAAAAAGTACTTTATCTCAAATGATGTTAAATAAGGCATTGCTAGATAAATATAAAGTTTCAGATGAAGAAGCTAAAAAACAAGTAGAAGCAGCGAAGGAACAAATGGGTGACAAGTTTAAAGTGGCTTTAGAGCAAGTAGGATTAAAGAATGAAGATGAATTAAAAGAGAGAATGAAGCCAGAAATTGCACTTGAGAAAGCGATTAGAGCGACTGTCACAGATAAAGATGTGAAAGATAACCATAAACCTGAAATGAAGGTAAGTCACATTTTAGTGAAAGATGAAAAAACTGCGAAAGAAGTAAAAGAGAAAATAAATAATGGTGAAGATTTTACTGCTTTAGCGAAACAGTATTCGGAAGATACTGGTTCAAAGGAACAGGGCGGAGAAATCGCTGGTTTTGCTCCTGGTCAAACTGTGAAAGAGTTTGAGGAAGCTGCATATAAATTAGATGCAGGACAAGTAAGTGAGCCAATAAAAACATCTTATGGTTATCATATAATAAAAGTGACGGATAAAAAAGAATTGAAACCATTTGATGAAGTAAAAGATACGATTCGAAAAGATTTAGAACAACAAAGACTGCAAGATGCGACAGGTAAATGGAAACAACAAGTAATCAATGATCTATTGAAAGAAGCAGATATTAAAGTAACAGATAAAGAATTTAAAGATACATTTAAATTCTTAGATGAGAAATAAGGTTTAGAAGAAAAACAGAGATTTAGCATAATGCTATATTTCTGTTTTTTTGTTTTCAATAGAAAAGGGAACTCATATAGAGTTCCCTTTTCGCGTTAGTGTGTGAGTTATAAATAGATAGTAAGACAATACAATATTACATTTAAATATTAAGAATTACAATAGGAAAATTTGGATGTAGATAAAAGGAATAAGCAATTAAATTCGCAAAATGTTGAAATGATAATGTTTTAGTTAATTAATTTTGTTAAATATAAACTAAATATATTTTCGTGGAGAGTGAATTGAGGACATAATTTAAAGAATGGTACATATCATATTTATTGGAGTATAAATTAACTTTATAGGAAGTGACATGTTGAACATTTAGTACAAAAGTATGTTCTTAATGATGATAAGAATTATTTATCCCGCTATTTATGGGAGTCTTACTGCTCGTAAAAGCCCGATTGGTGAAGGCTAATAATCAGTGGGTGATGGACAAAACCCTCACTGATTATTAGCCTTCACCTTATTAAAATAGGATGAATATTTTTATTTTTACTAGATTATTAAATTAATTTGGGGGAGAATATATGAAAGTTATTTTTAAGAGAGAAGGCGGAGGGAAAATTTTTGAATCATCTAATGAAAATATAAGCGTTCTATTAGCTGTATTAAAAGAAACAAAAGGGATAAAGATTGGGATGGTTGAGTATGAAGTATTAGAATATAAACTGGAATATTATCGGAATCCGAAAAAAACAGAAACAGAGAGAGAATTACATATTATAATGCAACCCAAGCATATTCAATAAAGAAAGTGAAAAATTGATGAGTGTGAATCTTACTGCCTACAAATAGCAGGATAAATGGTAGTAATTGTCGATATGTATGAAACTTATGAGGAATGAATTGTTTTACATCATAAGTTTCTAAAGCTTTGTGAGTTCGTTCATAATAAAAGTGTATGCTTTTGTTGAAGGATGGTGAATGAGATATAGCTGAAATTTGTATTCCAGAAAGAACGTTAGTTAGGATAGAAAAGTAAAATTAGAAATATAATTAGTTCAATAAAAGCGGCTTCACATTAGGTGGAGTCGCTTTTATTGTTGCTACACGTATTCTATGATGCGATAGGAAGTGCAAAGAAATTTGATTAATAAAAGGGAGTAATAAATGAGTATGAATAAACTTCATATATTAAAGTTGCATTTTGTTTGAAAAATTTACATGTTGCACTTCCGAAAGAACATTCGTTCGTGTATAATTAGAACGAATGTTCTTTCGGAGTGGAGATTTCTACAAATTCATAAATAGTTTTGAATTGGAAAGCTACGCTACATATAAATATGAGATGGATAAAGTGTATTTAGGAGTGAAATTAGTGAGGTATCATGGTCACAGTTTCGAACCATGTTGGAATATAAAGCAAAATGATACGGCAAACAAGTCATTGTCGTATCGAAAACATTTGCTTCAAGCCAATTATGTTCTTGTTGTAGATATCAAAACAAAGACGTTAAAAATCTAAACCTACGTAAATGGGACTGCCCTTCTTGTAGTACACATC
The DNA here is from genome assembly GCF_038007365.1 of Bacillus sp. FSL R9-9492. Taxonomy (NCBI): domain Bacteria; kingdom Bacillati; phylum Bacillota; class Bacilli; order Caryophanales; family Bacillaceae; genus Bacillus; species Bacillus sp. FSL R9-9492. The sequence continues at coordinate 2,341,658 of NZ_JBBOXC010000001.1, forward strand.
ATGATAGGGATATTAACGCAAGTATCAATCTAAAGAATGAAGCGATAAGGCTTCTAACCGCAAGGACTGCGGAGATAGCCTAATAAATTAGAGTTCGATAGAACTCTTTACTTAGGAATCCCCCACTTCTAAACGAAGTGAAAGTGGGGTAGTTCAAGAATGGATAGATATAGAAAATTGAGGAGTAAAGAAAATGAATTATGTAAAGATACAGGAAAAAGGAAGAGAGTGGGTTCCGTTTACAGTAATGTCGGAACAATTATTAAGTATGAAAAAAATTATTGGAGAGAAATTAAAAGTCCAAAGACCGCTAATAACAAATGAAGCGAAAGACAGCATTTCAGACAAATTATTAACTTCATTATTGTCTGAAGAAGAGATGTTAGTGACATATTTTGAAGAAGGATACATACTTACGAGTTATATGACAGTGGTTCATATAAATCCAATTCAACAAATTGTAAAATGTACAGATGCATTTTATAAAACATATGTATTTTCTGCAATGGACATAATTGATGTAACCTAAAAGAAGCTGAATTTTGAAGTTTAGCTTCTTTAATTTATCTAGCTATTTACGGACAGGCAGATTCACACCTCAAAATTCGGCTGTGAGTCAGGCTACCTGTTAAAACCTAATTTTTTGAAGAGGTGAAGAACTAAATGAAAAAGCAGCTAGCTGCAAGCTAGCTGCTTAGTCCCAGGGAAAGGGAGAAAAAGATTGGCACTCAAAAAATCAATGATAGCTGTGTATCAGCCTGAGTATAGTATAGACAAATTTTAAAATGTTATACAAAAATGATTACAGATCTGGTTAGGCCGTACCAACTTGGTTTTGATCTGCTAGATCAGAATCAAATGTATTAGTCGCGCTAACCCCACTAAAAGTGTTCACTACGAAACCAACGTTAGATGCGCCAGAGCCGTTATAAGCTTTCGTATTCTCTTTTGGAGAAACATTGTAGAAATCACCTAAGTTGAAAGATCCGTTACTATTTTGTACAACTAAATTCCCAACAACTGAGGGCATAATTTTCACCTGCTTTATAAGTAATTGTTTGCATTACTATATGAAGGTATAGTCTAATTGGTTCATTTGACAAATATTCCGGAATAGAAAAATGTTTGAAGCTTTGTTTAATCAATCGAGCAAAAAGTATGTTAAAATTAATGAAGAGCTGAATTTTAAAAAGAATAAATTTGAATAATTAATATATATGGAATTAAAGGAGGCAAAATGTAATGGATAATGTTATAAAAACAGTGGATTTAACAGATGCAGAATCAAGTAAACTTGTTGCTTATATTTGTAGTAATGATGTCACATTGATCGAAAAAGCATTTTGTCCTAATGAAATAAAATTAAAGTTTAATGAAATAGCAATTTTATCGGCAATTAAAACCGCATATATTACGAAAGTATCTATAAGGAAAGAACTTGAAGCAATTTTTCACGATACAGGCGTTTTATTAGTAAAGCAAAATGTTGAAAGGAATAGTATTCAATCTATAACAATGCATTTTGAGCAATTTAAAAAGTTGCAAAATGAGATTGAGAATTTAAATAAAAGTATGTTATAAGACTAGGTGGAAATTTATTGATAGAGGTGGGCTCTGTTAAGTTGAAAAAGTGGATTGAAAAGTATTTGGATAAATCGAACCGTAAACATAAATATACTTTCATTAAGGTGTAACCTATATTTATCGATGTGAGAAATGTAGGGAATAGAAGATACAATTTAAAAATAATAACGATACAAACAAAAAGAGTAACTATGATGGTTACTCTTTTTGTTTGTAATATGTAATATCAAAAATACTTCTAAAGTATGAAATGAATTGATACTTAAGTGAGAAGTTGAATAAGAATAAAAAGAGTAATATTAATGGAAAGGAGGAGATGAAGTTGGAGCGAAACGACATTGGGAAACTTGTAATTATTACTGGAGTAACGCAAGGGTTAGGACGTGCAATGGTTGATAGGTTTCATGAATTGGGGTGGAACATAGCAGGGTGTGGACGCTCAAAAAATAAAATTGAAGAGCTTAATAAATATTACGGTGCTTCACATGATTTTCAAATAATTGATGTTTCAAATCATCACCAAGTTAGTAAATGGGCAAGTCGTATTCTTAATAAGTATAGGGCTCCCGATATGTTAATAAATAATGCATCGATTGTTAATCAAAATGCACCTCTATGGAAAGTTACCGCACAAGAATTTGAAAGTGTAATGAGTGTAAATGTGAACGGGGTAGTAAATGTCATTAGGGCGTTCGTCCCGGCGATGATAGCTAGGAAAGAAGGAATTATTATTAACATGAGCTCTAGTTGGGGAAGAGAAGGCGAGGCTGAACTTGCGCCATATTGTGCCTCGAAGTTTGCTGTTGAAGGTATCACGCAGTCAATGGCAATGGAACTACCAAATGGTATGGCAGTAGTTGCTTTAGATCCAGGTGGCAGTATTAGCACTCCAATGCTTCACTTATGTGCACCTCAATATGTAAAAGAATCTCCTACACCTGAAATGTGGTCACATAAAGCAATTCATTATATATTAAATATATCAATAGATAAAAACGGTGAGTCATTGACATGTCCGGCATACATTCATTGAGAAACTTCTTGTCAAAAAGAGCGCCTGAAAGGTGCTCTTTTGTATTATTAGTACATTATGTGATGCACAAAATTACATATGAAAAATAGAATAATGAATTAAAGGTGATATTTGTTTGTTTTGAATGTACTAGAAAATTTAAATATAGGTGATGGGAAATGAACCTACGCGATTTAGAATTGACAGGTGCCTGGTTTCAAGTAGGAGGAAATCTTATAGCAGCAATTGGAACAACTAGAGGGTTTGCAGGAGAAGAAAAGATTGAGTCGGATCTCGTTATTGTAGGAAGTTCATTACAAGCTCTCGGATATATATTACAAATTATAGCAACTAATGATGCGAAAGATGAAGATAAATGTGAGAAGCAAGAGGTAACTATAGATAATAAAAATAAAGCGCTAGCGAAAACGGGGATTGAGTTATTAGCTTTAGGTAATATTTCAAATGTAATAGGAACGTATTTTAATCTCAATGAACAAATGAAAGAAAATGATTTCCTTATAATTACTGGAAATAGTTTGCAATCAATTGGCGCTTTTTTAGGAGTAGAAGTAGCATTGAATGAGATAAATGGAATACAGTGGATTATCGTATTAGGGAATTCAATGCAAAGTTTAGGTGCGGGATTACAAGCATATGAAGGTATTAAAAATATACCAAAAGAAGAAAAGGGAAAAGAAGACAGTAATATAGATAAAGAAGATCAACGTATAATAGGGCTAATAGGTATTTGGATACAAGCAATAGGTACTGTAATTTCAGCAATTGGATTAACCGAAATAGTAGAGGAACAACGATTGGAATCTAAGAAAAGGTGATGAAATACTCATTTCAATGAAGTTTGGAGTATTTCAATTTTAGAAGTAGGACAAGATGGATGTGTTAATTGTTTTTGTAGGCTTTTTCATATAGGCGTAGAATATACATATAAACGAACAGGTGAAAATAGCTTGTTAACGTTAGTGAGAGGCTTCTCATTTAGTTATACTATTATATGTGATTTTTGTAATGATGAGTTCTTATATACGCTTTTAGAAATAACATGATTTCATAGGTTTGATAGTGTAGGAGATGGATGGGGAAGAATCGAAAAATAAACATTAAGGAGTTTTTCAGACATGATGTACTTATTAGCAATTTTACTTCCGCCGGTAGCTGTTTTATTTTGCGGAAAGCCGTTTCAAGCGATTATTAATTTCATTTTAACCTTAATTTTTTGGGTTCCAGGAGCGATACACGCAGTTCTTGTCGTACATGATAAAAAAGCCGACAGGCGACTTAAAAAACAAGTTCAAGCGTATGATGAAATTAATAAAAGAAATAGAAGGTAAATTGCGATTGACATACAAAAAAGAAAGGGGATTTGATTCGCCTTTCTTTTTTGTATGCCAATCAAGTTTAAATTTTAGTATAGCGGTAAGAATTTTTAATATAAGTATTATGATAATAACTTTTAGAGTGTGCGTTTAATAAACCGGTGTAAATGCTTTCTGGCACATTAAAGAAATCATACATACCATTCTTTAGTTGAATACGTAAAATCATAGAAAAAGGATTATAGCCAACAGCAACTAATTTTTTTGAAATAACGGGAGATAGCTCCATCATTACGCAACTCCTTATTTTTCATTTTAGATGGTTTCTTGTAGAGAAGGGGATTGTCGTGTTGAAATCCTAATAATTAAAGGAGTATTATACTTATATGCAATATATTAAATGTTTGTTGTACGTAATTATAAGGAAGTTCACACGAAGTACATATCGTTGTGCTATTTTTATTTCACCTTTGATTTATAAATAAGAAAATATTGACCATTTGAAAAAAAGGTATATTATTTATACGAGGTATTAAAAATTCACTTCTTACATTCTATGCTTTAAGGGGCAGTATTATTAGAAAAAATAGAAGTGAAAATAGTTTGTATAAGAAGTATTCTAAAATGTATAATCTGTGAATTGGGAAAATATTGAATGCTCCAGGTCAATATACTTTCTTGATTAAATGTATTTGGGAAAGTGACCTCAATATTTTCAAGTAAATCAACGGGAGAATTGAAAGGCAGGAGAAAGTAACATGTCAGAAAATTATCGTTCTCGAGAGGAGCGACGACAAGTTCAAAAGAAAAAACAGCCAGCTTCTAAAAAAACAAAACCAAAAGGTAAAACATCGTTTTTTCGTAAATTTTTAATCAGTTGTTTACTACTTGGTATTGTAGGTTTAGTGGCAGGGGTTGCTACCTTTTTCGTAATGATTAAGGATGCACCAAAACTTGAGAAAGCAAAACTTGTTAATCCGTTATCCTCAAAAATCTATGATAAAGACGGGAATTTGGTATATGAATATGGGAAAGAAAAGCGGACGAATGTTACGTATGATCAAATCCCTAAATTGGTAGAAAATGCATTTTTAGCAACAGAAGATTCGCGTTTTTATGAGCATAGCGGAGTAGATTTTAAAGGTACTGCTCGTGCAGTTTTAGTTAGTCTTAAGGGAGATTATGGCTCTCAAGGTGGTAGTACGATAACGCAGCAAGTTATTAAAAACTACTTCTTATCGATGGAAAAAACGTCAAAACGTAAAGTTCAGGAAATATATTTAGCGTATAAGCTAGAACAACAATATTCAAAACATGAAATATTAGAGATGTATTTAAATAAAATTAATTTAGGAAACCGTTCATATGGAATCGCAACAGCAGCACAAAACTACTACGGTAAAGAATTGAAAGATTTAACATTACCAGAAGTTGCGATGCTAGCTGGCTTACCAAAAGCACCGAATAACTATGACCCAACGAAAAAAGAAAATGTTCAAAGGGCAACAGAAAGAAGAAATACTGTACTAAACTTAATGAATAGACATGGTTATATTACAAAGGCAGAAATGGAAGAAGCATCGAAAGTACCAGTGGATAAAAATATTAAGAGTGCAGCTGAACTACAAGCGATGCCATATACTGCATTTATGGATGCAGTAGTGAAAGAAGTAGAAAAGGAAATACCAGATGTTAATATTGGATCTGATGGTTTAGAAATTTATACAACATTGGATCCAAAAGCACAGAAATTAGCTGATAATATTTTGAATACAAATATTATTAATTATCCAAATGATAAATTCCAAGGTGCTTTCACATTTATGGATACGAAAACTGGAGAAGTTCGCGCTATAGGTAGTGGGCGCGGTGAAAATAAAGCAGTATTTAAAGGGCATAATATGGCGATTGAATTAGATCGTGCAGCTGGTTCAACGATGAAACCAATTTTTGATTACGCTCCTGCAATTGAATATTTAAAATGGGCTACTTATCATCAAATTGATGACTCTCCATTTAAGTATTCAACTGGCCAAGAAGTTAGAAATGCAGATAGAAGTCATTTAGGGCCAATCTCAATGCGTGAAGCACTAACAAAGTCACGTAATATCCCAGCTATTAAAACAGCTAAAGAGGTAGGTATTAGTAAATCGAAAGAGTTCTCTGAGAAATTAGGTATTACATTTAATGTAGCACCGACAGAATCAACAGCGATCGGTACAAATGAAGCGTCACCAACAGAAATTGCAGGTGCTTATGCGGCATTTGGGAATGACGGTAAGTATACGAAGCCGCATTTTGTTAAGAAAGTAGTTTATCCAGACGGCAAGTCACAAAGTTTTGGACAAAAACCAAAATCAGTTATGGCGGATTCTACAGCATATATGATTACTGATATGCTTCGTTCTGTAGTTACATCAGGTACTGGTACATCGGCAAATGTGGCCTCTTTAGATGTAGCTGGTAAAACAGGTACAACTAACTATTCTTCAAAACAACTAGCACAATATGGAATTCCAGAAAGTGCAACTCGTGATAGTTGGTTTGCAGGATATACACCGCAATATACGATGGCAGTATGGACTGGATATACGAAAGATGGTAAAGACGAGTATATTAGTAGTAAAAATACGAAAATTGCACAGTTGATCTTTAAAGAAATGATGAGCGAGATGGCTACAGATAAATCACGCTTTAAAATGCCAAGTAGTGTTATTCAAGAAGGTAGTGAATTGCGTATAAAAGGTGAAAAACGTGATTCATCTCCAAATACGAGCGTACCGGATACAACGGAACAACCAAAACAAGATCAACAGCAAAAAACTGAAGAAGAGAAAAATCAAGAGGAATTAAAGAAACAGGAAGAACTTAAGAAACAAGAAGAGCAAAAGAAACAAGAAGAGCAAAAGAAGCAAGAAGAGCAAAAGAAACAAGATGAACAGAATAAGCAAAATGAACAAAACAATGGAAATGGTCAAGGAACTCCAAATCCACCAACTAATGGAGGTGACCAAGGAACTCCAAATCCACCAACCACTGGAGGTGGCCAAGGAACTCCAAATCCACCAACCACTGGAGGTGGTCAAGGAACTCCAAATCCGCCAACCACTGGAGGTGGCCAAGGAACTCCAAATCCACCAACCACTGGAGGTGGCCAAGGAACTCCAAATCCACCAACCACTGGAGGCGGCCAAGAAACTCCAACCCCACCAACTACGGGCGGGAACACAGGAGAGGCTCCTTCCAATAATGGACAATAAATAATGCATTTTAAAAGCACCAAAGGTACCGGGAAAAACGGTTTCTTTGGTGCTTTTTGTATTATAAAGAGTAATATTATTTTTAAATATTAAAAGTACCATAGAAATTTTGAAAGTAAATTGATGGGAAATGATAAAAAATTTGAGTTGGCGGTATTGGATAACTAGGGCTATAAAAAATAGTACTACTCGGGTGTGTACCATGATGCCAAAATGAAGGGGTGAATTGGTCAGTCGATTGATATTGTTGCCAAGCGGCAGGAAGTTCGATACCAACATCAGAACTAGCTGTATGAACGACAGGAACATGTATTGAGGGAGCTGATGGGACAACGGCGGTTATTCTTGGTGATACCCACATGAAAACGATCACTCCTAAGTTTAATAATAAAATAGTATATTCTTCTAAAACATATAAAGGTACATATATAGGTTTTTTGCTTAAAACATAGGCATAAAGTCGTAAGACCAACTTAAATTGATGGTAGACCATTTATTATGAAAAGATACGTCTATTAGCGGAGGGCAAGGGAACATGAAAAATATACAATTGATGTGTTGATTGTAATATTTTACGTGTTTATGGAGGGATTTTAATGGAACGATTATGGACGAAATCATTTATACAAATGACTATCGCGATGTTATTTTTATTTACGGGGTTTTATTTACTTGTTCCAACGCTCCCGCTCTTTATTAAAGAGATTGGTGGAAATGAATCGCAAGTTGGACTGATGATGGGAATGTTTACAATAGCGGCAGTTGTAATACGACCGATTATTGGAGGTATGTTAGATCAATATGGTAGAAGATCTTTTATTATTTTCGGACTCATATTTTTTGGGATAACGATGTATTCGTATAATTTAGCATCGACTATTGTCCTTTTAGCTGTTTTACGCGTTATTCACGGAGTGACGTGGGCTGTTTCTACAACAGCAGTTGGAACAGCGATAACTGATATTATTCCAGATTCACGTCGTGGTGAAGGGATGGGCTGGTATGGCATGGCGATGACAATCGCGATGGCAATTGGTCCGATGATTGGATTATGGGTTGTACAAAATTATTCATTTCATGGTCTATTCTTGTTAGCAACTCTTTTATCCTTTATGGCAGTCGTATTATCGTTAATAACGAAAATGCCATTCACGCCACAAAAAGAAAAAGGGAAAATTCAGCTGTTTGAAAAATCCGTTTTATCAATAACGGTTGTTGTTTTCTTTTTATCATTTGCATATGGAGGAATAACAACATTTTTACCATTATTCGCGTCATCAATTGATGTGAATCCTGGGACATTCTTTCTTGTATATGCAATTGCTTTAACAATTGTACGACCTATTTCAGGAAAACTATTAGATAAGTATGGAGAAGTTTTTATCATACTTCCGGCACTATGTATTACTATTTTAGCGATAGTTGTACTAACGATTTCAAATGGTTTGATAGGTGTAATGATTGCAGCGGCATTATATGGTGTTGGATTCGGTTCAGCACAGCCCGCTTTACAAGCAGCGATGCTGACAATTGTTGATCCTAGTAAAAGAGGAGTTGCTAACGCTTCATTCTTTACCGCTTTTGATTTAGGGATTGGATTAGTTGCGATTTTACTTGGAGTTGTTTCACAAATGTTTGGTTACCGTATTTTATTCGCAGGTAGTGCAATTTCAGGATTAATAGCTTTAATTATATTTGTCATTTTTGTAAAACAACGATTAGGCAAAAAAGATTTTGCGTATAAAGCATGATGAATCTATTTGATGTATTGTAAGGTACGGAGGAAATAGCTCAATTCAGTCCGGATATTCTTTAGGGATTGTTTCTGAGAAATCAGTTCGGGAAATAGTGTCAGTTGAGAAAGACGGTAGTTTATTTTTATAGATTTTGATGATCTTTCGTACTTTCAAAACTATGAATTAGTTGTAAGCTATCGTAAAGAAACGGAAGAAATTTAATTTAATTATGTAAAATAATAATTTTATTAAAAATAAATAAATTTTATATAAGAATTATATTTATGGGAATATGAAATAAATATTATAAAAAACCGAGCTGTGCATGAGTGCAGCTCGGTTTTTTATGTTTGTTGAAGAAAAAGGGATTAAAGGTATATTTAGTGGGATTATATGGATAATTGTTATATTTCGTTTTAAAAAATTGTAAAAGGATGTCTGTCCTTTCTTTATAAAAGATGAAAGTTATTTTTGAAAAATTGTATTATTACATCGGTAAAAGTATAGGAAACTTATCATTATAAAATAAATTGAAATCTTCTAAAAACTCTGATACATTGAAATAGAAATGTAGTTTCATATTATTGTAAAGGCTTACAGTTATGTGCACGAAGATCTATTAGGATTGGAGGAAATAATGATGAAAGCTGAAGAAAAATTTTCCCCGGGATTAGATGGTGTAGTAGCAGCGGAAACGAAAATTTCGTTTCTTGACACAGTAAAAGGTGAAATTGTAATTCAAGGGTATGATTTAATCGAACTCTCAAAAACAAAAGAGTATTTAGACATTGTGCACCTTTTATTAGAAGAACGTTTACCGAATGAGGATGAGAAAGCAACAATTGAAAAGAAATTAAAAGAAGAATATGCAGTGCCAGAAGGTGTATTCAATGTTCTAAAGGCATTGCCTAAGGAAACGCATCCTATGGATGGGCTACGTACAGGTGTGTCTGCATTAGCTGGTTACGATAGTGATATCGAAAACCGCTCGTTAGAAGTGAATAAAAGTCGAGGATACAAGCTTTTAAGTAAAGTGCCAAATATTGTAGCGAATAGCTACCATATTTTAAATAATGAGGAACCAATTGAGCCTCTTCAAGAATTGTCATATAGTGCGAATTTCTTCTATATGTTAACTGGAAAGAAACCAACTGAACTTGAAGAGAAAATCTTTGATCGTTCCCTTGTTTTATATAGTGAACATGAAATGCCAAACTCTACATTTACAGCACGCGTTATTGCATCAACGCAATCCGACTTATACGGCGCTTTAACAGGAGCAGTTGCATCCTTAAAAGGAAGTCTTCATGGCGGTGCGAATGAAGCGGTTATGTACATGCTTTTAGAAGCTGGTAATGTTGAGAAATTTGAAGAGTTATTACAGAAGAAACTATATAACAAAGAAAAAATTATGGGCTTTGGACACCGTGTTTATATGAAAAAGATGGATCCAAGAGCACTTATGATGAAGGAAGCATTAAAGCAGTTATGTGATGTGAAAGGCGATTATACACTATATGAAATGTGTGAAGCTGGAGAAAAAATTATGGAGAAGGAAAAAGGAATTTATCCGAATCTTGATTATTATGCTGCTCCAGTATATTGGATGCTTGGTATTCCAATTCAACTTTACACACCAATCTTCTTTAGTTCTAGAACAGTAGGGCTATGTGCACACGTAATTGAGCAACATGCGAACAATCGTTTGTTCCGTCCACGTGTAAATTATATTGGCGAGCGACATGCATTTAGTAAATAAAAACAACTGGGGAGTTGTTAGCGCCGCCCGCCAGATGGGTGTTTGACCGACACCCATCATTAATAATAACGAATTTTCGACAGAAAGGGAAGAATAGCATGATTAAAACAAATGAAATTAAACAAAAAGATGCATTATTAGAAGAAATTACGGACTATGTATTAAATAAAGAGGTTACAAGTGCAGAGGCATTCAGTACGGCTCGCTACGTATTACTTGATACACTTGGATGTGGAATTTTAGCACTACAATACCCAGAGTGTACGAAATTATTAGGACCAGTTGTACCAGGAACAATCGTGCCAAATGGTACACGTGTACCAGGAACATCTTATGTGCTAGATCCAGTAAAAGGCGCATTTAATATCGGATGTATGATCCGTTGGTTAGACTATAACGATACTTGGCTTGCAGCAGAGTGGGGACATCCATCTGATAACTTAGGCGGAATTTTAGCAGTTGCAGATTATATTAGCCGCATTCGTATTTCAGAAGGAAAAGAACCATTAAAAGTACGTGAAGTACTAGAAATGATGATTAAAGCACATGAAATTCAAGGTGTACTTGCTTTAGAAAACAGTTTAAACCGTGTTGGTCTTGATCACGTATTATACGTAAAAGTAGCGACGACTGCAGTAGTTGCAAAAATGCTTGGCGGAACGCGTGAGGAAATCTTTAATGCATTATCACATGCGTGGATTGATAATTCTAGTCTTCGTACATATCGTCATGCTCCAAATACAGGTTCACGTAAATCATGGGCAGCAGGTGATGCGACGAGCCGCGGTGTTCATCTTGCAATGACTGCATTAAAAGGTGAAATGGGTTACCCAACGGCATTATCTGCACCAGGATGGGGATTCCAAGATGTGTTATTTAACAAGCAAGAATTAAAATTAGCAAGACCGCTAGAATCTTATGTAATGGAAAATGTATTATTCAAAGTGTCATTCCCAGCAGAATTCCATGCACAAACAGCTGCAGAATGTGCAGTGAAATTACATCCGGAACTTAAAGAAAGATTAGATGAAATTGATCGTATTACAATTACAACTCATGAGTCAGCAATTCGTATTATCGATAAAGAAGGTCCATTAAATAACCCAGCTGATCGCGATCACTGCCTACAATACATTACGGCAATAGGTTTATTAAAAGGAGATATCGTTGCGGATGATTATGAGGATGTAGTAGCGAATGATCCACGTGTAGATGAATTACGTAATAAGATGGTTGTTGTTGAAAACAAACAGTATAGTTTAGATTACCTTGACCCGAACAAGCGCTCAATCGCCAACGCTGTTCAAGTTCATTTTAAAGATGGTACTGTAACAGAAAATGTGGAATGTGAATACCCACTTGGCCACCGTTTCCGTAGAGACGAAGCAATTCCAAAAGTTGTTCGAAAATTCACTGCAAATATGGCAGGTCATTATTCTAGTAAGCAACAAGAAAAAATCCATGAAGCTTGTCTAAATGAAGAAAAACTAGAAAATATGAATGTAAACGAATTTGTAGATCTATTCTTAATTTAATAATAGGGGGAATTTAGAATGGCTTGGGTTGTGAATAAACAGTCGACACAAGAGGAGCTTACGAATCGCTTCCGAGCTTTAGTAGAAGCAAATGAAATTTTGCAAATTCCAGGTGCTCATGATGCAATGGCGGCTCTTGTTGCGAAAAATACAGGTTTTTCAGCTCTATATTTATCGGGAGCTGCTTACACTGCAAGTAAAGGATTACCAGATTTAGGAATCGTGACGTCTACTGAAGTAGCAGAGAGAGCAAGGGATCTAGTTAGAGCTACAGATTTACCAGTTCTTGTTGATATTGATACAGGATTTGGTGGAGTACTAAACGTAGCGAGGACAGCTGTAGAAATGGTGGAAGCGAAAGTTGCGGCTGTTCAGATTGAAGATCAACAATTACCAAAGAAATGTGGACATTTAAATGGTAAGAAACTTGTTACTACAGAAGAATTAGTTCAAAAAATTAAAGCGATTAAAGAAGTTGCGCCAAGTTTATATATTGTAGCACGCACAGATGCTCGCGGCGTGGAAGGATTAGATGCAGCGATTGAAAGAGCGAATGCATATGTAAAAGCAGGGGCAGATGCAATATTCCCAGAAGCGCTTCAATCGGAAGAAGAATTCCGTTTATTTACTAGCAAAGTGAATGCACCTTTACTAGCAAATATGACTGAGTTCGGAAAAACACCATATTATAGTGCAGAGGAATTTGCGAATATGGGCTTCCAAATGGTAATTTATCCTGTAACTTCACTTCGTGTTGCTGCAAAAGCATATGAGAATGTGTTTACGCTAATTAAGGAAACAGGTTCTCAAAAAGATGCACTTTCTAATATGCAAACGAGAAGTGAATTATATGAAACAATTTCATATCATGACTTTGAAGAGTTAGATACTGGAATTGCAAAAACAGTATTATCTGAAGATCAATAGGTAGAAGGATTTAGGCGATGAAAATACATCTTTGGCAAAACGAACTGCTTGATGTGAAAAATCATCGCCTTCTGTTTTCAATAATAAGATATTCCACTCATCGTAGACGAGCATATGCAAAGATCAACGAAGGCCGAAATGATAGGGGGATTCAGATGGAGAAAACGAAGTTACCATGGGATGAATTTTTTTCACTCAATAAAGATGTGAATAATACTTTCTTTACACCAGAAGATTTTTCAGGGGATGAAGATTTAATTGCAAAAACGACAGAACAATTCGTTAAACAAGAAATTGTCCCGCAAATTGAGAATATTGAACAACATAACTATAAAGTTTCTCGCCAATTATTTGAGAAAGCTGGGGAACTTGGATTATTAGGCATTGAGGTACCAGAAGATTATGGCGGATTCGAGTTAGGAAAGGCTGTCTCAGGTCTTGTAGCAGAGAAAATGGGTTACGCTGGTGCATTTAGCGTTTCTTTTAATATACACGCAGGTGTTGGTACGTTGCCTTACATATATTACGGAACGAAAGAACAAAAAGAAAAGTATTTGCCGAAAATCGCATCAGGAGAATGGATTGGTGCTTATGCTTTAACTGAGCCAAATGCTGGTTCTGATGCATTAAGTGCAAAAACGAGTGCAGTATTGAATGAAGATGGTACTGCTTGGAAGTTGAATGGTGAGAAGCAGTGGATTACAAATGCTCATATGGCAGATGTATACGTTGTTTTTGCGAAGACAAATAAAGGAATGACAGCGTTTATTGTCGAAAGAACATGTGAAGGTGTATCAATAGGATTAGAAGAAAAGAAGATGGGGATTAAAGGATCTTCAACAGCGACGCTTATTTTAGAAGATGTTGTCATCCCCGCTGAAAATATTTTAGGGGAAGTTGGGAAAGGGCATCACGTAGCTCTTAATATTCTTAACTTCGCTAGACTAAAACTTGCTTTTGGAAATATTGGAACAGCAAAACAAGCAATCGGTTTATCAGTTCAATATGGAAAAGAGCGAAAACAGTTCCAAACGGAATTAGTAGATTTTACGATGATTCAAGAGAAAATTGCCAATATGATTATTTCTACATATGGAGCAGAAAGTGCAGCTTACCGTACAGCGGGTGTAATTGATGAAGCAATTCATGAGAGTGATGAAGATCTTATGAAAAAAATGTCCCAATTTGCAATTGAATGTGCACTGAATAAAGTAAACGCTTCTGAAACACTTGCTTATATCGTAGATGAAGCTGTACAAATTCATGGTGGTTACGGTTATATGCAAGAATACGAAGTAGAACGATTATATCGTGATGCTAGGATTAGTCGTATTTTTGAAGGAACGAATGAAATTAATAGATTAACAGTTGCAAAAATGTTAATGAAGCAAATCGAGCAAATAGAAGATGCTGAAGTAGAAATTGATGTGGCAAATGTAGAAAGAAACCATCGTTACATTTTATTAGCGAAAAAATTGTTGAAACAATCTTTGAAAACGCTCTCTAAAACTCCAGGTTTAAAAATTGAGCAAGAGCAAGAATATTCACGCGTATTATCAAATATGTTGACGGACGTGTACGTCATGGAATCAGCATTTTTACGTACGAGGAAAGCAGTTAGTAAAAATGGTGAGGAAAAAGAGCGTACGAAGCAAATGATAACAGGTGTTATTTGTGAAGAAGGATATCGTAAAGTAGAAGAAGCTGCGATTTCCATTCTTTCAGCAGCTGTCACAGAAGAACAAAATAGACAAGAAATATTAGCTGAAATCCGTCAATTATTAGTGCCTTTATACTCAAACTTATTTACGAAAAAGAGAGATATTGCGAAAGTTATTATAAATCGCGGGAAATATATTGTGTAAATAGGAGGAAAGCGATATGAAAAAGATTGGTTTTATCGGTTTAGGTAACATGGGTCTTCCAATGTCTAAAAATTTAGTTAAATCTAGCTACACAGTATATGGAGTGGACTTGAATAAAGAGGCGGAAGCTTCCTTTGAAAAAGAAGGAGGAATTATCGGCCTATCAATCTCAAAACTAGCAGAGACATGCGATGTGATTTTTACAAGTTTGCCTTCACCTCGTGCTGTGGAAGCGGTATATTTTGGGGAAGAAGGATTATTTGAAAATAGCCACTCGAATGTAGCTTTAATTGATACAAGTACAGTATCTCCACAATTAAACAAACAATTAGAGGAATCGGCGAAGGAAAAGAAAGTAGACTTTTTAGCAGCACCTGTTAGCGGTGGGGTAATTGGTGCAGAAAACCGTACATTAACGTTTATGGTTGGTGGATCGAAAGAAGTGTATGAGAAAACTGAATCTGTCATGGAAGTACTTGGAGCGAATGTTTTCCATGTTAGTGAGCAGATTGATAGTGGTACAACTGTTAAATTAATTAATAATCTATTAATTGGTTTTTATACAGCTGGTGTGAGTGAAGCTTTAACATTAGCGAAAAAGAACAATATGGATTTAGATAAAATGTTTGATATTTTAAATGTAAGTTACGGTCAAAGTAGAATTTATGAGCGTAATTATAAAAGTTTCATTGCATCAGAAAATTATGAGCCAGGCTTTACTGTGAATTTATTAAAGAAAGATTTAGGATTTGCAGTAGATTTAGCGAAAGAAAGCGAACTTCACTTACCAGTAAGTGAGATGCTATTAAACGTATATGAAGAAGCGAGTGAGGCAGGATATGGTGAAAACGATATGGCTGCTTTATATAAGAAAGTTAGCGAACAATTAATTTCTAATCAAAAATAGTGCACTTATAAAAACAATGATAAAAAAGGAGAGAATATAATGATTACAACTGAAATTAAACGAGTGAAAAATCATATTAATGGCGAATGGGTAGAATCTACTGGTACGGAAGTAGAAGCGGTTCCGAATCCGGCAACCGGAAAAATCATCGCTTACGTTCCACTTTCTCCAAAAGAAGATGTTGAAAAAGCTGTTGAAGCGGCAAAAGCGGCATACAAAACATGGTCTAAAGTGCCAGTTCCAAATCGTTCAAGACAACTATACAAATATCTACAACTGTTACAAGAAAATAAAGAAGAGCTTGCAAAAATCATTACGCTAGAAAACGGTAAAACGCTAACGGATGCAACTGGTGAAGTACAGCGTGGTATTGAAGCGGTAGAACTTGCAACATCAGCACCAAATTTAATGATGGGACAAGCCCTTCCGAATATTGCTAGTGGAATTGATGGATCGATTTGGCGCTATCCAATCGGAGTTGTTGCTGGTATTACACCGTTTAACTTCCCGATGATGATTCCATTATGGATGTTCCCACTTGCAATTGCTTGCGGTAATACATTCGTATTAAAAACATCTGAAAGAACGCCACTTTTAGCTGAGCGACTTGTAGAGTTATTCTATGAAGCTGGTTTTCCAAAAGGGGTATTAAATTTAGTACAAGGCGGAAAAGATGTTGTAAATAGTATTTTAGAAAATAAAGATATTCAAGCAGTTTCGTTTGTTGGCTCTGAGCCAGTGGCACGCTACGTATATGAAACTGGTACAAAAAATGGTAAACGTGTACAAGCGTTAGCAGGTGCGAAAAACCATGCGGTTGTTATGCCAGATTGCAACCTTGAGAAAACAGTACAAGGTGTAATTGGGTCTGCGTTCGCAAGTAGTGGAGAGCGCTGCATGGCATGTTCAGTAGTAGCAGTAGTTGATGAAATTGCTGATGAATTCATTGATGTATTAGTAGCGGAAACGAAGAAGTTAAAAGTAGGTGACGGTTTCAACGAAGATAATTATGTTGGACCATTAATCCGTGAATCTCATAAAGAACGTGTTTTAGGCTATATTAATAGTGGTGTAGCAGATGGAGCAACTTTACTAGTAGATGGCCGTAAAATCAATGAAGAAGTTGGAGAAGGTTACTTTGTTGGTGCAACAATCTTTGATGGTGTAAATCAAGAAATGAAAATTTGGCAAGATGAAATTTTCGCTCCGGTATTAAGTATTGTAAGAGTAAAAGATTTAGAAGAAGGTATTAAGCTGACAAATCAATCGAAATTTGCGAATGGTGCTGTTATTTATACATCAAATGGAAAACATGCACAAACATTCCGAGACAATATTGATGCTGGTATGATTGGTGTAAACGTTAATGTTCCAGCACCAATGGCATTCTTCGCATTTGCAGGAAACAAAGCTTCATTCTTTGGAGATCTTGGTACAAATGGTACGGATGGAGTTCAATTTTATACACGTAAAAAAGTTGTAACTGAGCGCTGGTTTTAATAAAGTGAAATGATAATGAGTGGGGTGCATTCCCACTCATTATAAAAATAATACAAACGAAAATACACTACTCATAATGGAGTAGTGTATTTTCGTTTGTATTGTGTTAACTATTTCTTTCAAAGGCTAATTTAATACCAAACCCAATTAAGACGATTCCTGTAATCCCTTGAATATAACGCTGTGTCTTCGGTTTTTTCATAAAAGCACTAATTTTATCAATTAAAAATATATAAAAAGCAAACCAAATGACGGTTAAAATGAGATAAGTAAGTCCCATAACGAGAAGTTGTATAAATGTATTATGATTTGGATTTAAAAACTGTGGTAAAAAAGTTAAAAAGAAGACTGCAATCTTAGGGTTTAGTAAATTTGTAAGAAACCCTTGGCGAAAGCAAGAAGTATGTTTATTGTCATTATTTATTGGAACGTCATTTGTATTGAAGTCTTCTGTGTTTCTTACTGCTAAAAGGGCTTTAATACCAATATAGACTAAATATACAGCACCAACATATTTAAAAATAGAAAATAAAAGAGCAGACTTTACAATAAGTGCTGAAAGACCAATTACAGCAGCTAAAGTGTGAATTAAAAGCGCAACACAAGTACCAAAAACAGTTTTTACGCCGCCGATTTTGCCGGCAATCAATGTGTTTTTCGTAGCCATTGCTGTATCAGGACCGGGTAGAATAATAAGACATATAGACATAATAATAAACAGAAAAAAATTTTCCATAATGTTATCCGCCTTCCTTTTTTTGTTTTTAGAAAATTCAATTAACGTTAGTTTAACATACATTTTAGTTAAATAAAATTAAATTATATTTAAAATTATTTAACTAAAAAGAAGAGGCAATATAGAGTAGCTGAGAGTGTGCTACAATATATGGCCTCTTTGTTTAAGCGTTAAGTAAGTTAAAGAATCGATTTACATCTTCTTCTGAAACATCACTTAATTGTTTATATTTATAATTTGGATTTTGGTCTTTATCAACTACAACGGAGCGTACTCCTTCAAAGAAATCTTCATGTCGCATGAAGTTTTTAGCGAGTATAAGATCTGTCGCGAAACATTCTTCAACTGACTTTTCTTGGCCATCAATAAACTGTTTTAATGTTACCTTTAATGAAACAGGGGATTTGGATAATAGCTTTTCTTTCGTTGTTTGGGCAAATGGACTTTGATCTTTCTCTAACGATTGAATGATTCCCTCAATTGTATCGAATGCAAAATGCGAATTAATTTCTTCTACTGAAGAAGAAAGATTGCCATCTAAGTTTGGAGCAGTTGCAAATGTACGAATAACTTCTTTTAAATGAGTATGTACATCTTCTTTTTTCCAATTTACATTTTCAAGTGCGGTAAGGAAATTTGGTAATGAATCTGATGTCATAAAGTAATCAGCAGCGTTAATATATAATACATCAGGAGCTTTTAAAATAGATGCTGTTAAAGCAACATATCGACCAGTATATCCAGGCGCTTTATTTAAGAAATAAGCAGCACCGACATCCGGGAAGAAACCGATGTTCATTTCAGGCATTGCCCACTTCGTACGCTCTGTTACAATTCGATACGTCGCTCCATTTGTCAGACCGACACCACCGCCCATTACAATTCCATCTAAACAAGCGATAATTGGTTTTTTGTATTGATAAATAAATGTATCAATTTCATATTCTTCTTCAAAAAACTGCTCTGCATGTTGTAATGCAACTTCGTTAGAACGTGCTTCGTATAGCGTTTTAATATCACCACCTGCACAAAAACCTTTCGTCCCAGCTCCTTTTAAAACGATGAGTTCAATACGCTCATCTTGCTCCCATTCTTTAAGTTTTTGCCCAATTGGTTGTAACATGTCATAGGATAAAGAATTAAGTGCTTTTGGACGGTTTAAAGTAATAGATGCAACGCCGTTTTCGCTAACAGAAAATAAAACGTGTTCAGTCATTATAAATCCTCCCTTACTTATCTTTCTATTCTTATTTCTTGATACATGCTGAAATGTCCTCTATAATTTTTGTCTAAATTAGGTGCTTAGTGTTAGTATTTATCGCATATTTTGACGAGTTATATTTGCAGGATTTCAGAGAATGAAGAGGAATATTACAACATTACTGTAAGTGCTATTATTTGAAAATGTCGTGTTGAAGGCGCTATTATATGTATAACTTATATTGAGTTAGTATACGTGGCGTAAATTAAAAAGTGGATGTAGAAAAAGTTAAAAGGCTGAATTATCTAACTTTTAAAGAGCGCGGGGTTTGTATATAATTAGAAATAGAGAAAGGAGAGATCGGAATGCCAGGACCTTTACTATTGTCGGTTATTATTTTGTCATCTCTTATGGTAGGAATTACACAGTATTTTCATCATACAGATACGACAGAAGAAGTGAAGGCTAAGGTACGTCTCGTGTTTCCGATTTTTATAATATCTATTTCCATATGCTTTTTATTAAATAAAGATGGGTATGTTGTGGCCGTATTTGCGTTTTTTGTAGCGATTGTCCTAATAACTGTATTGTACTACGTTATGAAAGAGTACTTACAAAAATAAGGATGCCTGAAAGGGCATTTTTATTTTTGTAGATTAATAATTTCACATACCGTATTTCATATAAAAAAACATAAAATATTTATAATTAAAAAAGTATGTACATCGCGGTGTATTTACTTGTCAATCTTGCATGACCACTATACTATTAAAATGTAGAGATTAGAAAAAAGGGGTTGTATCTAGCATGAAATTTGAGATGCATACAAAAATTATTTCAAATGAAAAAGAAGTAAGATTACATATAGAAGATAATTTATTTCAATTAATTTTAGATGGTTATCATCTATTTACTATTCAAGAAATATTGCCTTTATATAAATCAAACGAAGAAAGAATCGGTAGTGCAATTGTCCAAAAGTTAGAATGGGAGAACGGAAAAACTACACTAAACTATCAGCTTGTTTCACTACAATCAGTAAACTAAAAGGAGAAGGGTAATATGAAGTTTTTTCATACAGCGGATTGGCATTTAGGTAAGCTTGTTCATGGTGTATATATGACTGAAGATCAAAAAATTGTGTTAGATCAGTTTGTACAAGCTGTTGAAGAGGAAAAACCGGATGCTGTAATTATTGCAGGAGATTTATATGACCGAGCAATTCCACCTACAGAAGCAGTAGACTTATTAAATGATGTATTACAAAAGATAGTTATTGATTTACAAACACCAATAATCGCAGTTGCAGGAAACCACGATAGTCCGGACCGCATACATTTTGGTAGTAATTTAATGAAAAAACAAGGATTACATATTGTTGGACAATTCCAGTTTCCATACAATCCTGTTGTTTTAAATGATGAATACGGAGAGGTTCATTTCCATCTCGTTCCGTATGCAGATCCAAGTATTGTTAGACATATATTGAAAAATGAAGATGTTCGTTCTCATGATGATGCGATGCGTATTTTTATGAACGAACTCTCTGAAACGATGGATAAAGCAGCGAGACACATATTTGTAGGACATGCATTTGTAACTTCTTCAGGAGAGGCAGAGGAAAATACGAGTGATGCGGAACGACCACTTTCAATTGGTGGTGCTGAATATGTAAATAGCCATTATTTTGATAAGTTTCATTACACGGCGCTTGGCCATTTACATCAAGCGCATTTTGTACGTAATGAGACAATTCGTTATTCAGGTTCACCACTTGCATATTCTATTTCTGAAGAAAAGCATAAAAAAGGATATTATATTGTGGAACTGGATGAAAAAGGTGAAACAACAATTGAAAAACGTTTACTTACACCACGTCGTAAAATGCGTACAGTAGAAGCGAAAATAGACGATTTATTGCTTCATCCAGTGAGTGAAGATTATGTATTTGTGAAATTATTAGATGAAAATCCTGTCTTGCAGCCAATGGAAAAAATACGTTCTGTATACCCAAATGCAATGCATGTTGAAAGATCTATTCAAAGACGAGAGTTCACAGATGAAAATGAAGTAACTGTTTCAAGACATAAAACGGATGATTTATCTCTTTTAAAAGCATTTTATAAAGAAATGAAAGGGCTAGATCTATCAGAAGAGAAAGAACGTCTATTTTTAGATGTTTTGCAAACAGTGCAAGAACGGGAAGGTGAGCGAGGATGAGACCGATTCAACTTATAATGACCGCGTTTGGTCCATATAAACAGAAAGAAGTAATCGATTTTAAAGATCTTGGTGAGCATCGTATTTTCGCTATTTCTGGAAATACAGGAGCTGGAAAGACAACGATTTTTGATGCAATTTGTTATGTATTATATGGAGAAGCTAGTGGAGAAGAGCGCAGTGATACTAACATGCTTCGTAGCCAATTTGCTGATGATGATGTTTATACAAGTGTGGAATTAACTTTTCAATTAAAAGGAAAAAGTTATGAAATTAAACGACAACTGGGCCATAAAAAACAAGGAAATAAAACAATTACAGGACATGCAGTCGAATTATATGAAGTAATTGATGAGGAGAAAGTTCCATGTGTCGATCGTTTTCATGTAACGGATGTAAATAAAAAAGTTGAAGATTTAATTGGATTAAGTAAACATCAATTTAGCCAAATTGTCATGTTACCGCAAGGAGAGTTCCGGAAATTATTAACATCTGAAACGGAAAATAAAGAAGAAATACTACGCCGCATTTTTAAAACAGATCGTTATAAATTAATGCGTGAGATATTAGATCAAAAGCGTAAACAATGGAAAGACGTCTTACAAGAAAAACAAAAAGAACGTGAGCTATATTTCCGTAATGTATTTAAATTACCAATACGTGATGGGGCATTATTAGAGACATTAGTGGAGCAAGAGCATGTAAATACACATCAAGTAGTAGAGGCATTAGAACAAGAAACAAATTGGTACAATGCAGAGGTTGAGCAATTACACTTAGAACAAAATGACAAAACGAAACAATTAAAAGAAGCAGAGGCACGTTTTCATGCAGCAAAAGCTGTAAATGAGAAATTCAAAGATTTAGAACAAAAGAATGAGAAGTACAGTATTTTACAAGAAAACCGTGCCGTAATCGAAATGAAAGAAAAATCTTTTAAACATGCGGAACAGGCGAAGCGATTATTACCATTTGAGCAATGGCATGAGGAAGCGATGCAATATGAACAGCAGTCTGAAAGTTTGTTAAAACAGATAATCGCAAAAAAAGAGCATATAATGAACAGTTTTGCACTTGCTCAGGAGAAATATGAAGCATTAAAGAATAAGGCATCCGAGCGAGAAAGTGCTAAAAAACAAGTTCAAAGACTAGAAGAGTTACAGCCAATTATTGCATCATTAGCTGAGAAAAAGTTAAATTTGCAAAATGCTGAAATTCAAATAGGAAAATTAAAAGAAGGTATGCAAAAGTTAGATGAACAACTAGAAGCGCATAAAAATGAAAAACAAAGAATGTCTGGCGAATTACAGCAATTAGAAGCAGCGCTTGAACAATATGTAGCTAAAGTAGAAGAACTAACGAATATGCGAGAAGATGCAAAAGTATTAAAGCAGGCATATGATGTATGGCAAGAAAAACAAAAATACGAGCTAGAAAAAGAAAGTGCGTTTCATAAGATGCAACAGGCAGTTAGTACATATGAAAATATGGAACGCCGCTGGTTAAGTGAACAAGCTGGTATATTAGCTCTTCATTTACATGATGGTGAATCTTGTCCAGTATGTGGTAGTATGGACCACCCGAAAAAAGCTACAGAGCAAAGTAATGCAATTGATGAAAAAGAGTTAAATGAGCTAAGAGAAAAGAAAACTATTGCGGAAAAATTACATGTTCAATTAGAAGAAAAGTGGAATTTCTATCGAGTTCAATATGAACAAGTGATAGAAGAAGTGCTAAAGCGAGGCTATCGCTCAGAAGAATTAGTAGAAACATATAGTGCGCTCGTTCAAAAAGGAAAGCAATTAGCAGCAGAAGTTAATGCGTTAAAAGCAAGTGAAGAAACGCGTAAGCAAATTGCTGTGAATATAAAAAGCGTAGAAGAGAAAGTAGAAGAACTCCAGAAACAAAAGCGTGAAGTAGAAACTGTGCAGCACCGTACTGAAATGGAGTGTATGCAGCTTCGTACGTCATATGAACATGATAAGCAAAATATTCCGGAAAGCTTGCAAACGGTACAAGCTTGGAAAGTACAGTTTGACCAAGCTCTGCAAGAACTTAGGTTAATGGAAGATGAATGGGAGAAAGTACAAGAGGCGTATCAACATTGGCAAAATGAAAATATACGTATTCAAGCAGAACATGATAATGCTTCTAATCAATTTAATAGTGCAAAAGAGAAGAAAGAAGAGACGTTCACACGCTTTATGAAAGAGCTAGAACAAAGCGGATTTACAGATCAATTAACATATAAAGAATCCAAATTAAATGATGCTGAGATGGATAAGTTACAACAAGAAATCCAAAGTTATTACTCATCTCTAGAAGTACTTACAAAACAAATTGAAGAATTAAAAGCAGACTTAAAAGATAAAGAGTATATGGACATTTCTTCATTGGATGAGCAAGTGAAAGAATTGGAAATTAGCCTTGATATTATTAAAGAAAAACGACAACGTGCTCAAAACGCCGTATCATATATTACGGATTTACATGAAAATATTAAACGAATTGATGAACAAATTCATGAGGAAGAAAAAGCATTCCAAGAACTTGTTGATTTATATGAAGTAATGAAAGGGGATAACGATAGTCGTATATCCTTTGAACGTTACATCTTAATTGAGTATTTAGAACAAATTGTTCAAATTGCGAACGAACGACTACGTAAATTATCAAATGGACAATTTTATTTAAAACGAAGCGAACGAGTTGAAAAGAGGAATCGACAAAGTGGATTAGGATTAGATGTATATGATGCATATACAGGTCAAACCCGAGATGTAAAAACATTATCTGGCGGTGAGAAATTTAACGCATCACTTTGCTTAGCACTTGGAATGGCAGATGTAATTCAAGCGTATGAGGGTGGTATTTCCATCGAAACGATGTTTATCGATGAAGGATTCGGCTCATTAGATGAAGAGTCATTAACGAAAGCAGTTGACGCCCTAATCGACTTGCAAAAATCAGGTCGCTTTATCGGTGTAATTTCACACGTTCAAGAACTGAAAAATGCAATGCCAGCTGTATTAGAAGTAACGAAGCAGAAGGATGGGTGTAGTCAGACGAGGTTTGTGGTGAAATAAGCTTGTCAAATTGAAAGTATCTATCCTTACTTTGAACATTGTACCAAATTGTTATAACGTTTTTTCAATTAAGTTCAAATGAATTTAATAATGTTTTTATATAAAGCCGTCTCTATAGTAGAGGCGGCATCTTTATTATTTAAAGGAATGAATGATGCAATTATGAATCATTTGAAGAAGGTGGCGTATTTGCCAAACGATTATAACTTTTAAAGGCTGAAATTGCAGATATAACACCACCTGTTAAAAATAAAGCTGAACCACCAACTAAAATAATACGACTGACATATGTTTCACGAGCTTCTTCAACTTGTTCTTGTGACGGTGTTGGCATATAAAGTCCCCCTCAATATTAATGTGTTTTGCAATAGTATATACAAATGCCTAAAATATGTTAAAATCACTGGATAGTATTATGAGGAAGTATATAGTTAGATGTGAATTGTTTGAAAAATCTTCATTATAAATTTATGCTAACTTCACATAGAGCACAAATTGAAATTGTATTATGTATATGTACCAAATAGATGAAATTGTATAGTATTGCTGTTTTTAAATAATCAAAATCCTATTATTTCTATATAAGGGTCTTAATTGTATATTTAGAGATAATATTTTATTTAGAAGCAGATTTTAATAAAAAGGAATTCAAATAAAAGGGGAATGTCTTATGACAACATATACGAGCGAGATAAAAAAAAGTTTAGTAACTGAAGAAGATGTGGATATTTTAAAAATAATGGCGCATCCAATACGATTACAAATTGTAAATGAATTAAGTGCACGCAAAACTTGTAATGTAACACAATTAACAGAAATATTAAATATTCCTCAATCGACTGTTTCGCAGCATTTATCAAAAATGAAAGGTAAAGTGCTAAGAGCTGAGAGAAGAGGGTTAGAAATTTATTATTATATTAATAATTTAAAAGCAAGCAAGATTGTTAGTGTTTTAGGATATGTAAATTAATGAATTGTTATTATACAAAATAGCCTCCGCTGTTAAGCAGGGGCTATTTTGTATTGTATTGTATTGTTTTATTTATTTGCATTTAAAATTTTATAGTTTTTATGATTTACAATTGTTCGGTCAAATTCAAAAGTACCACCGCTTACATCTGTGACTTCAACTAAGACCGATTCAGTGTATAGTTTTAGTACAGATGCTGTGATCTTTAAGTTATTTCGTTGAAATAGTATAGTATCGCCTACGTTTGCTTTCATAGTACCTCCTTATAAAAGTCAGAAATGTTTGTTTATTATATATATTAAACCACGTATAGATATATTAGTGAATGTTTAGTTTTATTTATCAATAAAATATTTGTTGTTTAATAAAAATTAAAGTGCAAAATTATGTAAATGAATTATATATTTTCTGTTTTTATGTAGAAAATTGTAAAAAACGTTGTACTTTTGTATGTTTCGTTAGAAAAACAAGATATACGGAAGTGGAAATGGTGGGATTTTTGATTACAAGCATTGTAACGAGAAGCCAGATTACAAGACTATTAAATGATTTGTATTAAGAAATATAGACGCAACATGTTATAAAGCTGGGGAGTTAAAAAGAATATGGTGTTTTTTTGTTTATATAGGATAATCAAAATTTTGAAGTCCAGCCATGGTGTAACAGGGCGCATAACTTTGTATAAAAGAGGATATGAAAACACACATAAGTCGTATTGATGTAAAACATTATAAAAACTACTACGTATTTAACAAGTAGTTTTTTGTATTTCACCCTTCGTTTTCTGTAACTGATTCCATATTTTTGACGCTCCATCTTGTAAGTGCTTACATAAGCGAAAACATCCTATACAATGAAGTTGTTAAGTCGAATGAGGTGGCGAAAATAAAAATAAAAAAAGCATATTTAGCGAATAGCATTGAAATAGAAAGAGGAGGAGAGATGGTATGAAAAAATCATCGGTTAATCCATGGCTTGTTGTCCTTGGAACAGTCATAGTACAAATGGGGCTTGGTACGATATATACATGGAGTTTATTCAATCAGCCCTTAGTGAGTAAATACGGTTGGAGTCTTAACGCTGTTGCTATAACTTTCTCAATTACTAGCCTGTCTTTAGCGTTTTCAACTTTGTTTGCGAGTAAATTGCAAGAAAAATGGGGACTTCGTAAACTTATTATGATAGCTGGACTAGCATTAGGAATTGGATTAATACTTAGTTCACAAGCTTCCTCATTAATATTGCTTTATGTACTAGCAGGGGGTGTTGTAGGTTATGCAGATGGTACAGCATATATCACTTCATTATCCAATTTAATAAAGTGGTTTCCAAAGCGTAAAGGTTTAATTGCTGGTATTTCTGTCTCTGCATATGGTTCAGGTAGCTTAATTTTTAAATATATTAACGCACAGTTAATTGAATCAGTTGGTGTATCACAAGCGTTTATATACTGGGGTTTAATTGTTACAGCTATGATTGTCCTTGGCGCTTGTTTAATCCATCAAGCTGCAGATCAAGGAGCAGTTCATGAAACAAAAACTCAGGAATATACAACGAAAGAAATGTTAGGCACAAAACAAGTATACTTATTATTTATTATGTTATTTACATCATGTATGAGTGGCTTATACTTAATTGGTATGGTAAAAGACATTGGTGTTCAACTTGTAGGGCTTAGCGCAGCGACAGCAGCTAATGCGGTGGCTATGGTTGCAATCTTCAATACATTAGGTCGTATTATTTTAGGGCCGTTATCAGATAAAATCGGCCGTTTAAAAATCGTTACTGGTACATTTGTTGTTATGGCAGCTTCAGTCTTGGTTTTAAGTTTCGTAGATTTAAATTATGGTATCTACTTCGTATGTGTAGCAAGTGTAGCGTTTTGCTTTGGTGGAAATATCACTATTTTCCCAGCTATCGTGGGTGATTTCTACGGTATGAAAAACCATAGTAAGAACTACGGAATTGTGTATCAAGGATTTGGATTTGGAGCGCTCGCTGGTTCCTTTATCGGTGCAGTTCTAGGTGGATTCAAACCAACTTTCATGGTGATCGGCGTATTATGTGTCGTATCATTTATTATCGCACTTTTAATCCAAGTGCCTAAGCAGAAAAAAGAAAAAGAAGAAGAGTATCGCAGTGTAGCGTAAGTATATAAATCTTCTTTAACACTATGTTTACTAAAAAGCACCCTATTTAATAGGGTGCTTTTTTATGAATTACAACATGTGGAATTTTCTAGAGGCAAAAAAATGAGTAAAGTATCCGTTTGGATTATATTGGAATATCATAAATTGATATATTATATTCGAAATACTTATTAAATCTTAAATTATAAACACGACATGCATCGGTAATTGCAAGATATACTTTCTCGATATTTTCAGAAAAATGTTGAGAAAATATATACTTGAGTTTTTGGTAAGGCTTTGTAAATGAAGGTATCTACAGTTTATCTTCTTCAATTTTAAAAAGAGGAGTACGAATTAAATTTTTTAATGTAAGTACTTATTAATGCTTTTAGATGTAATTGTATTGAGAAGTACTAAAATATTTTATCTGAAAAATAAAAATAGGTTGACAAGTTTATTGAGAAAGATTATCATTTCGATGTAAGAATATTAAATGAAAAACATTATCAATGAATAATATTTTGATGAAAAGTACACTTGACCAATTAGTTTAGTAAGTGTATTATTTTTTACATTGATAGTGATAATCGTTATCATTATCACTATTTGTTTAATTAGATCAATTTTCAAATGAAAGGATAGAGGAAATGAACTTAGGGGAATTTGATGGAAAAACGGTTTTAGTAACAGGTGCAGCTCAAGGTATAGGCAGTGTTGTTGCCAAAATGTTTTTAGAAAGAGGAGCTACAGTTATTGCGGTTGATCAAAATGAAGAGGGGTTAAACGTACTCTTAAATGAAAATGAATTAAATGAAACACGTATGAAAACATTTCATTTAGATGTGAGTGATAGTACCGCTGTTGAAGATATGGTAAACGGTATTGAAAATGATATAGCACCAATAGATATATTAATAAATGTTGCAGGGGTATTACGTATGGGACCAATTCACTCTTTAAGTGATGAAGATTGGAATAAAACCTTCTCTGTAAATTCTACAGGAGTTTTCTATATGTCTCGAGCAGTAAGTAAACATATGATGCAAAGAAGGTCAGGGGCAATTGTTACAGTTGGTTCAAATGCGGCAAATACTCCGAGAATGGAAATGGCTGCGTACGCTGCATCAAAAGCTGCAACGACAATGTTTATGAAGTGTTTAGGATTAGAGCTTGCAGCATACAATATTCGCTGCAACTTAGTTTCTCCTGGTTCTACTGAAACTGAAATGCAAAGATTACTATGGGCTGATGAGAATGGAGCTGAAAATATAATTGCTGGTTCTCAAAATACATATAGACTCGGTATTCCGTTACAAAAAATTGCACAACCTTCAGAAATTGCTGAAGCAGTATTGTTTTTAGCTTCTGATAAAGCGAGTCATATTACAATGCACAATTTATGTGTCGATGGCGGAGCTACATTAGGAGTTTAATAAAAAATTCAGGAGGTTATTATACTATGAATGAACTTACAGCCGTAAAGGAACTGTCAGAAAAACTTTTAGAAGATTATAAGACAGAATCTTCATTCTTTTTCACTTCACCAACTCGAACAATATTAGCAGAAGGAGAGTTTACTACAGTAAAACATCGTGAAATTGAAAGCTTTCCAGAACTTGTACAAGCGGTATTAAGTAATGCAAAACAAGCCGGAAATCCGAATCCTATCGTTGTTGGTGCTTTGCCCTTTGATCGTAGAAAAGAAGTTCAACTTATCGTACCAGAACATAGTAGAATTACTGAGCGTTTACAGTTAGAGACGACAAATGAGATAAAACGAAATGAGAAACTGACATTTGAAATGACACCGGTTCCAGCTCCTGAAGTTTATATGGATGGTGTGAAGCAAGGAATAGCAAAAATTCAGGACGGAGATTTAAGAAAAATCGTTCTATCTAGATCATTGGATGTTAAGTCTTCCGAGAAAATTGATCAACAAAAACTACTTCGTGAATTAGCGGAACATAATAAGCACGGCTACACATTTGCTGTTAATTTGCCGAAAGATGAAAACGAGTACAGTAAGACGTTAATTGGAGCAAGTCCTGAATTACTTGTTTCACGTCATGGTATGCAAGTAATTTCTAATCCGTTGGCTGGCTCAAGACCACGAAGTGAGGATCCAGTAGAAGATAAAAGAAGGGCAGAAGAATTACTTTCTTCTCCAAAAGATTTACATGAACATGCGGTAGTAGTTGAAGCGGTTGCCGCTGCGCTTCGCCCTTACTGTCATATATTACATGTTCCAGAAAAACCCTCAGTTATTCATAGTGAAGCAATGTGGCATTTGTCTACGGAAGTGAAAGGTGAACTAAAGGACCCAGATACGTCTTCTTTAGAATTAGCAATTGCTCTTCATCCTACGCCAGCAGTTTGCGGAACTCCAATGGAAGAAGCGAGAGAGGCTATTCAAAAAATTGAGCCATTTGACCGTGAATTCTTTACAGGAATGTTAGGGTGGAGCGATTTAGATGGAGATGGCGAATGGATTGTTACAATTCGTTGTGCTGAAGTGCAAGAGAATACACTTCGCTTATATGCAGGTGCTGGAGTTGTTGCTGAATCAAAGCCAGAAGATGAGTTAGCAGAAACATCTGCTAAGTTCCAAACAATGTTGAAGGCTTTAGGGTTAAGAGATAATGCGCTGAATGAAAAATAGGGGGAAGAAAGAATGTTAATAGGTTATACGGAATGGCCAAAAGAATTTGCCAATCGCTATCGAGAAGAAGGGTGTTGGCTTGGAGAAACATTTGGTTCGATGTTAAAAGAACGCGCTGAAAAATATGGGGATCAAATTGCGGTTGTAAGTAGTAATACGCATATAACGTATAGTGAACTTGATAAAAAGGTAGATCGCTTAGCTTCAGGTTTACTGAATTTAGGAATAAAGAAAGAGGACCGAGTTGTAATCCAGTTGCCTAATATTATAGAGTTTTTCGAAATATGCTTTGCGCTATTTCGCATTGGAGCACTTCCTGTTTTTGCACTACCTTCTCATCGCAGTAGTGAAATTAGTTATTTTTGCGAGTTCGGTGAGGCGAGTGCTTACATTATTTCAGATAAGGCTCTCGGCTTTGATTACCGAAAACTAGCAAGAGAAGTGAAAGAGAAAGTTCCCGCTTTACAACATGTAATCGTAGTGGGGGAAGAAGAAGAATTCGTGAACATAACTGATCTTTATATGGATCCGATTCCGTTACCAGAAGTTCAGCCAAGTGATGTTGCGTTTCTCCAATTATCAGGAGGGACGACAGGACTTTCTAAATTAATTCCTAGAACACATGATGACTATATTTATAGTTTACGTGTTAGCGCTGACATTTGTAATTTAAATGCAGAAAGTGTCTATATGGCAGTTCTTCCAGTAGCACACAATTACCCGATGAGTTCTCCAGGGACATTTGGAACTTTTTATGCGGGTGGAAAAGTAGTATTGGCAACTGGAGGTAGTCCAGATGAGGCATTTGCTCTTATAGAAAAAGAAAAAGTTACGATTACAGCGCTCGTTCCACCATTAGCAATGATTTGGCTTGATGCAGCATCTTCCCGTAACGACGATTTATCGAGCCTGCAAGTTATTCAAGTAGGAGGTGCGAAATTTAGTGCCGAAGTTGCGAAGCGTATTCGCCCTACATTTGGATGTACGTTACAGCAAGTGTTCGGTATGGCAGAAGGGTTAGTAAATTACACAAGATTAAATGATCCTGAAGAAATCATTATTCATACGCAAGGTAGACCGATGTCTACATTCGATGAAGTAAGGGTTGTTGATGAAAATGATAACGATGTAAAACCCGGTGAAGTAGGAAGTTTATTAACAAGAGGGCCATATACAATTCGTGGTTATTATAAAGCGGAAGAGCATAATGCACGATCATTTACAAAGGATGGATTTTATCGTACAGGAGATCTTGTGAAAGTAAATGAACAAGGTTACATCATTGTAGAAGGAAGAGATAAAGATCAAATTAATCGTGGCGGTGAGAAGGTTGCTGCGGAAGAGGTTGAAAATCATCTATTAGCACATGATGCAGTACATGATGTAGCAATTGTATCTATGCCTGACGATTATTTAGGAGAACGCACTTGCGCTTTTGTTATCGCTCGTGGACAAGTCCTAACTGCAAACGAATTAAAAATGTTCTTAAGAGAACGTGGTATAGCAGCTTATAAGATTCCAGATCGAATTGAATTTATTGAATCATTCCCACAAACAGGTGTTGGAAAAGTAAGCAAAAAAGAATTACGTAAAGTCATTGCTGAAAAACTTATTACAGTAAAACAATAATAAAAATCGGAAGGAAGTGATTAGATGGCTATCCCATCTATTTCAGTATATAAAATGCCAATTGAATCAGAACTACCAAAAAATAAAGTGAATTGGACGCCAGATCCGAAACGTGCGGTTCTTCTAATCCATGACATGCAAGAATATTTTCTTGATGCATATAGCGATAAAGAATCGCCAAAAGTAGAACTCATTTCAAATATTAAGGTGATAAGAGAAAGATGCAAGGAACTTGGTATACCAGTTGTTTATACAGCACAACCTGGTGGACAAACGTTAGAACAACGAGGGTTATTACAAGACTTTTGGGGTGACGGTATTCCTGCTGGACCAGATAAAAAGAAAATTGTCGATGAGCTTACTCCAGATGAGGATGATATATTCCTAACCAAATGGAGATATAGTGCATTTAAAAAGACGAATCTATTAGAAATTTTAAATGAGCAGGGAAGAGATCAACTTATTATTTGCGGTATTTATGCGCATATTGGCTGCCTTTTAACAGCTTGTGAAGCATTTATGGATGGTATAGAGCCATTTTTTGTAGCAGATGCAGTTGCTGATTTTTCACTAGAGCATCATAAACAAGCATTGCAGTATGCATCTAATAGATGTGCAGTAACGACATCAACAAACTTACTATTAAATGATTTACAAAGTTTAAAGGGTGATGAGAGTGAAGGAATCACTTTACAGGAAGTCCATGAACTAGTTGCACAACTACTTCGTGAGTCTGTAGAGAGTATTGAAGTTGATGAAGATTTATTAAATAGAGGACTCGATTCGGTCAGAATTATGAGTTTAGTAGAGAAGTGGCGCCGCGAAGGGAAAGAAATCACGTTTGCAGATTTAGCAGAACGTCCAACTGTTGATGATTGGTACCGCTTACTATCTTCACAAGCAGCACAAGTGCTGTAACAAATAGACTACATAATAAAGGGGTAGTAAAGAATGCCTAATAGTCAAAAGATTCGTCATTCGTTATCATCTGCGCAGTCTGGTATGTGGTTTGCGCAACAATTAGATCCGCTTAATCCGATTTATAATACTGGGGAATATATAGAAATAAACGGAAATATTAATCAAGAAATTTTCGAGTTAGCTGTATGTAAAGTTATAACAGAAGCAGAAGCACTTCATGTTCGTTTCGAAGAGGATGAAATTGGCCCATGGCAAGTTATTGAGGAATCGTCAACGTTTCATATGCATTTTATTGACGTTAGTAAAGAGGGAAATCCTGAAGAAGCTGCTAAAGTATGGATGAAAAATGATTTATCTATGCCTGTGGATTTAACAGAGGATAAATTATTTACTGAAGCACTTATTCAAGTTGAAAATAATCGTTTCTTTTGGTATCAGCGCATCCATCACATTGTGATGGATGGCTATGGATTTTCACTTCTTAGCCAAAAGGTAGCGAATGAGTATACATCACTTATAGAAGAAACAAATAAGAATGAAAAGCCATTTGGTTCTCTTGCAAAAATTGTACAAGAAGATAATGAGTATCGTGAATCTAAACAAATTCAGGAAGATCGTACTTTTTGGCTAGAAAAGTTTGCAGATGAACCGGAAGTTATAAGTTTAGCAGAACGAGCGCCGAGAACATCAAATGGATTTTCACGAGAAACTGCTTATTTATCAAATGCTAGTACGAAAACTTTACTAGAAGATATTAATATTTCGTTAACGAGTTGGCCCGAATTTGTTGTAGCTGTAACAAGTATTTATATGCATAAATTAACAGGTGCAAATGATATTGTTTTAGGTTTACCGATGATGGGGCGTCTTGGTTCTGTATCTATTCATACACCAAGCATGGTAATGAATTTAGTTCCACTGCGTCTAAAGTTAACTCCAAATATAACGTTTGCAGAATTAATACAGCAAGTTTCTAAAGAAATTCGAGACGTACGTCGTCATCATAAATATCGTCATGAGGAATTAAGAAGAGACTTAAAGTTACTAGGTGAAAATCAAAGGTTGTTTGGGCCGTTAGTGAATGTTATGCCTTTTGATTACGGGCTTAACTTTGCTGGAAATCGTGGTATTACACATAATTTATCAGCAGGACCTGTCGATGACTTATCGATTAATGTATATAAGCGCTTCGATGAAAATGAGTTAATGATTCATTTTGATGCGAATCCGGAAGTATATAGCGATACGGAACTAGCATTGCATAAAGAAAGATTTATGAATCTATTAGAATTAGTGATAAATAATTATCACAAAGACGAGCCGATTGGAAAAATAAACATTACTCTTCCTGAAGAAAATCATAAAGTTTTATTGGAATGGAATGAAACGAAGAAAGCTGAAGAGCTAATTAATCTACCTATATTATTTGAAAAACAAGTACAAAAAAATCCAAATAAAATAGCAGTTACTTGTAACGGGATAAAACTTACGTATAAAGGGCTAAATGAACGAGCGAATGAACTAGCACACTATTTATTAGAAGAAGGAATACGACCAAATCAGTTTGTTGCCTTAGCATTTCCAAGATCAATAGAAATGGTAGTTAGTATGCTAGCAGTTCTAAAGGCTGGTGCAGCGTATTTACCGATAGATCCAGAATACCCAGCCGAGCGAATTCATTATATAGTAAATGATGCAAATCCAGTTTGTATCATAACACATTCATCTGTTTCATCTACTTTAGTTATAGAAAATGATATTAAAAAAATCATATTAGATAGCGAAGAAACGAAAATAGCGTTAAAAGCATATTCTCATATGAATCTACCATTTAAAAATGATGAATCACTTTTAAACCAAGCTTATACAATTTACACTTCAGGATCAACCGGAAATCCAAAAGGTGTAATTGTTCCTATGAAAGGTTTAAGTAACTTCTTATTAGCTATGAAAGATATGTTTTCATTAAATGAAAACGATCATTTATTAGCAGTTACAACGTTTGCGTTTGATATTTCTGCTCTAGAAATTTATTTACCTCTTATTAGTGGTGCAAGTTTAACAATTGCACAAAAAGAGGTAATCCAAGAGCCTTCTGCGTTAACGACATTGTTACAAGAAGAAAGAGCGACAATTATGCAAGCTACACCGACGCTCTGGCAGGCGTTAATAACTGAATATCCAGAGAAGTTACAAAGGCTAAACGTACTCGTTGGCGGTGAAGCTCTTCCTGCACATTTAGCAAATAAATTAAAAGAATTAGGTTGCTCTATAAATAACTTATATGGACCAACTGAAACGACTATTTGGTCTACTTTCATGAACATTGATGACAGTGAAAATGGTATACCTCCTATTGGAAGACCAATTTGGAATACAGAAGTGTACGTTTTGGATGCAGGGTTACAGCCTGTTCCACCTGGAGTTATCGGTGAATTATATATTGCAGGAGAAGGACTTGCGAACGGATATTTAGGAAAACCAGCGTTAACGGCTGAACGGTTTGTTGCAAACCCTTATGGAAAAGATGGAGCACGTATGTACCGCACAGGTGATCTTGTGAAATGGCGTAAGGATGGTGTGTTAGAGTACATTAGTCGCGCAGATCATCAAATTAAAATTCGCGGTTTCCGAATTGAATTAGCTGAAATTGAAACGGTATTACAACGACATGAAAATATACAACAAGCAGTGGTAATGGTACGAGAAGATCGTCCAAATGATAAACGAATCATTGCGTATATCGTTGCCGAAGAGAAAGAACCAATTAATCTTTCGGAAATTCGTTCTTATGTTTCAGAAAGTTTAGCGAATTATATGGTACCATCGGCATTTGTTGTGCTAGAAGAATTACCATTAACACCAAATAGTAAGGTTGATAGAAAGAAATTACCTGCTCCTGATTTTAATGGAATGAACAATGAGAGAGTTGCTAGAAATCCGAAAGAAGAAATATTATGTGATTTATTTGCTGAAGTACTTGGTGTTTCGCGAATTAGTATAGATGATAATTTCTTTGAAATGGGTGGCCATTCGCTTCTTGCATCTCGTTTAATGGCAAGAATTCGTGAAACGTTAAGTGTAGAATTAGGAATCGGAAAGCTATTTGAATCACCAACTGTTGCTGAATTAGCGAACCAGTTGGATCGTGCAAAAAGCGCAAGACCAGCTATTAAGAAAGTAAGTAGGCCAAATGAAGTTCCACTTTCATTTGCACAGCGCAGGTTATGGTTCTTAAATTGTTTAGAAGGTCCAAGTCCTACTTATAATATTCCGTTAGTCATTCGTATGTCTGGAAAATTGAATGAGGAAGCACTGCAAGGTGCCTTTTATGATGTAGTTGAGAAACATGAAACACTTAGAACGATTTTCCCGAATTCACTTGGCAGTTCATATCAAAGAATTCTAGAAATGGATAAATTGAATTTAAAAATGATTATAACAAATACATGTAAGGATGAATTAGAAAGTACACTGTCTGAAGCTGTAAGATATAGCTTTAATCTTGATATCGAACCAGCAATTCGTTTGCAACTTTTTAAAGTGAGTGAAAACGAACATGTTTTACTAATTCTTTTGCATCATATTGTAGGAGATGGATGGTCATTACAAGCGTTAACGAGAGACTTTACAGCGGCTTATAAAGCACGATGTCAAGGTGATAGTGTTCAACTAGAAACCCTTCCAGTTCAATACGCAGATTATTCACTATGGAAACAACAGCTATTAGGTGATGAAACAAAACCAGACAGTATTATTTCAACACAATTAGATTTTTGGAAAGAAGAGTTAAAAGGTTTACCAGATCAAATGGAGTTACCTACAGATTACCAGCGCCCAATTGAAACTAGTTATCGCGGGGAAACAATTCATTTTCATTTAGATGAAGGTATGCATAGTAGGTTAGTGGAGCTCGCTCGTAAAAATGGAGTTAGTTTGTTTATGGTGTTGCAAGCAGGACTAAGTGCCTTATTTACAAGATTAGGTGCTGGAACTGATATACCATTAGGTAGTCCGATTGCTGGAAGAAACGACGATGTACTCACGGATATAGTTGGTTTATTTGTAAATACATTAGTGTTACGCACAAATACATCAGGAGATCCAAGTTTTAAAGAATTATTAAATAGAGTGAAACAGGGAAACCTTGCAGCTTATGAAAATCAAGATGTTCCATTTGAACGACTTGTTGAAGTGTTAAACCCAGTACGAACTCGAAATAGTCATCCGCTGTTTCAAGTTATGTTAGCTTTCCAAAATACGCCAGAAGCAACGTTTAATGTACCGGATTTAGAAGCGAGCCTTGAAATTCAAAGTGTTGGTTCTGCAAAATTCGATTTAACATTTGAAATTAGCGAGAGTAACAGAGTTGATGGTACTCCAAACGGCTTACACGGATTGTTAGAGTTTAGTACCGATTTATATAAACGTGAAACGGTTCAAAAACTAATAGAACGATTCATTCTATTATTAGATGATGCAGAGAAACATCCGGATCAATCAATTGGTAGATTAGAAATATTAACTTTAGCAGAGCGAAATACAGTTTTAGAAAAGTGGAATGGTGGTTTTCAAATTGTACCTGAAATGACATTGCCACAATTATTTGAAAAGCAGGCTCATGTAAATCAAAATTCTATTGCTGTTGTCTTTGAAGATGAAAAGCTAACTTATGAAGAGTTAAATAGAAAAGCGAATAAAATAGCTCGTTTGTTAATAGCGAAAGGAATCGGTCCTGATCAACTTGTTGCTTTAGCGATGCCGAGATCTTTAAATATGGTTGTAAGCTTACTTGCTGTTCTTAAAGCTGGTGCGGGATACCTTCCGTTAGATCCGGATTATCCGTCAGATCGTCTCTCATTTATGCTACACGATGCGAAACCATCATGTGTTTTAACAAATTCAGATGTGGAAATTGAATGTGATGAGGCACTAAAGATTTTAGTTGATGATGTGAACGTAATAGAAGAAATTGAGAAATATAGTGAAGACAATATAGATGAAATGGAGCGCATGAAGCCGTTATCTCCTTCACATATTGCTTACGTTATTTATACGTCAGGCTCAACAGGTAGACCGAAAGGGGTTATGATACCTCATCAAAATGTAGTAAGACTTTTAGGCGCAACTGATCATTGGTTCCAATTTGACGCAGACGATGTGTGGACGATGTTCCATTCATACGCTTTTGATTTCTCGGTTTGGGAAATTTGGGGACCTTTATTATATGGAGGGCGTTTAGTTGTAGTACCACATACTGTAAGTCGCTCGCCGAAAGAATTTTTACAGCTTCTTGTTAAGGAAAAGGTTACTGTTTTAAACCAAACTCCATCAGCGTTCTATCAATTGATGCAAGCAGATCGTGAAAATGAAGAGGTTGGTCAAAAATTATCTTTACGATATGTTGTTTTTGGCGGAGAAGCACTTGAACTAAGTCGATTAGAAGATTGGTATAGTCGTCATCCTTATAACGCACCGAAGCTTATTAATATGTACGGAATAACGGAGACGACGGTACATGTTAGTTAT
Organism: Bacillus sp. FSL R9-9492; assembly: GCF_038007365.1. Lineage (NCBI taxonomy): Bacteria > Bacillati > Bacillota > Bacilli > Caryophanales > Bacillaceae > Bacillus > Bacillus sp. FSL R9-9492. Next base: position 2,380,163 of record NZ_JBBOXC010000001.1, read on the forward strand.
ATTGAATTAGATGAAAGTATCGTATCTTTACGAGCAAATAGTTTAATCGGGTGCAGTATACCGGATCTTAAAGTATACGTATTAGATAACTATTTACAACCGATGCCACCTGGAGTAGTTGGAGAAATATATGTTGCAGGTGCAGGGCTCGCTCGTGGATATTTAGGAAGAGCAGGATTAACTGCTGAACGTTTTATCGCAGATCCATTTGGTAAGCCAGGTACAAGAATGTATCGTACAGGAGACCTAGCGCGCTGGCGTCAAGATGGGACGTTAGATTATATAGGACGTGCAGATCATCAAATTAAAATTCGTGGATTCCGAATTGAATTAGGGGAAATAGAAGCGGTAATAATGAAACATCCTAAAGTTGAACAAGTAGCTGTTATTGTACGGGAAGATCAACCAGGGGATAAACGATTAGTTTCTTATATCGTCGCATCAAATAATGAAACGATCGATACGAATGAAATGCGTCAGTATGTTGGAGGTAGTTTGCCAGATTATATGGTTCCATACGCTTTTGTAGTAGTAAATGAGTTACCTTTAACTCCAAACGGTAAATTAGATAGAAAGGCATTGCCAGCTCCAGAATTTATTGCATCATCTTCTAGCCGCGGACCGAGAACACCGCAAGAAGAAATGTTATGTGACTTGTTTACAGAAGTTTTAAGTGTGTCTCAAATTGGAATTGATGATGGATTCTTTGATCTTGGTGGTCATTCACTTCTTGCAGTGCAGCTGATGAGTCGCATTAAAGAGGCACTTGGAGTTGAACTAAATATCGGAACTTTATTTGCAGCACCTACTGTTGCAGGGCTTGCTGAAAGACTTGAAATGGGGAATGGTCAAAGTGCACTTGATGTGTTGCTTCCATTACGAGCAAGCGGAGATCAATTACCACTATTTTGTGTACATCCAGCAGGTGGATTAAGTTGGTGCTATGCAGGACTTATGAAATCTTTAGGAACAGATTATCCAATCTATGGTGTACAAGCACGTGGTATCGCTGAAAATGAAGAACTTCCAAAAAGCTTAGAGGAGATGGCGGCGGATTATTTAAAACACGTTCGTGAAATACAGCCTCACGGACCATATCGTTTACTCGGATGGTCGCTTGGAGGAAATGTTGTTCATGCTATGGCGGCGCAACTTCAAAATGAAGGGGAAGAAGTAGAATTACTCGTTATGCTGGATTCGTATCCTGGTCACTTCTTACCGAATACGGAAGCACCTACTGAAGAAGAAGCGTTAATCGCATTACTTGCTTTAGGTGGATATGATCCAGATAACATGGATGGTAAACCACTTACTATGGAAAGTGCGGTTACAATACTTCGCAAAGATGGAAGTGCATTAGCAAGTCTTGAGGAAGAGACTATTTTAAACTTGAAAGAAACATATGTAAATTCAGTAGGGTTGTTAGGGAAATATGTGCCAAAAGTTTATAACGGGGATATTTTATTCTTTAGATCTACTGTTATACCAGACTGGTTTGATCCTATTTCTCCAAATACGTGGCTAAATTATTTAGACGGGGAAATCGTGCAGCATGACATTGATTGTAGACATAAAGATTTATGTCAGCCAGGTCCACTTACAGAAATTGGACAAGTGCTAGCGAAATATTTGCAGAATAAGAAAGGGGTAAGTAAAGTATGACGAATCCATTTGAAAATGATAATTACACATATAAAGTATTAATGAATGAGGAGGGCCAGTATTCTCTCTGGCCTGCCTTTCTCGATGTACCAATTGGATGGAATGTCGTACATGAAGAAGCTAGCAGACAAGTTTGCTTAGAATACGTTGAAGTTAACTGGAATGATTTAGAGCCGAAAAAAAATCAAATTAGCGAAAAAATATTAGTAGGAAAACAATAATGAAAGTAAAAATAAATCCAAAAGTAGTTGTAAGCATCGTTTATATAACAGCGATGTTTATGGCTGCGATGGATGCAACGATTGTGAATGTAGCACTGCAAACGATAAGCAAAGAACTGCAAGTACCCCCATCTGCAATGGGGACAGTAAATGTTGGGTATTTAGTTAGCTTAGCTGTTTTTCTTCCGATTTCTGGTTGGTTAGGCGATCGTTTTGGTACGAAAAAAGTATTTTTAACTGCCCTTTTCGTTTTTACAATTGCATCTGCATTATGTGGAATTGCGAATGATATTACTTCATTAAACATTTTTCGTATCATTCAAGGTGCTGGTGGCGGGCTTTTAACACCAGTCGGGATGGCGATGTTATTCCGAACATTTTCACCAGAGGAAAGACCAAAAATTTCTCGATTTATTGTACTTCCAATTGCTGTAGCACCAGCGATCGGACCAATTATTGGTGGTTTCTTTGTAGATCAAATGTCTTGGCGCTGGGCATTTTATATTAATCTGCCGTTTGGTATCATTGCGTTGCTATTTGGACTTCTATTTTTAGCAGAGCATATTGAAAAATCGGCTGGTCGTTTTGATTCTCTCGGTTTTGTTCTTTCAGCACCAGGTTTTGCGATGCTCATCTATGCACTCAGTCAAGGGCCGTCAAAAGGTTGGGTTTCTCCAGAAATAATAAGTACTGGGATAGCTGGGATTGTATTCATTTCACTGTTTATAATTGTAGAACTTAAAGTAAAGCAACCGATGTTAGATTTACGCTTATTAAAAGAACCCGTTTTTAGAAAAATGAGTCTCATATCCTTGTTTTCATCTGCTGGTTTACTTGGAATGCTATTTGTTTTTCCGCTTATGTATCAAAATGTAATCGGAGTTTCTGCGCTGGAATCAGGTCTTACGACATTCCCAGAGGCGATTGGATTAATGATTTCTTCGCAAATTGTACCATGGACGTATAAGAAATTAGGGGCTCGAAAAGTAATCTCTATTGGATTAATAAGTACCGCGGTTATATTTATTTTATTAAGTTTTGTAAATCATGATACGAATCCATGGCAAATTCGGGCACTATTGTTTGGCATTGGTATTTTCTTAGGTCAATCTGTCGGTGCGGTTCAATTTTCTGCTTTTAACAATATCACGCCACCTTCTATGGGGAGAGCAACTACTATATTCAATGTGCAAAACCGATTAGGATCTGCAATAGGAGTTGCTGTTTTAGCTAGTATACTATCTGGTTTTGGAAGTAATAACGTACAGAATAATGTACAGTCAGATTTCTTACCATATCAAGCAGCATTAATTGGATCAGCAATATTTTTACTCATAGCATTACTATTTTCTTTACGTATTTCCGATAAAGAGGTAATGTCAAAGAAGAATAAAAAGCCGTTATCTGTATTACAAAAAGAGAAAGAAGTTGTAAATGAATGAGTTGCAGCATGCTAATACTCTTTTAAAATAAAGTAATATTGGCATTTAAAAGGAGAGAGTTTACATGATAGAGAGTAAAGTTGTAGATTCTGTACCAACTCTTAATGAGAATAGTTGTCAAATATGGTGGGCAAGAATTTCAGATTTACAATCATGGCATTACAATTTACTAAATGATGTAGAGCGAGAGAAAGCAAATTCATATCATCATTCGGCAGACCGTGCGCGTTTTATAATAGGTTGTGTAATTAGTAGATTAGTACTTGGAAAGGTACTTTCTATGTCGCCAGTTCAAGTGCCAATTGATCGAATGTGCCCAGTATGTAAATTACAACATGGCAGACCACAGTTACCAGAAGGGATGCCGCAAATATCAGTCTCACATTCGGGTGAGTGGGTTGTTGTTGCATTTACTAAATCTGCACCTATGGGTGTTGATGTTGAGCAAATGAATCCAAATATAGATGTTATGAAAATGGCAGAGGGCGTATTAACAGACATTGAAATAGCACAAGTTATGAAATTACCTGATGAGCAGCGACTAGAAGGATTTTTAACATATTGGACTCGAAAAGAAGCAGTGCTGAAAGCGACAGGTGAAGGACTATTGATTCCACCAGTAGAAATTACAGTATCAGCTCCAAATGACCCTCCAAAATTGTTGATTTTTAAAGATAGACAAGAGTTAGCAGAACATACAATGATGGAAGATGTAAGACCTAGTTTAGATTATATGGCTTCCATTGCAATATTTAGTAAAGAAGTAACTGAAATTACGCAGTTAGACGCGGGATTGCTATTAAATCATCGTTAATTTTTAATAAAATTTCTTATAGAAGAGGTGTTCCTCATGTTAGTAGCGGAAAATAGAAAAACTGAATTAACTTATAATGTACAGGCAATTAAAGATATGTTGTTTTCTAGAAATACGTCATCTATTCTAGCTTTAGAAAAACTTGTAAAAGATACAGTTCAGTTTGATGTACTTGAACAGGAAGCGCTCGATAGACAATACATTCCGAAAGAAGCAAAGAATTTCTTTGATAAAAACGGAACATTTCTTTATCGCGTATCTAATGTTAGTTATAAAGGTAAGGTGTTATCTGAAAATCTAATTTTTGCAGACACTTCGTTTTTACCGGATACAATAAAGATTGAATTAGAGAGTGGAAATATTCCTGTTGAAAACCTTATAGAAAAGATGGAAGTAAGAAGAAACGTATTATATGAAGGATATCAGCCATCTGGAAATATTATCGAATTGTTTGATGGATGTTCTGTTGCGGCGAATGTTTATCCAACTAGAAAATATCAAATTGTAAGTAACTGCAAATGTGTATTTTATATTTGTGAAGTGTATCATGCAGAGAATATAAAGGAACTGCTTAAATAAGAAATAAACAATAAACAATAAACAATAAACAAGAAACCAGCCTATAAAATGGCTGGTTTCTTGTTTATTTAACAGCTTCTTTTAATTCTTTTCCTGCTTTAAATGCTGGAACTTTACCAGCAGCAATCTGAATTTCTTCTCCAGTTTGCGGATTACGCCCTGTACGAGCAGATCTTTCACGCACTTCAAAAGTTCCAAAGCCGATTAGTTGCACTTTATCGCCAGATTGTAATGCATTAGCAATTGTGTCAAATACGGACTGTACAGCTGCAGAAGCATCTTTTTGAGAAATATCAGCTGATTGTGCTACATTTTTAACTAATTCTGTTTTGTTCATGTTTTCACCTCATAAAAATTTTTTTAGAATGAATGTTTTAGTATAATGGTTAGTAAAGATAAAGCTAACTTTGTGATTAGAAAGAATGCTGTATATTTATGTTAATTTCGTTGAAAGAAACTGAATCCCTGCTAATATTTAGGGATTAATTAAGAATTGATGCATACAACAAGCTGTAATATGAGGATGAGGGGGAATATACGGATGATTTTTCGTGAAAAGAATGAGAAAGAAAGTATATTAATTCGTCAACATGATCATGGTTTTTTAGCTGGTGAAATTGCAAGACATATAATAGAAGATTTTTTTGAAGAAAAAATATACTTAAAAGAGACAATTGATGCTATATATGAGCATGATAGAGGATGGATAGAGCTTGATAAAGTACCAATTTTGAATGATACTAAAAATATTCCATATACATTTATGGATTGTCCAAGTTCATTACGCTTTGTTTTTTATACGATTGGTTTGAATGCAATTGAAGAGTCAAATCCATACGGGGCGCTACTTTGTAGTAAGCACTTTTTATCATTTTCATTAAATGAGGAAGATGAAGAGATGATGTCTTTTTATAAAAATGAATTGGAACGACAAAAAAGAATTTTGAAAACGTTAACAAAAGAACAATATGCGATGTTTGATAAACATTATAGATTATTAAAGTTTTGTGATGAACTTTCTTTATATGTATGTATGAATAAACCTGGTGTAAAAAAGAAAGATGAGATTGATTTATTTAAAGAGGGTTTTGAAGGAACAGAAATGTTTAATAGTAAGGGGGAGAAGCCTATTCAAGCTGAATGGGTGGATGAAGAAACAATTCAAATTACATCGTTTCCATTTAAAACGGAATTTTATACATATGTAAAATATAAAACTATAAATAAACATGAAGTTAAAGAAAAAGGGATTGTAAAAGCTGATAGAGAAGCGGAAATGAAGAAGCAAAACATTCGTTTCATACAATAAGGAGGAGATTTAGATTGAAAGATTACATGTTAAAACAGTTTGATTACCATGCTTGGGCTAATACACGATTATTCAACCGACTAAAAGAGTTACCAAACTATGAGACAATTTTTAATGAACAGATACAGAGTGTATTCCCATCAATTAAGGATACTTTTGTACATATTTATATTACAGATCAAGTGTGGTTACACATATTGCATGGTAAAAGTATGAGTGAAGTAATACAAGACCGAGAAAAATTACGAAAACAAATCGAAACTAAATCGTTACATGAATTAGAAAAAATGTTTGAAAACATGGCAAATCAATATAAAGAATTTTTAAGTAGAATACAAGACGTAAATACTGTATTTGTTATTGAGAACCCATATGCAGGTGCATTAGACACTTCCATTTTAGAGTTAGTGCAACACGTCGTAAATCATGGTACATATCATAGAGGGAATATAACAGCAATGATCCGTCAACTTGGTTATTCATCTACAATGATGGATTTTGTACTTTATTTACATATGGTTCAGGAGGGAAAGGAATTGAAATAGAGAAAAAAGGAATGGCTTATTATAAATGAGCCATTCCTTTTTTTAGTGATTAACTTGCCTGTTTTTTATGACTTTCTTTCAATTTCTCTGCTTGTAAAAAGCGATTCGTTTCAGCGACAACAATACCACTTAATCCGATTAGACCAATTAAGTTTGGAATCGCCATAAGTCCATTTGCAATATCGGCAAATGTCCATACGACACCTAGCTTTAAATTAGCACCTATTGCAATCATAACGATAAAGATTGCTTTATAATATCGTACAGCACCTTGTCCGAATAAATAAGCTACACACTTCTCTCCGTAATACGACCAACCTAAAATAGTAGAGTAGGCGAATAATATAATGGCGATACCGAGAATCATACTACCAGCAGTACCGAATACGGATTGGAATGCTAATGTTGTAGCTTCAACACCAGTTTTACCTGATTTCCATGCGCCTGTAGTAATTAATACTAGCCCCGTAATTGTACATACAATAAATGTATCTAGAAAAGTACCAGTCATAGAAACTAAAGCTTGTTTTGCAGGTGAATCTGTTTTGGCAGCAGCCGCAGCAATAGGAGCACTCCCTAAACCAGCCTCGTTAGCAAATACACCACGTGCCATTCCTATTTGAATTGCAGATGCAACTGTTGCTCCGATAAAACCACCAGCGGCTGCAGTACCTTGAAATGCACCAGAAAAAATAAGTGAAAATGCTTCTGGAATTTGATCAAAGTGATAGAAAATAATAATAAGGCCAGCGATTATATAAAAGAATGCTTTAATAGGAACGATATATCCAGTAACTCTACCAATCTTTTTTACACCGCCCAAAATAACGATAGCGATTAAGAATGACATGAGTATACCAGTTAATGCAGGAGGGAAAGAAAAATTGATTCGCATTGCCTCTGCAACTGAATTAGATTGAACCATATTACCGATACCGAAAGAAGCAGCTGTGCCGAATATAGCGAATAAAACAGCCAGCCATTTTTTCCCTAAACCACGTTCTAAATAATACATTGGTCCACCGGAGTATTCACCATTTTCATTACTAACACGGTATTTCACCGCAAGGATTGCTTCGGCATACTTTGTTGCCATTCCAAATAAAGCAGTAATCCACATCCAAAAGATTGCGCCGGGTCCACCGATTGTCACAGCAGTTGCGACACCTGCTATATTTCCCATACCAATCGTTGCAGCCATAGCTGTCATCAGTGCTTGGAAGTGACTAATATCTCCAGAAGATGATGTATCCTCTGATTTTTTAAAAGCTAGCTTGTGAGCGTATATTAGTTTACTAAACTGTAAACCTTTTAAGCGCACTGTGAGAATGATACCAGTTCCAACGAGTAGCAACAAAGTTGGTAACCCCCACACATACTGATTAATTTGTTCTAATACTTTACTTACTGTCTCCATCTGTATTCTCCTTTTTTAGAAAAAATAAAAACCACTTCAAGGAAATGAAATGGTCTCTGGAGAAACAAGGGATAGAAAAATAAACCGATACAAATCGGCATTTTCTTTCGCTTGTCTCTGTCCTTTTACCTGAGAGATTATCCGCTAGATTAGCGGATTTGCTCCTTCGGTGCTCGTTTTCCTCCGCGCTATATTAAGCGAGAGGGAGTCTCTCCAGAGATTCGTCCCCATGCAGTTCTACTTGTAAACAAGACCTGAGAGTTTCAAAGTTGGTTCAGCAACTTTTTGCCCCGTCGGTAGATCAATAGACCTTCTCCTGAATGGTTCATCCGAATTATAAAATTAAAAACTTAAACGCATTGATTCTGTATAGAATCAATAAAAACATTATAGATATACAATTAGTGAAATGCAATCATTTTTTATTTTGAAATAGTAAATAAACTTATTTTTTTGGTATTCCTAATTTATCTTCTATTTTATGATCTCAGGAGAGATTACTTATTATATATTCGAAAAATGAATGGTGATAAAAGAGATAGGACGTAACAATGTAGGATTATTTATGTCTTACTTTCAAATTTTCAATTCTGAATTATTTGAATTATAATTGTTGTATGTGTGGAATAAACCAATATTTTATAGGGAAATGAGTTGATAAATTGCCAAGAATAAAAAAAATAGGGCGTTTTTGTCCTGTGGATGATGAAGGATTTATTATAAACGATGCACATTTTAATAAAATTCAGCCTGTGTTTTTGGAGGTAATACAAGAAATAAAGGATACTTGTTGTCAATTTTTGCGGGATGATTTGCACAGTGTTTATATAAGGGGTTCTATTCCAAGAGGGATTGGGATAGAAGGGGTTGCAGATGTAGATATGATTATATTAGTTCGAAAGAATCCTCAAGTAATTGACTTAAGCTGGAGAAAGGAGCTAGAAGTCCAAATTACAAAGCAGTTTAATTGTATATCAGGAGTGGAGTTAAGTTTTTATAGTGAAAAAGAAGTAATAAACTCAGAGGATTTTTCTTTTATAGGATTTATGATTCAGACACATAGTGTATGTATATTAGGTGAAGACGTAAAATTATATTTACCTAAATATAAAGTAAGTCAGGAGATAGTGTATGAACATCTCATTCATTTGCGGAAACAAATTGAACAAACACACGAAGAGTTAATTCATAATAAGGACGTAGATGATATAGAGGATTGTTGTCGTTGGATCATGAAGATTGTAGTCAGGGCAGGTCTAGCATTAACAATTGATAGAGAAGGGCTGTATTCCAGGGACTTATATCCAGCATATGAGTTATTTAGTAAGCATTTTCCCGAACAAGAAAAAAATATGAGGAAAGCACTACAATATGTAATTGAACCGATAAAAGATATAGAAGAAATCTTATCATTTTTAGATACGTTTGGTGATTGGTTGATAGAAAAAGCAGAGGATCCTTTGAAAAATATACAAATTTAATAAACTATAATTTCATTATGTAAACAGATTGTATTGAAGAATAGAAGAGAGGAGAGATATTGGGATTTTTACATTGTGGATGTATTCTCGCAAGGCAAGTATTCAGGTAATCAACTTGCGTTATTTATGGAAAATTAGGAATTTTATAGTTAGGGAATCAATGATCTTAATGTCCGTGATTTTGCAGATTATTATGGAATCACAGAGGATGTGGCAACAGGAAGCTCAAATGGATGTTTAGCGGCGTATCTTATAAAATATCGTTATTTTGGAACGGAAAAGATAAATATGCATGTTGGACAAGGGGATGAGATAAATCGCCATTCTCTAATACATATAGAAGCAGAGATGATTGAGAGTAAAATTAATGTTTGCGTTGGTGGAAAAATAGAAAGTATTGCAAGTGGGAAATGAACCGTATCATAAGGGGGATTAGAAATGCTATTAAAAACAATATTTTGCAAGGTGGAAGAAGAGAAAAGGGAATTGTTTTCTGATGCGCAAGAAAAATGGCGTGATTTACAGTGTTTAGACGGATTCTATGGACAATTTGGTGGGTGGAATGAAGGGGAAGCGTGTGTATATACTTTATGGGAAGATAGAAATGCATATCAATCATTCATGAATGATGCTCATGATACAATTTTTTTAAATAGTAATCAAGAAGGCACATATATTTCCTGTAATATTGAAATGTTTCAAACGTTGTATGATATAACAGAAACTCCTTTGAAAGACGTAACTGCACAAGGGTCATTTGTAAGAGTTGCAATTTGCGATGTGAAAGAAGGAAAAGAAAAGTATTTTTTACATACGCAAGAAACAATTTGGAATAAAGGAATGGAAAATGCAAAAGGAATGTTAGGTGGAGTTGTTGGGAAGTCTTTAAAGACTGAAAATCGTTACATAGTATTAACGTATTGGCAAGATGAAATAGCACACGAACTCTATATGAAAGAAATTTTCCCAGAGTTATATCAGTCAGCAAATGTAAATGAGTATGTTGAAAATATAAATGGGAAGAGAGTTATTCGGAAGGAAGAATGGTCTGTTGCCGCTTCTAAATAAAGTTAGAACTTATTAAAGTAGCTAGTTTCGAAAAATTCAATACAGAACATTAGTCCTTGTGCAATTACTTTGTATAAGAATAAGAGGGGAGATATTTAAATGAGTAGAGTTTTAAGATTTGAATTGCAAGTCCCAAACCCTGAAGAAGCTATTCAATTTTATACAAATAGTTTTGGATGGAAGTTTGAAAAAATGCCTGGGCCACATGACTATTGGTTCATAATTACAGGTGAGAGTGATAGACCTGGTATCGATGGTGGATTAATGAAATCACCTGATGGTGCTACTAGGACAACTAATTCGATTGAAGTACCTTCAGTTGATGAGTACATAAATAAAGTTATTGAAAATGGTGGACAAGTAGTTGTACCTAAAACTGCTATTCCTAATATGGGTTACTTTGCTTATTGTATAGATAATCAAGGGCTTCTTTTTGGAGTATGTGAAGAAAATAGTGAAGCGTAAAAAATTAGGGGAGTTCGAGACTATTTTGTTTGTTGAACGATGTTTTCTATCAAAGATTATAATTATTGAACACTTTTGTATAAAAACTAGTATTCGTTTAGTTGAAGAAGGATCCATTTTGATTATTTTCAAAAGGGTTCTTTTTTATTTTTCACATATTGTGAGTTATTTAGGCATGATTAATCAAACTTATATCGGTATATTATCTATGAAAAAAGTAAATAAATGATGTTATATTCAAGGGTTAATCTATTGACTGCTAAACAGTTTGAGGTGAAAAGGAAAAGAGGACCAATTATTTTCGTGTAAACATGTAATTAAGTGAAGACGTCATATACCCTTTCATGTTAATATATTTAAGTTATAATAGGAGGCTTACCCTTTTGTATTGTACGGTAGAAGCAGTGTGAGCTTGAAATTTTTTATGAAAAGGATGTGCCTAACTTGCGTATCAATAAATTTATTAGTGAAGCTGGAAAAGCGTCTCGACGTGGAGCAGATAAGTTAATTAACGAGAGAAAAGTAATTATTAACGGTAAGGTTGCAAAAATTGGTGACCAAGTAAATCCAGGTGATGACGTACGAGTAAATGGAGAGCAACTTCGTATTGCTCGAGACCATGTGTATATCGCTTTAAATAAACCAGTAGGTATTACATGTACAAGTGAAAAAGCAGTAAAAGGTAATATTATCGATTTAGTGAATCATCCTTTACGAATTAATCACATCGGACGTCTCGACAAAGACTCAGACGGTTTAATTTTGTTAACGAATGATGGCGATATCGTTAATGAGATTTTACGTGCTGAAAACAAACATGAGAAAGAATATATCGTTTCAGTAGATAAGCCGATTACACCGGAGTTTTTAGAAAAAATGGCAGCAGGTGTTAAAATTTTAGATACAAAAACACTTCCTTGTGAAGTAACACAGTTATCAAAATATGAGTTCCAAATTATTTTAACACAGGGGCTAAATCGTCAAATTCGCCGTATGTGTGAAGCTTTGGGTTATCAAGTATACACGTTAAAACGTACGAGAATTATGAATATTGAGTTGAATAATTTACCAGTCGGACAGTGGAGAGATTTATCGAAAAAAGAGAAAAAACGCCTATTTTCAGACTTAAATTACGAACCACAAGATTGGTAAAAAAGAGAAGGGGAGACCAAAAAATGTTTTTGGTTTCTTTTTTTTGAATAAAAAATATATTTTTAACACTTGTAAAAATAAAATGAATAGGATATATTAAATAACAATAAATGTAATTGTTACAAAAGCGAAGAAAAGGACACGAGTTATTTTAAACGGTTATACAGAGAAGGAAGGAAAGCTGAGAACTTCCTAACGCAGTAAAATAACTTACCACCTTAGAGCTGCACTGGGGAAATCAAGTATCTAGTGCCGTGTAAGCGACGTTATCGCAAAAGAAGCCATTATGTTTTTTGTGATGGGAATCTGGGTGGAACCACGAATATAAGCATATTCGTCCCTATTTACTAGGGATGAATATGCTTTTTTATATTTTATTTCATAATAAGCGAAGAAAAGGACACGAGTTATTTTAAACGGTTATACAGAAAAGGAAGAAAAGCTGAGAACCTCCTAACGCAGTAAAATAACTTACCACCTTAGAGCTGTACTGGGGAAATCAAGTATCTAGTGCCGTGTAAACGACGTTACCGTAAAAGAAGCCATTGTATATTTGCGATGGGAATCTGGGTGGAACCACGGGTAAAAGCACACTCGTCCCTATTTTAGGGATGAGTGTGCTTTTTATTATGAAATGGAGAGATGAAAAATGAAAGAACAGATGATCGAAATTAAATTTCCAGATGGTAGCGTTAAAGAATTTGTGAAAGGCATTACTTTAGAAGAAATTGCTGGGGCAATTAGTAGTAGCTTGAAAAAGAAAGCAGTCGCAGGAAAAGTTAATGATAAGTCTTTTGATTTACGACGAAACATTGAAGAAAGTGCGAAAGTTGAAATCATTACTATGGATTCAGATGAAGGGGTAAAAATTGCAAGACACTCTGCGGCACATATATTAGCGCAAGCTGTAAAAAGAATTTATGGTGATGTAAACCTTGGTGTAGGGCCAGTCATTGAAAATGGATTCTATTATGACATGGATCTTCAAAGTAGTGTAAACGTAGAAGATTTACCGAAAATAGAAAAAGAAATGAAAAATATTATAAATGAAAATGTAAAGATAGAGCGAGTTGAGGTTTCTCGAGAAGAAGCAAAAGAATTGTTTCAAGAAATGAATGATAGTTTGAAATTAGAGCTTTTAGAAGCAATTCCTAATGGGGAAAGTGTAACACTGTATAAACAAGGTGAATTTGTAGATTTATGTAGAGGACCACATTTGCCATCTACTGGTTATTTGAAAGCATTTCAATTAACTCATGTTTCTGGTGCATATTGGCGAGGCGATAGTAACAATCAAGTGCTTCAGCGTATATATGGTGTTGCTTTCTCTTCTCAACAAAAATTAGAAGAGTATTTACATTTTGTTGAGGAGGCCGCAAAGAGAAATCATCGGAAATTAGGTAGTGAACTTGAATTGTTTATGTTTTCGGAAGAGGCTCCGGGAATGCCCTTTTACTTGCCAAAAGGACAGATTATTCGCAATGAATTAGAAGCATTTTTAAGAGAAATTCAAAATGAGTACAATTATCAAGAAGTGCGTACTCCATTTATGATGAATCAAGAATTATGGGAGAAGTCAGGACACTGGGGACATTACAAAGACAATATGTATTTCTCAGAAGTAGATCATAAAAGTTTTGCGTTAAAACCGATGAATTGCCCAGGCCATATGCTTATGTTTAAAAATAAATTACATTCTTATCGTGAATTACCGATTCGTATGTGTGAGTTCGGTCAAGTGCATCGACATGAATTTAGTGGCGCTTTAAACGGATTATTAAGAGTTCGTACTTTCTGCCAAGATGATGCTCATTTATTTGTAACACCAGAACAAATTGAAGATGAAATCAAATCAGTGTTGGCGCAAATTGACTATGTGTATAAAACTTTTGGTTTCGAGTATGAAGTAGAGCTTTCTACTCGTCCAGAAGATTCAATGGGTGATGATAAATTATGGGAGCAAGCAGAATTGGCATTAGAAAATGTATTACAGTCATTAAATTATAAATATAGATTAAATGAAGGTGACGGTGCATTTTACGGTCCGAAAATTGATTTCCATATTAAAGATGCTTTAAATAGAAGTCATCAGTGCGGAACAGTCCAACTTGATTTCCAAATGCCAGAAAAATTTGATTTAAATTATATAGATGAAAATAATGAAAAAAGAAGACCGGTTGTAATCCACCGCGCTGTATTAGGATCTTTAGATCGCTTTTTAGCGATATTAATTGAACACTTTGGAGGCGCGTTCCCAGCGTGGGTGGCACCGGTTCAAGTGAAAGTAATTCCAGTTTCAAATGTAGTGCATGAAAAATATGCAAATAGGATTGCAGATAAATTAGCACAAGCCGGAATTCGTGTCGAACGAGATATACGAGATGAAAAGTTAGGATATAAAATTAGAGAAGCGCAAATGCAAAAAGTTCCGTATGTTCTTGTTATTGGAGATAAGGAGATGGAAAGCGAAGCTGTAAATGTACGGAAATATGGTGAAGAGAAGTCAGAAGTTGTTGAACTAAATGCGTTTGTGGGAAGTATGAAAGAGGAAATAAAAAATAGGAAATAGAGATTGATAATAAAACACACCATTAATATGTAATACTGAAGTTAAAGTAATTAAAGATATATTAAATAACAATAATAAACGAAGAGAAGGGATAGCTTAATTGCTATCCCTTCATCTTAATTTCACAATCTAATCCCATTGGTTGAAGAAATTTGTTATTTGTTTTTATTGAGTGTATTTGTCGCTTTTGTACTCCAAAATATCACCTGGTTGACAATCTAAAGTCTTACATATCGCTTCTAATGTTGAAAAACGAACCGCTTTTGCTTTCCCATTTTTCAGAATAGAAAGATTTGCCATCGTAATCCCGACCCTCTCCGAAAGCTCCGTTACGCTCATTTTTCGTTTTGCTAACATCACATCAATATTAATAATAATTGCCATATCCTCCACCTCAGACCGTTAAATCATTTTCTGATTTTATATTAATAGCTTCTTGTAAAAGCCTTTGGAGAACAGCAGCAAAAACGGCGATCACCATAGAGGCGAAAATGATGACCAATCCGATTGGTATGAAACTTGGAGGATCAATTTTTTTCGCCATGAGATAGTAGAGTGGCATACCTAGTAAGTACAAGGTACTGATCGTGATGGCGCAGTATTTTATATTCTTTAAAGCCTTTACCGATAATTCCGAGAACGCTTGGTTCTTATCAATATAGCTTAAAAGTTTAAAAGCTTGATACAGAGCAAAGTAAAAAGGTATCGCTGCCGCGTAAATATCGATTAAAACAAGATATTGCATATAAGCAATATCTGGATACAATTCTCCAGCAAAATTCCCGATCTTAGGCACCAAAAATATGCACAATGCAAAAACTGGGATTCCTATAAAAATAATAGCTAGCTTTAAAAAGAGTGTCGTAACTTGTTTCATAAAAAGCACCTCGCTTATGTAATAACAACATGATTTTATCATGAGATTTATTGTTTTGCAATAAAATTGTATTGTTTTTTAATGTGTTATTATTGTTATTGAATTATATTTTTAATTTTGATAAAAATAAAAAGCATTTCTCATTCCAAAGAAATGCTCTTATGAAGTGTTTGTTTTCTTTTTTACCTTACAAAAATGTAAGGTAAATGTAAGGGAAATCGAATGAACGAGTTTTAGAAAAGTGAGAATAGGAAGTAGGAAGTAGGAAATAGGTTCATGCTACTTATGTATTTCTTTCTGTTTGAAAAATTAAAAAAATATTAAGGATTTACATGAGAAAAAGATAAGGAATATGTGAGAAATTAATACTATACAAAAGGGATGGAGTGAAAGAGATGTCAACAAATGTAGTTACTGTAGAAAGTGTAGAAAAAACGTATGGGAAAAGAAATGAGAACCAGTCAAAAGCATTAAGGGGTGTTTCATTAAGTATTAAAGAAGGAGAGTTTGTAGGGATTATGGGTCCTTCTGGATCTGGTAAAACGACATTACTAAATGTGATTAGTACACTTGATCAAGCGACAGGTGGTAGTGTAACAATAGCTGGCACAAATATTACTTCTATGAAGGGGAATGCATTATCAGATTTTCGTTCTCAAAAATTAGGATTTATTTTTCAAGACTTTAATCTACTAGAAAATTTATCAATTTATGAAAATATCGCTTTACCACTTTCTTTGCAAGGTGTACCGTCAAGTGAGATTACTGGGAAGGTAAATGGAGTAGCAAAGAAATTAGGGATTACTGAAATTTTAACTAAATATCCAACTGCTGTTTCTGGTGGACAAAAACAAAGAACAGCGGCAGCACGAGCTTTAGTACATAATCCGGCAATCGTATTAGCAGATGAACCGACAGGAGCACTTGATAGTAAAAATGCAAAAAGTTTATTAGAAGCGATGCAAGATTTACATGAAAATCACAATGTAAGTATTTTGATGGTAACACACGATGCATTTAGTGCGAGCTATTGTGAACGTATTTTATTTATACAGGATGGACTTCTTTATAAAGAGTTAAAACGTCAAGGAACACGAGAAAATTTCTATCAAGATATTTTAGGTGTGCTTGCCCAAATGGGCTCAGCAACTGAGTCGAAGTAAGGGGGGCGAGACTATGTTATTCAAATTATCACGTCATAGTATGAAAAAAATGTTAAAGGATTATATGGTTTTACTTATTGGTCTAGTCATTAGTATTAGTATTTTTTACATGTTCCAAACGATGGCGATGAATAGTGAATTTACAAAAGATAATAGTCTCATTGGTAGTATTAGGCTCGTCTTTTGGGTTGGAGCAATATTGCTTTCTTTCATTACAGTTTTTTACATCATATATGCCAATTCTTTTTTACTTACATTAAGAAGAAAAGAACTCGGTATGTACATGATGCTTGGAGCGAAAAAGAAAAAAGTAGCGCAATTATTATTTATTGAGACTTTTGGTATGGGGATTGTCAGTATTATTATCGGTATTTTAGTAGGAATAGTACTCGCTAGTGTAGCAGGGAATTTTTTAATGAATGGAATGGAAATTTCAGCAAAAGGTAATTACGCATCTGTGTACACACCAGCTATATTAGTTACATCTATTTTCTTCTTAATATTATTTTTCATTACTGGTTTAATGAATAGTTTCCGATTATTACGTAAAACAGAATTAGAGTTAATACGTGAAGATGAAACGCAAGATGAGGTGAAGAAAAGTAAGACTCGCACTGTTATTATGACAGTACTAGGTGTATTGCTAGTAAGTACAGGATATTATTTTATGGTGAATATAAAAATGTTTGCTGAACTAGGATTTATAATAGCGACAATTGTTACGACAGTAGGAACGTATTTTATTTTTAGCTCGTTGCTCCCACTTTTTGTAATGAAAATTAAGGGAAATAAAAAACGAAATGAAACGGGATTAAATAGTTTTACTTATGCACAGTTACGTTTTCGAGTAACTAGTTTATCGAGGGTACTAGGCACTGTAGCGATGTTAATTGCATTAGGTGCAGGTGCAATGACAGCAGGTATGGCGTTTCAAAAGAATGTAGGTATTATGACAGACTTCTCACGTGTATATGATGTCGTAATTCATGATCCAAATGAACAAGATAAAGCAGCATTAAAAGAAATGGAAATTGTTGAAGAAAGCAAGTATAAGTATAAAGTAGATGGAGAAGCAGTTTATTACTTACGTAACGATTTAACTGCGAAACCGCCACTCATTTCTGATCATTTTGATACAAAAACTTTAAAAGAACCTGCTCGTAAACGTGTAGCTGAACCTTTAACTGAACCTGTCTATTCTGCTTTGGAAGCTCCCGAAGTAGCGAATAAGCTTCCTCGTATGCCAAAAGATTGGGAAGATGCGGTTGTAAGAGAAATACAAATTACACATAATCAATTTAACGGAAAACCTGTAAGAATTGCTGATGAAGAGCATTATAAAGGAATTCAAGGAACAGAACACACTGTGACATTAGCAAAAGTAGATGATATGAAAAAATATAAACCGTTATTGATCGAAATAGACAAGAGACAAAAAGAACAAATTGAAAAAACAACAGGTGCAAAAGTAGACTTATTTACGAAAATGACAACTTATCAGTTTATGAACAGTTTCATGAGTGGGACAATGTTTATGGGATTTTTCCTTGGAATTGCCTTTTTAGCAATGATGGCAAGTTCCCTTATGTTCAAAATATTAACGGGCGCTTCTCGTGATATACGCCGTTATGAAATGTTACGAAAAATCGGTGTGAGACGTAGTATGCTGACAAAAAGTATATATAAAGAAATCTCATATTTATTTATCTTTCCAGCAATTATTGGAATTTCCCACGTTTTAGTAGGGCTTAACTTATTCAGCTTCATATTAGTAGACCCGTTTGTAAAAGTGTGGATGCCAATAGGAATCTTCTTAGTAATTTATTTCATTTATTATTGGATTACTGTCCAACTTTATAAAGGTATGGTAATGCCGAAAGAGGAAGTAGTGAAATAAAACAGTTTAATGGAAAAGTCCTTGTATGAAAACAAGGGCTTTTTTAATAGTATGTTCTTTATAAAGAAGGAAAAGATTGGATAATGGTCGAAAAATATAATATGACTTCCGAGAAATGACGGAAATCGATATGTTTTGTCGAGAGAAAGGGTATCTCCTTACAAGGTATAGGTACTATACATGAATTTCATTTCTGAATATTCATTTAAACAGAAGGGGTAATAGTTATGTTCATTCGAATTGGTAAGTGGTGTGGGGTTACATGTTTACAATTATTTGCGGCGCTTATTTGTATTCTATTTTTAGGGGCACTACCGCGTCTATTTAAGGGATTACAAATTGATCTAATCGGTTTTTGGAACACAGTTGTGTTTCTTGGAGAGAAGTTACTTCAACCAGGTGAAATTACGTATGGATTTCGGAATTCAAGAAAGTTATTTCCACAAGTATGGATTCATTATATAGAGACAATGTTTGTATTTATTTCGGCATTTATACTATCTTTACTTATTGCGTATCTTATCGTTGTGTGGGTATTACAGCGCTCTCAATCAAAGCAACGTATGTGGAATGGGATTTTCGTCGCACTTGAAAGTATTCCGGACATTTTATTAATTTTATTATCTCAACTTCTAGTAGTAATAATCTTTCAAAAGACAGGTTTTATGCCAGTGAAATTTGCAGGACTTGGAGAGGAAAGGGCTCGCCTGTTACCAATAATATGCCTTACTTTACCTACAACATTATTATTTATTAAGTTACTACTATTACGTTTCAGAGAAGAATTAGAGAAAGATTATAGTATATTTGCTAAGAGTAAAGGGCTAAGTTTAAGACATATTTTGACGCACCATATTTCAAGAAATGTCCTGTTAACAACAGTCTATTATGCAAAAACGAATATTTTATTTATGTTATCAAACTTATATATTATTGAATGGCTGTTTAATACGTACGGTATGTTCGTTTTCGTGAAAGAAAATTCAAAATTAGAAATATTTACAGTGAGTTTAGTTTTATTATACGTACCGCTTTTTATACTATTTCGTTTATTACATACGCTTTTACAAAATGTTATAAAGGAGCGTGTGTAACATGTGGCAAGTTGTAAAAAGAGATGTGAGATTTTGGCTAGGTGTTACTTTTTTGAGTGTACTAATGATTGTTAGTATTGGAAATACGCTGTTTTTCGATGGGAATATTCGTGAACTAACGATGATGTATAACGAAAAAGGAGAATTAGAGGCTGCTCCGTTTTCACCGTCGAGTAAATTTTGGTTCGGAACTGATGAGAAAGGCCGTGACCTGTTCCAGTTAATAATAGAAGGAGCGAAATGGACAGTTGGTGCAAGTATCGTTATCGCAGTTTTACGTGTAGTAATTGGAGGAGCTATTGGTTTATTACTTGGTATGTACAGTAAACGCTCATTTCCAGTTATCTCATCTTTTTTTGATCCGTTTAGTATTGTACCAATGATTATGATTTCCTATTTTATGTTAAATGCAGTTTTAACGTTCGAAAGTGGAGAGGCTGCTGCTCCGTTTCATTTACGGGTTGCGTTTCAAATTATAGTTCTTGCGTGCCTTGCTGTACCGACTGTTATGTTGTATGTGGCGCAAGAAGTAAAACGTATTAAGAATGAAGAATTTATGTTGGCGGCCACTGTGCTCGGCGGAAGTAAGTGGCAGAGGTTGAAACGCCATGTATGGCCGCATATGTTACCATCATTTCTTTTATTAGTAGCCCAGCAATTTGTAAGTACTTTATTGCTCCTCTTGCATCTTGGTTTGTTGGAATTATTTTTTGGCGGAACAATAATTTTTGGCGGTATAGATGCAGATAGTGTCACAAAGGAATGGACTGGCCTAATTGGTCAAAACTTCCGTCACTTAACTACTCATACATGGATTGTACTTATTCCGATTGCTTTTTATAGTATGACAATTTTGTCAGGAAATCTTATTAGTAATAGTATGCAAGATGCGATTAAATTAGGAAATGTAAGAATGCCGAAGAGGAAGGATAAAGAAGTGAAAGTAGAGAAGCAAGTACAACCTACTATGAATGATTTTTCTTTCTATAAAGAGGTACAAAAATAAAGAAAGATAGCTGAAGACAAATTGTTTTCAGCTATCTTTTTTGTTTAAAGTGGTGGTAAATCAATCGTACCTTCTTCAAATAATTCTTTTATCATATGTTTCGTATAACCAGCTGCTTGACCAAATGTGATTTTTGCTGGCATTGGTGCTTCATTTACATCTACAACTACATCAATAATGCACGGTTTATTTTGTTTTACTGCATTTTCAAAGGCGGGAAGTAAGTCATCTAACTGTTCTACGCGGTATCCAATACCACCGCACGCCTCAGCATATTTTGCAAAATCAGGATTCGTTAAGTCTGTACCAAATTCAATATTTCCCATAACTTCTTGTTCGAATTTAATCATTGCGATTTTATTATTGTTTAATACAACGACAACAATTGGTAGTTTATATTTAACAGCTGTTACGAAGTCGTTCATTGTCATTCCAAACCCGCCGTCACCACAAACTGCAAACACTTGTTTATCTGGGAAAGCAATTTGTCCAGCAAGTGCACCAGGTAAACCACAGCCAAGTGTTGCAAGCCAACTAGAAATGATAAATTTCTGGTTTGTCATACGGAAGTGCCTTGCAGTCCATACTGTTACATTTCCGACATCGACTGAAAGAATTGCGTCATCTTCTGCTACTTTCTGCAATGCATGCATAACTCGTTGTGGTTTAATTGGAGTAGAAGAATCTTCTTCTTGAGTGTGTAATTTTTCTTCCCACTTTTTCATCATTTCTTGATGTTGCTCTAAGAAGGAATGGTCCTCGTGTTTTTCTACATTTTCAATTAACCATTTTAATGTTTTATCAGCATCACCAGCTAAGCCGATATCTGTCGTATAACGTTTCCCGATTTGTGCAGGGTCTGTATCAATATGAAGTGTTTTTGCTTTTTCGGGTAAGAAACCAGTGAACGGATAAGAAGTACCAACCATAATTAAAGTATCTGCATGCTTCATTGCTTCATAAGAAGGTTTCGTCCCGATTAATCCTAATCCACCGATACAAAGAGGGTGTTCATCAGGAACAATCCCTTTAGCTGGTAATGTAAGTACGATTGGAGCACCGATATGTTCTGCAAATGCAAGTAAAGAATCTCTCGCATGTTTAGCTCCTTTCCCGGCTAAAATAACAGGTTTTTTCGCTTCATTAAGTGCGAGTTTCGCTACAGCTAAATCTTCTTCTTGTGGAAATAAATCAGGCAATGTAAAAGAAGTGTTTGTAACACGGGCACCATTTTTTACTTCGAATTTCGGAACATCATCTGGAATAGTAAGAACCGATACACCTTTTTTCGTATAGGCCATTCGAATCGCTTGATTCACTACAGCAGGTAGTTGTTCTGCTGACATAATACGCTGGTTATAAACCGCAACGTCATCAAACATTCTTTCTAAGTTTACTTCTTGGAAAAAATCCGTTCCGAGTAAGTCGGTTTCTACTTGTCCTGAAATTGCTAATACAGGAGCTTGATCGAGTTTTGCATCGTATAAACCATTTAATAAATGAATAGCTCCAGGTCCTGCAATAGCCATACAAACACCAAGTTTTCCTGTTAATTTCGCATATGCCGCCGCTGCTAACGCGCCAGCTTCTTCATGGCGAACTTGAATAAATTTAATTTTATCTTGTTTTTTTCTTAAAGCTTCAATTATAGAATTAATGGAATCTCCAGGCATACCATATATGTGTTCTACGCCCCAATCAATTAAAAGATCTACTAATGCTTCACCGGCTGTTTTCCCAAACATAATCGTTCCTCCTTTTAATAGGTAGATACTATTATGTTTTGGAGAAAAAGGAAAAATATACAAATGATATAACTTATTTGTTTTAATGGTGTCCAGTGAAAAGAGTGAAGGCTGTTATTAGTAAAAATCCACTAATAGACCACGATAGAAACGGAAGGAAAGGTAGCTGTTTTTTTGCTTTCCAAAGCATTTCGTGAATTGTGACATAGCCAAGAGAACCAATTGCGCTTCCCATAATAAGTCCTTGTAAATGGAGAGCTTTCCCGTCCATCATAATGCCAAAAACAGTACCGGTCCCTAGGATAAGAGAAAGTAATAAAGTTGTTAATAAAAATGAAATGTATTTATGTTTTGTAAAGAGAAATGGAATAATTAAAGCTAACCCTTCTGGAATATGGTGAATGACAATCGCAAGTAAGAAAGGAATGGCAGAGTCATTATGATTTATAAACGCTGTTCCTAACGCAAATCCACTCGGCATATTATGAATGAATATAGCGAAAGAAAGAAAAAGGAAGGTTTGCCATGCTTGTTGATCTTTCTTATGTATAATCGGATGATGGCAATAGTTATCTAATAAGCTCATAACTAAAATACCGATAGCTATACCGAGCATAGGCCCAATTATTTCATAGCTTGAAAATGTTTCAGGAATAATTTCAAGTGATAAAAGCCCAAGCAAAATCCCACCACATAATGCGTATAAGCGATGCATCTTTTCTTCAATTAGTTGGCGTGTTGCTATTCCAACAGCACCTCCTAATAGTAATCCACCGAACGAAAAAAACGTAACGATTATAGGAATCCATAAACGTTCCATATCATCACACTCCAATTCTATCCCCTTGTTTTCAGCTTACTAATGGGGGAGGGAGATTAGTCCAAATTATTATGACTAATTATAGAGAAAAAACTGTAAATTCATTATAAATTATATATTAAAATGAAATGGGGAATGTAAGTGCAAACAAAATGGAACTTATCTGAATATGAAAATCCAAAACGATATGATATAGAAAATAAAAGTTTTTCAGATTTTCCGTTTTTACTATCATGGGCGCAAAAATTAAATATACAAAATGAATGGATTTTAGATAGTGCATGTGGAACAGGGAGAGTCACGGACGCGTTTATATAGAAATGCGTCCGATTGTTATATAGTAAGTTATTAGAAAAGATGATCAAACTGTATTTCACATTAACAATAGACTATGTGTCTTTGTTTTAATTGTAAGGAAGAATAAGAGGAGCTGCAGTGGAGTGCTATGGTGGGGACTGTGAAAATACAATTATAAAGAAAATGAAGGATAGCGTCATAATCAAATGTTGTTTACTGTGCCATTAGAGTTTTATATAATATACAAATAAATAAAACTGGATGGTTGCCAGTTTAGAGGGACATAAAAAAATGTCCTGGTATTTAGATAATGTTTATGAGTTAAATAAAGAAAAACGAATGTAATAAAAATTTACTATACTAACTTTATGGAGAGTAATGTTATGAAAGCAAAAAAAATACTTGAAACACTAGATAGGTACGCGGAGGAGTTTGATTTTCCAGTACTTGATAACTATAATTTTGACTTAGCACAATCCAGGATATCTGTTTTTCGAGAGGAAGGCAAGTGGCTCATTGTATTTGAGGTTGTGGGCGTTGATGCAAACCTTGAGATATCGAATAACTTCTATGTGTATAGTAATAGCATGAGACAGCAAGGATTCTTTTCATGTTTCGATTAAATCTTAACGCTTGTAAATGAAGAATATTGGTACGATGATGAAGATCATTTCCTTGTAGATCCTTTTCATATGGAGTTACTTTTGAAAGGAGAACGTATCACTTTAACACCAACTGTAGAAGAGTATAAGCGTTTAGGAATTGAAACAGATTCATTTCATCCTACCAAACTTATTCGTTTTTTAACTTCTAAATATAAGGAGAAATTCTGGGTAAATCCCTCGGACATATTAGATGAAACCAATGCAGAATTTAAACCAAAGCTATTTTATCAAACAGAAGAATGGGAACATCCTGATATAAGTGATGATCAAAAACCGAGTGAGAGCATATTCTTTCAAAGTTTAGCTAAAGCGATTGAATTAAATAATGTGAATTTGATAACTGTAGGGAAAGTAAATAATGATTGGACCAATTGGACATGGAGTGATTTTGAAAAACAAGAAGAGGATGACATTTAAATAAGAAACTGTTTTTCCCCACCTATGATACATTGAAGCATTTGTAATATTATTTTATCGGTAAAGCCATGTATGAACTTCGCTTTCACATCTAAATCATTTGAGTTGAACAATCGTATTAGTTAATATTAATATGTGTGTCAAAATATTTTAAAAAAAGATTGATAAATGTTTCTTCGCTTTATTTTTAATGTGAGAAGGAATGGAAATAATGAACAAAAAAATAATATAGTTAGTGGCAGCGAAGGAAATGTTATAGTGTTTGATGCACACATTAAGAGGTTTTATGTCACAGGAAAGAGAAGCTTTTTGTTTGAATTTCAGGGTATACAAAATGTAAACGTTGACTGGGATTTATTTCTCATGCTAACATATAGATAATTTAATCAAGGCGGTGGAAATGTATTGGACTCAGATGTTGACTCGGATAGGTGGCTAAATGACCTCGATTTTCTCAGAGTACCCCTCATCATTTTGAGAATGTAGATTTTATACAATCTCATGTCAATGTGTATGAAGTAGGTCTGGAAAGAGAAAATATATCAGGAGGTGAATCCTTTAGTTTCAAGGAAGCTAAGGGAATTAGTTGGACATATTTAATTTAATCATGGTAGTGGTTTTAATCGCATGTACTGCATTTTTCGTAGCAATTGAGTTTGCTATTGTAAAAGTAAGAGGATCAAAGATTGATCAATTTGTATTAGAAGGAAAGAAAGGTGCGCTGGCAGCTAAGAAAGTGACATCAAACTTGGATGAGTATTTGTCAGCTTGTCAATTAGGGATTACAGTTACAGCAATGGGACTCGGGGCACTAGGTGAACCAACGATTGAGAGACTTTTACATCCTTTATTTGATAAGTGGAACATCAATCCTTCCATTGCAGGTGTATTATCTTTAGGAATTGCTTTTACTATTATGACGTACTTACATGTTGTAGTTGGTGAATTAGCACCAAAAACATTCGCGATTCAAAAGGCTGAGAAGGTTACTTTATTACTTTCGGCTCCGCTTATCTGGTTCTACAAAATCATGTATCCGTTTATTCGCTTGTTAAATGGCTCTGCAAGGATGATAACAGGAATGTTCGGCTTAAAACCTGCATCAGAGCATGATGTAGCACATACAGAAGAAGAATTACGATTGATTCTTTCTGAAAGTTATGAACGTGGAGAAATTAATCAAGCTGAATACAAATATGTAAATAATATTTTTGAATTTGATAATCGTATTGCGAAAGAAATCATGGTCCCCCGTACAGAAATTATAGGGTTACATGTAGATAATTCTTTAGCAGACCATATGAAAATAATCCGTGATGAAAAGTATACACGTTACCCAGTATTTGGGGAAGATAAAGATGAAATCATTGGCATGGTGAATGTGAAAGACTTCTTTATTCGTTATATGAATAAGGAAATAAAAGAATTCAATTCTATTCAATCGTATACGCGTCCAGTAATTGAAGTAATTGAGACCATACCAATACATAATCTTTTACTACAAATGCAAAAGAAACGTATTCCGTTGGCTGTGTTATATGATGAATACGGCGGTACGGCTGGTATTGTAACCATTGAGGATATACTGGAAGAGATTGTAGGAGAAATACGTGATGAATACGATGAAGATGAGCGTCCGCCCATCCAGCAAATGAATGAAGGTCATGTTGTCGTAGAAGGTAAAGTATTAATTAGCGAATTAAATGATTTACTAGGATTACATATGAATGATAGTGATGTTGACACGATTGGTGGTTGGATTCTGATGCAGAATTATGATATCCAGGAAGGGCAAACAGTGAATAGCGAAGGATATGCATTTAAAATTCTTTCTAAAGACCCTCACCAAATCAAACGTGTTGAAATACAAAAAGAAATGTTGGAAGCAGCAACTGTATAGTTGCTGCTTTTATCCTTTTTGGCAAGAAGACTCCATCTGATTTGTGTTACGGGTGAAACCCAACAATTCAGGTGTAGATGAATTGCCGTCAGAAGGTAGGCTGAACTCTTTTGTTTCGTTCATAACAATTTTTTGAGGGCGAATATTTGTTTCTTTTTGTCTTACGATATAATCTGCCCTTAGATAAGGAGGGAATATATCGTAAGACAACGAAATTGGATAATAATAATCATTCGGTTACTTGCGCTAAAAGGAATTACGATGAAGACCATGTTCACATTTTGTTCCAAATATTGATTTGTTAAAAGTAACTAATGATTTTAATAAACCCTCTGAGAAAGGTGGTGAAAACAATGGCTAGAAAGAAAGCAGTGAAAGTATTACGTAAACAAAAGAAAAGAGAAAACATACAACGATTCACGCAGAAACAGAATATCGGACGAGCTTGCCTTACTGCGAAAGAATTTCGCTTACTGCAACGCATGTCACATAGTTCAAAAGCGTTGCGAAATGTTGGATTATACACAATTAAACAAAGTTACTTGAATAATAACAAGATGGCTACTGTAAAAGAAGTGGACACTGCCATGCAAGCCGATATGAATTACTGGGGCATTCAATCAAACTCTGTTCAAGCGATTCGTAGATCCTTATTTACAGAAGTAAAAAGCTTTTTTAAAGGATTGGAACAGTGGAAGAAAAAACCTGAAACCTTCGCAGGTCGTCCTAAGTTTCCGAATTATTCTGGTTCAACTGACAAACGAATTATTGAAATCTATCAAGTTCCAAAAGTGGATGATAACGGGTATTGGATGATTCCAATGAATGTTGCATTCAGGAAAAAATTCGGTTCCATTAAAATACGTATGCCTAAAAATGTAAGAAATAAAAAAATCTCCTACATTGAGATTGTACCGAAGCAAAAAGGTCGGTTCTTTGAGGTGCATTACACATATGAAATGCACGTTTCTCAAATGAAGAAACCATCCACGACTACTAGTAACGCTTTGAGTTGCGATTTAGGTGTAGATAGATTATTAAGTTGCGTAACAAATACAGGTGATGCATTTTTAATTGATGGAAAAAAACTAAAATCTATTAACCAGTACTTCAACAAAATGATACGTAATCTCCAACTGAAAAATGTGGAAAATGGACTTTCTAAACGAGTTGTAACGAACAAAATGGCTGCACTTTGGCATAAACGGGAACGACAAATAAATGGTTACATTTCACAAACTGTCGGCTTGTTGTTCAAAAAAGTGAAAGCATGTAACATAGATATGGTTGTCGTAGGGTATAACACTGGTTGGAAACAAAAATCTGATATGGGGAAAAAGAATAATCAAAAATTTGTTCAAATCCCATTTCATAAACTGATTGCAGCGATTGAGAATAAATGTATAAAAGCAGGTATACGATTTTTAAAACAAGAAGAAAGCTATACTTCAAAAGCTAGTTTTCTTGATAAAGATAAGATTCCAGTTTGGTCTAAGGAGGATAGGACTCATTATCGCTTTAGTGGCAAACGAATCACTCGTGGTCTGTATCAAAGTAAATCAGGAACATGTATTCACGCTGATATAAATGGTGCGTTGAATACATTGCAAAAATCAAGAGTTGTAGAATTGGATGACAATCTTAAAGTGAAAACGCCGATTCTATTAGAAGTGCAAAAACGTAAGGCTGTTGCTTCACGCATAGCTTAGTGGATGTGTCAACCATCCATGTGTACTCGACTTGTCGGGGCCTGTAGCACACGCCGGATTCATCTGAGTGGTGGCTTCTTCTATAAGGAAGAACTGCTCTTTTTCGAAAGGGTGGTGCAAGTGGGGAAACGATTATTCGTTTCTAGTACCAACCAAAAACATACTTGGGGTGTTACTGTGAGGTGGCATGAATGCTAGAGCGTCAACTGTCTAGTGATAGATGAAAAGACCTAGAGTTCTAACTCAAGCCCCCACTGAAACGCTTCATCTCAGTGGGGATAGTTGACTCAGCTGATAACATGGTAGCCCTCCTTATTAAATTCATTGATCAACTTTTTACCTGTTAACACATTACCGAAATAGGGCATGATTGGTTCCTTTGCATTCCAGGTTCAACACCCCTTCGATATTGTAAAATGTATCTCATTTATACAAATTGTAATATAATTTAAATGTAAATTCGTAGCGTAAAATAGATTAAAAGTAACAAATGTTGAGAAAGGATGCCCTTGTTGAAATTAGTATTTGTATTCCACTAGATAATAAAAAATGTAGAATGATTTCATTTCTGACATTGTTATTTACTAGTAATCAAAATACAAAATAAAGAATTTTCTCGGCTGGAAATTGTTACACAGTCATAAAATGGAGGCAATAGTTATGCAGCAAATTAAAAAAATAGGAAACGCATTTTGGTACATGACACCTGTTTCCGAGACTGATAGACCTATCTTAGGAATGGTAGTTGGAAAAGAAAAGAATTTGATGATAGATGCAGGTAATTCAGAAGCACATACACAATTGTTTTTAGAAATGCTAAAAGAGAAAAATATCTCAAATCCTGATTTTGTAGCATTAACGCATTGGCACTGGGATCATATTTTTGGATTGCCTGTATTACAAAATGCATTGTCTATCGCACATTTTGAAACAAAAAAAGAGATGAACACACTTGTTTCTTATGAGTGGTCGGATGAGGCATTGGACGCACGAGTGAAAGAAGGTAGATGTTAAGCTTGATGAGGTGTTATCTATGAGTGAGTGACCACTCTTTTAGTTATTCATTTAGGAAAATTATAGAGGTTACAATCTTGTGAGTCAATAACTATTCAGTTGAAACTTGTGAGGTAGGCAAGAAAGTTGAATTAGTAGATTTGTCTAGCTCGTATACGAACAAGTAACTAGAGAGATAGACTATGTAGTTAATCTGAGGAAGATAACTATGTAGTCGATCTCTTTTGCTTTGTCCTGAGAAGGTATAACTCACAGTTAAGCTCTTGAGTCAGGGTTCTCAAGTTTAGTACTAATTAGGGAGCTAGGTAGTCTACCTCGGGGGGATTTCTACACATGAATACACGAGGCAGGGATTACTAGGTGAAGCTGATAAGTTAAATACAAAAATAACGTGGTCAAGCACTTTTTGTAACGACCTCCACAGGTATGACTTTTGAGTTAATGTTCTCAAGTAATCTTTAAGAATAACAATTCAAGGGAAATATTGTTGGATTTTGTGAACGTGGAGGACGCTAAGTATTATTAGGTAATTATGGTAAATTATTGATATAATTAAATTAACAATACATTTTATGGAGGAACTCAATTTGAAGAAAACATTAATTGTTGGAGCATTATGCTTATCGCTCGCTTCCTTATCTGCTTGTGGCGATGGCAGTGAGAAATCATCAACTGTAGCGAACAAAAATGAGATTATTATACATATACCTAAAGAAAAATCTAGAAACCTAGAACGATTTGAAATATTTTCTCAAAATGTAAAAGATAAGAAAAATGATGAAATACAAATTAAAAATTATTTAACTGACGAGGAAGCAAAAGTACCAACTTTACAAACTGTAACTTATAAAGACGAAAAATTCACTTTTACTTACAAGTACAAATCTAACTATAGAAAAGATATATGTAATAAACTAGTTACTCCACAAGAAACGCATGGTCTAGTATATATGCTAAGAGATTGCGCACAGTCAGAAGATGGTATTATACTTCATAATACCGCGAAGGATGGTGAAGGAGTAAACTCCATAGAAAATAAATCTATTGAATTTATTGAAGTTGAGGGGGATAAGACCTACATATTCGTAAAGCAACTTGATGTTGAAGCATTCGTAAGTGCTATCACCCATATCGGGCATACACATTCAAATACATCTAGTACACACAAGCCAAATTTCAAAGTAAATGTTCACTTTTTAAGTGGAACAATTCAAACATACTATTTGTGGATTAACAAAGAGAAATCACAAGGAATAATTATGGATTCAGAACAAACAAACCAAGGACATGAAATCGATAAAATATTTGTAGATAACATCTTAAAAGCGTTAAATTAAAACGACATATCTTAATGCTCCTCGTTAAGATGCCGCCCTCACAGGTAATGCTCAGAGGTACGCTAAATAGGTAAACCCCCACCTCGATGTGCTCACTTTTCAGTACATCAACATAGGAACTATAAAGGGTATAAACTATAACTATTTAGCTCTACCTGAGAAGGTGAAATACTCTTAGGGTATACCCAGTTAGGTACTATTCGTGTTGTTCTACCTCATCAATACAAACAAAAAGAGGTAGAACCTTTATAGTCCTACCTCACTAGTTTTATTCATTGTTAACATACTCACAGTTATTCCTTCGAGTCTATCCTAAGATTACATAAAACGATAGATAAGTGTAATCATCTAACTAGGGAAGTAAACCTTGCTGTTAAGCCTTTTGGATGTTACATAAAGTTATTACACAAAAGATTACATAAAACCTTTACACTTAATGAGATCTAATGTTACATTAAAGGCACAATAAATGTAAGGGAGAGGAACCTGATGAGAATCGCTTATGCTAGGGTTTCAACTGATGAGCAGTTACTTGATAGACAACTAGAAGCACTAAACAAGTATGGCCATGATAGATTAATCCAAGAGAAATATACCGGAACTAAAAAAGACCGAGCAGGATTAACCCAGCTCATGGATACAGTACGAGAAGGTGATACCGTTATTGTAGAAGCCATTAGCAGACTAGGGAGAAACACTCTTGATATCCTTACAACTGTCGAGGAGTTAAATAATATGGGTGTTACTTTCGTATCACTAAAGGAAAATATGGATACTTCAACGCCAACTGGAAAAGCTATGTTCTCTATGATGGCAGTAATCAGCCAACTCGAAAGGGACTTAATAGCAGAGCGAACAAAAGAAGGACTAGCAAGCGCAAAGAAACGTGGAGTTAAACTAGGTAGACCTCAACTAGACAATGACAAAATAAGGGTAGCTCTACAGATGTATGACTCAGGAGAATATTCCATCAAGGACATTGTTAGTCAAGTGGGAATATCTCAAGGTAAGCTATATAAAGAGATTAATAAGAGGAAATTACAAGAAGGAACTACGAGATAGGTGACAATTAAGTTGCTGCCTCGTGGTTCTTTTTTATTTGTATACGAGTATGCACCTAACAGTATTCTCGTGTGCGGATCTGATAAGCGGATACGTAAGTTGATACTTGTATGTACGGTTGAGGAGTGCCAGCTCAGATGTACTGCTTGTGTCGTTGCCCTGTATGGCTAGACTCTGTGGTGCCCTCTGATAGTTGCTCTCGTTAGCTGCCTTTCTGTGACCGTTGAGGGGATACTCCTTGGCTCGTCCTCTCTAGCCCCACATATTATAAAGCGGGGGGAGGGTGCGCACGTACGCATGTAGCCTCACAGAGAAAATATACATACAGGAAATCGGTTCCCAGTTAGTTCCCAGTGAGCCAGCCCCCTAGAGCTTTACCTAGTACATTATGTACCAATCAGTTTCCACCTCCTCAGTTTTTTCTAAAAAGTTTTCTCCCAACACCGAGCCTTCTCCCTAGTTCACTATCTACGAGGACGTATATTCTGAGTATTACCTAGGTATTACTATTTTTGGTATTAATGGATATTGTTGTATTTTAGGTGGGGGATGACATATAATTAAAATAAACAAAGGGGGAATATTCATGAGTGACGTAAAATTAACTAATGGGGTAATCAGCCCGAAAGATAAGCGCGATAGTTTAGTTGACAAGGTGGAGGTACTTAGCAAAGTAAAAGAATTACTGTTGCCACCTGAGTTGGAAATGGCTACTCTTCAACAGGTCGCAGATTTTTACGATGTATCAAATAAAGAGATAACTAATCTACTTAGATCTCACAAGGATGAACTTGTTTCAGATGGGTACACGCTTATGAAGGGAAACAAAATAAATTCCTTCTTTCCTAAAATGAAAAGAAGAGGATCATATACGGTAACATCGAGAAATGGAGAGGAGTATACATACTCTAGCAACGAGAACAGATTATTTCCTAAGAGAGCTATCCTCCGAGTAGGAATGCTATTAGGAGGTGACTCTGAAGTTGCCAAAGAGGTTCGTGCTCAACTATTGAATACTGAGGAGAGCGCAGCACAATTATATGTAAATGGATTAGTACTGTGTGGATTATCGTTGAGTTTACTACTAATGAAGCCATTCAATAATCGAGAACAGGTCAGACAAGGGATATAGTTATTGCACTTAAGGTTACACTTGTATAGCGTATCTCATGGGGAGGTAAGAGAGGTACCTGTAAGAATGTAATAAAGGAGTAGACCTCTTCAGTCTAACTCCTTATATCAATCTATAAAGCAATTATTCCTTATCGTGTTTGTTCCACATATCCAACTTGCCATCTTCGAATCTCAGCATAGCAAACTTTATATTGCCTTCACCTTTGTAGATTATGGTTTCTATGTAGCCCTCCTCTTTGTATAGTTCACCTACACCGCCAATCAACTGAGCTACTTCCTCACGAGTCATATCATAATCAAGAGCTTCAAACTCTCCCTCATTAATGTACCCTTGTGATGGCTTGTAGTCCTCGAATGGTGCCTTCGTAGTGGTAGCTTCTTCTTGTGAGCAGGCACCTAATAAGCCAATACTTATAAATAAGGCTCCTAATCCAAAGTGTTTAATCATATGAAATCCCCCTTAGCTTATTCTATTCGCTCTCATAGTTGTCCTATCAATATCAATTGAGGGATTCAGCTATTGGACGTACTCTACAAGTTCCTTACGAGTACCGGCTCTAACAGTGAAACTCAACGATCTCCCTAAAATAGTTCTAATAGATTACTCGTACAGTGTTCTCCATTAGTTTGCCGTCTCATGAGTACACTATTGCTACTAAACTAATGAGTTTAGCTTTAGAGATATATCTGATAGTTAACCAATTAGAAATATCCCTAGAGAAATAAAAAAACTCTAGAGATATACCTATAGAGAATAACTAAGAGTATCCAGCTCAGTAAGAAAAGAAATAAAGAACTACTGAGGAAGCCTAAAGAGAAGTACTAACTGGTAAACCAGTAGTTATAGCTCTTTAGTAATTCTAATTAGTTCTCCTTCTCTGGGTTTTAAGGTATTAAAGATTTTAAAAACAAGAACTATAGGAAATGGCAACCAAAGAGATATATCTCTAGAGTTAAATCTTTAAAGCGTTTCTTTCTCTGTAACGAGATAGGTAAATCTTTAAAGGCACTCTCTAGAGGTATATCTTTTTAGTTTATCTGTCTCAGGTTTTGTATTTATGTTTTGAGAATTAATTAACCTAGAGGTAGGACTATTAGTTTAACTAACTAGGTATAGCTCTAGAGGTGTAACTACTGGGTGTACATGTAGAGTTAGCCGAAAAGTGCCAACCCCTAGCGGAAGCTAGTGATACCAAGGGTTACAGCGATTTTTGAGGTGGCCAAAAAGGTACAGAGTGCCAAAAATAAGCACTTTTTAGAAAGACCTATTGAGGATGGGATCTATGAAGTACTAATGCAGTCCCGTAAGTCAATCACTTAACAGGTGGTACTATTGCACAAGAATGAAAAGCAGAGGGCGATATCAAATAGGATGGAGAATGCGATTAACTAAATTAAACTACTATTTTTACTTGTTTTATTTATATAGAAGGAGATATTTATGTTAAAATAATACAAAAATAGTTAAAATGGGAGTGTAGATAAATGGTCAAACCAGGTACTGTAGTTACATTTGATAGAGTAAAGCAATTCATACATATTGAGTCACTTGGTCAAGGTGGTACTGGAGATACGCATCTCTTTAAAGATGAGACTACTGATATGTTTTTTGCATTTAAAAAGTATGCACCTAAAGACACTAACTATATTAACGAGCATTATGAACGGTTTGTTGATGAAATTAAAATTTTATTTACAATATCCCACCCTAATATTGTAAGGGTTTATAACTATTATTTATACCCTGAAATTAAACTCGGTTATCTTCAAATGGAATATATAGACGGAGTTTCAATTGCTGATTTTAAACCTTTTTTAGGGAAAGGCTGGGAGGAAATTTTTACTGAAACAATATCGGCATTTGAATATCTAGAGTCTAAGAATATATTACATAGAGATATTCGTCCGGCAAACATTTTGATAGATAAACATGAGGATGTTAAGGTTATTGATTTCGGTTTTGGTAAAAAATTAGCAGGACAAGATCGGGATGGGAGAAGTGTTCTTTTGAATTGGCCGGTAACACATTTGCCAAATGAAACGGCTGAGGAAGGGATATATAACCATCAAAGTGAAATCTATTTTGTTGGAAAATTGTTTAGTAATATTATTGGTGAGGGTCTTGCTAATTTTAAATTCAACTATATTATTGATAAGATGATTCGGTTAGATCCTCGTGAAAGATATGTGTCGTTTCGGGACATTTCATTTGATATCTCCCAAGGTGTATTGGCAATAAACTTTACAGAGGAGGAAAAGAGTCTATATAGGGATTTTGCAGAAATGCTTTCAAAATATATAGTAAGCCATACAGATAGATATGAGCCTGTAAGTGACCCTAATATAATAATGAATCGATTATCTACTCTTATTCGAAATAGCTCTCTGGAAACACATATTCAGGATAATAGCAAATTAATAAGTTGCTTTGTCAATAATTATTATACATATAGACCTGCAGTTGATATCCCGCTTTCGATTGTTGTTGATTTTTATCAATGGTTACAACGATTGGAGTCTTATAAACAAAAAATAGTGTTAGATAATATAGATATGAGATTGTCTAGGATAACCATAGAGATAGACTCTAATGATTTACCGTTCTAAAAAATGTCATATGTTTTTTATACGAGAAGGTAAACGAATATAGAAGGGTCCAATTGTATTTTTTAGTACAGCGAAGTATTTCACATCAAAAATTAAACAACTATATTTTAACCCCGTTCGGATTTTTAGGCGGGGTTAAACGTGTTTTAGGTTTTAAAATTAAATAACTTTATTATCATTTTACACGGTCATCTTCGTAATTTCTTAGCTATCGAAGTATAGCTCCTCAGTTTTTCTTTCCTCTGTTTGGACTAATTTTCTACAAATTAATACCATATTATTACCTGAGCTGGCAGCTTGTTAGATCTACTATAAAAAGGAATAGATTACTCAGTCTTGTCTTCTTTCCCCCACATCGATAGCTTACCATCCTCAAATAACAATGTAGCAAACGACATATCGTATTCTCCCTTGTACTGTACAATCTCTACAGGAAAGGCCCGTAGGATTAGCATGAACCTTCGATGTGGCGAGATAGGCTGGTATACGCTATCACTACTATGTATATAGAAGGATAAAAACTAGAGGGCTACCAACTCGCTATGTTATCTATGAAGCAAAAGAAGAGGACACTACACTGGCGCTACTATATGTATGAGCACAAAAACAGAGGGTGCGGAAACGGTACTATATATGAGAAGGAAAAAGAGAGATACCTCACAGTATCGCTACTGTATAGTATAGGAAAAAATACTGGTAGTAGACTACCTACTATATTAGTAGAAAGAATAAATGAGCTTTTCTGTTTGGAGTTTATCTCGTCCCCCTGAGGTAGGCTGCAAAGAGTAACTGCTCTATCCACCTCCTAGCGATCTCGGTGGGATACTACGAGTTATTCACTTCAATGTTAACTCTTGGTTTTACTTATTGTTCATTCTCAATCTCTCCAGATTGGTTTGTTAGCTGGCTTGGTCTTGTCAACCGAGCTGGCTCCCTTTTTGGAGAGAGGATATAACTAATTAAATTATGATATGACATACAACTCAATAGGAGAGGAGGAAAATGGATGACTATCTTGTTTTATATAGACCTAGAGGATATTTGTAAGAAGCATAACAGAACACTTACATGCTTAGCTGAGGAGGCGGGAGTTACACAGGCGACATTATCTAGGGTGAAAGCTACACGATCAATCAACATGAACACACTGAGCAAGATTGCTACAGCTTTACAGATTGAACACCCAGAGAGATTAATCAAAGTAATGAAAGGGTAACGAAAGGGAGCCAGAACAAACGGACAAACCAAGGGAGAGAATGACTAATGAAAAGAAGAGATATCAAACGAGAAAGAACATCTTATAAATTGAGCTTACAAATTAGATTTGCTGAAGAGAACCAAAAGAGAGATCTACTAGTGAGCCAGCACATACAGAGAACAATTAAGGGGGCGACTAAATGAAGAGATACTTCAAGTACATTATTCGGATGAAGTTCATTGGTACTCGCACAGTCCTTAAGAGATACCACCTAGCTCAGGTAACTGAGGGGAAACAGGACAAGCATTCTAGTCTAATGGACAAGACCTATAGTGATTTGTACAACACGAGAGCGACACAACTAATCAGCATTGACTGTCAGGAAATCACCGAGAAGAAATACAACGAATTAAAAATACAATACGAGGAGGCGATCTAATCAACACTTGGGATAAATACTTAGAGTGGAGAAACGGGAAAGGCTACACTGGGTTATCTACTGAGGAGCAATACAACGAGTTTCTATCTCAAGTAGGAGAGCAACCTGAGAGCGAAAAGCTAAACAGAAAAGAACTACACGAGACAAAAGAACTATTCAGCGACCTCACTGTTAAGGACAAGGTAGCACAAACCCTCGAGGCTATCAAATCTCTAGTGACTGTAGGAACGACTATTACCTACGATGATTTAGTTAAGCTAACAGGACAGAGCTTGCGTACAGTTAAAAGACACGTAGAGGAGTTACAGGAGAAAGGTTACTTACATGTTAAACGAGGAGTCCATGCTAACACTTACTACTGGGGTGTTGATATGAGACAGTCAAC
Source organism: Bacillus sp. FSL R9-9492 (assembly GCF_038007365.1). Taxonomy (NCBI): domain Bacteria; kingdom Bacillati; phylum Bacillota; class Bacilli; order Caryophanales; family Bacillaceae; genus Bacillus; species Bacillus sp. FSL R9-9492. The sequence goes on from NZ_JBBOXC010000001.1 coordinate 2,417,653, forward strand.
TACTGAGAAGAAAAAGATTCATTTCATTGATGAGTACAAGTGGGATAACGGAGCAGAGGATATCGCTGGAGAGGTTACAATCCTAGAGGGATCTGATGAACTACACGTTACTATCTGGAATGTGCAAGACTTACTAGATTGCACTCATACGTTTTTACCTGAGGAATCTAGTCTTTCTCATTATTATTATATTACAAATAGACAAGCAAGTAACGTAATTTAAAAAGGGAGCTGGCTAAAATGACAAATAACTTACAGGTATTCGAAAGCGGACTTGGTGAATTAAGAGCGATCAAAGAGGATGAACAAGTGTGGTTTGTCGCTAAGGATGTATGTGATGTACTAGAGTTAACTAACCCTACAGTAGCGCTACAAACACTAGATAGTGATGAACGGTCTAAGTTCAACTTAGGTCGTCAAGGTGAAGCTAACATGATTAATGAGTCAGGTCTATACAGTTTAATCCTAGCTAGTCGCAAACCTCAAGCGAAAGCCTTTAAGAAGTGGGTAACTAGTGAAGTTCTACCAAGTATCCGCAGAGATGGAGGTTACATGGTTGTACAAGAAGAGGAAACCGAGGAGGACTTGATAGCAAGAGCACTTATCCTAGCTCAGAAGTCGCTACAGAGGAAGACAAAACAACTAGAACAAGCCAAGAAGACAATTGAATTACAAGCTCCAGCAGTTGAATATCACGATAAAGTATTAAATATCGAAGGCTACATGACTATAGATGAGACGGCTAAGGAGTTAGGTCTCAGAAGTGCCCAGCAGCTAAACCAAATGTTGAAAGACAAGAAGGTTATCAAGCGTTCAAGTAGAGGCTCATGGTTACACCGAGCAGGATATGAATACTTGAAGGAAGGCTACATCAATTACAAGCCTATCGAGAAGAAGAAACTACAGATGCTTGTTAGTCAGAAAGGCGTCAAAGAGTTTGCTAGACTGTTAGACATTATTTAATCCCCTAACCTTATTGCTTCACAGGCTACCCCTTAGCCGACTCAATACAAACTAAACCCAAACCAAAAGGAGAGATTTTATTATGATGAACTCAATTAAAAACTTATTAGCAGGTACTACAAAGGTTAAAACTACAGAGCAAGCACAGAAGGAAATCGACAAGTTACAAGCTCAAGAGAATGAACTACAGAGCCAGCTATCTCAGTCTCAATCAGAGCAAACTAAAGTAAGTAAGGCTCTAGAGATTGTAGAAGCTTCATTGATTATCGATGAGACAGACAAGAACGCTCTAGCTTCTCAGAAGAAAGCACAAGCCAAACTAGAAGCACTATCTAAGCAGATCGCTGGGACAGGAGAAAAGTTATCAGAGATTAGTTCTAAGAAGCAAGCAGCCATCAGAGAGCTTTACCGTTCTCGAGGGGAAGTAGCACGTAAGCATAACGTGAAAGCTCGCCGAGATGATACTGCTGTCAAACGATTCAATAAAGCATTCCAATTGGAATATCCGTATGGCTTAGATACTAAATACGAACAGCATTTAGACTTAGGAGTCGAGTACGGACTAGGTGCCATTGATAGCTTAGATCCCCGTAGTGAAGACTGGAAGTTCATTGTAGGATTAATGAACGAGGACACTGCTGAGGGAGACAAACAAGCCGAGGTGATCGCTAGGGAGTTAGAAGAAGCTATCAAAGGTGTATTCGCTAAGAATAACATTGAGTTAAACGAACAAACGTTGATTAACCTGTCTCGAATCTAATCTAAGCAGGCTGCCTACGTTTTGTAGGTAACCTTCATTTTGAAGGTTACTATATAGAGTTGGATGCTGAGCCGGTAACTGCTGAAGTCATTACGATGGAGGTTGCTAGCTCGGTAGATCGACTCCACCAGAGATTAACACCAAGGGTGAACAGTCACCATTCAAAAGGTGACTTTCTTATAAGTAAACTAAAGGAGGTAACTAGATGAATGTATTACAGAAGTTCAAGGAGTCAGGACAGCTAGCAGAATCTTTCTCAGCTAACTCTGACGGAGACTTAATCAAAGAAGCTGAATTGTTTTCTACCGGTACACACCGAGGCAGGAACTACACTGAGTCAGACCTACAGGCGCTTGCTGAATCGTTTAACCCCGAGAAGAGCGTACCTGTTCAGTTAGACCACTCAGAAAGCGTAAAGGACACAGTAGGATTCCTCGAGAGCGTATCTGTCAAAGGTGGTAAGCTACTAGGTAAATTAAGAATTGTAGAGGAAGATATCAAGAAAAGGGTAGCTAACAAGCTAGCTAAAAAGGTGTCGATCTCCTTCTATACCAACTCCACAGGCAAACCCACAAAGCTACGTGAGGTATCTATCGTAGCATTCCCTCAAGTTAAAACGGCTCAAATGTTCAGTGAGCAACTACCTCAATTGAATGAACGCCAGCAAGAACTATACGAGAAGGCTAAGGAATTTCAACTCAAGATGAGATTCCGAGAGCTACAAGCTCAAGTAGAAAAGAACAAACTCAAACTAGAACAGGCTAAGCGGGAGTTGGCTCAGGAGAAAGAACTGACTCGCTTAGCTGAAGAGAAGGAGGACAAAGAAGAATATCAAACCTATATGGACAAGCTCAACGGTAAAGTAGTTCACAAGTTTGATTCTAAAGAGGACGAGCAGTACTACAAAGAGTATATGTCTAGCTTAGGTATAGGACACAGGAGGTTATAACATGGGTAGATTACCTTCACAACTTAAACCTCTTCCAGAAGGACTGAGGGAACGTACCAATGAGATAAGAGACAGACTTATGGGTGGTGACCTCAGTAGAGAATCTGTGGAGATGGTGGTCATCAAAGAGGAACTACAAAAGAATACTCACATTTGCGGAGCTATCATGAAAAACAGAGTGTGTACTACTAAGCCAATTAACGAGAAGAACCTACGCTGTGGGTGGCATGGCGGTAAATCTACAGGAGCTAACACTGAGGAGGGAAAGAAAATGAGAGATGCAAACTTGAAGAAGGGACACGAAAAGACAATCCATGGAATTTACTCCCGTAAGTTCCGTGAGGAGTGGACTGAGAAGGAGCAAGCTTTTTACGATAACACTTGGATTTACTACAAGGAAAATTACGACTTGGAGCCGCTAGATGAGGTAGCGTTAGATCGCTTCCTTATTAATAGTATCAAAGCTATGCGAGTTGACTCTGTGGGTATGAACTACGCAACCAACTTAAAGGTTAGCCTAGTGGACTTTGAAGGAAAAGCAATTCGTCAGGCTGAGACTCTAGGACTTAACCGAAAGTATCGTAAGAGTCGTGACAATTCGGATAACCCTAGTGGGGTAGATCTAACAGTGTTATTCGATGGAATGGACGGTAATTAAATAAAAAACTTATGAGGACGATAACCACCTAGTTACTAACGAGCTAGGTTTATTTGTCGTTCTCATAGGTCACATACAAGGGTGGTGATTACAATTGACGCCGATGATCGAGCCTCAGCCACGTTTAGACACACCTCGTCAGAAGCTAAGAAGATGGCAGCAATCATAGGAGTCCCAGGAGGCGGCTAGAACCATTTTAGTATCGTTCTATAGAGATACTATGCAGGAAACGGTTGATAAGCACACTTCAGGGGGCAAAGTGCTAGATGTAACTGTTAAGAGTATTAGTGAGCTGGAATATAAAAGAGAAGCCTTTAAGCCGCACAACAAAATAAAAGAGATGAACAGAAAGAGAGGAAAATAATATGAACAAATATATTAAAGTAGCTGTTGCTTATAAGTTTAAACCTGAGGGGGAAATATACAAACAAGCACACTATAGAGAGGTAACACCTGAGGAAGATATCCAGCAAGTTAAAATTAATGTGTTACACATGTTTAGCGAGCTGTTTGATAAGTTGACCTACCTCGAGGGGGTTAACGTTACTGAGGTGAGTGAGGTGGAATACCAAGCAGGTAGGGTAGAGGAAGAGGCTGAATTGAGATTCCTCCAGCAGATAACACTGGATGGTCGTGTCTCGTGAGTAGAACGATTAATTCAACCTTATTCATGTGGCTGTTAGTATATGATAGTTATTCGTGAGGTAGTAATCCTAAGTTACCTCTTTAGTTTTACCTAGAAAGATAAGTCTTGGAGTAGATAGTTTTTGGATTATTAAGAGTATAAAAAATATTATTCTGTAAAATTAATTTTCTGTGGTAAAATATTCTATATAAATATTTAAAGGGGAATGGCTATGGGGGATATAAAAGTTACTCCTGAACAGTTGAGAAAAGTGGCAGGGACTATTAGATCAACTATCACGAATGCAACTGTAACACAGGAGCGACTAAAAAGAGATATTGATATGATTTCTAGTAATTGGTTAGGCTCAACTTATATGAAATTTAATATGGATTTCCGGGATTCATCTTTTAAGATGGCGCAATTTATAACTATATTAGAACCTCTTGAGAAGTTTCTTCTTGATTCTGCTAATAAATTCGAACAGGTAGATAATATGGATGTTGCTATTGCGATGGCTTCCACCATTTTAACAGGAAAACCTTTTAAAGGGGATTATGAAACTTTCGTAGGAAAAACAGATTTTTCTACAGATGGTAAGTTAATGATTAAGGGAGAAGGAAGTATATTTAAAGGGGAATTTGAACTTGCTGAAGGAACTAATTACGGCATTAAAGCAGGAAATGGACTTTTTGAAGGAAATATACCATATACATTTAAAACCATTTCTGAAGATATAGTTCAAGGAAACCTTATAGGAGCGAAGTTTGAGGCGAATGCTTTAGACCACTCTTCCTCTAAAAAACTTCCCTTTGCAGAGGATTTAACAGTTACACAAAAGTTCTTAAATGGATCTTATGTATTCGGAATAGATCAATATACTTTTAAAAATGATTATGAATTAACAGCACATAAGTATGAAGTAGTTCTTAATAAAATTGAGATTCCGGATTATATCCCTTTCTTAGGTGACTATGATATTACACTAAAAGGTGAATATGGGTTTGGATATGGTTACAAAGTCCATTTAGGACAAGAGACCGGGGGGTATGCGACAGCACCTAATGGTCATGGAGGAGGATTCTTTTTTAAACTTGATAAAGACAAAAAGGAGTAAAAGTATGTTCAGACAAGGACGGTTTATGATTATTATTGGTACTATGGTACTTGTTATTGCAGGGTGGTTTTTCCCATTTAATTTATGGCAGAAATTATTTTTCAGTATTGCTATGATTGGCATTGGGATGTTGGCATATGGAAGTTCAATATTATTTGACCGTTTAGCTAAAAAATTTACAAATAGAGGAGAATAAATACCTATGAAACTATTTCCAATTGGAACAGTAGTTAAACTAGAAGAGGTAGAACCAATTATTATGATTATTGGAAGAATGGTTGTATCAGCAGATAAACGTGATTTTGATTATATAGGCGTACCTTACCCAGTTGGCTATTTAGGTGAGGAAAAAGTATTATGCTTTAATCACGATAAGATTGTGGAAGAAATGCATAGAGGGTATATGACTGAGAGTGAATTAGTTCTACGTGAGAAATTAGTAAAAATATAAAAGAAGAGATTAATACAGAGTTGGTAGGAGCAGGGAGAAATCCTTGCTTTATTTATTTTGAAGAAAGATGAGGGGATCTAATGAGGTTTTCTTCCTTGAAAGTTGGCTATCTCGGGGTTGATATTGAATCGAAGGGGATGGTTAGAGGATTTGTGCTGGATAAACAGCAAGTTTGTGAGCTATCTAATTGGTTTCAACGAGTGCACAAACTGTAATTTCAATTACCGTAATGGGTAACCCTGAGGAGGAAAACAAAAGAGCTGGCCTATTAGAGTCAGCTCGCTAGTTATTACAGGTTAACATTCATAATGATAACCTGTACAGCTTGAACCTGTGGAGTTAAAAATTCTTCCCAGTTAATTCATCTAGATTAAAACTAAGAGTTTTAGAGATTTTGCCAGCTCGTAAGATAACTACATACGTAACACCTAGTTGGAATGTATCTACTTTGCACACTTTATTAGTAATACGAGTTAGTGAGTCTTGGAAGTTAGATACTAGAGTATCAATCTCCTCCATAACCATATCGAATTTAGTTGGTTGAATAGTGTTTGTTGTCATAATAATTTCTCCCTTTAGTTTTTATTTATTTACACGAGATAGGTAATACTTACAGGTGTACAATCATGAGTGAAACGATGTAACCGGCTGCGTAAAGAAAGGTAGTACTGCCGCCAGCTACCAAGGTTGATTTAACCCATTCTTTAAGTTTCAACGTATTCGCCTCCTGTGGAGTCGAACCTTTACAGCTATTCCTGCTCGTGATACCATAGGGAGGAAAGAGCCTTATAGGTTCGACTGAATTGCGTAGCCTTGTTCGGTATACTCGCCAAAGTATAACTACCGAGTAGGGCTATTTTGTTTTGTGTAGTTTTAGATTAGTCAGTTAGCTTCTTGCCAGCATACATACGAGTTAGCATTTTATCGATCTTATTAGCTTTATCTACAGTGTTAATCTTGTTGAGTTGATTAAAAGCTGTATAAAACCTCTTAGCATCCTCGATGGACTCCAGCTCATAGAAGTCTTTGACTTTACCGTAAAACTTCTGTTGTTTACTTTCCAATAGTCTTGCTCACCCCGTTCCCTGAGTGGCTTAATTACATCTTAGTAAAAAGTTCTAGAACCGTCAACTATTAATTTTTGTTTTTTTAAAATATTTTCGGGATTACGCTTAAAACAGGGAGGATATCATAATGTAACCCTATCGAACTCGCACAGCTGGTTTGTAATCTGTAGGTGCAAATATATAGCTTGATTGCTTATGACTCCTTACGAGGGGATCTGAGAGAGTGTTCCCCCTGAGGTGGCATCTCAGTAGGCACATCAATGAGTATAAGACGTTTAGAAAATTGTATAAACCCGAACGGGAACCCAATCAGTTAACCCCTTAGTGTGTAATCAAGAATAAACCTAATAGCACCAACTCAAGGGTTAATACTGAGGAGGGAAAAAATAAAATAAGCCATCCGTTCGGACAGCTCATTTACATAATTATCGTTATTGGAAGTTCTACGGATTATTCTTCGTCTACAGGTTTTGGAATTGGATGGGCATATCATATATAGAATCCCAAATGTAAATCCCCTTCATAGTTTTCTGAATATTATGGGAGGATGTAAATACTGTGAACACTGTATATTTAGTGTTTAATTGACCTTATAATAAAAAAAGCGCGCTAAATTGAATTGAAAGGTGCAAAAACATGATTACAAATCAACAATTAGTAATAAATAATTTAGAAGAAAAATTAAAAGTATTTACTCATACAGTTAGTGGAGAACTTATAACAGAAGAAGATTTCGTCATAGCAAATACAGGAATTCCTACTGATACATTCAATGTAGTAGTACCGAAATCTCCAAGTATCAAAAATGCAGCTAAGATTAGACATGGAATTAATAATTTTTCTCATAAAAAATATCCTTTTAGTATTTGGATTGATGCTCAGTATTTAACCGAGGATTGGACAAAACTTATGCAGGAATATGATCTAAAAGAAGCGGAACGTAATGTAATGATGAAACTTGAAAATACTCTTAATGTTGGTCAAAGAAATTCCCATCAGCTTATGATTACTAATGTGAAAGATAATGAAGAGCTTTTAAAATATATAGAGGTATTCATGAGCTTATTTGAAGGTACACCAGAAAAAGATGCATTAAAAAGTTATTTTAATAAGTTTTCACAAATGAAATTAGGTTCAGAAGTTCAAATGTTTATTGGATGCATAGATGAAATGCCTGTAACTACTGGTTTATTAATAGAAAGCAAAGATAGTTATGGTATTTATGATGTGATGACAAAAGAGCAATTTAGAGGTAAAGGAATTGGCAGTGAAATGTTTCAATTTCTTCTAACTCAAACAAAGGATAAACAAAAAGCAGTTGTATTACAGGCATCAGATGATGGGGAAAATATCTATAAGCGATTTGGGTTTATAGATGTGGGAGAAATGGTTGTATTTGAATAAGGGGTTTTCTTATTAAGCTAAAAGTGTGTTTTGATCAATCTTTGTTCAAAACACACTTTTTCTTTTTGTTTGTTTATCAATGTTATTTGTCTTAATAATTCCGTAGTGTACAAAATTTGCGTTATATTGGTGAGATCGCAAACATAACATGTGGACTGCATATTATATTCATGTAGGGTTAACATAACGTCCTATTATGGGTAGCAAGAACAAGGGGGCTCCTACTCTCAAAAGGAATCCGCCTTTTTCTTTTTCTATAATTCTATGCAACTTTTTATGCATTTACATCTTAGCGTAGGTTTTAGGGTTCTCGTTTGTTACTAAAGTAGCCGAAAAACTGTATAAATCATGTATGCTCTTAACGTGGTCTTTCCCCGAAATGCTGGCGATTCCCCCTAATAGTGTGTGCTCCTCCTCAGATTAATCTTGTAGGAAATTGAAAAGTTTATTCTTCAGTTTTCTTTGCTCAACAGACATCATCTTTGAGAGAACGCCAAATAAATAACCTTTGAAGTCTTTTCTAATGTTGTTCATCTTAAGAGCAAATACAGATTGTTTGAACGCTGAGATCGCCACCTCAGTTGTATCAACTAAGTCAGGTGCATACTTGCTTGCAGCCAATTTAACCTTACCCCAAATAGCATATATCTCCTTAGCTGTACCAAAGAAGGGGGATACTGCATTGATAAATTCCATAGGTACACATGAGTTAACCAAATAAGATGAATCTAAATCATCCAGTTCAACAGGTGCGCTATTACGTATCTTTAATTCTTTAGAGCTTTTAGTTTTAGTTGTAATGGATTCGTTCTCGTGAGATGGCTCGTCAAGTTGCTCAGGAGTAGGCTCTACAGCTTCCTTGCAAGGTGCCAACTCATGGTGACGTTCAAAGGGATTAATTACACAGATGAACGCTGAATAGCCACCTCTAACAGGTTTAAACTGTTTAATACGAGTAATGATTCCTAATTCACTGAAACGCTTAAGAGCACGCTGAATAGAACGCTTAGAGTATCCTGTTAGATCAGCTAACGTGTTATTCTTCAAATATGAAACTCCCACGAATTTACATGAGTAGTTTGATAACTTTAGAAGTATCACTCGTTCGCTGTCTTTTAAGTTATATTCCTTAAGAGTAGAATCAATAGTTTTGTCCATCTCGGCAACAGACTGAAAGCTTTCATATTGTCTTAACTTCTTCATATTCTTTTCCTCCTATATGAGAAGGAACATCTCTTGAGCTAGTACCAGTAAGCATGATACAATAGCAAACAAGAAAGCTCCTTCGAGTTTTCTTCCAAGAGAGAACCCTGTCAGGTCGCCAAACTAGAGCAGGGTTCTCTTTTTATTTATCTTAAAAGTCGAACCTATTGAGAGGGTTATACTTATCGTTGGATTCAGCTAACGAGTTACCGAAAGCATGTAAGTAAACCTCAGTAGTTCTTATCTGAGAGTGATGCATCAGCTTACTCAAGGTGTATATATCCATGCCAGCTCTCAAACAGTTACTCGCATAGGTGTGCCTAAACATGTGAGCTGTAGTTTTGAATCCCACCCTATGAGATAGCCTAGTGAACATTAATTTGACAGCATTCACTGTGAGTGGGCTACCTCTGTGGTCATTAAACACATGAGCAGGCATCTTAATGTAGTACTTCTCGCAGAATAATCTCCACTCGTGCAACTCCCGAGCTACCTTATCCGTTAACGGAGTAGACAGGCTCTTACGATTCTTTCCAAAGATAGTGATAGTCTTATTGAGTAAATCTACGGAGTCCCACCTCATGGATACCAGCTCGCCTAGTCTTATGCCTGTACCAGCGAGGACGACTATTACGGTATGCCCTCTGTAGCTATACAACGTGTTCTCCCGAGAACGCATCCTCCTGTAATATCTAAGCATCTGTTTTATCTGTTCATCGGAGTAAACCTTGATAGTCTTGTCCGTCTTAGCAGGCTTAATTTTGTTAGTAGGATTGCTGCGGATCTCTATAATGTCCTCATCCTCTAGGTACCTAAAGAATGTCTTTAAGTGCTGGAGCTTACCATTACGAGTGACCACTGTGTTTCCTCTCTCCTTGGAACAGTAGAGGAGGTAGCTCTTTATAACTGGTGGAGTAACATCCTCTACGTTAATAATGTCCTTATCAGTAACGAGCCAGCGAGAAAACTCATTGAGTGTATCTCCGTAGCTCTGTATCGTTCTCGGTGCTAATCCACTAAGCTCCTTATCCTCTAGGTAATCCTTTATCATGAACCTAAATAATGCCATTTCGTTTCCTCCTTGAGTACACATAAAAAGACCACCTCTACAGGTCGCTCTCATAATTGAGATAAACCTATAAAAGTGGTCACTTGTGAGGATATTGTTTCTGTCATAGACAACCATTCAACATAACCTTGTGAGGCTTGTCCTACCTCGGGTGAATTAACTCGCCTGTACAATCCTTGTTTCTTATGAGTGGTCGGATGAGGCATTGGACGCACGAGTGAAAGAAGGTACAGAAATTGAATTTTGTGCGGACTGTATAAAAAAAGAGTTCAGTGAAAAATCAAGAAATATTCAAATTCTTCCGCCGTCCTTAACCTTTCAGAAACAACTTGAATTAGACCTTGGTGATGTGACATGTGTGTTAGAGCATGTGGGCGGAGACCATTCACATGACTCTGTTGTTATTTATATTAAAGAAGAAAAGATTTTGTTTTTAGGAGACTGTATATATGCAGATATCTTTTCTGCAAAGCGGAACTATACAACGAAACGAACGTTTAAACTGATACAAGAATTAGAGAAATTTGATGCCGAGACCTATATTCTTTCACATGGGGAAGCTATAGATCGAAATGAATTTTTACGAGAGATTCGTTTATTAAAAACAGTAGGAACTTATACGGAAACTCATAAAGGCGATGAAGAGAAGATAAAGGCAGCATATAAACAAGAACTAGATAGAGAATTAAATGAAGATGAGCTAGAAACAATAACGTACTTTGTAAATGGTTATGAAATGGTTAATCTGTAAAACCTAACTCTAAATCAATTGATGCTTGTTCTGACCAAATGCAATGTAACTGCACAAAAAGAGTATTGAAAATTAATTCAATACTCTTTTTAATAATTAAATATTTAGTCCCAACCAATTTCTAAATTTCTTTGCTGGCTCATCAACTGGGTTTATACGGCTTTCAACACTGGTTGTGATTAGCAGCTTTTTTAGCTAATTCAGTAATATATTCAAAGAATGCATCACGTTTTACATCATAAATGACATTTACTGGTCTTCCGTTAGCAGTTTCCACTGTACGTCCTTGGCTGGGTCCGTATGTATGAACGATACTAGTAATCGTTTTTGTTTTTGCAAGATCAGCTTTCCCAACAAACGCAGCAGTTAATACATCCCACAAATAGTAGGTAGAGTTAGTTGAAAAGTGAACGAGAGGGGGGACCATCGCATAACATTGACCAAGGAAATCAACACCAATATACTTACGCTCTTTTGCCCACTGTTCACGTATGTCTATAGTTAGCGGAACCTGGTTTGTACTTTCTAGAGTTACTAAATCAATGATTATATTAGCATTCCAAACACGAGCTACTGCTTCGGGATCCCAAAATGAATTCCACTCGGCTGTTCCGTCATGTTCTGGCTCATGTACATTGCCTGCAGTACGAAATGTACCGCCCATCCAAACGAGACGTTCAATTTTATCTTCGATTATTGGAGATTCATATAGTGCACGAGCAAGGTCAGTCAGGGGCCCTGTAAATAATAAAGTTGTTTTTCCATCAGTTTGTAGAAGAGTCTCTATTATATGATGATGTGCAGGTTTTTTTGATGCAGGTGTAACAACTTTCCCAAACTCATTTAAAATTGGTAAAGCATCTACATAAAATGCATGCATCCGCCATTCTTTTGGAAATGGGTTTTTTCCACGAGAGTTGGACGCTGCTACCTCAATATTATTTTTGCCGAAGCGATCTATAATTTTACGACTGGCAGACATTGCTGGTTCTAAATAACAATCTGCAGGAATAACTGAAACACCTGTAAGTTCTATATTTTCCATCTGGAGTAGTAAAAATAGTGATATTAAATCATCTACACCACCATCATGATTGAAGTACACTTTTTTCATCATTTTAATCTCCATTCTTTAAAATTTAACCAGGAATTAAATTTTAATTGATGAAAAATCATCAATAATTTCCACCACTTCAATTCTCCCATTAATCAGTAACTCAGGAAGTTCATTTCTAACGTTTCCTTTCCAATACTCTCTAGCTTGTTCCATTTTTTGAGCGAAAGGAATACCATCTTCTTTCGGCAAAAGGTTTCCATCACCTTCAAAAGAACTTCCGATTACTCGTAGTTTAACAATCTGCAAAACTTCTCGATTATAAGAATCAAATAGCGCTTTCCATTTCAAAGCATCCTCATAGCTTTTGGAAGCATATAAGCAAGACAACCTTGAGGGATATTCAGGAAATTCTTGCAGTCTAACCATTTCTACAATAGTTTCTCTAACCGCTCTAATTGTTTGATCTATATAATTCAGAACTACTTTAGCATTTTCATTATTTATATGTAATTCCTCATTGATATAATGCCTTTTTAAAATTTGAATGGAGTCTTCATCATTAGAATTTAATTGTTCTCTTTCAAAAAAGAAGTGATAGAGGGTATTAGTTTGATTTTTGTCAAAGTGAATGATTTGTCCGATACTCATTGTTTTCCTTGTAACGATGTGATATGCGTAAAATTCTGCTTTATTCACGGTTATCCTCCTAGTAGTAATTATCATATAATTCAATATTAAATTTAATAATTCAACATCAAAATATGTAAAACCTTTGTAAGTAAAAAGTTATAAAGTGGGAGGATTGGAGTGAAGAGTGGAAGAAATGCACGTAAACGCTTTAAAAATGTTCACAAAATGTTCACTTACGAAGGAGTTTCCAATATCGATATAATGACAAAGACTCAAAGAGAAGGGATGATGAAAATTGCCAACAACAAGAAAGGAAAACCTCCAATTTGGTATGATGATGTGCCTCGGGATGGTTATCGTTATGACGTTTTACAATTTATTAATGAATGGAGCAGGAGGGCCAATTCATATTAAGGAGATCGCATTAGAACTAATAATTGGATTTATTATTGCGCTATTAATTGAAATATGTATCGTAGGACCGTGTGCGAAAAAGATTGTATTTGCATTACCATTTGATAAATCAAAAAAAGTAAACATGATTATTGCGATGGCAACAACAATGGTAATCGGAATGGTATTCTTTATGTCATTTTACGGAATGGCTATGATGTATTTACATAATGGGTTACATGGTGACTCATTCGCTTCAATTTATTTCTCGATTTTCATTAAAAATTTCATTATGGCGTACCCACTTCAATTAATAATAATGGGACCTCTTGTACGTTTCTTATTTGGAAAGTTTGTTTTGAAGAATAAAGCTGTTAATGTAGCGTAGTTTTAATTACTAAAATATTATATATGGATTAAATATTTTAAACACATCTCACATATTTTGAGATGTGTTTTTTCGTGTACATTACTAATTATTTTCATATCGATGTGACATTTGTCCTTTTGTCATTGTAGTATTGTAGCTTTTAATTAAATCATAGATAGAAGATTAGGAGATGATTTTTTTGAAAGGTATTTTACTTTCAGTTTTTGGAGGAGTATTCATTACACTTCAAGGTACGTTTAATGCGAAACTTAGTTCAGATATCGGTATATGGTCGACGAGTATTATGACGCATTTAATTGGGTTTCTTATTGCAACAACTATATTTTTGTTAAAGAAAGAAGAGAAAGTAACGGATTTAAAGGGTGTAAAAAAAGTATATTTAGCAGCTGGCGCACTTGGTGGGTTGATTATTTGTGCGGAAACAATGGCGATATATTCAATGGGAGTTACATTAACAGCTGGAACACTTATGGTTGCTCAATTATTAACAGCTACTGTTATTGAAATGAAAGGATTATTTCATATAAAAAAGATACAAATGGAGAGATACCATATTGTGGGGACAATAGTAATGATTTTAGGTATTTTTGTGTTTAATATGTAAGGAAAGAAGGGACTGTAAGTGGATAATAAATCAAACTTAATTATTCAATATTTGAAAGCTTATAATATACTTGAAATTTTTTCAGGAATAAGTACTGACAATTTTCAAGTAAATCATTTTGAAAAAGGCAAGCTTATTTGCGATAAAGATGATGAAATTCATCGTTTATATTTTGTTATTAAAGGAAAAGTAAAAGTTTACACGATTACACCAGAAGGAAAGAAACTAATCCTTCGCTTTATCAATCCATTAGCAATTGTTGGTGATATTGAATTAATACAAAATAGCAAAGCACATAATGTTGTTGAAGCTTGTTCAGATGTTGTAGCAATCTCCATTTCTAATACAGTTATTAGAAATAAGTTATTACATGATCCTATATTTATGAAGTTCTTGCTTGAAAACATTGCGAACACGTTAAAAATATCGACTCGTTTTACAGCTCTAAATTTACTTTATCCGGTAGAAGTACGTGTAGCTAGTTATTTACTTTCGATTTCAACGGATAGTAATGGGAATATGTATAAAGAGGATTTAGATTCAACTTCTGTATCAAGTATTGCAGATTTTATAGGTGTAAGTTATAGGCATGTAATTCGAGTTTTACAAAAATTTTATAGTGAAAAATTAATTGAAAAGAATAATGGAGTTATTGTAATTAAAGATTTTTCTAGAATGAAGGAAGTTGCTAAAGATAATATATATGAGTAATGAAAGGGAGAGAAGGATTATGATTGGATTTAGTTTAGCTATATTAGCTGGAATATTAATTAGCTTACAATCTGTTTTTAATACGAAAGTGAATGAAATTGTAGGACAGTGGTTAACAACTGCATGTGTTCTTGGAATAGGTCTCATAAGTTCTGTTTTATTTCATATCATTACAGAGAAAAGTATAAGCGTTAACTTTTATACTGCAAATTATTTATTTTATATAAGTGGATTGTTTGGTATCGGATTAATTATTTGTATAATGGGTGCAATAAAGAGTTTAGGTCCAGCTTATACGGTGCTCATTAGCCTTATTACTCAATTAGTTGTTGCATTATGTGTTGATACATTTGGATTGTTTGGAATGGAGAGAGTACCTATACAAATAAATAAATTAATTGGTATAGGTCTATTAATTGTAGGGGTAGGAATTTTTAAAAATTTTTTTTCGAATAAGAAAGCTATTACTATAAATGAGGATAGGGCCTAAAGAATTTAAAGGAAAAAGGTGTTAATAATTAGAACATATACATTTAGGTGGTAGTAAATGAGCGATAAGGAGAGAAAATAAGTGATTCAGTACATGTTGGAAGATGGTGTACATTATATTATGAGTGCAGTGACATAACTAGGAGGTTTCCACTATGACAGCTTTATTTAAAGCTATGGAGTTCCAGCTGAAAACTGAACGACTTGATCTTAGTATGTGGGAGGAATCCGATTCAGTCTGGATGAGAAAATTAATTGGCGAACGTGGTGTGGATATGCCAACCCTTGACGCCGTTCGTAGCATGCTTATAGAGATGCGTAAGAGAGCAGGCGAAAATGGCATTTCCCTTCTCACTATTCGCCGACGAGACGAAGGTGATTTCATTGGATACTGTGGCTTGATTATCGGTCGTTCCACACTGGAAGAGCCGGAGATCGCATACGAGTTGTTCCGCAGTGCTCATGGCAAAGGCTATGCGACTGAGGCAGCATCTGTTGTGCTGGACGCTGCGATTGCTACGGGGCGCCACAGACTTTGGTCGACTGTAGGCGCTTGGAATGTTGCGTCCTTCCGGGTGTTAGAAAAGATAGGATTTAAGAGGCATCACAGTACGTGGGACGAGCGCGGTGAGATTGTTTGGAACGTACGCGACCTTTAGAAATCCCGGACCTAACTCGAAACTATTGAAAAGGAGAAGAGGTCATTAGTTTGGGCAAGAATCCAGATAAAGATAAAATAACTGATTTATAATTCAAATAGTGACAAACTATAACTGAAGCATGTCCTCGAAAGCGGAGTGTTGCCTTCGCACCGAGGCTATGCCCTCCCCCAAAAACCAATCGAACGTTTCAAGTTATATATCTTTATTATACTGATTAAACTAAATATCTATTGTTTACTTATGTAAATAAAAAAGGATAGTTAGCCCTCATAATGGACTAACTATCCTATAGATTATTATATGAATTTAATAAAATCGAGGTCTTCTTTTATATATGATTAATATATAAGCTATAGATTTATCATTTTTCAAACCGTATATGAACGAACTTCAACATCTTTATTAAATTTACAATCCGCATCATAATTCGTGTACTTCCATCCCAATCTTTATTTGTAGGTATATGTTTAAAGAAAGGGGAGCAGCTTAATATTTTTATGTTAGAAGACCACTTTTCTATTGTCTTTGGATTATTTACGTAAAAATACATCATAGCGCCGTTATTACCAGATTTTTTTACAGTAGCATTCGAAAGTGTCAGTGCGAACTTTGATTCGGCATCAAAATATAACTCTCCTCCAGGAAAACGTTTTGCCATAGCGACAAATATCTCCTTCAGTTCTTCTTCTTTAAAGTAATAAAACACACCTGCTGATATAAAAAGAATACCGTCTTTTGGATCATATTTTATATCGTTGAACCAAGAAGTGTCAAAAAATGATTTGGCAATGCTAATATTTCGTGGTGTATCTTCAATTAATGTTTTGCGGAAAGCGATCGCATCAGGCAAATCAAGGTTATACCACTGTATAGTACCGTTATCAATTCTTGAAAAAGTAGTGTCTAGTCTAGAACCGATATTTACTATAGTAGCATTCGGATGTTTTCTAATAAATTGTTTAATAGTATCGTCTATTTTTCTTGCACGGGTAATGTAAGTGATACATCCATATTCGCCAAATGTATCTGCTATTTTAGAGAAATCAAAGTCGCATTCTTTAATAATCCGAATAGCTTCCGTATCATCTAAAATATCCTTGTTTTTCTCACTACCATATGCTCGTCCCCATAGTGGAATAAGCATAGTACTTTGAACTGATTGTAAATCTATTTCTTTAACCATGAAACGTCCTCCATTTAATAATAAAAAAATATCATATATATATGATTAGTCGTTATTTAGCATTTTTGATAGCATTTTATTTGTTTTATACAGTCCGTAAGTTAAATCACGTTGATCTTCTTCACTGAGTTTTTCAAGATTACTAGTGAAATTATTATAAATTTGTTTCCATCTTTCATAATGTACTTTTTCAGCTTTATCTGTTAAGGAAATTAAAACAGCTCGTTTATCTACTGTATCTTGTTTTTTTACAATGTATCCGTTTTGCTCTAAATTACGAACGGTTACACTTAATTGTTGTTTAGGTATGTTTAAATAACTAGCAATCATTTTTAAATTTACAGCGACTTTTTGCTGGGCAATATACTCAATTATGTGTTGCTCTAAATGTGTAAATTCAGTGGATTTCTCTGATAATAATTTAAAAGTACCTGACATATTTAATAATAAATTCATGTATTCGTTTATTAATTCTTTATTAGTCATTATTTTTCGTGTCCTTTATCAATTTAGTAATTATTTTATTACTATTTTTACTTAAAATCAAATAATAACATTGATATTAGTAATTGTTTATTTACTAATATCAATGTTATTTAAATCGTGAGAGATACAGTAGTGGAAAAGTTAAAGTTTTTTTATGAGAGGAGAATAGAAATATTATAAAATATTACTTTATACATAAAAAACTAATGAAGCTAATGTCTTTTTCAGATATTATGCTGTAAATAATTTTATGGTAAAATCTTTTACATAATGAAATAAAGGGGTAGTATTCTATGGGTTATTTCTCAAATAGTTTATTAGTTTTGTTTGTTCTTATCGTATGTAGCTGTATGATTTTTGGTTGATAATATAATGATGGATTGATATAAAAGAAGGTATCTCACAAAGATGAGATACCTTCTTTTTCTTATAATTGTAATTTAGATTCAGTATTTGGTGATGGTTGAAATGTATATATTTTATACTCACCATTAGTTGATATATTAAACAAATATTAAATAGAAAAATATATATGGTACCAATCTTATTAAGTTCCTTATGTTTTTAAAGAGAAGGAGTTTCATTTTTTCTTATTGAAGTATTGTTCTAGTCAGTTTAACGACGGTCAAAATTTTTTTGGAATAAAACAAAAAGGATGATAGGGAGTATTTACATGAAAACTATTTTAAATTACACGATTGAACCCCCTAAAGATTTCAATGAATTATTAACTATGTATGAATCTTTAGGATGGAATTCTCTTGAATTATCGGTTAATGAGTTAGAGCAAATGTGTAAGCAAAGTTGGTATGCAATATATGTTTTTGATGACCAAAAGTTAGTAGGGATGGGACGTGTTATATCAGATGGTGTAATTACTGGCATTATTTGCGGAGTGTGTGTATTACCGGAATATCAGTCCAAAGGCATTGGAAAGGAAATAGTGGAACGATTAATCCGGCACTGTGAACAAAAACGAGTTATTCCACAACTTATGTGTGTTGAAGATTTAAAATATTACTATGAATCAATTGGATTTGAGGAATTTTCGATTGGTATGACGAAACATATTAAACGATAGCGAGGCTTTGTAATTTAGAATTACTTGTTTATCAGGCCAATTTTTAGATTTCAAAAATTTCATTATAAAGGAGAATAATGTTATGGAGATTGCTAAAGGGGTAGAGATGTTACATCTTGAATTTCAAGAGTATATTATTCACCCAATTCTTTTATGGGATGATGAAATGGCAGTTTTAATAGATACTGGATTTCCTGGACAAATTGAAGATATACGAATAGAAATGGGTAAGGTTGGAGTATCGTTTGATAAACTAAAAGCCGTGATTTTGACGCATCAAGATATAGATCATATAGGTAGTCTTCCTGAACTATTACAAAACTGTGGAAGTAATATAAAAGTCTATGCTCACGATCTAGATAAGCCATATATCGAGGGGGAGTTACCTTTGTTGAAGGATGCACAAGTACAGAATCCACCAAAAGGAAAAGTGGATGATACTTTGGTTGAAGGCCAAGAACTTCCATATTGCGGTGGTATTCTTATTATTCATACCCCAGGGCACACTCCTGGTCATATTAGTTTATATTTGAGACAAAGTAAAACTCTTATCGCTGGGGATTCAATGTATAGTGTAAACGGAATTTTAGGGGGAATTCATGCCCCAACTACTTTGGATATAAAAGAAGCGCAAAATTCTTTGAAGAAGTATTTAAATCTAGAAATTGATTCTGTAGTTTGTTACCATGGTGGATTAAGTAAGGGGAATATAAATGCACAAATTCAAGAGCTATAGATAAGAATTTTTTGTTAATCGGTGCTAAAGTATAATTTAATTGCTAGTATATAAATAAAATCCCTAAATTAATAAAGAGCATGTTTGAAGGAATTTCAAATGTGCTCTTTATTAAATATAATCAATTTAATTTTGATGACTTAATCCATTCCAATAAAACGAAACGATTTCTTTTGCTAATTCATCTATATTTGCAAGAGTAGGATTGTGATTCTCATCTTTAAAATTTCCGATTGATAATAAAGCGACGAAAGCATGGGCAGCAAATTTAGGATTTCCTTTAGGAATTTCTCCAAGGAGAATTGCGTTATCTAGCGCTTTTTCCAACACTTCATACATGTTATCCTCGGCATTTTTTAATTCCTTTAATTGCTCTTCAGATAAAGAAATTTTTGCATCTTTCATAAAATTATTCATATCAATATCCATCGTTGCGTGTAAGTATACTGTAGCAAAGTTCAATAATCTTTCTTCCAAAGTTTTATTCGTAGAGAGTATTTGATCCATATTTTCTCTTATGCGCACCATCATTTGAATCATAGTAGCGGTAAATAGATCAGCTTTTGTTGAATAGTAATAGTAGACAGTTGCTTTTGTAACTCCACATTCTTTCGCGACCTCATCCATTGAAACAACTTGATAATTTTGAGTGAGAAATAACCTAGTTGCAACTTCTAAAATGATTTCTTTTGTAGACTTTGTATTTTTATTTTGACGAGGCCTTCCGAGAGGACGTTGTTTTTGATCCAAATACATTCGCTCCTGACATTTATTATTGAGATAATTATAACATAATTTTTTAATCATTCTTGATTAATTAACCGACCAGTATATATAATTAATATTGGAGGAAAAAAGGAAGGTGGGGTTTTATGAAAAAGCACCCGTTACATATGTTAGGGAGGCTTGTAGCAGGGAAGAATACGCAATGGATAACTTTATCGGTATGGATTCTTATTACATTAGTACTTTCATTTACGTTACCACAAGTAAACAGTACGAAAGAACCGAATCCGAAAAATTTACCTGAAACAGCTATGTCACAGCAAGCTGAAGCACTTATGAAAAAAGAATTTCCTAATAATGCAGGAAACCCGTTGTTAGTTGTATGGCATCGGGATGGTGGATTAGAGTCAAAAGACTACAAATTAATACAGGACGTTTATAAAGAGTTAAAAACGGACCCTTTAAAAGAACAATCATTGTTACCACCATTTGATACAATTCCAGAGCAAGTATTATCAAAAAGTGCATCAAAAGATGGTACATCATTTGTCACACCAATATTTTTTAATAAATCTGCAGGAACAGATATATTAAAAGGTAATTTAGAAGAGTTACGAAAAATAGTGAATAGTAAAGTGGATGAAGATCCGTTCAAACAAAAAATTACCGACTCTGGTTTACATGTTCGATTATCTGGACCTGTAGGTATTCAAACGGATGCGGTAAGTTTATTTAGTCAAGCTGATGTGAAATTATTAGTTGCTACTGTACTACTAGTATTGGTTTTATTAATTTTACTGTACCGTTCACCAATTTTAGCAATTTTACCTTTACTCGTTGTTGGTTTTGCATACGGAATTATCAGTCCGACACTGGGCTTTTTAGCAGACAATGGATGGATTAAAGTAGATGCACAGGCTATATCGATTATGACTGTCTTACTGTTTGGAGCAGGAACGGACTATTGTTTATTTCTTATTTCAAGATATAAAGAGTACTTGCTAGAAGAAGAAAGTAAGTATAAAGCATTGCAACTTGCGATAAAAGCATCAGGTGGAGCAATTATAATGAGTGCACTTACTGTAGTATTAGGGTTAGGAACGTTATTACTTGCTCATTATGGAGCTTTTCATCGATTCGCAGTTCCATTTAGTGTGGCTGTTTTCATTATGGGAATCGCTGCTTTAACGATTCTTCCAGCATTATTATTAATTTTCGGTAGAGTTGCATTTTTCCCGTTCATACCGAGAACAGCTGAAATGAATGAAGAGTTTGCAAGAAAGAAAAAGAAAGTAGTAAAAGTAAAAAATACTAAAGGATTCTTTAGTAAAAAACTTGGGGATATTGTTGTACGTAAACCGTGGACAATTATTATGCTAACCGTATTTTTATTAGGAGGCTTGGCTTCATTTGTACCGCGTATTCAATACACGTACGACTTATTAGAATCATTCCCGAAAGATATGCCATCACGCGAAGGATTTACATTAATTACGGATCATTTTTCAGCTGGAGAATTAGCGCCAGTAAAGATTGTAGTTGATTCAAAGGGAAAAGATTTACCTATTAAACAAGAAATAGAGAAATTATCTTTTGTTAATAAAGTGAAAGAGCCAATGAAGGGAAAAGAAAATAATCAATTGCAAATGTATGAAGTTTCTTTAGTGGAAAACCCATACTCAATTGAAGCATTAGATCAAATCCCTAAATTGAAAAATAGTGTAGAAAAGGTATTAAAAGATGAAGGAATTAGTAAAGCTGAGAATCATTTATGGATTGGCGGAGAAACAGCTTCCTTATATGATACAAAGCAAATTACTGAACGGGATGAAGCGGTTATTATTCCGGTTATGATTAGTATCATCGCTTTACTTTTACTCGTGTATTTACGTTCAATCGTTGCGATGATCTACTTAATTGTAACTGTCGTTTTATCTTTCTTCTCTGCATTAGGAGCAGGCTGGATTTTACTGCATTTCGGTATGGGAGCTCCCGCGATACAAGGTGCGATACCGTTATATGCATTCGTATTTTTAGTTGCTTTAGGAGAGGATTATAATATCTTTATGGTTTCTGAAATATGGAAGAATAAAAAGAAACAAAATCATTTAGAATCAGTTAAAAATGGTGTTATACAAACAGGTAGTGTAATTACATCCGCAGGTTTAATTTTAGCAGGAACATTTGCAGTATTAGGTACATTACCAATTCAAGTTTTAGTTCAATTCGGTATTGTGACAGCAATCGGTGTATTGCTAGATACATTTATTGTAAGACCACTGCTTGTACCTGCGATTACAGTCGTTTTAGGACGCTTCGCTTTTTGGCCAGGAAAGCTTTGGAAAGAAGAAAAGCAATTACAAAAAGAAGATAATTTATAAAAAGAAGGTTGCCGATAAAGTCAGTAAAACTGATTTTTAGGCCACCTTCTTTTTTGTTGGTCTGATATACAATGAAAAATATAGATGAAATGTAAAATGAAGTTTTAAGTGCATTAAAATTTTTCTTATCAGACATAATAATTTATAAGAAATTCCAAATAAGTGAGGAATTTCTAAGAATATGTATTATTATAGGATGATTAAAATGTGGGACATGATTGTTTTGTATGTACCTGAGTGGAAAGTTTTTATACAAGCCTTTATCGTACTATTCATTCCATATATAATTTCAAGATTTTTTAGTTGGATTCGCACATTAGAAAAGGAATAATATAACGAACTACATTCAAGTGAAACCAATATTGATATGTAAAGAAGAGTGGTATAAGAAGGTTTTTTGGAGAAAGAGTGATGAAGGTGAAAGCTCAAGATTCAATGGTTAATCAAAGCAAAGATCAAAGTAATACATATGAAGATGAGCCTACTAAAGTTCCTGAAGCCTATTTTACAGGTGATTTCAATTTAGATTTAGAGGTTATAAAAAAAGAGGCTCTTGATAATTCGGACGTTTATTGTAGAGAGTTTAACATCGGTGGGACTAGCATCCGCGCAGTTCTTGTTTTTTTAGAAGGGCTGTCAGATAAAGATCTTATTGATATGCATATTATGAAATCATTAATGTGTAATTTTTTTGATGAGTATAAAGATGAATCATCTTATAAGGAAGAAAGAGTTTCAAAAGAGTTTATTAAAAACCGAGTTCTTCCTATTAGTGGATTGGAAGAGGTGCAATCTGTCCAAAAAATGATGTCCAAAGTGTTAATTGGTTCAACAGCATTATTAATTGATGGATTGTCAGATGTATTCATACTTAATACAAAGAAAGGAAAAACGCGTAATGTTGAAGAGCCAGTATCAGAGGGATCGGTCAGAGGTCCACGGGTAGGATTCACAGAAGTTTTGTCGGATAATACTGCTTTGTTACGGTTACATGGTGAAAACGAAGGATTATCTTTAATAAAGTTTCATGTGGGAGAACGAGCAAAAAAAGAATTGGTTGTTGCCTTTATGAAAGAGATTGCTGATCCGGAATTAGTAGAAGAAGTTAAGAAGAGAATTAAGAAAATTAATATTGATAATGTGCCAGAGTCAGGTTATGTAGAACAACTTATTGAAGATAATTATCTTAGTCCTTTTCCGCAAGTACAGAGTACGGAACGTCCGGATAAAGTTATTGCTGCATTAATGGAAGGAAGGGTTGCAATTTTATTGGATGGAACACCTTTTGCATTAATTGTTCCGGTTACATTTAGCATGATGATGCAATCACCAGAAGATTATTATGAACGTTGGATACCAGGTACGCTTATTCGCTTATTGCGCTTTGGCACAGCTGCTATTTCCTTGTTTGCCCCGGCCCTGTATATTTCATTTATTTCATTTCATCCAGGGTTGATTCCGACTAAGTTAGCAATTTCAATTATAGGAGGGCGGGAAGGCGTTCCGTTTCCTGCAATTATAGAAGGGTTATTTATGGAAATTGCTATTGAAATTTTACGAGAAGCAGGGTTACGACTCCCTAAGCCGATTGGTTCAGCAATGGGAATTGTAGGGGGATTAATCATTGGGCAAGCTGCTGTATCAGCTGGAATTGTGAGTCCAATAATGGTAATTGTTGTGGCAACCACGGCTATTTCTTCTTTTGCACTTTCTCATTATAGTACAGCAATTCCATTACGTATTCTTCGCTTTGTAGCTATGTTTTTTGCTGCAATATTTGGATTATATGGAGTTATTCTGTTTTTCCTCTTTATATGTAGTCATGTCGCAAGGCTTAAGAGTTTTGGTGTGCCTTATGCTAGTCCAGCTGTCTTATATCAATTTAGCGATTGGAAGGATTTTATGTTTCGTATGCCAATTCAGATGATGAAGCGGCGTCCGAAAATGTTGAAATTAAAAGACTATGTACGGAAAGGAAGTGAAGAGGAATGATTACGAACTCAAAGGATAAAATTCCTACTTCACAAGCAGTAGTTATACTTATCAATTATATACTTGCTATCGGAATTCTCACTTTACCTAGAACCGCGGCTGAGAAAGTGAATACACCTGATGTTTGGATAACTGTTATTTTAGGTGGATTAATTGCGATGGTTGCGGGTGTAATTATCGTGAAGTTAAGTCAACAATTTCCTGAAAAAACATTTTATCAATATAGCCAAGAACTTGTAGGGAAATGGCTTGGAGTGTTAATTAGTTTATTGATTATCGGTTACTTTTTTACACTCGCTTCATTTGAACTAAGAACGTTGGAAGGTATAACAAGTTTCTTTCTACTAGAAGGTACGCCTGACTGGGCTATTATTATGCCATTTATGTGGATAAGTCTTTATTTAAATTTAGGTGGAATAAATGCGATAGCGCGTTTATTTGAAATTATTTTTCCAATTACAGTTTTCATTTTTTTAGTGACATCTTTTATGAGTGTAGGAATATTTGAACTCGATAATCTTCGTCCGGTATTAGGGTTAGGGATTGTTCCTGCACTAAAAGGCCTAAAAACAACAACTATGGCATATTCGGGAGCGGAAATTATGTTGTTACTATTGGCATTTATGAAGAAGCCATCTCAAGCTGTAAGGGTTGTAATAATTGGTACTATGATTCCTTTGTTTTTTTATGTCATTACAGTTGTAATGGTTATTGGTGCATTTTCTATCGATGGGGTATTGATGAGAACATGGCCTACAATTGACCTTATGAGAAGTTTTGAAATTCAAGGTTTAATTTTTGAACGATTCGAATCTTTGCTATTAGTGATATGGATTATGCAAATCTTTGCGACGTATACAATTTGTTATTATGCAGCTGCTTTAGGGTTAGCGCAGCTTTTTAATAAAAATATTCATTCCTTCTTGTATGGATTACTCCCAGTAATATATATCGTTGCTGCAATTCCGAAAAACATAAATGAGTTATTTGAATTTGGAAATATGATTAGTAACGCAGCAATAATTTTATTTGGTATTCTTCCGTTTCTTCTCTTTATGATTTCGAAGGGGAGGAAAAACCGGCATGAGCGAAAGTATTAAAAATAGAAAAATTTTTATAGGATTAATTTCAATTGTATTGCTCTTATTACTTACAGGTTGCTGGAGTAGTCATGAAATTGAAGAACTAGGTTTCGCCGTAGGTTTAGCGATAGATAAAGAAAAAGAAACAAAGATTGAGAAAGAAATCGAAGAAAAGGGCGGAGGATATAAGAAGAAGAATTTGATAACAACCACCTATCAATTCGTTAAAGCACAATCATCATCAGATGGAGGGAAAGGTGGAGTATCACAACAAAAAGCTTATATGAATGTTGCAGAAACAGGAGATTCTCTTCATCAATCAATACGTGAAGTTGCATTAAGAAGGCAAAGGCCTATCATTTTTCATCATACGAAAGTAATAGTTGTTAGTGAAAGTATTGCTCGAACATATAATTTAACACAGTTATTGGATATTTATATTCGTGATAATGAGATGAGACCTAGCTGTTTGGTAGTAGTTAGTAGAGGACTAGCTAGTGAGACATTAAAATCAAAAGAATCAGGGGAAATTCCAGCATTTCGCTTAATTGAAATTGAGGATAATCAATATAGATCTTCACGAATTTTACCACCTATGCCGCTTGCTAAATTACCAGGAAAGGTGAAATCTGGAGCGAGTTTTCTTTTACCGAATGTAATTTCCATAAATGGAGAAGTGAAATATATTGGTGCTGCTGTAATTAAGGGACGTACAAAAAAACTTCGTGGCTTTTTAAACGAGAATGAATTGGAAGGTTTAATGTGGATAACTGGAAAAGGGAAAAGTGGCCTAGTGAAAAGTTTTGATAAAAAGACGAAAAAACTTATTATGTATGAAGTGAAATCCATGAAAAGTAAAATTAAGCCCCATGTTAAAGGAAATAAAATCTCTTTTGATGTAAATATTCAGTCGGTGGGGCGATTATCCGAAAATTGGGTTGAGTCAGAGGAAGCTTTTAATAATACATTTCTCAAAAGGACGGAGCAATCTGCCCAACAAGAAGTGAAGCGATTAGTGAAGCATACATTACAAAAAATTCAAAAGGAATATAAAGCGGATGTTGCTGGCTTTAATACTAGTTTGAAAATCGAGTATCCAGAAGTATGGAAGAAAGTTGAAAAGGATTGGGATAAAGTGTTTAGTAAGACATCAATCAAATATAATGTAAAGTTAACAATTGAAGACTATGGTACAGAAGGGGCTTAATGAACAACATGAAAGTTACGATAGCTCTGTAGCATGAACATGTTAATAAATATGCTGCAGAGCTTTTTATTGTGTAGAGTGAAGTAGTGTATGAACTGAATGAATAAGAAGATAAATATTTCGTTTTAATATTCTTTATTTTAAAACCTTCGTACTATAAATCACTTTATACAATAATCCAGGTGATCCAAATGTAGTGGGATACAATATTTGTATATTAAATTAAGGAGGGGAGAACATGGGAGAATTCACAAAGGATCCTGGTGTAGGTTGGCACAACGACCCAGGCGGTGGTGGTTGGAAATGCAACGAAGAACCTGGAACAGGATGGAAATCAATTTTAGGTCCAGGTACAGGTGTATAACAAAGGGGGAATAGTGGAATGAACAGTTACATAAAAGACCCAGGCGGTAGAGGTTTGAAAAATTCGACTGATCCAGTAGGAGGGTATTGATGTTATTTTACTCAAAAGAATCACCAGACCCAGGAGGCGGAATGGGGATGTATGACCCAGGTGGAGGTGGAGGATACATAAAAGACCGAGGAACAGGGATATAAAAAGATAAAAAGCACAGTGTTTATGTCACTATGAGGAGATGCATGTAAAAAAGGGACATAGCATGGATTTAGTCACCATAGCATGTCCCGTTTGATTCTTCACATAAGTATATTTTATATAAATTAACTTAATCCATAATCAAGCTTAAAATCAACAGCGATACACCGCTTAATGCTATAAAGGTAAATGCACTATAGCCGAATATTCTAATCCATTTAGGTAATTGACTCATGTTAGCTTTGTTTGTTGGGACACCCTGCATAGAAAACATGATTTCTTGGTCACGATCCCTATTGTTTTGTTGTTGGTACATAACATCATCACCTTTCTGACTACCTTATCTGTAGTATACCAAATTGGATGTAACTATGTACAGGCTATTGGAAATTAGTGGTGGGGGATAATAGATTAAGGATTAATGAGCTGTCCAGTGAAAATGAAAAAATTAAACAAAATCCTAATTTGAAAATTAAAGAGCGCCCTGGGAGAAAGGCGCTCTATGACCAAGGAGTGTATCGAAAATGATACTCAATGATTAATAATGAGATGATCATGATTATTGTATGTACGTTTTTAATGTATGTGAAGTCTTTATATACAATCAAAAAGAGCACGCATATAAGCATGCTCTTTGACAAGAAAGGTAGATTTCTATAAGTGGATGCCTCCATACAATAATATATGCTTGTCCAGTTAAAAGGTGAAAAGTTTTAATGGAAACGCTATTTTATTAGGGTTTAGAGGGGATAAGAGAGATGGAAAATATAAGTGTATTAAAAGATGGGCTTTCAATTATATCTCAATGTAAAAAAGAAACAAATGATATTTGGCATGCACATTTCGGAGCAGCTGCCATTGCTAGTTATTTTTTTACGAAAAACAATAACATTGATGAAAAAACTGCCTGTAACATTTATGCTCAAGCGAAAATGATGCTCCATAAGCAAAGGTTAGGCGAAACAATTGATAATAAACAAGGTGTCGATTATCAAAGTGCTGAAGAAACGATAATTAAATCTTTGGAACAAACGATTGATGAACTCCATTGGGTTGGTCATAATGTAATTTACGCTTCTTTAAGTTTACTAGCCATTAAGGAGTTAAGTCATTGGGGGAGTGAGCAAGATATTAATAATATAGCAAACCTTATATTATCGTTTCAAAAAACAATTCCCGGTAGATCTTGGATTGGTTTTACAACTAAAGAAGTAAAGCAACTAATTATAAATAATGAGGAGATTCAAAGCGAAATTAAAAACCCGAAGCAATTATCTGAATTTATTTTAAATGAATTATCTGAATTTAATGTTATATATAAGGCAGAATCACATCACGATTTAATTGGTCATATGCTTACCTTCTCACATGCGATTAATATATTATATGACTTAGGGCATATAGAATTATTTCAACGAGGAATAAAACCACTATTAAAGCTAGTTTATGTACTTAGAAAAAGTCGCAATTTAATGCCGAATGCCCAAATAATATTGAATTCTCCTGTAGATCGTTTACCTCTTACAAAAGCAAAACAAGTTGATACACTTCCGCTAGATAATGCATTTTGGCTTAAAGACTACAGCGAATTTAATTGGGATTTTGGGCACATATTTAAATTTTCATATAGTTATTTTGATCACTTAACAAGGGTTCCAAAATATAAAGATAAAACATTTGAGAAATTCTGTTGTATTATTAATGAGTAAAAGTGTCTAACTTTAAATTAATAGTAAATGGTACACATTCATAAACTAACATATTTATAAAAAATGGTAGAAAATTATAATGACCTGTAATAATAGGCTTAGTTTAAGTCTCTTTTTTTGTTAGTAGTATATTGTTTTTTCAAATATGTAAGATTTTACATTAGCATGAGACTTTTACTTATTATGTAAGTAGGCTATACTAAAATACATATATTTTGAAATTGGAGCGAATAAAGACGACATGGAATTAGTGAAGTTAGAAAAAATAATTGAATTGAAAAAAGAAGAATTATTGAATCTAGTCTCAAATTATGGACTTCAACATGAAAAAGTAATAGCACTCAGCCAAGAAATTGACAAATTAATAAACTGGTTTATGTTTTTAAAATAGAAAGAACTATGACGTGAGTTGAATATGTTATAGTTCTTTTTTATTTGGTAATTTAGAAATATATTCGATATACTATCAATAAATAGAATGTTCAGTTTTAAAGGAGGGGGGATAAATGATACTACATACGCATATTTCAGGTGAAGGGGAACCAATTGTGCTTTTACATTCTGGTGGTATGACAGGTTTAGTAGAGTTTGAAGAACAGGTAGAATTTTTTACAGAAAAACAATATAAAGTAATTCGTCCTGATTTGAGGGGACATGGAGAATCAGGAGGTACATTAGATAATTATTTTCTTTGCTCTGCTGATGATTTGAATGATACACTAGAACATTTGCAAATTAATAGTTGTCATATAGCGGGTGTTTCACTAGGGGGGATAGCCGCTTTATTATTTGCGAAAAAATATCCAGATAAAGTGAGGACATTAACTTTTTCAGGTATCTTTCCTATTGAGCGAGATAATTGGGAAGAGTCTCAGGAGTATGAAGTAAAGTGTCATCAACAGTTGATGGAAAATGAAGAAGTTGTAACTTATATGAATCAAATTCATGTAAAAAGTGATTGGAAAGGGTTGCTGAAATCGTGGCAAGTTAAGGAGTGGTACCCATTTCATGAAACAGGTGATGTAGCTAATCTTCAAGTACCTACACTGTGTATTGTTGGGGGAGATTCAGCAGATGAAGTTACAGCCGCTACAACGTTTAAACAATTAAACAACAATATACATATTGCTGTTATTCCGTTTGCAGGTCATTTAGTGCATAATGATCAGCCTAAAATATATTCATATATCTTGTCTAATTTCTTACAGAATGCGCAAGCTGCTAGTCGACTATGATAATTTTTGGTTATAATAATAAAGGAATTATTAATTGTATCGGTTAGGGGCGCAGCAAATATGAAAACAGTCGTTGTCATCGGTGGAGGTATTACTGGACTTTCTACTATGTTTTATTTAGAAAAATTAAAGAAGGATTATAATATAGATTTAAATTTAATCCTTATTGAGAAAGAAGAGTATTTAGGTGGTAAAATCCACAGTGTGGAAGAAAATGATTTTATTATGGAATCTGGAGCAGATTCTATTGTAGCTCGTAATGAACATGTTTTGCCGCTTGTAAAAGATTTAAATTTAGAAAATGAAATGGTATATAACGAAACAGGTATTTCTTACATATACTCTGATAACATATTACATCCAATTCCTGCTGACACTATATTTGGGATTCCTATGAGTGTTGAATCATTATTTAGCAGTACGCTAGTCTCAAAAAAAGGGAAAATCGTTGCTTTAAAAGATTTTATTACGAAAAATAAGGAGTTTACAAAGGATACATCACTTGCTGTATTTTTAGAAAGCTTTTTAGGGAAAGAATTAGTGGAAAGACAAATTGCACCTGTGCTTTCAGGTGTATATTCTGGTAAATTGAATGAGCTTACAATGGCATCTACGTTACCATATTTACTTGAGTATAAAAATAAATATGGAAGTATTATTAAAGGTTTTGAAGAGAATAAAAAACAATTTCAGTCAGCAGGAAATAAAAAGTTTGTATCATTTAAAAGTGGACTATCTACGATTATTAATCGCTTAGAAGAAGTGCTGACGGAGACTGTCATTAATAAAGGTGCTGTAACAACAGTGATAAGTAAAAAAGGGGATCGGTATGAGGTTTCTTTTGCAAATCATGAGACAATACAAGCTGATTATGTCGTTTTAGCAGCTCCACATGATATCGCACAAACGTTATTACAGTCTAATGAGTTAAATGAGCATTTTAATAAATTTAAAAATTCATCGCTTATAAGTATTTACTTAGGTTTTGACATACTAGATGAACAACTACCGGCTGACGGCACAGGTTTTATCGTAACGGAAAACAGTGATTTACATTGTGATGCTTGCACATGGACAAGCAGGAAGTGGAAACATACATCTGGTAAACAAAAGCTATTAGTAAGAATGTTTTATAAGAGCACTAATCCAGTATATGAAACGATCAAAAGTTATAGTGAAGAAGAATTAGTACGAGTTGCTTTATATGATATTGAAAAGAGCCTCGGAATTAAAGGTGAACCGGAAGTAATTGAAGTTACAAATTGGAAAGATTTAATGCCGAAATATCATTTAGAACATAATCAAGCTGTTCAATCATTACAAGAAAAATTGGCCGTGCTTTATCCTAATGTATACTTAGCTGGTGCTTCATATTACGGTGTAGGAATTGGTGCTTGTATTGGAAACGGAAAAAATACTGCCAATGAAATAATTACGACATTGAATGAACAGTCAAAATAATAATATTGAATACATATGTAAATAAAATGTCCCTCCAACATAATGGAGGGACATTTTATTTGTAATTATTTAACATTAATTGCAATCTTTTTATGATTGGCTTTATTCTCTTTAATAGTTAATGTTATTTTTCCAGATTCTTCAAAGGAATACGGTGAGAGCCGATAAAGTTCTTTAATACTATGTTTTTCTTTTAATTTATTTGTAGGAATTAATGTTATATTAGGCTTCCATGTTTCCTGTTTGCCTGAAGGGTAGTCTACTATTATTTCTGGATTATTTAATTGTATTGTTTCCCAAGAGACAAAATACAGTTCAACTTCTGCATCTTTTTTTAGTAATTCTTCTGAGAAATAACCAAACTCACCAACATTACCAAAAACAGTGAAATTTTGATTTTGCAATTTAATATCTAAATATCTAGGTTGATATGTTGCTGCGTGATACATTCCGTATGAAAGAGAGAGTGTGGCAGCGATTAATATACCAACTGAAAATGTCTTAAAGCTATTTCCTTTAAAACTTGTCATCATAAATGAGTTTGGTGTGAATTTTTTTGCGAATAAAAAAATGAGTAAAATGAGCAAGAGGGATAAGCCAATGAAAATATACATAAAGTTTAAGCACCTCCGTAAGAAATATTTACTGTTTTTCTATATTTTAACATGAGAGGGTATAAATTAGGGGTGGTTTTTAGAGGGGAATTAATAAATACAACGAAGTTATATATTATTAATAAGATAAACATCGCTAGAAATATTTGATTTGTGGGACATTAAGGACTTTCCTAATTATAAATACTTTTTCTGCTATAATAAATGAGTAGAGAGAAAGGAGTGATCCTATGGTATTTCCTATGTTAGAAACAGAACGCTTGCGCTTAGTTGAAATAGAACAATCTTATTGTCAAAAAATATATGAAATATTCTCATTAGATGAGGTAACGTGTTATTACGGTATGAATTCTTTTACTGAGTTTGGACAAGCTTCACGTATGATTGAATCTTTTTCAAAAAATTACTTTGAGAAAAAGGCAATGCGTTGGGGGATTGTATTAAAAGACACAAATAATTTAGTAGGAACAATTGGATTAAATAATTTACAACTTTGGAGTAAACGCTCAGAGATTGGATATGATTTGCATCCTCGTTATTGGGGGAATGGTTATGCTTCTGAAGCAGCCAGGGAGATTATTACTTATGGATTTCGAGATTTAGGCTTATTTAGAATTGGAGCTATTACATATCCTGAAAATATAACTTCGTGTAATATGTTATCTAAATTAGGTTTTCAACAAGAAGGGCTGTTACGTGGATACATTCATCAAGGAAATAAACAACACGATGCATTAATGTATTCTATTGTACGAACAGATGTAGAGGATATTCATTATTAATAAAAAAGCCCCTCTTATTTTAAATAAGAGGGGCTTGTAAAAATCAACCTATTTTAGGTAATAAACGTTCTCCGCTTTTCATACTACTTTTACATAAAGGGCATTTAGGCTCTTCTTCAAATGAAAAGTTCTTTCTCATCCATCCTAAACAATCCTCTGATTCACATTCCCAAACAGGGGTTTGTTCTGGTGGTACTTCTGCTACATCGTTCTTTCGATTGCGATACATGTAACCACTCCTTTTATGTAAAAATTTTTAGTTATATATTAAAAAGGTTGTTAACCGAGCTGGTAACAACCTTTTTATTGATTGAATTATAGCTTTACAACGTTTTTAGCTTGAGGTCCACGGTTACCGTCTTCAACTTCGAAGCTAACTTCTTGACCTTCGTCAAGAGATTTGAAGCCGTCGCCAGTGATAGCTGAGAAGTGAACGAATACGTCGCTACCGTCTGCAACTTCGATGAAACCGAAACCTTTTTCGCTGTTAAACCATTTTACTTTACCTGTTAATGTCATGGTAATGCCTCCTAAAATTTAAAAAGATTACAATATGATCGGCCTTATTCGATTGAAAATAAAAGTTCACATATTATCAAAAATCCATAAGGAGTACAAAACATTCCTGATTGATACTTGATAATATGCAAAGAAAGTATAGTGCTAAATTGACCTTAATTACTATCTTACAACAAATGGTGGGAAATAGCAAGTGCTGGTAATACCAGCGAATGAATTGGGTGATACTGGTAAAAGGCACGAAGACATCTCTTTTATTTATATATTATTCCTAATCTGAATTTATTCCAAACAGAAATCATTTATTTTAAAAAATATGTTTAAGGGAAACGATATATATTTTAAGAATACAGATGATTACAATAATAAGGAGGATAGAATATTGCTAAATAAACAATTTAAAATAATTGAAGCAGCAAAAGAAGGAAGAAGAAAAGTTCATCCTATTTTCGCTGTTATACTTGCAATTGTATTTTTAACTTTAGGTGAATTTTTCATGTTGTTTATGCTGTTTTTACCGAAAGCGGATACATCATTTGTAAAGGCAATGTATAATAATATTGAGATGATATTAACGTTTGGTGGGGCTATATTTTTTATTTTTTTATGGATTAGGTTTGTAGAGAAAAGGTCATTTGCATCCATTGGTTTTTGGAAAGTGCAATGGATGAGAAAGTATTTGAGAGGTGCGTTAATAGGATTTTTCTTCATTTCAATACCAGTAATTGTGCTTATATTAACAGGGATTGTAAAACTACAAATGCAACAAATTACGGCAACCGCCATATTTGGTATTGTAGGATCTTTAATTGCTTTTTTAATACAAGGTGCAACGGAAGAAATTATTGTACGAGGCTGGTTGTTTCCAGTTATTTCTGTTAAAAGTCGTATATGGGTTGGGATTATAGTGACGTCCTTTTTATTTGGTTTTCTTCATTTACTTAATCCTGGTATTACAATTCTTTCAATATCGAATATAATATTAGTTGGTGTATTTGCAGCATTTTACGTTTTAAAAGACAGTAGTCTTTGGGGGATATGCGCGTGGCATTCCATTTGGAATTGGGCGCAATATAACGTCTATGGTTTTGCAGTTAGTGGCATGACGATATATTCAACGCCGCTATTTAAACCTGTAACAAATGGGTCAGAAGTGCTTCATGGAGGCTCATTTGGTATTGAAGGTAGTATCATTACAACAATAATGCTTTCTATCGCTTCAATCGTTTTATGGAAACAGTTATGGGGGCGAAAAGTGAAACAACGAGATATTAGCTAATGAAAGAGGGAGAAAATATGGGGATTGTAGCGTTTGAGGGAGCGAGCGCTGTTGGTAAAAGTACAACATGTCGTGAATTAGAAAAAAATTACGGTGCATTTATTATACCTGAAGTTAATCTATTATTTGAAAGACCAAAAAATGAACATAGAACATGGTATTTTGAAAAACAAGTGGAGCGCTGGAATATGGCAGTGCAGAAGTCGAAGCAACATGAATTAGTAATACTTGATGGGGATATATATCAGCCACTTAGTTATAATTGGTGTTTTCATTTTGATATATTTAATCAGCCATTATCCTTGATAGAAGACTTTTATAAAGAAAAGATGATAAATAGGGAAATTGGTTTTCCGGATCAATATTTTTATTTATATACGAATGATGAAGAGCTTAGAAAACGGAAAGAATTTGATGAGACGAGAAGCAGAAGAAATTTTGAAAAACATTTACATATATCAAAACAGTTGCAGCGTTATTATGAAAATTTAAATACCGTCACAGACGGGTACTGTAAATTGATTGAAGCAAAAAGTATAAAGTCGAATGAATTAGAAATTGTGAAAAGTTTAAACAGCTTAAACGTGTGTGAAGAAAGACGTTTTGATGTTTCGAGGCTGGATGCTATTACGAAGTGGTTAAAAGAGAATCGAGCATAAAAAAACAACGAGTGCCTTATAAGGTACTCGTTGTTTTTTTATACATATTGAATATGTGAGTTCGTATTCTAATTTGTTTGTTTTGTTCGATGGGGAAATAGAACCGTACAACTGCCATCCTTATTGGGAGATTGCTTACTATGATGATGAGGGTAATGTAGTTCATAGCTGTCAAAAGGGAAAGTATGCGATATAAGTAAAAAAGGACGAGCAGTCGTACCTGCCGTCCTTTTTAGGAGAAAAATTATTCTGGATTAGAACTACGAATAACCAGAAAACGCGCTTTTAACCAGTGTTGTCAAAGATGTAATAATCTATGCAACAAAAAAAGCTTAGTCGGAATTCAAAACACCCAAATGGCTTGCATTGGTAAACAGGCTCAAAAGTAGTATATGCAAAATAAAAAATCCCATACAAAAAGCAGACAACAATTTTGGTTGTCTGCCAGCAATTCGAATGAGTTAGTCAATTGTGATAAATTGCTGTCCCATTTTAAGAAGAGTGAAGCTGCTAGTTCAAACAGCTTGTAGGTAGTATTTTCGATATTTTAAAAAATATACAGAGAAAGCAGATAAGTGACGAACCTACCTGGTTACTACTATAACAATAGAAAGAAGTACCAGCCGTGGATTAAGTGGCTTGGAAGTAGTATGTATTGATTTGGAAAAATTATTCAAGGGATGAAGAGAAGATTGGCATCGATAGTGAATAGTGTATGTGAAATAATTCGGTTAATGAGTGAAACGAAAGTAGAATGCATCCAAATCACATACGAAATTGGCGATATCATAGAGCAGAAATACAGACGTTGTTATTACAATCGTTCAGATAATGCTTGTTTTAGTATTAGTGTTTGTAAAAACTGCCCGACTGGTCAAGAATTACACCAACTGGGTAGATACCTTGATACACACCCGAAAGAGCGAGGTGGAAAACGAAAAAATATACCCAACGGTCTTACTCCGGAGCGTGTACGTGAAATGAATAAAAATAGGGAGCCTGTTTTTATTTTAAGTGAGTATATATAGTTTCTTAGTTATCCCATGTTTTTGCTGTTATTATATGGTTGAAATTTTTATAAAAGGGAGTTGTATAAATACTGCTAACTGGATATGAATGCTGTATATGAGGTGGTAGGAAGTAATCAGGGGTGGAGTACTTCGGAAAGTTTTGAATGTGTATAGGGTTTATATGGTAGATATATGAAATTGGAAAATGACCATAGACAGGGCGATAACTTAGATAAGGTGAATAGGTTCTGTTCGGTAACATATTTATCTTGGTCTCCTTTGATATTAAATTGGTAAGGAGAATATTTATTGACTAGTAAGTGCTTTTTGATATGAATTAAAAGCAACAATTACCGCAACTAATGATCCAATCAGAAAAAATACGGACTCAGTTAAAGTAATCAAACGACCAACTAAAGTGTTTCTTTCTTCGATTTATTTGAAAGAAACACTTTATAATGTATCAACAAATAATTAATTTAATTACATATGGATTTGGTTTTTATAGTATGAGAAACATATTAAAAGGTGTATTAAATTAATATAAATAAAATAAATAATCATGGTGGTACTACGTCTTGCAGGATAAAGGTGTTGCTGGTTCTGTAGATGCAGGATTAATGTTTACAATTGATGCTAAAGTAAGCGTTAATGGATCGCCACAATATAAAATACACAACAACAAATGAAGCCGAAGTGATTTTTCACAAAAGAATAGTTTGGTGAACAAAAACACTATTTTAATTTCAAACAAAAGAGCAGCTAGCAAAAGCTATCTGCTCGGCTGGTTCTCCGTGGGGATCGGAGAAAGTTTAGGGACTTTAAATGAGTTTTGGCTAATGCCTATCTAAAGTATTGACGGAATGTTGAGTTTTATTCGGTTGAGCCTAAAAAAGAACTGTATATTAGTGCTCTTCAGACCTAGTCTCTTATAGTAACAGTTACTGGCGTTATGTGTAAGAACTACACGTTTATCTTGAAAATAATGATTATTTATTCACATGTAAATTCACAATTAGAGCACAATCGCATCAATACGCTCACAGTTAACTACAGTGATATCTCCGTTTTCATCTATAAACGTAGCCAGGCATGATCTATTATGGAAACCTACAAATATAGAAGCTTTTAATATTGTGCCGTTAACTAAAAGTTGTTTTATTTTTTTTCCTAAGTAAAATGTTTCTAAAAGATAGCAAATATCTTTAGAATGCTCTTTTTTGGTTGGGATAAAAGAAGATTGGTTATTCGGAAGAGACGTTAGATTAGGATTAAATACTTTGGGAGTAATAGCATAGTTTATGAAAACTGACATTTTTCCGGCTCCTCT
Organism: Bacillus sp. FSL R9-9492; assembly: GCF_038007365.1. Classification (NCBI taxonomy): domain Bacteria; kingdom Bacillati; phylum Bacillota; class Bacilli; order Caryophanales; family Bacillaceae; genus Bacillus; species Bacillus sp. FSL R9-9492. The sequence goes on from NZ_JBBOXC010000001.1 coordinate 2,455,635, forward strand.
ATTTTATAATTTATATTGAAATATGCTTAGGGAATTACGAAATGGGGCTTTTTTCAAAGCCCCATCTTTACTCTACTCAGCTTCAATTCTCAGCGCTTGAATATCACGACAGTCCAAAACAATTATAGAGCCAGGTTCTGTTGTATTATCCACAAATGTTACACAAAAATTATCTGGATTAAAGTTAGTGAAAATGAGATCCTCAAGTGTTGTTCCTGTGAGGAAAACATCTACTTCTGTACCTAACTGTAATCTTTCTAATTGTTCGCAAACACATTTTGTATGCTCAGCCAAATAAAAACCTCCTTTTCTCGGTTTGCTATTAATATATGAATAAATTTAATAGAAGGATTGGATTAATAACTTAGTACACTAGTAAGTATTTTGCAAGTTTATATTTTTATAAAATAATCCTTTTATAAGTATGTAGAGTTGCTGGGTTGATTGGTGATATGAAATACATGCGTTACTTAGAAACGAATCTTGGTTACACTTATTCTGCCCGTATGATTGGCAGATTGAAACGGAAATACGATATAAAAAGAATGAAGAGAAAAAGAAGATTGTCCCAAATGTGAAGTTCCGTGATGAAGGAAATATACTTCATGCAGTTGAGGTAGATCGCTCGCAGAAAATGAAAGTGAATGAAGAGAAGTTAAAAAAGTATGAAGAGTTCACCCGAATTTATAAACGAAGCATAATGGGGAAATGCCAGTCATTCATTTTTTTACAGTAACCAAATATAGAGAAAAGAAATTAGAAGAGCTAGCAGTTAAGTATATAGAAGAAATATAAAAAAGTGCTAACAAGTTTGCAAACCAGATTGCAAACAAAAATGCAAACTAAACGAATACTTCTTAGTAATGGTAAGAGGGAAATGGTCGCTGATATGTCCTCTAAAACCTTATATAATCAAAGTTTGAAAATGTTAAACCATCATACAATAAACTCATATTTATGCAGCTACTAAAAATATTAGGCTAGCACATATTTTTATAAATTTAAAACGAAATGCTTAGAGTGGGATTTGCATTTGAAAAAGATGGGGATTTTTGACGGAATAATCTTTCAATTTATAAAGAAAAGAAATACAATATAAGGAAATACATATATGATTCAGGAAATAGAAAATATGTAATAAATGAAAATGAGACTCAAAATTGAATTGAGACCAAAAGTAGGTAGAGATTAACTACCCGTAAAAGCTCAGTTGATTCAACAAATAATCAATGTTTCGAGTTATTATTTGTGAAAGGAGAATAAATGTAAGTATGAAAAAGATTATTATTTCAGATCTTGATGGGACTTTATTAAGAAGTGATAAAACAATTTCAGAGAAATCTATTAATATTTTGAGGGAATGTAAAAATAATGGAGACGAATTGATTTTTGCTACGGCAAGGCCTCCAAGGGCTATAAAACAGTATATTCCCAACGTGTTAAAAAGTGAGATTATCATTTGTTATAACGGAGCTCTAGTTCTTAAAGGTAATGATATTTTATATGAAATGAAGATTTCTAAAAATAATATTTTAGAAATTATAGAAATAGCAAAAAAGTATAATCTTCATCAGATTTGTCTTGAAATAAATGATAAGCTGTACTCAAATTTTGATGTTACTGATTATTTTGGTGATGTGCCGTGTGAAGTCATGGATATAAGAAAATTAAACTTTGAAAAAGCTTCTAAATTAATTGTTTGTACTAATGGCTCAATAAATAAGGAGTTCACTAAGGAATTGCCTGATGAGTGTAAGGCAGTCATTACAGATAACGGAACATTATGTCAAATTATGCATACGGATGTTTCAAAATGGAATAGCATTCAGCATGTTCTACAGCACTTAAATCGAGATGTATCTGAAGTAATTGCATTTGGAGATGACTACAATGATATGGAAATGATAGAAAAGTGTGGGATTGGCGTAGCGATGAGCAATGCTGTTGAAGAATTAAAATCCGTCGCTAAATTTATTGCCAAAAGTAACGATGAGGATGGAGTTACTACATTTCTGGAAAGTAATAGTTATATTTATGTTAATTAATATGAAAAAATGAATTGCAGTAAGTTGCGAAAAAAGAGAAGCTACATCTGTTTTTGATAGATAGAAATTATGAAAAGGGCTATGTGGGAGGAAACAGGCGAGATGAAAACACTATTTAAAGTATTAGGAATTATCGCGGGGATGGTAGTAATTGGGGTAGGTTTAACATATGGGATATTGTATTATTTGAATCACAGTAAACCAGCTGCGAAAAAGGTATCACCAGCCGCTCCAGCAGTAGAAGTATTAGCTGATAGTAATTTAAAAGCCGAAGATGCGAAGATATTAGAAAATGGAAATTATTCATTGCCGAATAGTGGCTTTAATAAAAATTTCAAATGGACAGATGAGAACATACAGACAGCATTACATGAAATGGCACATCAAAAAACAAAAGCTGATCAAAAGTGGGGCTATATTTTTATTACACAAGAACGTGTTGAAAGTTTACTTGAAATTATAAATAGTAATGATGTTGCACAAAAAAGTACATATGTGGATATTTTAGAACGATGGAAACAAGGAAAATATGAAAAGGTTGATGTGGACCACAACAAGATTTGGAAATTGCAAAGTGGAAATTTAGGAGAAGGGAAAGGAGTAATGTCAGAAAAGGAGCAAAAAGAATTAATTAATCAAGTTTTTATACAAAAAGGTACATATTCAGGTAGTAAATTAATTGCAGGTGAGGTACAAGCTAATAAATAATATACATATTGATTTTGAAACACCTTTACTGTTATGAACACAAATGTTTTAACAAAAATGAGTAATTGCTTTTTAGAGCAGTTACTCATTTTTGTTATTACTCGCTTACTTTTCTATTCTATTCTCTCTAATAATGTAAGAAACGATTGTAAAACGGGTGATATCCATCTAGATTTATGATAGATTACATGGCTTTGAATGACTGCTGGAGTTTCGATGGGCTGAAAACAGAGTTGCTCTTTTTGACAACTTTCTTGTACAACGATGTAAGGGAGAATTGAAATTCCTAACTCACACATCACAGATTGTTTAATGACTTCAACATTGGAAGTTTCGAATGTTTTAGCGGGAATATTCCCACTTTGACGTAAAAAACGATCTACCATCGGTCTATAGCCGCAGCTTTGTTCAGTAAATATAAATTGAGTATTTTGTAATAAAAGGAGCGGATCAGTGTTTGAAGGGAAATGAGCAGGGAAAATCCATCCAAATGTTTCATTACATAAATTACACGTAATAAAATCATTATGTTCCATACTTTCTCCAATTATGAAAATAACATCTGTTTCTCCTTCACGCAGCTTATTCATTGCTTGTTCGTTTGTAGTTGTTTCCAGTACGATATTTACTTTCGGATTTTCCTGTTTGTAAGTACGTAATAATTGTGGTAAACGATACACTGCTAATGATTCGTTAGAGGTAATTGTTAATGTTCCCTCTAAATTATCACTATTTTGAGGGATTTCTTGCGCTTTTTCATAAATAGCAAGTAATTCTAGGGCATAAGGATGAAATTGACGACCTGCTTTTGTAAGAAGTACTTTTTTCCCTAATCGATCGAAAAGAGGGAGATGTAAATCGTTCTCTAATGCTTTCATATGCGCTGTCACAGTAGATTGCACATAACCTAACGCATGAGCAGCTTTAGAAAAACCACCATATTTAACAATCGCACAAAATGTTTTAACATGTCTCATTTCCATAAGCAATCCCTCTTTTATTATCATAATTTGTGAATGATTATATCATGTATTTCAATTTTCCAAATGATTAAATTCTTTATAAAATGAAATTGTAGCAATATTCATTTAAGTGATATTGGAGGAGAAAAGATGATCAAAAAAGGTTATCATGTAGCTGTTGTTGGAGCTACAGGTGCAGTTGGGCAGAAAATTATTGAACTGTTAGAGAAAGAAACTAAATTTAATATAGTTGAAGTTATATTGCTTTCATCAAAACGATCCGCTGGTAAGGTAGTGCAATTTAAAGGACGAGAGATAATTGTACAAGAGACAAAATCAACTAGTTTTGAAGGTGTAGACATTGCATTTTTTAGTGCGGGAGGAGAAGTTTCTAGACAATATGTAAATCATGCAGTTTCTAGTGGTGCAATTGTAATTGACAACACAAGTGAATACCGAATGGCACACGATGTACCACTCGTCGTTCCAGAAGTAAATGCACATACTTTAAGGAAACATAAAGGGATCATTGCAGTTCCGAATTGCTCAGCACTACAGATGGTAACAGCTCTTCAACCTATTCGGAAATCATTTGGTATAGAACGAATTATTGTTTCAACGTATCAAGCCGTATCAGGATCAGGAATTCATGCGATTCATGAATTAAAAGAACAGGCTAAGTCAATACTTACAGGAGAAGAAGTGAAGAGTACTATATTACCAGCGAAAAAAGATAAAAAACATTATCCAATTGCATTTAATGTTTTGCCGCAAGTGGATATATTTACAGACAACGATTTCACATTCGAAGAAGTAAAGATGATTCAAGAGACGAAGAAAATTTTAGAAGATCCAAATCTGAAAATGGCAGCTACTTGCGTCAGAGTTCCAGTTGTATCGGGGCATTCTGAATCGGTTTATATTGAACTTGAAAAAGAAGCGACCGTTGCAGAAATTAAAGAAGTACTACTGAATGCACCAGGTGTTATTTTACAAGATAATCCTAGTGAACAAATTTATCCAACGCCATTATATGCAGAGGGTAAAAGAGATACATTTGTAGGTAGAATACGCAAAGATCCGGATACGCCAAAAGGATTCCATCTTTGGATTGTTTCTGATAATTTATTAAAAGGTGCGGCTTGGAACTCAGTTCAAATCGCAGAGACATTGGTGGAAAAGGGGATTATTTAGTATAAATTTATATAAACATTGAAAATAGGAGGATATATGGGAAACCGTTAATTATAATGGTTTCCCATTTTTTACTTAATGAGTATTCTCCTAACTTCAATTTGAATTTAATTTAAGTTAGTTTTTATAGTGTTTTTATAAATATCAATTTTATTTGCAGAGAATTTTAAAAATCTAGGCTCTCCATTAATTGTGAGATAAATATTAATTGAGATTGGCATCTCAACCTTTTTCACTACATCTTCTATAGCAAAATACTCATTTTCTTTTTCGTTATAAAAAACAATGGAACTAATTAATACCTCGTTATTTTCAATATCAATACTACACATCATAGGGGATTTCTCATCATTATGTATTATTAATTCGCCCAGTACTATTGAACCGTTTAATTCTTCTGTGAAATTTATAGTTTCCACTGGTTTTACCCACGTTTCATCGCACTCTTCATTTTCCTCTTCATCTATTGCCCATTCCCATATCGGGTTTTGTTTCAAGTCTTCAATAGTCAATTCATCAACTGGTTTGCTTTTATTCATATACAATTACTCCCTTTATCATAATAAATGGGTGATTTAAAAAATTCTTTCTTTAACTGAACAATATGGCCATTTGCATCCCTTTGAAATACAAGTTTTCGCATTTTCATAATTAGTTGAACGCTAATAAACAGGTTCAATGTAGAGTTTATTCCAATTGATATTATTTTAACTAGTTTCGAAATACTGTGCTCATCCTAATAACCTCTCGAACACTTGTTCTTACTGTAATTTTAACAATGTTTTGAGTAGGTATCAAATAGTTATTAACTGACCTGATTGAAAAGAAAAAAGGATTGTTAATGTATGTGGAAAAGAGCGAAAAACATCAAGAATGAACAAGAAGATTTTGGTATAATATGGATATATTCAATGTGAGGGGGAATTTAATGTGTATCAAATAAAGGGGTATTTTTCGTCACTAAAAGGAAATCATTATGAAATTGGTAAGCAACAAGGAGAATTCGTAAAGAAACATCCGTATCTTATTCCACAATTTATACAGCAAGAAAATTTAATATGGGATAACCATTGGACAGAATCTAGAAATGTACTAAAACAATATTGTCCAGGAATTAATGAAGAAATTGAAGGCTTTTGCGAAGTATTGAAAATTCCTTCAAGGAATATGATGTATTATTATCAGACATTATTAAAAGCAGGTTGTAGTCATTGTGCAGTATTACCTAAAAAAACTGATTTAAAGCATACATATGTATTAAGAAATTTTGATTTATCACCCAAAATAGATGATATGCGTTTTTGTTCGACGCATGTTGAAGGTGCATATGCACATAGTGGCTTTTCTACTCAATATTTTGGCCGAACAGAAGGAGTTAATGAGCATGGGTTATCTATTACATTTTCAGCATGTGGTCAACCTGTAGGGAATATTGAAGGTTTAAGAAAACCGATGGTAAATGGTTTGCAATGTTTTGCGGTAATTCGAGTAATATTGGAGAAATGTAGAAATACGCATGAAGCTACATCTTTAATAAAAGAAATGCCTATAGCAAGTAATATTAATATAATTGTAGCGGATCCTTTAAACGCAGCACATATTGAAATATTTGACGGGCATAAATCAATAACAACAATTAATGAGGAAAGTCAAGCTTTTACCGTATCAACAAACCATGCAGTCAGTTCACCTATTCAGAAATTAAATAATAGGAAATTAGAACAATCTACAAAAAGATATCACATTTTACATGAGTATTTAAATCGAAATGAACAGGTGAGCATGGAATCTTTAAAAGGATTAGTAGAAGAAGAATATCCTATCGGGGTGACGGTGCATAATTATGAAGAGTGGTTTGGGACTTTGCATTCTGTATTAATTGATTTGCAGGATCGTACATTGAATATTTGCTTCGGATCGCCACTTTTAAACGAGTGGTACTCATTGAAAGTTGGAGAAAGCCTTCCGTTTTCCGAAGTGAATGTGAACTTTAAAAATAAAACTTATGCTGACTTTTGGAGAGAAGAGAAAAATGAAATGACTCCTAAAGATTAAAAAGGAATAAGATGGTGAAATGAAGGGGTGGGAATAGACAGGAGGGATTGCCATTGCTACAAGCTATGTTACTAATTGTTCTAATCCTTTTTCTAGTCGCTTTGATGTATATAACATATCAAAAAAGAAAAAAAGCGGGGATAAAAGGATTAAAAAGTTCATTAACTTCTATTTGTTGCTTTTTAATTGCAACCTTAAATTTGTTTGCATATTGGCTTCATTTTGGCGGTATTTTTACTTGGCTAGTCTCAATCGTATTGTTGCTAGTGGGGGCGTATTTTACAAAATATATTCCAATCTCAAAAAAGGTGCACTAAAATTACATGAGTTTATATGTAATGTTTTATTTCAATGTGCTATAGATGCCTTTAAATCAATGCTTTTGAGCATTTCGATATGTGTTTGCAAACATTTTGTAAACACATATCGAAATATACTCTTCGCGAATGTTTTCGCTGCATCTTCTTGCATATTGGGTAAGACATGAGAATATACCCTTAAAGTTAAAGAGATATCAAATGCCAATGACAGAATTCATGAAGTTTGTAAAGTGCGAGAACGAAGGTGTTTTTGACATCAAGCAGATGTACAGCGCTGAAAAAGCTTTCAAGAAAATGCAGAACCACCGAAATCTACATTTTGCTTACATGGGTATGCGAGTAAATGTAGCTGGCAAGTGGGGTACTATCGTTGGAAAATGAAAGGTGACGATAAGAATCATGAGATACGTTTTAAACAAATTGAACGGACATTGAAATATGCTCTTGATAATGATCAACGTCAGATAATTGAATTGAAGTATTTTGGGAGTGAGAAAGTCAAAGATTCCTATGTTTATAATGAATTGATGATAAGGCGTGATAGTTTTTATGAGAATAAAAAAATAGCTATCCGTTTGATAGCTACTGCTTTAGGGATTATATGAACGTGGTTTTATTTTAGTGAAGATGAAATTATGATCTTTTGTGTTACTGATATAAATTGTTATATGATACGTGTAATCCATCTTACTCGCTCTGCCTTGTGGCAGGGCTTTTTTATATAATAATATAAATTAAGTAGTTAAAGAGGTGTGTTTAAATGAGCTGGGAAGAATCATATAGAAGAGAGCAACCATGTCCATGTGGTAAGGGCAAATATATTGAAATTATGAAGGTGTATGCAATAGAAGAAATATAAAAAAGTGCTAACACGTATGCGGAATAGACATAAAACATCGCTGATTTGCCATTCATAAAAATAGACTTTTCTTAGCAGAAAGCACTAATTATAAATACTTATAAAATTAGCTCTGATTTAGCAGTTATTGAAGCGAAGAAAAATAATGATGGGAGTGCATATTGGAAATACGAAGATGACCAAACAAAATTATGGAATATACGACTATAGAACTAGAAAATGATAACATAAATCTAAATGTTATTGTTTAAATTCATATTTTATAATTTCCATTTGTAAAAATGAGCCCATAGTAAAAACAACCTAAAAATAGGTATATGAACAAGGTACATCATCTAGTGATAGGTCATATTTTGTAGGTGTACGTATTGAACTTAGTTTAACCCGCTATTTGTGGGCAGTAAAACTCCCACCTCAAAATTCGACTGGAGCAAAGAAGTTAGATGGGAGTCGGGCTGCCCGTAAACGCCCCACTGATTAAAGTTTTACTTTATAGCGCTATTTCTACTTAGATTTAACGAGCAGAAATATAGGAAAGCATCGATGGGGTTGTAGTTTATAAACGGAGGTCATGAAAATGAATAAGTTTCAACAAGAACTACAAGCGTTAAGCCTTAATGATTATCAGTCTGGAAATATTGTGTATTGGGACCAGCAAAACCAATATCCATATTACTATATTACAGATGATGCTCGTCGCTGTGGCGGTTGTGGTCGTTGTGGTGGCGGTGGTCGTTGTGGCGGTGGTCGTTGTGGTGGATTCCGTTGTTTTGGTTGCTTCGGTTGCTTTAGTTGTTTTGGTTGTGGTGGTTGCTCTAATTGTTCTAATTGCTCTAATTGCTCTAATTGCTCTAATTGTTTTGATGGTTTTAATGGTACTACTGTAACATTTGAATATTGATAAGAGACAAAAAGGAATCCATTTTGAAAAAAGATTGATCGAAACGGATTCCTACTTTGTGAAGCATTATATAATTTTTATAAAAATGTGCTAACAAGTTTGCAAACGGACTTGCTAACACCAATACGAAATAGACATAAAATATCGCCGATGTGTAGCTTAATAATACGATAATAATTTAGCACTTATAATGAATAATAGGTTATTAGAAAAGAAACCATAAAATGTAATGTTTTATATCATTATAAAAAGAGATTATTCTAATAGGGCGTTGTGTAACGGCTGCATAGGATAATCTCTTTTTATGTTTAATTTTGTAGAGAATGTACTGTTAACTTTAGTTGTTCAATAAATTCTCGGGTAGCAGCGCACATATATTTATCTTTCCTATAAATAAGTCCTATATCTATTGTCGGAGTAGGATTTTCAATTTTAATAGCTTGTATGTGCTCATTTTGCAAAAAGTCTATATACGGTTTTGGTAACACGGTAATCCCCATACCTTGTGCGACCATTTGAATTAAAGATTCCATTGTACTAATTTCTAAAATTGGCTTTGGTTTAAAGTTAAAGTTTTGGCAATGAGATGTAATTAGTTCTGTTAAATAGAAATTTTTAGGTAGAAGAATTAAAGGATAGCCCTGTAATTCTTCAATAGATACATACTTACGTTCAGTTAAAGAATGGCTGGTTGGCACAACTAATGTAAGTTCACTTTTATATAGTGGGATAGAAACAATCTCTTTATCTTGCACCGGGAGAAATGTAATACCAATATCTAATTCATTTTGTAATAATTTTTCACGAATTTCTCCTGTACGAAGCCCCAACACAGAGAGTTCGATATTTGGATATTGCTTATTGAAATCTAATATAGCTGGTGGTAGTAAATAATTTACTACGGTTAACAAAGATCCTATTGTTAAGGAACCATGATGTAATCCATTTAAATCTTGAATGGCAGAACGAGCTTGTTCGACTTCGTGAAAGATTGTTTTACTGTGCGATAATAAAACTCTTCCTGCTTCAGTTAAAGATATTTTTTTACCAATTCGATCGAAAAGTGGCATGCCTACTTCATGTTCTAATGCACGTATTTGTTGGCTTAGTGAAGGTTGTGAAATATTTAATTTCTCGGCTGCTTTTGTGAAATGTAATTCTTTCGAAACAGCTAAAAAGTATTCTAATTGTCGTAATTCGATTGAAATCACCTCAAGTTTAATCATAGGATATACCTATCATTATTATATAAATAATTGAATTGAACAATGGTTTTGTGGGATATATAATCACTTTATCAGAAATGGATTGATTAAAAAATTAGATGAGGTGAAGAAGAATTGTTGAAATCTAGTGTATTACCGGGCAGTTATTCACAAGTACTTCAAAAAAGGTATGAGGAGGCTGTACCGACAGGAATATATCATTTAACGCCTTTATATGTAAAAGAAGCAAGGGGAGCGATAATAACAGATGTAGATGGAAATCAGTTTATTGATTTTGCTGGTGGAATTGGTATGCAAAATGTTGGACATTGTCATCCGAAAGTTGTAAGAGCGGTACAAAAACAAGCAGAATCATTTATACATCCTTGTTTTCATGTAACTCCATATGAAAATTATATTACTTTAGCGGAGAAAATTAATGAGAAAGTGCCAGGTACAAGTAAGAAAAAAACGATGTTTGCCAATAGTGGTGCGGAAGCGATTGAAAATGCTGTAAAGATCGCACGTAAAGTAACAGGGAGGAGTAAAGTAATTTCGTTTGAACGAGGATTTCATGGGAGAACATTAATGACAATGTCTCTATCGACCAAAGAAACTCCATATAAAGCAGGATTTGGTCCGTTCGTTTCAGACATGCATATATTGCCGTATCCGTACTATTACAGAGCTGAAGAAGGAGTTTCTCCTGAAGAAGTGGATTCTCAAGTCATCTATCAGTTTGAAAAGTTTTTAGAAGAAGTATCACCTGAAAAAGTAGCAGCGATCGTAATGGAACCAGTACAAGGAGAGGGTGGGTTTATTGTTCCTTCCATTTCATTTGTAAAACGATTACGAGAAATTTGTAATCAATACGGTATTTTAATGATAATGGATGAAGTGCAAACTGGATTTGGCCGAACAGGGAAATGGTTTGCAACGGAACATTTTCATATAGAACCTGACATAATGACTTTGTCAAAATCAATTGCTGGCGGTTTACCATTAAGTGCTATTGTCGGTCGTGCGGAGTTGATGGACATTCCTGGGAGAGGACAAATTGGTGGAACTTTTGCCGGGAGTCCGTTATCATGTGCAGCCGGTCTTGCTGTATTTGAAATAATGGAAGAAGAAAATCTAGTTGAAAGGGCTCAGCAAATTGGAAATAGAATAATGTCACATCTACATCAAATGCAATTAAAGTACGAAGTGATTGGTGATGTTCGTGGAATCGGTGCGATGGTTGCAATGGAACTTGTAACGAATCGCATAACGAAAGAACCTGCAAAAGAACTAACAGTAAAGCTAATTGAAGATTTTTGGAAGAATGGGCTTATAAGTATTGGAGCGGGGATATTTGATAATGTACTACGCTTTTTACCACCTCTAGTTATCTCAAACGAAGAAATAGATAGAGGATTTGAAATAATAAATGAGTCTTTTGAAAAGTTGTGCCGCAAGTAAGAGGAGGGATTTGAATGACTAAAGTATATGAAATCCTATCTTTAAATCTAGGATTGCCAAAAGAGGTTATGTATGGTGGGAAGTTAATTCAAACAGGGATAAATAAAAAGCAAGTAAAGGAACCTGTTTTTTTATCATTTTTAAAGTTTAATGGAGATGGACAGGCGGATTTAGTTCATCATGGAGGGGTAGATAAAGCGGTTTGTGTTTATACTGGTGACCACTATCCTTACTGGGAAAAAGAGTTGAATCAGGAACTTGTATATGGGGCTTTCGGTGAAAATATAACAGTAAGCGGAATGCGTGAAGAAGATGTTTGTATTGGTGACACGTTTCAACTCGGAGAAGCGATTGTACAAGTAACGCAGCCAAGACAACCTTGTTTTAAATTAGCGAAGAAATATAATATTCCAAAGTTGCCATTATATTTTCAAGATACAGGATACACAGGTTTTTATTTTCGAGTATTAAAAGAAGGGTGGATATTACCGGTAGATACTTTAAAATTGTTGAAGCCTGATTCAAAAGGTGTGTCAATTTTGTTTGCGAATCGCATAATGCATAAAGAAAAACAAAACTCTGAAGGATTAAAAAGGATTTTAGAAGTAAATGCACTGTCTACTAGTTGGAGAAAGACGTTTGAAAAGCGAGTGAAGGGAGAAGAAATTAGTACGAAGGAGCGACTTGAGGGAACCAAAGAATAGGTGAATTATATTTGCATAAAATGGTGTATTTCTATTATCGGAAAGATAAGTAGGAAGCACCATTTGTTATATAATAAACATGATATTATTCAAAAATCTTAATACTAGTTTATTCGACTTGTTTTTTAATAATCAAAACATAAAATAAATTAAACCATTTTTAAAAGTTTTATGATACTATATTGATTTGAAAGGCCTATTTTTTGAGAGTAGGTCATATAAGTATATCTAAATTAATGGAATCGACGTATGGAGGGACAACATGGGGAATGTTGAAAAAATGGCAAACTTTCTATTAGAAGAACCGAGAAGAGAACAGTTATTTCCTTTATTTGAAGAAGTGTTTGGGATTACGAGCCAAACATTGCAGGATTTTTCAGAGAAAGGGTATTGGGATTATACATATAAAGCATTATCATTTTTACAAGATGATAATGCGATTGCAAATGTTGCGGCATTTTCACTTCCGCTTTTAATTAATGGTGAAAAAATAAATGCAACGGGTATTCAATCAGTAATGACACATCCGAATTATCGTAGACGAGGATTAATGAAACAATTGTTTAGTAAGATGATAGAGGAAATTGATGAGCAATGCGAGTGTGCGGTCTTGTTTACTGAAAATCCGGAACTATATAAACCATTTGGTTTTCAAATTGTGCAAGAATATTTGATGACAGTATCATACGAAAATAAAGGTTACAAAGATTCTCAACTTAAAAAGTTAGATTTTTATAATGAAGAGGATAGACAATTAATACATGAGATTATTGAAAATGGCCAAAGGCTTTCTAATAAATTTTCAACGTTAAATTACCGCTCTTCGTTTTATTTAAATATGTATGATTCAACATGGAATGAAAACCTTTATTATTCAGAGAAATTAGATGCGCTGATTGTTTTTACAGTAGAAAATCAAAAACTAAAATTATTTGGAGTATTTGCGCCGGTAATTCCGATTTTAGATGAATTATGTGAGGAAATCTCTGGGGAATTTACGGAGATTGAATTTTATTTCTACCCAGATCAATTAGGAATTGATGATGTACAATATACAGAATTACAGACTAGTAAGTATTTAATGGTTCGAAGTAATAAAGAATTAGATTTTAAAGGTTATAAATTCCCGGTATTAACTGAGTTTTAAATATTAATTTAAATGCTTTTTTATGGAGGAATTATGAAAACATCATATATACCAAATCATATTGAGCAACTTACTGTAATGAACGCACCTAAATTTTACAAACTTGAAGACAATGATACATTCATTGTCCATTCGAAAGAAGAAACAGATTTTTGGCTGAAAACCCATTATGGTTTTGAAGTAATGAATGGCCATGTATTTTATGATGAGATAATGACAGATTTTCAGGCTGAGGTTCAATTGCGCATGAATCCAAATGCGACATACGATCAAGCGGGTTTATTTGTTATGATTTCTGAGAAGTGTTGGTTAAAAACATCTTTAGAATATATTCCTGAGGGCCCATCACATTTAGGTGCTGTCGTAACGAATAATGGCTATTCTGATTGGTCAACGCAAGACTATCCAAATGAGTTTGCTAAGCAACAATTACGTTTTCGAATTATTCGAAAACTTGGCGATTATACAATATATGTGAAAACGAGTCAGCGATGGGAACAAATAAGAATCGCTCATTTGATGGAGGACATAGGTAATGAGCCTGTTAAAATTGGTTTTTATACGTGTAGTCCTTCTGAAAATAATGGATTCGAGACCGAGGTTTTCGATTTTAAAATTGAACAAATATAGATGGGAAAACCGCATTCTTACTAAATGAGAATGCGGTTTTTATTAAGTTAAAGAGTATTCACATCAACTGGCAGTGAAAATGCCTGGTAGATTAAAGTTCCATTTTATTGACTAAAAATGATTTAAAACTTATCATTTAATAATGTTAAATATTAATTTACATAATATAATAGGACTAATGAAGAAATTACAGACTATATCGCTTAAATAAGGAGGAATATGAATTATTCAATGGTAATTTCATGAAAAAAGGAGATTATGTATGAAATCATTTCGCAAGTTGTTACAGTATTTAAAACCATACATGTTCTTCGCTATTATTGGACCGCTATTTATGGTACTTGAGGTTGCGATGGACTTAATTCAACCGACAATTATGCAACATATTATTGATGTTGGAATTGCAAACCGGGATTTGAATTATGTAATAAAAATGGGGCTTCTAATGATAGGAGCGGCGGCGCTTGGATTAATTGGTGGACTTGGCTGTATGATGTACTCTACAAAAGCAGCTATTAATTTCGCTACAGACATACGAAAAGATGTGTTTGCGAAAATAGAAACATTTTCTAGCAAAAATCGTGATTCATTTGGAACAGGTAAATTATTAACAATCGTGACAAATGATATTACATCTATTCAATCGGCAATGACGATGACGTTACGTGTACTTGTCCGTGGACCGTTATTATTTATTGGAAGTATCATTATAGTCTTTGTAACAGCGAGAGACCTATTTCCAATTTTACTTGTTGTGGTACCCGTATTATTAGTTGCAATTGTATTGATTGCAGGTCAATCGAGCGGTTCATTTAAGCGAGTACAAGAAGCATTAGATAAAGTAAACACAAAGCTACAAGAAAATTTATCCGGTGTACGTGTTATAAAAGCATATGTAAGACAAAAATATGAAATCGCACAGTTTGAGAAAGTTAATACAAGTTTAACTGAAATAAATATTCGTGCAATACAAATTATTTCATTGATGATGCCAATTATTATGCTAGTTGTAAATAGCGGAATTGTAGCAACTTTATGGATTGGTGGCGAGAAAGTTTTTAACGGTACACTCCAAGTAGGGGCCATTTTAGCTTTTATTAACTATTTAAATATCATTTTAATGTCACTTATGTCTATTAGTATGGTATTTATTCAAATTGCCCGTGCTTTTCCATCAGCTGATCGTGTACAACAAGTCTTACATACTGAAGTTGATATTACAACTGAAGGCGACGTATATGAACCAAAACAAGTGGGTGGTAATGTAGAGTTTAAAAATGTTAGCTATAGTTATACGAAAAATAATGAATATGTTTTAAAAGATATTTCCTTTACTGTACGTAAAGGTGAAAAAATAGGGATTATTGGATCGACCGGAAGTGGTAAATCTACATTGGCGAAACTATTGCCACGACTTTACGATGTTGATCAAGGTGAAATATGTATAGATGATGTTAATGTGAAAGCGTACGATTTGCAAAAACTTCGTGCTTCCATTGGCTTCGTTCCACAAAAGGCACTTCTTTTTTCAGGCAGTATAGAAGAGAATTTACGTTATGGCAAAGAAGATGCAACTTATGATGAATTGGAATTAGCATCTTCATCTGCTTGTGCGACTGAGTTTATCAATAAGCTGGAAGACTCTTATGAATATAACTTAACACAAGGTGCAACCAATCTATCTGGTGGTCAAAAACAACGTATATCTATTGCAAGAGCCCTAGTGAGAAAGCCATCTATTCTTGTATTAGACGATTCTACATCGGCAGTTGATGCGAAGTCAGAAGCTGTAATACAGGAAGCGTTAAGGACAAGATATAGTGGCACAACGACATTTTTAATTGCATCAAAAATATCTTCTATTATAGATGCTGATAAAATCCTCGTTTTGAATAACGGTGAATTAGTTGGAAATGGTACGCATGAGGATTTATTGGCAACTTGTGAAGTGTATCAGGAAATTTATCTTTCCCAAGGTGGTAGCCTGCAGCAAGAAGGAGGGGAAGAGCGTGCGTAATTTTCAAGGACAATTTGGAAATAAAGGTGGACGTAACAATCCGAATTCGGGAAAAACTAAGAATACTAAAGGAACTATAATGCGAGTATGGAACTATATGGGGTATCAAAAAGCATCTCTTATGTTCGTTATTATTCTTGTATTTATCACGACATTACTAGGTTTACTTGGGCCATATTATATGGGGGTCATCATTGATGAATACATTGTACCGAAGGATTTAAGCGGGACAGCCAGAATGTGCATGCTACTCATTGCAATATATGGGATAACCGTATTATTAACATGGTTACAAACATTTGTAATGATTAATGTTGCATTAAAGACTATACAAAAAATACGACAAGATATTTTTGAAAAAATCCAAACACTTTCTCTACGATTCTTTGATGTACGTTCTCAAGGTGATTTAATGAGCCGTGTGACAAATGATATTGATAACTTAAATCAAGCTTTGACACAAAGTGTTGTGCAAATCATTTCATCAGCGTTAACGTTTATAGGTGTAACAATTGCGATGTTTTCATTAGATTGGATTTTAGCGATTGTAACTTTAATTACAGTACCTATTATGTTTTTCGTTACGAAAAAACTAGTTGCTTATAGTGGGAAAAACTTTGCGAAGCGTCAAAAGGATTTAGGAGAATTAAATGGATTTATTGAGGAAGCTATTACAGGCGCAGACGTAACTACGTTATACGGAAAAGAAAAAGAAACCGTACATAACTTTAATGAAATTAACGAACAGCTAAGAATTTCAGCAACGAAGGCTGAAACGTTTTCAGCATTTATTTTTCCAAGTATGAACTTTATTAATAACTTAGGAATGGGGCTTGTAATTGGAACTGGATCGGTAATGGTATTAAACGGAATGACAACAGTAGGTGTCATTGCAGCTTTTATTAATTATTCTCGACAATTTTCAAGACCACTTAGTCAATTTGCAACTTTAATGAATACGATTCAAGCGGCAGTTGCTGGAGGAGAACGTGTCTTTGAAATTATGGATGAAGTACCAGAAATTCAAAATAAAAAAGATGCAGTCCTTGTACAAAATTTACAAGGACATGTTAGGCTTGAGAAAGTTTCATTTGGATACGCACAGGACAACATGATTTTAAAAGATGTGAGTCTCGAGGCGAATCCTGGGGAGACAATCGCTTTAGTCGGTCCAACTGGATCAGGAAAAACAACAATTATTAATTTGTTAACTCGCTTTTATGACATTCAAAAAGGGCAAATTAGCATTGATGAAAAAGATATAAAGGATTATGATATTAATTCTTTGCGGAGTAAAATAGGGGTTGTTTTACAGGATACGTATTTATTCGCAGGAACGATTATGGAAAATATTCGATATGGACGTTTAGATGCAAGTGATGAAGAAGTAGTTGCAGCAGCAAAAGCAGCATCAGCACATTCTTTTATAAAACATCTACCGAATCAATATGAAACGGAAATTGCTTCAGAAGGTTCGAATTTAAGTCAAGGACAAAAACAACTCCTTGCGATTGCACGAGCGATTTTAGCAGATGCAGATATATTAATTCTCGACGAAGCAACATCTAATATTGATACGAGAACAGAATTACAAATTCAATCTGGATTAAATAATTTAATGAGAGGGCGAACAAGTTTTGTAATCGCTCATCGACTCAAAACAATTGAAAAAGCAGATCAAATACTTGTAATTAAAGATGGTAGTATTTTTGAAAGAGGAAATCATGAATCTCTTATGGAAAAGAAAGGATTCTACTTTGATTTGTATACAAGTCAGTTTAAAATTTAACAAAATTATTGATGTAATGCGGTTTCTCGTGAAAAGAGAAACCGCATTTTTTGTATTTGCAAACATTTTGCAAACATTGCTATCCGAATAGTCTCTCACTAAATGTTTTAACAGCATCCTCTTGCATTCCGGTAAAACATGTGAATAGCGATTTAAAGTTATGAAAATGTCCTTATGGCCCAATCGTTCACTTACAATCTTTGGATGTACTCCTTGTATTAAAAGAAGCGTTGCATGGGTGTTTCGTAAATCATGAAATCTAATGTTTTTTAATCCGGATTTTTTCAAATAGGTTTTAAATGTATCATGAAAGCCATCGCGATAAACCAGTTTACCCATTTTGTTACATACAACTAAATCATAATCTAAATATGCTTGACCCAATCTTAATTTATCAGCATTTATTTTTATTTTATGTTTTTGTAATGCTTCAATAGTCTTTTCAACAATAGAGATTGATCGTCAAGAACTTGAAGTTTTTGTATCTAGTATCAATACGGAAGAATGTATTTAAGTAAAGAAGGCGCAAGTGAGTTACTGAGCCTCATCGAAAAGAGTTCGATGGTAAATGCCTAAACAATTAAATATTTTCGATGTAGAGCCAGCAATTTGTCAATTCGATGTAATGAAAGTTAATGTAAAGAAAGGAACTGGACGCGTTACATATGCTGATGTACGTGTCCAAGTTCCAAAGAGTGCAAAGGGTACGGATGAATTACCATGCACAACCAAACAAGATGATCGTTATGATATCTTTGAACAATATGTAATAGCGAGCAAGTTGCAATTTGGGTTAATGGTAAAGTTGATCGCGTGCATACTAACTTTACTGAAAAGATAAAATAATGATTTTTAGAAGGTAGGTTCGCTTATGAGCGTAGTAAGAAATCATGAAGCGATGAAGGAATCACGTTTGAAAATATACATCGCTTTAGAAGAAGCTAACTTCATTTGGGATGAAAGGGACATTATACGATTTCGTGAAATGTGGAAACAAGATATGAGTTTACCAGAAATGGCAAAAGCATTAAGGAGACACCAATCAGAGGTGGCACTTCTTATTATAGATCAAGCTGATAAATATATGATTGAAAACCGTCCAATGGGATTAGGAGTTTGTTAAAGAGAGGGGAAAACAAAATGAAAGCAATGGAAAACGGTGTATATGCAGCAACTAAATTAGTTAGTGAATCAAAGGGAGGACAAGCTGTAATGAATATCAATCAAATTTGTGAATTAGATCAATATCAAGAAGCAACATTACGTACATGGAATGCAAATAACGACTTCGGTGGACGCATATTAAATGCAGCATTAGGACTTACGGGAGAAGCTGGTGAGGTTGCGGATATTGTAAAAAAAGCTATTTTTCATGGTCATGGATTCGATCCAGCTCATTGTCCAGGAGAAGAAGAAGGGAATACTTATAAATTGGCTTTAGAGTTAGGAGATATCTTGTATTACATTTCCATCATGTCTCACGAAATGGGATATACCTTAGAAGATATTGCGCAAATGAACATTTCTAAGCTAGCAAAAAGGTATCCAGACGGGTTTAGCAGGGAAGCTAGTCAAAAACGTTTTGACATATAGTGATACTAAATTTGAATTTTATTAAAAAAGAGCACACTAATAAGTATGCTCTTAGAAAGGTAGATTTCTATGCGTGGAGAATCTCCATACAATAACATATGCTTGTCCGGTTTAAATATGAAAAAAATTAAACAAAATAGTTATTCTAATTAAAAAGAGGGAGCAAGAAGATAAAAATAAGACCGTTCCTTGTATAGGAACGGTTGTAAAATTATCATGTGCTAGAGGTCGATCCAAATGGCATAAGATGTCTTCTCTAAACAGTATGGACAAGAAATTTTACGAGTATACGTAAAAATGGCAGGCAACAAATTAAGTTGTCTGCCTGTTCTTAACCGACACGGAGGAGAGAGCTCCGTTTAGAAAGAGTACAGCCGGTGGGAAGTCGGCTCAAATGTATTATGTGTAATACAAAAAAGATTATTCGAAAAGAGATTGAAGCAGGATTCTTTAGAAAAATATATTGTAAAAAAATCGTGGAATGAAGAATGAAACAACAAAGCAGCTAGCTCAATTAGCTAACTGCTCTATTGCGATTTGTTAAGAAAGAAGCCCATACATACAAGCAAAGATATGTAAATTGAAGTTACAGTTATAGTATAAACGGAATTAGAGATTTTATACGGTAGCGAAAGTAATAAAAAGGCCCTCTTTCAATGTGAGGGCATATGAGTGAAGATACCTTATATCCATAGTGTATGTTTGACTCATCAAATGGTGACAGGCTAATGAAAATGAAAGAGCAGTTAACAAAAGCTAACTGCAATGAGAAAATTACATCCATGAATTTAAGGAGTACAAAATTACATGGTTAAGTAAAGTATGGGCAGAAATCTCAAGGTTATGTAATAAATTTTAAAAAAGAGCAGTAAGTTGTATCAACTGCCCTTTTGGATACAACCTGGTTAAGAAGCAGATTGTAATGTGATTAGTATTAGCAAAATATCGAATGTTATTAATTAAAAGTCTTATTTAATTAATAAGAGCGCTTTTTAAGGCGCTTTATGACCAAGGCATATATAGAAAAAAGATTCACATGATAGTGTATGCATGTATTTTTATGGTTGTGCAACTTTTAAACAAAATCGTTATTTCATTGTAAGTAAAAAGAGCACACATATAAGCATGATCTTCGATAAGAAAGGCGGATCTCTATGAATGGAGAGTCTCCATACAATAGTATATGCTTGTCCAGCTTAAGTGTGAAAAGTTTTTAACAAAACGCTATTTGGTTTAATCTCCGAAAATTAGAAGCACTTTTGCATTGTGCTCCTAATCAAAAAGGTGTTATGTGTAAATATGTACTAGATTTTAGGTGAATTGCTTTTTTTACGGTGATCTTTTTCTTCAATATCAGTTTCAGGCATTCCGTATAACCCGTTCATAGCTTGTTCATCTAAATCAAGACCAAGCACAGTATTATTTGTCACATCATTTTTTTCTTTTTTAGAGTTATTCATATATATCACCTCCTATTTTTAGGATGTCTAATAGTGTTATAAACATTCAAGGTTTGTTTCATGATAAAAACTTCATTTTGCACAACAAAGCAGCCAGCATAATTAGCTAACTACTTGCT
Source organism: Bacillus sp. FSL R9-9492 (assembly GCF_038007365.1). Lineage (NCBI taxonomy): Bacteria > Bacillati > Bacillota > Bacilli > Caryophanales > Bacillaceae > Bacillus > Bacillus sp. FSL R9-9492. The sequence goes on from NZ_JBBOXC010000001.1 coordinate 2,476,804, forward strand.
GTACAAAAGAAAATTAGGCCCTACAAGTAAATGATATGTAACTTTAGGTTACAGCTATAGTATAAGCAGAATTAAACATGTTATGCGGTAGAGAAAAAGAGCTTAATAAAAATTTCATTTTAATATAAAGCAGAATAATCAAATTGATTAGACAGACAATTTATTAAATAAACTGTCTGCCTAGTGAATGAACAATTGATTGAGCTATATAAGTCCAAGTTTAGTATGGATAGGGTTTTAAAAATTATTTTATAGAAAACCTGCACACACAAAAGAGCAGCTAGCAAAAGCTAACTGCTCATCTCCAGGGAAATTGGAGACTGGTGTATCTATAGTATTGACAGGAAATTGAGATCTATTCAAGGGAATTGTTTTTTGAATGTAATTTAGGGTTGTTTCCAAAAAAGTGACATGTCAACAAAATATAAAATTATTAAAAGGAAAATTGCTATGAAAATAACTAAAAAAGTCTTTTCCATCAGTAGACCTCCTTTGTTAAGAATATTAACACTTTTCTAGAATCTGAACAAAATAATTCTTTTAAAGCGAGGTTGGGAGAATGAAAGGTTTAAAGAAAAGAAAAACTAGGAAAGCTATTGCTCGTCGTAAAAAAGCAGTGGAGAAACATCAAGTCAATAACGCTTGGAAAAACATTTTTGTACAAGCTGGTATTTTAAAGTAAACGAATAATAAATATCGTCCGGCTAGAAAACTAGAGGACACCAATTCATTAAAGCAGCAATGAGAGCTGTTTTAGGAATAGGTGTCCTTTTTATTTTGAAAAGGGAGATGGGGAAATGAAGGAACTAAAAGATCAATTACGTGAATGGAATAGACAATCAAAACAAGCAAAGAAGAAAAACAAGCAAAAACAAAAAGAGAATTTAAGCACTCGTGACATTGAAGATTTAATGGGAATCCGTGGGCCACGCTATGAACGTAGACGTGGAGCCAAACTATATGAATTGGACTTAGGAGTTGCTAAAAGACGCATTTGTGTAGATGATTATTTTGAATTTACTGATAAAACTCCTCCACAAGAACCACCAACTAATGAAAATACAATACAAAAAGAGCAGCAATAGCTGGTCTTTTTTATTTTTAGAAAAGGAGAGGAAAAGATGGATCGTATTGATGTATTACTGAAAGCATTTATAGCTACATTTGGTGGCTTCTGTGGGTATTTCTTGGGAGGATGGAATGCAACATTAAAAATCTTAGTGACGATGGCAGTTATTGATTATTTAACTGGCATGATTGCAGCAGGTTATAACGGAGAAATAAAAAGTAAAGTTGGTTTCAAAGGCATCGCCAAAAAGGTGTTGCTTTTTCTTTTGGTTGGGGTTGCAGCTCAATTAGATGCAGCGTTTGGAAGTAACAGTGCTATTCGTGAAGCGACTATTTTCTTCTTCATGGGTAATGAGTTACTTTCACTTTTTGGAAAATGCTGGTCGTATGGGGATTCCACTCCCACAAACTTTAACAAATGCAGTTGAGATTTTGGATGGTAAGAGCAATAAGACAAGCTCTGAATATACTAATAAAAAAGGAGATGTTGAGTAATGGCACGTTATAGTTTACATGGAGGACACAACGGTATTGTACAAGGGGCTAATTATGGAAATCGAAAAGAGCATATTATGGATCGTCAGGTGAAAGATGCGGTTGCAGCTAAGTTAAGAGCTTTAGGACACACAGTCTATGATGATACAGACGAAGTAGGAAGCACTCAAGCGCAAAATTTAAATAATATCGTTCGTAATAGTAATTCTCATAATGTGGATTTGGTTATTTCTTTTCATCTTAATGCAAGTGACGGAAATGGACAAGGTGTGGAAGTTCTGTATTATGATCAGAAAGATCTGGCGGCTAAAATTTCGTCTCAATTAGCAAAAGATATTGGATGGCGTGATCGTGGTGCAAAGCAACGTACAGATCTAGCGGTACTGAACGGAACTAAAGCACCAGCTATTCTTATCGAATTAGGATTCATTGATAACGAATCCGACATGGCTAAATGGAATGTTGATAACATCGCTAACTCAATTGTGTATGCTCTTACAGGACAAACTGGAGGCGGGGCAGTTCAATTGCTCAAAGTACAAACTGGAGGCGTAGGATTCAGTAATTTACAAGCCTTATCCCAAGCAATGGTTGACGCGGGTATTGACGGACAAATTGTTATTCAGAAAGACGGTATTGGATATGCTGTAACAAATGGATACCCATCCGGAAATATCGATAAGTTCACGGCTTGGTTGGACGAGCGGAAGTGGTATTATTCTTATGTGAAATAAAACAAAAGAATAGTTTGGTAAAAAACAAAGGGGGTCCTTAATTGGGGGGCCTTTTTTGTCAATGGATCACCACAGTACAAAGTACACAACAGTAAGTGAAAAACATACTATATAACAGAAAAAGAAGCCTATGTGTATGTGAATTAACAAAAAGAAGTAGAAGTAAAAATAGAAAATTAAGTTACTTGTCCAAACAATTCTTTTTAAAAAAACATAAAATGCTAGTAGTTAGCCAATATTTTCATATTGCTACTTTTTTAGATTAAAAGGGGTGATTTTATGTGTGAATGTGAAGTTTGTAGAAGAAAGAAAAACCGGGATCCATTAAACCGGGATTCTGAACCAAAAAAACGGGATTCTGAACCGAAAAATCAGGATTCTGAACCAAAAAAACGGGATTCTGAACCGAAAAATCAGGATTTTGAACCAAAAAAACGGGATTCTGAACCGGAAAATCAGGATTTTGAACCAAAAAAACGGGATTCTGAACCGGAAAATCAGGATTTTGAACCAAAAAATCAGGATTCTGAAACATTAAACTCTTATTCATTTATTAAAAATGCTAATTTTTTAGAAGAAGCTATACAAAAAGATGAAATTGATCAAGTTTCTGAGGAGTATATTGAAATAATTGATTCAGCAGATGTACAAGTTACTACTACAGATACAAAAGCTGCGCTATCTATCCAAGCAGCATTACAAGCAGCTATTGTGGTTGTAGTAAGTATTTCTATAGCAGATAGTGAAAAAGCAGATAAAATAACACAAGAATTATTTCAAAAATCATCTATTAAACAAATTAATAGACAAAAATTGCTTATTAAAAATTCCAGAAACGTATCCGTAACAACTACTGATACAGATATTGCAGTGAATATTCAAATTCTTCTTCAAGTTTTATTAGCTTTACTAGTTAAATTAAACATTTTATAAAGTGTTTATCCCGTTTATATTTAGCTATAAGGGTTCACTCTAGGTAAATATTACGTTGTTGTAGTAAGTGGTACAAGCTTGGACTCCTTATAATGACTGGATTAATATTCAAGATTAATGCGAAAGTAAGTGTAGATAACTACACAATAGCAAAGGGAAAACATATTATTTAACAGTAAATGAAACTTATGTATATGTGAAGTATAGGAAAGCTGCCTTCTTATTAGAAGCCAGCTTTTTAATTTTATTGGTAAAAAGAAGTGAAAATAGAAGATTAAGTTACTTGTCCAAGCAATTCTTATTAAAATACATATAATGCTGGTAGTTATTCGAAATTTTTATAGTAAATTTGATTGGAGTGAATATTGTAAATGGATAATTTAAACAAATTTTCTTCCTTTAAATTTGATAAGGACCAAAAGAATATAATCATAGACCTTTTACTCTCAGATGTTTTTAATAGGCATGGGATAAATGAAGAAAAGTTAAAAAATTTATCGCCAGAAAAAAAGCAGCAAATTAAAAGTATTGTTTCTGAAATACAATCACAGGTTAATAATTATTTGGATTGAAAGGGGGTGAACTTATGGACAAAGCATGCCATTCAGATGAAAATAAAAAGTGGAGTGCATTAGATTCTTCAAATCCGCATCCGTCTTTTAAAAATGCTAACGTTTCAGAAGTGGCTACACAAGAAAGTAAAACTTACCAAATCTCTGAAGAATCTATTACAATTGTTGATTCAGCAGATGTAGAAGTTACTACTACAGATACAAAAGCTGCGTTATCTATCCAAGCAGCATTACAAGCAGCTATTGTGGTTGTAATAAGTATTTCTATAGCAGACAGTGAAAAAGCTGACCGTGTAGCACAAGAATTATTTCAAAAATCATCTGTTAAACAAGTTAATAAGCAAGAAACTGTTATTCGGAATTCTAGAAATGTAACCGTAACAACAACTGATACAGATATAGCAGTAAATGTTCAAATCCTTCTCCAAATCTTATTAGCTTTACTAGTTAAATTGAACATTTTATAAAATGTTTATCCTGCTCTTTAAATGTAGTGGTTCTTTATAGGTGAATATCCACTGTTTTAATTGTAGTACAAGCTATGGGTATTTATCATGATTGGATTAAAGATTCACCATTGCCGAAGTATTAAAGTGAATTTATTTTTAATAAAGATAAATCGCCTTTAGAAAGACGATTTATCTTTTATACTTATTTTAATAAAGAGATTATTGTTTGTGAAAAAATGTTCTACATTAGCGTGTTTCCTTGTCTCTTCTTCTAAGACCAAATAAACCTGCTAGTCCTAATAAACCAAGCCAAGCCCAATTATTATTTCTATCACGATTATCATTTAAATCATTTGTCGTATTTACATTTCGAGTTCTTACATCATTATTAACTCTATTCATATTATTTCCATCGTATTCAGCATGGGAATTTGTACCTAAAAACATAATAGCTAATGCTAAAACGCTTAAAATAGATGATAATTTCTTCTTCATATTTTTCCCCTCCTTTCTTATGCATTAATTTCTCCAGCTCTTTTGTACATTCTTCGTTTAATAGTTTCTAAACCATAACCATAAGGCTAAAATTATGAGGAATATCTTTAATATCCAGTATTAAAAGTACAGGTAAATACAACGAAGCGGTTAACAAAAGTTAACCGCTTACTTCATGTTATGCTTGATCAGATTGAAGAACATGTAGAGGAGGGGGAATAATCCAACCTTTTTTCTTATTTAATCGTAGTAAAGTAGCACCTGCTTGTGCTTTCTTCATATGGAATTTTCCAAACATCATTCCTACATCTTCTCGAAGAGATTGTCCCATAGCTTGGCTACATGCTACCAAACCTGCTGCAAGACCTGCAGAAACCGTTGCTGCAATTTCTGCATCATTTATACGAGCACCAGGAGGAATCGTTTCAATAGATGCAACTGGTCTTTCTGGAGGTGCTGGTGGTAATGCAACACCATTTAATTTTAATAAATTTTTCAATTCTTCAACTTCTGATTGGATATCATTCTCTACAAGGTTTTCTAAAAATTTCTTTAAGTCCTCATCCCCTGTATGGTTAATAAGAACTTGATAACCAGCAATTGCACCTTGTGCCGCTGCAAGATAACTCCAAATTCCAAAGACTTCTCCGTAATGCATTGGCTCATTTTGGGGATTGCCACTTAAAACTCCCATTTTAATATGCCTCCTTAAAATGAATAAATTTTTTGAAAGACTTTTTATCAATGAAAAAATGGTTTTAAAAATGTTCCGTAATAAAGAAAATAGGTTTCTAAAATTCATTTGGAACACCCTAACTACAAGTAATACTTTCTTTTTTTATAATGTACAAATTTAAATAATATATTCTACGTAACTTGGGATAGAAATTTGAATTAAAAACTGAAGAGGAAAGAAAATGTAACAATGGTAGTAAATATAATTGGATTTATGAGGAAATATATTTGTAGAAGAAATAAAAAAGTGTTAACAAGTTTGCAAACTAACTTGCTAACACCTATACAAAATAGACATAAAATATCGCTGATATATACATTTTAAACATGTGATATTCTAATAAAATAGTACAAAAATCAAGCATTTAAAAATGCGAGTCTACAACTTTGATTTGTATACAATTCAGTTTAAAATTCAACAAAATTATTGATGTAATGCGGTTTCTCGTGAAAAGAGAAACCGCATTTTTTGTATTTGCAAACATTTCTATCTGAATAGTCTTTCGCTAATTGTTTTAACTGCAGCCCTTGTATTACTGACAAAATGTATAAGTAGAGATATAAATTTATGAACCCTACTTAATGATTCTATCGTTAAAATAAGCTTGTAATTACGTAAACGACTAGATGTTGAAACCCTCCTCCTTATATAGTAAATTTCTTATTTAGTATAATACGGTGGAAATCTTATCACTAGAAGGTTCCCCCATCTTAAAACTAAAAAAAGATGATAGGTGGAAGGATAATTATTTATATCAAATTGACTGTTAAATTAAGAATTAGGATGGTTATGGAGCTAGTTGATAACAATTGAAATAGCGCTAAAAACTAATAATACTGCCATAATGATGTTAAAGAATTGGTTATGTTTTAATAAAAGTTTTTGGAACATTGAACCGAATAGGCTCCAACTAAACGTACTCATTAAACCGACTACTCCTAAAAATAATGAAAAAAGAAGGTAACTAGAATATGAATTGTAATAAGGGAGAATAAAAGTTGATACTACAGTCAGTCCGAATAATATTCCCTTTGGATTAACGAATTGAAGCATAATTCCTACTAAAAATAAGTTTTTATTGCTTTTATCATTTGTGTTTGCACTATTTTTACTAGTGAGTATTTTAAAAGCTAAATACAGCATATAAGCTACACCTAAAATTTTTAAAGGAAATTCAATTATTGGCAGAATGTTTATAAGTATAATATTAAAGAAACTACATAATGAAGTGATGATGAAAAAGCCGAAAGCCACTCCTAAGCAAAATTTAATGCTTCTTTTTAACCCATGTTGGTTGGCGTATGTCATGGATAAAAAATTGTTAGGGCCTGGTGTGAAGCTACTAATAAAGACGAATAATAAAAAAGAAAATATAGGCATTTCAAAACCTCCTTTGATTTTGTATGTTATAATGACCGAAAAGAACAATATAACGTGTGCTTTTTATTATACATAATGGTCGTTATATTGTATAGGAGTGTTTTTTTATGGAGGAAATTCAACTTATCCTTGCAAAAAATTTAAAAGCTATTCGAGAAAAAGAAAAGCTGAGCTTAGAAAAAGTTTCTCAATTAAGTGGTGTAAGTAAAACGATGATCGGACAAATTGAAAGGGGAGAATCAAGCCCAACACTTACAACAATTTGGAAAATCGCTAATGGACTGAAAGTGTCTTTTACTTCTTTAATAAATAATCCACAACCAGATACGAAAGTTATTTTACGAAATGATGTTCAAGTATTGGCTGAAGACAATGGGAAATATAAAGTTTATCCATCTTTTCCATTCCAAGATGATAGACATTTTGAAATCTATACTGTTGAAATTGAAACAGAAGGAAAGTTATATGCTGAAGCGCATAAAGAAGGAACAGAGGAATTTATAACTGTGTTTGATGGTGAACTGACAATTGAGGTAAATAATTGTCAATATAGATTAAATAGTGGAGACTCAATCAGGTTTAAGGCGGATAGACCTCACGCTTATTATAATTCAGGAAGTACGTTAACTCGGTTGAGTATGACAATTTATTATCCAGCTTCATAATTTTTTATGTACATAAAAAATATAAGGGAAGCGTAATTATAAAACCATCTATACAAGGTGGTTTTTATTATGTGAAAAATTACAAAAAAAAGACACTCATTTGAGTGTCAATACAGTATTTCTCTCGCGTATAGGATTGGAGGATGTTTCTCAAATACATATTGAGATGATTAGTAAAGGAGAAACTGTCTTCATAAATAACTTAACATTGATAGCGTATAGAGTAAATTGATAATGTTTATCCGGAATATTTAGTATAGATAGTTTCTACTATCTGTATAGGGGAATGACATTTAAAGGTAAGAAGAAAAAATGAATCATTTATTAATCAACTCGTATAATTGTTAGAGAGGCGCCAGTTGATCCACCACCGACTAAATTGACAATTGATAAGAGACCGAATATTTGAAGAGAAATAGTATTACCTGCATTTAATATTGTAATTAAATTATTATTATAACTTGAAGTAGATAAGGCAGGAGATAGAATTGAGCCCAGAAGTGATGTAGATCCGTTTAAAATTAGTCTTGAACCCGCAAGAAGTACAGTTGTAGTATTAATTTGATAACAAAGATAATAACGTCCCGTTACAGGGACTGTAAATAAATCATTCGCACTATTGACTGCAAAGCTATCAAGGCTTTGATTGTTTGAGAGTAGTATGTTAGTACCACTGAAACTGTTCCACCCACTGTATTATTTGCAAACATAGAATTTGTTGTAACGTTTATGCTCCGGTATTACTCATGGGTCCAGTACTACCAGTAGGACTAGTTAGTCTATAAGGAAGGATAATTGTACGTCATTATTTTGGGGATTTTCTCTATCTTTATTTTTAATTAAAATCACCTCATTTTTATGATAAAGGAGATACTTTTCATATATTCTATTAATAATATTTTTTATAGTAACGGCATGCTGTTTAAAATACATTCATTTTTAGTAAGTTACATTAAAATTGATTTTGTACAAAGATTTTAATCGAGAGATTAATAGTGTTTTTTTAGATAATCCTTTTAACATTTCGGAACATCTAACATTTAATAAATACTATAGGAGGGAGATGCAAATTTGAATCGATATGACAAATTACCAATGTCTAAGGAAGTTATGGATTCTAAAAATATTGGTCCTACATTTCCACCTCTTCCGTCTATTAATTTTCCAACCGGAGCAACCGGAGTAACAGGAGAAACAGGAGCGACAGGAGAAACAGGAGAAACAGGAGAAACCGGAGCGACAGGAGAAACAGGAGAAACAGGAGCAACCGGAGAAACAGGAGCAACCGGAGCAACCGGAGCGACAGGAGAAACAGGAGCGACAGGAACGACAGGAGAAACAGGAGCAACCGGAGAAACAGGAGCAACCGGAGAAACAGGAGAAACAGGAGCAACCGGAGAAACAGGAGAAACAGGAGAAACAGGAGAAACAGGAGAAACAGGAGAAACAGGAGAAACAGGGGCAACCGGAGAAACAGGAGAAACAGGGGCAACCGGAGAAACAGGAGAAACAGGAGCAACCGGAGAAACAGGAGCAATCGGAGTAACAGGAGAAACAGGAGCAACCGGAGAAACAGGAATAACAGGAGAGACGGGAGTAACAGGAATAACAGGAGTAACCGGCCCAACCGGAGAAACAGGGGCAACCGGAGTAACAGGAGAAACAGGAGAAACAGGAGCAACCGGAGTAACAGGAATAACAGGAGAAACAGGAGAAACAGGAGCAACAGGAGCAACAGGAGTAACAGGAATAACGGGAGCAACGGGAGCAACAGGAGCAACAGGAGTAACAGGAGAAACAGGGGCAACCGGAGTAACAGGAGAAACAGGGGCAACCGGAGTAACAGGAGAAACAGGAGAAACAGGAGCAACCGGAGTAACAGGAATAACAGGAGAAACAGGAGAAACAGGAGCAACCGGAGCAACAGGAGTAACAGGAATAACGGGAGCAACGGGAGCAACAGGAGCAACAGGAGTAACAGGAGTAACAGGGGCAACCGGAGTAACAGGAATAACCGGCCCAACGGGAATACCGGAAACAATCACAACAACAAACCTATTATATTTTACTTTTTCAGATGGGGAAAAACTTATATATACTAATGCAGATGGTATAGCACAATACGGTACAACACAAATCTTATCACCAAGTGAAGTTTCGTATATTAATCTATTTATAAATGGAATTCTTCAACCACAACCTTTTTATGAAGTTACAGCTGGTCAGTTAACTTTATTAGATGCTGAACCACCCTCACAAGGATCTTCAATTATCCTACAATTTATTATTATCAATTAAAAAGGACAGATTTCCTATAAAGAGAAATCTGCCCTTTTTGTTCTAAATTTGGTTAGTTAAAATTAAGTGACGATAAATTCAATTGTAATTGGAATTCCACCGTCTAATGCATCACCGCCAGGAATTGTAATAGCACCAGTAGGACCAGTAGTAACACTGGAGTTTACACTAGGCTGAAGAATACCGTTTATATAGAGGTTGTAATACGTAAAAGTTGGGAAGGCAGTTGCAGTAGTGCCAGCATCGTTTAAACAAGCTGTAGCAGCAATCGCGAAAGCCGCTCCTGTACCTGTTCCAACTCCAAGCGTAGATGTGAATCTTCTAGATGCCATAAATGGTTGAATGATAGGCATTTATTTCTCACTCCTATTTTAAATTTATTGGGATCAAATAAAGAATAACTTGTCCAATATTATATTTTATGAGAAATTTCCATATTAGAAACGGCTTCGTGACTATAGTAAAAGCACAATTTAAATATAAATAAAATATCATCTATATTAAAATCGTACTTTTTTACAAGTGGAAAGTATAGTATTGATTGTTTTAGTAGTTAATATGGATAACAAAATTAAAATATCATGGAATTTGGAAGATAAGTGCGGAAAATTAAAATATGCTCCTCAGTATAGGTGTTTAATCTAAGCACTCAATTATTAAAAACATATAATTAATATGTGAGTCATGAACATAATTAAATTACGTTTTCAAGTTTGATTATAATTCATGTTTCCTATTTTAAGAGAAACATATAACTTAACTACTTTTTTCAATCGCATCTTTTATAGTACTTAGAATAGGAAAACACTCAACTATAAGAAAAGTAAGGAGGAAATAAATGAAACATAATGATTGTTTTGATCATAATAACTGCAATCCGATTGTTTTTTCAGCAGATTGTTGTAAAAATCCACAGTCAGTTCCTATTACTAGGGAACAATTAAGTCAATTAATTACTTTACTAAACTCATTAGTATCAGCTATTTCAGCATTTTTTGCAAATCCAAGTAATGCAAACAGATTAGCGTTACTCGATTTATTTAATCAATTTTTAATTTTCTTAAATTCCTTATTACCTTCCCCAGAAGTTAATTTTTTGAAACAATTAACTCAAAGTATTATAGTTTTATTACAATCTCCAGCACCTAATTTAGGACAATTGTCAACATTATTGCAACAATTTTATAGCGCCCTTGCACAATTCTTCTTCGCTTTAGATCTTATCCCTATATCCTGCAACTCAAATGTTGATTCTGCAACTTTACAACTTCTTTTTAATTTATTAATTCAATTAATCAATGCTACTCCAGGGGCGACAGGTCCAACAGGAGCAACAGGAGCAACAGGAGCAACAGGAGCAACAGGAGGCGGAGCGACAGGAGCAACAGGAGCAACAGGAGCAACAGGAGCAACAGGAGCAACAGGAGCAACAGGAGCAACAGGAGCAACAGGAGCAACAGGAGCAACAGGAGCAACAGGAGCAACAGGAGCAACAGGAGCAACAGGAGCAACAGGAGCAACAGGAGCGACAGGAGCGACAGGAGCAACAGGAGCAACAGGAGCAACAGGAGCAACAGGAGCAACAGGAGTAACAGGTCCAACAGGCCCAACAGGTCCAACAGGCCTAACAGGCCTAACAGGAGCAACTGGTGCAACAGGCCTAACAGGCCTAACAGGAGCAACTGGTGCAACAGGAGGCGGAGCTGTTATTCCGTATGCATCAGGTGGACCAGTAACATTAGCAACTGTTTTAGGTGGATTAGCAAACACAGGAGCACTTCTTGGATTTGGAAGTTCATTCTTCCCTGTAATTGTCCCACCTGGTGGCCCAATTACTATAGGTCCTGTACCTCCAGTATTTGATTTCGCATTTGTAGCTCCTCGCGCAGGTACAATTACTTCGTTAGCAGGATTCTTTAGTGTAACTGTAGCGGTTGCTTTAGCATTAGGAAGCATACAAATTCAAATGCAGTTGTACAGCGCACCAGCAGCAAGTAATACTTTCACGCCAGTAGGTACACCGTTACTATTAACACCAGCATTTAGTGGTCTTATTGCTATCGGTGCTACTTCGAGTGGTATTAGCGCACAAGCAATTGCGGTCGCTCCACAAGATAAGATATTACTTGTTGTTTCATCAACTACACCAGGTTTTGATATAGCTACTGCTATTACAGGATTCGCAAGTGCAGGGATAACATTCGTCTAAGCATCGCGTCTTAAATTGTGAGCATTGAAAAAAGGAATACTCTTTTTAAGAGTATTCCTTTTTGTATAGCTAAAAAAGATCTTATTTATTTTTATTACAGTTACATCCTTTTTTCTTTACATAGCCTTGATCGGCTAAATCTCTTTGTGACTGGGAATCGGAAGATTGAGAGTTCGAAGATTGAGAGGATGCTGAAGAGCTACTATTTTTATTATTAGAGTAGTTTTTTCGATAGTTATAATTACTCATAGTACTATCACCTCCAATTAAATATATAAATATTATATGTATGTACTCTATTAATTGTTACGATAAAAAATCTCCTCGATATTTTCCGAGGAGATAAATGGTGGTTCTATTAAAATGATACTAATTAATACCCCCAGTATAGAGGGAAGTAATAAGAATCTTGGTAATATAGATTTTGTTGTTGAGTAGGGGGCTGAGTTGACTGATTTATCATGTCGCGGTTTTGATTACAGTTTCCGGGAGGACCAATTACTGTAGTGGATTGAATTGGGGATACTGCTTGTTTCCATTGTTGTTCATTGAGGCAATAAGTATGAGCCATCATATTAGCGGGAGTTAATCTTAAAATATCAGAACCAAAAATAACTTCTGGGGTTGGGGCGTCGAATATAGCTAATAAATGAGTATTATCTGCTGAAGCAATTTCATAATGCCACCACGCTTGTGGAATGTTGGCAACTTGCCCTGGTTTTATCGGTAAGTTTAATATTTGATTCGTAAATGGATTAAGTAAAGAAACAACAGCAGATCCTGAAATACAGTAAACAAGTTCAGCTGCATTTTGATGAATATGTGGTTCTACAACGTTGCCTGTACTTAAATAAATATCTAATAAAGAAGTATTTTCTAGAGTGTTTAATTGTTTTATGCCAAGTACATTTATATAATTTTGGGCATCTTTCTTAAAAAAATTACTTTTACTTAAATCATGAGTGAAGTTCGTTGAAGGAGAGGTGTAGTCAATAGTAGAAGTCAATCGTATTACCTGCCTTTCTATAGGTAAGTATGGATACAACTTTAGGATATGTGCCTAGTGTTAGTTATGTGCATTTGTCTGTATCATAATAAATTCACCTGTTTTATAAAGAATATAGGTTGTGCTTCTTATTTCTCATAATGTAAATACGGATAAAAATTAGAGCGAACTAATGAAAGTCGGAATTATTGATGTTAGGTTAGGAGTAAAAATATTGAAATTTATTTCGTATATTTTAATGGTTACGTTATATGAAAAGACCAATGCCTTATAGAAAGGAATTGGCCTTTTATTTAAGATAGTTTTTGATGAATCATTAATTGTGCTTTAGCAGTATTGGCGTAATTTAGCCACTCTAATTCCAAGCTTTGTTTTAAATCGAAATGGATTTCGATGACGTCAAAATGAGATACCTTTGTTTTAAGTGGAACAGGCATCCCATTTACTTTTACTTTTTTCATGCTATGTGCAATTTTTGGAAATGCAGAGAAAGAAAAATCAATGATTGTAGCACCATCAGGTAAATAAACTGGTTGTAAATCTGTAGTATAAGCTGTAATAGTATTTTCAAATAGTTCATACGATACTAAACTACGGAAAGTGATTGGATCTGTAGTTAATAAATTGTTATTCACAATTGTATCATCCATTATTTTATAAGATATTGCTTGAATATTTGCAGTTCTATCATTCAATAAAGAAAAAATACCGTTATCTTTCAACGTTTTTGCTAATTGTGTTTGAATGATAATTGTTTGTTCAGCATCATTCATATTGACTTTAGTTTTTAAGTTGTTATTAAAATGGCTATTTTCAAGTGCTATATTATCCTCGAAATAGTTTATAGTTGGTTTATATAATTGATGTATTATTCCAAGAATTTTATAGCAATCTAGTACACTTGTAGTTGTAATACAAATTTGTGAAATACCTGATACATTTTGTATTTCTTGTAATTGTGAGTATGCAGTATATACTGGGGGAAACTCATAGTTTATTTCAAATGAAAGGTTTGTATTAGAAAAAGAATGTATCCCTTTTCTTAAATGAGTTATATTTTTTTGAAGGTGTGGCACATATTCGGTTAAAAATTTATGTACTTCAGTATATCTTTCTTTATGTAGATATTGAAAAGCAAGATTTTCTAATTCATGCTGGATTGTATATAACCCTAATCGCTTTGCAAGTGGCGCAAATAGTGTTAATGTTTCATTCGCATAAGCTACTTGTTTTGCGGGTTTTTTAACACTCAATGTTTTTATATTGTGAAGGCGATCTATAACTTTAATAATGCCAACACGTATATCTTGTTGAGAGGATACTAGTAATTTTTTGAAATTAATTGCTTCGTATAATACTTTGTTTTGATCTTGTAGTTTTTTTCCTTTTGTTAATCCATTTACAATATATTGAATAGTCGCACCAAAATGTGATTCAATTTCTTCTAGAGAGTATTCGGTATCTTCTACAACATCGTGTAATAAAGCAGCAATCAATGTTGTAATGTCAGCTTTATAATTTAGCAGTATTTCTGTAATCGCGAAAGGGTGAATAATATATGGTTCTCCAGTTTGACGGTATTGTCCATCATGTGCTTGCTCTGCAAAATGTATAGCTTTTTTCAAAAGCTTTAATTCATCAGATCTTAGATAATTTGCCTTTTGTAATAATACCTTGCTCATATATATCCATCCCTTAAATTTATTTTTAATAATAATTCTATATAATAGAATAAATACCCTTTGAAATTGTTTTAAGTGTGTAAAAAAATAAAGATATTGAGATTAAACTATATTCGTATATCCATTCATACTTTGGATTGATGGAAAAAAGTAATGAACGTGTTAATTTAATATTACATCAATCATTAAAAAGGGGTGAAGGTTCATGTCATTTAGTGAAATGATTAGAAATGAAGTACTTGGCTGGGCAGGTGTTTCTGAAAAGCCGCATCGATTTGGGGGTATTGAAATAAATTATGGTAAGAAAGAACTTGGTCATTTGCATGGCGATAAGTTAGTTGATTTACCATTTCCAAAGGTAAAGCGGGATGAATTAGTGAGCCAAGGATTGGTGAAACCACATCA
Organism: Bacillus sp. FSL R9-9492; assembly: GCF_038007365.1. Classification (NCBI taxonomy): domain Bacteria; kingdom Bacillati; phylum Bacillota; class Bacilli; order Caryophanales; family Bacillaceae; genus Bacillus; species Bacillus sp. FSL R9-9492. The sequence continues at coordinate 2,491,931 of NZ_JBBOXC010000001.1, forward strand.
CGTATTACCTGAATCAGGATGGATAAGTTATTATATAAAGAGTGAAGAGGATATTCCATTTGCAATTGAGTTATTTCGTATGCAATATGACAGAATAAAAAAAATGAAATAAAATAGATAAGTAAAAATATATTTTCATGTCACATCCCTCCTTAATCGTTCGTCTCGTATGTAGAACGGATAAGGAGGGATTTTATTATGAAACATTTTGATGTAGCAATTGTTGGTGGTGGGCTTGCTGGATTAACAGCATCTATATATTTAGCGAAAGCTGGAAGGAAAGTTATTGTATTAGAAAAGTCCAGTCACTTCGGTGGTCGAGGGATGACTATAAATAAAAACGGCATTTGTATGAATCTTGGTGCACATGCTTTATATAGAGGTGGAGAAGCGTTTATAACTTTTAATGAGCTAGGAGTAAATCTTCCAGGTGGAATCCCATCTACAAAAGCACATGGAATATGGAAAGGGGATATTTATACCATTCCAACAGATTTTCGCTCTATTTTATCAACACCGTTACTTTCATGGTCTGCAAAAGTACAGTTCGCTCGTCTTATGATTCATTTAGGAAACTTAGATGTAGAAAAAGTTCCGAAAATAAGCCTAACTACATGGGCAGAAAATGAAATTAAAGATCCAATGGTTCGAAATATATTTTATGCATTATGCCGAACAACAACATATACGTATGCTCCTACAATACAATTAGCATCTTCCGTACTAAAGCAAATACAGCTTTCTATGAAAGAAGGAGTACTTTATGTAGATGGTGGTTGGGAGACGATAATAACAAATTTAAGAGGAATAGCGAATACTAGTGGTGTACAATTTCTGGCTAAAAAGCATGTTTTAAAAATAGAGCATTGTGAAGGAAAACAAAGAATACATTGTTTTGACGATGAAGTATTTGAAGCAGGGGCAGTTATTGTAACAACTCCACCGAAAGAGGCATGTAAAATTATAAAAGGTACAGAAGGAACAAGTTTGCAAAAATGGAGTGAACAATCTATACAAGTGACCGTGGCAGCGTTAGATATTGGTTTAAAACAATTACCAAATCCTTTGCATCATTTTGCATTGGGATTGGATCAACCTATATTTTTCACGAATCAATCGAGAGCAGCTAAATTAAGTGAAGATGGATCAATTGTAGTGAGTCTAATTAAATACCATAACCCTGTACTAGAACTGAATCATATTCAAGAAGAGAAAGAACAGTTAGAAAATATGATGGAATTGTTACATCCGAATTGGAAAAGAGAAGTTGTTGCACAGCAATATTTACCGAAAATAACGGTAGTACATGATTTTCCTCATATTGACCGTGTTGAAAAACCAGGCCCTAATATACCTGAAATGCCAGGTGTTTACGTTGCAGGAGATTGGGCTGGGCATGATGAAATATTAGCTGATGCTGCGGTAGCAAGCGGGAAACGTGCAGCGTTACACATTTTAAAGAAATTTGAAAGTGAGGCAGTTCATCATGGAAACGGAGCAGTTATATGAAGCGTATCAACCATTATTATTTTCGTTAGCATATAGAATCCTTGGGAGTGTTATGGATGCTGAAGATATCGTCCATGACGTATTTATATCGTTTAATAATATGGAGGACGTTCAATCTATAGAAAATATGAGAGCCTATTTATGTAAAATGGTAACAAATCGCTCAATTGACAAATTACGTTCGGCAGCACATAAACGTAACGTATATGTCGGAATGTGGTTGCCAGAGCCATTTGTGGAAGAGATTGATGATCCATCAGAGTCATTTGTAATGAAAGAATCAATTTCTACGGCATATTTATTACTTTTACAACAACTGACTGAGGTAGAGAGGGTTGTTTTCATATTAAGAGAGGTTTTTAGTTATGACTACGAAGAAATCGCTTCGATTGTAGAAAAGAGTAGTGTGAATTGCCGAAAAATCTTTCAACGTGCACGAAAAAGTATTTTAGATAAGCCGAAGCAGTCAACATTAAGTACGAAGAAGATGGCTGCTTACGTGGAGAAATTTGTATCATCATTGCAGTGTGGGGATACGCAAGGCATGTTAGAAGTTTTAAAAACAGATGCGATATTTAAAGCAGATGGTGGTGGTAAAGTTACAACTGCAATTAATCCGATTTATTCTGCAGATAAAATTATACGTTTGTTCTTTGGAATTGCAAAACGATTGCCAGAAAAGTATAGTGTTGATTTCAAAATAGTAAATGGTGCACCAGGCGTTATAGTTACAATAAATAATAAAGTGACGTATGTACTTTCATTCATATTTGAGGATGAGAAAATTTCAAACATTTATATGATGGTTAATCCAGAAAAACTTATGCACTTAAATGTAATAGTATAAAAAAGACGCATTTCTTTAGAAGTGCGTCTTTTTTTTTATTTTTCTAACATTTCAAGAGGTACATCTTTTTCGCCGGCTACCTCGAATTTAATTTCCCCGTCTTCTTCATAAATGCGTTTAATAATCGGTATAGTTATCATTAGTTTTTTATGCTGTTTACGTCTTCTAGCAGCATCTAAGTTAATCACGTTCATGTGTAAGCATCCTTTCTTACAGAAATATATAAACAAAAGAAAATGCGTCCGAAAAGGGCGCTTAGTTGAATTAGAAATACCGATTCATTTAAATGGGGTTTAGATTATCTTATAATTGAAAACTGATTGTAAAATAATGTGAATTAAATAATTGCACGTAGAAATTAACTTTACCAAAAAACGAAACAATATGCTATAAAAAATTTTAATTCTTTGTCGTATAACAGGAAAAAGGTGTGCATTTCGCATATAATGAAAAGTAGACGGGCATCATGTACTTTTTCATCATATTGCTTGGAAAGGCGATGGAGAAAATGAATACTCTAGATTCATTATTATTGCAACTTGAACAATATGGAGAAGAGCATGATCGACATAAAGAAAAAAGAGAAGAAAAATTAAGAAATATTTCTCGTGAAATGGGGCAGTTTTTATCAGTATTAGTAAAGGGCTGCAATGCAAAAAAAATTTTAGAAATTGGAACTTCAAATGGCTATTCTACATTGTGGCTAGCAAATGCGGTAGAAGAAACAAATGGAAATGTTATAACTGTAGAACTTTCTTCAGAACGGGTTGGAGAGGCACTTGGAAATTTTGAAAGGGCAAATCTTACACAGAGAATCGATATTCATAATCAAGAGGCTGGGGCATTTTTAGATTCGCAAGTAGATCGTTCATTTGATTTTATTTTCCTAGATTCAGAGCGCACGCAATACATGTGGTGGTGGGAACATATAAAACGTATTTTAGAGCCAAAAGGTTTTCTTGTAATTGATAATGCAACTTCTCATGCGGGGGAATTAGCTGGATTTATAAAGATGATTGAAGAAGACGTTACGTTTGAAACCGTGTTATTAGCTTTTCAAAAGGGAGCATTTGTTGCGCGGAAGAATAATTAGAAGTGGACCTAATATAATTATCACATTGAAAGATAGTATATGTCAAAAGATAGAGCATTGTATGAATTTAAGAAGGTAACTAAATGGAATTTCAAATTAATAGTCAGTGGTGATAAGTAAGGTAAGCTATGAAGAATCCGTCTTCAGTATGTTGTTCTCTAGGTCTTAAGTCTGAGGAAAATAATGACGAGAACAGGTATACTTATACTATGAAACAGGGAATGACTGCATAAGCAGGTATTTCTTGAAAAATCGATTTCAAGCAAGCAAAAATGTATATGAAATACGATATATTAGATGAAATATAGTGCACATAAATTCGCACATATAAATAAAGGAGCGATTTTGTTGACTGAACTCGAGAAAAAAGAACCTGTATCGATTGTGAAAGATAATAATGTAGAAGTAGTAGTGGATACAGTAATAAAAGATGCAGAACTTGAAGAACTGAATAAAGAAGCAGATCTTTATGTACAAAAGTTAAATAGCGAGCAAAATACAGATTTATCAAAAGTATTGTCGCAGCTTGGAGACTTAGGGGATAAAGAGCAGCAAGCGGCAGGACAAACGCTATCAGCTTTAAAACGTCCTGTGACAGCGATGATGAATGGAAAGAATGAAGAAATTCCAAATACATTGTTAGAATTACGAAAAGTGGTATCAGAACTTGATCCAAACTCATTAAAAGCAACTGGTATGAAGAAACTTATGTTTAAAGTGTTTAAGAAAAATCCGCTTGAAAATTACGTGCATAAATATCAATCTATAGATAAGCAAATCGAGGAGATTATAAGATCACTTCTCATTGGCCGTGATAACTTGCAAGAGGATACGGTTGGTCTTGAAATGTTAAAAGAGCAATCACACGATAAAATTCACGCTCTTGATAAACAAGTATACTTAGGAAGAAAACTTGCTGGTATGCTTGAAGCTGAGAAACAAAATCCAGAACGTCAAAGGGATATTCCGTTAATAAATGATGCATTAGAAAAGATACTTGTGCGTACTCGTAATATGCAACAAGCAAAAAGTGTATTATTACAATCTATCGCATCTGTAGACATCATTAAGAAAAATAATGAAAAGCTATCAGAGGCAATTCGTAATGCAATTACGATGACGCAAAACGTTATAACGGTTTCAGCTGCAATTCAGCTCGCATTAACAAATCAACGTAAAACAATTGATGCAGTTAATGCGACAAATGAAGCGATTGAATCAATGGTATTAAGCAATTCTCAAGCATTAAAACAAAATACAGAAGAAACAACAAAACTCCTTGAAAATCCTGCAATTAGCATGGATAAATTACGTGAATCATTCCAAAATGTATTTGCCGCTATTGAAGCATCTGAGAAATCGTCAGAACGTATTATTGAGTCTAGTAAGAAATTTGTAATTGAACTAGATACATTTAATGATGAGATGAAGCAGAAACTCATTCAGCGTCCAAGGAAATAACAGACTTTTAGAGGAGGTGAAAAAATGAGTTTCATTCAAGGAGTATTATTACTATTAGGATCATTACTTTTAATCGCATTTACTGTCGTTGTTTTAGTTGTATACTTCGGACGTAAACTTTATTTTTCATGGACGAAACCATATAAGAGAGCACAAGATTCCATTGAGAAATTATCAAACAAATCGACACCGTTTTTACAAGAGTTTACGCAACATCCACTCTTTTATCGCTGGATTCGTACGGAAGGAAAGAAAGAACAACATACATTGAATACTCTTTTCTGTACATCAGGTCAACGTACGAGAGAACAAGTATTTTCAATGTTACCGAAAGAAAAACAGAAAAAAGTGCATGTAATGGCAAAAACAACGAAAAAGCTTACAAATGAAGATATCGATGTGGCCGCGATGAAAGTGAAAGATTTCTTAAGACAAGAAACGCAGCAAACTGTAAAACCGACAGACTTATCGTTTTATAAATTGTATTTCTATGATCGATATCCAGATGCATTAAATACAATTCAAGCATATAAACGCTCGATTAATCCTTCACTACAAAGAACGGTTGATGACATTACAATTTCAGTATTAAATGCATTGCCGTACTATCAAGAACAACGCATGTTTGAACAACAACATAAACTTGAAACGTTCTTAATGAAAGATTTAACAGCGATGTTATCATTAGTGGTACAATTACCACCATCACAACGTCCTGAAAAAGAAGAAGAACTAAAAATATACTTGCAAAATTTCCAAAAGGAAATGGAAGTAGTAGAGCGTGATATTCGTGACTCCATTGATCATGATTTGAATGTGAAGATGAGAGCAGCGACTGAGAAGTTTAAGAATAAATAAAAAAGGTGCCTTAAAAGCTAAGTATTTCTCAGCTTTAAGGCGTTTTTTTTTGAGATTTTATTTTGCCTTAACGGTAGTAAAACTAGAAGGAATGCTTTCATTATGCAATCGATCAACTGCAGTTACCACATACGTATACGTTTCTCCAGAAATAGCCGTTTTATCTACGTAAATTTCTCCAAGTTTTGTTTTTCTTACAGTAGTAAGTAAATGTTTTGGGTTTTGTATATCCACTTCATTTTTTCCATTCACACGGTAAATGGCGTAATAAGAAGAGTCATTATCTCTATTGTCAATTATTCCCACGGCAATACCTTCATCTCTTGGAATGGCACCTTTTAAAGTAGGGTGTTTTGGTGGATCATGATCAAGCCAAGGCATAGGTGGAATTAATGCAGGGTGTTTATATATGTCTTTTGAGAGTCTATCTTTAATTACAAGTGGATTGTTATTAATATCTTTTAAGCTAAAATGCATACTTCCTTTTATTTCAGGATATTGACGATTTAATGCGATTTGTTTTGGATATTCTTCAGGATCAGACCAAGCAGGGGCAGAGTTGTTATTAATTTTATAGGCCGCTTGACCGATGTATAGGTGAATCGGTTTGTTATTTGTTTCTTTTACCCACCATTCTACTAATATATCATATGCAGCAGGTGTGAAACCTATATTCCAATATATTTGAGGTGTAATGTAGTCAATGTACCCTTTTTGTATCCACTCACGTGTGTCAGCATAAAGGTCATCGTAGTTTCTTTGACCTGCGGTTGTATTAGAGCCAGTTGGATCGTCAGCTATATTTCGCCATACGCCAAATGGACTAATGCCAAATTTCACGTATGATTTTTCTTGTTTTATAGCAGTATTTAAACCTTTTACGAGTTCATTTACATTATTGCGACGCCAATCTTCGATAGTTGAAAAATTCTCATTATTATATGATTCAAATGTTTTTTGATCAGGAAATTCTTCGCCAACTACTTTATAAGGGTAAAAATAATGGATATGGTCGTGTAGTTAGATAATAATGCATGTAACACCTAGCAACTTATGAAACTGCGAAAAGGAGGTAAATGATGAATAAAATTACCATTATAATAGCAATTTTATTAATAGCTAGCGTAGGATTTTTAATAAAATATCAATCTGATAATGAGAAACTTAAAACTGATAATATAAAATTAACGAAAAAAGTGGAAAAGGTGGAGGCACAATACAATGATACGAAAAAGGAGTTATCAGCTCTAAAGAGTAACAATCAACAACAAGTAAAGGAAGCTGCAGAACGATTTCTTAAAGCTTTCCGGACATATGACACCGGTAAAGGAGAATCCTATCTTACGAATGTTGAAGCTTATATAACTCCAAATGCGAAGAAAGAATTGACACCACCAGGTGGACCGACGCAATCTGCTCCTGGGGATGGAGATGAGAAAGAAAAGAAGAAAGTTTCATTTCAATCTGAATACACAGGTGGCGAGTTGTATTATGCATTTTTGGATACTACAAAAGCAAATGTATTAGCTAAAGTGAAAAGCAAAATTACAGTTAATGGTGTTTCATCTGATAATATGTCATTAATGCAAATAAACCTTATCTATGATGGAAATAAGGGTTCTGGTGCAAAAATAGAATAAAAGATAATAAAGTGCATAAATTCCTAACGGAATCGTATTTTATGCTGCAAGTCCAAACAATTGATGGATGAATTCTTTCTGATTTTGAATAGACTGGTCCCGTAAATCAACCTGTTTTTTTTTTATCATATGCATGGCTTCTACTCCCGAAAGAATAGATGTAGCTGTGTCAAAATATTTTAACCCTAGCATAGAACGAACTCGCTTCTTTATAAAGCGATGATCTTGTTCTACTATGTTATTCAAGTACTTTTGTTGTCTAAGTTGCATACCATCAGGTATGCTTTTTTCTTTTTTCAACTGTTCAATTGCTATAGGATAAGCCGGGTTCTTATCGACTGTTATAACACGTGGTTTTGAAACATGAAAAGACCGCAAAGCTTTCTTGAAAAAGCGCTTTGCAGCCTTCTGGTCTCTTGTTTTGTTTAGGGAAAAATCAATTGTGTTTCCTTTCGAATCAACAGTACGGTACAAATACATCCATTGACCTTTTACTTTGATATATGTTTCATCGACTCTCCAAGAGTCATTTGTTTGTTTAAGGTGACGACGGATTCGTTTGTCCAATTCCGGACCATACTGATGAACCCAACGCATAATCGTTGTATGAGAAATGGATAAACCCCGTTCTTCTAGCATTTCCACCAAATCACGAAAACTAAGGTTGTACCGTAGGTACCATCTTACCGTTAACAAAATAATATCAGGCTGATAATGCTTCCATTTGAATACATTTTCCTTTTCCATACCAATCACACACCCTTTCTAAAGTAATAGTAACAGTATGTCCAAGATTTATAGATTCATTGCAATTGTCCTTAAGTTTTTGCACCAGAATCCTCAATAGTATTTTTGACTGAGATTGTGATATTAAAACAAAGTTTAATTACTTTGAAAAAAGTTACGATGTTTTGAAAAATTGTTGTAGCAAGTTTTATGGAACCTTGCGATTAAACTTTTTAAAGAAAACGTGGAAAAGAAGGAAAGAACCATTCAAATTTCAATTTTTAATCAAAAGTAAGACGTTGAATCTGTTTTCATTGAAGGAAGAAACGAGGTTTTAAAGTGGGGAAAGCATTATTTAATGTAATAGGAATAACACTGGGATTCTGTGTATTTATAACTGCGTGTTCAAAATTAGATACTATGCCTTCTAAATCTAATGAATCAAAAAGTGAAGTAGTTGAAAAGGAAATTAGCAAAAAAGAAATAAAAAAAGAGGATACCAATACATATGAATCGTTATTTGCTACAAATGCCCCATTAATGATTCAAGAAGGACCAGGTAAATACGCAAAGGAAATAGCACTCTCATCAGAAGAAAATAATGAACTTAATCAGGAATTGATGAATTTACCAAAGGATTTAAGTGCAGAACAAATATATGTACAATTACTAAATTTACAGGCGCAAAGTTATAAAGAAGCTGTAAGTAAACTGGAAGGAATTATCCCTGAATTGGTGATTAAAGAACAAAATAATGGAAACGTACATTCTATAAAACCAAAAGATAAATCCCTGAATGTGGAGATCTTGCTTGATGCAAGCGGTAGTATGGCTGGTAAAGTTAATGGTCAAATTAAAATGGAAGCCGCTAAGAAAGCTATTTACAACTATCTTGATAAGATTCCGGATAATGCAAATGTAATATTAAGGGTTTATGGACATAAAGGAAGTAATAATGAAAATGATAAAAGTTTATCCTGTGGATCTTCGGAGGTAATGTACCCATTACAGCCTTATAATAAGGAACAATTTAATGCTGCTTTATCTAAGTTTGATCCGAAGGGGTGGACGCCGTTAGCATTGGTTATAGAGTCTGTAAATGATGATTTTAAAGAGTATACCGGTGATGAAAACCTAAATGTAGTATATATTGTGAGTGATGGAGAAGAGACTTGTGGGGGAGATCCAGTTAATGCTGCCAAAAATCTCAATAAATCCAATACTCATGTAGTTGTAAATATTATTGGATTTGATGTGAAAAATAGTGAGCAACAGCAATTAAAGAATACTGCAGAAGCAGGAAAAGGAAATTATGCGACAGTAAGTAATGCCGACGAATTATATCAAACTCTTAATAAAGAGTATGAAAAACTATATAAAGAATGGGAAAATTGGAAGATTGATCAATACTTCAGTCTGAATACGCAGTGGGCAGATTTATTTATGAATATTAAAAAGGCTCATATGGAAATTAATGATGTAATTAATAAAGAACATTATAATTTAAAGAATAATATTTCTTACTTAAGTGAGAAAGAAATCATTAATAATCATAAAAAGCTCAGTCTTGAAAAGCTTATTAAGCTTCGCTTTGAAACACTAACTAGTTATTATAATGATAGAGAAAAGGAGTTAATAAATCTTATAACTGAAAATGAAAAGAAAATGAAACAACAATTGGAGCAATGTAAACCATAATGAAAAGCTGTTAAAATATTAATGGTTGATAATTTATCATTTTAGCTAAAAATGCCCCTTCCAAAAGGAACGTGAAGGGGCATTTCCCAGTGAACTGTAGAGGTTTGGGATCAGTAAAACTTATATGTATCAAGGCTCTCAAGTTATTATTCTCATTGAGAACCACCTCATAGTTATTCACCTACATACAGTCCGCTACACAGTGATAATTATGCAGTCAATACCTACCTAGGGTAAGTAACCCTTTGAGGCTCTAAGTCTCATGCCTCCTCAGTGTACTAACAGCTCATTTACATAATTCTCGTTACTGGAAGTGAATAGTTTCAGATTAACATGAACTAAATAATCAGGAGAGCGATCCAGTCCAAACCGAGTTCTGTATGTAACATATATTGATTAAATGTATTGATAAAGAAAGTGAGGCTAACACAAATGAACACTTCCAATCAATTTAACCCTCCTATTCTGTTTATCCCAAAAGAGAAAGAATGTTACGAAAAAAGAATATCTGTCTTGGTCTCCATCAAGATAGATCCTAAGAATTTATCTCTTTGTTCAAGTTTGAGTCATCAGTTTACTGCGACAGGTACGTATTCTGACAAATCAACTAGGGACATTACAAATCTTGTAGAATGGTACTCTAGCAATCTTTCAAGTGCAATAGTTTCAAATAAGGAAGAAACAAAAGGTTTGATTACAGCAATTAATACTGGGGAAGCTCAAATTTTTGCAAGATTAGACGGAATAATGAGTTCGGATAGTTGTCTCACAGTTACTGAACCAGTGGTTCAAATGACAAATTTACAGGGATCCAATGATTGTACGTTAGATATAAATAGAACAGTTTCTACGACTGAGACAACCAGTATGAATTGTCCAAGTAGAACTTTCGGTTTTGGTAAGGGAGTCTTACTGCTTGATAATGATGTTGCTTCCTATGATTTTGCCAAACAACTTTGGTCAATTACTCAATATACTGTTGTGCAGATATCTCCATCAATTATCAAAGGTCAATACACTACAGGTAAACAACTGGCAGCGGATTACTGGTGTGTTTGGATCGGAATTCAAGGGAATATTACTGATCTGGACGTCATGGCAATGATGCAACCAGGAGGAATCATTGATGAATTCGTCAAACTTGGCGGAATTTTCATTGTACACGATACAGATACTAATCCAATAATTGTAACATCTCCTGAAGGGTTTGAGTTCATTGGGAGTAAATCTGAGTCACTAACACAATTTTCGAAGCTTGTACAAATACCTTTGTCCTTTGAGTACCTTCGAACATATTTATATATTAACTCTATCAAGAAAGAAGGTGACTCTATGGCTCTTGAAACTAACTGTCAGACTTGTACTCCTCCTGAAGGTTCCACATCGATTCTTACTGTGGATATACCAGGTGGTCTAGCTATTAATCTATTGGGGATTCATATCGAAGCTTGTCCAATCTGCGTTACAGTATTCACTGATGGATCCGATACACTTACATCTCAACAACAAGATATCGCAAATAATCTCATCAAAGTCGTTCAGAATTTAGTTCCAACTATTCCTGGCGCTTAAAGGGAAATAGTTTGTAATTTAATACAGGGCTTGACCAAAAAAAACGGTCGAGTCTTTTTTTTTCAAAACGTGGCGGTACCCCTAATAGTGTGTGCTCCTCCTCAGTTTAATCTTGTAGGAAATTGAAAAGTGTATTCTTCAGTTTTCTTTGCTCAACAGACATTATCTTTGCGAGAACGCCAAATAAATAACCTTTGAAGTCTTTTCTAATCTTGTTCATCTTCAGGACAAATACAGATTGTTTGAGCGCTGAGATTGCCACCTCAGTTGTATCAACTAAGTCAGGTGCATACTTGCTTGCAGCCAATTTAACTTTACCCCATACCGAAAAACAAAGGGTATTGGTATACTTTCCTGTTTAAAATATTGTTCGTATAGGAAGTGAATAAGCTTCCTATACGAACCACATTACATATTAATAATTTAGAGGGTTTTAAAAATAAAGAGGTGGTTTTTAAATGTATAATGAGTCAATATATTATCCTTATATAAATTATGATCAATACTTCGATCGTCAATTCTCTGGTCCTCAGATTCCAGGTATACCTGGAATGCCAGGTTTTCCGGGTGTACCAGGCTTTCCGGGTGTACCAAGTTTTCCAGGACAGCAAAGCTCACAAGCTCCAACATCTCCCCCCCCATCATTTATTCCTCAACAATCAACAGCTTCACCATTTGCTGTTGATCCAGGAGCAATTTCATTATGTTTATTTCGAAATACTTATATATGGCTTAGTAATGGTGAACAATTTTGGTATTTCCCAATTTTTGTAGGACCAAGGTCTGTTGCTGGTTTCAGATGGAACGGTAGGTTTTGGGTTATTTTTGGAATTGATACGAGAAGGATTATTTCATTTACATGTTTTTAAAAATTATAGAGTAACAATAGAGGTTTAATTATATAAACAAAAGAGGTATTTGAATGAAAAAATTTCAATCATTTGATGGTACAATAACTATGATTAACGATTTTGTAACAGGGTCAAACGAAGATATAGGATGTAATAAATTAATGTCCGTAGATAATGGTTATGGGAATCTAATAAATTTTGTAGTGAAACCAAATACGTATTTTATCGACTATGCAACGGTAGTAGTAGGAGATAAAGTAACTGGGTTTTACGATGCCAACGCTCCTGCTCCTCTTATTTTCCCACCACAATTTCAAGCGACTGTTATGGCAAAATATACACCGCATCAAAATGTAAAAGTAGACTGTTTTAATGAACAGTTGGAGAGTAGTGATGGAAAATTAAAATTAAATATTTCTCCTTCTACTCAAATTTTATTAACAAATGGTCAATTCTTTACAGGTAATCTTGTAAATCGAAATTTAATAGCTATTTATAGTTTTACAACAATGAGTATACCAGCTCAAACTACACCATATAAAATCATTGTTTTGTGTCAAAAGTGATTTCTATTCTAAAGGGTCTCTCGGTTTATCAAACTACACTCCATTGTAGAATCAAAAATTTTAGCCATCTTATTGACCAGGATCATAGGCATGTCAAGAGACGTTTTGCTAAATCGGTAGGATTTCAAAATCTTCGTCATGCTTCACGTACGATAAAAGGTATCGAGACCATTCATGCCCTATATAAACAACGGCGAAGTCTTCAAAGAGACTCCGCCTTTTCAACGTACAATAGACTTCAACAATTATTAGCTAATTCTTAAACCTTGATCCTTATTTACCATCGGATTGAACAAGATTGTTTCCCCTAAGTTGATGGACATGTATGGTGATCCTACATCCATGAACTTAAGAAAAGCAAATACCTCAAAACAAAAAACACACTCGTTCTGATTAGGAACGAGTGTGTTTAGGTTATCTGAAAGGTACAAACTTCCATGAGCTAGGTTTTTGTGTTTTTCCCCCTAGTACAATCCAACTTTTCTCTGCATTTATATTCTTATAATTTAATGGATAGTCATCTGTAAAAATATTATATTCTGTAGGTTTATCCGGGTTAATTTGAATTTTAAAGTCAGCTAAACTATCAGACTTTTGAGCAAGGTGAATCCAACTAGAATAATTAGACCAATTTAAATATTGAAATTGATCGTAATTTGAGTGCTTCATGCGAAGATATATACTTTCCCCGTGGTGTAGCTTTGCATCATTTTCTTTGTAGAATTCAAATTCTATAGGTGTACCAGATAAAGCATTGTCCTTATTATTTGCAAGTAAAACATAATCGTAACGATTTGCTACATACCATTCAAATGTTAGACCTTGATAAGGAGATTCACTTGGTACGATATAATAGTTTTTCCCTGCTTCTATGACGTTTCCTTCTATATCATAGATTAATGCGGTCTCTATACTTGGAGCTTTCACATTTTCAGTAAAAGTTTTAAACCAAAGATTTAAGAAACCTGCTGTATTGCGCTGAGCTTCTCCTAAGCTTCGCTGCACAGCTGGGGTAACCATTTCTTGCCACAATTGCGCCTTACCACTATTATAATACTTAAATGTTTTATCATTAGTAATATTTTGGATTTCAGGTTTAGCTACTAGGGCTGCATAATCAATCCATTCTTCAGGTGTGGATAGAGAGTCGTTATAATTCCCTCCAGTATTGACTGCAAATTGATTTTGAATGGTTGTAACATAATTTTCAAAGTAGCTATGATATTTTATAGCTCTCGTATCAATTGCGGTAAAATTTGCTGCATGCATAGGTTGGGTAGCATCTGTAAAATAGTGCGTGGCTACTCCTAAGTAATAGAAAGCTTTTTCATAGTCTTTATTTCGTAAATGTTCTCCAGATTCATAAAAGTATTTCTTGCCTTGTGTAAGAGCCGTTGGATTTGTTTCTCCTCTATAATTTTCTTTAGTATCAGGGTCATAAAAATGAGATTTCCATCCGCCTTTAAAAACACCGCCTATTCCTGTTCCGCCATCGTTAAACTCTGCATTATAATCTGCATCATATAATCCTTTAGAAAACAGATCTTTATATTGCGGATAATTTAAAAAGTCCACAGCCTGCTTATTCGCTTCAACATTAGATTCTGTTTTCATAATTTCAATAGCTTGTTTTGCAATCCATAAATGTGTACTTTTATCAGAATGATACGGAGCTTCTGCAGACCATCGAGCGGTAATAGGATCATTGTCAGTTAAATCAATTTGATCGAGATGAGCATAACTACTTTGAGGAGCTACTCCTAAAATAGTTAAAGTCATTCCAGCTATACATAGTGTTGATGTGATTTTTTTCATTTTTTATTCCTTTCTAAATATGAAGATATAAGTATTATAAATACATCAATATCATGAAGATAGAGGAACCTAATATGTAATATTGCATATTAGTAAATCTATATGAATATATATAACATGAAAATCACTATAACGAACATGCAGGTTTCCTTTTTTATTTGTTATTTTTATCAGTAAAGTAGACTACATATCAACTTCAGATACTTGTTTTATGATACAAGTAATCAAACAAAAGGAGGGCCATACAAACATAATTACACTATTATTAACAGGGCACTCTTTTAAGTACAGGAGATTATTAGCAGGTGGAGAAAATGTTGAAGATGTACAGACAGATAAACATATTCCATATGAAAAAAATGAATTGCAGCAAACTCTAGAAAAGTACGATTCGAAGGAGTTTGAGTTATAAAAAGAAAATAGATAAATTGACAAGAGAAAATCACTTTGTGTATATCACAGGCGTTTTTTATTTTCATTTTGATATAGGGCTGGAATTAAATTCCCATGTTTTTTTGCAGTCATTCAATACTACATATGTACATATGTGTATATTCGATACTATATATGTACATATTCATTATTGAAGTTATTAATAATAAAATGTATTATAGATAAGCGCAATTTATAATTCAAGTAAGCCGAAATGTGTATTCGTAGTAAATTTAATATTCAGAAATAATAGTGTTGTCTGGAAAATGAGGTGGAATTAATAGAAACGTTACATATTAAATGATATGGATTGTATAGTTTAAATGACTTTTACAGTAGAGAATAAGCTTTTAAGAAGGTTATAAACAAAGAAATATTGCTCTATATTGAAAAAAATAAAAGCGCTTTATACAAAAGATAAGGGGACTTCATAAAGATTCATTTTGTCATGAAAGCGAATTAAAGGTTAGATTAGGAATAATAGAATTCCCTAGTGACGAAAGTTATTCTGAAGAGAAGGTGAAATCTTTTTTTGTTTCACAGCATATCCATTAGAAAGCGCAAACTAAAGAGGAAAGTTGATTTTAAAAATTATAAATCGGTGAAGAAGAGGCTTATTAATATTTAATTTATTAAACTATTTCTGAATAACATATGTCAGATACTTGAAAACGCACAAACCTTAATATTTTCATTATTTAATAAAAATATTAAGATTCTCAAGAACAATACGTAAAGATTAGTGGCGAAAATAAACACGGAGGTTTGAAAAATGGGACAAGGAAGCAGGTTTCAAGCAAAACAACAAAATCGTCGTAATAAGGGGATATTTAATATCGCATTTAGTTTGGTATTAGTAACAGTTGGCATAGTGACGTATCAGTTGTTTTTCACTTCTGATACATCAAAGAAAGCAATTGCTCAAGAAAAGAAAGCAACAAAGATAGAAGAGAAGAAGAACGAAGATAAAGAAGCAGTAAAGATAGAAGAAAAGAAAAACAAAGATAAAGAAGTGGCAAAGATAGAAGAGAAGAAGAACGAAGATAAAGAAGCAGTAAAGATAGAAGAAAAGAAAAACGAAGATAAAGAAGCAGCAAAGATAGAAGAAAAGAAAAACGAAGATAAAGAAACAGTACATTTAGAAGAGAAACAAAAAGTAGAAGAACCTGTAAAAACGAACGGAAATGAAAATAAAGAGGGAGAAAAAACGATATCTCAAGAAAAGGGTTCTCAAACTAATTCTTCTTGGAAGGCAATTGGTACAGAGCAAGGAGCAAAACCTGCAATGAAATTTAAAGAAGGAACAGTAGATTGGAATGAGATGAAAAAAGCAATTTCTTATGCTGTTGATGCTCCAGAGGGTCAATTGATTTTTGATTTTATTGGAAATAATGGTGAAAATAAAGCCTACGGTAATGTACGAGATAAGCAAAGTAATAAAAAATATAAGGTTGATATTGATTGGGTAGAGAATCAGGGCTGGAAACCAGTATCTGTTCAAGTAGTAAAATAAACTTGGTTCTATATGATGTTTGAATTATTTGACACTCCCACCCCTAAAGGGGCAAGCTGACTAACATCAGTGGTGTTCTTGCTACCAAAGGAGAAGTCCATTTCTGGTATCGCTGACGTGCAAGGTTGCGGTGTGTCATCACCACTCTCACGACAGACCGTATAGGTTCGGGAGCTACGGTACTATCACCATACCGTACAGGTTCGTGTTCAGATGTTTAGCGTCTTGTTCTTGACGACACATATCATTTTTTACTGGTAGCATGAATTCGGCGTCATCTCAAACAAATGAATAACTCATGGAGAGTGGTCGAAACATACATAAAAATAAAAGGACAATGGATGTATTTATATCGTGCTGTTGATTCGAAAGGAAACACGATTGACTTTTATTTGAGTAAATCTAGAAATCATAAGGCTGCAAAGCGCTTTTTCAAGAAAGCTTTGCAGTCTCTTCATGTTTCAAAGCCTCGTGTTATAACAGTCGATAAGAATCCTGCTTATCCAATTGCTATCGAACAGTTGAAAAAAGAAAAAAGCATACCTGATGGTATGCAACTTAGACAACAAAAGTACTTGAATAACATAGTAGAACAAGATCATCGCTTTATAAAAAAGCGAATCCGTTCTATGTTGGGATTTAAATCATACAAAACATCAGCCACTATATTGAGTGGTGTTGAAGCCATGCATATGCTCAAAAAAGAACAAATTGATTTGCAGGACCAGTCTGTCCAAAATCGGAATATTTTTATGAACCGGCTGTTTGGATTAACTGCTTAACAGGTAATTCCGTTAGGAATCCTTGATTCTTTTTTACTTATCATCTTTCACACCAGAACCATACATTCTATCAATAAGAGAAATATATAATTATGCATATCTTTTTTTATTATTTCGGTAGTATCAAAACTTAATATATAATTAAAAGGTTTTTTAATGAATTGATAAGGAGATACGAGTATGAAGAAAATCATAGGACTTATAGTATCATTATTTTTATTATTTTCTACTTATGTACCAACGTTTACAGAAGCAGCCGAAGCTTAAAATAAAGTAGGCTGGGTGAGGAAAATAGAGAGCCTGCTCGTAATGAGTAGACCTTTTTTTATAAAGTTTCTTCATGGGAAATCTTTTATATATTCATTATAGATCATATTCACAATGCCAGTCCTTGATACGTCTGTAAAAACGTATCAAAAAGTGTACTTTTTAATTAAGTAAATGTCCCTTTTTCGGGGAGATGAGCAAAAACACCTAATTTAAAAATTTTTACAACAGAAACAGATAACATGATAAAGTGTTGATTACTGTGCATGTAATTATAATAAAAGAGCCTTCCAAAATGGTGTATTTAATAGTTTAGCTTATACGATTTTAGGAAATTAATAGCATATTATACCACTATTATTTACCTAATTTCCAAGAAATAGAGGTGATTGTAGGTGACTAAACCTTTTGAAAAAAATAGTCGTTATATGGTTGGATTAGACAGTCTAAGGGGCCTAGCTATACTAGGTGTTATTTTGTATCATATTAATTTTAATTGGATGCCTGGAGGATTTTTAGGGGTTACTGTATTTTTTGTACTCTCGGGTTATTTAATTACAGATATTCTAGCGATGGAGTGGAAGAGAAATAAGAGAATTGATTTGAAGAAATTCTGGCTTAGTAGGGCAAGGAGATTGCTTCCAGCAATGTTTGTTATGCTCGTTATAACGTTGGCCTGGATTACGATTTTTCATAGCTCTTTACTTGAGAAAATGCGTGGAGATTCATTAGCGGCGTTATTTTATGTTAGTAACTGGTGGTATATTTATCATAAATTATCGTACTTTGATAATTTTAACCAGCTTTCTCCATTGAATCATTTTTGGTCGTTAGCAGTTGAGGAACAGTTCTATGTTGTCTGGCCGTTTATCATTAGTTTAGGGCTTTACCACATAAAAAAACAATCCCGTATGATTTTATTGATTTGTCTGGGAGCTGTTGCTTCAGCTTTAGCGATGGCAATTTTGTATGAACCTGGAGCTGATCCGAGTAGAATTTATTATGGCACAGATACGAGGGCCTTTTCTTTACTTATTGGAGCGGCACTTGCCTTAATTTGGCCAAGCAATAGGCTTGCAAATAAAATTATTCCAAAGGCGCGTCTCATTCTTGATGTAGTGGGAGGAACTGCTCTTATTATTATTTTGCTTATGTTTTGGAAGACGAATCAATATGATCCGTTTCTATACAATGGAGGAATGGTTCTCTTATCAATTGCAACAGCATTGTTAGTGGCAAATCTTGCTCATCCAGCGAGCCGTATCGCTCAATTTTTACGATTTAGACCTTTACGTTGGATAGGAATAAGGTCGTATGGCATATATCTTTGGCATTATCCAATTCTTACATTGACGACTCCAAAAGTAAATGCTGGAGATTTTTCACTAATAAGAGCAATTCTTCAATTTATTCTAATTATAATGATTGCGCAAATTTCATGGAAGTATATTGAAAAACCAATCCGACAAGGTGCGCTCCGAAATATTCAGTTTAAGAATTTAAGGCTTCAAAATGTCGCTTTAAGTGTTAAGTTAGCTTTAATTTGTGCAGTATTCGTTTCGTCAATAGCCGTTTTGGGGTTATCAAAAGTTAGTAAGGCTAAGGAGAATCCTCAACTAGATAAGGTGGAAGCAGTACAAACACAACCAGCGAAACATCCAGTTGCAATTTGGGAAAATCCAGCTCAAGAGACGCCCAAAAATCAAGAAGAATCAAAAGAAGTAAATTCTGTGCAACCTAAAAGTTCTCCCAACGTTACAGCGATAGGCGATTCCGTTATGATTGATATTGCTCCATATTTAAAAAATGCTTTTCCTGATATTAGGATTGATGCACAAATTGGTCGCCAGCTGTCAAAAGCGATTCCTGTAGTTGAACAGTTAAAGAATGAAGGGAATTTAGGAAACTATGTCATTATTGGGTTAGGTACAAATGGAGCCTTTACTACGGAGCAACTTGTATCATTAATAGAATTAATTGGAAATGAACGTAAAATGATATTTATTAATACGAGGGTACCACGTCCGTGGGAATCAATCGTGAATGAGAGATTGAAAGTGACAGCATCTAAATATCCGAATGTAACTCTAGTCGATTGGTATGCAGCAAGTGCTGGAAAGAGAGATTACTTTGCACCTGATGGTGTGCATTTAACCAAATTAGGTGCAGAAGCGTACGCAGCACTTGTAGTCAAAGCGGTGAATCAATAATTAAATATGTATAATGAATGGTTTCGATGCCTTTTACTATACTTGAGAGGCATGACGAAGGGTTTGAAATCCTGTGGATTTGGAAAAGTGTCTGTCGCTATACATGTCTACGGTCATGTTCTGTGAGATTATTAATAGGAAGTAAGGGAGAAGGTGAAAGGAGGTTAGTAGATTAATTTAAATAGACTAAACTAAGAAGAGGATATTATGTTCAATATATGAGCATATATCCTCTTTTCTTATACATATTAGATTAGTTATACAGATATTGGAAATGTAGTTCAGTATGTATACATTGTTCAGAAAAGTATGTATACTCCAGGCGGAGGACGTAGCCCATAGCGGGAGGCGTAGTGAGGTCTTTAGACCGAGTGTTAATATTTTTTAGGGGTGAAGTGTTATGAGGGTGCAAGAGGTTGTCTTAGAGAATAACAGCACAAGATACATATTACTGGATCAAGAAGGATTCCCTGTTATGCCAGTTATGAAATATATAAAGTATTTAGATAAGACAGGGAAAAGGCCTAATACTCAAAAAGCATATTGTTATTCCTTAAAACATTTTTATACCTACTTAGAAGAAACGGTTCTGGTGCAAAAATAAAAGAGAATAAAGCGCATATACTCCTAACGGAATCGTATCTTATGCTGCAAGTCCAAACAATTGATGAATGAATTCTTTCTGATTTTGGACAGACTGGTCCCCTAAATCAATCTGTTCTTTTTTAATCATATGCATGGCTTCTACTCCAGAAAGAATGGATGTAGCTGTGGCAAAAGATTTGAGCCCTAGCATAGAACGGATTCGCTTCTTTATAAAACGATGATCTTGTTCTACTATGTTATTCAAGTACTTTTGTTGTCTAAGTTGCATACCATCAGGTATGCTTTTTTCTTTTTTCAACTGTTCAATTGCTATCGGATAAGCTGGATTCTTATCGACTGTTATCACACGTGGCTTTGAAACATGAAAAGACCGCAAAGCTTTCTTGAAAAGGCGCCTTGCAGCCTTCTGGTCTCTTGTTTTGTTTAGGAAAAAATCAATTGTGTTTCCTTTCGAATCAACAGCACGATACAGATACATCCATTGACCTTTTACTTTGATATATGTTTCATCGACTCTCCAAGAGTCATTTGTTTGTTTGAGGTGACGGCGGATTCGTTTGTCCAATTCAGGACCATACTGATGAACCCAACGCATAATCGTTGTATGAGAAATGGATAAATCCCGTTCTTCTAGCATTTCCACCAAATCACGAAAACTGAGGTTGTACCGTAGGTACCATCTTACCGTTAACAAAATAATATCAGGCTGATAATGCTTCCATTTGAATACATTTTCCTTTTCCATACCAATCACGCACCCTTTCTAAAGTAATAGTAACAGTATGTCCAAGATTTATAGATTCATTGCAATTGTCCTTAAGTTCTTGCACCAGAACCAGAAAAATAAATATTGAAACATTAATTTAATAGGAAAAATATTTTTAGTGAAATTTACTTTCAGTATAACTAAATCGTTTCATTTCTTCATATGCTTGTTAGTAAAGTGAAACTTTCTTTCATTTGAAAGAAACAATTTATAAGTATAGGAGGATTCAATAATGAAAGTTTTATTCGTTTGTTCTGGAGGAATGTCCAGCGCAATTGTTGTAAACGCTTTAAAAAAAGAAGCAGAGAAAAAAGGTATGAACATGGAAGTGCATGCTATTGGAACAAGTGAGGTGGAGGAAGAAGTAAAGAATGGTTGGGATGTTGTAATGGTTGCACCTCAAGTTAGACATCGATTTGACGCTGTAAAAAAACTTACAGAACAAGAATCTATTCCGTGCGGTATTATTCCGCCGCAAGCATACACGCCGCTTGGTGGACCGACTTTATTAAAAACTGTAAATGAATTAATTAGTTAGGGGGAAGCGTTATGAATAAGTTTGTCACGTTTCTTGATAAAAACTTATCTGGACCGATGGCAAGGCTTTCTGAACAGAGGCATTTACAAGCAATCCGTGATGGAGTTATTTCGGCGTTACCATTTATTATCGTAGGGAGTTTCTTTTTAATAGTAGCATTTCCACCATTACCGAAAGATAGTTTCATATCAGTTTGGGCATTGAAAAATCAAACAAGTATATTAATACCATATCGTTTAACGATGTTTATTATGTCTTTATATATAGCATTTGGTATAGGATACAATTTAGCGAAAAGTTATAAGTTAGATGCTTTATCAGGGGCACAGTTAGCAGTATGCTCACTACTTTTAACATTGACGCCCGAATTAATCGATAAAAAAGGATTTATGCTTCCGATGACAAATCTCGGGGGGCATGGATTATTCGTAACGATGATCGTATCTATTTTATCAGTAGAGATTTTAAGATTTTGTAAGACGAAAAATGTAATGATTAAAATGCCAGAACAAGTACCGCCGTCTGTTTCACGTTCGTTTGAAGCACTTATACCTGCTGCATTCGTAATTATTTTAATGAGTTTAGTAACTGTCGTTTTTAGTATTGATTTACACCATGTTGTTGATAAATTAGCAGCACCGTTAGTAAAAGCTGGTGATAGTTATTTCGGTGTAATCATTCCAGTGTTTTTAATTACATTTTTTTGGTCATTCGGAATCCATGGTGTGTCGGTTGTTGGAACTGTTGCTCGGCCATTATGGGAAGTATACTTAGGGAAAAATGGTGAAGCAGTTGCTAGTGGAGCAGATCAGTTGCCATTCATATCACCAGAGCCGTTATACCAATGGTTTATATGGATTGGCGGTTCTGGTGCGACGTTAGGGCTTGTATTAGCTATGATTGTATTTGGTCGATCAAAATATTCGAAAGCATTATCAAGAACTTGTATTGTTCCTGGTATTTTTAATATTAATGAACCTGTTATTTTCGGATTACCGATTGTACTAAATCCAATTTTAATTATCCCGTTTATCATTACACCACTAGTAACAGCAACTGTTGCATATTCAGCAACTGCGATGGGATTTGTAACGCCAACACATATTATGCCGCCGTGGACATTACCAGCTCCAATTGGCGCGTATTTAGCCACAGGTGGAGATTGGCGTGCAGTAGTATTAGTTTTTATAAATATAGCAATATCATTCCTTATTTACCTACCATTCTTTAAAATGTACGACAAAAACATGCTTGAAATTGAGAAAAATGGTGATGGGGAATCTGTTAATCCGTAAGTTTTATATTTTATTTTTGAGTGATAGGCATTTTGTCTATCACTTCTTTCACATTAAGTCCAGAGAGGGTGAAATAGAATGAATATAAAATTTAGCTATAAAGGTGTATTTTTGTTGTTATTTGGAGTGATATGTGCAAATTTACTTTTCGTACCTTTATTAAGAATGCTAAATCTATCACAAATGCATAGTATATGGCTCGTTACAAGCTTTGCGGCAAGTATTTTGCTTACGGTAGTTGTTTCTTTCATTGATGGATCGTTTGCATCGAAAGCACAGTTGTTTTTTAGATTTATATTGTTTTCTGTAGGTTGTACGTTGTTTACTTACATAATTGTTTTTTAGTGAATAGGGGGCATGTATATTATGTATATTGCAGGGATAATGTCCGGTACATCGTTAGACGGAATAGATGTAGCGCTCGTTCATGTAGAAGGAAACGGTGTAGATTCTAAAGTTGAACTGGTCCATTTTACTACAGTTCCATTTTGTAACGATATAAAAAATGAAATACAACAATCGTTATCAATAGAAAATTCAAATGTCCAACTCATATGCAGTTTGAATTTTAAGCTCGGTTTATGTTTTGCCAACGCTGTAAAGGAGGTTTGTAAAAAGGCCAATTTTCCTTTGAACCAATTAGATTTAATAGGTTCTCACGGACAAACGATTTATCATCAGCCAAAGCAAGAAGGCAATAGTATTTCTTCGACATTGCAAATTGGAGAACCAGCAATTATAGCATATGAAACGAACACTACGGTTATCTCTAATTTTCGAACGATGGATATGGCAGCAGGGGGACAAGGTGCACCACTTGTGCCATATTCAGAGGTCATTTTGTATCGTCATCAAACTAAAAATAGATTACTACAAAATATTGGCGGAATCGGTAATGTTACAGTAATACCAAGTCATCTAAGTGATAAGAGCGTTATTGCTTTTGATACTGGCCCAGGAAATATGGTAATCGATGATGTATGTCAAAGATTATTTCAGTTGCCATATGATCAAAATGGTAGGATTGCAAAACAAGGAGTAGTTGTAGATGAAATTTTGACATATTGTATGAACCATCCATTTTTGAAAATGAATCCACCGAAATCAACTGGTAGAGAACAGTTTGGAGAAGAGTTTGTAAGTGAATTATTGAAGCGGTTTGAAAAGCATGGTAAAGAAAATCTTTTGACGACTGTCACGATGTTTACAGCAAGTTCAATTGTTCATCATTATAAGGAGTTTATTCTGCCGTATTATGAAATCGATGAAGTAATTTTAGGTGGTGGGGGCAGTTATAATCGTACACTTGTTGAAATGATACGAAATGGATTGAAGGAAGAAAAGTGCGCGATATTCATTCAAGAAGATATAGGCTATTCTTCAGAGGCGAAAGAAGCAATCGCCTTTGCGATATTAGCAAACGAAACGCATCATCGTAATCCGAGTAATGTGCCAAGCGCAACAGGTGCAAAGCAATCTGTAGTTTTAGGGAATATAACATTCCCTCCAATAAGATGATGAAAATGAGGCGAACATATGAAGTATATGATTGGAGTAGATGGTGGGGGCACGAAGACAGAAGCAATTGCATTTGATCAAGACGGAAACGAAGTTGTAAGAGGTACGAGTGGGTTTGGAAATATATTAATAGATTATGAAAAAGCAGTTTCGCATATTATGGAGGCGATCGATCAATGCAAGAAAGCTTTAATAGATGGGCACTGCGTTTGTATTTGTTTAGGGTTAGCGGGTATAAGTGGAGCGAATACAAATGAATTAACATTACGATTAATAAAGAAATATGAAACGAAAATTGAAGTTTTTAATGACGCAATGATTGCACATGCAGCTGCTTTAAAAGGCAAGAATGGAATATTAACTATAGGTGGTACAGGTGCAATTTGTATAGGAAAGAAAGACGAAGTGTACGAGTATAGCGGTGGATGGGGACATATTTTAGGCGATGAAGGAAGCGGTTATTGGATTGCGTTACAAGGTTTAAAGAGAATGGCAAATCAATTTGATCAAGGAGTTAGACTTTGCCCATTAAGCTTAAGGATTCAAGACGAGTTTCGACTTTTAACATCATCTCATATAAAAAGACTAGTATATAGTTCTTCAAAAGATAAAGTTGCAGCAATTGCACCATTAATTATAGAGGAAGCGAGGAATGGGAATGATGATGCACATCAAATTATTCTGCAAGCGGCTAAGGAATTAACGATAATTACGGTGAATATTTACAACAAGATGCAGTTTGATTTATCACCTTTAATTGCAGTTAGTGGTAGTATATTGTGTTCAGTACCTGAAATATATGCTGAATTTAAGAAATGCTGTGAGAAAAGTATGGGAGAAGTTATATTCGTATCACCATCAGAAATGGCAGTGAAAGGAACATATCATTTAATGAAGGATGTATATTTTATAAAATAGAAGTATGAGAATTTTTGTATGATTTGTAAAAATATGATGTTAAAATATACAAAGGGATGTAAAGCAAGAAAAAGTACAATATACATAGTCATTGAATATTGTATAAGTACTCCCATGTAGAAAGTGAATGATTACATGATTAATAGTATGCAATTTTTGTATTTGGTGGCTTCTTATTTATTTGGAAACATATTGACCGCTTATATAGTAACGAAATGGAAACATAATGTTGATATTCGTGAAGAAGGAAGTGGTAATCCTGGCGCAAGAAATATGGGGCGCGTATATGGAAAAGGGTCTTTCGTCGCTACATTTTTAGGTGATGCGATCAAAGGGGCAATCGTAGTTTCTATTGCAAAATACCTTTTCGAAGATTCTACATTTGTAATGTTAGCTTTACTGGCTGTTATACTTGGACATATTTACCCAATTTTATTTAAAGGCAAGGGCGGAAAAGGCATTTCAACATTTATTGGAGGTTTAATTGCATTTGATTATTTGATAGCGCTTACTCTTATTGCTGTTTTCATTATATTTTATTTAATCTTTAAAGGATTTACTAAGCCTGGACTAATTACAATCGCTTGTTTACCAGTTTGCATGATTTTGTATTGTTACTCTATTGTTACGACTATTTTAAGTGCACTTATCATTGTACTTATTTTATATGTAAATCGAGAATGAAATGAACTTTTAATAAGTGGAGTTAATCTCCACTTATAATTTTTATTAAATACATAAAGGAGATACAACATGGGGTTAATTTATAAAGTTGCTGATCAAGCTTGGGAATTTGAAAGTATACATAAATTGAATTATAAAACATTTGTAGAAGAAATTCCGCAACATGAAGAAACGAAAGATCGTGTTCGTATAGATCGTTTCCATGAAGAAAATACATATTTAATTTGTTTAGATGACGATAAGTTAGTAGGTATGGTTGCATTGCGAGGAAAACGACCATTCTCGTTAGATTATAAAATTCCAAATCTAGATTTTTATTTGCAAGAACATGGAGAAAATGTATATGAAATTCGTTTACTTTCAATAGAACGTGAATATCGAAATGGAAGAGCATTGTTAGGTTTAATTCGCTTTTTACATCGTTATTTGCTTCTAAATGGATATGAATGGGCACTCATTTCTGCTACAACACGTGAACTACCTTTATATGAGCAAATGGGATTCAAATCTTTCCATACGTTAGTTGGTACTGAAGCAGCAGCCTTCCAGCCAATGTATGTTACCCCAGCTATGTTTGAAGAGTCGAGTGTTGGGGGTATTATGACGAAAGAATATACGTTTTTACCTGGTCCAGTGGATATTGAAGAAAATGTTCGAAAGGCATTTTCTACTAA
This sequence comes from Bacillus sp. FSL R9-9492, assembly GCF_038007365.1. Classification (NCBI taxonomy): domain Bacteria; kingdom Bacillati; phylum Bacillota; class Bacilli; order Caryophanales; family Bacillaceae; genus Bacillus; species Bacillus sp. FSL R9-9492. The sequence continues at coordinate 2,518,770 of NZ_JBBOXC010000001.1, forward strand.
GCCTATTTCGCATCGTTCTAAGTCATTTCAAGTGACAATGGAAAATGTAAAAAAACGTTTACTGCAAATGACAAAAGCAAAACGTGTGCAAATAATGTTAGGAACAGGGACGTTAGCGAATGATGCCATTGCTTTACAGTTGAATTCTTTAAAAGGGAAAGGACTAGTTTTAACAAATGGGGAATTTGGAAATAGGTTAGTGGGACATGCAACACGTGCGCAATTACATTATGATACGCATAAAAAAGAAATGGCAGAGCCGTTTCTTTATACAGAATTAGAAAAAATAATGGCAACTGGAAATTATGAATGGCTTTGGTTTGTTCACCATGAAACATCAACTGGAATGTTAAATAATTTAGAAGAACTAAACATTCTTTGTAAAAAATATCAAATGAAACTATGTGTAGATTGTATAAGCTCAATTGGAGCAATACCAATAAATTTGAAGGATGTATATTTTGCAAGTGGTGTAAGCGGAAAAGCGATTAAATCATATACAGGATTATCTTTCGTTTTTCATAACCACATTGTAAAAGTAAACGAGGCAGTACCTGCTTATATGGACATTGGTATGTACGAAGAAAATGAAAGTATCCCATACTCCCATTCATGGAATTTAATTTATGCATTGCAAGAAGCATTGAAGCGACTTGAAGATGAAGAGGCATTTGAAAAAATAAAAGAGGCGTATGCTTATATTGAACAAGCTATTAATACTATGGGTTTAAAGCTTGTTTCACCTAAAGATCATGCCGCTCAAATTGTTCTTACCATTCAATTAAACGAAGGGCAGTGTTCTAAGGCAGTAGGTGATGCATTAGCATTACAAGGATATATTGTTCATTATGAATCAGCATATTTACAAAAGAATAACTGGATTCAAATAGCATGTCTGAATCACTATAAAGAACGTGATATGAAGAGGATGTTAAATTGTTTGCAGATGTGTGTGTTAAAGAAAGTTCTTTTAACGTAAATGCTTGTATATTTATTATATAATTTCTACAAGGCTATGAGTCACACTTGCTAAGTGTATAGAAGTGCATTTTTTGACAAGAGTTTAAAAGAGAGCGAAAGCTCTCTTTTAAACTTACTTAAATGAATTACCCACAGATTGGAATACCGAGAACTCTCAAAGCTAGTGCTACTTGAAGAGTAATTTCCAATCTAGCAATTTCGATGCCAGCAACTGTGAGTACTAAAAAAGGTTGGCCGTTTACGAACACAATACAACTTTCCATATATACGCCTCCTTTCTAGTGATCTACTACAGTATATGAATGAAACTGTAATACGCTATAGTTGGATTTATGAATTTTATAAAAATAATAGATTTACCCTATGTTTACGAAACAAATGGAGTTTCATAGTGTTAATAATTTAATTGTTAGACAAGGAAGCATCTATAATAAGATGCTTTTTTATTATATTTACGTTTCAGCGTGACAATAAATAAAGTTAATCAATGACGAATTGAGAGGGAAATATATTGATAAATATTTGTATGAGGTAAACTAAGAAGGTTTTAGAAAAACGAAAAGGAATTTTTATACTTGTAACATAAAAATTCTAGGGGGATGTTAATATGGAAAAAACTATGATGGTAGAAACAACAAACATGATGATGTCTATGGAAAAAATGATGTGTGAAATGAAGTGTATGAAAATGATGATGAATAACATGATGCAAATGGATGTAGAAATGGATAAGGCAATGATGGTGAAAATGAATGAATGTGATGAAATGATGAAGACTACTATGTCTATGATGAAAGCGATGAAAGAGAAATGTTGTTGAAGTAGCAAAGTATAGCGTAAAATGATGATGATCTTGTAAATTTAAATTAGTAAAGAGCCTGTTTTAGTTGGTAAATTAAAATAGGCTCTTTTAACTATTGTTCAAAAATAAATTGAGTTGACAAAAAAGAACTAAAAGATTATTTTAGTTCTTTTTTCTGTATTAACACTGTTCAAATCATTTGTTTAAAAGCTATAGATGATGGTTAGGCAGTGAGAAAAGACAAGTAAGAGCCTATCTTTCTTCGTTAAATGTGTGCTGAAGTAAATAATGATTCCATTTTTATTTTACTCTTTTCTCTAATTTCAGCATCAGCATGTCGCATAACATATTTATGCGCCACAGCGATTGCTAAAACATCATCTAATAAGCCAATCCCAATAATAGCAGCTATATCTGGAATGAAGTCGATTGCTAATACGTAATAAGATAAAGCAGCTAATATTATGAATTTTGCTTTAGTAGGTAACCCTTTTTTTCTCATTGTGTAGTATAAAATAATACTTTCATATACGCTTGATTTCCCGAGGTTTGCTGAGCTTTTTTTGAATTTTTTCCAAAGTGTCTGTTTCTCCATATAAACACTCCTTTTACAAAAACATAGATTCTTTAAAAGGATAGACAAAGAAGTAGGGAAATAATCAACTTTATTGTTTTTCTTTTTGTATAATTCCATAAAAATAGTGAATTACCTGTTTGAAATAATAGAATGTTGGTTATGTAACGACTCACAGTGTTTTGTTACATAAGTATGCACAGTAAAATGTATGTGTATGATTTGTTTATCCCTTTCGGAAAAAAGACTCCATCTGATTTGTGTTACGGGTGAAACCCAACAATTCAGATGGAGATGAATTGCCGTCAGTCAATAGACCAAACACCTTTGTTTCATTCATAACAATTTTTTGAGGGCGAATGTTTGTTTCTCGTTGTCTTACGATACAATCTGTCGTAGATAAGGAGGGAATATACCGTAAGACAACGAAATTGGATAATAATAATCATTCTGTTACTTGAGCCAAAAGGAATTACGATGAAGACCATGTTCACATTTTGTTCCGTTTCGTTCCAAAGATTGATTTGTCAAAAGTAACTAATAATTTTAATGAACTCTCTAAGAAAGGTGGTGAAAACAATGGCTAGAAAGAAAGCAGTGAAAGTATTACGTAAACAAAAGAAAAGAGAAAACATGCAACGATTCACTCAGAAACAAAATATCGGACGAGCTTGCCTTACTGCGAAAGAATTTCGTTTACTGCAACGCATGTCACATAGTTCAAAAGCATTGCGAAATGTTGGATTGTACACGATTAAACAAAGTTATTTGAACCATAATAAAATGACTACTGTAAAAGAAGTGGACACTGCCATGCAAGTCGATATGAATTATTGGGGCATTCAATCAAACTCTGTGCAGGCTATTCGTAGAACCTTATTTACAGAAGTGAAGAGCTTTTTTAAAGCAATGGAACAGTGGAAGAAAAATCCCGAGAAGTTCACAGGGCGTCCTAAGTTTCCGAATTATTCCGGTTCAACTGACAAACGAATTATTGAAATCTATCAAGTTCCAAAAGTGGATGATAACGGGTATTGGCTGATTCCGATGAATGTGGCATTCAGAAAAAAATTCGGTTCCATTAAAATCCGTATGCCTAAAAATTTAAGAAATAAAAAAATCTCCTACATTGAGATTGTACCGAAGCAAAAAGGTCGGTTCTTTGAGGTGCATTACACATATGAGATGCACGTTTCTCAAATGAAGAAACAATCCACGACTACTAGTAACGCTTTGAGTTGCGATTTAGGTGTAGATAGATTATTAAGTTGCGTAACAAATACAGGTGATGCATTTTTAATTGATGGGAAAAAATTAAAATCCATTAACCAATACTTCAACAAAATGATACGTAATCTCCAACTGAAAAATGTGGGAAATGGACTTTCCAAACGTGTTGTAACGAATAAAATGGCTGCACTTTGGCATAAACGAGAAAGACAAATAAATGGTTACATTTCACAAACTGTAGGTTTGTTGTTCAAAAAAGTGAAAGCATGCAACATAGATACGGTTGTCGTAGGGTATAACACTGGTTGGAAACAAAAATCTGATATGGGAAAAAAGAATAACCAAAAATTTGTTCAAATCCCATTTCATAAACTGATTGCAGCAATTGAGAATAAATGTGTAAAAGAAGGCATCCGATTTTTAAAACAAGAAGAAAGCTATACTTCAAAAGCTAGTTTTCTTGATAAAGATAGGGTTCCAGTTTGGTCTAAGGATGATAGGACGCATTATCGCTTTAGTGGCAAACGAATCACTCGTGGTCTGTACCAAAGTAAAGCAGGAACATGTATCCATGCTGATATTAATGGTGCGTTGAATACATTGGAAAAATCAAGAGTTGTAGAATTGGATGAAAATCTTAAAGTGAAAACGCCGATTCTATTAGAAGTGCAAAAACGTAAGGCTGTTGCTTCGTGCATAGCTTAGTGGGTGTGTCAACCATCCATGTGTACTCGACTTGTCGGGGCTTGTAGCACACGCCGGATTCATCTGAGTGGTGGCTTCTTCCATAAGGAAGAACTGCTCTTTTTCAAAAGGGTGGTGCAAGTGGGGAAACGATTGTTCGTTTCTAGTACCAACCAAAAACTTACTTGGGGTGTTACCGTAAGGTGGCATGAATTCTAGAGCGTCAAACTGTCTAGCGATAGATGAAAAGACCTAGCGTTCTAACTCAAGTCCCCACTGAAACGTTTCAACTCAGTAGGGGAGTTGACCCTCGGAATGACATGAAATTAAAACACCATATTGCCAAATTAAGCGAATTTGAGTGGTTTCGAAGGTTACATGAAGATCCGAAATATACAGGTTTAATTGGGAGTAATAGAAAAATTAAGAAGTAAATTTTGAATTCGGCAAATATGGAAGCATTAATAAAATCCGAGAAAAAACAAAAAGAATTTGTTCATCTAGTACAGGATGAATATAAAAAAAGAAGATAAGAATTTTTTTATTTTTCATATTTGGCGAAACAAATGGTACAATGAAAGCTAATGTGAAAAATAAGGAAAAGAAGTGGTCTATTTGAAAAACTTTTTAGAATTAGGAATTAGTGAAACTTTTAATCATACATTACGTGAAAATGGAATTACAGAAGCAACACCGATTCAGGAGAAGGCAATTCCTGTTATTATGTCAGGTAAAGATATTATTGGGCAGGCGAAAACAGGAACGGGTAAAACGTTAGCATTCGTGTTACCGATTTTAGAAAAAATCGATCCAGAGTCTAGTAATGTTCAGGCTTTAATTGTTGCACCAACAAGGGAACTAGCACTGCAAATTACAACTGAAATTAAAAAAATGCTTGTTCAAAGAGAAGATATTAATGTACTAGCGATATATGGCGGACAAGATGTAGCACAACAATTGAGAAAATTAAAAGGTAATACACATATTGTTGTAGCGACACCAGGACGATTATTAGATCATATACGACGTGAAACAATTGATTTAAGTAATCTTTCAACGATTGTACTAGATGAAGCAGATCAAATGCTTTATTTCGGATTCTTATATGATATTGAAGATATTTTAGATGAGACACCTGATAGTAAACAAACGATGTTATTCTCAGCAACGATGCCAAAAGATATTAAAAAATTGGCGAAACGTTATATGGAAGAGCCGCAAATGATTCAAGTACAAAGTGAAGAAGTAACGGTAGATACAATTGAGCAGCGTGTCATTGAGACGACAGATCGTGCAAAACCAGATGCACTTCGTTTTGTTATGGACCGTGATCAGCCATTTTTAGCAGTTATTTTCTGTCGTACAAAGGTTAGAGCAAGTAAGCTTTATGATGATTTAAAGGGACTTGGTTATAATTGTGCTGAACTTCATGGTGATATACCTCAAGCGAAACGTGAAAGAGTTATGAAGAGTTTCCGCGAAGCTAAAATTCAGTACTTAATCGCAACGGATGTAGCAGCTCGTGGACTTGATGTAGATGGTGTAACGCACGTATTTAACTTTGATATCCCTGAAGATGTAGAAAGTTATATTCACCGCATTGGCCGAACAGGACGTGCAGGTGGATCAGGTCTTGCAATTACGTTCGTTGCAGCGAAAGATGAAAAACATTTAGAAGAAATTGAAAAAACGCTTGGTGCACCAATACAAAGAGAAATAATCGAACAACCGATGATAAAAAATGTAGATGAAAATGGAAAACCGGTACAAAAGCCGGCTCCAAAGAAATCAGGTCAATATCGTCAAAGAGATAGCCGTGAAGGTTCAAGAAGTGGTTCAAAAGGTGGACCAAGAAACGATTCAAGAAATAGTTCTAGAAATGATAACAATCGATCATTTAATAAGCCAAGTAATAAGAAAAGTAGTGCAAAACAAGGTCAGCAAAGACGTGGCCGTTAAATAGTTATAATTTTAAAAGAGGCGCAAATAATTGCGGCTCTTTTTTATTTTTATACAATGAAGTCGTTTGAAAGATAATGAGATTTTCTAAAAAACACGAGTCCTGTTATTTAATAATTGGGACATATTCTATAATAATCAATTGAGAAAATATCGTAAATTTGAGATAATTTGGTTATATGAATCGGAATTTAAAATGTAATACAGGATATGTATTACTATAGATATCGTAGAAGGGGGAGGAGAAATATAGTGAATTCATGGGGAAGACCTAGAATGAAAATCCAAAGAACAAAAAGTGAATGGATTTGGGATATCATTGGATATTCATTTTTCTTAGGATCAATAATTTTTTTGATCACCATTTGGGGAGGATTACCTGAGGAAGTACCGGGACATTATAACGCAAATGGGGTTGCAGATCGCTGGGGGTCAAAATGGGAACTTTTGATTCTACCAGGAATCGGGACATTTATAATACTTTTAATGCAGACTTTAGAGAAGTTTCCAGAAGTTAATAACTATCCACAAAGACTTAATGAATCGAATGCTAAGCAGTTTTATTTAAATAGCCGAAAAATGATTAATCAATTAAAAAATGTTTGTTTAGTTATTTTTGCTTTAATCCAATTTGAGACAATTTCAATAGTTTTAGGTTGGGGCGGGGGTTTAGGTAAATTATTTTTACCGATAATAATTATCGGAACAGTTATTCCAATTGTTATAGGAATAATAAGGCAACGGAAAATTAAATAATACGGATTGAGTAAACATTCTGATTTATGACGTTATTTCGTTATCGGGCGCTATTATGGGATGCAATTTAGAATTTTAAATGAATTTATTATAAATTTCGTATAGGGAAGTTTGTTTAATCAAAAATTAAACAATTTTATTTTACCTCCATCCTAATTTTAGGACGGGGGTATGCGTGTTTGCGGTTTTAAAATTTAATAACTTTAATGTCTTTCTACAGGGGATAACAAAAATGAAATTTTAAAATTTCATTCACCGTATTAAAAATAAATTTTAAAATTCATAAAGGAAATGTAAAGTAGGTTGTTGTATATGTACGATAACAGGAAACTTTTTACATACTAAACATATACTTTAAATAAACCGACAGTCGGTCCGTAGGAAGGAGTACATGAATGAGGATCGTAAAAGAATATGGGGAACGTAGAAATGAAATTTTAGAAACTGCTGAACGTTTGTTTGTTACAAAAGGGTATACGAAAACTACAGTAAATGACATTTTAAAAGAGATTGGTATAGCAAAGGGGACGTTTTATCATTATTTTAAGTCGAAAGAAGAAGTAATGGATGAAATTATTATGAGGATTATTAAAGCGGATGTTGCTAAAGCGAAAGCAATTGTCTCTAACCCTAATATCCCAGTTTTGGATAAGTTATTTCGAGTTTTAATGGAACAATCACCAAAATCAGGAGATGTAAAAGATAAAATGATTGAACAATTTCATCAGCCAAATAATGCGGAAATGCATCAAAAAAGTATAGTACAATCAATTATTCATTTATCTCCTGTTTTAGCAGAGATTTTAGAACAAGGAATCGCTGAAGGCATATTTTCTACTCCATACCCACAAGAAACGATTGAATTATTACTCTCTTCAGCACAAGTCATATTTGATGAGGGTTTATTCCAGTGGAAGCCGGAAGAAATGATGAGGAGGGCTAAAGCTTATATCAAAATGATGGAAGCATCTGTTGGAGCGAAAGAGGGAGCCTTTGATTACATGGTGGAGGTTTTAATCAAACAGAAATAGTAATTTTCTGTTTGGATATTATCGACCGACAGTCGGTCTGAATCGAATGAAAGGTGTGATAAGGATGTCAGCTAGTATAAGGTCTTCGATGAAAGATTTTCACTTAATGGTGAGTGGACAAATTATTACTATTTTAGGTTCAACACTTTTACGTTTTGCCCTGTCATTATATGTGCTAGATATAACAGGGCGTGCTGATATATTCGCAGGATTATATGCGGTAACGAGTATTCCGTTTTTACTAGCTCCTCTCGGCGGAGCGATAGCAGATCGTTTCAATCGCCGTGATTTAATGGTTATTTTTGACTTTATCAACGCTGCGATTGTATTAAGCTTTATAGTTTTGTTATTTACTGGACCTGTATCTATTATATTGATTGGAACAATTATGTTTTTACTAGCAGTCGTTAGTGCAATGTATTCACCTGTTGTAATGGCGAGTATTCCGCAATTAGTTCCAGAGAATAAGTTAGAGCAAGCGAACGGTATCGTAAATGGTGTGCAAGCATTGTCAAATATAGTTGCTCCTGTATTTGGAGGAATATTGTACGGCATAATTGGTTTGAAAATGCTCGTAATAATAAGTTGTCTTGCTTTCTTTTTATCTGCGATTTTAGAAATGTTTATTAAAATACCTTTTATAAAAAGAGCACGAGAAAGCCATATAATACCGACAATTGTAAAGGATATGAAAGAAGGATTTATATATGTTTTAAAACAACCATTTATTTTGAAATCTATACTTTTAGCTGCATTACTAAATTTAATACTTACACCGCTATTTGTTGTTGGCGCTCCAATTATTATACGAGTAACAATGGAAAGTAGCGACACGTTATACGGAATTGGAATGGGATTGATCGATTTTGCTACTATTTTAGGTGCATTATCGATAGGTTTTTTTGCGAAAAAGCTACAGATGAAAACATTGTATTACTGGATGCTTTTAATAGCTTTATTAGTACTACCAATGGCACTATCAGTTACGCCAGCTATTCTTAATTTAGGATACTATCCACCATTTATCCTCTTTATACTTTCTTCTATTCTAATTGCAATGATCGTGACAATTGTATCCATCTATGTGATTACTGTAGTCCAAAAGAAAACACCAAATGAAAACCTAGGAAAAGTAATGGCAATTATAACAGCGGTATCTCAATGTATGGCACCCATTGGGCAAGTCATTTATGGTTTTATGTTTGAAGGATTCAGTATGAAAATTTATTTACCTATATTAGTTATTAGTTTCATAATGATAATAATAGCGATAGTGACGAAGAAAATATTATGGAATGAAGGGAACTAGCTCCATATGATTAGGAGAATGTTAAAAAGAGATTTCTCTCAAAATAAAATGATAATTACCATTCTATTTATGTTTATCATGTTATCAAGTCTTTTAATCGCAAGTGCTTCAAGTAACGTTATAAATCTATTGAACTCAACGGATCAATTGTTTAAAGTATCAAACGCACCGCACTTCGTACAAATGCATGCCGGAGAAATAAACCAAAAGTCAATTGATTCATTTGTAGCGCAAACTCCTTTTGTAAAAAAACAACAAACAGCAGAGATGGTTCAAATAGGCGGATCTAACATTTTTATAAAGAAGAAAAATCAAGCGGAACATAATAGTGTAATGGACATTAGCTTCGTTAAGCAAAATAGTAATTTTGACTTTTTATTAGATTTAAATAATGAATTGATCAATGTTAGGAAAGGGGAAATAGGTGTACCAATTTATTATATGCAAAAATATAATTTGCGTATTGGAGATAAAATTTGGGTTGTTAAAAATAATAATGAGCTAGAATTTACTATTTCGGCATTTGTTCGTGATGTTCAAATGAACCCATCACTTGTTAGTTCAAAACGATTTGTAATAAGCGATGAAGACTTCGAAAGAATAAAGGGGAATTTTGGAGAAAGTGAATATCTTATTGAATTCCAGCTAACAGATTTAAATAAAATAAATGAATTTGAAACTTTATACCAGTCATCAAACTTACCTCAAAAAGGTCCCTCTATTACGTATTCACTCTTTAAAACACTCAATTCATTAACAGATGGAATAATAGCTGCAGTACTTATCATAATAAGTGCATTATTAATGCTAATCGCGATTTTATGTATTAGATTTACGATTATGACTTCAATGGAAGAAGATTATCGGGAAATTGGTGTTATGAAAGCTATCGGCATTCAAAGTAAAGATATTCAAAAACTATATGTAACAAAATATGTTGTTATTTCCGCTATCGGATGTATATGTGGATATATCCTTTCGTTATTTGTTACAAAAATATTTACCTCTAACATCGCACTTTATATGGGGACAGCTAATAAAAGTATTTTATATTATGTTGTGCCATTGATAGTCACAACATTGTTATTTCTAGCCGTTATCCTTTTTTGCCGCATCATTTTGCGGAATTTCAGGAGAATTACAGCAATAGACGCTTTACGATCAAGAGATAAACTAGGAAAAAGAAAGATTAGAAGATTTTTTTCGCTCTATCAAACTAAAATTACAAATGTAAATATATTTATTGGTATACAAGATGTAGTGAAACGATTTAAGTTATATCGAGTATTAAGTATCGTTTTAATTATTGCAGTGTTCATGATTGTTGTACCAGTTAACTTTTTGTACACGATTCAGTCACCGCAATTTGTTAATTATATGGGAACAGGAAAGAGTGATATACGAATAGATTTACAGCAATCTGAAAATATAGAAAAACGGTTTAATGACGTTATATCGTATGTCGGCAACGATGAAGAGGTAGAAAAATATGCAGCATTTGTAACGAGTACATTTAAAATGGTGAAAGCTGATGGTACACATGAAAACTTAAATGTAGAAGTGGGAGATTTCGCCCAATTTCCAATAGAATATGTTAAAGGTATGGCACCAAAAAATGAAAATGAGATCGCTCTCTCTTATATGAACGCAAATGAATTAAAAAAGAATATAGGGGATGAAATCGTTTTATTTGTAGAGGGAAAAGAGAAAATGCTAACTATTAGTGGTATATATCAAGATGTAACGAATGGAGGAAAAACAGCTAAAGCGAGTTTTTCTTATAATAAAGAAAATATATTATGGTACGTAGTAAATGTAGATATGAAACCCAAAGTGAATCTACAAGAAAAAGTGAAGGAGTATAAACAAAATTTTAATTCTGCAAAAATAACAGATACGGATAATTATTTATCTCAAACTTTAGGAGAGACAATTAAACAATTAAGACTCGTGACACAAGTGGCAATTTTGATTGCTATATTGATATCGGTTTTAATAACTGCGATGTTTTTTAAAATGTTATTGGTAAAAGATTCTTCGCAAATATTAATTATGAAAAGTATCGGCTTTTCCTACAAAGATATTCGTATACAATATGTTACTCGTTCTATTTCTATAGTATTAGTAGGTATTTTAACAGGGACATTTATAGCTGCTACGTTTGGAGAAACACTAATAAGCTGGTTAGGTTCATTTATGGGAGCAGCTCACATAAAGTTTGTTGTTAATCCGATCATTTCTTATGTAATATGTCCAGCTATTTTATTTATATCTGTGACCGTAGCAACACTTTTCAGTAGCTTTACAGTGAAACAAACAAATGATTTAAAGCTAAATGGGGAGTAGGAGGTGTGTAATTTGAAAAAAATTTTAGAAGTAAAACAATTAAATAAAAAATACGCAATGGATGGAAATAAAACTTACCATATGTTAAAAAATATAAATTTAGAGATTTATGAGGGAGAGTTTATATCGGTCATGGGACCTTCTGGTTCAGGGAAATCGACGTTACTATATAATATTAGCGGAATGGATCAAATGTCATCAGGAAGTGTGAAAGTTGATAGTAAAGAAATAACATGTATGAAAGAAGAGGTGTTAGCAAAATTACGACTCAGCGAAATGGGATTTATTTTTCAACAGAGCAATCTTCTTAGAAATTTGAATCTTTTTGATAATATAGTTTTGCCTGCGTATTTAGCAAAATTTGAGAGCAGGAAAATAATAAATAAACGTGCACTTGAATTGATGAAAAAAATGGGAATTAGTCAAATTGCAACTAATAATATAACTGAAGCATCAGGAGGAGAATTACAAAGGGTATCTATTTGTAGAGCACTCATAAATAAACCTAATATTATTTTTGCTGACGAACCAACGGGTGCTTTGAATTTAAAAGCGACAGAAGAGGTAATGGATATTTTAGCAAATATAAACCGTATGGGAACTACAATTTTGCTAGTTACTCATGACGTAAAGGTAGCAGCTAAAACAGAAAGAGTTCTTTTTATGGTGGACGGAGAAATTGTTAGCGAAATACAGATGGGTAAGTATAGAAACGATGATTTGAAGGTGCGAGAAGAGCAGTTGTTAAAATGGTTAACTGTACTTGGATTTTAAAGAGATAATATTTTTGACTCCTATTGAATATAGGAGTTTTTTCTTTGTTTGAAAGTTTAAAAAGAGATATAATAATTTTCTGACTATTGATTATGGAGGGGTATAAATGAAAAGTGAAACGTTACACACTCAAGAAGATATATTAAAAATGCTTGATTCAATATTAAGACCTGCAGAACCGTTTTGGAATGAATTTTATGCGGATAGAGAAAAAGATGTTCCGTTTTTTGAAAATGTTCCAGATGAGAACCTAGTTTCGTATATACAAAAAGAATGGGTTTCCAAAGGGAAAGTGTTGGAGCTTGGATGTGGTCCAGGAAGAAATGCAATTTATTTAGCGACTGAAGGATTTGATGTTACAGCAGTGGATTTATCTATAGAGGGCATTAATTGGGCGAAAGAGAGGACGTTGGCAAAAGGAATAAAAATTCACTTTATTTGTGATTCGATTTTTAATTTAGAGGGTCAAAATGAATTTGATTTTGTATACGATTCGGGCTGTTTGCATCACATTCCACCGCATAGAAGAATAAATTATGTGGATTTAATTAAAAACTCATTGAAATCTGGTGGTTATTTCGGATTAACATGTTTTGCAGCTGGCGATTTAGATGAGCGAAACGGATCAGAAATAACAGATTGGGACGTATATAGAGGATGGAGTCTACAAGGTGGTCTTGCATATTCTGAAGAAAAATTAAGAGAGATATTTAAAGAATTTGAAGTAATTGAAATTAGAAAAATGAAGCAAATTGAACAACCAAATAATATGTTTGGAGAATCATTTCTTTGGACAGCATTATTTAAGAAGAAATAAAACATAGATAATTGACAAACTCATCGTTTTTATAGACAATACACTTATAAGAATATACGTTCGGTTTTATTGTCCGATGTATGTTTTGCATAAATACATAACAAGGGGATGTCTCTAAATGGGTAACACAAATCAAAAAATCACTACGTTTTTAATGTTTGAGGGCAAAGCTGAGGAAGCGATGAATTTTTACACATCGCTATTTAATCAATCAGAAATTGTAAGTATCTCTCGTTATGATGAGAATGGACCAGGTAAAGAGGGAACTGTAATTCATGCAACTTTTACGCTAAATGGACAAGAGTTCATGTGTATTGATAGTTATGTAAAGCATGATTTTACATTCACTCCAGCTATGTCTCTTTATGTAACTTGTGATACGGAAGAGGAAATCGAAACAGTTTTTAATAAACTAGCACAAGATGGAAAAGTTCTTATGCCTTTAGGTTCATATCCGTTTAGTAAAAAGTTTGGCTGGTTAAATGATAAGTATGGTGTATCTTGGCAGTTAACTCTTGCTGGAGATGAATAATTAAAATAATATGGTGATATTAATGTTATAAAAAATAAAAGGGATGATACAAGATAAATATGTATCATCCCTTTTATTTTTTGTTTTACAACCGTCATCGGTCGTATTTATAACGACTTTAGGGGTGCTTTTTAAGTTTTTTATATAATATAAAACTGCTAATTTAATTTTTCAGCTTATCTAGTAATTGAATTCATTAACTGGAAGAAGTATTCAGGCTTATAAGTCTTATTTAGGTTATACCATGAATGTAACGTATCTGGTGCAAATACATCAATTTTTTTCAATACTTCCATTGCAAATTCCAGAGGAGCTACTCCTGATGCAGTAATCAAATTTTCATCACATACTGCAGGTTCCATCTTATAAAGTTGTTCTCCTTTATAATTAGGACAAACCATTTTAATATATTCTAAATCATTGCTTGTATGTTTTCTAGAATCTAGGTATCCAAAATTCGCTAACCCCTCAGTTGCACCACAAATGGCAGCAACAATAGTGCCGAGTTTTAACGCTTCACCAATTTTTTTTAAGATAGGGTGATGAATGCTTTCCCCCCAAGTAGTCCCTCCAGGTAAAACTAAAAGATCGTTACTCTCAAGAGTACATTCATCCAGGGAAATATCTGGATTTATGCTTAGTCCTCCCATCGTAGTAATAATTTCATTATTAGCTCCTACTGTAACTACCTTTAAAGGGGCTAACTCTTTTTTGAAATATCTTCCTGAGTTTAGTTCTGCAATTAAATGTCCATATTCCCAGTCTGACATCGTATTAAATACATAAAGATAAACTTTTTTTGTTTGCATACAATAACACTCCAATCACAATTGAGTTTTTCAAAAAAATATTAATAAATAAATTTTACAATATTTATCATTTGAATTTAACCTATTTCCTTAAGAATTCTTTAAAAAATAATTTGGATACTTTATTTGAAGGTATGGTTTACGAATTAAACAACCTTCAAAAAATATAATAGTTGAAATTTGTTGGTTTTAGAATGAAGAAATTAGGCTCAATATACCAACTTAATTATTCATAATTGAGTTGTGGTATAATTTACATACAGGGGGAAAGTAGATGACACAACATAAAGAAGAGCAAATGAATGAGGCATTAGCATTATTTTACTTTGCATATAAAACTTTTACAGAAAAACCAGATGAAATAATAAAAGAGTATAGTATACAGCGTGTACATCATAGAATTCTGTTTTTTATCGCTCGTTTTCCAGGGCTTAGTGTAAATGAACTGCTATCACTTTTAGAAATAAGTAAACAAGCTCTTCACGGACCGTTGCGCCAACTGTTAGATAAAGGACTTATTGAGAGTAATGAAGCTGCACATGATCGTCGTGTGAAACAGCTGTCTTTAACAGAAGAAGGAACAGACTTAGAGAAAAAACTGAGCGATGTTCAAAGAGAACAAATGGGAGCTATTTTCTCACAGTTTGGCGAATCATGTGAAGAAAATTGGCATCAAGTTATGAATGAAATGGCAAATAGCCGTTCAGGATTTGATGCATGGACGTCTAAGCGTGAAATACCAGTAGAATAAAAGATAGAAACAGTATCCTGTTTTGTAGTTTGAAAAATCATAAATTTTTATCTGTATATTTGGCAACTATGGATAAAAAATTCACATTGCCAAAAACTTTATATGTGTACGTATTGAAATTTTAAAATTCATATTTCCGAGAGGGGAATTATAATGATAAAACTTGTACTCATTCGTCACGGACAAAGTTTGTGGAATCTTGAAAATCGATTTACAGGATGGACAGATGTGGATTTATCAAAGAATGGATTAAGTGAAGCGAGAGAAGCAGGAACAATATTAAAAAAGAATGGATATACATTTGATGTTGCGTATACCTCGGTACTAAAACGAGCAATTCGTACATTATGGATTGTACTGCATGAAATGGATCTCACTTGGGTCCCTATACATAACTCATGGAAGTTGAATGAACGCCATTATGGTGCACTACAAGGATTGAATAAAGACGAAACTGCAAAAAAATATGGAGATGAACAAGTTCATATTTGGAGAAGAAGTATAGATGTGAGACCGCCTGCACTTACCGAAGATGATCCTCGATATGAGGCGAACAATCCAAGATATAAAACGTTAAAAAAAGATGAATTCCCATTGACTGAATGTTTAGAGGATACGGAGAAAAGAGTAGTTGATTATTGGCATTCAGAAATTGCACCGTCATTAAAAAGTGGTGAGAAAGTAATTATTTCATCGCACGGTAATACAATTCGTTCGCTAGTGAAATACTTAGACAACCTTTCAAGTGATGGTGTGGTTTCATTAAATATTCCAACTAGCATTCCGCTTGTTTATGAGTTAGATGAAAAATTACGTCCGATTCGTCATTATTACTTAAGTATGGATGGAGAAGTACCTGAAGGGGAAATTCCGAAACATATTTCTTTTTAACATGAAAATTTGAAACACATGCTTGTCTACATATACAATGTAGATTCATGATAAAGTGAAACTTTAATCAGTGGAGGATGTTCATCCCGCACTGATTATTAGCCTTCACCAATCGGGCTTTTATGGGCAGTTGATCCCTCACCTAACGTCTTTGCTTTCGCTGAATTTTGAGGTGGGGGGGTCTTACTGCCCGTTAATGCGGGATAAAAGACGTGGCCTGCTTCTAATGTATATGCGATGTTGCTAACTTTAGAAGGTTGTCCACGTCTTTTGTCATAAAGAGAGCTGTTTGTGCATGTAATGGTATCGTGAGTAGTTTTGGAATGGAGGGTGATGTGATTGACGATCTCTAACATTCGAATTGGCTTATTTATTTTAGCAATCGTCTTTATTGTTCTTGTTTTCTTTTATTGGAGAAATGAAGAGTTGTACGAGGAGAAGAAACAACGAATTCGAAAAACGTGGTACGGTTTGTTCATAACATCAGTCACAGTTTATTTCACGATAAAAGGAATAGATTTAACCCTCTGGAAAAATCTTTTAATGTTTACTGCGATGGTAATTTTCGTTGATATTGCATTCATTTTGACACCAAATATTTCAGAAATATGGGGCGCAAAATTCAGCGATATTGGAAAGACGGTCCAATCAATTAAAAGGTCATTAATTGCTTCAAAAGCAAGAGGAGAAATATATACGACAATTATTCAAAATGTGAATCCAACAGCCTTTGGCACAATGGAATGGCATACGGAAGAGGAATATACAAAAAGCTTAAACACATTTTTAGATTCATATGGGGAAAAGATTGGTGCGAAAATTGTTGTATTTGAAGCGGTGAAGGAATTAAATACAAACTTTCGTGGTATCCGCTCTCAATTTAGTATTATTGTTCCATTAGAACACATCGAGCAATTGAATGAGCAGAAAGCGGTGCAAGTAGAAAATGTCGGAATTATACCAGCAAAAATAGTTAGTGATGTTTTCATTGTTATTGATGGGAAGAAAAATAACCTTCAAGATCGAGATTTTGAAAATGTATATAATTTAACAATTCATCATAGTTATTTTAGTAAATAAGGACAGAATCTTTTTCTGTCCTTTTCACCTATACATAAAGGGAGAACAAATTCAGACAAGCTTGTATAAAATTGGACAATCATTCCTACACTAGCACGTAGAGGTGATTGTAGTGATAAAAGATTATGACAATGATTTTTTTAAAGAAGATAATGAAGATACAACAGATTTCTCTTTAATAAAAGGAGATACTTTGCAGCAAATAGAAGAGTTAGAAGAAGAATTAAAAAGAAAATGATACGTGTACACTCTGTCTGCATTTGCTATATAATATAAATAAAAGGTTGTATCTTTTTGAAAAGGGGGAGGAGAGATGGCAGAAGTAAATGCTCAAAAATCTTCGTTTTTTAAAACTAAAAAAGAAGAATCAAATACAGATTTCTCTCTTGTGAAAGGTGCATTGACTCAAGATGTGAATCGATTAGAAAAATTTATGGAGGACACCCCATATAAGTATATAAAAGAAGATAATTTAAAAGAGAATGCGTAAAAGCATTCTCTTTTAAATTATCTTCTTATGATTTGTTTATGCACTATTTCTTTTTTTGTTTAAAAATGATTTTATACATATAATACCCAAGAGCTGCAAAAATAAATCCGACAGTAGCACCAACTACTTCTTTCATAAACAATAAGTATAACGAAGCAATAATTAGGGCAAATAATATTAAAAGTAGTATATACTTTGAAATAAATTCTAATCCTTTGTACACTAGTAGAATTACACCTGAAAGAACAGTGATGATAGGTAATATCCTATTTTCAAAAAGGCTTTCCTTTTTTTTATTAGAATTCTGTTGTTTATTCAATATAAATATACTCCCGTCTTAAAGGATTAATGTTTTATTAGTTTTTCTATTTCATTTTCGAAAAGATTTTTGGTTAAATAAGTTATATCAAAGGAATCATTTATTATATTTCGAGTTAATAGCCATTGAGTGTTTGGTGATTCAATAACAAAGAATCCATTATCAGAAATAACTTCATCCTTTTCTGTTGTATCTAGACGCATAATAGTATAGATAGACTGCGTTGTTTTTAAATCCTTTATAAAATTCTCAGCATATAAGGAATTAAAGCCATTCTCTATTAACATTGTTTTCCCTTCTTGAATAGACAGTGGGAATAATTCTTCGATATTTTGTACCAGACGGTTTGGGAGAGTTCCTACAATTTTGCTTTCTCTTTCCCCTTCTTGAAATACTATCTGCAATAAATTTTTAGATTCTAAAAATAAACTATCGTCTGAAATTGCTTCAATTTTATGTGCAATACCATCTAAGCTCTGATATGTAACGTTTGAAGTGTTATCAATATATATGTTAGCAGTAATAGTTGTTTCGTTTATAAAATCGACTTTTTGAAGCAATAATGAAAGATGTGGGTTACACATAGTGTTGAATAATTTTTCTATCCCCGGTTGTAATTGTAATTCTTTTGTTTGTAGATTGAAGTTTAACAATCCTCTAGCAAATAGGGAATGCGCCGCAGTCAATAATATTTTTTCGACATCTGCTTTGTCTAGTTCATCATAAATAAGACTTAGTAATTCTTTTGCATAAGCTTGATTTTCTTTAGAATTCATTAGAAATGCTAATTCCTCTATAGAAACAATTTGTTTTTTATCCATAGCTCTTAAAAAGTCTAATTAGAGACTTTTTTTACCTCATTTCTTCAATTTATTTTATAAAATTAGTGAAGCTATCTGTAAAACTTGAAATACTTTCTTTAAACTTTTGACGAGGTACAAATTTATCTGCGAATTCATTGAATGCCGTTCCACCTACAGTAGAACCAATAATGCCACCTGCAATTGCACCAACAGCTGTACCAACTGGAGGGAAAATTAATGAGCCAGCTAATGCACCGGCTTCAGCCCCCGCTACTCCACCTGCATAAGTTGAAGCTAAATTTCCAACTACCTTCCCCGTAGAATAAACTGTATCCATAGCAATATTAACACCAGCTTGAGAGCCATCATATTTTTTAAAATCACCTTGTATGGCGGATGTTAATGAATTTACTTCACCTAATGCAGTTAGGGAAATTGAAGCTATACCAAAGGGTTTCATATTTTTTATAATATGCTTAGAAATATTAGATTCTTTAATACTATTTTTAGGAAGAGACTTATCTAATTTTCCTAATGATGCAGCAGTTTTTTCTAATGTTGAAAAGTTTTTTAAGGGAACTAATTTATTCCATACGTCTCCTGCCTTACCATGAACCCATTTACGAGTTACGATATCTACTAAATCATTTCTTTTTTTGTTTGGAATAACATTTAATATACCCGCCATCAAACCTAATTTAGCGGTGGGAGATAATGCGGTCATAAATCCCTTTTTGAGAGAATCGAGCAAACTTCCTTCATTTGTAGATAACTCAGCCCCTGTTTCATTATCTACTTTTCTGAATTTTTCAGCTACTTTTTTTAGTTGTGTTTCAATCTGCTGAAGGGAATGAATATATTTATTCATTCCCTTCAGCAGATTGTTGAAAATCAAAATAAAACTTTTCTTTGGTAGAACCATACCAAAGTGATTCAAGACGTGAGATATCTTGTCGAAGATTGGTAAATTGTGATTGTGCTTGTTCTTGAGCACTTTTAAACTTGTTAGCAGTAGCTTCTAATAATTCTGGAGTCACGATAATATTCAATATGGTTAACCTCCTTATATGAGAAATTATTTTAATCAAAAATATATTAGGTGATAATCCCATTAAAATCTACTTTTATATAATATCAAATATTATTATTAAATAGTAGATTAATATTGGTAATTTTATGATAATTAACAAAAATACAAAAGATAGAATGCCAGGTAGAAGTTGAAGATACAAGAGATTTCTCTTTAATAAAAGGAGATACTATGCAGCAAGTAGAAGAATTAAAAAGAAAATGATACATGTACACTCTGTTTGCATTTGCTATATAATATAAATAAAAGGTTGTATTTTTTTATAAAAGGGGGAGAAGAGATGGCAGAAATAAATGTACAAAAATCTTCGTTTTTTAAAGAAAAAAAGGAAGAATCGAATACAGATTTCTCTCTTGTGAAAGGTGCATTAACGGAAAATATAAATCGGTTAGAAAAGCTTATGAATCGTAATAGTTCGAAATATATAAAAGAGAAAAAAATAAAAGAAAATGCATAGGCATTTTCTTTTATTTTTTATTCCGTTATTTGCGGATTAATAATTAGTAGGGATGAAACTAATTAAAGTTATAAATTAGTTAACATTAAACTTCTTTTTTACTTTTTCAGGTAAATCTGCTTTCTGAATTTCTTCATAGGATTTCACTTCAATAGATGAAATTTCATTTTTATCTTTATCATCTTGATCTACATAAAGGCTTAAAAACGCGTTTTCATTTAATTTATGGTCGTTTTCTTTTTTAGTACTTCTAAATGTAATTTGTTTTTTTGCTCCGTCTTCATCATATGCGGGTAACGTGTAGTTCCGTAAGCTTCTACCTTCTACTTTTTCAATAACGCTTTCGCCTTTTACATGTACGTAATATACATCCTTACCAATTCTATGTAGTGATGCTCTCTCGCAGCCAATAGTAAAATAATAAACATAGTGTAATAACAGCAAAAAGCTTTTTCATATTCCTTATCTCCTTCAATTTGTTTCTTTAAAAAGTATACGACTATTTTTATATTAGAAAAATTGTTTTTAATTATAACACCCTTACAATCTTGTAAGAGTAAAGGTTATTTACGTTAAATGGAACTATAGAAGGATAAAATGAATGGTTTATATTAAATATTTAGAACGTTAGAAGAAAGGTAAAATAATGAATCATGGTATAATAATAAAGGACGTACATATTATTTTGTCAATTGGAGAGGAGCTTAAAAATGTATTCTACTTTAGAACAATTAACAAAGCACCCTGTATTTTATCATTTTGCAGAAATTTCAAAGATTCCTAGAGGATCAGGTAATGAAAAAGAAATTAGTGATTACTTAGTGAGTTTCGCAAAGGAACGTAATTTAGAAGTTATTCAAGACGAAGCGTTAAATGTCATTATAAAAAAAGAAGCTACTTCTGGTTATGAGAATGTTCCAGCAATTATCATTCAGGGGCACTCTGATATGGTGTGTGAAAAAAACCAAGCGACAGTTCATGATTTTGAGAAAGATCCAATTGAATTAAGAATTATTGGAGATATGTTATATGCAAACGAAACTACTTTAGGTGCTGATAATGGTATTGCCGTTGCATATGCATTAGCATTATTGGATTCAACAGACATCCCGCATCCAGCTTTAGAAGTTGTTATTACAACTGAAGAAGAAACGACAATGGGCGGTGCATTCGCTGTTGATTCAAATCATTTTGACGGAAAAATATTTATTAATATTGATTCTGAAGAAGATCATAAATTACTAGTGAGTAGCGCAGGTGGTGCGAAAGCAGTTGAAACGATTTCAGTGATTTGGGATGAAGCGTCAGTAGATATGGACACATACCGACTATATGTTGGGGGACTTAAAGGTGGACATTCTGGTTTGGAAATTGATAAACAACGCGGTAATGCGAATAAAGTATTAGGACGAGTTTTACGTGATTTATCACTTCACATTCAGTTTAATATGAGTGAAGTTCATGGCGGCTTAAAAACAAATGCAATTCCGCGTGAAAGTGTAGCTACAATTTTATTACGTGCAGAAGATGTACAGCAAGTAGAAGAAAAACTAAAATCATGGACACGTATGTTACAAGAAGAGCTACGTGCTGTTGATCCGGATGTTCATGTTTCACTTACAAAAGTAGAAGAAAAGGCGGAAAAAGTCTTTTCTAAAGAAACACAAAAACAGCTTATTTCTTCATTATTCTTAATTCCAAATGGTATACAAAGTATGAGCATGGATATTAAAGGTCTTGTAGAAAGCTCAACTAATTTAGGAGTTATTCAAACACTGCAAGATGAGATTAAATTACGAAGCGAAGTGAGAAGTTCTGTAAGTAGTTTAAAACAACATATTGTAGATGAAATTAAGTATATTGCGGAATTAGTAGGGGCAACATTTGAAAAAGAGTCTGAATATCCAGAGTGGCCATATAATCCTAATTCGCCTATCCGTAATTTATTCGAAAAAGTGCACCAAGAAAAATACAGCAAAGATGCTGAAATCTTTGCAGTACATGCAGGAATTGAGTGCAGTGTATTTGTTCAAAAAATGCCTGAGTTAGATGCTATTTCATTCGGTCCAGATATCTTTAATGTTCACACTCCAGATGAACATATTAGTATTTCTTCTGTTGTGAATAATTGGGGATTTTTCGTTGATGTAATGCAGGGAACGAAAGAATTAGCTAAGTAATAAAAGACGGAATAAAAAGCAGCCTAAATTTATAGGTTGCTTTTTTGTATAGAATTTTATGTGAAGCAAAATAATGGCCAAGAAATTTACCTATTGTTGATTTAAAATAAAGTTTGATAAAAAGATCTATTTTGCAGAGTATCTCTTTCTTCAACAATCGGGCCATTTAATTGAATAAGACTACACAAAAAGTCGCTTTCCCGTACCTAAGGAAAATGACTTTTTAGATTGGTTTTTCCCTTATTATCAAGCTTTTTACTTTAAGTTCCTTTGACTAATAAGGTTTACTTCAGTAAAATAAGGTATATTATATTTGTTGAATAGATTCTCTTTAAAGACAAGAAAAGTAGGTGAACAAAGTGGGGAAATATCAATTGGATTACAAAGGTCAGGCAGCTGTGGCAAAGTTTCATGAAAAAGAGACGCCTGCCAAATTTGATAAAAAGCAGCAACTTGAAAAATTGCGTGCGGAGTATTTGAAAAAGAAGCAAAAACAAACAGATAAATAATACGTTATGTTTTTCTTTATGTAATGCAAACAAACACAAGAAAATAGGTAAGTTATTCATCGTTCAAATATATACAGGCTATTTTTTCAAACCTCTTACTTAATGAACTAAAAAGTCGATTCCTTGGTCTTATCCCTGTCAAGTAGACAGTATTAAAAAGACTAAGCAGCCATCGAGATTCGATATTCTATCGGAGCTCGATGGTTGAGTCGTTTTTGGAACCGTTTATAGTTATAAAAGTAAATATATTCTTCAATTGCTTGTATTAAATCTTCTTCTGTTTTAAAATGATTCAAATACAACATCTCCGATTTAAAATGGGAGAAAAATGACTCGATACAGGCATTATCATGGCAGTTTCCTTTGCGAGAGTGGCTGCCAATGATACCTAAATCTAAAAGTCGTTTGTTGTAGGCATGAGATGTGTACTGGAATCCCTGATCTGAATGGAGAATGGTTCCACGCACATCTCTTTTTTGTGCCAACATTTCAATTGTATCTAATACAAGTTCATTATCATTACGCTTGGAAATTTTCCAAGAAACAACTTCGTTATTATAAATATCTTGTACGACAGAAAGATAGCGGAATCCCTCTTGAAATCGTAGGTAGGTAATGTCTGTAACAAGCGCTTCATTTTGTTGGCGATCTTTGAATTCACGGTTTAAAACATTTGGAAAAGTATTGGAGTAATTCCCTTTAAAGAAGCGACGCTTCTTCCGAATAATAGACTGAATGTTAAGCTCGCTCATTAAGCGATATACCTTTTTGTGATTTATAAAATAACCCTCCTCTTGTAAGGCGATTTTCATACGTGGATAACCATATTCTTTGTGCTTTACGTGAATAGATTGAATTACCTTTTTTAATTGTTTATCGGATTCTAGTCGCATGTTTTTCATACTTTTTGTATGAATCCACTTATAGTAACTTGAGCGATGTACATTCGCAAAATTAGTAAGCCATATAACGGGATATTTTCTCTTTAGTGATTCAATGATATGATATCTTTCTTTATATTTTAGTACGCCCCCATTTACAGATTTGGATACTGCTTTTTTAAATATTCAACCTGAGCCTTATAGTAGTCACGTTCCTCTTCAACGGTGTTAAAATGAACGCGTTTTCCTTTTAAAGGATTTGGTATACCTTTCATTCCACTATTTTTCCCACGAGTATCTGTAATTTCACCACATTCTTTATATTTTTTCACCCAATTTTTAAGTTGTGTAGAGCTTTTAATCTGATATTTCTCCGTTATCATATCGTAGCTTCCTTCTCCGTTTAAATAACTTTGAACAGCTGATAACTTTACTTCTTCTGAGTATGTATGAAATGTTGTGCCTTTTTTTGCCATGAAAAATCCCCTCCAAGTAATAGTGTAACATCCATGTGTTTACATGGTCTTTTTCACACTGTCTACCTAAAGGGGATAATATCATCCTTGAGATGGAAATCGGCTTTTTTAATAAGTGACATTTCCTTAGCATTGTAAATCCGCATTTTCCTGACGCTACCCCAAGAAGTAATTGAGGATAATGTATCTACCACAGTCGGGCGCTTTAATTGAGTAAGGTTCACAAAAATCATCAAACTTTTCTATTCGCTCTTTTATCAAGGTTTATTAAGTTAATTTAATCAAACTTTATTCAAAAGCTACACCTATGTAAAAGTGCTGCTGTAATATTATATCCTCTTGATAAGGAGAAAGTATTACTACACAAGTGTCATGTGAATTTCATGTACCGTAATTTAAATAAAAAAATAAAGAGTTTCAAAAAAAATATAAAATGGTTTTCTTGTCCGCATTCTCGGATTTATTATAACTTGGTTAATTTGACTTGTGTAATCATATTTGGTATGAGTCTAGCAAATGGTGCAAATATAGTGATTTTTGAAAAGAGACCGACAGACCCTGTCAAGTAGATAATAAGAAAACGGCTAAGCTACCAGTGTGTTTCGATATTTAATCGGGGCGCACTGGTTTTATTTTTTTGTAAATGTGGAACAAATGTATTACTTAGATTGTCTATTAAGTGTAATCCTAAAAAATATGAAAGTACGGATCATTTTGAAAAATACAAGGGTATTAAAAATAGGGATGTGTGTGGGAATACTAAGTGTCAGTGTGCCTAAAAGGGTGTGATGAGATGGTCTATATGAAAGCGATCCTAATGTCTTATATGTATATAGAATTTGATAACACTGTCTATTTTTTGGAGGATTATGTTAAAATAACGTTTTTTTGAGCACAAAGATATTGGAGGTAACAGAAGTGAAAGGTATGTTTTACAAGAGATTTATTACAATAGGAACAGTGCTTACACTATTTTGGGTTGTTACATCTGGAAGAGCATCAGCGGAAACAGTCCCTGTTTTAGACGTAGAAGCAGGATCAGCAATTTTAGTAGAAGCAAATTCCGGAAAAATTTTATATCAAAAAAATGCAGATGAATTATTAGCAATTGCTAGTATGACAAAAATGATCAGTGAATACTTAGTTCATGAAGCGGTGGATAAAGGAAAACTTAAATGGGATCAAAAAGTTAAAATTTCTGAATATGCATATAAGATTTCGCAAGATCGCTCATTATCAAACGTTCCATTAGAAAATGGTGGCTCTTATACGGTCAAAGAGTTATATGAGGCAATGGTAATTTACTCTGCAAACGGTGCAACAATTGCTTTAGCTGAAGAGATTGCTGGAAAAGAAGTCAATTTCGTGAAAATGATGAACGATAAATCAAAAGAGTTTGGAATGAAAAATTATAAATTTGTAAACTCTACAGGTTTAACAAACCATGATTTAAAAGGACATCACCCAGAAGGGACAACTCCAGACGAGAAAAATAAAATGTCCGCAAGAGATTGTGCGATTTTAGCACAACGTCTTATTCAAGATTTCCCGAAAATATTAGATACAGCAAAAATCCCTAAAAAAACATTCCAAAAGGGTGGCAAGTATCCGATTGATATGACGAACTTTAACTGGATGTTAAAAGGCTTAATTAAGCAATACGAAGGTGTAGATGGGTTAAAAACAGGAACTACTCCAGAAGCCGGAGATTGTTTTACTGGTACAGTAGAAAGAAACGGTATGCGTCTAATCTCTGTAGTTATAAAAGCAAACTCTCATACAGCACGTTTTGATGAAACAAAGAAATTATATGATTATGGATTTGCGAATTTTGAAGTGAAGAAGGTCTATGAAAAAGATTCAGTAGTAAAAGGTCATGAAACAGTGCGAGTAGCAAATGCAAAGGACAAAGATGTAGTTGTTCAAATGAAGCAAGCTGTTTCACTTCCAATGCCAAAGGGCAACAAAGACGTTTATAAAAAAGAATTTAAAGTATCGAATAAAGAACAAGAAGCGCCTATTAAAAAAGGTGTAACAATTAGTCAAATGATTATATCGCCTAAAGATATTACAGATCCTGGGTTCTTATCAGGTAAATCATTACAAGTAGACCTTGTAACAAAATCTGAAGTAGAGCAAGCAAATTGGTTTACACGTTTTATGCGCGAAATAGGATCTTTCTTTAGCGGCATGTGGAATAGCGCGGTTGATATAGTAAAAGGTTAGTTTTAAGAGATCCCCCTTGTGGGAGCCCTTTCTTACGATATACTCAATACCATTTATATCTATAGGGTAAGGCTAAAGATTAGCTTGAAACAAAAGTGATTAAAGTACTATAGATTCCTATGTGAAGGGCTTGGAATTGAGGATTGCGTTAATTCTCAAATTTTTTTCATCGTAACTGTGGGTATTACTAGCATAAAACTTTTAATTAAATATTTGGTTTCTAAATTTCTCTACGGTTTTATATCTCATTTTCGTTAGCTTGATGGCGATGGGGTAGTACCAAATCGCTATCAAGCAAAGATAAATTTATATCCATATAATCAATAAACGCTATTCTTTTTGTAGAAATATACAGAAAGGATGGCGTTTATTATGAATTGTTCGATTCAAAGGGTTCTGGTGCAAGGTTAGTTTAATAAAGTTACATGATGAAAAAACATTCATTATTCCATCAAGTGACAATGAAAATCGATAACTAGTACTTATTTCTGGTATTAACTTTTATAAAAATTTAATAAAATCTTTTCTTTCTATTAAATATTTTGTTTTAAATTATTTATATAAAGAAATGGAGGCCAGAAAATGAATTTTTTAAAGAAATTTAAGTATCTCTTTATAGCGTGTATCCCTATGTATATAGCTATCCTTTAATTTCAATCGAATAAAAAAGCAAGGTATTCGAGAAAAAAGTACGGTTTTAATGGATGGTACGGTACCATACAGAGAAAACGCTCTCCCATACAAAAGTAAATTGTACCGAAAGTGATAAAAGCGAATGTTATATGGAGGGAACCCCCTAATAATTTTACCTGAAAATCGGTAATTAATGAAACAAAGAATAATCAAATGATACAAGATTACCAGTTAATATACCAAAAAGATAGGATAATCTTTGATACTGACAAGTGAGGTGACGTCGATGAGAGGGACATTAATGAAAATCGGAGTATTTATTTTAGTTTTAACAGTAGGGCTATATCTTACAAAATATGCATATGACCATCATACTAACCGAGTTAAAGTAAGAGACACGATTCAACAAATATCAATAGAGCATGATATACCGCCATGGATTCCTTTATCTATTGCATTCCATGAAAGTAAGTTTGATCGAAACGCAATTGGAGATCAGGGCACATCATTTGGACTGTTTCAGCTTCATCGAGGTGGACTAGCACCTAAAGATTTAACGAACGAAGATTTGAAAAATGCAGAAACCAATACTCGAATTGCAATATCTAATATGATAAATGCATATAACCGTGGTTTACAGCAAAATTTAAAAGGACCAGAGCTATTAAAATATGTTGCTAATACCTCAGGGTGGCCTGGGAATAAGGGTGTTCAATGGACAAATAAGCAGACAGACTATAACGAGGGTTTAGAAAACAGTTTTAAAATGTTTTCTAAACGACAATACGATTTTATAGAATGAAATTTCTTTTTTCTTTCTATTATTATATAACTTATGCCTAAATACGAAAGTTCCCTAAAACAGATACATAGATTGACTTTGTACTGCTTATATTAGGAATTTAAAGAAAAAATATGTATAATTCTCCCACTACAATAGTATAGTGGCCTTTATTAACAGCAAAATCTACAATTTACAAGGAGAACATCTTATGAGTAAGAGAATAAAAGAATTAGATTCCATACGAGGGTTAGCGGCACTTACAGTGGTATTTGGACATTTTTGTTTAATGCTACCATCGTTGCCTAATTCTATTAAATTTTCCCCGCTTAGGTTTTTATGGGCTGGCGGGGAAGCTGTAATCGTTTTTTATGTACTCAGTGGTTTTGTGTTATCTATGGCACTTTATCATTCAAAAACAAATTATTGGGGATATTTAATTAAGCGATTTGTACGAATCTATATTCCTTATTATTTTTGGATAATCATTACCTTTGCTTTATTTATTTTGTTCTCGCCGTATGAAGTGGCTGGACTACGGGATTGGTTCTATGATAGGTGGCAAGGGTCTATAACAAAAATAGATATTATAAACCATTTTGTGCTTCTTAATAACTTTTTTACGGAAAATTATAATCCAGTTATCTGGTCATTGGCTCAAGAAATGCGTATATCTATTGTGTTTCCTTTGTTATTCCTTCTTTTTTATAAACTGAGTTGGAAGAAAACGATACTATTTGCTTTGAGCTTTTCTTTAATTAGTGTTTTCCTTAATATGTTGCATATAGGGAAAGCAGAGGGATTTTATAATGGTTATGCCGATACACTGCATTTCACATCGATGTTTATGGTTGGAATGTTACTTTTTAAGCATCAGGAAAAGCTTATCTACTTATATAGGAATATGAAAAAATTTAATAAAGGATTTCTTATTGCATTAGGGATTATTCTATATTTGTATTCCATTTTAATTTATGGTTTTTCCCGTAATGATACTACTTTCTTATTAAAAGATTGGGGTGTCGTAATCGGTGTTAGTATATTTATAATAATGGCCATGAGTAACCTAAAAGTGAAAGCATTTTTAAATAAGAGTGTATTTGTATACTTAGGAGAAATTTCATACAGTATCTATTTGTGTCATTTTCCAATCATGATGGTACTATTTAAACTTTTGTATACAAAGATACCTATCTTTTTCCTTCTTGCTTTGTGTATTTCAATGACAATACTTTTTTCTATAGTTTCGTATCATTTAATTGAAAAGAAATGTATCAACTGGGCAAAACAAAGAACAACAAATTTTCGAAAAAAAGTGTAATGCTTGAAGGAATTTTATTTCTTTAGTAAATATACGAATATGACCGATTCTTAAGTATATTAGGAATCGGTCAATTACGGATTCTATATAAATATACTAAAATTGAACAAATTTTTAATTTTATACTTAACTCCAAAAATCCTCTTACTAAAGAGAATCTTCGTAACGTTTTTCCAGACATAGCCGAAAGTACAATTAGTAAAACGCTAGTTTCCTTGTAGCTGCTTGGTCAAATAAAGCTGGTTTCAAGAGGAAGAAATGCTCAATGTATACAGGTTTAATTCTGTATTAATAATTATTAGGGGTAACAACATATCGCTATCTATATCTAAAATGTTATATAAAACTATTGAATATTTTATTCGTAAAAACAGAGGTGTAAAATGAATTTTATTTCCGAACTACTTGTTACCTTTGCAATTCCTACAATACAACTCACATTCTTGTTACTACTCATTTTTGTTTTTAGCTACTTTGTAGTATACAAAAAGGTATGTAAAGGAGGGGGGGAATTTACCGTACAACAAGTTATATTGTTTATATTGATAATAGGATATTATTCCCTTGTATTATCAGCTACTTCATTTGGTCGTCCAGATGATATAACTTTTGCAAGAACAATTGACTTTGATGTACTTAGTGTTTATAAAAAAGCATGGAATACCTTTTCATTTTCTTCTTTTTTCCATATCATTGTGAATATAGGTATGCTTTTTCCGTTAGGAATTTTATTACCTTTATTTAGTAATGTTTTTCAAAAAACAAAATGGATGTTAATCAGCTCAATTATAGCAAGTTTATTGATTGAAATCCTTGAATTTACAATGCAACGTGGAAGTATGGAACTAGCCGATTTACTTCATAATACTTTAGGAATGATGCTAGGATATTCTATGTTAAATATAGTTCTTATATTGTTGAAGAAAAAAGAAACAGATACACAAATGACCAAATATTTATTTCTTCCGATTACAGTAAGTTTTGTTACACTTGGAATAATGATTTCGTATCAAATGAAGGAATTTGGGAATATGCCTTTAGATCCCATTACAAAAACAGACATGACTGAAGTCACTATAAAAACATCAATAAAGTTAAAAGACGAAGGTAATAAAATGCCTGTTTACAAAGAGGAAATTACAAAAATGCCTAATGACAATGAGCCAGTTACAAAAAAATTACATATTCGAGATGTCGAAATTCTGTCTCCCAAAGAAGTATTTCAAAAACTAAAACAAGGAGACTTTGATCCTATAATATCTTTCAAAGCAGGTGATACATTAGTCATTACAGATTATAATATAGATTACTACGCTGATACAAAAGGCTTTTCTCAACCTATATATGTTTTTCAAGTACGCTTAAATGATAATGGGAAAGATAGTTGGTCTCAACCTATTTCTGCGAGAAGATAACGTAGATTTTCATGTTTTTGTTCATGTGAAATAGTTTAATCGAGTTGTCTTGCTCATTTGAAAAATCTCCTATGGAATTTAATTGAAATTGAAAAACATTTAAGAGGAACAATTACGCTGTGGGCTATTGTATAGTGTAGATATGAATAACAAAAAAGGGGGACTATATATGTGGAAGCGATTTGTAGCGATTGGTGATAGTTTTACAGAGGGGATAGGGGATGAAGTTGAGGGAATAGCATTAAAAAGCTGGGTAGATCATTTTGTTCAACTGTGTGTAGATGATTTAAAATATGCTAATTTTGCAAAACGTGGGTTAGTAACTAAAGAAATTCGCTCACAGCAATTGGAACAGGCATTAACTTTTAATCCAGATTTGGTTAGTCTAATTGCAGGTGCAAACGATGTTTTAAAAGGACGTTGGAATCATCATGCATATAAGAACGATATGGAATTTATGATAGATACATTAAGTAAAACAGATGCTGATATTATTATAGCAAACCTTCCAGATTTTACTGTTAGGCTTCCATTTCCTTCTGAAAAAAAACAAGTATTAAAAGAACAATTATTAGAGGCAAATGAAGTTATACTTTCACTGAGTAGAGAGTATAAGCTTCATCATGTTGACTTTTGGAATCATCATTTAGTTAATGACAATACGCTTTGGTCTACGGATTTAATTCATCCAAACTCAAAAGGATATGTAAAAGTTGCTGAATTGATTTTTAGTAGTTTGCCTGTACATGACTCTTTTAAATAAGCTGTAGAATGACCTAAACTCCTGTCGCATGCTGTACAGGGGTTTTTGGTGCGAAAAAGAAGGATATAGAGTGCCTATAAATTATACTTTAAGTAATTCTTTTTATTGTTTATATTTTTGTTATTTTCTGTTGCAGAATCCTTAGTATAAGGATTCTTTTTTTGTATCAATAATCTATAAAGAAAAAAGATGAAATTGGCGAAAATGAACTAAAAGGTATTTTAAATGAATTGTTAAAACAACACTAATAATGATAACGTTCGCTAAATATATTCGTCGTTTGTAAGAATCTTAAAATCTTCCCTTTTTGAATGCAGCTTAACCATAAATTTAATTTTTTTGTAAATGTGGAACTATTTCATTACTTACACTGTCTATTAAGCGTTAAAACATTTTTTATTTAACATATTTAGAAAGGAATAATCATTTTTAATTAAGGGAGAAGATTGAATTGAAAAAAATATGGATGCTGCTTTTCTTTTGTTTTGGAGTTATGTTGGTAGGATGCAATAAAGATGAGCCGCCAAAACAAGCATTTGAAGAATATATCAATTTATGGAATGATAAAAAATTTACAAATATGTATGATTATTTATCAGAACATGCAAAAAAAACGATTTCTAAAAAGGAGTTCACAGAGAAATATCAAAAAATTTATGAGGGTATTGGAGTTAAGAATTTAAAAATTAAAACGAAAGGAGAGAATACTAAAGATAAAGAACTTTTTCTTTTTGAAGTTAATATGGATACGGATGGAGGAACAGTTTCATTCATCCATGAAGCAAAACTCGTGAAAGATAAAGATAAGGAATCTTGGAAAATAGATTGGACACCAGACTTCATTTTCCCAGGTATGAAAAAAGATTACAAAGTACGTATGCAAACAGAGCAAGGAAAACGCGGAGAAATATATGATCGAAATGGAAAAGGGCTTGCAACGAATGGAAAAGCGACTGAGGTTGGAATTATTCCAGAGAAACTAGGTGAAACGGCAGCGCAAACGAAAGAAATAGTAGCACAATTACTTGATATGTCTATAGAAGAGGTCAATCAAAAGCTCGCAGCGAAATGGATAAAACCAGATTCCCTTGTACCAATTGGTATTTTAAAAGAGGGAACCAGACAGAATGATTATATTGAATTAGAAGGAGTTTCATCTCGCCCAGTAAATATTCGTACGTATCCATTAGGAGAAGCAGCGGCACACTTAACGGGATATATAGGAAAGGTAAATGCAGAGGAGTTAAAATCGCTTCAAAAAAAAGGTTATCAAGCAGATGATTTAGTGGGTAAGACAGGTTTAGAGAAAGTATTAGAGAATAAATTGCGTGGTGAAAAGGGTGGACGCGTATTTATGGAAGATGAGAACGGGAAAGAGATTAAAAATGTAGCAAAACAAGAAGCAAAACAAGGGGAAAATGTTACGTTAACTATTGATGCTGTAATTCAAGAAAAAATCTTTAATGAGATGAAAAATGAAGCAGGATCTAGTGCAGCGGTCAATCCTAAAACGGGTGAAACAATCGCACTTGTAAGTAGCCCTGCTTATAATCCAAATACAATAGTTAGAGGAGCATCAAAAGCTCAACGGGAAGCATGGAATAATGACTCGAAACTGCCAATGATGAATCGCTTCACACAAGCATTTGTACCAGGTTCCGTATTTAAAACGATAACAGGTGCAATTGGTTTGGAAACAAACACAATAAATCCTAAGGAAGAATTTAAAATTCAAGGATTAAAGTGGACAAAAGATTCATCTTGGGGAAATTATTATGTAACACGTGTGAAGGATGCTAGTCCAGTTGATTTTGATAAGGCAATGAAGTACTCTGATAATATTTATTTTGCTCAACAAGCTTTGAACATAGGAAAAGATCAGTATGTAAATGAATTTAAGAAATACGGATTTCATGAAAAATTACCAATTGAATACGAATTCCCTATTTCAATCATTGCAAAAGATGGGATAAAAAATGATATTCAACTAGCAGACACGGGGTACGGACAAGGACAAGTATTAATGACACCTCTTCATTTAGCATTGACTTATGCACCGATTGTCAATGAGGGTAACATTCCGTCACCGCATCTTATAAAAAAAACAAAAGAAGCGGGAAATTGGAAAGAAAATGTGATTTCTACCAAGAATCAAGAGATATTAAAAAGTGCGTTAATAAAGGTTATTAATGATCCTGATGGTGCTGGGAGAATTGCTAAAGTTGATGGTGTAACTCTCGCTGGTAAGACAGGTACAGCAGAACTGAAAGAATCGAAAGAAGCAGAGGGTAAAGAACTTGGATGGTTTGCAGCTTTCGATGCAAGCGCGCCAAACATGATTGTTACCATGATGATTGAAGATGTAAAAGGAAGAGGCGGGAGCAACGTTCCAGGTGAAAAAATAAAACATGTTTTTCAGAAATAATACTTAAGTAGAAGGTGAAATCTTCTACTAAATTTATTATATGTTTGCTTAACTCAAAGGTATAAATTGGGCAAAATAAAGAACAATAAAGTTTCAAAAAAGCATTCTTTCTAATCGAGAATGCTTTTTTTATTTTGTTGTGGCTCTAGAAAGTTGATACCTCATCATATTCATTATTTAAATCAAATTCTATGGTTTCGAATGTAATTTTCGAAATAGTATTTGCAAGTACGGGCTGATTAGTAGTTTGAATAGTCCTAAATGCTGATTTAAAACCAGAGAGTTCAGTCGGAAGTGTAGAACTGATTGGGCCAGGGGCTAATGCAGCTGATGATAAAAAACTTGTTCATATTTATTTCCATATCTGAAATCTTGGCATTTCTAATAGTAAAAATAAGAGTAGAACAAATTGAAATGAATAAGTGAGGGTAATTTTAAACTTTAACAAAACAGCTATTTAGTAAAAAATAAATAGAGCACACAAATAAGTATGATCTTGGAAAAAATAGGTGATATAAGTGGAGTGTTTCATGAAATCCAAAAAATCGTAATCAGATTTTTATGAGTAAATTTTTAATATTGTATGCTTTACTTGTTTTTTAGGAGCCTGTCACTGAAGAGAATGTATAGATGAAATATCTAACAACATTTATTTCCCACCTTTACATTTTTAAAGAAGGAGTCTTCTATCGAAAAAAAGATAAACAATGGAACAAATGAAACTTGTATCATGTCTATATATTGAAACCATATTAAAAGTGAGGGCAGCTTTATGTTTATTCAAATAAGTTTGAGGT
This sequence comes from Bacillus sp. FSL R9-9492, assembly GCF_038007365.1. Classification (NCBI taxonomy): domain Bacteria; kingdom Bacillati; phylum Bacillota; class Bacilli; order Caryophanales; family Bacillaceae; genus Bacillus; species Bacillus sp. FSL R9-9492. Next base: position 2,553,662 of record NZ_JBBOXC010000001.1, read on the forward strand.
GTGGAAATGGAACAGAAGTTTATTGAAAAATGTAATCATGATGAGCTTGACTATGTTATAAAAGACTATTGGCAAGATGTATGGAATTATTCATTTATTATTACGAAAGATCCACACTTATCAGATGACATCACACAAGATGTATTTATTAAGGTTTTTAAACATTGGAATTCGTTTCGAAAGGAGTCATCTATTAAAACGTGGATATTAAAAATTACAAGAAATACGGCAATAAACTATTTGAAATCCTCTTATTTTAAAAGGATATCTTTAGTGGGATTTTTTAGTGACGATAAGCAATCTCCATCGGCAGAACAAGAATTTTTTAATCAAGAGGAAATGAATGATGTGTGGGATGTTGTATTAAAACTACCTAAAAAACACCGCGAAATACTAATATTGGACGCGAAATATGAATTATCTTATGAAGAAATGGCTGAAACATTAGGTGTATCCATTGGAACAGTCAAATCTAGGTTAAGCAGAGCAAGAAGTAAAGTTTCAAAATTAATAGGGGAGGGTAGAAGTGATGAACAATAAAAAAAATCCTGACTGGTATAGCAAATTAAAAAATGGACCAATGGAGCGTCGTAAAGATGAAGAAGCATTTATTTATAAAATAAAGCAATCGATATACCAAAATAGTGAAGTAGACTCTGTACCATACAAGAGACCATTTCGTAAAAAAGCATTGCCTATTGTAGTAGTTTTGGTTTGTACAATGTTATTTTTTATTGTTCAACAACCTTGGCTTGATGATAATAAATCACCGGTACAAAGTAGTACTCAAATTAAGCCGAAAACAAAAGATGAGTCTGCTCAAGATCCATCATTAAAACAATTTATAAATGATTTATATCGAAGTACAAATTCAAAAAATGAAAATGATTTGTATAGAGCATTAAATGATGAAGTTCTATTTAAAGGGAAGAGTTATAAGAAGGATGAATTGAAGTTTGATGAAGATATTTTTCATGAGTTGCAAGTCGCTCTTACAATGGGGGGAGAATTTGCAAATGATACAAAAAAAGTATACAAAGTACCAAGTGGATTCACAGAAAGTAACCAACCAAAGCAAGAGCATTTTATATATGCAACGGTTACTGGAAATAAAACAAAAATTTTAGCTGAACCAAAACGAGAATCACAAGTTTTATATGAAGTATCTAATGAAATGGTAAAAGCTTGGATTCCAGAAGAAGTGCAAAAGGATGGATATATAAAAATATCGACAATTAACGGTAATACTGGATATGTACAAAAAGAGTATGTTTTAACTGATATTAAATATTCTTTCATATTTGAAAAGAATGATGAAGGTATATGGGAAATAACGAATATAGATTTTATTTGGTAAAAGAGGAAGGTTCACTTTAATGAACCTTCCTCTTTATCTTTATCCTCTTTTTGAAGTGAATTCCAGCACTCTAAAATTTCTGATGTAACGAGAGCAGCAATATTTTTTTCTGAATTACTACCAGGAATAACGACAGAAATAGCAATTTTTGGATCTTCGGTAGGAGCATATGCAATGAAAAGAGAATGATTTATCATTCTTTCTTGCTCGTTCGGAGAGCCAGTTATCCCTGTTTTACCCGCGACATGAAAGGGCAAGTTTTTAATCTCCTCTATATTTTGACTCATCCCACCTTGCACGACACTCCAAAATTTCATAGGATAACGATTTGAACTTTCTAAGAGTGGTTTAAACTTTTTTGTTTCCTTATCGTCTTGACCAATAATAGCACTTACGATTTGAGGTTTATATTTATCACCTTTACTTGCCAAAGTTGCTGCATATTGAGCAAGTTGAAGAGGGGTGTGTACTTCATTTCCTCCCCAAGATGCATTTAATAAAGCAGAGATTCCATTTTCAAACTTATTAGATGGATGAAATTCATATTCTCCGTCTTCTTCAAAGGGTAAATCAATACCAGTTTTAGAGCGGAGGCCAAATTGCTTTAAATAATCTGTCCATATATTTGCTACTTTTTCTATATTCCCATTATTTCGGTTGAATAAGGGGAGAGCTACTTTTGCTGTCATAAATGTATTTGATGAATTAATGATAGCTTGACTCGGTGTAATTTCACCTGTTGGTGTTCCAGGAGCATTGGTGATGTTATTTTGATTATCATACTGAAAACTACCATTATCCAAATATGTATCCTCAGGTTGAAAAAGCTTTTCGTTTAATCCGATTAAAATAGTAAGTGGCTTTATAGTAGAGGCCATATTTACATAAGATTCACCATACTTTAATTTTTGAATTGCTTTATTTTGCGAAAGGGATTTAATGTTTTCTTTTTTAGATGATACATGTGTATTTAATATATTTGGATCAAAAACTGCCGAATTGGCCATAGTTAATATTGCGCCAGTTTTTACATCGGTTACTACTGCATAACCAGCATTAGCATCAGGTACTTTCTTAATTTGAGATCTTAGTGCTTCCTCTGTTTTTTGCTGCAATTTAGAGTCTAAAGCTAGCCGGACATCTTTTCCTTTTTGTACTTTTTGAATGTTCCATAAGAACTTTTTATTATTCATTTTAAAAATCAGAGTTTTTCCGGGTTTTCCTTTTAAATCATTTTCATATTGAAGCTCAATCCCACTTTTTCCAACAGGTCCATACTTAGAATTAAGGTCATTTTCTACATACCCAATTACTTGTGAAGCAATTTCGTTCTTTGGATAATATCGAATGAATTCGTCTTTGATCACTACATTTTTAGGTTTATTCTTGTTTATGAATGAAATTTCATTTTCATTTATATCAGAGTATAAGGATATTTCATTCATAGTCTGCTTATTACAGGATTGTTGTAATTGAGATTTTATGTCCTCTGTAGAAATGTCATGTTGAAACTCGTTTGAAAATTGATTGAAAAAAGCTAATGTGTTTGATGTATCTTTATTCGATAGTTTTTCATCATTAGAAGTGCAATATAGAGACTTAACTTTCTTATTTGTAGCTAGTATTACACCATTTTGATCAAAAATTTTTCCTCTTTCAGCTGAAGAAGTTGCGATAGTAATTGAAATGAAGTTGATTTTTAATAAAATTAGTAAAATCACACTTACAATAGAAAGAACCGCAAAAAATCTCCATCTTTTCGTATGTAACATATAACCCTCCCTTATGTAGCCTATTCCATCTTATAGTTAATTATTTTTTTTGTAAATGTGGAACAACTTTATGATTTAGATTGTCTATTAAGTATTACAGCATGAAGAAAGGAACAATCAGTATGAAAAAAAGTACATGTTAATAGTAAGTCTATGTGTAAGTTTAATATGAGTCATTATACAGTTTAGCATTTCTAATGCAGGCGACAAAAAAATAGAGAAAAAAACAGGAAGGGAGATTTATCAATTACGCGGCTAAACCAAAAGGAATGGATGCTTACAAGGATTTAACAAAAAAGATAAGACACTATTATAACTGAATAGTGGTTTCTAATATATAGGGAACGCTTTTAGTATATTTATTTACTAAGTATTAGTGAGGATTTCCTGAAGAATTATATGGAGGATTTATGAAAGAACAAAAAGTAAAGAAACAGAAGACATATATATCTATTCGATTGAATATAATGTTCCTTTGCATATTTGTACTATTCTCAGCTATTATTATGCAGCTAGGAAAAGTACAAATCGTTGAGGGAGAGGCTTATAAGAACCAAGTGGAAAACAGTCAAAATGAAACAACTAGTATACCAGTTCCACGTGGACAGATTCTAGATCGAGAAGGGAAAACAGTCGTTAATAATAAATCTCTTCGCACAATTACGTATACAAGGGTGAAGGGGATTACGAGTGAAGATATTTTAAAAACAGCAAAAGACTTGGCGAAGGTACTTGAAATGCCTGAGCAAGATATAAATAAATTAACCGATATCGATAAAAAAGATTTTTGGATGCAATTGAATACGAAACGTGCGGAATCAAAGATTACTAAAAACGACATAGGAAAGTTTAAAGAAAAGGGAATAGAGGGAAAAGAACTAGACAAAAAAATTCAAGACTTAAGACGAAGTCGCGTTACAGAAGTAGAATTGGCAGGATTAACAGCACAAGATTTAAAGGTGTTAGCTATTAAAAGTAAAATGAGTTCAGGTTATCAACTGACACCACAAATTATAAAAAAAGATGTGACAGATCAAGAATATGCGCGGATAAGTGAAAAACTTGCGGAGTTTCCAGGAGTAGATACAACAGTTGATTGGGAACGTAATTATGTAAATGGTAATTTATTTCGTTCCGTGTTAGGTAATATTACAAGTAGTGAAGAAGGATTACCGAAAGAAAACTTAGATTCTTATTTGGTACGTGGATATAACCGTAATGATCGTGTAGGAAAAAGTTATATTGAACAACGATATGAAGATGTATTACACGGCACAAAAGAAGAAGTGAAAAACATTACTGATAAATCAGGAAACATTATAAACACAGAAATAATCTCTAAAGGAAAAAGTGGTAGTAGTTTAACATTAACGATTGATATGGAATTACAAAAGAAAGTGGAAGAAAGTATAGAGAAAAATTTGAGAGCTTTTAAGAGTTCAGAGCCATTGTTGGACCGAGCGTTTGTCGTCATGACAAATCCAAATAACGGACAGATTTTATCTATGGCAGGCAAAAAGATTGTAGAAAAAGAAGGGAAAATAGAGATTGAGGATTTGGCATTAGGTAACATGACAACTTCGTATGAGCTAGGGTCAGCTGTAAAAGGCGCAACGTTATTAACTGGATATGAGACAGGGGCAATACAGCCAGGAGATCAATTTTATGATGCACCGATGAAATTTAAAGGTACACAAGCCAAGAAATCATGGAATGTATCCGGATTTGGTAATATTAATGATTTACGAGCTTTACAAGTATCTTCGAATGTATACATGTTCCAGACAGCTTTAAAAATTGCGGGAGTTAATTACGTACCGAATGGTTCATTGGATATTAAACAAGAAGCATTTGATAAAATGCGTTATTATTTTAAACAATTTGGTTTAGGGGTACCAACAGGTATTGATTTACCGAATGAAATAATTGGGCAAACGAGAAAAGTAGATAGTCAACCTGGGTTTTTACTAGATTTTTCTATCGGTCAGTATGATACGTATACGCCATTGCAATTGGCACAATATATTTCAACTATTGCAAATGGTGGATATAGAATGCAACCCCAAATTGTACAAGAAATACGAGAGCAATCAATAAAAGAAGAAGAGGTCGGTAAAGTTATACGCTCTATAGAGCCTGTCGTATTAAATCGAGTTGATATGAAGAAAGAACATATTGATCGGATAAAAGAAGGCTTTAGATGGGTATTCCAAGAAGGTGATGGAACTGGCGTGAAGTATTTCAAAAATGCGCCATATAAACCAGCAGGAAAGACAGGGACAGCTCAAACTGTATATGGTGGAGATGATCCAATTGGTAGAAATGCAAAAGGAGAACGTATGGAATGTTACAACTTAACATTAGTTGGATATGCTCCATATGATAATCCAGAAGTAGCATTTTCTGTAGTAGTCCCATGGCTTCATGATGATAAAAATGGAATTAATTCTATAATTGGAAAGGAAATTTTAGATGTATACTTTGATTTAAAAAAGCAACGTATACATGGTGAAGCTGCTAGTACAGATAGTTCGAATCAAAGATAGTAAAATTTGTGCACTTTTCTCAGGGGAAGAGACCCTGTTTATATAAAAGCCTTTATAAGTTAAAGAAAAAGGAAGATTTGAAATAAGAGATAGCGGCTATCATAGTTGCTATCTCTTACTTTTGTTAATATCTTGGCTACTAGTTAAAAAGGTTTTAAATTTATCCCGCATTAACGGGCAGTAAAACTCCCACCTCAAAATTCAGCTGGAGCAAAGAAGTTAGGCGGGAGTCGGGCTGCCCGTAAAAGCCCGATTGGTGAGGGCTGATAATCAGTGGGGGATGAACAAAACCCCCACTGATTAAAGTTTCACTTTATGGAACAAACTTGTTTCTTAGATGGTCTATTATGTGTACGTATAAAAACAGGTTTTCAAATAGGATACAGTGTATTGAATTTACTACTTGTTTTCAGTATTGAAAATTTGAAAGGAATGATAATTTTGAAAAACAAGAGGATGTTAAAAATAGGTTTATGTGTTGGTATATTAGGTTTAAGTCTTACAAGCCTAGAAGCTTTTACAGGAGGGGCATTGCAAGTTGAAGCGAAAGAAAAGACCGGACCAGTTAAACATAAAAATCATGCGACGTATAAAGAATTCTCTCAACTTGAGAAAAAATTTGATGCTCGATTAGGTGTGTATGCTATTGATACTGGTACAAATCGAACAATTGCTTATCGACCTAACGAAAGATTTGCCTTTGCATCAACCTACAAGGCATTAGCGGCAGGAGTATTGCTACAGCAAAACTCAACTGAGAAATTAAATGAAGTTATCACTTATACGAAAGACGACTTGGTGGAATATTCACCCGTTACAGAGAAACATGTAGATACCGGAATGACATTAGGACAAATTGCTGAGGCCGCTGTTCGTTCCAGTGATAATACTGCAGGGAACATTCTATTTAATAAAATAGGCGGACCTAAGGGATATGAAAAAGCGCTTAGACAGATGGGTGATAGTGTTACTATGGCTGATCGCTTTGAGACAGAGTTAAACGAGGCTATTCCAGGAGACATTCGTGACACGAGTACAGCAAAAGCAATTGCTACCAATCTTAAGGCTTTTACGGTCGGAAATGCACTTCCAGCTGATAAACGTAAAATTCTTACAGAGTGGATGAAAGGAAATGCTACAGGAGACAAACTTATTCGTGCAGGCGTACCAACTGACTGGGTAGTTGGAGATAAATCAGGAGCTGGAAGTTATGGGACACGAAATGATATTGCTATCGTTTGGCCACCGAACAGGGCACCTATTATCATTGCAATCTTATCTAGTAAAGATGAGAAAGAAGCTACCTATGATAATAAATTAATTGCAGATGCAGCTGAAGTTATAGTTAAGGCTCTTAAATGATAATTTCTCAATTCTTTATGTAATGTAATTGAAAATAGGAACCTAGAAAGCGATTCTTTTTACTGTGAAATGAATCGCTTTTTTGTATTCCTATAATAATAGTAAGTATATAAGCAAAAATTATTATTTCATGGATAATTTATCCTCTAAAGTGCATGAGGGGAGTTTTCTCCTGTGGTGTTCGTAGTAACATGATTATTATATATACGATAATAATATTTTGGCGTATGTATGCTAGTTACTCCTATATGGATATGTAATTTTACATATCCATATAAAAGACACATATGCGTCAATCACTATTAAATTATAGTAAAATCATTTTTGGATGAGGGATTCATATAGGATTTGGGGAATAAAAGGATTTTTATGTTTAATTATCATAGTATAATTATTTTACTTTATGAAATGAAATTTGGATTTAACTTTTTTAAATATAATATTTTATAATTTGAATAATAAATATCTGAAAAATCAAATTTAATCAAAGCGATTTTCTGGTTTACTTATGAAAAACATAGTGTTTAAAATGAGGGGGAAGTAAGGTCCTTATATTCTATCAAAAATAAATAAAAAACGAGATGTAATTACTTTTTTGAAAAAATCTCTATCCTCAAGTATATGTGAAGAAATCCTAACGTTAGGTTGTACAACATTTACGATTAAAACTGTAAAAAACAATAGTGAAGAGGTGTACGGAATGAAGAATAAAATTATGACAGGATTTTTAATAACATCAATCGTTACTGGAGCGACTATTCCTATCAATACTCTCGCAACGCCAATCGTTCAGGCAGAAACGAAACAAGAAAACATAGATATTTCCTCAGCATTACGAAAAATAGGTGCACACTCCAAATTAACACAAACCTTTATAGATGGAGCCTTAGCAAGTCCGAATGTGCAACTTGAAGAAGTTCCATCTTTAAATACAACTCAATTTCTAATTAAACAAGATATGAAAGAGTGGTCATCAGAACTATATCCAAAATTAATTCTACTAAATTCAAAAAGTAAAGGATTTGCAACCAAATTTAATAGCTATTATCCAACATTAAAAGGATTTGTAGATAATAAGGAAGATAAAGAAGGGTTTATAGATAGACTGGAAGTTCTTCAAGATATGACTATAACAAACAAAGAAAACGTGCAACGTCAGATTAATGAGTTAACAGATCTTAAACTACAGGTAGATAAGAAACTGAAAAATCTTGATACAGATGTGGTAAAAGCACAGAGTGTACTTAGTTCAGAGGGAACAGGAAAAATAGACAAGTTAAAAAATGAAATGCTAAATACAAAAAAATCAATTCAAAATGATTTAGAGCAAATAGCATTATTACCAGGAGCTTTAAATGAACAAGGGCTAAAGGTATTCCAAGAAATTTATAGCCTATCAAAAGATATCATTGAACCGGCTGCTCAAACAGCGGTAGTAGCGTATAACAAAGGAAAAGAAATAAATAATACTATTGTAGAAGCAGAGAAGAAAGCAGAGCAGGAAGCAACAGAAAAGGGAAAATCAGCTATAGAAATTGAAGCTGCCAAAAAAGAAGCACGTGAAGCGATAGAGAAAAGTAAAAAAGGTGAAATTGCTGCAGCTGCAGTTACAAAAACGAAAGAGTATGATCTTATGAAAGTGATTGATCCTGAAAAAATTAAAAAAACATATAGTACCTTTGCCGAAATTAATAAACTAACAGCAGAGCAAAGAGTATATTTAAATGATTTAGAGAAACAAAATCAGAAATTATATGACTTAACAACTAAATTAACAGTAGCAGATCTACAAAAATCAATGATTCTTTTCATGCAAAATGATTTGCATACATTTGCTAATCAAGTAGATGGAGAAATTGAGCTAATGAAACGTTATAAAGAGGATTTGAATCTAATAAATAATAGTATTACAAAATTATTGACTGAAGTTGATACTAGTAACACTCAGTCACAAAAAGATACATTAAGACGACTAAAAAATGTAACAAATCAACTCGAAGAACAAGTTCATAAATTTTAATATTAAGAATTTAGGTTTAATAAAAAGATAATAAATCAATTGAAAATAAGGAGGAGAATCAAATAATGAAATTTCCATTTAAGGTCATAACTTTGGCCACTTTAGCAACGGTTATAACTGCTACGAATGGTAGTACTATTCACGCACTTGCACAAGAACAGACAGCACAAGAACAGAAAATAGAAAATTATGCGTTAGGACCTGAAGGGTTAAAGAAAGTGTTGGCTAAAACAGGCTCTCATATTCTTGTAATGGATTTGTACGCAAAAACAATGATTAAGCAACCGAATGTAAATTTATCCAACATTGATTTAGGTTCAGGAGGGGGAGAATTAATCAAAAACATTCACCTGAATCAAGAACTGTCACGAATCAATGCAAATTACTGGCTAGATACAGCGAAGCCAAACATTCAAAAGACAGCACGTAATATTGTAAATTATGATGAACAATTTCAAAATTATTACGACACACTAGTAGATACTGTAAAAAAGAAAGATAAGGCGGGCCTCAAAGAAGGAATAGGGGATTTAATCGGTACAATTCATACAAATTCAAATGAAGTTACGGAAATTATTAAGATGTTAGAAGCTTTCAAAACAAAGTTGTATACAAATACTGTAGATTTTAAAAATAATGTTGGAGGTCCAGATGGACAAGGGGGATTAACGGCTATATTAGCGGGAAAACAAGCACTAGTCCCACAACTTCAGGCCGAAATTGAGAATTTACGTTCTACGCAGAAAGCACATTTTGATAATGTATTAGCCTGGTCAATTGGTGGTGGATTAGGAGCAACTATTTTAGTTATTGGAACGATTGCAGGAGCGGTAGTAATTGTTGTGACCGGTGGCACAGCGACACCAGCTGTTGTTGGTGGTCTAACAGCTCTAGGGGCAGCTGGTATCGGTTTAGGAACAGCAGCTGGTGTTGAGGCATCTAATCATATGAACTCCTATAATGAAATTTCGAATAAAATTGGAGAATTAAGTATGAAAGCTGATTTAGCTAACCAAGCAGTTATTTCACTTACTAATACAAAAGACACTTTAACATATTTGTATCAAACAGTTGATCAAGCAATTATGTCTCTAACAAGTATTCAGCAACAATGGAATACGATGGGAGCGAATTATAAAGATCTATATGATAATATCGACCAAATGCAAGAACATAAACTTTCTTTAATACCTGATGATTTAAAGGCTGCAAAACAAAGTTGGAATGATATTCATAAGGATGCAGAATTCATTTCAAAAGACATTGCTTTTAAACAAGAAAAAACAAATTAAAAATCAATATATATGTATAGGAGGAATTAAAATGAATAAAAACTTTCCTTATAAACTACTTGCTGTATCGACGTTTTTAACTCTGACAACAACTACTGTAGTTTCTCCAGTGGCAGCCTTCGCAAGTGAAAGTAAAATGGAACAAACTAGTACCGAAGATATATCTCTTTCGGTAAACAGCGAAAAGATGAAAAAAGCTTTGCAAGATGCTGGGGTATTTGCAAAATCCATGAATGATTACTCTTATTTGTTAATTAAAAACCCAGATGTTAACTTTGAAGGAATTGACATTAAAGGATATACAAATCTACCTAGTCAAATTCTACAAGATCAAAAGAATGCAAGAGAGCATGCTACGAAATGGGATTCACACATAAAAAAACAACTTTTAGATACACTGACGGGGATTGTAGAGTATGATACTAAATTCGACAATTATTATGACACATTAGTAGAAGCGATTAATGAAGGGGATGCAGACACATTAAAAGAAGGCATGACAGATTTACAAGGTGAGATTAAACAAAATCAAGCATATACACAGAATTTAATACAAGAACTAGCTAAGTTAAGAGATAGTATTGGAGAAGATGTCCGAGCATTTGCAGGTCATAAAGATATTTTGCATTCGATTCTGAAAAACCAAGCATCTGGAATTGATGAAGATGAAAAGCGCCTAAATGAAGTTTTAGAGCAAGTGAGACATTTTAAACAAGTAGAATCAGATGGAATAATAACTGTATCAATTCCCTCAATTCCTACGTGGATTACTGGTGGTGTAATGATAGGGGTAGCAAGAAATAATTTAGGTACGTTAGAGCCGTTGTTAGCACAATTACGTCAGACTATAGATTATAAAGTAACATTAAATCGTGTAGTTGGTGTTGCGTATAATAATATTAATGAAATGCACAATGCGATTGGATCGGCTATTAATGCGCTTACCTATATGTCTGCACAATGGCATGATTTAGATTCTCAATATTCGGGAGTGCTTAGTCATATTGATAAAGCATCCCAAAAAGCGGATCAAAATAAATTCAAATTCCTAAAACCTAATTTGAATGCAGCGAAAGATAGTTGGAAAACATTGAGAGCGGATGCGTTTACATTAAAAGAAGGGATAAAAACATTAAAAATGGATCCTGTTTCTTCAAAAAAATAGCGGAATACAGTATTTGTTGCAAGGGTATTTATACAGTTATAAAATGATTTTTTGTTCTTTATAAATTGAAAAGACGGAGGTATCATCAGGCCTGTGTCTTTTATTTTATTGAAATATTTTTATAATTCCATCCTATATGTAGAAAGTAGTTATACAAGTTTGAATTTTTAAGGGGAATGATTTTTATGAATTTTTCCATAAAACCTAATCTATGATTAGTGAGCTTTATATTCTTATTTTCCTAATTGAATACTTTTATACAATTAGATGGAAGTTAAGAATACTAAATCAAAACATAATAGGTTGTTATTGATGAGTTTATCGTAAAGTTGTTATTTTATGTGTCATCAAATAACATTTATAAACAATTAGAAATAAAGAAAAGGAGACTATTATGAGGAAAAATAGAGTATTAGATACAACATAAATAGCGTAAAAAATTTTTGGTGTAAAAACGTAATAAATAAAATAATAATCCTTAAATGTACTAAGGGAAAATGAGGGAGATAATATGGGGAATAACTCAAAATATAAAACTAGAAAAATACTTGCAGCTACTGCTACAGTAACTATGCTTACGACTGGAATGGTTTCTTCATCAGATGTCTTTGCAGAGGAAACAAAGCAGCAAAAAAAAATATCGACATCACTGCAAGAAGAAAAGTCAGTTAAATCAGAAAACAGAATATATACAGTCCCAGGAAAAGGGGATGTTGAGGTACTGAAACAACAGGAAAGAAAAAGTATGGCATTTAGTCCATATGAACCCACTGGTTTATATGCAAAGCCAAATGAACAAATAACGATTAATGTAGAAGGAAATCAAAATATTCAAGCATACATTGGAACGTATTCGTATGATGCTTCTTGGAGAGAAGATTCTAAAATAAAATCATTTACATTAAAACCTGGTATAAACACAATCCAATCTCCAAATGGGGGGATGATTTATTTTTATAATAAACAACAAGGTGGTACCATTCGAACAACAGTCACAACAGGTGGAACGACTACTCCTTTTTTTGAACTAGGAAAGCATACGAAACAAGATTTAATAAACATGCTGGACCAATATCCCAATGCACATGCAGTGGAGTTAAAAGGAGAACGTGTATTAATTACGGCCAGCCCTGCACGTGTTAAGAAATATTTGTTAGGTTCTAATACAGATCCTGTACAACTCTTAAAAAAGATGGATGAAGCTACTCGAATTCAAGACAAAGTAGCTGGTTTATCCGAGGAACAAGTAGATAAACATTATATTCATTACGTAGAAGAAAATCATTCTCCCGATTATTATATGTATGCAACTTCTTATCGAACCGCATATGTAGGAGATGCAATCCAATACGTGTTAGATATTAATAAATTTATAAAAGATGGCTGGGGTCCTTGGCATGAGGCAGGGCATTTGAGACAGCAATCACCTTGGAAGTTTTATAATATGACAGAAGTACAAAATAATATTTACAGCCTTTCTGTAGAAAAAGCATTTACATCTAATCAATCTTTTAGATTGCAACAGGAGGGCGCTTATACTAAGGCATTTCAATACTTAGAACAACCTAATAAAAATTATGAAGAAGTTAGTGATGTTTTTGTTAAGCTTGTTATGCTTTGGCAACTACAGTTAGCATATGGAGAGGACTTCTATCCTAAATTGCATCAATTGTATAGAGACATGTCTTCAAGTGAACTTCCACAAACTGATGAAAATAAAAAACAATTATTTATGATTTCGGCATCAAAAGTAGCCAAACAAAATTTGATACCTTTCTTTGAGAAGTGGGGATTGCGTCCAAATAACGATACCATTCAAAAAGTGGCTGCATTAGGATATCCAATTTTAACAGCAGAGATTTGGAAGGGTACGGATTCTAATCCAATTAAACCAGATGTGCCTAATGAAAATAATATTTTAGAAGGAAGCCAATTTGCATGGTCACTAAAAGGGATTAGTGATTTCGAATTTGCTAAAATCAATTTCAATAAGTCGACAGAAGAAATGCAAATTGACTTAAAAGCAGGCGTACCGCATCATTATTTTAATGAAACATATGCGAGTATTAAAGTGCAAAATGCATCAGGAAAAGTAGTATACAAGAAAGACATTTATGGAAACAAGCAACAAAATGCTGAATCGCAAAAAGTTCCAGTCAAAGTAGGCGATTATATTGAGTTAACACATCTAGAAGGTGTGCATAGAGCTACTTTCACAAATGTAGACAACAGTAAACAAGAAAGCTTTGGAAAAAAAGCAATGTATGAAGTCACAAAAGAAGGCTTGAAGAAAGTAGAAAAAATGCCAGAAGCAACAATTTTAGATGGAAATCAATTTGCATGGTCACTAAAAGGAATTAGTGATTTCGAGTTTGCTAAAATCAATTTCAATAAGTCGACAGAAGAAATGCAAGTTGACTTAAAAACAGGCGTACCACATCATTATTTTAATGAAACATATGCGAGTATTAAAGTACAAAATGCATCAGGGAAAGTAGTATACAAGAAAGACATTTATGGAAACAAACAACAAAATGCTGAATTGCAAAAAGTTCCAGTTAAAGTAGGCGATTATATTGAGTTAACACATTTAGAAGGTGTGCATAGAGCTACTTTCACAAATGTAGACAACAGTAAACAAGAGAGTTTTGGAAAAAAAGCAATGTACGAGGTTACAAAAGAAGGTCTGAAGAAAGTAGAAAAGATGCCAGAAGCAACGGTTTTAGACGGAAATCAATTTGGTTGGTCTTTAAAGGGATATAGTGATAGAGAAATCGCAAAAGTAGATTATAATAGGGTAACAGAGAAAATGCAGGTGAATTTAGAAGCAGGCGTACCACATTCTTATTTTAATAATACGTATGCAAGTATCAAAGTACAGAATTCATCCGGTAGTGTTGTGTACAATAAGGAAATAGTGGGAAATAGACAGCAAACTGCTGAAAGACAAACTGTGCCAGTCAAAGTGGGAGATTATATCGAGTTTACCCATATAGAAGGGGAAGCAGTAAAGGAAAAGACACGGGCTACACTTATTAACCTTGAGAATAATAAACAAGAATATATAGGTAAAAAAAGAACCTATCAAGTTACTTCTACGGGATTAAACAAAATAGATTAACATGAAGAACATTCAAATTATTAGTAAGATGCTAAATAGTCGTTCATTATGAACGGCTATTTGGCTTTTATTTATATAAAAGTGAAATATAATCCAATGTTTAATGATTTATCAGAAGTAAAAAGGTAGGTATTATATAAAAGAAAATGAATAATTTATGCAGAGCTTGTATACGGTATTATTATTTAACTATTCTAAAATCAATTGATAAAAACGCTGGAATGTTTTTTAGAAAACAACTGACTCCATAGGTGGAATTTGGAGGATTAATTCTATTTTGGAGTTTATTTTTATAAGGAAATTCACATACGTGGATTAGTATTAAGATTCAAAATGTAAAATATCTAAAGACCTAAGTACAAGCACACATTTTAAATAAAAAAAGTGAGAAGAATGAATAACATTCTTCTCACTTTTAGCAATTAGGGTCGGCATATACATAAATATGCGTTTGAGTGGAATTTTGGATGAAAAATCCACATGCATAGTATACCAAAATATTTAAGGCCCTTCGTATGCAATATTGCATACGAAGAGTAGGTGGATATAATAGTTAACTTACTTCTATTAAAAGTAAAATGTGTTTATATTAAAAAAGGTAAAATCCAATTAAAGCTGGTTAAGATCTTAATTCTTCATAGCTACCTAATTAATCAATTCTAGCTACTGAGTAGGAAAGAGTTAATTAATTTGAAAATGATTTGAGTAGGTAAATTCTCCGTTATACTTAATTACTGCAATATATGTCCCTTTAGTATATACATTTGTAATTGGTGTTCTCCAAATTTCTAACCCTTTAGGCGTAGTAATAAATTCTGGTTCAATTGTAATAAAGCGTTGTAAAGTACCGTCAGGGTGAACCTTGAAAATCTTCATTTTGGCACCAAAATGCGCTCTACCAAAACGTTGAGTTAAGTAGAAAGTATCTCCTGTTATGAGGTGTTCAATATTCCAGTCGGGTTGGTATGTACTATTTTCAGCTCCCTATAAATCAAAGGCTACGGGAAATATGGTAATAGCAATTCTCACATTATTGAGGGACTGGAAAAACAACAAAGACGTTCTCAAATGCATGTATAGATATTTATAACAAAGATTCAAAAAAGAATAGGTAATATAGCTATTGGAATAAGATTGTTTTTGTCTATCTCCTGAAAAGGAGGATGGACAAACCATACCAAAGAAACTTGCATTTCATTATCTATAGAAGTGTAATGTCATTAAAGTGAGATAGGATACAGGCTAATATTGAGAAATGTAAAGTTTGTAGAGTTTGAAACAAATTAAAGAAGTAACATAAGGGATTTACGCATATAGTAATGTCGACGGATAAAGTTAACGGAATATTCGTTTTAATAAGATAAAATAATAGTATTTTTATCTTATAATATTGTTACTACGATGAAATAAGGCTAATAATTAGTTAACTTAAAAATTAAATTCAGATAGGAAGAGGATAATGAAGACCAGAGATAATTATAAAATTATTGTGATTGGCGCTGGGACTGCAGGACTATCTTCTACTGCACATTTGTTACGAAATGTATCCCTATTGAAAGAAAGTATAGCTATTATCGATTCATCTAAAAAACATTACTTCCAACCACTATGGAGTTTAGTTGGGGGAGGAATTGTTTCAAAGGAATGTACGATGCGTGATCAAGAATCACTTATTCCAAAAGGAGCAACATGGATTCCAAAAAGTGTCGTTAAGTTGTTCCCAGATGAAAATAAGATACTTTTAGATGATGGAATGCTGCTTGAATATGAAATTCTTATTGTAGCAGCCGGTATACAAATAAATTGGGACGGTATTAAAGGCTTAAAGGAGTCTATTGGGACCAATGGGGTTTGTAGCAATTATTCTTATACATATGTTGATTCTACTTGGAGAGAAATCGAAAAATTCAAAGGAGGGAATGCGATTTTTACTCACCCCAATACTCCTATTAAATGTGGTGGTGCTCCACAAAAAATTATGTATTTAGCAGAAGAGTATTTTTGTAATAACGGTGTAAGAAACAGAAGTGAAGTAATGTTTTATTCTGCGAATGCTAACATATTTCAGGTACCGCGTTATGCTGAAACATTAGAACAAGTACTAGAAAGAAAGCAAATTATAACGAACTATAATAAAAACTTAGTAGAAATTATCGCTGAAAAGAGAGAAGCAATTTTTGAAGATACGCAAACACTGAAACGAGAAACAGTACCATATAGTATGATACATGTTGTTCCACCAATGGGGCCACCTAACTTTATTAAAGAAAGTGAGATAAGTGATCATCAGGGGTGGGTAGATATAAGTCCTTATACTTTGCAGCATGTAAAATATAAGAATATTTTTGGACTTGGAGATTGTACCAATTTACCTACATCTAAAACTGGAGCGGCAATTCGAAAACAAATACCTGTCTTAAAACAAAATATTTTGGACGTACTTAATGGAAGAGACTTGCAGGCTAATTATGATGGGTATACATCCTGTCCGATTGTTACAGGATATAAAAGTCTTATACTCGCTGAATTTAACTATGAACATGAGCCTCAAGAAACGTTTCCATTTAATCAAGCGAAAGAACGGTATAGTATGTTTTTACTTAAAAGGTATATGTTGCCCTATATGTATTGGAATTTAATGTTGAAAGGGATTCTATAAGGAAAGATAGAGAGTTGTTGTAACAACCGAGAAGTAATTTGAAATAAGCATTTGGAGGGAATAGCTATGCTTTTAAAATATTTTTATGATGAAAAATTAGCTCATGCTTCCTATTTAGTTGGTTGTCAGAAGGAAGGCGTAGCAATTGTTATTGATCCCAGCCGCTATATAGAACAATATATAGAATTTGCTAAGAAAGAGGGAATGGAAGTAATTGCTGCGGCTGAGACTCATATTCATGCAGATTTTCTATCTGGGTCTAGAGAACTTTCCCTTCTTTTTAATGCAAATTTATATGTATCAGATGAAGGAGATAGTGATTGGAAATATCAAAATCTTAACGAGGGTCGATACAATTTGGTTAGAGAGGGAACAGAGTTTAAGGTTGGTCATATAAAATTCAATGTCATTCATACCCCAGGGCATACGCCTGAAAGTATTTCCTTTTTAGTAACCGATACAAGTCAAAATAATTATATGAATGATAAACCGATAGGAATATTCACAGGTGATTTTATATTTGTAGGAGATATAGGTAGACCCGATTTATTAGAAATTGCTGTTGGTATTAAAGATACCGCAAAAATAGGAGCGAAACAATTATTTGATTCTATACAAAAAATAAAATTACTCCCTGATTATTTGCAAATATGGCCATCACATGGTGCAGGAAGTGCATGTGGAAAAGCATTAGGAGCAATTCCAACTTCCACATTAGGTTATGAAAAGATGTTTAATTGGGCGTTTCAATGTAATGATGAAGATAATTTTATATCGAATTTATTGACGGGACAGCCAGAGCCTCCAAAGTATTTTCCATTAATGAAGCATTTAAATAAGTATGGTCCACCAACTCGTAAGAAGAGAGAGATTACTGCTATTTATATAATAGAAGAACTTCAAGAAGTGATGAGGGGTGTTCAGCAAATAGTTGATATAAGGGATGTAGAGTGTTTTGCTGCTGGCCACATCGAGAAGTCAATTAACATACCTTATAACAATTCTTTCACAACTTGGTGTGGGGGGATATTAGATTATAAAAAAGAAACTTTAATAATTTTAGATGCGGAAAATGTTAAAGTGGAGGAAGTTATTAGAGACTTTGAGTCCATTGGCTTAGATAATATTATTGCTTTTGCACCTTCAAAGGTAATTCAAAGATTCCATAGTTTAGAGATTTATAAGGAAAAAACATCAAATGAATTATATCCGTTAATAAAAGATGGAAGTGTAAAGGTTATCGATGTGCGTAGTAAAAAAGAGTGGGATGAAGGACATCTTCATGATGCAATACATATCACTTTAGGTAATCTACTTGAACGGCTAGATGATGTACCGAAAAATTGTCCAATAGTTTTACAATGTCGAACGGGGTTACGTTCCGCTATAGCAGCTAGCATTTTACAAAAAGCTGATATAAAGAAAGTAGTTAATTTAAAGGGAGGATTTCTTACGTGGAAAAAAGAAGGGCTCCCCTATACAACATGTAATCAAGAAATTTGAAATATATCAAAAGAGTCAAATGGAAAGAAAATAGAATCATTTGAAATAATCTAAGGGGATAAATAATAAAATTCAATTACTATCAGTATGGGATATATAAACTAAAAATGATTTATTAAAGCCGCATTAAACGATAAAATTAAGCACAAATATGCTGATGTGTATCTATTCTATCAAAGTACATAAAACTAAAACTAAGATATTCGAACGAACTCAAAAAGCCGAAACCCCTTAACTTAGGAATTTCGGCTTTGATAATGGTATCTGGCATGTTTACTGCAATAGAGTTATAAGTTCTTAAATTCCTTAAATTAGAAACTTGTACTTGATTACCGTAGTTAAATTGTTGCCCTTTTAAAAGAACTGGTTAGAGAAAAAAGAAAAATCTATTGGTTAGCATTTAACCGAAAGATTTTTCTTTGAATTAGCGTCTTTTATATCATAATTATTGAGGAAGGGAAATTCGACTGAGAAATGCTGTCAAATAAAAGAATAGGCTAATCTAATTTCTAATGGTCCCTGTATCTTTTATTTTGACGTGTGTCTTTACATTTATTTTAGCCTCTGCTAACGCTTGCAACCAATTTCCTTTTACTTTTTTCCACTCGTTATATTGAAAAGCTCTAGCATATAACGATAATCCGATAGGATCAATTTTATTCTTTTGTAATTCATACAACATATTTTGTAATTTCTTATTAATTTCTTTTTGAACCTCATTTTCTAAATTATGTATGTTTTTTTTATTATCATAATGCTCCTTAATTAAATGTACGTTAGTTTTTTCTATTACAGCTACATTAGCGTTTATATCGAAATTAAATACAAACTTTCCTTTTTGAAAATTAACATCTATTTTCCTAGTCGCATTCTGTATTAATATAGAAGTGTTTGGTTTTTGGCTGGATTTTTTAGGTGGAAGCACAAGGTGTAGTATCATCCGGCCTTTATTTTTGGGCTTATTTAAAAGATTGAAGAACTTAACATTTTTTTTAGGGATACGGCTTAAATATTTACCTTGTCGATCTAAAAGTGCAATTCCTACCGTGTCGATTTCATTCTTTGTTTTTTTTATAACTGGAACAGCTTGTGTCATTCCTTCTTCATTTTTTTCTCTCATTAATTGTTGAATCGTGGAAGAAACGGATTGATTATTTTGAATGGAGGATTCGATTACACTACTTATGTAAGATGGTAGTGATGGTTTATCGGGCTTATTAATTGTGAAAATTTCTTCTACAGGTCCATCAACAAGTACTACTTTAGCATTAATGGTAGCGTAAGGATCACGGTAAGAAGAATCAAGCTCCTGCATCCAATTTGCTTCTTGGGCCAATTTTTTCCCAATTAAAATGATTTCAGCTTTTGAGGCTGTCATATAGCCCGTTAACTTCGTATCTATTTTACTGAATCCATTATATACAGTGGATGCCCGCGCCCATTGCTCTATAGTACTTCTTTGCTGTTTATGATGAAAGAGTGGTATGCTTGTGCCCACTTTTATGTCTCCATTAGAAGTTCTATCTAAGGCGATTAACAGGATTAATGAAACCTGTTCAAGAGGGATTTTTTGACTACAACCGATTAAACATACACAACAAGTTACAATCCATATCCATTTTCGAATCAAAGTTGTTTCCTCCTAGTTAACCAAGTGAAAAGAATGCTGTATGCGAAAAAAAAGATTGGTAATAGAATAAAAAAAATGATATTTAAGATATCCATAAGAGAATATATAAACAAATATTGATCCACGTCGGGATTTAGAAAAATAAATAAGCCGACTATTAAAAACATAAAACTAACGAGCACCCAATTGCGAGCATTTTTTTGAAATAAAATGGTCACAGATTCAAAACTGAAAAATAAATACGGATATATTGTAGTAGAAAATACAATCAAATAGTAAGCGATATATATAATTTCTAATCGTTCTATGAATGAAAAACGAACCCCTTTTAACAAATGAAATACTGGCCAAATTACGTCTTTTATCCCCTCCGGACTAAAGTATATATAAGAAAGAATAGTCACATATAGATAGAAAAACATGGTTCCAGTATTCGCTATTAGTATTCCTTTTATGGCTTTTTGTTTTTTTTGTAAGAACGGATAAATAAAATATGCAATTTCTAAGCCCGCATAAGGAGTAATGGTTTCTTTTGTTGCCTTTACAATAGGGTATAAGCCATCTTTAAAAATAGGTAGTAGGTGTAAAGGATTGTAGTTACTCTTTAGTGAAAAAAGAAGAAATAGTGGCATCCAAGTAGTGAAGAAGAAAACAAGCATAGAATAACTAGTAAGAGCCCTTATCCCACTCAATGATAAAATAATAAAAGGCAATAGTAATAATATGGCGATTTGATAAGCAGGAGTGGAAGGGAATATCCACACTTTTATAATGTCAGTTGCCTTTAATAAAGTATTAAAACCAGCAAAAAATAGATAAAAGGCATATAAAAGAAGAAAAATTGTTCCTAGCCATTTACCAAAGTATGTTTTTAAAATCTGTGAGAAATTTTTGCTAGGACTTTTTTGTAACATTAATACAATAAATACGCCAATTATAGAAGTAACCATCCATCCCAGAATGATAGAAATCCAGCCATCTGTGCCAGTGGTAGTAGCAAGTGGGCTTGGCATAATTAACATACCTGATGCAAGTTGCAGTGAATGGATGAAAACAATAAATTCAAATAAAGTTATGTTTTGAAATTTAAGATTCCCCATGCGAACCACCTTCTTTTTTCTTTTTTTGTTCCGACTGTCCTGTACTCGAGCGGGTGGTGATCATGGAAATAGGAAATCTTACAAAAGAATCTTTTAACTCTTGGAGACGAAATGGTGCAATTGGCAATCCATATGGTGAATCATAGGAAGTTAATGAAACAAAATGAGCAAATAAGAGCATTAATCCACTAACAATACCTACAATCCCATAAAAATAGGCTAATAACATCATTGGAAAACGAATAAGCCGAATACAACTTGATAAATCATAATTAGAAACAATAAATGATGCAATGGCGGTAATAGATACGATAATAACCATAACGTTACTCACAAGACCAGCTTGAACAGCCGCCTGCCCAATTACAATCCCTCCAACAATTCCAATTGTTTGTCCAATTGGTTGTGGTAAGCGAATACCAGCTTCACGTAGCATTTCTAGTGTGATTTCCATTATAAAAGCTTCCAATAAAGGAGAGAATGGGACTTTAACTCTTGACGTTGCAATAGAAGTGTATAGATCTAAAGGAATGATTTCAAAGTGAAAAGAGACTATAGCAATATAAATTGCGGGTAAAAAAATAGCTATAATAAATCCTGCAAATCGTAATAAACGAAAAAATGATGCAATGAGCCAATGTATATTATAATCATCTGGAGTCTGAAAAAATCCAATTAAATTCATTGGGACAATCATCGCACCAGGAGATCTATCAATTAACACTGCTACTTTTCCATCAAGTATATGATTAGAAATGGCATCTGGGCGTTCACTTAAATAAGCCTGTGGAAAAGGAGTCCAATTTTGATCCTTTGTAAAATTAGATAGTTCTCCAATGCTCAATACCGCATCCGTTTTAATTTTACAGATTCTAGTTTCTATTTCTTGGACCACATCTTCGTTTGCTACATCCCCTAAGTAAATTAGATAGACTAAAGAAGTGGCGCGTTCTCCAATTGTCATTTTTTTAATTTTCAATTCAGTAGAAGGAATATATCGACGAATTAAGCCTATGTTTTTTGTGGCATTCTCAATAAACCCATCATGTGAGCCTTTAATAGTAACTTCTGAAATGGGTTCTTGAATCGCTCTTTCTGCCCAGCCTTTTGTATTTATTAGAAGGGACCTCTTTTCTCCTTCCATAAACAGTACACATTGTCCCTCAAGTAATCCTTCTTTAATTTCATTCCACGTATATACTATTTTGGTATGAGTAGCAATAATATTAGAATTAAATATTTGACTGTCTTCATTCACTTCTTGTAATAATGGTGTAACAACATTTCCTTTTAATGCAACACCATCTGTAAGGCCTTCAAAATAATATAGTAAAATATTCGTGTTTGTTTTTAATTGCAAAGGATGTTCAATCAAATCTGCACTAATATCAAAGATGTTATCTAATGTATTTTTAAGTTCTTTTAAGTTACTTGTTTGGATTTTTTCAATGGTTTTATCTGTCTTTGTTTCTAGGGTCTTTTCATTTAAGGACAAAATTGACACCTCTTTAATATATAACGATTAGTTGTAGTTATTATTTTTATATGTTTGAATTTTATTCACTAATTTAAACGGATTGAGACCAAGAATAACTAAAATTGAAGTACTATATTATAAATTCAATAATTGAGAGTAAAAAAGTAGATGTAATTTGTGTAGAAATCTAAGTATCAAGATAGAAGTGAAATTTGAATGATTATAATAAAAAAGAACCCTTGATAGGTTCTTTTTAATAGTTGGTAAATATGTTGTCAACAATAGATGGCGATAAAGGTAGTAATTTAGATGTCTTTATGTTACTCAGCTGAATTTTGTAGGAAGAATTATTTTTTCATACCTCAATGCTCAATAAAAAAGGACATTTCATTTATTTGGGTGTTTTAGTGTATTTGAATTTTGCACGCTAACAAATTTTGTTTAGGGACAAAATGTGAAGTTTTATTCTGAAATAACAGAAAGTTAATGCGGCAAAATTCCTATTGGTAATTTGGATAGGTATCAAATATTTCTTTGGCCTTATTTTCTTGATATGACCGTACGTTTATATGTTTCTAAGGGAAAGAAATATTTTCATTTTTATTACCATCTATTGTTTGATTAAGATGGTAACATGAAAATAAAACGTTTACAACCAGAAAATAAAGAAAAAATATTAAAATGCGACTTTTTTCGACAAATATTCCTATAAAACGTTTTGTAGGAATTAGTAATAATAGCTTAATATATTAAAGTGAAATTCAATGAATAAGAGTCCAAAGGCATGAATTTAAATGATAAAGTTATAATTTTCTTTTTTGAACTGTAAGTGTTTTACAAGTATAGTTAAACTTTAATCCAACTAGCATTTCTTCCTTTTGTCACTAGCTTAATATGGCCAAACAATTGCAAGGAATTTAAAGCCTTACTGATTGTACTCTCTGCTATGTCTGGATATGTGTTACGAATACACTCCTTAGTAAAGGGTTGTTTTTGTTTAAGGATAAAATCCTGAATTCTCTCCACTTTAGTATGCTTACATATAGAATCTAGAACTGTATTATGAAGATCTTTGTACGCCTCTAATATAATAGTTAAAAACGTTTTTAACCAAAAGCTACTATTATGTTCCTCGCAGTACCAATTTACCGAAGATTTATAAATCGAATTGTAATATTCAGATTCATTTTTCTTAATGTATTTATCCAGACATACATATTTTACAAATGTATTTCCACTCTTAATTAATAGCAATTGCATTAACATAAGTGCCAATCTGCCGTTACCCTGATTAAAAGGGACTATGCAATAAAAATTAAATATAAAACGAGCTATTAATAAAAGTGAATGATGGCCCTTACTAGAATTTAATGAGTTATATTGATCACATAATTGTTCCATTACTTGTGGAATAAGCTCATGTGGAAGAATGCGGTAACTATTTAAGTGCATTCCGTTTTCAGGAATACCTGGAATAGTAAACGGTTTTTCGCGCCATTTGGCACTGTCAGAGGTAATGTAATGTATTAATTGAAAATGTAATTCCTGTATAGTCTCTGGATTGATTAATAAATCACAGGAATTCTTATGTACAAAAGTAAGTGTTTGATAAAAACAAAAGATAGCATCTTCCGAAATATTTTGAGGTACTATATCATCTAAAATAAGTTCTTTTAATCTTTTATTTGGGACTTTTATATCTTCATAGGTAGTAGTAAAGTTTTTTATGTAATGAAGTGGTATGGTTTTTTCTAAGCTAGTAAATATATCAGGATTTTGTTCCTGATAAGCAGCTAATTTTCCTTTTAATTCACTAATTTCACTGATTATATTTAATAGTCTCCTTTTTAATTCAATATTTTTATACCTGTCATCGAAAAAATTTCTCATTTTTATTCCCCCTGTAACCCCTTAACATGCTGTTACATAAATCTTTCCATTCTAAAGATAGTTTACAACATTATTTTGAAATAACAATATATTTATTTAGATTTTGAACTTATTTTAGAATCAAAATTGTTATTTAAATTTGATTAACGAGTTAGAACTTATGATTAATCATGTTTGAATAAAGAATGAATATACACAGATAGAAAATATAGTTTGACGTAAATTCCTTTTTATGAATTTACGAGATGAAAATATAATTTTAGAATTATTATTAGTGTAGTTTGCTGTATTATTGCTGGGAATTTACTAGAAAGTAACTAATTTTCACAAATAAAATAAAGAAATCTTAAAGAGGAATCAATAGGATCTAATTTGAATAGGCATAATCCTAACACTAAATGTGCAAATGTACAATAATTAAATGAAAAAAATATGAAAATATCGACTTTTTTCGACAAAATAAATTAAATAGAAAAACAATCTAATGTAAGAAAATTGTTGCTTTAGATGGTCTCTGCATTTCATAAATTAATATTGAAGGAATTATCAAATGATTTTTACGAGTAATAAAAGAGTAGATATATAAATTAAATTGTGACAATTATAAAGTTAGTATTCTCCATTTTCATTATTTAATTTAACAAATTTAATAATATTAAGGTGACTTTTCTATATTTAATATAAGTATTTGATGGGGTATGCTCATAAAAAGTGTCATTTTCTATATATCCATGTAGCATTTAGCGCTTGTATTGCGAAATATTTTGACATAAGTTAATTTAAATATTAGGTACAGAAACATTTTAAGGAAAAGAGTCAGTATAAAAGTACCCTGAAAAACGTTTCACCCTAAAAACGTTTTTCCTCAAGAGATTTTCAGGAGCACTAAAGTTTTTTAATTTGTTTCTGTGCCTTATTAGATAAAAATAATATAATAAGTTGTTTAGAAAAGGTGAAAAAATTTTCGAACTCATATCACTAACTCCGTATGGTCTAGTTAAAGTAGGAATTTAAAGAAAAGGGCTAGCTCTAGTTATAATTAGTGCAGTTAATAGGGGGGGCTACTCAAACTTTTTTGTTAGATTTAGTAAGAATAATTATAAACAAGTTAATTCAGTATAAAAAATGTAATGTTACACAATTGACGAAGCTTTTAAAAATTCCGCAATTCACTGTTTCCCAACATTTATCGAAAATGAGGGGTAAGGTGCTAAAGGCTGAAAAAAGGGTTTAGAGATGTACTATTATATTACTAATCTAAAGGCGAGTCAGATTGTTGGAATTTTAGGTTTGTAAATAAACAAAACTTCACATATTTCATTATAAGTAAAACGCAGAATAATCCCCCACAAATACGTGGGGGATTTCTTTTATGAAAATAATATCAGTCTTTTTGAGGAGTGACACGATGGTCACCATGAACACTATAAGAAGGGCAAGAATGTCACCATGTTCTAATGTGCTAATAAAAGAAAAATTTTGAAAGTGCTAAAACGCTTCATATTTCTCAATATAATTTATGTCGCAAAAATCTTTTAATTTCATCAAAAGCTAAGTGACGATGACCAGTCTGACAATGTTGTTCACCACCAGTTTTCTTAGTGAAAACTACAGAAGTGATGGAGGCTGCATTACATAGCTCCGATTTGATTTGCGGTAATCGGCTAATTGGAACGTACTGATCGTCTTCACCAGCCAGGAGCAATACTTCTTGATTTATGAACTGACCGATTCCTGCCATCGTATGTTTTTCAAAGTTTTTAAGTAAGTTAAATGGCGTTTTTTCACCTGTATTTTCCATACCTTTTTTAACTTTCCAGTTCAGGTCGATGCTGGTGGCCATCATTTGTTTAAACATGGTATTAATTTTGTCAGCTTCATTAGTAGCCAGAAGCGTGGTCAATTTATTCCAGATATTATCCGGAATGCGCATCTTGAGTGCATCAAGGCCACTATAAAAAATATTAAAGGCGATGACTTTGTCGATTCGTTTTTCAAAAGCGGCGGCACGCATTGCCAAGTAGCCGCCCCAAGAAGCTCCGAGAATACTAACACGGTCAAGTTTGAAATAGTCAATGACTGTGGAAACGGGCTTCTCCCAGTTGTGGATGAATTTTAAGCCGTTTTTCAGTGCTGTTCCTTGTCCAGGTCCATCAAAAACTATAATATTATAATTGATTCCTATGAGGTAGTTCATCATCTTCATCATTTCCTCCATGTAGGAATCGTAGCCTCCAAAGAAAAGTAGTGTATTACATGCGCCTGGTGTCATGAATTTGATTGCAGGAAGATAGGAATCTTCATAAGGAATTTGATAGGTTTCATACTCAAAGTCATGAAAGCCCTTATAAAAAGTTTCACGGTATTTTTGGTACACTTTTTCTTTTTTGGGATCGGATGATTCCATATAAAACTCGGCAGCCTGATAATAAACCGAAGCTAGATCGAAGTCTTTCTGATGCTCCCGCATTGCTGCATATTCTATCCAAGTGTTATACCAGCTGTCCGTGTCTGTAAGTCTTGGGATAATGGCTTGCAAATCCTGATTTGCCCGCTCATCGTCTTGATAGAAATCGTTGAAAAAACGGTTAATTTGCAAATTGAACTGTTCGTTGTTTACATACTGTTTAAACATAAAATCCCTCCTTATATTTGACTACAAGGTAAGGATAAGAGAAGTATATTAAAGAAACAACAAGCAGGAAAGGGTAAGAAGTACGAAATCGAACCATAAGGATATAAATGGTTTGATAAGCAACTTTGGGAAGGGGATTGATTATTAATGGGAGAGGATGTTCGCGTTTATAAAACGAAGAAAAATATTTCTAATACACTTATTACCCTCTTGAACGAAAAAGAGTTTGGACGAATTACAACTAAAGATATTTGCATACATGCTATGGTGAGTAAGTCCACATTTTACAGCCATTTTGCAGATAAATATGATCTTTTGGAAAAATTAGTGCAAAATTATGTCTGCTGGTTCAAGGAAGAAATTGAATTTCGTTTCGCATTAATAGAGAATGGAAATGTGGCTCAAGCTATTAATATGATAACCGATAAGATCTCAGCGCGAAAAAAAGAGGTTGCAACTTTACTCCATGTACGTGTTCCCTCAGCGGATTTACGTTTAGAATTAGAATCCATTTTATATAATGCCTGCTATTCCTATTTGAAAGAGCAGCAGGTTGAAGTAAGTGTGCCGATTGACTTTGTAGCTCAGTTGTATACAGCAAACGCAATGGTGTCAATCAATTGGTCGCTGAGCAACGATAAAAATCCAGATGTGGTTGAACTAATCGATAATATGCAGGGATATGTTTTTGATCTGATTTTGTCAGGTGGCGAGAGAATGTAATAAATCATGAAACCTGCTTAATAATGTAGTTATCGTGTGGGGTGTGGGTGTAAAAAATTAAGTAATCGATATTTGGATTTTTTGTGAATCTTTATTGGTTTTTTATAAACTCTTTACTACATAATGTTACAAAATAGAATTAATTTGCTTAATTTAGCCCCATATCAGGTTAATAAATAAACTAAATGTGTTTATGTTATTGAACTATTAATATATTAGTAGGTGATTTGTTCGTTTATCCCTATATTGCTATTATATTAGCATAAACAATATATTGGGGGGACAAGTATGAATTTGAAATTAACATTTAAGTTAGAAAGATTAAGAAAAATTAAAAAAGGAATTGGTGCTTGTGTTTTAGCTGCAGGGGTGACGGCAATTACAATGATTCCTCAAAGTGCATATGCACATGGGTTTGTTGAAAAGCCGAGTAGTCGTGCTGCTTTATGTAGTCAGAATTATGGAGCATTAAATTTAAATTGTGGAAATGTAATGTACGAACCTCAAAGTCTAGAAGCACCTAAAGGATTCCCAGATGGTGGACCGATTGATGGGAAAATCGCTTCGGCAGGAGAACTGTTTGGAGGGATTCTTGACCAACAAACATCAAATCGCTGGTTCAAAAACACAATAAAGGGGGGAGTAAATACATTTACATGGAAATACACAGCGGCACATTCTACAAGTAAATGGCATTATTACATTACCAAAAAGGGATGGGATCCTAATAAACCATTAACACGTGCTGAATTAGAACCAATTGGAACTGTGAAACATGACGGTTCGGCAGCATCAAATAATTTAACACATACAATTAATGTACCAACTGATCGCAATGGTTATCATGTTATTTTAGCTGTATGGGATGTAGCAGATACGTCAAATGCGTTTTATAATGTAATTGATGTAAATTTAGTAAATAATGAAGCTCCCGATACAGTAGCTCCAAGTCAACCAACTGGATTAAATGCGTCTAAGGTTTCTGCCAATAGTGTTGAACTAACATGGAAGGCC
Source organism: Bacillus sp. FSL R9-9492 (assembly GCF_038007365.1). Lineage (NCBI taxonomy): Bacteria > Bacillati > Bacillota > Bacilli > Caryophanales > Bacillaceae > Bacillus > Bacillus sp. FSL R9-9492. Next base: position 2,582,928 of record NZ_JBBOXC010000001.1, read on the forward strand.
TCAAATGATAATATAGGCGTAAAAGAATATCAAGTGTTACGTAATGGAGAAGTAATTGGTACGGTACTAGGTACAACTTTTATTGATAAAAAACTAAAAGCAAATACGGAATATACCTATACAATAAAGGCATTAGACGCTGCTGGAAACATATCAAAAGAAAGTGAAAAAATAAAGGTTAAGACAACAAATGAAACTCCAGATAAAGAGGCTCCGACTCAACCAAAAGGATTACATAGTATGGGTACAACAGCGACAACTGTTGATTTGATGTGGAGTGCGTCTGAAGATAATGTAGGTGTTGATCATTATGTTGTATATAGAGAAAGCACTGGGGTTATGAATAAAATTGGGACAGCGGATAATACATCCTTTATGGATAAAGATTTAAAAACTAATACATCGTATAAATATGTAGTGACGGCGGTTGATTTAGCTGGAAATGAGTCTAGTAGAAGTGATGTTTTAACTGTAGCAACAAAACTAGAGGACTCTACTTATGAAAAATGGGATGCAAGAAAAGCATACAATAAAGGTGATAAGGTAGTACATGAGGGAAAAGTGTATGAAGCGATTCAAAGTTATCAAGGGAACGGCGATCCAAATTGGATTTTTGCACTATCGCTTTGGAAGCCAGTTTTAAATAAATGATCAGTGGAAAAGGGTAGTTATCACTTATTCTATGTGCAATACCGGAACAGGGGTGCAATTTTTACTCTTCATCCCAATATATACGAAATGAAATTATTAAAGAACCCCAATGGTATTCCATCAAAAAGGAATTCCATTGGGATTCTTTATTTTTTAATTTGTAATAGCGTATATTTTCACTGTAAATTTGTTAGTGGCACCAAGTGGGCTTGCAATATAATATTTAGTATTCGTATAAGCTTCAGTCCTAGATCCATGTGAAATATTTTTCCAACGAGTAGAATCTGTACCTAGGGAAACGTCAATCATTACATTGAAAGAGATAGAAGAAGGATGATCTTTTTCTGAAGGCTCAATAATCCATTTTAATTCCTTAGTACCTACAGGTAAACTATCAATTTTAAAGTTTTGACTGGATCGATTTTGTTGTCCGGATAAAGGGCTAGATTCGGATGAAATTTGCGAAATTAATATTTCTTTTTCATTCGCATGTATACCATTTAATTTAATGATACTATCAATTAAACCTGGACCAGGAAAATCAGCTGCGATAATACCAGAATGTTTAATTCCACCTTGTTGCAAGAGTTCGGTCCCAAGTGTATTCATTCCACCATAAAATACTTGACCATTTATATCACGAGGGAAATCTTCCCACGCATTAGTTGTAGCTTTTTGAATCATCTTGGGGTTACTATCAGTATTTCTGCTCCCTTTACCACTTGCAACAAACCAAGGATAAACATTATTTAATAATGCAGCAGCACCACCTGTGCCACTAAAATGGTTAAGATAGATTTTATCATTGTTAAAATTATTATTTGCATTTTGAAGGTGGGTTCTCACCGCATTCCATTTTTCATACATTCCGTCTGGTCCGTTTTCAATTTCAAATGTATCTTGTATATTTAAGCTATCGTAATTAATACCATATTGCTGAGAGGCTGTAAAGTTTTGTAAGATTACAATTTTCCCTCGGATGTCTCCTAGAGTAGGGTTATTTCTTTTTGAAGTTGGTACAGAACTCGGATCCCAAAAATAGGAAGAATTAAGGTCTTTGTATTTATTAAGTATTTCCTCGAATGATAGTGAGCCACTTTCAGGAGTAGTTTCTTCTTTTAAGCGCATTAAAATTGTTTCTGTAGGATGATCTTTTAAAAATTGAATTGCCTCTTTTAATACATCTTCAAACATTGCTTTTTGATTTACAATCCCATGGTACATTGCAAAAGAATCTTTTACACGTTTAACACGCATATCTACATATCGAATTCCGGAATTTAATTGTTGTGGTAGACTCATAGTTTGATTTCTTGTCAAATTTTCATCAAGAAAACTTGCTCCATGTAAAGCCATTGTACCGTGAGTCCCTGGAATAGATATTTCACTCAATTTTGTTGAATCTGCTACTTTCGACATCCATGCTGGGTTTTGATAGCCTATATTGGATTCATAGGAATAACCTGGATGACTATCAGCAAAAATAGTAGATGGTGTACTTAAACTTGCTAGTGTGAAACAAGTAAGGATACTAATTTTAAAAAAATTCCTCATTTTTATTTTGTTCATTTTATCTCTCCTGACTTTTAAACAATAGATATAATAAAACAAGATGATTTTTTACTACATCTATTGTTTTCATTCTTAAAGTAATGAATTTTTGTGTTTGAAAAAATCAAAATAGGGTAGGAAGTTATTTGAGATTTTAATAGTTTGTTGTAATAAATTGTATCTAATAGTCAAACGGATTCTTAAAGAATTGAAGCATAGATAGGTAAAAAACAAACTTTCCGCTGTACTGTATACAAACAAAACAGAAGTCTTAAAAAAGACTTCTATTTTGTGACATATAATGAATGATAAGGTGGTTAACAAATCAAGATAATGTGACTGAGCGGTAAAAATCTATTTATAGCTGTTTCAGAATTTTTTATAACAAGGTTACTTATGAAAAATGGGACTCTGTTAGGCTAACAAAAATTAAGAAATTCTACTCATTAAAACTTAAACTAACTACAGTTGCGATAGATTGGGCTGCATGTTCCCAGCTTCCATCTATCACTTTTCCAATCTGTTGACCAAGTGCATTTAAATCATTTGGATTAACTGGAATCCCATTATACGCAGCAAGAATTGATAAAAGTGGAGCAGCAAATGGTGTCCAACCACCTCTATCAATATTAAATACAGGCTTATCTATTACCTTTCCATCTTGCACTGTAAACTCATAATAAAATTGATCATCTGGACGAAAACTTAAATGATGAGAAATTTGTCCCTTAACATATGTTTTACCGCCACCTAAATTTACTACTTCAATTGGTTTTACATTAAATTCATGCTCAAATACTTTAATTTTTTTAACTTCTGGACCATTTAAGGCAGCTTTAACTGCTGTTTCCAAATTATTTTGTGCAAATGGTTGAATACTCATCTGTGTCTCTTCTTGTTGGATAGGAGCCTCTTTTTCAGCAGCAAACACCGATGTACTTGGTAGTGCACCTGTAGCCAATGTAGCTGCAAGTGCTGTCGTCATCATGATTTTTCTTTTCATCTTCATAGTTTTCTTCCTCCCTTAAAGTTATGATATATAATTTTTTAAAGACTGACATGGGGCAATATTTTATTTCATAATGCACGCAAAAAAATAGTTTAAGAATTATGTGAAATTATGTCAGAAAATTAAAGATAATTATATATGCACTTACAATGATAGCTATCTACACATGTTTTTTCAATTTTCTAACAAATAATACAGTAATACCTTTTCATAAGGCAATTTAGTGTTTCAATTCTCTCTTTGTACGTTTTAAACAAATTAAAATCGTAGTGGTAATAATATATTTGTAATCAAATGTCGTATATACTTCGAGAAAAGTACACAATATTTTTATAAAAAACTATAGGAATTATCATGATATAGTTATCAAACTAAGTAAGATAAATGTTAATCTTATGAAGAGATTCCAGTGATCTGCTATAAAATTACTGAAAAATGAGCATGACATCATACACGCATGCGATTGAAAAATTTTATAAGTGGCGTATAAAACTATAACAAATACTACAAATCAATTAAAAAATTTCAGTTATTCTGAATGCGAAGGGCACGTAATATTTATTGTGAACTGTAGTACTGATTAAGATTTTAGGAGGAAGTATGAACAAGAAGATTAAAAGAATCATATTAATTATTGGTATATTAGTAGGCATTAGTATCTTTTTATATTTACAAAACAATTTAATAAGTATAACTGAGGTTAAAATAACCTCTAGTAAAATTCCCTCTTCTTTTAAAGGTTTTAAAATTCTACAAATTTCAGATTTACACAATAAAAAATTTGGCGACAATCAAGAAACTTTAATTCAAAAAGTAAAAAGCATAAATCCAGATATTATTGCTATTACGGGTGATTTAATAGACAGTAAATCGTACGATGCAGAAATGAGTATGCAAGTAATACGAGAACTTGTGAAGGAATATCCGGTATATTTTGTGACAGGAAATCATGAAAAATGGTCAGGAAAATATAACAGTTTAGAAAAAAAATTAAAGAAACAGCATGTCACTGTTTTAAGAAATGAACATGTAATAATACAAAAGGGAGGACACGAAATAAACTTGTTAGGAATTGATGATCCGGAATTTAATACTGGAGATATTGATGAAGGAAGTATTGTAAAAGATGCAATTGTAAAAGCAAAAATTGAAACGAAGCCAGATAGGTATAATGTATTATTATCCCATAGGCCTGAATTTCTAGAAGAGTATGCTGAGGAGAAAGTAGATTTAGTGTTATCGGGTCATGCACATGGGGGGCAAGTTCGGTTACCTTTTATCGGGGGATTAGTTGCTCCTAATCAAGGAATACTGCCCAAATATACAGCGGGTTTATATGAACAACAAAATACGTCTATGATGGTTAGTAGAGGATTAGGCAATAGTATCATTCCGCAAAGAGTTTTTAATAGACCTGAGATTGTAGTCGTGCAGTTAAATTAATCTGTACGGCTTTTTTGTTCAGGAGAATAATTTAAAGGTAGTTTTTCTTGAGTACAAGTTTCCATTACAATTTTGTTAAAATTTTTCAACGTTACATAAAGTAACAAATTTTGACCTATTGAGTTTGTTATAGTTTAAATAATCAAAAAACTTAAAAATTAGTCGAGTTAAAATAGTTATTATTAAGCAATATTAAAAATATAAAGGGGTGTACAAATGCATAAAGAATTTGAAATTGAAGAATATACGGCGATTGAGGAGCAAATTCATTATTATAGTACGTCTTTATTAGTAAGTCATCCTGAGCAAATTGTAAAGTATTTAGAAAAACGGTTGGAAAAGTATGCAGAAACGTTACAATATGCACATTTATATCCGGAAACGGTTATATTACCAATACAGCAAATAGTTATCGAATATTCTTTAGATGTTGCTAGAATTAGAAGGTATTTAAATTTAAAAACATAACAAAAATCGAATAATTTACAATGAAACAGAGTCGACTTTAAGAAAAGATATTCTAATGTCGACTCTGTTTCATTGATTTAGTAAATAACAGAAAAAATATATGTTTGAAAAGTTTGACATATAATAATTCGAGAGTAAAATAAAAGTGAGTACTCACTCATTTTAAAGAAAAGGGGGATTTTTAGTGCAGCAACCTTCAATTATTTTACGAGATGTATCAAAAAGTTTTGGGAAAAAAGAAGTTTTGCATAACCTTTCGCTGCAAGTAGAAAAAGCAGAAATTTTTGGCTTGGTTGGACCTTCCGGATCAGGGAAAACAACACTCATTAAAATGATTGCAGGTATTAATGAGTCAACTACAGGGGATGTAATTGTTTTTAATACAAACATGCCTAATCTAAATGAAATGAAAAGAATTGGTTATATGGCTCAGGCTGATGCATTATACGAAGAACTATCGGCATATGAAAATGCAGATTTTATTGCAACGATGTATGGGTTAAAAGGTAAGCGTAAGAAAGAGAGAATCGTAGAAGTTTTTGAACTTGTGCAATTATCAGAGCATATGAAAAAGCAAGTACAGCATTTTTCAGGTGGAATGAAAAAACGTTTATCATTGGCGATAGCACTCCTTCATGAACCAGAAATATTAATTTTAGATGAGCCAACAGTTGGGATAGATCCTCTACTTCGAAAATCGATTTGGGAGAAGTTTTATGACCTCAAAAAGAAAGGAACAACTATTATTGTAACAACGCACATTATGGATGAAGCTGAGTTTTGCGAACGTCTAGGGCTAATTAGAGAAGGGAATTTAGTTGCGATTGGCACACCGGAGGAATTGAAAAAACAAACATCTTCTGGACGAATTGAAGATGTCTTTATGTTAGAAGGAGTGATTGAATCATGAGAGTTAATGGTGTAGTCATCCGTATCATTCGTCAATTTTTTCGAGATAAGCGTTCTTTAGCAATGATGTTTGGGGCACCAATGTTATTACTTTGGTTATTGTCGCTAGTATTTACACAAAAAGACTATATACCGCATATTGCTGTAGTCGATGTACCTGCTCCTATAGTAAAAGTAATGAAAAATCAAGAAGCATCAATTTATGAATATAGTAAAGACAAAGCAATTTCGGAATTAGAAAAGCAAAAGGTAGATGCAGTAATTCATTTAGAAAATGGAAAAATGAATCTTCTATTAGAAGGCAGTGATTCATCAAAAAACCGTGCGGTACTTCAAGTATTGCAAAAGAGTACAGAGAAGAATGATGTATCAATGATGAAGCCTGAAGTGGATTATTTACATGGCTCTAAAGACATTACGATGTTCGATGGGCTTGGTCCCGTATTGATTGGTTTCTTTACATTTTTCTTTGTATTTATATTGTCCGGAGTATCTTTTGTAAGAGAACGTTTAAGTGGTACATTAGAGAGGTTATTGTCCACTCCAGTGAGAAGATGGGAAATAGTTGTAGGATATATTATTGGTTTTGGAATCTTTGCGTTTATACAATCAATTATAATCGTGAATTTTTCAGTTTATATTTTAGATTTGTATGTAGCTGGTTCCATATGGCTAACGCTACTTATTACATGCATGCTTTCTTTAACGGCATTAACTTTAGGGACGTTTTTATCAGCATACGCAAATAATGAATTTCAAATGATCCAGTTCATACCGCTTGTCATTGTGCCACAAATTTTCTTTTCTGGGTTGTTTCCAATTGAATCTATGAATAAGTGGCTACAAATGTTAGGGAAATTATTTCCGCTCACATATGGAGCTGACGCAATGAGACAAGTGATGATTCGAAATCAAGGATTTACAGAGATTACATTAGATCTTACTGTATTACTACTTTTTTCTCTATTATTTGCAATAGGGAATGTATTTGCATTAAAGAAACATCGGAAAATATAATGATGATACGAAGGGGCATTGTAGATGAAGAAGGATTGGCTGGATGAATTAATTGCCGCAACTAATACGGATAAACGAAATGAACGTCAAATGCGTATTTTAGAGGCAGCTGTTGATATGTTTGGAGAAAAAGGATATGCATCAACTTCTACAAGTGAAATTGCAAAGCGTGCTGGTGTAGCGGAAGGAACAATCTTCCGCTACTATAAAACGAAAAAAGATTTATTGTTAGCAGTCGTCATGCCGACATTAACAAAGTTTGCTGCGCCATTTTTCGTACAAGCCTTCGCAAAGGAAATATTTAAATCGGAGTATGAATCATATGAAGGGCTTCTAAGAGTTGTTATTCATAATAGATTTGAATTTGCAAAAAAGCATTTTCCAATGATAAAAATATTAATTCAAGAAGTGCCATTTCAGCCAGAATTGAAAAATGAAATACAACATTTAGTAGAAACAGAGTTACTTTCACATTTTAAAAAGTTAATTGTAAAGTTTCAAGAGGAAGGGGAGATTATTGAAATACCGCCATCTTCTGTATTACGACTTACTTTATCAGCTGTATTAGGATTACTATTAACACGTTTTTTATTATTGCCTGAAGAAAAATGGGATGATGAATTGGAAATTGAAAATACGATTCAATTTATATTGTACGGATTAACGCCACGAATCTAACTATAACAACATTTTAGGGGTTTGATTTTTTGTATTTAAATAAATGTAATTTAATAGGTTTAATCATAAGTAAAAATATGTTGATGTGTGAATTACATATACTATTTTTAAGCAAATAATAAATCGCCTTTAAAAAGGCGATTTATATTCATTATACAATTTTGATAAATAAGTACTTGTTTACTAAAAATATTCTGAATTAGCGTGTTTCTTTGTCTCTTCTTCTAAGACCTAATAATCCTGCTAGACCTAATAAACCCAGCCAAGCCCAATTATTATTTTTATCCCGATTATCATTTAAATCATTTGTCGTATTTACATTTCGAGTTCTCACATCATTATTAACTCGTGTTGAAATATCAGTATTATTAACTCGATTCATGTTATTTCCATCATATTCAGCATGAGCAGTTGTTCCTAAAAACATAATAGCTAGTGCTAATACACTTAAAATAGATGATAATTTCTTCTTCATGGTTTCCCCTTCTTTCTTATGTATTAATTTCTCCGTTACTTTTGTACATTATTCGTATCACAGTATTTAAATCATAAAGTTAAAGTTATTAGAACTATCTTTAATTTCCATTATTAAAAGGACAGGTAAATACAACGAAGCGGTTAACAAAAGTTAACCGCTTATGCCATGTTATGCTTGATCAGATTGAAGAACATGTAAAGGGGGAGGAATAATCCAGCCCTTTTTCTTATTTAACCGTAGTAAATTAGCCCCTGCTTGTGCCTTTTTCATATGGAATTGTCCAAACATCATTCCTACGTCTTCTCGAAGTGATTGTCCCATCGCTTGGCTACATGCTACTAGTCCAGCAGCAAGATCCATAGAAACTTTAGCTGCAATTTCTGCGTCATTAATACGAGCACCAGGAGGGATTGTTTCAATAGATGCAACTGGACGTTCTGGAGGTGCTGGTGGTAATGCCACACCGTTTGATTTTAACAAGTTTTTTAGTTCTTCAACTTCTGATTGGATATCATTTTCTATAAGATTTTCTAAAAAATTTTTTAAGTCCTCGTCTCCAGTATGATTGACAAGAACTTGGTAACCAGCAATTGCACCTTGTGCCCCTGCAAGATAACTCCAAATTGCAAAGACTTCTCCGTAATGCATTGGTTCATTTTGGGGATTACCACTTAATACTCCCATTTTAATATGCCTCCTTAAACTGAATGGATTTTTTGAAATATTTTTTATCAAAGAAAAAATATTTCTGAAAATGTTCCGTAATAAAGAAAGTAGGTTTCTAAAATTCATTTGGAACACCCTAACTACAAGTAATACTTTCTCAGTCTATAATGTACAAATATAAAGAATATATTCCAAATAACTTGGGATTAAAATTCGTATTAAGACTTATTTTAATTTAAATGTAAAGAGGAGAGGAAAGACTCTGTAAATATGCTAGTAAAGATGGATTGTGTTTAGACAAAAAAGTGTTAACAAGTTTGTACAAGAACTTGTTAATACATATACGAAATAGATTTGAATTGCAGTTGATATAGCATTAAATTTATAGTTATTATAAAAATAATCAATATAAACAGACTTTGCTTAAGATACTAATATCAGTACAATTTAGATTGTATGGATTGATACCATGGAGGTAATGAAATGCGGCAATTTGCAAAACCAACAATTGTTGTAAGTAAATGTTTAGAATTTGATGCCTGTCGTTATAATGCAGAGGTGATACCAGATGTAACAATACGAAATTTGCAGCCATTTGTTACATTTATACCTGTATGTCCTGAAGTAGAAATTGGTTTAGGGACTCCTCGTGAAACGATACGTATTGTAGAAAAAAATGGTGTGAATAGGCTTGTACAACCGTCAATACGAGAAGATGTAACTGAAAAAATGAATGAATTTTCAAATGCATTTTTACAAACATTACCTGAAGTTGACGGTTTTATTTTGAAGAATCGTTCGCCAAGTTGCGGAACTCGTGATGTGAAAATCTATTCTGGTTTTGAAAAAGGGCCAGTAAAAGGAAAAGGAACTGGATTATTTGGCGGAGCAGTAATAAAAAAATTTTCGCATCTTCCAATTGAAGAAGAAGGTAGATTGTCGAATTTTATTATTAGAGAGCATTTCTTTACAAGATTGTTTACAATCGCGCATTACAAAATGATTAAACATACTAAAAACATAAAAGAACTCGTAGCGTTTCAATCAGATTATAAGTATTTATTTATGGCATATAATCAGGTGAAACAAAAAGAATTAGGGCGTATTATTGCAAATCAAAAAAATGAAACAATTGAAGTTGTATTTGACAATTATGAGAAGACTTTATATGAATTATTCATGCGTACGCCCCGCTATACATCGAATGTAAATGTATGTGAGCACATTTTCGGATATTTTAAAACAAAGCTAAAAAAACAAGAAAAAGCTCATTTTTTAGAGCTGTTACAGAAGTATTCTGAAAAGAAAATCCCACTTAGTAGTTTACTTGTAATTTTAAAAACATGGGCCATTCGATTTGATGAAAAGTATTTATTAAGACAAACATATTTCGAACCATACCCTGAAGGGTTAGTAGAAATTTCTGATTCGGGAAAAGGTAGAGATTATTAAACAATAAATTACATAATTCGACACAAAACCTCCTATGTTGTTGTAGAACAATGTAGGAATTTTTTTGTGCATTGGTACAGAATCTGTTTTAAAATTAAGTTATGACAGAATTATAGCAATTGTCTAACTAATATTCGTGTCTTTTAAGAAGTAATGTTTGTAGTAGAAACTCGCACGCTGTCGAAACTCAATATTCGATAAGGGGTGTGTAGCGGAATGGAATTTACTCTAACTCGCGAAAAACAAATGATTAAAGAAATGGTACGTGATTTTGCTGAAAAGGAAATCGCACCGAAAGCTGTATATTATGACAAAACTGCGGAATTTCCATATGAAACATTTCAAAAAATGGGCGAACTAGGATTATTAGGTATCCCATTCCCGGAAGAGTATGGAGGTTCAGGTGGCGATACGTTATCGTACGCGTTAGCTGTTGAAGAGATTGGTCGTGCTTGTGGTGGAACAGGTTTAAGCTATGCTGCAACAATTTCATTAGGTGCTTCTCCAATTTATTATTTCGGTACAGAAGAACAAAAACAGAAATTTTTAGTTCCAATGGCGTCAGGTAAAACGTTAGGTGCTTTCGGATTAACGGAGCCAAATGCTGGATCTGATGCAGGGGGCACACAAACGAAAGCAATTTTAGATGGCGATGAATATGTTATTAGTGGTGAAAAGTGCTGGATTACAAACGCAGAGTATGCAAATACAATTATTGTAACCGCTATCAACGGTTTTGAAGACAATGGTAAAAAACGTATTTCTGCATTTATCGTACCGACTACTAGTGAAGGATTAACGATTTCAAGCCCTTACGATAAGATGGGTGTTCGTGCTTCTAATACTTGTGAAATCGTACTTGATGGTGTACGTGTACCGAAAGAAAATATTCTTGGTGATGTAAATAAAGGATTTAAACAATTCTTATATACGCTTGATGGAGGACGTATTTCAATTGCAGCATTAGCAGTAGGTATTGCACAATCTGCATTTGAGCGTGCATTGCAATATGCGAAAGAACGTCAACAATTTGGAAAACCGATTTCTAATTTCCAAGCGATTCAATTTAAATTGGCTGATATGGCGACTGAAGTAGAATTAGCGCGTAATTTAGTACATAAAGCAGCTTGGTTAAAAGATAACGATAAACCTTTCGGTAAAGAAGCGGCTATGGCAAAGTTGTTTGCATCTGAAGCTGCAAGTCGTATAGCAAATCATGCAGTACAAATTCATGGTGGATATGGCTATATGCGTGAATATGAAGTTGAACGATATATTCGTGATGCAAAACTTTTAGAAATTGGTGAAGGAACTTCTGAAATTCAACGTCTCGTAATTGCAAGACATTTAGGATGTAGATAAAAAGGAGGGGTCACTATGTTTCAAAAAATATTAATTGCTAATCGCGGGGAAATCGCAGTTCGCATTATGAAAACTTGTCAAAAACTTGGCATTCGTACCGTTGCTATTTATTCTGAGGCTGATGAAAATGCCCTTCATGTAAAATTGGCAAATGAAGCTTACTTAGTAGGCGGTCCACGTGTCCAAGAAAGCTATTTAAACCTTGAAAAAATTATTGAAATAGCTAAGAAGACAAATGCTGAAGCAATCCATCCGGGGTACGGATTATTATCAGAGAATCCATCTTTTCCGATTCGCTGTAAAGAAGAAGGAATCGTATTTATCGGTCCTTCAGAAGAAATCATTACTAAGATGGGAAGTAAAATTGAGTCACGTATAGCGATGCAAGCAGCAGATGTGCCAGTAGTTCCAGGCATTACTACAAATATTGAAACTGCTGAAGAAGCAATTGAAATTGCGAAACAAATTGGTTATCCATTAATGCTTAAGGCATCCGCGGGCGGCGGAGGCATTGGAATGCAGTTGATGGAAACTGAGCAAACGCTCACCAAAGCATTTGAAAGTAATAAAACAAGAGCGCAAAATTTCTTTGGTAACGGAGAAATGTATTTAGAGCGCTATATAGCAGATGCACATCATATTGAAATTCAGCTTTTAGCAGATACACATGGTAATACAGTGTATTTATGGGAACGCGAATGTTCAGTGCAGCGCCGAAATCAAAAAGTAATTGAAGAAGCACCTTCACCATTTTTAGATGAGGGTACACGAAAGGCTATGGGAGAAGTTGCTGTACAAGCTGCTAAAGCACTTGGTTATACAAATGCAGGTACAGTTGAGTTTCTTGTAGATGATCAAAAGAACTTTTATTTCTTAGAAATGAATACGAGATTACAAGTAGAACATCCAGTTACAGAAGAAATTACTGGGTTAGACTTAGTTGAACAACAATTCCTTATCGCATATGGTGAGAAGCTATCATTTACACAGGATGATGTAAAACGTAGTGGTCATGCCATTGAGGCTCGTATTTATGCAGAAGATCCGAAAACATTCTTCCCATCACCTGGGAAAATTACAGATTTAACGTTACCGACAAATATACGTATTGATCACTTTTTGGAGAATCAAGTAACGATTACACCTTTCTATGATCCAATGATTGCGAAAGTAATCGCACATGGTGAAACTCGTGAAGAAGCGATTTCAAAATTAAAAATTGCTCTAGAAGAGTTAAAAATTGAAGGTATTAAAACAAATACACCGATGCTACTGCAAGTGCTCGGAGACGATGTGTTCAAAAGTGGTATTTATACAACGGGTTTCGTAACGAAACAACTTGTTAAAAAATAAGATTTATGAATATTAAGGGGGAAAAAATGATGACGAAAGTATATGCATCGATGGCAGGAAATGTTTGGAAGATAGTTGTAGTAGTAGGAGATACAGTAGAGGAAGAGCAGGATGTCGTCATTTTGGAATCTATGAAAATGGAAATTCCAATCGTTTCAGAAGAAGCCGGAACTGTTATGAAAATTAACGTACAAGAAGGCGATTTTGTAAATGAAGGAGATGTATTACTAGAAATTGAATAGGGAGATATAGGGGGAAGCGAATTGAAACTACCTAATTTTGCTGTCATTAAAGAAGTCGGGCCACGTGATGGCTTACAGAATGAAAAAAAGATTGTTGGCACAAAAGATAAAGTAAAATGGATTCAACTACTTACAGAAGCGGGATTGTCGTACGTTGAAGTTTCCTCATTCGTTCACCCTAAATGGGTTCCTGCATTAGCAGATGCCAGTGATGTATTTTCTGAGCTAAAAAGGGATCCAAATGTTACATATGCAGCGCTTGTTCCAAATCAAAATGGTTTGGAACGAGCTTTTTTGCAAAATGTAGATGAGGTGAATGTTTTTTTATCAGCAAGTGAATCTCACAATAAAAGTAATATTAATAAATCTATTAAAGAAGCATTAGCTGTAATTGAAGATATAACAAAACAGGCAATGTTCGAAGGGAAAAAGGTAAGGGGCTATGTTTCTACTGTATTTGGATGTCCTTATGAAGGCGATATAAGTGCCACAGCAGTTGACGAAATATGTAATCAACTATTTTCATACGGCATTTATGAAGTTTCTCTCGGTGACACGATTGGTGTAGCGAATCCATTACAAGTAGAACAAGTATTAGAACATCTATTAAAGAAGTATGATGCTTCGCAGTTTGCAATGCATTTTCATAATACGTATGGAATGGCTCTGGCGAATGTAGTTAAGTCTTTAGAATATGGTATTACAACGTTTGATAGTTCTTGTGGTGGACTCGGAGGATGTCCTTATGCACCAGGAGCATCGGGTAATGTTGCTACTGATGACTTAGTGCATATGCTCCATAAGCTGGGAGTCCAAACTAATATTGATGAAGAAAAGTTATTGAGAGCTAGTCAGTTTATTCAAAGTAAGTTAAATATCGAATTACCGAGTCATGTGTATAGAGCGCTTCAACATAAAACGATAAGTAGGTGAGAAGATGCTACAATTACAAAACATTTCAGTTGACTATGTTACACCGCACGTTGTAAAGATTTCGTTAAATCGTGAAAGACAAGCAAACTCATTATCTTTGGCATTATTAGAAGAATTACAAACTATATTAACTCAAATAAACGAAGAATCAAATACGCGCGTTGTTATTTTAACAGGGGATGGCGAAAAAGCATTTTGCGCTGGTGCTGATCTAAAAGAGCGTGCCAACATGAGTGAAGAACAAGTTCGCCATGCTGTGGGTATGATTCGTTCTACTATGGAGATGGTGGAACAATTACCACAACCAGTTATTGCTGCTATTAATGGAATCGCACTTGGTGGAGGTACTGAATTAAGCTTAGCTTGTGATTTTAGAATTGCTTCTGACACTGCAAGTCTAGGTCTTACTGAAACTTCTCTTGCAATTATACCTGGAGCAGGTGGTACTCAGCGTTTACCGAGATTAATTGGAGTCGGTAGAGCGAAAGAATTAATTTATACAGGAAGACGTATTTCGGCGCAAGAAGCGAAAGAATATGGTTTAGTAGAATTCGTAGTACCAGCTGATTTACTAGAAGAGAAAGCAATTGAAATTGCAGATCGAATTGCTAAAAATGGTCCAATTGCTGTTCGATTAGCAAAAGAAGCAATTTCAAATGGTATTCAAGTAGATTTACATACCGGATTACAAATGGAAAAACAGGCGTATGAGGGCGTAATCCATACGAAAGATAGATTAGAAGGATTACAGGCATTCAAGGAAAAACGCAAACCAATGTATAAGGGGGAGTAAATATGTTAGATCAAAAACAACAATCTAATTCATTTGAAGAACGAGTTGAAACAATTAAGCAAGGCGGGGCAACGAAATATCATGAACAAAACAAAGCAAAAGGAAAACTTTTTGTTCGAGATCGTTTAGCTCTTTTATTCGATAATGGTGAATATGTGGAAGATGCATTATTTGCAAATTGTGAACAAACCGGGTTACCAGCTGACGGCGTTGTAACTGCAACTGGTAAAATACATGGTCGTACTGCTTGCGTAATGGCAAATGATTCAACTGTTAAGGCTGGATCATGGGGAGCACGTACAGTTGAAAAGATTTTACGTATTCAAGAAACGGCTGAGAAATTACGTGTGCCGTTATTTTATTTAGTTGACTCCGCTGGGGCACGTATTACAGATCAAGTTGAAATGTTCCCTGGACGCCGCGGTGCGGGAAGAATTTTTTATAACCAAGTGAAATTATCTGGAAAAGTGCCACAAATTTGTTTATTATTTGGACCTTCAGCAGCTGGTGGTGCGTATATTCCAGCATTTTGTGACGTTGTTATGATGGTTGAAGGAAATGCTTCTATGTATTTAGGGTCTCCGCGTATGGCTGAAATGGTTATCGGTGAGAAGGTAACTTTAGAAGAAATGGGCGGAGCACGTATGCATTGCTCAGTATCAGGATGCGGAGATGTTTTATGTAAAACAGAAGAAGATGCAATTACGCAAGCAAGACAATATATTTCTTATTTTCCAAGTAACTATTTAGAAAAGACTCCTTTGATTACACCTCAAGAACCGAAACAGTTCGATAAAACGTTAGAAGAAATTATTCCAGAAAATCAAAATGCTCCTTTCAATATGAAAGATCTCATTAACAGAATTATTGATGAAGGTTCTTTTTTTGAAGTGAAAAAATTATTTGCTCAAGAACTAATTACAGGTTTAGCGCGTATTGATGGTAAGCCAATTGGCATTATTGCAAATCAGCCGCGTATGAAGGGCGGCGTTTTATTCCACGATTCAGCTGATAAAGCAGCGAAGTTTATAAATTTATGCGATGCATACCATATCCCATTATTATTCCTTGCAGATGTACCTGGATTTATGATTGGTACAAAAGTAGAACGTGCCGGAATTATTCGTCACGGTGCAAAAATGATCTCTGCAATGAGTGAAGCAACTGTACCAAAAATTTCTATCGTCGTTCGAAAAGCATATGGAGCTGGCTTATATGCAATGGCAGGTCCAGCGTTTGAACCAGATTGCTGCTTAGCATTACCAACAGCTTCTATTGCAGTAATGGGTCCAGAAGCAGCGGTCAATGCTGTATATGCAAATAAGATTGCAGCTTTACCAGAAGAAGAGCGTGCAAGCTTTATTGCTGAAAAACGAGAAGAGTATAAGAAAGATATTGATATTTACCGTTTAGCATCAGAGATGGTGATTGATGGTATTGTTCATCCAAATAATTTACGTGAAGAGTTAAAAGGACGATTCGAAATGTATATGAGCAAATATCAAGTATTCACGGAGCGTAAACATCCTGTATATCCAGTTTAAAAGCCCTATTTAGGGCTTTCTTGCTCAAAAAGTCAAGGAGGGGAAAACATTGAAACAAGCAGTTTGGTTTCCAACAGAAGAGTATAAAGAAAAAACGCGTTTATTTGGTTGGATGAAATCATTAGGCTATGAAGATTACGAAGCTTTTTATAATAAGTCAATTGAAGAAACAGCTTGGTTTTGGGGAGAAGCTGAGAGAGCAGTTGGCTATCAGTGGATGAAACCATATACAGAAGTGTTAGATTTAGAAAATGGTACACCGTTTGCACAGTGGTATACTGAGGGAACTTGTAACGTTGTAGAATCTGCTTTATCTCGCTGGCTTGCAGACGATAAAACGAAAACACAAGCAGCACTTATGTATGAAGGGGAAAACGGAACTTCGAAATCATTTACATATGAAGAGCTTGACAGCTGGGTAAGCCGTGTTGCCAACGGTTTGAAACATGCTGGTATTGAAAAAGGTGATCGTGTAACAATTTACATGCCAATGATTCCTGAAACAGTTGTTGCTATGTTAGCGGTAATGAAAATTGGAGCGATTATTTCACCAATATTCTCAGGTTTTGCTGCTGATGCAGTAATGACACGTGTACAAGCAGCTGGTTCAAAAATGGTTATTACCGCAGATGGCTTTTCACGCCGTGGGAAAATTGTTTCATTAAAAGATGAAGTAGATAAAGCTTGTGAACATTGTCCAACTGTTGAAAAGGTGGTAATTGTTCGTCATGCAGGAAATGATTTTACACCGCATAATTATGATTTTTCATGGAGTACGTTAGAAAAAGAAAAACCATTTATACATGCTGAAGAAATGAATAGTGATGATCCATTAATGCTTATATATACATCTGGAACGACTGGTAAGCCGAAGGGGACAGTACACACACATGCTGGTTTCCCGCTAAAATCTGCATTTGATGCAGGATTTGGAATGAATATAAAACAAGGCGACCGAGTATTATGGGTAACTGATATGGGCTGGATGATGGGACCATTTTTACTATTTGGCTCTTTAATTAATGGCGCAACAATGGTTATGTACGAAGGTGTCCCAGACTTTCCAGAAGCAGACCGCTTATGGGAGACAGTCGATAAATATGAAATTACTCATCTCGGTATTTCACCAACATTAATCCGTGCATTAATGGCAAAAGGTGATGAATATGTAAATAAACACTCGTTAAAGAGTTTAGAAGTATTCGCATCAACAGGAGAACCTTGGAATCCAGACCCATGGATGTGGTTATTTAATACAGTTGGTAAAGGTAAAGTACCAATTTGTAACTATTCAGGTGGAACTGAAATTTCAGGTGGGATTTTCGGGAATGTCTTAATTAAGCCGATCGCACCGATTAGTTTTAACGCATCTTTACCAGGAATGGCAGCGGTTGTACTCGATGACAAAGGTAAGCCAATCCGAGATGAAGTTGGAGAGTTATGCTTAGAGAAACCTTGGGTTGGAATGACGAAAAGTTTCTGGGAAGATGATGAACGTTATGTAAACACATATTGGTCACGCTTTGAAAATAAATGGGTCCATGGGGACTGGGTTATTTATGACGGTGAGCAATACATCATCACAGGACGTTCAGACGATACGCTAAATATTGCTGGAAAACGTATTGGGCCTGCTGAATATGAATCTATTCTTGTGAAACATAATGATGTAATAGAAGCAGCGGCAGTTGGTGTACCGGATGATGTAAAAGGAGAAGTTTGTCATTGTTTTGTTGTATTACGAGACGGTGTAATATTCTCTGGAGAGTTAAAGAAAGAATTAATGAGTTTAGTAAACTCTCATATTGGTAAAGCTTTATGTCCAAAAGACATCCACGTTGTAGAAGATTTACCAAAAACACGAAATTCTAAAGTAATGCGACGTGTTATTAAAGCAGCTTACTTAGGAAAAGAGTTAGGAGATTTATCGTCACTTGTAAATCCTGAAGTAGTTCCGTTTATTCAGGGGTTACAATCTAGCAAACTATAAAATTACGAATGAGCTCTATGTAAATAGAGCTCATTTTTAATGTTTACAAAAAGATAAGAGAGAAAAAGTAAATTTGAAGTTAAAAAATCTACTATTAGTGTTAAGTATATCTGTTTGTTTTTAGTTTTTATCAAAATAGGATACTATAGCTGTCTATTCAATGGAGTGATTGAATTTTGTTAAGAATGAAAATTTAGTGAAGAAAAAAGTAATGAATAAAAGGAGAAATCCCTGGGGGACAGGGATTCAATAAGGGAGATATTATTGTCGTTCAATGTCGAAATTTGGCGTATCCGACAAATTAATATTATCACGAATTTTCAGGAGATTGTGATAGTGGATGTGTCAAAAATGTGTACGGGTTTCATATAAAAGTGTTATTTAAATAGGAAAAGGGAAAAGAATTAAGTTCACTCGTTCTTAAGATTTTTTCCCTTTTAAATTTACTGTTTGTTCGTTGTTCTATATACATCTGAAATTGGTAAATCTTCGCCATGTAAAGCTTGAGTACTGTCCTTTTTGTTTGAATCATGTGCCTCCTGAGATGTTTCTTGCATTTGCTCTTGGGCTTTACTAGGAGTATTCAGCGCATCCGATGACACATAATCAAGTTGTTGACTTAATAGATTTTTTTTATCCATGTTATGTAGCTCCTTTTTGAACTTAGATATAAAAACAAAGTATTTTTAAATAGTTACGTGGATATTATGTATCTTTGAATGGAATTATATACACAAACTATATTGAGAATTTAACTAATTATAAAAATTACTTGTGATGACAAGCTTAAGAAATATAAAGATCATTAGTTCTTAATAAAAGTGTTATTTTAGTAGGGTGTTACGAAATTTCATTTGAAAGGAACATCCCAATGATAAAAAAGAGCACTGTAAATCAGTGCTCATCTTATCAAAAATTACTTAGTACCTTAAAAATAAAACCATTATGGACAATTCACAATGGTAATAGTGACGCTAGCCATTGTTCCAGGAGAATCAAGAAGTGAAGCAGTAACGGTTACTGTTCCAGGCCCATTAGCGGCTAGAAATACAGCGGTAAAGTTACCTAAAGCATTGGTAATGACAGCAAGAGGAACCATGAAAGCAAGAGAAGGGTTACTAAATGAAAAACTGACCACTACTCCTGGAGTAGGACTACCGTTTACTAATACTTGACCCGAAAAAAATAAAGTATTATTTCCTTGAGTGGATACACATGCTGTGGTTTCGTTAGAAGTCAAGGTAATAGATGCAGGCCCAGCAGGAAGATTAAATCCAGTTGGTCCAGTTGGTCCGGTAGAACCAGTAGAGCCAGTTGATCCGGTTGGTCCGGTTGATCCGGTTGGTCCGGTAGAACCAGTTGATCCGGTTGACCCGGTTGACCCGGTTGGTCCAGTTGGTCCAGTTGGTCCGGTAGAACCAGTTGATCCGGTTGAGCCAGTAGCTCCTGTAGAACCGGTGGGACCAGTAGGGAATTGAAAGGGTTGAACAGGTGGAAGTGTAGGTCCAATAGAACCCGGATTAAGTGCAGCAAAATATAAAAACTCGTCCATTATTTATCACCTCTAAAAATCGTATTACTAATAGTAAATGTAATGATAGAGCAATGTGAAATGGACAAGCGGTTGTATTTTAATAAATTAAACAAAATAGTTATTTGATAGAAAAAGAAATTAGTATGTTTATTTTAGAAATTAAATATAAAAAGGCGATTATCGTCAAATCGCCTTTTTGGGTAATGCAGTGTAATTTTATTCAGTTATTTGAAATATAGTTTCATTCGGTTTGGAAAATCCATACAGTTTCCTTGCGAATTTTAAAATTTCTTCTTCACTACCTGTTAAAGCCTTAACATCATTTTTAAGGGAATGACCATCCTTCTTTAAAGAAGATAATTTTTGTTTCTCCGTATTAACCGTGATTTGTTTCTCTTTAATCATTTCTTGCTGGTTATTAAGAGAATATTGAAGGACAAAAATTACAGATAATATAAAAGCCAAAGTAGTTATAATACGGCGTCTTGTTTTTTTATTATTACCCTGTTTGGTGTTAGGGTTCACTTGCTGTGAGGGTATCTTAGGATTTGATTGTTGTGATGATATTTTTGGGATGTTTCCCATTAAAATGCCTCCATTACTGATTGTAGAATTTAAACTGTTTAAAAGTATTATAAATGTTCAATGGGAATTTTAGAAGATAGTTTAATATAGGTGAGTTTTGTAAAGTTTAAACAAAATTCTCATTTAAATAAAAGGAACCCCGATTGTCTGCGGGGCCCCTAAGGGTAATCGTCAAGTAATGACGTACTCGACTAGTTAACGATATCATGAATTTTTTGGTAAATATACTGGTAAATGCGTCCAAATTAATGAGAGCATTATTTGAAACAAAAACGCTATTTTAATAGGGAGGGGAATAATGATGATTCCATGGGACAAGCGAGTATACATTGTATCAAGGTGATCATTTTATTACAGAGGGGACAATTTTAGAGGTTAGTGAAAAGGCGAATAAATCATTATATTGGCTTTGGTGCATGTTAGCTCCAAGCTATGAAAAAGTGTGCGGTAATAGTACAAAGCGACTTCGGTTGATTCGGATAGATGATGATGATGATGAATGATATAAAAATTTCATTTTGTAGAGAAATGAGGTGATTAAGGATGGGCATAGAATATGCCATGTTTGTATTAAAAAAGAGCAGAATTTAGCCTATATATAAAGATTTTGGAATTGTTCTAAAGGGGGGAATATCTGAAATATAAATAATTGAGGGGAGTGAACTAATAATGGAAACTAGTACTTTTTTAGGATTGTTTTGGGGATGGATAACGGTTATCGTATCGGGAATACTTTTCGTACGTCCATCGGTACTACGTGAATTGAAAAAATTAGTGGTTGAAGACAGAGGATTTGGTATTATGTATGGTTTTCTATCGATTTTCCTAGGGTTAGGTAGTGTAATCCTACATAATGTATGGGTATTCAATTGGCAGGGGTTCCTAACGGTTATTGCATGGCTTGCATTATTAAAGGGAATCTACATAATTGCATATCCTGAACCCTCCAAGAAAACAGACTTTGAATTAAGGGTACTATCTACACGTATAGCGCTCGCTATCATTGGCGCCTTGGCTTTATGGATGCTTATAGTAATCTATATAAAATAATCCTTTTCTAATAAGAACTATATTAAAATAAATCTCTACGTGTTCATTGACAAAAAGCTGACTATACTTAGTCAGCTTTTTGTATATTACATTCTAGTATTTATCGGTCACAAAAGACATGTTCTCTCTTTCAAGTCGATATTGAAAATATTACCAATTTTTTCTTTTACAATGACAACAAATAAAGAAACATTTACAACGACACTTATTTCGTTTAGAACTCCAATCATCATCACAATGATTCTTTTCTTTAGATTTCCACCAATCATCATTACAATGCTTTTCCTTAGAACTCCAATCATCATCACAATGATTCTTTTCTTTAGATTTCCACCAGTCATCACAACAATGCTTTTTCTTAGAACTCCAGCAATCATTTTTCCAGGACATTCTTTTATACCTCCCTTCAATAGGATTCATACTATTCTATGTTTTAGTAAAAGAATGGCTTGTTTATTAACCTATTATTTTACCTTTATATGATAGAGTGCTTTCTACTAGATATAGAATTCATACAAACTATGCTAATTTTCAAGAGATAGTTGAGAGAACTACTGGTTATGATATTAATCAACAAACACTTGTTGAAGGAAACGTTAAGATTTTAAATAATATCTTATTTTGGAGTACGCTTTTCTGAATGTATATTTCACAATGGTAAAGGAAAAATACACCATATCACTGCGAACAAAGCCTATGTATATGTGAAGTAATAGGAAAAGGTGGTCCCTATTCAAGGAGCCGGCTTATTAAAAGTATAAATAAGAAGGTTTAGTACAAGTGTTTGTTTTTTTGTTTCTATGCATTTGTCTCGTACACTTTTAAGCTGTTGGACATACTTTACTAGTAGAAAGGATTAGGGGGTGAGGTTTTGGGTTCTCGATTTAATAATTGTAGAAAGAAATGTACGTGTAAGCATGATGATTGTTGGGACATTTTTGAAGAGTGTAAAAAGGAAAAGAATGAGAAATGTGACAGCTCTTGTGTACAAGGAATTAGAGATGAGCTTAAAAAATTAATTAATAAAACAGTGCGAATTAACACTGAAGGACGTACTTATATAGGTACTGTTTCTTCGGTAACTTGCGATGTTGTTAAGCTAGCTGCTATTCCTGGTTCAGTTGCAGCAATTATATCTCTTTGTAAAATTGAAGCAATTTTACCACCTGCTACAACTGTTACTGATGAGTTTGATTTTAACGGTGTTGACGTAGCAAATAAAGATTAATTATGCTTTATTGATGCTAAGCCATTCTTATGAATGGCTTTTTATTTTGCGTGCCCAGCTAAGCTGGGCACTGCTTGCTGGTGAAAGTCCAGCCTAGGTAAGAGCCAAGTCGCCTAGTAGCTGACAGGCAGCTGGTGGAGAAATCCTAAGGTTGAAGCCCTGTGACAAAGTAACTTCTACTAGAAGTGCGAGCGAATCAACAGACCGTAACATAAAGTGAACCTTGCCGCCTCGTTAAAAGCAACCTAGCAATAGGACAAAGGGAAGTCGAGCCTGGTGAATATGGGCGAAGACCATGGAAGATGTAAAGAACTTGGAAATACGACATCGAAGAATCCCTCGGGGTACGGAGGGCGGTATGTTGAGAAAGTAGTGTCTGGAACTGGGGAGACCCTCCTTTGCCCTTTCTTTCAGAAAGGAGAGAGGAAACCTATAAGCATATACGAAATGGTGGACTGTAAAGAGGGAGTCGGAGGAGGTCATAGTACTGAATATCATAACGACAACACAACGTTATGTAGGGAAGGACCTCTACTTTGTTCATAAGTTGGAAGGAGGTAAGAGTGAGTGAATGCTGGAAAACTAGCTAACTACACTGATGTAAAAGCTCAAGAACTTTGGAAGACTTTATATCTTTGTGCCAAAGAAAGTTCAAGTCGTAGGTTTCACGCGTTGTATGACAAAATATATCGTCCTGACATATTGGCTGAAGCATGGAGAAGGGTAAAACGAAATCAAGGAAGCGGTGGAATTGATGGACAGACGATTGAAGAAATCGTGTATCAATATGGAGAACGAAACTTTCTCAATGAATTATATATAGAATTGAAAAGTAAATCATACCATCCACAAGCTGTAAGAAGAATGTATATTCCAAAAGGTGATGGAAAACAAAGACCGCTTGGAATTCCCACGATCAAGGATAGGGTTGTACAAATGGCAACGAAATTGGTGATAGAACCTATCTTCGAAGCCGATTTTCAAGACTGTTCGTATGGGTTTCGCCCGAAACGAAACGCACATCAAGCGATATCGAAGATACGGAAAGCGAGTAAAACATCTCATTGGATTGTAGATGTAGACATACAAGGATACTTTGACAATATTAATCATGACAAATTAATGAGGCTTGTAGAAAGAAGAATCAGTGACCGAAGAGTGTTAAAACTCATTAGAAAATGGTTGAAAGCGGGAATCATGGAACATGCGCAATTTCATGAAACGACATTAGGTACACCACAAGGTGGCGTGATATCTCCATTACTTTCTAATATATATTTAAACTATATGGATACCATTTGGGAAAAGAAGTGTAAACATTTGGGGGAACTAATTCGATATGCGGATGACTTTGTCATCGTATGTCAAACAAAACAACAAGCATTAGAGAGTATTCGGATACTACAATCCATTATGAATAAGTTAGAACTTACAATCCATACAGAAAAGTCGAAGCTAGTGAATACGTGGGATGGAAACGAGGGATTTGATTTTCTAGGATTTCACCACCGAAAATACCCTAAACATGTGAAAGGCGGGAAGAAAGTGCATGTGATGGCACATATTCCGAGCCAGAAAGCCATGAGGAAAATGCGGGAACGCATTAAAAGATACACAGAGCCGAGGAACAAACTGTATTTACAATTGGAAGAGATGGTGAAAGGTTTAAATAGAATTCTGCAAGGATTCAAGAATTATTATAGCTTATCTTCAATTGGACAGAAGTGGCTCTGTAAAATAGACTGGTACGTCCTAGAACGACTTAACCTTTTTTGGAATAAGAAAAGAAATGTTCGAAAGAAACATGGTCGTATCAAGGACTTGATGAAGAAAACAACATATGCACTCGTGAAAGTAGGAGGATAGAACAAAACTGAACGCCAAAGAAGGAAGAACATCGGAAAGCCGTATGAGGGAAAACCTCACGTACGGTTTGATGAGGGGAAGCTGAAACAGAAAAGGGATGGCAAAGCCATCCCTAAAGAAAATTTAATCTGTTTCAGCTTTCTACTCTACGTTTAAAAGGGAATATATTTTTCATATAGAAATAAATTTGAAGATGTATAAAAGGTTGTGTGAAAGGAGAATGAGAGTGATCAAGCTGAAACAATTTACAAGAACTGATTTCAAACAATTAATTAATTGGGTCGAGTCCGAAGGGTTTTTAATACAATGGTCAGGAAATGCATTTACATATCCTTTAAATGAACAGCAATTAGAGAAATATATAGAAAGTGCAAATACACTCGCTTTCAAAGTAATAGATGAAGAGACTGAAGCAGTTATTGGTCATATTTCGCTTGGACAAATAGATAATATAAATAAATCTGCAAGAATTGGAAAAGTGCTAGTTGGTGATACGGAAATGAGAGGACATTCAATAGGGAAATATATGATGAAAGCAGTACTTCAGGTTGCTTTTGAAGAATTGAAACTGCATAGAGTTACTCTTGGTGTTTATGATTTTAATACGTCAGCCATTTCATGTTACGAAAAAATAGGATTTGTAAAAGAAGGATTATTAAGAGAGTCAAGAAAAGTAGGAGCTAAGTATTGGAACTTATGGGAAATGAGCATGTTAGAATATGAATGGAACAATAAACAACAATAGTATTTTATAATTATATTATGTTAACAAAAGGGATTTGGTGGGAATCGTGAATAAAAAAACTAAAATAATTTCAATTGCAGCTGTTTCAGGGGGAGGTAAAACTACCATTACAGAAAGTTTAGCTCATGAGTTGAAAAACTCAAAGGCTCTATATTTTGATAGATATAAATTTGATAACAGTCCGGTTGATATTTGTAAATGGATTGATGATGGAGCTAATTATGATGAATGGGTACTTACACCATTAATTAATGATATTCAGCATTTTATACAAGCTAGTAATTTAGACTATATTATTGTAGATTATCCCTTTGCATACTTAAATAGTGAAATGCGAGAATGCATGGATGTAACTATATTTATCGACACTCCTTTAGATATCGCGATGGCTAGAAGAATTTTGCGAGATTTTAAAGAAGGTACAATGGATGAAATACATAATGATTTGAAGCATTACATGACACATGCGAGAAAAACTTATTTAGAGGCAATTCATACTGTTAAGCCGAATTCAGATATCGTATTGGATGGATCTTTATCTGTAAGTGAAATAATTAATCATGTTGTAGAGGAACTTAATCGAAGAGAAGTGATTGTCAATGGTTAAATGTATTGAGGAATATGTACCAGTTGATAACTTTAAAATATATACGAAAATATTCCAAGGAAAGAAGAAGCGACCAGTTATAATATTGGAAGCAGGTTATGGTGATTATTCAAAGGCATGGGATCATATTGCTGAAGGGCTGACGGAATATGGAACGGTACTCACATATGATCGAGCTGGATTAGGAAAAAAGTGAGAATAGCTCTAAGCTACGCATTAGTTCTGAAATGGTAAAAGATTTAAGAGATTGTTTAAAGCAACTTCATTTAAGCCCACCATATATATTTGTAGGTCATTCATTTGGTGGTATTAATGCACGTTTATTTACGACTTTTTATCCTGATGGTATGTTGGGAATCGTTTTGGTTGATTCAACACCAGAAAATTATAAAGAAGATTTTTTACCAATAATGCCTCCAGAATTTCAAGAAGCTTACTATAAGCAATTTGTATATGAAAGTTCATATGAAGAGTTTATGTTTAGTCTAGGTGAAGCAGATCGACATTGTAAATCAATGAGTGATATTCCACTTGTCGCGTTAGCTGCTGGAAAAAAGTTTTTTATTCAGCAGATGCACAACTGAAATGGTTACAATTGCAAGAAGAATTATTACAATTATCAGCCAATAATAAATTTATAATTGCAGAAAATAGTGGTCACTATATTCAAAAAGATGAACCACATTATGTAATAGATGCTGTTAAGTGGATCCTTGGGGTAGGGGAGAGATAAATATGTACACTTTATTTCAATACAATTGGCAAGTAAGAGATGATTGGTTTAAATGGTGTGAACAACTTACAGAGGAAGAATTGCTTCGCAAACGTGTTGGAGGTGTTGGGAGTATTTTAGAAACACTTTTCCATATTGTAGATGTTGAGTATAGCTGGATTAATGCGCTTCAAGAAAAAGAGGATTACGAACCACAGTTTAAAGATTATCAATCAATCAAAAAAGTGAAAGCGTTATCTGATTTATATAGACGAGAATTAGATAACTTTTTGCAGTTATGGTCTGGCGACTTCGAATCAAAAATATTGAAAGCTTCATGGACAGATAAAACATATAAATACGGTGAAGTTTTAAGGCATGTAATTGTACATGAAATTCATCATATTGGTCAGATATCTATATGGGCAAGAGAATTAAATCTTCAGCCCGTTTCAGCGAATTTAATTGGAAGAGGATTGTAGATTTAGAAACCGACTTGCAGTGTAAACGCAAGTCGGTTTTTATATATAAGAAGATTTCTTAATTAAAATCCTCGGCTTTTTTTTGACGTATATATAAAAACATTAAGATTGTAATGATGAAAAAGATCATAATCGTTTGTATGATTAAATTTTTAAACTGAAACAATATTGTCCAAGATGTAACAGCATCTTTAAAAGCTTGGAGTGCAGAGTACGAGGAAGGATCAAAACCGTACTGAAGTAACTTTTTTGTTTCAATAAAAGTACTGTTTTCATCACCGGCGTCTAATATTACTGAAATAAGTCTAGTATCTCCTCGTGTGGCTGTACTGACAAAACTATAATTACCATTAGTTGAAAAACTAGTTTGTAAGCCGTCAACACCTTGGAGTTTAATGTTTTTATTAAGGGAATATATCATTTTATTTGTATTGAAAACTTTTGAATCTTTGAAGGTAAATTGGTAAGAGGTTAGTTTCGTAACATTCAATACATCTGGAAAGTCTTTTACTAATTGTGTTGCTAGTTTAGCGACGTCTATCGATGTTGTAGTTGATTGTTTATTCGTATCGTTATTAATTCCAGTAGCATTTAGAAACGGGGATGGTTGTGATAACTTTAGTTGTTTTGCTTTGTCATTCATTAAAAGTGTAAAGTTATCTTCGTTTCCAGCAATGTGTTCTGCAAGGGCAAGTGCGGAACGATTATTCCCTGTCAAAAACAATGCATGAAGTAAATCACGAACCGTCGTTTTATCTTTCGAAGTTACTTGTATAGGACTCGTTTCTGCTCGGAAAACTTCGTTACTTATTTTTACTAATTCATCTAACTGTATTTTTCCTTCATTCAGTTGTTCCAGTGCGATATACTCTGTCATTAATTTAGATAAAGTAGCTGATTGTATAGGAGTTTCTTCATTTTTTTTATAAACAATCTCACCAGAATTAGTATCTATTAAAGTAGCTGATTTAGCTTGAATAATTGGACCATTTACATAAAGATAAAAATATAAAACGATAAGTGCAGTAATAAGAAAAGATAATAATAAAACTGTTATTTTTTTTAAGAATTGCATTAGCGATCCTCCTACTATTACATCAATAATATTATTGTAAAAAGGAATGCTTAATTAGGAAGAAAGAAAAGGTAAAGAATTTCTAAAGAATTTCTAAAGAATTATAAAGGATTATTAAATTTTGGATATTGATGGAATAAAAAATTGAACCTATAAATATGTGGTATTAAGCTTTATAAGGGAGTAATTTTACAGTGAAAGTTGTTTTTTTATCATCGCTATATACTTCAATTGTTCCTTTATGCAATTCAACAATACTTTTTGCAATTGCTAATCCGAGCCCAGATCCACCAGTGTTTGTTGAACGTGATTTTTCAACACGATAAAAACGTTCAAAAATATGAGGTAAATCAGTACTAGGGATAGGTTGTCCGTAATTTGTTATATCAATTGTAATCATGTTATTGCTTTCGTAAGCGGTAATATCAATATGATCTCCATCATTTCCATAAGTAATAGCGTTTATGATTAGATTTTCAAACACACGTACTAATTTATCCCCATCAGCTAGTACCATTAGCTTTTGAGATGGGAAAGAAGGGCGACATTCAATATTAGCTTCTTGAAGCTGTATCCGAAATTGGACAGTTAATTGTCCAAGCAATTCTACAATATCAATGGGAGCAGAATATAAACTTAACTCTTTATTTTGAACACGTGTATATTCAAACAAGTCATTCATTAATGCATTAAGACGGGTTACTTTATCGTAAATGACTTGAATATAGTATCGTAATTCTACTTCATCTCTATAATTATCATGATGGATTAAATTTACGTATCCAACTATAGATGTAAGAGGGGTTCGTAAATCATGTGATACATTTGTAATAAGTTCGCTTTTTGCTTGTTCTGCCTGTCTTTCTTCATCAATTGATACTTTTAATTGCTCAATAATTTGATTGACCCCAGTTGCCAGTTCTTCTAAATAATTATGGTGTACGATGGAAACTTTATGATTAAAGTTTCCACTTGCAATATACCGAATCTCTTCAATCATTTTTTTTATACAAGTTTCATAGTAAACCTTTCTTTCATGACGATAAAAAATGTATAAATAGGATGAGAAAATAGAAAATAAAAACAAATAAGATACAATCATCATCCATAAAGACTCTTTTAATCCAATATATTTTTCATGGCCAAAAATTCTAATGAATTCTTTTCCTAGTTCGCTTAGAGTAAGTGAACTCTCAATTACACTCGTTACGAGGCGAAATATAATTAATTCGGTAATTGGTGTAAGAGTGATAGCTAATAAAAGCCAAAAAATAAGCTTCCACTTTGGTATATCTTTTAATATATCAAATGCTTCATTTCTCAATTTTATATCCTACTCCCCAAACCGTATGAATTAGTTTTTCGCCATTCATTACGGTTTCAAGTTTATCGCGTAAATTACTAATATGGACCATTACCGTTTTATTAGAACCATAACCGTCTTCATTCCAAACTCGTTCGAATATCTCTTCAGAGCTAAATACTCTTCCAGTATTACTCGCTAGTAAATATAAAATATCAAATTCGATAGAGGTGAGTTTAATATATTCTCCATTTACTTTAACAGTATGATTATGTTTATGTATTTCAACAGAACGAATACGAATAATACCATCTTCATTCTTTTGGGAAGTAGCATTTTGGAAAGAGGATCTTCGTAATAAAGCTTTCACTCTAGCCACTAATTCTAGTGGATTAAACGGTTTAATCATATAATCATCTGCGCCGGTCATAAGTCCTAAAATTTTATCCATATCTTCAGCCTTTGCACTAAGCATAAGGATAGGTACAGTATTATTTTCACGCACTTCTTGACAAACTTCCAATCCGTTTCGTTTTGGCATCATAATATCTAAAAGCATAAGGTCAACTTCATATGTACATATCATTTGTAATGCTTCATCACCATCATAAGCTTTATAAATGTTATAGCCTTCATTTCGTAAATAAACAGCCAGTAATTCTACAATATCTTTATCATCATCAATAATTAATATGTTTTTATTCATTTTATAGTTAGTTCCTTTCCTTACAATTAATCAACATTACTATAATATCAAACATTTATGTATTTTGTAGTAATGTTTCTACATAAAATTTCATGTATCGTATTAAAAAGGAATTAAAACATTCATAACGAATATAAAATAAGAAGGATATTTAAACTCCACATTATACTGAAAGATAGTTATAAGGGGGACTTGCTATGTTATATAATGATATATATTCATTTACTCCAACTGGAAAAATAGAAAATGATATTAAAGCTTTTCTATTAAAATACAATAAAGAATTTACATATAAACATTCAATTCGGAATTTAAAAGAAATTGTAGAGTAGAAAGGGTATGAAAATGCAATTTAAAGAATATATGAATCAAATATTTCCAGGAGTTACTTTAGTACCGTACATATACTCTCAGTGGGAAAATCATCTTCATTTTGATTTTGGGAAAGATAAATATCAATTCAAAGAAGATGGTAACACGTATAATATGGAATATTTCACACAACTATATAGGTATAATAAAAATCTATTTAAAGATATATTTTCAAAAGAAGATACCGTCTTTTTAATCACAAATGTTTATCGATTTAAACAGGAAAATATAAAAAATGCGCAGAAAATAAATGTATACAATAGGTTTATTAAAAAGGGGAATTTAAAGTTTCATATAAGACAAGAAACATTCCCTTTTCTATTTGAAGATGAAGAAGCTGACTTATATTGTACATATCAATTTTCTTTACAATGTTTTGCAGAAGATATTAAATATGAACCGCTTATTCAAGCAGCTAATCATGAAGATTTCCCTGACCTACGTCCACGCTTAGGACGAAAAAAAGAAATTTCATATCCAGATGTATTTTTTATAAATGTAACAAAGGATATTATCATGTTTATTTATGATGATAGAGGATGTGAAGTAATTGCGAAGAATAAAGAAAAGATACGGGAGTTATATGAGAAGTATAAAGAGTGGATACCAGAATATGAACGAGAGAGTATAGATGACTTATTTACATGAAAATAGGAGGAAGTGAAGTGTGTAATGAAAAGGATCGCAATTGTATCTGCATGGGAACCAGAGCTTACGTATTTGCATCAACATTATCCAAGTGAGCGTGTAGAAAAAATAGCAGCTTGGGAATTTCATTTTCATTCTATTAATGAATTAGAAGTTATTTCAGTTGTAACTGGTGTCGGTAAAGTAAGTTGTGCTAGTTGTGTACAACTATTAATAAGTGAATTCCAGCCAGACCAGTTATTTATGACAGGGATTTGCGGGAGTTTATCAGATAAGGTGAAAAATGGACACATCGTTGTAGCTCTTAATACTTTGCAGCATGATGTTACAGCGGCTGGTTCAGGAGAAGATAGTTTTAATCTATATGATGGTAGAACAGCACCTATTGAAACAACTAAATCACTCGTAAAACGAATGAAGAAATTGCGTTCGTATGACCCGGTCCATTTTGGTACATTTCTATCTGGAGATCAACGTATTCGAAGTTCAGAAATGAGGTATTTACTTCATACTGTATACGGTGCTTTAGCCGTTGATCAAGAAGTGGCAGCATTTGCTTATGTATGTCGTGTAAATAACAAACCATTTCTATGTTTAAAAGCTACCTCAGATCAAGCGAATGACAAAACGAAAGAAGAACAAAAGGTTTTTAAAATGTTAGCATGTGAACGAGCGTGTGAGCATTTAATTACTTTTTTACGTGTTTATGAGATTACTGTAATTAACAATAGATAACAAGAGGGGGAATATCCCGCTCAGTTCAAATTAAGAAGTGAATTATAATTGCATACGTATTATGGAGAACTTTGTACAAAGATATATGAAAGTGATAAATCAATTGCGAGTGGAAAAGAATTGGATTTTTATCTTTCTTTTGCAAAAGATAAAAATATACATGTGTTAGAACCAATGTGCGGAAATGGTAGAATGTTAATTCCCTTTATGCAAAATGGTGTGAATATAGAAGGGTTCGATATTTCGAAAGATATGCTTAAAGTTTGTAAAGATAAAGCAGAAAAATTAAACTTAAAACCGGTTGTATCACAAGGAAGAATAGAAGAATATCATAGTGATAAAAAATACGATCTTATTATGATTCCTATCGGTTCATTTTCACTTTTACTAAATAATTTAGTAGACAATAGTCTTCAAAATATGAAAAACAACTTAAAGGAAAATGGAAAATTACTTCTTACAGTTGTACAAGGTGGAAGTGAAATAGAACAAATTCTAGATTGGATAGAGACAAATAGAAAAGAAATTAACAATGAATTAATTGTTGAATATAGAAAAGTTTCATACGATAAGGCGCAAAAACTTCTAAATATTATACTGAAATATGAAATCATTCATGATGAGAAAATAAAAGAAACTGAGATTATGGATTTTCCTATAAGACTATATGATTTAAAAGAATTTGAAAATATACTTATTACTAATGGGTTTAGTCAAATTGTTGTTCATGAAATAAAAGATGGATATGGTGAAGGTAATTCATTTCATGTATTTGAATGCAGTTTATAACAAGTCAAAGCGGGGGATTATACTTATATGATTCAATACAAAAAATGTAGTGAAGTAAGTATAGATTTAGTGTATAAAGCTTTTAAGGATGGATTTTCAGATTACATCATTAAACTGGAAGTTTCAAAAGAAGATTTTAT
This sequence comes from Bacillus sp. FSL R9-9492, assembly GCF_038007365.1. Classification (NCBI taxonomy): domain Bacteria; kingdom Bacillati; phylum Bacillota; class Bacilli; order Caryophanales; family Bacillaceae; genus Bacillus; species Bacillus sp. FSL R9-9492. The sequence continues at coordinate 2,616,044 of NZ_JBBOXC010000001.1, forward strand.
TAAAAGATTTTTTGGGCCAGAAGGGAATTCGCTAGAACACTCCTTTCTTGTTTTAGACGGTGACAAATGTGTTGGTGTAATACTTGGTGGTATTAAGGTATATGAAAGTATAAAAACAATGCGCTGCGGAACATTAGCTGTTCATCCAGAGTTTCGAGGCATTGGTGTAAGTCAAAAGTTATTTGAGTTACATAAAGAAGAAGCGACACAAAATAAATGTAAGCAGCTTTTTCTTGAAGTTATTGTAGGAAACGATCGGGCGATTCATTTTTATAACAAATTAGGTTATGAAAAAGTATATGATCTTTCTTATTATAATTTAAATGATTTAACTAAAATAATGAATAAAGGTAATAAAAATATTGAAGTAAAACAATTAGAATTTCCAACATTTAAAGTTGAGATTCAGAAATGGCTAAACTTCCATATAAATTGGCAAAATGATATTGATTATATCGAAAAAACAAATCATACATTTTACGGTGCATATGTTGATAGTGATATAAAAGGTTCTGTATGTGTAAATGAACAAGGAAAAATTAGTTTTATTTTCATAGACAAAGACTATAGAAATATTGGTGTTGGGACGAAATTATTACAGGTAGCAAGTGAAGAATTAAAGTTATCAAGTTTATCAATTGGGTTCCCAAACAACAATTTACTGGAAGGGTTTTTAAAGAAATCTGGATTTGAAAAGAATTCTTTAGCACAATATGAAATGTATTTATTGCTATAAAAAGCGGAGGGAATTATTCTTTTCGCTTTTTATTTTGCACTATAAACGTTTTTGCTGTGTGTGGGAGGATAAGTAAAAACAACAGAAGTTTTGTTACCTATCTTATTGAGCTAACTGGCACTTTAGTTGAAAAAGGAAAATGTATAGTAAACATAGAATATATTAATACATTAAAAGATTTATGAGGTGAAAGTGATGGCAATTAAGCAAGACGAAATTAAAGTAGTAGTCGGAGCTGGAGTATTTAATAATAATCCAGGTTGGGTTCAAACGCAAGAAGATGAACTTAATTTACTAGACAATACCACTTGGGAAGAAAGATTTGAATACAATTCCATTTCAGCTATTTTAGCAGAGCATGTATGGGAACATCTTACTTTTGAAGAAGGTGTAAAAGCAGCTGAAATTTGCTATAAATTTTTAAAGCCATCAGGTCATATTCGGTGCGGAGTGCCTGATGCATTTTTCCGAGATGAAACCTACCAAAATATAGTTCAAATAGGCGGCCCTGGCCCGAAAGACCACCCAGCTGCAAGCCATAAAATCGTACATAATTATAAAACATTAACGAAAATGTTTGAAATTGCTGGATTTGAGGTAGTTTTACTTGAATATTGTGATGAAAATGGTCAATTTTATTACACAGAATGGGATGCGAATGACGGCGTTATTTTCCGTTCGAAAAGGTATGATTCTAGAAATAGAGGCGATAAACTTGGTTTTCCATCGCTAATTGTTGACGCGATTAAAAGGTAAGTCATTCACCTAAAATAGGTGTTAGTTCTATCAGTTCATGAGTCGCAAATGCGGCTTTTTTTATTTGCTTTGTAAACCTACGTTTAGCAAGGAATTAGACATACATAATAAGTGATTTTGAACATTACATAACTTGATTTGAATACTATATTAGCTCTTATTAACACCATTTATTTTAAAGAAAATTGCTTTTAAATATTTAATGGAAATATCATATAAAGTAAATAAATCAACGTTTTCTCATGTTGAATTTTTTTGCGGAAATGTTGAGGTACGCCTATTGTAATAAACACATGGAGAGAATATATAATAAATCAATGTTCAAGATACCATTCACACATTAAATTAATATTTCATTGCCATAGAGATTTCTTTTATACATAAATTCGTGTAAAATAAAACAGGAACATACATTCTGTACAAGAGTAGGAGGAAATAAATATGTTAGCTCAAATAGAGAAACAAACTGATGGCTATATTATAAAATTTGAACGCCAATTTCCCAATACAATAGAGGAAGTTTGGTCTGTTTTAACTGAAAACAGCAAGCTTAAAAAATGGATGTCTAATTTACAGATTGAAAACCTTAAAACAGGTGGAATTATAAAGTTCGACATGATGGATGGTTCATTTTTAAATATTGATATTTTAGAGTGCCAACTAAATTCAGTACTTGAATTCACATGGGATAAAGATCGTGTCCGATTTGAAATACATAAAGAGAAAAATGATGCTCTTTTACTACTTAAAGAATACATTCATGAATTAACTGATCATACACCAAAAGATATAGCTGGTTGGCATATTTGTCTTGACCTTTTTTCTTCAGTTTTAGAAGAGGATGAGAAGGAATTTTCTAAAAACGAATGGCAACAATGGTTCGAAAAATACAAGGATAAGATTCAAGAAGTGAGAGGATAATTGTATAATAGGTAATATTCATTATGTAATTATTATATTGTAAAAATGATTTTGTGGAAAAATAAGAATAGAGGTTAATATGAAAGTAAATCAATTAATTGCTAATAACATAAATAAACTTGATACTGTTATTCCGTTTAATAAATCACTTGGTATTGCTGGTTTATCTGGATCTGGAAAAACAACTCTTTGTCAAACAATTGGTGAAGAATCAAAGAAGCGTCTAGTTTCCTTATTGCCAAAGGCTGAATATCAATATTTATTTCCTAATATTATGGAAACTAATTTTAGTGCAATTAAAATGGAAGAAATGCCTTTAGTACTTTTTTTAGGGAAATCATCAATTTCTTCCAATCCGCGTTCGACGATTGGTACTCATACAGGTGTTTTTAAAGAGATTCGTGAAAAATTAGCGGAAGAATTTAATCTTTCTCCTGAAGTCTTTTCATTTAATAATCAATTAGGTTGGTGTGCTGGCTGTAAAGGGCGTGGTACTACTAAAAATATTGAGTGTAAAAAATGTAAGGGGAAACGTTATAGTGAAGAAGTTGAACAACGTACTATTGAGTTATTTGCTGAATCACATACAATTTCGGATATTAACGATTTAAGTGTTGAATCTATTCTTTCACTAGCAGAAGAATTAAATATTAGTGAAGCAAAACAACATATACTGCAAAATATTATCAATATGAACATTGGTTATTTAACATTAAATCGAATTATGGGTACGTTGTCAGGTGGAGAATTAACACGACTTTACTTAGCTGAATTCATGGCAGTAAGTGAAAATGCTGTAATTATTATTGATGAGATTTCCGTGGGGCTTGATAATGAAACATTGTTACAAATATTAGAAGAGATCAAGCAATTAGGGTGTAAAAATCAAATCTGGCTCATTGATCATTCAGATACAGTACTGGATACAACAGATGAGCAATTGTTCTTCGGACCTGGTAGCGGAAAATATGGTGGACAAATCGTAAAAGAATCACCAAGACCAAAACCAATACTATCGGAACGAAATTACGAAATGCCAACAGAATATTATACATTCCATGAATTATATTGCCGAAATATCCAAATGACTGAGTTTCAGATTCCTAAAAATAGACTTGTAACTGTTACAGGAGAGTCTGGATGCGGGAAATCTACACTTGTCAATGAGTGTTTAGCTACAGATTTCTTGAAACGATATCCCAAAGATAAACTAGTTATGGTAGGGCAAGATCGAAACCAATCGATTACAAGTCGATCAACTGTAGCAACTTTCTTAGATATTAAAAAGAAACTGACAAAGTATAGTGAAGAAATTGATGATATTTTTGAGCGCTCAATTGAGGATATTATTGAGGAAATTCCAAACGAAGATATTGCGTATAAACGCTTGAGCCTACTAATCAAATTAGGACTGGGCTATTTAACATTAGAGCGAAAAACACAAACATTATCAACGGGTGAGTTTCAATGTGTTCATTTAGTTTCTGAGTTATTTGCAAAAACAAGAAATCCACATACATTGTTTATTTTTGATGAGCCTTCAAAAGGTTTATCGCAAAATATTTTAAATCAATTTATAGATAGTGTTAGAGGGATATTACAAGATGAATCAGTCTCTATCATAATGATTGAGCATAACAGTTACATGCTAGAAAGTTCTGATTATATTGTTGATTTTGGAAAAAGACAGGTTGAATCTATAGAGCATCTTGATGTAGTAAGTCATGAGGATTATTATCGTCAAAAAAGAAGTGTGAATAATGCTGAACAAGTACACATTTCTTCAACGCTTAAGCGTAAAGAAGGAGTTCACTATTTAAAAGAAAATCATATTAACTATTTTAAAAATTCCGAAAACGTTTATAAGGGTGGTATTTTAAAAAGCTTATCATCAATGGCACGATTAATTTATGGTGAATATGAATCTGATACAATGGCACCTGTTGTTGCTATTGATCTCGAAAGACATTTGTATAGTCAATATAGTTTCTTATATGAAATTGGTGGATTGATCAATCATATTGTAGCTGCTCATCCGACTAATAAAGATACGAGAAGCTTCGATTTCTATTCTCAGGATAATCATTGCCCATCATGTTCTGGACGTCTTCAAATTGAAGTTTTTGATAAAGAAATTACAATTCAAGATAAAAATGTTCCATTTTGGGATGGTCTATTCGATCCGGAAATCATGAAAGTATTAAAATTTTATCAATATGAAAAAATAGAATTTCTATTTGAAGAAATTAAAAATGAGCTTGGTCATGATTTGTCAAAGAGCTATAATGATATATCTGAGGAAGAAAAACATACATTTTGGTACGGCTATTTTGATAAGTCCTTTTATGATAAGAAAGGAAAGACACGTAGAACATGGGTAGGATTTAATACGATTATTGGCGGGTATATTGTTATTTCAAAAGCAGCTATTAAAGAAGATATTAAGACTTCTAAAGAAATGATGAAATGTCCAATTTGTAAGGGGACTTTATTAAATCACCACAAACCACTTAATTTTGGAGATACAGATATTCGTGAAATTATTAATCAGCCGCTTAACGAAGTATTAAAAATTGTAGGAGATTTGCCTGTACTCGTCAAATTGAAATCTATCGTAGGTGACGATATGATTATGACAGAAGATGTTTCTTTATTACCTAGAAATATACAAGTCGCACTGAAAATGTTTGAATTAGAACAAGCAAGCTTTTCAAATTATGAAATGGTGTTACAAAATGTTTTACCATTCTGGGATGAAATAAAAGGAAATATAGAATCCATTTGCTTCAACAATCAAGTAACTATTTGTGATTTTCCTAATGTTTATGAAACAAGAGAAACCATTATAGATAAGTATTTCACAAATGGTAAATATAAAAAACTAACATATGTATACGAAGCATTTGGTTACAAAAAATTAGTTACCCAAATTAATAAAATTAAAAAAAGCAACCCGTGTTCATTCTGTAACGGAAAAAAAGTTATAACCGAAGATAATCTACATGATGGCGTGTTTAAATTAACAATTCCATGTATAACTTGTAATGCAAGTGGTATTAACGATGAAGGACTTAAAGAAATCGTTGATGGAATAGATGTGCAAACATGGTTAACCGGAAAAGTTAGTGATGTTGTGGATGAAAGCTTACGAACTGAGGATGTTGCAGACATTCTAATATTTAATCGAATTCGTGAGTTGAATAAGCGAGAAATGATGGCAGTTTATGAATGTCTTGAGAAAAATAATTAAATTAAGAAGAATAAAAAATAGTGGTCAGTTAGGGATTAAAAACTCATTTGCAATAATCTGCAAATGAGTTTTTATGTTGAAGAAGAGTTTCTTTAAACGTGTTAAGGTAGATAAATAATAGAGCAAGAAAAATCTATTTGTAATACCAATATAAATTATTCTTAAATTTTAAACTGAAAGGTATTACAGGTTGGCATTTATGTTTAAGTTTTGTTAGTCTTTCTAAGATGTAAATACATTTATCTGTTAGAGTTAGTTTTAAATCGTTAATTATGATCATTTATTATATAATTATTGACGTATAAAAATGTTTTTTGGGGATAATAATTTAGGTTATTTGGATAAATAAACAAAAGGAATATGCTACTTTTTTAGTGATTGTATAATTATTAGAATTTTTAAATTTAACAGAAATATATACTTGAATGAAGTATATATTTCTGTTAAATTTATCCTATGGATAGAACAAGTTTAATTAAAGGGAATTTAGAAATGTGTGTATTGTCTATTTTGTCTACAAAGAAAAGTTATGGTTATGAAATTATGAAAGAACTTGAAGTACATAATTTAAAATTGAAAGGAGTAGGAAGTATTTATCCCATTTTAACTAAACTGAAAAATCAAGAGTGGGTTAATACTTATCAAGAAGTAACAGACAGTGGTAAAGTTAGGATTTATTACGAAATTAATGAAAATGGAAAATTACGTCTTGAGAAGAAAGTTAATGAATGGTTAGAGTTGCAATCTGATATTAAAATATTATTAAAGAGTGGTTTGAAAGGAGACCTTCTGAAATGAGGAGTGAATTAAAAGATAAAGAACAGCAATTTTTAACAGGCGTACTTAAGGAATTAAAGCAATATGATATAAGTTTAGAAGAAAGGGAAAATATTAAACAACAAATTTTAGAGCATATCCAAGAATGTCGTGAACATGGTGAGGAAAGTATAAATGACCTAGGAACGCCTCAATTATTTGTTCAAGACTTTTTGGAGATAAATGAAATTGATCTGCGAGTGAAAATGAAACAACTTCAAAATATAAATAAAAAATCTAATACATTAATCATAATTGGCATATTTGTCGCATTTATTACATACCTCATTTCACAAACTACACTTTCGATATTTTTAACTGAATCCCTTAATCCAACCAACAGTGAAAATAACTTTAATTTTAATCTTTTATATCGAATAGCAGAAAATCAATGGTGGAACTCTATATTAATAATGATTAGTTTAATGGTTTCTTTATTAATATCTATAATTTTAGTAATTTATAAAAAAAGAAAGTTATCCGAAGTACATTAAGATGAAGATATCGAAATATAAATTGTTTCTAATTTGTATAGTTTGTAATGTATTAATGTTATGTATTGCACATTCAAAAGTTTACGCTCAGCAAAATATTAGAGTTACTTTAGATATTTATATTGAAAAATTTTTAAAGGAACATAAAATTCCAGGAGCTTCAGTAGCTATTGTACATAATAGAGATGTATTTTACACAAAATTATGGGGGGTTACTGGAGAATCTGAAAAAAACATAACTAGTAAAACACCATTTGCGATTGGCTCAATAAGTAAATCTTTAACAGCTTTAGCTATAGTCAAGTTAATAGAAGATAAAAAAATAAAATTAGAGGATTCAGTTCAACAACATCTTCCTTCGTTTAAACTAAAAGATACACAATCAACTTCAAATATAACAATCCAACATCTACTAACTCATACAAGTGGAATAAACACATATGAAGGCTTAGCATTATCAGATAAACAATTGAAGAATTCTAAAGCATTAAAGGAAAATGTAATGAAACTTTCAAAAGTAAAATTAAATGCCCCACCAGGTGAAAAATATCAATATAGTAATGCAAATTATATGATACTTGGTGCCCTTATTGAGGCAGTCACAAATGAAACATATTCTTCATATATAGAAAAGCATGTTTTTCAGCCTTTAAAAATGAATGGCGCAGCGGCAAATAAAGAAAGTGCATATGAAAAAGGCTATTTAACAGGTTATCAGTCGTTGTTTGGTATACCAAGAAAAAGTGTAGTGTCTTATGATAATGCTGGAGCACCGTATGGTTATATTACCGCGAATTTGGAAGATATGATTCAATTTATAATGTTTTTGAATCACCAAGACCACACTCAATTTTTAAAGAAAGAAAGCATGGATCTTTATCTATCACCGCTTTATAAAATAAATTCAGAAAAAAGTTATGGGTTTGGATTAAGAACAACAAATATAAATGTAAGCGAAACGATGGTTTGGCATTCAGGATCAACGCCTGATGCTCGTGCAGAAATGTTTACTTTAAATAAAAGTGGCTGGGCTGGTGTGATTTTAACGAATAAAAATCATGTATTAGAAGAAACAGCACTAACGGTATTGAAAAAGGGGATTATTAGTATTTTGAATGGGGAAAAACCTGGTGATATCCCTAAAAACATACCATTCACACAAATTGTTATGTCGATAGTCACACTCTCACTCATTATTACATCAATTATGTTAATGAAAAAGTATAAACGTAAGAAAACTTGTAAAAAACAAACTTGGCTGTTCGTTGGGAGTATATTTCTACTATTATCTAGTATTTTGATCCCACTTCTTATTTATTGCACAAATTCACCGTGGCATACGATTAAATTGTTTGCAGCAGATGTAGCTTTACTCGCTAGTATTACAGTAATATTATTAGCTGTGAACGGACTAATATCAATATTTATAGCCCTGAGGAGCAAGAAAGTATAAGGATAAATAATTAAAGAAATATAATTAAAGTTGTTAAAAATAGTTGACTCTCACACAATGTCAATATTTAAGATAAAGTTGAGTTTCGAAGTAGATGTAAATCCCAAAATCTAAAAATTGCATTCCTTTTAAAGGTTGCAACAAACCATAAATTAAACTTAGTAGACATGCAAATCTAAATAGTAGTGTTTCATAATGTTTTAATGATTTGGAGGGGAAATTTTGATAGATATTAATAGAGACGTAAGAACATCTGGCGCGTATGTTCTTTATAATAATCTATTTATTTTTCAAGTTGGTCCAACAAGAAAAGGCGATACATTAGGTGTAGTAAGGCTGGGAGGCCATAAAGAAAACAATGAGACAGCATTAGAAACCGCTAAAAGAGAAGTGAAAGAAGAAGCTGCTATTGATATTACTATATTGAGTTCACCAAGTACATACTACAAAGAGAATTGGAATGCACAATCAAAGAAAATAAAAGTAGAAAATGAAGTCGCTCCAATATTAATTATTGATAGTCCATATGAAACTTTATCTATTATGTATATTGCACATTCAGAAAATGAACCAAATCCATCTTCTGAAACAAACGGACTATTATTACTTTCAGTAAGTGATATTAGGCTAATTTGTAGTAAGGAAATAACACTAAACGATTATATTAAGCAAGGTGGAATGGCTATATTGAAAGAAAAAATGGATAAGGAGTTAATCTTACAACCTTTTCCTCAACTTTTGTTTTTAGCAGAACTTTTAAAAAAGGATCCTGTATTACTTCAGCAGTTTCTAAATTAGCAACAAAAGCCACCTTAATAAGGGGCTTTTGTTTTAAATAATTTAATGGTATGTGTATCCTCCATCAGGAAATAATACATTACCTGTAGTAAAACCATTTTGCATTAAATACAGGACAGTATGTGCAATTTCATCATTATACCCAGGTCTCTGTACAAGAGAAAGAGATTTATAATCTTCATAAGCAGCTAGTCTTTTCTCACTTTGTTCATTCTCTCTTCGTATCGTTCCAGGAGAAACAACATTAACTCTAATAGGAGCTAATTCAACAGCTAAAGCTTTCCCTAAGCTTTCAATAGCACCATTACAAGCGCCATAAGCAGGTGCACCTTTAAGTGGTCTTTGACTAAATGCACCGGACATTAACACGATAGATCCAGAGTTTGAAAGAAAAGGAATCGCATATTTTACGGCGTAATATTGTGGCCAAAACTTTCCGATAAAGCTGCTTTCAGCGATTTCCTCTGTAGCGGTTATTGGTCCAAGTGTGTAAGAGGCTCCCGGTGTGAATAAATGATCAAAATTCCCAACTGTCTTGAAAAAATCTTGTAATTGCTCTTTATTTTGATTATCCAATACATAAGTTTGAAGATGGTTGTTATTTATTAATTCTCGAGAAATTTTTAATTTTTCTTCCGAGCGTCCTGCAATAATAACATGTGCGCCTTGTTCGATTGCTCGTTTTGCTGTTACTAATCCAATACCAGAGCTTCCACCAATGATAACGATACGAGTATCTTTTAATGTAGTAATAGACATATTTTAGCCCCTCCTTTAATAAAAACTTTAAAATAAAACTGCTATGCTTTTATTATTCGCTAAAAGATTGCAAGTGAAAAGTACGCACTTTATATGTACATAGTCGCAAATTTCGTACCAATCGCTTGTTATATGGATACATAATATAAAAAATTAATCATTATAATTTATGATTTGAGGGGAGTGGTGAGGAAAGTGAATTTAGAGGAACCGAAATTAAAAGGGGTAATAGCGACATTACAAATAATCGGTGGGAAATGGAAGCCACTCATTTTATTTATATTATTAACAGATGGAACGAAACGGTTTGGTGAATTAAAGCGATTAATGCCAGGCATTTCTCAAGGAACATTAGCGAAGCAGCTTCGTGAATTAGAGCACGATCAACTAATAAAACGCGAAATTTATCAAGAAATACCACCTAAAGTGGAATATAGCTTAACTGAGCATGGAAAAACAGTCAGTATTGTTTTGGATAGTATGTGTGGTTGGGGAAGAGGACATTTAGAATATATCGATAAAAACAAACTATAATATTATTATGTAAACTAAATGGGGTTTGTCGAAACATATCGTTTTAGTAATTTGTATTTTATAATATATAATTAAATAGTGTTATAGGTTATTATATATGCAGTCTTCCAGATGAGGTGATATAGATGAAATGCTGTATCGTTCGAAGTAACTAGTTGTTCGGGGCTGAAAAAATGCGTAGCAGATATAAAAGAAGACGTAGGCCCTTTCACGATAATATCAACTATGAGTCTATTTCGAGAATCATCTAAACAGTTAATGCATTTTTACAAAGGGGAAATAATAAAATGAATGAATTAGAGTATAAAAGTTTTTATGATAAAGTGGGACGATTAAATGGGTGGGACTTTAGTAAGCTAAAGTGTGAAACTGTAGGTGACACTTGGGACTTTTATGGCGAAGTGCAAGAAAGATGTAAACCATCAGATATTCTACTTGATGTTGGCACAGGTGGAGGAGAGAATATATTAAAAATAGCATCTTCAGCTGCATTACTGATTGGAATAGATAATTCTAAAGGAATGATCAAAACAGCATATTCCAATTTGAATAAAGCAGGTGTACAAAATGTTGAATTTCTTCAAATGGATTCGGAATTTTTAACGTTTCCGCATGCTCATTTTGATATTACTTCAAGTTGTCATGCGCCGTTTGTAGCACCTGAATTGGCAAAAGTAATGAAAAAAGGTGCTTTTTTCTTAACACAACAAGTTAGCGAACATGATAAATTAAATCTTAAAGAATCATTTGGTAGAGGGCAATGTTTAGGTGAAAGAGATGGTACGTTAAAAGATAATTATATGGGTGAACTTATTAGTGCAGGATTTGAACTCGTACAAGTACGTGAATATGATGTTACTGATTATTACAGTACTCCTGAGGATCTTATTTTCTTATTAAAACATACGCCTATTATTCCTAGATTTGGAGAAAAAGAAGAGGACTTTAATATTTTACAAAAGTTCATTGACGCTAATAGTTCCGAAAAAGGTATTCGTACGAATTCAAAAAGGTTTATGATTATTGCTGTTAAATCATAGTGTATTTTAACGTAAAAGCTGATTTTCTTTAAAAGAAAATCAGCTTTTTTTGTGGAAAAGAATGCAGGGGAAACTTAAAAATCATAGAAATAGGTAAAGTGGTAATCTAAAAATTGAAATATAGGGGATAATTATTTTGAAACGTTACTATATTAACAACGAAAAAATAAACGCGCATATTACTGAGTGGGGAAATAATGAAAAGCCCGTTATCTTTTGTTTACATGGGTTAGGTAGTACGAGTTTAAGTTTTATAGAAATTGCAGAGGAATTAAAGGAAGAGTATAGATTTATCTCCATTGATGCACCTGGGCATGGTAAAACACCGCCCTTTGAAAGAACGGAAGATTATGAGATGCTGAATTTAGCAAACTGGTTAAATGAAATAATAAATGAACTGAGAATTGAACATTTCTATTTTTTATCACATTCGTGGGGAAGTTTTGTAGCACTATTTTATTTATTAAATAATCCAGAAAAAGTACTAGGAAGTATTCTTATTGATGGTGGATATCAAACAAAAAGGCTTCAAGAAGAAACGCTTGAAGAGGAAATCGCGTATTACGAAAAGGATTTTGAAGAATATATTTTTAATAATTGGGGTGGATTTTTCAAAAGTGAAAAAGAAGCATATACTAGGTGGTCTCCATTAGTAGAAGTTGCTGTAAAAGACCTAGGGATTGAAATGGATAATAAAGTATGTTGGCATGCGAGAGGTACAACAGCTGGTAATATAATAAGAGGTATGCATAAAGATGAAACGATAGATATTTACGAGAAGTTACCATCTAATATTGTATTACTTCGAGCTACACTACCGCAGATATGGGATGATTATAGAGAAAAGACAGTAAAAATTTTCAAATTAAAAACTGGTGCGAAAGTAAAAGTAATCTCTGATACTACACATTTGTTGCATTGGGATAAACCAGAAGTTGTTATAGAGGAAATAAAAAGTAATTGGAGATAACATATTCATACTAAAGTTGTAGTTTTCACATGAAAAATCCACCCTTCGGTTTGATTTTATCTATTTATAAGTGTAATACAATAAGAATAAATAATAAGAAACAAGGGGGAATGTAAAGTGATTACACATATATCAGATATAAAACTACAAACGGTTTCTATAGAAGGGGTAAAACAAGTTTATAAAGACATATTATCTTTTCCAATAAAAAAAGAAACCGCATCATATATTCAATTTGAAGTAACACCGTATACAACAATTAGTTTTCAAGAAGTGTATGAAGCAATTGCACCTGCGCATTTCGCTTTTGAGATCCCATATTCAAAATTTCATGAAACGGCAAAATGGCTTAAAGAGTCTGGATTACTCATTGTGAAATGGAAAGATGGTCATACAATTGGTGAAGAGAGCGGTCTATTCAATTTATACTTTAAAGATGGTGATGGAAATCTTCTCGAAATTATCGCACATAGTTATGTTAAAGAAGAGGTATTAGTCCCGCATTCACCGTTAAACATTTTATACGTAAGGGAAATTGGTCTTCCGGTTAAAAGTGTACCTGTATTTACGGAATGGTTGAAATCAAATCTAGACATGAAAACGAAGGAAGATGGGGATATTTTCAATTTTGTTATAGGTGGCACTGCATATATCGTTGCAACCTGGTGGCAGCGACCGTGGATTCCAATCGCGATGAAAGCTTTACCACCGAAAGTACATGTTTCATTCGGAACACCGGATCATGCGTTTTTACAACAAATCCAAAATAACTTTAAGAAAAATGGTGTTCCATTTGAAAGTAAACATACTGAAGTATTGTTTATTCAACAAGGGTATTCATTTTCTGTTTTGCATACACCGGAGTTTCATTCCGATATTCCTAGAAAATTAAACTTACCACTTTCTATATAATTATAGGTAGGGGTAAGTTTTTTTCATTTTCATGAAGAAGGGTTTCAGTATAATTACACTGAATTTATAGAGGACTATAAGGCGTTATTCTAATTTACTGTAAGGAGAGAAATGAATTGAATCTAGGAAATCCGATAGCCAAAGGAAATACGGCTGAAATTTATCTTTGTGATAATAAAGTTGTGAAATTGTTTAAAGAATACTTCCCTAATACAGAATCTCTATACGAAGCACAAAAACAAAAGTATGCATATTCATGTGGTTTACACGTTCCTAAAGTATTTGAAGTTACAGAGATACAAGGTAGACAAGCTATTATTATGGAATATGTAGAAGGGGAAAGTGTTGGTGAGCTTTTGCTTAATAATTTGAGTAAAGCGGAGTATTTCATAAGTATTTGTGTAAGTATACAACAAAAAATTCATGCTATATCTGTGAACTCTAATGAAATAGAACCGATGGAAGAAAGGCTTTATCGTCAAATTAACTCCGTGCATGATCTGGATGAAAAACAAAAGGGAAATATATTAAAAAAGTTAGATTCAATCACATTTGAACCTAGAGTATGTCATGGTGATGTGAATATTATAGATTGGGTTGATGCTAGTTCAGGTGATATTCGTGCAGATGTGTTTCGGACATACTTATTGTATTCACAGAATTCAGTGGAATTAGCTGAAATGTAATTACATATGTATTGCAAAAAAACAGGTCTATTAAGAGATGAAATTTTCCAGTGGGCTCCTATTATTAGCGCAGCTAGATTGGCAGAGAGTACACCTCTGTAAATAAAAGATGTTTTCAAGTATTTGTTTTGATCCCTATTAAAATAGTGGATCATTTATTTTTTTACTCATTTCGCGCTATAGACTGGAACAGCTAAATCGAATATGTAAAAATGTTTTTCACAGTCTTGAAAATCAATCATTTGGATATAGTTTATTAATTAGTTTAAGTATCTCTTTTTCTATATTATTCATTTTAACTTTCTTTCCAAACATAAATTTTCCACTCACAAAACTACTAGTTCCTTAACTTACAAATTTCGTGTTTTATTTGGTAGAATCCTTTAAAAAAGATTTATCCCGTAAAAGTCCGATTAGTATGGGATAATAATCAGTGGGGAGGAACAAACTCCCCACTGATTAAAGTTTCACTTTATTGGAAAGTTAAGTAAATGTATGACAAAATAAGATAGCTGAAAAAATATGAAATGAGTAATTACATATGATATTTAAAGGTTCTAGAGGGTGGTTAATGTTATAAACCACAAGAAATATCAAAAGAAAGAAGTGGATACTTCTTATAATATTTAGTGAGGAGGGAGATAAATGAATGAACATATACAGCTAATGATTGAATGGATTGAGGGCAATTTAAAAAAGGAGTTTTCATTAGATAAATTATCTGATTATATGGGGTATTCTCCTTACTTCTGTTCGTTTAAATTTCATCAAGTAACAGGGATAAGTATTAGACGATATATTCTTCTTAGAAGATTGTATTTATCAACGGAAGATTTGACGAATGATAGAAAGATAATTGATATCGCATTTGATTACGATTACTCTTCGCAAGAGGCTTATAGTAGAGCATTTAAAACTGTTTTTGGTATAACCCCAGGAAAATTCCAACTTAACAAAATACCGGTTCAATCATTTATTAAACTCTCAATCAATGATGGCAAGGAGTGGGATAGAATGAATTTTTCTAGAAAAGTTGAAGTTAATCAGTTACGAAATGCGAAGAGTGAGCTGTTTGATAAAGATGTACTAAACATATTAAATGGTCAATTTATGTATGAAGAATTTAAAAGTGAAAGACTAATGGGGGAGTCTGATTACGCTCCATTTAATGAAGCTATGTGTGTAAATGCGACTACTGCACAGATTTTTGATGATGAGTTTATTAAAAAAAGGGCAGAAGGACATCAAGGTACTGTAGAAAATTATATGAAAAAGGTTATTCATCCTTTAGAGAATCTTTTTAAAAAAGAGTATAAATGTATCGTTTTATGGTTTGGTGAGGATATGTTTTGCCAAATGAATCTACTTACCGTACTTTCTTACCTTGAACAGTCTGATTATAAGGGAAAAGTATACTTAAATAGCTTCAGAGAGGATGAATTTAAAGTAAGTCAAATTGAACTTGAATTAGGGAACTATTTTTCTGTTTACAATGAAGTTCTAGTAAATCATAAAAAGCCATCTCATGAGATACTACCTGTAATGTATCAGGCGATAGATTTATATTTAGAGATGCTAAAAGAAAATAATGTAGTAGTAAAGTATATCTCCAAAAATAAAGATTTACCAACACAAGAGTTACTAAAAAGGTTGTTTAATCTTTTTCCAACAATAGGATATGGGGACCTACAATATATAGAGCTTATTAATAAAGCGAGATAAAGATTCAATTTATATTTGTTTAAGTAATTCCAATTCCTCTTCTACAAATGCCATTAATTCTTTTATTGTCTCACTAGAAAAATCAAAACGAATTCCAGCTGCTTCATATACCTCTGGTAAGGATTCAGAGCTACCTAGAGATAATGCTTTTTTGTAATTTTGTAGTGCTTGTTTAGGATTCTCTTTGTATTGTTTATACATTTGCAATGCACCAAGTTGCGCGATTGCATATTCAATATAATAGAAGGGTATTTCGAATATGTGTAGTACAGGTAACCAGCCAGTTGCTATCCAGTTTTCATAACCTTCAATATTTACCACATTCGATTGGTAAGTGTTATGTAATTCTAAATATTTTTCATTTCTTTCTTTAGCAGTATGATTTGGATTTTCATACATCCAATGTTGGAATTGATCAACGATAAGCATTTGTGGTAAATACTTAACAATATCTTTAAAGAAATCTAATTTTGCTTTTATAAATTCTTCTGTATTCTCATAAAATGTATCCCAATACTCCATCGAAAACAATTCCATTGTCATGCTGGCTAGCTCAGCTGATTCTGAAGGGATTTCTAAATATTTTTGTAGCTTTAGCTGCTTCATACATTCATTATGAATACTATGGCCCATTTCATGGAGGAAAGTAGTAACATCATAATGTGTATGATTGAGATTCATAAAAATAAAAGATAATTGAGAAGCAGGTAAGTGTTCGCAAAATCCTCCAGGTGCTTTTCCTTTACGACTTTCTAAATCTAAGCAATCATTTTTATGCATACGGCTCAATAATGCAGAAAATTCTGGGTCTAGTTTTTGTAAAATATGAGAACTTTTTTCGATTAAATCACTCTCGTCTTCAATGGGTTTTAATACTTTTTGATTTGGTGCGGCTGCTTTTAGATCCCACGGACGAAGTGTATCTACTTGAAGTTCAGCTTTTTTCTCATTAAATATATTATCAATAAGTGGCACAACGTATTTACGAACGGATTCTGCAAGTTCATAGCAATCATCAGCCGTATAATCAAAACGTTCATGTTTTTTAAACATATAATCACGATAATTATCTAATTGAATGTTTTTTGCCTTTTGGTGACGGATTGCAATTAATTCATTTAAAATATGTTGTAAATTATTTTCAACAGATAAAAATTTTTCAGAAATGAGCGTTTTTGCTTTTTTTCGTATATCACGATTCGGATTTTGTAAGTAAGACTGTAGTTCAGTAATTGTTTTTTCTTCGCCATCCCATAGTGCAGTCAAACTGCCTGTAATTTCGAAGTACTCGGTTACTAATTTGTCTTCTTTTACTTCTAAATCAATGTTCTTTTCACAAAATAATGTTTGCGCATTTTTTATTTTTTTATCTAGTAAGCTATAAGTTTTTGGATCAAGTTGCATTCGAAATGGTGACTCTAAATATTTATTATCAAAGGAATTTTGATAACGTTTCAAAAGAGGCCTTACATATTGTTGATCATATTCAAACGTATCTTTTATTTCTTTGTTATCTGTATTACATTGAAAGTCAATATAGTGTGATCTCAATTGTTCTTCGATTTCCCATATTAATTTCGACTGTATTTTCAGCCAATTTTCTAAATCTTCTCCTGAAGAAATGGGTTTACTTAATAAAGTAGATAATTCGTTCTCTAGCTCATGTATATTACGGATATCGATCGTATTAGAGTTCTGCATTATTTACCCCTCACTTTTTATTTACTCAAGGAGGTATTCTTCTTTTTCGCTATGATTCCTTTTTTTTCTAGAAAATTTGTGCCTATTACTCCAAGAACAATCATAAGTGTACCGACAATATGATAGTAGGCAATTTGCTCGTGTAAGAATACAACGCCTGCGATAATGGTAATAAGTGTAGATAAGTTGCTAAAAACACTTATTTTGGCTGCTTCAATATAAGATAATGAATAGTTTAATAATAATGCTGTCAGTAAGGAAGATAGTAATCCTAAATATAAAATGGAGATAAGGAATGTTCCATTCGTAAATGGCTTAAAGTATACAGTTATTGTACCTTTGTTCATATGGTCAATGATTGCGATGAAATTAAAACTAATAAAACCGATTGCTGTCATTGTGTATGTTAAATCCATCAGCTTGAATTTCTTTGTCATTTTTCGAGTTAATACATTGTAGCAAGCAGATGATAATGCCGATAATAAAATGAGAATAACACCGATAAAGCTCGTTTCATGAGCCCCTATACCATTCATAACAAATATATAAATGACACCTATGACAGAAATACATACTGATGTTTTTTGCCATGTATTCGTATATTCTTTTAAAAAATAGGAAGCTAGTATCATCGTAAATATAGGGATCGTTGCTTGTATAATTCCAGCCTCAGATGAACTTGTATATACTAAGCCAAATGCTTGGAAAGCAAAGAACAATGCTGGATAAAATATTGCGAGTGGTAAAAGTGTAAGTATGTTTTTAAATGATATATTTAACTTTACAAAACCGAAAATAACCGGAATGGTTGCTGCTATGAAGGCAACTGTAAAACGGTGAGCCAGAGTATCAAGAGGACTCGTAATGGTTAGTGCTAGTTTCACAAACATAAATGAAAACCCAATAATAAATGAATAGAGTAATGCTGATATATATGCTTTTGTTGTATTTGTCATAATTCCACCTCATAGTAGTTGATTTCTTACTGGCCAGTATAAGTACATAGTAATCCTTCTGATCTAGTGCTACAATGTGAACAAATACAAACTGTACCGGTACAAAAAAATAGGAGGTGTAATGATGTATAAATATTTACATGTTTTGACCGACTTAGAAAGTATGATTCAAAATGGTGAGATAAAAGAAGGAAAGAAATTACCGTCTATACGGTCGCTTGTTACACAATATGAATGTAATAAAGCGACTGTAATACGAGCGCTGCATGAATTGGAAAAGCGTCATATTATTTATTCTGTACCTCAAAGTGGATACTACGTTGTTAAGAAATCTGGAAGTTACGTAGAAAGTAACGAGATTATTGATTTCGCTTCTTCGGCCCCAGATCCAGATGTTTTTCCATACTTAGATTTTCAGCATTGCATTAATAAAGCGATTGATACCTATAAGAATGATTTGTTTATATACGGAACACCGAAAGGGTTACCATCTTTAATTTCGGTTGTGCAAAAACAGTTAGCAAACTATCAAGTTTTCACGAAGGAAGATAATATATTTATAACGTCAGGTGTGCAGCAAGCACTTGCTATATTAACTTCAATACCATTTCCGAATGAACATAATATGATTCTAATTGAACAGCCAAGTTACCATTTATATATTGAATATGTAGAAACAAATAACATTCCTGTAATCGGAATTAAGCGTACGCATGAGGGGATAGATTTAAATGAACTAGAGCGGATATTCAGCACAGAAAAAATTAAATTCTTTTATACAACTCCAAGATTTCATCATCCACTTGGAACTTCGTATTCTAAAAAAGAGAGAGAAAAGATTATTAAACTTGCGAAGAAATATAATGTATTTATAGTAGAAGACGACTATTTAGCAGATTTAGAAACTGATTCAAAAGTAGATCCGTTTTACAGCCAAGATAATTGTAATCATGTTATATATTTAAAAAGTTATTCGAAAATCATCTTTCCTGGTTTGCGAGTCGGTGTTGCAGTCATCCCGCAATCCATTGCAGATGCCTTTTATAAGTATAAAAAGATTTTAGATATCGATAGTCCTATGATTTCGCAAGCTGCTTTAGAAATTTACATAAAGAGCGGAATGTTTGATCGGCATAAACATAAAATAAAAACATCTTACTACAATAGGTCAAAAAAACTAGCGGCAGTAGTAGAAGGTATTCAAAATGAAAATCCACATTTGTTTACTTATAGAACAGTAGATCCAATTGGAATACACACTTGTTTACAGTTGAAAAAAAATATAGTCACGGACACATTTATTAAAAATTTAAGCAAGAGTCAAATAAGTATAGATTCTATTGATAAAAATTATTTAAGTAACTTTCATAAAGAGAGATTGTTAAAGTTAAATGTATCTAATGTAAAAGAAGAAAAGATTGAAGAAGGGATTGGCAAAGTAATTGGGGAAATAAAACGAACGAACCGTGTGGATTTTCAGTTTAAAAAAGAATAAAAATTATGAGGGGGCGTGTTTTGAATAGAATAGCCTTGTTTGTATGTATTGCTCTTATTGATTCACAATATTATTGTTTAATTACAAAAAAATCGTTACGTTCATGATCTTCCATTAAAAGGGCATTTTCTTGAATGTGGATAAGAGAATGGGTTATTTATATGTGAATTAAAGGTAATTCAGAAGGTGTTATTTCGTTTTAGTATGTGGAAATATTACTCAACATTATGGAGGAGATCGATTATGAGCAATACACAGACATTACGAGGGCTAACCACAGTTAGTTTTTGGACAGATAATCTAGCAGCCGCAAAGAAATGGTACGCTGACCTATTAGGAAGTGAACCATACTTTGAACGTCCAGGATATGCCGAATTTCGCATTGGCGACTACCAACATGAGCTAGGTTTAATCGATAGTCGTTATGCGCCAGTTGGTACAGTGACCGGTCCAGCTGGTGCTCGCGTATTGGCATGTTGATGATGTTACAGCAACTTACAATAAGCTGATGTCTATGGGAGCGAAAGAGTATGAGGCACCTACAGAGCGCGGCGTGGGATTCACCACCGCTTCTGTAGTTGATCCCTTCGGAAACATATTAGGCATTATGTACAATCAGCACTATTTAGATGTGCGGATTTCGAACAAAAAAGCGTGAACCTCGCTGTTGCACCAAGAGGCATAGGGTGCAATGCTACTCAAATTTAATTCATATTATTTTACCCCTTTCTTAAAAAAAGAACGGGGTTATGCTTGTTTTAGGTTCGTAAACGTAAAGTAACTCCAAGATATATAATATAAAATACCCCAGAGTAAGCTTTTAAATAACAGTTTACCTTCATTTTCTATAATATAACCTAATATTAATATATATAGTAGATATTTACTTTATAAAATAAGGGGAAATATTTTGAAAAGAATGTATTAAATCAAAATTAAAGTTTAAAGAGTACTCAGGAGTTGAGTGCTCTTTTTCTTTATACTGTACACAAATAATTTATCTTTGCACATATACAAAACATTTTTTGAAGTTTATCAAAAAATAGGGAATTATTACTAAATTAATGATATCCTTAAAGTAGGTTTTTAATTTTGTATAGGAGGGTGATGAAATCTATGGCGGTACGTATAGTCGATGATTTACAACAATTCTCTTTATTACTTATGTTTTTGAGTACATTAATATTTTACAGATACTTAAAGAAGATTAAACGAGAGAGAAAACTGACTTCTTTCGAATGGACAATGTATTTTGTCACTCAATTCGCGACTTCTATTTGGGCAATTACTTATTTTATTAAATTCTTGTCTGAATCGTAAGTTACATTAAACCATTTTAGTTTACTGGGTTATTGTTATCTATTAGGGATATAAATATAGTCCGTATCTAAGGCAATGACGACATCGCTCTTAATGTCTTCTTGTAATGACTTTGGAATGTTTTCAAAATGATAACGTACACAAAATAAATTTATAAGCTCCTCATTAGATAACTCTTCATTTTTTACGTTAAAATACATTTTTTTTAACTTACTGATAGAACAGTTATGACCAATAACATACTCATTAATTCCATATCCATCAAATTCAATTATCATGATATCACTGTTGAGTGCTAGCCAACATTATAGCTTTAATTTTGGATGAATCTTTCCTATTGATTATTGTAGCTTAAAGTTTAGTGAGAATATATTTTTTATAAAGTGAGAGAGTAGTAATGGAACAATATAAATTAGTTCTAGAAGGGCCTAAACAACTGAAGTGGCAAACGGATAAAATTAGGTCTTTACAGGATGATGAAATTATCGTTAAAACAATCGCAGGTGCAATTAGTATTGGAGCAGAGTTACCACAGTATAAAGAATCGGATGTTACAGATACAAATCCTTTTTATCCAAGAAAAACTGGATATGAAAGTTATGGTGAAGTTATTCAAGTTGGTAATAAAGTAACAAATTTAAACGTAGGCGATAAAGTGGTTTCTTTTTATGGGCATCAAACGATCGGAATAGTTAAGGAACATAAAGTAATTCGAATACCTAGTTATATAAATCCTAAAGTTGCCTTATTATCCATTCTTTCATGTGATGCTGCTAAAGGAGTATTAAAACTAAACCCACGACAGGCTAAAAAAGTACTTATTACTGGAATGGGAGTTATGGGTTTACTCACATGTTATTTCTTAAAATACTATGCAGGTGTTGAATATGTGGATGTTGTTGAACCTGATAGAAATAGAAGAGACTTTGTAAAGAAATTTGGTGCAAAAAACATATATGATTCAGAAGAGAAAATAATAGAAACATATAGTTACGGTTTCGAATGTTCAGCTACAAATAGCGGATTCCGTACATTGCAAAAAGCACTTAACAGTAATGGTGTAATATGTATACTTTCTGATGGTAATAAAGTAGAACTAACATTAACCGCCGACTTTTATCGGAAAGAATTGCAAATCATTGGGTCAAGTGACGGATACGATTATCAAAAACATGCAGATTGTTTTTTTAGAAAAATAGAACAAACACCATTTATAGAAGAAATTTTTCAACATGAAATACATTATACTGCACTCATACAATGTTTTGAGGAACTGAGTCAAGGGATAATTAATCCTTTAAAAGTATACGTTTCATATGAATAATGAAAAACTAGCCAAATATTTGTCACATACCTTATATATGTCTTTTCTCAATTATGATATTCAAAATAAGAAGGAACACATATGAAAATTTTTGTAGCAGGTGCAACAGCACGTTCTTTAATACCAATGCCAATAAAAGAAGGTCATACTGTGTATGCAATGATTCGTAACGAATCACAAGTAGAAGCAATGAAGAAAGTTGATGCTTTACCAGTACTAGCTGGGAGAGAGGTGCTTCAAAGAATAAGGCACGTAAAGAGAATGGATACTTTAAAATATCATAAAAATCCTTTAATGGGAATACTAGTAACATTCACTATTAAAGGATTGGGCTGTAATGAATATACTTTTTGAAAGCATTATTTTAATCCTCACTGGAATTATTGTTTTAAAATTGACAGGTAGTAAATCTGTTAGCCAAATGACGAGAGCTGAAATTATTATTGTGGTTTCTATAGGTCGTATTATTGTAGAACCTATATTAAGTAGGAAAGTAGGCCCATCTATTTTTGCTGCGTTTATTTTTGCGGGTGTTTTACTTATTATTCATTTTTTTGAATTGAAATCACGAAAAGTAGAAAAGTTTCTAAATGGAAATAGCATTATTGTTATAGAAAACGGAGAAATCTTAAAAAAGAATTTATTACGCGCGAAAATGTCAGAACAACAATTATTTATGCATCTGAGAGAAAAAGGTATACATGAAATCAAGAATTTACAACAAGCAACTGTAGAAACGAATGGACGGATTGGGTATCAACTAACTACTAAAGCACAACCAGTTACTTTGGAAATGCTAGAAAAGCTTCTAGAGCAATGCAATCTGAAAAAATAGTTTTAGACTGAAAAGCGCTTCTTGTACATAAAGGCACTTTTCGCAAACGTGTAAAAGTCCCTTCAGTAATCCTGAAGGGACTTTCGTGTTATCCAATTTACCGAGGGTGATGACGATCAATATTACGATTAACAACAACATTAAAGTTCATAAAAATAAACAGAATGAAAAATTGACAAAAAATGAGAATAGTAGTAATCTAACGTAAAACATACGCTACCGTATTTTATTGGAGAGATAATATGCAATTAACGAGGGAAGACTGGATAAAAGTAGGATTACAACAATTAGCTAATGAAGGAATACATAAAGTTCGCATTGAAGCACTTGCTCGATTGCTAAAAATAAGCAAAGGAAGCTTCTATCACTATTTTCGTGACCATCAAGAGCTTTTAGATTCTATGCTCGACTTTTGGGAAGTACATGCAACAAAGCTGATTGTTCAAAGTATGGAGCAACAGGATGCCTCTTTAGAACAGCTATTACAGATTAGTTTTAATCGAGATAAAAAAATTGAGAATGGTATTTATGCTTGGGCTAAATATGATCCTGTTGTGGCAACACGTTTAGTAGATATAGAAGAACAAAGAATTTCTTGTGTTGCAAAATTGTATCAAAAAATGGGCGTAGACGAAACTGAATCAATTGATCGAGCGAGACTTGCCTATTTAACGTATGTAGGATGGATGACAAGGTTTGAAGCAAATCTTAATTTTGATATTGATAAAATGGTTGAGCTTTTAACTTCTTTCAGCGGGTGTCCAAACATCCATTGAAAAAAGTAAAGCCTCCGGACGCAATTATGCTGAGGCATAATTGATTATTCGATAATAAATGTCCCTAATATGGTTATAAAACCTGAAGGGACAAAATTTTCACTATAACATACGGTAGTGTATGTTATCTTTGAAGTTACAAAATTGGGGGCGAATAAATGAAATTACTATTAATAGTAGTAGCTGTGGGGCTTCTGTGGTTTATCAGTTTTTTGCATATTTATTGGGCTTTTGGAGGTCGATGGGGTTCTGCTGCTGTTATCCCAGTAAAAGAGGGAGAACATAAGCCTGCTTTTACTCCGAGAATATGGGGAACATTATTCGTAGCCATTCTTATTCTATTAGCTAGTGTCATTATTGTTGTTCAAGTAGGTTATTTGCAGGGGTTCGAAGCAAATAGTTTATCTAAAATCGGAAGTATTGTCTGCGCTTTAGTTTTCATTATTAGGGCAATTGGTGATTTTAAGTTTGTTGGATTTTTTAAAAAAATTAAACATTCTCAGTTTGCTAGATATGACACTTGGTTCTATAGTCCATTATGCTTATTCTTTGGTTTTGTCTATATCATGTTGTTGTTTTAATAAGTATAATGAATTCCCTATAAAATAAATTTTATGCAGGAAGAAAACAGCTCTTATTGAACAAGTAGCAATAAAAAGAAGTTTGAGCATAGCAATAGAGCAATACGGGTTCTGGTGACAGCGAAGTCCGCTATGATTAGTCATTTGTGTTTAAAAAGAGGATAGATAGGGCGAATTTATTCAAGCTCTTCTATCCTTTTAATTTTTATAAATCTAATGTATGACATTAGATAAGAATTCACTATTAATAATAGGTTCAGCTTATATCTTGACTTTTAATAAAATTTTAAAGTGTTGGTTTTTTATTGTGTGAATAATAGGTTAGTTGTTGTTTTGGAGTTTAAATCATTGATTTAAACTTAGCAATGGTATCATGTAACCTTTCTAATCCAATCAACATATCTTTTTCATTTAACATTGAATAACTAATTCGCAAATGATTATATTGATTTTCATGGTTTATCAGACAAGCTGTGCCGGGTAAAAAAGAAACATCTACTTCATTTGTTTTTTGTAATAATGTAAAAGGATCGATTGACTGTGGGAGTGTAACCCATAAGTTAAATCCACCATTAGGTATTTCAAATTCTAATTCTTTTAATGGAGATAATATACCAATTGTTAAATCTCGTCTAATTTGTAAAGCTGTACGTAATTTTTCTAAATGATTTTTCATTCGTTCCGCTCGTAAAAAAGGAAGTAGTGCTTTCTGCGTTAATAAAGGGCTACCAATATCCATAGAAGCCTTCACAGCGTATAACCATTCAAAGATATGTCCTTCAGCTGCAAGTGCCGCGATGCGAAGACCTGGTGCTAACGTTTTACTAAATCCTTTTAAATATATAACATGACCATTTGTATCAAAGCTTTTTATTGGAGGGGGAATTTTAAAATCCTCAAAATATATCTCTCCGAAAGAATCATCCTCAATAATGAAGAAGTTATATAGCTCTGCTAGTTCTACAAGTTCCATTCTTCTTTCTTTACTCATTACTGTGCCCGTTGGATTCTGAAAAGTAGGATTCACATATAACAAAACAGGATTCTTTCTTTGACAAATATCATCGATTAGATCTGAGCGAATGCCGTTGTTATCAAGACTAACAGGGATAATTTGAACTCCTTTATTAACAAATACATCAAGCGCCGCTCCATAACACGGACTTTCTACTAACACTATGTCTCCAGGCTTTAATAATGTTTGGGCGATTAAATCGATTCCTTGCTGGGCACCACTTGTAATTAATAATTGAGATGGATCTGTAACTAATTGTTGGTGTTCTTTTAAGTAGTTTGTTATTTCCACTCTAAGTTCTTTGTCACCTTGAACAGGTCCGTATGTTGCCAGTATCATTTGATCCTTATTAAGTAATTTGTGCATTTCATCTGAAAGAAACGGATTTGGTAATAAACGTGGATAAAGGACAGCCTGTGAAAAATCAAAATATTTACGATGTTGGTTCATTACATATTGAGAACGCATAACATTAATGGATTTCGTTTGTTGCCATTGATATGGGATTGGTTTGAAATCTTTATTCACACGTTTATGTATATAGGCACCTTTTCCTTGTTCAATTCGTATATAACCTTTCGTTTCTAACTGTTTATAAGCTTTACGAACAGTTAATAAACTAATTTGCAAATCATCGGCCATAGAACGTAAAGAAGGGAGGTAATCGCCATGTGAAAGCATCCCGCTTTGAATTCTCTCAACAATTTGCATATATATTTGTTGGTAATATGGTATGTTGGATTCTTTACGTAGTACTATCTTCATAGAATCACCTGTTTTTCTTTTTAATTTAATTAAAGCGAAAAACAGTCTGACAATCAACTATATTTTTATTCAACTGTTATATGCGTGGATACACTGTTATACAGCATATCCTCTATACTCATTTCAAGAGTAAAAAGGAGGAAGGAAAATGGTCATTTTAAATTATATTTTAGTATGTATTATTTTTGGAACGACATTTTTAACGATAAAAATTGGAATAGAAGCTGGCGCACCACCATTATTTTCAGCTGGAATTCGTTTCTTTTTGGCGGGCCTTATTCTCATTATTATTTTTAAATTAAAGCGAAAGGATATTATGCCCTACTTATTATCGAAACGTATTATATATGCTGGTTTTTGTTTAACATTTATGACATTCGCGACCCTTTACTGGGCTGAACAATATATTTCTTCTGGATTAGCTGCAGTTCTATCTGCAACAGCCCCAATGATGATTTTGCTATTACAATCAAAGAGAAATAAAACAAAATTGCAAAAAGAACAACTTGTTGCTTTAGTTATAGCACTTACAGGAGTTTTGTTTATATCTTTACCTGGCATGCATCAAGAACTTACTTTCATATGGAGTATTGCATGCCTTGTTATATTAGTAGGAGAGTTGTTTTATGGAATAGGTTCTATTCGTTCTAAAGAGATACTTTCAGATTTACCTAACGTATCACCATTTCTCATTAACGGCATTCAAATGTTTTATGGAGGAGTTTTGCTATTAATTGTATCTGTTGTAATGGAACAGCCGAATTTAGCTGTATTAACATCTTGGAATGTACAATGGCCAATTTTATATCTCATATTTGTAGGATCAATCGGTGGGCACGGTTTATATTATTGGCTCTTATCAAAAACAAATCCAATATTTCCATCAACATGGTTGTATGTATCCCCATTAATCGCTGTTATTGTAGGTTATTTTGTATTAGGAGAACCATTAAATCCTGCAATGGGAATTGGAGCTTGTTTAATCTTGATTGGTGTATTTTTAGCGAATCGTTCTACACTTGGAGTTTATTTTAAGCAAGGAAGGTTGTTAAAAAAAGAGATGTAGTTAAAGTTTAATGATGTAGAAAACAGCGAAAAACGTATTCAAACTTTAGAAGGAAAAATAGTTAATTTAGAGAAAGTGATTAACACATTAGAATATAGATTAGGGATAGTAGAATCAAAAACACAGTTGGAGAAATAACCAACTGTGTTTTTATATAGGGTGTATTTTATTTTACACTTAACTAAATCAGTCGCATATTGTTTGGTGGATAAGTGTTATTTTTTTATTACGGTATTGCCCATTGCGATAGAAATTCGATTCCAATTGTTTATTTGATTAATGATTAACACAAGGTCAACATATTGTTTTTCGTCAAAGTGTTCACGTACTCGGTTATATAGATTTTCAGGAACTCTTTTA
The DNA here is from genome assembly GCF_038007365.1 of Bacillus sp. FSL R9-9492. NCBI lineage: Bacteria > Bacillati > Bacillota > Bacilli > Caryophanales > Bacillaceae > Bacillus > Bacillus sp. FSL R9-9492. The sequence continues at coordinate 2,644,085 of NZ_JBBOXC010000001.1, forward strand.
GTAGGAATGAGAGTAATATGCTCCGATAGTTCCAGAGCAACTTTTTCTTCAGGAGTATAAAAATCACAATCATCCCAAGCATTTAAGCAATAAATTCTTTGCTCGGTTTCACCCAATTTTCGGGCGTCAGAAGTATGCATATCGATACAATAAGCACAGCCGTTAATTTGAGAGACTCTAATTTTTATAAGCTCTCTAACAGCTCGATTAATTGAAGATTTCTTCGTGTATTTCTCCATATCCATCATAATTTTCATACCATCAGGCGAAATGTCATAATAAGACATTCTTTGACTCATAAGACAAAACCTCCGTTATTATAAGTTTTTATAATAAAAACACACTAGGTCGCGATAGGGACTTCTAGTGTGTTTTCATAATTAATTTACTTTTTTAATAAATCCTTTATAATGACGTTTCACAAGCTGACTTTCGAGCGTCTTCATCGTTTCTAATGCTACACCTACGATGATAAGTAAGCTTGTGCCACCGATTTGGGCAGAAGGTGGTAATGTTGCGATTTTCGTGAATACGAGCGGTAATATTGAAATTGCTCCTAAGAAAATCGCACCGATAAATGTTAAACGGTATAAAATTTTTGTTACATACTGTTCTGTAGATTTACCTGGGCGAATACCCGGGACATATCCGTTTTGCTTTTTCAAATTCTCAGCCATTTGTTCAGGGTTTACTTGAATAAATGCATAGAAGTATGTGAAAGCAACGATAAGACCAACATAAAGCGCCATTCCAAACGGATGTGCAAAATCAAGATTCGCAATTAGCCATTTAGATACGCTCGAGTCAGGGAAGAGCTGCGCAATTGTACGCGGCGTCATTAAAAAGGCTGAAGCAAAGATAACAGGAATTACACCTGCACTATTTACTTTAAGAGGTAAATGAGTATTTTTTGCTCCTTGATATTGATTGTTTCCTGAAACAGCTTTTGCATATTGAATCGGTATTTTTCGAACAGCTTGTTGAATGTAAATAACACCAACAACTATCGCTAAAATTACGAGTCCAATTAAAACCATTTTTATTATGTGCATAAATAACTGATCGCCTGCGTTTTGGAATTGTTGCAAATAAATTTGATTAGCGACATTTGGAATCGCCGCAACAAGTCCTGCGAAGATAATCATTGAGATTCCATTACCAACGCCATTAGCGGTAATTTGTTCACCTAACCAAAGTAAAAATGCAGTACCAGCAGTTAAAACTGTCGCAATAAATAAGTATGTAGTCCAGCTTTGATCTGTAATTAATTGTCCACCTGCTATATTATTAAAACCATAAGACATCCCAATGGATTGTATGAATGCGAGAATGATTGTAAAGTATCGAGTAAATTGAGCTGATTTCTTACGGCCCATTTCTCCTTGCTTTGCCCATTCTGTAAATTTAGGTACAACGTCCATTTGTAGTAATTGTACAATGATAGAAGCTGTAATATATGGTGTGATACCTACAGCAAAGATTGAGAAGTGTTGCAGTGCTCCTCCGCCAAATACGTTTAGCATACCTAAAACGTTGGCTTGATCTTGTACTTTTAATACCTCTGCGTTAGTATGAGGAACTGGAATAAACGTGCCAATTCGAAAAACAATTAGCATCGCTAGTGTAAAAAGAATTTTGTTTCTTATCTCAGCTACTCTCATGAAATTTGAAATCGTACGAAACATTATGTCGCCTCCTATATTTTTATCAGTTCAAAACTGATTATTATATCCCGATGAAGTAACCACAAACCTCCTTCCGCATTAAATTCATTTGACAAATGGAATTTTATACATTTTGTAGTTTTCACGGATATAAAAATATAAGGTGTTTACAAGCGATTTATTAACTTTTCGTAATCATTCAATACCCATAATATAACTAATAAATTAACAAATGTACATACATAAGCATTAAAAATGAATGAATAGAGTGATTTTTTACATATATTTAATGCTAGATTGATAATTAGGAACGTTTTATGTAGTTATATTGAAAGGATTCCGTGGAAAGTATTATGATGTAGCTGTAGCGCATAATAACCTCAAGGAAATCTTCAAGGATGTTGAGAGAACTCATACATTTCAGCATGAATTAGAGAACCTACTAAAGAAAGAAAAGATTGGATTGGAATAATAGTGAAGGAAAATCTTTTTTCCATAGAGAATATTTCTAGCGTAGGAATTTAAGTATGTAGGTTCTAGCGAAAGGAGAATTCACATGAATACATTTGTAAATGACAAGTTTTATGAAACGAGAAATCAATTATTTGAGGAAATTACTTTGTTAAGTGATGCTCAATTTAATAGAAAACCAGATAAGGATAAATGGAGTATAGCACAAGTTTGTCATCACTTAGTTTTATTAGATGAGAGAGTTATAACAGTTATTTCGGCAGGATTAAAAAAGATGGATAGTATCCAAAATGAGCGTAAAGAAATTCACGCTATTGTATTAGATAGATCGATAAAATTTATAGCCCCAGAAATGATTGAACCAAGTATAGAAGTATTTGAAGTGCAGCAAATGGTTGATTTGTTAAACAACTCTAGAAAAGAATTGATGCGTTTCCTGAGTACAATAGAAGATGAATCTATATTAGCGAAAAAATCAGTGATGCATCCAGCTCTTGGAGAATTACTCCTTGATCAGTGGATAGAACTGATCTATTTGCATGAACAGCGTCATATAGAACAAATCAAAGAGATAAAATTGCTTTGTGGAGTTGAAAAGTAAAAATCATTATCTATTTATTGAGCGATTTGGGATAGCATCAAGGATTCGAGTGATAAAATACAAGTCCTGATTAAAATTATGATGAATTTAGTTGAAAGCAACCAATAAGCAGAAAAAAATACGAAACTAGCAGATTTTACTCCTGAAGAGGAAACGAACATTTGAAAAAAATCTGAATCCGATTTGCTGTATAAGTGTAACCCCGTCTTAAATGAAGAGCGGGGTTATTATTTTTGGAAGTGATCTCAGTATTTTCATATAGAAGGAAAAAATTAGAAATAAAATCCGAAAATGAGTTGTATGTCCAAAATTTTGAAAGTACGTATACATCTACCGTGGGTTTAGCGCTCTTCACACGTTGGAGGAAAAAGTATTTTATTAGAAAACGATAAAATACTATTCTGTTAGGGGATATATGCATTTTATTCTCTATATTTTCACAGCAAAACCACCTCCAAAATTATCTTTTGTAGTTGAATTTCTCTGAATAATAAGTTACATTTTTAAAGTTCAAGCAACTTTATGACAGTACAAAAAGGGGAGAAATATTGTTATTATGCAAAAAATGAAATGGAAGAACTATGTATGCAATTTTATTATTCTTATGCTTCTTGTAACAGCAGTAACAGTCAAACCAGCTATTTCTAAGGCTGAGGAATCTAATGTTAATATTACATTGTTAGGTACTGCAGATATTCATGGTAGATTTATGCCTTGGGATTATGCGCTTGATGGAGCAAATATGAGTGGAAGTTTGACGCAGCTTTATACGGTTATAAAGAAGGTACGTCAAGAAAATCCAAATACCATATTAGTAGATGCCGGGGATACAATTCAAGGAAACTCAGTAGAATTATTCAACGATAAGCCACAATCGCCAATGATGGTAGCAATGAATACAATGGGATATGACGCCTGGGCATTTGGAAATCATGAATTCAACTTTGGATTAGATACATTGAAAAAAGTTAGTGAGCAATACAAGGGAAAGACGTTAGCAGGAAATATTTATAAGGAAAATGGAGAGCGTTTTCTTCCTGCATATACGATTGTTGAAAAAGGTGGAATTAAAGTCGGGATTATTGGTATGAATACACCAATGATTAGTGATTTTGAAAAAGGGACAGATCATTTGGATGGTTTAGTAGTGAAAAATCCAGTAGAAGAGACAAAAAAGGCTATTAAAGAATTAGAAGATAAAGTAGATGTAATGGTAGGGGTTATGCATATGGGACTAGAAAATGAGAATGGAATCCCAGGTACTGGTGTTCAAGATATTGCGAATGCTTGTCCGGAACTAAGCGCTATTTTTGCGGCTCATATGCATAAACTTGTAAAAAAAGAAGTTGTAAATGGCGTAATTATTACAGAACCAGATAAATACGGAACGCATATTTCACGTATTGACCTTACTTTTACAAAGCAAGATGGGAAGCTTGTTTTAAAAGATAAAACAGCTACCGCTATACCTGTAAAAAATGCTGATGGAACTACAGTATTATCTGATTCTACACTTGAAGAAACACTAACACCTTTTCATGAGTATGCGAGAGGAGATGCAAATGTTGTAGTCGCCCGATTAAAGGGTAGAAACCTTGTTCCTCAAAATGAAATAAAGGGTATTCCAAGTGTGCAGATTCAAGAGACACCTTTATCAGATTTCTTTCATGAAGTCATGCTCCATTACAGTAAGGCGGATGTAGTAGCCCATCAAATTGATAATGATTATGCCCGTTTGGATATAGGTCCTATAAAGAAGAAAGATATTGCTTATAATTATCAATATGCTTTGGGAGAAATTACAGTATATAAGATAACTGGAAAAGATTTAAAAGACTATATGGAATGGGCAGCAGGATATTTTAACTCATCTCGTGCCGGAGATGTAACAGTTAGCTTTGATAAAAACCGTCGTGCGTCTAAATACAGTACGAACGATTTCTTTGGAGGCGTAAAATACGAAATTGACTTAACAAAACCATATGGTAGTAGAATTACAAATTTACGCTCTATTCGTACAAATAAACCAATTAAAATGAGCGATGTTATGACGCTAGGAATGAATGCGTATAGAATGGAGGCTCTTCAGGCAAAAGGGGGAGCTTTAGAGGGACGTAAATTTGAACAAACTTGGTCATCTAAACAAGAGAATGCATTCGGAGAAACAGGTGGAACCATTCGTAACCTTGCTATTACATATTTAAAAGAGGTAAAGAACGGTGTATACACGCCAAAAGTTATGCATAATTGGAAAATTACTGGTGTAGATACACATTCTTCAGAGCATAAGGCTGTAGTTGATCTTGTAAATAAAGGGATTTTAGAAATCCCAAAAACAGAAGATGGAAAATATACAAATATAGCATCTATAAATACTAAAGATTCAATTACAAAAGAAGAGATTGTAGCACTCTCACAAAAAGCTAATATTAATCCAAATCAGTTTAATCATGTAAAAAGAAAAGGTGAATTTTACAAAAAACTTAGTAGGATAATTAAATAAATATAAAAAAGATGGCTCTCGTGCAAAAAACTATTCAACTTGGACATACCATTATCCTAAAAAAGTTTGTGATCGGTATGGAAATATAGAGAATCATCGGTAAAAAATCCCCTGGATCGCTTTAAAAATTCAGGGGGTTTTTCATTTCTCACTATGCATATTTATAATATGCTTTAAAAGAACATACCTTAAGTTAATAACATGCAATAGATACGTCCTTTTCTATATTTAAATGGGGAGAAAAATTTATCTTTAAAAGATATTTTTGACAAGATAAAAAGCCTGAAACTCATATAAGACTTCAGTAGTCTCAAAACGTTCCAATCCATGCAGCTATAGACATAAATAACAAAATTATATTGAAAAATCTAACTTGTATATGCGTTGCCTCACTAAAGTATTTATCTACTATTCTTAAAATAGTAAAGAGTGGTTTTTTATGTTGTTAATAAGATATAAGTGTACTTTGATTAGAATGAATATAGATAATTAACGACTAACCAATTGGATGAGCACTTAAAAGGGCTCATTTTTTATTTTATCGACCACATTTATGTAATTTTGCATAATATTACATAAACTTTGTATTTTCTCTTTTTTTCGACATAAATAGACAGTATACTTTGTACAAGCTTTCTATTTCAAAAATTATACGAGGTGAAAAAATGAAAAACACAAAGACATTAACTAAAGTAGCATTAACAACAGGATTAGCTTTAACAGCTGTGGCACCATACGGAATAGGTCATGCAGAGGAAACAGATCAACTTCAAGTTCAAATTCAGGAGGACTCATTCCGTTCAGGTGAACTTACACAACCGTCACAAAAAACACCAGAGAATGTAGTAAAAGATGCTCTTAAGGAGAAAGCTGAACAAGCTCTTTCTTCAAAGCAAGTCAATGGAGAAACAGGAGTAGATTATAAAGTTCTTCAAAAACGTGGTTCGTATGATGGAACAACACTTGTGCGTATGCAGCAAACATACGAAGGAAAAGAAGTATATGGCCATCAATTAACTGCACACGTAGATAATAAGGGTGTTATTAAAAGTGTTTCAGGCGATAGCGCGCAAAATTTAAAACAAGAAGAATTGAAAAAGCCTATTAATCTATCAAAAGATGAAGCGAAACAATATATTTATACGAAATACGGGAACGATATCAAGTTTATTTCTGAGCCAGAAGTTAAGGAAGTTATTTTTGTTGATGAAAATAATGGACAAGCTAGCAATGCATACCAAGTTACATTTGAAGCGGCAACACCAAACTATGTTTCCGGAACTTATTTAGTAAATGCACAAAATGGTGATATGTTAAAAAATATGGTACAAGAATCTAACTTAAAAGCAAGTGAAAAACTAGTTGGAGCTTTAAAGGAAAGTAAAAAAAGTAGTCTTACATCATTAACTGGAACAGGAAAAGATGATTTAGGTATATCTCGTTCATTTGGTATTTCTAAACAAAGTAGTGGCAAATATGCACTTGCTGATTATACAAGAGGGCAAGGAATTGAAACATATGATGTGAATTACAGAGATATTACTAAAGAAGAAAGCTATTATCCTGGTACATTAGCAACCAGCACTTCAACAACATTTAACGATCCAAAAGCAGTAAGTGCTCATTACTTAGCAACAAAGGTATTTGATTTTTATAAAGATAAATATAAGCGTAATAGTTTTGATAATAAGGGACAAAAGGTAGTTTCAGTTGTACATGCTTGGGATTCTGAAGATACGAACGATCCGAAAAATTGGCAAAATGCATTAAGTGCTAATAATGGAAGTATGCTTGTATATGGCGATCCTATCGTTAAAGCATATGACGTTGCTGGACATGAATTTACACATGCTGTTACTTCTAGCGAATCTAATCTTGAATATTACGGTGAATCTGGTGCGATTAATGAGGCGCTATCTGATATTATGGGAACATCTATTGAGAAATACGTAAATAATGGAAGCTTTAACTGGACAATGGGCGAACAAACTGGATCTGTTTTCCGTGATATGGAAAACCCAGCTTCTGTTCCATCTTCACTTGGAGTACCTTATCCAGATGATTACAGTGAATTTAACGATTTTAATGGATGGGATCAAGGCGGCGTTCATTTTAATTCAAGCATTATTAATAAAGTTGCGTATCTCATTGCAAAAGGTGGAACTCATAACGGAGTAACTGTTAAAGGAATTGGTGAAGATAAAATGTTTGATATTTTCTATTATGCAAATACAGATGAGTTAAACATGACATCTAATTTCAAAGAATTGAAATCAGCATGTATTCGAGTGGCAACTAATAAATATGGGGCGAATACAGCTGAAGTTCAAGCAGTGCAAAAGGCATTTGATGCAGCAAAAATTAAGTAAGTTAGAAATATAGTTTTCATTCATATATTAATACATTATGAAAATCAGCTAATGTCATTTTAAGGATATTAGCTGATTTTTTACGTAGCAATGTATTAGTGAAAATAAAATTACTAAGCAATAATCAGGCATCTATCTTCAATAAGTTACGACAAATATATAAGATTTCAAGGATATAAAAACAGAAAATTAATAATATATTGACCTTTTAATAGTAAGTGCTATAAAATGAAAGCGATAACAAACGATTGCTTTAAAATGATTTCCCTGATCTTTTAGTATTTACAAATATAAGAAGGAATAAACAAATCTATTTTTTTGAGTTTTAATGCAAACGTTTTCGTAAGGGTTGTTTCCATCTTATATTTGATTTTCGTATTAAAAGATCATTGAAATACATACGTGAAAATAGTCAATATGGGGGTGAAGTAAAAGAGATTTCTAGATTAATTTAAACCGTGTTTCGTAGTATGAGCATAATAAATTGTTCGTAATATTTAAAGAAAGGGTGTATGGGGTGCAAATTACAAAAAAATTAATTAACAAATCGTTTTTATTACTTACCATAATCGTTATGTTATCATCTGTTTTCTCTTTTCAGAGTGTGAAGGCAGTTTCAAATTCGAAAACAACTGAAGTTATCATTCATTACAAAGAGAAATCTGGAAATACAAAAGACTGGAATCTTTGGGTATGGGGAGAAAATGCAAACGGTAAATCTTATGAATTTACTGGTGAAGATGAATTTGGAAAATACGCTAAGATAAAAATAGATGGTGACTATAATCGTGTAGGGTTTATAGTTCGTACCAATGAATGGGAAAAAGATGGAGGTGATCACTGGGTTGAAAATATAAGGGATGGTCGTGCTGAAGTATGGATCCTTTCGGGTGATGAAAAAGTATATGATTCTAAGCCTTCTTCTGATCTCTCTATTCAAAAAGCTACTATTGATAGTTTTAATGAAATCACTATAAATACTAATATTCCGTTTAATATTAAGGAACAGAAAATTGAAATTGAAGGCGTTAAAATTAAGGGAATTAGTCCTTATGATAAAAATAGTGGAGATATTACTAATAAGGTTAAAATAATTACGGAACAGAAAATTGATTTAAAACAAACATACAAAGTTAAAATAGCAAACTTAGCTGATGCGAATACTGAAATCGGTAAAGTCATTCGTAGCGAGGAATTTGATAATTTATTTTATTATGGTGGTAATGATTTAGGGAATATATATACTCCGCAACATACAAAGTTCCGTTTATGGGCTCCTACTGCGAGTGAAGCGAAGTTAGTTACATATAAAAAATGGAGCGATAAAATAGGTACTGAAATAAACATGCAACAAGGTGAAAAGGGAACTTGGAAAGCAGAACTTAAAGGGAACCAAAAAGGTCTCTTTTATACGTATAAGGTGAAAATTGGGGATAAGTGGACTGAAGCGGTTGATCCGTATGTGCGTGCTGCTTCTGTAAATGGAGATAAAGGTGCAGTTGTTGATTTAGAAGAAACAAATCCGAAAAAATGGAAAGCAAATAAAAAGCCAAAATTTAAAAATCCGGAAGATGCTATTATTTATGAATTGCATGTACGCGATCTTTCCATTCAACCTGAAAGTGGTATTAAGCAAAAAGGAAAATATTTAGGTGTAACAGAAAAAGGAACAAAAGGGCCTGAAGGTGTAAAAACAGGACTTGATCATATGAAAGATCTTGGTGTTACTCACGTTCAGTTTTTACCGATATTTGATTATGCTTCAGTAAATGAAGAGAATTTAAATGAACCACAATATAACTGGGGATATGACCCGAAAAATTTCAACGTCCCAGAGGGCTCCTATTCTACAAATCCTTTTGAGCCAACTGTTCGAATAACTGAATTAAAGCAAATGATTCAAACATTGCATGATAATAATCTTCGTGTTGTGATGGACGTAGTATATAACCATATGTATAATGCCGCTGAATCAAATTTTCATAAGTTAGTTCCAGGTTACTATTATCGTTATAATGAAGACGGAACATTAGCAAATGGAACTGGAGTAGGGAATGATACCGCTTCAGAACGAAAGATGATGAGAAAATTTATGGTAGATTCCGTCACATACTGGGCAAAAGAATACAATTTAGATGGGTTCCGTTTTGATTTAATGGGTATTCATGATTATGAAACGATGAATGAGATACGTAAAGCTGTTAATCAAATTGATCCTTCTATTATTCTGCATGGAGAAGGCTGGGATTTAAATACACCTCTTGCAGCTGAATTGAAAGCAAATCAAAAAAATGCGGAGAAAATGAAAGGGATTGCTCATTTTAACGATAATATTCGTGATGGATTGAAAGGTAGTGTATTTGAGGAGAAAGAAAATGGTTTTGTAAATGGAAAGGAAAACATGGAAGACCGTATTAAAAAAGGCATTACAGCCGGTATTGACTATGATACAAATTCGTCTACTTATCAAGATCCGGAGCAGGTGCTAACTTATGTGGAAGCACATGACAATCATACTTTATGGGATAAACTTGAGTTGACTAATTCAGGTGACAGTGAAGAAATGCGAAAACAAATGCATAAATTATCTTCTTCTATTTTATTAACATCACAAGGTATTCCATTCTTACATGCAGGACAAGAGTTTATGCGCACAAAATATGGTGATCATAATAGTTATAAATCTCCTGATTCTATTAACCAGATGGATTGGTTACGCCGTGCAGCATTTAATAATGAAGTAGAGTATATGAAGGGCTTAATAGATTTACGCAAAAAATACCCAGCTTTTCGTATGACTTCTGCAGAGCAAATTAAAAAGTATGTAGCTTTTATCGATGTTCCCAAAAATGTTGTAGCTTATACAATAGATGGAAAGGGAAGTGGGAATAAAAGCGAATACTTTATGGTGGCTCACAATGCAAATAGGGAAGCCGTTGACATAACACTTCCATCGAAAGGTCCATGGAAAGTGCTAGTAAACGAGAATCAGGCGGGAAGTAAAACACTTTACGTTGTCCATGACAATAAAATTAAAGTTCCTGCATTAAGTTCACTAGTTTTAAAAACAGAGAAACCGATTAAATAAAAGCAAATAATGTGAAAGTATATACTGAATTGAGCAAATTGAATAGGGATTGCAAATGAAAAAAGCGAAGTGAAGGTTGTTTTCACTTCGCTTTTAAAGTTAAAGTAATATAATTTCACATACTGTAATTATATTACAATTTAATAATGAAAATAGACAAGAGATTATTGCTATTGTAACAGTAGGAGGAGAAGATATCTTTGTATTTATTTATAAAATTATCTGAAGCACATTCTTAATTTATATAATTTTTATTATATATTCGAATATCTAACGGGCTAGATGTTCGAGTTGTATTAATTCCTACAAATCGTTTAAAAAATAGCAAAGATGCAAAAGTATATGGAATTAAAATAGAGAAAAGACACCTTAAATGGTGTCTTTTCTCTATTTTAAATACGATATGTTAGTAACTCACTTGTATGTAATAGTATGTGCATTTTTACACTAACTTCTAAAGAAAAATTTCAAATTCTTTTCTTAATCTATTTGTAATAAATCTCATTAGAAAATTTTATCGCTATAACAAATAAAACTTTCTCAATATTATTTTGTTTAATAACTATTTCCATCTGCTTTCCAATCCATTACAATAATTTCACATTGGAAATACATGAAAATTCTCAATGTTCTAAATGGTTTATACCTTATAGGATTACTATGGGAAAGGATGTGAAATGTCTAATAAAAAATCATTTTTTATGATGAAATAAAAAAATTTAATGAAGAAAAAGTTATTTTATTATTCTCAAGCTTCGTTGAAGTACATGTATTTATAATCACTATGAGACAAGGGGCAGAATCTAAAGATTATTTTTGTAGATTAGAAAATTGTATTTTGAAAATAAGTAAAACATTTATGGAGGGTTATATGAGCGAGCAAATTTATTACTGGTCTCCTATTAAGCATTGGGAGAAGTTGCATAATGAAATTTTGATAGGAGAAACAAGATTTGCAGGCGTTCTGTCTGAATGGTTTCCTGAGTTTTATTTTTTGACTCAAAAAGGTGTGAAAATTAGTGAACTAGTAGAGCACTTTTCGTTAGGAAATGTAGAAGAGACACAAAAAACAATAGAGCTTATGATAAAAAATCGTGTGTTAGTAAGTAACATATTACCCCCAAGAGAAGTATTTTCCACACAAGAAAAGATTTTTCCGAATCCATATAGCAACCAGATTCGCTTTTCTAAAGAAGATTTAGATAAGTATATGAGTCAACAATTGAATCGAACACACCATGCTGTGCGGTCAACCGAAATTCAACTTGAAACAACAAATGAGTTACCCACTATAATCAAGGAACGTAGGTCTTGTCGCCAATTTGATATGAAAAAACATATTAGTTTTTTAGAATTTTCCCAATTCATATCAACTCTAAAACAGGTTAGGAAAGAAAATATATACTATCATTACGCAAGTGCAGGCGGACTCTACCCTATTGATATCTTTATTTATATAAAACCAAAACGTATAGAAGGTATGAAAGCTGGGTTTTATTATTATAACCCATCAAAAAACTGTCTTGTTATTGTAAATAATATTGATCAAGTAATCAAAAGTGATCATGAGTCAATTAACCAAGATTTATTTACTCAGTCTGCCTTTTCAGTTTATTTGGTTTATAATGCGAACGCTTCCATCCCGAAATACGGTTCAGATGGATATTTATTTGCTTGTATTGAGTCTGGTATTATCACTGCTACCTTAAATATGGTGGCTGAGACATTGAATTTAGGCGTTTGTTCAGTTGGTCATATGAAATTTGAAAAGATTCAGCAATTTTTATGTTTGGATAACCATCAAGTATTTCTCCATGGGCTTGAAGTTGGCTTGAAAATTAACGAATAGATGAAATGAATATTAGGGGGATAAAGATAAAAATGCACATTAAAGATCGAAGTTCGATTCATGAAAATAAAGGGGTAGAGGCTTTTTGGAAGGAGCAGTTATTTTCCGAGGTTCTCGATTTTTCTGTATTTAATAGCGGTTACCAACTAAATAAAGAAAATCCTTGCGAGCACGTTCAAGTCATAATGAATGTAGAGTTTAGTAAAAGTATACAAAAAGTAATTAAGTCTCAAGATTTATTATTATTTAGCTGGTTACAGGCCGCGTTAAGGATTTGTTTGGCACACTATACAGATCAAGAAAGGATTACTATTGGTATTCCTGTAATTGAAAAGAATATTGAACAAAGCGAGAATCTTAATAAGTTGATTCCTTTAGGAAGTGAAATCCATCCGCATCACAGCTTTAAACAAGTAGTAAATCAGATTGAACAAACGACTTTATTCGGGTATGACAATCAGAGTTATCCACTCTCTGAATTATTAGCGAAACACCATTTAACTCCTTTTCAAATTGTTATTGGGATGGAAGGATTACATAATAAAAATTCGATAGAAGAATATGCAGAGAATAATTTAGCCATCTGGATACAAAGAAAATGGAATGAAATACATAATGAATCTGAAATTCAAATTTCTTTCAAGTCTCATTCATTCTCTTCTTTGCAACAGTTTGCAAATTCATATCTTTATGTTTTAAAGCAAGTGTCAACAAATTCGAATTTGGCTGTGAAAGATATTTGTATCATTTCAGAAAAAGAGAAAGAGTTGCTAGAAGAATTGAATCAAGGTCAGGCGGACATAGAATTGTCTCAATCATTTCAAGATTTGTTTGAGGAACAAGTGTTAAAAACCCCAGATCAAATTGCTGTTGTTTGTAATGATCAATCTTTGACATATAGAGAATTGAATAAAAAAGCAAATCAATTGGCTTCTATTCTTCAAAGTAAGGGTGTTTCGAAAGAAAGTATTATTGGGGTTATGGTAAATCGGTCATTGGAAATGATCATTGGCATGGTGGGGATTTTAAAAGCAGGAGCAGCGTATTTACCAATCGATCCTAACTATCCAAATGAACGAATTGAATATATGTTACAAGATAGTCAAGCGAAATGTTTACTGAGCAAGCGAACAGAAGTAGAATTGCCGCAATTTGCGGGTGAAGTGCTGTATCTTGATGAGGAATATCTCTTCCAAGGTGAGGAAAGTAATTTAGTTCGAGAAAGTTATCCTAATGATTTAGCTTATGTTATTTACACATCAGGATCGACAGGGAATCCAAAAGGGGTAATGGTAGAACAGAAATCTCTTGTCCATTTTTTAAGTGTAATGAGAGAAAAAGTAAAAGATAATCAGTCATTCTTGTTTCTTGCTAGTGTTTCTTTTGATATCTCCTTGTTAGAAATATGTCTGCCTTTAACACAAGGTTCGAAAGTAGTTATTGCTACAGAGGATCAGTTCGCAACAAAAGAATTGGCTTATTTGGTCAAAGAACATAAGGTGGATTTATGGGAATCAACGCCATCGCGAATGGAAGTGATTTTGAGTGATCCAGAAGGGGCAAATTTTCTAAACGATTTAAAATCTATTTTGTTAGCAGGAGAAGCATTTTCCATTGATTTGGTTGAAAAAATTCGATGCATCAGTGAAGCGACAATTTTAAATATTTATGGTCCTACAGAAACAACCATTTGTGCAACAGTAAAAGATTTGAGCTCTGCCAAAGAAGTTACGATTGGAAGTCCCAACCCGAATTATCATTCCTATATATTGAATAAGTATGGTCAATTAAAACCATTTGGAATTCCGGGTGAACTCTGCATTGGTGGCGTGGCGGTAGCACGAGGGTATCTTGGGAAATCTAAACTGACAGATGAAAAGTTTGTACCGAGTCCTTTTACGGCAGGAGAAATGATGTATCATACGGGTGATCTCGTTCGTTGGTTGCCTAATGGAGAACTTGAATATCTAGGTCGAATGGATCATCAAGTAAAAATTCGGGGATATCGGATTGAATTAAGAGAAATCGAAAGCCAGTTAAGGGAATATCCAGAAATAAACCAAGCTATCGTTGTTGATCAAGTATATGGAAATAGGAAATTATTAGCTGCGTACTATGTATCGGATAATAAGGTCTCTTTTGATGAAATCAGAAAATATTTAAGTGATAAATTACCTGAGTTTATGATTCCTGAAAAAATGATTCAGGTGGAAGAGATTCCGTTGAATCCAAATGGGAAAGTAGATAGGAAAAGGTTATTAGATATAACACAAACCGATTATGTATCAATTCCATACGTTGCCCCGCGCAATGAAATTGAACAAAAATTGGTGCATGCATGGGAAAAAGTTATGGAGATTGAGGGAATCGGTATTCATGATAATTTTTTTGCTTTAAAAGGAGAATCGATTAAAGCACTTCAGGTAATTAATTTATTAAGAAAAGACTGCTTAAAAATAAGTACAACAGATTTTTTTAAGCATCCCACGATTGCTCAACTTAGTACTTGTGTAAAGTTAGAGCATAAAACGGAAAACTTTGAAAATAGACCAACCCATGTTAAAGATTTGTCTAAGCCATTTCCCTTAACAGAGGTTCAGACAGCGTACATGTTAGGACGGAATTCACAGTTTGAATTAAGTGGTATTTCACCTCAAACTTATTTTGAATATGAAACAGAATTGAATATCAATCGTCTTTCAAAAAGTTTTCAAAAGGTAATTCAACATCATCCGATGTTACGAGCTGTAATTTTACCAGAGGGAGAACAGCAAATATTACAAAGCGTTCCTGATTACGAGATTGAAATAGTAAGTCTCATAGATTTAGATGATAGGAATCAAAATGCTCGCTTACAAGAAGAACGTTCTCGAATGACTAATCATGTATTTCCTTTAGGGCAATGGCCTTTGTTTGAATTAAAAGCCTTTCTTTTAAAAGAAGACACGTATTTATTATGTTTTCGATACGATGCTTTATTAATGGACGGAGCAAGCATGAACATCGTTGGACAGGATTTGTTTCATTATTATTATAAACCAGAGCAAAGGTTAGAACCTCTATCTTTTGATTTTCAAGATTACATGTTTATCTATGATGAACTGGAACAAAGTACAGAATATAAAACAGCAAAAGATTATTGGACAAGTAAGCTTCCTGACTTTCCGTTTGCGCCTTCTTTGCTGTTAAAAAAGGATCCAGCAGAGATTGCTACTCCTAAGTTCCAATCACTTAATAAGATCCTGGACAATGAAATATGGACAAAGCTACGAAAGTTAGCACAAGAGAAAGAAGTAACTCCTTCGGCTCTGCTTTGTACAATATATGGTGATGTATTGGCATATTGGAGTAATCAACGTCGATTGGCAATTAATTTGACTGTATTTAACCGTTATCCTGTTCATGAAGAAGTAGAGCAAATTGTGGGAGACTTCACTTCACTCATCTTGTTGGATGTTGATGTGAATCCAGATCAATCTTTCTTTACTAGAGTAAAAGAAACGCAATCTACTTTATTAGATGGTCTCGAACATCGCCATTACGATGGAGTTAATTTCATTCGAGATTTTACTCGATATCATCAAATGACGCCAAAAGCAGTTATGCCAATTGTTTTCACCTCGATGCTAGCAGGTGCGGGGGCTTTTGCTTGGGAACAACTTGGTTCACTTCGCCATATTCATGCTCGGACTCCACAAGTGTATTTGGATAATGTGGTAATTGAAAAAAATGGAGAGTTATTAATTAGCTGGAACTATGTTGAAGAATTGTTTGATGTTGATGTGATAGAAGCGATGTTTCACCAATTTGTTGACTTATTGGAACAATTAGTGAAACAAAGTGACGTAACATCTTTGCAGATGAAAGAGTTAGACCATGCTTTAATTGAGCAATACAATGAGACAACAGAAAAAATACCGTCGACTACTTTATATCAATTATTTACAGACCAAGTAAAACGTACACCGGATGAAGTAGCAGTAGTTTTTGAACAAGACTACTTAACATACTCGGAGCTTCATAAGCGCTCTAATCAAGTTGCGCACTTTTTAAAAGAACAAGGAATTGGTCTAGGTGACAAGGTTGGTCTTTTAGCACAAAGACGAGTTGACACAATTGCTAATATGATAGGTATTTTAAAAGCAGGTGCCGCTTATGTTCCGATTGATCCCGACCATCCTTCAGATCGCCAAACATATATTTTAGAAAATAGCTCATGCAAACTTTTATTAGAACCTAGTCTTTATGCAAAAAACCACTTGTCATTATACACAACAGAAGATATGCCTGCTATTGCTGGTCCGGAAGATCTTGCCTATATTATCTACACTTCAGGAAGTACAGGGAAACCGAAAGGAGTAATTATTACTCACCAAGCGGTTGCAAATACCATTCAAGATATTAATCAAAAATATCAGGTAAATGAAGATGATCGTATTATTGGTATTTCTTCTATGTGTTTTGACTTATCTGTATACGATATTTTCGGAACGTTAAGCACAGGTGCAATGTTGGTAATGATTCGTGACCCAAGGGACATGCAAGAATTAATCCGTACTGTCGAACGTAGAGGAATTACAATTTGGAATACAGTACCTGCAATTATGGATTTGGCATTAGATCAAGTAGGTTCTCATTTTGAACATTCTTCCTTGCGTTTAGTTTTACATAGTGGAGATTGGATTCCACTTTCTTTACCAGAAAAAATAAAACGACATTTTCCGATTGCGGAAGTAGTTTCACTCGGAGGAGCAACAGAAGCATCGATTTGGTCAATTTATTATCCGGTCAAACAGGTGGAATCGCATTGGAAGAGTATTCCATACGGGATACCTTTGGCAAACCAAACGTATTATGTGTTGAACTATGAAAAGAAAATGTGCCCTGTTGGTGTAATTGGAGATTTATATATCGGGGGAGTGGGCCTTGCTAAAGGATATTTAAATGATGAACAGAAAACAAATGAAGCATTTGTATCACATCCTGATTTTGGTCTTATTTACAAGACAGGAGACTGTGGAAAAATGCATCCTGAGGGATATATTGAATTTTTAGGCCGCCAAGATTATCAAGTCAAAATTCAAGGGTATCGAGTAGAGTTAGAAGAAATCGTCCATTGTCTTCTCACTTACAAACAAGTCGAACATGCAGTAGTGATTGATCAGACAGATGAGTATGGTATAAAATTTTTAGTCGCATATGTAGTAACTGAGAAAAATATTAGCACAACAGAACTTCGAAAGCATTTGCGAGATCACTTGCCAGATTACATGATTCCTTCTTATTTTGTTTATTTGGAACAATTGCCCTTGACTCCAAACGGGAAATTAGATAGAAAAGCGCTCCCTACTCCGGAGAAACAAACAAATGAAGTATTTATTGCTCCAAAAACGGAAATGGAAAAAATATTAACTAGTGTTTGGCAAGAAGTACTCAAAGTAAATCGGATTGGAGTAAATGATCATTTCTTTGCCTTAGGTGGAGATTCGATAAAAGCGATTCAAGTTTCCGTCAGACTGTATAGACAAGGATTTGAGCTGGAGCCAAAAAATTTATTTTCATTTCCTATATTAGGAGACATGGTTCAATTTGTTAAAAAGCTTGATCATCTTCCAAATTCGCAAACAAGTGATGTAAACAAAATGAACGATAATAAAGTTACATTACTAAATGTTAAAGATAAACAACTTAATCAACATACACTTATCAAAATACAAGAAAAAATGCCAGAAATAAAAATAGAACGTATTTACCCATTGGCACCTTTCCAGGAAGTTATTTATGAACATGCTGCGACTGAACCTGATACAAATGCATATTTCGAACAAACAATTTGGGCACTTGAGGGGGAGCTGGATATTAATCTCTTTATTCAGTGTTTCCAACAATTAGTTGATCGTCATGATTCTTTAAGAACGATAATTGTGCAAGATGAACAAGCACAACCTTGGCAAGCTGTTCTACATGATGTTCAAATGATTTCAGAGATAAAAAACTTGATTGAGATGACGAAACAAGAACAGCAAGAATTCCTAGACCAGTGGATGAATGAAAATTTAAGTCAAGGATTCAAAAATGATGAACTCATGACCCGTCTCTGTATATTCCAACTAGAAAATAACGAGCATAAGGTGGTTTGGAGTTCCCATCATCTATTATGTGATGGTTGGAGCGTCAGCATTTTGATAGACGAATTATTCCAGCTCTATGAAACAATAAATGCGGGAACTACGGCAGAGTTACCTATGGTGAAACCTTTTGAGACATTCATAGATTGGACTGTAGCACGAGATCATGAGAAAGCACGTCATTTTTGGCGGGATTATTTATCAGGATACAATCGGAAAATTAGTATTCCTAAAAAGAAAGTACCAACTCAAAGTGAAGGGTTAAATTTCACATTTATGGATTTAACATTAGATAAGGATTTGACTAATCAGTTACAGACATTTGTAACTAAAAACAATATAACTATGAATTCGGCATTACTAGCTGTATGGGGAATATTGCTTGGCAAATACAACGGAATGAGAGAAGTAGTATTACCTAATCTAGTATCAGTCAGACCTCCCGAAGTAGAAGGGATTGAAAATATGTTCGGTCTGTTCACAAATGTTTTGCCTATCCGACTAGCATGGACAGAAACGCAATCTTTTGTGGACTTCCTGCAAAAAGTACAACTAGAAACATTGAAATGTAATGAGTATGCATACTATTCATTTGTTGATATACAAAAACAAAGTGAATTAAAAACTGAGTTGACTGACCATCTTTGGGTTTTTGAAAACTATCCGACTAACTCAGCTATCTTTTCTTCAAATGAAAACAGAAATTTTGCCATCACAGATTACGAAGTTGTTGATGAGCCTCATGTAAAGTATGGAATTATGTGCTTCCCTGAAGAGAAACTTACAATAAAGTTTGGATATGATCAAACCGTATATGAAGCGGAGAAAATACAGGAAATATTGAATCACATCCATCAGTTAATCAACATGATTCTTCAAAATCCAATACAGGCAATCGGTGATTACAAATTATAAAAAATGAAAAGGCGAGCAAGAACTCGCCTTTTTAAATAGAATAGGAGTAAACCAAATGACAAAAAACTTGCAGTTATCAGCCGAAGAGATGCGTCAGTTAGGATATCAAGCGGTGGACTTGATTGTTGATCATATGAATCATTTAAAAAGTAAACCAGTTTCGGAAACGATTGATAGTAATATTTTTAGAGACAAGCTAATTGAAACGATTCCAGAAAACGGATCCAATCCAAAAGAGTTACTTCATTTTCTTAATAACAATGTGTTTAATCAAATTACTCATGTGGATCATCCTCATTTTATGGCTTTTGTGCCAGGTCCTAATAATTATGTTGGTGTAATAGCAGATTTTTTAGCAAGTGGGTTTAATGTATTTCCTACAGCTTGGATAGTAGGTGCAGGTGCTGAACAAATTGAATTAACGACAATCAACTGGTTAAAATCAATGCTAGGATTCCCTGATTCAGCTGAAGGGTTATTTGTCAGTGGCGGTTCCATGGCTAATTTGACTGCACTTACTGTAGCGAGACAGGTCAAGCTGAATAATGACATAGAAAATGCGGTTGTGTATTTTTCTAACCAAACTCATTTTTCTGTAGATCGAGCACTTAAAGTATTAGGCTTTAAACATCATCAAATTTGCCGAATTGAAACAGATGAAGATTTAAGAATTTCAGTTAGTACTTTAAGAAAGCAAATAAAAGAAGATCGATTAAAAGGGAAAAAACCATTTTGTGTTATTGCTAATGCAGGGACAACGAATTGCGGAGCGGTGGACTCCCTCGATGAATTGGCTGATCTATGTGGTGATGAAGATGTATGGCTACACGCGGATGGTGCTTATGGGGCTGCAGCAATTCTCAGTGAAAAAGGAAGGGAGGTGTTAAGAGGAATTCATCGTGCTGATTCTTTGACGTTAGACCCGCATAAATGGCTTTTTCAGCCTTATGATGTTGGTTGTGTACTCATTCGCAATAGCCAATATTTAAGTAAAACGTTCCGTATGATCCCAGAGTATATTAAGGATACGGAAACTAATATAGAAGAAAAAGTGAATTTTGGGGAGCGTGGAATTGAACTTTCTCGTAGATTTAGGGCATTAAAGGTATGGCTTTCTTTTAAAGCATTTGGAGTCACAGCTTTTCGTGAGGCAATAGATCATGGCATTATGTTGGCTGAACAAGTTGAAGAGTTTTTAAGGAAAGAAAAAGATTGGGAAGTAGTAACACCTGCCCAATTAGGAATTGTTACTTTTCGTTATATTCCTTGTAAGCGAACGTCTACAGAAACAATTCATGAAATAAACAAAAAACTGGTGGAAGAAATTAATCAAAGAGGATTTGCTATGCTAAGTACGACTAAATTAAAAGAAAAAGTAGTAATCCGACTTTGCTCTATCAACCCGAGGACAACATTAGAAGAAATAATTCAAATCATGATGAGCATTAAGGCGTTGGCAGAGGAAATAAACACATCGCCTAAACATCTTATATCTGTTTCTCAACCTTGATATATTAGGTGGATTTTACATATTAATAGCCGATTCTAAATGAGAATCGGCTATTATACTATTTACGAGTGTTTTTCTTGTAAAGGGATTAAGCCTCAACCTTAGAGACTCTTTTGAAACCAGTCTTTACTGCTTGTACCATTTCGTTTACAGCGTAAATAGATACATCGGCATTTGGATTTAACCCTTCAAACCAGTGATAGGCATTTGGATATAAATGAAACTCGACATCAACACCAGCTTGCGCTAGTTTGCTTACATAGATTAATGTTTCACTGCGGAATGGATCTAATTGACCAACAAATGTGTAAGTATATGGTAAATCACTATAATCCTCTGCTCGAGAAGGCGCTGCATAGACAGGGATTTGATCTGTTCCATACATTTCTCCTAAATACATTTTCCAACCAGCTTCATTTGCCTTTTGATTCCAAACAAATCCTTCTTTAATTTCATTCGCTGAAGGTGTATTATTTCGGTCATCAATCATTGGATAGAGTGGCATCTGTAAACAAATTGAAGGATATTTTCGATCTCGGGCTAATAATGATAATGCTGCTGTTAGTCCACCTCCAGCGCTTACTCCTGCAACCCCAATTCGATTCGAATCAATGTCTAATGACTTCGCATTATCAGCAATCCATTTTAAAGCTGAATAACAATCCTCAATTGGTGCTGGGTAAGGGTGTTCAGGTGCTAAGCGGTAGTCTACAGACACGACCACACAGCCAGCTTCTTTTGCAAACCTCATACAAGTATCATCGTTATCATCTATAGACCCTAAGATATAACCACCACCATGTATCCATAATAAGACAGGTAAAGGCTCATTATTTGATTTTGGACGATAAATTCTTAATGGTAACGGATTATCATCAGGTCCAACAATGACTTCATCTGTTAATGAAAGGGATTCATCAACAACGGTAGGTGGTCTCATTTGAGCTATTCCTTCTCTGATTGATTGCAAGTTTTCCGGGTGTAAATCGAGATTTGGAAACATCTCTAACCCTTGTAATAACTCTGGATTTACTCTTGTTTTCATTTTAGCACCTCTATTTGTAATTGTTTTCGAATAAATGAAGTGTATTCTAAGTAGTTTAATTGTGAAAAAATATTACAATTAAATTGTAAATTGGATATGCGACAACAGTCAACAGAATATTCGGGAATTAAAACCTTTCTCAAGAAGGAGTTTCACGCAACCAATAATACAAGTAGTGGATTTAGGAGCAAAGTGTTTTCATGTCGTTGTATTTATGTACACTTAGTTTTCTAATTAAACCAAGTGATAATCCTTTTTATTTTAATGACATATTGTAAGTGATACCTATTCGAATTCATACTCGAAAAGAATTAATACATTTTCATTCCTTAATATATAATTCAGGGAAATACTCATGGGCAGGCATTAATATAGGAGAACAGTACAAATTAAAATAACTGTTTAAAAAAATTCCTTTTATTTGGCTAGAAAAGGAGTAGATTCTTTTTTCTTATCTAGACTCATGAAGAAGTATGAAAATCAGAATTTATAATTCAAAAGCCAGCTTAAAGTAATTGCAATAATTACTTTGGATAGTAGTAATCTTAAAAAAATATAAAAAAGAGAAGAACTCACCAAGGTTCTTCTCTTTTTTATATGTAATTAGGGTTTCCATAACTGTAGATATGGATGGTGTAAATTAATGGATGAATAATTTACTCTTAAAATTATAACAGAACAATTAAAGGTTTTTATATGTAATATTGCATATAAAGGGTAAACAACAATAATTTCTTTTTATAAAAATAAGCCCCTGATGAAAATGATGAGTAACCCTTTTCCATATGAAATGAACTTGGTATAAAATGAAAGATTACAAGTATAGGGGTCACCATACATGCCCATCAACTTAAGATTTTTAAGTACCCCAAAAACGAATATTTCGCATGAATGTCCATAATTGCATCTCTTTTTTCATCTAATTTTAAAATAAGCTTTCTATTTTAAAAAACCATCAACACCAGCTCAAATTATATGAATGAAATCCGTACATCCTACTTTTGCAGGAAAGAAAGATTATACAAAAGTAGGATGATTTAAGATGTTTTTACTTGTATTATAGTAACCAAAAGATATCGACATACAAATTATAATAAAGATAGGAATAAAAATAATGATACAGAGCATATACGAAACTCATTTACATGTAAGAAATTTAGAAAAGGCGATAGATTTCTATCAAAATAAGTTAGGGTTAGCATTAGCAAGAAAACTATCTAAAAGAAGAGTGGCTTTCTTTTGGGTAGGAGAAAATAAAAAACAAATGCTTGGCCTATGGGAAGTACATAATATTGAAGACTTTGAGACGAAACACTTTGCTTTTGGTGTAGATTTAGAGTTTTTAAAGACTTCTAAATTGTGGCTAGAAAAGCGTGGAATAAAAGTGATAGGAAGTCAGGGAAAAGGGAATCAAGAGCCAATTGTCCAAAGATGGATGCCAGCTGCAAGTGTATATTTTCTGGATTGTGATGGAAATAAATTAGAGTTTATTTCTATGCTACATGATAATCCAGACGAATTAGAATATGCATCCTATTTAAGTGAATGGGATGCGGAGCACCAAGAAAAATAAATGAAATTGTATCTATAAACGTAAACGTCAAATTTATAAGTGGAGGCGAAGTTTCATGATAGAATCAATTACAATAAATGAATTGCAAGAAGCTCAAAAGCACACTAATTTTGTAATTTTGGTACCTAAATTGCCAGATACATACTCAATAGACAATATATCTTTAAGAAAAGAATCGAATACAGTACGCTCTTCTATCCGTTTTGAAATGAAAAATGAGAAAGGAATCATAAGAATCAAACAGTTTTTTTATGATTGGGCTATACCTGTCATAACAGCTGATACTAATTTAATATGTCAAGGTAAATCTTTTAATATAAATGGTATTGTTGGGTTTATAGGGACAGATTATAAAGGAAACCAAGCAGCATGCTATGCAAAGTGGTTTACGAATATTGAGTTATCTGTTTTAAAAGGTGTTTATACAGAAGAAGACATTTTGTTAATTTTAAAAACGTTAGAGCCAGTTAATGAATCTTTTATAAAAAGTTTGGGAAAACAATCTTTTTCTACTAGTAGCTTTACTTCGCGTTTTAAAAAACCAAAATGGGATAATGAGGATGAAGTTACACGAGTTGATTGGTTTGAAAATGATATGACTTTTCTAAAAGAGTTAATGATTGAACTACCTATATCGCCCCCACAAAGATTTGATAATTATTTTTTAGATTCCATTGGATATCGAGATCATCATTCTGGTAAAGAAATGCATCTTTTATACAGATCTCAATTAAATTATACGGATGGAGTATGGCTTTGGGTTGCTCCTGAAAATTTGTCAGACCCATTACCTCCACGTACTGGAAATAGTATTGGAAAAAGACAGAGTTGGAATATAAAAAAATTAAGTTGTGATTTTTTAGGCAAGCAAGTTAATGAACTCTTTTTATGTAGACAAAATACTTCTTATAGTGGTTGGATGATACATTGGGAACAAGACAACTATATATATCACCTGTATATAAGACCTTCTACTGCATTTAAAATTAAACAGATTAAAGATTTTTTAACTTTATTACATTCTTAAATAACTTAACTTTATTTAGATCAATAGTAATTTGTTATATAACTAACCCATGTGTTAGTTATATAAGAGAGAGCGTAATCGGGGTTCAGCCACATTCCCATCAACTCAAGCGATTTTAATACCCCTAAGCACCAAAAAAACGTTATTCTTTCTAAAAAAGCTAGATTAGAAAGGATGGCGTTTTCTTATGAATATTTCGATTCAAGATGAACTACAATCATTTGCTGAAGAACTACAACGATATGTGACACCTGTATTTTTAGAAGAACTTGCAAGAGAACTAGGATTTATAAAGCGAAAACGTAAGTTTTCTGGATCAGACTTAGCTACTATTTGTATTTTGATTAGTCAACGGGTGGCAAGTGATCCTTTAGTTCGATTATGTAGTAGGCTTCATGCAGCGACAGGTACTCTACTCAGCCCTGAGGGCTTAAATAAACGTTTAAATGCGAAAGCAGTTTTGTTTTTAAAACATATTTTTTCTTTACTGTTAGAACAAAAAGTATGTGAACAAACACAAATTTCTAATCACCTCTTCTCTTATTTTCAACGAATCCGTATCCTAGATGCCACTGTATTTCAAGTGCCAAATGCTTTAGAGAATGTATATCCAGGATCTGGAGGGTGTGCCCAAACAGCTGGAATCAAAATTCAATTAGAATATGATTTGCACAGTGGGGAATTTCTTAACTTTCAAGTTGGACCAGGGAAAAATAATGACAAAACATTTGGTACTGAATGCTTAGATACCTTACGACCAGGAGATTTATGTATTCGTGACTTGGGTTATTTTTCATTGGAAGACTTAGATCAAATGGATCAACGAGGTACATACTATATTTCTCGTTTAAAATTAAATACAAATGTATATGTGAAAAATCCAAACCCAGAATACTTTAAAAATGGTGCAATTAAGAAGCAATCGGAATATATACAAATTGATGTGAAACAGCTTTTAAACCAACTACAGCCCGGAGAAACATTTGAATTAAAACATGCTTATATTGGTGATAAACAACAACTGTTTTCACGTGTTATTTTTAATCGATTAACAGAAAAACAACTTCAAAAAAGACGAGCGAAAATCTTGGAGAAAGAAAAATCCAAAAATAGAACGTACTCAGAGAAAAGTAAAATGGTAGCGGGATTAAACGTGTACGTGACGAATACACCTTGGGAATGGGTTCCGATGGAACAGGTACATGAGTTATATACTTTGCGTTGGCAAATAGAGATTGTCTTTAAAACATGGAAATCACTCTTCAAAATAGACCATTATCGTAATGTAAAACAAGAACGATTAGAGTGCCACTTATATGGAAAGCTAATCGCTATTTTCCTGTGCTCCTCTACTATGTTTAAAATGCGCCAACTTCTTTTGCAAAAGAAGAAAAGAGAATTAAGCGAATATAAAGCGATAGGAATGATCCAAGATTATCTATATCTTTTGTATCAAGCTATACAGAAAGACACTCAAGAAATCACAAAGATTCTAATCCGTCTATTCCACCTACTACAGAAAAATGGACGGAAATCTCATCGATATGAGAAGAAAACAATCTTTGATATTATGGGTGTTGTCTATGAGTATAGTGAACTTAGAAAACAAAAGAAAGCTGCATAATCTTTAAAAATTAAAAATGATACCTATCTAGGTTTATTTAGCATGCTCATTTTTAATGAATAAAAAGTGTTGTAAGAGTGTTGTAGTTTATTTGAACGAAAGTTCATTTTGTTTCCGTTCTTAAGTTGATGGGCATGTATGGTGACCCCTATTAGTGAATATCAAAAAAAAATTATTAATAAAGCAAGAGAATTGAGAAATCGAGTTCACTGTAATAAGTTTGATTTGGATTATGTATCTAGAACAGATGCAATGGATATGAAATCCCTTTTAGATAGATTAATAAAGGATTTCATTTTATAAATTAGTGTTTGTCCCTGCACAATGTGCGGGGATTTTTTCATAGAAAAAGACACTCTAATGAGTGTCTAACTAATCATTGTTTTAATTTGAAGTTTTTTGTTGTTGATACGGTACCGATGTGATAGTTATTAGCGTATTCAACTGCAACACTAAATTCTTTACTTTTATCATCTGTTACATAACCAGATATAAAAATTGATTGAAGGTCTTTTGGTGCGAATTTATGTTTAGTAATAGTTACATCTACTTTTTCCTCTTCTTTGAAATATTTAATAGTTTCTTCTTTTGCTTTATTTATTATTTGTTCCTCTTCGTTATTTTCCACATTACAACCTCCTAAAATAGTAAATATAAAAGTAAAAAATAAAAATATAGCAATTCTCTTTTTATTTTTTTTCATATATACCCTCCAGTCATGGTATTTTTATTATTAGAATATCCTAAAAATCACAGGAGGGGAAGAATTTGCAACAAAATGATAAAGTATTAGATACTACATATTATCAATTAGCTCGTTATGCATACCAAGATGATGAAGATTTAAAAGATGAAGTTTATGTTAAAGATAACGGTAAGAAAGATATCCAAACGTGGGAAGTAGGAGAAAAATCCCATGACAAACAAACTGGAATGGATGCAGTAGTCTTTGAAAGAGTAGTAGATGGAAAAACACAGGTGATGGTATCTTTCCGGGGGACAGAAGGGGATAAAATTATTGAAAAGGATTCTTTAAAACCTGGAGAAGGAATGAAGGATGCTTTAACTGATGGAAAGTTTTTTATTAAGAGGGATGGCGTTCATGATCCGGCACCAGCCCCAAAGGCAGGAGAAAGGGGAGAAAATCCAAGAAGATATTGGAACGAAGAGAATGGGCAGTGGGAATATCATAATCAATTCGAACAAGCTGACAGAGTCATGAAACAAGTAATGGATAAATATAAGGAGAAGGATGATGTAGACATATATACGACAGGCCATTCGTTAGGGGGAGCTTTAGCGGAATATGCAGCGGCATCTAATGACAGTGTAAGATGTATGTCATGGAATGCCCCAAGTGCAAAACATTTACTATCACCTGACCTACAAGAAAAAGCAAATAATGGTGAGTTTAATAATAGAATTGTAAGTGTTGTTCATGGAAATGATTCGATTGGGTATGGGCCATTTGGCGCATATGAAAGTCATATAGGATCTACATACGCAGTAACACCACCAATTTCGAAAGAAGAAATGTCAAAGCTATCATTACAGGGAAAGTTAGGGATGGATGTTGCACGATTTTTGAATTCGATAAGTGGCCCTGGTTATCATTATCAAACAGATCAGAACTTCCGTTTTGGAGGGAATGGGTCTTTATCAAATGAATACTTGTTAAATGTAGACACGAATGAAAGAGTTTATGATTCACCGGGGGCATTATTAGGCGGGGGAGAAATTCGTGTAGTTGTAGAGAATCTGGAAAAGGCCGTAAGAGATATGAAGCGAAACGCACAAGAATTTCAAGATAGAGTACCGAGATTAATTTCAAATATGATGACATTATTAGAAACAGCTGAAAGTAGACGGGTAGAAGCTAAAGTAAATAATATACGTGCCCATGTAGAACATTTAAGTTTTTGGTATATACGTACAGCAACGGAAATCTCTGATTTTATTGAGAAGAAAGCTCATGATTATAAAAAGACAGATGAAAATTATTAAGGGGATAGTATTATGCCACGAATTTATATAAATGAAGAAGCTTTGAATCAAGCATTACAGCAATTTAAGAATATGATTCAAGATTTAAATCATAACAAAAGTGTAGTAAGTAATGTTCATAATTTACTTCTATCAAGTTGGTCGCAACTTGGAGTGGGAAAGAAGGCAATTGATGATTTAGAAACCTTCAGGAAAGATATTGGTACAAAGATGGAAGAATTAAAGTCCGACAAACACGAATTAAAAAGTGCGATTGACTTATTTAAGGCATTAGATCAAAGTTATGATTATATGGGACCTAAATATTAAAAAACACTCGCTAGGAGTGTTTTTTTGTATTCAAATCTATATTTTATCTAAACGCATCCATCTGTACTTTTTCGTAAATGTATCCAGCTTCTTTAGCTGTAATCCCGAAATGTTTAGCAGCGATTTCAGCAACCTGAGGATCATGTACTTCAGGGATATAGTTTTCATCGTTATTTGTTAGTCTGTTATATTGTTGTTTCATAAAGTCGAATATGACTGTATAGCTTATTCCGTTACTTGCATATTGTCCATTTGAATTAGAAGGTTCAGCTGTTTTACTAGTTGTCGTAGAATTGTTTGAAGATGAAGGTGTGTCATTTTCTAAATCGGTACGTGTATAAGCTACTAAATCATTTATTTTCATTTCGTAATTTATATCAGGAGCATAATACTGTTCCATTACCATAGAAAAAGTACTATCTGTATTTTTTAATTTCATTTCTCCATAACGACAATCTGGATCACCACAAAGAATTGCACGGTCATTTTGTTGGACTAAATCTATTATAGCGCCTTGCATAAGCAAATATTGTTCCTTTTTTGGAAGGTCGTAAAAATCGTCAGTTACGTTCGCTTGTATATCAATTTCGTAATCATAGAGCTCATTATCTTCTAATTTAGCACCTTCTACATACTTAACATCTTTTATATATTTTGCGAGATCAGATTTATCTAAAATTTCTTTTGAATAATCTTCCGACACTTTAGGATTTGGAGAACATCCAGATAATACCCCAATTAATGTTAGTAGAAAAAAAGCCGCATATATTTTCTTCACATACATCACCCCTAGTTTTATTTATGTCTGAGAGTAAAATAAAAACACCCTTTCGAGTGCTAATTATTTCTTACTTAATGCAGGATGTTCCCAATATTGATTAGCTACTTTAGGTAAGTTGTTATGTAAAAAGTTATCGTAATTGATCTTGTCTAGTGTTTCGCGATTAAGAGTGATTTTCATAACATTATCCTTTTTCTCGTTACCGTATTGGTCCACTAGTGGATATTTATAAAAGAAAGCAATTTCACTTATGTTTTTTTCATTCTTTAAATCTTTTAATATGGATATTGTATCAATCCACATACCTTTTTTTGTGTAATTTGCTGATACGTTTTCTTTGGCTTCAGCAGTTATTAACACAATTTTATCGTTTGGGTTTTCAGTACCTAAGTTGTCATTCACTTTAACAGATTCAACTTCTTTCTTACCGAATTTATCATTTACGAGCTTTGTGACTTTATCTTCAAGTGATTCTTCTTTTTTCTCTACTGGTGCAGCGGCTTCTTTTTCTTGTTTCTTCTTCTCTTCCTCAGTTCTTGCTTTATCCTCATCTTGAGCTTTTTTTATTGCTTCTTTCCGTTCATTTTCAACATCAGCAATGGTCTGTTGTGAATCTTTTTTCTCATCTTTAAAAGCTCCAGTTATTCCCCCGATAATAGTGAGGTATACAAAACATGCAACAACCATTTTCCACTTAGTGCCGGAACGGAACCCTATAATTTTTTTATACCATTTTTCTTGTGAACGTTCATTTTGCCTTTTCTCTTCTCGGGTGTTGCTCATATTGTTTCCCCTTTCAAAATGTAAGATTTCTCACCTCATGGTAGCAAACAAGCTATTTGTATATTGTCATATTTTGTCGGGTGAAAATAAAAAAAGACACCCTAAGGTGCCATCCTCCGACTTTAGCCATCTTAATTTTAATAATATGTATTGGAATCCCATCCAAACATTATTTTACATTCAAATCACCTAAAATATTGACTTTATCTAAATCAACCTATTGCTCTCAAAATTATATAGAAAAGTATACATTGAAAACACCATATATAAAAAGATTTAAAGACTCCAAAATAAAAAACTCAGGTCTTTCTTTCTATAGATCTTATTAGTATAAAATATTATTTGTTAATTTATATATAAAATATACAAAGGGAATATACCTTATAAAAACATCTCCTATTAATAAAATACTGATAATTATAGATTATTGTCTGTAGTACATTAATAAACCTCGATAAATAAATTTCAAAAACTAGTATATATGCTCATACATAAATGAAAAAAACGAATATATTGACATTGAATAGTTTTAAAAATCTAAAGTAATTTCAAAAAGGAGATTAGATAATATGAGCGAACAATGTCCAATTAATGTACCTTGTCAGGTAAATGGACAAACTCAAACACCATTAAGTGATGCAGCTGCAACACCAATTCTTACTCCAGGAACACCGATTGTAAAAATACCAGTTGTATTAGCAGAAAGAACAATTCAAATTGTTGTAGAATCTGATATTTCATTAGATCCTCCAGCAGTTGAAATTAAACGTATCTTAAAAAATGCATTTTTAACACAATGTAAGTTAGTTCCTGTAGCATTCACTCCAGTAGAAGGTACACCTTACCGTCGAGTTACAAGAGCAAAATTATTTGTACAAGGATATATTCGTAAAAATATTGAATATGCAAATGATGAGTGTAATGGAGTGCTATATGACCGCATTGCAAATGTTCCATTTTCTGGTTTTGCTGATCTAACAGCTGGTGATTTTCTATCACAAGCTATAGTAGCTGCTTCTTCAGATACTACATCTCACTTTATTAATCCTAAAAATGGTGATTTACCACGTTTAGACAAATATTTCTTCGAAAATACAGTATTTTATAACGAGCAACCATATTGCGAATTAGTTAGCGCTCAATTTTTCGAATTAGACTTTTCCCCTTGTCCAACAAACTTAAACGAACCATTTGATACTCTTCGTGAAAAAATTGTACTAGACCTTACTTTAAAAGTGTTACAAGTACAACAAGTACGAGTTTAAAACAAAAAAGCACTCAAAATGAGTGCTTTTTGTTTAACCCGTTTATGTTCTACATAATAAATCTGGTTCTGGTGCAAAAACTCTAAAGCTCTTGCCAGTAATCTCCTAAACTTGGACATACTGATAGTATTACTCTAAAAAAGGTGTGTGATCGGTATGGAAAAGAGAAATTTGTTCAAATGGAAGCATTATCAGCCGGAACTAATCTTATTAACAGTAAGGTGATACCTACGGTACAATTTGAGCTTCCGTAACCTGGTGGAAATAATGGAGGAAAGAGGATTATCCATTGCTCACACAACGATTATGCGCTGGGTTCATCAATATGGACCTCAACTAGAAGAGAAAGTACGATATTATCTAAAATCAACAAATGATTCATGGAGAGTCGATGAAACCTATATTAAAGTAAAAGGGCAATGGATGTATTTATATCGTGCCGTTGATTCAGAAGGGAATACCATTGATTTTTATCTAAGTAAATCAAGAGATAAACAAGCCGCCAAGTGTTTTTTCAAGAAAGCCCTGACTTTTTCGTACGTTTCTAAACCTCGCGTGATAACAATAGATAAGAACCCTGCCTATCCTGTAGCAATTCAAGCGTTGAAAGAAGAAAAGCATATGCCTGAAGGCATAAAGCTAAGACAAGTTAGATATCTCAATAATATAGTGGAACAAGATCATCGTTTTATTAAGAAACGTGTGCGTCCTATGTTGGGGTTTAAGTCATTTAAAACTGCAACTTCTATATTGAGTGGTGTTGAAGCCATGCATATGATTAAAAAAGAACAGATTGATTTACGGGACCAGTCTGTCCAAAATCAGAAAGAATTCATCCATCAATTGTTTGGGCTAACAGCATAAAATACAATTCCGCTCGAAATATATGCGCTATATTCTCTTTTATTTTATCTTTGCACCAGAACCCGTTATGACGTACTCAGTAGAGTTTTACGACAAAGACGAAAAGTGGAAGCTTCGTTGGTTTGAGGCGAAGTCCGAGAGCGAATCTATAGAAATGGCTAAAAAGAAATACGGAAAGATACAAATTATTACTACTTATATTTCGGATAGAACCTTAGAAGAGATAATGCATTTGGATTAGGAGGCATAGCGCTATGACGCGTAAAACAAAGTTAAGGATCGTTCTTGGAACTGTGAAAAGAGCACACAGAAAATGTGTACTCATAACAATCTAAATTATTTTAAGGACCATGATATATCATCAAGGGCTTTATAAATATAACTATACATGCGGTAAAAGAGATACTTTGGATTGTATTTTTGTTTCCATTTCCATTTCATAATAATCACCTCTCATACAAATAGTTTAATTACATTATACAGTTATTAATTAGAATGTTAAGAAAATTTGATGTGAATTAAGGTAAATTTAAACAAAATGGGTATCTTGTAGAAAGTGAGGAAAAGAAATGAATACAGTAACAGTTAATATTCAAGCAACGATTATTAAGGGAGCATTAACAGGAGTTTCTGGAAGAGTTGTAGGTTTTGATAGTGAGATGGATATGGTGAGCATTGAGGTTGATGAAGATACATTTATTGAAACTAAATCAGGCAATGTTAAGCAAAATTAGTACAAAATCCTTATTTTTTATTAAAAACTGCCCTTGTATTATGGGGTCACAAGGACAGGGGATATATGAGTTGCAAATCCTTTTAAATTCTAACATGTATATAAGCTTAAAGTGGTTACGGAAAAGTTACAAAAGCGTTATTTGAATAGAAAATGGCAGGTAATCGACTAGGTTACCTGCCGTGCTCTAAAACAATACGGAGGAGCGAGCTCCGATTTGAAAGAGTGCAGCCGTGGGAAGTCGGCTTGTAGGTAGTATGTACGATATAAAAAAGATTATTCGCAAAGGGGAATGGAAGATGGACAAGCAAAAACGGATTGAAATCGTGAATTCACTTATTAAATATCTTGCAGATCATGAGAGAGAGTTCTTTCGTTACAAGGATAGAACGGCACGCTTTGAGCATGATGGTAGAAACCTTTGGTACGTTGACCACGGCACAAATGTTCCAATGTGTATGACAAGAAGTTCTTATATGAACAAAAAACAGGAACATAATTTCACTGGTGGCGGAACAATGTGGGGATTAATCAGAGATTTTACGGACTTTATTTTCGGTAATGACCATTCGAACGGCAAAAATGGTTATGGCGGATTGTATTGTACTCATTGGGGTTGGTCAGAAGAAGGAATGGAAAAGATGCGTGATTATGCAAGGGGAATTGGATATTTAAAAGCTTTATAAAATAGTTATTTAATAAAAAAGCAGTTAGCTTTCGCTAGGCTGCTTTGCTCCCTAATGGAGTTCTCGTTATGTGATTTAGATGAAGATACTACCTACTAGGAGAAAAGCTCCTAGCAAAATTAGAGAATCAACTAAAATCAAGAACTGGTTTTTCTGTGGTTTTTTAAATTCCTTTATTAAGCTAAAAACTGCACTCAATCCGAAACAAATGTATAACAAAATCATTATTGTTCCTGGCATAATTAACACTCCTAATATATTGATAATTTAATTATATAACGAAAAACATATACATGTAAGTTTTTAATAAAATCCTTATTTCATAGCAAATACAAAAGAGCACACATATATGCATGCTCTTTGAAAGGTAGATTTCTATGGGTGGAGAGTCTCCATACAATAACATATGCTTGTCCGGTTTAACTGTTACAAGTTTTTTAACAAAAACGCTATTTTAATTTTAAACAAAAGAGCAGTCAGCAAAAGCTAACTGCCCCATTTTGGAGGAAAATCAATTGTTACAGATTGGCATATTCAAAGTATGTACAGAAATTGGGGATTTATTCAGACAAAACTAAAAAGAGCACCTTCAAGTAGTGCTCTTAGCAAGTTGGGCCCTCAGAGAGTAGTGTGGCACACATGATAATATATGTGAGTTATTCATTGAGGTGCAAATACCTAATAAAAACTACATTTGGCACAACAAAGTAGCTAGCTCAATTAACTAACTACTTGTTGTACAAAAGAAATTAGGCCCTACAAGTAATGATGTGTAACTTTAAGTTACAGTTATAGTGTAAACAAGATTGGAAAAGTTATTCGGAAGTGAACTTAATAAAAATTTCATTTTGTTTTAGTTTAAAATCACAAAAGAGCACTTTATTAAGTGCTCTCGTGACGAGATCCATTTTGTAAAGACTATTTTATAAAGAAAGGAACACAGAATATCATATGTATTTCCTGCCAATTGAGTGCGTTTTTACAAACAAAGAGCAGCTAGTAAAAGCTAACTGCTCAATACAAGGAGATACAGAGAAAACTACTTCAAATGAGTTATGGCATACAGCCTATATATATTATTGACGGAATATTTAGTTTTATTCACTGCAAGATTCATATTTAAATTAAAATCTCTGTTATTAATATTATCATTCCTACAAGAAGTAAGAATTCAAGTGAAATCCAAAATACACTTTTCTGTGGTTTTTTAAATTCTTGTATTAAAGAGAAGATGGAATTAATTGCTACAAAGATGAAAAGAATGAGGCGTATCATATCTGGCATTTTAACCACTCCTAAGGTTTGAAAAGATTCATTATATAACGATTTTTAAATTTTTGGATAATTAAGGGTGAGAATTAAGCAAAATTTAAACAAAATAATCCTTTGCGCGACACGTTTCCTTATAAGTGTGTAAACACGAAATGGGAGGGGCATCAATTTGATAACAACAACTGATTGACTGAAAGTAGGAATGAAAGCCGTCAGGTTGAGCTGAAACTACTTATCTAATACTCCTACATGCAAGGCGTGATAGTAGTCACAAATTGTATGAAGCTAGGTGAAGTCGGCTGAACAAAACCTAAGTGAGAAATCATATGGTAATGGATAGGTCGGGATGCTACAAAACATCTATGGTGAGAATGTCCAAAATAACGGACTGGCGAACTTACGAATATACGGGTCTAAATTATTAATACATAAGAAATATGTATGTCGTCAATGACGATGTTATCTACCGAAAAGTAAGATTAAAGGATATGAAATTCGGAACATCTAACGATGATGATGTAAAGATAACAGGCTTACAGCAAGCACCTAAGGATATATGTATAGCTAGGTCAATCGGAACGTGGTAAGCAAGAAACTGTCACCAACGCCTACTAGCGGACAGATGCATATAAGGTTCTAACGAACCGAAATTGCTTCATTCTTGTGAAGGTGGGGACACAGTACCGAAGAAACATGTAACGAATGTGGAGGGATAGTCCCTAGTCTTGTTCTTTGAAAACTAAATTAACTAGATGTAACTCACAGGATCGAGTAAGATGATGGGACTTTTCGTAAGAAAGGGGAATTAACACATCGGTGAGTACAACATTACGACATGCAGAATATTACGATGTGCAAAAAGTGTTTGATGATTTATATCAACGTAGTAAAAACAATGCTACTAAAGGTATAAATTTATATAAACACATCATATCAAAAGAAAATATTCTACTGGCATATAGAAACATAAAGGCAAATATTGGCTCTAAAACTGAAGGAACAGATGGGATCACAATCGACCATTATAAAATGGAAGATGTAGATTCTTTCGTTGATAACATAAGAAATGCTCTTGTAGACTACAAGCCAAACACGGTACGTAGGGTAGAAATACCTAAACCAAATGGAAAGAAACGCCCATTAGGAATACCTACAATGAGAGATAGATTGATTCAACAAATGTTCAAGCAGGTTCTAGAGCCAATATGCGAAGCAAAATTCTACAAGCATTCATATGGGTTTAGACCCAATAGGTCAACGCATCATGCGATGGCTAGGTGTCAATTCTTGATGAATCGTGGGGGATATAGTCACGTAGTTGATATTGATATACAAGGTTTCTTTGACAACGTAAACCACTCCAAATTACTAAAACAACTATATAACATAGGTATAACTGATAGAAGATTACTGACAATCATCTCGAAAATGTTAAAAGCACCAATCAAAGGAAAAGGCATTCCTACAAAAGGAACTCCGCAAGGAGGAATTCTAAGCCCATTACTAAGTAATGTTGTATTGAATGATTTAGATTGATGGATATCTAGTCAGTGGGATAATATCAAAACAAGAAAACCATATACACTACCAAATAAAAACTATCATCTATCAAAAACAAAATTGAAGAGAATGTATATAGTTAGGTATGCGGATGATTTTAAAATATTTACAAACAATCACAAATCTGCAACTAAAATATTCCATGCAGTGGAAGGTTATCTCGAGAATCAATTAAACCTTAACATATCTAATGAAAAATCAACTATAACTAACCTAAAAAGAAAATCTTCGAATTTTCTGGGGTTCTCTATTAAATTCGTTAAAAAGCGCAAAAGATATGTGGCAAACACACATGTAAGCGAGAAAAAGAAAAAGAAAAAGAAAAAGGATATCCTTGAAAAGGCAAAAAAAAGGATTAAAGCAATTCAAAAGAATCCATCAGGGAAAACAGTACAGGACTATAACTCTTACGTGCTTGGCATAAAAAACTATTACAAAATTGCAACACATGTAACTATAGACTTTGCTGAAATAGCCTTTCGTCTCTCGAAAACCTTGTTTAATCGTCTAAAATCAATAGGGAAATATAAGATTCCTACCAATGCAAACGCATTATACAAAAGAACTCAAAGGAATAATTATAGAACCTTTGAAATAGCAGGTAATCATGTATATC
Source organism: Bacillus sp. FSL R9-9492 (assembly GCF_038007365.1). Lineage (NCBI taxonomy): Bacteria > Bacillati > Bacillota > Bacilli > Caryophanales > Bacillaceae > Bacillus > Bacillus sp. FSL R9-9492. The sequence goes on from NZ_JBBOXC010000001.1 coordinate 2,681,325, forward strand.
CACTAGCGGACATACAAACACGATTCCCTCAAAGTTTCAGTCAAGACATATGTAACTACACTATAAAGGGAAGACAAAAACTCATCAAAAGCCTAAAAGGTAACATTGCCAATGAAATGCAGAAGATGTTGCTATCATCCAATAAAGGGCAGAGCGTGGAGTATACAGATAACAGAATGTCGAGATATTCTATGCAAAATGGAAAATGTGGTGTCACAGGAATCTTTTTGTTAGCTGATGAAGCACACTGTCATCACAAAGTACCGAAAGGTATGGGAGGAACTGACGAATTCAATAACCTAATTATTGTACATGAATTTGTCCACAGACTGATTCACGCTACAAATGAAGAGACGATTAGAACATATATGAGAATACTTCAATTGAACGATAAACAATTGAAGAAAATAAACAAACTCCGTAAAGCTTGTAATCTAGTTACTTTAGTATAGAAGAATAAGATGGGACGCTGTATGCGATGAAAGTCGCACGTACAGTGTTAAGCGGGGGAAAAGATGGAGATAACTTCAAAGTCTTACCTATCGCAACTAATAGAAAGTGAGGTTAAGAGAATGGAAGGTAATGCAAAGCTATTAGGTGCAGACGGAATGTGCGGAATGGAGTTTAAAGGAAGTAGGGTTAATGTTTATAACGATGAAGGGTACGTAATGGAAATTATGACAACAAAAGAGCATGTTCAGGAAGTTATTGATTTTCTAGAAGACTGCAAGAAAGAAATGGAGGAATAAAAATGGGACAAGGTAACCGTGGAATGGCTTTTGAAAAGCTTATCAATCTATCGAATGAAATGTATCAAAGAGGTGGAGTGGCGCTTATAAACAAGCGTCCAACCCCTGTGAAGGTATTGAAAATGGTTTATGGCCGTGTGAAAGATGGATATTACGAATCTAAAAGTACAGTAGATTATGACGGTGTGTATAAAGGACGAGCTATAGCTTTTGAAGCGAAGTCTACAGAAAATGCTAATCGCTTTGATTTAAAGAACATTGCGCAGCACCAGTTGGATTATCTGAAGAAAGCAGAAAAGATGGGAGCAATATGCTTCTTTCTTATAGAGTTTAGTAAGGATAAGTCAGTATTCGCAGTACCACTATCAATCATTCAATCTTATGTAAGGATGTCTCATCAACCGAAGGGCAAGAAGTCTATACCAAGAGCAGACTTTGATATTTATGGGTACTTAGTAGAACAGACAGAACGGGCGCTAGTGGATTACTTGCAATACATTGATGAGCAAGGATTTACACCGGTAATAGATGGCATGATTCAATTTGATCAGGACCATAAAAAGATTGCTAATAACATTGAAGTAGCAAAGGAGAAAATGAACAGTAAGGAACGTAAATTATTAAAGGCTTAATGGATAGCGGAACCATGCAGAGTGGATGGTGGGGTCTACTCGCTATGCATGTTTTCTTTATTCAACAATGAGATAGTAAAATTTCACGTACCTGATGTGAATGTAAAAACACAAATTCGAAATAGGGGGATTCCTTCATGTAACAATTAACTTTATTACCAGCAGTCGATGAAAAGAGAGTTCAAAAGGAAGTAGTCAGTATCTTAAAGGAATACCGTGCATTAAAGATGCGATTCAATAATGAAGTGGAACAAGAAGGGATCAGTTTGTTTCCAGAGATACGAAATTCAAGAAGAATAAGCGAATTAAAGGTGAAGCAGATAGAGAAGACTCTGGACCATATCTTAGATGAGGATGAAAGAAACATTATTACAATGAAGTTCTTAACGAATGAAAGAGTAAAAGATTCAGATGTTTATCATGATCTACTACTCAAAAAGACTTATTTCTACGAGAAGAAGCAAAGTGCTGTGAAATTGATTGCTACAGCACTAGGAATCATCTGAAAAACGCGAACAAAACGCGAACTTTTTGGGGGACTAAATAAAATGCTGAAAATTATAAGCTATTCCTATAAACAGTTCTTTGAAAAGAGAATACGTTTTGGGGATAGCGTTCCCATTATAATAACGTTACTCGGTGACGCTGAGGCTAGAGGGGATAAGAGCTTCCCAAAATTATTTATATTTTACTTCTCATTGAGTGTATAAGCGTTCCGCCTTTCGTTTGTAGGCTCATAGGTAGTAAAACCACACCTGTCATGTGGATTCTTGATTTCTGTGTTAAAACTAGATCGTTGTACAAATGGTGATGGTGGTCTGTTCGATTGAATGGACCGCGTCTCCTAGCGAGAAGAAATAACTCAATTATATTAGTAATTACTCACGACAGTAACTAATATAAGTCAGGTTGTTCTTCTTAAACGATTAAACGAGCAGAGAGCTTCCGCTCTTTGTTTGAGCCAATACAGCTGAACATTACCCTCAGTTTTATGTGTTGGTTCAAACAAGGCGTAGGAAGAAACATATACGTCTTGCTACTAATCCTTTAAACATTGTGTAAACGAGATTGGTGAAAATGAAATTAAGTAGCCGACTCTACGGATTATAAACGAGAAGATTCCTAGTCTTCTCCCAGTCACTGAACACAGGGCGTGTAGCCATACCAGTTGATGCGGTGGCTTGGAGAAGGTTGAGAGTAATCTTGGCCTTGAAAGAGGAGCTTTTGCCATTTGTTTTCTCTTTTCTCCCATCCCCTTTTTATACAGTTTGTGAGCCGTTATTTTCGGATAACGGCTATTTGTTTCGTAAACCACCCAAAAAGTTCTTGACTTGGTGCTTCGGAGTGGTTTAACTAAATTAAACACAAACGAAGGGAGGGCGAAACCATGGGATTACGAGTAACAAGAAAGTCGTCAGCTGGATTGAAATGCGAAGGATGCAGTAAGTTGACTAGTTTCCCAAGAACAGCTCCAGTGAGAGATTCTAGACAATTTCCCAACGGTGAAGTTGTCCATGGGCATTCAGTTGGATATGTATGTCGCAGTTGTGGTTATCGTAAAAAGTACTTTTACTAATTCTGATTATTAAAAGCATCCGAAATGGGTGCTTTTTTCTTTGTTATATAGAAATTACACATTAAACCAGTAAAAATTTGAATGAGATAAGCATATACTAATAACTGAACACGACGTATTCATTCTTTATAATCGTATCGGACGAGCACCTTATAGGGCTCTTTTTTTATTGCACATAAGGAATTCCCAAACATACAATATCGAGTCAATGCCAACCAACTTATTCCTTTTCCGAGAGCTCTATATATTCCGCTATAAAGCTCTTTTATGTTGCGCCATTAGAACGGGCTGGGCATTGTCGTATATTTAATACTCAGAAGCTTAGGGCACTTTATAGTGTTCTTTTTTTATTGAACAAAATGGATATTCGAATAGGAAGGTGATTATGTGTTTGATTTTTTAATGTGGTCATCATTGATATTAGATAATGTGATTAAAATAGCTTTTGCAGGTGCAGGCGCGGCCATTATCTATGCTGCGTTAAAACCTAATAAAGTAGAAACTAAAACAACTTATAGTGTTACTGTAAATGCTCCTAAATTAACTAAAGAGGAAACAGAGCAATTCGCTAAACAAGTAGTTGAAAATATGAAGAAGAGACGCAATGATTAAACCAATAGCAATTATCGTAGGCGCTGCCGTGATCTGGGTGGCGTCTTGTTTGTTGTTAAGGAAAGATAAGGTAAGGAGTAAAGGTTTTGTAAAATTTGAAAAATAAATACTATTAGCACTTTAAGTGGTATAATCTTCTTATTATTGGAATTAAAATGAAAATATAGATAAATAAAGGGGATAAGGTGATTTGGATGGGGGATTCTGATCATAGAGAAACAAAAGCAATATTAAAGATATGGTTCATCTATATACCACTTGCATTAGGGGAACTCATTTTTTCAAATATTATAGGCTACTTTAAAAAAATAAAAATAAAGATTTTGCATTGGAAAAACAATTAATCTATTTAATTGTTTTTTTATTTTCCCCCTAACAAAACAAACGAACACAACGAACGAAAATAAACAAGGCTCAAACGAGCCCTGCTAAATGGAGAGCTACGATCAATTGACCGATAGCTGCAACGAACTCAGGCGAAATATTCAGTTCTACTTTTCTAGTTTTAAATTTCATTTCCATAACCTCCTTATGTACTGATAGGCGCATTAGCTGAAGAATTTTGGGTATTCAAGGATATATACATTCGGAAATTGATAAAGTAACACGGAAATAAGAATGAAATACAGATAGTTAATAACGTCCCATTTAGGTCTACTCTATTGATAGAATTTTGGCTTCTTGATATTATTAGCTTAATAGACTCTCAATAACACTTATCAAAATTATAGATTAAAAGAGGGATAAAAATGATTTATGGATATGCTCGAGTAAGTACACAAGATCAAAATCTAGATAGCCAGATTGATCAACTTACAAAATACGGAGTAGATGAACTTGTGGAGGAGAAAATAAGTGGCGTTTCTAAACAAAAGCCACTTTTAGATGAACTTCTTTCCAAGGTAGCTCCTAATGATACATTAGTTGTGACACGAATGGATCGTCTTGGTCGAAACACTATTCAGTTACTGCAGTTAGTTGAACAACTTAGAGAAAGAGATATACACTTTGTTATTTTAAACTTAGGAATAGATACCAGAACACCAACTGGTAAATTCTTTTTAACGGTAATGGCAGCCTTTTGTGAACTAGATCGAGAAATGATTAAAGAGAAGCAACGTTCAGGAATTAAATTGGCCAAGCAAAAGGGGAAATATCGAGGAAGAGTTAAAAAATATACAGATAAGCATCAAGGTATGAATCGTGCCATTGAATTACGTAAAACTACCAATAAAACTGTAAAGGAGATATGTGCAATTACAGGAATCAGTCAGGCGGCATTTTATCGTAGGCTAAAGGAAATGGAAAAAGATAATGGATAACAATTTTAATATATTTAATTATTTTGCAACCAATTTACTTCCTCATTCGACTTTATTGTGTAACGGAGGGGAGAACCAAAATGGATCTAGCAAAATTAGTGAAAAAAGCAAAAAAGGGTGATGATGAAGCATTTGAACAACTGATTGATTCTGTTCGACAAAAGCTGTATCGAACAGCCTATGCATATGTTAGAAATGAACAAGATACTCTTGATGTCTATCAAGAAACAATTTATACAGCCTATATTTCAATAAAGACATTAAAAAAGCCTGAACATTTTTCGAGTTGGATTACAAAAATTCTAGTTTTTAAATCGATTGATTTTATTCGGAAAGAGTCTCGCCATTTTACTACAGATAATGAGGAAATCTTTACTGAATTAATCGCTTCTGAAAATGTTGATTTTATCATGCATTCGATGGATTTATCAGAAGCATTTAAATTCTTAAATCCTACTGTTAAGACCATTATTTTGTTAAGGTATTATCACGATTTGTCCATTAAGGAAATTGCCACCATCATGAATTACCCGGAAGGAACCGTGAAATCACACTTAAATAGGGCGAAAAAAGAGTTAAGACCCATTTTAAAGGAGGGCTATCTTTATGAATAAAGACAAATTCAATCGATCCATCGACAACATAAATGTACCTGTTGAAAAGCTAATGGCTAGGGAGAAGGCGGCTATCTTTCAAGCCAAGAAAAAAAGAAAAGCCGGAAGAACCACAAAACGGTCAATCTTGGTTGCATGTGGGTTATGTCTATCTTTGCTTGGTTCTGGATTTGTTTCAACAGGCATGGCGGAAGCCTTATCAAATGTTCCCCTAATTGGTCCAATTTATAAAGATTTTAGAGACATTGCCTCAGATAAAATTGAACACGATCAACTTACGACAGTAATTGATAAACAAGATAGTAAAAACGGCTTAACAATGACTGTAAAAGAAGCAGCTTATGATGGCAACCGGTTAATCGTAACAGTTGTTTACACAGGTCAAAAAGAACTTTCGATGGAAGAAGAAAAGGCCGGCATTAGCTATATAACAATTAATGGACAACAAGAAGTTAAACCAGTGAGTGGTTCAACAGGGCAAGATGACGTAAACTCGAAAACAATAATTGAACATCATCAATTTACCTTTTCTAAGTATAATGAATATGGCGATAACATTGAGATTGAGGTCCATGGAGAAGATTTATTTGGCTATGAAGGTAAGTTGAAGGTGGCCTTCCCGCTTGAAAAAATAAAAGGTGATGTATTTGAGTTTTATCCAGAAGTTACAACTCAAACGGTTGATGAAGTGTATACACTAACAGCCGGCAAAGTAACATTCTCACCTTTATCAACAAGAATAGACCTAACGATTGATTACCCTGCTGAAATGGATAAAAACGATACTTGGCCATGGTTTGATTTCTCTGTAGTCGATGATAATGGTCAGGTATATGATAAAGAGAAACTACAAGCAGGCATGGTTTTTGAGAACTATGGTCATAGTATGGTACTGACTTTACCTCCAATGGATACAATACCAAAATCATTTACACTTAAGCCAAGTCGACAAAATAGTGAAGGATTTAGTAAAGAAATAAAGGAATTAGAATTAGTCGTTCCTTTAAATAAAAGTAAATAATGACCTCGTTTGCTTTGTTTACTCATATCGCGGAAGTACCTTAAGCTAACGAACACGCGATAGTTGAATAACGGGTTTTATTAAAAAACGTCATGAAAGCCGGATTCCATAGCTATTGGACTCCGGCTTTTTCACATTAAATTTCCTTAACGTTGTAAATCCGCATTTTTCTGACGGTACCCCATGCCCATCAACTTAAGAAGGCTCTTGTTCCCCAAAATGAAAAAATGAACTGAATTTTAGTAGACAACTATGCATTATATAAAAGTTTGTTATCCCTATTAAGTAGAAAGTTGCTATATAGAATAATTTTTTTATATGATAAAGTGGGCTTATGCTTAAATGAAAAAAGGAGAGTGACCCAGATGACAAACCAAAATGAAACGAACGCTTTACCACCAAAAACATGTACGATTGAACGTCTCATCACGATTCAGGAGGACATTGAAAAAGTGCTTGCAGGACAGAAAACGGCTACTCGCCGCAACGGGAGATATGCGGATGTCGGGGAAGTGATGGAGCTTCAAGGTCACCGGTATGTTGTGGAGAAGGTCTATTCGCAGTCACTTGGCGAATTGACTGATGAGCATGCCCGTCAAGAAGGCTATGCGAATGTGGAGGAATATAAGCAATCTATCCTGTCTCTTCACCCTGGCATGCCATGGCTGCCAAATATGAGAGTTTTGGTTCATGAGTTCCGTCCCATCGAAGGTTAATGTGATATAAGGATGGACATGTTGTATCGACTGCTTCTGTATGTACATATTTTCAGTGTAATCTTATCCATCGGCCCGTTTTTTGTATTGCTTCCGCTCATCAAAAAATTGCGGGCTTCAGAGGCCCGAACACAGCAGGCTTATCTGGATGTATTCCGATTTTCGGTCAGGCTGGCCAAGCATGCCGGGCATGTGCTGGTTGCATCTGGGGTTCTGCTTGTACTGGTGGGCCCTTGGACTTGGAAGACCCCTTGGATAGTGATGACCCTTATTCTCATGGCGAGTTCATTATTTTTCCTGGCCCGCGCCTTTTCGCCGACCATTCGGAAATTCAGCGAAACGGGCCAAGACAAGGACGCCTTGATTCAATTGTTGCGGCGTTCTGTTTGGATTTACATTGTTCTTTTAATGGCGATGTTATGGTTCATGGTGACAAAGCCTGCGTTGTGGCAGGGGTGATAGATCTAGGGCGAATAGCGGCTTTGTGTGATTGCCGTTTGAATTCGCCGGGCGGCATGGAACAAGGACAAGCCAAAACTGGCTTGTCCTTGTTGTAGTTACGCTTTGAAGAGGTGATGGAATAGCCTTTTACGATCTGGGCCTATTATGGCTTAACAGATAGTTGTTCCCCGGAACATATGTGATTACAAATCCGTTGTTTGTTTCTTTAGGAAAAGGAATATATATGTTTTTAACGTCCGGGTTTATAGCAATAAAATCTTTTGGAAATAAACAATTTAGATTACTTAAGAACGCTTTTCCATTAGAGATAGGTTGGATTTTTTAGCTATGTTAACACCATCTTTGTTTTTACTCGAAGCTACTCCCCATATAATTACACCACCAGAAACATGAGAAAAAAACGAGACATTTTTTTCATAATTCTTTTTATCATCTTTTGAAAGGATACTGTTTGTATAATCCGTTTTTCGTTTAAATGTAAGGAAGATATTCTCTTCTTGCTGTTTGATAATCATTTGTTGGATGTATGAAAAACCTTCTTGTTCACACCTTGTAAAAATCTTCTCCGCATTCTCCAAAGCAAACTTTCTCCTTCTCTATTTTTTTAATAAAAGGATTAAAAGAGTAGATCAAATCAAACAAACTTTGTATGTGAAGTGAATTTTTTAAAAATCTAATGCATTTGCCTTATTCTTTATTGTATTCACTTCCTGAGATTGCTGAGAAAGCCCGGTACATTCATGAAAAGCGAAATGCTTACACCCTATACATTTTTTTGTATTCAAATGTCCTAAAGCACAGTTAATGGCTTCCCCGGTATGATCAAAAAAGTTTTCTTCCCCAATCTCAGCATACAATCCATTCTTATCTAGAGTTACTTTTAGCTCTGATTGAATTCCTGAAATAAGAAGTACGCCACCTTGTTTTTTAAAATGCTGAACAATATTCCTAAAGTAAGACTCTCCTGTGGTATCAATAAAAGGAACTTTTCCCATACGTAAAATTAAAACTTTGGGTTTATAATGAATGGTCGCTAAAATATTTTGTTCAAATGTTTGAGCAGCCCCAAAAAATAATGGCCCTTCTATTGTGTAAATGCTTATTTGTGGACAATCGTGAGCTTTATTTACCACATGTGGTAACAATTTTTCGTTCTTTCTTGTGTGATCTGGAAGCACTTTAGATATAACAAGCATGTTACTCATACGTTTTGTAAATAAAATAACAGCTAAGATAAGTCCGATTTCCACAGCTGTTGTCAAACTTGTAAATACAGTCAGCAGAAATGTTACAAGTAATACAAGAGAATCCCCTGTTTTCATTTTAAGTATGTGAATAAAATGTTTTTGTTCGCTCATATTCCAAGCTACCACCATTAAAATGGGAGCCATACTAGCAAGCGGAATATGTGAAGCATATGGAGCTAACAGTAGAAGCGTGAATAACACAAATCCCCCATGAATAACACCCGACATCGGAGATACAGCTCCACTCTTAATATTGGTTGCTGTGCGGGCAATTGCTCCAGTTGCCGGAATACCTCCAAATAATGGTGTAACAATATTGGCAATTCCCTGACCAATAAGCTCTTTGTTACTGTTGTGTTTACTATTTGTCATACCGTCTGCCACGACAGCGGATAAAAGGGATTCAATACCACCCAACATGGCAATAACAAATGCAGGACCAATTAACTGTTTTATACGTTCTACTGTGATTTCTGGTATATCAAACTGAGGAAGTGTATTTGGAATCGTACCATATGCTGTACCAATAGTAGGTACATGACCTGAGAAAAATACAGTTGCAATTAAAGTTGAAATAAGAACACCTACTAATGAACCTGGTACTTTTGGGAAAATTTTTGGTGTTATGAGTATAACAAAAAAGCAAATCAAAGCAATTATGACACTGTAAGAATTGGTAGTACCGATATGAGTAAAAATTTCCTTCAGATTCGCTATAAATTCCTCATGCTTTTTTATACCTGTTAAACCTAAAAAACTAGCAATTTGTCCCGTAAAGATACTGACGGCAATACCTGACGTAAAGCCAATTGTTACAGGACGTGGAATAAATTTAATTAAAGATCCTAGTTTAAAAATTCCCATAAGGCATAAGATAATTCCAGCTAATAAACCAGCAAGTAGTAAATTTTCATATCCATAGGTAATTACAATCCCTAAAAGAATAGGAACAAAAGCACCTGTAGGCCCTCCAATTTGGTACTTTGAACCACCAAATATCGAAATAAGTATCCCGGCAATACATGTTGTATAAATCCCATACTCTGGCTTAACACCAGAGGCTATAGCAAAAGACATAACAAGCGGAATCGCAACAACTCCAACAATCATTCCTGAAAGAAGATCCTTTTGAAAATGTCCCAATGAATATCCTTCAAATCTTCCCGTAAATAACCCTTTCATTACAAAACCTTCTTTTCTATTTTTAATAAATCTTACTTCTTCTGAAAGAATATTTTCTTTTGATAAATTTAAGTTACAAATGCATTTCTCATACTCTTATACAGACGCTTTTTATCTCTTTATAAGAGAGCATCAATCTAATATTAGTTATAAGTTTTGCTTAAATGGCGTTCTAATTTACCTATATCTCCTCCTTCTTGTATGTAGGAATTTAACCTTTCTACTAGAAGTAATCCACCTCGACTATCTAGCTTTTTCATATCTATAAACGATTTAATTCTTACGTTATCTGGGGTACTATCTCTACGAAACATTTTTCCTGGAATTTCACTCCAGAAACTATTCCATTCGTCCAGTAACCCTATTTGATCAAATAAAAAACTTTGAATTCCGCATAACCAAGCTGTACAAGCTGTATTTCTCTTTTGACATCCAACTCCATCCTGTAAATGCTGGCATGAAAAACAACAAGAATTTCCACTTTTAATACAAACATTACAAACGTGATGAGCTCCTATTGAGCGAAATATTTCCATTCCATGTTGAATGATATCTTCTTTCTTAACTTCAATGCTCAACTTAACCCTCCTTAACTATCGTTTCACGTTCTGTTTCATCTAGTTCTTCTAACATTGAAATCGTGTCGATTAAATGGTTGTTAAAAATTTTCCGTGCAACTACCAGTAAATCCACAATCATAGGGTCTCGTAGAGAATATAAAACTCGTTTTCCATCTTTAGTACCAACAACAATGTTTTTTGAACGTAGTACACTTAATTGTTGAGAAACAGCTGAACCTTCCTTGTTAAGGATGGTTTGAATTTCATTTACACTTCTTTCACCCTCTGACAATAGTTCTAGAATACCTATTCGCAGAGGATGTGATAAGGCTTTAAAAAAATCAGCTTTAAATTGTTGCATTTCGTTTCCCATTCAAATACCTCCATTACTTACCCTTAATTTGAAGAAGTATCATATACATCTTCAAATGTTTGAATATGTATATGATACTTCCAGGACCTCGAACTTTCAATACAAATCTTAAAATATTAAACAATAACCAAAAACGGTCGTTTTGGTTACTTTCCTTAATTCTTTGTAGGTTTAAATTAAAGCTTGATCAAAAACATGTATTAGAAACATATAATTTTTCTTATTTAATTAACAGCGGATAGGTGTCTGCAAATAAATTATATCAATCAGAAGTTGTCTACAAAGAAATATGTGATTCTAAAATTGTTGCGGAACTAGCCGTTGCATACCGAAAGACGAATATAAACCCAGAGTTACAAGAGTTTTTGAAAATAGCGAAAGGCAAGGCGATGAACACATTTACAAAATGACGAGAAAAATGACAAAAATGTAAGAATGCACGAATGTATGTAAGAAAGTTCGATGTTTTCCTTTTTCTTTTTTTATTGTAGTGAAAAAGAAGAAAGAAGAAGGAGATGTCATACTCATGGTGATACCTATTTTATGAAAGTAAAAAAAGCGTGGGAGGGGAAGGAAGATGACGTTTTCTCAGCTCGCGTTTAAAAATCGTTAGTCGAAATATACGTACGTATGCCGCTTATTTTTTAAGTGAAAACGTCATGTTAGAGGAAGAAACAGTACATTCACATAGATAAGAAGTAGTTAAGTCCCATTTAAACTTTTTTTCCCATAATAAAATTATAAGCGTACAAGAAGGTTGGTATTTTTAGATGAGTACAATAATTAAAACTATTCATGTAATGAAGGTATATGGCAATCAGTTAAACACCTTACTATAAAGGAGGGATTTGAAAATGTCTTTTTCTCAATTCAATATTGATATTTTTCGAGCAATTAATGATTTAGGTAAACAATATTCATTCCTAAACTCAGCCATGGTATTTTTGGTTTAATTATTATAGCTTATTGGTTTACCGGGTCCAGAAAAAGTAGGAGGATGGTTATTCAAGCGATGGTTGCTTTTGTGATTGCTGAGGTGATTGGAAAAATAGCAGGGGAATTTCATTTGAATTATCAACCGTTTGCAGTATTGCCTGATGTGAATAAACTTGTCGACCATGCTGTAGATAATTCATTTCCTAGTGACCATACGATTCTCTTTTTTTCGATTTGTTTTTCGTTTTGGCTTGTTCGTAAAAAGACTGGATGGTTATGGATTATACTTGCATTTTGTGTAGCGATCTCTCGTATTTGGGGAGGAGTTCATTATCCTTTTGATGTTGCAATAGGGGCTTTAATAGGATGTGTTTCAGCGTTATTTTCGTATTGGTTAGTACCGGAATTTTCTTTTATCAAGCAATTGCTTACTCTATATGAAAGAGTAGAGAAACATGTTTTACCATCCAAAAACAAATCAAAGGGATTTTGAGTATACAAGTATAAAAGTTAGCGTGAAAGATACAAATGCTGACGACCTATATATGGAATGTATTCATGTTGCTCTTTAATTTTGTGTATTTGTGGATGTGATAAGCGCCCAGGTTTTAGGCAGTGTTGCGGTTCTCTTTCGTTGCAAAGTAAACGTCAAGTAACTCCAAAATATACAATAAAAGTTGATTTTGGAGTTATTTTTTGTTTGCTTCACTTTTTTTCGGCACTCTACAGCTAGATGGTATTACTGACACGTACAAGTTATCAACAATCTTTATGTTGAAAGAATCTTAGCATACGAAATTCGCGTTTTGTTGGTACTACCCCATCGCTATCAAGCTAAGCTTATGCAAAGTCAATTTTAGGCGAGATTGTTTCTTTTTTCTAAAGGGCAAGTGTAGGTGATTGAAAGATTTGCATACGAAATAAACCCTAACGGGTTTCACTTTTTTGAATTAAGCGGCTTGATTATCAGACATGGTACAATTGTAAACGACACCTAATATATCAAAGACCGTTTTTTTCTCATATCGATGAGATTTCCGTCCGTTTTGCTGTAGAAGATTGAACAGACGAAGTAACACCTTTGATAGCTCTTGGGTGTTTTTCTGTATAGTTTGGAATAGAAGAAGAAAATAGTCTTTAATCATATATATGGCTTTATACTCACTAAGCTCTCGTTTTTTCTTCATGAGGAGCAATTGGCGTATTTGAAACATGATAGAAGAACAGAGTAGAATAGCAATCAATTGACCATATAAATGGCACTCTAATCGTTCTGGTTTTATCTTTTTACAATGATGAATTTGAAAGAATGACTTCCACGTTTTAAATAAAATTTCGATTTGCCAACGCAAAGAATACCAGTCATGTACCTGTCCCATCGGGACAATATCTGTAGGGGTGTTTGTCATATATACATTGATACCGCTGAGTCGTTTACTACGAGGAGAATACTTCATTCCTTTCTTTTTTTCTCTTACAGCTTGATCTTGTAATCGTTTTTGTTGCTGTTGTTTTGTTAACCGATGAACAATTACACGAGCTGGCAATTTATCAATCATTCCTACATAAGCATCAGCCATTTCACATGTTTGTCCTGGTTGAAGGGATTTCATTAAAGTCTCCATATCTATCTGTATATACTCTGTACCTTTCTTAATTCTTCCATCTTGAAAATAATCAGGGTTAGGATTTTTTTGATACATACGTGTATTCGACTTGATACGAGAGATATAGTAGGCCTCTTTATCTTGTATATGTTGAAGGTCTTTTAAATGAAAATAACCTAAATCTCGGATACATAAATCATTCGCTGTCACAGTTGGGGCACACAGAGAGCCGTAAGTGCGATCATGTTGTTTACCTGGACCTGTATGAATATGTAGGAACTGTCCACTTAACAAATCATATTCAAGTTGAATTTTTATCCCAGCCGTATGGCTGCATCCTCCTGCACCTGGATAAACCGATGAAAATACATCCGGGAGTTGAAATGCAGTTGAATCTAAAATACGAATACGCTTGAAGACAGAAGTGTATGGAGAAGAAATCGGCATAGATGCGGCCAATTTTTTCCTTAGTAGTTCGGCTAGTAGGTGTTGTAAAAGTTGGACGGCCGCCTTATTAAACCGTTGATTCAGTCCCTCAGGACTGATGAGTACTTCTGTTGATGCTTCTAAACAGCTAGATAACTGAGTTAAAGAAGTCATAGCTACATTTTGGCTCAACCATACACATAAAGCTACTAAATCTTTTGCTTGGTACTTACTGGTTCGTTGTACAAAGCCAACATCTCTAGCAAGATCCCGTAAGGTATTTGGAGATAAAAAACTTTGAATCTCTTGAGCAAATAGTTGTAATTCGTCAGACACAGAAACAGACATAAAAAACGCCATCCTTTCCTATGATTCTACAGAAAGAATAGCGCATTTTTTCATTTTAGGGGCATTTCTTTTTATTAGCTTGATAGCGATGGGGTACCGCCAGCATTTCGGAAAAAAACCACGCTAAGAGTATGCAAAATTTTATGCAGTTTTTCAGCTAATTCAGTAACAAACGAGAACTCTAAAACCTTTTCAGGATAGGAATGTATAAAAAAATGCATAGATCCATAGAACAAAAAAAGAAGGTTCCTTTGTGAGAATAAGATTCCGCCTTTTTCCTTGCTACTGATAATTTTACGTTATGTTAACTATATGTGTATAGAATATACAAGAGGAACTCTTTCCTACTTACACGAATCTATTATAATAGAGAACGTCTTGATAATAAGGGGGGCATCACATGTCTAAACAATTTTGGGCATGGATAAAGGGAGAAATAATAGATCGAAATTTATAAGTTGATTGAACATCTAAAAGGAGTATAAAGTATTTTGAGAAAAGCTAAAATGAGAAACTATGTGAAATTATTTATTCTTTACTTAATTATAATTTTAATATATTTCCTATTGTTTGATTACAGTAAAGTATATATTAAGGCAAAAATAAATAACGAATTTTTATATCAATTATATTTATTAATAGGACGTATTAGTATGGGTTTGGGAATATATTTTATTCCAGATAAGCTAGGTATTAAGATTAAATTCAGATTTAAATTTCTTATAGCAGTTATCGCAATGATAACTACTATAATTTTTCTTGATATAGTTGGTTTAATTGAATAGCTTTGATAACTTCCTGTAATAGGACGTTATGTTAACTGAACATGTATAGGATATACAAGAAAACTTTTCTTATAAGTGTATTATCTAAATGATACAATTGGGAAGAGGGAGGTGTATGTATGAAAAAGGGTTCTATAAGAAGAATATTCCTGAAGGAATGGACGTTTACTCTGGTACTGATAGCAATTTCCCTTAATTTTTATATCCAAAAAACAGGTATAACACACATTTCCCTGCTCAAATTACTGTTTATTCCCGTTATCTTTATCATTGCTCATTTCATAGATAAGAAATTTGCAAAGTATGCAAGTTAAGCATAGAAGGGGGAGCACCAATATTTCGCAAATTTTGTACGCTAAGGCATAACGTAGTCATTGATTGAAAATATTTCGTAGGATTTTATAAATGCAAAAATCCACGAGGAATATTCTTTAAAGGAGAGTGATTACTTTATGTTAAGGGAATGGATAAATAAGGTGAAAGAACCTAGATGTATTCATAAATATAACTTTATTAAAACTCAAGATAGTGAAAATTTTAAAACAGGACAGATCGGTACAGCTAGTTTTTATAAGTGTGAAAAGTGTGGAAAAGAAAAGATTGAATATAAATATAACAGCGATATAAATAGTGACTATTGGAATATATAAAGTAAATTGTTTAATAAAACGGAGATTTACTAATACTAATTATTCGCTATCCAAAAGTGAGAAAGGGATTGCTGCAATATTAAAAATTAGCTTCCTATAACGATAATTATGTAAATAAGCTGTCCCTATGGGCAGCTTATTTTATTTTTTTGCTTAGCGTGGTTTTTTTCCGAAATGCTGGCGGTTCCCCTACTAGTATTATTGCATTTAAATTATTTTTAATATATTATATTTATATGTTTATATAAAGATGTATTTATACAAAAAAGATTTTACCAAAACGTAATATAACTTATGCTTGTCTTTTTAATATGTATCTAGTAAAAATACATTTTTTATCAATACAATTATGTTTTCAATATAAATGGAAGCTTTTAAATAGAAGTTTATTTACTTTCAATGATAGGAGTTAGTTGTTCTAGAACATAGAGGAACAAGGCACCATACAGAGTAATCTGACGAACCTAAGAAATACTGTATGCAGTTTGTTCATCTCAAGTACAACAAGAGAGCCTTACCTCTCTAGGCAAGACTCCACTAGTGTAGTCGTATAATTTTTACATATCAAATAAGAAACAGAAAACATATAACACCAAGTAGAAGAACCCTACCATTCCGCCTACAGCTAATACCTGTTTAACCCAACTCTTAAATTTTAGATTACTGTAAATCTCTTGTACTCTTTCCATATTTCCTCCTATTAAGAAGAACCCTTAAAGACTCTCACCTCGCTATGGTAACATTAAAGAATGACTAATAGAGGTATAATTTTTGTCTAAACGTATAAATATGCAATATTGCATACAGAAATGTATTGTTACAAATGTAAACGCTTACTATAATAAGGGTATAAAGATTAATCACATCCTAGTACTAACAAAAGAGGAGGAAATAATATGGAAATCGCAATGGCATTTTTAAAATTTATCGGTGGAGCAATCCCATTAGTTCAAGAACTTCTAAAAGCATTTATGTAAATTCACTATTTAGCAATAATTTATAAAAATTATCATACAAATGATCTGTATATCAAAGATGAATTGATATACAGATTATTTGTGTAAGTAAAGTCCCTTTAACATTATAAATATGCAATATTACATATAAGAATGTATTGATAGAATTGTAAGCGCTTACTATAATGAGAGTATAAAGATAAATCACATCTTAGCAACAACAAAAGGGGCGGAAATAATATGATAATTTTAAAATTTATAGGTGGAGTACTCCCATTAATTCAAGAACTTTTAAAAGCATTTATGTAAGTTAATTATTTAGCAATTATTTATAAATAATTATTATACCTTAATACGAAAAAAGGAAGAAGTTGATTTTTGTGAAGACTACAAGAAATACAAAAGGAAAAAAATTACTAGCAAGTTTATTAATCAGCTTTTGCACTATTAATTATTCATCTATTTCATTAGCGGAAACACCTAAAAGTAATTCAGCTAATCCACCCAAACAAGCTATTGGCATTGATACTGGCATAGCAAATTTAAAGTATAACAATCAAGAGATTTTAGCAGTAAATGGGGATAAAGTAGAGAGTTTTGTTCCGAAAGAAAGTACAAATTCAAATGGTAAATTTGTAGTAGTGGAACGTGAGAAAAAATCACTTACAACTTCACCTGTGGATATTTCAATTATTGATTCTGTGGCTAATCGTACGTATCCAGGAGCAGTACAACTTGCAAATAAAGCTTTTGCAGATAATCAACCTAGTTTATTAGTGGCTAAGAGAAAGCCTTTGAATATTAGTATAGACTTACCTGGAATGAGGAAAGAAAATACGATATCTGTCCAAAATCCGACATATGGTAATGTGTCTGGAGCAGTAGATGATTTAGTATCTACTTGGAATGAGAAGTATGCATCAACACATTCGTTACCTACAAGAATGCAGTATACAGAATCCATGGTGTATAGTAAATCGCAAATCGCAAGTGCTCTTAATGTCAATGCTAAATATCTTGATAACAGTCTAAACATTGACTTTAATGCCGTTGCAAATGGAGAGAAAAAAGTGATGGTTGCGGCATATAAGCAAATATTTTATACCGTAAGTGCTGAACTACCTAACAATCCATCTGATCTTTTTGATAACAGTGTTACGTTTGATGAGTTGACTCGTAAAGGGGTAAGTAATACGGCTCCGCCTGTTATGGTGTCAAATGTAGCCTATGGTAGAACCGTTTATGTAAAATTAGAAACATCATCTAAAAGTAAAGATGTACAATCTGCTTTTAAAGCTCTAATTAAGGGTCAAGGCGTTGAAGCGAGTGGACAGTACAAAGATATTTTTGAAGAAAGTACCTTTACCGCTGTAGTATTAGGCGGAGATGCAAAAGAGCATAACAAAGTTGTTACAAAAGATTTTAATGAAATCCGAAATATTATTAAAGATAATGCAGAATTAAGTTCTAAAAATCCAGCATACCCAATTTCATATACAAGCACTTTCTTAAAAGATAACGCAACTGCTGCTGTTCATAACAATACAGATTATATTGAGACGACAACTACAGAATATTCAAGTGCGAAAATGACCCTTGATCATTACGGTGCATATGTTGCTCAATTTGATGTATCTTGGGATGAATTCTCATATGATCAAAATGGGAAAGAAGTATTAACACATAAAACTTGGGAAGGAAACAACCAAGATAAAACGGCTCATTACTCTACAGTAATACCACTTCCACCGAATTCCAAAAATGTAAAAGTCGTAGCGAGAGAATGTACAGGTCTTGCATGGGAATGGTGGAGAACAATTATTAATGAACAAAATGTTCCATTAACAAATGAAATAAAAGTTTCAATTGGAGGAACAACTTTATACCCAACTGCTAATATTAGTCATTAGGTAGAAGTGAAGCACCCTGTTTACAGGGTGCTTTTTTACATGGTCACAAGTATATTGGGATCTTTTTCAAATATAGCATACTCATCAGATAGCGATGGAGTGTAGCCTCATTATAATTTTTAGACCAAATGATATATACTTCCTTTCACTTTCTAATTTGTTCCTCTATCTATCATAATTTCGGTTCTGTTGCAAAGTTTTTAAAACTAAGCTAAACTTTTGCAAAACAGAGTAAGGGGAATCATAAATGAGATATTTTAAGGGAAAACAATTCAAAAAAGATATTATTTTAGTAGCCGTTGGCTACTATTGTCGTTTTTCTTTAAGTTATCGTGATGTCTCTGAAATTTTGAAAGAACGCGGTATTTCAGTTCATCCAACAACTATTATGCGCTGGGTTCATGAATATGGGCACCTGATCTATCAAATTTGGAAGAAGAAAAATAAAAGAGTGCAACTATCTTGGAAATTGGATGAGACGTATATAAAAGTCAAAGGAGAATGGTGTTACCTGTATCGTGCAATTGATAAAGAAGGGAACACATTAGATATTCAACTTCGTAAAAAACGAGATCATCGGGCTGCATATGCATTTATGAAAAGATTAGTGAAAACGTTTGGCGAACCAACGGTTCTAACAACAGATAAGGCACCGGCATTACTTTGTGCACTCAAAAAATTAAAGGAACAAGGCTTTTATAAACATACAACTCATTGTACAATCAAGCATTTGAATAATCTCATAGAACAGGACCATAGACATGTAAAACGTCGCTTTGCCAAATCTGCAGGATTTCAAAGTCTCCACCATGCTTCGCGTACTTTGAAAGGAATCGAAACTATTCATGCTATCTATAAACAAAACCGCGGTTTTTCAACGTACAATGAATTGCAAAAATTACTTGCAATTGCATAAGATTTAATTGTACTCACCATAAATTTTTATCTGTTAAGAAACTTTGCAACAGAACCGTTACGAAAAAGCGATATTACAACGTTTGGAGATTCAGCTGAGACACGTGTATATCTCAGCTGTACCCCATTACGAGATAAAAACTTCATAAAAAAGCAGTAAAATAAATAACCGGTTCCTTAACGTACAGGGAATCGGTTGTTTGTGTCCAAAATGTGTCTAAACGTACAATTTTCTTTTTTCGATATGGTGATCCCATAGAGGGGTACGGAAACGATTCTCGGTATGAGGGGCCACTCTGGGATTTAATTACAAATCAAAAAAGAACTTTATTCAAGTTCTTTTAATCTACGATACAGAGCGGCCTGACTCACACCAGTAATTTGGCATATTTCTTTAACAGTTTTATTGGTATGCTTGCGCAATTCAATCGCATGATTCATACCTGGGTGCTTATCCGTATATTTCTTCAATCTTCCTCTATACACTCCTTTTTGTTTCGCTAACTTTATTCCCGTTCGTTGCTTTTCTTTAATCATTTCTCGATCAAGTTCACTAAAGGCAGCCATGACAGTTAAAAAGAATTTTCCTGTTGGCGTTCTCGTATCTATTCCTAAATTTAAAATCGCAAAGTGAACATCCTTTTCCCGGAGTTGTTCTACTAATTGTAAAAGCTGAATGGTATTTCGACCTAAACGATCCATTCTAGTTACGACTAAAGTATCCTCAGTAGTTAGTTTTGAAAGTATAGAGTCTAACTCTGGCTTTTGTTTGGTTACTCCACTTATTTTTTCTTTAATAATTTCATCTACTCCATATTTCATGAGCTGTTCAATCTGTGTATCTAGATTTTGATCTTGTGTACTGACACGAGCGTATCCATAAACCATTTTTCTCCTCATTTCAATTGTATTTTTGATAAGTGTTATTGAGAGTCTCTGAGGCTAATAATATCAAGGAAAGGATTTATTATCAATAGGGTACACTCTATCGATAAGGTATATATGCAATTATGCATATTTATATTTTTTATTTTAATAGCAATGAAATCTAATATATAATTAAAAGGTTTTTTACGAATTGATAAGGAGATGCGAGTATGAAGAAAATCATAGGACTTATATTATCATTATTTTAATTATTTTCTACCTATGCACAAATGTTTACAGAGGAAGCCGAGGTTTTAAATCAAATAGGCCGCGTCAAAGAGAAAGGAGATTGGTATTATTATGGATCTCGTCAACATAATGCGAATTTTGCACTAAGGGATTTTCAAATTAAAAAACTTGGTTTTACTGTATGTTAAGAAGGTTCCATATACGGGCTACTACATTTAAAAAATGAAACATCTTATGAATCAATTATAGTTTAGACAGAATAACTTAGGTTGTCCTTATGCGAAATATCAGTATGAATAGAAATTTGATAATTATATAAAACGCCGTAAATGAAGGATAAAATAAGTGCTGAATTTGCAATTATATTTTTAACAATTGAATAGGAGATCTATTATGAATACAATTAAGAAATTATTTTTAAGTTCTGTGGTATGTATTTTATTATTCAGTACAGTAGGAACAGCGTATGCAGAACAAAATGGTCAAGTGAATTCATCATCTTTTATTGACGTTCCTAAAACCCACTGGGCGTATAAAGAAATGATGTATATGGCTGAGAATAAGATTATAACAGGATACGGAAATGGGTATTTCGGTGCTGCCGATCCTATTACTCGCGAGCATCTCGCTGCTTTCTTGTATCGATATTTACAACCGCAAGATAGTACAAATAATCCATTTGTTGATATCGGTGACAGTAATTTTAAGAAAGAAATTTTAGCTCTTACCGCACGGGGGATTTTCAGTGTAAATACTGAGAAAAAATTCAATCCAAAAAATAATATGACACGTGCTGAAATGGCTGTTATTCTAGTAAAAACATTTGATTTAAAGCCGCAAGGAAATTTTGAATTTACGGATATGAAAGGTCACTGGGCCAATGAATATGCCAAAATATTAGCCGGTAACAAAATAACAAGTGGTACAGGTGACGGCAATTTTAATCCAAATGGAATTGTCACAAGAGAACAATTTTCTATGTTCTTATATAGAGCAATTATGACAGTATCAGGTATAAAAAATAATGAAGCGGTTGGCTGGGTTGTAGAGGGAGAAAAGAAATACTATTATGATAAACCAGGCGTGAAACATACCGGATTATTACGGTCAGGGGATGATACGTATCTCTTCGATAAAAATGGCAATCTAGCTGCGGGATGGAATACTGTAGACGGAAAGGACTACTATTTTGATAAGGTAAGTGGGGCCGCAGAAAAAGGATGGTTCTCTCAAACTACCCATTGGTATTATGCAGACGATAACGGTGTTATTCAAAAAGGAGATGTAACCTACAAAGGAAAACAATTCCAATTTGACAGAACAGGTAAAATGGTAAAAGGGTGGATAACGATCCAATCCCTCGACCAAAACATCTACAAATCAAGAACAGTTTTAAGAGGATTTGACCCTATAAAAATTGGAGACGATGAAATTCTTGAAGTAGTAGGGGAAGACGGTCCTCTATGGTTTAAGGTGAACTATAATGGTCAAACATACGTTGTGCAAAAATTATTTGCAGTCGTTTTTGATCAATCCTTATCTAATAAAGTAGATACAATTCGTCAAGATATTGACGATTTAAAAACGAGTGCTGAGTTAGTAAAGAAATATTCCGAACGCTATAAAAAAGCAAAAGAAACTAAAAATTATGATACTGCTTTAGTTGAGTCAAGTGAACTCGCACAAAGTGTCTCTCAATTACTAACCACACTAAAAAAATCTGAATTGAAGAATACTGTAGATAAGATTTATGAAAAAGAAGCTGATCCAGCTGTAAGAG
This sequence comes from Bacillus sp. FSL R9-9492, assembly GCF_038007365.1. NCBI lineage: Bacteria > Bacillati > Bacillota > Bacilli > Caryophanales > Bacillaceae > Bacillus > Bacillus sp. FSL R9-9492. The sequence continues at coordinate 2,703,820 of NZ_JBBOXC010000001.1, forward strand.
AAAAATACAATTCTACTATCGCAACTTTAGAGATGATGAATGAGGATTTTGGGAAAATCCATAAATTAATGCTACTAAAAGATAGTGTTATGATTATCGATAAAGCGAATCAGGATTCAGGTAATATTATTCAACAAATTCAAGAAGGTAAATATTTAGTACAGCAGGATAAAGCTAACCTTCAAAACTATGTGAATGGTTTAACGGATTATAAAAATAGTATGACAGCCTATAAAAAGCAAATGTTGGATTGGTTTGTAGATACTGTAGATGCAGGAACAGATGCCATGATAATGTTTATGGACATGACAACAGCTTACTCACTCTCAATTAATAAGGTGTTTATCGAACCAGCAGAAAAATGGGTTGGCACATTACCAAAAGGTGAAATAGAAAAATTTGCAGACGGTGTTCGCGACTATGGACAGCAACTTACTGCCATGCAGGAAGGATTCAAAAACAGACTACCTGAATATAAACAAATGGCCAGTGATTTACGCGTAGTAAATCAAAGTTTCCATAAGTTTGGAGATTCTGTACAAAAAGCTGGGGCATCACTTCATAAACAAGCAGTAATGGCTGATGGACTAATTAATAGTGTCTCAACGCATGTTGCAGAAGCCCAACAAGCATTTCCAACACTACATACAGATATGATGTCTGGATTAGATGCTGCTAATAACATGATGGATTCTGCTAATAAGATTTCAGGCTATAAAATAGATACGTCTAATATAGCTAAAAATGTTGGAAACATGGATGGTTTATCTACTCGCCTCAAAGATTTTGGTGTACCACCTGAAAAAATGGAAGAGTTTTTGGCAGAACAGAAGCGTACAAATGAACTTGGATCGATGTCACTTGATTTCATGCCAGTTATTGGGCAAATCAAACAAGGGCTACAACTCATTAACGGCAAAGAATATTTCACTGATAGAGAGTATGACAAAAATGACTATGTATGGGGAACCGTTTCTACTGTTTTTGGTGGGGCTCCTAAAGTTATTGGTCGTGTGTTTGGTAAATATGGAGAACTAGAACAAAAAGCGAAGGATTTAGGAAAAGTATCAAAAGTAACAGAAGAGATTGGATGGAGTATGCCAAGAGGTGGCGGCGTCATTGATGGGCGTAAGTACTCTGAACATGCGCTTGAAAGGATGGCACCTGATACAGTTCAAGTTCGAGCGGAGCTTACAAAACGAGCACGTGAGCGAGCAGAAAGAAAAGGGTATACATTCGGATCAGATAAATACATGGAAGAATTAAAAAAAGTTGATCCTCGGGGAATGACTCCAAATGTAGTTGAAGATATTATAAAAACGGGCACTCGCAAACCAGGAGACAATCCTGGTACTTGGAAATACGTTAGAGACGAAGGCTACGTAGTTATAAATGATAAAGGTGATGTTATCACAGTTGTTCCCGCAAAGAAAAAAGAATAGAATGAATAGCATAGTAAGTAATCTATGACAAAAAGGTTGAGGAATATTGGATATTAAACATGATAAGTATGAGTTATTAGAAATTTTTGAAAGTGATCCGGAAGATTACTATATTCCAGGTGCGGGTGCGTATCGATATAGTAAAATTGATACACTTGGATTTGAACTGGTTATGAATATGTTCTATTATGATGCAACAGTTGAATTGATAATGCTATACGAAGACAAACGTATCATAGAAACCAAGATGGAATCGGTGAAAGAGATATATACTCGTAATGATTCACTATACATTCTAGGTACAGAAGAAAAGAAAAAAATCAAAGTAAAATTCAAACCATATTTTACAGTTACAATAAATGAGTTTTAGAAACTTAAAATCAATGATTGTAAATATTCTGAGCATGCTTTAGAAAAAATGGCTCCGGATACACAATACAAGTTCGCGCTGAATTAGAGGCACATTCGAAAAGTAGAGGGGTACATAGAAATTTAAAGAATTTGTTAATCCTAGAGGTATCACACCTTCTGTAGTAGATTTTCTGTGCCTTTTCATCGAAAAATCAAGACTAATATAAAAAATGAGTAGAAAAAACAAGGCTTTTACTTCGTGGATACGACTACAAAGTAAGAGCCTTGTTTCATTATATTTGTTCATACAGTTTTCCTTGTGGTCTTCTGTTTTCATCCTTCAATCGCTTATTCTTTATCAATTTTTCGAACAGCTTAGATTTGTTTCTCGTTTAGATAAATATTCTTTTCTTCTAACGCTCTAAAATAAAATGAATCAAATTCATTATCAGGGGTAAACACAGCATCTCCGAGTGAAACGGACGTTTTATAATCTTCTAATTATTCATCAGGGTATCGAGGTAATGATAGAATTCTTTATTCTAATGATGGATTAGTGTATAAAACTTCTGATCATTATAAAACGTTTATCGAAGTAAAATAGGAAATAGAGGGATTAAATTTATGAATATAGTAAAATTGGATGGAAGAACATTTACTAGTAAAGAAGTATTGCACCAAACATTAAAAAAACAATTAGATTTCCCTAGTTTTTATGGGGAAAATGCAGATGCTTTGTGGGACTGTTTAACTGGATTTATAGGTCTTCCTATAACAATAGAATGGGAATTTTTCGAGAGTACTCAAAAAATGTTAGGACCTTATGCGAATTTAATTTTAAAAATATTTCAAGATGCACAAAATGAAATGCCAGGTAAGTTCTATATTGTTGTAAAATAATTAAAAGGATCTTAGGTAAAAATAAAAACCGTGGAAATATTTAATTTGGGGTAGCACCACATCGCTATCAAGCTAAGCTTTTGAAATACCCCCTAAATAAAAATTTTCTTTTTCTACAGGTGATTCCTTTGAAAAGTCAGCTTATTTTTTCTTAAGCTAATGAGGTATGTGGTGGTATTTAGATATGCAATTAGGCATATTCTATTTATTTTAATTTCTTCTATGATAATATATAATCTATATATTTTTATATTAAATAAAGAGTGGGAATGATTAATGAAGAAACAGTCTCAATATATGTATCATTTAATTATTAGCATACTATCACTTTTAGCTATACTATTTTTGTTTTTTGGAAACTATAAAAGTACTATTTTTAAGTACTCATTTATCTTTATATGTTTAATTAATATGATAATAAATTTCCTTTCTTATTATAAAAAAAGAAATAATTAGTTCTCCATAAAATTAAAAAATACGCTATTCTTTCTTTAAATCATAGGAAAGGATGGCGTTTTTGTATGTCTATTTCTGTATCTGATGAATTACAACTATTTGCTCAAGAAGTTCAAAGATTCTTATCTCCAAATATCTTACGAGATATCGCTAGGGATGTTGGTTTTGTACAACGAACGAGTAAGTACCAAGCAAAAGATTTAGTTGCTTTATGTGTATGGATGAGTCAAAATGTCGCTAAAACCTCTTTAACTCAGTTATGTAGTTGTTTAGAAGCATCAACAGAAGTACTTATCAGTCCTGAGGGACTGAATCAACGATTTAATGCCACAGCCGTGCAATTTCTACAACAAGTGTTAGCTGAACTTCTCAACCAAAAGTTATCTTCAACTAATCTGCTCTCTTCTCCATACACTTCTATTTTCAAGCGTATTCGTATCCTAGATTCAACTGCATTTCAACTTCCCGATGTATTTTCATCTGTTTATCCAGGTGCAGGAGGATGCAGTCATACAGCGGGGGTGAAGATTCAGCTTGAGTATGATCTATTAAGTGGACAGTTCCTACATATTCATACAGACCCAGGTAAACAACATGATCGAACCTATGGTTCTCTATGTGTCCCAACTGTCACAGCGAATGATTTATGTATCCGTGATTTAGGTTATTTTCACTTGAAAGATCTTCAACATATACAAGATAAAAAGGCTTACTATATCTCTCGTATTAAATCCAATACACGTATTTATCAAAAAAATCCCAACCCTGATTATTTTCAAGATGGGAGAATCAAGAAAGGTACTGAGTATATACAGATAGATATGGAGGTCTTAATGAACTCACTTCAACCAGGACAAACATGCGAAATATCCGACGCTTATGTAGGAATGACTGATAAAGTACCAACTCGTGTGATTGTTCATCGGCTAACAAAAGAACAACAACAAAAACGATTACAAGATCAAACTGTAAGAGAAAAAAAGAAAGGAATGAAGTATTCTCCTCGTAGTAAACGACTCAGTGGTATCAATGTATATATGACAAACACTCTTACAGATATTGTCCCGATGGGACAAGTACATGATTGGTACTCTTACTCTTTACGTTGGCAAATCGAAATTTTATTTAAAACGTGGAAATCATTCTTTCAAATTCATCAGTGTAAAAAGATAAAATCAGAAAGATGGGAATGCCATTTGTATGGACAATTGATTGCCATTCTACTCTGTTCTTCTATCATGTTTCAAATGCGGCAATTACTTCTTATAAAAAAGAAACGAGAACTGAGTGAGTATAAGGCCATATATATGATTAAAGATTATTTTCTTCTTCTTTTCCAAGCTATACAGAAAGACACCCAAGAGCTATCAAAGGTTCTACTTCGCCTGTTCAATCTCCTACAGCAAAACGGGCGAAAATCTCACAGATATGAGAAGAAAACAGTCTTTGATATATTAGGTGTCGTTTACAATTGTGCCATGTCTGATAATCAAGCGGCTTAATTCAAAAAAGGAAACCCGATAGGGTTTATTTCGTATGCAAATTTTTAAAGCATCTACATATAGACTTTCGAAAAAAAGAAACAATCTTGCTTATCATTGACGTTACATGAGCTTAACTTGATAGCGATGGGATAGCACCAACAAAGCGTAAATTTCGTACGCTAAGCAAAATTTCATAAAGAAAAAGCCGATTTCCTGTACGCTAAGAGATAATCGACTTCTTACTGTTAAGTTGTCTGTAGCGCTCTTTCTCGTAATTTACCATGTTTCCCAAAGAAAATAGCAAAAGGTAAGGCTATGAACACATTTACAAAATGACGAGAAAAATGACAAAACTGTAAGAATGCACGAATGTTTGTAAGAAAGTTCGATGTTTTCCTTTTTCTTTTTTTATTATAGTGAAAAAGAAGAAGGAGGAATTTGAAAATGTCTATTTCTCAATTCAATATTGATATTTTTCGAGCAATTAATGATTTAGGTAAACAATATTCATTCCTAAATTCGGCCATGATATTTTTGGCAGAATATATGGTATATATTCTTGGTTTAATTATTATAGCTTATTGGTTTACCGGGTCTAGAAAAAGTAGGATGATGGTTATTCAAGCGATGGTTGCTTTTGTGATTGCTGAGATAATTGGAAAAATAGCAGGGAAATTTCATTTGAATTATCAACCGTTTGCAGTATTGCCTGATGTTAATAAACTTGTCGACCATGCTGTAGATAATTCATTTCCTAGTGACCATACGATTCTCTTTTTTTCGATTTGTTTTTCATTTTGGCTTGTTCGTAAAAAGACTGGATGGTTATGGCTTATACTTGCATTTTGTGTAGCGATCTCTCGTATTTGGGTAGGAGTTCATTATCCTTTTGATGTTGTAATAGGGGCTTTAATAGGATGTGTTTCAGCGTTATTTTCGTATTGGTTAGTACCGAAATTTTCTTTTATCAAGCAATTGCTTACTCTATATGAAAGAGTAGAGAAACATGTTTTACCATCCAAAAACAAATCAAAGGGATTTTGAGTATACAAGTATAAAAGTTAACGTGAAAAGTGGGGAAATTATGGGGAAAGAAATATTGTTTGATAATGAAGGTCTGATTCTAAAACTAAATGGGATAACAGGATTACTTGCATTAAAACTAAAATTAAAAATGCCTTATAACACGATCAAGAGTGTGTATGTTGACTATTTTGATCCTCCACAATGGATGCTTCGTATGCCTGGAACATCAATTTCTCCTCTCAATATTTTTGAAGGAAGTTTTAAATACGCTGATGAATGGTACTTTCTCTCTTGTGAAAATAGAGTCCCTCTCGTAATGATTGAATTAAAAGGTCATGAAAAATATAAGTATGTCTTTTTTGAGATTGATGATCCTACCAAAGTAGCCGCAGATATTAGAAAACATATAAAAGATTTGTAAGTATTGACCTATCAATATATTACTTCCGCTAACGATAATTATGTAAATACGAACCCCCTTCAGCAAGCAAACTGAAGGGGTTTTTTCTAGATACATTGAATACCGATAAGTGGTGTTATGTTAACTTTATATGTAGAGGATATACAAAACAAAAATATTTTTTAGGCGTAAAAACATATAGGTTGTATGCAGTGACTGATAACCAGAACGTACTATTCAGGAACACATGAAATATATATAGTACAGGCTCAATGAAATTACGATTCTATTGCTTTTGGGGGAAGATATATGCCAAAAAAAGTTCTTCTGTTTACAGATTTAGGAATTGATGATGCCTTTGCTGTTCTGTATACCTTTTTTCGTAAAGATATCCAACTTGTAGGGATTGTAGCTGATTATGGAAATGTATCAAGAGAGAATGCTATAAGAAATATTAACTATTTAAAGTATATTGGGGGAAAAGAAGAGATACCTGTATTTCTGGGTGCTTCTGTACCTTTAACAGGCATATTGGTTCAGTATTTTCCTGAAGTACATGGGAAAGTGGGATTAGGACCTATCATCCCGCCTGAGATTTCTTATCCGACTTACCCTATCAATGATATTTATCGGATTATAGATTCTAATTTAGATGACCTCATAATTATCAATTTGGGAAGGCTCTCTTCGTTGGCGACGGCATTTGTCCTAAATTTAGAAACAATGCGGAACGTGAATGAATACATTTGTATGGGCGGAGCTTTTTTTTATCCTGGAAACGTGACTGCTGTGGCTGAAGCTAACTTTTATGCAGATCCTTATGCAGCAAACTTAATTCTGCAGCATGCAAAGAATTTGACAATTATTCCGTTAAACGTCACCCAACACGCGATTGTTACACCTGAAATGGTCCAACAAATCGACGCGTTTCACCGTAATACACAGGACCTTGCAGGGCTTATCATCAAGCCCATGTTAGACTACTATTATAATTTCTACTCTAAATCGAATCCTGGTATAGGGGGAAGTCCTATGCATGATTTTGTAACAATGTGGTATTTGTTGAACCCAGATGCAGTTCTCCTTTCAAAAGTACCCATCAAAGTAATTCCCGATCAAGGAGAAGGATTCGGTCAAAGTATTGCAGATTTTCGTTTTGTGACAAATCCGGGTTATAAAACACATAATGTCGCTTTTCAGTTCAATTACGAAAGTTTTAAGAGAGATATCATGGAAACATTCTTAAGGAAGAGACTGTAGCATATCCTAAGTAAACTTCAGATAACGGAAATTATGTAAAAAAGCTAGCATGGGTCTAGCTTTTTCTTTTTTGTTCACAGATCTTCTAATCTCTTTATTTGTCATGTTTTGAATGTATACTTTTGCTGTTATTTTTGACGATAACAGGGGAATTGGTTTGAATTCAATGTTTAAGGGGATTCGAATGTAAACTAATATTCAAAAGTTTACTTTCAAAAATAAAAAGGTGTCCTGTTAATTTTAAGACTCCTTTTTTTACTTTCATTAACTTTTTAATTATGTTTCTAAGATTTATCGAAAGGAAACAACTTTTTTGAGTATTTAATAGAGATTTGATATGAATGATTTTTTAATGGTTTTGTTTAAAATTATTCACTTACTCGATAATCGTCTTTCCAATATACCCTAGCAGAGATTTCCTCTTGTTTATCATTCGAAAGATGCCCATTAACAAAAATTGTACCTGCTCCTACCATTGATGAAAATTCCACTTCTGTGATAGTAACATCGAGATTTTTTTCTTTTTTAAAATAGTCAACAACAGCTTGTGAAGCTTGATCTTTAATTTGTTGTTCTTCTTTAGATGACATTGAGAGTAAAGGATTTACAGCATTTATTACTTTAAATGCTGTGCAAGACGTAATACTGATAAGAATAATACCAAATATGACTATGGGTTTTAATAAGAATTTTTTCATTGGTTTTCACCTTTCTATCTAATTATAATTAGATTATCAAAAATAGTAGATTTAGGAAAAGAGGGAAAATAGTGAGCAATACTATTTCAGATTCAACTTACCATAGATTATCTGATTATGCTTATGATGAGAAAAAAATAAAAAATACTGATGAATGGCAACCCATACATCCAAAGGGTGCAACATTACATGATTCCGCTACCGGATTTGATGCAACAGTTTTTCAGCACAAAGATACTGGTGAAATTATTGTTGCCTATAGAGGTACAGAAGGTACTGGTCCTCTAAATAGATCGTTACCAGACTTTTATACAGATGTGAAATATATTGCAGCTGGTGCGAATCCTTTACAAGATGGGGAAAAGATAAATCCGGTTCTGGTGCAAAGATTGTATTTATTTGAAAGAGGTATATAGATTCCTAATGGAATCTATTCTTATGCAGCCATTCCGAATAGTTGATGAATAAACTTCACTTCATTTTGGACAGACTTGTCCCGTAAAATAAGTTGGCCTTTTTTAATGATATGCATCGCTTCTATTCCTGAAAGAATAGATTTAGCTGTACGAAAAGATTTCAATCCTAGCATTGAACGAACTCTCTTTTTAATAAAACGATGATCTTGCTCTACAATGTTATTAAGGTATTTTACCTGCCTTATTTGGATGCCTACAGGCATCTTTTTCTCTGTCTTCAACTCTTCAATCGCTATAGGATAGGCCGGGTTTTTGTCCACTGTAATCACACGGGGCTTTGAAACATGAAAAGACTGCAAAGCTTTCTTGAAAAAACGCTTTGCAGCCCTATGATCTCTTGTTTTGCTTAAATGAAAATCAATTGTATTTCCTTTTGAATCAACAGCACGATATAGGTACATCCATTGACCTTTGACTTTCACATATGTCTCATCGACTCGCCAAGAATCATTGGTTGACTTAAGATGACGTCGTACTCGCTTATCTAATTCGAGACCATATTGATGAACCCATCGCATGATAGTTGTATGAGCCAGGGATAGCCCGCGTTCTTCCATCATTTCGACTAAATCACGAAAACTGAGGTTGTACCGTAGGTACCATCTCACGGTTAATAAAATAATATCTGGTTGACAATGTTTCCACTTGAATAGATTTTTCTTTTCCATACCAATCACATCCTTTTTTAGAGTACTAGTATCAGTATGTCCAAGTCTGAAAGACCTTTTTCAGATATTTTGAAGTTTTTGCACCAGAACCGCTAAATTTATGAGTTCTTTATTTTCAAAAACGTATGTTTTAATTTGCAAGGATGATAGGACTGTGAAAAGGTTTATGCGAATTGATATGAGGTAGAGGGCATAATTGTTTATTTTGATTGTAAAGCAATTGAATTAATGGGAGAGTATGAAACACAAAACCCAGACAAAGTTTGTCTATAATCTTTATCTGGGTTTTGTCTATGTATTAGATATTATAGAGAGTAAAAATGTTTTTAGAGAAAAAAGACAATTTGCAATGTTAATAATTTATATGACCAACTGTATAATCATTACTGTAATCTATACTTGCAGAAACCTCCTTCTTTTTGTCATCAGATATATAGCCAGATACATAAATCCTACTACTAGAGATATCTGGAGAAAATTCTACTTTTGTCACTGTAATATCCCAATTTTTCTCCTTTTTAAAATAATCGATAGCGGCTTGTGATGCTTTTTCTTTCATTTCATTTTGTTCTTTTTCACTATAAGGGTGGGTAGCCTTATAAATTTGATAAATAGTGCACGAACCTAAACCTAAAACAACCAATAATGTTATTAAAAGGATTTTTTTCATTTCTTATCACCTCTATTGATATTATAATAAAAATAACAACAGTTAGAAAAGAGGGAATGTTATGAGAAATGAGATTTCAGATGAAGCATATCGAGAATTAGCCGATGGAGCATATAAAAGTGATGAAGGGGTAAAAATTAATAATAAAAGAGGAAGCGAAGAGTGGGAACCAATACATCCTAAAGGAGCAAAACTTCATGATAAGGAAACTGGTTTTGATGCGACAGTGTATCAAAATAAAGTGACTGGTGATATTGTTGTTGCTTATAGAGGAACGGAAGGGAAAGAATCATTAGATAGATCCGTACCTGATTTTATAACTGATGCAAAATATATTTTAATGGGGAAGAATCCGATACAAGATGGAGAGAAAATAGATCCGTATGATAAAAGTCAAGTAATAGCGGCTAGCCAGTTTACACAATCAGTATCACTTTTAGAAATAGTAAAAAAAGAATATCCTAATCAGAAGATTTCAACTACAGGTCATTCTTTAGGTGGCGCCAATGCTCAATTTGCTAGTGCAATATGCGGTGTGCCTGCTGTTACTTACAGTGCTCCCGGTGTTTATGATATGCTTCCAAAGGACATACAGAAAAAAGTAGATGCAGGAGAATATAAAGGACAAATAACTAATTATATTAATCCGAAAGATACAATTTCTGGTGGTGCTCTTAGAGAAGATAAAACACATATTGGTGATACCTATATGGTAAACTCTGATTTTAAAACAGCAAATAATGACTATGGGATGCATCAAATTGATAGGTTTTTAGATTCAATAGGAGCAAAAGATTTTCACGGGATAAAGAATTACCACGTCGATGCGTTTGGAAATATAGATAATTCTATGCTAGTAGATGCTAATACAGGTGAAAAAATATATAGATCACCTAGATTTTCAATTGGAGGTGTTGGAGAAGTTAGGGTACTCATGGAATACTTAGAAGAATCGGCAAAAAAAATGCAACAAAGTGCGGAAGAATTTCAAAATCAGATACCACGAGTAGTTTCAGAAGTAATGCAGCATCTTAGTTCAACTAAGAGTCAACGTCTGGAAAAAAGGATTGAAGAATTGTATCATTGCTTAGATCAAACCAGTAGAGTATATGCGACAAAAGCCGGGGAAGTATCAGCTTTTATAAAGAGAAAAGCCGATGAATATAAGACAGCAGATGAAAATTTCCAAGGATTTGAGTGGTTAAAAAAATGAGACAAATGTATTTTAATGAGGAACATATAGAAGCAGCATTGGGGCGTTTAACAAATTTGATTATAGATATAAATAAAAATCAAGAGAGAGTAAATGATATTTATAATCTTATACAAGCAGGTTGGTCGCAAAATGGAGCTGGAAAGAAAGCAATTGAGGATTTAGAGTATTTACGAAAAGAACTAAATCACTCTGTGAATGAAATTGAAACAAAGAAACAGAGGTTGAGAGATGATTGGGAATTTATTAAAGCAGTAGACAGAAGTTATAAATGAATATATGAAAATGTTCAGAGCCGAAAGGCTCTATTGTTTTGCTTTAAAATGAAATTTCTATAAAAACTTCATTTTGTCATTAATAAAAAGGCGGTTGTTTCCGCAACCACCTTTTAGCAAAATAAAGTACTTTTTCAGAAATGAATTATTGAAACAATTCAAATCCGCATTACGAAAATCAATTCTTAATATCCCTTAGTTACAAGCAATGCCGTCACCATCTCTATCCAAACGATGGTCTCCAAATCCAGCTGCTTTTGATTTTTTCATGAATTCAGTTGCTTCAGAAGCATTACTAAAATCGGAACAATCCCTATCTTCTTTAAAATTGTAATTTGGAGTAGATGAGTCTTTCGCTTTTTCGCTGTTCTTAGATTTGTCTTCTTCTACTTTTCTTTTCGCAGATTCTTTCTTCGCTTCATCTTGAGCTTTCTTCAAATCCTCTTCCATTTCTTTTATGTACTTGTTACCCTCAATTTCTCTTTGTTTTTCTTCTAACTCTGTTTTCTCCATTTGAGCTATGTGTCGTTGGTAAACACAGGGTCCAATAGACCAAATTGCCAATAAAATTAGTATTATTAGTATAAAGATTCCTTTGGCATATGTTTTTTCTTTTTTCTTTCTATAATAGCACCATAATATTACGAGAATGATTGCAAGAAATAATAAAAGATTCAGTTTATGTTCGGGGTTTTATGATGACACGATAGGAACATGTACTGAGTATAAAGAAAAGGTGACTGTAAGTGTAATGTATATGGGCTCTAAATATTAACGAGCGGATTTGATGCAGGGTAAGTTATCTTTGTAAAAGAACTAAGGATTAAGCTTAATAAAAAGTGATTTAAAAAACGTTACTCTTGATGTCGATTAAATCGCTAAGTTAAATTAATCCTGTGAATCTGCGTTGTCATGATTCGCTGAATTCGAATCGTGATTATTACCTTCCGAATGATCCTGAGCGCTTTTCATAGATGCTGTAATAAAGGCTGTTGTCGTCACAGCATTCATCCAGCTTGCTTCAGCATCATTAGCATTGGTTCCTGGATCGTTCTGATTACCAATTTCTTGTGTTGAGGAATGATTTTTTAATTCTTTTTCAATAGATTTTTTTTGTTTTTTCTTCCTACCAAAAATCTTCATGAATACTTGTAATGTAAAGCATACAATGAAGACTATTAGAAGAAAGAAAAAGAAAATTAAAGATAAATCAATGATCTCTTCCATATGCATACCTGCTTTCTACTTTAAGTGACAATAAATATCCTTAATTGAATGAGCATTCTATATTTTTTAAATCAGTGTACTAATTAGCGAGATATATGTACTACTAAACGATAACAAAAAACGCAGTACTATAAAACATTAAGAGCAAAATAAACAATAGTAAAATCATTCTGAATAAAATACGGCATTTATTCCAAAGAGAGACGAGCAATCGTCTCTCTTTTTATTTTGAAAGGAGCTGAACCAATGCAAGAAATTCAAGAATTAAAGCAAGAGATCCAACGGATAAAGTTAGATCAAAAAGATATGCAACGAGACATCCGAAACATAGAAACACGTACCACTGTCAATGAAAAGGACATTGTGAATATAAACAAACAGCTTGAGAAGATTAGCGCCAATACTACCTGGATTCTCCGTATCATTATTGGTGCAATCGTAACAGCACTTATCGGTTTATTGTTGAAGGGAGGTGGTATGTAATGATTGAGATTACTGTAATGATTGGAATTGTAGTAGGTCTTTCACAGATTGGAAAAACAATTGGATTACAAACAAAATATGTTCCGTTATTGAATTTAACGCTTGGCATTGTGCTAGGCGTTTTATTTTTGGACGGAGATACCAAAGCAAATGTATTTCAAGGAATCATCATTGGGGTTCTGGTGCAAAAAATCTATAAAACTTGGACATACTGATACTAGTACTCTAAAAAGGTGTGTGATCAGTATGAAAAAGGAAAATTTGTTCAAATGGAAGCATTATCAGCCTGATATAATTTTGTTAACGGTAAGATGGTACCTACGGTATAACCTCAGTTTTTGTGATTTGGTGGAAATGATGAAGGAACGGGGCTTATCTATTTCTCATACCACGATTATGCGTTGGGTTCATCAGTAGGGTCCTGAATTGGATAAACGGATCCGACGTTACCTCAAACAAATGACTCTTGGAGAGTCGATGAAACATATATCAAAGTAAAAGGTCAATGGATGTACTTGTATCGTGCTGTTGATTCGAAAGGAAGCACAATCGATTTTTTCCTAAGCAAAACAAGAGATCAGAAGGCTGCAAAGCACTTTTTCAAGAAAGCTTTGCGGTCTTTTCATGTTTCAAAGCCTCGTGTTATAACGGTCGACAAGAATCCAGCTTATCCTATAGCAATTGAACAGTTGAAAAAAGAAAACATACTAAGATTAGTAGTGCAGGCCAAGGCATTGGTTCGCACTACTATTTTTTATATAGTAGAAGTGAAGAAAGGGTCGTGTATGCTTTAGGATTCCGAATCCGTAAAAAAAACTGACCTTCTTCACTTACCTTATTTGAATCAGTTTTTAGTATGTTGGTCCTCGAGATCGTGTATAAGAAATGGGAATCGATAAGTGTAAGATGAAGACTTCAACTTTACGTCAGGAGGAACCTTATGAGACACGTAATTGCATTTGATATCAGTATGGGTAAAAGTTATATGGTCATTTATAATGCACAAAAACAATGTATCTTTGAAAAAGAAATCAAACATTCAAAGTCTGAATTTGAAGAGCTACAAAAAAAGATACATGAGCTTACCAATGAAACTGGCAAATCACCTGAAATCGTGTTCGAAGCAACAGGTATTTATTCCAGGCAGCTAGAACAATTTATGCAAGATAACCAATATACATATTGTCTATTAAACCCCTTAGAAGCAAAATTACAATGTGATTCCTTACGGATTCATAAAACGGACCGAAGTGATGCACATCGACTAGCCATTACTCATTTTACAGTTACCCGAAGGGTATCTCATGGAACGGACCACTTATTCCATCAGTTAAAGTCTCTTTCGAGATTTTATAGCGAACTGGATGGAGAATTATCGATGATTCGTAGTCGTATGCACAAAGTAATTCAATTAACATTTCCTGAATTAGAAAAAATGTTCACTAGTAAATCGGATCTATTTTTAAATTTTGTTCAACTATTTCCCCATCCAGATTGTGTTTTAAATCTTTCTAAAACAATCATAAAAAATCGTATTCGTGCCAATACCAATAAAAAAATATCAACTATCATGGCAGAGAAAAAGGCAATTCAAATACTTGAAATAGCGAAAAATTCCTATCCAGCCGTTTCACAAAATGATGTCCTATGTGATCAACTTAAGGTATAGGGGTATGTGTAGCAATGGAACAAAATCACGCAACAAGCATTAGCGGACATTAGGAACCTGTTCTTATAAAGAATCAGGTTCCTTTTTAATTTGGTTGGTTTCTTCATATATTAATGTACGTAATTGTCCATCTTTCACTTCTTCTGGGAGAATAAATGAATACCGACCTACTATATTAATGTGTTTATGGCCTAATGGTGAAAGTCTAGATATATCATCATTATCAATAATATGACCGCGATTTCGAAGTAGTTGTAACGTGGATTCTATATAACGAGTATTCCATACAACAATTGTGTTTACTACTAAACCCAATGCCCCTAATTGATCTTCCTGTCCTTCTCGATAGGATTGATGAAGTTCTCCACGTTTGCCATAAAATACAGCCCTTGCTAAGCTATGCCTTGCTTCACCTCTATTTAGCTGATTTAAAATTTTACGACGATAATTTTCGTCATTTAAATATAAGAGTAAGTAACGTGTTTTAAATAGTCTCCCCAATTCTCCAATCGCCCGTCCTAACATGGTTGGTTTCCCATTATACTGTAGTGCTTGGATAAGATGTGTTGCATTTATTCTATTTAGTTTCAAAGATCCCGCAACACGAAGCATGTCTTCCCAATGACGATGTATGAGTTCTTCGCGAATGCGACTTTTAGACAAATTATTTAAAATTCCATAATCTGAGTTCACATCCAAACGCCAAAGACGTGATTCACTGATATCAGCTAAACGAGGACTAAATTGATAACCTAATAATCCAAAGAGCCCAAAGATAATATCACTATAACCAGCTGTATCAGTCATAATTTCTTTTGGTTGTAAGTTCGTATTTTGCTCTAACACACATTGAAGTAAGTATAATGAATCACGAATTGTGCCTGGAATCACCAGGCCGTGGAGTCCTGTAAATTGATCGCTCGTATAGTTGTAATATGTAACACCACGACCAGAACCAAAATATTTAGGATTTGGACCAGAATGAACGGATTTTACGGGTGTGATAAAACGTAATCCATCAGCTGAAGCAATTTCTCCACCACCCCACATATTAGCCAAATGTAATTGGCTATGAAAATCTACAAGTTTCGCATTTGCTTCTGAGAGTGTTTCTGCACGAAAATAATTTTGTTCAATCCATGTAAGACGATCACGTTCTAATGAAGGAACCCCATCTTGAACTAAAGGCCTTAACCCAATATTGCATGCTTGAGATATAAGTAATGCACAGATACTTATAGGTAACTCGTTAATTCTTGATTTAGCCTCACTAATATGTCGGAAGCCTTCCATAAATCCCGTCCAACGATTCACTTCTAGTAACAATTGAGGAATATCTATATTTGGCAACATGGTGTGTATTTGTTGTTTTAGTTTTTGTAGTGATTCAGGTTCTGGTTTCTTGTCTAAAGGTGTCAGAACAATTCTCTCTTTACCTGCAAATGTGTCTATTTGAACCGCAGGATTAGTATCCCAATTCTCAATGACTTGATGATACGTTATGTCTAACTCCTCTTTTAAAGGTGTCAATGATTCATAAGAATCTATTGACCAGTCTAATGAGCGAATAATACTAGGACGAATACTTTTCCATTCTTCGCCTTGTAATAATTGTGCGCGAAGGTCACCGTACTTTTCACTTCCTACTACATATAAATCGTGTCGATGCAAAGCTTCTAATACTTGTTCTAGCATCCAAAACGTATATGCTCGATGATTTACAGTTCCGGAATCTTTATCGATTACAACCTTAGACCAATTTGCATTCAAACCGACAAGAGGAGCATTTTTCCATCTTTTCTTATTGGATTTCCCATGCTCTTTTACAAAATTCCATGCTTGCAAAATGGATAATCCAGCAGGCGTTGCTTGTAATTCAATTTCTTCCATTAATAAAGGAAGAAATTTTCGGATTGTGCCGTAATGTTGTAACAATCCTGAATAGGCTAACGTTTGATTTGGTGAATAAGTGAGTGAATCAACAATTTGGACAGCTTGTATTAAATCCTTTTCTGAGATTTTTTCAAATACTGCAGTTTTTGGATGGACAGAAGGATCCGTATGTTCTAATAATATTACACAAGCTTCCCGCAATTGGCGCGCTGCCTTATCTAAATCCTTAATTGTACGAAGACGTTCTTTTTGTTCCTTTCGATATGTCTTAGCAAATAAATCTGTTAAATATCTATTTAAAACATCTATCATATCATCTTGAGCACTTTGTGTATAAATTTTAGCAAATGCAACTAACATAGCGATACGTCGTTGATGGGGCATTCTAGCAATTGCTTGTGATCTAACAGCGACTGTGTGACGTGCGAATTGTTGTAATCTTTTTGAAGGAATTCTAGACACATCCCAATTTTTAGCTTGCAATTTACGAAACTCCTGTAAACGAATTATAGTATTTTTAATTCCTGTAACACTAATTGTAACAGGCGGATTACTTAGATGTTCTAGATACGTTTCCTTTGTTTTTTGGTCTACCTGAAGAAGTTTTTCTAATTGTTTTTTCTGCGTATTGTCTGGAAGACGAGAGAGCTTTCTCCATATATTTTCAGCTGCACGATCGCGTACCGTTGATACTAACCTTGTTAATACAGATACACCAGGTAGTAAAATTTTTTGTTCGATGCATCGTGCTGTTGCTAAATCAAATAATACACTTGGTCGTTCATTATATAGCCAAGCACGTGCATATAACCATCTGATGAATCGCCAATGTGCTGGATGATCTGTAAAGTTTTTATATCCATAAACAGAACGTATCTCTCGCATTTGATCCCACTGACTTCGTTTATTTTGATAATGAGAAAAGCTTTTAGCATCTAAATGAAGTTGATTTGCCATATATGTAATAACCGATTGTGGTACATCTGTGGGATCAGATAAAAATGTTCCTAAGAACCTAACGGTTCCTAATTGAACAGCAAAACCAAGTTGATTATGTTCTCCACGACGATTCCATATCAGTTCTTTGTCTGTATCATCTATCCAAAAATATTTTGCTAATTGCTCTGATGTTGGAGTGTCACAAAAACAACCATATTTACTCTCTTGCTCAGGTGTTAAAAAATCTACAGGCATAATCTTTATCCCCCTGTTACAATTATTAGTTTGTATTACATGACGGAATCTATATAACGCTATGTTATTTATTGCTTAGATCCAGGCAATCTTCTCCACTTCACCCTGTAGATCTTCTTGCGTAGCTTTTACATAAATCAGTGTGGTATTTAAATTATCATGTCCCATAATTTGTGCAAGACGATGTAAAGGTGTACGTTCAGCCATAACATAACCAAAGCGATGCCTTAAATCATGGGCACTAAAGCCATCTAACTTAGCCAGACGCATATACTTCTGGAGAATATGGCGGATAGATCTTTCTTGTAGTCGTTTTCCTGTTTTAGAAGAAGGAAACAAATACCCCTGTGAAATATTATTTGATGCAATATACTCTTCCGATGCTAAACGAACTGTACTATTCAAAGGAACTTCTCTCTGTTTATTTCGCTTCCCAGATCGAACAATGACATGGCCGCCCCTTTTCCTCATCACAATATCTTCTATTTGAATATCACAAACCTCCATCGAACGAAGACCAGTATGAAGCATAAAGATGATCATTGTCTTGTCACGTAGTGTGCCGTATTTCTCGACAGCATTCATTAAAGCTGATTCTTCTTTATCTGACATGCGTTTTGGACTCGTTTTTTCTATTGGTACAAACTTAATTGATTTTGAATAATTTGTTTGTACAAGGCCTTTTTGCTTAGCCCAGTCAAAATAACGTTTAATAGAATTAATGCGCCGGTTAATTGTAGCGGGTTTTAGTAATCTTGTGATTTGCATATTTTCTCGGTATCGAGCAATGGTACGGGCAGTAACTTCTATTGGATGAAAAATAGTATCTTCAGAATGTTTTCCCCATATATTTTCAAACCAATATGCAAAATCTTTTAAATCACCTGTGTATTCTTTTAATGTTTTTATATGCAAATCTCCTTCTTGAGATAAGCTAGAAATAAAATCAGAAATTAAAGATGTTGCCTGTATAGAAATTATTTTAGTGGAACGCATGAATGTCTCCTCTTTCATTGACTTATATTAGCGGACATCAAACATTTGTTTTTCTGTAATTCATGTCCACTAATATTAATTAGCGGACATGAATTTTGAAAGTTAAGAACAAGGGATACATAAATATTTATAGCTAAGGAGAGGGGATAACTTGACAATCAATCAAATGGTTCAATTAGGTGGTTCATTTTTATTGTTTATTTCTTCAACATTAATCAGCTGGTACCAAGGTAGTAATTTAATAGATAATCCTGATGAATGGGAGTACACAGCTAAGTTTACAAATTATTTTAAAGGGTCTTACTCAAATTATAAAGATATCTATCAAGTAGATTTTTTTATATATGCAGCTAAGTTTTACCCTGGCTGGGTAGTTGTTATGATAATAAGTTTTATCTATATGATAGTATTGTCAGTTTATATAATATATAAAAGAAAAAATAATAAAATATAAGGGAATTATGTTATTAAACAACCAAAAATGGTGTAATCTTCTTGCGCAAACAAAAACAAGGGGGATATACATATGTTTAAAAAAGTATTAAGTGTTGTGGCAGTATCAGTAATTTCCTTATTTTCATTTTCATCTATTTCTGCATATGCAGAAGAAATGCCAACCGAATTGAGAAGCGGAGCAGTTCAACAAGTACAACAAATTCAATATTTTGATGAAAATGATAAACCAATCTATCCTTATTCTAATGCGGAGTTAAATCCAACTCCTCCAGCATACAGTAATAGTTTGGTAGCTAGAGCCACTTCACACGCTAATTTTGGTGCTACAAGTTTTTCTAATTTTGTATGGATTTATGGGGGACAAGTTTTTTATAATCCACAAGATATAGAGTTTGAAAGAGAGAACAGACCTAAATCAGTTTCTATATACGCATATACTTTAGGTGGAACTTATATGGGTAAAAGTGTAACGAATGAAGGTACTGGATGGGCATTAGTTCCTTGGAGACATTTACCAAGAGGTCAATCTTATAAATTTAAATTTGTTAGTGAATCAGGTCAACTTGTTAAAATTAAACATGGAACAGTTTATTACGGTTAATAAACTAATATTAAATAAAAAAGAATGCTAGTTAACTAGCATTCTTTTTTATTTGTTTATCTTTTACAAAGAGGAAATCAAACCAATAGGGGGTTCAGCCGAGATACGTGTAAAAATGGGTCATAGGCTTACTTTTATTTCCAGAAGATGACCCGTTTTATTTTTAAACAGGGATATACAATACCCTAAATTTACCACTTTTATTCCAAATTATAGTATATTTTCATTGGGTTTATGATAGAAATAAAATGTAGTATACAACTTTTGGATAGGGGTGCAAAATTATAGTTGATAAAATTTTTTTAACAACACTTTCCTATATGTCATTTGCAATTACTGAGTGTTCAGCGGTTATGTAATCCCTCAACAAGTCCTAATTATTACCAAGATTCACAAACCCACCTTAATGATATTTCTACCTAAATACTTTTAACAGTTAAAGTCAAATTCTATAACATTAACCAACCCAGTTTAGAAATTTTAGATAAAACATATAAGGTAGTAATTAGGGCTTAATTCCATGATAGAGGTGAGGTGAAGAACGATAATATTTTTATTCAACTTCTAAAAAGGAGAGGAAGCATTTGAAAGTTCTAAAAATTAATACGTTAATTTGTACAGTTCTGTTATTAATTGCTTCGACGGTATATTCCTCCAAAATAGTGGCTGCCAAAGGATATCAAAAAGAAGTGGTTGTGTTTGAAAAAAAAGAAATAAGTGATGAAGAAGTTCTACTTTCAAGGGCATCAGAAGGAATTACTGATAATCCTCAGATTGAAAAGAGATTAGAATCATTAGTTACTATAACAAATGAGAGCGGAACCATGATTCCGTTATCCAATTCAGATTTAAAAAGTACTACTGAAAGCCTTAAAAGAATTGTAAATGCTAACGGTGAAGTAGTGGATAGTTATGTAACTACATTTTTTGGAGAAGTATCAATTAATCCAAACGCAGGTGAGGTGGGTAATTTTGCTGATCATGGAGGGGGTGAATTAGACTCCACTTTATCAGTTTATTCGTATTCTCGTCTATATTATAACATTACCACAATTAATGGGAAGCAACATTATGGTTTAACTAAAGTAACAGGTTATTGGACATTACAAGATGCTACAACTGGGATTAAAAATACAAAGGTTAGAATTGGGCAAACAGGATTATCTGAAGCTGGAGGAGGTATAAATAGTGGTCAATATAAGGATTATTCAACAGGAACTTCCTTTTCTATAATTCCCCCACAAACCTGGTTGCCAATATTCCAAGGGAAAGGTAACGAAATAGGTGCATACCAAACATGTACAGTTACGGAGGGTTCCCAATCATGGAATGTAGGTTTTACTCATAATTTGTGGTAACCGTTTACAAAGAATAAGTTATTGGAAAAATGACTTATTCTTTTCAGTATATTTTGTTACCTCGGATTCGCAAATTTTACCATCAGCTATAACGAAGAGGTGATGTGATGAAATCGTCAAAATTTATTGGATTATTATTTTGTGTTTCTACTTTTATGTTATTGGTTGGATGCAATCAAAAAGTCCTCAGTTTTAAAGGGGAAAGCGAAAATTGGATTGGTTCGTACAAAACACAGATTTCAGAGGATAGCGAAGATGGTGCTTATGTTGTGAAGTACAAAGGAGAAAATCCAGAGAAAATAAAAGTATTAAATATTGTAATTAATGATGGAGAAAGCGATTTTAATGGTGATGGAAAGGCATTAGATGAAAATAATGAACTATCTTTCCCCAAAAAATGTACTGATTGTTTAACAACAAGAGAAGACAAGGAAATGATAATTGACATAAAGTGGGATGGTCATCATGAAAATATTACTCTGGAAAAAAAGGATTAATATAGCTTTCTAAACAAATTCCATGTATATGGTATAGCATTCAAAGGAATATAATAGCAAAATCTTTTGAAATCTGGGGGGAGAAATAAAAATGTATAAAAAGTAAAGTTATCTATCCTAAGTATTATTATAGCACTATGTACATTTGCTCCATCAACTTTTGCTGCTGGAGGTTCTGAGTTAGAAAATAAAGAAGTAATTATCTTTGAAGCGCAAGAAATTAAAGATAATAATGCTCTTCTTTCAAGAGCGAAAGAAGGAGTTACTGATAATCTTGAATTAGATAAAAACATGAACACCCTAATGGAAGTTAAAGATAAGAATGGAAAAAAGGCTAATCTCTCCAAAAAAGATGTCCAAATTACATCACAAAAGCTTAAGGCTGTAAAAAAGGGAACAAAAGTTGTAGAAAGTTATGTTACAACAGTTTTTAGTGAGGCTACGTTTGAAAAGTCAAATGAAAGTATTTCCAATTTAGGTTATGATTCAGGAAAAGGAGAATTAGATCCAACTCTTTCCGTTTACTCTTATTCGAGGGTTTATTATGAGATCGTAAAAGGTGGATCGGGAAATATTAATCACTATGATATAACGAAGGCAACTGGATACTGGACATTACAAGATGCTACAACAGGTATCAAAAATACAAATGTAACTCTCCAACAATGGGGGACGTCAACTATCGGCGGAAACCATTATGTTAACCATTCTAAGAAATTTGATGTGGGCACTTCTTTTAGTGTTGTAGCCGATGCTAAGTGGGAACCAGTAATAAAGGCGACAGGATCAGTAGTTAATGCAGTCATGCGCTGCACTATAACGGAGGGATCTAGTTCATGGAATGTAACTTTTGTAAATAGTGTTATTTAAATGAAAAAGTAGGGCCGGCACGATAAATCAAATAACCTCTTGTTTAATAATGAAAATGAAATTAAAGAAAAGTGTGAGCTAAAAAATAGATCTTTTAAAATAAAGCCCTGAATTTTCTGCTTAACGTAGAAAACTCAGGGTTTTTGCTTCCAAAAATGCCTTAGCAATATCCGAGTTTTGCCAGCTGGATCCTAAAAACATAAAATAGGTCATTACTGGAAATAAAAGTAAGCCTATGACCCGTTTTTACACGTATCTCGGCTGAACCCCAATAGGTTGAAAAATATTTTTTACAAACACATAGAATGTCCGCTAATGCTTGTTGCGTGATTTTGTTCCGTTGCTACACATACCCCTATGTTAGGATTTCGATTTGCTCCTAGAATTAAAACGTTTAGCAAAAATAAAATTTATACGTTTGAAAAGCCCTTAAATCAATCGCATCTAGAATTTATGATTGGTGGAACAATTCATACAAAGAAAATAAGAGAAAATTGGGATGAATTATTACGATTAACTAGTTCTGTTCGTAATGGAACAGTCACAGCTTCTCTTATTCTTAAAAAGCTTGCAGCCTATCCAAGGCAAAATAGCTTATCCGTAACGTTGCGTGAGGTAGGTAGGATTGAAAGAACTTTATATACATTAGAATGGTTGCAGAGTCCGGAGCTTAGAAGACGTGTTCAGGTTGGTTTAAATAAAGGTGAAGCAAAACACGCACTTGCTCGAGCTGTATTTTTCAATCGATTAGGAGAAATTCGTGATCGTTCTTATGAGGACCAATTACATAGAGCAAGCGGCTTGCAACTGCTTATTTCAGCGATTGTATTATGGAATACGGTATATATATCACGTGCAGTAGATGCTTTACGTGCAAAAGGCGTGGACATTCCAGAAGAATATTTACAACATATATCTCCACTTGGATGGGAACATATTACGTTGACAGGTGATTATGTTTGGAACTTGAATGAAAAAACAAATTTTAATAATCTAAGACCATTACGCGAAAAAAATTATATCAAAAAATAGCAAACTAAGTAGCCGGTTCCTTAACGTACAGGTAACCGGTTAATTTATGTCCAAATTGTGTCTAAACGTACAATTTTCTTTTTTTGATATGGTGACCCCGTATAAGATTCTATACTTAGTAATCCCTCACTTTAAGGTATGTCTTTGGGGAAGTGTGAGGAGTTCAATCGATTCTGAATAAAATTGATAGTATCAGTTGCAATTTTTTTACGTTTAAGAACAATCCCGGCATGTCCACATGTATAAATATATCTTGTAGGTCTTTCCCAGGATTCCCACAAATAGTCCGTATCCTCAGAGTGCACATATAGATCGTGCTTACCTGAAATTAATAAAATATTTTCTTTTTTTACTTTTGGTAACGCTTGACTCGGTTCAGTGATTTTCCAATAAGCTATTAAATCATCATACGTAACACCATGATGTTCCAAATCTTCTCTAATAAATTTACCTGGATTTGTCTTCCAAATTGAATAAGAGAGTCGATTCGCGTAGAAAATGGATACTAACACATCAATTTCTGGTTCAACAAGAGATGTTAAGTTAGTAATAACTCCACCTAAACTGATTCCTATTAAAATCAAGGGACCATTTTTATTTGCTTTAATCCATTTGATCAAAGTTCGTAAATCAGCTACCGCTTGTTTAGTTGCTTCTACAGTTCGTTCAACATTGGCACTTACCATGTACTCTCCACTGTATAGGGATTGGTTCGGTTTTCTGTCAAAATGATATGGTAAAGTGAAATAATACATATTCCACTTCAAGTTGGTCATATGGTCGTGGAATATTTTTTTTACACGTTCGTTAGAATCCATTCTCCAACCGTGAACAAAGATGACATGAGGTGCATCTTCATTTTTATGTAAAAATAATTCCCCAGTGACAGAATCGTTGCGTGAATCACCAGATTGAACCGAGCTTTTATATTTGAATTGTCCAACCATGTATTCCTTTTCTTGTTTTAAATGCTTAATGTTAAAATGAATATGAGATGGTTTTACTTTATAAAAAAATTCTATGTCCTTTATATATAGTGAGGTGTTAGAAAGAGAAGTATACTGAAACTTTACACTTCTTTTTTTGTGCAAATCATACAAGGCGTATCGATCAATGAGTTTTGAAAAAATCAAATTAACCTCCTCCAAAATACATATCGTCTAAAAGATGGACAAAATTTATGCTGTAAATTAATTGTGAAATATTCTCTTTTCCTAATAGTAGATGCTTGAATTATAAAACAGGTGGGGAATTTGTATATTATATTATAAAGCTATCAATAAAATAAAACTATAAATATCTTTTACAAAAACCTAAAAAGCAAGTTAATATTCTCATTCATAAAAGAGAACATTAACTTGCTTATTTTCGTATCAAAAGGTACACCTTTTGAAGTGACGTAATTTATATGAAAGACAATGTGTCAATTTGTATATTTAATACAGTGATAGTTACCGTAATTTTCGAAGCCTATAGTTAATTAACCTTACAATATACGTCTTTTTGGTATATAAATAGCTATATTCATTAGAGAAAGAGTTTTAATCCATCATGAGAATCTTTAAAACCTAATTTCTTATAAAAGTGTAAAGCTTCTTGTCGTTCCTTATCTGTTGTTAACTGTACTAAATGACATCCCCGTAATTTAGCACGTTGAATAGCCCATTTAATAAGTTTACTTCCTATACCTTTACCACGTTTTGATGAGGCTGTCCGTACACCCTCAATTGTAGCTCTCCAACCCCCTTGACGTACAATGTAAGGCGTAAATGTAATTTGTTGAATACCGACAATCTCCGTCCCATCACACGCTACAATCAACTCGTTATTTGGATCACAATCAATAGCATGAAATGCTCTTATATAACTATCAGGGAGTGGTGTTTCATAGCGCTCTCTTTTATTTCCTAAAACATCATCAGCAAGCATTTTTACAATTTCATCTAAATCATCTGCCGTTGCAATCCTAAATGTTATAGTTTCTGTCACTATCAAAAAACCTCCTTAATGTATGCACTTGTTACTTTTATTTTACTTGTTTAAATACAAAAGGTTAAATTATAAAATATTATGAGTCTCTATAACTTTTTCTTATAGATAGCATAAAAGCCTAACTTATAAAATTATAAGTTAGGCTTTTTAACACAATATTATTATTAGAGAATCCGACCAACTTCAAAAAACCTCCATATTCTTTAATGAATTTTCATATTTAACAAGCACACATATAACCATCCAAATAGGGTGGTTTTTATTTGTTGTATAGAAATTACGTAATAAGCATGGATTTGTATGCTCTCATTCAATGCTATCTAAAGCCATATACCTCCTTGCACATATTCAAAAACGATTACGTTTTTGAATATGTGTTCCGGTTTTTCTTGACCAGGTCAATGAATAACTACACATAAACTCCTTATATCTCTAGATAAACTACCGATTAGCTCCATATAGACTCTAGATAACCTATATAGAATACAAGTTATCAAGGAGGTAAGAAAAAATGAACTTTATGAAACGAGCAATTCTCAGTATGAAAAAAAGAGTAGGAACATCATTAATTTTGATGGCAGTTTTCCTAATTGTTACAAATTTAGTGTTGGCAGGATTCACAATCCAAAATGCATCAAAAAAAGCTGCTGATGCAGCAAGAAAAAAACTCGGTGCAGATGTTACTTTAAGTCTTGATTTTGACAAATTAGGTCAACAAGCTAGGGAAACTGGAGAGATGCCTAATCCACCGAAGCTTAATACAAAAGAAGCAGATCAATTAGCGAAGTCAAAGTATGTAAAAGACTATAATTACATAACTAGCACTCTCGGAATTTCTGACGGACTTAAACTAGTAGGAGCTTCAGAAGGAGAAGAAGAAGGAAAAGGTAAGGCGGGAATGGCGGCTGTACGAGGCGGTTCAGGCTCCGGTACAGAAATAGATATGAATTCTTCTTTTATGATTGAGGGAGTTCGCAAAACTGCATTACAAGAAAGCTTTAAGAATGGAAAAAGTAAAATCATTGATGGGAAACCAATTACAGAACAGATGAAAGATCAGAATGTAGCTTTAATGGAAAAACGATTAGCGGAATTAAACAACTTGAAAGTAGGAGACAAAGTTAAAGTGCAATCAGGGGATAAGAAGGAAACCCTGGAGGTTGAAATTATCGGTATTTACGAAACGAATGAGCAAGCAATGGGGCAACAAGCTCCTCCTATAATGGATCCAGCTAATAAACTATATATGCCGCATTCAACTATGAAAAAATTAGAAATAGATCAAGGGATAAGTAGCATTCAAGTCGTGTATTTCTTGAAAGATCCACAAAACATTGAAGCATTTAAAGAAGAAGCAAAAAAATCTGATATTGATTTTAATTATTATAAATTAGATGCACATGATTCGTTGTACAAACAAATGATTGGGCCTATCGAAAATATCTCATCTACTTCTCAAATGATTATTTATATTGTATCAATTGCAGGTGCGATTATTTTAGGGTTAATCATTATGTTATCGATTAAAGCACGTCGTAAGGAAATGGGGATTCTATTGTCCATTGGAGAGAAAAAGTGGAAACTGATGGCGCAGTTCGTAGTAGAAGTAGTATGTATCGCTATTTTAGCATTTGGATTATCCATAACAACAGGAGCAAAAATTTCTCAATTCATAGGGAATAATTTACTTTCGAGTGAAATTGCTACAGCAGGAGAAGAAACAAACACCTCACAAAATGGAACTGTAATGGTAGCTGGACCTGGTGGAACTGTACAAAATCAAAAAGAGGATCCAATTGATAAAATTAATGTAAGTGTAACAGGCGAAGATGTAGGGAAAATGGGGGGGATTGGACTAGCTATTGCTATATTAGCAACGCTTCTTCCAGCATTATCTATTCTACGCCTGAATCCAAAACAAATTCTTTTAAAAGATGAATAAGGAGGCTCGATATGGAGACGATTTTACAATTTAAAAACTTAGATTATTATTATGAAAGTAACGAAAAAAAAGTAGCGATACTAGAAAATGTTAACTTTTCTTTTCAAAAAGGACATTTCTACACGATTCTAGGACCATCCGGATCTGGTAAAACCACTACGCTTAGCTTAGGTTGTGGGCTAGATATACCTAAAAATGGTTATGTACTATTTAATGGAAAGGATATTCGAAAAATTGGTTTGGATCGGTACCGTAATCAAAATGTATCGGTAATTTTCCAATCTTATAATTTGATTACCTATATGACTGCTCTTCAAAATGTCTTAACAGCAATGGAAATTACAGGTGTTAAAGTGCAAAATAAAACGGCAAGGGCGTTAGAATTATTAGAGAAAGTAGGACTTACAGAAGTAGAAGCGAAACGAAATGTTCTGCAACTAAGTGGCGGGCAACAGCAGCGTGTTGCAATCGCTCGAGCGTTATCTTGTAATGTTGATTTACTGATTGCGGATGAGCCGACAGGAAACCTCGACGAAGAAACGGCAATGGATATAATAGAACTGTTTCAAGAACTTGCACATAAAGAAAATAAATGTATTATTGTTGTGACGCACTCACAGGAAGTTGCTAAAAAATCAGACCGTGCAGTCTATTTAAGTAAGAAGAAGTTGGTAGTAAACGAAATTTAATATAAACACCCTAGTTTTTTAATTCACATAATTTTCGAAATTAGTTTCTTCAAATATTTATATTTGATATACAATATAACCAAGCCATAATTAAAATGGTCTCCCTGTATTGAATGTTAAGATAGTTTGTTATTCCCTTTTTAACAATTTTTGAAAAAGAACTTGTAGTATATTCTACAGGTTTTTTTTGTTATGATCGGTTTACTATATCATTGAAGAATTGCATATAAAAAACGGGACAGTATTTAGGTGTATGATCTAAATACTGTCCCGTTTAATTATTTATCTGTAAAAAGGAACTAGCTTACATCTCATGTGATAGATTTTATAAATAAGAGGTTTAATTGTCCATGGCTCTAAGCACTAACCATTTGGAATAAAGATGCAATGTATCAGTTATACTATGTAATATTTATTCATTACAAAATATGGTGGTATGTATGACTAAGCAAACAATTACTTTATTTCAAGTTTCTATGATACTCATTGGTAGTATTTTTTATAGTTTTACTTTCTATAACATGTTAACCTGTATTTTCATTGTAGTTGGACCATACCTATTAGGGATTTTGATGTCCATATTTTTAGATATCAAAGCTGCTAAGAAAGTTAATCCAATCCATTTATTTTTAGTAAGTACTTTAATCATGATATTCGGGTTTTATTCTCCAATATTTATAGTCCTTAGCGTTACATTTGGGAGCTATGCCATTAATAGTATTTCTTCTCAAAATAATATGAAAGTATATATGGTGAATGCTACACATAGAGAGCTTTCTTTACTCATTTACACAACATGGAGAAATATGGGGAATATATTTTTACAATTTTTTATATTGATTGTGATTGTGGGAGTAGGGGTGTTTTACGATGTCGAATGGTCGCAACTTTTCCAAACAATTGTTGGGAAGGGTCAAATGCAGATTGAAGGGTTATCCATACAACGATTGATGTTTATGTTAGCAATTTGCTGTTGGCTTGGCATGGTGGGCTTAGGTATGTGGATTGGTAAAAAAGCTAATCCCAATATTGCTTAAAAAGTAACTCGAAAAATATCAATACTAAAACTACAAAAAACAAACAAACTCGTCCTACTAAGAGGGGAGTTTGTTTGTTTTTTGTTTAGATAATGGAATGTTCATGCAAAATTGTACACTATGTTCCATATTTTTTATAGAATATTTTATATCTAGCGTTTCAAGAATTTGTTTAACAATATATAGCCCCAAACCACTTCCTCCAGTATTTCGATTCCTTGATTTTTCAATTCGATAAAATGGTTTGAAAATTTGTTGTATATCCTCTTCTTTAATATTGACACCTGTATTCATAATTTGCATTTTGATTTGACCTTGTTTAGAATCCTCACTTAACTTTATATAGACTTTTTCATTATGTGGTGAATACATAACCGCATTATGGATAATATTTTTACATGCTTTTTCAAAAAGAACACGATCTGTATAAACAGAAAGATCAGAATCAATTTCTTTTATTATTTGGATGCTTTTTTGAGAAGCAAAAAATTCGAGATCTTTTGTGATTGTATCTATTAACTTCGAAAGATTAACTTCTTCTACTTTTAGTTTAAAGGTGTGTTGTTCTAATTTCGACATGCTTAAAATTTCACGAACTAATTGTTCCATACTTTCAATAATTTGATGATTTTTCTTTAAATATTGATCACGATTTTGATAAGGGCCAATATTGTATATCATCCCTTCTAAGTATCCTTTCATTACAGTAAGAGGGGTCTTTAATTCATGTGCTACAATCGCAAAAAACTCTCTGCGTTTTGTTTCTATTTCTCGTTCTTTTTCAATATCATTTTTTAATTGTTGATTTGCTTTTTTTAAATCAAACATAGCTTGTTGTAAGTTAATAGACATGTCATTCAAACTATTAGATAATTCTCCTAACTCATCTGTAGAGCGAACCTCAATTTTTTCGGAGAAATCTAAATTTGCCATCTTTTGTGCACCTTCATTAATATAAATAAGTGGTTTTGTAATAAACCTGGAATAGAAATAAGCACTCCCTACACCAATTATGAGTACAATGATACTAATATAGGGGAGAAAGCGTACTAAAACCTGTGAAGCTTCATCAATTGGTTGAAATGTAGCAAAGACTATAAGTGTTAAACTACCATCTTGAAATTGAATTGGTTGCATAACGTTATATGAATTGCTAAGGGTACCTGCATTCTCGAACCGTGTGGCTCTAGTAACTACTGTTGTTTGCGAACCATTTTGAGTAAAAGAAAATGAAGGAGAGTATTTAATTATTCCCTCATTATTTTGAAGATAAAGCATCGCATTATTTTTTTTTGCATATTCATCAAAAAGTGGTATCGCATCTTGAAACGTAAGATCTTTAGATTTATCAATGATTTCTTTTATCCCTGTTTGAAGTTGATCTGTTTTGTATTGCTCATAAAACGTAGGGAGAAAGAAGTATAAAGTTAAATAAATCAATACTGCAAAGGATAACAAAATGAGAGAGGTAGTCATAAAGAGTTTATAAGTAATTTGCTTCATCTTCATGATTTTCACAATACTATTCATCAATTTTATAACCAATACCCTTTATTGTTTTAATATAAGGGATAGCTAACTTTTTACGTAGGTTTTTAATATGTGTATCAATTATTCGTGTTTCTCCAAAATAATCGTACCCCCAAACTTTTTCTACGATATTTTCTCTTGTGAGTACTTTTCTCTCATTTTGAAATAGTAGTTGTAGAATTTCAAACTCTTTTGTCGTTAATAAAATTTCAACGTCATTTACATATACTCTATATGCATCAACATCGATACGCACTTCTTTAAATACCAAATGATTATTTACATTTTTATCATAACTTCTTCTAAGTACAGCTTCGACTCGTCTAATCAAAACATGAAACGAAAAGGGTTTTGTTATATAATCATCGATTCCAAGATCGAACCCTTTCATTTGATCTTCCTCTTCTTCCAATGCAGTTAGCAAAATAATTGGTACGTTTGACTGACTTCGAATCATCTTGGATACTTCAAATCCATTAAGATTGGGCATCATTACATCTAGAAGAATTAAATCAAAGGATTGCTTATTAAATTGTGTCATACCCTCTAATCCATCTGATGCAACTACAACTGTATACTGTTGTGTCATTAAAAATTGTTTAATTAATTCCTGAATTTCTTGATCGTCTTCTACCACGAGAATATGATAGTTTTTCATAATATCACCTCTGGTAGTCATTATAGCCTTACTATCTGGAGTTTATGTGGAGATAAATTAGGAGATTCCACAAGACGATTATTGTGTTAGCTCCACGTTCAATAAAATGAACATTAATATTTAAGTAAAACTAATGTATAATAATGTAAATCGGGTGTAATTTCCTGAATTGTATGAAAATATACTTTTACTTCTTTACCAAGAGGAGAAAAGGAAATGAATTTCAATATAAAAGAAGCTACTGTAATTCTAGAGCGTGTGCCACAAACTTTGGAGTTTTTTTATCTAGTTTATCAGGCGAATGGCTACATTGTAATGAAGAGGAAGGAACTTGAAATACATTCGAAGTAGTTGAGCATTTAATTGATCTGGAGAGAAACAACTGGATTCTAAGGCTAGAATTAATTCTCCTGGAAGGTAAAAATAAATCCTTTACTCTGTTTGATCGTTATTCTCACATAAATAACAACTCTCTTGGTAAACCAAAAGTTTCAAGGTATGAACTAGGGATTATTTATATATTGCGAGAAAGGTTGTGAAATTATTTGAGGAGTTATAAAGCTATGCTGTTTGATTTAGATGATACGTTACTCGATAGGGATAAGGCAGTAGATAACTTGTTTTTATTAGTTTTAGAGAAGCGTTATGAGGATGTTAGTGATACAGTCAAAAACAATATGTTACAGAAATTCAAAGAATATGATAAAAGAGAATATGGCATTAGTGATAAAACAATAGTTTTAGAATCATTATTTGATGAATTCGCGCCGAAATATAGATTGCCACGCAATTATATCCAAGATTTTTGGAATGAAAACTTTCCTAAATGTTTTTCAATTGACCAAAATACTATTCTTTTCTTAAATCATATAAAGAGGCACTTTAAAGTTGGAATTATTACAAATGGCTCAACTCAGAGGCAAAAAGCTAAAATAATGAATACGGGTTTAAATGAGTATTTTGATACGATTATTATTTCTGAAGAAGTGGGATTTAGTAAACCTGATAAACGTATATTCGAACTAGCATTAAATAAGCTAAATGTACAATCAGAAGATGTACTATTTGTTGGAGATGACTTAGAAAAGGATATTGCCGGTTGTCAAAATGCAAATATAAAGGGCATATGGTTCAATCCTAATGTGATTAAGAATAATACCGACACTAAACCATATGCCGAGATTACTTCTTTTGATAATTTATTAAGTTATTGTGGAGAGATAAATTTTCAAAAATAGTAAAAAGATAGATTACCCTTAATTTCATTGACCGTATGAGAAGTTTTAAAACAATATTTATTTACGAGGATATAAAGGATATTGGGCCAGGGGCAAATCATTTATGTGTGTTAATGAAAAGCTACACAGCATGTTTAATATATACTTTATAAATTATAGAGGAGTGAGACTATGGAAATAAAGAAAGTAGTAATTGGCGGAATAAATATTGCCGTCGTCAGAAACGATACAGTATTAATATCCGATGTTCAATCTGCATTAGATCTCATGGCAACAGTTCAATATGAAGCGGATTCAAAGCGGATTGCTATCAATAAATCATTAATAAGTGAAAGTTTCTTTGACCTAAAAACACGGCTTGCGGGTGATATTCTTCAAAAGTTTATTAATTACAGCGTGAAAATTGCTATTATCGGGGATTTTTCTATGTACACTAGTAAAAGCCTAAAAGATTTCATTTATGAATGTAATAAAGGTAAGGATGTTTTTTTATTAGCAACTGAGCAACAAGCAATTGAAAAATTAAGCTCATTGAAATAAAGATATAAAATGTAATTCGAAAGAGGCATCCGTGATGGTGCCTCTTATTTGTATTTTTATATAAAAATGTTTTTCAAATTTAAATTTTGTACCGGTACAGTAACTGCAAATGTACATTGTTACAATATCCCTTCAAATTTACAATCA
This sequence comes from Bacillus sp. FSL R9-9492, assembly GCF_038007365.1. Classification (NCBI taxonomy): domain Bacteria; kingdom Bacillati; phylum Bacillota; class Bacilli; order Caryophanales; family Bacillaceae; genus Bacillus; species Bacillus sp. FSL R9-9492. The sequence goes on from NZ_JBBOXC010000001.1 coordinate 2,737,188, forward strand.
GCATATAGTATTTTAACTTATAACTTATTAAGGGGTGCTGAATATGACAAAGTTACAAGATCAACTCTTTACAAGATTAAACCTTGAAAAACGTACTGAAATAAAATTTGAAGAATTAAGTACAATACTCTTTGCATTTGCCCACACAATCCCGTTTGAGAATTTAAATGTAATAGCAAGTAATGCGAATACAATTTCTATGAAAAACTTACAAGAGAAAATTTTAACTAGTTCTCGAGGTGGGCTTTGTTATGAATTAAATACTCTTTTTTACTATTTTTTAAAAGATAGTGGTTATGATGTACAACTCGCACTAGGTACCGTATATAAAAATGATATAAACGATTGGGCACTTGAAGATGGGCATATAACAATTATTTTAAATTACGAAAACGTAAGGTACTTAATTGATGTAGGTATTGCTTCATTAGTACCTCTTGTGCCAGTACCGTTTACTGGCGAACTTGTTTCTTCTAAAAACGGTTCGTATCGAGTAAGACAAAAAGATACGAGTAAAGGAAACTATGTTCTAGAAAGAATAGATGTTGATGGAGAATGGAAAGTTTGTCATGCTTTTTATAAACATATTATTGATGAGACAGTAGTAAACGATGTTCAAAGAAGAGTGATAGAAGATGAGAAATCTATTTTCAATAAAGGACCCATTGCAGTAAAATTGACGAACTTTGGCCATATCTCATTAACGAATACTAGTTTAACTGAAATTATTTATGGAGAAAAAACGAAGCGTGAAATTACAGAAAATCAATATAAAGAGCTTTTATATACTTTATTTGCTATTGAGTTGTGAATATAAAAATAGCCGGTTCTTATTCAGAATCGGCTATTTTTATTATTTTTGGTTTAAATGGTTTTCGTCTAATATGTTTCGGAAACTGCGGTATAGTTAACGTTTTTAACGTTTCCTCAGCTTCTTCATATGTATGAAAAACTGGCTCTTTTCCATTATCTCCTTGCAAAACTAGCCCTTCATCTCGGATTACATATGGCATAAAACCACTCCTTATAGTAAAAAATTATGGTCTATTGAAACAGAATGATACGATTTCAAGTTTAATTTTCTTAATAGATATAATACACTAGAACAGTATAAAGAAGTATATAAAATGAATATTGGATGCAAAGGAAGATTATAATGTCAGTTATTGATAAATTGAAACTTAATAAGTATACAAATATGGTCGTAATTAACGAACCAAGTGATTATGACATTTTCACAGGTAAAGAAACCTCATTTTCAAAAGAACATGATGCTATTTTTATTTTTGTTGAAACACTTGATGAAATGGTGAAACAAACGAATTTTATTATTAGTAATGAAGAATTACTAATTGAAAAAGGTTACGTGTTTTTCGCATATCCGAAAAAAGGTAATGCTCGTTACAGTACGTTTATTCACCGTGATGAGATGTTTCCGGCATTAAACGTTGGAGATGATGGATATGTTGGGGAAAGCGAAATTAAATTTGCGCGAATGGTAAGTATGGATGATGTCTTTACAGTTGTAGGTTTAAAACGTGAAAAGAAAAAAGCGAAGAAAACACCTGCAGCGAGTCAATGTGTTGCTGATTATGCAGATCGTATTCAAGATGTTGAAGCATTATTGGCTAATCATCCAGCTGAACTTAATTTTTATCAAAGTTTAACTCCTGGTAATCAAAAAGATTGGGCACGTAATTTATTTTCAGTGAAACAAGAAAAAACACGCGATAAACGTCTTGAGAAAATGATTGAAATCCTTTCACAAGGCTATAAAACAATTGAATTATTCCGTAAGAAGAAAAAATAATGATTAGGAACGTCACAATGATGCAACAATTAATTACGTTGAGCACATTGAAAAAAGGATTCCTTTCAGTATACTAAAGTATGTTCTTATATTTAAATAATTAGCAAAAGAGAAAAGGTGTTTGAAATGAAATCGTATATTGTAGTTGGATCTGGGATTTTAGGGGCATCTACTGCCTATCATCTTGCTAAGGCTGGTGCGAAGGTTACTATTGTAGATCGTCAAGATTTAGGTCAAGCCACTGATGCAGCAGCAGGTATCGTCTGTCCTTGGCTTTCGCAGCGTCGTAATAAAGCGTGGTATAAAATCGTTAAGGGCGGTGCACGTTACTATTCTTCGTTAATCCAACAATTAGAAGAAGACGGTGAAACGGATACAGGTTACAACCGTGTAGGTGCAATTAGTTTACATACTGACGAGAAAAAACTAGATCAAATGGAAGAACGAGCTTATAAACGACGTGAAGATGCACCAGAGATCGGTGAAATCACTCGCTTATCAGCTGAAGAAACGAAAAAATTATTCCCAGCATTATCAGAAGAATACAGTTCTGTTCATATTAGTGGCGCTGCACGAGTAAATGGAAGATCATTACGTAACGCATTAATAAGTGCTGCGAAAAAACATGGTGCTACTTTTATAAAAGGAGATGCTGTATTAGTTCGTGAAGGTAATCGTATTACTGGAGTTACAGTAAACGATGAAATAATTTTAGCAGAAAAGGTAATTGTAACTGCAGGCGCATGGGCGAATGAAATCTTGAATCCGTTAGGAATTAATTTCTTAGTTACATTCCAAAAAGGGCAAATTGTTCATTTGCAAATTGAAAATACAGCAACAGAAAATATGCCAGTTGTTATGCCGCCGAACGATCAATATATTTTAACATTTGACAATGGCCATGTCGTAATTGGTGCAACGCATGAGAATGATACTGGTTTCGATCACCGTGTAACAGCTGGTGGTTTACATGAAGTATTCCATAAAGCGTTAACAGTAGCGCCTGGTTTAGAAGATGGTACAATGCTTGAAACTAGAGTTGGCTTCAGGCCATTTACGCCAGGATTCTTACCTGTTATTGGCCCACTCCCTAATTTTGAAGGCATACTCATTGCAAACGGATTAGGTGCTTCAGGATTAACAGCAGGTCCATACTTAGGATCAGAACTTGCGAAACTTGCGTTAGGGCAACCGATTGAATTAGATTTAAATGATTACGATGTTGCTGGGGCAATGGAATAGTAATAAACAAAAAGATTAGGAGTGATTTCCTAATCTTTTTGTTATGTTATTTGGGCGTAACTAAGTATTTTGAGAGGTAGGAGTTCTTTTAAACAAGTGGGATCACCACATCGCTATCAAGCTAAAAAAATAAATAATCCACAAAACGAAAATTTTTTGCTCTTTATAGCAACGAAGTGCATTTTTATCGTTTGAGGTATTAGAGAAGAAAGGGGGATTCGTTCAATATAGAGGCGAAAATACATATCAGAAATATAAACAATAGCCTCAAAAACTGGAGGCTATTCAATTTCACAATCTATTATGAGCAATTACAATAGGTAAGCTCTTTAAAGTCTGTCCCATCGCTGCATTCGTAAAATGATGAATAACATCAAAACCCTCAACTTGATGGATATTAGCGAACCGTTCCACAAATGAAATTAAAGCGATAGACGGGATCCCAATTAAAGTTTTTTAAACCTAATTGGACTTACCATTAAGAGAGCGAGGATTAATGTAATCCATGCATTGCTATATGAAAACAATCCCATACCGGCCAATGGTAATCCAGCAGCTGGAATAGGTAATCCCTTAAAATATCCAATGGTTGGTTTTACACTAAATTTAGCTAATCTTAAAGCACCCATCGTTGGGAAAAGGATAAATGCCAAAGAAGTTAAAATAGAAGGTGTTGCTATCGAATGAAATAAAAGTGCAGGAGCAACTCCGAAACTAACAATATCAGCTAAGGAATCCAATTGTACACCAAACTCACTGTTCACTTTTAATTTCCTCGCAATTCTTCCATCAAGGAGATCTAAAACAGCTGAAAAGAAAATAAAAATGGAGGCCACTTCCAAATAGTCACTCATATTCATGGTAATTGAAAAAACACCGCACAATAAATTTCCAATCGTAAATAAATTGGGTACAGCTTTTACTATTTGATTGAACAAGGTTGTCCCCCCTAAGTTGATCAAACTTCACGTTTATGTAGCATTTTCTATATATTCTTCCGTTATTCTTGAAAAAATATGACCACTGTATGCTAAGTAAATTTCGGCAAGAGAAAAACCGATTTCCTGTACGTTATGTTGGTTTATAAACATGTTTGATCAAAGGTAAGTCTATTACTGCTGATTTACCTAATATAAAAAGCCTGTTTTTGAAAAAAAAGAGTTATCAAAATAGGCTCTAAACATATTTTATAGAATCACTTTTTATAAAATATGGTTGATTATTTCCGGTACGCGTTGTTGAATATTAGCACTCGATAGTTGAAGTGCCGAGTAGTCAAGCATTTCCCTCCGGTTGGTGGATAAGACCAACCGCTCCAGTTTTAAATGTATTGTTTTTTATAAGTTTAAGATTGATTTTGTCCGTAATTTCTTTAATAAAGGTAGTCCACTGCCTAAGACTACAGGAAACATATTAATCCGATATTCATCAATCAATTCAGGTAGTTTACGAAATTCTGGTTTTCCGCCAGAAAAGATTAGTTAGATATATTAATTATATAGTGGAACAAGATCATCGTTTTATTAAGAAACATGTGCGTTCTATTTTTGGATTTAAGTCCTATAAAACAACATCTACACACTAAAAGATGCATCATATCTTCATATATTCATAAAATTAATCTGTAGTCGAAAATACGTAAAGAGCTGCTAGAATGAATTACTGAGAATACAAAGAATAAAGGAGAGAAGCGGAGTAAAAACTAAAAAAATTAGACAAAGAAAATGGAGAGATGAACTAAATGTTAAAGATCATCAAGCATTTAAAACCATTTATTGCTTCCATCATTGCAGTTGTATGTCTTTTAACTGTACAGGCAGTATGCGATCTATCACTGCCAGACTACATGTCTAACATTGTCAATGTAGGGATTCAACAAAAAGGTGTAGAAAATGCAGTACCTGAGGTTATTCGTAAAAGTGAAATGGATAAACTTACGCTCTTTATGAATGAAAATGAGAAGAAAAAAGTTGCTGACAACTATGTGCTTTTAGATAAGAACAACCTCTCTCAAAGTGAACTAAAAAATGACTTAAAAGATTATCAGCAGCTTGATAAAGAGCCACTTTATAAGTTACATACAGAAGATAAAAAAATAATTAACGAACTTAACGATATCTTTGGGAAACCAATGTTAATTACACAAGGAATTGAAAAAGGTGGCTCATCTGCTTTCTCTCCTGCTGCGACAGGTGACAGCAACACACCAGCGAAACTTCCGCCAAATTCAGATCCTTTTGCAATCATTGCGAAACTTCCTCAAGATCAAATCAATGCAATGAAAGAAAAGGCAGATGAAAAGTTTAAGAATATGCCAGGTAGCATGGTAACGCAATCAGCCGTTTCATTCATTGAGAATGAGTATAAAAAGATCGGTATCAATATAGATAAGCTTCAATCTAATTTCATCCTTACTTCCGGCGGGAAAATGCTGCTTTTATCCTTAGTAAGTATGGCAGCTACCGTTATCGTGAGTTTACTTGCTGCAAAAGTAGCTGCAGGACTCGGCAGAGACCTTAGAAAGAAAGTATTCCGGAAAGTTACAAACTTCTCGAATGCGGAGTTTGATAAGTTTTCCACTGCATCTCTAATCACAAGAAGTACAAATGATATCCAACAAGTTCAAACACTTATGGTTATGATGCTTCGCATTGTATTCTATGCACCAATTTTAGGTATCGGCGGCATTATTAAAGTACTTACTACAGACCTTTCAATGGGATGGATTATCGCAGTTGCGGTAATTGCGATTTTAAGCCTAGTCATTGGTTTATTTAGCATCGCGATTCCTAAGTTTAAGCGTATCCAAAAGTTAGTAGATAAAATTAACTTAATCACTCGTGAATCTTTAACCGGTATGCTCGTTATTCGTGCTTTTAATACTCAAAAACATGAAAAAAAGAAATTTGAAAAAGGAAATCAAGATTTAACAAAAACAAATTTATTTGTAAGCCGTTTAATGTCATTTATGATGCCAATGATGATGTTTATCATGAATGCCGTTACTGTACTTATTATTTGGGTTGGATCACACCAAGTGGATATGGGACATATGCAAGTTGGTGATTTGATGGCATTTATGCAATATACAATGCAAATCATCATGGCCTTCTTAATGATTTCAATGGTATCTATTATGGTTCCACGTGCTTCAGTTTCCGCACAACGTATCGCAGAAGTTTTAGATACTGACATTACCATTAGTGATGTAAAAGAGCCGAAAACATTTGCTTCAGACAAGAAAGGTTACGTTGAATTTAAAAATGTTGGCTTTAGATACCCAGGTGCAGAAGAAGATGTGCTTTCCAATATCACCTTTACTGCAAAACCTGGTGAAACGACAGCTTTCATCGGAAGTACAGGTAGTGGTAAATCAACATTAATCAACTTAATTCCACGCTTTTACGATGTCACAAGCGGCCAAATATTAATAGATGGCACGGATATTAGAGAAGTATCTCAGAAGGAATTAAGAGAGAAAATTGGTTATGTACCGCAAAAAGGAGTTCTCTTCTCAGGTACAATCGAGAGTAATTTGAAATATGGTAAAAAAGAAGCAACTGAAGAAGAACTCGAAAAAGCGGCGGAAATCGCGCAAGCTATGGAGTTTATTAACGCGAAGCCTGAAAGCTTCCGCACAGAAATATCACAAGGTGGTACGAACGTTTCCGGTGGTCAAAAACAAAGACTTTCTATTGCGCGTGCTCTTACGAAAAAATCGGAAATCTTCATATTCGATGATAGTTTCTCAGCTCTTGACTTTAAGACAGACGCAGCATTGCGCAGAGCTTTAAACAATGAGATTACAGGAAGTACTATTTTACTTATTGCCCAAAGAATCAGTACAATCATGAATGCCGATAAGATTATTGTACTTGACGAAGGAAAAATAATTGGAACTGGTACTCATGAAGAGCTTATGGAAAACTGTGAAGTTTATAAGCAAATTGCTTTATCACAACTTTCAAGAGAGGAGTTGTCATCATGAGTGATAGAAAAATAGAAAATAGAAAACAAAGCGGCCCTGGTCCTGGCGGTGGCGGTCCTATGGGCGGCGGCATGAGAAAGATTGAGAAAGCAAAAAACTTCAAAGGAACGATGAATAAACTCCTTCAATACTTGAAGCCCTATAAATTATCAATCTTAATCGTTATCCTTTTCGCAATCGGCAGTGCAGCCTTTACAATCGTTGGTCCAAAAATTTTAGGAAACGCGACAACAAAACTTTTCGAAGGACTCGTAAGCAAAGTATCAGGAGCACCCGGTGCGGCCATTGACTTTACCTATATCAGAAACATTGTTATTTTACTCCTTGGATTATATATACTGAGCACTGTGTTTGGTATTATCCAGGGGTACATTATTTCTGGAGTAGCTCAAAAAGTATCTTATAACTTCAGAAAAGAAATCGATGAAAAAATTAACCGTATGCCGCTGAAATACTTTGATAAAACAACGCACGGCGAAGTATTATCGAGAATTACAAATGACGTAGATACGGTGAGCCAAACTTTAAACCAAAGTATGTCGCAAATCATCACATCCGTTATTACAATCATCGGTGTACTTATCATGATGTTATCAATCAGCTGGCAAATGACATTGGTGGCGCTTTTAATATTGCCAGTATCGATGATTCTCATCATGGCAGTCGTAAAACGATCACAAAAATACTTCAAATCCCAGCAAGAATATTTAGGACACGTAAACGGTCAGGTCGAAGAAATTTATAGTGGTCACAATATCGTAAAAGCCTTCAACAAAGAAGAAGAAGAAGTGAAAAAATTCGAAAAGGTAAATGATACCCTTTACCATTCCGCATGGAAATCTCAATTTTTATCTGGAATGATGATGCCGATTATGACATTTATCGGTAATATCGGTTACGTCGCTGTATCTATTTTAGGTGGATGGCTTGCGGTAAAGAGAACCATCGCAGTTGGAGACATTTTAGCCTTTGTGCAATATGTTAGAAGCTTTACGCAACCAATCGCTCAAGTAGCACAAATCGCGAACGTACTTCAATCTACTGCAGCTGCTGCAGAAAGAGTCTTCGAATTTTTAGAAGAAGAAGAGGAAGTGCCAGAAGCAGAAAATCCAGTGAAGCTGCAAAAAGTTCAAGGAGAAGTTACCTTCCAAGATGTTCAATTTGGATACAATCCAGATAAGATCATCATCAATGATTTCTCATCTAACATTAAACCTGGACAAAAGGTAGCAATCGTCGGACCAACCGGAGCTGGTAAAACAACGATTGTAAAACTGTTAATGCGTTTCTATGACATAAACAGCGGTGCAATATGTATCGACGGTCACGATATAAAAGACTTCACGCGAGAAGACCTGCGCAACATGTTTGGTATGGTACTTCAAGACACTTGGCTATTTAACGGCTCCATCATGGAAAATATACGTTACGGTAGACTCGATGCTACAGACGAAGAGGTAATTGAAGCAGCGAAAGCAGCTCACGTTCACAACTTCGTAAAAACATTACCAAATAAATATCAAATGGAACTAAACGAAGAAGCAAGCAACGTATCCCAAGGACAAAAGCAACTACTAACAATTGCACGTGCCCTTATAGCGGATCCGAAAATATTAATACTCGATGAAGCAACAAGCTCCATTGACACTCGTACAGAAGTACTGATTCAAAAAGCGATGGAAAACCTTATGGAAGGTAGAACAAGCTTCATTATCGCTCATAGATTATCAACAATACGTGATGCAGATTTAATCCTTGTCATGAAAGACGGAGATATTGTAGAACAAGGTAATCATGAAGAGTTATTGAAAGCTGATGGTTTCTATGCTTCGCTTTATAATAGTCAGTTTGAAGGTGCGGATGCTTCTTGAGTTAGGTGAAAGTCCATTTAAATAACTAAACCCACGAAGAAAATGCATTTTCTTCGTGGGTTTTTATTATTTTTAAGGTTCTGTTACAAAATTTTAAAAAGTAAGCTAGACTTTTGCAAAACAGAGTGAGGAGCATGATAAATGGGATGTTTTAAAGGGAAACAATTTAAAAAGAATATTAGAAGATTAATTAATACATTTTTGTAATGTTTTAGTGTTTCTCCTCCTTCTCTTGTTTTATGAATATCTCCAAAGATAAGGAGCATTTCTTCCTGATTAATTGTTGCACAACGGATAACCGGTTTAATTAAAGGGAATTATCAAAAAGGGTACTATAAAATAGAACAAGCCCAAGAAATAGATAAGGAGTGAGCAAGCGATGGACAACATGATTAATACGGGCAGCTTTGGTTTACAAAGGGGACCTGATCAAAAAACGGTTGGCCAGTATTTGTTCGATTGCCTGAAACTCGAGGGCATTACCGAAATTTTTGGTGTCGCAGGGGACTATAATTTTACACTTCTTGATACTTTGGAGTGTTATAACGGCATCCGTTTTATAGAAGGACGAAATGAACTAAACTCGGGCTACGCTGCAGATGGCTATGCAAGAATCAAAGGAATATCGGCTCTTATTACGACATTTGGGGTCGGGGAGCTCAGTGCATGCAATGCGATAGCGGGAGCCAACAGCGAGCATGTGCCAATTATACACATTGTGGGTGCGCCTCCTGAGAAGGATCAAAAAGAGCATAAGCTTATGCATCACACCTTAATGGATGGGAATTTTGACGTTTTTCGCAAGGTGTATGAGCAGATTACGGCATATACCGCGGTGCTTACGCCGGAAAATGCCAAGATTGAAATTCAGACTGCGATTCGCATTGCTAAGGAAAAGAAAAAGCCGGTATACCTGGTTGTGGCTAATGATTTAGTGACCAAGCCAATTAAAGTCTGGGCAGAACCGGTACCACCACGTCCAACATCCAATCCGAATACCCTTCAGGCTGCAGTGAATCATGTCCGTCCGCTTTTGGAACGTTCCCAACGACCGGTTATCCTGGTGGATGTGAAAACGATGCGATTCGGCCTTCAGACAGCGACTCACCAGCTAGCCGATGCAATGAATGTGCCTGTTGTAACGATGATGTACGGGAAGGGAGGATTCGATGAGACCCATCCAAATTATATCGGAATGTATCTAGGCTCTTTCGGGAGGACTGAAGTCCAAAGTACGGTGGAGAATGCAGATTGTATCATTGCGATTGGCATGGTATGGGCGGACACAAACACCGCAAGTTTTACCGCAAAGCTGAACCCGCTGATAACTGTCAATATTCAACCAGATATAGTTAAAATCGCTGAGGCGGAATATCCGAATGTTCTTGCAGCCGACATGCTACTTGCCGTTCAGAAGGTGAATTATAAGGGCAAAGGTTTGACAAAAAAATTGTCATTCCCTTATGAGCAATTCACAACTATTGCCGACGGACCTCTAATGGCTGACGGCTATTATCCGCGTTTTCAGCGTATGCTGAAAGAGGGTGATATTGTAATCGCCGAGACCGGAACGTTCTATTATGGAATGGGAGAGGTAAGACTGCCGGGCAATGTAACATATATTGGACAAGGTGGATGGCAGTCCATCGGTTACGCAATCCCTTCGGCGTTTGGTGCTATTATGGCCGCGCCGGAACGCCGAGTATTGGTGTTTACAGGTGACGGTGCCCTGCAGCTAACGGCACAGGAAATCAGTTCTATGCTCTATTACGGCTGCAAGCCTATAATCTTTATTTTGAACAACGATGGTTATACAATCGAGAGATATTTAAATGTCAAAACAGAGGATCAAAAGTACAACGAAATCCCTCGATGGTCTTACACCAAGCTGGCCGAAGCTTTTGGAGGTAACGCGTTTACCGTTACGGTCCAGACCTATGGAGAGCTTGATCAGGCTATAATCCATGTTGAAAAGGAAAGCGCCAAAAGACTCTGTATAATTGAAATGATCGCAGGGAATCGAATGGACGCACCTGAATATATGCGACGGATGCGTAGTTATATGGAGAAGCAGGAAAAGCAGCGCAGTCAGAAATAGTATCCTAGTCCCTAATTGAATACTAATCGAACAGTTCTAATCATACTCTTTTAATAAAACGCAATTAAAGGGGTGTAAAGTAAGTTGACAAAAGTTAAGGTTAGTTTACGGCCAATCGTTCATAACATAAATTTACCAACTGTAATAAAAGCAGCCATACTTCCAGGTGAATCGGCTGAAAGACTATTTATTGCAACCCAGGTAGGAGAAATCTTTTACATAGGAGACGGAGTTATAAGGAATTTTTTAGATATTCGCCCGCGAATTATCAAATTAGGCACGTTTGAAGAAGGTGTCTCTAGTAGCGGTTATGATGAACGCGGATTGCTAGGACTAGCGTTTCATCCACAATTTTATCAAAACGGTTTATTTTACCTTCATTATTCAGTAGCTGGCACTCAAGGTCCGGGTGCCCTTTCTGAACCTTTTAAACCTAATCCGTGTGATCCGAAAACTTTAAACTTAAAGTGGGTAAATAGAGATACTCAATATGATCATATTGATACGGTTGAGGAATGGATTTTACAATCACATAGTCAACCTCAAAAACGGCGGACATTACTTAACATAAGAAGGCCCTTTTTTAATCATAACGGAGTCAATAGTTTAAACTTTTCACCTGAGAGTGGAAAACTTGTTTTTACAAATGGAGATGGTGGATCGGGTTATGATCCATTTAATTTAAGCCAGGATGATTTAGAAATAGCGGGCAAAATAATTGAAATTGATGTAAGTAAAAATACATTCATAAATAACCCTCCAGTAGTTACACGCTTTAATGAGTTTCCTTTATCTATACAAGAAACACTTACAGTAATTGCGAAAGGAGTTCGGAATATAACAGGTATTTCATTTCAAAGGTTTTATAATCAATATATCAAATATGCTGGAAATGTCGGGCAGGATATTGTAGAGTCTATTTTTTCGTTTGTTCATTATAAACCCATACCGGTTACCGAACTTGTTCAAACGCATTTAATGAGATCCACTCCCAATCAAGATGGATTTATTAATTTTGGTTGGCGAGGATGGGAAGGAGAATTTCCTACTTCTTTTATAAGGCACTGTTCTGAGAATCCTACTTTGGATGAGAGAACAATGGCTTATTATAATGAAACAATAGAAACATCAGTGAGGCGCATACAGCCCCTAATTAGTTATTTTCATAAAGATTCCAGAGCAGATAAGTTTGGAGGAACCTCACTTACAGGAGTACAACCATATATGGGAACTACAATTCCTAGTTTAACTGGTAGTATCGTGTTTACTGATCTTGCTAAGAAAGAAGAATCTCAGTCTCCAGTTAAAGGTGTTTTAGCATATACTAGGGCAAGTATAGACGATAAACGTAATGATTTTCATGTTATTGAAACCAATTATGATTTTGATTCTCAAGCAGCTTATTATATGAGCTTGGGAACAAATGGAGATCAAACTAGATTATATTTAGGGGTTTATGGATCTATGAAAGTAACGGATTTTAACAAAGGTACTATTTTTGAAATTGTTCCATGATACGGTATAAACTCTTAGTCTAAAAATATATGGAATTCATACTTTTTCAAACGCACGACTTAGCGCCTCTTAAAAAACCTTCTATGGATAAACATCTATTGTATAGTGATTCCTAACAAGCAGAAAGTAAAACATAACCAATAAGTATTTGAATGAAAATAGAAAGTGGTGAATTAGGTCTCTTTAGGGGGGGATTTGATGAATCGCTTTAGAAGCTATTGGTATCAATGGATGATAGAGCAGGATGCGAATTTTGTTCATAAAAAAAAGGTGACGCCTGCAAGTAGGTTAGTCATTACAGCATTACTCGGTTCATTTGCTGCTATTTTTCAATCTGCGGGGAACTTAATCCCTGGAGTTGGGTTATTTATTAGTCCTTTCGCGACGCTACCGATTTTTCTGGCTATTTGTTATTCTATTCGTGAGGGAGTACTTTCTTATATTCTTACTATTTTCCTATTATTCATTATTGAGCCAAGTGAACTAATTGTCTTTCCCTTTACTACAGGCTTATTAGGTATAGCGTTAGGAGTATCCTTTTTACAATTCAAGAGGAGGATTTGGGTAATTTCCTTTTCAGCGATATGTCTACTTATAGGAATTATGATCATTCTCGATATCTTCCGTTTTCCTGTACTTGGTCCTACTATTCATACGACTATGGATATAAAAGTTATTACATTAATATTTATACTGAGTTTTTTATACTGCTGGATCTATGCAGAGTTGTGTAGAATAATAATGAATAGAGTATATAAAGTATGGTCTTAACAATTGCATAAAATCTTTTTGAACAAATACACTTTCTCATATATTTTTAAAAATTGGAGATGTAAGCCATGTATAACGTTGAAATTAGAAGGCCGAATTCGAATGATTTAGATGAATTACATTTGTTTTTTCGTCTTGTTATTACTAATACATTTAAAAACGAAGGCTTATCACATCTATTAGATGACATAGAAAATGAAATTAACTCGAAAAAGAAATATTTAAAAAATGATTTTGATAGTAATGGAGAAAATCGTTACTTTTTATTAGCGATAGATACAAGTAACGATAAAATCATTGGAACGATTGAAATCGGTCCAGCAAGTGCATTGATTAATAGTTGTACAGACGGTGTACTTAAGGATTTGTATGAAATAGGAACTGTATTTATACTTCCGGAGTATCAAAGAAAAGGTATAGGGAGTTTACTACTAAATACAATGTATCTTACATTACTTAGCAGAGGAATAACCGAATGCTGTTTAGATAGTGGATACAAAAAAGCACAAAGTATATGGACAAAAAAGTTTGGAAAACCTAGTTATGTGCTGAAGGATTATTGGGGCGAATCAAACGATCATATGATTTGGAAAAAAAGTTTACATGATATACCTATAATATTTGAATTATAAAATAAAATATCTCTCTTAACATAGCTTTTCTTACATACTTATGCTATTATTTATCTTTATAATAAAAGAGGACGTGAATGAACTTGATTAAAATTAATATTCCTGAAGCTGATGTTTCCATTACTGAACGTAACCAAGTTATTAAAGGAGACGAGCCATTAATTACTCCAATTAACGGTTTTATCGATTTCCACTTGTTCCCTAGAGATAAAGGCGGCATTTTTATGTTTTACAATATTAATGACGAACTTCTTTTCGTAGGTAAAGCTCGTAAAATTAGACAACGTATTAAAAAGCATTTTGAAGATAATGTTTCACCAATTAAAAATCACCGTGATGAAGTATACCGCATTGATGCATGTATCGTAGAAGATCCAACAGAAAGAGAAATTTACGAAACTTACATTATTAATGAATATAAAGCAAAATATAACGTTGATAAAGTGTTCTATAAATAAGTAACAAAAAACAATCCTAGCACATATACTGGGATTGTTTTTTTGTGTTTCATTCCTCATTTCTTTCTCCTTTTTTAAAATGATTAGCAGCAATTAAACAGAAAAGCCCTATAAATAAAGTTATTATTCCAAGCGTTTTATGTTTCCCTTCAAAAAAAGGAATATCCGAAATAACATTTGTCATACATAACCCAATAAACACAAGGATAGGTCCTGCCCAAAGTAATATATTGCCGAATTTTGTATGTTGCCACATAGTAACCCTCCTCACTCTTTTTTACATATATATCCATAAAATGAAAGTAAATTCATAGAGAAAAATAGTTTTTTTCATATCGAAAATTGAACCTTCATATATTGGTACAAGCAAACGAGAAAGGGGACCATCATGAATTGGTTAGAAGCTTTTATATTAGGGATAATACAAGGTTTAACAGAGTTTTTGCCGATTAGTAGTACAGGACATCTTTATTTAGGAAGGCATTTGTTTCAATTAGATGAAGCTGGATTGTTTTTAGATACGATGCTGCATATCGGGACTTTGCTTGCAGTGTTTATTTATTACAAAAAAGAATTTATATACTTAATTAAAAATCCATTTTCAAAACTAATGTTATTGCTTATTGTTGGGACGATACCTGCAGTTGTAATCGGATTGTTATTTAAAGACTTCTTTGAAGATATTTCAAAAACAGGTATTACGATTGGATGGGAGTTTTTAGTGACAGGTTTCTTTCTCTACATGGCCGATAAACAAAAAAACGGTCGTAAAAAAATGGATGACATTACATATAAAGATGCATTTATCATCGGTTCATTTCAAGCGGCTGCTATTTTCCCAGCAATTTCTCGCTCTGGTATGACAATCGTCGCTGCTTTATGGAGAAAACTAGACCGTGAAACAGCAGCATATTTTTCGTTTTTATTATCTACGCCAGCAATAGTCGGAGCAATCATCTTGCAATTTGCAGATGTTTATCAAGGGAAAGCAGAATCTATTTCTAGTACATCTTTAATTGTCGGCACGTTATCAGCAGCGTTTTTTGGTTACATAGCTGTTTCATGGATGATTCAATATTTAAAACGTCACTCCTTAAAAGTATTCGCGTATTACGTATGGGGATTAGGTATTTTAATTTTAACGTTGCAATTTACTCATGTGTTTTAATTTAGTAATTCTTCGTTTAGATCCTGTTTCATTCATACAAGGCAGGATCTTTTTTCATTAAGGGGGTAAATATGTTTAATAAGGCTATCGTTATTGGCGGAAGTATAGCAGGAAAACTCGCAGCAAAAGCATTATCAACTTCTTTTAAAGAAGTAATCATTATAGAAGTCAGCGAAAGATGGGATGGAAAAGCTTTGAGAAAAAGAGTTTCACAAAGTAATCATCCTCATGTGTTATTAAAAGGTGGAGAAAATGCAATCGAGGAATTGTTTCCTACTATTACTAATGAATTAATAGAAGCAGGCAGCATCGTAAATAACTTTACTCGTGATATAAAATGGCATCAATTTGGTTTATGGAAACAACCATTCATAGGAGAAGTGCATATGATTCAACAAAGTAGGCTTTTGCTTGAATGGCATATCCAAAAAAGAATTGATCAAATTTCAAATGTAATCATTAAATTTGGAACATTGGTTGAAGGGTTATTAGTAGATGGAAAGCTTAACAAAGTATGTGGAGTAAAAGCTAAATGTTTAGAGACTGGCACGCAAGAAGAAATTCAAGCAGATATTGTTGTTGATGCGAGTGGATTCGGTTCAAAAAGTATAGCGTGGTTACGTGAATACAATATCGAAGTGCAAGAAGAGAAAGTGCGTATCGATTTATTCTACGCAACTAAAATGTTTAAACTCAAAGAAAATGAGAAATTAGACTGCTGTAATATGCTAATGTCTCCAAGTTTCCCGGACAATCCGTATGGTGTACTTATTCAAACGATTGAGGATAATCGTTATTTTGTTACTTTCAGCGGATACACAAATGAGAAAGCACCACAAACAGATGATGAGTTTTATGATTTCGCTGAAAATCTATCAATCCCTAACGTGACAGATTTTGTAAACAAAGCGGAGGCAATTTCAGATATCAAAACATACAAAATTCCTTATCAAGTACGTCGGCGATTTGATTTAGTTAATCATTTACCAGAAGGCTTGTTAGTAGTCGGAGATGCACAATGTCGTTTTGATCCCGTTTTCGGGCAAGGAGTTTCAGTTGCGGCTATGGAAGCTCACCAATTGCAGTTGCTTTTACAACGGAGACAAAGGCTTGATAAAGCATTTACACAGCAGTTTTATAAAGAAACTGCTAATATCATACAAACTCCTTGGGAAATGACTACAACGGAAATATCACGTCATCCTCAGCTAAAAAGAAAATTAACGATAAAGCAAAAATTTCAGCTATGGTATACGAAACAAATATATCAACTATCTGCAAGTGACTCTGACGTTTATATTCGATTAGTAAGAGTGATGAATTTAATTCGTAGTCCATTTCACCTATTTCATCCGAAAGTGCTACTCGCTGTATTACTGATGCGAAAGAAATAGCAGGAAAATTATCAGTTAAAAAAGAATATATAACAGTTAGTAGATATAGAAGGAGTAAGCGAGATGAAAATATACATAGAGCAATTAAAGAAACAAGACGCTGAAGATTTATTTAACTTTGAACTCACGAACAGATCATTTTTTGAAACAATGGTACCAAGTCGTGGCTCTAATTATTACGTGTATGAATACTTTCAAAAGCAACTTGCCGAACTATTAAAAGAACAAACTGAGGGAATTTCTTATTTTCATCTCATACGTAATACGGAAAAAGAAATTGTAGGACGTATCAATTTAGTTGATGTAGATAAGAAAAAACGAATTGGGTCGTTAGGCTACCGAGTTGGAGAGGATTTTACAAAAAAAGGAGTTGCAGCATCATCTGTAAAATTGATTTTGGCTCAAGCAAGAGTCTATGAAATTAATGAAATACATGCTATGACAACAACAAATAACATAGCTTCACAAATTGTATTAGAAAAGAACGGATTTTCTCGTGAAAAGGAAGCGGAGACAACTACTGTAGATTTAAACGGGGAAAACGTAAATTTCGTACATTATATTTGGAGGACTACTAAGGGTTAAAAATAATAGGGAGGGACATGTACATGAAGGATTTACGTTATCCAATAGGTCGATTTACTTACGTAGGAACTATTACAGAAGAAATAATTGATAAATGGATTCAAGAAATAGAGGATTTACCTAATGAACTAGCAAGAGCGATAAAAGATTTAGATCAGAAGCAGTTAGATACACCATATCGCGTCGGTGGATGGACTGTTCGCCAAGTTGTTCATCATGTTGTTGATAGTCATATGAATAGCTACATACGCTTTAAATTAGCACTGACAGAAAAGAATCCAACTATTAAACCGTACAAAGAAGAAAAATGGGCAGAGCTACCTGACTCGAAATTACCAGTAGATGTTTCACTTGTAATGCTAGATTCATTACATAAAAGATGGATTAACTTATTATATTCTTTAGAACCGGCAGATTTAGAAAAGACATTTAATCATCCTGAATCAGGAGAAACAAAACTTGCTGCTGCAATTGGACTATATGCATGGCACGGTCGTCATCATACAGCTCATATTACTTCTTTAAGAGAGCGTTTAAATTGGTAACATTAGAGAAGGCGACAGAAATTGATGCAGCAGTTTTATTTCAAATGCAAATAGACTCATTTAGTCCTTTATTAAATAAATATAAAGACTATGAAACAAATCCAGCAAATGAATCTATTGAAAAAACTATTTTAAGAATAAATAATCCGAGCAACAACTTTTATAAGATGATAATAGATTCGAACCTTGTTGGAGCGATATGTATATCCCAAAAAGAAAGACCTTATAAATTTTGGATCAGTCCAATGTTCATTCATCCAATCTATCAAGGGAAAGGAATCGCTAAGAAGGTACTTATTTTAATTGAAGAGATGTTTCCAGAAGCACGGAGTTTTGAACTTGCTACGATTTTAGAAGAAGAAAGAAATTGTTTTCTATACGAAAAAATGGGGTATAAAAGAACAGAAGTAATAAAGAAATTAAATGATAAAACTACACTTATTTATTACAAAAAAGAAAGGTAAAGCATTTGAAATACGCTTTACCTTTTTATGTTATTTTAGATTAAATATACAAAAATAACGCATATTCTTCCAAAATACTCGGGTTAGTAATTTCGGTAATGAATAAAAATACGGAAAGGCGTTATTTCGTCGTATATGTTACTAACGCTTTTTGAATGCTTAAAATACTATCGTCACCTTTAAATTCTTTCGTAATTGGATCATCCATACTAGATACCCAAATTTTAAGCTCTGCATCTAAATCAAAATGCCCAGCTGTTTCAATGCTAAATTGTGTAATGCTTTTATAAGGAATAGAATGATACTCTGTTTTTTTACCTGATATTCCTTGTTTATCTACTAAAATAAGACGACGATTTGTAAATACGATTAAATCACGAATTAATTTATAAGCATGCTCAACTTTCTCATCGTCTAGCATAATTTTTTCTAAATCACGTTCAACGCTTTCTGTACTCGCACTTGATGCATTTCCTAAAATACCACTAAATAAACCCATATGAAATTCCTCCTTTATAATATGTGGAATGAGTTTCTTATATTGTACCATGCGAATGGCTAATAGATTATGACATTGCTTCAATAGTTTTTTGTTATTATTGCAACCAATTTATATAACCTCATCCTAAAATCTTGTGCTAACATATAATTAAGAAAACAGAAGTAGAGGGATATAGCATGAAAAATATCGGTTTAGTATTAGAAGGCGGCGGAATGAAAGGATTATATACTGCAGGAGTACTCGAATATTTTATGGAAAGGGACTTATTCTTTCCGTATGTAGTCGGTGTATCCGCCGGAGCGTGTATGGGAGCAACCTATTTATCACGTCAAAAAGGAAGAAATAAGAAAGTGAATACAGAGCTAGTAGCAGATCACAGGTATATATCTTATCGAAACTTAATTAGAAAACGTGAATTATTTGGAATGGATTTTTTATTTGATGAAGTACCAAACAAAATTGTACCGTTCGATTTTCAAACTTTCCTAAATTCAAATGAACAGTTTGTAATCGGAACGACTGATTGCGAATCAGGACAAGCAGTTTATTATAATAAAATAGAACACGGAAATGATATTTTAAAAATTATTCGTGCATCAAGCTCTGTGCCGTTTATAGCACCTGCTGTAGAATATGATAATCGAAAATTGTTAGATGGAGGGATTATAGATCCTATTCCAGTATTAAAAGCGCAAAATGATGGTTACCAAAAGAATGTTGTTATTATGACAAAGCCGGATGGATACGAGAAGCAGCGGAATAAATTTTCTGGGCTGGCTAAAATGTTATATAGAAAATATCCGAATATCGCACAATCTTTAGTAGAACATTATCGTTTTTATAATGAGACGATAACTTATATGAATCAAATAGAACAAAAAGACAATTTTTATATCATTCAGCCTAGCGTACAGCTTCCTATAAGCGGAATAGAAAGAAATAAAGAAAAACTCGTTAATTTATATAATCTCGGCTATACAGATGCTCAGTATCATTATGAAAAATTATTAAATTGGATAGAGAAATAAAGGGGTGGAAAGTTGCTATTAGGTAAAAAGGTTATTTTTAATGAATTGCAGAAAATGCATAGTCCGCTACTTAAACCGTTTCCGAATTGTGACCTTCGAAAAATACGAAAAGATTTTAATAATATGTTTACAGAAGATGATTGCATAAGCGCTGATTTAAATTATTATTGGATGCATACAGCAGGTACTTTAAGTTACATACTTAATAACAACGAAAAGGAGATTGTGTTTGATCAAATAAAGTGGCTAAAGAAATCGTTTTTTGAATGTTTTCCGCAATATCGTTTTATAGAAACAGAAATTGTGAAGTATCCCATTTTGTATAGAGATTTCATGAATTATGAGAAGGCCCGGAAACTATTACTGTATTATCTTACTGAATAAAAATAAAAACGTACAAGTTATGCTGCTTGTGCGTTTTTTTGTTCATAAAAAAGACAATTTTAATACCTTGTTTATATAGGGATTCTAATACGAAGAAAGAAGTACATATAGAATGATGTAAAGGAGGGAGAGGCGTTTAGATACCGTTTTCCTTTAATCCATTATCCAATTCGAATATAGTTAGTTATTTATGATAAAATATTTCGAGTGAAATCAAGTACTTATTATATCCAGTATTAAATAAGTTAAGCCAGGAGGAACAATAGTAACATGGAAAACGTGTCAAATATAGATAAATTGGAATCAATAAAATCTTTACAATCGACAATTCGTAAACTTGAAAATGCTTTTTCACAGATGACTCAAAAAGGAGCAAATACTACCTTAGTGAAAAAAAGGCTTAAAGCCGTTTGTATAGGGCTAGCAGTGTTAGAGAACGTGTGGAATCAAGAAAGTCATCGGTATAGCCAAGAAGAGTTAGCAGAAGCTCGTAATATCCTTGCTGGTTTGCTTCCATCAATTGAGAGAGCCTATGATAAGTCTAAGGCTGGTAGTCCTCAAAGAACACTTTTAGAAAGAAGAATAAAAGCGTTGGAACTTTCTATTCAGGCAATTGATAAACCTTCTAAATAAATAACTCATCTAAATACATAACATACTAATCCTAAATTTTATAAAAGCAATCTAGTGAAAAGAAAGAAATACAAAGGAGGCAGATGGGTGACTTCAATAATTAGTCCTAAGTTAGAGGAGCTTAATAATCAATTAAAAAAGGAAACGAGAAAGCAATTTATACTTTTTTGCATGAAATAAAGTCAAATAATACGCCACTAATAGAACAATGTCCTGTAGAAAATCAGTATAAGCTTATAACGTATATATGGTTAGGGGATCAAAAAACTGAAAACGTCTATGTATTCGGTAGTTTTCCTGGTTGGGATCTGTCTGTAAATCAACTACAACGGTTGTTACAGACAGATATTTGGTATGTAACGTTTAGGACGGATGAGAGTTTTATTTCAACGTACTATTTTTCAGTAAACGATTTTTTCGAAAATGATTGGATAAAGCGCAGTGAAAAGTACCAACTAGACCGATTTAATAAAAATACATTTGGAGAAGATGCCAATAAAGCGTCTGTGTTAAGCATAGGAATGGAAGTACAGTATAGCAGTCGTTTTCCTTCAGATCATTATCCATCTGGAAAAATTGAAACATATTCTTTTCATAGTACGATTTTAAATGACACACGTAAAATTTATATTTATACGCCTCATGACTATTCTCACACTTCACATCTTCAAGAACTTCTCATTGTGTTTGATGGGAATTCATTCATTAATAACCTTTCAATCGCAAGAACACTCAATTATTTAATATACGAAAAAGAAATCCCATCTTGTATTGCTGTTGCAATAGAACCCGTTGATCGACTAGAAGAGCTAACTTATAACGATAAAATGAATACATTTTTAACGGAGGAACTACTTCCATGGATTCAAGCTAGGTATCACGTATATCAAGAAAAGAATCATACAACAATTGCTGGTTTCAGTCTTGGTGGCTTAGCAGCTTTTTATGCAGCGCTTCAAAATCCACATGTTTTCGGAAACGTGTTGTCAATGTCTGGATCCGTGCATTGGAAAAAGGATGGTTATGAAAATCAAATTTCATCTATAGATTCTAATACGAGTCAACCTCATTTTTACATAGCAGCAGGAGAACTTGAAAACAAACCTCTTTTAACGGCTAATAGACGCCTGTATAAAGCTTTAAAAGAAAAAGGATACCAAATTACTTATGAAGAGTTTCAAGGCGATCATGACGGTGTTTGGTGGCGATAAAAGTTATTTGATGGGTTGAAAGCATTAAAACATACAAAAACCACACTATAAAATAAAAAGGAGAGAGAATCTATGAATCAAGATGAGCTAGATAAAAAACTTAAAAAACAAGAAATTTTAGTTAAAGATGAAAAAGTTTGGTCGTTCACGTATGAGGATCATATTAGCTCTATCGTTAAACAGGCAGAAAAGACAGGAGCGTTTAATGATTTACCTGGGAAAGGGAAACCTCTTAATCTTGATAAAGATCTTTCGTATAATCCTGACAAGCAACTTTATAGAACTTTGAAAAATAATCATGTTTTGCCTAGGTGGATTGAACTTTCAAAGGAAATAGATCATCTAAAAGAAAATTTAAAAGAACTAACGGATAATGTAGAAGCAGCTATGTTAATTACAACTATTAATAAAAAGGTCTCAGAACATAATTTACTTTGTCCGCCAAGTGCGCAAAAAATGAGGGTTAAAACGGATATTTAACGATTTTCAATGAAGTTATCTGTTGCTATATAATTAAGTAAGGCATTTTCAATTCATTATTAAGGGGAGGCAAATGTAATGAAGAATACGTATCAATTTCAAATTCCGAAAGAACTAGAGCAGTATCGTAGTATTTTAGAAGAAAGTGTGAAACCTTATATTAAAGCGTCTGGAACATTAGCAGAGACAACGCTTTTTGAGAGTAAATTTGGTGGTTATCCGTATTTACCTATAGATCAAGAGCATCCTAAAGATTCAAATGGACAGTCTATGATGTTACTTGCGCAGCTAAACTTTGAAGAAATGCCGCATGTTGAATATATGCCTCAAAAGGGTATGCTACAGTTTTTCGTAAGTGCTGAAGATGAGCTTTACGGAGCAGATTTTGATCATCCAACAATCCAAAAAGACTTTCGAATTATTTATCATTCTACAATTATAGAAGATTTAAATAAGGTTATTACTGATTTTAGTTATTTAAACACTTCAGAATTAGAGAACTTTATCATACCTGAAGCAGCGAAATTAAAGTTTGAATTGGGTTATCAACCCGTAACATCAAGGGATTATCGATTTGAAAAGATGTTTAGTGAGGAAATTGATTGGGAAGAAATTGTTGATGAAGAAAATAATACAGAATTAGGCGAACTGTATGATGATTTATGTAAAGATCAAGGGCATAAAATTGGTGGTTATCCATTTTTCACACAGACAGATCCAAGGGAATGGGAAGAAAAATACCAGCAACATGATATGTTATTGCTACAAATCGATACAGATGATTCATTAAATATTATGTGGGGAGATTCTGGTGTTGCTAATTTCTTTATAAAGAAAGACGATTTATTAAATCTAGATTTTTCCAATGTTATTTACAATTGGGATTGTTACTAAAAATAGATAAATGGATTACTAGCTAGCAAAAGAAATCTTCCTGAAGGTGAGGAGGATTTTTTTACGTTAAAAATAAACGTTATGTTAACTAGAATGAAGAATACAATGAAAGTCAAGCGTAAATAAAAGAAATAACAACAAAAATATAAAATAATAAAACATATGTAATTAGCAATAAATCTATAAAGCAAAACATAAAATGAAATTTATCATTAGTATAGAAAAATTTATTTCGCATAAAAAAAATTCCGTGCTAATCAAAATTATTTTTGACTCGTTAAACGATAATTAATCGATTAAGATTTGCTGTGATTAATTTATAGCAAAATAAACGATAAAAACTGTAGAAATTCATTTAGATAAGATTTTATGTGAATCTCATTAAAAATACCCGTTTCGTCTCATTAAGTATAGTTTACTTGGTTTTTGATACAGATAAACACTTACTCTATACAACTTCGTATAATATATATTATGTTAACTAGTAAAAAGTAACAAACTTATTATATGTTAGTTGCGGTTATTAGTCTCCCCTTTTTAATTGGGTTCATAATGTGTTGTAGATTGTGTGGTTATTTGTTTTTTTAAGTTATTTATGTTGTGTTATTGATAAGAATGTTTCCGTGTATAATTTATATTTTAGTTAATAAAAAACGCAATTCATTTAAAGTGAACGAATTGCGTTGATATGATTAAGAATAAGTTTTTAAAATTAGTTTGCTACAGCAATTGCTTCGATTTCGATTAATAATTTATTGTTAATCAATTTGTTAACTTCTACAGCTGAACTTGCTGGTGGATTGTTTGTGTTGATGTATTGATCTCGAATATCTCTAACAATGGCCATTTGAGAAATGTCCGTCAAGAAAAATGTTAATTTTACTACATCATTAAAATTTAAGTCTGAAGTTTTTAATGCGATTTTAATATTTTCAAATACTTGTCGTGTTTGTGTAGCTAAATCATCAATTCCAACTATTTGACCGTCAGTATTAATTGCTACTTGTCCTGATATGTTGTAAATGGTTCGTTTAGCATTACTAACTTCGACTACATGTGAGTATCCAAAAGTTGCTGGCATTGTTTCTGGATTGATAAATTTCTTTTGCATGGCTCTTCTCTCCTTTTAATATCTTATTTTCTTCATATTAGGTTTTAATTTTGGATTATCCTCTATTTACTAATTATTGTCTATACATCATGCAGCTGCTACATATGCAAAAGGATATTAGTCACTTTAATTTAAAGTTTTTAATAGATTATGTACGTTTGTTTTTTTGGAGCGCTTGTTATAATTACGCCTTTTTGTATTAATTCTTCAGTTACTTTTGTATAGAAAAAGTGATACCACCAAATAAAAAATTCTTCGTAAGTTATTTCTTTTGAATATCTGCTGCTTGCAAAGTATTCTTTTAAAGGCTTTTCATTTTCTTTACATAATAAAATCAAATCTTCACTGATCGTGTTCGCGATTTCGTTAAGTATAGATAAATCTACGGCTGTAAACACTGGGATAACAGGTTGTGAATTTTTATATAAGCCTAATTTTTCGTATAATACATTTGAATTTAAGTCTACTTGTCTATCTACTGCTACAAAATTTTCAACTAATTGCTTTTTCGTATAATTAATATCGATAATAGCATCGTGAAAATATTCTTTAAACGTTTCTTTATTCGCAGTTATTAAATTCAAATTTGTATATCGAGTGTTTCCATAAAGACCAATTTGATATTCCCCTAAATCCAAATACGTATTACCATACATTCCAAAGGACTCTTTGTCTGTTTGTTCTTGTTTTAATTAGAGGCTCACATAGGTTATACAGTTTTTCTCCTTTATTAGCTGTTATAACCATACATGTTGGATAGTAACTCCCTTCTGTCTTATTCAATAAACCTTCTAGTTCTAATGCGTGCATTTGTTTTTCGAATTCCTCGCTAGTCCAATTTAGCTTCGTTTTTATAGTATTTGATTCTATGCCCAGATGGAGCATTACAAGTAAATATTGAAGGTTTGTTCCGCTTATTTTTAAAGTTGGATAATTGTCAACTTATGAAATCATTTTTGTCTCATAAGTTGTTTTAAGTATTTTCTCCGGAGTATAATTAGCAAGCATTTTAAAATCCCTTCTTTTTTAGTAATTTAATTGTAAAATCTATGTATTTACTATGTTCTATAAATAAAAATAAGTATCCTTTAATGATTTCAAATAAAAAACCTTAGTATAGCTATGTTAATACCTATACTAAGGTTATCTAGAATTCTATATTTAGTTATTGCTATTTGATAGTTTACATTTAGACTTCTTTTTTCTTTCTTCAAGCATTTATAGACTCTCCTTCCTTTGGATAATTAGTTACCTACCTGCTTCTATAACATATAAAGAAACATACGGTCTTTGTTGTTTATAAGAAAGAATTTACTTAAACAAAACAATTCACAAATACATAATATTAGTTTTAGCTGCTGCTAAATGAATTCTATTATTTATATATAAATAATAAATTTGAAGAATTTATGAAATGTACTGCATTTAAGATGAAAGGTAAAATGATTTCGTTTAAACTACAATTAGCTACAATAACAACATACGTATATTGTTAAACGTAAAAAGGAGAACTAATGAAAAAGAAATATATGAATCAAATTCCGACTGATGTAAGTTTTAATCCGAAAAATATTATCGGTTTAATAACTGATTACTTTAAAATGAAAACAAAGCTGCGTCCTGTAAAGAATTTACCTATTGTTTTATCGAATAAAAATAATGAGTCTTTAGAGAGTGTGACATGGTTTGGGCATTCTGCTTCTCTTTTGAAAATAGAAGGTAAAAAATTGTTATTAGACCCTATGTTTGGAGATGCCTCTTCCCCATTTCCTGTGTTTAATAGTAAGCGGTATAGTGGTGCTTTTTCTTTAGAACATGATGAACTTCAAAAAATTGATGCGATTATCATTTCGCATAATCACTATGACCATTTAAATTACAAAAGTATTATGCAGTTAAAAGATCGCGCAAAGCACTTTTATGTTCCAACGGGAGTTGCGCAATATCTTATTAAATGGGGTATTTCACCTAGTAAAATTAGTGAGCATAATTGGTGGGATGAAATTACGTTTGATAATATTAAGTTAGTTTGCGCTCCTGCAAGACATTTCTCTGGACGAAGTATGACAGATAGAGATTGTTCGTTATGGTGTTCATGGCTTATTCTTGGTCAAGAAACTAAAGTCTTCTTTAGTGGTGATAGCGGTTATGCTCCTCACTTTAAGGAAATTGGTGAGAATTATGGTCCATTCGATCTTACTTTAATGGAATGCGGGCAGTACGATACGAGATGGTCTGCTATTCATATGTTGCCAGAAGAAACAGTACAAGCTCATATTGACGTTAAAGGAGAATTGCTTGTTCCTATTCATTGGGGTGCTTTTACGTTAGCATTACATGAATGGAGTGATCCTATTGAACGTGTTACGAAAGAAGCAAATCGTTTAGGGGTTAATATTTCAACGCCACAAATCGGTGAAGCTATTGCGTTACAATCTAAAGATTATCCTACGGCTGCTTGGTGGCGAGAAGTGTAAGTATAATAAAAAGCGAACCAATTTAATATTGATGGTTCGCTTTTTATTCATTTATGACTCATCTATTAAAATTCTTTGTTTTATCTACTGGAATTGCATTTTTCATCTTTTCTGTTGTCTAATATCCTGTAGGGTCTTCCATATCGTTTGAATCTTGAATAACAGATGGGATATTGGGAGCTTTTTTCACTTGAGTAAGAGTATCTTTTTCGCTAGAGGCTGCCAATGCTAAGTAAATAATTAAAGGTATTATAATAGTAATACTAGTTATATATATCCAAAATAATTGATTTCCTTTTTTCATGAGCTCCTCCTTCTATTACATACTAATCTCCCCTAATTACTACTTTACTATATTTGTTTCCTGCTATTTAAAATACTCTCCCTCACGTTAAATTTTATCTTTAGTTTCACTTCGACTACATTAGCTATTTTCTGTTACTGCTTACGCTAATTTATGTATTGAATCTATTGGGCTGGTCTGCTTAGCTAATTCTTTATTCTTATACTCTATTAATTTATGATTTGATAAAACGCAAGAGTGCTCTAATATTAATTCATTATAAAGTACTTCAGTTAAAAATTTAGGTATCATCTCTCCTACGCCGTAATTATAGTCACTTAGAATCCAAGATACCTCTTTCCAATCTAGAATTCCTTCTGAGACTTTTTTTGGAGTGTGATATGTAAATTCATTAAGTAGCTCTACTAAATAGACATACATGCCACCAGAATATGAGGAATCCTCCCATTTAATAATGCCTTTAAATTGAATTTGATTTTGTTCAACATCTATATTTGTTTCTTCTTTTATTTCACGAATTGCATTTTCTAACGGTGTTTCTCCTTTTTCTATCTTCCCTCCTACACCGTTCCATAATCCTTTTACAGGATCATATTCTCTATTTAACATAAGTATTTCTTCATTTCTTTTGATAAAACATAAAGTGTGCTTGTACATAATTTAATTCCTTCCTTTGTTCTCAATAAGTTCTAACAGGCGATATTAAATATACTGCTGCAGATTGTTCACCTGCTTCAATTAATATCGGTCTCATGGAACCGCCAAAACTTAAAGTAACTCTATCTTCTTTTATTGCTTTTAAAGTATCGACCATATATCGTCCGTCGAAAGATATATTTAATTGCTTTTCACCGTGAATCGCATCTATTTGTTGTGTCTCGGATATTTTACCAATTTGAGAAGCGTTCGAAGAAATTTGTATTGTGCATTCGTCGATGATTTCTAAGTTAACGTTGTTGTTTGCCCATTCACTAGCCAATAAACTTGACCGATCTACACCTTGTAAAATCTTTTTTCTATCTATATTAATAACCGTTTGGGATTCATTTGGAATTAGGCCGGATATATTAGGATATTTTCCTTCAATAAGTCTTGAATACAACGTAATTGTACCGAATTTAAAAATAATGTGACTTTCTGAAAGATATATGTATACTAAATTTGAATTACTGTTCATTAATTTTAGTAGTTCACTAATAGTGGAACTTGGTACAATGCAATTTAATTTCGCATGTGAAGAAATGGGTATTTCACGTAAAGCCAGTCTGTGCGAATCAGTAGCAGCACAAATTAATTTGTTATGATCAATAACGAAATGTACGCCAGTAAGAACTGGTCTAGATTCATTTTTAGCAGTTGCAAAGACAGTTTGTTTGAATACCTCAATCAGCTGTTCCGTCTCTACTTGTATTTCTGTATGTGCGTCTATAAATGGTACATTTGGGAATTCGTTCGCCGAGAATCCATTTAAGTTTAAAGTAATTTCATCTGATTGAATTGTAATCAATTGCTCATTCATACTTTTTATTAAAATATCACTTGGCATTTTCTTAATAATTTCAATGAAATATTTTGCTGGTACAACAATACTCCCTGCTTTTAAAATAGTTGTAATTTGTTCGTCTTCAATTGAAATAGGTATAAATTTTTCAATGAAAATATTCGAATTACTTGCGATTAAAGTAATTCCAGATTGATCTGCTGTTATCTTTATTCCGGATAATATAGGAATTAAAGTTTTTGTTGAGATAGCTTTACTTACTTCTGAAAGAGCTTGTGTAAATTGTTTGTGATTAACGATAAACTCCATTTTTCCCCCGCCTTAAATGAAATACTATCTTTATGAAGATTGATGAATAATAGTTCCATTAAAAATATAAGGAACTGTTTCTTTCTTTTGTAAAAGGCTTTTTAAGTGTTCTGGTATACGTAAATAAGGTTCTGCTGAATCTAATTCCATCCAGGTAATCTCCTCAATCTCTTTTGGCCGTGATATACAGATTTCCCCTCCGATTATTTCTCCTAAAAAATTAAAGAAGATTGCATGATGTCCTCTCTCCTCAAAAAAGGCTTCACTAATGGAACAAACCCCTTTTACGGATATGTCTAGCCCTGTTTCTTCTTTCACTTCACGAATTGCTGCCTCTTCTAACGTTTCCCCGAATTTAACTGCTCCACCTGGTAAAGTGTAATAAGAACCATTTTCCCCTTTGTTTTTAACCATTAATAGCTTTTCATGAGTTTCATCATATAGAAGTGCGTATGTAACATTTACTTTTTTCATATGTAACCCCCTTGAATGGTGAAAATTTTCTGTCTTTATTTTATTCTATCATTAAATTGTTTTGATTCATAAAAAGTAATTTGAGTAAATAACTAATACGAAACGATATCGTGTTCATAGACACACAAAAGAAAAGAGCATATTTTGAAAAAGATTAATCATAATACACTCTTTAATGATTCATTTATAACCTTTTTTCTAAATAGTAATGATTATGCCCTTTAGAATGATCTTCACTTACCCCTATCACTTTATACCCATGCTTCTTATAAAAATTAGGGGCTTGGAAACTAAAAGTATCTAATTTGATTAGCCTACATTCTTTTTTTATTGCAAATTCTTCAATAAGATTCATTAAATTGCTTCCATAACCTTCATGCCTGTATTCTTCAGAAACCCATAGGAAGTCAACATATACATGATGCCAGAATGTTATTGCTGTTATCCCTCCTACTATTTCTTCTTTTGCATTTTTTACTATAAAACTAACCGTTTCTGAAGGTGTTTTTTCTTCATTTGAAAGTTGCTTTTGGTTATATTCAATTACTTTTCTCTTATGTAATCACTATCTTCTTGTACCCATTGCTTTACTATTTTCATTTTAACTAGCACGCTCTTTTATGTTATTTATTCAATTTAATAATCGGAATTTCCTATCTTCTTTAATGTTAGTTATGTAGTAAGTACAGGGACAAAATTAGATTCTTTGAATGGCATCCATTGTTTATACATTATGCTGTAATGAAAAAGAGCCCTAGCATAAGGACTCTTTCTTAGCATTAAGCTATTTTTCGATTTAACTGTTTTATTTCCTTCTTCTTTTCTGCATTTGGAGGGCGGATTACTATAGAGATAACGAAAGATATAACACATAGAACACCGATTGTAATGAAGGTTGGTTGAAATCCGCCAAGTAGTGCTCCAATGAATGATCCTGCAAGTGCACCAAATCCGAAACCTTGGTAAACAATCCCGTAGTTTGTACTATGGTTTTTTAATCCGAAGAAGTCTCCCACAATGGCTGGGAATATGGTGATATTACCACCAAAGCAAAAGGCGACACTTGCTACACAAGCAAAATAAATCCCGTAATTTAGTGGAATAAAACTTAAAGTGAAGACAGATAATCCAATAATAATAAATGTAGCCGAGACGATTTTTAATCGGCCTATTTTATCTGATAACGTTCCAAGAATAATTCTACCTATTGTATTAAAGATTGCGATCATTGCGACGGCATTTGCGGCAGTCGCTGCACTAAGACCAACGAGCTGCACCCCGATGTCTTTTACCATACCGATTAAATACAGTCCGCCCATACATGATGTGAATAACATGAAAAATAAGAGATATACTTGTTTCGTTTTCATCATTTCACGCGGCGTATAATCATTGTGTAATGTTTCAGTTGCAGTGTTACTTACAATTGCTTCACGTAAGAAGAATGATCCTATCAACACTAATAGTAAGACGATAATACCCCAGTATAAAAATGCTTGTGATACTCCAAGACTGTTGATAAGATTTCCGTTTATATATCTAAAGATTAAGCTTCCCATTCCATATGCCGAAACAGATATACCAGAAATAAGTCCTTTACGGTTTGGAAACCATTTAATTAAATTAGATAGTGATGTAATATATGCTGTTCCATCAGCGTATCCAACGACAACACCGGCTAATAAATAAAGTAATGGTAATGAGGAAACTTGTGAACTAAGTATTAAACCGAGTCCTAAAACAATTCCTGCAGTAGCGATAAGTTTACGAAGCCCAAATTTTTGTTGTAGCTTTCCTGCAAATAGAGTTGAGAATGATAAAGAAAAACTCGTAATTGAGAACGTAATCGCGACTGAATTGAGGTTCCATCCAAACTTACTTACAAGGGGTTGATTAAATAAACTCCATGTGTAAATTGTTCCTAGGCCAATTTGAACAATGATTGTACCTAGAACAATTAGCAATGGATTTATAGATGTTTGTTTCATGCTAACTGTCCCCTTCTTTTATCATGACATGAATTTTCACAGTTAGTATATCCATGATAAATTGCAAGATACTGTACGGAAAATGGAAATTAAGTTAGCTTACACAAAAAAGACACTTCATCAAGAAGTGCCTTTTTGTAGGTTATATACAGCATTTAAAGAAAGCTTTGTTAAGATAAGACATTTTCGAATGCTTATGTATATATGTTATCAAATAATTTGCTGAAAGTGATGAGACTTAAGACGTATTTTTCTTTCATAAATAAGTCGGAGAGAAAATTAATATTCAATTTCCTCAAAGTCTTTCGGCTGCGGTACAGTTTGCATATTAGCTGCATCTTTCGGATCGCTATAAATCGCGTTTTGTTCTGTGTTTACATCCTTTATATTTTGTTTTTTATTTTTATTCACTTCATTTTTCATTAAAGTTCACCCCTTTTTATTATAGGAGTAGTTATACCCTAACCATAGTATTTTTACTGCTACTAAATGTATCAGCGACTAAATTGCTAAATTCACGTAAATAATATAAATAATTATCCCCACCATAGTTGTATCTTTTATTGTACATTTTAGCAACGACGACATTATATTCTGGAATGACTAATATCGTTGGTCCTGTAATTCCTAATATTTGATAGGAACCTTTAGGAACTCGCTCACCAAGTTCGCTAAATAAAGCAGGTTCATTTTGAACGAACCAAAACAACCCGTTTTGAGGTAGTTCTTTATTTGTATACTCTGGACTTTGTAAGCTCGTAGCAAGTGCTATAACTTCTTTTGGCACAATTTGTTTACCATTTAAAACCCCTTTATTTAAATGCAGGTTCCCCCAGTAGGCAAATTCTCTCGCAGAGACAAAAAGATTTTTCTCGGAGCCGTCATCTACTGCACCAACACTACTTATTGCATCTTCATCTGGGTTTACAACAACCTTAACTAAATTATCATCTTGTTTTATTCTCCATCCAGTTTCTTTGAAATCAGCAGGTATGAATACACGCTCCTTTAATAGTTCAGGAAAACTTTTGTTATACAAGTGATAAATAAGCTGCGTCACCATTCTTACATTAATATCTCTGTACGCCCAAGCTTGTCCTGGCTCAAATTCACGAAATGCTGTCCCATCATCGGTTTCATTTAAACCGTGTGAATGAGTTACTAAATGTCTTATCGTTGTCTTTCCAAGTAATGAAGGATCATATTCTTTAAAATAATTTACAGCCTCGTCATCAAGAGATTTTATTTTCCCCTCATAAACTGCATAAGCTACCATTAATCCTAAATAGCTTTTTCTTGCGGAAGCGACATTGAATTGTGAAGATATAGTTACTTTTTTACTAGTAGGAATATTTGAATGCGTTCCACTATAATGCTCTAGCACAATCTTATTATCTTTCATAATACAAAGTGCTGCCGTAGAACTTTGATTTGTCTCTTTAATGTTTTCTACCCATGAAATTAATTTTTCATATTTGTACAAATAAATATCCCCCTAAAACATATAAAAATAACAGCATGAAAGAAAAGTTTCAATACATTATAACTTTGCATCTGTACTTTTCTTTCATGTGAAATATTACTGATCTATAGTACTTAAATAATCCACCAGTTCCAGCAATTAGAACAGCTGAAACAACCAACACAGCCTACACAACCTACGCAACCGCCGCAACGTCCGCCGCCACAACCACCACAGCGACCACCACAACCGCCACAACGTCCGCCGCCACCGCATCCGCCACAACGACGTGCATCGTCTTGAATGTAGTAATAGGGATATTGATTTTGTTGCTGATCCCAATACACAACATTACCAGGTTGATAAGCATTAAGGTTTAATGATTGTAGTTCTTGTTGAAACTCATTCATTACGAACCCCTCCATTTATAAATATAAATTCCGTCCAAAATTTTAAGTATATATATTTCCGAAAATAAAGTAGAAACAAGGCTATTGACTAAATGCGTACATCAACAAAATATGACTTTACATTAGGTGATGTACCTTGTTTTTGAGCCTATTTTCTTTATATTCTTTTAGTGGACGTAATTAATATAAATAGAGACGATTAAAAGTTACTAATCCAGCAAGTTAATAGTTCATCACTTAATTTTCTTTCTAGTAATTCTTTTACTGAAGGTGTCGGCATTATTGTATAGGAATTTATATTTTCTTTATTAAAATCAATCCAGTGAAATGCTAAATGGGACTCTTTAGATATTGGAGTGAAATCGGATTTTAACTCATTTGAATCTATTTCAAAAATGTGGTTAATTTCATGGTGGAGGGTTTCTTTGGCTTGCCATTGATTTTCTATGACGCCTAAAAATTGTTTTATACTGCAAGTTACTCCAAGTTCTTCTCGTAACTCTCTTATTAGTGCATTCTCTGCTGATTCCCCAATTTCAACATGGCCACCGGGTAAAAAATAGTGATGGCCTATGTATTCAGCGACTAGTAGTTTTTCATCTTTTATCATGATAGCTCGTACAATATGATGGAATTTACTTTTCATTTTGTATTCCTCCTAATCATTCACTTTATACTTGCTCGAAAATTTTCATTTAAAAGCGGGATAATATAAATCATAGGTGTTTCATATGGGTGAATTTCATTGATAATTGCAAGAGTACCTTTTACAAGTTCTCGTTTATACGTTAATTAAAACTAATAATTTTGATAAATGATTCTAAAAAAGAGTATGTTTATGAAGAAAATTATCAAAACATACTCTTAATATTTTTAGTTGATTCATTCTTTTACAATAAGGTTTGATTAGCCCTATTCTTTGCGGCCTCAAAATCGAAGCCGTAGCTAAAGTATGCAATCACTACTATTCTCTAAGCAAATCTATTCTCTACTTCAAATTTACCTGCCTGTACAAATTTTAGACTCTTAACGAACCACGAAAGCCTCTTGCGGCATAGTAAGATTCTGCCCCATTGTGATACACAAAGACGTGTCCAAAGCGATAATCGCAAAAAAGGGCACCGCCAAGTTCTCTAATATCAGAAGGTGTTTGCACCCAACTCGACGTCTTCATATCGAAATTTTCAAGATTATGTAATGTACGATATTCTTCTTCCGTTAATAGTTCAATACCCATGGCAGTTGCCATATCAATAGCGTTATTTTCTGGTTTATGTTTCTTTCTTGATTCTAGCGCTTCAAGATCGTAACAAACACTTCTACGACCTTTAGGACTTTCTGCTGAACAATCATAAAAAATATATTCGCCTTTTTCTTTATCAAAATCAACAACATCAGGTTCGCCACCAGTTCGTTCCATTTCGTTGAGCGACCACAACTTTTCAGTATTAGCATCCAGCCTTTTTTGAACATTAGCCCATTCTAAACCTTTATGACGGTTCATATTATTCTCAAAACGATCTTTCAATGTTTGTAGTAATTTTTCACGTTGCTCTAGTGACAACTCTTTTTTATTGCTTTCTTTCATATTAGTTCCTCCATTCATGTTTTTATTAATGATAGTTTAAGTATATATAAATACTGTTTTATAATAAAATGTTTAAATAATTGCGTGAATTGAGTTTGCGATAATTTATATGAATTAGTACAACCAATTCTCCGCAATATGACCCTTTAACGGAACAACTTATTGTTTCAAAACAGTACATCTTTATTTCAACAACAATAAGCGATATACTTCCTCACCGTCATATACATTTCCTAATGGTTTAAAATCATAACATTCATATAGTTTCTTTGCAGAAATATTATCTTTATGGACAGTTAATCTAATTTCCTCACACTCTTTAAAGTTATTTTTTATTAAGTTAATGATTTCCTGTAATGCTGCTTTTCCATATCCTTTTCCTTGCTCTTTTTCATCAATGATAAATCCGTTAATCCAATACATATCTGTTGACTCTCGTACAAAAGCATGCATAATAAAACCAACTATAAGGTCACCATCATATATAGCGAATGGAATATAGTCGACATTTTCACCATCTGGTTTTATGTATACTTTAGCAAGTGATACTGCCACTGCGGGAACAAGATGGATTTGATTTTCTTTAACTCGTAACTTTAATGCGTCTTCCCAATTTTCTCTCGTAACAATTTTTAATTGAACGTTCACTATTTTAAACTCCTTTAAAAAGAGAATTTATCTTTTATATTCAACGGAGTGAAATGATTCCCTTTTTCGACATCAACTTATAACATGATTTTCATAAAATCCTGAATAAATTTTTCCTCATCTAATTGTAACGCTATACGCGCCCCTTCAGATTTAGAGTGTGGGCGAAAATCAGCAAAAGTTTGTCCCTTCGTTTCGCCACATATATCCACAGTCACTTTTCGAGATGTATAATTTAAAAATGTAGGATTCACTAAACCGCTTATAGCAAGTACATCGTGTAATAATGGCCCTTCAATAGATGGATTGAGTTTTTGGTATGCTGATAAATAATAATCGTACATGGGTTTCATAATCGACTTAAATGGATTTTGTGTATTAACTAAAATGTAAGTAAATACACTTGGGGTTAAAACCGTTTTATTTGTTACATTTAAAGGGAATAACGTTATATTTTTCGCTTGCTGAAATACAATTTGACTTGCTATAGGATCTCCGTACACGTTTGCCTCTGCTAATGGAGTAACATTCCCTGCTTCTAAAAAGACACCACCCATAAAATAAATTCCTTTTATATTTAACATCAATTCGTTCCATAAATTAAAAGCAATCGCTAACGAGGTAGATCTTCCTACATCGACAATTGTTAAATCTTCTCCATACTTTACAAGAATCGCAGCAATACTGCCAAAATTGTATATAGGAATAGATAACACACTTTCCGGTACATGGATGGGCCCTAATCCTTCTGGTCCATGAATTTCAGGGTAATACGTTGTAATTTCATTTGTAAGTGGGCCTGTTGCACCGCTAATTACAGGAATATCTTGTCTGTTTGCTAACTGTAAAATATATGCGGCATTATGAGCGGCATGTATATGTTCAACATTTCCATATCCAGTTACGATACCAACAATTTCATTTTCAGGATGCAGTAAGCCATACATAATTGCAAACGAATCATCAATACCTGGGTCTCCAAAAAATAAAACCTTCTCCAAGAAATGCACTCCTTTCATAGGTAAGATAATTATGTATATGTGGAAATAATTTAAATCTATACAGTTCTAAGCAAATATTAATGGTGAGTAATGTATTGATAAAAAAGAACTAGCATATGCTAGTTCTTTTGCAGATAAATAATCTACCAGTTTAATTAAATCTCGTATAAATATTGGACTAGCTGATTTTAATATAGATTTTTTTCCTATATTTATAGAATGGAAAGCCTGTTATTAATCCGAAATTTTACATTTAAATTGCAAATACTCGTAGGGATGTCTTACCATACCTTTTCACTCTCAATTTGCTTATAATCATCTTTATTAAATGTTAAATGAGCAATCACAACTCCAAGTATAGTAATTCCCCCTCCAATTATCGAAACAAAGGTTGGCACCTCACCTAACCATATCCAAGCGATAATACATGCAGTTACTGGTGTTAAATATAGAGAACTTGTTGCCTCAGAAGCACTGGCATGGGATGTAATATATGCTAATGCAATATACGGCAGTACTGTCGGGAACACACCTAAATATATAACACTCAAAGTAATTTCTATAGGAGCTGTTACGATTTCTTGATAAATCCCTGGCAAAAAAATAAGCATAAATACAGTACCAGACCAAATTGTATATATTGTAAATGGCAAGAAACCGTACTTTTTTAAGTATGGCCTTTGAAAAACGAAAAATAGACTTTCTGAAATTGCCGCCAATAATATTAGTAATCCCCCACTATTCAATTGAATGGAATCTCCTTGACTTAACGATAAAAAAGCAATTCCTACAAAACTAATTACACCACCGATCCAACCATTTAATTTCATTTTTTCATTCAAAAAAACAGAAGCAAGAATTGCCGTTAATATAGGTGTTACTGATACAATTAAACTAGCAGGTCCAGCATTCACACTCTTTTCACCGTAGTTCAGTGCAATATGATAAATTGTAAATCCAAGAGCACCAAATATAAAAATTACTGGAATACCTTTCGAATCAGGTAAACGTAACTTGTATATAAGTGAAAACAGAAAAAGAATCAAAGAAGCAATTAATAATCGTAGCAAAGTAAGGTGTTCAGGGGTGTAAGCTTCAAGCCCCATCCGAATTCCTGGAAAAGCTGTTCCCCATATAAGAATCGTAAAAGCGTGAGCACATACAATACGAAAATCCCATTTTTTATTATGCATATTTTCTCTCCCTCTCCAATAAACCAGCCATTTTCTAATTACCAATTATTTCTTTTCATCATATTTAATAGTTGATACAATGTCTTCAACCAGTTAATCCTCGAAAAAACCAACCACTTTGCATTTTTAAAATGAATGAGGGAGTTTTTAATATGTCTACTGATAAAAAACTGCCTAAATATCGGCAGATAATAGACTATATGAAAGAAAAAATTGAATACGGAGAATGGCCGATTGGAAGTAAGGTTCCTAGCCAGCGGCAGTTAGCGAAATTATTTCATGTAAATCGTAGTACTGTAATAACCGCACTAGAAGAACTTATGGCAGATGGCTTAATTCAAGGGAAAATCGGGTCAGGAACAATTGTAACGAATAATACATGGTCATTATTAGCCACCAATCCCCCGCCCGATTGGAGTGAATATGTAAAGGCTGGTATTCATAAACCAAGCAAGTTAATGGTACGGGAAATAAATGAAGCAGAAGCAAATAAAAAATTGATTCATCTTAGTAAAGGAGAACTTGCACCTCATCTTTTCCCGTTAGAAACTATGCAATTCATTATGCGTAACGTATGTGAGGAACTAGATTATTTCGGATATGAAGAACAAAAAGGATATCTCCCTTTACGTGAAGCAATAAGTAATTATGTAAAATCATTTGGAATAAATACATCACCAAGCTCTATATTAAATTTCAATCGGCTAATATTCACCTTTCTGGAATACAGATGGATCAACATGGAATTATCCCTAATGATTTGTTAAGAAGAATTAATTATAGTCAAAAGAAAAATATTTTATATTCGATTCCTTGTTTTCAAAATCCGACGGGTGTATTAATGTCCAAGGATCGACGAAAAGAAATACTAAGAATATGCGAAAAAGAACAATTGCCTATCATTGAAGATGATATTTACCGTGAGTTATGGATGGATGAACTACCGCCCCCTCCTTTAAAGTCGATGGATAAATATGGACATGTTTTATATATCGGTAGTCTATCTAAAACACTTAGCCCAGGACTTAGGATTGGTTGGATTATCGGACCAGAGCCTGTTATTGAGAGATTATCAGACATAAAAATGCAAACTGACTATGGGTCAAGTTCTTTATCTCAAAGAGTTGCTGCAGAATGGTTGAGTAGAGGTTTTTATGAGGAGCACGTAGCCAATGTAAGGATTCATCTAAAAGAACGAAGACAAATAATGATACAAGCATTAAATATGTACTGTGCTGACATTACTACATGGGATATTCCTAGTGGTGGATTTTTTATATGGCTAAGGGTAGTGCCTAACATTTCGATGAAAAAACTATTTTCAGAGGCTCAATCAAAGGGAGTTCTTATTAACCCGGGACGTATTTATGAGGAAGAATCAGATCAGTTTATACGTTTATCTTATGGGTATTCTTCCCCTGAACAAATTACTCAAGGTATTATTATATTAAGTAATTTGATTCGTAAGTTAATGGCATAATAAAAAAATCCTCTTTTTATAAAGAGGATTTTTTGTGTGCCTTTTTTACCATAATCTCATTTCCTGTCCTAATAAAATAAGTTCTTTATAGGGATCACCGTCAATGTTTAATACTTGAGCAAAAGCCGGTTCTGTTTTTAACCCTTGTTCTTTTAAGCGAATAATTTCTTCCCTTATATGAGGATGCTGCATTAATAGCATGTGCTCTACAATCATATGTCTATATGCATTTTGGTTACGCACTGGCTTAGGCTGAGCGAATAATTCAAATTCAAAACCTTCAAATTGAAAATTCACCTTTATTGTTAAGATATTTTTAATGATTTTCTTTTTCATTTCAAATCCTTCGTATGAGCCATACAATGATCTAATTTCCTGTTCAAAAAAATCATAATTATGTACTTCCATTACAATGTCTAAGTCAGAATGAAGGGTATCAACTCTAATAGGGATTGTCCCGCAAAGTACAGGGCTATATAAAGCTAAATCCTCCATTATGTTTAGTTTATTAATAACTTCGTAAACTTTTTGTTGCTTATCATTCCCAGATTGTAAATATGTAATAGATGTAAACATAGAAGTCTCTCCTTCATTTAACGTAATACTCGTCTCACTAAATTTGAGAAAAAATTTAATCATTCCATTTTGTTCTAGGAGTACCTATATTTCAATATATTAAGCCGAACTAACTATATTTTTCAACTTTTCTCCTATACTGCAATACTATAAAAATAAAAAAGGAGGAATTATTATGAGTATTTTTAATATCCTTTTGACCATTCATATTTTATTTGGAACGATCTGTTTAATCACTGGAATTGTAGCGATGTTTGCTCAAAAAAAGAAAGGAAAACATACGGAATGGGGCGAAATATACCATGCGTCCTATGTTGTCATAACCCTTACTGCAATTATATTGTCTATTTTAAACTGGGATAAAATCGCATATTTATTTTATGTAGCAATTATCTCCTATTCATTTGCGATTTACGGATATCTCGCAAGAAAAAAGCGTTGGAAAAATTGGATTCGCCACCATATTAGAGGTATGTTAGGCTCCTATATCGGTGCCGTAACCGCACTTTTAGTAAACGTCGGAATTCATATTCCAATTATTAATTTACTGCCACCTATATGGTTTTGGTTTTTACCTACCTTAATTGGCATTCCTCTCGTAGCCAGTGTATCAAAAAAATATAAAAAACAGAGGAAAAATTAGTTGCATTTTGATTAATTTCTGAGTAATCTTATGAAAAATTATGCTTAATACAGCAAATAGTATGATTATTTCGATTCCATATAACCTATGATATAATAGGTTATATTGTTTTTTACCATCTAAATTAAATATAGGAGGATTTTAATGATACTATCACAAGATAAAAACATTAAACTAGTGATACA
This sequence comes from Bacillus sp. FSL R9-9492, assembly GCF_038007365.1. NCBI lineage: Bacteria > Bacillati > Bacillota > Bacilli > Caryophanales > Bacillaceae > Bacillus > Bacillus sp. FSL R9-9492. The sequence continues at coordinate 2,778,211 of NZ_JBBOXC010000001.1, forward strand.
TGCAATTACTTTATTATCTTTCTTGGCCTTTTTCCTCTTTGGTAATACACTTTTCTTTATACCGCTCATACTTTATTTCGTTTTCAAATCACAAAGTATAAAAGAGATGAATCTAGAATCAGCCCTTTTCCAATTTGGAGTATGGCTCGCTGTATTTCTTTGGAACTTCGTAATAATCCGTACGATCATGCTTTCCTTATTACACATTGACTTGAGTACAAATTCCTTATTTGTTATTTTTGGAACAATTCCATTATATACAATACTTTTAGCCGCCGTAATTTTAGGACCACTTAAAGGGATTTTATATGAATTACAAAATAAAGAATTTCATTATCCTATTGTTTCACGATGGGTGCATAGAACTAAATAAAAAGAATCCAATATTTTTATTGGATTCTTTTTATTTTCTCTTTTGCATAGTTATTTAAACTTCGGCTCAATGTATTCAATTATGTTACCATCAGGAAAACAGCCGTACATCATTTCCTATCGGGTAATTCTTTTTATTTATGATTTTTCAAATCCAATATTGAATGTAAACGATCCGGATAATTAGTAAACATGCCGTCTACACCCCATACTAGTAACTTTTTCATATCTTTTTCATTATCTACTGTAAATGGATGAACTTCTAATCCATAATTCTTTATTTTTTTTACGTAGGCTGCATCAATATATTTGTAATTCATACCAAGACCTATGCAGTATGTTTTATACTTTTCTATTTCTGATTCTGTTAATTGAACTGCTTTTTTATATGATAATAATTGTACTAGCGGTATATTAGCATTTAAACTATGAATCTTTCGCAGACTTTCTTCACTGAATGATTGAATAATAACTTTATCATTTATTTGGTAGTGATTAATAAATGATAATAGTTTTTCTTCCATTCCAGGATATTCATCTGGTGATTTTGTTTCGATATAATAGTTAGGATTATGTCCAAACGTTTCAATAATTTCTTCTAGTGTTGGAACTGTAGCATCTTCAAATTCTTTCTTTGCTAAATTGGAATGCTTTTTATTGAAAAAAGATCCTGCATTTAGTTTCTTTATTTCTTCTAATGTATGTTCTTTAACTAATCCCACACCGTTTGTTGTACGGTTTAATGTTTCATCATGCATAGCTATTAAATGCCCATCTTTTGTCATTTGGAGATCTATTTCTATATAGTCACCTTTTAATTGTTGTCCTAATGTATAAGCCACTATTGTATGTTCTGGTGCATATGCAGAAGCACCTCTATGCGCAATGTTTTTTATATGATTTAATGTATTAGTAGCTTTAATGTATTTATGTTCATTTATTTGCTGAAAAACAAAGATGCTTATTACCATAAAGAAGCATATGAGTGTAATTAGAGATATTTTTTTCATAACGGTATGTTAACTCCTATATTTAAAGCAATTTCATTTGGATGAATTATCCAAATAAATGCCGGTTTTCAAAAACAGTCATTTGTCCTACAGCTTTAAATCCAGATTTTTCATAAATGTTAATTCCATCAGGTGAAGCTTGTAGTACGCAGTACACATTTTTTAATTGTTTTGCTTCTTGCAGCAGGAAATTAAACATAGTAGAGCCAAAACCTTTTCCTCTCATTTCTTCTTTAGTCGCTATATCATAAATACCGACACTATCTTTCGTACATACTAAAGAGCCAACAGATACTACCTCACCTTTATAAAGACCTAAGTATAGTTGCATTTCATCGCTATTCCATAAATCTAAAGAAGAAATTTGATTATAGTAGGATTGAACATTAGAGCCTTCCGCTGATGTACCGAATAAAACCGCTAACGTTTCGCCAAATTTTTGTATTTGTAACGGCGAAGTTGCTTTTTGTATTATAAAACTTGCTGGTATGTCTAATGTAGGATGAATTGTTTGTAAATCTGCAACCATTGCAATATTATTTTCCGCTTCTATTAATCTAAGTTTTAGTAACTCGTACTTAAGTGTATTCTCTCGCTTTGCATCCCAATACCAAACACTCATGGGGAACCCTTTTTGATTAAAGTGTTCTATCTCCGCACATAATTCTTCGTTTCCTTCCGTTAAGTTGTTGTTTAATAAAGTAATAATATTAAATGTATCTGTAGGTAAACCACAGTTAACGGCAATATAATCCTTCGTTTTCTTTACACTCATCCCTTGCACATGACGAGCAATATATGAAGTTTTGTATATAAAATTATCTATAAGTAACTTTTGATAATTCATCAATTATGCTCCTTTTAAAAAATAGTAATTAAATAACACCTATATTAAATATAACATATAAGAAATTTCACTTAATCAATGATATTCCCCTTTTTAACCCCTTTATATCACACAATGTAGCATAATAAGAATTAAAAATGATATAACATTGTCGGAATGAAAAAAGTGGTATATAATAAATATTAACATTACTAGTAATTATTTTAGGTATTCCTAGAATAAAGGAGCGATACATATGAAAATTACTATTTATTTCGGAAGTCATGAAGATCAAGATGTTCGTACTATGGACTGTCATTTAGATGTAGAAGATACAGAAGAGATTGTATCTGTATCTTAATATAAATAATGGGATGAAACCTCTTCCCTGCAACGTTTAAGGCACCTTTTATAGGTGTCTTTTTTATTGTTTTTTCGTCAAAAACCCTTTACTTTAGTGCGTTTTAATAGTAAAATATAAATATACGAACAAACGTTCTTTTTAATTTATTTGTACATGAAGGGATGATTTCAACAATGACTCAAGCAAAGCGCAGAGGAAGAAAAAAGCAAACACCTATTATTTCAAATACAGGCTTTATCGGCTCTGTCTTTATTGATACATTGGAGTTACAAAAGAAATCCTATTATTTCGCTCGTAAAAAACTTCAAATTGTACATCACGTACTAGATGGTCTATCTGGAGCAACGAGTGCATTATTTAAAGAACATAATATCGCTGCATACATGTCATGTGTGTATTTACATAAACAAAAGAAAATCGGCTTCGTTCTTTCAACAAAACCTTTTGAACAAAGTGATGGTGTTTCTTATTTTATAAATTATTTAATTGAAAAGAATTTTTACGGTAACGAAGAAGTAGAATATCAAGAAGTATTTAATACAGGTTTTATTGGTGTAGTATTCGCGGATTTATCTAGTATAGATCGCTTTAATTTTGAGTTTGAAATGGGTATGCTAACGAAATTAATGAAAGATATGATTATTCCGGTTAAAGAGCTCTTTTTACGCCACAATGTACCGGCTTACATCTCCACTTCTCATTTAGAGGAGCAAAATAAATTAGGTTTCGTTCTATCTGTAAAGCCATATGATGAACGTGCAGAAGCAGATTTATACTTTGAAACATACTTAAAAGAACGAGGGTTATTTATTGGTGATGAAGAGGATGATATTGATAAGATTGTTATTAGAAAGACGGCTGAATTACGATAGTTTTCCAGTACAACTTACATTAATAAATTTTTCAGTATTTAATTTGAACTTAATACCTTCCTATTACCAATAGGAAGGTATTAATAATTTATTAGTCCTTATGCTTTTCATACATATCTATTTTTTTATTTAGTAAATCTTTACCCCAGACTTGCATTGCTTCTAATACAGGTATAAACTTTTTCCCCTGCTCTGTTAAAGAATATTCTACCTTTGGTGGAACAACTTTATAAACTTCTCTGTGTACTAACTCGTCCTCTTCAAGCTCTCTTAATTGTCTAGTTAAGATTCCTTTTGAGATACCAGGTAACATCCTCAATAATTCATTAAACCTAATAATTTCATTTTTGCTTAAATGCCACAAAATCACGATTTTCCATCTTCCTGCAATTGCATTTTGGGTAACTGTTAATGGACAATATACTTAGCTATGCAAAACACTGTAATCTTTTGAATGAATTTCTAAATTCAACTTATTTGAGTAAGCCTTATTCAAAATAAGAAATACTATCCCTCCTGCAATTGGAAGTGTATAGGCTGGAATATAATTTAATAATAGACCTGATAATGCCAATGCTATTGGCTGCATCATTTTACCTATACTTAATCCAATACTGAGTACCCTCCCCCTATATTCATCAGGAATCTCTTTTTGCATGAAATAAATTAAAGGAATATCAATTAACGCTATTATTAGCCCTAAAAAGAACATAACAACACAATACGTAATAACGTATACAAAATCATTTACTTCAAAACTTTTGAATAGAACTGGAATTCCTGAAATAATCATAAAAACTGCCAACATTGAACTTAGCTTTTTCAAAAGATAAGAGTAAGAAAAACGATTAGTTATCTTTTTTACTAAAATTGCACCAATTATCATCCCTACTGGAAAAGTCCCTTGAATGATACCAAATTGCTTAGAACTAAGATTGAGAACTGTGTTAATAATGTATGGCAATGGAACAGTTACAGCAAACCCTAAGAAGAAATTAAGTGAAATTAAAATTCGAAACGTATTCTTTAGGCTTTCCTTTTCAATTAAGTATGAAAACCCCTCTTTTATATCTTTAATAAAATTAATTCTCCTTTTTGGGCATTCCTCATTTATGTTGAACTCGAACAGTTTAAAATGAATAAATAATATGGATATACCCGAAAGAATAAATGAAATACCGTTTATAATTATAAAAATTTTAATATCAAAGACTGCAAAAACGATGCCACCTAACATAGGACCGAGAATTAAAGATACAGAATCGATAATTTTACTTATAGAGTTAATACTCATAAGCCGCTCTTTAGAGACGATATTTGGTTTTGCGGCTTCTAATCCTATTCCAAAAAATGTTGTAAATACCGTCATAAGAAAGGTAGTAGTATAAATGATGAATAAGTTTAATCCATAATAGCTGCTTAATATATAAACAGTTATTAATAAGCATCCACTTAGTAAATCCATACAAATAACCAGTTTCTTTTTATCAACCTTATCAGCAATTACACCGGCAAATGGATTCATAACAATCATTGGAATCGTTCCTAAAATGAGCGTAATCGCAAAATTTAACGCAGATCCGGTTATTTGTAAAACATATAATCCTAATGCGAAACTATATATAGAGCTACCGGATATTGATACTGTTTTTGCAATTGAATATAAACAAATATTTCTTAGTTCTTGGCTTCTTTTTTTATTTTCTATATGTAATCGTAAACTTCCCATAACATTTCCCTCCCGCTGAACTTTGTATTACGTACAGTGTAAGTTCTCGGGTTAACCCAATATCAATATGCTATTATTAAAAACTTTTAAAAGAAAAATTAAAAAAGATGGGGTTAACCCCATCTTTTTCCGAAAAATGAATATGTATAAATTTCTTCTCCTTGAACAAAGAAATCCTCGTATTTCCCTCCTCGTTCTATATATTCTGAAGTTCTTTCATCTATGGAATTAAACTGTAGCTTTTGGATTTCTCTCTTCACTTTTGAAGACGTAAAATTATCTCGAAATCTAGTTGTAATTTGGCTATTTATGCTAAAATTTTTAAATAAAATAAATAAACTTAATAAATAACAATCCGTTTTAAAAAGTGGATTTAATTCGTGAAGTAAAAAATCCTCATGCTCAAAACTATAATTGCTCGTACCAGAGTGATCAATTACAATATCAACAGACTGATTCTGAATAGGTATACTTAAAAAATCAGCACAGATAAAGAGAATGTTTCTTTTCGGATTTCTTCTTTCTAATACATCTTTTAAAAATAGTAGTTTATTCAAATCTCGATCAACTGCAATAAATAAGCAATCCTCGGGTAGTTCTTCATAAATATTTCGCAAAAAGAACCCAAGACCCGATCCTATATCAAGTAGTATTTTGTTATTTAAATCTAATTGCATTAGTTTCTTTTTCGCCCATTCTCCTTCTCTATGCATATTTTCCAAATATGCAGTATCAGTTTCATGAATATAATCTGAAATAGAACTTTCAAGTGAAGATCGCTCATATGCTTTAAATAAATTGCCAGTTGTTAGAATACCTGAAGTAATAATGTATTCTTCCCCACAGTTACAAATTAACTTTCCCTCTGTAATTTGATTGCAATTAATAATTCCATTTTGAAGAATTAGGTTTTTGCTACACTTAGAACATGTAAGTAAATGAAGTACGCTTAAATCTATCCCAATAATAGAATTCGGAGTTTCATTTGTTAGGGATAAATCATTTAACACTTCTTTTAATTTATCCCTTCTCTCCTCTAAAATTTGTATTTCTTGTTCAAACATTTCGTATTTCGATTTAAATAAAGATTGGTAAAGAGTATCTTTTTCGTAATTCATAGATTTTGCTAAATTTTGATAAAGAAAAAGTTCTTTAATTTCATTCAAACTAAAACCTAGCCATTTGTACTCTAATATAAGCTCTATATCTTTTTGACAATACTCATCAAAAAAATAATGGCTACCCTTTTTTTCAGGAATAATTAGTCCGAGATCCATATAATGTCTAATTGTATCTATACTTATATTATTTTTTTCTCCAAACTTTCCGATTTTCATAATATCACTACCATTATAATATTTGTTTATACATACTTCTTTTTTTTAGTAGAAAATCCTTTTATCTATACATTATTATTTGTGATACGGGAATGATGTAATGAAGCTTTTATATAATAAAAAAAACCGCGAATTATTCACGGGTTTTCCTCTTAATAACTAATTGCTATTGTTCCTTCACCTGCATGAACAGCAAATGAAATCGGCAATGGATAAAGCTTGAAATCCATTTCAGGGAATGCTTGTTTAATATCTAAAATCCATTCTTCAGCTCCATCTTTATCGTTAGCATAGAACATATGAAGTACTTTTGGTAATTCTTTTTCAAGCTCATTTTTAATGTATTCTCTACATTTTTGGATTTTACGCACTTTCTTTTCAAGTAAAAGTTCTCCGCCTTTTACTTCTAAGATTAAGTTGACACTTAATAAACTTCCAAGTAAAAATTGAACTCCCTTTACTCGACCACTTGCATATAAACCTTTTAAGCTTTTTGGAAATACATAAAAAGGCCTTCTTTTTTCATCTACTAATGTTTTATGTATATCTTGTAAAGTCATACCATCATTGTATAACGTTTTAGCTTTTCTCAAAAGTTCATCCATTGGATAACTTGTCGTTTCACTATCTAATACAGTTAAAGGGAAACCTGCCATATCAGCAGCTAGCTTCATATTTTGATAGGTCCCACTTACTTTTCCGCTAATAGCAACTGCAAAGCCTTCTTCATATTCTTCTTTGCATTTAGTAAATAATTCTACCATTTCCCCTATGTTAGGTTGCGAAGTAGTAACTGTTCTTCCATCATTTAACGCTTCATAAAGACGTTTATGAACTCCTTCTTCACAATCCTTATAAGACACTCCATCAATAATAACTTCAATTGGGATAACAAAGTTATCACCATCTGTTGTAAAACTCGCAGTTGTACTATCAGTAAACCAAGCAACACGCTTCATGTTGTTCCTCCCTTGTTCTGTTCCTCTTTTCTGACTTTTCTATATATTTATCTTACGAAAAGAGAATATCCCCTGTAATAGTAACAGGACTTTAATATTTTAGCTATAGAAGATGTATAATAAATGTGAATATTTTTTGTCTATTTGTCAAAAAAAGAAGACCGCGAAATTTTGCGGTCTTTTTTTAACATTACTTAAATGTTTCGTTATCTAAAATTACAACATAATCATTCGTCAATCGGCCAGCTTCTTTCGTATAATTAACAAGCCTTTGTATGTTATCACAGCTAAGTTTTGCTCCCCATACGAGTAATGGTACGCCGATAAAGTCGATGTGGAACCTTCTAGAAAACAGACCACCGAAAGTCATTGGTAAAGGAACTGTTGGTGATGTATTAGAAAAAATAATCTTTTCATGGCTGTGATAATGTTTTTGCAGAATCTCTCCTAAATGCTTCATCGCAGGTACAACGACTTTGGATGCCCCGCACCCAATTGTATATACAGGATTCCCATATTCATCTTGTCCATGAAAAATAATCTTTCCCATATCCTCTGTTTTCAATTTATTAAAGTAATCTACATTTAATATTTCTTCTTTCGTTAACTTACGATCTGTTGGTAATTTATTTAAATGATAAGCTGCAGCGAGTGCAGTTGAATGTGTTCCGCCGAAATCTGTGTAAATGAATATCATATTATCATCCCTTGTTGTAAAAGTTCAATGTTATTTAGTATTACCGTTCACAGCGTTGTTAAACAAGGGATAAATGTATTTACACTTTTTGTATTAACTCATTATATTTTTTCCAAATATAATAGCGTCTACTAATTACGGTACCTAATGTGATACATAAAAAGGTATTCGTTACAACCATTAATGTGTGGTGAGTACTGCCAGGAAACATACTTTGCTTAATCAAAACCTTTGCACCTAAAATAACAAGGAGAATAATTGTACTTAACCAATTTCCTTTTCGTAATACATGACCTGTTTCACTATCTAATCGAAATGTTAAAGCTTTTCCCCTAATAACTCCTAGACCCAATCCCATTCCGAGCATTGCAACGAAGAGAAGTCCTTGCAATATATTAAATTGTCCCATATGAATAATGGACTGGATTGTTACAAAGCACAGCAAAGCCGGAATGAGCCAAATACGATTAATATTCACTTTGTATTCCTTACCTTGAATTAATACAATTATAAGAATAACAAGTAGAATAACAAATAGAATATCCATTTAGAGTCCTCCTATATACTTGTTTACCTTTGAAAATTATATTCGTCTCTGTTCATATCATACTTGAAATACGATAGCTACTTTAATTTGTATAATATGGAATGTGATCTCCCATCAGCCTTAAGCATAATTCATAAAAGTAAAAAGACGTACTTTTTACTCATACGTCTCCTACTACTTGGTCTTCATATATAGCTACTAGTTCAATTGCGGGATTTTCATATTTTTCTTTCGCTCTAAGTACATTGTCATAATATGCTGTATCTAAAAAAGATAACGCACGGCAACGTACCTATCCTATTTCGTCTTCTTTTTTATATGCACTAATTTTTATATCCATGTAATTAAAAAGCTCTTTCTATTTCTACCATTAGTTTTTCAGGTCCTGCCCCTTTATGATAGCAGTAAATAATTTGCATCCTGAGGCAATTCCAAATCTTGTTTGTAGTGTATTGTTTATACATTCACTTCGGTTAGCATATCCAAATGAATTTTCATAGATAATATCATCATCTTTTTTATTAAGACTACCCCAGAAAAATCTATATTCTGATGTATTTCTTTTACAATTTTCTCTATTTGATCTTTTGTTTTTATCATAATAACCACCCTTGTTTATTGGTATTGTTCTTTCCCCTTATTTTTTTCCATATATAGGGGAAAGAAACCTCCTATTCAACCCCCTAAGTTTCAAATAAAAACCAAGGGAACTATTTCGAATTTATTGATTCAGCGGAATATACCTTAGACTGCGATGGTAATAAAGTAAACACGCACAATATGATAGTAATAAGTAGCATTACCAATACTCCTACAATGACTACAAGTTGTATAGAAGTGAATTGAGTTGCAACGCCGAACAGAATCGTTATAAAAATTGTTAAAACAGCTATAACGAGCCCGTATATACTCCCGATTCGTCCCATCATATGAACCGGAACGTTATTTTGATAAAATGTGTAAAATCCTGTATTTGCATATGCCATAGAGAAAGATAAAATAAAGAATCCGATAGCAGCTATTAAAAACTCACTTGAAAAAGCATAAATCAAATATCCGATTGCAATGAATAATGATCCTATCCCAATTAGAAATGAAGGTGCTAATTTTTTTGATAAAATTGTATTTGTTATGGCTCCTAAAATAAAACCCGCACCAGCGGTACTTACCAAAAAGCCATATTCACTATCTGTTAACAATAAAACTTCTTTCGCAAATGATAATTCAAGTGAATCAATAGCGGTAGCTAATACCATCATCCCTTGAAATAAGAAGTAAACACAAACAATATACATAGATTTTTTACTAAAATTTAAAACTATGTTCCAATCTTTCTTTAATACAGTTAGTGATAATTTATCATTGGATGTATTAGAATCGTCTTTTTTATCAAGATTAGGTAAAAGTAATGTAATGAACCCTGATAGCAAAAATGCTATAGCATTCATATATATAGCAAACTCTGGTGTACCAGTTATTAATAATATCCCCGCTACTGCTGGACCAATTAAAAATGCACCAGATCCTATTAAACTACGTAGTGAGTTGAAACGTTGTCTTTGCTCTACTGGAATTAATTTCGTCATATATGCCATAGCAGTTGGTTCATAAATCGCACTGGCCATGCTTATAAAAAATACTAAGAGATAGACAATCCAAAGGGATGGAACCAAGGGTAAAATAGCGATAAATACTACTCGATATATATCGAGGTGAATCATTAACTTTCGTTTATTTAAACGATCTATCATACTTCCTGACCAAGCGTTTGTAAATAAAGTGGCTAATGGTTTTATCACATATAAAGTAGCGACAGCTAAGGCTGAGCCACCCATATTATAGACAAGTACATTCAGTGCGATTAAATAAATCCATGCACCTAAATTCGCAATACCAACTCCGGACAATAGTAATAAAGGATATTTCCAATCTTTAAGTAATTTTTTCACTTTAGGCACCCGCTTTCTAAATTGTTTTAAAACAATAAAAAAATCCCACCCCCAAGACTTTTAGTCTTAGGGACGAGATTTATCATCGCGGTGCCACCCTAGTTTGTTAATATGTCGCCATATTAACCTTATCAGGTACTGCACTATTTTCATGCTTATACCTTAGCTCTATAACGGGAGCTCCCGTCACACCATCCACTTTTAAAAGGTTCCGATGTTCTGCTCAGAGGCTTGATTCAATAAAGAATTTTTGCTCCTTTTCAGCTAAATGGAGCTCTCTGTGAAAAATTCATTTTATTTACTTTTCTCTTCACTGCATTTGATTTTTTCCATATTATCACATATTCATTTAACTGTAAATAACAAATAATCAGATGTTTTAAGTTATGCCAATGTTAATAGTTTTATTTATTATTTTTTCAAAAAATTACGGTGCGTGAAATTAGTTGAATCTCTAAAAAAAGAGCCAATTATATATAGGCCATTCAAAATGTCCAAATTAATTCGTATTTGCCTCTACTAACGGTTGTAGCGGTGGTTCTAATTCTAGTTCTAAAGTATCACTCTCTTGTAAATCTTGTCCTTTTTCAATACTTTGACTCGTTACATAGCCCATACCTGAAGTTTTTAAATCTAATTTTAATAGCTTGGAGAAATACATAACATCACGCATTGACCAACCTTTTAGGTTAGGCATTTTCACATTACTTCCTACTAGAAGTATGCGATCTCCTTCACTCATTACTTCGCCAGTCTCTGGATATTGTTTTATTATCTTTCCTTCTCCTAATAATACCGGCTCAAGTTTCTCTTTTTCTGCAATATTTTTTACAGTATCCATTGTTTGATTTACATAATTTTGTACTTTTATTTCAGATTGCTTTGTTGCATCTGCCATTTTCTTTTCTGTATATGGTTTCACTTTTAAATATTCTAGACTATTTTTCATAACTGGTTTAAAAATTTCAGCAAGAGGCTGAGCACCGTATTCATTCCCCTTTAATTTAGGTTGCTTAATGGCTAAATATACGACTAATTGCGGATCATCAATTGGGGCCATTCCTAAGAATGAAAAAATATAATTATCTTTCCCTTCCATATATCGTCCATTTTCAGGATTCGGAATTTGCGCTGTCCCTGTTTTACCACCAATCGGATAACCATCAATTTTATACATCGTTCCCGTTCCTTTTGATGAAGTAATAACTCGCTCCATTAAGTTCCTTACCTTATCTGCAGTTTCTTTTTTAATCGGATTCCCTATTTCTTTAGGTTGATTTTCCATAATAACTTGTTTATTTGTTGGATTTACAACCTTATCAACAATATAAGGTTGCATCATTTTCCCTTCATTTGCTATAGCTGTGGCCGCTTGTATGATTTGAATAGGAGTTACAGTTGAGCCTTGGCCGAAAGAAGTAGTAACTTGTTGAATTTGAGTATTTAACAATAATGTATTTTTACTTTCTCCAGGTAAATCTATCCCTGTTTTTTGATTGAAACCAAATTTATTCATATATTGCTTGAATTTATTTGGTTTCAGTAACTGGTCTTCTAAAATAGAAAAAGCAACGTTCGATGACCGTTCAAACCCTTCATCAAATGTAATTGAGCCCCATCCATAGCCGCCATTATGATCTTTAATCTCTGCTGAACCAACTGCGTATTTTCCTGATTGGAAATATTCTTTCCCGTTATATACACCTTCATTAATTGCAGCAGCTAATGTAAAAACTTTCATTGTAGACCCTGGTTCGAATGCATTCGCAATTGGATCGTTTAAAAAATATTCAATGTCTCCCTTGTTAGGATTATAACTAGGCTTACTAGACATTGCTAAAATCTTACCTGTTTTTGGATCTGCAATAATTCCTACTAACATAGAAGGGTCATAGTGTTGCTCCGCTTTGTTCATTGCATCTTCTAAAAAACTATTAATTTGTTTATCAAGCGTAAGGTATACGTTATTTCCATTTTTAGCAGGTTCTATTTTTCCTATATCATTTGTAAGTGGGATACCATTTCGTGAACCTACATATGCGACATTACCATTTGTAGAGCGCAAATATTTATCAAGACTTTGTTCGAGTCCAAACTTACCTTCTGCATTTCCTTTTTCATCTGGTCTAGCAAAACCTAGGATATATGATGCAAAGTCTTCGTTTGGATATACTCTAGCTTTTTCTGTCGTAAATGACACCCCTGGTATTTTTAATTTTTTTATTTCTTCCTTCGTTTCTCTAGATAAATTCCGTCCAATTTTACCAATTTCAACTTGTGTACGTCCTTCATGAAAATTTTTCATGATCTCCTCTTTATCAACTTCAAGCGCATCTGCTAAACGTTGTGCAGTATCTTCCTTATCTTTTAGTTTATCTTTTCCTTTTAAGTTTACAACGATACGATATGTCGTTGAGTCTTGGACTAATACTTTACCGTTTTGATCATAAATTGTCCCGCGATTTGCCTCTAAAACTCCATTTTTGTTTTGTTGTTCATTCGCGAGATCTTTTACATTAACATTATGCACGACTCCTACTGCTTGAATATAAAATATACGTAAAAGCATAGTAAGAAACAAAACAATAAAAGCAATCATCATATATCGAGCGCCTTTATTCGTTTGAAGTTTATGCATACTAATCTCCTTTCCTTTACAATGCATTAATGCGAAGATGCGCTACTAAATATGTTCTTTAATATAGTAGATACTATATTTTTCGAAGTTTTTTTACTAATTCCTCTATAACAATAAGAAAACCAGTTCTGTTGCTATTTATTTTTTATTAATTTTGTATTTTTTAATATAAAATACGGTAAGTGAAATTTAAGAATATTCAAAAAAGAACCTACTTTTTGTAGGTTCTTAAGATTAAGCTATATGGTTATATTTCGCTAAAAATGGCAACCGTTTTGCTACTAGTGCATACATTTTGAAAATAAAACTTGCTAACGGTTCAAATATACGTGCGCTTTGCATCACTAATCCACTTGTAATAAATGTTAAGAACGCAGCACCAAGTATATCTAGAGGATAATGAACGCCTACGTACATGCGTGATACACCGACTAATATTGCCCATATTAACGCGATATATTTAAGTTTTTCTCCTCTTAGAATAAATACGAAAGCAATCGAAAATACGAGTACAGAATGATCACTTACAAATGATGAATCTGCTGCATGCGGTACTAATTGATTTACATGATGTGTTATAAAAGGACGCGGATGGTAATATACCGCATGTATAAGAACATTTACTAATAATGCAATACTAACTGAAAGTGTCGTATATAACACTGTATATTGTTTTCTAATTGCATTCTCTTTCTTTCCATTATTGAACCATAGGATAAGCATAAATAGTATTGCTACATATGCAGCACTATTTGTAATAGCGATCATTAGCGTATCTAATAGCTTGGATGATCCAGCAAAGTTATTAATCCATTGAAATACTGTGTAATTCATATTACTCTCTCCTTATTATTACTCATTGTACTTTAAATAAAGATACAAGCGTTCTTGATTTACACAGTATACAACATCAATATGAAAATGGGTTTAAACTTTTCTCATCAAATTCTCATTTTGCTACTATTCATTTGACAATGGTGTAACTATTTACACGAGCTAAATATGTATAAAGGTTGTAAACCATTTTAAATAGTATGGTGAACACTCTATGCATGGATATAATACATAACATATTCATTTAAATATATTAGTTACGAAATCATATTCTTATTCCATACGAAGGGCAATATTACCGAATTGTTCTCCTTGCTGCATTCGATTTAAAGCTTGAATTGCTTCTTCTAATGGATATACTTTATCAATAATTGGTTTAATATTATGTTTCTCTATAAAATGAACCATCTCATTAAATTCTTCACTGCTCCCCATTGATGTTCCCATAATATCAATTTGATTATAAAATAATGCTCGTAACGGTAATTCAATTTTATCTCCTGAACTTGCACCAAAGTTAACGATTCTTCCATTTGGTTTTAATATATCAAAATATTTTAAGAAAGTCGCCGGACCTATACTATCTATAATTAAATCCACTTTTTCTCCATGTAGGCACTCTTCCCAATTACCAGAACTATTAAAAGAAAAGTCTGCACCATATTTTTCAGCAGCCTTTTTTTTGCCCTCTATCCTTGAAGTAACACTTACCTTTGCTCCAATTGCTTTAGCAAACAACATAGCATAAGTAGCTACACCACCGCCGATTCCCGGAATTAGGACATGTTCTTCAGGTTTTAATCTACCTTTTGTAAAAAGCGCTCTATATGCAGTTAATGCCGATAAAGATAAAACGCCAGCTTCTTCCCACGTAAGATATGATGGCTTTTCCACTACATTTTCTGCTGGTACAATAACATATTCAGCAAATGTTCCATCTGCTGGTCCGCCTAGTACTTCAGGTAACTCTGGTATTTCATGAGTATTATTCCATCCAATACTAGGGTTAATAATAACCTCGGTATGTAGTGAAATATTTGAAACTCCTTCTCCTAGTTCTATAACAATACCTGCACCATCTGACCCTAAAACTAATGGTAGTTCCATTTCTTTTCTATTATTCATTATAAATAAATCACGATGATTTAAACCTGCTGCTTTTAATTTCACTTTAACCTCTCCAATGTTAGGAGTTATCTCAGGTGATAATTTATATTCTAAACCTTCTAATCCTTTTTTATGTTGATGTACAATAGCTTTCATTAATAATCCCCCTTAATAATTTTAATGTACTAAAAATATCGAAATAAATAAAATAATCTGATTGTAACAACTGGAAAATAATAAAAATCATTATGATGAAAAAACAAAATCCTCCCCACACTTTTTTGTAGGAAGGACTTTAATTGATACTACTTATACTTTGTTAATACTCTTTTTGGCCAATGTTAATATATTTTGAATAAACGGTGCTTTTGCATTTGTATATGAAACACGATCAAAAGAATAGGTAGCAGCAAGCATCTCTTTTAATTTTCTATATTCTTCACGTGCCCACTCATGATTTATTAGAAAGTCTCGAAATAAAAGGTTGTTCCTCCATTCCTCGTTATTATAAATATAAACATGTAAATGGTGGGTACCAGCTCTCCATTTACCTTTTCTAAAAAAACGCCAATTAGGTGTTTTTTTAGGAACATATTCATAGCCAATTTCTTCTAGGGCTTCCCTCCAATTTTCGGTAATTTGTAAATTTGTTACGCCGATCATCATATCAATAAGAGGTTTAGCCCCTAACCCTTCTACGGCTGTGCTTCCTATATGTTCAATAGCAATAATTTCTTCATGGAGTAACGGCACAAGTTTATTTTTTTCATTTAAAAACTCTGTATGCCAATATTGTTGGTACGGTTTAATTATGATTTTTCCATCCATTTGCTTTCCTCCTTATAACTATATATTATTATATTTATAAAATTTAAGTTTATAAATATAGGGATTTCACAAAATATGTCGAATATTGTAATGGACAACTTAATTATATTAAATTTGAGGTGAATTATGAAAGATATTCCCGTTAAAATTCAGTTAGATACTATAACATTCCAACTAAAAAAACATCATAATTTTGATTGGCTTACAAAACTAGGTACAGTATTTGCGGTTTTTGACCAACAAGATTCCGGTAATATAAGTTTTGGTGTTGAAAAGAATGGGAAAAAGAACTTTATAAAATATGCAGGGGCACAAACACTCGCATATAATGCTTCTACAAATGAAGCTATACAAAGATTAAAAAGCTCAGTTACTATATACAATGAATTAAAACACGTTTCTCTTATAAGTTTAATTGATCACTACCCTGTACAACATGGATATGTTTTAATTTTTGATTGGTTTGACGGTGTATGTCTCCACCCGCACTGGAGTTTCCCACCCCCAGCAAAATATAATGATCCTAACTCACCATTTTATAAATATAAAAAATTATCCGTTAAAGACAGACTGATTTCATTAAATTCTATTTTTAATTTCCATACTTACGTTGAACACAAACACTATGTAGCTATTGATTTTTATGACGGTAGTATTTTGTACAATTTTAAAACTAATGAAACAAAAATTTGTGATATTGATTTATACAGTAAAAAGCCGTATGTAAATAAGATGGGACGAATGTGGGGGTCATCTCGTTTTATGTCACCTGAAGAGTTTCAACTTAACTCTATAATAGACGGACAAACAAACGTATTTAATATGGGGGCTATAGCTTTTGCACTTTTAGGTGGCGGGCAAGATCGTTCCTTTATGAAATGGGAAGCTAGTGCAGGCTTATATGAAGTAGCATACCGTGCTGTAAATGAAAATCGTAGTGAGCGCTATGCGTCAATGGAAGAGTTTAATAATGCATGGTTAAAAGCCTATAACACTGAAAATCTATAAAAACTACATACATTGTAAAAGTACATGTAAAACTTGTACTTTTATAATGTATAATACATATGGGATTGAAATTCAGGATAACGGGGCATGTATTATGAACTTTGTTTACATTAATCAAAATGTTTTAAATAATCTTCTTTATATTTTAAGCAGTATATTTGTTTTTTATTTTATTTATGATAGTGGGTACTTCGGGAAGAAATATAAGAAACTACTTATCATTCTTTGTACGAGTATCCCACTAATTTTATGTATGCGGTATCCCATCTATATGGATGAAAATTATATTCACGATTTAAGACAAATCCCCTTTTTAATTGGTACACTTTATGGTGGATTTCCAGTCGGTATTGCATTACTCATGATTTTATTAATAATACGTTTTATGTTTTATGGTTTTAGCCTGTTAACAATCATTGTTTATGGAACGATGTTAATAATTACAGCATTCGCATCCTCAAAATTTAATACATACAATAGGAAAATAAAAGTAACTTCATCTATGTTTTTAACTTTTTTCCTTGCAATATTTACAACAGTAATTGTTTTAACTCTATCAGATTTTGAAGTGAATAATTTGTACATTATTTATTTCATTCTATTACCAACTATTTTAATATTATTTATGGTCTATTTTAATGAGGTTTTAAAAGATGCAATATTTATGCGATCAAAATTAATAAAAGTTGAAAAAATGGAGATTGTCAGCCAACTCGCTGCAAGTATTTCACATGAAGTAAGGAATCCATTGACTGTTGTAAAAGGATTTACACAACTTTTAAAAACACCCAATATAACTCAACAATCCAAAGATGAGTATATTGAACATATTCTTGAAGAGTTAAATCGTGCACAAGCAATTATTGATGATTACTTAACTTTTGCCAAACCGGCTTCAGAAAAACTAGATCATATTTCAGTGGAGCACGAGTTAAATCGAGTTATTAATATGATGTTGCCTTTTTGTAACATGAATACTATTAATATTACAAAAGAGTTCTCAGAGGGAACAATTATTGGTAATACACAGCACTTCCATCAATGTTTTTTAAATTTAATAAAAAACAGTATAGAAGCAATGCCATGTGGCGGTAATCTAATTATTTCTGCAACTGTTAGCAATAATAAGGTCATAATAAGGATTCAAGATAGTGGAGTTGGAATGTCGCAAGAGCAAATTAATCGATTTGGCGAACCATATTTTAGTACAAAAACGAAAGGTACTGGTTTAGGTACGATGGTTGCTGTTAAAATTATTGAAACGATGCGAGGCAGTTTAAAAATCCGAAGTATCGTTAATAAAGGAACTACTTTAACTATTACATTCCCAAAATATAATAATGAGAGCACGTTGCATAATAAATAAAAAAGGAGCATAATGGCTCCTTTTTTATTTCGATACAAAAAGT
The DNA here is from genome assembly GCF_038007365.1 of Bacillus sp. FSL R9-9492. Classification (NCBI taxonomy): domain Bacteria; kingdom Bacillati; phylum Bacillota; class Bacilli; order Caryophanales; family Bacillaceae; genus Bacillus; species Bacillus sp. FSL R9-9492. The sequence continues at coordinate 2,796,697 of NZ_JBBOXC010000001.1, forward strand.
ATCTGCTATGTTTTTTAAATTTACATTTAGAAGAGACTAATTAGAAATTAGTACCCTTAGCTCCAACAGCTACATCCAACAATAATTAATAAAATAAATAACACAACTAATAAAGCGAAACCTCCACCAAAACCACAAGAACCGCCGAAACTCATATTTTTTCCTCCTTTTGGTTTGAAAACTAATAGGTAGTTGATCATTTTAACTGGTTCGTATTATACAGTATGTATATCTCCCTTTTTTGAGCATGTCTTCATAAAAATTAGTAAAAGCACTCTATTGAGAGTGCTTTAAAATGGGTACCAGAAGTTTTGGAATACATTCAGCTTTAAGTAAACTGCAATAATCAAAATGATAATACCAACAAAAAGTGTGATGTAATCCTCCTTTTGTGCGTCTTTTGCATAGTACCACGTTCGTTTATCCTTTTTTCCAAAACCTCTTAAATCCATTGCATTTGAAACAGTATCAATCCTTTCTAATGAATGAATAATAAGTGGCCAAAAAATTAAAACACGGTTTTTCATACGAATCCACAAGCTCGCTTCTCCTTTTTCAAAAGGTACGCCTCTTGTTTCCTGCGCGTGTCTAATGATTATATATTCAGATTGAATGCTTGGTATATAACGCAGTGCAATATTTATTGCATATGTAATTTTATAAGGAACAGCAAATTTATTTAAGCTGCTTACAAATTCACTTGGATGAGTTGTATAAATAAAAAGAAGTGTAAATGGTAATAACGTAAAATATTTCAATGAAAGTGTAGCTGCATAAAATAAAGTTTCATATGTAATTGTTGCATAACCTATATAAAAAAAAGAGGTATACGATCCCGTTAATTCCGATCCATGGGTGGGCGTAATGAAAAGAATCATAACGGAATTTAATAAACTAAATGTAAATATAACGCTGAAAATAACTATAATTTTACGCAATTGAATTTTTGCAATTAAGAGGCCGATACATCCAATAATAAATAAAATTAGCAATATACGAAAATCAAAAAATAAAAAAGTAAGTGTCATACAAAATATAAATAAAGATAATTTAATTGCACCATCCATACGATACAAATACGTATTATGCATATTCCTCCCTCCTATTAGCTTCAATATAAAGTTGCACAAATGTTTCTGGAGTTGGAATTCCGCTTAATTTAGCTAGTTTTATTAATGAAATCTCCCGTAGATTAGCTCTTTGTAACGTTCCTTTATCCCCTAAAACAGCAGATACAGTATTGTCCGCAATAATTTTCCCTTCATGCAGAACTACCGCTCGATCTGCATATTCTAAAGCAAGATTCATATCGTGTGTGATAATAATAAAGGATATGCCCCTTTCAGCCAGTTTTCTAATAAACGACATAAACTGTTTGTAATGGTAATAATCTTGTCCAGCTGTCGGCTCATCTAATACAATAAGTTTTGGGTTTGTTATAAGTACAGATGCAATAGTAAGCCTCTTTTTTTGTCCATAGCTTAATGCCTGAATTGGCCAGTTACGAAATGGATATAATCCACAAATTTTTAAAGATTTTTCGACTCTTTTCTCAATCTCATCTTTAGAAACCTTTTTTAATTTTAATGAATATGAAACCTCTTCTAAAACAGTAGGCTGTGTAATCATTTGATTTGGGTTTTGCATAACGTAAGAAATAACTTCCCCGCGTTTACGAATAGACCAACAATTTATATTTTCTCCATCGAATGTTATTCTCCCATTCTTCGTTTTATTTATTCCTATAAGAGTATGAGCTAATGTCGATTTCCCTGCTCCATTATGACCCAATAACGCTACTATTTCTCCCTCTCCTATTGAAAGGTTGATATCTTCTAAGGCTGTATGTTTGTTATTGTACGTAAATGATAAATTTTCTATCTTGCATAAAGCTTTTTTAATATATTTGTTTTTTGATGAAACTTGCTTATGCATCCAGTTCTTTAATAGGCTATGAATGCCTGCATTACAAAGATTTTCAATTGGAAATACCCTAACATTATTACTATCAAAATTTAATTTCTTTAGCGCCTCTATATAAATAGGTTCTCTTAGTCCGATATTTGGTAATATATTAGAATTTAAAATACTATCCGGTGAACCAACGGCAATAACTTCTCCCTCATCTATTAAAATAATTTTATCTAAATCAAGGTTTAAAATTTCTTCTATTCGATGTTCAATAATTACAATTGTTTTATTATATTTCTCATGTATATTTTTAATGAGTTCTATTGTATTCAAACTACATGCAGGATCCAAATTAGCTAACGGTTCATCAAATAATAATATATCAGCATTTGTCGTTAGCAGACCTGCAAGAGAGACTGTCTGTTTTTGACCTCCTGATAATTCATGCGGACTTTGTGTATGAAAGTCCTGCATGCTTACCTTTTTTAAAGAATCCGTAACAATCTTTTTCATTTCTATTTGATTTACACAATCGTTTTCTAATGCAAATGCTACATCCTCTTCGACAGTAAGGCCTATAAATTGTGAATCTTGATCTTGTAATATTGTCCCTACGTGTTTACTCTGTTCAAAAACACTACCTTTTCTCGGATCCTTTCCAGCTATTAAAATGTTACCGGTACTTATCCCTTCGTAAGAAAATGGGATTAGCCCATTTATACAATGAGCTAATGTTGACTTACCTGAACCACTTCGTCCAGCGATAAGTACCTTTTCCCCAGGATATATTTGAAATGTAATATCTTTTAAAGTAGGCTGCGTGGTATGCCTATATTGAAAGGTAAATTGTTCAAAAGAAATAATTGGTTGCATGTATACATCCCTACTTTTCAATTTTTAAATGTGTATGTTTCTTATTTGATTTCGCTAGACCGATCGTGATTGGTAAGCCAAGAACTAAAAATACGATAACGTCTGCAATTGTTGCGCCTAGTACTTGTATAACTATTTTGTCAAACGGTTCTCCCATCACAATAATATCGAATGCTCCAGCAAATATAATTGCTATGACAATACCAATTAACCCTGCAATTGCAAAATAAGAAATATCACGGTTATTATACGTTCCATGTTTTACACTAAAACCAACTCTTTTTTGTATGAGTCCCATTGCTAAACCAATAATACCTGAACTAATAACCCATCCCCACCAAATACCCCAACCAGCGATCGTATCTGTAACGGTATGACCGATGAGTCCTATTAAAAGTCCTGCTACCGGGCCAAATAACGCTCCAAAAACTGTTAAAATAGCCAATGCGGGTTTAATAAATGTATTCGGTGCGATAGAAAATCCCCAAAGCCCTAATACCCCGTATAGAGCTGCTCCAATTCCAATAGCTACTACTAGCTTTGTCGTTAATTTGTTCATTACAATTCCCCTCTCGTATTATTCAACTTTTAATACTCTATATTTATTTTGAAAATGAATTATGCATCGACACTTCCTTTCTATACAACAAAAAATGACCTCTTAAATAAGAGGTCATTTTCTTTCACGTACAAGAATCCCCTTATCTTTCAAAAGACACATAGTGTCCTCTGCGGAATTAGCACCTTCCTATGTAATTACATAGGGGTTGCTGAGGCTTCAAAGGGCCGTTCCCTCTACCTCTCTGGATAAGTATGTATTTGTAATCTGTATTATGGCACTAACAATAAATAATTTCAATACTTTTCTTACTATTTTTATTTTTCGATAAATAGTTCACTTAAATCATTGTATTCTTATCGGAATTATGAAATAATAAATTCAAAATTGTTACGGGAGGAATGCATGATGAAAGTAATTGGCTTAATTGGCGGACTAAGTTGGGAATCAACATCGTTGTACTATAAACACATTAATACACTGACTCTCTCTAAATATGATCAAAATGCGAAGCTTGTTTTATATAGCATGGACTTTGGGGAGGTAACTACATTATTGCAAAACCATCAATATGAAGAAGTGAAAAATGAATTAGTCACGGTAGCAAAAAAGGTAGAAAACTCAGGAGCTGAATGTTTACTAATGTGTTCTAATACCGTACATCTATTTGCTGAGGAAGTAGAACAAGCAATATCAATCCCACTTCTTCATATCGGTGATGTAAGTGCTAAAGAAATGGTAGAACAGAATATAAAACGGATCGGATTATTAGGAACGAAACAAACGATGGAACAAGATTTTTATACATCACGACTAGCAAAATATAACATTGAGACAATCATCCCAAATGACGAAGAAAGAACTTTTATCCATCACGTCATATTAAATGAATTAAGTAGAGGAGTTATTTCAGAAACATCAAAAGAAAAACTAATACAAATTACCAATTCATTAATTAATAATGGGGCTGAAGGAATTCTACTTGGCTGTACGGAAATTCCTTTGCTCATTTCCCAAAATGATCTATCTGTTCCTGTTTTTGATACTGCTTATTTACATGCGAATACTGCTGTACAATTTGCTGGATAATAATATAAAAGCATACAGGTAGAGCCTCTATGCTTTTATATTATCCGAACTATTTATTTAAAAGAGCATCAATAACTGCAATGGCTCTTTTGGAACCACCACACTCTAAAAAACTTTCATTCAGTTTTCGAATGCCATGTTTATACTTTTTATTTGAAAGAACGTCTGTTACCGCCTTTTTTAAAGTTTGCACATTAACATGCTCTTTCAATAATCTATGTGCTGCCTCCAGCTCAGTTAATCTTTGCGCTATCATAGGTTGATCTTTATCATGCGGTATTATCACAAATGGGACATTATAATGGATTGCATCGTGCACACTATTCATTCCACCATGTGTAATAAAAACATCTGCTTCACTTAATATTTCTGATTGAGGTACGTAAGGGGTTATAATAAAGTTGTCTGGCGCTTGCTTAATTTTTGAAATATCATTTCTATCACCAATCGCCATTACTACAATCCCTTCGAAATTTGAAAAAGCGTCAATACAAGTATTAAAAAATGGTTCGATCCCTTCAAGAAGTGTTCCCATTGAAATATAAATAACTTTCTTTTTTGAAAGCAATTCAAGTGGAAACTTTACATTTGTTTTGCGCTTTATAATACTCGGCCCAATAAAAACATTGTTTTCTCCGAACGAATCGCTATTAGGTTGAAAATAACGACTTGTATACACGAGACTAATATCTCCCTTATTATGCATAAATTGAAGATTATTTTTGGGCTTTACTCCAAATTCATGTTCCATTTGATACAGTAACTTTTCAGAGAGTTCATCGGGTTGGAATTGTATTTCTGCATTTGGATGAAAAGGCAAGGTTTCCAATAATACTGGTGGAATTAAAAATATAGGAGAGGAAACTATGCCTGGAACTTGTAAATATTCCTTTACTAACTCTCCAGCACCAAATATATCATAAACTATGAAATCAAAATTAATGCTTTTACATAATCGTTTCGTAATTTCTAATATGTATAAAGAAGTTTGAACATGTACATGAAAGAAAGATTTTAATCCATATGAAGTTTCATTATCAATAGAAATCTCCTTTAATAAATCCGGATGAGTATGTACAATGGCTCCCAAAACTTCAAGCCTTTCCTTAAAGCTTTCCGTTGTAATATAGTGTACGTTATCACCTCTTTCAGTAAAAGCCTTTACTAAACTTAATGTAGGATTTACATGTCCCTCTGCAGGGAAATTAACTATTAAAATATTCATCACTTATTTCTCACTCCTTACAATTCAATCTTCTTATTAATCGTACTGTTATTATTACAAGCAATCTTCCCTTAATAGTCCCAATATACTTACTACTTTAGGTTGATAAATAATTATCAGACATTGAAAAAGGCATCTACATAAAATGTAGATGCCTAACTGTGATAAGGAGTGTTCTGTGAGGTTAGGATAAGCTTTTCTGCTTGTCCTATGCTATCAATATATGATTTATTTTATAAAACGTGCATATCTAATAGAATTATTTTAACCATTTTATTTGATCAAATGGATAATATACCATTTTCACTTTACCTATTATATTTGACTCATCAATTAGTCCAAGCGTATTCCTACTATCTTTACTATGATTTCGATTATCACCTAACACAAATAATTTATGCGTAGGAACTTTCATTTCTCTACAGTTTGAAAAACGATTTGATACTTGTGACATATCTAACTGTATATACGACTCATCACGCTTTTTACCGTTAATATATACCTCATCGTCTCTTAATTGTATGTTATTCCCTGGTAATCCAATAATTCGTTTCACGTAGTATGTAGGCGAGTCTTCTTTTTTTATTATTACAACATCACCATGATGAAAAGAAGAAAAATAGATGCTAGCCTTATTAACAAGTATGCGATTATTCTCATTCAAAGTAGGTTGCATCGAAATTCCTTCTACCATACAAAATAAAAATGACTTATTAATAAAAATAATTCCTATTATAATTAAAATATAGCTACATATTTTTCTCCGATCTTTTAGAATCAATTGCTTCATATATACCTCATTTCTAATCTATTCGTATGTAAAAAAACGTCTCTAGTTCATATAATTGCTAGAGACGTTTCGTATATTTTAATTCTCTTTAGAGTCATCTGTTTTTGGTGCTTCGCCAGTTAATCGCTTATTTTTTAATTCAAAATAAGCATCTAAAACTTCTTTTCCAATATCAGAGTTAATACCAGATTTATCATTAATAACCCACGGCACAACTACAGAGAATGCTACTTCAGGATTATCATACGGCGCATATCCTGCTAACGTTAAATTATAACATTCTCTTCGCTCACCTTTTTCATTTCTTCCAATATCACTTTCTCCACCGTATACTGTCTGTGCTGTCCCTGTTTTACCTGCTGGCTTATAAGATGCTTTTTGGAACGCCCTTACTCCTGTTCCATCACCTTCTTGGAATACCCTTCTAAATCCTTCTTTTACTTGATTTATATATTCCTCTTTCATATCTATCTTATTTAAAACGATTGGTTCTACTGCATGCACCACTTTACCAATCTCATCTTTTTGCGACGTTTGCTCTCTTACCTCTTGAACAATTTGTGGCTTCATTCGATATCCACCGTTTGCGATTGTTGAAATATACTGTACAAGCTGAAGTGGCGTATAGGTGTCATACTGGCCAATTGAGTAGTCTAGTAAAAAACCAGGTTGATTATCTTTTTTACCAATTTGTCCAGCTGTTTCATTCGGTAAATCAATACCCGTTGGAACACCTAATCCAAATTGCCTGAAATAATACCTCATTTTATCAAAGTACTCCTGTTTAATATTTAATGAACTATTTTTCACATAATCTACACCTGCAATTTTTAATGCTGTATTAAACATATAAACGTTAGAAGAAACTTGTAAAGCTCTTAGATCATCAATATTCCCGAAATCTTTCCAAGACTTTTTCTTCTTAGTTCCTTTAAACTTCATAGGCGCATCATAAAAGTAAGTACCTGGTGTTATAGCTTTCGTTTCGAAACCAGTCAATATTGTCGCACCTTTAACTGTTGATCCAAGCTCATATGAACTTGTCATCGTACCTAAAGCATAATCTTCAACTTCTGTTTTCCCATCTTTTTCTACTAATTTTTTCCCTGCCATTGATAATACTTGACCATTTTTCGGATTTATCATTACAACGAAAGCACGGTCCAACATTGATTCTGACGCTTTATATGCCTTTAATATTTTTTCTATGCTCTCTTCTACTTTTTTCTGTAATTCCATATCTATTGTTAAAGTTAAATTCTTACCGCTCTTTCCCTCAGAAACGGTTTCCGTTCTAATTGTATTACCTTGTTTATCTGCAACGCTTCTTACTTCTTTTTTTGTACCATGAAGTACATCTTCATATTGCTGCTCGATATAACTTTTTCCAACCCTATCATTTCGGCTATAATCACGTACCAAGTAGTAATCTAATCGTTCACTTGGTAATCCTTCATCGGAATTAGAAACATTTCCAAGAACAGATCGGAATAATCCATCATTTACATACACTCTCTCCCAATCCACCGATACGTCTACACCTGGGAGATTCGCTAAACCTTCACTAATTATAGTAAATTCCTTTTCACTAACATCTTTTTTAATAATTTGAGGTGCCATTTGATAACCTGAAGTCATCTTACTTTTAATAGCTAACACTTTTATATCTTTCTCTGTTAATTCCTGAAGATTTTTATCTGTAACCCGTTTTCTTTTTAACTCTTCTATTTTTTTATCTAGCTTCTTGCCGCTAATATCCTTTTCTCTAAATGTATCTATTTCTTTTTTCGATACTAGATTTTCAGCCAGTTGCGGATTTAATTGCATCCAAAAATCTTTCTTATCTGTCTCATTTAACTTATCTATATCTTCTTGCGGCATTTCAATTATGTCTACAAGTTGTCTTGCAGTTTTTAATATATCTTCTGATTTTACACCTTTCATCTTTGTGTACGTGATCGTGCGTAAAGATGTATTATCAACAACTGGATTCCCTTCTCGATCAAATATTTTCCCACGTGGGACAGATAGGCTCACAGTTGCATTTTCTCTCTTTTCTACTTCATTTTTATAAGTCTCTCCATCGAAAATTTGCACTTTACCTAACTGTATAATCATTGCAGAAAATAATAAAAATACACATAGAAATAAAATATTTAACCGCATCGGTATTGCTCCACCACTTTTTTTCACTTGCTTTTTCACCTTGTCATAATCTCCTCCTTACAGTATTTCTAATAATAATTGAATCTATATATTAAAAGTAGTGCACATTTTCTATACAGTACTTTGTACAAATATTAATATACTGATAAAAACTTAATAGAAATTAAAACAAAGGTTAAGAAAAGGTAAAGTTTACTAAATTAAATATAAAAATACCCAATGAAAAAAGTTTAGCTTTTTTCATTGGGTATTTAATCATTTATTTAAGAGTTAATACTAGAACGTATCGATATACATTTATCATCACAATTTGATAGAGATTGTTTACTCTGAATTTTCGGCAAGTAAATAGTTACAGTTGTCCCGACGCCAACCTCACTCATTATACTTATTGTTCCTTGATGACCTTCAATTATTTTATAACTTAACATCAATCCAATACCGGTACCTTTTTCTTTCGTACTATAGAAAGGTTCACCTAATCTTTTAATTCTTTCTTCAGGTATTCCTATTCCTTCATCTATTACACTAATAATGACACCTTTTTTATGTATTTCTTTTATATGGATTGAAATTTTCCCGCCATCTAGCATTGCTTCAATTGAATTTTGCAAAATATTAATAAATACTTGTTTCAATTGATTTTCTGAGCATTCAATGATTATCTCTTTGGAATCTGTAAATAGTTCAACTTGAATATTTGTCATGATTGCTTTTGTATTAATTAATGATACGACATTTTTAAAAATTTGATAAATATTTTTCTTTTCTGTATTTATATCATCAGTTTTAGCAATCGACAAAAACTCTTGGAGGATTGCTTCTATTCTTTCTATTTCGGAAAGCATAAGATCAAAATATTTTTCTTGATCTTCTTTATTAATTTGGAATAACTGTATAAATCCTTTAATTACAGTTAATGGGTTTCTCACTTCATGAGCTACACCGGCTGCTAATTGACCAATTGCCGCAAGTGTATCTGATTTATTTAGCAATTCTTCTGCCTTTTTCCGCTCTGTAATATCGCGGACAATGATCATAATTTTATCTTGTAATAATGGTAAACATCTAGCTTCAAAGAAATCGATGCTTCCATTAATTGTTAGAGGATATTCTACAATTACATTCTTTCCTTCTTCTTTCAATTGGCGAATTGCTTCTTGAAATTGCTGTGCTACTGGAGACGGTAATATTTCGTAAAACTTTTTTCCCATAAAAGCTTCTGCGGGTACGTAAAATTTTGTAGGAGATCCTGCTTTATAATCTATAATTGTCCCATCGTCTTCTGTTAAAAAACATAAATCTGGTAAAGCTTTAAAAATTAATTCTAATTCAGACGTTTGTTGTTTTAATTGCCCTTCTATCGCTTTTAAATGTGTAATATCTACCCCAACAGCCCAGTAACTAAATCCTGTTACAGGAAACTGCTCAGATATATTGGACCACATTATCGTTTTAATTTCACCATTTTTACATGTTAAACTCATTTCCCAATCTCTAAAATTTTTTCCACGAGTCAAAAATTTATTTTGTATTTGATGGCGATAATTATGGTCAGGATACAGTAATTGAAGAGCGTTTGGATTCCCAATTACTTCTTCAGCAGTATAACCTGTTACAATCTCGCATTCTCGATTCCACAAAACAAAATCTCCATTATAGTCAAGCGCATCAACCATAACAGGCATGTTTTGTAAGATTGTATGTAGTTCTTCCTCTTTTCGAGAAAGTAACGATCTATTTTTACTTTGAACTGCTTTTTTTACCCCAGCTATAATGAGGTTAGAAAGCATTTCAAAATATTTTTGGCAATTGAAAATTTCGCTTCGTTTGGACCATACAACAAAAGATCCTAAATATTGATGGTATAAGAAAAGGGGGATTTCGATTTTGGGAAGTTTACATACTTTCATTTCATTAATTCCAAATGAAAATATACATTCGTTTTCAGCATCAAGAAGTTGATGTGATATGTTGGTTAATTTATAAAATTGTTCTGCCATGGTTTCTATTGTACTCACATCAATAAGTTCCATTAGCCGCGCATTCATTCCTTTTCCACCTCTATATGTAAAATTTATACAAATTCAAAATTCATACTTCTTCATTATACGAAGAAAGTGCTCCTAGGTATATAGCTATAGAATAATTATTCGAACAAATTCTATTTTTCAATTAAAAACAGAAAATAATATGGGAGTGTTACGCGCTGCTAGCAGCAGTATAAAAATACAATAAACATATAGTTCACAAATTTTTCACAACTTTCATGAAAAATATAAACATTTATTCCAATATATTCTATATAATGAGTTGTAATAAGGCTTCTATGAATCACATAGAATACCTTACCCCTAATAAAAAGAAAAAAGAATCTATTTGGATTCTTTTTTCTTTTTTTATTACATTACATATTTATATAAAGCATGTGCGACACCATGTTCTTCATTTGTTAACGTTTCGTATTGACACATCACTTTTATTTCTTCAACTGCGTTCCCCATTGCAATTGATATATTTGCTTTTTCCATCATGGAAACATCATTTAGACCATCACCTATTGCTACAGTGTTTTCAACTGGAATATTAAGATGTTCTGCTAAAGTATATAATCCATTTCCTTTTTGAGCATCTCGATGATTAATCTCTAAATTATGCCAATAGGAAGATGTAATAGCTAAATCTGTATTATGCAGAAACGTTTCTTTTAATTTTTTTAATTTCTCTATGTCATAAGAAAACGGTAAAAGTTTATGCACATGTATATCAGTTTCTACAATTGGTTTACAACTTTCTGTACTATGAAATGCTGTATGTTCAAGATATAATGCTGCAATCGTTTCTAACTCTTTCAAATCGAAATTTTCTTTTGCATTCCTCACATACTCGATTTCATTACGTACACTCTCTACTCCATAATCCGGTACATACACACCTTTATTAGTATAAAGCTGATAATACAAGCCATTCTCTTCAAGATATTCTACAATCTCAAGTGCCTGCATATTTTGAATTGGATATCTCTTCATCATTTTTTTATCTTTATATATAAGGGCACCATTTTCCGCGATAATCGGACACTCCAAATCAACTTCTAACAATAGTCGTTCAATATCCACAATAGAACGTCCAGTACAAATTGCTACAACATGGCCTGCTTCCTGACATTTTCGAATTGCTTCTGCATTTTCTTTACTTATCATTTTATTACCAGAAAGAAGGGTTCCATCTAAGTCAATTGCTATTAATTTCATTATTTCTTCACCACTTTCTATAAATACACGAGATCTATTTAACAAAAAGGTATCGTTTTCATATTGAGCTCGTTAAGTACTTCTTATTTATAATTTATGAAAAGCGTTTCAGGTCAAGAAATAATTAAAAATAAAATCAAAAGCTTTTCTCTTTAAAGAAAAGCTTTTGATTTTAAACTATGAACTATAACTAATATATTTTGTCTCACACATATACACATTCTTTTCTTCAGTTGGGACATATACTTTAAACTTTTCTAAACGTTTTCCGTAAATATGAATCGTGACAACGCTTTCACATTCAGCTATTTTAAGAATATGACAATCAGCTGGTGGAATGACTTTATCTGTTTCTCCTTCTCCCAAATAAAGATTTCCTGTATGGGTTAAATAAACAAGTGAATTTTCAAGCTGCTTAGTTTGTATAAAGTTCTGCACCATTACCCTTCCTGAAAAAACGCCTTCTACTCCCCATGTACCATCATGATCATGTAAAGGTGTAGATTGTCCATCTTTCCATACAAGAGCTAATACTTCAAATCGCTTTAAAGGATCTTCATATAACAAGTGTCGTGCATATTGAGCCGAATTCGCCTTCTGTTTTTCTAGCGGAAGCCATGTTTTTTTTTCTAAAAGTTCTTCTAGTAATTTTTCAATCGCACAAACAATTTGATTTTCTAATAAATTACTATCAATTAAATCCGTTACAGCTTTAATAAATGTTTGAAACGTTTTACTTCCATTACACGTTAACATAAGCATCCTCCTCCACTCTTCTTTCACACACTTCCATACTAAATAGACCACTAAAAATTTACAATTGAGAAATAAAAAACAAGGTACAGTAATTTTGTACCTTGTTGAACGTTTTACCTGGTTTTCAAAAGAATAGGTAAGTATTTTAATGTTTGTTCATTTTCTAATATACATTTTTCTAAATTGAACGATGGAGATAACTCTATTTTTTCAAAGGCATTTATAAAGGTAGTTAATGCAATCTCAGCTTCTAAACGTGCAAGTGGCGCCCCTAAGCAAAAATGAGGACCTTTACCAAAGGTTAAAATGCTTTTCATTTCCTATTCTGTGTAAATTAAATTTAGAAGCTTGTAAGAACTTTTTCTCATCTAAATTTGCTGCACTAACCCACGCAACAATCATTTGATCCTTTTTCATAAAAGGTCCAAATATATTTGTGTCCGCTGTAATCCTCCTAGCTAATGTAATGGGAAAGCGATAGCGTAAAACTTCCTCAATCGCTTTTGAAATTAACGTAGGTTCTTTTCTTAACTCTTCATATATTCCAGGTGAATCTACTAAAAAGCAATAAAAGCTGTTAATAATTAAATTTGTAGTTGTTTCATTACCTGCTATTCAACCTTTACATGTTAGCTCATCTTTTATTACAGAAGTCATTGAATTTAGTAAATCACGTATTGAACATGACTTGCTCTGGATTGCATCACTTATGAAGAAAATATGAAAAAATAAAAAGAAAAGTTAAAAACAATGAATGAAAATGAGATTTATTATCAATACTATAATTAATAAAAGGGCAACCACGATTTGGCTACCCTTCAAAAATTTATACTTCTGGATCAAAAGTTTTGCAATCTGTTTCTTCAGTTGTAGATGCATGTTTACCTTTATGACTTACTACATAAATTGCATCTGCACTACATTTATTGCCGTTAGCCCAAAATTTACAGTTGTTTACTTCACATAAAACGTCTTGTGCCATAGTATCACACCTCCTTGTTCTATTATCATTAACAAAATTCGGAGGTATGATACTCTTTGTCATGCATTTTTTATTACCTTTTTAACTTTCTTAATGGTTCAATATCTCCTTGTACAATAGCATCTATATTTTCGGTTATTTTTTCAATTTCAAAATGCCACCATTGAATTTGCAATAATTCTTCTATTATTGTATTTGTGAATCGTTCCTTTATTTTATTTGCAGGGTTTCCGCCAACAATTGTATATGGTACGACATCTCTAGTCACAACAGATTTAGCTGCAATGATTGCACCATCCCCTATTTTTATTCCGGGCATAATCGTTGTATCCATACCAATCCATACGTCATTTCCTATAACTGTATCCCCTTTGTAAGGTAAATCAGACAAATTAGGTGTATACTTCTCCCACCCATTCCCAAATATATTAAATGGATATGCCGAAAATCCATCCATCCGGTGATTCGCTCCGTTCATAATAAAGGTAACTCCATTTGCAATACAACAAAACTTTCCAATAGTAAGATGATCTCCAAGAAATTCATAATGATGTAATACTCGATCTTCAAATGTTTCTCCATCTTTCGCATCATAATAAGAATAGTCACCAACAAATATATTAGATTTCGTTATTGTATTTTTTATAAAATGAACGTTTTGATTTCCTTCAATAGGGTATTTAACATTTGGATTAGGATTCATGTTGCACAGCACTTCCTTTACCATTCATTTCACTTTCTACTGCTATTACTGGCTTTAAATTGTATATAGGCAAAATAAACAATAATCCAATAACAAATAGTAGAGCCGTCCCCTCATACATCGTACCTAATGAAAACATCTCCTTTAATGAACCAGCTATACTCATCGTTACTACCATTGAACCGGTGAATAGTGGACTTAAAATGCCATTTACTCTACCAATAAAATCCGTATCACTATTTTGTATAATAAGTGTATTTATCCCTATTTGAATACAAGGTAGGGCTAAACCACTGAAAAGTTGTGCTATAAGTGTCACCCATAAATTTGTAGAGTATCCTATAATAGCAATTCCAATTGCCTGACCAAGCATACCTACAATTAACATTTTTTGCGGAGCAACGTTTTTCGCAAATACCATCGCTAGAGCTCCGCCAACAATCATCCCCGCACCATTTACTGTTAGTAACCATTGTAAACTCTCTTTTGATAACCCTAACTGCTCAGTCACAATAAAGATGCCTAGTGGCTGAATTAAACCTATACCTAGTCCTGCTGCCATAAAACAAAACCCTAGCAAAGTTAATGCTTTTTTCTTTTTTACATATTTAATACCATCCAGCATTTCCTGTAACAGCGTAATTTCTTTCTTCTCATTATCATTCTCAAGATCTTTCGGAAGAAATAACAACACAGCTGCTGCAAGTAAAAAAGCGATACCTGTTATGATGATTGAAATATAAATTCCAAAACTATGAAAAATAAATGTACCAAGAATCGGTCCTAACACCATAAAAATCGCAAATATTGTTTGATATATAGACATCGCTAATTGAATTTGTTCCGTTGATAAATGCTGTTTAAACAACTTCATACCGGATGGTTGAGAAAACTGCGAAAGGATTGCAGAAATAAGCGTCACAAAAAACACGATTTTCCACGTTCCAAACATAAGAGTAATTAATACAGCGAATACGGAAATAGAACTTAACGTCTCACACCATATCATTGTCTTCTTTGGCTTCCACCTATCAGCAAAAGTTCCACCAATGAATGAGAAAATAAAAATGGGAGCAAATTCAGCAACCGAAATCATCGAAATAGCAAAAGCATCACCTTTCGTCATTTCCATAACATAAAGTAATACCGCAAAGTTACGAACCCAAATTCCAACTTGTAAAAATAATGCTGATGCTAGAATCCCTTGCACAAATCGATTTTTTAATACTTGTGATACCCCATGATTTTGTTTCGTTTCTGCAGTCGTCGACATAAAAAAGCCTCCTATTTCGTGTTCTGAACAGGAGGCAGCACAAATCATATGAAAAGACTATATATTCGCAGTGCGAAACACATCCCTTTTCTATACATGCACATACTAATCCTATTCAGAAGAATATTTCGTTTTTTAACGAAGATCTCTTACAAATAGAATTAGTTGATCATTGGGATGTTTTCACCCTTCCGTTTCGAATTTAAATAACACATACATACTCTATGTTAATCATTTGTCGTGTATGCATGTCTCAATATAACTATTCTAAAAAGACAATGGTAATTCCTCTAAAGAACGCATTAAATAATTACCTTGCCAATTAATTTTGTCACGCTCACCTTTTATTTGTAACGATGGCATTCTTTTAAACAGAGCAGTAATAGCAATCTTTGCTTCCAACCTAGCAAGTGGAGCTCCTAAACAGAAATGGCTACCATGTCCAAAAGCAATGTGACGGTTATTCTCACGCATAATATCAAATACTTCTGGGTTTTCAAATACTGTTTCATCACGGTTTGCTGAAGCTAATGCGATAATAACCATATCTCCTTTTTGGATTGTTTGGTCATGAATTTGAAACGGCTCAGCCGCCCATCTTGCAGTCGTCACCTCAACTGGAGAATAATAACGCAATCCTTCCTCAATAGCTGAATCAATTAATTCCGGATTTTCTTTTAATAACTGTAATTGCTTCGGATTTTCAAGAAGTGCTAATACCGTATTTGTTATTAAATTCACTGTCGTCTCGTGTCCGGCTACAATTAATAACATGATCATTGAATATAGCTCTCGAGCACTAAGTTTATGCCCTTCATTTTCTGCAAGTATTAACGCACTAACCAAATCTTCTTTTGGATTTTTTCGTTTTACATCAACTATATATTGGAGATATGTAATAAACTCAGATAGTTGTTTTTCGGTTTCTTTTATTTCTTCAGGTGTTTCTGGCGATGCAATGACAGCATGAGACCAAATTCTAAATTTCGCTTGATCCTCTTTTGGAATTCCAAGCATCTCACTTATTACAATAATCGGTAATGGGAATGAATAATCATCCACAAGATTTAATGTACCTTTTCGCTCTATTTCACTTATTAAATCATCCGCTATTCTCTGAATTCTTCCGTCTAATTGTGAAATCATCTTCGGTGTAAAAGCTTTTTGAACTAAAGATCGCAAACGACTGTGGTTAGGTGGGTCCGAATTTAACATGTGCGTTGTTAAATGATCACTATTGTCAACGGAAAGATGCATGTTCTTTGTATCTTGAGGAAACACATTTGCCTGATCTTTTTTTAAGCGATTATCTTTTAAAAGCGGCAGAGCATCTTCATATCTTGTAATGAGCCATTCTTTACCGATTTCAATTTGATTTACAAATAATATAGGCTGTACTTTTCTCGATTCTTTATAAATTTCATAAGCATCTTCTTTAAACTGAGCGGAAGCTAAATTAATGCCATCCTCTATTTTTCGGCCAACCTTATTTTTTATTGACATTACATTCCCTCACTCTCAATTATTTGTGTAAATCAACCTAACATTTGAATTATACTTCAATAAAAACTGGAAAATTGTAAATTTTTAATTAAAATCTTACTTCGTATATTGAAAAATAAAAAAGTGAGAGAGTAAAATTATTCTACTCTCTCACTTCCTATTATGCGAAGCACATAAAATTACTAATTTGTTGATATCGATAACTTACTTTACGGCGGCGACCAGCTTGCCAAGTGTAGCCGGATACCCCACTTCTTCTTACTTCTGTCGGAAAAAACCATAAGTCTCTTCCGAAAGGTCCAGGACGATGCAAACGTAAATAGCCCCATCTTCCTAGACAGTTACACATCCATGATTTCATATTCCCTGCTTGTGCTGGAGAAGCAAATGTGGATGGTAAAGACGGAGCTTGTGACGGTGGTGGTGACGTTGGAGCATCTTCCGCATCATCTGGTCTATAGTCTTCTTGTTCAATATCTCTCACTTCATTTGTAGATTCATAACCGTAGTTTTGTGGATTATAATACATCTCTTGATCATATGGATAGTTTTGTTGGTTATACATAATAACCCATCACCTTCTTTTCATTTGTTTCTTTTAACATTCATATGTGATACGCCATTCATAGGAAGCTTATGTATAGCCTAAATTCATCTAAAAAAAGCTCGTATTTTAAAAATACGAGCTTTTTTATAAACAAAATATATTTTTTATTTTATTAACTTCACACTATAAAAACGCATTTGATCTAACGAACCTTCATATTCAAATACTTCTTGCTTAATTAATTCTTTCAAGCGATATTCCAAAAACGTATCCCCAACCAATTGATCCGCAAGTCCCAGTGCTTCACCTATTACTCTCGGAGCTTTATGAAATTCTTTATCTGCTCCTACATTTTTCGCACACTCAATAATGAATTGATCAAAATAATCTTCTTGTACAGAATGCACTTCATCGTCTTTCCAAACTCTTAAAAACTCCGTGCTTTGCGATAACCTATCCCACTCATGTGCAAACTTCATTCGCTTCTCTTCAGGTAAATACGGAAATTCCACAAAACTTTTTTTGAATAGTGCTAAACTTTCAGGAGATAATTCTCCAGTTCCACGAATATCATAATCTTGTTTTAATATTTCTCTACTCGCTTCAAAAGTATTCAGAACACGAATATCTTTCTTATCTTTTAATTGCGCAATTGCAAAACAAAGCCCTACATGCTCATGGGCATTATCCGCCTTCCAGATGGTAATTGGTGTTTCATTCGGAATTGAATGTAGCTCTTCTAAAGTCTCCTTAAATCTTGGTAAATACTCTTCTTCAAAATAGCAATCATAAGAAGTTAAGTTATTTAATAACCACTGTGCCCTTGCTAATTGACCTTCATTCGTATGTAATTGATGTATGGGACCAATTGAAAAGAATTCAGAGTATGAAACAACACTCTCCTCGTGTAATCCTTCTTGTTTCAACATATATTTTAAACATCCGGCAGTTGAATCATCAAAGGCAATATGAATGTGTGTGCTTTCTTCTAAATTTTTTTCCTGAGTTGTATGACTCGTCAATTGCTTAGGGATACTCGTTAAATTTTTTATCATATCTTCGCTATAATTCCCGTCTAATACATCTAACTGTATTAGAATACTTTGAAGTAAATGTTTTGCTTCATCTTCATACATATCCTCTACAACATTTTTAATTTTATCTATCATATAAATCCCTCTATTCATTTCTAAAATAACGTAGATTATAGTGTATCATTTTAGCCCAGATGTTTAAAAGTCTTTTTAAAATCAAATCGTTTATTACACAGATTGCTGCAGCCATCTAAGTTTTTAACAAAAGCTTTCTCTATATTCCTCTCAATCTATAGATCTATAATATTTTTTTCTTCCTCCTTATTTATCTCCCAAAATCACATTAGTTGCTAAATAATTTTTAAACACTTTGTAAATCTTTTTATTTAAATGTATAATTATATAGAAAATAAAAAATACAGGAGCAATATTAATGGCGAAAGTACTTACTAATTATAAACATTATTTAAAAAGTTGGAGATTTATATTTATTTGTATATTACCTGCTGTCGCTTTATTGTATACATTCGATGTCATCTTTGAACTACTGTGTCACCAAAATTTCTATTTGTCTAATTTAATTATTGCTATCATATTAATCTTAATATTTATTAACGTTAAAGAAAACTATAATTGAAACGAAACCGTTGTGAAGCTACATTTTTCATAAAAAATTAGAGCACCCTGCTATTGGATGCCCTAATGTGATTAGAGGTTTTTTCTGAGTATTTAGTAGGACACGAAGATCTTGTCCTATTACATACTATATGCTTATACTTATTACATTGTGCACTAGAAAGCACAATGTCTAGATGCCAAATAGATACATACACATTGGAGTAACTAATACGCTAGAAAAGACCTTTCTATATCCATTCATTCTTAATAGCCTACATTATTACTAATAAAATTTTCTCATACTTTCATTGTACAATTGCTTTATTTATAAACAAAAAACATCCCCATGGATGTTTTTTATCTAATTACCTTTAAACTTCCATAAATTTAGCAGGTACACCAATTTTTTCAACTACAGAAGATATATTAGTAGGGTTAATCATTACATTTTCAATACAAACTAATTTATTTTCTAATAATCCATTCTCTGTAGTAATAAACTCTTCAAATCGTTCTAAAGTCATTGAGAATTTGTGCTCACTTCCACCATTCATACTGACTTTTACATACTTCATAGTGTCACCGCCTCTCTTAATTATCTATAATTCGCTAAAAATACGCTTACATCCTTTTATTAAAACGTGGATTTATCACTTTTATCACTTTCCACTACACGTTTGAAATGATTTTGAGAAAAAAGCTACTAAACACCACCTGTTCTTTTCATTAAAATTTCAATAGAATGTTTCTAGAATTATATATCTTTGGAAAAGATTACATAATAGTACTGATTAAATATTAGGAGTGTTATTAATGGTTGATATAATCCGACTCTTAATCACCATACTTATCGCAATTTTTTTATTTTCATCAATTATTATGGAGTTTAAAAAACCTCACAAAAGTATGTTTTGGTTCTCAATTGAAGTCTTGTTTCTGCTAGGAATCGTACTTTTAATGAAAGAGTTTTTCATCAAACTTTCCGCATAAGCCCTTAAGTAAAACATAATATCCCATCAATAACGCAGGATAAATTATGATTTTTATTTTTTTCACTGAAGTTAATAATTTAACTTCAGATAGTTAGCTTTTATTTATAACTACTTTATAAGCTTCTGCCAATTACTCTTTTTCGTATATTATCATGAAGACTAGAGCAAGCATGCCTTGTCATATATTAGATAAGGGATGTGATAACATTGGGTAACGATAACAATCAATTTATTTTTCATGTAGTACAAAGTTCGGCAATTAAAAGATTTATAATTATCGATATAATTGCTGGAACAGGAATTTATTGGACCGTAAATTTCATTTCTTCAAATGCATTACTCGCAATTATTAGTTGTTTTTTGGGGACAAAAAAAATGAAAAAAATGCATCATTCATAGAAGCAATAACTAAATCCCAATTCATTTCTTTCAAATTTGTTGCCTTTACTCTTCTTGAAGTGGGAAAGCAATTTTTCACAGTTGGCTAATTCATCCGACTTTCTGGCAGACAATACTTTTGATTGTCTGCTTTTTGTATGAGATTTTTCGTTTGACATATACTACTTTTGAACCTGTATACCAATACAAGCCATTTTGGTGTTTGGGATTTCCCTTCCTGGGATAAATATTTTTGAACTTATCCCTTTTTGTATAGGCATGTATATTTGGGATAAAACTAATTACAAGCAGATTTTCTGTTTATTCGTAGTTCTTAACCAAAAGACTTTTCTCCTTTAAAGGACAGTAGGTACGACTGCTTGTCCTTTTTTATTAATATTTCACACACCATTTTTTGCCCCCTTCTAAGCATTCTATTACAGCTCCCAAATAGCCAATGTTTATAGTCATACAAAATAAGCAGTTGCTGATACTTTCCTTTTTGAGTTACACAACACAATAAAAATGTGTAACTATAGATTTGAATCCATGTCCCTCCTATCTCAAAAGCTCTCCTAAGTAACTAAAAAAAACACCTTAAGTGGGTGTCCTTTTTTCTTTATGTAAGAGAACATACAGATAACATTAATCCTCCAAATGTCACTGTTCCTAGTAACCCCAATACAACTCCTGTTAAACAAACACAATCAGCAAGACAAATTGAAGATTGCGATAATGGAACAAATGACCTACTTGTGCTCGATCCATAATGTTTTATTTTTTCATAATTTATATCCAACATAAAATGTAGACATGATACACAACCCTCAAATAGTTTGAAGAGATTCATTTTCTAACCGCTCCAATAACTTGTTATTTAAAGCAAATGGTAGAGGGTACTGCTTATCTAATCATCTCTGTTGCCGTATAAATCCCTAGTTTAGTTTGTAATAAAGTATTAAAATAATGCTGGTTATATGTTCACGTTATTATTGCTAATAAGAAGGTTAAAGATAAAAATGCACAAAGTGGTACATATAAAACAGTATCCATTCTAGCAAACTGCGTATCTTTTTTTCGTTTAAAGATACCAAAATAATGAAACTCACCAATTACTCTTATGAAAAAAACAACCATACAAACCCAGGATCCCATTTGAACAAAAACATTGGGAAGTGCGGAATGAACAATATTTGCTTGTTGTAATAAAATCATTGCTGCCATACTTAATAATAACGCAATGAACAATGTCATTCCTGTACCTGGTGTAAACGCCTTTTCTCCAGCTCTAGTTGGAATGACACTATTTGTCGCCCACTTACCTCCGAAAGCCCAATAAACATGTAAAAAACTAACTAAGAATAATATGCAAACAGAAATATATGTAATAATAAGCATTTTGTCCTCCCATTATTTTATTTAAATCCTTACCTTTAAAATATGCTATGAATCCTTCATACGCAACCTATATTTAATTACATAAAAAACCCCTTAATGATTTATCAATTTTACGATAAATCATTAAGAGGTTAGTGAAATTTATTATGCATTATACCTATTTTTCCGACGTTCCATCCTAGTTTGTCCTTGAACAGTACTTTCTTTATATTGATCTATTTGCTCTGCCATTTCATATGTTACAACTGGTTCTTCGTTATTACGCTCATGCATTATTTCTGGCGTTTTACGTTTAGAACCTTTTCCACCAAACTTAAATAATTTCATCTTAAATTTCGGTAATCTTGGAAAGCGGTTCTTAAATGATAGCCTTTTACGTTTCTTTTTTTGTTTAAATAGATTTGTATTTTCTTTATTAGTGTCTTTCTCTTTACGGTGTAATAACATCGCAAGTAATCCACCTAATATAAGTCCTCCAACTAAAAGGAGAATATATAAGTAATGGCTTGTCATTAAATTCATCATACGCTCAAGTATGACTAACGACTGCACTTCTTTTATATCCCATAGTAACGCGGCCCATAATGAGAATAAGCCCAAAGTAAGCCCGTATGTACGAAACCGGAATAAACACGGAATTAACGCAATGCAAGCGGCGATTTTCGCGTTCGCTATTATTGAACTTATTGAAATATCCTGATTCCAAATAACTAACAGTAATGTTATAAATGGTGCATACGCTATCCAGCTACATATACGTGAATATATCTTTTTCGCAAAGTAACTACCGAAACTAGTAAAAAATAAAAGTCCTCCAATATATAAAGATTGTTCAAGAGGGATTTGCTTTAACATTCCTGCAATTGGAAAGAGGCCGCTCAGTAGCATTAATAATACATCTAATTTCTTCACAATTCCCCATTCCTTTCAAATTTTCTTTTCAATTAATAAAAATCGCTTTTCCATATGATGTAGTTTTTGTATTTCTAAAAAACATCTTAATCCTGTATGTAAATAAAGTAAATACGTAAAAGAAAAGATACATGACAAAGGATAGCCTTATTTACATGAAAAAATGACAAATCCCGCTCATTATTACTAGCAGGATTTGTACACTATTATTTATATTAATATCAATGAATCTTCTTTTTCTAAAATTATTACATCTTCATCTAATTCGTCATTGAATTCTTTAAACTCCCTTGAATCAATATCGGTAGTATAATTTTTAATTAATTTAGCCATATGCATTACATACGTATTATGAATATTTTGTTCTGAGAGCAAGGTTGATTTACAGCACATGTAATGTATCATTTTGGCGATTTCTTCTCTCTCTTCAGATTTTACACCAAGCGGGATAACCTCGAGTATGTACTGCTGTACTATCTCATTACAATCTAATTCGTATGCAGCCGTGCTATAGTAAATTCCCATTTGATCTACAAATAATCTCGTTTCATTCATAACATGTTCTTGGTCTCTAACAATATAGTTCGGTACATCTGAGTTAGTATTAATTCTAATTATGTTTATATCCTCTTTAAAATTTGAGATTATTTCAGGTGAAACCCCAATATTAACGCTTTTATTTTGCAATTCCTCTATCCAATATTTCCTCATATTGGCATCTACAATAAAATAAACTTCTTTATTTTGTTTATGTGCATCTTGTGAAATTTCAACTAATGTTTCTGACATAAATTGTTTAAAACTGACTCCTATATCATTCCTTTTTGATGGTTGTGGTAAAAACACTTTATTATTACCTATATTTAATAAAGTATGATCAATTGTGCCCCATTCTTCTTGACCATATAATTTATATAATATTTCTCTCCCATTTATTTTTGAAAAAATAGGTAAGAAATCATATTTAGACATTTTCTCAATTGATAAATTTACAATTATCCCCGGTAATTCTATCTTATTCCAACTACACTTTAAGAACCCCTTTTGTTCTAACAAACTAAGAATGGCATTAATAATTTCTTTTTTAGATACACTTTGTCCGATAAATAAATTAATAAATGCTGAAATACGTTCCGTTTGAGCGAATCCTTCCCGAATAATTTGCTTTGGATTAATTTTTTCGCGACCATCACAATTTTTTATTGCAATTAATGCTAATTTCATTTCATTTTGCTCACCTGCCGTAGCATGTACAGCTTTTACGACATCGTCTACTAGTTTCTTTTTGTTTTTATGACTATATTGCATTCTATATGGATTTTGTAACAATTTCCTAATGTTATATCTTACTATTTTTAACAACACCGGATTGTCTGCATTTAATACATAGGAGGAATCTCCGTTTTGAGCTAAAACTATTTTGCTATCTAATAACGCTTGTTCTATCTCTATTACTATATCATCTGACCATACTTCTAACGTAATTGATTCTAATCCCTTTGGGGCAAATAAAGGTAATAACTCATTCTCATTATTAGTTAATACATTTTCACATTCTGGAAGTAATGTGAAATATGGGCATATTCGTTGGAATTCATTAAAAAGTTCCTCTTTTTCTCTTACTTTTATACCAAATTTTATTTTTGTTCCTTGAACTTTATATATATTTTCGTTATATGGAAGAAGCACTCTTATCTTTGTTCCTCTAATATACTCTTTCGGACATTGGAGAATGTTCTCTAATTTAACTTCTCCCCCTATCCTATAATCATCTTTTAAATTTCTAAAACGTTTAATCCACTTTATTCCTTTTACAGCTTGTTGTACTTTTAACTTTACAAATCTTTGCTTTTTATTATTTGATTCAAATTCAGGAGTTGAAATCAGTATTTGGCTCCGCTTTCGCCCTAAAAGTATAGGGATATCTTTATGATTATATTGTTGATAAAACCTCCTAATCCCTACAGATACTTTTAATAGAGGAATATTCTCACCTCCACGAGTTACGTATTCAAACCGATATACATAAGAGAAATAATCATGTGTTTCTTCATCTTTAATTGGCTCAGACATCGCTTCAGAAACATGTTGTGATCGCAGTGGTGAAAAATATATTTCTTCCTCATTTTTATTTTCCATATGTAAAGGCTGTTCGCAAAAAATATGAGTAATTAGAGCTGGTACCCATTTAGAAAACGTTTTTTTATCATGTAATGCTGGTAAATTACTAATTAAATCATACTGCCATTCTAAATGTGGTGGATCTATTAATTTATTAGGTTTCCAATCATGAATAACCTCATACCAGCTTTGGAAAATATAGTCTAACTGTTCTTGTTTCATTGGTTCTTTTGCTACAATCCAGGGCGTATCTTCCTTTAACATATATGGATTATGCTGAATGAATAATATATCAGAAAACATTTCATACAATCTTTCATTTACAAGTTTTAATTTGCTCGTTAATAAAAATGTTCTATAATGTATCTCTACAATCTCAAGCCATTCAATAGGAAAATAAATATACGATACTTTCTCATTATAGAGGGGTTCTACTATATTTTTAAATGCTAATAACTGTAATTTTTCCATATTATTAATACTTCCTCTCTTAATTTATATTGATCATGAATAATACTAGAAAAGATACCAATTTTTTAAGCATTAACGAATCAAATTTTAACCAAGCACATTAAAGGAAATAGCTAAATTACATTTGGTTATATAAATAAAACAGTATTGAAATCAAATTAATATAAAGTAACTATTAACATATAACTACCTCCTTATGGGAATTTATATTATAAAATCATTATAATTAATTATAATTAATTATTATATTTTTTATATATGATTTACAAAAAAATTACAGAAACTAAATATAATAAAAGGTATCGCCTCTTTATATAGCGATACCTTTTATATACTCTTAATTAAATAACACCTTTAACTTCTTCATTCACCGGCCATTTTTCTAATGTATATGCCATTTCCCAAAATGAATATTCATATTGACTACTAAAAATAAAATGTTGTCTCATACGATTACGGTCTGCCTCTGTTACTTTTTCAG
Source organism: Bacillus sp. FSL R9-9492 (assembly GCF_038007365.1). Lineage (NCBI taxonomy): Bacteria > Bacillati > Bacillota > Bacilli > Caryophanales > Bacillaceae > Bacillus > Bacillus sp. FSL R9-9492. Next base: position 2,822,733 of record NZ_JBBOXC010000001.1, read on the forward strand.
CGATCGTATCTAATCGTGTGATTTGCTCTTCTACTAGAGTACGGAACCAATCAGATCCATATGCAGAAATCCATTCTTGATAAATTGGCTCTTCTGGTTGACATTCTTTTAACCGTTCACCGATTTCATAATATAACCAATAACAAGGTAAAATAGCCGCAATAATATCTCCTAAATGCCCTTCATAAGCTGCACGATACATATGAGATGTATATGCATATGCAGTTGGCGCAGGAATAAAATTATCTTTTTCTTCTTTTGTAATCCCTAATTTCTTTGCGAAATTCTCATGTAATGATAACTCAGCTTCATACGTATTTTGTGCATGGTGTGCCATACGAGCTGTCGTTTCTAATTCAAGAGCCTTTGCAGCACCTAACGTTTGTACTCTAGCAAAATGACTCAAATAATAAGAATCTTGAAGCACATAATATCGAAAACTAGCTAAATCTAATGTTCCTTCGCCTAGTTTTTTTACAAAAGGATGGTTAAAACTTGCTTCCCAAATTGAATCTACTTCTTTACGTAATGATTGTGAAAAAGTCATTTAAATCCCTCCAAATAATGTAAAAAATATACGTATTTATCCACAATTATTAAAGCTGTAAAATAAAAAAACTTTCTTTACAGGCGTAAAGAAAGTGAAATTGACAGTATTTATTCGTTAAATAGCAACGTCTTTCCCACTTCCCTACGCTGGCATTAACCAGATCAGGTACTAAGAGTCTCAAAATTTCATCTGATCTCAGCCTATAAAAGGCCCCCCTAGTGGATAAATATTTAGTTGTCGTATTGTAATTATCATAGCATAATTCGTGGAACTGTCAAAAGAATTAATTATATAACTACCTTAAAAACCTTCTTCTTTCCTTACTTTTAATGAAGTTTCAATTATCATATCTAATAGTTTGCTATAATTAATTCCCGCTGCTTCCGCACTTTTTGGTAGTAAACTTGATTGTGTCATCCCTGGTAATGTATTAACTTCCATTACATATGGAATTCCTTCCTTCACCATCATATCAACCCTTGCGTAAACACTACATTTTAATGCTTTATAACAAGCCAGTGACGCTTTATTTACACGTTCCTTTATTTCAGCTGGAAGTTCGATAACTTCTTCAACTGTACTAGTATCATCATATTTTGCATTGTAGTCAAAGAACACAGCAGCATGTCGAATCGAAATGATAGGTAACTGTTGCCCATCAAAAATTGAACATGTAATCTCGTCACCTTTTATATACTTCTCAATTACTACTTCAGAATCCCATTCGAATACAGTTTCCAGCATAGAGATTAATTCATTTTTATCATAGACAATCTTAACTCCAACACTTGAGCCGCCAGAGTTTGGTTTTACCACTAACGGAAATCCTAATTTATCTAACTCCTCAAGCTTTAGATCCTCCATTTTTGTAAGTTCAATCCAATCTGGTGTTTCTACTCCTTCATAACGCAAAATCTTTTTCGAAATATTTTTATCCATACATATACCGCTAGATAACATATTACTGCCGCTATATGGAATACCTAAACTCTCAAGCGTCCCTTGAACCGTACCATCTTCTCCGTATTTTCCGTGTAATGCTAGCAATGCAAAATCAATGTCTTTCGCTTTTTCAATTAAATCCATTTTTTCATTTAACGTAATTGGAACGATTTCATATTTACTCTTATCTAAATGTGCAATCATTTCATTCCCAGTCATAATTGATACTTGTTTTTCAGAGGATACTCCTCCCATAATAACGCCAATTCTCATTTTCTCAACTCCAAGTTTCATTTTTTAAAGTTTCACCAATTATTTGAATCCCGCTAACAATTTCCTGTTCTTTCAAACGTGAAAATCCTAATCGGAATGTGTTCGCTCCTCCTCCATCAGAGTAAAAAACATCTCCAGGAGAAAACGTAACTCCTTTCTCATAACACTTTTGTAAAAGTGTGCGGGCTTGAATTTTTTCTTCCAACTCTATAAACAAATGAAGTCCACCGTCTCCAGTCATTCTTTTAAACGGAATGTACTGATTACACGCCCCAACAGCTAACTCATATTTTTTCTTATAAACAGATCTTGCTTTTTTTAAATATTTTTCAAAATATCCTTCATGTAAATATTGAAACAGAACAGCTTGATCTAACGTAGATGTGTGAATGGTTCTGGCTCTTTTAATACTTTCTAAATAATGTATCAGTTCTTTATCTGCAATGATCCAACCTACACGTAAACCAGGGAAAAGTACCTTTGAAAAGCTACTAATATAAATCACATTATTACCAGCCCCTGCAAAAGTTAATAATGGCGATAAATGTGAACCCGAATAACGTAATTCTTCATTAAACCCATCCTCTATAATAGGGATCTTGTATTTTGAAAATAACCTCATCAATTCCGTTCTTTTCTCCGAACTCGTAACAATACCAGTCGGATTATGATAAGAAGGGATTAAATACGCGAAATCAAAATCCTTTTCACGCAAACTTTTTTCTACTTCATTCGTATCAATACCATCATCATTCATATTAATTCCATGAACTTCAAGTCCATGTAAACGGAAAAGCTTCAATGCAGCATGGTGAGTTGGGTTCTCACAAATAACACGCCCTGATTTCTTCGATAAAGAAGATAACACAATATCTAATCCTTCTGTAAATCCATTTGTAATTAGAATATCTTTGTTCGAAATATCTACACCTTTCATTTCCATGTAATGAAGTAAATAATTAATTAACGGTCTATAACCTTTTGCATATCCGTAGTTCAATACGATATCCCCTTCAATGGACATACGAGTAAGAAAAGCTCTTTTGAAATTTTCAACATCAAATAGCTTTTCGTCCGGGGCTATACTATTAAAAACAATCATTCCTTTTTCCCAGCGAACTCCATGCTTCATTAAGTCTAATTCATCCGCTAATGTGGTAACTGTATTAAGTTTATTTTTCCAATCTATTTCAACAGACGAGGTGTTACTTATATCCACCTTCGCAACGAAATTTCCTTTTCCTTTAACTGCATAAATGAGTCCTTCTTGTTCTAAATCCGCATATGCAGAGAGTACTGTATTTCTGCTCACTGATAATAATTCACTCAGTTCCCTTGTTGATGGGATTTTTTGGTCCCCCAACAAATGCCCTTTCATAATCATCTTTTTTAAATAATCCTTTAATTGAATATAAACGGGACGATCTTTTACAACTTTAAAATCTTTAAACAATTTCTTACCCCCTGCAATTATTTTTACATAGTTATTTCATTCTCAAAAGGTCCACTACATATGTATTTTTTATTAATAGCGGTACGGTTATAAAGCCTATAAATCATTTCGATATAAATTGATTACATCTTTTAAAGCAGCAGCTGCAGCTCCGCGTGGATTAGAAGCTCCACCAATTGTAGTGACTTGTCCCATTGTATCTGTAAAGAACGTAATTCCTTTTTCCGTGCCATTTATATTTGCTAACGGATGTTCTTTCTCTAAATTACAAGGTTGTACACTAAGGTTTACTTTTCCATTATCGTCTTTATATACTGATGCAATTAATTTAATTGATTTATTTTGTTCCTTTGCATTTTGAATTTGTTGCGTTGTAACGTGCTCTATTCCGTTTATTTTTATATCTTTGAGTGAATAATCGTTTCCCATTAAACTATTCGTCAAAAGTAATAATTTACAAGCGCTATCCATCCCTCTTATATCTAATAACGGGTTAGTCTCCGCAATTCCTTTATTTTGTGCTTCTTGCAATGCTTCTTCAAACGTCTTATATTCTTCATGCATCTTTGTAAGAATATAATTTGTTGTCCCGTTCAATATTCCTTCTATTTTTTCAATATGGCAACCCGCTAAACTTAGTTGTCCAATGTCTAATGTCGGTAACGCAGCGGCAGTTGCACCACTATATCGAATTCGTACATTCGCCATTTTTGCTGCTTCCTTTATTTCTCTCCAGTTTGTAACAAGGGCACCTTTAGAAATTGCAACTATATCCATATGTTTCTCAATCGCTTGTTTTATATATTTTTTACCTGGATTTCCATCTTTAAGATTTGTAACTGTTGATTCTACTAATACATTACCACTTATCTTATTTGTTGCACGTTCCTTCGGATGATGCTCTATATATTTTTCAATTGCAGCAGTACCACAACCATACATCAATAAATGATGAATAGACAAACCTTCCTCATTATGTATTGCAATATTTCTACCTAATACGCCACTTACAACTAAATGAATTCCATATGTTTCATATATATATAAATATTTTTCGTTTAATAATTTTATAAACTCTCTTCCTACTGTCCCATATCCTGATAATACAACTTGAATTTTCATAATATCCCCCCATATTTTTCTACCAAATCCCTCTTTCAATATAATATAAAGCGCCCTCGAATTCCATCGAGAGCGCTTTATATTATCTATTTCGGTAACCGTGATAATTTTTCTGCAATTGTTCTATAAAACTCTTGAATATTAGAAAATCCTAACGTGTCTGAAACACTTAGTCCTACCATATCGAGGTGGTCCCAATTTGCTTTCGTTTCGATATGATTCCATTTTCCAATCTGTAATGACTTATTATCATTTGCAGCAATATTAGACGAAGGCGCAATCATAGAATTTGTATTTACTACACCGTCATTTTGCCACCAAGAAGTATCTATTAATGGTCGATTCTCTTCGTACCTTGCAAAGGAACCTAAGAAGAATGCATTACCCATTAACACTTTATTCATCGTTATATGAGGTAAATGTAAACCTGTTATAGGTGCTGCTTGCGATGCATGTCCACTATAGGATAAATAATATACATCCGATTGCGTCTTTACCCAATTATTTAACTCTTTTGCACCATCAGTACTTAAATCCCATTGACTTATATCTTTTGTATTTTTCCAAATTGAACTATTTAGAATACGATCACTATATTGGAAAAAGGACTCTCCGGCATTCTTTTTTATACCCCATTGTTCCAATTTAAAATCATATAATGATAAATTATTGTTTCCTCCTAAACTTGCAGCTGTAATGAGTAAATCTTTAACAAACGGCAACAGAAGACTTCCGTCCGCAAGTGTTGTACCATTGTGAGGAGTTGCTAAAGTTGTAACACTATGAACATACGATTTGCCACCTTCAAATAGTGGTGATATCTTTGTGTTCGGATGATTTTTCACATAATCTTTTTCTTCATAACTTCCTTCTTTTAATAATTGCACTAATGTTCTTGTCGTTTGTCCACCCATGCTATGCCCAACTAAATGAACTTTATTTGTTTCACTCCAATTCGGTGCAAATCCACTATAAGTTCTACCAAAACGATTATGTCCATGTTTCTCAGCATGTGCCGCACCGTAGTCTACTGTTCCACCGTTAATTTGCGCGTATAATTCACATGCACGGTCCCAGTTACTAGAAACTGGCCCAACAGCTACAGTATGTACTGTATAACCATTTCTTTTTAAATCTTCTTGTATATCATGAACACCACCCCAATATTTTACCCCTAGCATTTCCTCTCTACCCCATCCAGCAAATCCATTCACTAAAATGATAGGATAATTATTTTGTTGTCTCTCTTCAGCGTATGTTGTTTTCGCTGCGAATGAACAAACAGTCACTAATGCGAAAAAACATACTTTTAAAAATAATTTCCCCATACTTTCTCCCCCTCAATAAAACGTTTACATTTATCTTTGAAAAAAAAACACAAAATTAGTTTGCAACTTAAACATAATGTAAAGTATTTTATATACGTTGTATATATAGAAAACATTTACAAATGTTGATAAATATTAATTCTAGTAAGCATTTACTTTTCATAACACAACTTGTAAATCTGATTATTTGAATTTATAATTAAATATAGTTTCCTCATGTTAAATGGATTTAAAAATCATAAGAAAACTAATTTCATTGCTTGAAAAGGAGGAAAAAAGCATGCAAGTCGGATTAAACATTCATACATTAGCTCAACCTTCTAAAATAACCCCATCTAATCTTGAGCATAATACTATCTCTTCTACTAAGCATGAAGATAAGAAATCTAATGATCTAATCAAATTTGATATTCGTACATCTGAACAAGAAATGAAACAAGCGGATCATAAATTTAGCGAATTAGACTTATGGAAAATGCTAAAAGACAAAGGTGTACCTTTATGGATGATTTTAGAAATGTTACAGAAATTTCGTAAAGAAAAGGAATCTCAAAATGGTTCGGTTCAACATTCAAATGCGATTGAAGAAACGAGCGAGACTCGATTAAATGAAGTCATGTAAACTATGTTATCTGAATGGTCTATAACTAAAAAGAGTTCAAGGTTGATAAAGTTTCTATCAACCTTGAACTCTTTTTTAAGATTTTTCTTCAATCGTTAAAAACTGAACTGATACTTCTCCCTCAAAATCTTTAATTAGCTTTCTTACTTTTACATTTTCATTAACCAATGTATTATCTGTCGACATTTTAGGTTTTTCGTCACCTAAAGATTTTTTTAATTGAAGAAGATGCATTTTTGTTTCATTTGCTTTTATTTCCTTATATATATTATTTTTGGATACAATCACATACCATTGCGTTGGATAATTACGCTTGTTACCTATCCAAGCGTCACTATTGTATATGACAGGAACCTCGTTTCCTTCTAATTTAATACTTTTCAAAGTCTTTTCGTCTTCTTGTGCAAACAGTAGAGAACCCTCTTTTGGGAATTTCGGTAACGTATTTACAGGTATAAAATTGGAGCCATTATCTCGTTTACGGAAAACTTTAGCTTTAATCAATGCTTGTGCTGTAGACTCATTTAAAATTAATACCTGTCCGTTTCCATAAGTACCTGTTTTCACAGAAAACACTTCATTTTCTTTCGTAATTTCTTGATAACGATTAATAATTGGTGAAATTTTATTTTCATTTCCAATGATTAATAAACCGTTTGCAGGAAATGGATTCTCCTTTTTAGAACATGCACTAAAACTTATTAATAATAGTATCGTTAACATAAAAATAGTTAAAGTTCTTTTCATCGCGTTTCCTTTCATCATACAGTTCATTTTTTCCACATACTTTAATGTAGTCTTACAAGCTAATAAACTCTATTGCTCCATAACCTTATAAAGCTTTTGCAGGTAACGCCAACGGGTTATAAAGAAATATAATACTTGTATACATATAAATGAAATTAAAATAACGATAGAGCTATTAATTATAGAAAAATCGACTAATTGCTGTAATGCCGTATAAGCGACTACAGTATGAATCACTGCAACAACAATCGGTAAGAAGAACATTAATAATAACTGTCTCGTTACAATTTTTTTTAATTCTCGTTTACTTAATCCCATTTTCGAAATCATTTTATATTGCTGTTGATCGCGATCCAAATCAGTATATAATCGGAAATAAATAAAACTAGCAGCGAATGTGAAGAAGACGATTCCGACTAAAACACTTGCCATAAGTAATAATCCATTCGTTTGCTTTGCACTTAACAAATCTATAGTTAAAGCCCGAAATTGAAAATTACCTACTCTAGTATCTTTCTCAAATCTACTAATTAATTCGTTTGAAATTCCCTTCGTTTTCATCCAATCGTCTACAACAAATCCGTAAGTACGATATTGAACATCTTTATTAACTGGGTCACTAGTAAGAGGTATTCCATCATATACCTGATCTTTAACAGCGATATAAATAGTTCTAGAATCATGTGGTAAAACTAAATTTTCTACGGCTTTTTTCACATGAAATGTCTTTGTCCAATCTCCTTGAATGACTTCTATATTCTTTTTATACTCGCCATTTTTAAATTCTTGTTTTTGTGATACGACTCCAGGAATTAATAAAATTTCATCTTCTTTTTCTATTGTTTCTTGTTGATAGCCTAGTGCTTTAGCAAGATCGTTATATTCACTTAACTTCATTACATCTACACCATTTTCCGTGTATATATATGAAGATGAAGCCATTCGATACGGAATATTAGCATCAGAAAGGTGTTTTTTTATAATAGAAAGATTTTCATTTAATACTTTGTCGTTTTCAAAACTTCCATACAAAAATGTATACGGATTTGTCATCCTTACCAAATCCCTATTTCCAATTGCAGCTGTTGTACCAATCGCTGTAAATGCAACTGCTGAAACAATAGATACTATAAAAAACATCGTTGCATTATCTTTCATACGGTAAATTAATTCAGAAAATGTTAATATATTTGTTCTCTTTAAAAAGAAAGATTCTCTCCTTTTCGCAAGGTGCAATATATAAACGCTACACTGTGTATATAAAAAGTACGTTCCTATAATTACTAGGAGCACCCCTATTCCAAGCGTAATAAAATTAGTACTTGGGATAAAGCGAAATACTGAAAAATATCCATACCCTATACTAATTAAAGAAAGTAGCGATAATAAAATTGATGCTTTCGGTTCTGGCTTTGGCTTTTCCTCTGCTTGTATAAGTTCCACAAGTTCTGTTACTTTTATCATTTTAAATGTAACGAGCGAAACAATTAAAAATAATAAAAGAAATGTGATGACTGTTAATAATACGGCCTGCACTGGTATATAAAAAGGCAAACCATTACTAATCATTAATACACTTGCGCTTATCAATAAAACTAGTTTAGAAAATACGAGTCCAATGAGAATTCCTATACAAATTGAGCCAAGTCCAATCAACATATTTTCAATTAATAATAATTTCTTAAGCTGTCTCATTGACATACCTTGCATCATTAATATCCCAAATTCTTTCTTACGCGTTTTTAAAAATGAACTAACTGAATATAGAATGAAGAAAAATGAAAATACAAAAATCAAGCCTTGCGAAACTGAAAATCCCAATGTACCGAATGCACTTATTGTTGCACTTGTCGATTTCAACTCACCTTGTAAATCAGGATGAAATAATAAAAGAGCATACGTAAAGAAAATCATAATAGAAAATGCACTACTTAAAAAATGAGCTGCATATGTACGCTTATTGCGAAAAATATTATTAAATGCGAACTGACGAAAAGTCATGCCTTTTCCCTCCTAACAAAGAAAGGACATCCATAATCTTTTGATAAAATGCTTGCCTACTTTCACCACAATAAATTTCGTTATATAGTTGACCATCTTTAATAAATATGACTCTGCTGCAAAAACTCGCTGCATACGGATCATGTGTAACTAACATCATCGTAGCTTTTTCTTCTTTATTTAAAGTATCTAGCATCTCCATTACATCATTTGAAGATTTAGAGTCTAAATTCCCTGTTGGTTCATCTGCAAGTAATAATTGCGGCTTATGAACAATTGCACGAGCAATTGCTGTTCTTTGAGCTTGCCCCCCTGAAATTTCAAAAGTTCTTTTACTCAATATATCTGTAATATTTAATTTCTCTGCAATTTCTTCAACTCGTTTGTTCATTTCTTGTACAGAAACACCATCTAATGTCATCGGCAATACGATATTTTCCTTTACTGTAAGTGTGCTAAGTAAATTAAATGATTGAAAAACAAATCCTAATTGTTTCCTACGGAATAAAGCCAAATTATCTGATGTCAACTGGAAAGGATTTGTACCATTTATTAATATTTCTCCCGATGTTGGAGAGTCGATAGTAGATACCATATTTAATAACGTTGTTTTCCCGCTCCCTGATGGCCCCATAATCCCTATAAATTCACCTTCTTGAATTGATAAATCAATATCTACCAATGCTTTAAAAGGTACTTTCCCTTTATATACTTTACTAATACTTTTTGCATGTAGAATTTCCATTTATATTCTCCCTTCATTTGCACTTCTCACAATATAGTGTAAATGAATTGTCTTATAGCACATATTGATTCATCTTTCATTTATCTTACACGCTTGTAAGATTTCTAAAAAAACTGATAACAAATCTACTTTCAAACTATAATCAATTTATATCTATCTTATAATATTCGCAGGGTAGTATGAAATACAATGCTATTTATTTCTAATCTTTATTATATTAATGAAAAAAGACCGATTGTGATATTATCCCCTTTAGGTAGACAGTGTAAAAAGACCATGTACATACATGGATGTTACACTATTACTTGGAGGGGATTTTTCATGACTAAAAAAGGCTTAACTTTTAATATATATTCAGAAGAATTAAAGTTATCAGCTGTTCAAAGTTATTTAAACGAAGAAGGAAGCTACGATATGATAACGGAGAAATATCAGATTAAAAGCTCTACACAACTTAAAAATTGGGTGAAAAAATATAAAGAATGTGGTGAAATTACAGATACTCGTGGGAAAAATAGTGGAATGAAAGGTATACCAAATCCTTTAAAAGGAAAACGCGTTCATTTTAACACCGTTGAAGAGGAACGTGACTACTATAAGGCTCAGGTTGAATATTTAAAAAAGCAGTATCCAAATCTGTAAATGGGGGCGTACTAAAATATAAAGAAAGATATCATATCATTGAATCACTAAAGAGAAAATATCCCGTTATATGGCTTACTAATTTTGCGAATGTACATCGCTCAAGTTACTATAAGTGGATTCATACAAAAAGTATGAAAAACATGCGACTAGAATCCGATAAACAATTAAAAAAGGTAATTCAATCTATTCACGTAAAGCACAAAGAATATGGTTATCCACGTATGAAAATCGCCTTACAAGAGGAGGGTTATTTTATAAATCACAAAAAGGTATATCGCTTAATGAGCGAGCTTAACATTCAGTCTATTATTCGGAAGAAGCGTCGCTTCTTTAAAGGGAATTACTCCAATACTTTTCCAAATGTTTTAAACCGTGAATTCAAAGATCGCCAACAAAATGAAGCACTTGTTACAGATATTACGTACCTACGATTCCAAGAGGGATTTCGGTATCTTTCTGTTGTCCAAGATATTTATAATAACGAAGTTGTTTCTTGGAAAATATCCAAGCGCAATGATAATGAACTTGTATTAGATACAATTGAAATGTTGGCACAAAAAAGAGATGTGCGTGGAACCATTCTCCATTCAGATCAGGGATTCCAGTACACATCTCATGCCTACAACAAACGACTTTTAGATTTAGGTATCATTGGCAGCCACTCTCGCAAAGGAAACTGCCATGATAATGCCTGTATCGAGTCATTTTTCTCCCATTTTAAATCGGAGATGTTGTATTTGAATCATTTTAAAACAGAAGAAGATTTAATACAAGCAATTGAAGAATATATTTACTTTTATAACTATAAACGGTTCCAAAAACGACTCAACCATCGAGCTCCGATAGAATATCGAATCTCGATGGCTGCTTAGTCTTTTTAATACTGTCTACTTGACAGGGATAAGACCATTGTATTATCGGTCTTTTTACTTTCAAATATTATATTTTTAACTAATTTCTTAAATTGAAATATAATTAAATAATACTTTTAATACTATTTCACTTGATAATATCCTCTGCAAAATACTGAGTTCTTCGGTTTCATTGCAATTAAAAATGAATTGTAAATATCTGAGGCGGAAATTATTGCGTTTATCCAACATACAAATAATATGATTGATTTAATATTTCCTGATACATAGAACGACATAAATGCAGGGGCTACCGATAATACAATTATGGGTAAGCTCATAAAGACCCAAAATCTCGCTTTGGATAGGGTTGCATTTGTATTTAGCCAAAAAAATATTCCACTACATGTTAAGCTAATATCACCTTTGTTACTTATGACCAAAATGTGTAGACATTCGTGAATGATGAAGACAAAGATACCTATTATGATTAGATACAATATATTAATATGAGTGAAACCTACTCCAAAGTAATTTGGTATCAGAAAAATGATTATTTGAAGTAGATATACAAACTTCATATAATGCTTTTGATACCAATTATTCTTAATAAAAGGAGTCCATTCTGAAAAATCCATACTTATCTGTGGCAATTGACGAAACCAAATTATGATATGCGTTCCCCTCCCTCATTTAATCTATTTCATAACTTAAAACTTTTAATCCACTAACACTCAACCGTAAGTTTTATATGCAAAACTTCGCTCACCTTCACTTTTGCCGTGCGTTCTTCTATTTGAGCTCAAAATGATTCATTTTTAGGATAATTTGAGTAAGAAAGTGGTGTTTTCATAGATAAATGCATTCGACAAAATTATCCAAACCCCTTTTCATATATGATTTTTTATAAAATGATTATCGCATGTACAGCTTAATCCCCTTGTTTTTTTGATGAGAAAATCCGGCAAGAAGCCATCCAAATTGTCTCTTTGATATGGTAACAGGTAGAATGGAATGTAAAAAAGCTTAGAGTTTTAGCTCTAAGCTTTTTTACATTCCATTATAGATTCTTTTAAAGAGCAATATTTTTTATCCACTCTGATTTGCTTAATAAATAATGATTATATAGTTGGTTTTCTATCGTCTGTTGGCTCAAATAAGTAAATCCACATTTTTCAATAACTTTATTTGATGGTACGTTGTTAATTAAAGCAATTGCGTTGAGGACATCTACATTTGTATTTTTAAACAAATAATCAATTAACCCTTTAGTCGCTTTCGTAGCGTAACCATTGCTTTGATACTCGCTTGAAATAGCATACATTATTTCTCTATTTGGTGAAGGGAGTTCTTCTTTAATACCTGTGCAACACCATCCGATACATTCATTTGTATCTTTATTAAATATTCCTAGCTTTAATATATGATCATCTATGTTACATGTATTTTTCACTGCATTAAGAAATGCTTTATTTGCTGGTATTTCATCATTAATAACCCAGTCAGCCCTTTGTTCTTTCGTTGATTTCCAGTCTGGTAAAAACTGTTCTATTTCCGGTTGATTCGATATTTTATAAATACTCTCCGCATCTTTGATAGTAAACTCTTGCAAGTATATATCTCCACAGTCTATTCTAAATAAATTAGTCGAACTCTCTTCTCCCATGTTAATCCACCTTAATTACATTAAAGCGCCTTCATCTGCTTCGTAAGTTCTATAAATCGTTCATCAAGTTCTTTATATTCTTTATCGTTAGAAGTTAAAAAGCTTAATTTACCTAATACTTCTTGTCTCTCTGTTTCTAATGTTAAACGTAGCTCTTCAATATCATCTCTTGTTTTAATAAGTTCCTCTAGCTGCTTTTGTATCGTATTATTTAAAAACACGAGTTTCGTGTTAGTTGTTTTCTCCAGAAAATATCGATCGTGAGAAACTATAACGAGTGTTCCATTATACTCAGCTAATGTATTTTCAAGCTGTTCACGTGAAGGGAGGTCAAGGTGATTCGTCGGTTCATCTAAAATAAGTACATCTTTTTCATCTAAAATATAAGCCATTAACTTGCATTTTACTCGTTCCCCCATACTCATATGCTCAATCGGCTCTTTCCATTGAGAAGCTTGGAATCCTAAATGTTTCATTAAATTTTGGACTTTTCCTCTTTCTTCAAATGTCTCTTTAAAAAATAAATCTTCTGGTGTTTTATCCAGTGGTAAATCAAATACTTCTTGTGTTAAATAACCGATGTTTGCAGATGGTGAAATCCATACTTCTCCTTGTACAGTTTCCGTTCCCATAATCATCTTCAGTAATGTTGTTTTCCCGCTACCGTTTGGTCCAACAATCGCAACCTTCTCACCGTGCTGGATTGTAAAATTAACGTTTTCAAATAATGTCTTTCCATGAAAGTCTTTTTTTAATTTCTTTACTTCTAAAAAGCGTTTTCCTACTTTTTTATTCGCTTGAATAGAGAACTCCACTGAATACTCTTCTTTCACACGTTCTACTTTCGTTTTCTCCAGCTCTTTTTCGAGACGTTTTCGTTTTGACTTCACTTGCGCATCCATTCGCTTCGCTTTTACACGATAAAACTCTTTAACTCCTTCTTGTTTTGTAGACTGTGCGTGTGCCTTTTGTGACCATGAACTTAATTCTTTTATATGTGTTTCTACTTGTTCTATCTTTTTTTGTTGTTTTTCATATTCACGTTGCTGCGTCATTCTTGTATGCTCACGTGCTTTCATATAACTCGTATAATTACCGCTATGCTCAATTAGTTTCTTTTCCTCAATTGACCATATTTTCGTTGCGACAACATCTAAAAAGTATCGATCATGCGATACAACGATAACTGTACCCTTCATATTTTTTATTTGCTTAATGAGAAATTCCGTACTCATCTCATCTAAATGATTTGTCGGTTCGTCTAATATTAATAAATTAGGATTTTCGGCAAATCCTTTTGCTAGTCGAACTTTCAGCTTTTCACCACCACTTAAAGTAAGAAAATCGTTCGTTGGCACGCCCCATTTCGCAAGAAGTTCTGCTTCTTTTGCAATCATATCATTACTAATAAAAGATTCTATTTCTTGTTCAACATATGCCGTTGTCATATTCATTTGCTGCCATTCAACAATCCCTTTTGATGGCTCAATCTTCCCATTTATTAATTGAAGTAACGTTGATTTACCGGCACCGTTTTTACCAATTAATCCGATAACATCCCCTTGTTTTACTGTAACATTCATTTTCTCTAATAAAGTATTTTCCTTTATTTCAACATAAACATCATTTAATTTTAAAATTTCTTTCATATTACCGATCCCTTTCATTAAGGGAGAACAAAAAAATCCTCCCAAATTATTTTGGCAGGATTAGTCGTTAACATATTTATACCCAAATAAGCTATTACGCATAATAAATAGCAATACCGTTGAATGGAATTGGGTAGACTAATCCTATTTTTTACAAATTGAAATTTATTTAATTTCAACATTTAAAAATAAGATTAGTTAATCATCGTCCACCCATCATTCCTTTCCGTCGTTAATAACCATATTGTACCATGATAATACAGTATGTGTAAATGCAATTATACGTGCTGTTATAAAGATTGCTTTCTTCTAGGTCTATTTATCATTTCTTAACTTCAAATTGAACAAGCATACTTTAGTTGTACTACTTCCTTTAGATTTCCCTAATAATAACCTTCTAAGCACTCCCTCTTATATAATTTTTATATAAATTTAAGAGTAATTATATATTATACATACTACATTTCAGTTCTTATAATAAAGATATCATTTTAAAAGGAGGATACTACAATGGAATTTAGCAAACTAGGAAACAGTGGATTAACAGTAAGTAAGATTGCATACGGGAACTGGATAAACCATGGCGGGAAAGTAAATGAAGATATTGCAAATGATTGTGTGAAAGCCGCACTAGATGTCGGAATTACTACGTTCGATACTGCTGATGTTTATTCGGACACTATAGCCGAAAAAGTACTTGGTCGGTCTTTGAAAGGTATACGCCGAGAAAGCATAGAACTATGTACAAAAGTATGCCATCCGACCGGACCTGGAAAAAATGATCGTGGATTATCGAGAAAACATATTATAGAAAATTGTAATGCATCGTTACAGCGGTTGCAGACAGACTACATTGATGTCTATTATGCACATAGATTTGACTCAACAACTCCCCTTGAGGAAACGATGTTAGCTTTTGCTGATCTTGTAAGACAAGGTAAAGTCCTTTACTTAGGCGTAAGTGAATGGACATCAGAACAAATTACCCGCGGTGCAGCACTTGCACGAGAATTGAACATTCCACTTATCGCTAGCCAACCTCAATATTCGATGTTGTGGCGAGTTATTGAAACTGATGTAATACCAACATGTCAACGTGAGGGACTTGGTCAAGTTGTATGGTCTCCCCTCGCACAAGGCATTCTCTCTGGAAAATATCAACCTGGTAAACCAATACCGACTCAATCACGTGCTAATTCAGATGCTGGTAAACCATTTTTCCACAAACTTGTGCAACGTTGGATGAGTGATGATGTACTCACTGCAATTCAGAAACTTAATCCGATCGCGCAAGAAACTAATCTTACCCTACCACAACTCGCAGTTGCTTGGGTACTACAAAATCCAGCTGTTTCCTCTGCAATTATTGGCGCTTCAAATCCGGAGCAAATAAGAGAAAACGTAATTGCTTCTAGTGTTAAATTGCAACCTGAAATTATGGATCAGATTGATAATATACTACAAGGTTTCGCTGAGTACGATCCGAGTAAAACAGGTTGAATCTTCAGTGACTTTAAAATAAAAATAGAAGTTTTCCTATCCAACTTTCCGACTGCCCATCCCATCAAGATGGGCCTTTACTTTTCAAATTCAAATTGTGAAGTCGTATAAACCTCTCTAACAACTGTTAAGAAGTTCTCTAATACGACAGACTTTTCATCTTGTCTCCATCCAACATATAAATTTATTTTCGGTGTATTTTCTTGAATGTCTTTATACATGACACCCGATTTTTTATAGCTTTCCACCGATGATGGAACGACAGAAATCCCCATTCCTGCTGCAACTAAATTCACAATAGTTTGCATTTGGATCGCCTCTTGAACAATATTTAAACTTACTCCATGTTCCCAAAAGTAACTAATAATTAAATCATAAAAGTTAGTACCGAAATGACGTGGAAATAAAATAAATGGTTCATCAACTAATGATTTGATTGAAATGTTACGTAACGAAACTAAAGGGTGATCTTCATGCAAAACTAATTTTAAACATTCCTCAGAACAAACTTCGGAAACTAATATTTCATTATTTTGCTTGGAACGAATAAATCCAATATGAATTTGTTTTTCATATAGCGCTTTTATTTGCTGGTCTGTTGTCATCTCGCGTAATATAAGCTGTATTCTAGGAAAACGTTCTCGAAATTTTTTTAATATGTCTATTACGGTTTCTGTAGAATCGACAAAACCGATTATTAAATGTCCTATCTTCCCTTCATCCGCAAGCTGTGTTTCTTTAATAGTTCTATCTACTTGAAGCAACGTTTGCCGCGCACCTTCTAAAAATATTTTCCCTGCACTGGTTAGTTCAACCATTCTTTTTGTTCGATGAAAAAGTTGAACGCCCAATTCATCTTCTAATTTACGAATTTCTTGGCTTAAAGGAGGTTGTGCCATCCTAAGCCGTTCTGCTGCACGACTAAAGTTTAATTCTTCTGCCACTGTTATGAAATATCTCATTTTACGAATATCCATTTCAATCCCCCAGTCATTATCAATTACCCAAAAAGCACTTTTATTACTAAAAAGCATGTGTATGACTAGTTGTTCTTTTTCCTTTTCAGTTGAGTTTATCTTCTCTTATGTAAATAATTTTACATTCTCAAATTGTATCAGTATTACAAAACAAGGCTAAAAAACTTATCTTAAAAGTTCTTTAGCCTGAATCACTTTTTACACATTAAAAAATATTATTCGTACAACGGTACCTTTACCAACCTCTGAATGGATTCCTACACTATGTCCTAATTGTTTCGTAATTTCATATACAAGATAGAGCCCCATTCCAGTTGATTCTTTAAAATCTCTACCGTTTTCTCCTGTAAAGAAAGGTTTGAATACTCTTGGTAAATCTTGCTTCGGTATCCCTACGCCACTATCGGTAATTTCAAGTACAACTGTATTACCTTCCTTACGTACTTTCACTTTAATCTTTTCTCTACTACCTGATGAATATTTAATCGCATTCGATATTATTTGTCCAATTAAAAATTGTAACCACTTCGCATCACTTTCTACAGTAATACTCTTATCAATTTCAAGCTCTGGGTATACAAAATTCCGAATAAAAAAGCGTTTATGTTCATGCACGGAATCATTCACTATTTTATGTAGTTGTACTCTTTCTACATAAAAATCTTGTGTAAATGCTTCTAAACGTGCGACATACAGTGCCATCTCTAACCCCTTTTTCAACCTATCTGTTTCCTCATTAATACTTTCAAAACGTGAATCCACTTCATCTTGTGTAATTAATTCTATTACAGATAAAGGTGTTTTCATTTGATGAATCCACTGATTCATAAAGGTTAAATGATCATTATTTTTCCTCTCTTGTAACTGGAGCTGATTTTGATAATGTCGATATTGTACTTCGAGCAAATCTTGGAGAGCAGTAGATAAAACTGCAAAATCAGATTTTTGAACAGATTCATCCAAAGATTGCAACGGATTTGCTAAACGTTCATAAAAAGAACGATGTGTAAAATAACGAAATACTAAATAACTTACCATAAAAAAAGCACCTAAAAACATTGCATATAATGCCGTTGAAATATGATTATGCCCATCAAACCAATAAACTAAGAATATGGCTAGTAGTTGGATCGCAGTAAAACAAATAAGTGGTATATGATCACGTATAAATAACCTTATCATTTTTCCATACCATTATCCCAAGTAATATGTAATCTATATCCAACACTACGAATTGTTTCTATTGCTCCTTCAATTTGTAACGTTTTTAACTTTTTACGCACACGTGTTGTATTTACACTTAATGTATTATCATCAACATAAGATTCACTATCCCATAATTTATTTAATAATACTTCCCTACTAACAACACGCGGATAGTTTTTCATTAACATCTCTAATAAAATGGCTTCGTTTCTCGTTATATCAATCTCTTGGTTCCTAAGTTTTAATACAAGTCTTTCGGGATATAAACTAAGACCTTGTTGTTCAATCATTCGTTCTTCTAGTTTCGGTGCATAGTCTCCATAAGCACGTCTTAAATGACTACGAATTTTCGCCATTACAACTTCATAATGAAACGGCTTCGGAATAAAATCATCGCCACCATTTTCTAACGCCATAACTTGATCCATCGTACCTTCACGGGCCGAAATAAATAAAATCGGACATGTGGAAACCCCGCGAATTTGACGACACCAATAGTAACCATCAAAACTTGGTAAATTAATATCTAATAAAACTAACTCCGGTTGTTCTTCTAAAAATATGTCTAACACATTTTGAAAATCCGTTACAATAATTCCTTGGTAACCGTATTTCGCAACATATGTTGATAATAGCTCCGCAATTTTTATATCATCTTCAACAATCATAATTTTAACCATCTCTGAACTCCTTTTTGATCCACAATCTCAAATATACTTATATAAATACTACCTCTTTTCACAAAATCCGTAAAATAGAAAAGGATACTTTTATACAAAAGTATCCTTTTCTATTTTTCTTATTTAATATGAAATTCATTTAGAGAAAATCCTAACTTCTCCACATATTCCCTTCCTAGTTCCATCCGCGCCGTTTTTAGTGGATCCACAACTTGGCAAATTTTCAAATTACCTGCTGCTGATAATAAAAGAGTTGCATCAGCTTTAGACATTTCTAATTCTTCATGTAAAAATGTCACCATATTACGTACAGCACGACTAGCTGCATCATCTAACAATTTCTCAGAAGCGATTGTCATTATTTTTTCTTTTTGGATAGCCATTGGTATTGGCCATGTCTTTTCTTTTATAATTTGAACAGTTACAGTTACTTCACCAGCAACCTCTACTCCACTAACACCAATTTCACCATCACCCATCGCAGCATGTAAATCGCCTAATGCTAAAAGAGCACCAGGAACATTTACAGGTAATAATAACGTTGTACCTTCTTTGATTTCTTTACAATCCATATTCCCGCCGTGATCATGCGGTGTACCACATGAAATACTCTCTTCTTTCGGTGCAGTACCAATCACACCAATCATTGGATTAATTGGAATTTGCAGTTCATTTGAAAATGAAACATGTCCATTATGTATTGGGACAATTTTTACTGTATTTTCATTTAGCTCATCACCCATTACACCTAGGTTCGCACCTGTAGTTAAAACACCCAGCTCTGCAATTTTAATCTTTTCAATCGTTACGACTAATATATCACCAGGTTCTGCACCTTTAATATGTACAGGTCCGGTCGCTGGATTTATTCGATTCCAATCTAATTCTTGAAACACAACATCTTCAGAATCAATTTGATTTTCAAAGCAATCATATGTTTCAAATACAAGACGGCTCCCAATTTCTACTTCAATACATGGATTATTTTCTGGTGACATTGCGTAAATGATATGTTCTTTATGTATACGATGCATAGTACCTCTCCTTTTTCGTTTTTTATCTTCCATATAATAATTAGCTTTTTTCCGTATAAGCCCCTTTTTAAAATTAGTAGTTATTTTCAAGAAAAATGCACTTAGCTCATTTTGAAACATACACTCTTTACTATAACAGGTAAAGAAAGGTGGTATTACAATGCCCCTTATTCCATACAACGAAAGTGACGTTGATTTACTAGCACGTTTAATCCGTGCTGAAGCTGAGGGCGAAGGACGACAAGGTGAACAACTTGTTGGATGTGTTGTAGTAAACCGTGTATTTTGTGATTGCTTAGATTTCAAACAACTTCGATCTGTGCGTGATGCAGTATATCAAAGCCCTGGCGGATTCGAAGCAGTTCAATACGGTTACTTTTATCAACGTGCCCGTGAATCAGAAAAAGAAATCGCAAGAAAAGTTTTACAAGGTGAATGGCGCTGGCCAGCACGATGGGCTCTTTGGTATTTCCGTCCAGTTGGAGCTTGTCCACCCGAATGGTATAATCAGCCGTTTGCAGGGCAATTTAAAAGCCATTGCTTTTACGAACCAAGTGGTGATGAATGTCCAAAAATGTATTCACGATAGCAAAAATTATAGTATATACGAGTGGTGACTATTTTCATCTCATATAGTCACCACTCGTATATTTATGTAAATATCATTCCATCGTAATTACAATTTTCCCTCTAACATGCTGACTTTCACTTAAAATATGAGCTTCTCTAATTCCTTCTTCATTAAACGGAACAACCTTACTGATGATAGGTTTAATTTTTCCATGCTCAATCAAAACAGATAATTCGTCCAATTGCTTCCCGCTTGGTTTCAACCATAAAAACCCTGATTTTATCCCCTTTACTTCATGAAGTGGTTCATGAACGATAGAAACTAGAACACCACCAGATTTAATAATTTGAAAACTTTTTTCTTGTACTTCTCCGCCGATTGTATCTAACACAATATCATAATCTGATAGTAGCTCTTCAAATTTATCTTTTTTATAATCAATAACAAGGTCAGCACCTAAAGACTTTAAAAACTCTTCATTTTTACTACTTGCAGTTGTTGCGACAAAGGCCCCAAATGATTTTGCGATTTGAATTGCAAAACTCCCTACTCCGCCCGCTCCAGCATGAATTAATACTCGGTCATTTTCTTTTATTTGTGCGTAATCAACAAGACTTTGCCAAGCTGTTAGTCCTGCAAGAGGTATAGATGCTGCTTCTTCAAAATTAAGATTATTAGGCATTTGCGCTACTAAATTTGATTTCACTGTAATGTATTCAGAATAAGAACCTTTCCCTATATTTTCAGGTTTCGTAAACACTTTATCTCCTATTTTAAAATGATTCACATCTTCTCCAACTTCTTCAACTATTCCAGCAACATCTAATCCTAATGTAATTGGAAATGAAAATCGCAACTTTTCTTGTAAGTCTCCCTTTCTTATTTTCCAATCAACAGGATTGACAGATGTTGCGTGTATACGTATTAATACTTCATTACATTTAACAACTGGTTTAGGAACTTGTCTTTCTTGTAATTCTTCAACACTACCATATTGATCAATAACAATTGATTTCATTTCCTCTCCCCCTTGCTGTTTATTTTAATAACAAACAATTATTTTTCAAAATTTTTCGCCTTGAATGAAAATAAATATGTTTGGAGGTGATATTTATGCTACTCTACTAATTAAGCATCATGAGTGCAAAAAACATTTATTTCACTTAAATACAATCTAATTTACGCCTAAGAAACACCCAAAGTTATATTTCTCTTTATTTATTAATGACCTTTAAATGAAACGGAGAGTGTGCTATGAGTGAACAAGTTTTCAAAGTAAACGGTATTGATATATGTACAGAAAGCTTTGGAAATCCTAATAACCCAGCAATATTATTAATTATGGGAGCTACGTGTTCGATGGTTTATTGGGATGAAGAATTTTGTGAAAGGTTGGCTAGCACTGGAAGGTTTGTCATTCGCTATGATAACCGTGATGTTGGGCGTTCTGTTACATATGAGCCTGGGACTTCCAATTACACTGTAGCAGATATGGCTGAAGATGCAATCGGAGTACTCGATGCGTATCATATTGACAAGGCACACCTTTTTGGCATGTCATTAGGAGGTATGATTGCTCAAATTGCTGCAGTAAAACACCCAGAAAGAATTTTGACCTTAACATTACTAGCAACAAGCGTTATTGGATCTGATAACAATACTCGTGATTTGCCTCCAATGGATGAAAGAATTTTGACACATCATGCTAATGGTGCAAATTTAGATTGGACAAATAAAGATGTTATAGCGAAATATTTAATTACAGGATCACGTCTACTCTGTGGATCAAAGCGTATATTTGATGAAGCAAGAACTTTAAAACAAGTAAAGCAAGAAATAGAACGTGCTAACAATCTATTAAGTATGTTTAATCACGCCCTCCTTACAGGTGATGATTCTTATGAAGGTATACTAAAGTCGTTACTAGTACCTACTTTAGTAATTCATGGTACGGACGATACAGCTCTTCCACTTGAACATGGACTCGCACTTATTGATGAAATTCCGAACTCAAAGCTATTATCCCTTGAAGGTACAGGACATGAGAATCATCCCGATGACTGGGATAAAATTATTAAAGCAGTTTCAGAACATATATCCCGTATAAGATAAGAACAACTATTAGAAGGGGCACAAATTGTTTTGCCCCTTCTATTTATCCCGCTATTTGTGGGCAGTAAAACTCCCACCTCAAAATTCAGCTGAAGCAAAGAAATTAGGTGGGAGATAAACTGCCCGTAAACGCCCGATTGGTGAAGGCTAATAATCAGTGGGGGATGAACAAAACCCCACTGATTATAGTTTCACTTTATAAAGATTACGATACAATATCAAAAACCCATCACTGCATTCGTATGTATAGTGATGGGCTCTACCTATATTTTTCTATGCTTAAAAAAATGGACAATCTAACTGGTCAACAGATTCCCACGATTTTTTTTTTACATTTTCGGTGGATTTACTATTTTCTAGTGGTACGTGTTTAAATGGATTCATTTCAACTTTTAATAGAGATGATGGTTCTATATATAAAGAAAAAACATGGCTACTTGGCAAGGTTTTTGATACATCAATATCTCCTACTTGTTTAAATAATTGCTGGGCCGCAAAGAAAAAGAAATTAGTTGGATTAGATTGTTTATTAAGCCAAGCAATCATTTCAGGCGATACCGATTTATTAATATTAATTTTCACTCGATCACCACGTTTATATCGCCTAGATCGCATACTTCCACCAACTAACTTATCGTTAAGTTTGTAAACCCTAACTCTTTTTGCTTATGCTCTCTATATTTTGGCGAGCATGTATATACTAATAACCCACGAGCATTGGTGAATAACGGGTTATCTACAAAGATCACATTTTTCAAGCGTCCTTTTTGTTTCAAAATCATTTTTAAGCTATTTTTAATAATAACTGCGCCCCCACCATAAATAAATACATATGGATCGTCTTTCATATCATCAATTTTGTTAATAATATCCGTTGCGACACGTGCTGCTAAACCTAAAAATGCTGGCTGCGATTCCTCAACTAACAATGCATTTCTTGGGTGCTTTTCATTTAAATAAATTTGGTTAAATTCTGTAATGCTATCAATTGTTTTCGTAGGATATTTCCGATTCCATCTCGTAATAATTTGTAGTAACGTTTCTTTTACACCATATGATAATCCTTTACTTAATTGCGGACGGAAATTTACCCCTAATGAAACAACTTCTTCCGTTGTCCCCGCGCCAATATCAAAAGACAATAAAGTTTTATCTACAAAATCAATTTCTGAAACTTGATTTTGTTCACATTCTATTTTATGTTTCACAACATTTCCTTCCTCATCATATACAATCCCCCACGTCCCAGAAGCGCCTTCAGGTAGACATTTACAAAACTCAATAGAAACATTAATCGTAACATCGCGTCCATTTGGATAATGGAATATGACCTTGTGATTACCCATATACCGTTTCGCATTTTCAGCAGCAATTTCCTGTGTAATAAGTTGCATTGGAAGAGCAACAGATAAATCATAACGAATATTAATATGACTTGAAGTAGGGCTTTGACGCATAGCACTTATCGCTAAACCTGAAAGGATTGTAATGACCATTAACTCATCAGTAGATTTATTTGATTTTTTCTCCACTTCAGTACCTTTTAATTGATCTTGAATCACTTTTTCTCCAACGATGTATCGTACATTATTTAACATTAGCGATGGAGAACTAATGGTCACATCAATGTGATTCTCTAATTCTGACGATGAAACTTCACCCTCATCTAACAACCCCGTAGACTCACCTATATATAAGGAATAAATACTCGGAATAAAAATAGGTTCCTGCCCTTTCACCATTAACTTCAAACCATTATTTCCTGCATCTGCACCAGCTTTTAAAAGAATAGACATAACTACCCCCTAAATTAATCTGACATCCCTTCCAAATATATGCGAGCCCATTCTTTTACATTCAAATGTAATGTAATTTTTTCTTCATCCTTTAAACAAAATATCATAAACATTCACTTCATATGTAAAAAACGTTTGACATAAAACTTTTCCAATTTTATACTATGGATGTAAAGAGTTTTTTACAAAAGTGGAGGTGCAATTATATATTGAATACTAAAAAAATTATTTTTGTAATCATAACTTTATCTTTAATCGCTATACTTGTACATGGCACATACAAATACATAACTGAAGGTTCAATTTTGGGTGGGACAATTTTCGCTGCTTCTTTAATACTTAGTAATTTAATTAATCATATTACATGGGGAGATCCAAACGGAGTATCGAAAGAAAGTCAAGATGAGATGGGACAACAAATTACATATAAAAGCTTTAAAATCGCGTATTTTGTGCTTGTAGGTGTTATGTTCCTTATATTACTCTGCTCGGAAGGATTTTCTATGGGTTCCAATTTGGATGGTGTAAAAAACCTTCCACTCTTTATAGCACTCTGTTCATCCTTTCTTATTTTCCCTATTGTTGAACTCATTGTCGCCAAACAATATAAATAAAAAAAGTGGTTTTCTAAATGCAGAAAACCACTTTTTTATGTTTAAATACCTTCTGCTATTGCTTTCAGCTTATTCACAGTCCGCCAGTTCCTTACTGTAGCTGGCGTATGTAATTTTTGAAACTGGTTCATTAGTTTAGAATTACGAATGCTTTTTTTGAAAAATAAATACACTACTCTTCCTTCGATATGGCAATCTTCTATGTCACTTTTGTACATAAGTAACCGCTTACTGTCTTCTTCAGAAAGTGGATTAGCTAAAAAGGCCACATGTACACTTTCTCCTTCTAATAACGAATGGGTCTCGTAAGGACACTTTTTAATAATATTAATAAATTCATCATTTGCTCGTAACATGACTGGAACATTGAAATCAAAAACGTTGTTAATTTCACATTCAATTCGTTCCTTTAAAAAACTTATCTCTTCTTCTGACTCAAACACTACATTTCCACTTTGAATATATGTTTTCACTCTTTTTAACCCTATTGATTCAAACATTATTTTCAAATCTGCCATTTTGATTACTTTATGTCCACCTACATTAATTCCCCGTAGTAGTGCAATATAAATTGTCATATGATTACCCCTCACGTATTTAAATGCTTAACAATCGAATTGTTTTGCACCTTCATGCTTCTCGAATACTTACTTTAATACATCTAACATATCATGTACGGAAAATATCTCAAATTAAAAAACTTACTACATGATTTTTTTCAAGAGTAAGCTTTGTTATCTCATTATCTCGTTATAGGTAAATGTAATATGAATTGTTGTCCAATTGGTCCCATTCTTCTAAACCCTTTATCTTGAAATCCAACTTTCTCATATAACTTTTGTGCCGGAATATTTTTTTCATTTACAGCAAGAATCACTTCATTTTTTACTGGATAATAATATTTTACAAAGTCTTGTAATAACGCCAATGATTTTTTAGCATATCCCTTATTTTGTTTATTGTGATTAACGGAAAAAGAAGTTAAAAGTATGGCATCCTTATTTTCTGTAAACTCCTGTACCCTATCACCTGTTTGTAATATAAATACACCGACAGGTACTCCGTTATAGTCTAAAATAACAACTACATTTTTCGTTCGATCATTTTTCGCTTTCTCCAGTAATTCACCTGGATTCGCCGTAAATTGAACTTGTTCACTTGGTAAAGTAAATGATTGTATTATCTCTTTATACTGCTCCTTATATGGAACTAATTGTATTTCCCCTGTATGTATGTTCATGCTTAACTCTCCCACTCCTTCAAGTTATTAACTTAAACCTTGCTGTGTTTTAGAATGCACTTTTCCATCCAAAAATGTAATTTCAGCAAATGATTTTGGATCGTTTCCTTTCCAAGCAAAAATTTGCTTAATTCGTGTAGAATGTTCTTCTCCTTCTTCTATGAGTAAATCCCCTTCAAAACCGATTAAATCTTTCACTTCTAAATAAGTCATTCCTTCATTAATATTTGAGAAATGATTTATATTAATGGTCTCTTGCTTTTTATTTTCCGTTATAGTAGAAGACATAGCTGTTTTCTTCTTCACTTCTTTCTTCTGGTCACACGCTGTCATACTAAAACCTATGCATAAACTACCTAATATGAGTGCGCTTTTTTTCATCATAACGGTTGTCCCTCCCCTCATTATTAAACCATATATTCCCTTAAAAATAAACTGAATATTTAATCTTACAGAAAAACCCCGTACAATTTAGTACGGGGTTTTCACTATTTTTTCAAATGGTTATTTGACTGATCTTCTTGTTCTTTTCGTAGTTCTTGTTCTTCATCTTTTGGTAATTGTTTATCATTATCTTTAATCGGATTCGTTTCTCTATTTTCAATCATATCATTTGGAACTTGCGGCATTACTCGGCCAACAATTGCTGCTAATTCATCAAGTATGCCTTCACCAGTTTTACCTTTTTTAATTTGCTTGCCTATTTGTTTTAGTCTTTCATACGTATCAACATCTGCTACAACGACTGCATTTGCACCGTTCGGGTCATTCTTTAAACTTTCTGCAACAGAATACTTAATTGACTCAACGCGAGTTCGATCAAGTTTCGCTTTCACATCAATACCTACAACAGCATACTTCCCAACTACTACTGCTGTCGCATCGTTTACACCAGGTATACTTGCAGCTAAAGATGCCAGATGATCAGCTGCTTTTTCATTTGGCTTATTTGATTTATTTGTATACGTAACATTTTTCATCGAGACATTTTTTTGTTCTGGCTTTTCATTAGGATTGTCTTTTTTTCCAATGCTACATCCAGTAATAACGAAACAAAGCATTAACATATATATAATGATTTTCATTATTTTCACCACTTTATCATTGATGTTTAATCATAAATTTTCTCAACAGCTTGCATCTTCTTCACTTTTTC
Organism: Bacillus sp. FSL R9-9492; assembly: GCF_038007365.1. NCBI lineage: Bacteria > Bacillati > Bacillota > Bacilli > Caryophanales > Bacillaceae > Bacillus > Bacillus sp. FSL R9-9492. The sequence goes on from NZ_JBBOXC010000001.1 coordinate 2,850,213, forward strand.
TTCTGCACCGCTATTTGCGTTAATGAAAATTTGGTACGTATCTTTCCCTAAAGTACCAATATATTCATAACAAAGTACTTCATTATGCAAGTCATTTACTACTACAGCTTTACGTTCTTCCATAACTTTTACATCGGGGTTAATTTTCTTTCTCGCCTCAGCAGCGGTTAGCTTCGCACTCGGAATCGTTCGTTTTTGATGTGATGCTAAATATTCCTTTGCGGAAAAACCAACAATCGACCCATCATCTAAAGCAATTTTCATTTGGATTGCTTCTGGATAAATACGCACTCCATTTTCATTTACAACGTACGTAAACACACCGATATTATCATATTGAGAACTATCAAACAGCTCCATATTTGTAAACTTGTGATCCTTTAAAAATGTTAATCCTTTACTTCCTGCATCATTTAAACTGATTTTTTGCTCTTTAATTTCTCGGTTGTTCATTACCCAAATTGGATATCCACCTTTTCCGGTAATATCCATATAATACTCATTGTTCGTTGCTGGATCTTGAATTTTCACACTGTAGAATGATTCTTTTGCACCTTTTCCACTTTTCTCAACTTCTACTTTTTCATTCCCTTTTAAGTTTAAAAATGATTTCGCGATTTTTTCCGCTTCCGCTTTCGAAATCGCCTTTCCTTTTGCTTCAAATCCGCCTTTTTTATTCTTTTGTGCACTTGTAAAAGTCGGTCCAAAGTTTGTGGACGAGTATGATGTTACATTCTTTTCTACCGTCTTTAATCCATCGATAATTGTGTTATCTGCTGGATCTTGGTTTGACGCAAGAGCCATTTCTACATCCATCCAGCGAAGATTATTTTTCAATACAAGATGCTGCACTTTTCTCAGTTCATCTTGTATATTTGCTGCATTTGAATATAAACCTTGTAACGTTTTATATTCTTGATCATTTAACGGATCTTTTTCTAAATCACGAACCGCTGCACGATAACTAAAATCACCGATATTCGCAAGGAACTCTTCCGTTTTATTAAATGGCATTAATGTTAAAGGTAATTGTCCTACATCAGAACGAGCCTCTGATGTTAAACGCCATACATCTACTAAAGCTGGCGATAATGAGGAACGTGAATTCATCGCCAGTGTTGTTCCAATTTTATCGTGTAATAAATCAACTTCATATGCTAAATCATGAAACGCACGCTGATAACTATTTTCCGCTCGAATTAATACTGCATTTTTCTCTTGATGCTCTTTATAGCCCCAATACCCTGTTCCGACTACACCTACTGTTAACAATACGATGATAATACCTCGTAACATGTTTCCACCTCCGCTCTATTTACAGAAAATATGCTTACCAATTTTTTTAATTTGTGGACGAGTCCAAATCCATTTACTTGTCGCAGTATCCGGGTTGAAATAATATAATGCATTCCCAGTTGGGTCCCATCCATTGATCGCATCTAATACGGCTTTTTTCGCATTTTCATTTGGCGTTAAATATATTTGTCCATCTGCTACTGCTGTAAATGCTCTCGGCTCAAAGATTACTCCTGAAACAGTATTTGGAAATGATGCACTTGTGACACGGTTTAAAATAACCGCAGCTACTGCAACTTGTCCTAAATACGGCTCACCACGGGATTCTCCGTATACAGCGTTTGCCATTAACTGAATGTCATTTTGAGAATAACCGTTTGGAACATTTGTCCCTGTACTTTTTGGCGGCTTATTTTCCTGTTTACCTCCACCACTGTTCCCTTTATTAGTTGTAGTATCTTTATTAGCGGTCGACTTATCATACTTCGTTGCCTTTACAAGCATTTGCTTCGTTTTAGCACCCGCTAAACCATCAACTGGCAATCCGAATTTTTGCTGAAAGTTTCGAAGTGCCCAATATGTACCCCATCCGAAAACACCATCAACTTTCCCCGTATAAAATCCGTTATATTTCAAACGAGTTTGCAGTTCAATGACATCTTCTCCAGATGCCCCTCTTTGAATCACTTGATTAGAAAAGGCTTCCACATTTTTGGTCTGTATACTACTTACCATTAAAGATAGCCCGATAAAAACAAGCAAAATCGCTATTTTAAAAACAGCTTTCTGACGCATGTATTTCCCTCCTTAATTACGGAAATGATTTCATGGTTATGTTTTGTAAAACCCTCGCTTTTATGTAAAGAAGACAAAAAAATCCAAACTTATATGCTTGAAGAAATATGTAAACAATATACAAAAAGAATAAAAGGAGCTTATTATGAAGCGATTCTTCGTACGTACAGCATTTATATTTTTTTTAATAACAACATGTTCAAATATACATACCGACCCATCTATTGTTCACGCACAGCCGCCATATGCAAAATGGGGTAAACTAGCCGTTGAAAAAACGAAAGAACAATATCCGAAAGCTGAGATTATCGATTACCTTCATATAGGTAGACAACCAAAAACTGTTCAAATAACAGTTGAAAAGTTTAAATTATGGCTACGTGAGGGTGGAAAAGAGTATGGTGTTTTTGTGGATGTAGAGTTTGATACGAAAACAGAGGAATTTTTAAAGATGTCCTTTCAGAAGACAAGTCGGTAAAACAAAAAAACCTCCGTCTTTACATACAGACAGAGGTTTCTTTATGTACTTCTTCCTTAATAAGGAGGATTATTTTTTATATGCAAAGATCGATTCCCTAACATTTTTACTAATCCGCAAATAGCTCCAATAACAACGGATATCCCTATACTATATAAAAATACTCTCCCATATCCACCTATTCTCGGATCTAAAAACGGATATGGGTACCAATTCACGAATGGCCCGCGTATTAAGCTATAGACAACATATAAAAGCGGGAAAACAAGCCAACTCGCAGCCTGTTTCCATGTAATGGTCTTCGTAGGTGGATTTATAACCCAATCTAAAATCATCGCTAACGGCATGATGTAATGAAGCACAGTATTTACCCACGGTATCGGTGTTTGAAGTGACTCTTCTAATCCCCTTAATAACAAAAAATAAATAAGTCCTGTTGTCAGTATGTATACTGTAGCTGCACCGCGAAGAACTCCAAACTGCTCGGAACGTCCAAATAGAGCTGTCCCCAAACTACTAAATAGTAGAATTACCGCAACTAAAATATTACTTTCAATTGTGCAGAAACTAAAAAAGTTAACTGGATTGAACGGTTTCACTTGTGCCCTTGTAACAAATTGAGTAATAAGTGCACTAAACGCTAGAAGACTTAATAACAGTCTATAAATCGCTATCATTTTTGCACTTCTCATAAAACACCTCATTTCTCTACTTATTTATGATTGGAATTCTCTTTTATATGTTCTATAAATAACTTTAATGGTACGAGGCCACGTTTTGGCATGTGACTACTAATTACAGCTACGAGCTCTAACTGCGGAATGATAATAATGTATTGCCCTCCGTATCCCATAGCAAAATACATACAATACGGTATGTGAAATCTTTCGTTATTTAATACCCACCAGTGATATCCATATGCTCCGACATGTTCATACGTTTCGAATAGAGCTGTACTTGATTGCTCTAACCATTTCGATGATATAATTTCATTTCCCTTCGAATATCCATTGTGCAAACATACTTTTCCTAATTTTAATAAATCTATAGATTTCATTTTCATACCAAATCCGCCAACATATATACCTTGCGGGTCTTGTTGCCACTCATACTCCGTAATGTTTAACGGCTCAAATAAATACTTTTTCGCGAACTGCTCCGTCGACATTCCAGTTGCTTGTTGAATGATGTAACTAAGTAAGTGAGAAGAACCTGAATTATAATTCATTTTCGTACCCATTTCTTCAATAAGCGGCTTTTCTAAAATGTATTGCACCCAATTGTCTGATTCCACAAAATCATTTGGGAAAACAACCCCATTTCCGAACTCTTTCCAATCTTCTCCTGTTGTCATCGTTAATAAATGATACAGCGTTAGTTCCCTCTTTTCCTCCGGCACATTTGGAATCCATGTTGTGATTGGTGTATGTATATTATTTATAAATCCTTTATCAATTGCGATACCAATTAATATAGATACGATACTTTTTGTAATCGAATTAATTTTAAATAATTCATTTGCACAGTCTATCGTTTTATAGTACTCAGTCGTTAATTCCCCCTTTTGATAAACAAGAAATGTATTAACCTTTTTCTTTTCAAATTTATTTTGTAATTGCTCGAAATTCAAGAAATCTTCCTCCATCTAAATGGTTATGTAATATTTATAGTTCATCTCGTTCTCTCTATTAAATCATATTTGTTATTAAAACAAAAAATAAACTTGCCAGCATTTAATAGCTGACAAGTTTATTTTTATAATTTCGTTCGAACGTTCCAAAGCTCTGGGAAGAAGCATTGATCAAGCACTCGCTTTAAATAAGATACGCCAGAAGAGCCACCTGTTCCCATTTTATGACCAATAATTCGTTCTACCGTTTTCATATGACGGAAACGCCATTGTTGTAGCCAGTCTTCAATATCGATTAATTTCTCTGCAAGCTGATATAAATCCCAATATTTCTGCACGTCCGCATATACTTCTATCCAAGCCGCTTCTACAGTTGCATCCTCTTCGTAAGGCTGCGTAATATCACGATTTAACACATCTTTATGAATTGGGAATCCTTCTTTAACAAGCGCTTGTATCGCCACATCATACAAACTTGGTGCATGAAGTGCTTTATGAAGACGAGCATGTAATTCTGGGTCCTTTTCATAAATCTTTAATGCATGTGGTGTTTTATAACCAAGTGCATATTCAATCATTCGATATTGATACGATTGAAAACCTGAAGCCTGACCAAGTGAATCACGAAACTCAATATATTCTGATGGCGTTAATGTCGCAAGAATATCCCAAGATTGAATAATTTGCGACTGAATTTTTGATACACGTGCTAACATTTTAAAAGCTGGTGGTAATTTATCTTGTTTAATAGATTCAATTGCAGCATTCAATTCATGTAAAATTAGTTTCATCCAAAGCTCACTCGCTTGGTGGATAACGATAAATAACATTTCATCATGATGATCTGATAATCTTTGTTGACTAGATAATAAGCTATCTAGCTGTAAATACTCTCCGTACGTCATATTCTCCTTAAAATCCGTATGAATCCCTTTTTCCATAATTACCTTTTCATTTTCTTTCATATTAGCTAAACGCCCCTTTGTGTTCATTTCTACTTATATTGGTCTAATAACAGCTCGAACTGGACTCCCATCCGCATCTGTTAATGCAAGTGGTAATGCAATAAGTTCGTAATCGCCGTCTACTACGTGATCGAGTACGACATTTTCTAAAATGTGAATTCCATGTTTAAATAATTGATGATGTGCTGCTAGTTCTTTATCATCTAAAGGATCAACAGATGGTACGTCCACCCCGATTAAACGAATTCCCTTTTCAGAAAGAAAGGCTGCAATATCTGTGCGTAAATGCGGGATTACATCTGGGAATTCATTTGCTTTACCATGTGAAGATGTACGTAATAACAATCGTTCTACACCTTCTAAATGAAAGTTTTCTAATTCCTTTTTCCCGATGCTTTCAAGATTAGAAACGTCAATGATTCGCGCTGGGCCAACATAAACTTGAATATCTAAATCCAACACTTTCTTACCGTCATTATCAAAATGAAAAGGTGCATCAATATGAGTACCTGTATGGATACTCATCGTTAACTTTCCGACATTTACTGAACCACTGTTTTCTTTTGACCATGAAACTTCATACGAGAACGGTGTATCCCCTGGCCATGTCGCGATATCATTATTTAGCGGTTGTGAAATATCAATCCACTGCGATATTTTCATGCTTACGCCACAACCTCTCGCTTATTTTCAAAGTTTTTATATTCGTCATTTTTCATAATTTTCTTTAAAATCTGTACAGAGTTCCATACTTCCTCATACGTATTGTATAAAGCAACAGGCGCAAGTCTAACTCCATTTGGAGCTCTAAAGTCTGGAATAACCCCATTTGCTTTTAACGCTTTACATATACGTGCCGCCTCGGCATGTTCTAAATAAATATGCCCGCCTCGTTTTTCATCCTCTAATGGATTTCCAATTGTAAATTCAAAGCCTTTTAATTCATGTTCAATTAAATCAAGCATATATCTCGTAATATGTAATGATTTTTCACGTAACTTTTCAATACCAGCTTCTTTAAAAATTTCAAGAGAACCGATTAATGGTGCAGTACTTAATACGTGAGGTGTCCCTATTTGATAAGCTCCAGCATGGTCAGCCGCAGTTAATGAATGCTCCATATCAAATTGCTTATCTTTTCTAGAACTAAACCAACCAGATAATCCTGGGAGTCTATTAAAGTGTTTATTATTTACATAAAGGCCTGCAACACCACCAGGACCTGCATTTAAATATTTATAATTACACCATACAGCGAAATCTACATCCCACTCTTTAAAATGATGCGGAATGGAGCCAATTGAATGACATAAATCAAAACCGATATGAATACCACGTTTATGAGCTTCAGCTGTTAATCGCTTCATATCAAGAATTTGTCCACTCCTATATAGTACAGAAGGCAATAATATTAAAGCGATATCATCGGTCATCGCATGAATAATATCATCTTCAGAAAGTGTTCTTCCATCTCGGCTTTTCACTCGTACTAAATGTTCATCTGGATCTAAGCCTTTTAAACGAATTTGACTCTGAAGTGCATAAATATCTGACGGAAAAGTTAATTCATCCGCAAGAATTTTTGTTCGTATTCCTTTTGGCTCATAAAACGTCGCAATAACTTGATGTATATTCGCAGTCGTGGAACCGGTTACAATCGTTTCTTCCGGTAAAGATCCAATAAGAGGTGCTGTCAATTCACCCAATTTCTCCGAAAGGAAAAACCATGGATGCTCACCTTCAGTCCATCCATCAATCCCAAACTCTTTCCATGAATCTAGCAAGGTAAGTAACGATTTCTCTGCTCTTTTTGAAAGCAACCCTAAAGAGTTACCATCTAAATATATTGTTCCTTCTTTTTTATAAAATTCAGATTGAAAATCTTTCAGTTCATCATGTTTATCACATTCAAGCGCATACTCATAAGTTGGTTGAAATGGTTCTTTATACATGGTGTCACCTTCTTTTAATTTTCTTTTTATTCTAACTAATTGAAATATATCACTTAAATTGATATAACGTCAATGATATTATGTCAGTTGACTTTATATACAAACTTCTTTTACAATACAATTATATTTTCAGATATTTCAGTATAAAGAGGTGATTCCTTGAAAAATTCTACTCTTTCAACAAGAAAACATCGCTCCTTAGAAACAAAAAAGAAACTATTACATTCCGGTTATACTATGTTTATAAAAAACGGATTTCAGAAAACTACAATCACGCAAATTATTAAACATGCAGAAACTGGTTATGGAACAGCATATGTATATTTTAAAAACAAAGATGCTCTCCTCGTCGTTTTGATGGAAGATGTTATGAATCGCTTTTATGATATTGCTGATCGCTCTTTTTCCCCTCAAACAAAGGTCGAAGCACGAGATATGATTCAGAATCAAGTGCGCGCTTTTTTACAGTTAGCACAAGAAGAAAGAGCTATATTACAAGTTGTTGAAGAAGCAATAAGAACCTCAAAAGAAATACGTCAAAAATGGGATGAGATTCGCGAACGCTTTGTAACACGGATTATACAAGACATTACCCATTCCCAGGAAAATGAATTAGTACGAACTGAGTTAAATAAAGAGATTGTCGCATGCGGCTGGTTCTCTATGAATGAAACGTTTCTTTGGACAATCGTGCAAAATGATAAAGAACTAGAATTAGAAGAAATTGTACATACTTTAACGGTAATGTATACGACGGGGTTATATAAATAGCACATTATAACCTCAAAAAACCGTTACTCAATATGCTTAGTAACGGTTTATTTAAAATATTTTATTAACGATACAATAATACAAAAAAGTGATGTAAGTAATAGCAAAAGCCCCATATTCTTATTCTCTTTTTCATCCTTCTTAACGTTGTGTATCCCCATACCGGCAAGCATAAAACCTAAAAGTAATTGTAAAATGAGCATACTTTGCTTCGAATCATCATTCCAACTGTAAATAGAATAGCCCATTATAATAAAAGCGAGTATGAATGTGATAATTCTAATCATAAAAACACCCCCTGTGTGATTCTATTGTTTTAACCTACTCACCATTCCAACAATAAACTTATACTCAGCTCTACTTTTTCTTACTTTCTTAAAGCCCTCTTTCGTATCAAAAATAAAACACGTTTTCCGAAACCAAATCCGTACATATAAAGACTCAAAATAAATTGGTTTAATAATTCCTCGTTCCTCGAATTCAGTTCCATCTTTATTTTCGGTTTCCGTTCGAATGAACCACCTATTCCCGATTCCAATTTCAATATACTTCACATGCTAACCCCCTTCAGGAAATCTTCTTTCTAATTATTCTATTATTTCCCTGGCAAGCGCACATTCCGACAGAACGTGAGCCCATAAAGAAAAAGTAGATTACAAAAATCTACTTTTATAGCCTAAATTTTTGCATACGTTTATAAAATGTACTGCGTGGCACATCTAATAGTTTTGCAGCTAATGAAACATTTCCGTTCGTCTTTTGCAACGCTTCAATCATGCTATCACGCTGTATTTTTTCACGGAAATTTAATGTATGCTCCGTTTTATTTTCTGCTTGCAATTCAAGTTGATGTTGATTTCCAATCATTGTTTGTAATAAAAAAGAGATTTGTTTTTCGCATATTTCCCGTCCTTGCGACAAAATGTATATGCGTTCTACTACATTTAATAATTCTCGAATATTTCCGGGCCATGTATGCTGTGAAAATTGATTACAAATACTCTTTGGAAATACAACATTCCAATCCTTTCGTTCACAAAAATGTTGTATGAAGTACGGAATATCCTCTTTTCTTTCTATTAACGACGGAACATATAGCGGATAAACATGTAAACGATAATATAAATCTTGACGGAATTTCCCTTCTTCTACTAATCGTAGTAAATCTTTATGTGTCGCAGTAATAATACGAATATTTACTGGTACCTCTTTTGAACTACCAATTGGGGTTACTGTTCGTTCTTGCAAAACACGCAATAATGCCACTTGCATCTCTGGCGGTACTTCACCAATTTCATCTAAAAATATTGTTCCTCCGTCTGCTTGTTCGAATTTCCCTTTATATCCTTGGCGCCGCGCACCTGTAAACGCACCTTCAGCATAACCGAATAATTCACTTTCCATTAATTCTTTCGGTAATGAACCGCAGTTAACAGCTATAAAAGGACCATTTTTTCTTGGACTATTTTCATGAATCGCTCTCGCTACATATTCTTTCCCTACACCTGTTTCTCCACAAACATATATACTAGCGTCAGTTGGTGAAACAAGCTTAATTTCTTCTAAAGTATGTTGAAATACGCTGCTTGTCCCAATAACTCCAGGGAAAGTAATTCCGTTTATAAACGGGTAAGTAGAAAATAAATTTTCTTGTTTATTTTCCTTTAAGTAAATACATTTCCCAATCATTCTATCATTACTATATACCGGTACCTCTAATTTAGGTTTCAATCCATTGTGCAATAAATCTTCAAGTTTCATTCGTGACCAATTACATACTCGTTCACGAACCCTCTTGCTCGCAGAAACGATAACATCACGATGGTTACAAATAACAACTTGTTCATCACTGTCAATTACATCTAAAAAACGATGGATTAAATGCAGTTCATTTTGATGTACTCGAATACTACATTCACGTTCAATCGCATGCGCGATCGAAGTTACCATTCCGAGCATATATGGATGTGAAAACTCAATTGGACAGGAGAAATCTAGAACACCAATTAATTTCCCATCATCATTATGAATCGGAGAGGCCGCACAGCTCCAGCTATGAGATGCGACAGAATAATGCTCTGTACCACTTATCATAATAGCCTCTTCAATCTGTAACGCTGTTCCTATCGCATTTGTACCAACAGCTGCTTCCGTCCATTTCACACCTTCAATAAAATTAATATGTTTCGCTCGTTTCAACGTTTGCTGATTCCCACTTAATGATAGAACATAACCATCTGGATCAATTAATAATGCCATCATTTGCAGTTCATCAATGGTTTTTCTCATATTTTGTATTTGAGGTATTGCTATATCAAGGAAGATTTCACTCTTTTTCTTTTGATCCTGAAAAATATCAGAAGACAAAATTTTCTGACCTTTATTCATATGAGGATTCACATTTGCTTGTTTACATCGATGCCATGACTCTGAAATTCTTTCGTTTATACGGTTCGAATCAAGGACTCCTTCATCCACAAACTTTTTCCATGTATGTAAGTAAAACGGTGAAGCTAACATTGTATCATCTCCCCTATTAATTGTTTTGGAGATTTATAAAACATACTTTTATTATAAAACTGAATAAAAGCGTTTTCAATACAACTAGAAAGATGACACAAATATGTTAATAATTTGAATATCTTAATGAACTTCTTTATTCTTTTTTAGTAGAACTATATTTTGTATAATGGACGCAAAGAAAATACATAACCAAAACCACTTTTGTGGATTGCCGTTTATAAAGAAAACTATCACCGCTATTGCAAATAAAATGGTGGATGCTAAACTAAAATATAATTTTGTTTTAATTCCCATTATTCCTCACCCCTCTATCACTTTACAGTACATACTAACTCTTCATTTTTTAACTCTAATATGTACTCCTGTAAAACATATTCTTTCCCGCCATGTTTTTCATACCAATCATGTATTCTTTTAACATGTATCTTGTCGCTTCTAATTTTTGATTCAATTTCTTTATACTGTTCATAACTATCATATTCCCATATTGCAAATACTTCAGTCGTACCATCATTATTATCTTTCATCCAGCGTCCTATTAAACGAGAACCATATTTTATTTGATTAGGTAAATTAGTATCATTGAAATGATCATTAAATATTTCTATGAATTCATTTTTTACTACATAGTATTTCCTTCTGTAAAACATACTTCTTCACCTCTTTTATGAAAAGTATCAGTAAACCTTCCCATTACTACCGTATTATAATACTTACCATCCGACAGTTTTTTATCATTTTTTAGAATACCTTCTACCTCCAAACCTAATTTTTTATAAAGTTGGATGGCTTTTTCATTTGTCTCTAACACTTGCAATGATATCTTTTTCACTTCATTTTCATCAGCCCACTGAATAGATTGTTGCAATAGACTCTTACCCATTCCATATCCCCAAAACTCTCTTAAAATACAAACACCAAACTCTACTTTATGGGATAATCTCTTCAAATTTGATCCTTCACATCTCGAAAATCCTACGATTCGGTTGTGCACTTCTGCAACTAAAAAAAGATTCTTCATCTCTTCACTATCTGTTTTTACTATTTTTTGAAACCCTATCTTATCAATAAACCCCTCTCCAGCTTCTCTATCCATATTTTCAGTTTCGCCATCGATCTGAACTCTAATTTCCGATAACTGCTCAGCATCCGTTTCAGCTGCAGAACGAACTGTATAAGTTAATCCATTTATATGAAACTCTTGTCCTTTTATAATCATTTCAAACTCCTTTTAAATGAGGTCTATTGACGCTATTACAATTTCTTTACCTTGTTTCTCAAATTGTTGAATCGTTTCTTTACTAGCCCCTTCATCTGTTATTATAAGGTCAATTTCTAACAGTGACTCTCCTTTTATAAAGCAGTCTATTCCAAGTTTATTATGAGGAGCTAAACAAATATTTCTTCTAGCAATTTTACTTACTGTTTTTCCAAAATAAGCAACTTCCGGTGTCGCAGTACTTATACCATTCAATGAAATACCGCCACCTGTAGAGAAATAAAGATCAATAGAGAATCTACTTATCAATTCAGAGGCCAGTGTATCTGTCATATTTCCTGATGGTTTCACTTTTCCACCAATTAAGTACGTATCAATGTTCTTATATTCTCGTAACTTACTAGCAATTTCTAAAGCATTCGTAATAACTATAAATGATGTTTCAGGTAAATACTTTAACATGGCATAATGAATGGAAGCCCCGCCAATAAAAACGGAATCTCCTTCTTGTATGTAGGATACAGCAACTTTCGCAATCGCATCTTCATCTATTGAACTATCACGATAACGTTTCGATGGTTCGGCAGCTAAGTTTCTCACTCGCGTAAGTTCAACTGCACCTCCGTGCGTTCTTTTTAATAAACTCTCTTTCTCCATAATGGATAGATCTCTTCTTATAGAATCAATAGACATATCAAAACTTTCCGCAAGATCCTTTGCGATTACTCTTCCATCTTTCTTAAGTAACTCTAAAATTTTCTCTCTACGCTCTTCAGTGAACATGTTATCACCACCATTATTGAAGATTCAGAAATTTAATCTTTATTTTAATTATATGCATGCTTTTTCTGTATTACAATATTTTCAATTCTGATTTATTCAGCTTTATACAGTTTTTCTCCCTCTTTCTATCCCATTAACTTGAAAACGAAATAAATGTATATTTGCATATTCCACAAACATACTTCCATTTACCTTCCTATTGATGTAAAATTATTCCTATGTTTTACTTTTTAATACAGAAAGGGATTACTATGAAATCTATAATTAAAGTAACTTGTACAGCATTATTATTTACAGGAATAATGGCAGGGTGTAGTGGAAATACTGCACCAAAACAAGAAAAGAGCGCTTTTGAAAAGAATGCAATGCACTATGGGGAAATATTTAAAAACGAATACTATAGAGCAACTGTTGAAAATGCAAAATTCGATAAAATAGACAAAGAGTGGCGTCTCACAGCTCGCGTTACTATAAATAATGCTCGTGCTGAAGGACAAACGATAGATCTTTCAGAAATAAAATATTTCATAAAAGATGAAAAAACGGGTGAAAAATACGAAGGTGAATTTATACAAAATGAAAATGCTAAAAAGGTTCCATCTGAGTTTTCTTTAACTACCGACATTGTATTTAATATGAAAACTTCTCCAAAAGATTTAAATAATATGTATTTATACATAGATAGCAAAGCTGCGCCGTTAACAGATACATATTGGAAACTTGATAATTTAGCATCTAAATAAAAAACAGTCATATAAGACTGTTTTTTGTTTGTAAAGTTATAAAGTTTACTAGTTACTTTTCTTAAGCAATACATCTTTTGCACAAATCGTCACTTCTTCAAATGGGCAATCAAATAAAACATCCAATTCGAAACCTTCATTAGTAAGATCTATTTCATGACATAACCACCAAGCACCTTCAAAATTTTCCGGAATAGAACATTTCGTTACGCCTGTAAAAGTTACTTCCAGTTTGTCAAATTCACTGAAAGTACCACTGCAATCTAAAGTTATAATTAGCGTATCTTTTGATCTTCTCTCTACTGATTTGACTACACTGTCATGTAGTGAGCAATTATGTAACTTCATAACATTTGTTGGGAGTTTTTTCTTAATCGAATAGAAGTGCTCTAAGTAGAATCGATCTAAATGAGCCCTTCGTTTCTCACAATCCTCTATCCATTCTTTCATAAGTTTTTTCAATTCACTAGAAGGATATTCTGAATTAATTGTGGTGCTATGAATAAATGGATGTATGGATTCAGGAAGGAATTTTAATAAATCTATTTTCCTTTCCTTTATTTCCTCTATTAAACTTTGTATATCCATTTCTGACCATTCTTTTATAGACTCTATAAAACTTACAAATTCTATAATTTGCATTTCTTTATACCAATCTTTATTGAAATACTTCAATGGCTTTCCTCCTAAAACATTTCAACATCCAACAAAAGCAATATATCTATTTATTATATCATTCCAATAGCTATTTTTTCTAAAGAATAAATGCAAAAATGTAAATATTCCGCCTATTATTTCTAAAACTTCAGAATATTTACAAAAATGTGAAATTAGAATACATTTTACATGTACAAGTTTTACCTGTACAAAAATCTAAACAAAAAGGGATGGTTATATGTTGAAGAAATTAGTAGCAGGGACATTAGTAGCAGGTTTTGCATTAACTGGAGGATTAGGAGTAGTAAGTGCTGCAGAAAAAGATAATACAATTAAATCATTTGATTATTTAAAAGTTGATGAAAAGAATGTTAATTCATTCACAAAATTAAGCGATCAATCAAAAAAAGACATCCAAATTACTATGGTACTACCTAAGCAAAATGAAAATGGAGATTGGTTAGCTTATGGCTTTACTAGCAGAGAAACATTGAATGCTTTTATTGAAAAGGATAAAAAGGCACTTAAAAATAAAATTAACCCTTTAGGTAGTGGTGCTGGTAGTACCGATTTTTATGAGCATCAAAATAAAGGTGGACAGTATATTTATTGGAGCAGTGGCTTTAAAAACCTACCTTCTAGCTGGAACGACAGAATTTCTTCTGTAAGTACAGCTTCACCTTCTGCAAGTTATTCAACAACGCTATGGGAACATTCTTCAACTCAAGGATATGGAAAAGGTGTCTCCTTTAGACACTCTGATTGGTATGGTCAAACTGCTAATTTAGCTGCAGATTGGAACGATATAACTTCAGCTATTGAAATTAAATAGTAACAGCGCATTTCAATTAAATAAGTGAAGACGTTTCAAAATCACTATACTCTCATCGATTAAAAAAACATGAGAGTATAGTGATTTTTCTAGTATCTTTTTATACATATTGCTACTTAAATATTATTTACTAAAAAGACCAGTCATATTAGACTGGTCTTTTTACCTTCAAGCATGTACAGCATGTCCTACCGCCTGCAATAATGCTTCATGGATTGCTTCAGATAAAGTTGGATGTGCTGCAATATAATCTCTCATTATATCAGCGGTTACTTCTGTATGAATCATCACCGTTCCTTGTCCGATTAGTTCGGTTGCACGAGGACCGATAATAGAAATCCCTACAATTTCTTGATATTTAGGTTCCACAATAACTTTTACTTTCCCCGTTTGTTCTCCAATAATAAGCGCTTTTCCGTTCGCTGTAAATGCGAATTCTCCGATGAGGATGTCACCGTATTGCTCTCTTGCTCCTTTTTCTGTTAAACCGACACTAGCAATTTCTGGAGCTGTATAAATACAGCGAGGTACAGCATGATAGTTTACTTTCACATCTTCTCCGCTCGCGTGTAATGCCGCTGTCGTTCCTTCATGGAAGGCAACGTGAGCAAGCTGTATTCCACCAATCACATCACCCGTTGCGTAAATATGTGATCTGTTTGTTTGCATATGTTCATTCACAGAAATTCCTTTATTTGAAAATTGAATGCCTGCTTTTTCTAAAGCTAATTCTTGTACACGTGGTTTTCGACCTACAGAAACGAGAATGAATTCCGGGTTGGCTTCTTGGATACTTCCTTCATATTCAAATGAAGCCTGCTTCTTATAATTATTTAATCCTTTTAAAGCCGCTCCTGTAAATATTTTTACGCCATCATTTTCTAGTTTCTCCCTTAAAATTTGTGCGATATCTTCATCTTCACCAGGTAATAATTGCGATGCCATTTCAACAATCGTAACTTTTGTTCCAAGACGACTATAAATGCTTGCAAACTCGCAACCTATTACACCACCACCAACGATTAATAATGATTTTGGTATATTTTCTAGGGACATTGCATGACTACTATTTAAAATCCACTTCCCATCAAATGGAGCAAAAGGTAATTCAGTTGGTTCTGATCCTGCCGCTATAATGAACTGTTCTCCATCTACTACATCTTCTTTATCACCGTGTGTAACTCGCATACGGTGATCCGTTTCAAATTTCGCTTTACCTTGTATAACTTTTATTTTATTTTTCTTCATTAAATATTGGATTCCTTGGACGAGCTGCGTTACGATTTGTGATTTTCTCGTCTGTATTTGTTTCCAATCAATTGATATATTCTGCTTATCTACTAATACTCCAAAACGATTCGCATGATTAACAATATCGTATACTTCCGCACTTTCTAACAATAATTTCGTAGGCATACAACCGACATTTAAACAAGTCCCGCCAAGATCAGCTTCATCAATAAGAGTGACATCTTTTCCATTTTGAGCCGCGGTAATTGCCGCTACATAACCAGCAGGTCCGCCCCCAATAACAACTAAATTACTCATTTTCTCACCTTCTCTTTATAAAAGAATTGTTACAGGCTCTTCTAAATAACTTTTAATTGTGTGTAAAAATGCAGCTGCTGGTGCACCATCTAATACACGATGATCGAATGTTAAACTTAAAGGTAACATACTTCCTTTTCTTAATTTTTTCCCTTTATATACAGGAACATGTTCAATTGCACCTACACCTAAAATACCAGTTTCAGGTGTATTTAATACTGGTGTGAAATATTCAATCCCGAAGCTACCTAAATTACTAATTGTAAATGTTGTCCCTTGCATATCATCACTACTTAAACTGCCTGCTCGTGCCTTTTGTGCCACATTTTTAATCTCTTTAGATAACTCTACTAAAGATAGATTATTAGCAAAGCGAATAGCTGGAACGACTAATCCTTTTTCTAACGCGACTGCCATACCCAAATGAATATATTCAAATTGATGAATGGCATCATCTATATAAGCGCTATTCATTTCTTTATGCTCCCCAAGCGCTAATACAACAGCACGAGAAACAAAATCCGTAATGGTTAGTTTGTTATCGTATCGTTTTTGTACAACTTCCGCTATTTCTTTATGTAAAGCAACTAAATCTGTAACATCTACTTTCATCGTTAATGTTAATTGCGCACTATTTTGTAAGCTTGCATGCATACGGTTCGCAATTGCCTTCCGCATACCAGTAACAGGAATGACTTTACTTTCTTCTTGTTCAAGTACTTCTGGAATCGGCACTCTTTTTTCAAGCACCTTTAACACATCTACCTTTGTAATTCTTCCACCAGGACCTGTACCAACTAATGCCTTGATATCCAGATTTTCAGACTTTGCAATTTTCTTCGCAACAGGTGAAATTTTGATTCTTTGATTTGCTATTTCTTTCGCATATGGTTCTGGATGTTGTATATTTTTAGGTTCTGGATTAGGTATTTTTTCTTCTACAACATTTGTACTTTCATAGACTTCTATTTTTTCGTCCTGTTTACCGATGTAGCAAATTACAGTACCCGGCGGCACTCCCTCATCTTCACTTACAGCTATATCAAGAACAGTTCCATCAGCTGGTGCTTCTATTTCAGTTTCGATTTTTTCCGAGTTAATACTAGCAATTAGTTCACCTTTTTCTACATTATCACCTGCTTTAATATTCCAGCTCGTAATAATACCTTCTTTCATCGCCATACCTAACTTCGGCATTACAACTTCTACAGCCATGTTTCTCTCTCCCTTCTCATCGTTTCATTACACACGTAATAAAGATTGGTCTCCGATCATTTCTGATACAGTTTCAATTACTTTCTCCGGCGTTGGTAAATATAACTTTTCAAGTGGTGGCGAAAACGGAACTGGTGTATGTGGCGCTGTAATTCGTTTAATAGGTGCATCTAACAAATCGAATCCTTTATCCGCTACAATTGCCGCAATATCTGTTGCGATACTACATCTTGGATTTGCTTCGTCAATAACAATTAGGCGATTCGTTTTTTCAACAGATGCTAAAATCGTATCTTCATCCAGCGGTGATAAAGAACGTGGATCGATTACTTCTACTTCGAGTCCTTTTTCCGATAATTGCTTTGCAGCCGCAAGTGCTGTATGAACTTGTTTTCCAATTGCAACGATTGTTACATCAGAACCTTCACGTTTAATATCTGCTTTTCCTAAAGGAATTGTATAGTACCCTTCTGGTACTTCGCCTTTCATATTGTAAAGTGTTTTATCTTCAAAGAAGATTACTGGATCGTCATCTTCAATTGCCGCTAATAATAAGCCTTTTGCGTCATAAGGAGTGGAAGGAACGACAACTTTTATACCTGGAATGCTCGTAAATAACGCATATAAACTTTGTGAATGCTGTGCCGCTGCGCTAAATCCAGCACCGTGCATCGTACGTACTGTAACTGGCACTTTCGCTTTTCCACCGAACATATAGCGGAACTTTGCACCTTGGTTTAATACTTGATCAAGACAACTACCGATAAAATCATTAAACATTAATTCAGCTATCGGGCGTAAACCTGTTGCAGCAGCTGCCATCGCCGCTCCCATATAACCCGCTTCTGAAATTGGAGTATCTAAAATACGATTTCGACCAAATTCTTGTACAAGTCCTTTCGTAACACCGAGTACACCGCCCCATGCTTCATCATCTTGCAAGTGATCCACTTGTGCACCGCCTGCAACATCTTCTCCGATTAAAATTACGTTTTCATCACGACGCATTGATATTTTCATCGCTTCATTAATTGCAGTTGACATACTTACTGTTCTAGTCATTATTTTTCACCCTCCTCTTATTTGTAAGAAACGTATACATCTTTTAATAATTCTTCATCCTCTGGATATGGACTGTTTTCACTAAATTCAATTGATTTTTGTACTGCTTCATCTACTGCCTTTTCCATATCCACAAGTTCGGATTCCGTTAATAAAGCTTCATGAATTAAATGCTTGCGGAAATGCACAATCGCATCTTTTTCATTTAAATGTTCTTCTTTTTCTTCCGCTGTTTTATACGTTTGTGCTTCTCCTTCAAAATGACCGTAATTACGATATGTCATGCATTCAATTAAAGTTGGGCCACCGCCATTACGTGCACGCTCAACAGCCTCTTCCGCCGCTTTATATACTGCTAATAGATCTTTTCCATCTACTTGAACACCCGGAATGTTATATGCTTTTGCACGATCAGCAATAGAGTTACAACTAGAAGCATATTCAAATGTTGTTGCTTCACCGTAACCGTTATTTTCTGCGATAAAAATAACTGGTAACTTCCAAATCGCTGCTAAATTAACCCCTTCATGGAATGTTCCTTCATTATTTGCTCCGTCACCGAAGAAGCAAACACTTACATCTTTCGTTCCTTTATATTTAGCTGTTAATGCTGAACCGCAAGCAAGTGGAAAACCTCCGCCTACAATCCCATTTGCACCAAGCATTCCTTTATCTAAATCGGCAATATGCATTGAACCACCTTTACCTTTACATAACCCTGTCGCTTTCCCAAAAAGTTCGGCCATCATGCCATTTAAATCACAACCTTTTGCGATACAATGGCCGTGACCTCTATGCGTACTTGTAATACTGTCACTATCTGTTAAGTGGGCACATACACCAACTGCTACTGCTTCTTCACCAGCGTATAAATGAACGAAACCTGGCAGAACGCCTTGCGCGAACAATTCATGCACCTTGTCTTCAAACTTACGAATCTCTAACATTTTTTCATACATCCAACGAGCTTGTTCTTTCGTAATTTCATTCCCTTTACTTTCAGTTGTTTTTAACATGTCCAGCCCTCCTATTTTCTTGTTCATCTTTTATATTGCAAGTACTGTGCCAAATTCTAATCCCTGATTTAATAGGTTTTCTCTTTTCTTTCATAATAAAAAAGTGGACAAAATGAGACATCTGTCTCGTTTTGTCCACTTTTGTTCACCTAATTTGAGAATTATTATCTTATTCATTATCAAAACTCTTCTGTAATTTCCGAATGTAAATAATTTGACCAATGTGATACGCGTTATGAGTCGTTACATTAGCTAATACTTCCCACCACTTCGCAGATACAGGAAATCCAATTACATCACTTTCAACCTTGTCTTCATTTATGAGACTTTGCCATTGTAACAGTTTCTCTAATAGTTTTTCTCTTAACTCTTCAAATGTTTGATTATCTGAAAGCATAAAACTTTTGTTATTATCACCAATAGCAGGCACAGCATTAACATTTGATTCTTTGTACCTAGTTTGCCACGTCGTATTCCAATACAGTAAATGTTGTACAATTTCAGCTATACTATTACACTCTTCATTCGGTTTCCAGAAAGCTTCTCTCTCAGATAAATCCTTAACTGCATCTGAAAATGGAATATACCAACTGGGATCATTCGCATTTGCTAATAACTGATCTGCTAATACGTCTTTAACATGGAACACTTTGCTTCCCCCCATTTTAAAAACTTAATTTCATCATCATGAATGCAACACTCTCTTCTCTATATACGCTGAGTCTATACGATTCCCTCTTTTTAGCCACACTTATGCGCGCTAAAAAAAACTTAAAGCACCTAATCCATAAGCCGCCTCCTAAAATATAGAATGCTACTAATTGCTATTACATGTATAAAAACAATATGTAAGATTAATAGATTTTCTCTTTATAACTCGTTATGATAAAAGAAAAAGAAAGCGAGCGAACAATGAATACAAAAATCGCGATTATTACAGGGGCATCAAGTGGATTCGGACTTTTAACGACACTTGAACTTGCAAAAAAAGACTATTTTGTCATTGCTACAATGCGAAATCTTGAAAAACAAGTAGACTTAATATCTCAAGCTACTAAACTCCACTTACAACAAAATATAAAAGTTCAACAATTAGATGTAACAGATCAAGGTTCTATACATAACTTCCAATTATTTTTAAAAGAAATAAACAGAGTAGACCTTCTCATTAATAATGCAGGATATGCAACTGGGGGCTTTGTAGAAGAAATTCCAGTAGAGGAATACCGTAAACAATTTGAAACGAACCTTTTTGGAGCTATATCAATCACTCAGCTTGCCTTACCATATATGAGAGAACAGAAAAGCGGAAAAATCATTAATATTAGCAGCATTAGCGGCCAAGTCGGATTCCCTGGTTTATCCCCTTACGTTTCTTCAAAATATGCATTAGAAGGCTGGAGTGAATCCCTTCGTTTAGAAGTACAACCTTTCGGAATAGATGTTGCATTAATTGAACCTGGTTCTTATAACACGAATATTTGGGAAGTTGGTAAACAACTAGCTACAAACCAATCTGATAGTTCTTCTCCTTACAATGAATATATGGATAAAATCCAAAAACATATTAATAGCGGCAGTGATACATTTGGTAATCCGATAGATGTTGCAAATAAAATCGTAGAAATTGCTGAAGCAAGGCGTACTACATTACGATACCCAATTGGGAAAGGTGTAAAATTTATGATCTTTGCGAAGAAGATTTTACCTTGGAGATTATGGGAGTTTCTTGTTTTGAAGAGTTTTAGGAAGATGTAAGTAACTTTATTGAAAAAATATGTAAGGGGGTGCTAATTAAATGCTAGGTTTACCCTATGGTAAAGTGTTTTTAGTTCCGTGGTCCGAAAAGTGGGAATTTGAATTTTCAAAAGAAAAACAATTGATTGAGGAACAAATTGGAAAATATATTTTAGCGATACACCATATCGGAAGTACTTCCATCCCGCATTTAAGCGCAAAACCTATTATTGATATTGCGATTGAATTAAAAGATTTCAAAAGTGGTCTAAAATGTATTACAAACCTAGAACAATTACATTATAAATATAGAAAAGATGTATTACCTGAAAGGTATTATTTCAATAAAGGTGAGCCAAGAACTCATCAAATTCATATGTATGAACAAGAGAATAAATATTTAATGGAACAATTAAAATTCAGAGACTACTTAATAGACAATAAAACTTCTCGTATGCAGTATGAACAGTTAAAGATTCAACTTTCAAAAGCTAACCCTAATGATAAGCATAAATATGCAGCGGATAAAACAAATTTCATTAAATCCATATCGGTTAAAATAAATGATTAAATTGCGAAGGCCGAACTTCATACACATAATAAGAAACCATTCATGTATAGATGAATGGTTTCTTATTAATTAGTTATCTCATTATTTGTACCATCAATAATCATTTTATTATGCAGCAGGTGGAACGAAGTAAAATAGCATCGAAGTCATAAAAATAACTGCAAATAATCCAATTATCGAAAAAATATATTCTTTCGATTCTCTATCATACTTCCATTCCATCCATGTCCTTAGGATCCACGTAACCCCTAAATAAGTGAAAATGATAAACCAAATATTAGTGCTTTCGAATTTAAAGATGTAAATAAAACTAATTATTAAATAAACAAAAAGCAGTCCTATTTCCAATTTTTTATGTAAGCTATTTACATATTTATTATATCCCCAAAACCCGCTCTTTGGCATATTCAATTTTTTTCTTAAAAATCGATCCAAAAAGTAGCCCGCTATACAAAAAACAAAAATTATAATCCAAAATGTATAGGTTCTCAATATCATTCCTCCTATTACTTCATTGAATTGTTTAAAATAAAGTGGACTATATTAACGGTTATTGAACGAGTATTCTTGAATGATCTTCATTAAAAATGATCGATTCTGCACGTAAGAAAAGGTTTTTCATTTCTTCTCTCCCTCTTCCTTTAAATTTATACTATATTAAAGGAAGAAATATAGTATGAACCCTGTTATTATTAATGCTGCAACTCCTAATAATGAAATCAAAAACTCCCGCGATTCCTTATCATATTTCCACTCCATATATGATTGAAATCCATATAACGTAATAAAAAACAAAAGAGGTACATAGCCCATATATATACGATTTGGAAGAAAAGTGCTTATAGCAATAACAACTATATAAGAGGAAATAATAATTCTATTTCCCCATTTATGTGTATCATTCACATATTGGTTATTCCATCCTTTTTGTTTCGGTATATTTAACTGTCTTCTCGCTATTCTTTCAAAAACCAATAAAGATAGCACCCATAAAATTAATAAGGATATTTTTGTAACTGACAGAAAACCCTCTCCTTTTTATTTTTTCACTTTAATTTTCTCCGACTGATCACTCGGATACGTAGCATTTGTTTTGTTTTCTAGGTCCCAACTAATAATGGTCGCACTATCTCGTCCTAATTGATGATGAACGTGTTCTAAAATATTGTGAACATTTTCTTTAAGCGCTATATTATTTTTATTCATATCACTGTATAGGTTTAATGGCGTTTCATAACGGCGTTCCCCGCATTCTAATACCCCATCTGTCACCATTACAATTCGATTCTTTCCAGTACGTAGTTCACGAATTCCTGAAGAATAGCAAGGAACAGGTAAATCAAATGTGTTTACATTTCCAATCCATTCGTAAAAGTGGCGTTGATTCAATGTATATTGTCCTAATTTATGTAATTCATCATGAAATACATAAACTAAGCAATCACCTATGGAAAGCCACCATATGTAATTTTCTTTTCTTACGCATATTAAGCAAGCAGTTTCACCTTTTACCCTTTCGCACTTTTCTTTAAATGAGCAGGATTGAAATATCGTAAGTATATAATTTTCAACAGATCGAAATACGGTTTCAATTGATTCTTTCATAATCACTTCTATATTTTCATATTCTTTTTTAATTGTATTTACTACTAAATCCACACTTTCTGTACTATTATGTCCGTCTAATATAACGGCGAATTCCCAATCACCATTCGACAAAACTAATGCACCGTCTTCATTCTTTTTTGCTCCGGCACTTATATTCCCGCCGTATTTACCAAGTACGATATCACCATATTGCTTTACTGAAACTTCGTCTAAACACATTTCCCTACTTCCAACCCATGAATATTGTGTATTATTTGTTGTATGCATACTCATTTACCATATACTTTCGTATTCTTTCGCATAGTTTTTTAATTTTCTCTGAATCTCCATGTGGTGCACCAGTCCAATTTGCTACTTCAGTCGGTGACCAAAACTCTTTTGGTGTATTTGGATAACGCGGAATAATGTGCATATGCAAATGTGGTACACCATTACCTGAAACGAAACTGTAAATATGTTCTGCACCTTTGC
Source organism: Bacillus sp. FSL R9-9492 (assembly GCF_038007365.1). NCBI lineage: Bacteria > Bacillati > Bacillota > Bacilli > Caryophanales > Bacillaceae > Bacillus > Bacillus sp. FSL R9-9492. The sequence goes on from NZ_JBBOXC010000001.1 coordinate 2,874,085, forward strand.
TTTCTTTAAGCGCTTTACTTACTCTACTTGTTATCAGTCCGAATGCCTTTGCCTCATCTTCAGTTAATTCAGCGAGACCAGGTACATGTCTCTTTATATCAATCATTACATAACCAAGATATGTTTCTTCTGCATCCCAATGGACATGTCCAACGTAAATGAGTTCATCTTCGTAAATAGCTCCACCTGGAACTGTAATGTTCCCTTTATGTTTTTCACAAATGAAGCAGTTTTGTTCTGCTTGATTGTTTATTGGCATATCCATCACCATCCTTTGCATATATAATATCATAAAAAAAGGAAAAATAGGTTTTATATTCCGAAAATTCAATCTCTTGAAATGAGAATTTTCACATTAAAATAATTTACAACTCATTATTTCTTCAAAAGCGTAATCCCCATTCCAACTGCAATCCCAATCGCTATTCCGATTGCTATATTATCATTAAATACACCAGGAATTACACCGATTACAACACCTATAGCGACACCAATTGTCATAGCATCATTTCTTTTTTTATTATTAGCCAAAATAGCATCTCCTCTCATAATTTCTCCCCATATAATATCCATTTACATGAACGTTGCTGTCTCCTAATATATTTGCTATTCCGCTTGAAAATTTCCAGAAAATGTACTTTATTACTTTTCCATTCCCCCTACATAATCCTCTTCGTTTGAAAGAATTTTTAAGTCACCATTACATATACATAGGCATTTACTATAAGAAAGATCAGTAATTTATTGAAGGAGGAACGATTCAAATGTATCCTCATTGGAATCCAAATATAAATCAACAATATGCTTACTCCCCCCCATCCAGTAAGGAATACACTGCATTATGATTCGCAATACATGATGCAGCGTATCGCAAGCCTTGAAAGCCAATTAGCTAAATTAATCTCATTAATCGAAGAAAATAATCAATTAATAAAATCAATGGAACAACAGCAAAACCAAGTTTGTGCACCAGCTGGAGGTTCTGTTATTGTTCGGATGTAATTCGAATTCAAAAAACACACTTTTTAGTATAAAGTGTGTTTTTTGAATTATTTTCTTTTTGTATAAAACCCTTGCGTAATTCGGTCTAATATAATCGCAATCACGACGATAGCTAGTCCAGCTTCAAATCCCATTCCGATATTTACTTGTGTTACAGAGCGATATACATCGACGCCAAGTCCTGGCGCTCCTACAAGTGAAGCTGTTACAACCATTGATAACGAAAGCATAATACTTTGATTCACGCCAGCCATGATCGTTCCGGTTGCGAGCGGTAATTGTACTTTAAATAATTTTTGTGATGCGGTAGAGCCAAACGCATTCGCAGCTTCAATTAAATCTTCTGGAACTTGTCTAATTCCTAAGTCTGTAAATCTGATTGTCGGTGGCATAGCAAAAATAACGGAAGCAATAATGCCTGGTACGACGCCTACTCCAAAAAATGTTATCGCGGGAATGAGATAGACGAATGCCGGCATTGTTTGCATAAAATCTAATGTCGGTTTTAAAAATTTTGAGAAACGTTCATTTTGAGATGCTAAAATGCCAATGGGAATTCCGATAATAATTGAAATAATAACTGACGTAAGTACGAGCGCTAATGTTTGCATCGTTTGTGCCCAGTAGTTAATATTTAAAATAAATAATAATCCGATGAGCGTAAAAATGACTAAAGATAATTTCCTCGTTGTGTACCAAATGAGGAAACATAAGATGATAATCATCACTATGGCTGGTATTATTGTTAAAAAATTAGTGAGTAAATCAACAAATCCACCGATAATATAGGAGAATCCTCGGAACAAGCCTTCAAAGTGCTCATATAAACTTGCAACAAATGAATCGACCCATTCGCCTAATGGAATGCGCGGAATATTATTCATCGTCTTTCACCTCTTCCTCAATGTTACCTGCAAGAGCTTGAATGACACTTTCACGTTTAATAATTCCTCTCAACCTTTTCTTTTCATCAATTACGGGTAATGGATATTTCATCTCCGCCATTTTTGCATACGTTTCTTCCAGTAATGTATCTAGATAAACGTGTGGAATATCGTTAAGTAATAAATCAGCAATTGGCCATTGTTTTTTCATTGCTTTACTTGCATCATCCGCTGTTAAAATACCTAAAAACTCATACTTTTTGTTCACAACATATACCGTAGAAACACCTGCATTTCTCATAATTTGCAGAGCTACACGCGGCCCACGATCGATTAATAACGTTTCTGGTCTTTTTAAAATAGATTCTGCCGTAATTACTTTTCCTAAATTCACATCCGCCACGAATTTCTCTACAAATTCATTTGCAGGGCTCATCATAATTTCTTCCGGTGTTCCAATTTGGACAATTTCTCCATCTTTCATTAATGCGATACGATCACCAATTCGAAGAGCTTCATCTAAATCATGTGTAATAAAAATAATTGTTTTTTCCATTTTATCTTGTAACTCTAACAATTCATCTTGCATTTCTTTTCGAATTAGTGGATCTAATGCACTAAATGACTCGTCCATTAGTAATACATCTGGATTATTCGTTAGTGCCCTTGCAATTCCAACACGCTGCTGCATACCACCACTAAGTTGACTAGGGTAATTATCTTTATGATGATCGAGTCCTACTAACTGTAGCGATTCTAACGCCTTATTTTCTCGTTCCTCTACTGGAACTCCTTGAATTTCTAACCCGTACGCAACATTTTGTATTACCGTGCGATGTGGAAATAAAGCAAACTTCTGAAAAACCATACTCATTTTCGTCCTTCTTACTCTTCGCAATTCTTCTTTTCCCATCGTTGCGATGTCTTCACCATCTATGTATATATGCCCGGCTGTCGGTTTGATTAATTGATTTAGCATTCGAACTAGCGTTGATTTCCCGCTACCGGATAAACCCATAATAACGAAAATTTCTCCGGTGTATACTTCAAACGTTGCCTTTTTCACACCAACGTTCATTCCTGTCTCTTTTAAAATTTCGGATTTGCTTTTTCCTTCTTTTAATAAGGTAAGCGCTCGTTGCGGATGTTTCCCAAAGACTTTTGTTACATTTTCAACACGTACCTTTGTATTATCCATGTCACTACTCCTTTTCTACCCATCTATTTACATAGTGTTGCGATTTTACAGAGAAATATTACATAAAAATGACATATATAAGATTTCTTTAAAAATTCTTGTTTCCGTTCATAATAAGAAGGTTCACTTATAGATTAATTTATAAAAAGCAAAAGCTTCACAGGAGGTTTTGAATGCGAAAAAAAATATGGATTATAAGTCTGTTACTATTTATTAGTATGATTTTCACTTCTTGTAATGCAACAAATGCAAATTCGAAAGGAAAAATTAAACTTGGTGTAACAAGTTGGAAAGAAAATATCGCAACCGCAAATATGTGGAAAGTTTTATTAGAAGAAAAAGGCTATAAAGTTGAACTCATGTATTTAGAAAAAGCTGCGATATGGACTGGCGTCGCACGTGGTGATGTTGATGCGAATCTAGAAGTATGGCTTCCTGTTACGGATAAACCATTAAATGCCCGTTACAAAGATGACTTCGTCTTAAAATCAAAATGGTATGAAGGTACTGGGCTTGGTTTAGTCGTCCCTTCTTATGTGAAAAACGTTAACAGTATTGAAGATTTAAATGCACATAAAGATGAGCTAGATAATAAAATTGTTGGGATTGAACCTGGTAGTAGCCTAATGAATTTAACGAATAAAGCAATGAAGGAATATGATATAAAACTAAAACTTGTCCAATCTTCAGAAGCTGCGATGATGAGCGAACTAAAGAAGGCATATACGAAAAAGAAACCAATCGCTGTTACGCTTTGGAATCCTCATTGGGGCTTTTCAGAATTTGACTTAAAATATTTAAAAGACCCTAAGAAAGTATATGGTGAAAAAGATGACATTTATTACTCAGTTCGTAAAGGTTTCGAAAAAGATCATCCGGATATTGTGAAATACTTTGACCAATGGAAAATGAACGATGAACAACTAGGTACTTTAATGGTCATGCTAAATAAAACGAAAGATCCAGAAGAAGCTGCTCGAAAATGGATAAAAAAGAATCAAGCTTTAGTTGATGAATGGATAAAAGAATAAAGAATGACAAAAACAGGCTAGAGAATTTAGTATATTCTCTAGCCTGTTTTACGTTATTTTTTCTCAATAACTGCATCAACAATTCCATATTCCTTCGCTTCTACTGCCGTCATAAAATAATCTCTTTCTGTATCATGAGCTACCTTTTCTACTGGTTGCCCTGTTCGATCAGATATAATTTTGTTAATATCATGTTTTAACTTTAATATTCTTTTTGCTGTAATTTCAATCTCCGTTGCTTGCCCTTTTACACCGCCGAGCGGTTGATGAATCATGATTTCACTGTTAGGGAGCGCAAATCTTTTTCCTTTTGCGCCAGCTAATAGTAAAAGCGCACCAAATGATGCCGCAAAGCCCATACAAAGTGTTTGCACATCTGGTTTAATAAGGTTCATCGTATCTAATATTGCAAATCCCGCTGTCGTTGAACCACCCGGACTATTGATATACAGGAATATATCTTTTTCTGCATCTTCCGCTTCTAAAAACAATAATTGTGCTACTACACTGCTTGCAACTTGATCGTTAATTTCTGAACCAATCATAATAATTCGGTCTTTTAATAATCTTGAATATATATCATAGGAGCGTTCTCCTAATTTCGTTTGTTCTATTACGTAAGGAATTACACTCATTATAAATCCCTCCATCTGTTTTATGCCGCATTAAGCATACAACTGTAAGAAGAAGATTGTTTCATACTGAAGAATAACACTGGTTGTATTGATGGTAACTTAGTGAAATCTATTGTTGGGAGAAGTTTCGTCAACAATTCAGGTCTTTCTTCTCGAATAGAAGTTACAACGATTTCAACATCATCCGTGTACTCCACTATTTCAATGCCTTCTTCATTTACAGTTTTCAGCCTATTTCTACTCCTAAATAAAGATGCTTTCACTGCCCCTTCTGATACAGAGCATATTTTTGCAATATCCGCGATACTATACTGAAAAACATCCTTCAATAATAAAATTACGGATTGTTGCACATTTAACGAAGACAATACTTTCCCTACCATTTCATGCAAATCTGCAATTTTTCCATGTGGTTCTTCAAATGTATTTTGCTGTTCTAACTTTTCTTGAACGGATTTTGATTTCATTTGATCTAACCATTGATTTCGAGCAATTTTATACAGAAGCGTTATACAAATTTCCTTCTCACTATACTTTTGAAGAACTTTGCAAATTGCTTCTTGGGCAAGGTCTTCCCCATCCCATTTGTTTTTCGTCAAAAACGTACAGTATCTTTTTACCTCTGCATAATGTGTAATTAAAAATTTTATATTTGAATGATTCATATCGATATGATCCTTTAAAACCTGAGTTACTTTTGTGCACAAAATAACCACTCCTTTTCAGCGCTTACTTAATAAACGATTGAACAAATAAAAAAGTTACGGGGCTTATAATTAATTTTATGTTTATGTTCATGAATACGGGTCATAAATATGTTATATAGAATTTTACATGAGGAGGAATCAATTTGCCAAAATTAACAGTTGAAGGTACCGGAACTTTCGATATTAAAGAAGGAACGAAATTAGTATTAGCACTTGAAGATAACGGTGTACACATTCTTCATCGTTGCGGTGGCAAAGCAAGATGTACAACTTGTAGAGTTGAAGTCATTGCAGGTGATTTTTGTGAGGCGACAAATGATGAAAAACAAGCTATTACGGAAAAAGGAATTGAAGACCACTTACGATTATCGTGCCAAATGCGTGTACATAAAGATATTACCGTTCGCCCTATACTTACAGTTGAAAATTCCGGTTTAGATGCTGGATCACGCCCGGCGGAGTAAAATGATGAATTTAAAACAGCTAGCCGGTGAGTATGCTGCTGGCTTTGTAAGAGATGGAATGAGGGTTGGACTTGGTACGGGTTCAACTGTATATTGGACAATACAAAAGTTAGGGAAACGTGTGCAAGAAGGTTTATCTATTCAAGCTGCACCGACATCAAAAGAAACTGAAGTATTAGCAAAACAATTATCTATTCCGCTAATTTCTTTAAATGAAATTGATATACTTGATCTCACAATTGATGGAGCAGATGAAATCAATACTGATTTACAATTAATAAAAGGTGGCGGTGGTGCATTACTTCGCGAAAAGATTGTTGCCACCTCCTCTAAAGAACTTATTATTATTGCAGATGAATCCAAACTCGTTTCACATTTAGGTACCTTTCCAATTCCTATTGAAATCATCCCCTTCTCTTGGAAGCAAACTGAAAAGAGAATTCAATCTTTAGGATGCGAAACGCGTTTACGTATGAAAGATGGCGGACCATTTATAACTGATAACGGCAATTTAATTATTGATTGTATTTTTCCAAACAAAATATTGAATCCAAATGATACACATACAGAGTTAAAGATGATTACCGGTGTAGTTGAAACAGGATTATTTATCAATATGACGAGCAAAGCGATCATCGGAACAAAAAACGGTATAAAAGAATATTAAGCATTTTAAAGGCTGACTTTTGCAAGTCAGTTTTTTCTTTTATAGCATTACAGTATGATATACTATGAAAACACATTCATATCACACTAGAAAGGGCTGAACAATTTGCAATCCAAACTCATAACAGAACTTACAGATTTAGAAACTGCCTTTCACATTCGAAAAGAAGTCTTTGTAAAAGAACAAGGTGTCCCACTTGAAGATGAATTCGATACATATGACCAAATTGGCGAGGCATGCAAACATATATTAGTTTATTATAATGAACTTCCTGTAGGAACTGGCCGTATACGATTCGTTGACGGAATGGGTAAACTAGAAAGAATTTGTATTTTAAAAGACTATCGCAAATACGGATTAGGCAAAGTAATCATTCAAAAGTTAGAAGAGATTGCTCGTAACAAAGAAGCAAACAAAGTTAAACTACACGGTCAAACACAAGCTGAAGGGTTTTATGAAAAATTAGGCTATCAAACTTCTTCCGACGTATTTATGGAAGATGGAATTCCACATATTCTTATGACGAAAGTGTTATCATAATAGAAAGGTTACTATATGATTCTACATTATGTATTCGTATAGTAACCTTTCTGTAGCTTATTCGTTTGAAAGTCTCTTTGATGAATATTCTAGATTAATACAAAAAGACGACGCTGAATACGTCGTCTTTTTTATAAGCAGAAAAGTTAACTCTCAAACTTCCTTTTTTTGCATCAAAGCCCATCATCTTTCATTTCATTTTGAGGTAAAGCTTACACTGTTTTCCATAAGGATAAAGCAAAAATCCAGTTTGGATCCCCATGTCCTTCATAATTCTGGACTGCTTCATACACTTTTCCCTCGTGTAAAACTCTATCTTCCTTTTTATATGCTTTCTTTGCATCCCACGCTTCATATGAAGCGCTTTCAGTTTTTGTAGTAATTGTGAACGTATCACTTTGTACGGATTCATTTCCAACTACATCCACTGCTTTCACTGCATATTTATAAGTAGTATTAGCGAGTAAATTTTTATCCATATAAGAAGTCGTATTGGATGTTGCAATTTTTTTCATTGTTCCTTCTATTTCTCTATAAATATCGTAATAGTCTACTCCAACGTTATCATCAGATGGGCTCCACATTAGATCCACACTTGACGCTGTTGTTCCCATGCTATGTAATCCTTTTGGTTGTGTTGGTGCTTCTGTATCAGGAGCTTCAACTGTTGTTTTCACTGTAAGCGCTGTACTTTCTTTCGATACATTGCCAGCTGCGTCAATTGCTTTTACAGTATAAGTGTATTCTGTGCTTGGTTGTAATTTCTTATCAATAAAATAAGTGCCTGGTACTGTGTCAATCATCTCTCCGTTATGGAAGATTTGGTACCCTTTTACTCCTACATTATCCGTAGAAACGTTCCATGTTAGTTCTATACTATTCGCTGTTACTTTTTGCGCCTGAATTCCATTTGGAATACTTGGCGCTTCTGTGTCTGGTTTCACATTATTGATGAGATTCACATCAATTACATTATAGAACGCATTTGCTGTATCAGCTACATCCCATACAGCTAAAATCACATGATATCCACTACGGTCAGTAGGTACATTGATTTTATGAGTTAAATTATTTGAAGCTGCAGAACCATCATGTTGTACAGTGCCAATTGGCTCAAAGTCTGCTCTTGTTAGTGCTTTATTTGGATTCCATCCTTTTTTTGTAATATAGTAGTGCCATTTGCTTGTTAAGTGAGGTGCTGTATACTTCCAAGTAAATGTATTTTCCCCACCAGTGATTGTATTTTTAAACCAACGATTTGCTGTTTGTTGATCTAAAATACCGCCAAATTTTCCACCTGCAGAAGCGATTTGCCCATCAACTGGGCCACCTTGTGGGAATCCTTTTGGAGCTTCTAAACTTTGTGGTTCATACATAACACTTCCGCAGTTTACATTTAGAGAACCATAAGTTGGACTACATAAAGCGGAACGGCTACCAGGCTTTTCAACAAAGCCGTGCGCGTATGCATTTTGAGGAATAAGTGTCGTGCTGATAATTCCAGCTGTTAATGCAACAGCTCCTATACTTTTTTTGTTCATTTTCAAGTTTTGTAGTTGTTTTAAAAATCGATTATTCATGTTCCTGTCCCCTTCTTGTTATACTTCGTAGTGTAATGTGGGCTTTGATGTAAAAGAATAACAAGAGTCAATCTTATTTCGTGTATGCGTAAATATGCATACACCGTCGTAAAGAAACATTTCATTTCTTGTGAAATATTTCACTTATGGAATATATCATGACATAGAAATCACCTAAACGTGTGCAGAAGTTGTGCAGAAACAGTGAAATTACTACTAACACGTAAAACTACATCCTAAATTTATAAAGTAAAAGTGAGCAATAGAAATTGTAGTACTTGTAATGAAAAATTTTAGGTATATATATGGATGAATTGCACCAAGTCGTCTTGAAACCCTTCATCGTTAACTTAAAACGCATGGCAATGTGAGATCACATTATTTTAAAACAACGTGCCATCTCCATTTTCCATATATCTTTCTATCAATACTTTGAAATTACTTATCACTTGTAAACATTTCCGAATCCGTCAATATCGTTTCATAAAATTTATCATATTCTTCACTGTATTGAAGTTTTAACTTTTCTATTAAACTTGTATCTGGTGAAACAATGTCAATAACGTCTGTACTTATATACAATAAATAAGTATCGTTATAAAAAGAAATATACGCTTGCTGACCACCATTAACGACATACTTGCAATACTTATATACTTCATCTTCATGTACACCTTTAATCGTAGTAAATATGATTGTACTTTCAAGATCATCAACGTCTACTTTCGTTTCTGTCCAATTCTTAATCTTCATGAACCTTCCAATTTTTGTTTTCTCATTTATTCTCTTACTTTTACCATATGTTATGTAACCGGAAATAAATGAAACATCAATCGTATCAGGACTTTTAAAAAGTTCAGTCAAAATCCCTCTTAATCCTCTCAAATTACCCTCAAATAATTCTATATCGAATCTAATTCTATTTTTCGCCTCCACTTGAAAAAATGGTGTAGCTGTCATATCAGCAAAATTTACATCTAGTATTTTCATTCTTTCCATTTCATCAATTCCTCGCTTCATATAACATAAAAGTGTCTATATCATTTAATATAGACACCCTTTCACATGTATAGTTTTAATAACGGCCTGTAAATTTAAAAATTTCATCAACAGCTTGCTTATACCCACCTGATTTTCGGAGAGACTCCTTCAAATTCAAAGCAGCTTCTTTACATGACGGATTATTTAATACTATTTCTACACTTTCACTTAGTTGATCCGCAGTTAATCCTTGCATTTGCAATTTAACTCCTGCCCCGAGACTCTCCACTTGCTTTGCGATTACTGGCTGATCTGCACTTTGCGGAATTACAACGAGTGGAACCCCGTTATATATCCCTTCATGCGTACTGTTCATACCGCCGTGTGTAATAAATAGTTTCGTATATTTGAGAAGTTCAGTTTGTGGTACATAGTTTTTCACAATGAAGTTTTTAGGGATATTACCTAAATCACTTATTTCCGTTTTGTTGCCAATAAACATAACAATTGTATGCTTACTATTCTTGAACGCCTTCATACAAAGTTTATAAAAATCAAGCGCTTCATTAAAAACAGTACCTAATGAAATATAAATCAGGCTTTTTTCTTCAATTGAAGTGTAATCAAAACCTTCATTTTTCACTTGTGTAGAGATAGATGGACCCACAAATTTGAATGTTTCATTAAATGTATCCCCAAAAGGTTGGAACTCCTTAATTGTATACACAATAGTAAGTGAAGCTGGATTGCAGAAAACTTCATACGGTGAATCTATATCAACACCATATTTTTCTGTAATTCCATTAGTTAAGTTTTCAAAATCATTATGTATTCTATCCTGAACTTCCAGTGGAATATTTTTAGAAAGATGGTCTAACATTTGTTTAAATGATTTTTCATCTTGTGCAAAAGATGTGCATGAATTTATGGCTGGAAGATTAAGAATTTGGGCAATTAAGCGACCACAGCCAAACATCGAATCATGAATAATATAATCAAAATGTTCACCTTCAATTTGTTCTAAAACACTAGGTATTACAACATCCGTTGTATGTAGAAGGCCGTTTATTCTTTCCTGTAAATAATTTCGACCACCGGAAAGAAATGCTTGTATAAATTTTTGATCATCAATCGTTCGTACAGTAGCACCTGTCTTCTCAATACGCTCCCTGAAAGCCTCTATTGAAAAATAAACTACCTCTTCACCGCGAGAAATCAGTTCTTCTACAACATGTAATGTTGGATTTATATGTCCTTCTGATCCAGCGTTAATGAATAAAACACGTGCCATTCAAAACACTCCTTAAATTTTAAAATTTCTATGTTGTAAAGAATATGGATACTTTCCATACTCTTTACGGAGTTATATGTATCATTTTCCTGCTAAATTGACCTAGCAAGCCTAAAACCGAGATCATCTATATGAAATGTAGGATGACTACGACGGCGACAAGTGGCACCGCACCCTCTCGCTTCTTCAGCCCAGCTACCGCCTCGGAAAATCCGGTACGATCCATATACCTTTTCATCATACAAATCATAACACCATTCCCAAACGTTCCCTAACATATCATAAAGTCCCCATGCATTCGGCTCTTTTTTACCGACGTCATGAATTTGTCCACTTGAATTTTCATTATACCATGCTATTTTCTGAAGTTCCCCATACGTATATCCCGTCGTACCTGCTTTACATGCGTATTGCCACTCTGCCTCAAATGGTAATCGATAGCCCTTGGATTCTACATTACAACTAACCTTTTGGCCGTCATCACTAATAGAATAATACTCTGTTTCTCCCAACTTTTTAGAAAGTAAATTACAAAAAGCGATTGCATCATTCCATGAAATATTTACAACAGGTTTATTACCATTTTCATTACCATTTAGTGCACGATTCGTAATCGCGTAATATAATTCCGCTGTTACAACATACTTTGCAAGAAGAAATGGTTTTATTTGAACTTGCCATTCTTTTTTTATTCGATCATCTCTTAATTCTACTTTTCCTGCTGGAATTTCCACCATATAAGAATCAATCGAGCGAATGAATTTATTCAATACTATCCCCCCATGTTACTTCTTTTTATAATCTAACTATTTATGGTATCATGCTTCTCTAAAAATAGTCTTACTTCATTTGAAGATTTTAAAATAATAACATCTGTATCCTTACTCAATTGATTTAGCCTCTTTAAAATTGAAGGGCGTTTCGTTTTAGGATATTCCCATATCCATTTAAAAAATTGCAAGTCAAACCTTTCTTCACATCCAGCACCCATATCCGGTCTTGTTTTATTACGATATTGCACAATTCTTTTAAAAGCACGATAAACACATATTGTTCTATGAATATCAAGAAAGATAATTGTATCAGCTGCGTTAATTCTTATGTCCATTGTCCCGCCATAATTCCCATCAATAATCCACTTTTCTTCTTTAACTAATTCATTTTGAACCGTTCTCTGCTCCTCTTTCGGTACACCCTCCCAATTTGGTTTCCAAAATAGTGCATCAAGATGATGCACCTTAATATTTAATTTATTCCCTAACTGTTTTGCTAATGTAGATTTTCCTGAACCACCAGAACCTATTAATATTATTTTTTTCATATGAATACGATTCTCTCTATAGATTCTTCAATATCTTCCTTATTAGCAAAAATCCATAAAAACATCTCTTCATTTAACTTTAGTAAATCTTTTAACTGAACAAAATAAGTAATAAATATAACTTGAATTGAAAGCATTACATACCAAATTGATTGTAGTTCTTCTCTCGTTAAAATGTTTTGCTTATAATATCCTCTAAAAATTTCACTTACAATTTGTAACCATTTCCTTCTTAATGTTTCATCACTAAATATCTCACTTAAAATACTTGTACAGCAATAGCATAAATCGAATACTCGAACGTTTTCTTCTAGAAGCTCAAAATCGATAAACCCTTGAAAATCACTTTCTCTAAAGATTACATTTGATAAGTGCATATCGCGATGAATAATTTGTTTCGGTAATAAGTGAACCGTTTCCTTGAAAGTTGTATGTATTTGATCCATTTTTTGAATTACATCCTGATGAACATGCTCATTCTTTACTAAATTCGGTAAAGCCCATTCGTATACCACTTTATATAACTCTCTTTTTATTAACTCGTTAGTACTATTCACTGAATTTAGTTCGTGATGTAAATTAGCCATTTCCTCTCCAATTGTGCTTCCTAGCACTTTTAACTTTTCTGTATCTTTGATTTCTAGTACACTTCCGGCAACATATTCGTACAAACAATAATTCTTCTCTTTATACAATACGTACCTTTCATCATTTCTCGTTTTTACTAATTTTTGTACTTTAACTCCTTTTTCATCAAGCTGTTCTAATACATTTAGTTCAACTAGAAACTGTTTTATCGATCCCTTTCCCTTTAAAATATACGCTTTATTATTACAATGAATCTTCGTTACGTTTGGTTGAATTTCAGTAGCTGTGACACCTTTATCTTGAAACCAAAACTTTGCAATTTCTAATATATCCTTCATGTACAAATCCCCCTTTTTAAAGTCACTTATTTCTTCCGTAGCACAAACTCACCAAGCATTCCTACTCCAACACCAATTGTGTACGCCACTAAATCACTCCATAAAAATCCGTAACCTAATACGAGTCCACCTAAAGTCGTTGCTCGAATGCTATCTATCCATTCCGCATGGTACAATTGACTAATTTCAATCCCGTAGCAAAATATTAAACTAATAAAAGCTAATTTCCTCGTTTCTATTTTAGGAAACAAAAATCCAAATCCAGTGAAAATCATTAATGCCCATAAAGCATCACCTAAGTACCCATTTAACAAATCTGGTAACGCAAAAGCAAACTTTCTGGAACTAAGACCTAAAATAATAACAACTATAGTAAACATTACATATAGTAATCTATTTCGTTTCGTATTCATTTCAAAAGCTCCTACTTCATAATTTAAAACTGTAAATAGCTAGTAAAATATAGTCATTTTACTAGCTATTTATAGTCGACTTCACTTTGTATTTAATCCAATAACTCTTGCTGCTTTTTCTTTGAAAACGATTGTAGTACTAAATCATACGACCAATCTATCATCTTATTAATTTGTTCTTGTCCTACATCCTTATGTATGTACACTGTATTCCAATGCTTTTTATTCATATGATATCCAGGAATTATTGTTTCTGGGTAATCTTCTCTTATTCGTAAAGCGAGTTCTGGATCACATTTTAATGTGATCGCAGCTTTTTCCCCTTCTTCATGGTTTACTATCGCAAATATTTTATTATTTAATCTCATACATGTTGCACTCCAGCCATCTGGAGAATCTTCTGTCGCTTTTCTTTTCGATAAACAATATGCTCTTGTTGCATTCATTCTAATTGGCACCTCTTATTCTTTCACTATTTGATTACGATGCATCACAATTTGCTTCGTAACTTGAAATTGCTGTTCACCATAGAACTTTATTAGTTTCTCTCCGCAAAATAGACTAACAATATCAATATGGGATACCTCTTGAAGTAACATTGTAAGCATCTTCTCACCAATTCCCTTGTTTCTTACACTCTCATGTACGACAACATCTTCAATATACGCCCGAAAAACACCGTCAGTAACAACTCTAGCAAATCCAATTAATTCGTTTTCTTCCCATACTCCAATTGCTATGCTATTCTTTAACATTTTTTGAATATCGACTTCTTTTCTTTCTGGCCACCAACCTACAGAATCGTAAAGCATTTTTATTTGTTGTGCAGAGATAGACTGTTCGTGGTGAGATTTATAAGTGTACATTTTTCGTTCTCCTAGTAAACATAATATAATTATATTAAAGTCTTTTTTCTAAAAAATGCTGACTATGACCTTTAGGATGATCTTCAACAATCCCAAACTCTCGATAACCATGCTTTTTATAAAAATCTGGTGCTTGGAAACTAAATGAATCTAGTAATATTAGTCTACATCCTTTTTCTTTCGCGATTTCTTCGATTTTATGTAATAATTGGCTTCCATATCCACCATGACGAACTGATTCATCTACCCATAAAAAATCGATATGAAGGTGATAAAAATACATCGTTCCTGTTACCCCGCCAAAGATTTTCCCTTCCTCATCTTTCACTACGAAACTTACTTGTTCCATTGGTTGCTTTACTTCATCTGTTAAGGTGGACATGTTATATTGAATTACTTTATTTTTTATGTATTCGCCTTCAGTGCGAGTACCGTTCTCTATACGTTTCATATGTACTTCTTCCTTTCAATTCTTATAATATTTACATATTTTTATTTCTTCATTTCAATAGACTAATCCATACAAATCCACCATATGTAACAAAACATGAAAAACTAATTAACCCCGGCATTGATACATACCCTGTTCTTGCATAACTTATGACGATATAACTAGCAATTAATGGAATAGATTTATACCTGTGACATAAGGGCATATGCTTATTTTTATTTTTAAAGGCTTTTTGCTTATACTTGCGTGTTAGCTAGTTCATAAACTATAAAGTGTAAGTGGGTGAATGATAAGGATGGTGTAAAAATGAGTAAATTTAAAAAGAAATTTCATATTCCGTGCGAATGTTTTGGTCCCCCTTTACCTCCACCTGAAATTGGTCCAACGGGTCCAACAGGACCGACAGGACCGACAGGACCGACAGGACCGACAGGACCGACAGGACCAACAGGACCAACAGCAGTAGGGTGTTGTCCATGTACTAATGTTCTTGACAACCCTGGATTTGATGAGCTACCAATAATAACCGATCCAGTTCCTGGTTGGAATCAAACTGGGGATGTTACAGAGGTAGGTTTTCCAAATGCCCATAGTGGTCGTATTCTTTCAAATGGGACACTTAGTCTCTTAGCTGCGTCAATTGAACCAGGTGGAAGTATTAATCAATCGGTTGATGTTGGCGAAGGTTGTTGTTTTACACTTTCTTTCGCTGCGGATGTAAGGGATAATGCATTTCTTATAGCTTCTGTATCTTTTCCAGAACTTGGACACGGATGTCCTCCTCTCGCTACAACTCTTGGTTCATTAAATATTCCACATATTATACCTGTTGGGAATCAACCGCAATCTCTTTTCCAACATTATATTCTTGTTGTGTGTATACCTCCTGGTGTGACTACAGCATGTGTTGCTTTCCAAAATATTGCTACAGGTGGAGAAGGTGCAACAGCTTTTGTTGATAATGTTGTATTCCAACCTACTGGTGGACCTTGTCCTTCATGTTCACAAAATTTCTAATGTATTGAAGTACTTGAAGCTTTTCGTTTTACTGGCGGATCACAAAACCATTAAGGAGAGCCTTTGTGCTCTCTTTTTATGTTAGAAATCACCAGACACTCCCATATGCTGAGCGCATTCCTTTATAGTCCCGATACATATGAGCGATTCACTTTTGTAAACGGTATACTCCTTTAGGTGCACTATTCCCCTCCCTGCTATTAAAATAACGTTTTTATTCAATTATCGGTTACAACGTTTGGTTGACTTGTCATCTTATATTCTTTATATAAGCACTTCAAAGCTTCTAGAATTGTTTCATCAACCTCTTTATTATCAAATCGATTAGGTAAATCTCTTCCCCCAACTACATAAAGAAACGGAAATTCATGAAACATTCCTATTATACCAATATTTATTGTAGCGGTGGATAAACCACCTGTCATATGAGCTAAATGATAATACGGTATCCCTTCATAATCACCTTGTTGTCTTACCATTCCACTAATAATGGGTTCCCATAATTCTGGTTCTGCTTTATACCCTTGAAAAATATGTACTAAAAGTGAAAGAACTTGATTTAACTCTCCGACATTTTGCTCATCTCTAGGGTTTTCCTGTATATGAATCTTTGAAAAGTACGTTAAAATATTTTCTCTGACAGTTTCCCATCCTCCGCAGTGCATAACAATTGACTTTGCAATATAGCTGTCGTGACATCCTATCATCACTTCAACCGATTTACTAAGTGTTAATGTAGTTCTTCCTTGTAAATGAGGATATAGCTGCACACTATCCTCATTTGGATTAAACTTAATGTGATGAAGTGTATCAATCCAACTAATTTGTTTGTCCTTTACCATCTTTGCTACTGCAAATCCAATTGCCACTTTTGCTGCTGATGCTAAAGGAACGTATAGCTCATTGTTATGGGTAGCAACTATATTTCCATTCTTTGTTGAATAAACAAGTATTCCAACTTGACCAATTTGTATTTCTTTTATTTTTCTAATGACAGCCTGCATATTCATCCCTCTTCTTATATCGTTTTATCATCTTCTCAAAATTCGATATAGAATATAAGAATCCTTTTTTGTTAAATGATAATCATGAATACAATAAGAAAAAGATAGCATGAGATTTCTTCATACTATCTTTTGAAATATATACAATTTTTTAAAAAAATTATTTTTACAGTAATAGATACAGCTATTCTTCAGTAGGATTTTTAGGGCCATTAAGCTCCAATTGATAAAGGGCTAAATCTAGCCATCTATTAAACTTATAACCAGCTTTTTTTATTGTTCCTGCATGAACAAATCCATAATTTTGATGCAAGGCAATACTCTTTTCATTTTCCGCATCAATTCCAGCAATTAAGGTCATATATTCTCTTTCTTTTGCAATTGTGATTAATTCTTCCATTAAAGTGGACCCAATTCCATTTTTTCTATATTCCTTATCAACATACACAGAATGTTCAATTGAATATTTATAGGCAGGCCATGCTCTAAATGGACCAAATGTCGCAAATCCTACTACTTTATTATCTAGTTCGTATACTAAAATCGGATAACCGTCAGTCTTTTTTTGTTCATACCAATCTATTCTATTTTCAAGGGTTACAGGTTTATAAGCATATACAGCTGTTGTATAAACTATCGCATCATTATAAATATCTAAAATATATGCTACATCTCTTTTAGTTGCTTCCCTTATCATTGTTTTCTTCCTTTCATAATGGTTATCTTCTAAATGGTTTCATATTATCGGAATTTCTGATTCATTTCCACATACGAATACTAGCTTTTCGGAAACCATCAAATATATTTATTGCAGCAGACAGCGTGTAAATGAAAATTCCACCGCCAATTAACCACGTTTTAAATTCCTCTGGGGAAATAGTAAACATATTTGCCACATACGTAATAAATCCTTCGTTAAATAAATGCGGATTTACTACAATTACAATGAATACTATTGTTCCGGCTACTTGAAGAATAGAATTCCCAATTGCCAATCTTTGCGTCCACTGTCCTTGCACTAATTTATAAAGAGATATACCTATTTCGAAAACGATCATAATTACAACGATTGGCCAATACTGAAGTAAAACATCTTGATTGAAAGTTGGCGCGACAAACTTCAGTCCATTTGCTGTGCCATTATATACGCCAACAAGATGATTCGCATAAAAGTAAAGTGTAGCCCAAACTGCTGTCCACATCAAACCTCCAAAAACTTCAAACTTTGAGATTGACTTTTTCTTTGGAACATACGAAATGTTTTTTAAATCATCAGGAGTCCATTTTTTTAAACTTGTCGTCAACGGTTGAGTACCTTTGTCTTTATCCGTTCTTTCTAAAATAACAAATACAAGTGTCAACCAAAAAAATACATGGAGGCCTACTTCGACAATTTCCCCAATGCCTTTACCTATCAATTTTAAAATAACATCTAATACTGCTTGATCACCAGTATAACCTATAAAATTTTCTGCAACCATTGCAATGAGTGCGATAACAGCTGCAATTGGTATAATCATTTTTAATAACGTTGTATATACATCAAAATAGCGTGGTCCAATTAAATGCATCGGTCTATCCAAATACCCATTAGCCAATGAAACCGGACTCCCCAATTTTTCAAGGACACTCTTTACATCTTCCTCATTGTACTCATCAGGTAACATATCCTCTATAGTTGACCGAAGTTCTAGTGTAATATCTTCACGATTTTTTTCAGGTAATCTCTTCGCAACCTCCTGAATATAAACCTCAATTAAATTCATTCTCGTCCTCCTCCTTTAATAAGTTATAAAGTTCTTTCGAATCCTTTATCCATTCCTTTTTCAATTGCAAAAATATATCTAATCCATATTCACTTAAAACATAATACTTACGAGGTCTACTCTCCGTTTTATCCCAACTACTCGTCACTAGCTCCTGCTTTTCTAATCGGCGAAGTAGTGGATATAAAGTACTTTGATCTATCATGATTCCTGATTGCTCCAATAACTGGACAAGTGAATAACCATACTGCGGCTTTCTTAATTGGCTTAAAACCGCTAACGTCAATGATCCTCTCCTTAGCTCAGTAATTAATGAATTTAATAAAGTATCCATTCACCCACCTCATTTCCATTACTATATGTCATACAGTATGTGTTTTATACTATGTATCGTACAGTATTAGTGTGATAAAAACAATGACTATTTACAAAAAATAGACAATAAAAAAAGCACAAACTATATAATTTGTGCTTTTCTAGCCAATTGATCTAGAGTGTGTGGTGAAATATGTTGCTGTAATTCTTTAGAAAACAATTGTAATTCTTCAGAAATCGATAAATCCTTATCAAAAACGCTACCCTTTCTGTATATTTCTACATAAAGAATAGCGTTTTTTCATTTGCGTTTACAATTTTTTAGCTTGATGGCGATGCAGTGATACCCAGTTATTTAAAAATTTAAATCTCGCTACCGGCACTTGAAATTGTTATAATTAAAACATTCTTATTTTTTTGATAATGGAGGGTTGGAAAATGAAAATTGCAATAGTCTGTTTCGATAACTTTACTGATATAGATGTTTTTCTACCATGGGATTTATTAAATCGTGTACGTTTAGTTGGTGGTATTTCTGATTGGAATGTCCAACTATTAGGAACGGAAAAAACTCATATATCCATGTCCGGCTTACGTATTCCCATGACAGGAAGTATATCTGATATTCCTTCTGCTGACGCTGTAATATTTGCAAGTGGTAAGGGTGTACAAGATTTATATAAAAATCAAGAGTATATAAATAGCATTCATGTAGATCCTCAAAAACAATTAATAGGATCTATGTGCTCTGGTTCACTACTACTAGGAGCTAAAAAATTGTTAACTGGCAAAAAAGCAACTACATATCCATCCGTAGTAGAACAGCTTAAAGAATTTGATGTAGACGTTATTGAACAAAGTTTCGTAAACGAAGGAAATATCTCGACTGCTGCGGGTTGTTTTGCTGCTCAAGATCTCTCAGCTTGGATTATAAGAACCCTAATTAATGAAGAAATGGTTGATACTGTGCTAGAAACTGTTCAGCCAGTAGGCAAAGGTTTATATTTTTAATTTCAAATCAAGGGATTGGTTGCTCTCCAAAATGATAAAATGATCTTTTTTGTTACAAGTTAGCACAAAATCTTGTTCTGGTGTTCTATAAAATTTTAACTTGATGGCAATGGGGTAACATCTACAATTGCCTCAATATTAATTACCCCATATACATGCGGATATTCTTGACCGTTAGAAGCAAGTTCATATTTTATTTCTGCTTTTACTAGGGATGGATCAATTGTAAGTAATAATACATCTTCTTCATGACTGAAATGTGTTTCCGCAACTTTTAAAGCTTGGCCTAATAATGAACAATGAATGAACCCCTCTTCTTTAAGTGAGGCTTCATTAATCTCTCTAGTTGTTTTTGCGATTTCCCAATTTCTTTTTGTTATTACTTTTGTAATCATATCCATTCCCCCTATATCCTTATATAGAAAAAAAGAGGTTTTTCTGTTTATTACTAGAAAATCCTCTTTTTACGTTTATTTTAATTCCTTAATTAATGGCGACGCTTCCCCACTATGGAAAATCCATAAATCATGAAGCGATCTCGTACATCCGACATACAATAATTTCGCATCATGTTTTGTATTTTTGTAATGTTCCTCATCAACGTCGATTAGAAGTACGGCATCAAATTCTAATCCTTTCGCCAAATATACAGGTACTACCGAAATACCACCTTCATATTTGCTTTGATCTGCTTCAATGACATTAACAGTCAACCCTGCATTTGTTAACTTCTCATATATATCACGGCATTCATCGTCTGTTCTTCCAATTACCGCGATTGTTTTCACATCTTCAGTTTGCAAATGCTGTAATGTCTTTAAAACTTCAGTAAATTGGTCCTCTGCCGGAATTACTTTCACGTCTTCACCGCTACGGAAAACTGGAGTTGCGAGTCCCACTGGAATCTCTGCATTTTTAATTATTTCATTCGCGAATTCAATAATTTCTTTTGTAGAACGATAACTTCTCGTCAATTCATAATAACCTGTTTCTTGGAATACTTCCTTAAAGGCACCCCAGTCTTCAATTCCTTGATAATCATAAATCGCTTGAGATAAATCACCTAATATAGTGAAAGAATTACCTAGTGTAATTTCTTTTAATACATATACTTGGAATGGCGAGAAATCTTGCGCTTCATCAATAACGACGTGATGGAACTTTTGTCCAATTTTAATTCCTGTTATGCGATGTTGTATGTAAATTAAAGCTGGTAAGTCTTCTACATACACTTCTTTTTTACGACAATTCTTTTCTGTTTCTTGAACAAGTTCTTCAGGTAATACTTCGAGTATTTCTTTACTCTTTATCATTGAATTATATAGTGAAAGCGGGCTCATTTTCGGCCAAAAATTCATATATGTGTTCAATCTCTTTGTCGCTTCTTTTTTTAGTAATTTTTTCTCGTTTGTTTCTCCAAACTTTTTAAGCTCAATTTCAATCCAGCGCTTCATACGGCCGACTAAACGTTCTCTTCTTTTCTTTAATGGATAGTGTTTATATTCAACCTGCATCCATTTTTTAACGTCTTCCACTGGAATAACAGCTTTATCCCATGCCTCAAAATCTTTTATTGGCACTAAATCTTTTTCAAATTGAATCATTCTTTCTTCAATAAACGACTTAAATTCCAGCGTGCCTTTCAATTTACCTAGCATAACCTTTTTTTCATCGCGATTAATTGAGAAAGCTTCTTTCAATTTTTCTTCTGTCTGCTTCAGTTTCACCGAACCATCTAACGTACGTAATGCCCAATCTGGAAACGTTGTTTGACTAATATTTCCTACACCTAACTCAGGAAGTACACTTGAAATATAGTCTAAAAACAAACTGTTTGGAGCGAATACGATCATTCTCTCCGCTTCAAGTTGTTCACGATATTCATAAATTAAAAAAGCAAGGCGATGTAAAGCGATCGTTGTTTTTCCGCTCCCTGCAACCCCTTGAATTAATAACGGTAAGTTTCTTTCCGCACGAATAATATCATTTTGCTCCGATTGTATAGTCGAAACGATATCTTTCAATTTGTTATCTTTATTCTCACCTAATCGATATAGAAGAAAATCATCAGCATGTGAGACATCTTCATTTCCTTTCACATATGTATCAACAACACGTTCTAGTTCTCTCTTTCGAATCGAAATGTTTCGTTTTAAATAAACATCGCCTTCTACTAATCCGTCTGGTGAATGATAAAATGCTAATTCTTCACCACCGGTAAATGAATAAAACATACTTGCGACAGGTGCACGCCAATCAATTACAATTGGTTTCATCGTATCTTTATCCGAAACACCTACTTTACCGATGTAAATCGGCATTACGTCTTCCTTGCCATCCTCCTGAAAGTCTAATCTTCCAAAATACGGCTCATGTACACCAATACGTAAGCTTTGTCTATTAGACTCCCTCATACTTTCAAGAATTTGCTCTTTAAAATCTTCTCCATAATAAACCGGGATTTTTTCAAGCTGTTCTAATTGATCATCCATCGTACTTAAAGTATCTTTCATTTTTTGTAACTCTTCGTCAAAAATGTTGTTCATTTGATGATTCCCTCCTGTCCGTTCCAATTTTTTCAGTCGAAATATAATTGTATTAAAAATCCATTCATAAAGTCAATAGTTTTAGTAAGAATTTTCTAAATTAAAAAAGAGTAGAGATTAATCCCTACTCTTCCTTACTTTAATTCGATATGCCAAACATTCATTTAATGTTGCCAATGCTTTATATTTTCGTTTTTCAAAATCATATGCTCCCCCAGGGAAGAATCCCATAATACTTAAACCAGCTTCAGCACATAGATTGCTAATCTCATCTACCGTATAACATCGTAAAGACTGTGTTACTACATCATTTGGATAATTAGGGTCCCACCAATGATCTAACATTCTTTCATTTATACTATCATATTCGTATTTTCGCATAGCTGCACTTAAGGACATTTCTTGTCCACTTACTTTTTTCCAATACAATGGTTGATAAATATCAATAAGTGCACATCCATCATCCTTCATCCAATTTTTAATCCGTTTTAATAGAATCAATTGCTCATCATCTGTTCCTACACCAAAACCGTCTAAATAACTAACAACATCAAACTTTTCTTCAAAGTTAATTTTATAAAAATCAGCGCAATGAATATCTATATTATTAGTAGAATGTTCTTTTGCAAACATAACTAACTCTGGTACAAGTTCAACCGTAGTCATTTTCACTTGTAACCTAGACATCGCCCTTGCAAATCTACCATTTCCTGCTCCTAGTTCTAACATCGTTTGAAATGGATGACCAACTTGTTCTTGAACTTCTTTAGCAACCTGCTCTAACCAGCTTTCTGTATTGAGATCGTAATTCGACAGTTCGAATTGTTTTTGGTAAAATTCCTTCACATTTAATTTGTTCATTATTATTCTCCTCCTGCACTAGACTTTTCTGCTACAGGTGAGAAACTAAATTTCTGACACCCATAAAAAAAACCATTCTTATTTCTCTACATTTACAATTTATCAAAATAATAAGAATTTTAAAAGTACCAATATAAAAAGCAGATAATGGTCGATTCCACTATCTGCTCTATAGCTGCTTTTATTTTCCTTGTTGATACTCCACCCAATCACCAGAAATGATAACTTTCTTTAGCATCTCTTTATCTTGAGCAATATACACAAATGCACGTATTTCTCTATCACCTAAATAAATCGTTTCGGTGATTCGGTCATATAAATCACTCTCTGCATTACCTGTGTATTCTTCAAGTTCATCTAACTTTTGCAGAACATCATCATTTACTTCATAAACTTCTCCGTATAATTTGTCCTCATTTGAACAAATCATCGCAGGATACCCTTCGTATGTATCAAATAATTTACCATACGTCCATGCTTCGTCTGCGATGCATATTGCACCTTGCATAATATGAGCATTCGTTTGCTCTTTTCTTAACGTGCCATACACGAAAACGTGATGCATAAATCCCTATCCCCTTTATATGTCTCTACTTTCTAATTTGTAAATAAGCACGAATCATAAAGTAACTCACTTCATTTGGAAGTTGGTCCTTAATCGATTTCAGACCACCCTCTGCATTTTGCACGGCAGTTTCAATTAGAGCTTCATACTCTGCTGGAACAAAGCTATTCCAGTCTACTTCCATACCATCTTCAAAGCAACGGATTAAATGGTTTTCAATCGTTTGTCTCGATAACCCACGTTCCTTTGCAACCTCATTTAAATCAATACCTTGTTTATACATTTCATATGTTTCTAAATGAGAGTTTGCTGAAGCTTTCCCTGACTTTTTACGTTCTGAAACAACTTCCGTCTTAATTGTTTCAGCATAGTTTGGGTTTTCCTCAATAAAGTGCTGCACTGCTTGTAAGAATTGAGAGCCATACTTCACAAGTTTGTGTTCTCCAATTCCTTTTACAGTTAGGAGTTCAGAGTCACTTTGCGGCATTTTCGCACACATATCTTTTAACGTTTGGTCAGAGAAAATAACGAACGGAGGTACGCCTTCACCTTGTGCAATTTCTTTACGCACTTCACGAAGCACTTCAAATAAAGGATGGTTTTGAACAATTTGGCGTGTTTCTACTCGTTCTTTACGTAAAACGTTCTCTTTACCAAGTAGTACTTCTTTACCTTTTTCCGTTACTTTTAATGTCGGATATGTACCATGTTCAACTGCGATCAACTCGTCTGAAATCAAAAACTCAATAAACTCACTGACTTCTTTCACACTACGATTTGATAAAAGTCCGTAAGTTGGTAAAGTATGAAAATTAAACTCAATAACTTTTTTATTTTTCGATCCAGTTAATACTTGTGCAATCATTTGCTTTCCGAATCGTTGGTTCGTCCTAATCATACAAGATAGTACCATTTGGGATTCTCTCGTCACATCGATACTTTCACGATCGTCCGTACAATTACCGCAGCGACCACAATCTTCCTTCGGCTCTTCTCCGAAGTATTGCAAAATAAATGATTGTAAACATTGTTCTGTATGACAGTAATCGGTCATATTTTGGAGTTTTTCAAGCTCATTTGAAAAACGTGATTCTCCAGTTGATTGATCGATTAAAAAGCGTTGTACTTGCACATCTTGAGAAGAATATAACAAAATACATTCACTATCTAATCCATCACGACCAGCACGTCCTGCTTCTTGATAGTAACTTTCCATATTTTTTGGAAGTTGATAATGGATAACGTAACGTATATTCGATTTATCTATACCCATTCCAAATGCAGATGTTGCCACCATAACACTTATTTCATCTCGTAAAAAGAGTTCTTGCTGTTCATTTCGATCGTGGTCGCTCATACCAGCATGATATTTCGATACAGAAACTCCTGCTTTCCCTAAATCTTCATATAACTGATCGACAACTTTTCTTGTAGCTGCATATATAATCCCAGATTCCTTCTGATTTTGACGAATATAATCCGCTAAATAAGCATTACGATCCTGTCCTTTAATGACAGAGAATGATAAGTTCTCGCGCTCAAACGTTGTCATAATTGTATTTTCTTGATTAATTCCAAGCGTGTTGCAAATATCTTCACGAACTTGTGGTGTTGCCGTAGCAGTTAAAGCTAATACGAGCGGCTTTTCTGGAAGATAATCTAATATGCGATGTATATGTAAATAACTAGGACGGAAATCATGTCCCCACTGCGAAATACAGTGCGCCTCATCAATTGCAATCATCGGGATTTTCATATCGATAAGTTGATCAACAAATTCCATTGAATCAAGACGCTCAGGCGCCACATAAAGTAACTTATAATGGCCTTGTTTCGCTAATTGAATTCGTTGATTTGCTTCTGTAATAGAAATAGAACTATTAATATAAGTAGCTGAAATACCGTTTTGTACTAATGTATCTACTTGGTCTTTCATAAGTGAAATCAAAGGTGAAATAACTAATGTCGTTCCTTCGAATACTAATGCGGGAATTTGATAACAAATTGACTTACCACCACCCGTAGGCATAATACAGACTGTATCTTTCCCATCTAATACATTTTTAATTGTTTCATCTTGTCCTCTTCGGAATGACGAATAACCGAAATAAGACGCTAAAAGTTCTTGTGCTTTTGTAAACAAAAAAGAGTCACCTGCTTTTCTTTATCTTTCATCTATTCCCATTATATCATCAAACTGATTCTCGCCACTTTGAATTTTATAAGTATTTGAGTTCTATTTGCTTCCTACGTTTTCCAACATAAAAAAACAAATCTAGTACACAAGAAGAAAGAATTTCAAAATAAATATTCATTTAATTTACCTTCCTAGAATACTACTAATCGTATACATATGAATTTGAGGAGGTTAAATTATGAAGAGTCGTTACAATAATTCCAACAAACCTAGAGCATCAAATAAACAACTCCAATTCTCTAATAATGATGCGTGGAAATATGAATCATTTTATAAGTATCAGCCCTTATTTTCTTATAGCAAGCTTATGAATTTCCTTTCTCAACTTTTTAAACGTTAATACATGTGCCAAATATATATCATTCAAACAAATTTTCTCAACATATAACTTATAGACTTACTACAATACAGTTGTTACCATATATAATAATCTGTTAGATAAACCCCTTATGTTGACCTGCTTAAATTAGCAGGTCTTTTTTTATACTTACATATTGC
The DNA here is from genome assembly GCF_038007365.1 of Bacillus sp. FSL R9-9492. Lineage (NCBI taxonomy): Bacteria > Bacillati > Bacillota > Bacilli > Caryophanales > Bacillaceae > Bacillus > Bacillus sp. FSL R9-9492. The sequence continues at coordinate 2,900,822 of NZ_JBBOXC010000001.1, forward strand.
AATGTATCGTAGCCTGGCTGAAAAGTCTTTTCTCCATTTTAGAACCCTATTCCGCTCTCCACAAATGATTATAATTCCAAAAAGCAAAATATAAATCCGCTACATTCATACAAGCAATTCATTTTTTCTCAATACACAAAGTGAATTTCATTTGTTACTATAAAAGTACTCTAGATGAGTTTTTGCTCATCAACATTATCTAGTTAAAGGGATCTGCCGCGGGAAGCAGATCCCTTTAACTTTATTAAAAAGCACCCTTCTCATTTGGACACATTTACCAGGTTTTTTCGAAAGGATTTTATGTTAATATTACGTAGTCGAGTCCGACATCTCGGCAATACCCTTTTGAGGTCCTGCAATTTCCCTTGCAGGACCTCTATTATCTTAAAATTCTTTTTATTCATATATATCATAAGTGTGTTTTTTATTCCCTTCAACTTTCTCCTTTTCCAACTCTCAAAAAAACTCTTGGACACGTAACTTAAAAATAACGTTTATCATATTGTGAGATATACATGTTCAAAGGAGTGTAACTATTTATGTATACTTATTGGCAATCGTATTACTCCCCTTATCATATCACTAATGGAAACTTCGATTCATTTGTACGAAATTACCGAGTTAGTAAAAACGAAAACTTTCTAAAAGGATATATGCGTTCTTTATGGGAACAACACGTTGCTTGGACACGATTAGCCATTATAGGCATCATCTTTAACTTGCCCGACGTAAACGTTACCGTTGGACGTCTTCTACAAAATGCAACACACATGGGGCTATCACTTGAACCATTCTACGGAGAAAATGCAGTAAAAAAATATAGTGCATTAATTAAAGACCACTTAACAATCGCTGCTGATCTTGTTAAAGCCGCAAAAGCTGGTGATCAAAACGCTGCAGCCGCTATAGAAAAGAAGTGGTACTCTAATGGTGATGAAATTGTTGAGTTTCTAACTAGTATCAATCCATATATAGAAAAAGAAGAATTTAGAAAAATGTTTTATGAGCATTTAGCGTTAACGAAAGCGGAAGCACTCGCCTTCCTAAATAAAGATTATGATGCCAGTGTAAAACTATATGATAAAATTGAAAAAGAAGCATTAGAAATGGCTGATACTATAACAGATGCAATCGTAAAACAATTTCCGCAAGTATTTCAATAATAATAAGCCGATTTGAAAAAACAAATCGGCTTATTTAGTTTTCTATCAATGATATTTCACCACTCCTCTTTACATTTAACGTATATCGATATATTTTATTAATATCCGTTTTTTAAAGGAGGAAATAGTTTGATTAACGCAATTGGTCTCGTATTTATTCTCACAAATAAGCACGAGAAAAAGAAGAAAGTTTATCTGAATGAAAAATTCGCATTAATAGATATTATTGATTCTAAAGAAGTATTTGATGATGAAGGTAACTCATTAGTAGAACTAAAATGTAAATACAGCATATACTTAGACGAAAAATACTATTGTAAATCTCTCGATGATTATACTGGACAAGTATTCCCCTTCTTAAGCGCAAAAATAGGAAAGGGACTTCTTAGAAACTTAAATTATTACTTTTCTTACGTTGATGCCTATGATAAAAAACCACCTGTTAAAGAAATAAGACCTCTTATGAAACAAGTAACTAACAGATAGCGGACAGTATTCAAAAAGAAAGCACCTAACTTCAGATGCTTTCTTTTTTTGAATCAGTAACTCTCTAACTTTCATATCCTTCTAAATATATATACCCAAGCATACTTTAAAATAAAAACATTGGAGGATTAGGCTGAATGAAATATTCAGAATCAATCGTAAGTAAACGGCTTCGAAAACTTAAAACAACTGGTATGTTTTTTATACTATTTTTAATCGCATGGCTTGGATATACAAAATTCCTTTATGGAAATGGTTTTCTTCTAGAAAAGAAAAATTCAGTTGAAGTAATGAATACTAGCGTTACTGGAGAAATAGAAAAGAATTTCGATGTAAACTTACAAGGTTTTCGTAAAACGAACCTTGATACACTTATAGATGCTAGTAAAACCGATCCTAGCGAACTATCCTTAATTGAACTTATCAACACATCTTGTTCTAAAGATTGCATTGGCGAACCTTTAACTTACGTTAAATCAAACCACGGATATATCTTTTATAAGGAATCTAATGGTACTAATGTAGCTTTAAAGATTATAAAACAGGATTCATGGGAAATTGAAAAAAAATCTGTTCAAGATGGAATTTAAAAGGTTTATACACAAAAAGAGTACTTACTTCAAAGTACTCTTTTTAAAATATTACCACTTACGACATTTATCATCATCGTTGTCACGTTTACGATTGCGACGGCAATCATCACAATCACAGTCACGTTTACGTCTACAACCACAATCATCAAAATCTCTGCGTCTACATCTACCAAACATTAAATCATCCCAAAATCTATTACAATCTCTGCGTCTACAACAACAATTATTACACATGAATATGATTCCCCCTAATACATAATAGAATTCTTCATATTCTATGTTTAAAAGGATGAAATGGCTTGTTTACTAGTCTAATTAAAATGTATAAATGTGATGTAATTTGAATCAAGTACTAATTCATGCCTATATTTCCTGCTGTGCTTCCACAGCCCCCTTCAATCTCTGCAACATATATCCAATTCCTTTACACCCTTCTAATGGATATGTGATGATTTCTTCTGGATATAACTTCGTCACTATTTTTTTATGCTTCTTCCCCGCAAGTAAGACGATCTCTTCAAACTGAAGTAAATCTTTATCAATCATCTGTTGTTTTAATTGTTCTATGCTAATAATCTCATTACTATTTGAATCAAATGCAAGATTATAATTTTCCTTTACAATATCATTTTGTCTTAAAAATCCATGCTTTGCTGATAATATAACCCAATTCTCGAAAAACTCAGTTGCATACGCCTGACATGCTTTTCCGAATGGACTAATATATACATCTTTTGCCTCTGCCTCTCCGTAATCTGAGTACTTATCCCAAATTTTCTTCTTTCCGCACGGAATAATGCATAATCTTTTCATTGTTATTTCTTACCTCGCTTCTAACTTTTTAAATATAAAAATAGAGAATTCTCCACTTCTTCATACTCAGCTTCCATGTCTCCAATTCCCACAACGTTCCAACTATTATTTTTTTCTACCGGTTTTTCATTCATAATGATATGAACTTGTTTCATATTTTTATAATCTTCTTCAAAAGATGCTAAAACAGGCTGATTTAGCATATATGTTTTATTATGTATACTTACACTTACAAAGGTTTTATGTAATGCTTTATTTCCCTTTAAATTTACGTTCATTGGATTAAACATATTTAATTTTATATCCCCTATAATATACAGGTGATATCCTTTTTTCTCATTAAATTCTTTAAAATCCTTGTCTCTTTCGTTTTGAACAAAATGAATCATTTGCTTTGTTTCATTACTTATTGTAATTTCATTGTTTAAATCCAAATCCACATTTATATTTTGTTTTAAAAAAGCATATAGCGATTTATCACTATTAAAGAAGCTCGTTTTCCACTCAGGAAGGATTTCATCTAATAATAAACATAAAAACATTCCTGAGCTATAGCAACTCTTTCTTATGTTACAATTAGCTTCATATGCATCTAAAATTAATCTACTATATTTTCGTAATGTTTCACTTTCATCATTATTACATACTGTATTGTAAGCATTCATTTCAACATACCAAGCAGGCCCTTCTATACTTTCAACCATACACTCGTATGTTACAAACTCTTCTTTCATAAAATTAGCCCTTTGCTCTCTTAGTTCAATAAATTGCTTAATATAGTTATTCTTCTCAGCTTGTGACTTACAATGAACAGCATCATATAAACAAATTCGTTCTTTATTTCGTAATTCAATATTTTCTTCTAATATAGGATATTGAAATCCTAGGGATTCATTTGGAAATCTACTTTCACCATTCAAATATTGATAACAATGAAAAAGTTCATGCACTACAATCGCAAATAAACTTTCATAATCTCTATACCTATTCATATTGACGATGGCAGTTGGATAATCTTTGAATATGATGAATGTATCTCCTTTAAATTGTTCATTCCAATTTAAAACGGTATACCCATCATCATCCTCTGTCAGAAATAATGGATGATGAAATACATACACATACTCATCATCATACAATGCAAAAGCAGCCCTCTTAAAATCAGGCCATAGCTTATACAATAACTCCATATTTATATCTTGCTTCATTCTATTTAATATATTGTCCATTATACAAATCCCCCCTATATCATTCTTTATATATATCATCTACCCTATTTTCAAATAACCATTTCATTTACATAATTACAAAAATATATATCTTGTACATAATTTTCCAAATGAAAACTTATCATGTATTATATAAATATAGTCATAACATTGGTATTAAAAGGAGGTGAACAATTATGAAAAATATACTCCCAGCATTATTAGCTTATATTATTGTTTGTATCATCGCAATTATCATTCCAGCATCTGACGGCTATAATAATGTAGGATGGAAATTATTCGTTGGGCAAGCGTACGCAATACCTATTTTCATTATTGCTGCTATTGTTACATTTTATATAAACAAGAAACGATCTTATGAATAAAGAGGATAGCGAATGCTATCCTTATTTTAATTCACTTATAAACTTCAACACAGCTCCAGCAGTACTTTGTACCATTTCTTGCGAAAAATCAAATGCAACACCTGTATTTTCATAAATTTCCTGTATGGAAACGTTCCAATCCGCACTCGTTCCCTCTTTAAAGAAAGTAATCGCTTTTTCTTGATTCTCCCGATATATTTGAAATAATTGTAGTGCTCCTAATTGTGCAATTGCATATTCAATTTTGTAAAAAGGATACTGAATATAATGGAACGATTCTATCCAACTCGCACCAAGCCCTTCCTCATAGCCTGTAATATCGATTGACGAAAATTTATACCTTTTACATAATTCAAGATATTTCTCATCCCGTTCTTCTGATGAATGATTTGGATTGGTATAGAGCCAATGCTGAAATAGACCACCTGAAACTGGCGTAATTAATAAAGACAAAGCTCGATGCAGTTGTTCTCGTTGTGCCTTCTTATATTCATTCTCTTCCTTATAAAAAATGTTAAGTTTATCCATTAGTAATAGCTCGAGACTATGAGAATACAACTCAGCTACTTCTTCACGAAGATATTTTTCTTGCATACTACTTTCATTGTTAAACTGTTTATTGAAATGAAGTGCATGACCCACTTCATGTATGAGTGCATTAATTGCGTTAAATGATAGACTAAAATTAGAATAAATAAAAACCTCTTGGTTATAAGGTAAGGTAAAACAAGCAGCCCCCGGCGCCTTATTTTCCCGTTCTTCTACGTCAATTAATCCTGATTTCCTTATATGAATAAATTCTTCATGAAAATATGAATCTGTCTTTCTTAACATCTCTTCAATCCCATCCAATAAATCATTGGAATTTTGAAATGAAACTTTCTGCAATGTACAAGGAGCAAGATCCCATGGAAGATACGCTTTTACACCAAGATCCTTTTTAAAAAGATTCCCTAATCGTTTCCATACGGGTACAACCAGCTTCTCTATAGATTCATGAAGCGTATAACAGTCTTCAATACTATATTCTCTGTTTTTTAGCTTAAAAATATATTCGCTATAATTGTTAAACCCTGCATTTAGGGCCATTTGATTCCGTAATTGTACAAGTTCATTCATAATACAATCTATTTCTGGTTTTACTACACTTCGTGCTTCACATAAAGCATGCCATGCCTTTTCACGAATGCTTCTATTTGGGTTATCCAACTCTGCTTTAACGTATGCGTACGTCCTTATTTCGTTGTTCCAATTGATTGTTATGTTAGACATAATTTCTCTATACTTCGTTATAAAACCCTCCTCCTTAACGGCAAGAGAAATATTCTTTTCATTAAATAATTCGCTGTTCACCAATCTTACTTTTTTCATGTATCCGTATTTTCGTTCATCCAATAGCTTTGAAAACGGACAATCACTAAATTTCCGATCAAATTTTGCATTGTATTTTTTTAAAAGTGGTTGAATACTATTTTGGTTATATTTTGGTTATATTTATGTAGATTACGTATTGTACTGTCTTTCGTATCTCTATACACAGCAATTAATTGACTCGTTAACACCTCTTCTACTTCAGCAGTTAAACGCTGTTCCTTTATTAGCCATTCCTCTAATTCAGCAACAGAAGAAATATTTTGATTTAAAAGTGATTGAAATTTGTTTTCCAACGTTTCCAAGTCATAACATTTCCTATTTCCATCCCTTTTTAACGTCTTTGAACCATTAAACATACGCAAACCTCCTTGTTTAAAATTATAATTTTCTGTCATTTTAAAAAAGAAAAAACAAGCAGCCAATCTGACTACTTGTCCTTTCTTTTATCCATACTCAATAATATTAAGCTTGGAATGTTTCTGTTAATACAGGAACGATTTGTTTTTTACGAGATACAACACCTTTTAAAGTAGCTGTGTTGTTTTGTAATGTTACGTTGTAAGCTTTCTCAACAACGTTTGTTGCTTTACCAATCGCAAGACCAACAGAATCGTTAGTTAAGATATCAGTTACAACGAATAAGAATAGGTCCAAACCTTTTTCTTCTACTACTGTAGTGATAACTTTTTCAAGTTCTGCTTGGTGTACAAGAACGTCGTTTGTATCAACAGCGTTTACTTGTGCGATTTCAACTTTCGCGTTACCCATTTGGAATTCTTTAGCGTCAAGAGAGATTAATTGCTCCATTGTTTTTCCGCTTAAATCAGCACCAGCTTTTAACATTTCTAAGCCGTAGCTATCTGCATCTACACCAGCGATTTCCGCTAATTCACGAGCTGCTGCTACGTCTTGTTCTGTGCAAGTTGGAGATTTGAATAGTAAAGAATCTGAAATGATTGCAGATAACATTAAACCAGCAACTTCTTTACGAATTGTAACGCCATTTTCTTTGTACATTTTGTTTAAGATTGTAGCTGTACATCCAACTGGCTCACAACGGTAGTAAATAGGATCGCTTGTTTCAAAGTTAGCAATACGGTGATGGTCAATAACTTCTAACACACGAACAGATTCGATATCGTTAGCACTTTGTTGACGCTCGTTATGGTCAACTAAAATAACGTTGTCCACTTCGTTTGCTACTGTCTCAACAAAACGCGGTCCTTCTACTTTAAAAGAGTCTAACGCAAATTGAGTTTCACCACTGATTTCGCCTAAACGTACAGGCTCAGCATTCATTCCTAATTCTTTTTTCAATTCTGCATAAGCAATCGCAGAACAAATTGCATCTGTATCTGGGTTTTTATGCCCGAAAACTAGTACTTTTTCCATGTTTTCCACCTCTTCATGAAAAGGATATCTTAAAGAAGCAAATATGACAATATTTTAGACACATTTTTTTATAAATAATTGCAGTTTCTTCTATATTTTTCATAAAAAAAATCATCTAAAATGAATTAGATGATCAAAATGTATATTTAATTTAAAATAGTTTAGGAACTTGCACTAAATTGTTAAAAGCAAAATTGGAATTTAAACCATTATTCACAAGGTTCACATCAATAACTTGATAAAACGCATTTCCAGTGTCCGCAATCTCCCAAACAGCTAAAATAAGATGGTAGCCACTACGGTCAGTTGGTACATTTGCTTCATGCGTTACTGTTGTCCCCGGTCTAACTCCGCCATCATTTTTTACATAGAACGGCACTAAATCTAAACTAGACCTTGTTAAAGGCATATTTGGATTCCAATCCTTCTTTGTAATGTAGTATTTCCATTCTTTCGTACTATGAGGAGCGGTTAGTTTCCACTTGAATGTATTCATCCCGCCGTTTAACGTAACTTTCTTCCACCTATCAACTGCTTGAACGTCTAAAGCAGGAAAATGGCCAGCTCCTGCGATTTGTCCATCAGAAGGTCCTAATTGCGGAAACCCCCCTATTCCTTCTACACTTTGTGGTTCATATTGAACTGGACCGCAATTTACATTTACCCCTTGCTTACATAAATAAGATCGGCTCGCTGGTGATTCTACATACCCATGAGCTGAAGCCTTTTCTGAAAATCCAAATGTTAATAACCCCGTAAGTAATATCCCGCCACTTAATATAACCTTCTTCACCTTTTGTAAACTTGTCTTTTTCATTCTTTCATCCCCTTCCCAAAAATGAAATGAAAATAACTATAGTTGCCTAGTCATCTTCTCTACATCCATTATAAGTGGAAGAGTATTACTAAAAGAACCCTCTAAAAACTTTCTCAAATTCTTCTAGCTACAAAAATATCAATTCTTCACGCATTTTAATTACCAGTTATCAAATCTATTATTTATTTTGTCGTTTTACTGTTAAATACTTATAACACCGTCTGAAAATACAAACGGCGTTAAAGTAGTTAATAATTACTTACAATTATATATCACAGTGTAGCTTCGAAAAAAGTTTGATTACATTAACTCTATAAACCTAGATAAAATAATACAAAGAAAAAGTGTGTTTTGAAAAAGATTGATCTAAACACGCTTTAAATATACTCAATTAAACCATTCGTTTATAAATAAATTACGAAATTGGCAAAGGTAGTCTAGTTATCAAATAGCCCTCTCCCTCTCAGATTTGCGGAAACTGGCTCCTTTCCTATCTCACGTGCCCATATAGATAACTGGCCGATATGGTGGATTTCATGGACAATGACATGACGTATTATCTCTCCGTGTGTACATTCAATGACTCGGCGCCTGATTGGGGCGTCTCTAGAGCTAATCGGTTCTTCATTGAAATCAGTTTCTGAAAGTTTCCGAGAATCCATTTCATTTGTCCAAGAGGTCACAAATGGCTTCACTTTCTCGTGGTATTGATCCGAAAGATTTTTCACTTTTTGCAAGCTAGCATAATCTTCAAACAATGGCTCCTCAGGCACTGGTTCACCTCGCAAACCTAAGATCCACATATATTCCACATCTACAATATGAAATAAAGTATGTAGGATACTGCCGAACCCACCGACCCGTTTCTTTACCAGTTCTTCAGCCGACATGTCTTCGCACAATGTAAACCAATCATCACGAACTTGCCAGTTATATTGAAACAGTTTCAACATCACAGCAACCTCCATCTTTTAGATTAACATTTAATATTCACCAAAAGACTTCAAAATTCCTATTTAAATAATACCTCTTATAAACCTATTAAAACCTTATACAAATTGGCCCTCAAATTGAACATTCAATATAAAGTTAATGAATGAAAAGAAAACTCCTATTATACAGGGGTTTATCAATCTTTTTATAAATCAATACTCAGACCTAATAACAACTTTGTGGTTTGAAAATATCCCTCTTTTTAAATAAAAATACTAAATCATTTTATAATAAATAACCGTTGCATCTAACTCACCATTCGGAGAAATTGCATACCCCGGTATTTTACCGGATTCTTGAAAGCCTAATGACTTGTACAATCTATTGGAAGAATCTCCTTCTCTAGTATCTAATACTAAAAGAGATCTGTTTTCTTGCTTTGCCCGTTCTTCTGCTTTTTGCATAAGTAAACGCCCAATACCATTTCGTCTATAATTCGGATGAGTCATTAACTTGCAAATTTCAGCTCTATGTATCCCATTAGGCTTTGTAACTAAATGTAATTGAATACTCCCTGCCACTTCATTGTTTATTTTAGCAACATACAATATCACTTCTGGTGCTAATACAGTTTGCCAATAATTTGTTGCTTCTTTTTGTTCCAGTGGAGGTAAAAAACCAATTGACGCCTCATCATTTACTACAGTTTTCAACAGTTCAGAAAGCTCTTCAAGGTCTTCATCAAGTCGTTTAATTTCTTCTATTACTATACTTCGCATTCCTTTTCCCCCTTTTGTTTCATTGTAACAATTTTTAAAGCAGGAATAATGAAATACTAAGATGAAATTATTAAATATATGATTTTTTAGAGAAAGGATACCTATATGAAATATATATTAGATAGGAAATATGCAAGAGAATTACTTCAGTGGGCATATGAACAAAACCCAGGTCCGTGGTTCGATCATTCACGTAATGTTGCCCTTGCAACTGAAAAGATAGTTGTTGAACTTATTAATAATGGGTACGACCTAGATGCTGATATAGCATACAACGCTGCCCTCCTGCATGACATAGGAAGATATAAAGGTTTTACTAAATCTGTTATTCATTCCTATGATGGTTATATGTATATGAATGATTTAGGGTATACAGGAAACGCCATTATATGTGTGACGCATTCATTTCCTTGCAAAAATGAGCATTTAGATATCGCGGCCGAGTGGAGCATTGTTCCTGATTATATGGAAAGCCGATTAATTGAAATATTGAATGAAAACAGTGACTACGACTTATACAATAAGGTGATTACCCTTTGTGACGCACTTGCTGATGCGGAAGGCTTTACTACTCTTGAAAAAAGATTGATTTCAGTTGGTTTACGTCATGGCACAACCTCTCATACTTCTTTACATTGGAAGGGATTCTATGCAATTAAGAAAGAATTAGAATCTTTAATTGGTAAGAGCATATACACACTTCTCCCTAATATAGAGACATCGATTTATAAAAATATAGAATATTAAAATAAACACAACTTAAAAACGATAGAATTTGTATGTATGATTCTAAAAAACTCTTTCAAAATCGGAGGGAATAATTATTAGTAAAATGGGATTTGACTTGATAGAACATAAAGGTAACTTTGATTTTGGATATGAAGATATTGCGGGTATATCTCGGAAATGTAAATTTTCTAATTGTTCGCATACAAATGAACCACACTGTGCAGTAAAAAAAGCTATCTCTGACGGCATACTTTCTGAAGAAATATTTAATAGTTTTTATAGAGATTTAAACGAGGCACACTATGTTTCTAAACAGAGTAATAAAACAAAAGCTATCGACTATATGAAACAATTGAAACTCTTTCAAAAAAATTAGACTAAACTAGAAAGTCCCCCTTAAAAGAATATTTTAAGGAGGGCTTTTTCTTGTTTAATGACTTTGATGTTTCAATTCCACCAGACATTCTTGTACTAAGGTTACTGCCTGACTCATTGCAGCTCCCCCAGCAAACGCGGCTGAAACACCACAAGCTTCTAAAATTTCTTTATCAGAACATCCTTGGTCAATACAGCCCTTCGTATGATAAATCGTACAATATTCGTCTTGTGTTGCTAAACTAATCCCTAATGCAATGAGCTGCTTTTCTCTTTTAGTTAATGTACCCTCCTGAAAACATGCTTGTGTAAAAGCGTTATATGTTTCTGCAATTTCAGGGATTTGTTGCGTAAAATTCCCTATACCTTCTTTATAATCAAGTAATACATCATTTATAGAGCCATATTGTTGATTTTCCATCGTATATCCTCCATTCATTTTATTCACACTTACTTTAGTATGAGATAAAATGAAGGACATATACAAATATTTACTTTGAAAAATAGAATGAATTTTCAGTTTATTTTACTTTTAAATTTGCACATCTACAGTTTCAGCCCATTATCTACTGACACTTTTTCTTTAGAATTTTTCCTTTCAACCTCTTTACTTCTTTCTTCCCAAAATGTTAAACCTTCAATTCCCACATTTTTAGGATCAAACACTGGATCTTTCCCCTCTTTTTTCTGCGTTTCATAGTCTTTTAACACTTTTAATGCCGTTTTACTTAATAATAGAATCGCGATTAAGTTTAACCATGCCATACTACCGATTCCTAAATCTCCAAGGTTCCATAATAGCGAAGCTGATTCTACGCTACCGATGTAAACCATAATTAAAAACCCAATTTTCAAAACTGGTTTTAACCAGCTATATTTGAGGTCACGATCTAAATAAGTGAGTGTCGTTTCAGCGATATAGTAGTACGCGAGTAAAGTTGTAAATGCAAAAAAGAAGATTGCGATTGAAATAAATATTGGACCAAATCCTGTCATAACAGTTTCAACTGCTTGTTGTGTATAGATTGGACCTGCATCTACATTTCCCATATTCTTTACAATAGCGCTTTTCCCTTCAGGTATTACATTATACATACCTGTTATTAATATCATAAGAGCTGTCGCTGTACATACTACAATTGTATCAATATATACAGAAAACGCTTGAACTAGCCCTTGTTTTGCAGGATGTGATACTTCAGCAGCAGCGGAGCTATATGTCGCTTCCCCAACACCAGCGACGTTTGAAAATACAGCACGCTTTACTCCCCATGCAATAGCTGCGCCGACGATGCCGCCAAACATTTCATTTACACCAAAAGCACTTGAGAAAATTAAAGCAAACATACTTGGAATTTCCGTTACATTCGCAATTAATACGATACATGTAACAATTACATAACCAATTGCCATAAATGGAACTAGCATTTGAGAAACGCCCGCAATTCTCTTTACGCCACCAAAAATGATAGCTGCTAATAATACGACTAACAATATACCAGTTATATATTTGCTAATACCATTAGAATTTTCAAATCCAACTGCGATACTACTCGATTGAATACCTGGTAATAAAACGCCATATGATAGTGTTACAACGACCGCTACAATGACCGCAAACCATTTCATTTTCAAGCCTTTCTCAATGAAATATGGCGTACCACCACGGTATTCATTGCCTACTTTACTTTTATATACTTGTGCTAATGTTGATTCAACAAATGCACTAGCTGCTCCTAATAATGCCATCACCCACATCCAAAATACAGCCCCAGGTCCGCCGAAAGCGATAGCTGTCGCTACTCCTGCGATATTACCAATTCCAACCCTACCTGATAACGCCAAACAAAATGCTTGAAAGGATGATATCCCAGTCTCCGAGCTCTTCCCTTCAAATAATAGTTTAATCATCTCCTTAAAATAGCGAATTTGTAAAAAACGAGTTGCAATTGTGAAATACACTCCTGCTCCTAATGCGAAAACAACTAAGCCAATACTCCAAACTTGCCCTACTAACCATTCTACTAACTGCTCCATCCAAATCCCCCTTATAATTCTTTTGAAAAAGCAATTTTATATATAAGAAAACGGACAACTATTATTAAACCTTCCAGTTGTCCGCATCTCTAATTATTTCATCCCTCTATTTATTAACAGTTAGACTCTCTATTACTTTATATTTACCCAAACACTTTTCACTTCTGTATAGTTATCAAGGGCGTATGAACCTAATTCACGTCCGATACCAGATTGTTTATATCCACCAAATGGTGCAGCAGCATTTTCTAAGTTATAATCATTAATCCACACTGTTCCTGCCTTTAATTTATTGGCCACTTGATGCCCTGTTTTAATATTTTGTGTCCATACGCCCGCAGCAAGTCCGTAAGACGAGCGATTTGCTCTTTCAATTACTTCTTCTGTCGAATCGAACGGGAGTACAACGACAACTGGTCCGAAAATTTCTTCCTTAACGATTGTCATATCGTCTGTAACATTTGTGAATACTGTTGGCTGTACAAAATAACCTTTTTCAAATGCACGTTTACCACCAGCTGCAACAGTAGCACCTTCAGATTTTCCTTGTTCAATGTAATTTAGCACACGCTCTTGTTGTTTTTTAGATACGAGCGGTCCCATTTCAGTTTCCGCCTCCATACCTGCCCCTAGCTTCACGTTATTTGCCATTTTCACAAGTTCATTTACTACTATTTCATAATGTTTCCGATGAACGAAAACTCGAGATCCTGCGCTACAATTTTGACCATGATTATACATAATGCCTTGGAACGCACCGTTAATCGCTTCTTCTAAGTCAGCGTCTTCTAAAATGATGTTTGGTGACTTACCACCAAGTTCTAACGTTACATGTTTAATTGTTTCTGCAGATTGACGCATAATATATTTCCCTGTAACTGTTGAACCTGTGAAAGCTACTTTATCAATATCATGATGGTTTACAATTGCCGATCCTGCTTCAGGACCGAAACCTGGTACAAAGTTTACGACACCGTTTGGAAAACCAACTTCTTTAAAAAGCTTCGCTGTATATAGTAAAGATAAAGGCGTTTGCTCTGCTGGTTTTAATACAATCGTACAACCCGTCGCAAGAGCGGCTCCCATTTTCCAAGAAGACATAACGAGCGGAAAATTCCACGGGATAATTTGACCTACAACGCCAACCGGTTCATGGCGTGTGTAATTTAAATAATCTTTTGAAATTGGAATGGTTTGCCCAATAATTTTTGTAGCCCATCCCGCGTAATAGCGGTAATTTTCTACAGTCGCTGAAATATCATCATCAAGTGCTACTTGATATGGTTTTCCATTATCTAAAGCTTCTAGCTGTGCTAATTCTTCTCTATGCTCTTCAATTAAATCTGCTAATTTATAAATAAGGTGTGCTCTTTCAGCAGTAGTCATCTCTGCCCACGGGCCTGATTCAAAAGCAAATCTTGCCGCTTTTACTGCGACATCAATATCTTCTTCTTGCGCTTCACATACGACTGCTAGAACATCTTCTGTTGCTGGATTGTATGTTTCAAACGTCTTTCCACTTATTGAAGAAACAAATTCACCATTAATAAACATTTTAATTTCTTCATTTAAAAACGCTTTCACTTTTGGTTTCAGCTCAATGTTTGTCGTTAACATATATACTCTCCTCCTTATTTAAACAGCTGCATGAGCTGCAATTTCTAGTAAAATAGTTTGAAGCTTTTGATCTTCTTCTTCAGTTAATCCTAATCTCGGATAACGTGAAGGTCCTCCGACTTGCCCATGTAATTCCATTGAACGTTTAACGATTTGCACATACTTTCCTGATCCTTCAAGAAACTCACAAAGAGGTAAAATAGCATCGTTCATTTCCCACGCTTTTTCTAATTCACCATTTTGAAAATGCTCATACATTTTCGTAACGAGTCCTGGAACGATATTTCCGGCTACTGAAACCCATCCCGATGCACCAACTAAATAAGATTCCATAACTAAATCTTCAGATCCGCAGAAGACTTGGAAAGCACCTTCACCTTGTCTTACTAAATCTCTCGCTTTTCGAATATCTCCGCTAGATTCTTTAATATGTGTAACATTTTCACACTCTTTTCCAATACGGAGCATTAACTCTGTGCTCATATCAACACCAGAAGTAAATGGGTTATTGTATAGCATAATTGGTACATTTACAGCGTTTGAGATTTCTTTAAAATGAAAATAAACCTCCTCTTCCTTCGGTTTACAATAGTAAGAGTTTATAATTAATGCGCAATCCGCTCCGTGCGCTTCTGCATGTTTCGTATATTCAATCGTTTCTTTCGTCGTCTCTGCAGCAGTTCCAACAATGACAGGAATACGTCCATCAACTTCTTTTAATACTGTTTCTACCATGTTAAATCGTTCTTCTTTTGATAAACTAACAAATTCCCCTGTACTTCCATTAATAATAATTCCAGCTACCTTTTGCTCAATAAAGTAGTTTACGTTTTGTTTTACGCCTTTCCAATCAATCTCTTGAAATTCATCCATCGGTGTTATTAATACTGGAAATGCCCCTTTAATTTTTTGCATCTTTATCTCTCCCTTTAACATATTATTTTAATAAGAAACCTGTTGGAAACGGATCAGTAGGATCTAATATAAATGTTTGCATACCTGTAATAAACCCTCTACTTTCAAATCGAAAAATGTATCCGAGTTCTTCTTTTTTCACTTTTTCTACTGTTATAAAGCTATTAAAAATACTTTCATTTTTAAAAGGTTTATCCGCTATATAATCATTTTTAAATAATGTATGAACATAAGACACAATAGTAGAAACAAAACCTGGTGAACGTACTATAAAGTTATCTTCATGAAATGTAATCGACTTTATATGGTTCTTTTCTTTTTGCATAGAATCTACTAAAATAAGTCTTTTTATTAATGACTGTTTTTGTATAGTTTGAAGTGTAGCTTCACCCCATTTTTTTAATTTAGAGATGTTTTCAATACTGATTTCTGGCGAATACGTATCTTTTGCTACAACTGCATATACTTTATCTGCCTGTATGAGAGAGTAACTTATATTACCAATCTTTAAATTTTTCTCAATCATATAACATAGTTTGCTTTCAAACGAAACAGATACAACTTCATCATTCTCTACATATGCATTCACTGAAAATATTCCAGATAGCGTTTCGATTTTGTATTGATTAGACTCTCTCTTTTTTAAATACCCGCTTTCTAGTAACATCGTTATTACTGCGACAATGCCTCCGTAATGAAGAGGAATGGATCCTTCATGATTAAAAAACAATACAGCTGCATCCACTTCATTATGAATAGAAGGAACGACAATACATCCATTTAAACCGATGAAACCACGTGGTTCATTTAATAAAAGTTTCATTTCTTCTGCTAATTCACCTGAAAATTGTTCATTTAATTGCTCCAAACTGTAATAGTATTTGCATGGTAGGTCTTTAATTACACGAAACGCCTCGCCATTTACGTGTACGTCTACTGCTGTATACATTTTTTGAATGTTCATTTTACATCCTCCGTTTCATGTTCCATCGGCGGAATTAGCAAAAAGCCTTCTTTAAGTGGATCCTTTTCATTGTAAAAAAATCTATGCATGCCCATAAGCCAAGCTGATCCCGTAATTTTCGTTACTACAGCTTCAATATTTTCGACATATGTTGTATTCATGACACACCCTTTAAATAGAGAACCCACAATACTCTCATGAACAAATTCTTCATCGATGTCAATTTTTTTATGAGCGTATAATACAGCTAACTTCGCTGATGTTCCTGTACCACATGGAGATCGATCAATTCCCCCTGGTGGAACAACAACTGTATTTTTCACATGCGCACTTTCATGAGTAGGATCTGTGTAAAATTCAATATGTGTTAATCCTCTTATAAACGAATACTCTGGATGAATGATTTCAAATTTCTCATTAATTGTATTTCTAATATGAATCGCCTTATCAATGATTGTAGAAGCATTTTCTGGCACTAGCTCTAGACCAACTGCCTTCGCATCGATAATGGCATAAAAATTCCCTCCATACGCAATATCAGCCTCTACAGTTCCAATTTCTTCGACGTGTACAGAAATATTTTTCAGTAAAAAAGCTGGTATGTTACAGAAGGAGACTTCTTTCGCTTTCCCATCTTGAACAGAAATATCTACTTCAACTAAGCCAGCTGGTGTATCTAGCTTTAAAGAAGTAACCGGTTCAATTACTGGAATTAAACCTGATTCAACTAAAGCTGTACATACACCGATTGTATCGTGGCCACACATCGGCAAATATCCACCTGTCTCTATGTATATAACACCTATATCAGCTTCAGGATGACACGGATCTGTTAATAATGCCCCTGACATTACATCATGACCACGAGGTTCATTCATTAACAATTTCCGAATCCAGTCATACTCTCTTTTCATATGTAACATCTTCTCTGCCATCGTCTCTCCAATTAACTTAGGAAGTCCGCTAATTAATGTCCTCGTTGGATTCCCGCCCGTATGTGTATCAATCGTCGTAAAGACTCTTTGTGACCTCATCCGTTTAACACCCTTTCTGTAAAACGACTCAAACGAAGTGGTTCAATAGGAAGGATTGTTTCTTTTTCATTTAATAACTCTTCAATCATTTTCCCAGTAACTGCCGCAAGACTAATTCCATCACCTTCATGTCCTGCTGCAATAAAATAATTCGGAATATGTTCCACTCGTGAAATTATCGGCAAATGATCTTCTGTCCACGGGCGTAATCCAGCATATGAACGAATCACCATCATATCTGCCATTTTCGGATAAAAACGAATTGCTCTATTCGCAATACATTTAATAACCTCGTTATTTATCTTTGTATGAAAACCTACAAACTCTCTACTACTACCAATTAAAAAATTTTGGCTTTCTGTCGGTTCAAATACAAGTGCCACCCCGTACTTTTCAGTTAAAGCATCCACTTTTCGTTTTCCACCAAATTTAGAAATTAAATAACCAAATTCCATTACTTTACGGCAGCCAACGTGTTGTTGCCTTGAAGCTACAATAATATGTCCCTTTCTCGGTTCAATTGGGATATTCACATCTAACATCTGTCCGATTTTAGGAGCCCACACACCGGCTGCGTTCACAACTTGCTTCGCAGTAAACGTTCCATTTGTCGTTTCTACAATAAAGGAACCGTCTATATCTCTTTTCACTTCTTTAACTTCTGTATGATTAAAAGCTTTTGTACCAAATTTCTTCGATTCTGCAAGAAGTGAAAAAGCAAGAAGATATGGATTTACAGTTGAATCCGTTGCACATTCTAAACCGCCTAATAAATCATCTGCAAAAAATGGTGATTCTTCTTTTATATCTTGCCTATCAAGCATTCGAAATGGTAAACCAGCCTCTTTTTGACGATTTACCCATTGCTGCGCTGCCTCCATCTCTTCGTCTGATTCACAAACGAGAATGCTTCCTGGCGCTCTATATTCAAATGAGTGCTCCAATTCTTCACTTAATTCAGTTACTAAATTTTGACTTACTAACGACATTTGACTATCAAACCCTGGGTCTTTATCAATCGCCAAAATGTTCCCGTCACACCGTGAAGACGTCCCACTGACAAATTCCCCTTTTTCAATGATTGTTACGTCTCTTCCGTATTTTGAAGTGTAATAAGCGATAGAACATCCTATAATTCCACCGCCTATTATTAAAACGTCACAGTGCCTCATATATAGCACTCCTCCTTTCTCCTAAATCTCTCACTTTTTATTTATGCAATTGGTGTGCCAACTCTACATACAGAACTATTTATATGAAAAAATTTTTCTTTGTAAAAATATTTTAAATTTATCGTAAATAGGTGTATTATTTCTTTATCACTGTCTAAATTTTTATACATACCAGGAGGACACTATGACATTTTCATTTCCAACAATAAAAGAGTTTATAAAAATTTTATCAATTGATCGTACAAGCACCATTCAGCACATGAAACAGGAAGGTAAAAATTTTTATTACCTTCCTTCATCTACTGAAGAATGTAGTTGCGCAGTTATTTATGAAGAGGACTCTTTCACTACGTTAATCGAAGCTTTTTCTAACAATTCGGCAGTTGTAATTGTGAACGAAAATCTAGATCCTATATGCTGTGTAACTGCTCAACAAATGATTCCATTTCTTTATACGTCTTACAATGATCTGCTAGCTTTTTATAACACTGTCATTCAAACGACTGATTCTTCTGTTACCGTCATTGATGAGAAAGAATGCGTTCGTACGTGGACAGATGGCGCTGAAAAAATCTTTTCAGTCAAACATAATGAAATTATCGGACAACCCATCACCCGTTTTTTTGATTATAAAGATTTAGAAATTCTGCAATCATTACATGACGGAAAAAGCATAATTGCTCAGTTCCATCAGCCACGTCCAGATTTGTTCGTATTAATTAATTCAAACCCAGTTTATTGCAACGATAAAATTATTGGAGCAGTCGTTTCAGAAACGGATGTTACAAATCAAGTCGTATTAAATGAAAAACTATTTAATATGTCGCATGAAATGCACCGTTTAGAACAAGAAGTAGCAAAATATAAAGATACATCCGATCCTTTCCTTGCGATGAATGGAAAAAGCCCTGTTATACAAAGAACGATTCAATTAGCTAGAAAGGTTTGTTCAGTGAAATCCACGGTTTTAATACTCGGAGAAAGCGGAGTTGGAAAAGAAGTGTTTGCGAAAGCAATTCATGAAGCAAGTGAGACAGCGAATGCCCCTTTTATTTCAATTAACTGCGGTGCAATTCCTGAAGCGTTATTTGAAAGTGAATTATTTGGTTACGAGCGCGGGGCGTTTTCTGGTGCAAATAGTAAAGGTAAGAAAGGTAAAATAGAACTTGCACAAGGCGGTACTTTATTCCTCGATGAAATAGGCGAAATGCCGCTCGATATGCAAGTGAAGCTTTTACGTGTACTGCAAGAACGAAAGTATTACCGAGTTGGTGGAGAAAAAGAAATCAATATTGATTTCCGCATTATCGCTGCTACAAACCGTGATTTACAAGAAGAAATGAGAAAAGGAACTTTCCGAGAAGATTTATACTATCGCTTAAATGTAGTTAGCTTGCTTATTCCACCGCTGCGCGAAAGACGAGAGGATATTATCGAATTGACGTACTCCTTTTTAAACGATTTTTCAATAAACTATAACAGGCCTATTCGAGACTTACCTTCAAATATTATGCATGAACTACTTCATTACAATTGGCCTGGTAATATTCGCGAGCTCCGAAACGTAGTTGAAAGACTCGTCGTATTTGCGACAGACGGCATTATTAAACAAGAATATTTACCATTTCATACAAATGAAACTTTAGACAATCATACAGCTCAATCCCTATTACTCAGCAACAATAATACGATTCTTTCTTTACAAGAAGAAATGGATGAGCACGAGAAAAAGGTAATTGAAAGAGCTTTACGCATTTTAGATGGTAATAAATTAGAATGTGCGAAACACCTTGGCGTAACAAGGGCCACTTTATATAACCGTTTAAAAAGACTGGGGTTACAATAATCCCTCTCCTCCTCTATATTGGCATAGTTTTTGCATAATAATTTATGTAAACCGAACTAGAGGAGGAATACATATGACGAATAAAGAGAACTTAATTGTTTGTCGTTGTGAAGAAGTTACATACGGACAACTTCAATCGACAATTGCTGAATATAATTGCTCAGCTCGTGAGCTAAAACTAAGAACACGTGCTGGCATGGGGTTTTGCGGTGGCCGCACATGTAGAATGATGATAGATCGAATGGTTGAAAATACAAACCCTGACATAACTCCTAATGAAATACCTTTAAAATATCAACCACCAATACGTGCGGTTACTTTTGGAGCGGTAGGTGAAAATAAATGAGTAGAATTACAGATCACCCTATTTTAGGTAGTTTAAATAATAGTGAACGCATCACTTTTCAATTTAACGGTCAACAATACGAAGCTTATGAACACGAAACGATAGCTGCTGCCTTGCTAGCAAACGGAATACGAACTTTAAGGGTCCATGAAGATAGCGGGACACCACGAGGTATTTATTGTAATATCGGGCATTGTTCAGAATGCCGCGTGACAGTAAATAATCAATCGAACGTACGAGCATGCTTAACAGTTGTAGAAGACAATATGGTTGTTGAAAGTGGAAAACAGCATCCGAATATCGTGAGAGAGATGGTGAAAAAGCGATGATCGATGTAATTATTATTGGCGCAGGACCAGCAGGATTATCAGCGTCTATCTCTTGTGCCCATTTTGGACTTAACGTACTTGTTATTGATGAATTTATGAAGCCGGGCGGGAGATTGTTAGGTCAGTTGCATCAAGAGCCTACTGGGGAATGGTGGAACGGAATAGAAGAATCAAAGCGCCTTCATGAAGAAGCAAAATCCCTTTCAGTCGATATTCGGTGCGGTGTTTCCGTATATAACTTAGATGAAGATGAGAGGTCTTGGTTCGTGCATACAAATATCGGGACGCTAGAAGCACCGTTCGTACTAATTGCTACTGGGGCTGCTGAGTATTCCATTCCCCTTCCTGGATGGACACTTCCAGGAGTTATGTCAATTGGAGCAGCTCAAGTTATGACAAATGTTCACCGCGTTCAAGTTGGTAAAAAAGGAATCATTATCGGTGCTAATATTTTGTCATTCGCCATTTTAAACGAATTGCAATTAGCTGGAATCACAGTGGATCATATTGTACTCCCTGAAAAAAGCGAATTAAGCCAAAAGGCCGGTGAACCAGAAGAAGTTTTAAACTCACTCTTAAATGCGGCTCACCTCGCCCCATCTCCCTTCCTACGTATAGGTAGCCGTTTTATGAAATATGATTGGATTCGAAAAGCTGGATTAACATTTTATCCAAATAGCGGCATGAAAATAAACGGGACGCCGCTTCATCTTCGTAAAGCTGCACTTGAGATTATCGGAGCGGAACAAGTTGAAGGTGTTCGTGTTGCTAACATTGATTCTAAGGGAAATATTATTAATGGATCAGAAAAGATATATGAGGCTGACTTCGTTTGTATAGCCGGAGGTTTATATCCGCTTGCTGAGCTTGCCGCTGTAGCAGGATGCCCTTTCCATTACATTCCAGAATTAGGCGGACATGTTCCACTTCATTCAGAAGAAATGGAAACCCCTCTTCCAGGTTTATTTGTAGCTGGAAATATTACTGGAATTGAAAGCGGAAAAATCGCGATGGTGCAAGGAACAGTTGCAGGTCTATCTATCGCTAAACATGCAAGTGAGAAACTTGACGTAGTCGACCAACAATTACAACAAGCAATTCAAAACGTTCACTCTGTTCGTCAAAAAGCAGCGATTCAATTTAATCCAATGATTGATGTTGGTAGACGGAAGATGAATGAACTTTGGCGTGATTATTCTTCTACATATGCACATACTAAAAAGAGCTGCTGAGATTACTCTCAACAGCTCTTTTCACTACTCGTCCGAGTTATTAAATTTCGCTAATGCGTAGATGCCTTCTTCATCATCTAATTCAAGTTGCAATCTTGCTGCAAATGAATTGACGTTGTATTCTCGATCAAGCAACAAGCGTAGTGCTTCGATTAAGTTTGCTTGAATTAAAATTTGCTGGCGACCATTTACCTCTATTTCTGCAGAGAAACCGTAGTCATCATCATACATTAGTTCAACTGAAACTTCTTCTGGACCAACTTGTCTTTTTTCAGCGATATATACGCAAAGCGCATTTATAAGTTCTTGTTCAGAAATTTTTATTGTTTCCATGCTACTTCATCTGCCTTTTTCTTACGTTGATCTTTGAAGTATTTAAATGCACGAACTGCTAACATTACGATACCAGCCATTACTAACATATTTACCATAAACGCTAATACAGAACCAAGTGCTCCCATATTTGCAAATAAGCTACCCATTAGTAAACCACCAAGACCACCTAGTAATAAGCCTTTCATAAAGCCACCTTTATTACTTTTTGGCGCTGTGTTTGTTGCTTTTGTTTTTGAATCAGTTGTCGTTTTTTGTGAATTCACATTAGAATCTTTTTTGTTTAAATCAACTTTTGACTTTTGACCTGAACTTGGTGTATATGATTTTTTACCAGATTTGTAACTTTTCGCTGCCGCATGATCTACGAACATAAAGCTACTAGCCCCAAAGATAACCATGAATGCTGTCATTACTGCTACAAGTTTTTTCAACATATTATATCCATTCTCCTTTTATATAGATATATGTGAAATCTACCTTTCTAGTAAATTCAGAATGATAGATTTGTTTTAAAACCATTTTAAAGGTTCTTATGAACTTATTATATGAACTTTTGTCGAAATATGCAAGCATTATTTACTTAAGACAATTTCATGACATAGGAAAAATTAAGCAAAACGGAATTGACTTTAAATGAAACAAAACATATTATAAGTTCATAAGAACTTTTTATAATTTTGGAGGTGAAAAGATGGAAACATTTCATCTCACACGAAACGAAATGGCAACGCTCCTTCTATCACTAAGAGGATGGAATACGAAGAAGCCTCTCGGCATTTTACAAGAAGCTTGGGCAAAGTCACATAAAAAAGATATTGAAAGCGGACAAAGCGTTACTGCTTTTATTACAACCGCACTTTCACCTATTTTTGAAAAATTGATTAAGATTGACGATACGGATGTCGGTTTTTCTTTAAATGAAATAGTTGCGCTTGGCAATCAGATTGAAAACACGAGTTTCTCTGTAACTGCTATGCAAAACTGGGTGAAACGAGATATAAAAGAAATGATTGGCTCACCTCAAAAAGGGAAAAAATACTCAATCGAACAAGCAGCATTACTATTCATTGTCGAAGATTTAAAAACAGCGCTTGATTTTGAATCTATTCGTAAGCTATTACGTCTTATCGTAAATGACCCAGCCGATCGAAGTGATGACTTAATCAATCCTGTTCATTTGTACGGAGCATACTCTTCTCTATTTGAAGAACTCAATCAAGGGAATTGCTTACAATTAAATGCAACAGACACAATCCATACAATTGAAAATATCGTGAAAGAAAGAGCTGATAAAATTGCAAGCAATTTCGATCAGGTTAACAACGAACAACGCGAAGCAATTCGTAACGCCATTATTATCGCCACCCTTTCTGTACATACCGCATATGTACAAATGTTAGCGAAACGTTACGTAACAGCAACTTTATTTTTACAAAATTTAGAAGTGAAACCGTAAAAAATAGGAGCAGAAATGCTTCTATTTTTTTATGAGAAATTTTTAATAATCTTTTCATTATCTCTTCATGAAAACTGGGCTTATATCCTTTACTATAATACTTATGAGAGACATAAAAGACTTGAAATAGCAATCCCATATGTAAATAAGGTATAATCTACATATAGTGAACCTTTTATGTTATTAAATAAAAGGATATACATTCAAAAATTCAAAACTAGAAGGTGCAACAATGTTAAGTAGTTTTATTCATTCAGTATTAACATTTTTTGAGGGATTAGGTTATTGGGGCATAATGCTTGGACTTATGATTGAAATTATTCCAAGTGAGATTGTCCTTGCTTATGCGGGATACTTAGTATTCAATGGTAGTATCTCATTTGTAGGCGCAGTTATATTCGGTACAATTGGTGGTGTTATTGCCCAAATCTTTGTTTACTGGATTGGTCGATATGGTGGTCGCCCTGTATTAGAACGTTACGGTAAGTATATTTTCATACATAAAAAACAAATGGATGCTGCTGAAGATTGGTTTAATCGTTACGGAACTGGCGTAATTTTCACTGCACGTTTTATTCCTGTTGTTCGCCATGCGATTTCAATTCCTGCCGGGATTACAAAAATGCCAATTTCACGTTTCATTACTTTAACAGGACTTGCGATTATTCCTTGGTCTATCATTTTCATTTATTTAGGTGAAAAACTTGGAGAAAACTGGGGTAATATAAATGACGTTGCTGGACCATATGTGAAATCGTTCGCTGTTGGCGGGGTTGTTCTTATTATTTTATATTTCATGATAAAAAAATGGTCAAAAAAACGTAAAAAACTCGCTTAAATTTCTAAATAAAAACCGCTATTAATTCAATCAAAATTATAGCGGTTTTTATTATTAATTTGATTATCTTTTATAAATTGTATAATTTCTTCTTTATGTTTTAAATCATGTTGAATGAGTGATGAAAAATAATTGTTTAATCTCACTCTTTTCGTGCCGAATTGGTAATCATCTTTAAAATTCTGGGCAGGAATTTGATTCATTTGATCAACTAATTGTTTACGGGTGGATATAAACTGATCTATTAGTTCTTCTTTTGAAATACCGGATCTCGCATATTTTATTGCACCCTCATTCATTTCCTCAACACCTGTTGGAACATTGGGTACTGATTGTCCACTTATAAAGTATGGAATTCTAAACTTCATTAAAAACTCATCCCAAACGACTAAATGTGAAATCACATCCGCAATTCCCCATGAACCTTCTCTAAAAGGTTCAAACCATACATCACTAGTTATACACTTCAATGTTTGACACCATTCTATTAAACTTAACTTTTCTTCTAGAATACATTCCTTCTCCATAATTTATTCCTTCCTCTTCCACACTAACTATTCATTCATATTAATAACTTCTAGCTATTATATTAAAACCCTCCAGTCTAAGATTTACATGGATAAGCAACAATTCCGCCATAAAATACGTATAGTAACTCAAAAAGGAGTAATCCCCCTATGCATTGGCAGCAAAAAGTACCATACTTAATCGGACGCCCTGTTGGTGTTTCTCTTATTAATGGGCAAGGAACTTCCGGCGTTTTATGTGGCGTACAAAATAATCAATTATTTGTTTATGAATACCTTTACCAAGCTCAGTTCGCCATGAAACATTATGACTTTAGACAAATCCAAGATATACACGCCTTTCCAAATTGCCCACATCAAAATCCTTTGTATTAAAAAAACAGGAACGGTTTTATCGCCATTCCTGTTTTTTAATACATTATTTTTCAGAGTAAAATTTCTGCACTGCTTCATCAAAATAGATCCATCCTTTCCAGCCTAAATGAATTGTATCTTTTAAGAAATACTTATCATATTCATGGCTAGAAAAATCGACTACTGGGTATCCTGCTTTCTCGACTTGATCGCGAACCTTATTATAATACACATCACGGCGTTCTTTCGGGAAACCAGCGTAATCATACCATGGTCCGTTTACAGGTACAGAAATAAAGAGTGGTTTTACATTTTTTTCTTTGAAAAGATCTAAAACAATTTGTAAGTCATCATATTCTGGTGATTCATCATACGATTCATTTGCTCTAAAGTTTTTTAAACCTTTTAATTTTTTCTTTAAATTATGTTTATAATAATATGGATTTTCAATTCCGAATGTATTTGTTGTGGATCCTACTTTACCTTCTTGTTCCGCATGTTTACGTGCATCTTCCCAAGAAAGCGAACGTAGTCCCATATTTGTTTTCTCTTTCATCGGTTCGATCTTAAATAGAGAGTTAAATAAATCTCGATGATCTAAAATGTTCCGGTACATATACGCTAGCGGTTTAGCTAGTCCAGCTTTTATGTTATGTTTTGTATCGTTATATGCAATACTTTCGAGCGAACTACTTAATATCGCATCCTTACGAACAACTTTATAATCTAGTAAACGTTTCGCAATTTTTTTCTTCATTTCAGGCTTTATTTCGTCATTAAAAATAAAGTGATAGGCTTGTTGTTTGGAGAAATTATTTGTAAAATCCCCTTGTGATACACCGGTTTTTGTAAACCATTGTGGTGAAAGAACAAAGACTACCTTTTTACCTTCTAATTCATCCATTGTAGACGTCATATTTAATATATGAGCCAAGCTTTGCGTACCACCAGTCCCTATTAAAAATGGAGTAAAACCTGCTGGATTTACTTTAAAATAGTTAGATGGATGATATGCATCCATTCGTAAAAACTCTGATGAACCATACATCGGTAAATACTGCGAATTCTCTAACATTTTCTGTTGCAAGAAAACACTTTGTAATTTCTCTTTTTGTAAGGAAGTTGCTGCATCTTCTATTTTTTTATCGCTTATTAGTGACACTAAACTCTTAGATGGAATAAGCAATACAATGAAAAAGAGTAGACACGCTAAAATAATTGGACCAAAAGCATGCTTCATCTTCATCGTTTATTCCTCTTTCTATTACGAATAAATTGTAACCCTTGTTTATGACACGTCATCATTTTTCTCCTTTTTTCTATACATGTTCCATTCTATTTATCTATTATATACATGTATGTATTTCCTCCCTTGCTCTATTAAGTCCTATACAAATAGCGCAAGAAAATGCTTCCAAAGAAACATGTTAATTATACAAGATTCTACATAAATTTCACACTTTAATTTATGTAATAATTTTATTTTTAAGCGATGAAAAAACTTATAAAATGTCTATAATTCATTTGAAGCTATAAGAAAAAACAGACTATCACATACGTGAAGTCTGTTTCTCCATCACTTTATTTTTGTACATCTGCCCATTTTAAACTTGTAGCTGGACCGAATTGATGTACATATAATTCTTTCACATATGGTTTTTGTAAGTAAGAAAGACCGCGCTGGAATACTGGTGCAATTACCGCATCATCAAGGAGCACTTTTTCCGCATCTTGTAGTGCTTTCCAACGAGCTTTTTCATCATTACCTAACTCTGTTTTAATCTTCTTAATTAAAGCGTCGTATTCTGGATTTGCATATCCTGTATTATTTACGGTACTTCCCGAAAGGAAAACTTCTAAGTATGTCATTGGATCTGGATAATCAGGTAACCAACGTGATAACGACATTTCGTATTCTTTTTTCTTCTCTAACGCTAGTTTTTGCGTATGTGGTTGTAATTTCACATTTACTTTTAGCCCCGGTAAGTTTTTCTCAAGCTGTTCTTTAATATATTCTCCTACTTTTTTAAAGTTCTCTAAGTCATAGTTTAATAGTTCTAACGTCACTTCATTTGTGCCTGTCTCTTGCTTCGCCTTTTCCCAATATTCCTTTGCCTGTTTTACATCCGTCTTATTAAACTCGCCTGCCGTACTTCTAAAGTCTTTCTTATCTGGTCCTTTTAAGAATCCTTTTGGTACGTAATAATTCGCAGCAACTGATCCGTCATTTAAAAATGATGTCGCCAAGCCCTTTTTATCAAACACTGTACTTAGCGCAAGACGTGCATTTTTATTTTTAAGAATCGGCACATTTTCATTGAAACGGAAGAAATACATAACCGGATCTGTATATTGTTTCAACTCTTTATTATTTTTATATTTATCTACAAATTCTGTTGAAATGACAGCTCTATCAACTTTATCTGTCTCATATAAATTTACCGCAGTTGAAATTTCTTTAACAATTTGATAGTTTACTTCATCTAACTTCACTTCTTTTTTATCCCAATATTTATCGTTTTTCTTCATTGTAAAGCTCGCTTCGTGCTTCCACTCTGATAATGTAAACGGCCCATTATATATCGCTTTATTTGCCTCTAACCCGTATTTATCACCTTGCTCCTTCGCATATTTTTCATTAATTGGATAGAAAGATGGTAAAATGAGTAGTTTCGTAAAATACGGTACAGGATGTTCCAGCTCTACAATGAACGTTTTATCATCCTTTGCTTTCACACCTAATTCTTCTAAGCCTAATTGTTTCTTATTTATCTTCTCCGCATTTTTCACATCGTACGCGATATATGCATATTGAGAGGCTGTATCTGGATTTATAAGTTGCTTCCAAGCATATACGTAATCATGAGCTGTTACTGGATCTCCGTTAGACCATTTCGCATCACGTAAGTGGAATGTATATGTCTTACCATCTTTACTCACTTCATATTTTTGTGCTCCCGCTTGAATCACTTCATCATTTTTCGATAAACGGAATAACCCTTCCATTACGTTATTCAAAACGTTAAATGATACCGCATCTGTTACTTTCCCTGAATTTAATGATGGAATTTCACCCGTTTCTAGTAGTTGTAATACTTTCTTCTCAGCTTTCGGCTTTGTAGCTGTTTTTTCTTTAGCACAGCCTACTAAAAATGAAGATACAAGTAGAGTACTAACTAATGAGTAGCGAACAACCTTTTTCATATAAAGCCCCCCTATCTTTTTTAAGGTAAGTAACGACGAGCACCAGCGTATTCTTCTATATATCCTGGTGTATTTAGCGGTATAATTTCTACTGATCTTTCAGCCTTTGGAGAGTGAATCATATTTCCATCACCAATATACATGGCAACGTGATGAACACTACCTTTTCCTTGATTATGTGCAAAGAATATTAAATCGCCCTTTTGTAGGTTTTCTTTACCAACCGCAATTCCTGCTTTTGATTGTGGCCCAGAATCCCTCGGTATTGTAATGCCATGTGATTTATAAATCGTATGTGTAAATCCAGAGCAATCAAATCCAAAACCACTTGTACCAGCCCATATATACGGTAATCCTAAAAACATTTTTCCGGTGTTTATTAAGTCATCAGCGGTTGGAGTCGGAATATCATTTTGAGAATGGTAAACAGTTCCATCATTTTTCCGTAGCCACGCCTTCTGACCATTTGGCAACAATACGCGGTATGAGATCGTATCTTCACTTAATAGCGGTAAACGCGTATTATAACTGACTTCTAGCGATTTATGTTTTTCAGAAGGGTTAATATATACAATTGCTGTCGGTTTCGTTACTAATACAAAAGCTTCGTTTGTTTTATCTGCAAATTCCTGATTATACGTTAATTGTTTTTCAGGCATCCACCCTGGATACCCTTCTTCATTTCGCGGCGTTGGCTGTCCGTGCACTAGTACTTTTACCCAATCACCTTTTTTATCAATTACTGTTACTTCTTGACCGAGTAGCGCTTGCGTTTCTAATTTATTTGCACTCGTTAACCAAAGCTTCTCATCTAGCGTCATTGATTTCGTCCACTTCCATAAATCAACTGGATTTGTCGCACTCGGTGCATCAATTGGTCGTAATGAATCTGGTGCAGTCCATAACGTTGCAGCAGATACATCTATAAATGCTTTACTATCCTTCTTCTCTTCAGCATTCACAGAAGTAAACGATGAAAATATAAATAAAGTTGTTAAAAATGCAGTTCCTACTTTTTTCATATATATCCCCCTTATAAGATAGTTTACTAGGTACTACTTCTAAGATTGTATATTCACTATAGAATGCAGGTTTACCTTTGGACCAGTGTAAGTCATCCGTTCTGGCTCTTCTACTAACCATAACGGTGCATCAAGATCAAAGTAATGAATATTCGGATGTGCCGCAGCTAAATGGGCAACAGCGCTAACTGAAAGTGAAGGTTCCATCATACTTCCAACCATACATTTCACACCTGCTACTTCCGCAATATCTGCAATTTTCCATGCTTCTCGTATGCCGCCGCATTTCATTAATTTAATATTAAGTAGGTCTGCATATCCTCCTTGGACAATCTTTAATGCATCGCTTGCCGAAAACATACTTTCATCTGCCATAATAGGCGTTTGTACATTGTCCTTCACGTACTTTAATCCTTCCCAATCTTTTGCATGAACTGGTTGTTCTACAAATTCTATATTTAAATTTCTATTCTCCATTTCTCTAATAATAGAAACCGCTTCTTTCGGTTTCCATCCTTGATTTGCATCTAAACGTAACGTCGTATTCTTTGGTACTACATTTCGAATTGCCTCTATGCGTTCTAAATCTAAATGTGCCTCTTTACCCACCTTAATTTTTAATGTTTGGAATCCCTTTTCGATATGCTTTTTCGCTTCTTTTGCCATTAATAAAGGCTCATCCACACTTACTGTAATATCAGTATGAATCTCTTTCTTCCCACCCAGTAATGCGTATAACGGTATGTTGTGAAATCGACAATATACATCGTATAAAGCCATATCTACCGCCGCTTTCGCACTTGTATTTCCTATACAGCTCATTTGAATGTGTAACAATAACGTTTGAAATTGCAGCACATCTTTATCAACTAATACGGAGCGAATTGGCCCTAATATTGCTTCCTCAATCCCGTTGGCAAAATCACCTGTAATAACCGGTGTTGCTGCAGCAGCTCCTTTTCCAACAATCCCTTCATCTGTATGAATAAACACATCTATACTTTCGATTTCCGTTACAGTGCGAAGCGCAGTTTTAAACGGTGTATGAAGCTTTACATGTCGGCGGTTTACCTTCACATCGGTAATTTTCATTTTGTTCATCCTTTCATTGTTTATAGAGTGATACTTTAATATCCGGGTGGCTTTTCCGTTAATGCGAAACAAAAAAATCCAGCCATAAGAAGATTCTTACGGCTGGATTTTGTCTATGAATGGGTAGACAAAGCAGCGATCTGATTATATTTTTTCTGTGCATCCTTTAGCGCTACAAGTAGCGCCTTTTGAGACGAACCGAAGTACCGATTTTTTATTTCTGTTACTAATGCTGGGTCATTAATATTTTTATGTAGAAACAAATATTTAACAAATTGAGATGTTAATGCAATTGTGGCTGAGCAATCTGCATCTACAATTTCCCCTGTATCCTTCTCAAGTACAAATGCTACAAAATAACTTTTGAACTTTTCGGTAATGGGATTATTTTGAGGTGCTTTCGCATCCCCTACGACGTAAATTGTATTTGAAGCGTACACAGCTATCTTCCTTTCTTATACGAGGATAACGGTTTTCTTAACAGACGTATAAGCTGTTAACTCAACGTTGATTAAAAAATGTATCCGCTTACCTTGTATTATATAAAATTGACAGAATTTTAACAATATTTATCTTGACATATATTCCATAATTATGAAAATCTCTTGAAACAATTAAAATTGGCTCAAACTTCTCATTTTTACAATATGTCATTGCTCCTTGTACCATGACATTCACACTACAAACAACTTTTCCCTCATACATAAAAAAACAGTTAGCTATCGCTAACTGTTCCACCACTTCACTTTGGCAATACGAATATTGTTTCGTTTGACTTAGAAAATTGATACTCTTTTCTAGCAAACTTTAAAATCTCTTCTTCATTATCGGTTAAATTCTCAATGTTAGTCTTTAAAGAACCTTGATCTTTCTTTAAAGAAACTAATTGTTTCTTTTGATTTGTTATTGTATTTTTTTTGCCATTAATTACTTCTTGTTGTTTCGTTAAAATATATTGAACGTACAAAGTAGTCGCAGCAATAAAAATGAACATGAAAATAAAACGCCTTAACTTCTTCTTATTTATAGTTCGCTTGTCGTTAGGCTGTGATAGTTGCTCTGGTATATTAGGAACATTGACTCTTTTGAGTTTCCTCATTTTCAAATCCCCCTAACCCATATTTTCTCACTACCATAGGCACGATCTCTTACTAACTTAAATTCTATTCTTATAAAATAACCTCCTTCACAAAAAAATCTCACAAATTAACCAATTAGAGATAGCGTTCGACGACATCTCTGTATTTAAAATGAGAATTTTTATTTATGCTGCTATAAAATAGTATTTTATGTTATTCTTTTTCCCCAATTGTAGAAAACATTTTTACACATATAAATTCTAGTTTTGCATACCGATGTTATAACATGCTTACAAGGAGGAAAAATGATGCACTACCGTACATTAGGTAAAACTGGAATTACTGTTTCTGAAATTGGCTTTGGAGCGTGGGCGATTGGCGGCGATGAATGGGGTCCTGTTAACGACAAACAATCTATAACCGCTATGAAGAAAGCAATTGAATGTGGCGTAAACTTTATTGATACTGCTGATGTATACGGATTAGGACATAGTGAAAGGTTAGTAACTCAAGCGATAAGAGAGCACCGTAATAATATCGTTTTATCAACGAAAGGCGGTTTAATTGGGCATCACTATGATCCAAGTGGAGAGCCTGTTTATAATACTGCAGAAAAAGTGATCGCAGTATTTGAAACTAGCTTACTGCGCCTAGAAACAGATTATATTGATGTTTATTTCTGTCACATTTGGTGGGATAAACAAGAAGAAACAGAAGCATTTTTACGAGCATTTGAAATATTAAAACGGGACGGAAAAGTAAGAGCTGTTGGTGTTTCAACTCACGACATACAATATATAAAACACTTCAATAAAAACAATGAAATTGATGTTGTGCAACTTGATTACAACATATTAAACCGAAAACCAGAAAACGACATACTGCCCTACCTACAGGAGAACAATTTAGGAGCTGTTATACGCGGCCCTTTAAAAATGGGGATATTAACTGGAAAATTTACAAATAAAACAACTTTTCTTGACGGAGATTTACGCAAAGAATGGCCAAAAGAAAAGTGGTTTCAAGAAGATTTACAAAAAGTAGAGAAACTACGATTACTCTCAAATGAAAATCAAACCTTAGGGCAACTTGCACTTCGTTATGTCCTCACTCATCCAGCGGTATCGGTCGCAATTCCTGGCGCAAAAACAGAAAAACAAGCGAAAGAAAATGCAGACTCGTCTATCCGTCCGATTCTTACAGATGAGGAATTAGCGCATATTCAGTCAATATAAAACAAGACGAGCAGCTGGAAATATCCAACTGCTCGTCTTGTTTTACTTTTAATATTTTAAATCTATATCATATTCCATTCTCTTCGCTGTTTCTTCAGCAACCTCAGCACCCAACAAATTTTTCACAATATGAAATGACATATTAATTCCGGCTGAAATTCCACCAGACGTAATAATACGCCCCTCATCTACAAACTTTACATTCTCTAATACTTCCACATTCGGAAAATCATTTCTAAAACTTTCAATACTTGCCCAATGTGTTGTCGCTTTGAAGCCATCGAGTAATCCAGCTTTCGCAAGTAAAAGCGCACCCGTACAAACAGAAGTCATTAACTTTACTTCTTTCATTTGCTCGCGGATCCAATTTGTTATTATTTCACTTTTCATTTCGTTTTCTCTAACACCTAACCCACCAGGAATAATTAAAATATCAACTGGAGGCAAGTTTTCGATACTATAGTCCGGTTGTACCTTTAATCCATTTCTCGCTGTAATCATTTCTCCATCTTGACTAACAGTATAAACTGTAAATGGTTGACCTTCACTTGTTGCTGTAACGGAAAAAACTTCAAATGGACCCGCAAAATCTAACACTTCCACTTCATTAAAAAGAAAAATCCCTACATTCCAGTGGCTAATCATAAGCTCACTTCCTCTTGCAAATGATGTAATAGGGATTCATGCCCTTTTTCTAAAGCAATATCATATGCCGTTTTCCCATCATTTTTCTTAATCATTTTATTAGCACCATTTTCAAGAAGTAATATAATGATTTCTTCATTTCCTAATAACGCTGCTTCATGAAGTCCTGTCCAGCCACCACTTTGCACAGCATTCACATCTGATCCCTTTTCAATTAAGAAAGCTACAAGCTCACTTTGCTTATTCGCAATTGCTGCTTGAAGAGGTGTATTTTCATTTTCGTTTTTTGCTCTAATATGTATTTCTGCTCCCTGTTCTAAAAGGAAACTTGCAATTTCTTTCTGTCCAAAATAAGCAGCTAAGTGAAGCGGTGTCCATCCATCTTCACTAAATGAGTTAACAACACTTGGATCCGTATTAATGATTTCTACTACCTTTTCTTTTTCCCCGCTTATGACTGCTTGTGATATTGATATGATTTGTTCCATAATGAACCTCCATGTATACAAATATTAAGTACCCCTTAATAAATTCCATTAATAATCACATGTTCCTTTCTAAATAATTAAGTTTACATAATAATATTATTTTTATAATTCGCTATCCTAATAAAAAAACAACCGACTCTAATGAGTAGATTGTTTTTGAATTTCATTTTTATAATTGTTTAAAAAAATATCATTTTCACTTACAACTAATAAACATTAATAAAAATGAAATGAAATTATATATTTAGCAGCCATGAACTCTTTACATATCAAAACCGGCTATTTACTTAAATTAATAGTTTTTTATCATTTGAAAATAAAAATGGAATTTATCCTTATATTTGAAAATACATATATAGCGAGAATCTATAGCAGTACTCTTATCATACTAATCTATAACAATTCTGCCTTCTTCCCTTACCTGTATCCTTTAAAACATAAGACTTTAAAACGAGTGCTGTTAGTGAATCTGTTAATGTTTTATATGATAAATTTGAAAGAGCTAATAGATCGTTCGTATATAACATTCTATGCTTCTCTAATAATAATAGTACTAATCGTTCTGACGGCTTTAATGATTCATCACTTTCTAGTATAAAATCTATATTTTTCATATCCCTACTTCTTACTCCTTATATAAAAAAATGATTTTAGTAGTTATTTAATATAAAAATACTACATAACAAATTTGAAGATATATCGAAATAACATAACGTCCAAACACTTTTATACTATAACATAAAAAAGACATTTCCCCAAATTGAAAATGCCTTTTTATATCTACTTCTCTTTTTTATATAATTGATATGATTGTTCTAGCCCTTTATTATATTTCGTATTATTATCTGTCCATTCTCCCCCTAAGTTTCCTGGCCACCCTGATGTATTAGCAACATATTTAAGCAACTCCCAATCCTGCAGTCCTTTTTTCACACCACGTTCATACGATTTGACCATACTTGAAATTGCTATTGTTGTATTTATTCGTGAATCCATTAAGCTCTCTTCCGATAATTGTACTGGTGCTAAACCACCACGATGTAATTGGAATAATCCGAAAGATGTTCCGTTGTCCCCTATCGCTTTTCGATTAAACTTTGTTTCATGATCAGCAATTGATAATGGTATCCAATCTGGAATACCATACCTCATTGCCACTTCACTAATTACTTGTTTATTATTTTTAATCTGTTTCTGCTTTTCATAGTTAGTATAAATTACATAACTTAAAGTAACTAACGTAAGTAATATGAATATATATTGTAACGATTTTTTCATCATTCCATCTCCTGCTTGGTGTATGTTTCACTTTCTACATACACTATAAGACTTTTATGTGACATTCATTTGACGAAATGATATTTAAATCATACACAAACAATTACATTTTTAACTATTAATCCAAACACTGCAATTATTCTAAAGAGTCCCTCAACACATAAAAACGATCAATCTTTCATGTAATATACATGAAAGATTGATCGTTTTTTATTTTAATAATTTAATACAACAAACCTTATTTATATTTGCAAAAATGATTATTACCGTATTTTATTACACTTTTTTATGTA
Organism: Bacillus sp. FSL R9-9492; assembly: GCF_038007365.1. Taxonomy (NCBI): domain Bacteria; kingdom Bacillati; phylum Bacillota; class Bacilli; order Caryophanales; family Bacillaceae; genus Bacillus; species Bacillus sp. FSL R9-9492. The sequence goes on from NZ_JBBOXC010000001.1 coordinate 2,937,209, forward strand.
TACAGTATATCCCCGCTACAATAAAACAAATTGAAATTATCAATAAAGCTGCACCATAAATTTCATAAAATGCAGTAAAGAATTTTCCGCTTGGTCTATCCCAAATTTCTAATGAACCCGCGTAAATTACGGAAGTTATATATGTAAGGTCAAATAGGAGAATTCCCAAAAGAACATAGGTTACTCCACTATTTTTCATTATTAGCTCACCTCCATTAATTTTATTTGTGAATAAAACAAAAAAGACCTTTATACGTTAAAGATCTTTTTCATCTTATTTTTGTTACAAAAAACGCCAGAATCTAAAACAAAAACTTGCTTTACGATTAACATCTCTATATACAAATTAAATACTATAAGGTTACCAGCGTCTTCTCGATTATCATTTTTACATTAAATGTTTCTTGCAATATGCGGTTTACTATAATGGCTTGTTCCACCACCGCCTACTATTACTTTACCGCCTTTTTCGAAGATTAATAATTTACTTGAACCATCTGAAAGTAAAACTATTACTTCAGCATGATCACTTGTCGCTACATAGATTACATAACCACTTTTTGAAATACAAGTTTCCCAATGCTTATCAAATTCTGATCTTACGACTCGATTAGAATACACTTGATTTTCAATTCTTCCTGGCTGTTCATTTTCCAAATTTTTCTTACCTCCTTCCAAAGTTGTCATTTATATATAAATGACGGTTTCTCAATAAATTAGTGACCGTCCTTAATATAAATAGTATATGTAGTTAGTAGGAGAATGCTTGGACAATGAAAACGTAACAGCATTTAAGTATTTTACAATCGGAATTTTTCCTTAATCATTACAGCTACTTCTTTAGCACTCAAATGAGTATTATTAATTTTTATGTACTCTTCTTTTTCAATTTCATCATGAAATGAATTTAATCTATGTTTTTTCATCGTTTCTTTTAAATTTTTTTCAGACCATTCAATGTCTCTTTTTTTCGGTTTATGCTCTAGTCTATGTGGACTTTTATTTCGCTCTAATCTTTCGTCTAATTCTGCCTCGAGCTCTACAAAATATACTGCTGCGCCTTTTGATTCAAAAATACTTACTACATGGTTTATGTAATCCCAATCCGATTGAAGATCAAATGCCCATACATATGTAAAAATCATTCCGTATAAATCACTTTTAGACACTTCTTCAAATATTTCATTACGAAACAAACTTACTAATCTTTTTGCTTCCTTTGTACCATAATCAAAAAATGGACTTACTAAATCAATGGTCATGTGATTATGAAAAATTTTCAAATCTGTTAGTTTCGCTAATTCTTGTCCGACTGTCATTTTCCCGACTGCTTGCGGGCCAAATATTAAGATGAATTTCATTTATTTTCCTCCGATCTTTCTCTATAAACAATGAAATAAAACATATCCTAAAATTGAAAATAAGGCAGTCGATGTTGTGTCGATTGCCTTATTTTCATGAATAATTCCTATATTATTCCTTTCGTACAGCTTCAAAAGTAATAATTTGTTCTGCATTTGACGGTTGCTTTTCATAAACATAGTCAGCAGAGCAAGTAATGTCAGTGAAACCTATACTTTCTAAAAGGAGTCTAAACTCTTCTATTCCATACCACCGCATTGCAAAACGTTGTAGTTCAGTTTGTACTAACTTTCCTTTACTCCATTTTTCATATTTTAAATATGATACAGTTACTTGGTTAAGCCAATCTATTTCAATTGATTTATTTTCTAATGTAATTCCGTCCCCGCTTGGTAGAGAAAAAGTCGATGTATGAATCTCACCCGTCTTCCAGTCATATGGAAGCGCAAGATCTACAATTAAACGCCCGCCTAGATTAAGATGTCGATAAAAACATTTCAGAGCATTTATAGAATCATCACGATTTTCAATTAAACAAAAGGATCCAGTAGGAATTATTATCGCTTCATATTTATGTGGCATTGAAAATTGTTGTAAGCTTCCTTCATATAAATTAGGATGCAAGCCTCTCTCTTTACACCGCATACGGCAAGAATCTAGCATTTCAGGTGAATAATCTATCCCATCAACTTTAAAATCAGCTTCAAGAAGTGGAATAATGACACGCCCTGATCCTACTGCTGCTTCGAGAATTCTTCCCTCACAATTATTTAAACGTTCTTTGTAATACTCAATATCACCATTTAAAGAATAACCGACAGGTTTTGTGTAATCATAAAGTTCCGTACAAAGTGCACTATAAAAACTAAACATTTATTTTCTCCTCCGTTTTATGTGTACGGAAGATTCTAATTTGCTTAATCTTTCCGTACCTCAAATTTCAATGAAAATTCGAAAGAGCTGACTGTCATAATTTATCACTCACTTTCCATGTAATATATTTACATTGTATAATATTCCCTTCCGATTGGGAATGTAAAAATCAAAAATTCTGATTATAAATAAAAGAGCTTACTATAGTAAGCTCTTCATCATAAACCATTTACTTCACAATCGGTAATGTCAATTCACTCAATTTCACCGTAAGCTTTGTTCCTGCTTTCGGTCTAATTGTATAATCATAGTCACTTGAGATTAATACGACTCCAATTTGATGTCCTGCTTTAAATACGTAATCATCTGGCTGCATGTCCCATGTAAATGTATAATCTTTACCAGGTTGAATCGCTGTTGAATTCTCTATACTATTTAAATTTTGTGGATCCATCCAACCTCTCGTTACAATTTCAGGCTTCGCCCCGCCATAATCAACGAGTAATGCTGTTAAATTTGATACAGACCGATCAATATTCCCTTTAATTGAAATCTTCGGCGTACCACTTATTCGCATATCTTTTTGCAGTACAGGCATTGTATATACTAATCGATTCGCTATTTCTAACTCAGGGTTTTCTGCTAGTTGATTTGACTTTATTTTAGCATCATCTACTAATGAGAAAACATTGTTTACTGATCCCATACTTAATGGTAAATTGACTGCTTTATTACTTAAATACATACGGATTTTTGACGGTACAGCCGCTGGATCTGGCCAATTTTTTATTTTTTGCCACGTCTTATTTTCACGTTGTACATCTACCATCGGTTCATCCATAACTCCATTTTCAATTCCATATAACCAATAATCGAACCATTTATTTTGCGTTTGTTGCCAGTTATTACTTGATGTTCCGCCGTGTCCACCTTGATGCAACCACATTTTACGCGGAACATTATTTTTACCAAGAGCTTCCCACCACTGAGAAAACTGCTTCGTCTTTACGTTCCAATCGTTTAAACCATGAACGACAAATACGCTCGCTTTTACATTTTTAACGTCTTTTACATAGTTACGTTTATCCCAAAAATCATTATAATCACCAGTTTTTCGGTCTTGTCCAGCAGTTAGCTCTTTTATAACTTGTCCGCAAACTTCAGGATTCTCCCTTGTTAGTACTGCTTCTGCCATATTATCCGTATCTTCCCCTTGATACCCACCTGGCGCAATGACCGCACCATTTGCACGATAATAATCATACCAACTACTAATCGCTGCGATTGGAATAATTGTTTTTAACCCTTCCACTCCTGTCGTTGCGACAGCATTTGGTAATGTACCATTATAAGAAACTCCTGTCATCCCTACATTGCCCGTAGACCAATTTGCATTTACTTCCTTACCATCCTCTGTATATGCTTTTGCACGCCCATTCACCCAATCAATGACAGACTTCGTCCCTAGTATTTCTTGCTCATCTCCAGTGGTCGGACATCCATCTGATTTCCCAGTTCCGATACTTTCACCTAAAATGACTGCATATCCTCTTGGAACGTAATAATTTCCGTATGAACCAAGATTAACAGCTCCATACGGTTTTCCTCCATATGCATTCAATTCTTCATCAACATTATAAACAGGAACATCTTTTAATCCAGATCGATATGGACTCATTTCATAAATAACGGGGACTTTCACATCTGGGTTCGTCTTTGGACGCATAACCTTTACTGATACACGATCTTTTTTACCATCACGATCACTATCAACTTCTGTCTCTACAAATAGATTTTCTACGATGGCTTCATCAAGTGAATAGATTGGCTTCGTCATCCCATTTTCTAATTCAATTTTCGTATTTGACATTAAATCCTCTGAAATTTGACCATTTAACATAACATTTTTGTCTTTTACAGAGCTCCCTTCATTTTCTGCATGTGCAGTCATACTAGAAACTCCTGAAGTAATTGTTAAAGATAATATAGCTGAAAGTGTTATTGCTAATTTCTTTTTCCTCATGCCCTTCCCTCCCCATATATTCCTTCTTTTACTACACATTAAAAATGCAGAAAATTCAGTTTATATTTCGTAGAAAGTTGAGAAATTTGTAAAACATTCGAATCTTTCAAGATAATAGAAAAGGAACTAATAACAATTAGTTCCTTTCTATATACATATAAAATTTTATTTCTCCATCTTCTACCGAAACTCCGTATTCAAAACCATGTCTTTCTAATATACTTTTTACAATCGCTAATCCTAATCCAGTACCTGATTTTTCTTTACTGCGAGAAGACTCTAATACGTAAAAAGGCTCCCAAATTTTATCTATCTCTTTAATTCCCTCAGCAGCAATACCATTTTGAATTTGAAAATACACAATGCCATTTTTCTCTTCTAATGTGATTTTTATATTTTGATTCGTTGTATATTTTATCGCATTAGAAATTAAATTTTGAAAGACCATTCTCATTTTATTTAAATCAGCATAAACAATCGTGTCACCAACACTATAGTTCACTTGCAACTTAATTTCTTTCGACTCCAGTTCAATCTTATGCTTATCTATTATACTTTGTACTAGTGGTTCAATAGGGAATTCTTCTTTTTGTAAAATATCTCTTTCTAGTTTAGAAAATCGCAATAACTCTTCAATTAAATTTGAAATTTGATCTGTTTGTTTAATGATTGTATCAACATATGTGCCATCATCTAAACCGTCTTTTATTCCCATAGAATATGCTTTTACTAATGCGATTGGTGTTTTTAATTCATGAGTTACATCGCCCATAAATCGTTTTAAGTGGTCATTTCGATCTGTTAAATCTTGATGTGCTTCATGTAATTTATCACTCATAATGTTTATACTATTTGCTAAATCACCTATTTCATCATTCGTTTTAACTTTCGTCCGTTTAAATTTCAGACGTGAAATATCTTCTGCGACATCACTCAATTCATTCAGTGGTGTAGTGATTGTTTTTGAAAAAATCCAGACGAGCACGATAATAAGAAATAGTGAGAATCCCAAAATGTATATATAAAATGAGTTAAGCGTTTTAATTACTTCATTGGAATGTGCGATAGAAACTCCTACTAAAATCAACATATCATCTTTCGCAATGTATTTCGCAAAAAAACTAGATTTTATCTTTTCTTGATCATATATTTTATTCGATTGTCCGAGGTACTTCACTTTCGTAATTTCTTCTTTTGTAATCCAAAGTTTATTCAATGCAACTCTCTTTTTTGTAAGTTGCATGCGTAATTCTTCATTAATAGCATCTTCTGAACTATTTATTGATGTATACGCAATCGTAACATTACCTTCATTTTCAATATGATTTATAGCATCATCCAGTTCTTTACGCGGTATTGACTGGATTTGCGCTGTAATGCCTTCTAAGCTTTCGCGTGTTTTGTGCACATTATATTTTGGTAAAAAATAGTTAATTAATAATAAAGAGATGGCAAAAATAAGGATGACTGTTAAAGAGATGCTGAAAAATAACTTTTTACCGAGTTTATTCACACTCTTCCTCCAAACTGTATCCTAAACCGCGATGTGTCTTTATAATATTTCCTCCTATTTTTTTACGTAATCTTCTTACATGCGTATCAACCGTTCGCTCTTCCCCAAAATAATCAAATCCCCAGACGATATCTAACAACTTTTTCCTCGTTAAAATCGTGCCTTTGTGATTTAAAAAGCACTTTATTAATTGTAATTCTGTCTTTGTAATGTCTAATTCTTTCTCATTTTTATATACTTTATTTTTGGTGAAATCTATTTTTAAATCTTGAACTTGAATAACATCTTCATGCTGTACAAGCTTTTTCGCTCGCGTAATTAGCACTCCTGGGTGAAATGGTTTTTTCACATACTCATCTGCCCCGCTTTGAAGAGCTGCTAGTTCATCTTCACTTTCACTTTTCGCAGTAAGCATTAATACTTTTACACTCGAATTCTTTTTCATTTCCTGACAGACAGTAATACCACTACTTTTCGGCATCATCCAGTCTAAAATAGCTAAGTCAATTTTCTCATCATAAAATATTTGAAGTGCTTCCTCTCCATCTTTTGCTAATAAAACTTCGAAGCCTTCTTTTTCAAAATATGCTTTTAAAATTTTCAGCATATCTTGTTCATCATCCGCGATTAATACTTTCATTACATTTCCTCCATTACTTATAAACAAATATCAATTTTATCATACAACTTCTTTGTTACATCAATGTGACATAAAAATATTTACAACGTTTGAGGGTATAGTAAGTGTGAGGTGTTGTTTCATGTTCAAAAAAATAGGAGTCATTACTCTTCTCTTCTTTTTATTATCAACAAATGCATTCGCAAATACAAATAAACAAATTGAAGTATTTGATTGTAAAAAAGAAATGGTGGTCCAAAAACAATCTTTAGATTCAGCCATTCAAAAAGAAGCAGTTCAATACGCAAAATCAATTACTGGTCCATTTAAAAACTTAAATGTCGTTCCGAAAGATGGTCATATGATAAAAATCCCGTTATCAAAACCTGTTCCTATTACAAATCAATGGTTACATACAACAATCGATGAAGTACTCATCCTTCTCCCACTTAATGAAAAACCTTACATTATGCTTTACGATGATGAGAATAATCCCCATTTTTATTATGTAAAAGGTGATCCGAAGGGTTTATTGAAACAAATGAATGTTAAGATGTAATTGCATAAGAAAGGTTCCATACTTGAGTATAGAACCTTTCTACAATCTTATCAGGTGACTTGAACCTTTATAATTTCCGATTTTTACAAATCCATTTGCGCTATAAAACTCCTCACCTTGCTTTGTATCCGAATGTAGAACAACAACGTGAAAATACTTTTCCGCATGTCTTAATAGTTTCTTTAATAACAACTTCCCTAATCCGATGCGCCGATAATCCTTTGAAATATAAAATCTCCTCAATCTGCCAATCTTATTAACTTTCGTATACGGATCTTGATTTAATCCCCCGATTCCAATTAACGTATCACCTCGAAAAATGCCATATAAACATTCGCCCGTTTTACTAAATGTATTTCTTTTACTTTCATATTCATTTATTAGTTTTATTAAGAAGTTAAATCCCTCTTTTGTACTTTCTTGAATAAGGTGATTAATCTCATATTTAAACAAATCTTCAATCTGCTTAATTTGTATATCTTCCAGCTTAATCCCCCACTTTCTCTATCCAAATGTATCTTTTTGAAAAATAAAAATGCCCAAGAATATATTATCCTGAGCATTCATTTGAATGTGAACTTATTCATTTTATTATGTACGTATTCTTCAATTCTGGTAATATTCTCTTCAGTTCCATTAAATCATCAATTACTAAATCAGCATGAGCAAGTTCATCTTCTTGTGCAAAATTAAAATTACATCCAATCGCAATTAAACCATTATCTTTTGCAGCGTTAATATCCGATAAACGATCCCCAACTACCGCTGCCTTTTTTATATCATACTTCTTCAAAATACCTTTAACTAAGTCACCTTTATTTAGCGAGTGTATTTGTTCAATACTGAATGTTTCCGTAACCCATTGGTCTAAATCATAATAAGATACGATTGCTTGTAAATATTCCGTTAAGCCGTTACTAGCAATGTAAACAGAACAATTATTTTCTTTTATAAAACTAAAAACTTCCTTTACATTCGGATATAAAGCACCATTTCCGCTCTTTATATTTTCAATTAGTCTTTCTAAAAAATATGCATCTGTTTGTTCCCTTACTTCATTAGAATGATTAGGTAATAAAGCTTCCCAAACTTTAGGTAAAGGTACACCCATAATTTCACGATATTTATCAATTGGTGTTATCGTATTCCATAATTGTAGTGACCGTAAATGATCAAATGTATCATCTAGTGATAACTCTAAAATTTTATCTGTTTGAAATAAAGTTCCATCCATATCGAAAATTAGTGCTTGTAACATGATATTCTCTCCCATTCTTTACTTATGAACTACAATACAGCTTTACTCGAAATATTTTTAAGCATCTCGACAATAATTTTGGAACAATAATTCGCTGCGGTTTTCGCGAAATCATCATATGAAACTTGCGCTGAATCATCTGCACTGTCAGAAATACATCTCATAACTAGAAATGGTATGTCATTTATATAAGCAACATGTCCAATTGCTGCTCCTTCCATTTCTGTACAATGAGGTGCATATTCAGTGACTAATTGCGCCTTTAATTTTGAATCCTCGACGAAGCATTCTCCGCTGACGATTCTTCCTTCATGAACAGTAATATTTAAACTACTACTATTAACAGCTTTTCGGGCTAAATCTCTTAATTCCTCGCTTGCATGAAACGTTTCTTGAAAAGGAAATAGATTCTTCATTTGATTTTTATTAACATCATGATGCGTAACATTTGTAGAAATAACTAGATCGCCGACTTTCACATCAGGATGTAATCCACCCGCAACACCTGTATTAATAATACAATCTACATCAAACTTATTAATTAATATTTGTGTACATGCGGCAGCATTTACCTTTCCTACACCAGAGCGAGTAATAATAACTTCTGTATCCATGAACTCTCCCTTATAGAAAGGCATGTTGGCAACTGTATGTTCCTCATGTATATGTAGTTTTTCCAAAAGTAAGTCTATTTCTATTTGCATTGCACCGATAATGCCGATTCTGTTCATATATGTAATCCCCTTTTTTATTTATAAATACGCTAGCATATTATGTAGTTCTCCGTAATTTTCAGCTATCCAAATCATTTCTTCTGCAAAACGCGTCGGTGGTACACTGTGTTGATCCATATTGGCATTAATCCACCATGCACTCTCCATATACCACAACATTTGAATTGTTCGAACAATCCTGCCGGCTGTAAAGTCTAATTCCTTACGATACCCCTCTAAAAACGATGCTACAAGTTCCATATTCAACTTTCCATTATCCAAGGCACATGATATAACTGTACGACCAATATCTAAATCTAAATAATCGTAGCCCATACGATCAAAATCAAGAATTGCAGATACATCATTTTTATGAAACAAGAAATTATCTACCCATAAGTCTCGGTGAGCCCAGCCCTTTATACTAGTTTGAAATGGTTCTGTATCCACAAATTTCGTTACCTCTTTTTGTAGTTTAATAAAGGGAAGACTCTCCTGTTTTCCAAGTTGTTTAGCTTCCCTTATCTTATTTTCCCAATGAAGTAACCGATTTTCTTGAGCTGGTAGGACAAATTGAGCATTTTTTCCTTTCATTAAAGATCCATCATTTAACAACTTGTGCATAATGCCAATCATCTGCCCAAGAGAGTTTATTTGCTTTTTATTCACTTTACCAGGTGGCACTAGTTCTCCCTCTTGATGCTCTAATACTACAAATTTTTCTTTAGATTTTGACACGTGAATAATATCACTTTCATGAGTTAATAACTTCGGACAACATAAACCATTATTATGCAATCTTTGTTGCTGCTGTAATGCTTGTACTAAAAGATTTGAGTCGTACAATTTGTAACGGTCTTTATTATATTGTTTTAATACATATACTCCTGCATCCGTTTCAAGCTTCCATTTTAAGTTCAGCCATCCTCGATTAATAGGTGTTGCTTTTCGAATATTCAAGTCAAATAGTTTCTCGCACTCTTCCTTTAACTCTTTAAAAATTAAATTAGCCTTTTCGTTAGATAATGGCTCTATCATCTTTCTTACCCCTTTATACGTTCACACTTAAATTGTATACTTCAAATGCAATTCTGAAAAAACCCTTCATTATATAAGCCGCAAATACTCATCAATATCTTTATCAATCTGTATAAAAGCTTTATTCCAAAATCCATCACTTGTTAGATCTATTTCAAAATGTTTTTTCATCAGTTCTTCAACCGGAGATTTCCCCGTTTCTCGTAAAAATTCTTTATACCTCAAATGAAATTCACTTTTATTTTCTTTCGCTAATTCTAGTAAACTAAAACTTACTAAATAACCAAATGTGTATGGATAATTATAAAAAGGAACATCTGCTATATAAAATTGAACGTATTTCATCCAAACAAACGGCTGATATTCTGTTAATGCATTTCCGTATGCCTTTTCTTGCGCGGCTATAGATAATTTCTCAATTTCATCAGCACTTAAAGGACCTTCCTTGCATTCTTCATAAAACTTCTTCTCAAACTGAAACGATGCACGAATTGCCATAACATAATTAAAACTATTTCTTATTTTCCAGCTAAGCAATGACTTTTTCATCTCTACACAATCTGTTGTTTGAATTAAATAATTCATGATTACCGTTTCAAAGAAAATAGACGCTGATTCAGCTATACTCATTGGAAGATAGTCGTCTAGAAAAGCCGTAGACTGTTCAAAACTCATAACATAAAAATGCCAAGCATGTCCTAGTTCATGAGCAAGTACTCTTACACTATCAATTGTTCCATCATAACGAAGTGAAATACGGGATTCTTTTTCACTGAAAAAAGGAGCACAAAATCCACCCGGTGGTTTATTATCTCTCGGTTCAGCATCGACCCAACCATTCGCTATTGCATTCTGTGCGAACTGTGCCAATTCTTCATCTATATTTTTTAGTGCATCATATATGTTTTTTACTGCTACTGAAAAAGGAATAGCAGTCTCATTACTTTCTTTCCATGTCATTAGCTCGTGCCATGTAATTGAATTCTTTCCTTTTTTATAACCGTTTAACGCAATTACTAGCTTCGTAAGATTTTGTTCTGCTGCATTCCACATTTGGGATAATGCAGTTTCAGAGATGCCATTTGCTTGTAGTGATTGTTTTAAAATCTCTGTCCCTTCCACTTCATCACTTTTAGCATGACGTAATCTTCCTATTTGATTCAATACAGTAGCGAAGATTTCTTTTTCCTTATTCAAAGCATTTGTAAGAGAATCGAATACTTTTAACCTTTCATTATGCTCATCACTATTCATCGCAACGTAATTTGCTTGTCCAAATGATAAAGTCTCTTTATCGTGTATTACTTCTATTTTATTTCTTAATTGTGTATACATATCTTCCCAAGCTTTTAATTCATTTTCTATTAGTTTAATACTTGAATGATTTGTATTAACATTTTGTCCCTTACTAGATTCTATTAATAGTTGAACTTCTTTCTTTAATTGATTTACTTTTACACTTAGTAAAGTATTTTCAGGATGCTTCTCATCTTCAACAACACGGCAATATAAGTAATACTCTGCTTTTTCGATAGCCTGTATAAGTTGTGAAATGATTACTGAGTCTTTTGTTGCTTTATATTCAATTTTTAATCTTTCTATCGTTTCTATAGAAAACGTGAAGTTTTGTTCTTGAGGATATAGCCTGTCCAAATCCCATTGAGATTGAGATTGTATTATTTTATTCATTTTGCACCCTCCTTTTTTTACAAATAGTTACAAAACCCTACTCTTTTCACTATTATATATGAACTATCAAAAATTTAATATCTTGAAATATTCAAACTTATATGAATGTAATTTGATATTTCATTTTCTATTTCTTCCTATTTATATAAGTTGTAAGTATTACTACTTCTGCTAGGGAATTTCTAGGTTCGTATAGAATACACTGTTTATTTACTCTTTCTTTTGTTTGAAGTTTATAACTTTTACTCCACTTGGATTAATGTTATAAGTAATTGTTACAACATGATTTGGTGGGTTATGGGCGTTTGTATAAGTTCGATACTTTGCAACGACAATGAAGTTAAAAGTGTATTTGGGGGATCGGTCAATTTTTATAACCTTCGCATCAGTTAAACTATACTGATGCGAAGGTCCAAGTTTGCTTTGAATCGTTCGACTTGCATACGGAGCCAATAAAGTGTTATAGGAATCATAAAAATCTTTATCAGATATGTTAGCTGCGTTTCCTTCTTTCGGAGATGCAAATATGACCATTATTAGAATCCCGTAAATTACTAGGGATAGTTTACTCTTTAGCATGAGATTCACTCCAGGCTTATTAGATGATAAACTTTAGGATGCTCTAAAAAATAATGACTATTCTCTTTATGTTATTTTTAGCTTATTAAGCATCAAATAAATCAGAGCTTTTACTTGCGAGTCAATATTTTTAATAAAATTTATGCTAGCTCGAATGACTGGAACTGATTTTTAAATATATTTCAAACAAATTGAAAAAATCCCACCCTAACGATATCTAAAGATGCTGGCTTTTACTGAGTATATATAGAATTTAAACATAGTAGAAAGTGAGAGAATAACTTATGACAACTCATATTGTACAATCAACCGACTACAATCAAGCATCTGATGCATTACGGCGCGAAATTGCTGTAATGCTACAGCAGGTTTGGCCAGATTTCGATTCCACGCCTAAGGAAACAATTTCAGAAACTCACCTTAAAGAATTTAATGTACGCTCATTTTATTCCTACATAGATGGAAAGTTAGTCAGCTATGCAGGTGTAGTGCGCAAAACTATCCATCATAATGGGCAAATATTTAATATAGCTGGACTTAGTTGTGTAGCGACTGATCCAGATTATCATGGGCAAGGTTTAGGTTTACAAACAGTTGCTGCAGCTACTGAATGGATTGAAAAACAAAGCGATATAGATTTCGGGATATTTACGTGTAAACCATCTTTAGCTCACTTTTATAATCGCGCTGGTTCCTGGCCTGTTTTACCGGATATAGTGCTTATTGGTAGAGAAGATGAAGATGCTTTATCTAGTGAATCCTTAGAAGTTGTTGTTTTAATGCGTTTGTTTTCAAAGAAAGCGAAATTCCATAAATTAATGTTGTGCCATACCACTATCAATCTTGATTTTCCAGTTGGCCAGTTTCTATAATACAGATAAACAGAAGCCAATTTCCATACGATTAGGACATTGGCTTTTTCTTTTTTATTTTGCTTCGCATATGCAATTCACATTAGCTTTTCTTTCCATACAGAACCGCTAATGCGGGATAAAAAAAGTTTCTCCCTAAGAGCGTTAAAACACGTACTCTTTAGGATAACCTCTAATAATTTATAAACTAAGAAAACATATTACTGAAACCCTGTTTTAATCCATTTTATTTTCAGCTGATAGTTTAAAATACTTAGCAGATAATTTATATGAGCGATTCTCATAATAATAATCCCCAAATTTATAAGCTAATGCGGCAACTAAGCTATATTGCTGTTTTCATATTCTTCTCATATCCATTATAATCTGCCCATATTCTAGATTTTTCTGCTTTAAATCCATATAGTTGAACATGGGCATACGGTACATCACAAATCGATAAAATTTCAAATGCCTCATCTATAAGTTTAGTTACTGTTTGCCAATCTTTTAATTCTATATAAATTTCTATTAAATTCCGAATTGTATATATCTTGCCTTTTAAAGAGAAAGTTAAGAAGTAATTACATACTTTTCATTCGCATAAAACAATTATTTTAGAATTTAAAAAGGATTGAATCAAAAGTTAACTATCATTCATAATTTAAATAATATGATTGGTTAAACTTGCCGATTACATTGAGGGCATCTATTGTAACCGAAACTAAATTAAATAGGCTTAATAGATGAATTCCAAATATCACATCCTATAATTTAGTTTATCGAATTATTTATTAAATATGATTGTAAAACCTAAAAACGATTCAACACGAAAAATAGTAAGATATTCTGGAGGATCCGCAACTCTTTTAATACTAGCCTTCACTTGTTTCCTTTATACCTTCTTACCTAAAAAACAAAGCACTCATAAATAATAAATTCTATATTTAATTTAAAGAAAAAAGGATTGATCAGAAGATCAATCCTTTACTCTACTTCATTTAAGAAGAACAACGTTAACGCACCTGGTCCTGTATGCGCTCCGATTGCTGCTCCAATTGTATTTACGATAAATACTTCACAAGCGAATCTTTCAGTAATTAATGCTTTTAATGCTTCGGCAGTTTCTAAATCATCACCGTGAGTCATACCGATTGTTTGACCTTTAAGGTCTTTCCCGCGCTCTTCCATAATATCAACAATTCGGCTTAATACTTTCTTTTTCCCTCTTACCTTTTCAAGTGGTACAAGTTTTCCTTCATCCACATTTAAGATCGGCTTAATGTTTAATAAACCACCGATAAAACCAGCTACTTTACTTAAACGCCCACCTCTCACTAGATACTGCAAGTCAGCTACAGTGAAGATATGTTCCATATGGTTCATTAGAAAAGCGACACGGTTTAATATTTCTTCTTTTGATGCGCCCTCTTTTGCCATTTTTGCAGCTTCTAATACGACAATACCTTGACCGAGTGAGGCACATTTTGTATCAATAATTTCTAAATCTAAATCAGTGTATGTTTCTTTCACTTCTTCTTTAATGAGAACTGACGATTGATATGTACCAGACAGTTCAGATGAGAAAGCTAAATATATACAAGGATTACCTTCTTTTGCATAAGAAACAAATTTTTCTTGGAAAGTTTCAAGTGAAGGCAATGACGTTCTATAAACTGCGCCTTCTCTCATTTTTTGCAGTAATGTAACCGATCTTAATGTAACCCCATCTAAATACTCTGTTTCTGCTTCATCATATACACGGAGTGGAATTAAATCAATATCATATGCTTGCAGCAATTCTACCGGTAAATCCGCCGCACTATCCGTAATGATTTTAACACCCATTTTTAAACCTCTATTCTGTTATAAATATAAAAAATATAAAATAAAAATAGTACTTTTAAATTATATACGTAAAACTTAAATGAAGAAAGGAAAAGACTTTATATTGTATGCACTATTCTTCAAAACTTGAACTGCAAATAAAAATGATTTCATTTTAACCTCTTTTTACAAGTTATTACACTGTGTATAATGAGAATATTACATTTTTTCTGAGGGAGGATACATATGAGTATTCAACTAGCTATATATAATGATTTAGAATGGGTTAATAATCATTATGAATCGATAGGATTTGTACCAAGTGATTTAACACGAGACACAGTTGCGATCATTACATATAACAACGAGTATGCAGGTGTTGGACGTTTAGTCCAAATAGATGAAGGTACTATTGAAATGGGTGGAATTTTTATTCTCCCTAAATTTAGAGGTCTACAATTAGCTGGGCAACTCGTTTCATTTTTAGTACAAACTGCAAAAAAATTACAAATACTAAATGTGTATTGTCTTCCTTTCGAGGAACTAGAAAACTTTTATAAAAAATATGGCTATACTGAAGTCGATACTACGAAAGAAGTTGTCCACCCAATTATTCTAAAAAAATATAATTGGTGTTTGGAAAATTACGATAAACATGTTTTACTATTTAAGTTGTGAGTTTTGTAAAAAAGGAGTCAATGCACTTTGTATTACACATCAGATTATACAAGCAATTATCTGTGAATAAGCTTCTTTATTCAAACAACATATACGCCACATTTTATACCCGTTTTTAATAAGTGTTAGCAAGTTCGTTGACAAACTTGTTAGCACCTTTTTAAAACTTAAACCTGAAGAAATTCATACAATTAAGTAACTATCCTAGCTAGCAATAATATCATCCTTCATAAATATTAAAATGAATTCATTGAGGATAAACCGTTTGGAGGATATTCTATAGCACTGAATGATTTACAAAAGATTACGCATTGATACGCTACGAATAAAAATAATGAGCTAATCAAGGGAATATAATCATTTTTATGTAATTCGCACTTGTACTTCCTGTTCTTGTATCACTTGAATGATTAATTCCAATACAATATTTTGTACTAACTGATACACATTGTCATGAAATGTACTTTGTTCTGATATGTATTCAATACATTGATATATATATCCTTCTACCAATAAGCTCCCTTTTTCAACTGTAAATTTATTTTGTCCATTCTTTTTTACTTTTGGTACTAAAAATTCGGTTTTTGTCAAAACAATCTCCTGTTCCACCTCTTTTATTCCTATGACTTTTTCTGTAAATACCACTTTTTCTCGTAAACTAATTTCACCTTTATATCTTCCTATTTCTATTGGTAGTCTGGCTGTTATATAATTACTTACTTCTCCCCCATTTTCACTCTCTAATACTATGCTGTGAATAGGAATCCATGAAGATGTCTCTACCTTATTCTCTTCATTATTCCCTTTAACTTTTTGATTATATAATTCAACAAGCACTCTCTTTTCATGAAGATTTAAAGAAACTAATTTACAATAAGCCTCCGAATGATACTGTTGCACTGTAGTTAATAACTTAGAATCTAATTCACGCCCCTCCGCATCTTTTTCATTTCGAAATACAAATGCATCTTGATTTTTCACATTTATTTTTGGAAATACTTTAAAGCTAGACACTTCTGAAATAATAGAAAATGGCGTTTTCACTACCATTGAATGCACTGAAGTCTCTATTTTTGATCCTAAACCTATACTTTCTCTCTTTGATTCAGTTTCTTCACTTTTTTTCTCTGATTCATTTGCTACTTCTACTTTCTCTAATCCAATCACTTTATTTTCTTTTGCTGGTTCAGTCTCTTCACTTTCTTTGTTTGATTCAATTGCTATTTCTTCTTTCTCTAATTCTCTTTCTTCATATTCTTTTACTGATTCAATTTTCACCTCTTCTTCCTCTAATCCAATCGCTTTATTTTCTTTTGTTAATCCAGTTTTTTCACTCTCTTTCTCTATTCCAATTACTTTATCTTCTTTTTTTGACTCTGTTTCTTTACTTTCTTTCTCTATCCCCATTGCTTTATCTTCTTTTTTTGACTCTGTTTCTTTACTTTCTTTCTCTATTCCCATTGCTTTATCTTCTTTTTTTGACTCTGTTTCTTTACTTTCCTTTTTTTCTCTTATTTCGCGCGAATCATCTTGAACATTCAGCATTTTCCATTTGTAAACTTTGTTCCATATTTCCTTACCAACCCATGGCTTATTCATCACCATCCCCCCATCTGATGAAATTCATAAAAATATGCTTTTTGTACGCGACCATTCCATCATTATATATGTTTTATAATAATAAAAAAGACATTGTCTTTTTATTAAAGACAATGCTTTTTTAGTCTTATACTTGTACTTGTTGTACTTGTAAAACTTTTAAAGTAAGATCTAGTACAATTTTTTCACGAAGAGTTCCAAATGGCTCGTTTAATTCTGTTGGACAAGGTGAAAAGTCTAATTCGAAAAATTGTGCGCTTACTAATTCACAATATGGTTGTTCATTATAAAAAACTGTATTTTCGAAGAAGTATTTGTCTAAACGTGGTAAATCACCATTTTTAGGATTAATAAAGTGAGATGTAGTATCTGAGGAAGAAGCTACTACAGCTTGTGATAGAAAATCAGCTGCTGTTAAATCTGCAAAACCAGAAAATGGAACATTTGCAATACGATCATATAGCACTCCATTACACTCATCATTTGCATATTCAATATTTTTACGAATATATCCTTGTACAAATAATTTTGCTCTTGTAACTCGGCGATAATTTGTACCTGGTACTGGAGTAAATGCTACAGGAACTAACTTACATTGTGTTAAAAATACATTTTTTAACACACGTTTAATCTCAGTTGCTGGAGGATCTAATGAAATATCAGATTCTACAACAATTTGAATTGTTCTTTCTGCTAATACAACTGGTATTTTTACAATCGGTGTTCCTGGAGTAAGAATTGGTGATGCAGCTGCATCACTTAATGGCGTTTGAGTTTGTCCATCTACCTGACATGGTACATTAATTGGGCATTGTTCGCTCATATTTTATAATCTCCTTTATACAATATTTTGGAGTTTTTTAACTCTCTATACTGTATATGTATCTCTTCTATCAATGCGTGGGTTTGTATAATAGTTACTTTCATCATTTACAAAAAAATAGCAAATTTATTGTTAGTTAAACACACATAACTTAATATATTAAGCCTTTATGATTATCTACCTATATAAAAAGAGAATTTCTGAACCCTCATCGTGGAAGTAGGAACTGATGTGTTAATTATATTCACTAGTAATAGAAGAAAAATCAATATTAGTATCACTCTACTGTTGAAAAAAATAAAAACCGACTAAAAAAAGTCGGTTTTTATACCCAAATTTTTGCGGAATCCCTTCATCCTTATCATTAATATCATTGTTTTATTCTCAAATTTTTCACTAAAATTTATCAACTCTTCTTAGGAAACCAATCTTGTCGTCATTCTTTTCCCTTAATTTCATTTATTAACATCTCTTTTAATACCTTTTTATCTTTGGATAGTTTAGTTTTTGTTTGCAATTATAAAAAATAAGACTACTAAACGTTAATTTACTAGTCTTATGACGTTGTACAATCCGTACACGCTCCCGTTCATTCACTTATTATTTACAAAATAAGTATCATATGCCTTATCAAAAACATACCCTAGCTTTTCTGCTAATTTGACAGAAGTACTATTCGCTGCGTCCCAGTTTGGATACCTCCCCTTTTCTAAACAATCCAATATTAAGGTCGCACAAACTACAGTTGCCAATCCCTTTCTTCTATGATCAAGATCAGTAGCAACTTCAATTTCAATACCATCATTATAAATACTATATGATGATGCACCGCATACGACTTCTCCATTATACAAAATGCTATAACCTATACCTCGATTTACATAATCATCTATTGATCGAAATTGACTTGTAAAATCTTCAGAAACGTTGTGTAATGTTGGATTATTTGCGATATGCTCATCTATTTTTCTTAATTCATATCCTTTTGGAAGTGCAGTTATAAAAGATTGTAATTTTGAGCGATTAAACACTTCTGCATTTCTTTTAAATTTATATCGTAAAAACTTATCTATTTTTCTTTCATGGAATGTTTCTAAACGCTTTTTCCATTGATCACTATTTACGATTACTAAAATTCTTTCAGGGATGTTACGTAATAACTCTTCTGTCTCTTTTGCATTTGGATCCCCAGCGTAAAATGTGAAAATCCCTACCGTAATTTGCGCTACTGTCGGGTTTTCAAGATCGTTCACCCAGGCATTGCCCATATGTCCTTGTAAATAAGAAAGTAGAACAACATTATTAAAATCCTCGAACATAGAAACTAATTTTTTTCTTGTATGTATTTTTGCCTCATATATCATTTACATTCCCGCTTTCTTTAAAATCAACTAGACTCAACATTTTCATGAGTTAACTTTTATTAGTATTCTTATACACACTTATTTATTATCTAAGTAAATGTCTATGAAACTCAACTCTCAAATATCAAATAATTATAAATTATACGTAAATTCAATTTTATTATAACATCTAATTTCATTGAAATGATTTACCAATCAAGAATTGCTATTTTCAGATTCATTTTAGTCCTCATATCTCATTTTCTATTTACAGGTAAAAACATTATTATTCACAAATAATAGATAGCATTAGGACCATACCACATAGCTATCCACTCAATTAATACATTGTTTCCCAAAACGAAAAATTTGTAATTCCTCAATATGAAAATACATACATCCCAATATTCTAATGAAAACTATTTGTTGATAAATTTTTGCATGTATACCAAATCAAGATAAATAACTGTAAGATTGATTTGTAAATAAGCTTATTAAGGGGGATTATAAAATGTCTGATTTGTATTCTCGTCTTTCAAAAAGTGATGCCGCGGTTCTTCTAGTGGATCATCAAACAGGTCTTATTTCCAGTCTAGTGCGTGACTATGGTGTTGATGAATTCAAGAATAATGTTTTAGCTCTTGCGAATACCGCTAAGTTTTTTGATTTACCTGTTATTTTAACAACTAGCTTCGAAGACGGTCCTAATGGTCCACTCATGTAGCAATTAATCGAACTATTTCCAAATGCGCCTAAAATAGCGCGTCCTGGACAAATTAACGCGTGGGACAATGATGAATTTGTAAAAGCTATTGAAGCAACGGGTAAAAAACAGTTAATTATCGCAGGTGTCGTTACTGATGTTTGTGTTGCGTTCCCAGCTCTATCAGCTATAAATGCAGGGTATGAGGTATTTGTTGTAACGGATGCATCTGGAACTTTTAGTAAACAAGTTGCTGATGCCGCTCTTATGCGTATGGCTCATGGAGGGGTGCAACTAATGAACTGGTTTAGCGTTGCAGCAGAATTACAGCGTGACTGGCGAAATGATGTTGAAGGTTTCGGAGCTTTACTTGCTAAGCATCTTCCAAGTTATCAAAATATCATTGGAAGCTATATGGGGGCTCAAAGAGAGCTTAGCAAGTAAAATCTTAATATAAAATCAGAATTGGTATTGTATTTTCGTTAACTTGATGGCGATATATGGTAACAATGATGACTAATTATTCCTAATAAAATTCACTCCCCAAAAAACTTACAGCAGGTATTTACATAATTAAAAAAAGGGCTGTCGTAGCAGCCCTTTTTTTAATTTTTTTACTAATATTGTATAATCGCCTACTCCACCGCTATATTTATTTACACTTAAATAAATATCCCCTGCAATTGACTTCTTTCATATTTTATTGCGTAAGCAGGGTACCTAATTTGCATGTTTATGGCAGTGACGCATTAAGGAATAACACGTATCAATTGATAGTACAAACCAGCCTATTTCCCGCTACTACGGTCTATACAGTATAGAAAACAATAAATATCTTTACTTTCATTAGTGTATCTAAAGAGAAGCTAAAAAATTTCCGATTCCACACAGTAAATGGCTAAATTCAAATGTAACAATATTTCATTTGATCATTTTTATGTAAAAACCCTCATTATAGTGTACGAGGGTTAATTACGATAAATACGTTATAACTCCTTCTTAGAAATGTAAGATTCCGTCTCACCATTTTTATATATTTTAGTTAACTTAATAATTGAATTGTACATCATACTATTGTCGTTAATAATCTCTTTTTTCATCTCTTCTATTTCGGCATTTCCAATTCCACTCTCTATTTTTAAACAGTTTGAAATGTTGAGGTATCCATTTGATGCGAAAAGAATGATAAACGTAATATCAGGGAAGTTAATAA
The DNA here is from genome assembly GCF_038007365.1 of Bacillus sp. FSL R9-9492. Lineage (NCBI taxonomy): Bacteria > Bacillati > Bacillota > Bacilli > Caryophanales > Bacillaceae > Bacillus > Bacillus sp. FSL R9-9492. The sequence goes on from NZ_JBBOXC010000001.1 coordinate 2,958,472, forward strand.
ACAGTAATCCAAATTTCAATGGATTTCCAGTTATATCCGATAAGATTAATCGAAAATCTAACAGTTCAGGTACCGGAACGAAATCTTTAGAAACAATCGCTTCACCTACTATAGTAATTTGCTTTACTACATTCCCAAGCTCATCTACAAATTCAATACATCTAGGTGGATGAATCGTTGTTGCCTGTAAAGATAAACTTAATTCAGGATTATTAAAATCGAAGAATAGTGTACTTCCCTCAGTTAAACAATTTGGACAAACATTTCCAAGTGAACTGAATTCCTCTTCAATAAATTTAACTTTTGTGTTACAACTACAAACTTTCCCTATTCGAATCGCATCAATTCTTGAACAATCTACAAATATTACCTCATCGTCTTCTTGTACAAATGACACGATACCTTTCATCTTGTTAAATGAAAGGAAATAAGATACAACGATTTCGTTTCCAGCTATTACGATACTCTAAACCTTTGTAAAAGATTCTAGACTTTGTAAAAATTCACATATACTAGTTTGACAACATTGACAATTTCATTTCGGCTCGCAATCTACTTACATTCAATCCCTTCCCTATATGTTTTTATCTAATAAACATAATATGAGCGGGATATATGAAAAGCTTGGACAATATAATTTTAACGTAAGGATATAATTAGTTACGCCTAACATCAATATGGAAATTACACCAATAATAAGTAATAACACATAATTTTTACTATAAATACATATAACAATTTCATCTTTCAATGAAAAAGCGTTATAATGAGATGCAGCCTCTAAGATTACGTAATAAAGGAGATTAAAACAATGACTAAAATTAAAGTATATCAAGTAAAAGAAGAAAATATGGAAGCAGTAAAAAACATTATTGATGTTGAGGAACAAAATCCAACTGCTGAAAACTTACAAAATCTATACGCATGTGTATTAGATACTGAAGATATGGCATTGCCTGAATCATACATTGAAGAAGATATCTTAATTGATTCTATGGAAGTTATGGTTAACGCTTCTCAAAGCAAGCTAAGAGACTTAGGTACATATGATGTAATCGAAGTTCAAAACAAAGGTAAGAAAACACACATTTTATTATTAGCAGACGAAGAATACGAAATTATCGAAGGCTAATTCGACTCCGTACATAAGAAAAAGCTCCTTTCAAAATTGAAAGGAGTTTTTTCTTTACGCTTTTGATGTTTCACTTTTCACCTTGTTTTGTTCTTTCTTATATACCATGCGCTCATTTCCCATAAAGAAAACGAATACGAACGCTAAACTTGCTGGGACTAACGCCCACATAAATGTCTGAACGATTGAACTAGAAAGAGCATCAATAATTTTATCTAATATTTGCGGCGGAATTTGAGATCTTGCCGATTCTGATAGAATAGCTCTTGAATCTCCTAAAGCGTTTGTATTCATTCCCCCGCTCATACCTTTAAACGCTTCTTCTAATTGATCCTGGAAACCAGTCCTTTGAATCATTCCGAAGATTGTAATACCAAGTGTCATACCTAATGAACGAATGAAGTTACTCGTTGAAGTCGCAGACCCGCGTTGCTCCATACCGAAGTTATGAATAGCAGCCATACTTAGTACAGAGAATGAGAAACCAACTCCAAAACCGATAATAACCATATAAATTGTTAATAATATACGACTTGTTTCTGGCGTTAATGTACTTAATAAGAATAATCCGATTAGCATAATTACAGCAGAAATAATCATAATGTTTCGGTAGCTAAGTTTTGATGTTAAAAATCCACCTAACTGCGCTGTAACTACTGATCCTAACATCATTGGTAATAACAATAAGCCTGAGTTTGTTGCGGTACCACCGTATACGCCTTGAATAAATAACGGAATGTACACAGTTGCTGACATAAATGCCGCTCCGTAACATAAAGCAATAATTGTACTCATTCCGAATAGACGTTGTTTAAACATCTCAAATGAAATGATTGGTTCTGCTACTTTTCGTTCAATAAAAATAAAAGCAATTACTAAAATAGCGAACCCTGCAAATAAACTTAAAATAAAGCTAGAATCCCAATCATACTTTTGTCCGCCTAATTCTAAGGCGAACATTAAACAAACTACTGCACCAACTAAAGTAATTGCGCCAAACCAATCAATCTTTTGTTCTCTATGAACTCGTGACTCTTTATAAAATAATGTAATAAAAATAAGTGCTAAAATGCCAAGTGGTAAGTTAATATAAAACACCCAGTGCCAACTAATATAATCAGTAATATATGCGCCAAGTAATGGTCCGAAAATACTTGATAAACCAAATACTGCTCCGAATAAACCACCCATTTTCCCGCGTTTTTCTGGAGGGAAAATATCAAAAACGATAGTAAATGCGATTGGCACTAGTGCCCCGCCGCCAATACCTTGAATGGCACGATAAATACCTAACTGTGTAATATTTTCAGCAGTACCACAAAGTGCCGAACCAATCATAAAGACGATTAAACCGAAAATAAAGAATCTCTTTCTACCATACATATCTGATAGTTTACCGAAAATCGGCATACCTGCCATTTCTGCAACCATATAGGCAGAAACAACCCATACAAAGTTTTCAAGACCTCCTAAATCACCAACGATTGTTCCCATCGCTGTTACGACAATGGTATTATCCATTGATGCCATTAAGATACCTAGCAATAAACCGGCAACAACGAAGCCGAGTTTATTATTCTTCTCAACCATAACCTTGCTCTCCCTCATACTACTTATATTTGTTTATGTTCTTTTACGACTGCATTCCCTTTCTGATTAAAACTAGTGTGATATTCTACTACACTAATTTCACAGCCAGGGCCAATTATAACATGATTTCCTCTTACTACGTCTGCTATTGTATGTTCTAAATAAATATCATCCCCTTCAATAATTGATGTTTGAAGGCTTCCTGCATGACTTGTAAAAGGTATAAATCTCGCTTTTTTACGTACTGTAATCTTTTTCCCACCGATTTCTCTCACTTTACTTCCTTCATAACGAAGTGAGATTTCAATATTTTCAGCATTAAGCAAACCATCACTTTCAAGACCACCAGTTAGTAATAATTCCTCTACTTCTATATCTCCCATTACATTTAAAGCGCCTTTCACATCTACGAAATCACCGGATAGCTTCCCTTTAAATTCTATCATACCTCTAACTTTTGTTTTATTAATTTGTCCGTCGCCTTGTACTTGGGCATTGCCATATACTTTTACATATTCCGCCTCCATATTCCCCTGTACTTCACTATCTCCATACACGACATAATTTTTCGCTTTCATATTGCCACGTACTTCACTCGTACCATACGTTTTAAAATCATTACAACTCATATGATTAGAGATTGTTCCTTCGCCGCGTATCTTTACTTTGTTATAATCTCCACCTGCTGAGCTACCTGATCCATTTACAGTAAGACTATGTTGATTTTCCATACCGATTCCTCTCTCCCTTTTAAACTTAAACTTGCTTAATTTCTTTTACATTTGCGCTTTTATCAACAGTAAGAACCCCAGTATATTCAATTAGTTCAATCTCACAGTTCGGCCCTACAGTAACATTGTTTCCCCTTACTGTTTTAATGTGAGCATAATCAATATCGATATTGTCACCTTCTAGCAGTTCAGCTTCTAACTGTAAGCCAAATACTGTTTTAAATAGTCTACTAAAAGCACTCAATCTATGTTTTACCTTAATGGTTTGGCCACCAATTTCTTTCGCTCTACATGTACCGTGAATATTTATATTAATTTCATCTGCGCTTAATAATCCACCAACTGTAAATTGCCCTTCTGAAGAAAAAATATCAACTTCACAATTACCATCAATCGTCGCTTGACCATTGATTTTAAATTCTTCACCAGTTACATTACCACCTATCGTCCCTTTTCCTGCAATTTTTAAAGTGGTCGCCTTTACATCTTGTGTAATTGTCCCTTTCCCATCGATTCGCATCATTTCTGCACTAACTGTACCCTCAACTTTACCTGATCCGCTAATTCTCGCATCGCTACTTTTCAAATCACCAGTAACAATTCCGTAACCATTACATTCAAATTGGTCGCACTCAACGTTTCCATTAACAGTTCCTTTTCCATTTAGTTGCACTTTATAAAACTCTCCACCGTTTGATGAACCATATCCGTTTATAATTAAATTTTCTGTACGCATTATTTCTCCTCCACTACAACAGTTTAGTTTTTAATGCTTCGGTATATTTCATAATTGCTACACGTAAAACAATCTTTGTTCCCTTTTCAAAAATTAAATCCTCAACGCTTGATACTAAGAAGCATGTAGAAATCCCTAACTTCCGAATAATAACTAAGTCACAATTTTTATGTTTAATCGCTTCATAATTTTCACGTAAAACTTGTAAAACCATTTTCCCTTCTTCTAAGCTAACGTCTCCTGATTGAAGAAGTTCTTCTAACACGTATACATAAAGAATATCTACAAATTGAAAATCTGCCGTTTTGTTCGTTTGCTCCATGAAAAATTGTAAAACAGGTTCTGATGTAATTTCTTTACGAATGAGATCTTCCTTTGCTAAAAGAATCTCTGTTACGCTTGGTGAAAACATATTTGCCAATTCATCAAGCGATAGATCCTCTTTCATCGTTTGAATTTTATCAATACGCTCTAATATCTTTTCTTTCGGAAAAAATGTTTCCTGACCTGTGAACGTTGACTTCCGTACAAACCAATCTTCCGGTATTAAATTTTTTCTCTTCCACCTATATAACTGTCCGTATGAAATACCAGTTAACTCTAATAAATCTTTTTTTGAAATTAAATTTGTAATCAACTGTATATCACTCCTTCCTAATAACAATGTAACATAACACTGTTACGCTGTAAACGGACTTTTATAACATGTAGCGTAACAATGTGCAAAACAAACTTCATTTCCATACAAAAAAGGTTCTTACACATCTTACTAAAATGCATAAGAACCTTTATATATCAAACCTTAAACCATATTTGATAAAAATCAATCCAACCTTGTGGATTAATCATTATATTTTGCACTTTTTCGTGTGAACTTACTTGCTGTTTGTTACGATATAAAGGAATTGTATGAATTTGACGTAACAATGTGTCTTCAATATCGTGTAACAGTGTCATCCGTTTCTCTAATTGATTCTCTATAAAATAAGACTGCAATACTTCGTTAAATTTTATATTGCTATGTTGATGAATAAAGCTGTTTTTTGTAAGAAACATATATAGTAAACTTTCTTCAATACGCTCACTAATTGTCGCACTATCATGTATTATATCAGCCTTTTGTATCGTACTTGTTTGCAATAACTCTTTTGTTTCAAGAAAAACGACTTCAATAGTGACGCCATACTTCGCACACTCTTTTTGTATCCAATATGAGTCTTCAACATGATCTTGTTCTGTAAATGTATATAGTCGCAGTGTTTCATTACGGTAAGAGCTCTCTTTAATAAGCGTATATATGTCCTCATTTATATGTATAGTGCCACCCTTTGTTAGAACCAATTCTTCTGCTATTTCTCCGCGCGCTCCTTGCAATTCCTCGATAAGCGCATTGCTATGAATGATTTTATATAGAGCTTTCCGAAACATCGTGTTTTGCATAGGTCCTTCTTTTGCGGTATTTAATGTAATGTATGTTACATTCGACTCAAGTCTAGTTAGTTCTTTATGATGCTTTTCTATATTGTTATAGTGTGCTTTCGCTAAAATATCGCACGTATTTACGCTTTGCTCTACATTCCATAATTCAATTCGATCGAGAAATGGTCGCTCGCGAAAATATAAATCATTTGCTTCTAATACGAATACATCCTCATTCTTTTCACATAATCGAAACGGTCCAGTACCGATTAACCTTCCATCTCCATCTTCATTTACAATAGAACACTGTTCTGTACTTAAAGCATGTAAAAACAACTTATTATCTGTAGATAAACGAATCTGCACAATGTAGTCATCAAGAATATGTAAACTTTCAACGTGCTGCAACATCCACGCATGCGGATTATTTTTCGCTTTCAAGAATCGTTTAAATGTATGTACAACGTCATAAGCAGTAAATTCTTTCCTGTTATGAAACTGAACACCTTTTCGTAAGTAGAAGGTCCACATATATTTCTGGTCATCATATTCCCAATAAAACGCAAGTCTTGGCTCTACACTGTTTGTATTTCCGTCTATATACACTAACGTGTCGTATATATGCTTTACCATATGACATTCCGAACGCATCGTAGCGTATACAGGATCTAATGCAATATCTAGATTCATTTGGACTTGCAAACGTAGCACATCTCTTCTCCCTTTAGATGTCCTTTCGACTTGATAACCGAATATCGAATCAATCCACGTTTGAAATTGCGTTTGAAGTGATGGAAAATACGAGCTATATCTTTCAATAAATGCACTTCCACTTTTTACGTCCCCTTGTTTCGTTATTTCTTTTCCTCTTTCTAAAATTAAAGAAAGTGGATGTTTTTGAAATAACAACTTTGAACGATTTCCTCTCCCTCGGCCTGGAAACCACATAATCCAATTAAATTCTTCTAATTTTTTTATGATTAATTTACTATTTCGCTCTGTACAAAATAATGTTTCAGATATATTTTGTATAGTTATTTCTAATTGTTCTCCCTCTGCTCTCCCATTTCCATACTGGAGCCACAGGTGCATATATTGCTCCAAAATAATCATAAAACGCCCCCTAAAAGATGAAAAATCTTCCTCTTTCATTCTACCCTTTTTCATTTCTGGCTTCCATCTTATCATTTCAATATAGAAAGGAGGAAATAAAAATGAAGTATCTTTTAAAACGTTATAATAAGCCTATTCTCATTCGATTGTTCGGTGAATTGTTAGTCCGAACGACTGAAGCGATGTTAGCTATCATTTTTATCGTTCATGTTAATAAAGCGTTAAATGGTAATGTCATCGTTACAATGCTTCTTTTCGGATTACAGCCTCTCGCTGATATTGTGTTTACATTAATCGCTGGGGGTGTAACAGATAAATACGGCCGAAAGAAAATAATGTTACTCGGATTACTTTTACAAGCTTTTGCCGTAAGCGGCTTCGTTTTTGCTGAATCGGTCGCCTTTTTCGCCTTATTGTATGTAGTAAATGGTATTGGACGCTCTTTATATATTCCGGCACAGCGAGCACAAATCGCTGACTTAACGAAGGAAGAACAACAGGCAGAAATATTTGCTGTTCTGCATACTACGGGAGCAATCGGCTCTGTAATTGGCCCATTAATCGGCGCCTTTTTCTATACTAGTCACCCTGAGTATTTATTTATTTTGCAAGGTGTAGCCCTTACGCTATATGCTATTCTCGTTTGGACGCAGCTTCCTGAAACGGTCCCACTCAGACAAAGCGTTAATAAAACTAAAGAAGTATATTCGCCAAAACAATTTATTTCAAAGCATTATGCTGTGTTTGGACTTATGGTTTCTACACTACCTATTAGTTTTTTCTACGCTCAAACCGAATCAAATTATCGTATATTCGCCGAAAGTGTATTTCCAAATTTTTTATTCATACTCGTATTTATCTCAACTTGTAAAGCAATCATGGAAGTTATGCTCCAAATTTTCCTTGTGAAATGGTCTGAACGATTTTCTATGCCTAAAATCATTGTTATTTCCTATACTTGCTATACGTTAGCTGCGATTGGCTACGGTTATTCCACAACAATATGGTCATTATTCTTCACATTGCTCTTTTTAGTAATTGGGCAAAGTATAGCTTTGAATCACTTACTACGATTCGTTTCACAAATCGCTCCAAGTCATAGACGCGGATTATATTTTTCTATATACGGTATACATTGGGATATTTCAAGAACTTTCGGGCCTTTTGTAGGTGCATTGTTATTAAGTAAATTAAACGGTAGTACTCTATTTTATATTTGCGCCTTCTTATTAATAATCGGTGGTATCATTCAAGCTTTTTTTGTTCAATCGTTAGAAAGAAACAAAACAAAAGAGCTGTCCCTATAGGAACAGCTCTTCATTTAACCTGCCATTTTATTAATACTATCCTCCGGTGAGAACACAGAAATATGATGTACTTTACCAGTTGACTTTGGAATAACGAATTTCAATTCAAATTGGTCATTTACTTTATAAACGTATATTTTGTCATTACCATTTACTTTAACAGACGCTGGTTTTCCTAAAGCCTTTTCGATTTCTTGCAACGTAATCGATTTGAGTTCTGAATGATATGAGCGAACGTCAAAGACTTGAGATCCTTTGTTAAAGCCAAATGCTACATTTTTACTTGTAAAAGTTGCATACATCCCGTTGCCTGCTTGATCAGTTTTATCTGCTTTTCCCCACTTTTTTTCTATTTCCTCGATGTCACCTGTATGTGCTGCATATGGTACGTTAGGTACTTTACCTTCTTTCGCTTGCTCAAATAAATCTTTTACATGGTTAATTGATTTTTGATTAAGCACTGTATTTTTCGTATTAGACTCCGTTGAAGGTTTTACCGATTCTTGACCTTTTGGTTTTTCCACAGGTTCATTCTCTTTTTTGGGAGCAGTCTCTTCATTCTTTTTACCCGTTTCTGACGTATCACTCTTTTTTTCCGTACTATTTTCTGATGTTGAATTAGTTTGCTTCTTTTCCTCAGCGTTAGTACATGCGGTTAAAGCCGCTACACACGTTAAGGTTAGAAAAAATATAAGTACTTTCATATATACTTTCATCATTTTCAGCCTCCCTCTTCAACATATTCACTTTTGTAACCATTCCATTACACTACTCTTTAAATTATTTTTAGTCCAAAAAGTAAGTGCTTCGCTTTCCCCGAAAGTATTCACAATATACTCCATATACGATGTTCCTAAAAAATAACCGAGTCGGTTGCATCCGAAATAAGTCCCTCCTGATAAACGGAACCATTCTTTCTCTTTTTCATCTGTCCACCCTTTAACATAATCTTGTAAAAAATGTTTCTTAATATGATCTTTATGTTCTTCATAGCAATACAACCAATCGTCACCATCATTATCATATGAATAATAGACTGATTTACTTAATCCTTTAGCTATTCTTTGCGATAAATATGTCGCGACTCCCTCACGATATAAACTAACCGCTGCATCAGTCCATTGTGCTTTAGTCCAATCCATTCCACTCTCTTGCAATACGAAATTATGATATATATGACCAATTTCATGAGCAACGATAACACGAAGATGCTCCCTTTCAGGAGATAATTTTTCTGCCGAAAGAAATATATCCCCAATAATATCTCTTTCTACAAATGCATTGGAGCCAAACCCACCTACAAATAGATGAAAAGTCAAATCTATATTAAAACCAAATTGAATGTGATACTCCTCACTAATTTCTTGAATAATAGATGGTAAAGTTTCCGAAATAATACGGATGTCTTTTAGTTTTTCAGGATATTTTTTAATTGCACTAGAAAGACGTTCTTCCGTCTTAGGACAATGATAATTAAAATACTCTTCAAATGCTTCTGGATACATATCATAATATTTGTCCAAGTCATGTAATCCTATATCATCGCTTTCCAAAAGCTTCAAAAAGCTTGGAATTGTATTGTTAATCATCTTATTCATCTCCTTGTATACACCTTCTCTCCATACTCGCTATATCCTTTTTGTAACTTGAATTAAACTGTCACAAAGGCTCCTTTAAATGCAAAAAACCAGCAGAAAGTGAATACTCATTCTCTGCTGGTTTAATGTTTTGTTCCTTCTGAATCTTATTCAAATCATTTGTCATGATCAGAAATTCATTAAGATTACCTATTTATATAATTAAAAAAGCTGTCCTATTAAAGGACAGCCTCAATTATGTATTTTATACTTCGATAGATTTACCGTCTTCAACGATATGGTAAAGTAAGTGCGCTAAATGATGAATTGGACCATTTTCTTCCTCTTCTTCATTTGTCTCACCTTGGAATTCAAGATCATTTAAGTATAGTGCTAAAAATTGATAGAACAATTTCAAATCAAATCCGTAGCAAGCACTTGGTTCTTCATGATCTCCTTCATATTGTAACATTAAGTATTGTTCGTTTCCTTCTGTATCTTCAGCATCAAAGAATACGAAGAAACCAACGTTTGTATCTAAATCAAATAGATGACGAGTACCTTTTTCTGTTGCTTTCTCGAAGTCCTCTTCACTTAATTTATGTACTGTTGTTGCCTTTGCATTATCCTCTTGATGAAAATTTACTGTAAATGATTTCAATGCTGACACCTCCTGATTGTATAACAGTAGCATAACAGATTAGACAACATAATACAAAGGGACTGCTTACAAATGTAAACAGTCCCCTGTATTCATTTCCGCATTGCACGGAATATAAAGCTTACGATGAAAATCAAAACAATCGCGCCTATTAAAGCCGGAACAATCGCATATCCGCCTATAACAGGTCCGAATTTACCAAGTAACGCTGTACCAAGCCAAGAACCGACAATACCTGCAATAATATTACCGATTACACCGCCAGGTACATCCTTCCCAGTAATTAAACTTGCAAACCATCCTAATATACCACCAACGATTAAAGACCAAATCATATCATTTCCTCCTTTATAATTGACCAATAAAAATTATAATCAGAAACAATTGCTTACCATTAGTTATGTTACATTTTTCGTAAGTTATTCGTCTTATGAAAATCATTCAAATCTGCTCACCCTTTTAAGGACAATCTGGCTTCAATATTGTTCTCATAAATTCGTCTTTAAACGCTTGATAATTAAATTCAACGGCAATTTTTTGTATAGGACGATTATCAAACGTCGTTGGCTCAGCTATTTTTCTAAAATCTGCAACACTTTGACCTCTCGTTACATCATTCGTCGTACTAATCCAAACTGCTGATTTTTTATATTCAAAAATATCATCATTTATAAATGAAATGAACGGAAGTAAATCGTGAATCGGACTCCCAGCAATACCTGGATATTCTTTTTTGTAAAAGTTCTCGTAATAAAAATCGATCATTGGCTTTATGAGTTTCGCCTGCCCTGTTCCTTCTTTATCAATAATATCGACCATTTCAGGGGTAATAAGAGCACGCTGCGTTACATTTAACGGATATATTGTAGCATTCTGCGCATATTTCATAACGATATTCGCGGCAATTGGATCGCCGTAAAAATTAGCTTCTGATACAGGTGTAACGTTTCCCGGAAATAGAAAAGCACCGCCCATTATATAATAAGAACATACTCGATTCATTAAATTGGGGTACAATAAAAATAATGTTGCAAGTGTTGTTAATCGTCCCGTCGCCACTATAATAATATCTTCTGGACAAGGCTCAATTAATTTAATCAATTCACAAAAATTTTCTCTGTCACAAATTCTCATTTTCGGTGGAATAATTGGACCTAAACCGTGATCCCCATGAATTTCAGGGAAAAACAAAGGTTCTTCAGCTGTCATTGGTCTACTGGCACCTTCAATAATCTTCACTTTTGTAGCATAGTATCTTTCTAAAAAATAAACATTTTCCGTAACAATTTCTCTTGATACATTTCCATACTCTGCAACGATACCGATAATATCTAATTTGCATGTTTTATTCGCATAAATTAACGTTACTGCATCATCAATACCAAAATCTCCGAAAAAGATTATTTTTTTATTAACTTTCCTCACCCCTCTCCAGCATAATCTACTATTATTATTATGCGAAAAAGACAAGGCGGTGAAACAGAGATAATTAAAAAAGCCGCCTATTTATTGGCGACTTCAATCTTTTTATAAGATAAATATGCTAGTACACTTTTGCTTGAATCATATTTCGGATTATTCCCTTTTCTCGGTTCTCTCATATGTGTTTTTTCAAACCCAGGAATGTCAGGCATTTTCTCTAAAAATTCAAGCATCTCTTCCTCAGTTCCCTCAATACGTACACGAATCATTATTACTATTCCTCAATTCTCATTTTCTCTGTACTAAGTATATCGTACATCAGAAAGACTGCAAGAAATTTATCTTTTTAATGTTGAACTTTTTTTACATACGAACAGTGCCATTTCAGTATAAAACGATTCTATTTTATTGTTTCCAAATTGAATTTTGAAAAATTCTTGCATTTCATTTGATGTTTTCATCATACACTCTGTTAACTTTACACGTTTTTGCATAGGAACATCCATCATATCGCACCACCAATCAAAATCGAACTTCTTGTCAAAAGTATGACATGACTGCATTTGCAAACCATGTTTTTCTAATAAAGTAATCCATTCTGTTTTTTTCAAAGCTCGTTCATGGCTTGGATCTCTCTTCTTTTCGATAAAGTTATAAAATGTATCAAACTCATTATTTTCTGGTGAAACGTTATCAATTAATATAAATAATCCATTATCTTCTAACGTTCGATTTACTTCAAAAATAAATTGCAAAGGATCAACAAAGTGATGTGCTGCAATTCGGCATGTAATTGTATCAAAGGAATCATCAGCAAATGGTAACCTTTCTGCATGTCCTGCTACAAATGATACATTTTCATGTCCGTTCCCTTCTATAAAACCTTTTGCTTTTTCTAACATTTTTTCTGTTAAATCAAGAGCGACTACCTCTTTGAACATTGGGGCTAACAAATTAGCAACATGTCCACCACCAGTAGCAATATCAAGAAGACGAGTATTATGACGAGTTTCAACTTGCTTAACTACATATTGTAAATCCAGTCCTTTTGCATGAATTTTACTTTTCACATACTTCTCTGCATTACTACCAAATTGTTGTTTCACAAGTTCTTCTTTACTCACTTTTATCATCTTCTTTCTATAAAGTATTATATTTAATTTATAAGTTCTCTTTATATAATTTCAAATCCTCTTTTAGTTTAATCTCGTCTCTTGTATTAGAGACCTTCTATCAAAAAAATTTAACTCTTTTATTTTTAAGCACAAAACAAAAAAGGTTATGGGGAATTATCCCACACCCCCACAAAGTATCTCTTAAATTTGAGGATCTTCTTACACGTCTAATCCCCCTGTAACTTCACAATAACTTCTACTTCGCTATTAGTAGCCTCTCTTGCATGCAATCCATATTGGTCCATGCCAATCCATATCCACCCAGGACTATCATAAAGAATATCTATGTTGAAATGCTTCAACTTAGTAAGCTCTGACCTAATAAATTTATCCCTACTAGCGATTTCCTTATCAAGCAAGCCATATTCTTTCCCATTTTCAAATAGCGCTATCATCTTTCCTGCAAGTGGATGTATACGAACTATAAAGTGATATTCTTTTTCATTTATATTCGCTACAATCGTATTAGAATCAGGTACATCACATCTAGAATTCGGCATATTCATATCGGTCAGCTCCTTTATTGATTTCATTAATATCGTAACATGTTAATATTTAGATATAATTAATATAATGTAAAAAATATAAAAGCTGACTTCCCATTATAAATCAGCTTTTACACATTGTTTATCTTTAAACCTTTTTACAAATTTTATAATGTTTCTTTCTCTTCATCATTTCCGGAAACTAAATCTCCTAAAACATCCACCGTAACTTCAACTACAAATTCACAAATCCCTGCTACAACTTCTCCAATTACTTCCTCCATCTTTCTACCCCCTTGTCTTATGGAACCTATTTGTAGTATAGAAGATACTGGTTAATTTTAACTATCGGCAAAGGTGACAAAAACATTACAGATTTGTAAGCTATTTCAATGTTTTTTTGAATTTATACTTCTCCCCTTTGAAACTTTAAGTATTATTAACAACCAGATAGGTCATCATAATATAAAGTATTTAAGAATCCTAATTTAAAGGAGGCGTGTAAAATATACTACGTAAAACTAATTAAAGGTCAATCTTTCTATGCTTTTGATCATCGTTTCTTAATATCCGAAGAAAAAGAGGTTTCAGAGAAAATTTTTAATTACTTACGCCGGAATGAATTCTTCGAAGTACGTAAAGAGGAATACTCTGCCTAATGTACAAACAGCATCGAGAAACAACTCACAGTATTGTGACTCTTTCTTGATGCTTTTATATTATCGCCCCATATTCAACTTTATTCTCAATTCTATTAACATCTTCTAGTATATGTCTAAGCTAATTTATCGTTACTTTCATATTTTAGTATATGAGGAGGTGACAAATATGACTCATATCATTGATTACCAAGCTACTCAACCAATAAATAAAACGGGTGAAACAACTTTTGTAATTCCCCATTCCCCAAACAAAGCAATTCTAGCAAATATTAAATTAAAAATTTCAAGAAGCGATTCACGTAATAATCGAGTAGAATTAATCGCTACAGTTGGAGTTAAAGGTATAACTGATATATCATAAATATTATTTAGAATTTTCCGTGACAACACTGAAATTTTCAACACGCAAGTAGGTATTGAATCTACAGATTCAGAGCAATTCTACGCTCAAACATTTCAAGCTATTGATAAAGATGTAAGCTGCGGGACTCACGAATATTCATTAACTGTGGAAAATCTAACAAATGCTGCAAGTGCAGACGTTGTTGGCCCTCTATCTTTTAGTGGTTTAGCTATTGGACAAGATCATAAGTGTTGCTAAAGGAATCTATTGTTTGATGTTGCATTTGAGAAAAGTGAGACGTAGTAACTACGTTCTCACTTTTTTATTTTCTCTATGTTTTTCTTTATTTTCAATTTGTATTTAATCAAGAGTTTTTCACATTTTGAATTACTTATTTCATCATATAATTAATCAAATTTTCAACAAATCAAAAAGATTGAAATTCACTAATGAAACACGTAATATAGACTCTGACTCTAAAAAAGTTCGTTAAAAATAATACATAAAATAAGGAGGTTTTATATACGAGTTTTTCATTTTAAAAGACAGAGAGGTTTTACATTATGTGGCGTAATAAAAATGTTTGGATTGTGTTAATTGGGGAGTTTATTGCTGGTCTAGGGTTATGGCTTGGTATTCTTGGTAATCTTGAATTTATGCAAAAATACGTCCCTTCTGATTTTATGAAATCCGTTATATTATTTATCGGACTGTTAGCTGGCGTTCTAGTTGGTCCAATGGCTGGGCGTGTCATTGATCAATATGAAAAAAAGAAAGTTCTTCTTTACGCTGGATTTGGTCGTGTTATTAGTGTTATTTTCATGTTTTTCGCTATTCAATATGAAAGTATCGCCTTTATGGTTGCTTTTATGATTGCACTTCAAATTTCAGCAGCATTTTATTTCCCTGCATTACAATCTGTAATTCCACTCATCGTTAATGAACATGAGCTATTACAAATGAACGGTGTACATATGAATATCGGTACAATCGCTCGTATTGCAGGTACTTCACTAGGTGGCATTCTTTTAGTTGTAATGAGTTTACAGTATATGTATGCCTTCTCAATGGCAGCATACGCTTTATTATTCCTCTCAACTTTCTTCCTACAATTTGAAGATAAAAAATCCGCTACATTAAGTAAGCAATCAGCTAAAGATAATAGTTTTATAGAAGTATTCCGTATTTTAAAAGGAATTCCTATTGCTTTTACAGCACTTATATTAAGTATTATCCCTCTATTATTCATAGCTGGATTCAATTTAATGGTTATTAACATTAGCGAAATGCAACATGACCCAACGATTAAAGGATTCATATATACAATTGAAGGTGTAGCATTTATGTTAGGTGCCTTCGTTATTAAACGTTTATCTGATCATTTCAAACCTGAAAAGTTACTATACTTCTTCGCAATTTGTACCGCTTTTGCACACCTTTCGTTGTTCTTTAGCGATATTAAATGGATGGCACTTGCCTCATTTGGTTTGTTTGGATTTAGTGTAGGCTGCTTCTTCCCTATTATGTCGACAATTTTCCAAACGAAAGTCGAAAAAAGCTATCACGGACGTCTCTTCTCATTCCGTAATATGTTTGAAAGAGTTATGTTCCAAATTGTCTTACTCGGCACAGGCTTCTTCTTAGATACGATTGGATTACAGTATATGGTTCTAATTTTCGGAGTCATTTCATTGGTGATTATTTCCATTTCTCTTTCTAAGCAGAAACAATTTGAAAAACAATCATCACAATCTGCGAATTTATAAAGTGAAACTTTAATCAGTGGGGGTTTTGTTCATCTCCCACTGATTATTAGTCCTTACCAATCGGGCTTTTACGGGTATTTACCCACCAAACCGCCTTGTATTCGCCGAATTTTGAGGTGGGCGTCTTACTGCCCGCAAATAACAGGATAAAACTAATATTTCTTAAGAATGGATCCACCTTTATATAGTACGAATATTTAAAGGTGGATCGCCTACTGTTTTCGAATACAATAAACAATAGATTTTTCAAAAGGAGCTGTGGAAATGTCTGTTGGTATCCAATTATTAATTACCCTTCTGTTTTCATTCATTATGTTTGGCGCCCTTAATTTTTTAGCCATTTCCCTATCCCAAAATAACTTTAAAAGAAGAATTGTTGCAGGTTTCTTATTTTTACTGTTAACTCCCATTATCTTTTTGACTACTACAGCATTCGCTTCCATATTCGATAAAGGTGGATTTGGCGCAGCTAACCTACCCTTTATTATTGCAAATATGTATGTTGTAAATGGAATTGTCATCCTTCTTTCCGCTTCATTTATCCTCAAAAGACATAACATAAGATAGACCGTTAGGCATGAATCTGGCATTACACTAGATTCATGCCTTTTTATTTTGAAATCTCACCCTTCTCCAAATTTTTATGTGAAATTTAGTAATTCTTTATAAAAATTTAAACTTTATTTTTTACAATATTCCTATCGTATTCGCACGTTTATAAATACTAATAAGAAAGGAGTACACAATGAAAAAGTTTCTACTTATTTTTCCTATATTAGTCGTTCTACTTAGTGGATGTAGCAATAATGATATATACGGCTCTTGGGAAATCATTGATAATAAAAATGGTGAATGCCCTGTATATTATAAATTTGAAACAGTTGTAAAAGAAGAAAAGAAAGAACAGGTTGTTCACAATTTAGTGGAAATGCAAACAACAAATAAAAAAGAGGATTTATTTAAAGGATCGTTTGTTAAAAATTCTAACGTGTATCGTATTGATTATGGTAACTCGTTTACATCAGATCAATCTTTAAAAGTTGTCGATAATAAATTAAATGTATACTTTTTTACAACTGAAAAAACATGTACATATAAAAAAATAAACAATTAATCTTCATTTATAACGTAGAAAATATTTTCTACGTTATTTTTATATTTCCCCTTATTATCCTCCCTCTAAATTTGTCAATCATTTTAATTTTCATAAAAAAATGATAAAATGTAAACATGTGTTTTCAGAATAATTAAAAATACAGAAAGAAAACACTGTTTTTAGGAGGGGTTTTGATGACTTACACTTTAGCAACTAGAATGAAAGCATTCCAATCTTCTATATTTAGTGAATTAGGGACCTATAAAAAAGAGAAAATTGCAGCAGGTCATAAAATGATTGATTTAAGTATCGGGAATCCTGATATGCCTCCTGCTGATTTTGTGAGAGAAGAAATGGTACATACAGCAAGTGCAAAAGAAAGTTACGGATATACATTATCTGGTATTCAAGAATTTCACGAAGCTGTAACTGAATATTACAACAACACTCATAACGTTATATTAAATGCTGAAAAAGAAGTTTTATTATTAATGGGTTCACAAGACGGACTCGTTCATTTACCTATGGTTTTTGCAAATCCGGGAGATATAATACTAGTTCCTGATCCAGGATATACAGCTTATGAAACAGGAATTCAAATGGCCGGTGCAACATCTTACTACATGCCATTAAAAAAAGAAAATGATTTCTTACCTAACTTAGAAGTTATCCCTGAAGAAATCGCCAATAAAGCAAAGATGATGATTTTGAACTTCCCAGGAAATCCAGTTCCAGCAATGGCACATGAAGATTTCTTTAAAGATGTAATCGCATTCGCGAAAAAACATAATATTATCGTTGTCCATGATTTTGCTTATGCTGAATTTTATTTTGATGGTCAAAAGCCAATTAGCTTCTTATCTGTACCTGGTGCAAAAGAAGTTGGCGTTGAAATTAATTCTTTATCTAAAAGTTATAGTTTAGCTGGTAGCCGTATTGGTTATATGATTGGTAACGAAGGAATTGTCGGCGCGCTTACGCAATTTAAGTCTAATACAGATTACGGTGTGTTTTTACCAATTCAAAAAGCTGCATCCGCTGCATTACGACACGGCGCTGCATTTTGCGAAAAAAACCGTGGAATTTACCAAGAACGTAGAGATACTTTAGTGGACGGATTTCGCAAATTCGGTTGGAATGTCGATAAACCAGCTGGAAGTATGTTCGTTTGGGCTGAAATTCCGAAAGGATGGACTTCGCTAGAGTTCGCTTATGCACTTATGGATCGTGCAAATGTCGTTGTCACACCAGGCCATGCATTTGGTCCTCATGGCGAAGGTTTTGTTCGTATTGCACTTGTTCAAGATAAAGTAGTATTACAAGAAGTAGTTGAAAACATTAAAAACAGCGGTATTTTCTCTATTGAAAAAATAGAAGAATTAGTTAAGAATTAATAATAACCCCCCTGCTTAACTTTAGCAGGGGTATTATTATTCCTGGAGGTACGATATGAATATTAAAGATACTCTTCCCCATCGCTATCCATTTTTAATGATTGATAAAATTACAAACGTTAAAGAATCTCAATCGGCTACAGGATACAAACTGATTACAAATAACGAGTGGTTTATTAATAAAAATCAAAACTATATGCCTCATATGCTAATTGTAGAAGTACTCGCTCAACTTAGTGCTTTTGTAAGTACAGGTGAATCTGAAGGACTTGGTTTCCTCTCCTCTTTAGATGGGGTGGAATTTCATGAAAATGCGTATCCCGGTGATAAACTTGACTTACATTATGAATTAACACGTAACAGACGAGGTTTTGTTCTTGGGAAAGGAATTGCCTCTGTAAACGGTCAATCAATCGTTACCATTGAAAAGCTATTAATATATCAAGCTGATTAAACAGATTACATAGTAAGGGGTAGGGAAATGCGGAATGTTGTTGGTATTGATGCTGGGGGAACATTAACAAAGATTGCTTACTTTAACCTAGAGAAAAAATTATGTTTTGAAAAATTTTATTCATACGAACAAGAAAGAATTAAAGAATGGCTTCAAAATCATAATTCAATTACACAATTATGCATTACAGGTGGTAAAGCTAAACAGTTAGAACAACTCCTTTCAAGTTCATATAAAATAGTAGAATTAAACGAGTTTGAAGCTACTTTAGCAGGAGTACGATACATACTAAAAGAAGAAAAACGTGCTATAAACAACTTTGTATTAACAAATATCGGTACAGGTACTTCCATTCACTATGTTCACGACAATCAATATGTTCGTGCTGGTGGAACTGGAGTTGGCGGTGGTACTATTATGGGACTTTCAAAACTATTAACAAATATAGATCATTTTGAAGACGTGATTCCGCTTACGAAAATTGGTTCAAGAAACAGTCTAGATATTACAGTTGGAGATATTTATGGCGGGATTCTCTCCCCTCTTGATAATAACTTAACTGCTAGCAATTTCGGAAAAGCGACCATTACAGACTCAAATTATAGTAGTTCAGATATACTAGCTACCGTTCAAGGACTTGTCGGTGAAGTCATCACAGCATTAAGTCTTCAATTCGCCGAAGCAAAAAATATTGACCATATCATTTACATCGGTTCTACTCTATGTAATAACGTACATCTTCAAAATATTATTAGTAGCTATACAGAATATCAAAACAAAATACCAGTCTTTTTACAAGACGGCGGTTATAGTGGTGCAATTGGTGCTTTACTTCATAGTTCGAAATAAAAAAGCTGACTTTTGTCAGCTTTTTTGCAATGGTACTTCAAATTCAATAATTGATTCTCCATTCTCACCAATTCGTTCCACACTAATTCTATCAATTACACAATTTAACTTCTCATGAAAACTAGGAATATCCTTTACTACTTTAGTTGCTAACTCGGCACTTTCTTTTCTCCCAACTGTTACATGTGGTATGTATGGAATATCCGTTCTCAAAAATTGTAGTAAAGGACCTGTATACAATCTATCGTGCAATTCTTCTATTTTTTCTTTCCCTCTTTCAACTTCCAAAAATAGATACTCTCCCTTGCTACTTATCCGGTTAGCAAACTCAATTTCAATCGGATGAACCCCTTTCGCCACTTTCAAAATATGTAATTCCAGCTCATCATTCGAAATGGAACTTTCAAACGGGAATACAATTGTTATATGAGGAGAAATTAATCCGAATAAAGGATCATGCTTTTCTCTGACACTCTCTATTTCATCTATGGGCATATTATGTAAAAACAGTAGAATTGTACGCATCTCTTTCTCCTCCACTTAGTATACTTCTTTTATTTCTGTTTTTTTAAATCATAAAACAAGAACATCGCCTCTTCAATAAAAACAGGTGAAAGTTACCAAAATCTATTTCATGAAATTCATTAAAACGACTGCATATGTTTGTTATACTGAACGTCGGACTAAATTCCATTATTTTTAGGAGGACCACAATTGAGTAAAAAAGAAAAAAAACCCAGTGAGGAAATGTTAGCAAAACAAGCTATAGCTAAACTATATACTTCCTCCCCCATTATCGTAACTTGTAAAGAGGGTTATGCAGCTATTGATAAAGAGCATATTCAACTGTTCAAGTTCATATCAAAAACAAAAGAAATCTCAAGTATAGCAATATATGACTTGAAAGAATTCGATACAGTTTCAATTGACCAATATTTAATTAAAGCTGTTATGATTTTCAAAGGCATACATAAAACATTCGAGTTTATTCCAACCGAACAAACGAAAGACATCGAAAAACTTCTACAAACAAATACTGCTATTCAAATAGAAAAAATCGAACGTAAATGGTTTAATAAAATACTCGGATACCGTACACAAACAAAATGGAAAATGATTTTTGCTAGCGCAATATATTTATTTATTCTTTTTACTGTATTTAGTGGTTTTACAGAGGAAAAGGCAAAAGAAACAGCTACTGTAAAGCAATCAAAAACAACAACAGCCCCTGAACAAAAAAAGACGATAACTAATACAGAACAACCAAAAGAAAATGTATTAAAAATGGATGACGGTAGAAATGTTAATATGCTTATTTATGAAAAGTATGGTGCGAAATATCAATCTCATGAACCTACTGATACAGAATTCTTAAAAGATCAAGCTTCGATGGAACACTTTGAAAGAATGGCTCAAAAACATAACATGTCAGTCCCTGAGTACATCGAAAAAGAAGATGAAATTGTAGCTGCGAATGTTCAACGAGAGAAAGAAGAACTCGCTAAAAAACAAACTAAAGCGAGCGTTACTAATGACAACACTACAGATTCTTCTCAGTCTAAACAATATATACAAAGTATACTTAATCAATTAAATAATGACATTAATACGTGGAAATCAATGAGTGGCGGTAACTTAACTCAAACTGATGTAACAGTTATTAAAAGCGATTTAAAACTTGTACTTGAACATGTTCAAGACTTGCAAAATAAAATAGGAGCGACACCTCAAACAGAGCAATTTAAACGTGCAGTAAATGCTCATATGAGAGCATTTGAAATAGGTTCTGTTAAAGATGTTTCGAAACTTGTATTACAAGCAAATAGCCTATAAAAATAAAAACTTCTCAAATGAGAAGTTTTTATTTTTATATCACATGATTACTATTCCCGCGCCAAACTTTCCTAAACTTTATATAACAAGCAATTCTCCACGGAATAATATACGATACTGCAACTACGTAAAATAATAAACCTATTGTTTGCTGATCTAAGTCAACAATATATTGTCTTGAACCATATCTTAAAATAACAATTCCGATAAAAGTAATTAAAAAGGCAGCACTTTTTTTCGTATAAATGTTTCCGTCTTCTCTTCGCTCATAGTTTGTTAGAAATATAAGTGGGATTGCGAAAATCACCCCAATGGATGCTGCTATAGTCACTTGTAATATAGCTGGATGTACTGGACCAAAAAACAATAAAATACCCGGTGTTAAAAATAGTAATGGCCACAAAATACGTTTTCCCGTCCCCTTAATTGGCTTATACATAGATCGATAACGGCGCCAAAAAATTAGTAGTGCAACACATAAAAAGACGGTTATTAGTGAAGAAGTATCTCCCATACAGTCTTCCTTCTCTCTTAAAGTAATTGTGCTTAAATCGTATCCTCAAAAGAAACTTTACGAATAAATAGAGCGCTAATTATAAAGTATATTAAAATAAGCACTATCGAAATTGATATAAAATTAGGTATATCAAGTAACGATTTACTATCAATAAATACCAATTCTTTCAAACCTACCTTACCATAAATTGTACTCGTCAACCCCAAGAAAAAAATCACACTAAGAGCAAACCCTATCCAATTAAATCTTTTCTGAAAAATAGTTGTTAATTGAAATAAGCTAGCTAATAAAAGATAGAACACGAACTGTGCAAAGAATTGTTCGATTGTATGTGCTCCTAAATTTATATGTTTCGTTTCATAAAATGTACCTTGTAAAAGCAAAACTTGAAGAAATGAAAAAATTACTGATTGTAATATAATAAAACATACTGAACCAATAAAGAATTGTAATCTAGTAACGCCAAATGAGACAACTGTATGAAATATGTCATCTTGAACAAGAAAAACACTTGCCACAATAAATATTGCAATTGCAATAGATGAATTATTGAAGATATCATGTAAAAATGCTACCTTTAGTCCCTTTATATCAGTTGCAGTCGTTGTCCATTTTATAAGTAATGCCACACCCCAAAAGATAAGAACAGCCTTATAATGAAATTTCATATGTAACTTTAATTGTTTTAAAAGCATTTTCATTTCACCTCATTATCTGTTAGATAAATAAATAGTTTTTGCAGTGTTACTCTGTCTATTTCTAATCCTTCAGTTTCTATCAGCTCATAATCTCTAGCAGAAAGATCTTCCCATATCGCAGAAATCTCTTTATTCCCATACAACTCTTGTTTTACAACATTTTTCCCCATTAAAAAATTTGTCACTTTATCTTTATGTCCTGATATTATGTGTCCTTTTTCTAAAAAATCTTCCACAGAGGATTGAACAGCTAATGATCCTTCTTTTAATATGATTAAATTTTCTATAACATGGGACACTTCCTCAACTAAATGTGTTGATAAGATGATTGTTCGTGGATATTCACTATAATCTTCCAATAGTAATTCGTAAAACAACTCTCGATGTGCTGCATCTAAACCGGTAGTCGGCTCATCAAAAATAGTAATTGGTGCTCTACTAGCTAAACCTTTAATAATACCAACAATTGTTTGCATACCATGGGATAAATCATAATATTTTTCTTTTGCATTCAATTGAAATTTTTTAATAAGTTCCTCAGCATATTCTTGATCCCAATTTTCATAAAACATGTTACACAAATAAAAAACATCTTTTACCTTACTACTTAAATTAATGTTTTCTTTCACTTTAACAAAGCAAATTTTTTGCATCGCTTTACTATTTTCAAAAACAGTTTCGCCAAATATAGATACACTTCCACTACTTGAAATAATTTGTCCTGCAAGAAGGTTTAATAATGTTGTTTTCCCCGCTCCGTTTCTTCCAAGCAAACCATATATTTTATGTTCTTCCAATGAAATTGTTACTTCATTTACAGCTAGTTTCTTTTTATATTTTTTCGTTAAATCTTTCGTTTCAAGTGCAAACATCACCCTTTCCCCTCCTTCGTAATTTTGTGTATCATGTCCATCAATTCGTCTTTTGATATTTCTAGTACTTTTGCTTCTTCCCACACTTTAGGTAAATACTCGGTCATAAAAGTCTTTTGTCTTTTTTTTAGTACGACTTCTTTTGCTCCCTTTGCAACAAACATCCCGATCCCTCTCTTTTTATATAAAATCCCCTCATCCACTAGTAGATTTACTCCTTTTGCTGCAGTGGCTGGATTAATTTGTAACATCTTCGCAAATTGATTTGTCGATGGAACTTGTTCTTCTTCAAGTAATATGTCTTTTAAAATATCAGATTCAATGGTTTCTGCAATTTGTATGTATATTAACTTATTTTGTTCTAGAGTAGGTTTCATGATTTCACCACCTTAGGTTCCTAGGTTCATTACTTATGTAATTAACCATAGCACAACGTTATATTTTTCCCATAATTTTCATCAAAAAAAGAATCATTCGATACTGAATGACTCCCTTTAAAAAATGTCCGTATTTTCAATCGTTAAATAACCACATCTTCCTCCATATCACTTAGATTCCCGCACAGGATGTTCATTAAAAAATTGCTTTCGAAAATCTTTATTATTAACTAGCTTTTCTATTTTTTCTTGATTACCGTAAAAGAAATTCATTACGATTCCCTTATTCCATATAAGATCATCCTTTGGCAAATCATTAAATTCTTTATACAGTATGGGTAAAAGTTCTTCTCTTTTTAATGCAAAACTTTGATTTTCAATCTGAAACTCATACCCTTTCGCATTCGGTACTAAAACTGCAAGATAAATAGCATTAAAGAGTAAATTCTTCTTCATCGTATCCTTCCCATCAAACCAATACGTCTCAATCATTTCTTCTGTAAGATTTCCATTCTCTTTTGCACCATATTCCACTTTAATATTTTCATTTTCTAAATTTAAACTTTGAACTGTTTCACCACCAGGTAAGTTTGTAACAATCGCAATAACGTCGGAATTATTTCCAACGTATGTCCCCGTATATTTTTTAAAAACCCCAGGTTCAATATGTGATATTTCTTTTATTTGCTCCCCATTAGAACAAGCAGTAACAACTAATAAAATTGTTAGCATAATACCTGCTATTCTATTCATATAGTTCATTAGACACCACCAAGTTCTATTTATTATCCAATCTATACAATGTATCCTTTAAAAATCCCTTTTAAATATACGCATTTTAATCAAAATTAAAAATTTTCAATTTTTATGTTTACAATTATCCATTAATTGTATATAATTACTAACGTAAGAAAAATATTCTAAAAGGAGGTCGAAGGAAATGATGAAATTACAATTACATGCTTTAACTTTAGCGTTAACTGCATCTGTGTTTTTCGGACAATTAAATATGAATTCGACCACCATAATGGAGAATTAAAATCGTACTTTATTTCTTTTAATTCATAAATTCGCCACAGGAGGTCGTATACTTTCCTGTGGCTTTTTCACGCCCAGCCATAGGAGAACGACATCTTCCTGTGGCTTTTTTGTGCGATTTTTTAGTCTCATACATTATTTTTTAAAGAAAGGAGCAACATTCGATGACTATTAGCGTATTGTTTTTAAGTATTACGATTCAAAGAAATACACTTTCCAAAGCTGAAATTCTTCATAATGAACAAATTACAAAAGCTATGAATGATGTTAAGGAGCGCCAAGTGCTTTATTGCGATCACCTGTAATTCCTTTTCGAAAGGAGGAATTCGTCTATGACTTTTCATATTTTCTTTTTTACGACAGCACTTCAGAAAAAAACGTTATCTGAAACTGAAATCTTTCGTAAACAACAATTAAAACAAACTATGGATAAAATAACGGACATTAAAAGTTCGTATTATACACAAATGTATTAAAAATATTTTTTAAAGGGGCAATATCCTAATGAAATTTAAGGCTTTCTTTTTAACGATTACCATTCAAAAACGTAAACTTTCAAGAGATGAAATTTCTCGTGAACAACAAATTAAAAACATTATGGATGATGTGAAAGAGCGCCAGTCCTCTTATTACAATCGTCTTTACTAAATACATTATAAAGGGGCAATATCCTAATGAAATTTAAGGCTTTCTTTTTAACGATTACCATTCAAAAACGTAAACTTTCAAGAGATGAAATTTCTCATGAACAACAAATTAAAAACATTATGGATGATGTGAAAGAGCGCCAGTCCTCTTATTACAATCGTCTTTACTAAATACATTATAAAGGGGTAATATCCAATGAAATTCAAGGCTTTCTTTTTAACGATTACCATTCAAAAGCGTAAACTTTCAAGAGATGAAATTTCTCGTGAACAACAAATTAAAAATATTATGGATGATGTGAAAGAGCGTCAGTCCTCTTATTACAATCGTCTTTACTAAATACATTATAAAGGGGTAATATCCAATGAAATTCAGAGTATTATTTTTAACTATTACCATTCAAAAAAATAAACTGTCTGAGTCTGATATGCTTCATGACCGACAAATTGAGCAGGCTATGTACAACGTAAAAGAACGACAAAGTCATTATTGTAGTCACCTGTAATTCCTATTCGAGAGGAGGAATTCATGTATGAAGTTTCACCTTTTCTTTTTAACCATTACGATTCAAAAAGAAACTATATCTGCAAATGAAGCAAAACAAGAGGAACAGTATAAAAAGATTATAGATGAAATTCGTGATCGTAGAAGCAAGTACTACACTCACCTATAATTGTTTGAAATTATATTAGAAATGAAAGGAGTCGATTATGATGTTAATGACGCGGTGTAAAGAAATGATTTGGATAGTTCAGAGGGATTCCACGTAGTTTATTTAACAAAAATTCACTGCCTGATTTGATGTGTAAAAATATATAATAATAATAAGTATTTCATACACTCAAAAAAATAAAAGATACACCTCTTTTTTATTAAGCGGTGTATCTTTCTCAACATATTCTATTTCCGTTTACTTCGTTTCGTCTTAAACAATCTCACTAAGTTCGAAACAACTGTTTTTGTTACCGCATAAGCTGGTACTGCTAAAATCATTCCGATAATTCCCGCGAAATTACCTACCCCTAAAATAAGGATGATAATTGTCAACGGATGGATATTTAATTTTGAGCTCATAATACGCGGTGAAATGATGTTACTTTCAAACTGTTGTACGATTGTTACTATAATAATTACGTACAGAGCTTGCATCGGAGATACGAACAGACCAATAATGACAGCTGGTGCTGCTCCGATAAATGGACCTAAGTTCGGAATTATATTTGTAAATGCTGCGATAATTCCTAAAACGAAAGCATACGGTAAACCGATGATTAAATAACCAGTAAATGTAAAAGCACCAATAAACATACAAACGAGCGCTTGACCTTGAATATATGCAGATAATGTTTCGTTCGTTTCCTTTATGATACGAAGTCCTTCTTCACGGTAAGACTCTGGTAATACACTAACAGCTTTTCCTGGAAATGCATGTCCATCTTTAAACATATAAAATAAAATGAACGGTACTGTAAAGATAACTAACGCCACGTTCGTGATAATACCAAATAAAGCCGTTGCACTCGACGTAATTGTGTTTGGTATATCCTTTAAGTATTCAATCGCATTTTTCTCAATTGTTTCAATGGAAACGTAGTTTTGTGTAGATAACCATTCAAATAACCTATGATGGGATAAATCTTGTATGTATACTTTTCCCTCTTTTATATAAGTCGGCATGTTTTTCACTAAATCCATTAGCTGTTGTGAGATGGTTGGAACAACTACTCCAATAGCAACTCCAGTTAATGTGATGATAAAAAGATACAGTAGTAAAATCGCTAAACCTCTAGGTACTTTTTTATTCTCCAAAAAGACTAACAATGGGTTAAATATGAAGTATAAAAATAATGCGATTAAAATTGGGAAAAATAATGTTGATATGAAGATACCAATCGGTTGAAATAGAAACGATATTTTTGTGCAAATAAATATAATTCCTACAACCATTAGCACTTCTAATGTCCAAAAGTGCACTTTCGATTTCAAAAAAACGTCCTCCTTTAAACTAGCACTTCTCTTCATTGTACCAAATTAAACTTAGATTTCACATAATATTTTCCTTTACAATGTTCCAAAATCCTATTAAATACACTACAATGAGATTACAGACAAATTTGCAGGTAAAGGTGATAAATATGACACAATGCGTCATTTGCAGAAAAGATACGAAAGAACTTAGTGAACAATATGTCATTCCAGAGATATTATGTGGATATTATTTCACAAACTCAATTTGTGATTCCTGTCATGAACATATGACAACAAATATCGACCGTCCTTTAATTAGACATAAATTAAGTCAATATAAGATTGAGCAAATGAAAAAACAAATCGACTCCCCTCTCTATACGAATGAACATGGTGAGGAGCTAGCAGCCGCTGAGACAGATGTAGTCGAAGTAAGTGATGAGATACTTTATTCTAATGCATTAATTATGAAACTATGTAAAAAGCACGATATTTCATTACATAATGAAATTTGGAAAGAAGAGCGCGTAACAAAAGTAGCTAGTTCTATTCAACGTGAATTGCTTTTAGATAACCGTAAATATAAAATGAGTGTATTAAAAATGGCTTATACTTTTGCTGTACAAACAATTGATGGCTACTTTGACGATCCAGATGCGATTGATATTTCTACCATTCTATTAAATGCCGATTTCATGGAATTAAAGGAAAAGAGTATCGTTCGTGACTTAAGCAAAAGCTCTTTATGGAATACATTAAATACAACGAGTGAAAACCATTACTTTATTTTACTTAGTGATAAAGACGGTCTATTCTGCTTCATTCGCCTATTTGATATTTTTGATGTTGTTGTTCATTTATCAGAAAAAAGATACAATCTTCCATCACCAATTGTCGGCGTAAATAATGTAGACAAAAAAGGATTTTTTGTGGAAAGTTTAAAACAGTATATGGATGGGCTATTTAAAGAAACTACACGTTCTATTTAATCCATATAGGAACATACGGTCTCCTTTCTTCATGAAAAGACACTGTGTTATAATGAGTGTGAAAAGAACAATACAATCACATAAAACAATTAAAACCTGTATATAAATAAAAAAGACTAGTGTGCGGCTACACACTAGTCCACGTAACTTAGCAGATTGGATTGTTCATTTATCCTATTTGTTTCGTACAAACACAACAACCCACATTCTATAGGCATAGGTGGGTTGTTATTTTTTGAGCTTGTCAATTAAGACGACAATAAACGTTAACAATGCAATGAGAAACAGTCCACCTTGCAATAACAACGCAATTTCACTCACTTATTATCACCCCCCTCCTACTTTGGAGAAGTGATAATTGAACAACCAACCGTACCATAAGTTACCTCTTAATTTTATCATATTTTTTAATTGTTTACGACGAAAACTCGCAAGCTAGTAAGCTGCGAGTTTTTTTATTTTTCATTATTTTTTTAGTGCATATGCATCAGCAATCATTTCACCAACAATTTTATTTTCTTGTTTCTTTTCGTCTTTCAATAGTGGGAATAATAATTCTGCTACTTCATACGCTTCTTCTAAATGCGGATATCCCGATAAAATAAACGTCTCAATTCCTAACGCTTCATATTCTTTTATCCTCTTTGCTACTGTATGTGGATCTCCTACAAGTGCAGTACCTGCACCACCTCTTACAAGTCCGATGCCAGACCATAAGTTAGGACTTATCTCTAACGAATCCCGTGTTCCTTTATTTAAATGTGTCATCCGTTTTTGACCGACTGAATCATATCTTGCAAATGTCTTTTGGGCAAGCTCAATTGTTTCGTTATCTACATATTGAATTAACTTTTCAGCCTCTTCCCATGCTTCTTCTTCTGTTTCTCTTACAATTACATGTAACCTGATGCCGAATCGTACCGTACGCCCCTTCTCTTCTGCAAGTTTTCTTACTTCGTCTATTTTCTCTTTCACTTGCTTCGGTGGTTCACCCCAAGTTAAATATACATCACTATGTTCAGCAGCCACTTCTTTACCCGCAGCAGACGATCCGCCAAAATAAATTGGTGGATAGGGTGTTTGAACTGGAGGAAATACAACTTTACTATCTGTAACTTTAATATGCTTTCCTTCTAAAGAGACTGTTTCACCTTGCAAGGTCGATTTCCAAACTTTTAAAAATTCATCGGCAGCTTCATATCTTTCATCATGTTCAAGATATAATCCATCCCCTTGTAATTCAACAGGATCTCCTCCAGCTACTACATTAATAAGTAACCTCCCGTCTGAAATTCTATCAAATGTAGATGCCATCCTCGCTGCAACTGTCGGTGACATTAGTCCTGGTCTAACTGCTACTAAAAATTTTAATTTCTCTGTCTCGGCTGCAAGTGCCGATGCTAATACCCATGGATCTTCACAACCTTGACCAGTTGGAAGTAACACACCAGTATATCCTAAATAATCAGCTGCCTGTGCAACTTGTTTATAATAACCATATTCAGCTGCTCTTCCTCTTTTTGTCGTTCCTAAATATCGACCATCTCCATAAGCTGGAATAAACCATAACAGTTCCATATCTTTACACACCCCTTATTTATATTAAAACGTATACTAAAATACTCTATATAAATTACCCCTAATAATTTACCCCGCATTAACGGGCGGTAAGATCCTCACCTCAAAATTCAGCGAAATCAAAGAAGTTAGGTGGGGGATCAACTGCCCGTAAAAGCCCGATTGGTTCAACTAATAATCAATGGGGGATGCCCCCCACTGATTAAAGTTTCACTTTATATGTTAATTCCCTGTCTCCCCTTTAAAATTATCTCGCCATCTTAAAAATTTCACTTCTAGTAAACGTACGAGTGAGTCAGAAAACTTCCCAACAAATGCAAAGATAATAATACCGACAAATACAATATCTGTATTTGAAAATTGCCTTGCATCCATAATCATATAGCCAATACCTTCAGTTGATCCCATAAGTTCTGCTACTACTAAACTCACCCATGCAACCCCTAAAGATAATCTTGCTCCAAGTAATAGGTTCGGCAATGCGGCCGGTAAAATTAATTTCGTAATTAACTTTCGTTTACTAAACTCTAACACTCGCGCAACATCAAATAGCTTTGAATCTACACCACGTATTCCTAAAAACGCGTTTACGTATAAAGGAAAAAATGCACCGTCCGCAATTAATAACACTTTCGATGTTTCGCCAAAACCGAACCATAATACGAATAGAGGCGCAACAGCTAAGTGAGGAACAGTTCTTAACATTTGTACAGAAGGATCTAAATATTGTTCACTTCTCGTTGAAAATCCGACAATTGTTCCTAAAATAATTCCTAGGCTCCCACCGATAAAGAAACCGGCTGCAGCCCTGAATATACTAATACTTAAATGGCTAAATAATTCCCCTGTTTTTAAAAGCTCTTGAAAAGCTAGAAATATATCTAATGGCGTTGGTAAAACTGTTTTAGAAACAAGACCGAGTACGCCAGCTAACTGCCAAATAATTAGTATGATAATAGGTATAGTAATTGCCCTTATTACTGCTTTCAAATTCGTCTTCCGCACTTTCTTTACCTTGTTTTTCTCAATCGTTATGCTCGTTGGTTTAATAACAGCTTTCGTATTCTCCAATTTACAAAACCTCTTTTCACTTCGCCTTTAATGCTTTTTCTACGAAAGAATTATCTACAACTTTATCTGTATTAATTTCTTTCTTTATAGAACCGAGCTTATATTGAAAATCTGCTGTCTTTTGTTGTTCCGCTATTATTTCTTTCGTTACTGGAACTAAAATTGGTTTGTCGTGATTAAACACTTCTTTTACAATTTCTGCATCTATTTTCTTTGCAGAAGTATATATTTTTATTGCTTCATCTAAATTTGAATCTTGCCATACACGTGCTTTTTCATAAACTTCAAGGAATTTCTCAACTAATTCTGGATGCTCTTTCGCAAATTTTGTTCTTGCAATTAAAAACTCTGGAGAAGAAACATTCAATGTTTCACCATCTGCAATAACCTTTGCCCCTTTATTTAATGTATGTAGCGAAATAAATGGATCCCATATTGCCCATGCATCTACTGATCCTGATTCAAATGCCGGCTGTGCTTCATCTGGTTGTAACTGAATGACATTTACATCTTTCGCATTTATACCTTCTTTTTCTAATGCTCGATATAATAAATTAAATGCGCTACTTCCTTTTGCTACTGCAATTTTTTTACCTTTCAATTCTTTTACACTCGTAATCTTGCTATCTTTTTGAACGAGAATTCCAGTTCCTTTTCTCGCATAACTTGTATTGGCGATTTCAGTAAATCCAATTCCCGCTGCTTGTGCTGAAATGACTGGAGAATTCCCAACTTCACCAAAGTCTAATCGATTTGATGCGATAGCTTCAAAGTAAGGCGGACCGCTTTGGAACTCTGTCCATTTTACTTTAACTCCTTCTTTTTTAAATTCCTCTTCAAACCACCCCTTTTTCTGTGCCAGTAATAGTGGACTTAATCCTTGTTGTATACCAATTTGTATAGTTACATCTTCCTTCTTACTACTTGCTGTGCTTTTTTCGCATCCTAATAAAAATAAAGATATAACTAATGCAAAAGAAAGAATCTTACTTTTTTTATACATATATAATCCACTCTTTTCCTATATACTTGTTTGAATCAATCCCCCGTGTTCAAACTGCTGCAATATTTTCGTACGAATTTCTTGGAATAATTCCGAAGTTTTACTACGTGGATAAGATAAATTATTTTCAATCACTTTATGTATTTTTCCAGGCTTTGCACTCATGATGATAATTCGGTTTGAAAGATATATCGCTTCGTCTATATCATGAGTAACAAATATCATTGTCGTTTTCTTCTGCTCCCAAATATTCAGTAGTACTTCTTGCAAATGACTTCTAGTAAAAGCATCAAGTGCTCCGAATGGTTCATCAAGTAATAATACATTTGGATCCCTTAATAAAGCTCTCGCAATCGCAACACGTTGTGACATCCCGCCTGAAATTTCTTTCGGATATGATTTTTCAAAACCATCTAATCGAACGATTTCAACCCATTCCTTAACCTTATCTTTTACATACTTATCTTTTAACGACAGATCTGCAGCAATATTTTCTTCAACTGTTAACCATGGAAAGAGTCTATGCTCTTGAAATATAAACCCTTGCTTCTTACTCGGTTTTGTTATGTGCTCCCCATCAATAATAATTTCACCTTCAAAATCGTTGTCTAAACCAGCAACAATTTTTAATAATGTACTTTTTCCACAACCACTCGGACCAATTACTGTGACAAAATCCCCTTTCTCTAATTGAAAATTAATATTCTCTAATACTTGAACAGTACCAGTTTGTTTCGAAAAATATTTTGATACCCCATTAATTGAAACAGTCACTTCTTCCCCTCCTTGAAATGATTCATCTAAATAAATAAATTCGGTATTTATGCAATAAAAAAACCAAAGGCATTTTATCAATAGATAAAATGCCTTTGGTTTCTCCAATCAGCAATACGTTATAGAATTAACTACATATTATACAAATTTTTCCGATGAGTCAACTAGGTTTTAACAAAAGAAACATATTACCCCTCTAAAACATAGTTACTTTTTGTTTGAAATACAGTTCGATTTAATCTATTCAAAAAGTTAATACATTTTAAAATCCTCTAATTAAAAAAACACCAGCAATCATTACAATTAAACCAAATATTTTTATTGGTTTAATTCGAGTCTTGAAAGAGTTAAACAATCCAAATTGTTCTACTATCAAGCTACCTGTGATTTGACCAAATAAAACAAGAACAACCGTTTGCCCGTTTCCAATCTGATCAACCAGATATACATTTATTAGAACATAAGCTCCGCCTATTATCCCCCCTACCCACACCCACCAAGGAGCTGACTGCTTTATTGGATTTTTAATATTTGTAATGGAGCGATCCATTATCCCCACAACTATAATTAACGTTATGGTACCAACAGCAAACGAAACCAATGCGGCATGAGAAGAAGAATGTAAAACCTTTCCTAACTCACCATTAATAGCGATTTGAATAGCTAATAGCATTCCTGCCATAATGCCTACTAAACGCCAAATCCATTGATTTAGCATGTTTTCTTGATTCTGTCGGCCAGTTTTCACACCTTGTATAACAACAGCTAAAAAAACACCTATTAATATTAGTAGGACACCAATAATTCGGTTCAGTCCGAAAGAATAATACGTTGAATTAAACCAACCGTAATGATCTATTAACATACTCATCAAAGTCATTCCTAAGATTGGCATAATTGACGTTTGTACACTTCCTAGTTTAGGAAATAAAAGTATATTCGTAGTTAAAGCAAGTGCACCACAAATTCCTCCTAGCCATATATAGACAGGTTGACTTAAAAATAACTCTACTGAAATACTTAACGGAGCACCAGAAACTGCTATTGTGACTATTAAGAAGATTACCCCCACAATAAAAGATATCATCGAAGCTAAAAAAGGAGATATTACAAATTTTCTTAATTGAGAATTGATGGCTGTCTGTACAGCGAACACCCCTCCAATACTTATAGCTAAAAGTATTGCAAACATAGATATTCCCCCAATTTTTTAGTCCTTAACAACAAGTGCAAAATAGCGGCATCGAATAGATTAAAACACCGTTATACATGCTCTTTTAGTTATATTAATAAAAATTGTTTAGTTCTTTGTTTCAAAGATATTTTTCACTTACTATTTTTTCTGATCCTTTATCCACTGTAACCAATAAGAAAACTCACATGCTAAATGCATTTGATGCGATTTAATAAGGCTATTAGGACAAAGCGATGGGAACTCAACTACTAGACTTACTTCTATCCCATTATCAGTATCTTTAAATTGATGTCGAACTCCACCAATAATAGTACCATCTTTCATACGTGCAACACCTGTTGATTGATATTGATAAGACATGTCTCTAGGTGTTTTCAATCCTGTTTCATCACCAAAAACAATGAAAAACTGAACTGGGAACGGAGAATTACCCGTCGTTTCGATAACCTCTAATTCATTTTCCCCAAAGGGTCTTAGTACATAGTGATCAGGACAAGCCGATAAATTCACTTGATTATTTTCACGTGATTGTTCAAGCATAAAACTATCAATTCCATTTATCGCTTCTTCTGCCGTAATCCCATCTAAATAGATACTTGTTTTTGAAAAATTTCGTCTATCGCCGGATAAAACCGTACAAATACGCATACCGATCTCACTTAATTTAAGTTTAGATTTCAACTTATCATACATTTCATTGTATGAATATCTCAACTTTAGTTCCGTTAGTTTTTTTATCATAACGTCTGTATCATTTAATTCCAGCTCTTTATGTCCTAATGTATTTAAAACTTTTTTAATCCGTTCTCTTTTCCACTTTGTAAGTTGTTCATTCGAAATATTGTTTCCATCGATCATAATTTTCATATACATTCTCCCTCTCTTTGATCGTATCGTAGTGTAGTTAATACTAAATTAACCATTTCTTGCTTCGTATCTAGATTCAACTTTACTTCTGAATGAGCAATACTACTAAGACCGTATAAAATAAATCCAGAAGCTAATAATGAGTTATCAGTATTAAAATTCCCAGTTTTCACTCCTTCTTCAATTACTTGTTGAATTAATGGTTGAATTCGTGTGAATAATTTCTGTTCCAGTTGAAAATGTTGTTCCGTCTGAAAGGAACTCACATTTTTATAGGGTGCTAATTTTTCAATAAATGTCCAAAATATATTTAGAGAATCTTTCATCTTCTGCATGACAGACCGTTCATTTGAGATTAGTATTTCTTCGATCAACTCCATATTTTTAACAATAAACTCATTTAAAACTTCATCAACAAAATTGTCTTTAGACTTGAAGTAATAATAAAATAAGCCCGTTGCTACACCAGCATGGTTCACAACATCTTTTATGCTAAATCCTTTCATACCTTTTTTCATATATAGTTCAAAGCCAATATCCATTAACTCTTGGCGTCTTACATCTGGTTCTTTTGATATTCTTTTCATACGTCATCTCCTACTATTTTTTTCACCACGACTGAATCCGATTCAATCATAAACGACTGAACTAAATTCAGTCAATCTTTTTTAATAAAAATTTAAAATTAGTTTCGAAACTACGCATACAAATTCGTAAATGTATTGCGATTTTCTTTGCTTACTAAATCACTCCAAAAAAGAGTAATCCGAAGAAATATGCTTCTAACCTTAGATTTATCAAAAAAGTTAGATCATATAACTTCAGACTACTCAATTTCATTAAACACATATTTTTTTCAAGTCGATTACAATTTATTTTAGCAACACCATTTCTGTCTCTATAATCATTTGAGGGAGCGACTTTTGAATTATATCTTTTAATACGTGAAGAGCTTCATTTACATAGCCATCTTCAAAACTCTCTATAGGCTCAGGTAATTCATCCTCATCCAATATAAAAAATTCTCCACTTGGAAGTACCATAATATCAAGGATCAAATCTTCAAAACACACCACTTGGTCCGTTATATATGTATTCTTTACAATATTAAAATAAGAACCTAGATAACCCCCATCCTGATCTCTCCAAACGTATAAATTATATGGACGATTTGCCCAGTAGTATGCAATTGTATAACTTCCTTTCGGGATCGTTAACTTCGTATCGTTCGCTGCCATTGTAAAAGAGTACTGTACTTCATGATATAAAACAATTTTGTCCTGCTGCGCTTCTATTAGTAAACAAGCATGGTCTACGGTTGTACCATCATATCGGATTTTTCTTTCAATAATTTCAATGTCTGACGTACGTAAGTAACTCATTTTTTTATTTCCCCTTTTATTTTAGTTCTTTCATTATATCCCTTTATATTTCCACTAAGAAAGCGTTCAGTCAATTTGTTTCTTGTTTTTAAAGATAAAATCCATAAAATCTCATTTTCTACTCCACAAAAAAGCCCCTTCTAAATTAGAAGGAACTCCAATAGTATTATTCATGTTTCAACTTCTCTGTAACCATATCATAAAATTTCCGCTTCTCATCAACATTTAAGTGAACACGACTTACTGTTTTAGAAAATCCATATAACAACTGCGCTTTAATTGGCTCTTTTAACGTTATTTCAAAAGTTGGAGGTTCCTTTATAAATTCCATAACAGTTGCGTCAAGAACCTCTTTTTCTTCTTCT
Source organism: Bacillus sp. FSL R9-9492 (assembly GCF_038007365.1). Lineage (NCBI taxonomy): Bacteria > Bacillati > Bacillota > Bacilli > Caryophanales > Bacillaceae > Bacillus > Bacillus sp. FSL R9-9492. The sequence goes on from NZ_JBBOXC010000001.1 coordinate 2,995,559, forward strand.
TTCTTTAAAGGTTCGCCTTTATAAAACGCAATGTTATCAATTTGTGTAAATGATATAACGATTTTCTTTCCTAATCCAATTTGAATAATCACTTTTTCTTCCGCAACGATAATTGGATTTTTACGCATTGCTTGGATTTCGGCTAAAAAATAAAACATCGCATATATGTTCAAGATGAGTAAAATCCAAGCAATAACTGGATTCCATTGATGAAGTAAATAATGAAAACCGATACTTTCAATTAATGTTGCATGAATAATCATGATATAAACACCTATTGCACCGGTCTTTTTATGATATGAGTATGTGGATTCACTTTCTAATACTTTTACACGCCACGATAAAAAAGCATAATAGAGTAATTTACACTCTGTTAGAATGATATTTACTGTCTTACTTCTCTTCATATTAGCATCAAATGCTGCATCAATCGCATAAGAAAATGAAGAATACTCACTTCTATATTCTTTATATCGTTTTATTATTTTAGGAAGTACTCTTATAATTTTATATATAAGAAACAGTTCAAAACATACGAACACAATTTCTCCAGCAACTATTACATACGAAACAAATGAAAAAGCTTGTAAATAATCACTAGGAATTATAAATCTTGCGAATACATATCCAGCTATAACTACAGGAAACATATACGTTAACGAATATCTTTTCCGTATAAAAAAGAAATATGTGATGACTGGAATTACAAACATAAAATCTAATAATGAACCGAGGACTACTTCTTTCGGGGCAGCTGGCACTATTGGAAGGGCATACAATAAATAGTTTGATAACATAATTAAAGATACGAGTCCAATCCAAATGCCTTTTTTCCTTCGTGAAATTGATGGATTCATTCCTTCTCTCCTCTATTCAAAAACCTCATTTAAATGGTCTTTATAAAATGAAATAGTACGTTCAAATTCTTTTACCTCATCTACTTTCACAACTGTCTCTAACAGTAATTTCATCGCTTCTTCATGTTCGTTTACGTTATATTTTGCTAATGATAAAAACACTTTCATCACGTCATTTTCCGGGAACTTCTTTATCCCTGCTTCTAATACAGTAATCGCTTTATCATATTCCCCTATACAACGATACGTACTGCCAAGACCGATATACGCACCGCGAAGGGATTCACCATCAAGTCCGTTCGCAATTGCCTGTTCATAATACGGAACCGCCTCCATTTCAAGACCCATGGCATCATGTATCCAAGCGCATTGATATAGCACTTCTGCATCCCTCGTAAAGTTTGTTAGTCCAATTAGTATATCTCTTGATTGCGCATATTTCTTTTCATTTCTAAGTTTAATAGCTTGCTTTAATAAATGTTCCATAGGATCCACTCCTCACAAATTGTTCATTATGTATATATCATGTATTACACATTTACGAGCAGCTAATGGCCTATTCTATTGATTCAATTTAATAATTAGTGAGGGATACGTTCCCCCACTAATTTAATATTAACTCCATTATATACTATGCGACTACAGCTCTTTCTAAAAGCTTAAATTTCCATAGCAGTAATACGATTGCATAAATGCTCTAACATATTGACAATTTCTTTTGCAGTTTCATCTTTCCCATTACATAACTTCACAGTACCATCTTGTCCAATAACGTGATGCACAGCCCCGCGAGAATATAAAGAATGCGGTGAGTTCGCTACCATTACACTTGCTTTTGCATCTTCCATCCTTTTGCTTGCTCTTTCAATAAGTTCTGCTTCATTTACATCACTTTCAAGTTTAAAGCCGACGAGTATCGTTTCTGGATCCCAATTCTTTATTTGTTTTAATACTTTTGGTGCTTTTTGAAAATGAATAATCGGTGCGATATCACTTGAAATCTTTCCGTTCATATTAAGAACAGTTCCATCTTGGTCACAAATCTTTTCGACAACCCAATCTGAACCAGCAGCAGCCATAATAACTGCATCTACTTTTTCATGTGTGATAATACTTTTCATCTTATCTTGTAAATCAATAATCCCCTCAAATGGGTGCAATTCTAATTGGTTATTTACATCACTTGGCTTCTCCGCAAAATAACCGTGTAAATATATAACATGTGCTCCTTTTGCCATAAGCTCTTCCGCCATAATTCTCCCAATCGTACCTTTTGCTAAATTTGTATGTCCGCGTACTTGATCCCATTTTTCTAGGCAGCCACCACTCGTAATTAATATCTTTTTCCCCTTCATCATAACCATCCCTTACTGATTTTTCGTACGAAACCACTCTACACCAAAATCAACTACATCACGTTGCTTCATAAAGCGGCACGTTGCATTTCCTATCTTCCCAAGAGTAACAGTTCCTTTCCGTTCGAACTCTACTCCAATTTCTACAAACGTATCAGACTCGTAGTCCATTTCAACAAACTCTTTCCATACTCTTACACCATTTTCTATAATAGGTGCACCTACTTTTATTAATTCCCGTGCACCTGTACGTACTTCAGATAGGTGCATAGACGTATTGGAATCATATCCGACTCCAATTAATAATATGTATCCATTTAAATCATATATTTTTCTTAATGGTGATTCTTCTCCCAAGCTCATTGATAGCGAGTGATTCATTGTAATTTCCTCTGCATGTTTCCCCCATGCGGCAAAACTTCCTAGCGGATGATTGCTGCGCGATACATTCGGATATGTACGAAAACACTCAACTATTTTCCCCATTGCCCTTGTTGGTGTTGTATTTGGGTTGAATGCCGGAACGCTATCTCTAATAACTTGCCACCATTCTTCTGGTACAGGTGGTCTTCCCCAATGTTTCGGATCGGATAAATCCGAAGATTGTGTTGGCATAATTATTGTTCCCTCTTCCGTAACAACCTTCATTAATGCCTCTACTACGGCCACCGACCCACCGGATATCCAACCGAGAGAACTTAATGATGAATGAACAATAATTGTCATTCCTTTTTCTACTCCTAATGCTTTTAAATCGTTTGTAATTGTTTCAATTGTATTTGGAAATTGTGTACTCGCCACTATTTCATTCATTTTCACGATGGTTCCCCCATTTTGCTTTAAACTAATACATAAATATATTATCATATTTTTCTTAATTTTTAACATAATCATTTAGATTACTATACACCTACACTCTTAATTTAAACTTTATACTCATATGAAAGAGCCCCTCACAAATGTGGTCTTATCCCTGTCAAGTAGACAGTATTAAAAAGACTAAGCAGCCATCGAGATTCGATATTCTATCGGAGCTCGATGGTTGAGTCGTTTTTGGAACCGTTTATAGTTATAAAAGTAAATATATTCTTCAATTGCTTGTATTAAATCTTCTTCTGTTTTAAAATGATTCAAATACAACATCTCCGATTTAAAATGGGAGAAAAATGACTCGATACAGGCATTATCATGGCAGTTTCCTTTGCGAGAGTGGCTGCCAATGATACCTAAATCTAAAAGTCGTTTGTTGTAGGCATGAGATGTGTACTGGAATCCCTGATCTGAATGGAGAATGGTTCCACGCACATCTCTTTTTTGTGCCAACATTTCAATTGTATCTAATACAAGTTCATTATCATTGCGCTTGGATATTTTCCAAGAAACAACTTCGTTATTATAAATATCTTGGACAACAGAAAGATACCGAAATCCCTCTTGGAATCGTAGGTACGTAATATCTGTAACAAGTGCTTCATTTTGTTGACGATCTTTAAATTCACGGTTTAAAACATTCGGAAAAACATTGGAATAGTTCCCTTTAAAGAAGCGACGCTTCTTTCGAATAATAGATTGAATGTTGAGCTCGCTCATTAAGCGATATACTTTTTTATGATTTATAAAATATCCTTCTTCCTGTAAAGCGATTTTCATACGTGGATAACCATATTCCTTGTGCTTTACATGAATAGATTGTATTACTTTTTTTAATCGTTTTTCGGATGCTAGTCGCATGTTTTTCATGCCTTTTGTATGAATCCACTTATAGTAACTTGAACGATGTACACCAGCAAATTTCGTAAGCCACCTAACTGGATATTTCCCCTTTAATGATTCAATGATATGATATCTCTCTTTATATTTTAGTACGCCTCCATTTACAGATTTGGATATTGCTTTTTTAAATATTCAACCTGAGCCTTATAGTAGTCGCGTTCCTCTTCAACGGTATTGAAATGAACACGTTTGCCTTTTAGAGGATTTGGTATCCCTTTCATTCCACTGTTTTTTCCACGTGTATCTGTAATTTCACCACATTCTTTATATTTTTTCACCCAATTTTTAAGTTGAGTAGAACTTCTAAGCTGATATTTTTCCTTTATCGTATTGTAACTTCCTTCTTCGTTTAAATAACTTTGAACAGCTGATAACTTTAATTCTTCTGAATATATATTAAAAGTTAAGCCTTTTTTAGTCATGAAAAATCCCCTCCAAGTAATAGTGTAACATCCATGTATGTACATGGTCTTTTTACACTGTCTACCTAAAGGGGATAATATCAAATGATGGGCTCTTTGTTAATTACTTTTTAATTCAACTGTTGCTACCCTTCAATCGTAACCCCAGTAAACATTGATAAATTCCCGGTTATTCTTTCTCCTACTCGTAAAAACAGTCCTGCTGCTCTTCCGCTAATACAATGAGAACCGATAAGAAGTTTACCAGTATACGGTCCATCCCATGTATCAATTGTATAATCAGGCATATCTACGTATTGCTGATATATTTTTCGTTGTTCAAAATAATACTCTGTTTGATCTTCAGCTAATAGTTCATCATTTTCGTATATAGATACTCCTCCACCTTCACGGCCATATAAAGGTTTAGAAACATATGATTCATTTCTTTCTAAAAATGGCTTATTTGTAAAATATGTTGGTAGGAAGTATTTATTAATAATATTACGCTCTTCTTCTTCAAAGAAAACCACTTCTTCATAAAGCTTCCAAATTAATGCGAGTACACTTTTGTTTTGCATAACAAAAGCAGCCGGTGGATTGATAATTCGCACTCTTCCTTGCGCTATATGATTTAAAAATTGCAGACCAATTCTTTTTCCATTTTTATCAATATCTGAAACTAAATATTCAATTGGATACAGTCGATATAAATAATGGATTCGCTCACCACTTGGCGTATATATACCATCATCTGCAACGACGATATCTTGTATGCCAACATATTCCGTGGACTGATCTAAGCAATAACTTCTTAAAAATTGAACTGTTTGATGATCTTCATCATGCCAATCGTAGCTTGTAAAATAAATCGTTTCGTCAGGACTTATTTTGTAATCATGTTTAATTTGTTCCCATGCCTGCACAATATGCTCCTCAATGTGATTCGGATGATTCACATCGTGATAACGGCACAACACTTCATTTGCGACAGACGGTTCTAAATAACCTGTTGGTGTATCACAATTTACTTCTATTAATTTAATATCATCACCATTTACGATAAAGTCAAACCTTGTAAAATATGAAAATAAACCAGTATGTTTCATTCTCGCAATTTCCCACGTTTCAGGCGGGAATCCAAGTTTTTGAAAATCTTCAGTCGTATTTACAATATATTGATACGTTCTATATAACACATACATAATTTCTTCCGTCGCTTTAGAAATTGCAGTATATGTACGTACTGGCATCCGGTACATACCAGTTGCCATATATTGATTCCATTCTTCATTCTCTAAAAGACTTGGCCACGTAAATCCATTTCTACTAGCCTCTTCTGCAAGAGAAAACCATACTTTCATATACGCTTCCTGTTCTTGTTCTGTATACATTTCTCCATTATCCTTTCAAATTAGGATCCAGCTGGTGCTTTTGCGTTTCCAATTCCACTTGAACCAGAATTCACTTTCGGCGTTTGCGTAGTAGATGATTTTGACGTGTTTGAATCTGTTGTTACTTTATTTGAACTATTCGGTTGTTCTTTATTTAAATCTACTTTTTTTGAAGAATCATTGTTGCTACTAGTTCCGCCGTAATACCCACCACCACCGCTGCCACCAGTTCTCCGTTCATCTTTTTCACGGTATGGAATAATATTATTTGCATATGGTTTCTTTATAAGATTTGGTTTCGCATTACTATACATATTCGACGTCTTACTTGCTAGTAAATAGCCAGCAACGAACGGAAGTATTGGCAGATGGGAGCTCTCATTATTAAATGAAGCAGGTGAATTATTATCTCTGCATAATTCTTCTTTTTCTATATTTTCTATCGTTGGCGCTTTATCATCACAATTTAATGCTTCTTGTTTGCTTTCTTGCTTCGTACCATCTGTTTTTACCGCACTACTTTCTTTTTGTGCGCTCTCTTCATCATTATCAGCACATCCTGTTAATAAAAAAGATGACACTCCTATTGAAGCTGCAATTTTCACAAATTTGCTTTTATCCATTCTCATGTGTTATACACCTAATTTCTTGTTTATCTATATTTTACCAATTACCTTTATTATATAATGTAATCATCATTTTTTTCAAACTAAACTAAATATGTAAAATTACATATTTCGCATACTTTTAAACTGTTCATTCTCGAGATAGCAATGAAATCTTTCCACCCCCGGATATTTTTCTCCCAGACTTTTAATCTTAAACCTACACTTTTTATAAAATTCGACTGCCTCTTCGTCTGTCTCTGCCTCTATATATGTCAACTCATACTTCCTAATTATTTCTCTTATCATTTGAAGTGCAATTCCTTGATGACGATATATTTCATCAACAGCTATGTGACACATTCTCGCTCTATTTGTATCAATTAATACAATACCTATGCACCCCATATTCCCATATTTATATAGTACTGCATGATCGTTTTCATACAATAAAACTGCTTTAATTAAGCTTACTTCACTCGGACCGGTCGCATGCTTTAATACTTTTTTAATGGGATCTATTTCTAAATACTCAACACGTTGTAACATCCTATCTCCATCCTTTCTCATGAAAAAAGATTAGCTCTTTATTGAAAAAGAGCTAATCTTTTTATGCCGTTATTTTCTCTTCTTTTTTCACAACTACAGCTACATAACTATGAAGTATCATTCCGACAATTACAAGACTCATTCCAACCCACGATAAAGAAGACGGAATTGGAGCCGATAACCAGAGCAGCTCTCCTACTAATGCAAATAAAACTTCACCAGACTGTGTCGCCTCGACTGTTGCTAATTTTTGCGGATCATCTTTTACAAGATCTGTCGCAAAGAAGAATAATACCGTTGCGATTAACCCTGAACTAACTGCTACAATAAAACATTGGAAAACTTGACTACTTGACGGTAGTCCGCCTGTTGATACTTCATAACCAGATAGTAAAAACCAAAATGGTAAACTTGCTAATGTCATACCGAGAACTCGTTGGAAGACATCTAATTCGCCCTTACATACTTGCATCATTTTTCTATTTCCAAGTGGATATGCAAACGCAGCAATGAGTACAGGAACCACACATAAAATGGTTTCACGAATCCCTAAAGAAGAAGCGTGTTCTACTTGCATAAGAACAACACCGAATAAAATAACGGCTGACATTACTAATTCTTTCATTGGAAGTTTTTTATGTAATGGGTCTACCGCAAAAAATGGTGTTAACAAAATCCCTGCAACTATTGTAATTTGCCAAGTCGAAGCGACAAGCCACCCCGGTCCAAACGCACCCGCGAAACTAAGCGGTGCATAAAAGAGACCAAATCCAACAATACTCCATATCAACCACTCTTTCGGATTGTTTTTCATATATTGCAAGAGTTGTTTTAAATTCCCCCTATACATGACAATAAGTAATAGCATTGGAACCATAAAGTAATACCGTAGTGATGCACTCCAAATCCAACTCCCGCCCCCTAAGTCCATCGACCGGTTTAACACAAAGGTAAAGGCAAAGAAAAAGGATGCCAATATCCCTACTGCAATAGCTTTCATTATAAAACCCCTTATATAGTTTCTTTTTCTACTATATAACAAAACGAATATAATTAATATTCAAAAATTTAATCATACATGCGGTCTACTTCTATATAACTTTCGTAATCGACTAATATGAGCTTGATGGTACCGATTACGATCGGCTATATACCATATTCCCCACCTTATAGTCGCATTTTCGCCCTTTTCATAAAAAACTTCTCGTGTTAAATCATTTTCTGTTAGTTTCATACATTCCTCATAAAACATACGTTGCACAGCTTCATAACCTTGCATTGATTCTTGTAATTTGTACTTTCTTAAACTAGGCAATTCTCCCATTTCATTCAACATTGGTTCATATTTATTTTCAAGTGCAGGCGGAACTCCCTCTCCTTTTAAACGGTACCCCCAGTGTAAATCGACTACTGCTAAATGCTGAAGTAGCTGTCCAATGTTATTTTCATTATTTTCAGACCCTTTATAGGATAGTTCGTTCTTTTCAATACCTTCGACTAACCTTTGCAATCGTTTAAATGTATCAGTAACCGTTGCATACAAAATTGCCACGTTGGGGTTCATATCTTTTTCTAAATGGAGATCTTTCGTGATAATATCCTTCCTTTAAAGAAACAACACCATATTTTCATCATCACTATACACACCATTCACCTTTATAGCTCTTTTTTCAATTCCATACGTTTTAAAGCCCATTGATTCATACAATTTTTTTGCTGGTTCGTTTGTAGATACAACACCTAATGTCAATTGCTCTAGTTTTATATCTCGCGCTCTTTGAATGGCATTTGTTATTAACTCACGTGCCAATCCGTTCCGCCTGTTTTGTGCATCTACATACATCGCAACGATATGACCTTTATGTTTATACGCCTCTCTCTCTTCTGTTAGTAAAGTGACAACTCCAACTAAATGATTTTCTTCATTAAATGCACCAAATGTACAACTAGTAGTAGCTGTTAAATTACTTTCCACTCGCTTAATAGGATTTTCCTGGCGAATCGCCTCTTCATAAGTTGTTATAAACGCCTCTGGATTTACTTGTAAAGCTTGTAAACGTAAGTCCCAATATTTTTCCGCATCTTCTTTCGTAAGTAATCGAATCATTTACCTATCCCCTTTAGTCAACATAATATTTTTATAATCTATTAAACAAAGATTGATATTCTTCTTTTAACATACTATAACGATAGCGATGAATGAATTTACCATGACGTAATCTATCATTTCTCATTATTCCTTCACAAACAAATCCTGCTTTTTCATAACTCTTTCTAGCTTGTAAATTATCTTCGTCTACACGTAGCCAAATTTTTTCTAATTCGAATACAGAAAAGCCAATTTGTAACATACTGTATAGTGCTGCCATTCCATATCCTTTACCCCAATATTCTTTATTTCCAATGGCAATCCCTAGTTCAGCATTTTTATTTGTTTGATCAAAGTTTTTTAGGTCTATCCATCCAATGTGTATACCTTCCTTTGTAACGATAGCTCGTTGTTCATAACCATTCCCTCGACTTATGCATGCTTCAATCCACCTTCTCGTATCTTCACGAGTGAACGGTGGATATTGATCTGGTACAACTAAATGCTTTGTTACTTCTGTATCTAATGACCATTGATATCGATCTTCTACATCATCTATTGTCAGTTCTCTTAATTGAACGAATGGTACATTCACTTTGCTATCCCCTTTTCATTTCCCTATAGAAAATCCTTCGAACATTCTTCCTCCGTATTGATCTAGCGTGTTTTCTACAAAAGTAATTAATTCATTTTTCTCCTCTGTTTTATAAAAATGATCAAAAGCCGCTACAAAATGTTCTGCATATTGCTCGTCATACCTTCTTAACACTCTAATAAACCATTTTGAATTTCCAAGCCATTGACCATTTACCCTTAAAACATATTCATGTACTAAATCAGCTAATAAATTGGCGATGAACAATTCTTCTTCTCTCTTTGTTGCACCAATGAAATCATCCAAGGTATCCGTAATAAAATAGCGTTTCTGCTTCATCGTTTCTTCTGACCATTTTTTTGGTCCTTTATTTAATAAATCATTCGCTTCTCTTTTAAGTGTCTCTACAATTTCATCTTTTCCTTTTAGCACAATCCCTTCTGAAACTAATTGAGGTAATGAAGGTCTCCCGCGCTCACAATCACTTTTAAAAAAGGTTTTATACGTTTCAAAATTATGTACGAATACTTCAACAGGCCAGCCATTACTATAGAAGGATTCTCTATAACAAGATGACAAACTTTGGTCGAATATTACTATATCAAGGTCAGATGTTTTCGTAGCCTCTCCTCTAGCCACACTTCCCCCTAGTAAAGCAACATCACAATTCGGAAATTGTGATGTGATTATGCTTTGTGCCGCTTCAATTGGTTTCATGGCCTTTCTCCTTCTCTTATTTTACTTTCTTCTTTTCAGCTCTTTCTCGTGTCTTTTTAATATATGATTCTGCATCTGGTGTTTTGCATGACGTTTCACCATGATCAACTTCTACTTTTCCAATTTCGCGTGCAATTTCAATTGCTTGTTGTTCTAAAGCTTCATTTCGAACCCCTATCGCAATTAAAGCACTATTCATTGCTTCTTTTTTTCTATTTTTTTCATTATGTATATGAACTTTAATCTCTTCTAAATACGGTAAGAAAAAGTCATCGTCTAACGTTTTATTTTTTATTGCGATATTCGCTAATAAAGACCAACCTGCTCTTCCAATCCATTCATCGCCAGATTTCGTCCACTCTTCCACTCTTTCTATCGCGATTGGTGAAGTGCATATAGCTGTCATAAGAACGTCCATTAAACAATAATAATCGACTTCTCCAACCCATTCATTTAGCTGATCTGACGTTAGTTTCTTCGGATCTAAAATCATCGTTGCTAAAGTCATTGCATCCATATTTTTCGTTTCCCATAGTGAAATTGATAAATCATGATCCTTTTTTATCTTCTTTTTTAACAATTTTAAATTCGCAAAACTAACTCCAAATAACGGCTCTTTCGCCCCATGGTTTTTATACGTCTTACGAGTTTGTTCTGTCCCATATTCTTCTAGTTGCTGCATTACTTCTTCAAGTAACATATGCCCACCTCTTATATATATTTCGTTGACTTCATATATGTATGTACGATATATTCTACATTACTTTTTGGTTTTCCTATATTTATTTTTAAAATACGGTATGTGAAATTTTTATTGATGTATTTTAAAACAACAAACATCCTCTTCCTTATTTTTCACACGGTTGTTCATTCACGCTCTGTATACAATACTCCTCTAGCGCATTCAACGGGTTTATTATGTTCCTTCCTATTATATTTTCTACCCTTGTAGCAGCGTCTACCATAGATAATTGTGCAACTGAAAGCATTTCGTTTCTATCTTTCATAATTTCATATAAATACTTTTCTAATTTAGCATCATGCTCTTCTTTACGACCTTGCATAATTAACTCAAATATCCCTTCTATCACTTCTACTTTTACATGTATGGATTTATTATTCTGCCTAGCGTATTGTTTTAAACGTTCCATCGTTCCTGAAACAGTGCGGTTATTTGTAAAAAGTATGGTCTGTGGCTCTTCAACCTGACAAATCATTTCAAAGAATGGTTCATCAATTTTCAATATAGGTATGTCTATTTTGAAATTCTCATCTAATAGCGTAATATAATCTGTACAAGTTAATAAAAGTGTATCTACATCACTTTTGGCTATATACTTTATAATATCTTTTAAATTATTTCGTGCTTGTTCTTTTTCAAAATCACAATCTTTTTTTAATATGCATGATAAGATGGGATCTACAAAATGGAGTATTTCGATTCCAAAAGATTGCAATGCTCGGTCAATGTATTCAATATTTGAATGATGAGCATGTAAACAAGCTAGTTTTTCCATACTTATCCTCCCTTTCTAAAGCAAAAAACATGAATAAACCATTTTACATACAGTTCCATTCATTTAATTCTTGTTTCATTTTTTCAAACCTGCAAAAAAGTGAAATCTTACATACTTTTTTACAAACTTTTTTGCGCTTGTAAAAAAGTTTTTTTGCATTTCCCCCTCTAAAATTGCTAATATAGTAGAGTAGAACTTTTATAGAGAGTAGGAAAATTATGCACAATGGAATTCGGATGACAACTTTAGTGAAAAGGGCTCTGTTGATTTGCGCTGGGGTATTATTTACATACGAAGCTGCTTACGGATCAACACATATCGCTCTAGCAAGTACAGAGGATGAAGCGAAATCTGTTCAACTTGTAAGTGAAATTCAAACGTCCCTTGCTCCGAAAGAAGCTCCAAAGCACTATAACGGGCAAGTTAGAAAAGTCGCTTACTTAACATTTGACGATGGTCCTGGAAAATACACAGCTGAGCTTTTAGATATGTTAAAGAGTGAAAATGCAAAAGCAACATTCTTCCTAATTGGTTCAAACGTAAAAGCTTTCCCTGATCTTGTAAAACGTGAAGATGCTGAAGGCCACTATGTTGGGATGCACAGTATGACTCATAACTACAAGAAACTTTACACAGAAGGTCATTACGTTGATGAAATGAAAGAAGACCAAGGCTTAATCGCTGGCGTTCTAGGAAAATCTCCAGTATTAACTCGTCCATCTTACGGCTCAATGCCAGGGTTAAATGAAGCTCTTCGCAACAAAGTTGTTGAAAATGGTTTAAAAGTTTGGGATTGGACAATTGATTCATTAGACTGGAAATACAACAAAATGCCAGTAGACGCTGCATCTGCTAAAATCGTAGAAAACGTTCTACATGGTGCTACAAACCCAACAGAAGTTATTCTAATGCACGATATTCATCCACAATCAGTTAAAGCAGTACCTGGAATTATTAAAGGGCTGGAAGAAAGAGGATATGAATTAGAAGCCTATAATGAGAACGAACACTTCCCATTAAACTTCTGGCATGATAATCGTATGTAATAAAAAGACTTGATTCCCTCTTGTAGGTTATCAAGTCTTTTTTTATCGTTTTGGGAATTTCCTTTGTTGCTCTTCAATAGAACGAATAATATTCTCCCTATCCTCTTGAGTTATACCGATAGAAAATTCGTATTCTTCTTCCTTACACCATGTGGGGTTAAGTTCCAGCGATAAGCGAATAACAATGTTAAACTCCTCTTCTTTTTCTCCCATAAATTCAAACGCTAAATTTGGTTCTATGAAATCTAGTTCGTTATATGTAGGGTTTGGTAAAGATTCAAACCATTTTATCATGTACTGTAAATCGTAAGTTTGTAAAAAAGGATCCATCGTTTCAAAAACTTTATTTTCTTCTGATAGTTTCGCTTTTACTCTTAACCAATTTCTATCACACTCGTCTTTTGCATCTTTATATTGGTAATTTACAACCTCTAAATGTAATGATATTTTTTCATTTTGAAAATTCATGCATAGAATCCTTTTATTTTACCCTATTTTGAAAATATACTTTTCTGTTTCAATATTGATCCTCAAGGAAAATCAAAAGATTTTACAAACAATCATAACACATTTTTTTCAAACCAATCCCTATTTCTTTTATTCAAATCCCCTCACTTTCTTACACTTTAATATTTAAATAAAAAGACTTGAATTCATAATTAGAATTCAAGTCTTTTTATGCTCTATTATTTAGAAAACATTCCCTAGCAATTTCGCAATTTCACTAATTAAAATACCAACAACAGCAAAGTCGGAATCACCGAATGTTGTATTTTCAAATCCTAATCCACCTAATATAGGTAGTAATATAGCTGGTAGGAATGAGATTAATAATCCATTTACAAAAGCTCCAAGTATTGCTCCTCGTCTTCCTCCAGTTGCATTTCCAAATACAGCAGCTGTTGCCCCTGTGAAGAAATGAGGGATTAATCCTGGCACTATTACACTTAATCCGATAAACGGAAGAATAAACATAGATAGTAATCCAGCAATAAAACTTGTTAAAAAGCCAATAATAACTGCATTTGGCGCGAATGGGAAGATTGTTGGACAATCTAATGCTGGTTTGGCATTTGGTACAAGTTTATCTGCTATCCCTTTAAATGCAGGGACAATTTCTGCAATCAACATACGGACACCAGCTAGAATAATATATACACCCGCAGCGAATGTAATTGCTTGCATGAATGAATACACGAGATAATTTTGTCCGTTACTTAATTCTGTTTCGATAAAGTTTTTCCCAGCAAATGGTGCAACAATAAAGAATAACACAGCCATTGTTAATGACATAGAAACTGATGTATCACGTAAAAACCCTAATGACTTCGGTACTTTAATTTGTTCTGTAGATTTTTCCTTATTTCCAAATTTACTACCAACAAATCCTGCTGCTAAATACCCAACTGAACCGAAATGACCAATTGCGATATCATCCATTCCCGTAATTTTTCTAACATACGGTTGAAGTAGAGCTGGAAAAATGACCATAAGTAATCCTAAAATAATAGACCCACTAATAACTAGTGAAGCGCCTTTCATCCCTGTAGTTGAAAATACAGCTGAAATTAAACATGCCATGAATAAGGTATGATGACCAGTTAAAAATACATATTTAAATCTTGTAAATCGTGCAATTAGTAAATTAGCAATCATCCCAAATACCATAATTAATGCCGTTTCTGTTCCTAAAGTTTGCTGTGCTATCGCAACAACAGCTTCGTTATTTGGAATAATCCCTTTAATATGAAATGCTTTATCAAATATTTTACCAAAAACATCTAAAGCCCCTATTAATATAGTGGCTCCGCCTCCTAAAACGACGAAGCCCATAATTGTTTTTAATGTTCCTGAAACTGTATCTGCAAAATTCTTTTTTTGCAATAGTAAACCACACATAGCGAACAATCCAACTAATATTGCAGGCTGTCCCAAAATATCTTTCATTATTAAATCAAACATAGCACTACTCCCCTTTCACCGTTTCTACATCAGGTGTTTTTGTAATGCTTCTTTAATTTCATTTAAATCTAGAATGTTTGTTAATCCAGCAACTGTGCGAGTACCATCTTCAAGGTTGCAAATGATATCTTTCGCACCTAAATATAGATCTGCTTGTTCTGATTTACTTGATGCTAAATCCGTATGAGAAACTTCAGCTTGCATACCAAGTTCAGTTAATATTTTCTTTACATTCATTTCTATAATAAAACTACTTCCTAATCCATTTCCACATACAACTAATACTTTTTTCATTTCAATCTCCCCTTTAATTAGAATATTTAGCTATCATTTCTAGCATTTTATCTTTTGAATTTGAATGCATTAACATTTCTATGTTCGTTGGTTCAGATAACATCTCACTTAATTGTGCCAATGCCTTCAAATGTGTCTCGTTATCTATAGCTGCTAATACAATAATTAAATTTACAGCATGCTCTTGTTTTTCTGAAAATAACACACCCTCTTTTAGTTGTAATAAACTCATCCCTAATTTTTTGACACCTGCTTCTGGACGGGCATGAGGTATAGCGATTTTAGGTGCAATTACAATATACGGGCCTAACTTCTTTACATTCGCAATCATTTCAGAAATATATTCTTCAGAAATATGTCCACTTTGTAATAAAGGTTCCGACGCAACACGAATTGCTTCCTCCCACGTCTCAACGTGATTCTCAAGCTCTATAAATTCTCTAGTTAATAGCTCGTTTAACATAGGCTTATATTTCTCCTCCTTATCAATATGTACCGGACCACTCATAAACTCTCTCAATTCATTTTTTAAAGATTTTTCATCTAAAATGTCTGTGTATTTTTGGATAATACCCATCATCATATCAACTGAATCATTTTGATTTTCGCCATATAAAGCTACATTGACTTTTCGTAGTAACGATGCTTTTTCGGAATCGGTCAAAAATGGATTTACCATAAAGATAGGAATTTTCCCCTTCTCCAGTTCAGTTGTAGTAATAATACAATCTACATCAAATGTATTTGATTCATATTCCCGCTTTGAAATGGCTTTTAAAATATCTACACTTGAAAACACTTGCTCTAATTGGTACTGCAACATACGTGATGTACCAATACCATTTGGACAAACAAGTAGCGCGGTTTTTCTTGGGCTGGGAACGATTCCCTCTTTCCTCATCCAAGCACCAAAGTGCATAGTAATATATGCCATTTCATCATCTGAAACTATTTTCCCAACATATTCTTCAAAATGATGAATTACTTTTTTTGTAAGAGTATATACTTCTTCATAATTTTGCTGGATTGTATAAAGTAATGGATTTTCTATTTCAATCCCGTACTTTACACGATAATATGCCGGTTTCATATGCAGATATAGGTCTGAAGCAAGACCTTTAAAATCTTGAAATATAACACAAGCATAATGTTGAAAATCCTTTAGCATATATCCGACCATTGAATGTATTCCATCAATCTCACTTTTTTCAAAGTCTTTTTGTTGAGCATTTACTTTTGCTCCTAACAAATGAGTCGTAATATAATAAATTTCATCTATTGGAAAATCCACGAAAAATACTCTTTCAAACTGTTTTGCAATATATTTTGCTGCTTCAAATTGTTTTGTTTCTCTTAGTACATCCTTTTCAGCATCTTCCATCTCAACACATTTTCCATTTACAATACGATTGCGGAATAAATACATGTAAACGCTTAAACTTTCAAGTACCTCATCTGTGTACTGGACCCCTAAAAGCTCTTCACAATTTGATAAAATATTTTTTATTATAAGAAGTTCCTCGTGATCTTTATTACCTTTTACATTTTTATTATCATTCGTAATATATTTCACATGCGATATTAAATATTCCCATCCATGCTTTGAAATTATTTGTGAAAGATTTAAGATTAATATATTTCGTTTTCCATGTTCATTCCCTATAATATTGTAGCCATGTTTACGATTAAAGTTTAATGCGAGCTTAAACTTCACTAACTCTGCTTTTATTTTTTTTAAGTCAGCAAGAGCAGTATTACGACTGACTTGCACAAGTTCTATTAAGTCTTCTAATAGAATCCTTTTCTCCATTGTTAGTATATAAAGAACCAGCAATATTTTTCGTTCATGTGGAGAATATTCATATTGGCTTGTTGTAAATCCATTTAACTTTTTTATCACTCTTTGCTTCGTTTCATTATCAAAACAGTAGCCTAAAGGGCGAATATATTCATATGAATTTAAATCCTCTGCAACTAACCAATCTTCTATTTTCTTCATATCATAATAAATTGTTCGCTTTGAAACTTGTATGACTTCCATTAATTGAGATACAGAAACATAGCTATCTGCTTGAATAATTTGCTGTAAAATACTTATACTTCGATTATCTAATATCATATATGATATACACCCTTTCTATACTTGTTCTTAAATAGAATTGCAAGTATAGATACTAACTTTGCAAAATTAGAGTTTGAAATCGCTTTCTATTAATATCTTATCTTGTATCTCTTCTAAAATTAAGTCCAAATTCTTGTTTATGCACAGTGCAATGATTGTACTTTCATTTAAAAATTTTACTATATACATGCGGCATATGAAATTATACAATACGATTTTTTATTTTAAAGACAATTTGTCAATCTAAGTGCGACAGTTCTTCCTGAAACCCTTCATGGGCAGTTTTCTGTATGAAGTAAGTGATGTGATAACTTCTACTTTATACGAAGCGATATGGGCTTTTTTCTTTAGGTGTCGCACTTAATAATACAATGTGTCGATACATAAAATATTTTTAACTCATTACCCTCTGTACATAAAATAAATTTGATTTGCAATATAATCTGAACTAAAGTGAAGTCCATTCCTTATCCACCACATGATAATACCTACCAAAGAGGCTGTTTTTTATCAACATTAAATCAGACGCTAGTGAACTACCCACCACTTAGTATCTCTTACGATCTTACTTGAAGTGAGGGCTTCTCGGTTCATCGTTACTTTTGATAGCTAACGAATTTTTCTTAGGACAGCCGAGCTAACTCCCTTGTTCCAAAGGTTATTTCTTCCGATTTATATCAATGCTAATAACCGCATGGCTTCCTTTTTGATATTGATAGCTGCGTTATAGTCACGACTTATTGTTAGTCCACACGAACACTCATACGTGCGTTCAGATAATGACATTTCTTTTTTGTTTCCACAACGACTACACATCTTTGTAGAAGGAAACCATTTATCTATTTTTACAAGCTGTTTACCTTGTTCTTGTAGCTTATATGCTAAAAATGTCGTGAACATCCCCCAACCGTTATCAAGGATACTTTTACCAAAGCGAAGGGCTCGTGACATTCCTTTCATATGTAAGTCTTCGATTGCTACAACGTCAAAATTTGCAGCTAATTCTTTAGACTTATGATGAAGGAAATTCTTACGTTGATTGGCGACCTTTTCATGCAACTTAGCGACACGAATGCGTTGTTTATTCCAGCGCTCTGAACCTTTCACACGTCTTGCTAATACTCGTTGCGCTTTTGCTAACCTGTCTAGCATCTGACGATAAAAGCGAGGATAATTGGCTTTCTCATCTTCGCTACTCACATACAATTCAGCCATTGCGAAGTCTAATCCAACTACACTTTCTACTTCTTTCTGAACGATTTCCTTTTCATATTCAGTCAAAACAGACACATAATACTTACCAGTTGGTGTCATCGAAATCGTGCACGATTTAATGATATGATTTTGCGGTATCTCCCTATGTTGCTTCAGTTTCACCATTTTCAGTTTCGGTAATTTGATATAACCATGAAATAACATAATATTTCCGTTTACTCGATTCGTTGTATAGGATTTTCTGCTCTTTCTACTTTTGAATGTAGGAAAATCACTTTGACCACTAAAAAAATTCTTATATGCCGTTTGCAAGTTTAATTGAGCGTTAGCCAATGCCAATGAATCGACTTCTTTCAACCATTCATACTCTGCTTTGTATTTCGCAGGAGTAGGGAATTTTTGTTTCTTTAGTTCTTCCTTTTTCTCTTTGTACTGTTCGTATACTTTTTTCCGTTCAGCCAGCATTTTGTTATACACAAAGCGTACACACCCGAAAGTTTTACGTATCAGATAGGCTTGTTTTTCTGTTGGATACAGACGAAACTTGTACGCCTTATTATGCTTTGTCATATCAGTTCATCTCACTTTCCCATAAACGTTCCTACTTTATCTATGGCGGTGATAACACTGCATGATTATCTAATTTCATTGTTATACCAAACTTTAGCTCTTATAAAGCTGATTATAGCAGAGGCGAAATAAATAAGAAAACTAATTTTTTTGGCTACGCCAAACCGCAATTCATCTCCCACCTACCGTTGGACTACTGTCCTTCACACGCTTGAGGAAGGACACTTCTTTCGGATAATGCGTTAAATGTGGCGATGAGTAATTTAATGGAAGTATTTGATGTTTCGGCTGCTACAGTACAATGGCTATCAACAGGATTTATGCTCATAAATGGCGTTCTAGTGCCAATTGCTGCATTTTTAATGAAACGATTTACAACAAGGCAGCTATTTATTAGCTCGATGCTCTCTTTGTTTATTGGGACTGTTCTCTGCGCATGTGCTATTGGAACAGCAGTCATCATCACTGTATATACAATTCAATCTACTTCACAGTTATCTAGTGAGAACGGAAGCATATCAGCTATGCAAGTAACAAAATTAGCTTCTATCTTCAGCTCAAGTGATGCCTATGTATTTATGTTAGTCTTATCTTTTGTAGCTTTGATTATCGCATGTTTTATGCCTAAAAAAGTAGCACTCCAAAAATCCGAAAGTAAATCTTAAAACAAAAAATCCTACTCGTTTTCTATACGAGTAGGATTTTTTATTATTTATTTCGTTTCCCCGTCTTCAGTCGTCTTCACCTTCGTTTTATCTTTATCACGATTGTTATAGTTATATTTAGAAGGTTCTACCGGTGTAAATCCTTCTGGTGTGTAGAATCGTAATAAGTCACCGTTAACAACTTGGTCGGAGTATTTTAGTGATTTTTGAACCATTTGTTCGTTTTGTTTTATTTCATCTGTAAATTCTACAGGTTTCCCAGTCGCTGTATCATAATATTTGCCGTTAAGTGCAGTAACTGTTGGGCTTACGTAGTTACCGTTACGGAACGGAACGACTTGTTTATGCTCTGGTGATAATAAATCTGATCCGAATTGGACATAATTCTTTGTATCTGTACCTAGTAAGTGTAATAACGTTGGAAGAACGTCAATTTCTCCGCCGTATTGATGTTGTACGCCGCCTTTCATTCCTGGTACGCGAATGATTAAAGGTACACGTTGTAATTGAGCATTTTCAAATGAGTTCATTTCTTTACCCATTATTTGAGACATTGCTGCACTATGATTATCTGAAATACCGTAATGATCACCGTACATAACGATAATTGAGTTATCGTATAGACCAGATTGTTTCAAGTAATCAATGAATCCTTTTACAGATTCATCTAAATAGCGTGCTGTTTGGAAGTACGTATCTACTGATGAATCACCTGTTTTAGCTGGTTCAATCGTTGCTTCCGCTTTATCAATCGGATAAGGGAAATGGTTCGATAACGTAATGAACTTCGTATAGAACGGTTGTTTCAACGTTTGTAATAACGGAATTGATTCATTAAAGAACGGTTTATCTTTTAAGCCATAGTTTACTACATCTTTTTCATTCATATCGTAGTATGACGCATCAAAGAATTTATTAAAACCAAATGATTTATAAATTTCATCACGGTTCCAGAATGTTTTGTAGTTACCGTGGAACACTGCTGATGTGTATCCTTGTTGACCTAAAATAGCTGGTGCTGATTGATACGTGTTATGAGCTTTATTTGTAAAAACAGATCCTTGTGGTAATCCAAACATTGAGTTCTCTAACATGAACTCCGCATCAGATGTTTTACCCTGTCCTGTTTGATGGAAGAAGTTATCAAAGTATAACGTATTCGCATCTTTTGTAAATGAGTTTAAGAATGGTGTAACCTCTTGACCATTTAGTTTATAGTTTAGTAAAAAGTTTTGGAATGACTCTAAATGAATATAAATTACGTTCATTCCTTTTCCTTTACCGAAATACTCAGGATTTGGACTTGCATAAGTTGATGTAAGATAGTTTCTAACTTCTGTCATATTATCTCCATCCGCTAATGCTCGTTCTGTTGATGCTTTCGCACTTTGAATACCATCATAAATCGTAAAGTTGTACGCCCCTAAATATTTCACGATATAATTGCGGTCAAATGTTCTAGTTAATAACTCAGGACGGTCAGATTCTGCCAGACCTAAGTTAACGCTAAATAATAAAATACCTGCTACAAATACTAGAGATAATTTATGCTTCGCAACACGGATTGGTTTAGGATTTACAAATTTCGTTGCGACTAAAACAATTAAAATGATTGTATCTAAGAAATATAGTGGATCATATAAGTGTAGCAATGCAAAAATACTACCACCTAAATCTCCAAAGTTATTCGATTGTGTTAATGTCGGGAACGTAATAAAGTCGCTGAAAAAGCGATAATATACTACGTTTGCGTATAAAAGTATAGACATTAGCAAATTAATAATAATTAACCAAATGTAAGCTCGTTTCCCTTTTGCGAATAATGCGAGCCCTAAAAATAGAACTGCTGAGCTTAACGGGTTGAAAAACAGTAAGAACTTTTGGATTGTGTTCGATATCCCTAAATTAAATTCTGTCACATATGCGGCATATGTTTTTAACCAAAGTAAAATAACGGCAAATACGAAAAATCCAAAATGATTACTTAATACTCGTTTACTCTTCAATAAAAATTGTTGCATCTCTCCACCTCTTTTGATCATCCAAGGCTTATTTTATATAAGTCTGTCTCTCTATTCAATTTTTCTTCTTCAAATAGATTTTATTTGTTTAACTATATGAAGAATATTAGTAATTATAATTTGTAGCTTTTATTTATTCAACTATTTCTTTTTAAACATTTTGACCTTGGTTTCTATTTAACAAAACACATTTGTAACATTTCCTGTTTTCTCCCAAGGCTCATCCACTAATTATGACTCCACAAACTATAATCCTTTATTTCCTCATTTGCAAACTAATCTATCTCCAATTTTGGTACATTCATGTAAACTACCCAATTTCATAAAATAAAAAGTGTAGTTTGGGCAATTTGCTCAAACTACACTTTTTCGACTACCGTTTATCATCCTTTGTAGCTATTCCCTCTTCTTTTAACCAATTCTTTCAGTCCCATGAATATTACATTCCAACCATTCTCAGAGCCATCATGACACCCCTTTAAAGCTTTTTCAACATCATATTTTGTCCAATCTTCTTCATGAGCAACGATTATATTTTGTGAAAATATCATTTTAAATCTTTGTTGTTTCTCTTTTATTTCAACTGTGATTTTATCTAATAATTCACTAAACTGCGGCGTTTTTAATGTAAATACTAATTTTTTTTTAGGAAGATTCATTTCGATATATTCCCCAATTGCTCGATAATCTTTTCCGCCACGATGATCAATAAGAAGTATTTTTCGTTACTTTATTTGTTCCTTCCAACGCAAAAAATCATTTCTTCATCAGTTTTTGGTTTATCCATGCTTCAAATCTTTTTCAAGTGCAACATCAAAATCCTTCACCATCATTAATATTATTCTTGAATAATTATTCATTTCAGTCCCTTCTTTATTTAAATGCAAAGATTGTATTTCTTTTCAACAAAACCCCCGCTCTCATAAAAGAGAGTGGGGGTTTTAATCATTCATTATTGACCTTTGTACATTGCATCAACTTGTTTTTGAAGTTCTTCATTTTCTAAGAACTCATCATACGTTGCTACCTTATCAACTACACCGTTTGGCGTTACTTCGATAATACGGTTTGCAATTGTTTGTACGAACTGATGGTCATGAGAAGTGAATAGTAATGTTCCTTTAAATGTGATTAAACCGTTGTTTAATGCTGTAATAGACTCAAGGTCTAAATGGTTCGTTGGATCATCTAATGTTAATACGTTTGCACCGCTTAACATCATTTTAGATAACATACAACGAACTTTTTCTCCTCCAGATAAAACAGAAACGTTTTTCTTTACTTCTTCACCGGAGAATAGCATACGGCCTAAGAAACCACGTAAGAAACTTTCTGATTCATCTTGTGGAGAGAACTGACGTAACCAATCAATTAAAGTGTAATCACTGTTCTCGAAGTACTCAGAGTTATCTCTTGGGAAATGAGCTTGAGATGTTGTTACACCCCATTTGAATGAACCGCTATCTGGCTCCATTTCACCCATAAGAATTTTAAATAATGTTGTCATCGCAATATCGTTACGTCCGATAAATGCAACTTTATCACCTTTATTTAAAGTGAAGTTCACATTATCTAATACTTTTTCTCCGTCGATTGTTTTAGAAATACCTTCAACCGTTAATAAGTCATTTCCTACTTCACGCTCTGGTGTGAAACCAACGAACGGATAACGACGTGATGACGGTCTAATATCATCTAATGTAATTTTATCTAATAATTTTTTACGAGAAGTTGCTTGCTTCGCTTTAGATGCGTTTGAGCTAAAGCGCGCAATAAAGTTTTGTAACTCTTTTACTTTTTCTTCTTTTTTCTTGTTAGAATCTTGCGTTAGTTTTAATGCTAATTGGCTTGATTCATACCAGAAGTCATAGTTACCAACGTACAATTGAATTTTACCGAAATCAAGGTCAGCCATGTGCGTACATACTTTATTTAAGAAGTGACGGTCATGGGATACAACGATAACTGTATTATCAAAGTTCATTAAGAAGTTTTCTAACCATTGAATCGCTTTTAAGTCCAAATGGTTGGTAGGCTCATCTAGTAATAGAATGTCAGGTTGACCGAATAAAGCTTGAGCAAGTAATACTTTTACTTTCTCTGCCCCTGTTAATTCAGACATCTTTTTATCATGAATATCTTCGCCGATACCTAATCCTTTTAGAAGGATTGCAGCTTCTGACTCAGCTTCCCAACCGTTTAGCTCAGCGAACTCACCTTCAAGTTCTGCAGCACGCATGCCATCTTCATCACTAAAGTCTTCTTTCATGTAAATTGCATTTTTCTCTTGCATTACTTTATAAAGACGTGTGTGACCCATCATTACTGTTTCTAGTGCAGGGAACTCTTCATATTCGAAGTGATTCTGTTTTAATACTGCTAGACGCTCACCTGGCGTAATATGTATGTCACCTGTTGATTGGTCAATTTCTCCAGATAAAATCTTTAGAAATGTTGATTTACCAGCACCGTTTGCTCCAATTAAACCATAGCAATTACCTGGCGTGAATTTTATGTTAACATCTTCAAATAATTTGCGATCTGCGAAACGCAAACTAACGTTACTTACTGTAATCATTTGTGTCCTCCTACTAATACCGCTTATTTCAGCGTTTTCTCACCGATTGTCTTAAAAAATCGCATATTACGACTCAATTATTGTAGACTATAGCTATTATATAGTAGAAGCTGGATGAATAGCAACGGTTGATTAGCTTTCTACAATGAAATCGAATAGTTTTTATCCATTCCCCTAGTTATTTTTTGTATATCATCGACCTCTTTCTAATATCCCCATTCGCTTCTCATTCTGTAATACATTGGATCATTTTTTCATTTCATATTTTATATACAAAAAACCTGTAGAGAAAACATTCCCTACAGGTTTTTCTTATTTCATATTTATTATTTTCTCTTTATAACTCTTCAATTTACTCGCCAATCCTATTAAAGCAGGTAACAATATCGGCATTACAATTAAAGCTAATAATAAAAGAGCAACGCCAACAACGGATGCTACTTGTATAAGTGTCAATACTCCTGAAGGAATTAACGCTGCAAATGTCCCTCCTAAAATAAGTGCCGCTGATAATACGACTCCTCCTATGTGACGAGATGCATTTACAATTTTCGTTACTGAATCCCCTTCTAGCTCATTGTATCGCATCATAACGAAGATGCTATAATCCACTCCTAAAGCGACAATCATAATGAAGCTAAAGAATGGAACATTCCAGCTTAATGACTCTACGTTTAATACATGTGCACTAATTTGTTCACTTATACCAAGTGATGCAAAGTACGCTAAAATTAACGACCCAATAATAAAGATTGAGTTTAAGAATGAGCGTGTAATCACGATTAATACAAGCGAAATCCCTAATAACATAATCGTAGCAGTACGTAGGAAATCTTGCCCGGTTACTTCTTTTAAATCAACGTTTCTAGCTGTTGTCCCGCCAATTG
Organism: Bacillus sp. FSL R9-9492; assembly: GCF_038007365.1. Taxonomy (NCBI): domain Bacteria; kingdom Bacillati; phylum Bacillota; class Bacilli; order Caryophanales; family Bacillaceae; genus Bacillus; species Bacillus sp. FSL R9-9492. Next base: position 3,020,771 of record NZ_JBBOXC010000001.1, read on the forward strand.
CTTTTTTCGCATCATTTAGTTCTGTTCCCTTTAACGTACCATCTATCGTTTTATTAATTTCTTGAATGATAGGCATCGCTTCTTTTGAATACGGGTTTACGTCTAAAATAATTGTCATTTTAGCAGTTTTTCTATCATGTGACATGTACGTATTCAATGCTTTTTGGAAATCTTCTCCTTCTAAAACTTCTTTCGGAATATAAAATTTCTCAGAGCTTTTCGACTCATTTAGCTCTCCTAAATATTTTTGAGCATCCCCTAGGCCATTACTTACTTTTCCAAGCCCTTCTGTACTTTTAGATAAGCCTGATTGTAATTGCCCCATCTTTTCTTGCAAATCTTTCAGTCCAGTTAATAACTGTCCTTGTCCATCGTTTATTTTCGTTAATCCAGATTGTAAGTCAGCCGATTTGTTCGAAATTTGTTTTGAACCTGTAGCTCCTTCGTTCAATCCATTTTTCAGTTCAGCAGCTCCTTTTTGTAGTTGCGTTACTCCATTGTTCATTTCCTTTAAAACATTATCTACTTTTAATAATGATTGATTTGCTTCTTTAAATGAACTCATCGCTGCTTTGTGCTGCGTTGCTAATTGATTTAATTCGTTGGAAAGCCCACTCAATTGCTTCTGAGCCTCTTTTGCAATTCCTAATGTTTGCTGCACATTAGGATCATTTGCTAATTCTGGTTTTGTTTGAATGAAATTGTTCATTAGCGTTTCAATTTGTTCATATCCTTTTTTCGCACCATCAATCGCTTGAGAAATACTTCCGAAATATTGATCGTACGAACTTAAACCTTTTTCTAACTGAGCATAACCAGCATGAAGCTGCGAAGTTGCATTTGACAGGGCATTGATATTTCCGTTTAATGATGCTAGCCCATCCTCTATTTGCTTCGCTCCTTGTGCTCCATTGTTTATTCCATTCGATAATTGATTTAAAGCTGTCCCTAATGCTGATACGCCATTTTTCGCTTCATTTGTTCCATCAATTAACTTTTGAACATTTGCAAGACTATTTGAGTCATTACTACCCATTTTATCTTTCGCATCAGTTAATCCTTCATTAATTTCTTTTATGCCACCATTTGCATCTCCTAAGCCTGTATTCAATTCTCCGGCTTGTTTATTTATATATAATTCTTTAATCTTATCTCCAGTTGGACGCGTCGGTGAATATACTTCTGAGACTCCTTTAACTTTCGAGATTTTATCAGTAAGTTCATCTAAAGTTTGTAAAGAAGTCGCCTCATCTAACTTTTTATCCGATTGAATGACTAACGTACTTGGTGAAGAGAAACCAGGCGAAAAATGCTCTTCTATTACGTTAATCCCCATTTTTGATTCATATTTATTATCCACTTCAAATAAATCATTGTAATTAAGCGTGTTAGAATATTTTAATACGAATGGAATCGATATCACGAATACGATAATTAAAGCGATAAATGGTCTTGCTACTGAATTTTTCGCAAAGAATCCCCATAAACGACTATCCTCATGTCCTTTAAATGTTTTAACTGGATAAAACATTCCTTTTCCTAATAGCACCATGAAAAATGGATTTAAAGTAGTTAATACGAGTAGTAATACTGCAACACCAATTGCTACTGCTGAAGTAGATTGATATAATTTAAAACTCGCTAAAGCAAGAGATGCAAAGCCAATTAGTACTGCTATCCCGCTATATAAAACGGTTTTACCTGCCGATTTAAACGTTTCTTTCGTAGCCAAAAATGCATTTTCTTGTTTACTTAATTCTTCTTTAAACCTCGTATATAATAAAATGTTATAATCTGTTCCCACTCCAAACAGGACGACAACTACAAATACTTGCGTAAAGTTAGAAAACGGAAAATTAAATTGATCTACAAGATGAGAAATAATCCCCATTGAGACTAAATATGATACACCAACTGTAAGAAGAGAAACAATCGGAACAACTGGTGAACGGAATACAATGATTAATACTACAAGAATGAAAATGATTGAAATAACTTCTGTCTTTTTCACTCCCTCTTGAGAGGATGTAAGAAAATCACCCGCTATTAAATCACTTCCTGTTAAGTACGTTTTAACTCCTTTCGGTTTAATTTTATTATGAAGTACATTTGCAACTTTTGATATTTCACCATATTTTTTGTCTACCGATATTTGCGTTAAAATAGTCGTATTATCTTTAGAAACTAATTGTTTCTCCAGTTCTTTATTATCTAAATGTGAAACGACTTCCTTAATTCCCAATTGCTCTTTTTCATTTTGCAGGGCATTGATCGTTTTCGTTATTTCCTCTTTTTGTTCCTTCGTTAAAGCGTTTTTATCTCCACTATTAAAAACGGCTATAATCTCATACTTTTGAGCCCCTTCTTTATCCATCTCCTTTATCATCTTGTCAGCAATACTGCTTTGTTCTGTATTAGGAATCGTGATTTGCCCTTTTTCCTTCACTAACTGATCCATATTAGGCATCGTTACGACCATTGCAATAGTAATAACTATCCATAATAGAAAAGATAAACTTCTCCAACTTTTTAGCTTGCTCATTTGAATCATCTCCTGTTATTAGAGTTTCATGGTGCATAGAGAATGAACATTCATTCCCTGTTTTTGAAAATATCATTTCGGAATGAACGTTCATTCCTATTATCCTATTAAATTATTTTTCAATTCTATCAAATCACTACCCACGGAATGAATATTCATTCCTTAAATTGTGCAGTTATATCAACTCCTGTAATCGTTTTTTATATTTATTTAGGAATGAATGTTCATTCCTGTCCTTATAAAGCTATAGAATCAAATGATTCTAATAGCATTCCAAGAGCTTTCTTCCAATTCTTTTACTAATTCTTTTGAGTATTCTAACTGCCCCGTCGCCATTACTTTTATTAATTTTTCAAGTGGTTGATATACAATAATAATTAAAGCAATTATAGGCAATGGACGAAGAAAACCTTTTTCGATTCCATCTTCAATAATATTCATAAAGAAGCCTATAAAATCGTCAAATATTTTCTTACTCTGTTCATCAAGAAAATAACTATCACAGTGAGAATTTGTAAAAAGAAAAGCATCCACATTGTTTCTCGCAAATTCAAATAAACGGTTATACGTATGACTAAACTGTTCACGAATATTTGCTTCAACAGGAAAATCAGTTTTTATTGTTTCAGATAGCTGTAGCATACTTTTGGTAAATAATGAGTTAACGAGTGCCTCTTTATTTTCAAAATAGCGATAAATAGTACCCGCGCCAACTTTTGCTTTTTCAGCGATCATCGGAATTGTCGTACCATCGTAACCACGCTCTGCGAATAATTGTATAGCCGCTTCAAAAATGTCTTCTTGTTTATTTTTAGCCATTTTTCTCACCTCAATTTCCAGGAATGAAAATTCATTCCGTTTTTAATTATAAATTACATGAATTAAAAGTCAAGTGTGTAAATAAGCTATTGAAACATTTATCAAATAACACACTCAATTAAGATATTAATACATTTTTTGCGTTATCCCATCAAAAAATTCCTTTGTATCATCATGACTTAAAATCCTCAATACATCTTGTATCTTAAAAAATTGAACTTGACTTATTTCATTATCTTTTGGATGTAAATCTATTCTGTCACCTATATATTCTACATAAAACATAGTAGTTTCTTGCTCTTCATAACCAATTTTCATTTTGAGTTCTTCAGGAAAGCCAAAGCAAATTTTATCTTCAAATTGTTTTATAACTTTAAACTTTGTAGATCCAGTTTCTTCTTCCAGCTCTCTCAAAATAGCACTCTCTAAATCATTATCTGTATGTTTCACTCCACCTTTAGGAAAATCCCATTCCCCCTTTGGCATAGCATATTCTCCATCTATGTCGCTAATTTTCACCTTATGTACCAATAAAAATTCACTGTGTTGGAATACGACCGCACCTACAGCTTGCCTAATCATTCTATTTTTCCTCCTAAAATAATGATTTCACTCTATTAATAGAAAAGTACTATAATATAAAGGTTATCATTATAGTACTTTGTTACTCATACATAGCACATGACATTAATTAAAAGAAATCATAAATAAACGGCTTACGCACCGGCACTACATTCTCAAATGCACGTATCTCCTCTTCGCTACCGATTATTAAGTCTATTTCATTTAATTCTAGCGGTCGCTTGTAACCAAACATAATAGTAGATAACGCATTAATATCGATTTGAATTCCATTTTCTTTTGCTGTTTCTTCTTTAACGATTGTTATTTCATTATTTTTAAGTTGAACCGTTACGTTATTCCACGGTGCAAATGAATCTGTAATATGTAAAATTACTTCTTGCTCTTCGTTGTTCCAGTTCCATTCATATTGTTTGAAAAACTGTTCTACATCTACAATTCTTCCCATGAAATATGGAGTTACTTCTGCTTTTACTCGTGGTTCTTGTAATGTGTAAAGAAGTGGTTCTGTCTCACTTAGTATCATTTCTAGATCTTTAATCATAGAATCATGTTGGCAGATGAAGTTCCAAAGACCAATTCTTGCTTCATTATGTAATGGGACAAATTCTTCTACTTTCATTTTAGAATTCTCTATTTTGTATAAAATGTAACCAGCCGCCGTTTTATTTTCATCATAGTAAACTGCCAATGTTAAATCATGATACACCGCTTGTAGCCACCATTTACGTCCGCGAACTAACATACCAGAAAATCGTTCTGCAAATGTTTCATATAGATTCTCTACTTCTTCTGGATGATTATCTTTACTAAAACGTTTCACTGTACCATTCACTTGTTTTTTAATTATTAAATCGCTCTTTGTCATCTGACATACGATTCGATTCGCACAAAGTTCCCAGCCGTATTTACGATAAAATGAAACGGCAAATGGATGTAACATCGATACACTATATCCATCTCTTTTCATAGTTTGCAGTGAATGCTGAAGTAACTCTTTTACATATCCACTTCTTCTATGTTCCGGATACGTCGCTACCCCCGCAACGCCGCCCATTTTAAACTTTTCTTTTCCTATGTAAATATGAAAAGGAATTAAGTGCAACTTTGCAGCTAACTCTTCTCCTTCCATAATACCGTATATTTGATGGCTTTCCTTCATTCTTGCAATTTTCTGCTCTATCCATTCTTCATTTGCTTTATATTGAAAAGCATATTCTGATAAACGTAATGCTTCTCTAAACTTATCTTCTTTTAATTGTATAACGTTCATATATTTCTCCTCCATTCCTCGTTTGAATTATATCATAATTCAAACTATTATAGTTCGGTAAGTGAAATTACGAGGATGTTTCAACAAAAGATATCGATTTAGAAACAATCTAACATAAAGGCTCTTTTCAACTGCTTTCTATTGGGGGCATAAGAATATTAAAAGCCTTGCGTTCTCTTGGGTTTGCGAAGCTAAGAGGTCCCATTGAAAGTGATGAAACTTATGACAACGGCAACATTACGGGCATAAAAAAAACCAGTTGATTGAGAGAAACTGGTTCAATAAAGGTTTTATATTGGATATTCATTCAACCAAATTAATGCTTGTTCATAATCATCGAAAAATTTCACGGATTCTTTTGTATTGGATTGTTGTAAATAATTCATTATCTCCCCTTCTTCAAGGAGAAACGCAATTGCCTTACTGTGATTCAAAATGGTTTCATTGAAGAACTTATCTTTCCATGCTTTTTGAACAGAAAAATGATCTGGCGTGTATCCTTTTCTATCCACCAACAATTTGTATTTCCGACCCTCGGAAATGAATTGCTGACAAACCTGCTCGAAGCCATTAAACCATTCATAAACATCAGCTGTATTAATCTTGCCAATTAGATGAGTAACAATTAAATCCCCTGAAACTGTTGTGCTAATATTCTGTTTACTCAACTTGGAACCATCTCCCTTAGTTACAATTATGCGTAAAAATCTCATAAAATCAATAAGGATAAAATTCTTACGCAATAAAGCAACATTATTTACGAAAAAAGCCAACATAAAAAAGCAGATACATTGCATATCTGCTTCTCATCACTTTATTTAGCTAACGTTTGCAGTTCTTCAAAAAATGTAGGATACGATACACCTACTGCTTCTGCATCTTCAATCGTTGTTTCTCCTTCAGCTATACAGCCGGCAATCGCAAGCATCATTCCAATGCGGTGATCACCGTGACTATGTACTGTAGTTCCTTTTAGCTTACATTTACCGTAAATAATCATTCCGTCGTCGGTCGCTTCAATACGAGCTCCTAGTTTCATTAGTTCAGCAACGACTGTATCGATACGATTCGTTTCTTTCACTTTTAGCTCGTGTGCATCTTTAATGACTGTAATTCCATCTGCTTGTGTTGCCGCTAAAGCGATAATTGGGATTTCATCAATCAGTCGTGGAATGATATCTCCACCGATTTCGATTCCTTTCAGCGGCGATGTTTCAATTGTAATATTTGCAGCAGGTTCTGATGCTCCTTCGTTAATCTGCTCTACAGTAAACGTAGCGCCCATTTTCTCAAGAACATCAATAATACCTGTACGAGTCGGATTCATCCCCACATTTTGTAATAGTAGTTTACTATTTGGAATAATTGCACCTGCTACTAAGAAAAATGCCGCTGATGATACATCACCTGGCACTTGAACATCTGTTGCTGTTAACTTCTGTCCACCCGCTAGTTTTACAGTTTTCCCCACGCGAGTTACCTTTACACCGAACGCTTCAAGCATTCTTTCCGTATGGTCGCGGGAAATATGTGGTTCTGTAACAGTTGTTACACCTTCTGCACGAAGTCCTGCAAGTAAAATAGCTGACTTTACCTGTGCGCTTGCTACAGGTGAAGTGTACTCAATTGCTTTTAAATCTCCGCCACGTATTGTGAGCGGCGTAAATGTTCCTTCTTCTCGGCCATCAATTTTTGCGCCCATTTGTTTTAATGGATTTGTAACACGTTTCATCGGTCTTTTTGCGATAGACGCATCACCTTGTACGCAAGAGAAAAATGGTGTGTTAGCCAAAATCCCTGACATTAATCGGATCGTTGTACCAGAATTACCAACATCTAATACAGCTTTTGGCTCTTGCAAACCTTCTAATCCTTTTCCAATTACCGTAACTTCTTCTCCATTTTGCGTTATCTCTACTCCCATTTCTTTAAAACAAGAAATAGTACTTAAACAATCCGCACCAGGAAGAAATCCTTTAATTGTTGTTTTACCTTCCGCGATTGCGCCAAACATGACAGCGCGATGGGAAATTGATTTATCTCCAGGGATTGTAATTGTGCCATTCAATCCGTTATTTACAGTTTGTACTCTTTTTTCTTTCACGTTGTCACCCTCCTCATTAAATTGTTTCATACGTTTGGTATTCTTCTTTTCCGAGCGCAATTTTTGCCTGCGTTCGATCCTCTTCTCTTTGGAAACTAATTCGTAAAACTCCGAGCAATCCTTCGCGTGCTTCTAATATTTGCAAGTTCGTAATACTAATTTCTTCTTCTGCTAGAATGCTTGTGATATGGGCTAATGCCCCTACTTTATCTAAAACGTCGACGTATAAGTCGTGATAGGCAGGAATCGCCCCTCTTTTTCGAACTGGTAAAGAGTCACGATATTCTTTCGCATCTGCAAAATAACTTTGTATTTCTCCTGCATCTCCTTTAGAAACCGTCTTATATAGCTCTTCCATTTCTGAAATCCATTCTTCTAATAGTTCCAATAAATGCCCGCGATTTTGCTTTACGATATCACTCCACATTTTCGGACTACTTGATGCAATACGTGTTATATCTTTAAATCCGCCTGCCGCTAGTTGATGAATAAGCGGATTATCACCAGCATGTTTCTCAACTTGTTTTACTAATCCTGCTGCAATTAAATGTGGGAAATGACTAACTATTCCTGTTATATAATCATGTTCTTTTGTATTTAATACAAGAAAATGAGAGCCTGTTCCTTTTAACCATTCTTTTAGCTCGTCTACTTGATCCGCCTGCACGTGATTCATTGGCGTTAAAATGTAAAATGCGTTTTCAAAAAGGTGTGCCTTTGCACTTTCAACTCCTGTTTTGTGAGAACCTGCCATCGGATGACCGCCGATAAATGAAACTTTCTTTGTTAATAAAGCTTCCGCTTCATTCATGATTGTCCCTTTCGTACTTCCTACATCGGTAACAATGACATCTTCTCGTAAATGAAATGATGCAAGTTTGTGTAACAACTTTTTCGTTTCTTCAACTGGAGAGGCAAATACAATTAAATTTGCCTCCTCACATGCACGCTGTAAATCTACTGCTACTTCATCAACTACATGTAATTCTTTTGCGCGCTCTACTTGCTCTTTAAATATGTCATAACCGATAATCGTTACATCGTGCTCTTTTTTAATCGCTAATGCAAGAGAGCCTCCTATTAATCCAGTACCGATTAATACTACCTTTTTACACATTTGCCTCATCTCGAGACTTACCTTTTTTATTTTCAAAGTGTTGTTTTAACACTGAAATCACTCCTTCATTTTGTTCCCTAGTTCCGATTGTAATACGGACACCATTTGGGAACGGACGAATAATAAACCCTGTGTGTGCACAAGCTTCATAAATCTCTCCCCCATTATCTACTGGTAAGAAGATGAAGTTTGTTTGCGACGGATAAAATGGAATTTCATTTTCCGTACAAAAACGTTCGTATTGTTGTAATCCCTCTGTATTAACACGTACAATTTCTTCAATAAATGCTTCATCGTTAAAAGCAATCGTCGCTGCTTTTTGCGCTAATGAAGATACGTTAAATGGCAAACGTACGACATTTAATTTCTCGATTAACTCTTCCTGTCCAATCGCATACCCAACGCGGAAAGAAGCTAATCCGTACGCTTTAGAAAATGTTCTAAGTACAAGAATGTTGTTATGTTTTTCTAGAAGCGGTAATGTCTCAGGGAAATCTTTTGCTGTTACGTATTCATAGTACGCTTCATCAATGACAATTAACGTATTTTCACTAATGCTTTCAATGAATTGAGTCAATTTTCGCTCATTCACATATGTGCCTGTCGGGTTGTTCGGATTACAAATCCATACGATTTTTGTATGTCCATCAACTGCTGAAGAAATTTCATCTAGATCATATACACCGTTCTTTAAAGAAATTTCTTTCACTTCACAGCCTTCAATAATTGCATGATGACGGTACTGAGGGAATGTCGCGCCAGCAGTTACGATATTATCTCCTTTACAGAGCACTGCACGACTTATAATTTGAATGACTTCATCAAGTCCACTACCACAAAGCACTTGTTCCATTTGCACTTGTAATTTCTCTGCAATTGTTTGACGGAGTACTTCAGCACCTCCGTCAGGATATAAAGCATGTTCCTGCCACGATTTTTGTAATTCTCCTAAAACACGAGGTGAACAGCCAAATGGATTTTCATTTGATGCTAACTTAACAAATGAATGATTCCCGTATACTTCTTTCATTTGCTCTGGTGATTTACCTGGTTTATACGGTTGTAATGATGATAGTTGATCTTTTACTCGCATGTTAAATCCACCTTTTCATTAAAATTCTTTTGCGTATTTGTTATGTTGCGAAATATTTTGTTTTAGTAATTCCATGCGATCTTTTCCGAATTGCTCGACTAGTGCACCGGCAAGTTCCCATGCAACGACAGCTTCAGCTACAACACCTGCTGCTGGTACTGCACAGCTATCAGATCTCTCAATACTCGCTTGGAACGCTTCTTTCGTATCAATATCTACGCTTGCTAACGGTTTATATAATGTAGGAATTGGCTTCATTACGCCTCTTACGACAATTGGCATACCTGTTGTCATACCGCCTTCTAAACCGCCGGCATTATTCGTATTTCTCGTGTATCCTTTTTCTTCATCCCATAAAATTTCATCGTGCACTTTACTTCCCGGCTGTCTTGCCGCTTCAAAACCAATTCCGATCTCAGCACCTTTAAACGCATTCACGCTCATAATAGCACCGGCAAGTTTTGCATCTAATTTGCGGTCGTAATGAACGTAGCTACCAACTCCAATTGGCATTCCTTCTGCAATGACTTCGACAATACCGCCTATAGAATCTCCGCTACTTTTCGCATCATCAATCGCATTCATCATCTCTTGTTCTACTTCTTTATCTAAACATCGAACTGGTGAATTTTCAGTAATCGTTTGAATTTCTTCAATTGGTAAGTTTGAAATACGCTTCGCTTGTACCCCACCAATTTCAAGAACATGCCCTGCAATTTCCACGCCTAATTCTTTCAAAATTTGTTTCGCAACTGCACCAGCAGCAACACGAACTGTCGTTTCTCTTGCAGAAGAGCGCTCTAATACGTTTCTTATATCACGATGGCCGTATTTAATTGCCCCGTTTAAATCCGCATGTCCTGGACGTGGTTTCGTTATAGTACGTTTCATTTCTTTACTTTCTTGCTCCGAAATCGGGTCTGCACCCATTACTTTCGTCCAATGTTTGAAATCATCATTTTTTACGATTAACGTAATCGGTGATCCAAGTGTCATCCCGTGACGAACACCACTTACAATTTCAACAGTATCAGTTTCAATTTGCATGCGTCTTCCGCGCCCATGCCCTTTTTGTCTTCTTAATAATTCTTTATTAATATGTTCCGCTGTTAATGTTAAACCTGCTGGTACACCTTCTAAAATAACTGTTAACTGCGGCCCATGTGATTCTCCAGCTGTAATGTATCTCATTTCTCTTGCCCCTTTACTATTTTTTTGTACAAAAAAGTCCCTACTGAGCGCTCAGTAGGGACGATGTTTATCGCGGTACCACCCTAGTTGTAGACTTCTTTCGTCTACCTCTCTTCTTCTTTAACGATCGTTTGACCGTCTTTCTCTCCAAAAGTTGGCGGGAAAGATGCTCCAAGGCTGTAATTCATGCTTACCTTTGTACTGATTCACACCGGCCATCAGCTCTCTTTAACAGTGAGATAAGCACTACTGTTTCCTCTTCAGTGCATTTATGATATGGAATTAAGATAATTTATTTTTGAAACCTTTTAACTCATCCATGAATCTATGGAATTCTGGAATATCCATTTGTTGCGCAGAATCTGATAACGCAACTGCTGGGTCTGGATGAACTTCAGCCATTACTGCATCTGCTCCAATAGCAAGTGCCGCTTTCGCTGTTGGTAATAGTAAATCTCTACGTCCAGTTGAATGTGTTACGTCAACGATAACTGGTAAATGTGTTTCTTTCTTTAAAATCGGTACTGCTGAAATATCTAATGTGTTACGTGTCGCTCTTTCGTATGTGCGAATACCACGCTCACATAGAATAATTTGGTCGTTTCCTTGTGCAATAATGTATTCCGCTGCATTAATGAACTCATCAATTGTTGCTGCTAATCCACGTTTTAGTAATACTGGCTTATTAACCTTACCTACAGCTCGTAGTAAATCAAAGTTTTGCATGTTACGTGCACCAACTTGAATTACATCAACGTAGTCTAGCGCCATTTCCACATCGTTCGGATTTAAAATTTCACTAATAATCGCTAAGTCGAACTCATCTGCTACTTGGCGTAAAATTTGTAAACCTTCTACTCCTAAACCTTGGAAATCGTATGGAGATGTTCTCGGTTTGAAAGCACCACCGCGCATTAATTTTAAGCCTTGGTCTTTCATAGCTTGCCCTACTTGGCGAACTTGCTCTAAACTTTCTACCGCACAAGGTCCCATGATGAACGTTTGTGTTCCGTTTCCAATCAATTCACCTTTAACATTAACAATTGTATTTTCTTTTTTCTTTTTACGTGAAACTAGTAATGCTTTACGGTTATCATCTTCTTGTAATTCTAAGCTTGCTTTGAAAATCGTTTTGAAAATATGTTGAATCGTTGACGTTTCGAATGGTCCTTCGTTATGCTCTGCAAGCATATCAAGTACTTCACGCTCACGTACTGGATCAAAGCGTTTCGTACCTTGTACTTGTTTTTGCTCCCCAATCTTTTGAACGATTTCACCGCGTTTGTTTAATAGGTGTAATAGTTGTAAGTTAATTTCATCTACCTGTTTACGTAATTGATCTAATTCATGATTTGCCATTTGGAAATCCTCCTCTAATGTTTTAAAAGTATAGTAAGAGAATAAAAAATTCTCTATTTTCTGAACTGGTTAATTATACAAATTTAAAGTGGAATCGATACCTCTTCTTATTTTAAACTAATAATTACCATAAAGACACTAACTACTAGTTAATAAGCCACTTTTTTGTACAAAAAAGCCCTACTGATTCAATCAGTAGGGACGATATTTATCGCGGTACCACCCTAGTTGTAGACTTATTTCGCCTACCTCTCTTCATTGTTAACGATCATCTGACCGTCTTTCCCTTCATAAAGACAATAACTATCTTTACTACGAAAAAGATGCTCCAGGACTGTAATTCGCTCTTGTTTTTGTACTGGTTCGCACCAACCACCAGCTCTCTGTTACAGGGAAACAACAACTACTGCTTTTCCTTTCAATGCATGACTATTTTATTTTCAAGTTGGACCACTAAAATACAAAAAGTCCCTACTGAATAAATCAGTAGGGACGATATTTATCGCGGTACCACCCTAGTTGTAGACTATATTTCTGTCTACCTCTCTTCACTGTTAACGATCATTTGACCGCTTTTCCTTCATAAAGACAATAGTATCTTTACTACGAAAAAGATGCTCCAAGACTGTAATTCATGATTATCCCTGTACTGGTTCACACCAACCACCAGCTCTCTGTTACAGTAAGACTAACCACTACTGTGATCTCTTCATTGCACTTTGTTTATTCAAATGTTTTTGAAATTGAATAAGTATGATTCGTATTATAGAACGCTTTTCAAAACACTGTCAATAACTTTTTATATATTTTTAAAAATTCCACTTCCGCCCTATGATTCCTCTTGTAAATTCTCCGTTACGATTCCGATGCGAATTATTTCATTTTCTATTAAATTTAATACATGTCTTTCTACTTCATACCTGGTTAATAGTTCTTTTATTTGTATGATCTCACTTTCAAGTAAATCGGCTTCTTGACACGTCTGCAGTAAAGTGAAAAACACATTTGCATACAATTCTTTATACGCTTTCATACGCTCTTTCTTTTCAAGTATCTCTATAAACAACTGTTTCATTTCTTCTTGATTAGATTGTCCCTCCACACCTTGAAATTTACTAGAAATAATATTTAATCCTTTTTCTAAAACCTCATCCATGCATAAAACAATACGTAAAAGCATCATATATTCTCTCGTTGTTATTACGCCCATTTTCGGACGTTCTCTTAAAAACACACTAAGCCACGCTGTCCAAAATTTTTGTTGTTCCTTACCACTTAACGTTTTTACGTAGTAGCATAAATACTGCATAAACTTAATTTTATTCTCTTCGTTTTCTTGCATCAAAAGTGGATATAACCAATCTGTTTTTTGTTCCCAATATAATACGCATTTAATAAATACAAAGCTAAGCCATTTTAAAAATGCTTCTCTCGTATATGGATGTAGTGCATCTAAATGTTCTACTGCATACTTAATATATCGTCTTATTTCTGTAAACAAAGGTAGATTAATTTGCGTATAACATAATCCCGCCCACGCATATTTCGTAAGCTCACTTTCTTTCTTTAAATCTAAGTAAGGTAGTACATTTTTCCGACACCATTGCTTCTCAATATGGTATAAAAACGTAATATCTGCTGTTAAACGAGCTAACATAAAGTTCGTTCGTTCCGAAGTAACCCTTACCTGTTCTTCAAATAAAAATAAATATTCATATACATTGCGATCATATAAGTGATCGTACGCTAACAGTTTTAGCAATACAGCTGTCATCTTCCCAACAGGATGCTGTATAGACTCATTGTAAAACTCTTGTTTTCCAATTTTAAAATCTGTTTCCCCTCTCATAACATGTGGAAATACTGAAAAAGCAAAGCGCTTTATAACCCGTATACTGTTTTCTTCTAGCTCTTCTAATCGATTGCTAATTTCATATAGAAAACTACTAATTAGCCAATGAAAAGTAGTATTTCGAGAAAACTTCTGCAATAACGGAATAATCCTTTGAATTTGCTCACTCGTTAAATTCCTATTATTCCGCCATTCTCTAATACACACAAACCATACTTCATTACTAATTTCGTGCACGCCTACTAGTTGATAAGCAAACGAAATACTCCACTCTACATTCAATTTACACGCTTTTGATAACATCTCTAAAAAATGGCGTTGTTCAAAAACACCGTCTCTTGAAAATTGCCGAACTTGCTCCATTATTTCATCGTCTTTCAGCTGCAGTAATCCATCAGCTGTTACATTGCATGTAATACGTTGTTCATTTGCCTCTTTCTTTGGAACACTGTATAGATCTGCAGAAAAATGGGGGTGTTTCTGTTTCATTAGCTCGTATCCTTCCGCCGTACACTTACTATTCGAATCACACGTGAATAGTAAGTCTAATACAAGACAAGCATCAAACGCCCTCTCTTCTGCAAGATACTCTAATACATGTTGAATTACTTCTTCTTTCGTTTCCTCTAAAGCATCTGCGTAATAATTCTTTAAAAGTTGAAACACTTCATGTTTACATGTGAAATCTAACAGAACATCTACATGTAACAGCCACTTCAGTTTGTCATCCGCTGTAACGAATACATTATTAATCATTGCTTCAATTGCAATTCGCTTTTGAAGTACACTATCAGTTTCTATCATTTCTGTAATATAATGATTTGCTTTTTTCTCATTGTTTTCACATAAATATGTAAGACACTCTTTTACAATTTGAATTAAAAATGTAAAATCATTTTGCTGTAACTCCTGCTCTGAAATTTCTCTATCTCTTTTTTTCAGTGCATTTTGTCTTAATGACAATAGTTGTATTTTTTCTAACCCCGTAACCATAATCGGATTTGCGTAGCAAGTAATATGTGGTCTCATTTTCTCTTTCCAAATTCGCTCCACATGAGAAAAAATAGGCATCGGTATACGACTCGATTCCTCGAGTTCAATCGACTCTTGCGTATCATTTCCCCATTTTCTTACACGCTTCAATTTTAGTTTTCCATCTAAAATAAACGTTAGTAACAATAAAGCAATTTCTTTATGCTCTGGGAAAGAACATTTTTGCAGTAAGTATGAAATCATTTCAATAGAGCTACTATCTTTTTCTGCCGTTTCTAATATAAGCAATGTCCATTTTGCAAACAACAAAGGATCCATCGTTTCTTTCGTATCGTTCAAGTAAGTACAAATTATTCGCCACCATAACGGGGATATTTTAGAATGATTTTTAAAAATCAATTGAAATAGTTCTTTTTGATGACTAAATAGAAATTGCTCCACTAACCATTCCGCAAGCAATTCATCTACTTCATCATAATTTGCTGTAAGCAGAAATAAATTTCTTAGTTTCCCTTCTGCTTCAAGCCATTCCACCCATTCATAATCACGAGCAAATTCAACGAAGTACCGAACGGTTTCAATTTTTTTTATTGACTGTTTTATATAGGATAATTGCTCCTGCTCTACTGATGGAGGAACGGTTACAATATCACGAATACGCATTCTTTTCGTAATATAATTATCCCCCATTAATTCCGCCCACCGCTTCACCGCTTTCACAAGCGCCTGATGATTATTTGCTTTATTCGGATACACAATCGGTCTTATCCCTAAATGCTCCCAATGATATGTATTATCACCTTGTGCGACGAAAGCATAACGCCTTGTACTTGGTGGTAAGCCTGTTGCTAAATATTTCATTACAGGATCATTATGACTATACCCAACGAATAAAACAGTGTAATTTGAGAATAAATCAACTAAAAATCGTCTCGCCCATCCTTCTGTTAAGTAAGCCCTTCCAAAATCACCATCCGTTAAAATTAAAGCTTCTTTCTCTTGTTCTACATTCCCATGTATGTAAGCCAACCCTTTAAACGCTCTCCCTGTCGGTAAAGCAGGTGCATAATAAATATTCAGCTCTCTATTCATTTCTGTAATTACAGACGTAAAATGTTGATCAAAGTTTGTCGTTACAATTCGAACATCTGTATCTAACGGAAACAGCCTTGGAATCGCATAGTGTAATGGATTTGGTTTTGATTTTTCTATATTAACGAGGTCTCTTGCAACTTGATGCACATCTTTCGTTTTCGCAATTTTACCGAGATAATAATCGTGGGGTTCTGTCATCTCACGCCTTTCGACATATAAAGCTTTCGAAATTTCATCAACTAAATCATCGAAATTCGGTAAGTTTGATTTCCCCTTCATAGAAACTCCTGCTCCAACGAATAATACTAACTTACCTTGTTCAAGGTGATCGATTAACTCATCTGGAATTTCTACTTCTGAAGTTATCCACATCCCGGATTCCCCCTTACCTAAAAATGTCATACGCTCTCATTTCACTATAACATTTTTTAATTGTTTTTTTAATATTTAGATAAAATTTCAGCATGATAAAGTTTTATATAAATTAAACCGTTCCAATGTATGAACTCCTGAATTTATTGTAAAACTATGTATAAATGGGAGGTGTAAATATTGAGTGATATTACTGTAATACTTATCAAATTTATATCATGCATCATCGCTTTTAGTATCGGACTAGCTCTATTTTCCCCAGCAACGCTCGTCCAAATCATTTCTTTTAGTCTCTTCGTCACAATCGTTTCTTATATGTTTGTTGATAAAATTATTTTAAATCGAATTGGCAATTCCGCTGCCATTATGACGGATTTCTTACTTACGTATTTAAGCGTTTGGATTTTTGGTAATATTTTATTAGACAACTACATGCAAATTGCATGGGGCAGTATCCTTTCTGCCATCGTCTTTACATTATCAGAAGTAATCGTCCATCGCTTTTCTAATTCCCACACAAGGCACAGCAATGATAACATTCGAATTAATCGCCGGTTTGCATATGGCACGGAGTTTGCTGAAGAACAGAATGTGTTGGATAAAGATAAAAAGAAGTAATGTTTTGATGAAGGAGCTCCATCGCCATCAAGCTAAAAAAAGCTAATCCCCTCCAAAACGAATAAATTGACATCTCCAAGAGAAATTGTACATTTTTTGTTTTTTGGTGTAATAAAACGCTTATGTTGATGAGCGTGGCATGTGTGCTACCCCTTCTAAAAAAGTAAAAAACAGTGTTTATCGAGAGTAAACCATCTTAACTGTAATAACCAATTAAAGAAAAGGGCAGAAACTGTATCCGAAGATCCAGATTCTGCCCTTTTCTTTAATCGCATTTTTCTATTTGGTCGCCTTCTTCACCTGCATTTTCTGCCGAACTATCTGTTCCGCCTCCCACTGCATGTTGCTGTTTAGTATTAGAACTTTCGATGGCAGCATTGGTTCCCGCTGCACTATCTTCTCCACCACCACTTGCCACTTGAGTAGCACTAGCCTGTTCCTTACGGGTTTTATTAATTTGATTATTGATGATAAGTACAAATTCTGCCTCTTCATCCGAAGTTTCTTTTTTCATTTTATGCGGCTCAATCTGGTCCCCACTAATTCCCTTATTTATGGCTTCTCCTCCAGCGCCCACCGTTTGTTGCTGTCTGGTATTCGATGAATCAATTGCTGCATTACTTCCTGCTGCACTGTTTTGTCCGGCCCCACTGGCAATTTGTGTTGTATTCGGTGCAAGTGTAATCTGATTATTAATGACAATGACAATTTTTCGTTTATCAGCAAGATTTCCCAAATTAATTTCTTCTCCATCTTTTTTTACAAATCGAAACGTGATTTTTTCATTGTTTTCCATGTTCTCCCCCCTTTGTAATATTAAATGACTGGAGAATGATAATGGATTGGACAAGCGTATTTTTTTTATAAATATGTACCCCCCCACAATGAAGGGTGTATTATCAGGTTCCGGTATTTTGCTCGTATTAGGTACGTCGACTTGACGACAGTCCAGCATCCGCCGAATTTCGGGATGCATGGAGAATAACCTTATAGGAAATATAGAAAGAGAGATTAGTAGAAACATTGGTATATAAAGGTTTCTAGGTTTCATTTTATTTTTCTACTTTCCTTTTTTTATTTAGATTTATCAGCCAAATATCTAGCATAGTGAATTAAATTTCTAGCTACATCTAATTCAAGATTAAATATATTAGGTACCCCTGGTCTCCAATTCACCTCAAATAACCACAATTTTTGATCTTTATCAATCCCTACATCAATTCCTAACTCATCAAATACTACATCCTTAAATAAAGAATTAAAATGGTTAGCAAAAGTTACTGCAAATCGTTCTAAATGCCTTTTAATATTATACCAATCGTTATCAAACTCCGCTTTTAAAAAAACATCTAAATAAGTACTGTAACCACCCTTAGCCATATTTGATACAATACTTCCTAATGGACCTATTCTCGGGAATATAGAAGTAACAACCCACCTTCCTTCCCCATTTCTTTGAACATGCAATCGAAAATCATAAACATGACCAGATTTCATTTGACATGAAATAAACTGTTGAACTATGTAACCTTGCTCTTGAATCTTATCAGATATAAAGCTCCGTAATTGTTTTTTATTAATAGATGAAATTTGTTCTGAATCATTCATACTGTAATTCATCCCATTTTTTTCAATGAAAATAATACCACTACCTTGATGTCCAGAAATTGGTTTAATAATAAGTTTTTCAAAACGATTAAACATGTCAAAAAACTTATTAACATCATTTAATTCATAAAAAGGAATAAGATATTGCTTAAATTTTTTTGCTCTATTTATTCTGTTATATACACTTAATTTATTTCCAATTGAATGACTTGTAAAAGGAACTTTTTCATGTAGATAATCATAAATTTGCTGATTTTTATCACTAACATGAACACTTGCATTGTAAATAACATCTGGAAAAGAAAATTCTTGTTCAATCCACTTACCATTTTCATAAGTTTTACCTAAAATCTTCTTCGTTTCTATATTTACTTTCCCTAAAGTAAAATAAAAAAATTCCACACCTTCAGCTTTAGCAACAGCAGCATAAGTATATGCTTTCTTTACGTCATTCGGATCTTTCCGATGATGAAGCATACCAATTATAGTCATGTTGGTTCTTCTTCCCTTCTTTCTAAAGATCTTTTTCAAAACAAATATCAAATTCATTATATATATATTCATGTTCTCCCTCATTCAACCATTTTTCGAAAAATCCAGAACAAGCTTAACCTCATTTTAATATTCTACCTATAGAAATAATAAACCTGAGGTTTTATAAAATGATAAATGATAAAGGTTAAGGTGACATAAAATGGATACTATCGTTTTCATTGAAACAAATAAATCTGGATCAAGTAGGGAAGCAATCAAAGCAGCTGAAAAACTTAATTTCTTTACTGTCTTGTTAACTAAAAAAACAAAATTTATTAATGAACGCACTACATTCCCTGATGTACATCAGATGATTTTCACTGATATAAATGATTATGATAATATAATTACAACAATTGAAAAATTAAAAAAATCAGGAAAAAACATAAAAGGGATCTTTAGTTTTATTGACCCTTTTGTTTATGTAGCTGCACGTTTATCAGAAAAGTTTTGCTCACATTCACATATTGTATCTACTAAAGCTATCTATCGTATGGAAAACAAAATATTAACTCGTAATGTACTTAAAGAATTACCAATCTCACTCAACTATTTAATTTACAAACCAACAGAATCATTATCATCTTTTCTTGAAAAAACTAAAGAGATGAATTTCCCTCTTATTGTAAAATCCCCTAAATCAACAGGATCAAAAGATGTATTATTAGTAAAAAATAAAGATCAATTAATCTTATCTATACAAAGTCTTTTAAAAAAACTACCTAATGAAGAAATTCTCCTTGAAGAATATATAGATGGACCTCAGTACTTAGCTGAAATTTTAGTTCAAGATGGAAAAGTCCATATTATAGCAATAATTGAACAAGAAATTACACTTTTTGAACGCTTTATTGTTACTGGTTATTCTTTACTAGGACAGGTAGACAAAAGACTATATAATAGTCTTTTCAATGCAGTTAATTCTGTTATTCAGGCTTTTAATATGAAAAATGGAGCGTGTCATCTAGAACTTCGTAGAATAAAAGATATTTGGAAATTAATTGAGATAAATCCCAGAATATCAGGTGGAGCAATGAATGACATAATTGAAATTGGACATGGAATCAACTTAGTGCAAGAGACTATTCAGTTAATGTTAGGAAATAAACCTTCACTAAATAAAAAACATTATAAATATGTGTACGCTCATTACCTAACAGTTAAATTTAAAGGAAAACTAATTCGAGTTACAGGAAAAAACCGTAGTTCTAAATATCCTGGTGTAGAGAAAGTCTATATAAAACCTAAAAAAGGAACTATCTTAAAACCACCTACATCAATGGGACATCGATGTGGATACGTTTTAGCAGCAGCCTATTTTAAAACAAAAGCTAAAAAAATTGCTTTAGAAGCAGCTAAAGAAATTTCATTTGAAATCCAAAAAGAATAAAAACAACATATATACACCAACAGATAAAAATATACTAAACATCATATCTCTTATAACTCTAATTATTATAATCTGTCATTACTCATAATAAAAAAGCTCACTCCTCATCTATTTTTATATGAGAAGTGAGCTTTTTTATATGGGCTATACACCAGCGAAACTCCCATTAATGCCGTACGATGCGTTAACTTATGCAATTAGTGAAAAATTTAATTTGAAATTCGGTAACGCAAAAATTTCAAGCGATTTAATAAATATTTGTGTGGCTGGTACAATATGTGTAATTTTCATTCAATCATTAGGCTCGATCAGAATCGGTACACTAATTGCCGCCCATTTTATCGGCAAAATTTTTGAGTGGATGATACCAAATTATCAACCAACTCTTCTACACTGGGTATTTAAGACAGAGAAAACTGCCTAAGGAGTCATAATAAAGTATAGGAACAGGGGAATGTCTAATTTGTAGATGTGTATTTAGTAGAGAAGTGCAAAACACTAATTATACGGATTATGATAGTGAATTTTCCCTTCAAGGGATAGCACCACATCGCGATCAAGCTAAGATTAATTTGTATCCATATAATCAAAAAAGATGCTATTTTTTTTAGAAATATACAGAAAGGATGGTGTTTTGTATGACTCTATCGATTCAAGATGAGTTTCATTTATTCGCTGAAAAACTACAGTGATTTCTATCTCCAAACATCCTTCAACAGCTCGCGCAGGAGACGGGTTTCGTAAAACGTAAAAGTAAGTACGGTGCTCAAAATTTGGTCGCTTTATGTATTTGGATTAATCAACACGTAGCAAGTGATTCCCTCACTCTATATCGACCGTAAATCGAAATTTCCCGGCATTTTTTTATTTGAAATCGATTTATCGACTCACTTCGACAACTTGTTTTCAAATAAAAAAAGCGGCCACTCTTTTAGAGACAGCCACTTTCCCACTTATGCTTCCACTTTCAAATCTTTAAATGCAACAACATCAGCAAATGCTCCAAACACTAAGTTATGATGTTTCACAATATCTTCAGCACGCAATACATCTGTATCAAACGTACTATGCGCATCACTCACTAATGTTACTTTATACCCTTCACTAAACGCTCTTCGCGTTGTCGTATCAACACAGTACTCTGTTTGCATTCCTGAAATAATAACATGCTCAATCCCTTTTCCTTGTAACACTTCGTTTAAGTTTGTCTTATGGAATGAGTCTGGAGTCGTCTTTTCAACGACAAGCTCCCCTTCTCGCGGAGCAATCGCCGCATGCACTTTCCAGCCATCTGTACCTTTTTCTAACGGATGATCTTTTGGCCCGTTATGTTGTACATAAATAACCGGAATACCATTTGAACGACATTCCCCAATGAGCTCTTGCAACGTTTCTAAAAACTTTTCCCCATTATGTACTGGGATTCCTGCTGTATACATACCCGCTTGCACATCAATAACTATTAATGCTTTTTTCATTTCGCGCATCCCCCTTTATTTTTATAAGCCCCTGCATATTTATTATAATTGTTTATATTCTACCATCCAACAATCTTCTAATTTCCCTTCATGCAGTTCATGTTTCTCTAGTACTTTCACCTTTTTAAACCCGCATTTTTCATAACAGCTTATCGCACGTTCATTATTTACTTTAGGATCCATCGCTATCGCTTCTGCTCCTAAGTTCTCCATTATGTATGTAATTGCTGCTTGAACAAGTTTTGTTCCAATTCCTTTTCCCCAAAAGATCGGTTCACCGATAAATTGGTCCATGCCCCATACATTCTGCGATTCTTCATATCCATATAACGCTTTCCATTCAGAATCAACTGGATACATTTGAATGTAACCGATTGGAACGGCATCAAATTCTATTAAACATCTTTTTTCATGACCGTTTGGATGATGTATAAAATGATCAAGCACCTTTTCTACAGATTGCGGATTATCTCGTCCTTCGTAATACTGCAGGACTTCTGGGTCTGTTAGCCATTTTGAAATGATAGGTGCATCGTTTTTTATTACGTATCTAACTAATAATTGTCCCTTTTGGAATAACATAGGTCACCTCCTTATTAGTTACTCTTATAATAACTTTTCTATATGCGGATAGTAAATTTTTCAAACAGCTTTACTTGCGTAATCCCACAATAAGAAATTATTCTGTTCAACCTATACTGAGTATCATAAACTATTATTTAACTAACTAAAAGAATGTTTCTCATAATGAAGTTCTTTTGTAACAGGACCTAAAAAACTAAAACAATTTGGAGATGAGACTTTGAAATCAACATTAATTATTCTTCGAGGAAACTCCGCAAGCGGCAAGACAACTATCGCAAAAGAACTGCAAGAGCATTTCGGGCAAGGAACACTTCTAGTCTCACAAGACGTCGTGCGCAGAGATATGCTAAAAGTTCACGATACAATGGGTAACTTATCTCATGATTTACTATTTGAAATTACGAAGTACGGAAAAGGAAAATGTGAATTTGTTATTTTAGAAGGAATACTAAACAGTCATAGGTACGGTGAAATGTTAAGAGAATTAATACATTATTTCGAAGGAAACGCTTATACATATTATTTTGACTTATCACTTGAAGAAACGATTAGACGGCATAATACTAGAGAAAAACGACTTGAATTTGGAAAAGATTTATTGAGTAAATGGTATAACCCACACGATACAATTGAGGTTAATAGAGAGACTGTTTTTACAGATGATTTCACGCAAAAAGATATATTTCATGCGATTATTACTGATATTACGATACAAAAATAAGACTGACTCTTTTTGTCAGTCTTATTTTATTATGTTCCTTGTATTTCAGTTTTCATAACGGAACAATCTTTACATAAGTAATAATATATATTCATCTCACCGAACAGAAAATCAACTACTGAAATAAGTTCCCGTTCTTCAAAATCTTGTGTAATTGTAGCAACATATTTCATCTCTTTCGAACAAGTTGGACATCCTAAATCTTCTGGAACATCATCGTATAGGGGCGCTCCTAACAATCTACATACATATTCCGAACCGAATAAGTCAAAAGCTTCCCAGTAACTATCTTCATCAGTAGGTATATCTTCATTTTTCATATTCGTTAGCTTTACATTAGTTTTTGGAAGATTGACCGGTAGCTTATACTCAGCTTCCATAATCCACTCTTCCGTATTGTCTTGTTTTATTATTTGTACCGTTTTTCCCCCATTACTTAATTAAAAATATTGCGACTCCCACACCATCGCACAATTCAAGCAAGAGATGAATGGTAATACAATCAATTCATCATTTTTAAGTTCAGCAAGTTTCTCATCTTTCAAATCAAAACAAAAAATTTGATGCATTTTCTCACCGCATAACTTACACAATGGTACTTCACAATCTTGACCACCGAAATAATGATTATATGAATCTTTCCCTTCCATTACTCTATACCCTTTTATTCCATCCCAATGTTCGCCATATAATTCCATTGTCATATTCTATCCTCTTCTCGCTTATAAAGGTAATCCTCGATACTAATCTTTTAATAACTTTCGGTACATAAAACATTTTTTATTGTTGCTAATCATCATTTTTCTCATTCTTATCACCGTTATCTTTTTGGTATGAATACGATAATAAAATAATAACAATTTACAAGAAGACTGAGTTCTGTATCCATTCTGACACTATAGGGATTTGGAACGTTATAAACCCTAGTATAAGACTAAATAAAACAATTACTATTTTATGAATATTTTTTCCTATTTATCTAATTGTATTTTAATAGTGATAGAAGAACAATATGGTTGTCAGAAATACAAATAAGGATTATATAATTCAATAGGGTTACTTTTACTGCTCACGGTACTCAGCAGCAAAATTAAGGTTTTATTATTTTACATATACTTCAAATTTTTCCAATGAATCACATTAAGGTAAAAAATAAAAGCCAGTCTCAATAAAGAGAACTGACTTATATTTGGATAACCATTATTATAAAACTTTTACTTTAACAGTTTGTCTTCCCCAGTTCATAGCTTTACTTTTTGAACCCATTAAAACATCAATACGATTTCCTTTAATAGCACTACCAGTATCACCAGCAATAGCTTCTCCGTAACCTTCTACCCATACTTTAGATCCTAATGGGATTACCTTCGGATCTACTGCGATAATTCTCATATTAGGATTTACCGTTAAATCATGACCCATCGCAGTTAAAACGCGTCCACCATATGTACCATTTTCACTTGGATCAGCAGTATATGCTGTCGCTACTACCGTTAATTCACGTTTAGCAGACTGTGTGTTATTTTTAGATACTTCTTGTGTCTTTGTTGCTTCTTTTGCTTGCGTTTCTTCTTTCGCTTTTTCTATTTCTCGTGCTTGCGCTTCTTTCTTAGCCTTTGCTATTTCCTGCGCTTTTGCTTCTTCTTTTGCTTTTGCTATTTCTTGTGCTTTTGCTTCTTCCTTAGCTTTTGCTATTTCTTGTGCTTTTGCTTCTTCCTTAGCCTTTGCTATTTCTTGTGCTTTTGCTTCTTCCTTAGCTTTTGCTATTTCTTGTGCTTTTGCTTCTTCCTTAGCTTTTGCTATTTCTTGTGCTTTTGCTTCTTCCTTAGCTTTTGCTATTTCTTGTGCTTTTGCTTCTTCCTTAGCTTTTGCTATTTCTTGTGCTTTTGCTTCTTCCTTAGCCTTAGCCTTTGCTATTTCTTGCGCTTTCGCTTCTTCTTTTACTTTTTCTATTTCTTGTACTTTTGCTTCTTCCTTAGCTTTTGCTATTTCTTGTGCTTTTGCTTCTTCCTTAGCCTTTGCTATTTCTTGCGCTTTCGCTTCTTCTTTTTCTATTTCTTTTACTTTTGCTTCTTCTTTAGGCTTTACTATTTCTTCTGCTTTCGTTTCTTCCTTAACTTTTACTCTCTCTGTTACTTTTGCTTCTTCTTTAGGCTTTACTATTTCTTCTGCTTTCGTTTCTTCCTTAACTTTTACTCTCTCTGTTACTTTCGCTTCTTCTTTAGGCTTTGCTATTTCTTTTACCTTCACTTCTTTCTGCTCTTTTGTTGTTTCTTTCGCTTTTGCTATTTCTTGTACTTTTACTTCTTTCTGCGTTTTTACTTCTTCCTTTGCTTTAACTGCTTTTTGTACTTTCTTTTGTACTTTCGCTACTCGCTTCGTTTTCTCTTCAGCTTTCTTTTCAATTGGTGCTGTACTTGATAGGAAAGAAACATTTGCATAGGCTGTTTTTCCTTTATACTCAAATTGCAGCCATCCATCTTTTACTTGATGTGTTGATTCAATTACATCATCTTGTTTCAGTCTGCCAAGAATTTCTGATTCTGTGTTTGCTTCAGTACGTACATTTAATAGGTTTGCTGTTACATGATAAATATCTTTTGTATACTCCGAACTTACAAACAATTCTTTACCATTTAAATCAATTTTTGACCATCCTTCTTCAGTATGTATGACCTTTAACTTTTGTCCTTCTTTTACTTTTTCGACAACTTTTGATTCCGTAGTTGGCTTTTCACGTACGTTGAGTACATCCGCTGTTACGATAGTTTCTGCGATAGCAGATGTGGTAAAAGCCCCCAATCCAAGAACTGTTGCTGTTGCTGCGCCAATTATTTTTTTCATAATAGCCTCCATTACATTTTTTTGAATTCTATGAAATCCTTCCATAAAATTAGGGGGTTCCACAGAGTATCAAAACATTTGTAACAGTATATTAATACCACTTAATATACTGTTTTTAAAACTTCCTACTCCAATATTATCAAATTTTCATTTCTAATTCTATACATTATAAATCTACTTATCTTCTATAAACTCTTCATGACCTTCTACTTCACACTAGATAGTTGTCGCAATTCCAGCCAAAAATAAACTTACAATTGCTAAAAATGGCGTTCCAGCTATTGCACCTCTTAAGTGAAACTTATAGTCTTTATATCCTTTCATTCCCTCAGTACTAGGAATAACAGCAAATCTTGGAGTAATCCAGCAAAATATAAGCCAATCGATTATTAATAAATCTACTAAATTGAAAATCATTACAATCCCAAAAGTATGTAAATAGGCTTCAATATACAATAATTTCCCATGGTGATGTAGTATATATGTAGAAACTAAAGGCGTTCCGAAGAGAATAATATTGTAAATAATTCCGAAATAAAATGTTTGTTTTTTTTCATTTATCGATTTTGGCAATACTACTTTTTGAATATCTTTCGGATAATCATTTAACCAAAGGCGAGGATTATAATATGTAGACCCTAATATCATAATAGACAGTATAAAAGACATGGAAATACCGACAATCACCATTTGTTCAAATTGCCCCACAAATGTCCCTCCTTATTTGAAATTTTGACGTACGTAATTCACTTAATTAGACATTGTATGCATGTTATGACTTAAAAATTATCTAATACCATTAATAAAAATTTTCATTACAATCCGCTTTTTCCTAACGTCCATTCTTATTTCTTGCAATATGCATGCAAATTTAATAAAGTGAACATCTAATTAGTGTTGTTGAATTTCGCTAATTATTACAGAGTACATATTTTTTAATTTACATAAAGAATGGATTGGTGAAACGAATGAAAATCGAACATATAGCAATTTGGGTAAATGATTTAGAATTAATGCGTACTTTCTATACAAAGTACTTTAACGGTAAAGCAAACTCTTTATATCATAACGAAGCAAAGCAATTTGAATCTTATTTTATTACGTTCGAATCTGGAGCAAGGCTTGAACTTATGCGTAAAAAAGGTATAGAAAATGAGCCTAACCTTAATATTACTGGTTATGCACATATGGCATTCTCAGTTGAAAGTGAAGAACGTGTAAATGAACTAACAAAAACGTTAAAAGAAGCTGGTTCTCCTTTATTAAATGGACCACGTTTCACTGGAGATGGCTATTACGAAAGTGTAATTAGTGATCCGGAAGGCAATCAAATAGAGATCACTATTTAACTATCGTTTATCTTTTCTGAAGAACTAATAAAAATTCGTTTGGAGGAACCCTATGCATAAACTGCATTTCAAAAAATTTGAAGCAACAGATTTTAGTCCATATTTCCAGCTCGTATCAAATGAAAGAGTGATGGCACAAATTACAGAGCGTGCTATTCCGCTAGAAGAGGCACAAAACGACTATGAAAAATTGTTAAGGCGCAATGAAAAGCATAAACTGTTTGGGTCTTATAAAGTTTATGACAGTGCAACAAATGAATTTATCGGCCTTGGACATGTAACAGTGAATGAAGATAATGTAAAAGAAGCTGAAATTGGGTATATGATTTTGCCAGAGCACTGGGGAAAAAGATATGGTAGTGCAATTGCAAAGGAATTAATAAATATAGCGAAGCAGACAGATGTAATCGTACTAAAGGCAATTATCGATCCGAGCAATACCCCCTCTCGGAAGATTTTACTAAACGTTGGTTTTACATCTGAAAAAGTTTGCGAGATTGATGGATTACCTGGGGAGATTTTGAGTACATATATTTAAATATATAAAAAAGCAATGCTACATTTGAACTAGCCGTAGCATTGCTTTTATCTTTTATTATTATAAAAGTCCATTTTCACTTTAATACGAACTAAATCATTATTTCTTTATCTCGTCTACTACACTTTGAACTAAAGAGATAAGAGCTTTCTTTGTATCCTCATCTGTTATTTTTGCATCATCACTAAATTTAGTGCGCACAGATGGGATTAATAGCGAACCATTTTGAACGACAATTGTATCTAGCATACCTAGCGTAAGTAATAATGATTCATGAGCTTTATCCCCTCCAGCAATCGACGGTGAAGCTGTTATAATAGCAACTGGCTTTTTATAAAGTTCCGCTGATGAAACAAGCCATTCTAATGCATTCTTCAAAACTCCTGGAATACTTTTTGCGTACTCTGGTGTACAAATAATAAGTGCATGTGCTTCACTTAATGTCTTTCGAAATTCTTCAACAACAACCGGTGCTCCAACTCGATCTACATCCGGATTAAAATGAGGTAGTTCCTCTATCCCATTATAAATAGTGTAATCTATACCTTCTGGAATAAATGCTGCTAAAGTTTTTAATATGTTTGTGTTGGATGATCCTTCCCTAATACTTCCTGAAATCGCTATGATTTTTTTGTGTATACTCATATGATCCCCTCCTACAAACATCATACTTATGCAGCCAGAGAAAAATCAAAAATATTGAACTATTTAACAAGCTGTACATTCATCAATTTTGACATCTTGCTTTTGATTCCCTAATAAAAATACTACTGTCTATAAATATCTTTACTTGTTAATTTATAAATAACTCGAAAGGCTTCTTGGTCTCCAGACTCCATTTTATACAGCCATTCTTTTAATTCTACTTCATCCAAAATTACGTTACCCTCTCATGATCTTTCACACTATATTCGCCCGTTTCTCACAAAAGGTTCATTTTACATAAAAATTTATTTATTACAATAAAGATATACTATATATTTTACAGAAAGGATGATTCGTATAATGAACAAAGAAGACAAACTTTATGCTGAAAATGTATTAAACCATCTCTTCATAGGAGCACAAGTTGATGGATTGCAATTTGGTATTTCTCCAGCAACTATAAAGATTCATTTTACAAATTTTGAAGCTGCAGTTGACTATGATGGGCAATTATATGTCAACATCGAATCGAAATGGTTTTTATTTATTAATCCACCAGAAAAGTACCCTTCTAATGAGGAGGAATTTGACGATTATACTGAGGAGGAAGAATATAAGAGAATTTTTGAAGTAAGAAGACAAAAAGTTAAAAACATACAACTTGCTAATGAATCTCCGCATTTATTTATAACATTTGAGAACGGACAAATCATGTTTGTAAATGGTTTTCATAATCACTATGAATGCTGGCAAGCTGGGGTCCAATTTGAGGATTGGCTTGTAGTTGCTGCACCTGGAAATGAAATCGCTACTTGGACTCCCGATGAATTTACTAATAAATAAGCTGTCAGAAATCACAATATAAAAAGTATATCTTGCACAAGGGGCAACAGATTTACGTAAATCAATTGATGGACTAGCGACTGTTGTAAAAGAAGAATTTGAAATTTTAAATCACCTCGTTTTAACAGGAAAAAGTGGCATTTTTACTATTTCTAATATTCGCTAATGCTTATTGCGTGATTTGGTTCCATTGCTACACAAACCCCAATACCCACCCTTAGCTTGATGGGCATGTATAGTGCCCCCTATTAGCATCAACGAGAAGGAATAGACCTTGTAAAAAAACATTTATAATTCCACTGATACGCAGAAAAATAAAAAGAGAATAATTCAGAAATCCCCTATGAATCATTCTCTTTTTATTTTCATATTTTAACATGCTGGATATGCATTAGAACCCAAATAACGTTCTTTTACAAGTTGACGATGATGAAGCTCATGACCAGCAATTATGTTTGCTAATGCAAGAACCGTGACTTCAGAATTGTTCGCAATTCCCCTTTGTAACCAAGCTTCTTTATCTAAACTTTTAAGCAAATGCATAGTAGATTGGCGAACAACTATTAAATTCTCAAGAAGATCTTGCATAGATTGCTTATCAAAAGCTGCTCTAAGAACATACATATCATCGTTATATCCAGGAAGTTCTGCTGTCTCGCCTCTTGCTATGGAAAGCAATCGAAATGCCATAATACGTTCAGTATCCGCAATATGACCGATTACTTCTTTTATACTCCATTTATTAGGAGCATATCGAAAATGTCCCTCACTATCAGAAATATCCTTCAATAAAAGATTTGTTTCCTTCATTTGTTGCTCTAAAATATGTACGATATCTCCATCTGGTATTAAATTTATGTACGTTGAATAATACGGATTATATTCATTTGCTTCTGGTCTCTTTTGCATGCTTATCCTCCTTTTTATTTTATCTTTATATACAACTTATCATAAGATATTATCATATTAATCCGAAAATTTAAATTCCAAAACAAAAGATCCCCATCCTATAGGATCACATTAACAAGGCGACTCATCCCCAAGCCCCCAACTAAACCATCTCCCATGCCCTTCCATTTCCCCAACAGTTTCACAATATTCGTTTCCGTTAATATAATAATCAATATGAAGGTCCCGGTCCCACATGTTGTTATATAGGTGGAATACATCACGTTTTGCACCAATTTCTTTAATTTGTTTTTCTAGCGTATGTTTTACATTTTCAGGTATTTGGTTTGCTACATGTGTATGGAAAATACAAATAACAGCATCTTCCCTTATTTGCTCTGCAATGGCCGGAAGAAGTGCTACACCGTCCCCTTCAATTAATTGCACTGATTTTGCTTTTACAAGCGTTGCTGCTTGATCGAATAGTTCCAGTCTTTCTCTATGTTCTGGCCAAATAAGAGCACGTAACCATAAATAATCTTCTTCATCATTTAAATCGTTCACATGTAAATCTAGTCCGATTCTTTCTACGACAGGTGGACTTTGTTTTAAAAAGGATGGCTTCTTATCCCCTTTTATTTCTGATTGTAAATGAACATTAGACTGTGTGTTTCCAAATACCTCTTCCGTTCCATATGAATAACGATATTGATCCCAAAACAGTTGTAATCCCGCACTTGTACCAATTTCTATTAACGCTAACGGTTTGTTCACTTTATTAAATATGTAACAGAAACTTGGATATAAATAGGCACATCGCCTTACTTCATTCGTTTGAACGAGTTTCGTTTGTAATAAAGAGATAATTTCTTCTCGATATTCATGGCAAAAATCTTTAAATTGATGAAAGGCATTTTCAAAATTTGTATCAGCATTTTCAACTAAACTATGATAATACCTTTTTAAACTGTGTTCTTTTCCTTTTAACAATAAATAATGGACTGCACCTAATAATAAGTTCGGGATTGGCTGACCAGGTTGTGCATTGAAAGCTAACGTAAGAACTTCCTCATCTTCAGAAATTTTTATTGCTAAATACTCGTATAAATCACTTGATCCTTTACATTCATTCACAGAAAAATTTCGAAATAAGTTTACGATTTGTTCTCGTGTAAGCATTGGTATCCCTCCTGTTTTATTTCCAGAATAATCTTACCATTAATTTACTCCATTTTTACAAATTTCCAAAGATAAAATAGAGTAATAAAAATATTAGTAAGTTTTTTTGGGATAACATCAAACTGGAATTCTTCTCCAAATTCCGCTTTACTACTATGCTTTTTACCCTTATGACAGAAGAATTCTATGAAATAAAACGTTAAATAGTTTAAAATTATCAGATAACACTAGATATTTTAGTCTATTAATTATTATAATAGACTATGAGATGGTTATATAATTGAGACAAAAAAGGTAAGTACCTAGGTGGGGCCTAGGCGGTGTTTTCTTTTTACGGCTTAGATATAAAAACACCTACTCTTTTTTGCCAATATAGGGGATGGAGAGATTATCATGAGCAACATGCAGCAAAAAACAGACGTTATCTTAATTGGCGCTGGAATTATGAGCGCAACGTTAGGATCATTACTTAAAGAATTGGCACCTGAATGGGAAATTAAAGTATTTGAAAAACTCGCTAATGCCGGAGAAGAAAGTTCTAACGAATGGAATAATGCTGGTACAGGACATTCTGCGCTATGTGAGCTTAACTATACAT
This sequence comes from Bacillus sp. FSL R9-9492, assembly GCF_038007365.1. NCBI lineage: Bacteria > Bacillati > Bacillota > Bacilli > Caryophanales > Bacillaceae > Bacillus > Bacillus sp. FSL R9-9492. The sequence continues at coordinate 3,052,981 of NZ_JBBOXC010000001.1, forward strand.
CCGAAAAATCTGACGGGTCTATAGATATTGGTAAAGCTGTAAAAGTAAATGAGCAATTTCAACTTTCAAGACAATTTTGGGCGTATCTTGTAAAGAGAAACTTAATTCGTAATCCACAAGATTTTATTATGCCACTACCTCATATGAGTTTGGTGCAAGGGGAAAAAAATGTAGAGTTTCTAAAAAACCGTTTTGAAGCGCTTTCAAAAAATCCGCTATTCCAAGGAATGGAATTTTCTGATGCTCCTGAAACATTAAAAAAATGGCTTCCACTCATTATGGAAGGCCGTAACTCTAATGAACCGATGGCTGCAACGAAAATTGACTCTGGAACAGATGTTAACTTTGGTGCGTTAACGCGCATGTTGTTTGATTACTTAAAAAGTAAAAATGTCGAGCTAAACTACAAACATAGTGTTGAAAATATTAAACGCACGAAGAATGGTTTGTGGGAAGTGAAAGTACATGATATGAATAGTGGTAAAATCGAACATCATACTGCAAAATTCGTCTTTATCGGCGGCGGTGGCGGTAGCCTACCTCTACTACAAAAGACTGGTATTCCTGAATCAAAACATATCGGTGGATTCCCAGTAAGTGGACTATTTATGGTATGTAAAAACCAAAAAGTTATAGAGCAGCATCATGCAAAAGTATACGGTAAAGCTAAAGTTGGTGCTCCGCCAATGTCTGTACCTCACCTTGATACAAGATATATAAACAACGAAAAAGCTTTACTGTTTGGACCATTTGCTGGCTTCTCACCTAAATTCTTAAAAACTGGCTCAAATCTTGATTTAATCGGTTCTGTAAAACCGAATAACGTCTTAACGATGTTAGCAGCTGGTGTAAAAGAAATGGGATTAACAAAATACTTAATCCAACAAGTTATGTTATCACACGAAAAGCGTATGGAAGAATTACGTGAGTTTATTCCGAACGCTAAAAGTGAAGATTGGGATATTGTCGTTGCTGGACAACGTGTGCAAGTAATTAAAGATACTGACGCAGGTGGTAAAGGAACACTTCAATTTGGTACAGAAGTTGTTAGTGCAAATGACGGATCAATCGCTGCGTTACTTGGTGCTTCTCCAGGTGCTTCTACTGCGGTTCACGTTATGCTTGAAGTATTAGAAAAATGCTTCCCAGAACGTATACTAGAATGGGAGCCAAAGATAAAAGAAATGGTCCCTTCTTACGGCGTGTCACTTACGGAAAATCCAAGACTGTTCCAAGAGCTTCACGCTTCAACAGGACGCACACTTGGGTTAAATGAAAAAGAAGCTGTTCACAATTAATGAATAGATTAAAAAAACGACATAATAAAAACGTCCGATATATTCGGACGTTTTTATTTTCTACTAGAAATTATACTTATCGATATTATCTTTCGTAAATACAACTCGTTCAGGTAATACGATAATACCATTTCCTTCTGCCTCATAGTCATACCCTTGAATAGAGTTCGGCTCTACTTTCACTTTTCCGATTCCTTTTACTTCAAAGCTATCCCCGACTTTTAACTTCTTCCCTTTTACAACAATTTCATTTGCAACATACGTTGCGAGGGCACCTTGTTGTTTTACATCCCATAATCCAAATTGTTGTACTGTTCCTCGTTTTACATAATCACGCATAACGTTCGGTGTCGAAAATCCCGTTACGACTACTTTCTTATCCATTTTCAAATTCTCAGCTGCTTGCGCCATTGCTGGTAGTGCTGTTGCATCTGGACATATTACTGCGTTAATATCCGGATATGTTTTTAAAATACTCTCTCCTACTGATAAAGATTTTTGCGCATTATTTTCACCGTATTGCGTCGTTACAATTTCCCAATTCGGATATTTCTCTTTAATAATCTCTTTCGCCTTCGTTACCCATTGATTTTGATCTGTTACAGTCGGGCTTGAATAAAAGAATGCTACTTTTCCTTTATCTCCAATTTGCTTAGAAGTCATTTCAATTAATAAGTTTGCTAGTTGGTCTGGTGTACCTTGGCTAATATAAAACGAACGGTCTTTCGGATTCACATCAGAATCCCACGTTAATACGGTCATCCCCTTTTTCTTTGCACGTTGTAATGATTGCGAGAGACCATCAACTGACGTAGATGAAACCATAATTGCATCGTAGTTTTGATTAATAAAATTGTTTATATATTTTACTTGCCCTGATACGCTCGCTTCAGAAGGTCCATCATATTTCACTTGTACACCTAACTTATCTCCCATCTCTTTTGCACCTTCACCGCCTGATGTAAAGAAGCCAACTCCCGTTAATTTCGGAATGAATGCAAATTTCACATCATCTGCTTTTTTCTTATCCGCTGTTTGGCTAGAACAAGCAATTAAACCGATTAAACAAATACACATAATAATAACAATCCCCAGTTTTCTCTTCATAACATTTCCCCCTTATGCAAATTCCTTCTTTTCCCCGTAGTGAATCGTTGTAATTTGAAATGTCTCATAATAACAGAAACAATAAGGATAATACCTATTACTACATTAGATTGTTCATTCGTTAAGCCCGTCATTTGCAAACCGTACTGCATAAGTCCTATAAAAATACTCGCTAGTACTGTCCCAATAATACTCCCTTTTCCGCCTGTAATAAGTGTGCCGCCTAATACAACTGCCGTAATTACTGGCAAAATCGTTTCACTTCCAATATCTGCACGAGCTGAACCGAAATACGCTGTTAAGAAAGCTCCTCCTAATCCACCTCCTAACCCAGAAAGTACGTAAGCAATAATCACTACTTTCTTCGTTCGAATGCCGGAATATCTCGCCGTACTTTCATTTGCGCCAGTTAATTTTGCGTAGCGACCATATGTTGTACGGTGAAACAATATCGTAAATACTATCGTTAAAATGACAAGGAGCCATAATAGATTAGGTATACCGATAAAACTACCATTTGCCATTTGCACATACGAATCTGGTAAACCACTTATTCCTTCATAGCCCGCTGCACCCGAACCACCTGAAATAACAAGGGCGATTCCTGCATATAAAAACATCGTTCCAAGTGTAACGACAAGAGGTTCTACATCTGTCATTTTTATAATAAGTCCATTTAATCCGCCCGCTATGCAACTTATTACGAGCGAAATGATAACGGCCAACAGTATAGGCATGCCATTCATCCAAAGTGCTCCGATAAGAATCGATGTAAGCCCCATAATAGATCCTACTGATACATCAATTCCGCCAGTTACAATGACAAATGTCATCGGAATAGCCGCGATTGAAATAATGAGGAAATCGTTCATACTAAAAAGGAGGTTACTAATGTTTAAGAAATCACTATTTATGAAACTAAAGAGAATGAGTTCTACGAGAAGCAATATGAGAAGAACCCCTTCCCATCTATACAAGCTACGTATTCCCCTCATAGATTCACCCTTCTTTCTTCTAGTTGCCGGAGTTTCTTCCATTTTTTTAAGACACTATCTATTATGATGATGAGTAAAAGTAAAAATCCTGAAATAGCACTATTCCAAAATGCAGGTATTTTTAAAAAGACGAGTGAACTGCTTATCACTTCTAAAAAAAATGCACCTAATGCCGCTCCAAATATAGAACCTGTTCCTCCTTTTAAATGTATACCACCTAAAACAGCAGCGGCGATAACTTGCAATTCTATCCCTGTACCTGTTTGATTTGGAACGAATCCAATATTCATTACGAATATACATCCAGCGAGCCCAGCGCTTATGCCTGATATGATAAACGCGTATATTTTCACTTTATCTACATGTATTCCAATAAGCCTTGCACCATCTTCATTATCACCGACCGCATAAAAATATCTTCCAATTTGTACTTTCATTAATAAGAAATATAGTAGTAGTAATATGATAAGAACGGTCCATACCGTTACCGGAATGCCTAACATCATAATAGAAGAAATTTGTTTATACTCATTCGGAATATCTTCAATCCACTTTCCGCCCGTGAATAGTAACATTGCACCTCTAATAATACCGAGCATTCCTAATGTCATAATGATAGCTGGCACTCGAAATTTCGTAACGCCAATTCCATTTACCATACCAATAAGAGCACCAAGTATAATTGCCACAAATATTGAAATAAAGGCACTGTATCCATCTGTTAACAACATCCCGCAAACCGCAGCGCTTAATCCCATAATAGATCCTACTGATACATCTATATTTTTCGTAAACAATACGAAAGATTGACCAATTGCCAAAATAACTAAAATAACGCTTGATTTCATAATTAAAGATAAAGAGCTAAACTGAACAAAACTCGGATTCATTACTCCAACGAAGGCTATGTAAAGAAGTAATAAAATAATAATAGACGTCTCATGCATTTTAAATAAACGGTTCACTCCGTTACACCTCCCTTTCCTCCGTACGCAAGGCGTGTAACTTCATCAATACAAATTTCCTTCTTCTCCAAATGAGAGACGAATCCTCCGTTTCTCATCACATAAACACGATTCGCTAATTGAGCGATTTCTTCCATATCTGAAGAAATTAATATGAGCGCAAGTCCCTTTCTCTTCAAACTTTGTATCGTTTCGTATACTTCTAATCTTGCTTTCGCATCAATACCACGGGTCGGTTCATCAAGAATAATCACTTTCGGATTGCATGCAAGATATTTCGCTAGCACGACCTTCTGTTGGTTCCCACCTGATAAAGACGTCATTTTCTCATTCATATGAGGGACAACAATTCTAAACTGTTTTATATACAATTCGGGTAAAGCGCTTTCTTTTTTGCTATTTAAAAAGAAGCTACTCATACTGTTTAAAGATGCAGATGTTATATTTTCCTTAACAGACGCAATTGAAAAAATACCATTCCCTGCCCGGTCTTCTGGTACATACACCATACCTTCCTTTATTCGCTTATGTACCGAATACTTTGTAATGGATTTCCCATCTAATAAAACAGAACCTGATTTCAAAGGCTTTAATCCAAATATTGATTCAGATAATTCAGTCCTACCTGATCCGACGATACCTGCAATCCCGACAACTTCTCCAGCGTGTACAGTTAATGATACATTTTGAAACGCATAACTAGACGCATTCGTGACGTCTAATACTTTTTCCGAATGCTCTGTTTCCTCTTGTATGATCTCTTTTTTCTCCTCAAGTTTATAACCTTTCGGTAATAATCCCTCCATTAGCATGTCATATGTATAGCTTGATACATCCCCTTGACTTACAATCATTCCGTCACGCAAAATCGCTACTTTATTCGCAATTTCAAAGATTTCTGGAAAACGATGCGTAATGTAAATCATGCCAATTCCTTTTTCTTTTAAACTTTTCATCAGCACAAAAAGACTCTTAATTTCGTGAGTTGTTAATGTCGATGTTGGCTCATCTAAAATAAGAATCTCAGCTTCCCTTATTAATCCCCTCAATATTTCTACTAATTGTTGCTGGGCAATGGATAATGATAACCCTAGCTCATGAAGTTGAATGTTCCAACCTAAGCCTTCTAGCAACTTATTAATTTTATTTCGAAGTTCTTTCTTTTTCGCTTTCATTCCGATACAAATGTTCTCTTCAATTGTCATATGCGGAAAGATGAGTGGCTCTTGTGGTATTAAATATATGCCATGTTGATGTGCCTCTGCTGTGTTTGAAAACTTTTGTATTTCCCCTTTCACATACATATTGCCAGCATCGTATGAATACAAACCCGTTAATATTTTAATTAACGTTGATTTCCCTGCACCATTTCCTCCGACTAAAGCGTATACATCTCCACACTCTAATTGTAAATTGACTTCTTTTAATACAAGTTGATTTGCAAATGATTTACTCATCTTTGTAACTTGTAATAAGGACACCTTCTCCACATGTTGTCACCTGCCTTTATGCAGAACATTTTTTGAGAAAATGATTTTTTGTTCTACTTGTTTTGTAGCATTGTATATTTCTTTTTTCATATCTAGAACACTTTTTTCACCGGACTATTTATCGCTTCAACTGGAATAAACAAAATAACGAACACATATGTTTAAGCAGTGGTCAATTGTTGAAAGGGATGAAGAGTATGTCACAGCTCAACTTTGAAGACAATTTGTTAACAAAAGTAGCTTGGTACTATTATAAAGATCAATTAACCCAGCAAGAAATTGCTTCCCTTCTTCACATTTCAAGAAATAAAGTCGTTCGTTTGTTAGATAAAGCACGGACGGAAGGTGTCGTCACATTTCACGTAAAAGGTACTGGATTGCACTGTTTAAGCATTGAACGTGACCTTATGAAAAAATTCCATCTAAAAGATGCTTTCGTTATTCCAACTCCAACTGAGGATTATGCATTTTCACTTGGAAAAGCTGCCGCACAATATTTAGAAACTCATCTGCAACAAGGGGATTTACTTGGGATTGGCTGGGGAGAGACGATAAGTAAAATGCTAGAAAACATTCATTTTGATAGCTCTATGAACCTTTCAATCGTTACTCTTACAGGAGGCGTAAATCACTATATTCCAAGAAACCAAAGCTATTTAAACTACATGCAAGGCGATCTTCATATTATTCCTACCCCTTTTCTAACATCTACAAACGAAATGACGCAAATTATTCTATCTGAACCGAGCGTGAAAGATATGCTTCACGTCGCTTCACTCGCTCATACAGCAGTAGTTGGCATTGGAAGCTTATCTCAAGACGCCACAATTGTGAAAGAAGAAAAACTAACGCTACGTGAAATAACTTATATACGTAGTCAAAACGGGGCCGGAGATATTTTAGGGCAATTTTATAATACTGACGGAAAACAATTAGAACTTCCCCATCATAACCGTCTTATCGGCACACCACTCTCTGTTCTTCAAAATATGAAACATGTCGTTGGTGTAGCTGGCGGTACGGAAAAGATAGCTGCAATTTACGGCGCCTTAAAAGGAAAGTTCATTCATACATTAATTACCGATGAAGAAACTGCCCTCTCCTTATTAAGAAAGGAAGGTGACTCTTAATGTCTACTCTATTAGCTTACGATGCTGGTACAGGGAGCATTCGAGCAGTTCTTTTTGATTTAAACGGTAATCAACTTGCTGTTAGTCAAAAAGAATGGATTCATAAATCAGATAGTCGTTACCCTGGTTCTATGAATTTTGATGTAACTGAAAACTGGCAGCTCGTTCAACAATGTACGAAAGAGGTTCTTCAAAAAAGTAATACGTCCTCCTCTTCTATTAAAGGTATTAGTGCAACGAGTATGCGTGAAGGCTTTGTTTTATACGATAAAAACGGGCAGGAAATATGGGCTTGTGCAAATGTTGATGGTCGCGCGTCAGCGGAAGTTAGTGAACTAAAACAAATTCGTTCCGAAATTGAAGAGGATTTATATAAAAAATCCGGTCAAACTTTTTCGTTAGGTGCTTTACCTCGCTTACTTTGGATAAAAAAGCATGAACCAGACGTGTACAGAAACATTCATTCTTTCACGATGTTAAACGATTGGATTTTATATAAATTGTGCGGCGTACTACAAATTGATCCTTCAAACGGATGTACGTCCGGTATATTCGATTTACAAAATAGAGCTTGGGATAACTGGGTTGCTGAGCAATGCGGTCTTACTCTAGCCTTTTCTCCAAAAGTAAATGAAGCTGGTACAGTTATCGGGAATATCACAAAACGAAGTGCTGAGTTAACAGGATTACATGAAGGAACACCGGTCGTTGCTGGCGGCGGAGATGCACAAATGGCATCGCTTGGAACTGGAGTTGTAAAACCTGAACAAACATTTATATGTGGGGGCAGTTTTTGGCAACAAGAAGTAAATATAACAAAACCAGAAACTGATCCAAATGTAGCGATTCGTGTAAATTGCCACGTCATTCCTAACCTGTGGCAATACGAAACAATCGCTTTCTTCCCTGGCCTTGTTATGAGATGGTTTCGGGATGCTTTTTGCCAAGAAGAAAAAAGGCTCGCTGAAAAACTCGGTGTAGATGCATATGAATTGTTAGAAGAACAAGCGAAAGACGTACCTGTCGGCTCACATGGCATTATCCCTACTTTCTCAAACGTCATGAACTATATTTCTTGGCGTCATGCCGCACCTTCTTTTTTAAATTTAAGCTTAGATGCTGACAAATGTGGGAAGAAAGAAATGTTCCGCGCTATTGAAGAAAATGCCGCCTTCGTTACACTTGGAAACTTAAAACGAATTGAAAATCTCACAGGTACATTCCCTTCTGAAGTTGTTTTTGCTGGCGGTGGCGCTAAAGGAAAACTATGGCCTCAAATTCTATCAGACGTACTCGGCATTCCTGTAAAAGTACCAGTTGTGAAAGAAGCAGCTGCTTTAGGAACTGCAATTGCTGCTGGAGTTGGTGCTGGAATATATTCATCTATGGAAGAAACTGCCGAACAATTTGTACAGTGGGAAAAAACATTTAAGCCAAACGCTGAAAATCATGAGCTTTATAAAGGATTCTATGAAACATGGAAAACAGTGTACGCTAGCCAACTTTCTTTAGCTGATAAAGGCCTCACATCACATATGTGGATTGCCCCAGGTGCGCTGTAACACATTACATAAAGGAGTGATTTCTATGCTTAAAGTGAATGAGGATGATTTCACCTATCGCTTCGGTGATAACGGGCCTAAATATTTAATACAAGGTCCAAATATCGATCTTGGCCTAGTCGTTATTCAGCCTGGGCAAGAGTTTCAAAATCACTATCATACAACGTGCGAAGAAGTCTTCTATGCGTTAGAAGGCGAAATAGATTTCTATGTAAATAACGAAAGAGTTCCAATAAAACAAGGAGATGTCTTGCAAGTTCGCCCTCATGAATCCCATTATCTTATTAACCATTCCGATAAGCCTTTTAAAGCTGTTTTTATAAAGTCACCACATTTACCAAATAAAGATACAGTACAAACTGAAAATCCAACATTAACGAAGGAGTGATTCCTAATGACTTGGGGATTTAAAAATCGATTAAACACAATTTTACCTGACGGCAGAGCTGTTATGTTAGCAATAGATCACGGCTACTTTTTAGGACCGATTCACGGACTAGAACAACCGTTAGAAACAGTTAAAAACTTGCTTCCATATACAGACTCCCTCTTTTTAACACGAGGTGTACTCAGCTCCTGTATTCCTGAAAACTGCAGCACACCGATGGTTATGCGTGTATCAGGCGGGGCAACTGTAGTCGGCAAAGATTTAGCGAATGAAACAATTGTTACACCTGTGAAAGAAGCAGTAAAACAAAACGCAATTGGCGTCGGCGTTTCTGTCTTTGTTGGATCAGACTATGAAACACAAACTGTTTCAAATCTCGCAAACGTAGTCTCTGAAGCTCACGATTACGGCCTGCCAGTACTCGGTATTACCGCCGTTGCGAAAGAACTACAAAAACGTGAAGCTCGCTTTCTAGCACTCGCCTCCCGCGTATGTGTTGAAATGGGAGCTGATATTATTAAAACGTACTACTGCGAAGGATTCGAAAAAATCACAAGCACATGCCCTGTCCCAGTCGTAATCGCGGGAGGACCAAAACTAGATTCAATCGAAGATGCATTAAACATTACGTACAACGCTCTCCAAGAAGGCGCAATCGGAGTAGACATGGGCCGAAACATATGGCAATCCGAACATCCATCTGCGATGATTCAAGCAATTCATGGCATTGTAAAAAATGGATTTAGTGTGAAAGAGGCGCTGGAACTATATAATGATGTGAAAAATTAATGTAAAAAGATGGACTATTTATTATAACGGGTTCAGTTAAGAAGAGTAAAACTTGTTTTGACACTCAAACTACACAAGGAAAAGGATGGCAAGTGCCATCCTTTTTGACATACATTGAACTTTTACTGTTTTCAAGTTTTTTTCTTCGACTAACGAGCCAAAAATTTTAATCAACCTTTAACTTTATAGCTTTTGTAGCAATAAAAGTTTTAATATGCTTATCTAATATCCTTGTTCCACCAAAATCATCCTCGTAAAAACCCGTTATAACAAAACCAGCTTCAACTTGACCTTGGATTTGATCTTCTAGAGTATGTGCGTATTCTATTGTTTGATTTAAATTAATATAATCTTGAACTTCATCCTCTGGTAAATAATCCAATGTTGATGAAGGTATTGAATGTTTAACATCCAAAATACCTTTTTGTTCTTGGTTGTCATCAAAAATCCATAGTAAAGGATTTGTAAATCCAGAAATAAGAATACCTTTATTCTTTAAAACCCTTGAAATCTCATTCCATACAAGATGAACATCTTTTACAAACAAATTAGAAACAGGATTTACGACAATATCAAAATATTCATCTTCAAAATCACTAAGGTCTGACATATCTCCTTGTACTGTTTTTAAAGTTAATCCATCCCGTTCCGCTACCATTTCATCTTGTTCCAATTGCTTCTTAGATATATCAGTAACTGTTACATCTGCTCCAGCAGCAGCCAGTACTGGTGCTTGTTGCCCTCCACCTGATGCTAAACAAAGTATCTTTAATCCCTCTAATGACTTTGGAAACCAATCTCTAGGAACTGATTTTTCTGTGGTGACTGTGATTTCCCATTCACCTGATTTACTTTTTTCAATAACCTCACTACTTACAGGCTCAGTGTATCTAGAACCTTCTTCAACCTTCTTATCCCATGCATTACTGTTTTGTTGTGTAGTATCCATTATAATCATTCCTCCTAACTATCTAGTTGCATTTTAATTGTGACATTATTAACTATTTACACCCTTTTTCTATTAACCTGCCGATAGTTAATACATGGTTTTCTATATTTATTTTAACACATAAACATCCTATTTTTCTAAATATTTAAATTAATTGATTATATTGTAAAAAACGAGAATTGTTTCAGTTATAATAAAATATGAAAACAAAATAAAGGAAAAGAGGAATGATTATGCAACGAATACCTTTTGAACGCCCTACTGATCATTATGATGAACGCTTATCTTCTATTGATGAAAAAATTTGCTCTTTATTAAAAGAACGGAAAGAACTTTCGAATGGGAATCCGGGTTTCCCACCAGATGAAGCCATTTCTAATTGGGCAAAGCAGAACGGGTTATATCCCGATTATTTAAATTCATTATTCTCATCTATGATGGACGAAGATGAGTTTAAACCTCGCGTCGAACCGACTAAGTTTAAAAAACATATACCCGTTTTAAAAACTTATGCACATAAAGAAACTGTGTATACTGTAACCTTTATTCGTCAATATTCTAACGCTAGTGTAATTAATTTATATAAGGAATGGGATCCAAAAAACAATACACTTAATGAGAATAATACACATAGCCTTGTTGAATTATCGATAAATGATACATACGATTGCTGGGCAGAAGGATGGTCTGGAACAGATGGACATACAAGTTACCAATTCGTCATTTCCCCTGCTCTTCCTGATAACCCGTCTGGTATTAGCTTTTTATTTACAGAACGTAGTATGCCTTTTTCGGACAAGCATGAACGGCTTGAATTTGAAATTAAGTTAGATTAGATTAAAATAACGGACATATTATACGGTTAATATGTCCGTTATTTTTTGTTCTCTAGATTCACTAAAACCCATTCAATCACGATAATTGCCGAATGAATACGTTCCTTCGTATCCCCTAAGAACACTTTATTAAGCAAATCATCAAAATTAGTCGGTCTACTAGGTAATGCTTGAATATACCTTAAAACAGATCCAGCTGAAGGTGTTGGTCTGTTATTAATAGCCCATATTCCCTCTAGCAATGTCCACATTGATGTGTGAACTATGTATGAAGCTTTTAACTCATCTTTTGCTTTCAAAGCAGCCTGAATTTTAATAAGCGAACTATGTAACCAATGAGAAATGCCTTTTACTTTATCACTAGAAACAGAATAATTTTCATATGTATGTTGAGCTATTTCCTTTAACCTTTTTAACTCACTGTAACTATCAAATAAAATTTTACCTTCTAAAAAAGAATATAGTTCCATCGGATTCTTTTTAAAGTTTACTTGTATTTGATTAAAATCATCATACTTGTATTCAACTAGAATACCTTTTCTAGTTTCTGAATGAAATTTCTTCTTTTGTCCGCCCTCTAAAAGAATATAAAAGTCCAAATCGGATTCAGGATATGCATCGCCTCTTGCGACAGATCCGATAAGCATTAATCCACTTATTTCATTTCTAGCTATATGTTCATTTAGAATTTTATGTACTAACTCTTTATGGTTTTCATATGTAATAAATGAAAGATTCTCTATCATTTCTATCCTCCAAGTTATCGATTTATTCTTATAAGAATAGATCGATATTTCTCAGTTTCTAAAATAAGCAAACACCTTTTAAACGATATTGAATTATATTTTTTCTCATACATTTCCATTATACACACTGCTAATTGTTACATGCCGAGCTCTATTTTATTTTCACATACTTGTAAAATGCCTATTCAAATTGCTTTCTATTAATTCTTTGTGCAATTGGGTGATCATCTTTTAGTTGCAGTAGATCCCATAAATTCCCGTATAAGTCCTTAAATACTGCAACAATTCCGTATGATTGCTCTTTCGGCTCTCTCACAAATTCTATTCCTCTTGAAATCATTTCATTATAATCTCTCCAAAAATCGTCAGTATTTAAGAAAAGAAATACTCTACCGCCTGATTGGTTACCAATAAAGGGCTCTTGCTCAGGTTTAGATGCCCTGGCTAGTAATATTGTTGTGCCGACTGAACCTGGAGGAGATACCACTACCCACCGTTTGTTTTCTTCTGGCTGATAAATATCTTCAACTAATGTGAAATTTAGTTTCTTTGTATAAAACTCTATTGCCTCGTCACAGTCTTTTACTACTAATGCAATATGAACTATCGATTGAACCATTATTGTCCCTCCTAATCTTACTCACTGATCGAGTTTATATTTTAACATTTCTAGTTTTAACCTGTCCGTTAATTCTTCTTACATCACAGGCGAATCATTCTCTTTATTCAATATAAATAACCATCTATCAGTAAGCAGATAGATGGTTATTTATTCGAAAGAATATAATTAAACAAATGTATTTTTACGACTGTTGATAAGCCGATTTCGATGATTTCACATAATAAACTCCGTGCTCAACCTTAATGATATGATCTGGTTTTGGCTTACCGCGGCCCGCTCTATGTCCAGCTAAGTGCTCTTCACTCGTTTCCCAGTTCTTCCATGCTTCTTCCGATTCCCACCGAATCATAACTACAACTTCTTCGTCTCCGCGTCTTACTTTTTTAACGAGAACACTTAAGTCGATGAATCCTTCAAATTTTTCAATAATTCCTTCTCCTGTGAAACGCTCTACAACTATATCTGATGTACCTTCTTTTACTGTAAATGTCTTCGTTTCGATAAACATATATTCCACTCCCTCTTTGTAATACGAATACTAGTATTCTTCTATTATAATTGATTATGATAATTATTTTCAATTATAAAGTTTCAAATCTTTATAATTATGCTGACTTCTCCTCAATCGCCTCATCTAAAAATTTGAAATACGGAAGCAATATTCCTATTAAAGAAGTAACACATATAATCGAACCAATGATAAAGTATAGTACTCTCACTCCCCACATTTCACTCAGTATTCCCCCTAATAACACACCTAATGGCATTGCCGATCGTATGAAAAATAATCGCACTGAAAATACTTTTCCTATCATATTACTTGGGACAGTTTGTTGGCATATCGTCGTGTTATGAACATTGAAAAATGCAATACATATACCAGCAATTACCTCGATTACAATCGCAATAATAATACTATTATTTAAACCTAGTGAAATGTAAGTAAGGCCCCCTACGAATAATCCTCCAAGCATAAGTAATCTACGGCTTCTATACTTCACTTTCCCAACTAACATGGAACCAACTACATAGCCAAGTGGAAATCCTGCCATAAAATAACCGTATTCAGCATACCCTGCCGATAGTTCGTCTTTAATATAAGGAAGATTCGTAACCATCGTTACTCCTACTCCAAATTGAACGAATGTTAGAAAGATACCAAGCCAAACGATAACTGTTTTTTTGAAAAAGTATGTAAAGCCGTGAAGAAACTGCTCTAGCCACGTTTTTCGAAGTTCTTGCTTTATCCTCTTTTCTGTAATGAAAAGTAATAATCCTCCACTTATAAATAGACAAACGCACACAAAAAATAATGTAAGCTTCATTCCAATAAAATGAATGACGATACCACCTAATACTGGCGCTACAAACATCATAAGACGAGTCATTCCATCTATATACGCATTTGCATCTTGAAGCTGCTCTTTACTTACAATGCTCGGTGTAATTGCTTGACTTGCAGGTGTATACAGCGGTGTAATGAGCCCAATTATAATTTGAACGACATACACGTGCCAAACTTCTATACTACTAGTAACTAACATGACTAAAGGCAGTAAGAAAACAGAGGCCCGCATCCATTGCGAAAAAATCATAATCCACTTTCTGCTCCATTTATCAATATATGGCCCGCTTATAAGTTGCAGTATGAGTGACGGGATAAAATATAGTAACCACATGCTACTTAATGCTGTTTTTGATCCTGTTAATTCATAAACAAGAATTGAATTACATAACGTTCCGAAAGCCCCACCTAATTCTGAAATTGCACTGCCAATCCACATAAAAAAGAATGAACGATTTTTCAATACACTATTCACTATAGCTCACCAACTTTTCTATTAAATTCCTCCCTTTATGTACATTCTCGTTGTATATTATCTATTCAAAAATGCATCTATTTCTTTCGCTAAAGACTGCAATGCTTTCTTTCTTAACACATATTTCCCATCATGAATATCAACTAACTTTGCTGAACGTAAAAGTTTCAAATGATGATGTACTGTCGATTTTCCTAGTTGTAATCTTTCCGTTATTTCTTGCAGTGTACGCTCTTGTTCAAATAATAGTTTTACAATACGCAATCTTGCCTCGTCCCCGAGCGCCTTATGTTTATGAACTAAAAAATAGCTCGGCTCATATGGATCTTCCGGATGTATACTTTCATTTGCGACCGGATAATGAAACACTTTCGTATCTTCAATATCAGCTTCTATGTTCCACGGTCTGTACGTAATTTGTGGGATAAGAAGTACGTGATGAACACTTGGCTCTGGCATATATATAACGCCACCTGTAGCCCACTCGACAAACTCTTCCGGTTTCATCTTTTTATTCATTTCATTTTTCGCTTCATAATCTCGCTTTAATATAGAGAGCAGTTGCTCCTCTTCTTTCTTAATAACACCCTCATACCATCCTGTCATAACCGCGATTAAATGACCCTTTAGTTCTTGTACATCTGCATCACATATAAAGCCAATATAAGTAGAGAAAAACTGGTGATCATGTGTCAGTTCCTTTAGTTCGTGTATTACAGATGCTTCTCCGCTTGCGGCTAAACGTCTTTTCGCTTGATACACTTCTCCTAAAAACGGTAAACATATATACTTTAAATCTTCTTCTGAAAATGAATCGATATTTGCAATAAACTGTGATAGATCCTGAAAATCTCCCTCATACAATAACTGAAGCAATGCTTTCCATGTATTATTTTCTTCTACAAACTGTAAATGCTCTCTCATCTCTACCGATAATGATTCTCTTATTTCTTCCCATTCACTTTGAGTCTTTTCAAGAGTATCGATTAACCTCTTATGAGTAATTGCCGCAATGCCAAGTGCGCATTCGAAAAGTATCGAATACTTCATTTGAACGTTGTATGTTTCCCTTTTTCTACTCGTCACGTGAAAGACTTCCATTTTATCCCCTCCTTATTTGCTATGTATTAAATTCTATATTTATCGAATTATACCTTCTAATTTTTTAGAATTTTAAAACTTTCTGAAACTTTATATTGCTACAAGTTTTTAAATTTAAGCTGCAGTTAATTTTCTTGTTCAACTATGAGGCAGGTTTATTGAAGAGAAAGGAGAATTTATTACGTTTATAAAAATGATTTGGAAAGCATAAGTTTATTTCTGCAATTACTACAACGGCGCCGTATTGTTCTTTTAGAAACTTCCAAACATCAATCAGATGATAAGTAGGTACGTTTCTACCTAATTTATCTAACACTTATTGTTGGTCTATCTCATAGTTAAGGAGGCTATACGAATGGGTAAAAAAGAAATATTACAAAATGGGGTCAAGCAAGTTTTTTACGAAGAAGAATGGTATCCACCGATATCAGAAGCGTTAAAGAATCTTACTGCTGCACAAGCATGTTGGCACCCAGAAGGAAAGGCCAGTAATACGATTTGGGAAAATGCAAACCATTTACTAACCTTTAAAGAACGCTTACTGTCCCGCTTACATCAAGATGACACATTTGTTGCTCCACAAAATAATGATGACACGTTTGTCCAAGGTGGACCTAATGATGATGGTGCTTGGCAACAAACAGTGAAGCGAACGCTCCAAGTACATGATGCCTTACAATCTTCATTAACATCCCTTCAAGAAGCAGAACTGGATCAACCAAGTCCGTCTCTACCAGTTTGGCAACAATATATGAATATCCTATTGCACGATGCTTATCATACAGGTCAAATTATACAACTTCGTAAACTCCAAGGTTCATGGCCATCTCATCGTTCATATTTATAAGCAATGATTAAAGATGATAGACAAGCATATGATTCTACATTTAGCAGAATAAGTACAAAAAAAAGCAAATGAGATTCTAACTCTCATTTGCCTTTTTGCGTGCTGGAGAAACATCCTGCAATGAATTATTAAGCTTAATTAATATTCAACAAAGAATGTTCAATGGATAAAGTAAAACTTTAATTAGGCATTTCCCGGCCATTATCTCCCGCCTAACTTCCTCGCATTCGCCGCTTATCAATTCACTTGCGCATCGTTCAATAGCACAATTATTTCACTCAACATTTCTTCTGTAAAAGCACCTGCGCTAAAGTTCACTAATGCTCGTAATGGCATATAGTTCAGCATAGCGTCCATCATTTCAGATGCATCACTATCCCCTTCAGTCATACTACCAAACGGACTGTCTTTTAATGCTTTTTCCATAAGCCCTTTTGCGATTGGTGCTAAGATTGGGTCCGTAAATATGTCCCCAAGTAACGTATTACGATGCACTGGTTTTTGAGTTATAGTCGTTGATTGAACATACATGCTATCATGTAAAACAATCTCTTTTGAAGACTTTCCTACTAAAATCTCAAATTCACCTGTTTCAACATGCCAGTCCTTTAATTCAACATTATAATAAGCAAATGATCTTTTATTTAAAGTAAAGCTAACCGTTTTTTCTTCTCCCGGTTGCAATTCTACTTTTTCAAATCCTTTTAGCTCTTTTTCAGGACGAGTCATGCTGCTTTCAACATCTTTTATATAAAGCTGAACAATTTCTTTCCCTGCTCTACTACCAGTATTTTTCACGTTCACACTGATAGAAACAGTGTCCGTATCCGTTATCTCTTTCTTATTTATTGAAATATTACTATATTCAAAATTTGTATAACTTAATCCAAAACCAAATGGGAACAACGGTTCAATATTTTTCGCATCGTAGTAACGGTATCCGACGAACACACCTTCTTTGTATTCCACTTTGTCCCCTTCACCAGGGAAGTTTAAGTAAGAAGGATTATCGCTTAACACTTTCGGAAATGTTTCCGCTAATTTCCCGCTTGGATTCGCATCACCAAATAATAAATCAGCAATCGCTCCGCCTAATGCTTGGCCACCTAAATAGCCTTCAAGTATTCCTTTTACTTTACCTATCCATGGCATTTCAATTGGAGCACCGTTACTTAAAACTACAACGATATTACTTTGAACTTCAGCGATAGCCTCAATTAATTGCACATGATTTTCTGGCATTTGTAAATGTTTTCGATCAAAACCTTCAGATTCATAACGATCTGGAAGTCCAACAAAAAGGACCGCTGTATCTGCTCGCTCTGCTATTTTTTTCGCTTCATTAACCATGCTTTCATTTACATCATCACTGGCAATGTCATAGCCTTGGGCAAATAATATGTTCGTTTTTTCACCTGATACCGTTTCAATTTCTTCGAGAATACTTTCAAGATTTGTTGGATTGATATGGGAGCTTCCGCCACCTTGAAAACGTGGTTGCTTTGCAAATCCTCCAATTACTGCTACCGTTCCCTCTTTTTTCAGCGGAAGAATGGAAGCTTCATTTTGTAACATAACCATACTTTCACTTGCAACTTCTCTTGCAAGCTGATGATGCGCGTCCTTACTATACGCAGCGTTTTCTAATTGGTTATCATAAGCTTTAAAAATAATGGAAAGAAGACGCTCTGCCGCTTGATCAAGCTTTTCTACAGATAGCTTACCACAGTTAACTGCGTCGACAATTTTCTTCTCACCAATTCCAAAGCTTGAAGGCATTTCTAACTCCAAACCGTTAGCTAAACTTGCAACACGCTCATTTACTGCACCCCAATCAGAAACGACAAAACCTTCAAATCCCCATTCATCTTTTAAAATATCATTTAATAAATAGTTATTTTCCGAAGCGTATTCACCATTTACCTTGTTGTATGCGCTCATTACTGTCCAAGGCTGTGCTTCCTTAATGACATCTTCAAAGCTAGCAAGATAGATTTCACGCAATGTTCTTTCATCAACAATTGCATCTACAGACATTCTGCGATGCTCCTGATTATTAGCAGCGAAATGTTTTAATGACGTTCCAACCCCTTGACTTTGTACGCCTTTAACATGGTTTGCAGCCATTTGTGATGATAAATACGGGTCCTCTGAAAAATATTCAAAGTTTCTTCCGCATAGCGGCGAACGTTTTATATTTGCACCTGGTCCAAGGAGAACTCCTACATTTTCAGCCTGACATTCTTCTCCTAATGCAACTCCTACTTGTTTTATTAATTTTTTATTCCATGTACTTGCTAATCCTACTGCTGATGGGAAACAAGTCGATGGAATACTGTTATAAATCCCTAAGTGATCTGCTCCCTCTGCCTGTTTTCTAAGGCCGTGTGGTCCATCAGTTACCATAATTGAAGGAATTCCTAATCGCTCAATCCCTTTTGTATTCCAAAAGTCTAATCCAGAACATAGACTTGCCTTTTCTTCTAATGTCATTTGTGAAATGATTTTCTTAATATCCCTTTTCATGATAGCCCTCCTAAAAAATAATTAAGTAAACGCTTTCTTAATGTTATTATAGTTATTATTTTTTAGATATTATGGTATATTTTTTAGAATAATTGTAAAAATTTTAGCCGATTTTTACAGAATAGAGGTTAAAATAATGAGTTGCTCCAAACTAGAGGATTTATATTATATTTGTAAACTAATCTTTGACGTACATAAAACACCTGTCTATTTTCTTAATAACAAAGGAGATTTAGTATTTGAAATCTCTTCCAATATTCAGCATAACCCTATGTATTCTTCAAAAGAGGCGATACTTAATGAACTATTTAAGGAACAGCCTCACTTTACTTTTCCGTCATTAGAAGAGACAGCCTTTCTTGAAAATTTTTTCGCAATTAATCTACGTTTGAACGACCAAATTAGTGGGAATATCATTGTTGGACCCGTCCTTTATTCCAGGCTATCAGAAACATCAATTAAAGGTATCGTTAATGATCTTCAACTAAAAATAGATAAAGAAGAAATGATTCGATATTATCGTTCTCTATCCATATTAAATAATTTGAGTTTTTTAAATATAAGTTTAGTGCTTTATTACATGCTGTATCAAAAACAGTTGAACATAGCAGATGTTCTGCAAAAAAACATGCTTGTAAAAAAGGTGGAATTTAAAATTGAACAGCCCGAAATACATATATCGGAGCAACGTCAAAGTACATTAACTCATATCGATCCACTAGTTGAAAGGAAAATATTTGAGTGTATTAAGCAAGGGAAAAAGGATGATTTAATTAAAAATCTAAGGAGATTACCTGAATCAGGAGAGCTTGGGGTGTTATCAAAGACAAGTCACCTGCGAAGCCAAAAAAATTCTGCCATTGCAGCTATTACACTTGCAACTAGATCTGCTATAGAAGGAGGACTTTTCCCTGAAATCGCATATACTCTTAGTGATTTATTTATACAAAAACTCGAAGAAATACATAAAAATGAAGCCATTTCCCCTTTTTTGGAGAATGCTTTACTTGAGTTTGCAGAACGTGTCAAAAACGGGACTATAAAAAAACATTCCAAACCTATAAACGAATGCCAAAATTATATATTTACTCATCTTTATGGTGATATTACACTAACTATCCTTGCAGAAATAGTCACATTAAACCCTAGTTATCTATCTTCTCTTTTCAAAAAAGAAGTTGGAATTTCTCTAAATGAATATATTCAGCGTGCCAAAGTAGATGAGTCAAAAAAGTTAATGACTTATACGAGACATTCTATATCCGAAATTTCTACATTATTAAATTTTCACGACCAGAGTCATTTTACAAAGATCTTTAAAAAACATACTGGTATTTCACCTAAACAATATAAAAATAGATGTTTTTAATGTTTATCCTACTATAAAGAGCAGTCTTCCCTCATTCGACCATTAGAATTATTTATTTGCTTTACAAAATCCCCTCGACTTATGTTGAGGGGATTTTACTTATTAATGTAATATACGTTTTTCTTTTTCTTTTTCTTTTAGTTTCTTCTTATATCTCCTAATGTATGAGTAACCTTATTTTCGTCCAGAAAATTCAAATTCAATTTATGAATTGTTTGTCATTCCATATACAAGCCCTGAAATATATGGAATTAACCAAATGAACCACACAATTACACTAAATGTGTGAAACTTTGCAATCATTTTTATATCCTTTTTCTTCAAAACTACAGTAGCCCACACAGCATGAAATAGCATAAGTAAAATTGCTGATAAACCCGTTATGCCATGAAAGCTTAATAGAGAACCTTCTGAAGCCATTTTCTCCATTAATGTAGTACCAATCGTATCGCATGCTAATCCAACCCAAAATATAACCACATGCCAAGGTTTTAATGTCTTTTGAATCTTTTCACTCCAAACCCCAACTGAATAAAAAATAAGTGCTGCCGTAATAAATGTAATAGCTGATGCTAGCACATCAATCACCCCTTTACAAAATTTCTCTTACTATTACAAGATTTATATTATCTAAGAATTATGAACAGAGTATGAATGGGGCATTATCCTTCCAAATATATATCGGATTTTCATTCGTATTTTAAGGTGTATCCTTAGCATTTCTGAAAAAAATGGCTAAACAACAACGCTAAGCAAAAAATACAATAACGACGATATTGTTGCTTACAAAATTACATATAGGGAGTTAGCTGCATCGACAGGCATGCCGAAGAATCATTACCTAACACAAACAGCACACCTGAATGATTGAGTCAGGTTAAAAAAAATAAATTAGGGACAGTCATAACTGCCCCTAATTATTAAATAGAAAAAATCCTATTCGAAGTTTTTATTGCCTATAAAGTTAGCCCGCCATCTACAAGAACAATTGAACCAGACATATAGCTTGCCTTATCTGATGCTAAGTAAGCAACCATTTCAGCGAGTTCTTTCGGATCAGCATAACGCCCCATTCTCATATTGGAAATCTCTTCTGGAATGTATCCACCTTTTGCAAACTGAGCTTCAACACTTGTTGTTAATGCTGTTTTCACACCGCCAGGACAGAGTGCATTAATGCGAATTCCTTTTTTCGTATATTCTAATGCAGCACCCTTGGTTAAGCCTACAACCGCATGTTTGCTTGCAGAATATGCAGCTACACTGTGTTCAGGACGAACCCCTGCAGTAGAAGCAGTATTAATAATTGAGCCACTTCCTTGCTCCTCCATCACTTTTAACACATATTTCATTCCAAGGAAGACCCCTTTTACATTGATAGACATAATGCGGTCAAATTCGGATTCTTCTATTGAAGTGAAAGGTGCGAACTTTTGAATAACACCTGCATTGTTGAAAAATATATCAATACGTCCATATGTTTTGACTGCTTTATTTACATAGTTTTGCACATCTTCAGTTTTCGAGACATCGGCCTGAACAAAGATACCTTCTCCACCTTGGTCTTTCACAAGTTTTAACGTTTCTTCTCCTGTTTCCTGATTGAAATCGACTAATACAACTGTTGCACCGTTTCTAGCAAGTTTCAAACTGCTTGCTCTTCCGATTCCACTTCCTGCACCAGTTATGACAGCAATTTTATTTGATAATTCCATGTTTAACTCCTCCCTACTTATAATTTCTTACATCAATCATTTTATTGCTTGTATAAAAAGAAATATTGTATTATCTTACGAATAATAGTATTTATTTAAGTATTACAAAAATATAGCCAATTTCAAAAAAATAAATGGAGTTTATGGAATCGATGGAAATAGTCATAGAAGATTTACAATATATATGTGAGCTTATTTATGAAGCTCATCAAATACCTGTTTATTATGTCAATCAATTTGGTGAGATTGAATACGAATTTTCAAGTAAAGACTTACGGGGACATTCATATTACAGCCAGTTCAAAGAGCAAATCAGTGTCTATACTTATGAAGAGAATCCTAAGGATTTCCCTATTTTCTTTTCGAATTCAAATTTGAACTTTTTCTTTGTCAATCTAAAAAAAACGAACCTATTTTTAGGTACCATTATTTTAGGCCCTACCCTTGATTCACAAATATCTGATGAAAATATTAGTAAGATCCTTGATACTTTTAACGGAAACCTGAATAAAAGGAAACTCATTGAATACTATCGTTCCATCCCCATTATTGATAGTCAACAATTCCTGACGATTAGTCTATTGGTTTATTATTTGATGTACCATAAAAAGCTTGATAAAACGATGGTCATCCAAAACAATAAAGCGCTGACCCTTGATATGATTGAATTAGAGAATCCGGATCTTGAGCTTTCAAAGGGGAGAAGGAATTTCATTTTCCATTCCAATCTTTCATATGAACGAGTTTTGCTTGATTATGTCAAAAAAGGACGGATAAATAAATTAAGGGATATCTTCGATTACTCTATTGTCGGTGAGGCGGAATTAGGGTTATTATCGAAACGAAATCGCCTAAGAAGTGAAAAAAATTTAATGATAACTGGAATTGCTCTTGTTTGCAGAGCGGCCATTGAAGGTGGTTTAAATGATGAAACGGCCTTTACCTTAAATGATTTCTATATTCAACAACTCGAGGAATTAGGAAGCTTAAAAGCAATTTTAAAATTAATGGAAGAAGCCATAATGGATTTTACCAATCGTGTGCACCAATTAAATGAAGAAAAATATTCTGCAACAATTACAGCTTGTCAACATTATATTTATGACCATCTTTATGACAACATCACACTTGATCACCTTGCACAAATGTGTCATTTAAGCCCAAATTACTTATCATCACTTTTTAAAAAAGAGGTTGGTAAACCACTAAGTGAATACATTCAACGGCAACGAGTTGACGAAGCAAAAAAACTATTACTTTTAACAAATTATTCGATTTTAGACATCGGCATGTGGCTGAATTTCAACGACCAAAGTTATTTTATAAAAATCTTTAAAAAATACACTGGTATAACCCCCAGGCAGTTTAGAAATGATCATTTTCCCGATCATACACCGACATAATTATCTATCAATGAAAATTTGAGCAAAATATCAAATAGGGGTACCAGCACATCACTATCAACCTAAGATAAAATTATATCCATAATTCACAGAAAAATGGACGAAAAGACCATCTTGATATTTTAGGTGTCGTTTATCAGTACACTGTATCCAATACCGAGTAGAAAACTGCATAATCTAAAAAACACACCTTATCAAGGTTTATTTGGTATGCGTATTTTTAAAAACAAATAAATAATAATTCAATCATGTAAGTAACAAGGACAGAAGTTTATAGAAAACTCAATCTAGATGGACATGGAGGTACCTCCAGCATTTTTGAAAAAACAACGCTAAGTAAAAAATATAATGAGCTGTCCATATGAACAGCTCATTTACACATAATTATCGTTAGCGGAAGTTATTTACTTGCTAATAAATCTTCTGCGTAACATTTAATCATCATATAGCCTGCGGCACCTAGCTGACCGTACGTATCCGCTTCTTCTTGAGTCGCCTGCCTAAGTACCGAGTATCCTTTCATCAACATGCAATTCTCATCATGAACCAGTTGTGAAGTGAAATAATCTTCTTCAATCCCATCTAACTTTAAAGAACGATAGCCACTTATACAACCATCCAATGCTGTTTCATGAATGGTTTTAATGTGAACATTCAGTTGTATTAATGTTTTACACCCTTTTAAATCCTCAGCTATAGGTGGACTATCCCCGACCAAATCCATCAAGCCTGCTAAAAATCCCCTTCTACTATTTGGTTCCATTTCAATTACCCTGCCACAAACAAATTTCCTGTTATCTAAAGGAATAGCCCAAATATGTTTTCGATTTATGAATATTACTCTCTATCCTTTTTACTTTGGGCTTAACCTACCTTGTTAGATTAATAGACCTATTACTCTATAAAGTGAAACTTTAATCAACCCGACTCTCACCTAACTTTCGTGCTCCAGCCGAATTTTGAGGTGGGAGTTTTACTACCCACAAATAGCAGGATACTTTTTTCATCCACGAATCACGTATTTTAGTCCCATTGATCCCCTTACGTGTAGTTTTTGCGTACTGATACCAATTTCTGCTCCGAATCCGAATTCCAATCCATCAGTAAAACGAGTTGATGCATTATGATACAGTGCAGCAGCATCAACAGATGTGAAAAACTTTCAATTCCACCTGCTTGTTTGCTATGTATTAAGTTCTTTTTAGTATTTAAAAATAATATGAATTAATCCCTAACATCATTTACATTCTTCATAACTTATCGTTGTAATCTAAATTAGGAAGAATAGGAGCTTTTTTATATACAAATAATAACTCTCAAGGAGTTGTTGAGATGCATTTCATATTAAATATGTTAGGAATTTTCGTTGTAATATTAATCGTTTTCCTATGTTCGCCTAATAAAAGAAAAATAAAATGGAGACCAATCGTTATTCTAATAATATTGGAGCTTTTTATTACGTGGTTTATGTTAGGCACCAAATTGGGCAGTATTATCATTAATAAAATTGCGTCATTTTTCAGTTGGCTACTTTCATGTGCAAACGAAGGTATTCGATTTGCATTTCCTTCAGCTATGGAAAATCAAACAGTTGATTTCTTCTTTAGCGCATTACTACCTATCATTTTTGTTATCACTTTTTTTGATATCCTTTCGTATTTTGGAATCTTAACTTGGATTATTGATAAAGTTGGTGCAATCATTTCAAAGATTTCTCGTTTACCAAAGTTAGAAAGCTTTTTTTCCATTCAAATGATGTTTTTAGGAAATACGGAAGCACTTGCAGTTGTTCGTGATCAATTATCTGTTTTAAAAGAAAATCGTTTGTTGACTTTTGGAATTATGAGTATGAGTAGTGTCAGCGGATCCATTCTTGGTGCTTATCTATCAATGGTTCCAGCAACATATATTTTCAGCGCTATTCCTTTAAACTGTATTAACGCATTAATTTTAGCCAATGTTTTAAATCCTATTGAAGTTACTAAAGAAGAAGATGTTATTTATAAACCTTCAAAAAATGAAAAAAAAGATTTCTTTTCTACTATTTCTAACAGTATGTTAGTCGGAATGAATATGGTTATCGTTATTTTAGCTATGGTAATTGGATATGTAGCTTTAACAGCATGTTTAAATGGGATTTTAAGCTTTTTTGTAGCAGGTTTAACAATTCAAAAAATCTTCTCAATTGTCTTTAGTCCCTTTGCTTTTTTACTCGGTGTATCAGGCAATGATGCTATGTATGTAGCTGAATTAATGGGGATCAAAATAACAACGAATGAATTTGTCGCAATGATGGATTTAAAATCAAACTTAAAGTCTTTACAACCGCATACGATTGCGGTTGCAACTACATTTCTAGCTTCTTTTGCCAACTTTAGTACAGTAGGTATGATTTACGGAACCTACAATTCATTATTTGGCGGAGAAAAATCATCAGTCATCGGTAAAAATGTTTGGAAGCTTCTTGTGAGCGGAATGGCTGTTTCCTTATTAAGTGCTATGCTTGTGGGGCTTTTTGTATGGTAAATGAATATTGACTTCTCTTTAATAACAAAAGACACCCGAATTAAACTGGGTATCTTTTGTTATTATTTCACTTGTTCTTTTATAATTTTCATCCCCGAATCTGTCCATTTCCACGAATCACATATTTTGTGGAAGTCAATGCAGGTAGCCCCATTGGTCCCCTTACGTGTAGCTTTTGTGTACTGATGCCAATTTCTGCTCCGAATCCAAATTCAGATCCATCTGTAAAACGAGTCGATGCATTATGATAAAGTGCCGCGGCATCAACAGAAGTGAAAAATTTGCTGACGTTTTCCTCGTTCTCTGTAATAATCGCTTCGGAATGCTTGGATCCATACGTATTTATATGATGAATCGCTTCTTCCGTAGTGGAAACCACTTTAACTGCCAGTGTGAGAGATAAAAACTCTGTTTCCCAGTCTTCTTCTGAAGCTAATGCAATAGAAGAATCAATTGCCAATGCTTTATTATCACCACGTAGCTCCACGCCTCTTTCCTTCAAGGAAGAAAACAGCTCGCTACCAAATTGCTGCGCCCAATTCTCATGAAGTATAATCGTTTCAATTGCATTACATACAGATGGACGCTGCGTTTTTGCGTTTATAATAATATTAAATGCCATTTGTTTATCCGCTGTTTCATCAATGAAAATATGACAATTCCCCGCACCTGTTTCAAGTACTGGAACAGATGCTTCTCTCACTACAGTATCTATTAACTGCTTGCCGCCTCTTGGGATAAGAACATCCAAGTACTCATTCAATGTAAACAACTGCTTTGCACTATCGCGCGTTATATCTTCTATGAGCTGCACACTTTCTGAAGGCAAGCTTGTTTGTTTGAGCGCCCGGTGAATAACGCTAACGATGGCTTTGTTAGAATGAATAGCAGAAGAACTACCACGTAGTATTACTGCGTTTCCTGTTTTTAAGCAAATTGTAGCCGCATCCACTGTCACATTCGGCCTTGCCTCGTAAATCATTCCGACAACACCAAGTGGTACGCGCATCTCCTGAATAGATAATCCATTTGGTCGTTCCCATGCACTTACACATTCTCCAACAGGATCACGTAAATCAATTAACTGCTTAATACCCTCTGTCATATCAACAATACGCTGTTCATTCAGCATAAGACGATCAAGAAGAGAATCAGAAAATCCTTTTGCCTTACCTTCTTCGATATCCTGTTTGTTTTCCTCTAAAATATAAGCTGTTTCTACTATCAGCTGATCAGCAATCGCAGCAAGTGCTTCGTTTTTTTGATTTGTAGATTTAAGCACAAGTTCTCTAGCAATTTCTTTCGCCTTTTTCCCCTTTGCCAACACTTCATTCATTTTTATTTCCTCCTTTTAAAAAGTTAATAAGTAAAAATTCAAGACCCGTTTATCTCTACCAACTAAGTGTTTCCCGCCTATGGGATTAAAGAATTTGAGCAGTGGACTCTGCCCTCTCTATTCTTAAAATGAAACCCAATTATCCCTATGGATAACTTCATAACTATGTCTTTCCCCTCTTGCTTGAATATCCTGACTCTGCATACCTTTTAGATCCTTTAGTTCCTGTGCACTATATGTGCATTGGCCTTTCCCTATTACGCGTCCTTGTTGTGTAACTACTTCCACGACTTCACCCACTTGGAAAAATCCAGACACATTAGTAACACCAGCAGGAAGGAGACTCTTTCCATGTTGAATGATGGCAGTTGCTGCCCCCGCATCTACTTCAATTTTTCCGCTAACGAGCGAATGCAAGGCGATCCATTGCTTGTTCATCTTAATCACTTTTTGAGGAGCATTCCCGATATATGTTCCATCACCTTTGCCCTTCATAACATCTAAAAACTTCTCCTGTCCACATCCCGTTCCGATAAATACACTCACTCCAAGAGATAGTGCCGTCTTTGCAGCATCGATTTTTGATTTCATACCGCCAGTCCCAAGTTTTGAGCCAGCATCTCCTGCAAGAGAAGCAATTTCTTCCGTTACCTCAGGAAGGAAATGATATTTTTTCGCATCCGCATTTTTCTGAGGATTTTGGTCATATAAACCGTTCACATCTGTAAAAATCATGAGCATATCTGCCGAAACAAGTCCGCTTACTAAAGCTGACAGCATATCATTATCACCGAACGTCAGCTCTTCTAAAGAAATGGAATCATTTTCATTGATTATAGGAAGAGCAGAACGGTTGAGTAGCTCTCCTAAAGTAGCGTAAGCGTTACTGTATTGTTCTTTTCTAGAAAAATCATTTCTCGTTAGTAAAAGTTGTGCAGTAACGATACCATATTTACGGAATTCCTCCGTGTATGCCTGCATTAATAAACTTTGCCCGACAGCGGCAGCAGCCTGTTTCCCTTTAATTGTCACAGGTCTGCTAGGATACCCTAGAGCAGAAAAACCTGCAGCGACGGCCCCGGATGTAATTAGTAAAACTTCATGCCCTTCCTCTTTCAATCGTGCCAATGCGGCAACGTGATCTGAAAGTTGTTCTTTACAGATGCCTCCATGACTCGCTGCCAAGGAACTGCTCCCAATCTTTACAACAATTCTTTGCTTTTTCACTTTTTTATCCCCCAAGTCTAAAATCAAAGTTTTAATAAATTACACTTTTATTTATACAGTTTGCAGCTATGTCTATCCTCATCAATGCTGCACCTATAGTACTAAAGGGCAAAATAAAAATGACCGCTTCGCCCTTAATAAAATAAAAAGGACGAAACGGTCATTGTTCCGCGGTACCACCTTAATTGATATACATAGATATCCACTTGGCGCCTATAACGCAGGCGTACGCCTAAACTTTCATTTAAGACTCAGGGATAGGTTCGATACATTCTATACGAGGAATCTTTCAGCCGGTGAATTCCACTCTCTTTCGCAAGAAGACATATGTACTAATTCCCTTCAACGATTTTCGGTTTAATTTTTTATATTATGCTATATATTTCGTTTTTGTGTCAAGAGGTATTTTGCAAAATGAATATGATGACAAGTTTCTTGTATGAGATTATGGACATACTGGATGATAGTGAAAATTGATATAACTATACTCATATTCATAAACATAAAATCTTTAAATATAATGCGTGTACTTACATAATGTCGAATATAATTTATTTTTATCTTTTGTATTGCAAAAAGGCACATACTCTCTTAAAATGTTTCTTTATATTGCATGGAGATATCATTATTATTTTAGAATAACAGTATCAGACCGATATAATTTATGACAAAAGGAGCCAGATTGAGTTATTATGGACAAACAAATTGGATTCATCGGATGCGGAAATATGGGAATGGCTATGATTGGCGGGATGATAAACAAAAATATAGTGTCTTCAAATAAAATCATTTGTTCAGATTTAAACACTACTAATTTAAAACATGCTAGTGAAAAATATGGGCTAACTACAACAACTGACAACAATGAAGTAGCTAAAAATGCTGATATTTTAATTTTATCAATTAAACCAGACCTATACGCATCAATAATTAACGAAATAAAAGAAGTGATAAAAAACGATGTTATCATCGTAACGATCGCTGCAGGGAAAAGCATTAAAAGTACTGAAGATGCTTTTGATAAAAAGTTGAAGGTTGTACGAGTAATGCCTAATACACCTGCTCTTGTTGGAGAAGGAATGTCTGCGCTATGTCCTAATGAAATGGTGACAGAAAAAGATTTAGAAGATGTATTAATCCTTTTCAATAGTTTTGGTCAAACGGAGATCGTAAGTGAAAAATTAATGGATGTTGTAACATCTGTAAGTGGTTCTTCGCCAGCATATGTATATATGATTATAGAAGCAATGGCAGATGCAGCTGTATTAGATGGTATGCCAAGAAATCAAGCATATAAATTCGCAGCTCAAGCTGTGTTAGGCTCTGCAAAAATGGTACTAGAAACAGGAATGCATCCAGGTGCATTGAAAGATATGGTTTGTTCCCCTGGCGGAACAACTATAGAAGCTGTAGCAACATTAGAGGAAAAAGGCTTACGAACAGCCATCATTTCAGCTATGCAGCGTTGTACGCAAAAGTCTGTTGAACTATCCGGTCAAACTAAAAAGTAACAACTGCAAAAAAGACCAGATTAGCTGAATACACAAATCTTTAAACAGCTTTACACTGTATGTGCATGTGGTTTACATACTCCCCTGTTTCCACTAAAAGATAAACGGACAAATTCATGAATAATTGAGTTTGTCCGTTTTGCATTTTATTATCTTGAAATAATTTCATAACTCTTATTGTTATTTATTTTGTAAGATACTCTTGTTATTACGTTAACATCATTTTCATGTCTATTGAAATATTCTCAGGGACTAAGCATAATATCCATTAAAAAAGGTTGTGGTATCAATCGTCTCAAATTGTTAACATAATAATTTTATCGTCTTCTTATATTAATACCTACTATTTCCTAATCCACCTCCATTACAATTTAAATCATTTAAGTTTTCTCCATATCGTGCATCTACTAGCTAAACAAAAACTCCCCTTAAATCGAAAATGATTAAGGGGAGTCAGTCATATTTGATGAAGTTATAGTTCTGATTTTACTGGAATAGAAACATTGTTTTTCACTAATTTTTTAACGTCTTTAAAGGTAACAAAATTGTTGTTTTGCTCATCCCAAAGACGGAAACGGATTGACCGCAAGCTTGTAGCAAGAGTAATCGTTGGTACATTTTTTAAAGGAAGCGTATTATTGTGTGCCTCTTCTAGTTTATAGTTAGGTACTCTTGGACTTAAATGGTGAACATGATGAAATCCAATATTACCAGTTAGAAATTGCAGGATTTTGGGAAGTTTATAAAACGAACTTCCTTCCACTGCCGCTTTCACATATTCCCAATCTTTATCTTCTTCAAAATAAGAATCCTCGAATGTGTGCTGTACGTAAAACAGCCAAATACCTATTGAACCTGCTATTAAGAATATGGAACCGTGTACTAAAAGAAACGATTGCCATCCGAGTGCCCAGCAAAGTAACCCTACTAAAGCAACGATTAACACATTCGTCAAATAGGTGTTCATGCGTTCCTTCTTTCTAGCACCTTTTCTGTTAAATCTATTTTTAAGTAGGAAAACATAAATCGGGCCTAATCCAAACATAACGAATGGGTTGCGATATAAACGATATGCTAAACGGAGTCTAAATGGCGCTGCCAAATATTCATTCACTGTAAGCGTCCAAATATCTCCTGTACCTCGCTTATCCAAATTACCACTTGTAGCGTGATGAACGGAATGCTCATGCCCCCATTGATCAAATGGGAATAAAGTTAAAACGCCCATACATGTCCCTACTATTCTATTTACACGACGACTTCTAAAAAAAGAATGATGGGTACAATCATGAAAAATAATGAAAACCCGTGTCATAAATCCAGCGGCTAACAGAGATGGAACTAATGCTAACCAATAAGAAACGGACAAACTTTTATAAGCAAGGTACCATAAGATAATAAATGGCACTACCGTATTGATGATTTGCCAAACACTTTTTTTTGCCGTTGATTTTTCAAAAGGAGCAACTTGTTTTTTTAAATTTTTAGTATTTTGTAATGTCATTTTTTCTAATTCCTTTCCTTTATGTTGCTAATTCGTATTATAACACATTATTAGTAGTAGGTGTTATACGCAGGTATAATAAATATTTTATACTATGAAAATCTCTTTTTTCTTACTCATTCCTTACAAATTGCTTACGTCCAGAATAGCTTCTATTATAGGATAGAAGGAGCATTTGTGCCGGAAATTTCGAATTTTTTCCCAATAAATATATTAATTAAAAAGAAACACAGAGGTTTTTTCACTTCTGTACTGCATTCCCTAATTAGACCCGACACGGATTCTTGTCGTATTAGCTCATTCAAGGTGATGCAATTTTTTTACAAGCGATACATCTTTTTTATCATATAGGTCGCTTTAACGCCACTCAATATAGAGGTTGCTGTTTCAAATGACTCGAACCTTAACATAGGAGTAGCATAACACATCCATCAACTTAAGAATTTTCTCAGTTTGGATTATTTGTTTTTCTCAGCTTGATTGTGACAGGGCACTACCAACAAAAAGCGATTTTCGTACGCTAAGCGATCTTCTATATAAAAAAGCCGATTTCCTGTAATCTAAAGGATAATCGGCCGTGTTACTATTCATTTATTTGTAGTAGTTGAAGAAATTCTAAAGGTATAATCATATTAATTATTATTTATAAAGTGAAACTTTAATCAGAGGGGATTTTTTCCATCCCCTCTGATTATTAGTTGAACCAATCGGGCTTTTACGGGCAGTTATCTCCCAACTAACTTCCTCGTATTCACCGAATTTTGAGGTGAGAGTTTACTGCCCGTTAATGCGTGATAAAACAATTCGCTTCTCAGTTTTAGAATCGAAATAATGAACTTTTTCCATGTTTAAACCTAGCTCTATATTTGATTGACTTTGCACATCTAAAGATGTGTCCACACGTGCAACAAAGGATTGGCCATTAATGTTAGAATATAGATATGTTTCTGCCCCCATTAATTCTGCTACATCAATCGGTACTGTTACTTTTACGTTATATGGTAAAGCCTCGATTTCTTTTCCATAATAAAAGTCTTCTGGACGTATTCCTATTATGATTTCTTTATTCGTATAGCCCTTATTTCGCAAGCCTTTCATCTTCTCTTCTGGCACTTCAATTTTCCACTTATCAATCATAACTGCATTATCTGTTAATACTCCTTTGAAAAAATTCATTCCAGGAGAACCAATGAATCCGCCGACAAATACATTCTCTGGATTATCATACACTTCTTTCGGTGTACCGACTTGCTGTATAATCCCATCTTTTAGTACAACTAAGCGTGTCGCCATCGTCATAGCTTCAATTTGATCATGCGTGACATATACAGATGTCGTTTGCAGCTGCCTGTGTAATTTTGTAATCTCAGCACGCATTTGAACGCGCAATTTCGCATCTAAGTTTGATAAAGGCTCGTCCATTAAAAATACTTTTGCATTTCGAACAATCGCTCGGCCTAAGGCAACACGCTGGCGCTGCCCACCTGAAAGTGCTTTTGACTTTCGGCTTAAATACTGCTCAAGTCCAAGAATTTTTGCTGCATGTTGCACACGCTTATCAATTTCTTCTTTACTATACTTTCGTAGTTTTAATCCAAATGCCATGTTTTCATACACACTCATATGCGGATAAAGTGCATAGTTTTGAAATACCATTGCAATATCTCTATCTTTCGGTGTAATATCATTTACACGCTTTCCATCAATATAAAAGTCGCCCTCTGAAATCTCCTCAAGGCCTGCAATCATACGTAATGTTGTAGATTTCCCACACCCTGAAGGGCCAACCAAAACGATAAATTCTCCATCATTTACTTCTAGGTTAAAATCTTTTACGATTGTCACATCATGATCATATTTTTTGTAAATGTTTTTGAATGATAGTTGAGCCATAGTATCCTCCTAGAATTCGAGCTATATTTATAGATATTGTTAAAAATTATGATGACACGAATTATAAAATCTTCGAAATATCCTTCATACTTTCTAAAATATAATCCGCTTTTCCTTCTAAATCTTCCTTCCTGCTCGCACCCGATAAAACGCCCACTACTTTAATGTTACTATTTCTCGCAAATGTAACGTCTGTTAATGTATCACCTACCATAAGCACATCTTCTTCAGTTAGTGAAAATTTTTCTTTAAACATATGATAAAAGTCACTTTCAGGTTTTGTTCTATTCACACCATCATCTGCACCTAAAAAATCTACATAATCATATAACTCAGTCATTTTCAGAGAATGAATAGCTGCATCAACATCGTCTGCCGTAACAACCCCAATAATATATTCATTGTCTTTTAAATATCGTAACGTTTCCTTTGCACCTTCCACTTCTGTAAATACAAGATCATCTGCTGTGGAGTACTTTTTGAATAGAAGACATACATTTTGAATAAAATCCTCTTTATCCACATATTGATTTTCTAACAACGAATACCATGCAGCCGCAATAAAGTAATTTGTACGGCAAGCTAGCAAACTCGTACTCTCAAAATCGTTATCATTCATACCAATAATCGTTAAGTAGTCATCTCGTTTACTTTTTTCATTTGGATACGTTTGAAATATATCATCTAACACACGATGCACAATTTTGTACCAAACTGAATCTAACTGTATTAATGTTCCGTCTTTATCAAAAATAATCGCTTTATTCACCTTTCATTCCTCCTATAACTTCATTCCATGTTTTCATATTTTTCTTCTGAACTTTATTATGAATAGGATTAATAAACGCTACTAATTCGTCCTCTTCCCATCCCTCAACTCTAGCGTACGCCCCCTCATTTAAAGAGAATGCAAAGGTTACATCGCTTCCATATTCTTTTTCAATCGTTCTTCCATTTATAAGTAGTCTCCACTCACACGGTTTATCTGTTTGAACGTTATAAATAATATTTCCTTTAGCCTCATCGCCGACAGCAATCGTTTCACCTTCATTTTGAATATCTATCGCTAGTTTTCTAAATCGAGAGAAATAAATTCTTCCGTTTTTGATCGCAAATTTCAAGTTTTTAATTGATAAACCGTTACATAATACATATGTTCCTGGATCACCGTAAATGGATGGGTCTTTTGATCCTGGGAATGTTTTAGATGGATGTAAATGAGAATCACTTCCTCCTATTCCCCAGATTTTAAGACCATTTGACCACATTTGATCGAAACAACGCAAAGCTTCTAAAGTAGATGATTTACTTTTTTTATAAGTTGGATCACACATAATCTCCATCGTATGAACATTTTCTAGGTTAATATTAACTTGGTTCGCCCAAGGCTTCATAAATGGATGATTCACACTCACTAAATAACCTTTTTCTTTCATGAGTGAAAATAATGCATTCATTTTTTCAGCACTAAATGATTCATCTACATGCTCTGTAAAATCAATGAATTCTCTTATACCAAATATATTGTAATGGCCGTAAGGAGTTGTAAGTTCCATAGATGGTATAATTAATGTGTTTCCTTTTTCAT
The DNA here is from genome assembly GCF_038007365.1 of Bacillus sp. FSL R9-9492. NCBI lineage: Bacteria > Bacillati > Bacillota > Bacilli > Caryophanales > Bacillaceae > Bacillus > Bacillus sp. FSL R9-9492. Next base: position 3,088,224 of record NZ_JBBOXC010000001.1, read on the forward strand.
AAGATGGCATAACAATATTGTGTTCCGTCGCATATAAAAAATCTAATTCTTGTTTTTCACATACTTGCATTCCAAGTTCATCATCTATCTCGCCATCTGTTAAATCTGTATGTTCATGAAAATCCCCTTTGTACCAGCGATGCTCTTCATTTACTACCTTATTAAAACGGTCTTCATCGATAAAAACATTGCCCTTACAAAAATGCTCTCTATTATACTTTCGTTCCAACTGATCATTCACTTCTATATTTACTGTATAGTCAACTTTTTCCCCAGTAAATTTCACTACTTTCTTTGCACAATGAGGGATATATACGACTTCTAATTCCCAATTACCTGACTGCATGTCTCCTCCAATACAACCAGCAGAACAAAACTTTGAATCTTTCGAAATGACTAGTTTTTCATTTACAATTGGAGTTTGATATTGTATGCGCACAAAACCGTTAGGATCTCTCAAGATTAGTAAAAGCGGAATTTTCCGGCTATCCCCTTGATCAATTGTTAATGTAAAGTTTGCAATATTAGTTTCATCCATTTGGAAACAGTGTTTATTTTTTACGAATGGAGAAAGTGTTATCGTACTTGTTATTTCGATCATAGTTCTCACACCTTTTTAAGTGAATTTTAGAGGCACTTCCTTCAAAAGCACCTCACGTTCATACTACAAACAGTTTTATTTCTTCTTTTTCAGAACTTTATCTAATTCTTCTTGCGCAACTTTAGCTGCTTCATCTAATACTTTCTTTGCTGGAACCCCTTCAATCTCTACTTTATCTTTTGCTACATTTAAAGCGTCATTGATTTTTCCGCCCGTTGGATCTACAAATGGTCCCACTCCATTATTGTTGGCTTGTTCTAACGGAACTAATGCTTGTGGTTGTTTTTTAACAAATTCAGCATATGGACCGTACTCTGTTACATTGTTACGAACAGGAATATAGCCTGTTGCCATTGACCATTCAGCCGTTTTCTCCGTACTTGTCGCAAATTTCATAAAGTCATATGCACCTTTTGCTACTTCTGGATCAATATTTCTCGTTAATGTGAATAAATATGTTTCTAATTTTGGTGCTGGTTTATTATTATCCCAAGCTGGTTGTGGCAATGCGTCAAACGTGTTAAGACGTTCTTCTTCCGTCATTCCTTTACCTAATGATTTGAAAACAAATCCTTGGTCACCAGATGATCCTGTAAACCCTAATGTTCTGCCTTCTACTAAATCAATTACTGTTTTATCCCAATATTCCCATCCAGTACCACCTGAATGTATTTTCATAATTTTATCTTCATGAAGCCATGTGCGGAATTTCTCCCATACCGTAACCCAAGTATCATCGTTAATTAATACTTTTTTACCATCTTCACTTAATACATTGCCACCAGCACTACGGACTACATCAATTAAGTTTGATGTCCCCCACATTGGCATCCAGCCAGCATATGAAACATTTCCGTTTTCACCACGTTTTGCGACTGTTTTTGCTACCTTTTCTACACCTTCCCACGTCTTTAAATCCTCTTTTGTAAAGCCATTTTCCGCTAATGCTTTTTTATTGTAATAAAAGATTTGTGTTGTACCGTAAAACGGAATTCCATATAACTTTCCGTCAATTGTTGCTTGCTCCATAAAACCTTTTCCGTAATCTTCTTTTTTGAAATTATTATCATTTTTAACAGATTCATCTAAAGGTACGATTAACTGTTTTTTAACATATTCTTGAATGACGTCTGAACCTAGTAATGCGATTGCTTCTTGGTTATTCGCTGCAAATCCACTTTGTAGCTTTTGATAAGACTCATCGTAGTTACCCGCTTTCGTCGTTTTCACTACATATTTGTCCTGACTTTTATTGTATTCTTCCACGATCTTGTCTACACGATCTGCAAGAGAACCACCCACTCCATTTATGAATGGAACAACAACCTTCTCGCCTTCTTTACTTGCTTTAACCGTACTTCCTTTTCCGCCTGAACAACCCGCAAGTGCACTAACAAACAATGTTAAAACTGTTAGAAGCATGAATAGTTTTTTCATCCCACATATCTCCTTTAATATTTAATTACCCCTTTATTCCTGAATCAGTAACACCAGATAAGAACCATTTTTGTAGAATTAAAAATACGATTAAGAGCGGCACCGTTGCGATTGTACTTGCAACCATAATGTGTGACCAATCTCGTCCTAAAGAACTATTAATGAAATAATCAGCAATTCCATTCGTAATTAACTTTTGTGTATTATCTTTCAAAATAAGAGCTGGCCAAATGTAATTATTATAGTTACCAATAAATGTGACCAATCCTAATGTTACAAATGATGATCGTGTCATTGGAAAAATAATCTTCCAAAGAATACGCCAATCACTCGCTCCATCAATTTTGGCTGCTTCTACTATTTCAAAACCAACTTTGTGGAACGTTTGTTTCAAATAGAAAATACCGAATACGCTAACAGCCATAGAAATCATGTATCCAAAATGTGAATCAAGCAAACCAAATTTCCCTAACATTACATATACAGGAACATACGATACAGCTCCAGGGATCATATAGGTTGCCATCACAACACTAAACGTAATATTCTTGCCTTTAAACTTATAAAATGCCAACATATAAGCAAAAAGCGCTGACGAAACAAGTACATATATAGTAATGATGAAAGAAGTATAGAAACTATTAAATAAATATGTGCTAAATGGAAGTATATCTAATACTTGCTGATAATTTTCCCAGTGAAATTCTTTAGGCCAAAAACCTCCTTGTAATACTTCACTAGATGTTTTAAACGAACCAAGCACCATCCATATGAATGGAAAAATAAATAGTATACTTGATAATGCTAGAAAGAGATGCTTTACGATTAATGGACCTTTTTTCATATTATTCACCTTAATAGTTCACCCACTTGTCACCTATTATTTTGTTTATAACAGATAGTAGTATTGTAATGATTAGTATGATAAATGCGATTGCTGTTGCAGATCCCATATCAAATTGTTCAAACCCTTGTTGGAAGAATAAATAAAGTAACGTACGCGTCGAACCACTAGGTCCACCTTGTGTTAAAATTTTTATTTGATCGTAAGCCTGCACTGAAGAAATTGTATTGACAACAACTAAGAAGAACGTTGTTGATGAAACCATAGGCAGTGTTACATATCGAAATTTCTGCCATGAATTTGCTCCATCAATACTAGCTGCTTCATATAAACTATCTGGAACTTTCTCTAATGCGCCGATATAGAAGATCATCGTCCAACCAACTAATTTCCAAACTGTCACAATAATGACTGCTAACATCGCTGTTTGACTACTTTGAAGCCAGTCCAAACCTGGTATCCCGAAAAAGTTTAGAACTTTATTAATAACTCCAAATTGAGGTTCATATAAGAGTGACCACACAATGGATACAGCTATTGTTGGCGTTACCCAAGGTGAAAAGATCATTAATTGGTACAATGCAGAACCTTTGAATTTTTTTCGGAAGAATAATGCGAATCCTAAACCTAATGCAATCGTTGGAATCACTGTTCCAATTCCGAAATAAAACGTATTTAGCAATGCTTGCATAAAAGAATCTTGTGTAAATAAATTAAAATAGTTTTCTAAACCAACAAAGTTAAAATCATTCGTCATAAAATCCCAATCAGTAAAACTAATACCTAAACTAATGAAATTCGGAATAATCCAAAACAAGATTAGAGGTATTCCAACTGGTAGTAAAAAGAACACAGCTTTTGATAGTTTTATTTGCATTCTTGCCACCTCCTAATTCATATTGTACGAGTATATTATTAACACAATGTTGTTAATTTGTTAACTAATTGTAAAAACAACAAATAAACAAAATAAAACAACATATAAACAAAAAAAGACTATTTCTCAACTTACTAAGAAATAGTCTTCTTTTTGTTTTCTATACTGTTATTACTTCTACCCCATTACTTGTTAACACATTGTGCCACGCCTCATCGAGCTTAGCGTTTGTATATAATGCATCGATGTCACTGAAATTCCCGCTTTTATAGAACTTTGTTAAATTAAACTTTGACTCATCAGCCATCATGACAACTTGTTTTGCATTATTCTTTAACTGCTTATATATTTGTGCATCTTCAATATACGAACATGTTAGTTCTTTTTCTAAAGAAATTCCATCACAAGAAGCAAATAACTTATTAACAGTGAAATGGTCAAGATAGTTTAACGTCATTTCTCCAGACAATGCTAATGAATTTGTATTCAATATTCCTCCAATGACTATTAACCTGCAATCAAAGGAATCATATTGTTCTTTAAGCTCGATAATTTTATTAACAGCTGGTATCGAGTTTGTTAAAATCGTCAAATTCTTTTTATCGTGTATGTAATCCAAAATTTGCATTGTGGTTGTCCCAATTTCAATTGCGATAATATCATTATCTTCTACGAGTTTACTTGCTTCCATTGCAATCTTTCGTTTTTCTTCAATATTTTCAGCTCGACGTTTATTAAAATGAAATTCTAGTGTTTGATCTTTTTTCTTAATTGCACCACCATGTATTTTCGTAAGCTGCCCTTCCTTGTGCAACATATCTAAATCTCTTCGTATCGTTTCTGTTGTAACATTTAATACCTTTGCTAAATCATTTACCATAACTCGGTTGTACTTTTCTAACTCATCTAGTATGTGTTTTCTTCGTTCAAATTGTGTGTACGATTTCATTTCATTAACACCTCGTCAAATTACGTAAAATATTGATTTTCTAAAAACTCTTATTATTAGAACGACTTAATCGTTACTTTTAACATAACATCATTTAAAGAAAGAAGGAACGATTATCTTTACTATGTTTCGTCAAAGGAACAATGATATATATCACCATATTCATCATACTTTTTTCTTTCAGGAAGTCTATTTGTTTGGCGCCCTTTTTTATAAAGAGCAGCACTTTTTATTTTCATCTAAAATCCAAATTGGTTTAACAATAAAAACAAGATTATAATAAATAAAAATTTATTGTTAAACGATAAATTTCATGTTAGATTAAATAGATAATTAATAAATGAGGTGCTTTATATGAAACAAGGATCAACACTCTTTTTAAAGATAGCTATTATTCTGATTGGAATGCCTGTTCTTGCTTTGTGTATATTTTTAGTTCCTAACATAGGGAATTATGCAGCGGAATTGTATCCCGATATTGCATATATAAAATATCTTATTTTAATCAATCTATATGCAACGGTGCTACCTTTTTATTTTGCTCTATATCAAGCCTTTAAACTTGTAAGCTACATTGACAAGGGTAACGCCTTCTCGAAATTATCTGTTAGAGCTTTAAAAAAGATAAAAAACTGTGCAGTAACAATTAGTATATTATATGTAGTAGGCATGCCACTCTTCTATCTTGTAGCAGAGAGAGATGACGCACCTGGTATTATTATACTTGGCATGCTCCTAATCTTTGCTTCAATGGTTATCGCAGTCTTTGCTGCCGTTCTCCAAAGACTTTTAAAAGATGCGATAGATATAAAATCAGAAAATGATTTAACGGTCTGAGGTGAATAACATGGCAATAATAATTAATATTGATGTAATGTTAGCTAAAAGAAAAATGAGTGTAACAGAGCTTTCGGAGAAGGTTGGAATTACAATGGCTAACCTTTCTATATTAAAAAATGGAAAAGCAAAAGCAATTAGAATTACAACTTTAGATGCTATTTGTAAAGCATTAGAATGCCAACCTGGGGATATTTTAGAATATCAACCTGAAGATACCGAATAAAAAGAGTCCTTCTATTAATGAAGGACTCTTTTTATTGCTCATTACGGCGCGAAGCTAACTTGACCCGTCAAAACTAAAATAATTGCGATGATCCAAAATATAAAAAATGATGAGGACAGTACTAATGAAATAATAGCTATCCCCTTTTTCTCTGTTTTTTTCGTCATTGTGATTATTGAAAGTATAATACCTACACCTGTAAGAGCAATCGTTACATAATCTCCAACTATATTTCCCGCATTCGCTATTCTCGTCGGAGTTATAAAAACGAATAAAAAACACATAATTCCGATGAGTAAAGATATATAGCTTATTATACTGTACTTCTTTTTGGGAACTATTTCGGTTTTCATAATACCCACCCCTTTTATATAGCTATGTGTTCATATTAGCGCGAATAACCATAATTTGGTTAAAAAAACAGATACAGTGGAAACTTCCACTGTATCTGTTTTTTATTTAATATATAAACCTGCTATTTCTTCTTTAGCGTTATAAGTTATGATAAAGGTACGTTGTTCTTTACTATATTTTGCTACAAGAACAACAGTATATAAACCATCTTTTTCTTCAATCGACTTTTTTTCAATCTTTTCGAATATACCAGCTTTTTCAATTACATGTAAAGTGATAATAATGTTATTTAATTCTGATTTAAAAATATAAGAGCCTCGCTACAAATCATATTGTAGTAAGGCTCTTTAAAGTTGTTTAATTTCTAACCTTTTAAATGAGTTTGTAGACAAATATAAATAATAAATTTGTTTAAATCTTGTTCAACTAAAGCTCCCATTAGTTGAAGTGTAATTCTTCACAAATTATTGAGATTCTTCTTCTAGAAAATTAAAATCACCATCAATAAGATCCTGTAAATACTCATCAAAGCTGTTTGCAATCACTTCATATTCATCAGGGTCGTGCAAAAAACGAATTATTTGACCACATACACCTTCATCAGAAGGGTTAAAATCAATATAGAGTCTTGATGTTCCACCATTGTTCATACAGTCTGAAAAATGAATATAAGTGCCAGGGAGAAGTCCTTTTGGATTTATCTTAGAATCAACAGTATCCTCGTCATCTTGGTATTCTAAAAGATAAGAGACGTCTTCTTCTTCTTTTGAACTTTCGAGCATCTGCTGTGTAGAAAGCAAATAATATGGATACTCTTCAACATCTGAGCCTAAAATACATACCGCAACTTTGTTTTCTCCATATTTCCGCCAATATGTACCATCAATATTTTCAAGTAAAGAGATTAGTGATTCTGGACAATTTGGATATTCTGACCTTAATGTATCAATATCATCTTTTGTAGCACCGTACGCTTTATTTAGTGCCTCGAGATCATCTGTTGATAATGCTGCTCTCAAGCCGTTTAAAAATTTGTTTACCAAATCCATTATTTCGTCCTCCCAATAATAAAATATAAAATTTTTTTATTAGTCTATATACCTAACATAAATAAGATTATTCACTTTTATCGAAAGCCTCATTTCATCTTTTTGTTCAAGCAAATGTAAGCAGATAATCCCATTGTAATTATTGATAGGGTGAGTTGAGCATATTTTCCCACTTGAAATATGTCCGTAAATATCAAAATTAGGTCATTTTCACTCTACTATGATAAAACCTTCTAACTCGAATGCCATTGATGGTTCACTATTTACTTGTGTATGTAAGTTACCTTCTTCGTCTATTACTACAACTGTGTCTATTAACCCATCTGCACTTAATATATCACCTAATTTTAAGTCTTGACCCTTTACCGTTTTGATACCTAGTTCTATATTTGGAATCATGTTCCTACCATCCTATTAGAAATTAGAAATTATAATTTAAAAATGGTAACTTTACACTAGTGTCTACTTCTCCTGTATACAACTCTACAAATACATTTGAAGTTTCATGCGGTATATAGATTGTTGTGACTTTCTCGTCAATATGTACGTAAGCAATTACTTCCATGTATTCATCACAGTCTTTCATAGGTACAAAGGTTAGACAAGGAGATACCCCTAAGGGTACTTCTTTCTTATCTATAAATTCCTTACACATGACAGTCTTCTCTACTTGATATGTAGTTATATGTACATTGTCTACTTCTGTTATTTTTACATTAGTCGGTATCTCTATCCCTAATAGATTACACCAACTGTTTAAGATGGACCTTTTCTCTGTACTTAATATAATGTCACCTTCACCATTTAAAACAAAAAGAGACTCCTTTTGGTCTCTCCCTACTTTTACCTGTTTCATCTCAATCATATTGCATACTCCTTTGTGAAATATTAGTTGAAGTATTGTTTCAGTAACTCACTACCTGTTTTAAGTCTTGTATAATATTGTCCATCTTTCTTCTCGAATTCACCGTTGTTAGCAAATTCTTTCTTTACACTTTCTAAGTTCGATGAATCAATAATACCAAACACATCGCCTATTTCAAAGTTACCTTCTTCATTTATACACTCTTCTAATAAGTAGTATTTGTCTTCTTCTAAAGGAACTATCTTACCTTTTGTAATCGAATACAGATGTTTTGTTTCCTCTACCTGTACCGTAATAAAAATCCAACCAACTCTTACAATGGTACATGGCGTTAACCCCTCAAATGTAAGTGCAACTACTTTTTGGTCTTTCTTGAATTTCCCCATCCTTGGTACCCCTTTAAATAGATTTATTTCTCCTAAAGTCTACTATTTTATAGCGTAACCATAGTCTCTCAAACATCTATCTGCCCTAAGTAATACATCTCTAAGAGTTTCCTTTTCTGTATATCCTAGTTCACTAATCTTTTTTTTTGCATATTCTAGTTCACTATCAATCGTATTCCAGTATACTTTACCGTATTTCGTTACAGTTTCTACATGAATATCCTCAACATAAGCTTCGTGTCGTTCCATTACATCTTTACCGTTTTCTCTATATCCTAAATACTTATAGAATGCACCTACCCCTAGTACCACTTACCTTAGTAAAACCTGCTCTTGCACTACCTATATGGAATGGCATGTTCTACCCCTCTTTTATTTTAATATGATATTATAGCGTTCTCTTTGTTGTGAACTCATAAACTGCCCTACAAATTGTAGTTCATGCCATTTAAACTCTTTCATGGCAACATAGATGACAGTTAACTTATTGTCTACCATTCCATAATATACCCATTCTTGCTTTGCCTTTGAAAAATTATGCTTTTCTACACTTTGTAATAAATTGAAATTTTTTTATAGAGCTAACCTGCATGGTTAGTTCTATAAGAATTAAAGAACTTTATTATTTTTTAAACAACTTTATTATCGCTTAACATTACAGGCGTAAGATCTTTCATTTTCCCCTCTGATAATGCGGTTTTCATCTTGCTATCAAATTTCCCATGCACTTCTTTATACTTAGCTTCATTTTGTAATTACTAAATCCGCCCTATCCCTCGGAGATTCCGCTTCCCAATAATACTCCTCAGCTTTCCAATACCTACTTTGAAACTTTGAAAGATTCTTCTGCGTTTCTGGACTTTCACGTAGAAACCTTGTCTCTCTTGAACAATCCAAATACACCATATAATGAAAAAAATCTCTCCATTCTTTTCGCTGCAGAAAAACTCCTTCTACAATTATTACACCTACTAAAGGAAGCTGGATTTCTTTCATTTCACATGAGTCTGTTCCATCATGATAAAAAGGTAATTCTAATTCAATAGCGCTTTGTAACTTTTGAAAAAGGTTTCGCAGCAAGCAATCGATATCCCATTGAAAGTTGTAATACTCATACCACTCTGCAAATCCAGTATTATATCGCTTGTTACGCTCGGTTATGTGATCATCAATATGAAAAATATGAAACGGGATTCCATTTCGTTTCATATTTTCTTCTAATTTTTTAACCAACGTTGTTTTACCCGAACGACTTAGTCCGTCTATACCTAATATAAATCGCTCATCTTTATGGTCCTTAATAACCTTCATTATCTCATTTGTGCTCATTACTTTTGCCAATCTTCTTTTAATAATGAATAAACGACCGTGTCATGAGCAACATCATTTTGAATCATATATTTTCGAAGTAATCCTTCTTCTTGAAATCCGGATTTTTTTAATAAATTACGGGAAGCTTCATTTTCTATATATACGACAGCTGCAATTCTTATAAAATGCAACGTTTCAAATCCGTAAGCTAGCATTGCTTGCAGTGCTTCGGTTGCGTATCCTTGTCCCCAATATGTATCATCTAGCTCATAACCAATTTCAGCTCGTTTATGATGCTTGTTAATTAAATGAAACCCACACGTACCAATTAATTGATCCGTGCCTTTCTTCTCTATTCCCCAGCGAAATACGCTTCCCTCTTCATTACGCTTTCTAAACGTTTGAATAGTCGTTTTCGCTTTCTCAATATTTTCGAAAGAGTCCATTCCGAAATAACGAATAACGGATTCTTTTGAAAAATAATGGAACATCGCTTCTGCATCTAATAGTGTAAGTTCTCTTAATAGTAAACGTTCTGTTTCTAATTTTGGAAACCCCATCCTCTTTTTCTCCTTCTATTCTAACGAACTACAAATTTCAATATAATTACCGTCTGGATCGGCAATGTAAGCAATTGTTTGTCCCCACGGTTTTATAATTGGCTCAACTAGAACTTTAACCCCTTGTTCTTTTAATTTCTCAATCGTTCCCTTTACATCTTCTACAACAAACCCTAACTCAAAATGAGAAGATTGTAGTACACCTTCTGTAAGAGGTAGTCCCGTTAACTCCTTAACATCCTCTCGTGTATTCATCGCTAAAATTGTTGCTCCTGTTTCAAATTCAATATATGTACCGTGCTCTGCTCTTATTGGCAATCTTAAAATTTCTTTATAAAACTGAAGACATTGCTCAAACTTTTCTACATATAAAATAATGTATTTCATTTTTAAGTTCATAATTATTCCCCCTTAACCTTCACCTCTAAAAATTCGACAAATGTTTTTAAAAACCTTGTACCTTATTGAGATGAGCACAAAAAAATGAGGCCGATTTCTCGGCCCCCCAGCTTATTGGCATAAAACAGGAGATTTGGTTTGGACATAACCAGTTCTTACATTTATTATATTTTATTTTTTCTGAATTTTAAATATAATAAACACCTATTTATATTGAGAAAGTTTTTTTACTTGCATAAAATCATACCGCTTAAGAAATGCTACAAATGGAGGTGTATACATATGGAACCAATGCTATGTCCAAGCTGTAAAACGAACCGAACGCGCTTTAATATTCTTGAGCAACAAGTAAAACCAGTAAAATTAAATCCGCAAACTGGTCAAGTAGAAGAAGAATACACAAATGAAACGATGAACGCTTTTCATATGGCTTATCAAGGACCTACTTACCGCGTCCAATGTGCTGTATGTGGGCTTGTTGAAAACCCAGAACAATTTATAAAACCTGCGCAAAATCAGTCTTTCTCATAAAATCATTACTATCCCTTATAGAAATAGATTTTTCTTTAAGGGATTTTTCCTTTTAATGAGGTGGTACAAAACGTATTTCTTCCTTATTATATTTTAAACTCCATACTCTTCTTGTAATATTTACATAAGAGATTAGTTTGCCACATGATCATACTCTACTTTTGGATTTTCGATTGGAAGAAGATAACAACTCCTTACGGTCTAGCTATATGGATTGTTTCTACTGTTTGCGGCTTTTTACTTTATTACCACTTTAAACATGAAAACTCTAATAAAATAGTATTAATCAGTAGTTCATTATTATTAATCGTTTCTTCATCATTTATGACTTTTTTAGGTATTATTACTAGTTTATCTTTGTAACTGTTAGTTCTATGCCTTAAATATATAGTCTTTTATTATGTAAAAAAGAGTGAACAAAATAAAATTACATAGAAATGAAAGAAGATGATTCCCGTATATAATATCTACGAAATCATCTTCTTTTAAAATCCACTCTTTATTATAATATTTCGCTTTTCAATTTCTTAATTTTCCAAGAGAGCCTTATAAAGAGATACATATACATACAACCAACAAACCCCAGCATAACTTTCGCCCAAATTGGCACTCTTGATTCTGTTGAACTTAAAAATGCGTTATACATTGAGGGTAATATAGTTATTGAAATAAAGGCAAAAAATTGTAGTAATTCCTTCATTTTTTGTACCTTCGTTTCCTTTTCTGAATAAATATCAGGCAACTCTTTTTCCTCTTCTACATCTTTACAAAAATAATTCCATTTTGCAAAACTCGTTACATGTTTCCATCCACACATTTCATATATTTCAATATATTCTTTTTGTTTTTCCTTTGAATCTTTATAATCCAATCTAAAATCTGCTTTATATACTACATCTTTCGGCTTAGTTTTCTGAAACGTATACATTATATTATATTTTTGTAATGCCCAGCCTTGTTGGTGCATATTCCGTAAAAAAGCTTCTTCTTTTTCTAAGCTCGATACCGCAAAAGGTTTGAATATCTTCTTTGTCTCCATCTTCCATTCACTCCCCTAAAATACTATTTCCATTCCCTACAGATCGTTGTAATCTTTTATACTCCAATTCCAACACTTCTCTACCAAATGGTGTTAACTCGTAACATTTCTTCCTATCGGTAGAGGCAACTTCAACAATCAATTTTTCTTTTAATAACTTCGTCGTATTCCCGTATAAAGTACCAGGACCGAGCTTTACTTCTCCATTTGTCATCTCTTCTACCATTTGCATAATTCCATAACCATGCATTGGCTTTACAAGTGACAACAATATGTAATATGTCGCCTCAGTTAATGGAATGTATTTTTGCGCTTTCCCATTCATTATAACTACCTCCGATACATCGCTTCGTGATATATCGACTTTCGATATATCGTATACCGATATTGTATAATCATATTCCAAAATATGCAAGTGGAATTTTAAAATTAAATATCCATTTCTTCAAATTAAAAAATCATATCAATTTTCTGAATAATTTGTTAAAATACAGAAATATCCGCTTTTATTTTGAAAGGAATGATACATATGATAACTAAATTGAAAGAAAACATAGGATCTGTTTTTGTCGGTAAGGAAAATGTAATTGATTTACTCCTCGTTTCATTACTTGCGGATGGACATGTACTGCTTGAAGACGTTCCTGGCACCGGGAAAACATTACTAGCAAAAACAATTTCTAAAAGCATTGGTGGTAATTTTTCTCGCGTTCAATTTACCCCTGATGTACTTCCGAGTGATGTAACAGGTATTGAATATTTCAATCCAAAAACTAGTGAATTCGAGTTAAGACTTGGACCAGTCGTGACAAACATATTACTTGCGGATGAAATTAACCGCGCGATGCCGAGAACACAATCTAGTTTGTTAGAAGCGATGGAAGAACGACAAGTAACGCTTGAAAAGCAGTCTACTCCTCTTCCGAAACCTTTCTTTGTTATTGCGACGCAAAACCCGATTGAATCACAAGGAACTTTCCCTCTTCCAGATGCACAGCTTGATCGCTTTTTAATGACGATTTCAATTGGTTATCCGTCTCCTGAAGATGAATTAAAAATGATGCGCCGTTTTCGTAACAATGCACCGTTAGAAAGCGTCACATCTGTCATTTCTTTAGAGGACATTTTAGAAGCGCAGCAACAAGTGAAAGAAATTTTCGTATCAGAACCGTTAGAACATTACATTATTAAACTTGCTCACGCTACAAGAAATCATGATTACATTGCCAATGGTGTAAGCCCGCGTGCCACATTAGCTTTAGTACGTGCCGTTCAAGCATTAGCCTTTTTACGCGGGAGAGAATATTGCACGCCTGAAGATATACAATTTTTAGTTCCTTCTGTTTGGAATCACCGTATCGTCTTGTCAATGGAAGGAGCTTTACGTACGACAAAAAATGAATTAATGCAAAGGATTTTAAAAGAAGTAGACGTACCTGTGGAGATTGAACAAGCATGAATGGACAACGCGTTGTAACTGTACCTTTATTTTTTCAGCTCCATATTATTCAATTAACTGTGCCAGGCGCTATACTATTTACGTTTTTTCTGCCGCAACGAATTATTATGTTTCTCTTTTTCTTCTACTATTTATTTGCGATTTTTATTTATAAATATGTCGCTTACATAGAGAAAAAGTTTCAAGTAATAAACGAGAAACAAACAACTCGGCTTTTCCCTGATGAATCTGGACAGTTTTTTATTCATTTAAAAAATGGGGCAAATATACCACTCGTTAATGGTGTTTGTTATTTTCATTTAGATTCTTCCCTTATACCGCATAAAGATCAAGGGATTGAACAAATATCGAAAACGTTATTTTCTTTCCCATTTTCACAACCTGCTCATTCAGCACAAAAATGGGATTTAACATTAACCGCAACGAAGCGTGGTGTGTTTCAAATTGAACAGTTCGAATGTGTTTTAAAAGATCCTTTTCATCTTTTAACTGTACATTTACCTGTTTTCGATAAGTTAAAGACTGAAATTATTGTGTACCCTTCTCCTAAAGAGGTAGCCGGTTTACAAGAACTTCAGCAACTATTAACAGGTTCGTATCGAACGAATTTCTCTTTTTACAATGATGAAACATCCATTATCGGTGTTAAACGATATGAACGTGAATCTTTCCGCTCTATTCATTGGAAAGCATCTGCTAAAATGCAGGCGTTACAAGCGAAGCAATATGAACCTGTAAAAAATTATAGTTGGACGATTTGTCTTTCTTTAGCTGCTGATCGTGGGTTTGGTTGGAAAGAAAATGTAGAAGACCTTATTTCATTTACAACGTACATTTGTCAATTCGCAACGAAGCATCAAATTCCGTTTGAGTTATTTATTAGTGTTTTAGCAGAAGGTGGCCCTTTGCTTTTACCATTAAACGAAGGACAAACACATTATGCCAAAGCGTTAGAAGAATTAGCACGTATTTCAGATGATAGTACGCTACTTCCGAAACAAGGATTTCTTCACTATGTAACGAGAAAAAGGGAACGCTCATCTACAATGATATACATTGGTTTGCAGAAAAAGGAGCTCCCTCTTCTATCTCAGCCTACGTTCCTCATTAATAATGAAGGGATGGTGGAAAAGCTTGAAAACTTGGCTCTATCACGTTAATGACTTTATTCTGCTCCTCCTTCTTTCATTATTAACGGAAAGAGATGAACTCATTGGTATTGCTATATTTTTAGTGACCGGTTATGTAGGAGTATTTCTTATTCATAAATTTATGAAGAAAAAAACAACAGGTTTTGTACTACTGTTAGTTATTCAAATAATCGGTTGTTCTTTATTTCTACCTTTCTCTATTTTAGGCACAATATTATTACCACTGTTTTTCTTTATCGTACACTCTGTTGGACCGGGATATCCAGTACAAAAATCGTTAGGCGGTATTGTATGGTTTGTCGTTTCAGCTATATTTTATGCCCCCTTTCCACCATTGTGGAAATTGTTACTATTAACTTTACACATTATGATTACATTTTGGTTAACAGGTTCCAATCGTAATCAACAGCTATTGCGTTTCACTTCTATTATTACGATTGGAATAATTAGCGCTTTACTTATTCCGATATTTCCTTATATTCGGCTTCTTTTTTCTTATATCATACAAGTAGTTGCCTTAGGATTTGGTTATGCTTTAAATCCATTGTTCTCGGCAGCTGCATTAAAAGATACAGACGACTTTTGGTCGAATAAAGGAAATTTAAAAGATCCTCAAATTAAAGAGGAATTGGGGCAGCGTCCTTTTGATCCAACTCTCATAAATAGCATTACAATAATAGCCTGTACAGCCATCGCTATTTACGTCGTTTGGAAAATAGTAAAAAAACGAAAACATTTAAGTTTACCAAATATGCCTGTCTTTGAATCTACAATCATTACTGATAAAGAAGGCATTAGCCAAAAACGCTTCAAACGAAATAAACCACCACATAACGAAATTCGAAAAGAAATTTTCAAACTCGAGAGTAAGCTATCTCCTCCTTTAAACCGAGAACGAGGAGAAACTGTTGAAGCTTGGCTAGAGAGAATTAATGATGAAGAAGAGGTAAATATTCAGAGTCATATTATTATAGACGCGTATAATGCAGTGCGTTATTCAAATGGTGAAAACACTGTACTTCTGCATGAATTTAAGGAAGAGGTTCATAAGCTTTATGCGTATCAGAAGAGTTTGAAGAAGAGAAAATGATGTATACAAAAAGACTCCTATTAAACTAGGAGTCTTTTTGTGTAAAAGTCCACGTTGCTTTTCACAAATTATGCTTTTTTTCCTGCTTCAATTTCTAAAGATTCTTCATGCCACCAAAGTGTTTCTTCAGGATCCTCTTTAGCAATTTGATGTGCTTCTTTTTTCGATTCTACAGTAGGGTAAGAACCTTTTAGTGCACGTCCTGAGGTTGTGACAAACAGTACACTAAACACAATTAATCCAATTATACTTACACCTGTTAAATAAAATGCTGGTGCTAGTGGATTACCAGTAGCATGAACTAAGTATGAACATACGAGCGGTGTTGTACCACCGAATATAGATACAGAAATATTAAAGGAGATAGAAAGCGCACGATAACGTACATCGGTGAAAAAGAGTGCTGGTAATAACGAAGGCAATGTTCCTTCATAAACACTAAGGAAGAAACCTAAAATGAAAATACCCGCAAACATGGCTACAATATGTCCGTTACCAATTAATAAAAATGCTGGAATTGAACATAATGCTAAACCAAGTAAACCAATTTGCACTACGCGTTTATTACCTACTTTATCACTTAATTTACCGAAATAAAGTGCCAGTGGAATCATAAGTGCCATCGTAATTGAAATAATTAATAAGCCAGTTGTTTCTTTGACTTTTAGTACTTGTGTTAAATAAGAAGGAATATACGAAAGGATCATATAGTTTGTAATGTTAAAGAAGGCAACAATTACTGTGCTTAATAAGAAGTCTTTTTTGTGATATTTTAATATATCCATAAATGAAAATTGTTCGTTGTCTTCAGATTCCTCTTGTGCTTTTTCCATCTCTTGAAAGATTGGAGATTCATCTAAATGACGTCGTAAATATAAACCGACCAAACCAATTGGTGCAGCAATTAAGAAAGGAATACGCCATCCCCAGCTGAGCATTTGCTCATCTGTTAATAATAACGTCAAAATGGTAACAATTACCGAGGCAGCAATGTAACCTGAGAGTGTTCCAATTTCAAGACCACTACCGAGTATACCACGCTTTTTATCTGGAGAAGATTCTGCGATATAAACCATTGCTCCTGAATATTCGCCGCCTGTAGAGAAGCCTTGAATCATTCGAGCAATTAAAAGTAGTATTGGTGCCCATACACCAATTTGTTCATAGGTTGGTAGTAATGCGATGAATAATGTAGAAAGTGCCATTAAAATAATAGTTGTACTTAAAACAATCTTTCGGCCGTATTTATCTCCTATTCTACCAAAGAAAATACCTCCGATTGGTCGAACGAGAAAGGCCGCCGCAAATGTACCAAATGTTAGTACAAGTTGCAAACCACTATTATCCACACCTGAGAAGAATAATTGACTTAATATTACCGCTAAATACGCGTATAATCCAAAGTCAAACCACTCCATTGCATTCCCAATGCCAGTAGCAATAACTGCTTTTTTCGCTTGTTTAGAATTGACAATATTAACGTCTTGAGGTTCAAAATTCAAATCATTATTTTGTTGCATATAGTAAAACAGCCCCTTATTTAATTTAACTTCTTTAAGCACACCTTCTCTTACTAGAATAAATTCAATACGAAGCACTTAAGGAAAAGCAACGTCTCCTTATCTGTTATTATTGTTTCACATAATTAATTATTTGTCCAATGAGATGCTTCCTATGTTAAGTAATTTACTATTTTAAAAAGCTGAAGAAGGCGCTATACGAGTACCTTTTTCAGCTTTTTATTTTAATACGTAAATTTATTTTTTTCACCCCTATTTTCTTCTTATTTGAATTAAAAATAAGGTGCTTTTTTATAAAGTTTTTTAAACACTCGCTATAGCTGATAAGCTATGAATACAGGAGATAAACTCATAAATAAATGCATCAATTTCTTTTTTAGTAATTATATATGGAGGAAGTAAACGGATGATGTTCCCTTGTGTAACATCAACTAACATTCCTTTCTCCATTAGCTCCACCTGTAATTTCTTAACATTTTCATTCTTATCATTCAAACTAATTCCAAACATCATTCCAGCATGACGTACTTCCTGAATATAATAAGAATTTTCTTTCTGAATTTCTTGCAATTTATCATTTAGATAGTGTGATGTTTCATACGCTTCTTGCATTAAACCATCGTCAATCAATGTATTTAAAACCGTTAACCCTAAAGCCGTTCCCATTGAAGAATGAGCAAACGTTGTGCCGTGATCTCCTGGTGCAAATACATCACATAACTTTTCACCTACAATAATTCCGCCAAGCGGTATCCCGCCTCCTGCTCCCTTACCAATTTGAATAATATCCGGTGTAATATTGAAATTTTGATAAGCAAATAGTTTACCAGTTCTCCCCATACCACTTTGAACTTCATCAACGATAAGAATGACATTATATTTATCACATAAGTTTTGAACACCATGTAAATATTCACCCGATAAAGGGTATATCCCCCCGCTACCTAATACAGGCTCTAGCATAATCGCAATTGGATTTTCTTTAACAATTGTTTCTTCTAATTGCTCTATATTCTCGTGCTCTACTTCATATACTGGAATCGATGTTTTAGGGAAATTTTGATATACACTTTCTTGTCTCGTAAAATGAAGTGCCCCTAACGTACGCCCGTGGAAGCTATTCTTCAGCACTACGATTCCTTCACGTTCCTCATGCGTATTCGCTCTATATTTATCAATTAATTTCAACGTTGTTTCTGTCGCTTCCGTACCAGAGTTTGTAAAAAAGACTTTTCCATTTTTTAAAGAGCAATCAACTAATTTCTTTGCATACTCAATCGCAACTGGGTTTAAAAAATGAAATGGGAGATGCAGAGATTTCGTAACTTGTTCCATTGTCGTTTGCACGATTTTCGGGTGATTATACCCTAATACGTTCACTCCGACACCAGAAAATAAATCTACATACTCTTTACCATCCACATCATAAAGCTTGCACCCTTCTCCTCTTTCTATTGCAACCTTCGTACGACAATACGTAGGCATCATATATTCTTTATCTAATTGAAACCAATCCGACATTTTAAATTCCTCCTAGTTATTTTCCCTGTTTATTTATGTTCATTCTCTATAAAGTCATGTATAAATTCATTTTTAAGATTGTAATTTTAATAGTAATTTTCTTCCCGATATTCATTTTTCCATAATTTCTTCTATTTCAACAGGTCCACTACATACACGTTTTTTTCATCTAGCGGTCTGTTACTATTTTGAACTTTGCGTGTCATACATAATCAAGGCTATAAAATCATATTTAGTAACAATGGAAAAAAAGATTTGGAGGCTATATCGATGGATGAAAACTATGATAAACAGAGACAATCTTTACTAGGAAAAGGCTTTAATGAAAATGGAGAACGTAATGAACAAGCTAAACTTCACTCTCAAACAGTTGGTTCACGTGGACCTATTTTAAAGCAAGATAATGTACTACACGAAACGTTACAAGAATTTATTCATGAAAAAATTGTAGAAAGACCTGTTCATGTAAAAGGTTTTGGGGCATTCGGTTATTTTCAAACGATATATCCGATGTCTGAACATACAAAGCTGAGTTTTTTACAACATTCAAATGAGAAAGTTCCTGTTATGGTACGGTTTTCGTTAGCTGTTAGTACGAAAGGAACACCAGATACTTCTAGAAATGTACGCGGCTTTTCTACAAAATTTTATACAAAAGAAGGCATTTTTGATCTTTTATGTAATCACATTCCTGTCTTTTCTGTTCGTGATCCGATGCGTTTCCCTGAAACGATTAAAGCATTGTTGCCTTCACCTAAAAATAACTTAATAGATCCGGATAGATTTTGGAGTTTTGTCGCTAGAGCACCCGAATCCATTCATTTTGTTGTCCGTTTATACTCTGATGCCGGTACGGCAAAGAGTCTTCGCCACATCCCAGGACATAGTGTAAATACATACGTTTGGAGAAATGATGAAGGTAATCGAAAGTATGTAAAATATCATTGGTATCCATTTGAAGGTGTACAATTTATTACTAGTGAGGAAGCTAATAAACTAGCTGCTGAAAATCCGGATTATAGTGGGAAAGATTTATATGATGTAATTGAGGCTGGTAAATCAGTGGAGTATGGTTTATACGTCCAGCTCATGGATCCAAAAGATGAAGCACATCTTTCTTATGATCCTTTAGATGATACAAAAGTATGGGACGAAAAGGCGTACCCTCTCATACCAGTCGGTAAAATGGTATTAAATAAAAATCCTGAAAATTATATGGAACAAGTAGAAAAAGTCGCCTTCTCTCCTTCTAATTTACTAGATGGTGCAGAACTATCTGACGATAAAATGTTGCAAGGCCGCGCTAATATTTATAGCGATTCTCAAAGACGAAGAATTGGTCCTGAATTTCGTAAATTAACGATTAACCAGCAGCAAGATTGGACACCTGCTAATCAAGTAACAAGCGGTGACGGAAGATATGTTGAAGGCACACTTGAAAGAACTTCTATAACTAAGCAAGATGACTTTGGGCAGGCTGGTGAATTTTATGAAAAGTTAACACAAATAGAGAAAGAACACCTTGCTGAAAATTTAGCTAGTGATTTGAACGTTATATCCGATGATATTAGGAAGATAGTTTTGGGGTATTTCGATCAAGTATCAACTGATTTGAAAACAAGCATTGGGACAAAAATGAAAGAGCATTAAGAAGATTAAAACATGCTTTACGAATGAGAATTCAAATCTATATTAATTATTTTCTTGTCAAAATCCAATGAGGTTATATAATTTAAAAATATAAAACCAATATACCCCTGTTCTAATTATAGAACAGGGGTATATTGAAGTAGTTTAATGTTTAACATTAAATACTTTATTTAACTAAAAAATGCGATAAGTAGTCTTTCAAAACAAACTATAGTAAATTATTTTACTTGCACTGTATAATTCCCTGTTCCACCGCCATACTTATATACACTTAAGTAATATTTCCCTGGCTTCGCATTATAATTTCCAAGCAATTTGTTTCCATCACGTTTAGTTGCATAAGCTACATAATTATTTAGATCTGATTCAGAATATAATACCCAGTTCATTCCAAGGTTTTGTTCGTTCGTAACAGAAATCTGTAAATCTTTTTGATCCTTTACATCGATAACAAATTTATCCCCCTGATCTTGATCGCTTAAGTTTCCTCTTAATAAAGTGTTCAAAGATAGTGGATTCGCTGTATCAAATGAATTATTCGGTTCTTTTTCTACAGCCGTACCTTCTTCCGTATTCACTCCGCTAAATACAATATCATATTCAAATTGTCCAGCATTATTAACACGGTAATTTACAAAATAAGCAGTCAATGTTTTATATCCAGTCCACTCTTTTCCTGAAAGACGTTTCAACATATCATTTGTTGCTTGATTCATCACTTTCCAGTCCTCAATTTCTCCTTTTGCCGCACTTCCTGTATATGTCCCCTGTAGTGTAAATGTATTAAAGAATTGTGATTTATTTTTTGTTACCTTCACATCTTTTAACTTTGCTTCATTTGTGATATCTGATGTAACATCCGAAATCGATTTTGGATCATGCTGCGCTAAGTACTCATCTGATACTTGTGGAATTGTATACTTATCGCGATTATCAATAAGCATTTGCATATAAGATTGATAGTCTTCATTTAATTTATTATCTTTGCTTAATGTAGAACGATATGCGTCGTAACTTGAAACATCATTTGCACGAATTAAATCATGCACTTTATCGAACATTTCAGGACGGTTATTATACATATATGATTGCAATGCAAACGAATAGTTATAAAAATCCCACGTTCCATATTTCGCATTTAATGTTTGTGCTGCTGTATAACGTTTTGCAGGATCATAAGATAATCCACCAATTATACTTTTTCGTGGTACTACACTATCTAATCGCGTTGAACCTGCAAAAAACTCTGCATTCCCTTCTTCAAACCATGTTAAACGTTCATTTTGATACATTTCCCCTTGGCCCCATAATCCCTGAACCTCGTATCTTCCCTGTAAGTAGTGTGTAAATTCATGGCGGAACAATTCTTCCAAACTATAAATACTTTGCTCTGGTGTACGTTCATATGTAAAGAAAGTTCCCGTTCCTTCAATGTACATTCCACCATTATTCGTTTCATATCCATACAATTGACGGTTAAATTGATATTCATCTGGACTATTATAAATAACCATCGTTAACACATCATCAACATGTCCACTTTCAAGTGGTTTATCACTACCAACTGTACGATAAAATTGAGAGCGTACTTCTTTTGCCGCCCAGTATAGACGTTTAATTTTCTCTTCGCTAACTTTATCCCCTGTTTTAAAGACAATAGCTCCATCATCAAACGTATACGTTTTCGGTAAATATTTCTTTTTACCCTCTTCTCGAATTTGATCTAAACTTATTGTTTTTCCGTTCGCATCTACTCCTCCGTAATTTGTAGTAATTTGTTCTGCTGCAACAAAATATTGCTCCCCTAAATGTGGATAAATCCGCATCGCTTCTGTAACAACTTGCTGGCCTTTTGTTGGTGTACTATAAAGCTTGCCTAATCGACCAGCATAGTAAATTCCATTATTAATTAACCATCCGTTTTTATTTGTTACAGTACCAATTAGTGCAAAACGATTTACTTCATTAATAAAGTTATCAATATTGCGATACCACATCGTATCTTTTGGCTCTTTTCCAGTCGTGTACATATCCGTCTGAATATCAAAGTCAATTCCCTTCATCAACTCATAAATAGCGTCTCCTTTCGTTCGGTCTTCAATGAAAGTTGCAAGATTATCGTTATATTGTTTAAAAATTTCACCTGCATATAAAACCGTTTCAACATCAGCCGATGCATTTCCAATTAATTTCCCATATGATGAAATAACTTTATTTTGTTCTGATGTACCAAGTTTGAAATTCGGATTTTTTGCAATTGTTTTTAAAGCCGGTAAACATTTATCATGGTAGCTACGCTCATTTAGTTTGCTTAATTCATCATGGTAAAAACCTAAATAAAATGCTGCACGTAGAGCTTCTACTAACGTTTCAATCCCTTTTGAATCATCTTTCGTATAAGTTTGACCTTGTTCTGCTAGTTTATTAATGATTGCTTGCATTCGGCTATCATCTTGATAGAACTTGAGACTATCACTATTAAACTGAAATAACTCCGGGATTTGATACCATTTAATCGTCACAAGAAGATCAGTTAATTGTTTGTTACTTAATTGATTTAACTCAGCCATCGAATACTTTTTTTCTTCAGCTAACGGTTTAACATCCTCGTTTGGTGCTAGCGGACGCTGCGATAAATCCGATAACTTTAACCGTTTTGTAAAAGATGCATTTTCTTGTACTGTTGAAGAGTGCGCCAACTCATCAACAGATTTCTGTATTCCTACCGGCTCCATTTGTAATACGCTCTTCACATTTTTCTCTTTTGTCTCTGCTTGAATTTGCAAACCATTACATGATATTGTCACTAGTCCCACACCAAGAATCAGCTTAGAAATTTTCGAATATTTAACCATACCATTGCCCCCTAATAATTTTAAAGAAAATTCAGAATATTAAAACCAGAACATACTTATTTGTATGTATTTACAGTTCCGCTATAAATACAAGTATGATCAATGATGCAATAGTAGCTTGTTTTATACTATTACGAATACAGATTCCTTACATACAATTCCCCTTCCTTACATTTAATACAAGCAAAAACTGTGCCAATGCTATTTCTTATGAATAGCCAACATTCTTTTATTAATACTGTAGAATAAAATATACATAGATGGTTCAGCACTGTATAAATCTTTTGACACAAAATCTAATTTTTATGAAGAATAAATTCATTGAATGTTATGTTCATTAGCCAGTAAATAATTTTCAACTAACAACATCCCAAATTTTTAAATCTCTCAAAAAAAGGTAAACAAACATATTACATAAAGCTAATATGTTTGTTTACCTTTTCCTATTTCAAATCAACAGAAAATATCGTTTGATAAAAACAGCATTAATAAGTATTTTGTTATTCATTTCTCTTTTTCAGATAATCTTTTTCACATTGTAACGGTTTGTATTCCACTATTTTTCCTGGCTTCTTTTTCGTTTCGGTAACGATCCACTCCCCTTTTTCAAGTTTAAGATGTTTCATAACATTTGTATCGTCTATTTCTTTATAAAGTAAAAATGCTTCTTGCGCCTTCACAAATAATCTAGGCTCTCCCCTATATCCACCACTATCATAAACTTTAGTTAGCGAATTATAATAAGAATCATTTTCCCTTCCGCCATACATCAAATGCGCAGCCTCTAGGTCTCTTTTACTAATTTCCCAAAAACTATTTTCATCAATCTTTAAATCAAATGTAGATATAATGTCATTCATAATGTTTTTCACATACTTTTCATCACGAATTTTACTTTCTTCCAGACAATCTGAAGATAACCTTGGTGCATTTGACTGAGAATGTACCACATGCTGGATAGATACACATAAAATAAATATACTTAATACATACAATAGTTTTTTCATATTTACGTATCACCTCAAATGATTTAGATACTATATTATTTGAGGTGATTCTATTCTTATGCTGAAAATAATAAATCCCCTATAAAATTGATTTTTATAGGGGATTTATATTTAACATTTAATCGGCGTAGCAAGTACCTTACCACTTTTCACATCATATAAACCAACTGGTGTCACTCTAATGAAAGGTAGATGAGTCGCTGAAAAGAATAGTATTGTGAAAGCTGGGTCGTTAAAAGAATAACCTCGCTCTTGCAGTAATTTCACCATCTTTTTCTCTTTATGTATTAATGCGCTCATTTTTAAATCGGACATAATCCCGAGCAATGGTAATGCAATTTCGTGTAACACTTCATTTCTTTCCGCTATTACCATTCCCCCGCCAAGCTCTTTTACTCTATGAAAAGCTGTAAGCATATCTTCTTTCCTTTTTCCAATAAGAATGATGTCACCTGTACCGGAATAAGAGCTAGCAAGACCTCCTAATCCATTCGCAAAACCTTTCACAACTGTATTCACTCGCCAAGTGCCATCACGAGCAATCATCATAAGGAAACATTCATCATGCTCAATAGAAAGTTCTTCACCGTTTAAGTCGATTTCAGTTACATATGGTTTTGAAATAACATCATTTAATAATTTTATACCTGTTGTTTCAGAAAAAATCATATCTTCTTTCTTTAAAGACCAGTCTAATGATAATGGAGTTACTTTGAATTTACTCCAGTCTATATGTAATGATGCATTTTTGTTTATTCCGTCACGCTTCATCCATTTCCCCTTTGCAATTACACTTATTGGAATCGGATTTTCTTTACTTTCCAAAATATTAATATTTGCAATTCTTCCTGTCGCGATCGCGCCGTGTAAATGCTCCATATTATAATAACGAGCAATGTTATAGCTTGCCATATTATAGGCATCAATTACTGGTATTCCTTGCTTTATCGCGATTTCTATCATCCTATTCGTCATTCCGTTTTCATAAAATGACGGATGTGAACCATCTGTTGTGAACATGAATCTATCAAATTGCTTGACACCTAATTCCAGCAATTCTTTCAGTAAAACTTCTAAATCTGGACGGATAGAAGAGTTTCTAAAAGTAACGGTGTAACCTTGCATAAGACGAGCGAAAGCTTCCTGCCCTGTCATCGCTTCATGATCACAATCTGTACCTAACAGTTTTAACTTCGCTAAAGTCGTTTCAGATGCTCCTGGAAAATGTCCTTCCACTTTTTTATGTAATCGTTTCGTTTCCTGTACCCAATTTAACATCTCATCATCGCCATTTAATAGTTTTGGCCATGCTGTTAACTCGCCGCCCTGAAGAACATCTTCATGCTTCAGCCACTCCATTATTTCTTCACTATTAAATAAAGATTCCCCGTTTTGCAGCTCCGTCTGCCCATCAAAACGACACCACCAATACATACTTGCTGGAATCTTTTTAAATTCATCTAATAAACGAAATGCTTCTTCACGTTGTAATGTGAAAAATAAAGTTAAATTATCATTAATAAAAGTTGTTGTCCCAAACTGTATCGCATAATTTGCTAAAGTCTCTGGATTATATAATTGATATGGATGTGCATGCGGTTCTATGTAACTAGGAACTACATACTTTCCATCACAATCAATGACTTCACATTCGTGTAGTTGCTCTGGCAGTTTTTCTCCTACATATATAATGCGGTCATCATAGATCCAAATATTTGC
Source organism: Bacillus sp. FSL R9-9492 (assembly GCF_038007365.1). Lineage (NCBI taxonomy): Bacteria > Bacillati > Bacillota > Bacilli > Caryophanales > Bacillaceae > Bacillus > Bacillus sp. FSL R9-9492. The sequence goes on from NZ_JBBOXC010000001.1 coordinate 3,114,461, forward strand.
TTGCACCCACTCGCGCATATAGGAATTTAAATATGTTGCATTCTTGAATAAAATGTGCGGGCTTCTTGTGCCATCTATTACTTCAACATGTTCTCGTAATTGTGTGTTACTCCATCTAAACTGTTTTTGTCCCAATGTATTTCACTCCACATCAATTTACTTTTATTTATTAAAACAAAAATAATTAACTAACTAAAGTATTCTCCATTCATAACTCCCCTGTATATCCCCTATACCCTTTATTATATGGAATGATTACAAAAATAACAATTTTCAAAATTTATAAACATACCTCTTTGATCCTCAATAAAAAGGATGTCTTGTAACCGACATCCTTTTTTATACTAAACTATAAGATTGAATTACACTTGTATCCGTATTTATGTTCTACATATACTTGATTGCTGCCATACCATGAATGCTAATACTGTCCTTTAAAGCAGTATCTCATTCGCTTTCTTTTCATCTATTTCTTAAATTCAATTTGCATCATTTTATTAAACTGCGTATTAATATCAATCGCGCCTAAAGAGTTAATACTAATAGCCAATGTATGTTTGCCTCCAATTGCTCCCCCAGCAAAAGTGGTAAATCCAGGAATCCCTCCTGTATGCCCCCAAACTGAAACACCGTTTGGAAGCTTAGTCTCATAGATTCCAAGACCATATCCATGGCCAAGTTCTTTAATCCCTGTAGGAACTGTAGTAAGCATTTCTTTTAGCTGCTTTTCCTTCAGTAACTTACCTCCAAGTAAAAATGAAAAGAATTTATTTAAATCGTCCGCATTAGAAATCATATCTCCAGCTGAATTAGCTACACTTGGATTATAATACGTCATGTCTTTCAATTCACTTGTTTCGTCTATTTTCATATACCCACGAGCATGATCCTTTCCTGGAATAACGGGTGAATTCCCTGGTAAAAACGTATTTGACAGATCCAAAGGTTCAATAATTCGCTTTTCAATTTCTTCCGCATAACTATTGCCACTTATTTTTTCAATAAGCATTCCCAATATTACGTATCCTGTGTTTGAATACGCCCATCCTTTACCTGGCGAAAAATCTGGGGGTAGAGAAAGTCCCATTTTCACTATTTCTTCTGCTGTATACGTTTTTCTCGAATTCATTATGTCAGCATCTTTTGACTTTAAGTATTCAGCTATACCACTCGTATGATTCAAAAGTTGACGTATCGTAATTTGATTGCCATCATACCCATTTCCTTGAATGAGACCCGGTAGCCACTTTTCAATTGGATCGTCAAGTTGCACGCGATTTTCTCCTACTAATTGAAGAACAGTCGTAGCGGTAAAAGTCTTCGTCACACTCCCAATCCGAAAACGATAATCCGATTTCATTGTTTTCTTTGTATTTAAATCCGCGACGCCAGCAGTATAACTACTAATCTTTCCATTGTTAGACGTCTTCGCTAATATTCCTGGGGTTCCAAGCTGTACTGTTTCCTGCATTACTTGTTTCCAACCATTCCGATTCTTTTGATCATGTGATTGTGACGGACTAGATAAATTTTGAACAGACTCTGCTTTCACAGTAAAACCTGGTGTGAATAGAGTAGTACCCGCTAATAAAACTGCCAAACTTGCTAACTTAATTGAATTACATTTTTTCATAAGGCTCCCTCTCCTCTATTAATATAAGATTAATTCAAGTTATACTTTAATCCTATATGATAAAACTCTCTTTTTTCTTATCCATTCCTTACGAAATACTTACGTTCAAATTTTGATACGATAAACTGAGAAAGAGCTATGCATGAAAATAAAAAGGGCATATAAAATAAGGACAGCCACTTAACTGCCCTTATTTTCATTTCACCTCGTCTTTATTATTTTTAAGATGATTCATTAATTGTGTTCGTTTCAAAGGTACATATATGTTTGTTCCAGTAACATATCTTTTTCTCAATCGAATTATCTTATAAATTTAAGGAGTTCATATTAAGATTAACAATAAAAAAGAACGTGTTTTGGTCTTATCCCTGTCAAGTAGACAGTATTAAAAAGACTAAGCAGCCATCGAGATTCGATATTCTATCGGAGCTCGATGGTTGAGTCGTTTTTGGAACCGTTTATAGTTATAAAAGTAAATATATTCTTCAATTGCTTGTATTAAATCTTCTTCTGTTTTAAAATGATTCAAATACAACATCTCCGATTTAAAATGGGAGAAAAATGACTCGATACAGGCATTATCATGGCAGTTTCCTTTGCGAGAGTGGCTGCCAATGATACCTAAATCTAAAAGTCGTTTGTTGTAGGCATGAGATGTGTACTGGAATCCCTGATCTGAATGGAGAATGGTTCCACGCACATCTCTTTTTTGTGCCAACATTTCAATTGTATCTAATACAAGTTCATTATCATTGCGCTTGGATATTTTCCAAGAAACAACTTCGTTATTATAAATATCTTGGACAACAGAAAGATACCGAAATCCCTCTTGGAATCGTAGGTACGTAATATCTGTAACAAGTGCTTCATTTTGTTGACGATCTTTAAATTCACGGTTTAAAACATTCGGAAAAACATTGGAATAGTTCCCTTTAAAGAAGCGACGCTTCTTTCGAATAATAGATTGAATGTTGAGCTCGCTCATTAAGCGATATACTTTTTTATGATTTATAAAATATCCTTCTTCCTGTAAAGCGATTTTCATACGTGGATAACCATATTCCTTGTGCTTTACATGAATAGATTGTATTACTTTTTTTAATCGTTTTTCGGATGCTAGTCGCATGTTTTTCATGCCTTTTGTATGAATCCACTTATAGTAACTTGAACGATGTACACCAGCAAATTTCGTAAGCCACCTAACTGGATATTTCCCCTTTAATGATTCAATGATATGATATCTCTCTTTATATTTTAGTACGCCTCCATTTACAGATTTGGATATTGCTTTTTTAAATATTCAACCTGAGCCTTATAGTAGTCGCGTTCCTCTTCAACGGTATTGAAATGAACACGTTTGCCTTTTAGAGGATTTGGTATCCCTTTCATTCCACTGTTTTTTCCACGTGTATCTGTAATTTCACCACATTCTTTATATTTTTTCACCCAATTTTTAAGTTGAGTAGAACTTCTAAGCTGATATTTTTCCTTTATCGTATTGTAACTTCCTTCTCCGTTTAAATAACTTTGAACAGCTGATAACTTTAATTCTTCTGAATATATATTAAAAGTTAAGCCTTTTTTAGTCATGAAAAATCCCCTCCAAGTAATAGTGTAACATCCATGTATGTACATGGTCTTTTTACACTGTCTACCTAAAGGGGATAATATCATTTTCAATTTATCAGAACACGTTCACTTACATACTTAAAACCCTATATCAACTTTTTATTTCATTCACTTTTACCATCCTGCACTAGCGTTCATGCCATTTCCAATAATAGTAAGAAATAGTGGCCACAATACTGGTCCTAACGTAAGAAGTAAATTTAGAAGTATAAGTAATCTATATACCCCGGGGAAATTTTGATCTTTACGATTTACAAATACTAAACTAACTAATAATATTATGGTCGTTAAAAATAAAAGTAGAGTTAGCAACCAATACCAAACCATTAAACTGAGACTCCATGGTGTTAATAGCTCGTGTATTATACCAAATATGATTCCTAATACTCCAAAACTAAAGGTAGTAACTGTTGATTTTATAAGCACTATATTTAATGTTTTTTCGTATGTATTTTTACAATATAAATCTATTAAAGTGTATAAAGATAAATATGCCATTAATACACCTATCCAAGACAATAACCAGTCTCCGCCTCCTCTAAATAACATGAACAGCAACCAACACATCCCTACTGCAGAAAAAGTAAAGGAAATAAGTATGCTTTTCAATACCGGTTTCATTATATTTTCACACCCTTAAAAATAAATTATAAGTTTTTACTAAACTCATGTAATTTTTTATTAACATGCTACCCATTAATCGTTTAGCTCTAATGTATCCTTTTTTCATTCTATATTAATAAAACAAAGATACACTCATGAACAATTAAAGAAGCAATACTCTACAAAGAGTTCCATATAGCTTGTATATTCTTTTTCCATTGGTAGAGATATTAAAAAATTAAGTATACATTAACATGCAATTAAATATAAGTAAATAAAATTAATTTACAGCTAATTTTATTTACTTATATAACTTTCATATTCAGATTAACTCAGTCATCATTTTATTTTGATATAATACATTCTACTATTCACATCGCCCTTTTCCATCCCGCTCTATCCACCGCATAGTCTTCTTAACATCTAACTCCGTATACGTCTTTTCACCATAACGAACAGACTCATATATCGGAATAATATCTCTCGTTCGACATATTCGTTTTAACCATTGTTGTATCGTTTCATAAGACCTTCTCTGTTCATGAAATGGTAAAGTTCTTTCCCATTCAACTAACGTTTTCCTTATTCTGTCTGTAGGCAATGACTGCTCTAACTGATTAATGACTTTTTCATTCTTTGTACTTTTTACCACAGTTTTCTTTGTTACCGATTCTTTCTCTTGTACTATTTCTGTTTTCGTCAATCTTTTCCTAATATACTTGTAGATGGAATATATAATTAACATTGCGATTATCACATAAAAAGCTATAGTAATCCATGAATTTGAAAGAACAGAAAATACATCACTCCATGAATTTTTTCGTTCAAAAACTGGAATTTTTCTATTTATTATCGTTCTTGTATCTGCACCTCCTGTTTCTTCATCTATAATTCTTTCAGACTCATCAAACCGTTCATTTATACTAGTAAAATCATAATTTCTTTCCGATATTGTCTCCGTCTTACTAGAAAAAAGCCCTTTTACTATGTCTTGCACATGCACAACACCTTTTGATAACGTTATCGCACTCACCATAAAGAAAAGTAGTATTAAAACTCTAACACTCCACAACTTCACTTTCATATGTCGCTCTTTATTAGCCATGACATAAACCCCTTCTTATTCTTTTATTACAACCCATTTATTCGTTCTGGTGTATTTCCTTGGGGAAGTACCAAGAATTAAAGGAACTGCATCCAATTCCTTACGACGAAATCCTGCTGTATAAAAATAAGAAGATGATACAGGCGTATCTTGATCCGATATAGAGGCAAGTACCTTTAATACATTTTGCAAATGTTTCCGATTATGACCGTTCTTTATATGCAACAATCCATTATCTTTCACGCTATTGATCCATACTTCAAATGAACAGTTTTGCATAAGCAGTTGTTTACATATGCCTGCCGTTAATTCAATTAGTTCCTCTGTATCATTTCTCAAAGAAATACCGCTTTTATTTTGCAAGTTGAGATAAATCGCATATTTATCTGATTGTGTTCGTTCGTATTTTTTCGCAGTTATCATCCCTGTTTTTGCCGTTGCACCCCAATGTATAGAACGAAAATCTTCATTTTCATAAGATTTCACTCCCATTACTTTCGTTTCATCATATAGCGGGGAAGACATCGCTTTTCGAAATCCCCGTGACCATTCTTGTAATTCAGGAACTTGTATTTTCGGAACGGCTGGTAAAACTAAATAGGACGGCGTATCAACTTGTTTATATGTTATATGTTTCGTTATGAATCCAAAGGGATCAGTAATAACAATTTCAACTTCTTCCCATTTCGCGATTCCTCTTTTTAAAGCTACAGCTTGCAAATCAAATGAAACTGCCTCTCCTCCTTTTAAATTAAAATTCATATAATAATTTGAACCTGTACTATGATTTTTGTTTATTTCATCATGATTCCAATTTAACTTATTTTCACATTTAAATCGAAATACGATATTGAAAATAGGAAATATCGACTTGTTTGAAATTTTCAATTTGCACATATTTGTTTCACCTATAAAAACGTTTGAATTCCCTTGACTGTATTCCCATTCAACACGAGATACTTTACGTATGTACACATGCATAGTACCTATTAAAATTACATACAAAAATACGAGAGATAATATGAGTAGATTACTTGAAAATACACATAAAATAACGGCTACAACTGACATAACTCCTATTACGAAAGGCTCCGCTAAAGGTGTATACACAAGCTGTTGATTCATCGTACATTCTCCACTGGCACACTAATCGTATGAAGAATTTCTTTCATGATTTGTTCTTTCGTCGTTTTCATCTCCCCTTCAATCGTTAACGTTAACCGATGAGCACAAACGGATGCAGCTAGTAGTTTTATATCATCTGGTGTACAGTAATCTCTTTCATTTAATATTGCTCGTGCTTGGATTGCCCGCATAAATGCCAATGTGCCTCGCGGGCTTACACCAATTTCAATTAACTCATGCTTACGGGTTGCTTCAATAATTTCAAGAAGATAATCTTGCACATCACTCCCTACTAACACTTCCCTTGCACGTTTTTGTATATTTATTATTTCTTCACTCGAAATAATAGAATGCAGCGTTTCTAATGGATCATTCGTTTGGAACCGATTCATCATTTCCTTTTCCGCTTCTCTCGTAGGGTAACCTTGGCGTATAGTAAGTAAAAACCGGTCTAATTGGGCGTCTGGTAAAGGAAAAGTGCCAGCTGACTCGAGAGGGTTTTGCGTTGCAATAACTAAAAAAGGTTCTGGTAATGAATGTGTCTGTTTCGCAATTGTAACAGTACGTTCTTCCATAACTTCAAGTAACGAAGATTGCGTTCTCGGTACAGCTCGATTAATTTCATCCACTAATACTATATTTGCAAAAATAGGCCCTAACCTCGTTTTAAATTCCGATTCCTTCACATCAAAATATTCGAGACCAATAACATCTCCAGGCAAAGTATCAGCTGTAAATTGTATTCTTTGAAACTTAGCGTCCACACTTTTAGCCAGACTTTTCGCTAAAGTTGTTTTTCCTGTCCCAGGTACATCTTCTAATAAAATATGTCCTCTCGCTATAAGAGCTATAGCTGCGAGTTCAATCGATTCATTTTTCCCTATAATGACCTTTGAAATATTGTTAGTGATTTTCTTTAATATGTTCATATATTTCACTACCACCTTTAAATATTTTTAAAATTAAGAATATTTATTTTCCAAATTATAACACATCACATTAGAAGTAACTATGTTCCTATCAAAATAAAAAAGATGACCTCAGCATACTGATATGATCCCCTTATAGTAGACAGTTGAAAGAAAGTTACTTTACTGTTTATTATGGAGGGGATTTTTTTATGGGGAAAATTAGAAGAACTTTTTCAATCGATTTTAAAATGAAAGCTATTGAATTGTACTTACATAGAGGAATTGGAAGTAAATTAATTGGAAAGGAATTAGGAGTTACATATTCAGTTATAGATAGATGGATTAAAAAATATAAAAATGAAGGGATTCTGGGCCTACAAGAAAAACGTGGAAGATCTAGACAAACAAATGAAATAAATCAAGATGCTAGAATACAACGATTAGAAGCGGAAAACGCATACTTAAAAAAGCTATTAGCTACGAAAAAGGAGATGAGGTCAAAAAAATCAAGTCAGTAGAATACGAGGTCATTCATACCTTAAAACAGAACTTTTCAATTGTATTGCTTTGTGAAATTGCAGGTGTTTCAAGAAGTGGGTATTATAAGTGGAAAAAAAGAATCAACGATCCCTCTGAAAAGATGAAAGAGGACCAATTTATCATGTCTAAAATAATAGAATGCGAACGAGATCCAGATATAAATGGTAGCTATGGTTACCGAAGAATTTGTATATGGCTTACAAAGTATTATGGTTTACAGGTAAATCACAAAAGAGTATATCGTTTAATGAGAAAAATGGGGATACAAGCTAAGATTCGAAAGAAAAAGTGGAGGCATTTTGGTTTAAAAGAACAATGCGTCGTGTCGGAAAATCTGTTAAACAGAGAGTTTTCAACTACAAGACCAAATCAAAAATGGGTTACAGATATAACCTATCTTACCTTTAACAAAAAGCGCATATATCTTTCCGTGATACTAGACCTTTACAATAACGAAGTTGTGGCCTACCAAATGAGCGAATACAACAATTTAAAATTAGTTACAGACACAGTTAATAAATCCTTAAGAAAAAGAAAAGTCCACGAAACAGTATTACATAGCGACCGAGGTTATCAGTATACATCAAAAAAATATAACCAATTACTTAAAAAGCACAAAATAACTGTGAGTATGTCTAGGAAGGGAGATTGTTATGATAATGCATGTATAGAGAGCTTTTTTAGTCACTTTAAGGCAGAATGCTTTTATAGACATACGTTTCATGAAAAAGCAGAAGTTTTTAAGGCTACTAAAAGATATATGAGCTATTACAATAACAAAAGATTTCAAAAAAGATTAAACAACCTTAGTCCTATTGAATTTGGAACTAAGGCTGCTTAATGAAAAGACACCTAATCTATTACTGTCTACTTGACTGGGGTAAGACCATACGCCAAAGTCATCTTCTATAACCATATTATTTTACTAGTCCACCGCTATAAACCTTTATATCAAGCGGAGCAGTTAAAAACTGTGATGCTTTACTAACGAAAGATGTGAAGTGTTCACTCGTATTATGACTCGCAACTGCTGCTTCATCTTTCCATACTTCTACCATCGTATAAACACTTTCTTTTTCAGTATCTTTATATAAATCGTAAGATACATTTCCACTTTCTTCTCTTGAACCATGAAGTAGTGGCTGAATTTCTTCTAAAAATGATTGTTGTTTTGCTGGATCTACTTGAAATATTGCGTGAATAATAATCATGGTGTTTCCCCTCTCATATCTCACTTATTTCTGTTTTGTTATAAAATTACTTCCACTCAGCAACTTTTTCAATTGGAAGACGTACTGATGGATAACCACTGTCAGCAGCTTTTCCGATTGAAATTAACATAACTGGTACGTGACGCTCTTTGTCTAATCCGAAAGCTTCTGCGATTTGGTCTTTTTCAAATCCACCAATTGGGCAAGTATCATAGCCGTGAGCACGTGCTGCTAACATAAATTGCATCGCTACAAGACCACCGTCAATTAGTACAGTATCTTTCATTACTTCTGGTGTAACCATTGAGAAGTAACCTGAAAGTTTTTTCATTTGATCTTCTTTTACTTCAGCTGGCATAAGTCCGCGCTCTACTGCTGTACCGTAAATTTCTTCTGCGTTATCAAAGTTGTTTAAGTCACCAAATACAGCAATCATCGCTGAAGATGTTTCTACTTGAGATTGATTGAATTTCGCTAGTGGCGCAAGTGTTGCTTTTGCTTCGTCACTTTCAATAACAAGGAATCTCCATGGTTGCATGTTTACTGAAGATGGTGCAAGTGTTGCTTCTGTAAGAATTTCAGTCATTTCTTCTTTGCTAATTTTCACTGAAGAATCGTACTTACGGATTGAACGGCGTCCTGTTAAAATTTCGTTAAAATCATTTGTTTTTACTGAGTTAGTCATAGTTGTATTCTCCCTTTTTTAAAGTTCTTTTATATTTTCTTGAATGCGGTCTAACATCGTTAAAAGATTGTCGCGTTCTTCTTCACTTAATCCTTTGAATGCTGAAGTAGCGAAACGCTCTTTTTCCTCTTGATACACTTGAATTTTATTTCGCCCCTCTTCTGTAAGAGAAACTAACGTAATTCTGTTATCATCTGGATTTTTACGTCTTGTAATCATTCCGTTTGCTTCCAGCTGTTTTAAATGCCTCGTAATCGCGGCATTATCAATATTCACTTCTTGCTGAAGTGCTTTTTGACTAATTTCATCTACTTCATATAACTGAAGTATAAGCTCTAGTCTAGATTGACTCATACCCGTACACCCTTCAAACTTCGAACTTACTTCTTTATTTAGAAAGTGTAATTTATATAAAATTATTGCTTCTTTTGAGCATGAACTTGTCAAATTACCCCTCCTTTACATCCAATATAAAAAACATTTGATGTATCAATAATTGATATGTCAATTAATATAATCTATATCGATTTAGAATGCAAGCATTTTGTTTTCATTTTTATTTTTTCCAAATTAAGGCGCTTTGTCGCGTTACAAAAAATGTAAATTACATTATAATAGTAATAATTCAAATGACTGGAGAGTGATTGTAATGCGGCAATACACAAATAGAAATGAGGAAATGAAAATGGAAAATGAAATGAGGATATTTATATATGACAACAATAAATATAGGGATTGTCGCGCACGTAGACGCTGGCAAGACGAGTTTGACTGAGCGAATTCTTTATGAGACGAATGTGATTAAAGAAATTGGCCGAGTAGATAGTGGTAATACGCAAACTGACTCAATGGAATTAGAAAGACAACGCGGAATTACGATTAAAGCATCGGTCGTTTCTTTCTTTATTGACAGTTTAAAAGTAAATGTCATTGATACACCTGGACACGCTGATTTTATCGCTGAAGTGGAGCGATCATTCCGCGTTTTAGACGGTGCAATTTTAGTTATCTCTGCCGTTGAAGGTGTGCAAGCACAAACAAAGATTTTAATGCGGACATTACAGAAATTAAACATACCTACTATATTATTTGTTAATAAAATAGACCGTAGTGGCGCAAATACTGAAAAAGTTGTGAAACAAATAAAAGAGCTTCTTTCAAATGAAGCATGCCCCTTCTACTCTGTAGAAAACGAAGGTACAAAGGAAGTACGGATTATTGAATATAAATCCTATGACGATTGTATGGAACGATTAGCACCATTTAACGAATCATTGCTTGAGTCATATGTAAATAACGAAATAATACCGGATGCACTATTAAGAAAAGAACTCGAAAAGCAAATACAGCAAGCAAATGTGTTTCCTATCTTTTTTGGTTCAGCAATGACAGGTATAGGAGTAACTGAATTACTTAAAAATATTTCAGCCTTAATTCCAGCTACTAAATCGGCACAAGATGAAACATTATCCGGTGTTGTTTTTAAAATTGAACGTGAATCTTCTGGCGAAAAGATTGCTTACGTAAGACTATTTTCTGGTTGTTTACACGTTAGAAAATATGTTGATATTCAGCGCAGTGAGTCTCTATCACATAAAGAGAAGATTAAAAAAATGTGCATATTTCATAATGGAAATGCAGTTCAAGCCTCTACTGTTCATAGTGGAGAGTTTTGCAAAGTATGGGGACTTACGAATATCAAAATTGGTGATATTATCGGTGAGTGGACGGATTATATAAAAGATATTCACTTTGCCGAACCGCAAATGGAAGCTGCTATTGATGTAGTAGCAAAAGAGCGAATTCATGATTTATACGCTGCACTTATGGAGCTATGCGAAGAAGATCCTCTCATTAAAGTTTGGAAAGACGATGTTCATAATGAACTATACATTCGCCTTTTCGGTGAAGTACAAAAAGAAGTTATCGAAACAACACTTTATGAAAAATACAATTTACAAGTTACCTTTTCAAACACGCGAGTTGTATGTATTGAAAAACCAATTGGCATAGGGAATAGCTTTGATGTAATGGGCGAAAAAGAGAATCCTTTTTACGCAACAATCGGTTTCAAAGTTGAACGTGGTGAACTTAACTCTGGCATAACGTATAACTTAGGTGTTGAACTTGGATCACTACCTTTAGCATTTCATAAAGCGATTGAAGATACAGTATTTCAAACGTTAAAACAAGGTTTATTTGGATGGGAAGTTACGGACATTATCGTCACATTAACACATACCGGCTATGCAAGCCCTGTTACAACAGCGAGTGACTTTAGAAATTTAACACCACTCGTATTAATGGATGCTTTAAAACAAGCTGAAACTTGTGTATATGAACCATTAAATGAATTCGAATTAACTGTTCCTGAGCACGCAATTAGTACCGCAATGTATAAACTAGCTGCCATCCCAGCAACTTTCGCAGAGCCTATATTGCATAATGATTCTTATCACTTAACTGGATCGTTACCTATTGAGAAAACAGAGAATTTTAAACGAATGCTCCATTCATTTACAGAAGGAGAAGGTATCTTCACAACAAAGCCAACTGGTTTCACAAAGCTGACGGCTCCCTTCCCTACTCGAAAACGTGTTGACTTTAATCCGCTAAATCGGAAAGATTATTTACTTCATGTGTTGAAGGCTTATTAATTAACAAATAGAAAAAGTGCCCTCTTGTATGATATTTTCTTTACTAGAGGGCACTTTTTTATACAATATCAAGGTAGAGCTGGTTCAAACTCTCCAGTGATCGTTTGATATCCGTTATTATTCTCATATTCCTGTTTCCGCTCTAACCCGAACTTTTCTAAAATAGGCAGGTCGTTTGTTGAAAATACATAACTATTTTCTAGCGCAACGTGTTCGTGCCATGCCCAGTTTGGTACAACAAAGAAGTCTCCTTTAGACCAGTCGAAGCGAACACCATTAATTATTGTATATCCTGCCCCTTCATGCACATGATAAATTGATGCATGTGTATGGCGATGTGCTTTTCCTTTGAATCCCTTCGGCAATTTTTGCATCCAAGCTGCAATCGTTGGACACGCTGTTTCACCGTTCGATGGATTTATATATTCAACAGCATAACCATCGTAAGCATCTGGCTCAAAACGACTTAATCCGTTAAGCGCTGCTTCCGTCCCTAACCATTTGTATGAACTAAGTGGAGCTTTCTTTGCATATCGGTCGGAAATCGGTCGAACCATTCCACCTTCATAACGCTGAGCAGTATAATTGTCCGGCACGTTTGGCTGTTCAATTTTTTCTGGATACGGCTCAAAGAACGTACCGCCGAGATAATAAATGGTCGGAATATCAAGGCAATCCATCCAAATCATCGGTTTGTCACCTGTGTGACCATGTCCGTGCCACAGTCCATTTGGAGTTGTTAAAAAGTCTCCTCGTTCCATGAAAATACGCTCTCCTTGCACAATTGAGTAAGCCCCTTCTCCTTCCATGACGAAACGTAATGCATTTTGAACATGCCGATGTGACGGAGCGGTTTCTCCAGGTTGTATTAATTGAACCGCTGCATATAATGTTTGGGTGGTCGATGCCCATCCCCAAGGTTTTCTATAATTAAGTCCAGGATTTTGAAAGTAGATGGCCCGGCGTTCTCCCCCGCGGTCTGGTGTAAATATTTGTGTCGCCTCCGTTAACTTCTTTTGAAGCAATTCAGATTTCCAAAGGTACGCTTGTGCATGAGGCTCAGGTGTATGTTTCATTAAATCTGGGATCGCGTTCCAAAGTGGTCCGAGATGATATTGTTCTATATCACGATTGAAATCTTGTACGAGTGTACTTTCAAAAAAAGCATTTTTTTCCGCCATTTTATTTGCCCCCTTTATCGCTCATTAAATTTACATAAATTCCGTTCGATTTGTTTATAATGCTTTTCTGTATGTTCTACGATGAGGTGATTCACGATAAAGTCAATCGGCTTATTGTTAAAACGAGGATTACGACTTGGAGCCTGAATATTTAACTCTTCGTCTGTTAATGTGTTTAGTACATTTTCTATGATGAGTGGTATAGAAGACAGCTGCTCTATGACTTCTTCTATAGATTTTTTGTTTATATTCTCTTCTGATACTGCTTGTAGACGTACTCCATCTGTTAAACCGCGGCCCCATACATTTTCATGGTTTACTTTAATATTGTTAATTTCTTTTGCCCAATACGGAATAGCTTCCGCTACATGTGTAATAATTTGCATAATTGACCATTCATCTTCTGAAGGTTTCCAATAGATGATTTCCTCTGGCAAAGACTTAACAATAGTCTTGATCTTATCGATTGATTCATAAACAGACTCGGCTGCGTGGATTTGCAAGCTTTTCGTCATAGTACTGGCACCTCTACTGTTTGTCTTACTTTATTTTCAAGTACGCCTACTCCATCAACTTCAATACGAACGAGATCTCCATCTTTAAGAAATACTTGCGGATTACGTGCAACACCTACACCACCTGGCGTACCTGTTAAAATGACATCCCCTGGCTCTAGTGTCATTAAACCGGATAAAAACGAAACGAGATATTGCACCGAGAATACTAAATTAGCAGTATTAGATTGCTGACGTGTCTCTCCATTCACTGTTAAGACTATTTCCAAGCCAGATGGGTTCGTTAATTCATCTGAGGTAATTAACCACGGTCCCATTGGAGCACTTCCTTCAACTGTCTTCCCTTGAAGCCATTGAATCGTACGGCGCTGAATATCACGATAAGTAATATCATTCGCAATTGTGTAACCAGCTACATATTGGAGGGCATCTCCTTCTGAAATATTTCGAGCACGCTTTCCGATTACAAAAGCAAATTCAGCTTCGTAATCTAGTTGTTCAGAAATCGGGTAATACGGAATATCATCTTCTGGACCGATTACTGTATTGGCAAACTTCGCAAAGATGACTGGAAATGCAGGTAATTCGCGTTTCATTTCCAAAATATGTTCACGATAATTGTGACCTACACATATAATTTTTCCTGGCGCAGGTACTGGAGCTTCTATTTTCACTTCACCTTCTGCAAAAACCAATTTATCTTCATGGTTTTTCATAAGCGCATAAGCGATTGCATCTTTTGCTAAATTCATACTTTCCGTTCCACCTTGTAAAAATCCATTCATATCCTTTGGTATATACGCCTCTGCAATTTGAGCGGCCCTAAGGTTTCCTTCGCTTGTCAATTTCGCTTTAAAAGCAGCATGCAGATCAATCAAATTTCCGTTCTCTAACGCAGCAATTCTCGTTTCTCCATTACGTGTAAAAGTAACAAGTTTCATAGTAATCTCCCTTTCCTTTATATGAATGAAAATTCTACCTTGAACGATAGTAGCGTATAACTTTCCGGCCTTACTCTTTGTTATAAAAGATAAAAAGTATTTCCTTCTGGACCAAGTGGTACATGTCCCATTTCTATTAACTCTATAATTGGCAGCAATACATTTTTTTCTTCAGCTAATTCAGCAGCGCATGCAAGAACACTTACATACATCGCATGCCCGACGAGAAATTTCACTGTTTTTTCCTCTCCGAAATGCTTGAAAACTTCTTTATAAACACCATGAAAGATTGCTTCTGGTACTTTATCTACTACATCTACAAGAAGTTTTTCGTTACCAGCGCGTACAATTTTTTCTTTCAATTGATCTGGCACTTCTGCTAGTGCCCCCCATAAAGCATTACCTTCAAAGGAAATCCGCCCGATTGTCTCATGTAATTGGTTTCTTGAAATCCATTTGATTTCATATTCACTAACGTTTAGAGAACTCATAAATTGATCTATTTTCTTCTCAGCCTCTAGATTTTGCTGTCCAATGTTCCTATACCAGTTCATCGTCATTAACCGCTCAATCATTCCATTTGTAGAACGGGCATGAGAACCATACTTTTCTTCATTCATGAATTGAGACAAAACCATTTCTTATCGCTCCTTTCATCTTGTTCACGTTACTCATCTAATTTTTTTTATAATTTTAATATTTCGTTGTCAGTTCAGGAGGTCCAAATTTCGGTCCGTATGGTCCCTCATCAAGCCATCTTCCAAGCCTCGGAACGATAGATACCATTGAGGCAGCAATGTCGCGTTTCATGTTCATTTCAGGAGAATTTCCCTGAAGGTGATGAAGCGCAGTGGTTGAAGCATCGCGGTTCCATTTCGCTGCAATTCGGCGTTCGTTTGCAGCTGCTTCAATCGCGCACACTCGCTCTTCTTCAGAATGAGATTGTAGTGCTTTCTCAATACCTCTCGCAGCAAGAACTGCATCTGGAACTCCAGAATTTAATCCACGTGCACCGAACGGGGCGAATAAATGTGCTGCTTCTCCAGCTAGAAGAACACGACGTTTTACGTCAGTAAATGAATTTGCCACTACTTGATGGAAACGGTAGGAAGACACCCATGTAATCCTATCAGCGTACTTAGCATCCATTACTTTTGGCAACCATTTCTTAGCACTTTCAATATTTGTATAATCATCTGGATTATCTGACTCAAGCAGTTGTAAATCAATACGCCATCCGCCTTTAAACGGAACAAACATTACATTTCTTCCCTCCATAGCTGGATGCTGGTAATGGAATATTCTTTCTAAAGGAAGTGGATCTGTTTCATCTTCTTTTGCATCCACGACGATAAAAGTATCTGCCGTGCGTGGGCCTTCAAACTTTAATCCCGCTTCCTCTCTTACGATTGAACGAGCTCCATCACATCCAATTACATACTGCGCCTTCAAGATTTCGTCATTTGTGATTGTTACTTCTACTCCAGAGTCTGTAATGTGTAAATTTTTAACTGGAGCATCCCAAAGGAATTCAACGCCCGCTTTTATACACGCCTCATACATATGCTTTTCGATCTCATCTTGATGAAGAGCTGTGAAATGAGGCAATCGGTTAAACTTAAGATTTTCATCCTTACCGTAATTTCGTACATATACTTCTTTCCCTTTATAAAACGTTCGTTTTACAGGCCAAATAATTCCGTTATGAGCAAGTGTGAAACCGAGGCCTTCTGAAGTCTCCTCCAGTAGTTTTAACGAAGCACTGTGTAAATAAATTGCTCTACTTCCTGGACGTGGTCTTCCAAATGAATCTCCCTCTATTACTAAAGTTGATATCCCCTTCTTTTGTAATGCAAGTCCTGCTACAAGTCCTACCGGGCCCGCACCAACAACAATGGCATCATATTTTTTTTCTTTTCCCATCAATATCTCCCCTTTATTAACAATTTCCCATTATGATTTCCTCACTCTTCTTTCTTTAACTCCCTACAGTTTTTATCTCCGGCATCATCTTCTTCCGAATATCCTCAGGTATTGGATGCGCTTTCGCTTTTTCTTTGAAAGAAGTCCATGCACGAGTTTCATAACCTTCTGCTACAACCCGTTCCCCTTTTACAAAAACATGCTGAATTGTAAAAACTTTATTATGCAATTCGTTCACAGTACTTTTCACAACTACTTGATCTTCAAAACGAAGAGGTGACTTAAATTGGCATTTTGCTTCTAGTAAGGGCAAACCAATTTGTTGTTCTTCGTAAAGTTCGGCGGAAGGAAAACCAATTTTTTTAAAATATTCATGAGTTGCTTCGTCCATCCATTTATAAAAATTAGGATAGTACACAATGCCCGCAGCATCTGTATCTCCCCATCTCACTTGAAAAGTATATTCTTCCATTATGCCTTTACCTCCTATCTATCAAACTGTTGGACTAATATTTGAAGATACTTGTTCTCTCAGTTTCAACTTTTGAATTTTCCCACTTGCTGTTACAGGGAATTCATCAGTAAAGATCACTTTCTCTGGTAGTTTATAAATTGCCATTTTCTCTTTAAGATAGAGTTTCATTTCTTCTTCTGAACTTACTTCTCCATTTTTTAACCGTATGACCGCACACGCAACTTCCCCGAGCACTTTATCTGGAAGACCTACAACTGCAGCTTCGATTACTTTTGGATGTTTCATAATGACTGCTTCAATCTCCTGTGGATAAACGTTTAAGCCACCTCTTATAATCATCTCTTTCTTTCGCCCTACAAACCTTAAATATCCTTGATGATCAAGGGTGCCTAAATCTCCTGAATAATACCAACCATCATTATCCAAAACCTGTTTTGTCTGTTCAGGCATATTATAATAACCTTTCATTACTCCAAATCCCTTAACTGCGATTTCGCCCACTTCCCCTGGCGGGAGCGCTACTCTATTTTCATCGACAATTTTCAATGTTACTCCTGGGATAGCCTTTCCAAGAGTTTCTGTTATGTTCTGCTTTGTATCACCATACGAGGTCATCGTAATAGAAACCGTTTCAGTTATCCCAAATGATTGACAAAGGTTAATTCCCATCCGTTCTCGTATCTCCGTCACTGTTTTTGCCGGAATAGGTGCAGCTCCAACTAATCCAGCACGCAATGAAGATAAATCATATTTATTAAAATCCTCTAATTCTAGTTCTTTTATAAACATTGTTGGTACGCCTTTTTGGATGGTTACCTTTTCTTGTTCAATTAATTGTAAAGTTTCTCGCGGACGGAATTTTTCTTGTAGTATCATTCGTCCTCCCATCGCTACTGCACAAAGCATATTAATTGCCATACCGAAAATATGAAACAGTGGTGCTGAAATAATAAATACATCATCTTGTGTACAATGCAGCTCTATTCCTATCGTTTGTGCAGATTGTACAACAGCACGGTGTGTAACCATTACACCTTTTGGGGTTCCCGTCGTTCCTGACGTATATAATATACAAAACAAATCTTCATTCACATTTATATTTACCTGTTCAATATCTATTGTTTCTGTACGCATTAACTGCTCATACGAACTGAGATTCTCTTGCGGAAACCGTACTGTAATAGCTTTTTGTACCATAGTAAGTACTTTTTCAAAACCAACATTCTTTTCAAATTCTCCGGATGCTATTAATAACTTCGGAGCTGAACTTTTCAATATAAATTCAATTTCATATGATTTATATTTTGGATTAAAAGGAACGATTATTGCTCCTAATTTTGCTGCTGCAAAATAAATTACTACTGTTTCGGACCAGTTTGGTAGAGATACGGCGATACGGTCTCCTTTACTTACTCCTAGTCTCTTAAATGCAGTAGCCAAACAATCTACTTCATTTTTCAATTGTTTGTATGTAATTCGTCTCGTTAAATCATATATCGCTTCTTTTTCACCATAAGATGAAGTAACAAATTCTAACAGCTCATACACCGCTAATAAGTTCCTATTCTTTTTCATTCTCTCACTCACTTTCTATCGTCTTACCTACTAGCTCGCGTTTTTTATCCCATACTTATAGCAGGACAAACGATGTAGGAAAACCAGGAAGGACTCTCCCTGGTTTTTCTAGTACAACGCTTCCCAAATCGCTGCAATTCCTTGCCCTCCGCCAATACAAACAGCGGATACCCCATACTTTTTATTTCTTCTTCTTAATTCATAAATTAAGGATAGAGAAATTCTTGTTCCACTCGCAGCAAGTGGATGGCCTATCGCAATTGCCCCTCCATTTACATTCGCTTTATCAAGATCGAACCCTAATTCTTTTTGACAAGCTAAGTACTGCGCTGAAAATGCTTCATTAATTTCAATCAAATCTAAGTCTGCTAAAGTTAGATTCGCTTTTTCTAATGCACTTTGAATAGCTGGAACCGGTCCAATCCCCATATACTTCGGTTCTACTCCAACAACAGCCCAAGAAATGAGCTTAGCAATCGGTTTTAATCCTCTTTCATTTGCATAATCGCTTGATGCTAAAACAACTGCCGCTGCACCATCTACCATCCCACTTGCACTACCAGGAGTTACGACACCATTTTCCACAAAGCGCGGCTTTAGCTTTGCAAGTTTTTCTAAGCTCGTATGACGGATATGCTCATCTTCTTCAATGACCTGTTCTCCTTTTCTTCCTTTCACTGTTACTGGAACAATCTCTTCTTTTAAATACCCTTTCTCCCTTGCTAAAAGAGCTCGTTCATGGCTAGAGAGTGCATGCTGATCTACTTCTTCTCTCGTTAAGTTATATTTTGCAGCCAAATTTTCTGCAGTTTCTCCCATCGTACATTTACCATACGTATCATACAGACCATCCCATAACCAATCTTCTATAGCCGGACCGCCGAGTGGACTTCCCCATCTCATTCCAGGTATTACATGCGGAACTTGGCTCATGTTCTCCGTTCCTCCGGCAAGTGCAACGTCTGCTTCCCCGCTAAGAATATAACGAGCTGCTGTTAAAATAGATTCAACACCAGTTCCGCAAAGACGATTAATCGTCAAAGCTGGGACATGAATAGGCGCTCCAGCTTTTAAACCAACATGCCTTGCCAATAAATGTGCATCTTTACTAGACTGCTGAACGTTACCAAATACAACTTGATTAATATCTTCAGCAGATATAGATGCTTTTCGTATTGCTTCCTTAGCCGCAATTGCCCCTAATTCTGTTGCATTTAATCCTCGAAACGATCCCGAAATTTCAGCGAACGGAGTCCTCGCTCCCTCTAATAAAACAATTTCTTTCATATCCCATTCACCTCATTATTTCCCTAGATATACTGGTTTTCTTTTTTCAACGAATGCTTGTAATCCTTCTTTGCGATCCTCTGTTGCGAAAGCATTTCCAAAACAGGTACTTTCAATGATTAAGCCTGTTTCAAGATCAGCATTACTTCCTACATTTACCGCCGTTTTTAACATTTGAAGTGCTACTGGTGGTTTTTTTGCTAATTTATACGCCCATTCCTTTGCAAACTCAAACAACTCTTCCGCAGTTACTACCTTATTGACAATATGTAAATCGAACGCACGCTGCGCATCAAACATATCTCCGAAATAGAGTAATTCTTTCGCTATACCTTGGCCGACAATCTTTTGAAGACGCTGTGTACCTCCGCCTCCAGGAATAATTCCGAGTCCCACTTCTGGAAAAGCGAATTTTGCTTGATCCGAACAAATGCGTAAGTCACATGCGAGTGCAAGTTCAAAACCACCACCAAGAGCTAATCCATTTATCGCAGCAATAACTGGTTTTGACATATTTTCAATTTTGCTAAATACTGTTCGTGAAGTCTTATTCATTTTGGTTACACCGACAAGATCAAGTGCTGCCATTTCATTAATATCAGCGCCTGCGACAAATGCCTTCCTTCCGCTTCCTGTAAGAACGATTACTCGTACTTCTTCATTTGCCTCTAGTTCACCAAATAGACCGGAAAGTTCATGAAACACTTGTGTATTCAATGGATTTACAGGTGGTCGATTAATTGTAACGATCGCAACTCTATTTTCAATTTCACAAATTAAAAACTCATAATTCATAACTTAATCCCCCATTCTTTATTCATAATCATAAAAACCTGCACCTGTTTTTTTGCCGTGTCTACCTGCTCTAACTAGCTGTTTTAAAAGAAGCGGCGGCGCGTATTGATCATTATTTAATTCTTCTTTGAAGTACTCCATCACATGATAACCAATGTCTACACCTGCAAAATCTTGAAGTGTAAATGGCCCCATCGGATAATTAAGACCGAGTGTAACAGCCTTATCAATATCTTCTGCAGAGGCAACGCCGTCTTCTAACAATTTAATTGCCTCTATAAATTGCGGAATCATAATTCGATTCACAATAAATCCTGGGGAATCCTTCTTTACTTCAACTGGTTCTTTCGAAAGCCCTTTAGATAGCGCTTTCAATTCTTCGACTGTTTCATCACTCGTTCGATAACCACGAACAACTTCTACAAGTTTCATAAGTTGTGCGGGATTAAAGAAATGCATGCCCGCCACACGTTCTGGACGGTTCGTTGCTGAAGCAATCTCTGTTATAGACATGGATGAAGTATTCGTTGCAAGTATAACCCCTTCAGGAACGATTCGATCTAGAGCTGCAAACACTTCCCTCTTCAAATCTAATTTTTCTAATACGGCTTCAATAACTACATCCGCATCCTTCATATCTTCTAAAGTTGTAGTGAGTCGAATTCGGCCAAGCGCTTTTTCTTTATCTTCTTCCGTCATCTTTCCTCTTGTAACACTCTTAGTCATAAAACCATTCATACGTTGTATTGCATTATCTAAATAACGCTCTTCAATATCATGTAAAATAACTGTAAACCCATTTAATGCGGCTAAATTTGCAATGCCAGACCCCATAGATCCTGCACCGACAATACCAATTGTTTGAATCGCCATTCTTCTACCCCCTCGAATAACTTTTTAAATGTTCTGTAAATAAATTATATCTATATCCAAAAAGTTTTTGTATATACATAGTGTAGGAAATATACATATTTCTTTCGTACATTTTGATGGTATTCATTTCGGTTCAAACTGCTTTATTTTTCATATAAAAAATGCGCACCTCAAAATAAATAATTTTACCTTGAGGTACGCACTCTATGATGTGAAATTCGAAACTATATGCTATCGTTCTTTCCCATTTGATGAAATAACTTCTTTATACCAATAGAAGCTCTGTTTCTTTATTCTTTTTAAATCTTTTAAATCATCTTCATCGCGATTTATATAAATAAAACCATATCTTTTTCTAAAACCTTGATGCGTAGAAATTAAATCGATTGCCGCCCAAGGGCAATAACCAATTACATCCACTCCATCTGCAATTGCCAATTCCATCTGTTCAATATGTTTTTTCAAATAATCAATTCGGTAGTGATCTTTCACTGATCCATCTTCATCTACTTTGTCGTAAGCACCTATCCCATTCTCTGTAACGATAATTGGCAAGTTATAACGATCATTCACTTCTCTTAATGTAACTCGGAAGCCAATTGGGTCGATTTCCCAACCGAAATCGGTTAATTCTAGATGTTCATTATCGTCACCCATGAAGAACCCTTCTTCACCTACTTCAATTTGTTGATCAGCAGCTTCAGCAATTACAAAGTTCTCATCATATTCACTAACAGTAATAGAAGAATAATAGTTAAACGCTATATAATCTGGTTTTGAACTAGATAGAATCTCCATATCTCCCTCTAGAATGACTGGTTCGATATTTTTGCTTTTCATGAAATTCCAGGCTATATTGTTATATCTACCATATACAGCCATATCGAGATATAGCCAATTACGAATTGCGTTACAATTTTGAGCTGCAATTATATCATTCGGCTTACATGTTTTCGGATACACATAACTAATATTTGGTGCTGGACCAATTTTTGCATCACGTATCATCTCGTGACATAAGTTTGTTACCTTTGCCTCAGCTAAAAGCATATGATGATTTTGTTGATATAGCTCTTTTTGAGATACTATCGATGTCCCAACAGCCTGTCCATGTAGTATCATCATGTTCTGTTCATTAATTGTTAACCAATTCTTTACTCGGTCTCCAAAACGTTCAAACAGGATTTCACAATATGCAACAAATGCATCGATAGTAGCACGGTTACTCCATCCACCCTTTTTCTCTAATTCATACGGTAAATCAAAATGATACATCGTTACTAACGGTACGATATCATGCTTCAGCAATTCATCAATAAGATTGCTATAGAATGTAATACCTTTTTCATTCACTTCTCCCGTACCATTTGGAAGAATTCGAGTCCAAGCTATTGAAAACCGATATACTTTTAGCCCTAATTCAGAAAAAAGCTTCACATCTTCTTTAAAATGATGATAATGATCACTACAAACTGTAAAATCTGACGTACCTTCAGGAATAACTTTCACATCTTGAACAGAAAGGCCTTTTCCATCTTCATTATAGGCTCCTTCTACTTGGTAAGCACTTGTGGAAGCTCCCCATAAAAAGTCTTTTTTAAATGAACTATTGAGCATAATTTTTACCTTTCCTTTTCAAAAATAGTATTGTTATAGTTTGTTTATCCGCTATTTGCAGGCAGTAAAACTCCCACCTCAAAATTCAGGTGGAGCAAAGAAGTTAGGTGGGAGTCGGACTGATGATCAGTGGAGATGAACAAACCCCCCACTGATTAAAGTTTCACTTTATATTAAACTTGTTTCACTAAAAATGTTTCATAAACGCTTATAAGCTCTTCTGCTATAATTTTAAATCCTTCTGCACTCATTAATTGATCTTCTGCATGTGCTAGTAATAAGCTAACTTCTACTTTTTCACCAGCCGCTTCTCTACTAATCAGTCCAGCATGCGCTCTATGGCCTTCAATAAAAGTTTCACTACCCTCATTCATTAATTGTCTCGCTTGTTCAAAGTTACCCATTTTTGCTTCTTGAATTGCTTCAATATATGAAGATCGTGCGCTACCTACCGTTGATATAATTTTAAATACTACTAATTCATTTTGTTCCATAACGATTCTCCTAACATTTTTTTATTTTTATAAATCAAAAAACAATCAGTGGGGTTTCGTTCATCCCCACTGATTACTAGCCCACAACAATCGGGCTTTTGAGGGATACATTATTATTGCTCAGTTGCTGCTTGTTGTTCTGCCTCATAAGCTTTCTTATCTCCCATTTTAAAGAACGGATAATATAGTAGAATTTGAGAGATAATAATTAATACCGTCATGATTAATAGTAACCAACCACCAGAAATATAACCTGCAAATGGTGCTGGTGTTACCCATGGCAATTCAATAAGTGGGTTAAAGGTAGATAAAATTCCCGTGATTTTAAGGAATACGATACCAATTAACCCGCCAACTATCGAAGATGCTACTAATGGAATAAAATATATTGGATTCAGAACAAGCGGTAATCCAAATACAATCGGCTCATTAATATTAAAGATATTTGGGACGATACCGATTTTTCCAAGTGATTTATATTGCTCCGATTTCGCAAATAGTAGGTTTATTGCTAAACCTAACGTATTTCCTGTTCCACCAATGGCAACTGCAAAATGCATCAAGCTAAATGCTAAGTAAGGAATTTCCGAAAATGGTGTTCCTGAAGCGAAAGCTGTAATTGCTGCTGTAAATAATGGAGCCGTCGCACTATACCATACATTTATAATTGGTGCTGGATGTAAACCGAAGAACCAACATATATTCATAAAAGTAAAGATAGCAATTACTGACCAAACAGACGATCCAATGAATTTTACAGGTAACGCTATAACTTGACTTACAAAGTTAAAAATATTTTCATATGGCGTATAGCCAAATATTACTCTAATAAAGAAGATAAGCGTGAAAATGATGATTGAAATAAACACAGGATTAATCGCATCAGCTACCATCGGAGGTACTGATTCTGGCAATTTCACTCCAATATTTTTCCTTTTTAATGAACAATACAGTTTACTTGTGAAAACCCCGACAAACATGGCAACGAATATCCCATCACTACCTAAGTACTGATTTAAAATAGCCGGAATTTGTTCTTCTCCAACCTTAATTGACATTGGCATTAAGCATAAGAAACTACCTAGCGCTATAACAGCAGCTGTCATTCCATTCATGCCTTCCTCTTTCGCATAGGAATAAGCGATAATGACAACCATATACACTGCTAACAAGCTTAATGTCGCACTAATCATGTCTTGCATATGCGTATATACACCAATTTGAATTAAAAATTCTTTCCACCCTTCAAATGGTAGATTACCTAAAATAGCAAATAATGTAACACCGATCGTAACAGGAATTGTCATCATCATTCCTGATGTAATAGCATTTACTACTTTACTATTTCCGAGATAATTTGTTAGTGGTGTAATGATTCGTTCTAGTCCGTTTTTAGTCCCTTCTAACAGTTTCATAATTACCTCCAACATTTATGGATTTTTTCAAGTCTATTTTTTACCTTTTTCTACATAGCTCATATCATTTACAGATTGAACTTTATATTTCCCGTCTTTATACACAACTTTTGAAACACTTGCATTTCCTAATCCTTCTTCAACCTCATTTAAGGATTCAGGCGATATTGAATATAACAGGTCCATTAAAGATATACCATGTGACACAACAAGAACGTTACCGCCGCCATCTTCTGCTACTTCTTTTGCAATTTGATCAACTTCTTTTTTCATTCTCTTTGTGACTGTTTCAGTATCTTCAGCCTGTTTACTCTTATCAATCTTCGCTGCAGTATTTTGCATAATATCGATATCGAAATTGTTCATAAATTCTTCATAGGTCATATTTTTATCTTGCGCAAGTTTTTCCCGAAAAGTATGATTTAACTCCCCTTCAAACTCACCGAAACACACTTCACGCAAATTTTTACTTTGATTGATATTCATATCTTTATTTCCACTATGATCTAACACAATTTTCGCTGTTTCTATTGCACGTCCACTATCGCTACTATATGCCTTTTCAAACTTAACTTCTTTCAACCCTTTCCCAAGGTTCTCAGCTACTACAACACCATCTTTTGTAAGTGGTGCGTCTGCCCAACCTTGTACTCTATCAGTCGTATTTAACATCGTTTTTCCATGTCTTACTAAATAAAACTCAACCGGCTTTTCTTCTTTTTTCTCCTTAACTTGTTCTGTTTTATTAGGTGAACACCCAAATAGAGAAACGGATAAAGAGGCTATTAGGCAGAACGATAACATTTTTTTATTCATTATGGACTCTCCTTATGGGCTTATAAAAATATGCATGGACCCACCACATGAGTAGAATGATATTTTTATAATAAAGATATTTAAAAATTATTTTGACTGATTAAACAACCAATTTATCATCTCTTTATCCTGCAAAGTTGGTACCCAAGAGAAATGTCCCATTGGTTTAACGATTCCAGTTGGATATTCTGTATATTTGACCGAAGAACCACCTAGTTCTTTAATAGCTTGTACAGCATCTCTGCTATATCTCACATCAACTAGCGGATCATCTTCTGCGTGGAAGACCCAAATTGGCATATCTTTAATATCCTTGAATACTGAAGTATCTTGCATCGGTTCATATTCACTGACAAGCTTATTTTCCGGCAAATCACCTATTCCACAAATCGGAACAGCAGCTGCGAAAAGATCTGGGTTCTTCTTAATAATATTCCAAGTCCCAATTCCACCATTGGACATACCAACAACATATATGCGATTTTTATCAATATCATATTTATCGATGGTTTCTTTTAGTAAATTCAACATCGTAGTATAGTTAGGTTCCTCGGTCCAATATGCTGTAAGAGTTTCAGCTGCTTCAACCTGAGGAGCTAACACATATGCAGGGTTTTTCTTTTGCTGTTCTGGATTAGCCCATGCTACAGCGCCCTCATTTCCTACGACTTGCATATAGTTGTCATTACCTCGTTCACCCGATCCATGTAAAAATAAGACTAGTGGATATTTTTTGTTAGATTCTTTTTTAGGCTCAAAAAGTCTATATTGCATTTTGCTTCCAGATGCATCTTGATATACGCCTTTTTTAAAATCATCTACAACAGGAGTAACTACATTTGAAATTTTATTTTTCTGTTCAGATGCTTTAAAAGTTGCACCTTCTTTTGTTTTAATTTCTTTCGTAAGAGATAACTTATAATCTAAATTATCTCTTGTACTTAAAAATTTTTCTTCATTAAATGTTGAGGTAGATGCATATTTATCGTTTTCATCTAATTCAATCACGACGTATTGTCCGTCTTTTGAAGTCTCTGATACTTCAGCTTTATCATTTGTGTACACTTTATTTATTTTTCTATTTTGAGGTTTCCCATTCACTTCCATCTCAACTTTGAAACTATCTTTTGTTAATTTTGAGCTATCTATTGTATCTCCAAAATCACAAACGACGGTAGCTCCTACTTCACCATATGGAAGAACATTCGTTATAAGTGTTATATCTGAGTCTTTCAAAGCCTTATCTTTGCTTTCTGATGAACATCCTGACAGTACCAAACCACCTGCCAGGCTCCCTATTACCATACATAAAATTGGAAATTTCCTTATCTTTTTCAGACGATGACCTCCCTCAGAATATGTACTTTTCATAACTGACATAAATCGTGTAAGGCTCGTAAATCGTTCCCAATGTATAAACTATTAATCACCTAAAATGGTTTTCACTCGCTCAATTACTTTTTTTCCATCTAACATGCCATAAGCTGCCATATCAATTACTTCAATATGCTTTTCTGGCAATTGGCTTTTCACATTGTTTAATGCATATCTAACTTGTGGTCCTAATAAAATCACATCAGCTGCCGGACCAACATTTGGTGCCTCAGTTAATGCATAAGCATTAATTTCACAGTTATAACCTTCTGATTCTGCATACCCTTTCATTTTGTTCATTAACATACTAGTAGACATTCCTGCATTACATAAAAGTACGATATTTCTCATAATATAAAACCTCCAATATTTGTATGAAGCAATTTGCATATCGTTTATCGATGCAAACGCTTTCTTTATAATTTCAATATAAACTATGGTCTAAGACTAGGGTCAATATCTTTATTCATATTTTTTTATAAAGTGAAACTTTAATCAGTGTGGGGGCATCCCCCACTGATTATCAGCCCGCACCAATCGGGCTTTTACGGGCAGTTGATCTCCCCACCTAACTCCCTCGCATTCGCCGAATTTTGAGGTAGGAGTCTTACTGTCTTACTGCCCGTTAATGCGGGATAAATTGATTTGAAAGCATTTTATAGCTGAAAAAGAGCATCTAATTGTAGACAATGTCTAACAATCAAATGCTCTTTTCTATACCTCTGAATGTATGAATTCACTTTTTGTTTTAATAATAGGAATCATAATAATATAATGTTCATCTGTTTTTTCTTGACTCTTTGTTTCGCAAACGTATCGACATAAAATATCTCCGTTAAGAGCGTATCCCTGTTCCTGCATAATATGTAGTGGTTCATCTAATATCAATGATGATAACGGTTCATTTACGTCTTTTTCATATAAATAATGCAAGCACTCTCCCATATCTATTTGAAAAACTGAATCATCAATCGGTAATTGCCACTCTTTCATCTTTAATTCAGAGATAGCCATTACCCAATAACTATTATCTATATTTTTCATTTTATATTCCTCAAGTGGAATACATAATACTGTGGAAACTGTTGGCAAGAAATTCAACCACTTTTTTAATAGTGGATTTTCACATAACGCTCCTTCATTTAAATGGACATGTTTGAGAAAATAATAAGTGCCGGCTGGTTTTATCACCCATTGCTTATCTTCTTGTTTATATTCTTGTAATAAGTTCATAAATTCATTTATTTGTTTTGTTTCTAATTCTAACTGTTTTATCGCTTCATTTTTTTCAGCTATTTTATCAATACATTTTTTCATTATGTCATCATATTCTAAACCGTTAAAAATCGATCCAATTTCTTTAACATGGAATCCCATTTGTCTAAAGCTTCTAATTGCTAAAAACACTCCAAAATCCTCATATGTATAAAATCTAAAACCGTTATCTTTGTCTTTTTGTGGTTTTAGGAACCCTTTCTTTTCATAAAACCTTAAAGCATCTATTGAAACTCCAAATTCCTTTCCTACTTCTCCTATTTTATATTTCTTCATACATATCACCTTCAAATCGAAAATTGCTTCAAATACCTTTATAGTGTAACAAGTTTTGAAAAACAATTATATAAAAAAATAAAAAGAGGTTTCGTTCTATATAGAAATCTCCTTTTATCGAATCAAGCTAGTACACTACTTAAGGTATAAACTTCAATTAACCTACTGCTTCACCATGCATATCATAAAGCTTTAACGCCATCATTAAATTAAATCTCACTTCCGCATGATTTAAATCAACTGAAATGAGTGATTCAATTTTTTCTAACCTGTACAAGAGAGAACTTCTATGAATAAAAAGTTCTTCTGCAGCACTTTTTACATTTCCATTGTTTTGTAAGAACACATGTAATGTATTATATAAATCAATATTCTTCCCTTCTGAATATTCAATCAGTGGACCAATTTGTTTCTTTACAAAAAGATCTACAGCGGTTGGATGGTTTAAATGATGTAAAATGGCATACGATCCTAGATCTTCAAATAGCGCAAATCCCTGTTTGCGAAAGCGACTATCTAAAATATTTAAAGTCTGTATAGCTTGCTGATAACTAATATAATAGTCTTCCAATTGTTTTGTAACACCGCCAATCCCTAATAAAACACGACAGCCTATAGGTGATGAGCCAATCCATTTTTTTATGCTATAAAACATCGATTCCCAAAATGTATCAACGCTTTTTTTCTCGTTTTCAATAGGAACAATTAAAAGTTGTTCATCATTATGGGATACTGCTAAAATGCCTGTCCCAAGTTCTGGAAGACGCGTCTTAATCAAGTCCCATATAAGTGACTTTTTCGCTTGTTGTTCAAGTAAGTTTCCTTTTTTTAATTCTTTCTCATCAAGTGAAATTGATAATACAGCGATTCGATGTTTTTTGAAAAGGTTCCATTGATACAAGTTGGCATATTGCAAAATATTATCTCGATCCTCAATTTTTTCAGTTAATAATTTACTAATAAAACTGTCTTTCATCTGTTCTTTCGTATCTAGAACTAGCTTTTGTTTAATAAACTGGATGGAGCATATATTTCGGGCTAAATCAACCGTTAATTGATCAAATTCATCCATCCCTCCACTAGATCTTCGTACTGCTAAATAACCTAAAAAATTACCGCCCCCATTAATAATCCAAAACGAAAAACAATAATCACTATTATTCGGATCATTAATTTGGAAAGTATCAGTAAATCTTTGCTTTTTACGTTCTTCTCTCGTTAGTTCAGCTAAATGTTCTGCTAAGCGACTATCCTTTTCATCATTAAATGCTATAGGTTGCATAAATCTATCAAAAATAAATACTGTATCTTGAAACAGACTACCAAGCATTGTTGTAATACCTTCAAAATTATTATCATCGACCGTTTCTTTTAATAACGCTTGCTGATAATCCAATAGAAAATGAAGACGTTGCTTATGTTCTTTCTCGCCATTATATAATCTTGCATTATCTAATATAGTGGCCAAATGATTTGCAATCATTTCAAGTGATTTTGAATCTGCTTCCGTAAAAACCCCTTCACATTTCTTTTCAACGTGTAATACTCCAATCGGTTTCATATCAATAATGATTGGGGAAGTAAACTGTTCACCACCAATCGTTTCAAAAAATGGAAAGTGCTCTTTTAATACATATTTATCCTCAACCATAATTTTGTATGGCCTTCTCATTTCTCCATATGATGGTGGTTGAAAAACAAAACAGTTTTCAGCCTCGTTATACAGATAAATACATGCAAAATGCGAATTTGTTTCAATTCCCGCTTTAGAAGTTACTTCATATACATGCTTTTCTAACGGAACATCTAGTGACAGGTTTTTGCTAATCCATCCAAAGCCTTCAATCTTTTTCAACTGCGACTCTTTTTGCCTTGCGACAGCTATGGCCACTGCTATATCTTTTCCAAACTCTTCAAATGATATTTCCATATCTAAAAGCGGGACATGACTTAAAAAGGCGACAATACAAAACCCAAAATGCTGGATATCATCTTTTAACGGGACAGTAAACCAAGTCTCCGCACCAGCACTTTTCAATGTTTCAGATAGAAGACACACTTCTGGTACATCTGCCGTTTGATCCGTTATGCTTTGATATTGTAGTTTGGAAGAACATTCATCAGCATGAAGCGGAAACGCTGAAGCTAAAGAAGTTAAATTTCCACTCCATGCTTTTGGCAAAAACTGTCCTCCTTCATTAATAATTACAGCAACGAAATCACAATGTAATTCTGCGCAAAAGGAATGAGTTAAATACTGAAGCGCCTCTTCTTCCGTATCGATTTTAATAAGCTGTCTTGATGTATTTCGCAGATGATATTCTATTCTTTTCATTAATCTCTCTCTCTTATTACTAGACACGCCCATCCCCCATTTCATCTTTTCTATCTATTGTATAAGAAACGTTACATAAAATAAAAGTAAATATTCTAATTATTCACCAAACAAATGCAAATCCCGAAGAAATGTATCCCCGGGATTGATCATTCATTATTTTGCTGTAGTTACATTGTTATTTCCACTAGCAATCTCTTTTTTCTCTTTATAATAAATCCCATGTTCTTCCTTAACAAATAACAATGCTATACCACCGATTACAGCAGCAGTCGCAATTGCTGCAAAGTTATATTGAGGCAATAAATGCATGGAAAGAAGAATACCTACCAAAGTTGGAGCTACCACACCTCCAAGACGCCCAAAGGCCATTGTACTTCCTACTGCTGTTGAGCGCATATTACTAGAATAATATTGAGAAACGAATGCATTTGACATATTTTGTAGTCCGACAGAAGAAGCGCCAATTACTGAAATTAACAAAAACCCAAAAAACATATTATTTACAAAGCCGATGAGTGATAACGCAATTGCTCCACAGAAAAATAATGGGACAAGTACCTTTTTAAATCCGATTTTATCTACTATTGGACCGAATATGAGTGTTCCAACAATAGCTCCAATTTGCATGACCGCTGTAAATGTGAGACTTGATTTAAGATCGTATCCTGACTGCATCATAAGCCTTGGTAACCATGTACTCATAGAGTAGATGAGTACGAAAGCACTAAAACATGAAATCCAAAACATAATTGTACTTACGGCACGCTTTTCCTCAAATAACTTAACTACAGGAGATCCTGCTTCTTTAGTTGATGGTTTTGTAAATTCAATTGCCGCATCTTTACTTAATTGTGGATTTACCTTAGCTATTACTTTTTTAGCTTCTTCTATTTTTCCTTTCATTAATAGAAAACCAACAGACTCAGGAATACTTTTCATTAAAAACGGGATAAACAATAACGGAATTCCTGCTAACCAAAAAACTGGCTCCCATCCGGCTGTCATAAGAAGGGAACGACTTGTAAGTGCCGCTACCATTGCTCCAACTGAATATCCACAAAAAATAAAAGATACAATAGCAGTTCGAACTCGTTTCGGCGAGAATTCTGTTGCTATAGCAATTACATTCGGCATAACTCCGCCAAGCCCTATACCTGCGATAACACGAAAAATCGCAAACATTACAGGACCGTTCGCAAAACCAGATAGACATGTAAATAGACTAAATAAGATTGTAGTTACTATTATGATATTTTTACGGCCTATTTTATCAGCTAATAAGCCAAAAAAAGCAGCACCAATTGCTGTTCCTATAGCTGTATAACTACCAATTGCCCCTGCTTTAACATCCGATATTCCCCACTCTTTAATGAGCGAAGGTACTGTTGCTCCATAAATAACAGCATCATATCCATCAAATGCAATTACGATAAACAACCAAAATATTAACCAAATATGCATGGAATGAATACGACTCTCGTCTATCACATTCATCGGGTTAATCGATTTCATCTTAATAGCCTCCTTATATGGGAATTTTCCCTTTCTTGTATTTCAATATCAGTAAACGCTTTCAAATACCTCCTCCTAAGTTTCTAAAAAAAATTCTGAATTTTCCGTATTTAAATTGTAATAACTACTATTAAAAATTGTTATCCGCTTTTTATAGGAAAAAGAAAAGTAATATTCCTATTTAATGCTGGCTTCGCTTCATAGGAATTAAAATTTGAACATAAAAAAAGAGGTGCAATAAGCACCTCTTTTTCATGTATTTTTATAATTATTATTCATTCAAACTTTAATTGTTTCTATTGTTTCTTCAAGTTTTTCTATTATTTTTGCTATAGCTGTCATTGAATTCTCTGTTTCAAATTCCCCAACATTTAAAGAATGGTTTGCGTTTTTGACAATCTTAATCTTTAGATTCGATTGATCTAATTGCTCCATTTGACTTGCATTGTATTGATGATCTTTGTCTCCAATTACTAAAAGCCCGTCGTGATGACTATGTAAGATAGAATCAAAAATCGAATCAAACGTCAGTAAAGGTGTAAGTAATATCATTTTTGACTGTAAGTATTCTTCTCTCTTCATTAAATCATTCGCAATCGGGATTGTTCCGAGTGATTTTCCTAAAAACATCGAATCGTTGTATTGTCCATTTCTTAGCACTTCATTAATGATAGGATTAATATCATCCATCATTACTTTCGTTACTTCTTCCATTGGTTTTTCCATTAATTGTCCATCGTAGGAATAATGAATATGTACTACATCTATTTTATTTTCAAGCATAAGCATCGTTGCATAATAAAATAACGGCTTGTCATAATTGTAGCCTGAACCTGAGAACATAAAACAAATTGTATTAGAACCTTTTTCGATATGTGTGTAACGAATGACTTTATCATCTATATGTATCTCTTTTTTAGTCCCCTTCACCGTTTTCCCCTCCAAGCACGCTTACTTTTGTAACACGATATGTTCTGTATGAACTGATACATCCTTTACTTTATCTTTTATAAACGCTGGCTGTAAGTTATATGCATCTAACTCTTCTACCGGCACCCACTTAAATAAATATTTTCTACCTTCTTCTTCAAGAATATATTGATCCGCCCCATTTGCAGGTAATTCATGCAATTCTACTTCATAATAAAAACTAATCTCATGAAACTTTCGCTCAGAAAGTGTAAAGAAGTTTTCTACTGACCATATTAATCTCTTCACTTCAATAGGTACGCCTAGTTCTTCTGCAAGCTCTCGTTTTAACGCATCTTCACTATTTTCTAGCATTTTCACTCTTCCGCCTGGTACGTACCAATACTCTTCACCTTCATCTTGAAGGATAAGTATTTTATTATCATATTTACAAATTGCTCCGACTCGGTAATTAAAACATGTTTCTTCTACTTTAAATGTAAGATCCACAACAAACCCCTCCAATGTATCATTACAAAACTATTATTTATGTGCTGTACAAATAAGATTACTAAATTTTTCTATTTCATTCAATGGTTTTCGAACTTTCCGAAAACTACACTTACCTTTTCGTCATTACAGGTATTTATACATATGTTACAATCACAATGCATACTAGAAAAGCAATATGGGGGTACGAATGGAAACGTTATTAATCCAGCAAACTGAGAAATCAAATAAGTTTTGGAAAATCGTTGTGAAAGATAGAGACTACGTTGTGTTTTACGGAAAAATTGGCACAGCTGGTAGTGTGAAAGCGAAAGAATTTGAAACAGAAGAAGAATGCATAAAAGAAGCTAACAAACTAATCGCTTCCAAACGAAAAAAAGGATATACCGACCCTATTCTAGGGGAAGATTACATAAAAGAAAAAACGATAACAGAAGAAGAATTTTGGGAGATAATCGCTCGTGCAAAAACGAAAGGCGAAGACCAAGAAGAACAAATAGAATGGCTCACTTCTCACCTTGCTAAACGTACAGTACATGAAATTGTAGCTTTTGACACACATATGCACCATATTTTAAAAGCTTCCTATACGTCTCACTTATGGGCGGCTGCTTATATAATTATGGGCGGTTGTTCGGATGATAGCTTTGATTATTTCCGTGGATGGTTATTATATCAAGGAAAAGAGACTTACGAAGCATGTATTGAAGATCCAGAACGGTTAATTCCTGTATTAGAAAATTTGAGTGAGTATGATGTTCCAGAAATTGAAGAACTTACGCTATACTTCGGTCAAGAAGTATATATGGAGAAGACTGGGGATGAAGATGATACATACTTTACACTATACCATGTCTTATCAAATGAAGAATTTGAGGAAGTTGATATCGAGTTAGACTGGGATGAAGATGACGAAGAAGGTTTGAAAAAGATGTTTCCTAAGCTATGGGAAATGTACGGGGAAGAACCGATTGAGTGGTAGACTAATATTAGGACTCTGTTTAACCAATAGACAGAGTCCTTTTTTCATAAGATTCCTATTTAAGCTCTCTTTATTTCATACCACTTATCTAACAGCACCTTTTCTCTTTCAATTGAAATACCTGCTTTTAATTCCCATTCGTCCATACTCTTCATCCACGCATACACGTCTGTAACAGTATCTTCTAAACTTCTAAAAGTAAGACCCTCTTTAACTGCGCTCTCTATATTAATAGAGAATCCACCTTTCCACGGATCTGTTTCACCTTCTAATGAAAAAGTTTCGGGAAGCCATAATGGCATTTCCGTCCATGGCTGTACTTTATTCTCATTCATAAATGATTCATGGATCCAAACGAATTCAGCATCGCTATTCGTAACCTTTTTACTCATATTTAATAGCTCTTCCATCGTCAGCTCATCTTTCGGACCCGTTACATTAAATGTACCTACTTTATTGTTTTCTGCCATGTTTAGTCCAAAGCTTGCGACGTCATTTATATCAACGAACTGCACTGGACGGTCTTTCCTTCCTGGAACTAACACTTTTCCTCCCTTTTCTACACGCCCAATCCAGTATGGAAGCCGATCTGTATAATCAAACATTCCTGAAAGAAGTCCTGCTCTTACGTGTAAAACACGACCCGGCCAATAATTCTCTGCTTCTTTTTCACATAATACTTTAAGCGCACCGTAATACTCATAAGGAGATATTTCACCATTCTCTACAGCTTTTACCTTATCACTTGGTGGTTCAGGTAGTAATTTATAATCTTCTTTTATGTGATGCGGGATCCAATCTTTATATACGGAAAGGCTTGAGATGAATGTATAATGCTTTATATTATCTTTAAGTACTTCTCCTACATTCCTAATGTGGTGAGGAGAAAATCCACACGTATCTATGACCAAATCCCATTTTCGATTTTCTAAACTTGAAACATCATCATTTCTGTCACCGATTAACTGCTCTATTTCAGGAAAAATCTCATTATTTGTTCCGCGATTAAATAATGTAACTTCATGCTCTCTTTTTAAAGCCTCTTCTACGAAAGCTCTTCCTAAAAAACGTGTACCGCCTAGAATTAAAATCTTCATGTTTCTCCCCCATTCGTGATTGAAAATCCTTTCTTTTGTTAAACGATTTTTTGCTCTGAAAAGTTACGGGTGGATGTAGCTTTTTACTTCAATTTTAATTCTATAAAATAAAAAGAAACCATTTTGAAGAGTTAATCAGCATGGTTTCTTAAATAATAAATAATTATTAACTCTCATTCTTTAACTCCGCACAACTTCCCCATCAACTAACTCAATAATTCTATTACACTTATTCGCTACCTCAATATCATGCGTTACAATAATAATCGTTCGTCCTTCTTCATTTAGTTGTAATAGCAGATTCATAATTTCTTCTCCTGTTTTTCTATCTAAATTCCCTGTCGGTTCATCAGCCAAAATTATTTCTGGTTCGCCTACTAACGCTCTAGCAATTGCGACTCGCTGCTGTTGTCCACCTGAAAGCTCGTCCGGTGTTTTATGCAAATGTTCTTTTAAACCTACTTTTTCTAAGTAGAACTTCGCCTTATTTTCTCTTTCACGTTGCTTTAGCTTTCTATATGTGAGTGGTAGTGCTACATTATCCAGTACAGTATGTTCTTTTAACAACGCAAAATATTGAAAAACAAATCCAATCATTTCATTTCTTGTTTTATGAACTTTATTTGCTCTAATTTCAGTTAATGTTTTTTCATTTAACGTATATTCACCCTCATTTGGCAAATCAATTAACCCTATAACATTTAATAGAGTACTTTTCCCCGATCCTGATCGACCCATTATCGCTATAATTTCGCCCTTATTTATCGTTAAGTTTATACCGTTTAACGCGAACGTATTATGGTTTTTGTTACTATACACCTTCTTAATGTCTTTCAATTCAATTAAACTCATTATTCCATCCCACCTATTAATGTTTTTGGTTCAAGCTTCCTAATAAACAAGAAAACAATAAAATTTGAAACTATGATGATAAGAAGTAAGAATAGGAATACTAAAAATAATATAGGTAGGTTTAAATTTAAGTCTAGTACAGATGCCGCATTTAAGTCCTTTGAAAATTGTAGATGAGCCTCATATCCCCAGAGAAAATACACTATGGACATAACCATGCCGGCTATCGCAATACATACGTTTTCTAAAACAATTTGAAATAACATGCCATACTTGCTCTCTCCAAGGACCATTTTAATACCAAATTCCCGCTTCCTCATTATTATGGAAACGATTGTTGTTACGACAATTCCCGCCATTATAAATAAAATAATTAGACTTCCTACTATAAGTCCAATAATTTCAGAATCTTTACTACTAGTAACATCTTCATTTATTTCTTCTCCTAAATTTTTTACGTATAACGTAACGTCGTTTCCTTTAAGTTGAATCGTTTCTTGTAGTTTTTTTATATCTGCATCTTTTCGTAAAGTTAGAATCGTACTTTGATGTAATCTTAAAAACATCGATTCATAATTTTCATATCTATCAATCGGCATGGGTAGTAACATCGCTTTTTCTAACTTCAGATATACATTCGACCCGTTATTATTTACAATGAATTTATTTTCTGGCAAAAAACCAATAATCGTATATTGATCATTGATTGTATCCCCTATTTGAAAATATTTCTTAAAGTAAGAACCGACCAGAACGTTAGTCTTCTCTTCACTTTTTTGTTGAAAATCTGGATGAGAGAAACCTTGTCCAGTCTTTACAGGTAAATTCAATAGTTTATAGTAATTTTCATCTACTGTGATTGAATGAATAGTGGGGCTTTGATCGTGAAATGTTTTATTTGTCAAATCATCAACCATATTATTTTGGAGTTCTTTATTGCTTGAAGTTAATTCAATTACCCTCTCCTCGTATGTGCCATACGAAACTACATCTTTATTATGTTGAATCCTATCATATACCTCTTCAATTTGTTGTTTATTAAATCGATCTTCTTTCAACCTATCAGTAGTCATATCAAAAGTAATTAAATATGTACTCTCTAAATCTAGCATCGAATTGGAACTGTTTCCAAGGTAATAAAAATTATAAAAAGAATTAACAGAAAGAGTTATTGTTGTTAATCCAAACGTAAATTGTATTAAGAGAAGTATAGAAATAAGTAACCTATTCTTTAGGGCCATAAGAGCACTTTTTATTCTCATCATACGATTCACTCCTTTAAGGCTTTAGCAGGTTCAATGTTAATAATTTGAATGAATGGTATGACCGAGGTGATGAAAGAAATAAGAAGAGAAATACATACACTCATCACAATATGAAAGAAGTCTATACTAATGTGAAAACCTATAGAATGAATAATACTTTTACTAAGTGTACTTAACACCCATTGAATACATATCGCGCAGATTGCTGCAGAGATTGCACATATGAATAATTGGCTAAATATAAATACAAAAAGATCCAAACTGCTTGCTCCCAAAGCTTTCCTTAAAGAGATACTCCTTCTCTTCGTATAAATCCAAAAATAACTCACAATTATGCAGTTAATTACAGCTATAAAAATTAGTCTATACGGAAGAGCAAGTTGTTCTGTCAGGGCTTGACTCGAGTTTTTTTCTTTCTCATAATTTTCTTTTTCATTTACAACTTTAATATTTAAATTTTTGTTATTTTGCTTAACATGCTGAATGAATGTACCTATCTCTTTTTCAGGGTCTTCGTTAGACCTGACTATCATTTGAAATATATTTTCATTTTGTATACGCCGTTTAATCTCATCGGGCATGTTATTTAGAGATACGAAAATTTTATCATCATATCCATATCCAGTATTAGTTCCACTCACACCTTTAACTGTATACTCTCTACTAAATAGTTGTATTGTTTCAGAATCTTTATAAAGCCTCTTCCCCATAATCACACTATTTTCTTCATCCAGTTCAATACTAGAACCTTTTATTAACGGCGGAGACCAGCCCTTATTATTAATTAGACCAATCATAGTCACATGACCTACATCTGGAATTTTACTATTGATATCATTTGTAATCACACTAGCGTTTTTAAAATTAGCTTCTGCTAACTCTTGAATTTCATTAAAACTCAATTCCCCTATACTCGTAAGCTGAATGGAATAGTAATAATTAAAGTGACCATTTTTACTGTCATAAAATTTTTCATCATAATAATCTCGAATTGATATAGCTATAAGTATCGGCAATATCGTTAACACAAATCCAATAAATAACATAATGAATACTTTTCTGTTCACTGCTATTTCTTTTAGTATTAGATTCATATATCCTCCGCATTTAAAAAATAGTGAATTAGATATTTCTCCATTTGCCACCGTTTTAATGGTTTTTATTAGACATGAATGGACTTTTCTTTTTACTATGCAATTACTGAGTGAACCTAATTCATCGAGATACATTAAGGAAATTAACTAATGATGTTTGAATTAGAGTTTACATATGTACGGAAACATTTAGTATTTTCATTATACTTAGAAAAACACGCCATAAAATTAGGTATGGAAAATTTTACATTCCCAAAACATAATTTACATTCAATTAATAACAAACCTCTATTCCTTATGTCTATTCATTACTCTATAGCGTAAAGTCACCCAATCTATGAAAATGCTTATTTATACGGAAAATGCTCCTGCCAAATTGACAGGAGCATTACTTTTTCAAAACTTATTTACTTTTATATATTTGAATTAAAATTAATATGAAGTCCAGCCGCCGTCTACAGAAATCACTTGTCCGTTTACGAAACTAGCTTCGTCTGAACCTAAGAAGATAGCCAGTTGTGCAACTTCTTCTGGTTGTCCAGCACGTGGATTAATTGCCATACCTAATGCTTGGCGGCTCGCACCAAATTCGCTCACATTTGTCATTGTAGAAGCAATGTTTGTTATGACTGCTCCAGGAGCGATACCGTTACAACGGATGTTGTTGTTCGCATACATAAAGGCAGTGTTTTTTGTTAGGCCAACGACTGCATGTTTAGATGCTGTGTAAACAGCACCAGCACGTGCACCGTATAATCCACCTGCAGAAATATTATTGACGATCGTACCGTGTCCTTGTTCCAAGAATAGATTCACTGCAATACGCATTGTTTTCATTACAGATACTGTATTCACAGAGAAAACCTTCTCCCAGCGTTCGTCTGAAACTTCACCAACAGGCTCCATTCCATCCATGATACCTGCATTATTAACAAGAATATCTAATTTCCCGTAAGCTTGTTTTGTTTCATCGAAAAGACGTTGAATATCTTGATCAGAGGTAACGTTTGTTTGAACAGCAATGGCCTCTGCACCTGTAGCTTTAATTCCTTGTACTACATGTTGAACCCCTTCTAAGTTTAAATCTGACACAACGACTTTTGCTCCTTCTTTTGCATAACCTTCTGCAATTGCTTTCCCCATGCCTGACGCAGCACCAGTGACAATTGCTACTTTATCTTTTAATCTCATTTGAATCGGCCCCCTTTGTCTTTTATTGCACAGTTGTTCAATAAAAATTATAATAATACAAAAGAGCGCTTACAATGAGCAAAAAAGTGATAAATGTTCAATAATTAACACATCGTAAGAAATGTGTTCAATAAGAGGTGAAAAAATGATGCGTACAGATATGCGTATTGTGAAAACAAAAGAGGCGTTACATAACGCATTGCTAGAATTATTAAACGAAAAAACTTTAGAAGTCATCTCTATCTCGGAAATTTGCAGAAAAGCCAAAATAAATCGTGGTACATTTTACTTGCATTATAAACAAGTGGAAGATTTATTTGAGGAGTATTTTAAAGAAATTACAGCAGATTTGACACGTTCTTATCAAGAACCTTATCGCTACGTATCAGTATTGAAAACTAGTAAATTAGATCCTTCTACAATTCGGATTTTTCATCATATCGAAAAATATAAAACTTTCTATAGAATTGTTTTTTCCAAAAAGGTTCCTTTAATGTACTATTATTTATTTTTTGAGGAAATAAAGCATTTGTTACTTCAAGATAAAGAGGCTTTGCTTAAAGAAAGAGTGAACCATTCACTTTATTGTTCCTACCAAGCGAATGCAATTATTGGCATCATTATTGAGTGGTATCAAAATGATTTTTCTTATAGTACCAGTTATTTAAATGATCAACTTGTTCAATTTTTAAATATGGGAGTAGACGGTTAATTTAAAACAAAATTGTTTTATGAAATTTTTCATTCCGTCTATTTTCATTTCATATATAATTAAAATATCGGATATTCGATTAACAACTTATATATACTTAGGTAGGTGAACAATATTAATAGAAGCATAGTTTATCATTCAACATTATGTATTTATTGTCTCACATCACTTATATATATTATCTTACTGAACATAGAAAATGGTCGTAATTATTTAGGATTTACTATGGTTGTTCCGCTTTTAGCTGTTATTTTATATCAAAAATTATATAAGAAACAAAAAATAATTCATACATTTGGATTTTCACGTCCAAAAATAAAAACACTAATTTTCTCTATATTATTGCCACTACTTCTAGGACCATGTCTCCATTTTTATTTTTATATTTATGATATAAAGTTCTTATATCATCATTGGGATGAATTAGGGTTTCTCTTGCTCGTTGGTCTTACAATTGGATCTTTATCTGCAGTATTAGAAGAGATTATATGGCGAGGGAATTTTCATTACTATTTACGAAAAAAATATTCATTCATGCAAACAGCTATTATTACAGCTTCACTTTGGTCTTCATGGCATTTACCAGTAGCAATCTTTTATAAAAATTATGAGTTTCGGCTTGTAGGAATATTAAGTTATCTTTCTTTATTATTTATATTATCTATAATTTTGACGTACACGAGAGAATATGGCGGTTCTGTAATATCACCCGCAATTTTACATGGTATGTTTAATGTATTTTATTTAACAGATGTAGTGCAAAACAAGTGGGATGCCAGCCTAACAGAATTAATTAAATTTATCTTGCTAGCAATTGTGCTCGGCGTGATGTACCTTATACATCGAAAAGTTAAAGAATAGTTAACAATTACAGAAAAAAGGTATTACGGGGATGTTTTATTTTTCACTACAATTTCTAAGTTCCCTCTTTCGCATCTTTTAATTTTTCATTTTTAATTCCTAATGTAGCGAGAGCTAAAAAAGAAACCCTTTTGAAAAATTAATCAAAAGGGTTTCTTTTTATATTAACTTTTCATTTTATTAAAAGAGATATAAATACATTATACTACTCTATTGTAATGCTCCAATCACCATCTGCTTTTATCGCAAAACTATACATCCCTGAATTTTTGAAAACTTGAGAAGATGACCCTTCATACGTACCAATTTTATTTACTAACAAATTCTGATCGTTCACTTTAATAATAAAATTCCTTGAACCTGTATGTTTTAATTTAACAATGTGGTTTCCACTTGGAACATCGATGAAAACTACGTCATCACCATGACCATTAATCGTACCTGGAACCTTTTTAGATACAGGTGGTGTTTCTTGTGTTACAGTAGCATTCCAGTTGCTACTTGATTTTACTTCTAAATAATATTCTCCACTTACCGGAATAGCAGTAGATACTTTTCCTGAATAATTTCCGATAGTGTTTACTAGCAATTCTATCGTATTACCACTACTATCTTTTAGATGTACAATAAAGTTTCTTGAACCCGTATTATTAAAATCAAAGAATACTAATCCTGAATTTAGTTGCATTTTATTTGTGACTGAGTCTCCAGAACCTTCCATTTTATTCTTTTTACTTTCATATAATTCCTTTAATTGCTTATTCGCTTCTTCATTTGCAATTCTTTTTTCTTCGTTCATCCTATTTTCTTCATCTTTAATGAACTTCCCTAATAATTCTTGATTATTTAATGTTTCAACTTTAATTACTTCCTTTGCATTTAATACTACTGCTACAATTTGTCCCTCTTTAGTATCAAATGTGTATAATCCAGCTGGATTATAGTTATTATAATTTCGTACTTTTATTTTACTCTCTTCTTTTTTATCATCAAATTCCTTAGTACTCATACCAGTAATAAACAAAGATTTTATTTCTTCTGTACTATACTCTTTATATATAGGCTCCTTATCTTTCTTTACTTCATCTGACGAAGTTACTTCTTCTTTTTTTGAATCCTCTTTACTTGTCGTTTCCTCACTTACTTTCGATTCATTTACCGTAAAAGTGTCCTTTTTCGGAACAAATACAATACAAATGAATGCAACTGAAAAACATCCGAGACATGCTACAATTGCTTTCATTCTTTTTTGCCAGTCCATTCTCTTATGAAATCTAACAATGAATAACCCACTGATTATCATTCCTAATACTAATAAAAACATAAAAATACCATACATACCTAAATACCTTCCTTTTCCCTTCTTACAACAAAACACCCTATTTATTCATGCGGAAAATGCACATACCTTTCTCCATTCCAGCTATGATATTAACATATTATACTTATACATGAAATATTTTTATTATATAAATATAATTATATTTGCATTAACAGCTAAATTAGTAGGCTAGAATTAGTAGCAAATATACAAAATAAACAAAAAAGGATTTTTTCTTTTACTATAGGCATCGCTTAATTAATTCCCATATATCCTCCGCTTCATGTACAATTTCAGAAGCAATCGCCACCACCAATTCCTTCTCTGGTATACAACAAATCATATTCCCACCATCACCCATGGCACAGTATGAAAAGCCCCCATCTTCTTCTCGTAACCACCATAAGTAACCGTATTGATTTGAATTCATCGCTATTGATTCTTGTACCCACGATTTTGAAAGAATTTTCTTTCCATTATGAATACCTTCATTCAAATACATCTGTCCAAACTTAGCCATATCTCTAGCTGCTAACGTAAGTCCCCATCCGCCAGTTGAAATACCATTTGGATCGTGAACCCATCCCTTTACATCTTTTCCGAATAAGTCATCAAATCCAAATGCTTTCATATTGTAGTTTGGAATTTCTCTTATGCCGATAGGCTGGAATAGATATTCGTTCGCAAACTCACGAGCACTTTTCCCTGTTACACTCGTAATAATTGCTGATAGTAAATGAGCTCCTGCAGATGAATATTTAAAAGGTCCAATTTCTCCACCTTTTCCTGCCCTATTTAACGTATACTTCACCCA
Source organism: Bacillus sp. FSL R9-9492 (assembly GCF_038007365.1). NCBI lineage: Bacteria > Bacillati > Bacillota > Bacilli > Caryophanales > Bacillaceae > Bacillus > Bacillus sp. FSL R9-9492. The sequence continues at coordinate 3,158,850 of NZ_JBBOXC010000001.1, forward strand.
GTCCATTTGTGTACATAGTTCTTCTAACGGTTCCTGCCAGTCTATATAAGGATATGGAGCTATCATTGTAAGTAGATGCCGAACTGTTACTTCAGATGCCTTAATATTATATTCAGGAAAAAACTCTATTACTTTTTGATTAACACTTTTGATATATCCTTTATCTATACATATCCCAATTAACGCAGAGATTATCGTTTTTGTGACCGATGCTACATGACATGCATCATCTGGACCGTAACCATTATAATAATTTTCAAAAGTAACATTACCTTTTTGTACAACTAATACACCATTTATATTTTTATAGTTTTCTTTTATAGTCCAATCTAACTGTTCAGCAGTTTTCATTGCTCTTCCCCCTTAATCTACAATTAAAAAGGCTCGATAGGTACATATATATCGACTATATGTTTATTTTCCGGGTGCTGCCTTGGATCATTTCTATATACTTCGAAAGGATACGAATCTCTCGGCTTATATCCGCTATTGGGGAGCCATTCGAAGTATAAGAAATCCCATGCCCCTTTATATTCATCTTGGTATATTTCAAAATGACCTACTGCATATTTCCCTGCAGGTATTGTCATTAGTCCCATTTCGCTATTTCCTTCTACTACTCCATCCGGAATTGTTATACATAGACTTGTTCTTAAATGATAGTCTTCTGTAAACTCATGATGATCATGGTAAATTGTTAGTACCTTTGTATCCTCGAATACATGATATTTCTGCTTCGATGCGTAATGAAATAGTTTTTCTATCATTTTTGGAAAATCTGTAGCTAAATCTTTATATGTACCTACATGTCTTATGTATGCAACGTTTACAGTTTTCGCTGTTACAATTTCGACCTCTCCTCGAACCTTCTTACCTACATTGTATTGAGAACCTTCGCTAACGTCTTTGCAATTCTTGCTATTGTGATTTCTATAGTGAGACGGACTTACTCCGTAATAACTTTTAAATGTCCGGGAGAAAACTGCTGAATCTGTGAACCCGAAGTAATACGCAATGTCTGTAATCGTCATATCTGTACGATAAGTAAGAAGGTGTGTTGCCCTCTCTAATTTCAAACGATTCACATACCGAGATAACGGCTCATCCATCATCCCTTTAAAAATTCTATGAAAATGAAATTTTGAAAATCCTGCCACATTAGCTAAATCTTCAATTGAAAGTGAATCATTTATATGTGATTCTATATAGTCTTGCACTTTATAAACACGTCGTAAATACTCGTTTCTACTTTGAGAACTCTCCATATTTATCCCTCCTCACAACAAAAAGGCTAACTTTACGTCAGCCTACTTTACACATTTTTTAAAAATAAAACTCTACTCCCGCCGTTCCCATCATAATTTGTATGTACGGATACACCTTCTATTTCATCATCCCCAGCTTCAATTTGAAATCCGATTTCTTGATGAAATTCAATTGACTTTTTATTAACTGGTGACGTTATCGCTTTTACAACTTTACGGTTATTTGCACGAGCGACATCGAAGAAATAAGAATATAACGTCGATGCGATTCCTTTTCGTCTAAACTTCGGATTTACACCGATAAAATGAACGTACGCTTCATCTTTATGCGTTTGTGAAAAAAATCCACATAAGAAACCTAACGTTTTTCCATCTTCTTCAATGATAAAACTCGTTTCTTGAAAATGGACGAAAAACAACTTCGGCAACATACTAGCCATATCTCTTCCGCCCCACCAATCATTTAATACAGAATGAATATTTACATAATCTTCCCCTTGAATATTTCTTACTCGCATGTATTTCTCCCTCTCACTCACTTCATTTTTTCATATATTTTAATAACCGTTTCGACTAACAGAATGAATACCCAAATACCTGAAAATACAAGAACAGACTGGAATATCGATCCAATTACCATAACACCAACTGCACCTGTTATTGAAAATGATATTCCACCAAGCCCTGGATCCTGTATAAGTGCTCCAGCAGAAAAAGCAGTTATAATAGATACTATTAAATAAATAACACTCATTATTTTTAATATTTTTATAGAAAGATACGAAGTTTGTTCTTCTTCCACTTGTGATAATTCGATTTCCCCGCTCGCAATTCCTTTTTGTAGACAATCTTCACACAAAAATTCTCCCTTAATTTTTTTACCACCATGTATTGTACCTGTTATTTCTTTACACCTTGAACATTTTCGATTTATCATGTTGTTATCACTCCACTCCTATAAGATTATACTTATATAATTCTACATTTACCTTAATATTCCTTTTATGTATTTTATAGAGAAAGGTCGTGTTTTATGATTTCAAAACTTACATTTGGTTATAAAGAACCTACTGTTCAGTATGTATTACGGCCAAGTTGCTATGCTGTTATTTTTAATAATGCTTGCTCAAAAATAGCTATCATCGAAAAAGGAGAACATTACTTTTTACCTGGTGGCGGTATAGAAGGTACGGAAACGAAAGAAGCATGTTTGCAGCGGGAATTACTAGAGGAATTAGGTTGGGCAATTGAAATTGATCGTTATATCGGTAATGCAGCACGATATTTTTATGCCGAAAAAGAGGATACATATTATTTAAACGATGGGTTCTTTTACATTGCACAAAAGATACATGAAGTTGAAGTTCATGAAGAAGACCATATTTTACAATGGATGTCTCCATCGCTTGCTATAGAACATTTAATTCATGATCATCAAAAATGGGCTGTTGAACAAGCGCTTTTATTACGAAATAAAAAATGATCTCCTTCTATATGAAAGAGATCATTTTTACTACTAACTTACTTTTTTCAAATTGAGAGCTGGCTTTTTGATTCCGCCTTTTTTTACAACATATAAGCCGATGAAGATTATAAGACCGCCAACGAGTTGCATCATATTGATTTGCTCTCCAATTGTTACAGCTGCAAAGATAACTGCGAACAATGGTACGAGATACATATAAACCATTACTTTCGTTGAACCTATTTTACTAATACCGACATACCACATTGCAAGTCCGAAGATTGTCGCAAAGACGATTGAATATGCTAGTGATCCCCAGCTTGGCATATCTACTGGCCACGCTAATGTATTTACGTTGAATAAACAGTATATAACGAGAGGTACAATTCCAATTAAAGTAGACCATGATGTGACTCTCATTGCGGAATATTTTGTGATAAGTGGTTGTGCTAAAATTGGATACCATCCCCACGCAATTGCTGCGACTAATCCAATTACATTTCCGAGCCACGCATACTCGTATGTAGCTCCTCCCGTATGCCCTGTTAATAAAACGAATGCTGCACCAATAAACGCTACTATTGAACCAATTTGTACTTTCATCGAAAAACGTTCTTGTTTGTGCAATACTGCTAATATCCCTGTAAATATAGGTGACATCGCAATTAATAATGAGGCGTTCGTTGCTGAAGTATATTTTACAGATAGCATAAACATCGTTTGATACATTGTCGTTCCAACGATACCGACTGCTACTAATCGTAACCAATCTTTTCTTTCAATGCGAAGTGAGCGTTCCATTAAAAATGTAATAAGTAATAATACCGGAGATGCTACTAAAAATCGTAAACTATTAAATTGAATGGATGACATATATGCCACTCCATACTTTCCAATTGTATAATTTGCTCCCCATACTAATGCTACTGATACTAGGAGCCATTCCATTTGCCATCGTTTCATCCGAATCTCCCCTTCCCTATTTAGCATAGTAAAATTGGCTGGATATAACACCGTCCAATTGGCTGTTTTTTTACCCAGCCAATTTGTTATACTTAATGTATATAAGATTTGCGGAGGCGTTTGTATGGAATGGAAGCTAGATAACGACAGTAAAATCCCAATTTATCAGCAAGTTGTTGACTTTATTGAAAAACGTATTACATACGGAGAACTTCCCCCAGGTAGCTTCCTCCCTTCAGAACGGAAATTAGCTACGCAGTTAAATGTAAACCGAAGTACGGTAACGACTGCTTATAATGAACTACGTGCTATGGGAATTGTAGAAAGTACGACCGGTAAAGGTACACGTGTAAGTACACATATGTGGGGTGTTTCTCCAACTTTAACGCCGAACTGGAGAAATTTTGTAGAAGGTGGCACGTTTTTACCAAACTTACCGTTACTTCGCCATATTCGGGCGGAAGTACAACAAAATGAGAACATTATAGATTTCGCAAATGGAGAGCTCGGTTGTAATCTCTATCCTCACGATCAACTACAAACAATTTTGCGAGAACAACCGTTAACGCAGTCATTAAGTTACGATCATCCGCAAGGCTATCTCCCGCTAAGACAAGCGGTAGTGAAATATATGAAGGAATATTTAAAAGTTGAAGCGACTGAACAATCCATTATGATTACATCTGGTGCACAGCAAGCACTTCACCTTATCGTACAATGTTTATTAAACCCAGGTGATGCGGTCGCTTTCGAAAGTCCATCACACTGTTATTCCTTACCGCTATTCCAATCAGCAGGTATTCGTATTTTCCCGTTACCTGTCGATGAACACGGTATTAATCCAGATGATGTGCAAGAGTTATATAGAAAACACCGTATTAAAATGATCTTTTTAAATCCAAATTTCCAAAATCCTACGGGAACAATGCTGCATCCAAACCGTAGAAAAAAACTGTTATCACTTTGCGCAGACTTACGAATTGCGATTGTGGAAGATGATCCGTCCAGTTTACTTACGCTAGAAAAGAAACAACCTTGTCCTACTTTAAAATCGATTGATGAAAATGGAACTGTCATTTATGTACATTCCTTATCTAAAATGATTGCGCCAGGGTTACGAGTTGGCTGGCTTGTCGCTCCGCAGTCTGTTGTAGAGCGATTATCTGATGCACGGCACCAAATGGAATTAGGAATGAGCATATTCCCCCAGTGGCTTATGCAGCAATTTTTCGAAACTGTACCATTTCAGTCTCATATCGTACCGTTACGAAAACAACTAGCAGAAAAAAGAGACATCATCGTCCGTGCTTTAAACGAGCAACTTCGCGACAAAATCTCTTTTTCAAACCCTACTGGCGGTATTTACATATGGGGAAAATTAAAAGAACCGATAAACGAAAAACAACTCATCATGCAAAGCTTAAAACAAGAAATCGCCTTTATGCCGGGTAGTATTTTCGGCGCGAAAGATGGTTATATTCGTTTATCTTATGGAAAAGTGAATATTGATCAAATTGAGGAAGGTATTTCTCGTTTGCGTGAGGCTATTTTGGTTTGTGGAAAATAACTTTAAATACAGCTTTCTCGTTTGACAAAAGAAAAATCTACCATTATCATCAACTCGAACCTAGTTTTAGGAGTGATAAAATGAAGATTTATGTTGATGCAGATGCTTGTCCTGTAAAAGATGTGATTATTTATGAAGCTACGAATGCCGAAATTCCTGTTACCCTCGTTACTAGCTTTTCTCATTATTCTAATGCGGAACAGCCATCAGGAGTAGAAACAATTTATGTTGATTCCGGAGCGGATGCTGCGGATTACCGGATTATGCAGTTAGCAAAAAAAGAAGATTTAATCGTAACGCAAGATTACGGTCTTGCTTCGCTTGCTTTAGCAAAAGGCTGTATCGTTCTACACCATAAAGGCTATAAGTATACGAATGAAAACATTGAACAATTGTTACAAACACGGTATTTAAGTGCAATGGTTCGAAAAAGCGGTAAGCGTACAAAGGGACCGAAACCATTTACAGCAGAAGATAAAGAGAAGTTTAGAGTGCTCTTTAAAAGTATAATCGCACTTTAAAAATGAACCGTCTATTTGCAAGGAAAACTTCGCAAAACAAAGAAGAGAATATCCAAATGAACATTCTCTTCTTGAGGTTTACCTGTTTAAAATGAAGGTAAATTATCTAAGTTATTTTCCTTTATTCCATCAGGTTCACTACGTATAATATCTCTACCATACTTATGAAATACGTCCACATGAACTAACTTCCCTGATTTCGCTTCACTAAGAGCAGTAATATAATCTAACTCTCTCCCGCTACTTGTCTTAAAAGCAATTAAATCCCCATCATCATTTTTACGAACGGCAACAATTTGTTCTGCTCCTGAATTGACTTCATTGTCTACTTCAAATTGAGCTTGCTCTTCTCCTTGATGTAAGTAATCATTATAAACTTTTTCAAAGTCTTTTTTGTCCATAAATTTCACCTCCAACACATTTTATTAGTATGGTTGTGAGGTGTTGGTTTTATGTAAATTGCTCTAAACTTTAGTATTTTCAAATGAAAACATAGTCCCCTCACTATTTGATTGTAAAGTGTATTTTATATCGAACATCTTTGATATATCTTCAATATTTTTCAAACCAAGTCCCGTTCCTTTTTTATTTATATCAAACCCCATCCCGTTATCTCTAAAGGAAACAATATCTTCATCTATAATGATTTTGAGTTTTTTAGCTTTTGAATGTTTAAGGACATTTTGAAAAATATTATCAAATAGCCTTTGAATCCATAACTCATTACTATTCCATATCAACTCTTTATCTTGTGGATTATATACTAATTCAATTTTATGAATGCTATACAAATAGCTCCATTTTTTAATCATATTTTCTATTAAATTATGTATATTCACTTCATCATTCACAATATAAGTATTTTCTAAGGTCTCTGTAGATTGAATATTAAATTCGTTAGTTAAATCACTTATATATTGTATCTGCCCATACATTGATTCAAGTACTTGTGCTTGTCCTTCGTATTCGCCTTCTAAATAATATAATTGTAATCTAACCGCTGTTAAGGGTGTATTAATATCATGCCGTAATTTATTTAATAGTTCCTTTTTTATTTGTTCCTGTTGTTGTAGTTCTAATTCTCGATAAGTCGTTCTTTCTATTAGCAAGTTTACTGATCTAATCAGTTCCCCCATTTCATCATCGCTTTTGACATCTATTATATTAGGGATTTTTTTATCACTTGCTAAATCTCGAATCGTTTGATTTAATACATTAATTTTATTTAATAATGAATTAATCGATTTTGAAAATACAAAAGCTAATACTAATAGTGATAATAAAAATATGATTAACATAGTAGGATATGCAAAGGATTCATGAAAAGGAATGTTCTTGTTTTTAGTTTTAAAGGCAACATTATAAATAACTGATACAAAGATACTAATCGACAATAATAACAATGGTACGCTAATAATAGCAGTGAATAGTAATAACTGATATTTCTTCTTTAATTTCATTTCTTCATAAAGGTATTTAATCTATACCCTTCTCCATATATGTTCTGAATTATGTTACCTGTTTTATCATCGATTTTGGTCCTAATTTTCTTTATATGTACGTTCATGATATTTTGATTTCTATCTTCGAGTTGCCATAAGTAATCAAAAAAGTGTTCTTTTGTTAGAATTCTATCCCTATTTTCATACAAATAGAAAAATATTTTACGCTCAATCGCTGTAAACACAACTTCATCACGCAAACCATTAATGAAAATCCTTTTATATTCTGCATCTATAAATAAATGTTTAATTTGCGTGAAAGTACCATATTGATTATCTAACATTTTCTGAATTCTTAACAATAATTCTCGAGGATCAAAAGGTTTTATCATGTATTCTTCTCCAATGGTAAGACCTTTTAGTTTACTATCAATATCATTCCGAGCTGATAGAAATATGATTGGAATATTTAATCCTAGATTTTTTATTTTTTTTGTAATTTGATAACCATCTTCACCTGGTAACATAACATCCATTATGACTAAATCTATTTCATGAATTACATCTAGAACATTCTTTCCTTCTTTCTCCCAATACACTTTATACTTCTCACGCTGCAAAATTTTTTGTAATAAATTTCCTATCATCAAATCATCTTCAACAATTAATATGTTATATTCTTTCATTATGTAGACCTTCCATCACTAAAATAACAATAGCTTAGTTCTTCACTACTTTATTATTAATAAAATCCATTGCAAGTTTGTATATTTCATCAGGAGCGTGTAAATAAATACTATGTGTACCTTCAATTTTTTTCACATCAGCTATCAATAACTTGCTAGCAAACTCCTCATAATCTCTGTTTTTTTGCTTTGTATATTTCGAGTTTTTATTTTCCCTAGCAATCGCATCTATAAATAAAATTGGTGTTTCTTTTGGGAATGATAAGGAATTAGATTTGTTACTGTTATTGTAACTTTGTAAAAGTTCTTGCTTCATATCATCATTAAAAGCTTGTTTATATGAGAGCGCTTTATAAATAGTTTTTTCCTGTTCGGTTAAAAAGGATTGCTGAATTACTTCGGGATTATAAGTAATAGAAGGAGCTAATCGCTGAAAACCAATTTCCGTTAAAATATTCATCCCTTTTATTATTAATGAATCAACCTCGTCTATTTTATGAGTTACGTACTGATTAGGTAAACCAATATCTAACCCAATAATCCCTTTTACTTCACTTGGGTATTTTTGTGCCCAATAAATAGCCTCTATACCCGATAGAGAATGTGGCACTAAAATATAGGGAGGTTTATTCCCACTTCTAATAAGCGCTTCTCTCGTTTGTTCTAATATCGTATCAATATCTCTATCATCATGAAAAACATCACTGTATCCATAACCAGCCCTCTCAATTACAGAAATCTTGTTTTCTTTCGAAAATTCACTATATAATCCTTTCAATTCATAAACAGGAGCGGCAATTCCAGATCCGGCCATAAATACAAACGTATCCTTCCCGCTCCCCTCATTATAAACATTCATTTTTTTATTATTGAAATTAACAAGTTCCCCTTCATTGTTCATTAATTTCGATTCCATTCTTAATTGATAGTTATGATATATAAATACAGCGCCTGTTCCAAGAAAAATAATGCTACTACACACAAAAAATATAATCTTTACTATCTTCAATAATTTTTTCATTTGACACCCCTTTCAACCTATATTGAAAGGGTACAATGTAAAAATAAATTTCTAATAAATTTTTCAAAATTAATATTTTCTCTTTGTTTCTAAGTATGGATTTCTTTTAAAATTTCCAATTCAAAGGCCTTTTTTAATACCTACGCAAATCCTTCAAAGTCTCCAATATATCATCTGTAAAGGCAGTAGCGCCCTCTTTCTCTAAAGCTCTGAAATATAAACTTCTTAAGAAAGCTCTAATATTTTGTACTAAAATAGCATGTTGAGGATGTGGGATATCTTCAACAATTGCTATACTATGTAGCCAATTGCTCCACTCTTCTTCAGTTAAAATATTTTGGTTACGCAACGACATAATTGGCGTTACTAATCTCTCATCCTCAAAGTGTATGTATACGTAGTCATTCAATCGAACCTTCTGACGAACAGCAGCTAGTATTGCATATGAAAACTCACGATTTTGTATTGTACGTGCTAAAGCATCTAGTGCATCTGCCGCATGTGCAGTAGAATGTGCCCAGCCTTTTCCTTCTACGTAACCTCTTACATCTTCTTCTAAATAGACATATTCCAGAACTTGTTCTGCCACACTATACAGTTGTTCTTCAGATAACAGTGGTTCTCTTTCATGAACAGATAAAATAAGCGGCGGAATTAATACGGAGAACGCACGTTTAAATACAGAATCTGTGCCCTTTTCACCAATTTTATAAAATAAATAATCAGGACTAATCGCTTGTAACATTAATCCTCGTAATTCTTTTTGTCTAAATACATCATTTGTAATCCATTTGTGAAGCGTACTATAAATCAAATCATCACGTAATTCAGCATCAGGTGATCCGATATAATCTAGCATCCACTGTGCATATGGATATGCATCTACATCTTCTGGCACAGCATAATTATTATTTTGAATTTGTTGTAATTCTTCTTTTAGTTCTAGTACTTCTGTCATTATATTCCCTATCCCCTTTTTACGTTTTTTAACTTATTTTCGCCTTATCCCCTGTAATTTCCCTCATAAAATTAAGTCGACTTTTAATATAGTTTTAGTCCCTATCTTTCTATGAACTTGATTCAATTATATAAATTTCTCCCGAGAAATAAAAGGAAATACATTGGAACACCAAAGCTTCTCACTTTGTTCACATGCATTTCATGTAAGTTTAATTTATAAAATAAAGTATTTTTTTCATTTGTATTCAAACGTATTTACAATCAAAAATTAAATCATTTTAGAACTTGTTTAATAAACTCTGTTTTAGCTTTTGTGTATGCTTCTCTATCTTGGTTAAACCTTTTAGCTAACTCTTGCTTTAGATTTGAATAATCGTAAACTAATTGTGGATTTTCTCGTAAGCGGTTACGAAATAAAAGTTGTTGCTCCCATCGTTCAGTTCCTTTAACCATCAAATGCAGATGAGCTACACGCCTATTATTCTTCACTTTCACAAAGAACCTTCTCCAAGGTCTTTCATCTAATTCCGGGCCTACATAATGCCAATCATATATAGCCAATTTTGCTGAAATATCGAGCACTCTATCAAATGAGTCTGTTTCAGCCATTAGATCAATGATAGGTTTTGCAGGTAAACCAGGTATGGATGTACTTCCTATATGTATTACTTTGCTAATACCGAGAGGAGTAAGCAGTTCATAAAGTTGCTGTTCTTCACATCGTCCTTTATCTTGCCAATCAGGATTTGCATTAACTATCTCTACTGACTCATTCGCCCATACAGGCCAATCGTTCGGATTATCTTTTTTATCCACCCCACGCATCCCCTTTCACGAACTTTTTGCTATATAAACGATTTTAAATTCATTTAAATACAACTACCGGATCATCAAAATTACTATTCTGAAATATAACATTTGCACATTCTTTCGGATTATGCTCATCTATATACATCTTACAAGCTGCATGATATCTGTTTATAAACATTTTCTCTGCTTCTTGATAACTTCCAAAAGCCTCAGTCTCGCGCTCTGCACCACGGTTTCTCGCAATCTCAAAATCTGTATCTACGAAAATTTTATAGTCAAATAGATACTCAATTTCTTTTTTCAATAAAAATGTTCCATCTACTATTAGCACCATAGTTGGCGAGGTCACTAGCGGCGTATTATGTACAGGCATGTCTGTTATTAAGTTATGAGAAATCGTTTCATACTGTAAATTCCCGTTAGGTCCTAAAGGTTTTAATAGCCTTTCTTTGAAAGCTGTATAATCGTGTGCGTCTTCGTAATACCCTCTTGCGGACTCTTTTCCTTGTGCATAACGAATCACTCTCGGGTTATGAAAATCGTCAATGCTGGTGCGTATTACTTGCACTCCCCGATTTTTCATTTCCTCTGCCAGTTCGTTTGCAAATGTTGTCTTTCCTGAAGCTGTTATACCATTTACTCCAACTCTTATTGGATGGGTTAATTTTAACGTTAAAATATGATCAGCAATTTCTTTCATGTATTGTTTTCGGAGCATGACATTCCCTCCTGTATATTGTTTACATAATATAATTGCAGTAAATTAATTTTATCGCTATTTGTTGGTAAATCGATATATTGAAAAAAATCGTTGATATATTTTAAGTTATGATAGATATATTTTTATTGATTTATATTTTCCTTATTTCCCCTTAAAACCTCGATATAAAGCAGTCCGTAATTCTTGATTGTATTCTTCAATTTCTGGCATATCCAGCTCCTCAGCTAGTCGGATGGCTAGTTCAATATCATATGGTACACGTACGAGTTGAATGGAAAAGCTTGCTGCTTCTTTTTCATTGTATGTTCCTTCAAAAATTAAATAGGAAGCTTGTGTAATTTCAAGTGGATTACCTACACTACCAGCATTACATAGCGTTTTCCCTCTAAAATTTTGCACATACGCCTGATGAACGTCACCGTAACAAACGACATCTGGTTTTCTTTCCCCTTCTATATTCTCTGTGAGCTCACTATTTTCGAACATACTAATACGCTCTTCTCTTGTTGCATGTGGTTGAATTCTTTCATATAAACTTCTTGGTGAAGCGTGGAACATACGAATCAGTTTCCCACTCATATAAAACTCGATTGAAAATGGTAAGCTTCTTAAATACTCATTTTGTTCTTCTGACAATTGTTTTTGATGCCATTTTAACGCTTCAAATTCAGTCGGTTTTGTAATGAAATCATCCCAGTTTCCCATTACGGTTCCTTCACATTCTTTACGAACGATTTCAATTACTTCGCTAGAATGCGGACCTTTTCCTACTAAATCTCCAAGACAAATAATACGTTCAATTCCTCTTAATTTAATATCTTTCAGTACAGATTCTAATGCCGGAATATTACCATGTATATCTGAAATTACCGCAATTTTATCCAAATGAATCCCTCCGTTATTTATTGTTTATTATATCCTCATGTTGTGATTGATACCATTTTGGAATATAAGATGAAAAATGATTATGATCTTCTATAATTCGGTTCAATCTTTCTTTCATATCCTCTACTAAGTGTGGCGTGCTTCGGTTTGTCCATACGATATCCGCTGGGAATGTCATCCCTGCATATAATGAATACAGTTTCCAAAAGTAGAGTGACGGATCGCTTCCGCAATAACCGTGAACTTGTCCAACCGCAAATGGTTTGCTTATTCTTGTAGTAAAAATCGCTACGTTATAAAAATCGTGTATTGGATCGCCAAAATCATATCCACTAAAATCGATAACGATAAATTCATTATTATGAATCATACTATTTGCTGGGTGGTAATCATCGTGTAAAAATGTGATAGGCCGATTTTTCAATAAGTCTTTATGATTTTCTACAAAGGTTAATACTGGCTTCAAATCCAGAAAATTCACCTCATAATCTGCTAATGCCTCTATGTACCTTTCATACTTATTCCACCTAAATATTTCCCATTTATTACTTGCACTTTCTCTTTCTATCGAGTGAATTCTCTTTAATATTTCCCCTGCTTTTCTTCCTGCATTATACTGTTCTTCCACCGATAGCTTGCTTAAGCTCTCTTGACCATTTACACCTTGGGTCCATTCAAATACTTGAACACATTTATTTAATCCCTCAAGTTTTATGAAATGAATTAACTTCGGCGTTGGAATATGTAATAACTCCAATTGTTTCATATACATATATTCTTCTTGTTTTCGTTCATAATTAGCAGAATCACACACTTTTACAAAATAAGTTTCTCGATTCTCTAGGTCAATTTTATACTTCTCTTCGTGTGAAAAACCTTTTGTAATTGCTGTACATTTTACAATACGTGACCACTCTAGTTTTCTTTCTATCTCTCTTAACATTTCTTCCACAAAACTCACCTCTATCAATATACGAACAAACTACCTAACACTTCATACTCTCGTTTATTTTCCCCTTTAAACTCCACTGCAAATGGATATTCGCCATGATGCTTCAAACGTTCTAGTACTAGCCCTTCTCCAACTGGTTCACAAAACTGCACATGAACATCACCAAACGATACACTTTGACACTCAGCATTCCATTTTTCATTTTTTATGATTGAATTTGCAGTTAGCTCCATTACTTCTTTCCATTTCCGCACTGTTTCTCGAACATTTTTCACCGTATAATGAATCGTTTCAATTTCTTGTACTTTATTTTTATGTTCAGTGATCGTCCCTATTTTACGTAAATCGTTTCTTCTTTCTTCATCCGTTTCATTCCACTGTATAAAGAATGGTAATTTCGGTCCATTCTCTTCTTGCTTTACAAATAACATTTTCCATTCTAAAAGCCGGTCATCTTTTCTCATCCGTTTCCCTTCAAATGGTCCTATCGTATGTAAGCCGTGCTTACTAAATTTAACTGCTAGTTCTTCAATTGCATCTGTTCGAATTGCGATTTGTAGCATCCCTTCTCCATTTTTTAATTTCACCACTGTTTCTTGTACTAATGGATTTTCTGCTTCTTTCGCTTTTTCTTCATGCTGAACTGCTAAAAATTCTATATATGATAAATCAAAATAACATAAACTATTCCAAGTACCCCAAGTCGTATGCTCACCGCCTAATGCAGTATGAAATCCATGCTCCTGCATTTGTTTTGCCGCTTCCTCCGGTGTACAATGCACTGCGTGAACGAGATGATCAAATGCTAACATAGTCTTTCTCCCCTTTCTCTCCATCCTTTTATTGTATATTTTATTTTTCTTTCGTTCAATTCAAAAAACTTTAAAACCCAGTTGATTTATACGATTAATGTGTATTATAATAAAACAAATTTAATTATTGCTGATTGGAAAAACCAAAGGCACTTTTCTCATACGGGAAAAGTGTCTTTTTCATTTATTATTACAGGGGGATTATTTATGCAGAAATTAATTGTCTTTGCTATTATTGGATTTTTCGCTCAATTGATTGATGGCGCACTTGGTATGGCGTACGGGGTAACGTCTACCTCACTATTATTAATGTTTGGTATCGCACCAGCTGTAGCTTCCGCATCAGTTCATTTAGCTGAAGTCGTTACAACCGCCGCTTCTGGTGCATCTCATATCAAATTTGGAAACGTTGATAAATATACAGTTTCCAGACTTACATTACCAGGAGCAATTGGCGCATTTATTGGGGCATGTTTTTTAAGCAATTTACCTGGTGATTTAATTAAACCGTACATTTCCATATTTTTATTTACTTTAGGGGTTTATATTTTATTACGATTCATCATTCAAAAACAAATTGTTGCTTCAAATAAACGTATGTCTGCAAAACAACTTGTACCACTCGGTCTGTTCGCAGGATTCGTTGATTCAACTGGCGGTGGTGGCTGGGGACCTATTACGACACCTGTTCTTCTTGCAAAAGGAAATGATGCTAGAAAAGTTATTGGATCTGTAGATACGAGCGAATTTCCTGTTTCACTCGCTGCAACAATCGGCTTTTTCATCTCACTTGGCTGGGAACAAATAAGCTGGGTTTGGGTATTTGCCCTCATGCTTGGTGGTATTGTTGCCGCACCAATCGCCGCATGGTTAGTACGCATCGTTCCTTCTCATTTACTTGGCGTACTCGTTGGCGGACTTATTATCTTTACGAATATACGTACACTGCTTACTACATTTAAAGTAGATCCAACTATTATTACACTTTCTTACGTTGCAGTTGGTCTTGTCGTTATTATATCTATTTTTATTGCTGTTCGTAATCATTCCAATCGTTCTAACGTATCGACAGCCGGCTATCCGAAAGATCAAAAACAAATGTTACCATAATTAATAATAATACCGCCCGATTTACTTCGAGCGGTATTTTTTATTTTTCTATTTTCCAATTGACCATCGTTTCAGTACTATTTACTCTTTTCATATGTAATTTCTCTAATACACGAATGGAGCTATAATTATCAAGGAGTGTCTCCGCTATAATCGTTTTCACTTCCCCTGTTTGAAAAGCCCATTTCATTAATTCACTAACTGCTTCTGTTGCATACCCTTTATTCCAATATTTCTCAATAAATCCATAACCATTTTCTACTGTATGTTGCTCATTCGGTTTCCCTTTAAATCCTATATCACCTAGAACCACATCATCCTCTTTCCGAATAACATACCACGGTCCCCACGGTAATGAAGCCGCATCTCGTTTCACATTTTCTATATGCCCTACAATATGTGGGCCACTATTGTATCCTTGATTATTCGCAATTTGAATCCATTCTTCTGTACACGGTACTATATATAATCTTTCCGTTTCTAATTTCATAATGATATCCCCTTTTCAATTAAACAATACCTCAATTTTATCGGAAATAAAAAGAATATTCATTCTATTTATCGGATTTATACTTATTTCTTTGAAACGAATTTAAGGAATAATCCCCTTTTAATAGTTATGTCGAATTATATTTTCTGAATTTTCTTTTAATTTTAAAGGGTTTTTCAATATTTTTTGCGAAACATTTGTATAACAATTTTTTCTTTGCTTATTGTTACATAAAAGTAGGTTCGGGTGGAGTTTTGCAAGCGTTTCCTATACAATAACCGATATTTTTTGACTTTTCCTAACAAAATCCCTTGCAATATATTCAGAAAATCATTACAATTGCCATATATTAAAAATCATAGCAATTTATAAATCCTCATCAATCCGATGAGGTAGAGGTTGCGACTTTTAAAAGTAAAATGGACGAGACACAGCGAATGTCACTGACTCCGTTTGAAAGGAAAAGTTGCCGAAGTTTATATTTCTTCTCTGGAAATATGAGCTGGGGCTGTCTCCGAAAGGAACAGAACTGTCACGTTTACAAAATTACCGTGTAAACGTGGTGTGCTATCTTAACGGAAGGGTATGATGGGGTGGTTATTTGTGAAACGTTCCGCCTAATTCCTTTGGCGGTTTTTTGTATTTTTCTCCCCCGCTCCTTCCTAACCTACAAGAAAAGGAGTGTTGAACATGAATAGCGCAACAAATCAATCTACCTCTAAAACGCAAACTACACAAGGACAAGGTGAATTAAAACGCGGATTAAAATCTCGTCACCTTACGATGATTTCTCTCGGTGGTACAATCGGTACCGGATTATTTCTTGCCAGTGGTGGTGTTATCCATTCAGCTGGTCCTGGCGGTGCATTAGTCGCATATGCCGCAATTGGAATTATGGTTTATTTTTTAATGACAAGCTTAGCAGAACTCGCGGCTTACATGCCTGTTACTGGATCTTTTAGTACTTATGCAACAAAATTTGTTGATCCATCACTTGGTTTTGCACTTGGATGGAACTATTGGTATAACTGGGCAATTACGATTGCAGCTGAACTAGCGGCCGTAACATTAATTATGAAATTTTGGTTCCCAGATACCCCTTCTCTTATTTGGAGTGGACTTTGTTTAGCTATTATTTTTCTCTTAAACTATTTATCTGTTAAAGGTTTTGGTGAATCTGAATATTGGTTCGCACTTATTAAAGTAGTTACTATTATTATCTTTTTAATTGTCGGTTTTATGATGATTTTTGGAATTATGGGCGGCGAATCTGTCGGCTTTAAAAACTTCACTGTTGCAGATGCACCATTTAATGGCGGCATCATGGCAATTATCGGTGTATTTATGGCTGCTGGTTTCTCATTCCAAGGAACTGAATTATTAGGAGTAGCTGCTGGTGAAACTGCTGATCCAGAACGCAATATTCCAAAAGCAATTCGTTCTATCTTTTGGCGTATTATATTATTCTACATTTTAGCAATTCTCGTTATCGGTTTATTAATTCCTTATACGACTGAAAGCCTTGCAGCAAGTGATGTTACAGTAAGTCCATTTACACTTGTATTTGAAAAAGCGGGTGTTGCCTTCGCTGCTTCTGTTATGAACGCTGTTATTTTAACTGCAGTACTTTCCGCTGGTAACTCTGGAATGTACGCATCAACTCGTATGCTTTGGGATTTAGCTCGCCAAGGAAAAGCACCTAAGTTCTTAGGAAAATTAGATAGCCGTGGTGTACCTGTTAACGCATTAATCGCAACATCAGTAGTTGGTAGCGTCGCTTTCATCGCTTCTTTATTCGGTGACGGTGTTGTATACATTTGGTTATTAAATGCTTCTGGGATGTCAGGATTTATTGCTTGGGTCGGGATTGCTATTAGTCATTACCGTTTCCGTAAAGCTTATATTGCACAAGGGAAAGATTTGAAAGATTTACCATATCAAGCGAAATGGTTCCCGTTCGGTCCAATCTTTGCATTTACACTTTGTGTTATCGTTATTTTAGGTCAAAACTACGGAGCATTTACAGGAGCATCTATCGACTGGAACGGTGTACTCGTTTCTTACATCGGTTTACCACTCTTCTTAGTACTATGGTTAGGCTATAAATTTACTAAGAAAACGAAAGTCATTCCACTTGATAAATGTGAACTGAAATAGAGTATAGCAAAACGAGCAAACAAATTTGTTTGCTCGTTTTTTTAATGCAATGCTTCTCCCTTCCCTATTTCTCCTGTTTTTGCAATAATAGAGGAAATATAAATAAAGGTTGGGATTACATGAACATTCGTATTACTGATGAAGCAAAAGCAGCTATACATAGACTAGAACGTGAAGACAAAAAGATCATTCGCATTAGAGGAACTATGACAAACTCTTGCAGTATTTTCGTTGATGTCGATTTAATTTGGGATACATATAATGCGGATGATGTTGTATATGAAGATGCGGAGCTTATCGTACAAATGGATTCATTCACGACAGATTACACTGGTGATACGGTGAAACTTGATTATAAGACGACAGGTTTTAGTATTACGACTCCTAGTGAGACGTTGGTGTATGGATTGTCGATTAAAAAATAAACATTGTTTTTATCCGACCAATGGGGTGAAAAAATGGGCAAATATGTTCCGTTAAAATTTTTATTTAACAAAGAATTAGCAGAAAAAATGGCTGATTCTATTTGTAAACACGATCCTAATTTCTCTAAAAGAAACTTTGTATCTACCGTAACATGTAAAGTTGAAAATTTAGAGTTAAAGCAACGTATAGAAGTAATAGCAGATGAATTACACAATGCATTACAAAAAGATTTTAATGAAGCAATACATATACTACTGAAAACATTAGGACCAGAAAATACAACAGAAGTCGGCACATTTACAAAGGGTTATATGTATATGCCTATCGCAAAATACGTTGAAAAATATGGGCTTAACGATTTTGACTCCTCATTCAACGCAATGTATGAAATAACAAAAAGAAATACTTCTGAATATGCTATTCGTCCTTATCTTGAAAAATACCATGAAGAAACCTTGGACATATTGCAGCAATGGTTACGTGATGAAAACAGCCACATCAGGAGATTAGTTTCAGAAGGTACTAGACCAGGGCTTCCTTGGGCAAAAAAAATAGGAGCTCTGAAAGGTGACTTCAAAAATAATTTAAAGCTTCTTGAGCCATTAATGAATGACCCTTCTAAGTATGTTCAAAAATCTGTAGCCAATCACATTAATGATATTACTAAAGAAGATAACGAACTCGTTTTTCGATGGTTGCGAGAATTACTCGATAAAAACCATCCTGTTAATCCTTGGATTATGAAACATGGATTAAGAACGGTGATAAAAAATGGCACTTTACCAAAAGATTTTTGTTTTTAAGTATTTGTAAAGAAAGCAACAATCTATATGAAAACAGCTAATAATAAAAACGTTTATACTTCATTTGGAAGTATAAACGTTTTTTCTCTTTTAAACATTAACCCTGCCTTAAAATCTTATGAAACATTTCCGGTTTATGTTGATCAAAAGCATCTATTAATTCTTTTCCAAATATCGTTATACTCTTCTCCCAAGGATGGCCTAAATACCCCCACTTAAAGTCCTTCTGAATAAAGAAATAATAATCTCCATTTGGAAAAATCGGGATTGTCCACTCATCAAATTCATTTCTATCAAACTTTAAATGTGGATTTACCCAGTAACATTCATGTTGCCAATCAAGTGCCATTATATATTCATTCGATACTGTATTCTCTTTAAAAACTAGTAATGCTTTTTCTTCCAGATCGTCATATACATTTAAATCTACCGATTCTCCAAAGTAATGAGAAATATCATATGTTATAAAAGGACTTGGCACCTTAAATGATGGGAATATAGATATACTTGGTGAAAACTCAAAATCACTATATACCCTATCCCATATTCGGTCGTACTCTTCGTCTGTAAACTCAATCCAATTCTTCATTAAATATCTACCTTCCCTTTATAGTTCAAAGGATTTTCACTCGATTATCCCGAATATATAAATAATCATTATCGCAAGGAGCGAATTTGTATGAATCTATTCGAACACGAAACGTAAAACCTCTTCATCTTTACAAGAGGTCCTCCATTTCTCTGTTCTTACTATATCATTCATTAACGAAATAGGAGGACATATTATGAAACGTGATCCATTATTTTCAGCACTATTAGAAAGTGCAAAGACTAACTTTAGCGGCTGGGATTTCTCTTTCATTTCAGAAACTGGCCGTATGAATAGCGAGCCCCTATCATGGTCATACGGTAGCACTGCTTTCCAGCTTATGCAACGTGCAAAATCAATGCTAGATATGGGGACTGGTGGCGGAGAGTTTTTATCTATGTTACAACCGTTCCCGTCAACTATTTATGCGACTGAGGGCTATGCTCCGAATGTCCCAATTGCACGAAAGAAATTAGAACCTTTAGGAGTTATAGTCGTAGAAGTGACTGATGATACTGCTTTACCATTTCAAGATGGTCAGTTTGATTTAATTGTGAATCAACATGAATCCTATTCTGCTTCTGAAGTGAAAAGAAGTCTTTCCATCAATGGAACATTTCTTACACAACAAGTCGGTGGTCTTGATTGTGCGGAACTGAATGAGCAGTTTGGCACACCGCTGAATAGCGAATTTTCAAGTTGGTCACTCGAAACGGCATGTAGTGAATTAGAACAAAATGGATTTACTATTTTAGAAGCGAAAGAAGAATTCCCTCTTCAGCGTTTTTATGATGTCGGTGCTGTTGTCTATTACTTGCAAGCAATTTCGTGGCAAATTCCTGAATTTACAGTAGACAGCTATACCGAGGAATTGTATCGCATACATGAAATCATCTTGCAAAAAGGATATTTCGATGTGAAGCAACACCGCTTTATTATTAAAGCAAATTATGAAGAGTAAAATTTGAATTAGCATTCCTTGTAAAAAGCCAAATTCCCATAAAGAATTTGGCTTTCTCTTCGTATTTTAACGTTTCTTCTCTTATTGAGAAACGAGATATTTTTCATATCGTTTTTTCGTATTATCTTCTATCAAAAGTGTAGTTTTGTAATCAATAATATTCCGATTATCATATATGAATATATGCTCTAAATTGTTGTCCTCACTTAATAATGTCGGTAAATATCTATGCAAATTGCTAACTACACCTCTATTATCACCATCTAATATCCAATCAATTGACTTCCATTCTAATATACCTTCATGAGTGCTTACTGGCGTATCAATATGTACTCCATCTGGTAAATCAGCTAGGAATACATACATTCCCTCACTACCCAAAGGTTCGTCTTTAACTTTAAAAATAACATTCCCTTTATACGTTACACTTGGAAGCTCTATTCCTGTTTCCTCAAAGGTTTCTCTAATGACTCCTTCGTATGGCGTTTCATACTCTTCTATTTTCCCTCCGACACCATTCCACATTCCCATTGTCGGCTTCTTGTTTCTATTTAGTAAAAGTATTCTATCTCCTTTTCTAATGAAGCAAATTGTGTACTTATACATACGATCATTTCCTTTCATTTACATCTTCTTTTGTAAGCAATTCATTTTCCACATGTGTTATTTGGCTTATTTTCACGTGAAAACACTCGCCTTATAATCCCTTACCACATAATATATAGTACAACTTTCATACGTAAACTCTTTACGTATGAAAGAATCCTTTTTAGAAAGGAGAATTCAAAATCGATAACATTAGTAGCGAATTTCTAAAACAATATTACGACAGCAACGTTTGGTTACATGGTACACACTGGTTCGGGGTTCCAATCTGCAAACTTCCTTCTGATCTCTTTTTGTATCAAGAAATATTATACGAATTAAAGCCTGATTTAATTATTGAATGCGGAACTTTTTACGGTGGTAGTGCACTGTTTTTAGCTTCTATGTTAGATTTAATTGGAAAAGGTCACGTACTTACTATCGATATAACTCCGCAACCAAATCGGCCATCCCATAATCGAATTACGTATTTAACAGCTTCATCTGTTTCTGTACAGGCCGTCCAATCAATATTAAGTATGCGCAAACCTGATGATGTGATTTTAGTTATTTTAGATTCTGATCATAGTAAAGAACATGTATCGAAAGAACTCTTACTTTATAAATCTATTGTAACCACTGGCAGTTACATTATTGTAGAAGATACAAGTATTAACGGAAATCCTCTCCTTCCTGATTGGGGCCCTGGCCCAATGGAAGCTGTGGAAGAGTTTTTAACTAAAAATAGCAATTTCATAATCGATGAATCTAAACATAAGTTTTTCATATCATTTAATCCAAAAGGTTTTTTAAAGAAGATAAAGTGAAACTTTAATCAGTGGGGGGTTTTGTCCATCCCCCACTGATTATTAGCCTTCACCAATCGGGCTTTTACGGGCAGTTGATCTCCCACCTAACTTCTTTGCCCCAGCTGAATTTTAAAGTGGGAGTCTTACTGCCCGTTAATGCGGGATAAAGTGAAACTTTAATAAGTGGGGTTTTGTGAATCCCCACTTATTTTATGATTTTCATTTTCGAAAAAGGATAGTACACAAATTCCACTTTTCCTATTATATTATCTTCTTCAATATATCCTAAACCATTTCGACTATCCTTACTTTGTTCACGATTGTCTCCCATTACAAATAACTTATTTGGCGGAATCTTTGTCTTTTGAAAATTATAAAACACTTGTGTATTGTTATATAATTCTTTATTTATATAAGGTTCATCTTGCTTTTTGTCATTTACGTATACAGTTCCATTCGTTATGTTAATTACGTCACCAGGAAGCCCTATTACACGTTTCACATAATATTTCGACTCATCCTCTTCCTTAATAATGACGATTTCTCCGTGCTGTAAGCTAGAAAAATGTACCGCAGCTTTATTTACAAATACGTAGTCTTCTTCATGTAAAGTTGGCTGCATTGATTTTCCTTCCACTTTACATAAAGTGAAAGACTGGTACGTTACTACTAGGACAAATATAAATAGTATGTACTTTCCCCAACCTCTCTTATTCTCCTCTTTCATATCCATTCCCACCTTATCAAAACACTTTTTAACTCAAAAATATATCACTGCACCTGTTCATTTGCGCAGTGATATACTACAATTTGAATTTTTTACTGTGCCTTACTCGGCTATTGTGTTACTGGGACTGGACTTACACCCGATCTCTGCGTTTTTAAATCAAAATATGCATCCAAAACCTCTTTACCAATTGCAGAATTAATACCTGATTTATCATTATTTACCCATGGCACAACAACAGAAAAAGCAACTTCCGGATCAGCATCATATGGCGCATACCCGGCGAGAGTTAAATTATAACATTTTTTTCGATAGTTGTTTTCATCTCTTCCAATATCACTTTCTCCACCGTACACTGTTTCTGCTGTTCCTGTTTTCCCAGCCGGTTTATACGGTAAACCTTTAAAAGTTCCAGCACCGGTCCCATCTACCTCTTGGAAAACCCTTCTAAACCCTTCTTTCACATGATTTATATATGAAAGATCCATATCCACTCGATTTAACACGACTGGTTCCATCGATTGCATAACTTTCCCGACTTCCTCTGGTCTATTCGGTTGCTCTCTAATTTCTTGTACAATTTGTGGTTTCATTCGGTAACCACCATTTGCAATCGTTGACATATATTGCGCAAGCTGAAGCGGCGTATATGTATCATATTGTCCAATGGCATAGTCAAGTAAAAAACCAGGTATATTATCTGTTCTACCCATTTGACCAATCGATTCATTTGGAAGGTCAATACCGGTTGGTACACCTAAACCAAATTGTCTAAAGTAATAGCGCATTTTATTGAATGTTTCTTGCCTAATATCTAACGGATTGTTTGGTACATAATCAATCCCCGCAATCTTTAACGCCGTATTAAACATGTAGACATTGGATGAAACTTGCAATGCTCTTAAATCATCAATATCTCCAAAGTCTTTCCACGATTTCTTCGGCTTCGAACTTCCTTTAAAGTACATTGGTGCATCAAAGAAATGCGTATATGGCTTAATAGCTTCTGTTTGATATCCCGCTAATACCGTAGCTCCTTTCACCGTTGATCCTAACTCGTAAGAACTTATCATCGTTCCTAAAGCGTAGTCTTCTATTTGCATCCCGCCATCTTTATTTACAATTTTCTTTCCTGCTAATGATAGAATTTGACCATTTTTCGGATTCATCATAACGACGAATGCACGATCCATCATCGGTTCAGAAGAATGAAATGCCCTTAAATTCCTTTCAAGACTTTCCTCCACTTTTTTCTGCAAATCCATATCAACTGTTAGCATTAAATTATTTCCACTTTTTCCTTTTGTCACTTTTTCAGTCCGAATAATATTTCCAGCTTTATCCGTAATATTTTTAGACTGTTCTTTCGTTCCATGTAACACATCTTCGTATTGTTTTTCGATGTAACTCTTACCAATACGATCATTTCGGTTATAATCTCGCACTAAATAATAGTCTAATTGCTCCCTTGGTAATCCCTCATTCTCAGTAGAAACACTACCAAGTACAGAACGTAGTATTTTGTCATTTGGATATTCGCGCTCCCAATCCACAGTCGTATCTACGCCTGGCAAGCTCGATAATCCTTCACTCACTACTGCATATTCATTTTGACTTACATCTTTTTTGACGATTTGTGGCGTCATTTTATATCCCGCATTCATTTTGCTTTTAATTGCTAGTACTTCTATATCCTCTTTCGAAAGCTCGTTTAATTCTTCTTGTGTAATTCTTTCTCGTCTCAACTCTTCTACTTTCTTATCTAAGTCTTTCCCTTCTATTTCCTGTTTCCTAAATTTACTCTCATCTTCTTTCGTTACTTTTGTTGCTGCGCGTTTTTCATTTAACTGCATCCAAAAATCTTTTTTATCTGTCTCTGTTAACTTGTCCATATCTTCTTGCGGCATTTCAATTAGCTTTGCTAAATTTCTTGCCACTATTAAAACCTCTTTTGAGTCCACTCCTTTCATCTTCGTATATGTAACAGTTCGTAACGGTTTATTATTTACAATAACTTTCCCTTCCCGGTCAAACATCTTCCCTCTCGGAACTGGAGTACTCACCGTTACATCTTCCTTTTTATTCACTTCATTTCGATACGTTTCTCCGTCGATGATTTGTACTTTACCTAATTGAATAATAATAGCTGAAAATAAAAGAAAAACGATAAAAAATAGTACATTTAACCGAAATGGAATATGAGTCTTTTTCTTTTTCGACTGTTTCTGTTTCTCCTTTTTCTGTCTCATTTTGCTCCCTCGCTTCATTCTATTAACATTTCTACGCATGAACCATTATGTATTAAATTTATTTATATGCTATATATAGAATTTTATATTAATTACAAAAGAAATAAAAGATTTAATTTTCAGTTTTTGATTTTCTCATCCTATTTATTACCATTCCCCTTATACGCAATAACATGAATATAATTCATACAAAAAAACTGAGGTGGACATCATTCACCTCAGTTTCTTTACGAAAACAAAAACTTATTTAATCGAAGATAACCCTTTGGCAAATTCACCAATCTTATTTTGAAAAACAAAATCAAAATTGTATTCTTGCCCTGTTAACTCTTCATTTACTAAAATTGTTGTTGCTCCTACTTCTCTCTTTGCGATTTCTGGGAATGAAGCGACAGGTTGTACCTTGAGTGACGTTCCCATTACGAGAAGTACATCTGTTTCATATAAACGTTTTATCGCATTTTGATATTGTGGTAACGTATCTCCGTATAAAACAACATCTGGGTTTAGAATGAAATTACACTTCCCGCAACGCGGTACTTCATGATCAATCATATATTGTAAATCATATCCCGTTTTACACTTCGGACAATGCGCAGTTTGAAGTGTTCCAT
Source organism: Bacillus sp. FSL R9-9492 (assembly GCF_038007365.1). Taxonomy (NCBI): domain Bacteria; kingdom Bacillati; phylum Bacillota; class Bacilli; order Caryophanales; family Bacillaceae; genus Bacillus; species Bacillus sp. FSL R9-9492. The sequence continues at coordinate 3,184,440 of NZ_JBBOXC010000001.1, forward strand.
GTAAATCAATTACATGTTTACTACCACCTACTTGATGCAAACCATCAATATTTTGCGTTAAAATCGTTATGTCTTTCCCTTGTTCTTCTAGTTCCGCTAAAAAGCGATGCCCACGATTCGGTTTATATTGATGAAACGTATTAATTTGAAAGATTTCTTTATAATGCTTCCAAAACTCTTTCGGATTTCTATTATAATAGCCTCTTGACAAATACATCTCTACATTCGCATCAGCATATAATCCATTTGCTGAACGAAAATCTGGGATACCACTTTCTGTGCTTGCGCCAGCACCTGTCAGCACCGTAATTTTCTTCGCTTTTTCTAATATCGAACGTACTTCCTCAAATTGTTGCACAAAAATCACCTCTATGTATATTGCTATACTTATTATACCAGTTGTTTACAGTAGGTGTTGTACAATTCATTTTACTTACTTCATTGCATGAATTAACCTCCAACTTTTTTGGGTGTAATTAAAGTTTCAAAGATAACTACTGTTCAATTAAAATAAAGTTATCATTTAGAAAGCAGCCAGAAGGCTGCTTTTCTTCATCGGTAGGCTTAGATAGTTATGGACTACCGGGAGCCTCTTAAGTTATACTTGTATAATATCAAAAATTAATAAGGGGTAATATTAACATTATGAAAGAAAAAAACGAACTTGTTCAAAGTATTCCTCAAACAGGATTTTTTGGGCATCCAAAAGGATTATTCTCTTTATTCTTCACTGAGTTTTGGGAAAGGTTTTCTCATTACGGAATGAGAGCTATTTTACTGTATTATATGTACTATTCGGTCGCAAAAGGTGGATTAGGAATTGAACAATCTACCGCAACCTCGATAATGGCAATTTACGGTTCCTTACTGTTCATGTCTAGTATTATCGGTGGATGGATATCGGATCGTTTATTTGGTCCAAGTAAAACCGTATTCTTTGGTGGCGTTTTAATTATGATTGGCCATCTTATTTTAGCTTTACCGGGTAGTAAAAGTGCGTTATTTATCTCTATGGTCTTCTTAGTTCTAGGAACAGGGTTGTTAAAGCCTAACATATCGAACATCGTAGGAAGTTTATACAGTGAAACAGATGCGCGTCGTGACTCAGGGTTCAGTATATTCTACATGGGTATTAACTTAGGTGCCTTACTTGCACCTTTAGTTGTCGGAACATTAGGTCAGCAATATAATTTCCACCTTGGTTTTGGAGTTGCGGCAATTGGTATGGCAATTGGGTTAGGGGTATTTGTTGGAACAAAACAGAAAAACCTTGGTCTAGTCGGTACGCAAGTACCTAATCCATTATCAGATTCGGAAAGAAAAAAGACTATTAAGTATTTCAGTGTTGGTCTGGTTGTATTAACATTGCTAGGTGTGGTTACAATTCCAACTGGGTTGTTAACTATAAATCGTTTTACATTCCTGATTAGTATCTTAGGGATTGTTATTCCAACCTATTATTTCATTTATATGTATCGTAGTCCTAAAACAACAAAAGTAGAGCAATCTCGTCTTCTTGCGTATATACCACTCTTTATTGCAGCTACAATATTTTGGTCTATACAAGAACAAGGTGCTATTATCTTAGCGACATACGCGGATCAACGAACTCAATTACAGTTCAATGGAATTACATTGCATTCCGCTTGGTTCCAATCATTAAGTCCAATCTTTATCGTAACGCTTGCCCCGATTTTTGCATGGGTTTGGATAAAGTTAGGCAAGAAGCAGCCTTCAACGGCAAAAAAATTCGCTATTGGATTGCTATTTGCAGGTTTATCATTCTTAGTTATGATTATTCCGGCTTTAATCAACGGTACTCACTCTTTAGTGAATCCTATGTGGTTAGTCCTTAGCTTCTTTTTAATTGTAATTGGAGAAGTTTGTTTATCTCCTTCAGGGTTATCAATAACGACGAAGCTGGCTCCAGCTGCTTTCTCTTCGCAAACCATGAGCTTATGGTTCTTATCAACTGCGTCTGCGCAAGCAATAAATGCCCAAGTTGTTAAACTGTATAATCCTGCAACAGAAGCAATTTACTTTGGTATTATTGGTGCTATCTCCATTTTAGTTAGCATCCTGCTGTTTACATTATCATCAAAAATCCAAAATTTCATGAAGGGACTTCAATAACGGTCTCTTATTGAAATGAACAAATACAAGTTTCTATGTGAAGAGTAGCCAAATGGGTTACTCTTTTTTGTAAAAGTTAGATAAATATCGCATTCTTACCGTACTTATATTTAAATTTATCAGTTTTGAAAAATCATAGTACAATTAACAATTCTGATGATTATCTCTTACCCAGTTATACTTTACTAATGGAAAAAATTCACTCTGTTTGTTTTACATAAAAATGGTGTGATATTTTTATCACACCATTTTAAAATCATTACTTTGTATGTCTTTGAGTTTATCAGAACTTAACTTTTTATCCATTCATATAGACGAAAATTCTACATCATTAAGAAACTATTTAAAAAGTTCCCTTTTATTTGGAACAATTCCATATTTGTTAGAATACTCCCATTGCAACCTTTCCCTTTATATTCTATACTGCATCTTCAATTACAAAATACAAACCCACAAAGAGGGCTGCATCAGCCCTCTTTAATCTACTATTATTTAATGCGTCGTACCCCCAATTTCCACAATATCCACCTCAACTTCCGTCGCTACCTCAATTGCCAATTCTATCCCTTTACTAATCGTAGAAAGTGACATACTCGGTTGACCTGGATAGTTACTCGCTTGCTCTGGTAAGAACGGAATATGAATAAATCCGCCTTTTATTTTCTTATCATGTTTTTCTAGTTCGTGCATGAGACCATAGAATAAATGATTACAAACGAATGTACCTGCAGTTTGTGAAACTGATGACGGTATACCTTCTTCGCGAAGTTTTTTCACGATTGCTTTCATCGGAAGTGTAGACCAATACGCATTAGGTCCTTCTTCTACAACCGGCATATCCACCGGCTGATTTCCTTCATTATCAGCAATTCTTGCATCATCAATATTAATTGCTACACGCTCTATCGTAATATCTGGTCTGCCCCCAGCTTGTCCAATACATATAATCATTTCAGGCGACAACTCTTCTATATACTCTTTTAATACTCTTATTGATTTATGAAATACGGTTGGAACTTGTTTACTAATAATCTTGTACTCTCCGATTGTTTTTTCATGCAAACTTTTTGCGACTTCCCAAGCTGGGTTGATACTTTCTCCCCCGAACGGATCAAATCCTGTTACTAATACTGTTTTCATAGTTTCACTCTCCTAATTAGAAACGATATACAAGGCCGTACATAATAAACATATTTATAATAAAAATGGAAAGAGCAATTGGTACTTGTGCTTTAATGACTGCATTTTTATCTTTCAATTCTAAAAGCATCGCAGGTACGATATTAAAGTTTGCTGCCATTGGAGTAAGCAACGTTCCGCAATATCCAGCAAACATACCGAGTGCTGCCATAATTGCTGGGTTTCCTCCGTGCATTTGCACAATTAAAGGTAAGCCGATTCCACCAGTGATTACTGCAAACGCTGCGAATGCATTCCCCATTACGACTGTAAATAGCATCATTCCTAAACAATAGGCCATAACAGCAACGAATGGATACTCTGTCGGTAACACTTGTCCGACTAGATCCGAAACGACTTGTCCTACGCCAGACTTCGCAAAAATACCGCCAAGTGCTGCTAACATTTGTGGTAAAATAACTGCCCAACCGACAGCCTGTAGTAACCTACTTCCTTCTTGAACAGGCGTTGTTATTTTCGCTTTTGTAATACGCATCGCCGCAATGAATGCAAGTAATGCCCCTAACGCTAATGCAACTAATGTTACTTTATCAGGATCAACAAGTGCAACATTTCCCCATTTGATTTTTCCTAACGTTAACGTTCCGATAATTGTAAAAATAGGTATTAATATTGCAGGCATAAAAATTTTATTTTTTAATTTCTCAGCATGTTTCACACGTTCTTGTACTGGTACTTCTTTCTCCTCGGATTTTGTTACTTTATTTAATGAAGCCAAAACAACCATAACAAGCACAATACAGCCAACATAAAACGAAGGGATTACATTTCCGAATAAAAATGTAACTGCAAACAATGCCCAAAATAAACTAGAACCGAATCGGTTTGGATGCTCACGATCAAATGCAATACGAACAGCGATAAATGCAACGATTATACCTAATACATAATAAATTGTATCCATTGTTATGATGTTCATCTTATATAGCCTCCTTCTCTTGGTTTTCTTCTGCCTTCATTGTTTTCTCTATATACTTGTCAAACCTTCTAAACCTAATCCAGCTCACAATAAGTGCCGATATCGCAGTTGGAATGCCCCAAAGCGCCATATCCCATACACCGACATGCATACCTACTGAATCGAAGAACCCTTTCATTAATAAAATGGCACCAGTTGCGATAAAAATATCTTCTCCGAAAAACCAAGCTGTATTTTCCGCAGCTGCTGCATTTGCTTTTATCTTTTCTCTCAATTTTTCAGGGAGTTTACCATATTTACCTTGCGCAGCTCCTTCTGCCATTGGCGCAACAAGCGGTCTTACCGTTTGCGCATGACCACCAATATTTAGTCCAAGTGCTGCTGATGATTCTCTTATCGTAAAATATGACATTAATACTCTTCCAGTTGTTGCTCCTTTTGATTTCGTTATAAGTGCTTCTGCTCTTTCTTTTAAACCATAACGCTCTAAAATTCCGATTACCGGTAAAGTTAATATGATTGGCATAGACATATATCTGTTTTCTATGAAAAATTTACCGAACATGCTGATCACATCATAAAAACTTAAGCCTGAAACCATACCAGTAACAATACCCGCAACCATAACTACTAACAGTGTATTTAGCCTAAATAAAAACCCAACCGCAACAAGTAAAATCCCAATTAATTTCACCAATTTTAACACTTCCTCTCATTTTTAATCCCGCTAATTAACGTTTCACTTTATTTGGTGCGCATATAGAAATACCATTAAGTTCGAATGTTCTGTATATTTTTCCCGCAAATTGGACTGCTTTCTCTCCATCCCCGTGTAAACATATCGTTTGCGCTTGAACTGCTACTTTCCCCCCATTAACCGATTCTACATACCCTTCTTTCACCATTTGAAGTACTTGTTTTATTGCTTCATCTTCATTTTTTATAAGAGCATTTTCTTCTGTACGGCTCGTTAAAGTTCCATCCTGCTTATACGTGCGATCAGCAAAAGCTTCTTGTACGAGAGTTATATTATATTTTTCTGTTGCCTTTATAAATGTCTCACTATTCGCTAATCCGTAAAGTAATAATCCAGGATTAATATGATAAATTGCCTTTGCGATTGCATCCGCAATTTCCGAATCAGTTGCCGCCATATTATATAAGGCACCGTGCGGTTTTACATGTTGCATTTTCGCTCCGGCAGCTTTAACAAATCCGTCTAATGCGCCAATTTGATATAAAACATAATCGTATACTTCACTTGCTGAAACATGCATGTTCCTTCTTCCAAATCCAATTAAATCAGGAAATCCAGGGTGTGCCCCTATTGCTACGTTTTTCTGCAGGGCTTTTTCAACCGTTTGCCTCATAACGGACGGATCACCCGCATGAAAACCACAAGCAACGTTTATAGAGGAAACGAACGGAAGAATTTCATCATCATTCCCCATTTTATAAGCTCCAAAACTTTCTCCTAAATCACAGTTTAAATCGATTTTAGTCACGATGTTTTCCTCCTAATCTCAGCTTCGTAAAGCGATGAATTTCTTTAATAGACTCATACTTGTTTCCTGCTTTATATATAATTGTGCAGCTTCTTCCATAGTTATTTTTTCAAAAGTTACGTAGTCTCCTGGTTTCAGCTGCGCTAGAAGAGGTAAATCTACTGAAATTACATTTCCAATTCTCGGATAACCACCTGTCGTTTGTCTATCAGCCATTAATATAATAGGCTGTCCACCATTTGGTACTTGAATTGTTCCGAATGTAACTGGGCTCGATAAAATTTCTATCTCTTCAACTCTATTTAAAACATCTCCGTCAAGCCTATATCCCATGCGATCAGCATAATTGGACACTTTATACTCTTTCGAAAAAAACGACTTTATACTTTCTTCTGTAAATTGATCATATTCAAAGTCTGTTATGACGCGAAGAATAGGATGCTTCTTATATTTTGGTAAAGCATTGTTACAAATTGCCCACTTCGTTTTTATACGCTTTTCTTCTTGTAAATTTTGAATGAAACGACTTGCAACTTCTGCCCCTGTACCAATTTGAAAATAATCTCCTTTTTTCAGCATTCTCCCTTCAATACCGCCAAGAGCAGCACGTATGTAAGTACTTTTACTTCCCATCGTACGATCAATATTTATACCGCCCGCAAAAGTCACATATGCTCTGCAACCGCTTTTCGCTTTTCCGAGGCATAGCATGCTTCCTTCTTCAGCTAATATAGGGCGCCATAATGGAATGCGTTCTCCATTTAATAACGGTTCCATATCCGCACCGCCAATCGCAAGCAAAGTCGTTTTCTTTATTAACAATTTAGGTCCCATTATTGTAATTTCGAGTCCAGCCTCATTCTCCTCATTACCTACTAACATATTAATCATCCTGAGCGCACTTTTATCCATAGCACCGCCAACAGGTACACCGTATTGTTGATAATGAAATCGCCCTAAATCTTGGACTGTTGTAAACATTCCTGCATGCAAAATCTCTACATCCATTCTTTAGCCCCCTCAAGCGATACGTACTCTTCCTTTGTTATTGGTATAAATCGTAAATACATACCACTTTGAATATATGTTGGTGTTTCTTCTTTTGGATTAAACAGAGAAATAGGTGTTCGGCCGATAATATTCCAGCCTCCTGGTGTTTCAAGCGGATAAATACCCGTTTGATTTCCGCCAATCCCTACTGAACCAGGAGCGATTTGTAACCGTGGTGTTTCTTTTCTAGGTGTTTCTAGTTCTTTTGATAATCCCCCTAAATAAGGGAAGCCAGGCGTAAAGCCTAACATATACACGAAATATGTTGTTTCACTATGTATTCGAATAACATCCTCTACTTGTAATCCTTGATAATGCGCAACCTCTTCTAAATCTGGTCCATATTCTCCCCCGTAACACACTGGTATAGAAATATGTTTCACATCTCGGTTCACTTCTTCTTTATATGAATCACACAGCTCCCGTATATACTGGCAAACATAATCATATGGTCTTATATTTCTATCATTTTTCATCCATACTTCGTACAAATTGTAGTACACCGCTAATGAAGTAAACGACGGAACGCATTCAACCATTCCTGCAAACGGATGTTGCTGCAGTGCTTGAAATAGTCGTTGCACTTTTTCATATATATCCATCCCAATTTCTTCACCAAATGTAACAATAATTGCTTGATCCCCTAACGCAGAAAATTTCATCCCACTCCCTCTTTCTATGCCAAAAAGCCGAGTTCTTTCGAAATGCGGTATGCTGTTTCTTTCACTTTCGCAGTAAAATATGAAATGTTACTTTCGCTATACTCAATTGCTAATCCCGAAATACTAATGCCGGCTACAACCGTTCCATCACTTGCAAAAATTGGAGCTGCTATAGCCGCTGTATGATTTTCTAATTCAGAATAACTAATTGTATATCCAGCTTGTTTTGCTATATGTAACACTTCTAGTAAATGCTCCTTATTCACGATCGTTCCATCTGCAAACTGCTTTAAATCCGTTTCCTCTACGTACTTTCTTTTCTCTTCCTCAGAAAAATACGATAGTAAAATTCTCGGACATGCACCCGCATACAGTGGTGCTCTTCTTCCAACCGCCGTATAAACACGTACTGGCTGAGCTCCTTCCATCTTCTCAACATAAATTGCATCGTTACCATCTTGAATAATTAAATTTACTGCTTGCCCTAAACTATCTCTAAGCTCTTTCATATAAGGTATCGCAATATTTCTTACGGATAATCTTTGTGAAACAAGTTGACCAAATCGTAAAAAAACGACTCCGAGACGATACTTTCCCTTTTCTGTTTTTTGTAAAAAATCCATTTCTTCTAACGAGCCAATTAAACGATAAACAGATGTTTTCGGCATATTCGTAAGCTGAACCATCTCTGTTAAACTTAGCTCTTCATGCTCATAAAACAACTCCAAAATATCCATTGTCTTAACTGCCGTTTTATTTATACTCATCCTATCTCCTTTTTGTTCCGAATTTCGGAACTATAATTCCGTTTTTCGAAACAAACATATAATTTAAAATTATAAAATATTCTTTCAATTCTATCAATATTTTTTTCACAAATAAAAAAAGTATGGAAGATTATATTTCTCCCATACTTTTTGTTTATAATGCTCTTACTTGTTTCAACGGCCAGAAAACAGCTTGTCCTTTTCCGACAATTTCATCTTCTGAAATAAATCCAAACATACGACCGTCTTTAGATACTTCACGATTATCTCCTAAAACAAACACTTGGCCCTCTGGCACTTTCGTTTTCCCTGTGATTTGTTCTAACGTAAAATCAGGAGTTAATACACGACCTGATGCCTTTTCTTTAAATTCTTTTAAATACGGTTCTTCCATCGCTTTTCCGTTTACGTATAAAACATCATTTTTATACTCAACTGTATCACCTGGTAAACCAATTACTCGTTTTACTAAGTCGTACCCTTCTTTTCCGTGGAAGACGATAACATCAAAACGGTCTAACCCGCTTATACTATAACCAATCTTATTAACGAGAACTCGCTCATTATTTTCTAAAGTTGGCATCATCGACTCACCTTGTACTAATGACGGCGTAAATAGCACCCCACGAACGATAAAGGCAATCGCAAGGGTAATACCTATCGTTTTAATCCATGAGATCAATTCTTTCTTCGTACTTGTCTTCATCGTTTCTCCTCTTTCTTAAATACTTACTTTATTATTTCAACTAATTCTTGTACTAACTTTAGGTCAATCTCAGAAAAACATGACTTACCTTCTCTAACCGCTGTACCTACATGCGCCTGCGTAATTCCAGTTTCATCTAGCAATTGTTTTACATTCTTTTTCGTTACTCCGCTTCCGACAACAAGCTGTATATTCCCTTCACTTTCCTTTTGCATTGCTGCAAGAACCGGAATATTATCTACTACATTTCCTTGTCCGCCTGAAGTTAAAACGTGAGTAACTTTATTGAATTTCTTCAAAACTTTCATCGCTTCTACTGGATTTTCTGTATCATCTATCGCACGGTGATACGTTACATTTATTCCATCTACAACAGATAATAAATCTACTAATTTCTCTTCATCAACTTCATTTTGTTCATTTAACACACCTAATACAACACCAGCAGCTCCAAGATTTTGAGCAACTACAATATCTTCTTTCATCATTTCAATTTCTTCTTCCGTATATGTAAAAGACTTCGCATGCGGACGAATCATAACATGAACTGGTATTTGCACTGCTTCTACTGCTTTTTTTATAAAAGCATAGCTCGGTGTTAAACCACCTTCTGTATATGATGAAATGAGTTCAATTCGATTTCCACCAGCCTTTTCAATTCGCTTCACATCTTCTAAACAAGTTGCAATAACCTCTAGCATGAGATAACCTCTTTTCGTACTTTTTTCTTATTATACAGTAGGTGAAATAAGAAACATAGCATTCCACTATAAAACTACAAAAAGAAGAATGAAAAGAAAGATTTATTGAATTGATAATAAATATCATATATGTTATGGTTTTCTTAAAATTATGCATTCTTATATTATTATAAAAGGAAATAAATATATGATTCTTACAAAAAAACGGTTCGTTATCTCTAGTTCATTTATTGTAATTGCATCACTTTGCGCGATTACTTTATTAACAAAACCAAATACAAAACTAGATTCCTCAACTTCAAGTATAGAAACAGAAACGATTACCCTTTCATCAAGCAATAAAGAAGAATTTCAAACCTTTCATTCATCTTCATTTAACAATACACATACATTCCGCGGGGACATGGGTACTGGATTTGACTTTAGTGGTCTCGGTGACCTAAAAGTCACAGTTGAAAATACCGGTACAAATGCATTTACATATTCAATCAAATCAAAAGATGAAGAGAAACTAGTAAGACATACAATAAAACCAAATGAAGGTAAAACATTTACTTTGCGTTCATTAGTTACCTCTCCTGAGCCAGGGTACTATTATTTATCCGCTTATAATGAAGATGGATCTGAGAGTAATATGAGGCTTGAGTTGCAACCGGAATAATGCAAAAAGTAATATAATGGAGAGTATATCGCTAAAAGCGAAGATGGATGTTTAAACATATTTCAGTCTAATACTTACTTACATCGAATCTAAACTCACCCAATGAAAAAGTCCGTCATTTTGACGGACTTTTATAATTTCAAGCGTTTCTTTCCTCAGTTTTCATATCAATGCCTAATTGATCTTCCAATAACTTTACACCTTTTTTTGTAAGATGAACGGCTCGATTCTTATCCGTTTTTGTAATCCATTCCTGTTCAAAAAACAGTTTTGCTATTGCAGATCCTAACCAACCAGAAATATGGTAGCGTCGTTCACTCCAATCAAGACAAGGTTTTGCAAATACCCTCCTTTTTATATCGGCCTTATCAATATTTATTCCAAAATTCAGAAACCACTCCTTACCTTGTTCCGTTACAATATATTCTCCGTCCTCTAAAATTATAAATTCCCTATCTAGTAATTTTTCAGCTATCTCTACACCGAGCTTGCCTGCAAGATGATCATAACAAGTTCGAGCATAGCGAACTTGTTTTAGTTGATCCGATTGTTTTAAAGAGCGAACTTCAACTGTTGGTGCGATTGTCCCTAACTTTTCAATAACTTCTGCTACCTCTTGATTAGCAAGTCGATAATAACGATGTCTACCATGTTGTTCAACTGTAAGTAGATTCCCCTCTACTAATTTAGAAAGATGAGAACTAATCGTTGGATGTGACACTTTTGCCATATAAGCCAATTCGCTAGCAGGTAGTGCCTGATTATTCATTAGACAATCTAAGATGATTGCTCTTGTAGGTTCAGCAATTAATTTAGCTATATATGAGATATTCGGATATACATTCATATTTCGATGATACCCTAACTGTTAAATTGATACAATTATTTTAAGTTTAATAGTAAAGGAGAATTTATTATGAATGCAATTGATCTTAGTATATTAAATTTGAAAGAAACGAGAAGGCGCTCAGAAAAATTATGGAATTCTCTTCCCGATAATTTTCTTAATTGGAAGCCTGATAATGAGGCTATGTCTTTTGGTGAGATGATTCGTCATGTATGGAGCTCAACTTTTTACTATCATATGATTTTAAAAAACAATGGCTCAATAAATGACATACATATCCCATATGATGACGAGCCAATTACTTGTGTAAAAAAAGAAATTGAATTGGCACAATCATACTTTACTGACTTCATAGAATATGTTCAATCAATAAGCATAGCAGAGCTAGACTCAAGACTTATTGATCGAAGCGATGTTGGCTATCAAAGATATTTAGGCGACATGCTATTACGAATTGCCTATCATGATGCAGTCCATGCAGGTCAATTTTTACAATATTTACGAATGATAAACTTGGAAAGGCCTTTAATTTGGGATTAAAAGTTGCCAAACTAACATTGCAATAAATATTCTTTCAGCCAATAACAATCCAAAATCATGATAACCATTTATATTAAAAATCTACATCTCAATTTGGTACGTCGTACACATAAAAAGCACGTGTTCGATTACTAATCAAACACGTGCTTTCAAAACAACTATATTGTCCATAGACAATAAAATGTAAGTTTAAAAAACTACGACCGAAACGCCGCATCCGCCAGCATAGATAGTGTTGCATCATCCATCGGCGGATTGTGTAGTCCTGCTCTTACGTTTAAATAATAACGATGAAGCGGATTTTTTTCTGATAAACTTTTCGCCCCGACAATACGCATTGCTTTATCTACAATAGATATCGCCGCATTTGTTACCGCGTATTTCACTGCCGCAAGTTCGGCTTGCAATGATAATTTATCTTCTGCCTCATCGTATTTTTTCGCAATTTGATATAAAAAGACACGAGCTTGCATAAGCTCAAGTTCTAATTCTCCAACTAACCTTCTAACATTCGGTAATAAACTTATAGAATGATTTAAACTGTTTGGCTTGTATGATACCGCAAACTGAACTGCATAATTTCTTGCTGATTGTGCAATTCCTAAATAACATGCTGGTATATGTAGCAACCAGCCAATACCCTTAGCTTTAACTTTTGAACCCTTTATATCAGTGAAAAAGCGATCTGGTATCTCTACATTTTGTAAAACGAGATCATGGCTCGCAGTTCCTCGCATTGCGATGCTATCCCACGTTTCTTCAATTGTCACGCCTTGCGTATTCTTTGGAATGACAAACTCTCCGATATCTTCCTGGCCTTCAATACTTGCTGAAATGATAAAATAATCAAGTACTGGTGCCATTGTCGTAAACGTTTTTCTTCCATTTATAATCCACTTCTCACCTTTTTTGACAGCTAACGTCTCTGGTTTCCCACCGCGAGTAGGACTACCTGTATTCGGCTCTGTCGCTGCTCGATTAAAAAGCGCACCATTACGTACTTCTTCACAAAACCAAGTGAACATTTCCTCATTCCAAGAACGATTTTCAGCTAATTCCTTTACAATGCCAAGGTGCCATCCAATCGATAATGCGGTAGCACCGCAGCCTTCTGCTATTTTCTCTTGAAATAAAACGAAGTCATATAAAGAAATCGCATTGCCTCCCCATTCTTTTGGCAACGTTAATTTCGTATATCCGATATCTTTCAAATTATTAATATTTTCATACGGAAATGATCCTAATTCACTTAGTTGATGCTCCCTTTCCATGAACTTCGGAATCAATTTATTTATTTGTTCAATAACTAAAGATTGTTCTTCTGTTTCAACAAATGAGAGTGCCATACATAATCTCCTTTATGTCCGATTCATAAACCGTTCATTTTGTCATTATGATTATATGAAGTTACTTCTCTATTGTTTCACTATTCCGATAAAAATACAATGCTTTTGAACAATAAGAAAAGTTCCTATAAAAAAGATAGGTTCTTTTCTTATATTAATCCCCTTTCAATGCCTTTAATGGCAAAGAGGTTACATATCCAATATACGAGCATAATTCTTTAAAAAAGAAAGGGATTTCTGTATCTAACGTTTTATACGCTGACGTTGGAGTTGGTGATGCATACGCTTCAATTTTAATATGTTTTGCAATTTTCATTGCACGTTTCATATGAAGTGGATCACTCACAATCGTATATGTGCGTATTCCGTTCTCTATTCCAACTTGCTTTGCATTCTTTAAATTGTCCTCTGTGAAAAGGGATTTTGTTTCAATTAGAATATCCTCTTCTTTCACACCATGTTTCAGTGCATACACTCTAGCAGTACGCGCTTCCTCAAGCTCTGCCTCAAACTTTGTACCACCTGTGAAAATAATCTTTTTAATATTACCGTTCTTATATAAGGAAATTGCATGATTAATTCTTTCTTTAAATACAGGAGATGGTTTTCCGTTCCATGAAGCTGCTCCCAGCACGATACCAGCATCTGTCTTCACACCATCATCTGTTTTAAAGCGATAACTCCAAATATCGTAAGCTGCATAACTTACATATAAAATAATAGAACAAATCATAAGCAAGAATACTTGCAAGATTCTTCTTTTCTTACTTTTCTTATTTTCTTTCATTTATAACTGCCTCCGTACATCATCCATACTTCTATATAAAAACGTATATATCAAATCATTTTGTTTGAATTTGTTTAAAAGAAGGAATTTTTCTTGTTATATATATGTATTAAAGGGTTTTCATTTAAAATTGAGGATTATCAATTCATTTTTCGTTTGCGGTTTTCATTACGTTTTTGTAATTTATAAGTTTATTACCATACAACTACATTGTAACGAATTTTTTATCATAATGGAATGATGAAACAAAAGAAGTAACTATTTTGTAAGAAAAAAGGTATATTTTTCAACTAGACGATCAATACACCTTTCTTAATATGAATTATCGTTTTTCTTTATACGATTCTAATTTTTCTAATAACCGTTCCTTTACAGCTGGCCATTCATTTGCAATTACACTGTATACAACTGCATCTCTAACATGTCCACTCGGCAATTTTCTTTCGTTTCTAAGTACACCCTCTTTTACTGCGCCGAGTCTTTCAATTGCTCTTTGTGCTTTTTCATTTCGTGCATCCGTCTTAATTTGTACCCTCCGCATATGCAACTTTTCAAAAGCATATTGTAATAACATGTACTTACATTCCGTATTCATACTCGTACGTTGCACACTTGGGTCATACCACGTTTTCCCTAATTCCACCGTCTTATCTTCAACTGAAATGTTATATAAGCGTGTACTCCCTACTATTTCATTTGTCTTTTGATCAACAACAACAAATGGCAAATCCTTCCCTGCCCCATAAGCTTTTATCGCCTTTTGAACATATTGCTGCATATCTTGAACAGTATCCATTTTAGAGATTAAATACGCCCAAATATCTCGATTTCCTTCCACGATTGAAAACATTTTTTCGACATCATTGCTATCCATTAACCGTAACTTTGCTCTTTCGTGAATAATTTCCATTTGTAAGCCCCCTTTGTTGTAACTATATCATACTCTATTACTGTTTAATCGTTATATAAGAACATATAATTATATTTATGTTAAGGAATAAAATATATCTTTAAAATAAAAAATGCGATGCCTTTATTCAAGCATCGCACTCATAAATTGAATTGAAATTTACTTCTTTTCCATTACCGCAAAATAATTATTTTCGCTATCTGCAAAATTAAATATTCTACCTGAAGGCATATTTACAATTTCTCCGACTGTAACGTTTTTGTTTACTAAATCACTATATAAACGATCGAATTCTTTTGAGAAGAACATTAAAGAAGGTGTACCAAGATTTAACTCCGGCTGCATTTTAGCAATTAGCTCCTTATTATGGAGAATAATACTTGTTTCAGCTTCTTTAGTTGGAGCAATTTCAATCCATCGCATTCCTTGACCGTTATCTTCCTCTGAAATTACAATAAATCCTACTTTTTCTGTCCAGAATTCCTTCACTTCATCTTGGTTATTTACATACAACATGATTTGACCAACATTATTAATCATTTATTTTAACGCTCCTTTATAAACAATTTTTATTAAACTCCATACACTTACACCTAATTATCACCGAAAATAAAGTTGCGGTACAAAAATCTATTTCAGCGACTCCAATCGCTCGTTCAAACGATCCCAAGTTTCGGTGATACCTTGTAGCATGCCCATGTCCATAACAGTCTTAAGAGCTTCTTCGGAAACATATTCAGCACGGTTTATTAGCTTTGTCTTTCCACCTAAATCGATGAATTCCAATGTCATCTCGGTTGACGGCATAGAATCATTTACATTGCCTTCAGCATCCGAAAAGTAATCGGTGTAGACAATTTTCTCTGGCTCAATAATCTCTTTATAAACTGCTTTCCCCCATGATTCCATACCAAAAAATTGCCCCAGGTTCTGATCGACACACTTCATACAGTAATGCCAAACGCCTCCCGGACGGAAGTCGACAGTGCATGCTGGAATTTCCCAGCCCCTTGGTCCCCACCAATGTTTCAAATGCTCTGCTTCTTTAAACATACTGAATACAAGATCACGCGGTGCATCGAAAACGCGCTCCAGTACTAATACCCGATCGTTCTCTACTCTTGATACCATTGTATTGTTTGACATGTTAATTCCTCCTTAAATATGAACTGATTTTATAACTTTTCCTTGTTTTGCAATTCCTTCAAATACTCATCTAAATTATCGAATCTCTCTTCCATCACACGCTTAAATGACTGCACCCAACAATCAAGTGCTTCGAAAGGCTCAGGTCGGAGCTTGTAAATCCGGCGATTAGCTTCAGCCTGCACTTCCACAATCCCTGTATCGCTTAACACTTTTAGGTGTTTCGAAGTTTGTGGTTGCCTTAATCCCAAATGTTCGGCGATTTCCCCAACGGTTAAGGGACCGTCACGCAAGAGTTCAACGATATTCATACGATTCGGTTCAGATAAAGCGCTCAACGTCGTCATATTCACGCCCGGAATTTTCCCCGACATATCACTCACCTCGTTAAGTGATGGTCTCCGGTTATAACACATCAATATCATCACTAATATTTTTTTCCTGTTGAATCGATTATAACCAAATAGGAATATTCCCGTCAAGGGATATTCGAAAACTAAAGTAATACCAAATCGTTACTTAATAATAAAAATGGATTAAAAACATTTCACAAGCCTATGTTTTACGATAAAGTGATGCTTTAGTCAGTGGGTTTTGGAACGATTTCCGCGAAGGCTTTGTTTTTATTTGGTCCAAGAAAGCTTTAACACTTTTAATACTATTTTACGCTATAATATTTTTTGTCATATTTTTATTTGATAGATTAGGTGCTTTAGTCGGAGCTATAACCATTGGAAAATGGGGAAATACAATAAACAAAATGAATATCTTAAACGGTTCGGCCTTTTATCGAGCAATTATTTTTATGGTTAATCATTTTGGTTTTTATTGGTATTTTTATCACTTCTATCTCTGTATACTATAGTTACTTACTTCAAATCCCCCCTGTAAGATTAATGGGAAGAGTAACTAGTACCACAAATACAATGGTGCACGGCGCTATGGTTACCTACATTAGGTTCAGTTTTAGCCCTATGGATAAAAGTAAGCGGAGTTGTTCTACTCGCAGGAGTTTTAATCAGACATATTGGTATGATTATATACTTAGCTCATACGTTATTTATGAAAAAATCATCTAGAGTTACTTTGGAACATAATTAACGTTATGCCATTTTTTGATTTGAATAATCAGAAAATGGCATAACTTCAGAAACTTAACGCTACATGTTTAAAGCAACAAATAAGCAATCGGCGTAATAATTAGCAACGTTAATATCGTTCTTTGTACATAGAGAATAATAAGTTCCGATACTTTTAACGGAATGTCTGTCGATAAAATACAAGGAATGGAAGCTGAGAAAAACAATATAGATGATACCGAAACAACCGCAATGACAAACTTTGTCACAATTGGTGCACTTACAACTAAAAGAGAAGGTAAAAACATTTCTGCGATACCAACGGATGCCGCTTTAGCAGCTAGTTCTGCTTCTGGTAATTGTAATAGCCATGTAAACGGATAGAAAATATAACTAATCCAATCAAATATTGGCGTAAACTTTGCTAAGACGATACCAATTAATCCTACTGACATAATTGATGGTAAAATCCCCATCGTCATAATGAATCCATCTTTCAAATTCACTGCGATATTTTTCATAATACTTGGCGCAGATTTCGATACTTCTAATGCATCTTCCCAAGCTCGCTCTAACATTTTCTCTTTATAAACTGGCTCTGGGAACCCTTCTTTCGTAATATATGTATCTGGTTTTCTACTAAGAGGCGGGATTCTTACGGTGATAGCGGTCACGATGAATGTTACAACAAGAGTAGTCCAAAAATAAACATTCCATAAATACATAATGTCTAATGTTTTTGCGATGATGATCATAAATGTTGCGGATACTGTAGAAAAACCTGTAGCGATAATTGCTGCTTCTTTTGTCGTATACTTTCCTTCTTTATACACGCGATTCGTAATAAGAAGTGCAAGCGAATAACTCCCCACAAAGGAAGCGACCGCATCAATTGCTGACCGTCCTGGTGTTTTCCATAAAGGTCTCATAATTGGACGGCAAAACGTACCGATAAATTCAAGTAATCCGTACCCGACTAATAACGCTAAAAATGCCGAACCAATTGGTACGAGTAAACTTACTGATATAACTAACTTCTCATACAAAAACGGTCCAACATCTGGCGCAAAGAACCAAGCTGGTCCTACTTTCAAACAATATAATATGCCAAAAACAACACCTACTACTTTTAAAATAGAAAAACAAATGTCTACGATAGATGCATTCCACTTCTTCGTATAAAATGGATAAATCGCACCAATTACCATAACAAGCAGTGCATAATAAGGTACTACCGAAGGAACCGTAGCTCTTATCCACGATACGATATGATCAATCATAATAGACGAAGCACCGTTTATCGTAACTGGTACGAAAAACATAAACACACCTACTAAACTTGCGAGTATAAACCGAAGTATAATCCCCTTCTCTCGCCCTGTCTTAATTACATTACTTTTTAACTCAATTTCACTCAAAATTAGACACCTCCTATTATCTGAACATTCTGTATAATAACGTCGGATTCCTTCTTTTGATTCTGAATATTTAATCATGCAAAAAAGCCTATTTTGAAATATACAATCAAAATAAGCTTTTTCTATTACCTCTTATAATCATCCACAATTACTTGAATTACACGATAAGATTCTTCTGCCACTTTTTTATTACTATCCCTATTCGCATCATATGTAATTAACGCCTTCCAAAGCGCCCATCCTCTCGCCCTATTCCACGTTTCTTCATCTATGCGCAATACTTCTTTAAATACGTTTCTACTATTCTTATCAAAAAACGTCCATGCCATCGCTGCATCACAAGCAGGATCTCCTACTCCTAAAATACCAAAATCAATTACGGCACAAAGCTTTCCCTCTTTAACAAGTAAGTTCCCTGGCGCTACATCTCCATGAACCCAAACTGGTTTGCTATCCCATGTTGACCTAAGTGTTAAATCCCAAAGATGCTTTAATAATGTCTCATCAAAAACATCCTTATTATTTTCAATAGCCACTCTCGCTTCTTCATCGTATACAGATATAAGCCCGCCTCGGTAAAAATTATGTTCTCCAGCTATTGGCCCGTTACTCGCATCAATTGATTGTAACTCTATTAAAAACGAGCCTAAGTCCGCCGCAAATTCATCTAAGTCACGAACATTTTCTTTCGTGACTGTCTCTCCCTCGATCCACTTATTAATAGACCAAGGCCACGGATACTCTTCAGTCGGATTCCCTTTCGCAATTGGTGCAGAAATTTGTAAAGAAAGTCCCTTACTTAATATAGGTAACCAAGTGTTTTCTTTCTCTACTTGCGGTGCATATGCTACATCACTTGGTAATCTGACACTCATCTCGTCCCCTAAATGAAACGTTCTATTATCATGTCCGCTAAATTTTACCCGTTTCACTTCTAAGTGCGCCCATTCTGGAAATTGTGCCCCTATTAACCTTTTAACTAAATCAGCATTAATATAATTCATTTACTTCCCCCTTTATATACCTATCACACGGATAAACGCGTTCTACCGTCATTTTCGTCTGTAACATATTCAACATAATAACCTTGATTCTGTGCATTTTCATACAACGATTTGATTGCTTTTTGGTCTTTAGCGTAAACTGTGACGTATGTACAATCCGCAACTAGTAAAACTAATTCACACTTACTCTCTTTAAATTCTTCATATGTTTCAATATCTACTACTTCCTCTCCTTTTGGATACGCTTTTAAATCTGCAAAAATAACATAATATATATTGTCTTTAAATAATCTTTTCAAATCTGATCCTTCCACTATACTTGGTTCTTCTGGAAATAATGCCTCATCCAATCCACCACGTGCTACTAAGTATGACTCCTCACTCCCCACCCACCAATCAAATGAAGAAATATCAAACGGCTTTAACACTTTCCAAAGTAAATTATCATTTTCATTTGGAATATCTACTGTAATTCCTCTTTTCATTTGTTTGCTCCTAGCTTATTTATTTTCGTTCCATACATTATATACCTAATTCAACTACTATATTTTGTCGATACCTATGTAACTTGTATTTCACCGCGAAAGAAACCGTCCCACTACTTATGAAACGGTTTCTTTCTACTTATATTTAAGTTTTCCATTCAATTATTGCACCGCGTTTTAAAATAATTTCTAATATGTTCAGCACATCAGCCATTCATTTTGAACACTCACTTCGACTTCACAAAATAATATAAAAACCACACCGCATGATTTTGTTCATCTGCTGCTATTCTGCGCAATAACTCTTTCATAGATGCATCTGCTGCTTCATCTGAAATTTCCAAGTAAAAATCTACGGTCTTTTGCTCATCTTGTATAGCGAACTCTAATCCCTGTAAGTACGTATTAGGGCAATTTTCCGTAATCTGTGGTTTCGGCTGTCTGCCAGTTAAATTCGTATAGATTTGTACAAAATGATGAAAATGCCTTATTTCATCATTACGGATTTCAAGAATTTGTTTTTGTTCTACTTGATTTGGAGCCATGTTAGCTAATTTTGTATAGCAGCTTATAGCGCTATACTCTCCGTTTATAGCTTTTTCAATATCACTAATTAGCTTATCATTCTGTCTATACCAATCATCATAATTCGAATTATACATCGTATCCCCTCCATTATTTCGCATAACATTTTATGCATTTTGAAATAGTAGGAGCATGTATATATAAAGGGACAGCAAATACTAGTTCTTCACTCACCTTTAAAACATCGAAAAAGCCTATCTATCATTGAATTATTTCCCTATCGATTGCATCACAAAAAACCGTTTCACTACGAGTGAAACGGTTTTTATTTTTAAGCATTTAATTCCGTTTTATGCCCCTTTACTGCACTACGTTTTAAAGCTGTTCCAAGTATGATAACCATGCTTACTACACCAATCCAAACGAGTATAGTAAGAGGAGCATTCCAAGTTAACCCTTTCCCAAAGAAGAATATTTCCCTGAGACCTTCTATCATGAATCTCATTGGTAACCAAGAGTAAATCCAATCTTGATAAAACGAGGGCATCATTTCAGGCGCTAATGCTAATAGCGGTGCCCCAAAGAAAAGTAATAGAGCGAATATACCTATACCCTTTAGTCCAACTAATGAAAGGACCGCCGAAATCATTAAGAAGAAACTAAAAGACGTAATAGATAAAAACAGTGCCGTATCGGTGAAATTTGAAATGTTTAGTCCTACCATTCCATCCGCTATCCATGTAAGACCAAATCCAATTACAAGTGCAGCAATTGCGCCTGTTACTATTTGCTTTAGTTTCAATGAGAAGTTTTCTTTTCTTGTACCTACTGGCATTTTATTTATCGCAATAAAGATAATTGCTGCGCTCGCTAAACTTGCAATCCATAACGGCTGGAATAAAGACATTGGCGAGTTACCGTTCGCACTATTTTTGCCGATTTCATTTACATTTGTCACTTTCTTCGTAATAGGTGTTACTAATTTCGAAACTTGATCCGTTGTTAAAGTAGTACCTTTTGCTTTAAATCCCTCTAGTAGCTGAGTACGAACGTTATTGTTCATATTATCAACTACTCCATTTAACATTTGCCCTGCCATAGTTGAAGCCGCTGTATTCATTCCTTGATTTATGAATATTTCTAACTCTGGCGAAGATGGCTGTGGTGTTCGTAATGACGCCTGCTTTGTACTAAAATCTTTCGGAATGACTAATGCTGCATAATACTCTTGATTATTTAAGCCTTTTTGAACTGCTTCTTTATTTTTCACTTCTACCCACTTCACCGCAGGTTCTTCATCTGATTTTGATGTCTTTTTCATATTATCAACAATCGTTTGCCCCATATTCATTTTAGCTTGATTCGGAATTTCTACTCCTTGATCCTCATTCACAATTGCGATTGGTAAGTTTTTCGGCTTAGGTTGAACGGTTGGAAATAATGTTAATGAAAAAATAAAAACAACAAGTAGTGCAATAACTGGTGATAATAATAAAAGTTTGTTTTTAAACATTTTCTTTTCTCCTCCTTTAATTTGATTTATAATAACCAACAACGTGTTGTTTATTTATATTTCGAATTATATGTTTAAGTTAAACCTTATACAATAATCAAAATTCGTGAATGTGTCGGTTATAAGACACTTTCTTTAAATGTGTTGGAAAAAATTAAGGAGGGACATGCTTTGCGCAATAGTAATTTAGATTTACGTGTTGTTCGTACGAAAACTGCCATACGAAATGCATTGGTGGAGTTAATTGAAGAAAAAGGTTTTGACGCCATTACAGTGAAAGATATTACTACGAAAGCAAACATAAATCGTGGTACTTTTTATGCTCACTATCAAGATAAATTTGATTTAATGACGAAATGCCAAGAGGAAATTATGCATGAGTTTTCTAACATTGCCAAACAGAAATTCCCGGAAGTTATTGCTGAACTTGGATCAAATCCTTCTCCGACAACGCCGTTTGTACTTATCACTTCTATCCTTGAATTTCTAAATGAAAATAGTGATTTTATGAAAGCTGTACTAAGCCCAAAAGGAGATTTATCTTTCCAAACGAAACTGAAAGACTTTATGTGGAAAACACTATTTGAAGATACGAATGGTCCTCTCATTAATAAGGAGAATTTACTTGTCCCAAGCCAATACTTAGCTTCTTATATGGCATCTGCTCATATAGGTGTCATTCAACAATGGTTAAATAATGGACAAAAAGAAAAACCGGAGGAAATTGCTCGTATTTTATCAACAATCGCCGTTCATGGACCTTTCTATGCAGCTGGCTTAAAGAAGTGAGCTGTTGCAAAATAAAAAGATCATCCACTACATATAGCGGATGATCTTTTTATTCATTTGAAGCACAACTACAGTATCTCGATATACCCTTCCGTTCCATGTACCCGAATTCGTTGACCGTCTTTTATTAGTTTCGTAGCATTCTCTACTCCGACGACTGCTGGTAATCCATATTCACGTGCAATAACTGCTCCATGTGTCATCAGTCCGCCAACTTCGGTGACTAACCCTTTTATAGACACAAACAATGGTGTCCAGCCAGGATCAGTAAAAGCAGTAACTAATATATCTCCCTCTTCTAAATTCGCTTCTTCCATGTTTAAAATAACGCGTGCTCTTCCCTCTATAACTCCTGAAGAAACAGGCAAACCTACAATCGCATCTGCTGGGAGGTTTTCTCGTTTATATTTACCTGTAATGATTTCTCCATCAGACGTCATTACACGCGGAGGTATTAGTTTTTCATATAGTTTGTAATCATTTTTTTGTTTATGAATAAGCTCGTAATCTAGTTTTTTCGTGCGGACGACTTCGTGAAGTTCTTCAAAAGTTAGATAGTATATATCATCGACTACATGAATGACACCGCTCTGCACAAGTTGCTCGGCTTCTTTCAATATTGCCTGCTTATATATGAAATAGCGATTAATCATACCATATTTTGGATATTCACGATAACCGATAAAATTCCGGATGTTACGAATCATTCGCTTCGTCTCTTCTACTTTTTGTTTACCATCCGGCAAATGCTGCAATCGATCTACTAACTCCTCTTCTTTTTTCAAAGCTTCTTGCAACCCTTCTTCAAACTTCCGTTTACTAGCGCCAGCTTCAAAGTCTCTTATATTATTTAAAATCATTGGGATAATGGTTGTTGGCTTTTCACTCCAGCGCGTTTTCGTAATGTCGATTTCTCCGCTGCATCTCATTCCGTATTTATTTAGAAAAGCATCGATTGCATCTCGAGCTTTTTCTCCGCCTTTAAACGTAACTAGTTCATTTAAAAAGCTATCATCTTCTATATGCTGTAAATACTCAATGACTTCTGGATACGGCCGAATCACATCTGCAACATCGAGTAATGCTAGCCCCATTTCTGACGTAATATTATTTTGTACAGATTGTGAAAGCGTGTCAGCTACATTTTTTTCACTTAGCCATTGCTCCATCTTTTCATTGATCCATGTTGAAGCATCCATACCTGCCATAATTACAGCCATACTTTGCGGGTGAAATAATATTTTCTTTAATTGCTGGATATCTTCCAAAATAAAATCAAGTACATCTGATCCTGATTTCGTTTGCATGTTTCGTTTTAACTCTTCAATTGATGCTTGATTCATTTCTATTAAATCCGTAACGATTGCTGGATTGTTTTCGACTTGTGGTTGCGAACTTGCAGGTGGTCCACTTTTACCAACACTCTTTTCTTTTTCATCATCTGGTAACAATGTAATAAAATCATCTCGCTCGACTACAGTCGTTAATGCATCTTTAATAAGCGGTTCCGAATTCCCTATCATATTTAATAAAAGTTCTCTACTAGTAGGCGAAGCCAATCTTTGTGCGACATCAACAAACAACCTTCCTCCAGCTTGAAACCTTTGTCCAAAAGATGTTAACTGGAATAAAGACATTCCTAATGGCTTCAAGGGATCGGTCATCATTTGCTGGTGACCAACCGATACATACACATGATTTTCCCCATCATTTACTTTTGGTATTGGATATAAAGTCGTGATTGGGCGACTTTGGACAATATAAAATGTATCATCCACTAAACACCATTCAATATCTTGCGGACAACCAAAATAAGCTTCAATCTGTCTTCCAATCTGTGCTAGTTGTAAAATTTGTTGTTCAGACAATGTTTGAATTTTTTGCTGAGCCAGATCAACCTGTTTCGTCTCCGTTCCGCCCTCTTTTAAAGCATAAATAGCTAATTTTTTAGTTGCTATCATCTTTCCAGTAATTTCGCCTTCTTTTACTTTATAATTATCGGCAGAGACCAGTCCTGATACTAACGCCTCACCAAGTCCAAAACTGGCATCAATTGATACTACCTTTCGGTTAGAAGTAACCGGATCAGCAGTAAATAAAATTCCCGAAGCCTCAGGGAAAACCATTTTTTGAACGACAACACATATAGAAACTTGATTATGTTCAAAATCATTTTGCATGCGGTACATAACTGCTCGCTCTGTAAATAAAGAAGCCCAGCACTTTCTTACATGCTGCAAAATCGCTTCTTTACCGATAATATTTAAATACGTATCTTGTTGACCAGCAAACGAGGCATATGGTAAATCTTCAGCCGTAGCACTAGAACGCACGGCATACGCATGTTCATTTCCAAAACGTGAGAGATAATGAGCTACCGCTTCCACTACTTCAGAAGGGATTTCTACTGCCATAATGACTTCTCTAATCTTCTTACTAATTCCACCAATTTGGGCTCGCTCTTCCATTTTCAACTTTGTTAGCTGCTGCAACAAAGTTTGAAGCTCGTCATTTTGCTCGATGGCCTTTTCATACCCTATCGTTGTAACACAAAACCCTTCTGGCACTTGTATCCCTTGAATATTTGATAATGCCCCTAAATTCAATCCTTTTCCGCCAACGAGCGAAAGCTGCGTTTTTTCTATTTCCTGAAAATCGAGAACGAAAGAACTCATTTAACATCTCTCCTTACTGTGCATGTGTTCTTGATTGTAGCAGTAGTAAATGAGAATAAACAGTCTATTTTGAACTTGATTTACATGATATAATTAAGTTAGGAAGAGATGATTTTTTATTTCTCCCCCTCTAATTCACTTCAATTACATCATCAAACTTAAACATCCTTTGATTATGAAAAGCATCGGTACAAGTAATCGTCTTATTTAATGGATTTATATCAGCTACTGTTATGTAATTTTTATATAGATAGCCCTCTTTATAATATGTAAGTAAAACCTCTTCTTCACCTAAATATGAAATTAACAGCTTATTTTCAATCCTTTCTTTTGCATCTTGCGTTAAAATTGGACGCGGGACTTTTGTTTGCTCCTGTATCATTTCTTTAATACAGACGAACTGCTCTGGCATACTAGCAAACGGTTGCCACTTTACCATTCCTCTTCCTTTTGGCATATTAGCATTTCTCACGATTTGTGCCCTCCTAATAATGTGTTTCTGTATCTTGCTGTTGCGACGCTTGTGTAAGAAATCCCACGTAAAATACTGTTCTTACCAAATCGTGTTCGAATTTCGTCCATAACCTTCGTTAATCTCATTTCTTTTTCTCTTTGTATAATGTTATCGAAAAGCGAAATTTGCTCTTCTCCTTCATGTATTAAATTTGTTAAGGAAAGACTTATCGAGCGAATCGGCTCTCCTGTATGCCGTTCGTATAAAAAATATGTACAAACATTATAAATATCCATCGTTAAATTGGTTGCTCTATTTAACGTATGTGCCTTTCTTATTCCCCCGCCATATTCCTTGCTATACCCGACTGAAAAATGAATCGTTTGCGCGTATTTCTTTTCCCTTCTCAACCTATAACAAACTTCTTCTACATGCTCTAATAAAATAACGATGAACTCTTCTATCGAATAATCCCGTAATAATATTTGGCTTTTCGCTATAGATGTTGTCGCTGGAACGTATTTCTCTGCTATTCTGCTAAAATCAATCCCGTTACTATGTAGATGTAATTCTTCCCCTATTACACCGAAAGATTGCTTTAAATATTTCAAAGGATACTGAGCTAATTCTCCAATTGTATGTATACCTTTTCGATTCAATTTCATTTCAGTTTTATACGATATACCCCAAAATTTACTGAGCGGTCTAATACTCCATAACTTCTCGGGTATATCGTCATACGTCCACTGTTCTATTCCATCTTTATTCTTTTTTGCCTCAACATCCATCGCTACTTTACTCAATAATAAATTCGGACCAATACCAATCGTACTTTCGATCCGTGTACGTTCATATATTTCTCGCTTGAACTTTAATGCGAATTCGCACGGATTACTCGCAAATAAATGAATACTTGCAGTCATATCCATGAAAAACTCATCGATACTATATTGATGAAAATCTTCCGGCGCAACATACTGTAAAGCTAAGCCCGTTATGTAATTTGAACATTTCACATACGTATGCATAATCGGATTCACAATAATAATATCTGGCCGCTTCGGTATTTCGTACAACCGTGCCATTTTCTTAATTCCTAACGCTTTTAATGGCGGTGTTGCCGCTAATACGATTGATCCACTACGGTTTACATCTCCTACGACAGCCAATTTTGTATATCGTGGATCAAGTCCTTTTTTAATGCATGATACGCTTGCATAAAAGCTACGAAGATCTACACATAAAATAATGCGATTCGGTAAAAGAGAATAATCATACAAGGTTATCACTCCCAACAAAAGAACGTTCGTTCTTATTATATACGAACTAACGTTCTTTTTGAAGGTATTTTCATGAAAATTTTGGTTAAAATAACCTTACTTTAAAAATTTTTTTAAGAAAAACTTAAGAAATTCCCCTCTATATTCATAAGAAGTTTTTTCTATACTGAAAATGTAAATACATAAAAGGAGAAACAATTATGAAGAAATTTGTACTTTGCATAATAGGAATAAGCCTCCCTATATACTTACTACCTTTCATATTACGCGGGGATTTGGACAGATTTAATCCGATTGCTGAAGAAAAAAATGTATACGCCATTGCGAAAGGATATGGCGTTCCGGATTATCATCATAAAGGAAGAGCTATGTACTCACTAAAAGGCGTTGATGAATCAAGGAATGAGAAAGAATATACAGTAGGAACTAACACTCCTAATGATTTCATAAGAAAAACTTACTTAAAGATTCATGTGAAAGGAAAGTATGTCTATTCTTACGATGTTATTTCTGAAAAGGATATTCCAGAGAAAATAAGGGGGAAATTGTAATATAGTGTATAAACGAAAGAGCCTACTCGTATGAGTTGGCTCTTGATTACCTCTTTCTTCCACCTACCATTGGGCCATCGCCCTTAACACGCTAGAGGAAGGAGATTTCTTTCGGTAAATTTATTAAATTAGTTATCATTGTTTTAATAACCATTGTTCAATTACTTTCACTGTTTCATCTCGTTGTGCTTTTGACGTAATTAAACTGGAATTATCACCTTTTTGCTCACCATACATGCCAAAATTAGCATGATTCCCCCCTTTTATCATGTGCATGGTTGTATTCTTTGACATTAACTTTTTACTGTTCTTTATTTTTTCTACAGTTGCTAAGCCATCTACTTCCCCATAAATTGATAACATTGGAATCAGTTTGGTAGAGAAATCATCTGCAGGATAAGAGCCTAAGAGAATTATCCCGTCTACCCTTTCTTCATGGTGAAAGGCATACTTAGAAATCATAGCTCCACCCATTGAATGCCCAGCAACATACCATTTTTGAACTTCAGGATACTTTTCAATTATACTGTCTACTACATTTGTTCCAAGTATCGCTAAGTTTAACGGTAACTTAGGCATTACTACAAAATGCCCATCTTTTGCAAGAGCTTCCCCCAAGTAACTATAAGACTCAACTTCTACTTTAGCACCTTGATAAAAAACAATCCCTATTTTAGCATCTTTCTGTCCAAATACTATATTCTCTTCATCTTTTTTATCATCTACTAACGACAAGGCCTCCTTAGTTGGTTTGTAAGTAAACTGAGACCAAGTCAAAAAAGTAATACTTCCCATAATTAAAATACCTAGTAAAGAGTACAGAACAATTTTGATCCATTTCTTCACATATATGCCCTCCTTAAGATGTGTATATTCTATACTTTAATTATTATTAATATGATTGTCGAATAATCTTAACTAATAAGTTTAGAAAAAATAATACGATCCCTCGATGCTATTTTGTAAAAATTAAACACTATATGTTTAATGGAACTTAGTTTAACAGCTGAAATAACTATTAGGTATTGTTCATATTCCTTAAAGATTCGTCCATTCCTTGCGTCTTAACGATAAAATTTAACTAGTATAGAGAGCTCACAAAAGAAAATTACATCATTTTTAAAATTGGTTTGATTAAGGTTTATTTGGTATGTTCATTTTATTTGAGTTCTTAAGTTGAGGAGTATGTCTAGTGCACACCATTAGGGAAGTTTGGAAATAAAAAGACTAGAATTTTACTAGTCTTTTAATTCGAATTTTATATATGATTTTCGTCCTTTAAAATTACTTTTTTAACAAGTATAGAATTTAAAACCAATACTGCCTACTGTAAAAACAGCTTTCTAGTTGAGGGCAAAATTGCAGTTAAACGGATATTTTATGAGCCAACACAATGGCATTAACCGCTGATACGGTATCTTTAGCTATCATCTGTTCATCCAGTTTCAAATGAAGTTGCACTTTAGAAACTGGTGAAGTTTTAGTAGAAATCATAAGCTCAATCTCATGAGATGAAAATACCTTCGCTTGCATAATTTGCAACCAAGGGATACGGTCAGGTAATGATTTATCCTCTGAAGAGCCAATTTCTATGCCATCTACCCTAATAGGTGAATGCCCATCGAAATACTTAATCCTGAACACAGCATAAGAGGAAGAACTGTTCCTATTCAAGGTCGTAGCCGTTTCCAACCGATGATAAGAATTTTTTTTCAGACCAATAACCATATTCCACAAAATGATAGATAGAGAAGGGATGAGGAAAGCTAGCATCGACAACCAACCACTGGAGGTATTGACATAGACTGTAAGAAAAAGGGCTGCGGACAGAATCGCGAGCAACCATATATAGAGCTCCTGCCGCCATTTGGGCTGGTTGTTTCCAAGTATTAGAAAAACGGACTGCGTTGGCTGAATTTCCGAAGCAAGCTCCGGTTGAGCTACCGTACATTCTCTCCACGGCAGATGCTCCCCACTCAGCATATAGAAATTATCGGCTGCTTCCTGCCAGATTTTCTCCTGCGAGAGATACGGCGACTGCCAGAGGATAACGTATTCTTGAATATCTTTCAAATAAAGAGCGGGGTCTCCCGTGAACGAGAAATATTGCGAAAGATCCAGATGAATAACAGCAGCAGAATGTTGCTGTACATGGGTCGATAAAGTTTCTAGCCACTCATGCACAGGAGCAGCTAGCGAGGGGAAATGGGCCAGTGTGACTGGTAAGCTCAGACGTATCTGCTCTGCAGCATCCTCCCATGGAATCTGCCATTGGAACGCTTTAGAAAAGCATTCCCACTCAGGCAACTCCTCCGTATCCGGTTGATCCATATAAGGTTGAATCTTGCTCCAAGCTTGCATAAGCTGCCTGCTATAGCGCTGGAATTGCTCTTGACTGACCAGACAAAACCATACCGGAGCCAGAAAATTATTCGTCTCGAAAGCTGTATTCTCATAATTGACCAAATCTGTATCGGCATTTGTAACGCTCAAGAATGTCCTGTTTCCCATATAAGATCCTTTCCTCCTGCCCCTTTATTTATAAAATTCCATGCGAAAATTTATTAGAAACTATTACCCACATATTACCTGTATATTCACAATTTTTCTATATATCATTTTACAAAAAATCACAAATACGGTCAAAGACATTAATGACAGAGTTTGAGTTTATCTGTTTTTACCTATGTAAAAAACAATCCAGCTATAAACACAGCTATGAAGTGGCTAAGTGTACTAAAGGTAATTGCTGATAAATATTTTGTTTTCTTCAGAATGAGATTTTCTTAGCTTGATAGTGATTGGGTACCACTAACAAAAAATAAAAACCCCAATCTCTCTATATTAAAATTGAGAAATTGGGGTTTAGTCACTTAAAAATATTTTTCATTTAAAACCAGTAACTAATTAATAGTCCTGCTGATAATAAGAAGCCAAAAATCGTATTTGTCATCGCTGTTGATTTCATTGCGATACGCATATACCCGGGATCCTTTGCCCCTTTTTGGAAACTTTGAATTGCAGAGATTGGCTTTTTCAAACCTAGGAACATAACTAATGCCCAAGGGCTTATATAACCCATCAACACAATTACGGCAATCCAGAAATAAGCAATGAAAAAGGCTACAGCTAATGTTACTACTGCTTTCTCTCTCCCAAGTAGGATTACTAATGTCTTTCTTCCACCTTTAATATCTTCTTCGATATCTCGGATGTTATTCGACATGTTAATTGCACCGACTAAAATTCCAATTGGAATGGAAATCAATACACTTTCAATCGTTATCGTATTCGTTTGAATAAAGAAAGCAATAAGTACAAAACATGTCCCCATTAACAATCCAGAAACTAATTCTCCAAATGGAGTGTACGCAATTGGTAATGGACCACCTGTATATAAGTAGCCAACCGCCATCCCAATTAAACCAATAACGACTAACCACCAGCTGCTATTCATACAAATATAAATGCCAATAAATGCTGCTACCACATACAATAAAAGCGCAACTGTTAAAACATTTTTTGGTTTCAATCCATGACGGACAATTCCACCACCGATGCCAACAGAATCAGCGGTATCTAATCCACGTTTGAAATCATAGTACTCATTAAATAAATTCGTTGCTATTTGCAACGCTAAACATGCAACCATCATCGCAATAAATAAAAGCCAATGAATTTCTGCAACGTAAAGTGATGCCACTGTCCCTAAAATTACAGGAGAAAACGTCGCCGTTAATGTATGTGGGCGCGTCATCTTCCATATTAATTTAGCGGAACTAATTTCTTTTTCATTCCCCATAACTCTGTTTAATCTCCCTACATTTTAAGTATAAAATCACTAGAAGTATCTTTCTTTCTATTTCTTGATTCACATCCATTAATTATATCAAATAAATGATACCCCTTCTAACAAATCTAATAATAGTAAAGTGAAAAATTAAAAGTTGAATTACTATTAAGCTAACAAAACTAAATTTCTTTAAATGTGGTACCGTCACCTCATCAACTTAAGAAAACAGATCCACCTTAAACAAAAAAATGAGCTTTTTTATTGCAAGTTAGGGCAAAACCTCATTCTGGAGGTAGCTCTATTTTCTTAGCTTGATAGCGATGTGATGTAAAATTAAGATTGTTCAAGTCGGAGCAAGGCACTCTATGATTGATTTCATTTTATAAGGAATCCACTGCAGAAAAAGAAAAATTTTATTTAGGAACTAATACCTCACATCCAAAAATAAGTGATACATGTACTAATTCTTATTTAATTTCATTTTTTATTAAGGTAGATTAAAAATGAATTAAAGGTGTGTGAAAAAATGGAGGAATTAAATCAAGTTTTAAACACTTCTGAAAAAATTCAGATAGATAATGAAAGTACATCAGATGTAGAACAATTATTAGACTGTTCTACTCCTTGTCAAAACGTCATAAATACTTCTGGGACAATTAGATTAACGGCCGGTACGAGTAACCCTTCATCAATTATTTTTTCAGAGCCATTACATGTTGGTGATACTTTCCCTGTAATTACAGATCCATTTTATTTAAAACTTAATGTTGCTCAATGTGATGCTCAAGCATCTGTAACTACTCCTTGTGGTGTTATAGAATGTAATGTTTCTGTATCTCAAATTACTGCAGTTGGAAATTTACCATTCTATTTTGGATTTCCAGCTCAATTTTTTCCATGTACAGGTCCAAGAACAGGATTTAGTGCATATTTAAATGATGTTGTACAAATAAACAATGTTCTTTGCTATAACTGTGATGGATCTTTACCTCTATTATGTGTAAATGGACTTTCACAAGTAAATGGTACAGCAACTTTAGTAAGCATTCGTCGAGATAGTTCTTATATATATTTTGATTTTAATGTGGAGATTGTTTTACCTGGTTGCTAAAAAATAAAAAGCACTTATCTTTTTTTGAAGTGACCCCCAAAATCGGAACACATATCAAAATACCTAAACCACCTGTTCTCTATATTCTTTAGGGGATAGGTCTTTTGATTTTTCTTGAATTCGCACATAATTGTAGTATTTTTAATTCCAAGTGTCTCTATAATGGTACGATTTGAATACCCATTCTTTTTCATTTGAATCACTTTCCACTTTATTTCTTCAGAGTAATGAACTCTTGTCTTCAAATGAAAAAGAATTCAAATTAACTCCACACAACATCTCGCCTCTCGTATTCCATTCTATATTCAACAGCAGCTGCAATTTTGGGACTTGCAAACCTTTCCGTGATCCAAAGACCTAAATCAATCCCTGAAGTAACTCCTCTTGCAGTAATAATATCGCCTTGATCCATAATTCTGTAATGAAGAAGTTCTGCTCCATATTGACTAATTTCATTTTGCGCCAAATGATGCATTGTTGCCTTTTTATCATTCAATATACCGGATACAGCTAGTAACATACCTCCTGTACAAACTCCAGCAACAATTGTTCCTTCATCGTGCATCTCTCTAATCATTTTGGTCAAAGTTCCAATCTCTGCTTGCTTTCGTGCCCCATGTTCAGCTTTATGATTCCAGCCACCACCAGATACAATTAACAAATCTGGACGATTATCCATTCGTAAAAAATCATGTAGTTTAACCGTAACTCCAAACGAAGTAGTAACCTCTTGTTTTGGTTCACTAGAAACTAATTCAACCGTAAACGGAGCCCCTTCTTCTATCGCTCTTTTCAATACCTCAAAAGGTGCAAAGGAGACAAGCTCTCCGAATCCGTCAAACAATACAATTTGTATTTTCATTTTTAGAACACCTCATATGCTTTGTTTTATAAATCCCAAAAGAGAAGAAATGTTATCTACAAATTAAAACAATGAAGACAACCTTTCTCCCCTTACTCTATAAACTTTCAAATGTTCCTCTAATTCTCTCCCGTCACCTAATAGACTCATCGTCTTTTTAACGAAGTTCCAATTTAAACTACCGGATAACCATAGCAACGAAGAAAGTCTTTTATAATCATTTGAAGTTAAAATGTTATTAGCTTTATACCCTTCTAAAAATGCTCTAGCAACTTCCGGACATACTTTATGCGACTGTATTCCTTTCGTTCGAGAGTACCATTTTATTAAAAAGGCTAACCCTTCAATACGGTCAACATAACTAATAGATTCAAAATCTACAATTCCTTTTACCTGTTGACTTGAGCCCCATAAAACATTCAAAGGATTTAAGTCTGTTTGTACAATAAACTCTAATTCACTCGTATATGCGCAGTCTATATGATATTTAGCAAGATCTATATACTCCCGCAATTCCTTACATGCGCTTGTCTTGCTTTCTAACATATTAATAAACTCAACATACCCATCCAAATGAGATTTCTTCTGAAAAATCGCGCTTTGAAATGCACTAGAAATATCATGAACCTTTCTTGCTTCCTTTCCAAATGCTTCTGCGATAGCTTCTGTACAGAGTGTAATATGTTCTCCTTCAATCCAATTAGACAATATAAATCGGTATTGTTCATCATTCCAAGCGACTAATGTAAATGACTCCCCTGACCTATTTTTATTAATTTGCATAAAAAGGACTCCATGCTCGCGTAAATAATACGTAAAACGTACTTGCTCTATCAGTTGTTCGTTTGATAACGCCCCAAAAGCTGGATTGATTGTTCGCTTGCTATTGATAAACCGTGCGGAATATCGCTTTCCATTCACCATAATTTTATAGTGTAAATCTGTATTCCAGCTATTTTTATGTAGCTCTTCTTCCACTGCTAGTGAATGAATTTCTTTAAAATAATTTATTAATACGTCTTTTATTATGTGTTTCACCCTTTTTTCCTTTCATGTGAAAAAATTTTTATTACACGCTATTTTTTATGATTACTATCTCGATTACTCTAAAAACCAAAATTTTATTCATTGTTAATTACCAATAGTGTTTTTTTCTATATATAAATTTAATAGAGACAGACTACCATTCTAACTATATCATTCTTACATAATATTCTGCATTCGTTGAGATAGTTGTTGTAAACCAATGCAGTAGTGACTATGTATAGAAAAAGAGCCAATCCCCTATACGATAGAAGATTGGCTCTTTCCTTTATTTACTCCCCTGTTTCAGAAAATCGTTTTATACGTTCCCCAATTTCATCGCGAACACGTTGAAATTCAGACCATTCTTTTCCTGCCGGGTCATCAAATCCCCAGTGAACACGATTTACGTGCGGAGGTGTCGAAGGGCAAACAGAATCCGCATGACTACAAAGGGTAACAACTAAATCAGCGTTATTTAAAATATTTACATCAATTATATCTGATGTTTGATCTGTTATGTCGATATTTACTTCTTTCATCGCTTTAATGGCATTTGGATTTACTCCGTGTGCTTCGATTCCTGCAGAATAGATATTCCACTTATCGCCTAAATATTGTTTGCCCCATGCTTCTGCCATTTGGCTTCTGCATGAATTTCCTGTGCATAAGAAATAGATTGTCTTTTTGTTTTTCATGTTGTTTTCCGCCTTTATTTTTAAATTATACTGATTGATCATTAAAATATTTACGCTTAAACCAAAAAGCGACGTTTACAAGGGCAATCATTACAGGTACTTCCACTAACGGTCCGATAACAGCTGCAAATGCTGCACCCGAATGAATACCAAATACACCAACTGCTACAGCAATTGCTAACTCAAAGTTATTACTACCTGCTGTAAATGCTAACGTTGTAGTCACCCGATAGTTTGCACCAATTTTTCTTCCCATAAAGAAAGAAACAAAAAACATCACAATAAAATAGATTAATAACGGAATTGCTATTCTTACTACATCTAGTGGTACGCTAACAATCATTTCCCCTTTTAAAGAGAACATAACGATGATTGTAAATAATAATGCAAGTAATGTAAGTGGACTAATCTTAGGTATAAACACCTTTTCATACCATTGTCTTCCTTTTAACTTAACTAGTACAAAGCGTGTTAACATACCTGCTATAAAAGGAATTCCCAAATAGATAAATACTGATTTCGCTACTTCTACCATTGTAATATCGACAATAGCCCCTTCAATTCCTAACCATTCTGGAATGACTGTTACAAACACGTATGCATAAACGGAGAAGAATAACATTTGGAATACCGAGTTAAAAGCTACTAAACCTGCCGCATACTCTTTATCCCCATCTGCTAGATCGTTCCAAACAATTACCATTGCAATACAACGTGCTAAACCAATCATAATGAGCCCGACCATGTATTCTGGCTTATCTGGAAGAAAAATAATTGCTAAAACAAACATAAGTACAGGACCAATAATCCAGTTTTGCACTAAAGATAAAACCAATACTTTTACATCTTTAAATACCCGGCCCATTTCCTCGTAACGAACTTTCGCCAACGGTGGATACATCATGACAATTAAACCAACAGCGAGCGGGATGGACGTCGTTCCAACTTGTAATGTATTTAATCCGTCTACTACACTAGGAAACACAAACCCTAAACCAATCCCAACAGCCATAGCTAGAAAAATCCATAGTGTTAAATATCGATCTAGAAAAGATAAACGTTTCATTTTATTTTCCATCTCCTATTAACAACAAGAATTTTTATCTACTACGTTAGAAGTCGTGCAACAAGATGGATCTTCAATTTTATGAACATCACTATGTGCTTTTGTATAAAAGAATTCCCACTCGTTCCCATCAGGATCCGTTACCCAAAACTTATCTTGAACCGCATAGCAACAAGTTGTATCCATCTCATCACGCGCAAAGAAACCTTCTTTTTCTAATCTTTCTTTATGTAATGTAATTTCTTCAGCTGTATCCACTTGAAAACCAAAATGATTTACCTGATTTCCTTTAACTTCATCTCGCACGTTCAGCGTGAAATTAAGTCCTGGCGTCTCTAATAAAAATTTTGCATAATCCATTTTCACCTTAACTGGTGACACACCAAATACCTTTTCGTAAAATTGAATAGACTTCTCTAAATCCGTAACATTTATACCAACGTGAACATATCTCATAGCTTATTCCTCCTCTTTAAATACTATTAATCAATTTTTTTTGATTAATAGTGCAAAATTTTAACAGCAACTACCTTTGCCTGTTTTTCTAAAGATACAGCATAATTCTTCTGATAATAAATTATTTACTTCCGCATCATTTAAATCATAATAACTCCACGTACCTTTTGTTTCTTTTACAATTAAACCTGCATCTAATAAAATCTTTAAATGATAGGACAACTTAGATTGCGTCATTTCAAAAATCTCCGTTAAATCACATACACAAGTCTGACCCCGCTGGCAAAGTTCATACATAATCTCTAACCGTTTCTGATCAGCCAACGCTTTAAATTTTTTCTCATAGAGCTGAAAATCTTGTGCCACTGTAGTTCACTCTCCCTTCATCAACTTTTTTTGATATTTATAGTATATACGCAGATGAGTTCTATATGCAACTAGTTCATCAAGTTTTTTTGATTTATCAAAAAAACTTCCTCTTCAAAATCTATACTTGAATACTTTTTCTTGCTCAATATAAAATAGCTTTCTTACAAATTAATACGATAATTTAATATTAACATGGTGCAGTTTCAGGGGTAAGTTATCAGAAGACATATGAAGTAAGCACTCTACAAATGATAATATATTAAATCTCGTTAAAACAAAAAGATATGTCCTAGTAGTATACCCAGGACATCCCCTTCATTTTATAATTTCTAGATTCTATACATCACTAACAATTGAATATACCTTCTGTCTAAAACATAGTATTATCATTAGCTGCCTCATTTGGAATCTCTTGAATTACATCCCAGTGTTCGACAATCTTACCATTCTTTATACGAAATATATCGACTATAGCAACTCCCTTATCTTGAGAATTAGTACGAGAATGTACATGAAGAGCAACTGTATCTCCTTCTACTACTACTCGTTTAATCTCTGCAAAGGAATTAGGATTTTTAACAAAATCCTCTTTAAAGAAATCCATGAAGGCTTTTCGTCCATCAGCAACAAAAGGATTATGTTGCTGATAATCTTCACTTACATATTTAGGGATAATATCGATATTATGTTTGTTAAAAACTTCATTATAGAAATCAACTACCATCTTTTTATTCTTTTCATTTTTTGTCGCTTCTTTTGATACTGAGGCAACATTCTCACTCTTTATTGAGTTTCCTTTGTTATTACCGGTGGAAGCTTGAAATATCAAAGTCGACACAATTCCTAAAATAAACACAGAAATAATTATTACTATTAAATTTTTCTCTAATTTCATTTATGCCTACCTCTTCTAATCATATAAGTTATCTTCCATAACACGCTTGAGAAGTAGAAACCTTCCCAAAAATGTAATGTGAGGAAATTTCGTTTATCTTAACACTACCCCTTATACAAGGCATGTTAGAAACTAATAACTCTAACTTAATACCTCATTAACAGTTGCACTGTCCACAATTTGAATAAACTTCTTAACCTTATCGTTCTCATCAAACTCATACAGATGACAAAAATCTGCTATGAACGATTTCCCTGTATCTTTATATGTTCCACTATATTTTCCATAAACGATAACAGTATTGTTATTAAATGTATAAATTTCATCTTTAGCGCTATAGTTATCCCATTCCGTGCCAAGACGTTCATGTACATTTTTCACTACTTCATCTGGACCTATATAAGTACCTGCATATGGAAACCCAGCAGCTTCTGTCCAAGATACATTTTCACTTAAATACGTTTTGAACGCATCCAATTTCCCTTCGCCAGTTAACACATACGTTTCATGTAATAGTTTTTGATATTTATTCATTGTATTAACCCCAAGGCATTTCTTTTGTTACAACTTTTGCACTTAATTCTAATACACCTTTATTTGCATAGCCTGGATATGCTGCATCAAGTTTCGCTACAAAATCTTTTGAAGTTTTACTTTCCTCAGAAGCTTGAACCGCAGTTCTTAGGTAATCCATAGTTGCAGTAAGTGCCTGATTATTTAAAGATTTTTCAATTGATCCATGGCTAGGTACAATTATGTCAGCATTTAATGCTTGTAATACTTTCAAGTTTTCAATCCATGCCTCCATTGCTGCTTTTGAGCTAGTATCCGCTAAGAATACATGTATTTCGTTAAATACATCAATACCACCAATTAATAATTTTAGCTCTTTATTAAATAAGCTAGTTCTGTAATGATCTAAGCCTACTAGTTCAAATGTTAACCCCTGAAAATCAATCGTTTTTTCTTTAAACACTTGAGGTAATACTACGTTGCTTGGTGCGTTTTCTCCTAGGGCGCCTTTCCAAACTTTTAATTTACCTAAGACAGAATGAACAATATGTTCAACAGTAGACTCTGTAGCATACGCTATAGCTTCTGGGTAAGCAGCCTTAATACTTTCTAATCCAAAGTAGTAATCAGGATCCCCATGAATAATAAAGATTTTATCTAAAGATAAGTCGTTTTTTTTCAGATACTCAACAATTTCTTTCGAATCAAATTGAGTAAATTTTGAGTTTATTAAAAATGCATGTCCCGCTTTCTCAACTAAGGTTGCAGTGACCATAAAACTTTTTTCGTCTGAACTAAACACCGTCAATTTCACATCTTTTTGATTTGTATCAATTGTTTTAAACATAGAATGTTATTCTCCTTTTGTTAAAGTTATTTACTAGTTAACATGTTTTTATCTTGTTCCGACAGAAGCTCCCTCTTCAATTTACCTGAAAGTGTGATAGCACCAGCAAATAGGCGAGAGATGAATGTCGGTTGGCGTAAGCTAACATGTTTGCTACTATAGCTGATAGTAAAATTAAATTTGGACTCTTTTAAAAAATAAATTGAAACCGACTGTTATAAAAAGGTTTAAGTCCATCCAATTCTAGTCTTTTTTAAAACGTTAAATGTTATATACTGTAACTTAAAATTCATTAATATAAATTTTTAAAACGCGCTTCAATTTTATCTGGCGTCATTACCCCACCACCAATAGGGATAATTTGATTATCCTTTTGTAAAAGTAATGAAGGATAACTATTAACACCAAGCTGTCGCACTTTATTGAAATCGTTTTGGACATCTATTATTGTTTCTTGAGCGTTTAAACGTTCTAGTACTTGTTCAGGGTCCAAACCATGCTCGATTGCAATCTTACGATATGTTTCAGGATCACTTAGACTTTGTCCCTCATAATAAAACGCTTTTTGCATAGCCGCAGTGAATTCTAACAAACGGTCTGGTGCTAATGAGCGTAAAGCTGAAAAGCCAATTGCAGCATCTTTCGAATTCATTTTAAAAGTACCTTCTTCCACCAATTTTTGATATGAAGGACCAAATTTTGCACCTGTAAGTTGATTAATTCTTTTATTTCCCTCTTCTATATATGAGAAATTTTTAATTGGTAAATTATCTAAAAATAACCCTCCACATAAAACTGTTAACGGCATTTCAGTGTGGTTTTTGTAAAACCCTTTAATACTTTCTGAAAAGCCATAGCACCATCCACAATAAGCGTCCCATACATAAATAAGGTTATCTTGTTTCGTCTCCATTTAAATCTCCTACCTTTATTTTTATTATCCAGCTCAGCTACCACTTAAAATTCTCAGCTAACTTTCTGGTTTATATAAATAAGTACATCTTTTTTATATCTTGTTCTTTTTTGAGTTACCTTACTATATTTTTCAAAACTAACCCTTTCCCAAAAAGATTAGATAAGATTTCTAATGAAAGATAGCGCTGCACATCATTGCTCCAAAATAGAAGATACTAAAATTCGGAATATATCTTGATTTAAATATGTTAGTAACTTTCTACACCGGGCGATAACATGTGGACTACCATCCTTAATTAAATATATAAACCTTATTTTCACTTTAAATAGCCATAAGTTGTAACTAATTCGATTACAACCTTATGTAACCATATTAGTTACAACTATAGTAGAAGTCAATTCTTTTTTAACAAAAACAATAAATTTCTACCCTAACGCTTTTAGAATTCTATTATTAAAAACTGGCTTCTTGTTCTTAAATTTGTTAAAAAGCTTAGTAATCCCCTAAAAACATCACTAGTAAATATGGAACAACAAATTCAAGATAATTTACAAAACAAATAATATAAGTACCTCTTTCATGGCTTACCGACAGAGTACCAGTTCTAGTACATAGTTTTTTTCAAAGCATTACATTTTGTTTTTACCTTTAATAGAAACTACCTGATTAACTAAAACAGGAACTGT
The DNA here is from genome assembly GCF_038007365.1 of Bacillus sp. FSL R9-9492. Lineage (NCBI taxonomy): Bacteria > Bacillati > Bacillota > Bacilli > Caryophanales > Bacillaceae > Bacillus > Bacillus sp. FSL R9-9492. The sequence continues at coordinate 3,225,328 of NZ_JBBOXC010000001.1, forward strand.
CCCACCATGACTTATAATTTTTTATCCCTGTACATTGTGCGGGAATTTTTTTCATAAAGAAAAGACACCCTAAAGTGCCTTCTTCCAACGTGAACCATCACAATTTCAATAGTAAGTATTGGACTCTCATCCAAATATACTTTTACCATGTTAAATTGTTTGATTCATTGAGGAATAGGGTTCAAATTTGGGTTAGCATCACATCGCTAACATACTAAGGTTTTATGCTACCCAAAAACAATGATTTTTACTCTGGGGATCTCAATTTTACTATTTGGGTATTTACTTTTCTTAGCTTGATAGCGATGTGGTAGGGCCCTATATTTGACTCTTTTTCTACACCTAGATATTCTAGAGTTCGTTCTAACATAAGTGCTGCCTGTTGACGTGTGAGTGTGCCATATGACGTAAACTTAGTAGCTGAAACACCTCGGATAATTCCTGTATCGTATATGGCTTGTACATCATAATACCGGCTGCGAACGTATTTACATCAAGAAGATTAATGGAGCAAATGATGATTTCCCTGAATTGGTTTGATAGCTGTTTTTGCAGAGTTTGAGCGTGATATTATTCGTTGAAATTCTCTTCTTAAAGATAAATATGTAAATACAAAAAAACCAGCAAAACACCGTTCCTATGTCGTACTGGTTTTGTTGAAGTCCATCTTGAATTGTAGCTAGTTCAACGTAATTGCAAATTCTGAGTTCGGTGCCCCAGCAATTACAACCGTTCCATTCTTCGGCAGTTTTACTTTGTTATTGCCGCTCACGATGGTAAAGTTGACGCATACTCCATTCTCATCATACACCGCGAACGCACCCTTCGATGGCAATGTCACGGTCATCCTTTTTCCTGCTGCCGCTTGCGGGATCGTAAACCATTTAGCATGCCCATTTGCTTGCAGTGTAACTTTGGATGATTGGCCAGCATCAAGTGGTTTTACGTTGGTTCCACTTACGTATAACAACCCGGCCATTTCCATATATTCATTGCCGCCTTCTGTATAGAAATGCGTTTCCGTCGTATCACGGCCATTCATCACGGGGATCTGGAGCTGATGCGTCGCGGTGTTCGGACCTGTAATTTTTCTGCCCCCCCAATAGCCCGCCAGGCCTTCCTTACGAGTAATTTGTGTGGTAATAAGTTTCGGTTGTACGAGATATTCAATAGAACTAAATTTCTCATTCACAAGATAGAACTTAACACCTTCCCGCTTCGCCCATGCGGCAGCGGTTTTCTTCGATAGCACATTGTCTTCTAGTTTCTCTGCTAAATAGTGAGTCATCGCACCTTGCCCTAAGTCTGGTGTCGATTTATATGTGCTCTCCCTCAAATAAGTTCTTCCATTCTTCTCGGTGACAAAGTTGAGCTTAGAAGTACCCTTCTCATTAATAAAGCTTCCATCCGCAGTATATACATATTTTTCTTCTTGATTAGATGGTAAGAACAGTTCTCCATTCTTCGTAATTTCAATTTTGAAATGAGTTTCGCTATTGCCATAAAAGCCCGCTTTCTTTGCCACGTCTTGAGGCATCTTGACCTTGACCGGCTTGCCAAAAGATTTGTTAGGCTTGATGTTCTTAATTGTACCCTTCTCTTTAAGCGCGGCGAGCAGCAATTCCGTTGCCAGCAGTTGATTTGTAGAGCTTCGTCCACCGGATGACAACACAGCGGCTGCCATTTTCTGTTCCGGAAGCACGACCAGTATAGCATGTTGCAGTGCCGTGTCGCCGCCCTTAGCCAAGCCTTTTATCCCATATTCACTGAATGGGTATAGTTTCACACTATCCCAGCCAAGACCATAGTTAAAAATATTATCTCCATCCCCCGGCCACATTCCTTTTTTATATTCCTCTTGCTCCATCGCCTTGACTACCTTATCAGAGAGGATCCCTTTTCCCTGTCCCATAAATAATTGTGAGAATCGTACCATATCTTCTGCCGTGGAAGAGACCCCTCCCGTACCAATCACATTCACAGATTCAATTGGAAGCTGCCCTTGGTACGCCGGAAAATAAAGCCCAGCCCGTTTTTCGTCTCTCCATTTGTCCTGGGGCGTTTTTGTATGATTCATCTTTAAGGGTTCTGTAAACCGTTGATGTAGAAATTCGGTAAAGCTCATACCGCTGACTCTTTCCACCAAAATTTCGGCCAGCGTAAAGCCATCGTTGCAGTATACCGAGAACGCGCCAGGGTCTGCTTTCAGGCTCTGGTTGGACAATTGCTGCAACAAGAAATCATGGGAATAGGTATCATTATCGTTAAATAAAAATGCATTACTTAACGTTGAACCTTGCAAGCCGGAGGAGTGATTCAACAACATACGCGGGGTAATGCGTTTGTACCGCACATCTTTCATCTTAAAATCAGGAACATAGTTGACCACAGGAGCATCCAAATCGACTTTTCCTTCGTCGACCAATTTCATTACAGCCGCTGTTGCATACATTTTACTGACTGAACCAATCCCGTATAGAGTATCTTTGGTTAGTGGCTGTTCCCCTTCCATATCGTTCTTTCCAGCCTGCCCCGACAAAGTAAGCTTGCCATTATCAATTAGCGCATACTGCACGCTAGTCGTCCCATGGGACTTCGTGAGTAGCGCAGCCTTCTCTGCTGCAATCTTCTTCAGCTCTTGGCTAACTACTTCTGCGTTAGATACAACTGTAGTCTTACTGTCAGAAAATGCTTTCGCCCCTGTTGGTAGAATCATAGTTAGCGCTAATGTAGCGGCTAATACACCAGTTAGTTTATTTTTCATGAGGGAATTGCCTCCTTAGATAAGTGATCAATTTCATCATTTATTTGTTTAACTATGAAAATATGATAAAATTTATCCGTTCTTCCTTTTGGCCTACTTGCTAAATTCAGCAAGTAAAATATTTTTAAAAGGATCAGGACTATCAGCATTAAGGCTGTTCAAATTGACAGCTAATGTATGCTTGCCTCCAAGTGTGCCTCCAGCAAAAGTAACAAACCCTGGAATGCTACCTCCGTGTCCCCATATTGAGACACCGTTTGGAAGCTTAGTTTCATAGATTCCAAGACCATATCTGCCAAGTGCAGCTTCTCCTGTTGGAACTGTAGTAAGCATTTGTTTTAGTTGCTGTTCTTTTAGTAATTTACCCCCTAGTAAGTAAGAGAAGAATTTGTTTAAATCATCAGCAGTAGAAATCATATCTCCAGCCGAGCTCCCCATACTTGGGTTATAATAAGTAACATCTTTTGGCTCACTTGCTCCGTCTAGTTGGATATATCCACGGGCATGCTTGGTTCCTGGAATCACGCTTGAATTGCCAGGTAAGAATGTATTCGATAATTCAAGCGGTTCAATAATCCGATTTTCAATCTCTTCCGCATAGCTGTTCCCGGTTACTGTTTCAATAAGGATCCCTAGTAATACGTATCCTGTATTTGAATAAGACCAGCTCTTTCCTGGAGCAAAATTTGGGGGCATCGAAATCCCCATCTTTACTAATTCTTCAGCCCTATACGATTTTTTAGTATCCATAAGATTAAAACTTTTTGACCTTGTGTATTCAGCGATACCACTTGTGTGGTTCAATAATTGCCGGATAGTAATCTGTTTATCATCATACCCGTTTCCTTGAACGACACCAGGCAACCATTTTTCAATAGAGTCGTCTAGATTCAAGCGGTTCTCTTCGGCTAATTGAAGTACAACTGTTGCCGTGAACGTCTTCGTCACGCTACCAATGCGAAAGCGAAAATCTGTTTTCATTGGTTTCTTGCTGCTCAGATTCGCTACCCCAGCGGCATAACTCCATGTTTTTCCACCCTCAGAAGTTTTAGCAAGTATCCCCGGAAATCCAAGTTGCAATGTATCCCGCACTGCTTGCTTGACAGAATTACGATCTCGTTGAGTACTTGTTTGTAACGAACTAGATACACTTTGAGTAGGTTCTGCTTTTACAATTAAGGTTGGCGTTGTGTATAACAGGGAACTTCCAGCTATTAAAAGGGCAAGACTTGCAAATGTAATTTGACTACGTATTTTCATAGGGCATTCCTCTCCTCTATTCATATTGTATAGGTGGTTTCTTGCTATTTCGTATTAACCACACAACTACCATCTCCACCAATGAAAAAAGGTCAACATTGAATTCGTAATCATCTTCATAATTATTATTTTTACAAACGTCATTCTGTCCTGGGTAAATCCCTCTTTTTCCACATATATGTTAACCACATAAATTACTTCTTTTCCTTGAAACACTCTTGTTACTGGTCTGTTTTTCATATATAAGTCATATCTGTTCCGCCTTTCACGCCTCTTTATATTTTTATCATACACAATGAAAATTTCTTTTTTCTTACCCATTTCTTACAAATTACTTACGTTCAAAATCGCTTTTATAATAGGATAGAAGGAGCATCTGTGCCGGAAAGTTCAGTAAATATATTAATCAAAAAGAAACACAGAGGTTTTTTACTTCTGTGTTTCTTTTTTCCATCCTTTTAAATATTAAGAGTCGATTTACCCTTAACAGGATGAATTCTGGCTCTTTTCTAATGTAATTTTTCTTCTTGCAATACAACAAAAATGACATTGTGCTGCATGAAACACTCCTAACGTTGTTAAAATCACTTGTTTTTAAGTCGAAATTTATTTAACTTAGGGCGGATACTCCATATCCATCAGCTTAAGAAAAATAAACGCCCTCAAAACGAAAAAATAAGCTACCTTCTCAAAGTAACTACCTGTAGAAAAAGAAAATGTTCATTTAGGAGATATATTAAAACCTTAGCTTGATAGTAATGTGGTGCTACCCCACATCCATCAACTTAAGGAGAATAAACGCCACCAAAACAAAAAAAGCCCCAAATTTTTCTCGAAAATAAGTTGGGGCTTTTGAACCAGAAAAGTATATTTTTAACTATGAAAACTACGATAAATTTTTCCTTTTTTCCTACTTGCTAAATTCAGCAAGTAAAATATTTTTAAAAGGATTAGGACTGTCAGCTCTACCCAAACTGTTCCAATTGACGACCAACGTATGCTTGCCTCCAAGTGTACCTCCAACAAGAGTAGTAAACCCTAGAATGCCACCTGTGTGTCCCCATATCGAGACACCGCTTGGAAGCTTAGTTTCATAGATTCCAAGACCATATCCATCGATTCCTTCTCTTCCTGTAGGAACTGTAGTAAGCATTTGTTTTAGTTGTTGTTCTTTTAGTAATTTGCCACCGAGCAAGTAAGAGAAGAATTTGTTTAAGTCGTCAGCAGTAGAAATCATATCTCCAGCAGAGCTACCTGCACTTGGGTTATAATAAGTAACGTCTTTTAGCTCACTTGCTCTGTCTGGTTGATCATATCCACGGGCATGGTTGGTGCCTGGAATAACGCTTGAATTGCCAGGTAGGAATGTATTCGACAATTCAAGTGGTTCAATAATCCGATTTTCAATCTCTTCCGCATAGCTGTTTCTGGTTACTTTTTCAATAAGAATACCCAGTAATACGTATCCTGTGTTTGAATAAGACCAGCCCTTTCCTGGGTCAAAGTCTGGGGGCAAAGAAATCCCCATCTTCACTAACTCTTCAGCCGTATACGATTTTTTTGTATCCGTAAAATCAGCGTCTTTTGACCTTGAGTATTCAGCGATACCACTTGTATGGTTCAATATATGCCGGATAGTAATCTTGTTACCATCATATCCATTTCCTTGAATGACACCAGGCAACCAGTCTTCGATGTAATCGTCTAGATTCAGGCGATTCTCTCCAGCTAATTGAAGTACAACTGTTGCGGTGAACGTCTTCGTCACACTCCCAATGCGAAAGCGAAAATCTGTTTTCATTGGTTTCTTGGTTCTCAGATCCGCTATTCCAGCGGCATACCCCCACGTTTTTCCACCCTCAGAAGTTTTAGCAAGTATCCCCGGATATCCAAGTTGCAATGTATCCCGCATTGCTTGCTTGACGGAAGTACGATCTCGTTGAGTATTTGTTTGTAACGAACTAGATACATTTTGAGTGGGCTCTGCTTTTACAATTGAGGTTGGTGTTGTATATAACAGGGAACTTCCAGCTATTAAAAGGGCCAGACTTGCACATGTAATTTGACTACGTATTTTCATAAGGCATTCCTCTTCTCTATTCATATTATATCAGTGTTTGCTTATTGTTCCTTACTTCCTGACAAGACTTAGGGAAAGGCCCTCACGCATATAGATTAAAGCCCCAGTACAAAGGTATCTATCAATACCAACAATTCGAGCCATTTAAATCTCCATCCCTCCTATAACAAAATCATTCAAAGGTATGAAAGCATATTATGTACCCTTAGTTATTGTTAGGATTAACACAACATGAGACATAACCCCAACCCATATTTTACTTTATTTATCCATAATATGTATTGAGAAAGAATGTAAATTCGAATCCTTTCCGTCCCCCAACTATTGATCGTTTTTTTCACCTATTATAATTAGTTATTTAGAATTTCATAATAAAAAACTGTAAAAAAAATAACGAGTCCCTTAACGTACAGGAAGCGGTTGAAAAATATGTCTAAACGCACAATTTTCTTTTTTTTTGATATGGTGACCCCATCGCAATCAAGCTAAGGTTTTGAAGTACCCACTAAATGAACTTTTTCTTTCTCTACAGTTAGTTACTTTGAGAAGGTAGCTCATTTTTTTGTTTTTGGGATGTTTACTTTTCTTAAGTTGATGGATGTGCGGTCGAACCCCTATGCATTTCATCAATCATTCCCTTGACTCTCCATTTGTAGTACTGTATAGTACTAATATGAAAAAAAATACACTTACTAATAAAGATATTGCTCTGCAATCCGCTTTTACATTGTTTCTTACTAAAGGTTTTCTAGCAACAAGCATGGACGACATAGTCGCACATAGCAAAGTTTCAAAAACGAACATTTATTATTATTTTAAGAGCAAGGAGGAGCTGCTACTCGCTATTGTTAATCAGTTGATAGCACATTACGAGCAGCGAATTAATTATATTGTGTCTCAAACTGAGCTCACCGTTCAAGAGAAATTAGAAGCGGTACTCCACATTTTAAGCGATACTATTGAACAAAATAACTACCTTGGCGGTTGTCCTTTCCTGACTCTGTATACACAGACGCCTATTGACGCGGTTGAAATTAGAGATAGAATCAAGAGTTTTTTTGAAAAACAGCTGCATGGTGTTGAATTGATTTTAGCCCAAGGGATTGCACGACAAGAACTAAAGAAAGAGCTGCCCGTTAAACAAACAGCTATGTTGATTGTCTCCTCTATTGAGGGTGCTCTCTTCTTGGCTCAAGCTTCTAACAACCAAGATATGATCAAAAATTTATTTCCTACTTTAGCTTCCATGCTAAAGTAATATTTTTAGATATATTAGTACTAGTTAGTACTATAAAATAATAAAGGAGTGTTTTTATTATGAATATCTTCATGACCGGCGGAACTGGTTATATTGGACGTCATTTAATCGCTGAGTTAGCTTCTCAGCATCAGATTTATGCACTTGTACGTCAAAAAAATCGTCTTCTTACCATCATCAATCAACTGGCACCCGATCAACAGAACAACATTGTTCCTGTTATCGGTGATCTAACGCAGCCTCGATTAGGTTTAAGTGATGACAGCTACAAACAATTACTTGCAACTGATCTAATTATTCACGCAGGAGGTCCAATGAATATTGAGTTGAACCTCATTGAAGCTGAGCAGTCTTTCCTCACCCCTGCAAAATCCCTTGTTCGGCTAGCACTGGATATCCACGCTGAAAAAGAATTAAAGCATTTTATCCATGTCGCAGGCTTTATGAGTCCCTATCATGAACAAAATGCATTGTTGGATCTAGATCATTTGCTGGACAATCAACCGCCTTATGAAAAAATGAAGTTTTTAGCCGACTCTTATATACGAAAATCTCTTCATAACATGAGCATTCCCTTATCTACTGTTAATCCTAGTGTAATCGTCGGAGACTCCTTCTCAGGGAAAACAGAACAGATTGGAGGCCTTAGTATCTTAGTCGATGCCGTAAGGCGAAATCTTATGCCGCTTGTTCCAGGCGGCGACGATTATTGGTTACCAATGGTTCATATTGACCATGTGGCTTCGTTTATTTCAAAACTTGTTAATACAGAAGGGTTATCAAGCAATACCTACTATCTTTTAGATTCTAAGCAAGAAAGTCCGTCGATCCGAACTTTCATCAAACTCATGGCACACGAATTGCAGACAACAAATCCGTTAGGAACTATACCGCTTCCGTTATTGAAAACTGTGCTTAGAATGGGTGCTGATAAGATGCTTGGTATTCCTAAAGAATCCATGAGTTTTCTTGTTAAGTCGGAATTCCCTGTTTACAGTAAATTAGAAATAGAACAAAGGAACGGCAGAAATTCATTCGTAGTTCCGTCCACGCTCCCTTTTATCATTAGTGATTTGGATTATCGGTTAAATCATTTAGGCCTAAATCAAAATGAGCAGAAAGATTTTAGTCAACGAAGAAGAGCTAACTTAGTTTCGCTAGAGAAAGATAGGAATGAAACACCTATTATTTTTCTTCATGGGACGTTCAGCAATGCCGATGCCCTTTTGCCCCTCTCACAATTTTTAAGCGGTTTAAATACTTGGTTCGTAGATTTACCTGGATTTGGGCGTACCCCTTATCACCATAATCCTTCTGTGATAGAAGGCTATGTAGAGAGCATTTCCACTATGATCACTGAGTTGAACAGACCCGTTATATTAGTGGGGCATTCATTTGGCGGATTGATTGCGGCTCAAGTGATGGAACGGCTGCCCTCACTGATCAAACAACTCATTTTATTGCAGCCAGTACTGCATCCTATCCAACCTAAATATAGATTTCGACGTATTACAAGTTTCGTTCTAAAATATATGGAGCCCGCCCGTTTGGAAAAAGAGTTACTTCAAACCAATAGCTTCAGAACATCCAGTCAGTTATTGAGTAATTACGCTCATTCTGTGGTCCGTGATTTAAAATCCCCCCGTATACGCAAAACTAACGCTACGGTCATGTCTTGCTTAACTATATCAAAATCCATCCAGTTAAATCCCGAGACATGGGATAAGAGGAAAATTAAGATACTATGGGGAGCTTTGGACAAGGATCATCATGTCCCAAAGCAGTTTGAACACTTGGATATTACACGTATTCAGTACGGTCATCAGTTTCCTGTTGAATCTCCTGAACTAACTGCTCAATGGATTTCTCAAGCTGTAACAGTATAAAGGTTCTTTTGATAGTATTGATGGAGGTGTGATTGTCAACACAAATTCAGACTGCTTTTTTAAGGGCTCGTTTTCTGAACTCAACTGAACTTAAATAACCTAAAGTTCCATGAACATGATGATGGTTAAACTGGTTCTGTTGCAAAGTTTGAAAAAAGCATAAACAGGTTGGTAAATGCAGAACAATGTTTAGGAAGTAGCTAGTAATTGTTGAAGTTCATTGTACGTTGAAAAGCGGAGTCTCTTTGAAGACTTCGCCTTTGTTTATATAGGGTATGAATGGTTTCATAAGCGTGCAGATTTATTTTTTACTTTCCAAATTCGATAGATGGGATTGCCATATTTATGAATCCATCGCATGATGGTTGTTGGTTGCACTGAAATACCACGTTCTTTCAGGATTTCAGATACATCACGATAACCGAAAGAAAAACGGCAGTAGTAGCCGACAACTACTAAAATAACATCTTTCTTGAATTGTTTTCCTTTAAAATATCTCATGTCTGATTCCCCTAGATCCTGTTTTCTAGAGTGTAGCTTCATGTAGAAAATTTTGCAACTTTACGATTCACTTTAGAAAATAAAGCAAGGAGGCTACACAATGCAAAACGCAGTAAAACTAGATGAAATTGACCATAAAATTATGAACTTGTTGTATGAAAATGCGAGAATTTCTGTTTCAGAAATAGGACGTATTATATCCATGACGCAGCCTGCTGTAAAAGAACGCATTAACAAACTTGAAGATCAAGGGGTTATAGCTGCTTACCGAACGAAATTTGAGCCTTCCAAAATTAATAAAAACATCCAAGCATTCATTATGTTCAAAACGAGTCAATGCTCTGATTTTATCCAATATTGTAATGCTGCTCCTGAAGTAACAGATTTATATCGAATTAGCGGGGAATTTAATTATATGATGAAAGTCATGAGCGATTCGATGGATTCTCTCACTGCATTTTTAGACTCTTTAATGCAATTTGGATTATCATCTCCTTTAATTGTTTTAAAGAGTGAATTTGAAGAGAAATTGTCGTTCTGATAAGAGGATACTAAGGTAGAAATATGAAGTGTATGTGGAAAAATCCTTTTATAATATAATAAAACCAGCCATAGGCTGGTTCTTTTTTCATTCGATTTCCTACTAAAAAATCCCGAGTATAATTCTCCTTCTTCCCTATCCCTGATTCTTCCGCACATCTCTAAACTCCTCTTTCACCTTCTCTAACAGCCCTTCTTCCGTAATTAATCGATACGCCGTATTTGCTAGTGCTTTTGCGGATGTAATTAGTGCTTTATCTCCTAATTCTGAACGTGCTGCTTCTCTAAATTCATTCGTATGCGCAATTAAGTCATCTGGACCGATTTTAATGTACGGATGAATTGTCGGTACAACTTGGCTTACATTTCCTGCATCCGTTGAGCCGATTCCTACTCTTTCTTTACGGTTTACCTCTTCACCTTGTAGTTCTAACTCTTCGGCTACGACGTCATTAAATGTTTTTGTCACGAGCAATTCATCAATTTCATTTTGGAATTGATGAATTTTCACTTTTGTGCCTGTTGCTAACGCTGCCCCTTGTGCAATATTTCTTACTTTTTCTGTTACTTCCGCACATCTTTTTCTCGTTGCAGCACGGATGAAGAAGCGTGCCGCAGCATAATCCGGAATAATGTTAGGTGCTTTCCCACCTTCAGTAATAACTCCGTGAATTTTCACATCTGATGGGAGTTGTTGGCGAAGTGCATTAATACTGTTATACAGCTGGATAATCGCATCTAATGCGTTAATTCCTTCTTCTGGTGAGGCTGCTGCATGAGCTGTTTTCCCGTAAAAATGAAAATCAAGTGGATCGACCGCTAATGATGGACTCGTTGGAGCTGTTTTTCCGCTCGGATGAATCATAAGCGCCGCATCAATGTTTTTAAATAAGCCAGCTTTCACATAACTCGATTTTGCGCTACCATTTGGCCCGCCCTCTTCTGCTGGTGTTCCGAACACGACAACTTCTCCGCCGATTTCCTCAAGCGTTTCTGATAACGCGATCGCTGCTGCAACGCTAATTGTTCCGATTAAATTGTGACCACACGCATGACCGAGTCCTGGTAAAGCATCATACTCAGCTAAAAATGCGATAACTGGTCCTTGTTTCCCGGAACTTTTTCGCGCGATAAACCCTGTTTCATGACCAGCTATATTGTGCTGCAACTGAAATCCTGCGCTTCCTAACAACAAACTTAACGTTCTTGATGCGTAAAATTCTTGGTTACCAATCTCCGGATTCGCATGAATATTATGACTTGTTTCTATGTACTTTTCCTTATTTCTTTCTATACTCTCTTCAATTGTTTTTCTTTGTGACGTTACTCCTGTCGCTCCCATTTTTCTTCCTCCTTTTATTTTCACGTAAAAAAGCCTCTTTCTAAAAGATAGAAAGAGGCTTCTGTATATACAGTCAAAATGAGCTTCTTTCTTATCTTTCAAGTTACCTTGCTGGAATTGGCACAGTATTCATAAAGAATCCGCTGCCGAGGTGTCATAGGGCCAGTCCCTCAACCTCTCGTGATAAGAATTTTCATAAAATTATATTAAATTATTTTCATTCTAAGTTCATTCCAGGCAAAAGTCAAGGAATTCCTATCTGAATTTACCGAATATCTAAAAACCCTTTTAATACGCCAATTGTTTCAGGTGCTTGTAATCTTGCACATATGTACGGAAATTCCATACTACCTTCAAACATCATTTGAGATGTAAGAGGTGCTCCTGCCCAAAAGATTTCATCATCGATTACGATAAACGGGAATGCTTTATTTTGTCTTTGTAACTTTACATTTTTTAACGGAACTGGTCCATCACTATACACTGTTATTTGCGCATTTGTACGCATTAACGCTTGCCAGACTCGCTTATCCACTTGCTTTGTACTTGGAAGTGAAATAATAATTTTTCGTTTTGCGGCTAAAATATCTTTCAATAACCCTTTCGGCTCTTCAAGATTCATTTCCATAAACCAGCGTAAACGTTTCGAAATTTTCCGCTCCCACAATTGTCTTGATGTCGTGCGATCATATACATCTCCGTGACGTTCTATATGAGCTGTTAATTGTGATAACGCTTGTTTTTTCGAAAGGTTTTTACGCATATAATGGCAATCTGATAATTGAATGAACTTCCCTCTCGCCCTTGTCACTGCAACGTTGACGAGGCGATGATTTTTATGGTCAAAGAATAACACGCCAGGTCGTTCTTGCGGATAACTATCAACCGTATCAAATATCATCATATCTCTTTCAGAACCTTGGAATTTATGAACCGTCGCCGCTAAAACTGGTATGTTTTGATATTTCGTTCTCTGCAACATTTCTCTAATGCACGTTGATAAAAAGCGGGACTGTGCCCTGTAAGGCGTAACTACACCGATAGATTGAACACCGTCTAACAATCCAATTAACATCATTTGCATCGCTACTAAACCAGACATAATATTAAAACGAGAACCGGAAGCAGCGTCTTTTAAAGAAAAGGCTCCCATTAAGCTCGTATCAAATAAAACACTCGCCTCATTTGCGAACGGTTGCAGTTTCGCAAGTTCTTTACGCTCTGAAACAGATGGATGATCGTATACTCTGTTTTTATAAATAAATGAATTCGTAAACTTCGATATATCCGTATGCATACGTCTTTGCTCCTGCAGCATAAAAAGGTTCGGATGTGCTTCTGATTTATTTACAGAATCAACAATCCCTGCATGATAAAACATATCTTCACCGAGCCATTTTCGAACGAGTTCATGGTTCGCCATCGCAATCGGAGGTAACTGTAAAAAGTCACCACAAACGACAATACGTTTCCCAAGTGAAGCAGCTAATGCGATTTGCGGAACATAAGCCATACTTACTTCATCTACGACAACTAAATCAAATGTACGCTCATAAATAAGTGAATCAATTGCACATTTCGATAAAGTCGCACCGATTACTTTCGCATTTTCAATGTATTCTTTTTCTACTTCTTTAATTTTCGCTTTTTGCTTTCGAAGATCACTTTCAATCTCTTGTATACGCTTCTTATCAGCAGAAGTCGCTTTATATGATAAAATCTTTTCACGAAGATCTTGTCGTGTCTCTTCTAAATAGAGTCTTTCTTCTCCCCAAGATCCATTCGTCGTTTCAACTAACTTCGATGCAAGTAACGTTTCATGATTTCGTATATGTTCATGTTGACTATAACCGTAACGAACAATTTCTCCAGGCGTCCATTTCTTCTTCTTCTCAATTTGCTTCGTTACTTCACTCATTAATACGTCAACTGCCGCATTACTATGAGCTAACACAAGTACCGATTTTCCTTTTTGATAATGAGCAGAAATAATACGCGATAAATTGTAAGACTTCCCTGTTCCCGGTGGTCCCCACACGTACGTTGTTGGATTGTAAAAAGAACGATACGCCAATTCATTTTTCGTATTTTTCATCTTTTCAATATGTTTCGGACTGCTCGTCCCATCAACAAGACGCTTTATACGATTACGTTTTAGCTTATCTTTATGTGCCTCTTTCAATCGCTCTTGTAGTTGTTCTAACAATTGCCACGGTTCACTGTATAAAACCGCTTCTCGTATTTCACCTTGTATATAATCATTTAATTTCAGTTCTATTTCTAATCCATGTACAGATAATACTTCCCCCGTCGCTTCCTCACCATCGAACTCAATTCGAATTGGTGAACCTTCAGGTAAGCTTACTTCCGAAATAAGCTGAAATACGTATACTGTACTTTCATAATCTGTATATAAAAAACGACCGTTCATGATAGAAATTTTACTACCACCTATCGTTTTCCAATGTTTAATTTCATACGCTAATGCATAATGCCACTCTTTCATCGTTGCCGATAATGAAGGAGTTTGAGTAGGTGTATTCATCGTATAATCTCCTTCCTTCTCCCCAAACATACTTTCTCACTATACCATATAACACGCTAAAATTTGTAAGGTTTTTATCTTGCTTATTTTCTTAATTTTCAATAATATATTGTATATAATTTTCAGAAAGAAGGAAGGAATCTACATGCCAGTTAGAAGAATAGAACACGTTGGACTTATGGTTGCAAACTTAGAAACATCTATCTCATTTTATGAAGAAGTAGTCGGCTTACAACTCATTAAACGTATGGGACATCCAAATCCAGACTTAAAACTCGCTTTTTTAGGTGTGGAAGAATCTAAAGAAACGATACTTGAACTAATTGAAGGTTACAACTCTTCCCTTCCGGCAGAAGGAAAAGTACATCACATTTGTTTTAAAGTGGATTCATTAGAGGATGAAATCAAAAGGATACAAAAACATGGAGTAACGTTTTTACTAGGAGAAGAAATCGAAACATTACCAGATGGAACACGTTACATATTCTTCGCTGGCCCTGACGGAGAGTGGATTGAGTTTTTTGAGACGGAGAGATAAAGTGAAACTTTAATCAGGTGGGTGTCCATTCCTCCTTTTTTATCCCACACCAATCGGGCTTTTGTGGGATAAAAAAGAGCCGGAATTCCGGCCCTTATTTTTGCAAGTGCGCAACCAATAACAATAAAACACACCTTCAATCCGAAAACTCACCTATAAAAAAACAATCATTTTGTTAGGAGTAAAGAATGATAAATACAATCTATATTATTGTCTTTTGGGTACTTATACTATTTCCAATCCTGTATGTAATTAAGATAAAGCATTGGAATTTAAAGTGAAACTTTAATCAGTGGGGGTTTTGTTCATCCCCACTGATTATTAGCCCTCACCAATCGGGCTTTTACGGGCAGCCCGACTCCCACCTAACTTCTTTGCTCCAGCTGAATTTTGAGGTGGGAGTTTTATTGCCCACAAATAGCGGGATAAAAATAGTTGCCGTATTTATTGGAAGGATTCTATTAAGTATCGTCTTTTTCTTAAATGGAATTTATGTAGGACTGCAACGAAATTGGGCAGAGCCTCCCTATGAAACAGAATGGGATTTCTTTATAAAGTCTTTGCAGCATAGGAAAACGGAAGCACTTATAGAAGTATTACTTCTAATTATTATCATTACTTTGGACCTAATAATTATATTTTATTATAGAAATAAAAAGAAATAGGGTATTTTCCCTATTTCTTTCTTTACTGGGGTACCGCCCATAACCATCAAGCTAAGAAAAGCGAATACCCCAAAACGAAAAAAATGACCTGAATTCTCATAAATAACTGTTGTAGTGATATAAAATTTTCGTTTTAGGGATACTTCAAAATATTAGCTTGATGAACATGGGGACGAGCCACTAAAATACAATTCCGCTAGAAATTTTCGCGCTATATTCTCTTTTATTTATGATAGTTGATTAACAACACTTTCTAAAAATTTGTCTACCTTTTCTTTTGATGTATCCGGTGTATGATAACCAATCGTAAATGTAAGTCTTCCATTATAAAAGCTTGCACCCATTGAAAAGAATGGCGCATACATAATGGGTGATGTCATATACCCGTCCTCAGCTTGAACTTCACCAAACTGAATAGGTTCATCAGCGATCACCCCGAAATTTGTCAGTAACGGCAACGCCATCCCCATCTGTAAAGCCTGCTCGTATTGCTGATTATACATTTCCTTCACCACAGATAGCTTCATACCTGCCAGTAGCTCCATTCCTGCTGCTGAAGACAGACCTGGATTTTGAGACTTTATTTTATCCATTGATTGTTTAATTCGAACGAGAGTCTGATTAAATGATTCATTATCCTCCATTTTAATCACTGGCATTTCCATGCCGGATAAGTTGCAAATAGCACCAGTTGTATAATTAGGCAGATATCGACGTAAATCAATTGTTAAACCGATCATTTTTTCTGCGGTGCGAGGTTCTGCATACACAGTGAAATGTGATAAAGCTCGGAAGTATGCAGTCATGATTACATCATTCAAGGTAGCCTGTTGTGCTTTTGTCCATTGGGTTAGACGTAGAGATTGCTCATGGCTCAACCGCCGTACGGACATTTGAGGGGATTTATTTTTGTTGGGTTGAGATGGAAAAGACCATAACGATGCCTGTTGTTCTTGGTTAGGACGATACGCGCTTTTTATGTCCGATATTCCAGCATATTTGAATACATGTGATTGATCTCGAAAACTCTCATTTCCCTCACCAAATTCCTTCATAATTTGATTCTTAGATTGTCCCAAGGAAAGTTTAGTATAAATTGCTCCAAGCAAATTAATATATTCCTTGACCCCTGCGCCATCTGAACATAGATGAGATAATTTCACAACTAACATATCTGTTGTAGTGCCTCGTAATAATTTTGTTTGAACCATAGGCCCCTGAATACGATCACCGGGTTCCTTAATAAAGTCTATTGCCATTATTTCAAGTTCTTGATTATTTCCTTCTGCAAAAAGGCAAATAGGTGAGTTAGTGGCAGATGAATGTTCCTCCCAGTAAGGGATATCATTTTCTACAAACCGGCTGTTCAAAACCGGCTGCAATTGTAACGTTATCCTTACTGATTGTTCAAGTATTTCCTTTGATATACCTACAGGAAAATAAAGAACTGTATTAATTTGTTGATCTGCAGAATAAAGACCTAATACATAATTCATTCGATCTTGAGGTGTTACTGAAAACTTTCTTTGTTCCATAATTTCGTCCCCCTTTTAAGACTTTTTTGTATAACCTTATTCTCCATATGGTTGTAAATTTTCTTCAAGAGTAAATAATTATTATTTTTTGAATTTTTCACAAAAGTATCTTTTCCGTACTGGTTCCATTCTTTTTACGGCTCTTTGTAGGTGATATAACCATTATTTTATTATTATTAACACTTACTATCTTCCTCTATAAAATCAAACGAAAGTCTATTTAGTTTATATATATACAAACATTTTACAATTATGTTTGGTAATTATCAATAGAAATAAATTATTTTTATGTTTTTTAATAAAAAACAATAATATAATACGTTTAGGTGTTACTTCATAATAAAAGGTTGATGGGCATGGAGGACCACCAACCTTTTATCATATTGCTTTAGATGTTTGTATTCATTATTACATTGTTTACAAATAACTCCTGTTTGCACTTGTATCACCTCATCATTTTCAAACTTCCAAACTAACTAGGTCTTCATAAAGTGAAACTTTAATCAGTAGGGGGTTTTGTTCATCCCAACTGATTATTAGCCTTCCCAATCGGGTGTTTACGGGCAGCAGGGCTCTCACCTAACTTCTTTGTTCCAGCTGAATTTTGAGGTGGGAGTTTTACTGCCACGCAAATAGCGAAAAAAAGGAGCCGGAATTTTGGCCCCTTTTTTCGCAAGTGCAGCAACGGTTTGAAGAACCGTAACCTTCAACCTAAAAATTCACCCAGATTAAGAAACAATCATTTTGTGAGGAGTAGAAAATGATGAATACAGTCTATATTTTTGTTTTTAGATGAGTGTATTTCTTAACTTGATAGCGATGTAGCAAGTCCCCCTTTAGAATAGTAGAGTATAAACGTGAAAAAACTTCTAACAAATTTTGTTAGAAGTTTTTTAAAATACGTGATATTTTATTTGTCAATTTTTTTAATCTTCCTTATTGATTTCTATTGTGCCTGTTCTAGCACTAACCTTTAAAATATTTAATAGATTCTCAGGTGTCTTGATTTCCACTTCATATTCAAATTTAGATTGTGCTAAGTTGTCATCTTCTAATTCGAATTCTTTTTTCACATTAATAATTTCTCCATTTGTATGAGCTAAAGAAATTTCACGAACCTGTTTCTCTGTATAGTTTTCATTCTTTTTCGCATAATTGTAGCCCATACCATAATATCCACCAACAATAGCAATACCACTTACTAAAATAGCAATTACACTTATAATTATTTTCTTTTTATGTTTTAACATTTCCATCCACTCCTTAATAATTAATCATTTATTCCAAATCTTGCTTCAAGTACATTTTCTGCTTGCTCTAATTGATCTTCAAGTATATCTTGTTCTCTTTCTTGTATTTGATATTGTTCAACAGTTATCGTTCCAGCGTGAAAATCTGCTTCTAGCTGATCATCAGATAGATCTATCTTGTCATCTAATTGGTCAATTTCTTTTTTTGCTGCTAAGTACGTATTTAAGTTATCTTCTTTTGCTCCAACTGGTTTCGTATTATTTGCCTTTTCTACAATAGATGTGACTTCGTTTTTGAAATCTTGTGTTTGCTTAGTATCATTCATAGCAGGCCCTGTTTTGTGTGGTTCTTGTTGTAGTTGCGTACCTTCTTTTTGTGATGTATCGTTTTCTACTTTCAGTTGTTGTATTTCTGTATCGTTATCAGCTTGAGTAGAACAAGCTGTTAAGAATAAACAAGACATTGCTCCAATCATCATCCATTTTCCCATTATGTTCTCCTCCCTTTACATGTGCACCTTATCCATGTCCTTATATTACTGAACAAACATTAAAGGAAGATTAATGTGCAAAAAAATAAAGTGAAACTTTAATCAGCCCTCACCAATCGGGCTTTTACGGGCAGCAGGGCTCCCACCTAACTCTCTCGCATTCGCCGAATTTTGAGGTAGGAGTCTTACTGCCCGTTAATGCGGGATAAAATGATATAATTAAATAGTTTCTAATCTTTCTTTAATGTTTTGAAATTATAGTGATACATATAAATAAGAAGAAAAGGAGAATGTTAATGCGAGTTCTTATTGTCGAAGATGAAAAAGACTTACAAAATATATTGGTAAAACGATTAAATGCAGAATATTATAGTGTCGATGGATGTGGGAATGGAGAAGATGCTTTGGATTATATAAGCATGGCTACCTACGATTTGATTGTGCTTGACATTATGATTCCCGGAATAGATGGTTTACAAGTATTACAAAGATTACGTGCGGACAATAATACAACTCCTGTCTTGCTTCTTACAGCTAAAGATACAATTGATGATCGCGTAACAGGACTCGACTTAGGTGCGGACGATTATTTAGTAAAGCCCTTTGCTTTTGATGAGCTGTTAGCAAGAATTCGAGTGTTGATGCGAAGAAAAACAGGAAATACATCTAATGTGTTTGAAATCGCTGACCTAGTGGTGGATTGCAATATGCATAAAGTAACAAGAGGAGATCAAGTTATCAATCTTTCCAGTAAAGAATTTGCTATTTTAGAATATATGATTCGTAATAAAGAAGTTGTGTTGACACGAGATAAAATTGAGCAACATGTGTGGAATTACGACTATGAAGGTGGCTCGAATATTATTGATGTTTACGTCCGATACCTTCGTAAAAAAATTGATAGCCAGTTTGAAACGAAGTTAATTCATACTGTACGAGGCACTGGTTACGTATTGCGAGTTGAATCATGAAAAGACTATCAATAAAAATGAGAGTGACCCTATGGTATACGGGGCTAGTTGTAATTATTATGGCACTCGTGTTAGCTTTTATTTTAACTTCTTCAGATAAAGTTGTGCTCTTTAATATGAAAAATCAATTGAAGAGCACAGTAAAAGAAAGCATTGAAGATATCGAATATAAGCATGGACAGTTAAAGATTGACGATGAATTTGAAGCCTTAGAAGATGGAGTAAATATCATCATTTATAGTAAACAAGGTGAGCTGCTGGCAGGACATAATCCAACAACCTTTAATAAAAAGGTATCGCTTAAATCCGATGAAATACAAACCATTAAAGACGGTAATAAGGAATGGATAGTATATGATTTTCTTCATAATGTAGGCGGCGATGAGCAAGTCTGGGTTCGTGGCATAATGACCATGAATCAATTATCATCGACCATGAATACGCTTATTGTGGTAACACTCATCTCATTTCCATTACTTATTCTCATTGCGGCAGTGGGAGGATATTTTATTACGCAAAGAGCGTTTCGACCTGTGCAACAAATGAGTGATTCAGCCAGTGAAATTGGTGATGGTAAAGACCTTTCGAAGAGAATTAATTTACAAGGGTCATCGAAAGACGAAATGTATCATTTAGCACAAACCTTTGACAAAATGTTTGAGCGATTGGAGACATCATTCGAAAGTGAAAAACAATTTACATCTGACGCATCTCATGAATTAAGAACACCAACATCTGTTATTATTTCGCAATGCGAATACGCTTTATCGCAGAAGAATAATTCGAAAGAAATGGAAGAATCGTTAGAAGTAATTTTAAGGCAATCGCGTAAAATGTCCACGTTAATCTCGCAACTCTTATTATTAGCACGAGTTGACCAAGAAAAGCATAATACTTTTCAATTTGAATGTATCAATATGAGTGAATTAACGGAAATCGTTGTAGAAGAGCTTTCATTAATGGTTCAAGAAGATTCGATTAATATAACAACACATATAGAGGAAGACCTGTTTATTAAAGCAGATCAAACATTGATGATGCGTTTATTAATGAATTTACTAACGAATGCGATTGCTTATAGCAAAGCGAACGGCACTGTGAATATGCAACTGTTCCGGGATGAAACCAACATAATAGGTAAGGTCTCCGATAATGGCATAGGCATCAGCGAGCAACATATTGCGAAAATATGGGACCGCTTCTATCGAGTTGACGCAGCACGAACATCTTCAAACAATGGAAACACAGGTTTAGGATTGTCGATGGTAAAATGGATTATAGAACTACACGGAGGAGAAATTACCGTTGAAAGTGAATTAGGAGAAGGCAGTACTTTTACATTTAAACTACCTATTGAAAACCGAGCATAATGTATGCTCGGTTTTAGCTTTAGAATAAAGATTGATTAAAAAGCTCTCTTCAGTCCTTATTTAAAAGTAAATATAAAAACTCCATTTTGAAAAAAAGCGATCAAAATGGAGTTAATCTTTTTAGCTATATATGAGATTTTATAAAACCATCTACTTAAATCTATTTTCCAAGTATACCATTCAACAATCTGAAATATTCTAATCAACACAATCACTCATTTAACTAAAAAAATTGGTTAATTGCAGAACGCTCTTCTGACTTTCCTTGCGAAAATTAGTGGATCATCAACGTCTTCGATATTAACGTAAATTAAATTTGGATCATCACATAACCACTCATTGTGTATAGACGAAACGATTATTCCTTGTTTAATAATTATAGCAACAAATTCAGTGACTTCCTTTTGTAAGAGTGCTACCCGCCCTAGACATAATGCCCGTCCAGTTTTATTATCTCGTGATTCGAATGAGAAGGAAGTTGTTACTCTAAAACGTTTTCCTAAGATTGTCGCTTGTATTTCATCCCGATTTATTGTTGCCACGCATTTTCCACCGGCGAATCCTTCTTGGCCGCCGATAATTCTTGCAAACTGTTGACAAATTAATTCATCATTAATCGCCATGCCTTTAATCATCCCCCCTTTTACTGTTAGGTTATGAATGAATACATCGGTCTGAAACGGTAATGAATCTATTCTATTACAAAAAAGATAATGGCAATCTAACGAAATCTATTAGCTCAATTATTCTTGATTATTTGAATTAACTCGGCTATATATGTTAAGACATTTTTAGAGAGCATAAAAAAGACACCCTAAGGTGCCCTCCTCCGACTTGAGAATCATATCTATGTATGGAGAAATTTAGAAAAGAGAAACTTCTAACTATAACTTATAGAGCTCTTATACCATGAATTACTTACATACATATTTCCTTATTTACCCGAAGAAGAATCCCGTTATATTACTTTCTGATCAGTCTCGTTAAAGCCATCCCAATAAATCCAGCACCCATCCCTATTAGCCATCCAGCATGAGTATCACCTAATATAGATCCCACTCCTCCGCCAAGAAACATGCAGCCAACGAATACTAATCCTCCAATTCCCCAATTCGGCCGTTCCATAATTCAATCACATCCCTTCAATAAAACATATGCGATTAACTAGCCTAACTTTCTTGCATGAGATAGTTAATTATTTTGCTAGAGATGGTATCGTTATTCTGCATAGGTTCAGCCACTTTTAGTGAATTCAAAAAAACGGTGATTGACCGATTTGAAAGGATTTAACCTTGTCATTAGAGGATACATAAAAACCTGACAATTAATCAAAATAGATCATGCGCTATGAAATAAAGTGAAACTTTAATCAGCTCCCAACAAACTTCTGTACCACCTAAATTTTGAGCTGGGAGTTTTACTTTCCACAAATAGTAAGAAGCTAAATATATAGTAAAACCCCAGAAATCCAAAGGTCTCTGGGGCTTCATTATATATTTAGCTCTTTTTGCTTTTTGTTTTGTTTATGTCTATGCAGCAATTTTCGACTTATGAGAGAAATCAGTAATAAGATCAGTATTAGTACGAAAAGTTGCATAAATGATAAATCAAAATATTTAGCACCTGTAACTATTAAAAGTGTAGAAATCGTACCTTTTACAATGAAAAAAATAATAATCCATAATCCGCCTTTTTTCCAGTTCATTTTTATTTTACCCTTTCCTACGCTTAAATTCTTAAATGGGACACCTTAATAGAAATCTATTATATTAATAAAAAAGTAAACTTTTTCACAAAAATCATGTCCAATTACATGCGACGATTTCATAATAAATGAAAATGATATTCAGTGTCAATTTTATTGACTATTTGAATATCTATTTATCATCTCAATCTCTTTCTACTTCGTTTCTTATAGGCAATGAACTCTTGTTTTCAAACAAAAAACACCTCCATTGAATTTGCACACTAAATATGCGAATTCAAGAGGTGTTTTTTCATGTACCATCAGATAAGATTTCCTGCTTTATTTATTTCTTGATACGTAGCTATTTTCTAGTACACAATAACTGGATCATTAGTGTTCAAACTATCATATACAGTTTTTGCAACATTAGGAAGAAGGTTTACACACCCGCCTGATCCCCCTGTTAAATAAGCATTATTTGCCCAGTCTTTTCGCCAGCCTGCATCATGGAATCCTTGGCCGCTATTTGTGAATGGAACCCAGTAATCTACCTTAACTGCATAATCAGCTTTACCTACTGCGCTGCCTTTCAGAGTGTATGGTGTTCGTTTATATAGAACGTACCACACACCTGGTGATGTATCTTCACTCGTGCTATGTTTACCAGTTACTACATTTGTTGTGACGACTAATTTCCCATCTTTATAAATCCAAATTTGTTGATCTGCAATTGAAACTTCCGCATACGTGTCTCCGATGCCATTATTCGATGTTGTTTCATAACCGATACCTTCCTTCTCCCAACCATTTCCATGGATATTAGAAGCAGATAGCGATTTTTCACCCTTTTCAAAAGCTTGTTGAACTTGTTTTGTTTCTTTTTCAACATCTAGTGCCCAGCCGTAGCCTTGTCCTTTTACTGATATGACCGAACCGGAATGGGTTTTAAAGCTGAAATTTTTATTTAATGTTGATTTAGCATTATTAATTTCAGCAATCTTATTCTTAATGTCGCTCGCATCGATTGTAACTTTCATATCCTTTGACATAGAGGCATTCTGAATTAAATCTTTCGCTTTTAAAGGATACACTTCATTCTGCACTTTATACTCAACGGACTGCCCAAGAAGATTCTGTAGTGCTTTCTCCTCTTTTTTGACAATCGGATCGTCTTCTTTAATAGGCTGTATGTATGTAGACTTCAGATGAATTTCACTTTTATACTTCTGCTTGTCGTAATCTTTCAGTAGACTAGTAACGTCATACTGTTTTCCATCAACGCTCTTCGAAATAACAACTTTTCCTTGTTCAAGCTTCGCCATAGCATCTTGAGGCGCTTGTAATTTTTCATTCATAGAGATGAGCTTTTCTTCTACAAGTTTTTTCATCGTTTCACTACGATACTGATCCGCCTTTTCCGGTAGCACTGAATAATTTTTTTCCTTTGAGGAAGGGAAAAATGTCCACTGGCTTTTTAATAGTTTCTTAACTTGAGGCAAATCTTTTTCCGTAAGTTCTGTTTTTGTCTCTTTTTCATCTAAAATTTGTTGTTGATCGACATAGACTTTGTTTGCTAGTCCAGATGTTTTTAATTTCTGTATTGCCTGATCAGCGTTCAGACCACCGACTTTTGTGTCATTAATCGTAACATTTGAATTGAAGTGAGTTGCCTGATAATAACTCATTCCTCCAATGAGAAGTACAATTACACCAACACCCGCTGCAATAAGCTTCCAATTTATAAAACGTTTGCTTGATCTTACTCGTTTTCTCTCAACTTCTTCAACTGATTCATTTATTGGATTATTGTTCATCAATCTTTCCCCCGTATACATTAACGTCAATCGATTTTAAACTAAAACCATTGACTAGTGTACCTTATTTTTCCTAAAATTTCATTATTTTTAAAAAGATTTTATCTCATTTAATTAATTAAATTCGGATTTTTCAATAGTACGATACATTGAATAACCCTTTACAAGTAATAAAGTGAAACTTTAATCAACTGTTACACCAAGGGATTTAGCTAAATCTCTTGGGAAAGCTTTTTCTCTTTACGTAAAATACGAAGTATGTTCTCCATTTTTATGAACATCACCCCTAATTTTGCCAAAAACTTTTACATTATTAGTTTATATAATTCTGTTATTAATGTTAAATTTTTTACATTTCAAAAAAAATAAACGATAGTCCTTCTACATCTTAGATAGAAAGAATACCGTTTTTTCGTTTAGAGTATTTGTATATACTTCCAAATATTAAGACGCTAGCATGGATGATGCCCCCAGGTATGAGAATCTAAAGTATTTGAATAAGAAACTTTACTCCGTTCGTTATAGTCATTTACATCATAATATAATTATATATATATATATATATATATTAAGAACTGAAAATAGCTATTTAAAAATATAGTTGCTAATTTTATTTCAATCTTCCTTGCACCCAAGTAGCAATATCATTTATAACATACTCAGGGATATTAGCAGGACTATAATATTCATCAGGTTTACTTGACTCTCCATCTCCTTCTGTAAAGAAGTGATTTAACTTTGGATATAGTCGATAATCAATGTTATCTCGCTCTTTTAATTGTTCTTTCCAAAAAGGAATTTCAATTTTTGATGGAACTCGATTGTCTCTTTCTCCTTGGAGAATAAGAAGCGGTGTTTTTTGTTCTTTTGACATTTCTGCTGCTTTAATTTTACGGATAGAATCCCAATATACTGGTGGTCCTAAAGAAAAATCCTTTGGAGGATTCTGACTAGAGAAATTAGGATCCTTTAATAATTCAAATTGCGATTTGTAAAATTTATATTCTTCTGGTTTCATTTCTCCAATAGAAAGACGATACTCAAGTTGATCTAAAACATTGTCTGTGAATGCCTGGGCCGCTCCTCCCATCACAATTGCCCCAGCAATATTTTGCTTTTGATCTTTTTCAATTATCCTCGGAATCATCATTCCACCTTGACTATGACCAAGAATATAAATTTGATTCTTATCTATCATAGGTTCATTTTGAAGAAAATGAGTCACCAAAAGAGCATCATCTGTTGTCTCTTTATCAACTGTATAAAAAGGACTAAGTTCTGTTTTCAATCCATGTTCATAGGTTCGTTTATTATAGCGAAGGACAGCAATTCCTTTCGAGGCAAGACCTTCAGCTAAATCGCGAAATGGTTTTAAAGCATACGTTGCTGAATCCTGATCGGCTGCTCCAGCTCCATGAACAAGAATAACCGCTGGAAAAGGACCCTTTCCCTTTGGAATAGATAATGTTCCTGGTAATGGAAATGCACCACTTCCAACTACTACTTCTTTATCAATAAATGATTCAGGCTTACTATATGATGGCCGATCTGCAACAGGACTAAACGACATACTGAGTTGAAAATCATCTATTTTTCCAGATGGATCTAGTTTTATTAGTAAAGGTACAGTAATTTGTTCAAAAACTAATTTAATCTCTACATTTGTATGAACAGAATTTGTCTCTTTTTGTGTAACTTCTCCAATTTCTATAAAAGAACCTTTTTGTAATTGCGTAGGAAGTTCCTCCCAATAGTTCTTCAGCCATTTTTTGGATATTATTTTCTGTAATGATCGAGAAGTTAAACCAAATGCAGATTTATAATCTTCAGCATGCATAGAACGGATAAATGAAAGAGTAGTAGATATAACAGGATTTTCATCTTCAATATTGTCTATTTTTTTTATATTTGTGTTTGTTTCCTTTAATGTCGATTTAAATGGGTGGCTGAAGGGGCTATTGTATGTATTTGGATATAAACTTGTTTTCAACACGTCCTTATTCCGTCCCTCGAACAAGTTTGAATAATCCTCGAAATTTTCAGGTGAAATTACTTCCTCCGCATATGAAACCGAAGGAATAGTTATCGCACAAATTGCACTGACAAGTAATAACTTACTCCCTATTCTTTTTTTCGTGCTCATATTTATTAATTCTCCCTTCACAATTAAAATTTTTAATACAGCATGCCTAGTACTATAAGGAAATAGAAATTTTCAAGGTAATTAATAATTTACTTTACGATCCCCCTAACAGGTTAAAAAGCTATTATAAACAAACTTTAATATAAAATGCCTTCTCCCTCTTTTTCCACATGTATGTTAACTCTAGAAATTACTTCTTTTCTTTAAAACACTCTTTTCACTGGTTTTTTTTTCATATATAAGTCGTACCTGTTTCCCCCTTCGCGCTACTTTATATTTTTATCGTATACAATGAAAATCTCTTTTTCCTTACCTATTCCTTACAAATCCCTTACATCCAGAATCGCTTTTATAATAGTGCTGTAGGAACCTCTGTGCCCGAAAGCGCAAAAAAAGAAACACCGATGTTATTTGCTTTGGTGCTTCTTTTTCTCGCTTTAAATTTTGATTATTTTTCTTGCTATGTAACACAAATTACATTGTGCTGTCTGGAACACTCCTAACGTTGTTAAAATCACTTGTTTCAATAGTAAAATTTATACTAGAGGGTACTCATATCCAACAGTTTAAGAAAAAGAAACGCCTCAAAACAAAAAATGAGCTGACTTCTCAAAATAACTAAATGTAGAGACAGAAAATTTTCATTTAAGGGTGACTTCAAAACCATTAACTTAAGAAACGGATATTCTCCAGAACGAAAAATAAGAAGGTTTCTTTCAAAATACTAGCTTGATGTACATTAATTGGCACCATAATATGATTGAATTAAACTCATTACAAACAGCTAAGAAAGTGATTGCTGGAATAGAAGTTATGCTTATAATCAAAAAAGGACAAACTCCCCAAGGGGAAAAGTTTGTCCAATACCATAATCGCTCTGGTTTAATAATATTTAATTCAGTTCCGCTAGGAATTTTTCATTCTTTTTTCATATCCCACTATTTTTGCATCAGAACTAACAATAGTAAATTAGAATAACGACTTAATACTCGCTAGGACAGTAAGGATACCTATAACAATAACAAATACATTGCTCATCTTCCCTCTATATTTAGCTAGTACAGGCACTTTACGAATTGCATACATTGGTAATAGACATAAGATAGCAGCAACTAACGGACCGCTAAGGGCATCAATGATTCCAAGAATACTTGGATTTGCATAAGCAACATACCAACATGTTAATACGACAAAAGTAAGAATCATTGTCTTAACTGTTTTTTCTCCTATATCTTTCCCACGTTTTTTACCGGACTTGATAATCATGTCACGCATTACCTCATACGCTCCTATATAATGGCCAAGGAAAGACTTTGTAATAGCCACAAACGCAATGATAGGAGCCGCAATAGTAATTACTGGCGAATTAAGCTCATTAGCAAGATATGATAGGATTGACAAGTTCTGTTCTTTTGCCACCTTAAGATCATCTGGAGTCAAACTTAAAGTACTGCTCCAAACAAAGAACATAACAACAACGAATGTCATGATATAACAAACTTTTTGTATTTGAGCACACTTGGCATCAGTAGCATCTATTCCATACGTAGCTCTCTGTTTCATAACGAATGACGAAATCATAGGAGAATGATTAAACGAGAATACTATGATTGGTAGTACCATCCATATTGTTCCAAAATATCCTGTTCCAGTTGAAGCAGTAGAAACACTTGAAAAACTTAGCATTGACGTATTCCACTGTGGAATTAAAGATATTGCGATAAAAAGTAGAGACACAATGAAAGGATATACTAGCATGCTCATTATCTTTACAGTAATATCTTGACCAAAATTTAGTATAGCGATAAGACCGAGTACTAATACAAGCGATAAAATGGCCCTTGGAGGCTCCGGCATGTGCAATTGATGCACAATAAAACTACTTGCAGTATTTGTAAGTGCAACCGAATACATCAGCACGATCGTATAAATTGAAACGAAATATACTATGTTAAAAATTATACTTGCCTTATTTCCGAAATACTCTCTTATTGTACCTGTAATCCCCTCATCAGCAGAATTAGAAGCGTATATCATTTTAGCAAGCGCCCTATGTGAGTAATACATAACAGGATATGCAAGTATGGTAATTAGCAGCAATGATAATAAACCACCTGAACCTGCATTAATAGGTAAGAAGAGTACTCCTGCTCCAATTGCTGTTCCAAATAGACTCAATGCCCAGGTAGTATCCTGTTTATGCCACTTTTTAGGGTCTAGATATTTCTCATTTTTTACTGCAGTATTATCAACTTGAAATTCTATGTTTTTTGCAGTATTCCCATTCATATAATAATTCCTCCTAGTTTTCTATTCTTACTTCTCTATTTAAGGCATCGGAATATAGACCGTTCTTGAAAAATGAATTTCTTATAAAGTGCGCCACATCGTATATCCTTCTTCTAAGTTAATCAAAATCAAAAAATTGGCGAAGCATCAACCTGACGGGGTTGTTACAAATTATAAAATATCCCAATTATATAGTGGTATATTTTATTAGTAATTCCCCCAATATACAGACATCCTTAGGCGAGCAATAGAGAATAGATTGTTAACTATTTCACAATATACCCGATAATTGTTCATTGATTTGATTGTTTCTCTCCAAAGATTTTATTTTTAATGGCAATCCCTGTAGGTGTAGCTGCAATTCCACCTAAACCTGTCTCTCTTAATTCGCGAGGCATTTGTCTTCCAACTCTATACATCGCTTCAATAACTTCGTCAGCATTGATGATATTGTTTACGCCGGCTAATGCGATGTCCGCTGCTGCTAAAGCATTTGCCGTTCCAATGGCGTTTCTCTTTACACAAGGAATTTCTACCAAGCCAGCGACCGGATCACAAACTAAACCGAGTAAATTTTGTAATGCAATCGAAAAAGCTACAGAAGATTGCTGTGGCGTTCCACCTGCAGCTTCTACCGCAGCTGCAGCCGCCATCGCTGAGGCACTGCCTACTTCAGCTTGACATCCTCCGTACGCTCCTGAAATACAAGCGTTGTTTGCGACTATCGTTCCAAATAACGCTGAAGTAAATAGAAAATGAATCATATCTTCATGACTTAACTGCAACGTATCTTTAATACTAAATAGGACTCCCGGAATCGTCCCACTCGCACCTGCTGTTGGAGTTGCACAAATAGCTCCTAATGCAGCATTTACTTCATTAACACCGATAGCACTTTGGATCCCTAACACCATCAAATCTCCAGAAAGGGTTTTCCTATTTTCTCGATAGTTTTTAATTTTAACAGCATCACCTCCGGTTAAACCAGTTGGAGAAAATACACCGTCGCCCTCGATACTTTTATTTATAGCATTTTGCATAGTCGCTAAATTTCGTTCCATTTTACTCCAAACTTCTTCATAAGTAGATTTAGTTTGTTCAATTTCCTGTTCAATTGCTAATTCATAAATTGTCTTTTGGCTTTTATTAGCTGCATCCACAATTTCTTTTATGGCCATATACATATTTTTTCACTCCCTAATGTAACTAAAGAATAATGAGCTTAGCTATATTGCTTAAATTTCCTAATTCCTCCTGGAGATTACCAGGCAATAGCGAATCCAATGCGAATGCATATAAATATTTCCTATTTCCTTCTAAACTATGAAAGTTATTAATTTCTACATCATATTGTTTAAAGATCCTGCGTAAGACAAATTCAAAGTCAGCTCTTTCGGAAATTGCAATAATGACTGGCAATGGCCCCTGCAGATCTAAACTAAATCCGTCAATTTCAACATGTTTGATTTCAATTAATCCACCGCCGACAGAAATACCCATCGTTCTAATACTTCGACTTTCATCCTCTAAATATACATCTGCCGTATTTGGATGATCAGCAGGACTATCACCCGCTTTTTCAATAAAGGTAATGTCGATTCCTTTAGATTCTGCTATTTTAATAGCATCTGGCACTTTGCTGTCATCGGCTGCAAATCCTAGTATCCCAGCAATAATCGCAAAATCAGTTCCATGTCCTTTATGGGTTTCAGCAAATGATTCATAATACCTTACCACGACTTTTTTTGGAAGACCTTGAAATAATTTATTGGCTACTGTTCCAATAGCCAAAGCACCTGCAGTATGTGAACTTGAAGGACCTATCATTATGGGCCCAATCACATCAAAACAACTTTTGTATTTAACAACCTTTTTTTCTTTAATAGATGCTACATTCATGTTCATATAAGCACCCCCATAATTTATTATTTTTAATTGCAGTTGAATCTAAGTTACTAAAATGACTGATTCAAAACAAGACCTTATTGAATACGCTTTCATTCTCGTGTCAAATACACTTTTCCTTTTGATCACATACCTTTCTTAGAGTAATCATGTCAGTATGTCCAAATTTAAAAGGTTATTTACAATGTCATTAGGATTTTTGCAAAAAAACTAGGTTTGATACTTTCTCTAGAGGTAATAAATTCTTTCTCGACGCCCTCATTATAGCTTGTATATTTATGAGTACAATATTTTTTTATTTTTAGAAAGATTGAATAAACAGAATCTTGAATGGGTAATAGATTACACTTAGCATGTAGCAATTGTGTCCTTTGTTTGAAGCTGTATTAGTTAGTAGAAAAGCAAAAATAACACAGAGTTCCTTTCATTAACACATTGATTATATTGGAAAATCATTATAATGATACTTATATTATCCTTTGTTGAAACATTTAATTTTGGACATGAAAGCTGTTGCAATAAATGATTAATATAGATAGCAAGTAATAAATTAATGAACTATAAAATCATTTTTGAATATTAATCATTAATTTTGCATTAATATTTATTTTTCAGAAAAAAGGAACTTCTTTTTTTTATAATCTTAACTTAAAGTAATATTTTGGTAATATCCAACAATTTACACCATCCCCTTTACAGTTATGGAAACCCTAATTAGATTTAAAAAGAGAGAAGAGCTCATCGATGCTCCTCTCTCTTTTTTATTTACTTAAGATTACTATTCAAATTGCTTATTGCATCTTTAAGCTGACTTTTAAATTATAAACTTTAATTTCCATACTTCTTTACAAGCCGATAAATGAAAAAAGTATATGTTCCTTCAAAATCAAGTTATAAAAGAGTTATGTTTTCCTGTAACATATTATTCATCCTTCTATTCACAGACAGTACGCTTCCACACTAAATAAAATCTCTCCGTAAACGTCCAATAGCTCTAAAATATACAAATATTGAAGAATATGAAAAAAACACTCTTATGAGTGCCCTTCTTAGCAACTAAGTCCGCTGCAACTATTATCATTACCCCGATGAATTTTGCCTGTAAGAGGAAATTTTAAGTTCATATTTAATTATTAAAATAAACCGCACCAAAGTTTTCATTAAATCTTTTACACCAAACAGAAACCGAACCATATTCACTTACATCTATCCCTTCAGGAATTTCGTAGTTTTGGTCTCCTTTATTTCCCTTTAATTTTCCTAATTCAATATACTGATAGTTTTTCACGTCTTCATTATTTTTCAAACGATTTGTAGGAACTAATACAACTCGTACATCTGGCCCATTAGATGTTGCAAAATCAGAAAGTCGTAAAACACGTTTTCCATCCGCTAATTGGTAAATTTTTGCCGTTCCAGTTGTTTCATGGACACCGTTTTGAAACTGACCTTCCCTTATTACTCGATCACTTTGTTGCCTTACTTCAGTTGATTGTATCTCTGCTTGTGACAATGATTCATTTACGTGCTTATCAATAAATAATTTCTCTGGTCGGAACAATGACCATAAAATCCCCAATACAATTATCAAACCACCTATAAGCCATACATATTTTCTTTTCATAAAGTAAAAAACCTCCTGTAACATACTGTGTAGTAGTATGTTAACAAGAAGGTCTTTCATTTTTCTAACGTAAATGTTACAAAAGTCTTTCAGCCGTCTTATTTTTTACTGATGTGATGGGAAGAGTGAACCAAAATTCACTTCCCTGCTTACCATCTGCGCGATTCCTTACACCAATTTCCCCTTTGTGCATTTCAATCAATGATTTTGCAATAGCTAATCCAAGTCCGGAACCTCCAGATTGTGAACTTCTTGATCGATCTGTTCTAAAAAAACGTTCAAATACGCGTAATTGATCATTTGGAGAAATTCCCATTCCTTCATCCCGCAAAGTGAATTGGACCTGTTGAGTTGGTTTATTTTCCACTACAGTCAATTCAATTGTTCCAGAGATAGGAGAATATCGAATTGCATTATGTAATAAATTACCTATGACCCTTTCTATTTTACAAGGCATAATCAAAAGTCGAGGTAATGTATCAGGGACATCCAATTGCACATGGATTTGTTTGTCTCCTAATAAGACAGAATGTGACTCTAATACATCTAATAGAACTTTATCTAAATGTGTGAAACTTGGGTGAAAATCTACTTGCTCAAACTCTAACTTTGAAAGATCAAATAAGTCGTTAATTAATCCATTTAATCTTTCTATTTCTTTTAAAACCGTTGCTAAGTATTGCTTTTTCATTTCAGGATCTTCAATCAGGTTATCTTGTAATGCTTCTATCATCATTTGCATGCTAGTCATAGGTGTTCGTAAGTCGTGTGAGATATTGGTAATTAGCTCCTTACGAGAGTTTTCCTGTTCCTCTAACTTAGTAAACCCTTCTTCTAATTTTTTTGCCATCTGTTGAAAGGCTGTTGCCAATTCTTTAAACTCACGTGGTTCTTGCCCAATTATATACATCGTTTCAAAGTGTCTATCACTAAATTGTTTCGTCAATTTTATTAAATTTTGTATAGATCTCATGATAGGACGTGTCATTAACCAATAAATAAACGTTGAAATAATGAATGCCACAAATGCAATTACTGTTAATAACCGCGTTTGTTCCGGTTCAAGTAACATTTTCGTATCACTATACCATATAGCAATTACCATAATACTAGTACTTAATAGATTCATGAGTAACAATTGAATACGTAATCTCATGTTTCATTTCCTCCATTTGGCTCAAAGCGATATCCTATACCCCAAACCGTATGAATCCAACGATTCTTTATCGTATGCTTCTCGAGCTTTTCACGTAAACGACTCACTAACACGGTAACTGTGTTTGATGCTCCTTCATGTCCAAAATCCCAAATTAATTCAAGAAGCTGCGAGCGAGAAAATACTTGTTTTGGATGCTTTGCCATGAGATAAAGTACCTCAAACTCTTTCACCGTTAACTCCACTTCCTTATTACAAACAAGTACATATCTTGTCTTTGGATATATTTTTAAATCTGGAAACTCTATCACTTCCAATAAGGATTCTTTCGCTTGTATTTGTACATGGCTTCCTCTTCTTAGTATAATTTGAATCCTTAATACTAATTCACGAGGGGAAAATGGCTTTGTTAAATAATCATCTGCCCCCATTGTTAAGCCTAAAATTCGATCCCTTTCCTCTCCC
The DNA here is from genome assembly GCF_038007365.1 of Bacillus sp. FSL R9-9492. Classification (NCBI taxonomy): domain Bacteria; kingdom Bacillati; phylum Bacillota; class Bacilli; order Caryophanales; family Bacillaceae; genus Bacillus; species Bacillus sp. FSL R9-9492. The sequence continues at coordinate 3,259,407 of NZ_JBBOXC010000001.1, forward strand.
TTAGCAGTTAACATAATAATAGGGACATTTGATTGTTGACGAATTTCCTCGCATAATTCCCATCCATCTTTTTTTGGCATCATCAAATCTAATATAATTAAATCTGGTTGATGTGTAAGAAATAAATCCCAACCTTCTTTACCATTTACAGCGGTATAAACTTCATATTCTTCTCTTTCTAAATACCGTTTGCATACTTCTCGAATATTTTCTTCATCTTCTACGATTAAAATTCTTTTCTTCATATACTATCCTCACTTCTTTTTCACCAATAACAAAAAATTTATTTTTTCTATTATCCAATAAAAATATCTTTATAGGTAAAGATATAAAAACTAATCACATAAATAAATCAGAATTCCACATTTCACCCTCGAAACGAATGAAAATTCGGAAAATAAATCATGTAATACAGATAGTAATCTTAACATTTGATTACTTATATGACTAGATAAGTATTTAAAATAGTAGTTTCTAAATTATATAAATTAAAAGGAATGAGTCCGATTCAACATCGAACTCATTCCTTATTAGTAACCTAAATTATTGTATCTAACTTTTCGGATTCAATTCATTTCCAGTTCTCTTTCCAAACTTAGCAACAGAACTGTTACCTATTACTGAACTCTTGATAGATTCCATGCTATAGTATCAGTCCTATTCTCTCCATTACCATATTTCATATAATCGATTAAATATCCTACCTTTAACTTATTACCATTAGATAGTATGTTCCATTGCTTATGGTGTCCAGTGAAATTCTTTGGATATGCATGATTAAATTTAAAAGTACTTGCGTTCTGTTTTTGATCTAAATGGATATAACTATCTTGAAGTTTTAAATATGCATAATCTGAATAAATAGGATTTTGAAATTTAATTAATACCTCTTCATCCTTTTTAATTGGTTTTCCAGGTTTAGGTTGACCTACTCTTTCAATAATTACATTCACTTTTTCATCGCTAGATTTTTCAGCCCAAAGATACTCCCATTTATTCCCTGCATGATGACTTCCCAAATAAGCTGTATTTCCATATGAAGCCACGGTATAAGGAACTCCTTCTGTAACAAATTCACCTGAATTATCTACTACATAATCTTCAAATTCTTTATTAGCTTTAATTTCAGTATCAATCTTTTGTGTAGGCGTTAGATTGTGTGCGTCATTGATTTCAAATGTAACTTTTCTGTGCGCAGCAATTTCAGATTTAATAGGGTGTATATTTTCTCTAGACTCATATGTAAATCCATTTTCACGTTTAACCAGTGTTACTGTTTGTGACGGAGCATTCCATTTCTTACTATAAGTAGTAGGAATATCTTTACTCACTCCAAATAAACCAGGTAAAATTGTTGCCCTAATCTTTTGCGTCACAGAATCATAACTACCTTCTACTAATGTTGGTTGCTGTAGCTTTGCAAAAGCTCCGTGTACAGAGTCTTTATGTAAATAACCGCGATCTCCCTGTCCCGCTTTTAAATCGTTCAATGCATCAGTTCCATTATTAGCTGAAACCAATGATACGTTATTAGTACTTTTAGCCTTGTTTACAATATGATTTACTTTTTTCGTATCTATATTTACCTGTTGAAAAACTTCGTTATAGGATAAAACTGGCTTATCAGCAAGAGATTTGTCTTTAGGAGTATATACCCTAAACTTTGGTATATTTCCTATATCTGTTTCTAATTGTTCAGTAGCTGCATTTACTCTAGACTCATATCTCCCTGAATCCCCCAAATGCATAATTTCTTCACCTTTTTCAATAGATAAATCCATTGTACTTGTAGGTAAAACTTCAATCGAAAGAAGTTCCCCTTGTTCAACAGCTTTCAATTCATCCAAAGATAAGACAATATTCGCATCTGCTTGTCCTTCTAAACTGTCAATTACTACTTCTGTTTTATTCCGTCCACCTTTTTCTGTACTTAAATAGTTTGCTTTATAACGATCTTGTGTTGCCTTTACAGTATTAATAATTTTGTTTCCTAAACGAATATTAAAATGAGGCGAAACATTTTCAGCGGATGCTGTTCCTACATTCTTATATTCCAAATGTACCCGTAATTTTGCTGCGTTCGCTGTATCCACAGTTGTTGCAGTAGACCAATCAAAATTATTTGTATAACTCTCCGTTTCCGTAGTTGTTTTTGAATATCCGTATCCCACATTTGCTGAAACACTTCCGGAAGGAACAGGACCAGCTGCTGAGCCTTCTACACCACCTGAACCACTTAAACCTACATTAAATGAATGTTGTGTAGATACACTTTTTTCCCATCCTCTACTAACTGATCCGCCATTATTATCCGTAATGGTTGCAATAGGAATTACTTCAATTCGTTTGACACCAATTTGCAAATTCGGCATGTTGGCAACTATCGGATTGAAATTAGTATCAGAATCGTTGTTATAATTCTCAACCTCATACATATCAGTAAAAGGATCACCATCCGTATTTGCATTCATAGGATTCGATATAAATTTTGGTTTCCCTTTATCCTTCTCGGGATCCCATGCTTTCGCTTCATTTTTTCCAGTTTGTGAATTGAATTCAATTTTATATCCATTAATCTCTAAGTCGTTGGAAATACCATCTTTATCCCAATCGTTGTTTGCCATTTCAATGTTTTGTGTAATGAGTGAACCTATTTCCCCATCAGATCCGAGCGTGAAATTCTTATCTTCTTTTTTTACATTTGCATTCTCTTTGAATATTTCAACTGTACCTCCTGGATTCGGTTGTTTTACATCTGCTAAAGCAGGAGATGCTAAAGTCAGTGCCATCGATACACTACCTAATACACTAATTGCTGGCTTCAATTGTTTCATTGTTATTTTTCCTCCTTGGTTTCTAGGTCCATTAGAACACCTACTAGTAAGATTAATTTCATCATATATAACAAATCTTTCTTTTCTCTCTCATAACTGTTAAAAAAGTCTCTCGTAAATATTACAAAACACTTACAGAGTTTATAAAATCTATATATGAAACATCAAAAAGCCGTAATATGAAGAATCGATTACAATATATACAAAAAAGCAGCTAGCCAAAGCTAACTGCTCACTAACTTATAAAATTTCAGTAAAAGAATGTATTAATTTTGAAGTGTGCAAATTGGGAGAGTGACTTCAACTATAGTCCCCTTATTCACTTCACTCTCAATAAATACCTTCCCCTGGTGTGTTTCAATAATTTTATAACAGACCATTAATCCTAAGCCGATTCCCTCTTCCTTAATACTGTAAAAAGGTTCTCCTAAATATGGTATACGTTCTTTTGGAATCCCACATCCTTGATCGATAAAGCGAATCCTTATTTGATTATTATCAAGTTTATCAAATTGAATCAAAATTTCTCCTCCTGTTGGCATGGATTCAATTGCATTTTTTATAATATTAACAAATACTTGTTTTAATTGATTTCCTTCACATGGAATCAGTGGAATACCAGGTGTAAAATCAATTCTAATTTTTATATTATTCATCATTGCTTGAGGTTGCAGTAGCATTAAAACTTGATCCATTAGCACACTAATATCATTAGGTTGTATCTTTACCACCTGTGGTTTGGCTACCGCCATAAATTCATTAGTAATACTTTCTATACGCTCAATCTCTGATGATACTATATTTATATAACCCCGATTATTCTCAGTTTCCGTTGATTTTAGTAATTGCATAAACCCTTTCATTGCGGTTAATGGATTATTAATTTCATGAGCCATTGCAGTCGCTAATTGTCCTACGACAGCAAGTTTTTCAGATTTCCGTAGTAATTCTTCTGTTTTTAGCCGTTCAGTGATATCACGAGAAATACTTAGGAAAACTTTTTTACCATTTAAGTTAAAAACACGGACACTAAACTCAGTTGTTATTATTTTTCCTGTTGGAAAAACATATTCATCTTGCAAAGTGAAGGAAGTTTGTCCCTCTCTAATTCTTTTTAACAACCTTACAATCATTTTAGAATCTTGTGGTACTACATTTGGAAATGGTAACGAGAGCAGCTCTTCTCTACTATATCCAAATCTTTTACAACCAACAGGGTTTACCTCAATGAATCGACTTGGAACATGATTTTCATTCAGCTCTACTACATATACTGCATCAGTTGCTTGTTCGATTAGTGCACGGTACTTCATTTCACTATCTTTTAATTGTTGGTGTAATCGATGTCGTTCTCTTTCTGCTTGTTTTCTTTCAGAGATGTCTCTACATATTGCAGATAAAGCTATCACATTTCCTCTTACGTCTAGTATAGGAGAAACTGTCAGACTGACATCAAGAAGACTTCCATCGTTACGTCGTCTAACAGTTTCTAATCTGGTAACTACGGATTCCCCTGTTAGAATTTTCTGAATATTTTTAAGTGATTCTTCCATTAAGAAATCTGGTACACAGGGTAATCTCTTACCTATGATTTCTTGTAATGACCATCCAAATATCTTTTCATAAGCTTTATTTGCTTGTAAAATATGCCCTTCTCGATCAGAAATGGTAATAGCATCTACATTATGCTTTATAAATGATTCTAGTAATTCTTTGGTAGCTCTTAATTCTGATTCTACCTTTTTCCTTTCGGTTATATCGACTATAGAACCAACAACTTCCATAACTTGTCCATTTCGTTTAATCGGCCTAAGTGCAATAAGAATAATCGTTTTATCATCTGGCCAGGGTAATTCGAATATAATTTCTTTCCCTTCCCATGCCTGAAGATAATACTTCATCAATTGTGGAACTAAATGTGGTGGAACAATAGAAGCCTCAATAGTCCGTAAGCTTTTCCCTACCACCTGTTCAGAATAAAATCCTTTTTGATAATAAAACTGTCCATCACATAAAGTGTGTATAAAGTGCTTACCCACTTTTTTAAATTTAAAAATCCCTCCTTGAAGCTCATGTACGGTATCTGTGAGTTCTTGCTTGGATTTTTTTAATTCTCGATTCATTTTAGATAAGTCCTGTGTTAAATAATATAATCTCTGGTAGGCTTCCATAAGAAATAGCCCAATTAAAAGCCCTAAAGCTATATATAATAAGCCTCCAGTGTAAAGTAACTTAGTATTAAAGAATACACCAACTAACCACTTTATTCCGACAAAAACAGAAAAATATAAAGATGCACTTTTAAAAGGATGAAGGTTTTTAAAATATGTTTTAAAAGTAACAAATAGGATACCCAAACCTAAATAAGCAATCACAGGAGGTTCCCAGTAACCTCCAATGTAAAAGATACGCATTATAATAATGCTAATTAATGTAATCCAACCAGCAATGCGACCAAAGTAAATAAAAGATAGAATAAGAGGAACAACTCGAAGATCGTAGGAAAATCCCATGTATGGAAAAGAAAAGAGCATCAAAGTAACTGCAATAATCCCTCCATAGAATTTTTCGAAATATCGCCTGGAATGAATCAAAAACACTTGAATAAATATCGCTGCGCTAACTAATAAAGAAAAAATAGAAAGATTGATGAAATAGTCTTTAATAATCATGTAATGTCCCTCCTTGCATTAAAGATATATTCGACAAAAAAACAGAAAATCCTACAAATAGTACAAACAGTTCAGGTGTAAAAAATATAATTCCCTACATGACAGTACATGTAAATAGTATCATATTGATTCAAATCGAAAACCAGGGAATCTTCCATTTGAACCTTCAAACACCCCAAAAATAAGGTGTTAATTCTCTCTTTTTATTTAAATGTTATGCACAAAAAAACGTAGGAATATTTAATTCCTATGTTTTTTATAAATTAATCAATTCCTTCACTATTACAATTCTTCAAATTCCTCAATTTCGGCTTTTCGCTTTAAAAATATTGCAATATCTTTATTACAAGTTGCTCTTTTAATGTATTTGCAATCTTTTGGTTAAGCCATACACATAAAGCAACCAGCACCTTGATTCAATATTCACTTTTTTGCTGTACAAATTCTTTTGCTTTAGCTAGGTGTTCTAGGAAATAAGGAGCCTTATGCCGTTCAATTTTTCACTTAACTTGGTGTCTAGTTTAGTGTACCATCCCCATGCCCATCAACTTAAGAAAATAGATTCACCCCAAAACGAAAAAATGAGCTTTTCTGTTAAAAGTTAGCACAAAATTTCGTTCTGGGGGTATTTGTTTTTCTTAGCTTGATAGCGATGTGTACCATCCCCAATTAATGCATTTTTTTGGGTTCAGTTCATTATATTTTCTACTTTGTCTTTATACACAACATATTCTTTCCCATCCACTACTGCTACCACCGCAAATTCATCATTTGGATTGAATGAAAGCCAGTCAGCCCACATGCTTGTATTAGCACCTCCACTCCACATATGATGAACAGTGTTTTTAGTTAAATTCATAACTTTATAAGACGCATTTGGTGCATTTGTTCCAGTCTTTATTTCAAAAGTGTATGCGTTATGGATTTTTTTATAAAAGTAAAAAACGTTTGATGGACGAAGTAGATTCATAAAATCCTGTTCTTTCTTCTCTGCAATTTTTATGCCTTCTAGTAATGTGACAACATCTGTTCTTAATGTTTTCCAACTATCTTTAGCTGAATTCAAGTTAGGCTTTAAAAATTTATATCTATTTTGATCAGCTTTTTCATCAGCTTTATCAATATGCCCCAGTACGCCCGAATATTGAGAGTCTAAATCATCCCATTGTGTGGACATATAAGTAAGAGCAGTAATAGCACTATCAATCGTACTATGCATATCACTAATATTATGAAATGCAACTCCGACTACACGATTTAATGTAATTTTATAATCAACAGTTTTACGTAATTCTGCTAAAGCAGGCTCTAATCGACCTAAATTATCTCTAGCAGTACCTATCATTATGCCACCAGAAATAAGCGTGGGGATAAAAGGTATTTTCACCATTATTAATCCATCAGATTCTAATTTCTTATAATAGTTTACTTGTCCTAAAACTTCATCTAAACGCTTTTGATCAGTCTCCACATCAGCTCCTTGGTTTTTTAAAATCGATTGCAAGGTCTCTTTATGGCTTCCAAATACTCTAACATCTTCTCCAATAGCGTTTTTAAATTTAGTTAATTCTTCTATTAATGCTTTTGCAGACTTTTGGTTTCGTTGAATTCCCCCCCTTAAATCAGTAATCCCCTTTTTTAAAGTATCCCCATTTCCATTGTTGATCGCCTCTACTAATGTTTCATAATAATTTTCAAACTTTGTATCGTATTCAATAATGCCGGTCAATGTATCTAAAAGCTGTTTTTTTACTTTTGTATTCCATGTAACAGCATGTGCTCTTGCATTCTTTTGATCCTGTACAATTTTACTAGGTAAATCTGCATACCCATTAATAGAAATTCCTTCAAAACTCACATCCGGATTATTAATTAGCAAATAAGAATATTCATTCATAGCTTTTGCAAATAACCCAGCATCTTGTACAGTTTTTTTCATCTTTTCTTCATTTGCTGAAAGAGACATATCTCCAGTGTTCGTTTGTTCAGTTTCAATTGCAAAGGTTGCTACTGGTGCGACTGCATAGGTAGTTGTCATAATTAAAAATGCTGATACAGCCAGTATTTTATAAGGGTTTTTTTTCATCTTTTCTTATTCCTCCTGTATAGAGTATGATTTCAAGTCCTATTCTTATTAAAAGACGATGTAGTTGCATAGATCCGATATTATTAAGCGAATCTATATAAACTGTCCCCTATTAATCGATTCTGTTACAAATTTTTAAAAACAAGTAAACTACATGGCTATCTTTTTATTTGGATAAAACTTATATATAAGTGAAAGGCGAAGTCTTTAATGAGACTCCGCCTTTTTAATATATAAGGATTTATTAATTATCGCTTTACTGTTTAACAGTGTAATCATAGACTCTCTATGTTATGGTTCACTTTGCAACAGAATTAATATTTCCCTATTTTTGTGGAGTAACAGTTTCCACTTTTAATTCCTTTATCCCTTCTTTTAATGTAACAGCATCTGTTCTTAATGTTTTCCAACTGTCTTTCGCTGCATTTAAATTAGGTTTTAAGAATTTAAATTTATTTTGATCCGCTTTTTGAGCTGCATTCTCAATATGCCCTAGAACGCCCGAATATTGAGAATCTAAATCATGCCACTGCGTGGACATATAAGTAAGAGCGTTAATAGCATCATCAAGTGCCTTGTGCATTTCATTAATATTACTATAAGCAACTCCAACTACGCGATTTAATGTTACTTTATAATCCACGGTCTGACGTAATTCTGCTAATAAAGGCTCTAACTTACCTAAATTATCTCTTGCTACTCCCACTATAATACCGCCAATTATCGGTAGACCCAAAATAGCACCCTTCATTACATTAAACCCATCAGATTCTAATTGTTTATAATAGTTTACTGATCCTAATACTTCTTCTAGACGCTTTTGATCGGCTTCAACATCTGCACCTTGGTTTTTTAAAATCGACTGCAAGAGATCTTTATTGCTTCCAAATGCTCTAACATCTTGTCCAATAGAGTCTCTTAATTTAGTTAATTCTTCTATTAGTTGTTGTGCAACCTTTTGATTTTGTTGAATTTCACCTCGTAAATCTGTAATCCCTTCTTTTAAAGTTTCTCCATCCCCTGTATTAATCGCCTCTACCATTGTTTCATAATAATTGTCAAATGTTGTATCATATTCAACAATACCAGTCAATGTATCTAAAAGCTGTTTTTTTACTTTTGTATCCCAAGTAACAGCATGTGCTCTTGCATTCTTTTGATCTTGTACAATTCTACCAGGTAAATCCACATATCCATTAATAGTAATTCCTTCAAAGTTCACATCTGGATTTTTAATTAACATATAAGAATAGGCATTCATAGATTTTGCAAATAAACCGGCCTTTTGCAAGGTCTCTTTCATTCTCGCTTCATTTGCAGAAAGAGCCGTATCTCCATTGTTCGTTTGTTCAATTTCACTTGCAAAAGTTGTTACTGGTGAAACTACATTAGCGGTTGTAATAGTTAATAACGTCGATACAGCGAGTAATTTGTAAGGGATTTTTTTTATCATTTCATTTTCCTCCAATTTAGGTTTTAATTTTCAGTTCTATTCCTGTTTAAAAGCAATATCTTTTGAAATGAATTCTGCATCTTTATGAATATCATTCCAACTTTCTTTAGCAGCTTTTAAATCATCCGGTATTAAAGAGAATTTGTGGTCTTGCATAGAATCGATATTATCCAGTAAATCTGTATAATTTGCGCCCATTGTATTCCATTGCTTTTGAATATTTGTTAGAGATAATATCGCTTGATCTACAGTCTGATATAGATATGCCAATGTTTCTTTCGCGTTAGTAAGCGAAAGAACTGCTTGATTAGCACGATCTGCTTTCATACTTAATTCTCCGATTTTGTTAGAAATTTCGTTATAGGAGTCCATATGCTTAGATGCCGTGACACCCGCCGCAGTTCCTAGACCGATACCAGCTGCTCCAAGAGCTGAAAGTCCACCAACAACAGCTGGTGTTGCTGTACCACCAGTTACAACAATTACAACTGCTCCTCCAATAGCTGCAATAACTAAAATAGCTGCTCCCAATCCACCACCAATTGACCATGCTAATACATCATCAAAATGTTTTTTCTGAGTAGAACGAAGTTGCTCAATTTCAGCTTGAAGTTGCGGAATCGTTGCCTGTTGACCTGCTAATATTGCAGTTAATCCACCTTTGCCATCTGGACCACCAACATTATTTTTAAAATCTGTAGAATTTTGATATAGTTTCCCTTTGAAGTCTTGTAGCATCTTAATTACATCTGTAACCTCTTTTGAATTTGTATTAATTGTAGTAATTAAATCACTTATGCCCTCTTTTAGACCTGCCTTATCTTTCTTTTGTACAGTATCTACTAAAGTGTCGTAATAATTTTGAAATTGTTCATCGTAATTTACAATATTACGAGCTGTTTTTTGAATCTGTGGCTTCGCTTTATCTAACCAATAATTCGCATTGATTCGTGACAGTTCTTGATTAAGGTGAATATTTTTGAGCAACTCCCCTCCTTCTGATCCTAAATCGATATTAGATAAATTTACATTCGGTTGCTTAATCATTGTTTTTGCGTACAAATCCATTACAAGAATATGAGACCCTGTTTCAGCCAATGCTTTCTTCAGTCCCTCGGGACCTAAAGCATAATTGCCTACTTTTTGTTCTTGAGCGGTCGTTTCTTGTGCAAATGCATGAATAGTGTTACCAGTAGTAGCAGTTATAACCGTTGCCAGAGTGGCTAAAGTTAGCACTTTGAATGGGAATTTTTTCATAACTATTCTCCTTCTTTCGCTAGATTCTTATAATCTTTATAGTTTTTTAAAAAACGTAATATTAAAATTTATATACCTGTTCTTCAAGGTAACTTATTACATTTTTTAATTGTCTTAATGTATCTTTTTGAGACTGCTCGTTAGTTGCATCAACATTAGTAGATAATTTTGTAATGTTATTTTTTATTAGATCCAAATCTTCTTTATAGCGCTTTAGTAGGTCAAGTTCTACATCTACTTGGTTTGCAAACGTATGCAAATCATTTTGTGAAAGAAGAAGCATTGATTTTTGTAAATCTGCTATTGATAGTTTCGTTGTTAAATCATATACTTTTTGGTTTTGTTTCTCTAAGTCATCTAAATATGCTCGCTGCTCTGCTGTTAGTTTATTTACTTCTGCGAAGACACCAAATGTTTTCTTAATCTTTTCAGTATCAATGGCTTTCATCAGGTCATATTCTTGCGTTTTTGCGGCTGCAGCTGCAGCTATTTCACCTTGTTTGCTTTTCTCAATTGCTTCACGAGCTGCTTTTTTGGCCGATTCAATCTCTAGAGCAGTTTTACCTTGTTCTGTCGCTTCTTGCGCCGCTTTTTTCTCCGCTTCTAGAATAGAGTTGTTAATTTCTTTTCCTTTGTTATACGCTGCCATCCCTGCTTGAGCAGCCGGTTCAATAATTTCTTTTGAAAGACTATAAACTTCTTTGAATATAGCAAATCCCTGCTCATTTAAAGCTCCTGGTATTAATGCAATTTGTTGTAAATCATTTTGAATTGCTTTTTTGGTATTTAATATTTCATTTTTTAACTGATCTATTTTTCCTGTTCCATCTGTACCTAATATGCCTTGCGCAGTTGCCACATTAGTATCGAAATCTTTTAATTTTTTATCAAGCTGTAATTTAAGATCTGTTAATTCATTAATTTGTCGTTGCGCATTTTCTTGATTCGTCATAGCCATTTCTTGAAGAACTTCAAGTCTATCCGAAAACCCTTCTCTATCTTCTTTATTGTCTACATACGATTTTAATGTCGGGTAATAGCTATTAAATTTCGTTACAAATCCTTTACTTTTTGAATTTAATAGAATTAACTGTGGATAGAGTTCCGATGACCATTCCTTCATATCTTGTTTAATTAGGAATTGATTGGTATTTAAAGCTGGGACTTCCTCTAGCTGTACATTAGGACTCATTAAAGATTGATCAATATACGTTTGGATTAATTTAGATTGCGCACCTAATTTTCGTAATGATGAAGAAATATCCATGCTTTCCTGTTGAGTTTCTGCTTGAACGATTGGTGCTGCGAGAGTATTGATAGGAATAGTTGCTCCAGTTACAATGGATGTTATTAAAAATCCTGTCATTATTTTATTTTTCATTCCGTACACTCCTTTACCATTGTTTTTTATAACTTGATTCATATAACTTGTACGCCCTAGCGCTAGGCTCTCTCCTTGCACACGCATGGGGAATGGGAAGTCTTTCGGATAGGGTGTTATCGTTATTATTTACTTCTAAAAGGATCTAAGGATTTTACTTCCCTCTCATTTAGATACTCTATTTTTCAAATAGTAAACGATAAAAATTCATCAGCTATATTTGAATTAGCTGCCCAATGAGTAGTAAAATATTATTTCCCCCTTAGAGCTGCTGTTTAACTTACAGATCCGTGAAGATAGATAACCATTGCTTCTAGAGTTAATCCTGTCATGACCTTTTTTTAATATCAATTTCATAATATGGTTTTTAGTTTTGTCAGCAATAGCCTTACAAGACTACAAAAGATGAAATTATACTGTACATTGCTTATACTTTTATTGCGGAATAAATTCACTTTTGCTATGTAGAAACTTAAAACCCATTTTTACAAAAATACTACTTTTGAGATTCTAAATACCTTAAAAAATAAACTGATTATTAAGAAAATTATTCACAACATAATGTTACTTGCAAATTTAATAACCTCTATTAGCTTGCTCTTCTCCCTTCTGTGTGGTCATACCAGTTATGTTGTTCATTAAAACATTAAATTTCCAATGCGTAAATAGCAAAATTTTGTCGATTGAGCTCGATAATTTAACTATTAAGTAAAAATACGAGCCTGAAAAATTATACCGATATAATTAACTAGGAATTACAGCTCTGTAATTGTAATGATTACAAATTAAAGTGTATACGGTTAATAAATAACCATTTTAGCTCAACCAAGCAATTTTATTTTTAAAAAAATACTTATAGAATAATTTAATAGGTTTTTTTATACTTTTTTCCCTTTATTTGGTTATGTATAATTGCATATACTATAGATATATCAAGTGATATATGTTATATTGTTAAACTTTATGTAATAGTCCCTAATATCACCATTATTAAATACTTAACATGAAGATATTAATCTATAAACTTATTCCTCGTTATAACCATGGGTTTTAAAATATAAAAAAAGCCGCAAAGCTTTCTCGAAAAGAACCTTGGCGGCCTTCTGTTTTTTTGTCTCCTTAGAAAAATAATGGATAGTGTACTCTTTAAAATTAACAACATGTTATAAATCTTACCCTTGTCCTTTGGCTTCACTAAATGTTTCATGGACTCTTCAAGATCTATTTGAATACATATTCCTTTTCTAGATCAATCACATACCCTTTCTAGAGTAAAAGAAACAGTATGCTCAAGTTTTAGAGTTACTTGCGCGTATATTAAAGTTTTTTCACAAGAAACTGATACTAAGCTTATATTACGGTATATTTTTCACGATACTGTCTAGGTGTCATGTTAGTTGATTTTTTGAAAACCCTTGTAAAATAACTTTGGTCGTTAAAATTAAGCCAGGCACAAATATCTGATAGTGGATATGTAGTGAGTGTTAATAATTTTTTTGCTTCTTCCACTCGTTCCCTTTGAATAAATTCACTTAAAGGAATCCCCACTTCTTTTTTAAATAATTTAGATAAATAAGTAGGGGTAATATCCAAATGATTAGCGAGTTCATTGAGAGATATTCCATCGTAAACATTTTTACTAATATGATTCATACATGTAGTAACCGCATTTGAAAATTTTTGCGCATTGAATTCTTTCACCCGATCTGCAAAAGTACGTAAAGCATCTCCTGACAATCGCCTTACAGAGTCCACGTTATCTAGTTGTTCCATAGTTTGGATATACAAAATACTAAGAGCAAAAGCAATGTCTGGTGGGAGATTACCTTCTATCGCATATCGAGTAGCTAAAGTAATCGCAATAATCCCATGGTTTTTTTGGTTTCTGAGTGGATCCGCTGTTAAAATTAATTCAGTATCTTCCTGCGAAACTGCATACATATATTGCAACAACTTCTTTTTATTTCCCTCTTTGATTGCTGAAAAATAATTATGTACTAATGCCATGTTGTGAGTTTTTGGTTTATTTTGTTGACGTTTTAAAATATATAGATCAGGTTTCACAATTTTATAGGGAACTTCCTCTAACACTTTATTTTTTTCTACAACAATATCAACATCTAACTTTTCATTGAAAATCATGTAATGCAATAAAATTCCCATATCAATTAAAGAAGTTTTTTTAACCTCAGGTAGGGATTGAAAATAGGTTAGTCTTTCTTGAATATTATTATTTGAGTTAAATTCTTTTCGAAGTTTAAAGGTTACATCATCCGATCCCTTTGGATATATAGTGGGGCCAATTATTATAGTCCCTTTTATATAATCATGATTTTCTATATGAATTAGGATGAAATTTTCAAGATAACTGTTACATCTGAAAAGTGGCAAATTATAGGGATCATTTTCTTGATAAATGTCACTAAGATGTTCTTCTTTAGAAGAATAAAAAGGACTACAAATATCCTCAGAATTAGAATGATATAAGATTTTTTTGTCTGTGGATAAAATGTGAACAGGTACATTAAAGGCTTTATGTGCGAGATCACACACGTGTTGTATATCGATAGAATTATTCATTACCTTCTCCTCTTAATTAGATTACTGATAAATTTTTACATCGTTCCTGTATAGGTTCATAAATCATTTTCCGTCAGGTATAACTCACGACAAAATATTACTATAAAATATCAAATTAGTACAATTTACGACAAAATATTACTATATTTTTTTTATGAAAATCATATATTATTTATTTGTAAGTAGCATCTAAATATCAGAGTAGTTAGGAAAAGTGTGAAAGAAATAGATTCTTTTCTTATAATTTTCTAAACGACAATGAAATGAGCTGAGGTCGTTTCTTAATTCTCCAAGATCTAATCATAGAACTTGAGAAAACAGTGAAGAACCTACAAAATACAGAAACAAGGGATGATTGGAGTATACAACTCTAGTAAGTAATAGCTTCTTGCTAATCCTGCGAAAAATCTAGCCTTTGCGGATACATTGCCAGACGAACTAGAATATGCCCCAGGTACATTACAAATAGTAGGCTAAACAGTGACAGATACATTCGATACAGACAAAAGTAAATTTAATGTAGGAAAAGAAAACGAAGAATTTTGGGATGTGACACATACAGAGTGGCATACAATGGTACTCCATGCGAGGGACAAGCTGGAAAAAAGATTAAAAATACAGTGAAAGTCCAAGGAGATACTGTATCACCGTAAGAACTAACAGCCAAAAATTCAAGCACTTGGACAAACTGAGATTAAAAAAGTGGATGCTGCAAATTCGAATATAAAACTGATAAACTGCTGTATTCCAAATTTTTGACAAAGATAATAAAGAAGTCGAAAATTTAACAGCAGATGAAAATGATAAAGCTATTTCTGAACCACTATGCTTCGAAAAATTCACGTTGGAAGAAATTCAAGCACCAAATAGGTCTACGTTATTTAAAGATCTAATTGAGGGAAAGTTCTTATCATCAGTACAAAAATAAAAATAGAAAACACAAAAAGCGAATGGAATATTAAAAATACTGACGATATAGGTCCAACTATTTTTATCTAATTGGCACTATATTACTGGTCGCAACATTAGTTTTAGTTTCCGCAAAAGCGGAAGAAATAAATAGATTCCAAAATTATTAGGAATAGCAGCGGTGACACAACATATAAATAATTTTTTTATATGTTGTTAATCTTTGTAGTATCAGTCTTTATGCTACCTAGCTTTATTACTCCATCACATAAACATATTATTTATTTTCTAAGTACAATGGCTATTAATTAACAAAAACAACACCTCTAATTAAGAGGTGCAGTAACATAAATCCAAAGTAATAGTAGACATTAGACACTTATTTCACTGTAAATTGACCTCAAAATAATAGTTACTGCAATATCAGGATTTGTTTATTCTATAACAAAAGAAATGTCACTTAAGCATTCTTTGTATGCTACTTTTAATTAATATATATGACACCCTTAATTTCCCACTCTATTTTTAGTTAAGAATCAAAATACTGAAGCCAATGAAATTGTATTACATTGGCTTCAGTATTTCAGATTTAAAATTACGAATAAAAACAAAATACCGTTTAAACACCCTGTTTTTAATCGTGTGAAATTTAACCCTTATCGATACGTATGACATTCACATGACCACTAAAAACCCTTAAAAAGCAATCTGAGAGTCCGTTTTTCTGATTCACAATCATTTTTTTAAAATTTATGTGAAAAATCAATATTTAGTAAATCTTATTATCCGAGACACAATTATTGCCGTAATCAAGATAATAAGGGCGGTTATCAAGCCAGATTCTCCAATCCAAATCTCAGTTTGATATCCTGTACTTGCACGTGCGAAAGGTCCTTGAATAATGGCATTCCAAGTAGTATGGATGATAACCGAAGGCCAAATGCTACCTGTGATAAGTCGTAAATAAGCTGTAATATAACTGAATGGCACAATACAAAAATAGATGCCAAGTACTGAAAGAAAGACAGATGGTCCCTCTACATATAGACCAGCAATAACAATTGGAACATGCCACGTTGCCCAAATCAATCCACTAATAAGGATGGGCCGTGAAAACTCTGCATCGACTAGCCTTGTGAGCATATAACCTCGCCAGCCCATTTCTTCTCCCAAAACTGGGATTAAGTTAAGCAAACTTCCTAAAATGCCGCTCAATATTACTAGATAAATGAAACTGAATGGTGCCGATAGATACTGAAGTCCAAGTATATTGTAGATTGGTTCTAACATACCACCTTCGGGATGCTGAAACTTCGCAATTCCGCTCAACCAGGCGATAGAATAAGTAATTCCACAAATAATCATAGGTATTAGCAGAGCAAGACCAATTCCCTTCCATATCTTTAAGTTACCGAGACTAAAAGATACATCTTTAAAACCTTCTTTCAGTATTATGCGAGTCAAAATAGAAGAAAATGCTGGGGTAAACATATATACCACAATAAGCGGCATACTTTTAGTAATCATTACTACTAAATTTAGAATAATAGAAGTAATGAACAAGATAGTTAAAAAGAGTCGAAGTCCTCTTTTTGCACGTTGGACTTTATCTTTATTGCGGCATGATTCTGCATGTAATATCATTGTAATCCGCCCTTCCCCTTTTATTAATTTGTTTATCGAACCGACTTCCTGTCATTTCAACAAATTCAACTTAGAATGAAAATATTTTGGCATATAGATTAATCCATCTTTAAAACCCCTCTCAAATTCATAATCTCGTCTTACTTGCGATTCAATAATGTAATTATTATTCATAAGTTGTCATAACCGATAGTACGAAAGTGTAATGATTAGCCAATGACCTGTGTCAAAAAATCTTATGACAATATGTAACTAGAAAATATGATATGGAATAGATGAAAATTGAATTAAGGCGATTGATTCGTGCAAGTACATGGATCAATCTTGCTTTTGAAAATAATTCAATTGAGGTGGAAAAAATGAATAAGAAAAGAATGGTTGCAATGGTTAGTACAGCTTTATTAGTCACAGGATGTGGAGAAGTAGGAAAGGCTCAAACAGTAGCAGTCGAAAATTCAGGCCAATCAATCCAAAAAAATATAGTTAAATCAATACAATCACAGGCTAACCCATTAAGAACGATAGAACCGTCAAAATCATTTGAGGATTTAAAACCACTTAAGAACATGATTGGGAGCGCACAATATGTAGGATTAGGAGAGAATACTCATGGAAGCTCTGAAATTTTCACCATAAAATTTCGCCTTGTGAAATATTTGGTTACTGAGATGGGTTTTACGAATTTTGGAATGGAAGAAGATTGGGGAAACGGCTTAAAACTAAATGAATATATCCAAACAGGAAAAGGAAACCCTAGGGAATTTTTAAAATTGTTATATCCTACTGATGAAATTATTGCCATGATTGAATGGATGAAGGATTATAATGCTAATCCTTCCAATAAAAAAAAGATCCAATTTATTGGACTAGACTTAAAGACGCTGGACCAAAGTGTCTTTAATAAAGTAATTGATTATGTAAAGCTGCATCGACCAGATTTGCTGGCAGAAGTAGAAGAAAATTATAAAGAACTGTCATCTTTCACTGGAAGTGTACAGGAATACATGACGCTTGCTCCTGAAATGAAAAAAAAGTTCAAGGCAAACGCTGAGAAAGTAGCCCAATTACTTAAAGATGAGAATGGGCAGGCAAACACAGAAATAGTTTCATCCGAGTACATCTGGGTAAAAGCAACAGCGAATGCAATAGAGAAATTCACCACAATGCTGCTTCCTAATGACTATCCAAGTATGATAAAGCTACATGAGCAATACATGGCCGATCAAGCAATGTGGGCACAAGAGACATTGGGTGGTAAAACTATGGTATGGGGACACAATATTCATATAGCTAAAGGAATTATCGATGAGAAATTATATCCTTATGCTGCGGGGCAGTTTTTGAAGGAACGTTTAGAGAATAATTATGTCACAATTGGTAGTACAACTACGGAGGGGAAATTCACATTATACAGCGAATATAATCCTTCCACCGGAGGTAAGATTGCAACGGATACTATTCCACAAGATGTAAATAGTTTCAATTATACCCTTGGAAAAGTCCCGTATAAAATGTTTTTGTTAGATAACCGTCACCTTAAAGGGCAAGCAGATAAATGGGTTAGAGAAAAAAGGCCATTACTGAGTATTGGGGGACAACTCCTCCCGAACGGTTCGTTATACTTTGATACTTCATTGCGTGAGCAATTTGATATTATTTTTCACATTCGAAAAACAAGTCCATCTCATATTAAATAAAAGTACAAAACAATCCCGTTCTTGCATCTGCAAGAACGGGATTGTTTTATGGAGATTAATATAAGCATCTTTTTTAACCAGAAGTAGGTTACTCTCCCCTTTTTAGCATCATTTAAAAATGTCATATGACATTTTTACACTGGTGAATTTGACAAAAAAAGCAGTATGATGCGGTTATTACACAGAGAGGAGCGATGAACTTTATGAAATCAAGATTCATCCAGAATGGTTATTTTTTATTGCTAACTTTCGTTACAGGATTGTTTTATTTTTGTTTTTACCTAATAGCTTTGCTATTCAGTTTCACCCTTTCATTTACGGTAGTTGGGATTCCATTAGTTATACGAGTACTACAGACTACCACACCTTTTATCCAATTCGAGCGTATACAGACGAAAATTTATACCGATATTTCGACTGACTCTTACGATAGAAGTATAACAACGGATACATCAAACTGGGCTCAGGTGAAATTAGGACTTACGGATCGTCGCACCTGGTCTGCTGTCTTTTGGTTAATGCAGAAATTTGTGATTGGCATTTTCAGTCTCATTAGTGTAATCATTTTTTATATAATGCCACTTATGTTCCTGTTGGCACCACTACTGTATCGATACATCGATATGAATATTATTTTCATACAGATAGATACTTTTTCCAAGTCACTCTTTGTCATGTCTATGGGTATAGTGTCTATCGCCATAAGTATTAGAATAGTAGATGGTTTGACAAAGAAATTTGGTGGTTATACACGTAGTATGATTCGGCAACTAAATCGATAGAAGTTTGCAGTCTGTGAGAGGATCGCAGTGTAAAATTAAAAAGTATAACAATGCATAAAGGATTAATTTATAATATAAGAAGTAAAAAGGTAGGCTACTTAGGGGGTAAATAACTTGTTAGATATGGTTAAGTATTGGTTTTGGTATGATTGGATTATGTTAGGGGTCCGTCTAATTGCTAGTGTGTCTATCATCCTAGCTACATTAAATTTTCAGGATGGTTTAACATTGCCACTTTGGATTATTATTCTTTGGGAGGTTGTTGCCTTCTCTATTCCATGGGTAGCCTTACTGTTCAATTATAAATATTACTTGTTCACAGAAATACTGCTATATGGTGGACTGTCTATATATTTAACCTCTTTATTTCCGGAAGCTTACAACACATTTCTTATATCGGTATTTCTTATCGCTGCGAATAGTAAGCATTCGTCCTATTATTGGACAGCTCCAACAACAGTTTTTATAACAACTGGAATTTTTTATGCAGTTGCGCCAAGTAATAGCTATTGGGTTATGGTCACCTATTATGGATTCGCATATGTAATGGGATTCGCTTTTCATTTATTAATCGTCAATCATAAACAAAATGAAGCGATTCGTAAACAAAACGCGGTACTTGAGCAATATATGTCTCAAATCGAACGCATTACACTGGCAGAGGAACGAAACAGGCTGTCGAGCGAGCTTCATGATACAGTTGGTCACGCTTATACTTCTATTATTATGGGGATGGAAACGTTGCGCACCGAGCTTGCTACCGAAATGGGTATTCAGAGGCTAGATTCTCTGCTTGAAATGGGACGTAAAAGCATCGAGGACGTGAGAGGTTACCTACATCAAATGGAGTCTCCGTGTCAATCGCCTTCCTTGATTCAATCTCTACAAAATCTTGGAGCCGAATTTCAGGAGCACGCTCGGGTGAATGTAAGCTTTCGAGCATTCGGAGAAGAATACGAACTGTCTCGGCAAGCGAAGATAGCGTTTATTCGTTGCTTACAAGAGTCCCTTACGAATGCAGTACGTCATGGTCAGGGGACTGAAATTATAGTTTCATTGCAGTTTGAACAACAATATACGAGGCTGGAAGTGCAAGATAATGGAAAGGGAAATGTAGAATGGCAGGAAGGCTTCGGTATGAATGCTATGAAAGAGCGGGCAATGAATTTACAAGGTCAATTGTCTGTATATACAAAGCCAGAGGAAGGAATGCTTGTTACATGTACCATACCGCGACA
Source organism: Bacillus sp. FSL R9-9492 (assembly GCF_038007365.1). Classification (NCBI taxonomy): domain Bacteria; kingdom Bacillati; phylum Bacillota; class Bacilli; order Caryophanales; family Bacillaceae; genus Bacillus; species Bacillus sp. FSL R9-9492. The sequence goes on from NZ_JBBOXC010000001.1 coordinate 3,279,940, forward strand.
AACTGAAATAAGAGATGGACTTATTCGTTTGTTAATTGTAGACGACCAGCCATTTGTTCGGGAAAGTTTGAGGACACTACTCGATAGATATGAAGATTTAAATGTAGTCGGTTTGGCTGAGGATGGCAATCAAGCCATCGATTTGTGTGGGCGCCTTCAACCCCACGTTGTACTTATGGATTTAGATATGCAGCACATGGATGGAGTCGAAGCAACCAAAAAGATAAAGCAACAATGGCCACATATCCGCGTATTGATTTTTACAACGTTTCAGGATACCGAACAGGCGTTGGAATCGCTTCGCAACGGTGCGGATGGTTTTTTACTCAAATCTATTGAAACGTTGGAGCTAGCTAATACGATCCGACTTATTCACAAAGGTGGGACACTGATTGATCAGGGGATGTCTCACAAAATATTTGAGAAGTTTGATGAGCAAATCGAGACACCACAATCAAAAGCTACTGCTTATGAGCTAACAACCAGAGAGATAGAAATATTGCAGCTAGTAGCAAAAGGACTCCGATACACTACAATAGCTTCAAGGTTATATTTGTCGAGTGGTACAGTCAGGAACTATGCTTCCTCGGCTTACACAAAGTTAGGGGTGCGTAACAAGGAAGAAGCTGTCCAGAAGGCTCTAGAAATTGGAGTTATTGAATAAGAAAAATGTTTGTTGTTTCTTTAGAGCTAAGTAAGCTGTAGTTACAAGATGCCGTAAAGGATAAAACTACGAATTTTATTGAATATCATTTTTGATAGATAATTTTAGAAAGATAAATCCTGTTTTAATAAACTTTAAATAGCGTTACTACATTCAATATGTAATAACGCTATTGTTGTCTATATTGGAATTACACGTCTTTATTATTGCTATACGGAAGACAGTTTCAGGTCTTTTCATCTGATAATTATTCCTTTCTAATTCGAAATAATTATCTCGTAATTTCTCCACCTACAGAACTATTTTCATGTGAGCATTCCTCTAAGCCAAATGCCCCTAATTCACTAGCTGTCTCTGAAAATAGCTATTTAAAAATATAGTTGCTAATTTCATTTCGATCTTCCTTGCACCCAAATAGCAATATCATTTATAACATACTCAGGGATATTAGCAGGACTATAATATTCATCAGGTTTACTTGACTCTCCATCTCCTTCTGTAAAGAAGTGATTTAACTTTGGATATAGTCGATAATCAATGTTATCTCGCTCTTTTAATTGTTCTTTCCAAAAAGGATTATCTATCATTCTTTATAAATTGCAAAATTTAAGGCCGACAAAGGATTTCTATTTTTTATAAACAGGTGGAATGCTTTGTGGAAAATTGAAAATATCTTCTGGTTCGTATTTAGCCTTCACTTGAGTCAATCGTTTGCAGTTTTCACCATAATATAAATCTGACCAATCTTTCATTGAGAGATCAGGTGTGTTAACATAGACACCTTTTGTAAAAGGAATCAACGCGTGACGAAAAGCTTCTACCCAACGAATCCCTTGTGCAGCTCCCTCAGGTTTTTCCCAAGTGGAAAATAACACCATATTCATTAGAGCTTTTCGATAAAAATAAGCAGTTGCTTCCTCTGGTACTGCAGAAACAGTGCCCCTTCTTAGATAAAAGATAAATTTTTAATTTAAAATCTAAAATAACTAGTTTATGGACCGTAGTGCTCGTCCATCTATTATTTCTAAATTTCTTGTACCCATTCAGTATAAGCAATAAAACGGGGGCCGATTATGTTGATACTTCGTATAAATAACATCATTACATTAATCTTTTTTCGGGAGTACAATTCCTTTATATAATTGAACTGTAATCAAGTAATAAATCGAGTAAATTACTACAAAAATAACAAGTGGTAACCAAATACGAAAGTACGGATCGATTAAAAGAGATCCAAACATGTTCATACCAACTAATATGTGAGTAATCCCCACAATTGCTGGGAATAAGAATATGAAGAATAACTCTTTATAAATTGATTTTGTTAATAATTCTCGGCGGACACCAATTTTACGAAGCATTTGATAACGTGCTACATCTTTTGATGCTCCCGACAGAACTTTAAACATTAAACAACTTGCCATCATTGCTAAAAATGCAATTCCAACGAAAAAACCCATAAACATTAGTCCGCTGGCAAAATCACGACTCATAATATATGTTTGATACTTACTATCCAATTCTTCCACTTTCACATTTTTATATTTTGCTATCTGTAATTCATCAAGTTTTTTCCATTCTTTTATGTATGATCCAAAATCATCTGTTTTCCCCATAAACACAGTACTTTCTTTACCCTTCAACCCATCGTATATGTTTTGATCTACAATTTTTATTTCATAATCAGGATACAAATAATTTGGTTGGATCGTTCTGAAAGCCTGGATCCATTGTTTTGTATCTGTCTCTCCTTTAACTCGTTTTATTGAAAATGCACCAATTGGTATTTCCTCTGAAACTTTCTCCATTTTCATACCTTTTATGAAAGGGCGATTTTTCTCTACATCTTCTTTAAGATAATAAACATACTTATCATCCACTTTGTAATGATATTCAAGCTTTTCTTGAAATAAGATACTACCCAAAATTGTCTTTTCTTCCGCAGTTGGATTATGAATGACTGAATCGTAAATTTGTATTTGATCTGTCATTTTTAGGATATTGTTTTTAAATGCCATACCACAAGCAATTCCACCAGCACCAAGAGCCACTAAGATTGCTACTGTTGCAAGCACATTTGTTAGACCATTAATGCGGAAATTTAATTGTGCAAAAGTAAAAGCATTGAGGCCTTTTTCACTACGTTTTTTATTACTCTTTAGCTTGTTAATCATAACTGGGAGAAGTGATCCAAATATAAGGTAAGTACCAACGGTTGCTGTGATTAATCCAACGGCCATTAATCCCAAAGCAATTAGCGGATTTGCATATGACATATAAATCAGTGATGCATAACCAATACCTAATAAAAGAATACCAAGGAATGCAATTACAACTGTCATTTTTCCTTTTATGGCAACACGTTCTGTTTGTTCATCTGCATGTACAAGTTGCAGTACAGAAATACGAGATAATTTAATACTATTCATAATTGCAGATAATACAAAGAGTGCAAAGAAGAAGACGCAAGTAATAGTTATAGATGGCAGATAAAATGCTTTATAACCTTCGCCAGCAAACTCGAGTTCTTTCATTAATAGCTGACCGATACCTTCTGCAAGTCCTACACCAATTGTAATTCCAATCAAAAGAGATGTGGCACCTAATATGATTGTTTCAATGAACATTAGTAAGGTAACTTTATGCTTTTTTGCTCCTAACATCATATACATACCAAACTCTTTTTGACGAAGAGCTGATAAGAAAGAGTTTGCATATAAAATATAGAAAAATGTGATAACCGCTAACAAAAAGGAACCAATTTTAAAGACAGACACAATATCCCTAATAGAAGAGTTAGATTCAAGGAACGTTTTATTGGATGCTAGCGTTTGAAACATATAAAAAGTTGAAATAGAGACAATAAGACCAACAAGTAAAACAATGTAATCTTGGAATTTACTTTTTAGGCCTGACATAGAAAGCTTAAATAACATGATTGAACTTCCTTCCTTACGCTTTTTGTGTGCCTAAGTTTGCAAGCACGTCTAAAATTTCTTTATAGAATTCTTCACGGGTACCACCGCGATGAATTTCTTTATATAACTCACCATCTTGAATGAATAAAATACGCTGACAGTAACTTGCGCTGTAAGGATCATGCGTAACCATCATAATGGATACACCTTGCTCTTTATTTAAGCTTGTCATGGCATCAAGTAAACTCGTTGCATTTTTAGAATCTAGAGCTCCAGTCGGCTCGTCTCCCAAAATAATTGCTGGTTCATGAACTAACGCACGTGCTGCTGCGGAACGTTGCTTTTGTCCACCAGATACTTCAGAAGGGTACTTTTGAAGTATAGCTGTAATGCCTAACATATCAGCTACTTTTTCTACTTGCTTTCCAATATTACGAGATGAAACACCTTGAAGTGAAAGTGGAAGTGCGATATTTTCATAGATAGATAAATTCTCTAATAAGTTGAAGTCTTGGAAAATGAATCCTAATTTTTGCGAACGGAAATCAGAAAGCTCACCTTGTTTCATTTTCGTTATATCCGTACCTGCAATTTGAACAATGCCGCCCGTTGCTGTGTCTAACGTTGAAATTACATTTAATAATGTTGTTTTACCAGAACCAGAAGGCCCCATAATACCAACAAACTCTCCCTCTTGAATTGAGAATGATACACCTTTTAACGCGTGTGATTGATTCTCACCTTTTTTACCGTATAATTTTTGAATGTTTTTTACATCTACAACTGGTTTTATCATTTATATCCTCCTACGTTTTTTTTATTTCATTACAATTAGCTACTATGTTTGTTTACTACTAACAAAATAGTCATGTTACATCCACCCTGAAGCTACAATGAAATCTTTCCTTCTATCTTCTTTGCTCACCTCATCACTTTGAATACACCCATGATAAACTATGAAAATTAGGAAACACCCCGTAAAATCCTTAAGAATTCTTAAGTTTTATAAAAAAAAAGCTTATGGAACCTGTAGTTCCATAAGCTTTCTATCTAATTGGATGTTCAACAATAAAGGACATCCAGCCATCTTTATATTCTGCATGTATATTACCATGATGAAGTTCAACAATTCTTTTTGAGATAGCAAGTCCCAGTCCATTTCCTTGATCATTTTTTCTTGCCTTATCACCCCTGAAAAATCTTTCAAACAATTTATTAGGGTCGCTAACAGGCGGCCTCTCGACTTTATTTGATACTTTCAAAATTGCTTTGTTATCTATTAGTTCAAGACATACGGATAATTCGGATGGTTTCATGCTGTACTTTATCGCATTCATAAACAGATTTTCATATACACGTACCATTTTTTCTGCATCTATGAAGATAGGTATTGTTTCTTGTGTGATTGATTTTTGAACGATTAAGCTTTCCTTTTCAAATATAGGAATGTATTCTCCAACTATTTGCTCCAACAAACCTGATAAATCAACTTCATTAAGATTTAACTTAGCATCTATGCCTGATAAACGAGTATATTCAAACAGCTCATCAATTAAATATTTCAGTCTCTGTGACTTTGAATAAGTAGTTTCAAGGTATTCCTGTAATTGTGTTTTACTGTTGTATTGCCCTCTTTTTAATAAATCTATATAGCCAATAATAGATGTTAACGGTGTGCGTAAGTCATGAGATACATTAGTTATAAGTTCATTTTTTGTACGTTCTAATCGTCTTTCTTGTTCAAATGTATTTTCCAATTCCTTGGACATATAGTTGATATTTTGAGCAAGTTGGGTCAATTCGTCCTTCCCCTTAATCCCAATTGTCAAACCCAGTTTTCCATTTGCAATATCATTCACACTATCCGAAATAAGCTTCAAAAAAACTATTTTCTTTCGAACCAATAATAAAAAAATTATTATAAAGTTAAAGATTGCGAACGCGAATAAGAACAACAATGCCAAATTGAATTCAAACATACCAAATTCTTCGTGTTTTTTAAATAATGGATCTATGACGTATGCCAAAATGAGGATTGTTAAACCAAATGAAATAAAAAAACTAACTGCTACAGCACCAAGAAGTTTTATAATGATCTTATTTCTAAAACTAACATTCTTCATATTTTATATCCAATTCCCCAAACAGTTTTAATATAAATGGGATGTTTAGAATCTTCTTCAATTTTGTCTCTTATTTTTGTAATATGCACCATGACGGTATTGTCTGATTTATAAAAAACCTCTTTCCAAACTGCTTCATATATTTTCGCTACACTCAGGACAATGCCTTTGTTGCGGGCAAGTAGTTCGAGAATAGCAAACTCTTTTGGAGTTAACCTTGTTTCTTTTCCTCTTACCCATACTTGACAAGTATCTGTATTCACGGTTAAGTCACCAATTTCTAGAATGCTTTTATTATGTTCTATTGACGTATTGTATTTTTTAAACCTTCTTAATTGGGATTTTACCCTAGCGATTAATTCTAGTGGGTTAAACGGTTTTGATAAATAATCATCTGCACCAGAGGCTAGACCCTGAATTTTGTCTATATCCTCAGATTTTGCAGATAGCATAATGATAGGCATATTACGATCTTCCCTAATCTTCATACAAACTTCAATACCATCCATATTTGGCATCATAATATCTAAAATAATAAGATCAAATTCCTTTTCTTCTAACAGTTGTAAAGCTTCCATAGCATCTTCAGCTTTTTGAGTTTTCAGACCTTCATTTTCCAAATAAACAGAGATAAGATTTCTAATCTCTTTATCATCATCAACAATAAGAATTTTTGACTCCATATTATTCCTCCACATTTTTTATCGTATTGAACAACTAAAGGTATAAGCAGGTGAAACATTTCTAACTTCTCTTTATTGTAAACTTGCAAACAGAAGACAAGAATAAACATAATCAATATTATTATCTTAATATACTGTTCAATTTTCACTGCTAATCTATATACAAATAACAAGTTTCCTTCTTCTTTAAATTTTGCTTTAAATAATAAATAAAATTCCTTGTTATTTTCCGCTAATAAAATAATAGTCTTGAGATTGCTTCTTTTAATTAATTTTTCTATGAATGCACCTGTACTTGGCCCATATTTTACAATGTAAAATTCAATGTATCAAGTTTGAACACTAAGTTTTTGGATTACATTTAATAGACAATCTAAGTAATAAATTTGTTCCACTATAAGATGAGGAAGAAATTTGAGTTTGTATAGTAACGGAGCAGAAACGTTAATAGGGCTACAGCAACGAAAAATGGAATTTGATAAAAAATCTAATCTTAGCTTGATAGACATGTAATACCATCAGCATTTTTGGAACATTACCATGCTAAGCAAAAAACCTCACTTTTCATCTTTTTTCAGATAAGAAGTGAGGTTTTTCGTTTTGGTTTATTTATTTTTCTTAACTTGATGGTGGCCGATTTCTACCCATATAGACGTAATTTTTTTACTTTTCTTTAATATTTACAAAATTGACGGCTCCTTTTTCCTGAGTACCTAAAGCCGTATTCACTTTATTTATTTCCTTACTTAATTCTGGTGCTTTCCCTTGATTGACTAAATTAAGATTCCCAAAAGATTTATTAAAAGATAGAATTTGTCTAGTTTTTTCTTGCCCATTTATTTCTTTAAATAATGTATCATCTACAATTAATAGGATTATGTTGGATCCACCACGATGTGGAGATAGCCATACATCCCCTTTATATTGAACATTCATTTTTTTCTCATCAAATGTTAGTTCTTTCAAGTCTTTATATTCTTTATTTGCAAATAAGATAGTTTCATCTTTTTCTATTTTTGGTAACGAATTAATAGAGACTGATGATGTAAGCCCCTCGTTATTATCTCTTTCACGTATGAGCCCTTTTTTATTCATTTGCTCAGCAGTCGTTCTACTTATAAATAATAAATTACTAGTAGCGCTATCACCTCCAAAATTAGTCGGGAGCTTAATTTCAAGCTTGTTATTATCTATAGTCCCTTCTTTTAATTGATATAAGTCTTGCGAGGTTGTTATATCTTTGTACAAGTCTATTATAGAGTTTCTTGCTTGTTCGTTTATCTCTCCTACTTCTATTGAAATTCCATTTGCCGGAGAGTCTTTTGCACCAAATAATGAACATCCTCCTAACATGGTAATCGAAATACTAGCTACTATTAATAATCCAATTCTTTTTTTCAATCTTTATTCTCCTTCTTTTATTTATATTTGAATTAAAAAATCTTTTTATACATTTTTTTCAAGTATTGAGATCGAACAAAGTAAAAGTATATAATTTGCATAACTAAGAAACAAATCAATACCATAATTGAACTACCCAAGACTGAAAAATCGGCTAAATTTTGTAGGGCCATAAAAGCAACCGCACTATGTGCAATAGCAATTATAATTGGTAAAAAGAATAAAAGTGCAAGTTGACGTGACACAATTTTCTTTAATTCAGGTTTACTTAAACCAACTTTTGCTATCATTTTATATTGCTGCTGATTTCGTTCTAAGTCTGTGTATAATCGGAAATATAAAAAGCTTGCAGCAAACGTAAAGAAAACAATTCCTATTAATACACTCATGATGGATGCAAGTCCAAAACCTTGTTTCATCACAATCCATGTAGATATTAATGAAGAAAATTTATATTGTTCGTTGTATAATACAGGCTCATGTATACCTTCATTATCTTTTTGAAGAGTAGTCACGATTTTTTCAGCAACTTTTTTCGTTTTCTCCCAATCCTTCACAATAAAACCAGTAATGGTGGATTCACCATGGTAATTCTCTGGATCCACTATCATTTGGTTATATACAGCGTCTGGTACAATAATTATGGTGACGGTTGTATCTTGTAGTTCTTTCGGAGTTAGTATTTTATCTACATGCATATCTTTTTTTATATTTTCATGCAACAATTGAAAGTCATTTTGATTAGATTTTGTATTAGTGACTTTTTTTGAAGGAATGACAAAACTACTATTTTGATCTTTTAAGCTTTCTTTTTCAAAATCAAATGATTCTGCTAACCTATTGTAATCACTTATTTTTATAACGCTTAATAATACATTGCTGTTATAAAGGGTATCTGGAATTTGTTTTATGGAATAAGCTACTTGTTTGAATTTAAACCCACCATTATTGAGTTCGCTTTCTATTCTTTTTAAATGCTCTTTTTCTAAAGGATTATTATTATAAGACTTATAAGAAAATGCAAAGGGACTATTTGATTCAGCCATGGATGAGTTACCTAATCCCATACAAGTTCCCACTGCAGTGAAGGCAACAGCAGATATAATAGTGACCATAAAAAACATTTTTGCATTATCTTTTAATTGATACACTAAATCTGAGATGGTGAGTATGTTTGTTTTCTTAAAGAAAATATTTTCCCTTTTCTTTAATACACGTAACACATACACACTGAGCTGTGTAAATAAGAAGTACGTTCCAAGTACAACAAAGCTCACCCCTGTCGCCATCATGAATAACACATATTTTACATCCTTGTAATGAATTGCGTTAACACTATGGAAAACAGCTGTATATCCTAATCCAATACAAATAAGCGCAAATAAAGATAGCCAAAAGGATGCTTTTGGTTCAGGCTTTGGCTTTTCTTCTGCTTTTATCAATTCTACTAATTGCTTTACATTCACTAGTCGAGAAGTGAAAAGTGAAATAAATAAAAATAGTAAGAAGAATGCTCCAAATGTTATCCCAATTGCTTTAAATGGCATGTAAAATGGGAGTCCTTTATCAATCATTAGCAGATTGTTGCTCATAATTAAGATAAACTTAGAGAACGCCATTCCAATTGTAATTCCTGTTAAAATAGAAGCAATTCCAATTATTATATTTTCAATAAATACTAATTTATTCAACTGTGAACGTGACATCCCATGTAGCATTAGAATTCCAAAATCTTTTTTTCTTGTTTTTAAAAATGCACTTACAGAATATAGGATAAAGAAGAATGAGAAGAAAAATATTAACCCCTGCGATATCTGTAATCCTGACTTTGCAAATGTATTGATTGTTACACTAGTAGCAAGATCGCCTTGTAAATTAGGATGAAATGCAAGTAAAGCATAAGTAAAGAAAATCATAATAGCAAACGTACTACTTAAAAAATGGGCCAAATATGTTCTTTTACTTCGAATGATGTTATTAAACGCGAACTGTCGAAAAGTCATTTGCATTTCCTCCTAATAATGCTAAAACCTCTAGAATTTTTTGATAGAATACTTTGCGATTATCTCCACAATAAATCTCATTGTATAACTGTCCATCTTTGATAAACACAATCCGATCACAATAACTTGCAGCCATTGCATCATGTGTCACTAACATCATCGTTGTGCTATTTTCTTTATTAAGCTTCGTCAATAATGCCATCACATCACTAGCAGATTTTGAATCCAGATTTCCTGTAGGCTCATCCGCAAGTAATAATTTCGGATTATGAATAGTAGCACGTGCGATTGCAGTTCTTTGTGCCTGCCCACCAGAAATTTCATACGTACGTTTATCTAATATTTCAGTTATCCCTAGTTTTTCAGCAATAGCTTCCACTTTACCTTCCATTTCTCTAGGGCTTACACCATCAAGCGTAAGTGGAAGAACAATATTTTCTTTCACTGTCAATGTATTAAGGAGATTAAATGATTGAAAAACAAACCCTAATTCACGTCTTCGAAATAAAGACAACTGATCTGGGGATAACAGATATGGATTTTCTCCATGAATTAATACTTCTCCTGATGTTGGAGCATCTATAGTAGAAACCATATTTAATAGCGTTGTTTTACCACTCCCAGATGGTCCCATAATTCCTACAAATTCACCTTTGTTTATTTTTAAATCAATATGGGATAATGCTGTATAAGAAATTTTCCCAGGATAAACCTTCCCTAAATCTGAAACATGTAGTATCTCCACAAGTATTTCACCTTCCATTTCTCTTTTCGATACATGAAGTGTAACCTATATATAGTATGTCTCATATCGATTTCCCTAACAGTTATCTAACAAGTTTGTAAGATTCAAAAGAAAAACCGATGAAAAGTATACCTTTCATCGGTTAACGAGATGCATACGGGAATATGATTCTAACTTTTGTTCCCTTACCTACCTCAGATTCTAGCTCAATCTTATGATTTAATTTTTCACATACTTCTTTAACAAGATATAATCCCATTCCCGTAGACTCTTTAAATTTCCTACCATTTTCTCCAGTATAAAATGGATTGAAAACACGTGGTAAATCAGCAGTAGGAATACCAACCCCATGATCTTTTACTTCCAAAATAATTGCTCGTCCTTTTGAACACGCCGATACTATTACTTTTTCTTGCTTACTTGATGAATATTTAATTGCATTTAACAGTACTTGATTGAGTATAAATCGAAACCATTTCTTATCTGTTTCTACAATAAGATTCGGATCTACTTTTACCTCTGGATACACATAACTACGTATAAATAGACGTTTATTTTCATGAATAGCAGAATCAATCATTTCCAATAACTGCAATCTGTCCACATGAAAATCCTGTTCAAATGTTTCTAAACGAGCAACATATAAGACCATTTCTAATCCTTTTTTGATTCTTTCCGTTTCTTCATTAATACTGTCAAATCGAGAGTCATCTGCATCTTGTGTAATTAACTCAATAACAGAAAGAGGTGTTTTCATTTGATGAACCCATTGATTCATAAAAATCATTTGTTCTTGTTGTTTTCGTTCCCATTTTTTTAATTGGTTTTGATAATATTGATATTGAGTTTGTAGTAATGTTTCTAAGGCCATTGATAAGGGAGTCAAATCACTATCTTTTATTGATTCATTTAAAGCTTCCATTGGTGTTGATAGACGCTTGTAGAATGCACGATGACTATAATAGCGATATATTAAATAACCCATTAATAAAAAAACACCCAAAAATACAGAATATAATGCTGTCAAAATATGTGGATAACCATCAAACCAATATATAAAAAGAATGATAAGCAATTGGGAAAATGTATAACAAATGAGTGGAATATGTTCTTGTAAAAATAATTTCATTATTCCTTTCCTTCCTTCTCCCAAGTAGCATGCAAACGATATCCAGCACCACGAACTGTCTCCAGTGCATTTTCAATACCTAAATCTTGCAGTTTCCTTCTAATTCTACCTATATTTACACTCAATGTATTTTCGTCTATATATGAACTATCCCATAGTTGTTCTAAAATCACTTCACGTTTTACAAGGAGCGGTGACTTTGTTATCAATATTTCTAATAAAGTTGTTTCTTTTCTAGTAAGTAAAATTGTCTTATCATTTAGTTGAAGTTCCATTCTTTCTGGGAACAGGACTAACCCTGATTGCTCAACTATTCGTTCTTTTACTTTAGGAGCATATTCACCGTATGCTCTTCTGAGTTGACTACGGATTTTAGACATTACAACTTCATAATAAAAAGGTTTCGTAATATAATCATCACCACCATTCTCTAAAGCCATAACTTGATCCATCTCTCCACTCCTTGCAGATAGAAATACAATTGGACAAGTAGAAATAGCTCGTATTTGGCGACACCAATAATAACCATCAAAATTTGGTAAATTTACATCTAATAGCACTAAATCTGGTTTTATCTCTTGAAATATTTCTAAGATATTTTCAAAATCCTCTATAATAACACTTTGGTATCCATATTTTTTTATATGAGTTCCCAGTAATTCAGCAATTTTCATATCATCTTCTACAATCATGATTGTATTCATAACGTACTCTCCTTTAATTTAGGCGCAATTTTTAAAGTTCATTTACTATTTAATATTTTACTTATGTAAAAAAGATGATATCTTACCTACCCTCTCAAATGCAATAAGTATCCAATAAAGCGTATATTTACTGTTACTTAATTAATAAATTCAATAGGGATTGTTTCTATCTTTTTTCTTTACTTAAGTCGATTCCTTTTAAAATACACAAAAAGACCGTCACAGTTTTGTGACGGAAAAACGGGGAAATTTTAATAACTAATTACTATTATTATTTATTTGTCGCTTTTAAAGCATCTAACGCTATTTTGGTTGCTTCTGCAATAAGCTTATCATCATATTTAGCATCCTCTTTATCATGATTAGAAAGTATCGCAAGAACAATTGGCTTTTTATTTGGTGGCCAAATAATTGCGATATCATTTCTGGTTCCATAAGATCCCGAGCCAGTCTTATCAGCTACTTCCCATCCTCCTGGAACTCCAGCACGAATTAAGTTGTCTCCCGTAGTATTCCTTTTCATCCAATCTATTAATAAATCCCGTTTCTCAGTTGAAAGTACATCTCCTAGCGCAAAAGCCTGAAGACTAGTAGCTAATGCCTTTGGGGTACTAGTATCATGGGCGTCTCCTGGATGCACTTCGTTTAATTCTGGTTCAAAACGTTCAGGATTTGTAACGGTATCTCCTACTTCTCTCAGTGATTTTTTGAATTCACTAGGTCCACCTAATTGTTTAAGAATAAGATTTTGTGCAGTATTATCACTATATCGAAGGGAAGCATCTGCAAGCTCTTTCAGAGTCATACCTGTATCAACATACTTTTCTGTAATTGGATTGTAATTAACAAGATCTTGACGAGTATACAAAACTCTTTGATTTAGATCTTCTATTGATTTCTTTTGTAAAAGTACTCCCACAGCTAAAGCTTTGTGGGTCGATGCGTATGCAAACCGTTTATCTGATTGATACGTAACGGTTTGATTCGTATCAGTGTCCAATGCATAAATACCGAGTTTAGCATCAAATTCTTTTTCAAGTTTAGCAAAAGAATCATTACCAATATTTTCTTGTTTGATTTGATTTGTTTGTTTCGTTTGTTTAGGGATTCAGATTGAGTATTACTATCGGAACAGCCTATAAGCGTTGCACATGAAAGAAATAATACAGGTACCATCTTTTTGTAATGTAAAATGTTAAAAAACTTGTTTAAGACTATCATACATTTTCAACCTCTTTCAAGAATATATGGTTTTTGTCTAGGTGTTATACATATCGATACAATTAAAGAGTGTATCGGATATCAATCTTCTTGCATCTCACTTTTCATAAAATGAGCGAACTATCATGAACACCTGTTTTATACGTATACTTAATAGACAACCTAAGTAACAAGTTTGTTCCATCTAATTGTCAAATGAATTACCTATTATTTTTCGACGGCAAAATTCATTCCATAGGCTATAGAAGGTATACCTAATTTGATAAATTCCCCCCAGCGATTTGACACTGTGCTAAAAACTGTTTAGCCAGTGCGCAAAGTTTTATATTATAAATTTCAAATCGTGTCAAGAAATTGATTAACACCGTGCCCTTCAAGCTAAGATTATATAGCTTTGGTTTCATATAAGATTTTTTCTTTTTCTACAATATCAGTCCAGCTTATTAAAAAACAGGAAAATCCCGTATTCCATAAAAAATACGGGATTTTTATAAATAAGTTTATTTTTTAAAGTAACACTTAGTCGAAAGAAGTTCATTAGTTAAGTATTACTTATCTAATTAAGAATACTTTATATTCCAGTCCAAACATCTTTTCCGTATCGCCCTTCATCTTGCACACGATCCAACCAATTCCTTGCTTCTTGTTCACTGACTTCATGAATTTCTTGATATGCTTGACAAAGGGTATCTTCTACATCCGGAGCCATTTTACTTCCATCACCACATATATAAAGATGAGCTCCATTATCTAATAACGAAATTAAATTGGTTCTATCTTGTTTTATTAAATGCTGTACATATGTTTTCGGATTTCCTTCTAGGCGAGAAAAAGCTGTGTGTAAAGAAATCAATCCATCTCTTTCATCATTTTCTAGTTCTGTACGATAGAGATAATCCTTTTCAGGATGACGGCAACCAAAATATAAATGCGCTTGTCCTAAGTTAATACCTTTTTGCTTTTGAACACGACGCGCTTGTAAGAATCCACGGAATGGTGCAATTCCAGTACCTGGCCCAACCATAATAATTGGTGTTTCTGGATTTTCAGGTAATTGAAAGCTTGATTGTGGCGTTCGAATGAAACAGATAATCTCATCTTTATTATGACGCTGAGCTAAATAATTAGAAGCGACTCCTTCATATGTCCCTTCCCCACTCCATGCAGGCGCATTAACAACACCAACCGTAATGCTCAGACGATCCTGTGCAACGAGTGGAGAGCTTGAAATAGAATAGTAACGCGGTTTGAGCGCAGGAAGAAGTTCTAAAAAGCGTTCAAATCGGATTTCACAAGCCTCATACTTTTCAAGAAGATCCAACATTGAAATACGTTTTTTTAATATTTGTTCATGATAAACTCCCTCTTCCAATAATGATTCCAATTCCTTTTTATGAGGAGGACATACTGTGAATGTCACCATTTCTCGTATTTGTGCCCGAGTGGCTGCTTCTTGAACTTCGATACTATAACTAAGAAGGTCAAATAAACTAACAGGACTGTCTAAAGGTATGTGATTTACACTGCGCCCACTTGCGCTCAGTATGACTTGATCCTTCCCGTTTAATCCAAAGCGTTTTAAAATTCGGTTGACATTTTTCTGGCTATTAATTGGCAGCACCCCAAGGTGGTCTCCTTCTTGATACGTAGCGCCTTCTGGCAAGGATATCTCAATATGTCGCGTGCTTCTATCACTGCTGGATGATTGGAGTTCACGATTTTCCAATATAGATGCATAAACTGCTTCATATGTTCGCGCAAGAGGAGATCCTCCAAGACGACTGACAAATTGTAGACTCAAAGTACTGCGCTCTTTTTCCATATTTTTATTGAGTTCCAATCCAAATGCCTTCATCGCATCAGACCACATGCTTTGTTTCCATTGCTCGAGTTGTTCCTCGAAATCACCACTTGCATCCGCTTCTCCGCGTTTAGAAAATCTTGTTGCTCCTTTTTGAGCCATTTGCTCATCAATGTATCTTGGAATCCGCTGATAAGTACTAGCCCAATTATGATCTCCACAACCAAAAACTGCGTATTGAACACCTTTTAGCTCATCCGGCTTTAATTCCACCAACCACTGCACAAACTGCCCTGCATTACTTGGTGGCTTTCCATTATAAGAAGAAGTTACAATAAGAACCGCTCCTTCTTTTGGCAGACTTCCAATTCGATCGTTAAGAGCTACTACTTCCGTTTGAACACCTTCTAAACTAGCTGTATCTGCTAGTTCTCTTGCAATACCTTCTGCTACCCCTGTATCCGAGCCATACAGAACAAGAAGCGAAAGATTATCGGCTCCAATAATAGAAGGAGTCTTCTGAACTTGCTGCTTGATTTCATGAGTTTTCAGCTTCTCCTCTATAGGTGCAAGAACAGTAGGATGGCTGATAGTTTGATTTCGGGGTAGAATCCTAATCTTAAAATCACCGGGCTTTAGCGTTAATGTTTGTTTTACGTCCAGCTGATAGTTTTGATAATCGATTAATTCAAAATGTTGAAGAAGCATTCCCATTACGAGAGTGGCTTCATGAAGTGCAAACTGCATACCGATACATGCTCGTTGACCATTTCCAAATGGCTTATAAGCATGATGAGGAACCTTATCCGGCTCTTCAAATCGTTCAGGTTGAAATTCTTCCACATTGTCTCCCCATGCGTCTTTATCCCTATGTAGCTGTGGAATAAGAACAGAAATACGATCTTCTCCTTTCTTAATTGGGTATTTCCCACCAATCACTGTATCTTCTTTTGCATAGAGACTGAATGCTGGAGCAGTAGGCCATAGACGTAGCGATTCATTTAAAATCATCCGGATATACTTAAGTTCCATAACTTGTTGGTATGTTGGAGTAGGATCTGTCAAAACCCGATCTACTTCTTCATAGGCTTTTTTCAACTTATCCGGATTCTTTAATAAAAAATAGATTGCAAAAGATAACAATCCGCTTGTTGTCTCATGCCCAGCTATTAAAAAAGTGATAATTTGAAAACGAATATTTTCATCATCTAATTTTTCACCAGTTTCCGGATCCTGCACATTTAACATACGGGAAAGTAAATCATTTTCTTCCTGATTTCCATTCCTTTTACGTTCAGCAATAATATTATCTACTAAAGAAAACATGGATTGAATATCATGCTGAAATTGACGTTTCGTTCTCCACATGAGTTTATCTTCTATATCCAGTCGCTGTAATTGGTGCATCGCCTCATCTAGAGCACGGCTCATGCTAGTGATAAAAGGATGAGATGTTTCACGATAAAAGCTATTAAATCGGTAATTAAAACCACATAGACCAATTGTATCCAATGTAAGGCGGGTCATATCCTCCGGAACATCCACATTTTCATTTGGATTAAGTCGTGCCCATTTTTGAACGAGTTGTACGGCAATATCAACCATCATGGCATGGTAATCTTTCATTGCCCGTTGGCTGAATGTAGGCATCAAAATATTATGAGCTTTTTTCCAGTTAGGCTCGTGAGTCTCACTTGTAAATAATCCGTCCCCAGCAAAAGCACGAACCTTTGCTAAAGCACCCTCTATACTTTTATCGAACCGTGTTTCGTCACAGACTTCTGCTACCAGTTCATGTCCGGAAACAACAATTATGGCATCACTTAGAGTTTGAATTCGAAAAATGGGACCATACTCTTCCGCCAGTTTGATAAACGATAGAGTCGGTTTATTTTTATCGATTAATGGGAGATTCCCCAGCGGTCCATATGTTTTCGGCTGAGGAATGGCAGATACTTTTTTTTCCATTAAAAACACCCTTTCAAAAAAGCATGAAATAAAATATCCCATTCAATAAAGAGGAGATAGCAATTAATCGCCTGGGATAAAGATATGTAATTGATTACCTTATTTTATCTTTTCCCTAACTATTCATGATTATGATATTGCTTATAAAGTTGGTAATCTAAGTTGTTTGTTGGCATTAGATTTATAACTTGCAGAAAAAATACTAACTTAAAATGAAGCGAATTATTAACGTTTATGAGAAATTGCAAACGGATGTCATCTCTTGTATTTGTTTATAAAACGCTCATTTTGATTAATTTTCTACTAAAACACCTCAAAATAAAGAAGGTGACGAGCTTAAGATTGTAGTATTCGAAAAATCAGTAGTTTAGTTAAACCAATACGATAAGCAAGTATACCGTGTTACTAATGAAAGAGGACCTGATATGAACATCAGGTCCTCTTTCACTATATAATTATTTCACTGCTTCTTTTAGTTCTTTTCCAGCTTTAAATACCGGCGCCTTAGCAGCAAAAAAACTTGTAGGAATCATTATCTAGAGTTTTATTTTTCCCTACCGATTTAACCTCTCGACAGCTTCCGCGCTTGTATCTACACGTTTAACGAAAAAAACTAATAGTAGTGCAACAACGTTCATGCCAAGCGCTACATAGAATGAATATTGAATTCCAGATAATAAAGCCTTCTGAGTTACTATTGCCTTCGTAGCTTCTGTGAAGGTTGTTGGATCTACATCAGACATTAGACTTTCAGCTTTTGTTGTTGTTACAGAATTCATAATCGTAACAAGAATAGCAGTACCAATCGAACCAGACACTTGTTGAGCTGTATTATTAACAGCCGTACCGTGCGGATTTAAGCGAGTTGGCAATTGATTAAGGCCATTTGTCATAAGCGGCATCATCACCATCGCCATCCCAAACATCCGCAGTGTGTAAATAAGAATAATATGTGTGTGACTAGAGTCGATTTGCAGGTTTGCCAACATATAAGTTGAAACAGCTGTAATGGAAAGTCCTACTATGCCAAGAATCCGAGGGCCATATTTATCAAATAGTTTACCTGTTATTGGTGACATAACCCCCATTATTACCGCACCTGGAAGCATCATCAGCCCAGAGTTCAGCGGCGAAATGCCACGGACGTTTTGTACATAAGCTGGTGTTAAAATCATACCCGAAAACATGGCCACCGCGTTGACAATTGCAATTACAGACGCAAGTGCAAACATTGGGTACTTGTAAACACGTAAATCCAATAACGGTTCATTCATTTTTAATTGACGGACAATGAAAGTAATTAGGGCAAT
The DNA here is from genome assembly GCF_038007365.1 of Bacillus sp. FSL R9-9492. Classification (NCBI taxonomy): domain Bacteria; kingdom Bacillati; phylum Bacillota; class Bacilli; order Caryophanales; family Bacillaceae; genus Bacillus; species Bacillus sp. FSL R9-9492. Next base: position 3,298,610 of record NZ_JBBOXC010000001.1, read on the forward strand.
AGAGCCTATGATTAAAGTTGTTAAGACAACTTTATCCGTCCAACCATCTGAGCTTGCAGAACTGAACCCATATAACAAACCGCCAAAACCGATAGAAGATAATAGTAATGAGAGATAATCAAGTTTTGCATTTTTGTTTTGTTTCATGACATTCTCAGATTTCCAAATCCCTAACAGTAAGCTAATAATCGCTAACGGTAAAATCATTTCAAAAAGCAAACGCCAGTCATAATACTCTACAATATAACCTGATAGTGTCGGTCCAATTGCTGGAGCTGTAATCATAACTAATCCAAAAATCCCCATTGCTGTTCCCCGTTTTTCTCTTGGGAAGCTTACTAGCATAATATTCATTAACAAAGGCCCCATGACTGAAGAACCTGCTGCTTGAACCATCCGGCCAGTAAGTAATAAACCAAAGTTCGGCGCTAAAGCCGCTAAGGCAGTACCAAGAATAAAAATCACCATAGATGTAATAAATAAGCTCCTATTTGAGAAGCGGGTTATTAAAAATGCTGATGCCGGAATTAATATACCACTTACAAGCATATACCCTGTAGAAAGCCACTGGATCGTTGAATAATCTTTAATATCTAAATCCTTCATTATTGATGGCAAGGCTACATTTAAAAGCGAGTTATTTAGAAATGAAACAAATGCCCCAATAAAAAGGATTACAAGCATTAAATATGGTGGTTTTCTTATATGTAATGTTTCACTCATATATTTATTTGCTCCTTCATTATAAATTTCATTGATTAGTTTAAATCATTTGCATATCTGTACATGAATACATTATCCTTGCAGTATTTTGCCAAACTCTTCGAATGGATATTCTCTTTTTAGCAATTCCATTTGCTCAACATAACATTTTAAAATCTTTTTTATTGATTAAACCTTTATAAACATTTAAATAAGATTTTGAATGAATATATAAACACGTTTGTTAACGGAAATTAAATTAGGCCTGAAATAAACAAAAGGAGCAACTGAAAATCCTCTTCTAAAATAAAGTGAAACTTTAATCAGTGGGGCTTTTACAGGCAGCCCAACCCCCATCTAACTTCTTTGCTTTCGCTGAATTTTGAGGCGGGGGTCTTACTGCCCACAAATATCGGGATAAATCAACAAGACCACGCACCCATTCCTTTAAATACGGGCTTGTAGATCTAGTTATGTAACTATCCATAAAAAAGAATATTACATAGGCTAAGTCTAACATTACATTTTTAAAGTGAGGGGAATAAGCGTATGCACCAATATTGGTATTTGAATTCAAAGGGAAACGGGGAACAATATAATAACCAAATTTCAATGGCATCATTATATTCACAGCTCCAAATAACTAAAGCTGAAGGAATGAATGGTTTGAAGATTCCTGGGAATTGGAGTTATCGAGTCTATCCAGTTGGTTGGGATTCATCAGCCGATTATACGGGTTTCAATCCCCAGCCCTCCCCCTTTTCTTGGGGCCAGCCAAACAATTATGCGGGGATGATGCCCCAAGGACATCCTGCTAATTGGGCTCCATTATCAGGCCATGCAGGTTCAGGTTTCAATTTTCAAAAACCCCCCTTCCCTTGGGCTCAACCATTCAATCATACAGGGATGTTCGCACAAGGGCATCTTGCCGCTTTACTATCGCCGCCAGCCAAGGCTTTTAACTTTAGTACCAATAACTCGGGTGTTTTTGGAAACCCTCCAGGATGGGGAGGACAGGTAAGTCCCATGGGATGGTGGAATAACGGAGGTAACGGTCAGGCAGGAATGCTTGGAAACTTACTTACAGTAGGAAAAGGCACCATGAATGGAATAGGAATGCTTAGTAGTCTAATCGGTATGGGGAAGTTCTTCTTTTAGTTAATTAGAACGGGAGGATAGGTCCATAGCCCAGACTTAAGAATCATTTCCTTTTCCATTGATTTAATCTTCTCAAACATGCCCCCTCAATGTATTTATTGTATGCTTCCAATACTCCCTCCAAGTTCGTTTCCTCGTCTTTCAAATTATAAAAACATCTGTTACCTTGTATCTGATAAGGGATAGTTGAAGGTGATTGCATCTGTTAGCTTAATAGAGATGTGGTCGCACCAACAAAACGCGAATTTCGTACGCTAAGATTCTTTCAACATAAAGATTGTTGATAACTTGTACGTGTCAGTAACACCATCTAGCTGTAGAGTGCCCAAAAAAAGTGAAGCAAACAAAATATTAATCTCTTTCTCCCTATTTTAGAAAGAGTTGGAGTAGATTACGTAGTTCCTTTCGCATATTTCATAGTAACTTTTGCTGTTATAGCAATTATATTAGCGGTTATCTCATTTTGTAGTCGTACCGAAAAGAAAATTTTATCTATCATCGGTTTAACCTTTACGTTATTTAATACAGCAATTATTTTATTTTCCCTTTGGTTCGGTTACCATTTCACGTAAAATAAAAATTAGTGAATATCTCACTATTTTTCACACAATTGTAATTATAGTGTTTTTTGACATTTGATCATTATAAATTTAAATGGAGGTTTACTTGCCATATTTTTATGTGGCTCCACAATTTCCGTAGTTTCCATCAGTCCATATTTTCCAAAGTCTTGTTGTACCGAGTCAACATCATAAAAATACATTTTTACCCCTTCCATTATCTCGAAGTAGTCTTTACCAAGTTGTTTCCCCTTCCCAAACATTGGGGCATCTTTAGAAATAGTAGTAAAAATCATATATCCGTTTGGTTTTAACTGACTATAACAATCTTTAATAAACTTCTCTCTCTCATCCTTATTCAACAAATGAATAAGTGCATAAGAAAATATGCCATCATACAGTTTGTTATCAAAAGGCATATCCGTAACTGAACCATGGAATAAATTGGCATTAATTTCATTTTCCCTCGCCAATTCGATCGCTGTTTTTGAAATTTCAATACCTGTTACATGTATTTCGTTATCAATAAAAACCTTTGCATTTCTTCCATATCCAATACCAGGAATCAATATATCCTTCACTTTCTTTTCAAGGAAAAAATCCTTCGTCAAAATTGCGGAATCTGCAGCTTCAAATCCCCACATCATTTGATTTTCTATAAAACTTGCTTCCCAAAATTCTGTCATACATCAATCTCCTTTATATATCGTTGTTTACCGTTGAATGTTGAAAACTCATCGCATATTCACGAAATTGTATCAAATTTCAACATTAATTCAAAACAAAAAGCATTGGATACCCAATGCTTTTTACACTTACGCAAATAGAGACGTATTCGCATATAAAGCTGGTGAACCACCTGAATGTACGAATAAAATGTTGTCTTCTTTAGTAAATTTTCCTTTTCTAATTAAATCAATTAATCCTGCTACTGCTTTACCTGTATAAACTGGGTCAAGTAAAATACCTTCAGTTTTCGCAAGTAACTGTACTGCTTCAACCATTTCTGGTGTTGGTAAAGCGTATCCTGGTCCTACATATTCATCAAAGCATGTAACTGCTTCGCGTGAAATAGAGTTTGGAATACCTACGTGAGCTGAAGTTTCATCTACAAGTTTTGCTACTTTCTCTTCTTGCTCAGCTTTTCCTCTACTTACGTTAATTCCGATTACAGGAATTTTGCTTTGCGTTCCGGAAAAACCAGTAATTAAACCAGCATGCATACCAGCGCTACCACTTACACAAACAACTGAACTGAAATCAATTCCTTGCTCGAATGATTGAGCCATAATTTCTTGCGCACAAGCAATGTAACCCATTGCGCCAGTAGGATTTGATCCACCAACTGGAATTACATATGGTGTATTACCTTTTTCACTTACTTCTTTCGCTACTTTATGCATCTCTTCCATAAGGTCTGTTCCGTTCGGCACAACAATTACATTTTCAGCACCTAATAAATGATATAAGAAATAGTTTCCATTAAAGTCTGGCTTTGCTTCTGGCTCAAGCCCTTCTTCTAACACAAGAATACATTTCATTTTCTCTTTTACCGCAGCTGCAAGTGTTAGACGGCAATGGTTGGACTGAATACCGCCAGCTGTAATTAACGTATCTGCACCCTTTTCCTGTGCATCCGCAACTAGAAACTCTAACTTTCTCGTCTTATTACCGCCAGCTGTTAAACCAAGTAAATCATCTCGTTTAAAATAAATAGTCGGCCCACCAAGTACTTCAGAAAAATTGTTTAATTTTTCAATTGGTGTATATGATTCTGTATATTTTTTTCTCGGAAATTTAGCTAAATTCATCAATAACGCTCCTTTTATACTCTTTCACAGTAAATGTAACCATACTATTATTACATGGAAAAATGATGAAGTCACCTTTCTGGATTAAAAATGTAGGGAATTTCGTTTCGGTGCATGAAATTGCATTAACGATTTTAACTTCAATACGGTACATGAAATTTATATCAGCGATTCTCAAATTATATCGACCGATACTTAAAATATATCGACTTGCCGATAAAAAACGACAAAATAAAAAGAGCCCACTCATTAAGAAGTAGGCCCTTACCAATCACTTATTTACCGAAAAACGAAGAAGCTGCGTTAATCCTGGCTCTAAATTCATTTCGCCTTTATGGCGTACGTATACAATTTTGTTCCCATCAAATTTTGGAGGATTCGCTTTATTGTACGTGTACCACTCATTCGTTCCTTCTACATTGTACTCCATATACTCTGTTGCACCAACGATTACGTTTTTACTATCATCAGCCGTTACATCTGGTGCCATTTGTGCAATTTTTGCATCACTAATTAATAAGTTCTTTATACCTTTATCACGTTTATAATCGTAAGCCGTTACGACAACATCGTTACCATATGCTTTCACTTGCAACCCTTGTTTAAAAGAAGATCCATCCGGAGCATGAATCTCGCCGCCATTTGGACCAGCTGATCTCCATCCTGTTTCAATGCCGCCCGTATTTACAACTGTAAATCCTTTTTCATCTCCGCCTGCAATTTTCTTTTTACCAGCCCAGTCTGGTAAATTTAAATCCCAGTGCGTATGGCTCGTGAAAAAGACAACTTGCGGGTAATCTTTTAATATATCGTACAATTTATCCACGTTTAAATAGTCATTTAAATACGGTGATTGTCTTGAACCAGATACAGAATCAGGTAAAACGTGGTGAGAAAAAATAAAAATCGGCTTATTTTTATCTTTTTGACTGTAGTCTTCTAAATTTTGTTTCAGCCAACCTAATTGTTCCTCACTTAAGTACACTTGATCTGACATTTTTGAATCATGGTACCTCATATATTTTTCTGTCCCTAAAAATAATAGTGGATAACCATCTAATTCTTTTTTATGGTACACCTTTTCTTGTCCGCTAAATTTCAAATATCGATTAAATAGCGTATCTTCTGCTACACCGTTTGGCCATGTACTTTGAGATAACTTTCCATCAGCTGTCCATTTCCCAGCGTAAAACTCATGGTTCCCAATAGCCGACCATACATTTTCCGGATGCTTATTTTTGTTTAACACACGCTTCACATCATCATATTGTGACTGCTGTCCTTCTGGCGTTATATCCCCATTCATAATAAGTGCTCTAGATAGCGGTGTCACTTTGTTCATATCTTTTAATACATGATCAAAATCCGATAAATCCCCTTGAATGTCACTAATTACATTAAACAACGTCGCTGTTTTTCGTGCTTGTGCTTGTTCTTTCCCCTCAGCATTTATCGAAAACGTTGGTAATAACACTGCCATAATGGCTAACGAAGCAACTATCTTTTTCATACAATTTCTCCCCCTAATAATAAAATGTATAAACTGACATGTTCTGCTTTCTCTTAGATGCTTGTCCAATTCACATTATAGGGAGGGATTGTAAAGATAGATGGAGTTAAAAGTTAAGTGTTTTTTAAGAGATTTTGTCGTTGTTTGCAAACCACAATTAGCGATTCACGCCAATCTAGCTTTCTAACCTTTAACATTACATAAATGTAAATTTTGATGTTAAATCTTTTAGTTTTATACGTTGTTTTTTATTACTTCTAATTTTCGGGAAAAATCCACTAATTAATAATGTTATAATCCATACCATTATTAGAATAAAATTTATTGTATTACCGGAATTCAAGCTGAAAACTCTCCACAAATAGGCAGCACAAAAAACGAGAATAGCAGTAATAATAAGTAAAAATGTCCTAACTACTAATCCGATGTAGGATTTCTTCTCTTGCTTAAAAATGAAAGTTCTTCTACTCTTGTACAATCTAATCACAAATAGCAGTAAATATACACTAAGTGTGGCTCCAATAACAATTGATGTAATGGAATTACTTTTTCTCTGCTCAGCTAGAGAGAAGTAACTTTCAGGTAATTTTCCAGTTTCATATTCCATCCATGCGTGGTAAATATCCTGTCGTAAGTCTATACCACCTTCACCATTTGTAAGGATTACCAATCCATCCTTTGTATTAGGAATGAAACCATAAAAAGAATGCCAGCCTCGATTGTCACCAGAATGATAAAGTAATTTCCATTGATTAGATAGTTTTTTTTCAAATATACCTAAACCATTCTCCCCTAATACTGGCTTTTGCATTTCCATAACACGTTCACTTTTGATGACACCATTCCCTTTATTATTTGTATCCATACTTGCAAGTATCAATGTCATCATATCCGTAACATTTGTCTTGAGACCTGCAGCAGCCTGTTCGGTAAATTGGTAACTAGGGAGCTCCTCTCCAAAATATCCATAAGCTTTCGCAAGGTTATGATTTTCAGGGCGTTGTAAGAATGAACTAGATTTCATTCCTAAAGGTTTCATAATTTGTTCTTCCATATAACGATCAAAAGGTATTCCGGTAACCTCTTCAATTACAAGTTGTAAAATTGTATATCCGCCACCAGAGTAAATTGTTTCTGAACCTGGTTTATTGGTAACCTCCACTTGTTCATTAAGCCATCCTTTTCCAGACAGAGACTCCTCGATAGAATTAAGATTTTTCCCTGGTGCAACCCCAAGGTATCCTTTATGTGCAGACAGTCCTGCTGTATGACTTAATAATCTTCTTATCGTGACTTCATTATTATTAAACTCTGAATTAGGTAATTTCCATTTGGTCAGATATTTTCCAACGGGATCATCTAGTGATAAACGACCTTCATCTACAAGATGCAAGATTCCCCACGCTGTAAGGCTTTTAGATATGGAACCAGCTTGAAACAAAGTGTCATCACTCACCGCTTTTTTTGTCTTTTTATCTACATAACCGTAGTTAAGTGTATAAGCAATACGCCCCTCATGTACAATCCCTATCGCAACCCCTGGTACCCCATAATTCTCCTGCCATTTTGGGACCTGTTCATCCAGCTTTTTTTTGAAATCCTCTATACTCCTATCAGTCAACGTGCCTGATTCTGCCCTCACCACATTTGTAAACCATGCTTCATTCGTAATGAATATACAAATCATTAAACATAAAATACTTTTGCATATTATCGATACTTTTTTCTATTCTTCATTTGCTCCACCCCTTTTTTTCAGAATATTCTACTCATCAATCAGAGTATCCCATTCTAATATCCCGTTCTATCGATTTTTATTACTTAACCTTACAAAATTGTAATAAAAATCAATATAACTAATTATTCAGGGGTTTTACTATCCTTTATCCGAGGGCAATGAATTTCATCAACAAGATAGACATGAAGTTATTTATTGTTTAAGTTAATGCCCCAAAAATACTAGTTTGGTGATCTAATAGCTATATTTCCACACTACAAAAATTTATAATAGAAAAGGTGAATTTTAGTTTTAATTAAAATTTGACCAAAGTATTGCTGCAAATATTTATTTTATAAAAAGAAGAAACCCACACATTTTGGATTCCTTAATTTTTTATGAAGAAGATTAATTATTTTATGTAGCCTACTTAAATAAACACAGCTATTAGTTTAACTATATTCCTTCATGTTTAAAATAGAAATTTCACTTTTTAAAGAAACATGTTGTTCAATTTCCTAACAGAACAAGATAAAATACTTAATACATATTAGTAATTTTTCCTGTTTCTATTGATAAATATAAAAATACTGCCTAACACACTTAATGAAAGCGCAAAATATAACAACAAATCAGGTAGAAATTTCAAAGGAATAATATCAATTAATTGTAAAACAATAATGGTAAGGATACCTAAATATAAAATATTGTACAAAACATTATTTGTTTTATATAGAATTTCTCTTCCTCTTTCGTCATTTGCTTCATCACTTGATTGAAATTTTATTACATACATCTTACTTATCACTATTAAACCAAATAATAAAATTTTTAACAACAACATATGTATCACTCCTCTAGATAATCAAATACGTCGGTTAACGGCTTTTCAAATGCATTTGCGATTTTAAAGGCAAGAATTAGAGAAGGGTTATATTTATTCTTTTCAAGAGTAGCGATAGTTTGACGACTAACTCCCACTCTTGTTGCCAATTCTTCTTGGGTCCAACCTTTTTCTGCTCGACAAACTACAATTTTATTATGTAACAATAGTAACACCTCTTGAGATAATTGTAATTTATTTCTTACAATTTGTAAAATATTTTTTACAAATTGTTTTTAAAATTAAAAATACGCATAAAAAAATACACAGAGATTTCTCCCCATGCCTACTAATCCTCCACTTCTTCACCGCATGTACATAATGCACTGTTTCAAAGGCTTCTAAATAAGTGCTAGTTCTATTCACATTATATGGAGGGATTGTAAAGATTGATGTAGTAAAAAATCAAGTGTTTTTCAAGAGATTTTGGCTTATTTCACTCAACAATTACCGAGCCGCGCCAATCTAGCTATCATTTACATTAAATAAATGTAACTTTATACAATGAATTTTTTAGTTTGTTATGGCGGGTTTTAATCTCCTTTACACAATTTCAATAAAGCACTTTACCTTTTCAAATTCTCTTCATTTAATCCTAACAACTCCGGTAAAATAAAACGTCCATCTTTTCTTATCAGTACGTCATCAAACCAAATTTCACCCCCGCCATACTCTGTTCTTTGAATGTTTACTAAATCCCAATGTATTGCTGATTTATTCCCATTGTCTGCACCTTGTAACGAATCTCCAATTGCTACATGATAACTACCATTTATTTTTTCATCGAATAACGTATTATTCATCGGGTGTAATATATAAGGATTAAAAGCTAGTGCAAATTCTCCAATATATCTTGCTCCCTCATCCGTATCAAGAATTCGATTCATTCGCTCTGTATCATTTGCATATGCCCCTAGTATTTTCCCTTGTCTAACATGTAACTTTATATTTTGAAATGCATAACCTTGTTGAATAGATACTGTGTTAAACGTTATTACTCCATTTACAGAATCTTTAACAGGTGCTGTATATATTTCGCCATCAGGGATATTATCCGTACCATCCCCCTTTAAAACGCCTATTCCTTCAATTGAAAACTCCAAATCCGTCCCTTCTCCCATAATCCTCACTCGTTTTGTCTTTTCCATTAATTCTTTTAATGGCTCCATGGCTTTCGACATGTTGTTGTAATCTAGCGTACATACATCATAATAAAATTTTTCATAAGCCTCCGTGCTCATATTTGCTTCTTGCGCAGAAGCCGCATTCGGAATGCGAGTTGTCACCCATCTCGTTTTATATACAGCTTCACTATGAGCCTTTCCAAATATCTTTTGATATAATTTCATTTTTTCTGCTGGCACATCTGCTAATTCATATGCATTTCTAGGGCTACGGAGATTAATATATACTTGCATCTTACTTAAGCGATAACATTCCCAATCTGCAAATAACTTAAATTGTTCTTCAGACCCTGACAAAATCAATTGCCTCGTAACAGAAACATCGCGCATTGATACATGCGCATATCCCCCTGCTTTTTCCACCGACTTAATAATTTCGCGAACTACCATAGGGTCTATTTCAGTAACACTTTGAATTAACACTTGATCACCACGCTGCACTTTAGTCGAATGATTGACTAGTACATCCGCTAATTTCGATAGTTCTCGCTTCATTACGCTCTCGTCCCTTCACTATCGTTTCAATAGCTTAATAAAAAATAAAAGGCTCTTTTCGTAAAGGTTGTTGCTTATAATTAAAATAAAGGTTAATTTTCTTAATACGGTATAGTATTTACAGCAGATTATTCAGCAAACGGGCAGGATTGTGAAAGTATTGAGTTCGAGATATCTTCCTAAAAACCATTACTATAATAAAAGGATGACAAAATTTTTATGGTTAGTATGATAATTTGGAAACAGAAGTCAGCTTAATCTATGAAAACCTTATCTGAGGAGTGATGTAAGTGAAACAAAATATTTACGATAATCCGAATTTCTTCAAAAACTACACAGCATTGCGTGAAAGTGGAATAAACGCTAATGACTTCATAGAACAGCCAGCAATCAAATCATTAATTCTGTGTTTGAAAGGAAAATCGGTATTAGACTTGGGTTGCGGTGATGGTCATTTTTCAAAGTATTGTATAGAAAATGGTGCAAAAAACGTAATAGGTGTAGACATATCCCAAAATATGATTGAACGTGCTAAAAAGTTAAATCAGGATGATAACATAGAATTTATGTGTCTTCCTATGGAGGATATGGGACTAACCAATCAAAAGTTCGACCTGATTATAAGTTCCCTCTCTATACATTACATTGAAGATTACTCGGCAATGATTCAAAAGATTAATGAACTATTAAAAAGCAGTGGTGAATTTATCTTTTCAACCGAACATCCAATAGCAACAGCTCGCAAAGGAAGCAACCATTGGATAAAAACTGAGGATGGTAATACATCACACTGGGCATTAGATAATTATCAAGAAGAAGGAATCAGAGTACACAACTGGTTTGTTGACGATAGTGTGGTTATTTATCATAGAACTGTTGCCACATTAATAAATACTTTGATTGAACACGGGCTTTCGCTGGATAAAATAATCGAGCCACAATCAACTTTGGCAGGGATAGAGATAATGCCAGATTTAATAAACGAATCGCGAAGTCCATCTTTTATTATAATCAAGTCAAAAAAAACAAAATAATATTTAAAAATATCTACCGCAATCTGGGAGATTTTATTGAATTACGAAAACAGCCGTTTCACTAAGGAATGGCTGTTTTTTATACTTCACGCAGAAAATTCACAGTGATTTGATTACTGTAAGGATTAAAATAAAGGAAAATTATAGAAAGGATAAAAATGCTTATAGCCGCTGCTACCCCATGCCCATCAAGCTAAGATTTTAAGACACCCCCATAACGAGAATTTTACTTTTTTACAGTTATTTATGATAATTCCGCTTGTTTTTTTCATTTTTCGGATGCTAAACTTAAAACTTCAGCAAGAAGCACAGACTAAAACACCTAGTTTTCACGATATAATTCTCAGCTAAATTCGCAAAAAAGAGCTTGAATTCCCAAGCTCTTTTAAATATCACTTAATAACTTTATAACCACCATTTTTCCTGTGGAATTAAAACTGTTTCAATATCAAAGTTATTCTCAAACCATTCCTTCATCAATGTTTTATGGACAAGATATTCTGACGCAGAATGGGAAACACCGATTAAAGACATCGAAGTATTAGAAACATAATCCATCATTTGTTTGTATCTTTGTTTACCATATTGGTTATCAATATGGCAATGGATTTCGCCAGTGATATAAGCTTGAACTCCTCTTTTTTCAGCTTCCTCCATCCAACTTACTTTGTCGCCACAACCTGCAACGATAGCTATTTTCTTTACGTTATTTATGTTCTTACCTTCAAAATCAACATATGGAATATCGAATATTTCTTTTAAGTGAGAAGTTAGTTCATTTGTACTCTTTTCTTCAATGTTACAAATTAGAACTAGGTCTTCTTTATTTATAGAACTTGTTAAAAACCCATCAATAATTTCTGCATTTAATTGTTTAGCAATAGCTACACTTGTACCTAAATTGGCATGATAATCCATCGGTACATGGCATGTATAGAATGATAATTCCTTTTCTTTTATTTGTTTAATGTATTTTTCTTTTATAGGAACAAAGCCTTTGCCCCATGCTCCTTTTGGATCTCCACATTCCATCAATAAGGGATGGTGCATAAAAAGTAAGTCTCCGCTATTACTTTCTTCTATAAAACGTTCCAACACTTCATCTGTAGGGAAAACGGCAAGAAAAATTTTCTTTACATTTGCATCCCCTTTTAACATTAGACCATTAAATAATTCCACAAAGTCTTTTTCAAAAACTGATTTCCAGTCAAACTTTAAAGGTTCATAGACCATTGGTATGAATTGACTGAAAGCAGAATCCTTCCCAAATGATTTTATATCAAGTTCAGTGTCCAGTTTAGACACTATTTCACTTAGTTTAACCATAAAATTATTCCCCCAAAAATTTTATAATTCAATACAAACGGTTAGAAAAATAACAATTATTATATTCTTTTAAATATTTTAACATAAAAATTCATTTTTCCTCATGAAAAAATCACTCCTGTTGTTTAAAGTGGTCCCTCCACATTCCCATCAAGCAAAGTTAAAATCATACCTTCAAAATGAAAAAACGCTATGCTTATTGTAAACAGTTTATAAGAAAGGATGGCGTTTTGATGAATCCTATCATTTCAAATAGATTGAATCTTTTCGCTCAAGAGCTACAATACTTTTTATCTCCAGTGGCCCTACAAGATATTGCCAAACAAGTTGGCTTTGTACAGCGATCTAGTAAGTATCAAGCAAAAGAACTCATTGCCCTTTGCGTATGGCTTAGTCAAGAAATTGCTAGCACATCACTTACACAATTGTGCAGTCAGTTAGAAGTTTCCACTGGGGTACTTATGAGCTCTGAAGGATTGAATCAACGCTTTAATCCAGCAGCCGTCGCATTTCTTCGAGAAGTCTTTACTTCCCTTCTCACACAAAAACTCTGTTCAAATCACTCGCTTTCTGCACAAATGATCTCTACTTTCAATCGTATCCGTATTTTAGATGCGACAGTGTTTCAACTGCCTGATCATTTCGCCACTAACTATCAAGGTTCAGGCGGGAGTAGTAATACGGCAGGCGTGAAAATCCAATTGGAATATGATTTACTTAGTGGTCAATTTCTTAACGTGCAGCTTGGACCAGGAAAGAATAATGATAAAACATACGGTACCATCTGCCTTGAAACCGTAGAGGCGGGCGATCTATGTTTACGTGATCTTGGTTACTTCGATTTAGGAGACTTACAAACTATTCATGAGAAAGAGGCTTACTATATCTCGCGGTTGAAGCTCAATACACGCATTTATATCAAGAACCTTGAGCCACAATACTTCAACAACGGCACGTTAAAAAAGCAAACAGAATACATCCAGCTTGATATGACACAAATGATGTCGGGTCTAATCCCAGGTGAAACGATAGAAATCCCTGAGGCATACATTGGCCAAAATCAGAAGCTTCCAGCACGTGTCATTATCCATCGTTTAACCGATGAGCAAACGCAAACACGTCTGAAAAACCAAGCGATACGTGAAAAGAAAAAAGGCATTGTCATGAAGGATAAAAGTAAACGTTTAATGGGTATGAATGTATATATCACGAACACGTCTCTAGAAGGAGTACCAACGAACTACGTGCACTCATTGTATTCACTTCGTTGGCAGATTGAAATTTTGTTTAAAACGTGGAAATCATTTTTTGAAATTGATGAATGTAAAAATATTAAAAGAGAACGCCTAGAGTGCCATTTATATGGACAACTCATCGGCATTCTCCTCTGTTCTTCTACGATGTTTCAAATGCGACAGTTTCTGCTTGAAAAGACAAAGCATGAGCTGAGTGAATACAAAGCGATTTATATGATTAAAGATTACTTTCCGTTACTGTTTCAAGCGATAGCCGTTGGCACAGAAGAACTTTTAAAAATCCTGCATCGTCTTTATCTGCTACTCAAAAAGAACGGTCGTAAATGTCATCGGTATAAGAAGATGACCGTCTTTGATATTCTAGGGATTGTGTATAAAACGACGGTGAAGCATAGACAAGCTGCCTAGCGAAAAAATCACGTTTTAATAGGCTTCTTTAGCATGCCTACTTTTCTATCACTTACTAGTTTTGAACCAAGGATCGTTTCATATCTAGTAAGTTACTTGGTTAGCTTGATGGACATGCGCTGCTACCCCTATATAAACATTTACATTATTTTTCATAATCCTCCTACTCTACTCCCAATAGTAATATACTGACCACTTTCCAATACTATATTTCATTACAATACAGGTTACTCATCTTTTAATTAGCCTTAAAATTGTAAATCGGCTTAATAATATGTTTGATATCAATTGTTTCTTTTGTATTCTCAACAATTTCATCTATTGGCTTATATACCATTGGAGCTTCATCTAAAGTACTTTCTGCAACAGATGTAGTCCAAACTGATTTCATTGTATTTTGAAAATCCTCTAAGTTAAGTAATTCTTTAGCTTTCTTACGGCTCATAATGCGCCCCGCTCCATGCGGTCCAGAAAAGTTCCAATCTGGATTTCCTTTACCCAATGCAATGATTGAACCGTCTCTCATGTTAATTGGAATGATTACTCTTTCATCTTTCTGAGCTGAAATAGCACCTTTTCGTAAAATCATATTTTCCATATCGATGTAGTTATGAATTGTAGTGAATTGATCTTTTACTTTCCAATCCATTCTAGTGACGATTTCATCCATCATTGCTTTACGATTTAACTCCGCATATTTTTGAGCAATCTTCATATCATTCATGTAATCTTTAAATCCTTGTCCTTCTAAATAAGCTAACTCTTTGCGAATCGTCGGTCTCTTAATTCCACGTATAGCTTCATGTATTTCTTTTTGTCTGCCTTCTTTTGTTAAACGTTCAATGATTTCCTCTTTAATAGATTTAACGTTGATAAGTTGCTCATAAGCAAGGTTTTGATAATACTCTGCTATTTGTTTACCTAAATTACGAGAACCACTATGAATGACAATGAATACATTCCCCTTATCATCCTCATTCAGTTCGACAAAATGATTTCCCCCACCAAGCGTACCAATACTCTTTTGAGCACGTTGTAATGTGAATGGAGCTCTTACACTATCAAAATCAATCATTTTTGAAAATCGATGTTCCTTATCTCGAATACTAAAACCACTTGGGACAAATTTACGTATCGTTTCGTCTAAGTGATCGAAGTTGATTTCTTCTTTTTTCTTGTCGATTACTACTACTTCCATGCCACAACCAATATCTACCCCTACTAGATTAGGAACGATTTTATCTTGAATTGTCATTGTTGTCCCAATAGTACACCCTGCTCCCGCATGTGTATCTGGCATAATACGAATCTTGCTATCCTTTACGAATTCTTGGTTACAAAGATCAATAATTTGACCTGCTGCTGTCTCTTCTACGTTAGTAGTAAATACTTTCGCTTCATTGTATTTTCCTTGTAATTTCAACATCTTTTATTTCCCCTTTCCTTCCATACAGTACTCTCTTTGGATTTATAACAATCATAAAAACTGCAACTACTAAATAAAAAATCGCGTTATACATAATTAAATCGATTAAATTCCCGTTTATTATGCCGATAAAAAAATTAAAGAATTGGTGGATAATGATTGGAATGATTAAATTTTGATTTAAGTTATAGAATGCTGTCATGACAATTTTAATGGATATGATAGAAATCATAAAAAATAAAATATATTTAAATAAATCAATTCCTACAAATCCTGTAGTAAACCATATAGGTAGATGCCACGTCCCCCACCAAAATCCTATAATTAGCGAAGCTTTTAATGGTGAATGCCTCTTTTGGAGTTCAATTTGTGCAAAACCTCTCCATCCTATTTCTTCTCCCAATGGCCCCGCAAGAAAGTTTTTAACAAAGAAATAGATTAGCATTCCCCATGAAGAGACAGTAAAAATAGAGTCTACTTCACTATTTTTAGACACGATAAACAAAATCATTAAAAATATGAAGGTTTGAATCATACTCACAATAAGAATTACAGACACTTTAAGTTTATTCTTGAACTTTTCTTTTACAAATTGTATAAAACTCTGCCCTGGATAGATTTTTTTAAATAGCACAGCAAAAGCAAAAGTTGAGGACCAAGACGATATACAAAACATTACATCAAAAAACCATGCAGGGAATCCCAACATACTTATAGCTCCTACAAGCAAAAAAAGTGGCAGAAAAATGATATTGGTTAGTACAATAAAACTCGCTACTGGTTTTTTTAGTTTCTTTTCCCTGTTCATGCACAATCCCCATTTCAAACTAAGTATTTCGTAAACATAATAGTATTTATATTTACGGATACTTCCAGCTTAAACCTGAGGGCTACTCACAGGTCAATACATGTCTGCATTATTTTACAGGTGCATAAATCTCTAAAAATATACGCTCAAGTTCATCTTCATACGTGGTAAGTAATATATTTATATACACTAGCCCCAAAAGTTCATACCCTTGTTCTATTGCAACTTTTCTTAAACTGGACTCCACATTACGATCAATACTTTTCCCACCAGTTGACCATCTTCCATCTTCAATAACTGTATAAATACATTTTGGATGAGATAGAATTTCACCTTCTAATTCTTTATCAAAGTCCTCTACTTTTCTTACAATAATAAATTTATCTTCTATAATACCTTCTTCATTAAAACTTATAACTCTACGTAAAGATGTTAGAGTAACTGCTTTTTTTAAGCTGTCAGTGTTCTTTTTCAAAGATTCATATTCCTCATACGCAGTATAATGCTCTATTTCTCCGTTTACTTCTAAAGGCTTCATTTCTTTTACTACGTATTTCCCTAAGAATTGCTTTGTTTTTTCGCAATCTTCTTTTACAATTTGAAGTTTTTTTAAAAGAAGCTTTTTATACTCTATCTCCTTTAAAACTTCTTTTTCTTTCTCTTCCAACAATGATTTTATTCCCTCTATACTCTTACTTTTTCTTAATTCTTGAATCTTTTTTATTTCGATATCCATTTCCCTATAGAAATTGACCGTTGTTATATCATATATATCAAAATGATTATATTTTCTATACCCATTCTCAATATTTTGCTTTGGCTTGACCAAATCTTTTTCCTCATAAAATTTCAAAGTATCTCTAGATACATCTAAAAATTTAGCAACTTGTCCAATTGTGTACATTATGTTCTCCTTTAGCATTGCTACTTAATCTTTTACATTCATACTGCGTATTCTTTAAACTATCGAATTCTCCTTCCAATTAATACTTCCCATCACTACACCCCATTTCCTTTTTCCCACAAAAAAAGACACAGAGATTTCTCCCCATGCCTACTAATTCTCTACTTCTTCACCGCATGTACATAATGCACCGTCTCAAAAGCTTTTAAATAATCGTTTCGTCCTTCAAAATATAATGTATGAATATCCTTTGGTGCTAAGTGCTCATAAATGAGTAAGCCCGCCTTCTCTAACAGTGCTTCCATTTCGGTATAAGAAAAACACGATTTCATCGGTTCTCCGCCTACTGCAGCCATTTTCACCATATTTTCAACTCGATTGGACAATCCATTTTCCGTAAATAAGTTTTCATCTGGATAGTCAAAAACGATAGAACTTCCCTCTGGAACCATCGCAAATAAACGTTCTATTAAACTAGAAAGCTCCTCTTTCGTTAAATAGTACGTAACACCTAATAGGCTAAAGAAAGTCTTTTTATTTTCAAATCCTTCATTTACTAATGTTTGCTTCGAGAAACCTTTAGTAAAATCCATCGAAACAAAATGAAGATTGTTTGGAATTTCATACTCTGCTTCTTTCACTCTTTGTATTTTAAACGCTTGCGTAGAAGGATGATCCACTTCAAATATTTCTATTTCATTCTCTAATTCTCGATGTCTGAAACTGAACGTATCTAAGCCTGCACCGAGTATGACGTATTGTTTTGCTCCTAATGTAATCTCATGTAGTAATACTCTTTCACAATATGCCGCGCGTGCCAAAGGTGTTGGTGATAATTGAACTTGTGTAATCCATTTTAAAATTTCTTTCGGATTGTCTTGAAACTGCTGTGCAATGTCTTTATTGAAAAAATGTATTCCTTGAACCATGTTCGTTTCAATATCATTACGTTCTTTTTGTGAAATAAGATCTTTAGCTACATAATCATCAAAGATTTTAGAACTATCAAATTCACTATGATACGCCCTTCCGAAAGCTGATACTAACGACGTTATACTTGATTCACCTTGTTTCACGCACATACACTCCTTCATTTTCACAACAAAAATAGGGTTCCCCTGGCCAGGAGAACCCTATTATACACCTTATTTTTATATCGGTAAATTATAGAATAAATAAGTTTTTTTGTCAAGTTTTACGTCTTTCTAATCGCTCAAAATCGAAACTACTCGTTCTTGCAAACGCCATTCTCGCAAACTGGACCGGCTTCGGCTGAAGTAGTATTCAGCACGGCCAGTGACTGTGATTCAGCCCATGTTTTCTCAAGCGCTTCGAGAAACACATTCGCCGGCTGCGCGCCGGAAACAACATATTTACGATCGATGACGTAAAACGGTACGCCACTTACACCCAAACGAACACCCTCGAGATGATCCGCCCGCACTTCATCGATGAACTGATCGCTTACCAGCATCTCCTCTGTAGATTTTGGATCAAGCCCTGCTTCGGCAGCAATCGCAATCAACGTTTCATGATGGCCGACATGCTTGCATTCGGTAAAATAAACTTTGAACAACAGCTCGACTACCTCATTATTTTTGCCATGCTGCGCCGCAAAGTGAAGCAGACGGTGAGCATCTAACGTATTTGTCAGCTGAAGCGTATCAAATCTTAGGTCCAATCCATCTACTTCAGCCTGTTTGGCAAGCTTCTCGTGTATCTCCTTTGCTGCTTCCCGGCTCATTCCAGATCTGGCAGAAAGCGCATCATACGCATCATACTCCGTATCTTTCTTCGCGTTTTCATTCAATTGAAAGCTTTTGTAAACAATTTGCACTTGATCTTTATGGACAAATTGCTCAAGTCCTGCTTCGATACGACGTTTCCCAATATAACAGAATGGACAAGCAATGTCTGACCACACTTCCACTTTCATTTGAAAACCTCCTTCATACTGCAACCGCGTCTCAACTTGATTGACTATATTATGCATAGTACAATAAACTCTCAAATAAAGTCAACTTAATTGACTTTATTTGAGAGTTTATTGGTTCTAGTGCAAATAATTAAAAAAGATATAAAAAGAAGTAGATTTTTCGTTTCGCTATATTTTATATTTTTATCACTAGGGCTTTAGCTCCGCAACTGAATATAGGACTGTTTTCTCAACAGAAGCCGAAATGGAAGGATGTATTTGCTGAAATCCTACTCTTCGTACATTGATAATTGTAAAGAATGGCCTTGTAGTCCCCTACTCCATAACTAAATTAGGAAGTTTAATAATTACATAATCATAGATTATTATGCAAATACTTCCTCTAGGCGCCGAACATGGTATATAATAATAAAATAATCTACTTCTATATGCTCAATTTTACACAAAACAGCTCATGTATATGAAAGAAAAGAGGTACAAAAATATGAAAACAAAACAAACAATTGCTGCGTCTACACTAGCTCTAGCAATGATTGCGGGATCTACCCCTACTCATGCAGAAGTAAATGAGGCTACTCCCCAGCAAAGTACGGGAGATCGATTAGCTGAAATTAAGCAACATAAACAAGAGTTAGATGCGAAATTGCAGCAGCACAAAGAAAATGTGGATCAAACATTAAATGAACTTAACCAAGTTAAGGAAAATGTTGATACAAAGGTAAATGAACTACATGAACGTAAACAAGTTGCAGATGAAAAAATTGGCGAGATTAAACAACATAAACAAGAGTTAGATGCAAAACTTCAGCAAGACAAACAAATCGCCGAAGATAAAATCGCTGAAATTAAAGAGCATAAAAAGCAAGTAGATGAAAAAGTTGCTGAAATTAAAGAGCATAAGCAAACTGTTGATGAAAAGGTTAATGAGATTAAAGAACATAAACAAACTGTTGATGAAAAAGTGAATGAAATTAAGCAGCATAAAGAAAATATCGATGCAAAGGTTAATGAGCTTAAGGAAGTAAAAAAACAGGTAGATGACAAATTAGCTGAGTTAAAGAAAGCGAAACAAACTGCTGAGGACAAACTTGCTGAAATTAAAGAAAATAAGCCAAATACAGGTAACACATTAGAAGAACTTAAGAAAATTAAAGGCAATTTAGATAGTCTTTCCGCTAACTTAGAACTAGCTAAACAAGATGTAAAAAACAAACTAGCTGAATTACAAGAAGCTAGACAAGACTTACTAAATAAAATAAACGAAATGAAACAAGCGAAACAAACTGTTTCAGACGATTTAACAAAGAAAAAACAAGACTTAGATATTAAAATAAACGATTTTAAACATACTGAGAAAAAAATTGACGACAAATTAGCTGAGTTGCATACAACGAAGCAAAATGTAGATAACAAAATCAGTGAAGTATCACAACCTAAACAAACGACAGCAAATAATAACAATACTACTGTTCCAGCGAAAAACAATGCTAGAGAACTTCCTAACGCTGGTAGTGAGCAATCAAGTAGCGTGCCACTTGGAATGTTATCAATTATAGGTGGACTTTTATTATTAACGCGCAACAAAATTAAAATGCTTTTCTCAAAATAATGCTATTATAACTATCTTAATATATTCTATAAAAAGGCCAACTGCACATATATGTACGGTTGGCCTTTTTTCTTTATATTAACTTCCCATCTCTAAGCGTCAATATACGATCACATACATCAAGCATTCTTTCATCATGTGTAATCATAATTGCTGCTTTTTGACTTTCTTTCACTTCACGTTTCATCATTTCCACAACTTCACGTGCGCGTTTTGAGTCTAAGCTTGCAGTTGGTTCATCCGCTAATATTAAATCTGGGTTGTTCATGAAAGCACGAGTGATTGCTACCCTTTGTTTTTCCCCGCCCGATAGTTGATTTGGATAATGAGTTTTTCTTTCAGATAATCCAAATGCTGCTAGCAAGTGATCCGCACGCTTTTCAGATTCTTGTTTGTTTTCTTTTTTTAGCTTTGCAATGTAAAGCAATTGTTCTTTTACATTTAAATATGGAACAAGATTTGCGAACTGGAAAATGAAGCCGATTTTTTTCAAACGAATGTCTGTCATTTCCTTTTCTGATAACTTCGTAATATTTTGCTCACGAATGTAAATATCCCCTTTTGACGGTGATAGTAAAGCACCTGCGATTGATAATAACGTACTTTTCCCTGATCCAGAAGGACCGACGATTCCGATAAATTCTCCAGCTTTCACATCAAGCGACATCGGATGAAGGGCTGTTACTTCTGTATTCCCTTCTCCGTACACTTTACTTACTTTGTCTAATTTTAATAATGAAGTCATTACATCCCGCCTCCAATTGCTTCTAATGCATCAACTTTTAATACTTGATATAACGAAATAAGTGTTCCTAAAATACTAATGACGATAAAGATTGCTGCATATTGTGCAATCATCGGTGTTGTTAATAAGAACGGCATACCCGCTGGTAAAATTTGTTCTAATCCTTGTACAAGAACTATACTGATTATCATCGCAACGACTGATAAGAATAACGCCTGCACGACTAAGCTATTTGCTAAATAAGAATTTTTCGTACCGATTGCTTTTAGTACACCTAATTGCTGTGTTTTTTGCAATGTAATTACGTAGAAGAATACACCGATCAGTAACGCAGCGATAACAAGTAAGAACGCAATGATCATCGTTAATGTTCCTTGTTCTTCTTTAAATCCTGGAATACTTTGCAGTACTTCTTTTTTGTCGATAACATGTGCATTTTTAATTTCTTTATCTGTATTAAGCGCAATTGCACTATAATCTTTTTGGTTTGGTTGTGAAATAGCACCCCATACGTCTTCATTTACATAAACGACTGGTGTATGGCTAAACATTTGATCTTTCGTAAATCCAACGATTGTAAATTCTTTCTTTGAAACAGGATCAATAATTGTATCCCCAATATCAATTCCTTTTTCTTTAATTGATTCATCAGCAACCATTTCGTTGTTTGCTGTACCTAATTTCTCACCTTTTACAATTTTCGGTTCTAAAAATGAATCACGTTCACTTGAGAAAATAGCGACATCAACTTTTTTCGAACTATCTTTCTTTTCATAAGTTGAAACTTTCACACGAAACGGAACTGCCTCTTTCTCGCCTGCTTGATTTACTACGTTATCTACATCTTCTTTCTTAATTTGTGAACGAAGTAATTTATTTTCCGCATCATCCGCTAGTACAAATTTATTTGCCTCCATATTTTGAATCGATGAAGCATTATCATATGATAATCCATTTGCTAATCCTGAAATTACAAGGACTAAAAATGATAATAACACCATAATAAGTCCGATTAATCCATATCTTAATTTTGATTGTTTTAATTCACGCAGAGCTAAAAACATTTCGCTCGCTCCTTCCTATTACTTTCTATGCACTTATCATAAAAAAGAAATATGAACGGAATATGAACAGAAGATTACAGAAGAAAGATTAAATTTTCAGAAAGTATTGAAAACAAATGAAATCCTTGATACAATTCAGTCAAATAATCTTGACCGAGTAATTTAATTTGAGGAGTTGATCATTTTGAAGCCCGTGTTAACACTAACTACTTATAGCCAACTAAAAGCAATAAGCGATCCACTACGTGCCGAAATGATGATGCGTCTATGCGAACGTCCTTATACAGGACAACTGCTATCTGAGAAATTCGGCATTTCAAGGGCGAAAATTCATTATCATTTAAAAGAATTGGAGAAGAATGGTTTTATAGAAATCGTATATACAGAAGAAAAGAATGGCATCGTTCAAAAGTTTTATCAATCTGTCGCTAAAGGATTTACCCCTGCCGCGGACCTATTACCTCATTTAGAAATATTAAGCGAATCAGGTCGCCAAATCTTTTTACAAATGACGGAAAGAACGAAAAGCCATATTCTCGCTGCACCAGAAGAAGCTTTTACATTACGAAATGCAAGTGAAGACCCAGCTGAGTGGAATTACGTTTCATCCTGCTGGGAATTTGATGCTACGCCAGAACAATTTCAAGTGTGGGTGAAAAAGTTTCATGAATTAATGGCTGAATTAAACGAAATCACAAAAAGTGCGGATAAAGATCCAAATAGTAAAGCTTATTATATTTCTACTACTGCACTTCAAATCGCTGAGAGAACAATGCAGCAATTTGTAAAAAAAGAAGAAAAATCGTAATGCGATTTTTTTTACATAAACGGTCAAATTTATTTTACCGAATAAATTTTTTATAAAGGAGTAGATAAAGTGGACATATTAAAAAAACGGAATTTCCTCTTACTATTTTTAGGGAGAATTTTTACAAACATAGGAGATAGTTTGTATTATGTAGCAGCGATGTGGCTCGTATATGAGCTGAGTGGTGATCCTTTTTATTCTGGATTGGCTGGTTTCCTTACATTATTACCTTCTGCATTACAATTTCTTACCGGTCCATTCGTTGATAGATGGTCAATCAAAAACACCCTTGTAATCACACAAGTCCTGCAATGCATTCTTATATTAATCATTCCTATTACACACTACTTCGATCTATTAACAGTTCAACTACTACTCATCATTATGCCCATCGTAGCCTTTATCGAACAATTCGCCTATCCCGCACAATCAAAAGCTTTACCACTTCTACTGCATAAAACACAATTATTAAAGGGAAACTCACTCTTTTCCTTTGCTTATCAAGGCATTGATTTAGTTTGTACAACTCTTTCCGGAATATTAGTAGCATTACTTGGCGCAATCACTTTATATATAATCGACTCTTTCACATTCGCGATTACTGCGATTTTGTTTATTTCATTAAAAATGCCGAAACAAACCGAAACAGGCACATCACTTTCAACAAAGCAATATTTCTCTGATTTAAAAGAAGGCTTTTCAATCGTCTTTCGTTCATTAATGGGCATCTTCTTAATCGGTTCAGTTGTCGCTAATTTTTCAATCGGTATGACGATGGCAATACTCCCTTCTTTCGCCGATTCTTTAGGAGGGGTTAAATTATACGGTTTCTTTTTAGCCGCTATATCCGCCGGTAGTTTAATTGGAGCACTATTCAGTTCATGGGTTGGTAAACATAATATTAGCCATGTCTCCATTATTAGCTTTGCGACTAGCGCTTTCTTTTGGTTTCTCTCTACGTTTGTACCGTTTCAATGGTTATCAATTTTTTTATTCGGCTTAGCTTGGATACCAATTGGTGCGACCAACATATTATTTGCGACAATTAGTCAAACTTTAATTCCAAATCAATATCTTGGACGCATCAATTCAGTCACACGAAGCATGGGTACAATCGCTATGCCGTTCGGCTCTTTAATTGGCGGATACACCGCAAATGTATTTAGTAGCCAACTCATTTTCGCGCTCGCTAGCATCGGAATTTTATTCATTTCTCTCGTATGGCTACTTCATCCGAAATTACGTTCATTGCCGAAAGCTGATGAAATTACAGCGGATACTTTTGGGCTTCGGTTTAAGGAAGAGCGCGGGAAAGGTGCGGCTTTATAGCAGGAACAAATTTAACCCCGTTCTAAATTTGAGACGGGGTTATAATTATAGTTATTTAATTTTGAATGTAAAATACCTCACTAAAAATATAACAATAGCACCAACTAAAACGTTCAATTATCGATTTGATGGCCAAGACCCCTGCATTTTCCTTAATTGAATAATTTGACCTGTATGATAAGCATCATGAAGCATAATGTCCAGTAATTTCCCCTCAAGTGAATTTTGCTCAAGTTCTTTTTCGGAAATTGCACTCAATGCCTGTCTTAAATTACGTTGGGCATTTTCACAACGTTCAACGACTTTCTTCCATTCCTTATCATCATTAGATTGATTGGTAAGATAAAAGGTTTCATCACCGTCGAGATTATGTATCCATTCACGGTCTTCCAAGTTTGCAGCAAGTCTCTCTTTGTAATAAATGAGATGATTAACGTTCTCCCAAATGGTTTTAGTTGCCTCTCCATATGGTTTCCAGATAGCCTGTTCGGCTGTAAGTCCTTCTATAGCATGTTTAAACGGTGCATACCAACTCTCTTTATCGAATGTGGAATCTAGTCCGTTTAAAAACAAGTCAATTCGTTTCAAAGTAATCGCCTCCCTAAATAGTTAAAGTTTCAATAAAATCCTTATAACTCTGTAGAGATTCTACATTTTTAAATAAACTTCCTGCTAATCTTATTCCACAAACTGACCCAATTGTGAAATAGAATGACTCGCATTTTTTCAAACAACTTTTTATCACTTTACACGTAAGTGATAATATATTGACCAATTGACAAAAATAAGAAGAGGCTGTTCTAAAAACAGCCTCTTCCTTTCCATCTATTTCGGAAGCTCAACCCGAACAGTCGTCCCTTCCCCTTTCGTGCTATATACCGAAACGTTTCCATTATGAAGTTCAACAATTTTCTGCACGATCGATAACCCTAAACCACTACCTTCTATGTTTCTTGCCCTTGCCGTATCTACTTTGTAAAAACGATCAAATATACGATCCATTTCTTCTTGTTCCATACCAATTCCGTTGTCTGATATAGAAATAACAATACTGGATTCTAATTCTTCTACAACAAATTCAACGGTTCCGCCATCGTTTGAAAACTTAATGCTATTCGTAAAAATATTACTCCATACTTGATGTAGTAGGTTTTCATCACCTTCTATAAATATGTCCGGCACATCAAATTCAACGGCGATATCTTTTTCACGCCATTTCCATTCGAGCATAAAAATGACGTCTTTAATTTGCTTCTGTAGATTGAATTCTTTTATTTGCAACACTTTCTCTTCTTTATCTAAAGAAGCTAGCGTAAGTAACTGTTTACATAAACTAGACATCCGCTTACTTTCACCCTCAATAATTTTCAAGTAACGTTTTCTTTCCTCTTCACTCATATTCTCCGATTGTAATGTTTTCGAAAAACCTTGTATCGAAGAAAGTGGAGATTGGAATTCATGAGAAACGTTAGAAACGAACTCTTGTCTCATTTGGTCTAATTCTTTAATGCTCTTTGTCATCTTTTGAAAATTAGTCGCTAGTGTACCAATTTCATCTTTTCGATTTTCATCTAATTCGATATCATATTCACCACTTGCAATCTTTTGAGTCGCTTTCGTAAATGTTCGAATAGGACGAACAATATACCCTGCTGCAATCGCTATAAAAATGATACTTAATACAACGATGAAACCAAGTAATACCGCTAGAAAAATTCTCATCTCGCCGAATTGTTGCTGAATGTCAGGGCGAATGAATAAAGCGTACTGTTTATCATCGTGTTTTAGCGGTACACCGACACTATTAATTAATTCATTATCGAAAAATCCTGTAATAAACAAGCGGGTTGGATATGTGGAAACGCCATTAAACGTTTCACCTTGCAATACTTTATGAACGGTATCATCACTAATTGTTATCTTACGAAACGCATTCCCAATACGCTTTCCATGATTTTCGTCATCTACAATATAAATTTCATACCCTAACTTCGCAATAGACTGTAAGTATGCCTCTTTATTCTCTTCACTTTGCTTTTCATATAATGATTTTACTTCTTTAGCATACATTAAAATCTTTTCACTATTGTACGGTTTTAACTTCACTTGATAATATACGTTCGTTAATAAAAAACCGATAATACTACTAAGAAGCATAATACCGACTGTCATAAAAACAAATCTAGAATATAGTGATTTCATTTTATTTCAACTCCAACTTATAACCGAGTCCGCGTACTGTCGTAATTTGAAAATCATCTGTTCGTTTTGAAAAACGATCTCTCAGTCGCTTCACATGAACGTCAACTGTTCGTTCATCTCCTTCAAAATCCATTCCCCATACTAATTCAATTAATTCTTCTCTTGAAAAGGTTCTTCCAGGATAACTAGCAAGTTGTGATAATAATTCAAATTCCTTTAATGGAAGCAAAATCGTCTGACCGTTACACTTTACTTCGACACCTTTTCGATCAATTGTCGTTCCGTGTAGTGTTATAATGTCAGCACTCAGCATTTGATAACGACGTAATAAAGCTTTCATACGAAAAATTACTTCAGCCGGTTCAAATGGTTTTACAATATAATCGTCCGTACCAGAAATGAATCCTTTTTCTTTATCCACTAACTGATCTTTCGCCGTTAATAAAATAACAGGAATATCATGATACTTCCGGATTTCTTCGCATAACGTATAGCCATCAACAAACGGCATCATAATGTCTACTATCGCAAGATGAATATTTTCTTTCTCTAATACGCCTTGCGCTACCCTTCCATCTTCCGCTTCAAAAACTTTAAAGCCCTCTTTTTGTAAATGGTAATGCAATAACTCTCTAATATGTTTATCATCATCAGCTAATAAAATATGTATCATCTTCATTAAACCCTCTCTTGTTCATCCTTCTACATTCTTACATTAAGAAACAATTGGATTTTTTGCAAGAAAAAGAAAAAGAATCTATTTTGAAAAAAATTATTCAAAATAGATTCTTTCGTTTTAGTATTAAGATTATTTTAATAAAAACAATTTCTACTCTTACTAAGCTTTAGAAATATCAACAAATCCTTCTCCGAACACATCACGAACATCGTGTATAGCGATGAACGCAGCCGGATCCGTAGTTTGAACAATCCGTTTTAGCTTCACTACTTCTTGCTTATTAATAACAATATAAAGAATTTCCTTCGGAGTTTTCGTGTAATAGCCATGACCTGAATACACGGTAACCCCTCTGCCCATTAAGGTAGTCACCTTCCCGGCAATTTCATTCGGGTTATCAGAAATAATCGTAATGGCTTTCTTCGGATTTAAACCTTCAATTACAAACTCCATCACTTTCGTTGCTACATATAGCATAATAATTGTTATCATCAGTTTTTCTGCACCAATGATGAAATAAGATGAAAACGCAACAATTAAATCGAAGAACAGTAAACCATAGCTAATGCTCCATCCTAAATATTTATGCGTCATCCTTGCTAAGATGGTAGTACCTGCTGTTGTTCCGCCAACACGAATGATTAGACCAATCCCGCATCCTATAAATATTCCTCCGAAAATGGCATTTACGAGCATTTCATCTGAAGTAATAGTCCAGCCTTCTGTCAAATGAAGGAATAGCGAGTTCGTAACTACAGCGATAATCGTATAAATTGTTGTAATCTTATTTAAAAATTTATAACCAGCTATTAACAAAATCGCATTTAAAATTAAGTTAACTAAGCCTGGGGACCATTCAAATAAATAGTACGTAATAATCGTGATACCTGTTACCCCACCCTCACCAAACTCGTTCGGGATAACAAACAAATTGACACCTAACGCAAAAAGAAATGCACCAATAATAATAAAAATAATGTCTGTCGTTCTTTTTTTCATACAGTACCTCACTTCTTATGTAAATATTTATTCTGTCATAAACTCTCACCATTATATCGTGGAATATTCAAATCGAACAGTGGTTTATTTTTATTTTAATATAGGATGATAAATCAACTTTATTCTATATCCACATGTAATTTAAAAAGGGTAACAACTTTATTTATCCTTTTCGGCAAGAAGACTCCATCTTAATTGTGTTAGGGGTGAAACCCAACAATTCAGGTGGGGATGAATTGCCGTCAGAAGGTAGACTGAACTCTTTTGTTTCGTTCATAACAATTTTCGGTTACGAACATTCGTTTTTTGTTTTACGATATAATCTGCCCTTAGATAAGGAGGGAATATATCGTAAGACAACGAAATTGGATAATAATCATTCGGTCACTTGAGCCAAAAGGAATTACTGTAGAAGAATGGAATTACGATGAAGAACATGTTCATATTTTGTTCCGTTTCGTTCCAAATATTGATTTGTCAAAAATAATTTTAATGAACTCTCTAAGAAAGGTGGTGAAAACGATGGTTAAAAAGAAAGCAGTGAAAGTATTACGTAAACAAAAGAAAAGAGAAAACATGCAACGATTCACGCAGAAACAGAATATCGGACGAGCTTGCCTTACGGCTAAAGAATTCCGCTTACTGCAACGCATGTCACATAGTTCAAAAGCGTTGCGAAATGTTGGATTGTACACGATTAAACAAAGTTATTTGAACCATAATAAAATGGCTACTGTAAAAGAAGTGGACACTGCCATGCAAACCGATAGGAACTACTGGGGCATTCAATCCAACTCTGTTCAAGCGATTCGTAGAGCCTTATTTACAGAAGTGAAGAGCTTTTTTAAAGCATTGGAACAGTGGAAGAAAAAACCTGACACCTTCACAGGTCGTCCAAAGTTTCCGAATTATTCTCGTTCAACTGACAAACGAATTATTGAAATCTATCAAGTTCCAAAAGTGGATGATAACGGGTATTGGATCATTCCGATGAACGTTGCATTCAGAAAAAAATTCGGTTCCATAAAAATACGTATGCCTAAAAATTTAATAAATAAACAAATCTCCTACATTGAAATTGTACCGAAGCAAAAAGGTCGGTTCTTTGAGGTGCATTACACATATGAAATGCACCTTTCTCAAATGAAGAAACAATCCACGACTACTAGTAACGCTTTGAGTTGCGATTTAGGGGTAGACAGATTATTAAGTTGCGTAACAAATACAGGTGATGCATTTTTAATTGATGGAAAAAAACTAAAATCCATTAACCAGTACTTCAACAAAATGATAGGTAATCTGAAGCAAAAAAATGTGGAAAACGGACTTTCAAAACGTGTTGTAACGAACAAAATGGCCGCACTTTGGCATAAACGAGAACGACAAATAAATGGTTACATTTCACAAACTGTAGGCTTGTTGTTTAAAAAAGTGAAAGCATGCAACATAGATACAGTTGTCGTAGGGTATAACGCTGGTTGGAAACAAAAATCTGATATGGGAAAAAGGAATAATCAAACATTTGTTCAAATCCCATTTCATAAACTGCTTGCAGCAATTGAGAATAAATGTGTAAAAGAAGGCATCCGATTTTTAAAACAAGAAGAAAGCTATACTTCAAAAGCTAGTTTTCTTGATAAAGATAGGGTTCCTGTTTGGTCTAAGGACGATAGGACGCATTATCGCTTTAGTGGCAAACGAATCACTCGTGGTCTGTATCGAAGTAAAACAGGAACATGTATCCATGCTGATATCAATGGTGCATTGAATACATTGCAAAAATCAAGAGTTGTAGAATTGGATGACAATCTCAAAGTGAAAACGCCGATTCTATTAGAAGTGCAAAAACGTAAGGCTGTTGCTTCGCGCATAGCTTAGTGGGTGCGTCAACCATCCATGTGTACTCGACTTGTCGGGGCTTGTAGCACACGCCGGAGTCATCTGAGTGGTGGCTTCTTCCATAAGGAAGAACTGCTCTTTTTCGAAAGGGTGGTGCAAGTGGGAAAACAATAGTTCGTTGCCAGTACCAACCAAAAACATACTTGGGGTGTTACCATAAGGTGGCATGAGTGCTAGAGCGTCAAACTGTCTAGCGATAGATGAAAAGACCTAGTGTTCTAACTCAAGCCCCCACCGAAACGCTTCATCTCAGTGGGGGTAGTTGACTATGTACTACAAATAAAGTTTTGATTTCACATGCAATTGACGCTTAAAAATGAATATGAATACTCACTCGCACAAACTTCGAATACAAAGCAAATAGGCGAAGCTATAGAATAAACTTCGCATCAAGCATGTGATCACAGAGATTTATATGTCATTTTCTCCCCGCTTATACCTCGGCATTGATTACTATTTCAATTTGTAGATTTCTATTACTATCATCACTAATTCCAACTGATATCCTCCTAAGTGGATTCTACCTTCCGTCTCCCCACACTTATTAATGTAGCTTCGAAAGAAAGTTTCATCAAAATGGATTCTTCTCCAGCAAATTTAAGTTTAGTTTTTATAAACATGCTATGTTCTAAAAGATACTTGCTATTGTATTTTATATTCATACATTGCAGAAAAAGATTTACTTATCTTTCTCCATATATTCTTTAATCTTTCGTTCTTCCCACTCTTTTCCGAATATCCCAAATGGAAAAGTTGTCAAACCGTGTATAACGATACCGATCCCCCAACCTCCCAGTGGATATAAAAACCATAATTTACTTGAATCAGAGCTTATATTTATAAAAAAAAGCATCAAATTAACTAGTATATAGACCGTTAAATGAATGTAAAACGCTTTTAAATTCTCCACCCTTTTTTTAGCTCGTAAATAATTCTCATCTCGCTCCACCCTTAAACACCTCTTTCAATATTGTATTTTTTAAACTCGCTCCGATTTAAACATCATATTCTAATCGAAAATCCCTTATTCTCAAAAAACACAAAATAAAAAATACCCATCAAATTGTCATACACATGATAATTTGATGGGTACTGCATGATACATTTAGTTTTTACATTTATTGTTTGGAGTAAATTGCAAATAACGACTTATACTCGCCTTATTAAGACCAGATCCATACATCCTCATTATTTTCAACGTTGCTCTTTACTTCATGAACTTTTTCGATATGATCCGTTGTGTTGTAGTTAATAGAAATTCCGCCCCAGCCTACATACTTCATATCAATTTTTACTTTCTCACCCGTATTAAATACTTGTCCTTTAGTTAAGTACACTTCAATAATAGCTTTCTTCCCATTTACTGATGGATACTGCACTACAACATATTTAGTAGAACCGTTCCCCTCATCTTCAATCGTTCCTATTTTTGATACTTCCCCAATTACATAATCAGGAGAACCGTCTTCTTTCATGTGCATACCTAATTTATTTGACGTATTTTCAACTGTATTTGCAATCATATATTCCGTAAAATTACGCATCATAGATCCAGTAGCTTTTACTTCATCCCCTACTTTCACATTTGAAAATGAATCAATATACACACTAACAAGTTCCTCATATTGCTTAGATTTTACAACAATTACACCGTTATCCACTTCTACTACTCGCCCTTCTAACGTCGAGAAATTTGATTCAATAGAAGCGGCACTCGCTTTTGATAGTTCTAATCCTGGTAAATTCGTTCCTGATAATGCTGCGATCCCTAAAGCACCTGCTAAAATTAATTTTTTCATACCCATATGTAACCTCTCCATTCATGATGATTATATTTTTTGATTGGATACGACCAATCTGTAACTATTATAGTTACAGGTTATAGAAAATAGCAACCATCTTTCTTATGCAATGTTGCATACTGTGATTTTCAAATATAAATCGATTATTCCTATATTCAACACGAGTGCTAAATTCTTGAATACCAGCAGGTAAACGGATTGATAACGCAGAAATTAATGTGATGCATCATGTTTTTTCAAAGCTACAGTTTGTATAGTCGTAGTCCATTACATTATGTAGGAGCGGTGTTAACATGTTAATAAAACCAAAGAGGTTACAGGCAGGAGATATCGTAGCAACAGTAAGCCCTTCATGGGGAGGCGCAGGCGATTCTGAAATAAGATGGCGATATGAGCAAGGAGTAAAAAGATTAGAAGAAGTTTTTGGTCTTACGGTTATTCCAATGCCAAATAGCTTAAAAGGTAGCGAATACCTTTATAACAACCCAGAGGCTCGTGCGGAAGATTTAATGACAGCATTTAAAGATACGCGCGTGAAAGCAATTATTGCGAATATTGGCGGTGAAGATAGCATTCGCTTACTTCCTTATATAGATTTTAATGTAATACGTGAAAACCCGAAAATTTTTATGGGATACTCTGACGTTACTATTTCACATTTATTTTGCCATAAAGCAGGTCTTTCCTCTTTATACGGTCCAGCAATTTTGACCGATTTTGCCGAAAATATAGAGATGGATCCATATACAGTTGAAATGGTAAATCGGATTCTCTTTTCAAATGAGACAATTGGCGAGATTCAACCAGCTCATGAATGGACAAGTGAGCGTTTAGAATGGATAGAGGTAAATAAAGATACAAAGCGTACGATGCAACAAAACAATGGCTATGAACTACTTCAAGGCTCTACTACCATACAAGGACGCTTAATTGGTGGTTGTATAGAAGTATTGGAATTTGCAAAAGGAACGGAGCTTTGGCCTGAGAAAAAATATTGGGAGAATCGTATCCTTTTCTTTGAAACTTCTGAAGACCATCCAGAACCAAGCTATATAAAGTATTGGTTACGAAATTATGCAGCACAAGGCATTCTGCAAAAAGCAAGGGGCATCATTTTTGGTAAACCAAAAGACGAAATGTATTATGAAGAATATAAACACGAAATACTGCAAGTAATGAAAGAACATAATTTAGAAGATTTACCGATTCTTTATAATTTAAATTTTGGCCATACCGAGCCGAAGTTTATTTTACCTTACGGTGCGATGGCAGAAATTGATTGTGAAAATGTATCCTTTTCTATTTTAGAGAGTGGCGTGGAATAAATAAAAACACTCCTATGAGATATGACTGTGAATTGATACTTTTTAAAAGTATATAATTGGAGGGAGATTACGTTTATGGAAGTAACATTTACAGTAAGTAAATGGGATGAAAAACTAATCGATGATACTAGAAAAGATTTCCCTATTAATATTGCCCATGTTGAATATGATATTGATGGTGAATTAAAAGGAAAAGCTTTTGTTGAATACTTATTATATTATTTAGACTCAAATATAAATGATGGTCACTTGGCTACTGCTAAAATTTCTGGATTTTTACACTTTGAAGGAATTTATAAGGGGCAACAAGGGACATTTACAGCTATAGAGCAAGGAATATTTGATAAAGGAAATCTAGATTCCCCAGGAACAATTATTAAAGCTACTGGTAACTTAGAAAGTCTGAGAGGGTCCTATAATTATCAGTTTACAGGTCAAACTAGTAAACTGATTTTAGAGTTTGAATTTTAGCAAAGTATCCTATAAATTAGTGGAAAGGACATTTCTTGTAATACTAGGAATGTCCTTTTTGTTGACGAGCTTATTCAACTATTCTTCTATTAGTTAAGAAAAGAACAGAGTATATTACATAACGTTTTATTATCAGTATTCAGCAATGCATAAAACTTTCGTTATGGTGGAATTAAAAATCTAAGCCCGAGTGACATGGCCCCCCACCTATTCATTACTTTTTCTACTAACTAAAGAATAATCCCCGAAAAACTTCCCTTCAACACTTCCTTTTCCAGTTGATTCCTACATATAAACATCGCAATAATTTTTGTGCGATGTTTTTCATCGGGTTCAAATTGTTCAATAGTTACGTCACAACGAATTGTATCACCGCTAAAAACAGGACGTAAAAATTCAAAATCCATCTTGCGAGCTAGTACGTTATAGTCACCGCCAATTTTTGTAGGCAGCGTTGATGTTAACAGCCCTTGTACAACAAATCTCCCCTGCTCATCTGGTGTAACATGATGAACACCTTCATCTTTAGATACTTCTGTAAATAAAACAACATCTTCTTTTGTAAAAGTTCGCTCAAAGGTGATTTTTTCGCCTACTTGCAGTTTCATCGATACCCCTCCTCAAAAACACTTTTAACATAAGAAAAACCGAAACTATAATCATTTCGGTTTTTCAATCTAAAGAAGTCTATATTTATTTTAACGAATGAACAAACAACCCACTGCGCAGTTTTGGTTCAAACCACGTTGATTTTGGTGGCATAATTTCTCCAGCGTCTGCGATTGATAATAAAGCTTCCATTGATGTCGGATATAATGAAAACGCTGCTTTATATTCACCGCTATTTACAAGGCGTTCTAGTTCTTCTAATCCGCGGATTCCTCCGACAAAATCAATGCGTGAATCAGATCGTGGATCATGTATTTCAAGTACTTGGCTTAATAAATGATCTTGCAGAATAGATACATCTAAACCTTTAACGAGATCATTCGCATCAAACGTTTCCTCTTTCACAGTGAGCTTATACCACTTCTCGTTTACATACATGCCAAATGATTTTGGTTCATTTGGTTTATACGGAGAACCATTTGCTTCTTCTACATAAAAGTACTGCGTAATTTGCTTTAAAAACTGCTCGACTGATAAACCATTTAAATCTTTCACAACCCGGTTATAGTCCCAAATTGATAATTCATCATGAGGGAATAAAACAGATAGGAAGAAATTGAATTCCTCTTCTCCTGTGTAA
This sequence comes from Bacillus sp. FSL R9-9492, assembly GCF_038007365.1. Taxonomy (NCBI): domain Bacteria; kingdom Bacillati; phylum Bacillota; class Bacilli; order Caryophanales; family Bacillaceae; genus Bacillus; species Bacillus sp. FSL R9-9492. The sequence continues at coordinate 3,333,909 of NZ_JBBOXC010000001.1, forward strand.
TTCGGATATTGCTCTCTTCGCATTAGTCCTACTTTTGCAGCTGATGCAGAGCGGTGATGTCCATCTGCAATGTAAAGACTAGGAATATCTTCAAATGCGTTTACTAAATTTGCAATTACTTCTTCATCAGCTATTTTCCACGCAACATGCTCCACACCATCTTCTGCTGTAAATGTAAAGATTGGCGCATGTTCTTCTTTCCAGCTTGCAATGATACGTTTCACATCTTCTTTCGTACGATACGTTAAAAAGATAGGCCCCGTATTTGCATCACACACATCTACGTGGCGAATACGATCAAGTTCTTTTTCATGACGCGTTCTTTCATGTTTTTTAATTGTATCATCTTCATACTCGTCAATCGATGTACAAACGACAAGGCCTGACTGCGTTCTTCCTTGCATCGTCAGTTCATAAATGTAAAGCGCTGGCTCCTCATCTTGAACGAACACTTCTTCTTGTATAAATTGCTTTAAATTTTCACCCGCTTTTTCATATACGCGATCATCGTACGGTGAAAGTGCCGGGTCTAAATCAATTTCTGCTTTATCAACGTGTAAGAAAGAATATGGATTCCCTTTTACAACTTCTCTTGCCTCTTCACTATTTAATACGTCATACGGTAAAGCTGCTACTTGTGCTGCTTTTCCTTCTACTGGACGAATAGCACGAAACGGTCGGATTTTTGCCAAATTTCTCTCTCCTTTACACAATCATTCGAACAGCTACAACACCTGTGATTTTGCTTATATTTTCCACAATATTCTCTTTTATTATATCATCAATTCCGTTATCAATATCAATCATTGTGTACGCCCAAGAATGTTTACTACGATTAATCATATCCGCAATATTAATATGATGTTCTGCTAAGCATCCTGTAATTTGTCCTACCATGTTCGGAACGTTTTGATGCATAATTGTAATTCGTTTTTTTCCAATGTACGGAAGTTCTACGTTTGGATAGTTTACTGAATTACGAATATTACCTGTCTCTAAATATTCACGTAATTGACGTGCAGCCATTACTGCACAATTTTCTTCAGATTCAGACGTAGATGCACCAAGATGAGGCGTTGCTGTTACATTTTTCATCTTTATAACATCTTCATTCGGGAAATCTGTTACGTAATGTGTAATAATATCTTCTTCTAACGCTTTTTGAAGGACTTTTTCATCTACAAGTTCTCCTCTTGAGAAATTGAATAGACGCATTCCTTTTTTCATCGTCTCTATAGCGTGTTCACCAATAATCCCCTTCGTTTGGTTCGTAAGAGGAATATGAAGTGTAATATAATCACACGTTGCAAAGATTTCATCTAGGCTAAACGCTCTTTGTACTTGCGTAGAAAGACGCCATGCTGTTTCAACTGATATATACGGGTCGTAGCCAACAACGTCCATCCCTAAAGATAACGCATCGTTCGCAACTAAAGCACCGATTGCGCCAAGACCGATAACACCTAAACGTTTCCCTGCAATTTCTGATCCAACGAATTGCTTCTTCCCTGCTTCAACAAGCTGTGGTACTTCTTCTCCATCCAACTCTTTCGTCCAGCTCACTCCGTTTATAATATTACGGGAAGACATAATAAGGCTTGCGATAATAAGTTCCTTCACTGCATTCGCATTAGCCCCTGGCGTATTAAATACTACAATCCCTTTTTCCGTACAACGCTCAACAGGAATATTATTTACACCGGCACCAGCTCTTGCAATCGCCTTTAAATCTTCTGAAAACTCTTCTTGATGTAAAGAATAGCTGCGAAGTAAAATACCATCTGGATGACCTACTTTGTCTCCAATTTCATAGCGATTCCCATCAAAAATTTGCAAACCCTTTTCGGCAATTTGATTTAACGTCTGAACACGAAACATATCCCCATCTCCCTATCTATTTTCAAGCTCAAATTCCTTCATATAGTCTACTAATTCTTGTACACCTTGGGTTGGCATCGCATTGTAAACACTAGCGCGCATACCGCCGACTGAACGATGTCCCTTTAGCGTAACGAAACCGCGCTCTTTCGATTTTTGTAAAAACTGATTGTTAAGCTCTTCTGACGGTGTTGTAAACGGAATATTCATAAGTGACCGATACGTGGGATCAACTGGTGAAGTAAACAATTTAGATTCATCTAAAAAATTGTAAAGAAGTGAAGATTTCATTCTATTCTGTTCTTCAATCGCAGATACCCCGCCTTGTTCTTTCAACCACTCTAGTACAAGTTTTGCTACATAAATACTAAAGGATGGCGGTGTATTATATAGGGAGTTATTTTTACTGTAAGTTTCATAGTTTAACATCGTAGGACAAGCACTATTTGCACTGCCAATTAAATCTCTTTTTATAATTACAATCGTTAAACCCGCTGGCCCTAAATTCTTTTGCGCACCCGCATATATGAGACCAAACTTCGTAACATCATATTGTTCTGATAAAATATTTGAGGACATATCCGCAACGAGCGGCACTCTTTCTAAATGTGGAATATCCACATATTTTGTCCCCTCAATTGTATTGTTCGTTGTAATATGTACATAATCTAGTTCTTCATCCTTTGGTAAATCATCCATTTTAGGAATCGTAGTAAACTTATCTTTTTCAGAAGAAGCAATCACTTGTACTTCTCCTACTTTTCCGGCTTCTTGCAGCGCCTTTTTAGACCATGAACCTGTCAGTACGTACCCAGCTTTTTTATACGTACTCATTAAATTTAACGGTATCATAGAAAATTGTAATGACGCACCACCCTGTAAAAATAAAACTTCATACCCATCAGGAATGTTCATTAATTCACGAAGTAAGCTACTTGCTTCATCAATAATACTTTGGAAATAAGAAGATCTATGGCTCATTTCCATAACAGACATGCCTGTCCCGTTATAATTTACAAGCTCCTTTTGCACTTTCTCTAAAACTGGCAAAGGGAGTATAGATGGTCCTGCTGAAAAATTATACACTCTCTCCATCACCCAGATAACCTCCCTATTTCTCATTTTTATTATTTTTTAAACTTTCTGAATTATAACCTATATACAATACACGGTCAATTTGTTTTCCGTTATTACGGTGCAAGACGCAATGGAATCGCTTGCATGTGCACCCTGCTTTTTATAAACATACAAAAAAGTGTTAAGTACATAATCGTACTTAACACTCTAGTAATTAAGTATAATAGCTACTTACTCGTAAAGAACCGATCGAAAATTTGATAAATAGCTGAAAGACCAAAGAGCCAATAAATAGTATCCACAAGCGCCGGCATAGAACCAAACCATTTCTCAACTACATTATAATCTAACGCCACAAACAACCAATTCAAACCGCCAAGAATCACCAAAATTACTGTAAGGTATGACAAAAATTTCATTATGATTGCCCCCTAGGTGATAAGATGGTGAAAGGCCTTTCACTAAAATATATGTAATAGATTCTAAAACTTACCTATTTTATAAAATTTATTTTCGATACCAGCCATTAATAACTGTCTCTGCTTCTTTACTATGTATTTGATATGAATGATTACTATCATTAGATCCGATAAACCAAATTGAAAAACCTTTAAAATATGGCTTCGCTTCTAATACATCTCGGTAAGCACGCCACCCGTTAAGTTGTACATCTTTCGAAAACACATTCGTAACATCTGGGTTCCACGGGCTTTGTAATCCAAGTTCGCGTGCTGGAACGTTAAATCCACCAAAATAAACTGGCTTTCCTGTTGTTTTATGTAATGTCTCAAGTTGCTGAACGACACTTTGGCCACGATTGTATACTGTCGTCGCAAATAAGCTTTGTTTTACTTCTTCGTATGATGGATTTCTTTTTCCTGAAACTTCAAACCAACTATCAATACTTACAATGTCCACCTTTTTTAAATACGGGCGATTTATTTTCTCTTCAAATTTCGCCTCAAAGGAAGGATCCCAACTTGCAGTTAACCACCAGTTCATTTGATACAAAACATTTCCTTTATACTGCTGGCGAACAAAATTAATCGTATCATTCCAATATCCTTCTGCATATTCCATATTAACGAAATTAGAAGCGATTTTCAGCCCATAAACATTGTACTTACTTGTAATGGAATTAAAAATATCTTGTAAAACAACCGTTTTCCAATTCCAGAAGAAATCGTTAATATTACTAGGGTTCCACTCTGTTTCTCCAATATTTCCTTGCTGAATAAACGGAAACGGCTCCACTATAACTTGTATATTACGCTTTAATAATTCTTGAATTAAAATAATAGCTTGTTTCTTTTGCGCCTGATTAATTACCATATTAGCCGAATTCACATCCGGAATATCTACTTGAATCGGTACATTCACCGTATTTAAATTCAAGCGCTCTACATCTGCTAACACTTTCGCTACATTGCCTACTTCCCATACCGTTACGTTTCCTGATTTTATTTTTCCAGATTGAACAGTATTTACATCCGCCTGTATATTTCCCTGGAAACAAAAAGAAAACAACATGATACACACTCCTAAAATACTTACTAAACTCTTACTTTTCTTCACAAGTTTCCCCCTATATTGTTTGGCATTCTTGCTTATTCTATACAATGTTTCACATATATTCCATAAGAAAAATAATTCAAAAAAAGAGCGGTTCTCCCGCTCCTTTACAAACCATTCCATCTCAAAATATCTACACATTATTTAGGGACTAAATTTAACACTTTCCCTTCTATCCCATCTGTATTAAGTGTAGTCGTATGATAATCACCGTTCACCCAATCATCTATTTGATCATGATACCAATCGCTTCTAAAATGTCCCGATTGTCCTGGCCCTACGATATGATAACCGTTTGACATATCTTTCGTATCAATAACGAATCGCCAAGAAGCTCCGTGATTGACAATACCGTTATCTCCGTAACTTGCTGCTTGAACGGTAACTTGGCTTCCGCCAATTGGAACTGGTTTCTCACGATTAAATGCAAGTAATGCTAACATACTAGATGATCTCGAAATCGGATGTGTAAAAGCAAGTTGATGGTAATCGCCCCACTTCCACTCTGCAACATCAGGTCCATATTCCTTCTGTAATTTTTTCATTACATTCTCGTACGATGTATGCACAACTTTCGTGAACCCTCCGTACTTCGTAAACCAAGCGCTATTTTCTCCTGCTACTTCTTTTCGAATCAATTCATCAACTACTTGTGACTTCCCTTCAAATAACTCCATCACATCTTTCGGTATTTCTTTTGAAAATAGCGTATTCGAAATCTCTTTCATTAACAAATGGAATATTAATGGTGCAGCTTCATCTTTACTATCGTAAAAATTCCACTTTGTTAATTGTTTTACGCCTTCTTTCTCTACTTCATTTAAAGATGCTTTATTTAACTCTTTTAAAAATATAGGAGCAAATTCTTTCCCGTATAAATTTTTTTGATCCATCTGTAACTCTTCTAAATCTTTTACCGTATACTTATCCTTCTCTTGCAAAAACTCTTGAATACGCATTTGCCTGTAGGGTTGCGCCCACGTATTACTGATATGGTACGGATAATTATCATCAACAATTTTATTATTTGCAGTTGAAATAAACCCTTGTTTTGGATTTATTACTTTCGGTAGCTGATCAAACGGAATATACCCTTCCCATTCATATTCATCTGTCCATCCTGGCACTGGCAAACTACCATCACCTTTTTTACGCACTGGTATATTTCCATTCGCTTTGTAAGCAATGGTTCCGTCATTTGATGCAAACACAAAGTTTTGAGTTGGTGTATGAAAATCTTGAAGAGCCGTTTCAAACTCATTCCAATCTTTCGCCTTATTCATATTTAATACAGCCTTTAATTCAGCGGAAGGCTCCAAAGCAGTCCATTTCAAAGCGAATACTGTTTTTGTTTTCTCTTTTCCTTTATCCGCAAACTCTGAAATAACTGGACCATGCCTCGTAACCGTAACGTTATACGGAATTGTTTTCCCGCCTTTTACTTTAATAGATTCATCAACAACCGTAGCCTTTTCCCATTTATCGTTATACAAAAATTCATTTTCATTATTAGGATTTCGCTTCTCAATATATAAATCTTGCACATCAGGACCTGTATTCGTAACGCCCCATGCTATTTTGTCATTGTGTCCTAATATAACGCCTGGTACTCCTGCGAAAATAACGCCACTCACATGTAAATCTTTCATTTCAAGTTGCGATTGATACCAAATAGAAGGTGTCGCAAGAGATAAATGAGGATCATCCGCTAAAATCGGCTTACCAGATACACTCTTTTCACCACTCACAACCCAGTTATTACTACCGTTAAACTCTGGTGGAATAACTGTCTTTGAAAAACTTTGTGCTACATCCACATTTGTATTTTTCAATTCAGCTAGCAATCTAGGCGCATCTTTCGGATATGTAGGAAATAGCTCATTTGCTTGCTCTTTCGGTAAATTTTTCAGCGCCCAATATCGAAATGCTTGTCCGTGCCAATGTCCTCCTAAATCAAACGCCATATACTTTCCAATCGTTAAAGAATCCACGATTGACCATTCAGCAGGTTCATAGCCTAATAAAGTAAACTCAACCGGCAATTTCTTTTCCTCTTTTGCCTCACGTATAAAAGTATTCACCCCATCAGCAAATGACTGCAGGGCATATTTCGCTTCTCCATCATATTGACTAACAGACGCTTCGGCTGCTCGCCGTAAACCGAGCGTTCGAAACAATTTATCTCGATCAACAGCTGCTTCCCCTACAACTTCACTTAACATACCAGAAGCTTGTCTTCTACTTAAATCCATTTGAAACAAACGATCTTGCGCTTGTACATACCCTTGCGAGAAATATAAATCATGCGCATTTTCCGCTTTAATATGTGGTACACCTTTACTATCTCGTTTCACCGCAACAGCATGTTGTAAATCCTCAAGTTTTATCGTTCCATCTATCTTTGGCACAGAACTAAGCGTATATATGTTCAAAAAAATCATAGCGCAAATAAACAAAAAAAGAACGATACTACTAGACCAAATAAAAATTCTTTTTCCCCTATTTCGTTTCTTTTTTATGACGACTTCCATACAATCCCTCCTCTCTCAATCTATTCGCTTCTATTGTGAAAGAACCTTTTAGAAAAATTGAAAAACCCCCTTCATTTTCCTATCAATGAAGGGGGTTTTTCTTATCGTCCGCTACGCCAGCTTTCATTATGACCAAGATTTGAATCGGTCGCTAATTGCACATCATATAACATTTCACTAAAGAAGCGCTTATCTACTTGTTTTGGTACAATGCGTCTCTCATCATCAATTTCGTCGTATTCATATGAACCGCGGTTCACTTTGCCTGCCTTATAAAATTGAATTTCAAATACACATACATCTTCTTCACCTTCATATCCAATTGGCGCTCCGCTAAATGAAAGTTCCGCTCCTACTCCAGTTCTAGTGTCTTCTTTATAAAACGTATAATAAACACCGCCATCTTGAACCGATCCGCGAGTCCATCCAAGTTTCGTCATCTTACCGAATAACGAGCGACCATTTAGTAAAATACCGCCAAATCTCTCAACATCAATCTTATCATTTTCCTCTACTACAAACACTGGCCGTTCAATTTGTAGGAATGGCTGAACAATTCCGGAATTTGTCAGTTGCTCTTTCCACACTTCCTTTTCCACCTCGGATAATTCTAACGGATGAATTAAACCAATAACAGTTCCAGGTGAAAGCTCATGATGCTCTCCTATCATTGAATAAAACATATCATCCTCCACACAACGGAACGTTCTCAGCAACTTTCCTTCCGTATATTCACCCCAAACAAGTGAAATGGCAAATTGCTTCATAATTGGATTTTCCATAAATACCGGCTTCCACGTATCGTATGACCAATAGCGCTTTAGTGATAGAGCAGTTTCCAAACGTTGTTTCTGCATGGAAAGAGCACTTCGAAGCTCTTTCTTTAAAGCGGCTAACTCTTTCTTAGCTTCTTCAGCTTTTTCTACATCATCTTTTGCATTTGGCTTTGGAAGTGACTTCATACGTTTTCCTTCTTCTGTCGCTAATTCAATTTTTGAATCTGAAGTTAAAATAGCAGTAAAACATCTATTTCCAAAATCAATCTTCTTTTCACAACGTATATTGAAACCAAGGTTTGGTACCAATTGATCTTCCAACTCTTCTTCTGTTATACCACGTGTTTTCGCAGCAAGACTTAGTGCTTCTTTTGCCGCATTACGCACTAACTTATGCTTATATTTAAATGCCATCGCATGAATAGACACAAGTGCAAGCTTAGATGAGGACAACCCTAGAGCCCGAACAGCATCTGCTGCAATCTTTCCTCTCATATCAAGCACCCATTCATCAATTTGCTTTTTAAGTATACCGACCATTTTATCATCACTATACATCCCATATAACGAAAGAATACCACGTTTCTTCACATCTGCATCTTGAGAAATCCATACTTGATATATTTCTTGTACATATTCCTTCAAGTCTTGTTCATTCAAAATAGTACTAATTACTTCAGCCGCATCTTTCTTCTCAATAACGGAATCTGATACATACTGATTTACATATGCTAGCGGAAGTTTTACATCGGCTATTTCATTTGAATTACGAAGACGAATTTGTGGTTCGTTCCCAATCCATTGCACAAATGAATTTCTTTTTTGTTCCGTTACTATACGACTACAAAGTTCTTCTATATTTTCTGAATCTTCACCCACTTCAAGTAACGGAGCAAATTTCTCAACAAAAGAAGCATTCTTCTTTTCTTGTAAAGCTTCCTGTACCAGTTGTATATATTTCCTAACCTTATACTCTAGTAGTATTTTCATCACACTTTCACGAACAATTTTCTTTTTATTATGAAGTTCAGCTGCTACATTTGCCGCAGCTCCTTCATCTTTCGAAAGAATTTCCACTACAGACTCGCGCATTTTTTTAGATGAATCTCCTAAGCATTTGATCAAAATGGGACGCATTTTAATCATGTTATCCTTTGCTAACTCTTCTAAAATATACGCTTTGGCCACAGCAGAATATTCATCAAATCGTTCAATTATGTATGCTTGTTCTTTTACAATGACATGAACGAGCGCTTCCTTCGCCTTGTTTCTCTCTTCACTGTAGCATGCAGCTTGTTCAACTGCATAAGTGATAAGCTTTTCCTGACTTAATCCATACGAAAGAAGATCTTCTAATACTTGTTTCGGTTCTATCCCTCTGACAGAACATTCGTACAGAAGTTCGTATAAATTAACGTTATATTCATCTCCGAATTGCAGTGTAAGTACAGCTTCCCTCTTCGCTACATCATCTACATCCCAAAGGAGTGCAACCTCTAATACTGGCATCCCCCAATACATACTTCTATACTTAGGATTTTTAAGTATTTGCTTCATATCCTCAAATGACACTTTCCCTATTAAATAATCACGATATGTATCCCGCACTGTAGACAATTTAATTTGCAAAGCAGCCACAAAAAATTCTTCTCGCATTTTCCCTCTATTTAGCTCATGTCCTTTTTCAGCTAACATTCGTGCGATGATGAGATAATTAATTTTACTTAAATAATGCAAAGTACGTTGAACAAATTTAGGATTTTCTTTCGCCATGAAGCATAGCAATTCATATTCATACGTCTTACAAAATTCTTCATTATTTAAATCATGTTGCCTCAGACGGTGCGCAAAAAATCTTTCCTCAGAAATCCAAAACTGTTTACAAAAACTTTGAATTTCATCATATGTTTTCTTATTTACACTACCTGTTCTTTTGTAGTTTTGAAGCTGACCGAGAGCTTGACACATGTAACGCGTAGCATGGTTCATAAAACCCCAAACGTTTCTCTTCGCTAATATTTCAACATATCGCCTCGCAACATTTGAATACTTATGAATACTAAATAATAGCCGCCAAATATATTCTGGTAAAGCCCCACCTACAAATAATTCCCTATCACTTTCACCTTTTATATACCGTTCAACAGCTTCAACCTTTTCCTTTTCTCCATTCAAATTCAATATAAATTCAGCATGTTCTTCTAATCTCTCGTCCAATAAAGAGCTATATGTACGGAATCTCTCATAATCTACTTCAAACATTACAAGAAGTAGCGATAATTGCTGCTTTATTGATAAAGCTGACAACTGCTCTTCTATATAGTTCGGATTCTCGCTTATTAATTCTCTAAGAAAAACATACGCTTCATCCACATAACTTGAAATATTGGATAAATATTTGCATGCACTTGCTACAAGTTTCTCCAAAGGAAGTTCACTTTTTTCTAAATAAACCTTCATATTAGAAAAATTCACATATTTAAACCTTATTATAAGAACATTTAACAATTGCTCCCCTAGCAAATAATAAAATAACCGAAAGAAATCCGGATCTTGTTTATATACTTTTCTAAAATCATTTATAAATCGCTCGGCAAAATCGCCTCTTTTTTGATCTCTAATTGTCGTTAGTTGAATATTATTTAAAACCTCTTCTTCTCTCGTTTCTAAATAACGTGATGATAATTGTTCCTGTTCTTCTGTCATATGAATATATTGAAACAAATGAGATGTATTAGTAGTCAAACTTTGTTCCCCCGCATCTTTTTATCTATTATAAAAATACCCTTATTTAATTGTAGTATAGCATACAACCCACTGTATACGAACGTATATTCTGTATTAAATTTATGTAAATTAAAAAACACTACTCAAAACACTTCTCCTTCTCTCTAAACTTCCCATTACACACTTTTCTCCACTATATTCGCTACACCAATTCCTCAAAATCCCCTTCACATAAGCAAGTGTCCCCTTATTATTTTCAAACGCAATTTTAAGTACCTCTAGTACTTTATCTCCTGAAACTCTTTGCATCCATTCCTTTAATTCCTTCGCGATATATGGAGATAGACTACTAATGTTTTGTTCGTAAAATTTATAAACTTCACTATGCGGAGTGGCATCCTCTACTCTTTCTACCTCTTCCTTCTCTTGAATAATTACTTGATGTGAATTACTATCAATCTCTTCCTCTGGCATACCAAAATACTGAAGTAATAACGGAATCTTGCATTCTTCTTCAAGACATTTACGTAAAAACTTATGTAGGAACTCTTTACTTTTCACCATTTTCAGCTCACGTAATACACATTTCTCTATGTTCGCATTAAAAATAGGATTATAGTGTAACCAATTTATAATGAATAACTCTTTCGTTTCCGCATCATATAAAATCTTCCCGTATTCCACAAACCGGTTCAATAACTTCTCAACAGTCTCCATACTGTAACCAGTTTCAAGCTCTGCCAAACGCTTCGGTAATATGTAAATTCCACATTGCTTCGTTTTCGTACCAGTTAACAAATATATGTAAAAATAACGCTCTTCTGGCGTTAAATCTAAAATAAATTCATCTTGCCAAAAGTTCACCTGCACATTACGGTACACCGCCATATGTTTCCCACCTCCTTTTATTCATAAAAAGGCAAATTTCAATCCTTCAATATACATATAGGAATGAGGGCTTTGTTTTTGCATTTGAATTCCAAATTTTTTTAACTACTACAACGACGGTTTTATTTTTTCGCGCTTTTTTGTTCTTGTAGTTGTTTTTGTTTTTGTTTTTGTTTTTGTTTTTGTTTTTGTTTTTGTTTTTTCTTTTTCTTTTTCTTAGTGATTTATTACTTGGTAGGTGCTTATAAGGGGCTTTGAAGGGGCTTATATAGTGTTTTCATTCATCTCTTATCCGATGCCTAATTACAAATGTCTCCAACAATCTTCATATATTGCAGACAACCATTATGATTCACCTGCTCATATTTACACGAAAATAAAAAGCACTTGTTGCCTTCGTAGACAATTCAGTGCTTAAAGTTAAAAGCTTATAAATAAAAGTGTCTATAATCGACATAGTTGATTGAAATACAATTCTGTTACATTTATTTTAGTAACGATAATATGATACATACCGAATTATCTACAAATGAACGTTCTGGGCGAGATTTCATTAACACCGTTAATCCAATTAATGAAGTGACTAGCGTTTGTGCCAATGCTTTAGCATTCACATCACTTTGCAGTTCTCCAGACTGAATGCCTTTAGTAATTAATTCTTGAAATATAACTGAAAGATACATTTGATGTTCTCTAGTCAGCACTTCAAATTTTTCATTATGAGGGGCAATCTCAACCATTGTGTTAATACAAAAACAGCCTTTATTTGATTCTTTTTTATATTCCTCTTCCACCATATTTTCAAAAAATATACGAATGGCCTCTTTTACAGATTGTTCTTTTTGAAGTTTTGTTCGAATGCTAGCTGCGTGTAAATTCGTGTATCTCCGTAATGCAGCTTCAAACAGCCCTTCTTTATCACCAAATGCTGCATATAAACTCGGTCTTTGTATTTCCATTTTAGCAGTTAGATCACTTAATGAAGTAGCAGCGTATCCTTTCTCCCAAAAAAGTTGCATAGCAGCATCTAAAGCTTTTTCTTTATCAAATTCACGTAGTCGAGCCATTTAACCCCTCCTCTTTTTTCACCTGTTTTCTAAATTATAAATCACGTTTTTATGTACTAATCAGTATATTATATATCGTATTAAATTATAAATGATATGTCAAAAGAAACTGAATTTAATTTACAATTCACTTGACATAGTAACTTATCCCTGATTATATTTGACTTACGAAATAACATACCGTTCGGTACATTATTTTAATAACAAAAGGAGATGATATTATGGATACTAAAGAAAAAATGACAGCTGCTCTTACACAGAATAATGATCAGTTCCAATCACCTATCAATACAATCATGCCCCGCTATATAACTCTATTATTTTCAATAGCTTGCGGGATGGCTGTGGCGAATATATACTTCGCTCATCCTCTACTTGATTCTTTATCAAATGCGTTTAAGATCAACCATTCAACTATTGGTGTCGTTATTACGATTACTCAAGTTTGTTATGCACTCGGATTACTTTTATTAGTTCCACTTGGTGATTTGTTAAACCAAAAAAGACTTATCATTGTTCAAATGCTTTTATCCGTTTTCGCTTTAATTGTGGTCGGAGTCGCTCCTTCCAGTACCGTACTTTTTATAGGTATGGCCTTAGTCGGAATTCTTGCGACTGTTACGCAGACACTCGTCGCATACGCATCCATTTTAGCTAACCCAAAAGACCGTGGGCGAATAGTAGGTTTCGTCACGAGTGGTGTCGTAATAGGAATTCTACTTGCACGTACATTTGCCGGAACATTAACAGATCTAGCGGGATGGCGTTCCGTTTATCTCACCTCTGCTGTACTTATGCTCTTCGTAATTGGTTTGTTATATCGTAATTTACCTAGTCTTGAACATAAAAAAACAGCTATGACCTATCGTAAATTATTACGTTCTGTTCTCTTATTATTTGTAGAAGAAAGGATCTTACGTATTCGCGGAATATTAGCATTGCTTATTTTTACTTCATTCAGTATTTTATGGACTTCATTAGTTTTACCTCTAAGTGTTGCACCATATAATCTATCACATACAGCTATCGGAGCATTTGGTCTTGCTGGAGTTGCTGGTGCATTAGCTGCCACTAAAGCCGGACAACTTGCTGATCGCGGATTCGGAGAGAGAACTACTGGCATAGCCTTATCCTTATTATTACTTTCATGGCTCCTAATTAAATTAATGAACCATTCTCTATTCCTACTAGTTATCGGTGTTATCCTTTTAGATTTAGCTGTGCAAGCTGTACATGTCACCAATCAAAGTATACTTTTCACAGTGCGTCCAGAAGCGAGAAGTCGCCTCACTGCCAGTTACATGATTTTTTATTCTATCGGCAGTGCAACAGGTGCAATTCTTTCCACAAACATTTATGCAAGCTACGGATGGAACGGAGTTTGTATATTAGGTGCATCCGTTAGTGCTTGTGCTCTTTTATTTTGGGCAATGACCTTACGGCGATCGTCATAAATAAAAGGGGAATAATTTATTAGTGCATTTTTTAATACGTATTTTTCTACAAGATTATAGAATACCATTTACTTTTTAAAATAAATCAACGGCATTTTCATATTAAAAATGCCGTTGATTTCAAATTTTATGTATGCGATTCGCCATGTCATGATAATAGATCATATACTAGCAAAATACATCTATTACAAATTACCTTTAACTTTTCCAACAATCTCGTTTATCGTATTTCGATCAAACTTGTCACTAATTTCGTATGGCTCACGATCTCCTACTAATTGTACGCCTACGATGTCGTTGCGGTCCTTACCGTATTGCACTTCAATAATAGATCCGCGCTCTATTTGTTTCCAAATGTAACCTGCTTCATCTTTATTATCTAAAATAATACAGTCCTCAATATTTTCATCGATCCCAATTAACTTGTTATCATCCATATACCCAATCTCGTATTGTTGACGTTCTTTCGCTTTGCCGCTTACTAATATACCTTTGCTACCATATGAGTAATCCGTATAATCCTTTTTCTCCGCTTGTACCGCTTTCGGCTCTTGTACTTCAGTTTTTTCAGTAGTCCCACAACCGGTAATAAGACCGATTGGCATAACTGCAGTTAATACTACTCTAGTAAATTTCTTTATCATTTAAAACTAACCTCACGTGATTAAGTTTTAGTTTCATTTATCGCTTTATTAAAGGATAACATAGCAACGCGAAGAAAAAGCCAAACAAAAAATATTATTTACATTTCCCACTTATATAAGGGACTAGGCCGTTTAAACCTAGTCCCTACATAACTTTAACTTTTCTTTACATGCTTAATGATGCTTCATCCTTATTTCTTTACTATACCCTGTACAACTTATGTGTTAGAAACTTCTTCTTTCATTTTATCCCGCTATTTGTGGGCAGTAAGACTCCCACCTCAAAATTCGGCTGGAGCAAAGAAGTTAGGTGGGAGAATAGCTGCCCGTAAACGCCCGATTGGTGTAGGCTAATAATCAGTGGGGGATGCCCCCCACTGATTAAAGTTTCACTTTATATACCCTATCTCTTTTCTCATCACTTTTGACAAAAACCAGCTTTCCTTCTTTAACAAAACCTTCTAATAGTAAGCATACTTGTCCATATGCTTTCGGCTTATTCGTAGTGAATCTTTCATCGGGTATTTTACCAGCTCGTACTAATTGTTCACATAGCTCAAGTGCACTTATTTCTTCAGAATTAAATAATCCCAATATATCTTGTTGCAATGGCGATAAAGGTACTGGTATCTCAGCTACCTCCACCGTTTCTTTTTCCTCTTCAAATAAATCTTCAAATGAAATTTGATTCATTACATCTTTTCCTTTCTGATAATGAATTTGCTTAACATGAACTGAATCTTATATGTACTAGAACTTTTAAATTTAGTTATTGTTATGTAGTCCTTACCTCTTTACATAAATTTTATAACTCATGTGCATCATTTTAAGTAGTATGTTTCAATTATACCAAATATACGTTCTATCATCTATTGAATTCGTTATTGCAGAAATGAAAGCAATAGTGAACATCATCTGATTTGTTAGTTGCACAAAACATGTAACAAATCTATACTCATCTTTTAGTTTGTCAGCCACTTCTATAAAAGTAAGACTAGAGCCACCTAACCCATGTAAACAAAAGATAACCGGATTTTTCTTATTACCCCATTCTGTGATGTGTACTTTCTTATGTCGATTATTAACAAAATATCTCTTCACCCTATTCAGCTCCTAAAATATTTTCCCTACACCAACTATTTCATCTTAACAAAATTTGTAAGATGCTAACAAATAAAAAACACTACCAATCGCAGTGTTTGGGCTACCTCCACATGTCTATCAAGCTAAGAAAAGCTAACATCCAAAACAAAAAAGATGGCGAGGTTAATATTGTAGCATCTGGAAAGTAGGCAGTCTCTAAAGCCTAGTTAAGCAGATACAGTAATCAACTATTCTATGTTACGAATGAAAAAGGATCTGATATGAATATCAGATCCTTTTTCACTGCTTCTTTTATAAATTTAATTTCTTGATACATATATCTTTTCACACGATAACTGGTTCATACGTGCTCAAATTATCATACACCGTTTTCGCAATACTAGGAGGAAGGTTAATACTTCCACCAGATATGGCTTTTTAATAGAATCCAAGTGTATTTTTACTTGCTAGACTTAATTTTTTCGCAATACTCTTCTAAAGTTAATCCTTTTTCTTTTAGATAAACAGCAACTTCTTTTCCTACGTAACGATAATGCCATGGCTCATACTTAATGCCAGTAATATTCTCTTTATCTTTTGGATAGCGGAGAATAAACCCATACTCTGCAGCATTCTTATCTAACCATTTGAATGCATCAGTCGTTTCAAATTTTGCATTTAAATCTTCTACAGTATTCTGCCATTCAACTGAAATAATGTCTAACGCTAATCCAGTATGATGTTCACTTGCACCAGGATACTGAAGATATTCCAATGCCTTAGCACTAGCCTCTTTATCCGACAAACCTTGAGATTTATAGCTTTTAACTGAAGCATCATAATAAGTTTGTTGTAATTTTATAGCTCGATAACCTGATCTTAAATAAAGATTGATTCCCTCTTTTTTTGCAGCTGTTACCATATCCTGATAGGAAGTTGCAATTCTGCTATCGATTTTCATATTTGGCTTAGCATTTTGAGTGATACTTGTTAATTCAATCCCTAGTTCCTTTGATAGCATATGTTCTCTATTTACAAGAATAATTCTCCAATCATTAAGATCAGAGATAGGTAAAACATCTTTTTTATTCGCATTTATCTCATTTTTATTTTCATCGTTATTATTAGTAGTTTCCTGAGATGTTTGTTTTCCACTACAAGCAGCAAGGCTCCATCCCAATGTCAATACCAATGCTAAAATTATAAATTTTTTAATTGTATCTCATTCCCTTTTTGTTTATTAGTCTTTATACCAATTTCCCAACACATCTCTAGGAATATCCTTGAAATCCTTCAAAGAAACGGGACCTACAAATTTTTTAATCCCATGATTTTTAGAATTTTCATCCGAATAATCTTTTAAAAATTGAATTTTAAATTGTTTCTTACCATCAGCATAGTCGGTTACTGTCGGTACGAGTGCCGCTTGTCGTATACCAAAAGTTTTATCTTCATACTTAACAAATTGTATATAAGATAATCCTCCAACCAATGTTTCTAATTTTTCTTGAGCAGAAATAAGATTTCCAAGAGAATAATAGATTAGCGTTTGATGTCCATCTTTATTTTGTTTCCACTCAATTGGTTGAATTACATGTGGATGATTTCCAATTACTACATCTACACCTAAATCTGTTAAATATTGAGCAACTTCTTTTTGTTGTTTTGAAGGTGTAGAGGTATATTCAACTCCCCAATGCACCATAACAATCACCATATCAGAACTACTCTTTGCCTTTTCCACATCATTTTGTATCGCTTTTTTATCAATTAAATTTAATGCCCAAGACTTATCAGCTGGAATTTTAATTCCATTCGTACCATATGTATAATTAAGTAATGCAAAACGAATCCCATTTTTTGTAATCGTTTTTATTTCATTGCGCTCGTTTTGACTCTCATTAATGCCTACCGGGATAACATCCGGATATTTCTTCCAGTATTCTCTTGTATTCGCAACACCTTTAATACCCATATCCATAGCGTGATTTGTCGCTTGAGTCACTATATTGAATCCAGTATCCACTAAAGATTGACCTACTTCTTCAGGTGTATTGAAAGTAGGATATCCCTGTACTTTTAAATTATTTCCTGCAATCGGGGTCTCCTGGTTCACTATAGCAAGATCACTTGATTTAACAGCTTTTTTGATATTTTCATAAATATAGTTATAATCATATGAACCGTCTTTTTGTTTGCCATCTTTAATTACTGCGTCATGGTATAAATTATCACCCGTTGCTATTAAATTCACAACCGATTTTACTTTTTTATCTTCCGTAAAATTAGGAGATTGTTGAATAGGACTTTTATCTACCCAATTTGGTGCTTTTAAGGATTTATCTATATTTGATTGAGCCGGTGGTAATGAAGCTTTAGATGTCTTAACATCCGTATTACCACAAGCGGTTAAAAGCACTAAAAAAATAAGACATAATAAAAAAATTCTTTTACTTCTCTGTAAATTATGTAACATGTAATCCTCTTTTCTGTTTTATTACTTATAACCAGTTCTAACAAATAACTTTTTAAAACAACGTATTTTGGTTTTACACTTAATTATGGAAGGACACTCTGTTACATCTGCTTCGGAATATACGGATATTTTTTTCCACTTTCTAACAATCTATCGATTCCATCAGAATTGATAGATTGCTAGAAAAACATTATCCACCAGGATGTCGACTAGGTTCCAATCAACATCCTCCAGATATTGAACTTGATATACCTGTTCCAATTGTAGTAGCTGGTTAATCTAAACAAGAGAGGAGAATAGTTCATATAGCCTCCTCTCTTGCTTTACGTTTGTGAGTGGCTCCAAAAAGAGGGAATCGCTGCCGTCCCCTCTTTAGATAGTGCGAAATCTGTGTAACTAATTTCTTTAAGTTGAGCGACAATCATTATACTGATAACAACAAATAAGACCCAAGAACTTATTTTATCAATATACGAAAAAAGTAGCAATATTTTCTGCGATCCATATAAAGAAGCCAATTAGGAGAAATGAAAAAGGAAGTGGCATTTTATATGTGTTGTTTCGCACTGTGAATTGTACATAAGTTTTAGCAAAAACAATAAATAAAGGCTCTGTTGCAAAGTTTTCTACATGAAGCTACAGTCTAGAAAACAGGATTTAGAAGAATTGGGCATGTCTTTTCGTTCTTCCCAGAAAATATATTTTCCTTCACTGATCAAGTGTAAAAAAACAAGCCATCCAATTCATAGAGGATGAATTGGATGGCTTGTTCTGTATCAAAAAGAAAATCTGTTATTTGATTACTTCAATTTCCCCTCAAAAACAATTTTTCTACCGCATGGTTCAACTTCTGTTTTTCCGTCTTTCTTCACTTCATGAAAGATTGGTTCTTCCATGCGACGAGACGGTGCATATCCTTCTTGTTCCATACGCGCTAAGCAGTCTGTAATTGTTTCGTTTTCGAGTACTTCAAATTTCTTTTTATTAGGTTGTTTTGTCATGCCCTAACCTACTTTCTATTTTTCTTGATGCGAATTGATTCTTCATGTAGACCATATATACCATTGCGAGAATTCCCATTATAATCATAACCGCAATAAAAAAGCTTGTATACTGTATTTTTTCTATAAATACGCCTCCTAATACAGGTCCCATAATACTTCCTATACTAAAGGCGATTCCGGATAATATATTACCCGCTGGTAGTAAGTGTCTCGGTAATAAATCTGTCATAAATCCAAGCCCTAGTGAGAAGCACGAGCCAATGACCATACCTGCTATAAGCATACATGCAAAGACGATCCAGTAATATTGATCAAATACTGCTGCAAGTAGGAAAATGCCCGTACTTACACTGAACGTCCACGTTAAAATACGGTCTCTCCCGTATTTATCACTTAATATACCGAGCGGGATTTGTGTAATAATGCCCCCAACTGCGAATGCTGGTAATAAGAAGGAAACTTCCGATACAGACCATCCTTTGCGAAGTGCGTATACTGGTAAGTTACTATTTAACATCGCTTCAAGTACGCCGTATGCGAGCGGACCAATTAGCGCAATCCAAGCTAATCCAACGACTTGTTTATAACGAGAAAAGGATGATTTACTTTCAGTTTTTGCCTCATCTTGTGCTGGAAATGCATTTTTCGTTGGTAGTAGTAAAAGCCATCCTATTAAGCAAAGTATAGTAGATACGATAAATGGTGTTGCAAGACCGTACTGAACAGTGCTTGCTAAATACGGGCCAACTGCGAAACCAATTCCGAAGAATACACCGTATATCGATACTTGTCTACCTATTTTACTCGGGTCTGATGTTGTCGTAATCCATGTTTGTGTTCCGACATGAAGCATATGATCTCCGACTCCAACTAGAAATCTAAGAACGAACCATACCCAAAATGAAAAAGTTTGTGTAAAAAAGAATAATGAAATAATAACGAGAAACCCACCAATAACGATAATTGGCTTCATTCCAAACTTTTGCATCGGTTTTTCAAGAAACGGTGAAATAACTAATATCCCAATATATAATGCCGTCGCATGAATACCGTTAATACTTGAACTAACCCCTTCTTGTTCAAAAATCATTGCAATGGCAGGTAAAAGCATCCCTTGTGACAAACCTGAAATCGCCACTATCCCAACCATAATCCAAAAAGTAAAACGCATCGATATCCCTTTCCCTCTCCTTCTCACGCTTTCCACTTTTCATTATAAACTGTTTCTTCAAATGCGTGTACGAATATTCATAATAAAAAAGAAGCTAAAAGAATGAACCTTTTAGCTTCTTATCCTTCCCAAACTTGTGCTTTCACATGGTAATGAAAATGCTTAAAATATGGATTTTCATAAAATGAAGACCCAAATAAAATCGGATGTGTATGGACCATTGATTGCTGCACTTGCAAAGGAACTACAGCTGGTGAAACTTGCATATACATCGGATTTATAATCATTTTTATATATTGATGATCATTATATGGAGAATGATATATTAAAAATGGATTATGCATTGACTCTCTCCCCTTATACATACAAATGCTATAGTATATGCAAGTTTTATATTTCGGGAATTATTTATTGTCTAACCAATCCTCTACATGTTTTATAAATACATCTAAACAATCTATAAACGGTGAGTGTCCGCAATCTTCTAATATCTTCAACTCTGCATTTGGCAAATGTTTTGCTAATTCCTCACCGACTACTTGCGGTACGACGTAATCTCTGTCACCTTGTATGACGAGTGTTGGAGCTTTAATATGATGAATTTGCTTATTTCCCTCTACAACCCCGTTATGTTCATCCGAAATATTAAATGTAATGAGCGCATAATTCACATCTACGAAATTACGTTGCGTTAACATATCATCTAAATACTTTTCATAACGATCCGGTTCAGGTTGATTATGTGTATATATTAATAGATTCCATACTGTACGGTAATATAATTTATTCATATTTTTTATCGCATCTAGCACTGGAGCAATTTGTACGGGATCTTGCGCGATTTCTTCTTTCGTCTTTACTAAACTTGATACGATCGGTTGCCCGTTAATATCTTTTTTAAAAATTGGATATCCCTTCATTCCCACTGATTCTACTAAAATCAACTTTTCGACAAATGTTGGATGATTCGCTGTAAATTGCATCGCAACACCACCGCCCATTGACCAGCCCATTAATGAAAATTTTTCTAGTTTTAATTGATCGATAAATAGTTTTACATCTCTTGCAAAGTCTTGTAATGAATCTATCGATTGATTATATGTTGATTGGCCAAATCCTCTTAAATCAAGAGCGTAAATATGGTATTGATCTTGCAACTTTTCAATAACTAAATCCCAGTGTTGTGACGATGTCATGTTCCCGTGAATGAGTACAAGAATTTCTGTATTTTGCCTTCCAACTTCCTGATACGCAATCGTTTCTCCGTTCGATAGTGAAACAAACTCCATTGTTGCAGGCTTAATCATCACAAGTTCCCCCATTCTATTTAATAGAAAGAAAATTCTTTACTTACTTAAAGAATAACATACAGAATGTATGTTCTCAACATAAAGCCTATACGAAATTTTTACATAACTCAACATGTCTATTACTAGACAATTATTATAAAAAAGTATATAGTTAGCTAGGTAACTAATTTGAAAGGATCAAAATACATGGACGAAAAACAACATTTTTTCCACATTGTCAGTCAAACTTCTCGTAAGTTTACGAAAAAATTTAATGAACGTGTATCTCCAACAGGATTATTTAGTGCGCAATGGGCTGTTATTTTCCGCATTAATCAAACTGGATCTTGTACCCAAACAGAATTATGTCAATATTTAAATGTTGAATCACCAACGATGACTCGTACGTTAACACGTATGGAAACGATGGGCTGGATTATTCGTACTGAAGGAAAAGATCGCCGTGAAAAGTTGATTTCATTATCTGATACTGCACTAAAAATGATTCCAGTATGGCAAGAAGAAGTTGATTCCTTTGAAGAAAAGACGCTAGAAGGTATTAAAGAAGAAGACTTACATGAAGCTTTTCAATTGTTACAACAAATTATCAAAAATTTAGATCATTAATATGGAGGGATGACGATGCAAAGTGAAAAACTTTGGACGAAGGATTTCCTCGGAACTTGTTTTAGTAGTCTGTTTCTCTTTTTAACATTTTACATGCTTATGACTACTCTGCCTGTCTATGTTATAGACAGCCTAAAAGGAAAACCTGAGGAAATTGGTTTAGTTGCAACTGTTTTTCTTATTTCATCTGTTTTATGTAGACCATTCACAGGAAAATGGCTCGATGATTTAGGAAGAAAGAAAATATTATTTATTTCACTTTCACTATTTTTAGCCGCTACTGTTATGTATTTCGGTACGCAAAGTTTATTTTTATTACTTGCCCTTCGCTTCTTACATGGTATTGGATTCGGAATGGCAACGACAGCAACTGGAACAATTGTAACTGATGTAGCACCAGCTCATAGACGCGGCGAAGCACTTGCTTATTACGGCGTATTTATGAGTCTACCGATGGTAATTGGTCCTTTTTTAGGTTTAACAATTATTTCTCATTTTTCATTTACTGTACTATTTATCGTTTGTTCAGTATTTTCATTACTCGCATTTTTATTAGGATTACTAGTCAATATTCCGCATGAAGCACCAGTAAACAAACAAAAACGAGAAAAAATGAAATGGAAAGACTTAATTGAACCATCTTCTATTCCAATCGCTCTAACAGGATTTGTTTTAGCCTTTTCTTATAGTGGCATTTTATCCTTTATTCCTATTTATGCGAAAGAGCTCGGTTTAAGCGAAATTGCAAGTTACTTCTTTATTTTATACGCACTTGTTGTGGTCATTTCTCGTCCATTTACAGGGAAAATATTTGATCGTTTCGGTGAAAATGTACTTATTTATCCCGCTATTATTATTTTCACAATTGGGATGTTCATTTTAAGCCAAGCGCAAACTTCATTTTGGTTCCTTGGCGCAGGTATGTTAATCGGTTTAGGATACGGAACATTAATTCCAAGTTTCCAAACGATTGCAATTTCTGCCGCTCCAAACCATCGACGTGGTTCTGCGACAGCTACTTACTACTCGTTCTTTGATAGTGGCATTGGCTTCGGTTCTTTCATTTTAGGTATAGTCGCTGCCAAATCAAGTTATCATAATATGTATTTTATCGCAGCTATTATCGTTGCGTTCACTTTACTTCTATATTATGGATTACACGGACGAAAACAAAAATTCAAGAAACAAAGTACAGACGGACAAATATCTGCTTAACGTTCATAAGGAAAGTAAACTTACCCGTTTACTTTCCTTATTTTGTATTTATTTTAAGACGAGCGTATACTTATAATAGAAACTAAAGGAGGTACCTATATGAATGTAAAGAAATCTCCCCTGCTATTACTGTTACTAGTATTAATATTCGTAGTTACAGGGCTTGGGTTTACTTTTTTTAAAAATAATAAAACGACCCCCACTAAAGCAAATGTCACAAAAGAAAACTGGTTGGACGATCCTTACTTACGCTGGTCGTATACACATATGAAAGAATTCACTTTAATAAATGAAGTAAAAAACATCCCTGACCAAGTTGCTCCCTTCCCTACCGCGTTACAAAACTTAGACGATTTTGCTGTGGAGCGTAGATTTGGAAATACGACTCCTCTAAAAAAACTTTTAGACGAAAACAAAACAGATGCTTTTGTCGTTGTACATAATGGTCAACTTGTTTATGAACGATATTTCAATGGATATAACGAGAGTGAACCTCATGGAATGGCATCATTAGCAAAGGTGTTTACTGGTGCAATCATACAATCTCTCGCTGAAGAAAATCTTATTGATGTAGAGAAAACAGCTGACACTTACATAAAAGAATTAAAAAATACACCGTTTGGAAAAGCAACACTTCAGCAATTACTGGACATGCAAGTTTCCGCTGAATACCCTACTCACGGATATATGCAGCTAGGACTAGAAAATCAAGATGCACAACTATATTTAGCTAGTAATATTTTACCCCGAGGTAAAAATTACGAGGGTCCTATGAAAATTTATGATATGTTACTAGAAGCAGAAGAAACTGCACCACCTGGTTCAGCTTTTTCTTACAATAACGGATCAACTGAAACACTCGCTTGGATTATCCGAACGATTACAGGGAAATCGTTAGCTGAAAATGTAAGCGAACGAATTTGGTCTCAAATTGGTATGGAAGAAAACGCGTATTACGTTACAGATGAAACGAAAGTAGAACAAGCAAGCGCTGGCTTAAATGCAACTGCTAGAGATATGGCGAGGTTCGGACAATTACTATTAAATAATGGTCAATATAGCGGAAAACAAATCGTCCCTTCTTCTATTACAGAAAGTGTGAAAAATGTACAAGAAGGTGAGCTCGCAATTGGTCATGGTGCTTCCATTTCTTATCATAATCAATGGTGGATTCCGCACAATGAACAAGGTGCTTTCGAAGTGTTAGGCAGTTACGGACAAACTCTTTACATTGATCCGAAAGCAAGTATGGTAATCGTCCACTTCTCTTCTAACGCTGCGCCTAGTAATGAAATCCATTCGGTTTATTCCGATATGTATATTGATATTGCACATCATTTGGAGAGGCTTCCACAGTAGTGGAGGCTTTTTTTATTTACCCAAATCCTATTCCAGTTAGTACTTGGTTAGTAGGAGTTGCCGAAAGAATTACTATTTAAGCCACGCCTAAACCCCATTTATATTGATAATATTTTAGTAATTTGAAAACACTAGTGCTTAGGAAAGGAGGGAATGTGAATGTCTGTGAAAAAGCTATTAACTGGATTAATCATTTCACTTGCGATGATTGTAGTTATGACTACTTTAGGTTCGCTCCGTGTATTTGCCGAATCCGATGTTGTGAGACAGCCTATTGAGGTTGAATTGAATGATGATTACTTTAATCCGAGTATCATCACTGTTCCGGTTGGGAAAACGACGACGTTGCTATTGAAAAACAAAGGAAATAGAGAACATACCTTTACGGTGAAAAAACTCGGAATTGACGCCGAAGTCCCGTCAGGAAAAGAAATAACAATTACCGTAAAACCTGAAACTCCCGGTACATATGAACTAATATGTCGGTTCCACTACTTGAAAGGAATGGATGGGAAAGTAATAGTCAAATAACAAGCGGTACCGGCCCTTACTTTTTTATAAAGTGAAACTTAAATTCGCGGGGGTTTCCCTCCCCCGCAGATTATGAGCTCTCACTAATCAGTTTTTTACGGGCAGCATAAAATCGTTACGCTGTCGTAGCGTACGAAATTTGTGTTTTGTTGGTGCTATCCCATACCCATCAACTTAAGAATTTTATAACACCGCAAAAAGAGAGAATGTACATTTTCTCATGAAGATGCATATCCTCTCTTTTTTGGATATATTTGTATTTATTAGCTTGATAGCCATATGTGTACTAGGGGTCACACGAATAGAACGGTACCTTTTATATATTTTCTGTCGTAATATTAACTCCATATTCTCTATAAAAGTCTAAAATTGCACATGCATTCACACCCAAATCTAATAGATTTTCTGGAAAGTAAATTTTAGAATCCAGAACCACAATATCAGATGTTTGTAGAATATTCTCTGCTTGGACAGCTGCTCCTAAAGCAGTAAGATGTGTCTGTCCTAACGGATCTGATATGTTCACACATCGTCTATGCAATACACCAGTAGCATCATAACCTTTAAGGTGAATAACTATGTTATGTGCACTTCCCCTTCCAGGTTTATAGAGAATATTTTTACGTAAATCGGTAAATTTTTCTCCGCTAATCATTTTCCAAATCCCTGTATTCACCAGAGAAACCAGTCCATATGTAGAGATTTTACTATCAAAAGCAATACGAAAGTTAGTCGAAACAGCATGAATTGATTCTGGCAGGGTTACGTGATCGGGAGTATCCAAACGATAACATTTGGTTATATAACCGTTGGGAAAGCGGACTTTGATTGGATTAGTCATTGGATAAGCCTGTCGCATTCCCTCTCGAGCTTTGACTTCAAACGGAATAGTTAACCGGTCCATATACGCTGTTGAATTTGGTCCTGCTTTGTCTTGAAGAGAATATAGTGCGTTGATATCAACCGTAACCTCTTGAAGATCTTTTGAATAAATTTTAGAAAAAAGGGCTGCTGTCCCCCCCATCCACCCTGAAGCTAATACAACAGGGGATTGCACCTCAACATTTTTTAATCGATCAATAGAACTCTTAAAGCGTTCAGTCCAACGAGTAATGTCAACCAATGGAATTTTTTTTCGAACTGCAGATAGGAGTAGTCTATCTTGAGGATCATTAACCGCATTAACAACTAATGTGAAATTATCATCCAAATTTCTTAAGGGATCATCTGTTGTGTTGTCTACCTTGACTATTTTTACTCTCTCTGATTCAAAAGGTAACGCTTTCCCTAAGGTTCTTCCTCCTAATCT
The DNA here is from genome assembly GCF_038007365.1 of Bacillus sp. FSL R9-9492. Lineage (NCBI taxonomy): Bacteria > Bacillati > Bacillota > Bacilli > Caryophanales > Bacillaceae > Bacillus > Bacillus sp. FSL R9-9492. The sequence goes on from NZ_JBBOXC010000001.1 coordinate 3,360,587, forward strand.
AATTTCCAAATCAGGATGTCGATCATGTAAAATTCGAGCAATTTGACTACCAACAACTCCATACCCACCAACAATTAATACTGTTTTTTTATTCATCTGAAACCTCCATTTTAATTAGTGTGAGATTATAAGTTTAAATGATTAAAAACTTAAACTTTTTAACATATTATCGCTAAAAAAAGGGACAAAAGGTGTCCCTAAACTATAAACGAGTACCTAGTTCTTACATTCATCTTCAACTAAAGAAACCAGTTCTTTTAAAAGATTTATTGTTTCATTAAATTCAAGACAATAATACATTTCAGTGCCTTTTTTCTGAACTTGAAGTAACCCTGATTGTTTCAATATTTTCAAATGATGAGATACAGTAGGTCTTGACATGGGAATATTCTCCGCAATTTGCGTCACATTCAAGCTATCTTTATCAATTAAAAGTGATACAATTTGCTGACGAGTTGGATCTCCCAACCCTTGAAAACATGGTCTTAAATTTTCTAAAATATGCATTACTTTATCATTACAGTTCATTTGGCTAACATTACCTTCCGTTTAAGAATTTAATCATTTAAACGTATTATAAATTACATTACTATCTAATGCAATAAAGAAGTAGCACCAACTTTAAGTATAAATATAGAAAGTTTCATAAACAGCCATTTTCGATTTTCCAGATTTGTAAGAATGGCGGGTCTTTTTCCTGTAACAATTTCCAAATCCATTCCAGCTACAACCAGGGAAAACCCATGAAATTCACGAAGCCTATATCGGATTGTATCAAAAGCTTCCAACTCAAGTGATCCTGCTTTTCCTGTTTATCCTCCTACAGAAAAACGGGCGAAAGTTCCACTGTTATGAGAAAAAGACAGTCTTTGATATTTTGGGTGTTGTCTATGAGTATACCACTTCTACTTATCAGGTAGCATAGTAAAAAGATTCAAACCCGTCAGGGTTTATTTGAAATACCTACTTTTATACCATCTATAAACGATAATAAAATACTACGTGAAAAAATCGCATTTTGTATAAAAATATCCCTTAAGTTGATGGGCATGGGTTACCGCCACACATCCATCAACTTAAGAAAAATAAATGCCCCAGAACGAAAAAATCACTTCTCTAAGGCTAGTGATTTATAAGAATTTAGCTCCTTATTTCGTTTTATGTAACTACGAATTTCTTACCTTGATGGCAATAGGCTTTCTTATCATGTATATGTTGAAGATCTTTGAGATGAAAATAACCTAAATCTCGGATACACAGGTCATTTGCTTTCATTGTCGGAACGCACAAAGAACCGTAGGTTCGATCATGTTGTTTACCTGTTCCTGTATGAATATGAAGGAACTGTCCACTTAAAAGGTCATATTCAAGTTGGATTTTCACGCCAGCCTTATGGCTGCAACCTCCTGCACCTGGATAATTCGATGAAAATACATCTGGAAGTTGAAATGCAGTTGAATCTAAGATACGAATACGCTTAAAAATAGAAGTATATGGCGAAGAAAAAAGCATAGATGAAGATAGCTTTTGGTCAAGAAATTTGGCTAATACTTGTTGGAGAAACTGCACAGCTGTGGCGTTAAATCGTTGATTCAGTCCTTCAGGACTGATAAGTATCGCTGTTGATGCTTCTAAACAGTTGCAAAGTTGGGTTAAGGAAGTTTTCGCTACACCTTGGCTTATCCATACGCATAAAGCTACTAAATCTTGTGCTTGATACTTACTTGTTCGCTGTACAAAGCCAACATCTCTAGCAAGATCCTGTAAGGTATTTGGGGATACAAGACTCTGAATTTCCTGTGCAAATAGTTGTAATTCATCAGATACAGAAATAGACATACAAAAACGCCATCCTTTCCTATGATTCTACAGAAAGGATAACGCCTTTTTTGCTTTATGGGTAGTGTAAAAACTTAGCTTTATAGCGATGGGACGGAATCCCTATAAAGATTTTTAATGTAATAAAATACGTTTATGTTACTATTGAATATTTCATCTCCTATTCCTTTGCTAAATGCCATTTAATGATATGTCCAGCGTGTGTAAGACCTCCTCCAAACCCATAGAGTAAGAGAGTGTCCCCGTTTTTCACCTTTCCTTCGTTCATACCTATGTCTAATGCCAATGGAATGGAGACGGAAGAAGTATTCCCCATGTATGTTACACTCGTTAATGTTTTATCCAGTGGGACACCTGATTTTTCACATATAGATTCAATCATTCGCAAATTAGCACTATGTGGAACAAACCAGTTCACCTCATCCAGTTGTAACTCTGCTTGACATAACAATTCTTTAATACCAATTGGTAGTGTCCGTGCTGCCCACTTATATACTTCTCTTCCATTTTGAACTATTTTCCCATGTGTTTTTAAAGGATTTCCAAACATGGTAGTAGATAAATTTTCACGATATACATGCATACCTCCTTCCCCATTTGTCCCAATATGGGTAGCTATAAAGCTAGACACTTCTTCATCTTTCTCTACTAAAACAGCTGCGGCTCCATCTCCAAATAAGATACATGTAGTTCGATCTGTATAGTCTGTAATCTTAGATAAGGTTTCTGTCGTTACAATTAAAATCTTGCGATGAAGACCAGATGTAATTAAACCATTCGCCAGATGTAATCCATATGTAAAACCAGCACAAGTCGCATTGAAATCAACAGCGCCTGTATGCTGAATATTAAAATGCTCTTGTATTTGGCAGGCTACACTTGGAAAAGTGTAGTCAGGCGTAGTTGTTGAAACGAGAATACAATCCACGTCGACAAGACTTTTATGATAACGTTCCACTAAGTTTTCAATAGCTTTAAAAGCTAATGTAGAGGCATATTCGTTATCACCAGCAATTCTTCTTTCCTTCATCCCAGTTCTTTGTACAATCCATGCATCATTTGTATCTACTAGTTTTTCTAAATCATCATTGGTCAGCTTTTTTTCAGGTACATAGGTACCGATAGCTGTAATTCTTGCTTTTGATTGCATACATTTATCCCCCTTTATTATTTTTACACTTAGTTATATAATCAAATAATAGTACTAGGTTCTAAATATTGTCAACATTCAACAAATTAAAGAAATTATTCCCCATCGTTACCCCCTTTTATTAATAGATCGGATCATTGAAGTAGAAGAAGGAAAGCGTGCAGTTTGGATCAAAAATGTTGTGACTAATGAAGGGTTTTTTGCCACTCATTTTTTCTGATTATTCAGCTATTATCAGTATCCTTATTGTAGATGCCCTTTTAACATGAATAAAAAAAGTAGGAGTTTATTGAAAAGTTTTCTGGAGAAGGCCAATGCTAAAACACTGTATTAATGGAGAAATAAAAGAAATTTAGAATAATTTAAAGGGAGAAGAGTGATGATTGATATTTTAAAGATTTTTGCGGCCTTAGCTTTGGGCTACCTTTTAGGCAGCCTTAATACAGCGGTGATTGTAGGGAGAATATACGGAAAAGACATAAGAAGCCATGGAAGCAAAAGCGCCGGGCTTACCAATACTCTGAGAGTACTTGGGAAATCTGCTGCGGTGTTTGTTCTTGCGGGAGATATATTAAAAGGGATAATTGCTTGTTATATAGGCTTGTTCCTTAGCGTTTACTTTTATTCGGGAGAGGCTAAAGATTGCGTAAGCCTTTTAGCGGCAGGCGCAGGGGCGGTTATAGGGCATAACTGGCCGGTATATTTTGGGTTTAAAGGGGGAAAGGGAGCACTTACAGCAGTGGCTGTGCTGTTTATGATTGACTGGGTTATGGCCCTTTTATGCCTTGGCTTTTTTGTGATAATAGTAGCTTTAACCCGTTATGTCTCTTTAGGTACAATATGTGCTACATTGCTTGTTGCGGTCATTTCATTTATTCCTGTTTTTGGGAATACCTTATATTTTTATATATTTGCATTCCTAATGGCGTTTATGGTTATTTTCAGGCATATGGAAAATATAAAAAGGCTACTTTCAGGAACAGAAAATAAACTTATTTTTCTGCGGCGTTGAGCATGTCGTTAAAATGAAAAAAATCAGGTTTAGTTAACCGTCTAAGAGGTACGGCAACGATTCTTTACTTTTGGAGCCATTCAAGAAAAATGTACTTTATGGCGTACCGCCACATGCCTATCAACCTAACAGAACAGGTTGCCCCAAAAACGATAAAAATGAACTTCGGTGCTATAAAAACACAAAATTTTCGTTTAGGGGTTACTTCAAAACCTTAGCTTGATAGCGATGTGGTACTACCCCTTACAAGACAGAATTATCAATCACTGAGTATTAATATTCTATAATTGAGTAACAGCTCCAAAACTGATTTTCAATAGAAAAAAAGGGTTACAAATTCAATTGTGGCCCTTTTTCCAAGTGTTTTTGTTTTATGCGATTCCTATAATGATTATAAGAGTGAAATATGGTTCGAAATAGCGCTGATTATATGAACCCAATCGTCGCAATGAATCTCGTGCCCCGATCCTTCGGTTAGTAATACAGCATGGGGAATTCCATTAACAAGAGCAAGACCATGCTCGTATGGAAGCACTGTATCTTCTGTACCGTGGATAACCAGAGTAGGTATATTAATTTCTTTTAACTTCCCCTCATAAGAATCATCGCCTTTAAGAAGTGAGTGATTAAACATACTGAGTAGGTTATTTGCTCGTTTTATTTCTTTTTCTACCTGCTTATAAGCCCTCTTCTCATCGAACTTATGCTTTGAACCACAGAGTAACACTGATCCTGTAACCAAGTAATTTGCAACAGATTCTTCATCCGACCAATTTAGTTTGGCCCCATTAGCATGGTAAGTGAGTATCTTCTCATCGATCGGAGGCAAATTCCGTTTGTTGTCTTCAGAGCCAAAAATACTTGATGCAATCAAAGTTATACTTAGAACTCGCTGAGGGTTCCTCAAGGCTACAATTTGAGCAATCATTCCACCCATTAGAAAAAGCAGGACAATAATATTAAATTGGCTTCCATTCGCAGGAGTTTAAGCCTTGTATTTATGACTATTTGGTTAAGCAATCGATATGTTGTGCTGAAACGTCAATATATTTAAAAAAGGATCTCTCTTGATAAAGAGAGATCCTTTTCTTATTTCTTCTTCTTTTCTGTCGGTTGGCTTTGTTTAGCGAAATTAGATGAATCATCGAAATTCGGTTGCTTTTTACCAGCATTATTACTTCTACCTTTTCCCATATGTAATGCACCTCCCCTCATCCTTACTATTCCCAATAAAAAAAATCCTCTTGCATCCAAGAGGATTTTTTATTTGACTCTTATTAATAATCCCAAACTGTTCTCGTAGTACTTCCAACACTTCCCGTCCTGCCATAGCTTTTAACCATGGTGTTGATGGTGGCCATCATGCGTATAATTTGTCTTGGAGTTTTCCTTTAAACAATACCTAAGTTCGGTTTCAGTCTTCGATTGCTTGGTAGACCGTGGTCCAGAAGTCTTGGATAAGATGCGATGGGGCCGGAGTTGACATCCCAACCTGGGTGAACAGAATTCCAATAAACTGTTTGTCTGGATCAGCGTAAGCTGTAGTGCCAGTTCCGCCATCCCAGCCGAATTGACCGATAGACGCGTAGTCTCCAAGATAGGTACGCACCCCCATCCCAAAGCCCCAGCCACCTTGTATCCCTTGTCCAAACGACAAATGGACGTTGTTTTTGGCCAAATCGTCTCGGTATACTTGTTGTTCAGGAGTAAGACGGTTGGTGGTCATCAGCTGGACTGCGGGCCTAGACAGAATCCGTTTGGTTCCGTGCATCCCTTTGTTCAACAGCATCTGCAAATACGCGTGATAATCGTCGATGGTTGCGAGCAGCCCACCACCGCCTGCTTGAAATGCTGGAGGTTTGCTGTAACGTCCGCCTGTACCCTCATCCCACACGATGAACTCACCTGTCTGCGGATCTGGGTTGAAGGCAGGTGGAAGCCGGTCAATCTTAAGCTCAGGCACGTAGAAACCAGTGTCCTTCATTCCCAGCGGATCGAATATGCGTTCGCGCAGGAACGACTCGAATGTCTGACCCGTGACCCTGGCAACAAGAATGCCGAGCACTTCAATACTGATATGATACTGCCACCGCTCTCCGGGCTGGTAGCTTAGCGGAAGTGCACCTAGGCGACACATAAACTCATCTGGATCGGGCATATCCTGCCCTGGCGTGTCGAATATCCCACTCTCGAAGAACGCTTTCATGATCGGAGAACCCATCAACGTGAGATCCACTCCGAGACCGAATGTGGAGGTCAACAGGTCTCGTACAGTGATAGGACGCCGTGCTGGGACGGTCTCTTCCAGTGGACCATCGGGCTGTTTCAACACCTGCCGGTCAGCGAGTTCGGGCAGCCATTTGTCTACTGGGTCGTCTAAATGCAGTTTGCACTCGTCGAGCAGAACCATTACTGGTGAAACTGCGATCGGCTTGCTAGTGGACGCCAATCGAAAGATCGTGTCCCGACGCATTGGTGCGCCACCATCATGCCTCATTGTTCCAAGCGCTTCGACGTGCGTCTCCCCGTTTCGGCTGACTAAGGCGACGAGCCCAGGAATCTTTCCAGAATCGACATGCTGCGCCAGTACATTGCGCATTTTGCGCAATCCTGTTTCAGAAAAGCCTTTATTGTTTTGTCCCATTTTGTTCTCCTTTAGTTTAGATTGAGATTTCTAATACATATTGACAATCAATTATTAGTTCTTCAAATAGAAAAATTCCCCTTTTTAATAATTTCGACAAAATGTATTTATGTATATGGAGGCATCATACATCACTATCAACCTAAGATAAATTTATATCCATAATTCACAGAGAACGTTATTCTTTTTGTAGAAATATACAGAAAGGATGGCGATGTGTTGCTATCCCATTGTAGATTAAGTAAGAAGAGGCACTTTGATGATAGTGCCCTTTCTTTATAAAAAATCCAAATGCTGATACATAATGAATTAATAAAGATAGGCTAATTTAAATTTATGGAGATTTAATAATAAGGAATGAAATCATTGAAAACATTCATGCAGCCATTAAAAATATGATTATAAGATTCGCGAATTGATTATGATATATTTAAAAAACGCCGATATACTTTCAACTAAGTAAAAAAGCGCCCTGTAAACAGGGCGCTTCGGACGTATACGTTGCCTTTAATTATGATTAATATTAGCAGTTGGGTATAATGTTGTTCCTCCAATTGAAACCTTTATTTCATTTGTTAACGGAACATTTTGTTCATTAATAATTGTTCTCCACCATTCCCATGCAAGACCTGTACATTCTCTCGCTATGACTTTTACATTTTTTGAATTCGGTGGAAGTAGTATGACTGTAGAGAAATGAGCAGTTTTGTCTCTACCGCTTCCTTCCCAAGTTTTATGTGTTAGTACTTCTTTCCCATTTTGATCATATGAGAATTCATCCCAAGATACATCAAATTGAGCAACATATGCACCGTAATGATCAAGCGTCATTTTAGCACTTGAATATTCTGTAGTTGTAGTCTCAATATAATCTGTATTGTTATGAACAGCCACAGTTGAATTATCTTTTAAGAAAGTGCTTGTATATGAAATTGGGTATGCTGGATTTTTAAGACTTAATTCTGTATTATCTTTAATGATATTTCGTATTTCATTAAAATCTTTTGTAACAACCTTGTTATGCTCTTTTGAATCTCCACCTAAAAATTTCAAAACTGCCATTGCGATTTCCATATTATTTCCTCCTCTTTTGTTGTTGCTAAGATGTGATTTATCTTTATGTTTCTATTGCGGTAAGCGCTTTCATTTTTATCAAAACATTCTTATATGCAATATTACATATAGGAGTCACCATACATATCTATCAATTTAAGAAGAATAAACGCCACCAAAACAAAAAAAGCCCCAAATTTTTTTGAAAATAAGTTGGGGCTTTTGAACTAGAAAAGTATATTTTTAACTATGAAAACTATGAAAAATTTTTTTCCTTTTTACCTACTTACCAAATTCAGCAAGTAAAATATTTTTAAAAGGATTAGGACTGTCAGCTCTACCCAAACTATTCCAATTGACGACCAACGTATGCTTGCCTCCAAGTTTACCTCCAACAAGAGTAGTAAACCCTAGAATGCCACCTGTGTGTCCCCATATCGAGACATCGTTTGGAAGCTTAGTTTCATAGATTCCAAGACCATATCCATCGATTCCTTCTTTTCCTGTAGGAACTGTAGTAAGCATTTGTTTTAGTTGCTGTTCTTTCAGTAATTTACCCCCGAGCAAGTAAGAGAAGAATTTATTTAAGTCGTCAGCAGTAGAAATCATATCTCCAGCTGAGCTACCTGCACTTGGGTTATAATAAGTAACGTCTTTTAGCTCACTTACTCCGTCTGGTTGGACATATCCACGGGCATGCTTGGTGCCTGGAATAACGCTTGAATTGCCAGGTAGGAATGTATTCGACAATTCAAGCGGTTCAATAATCCGACTTTCAATCTCTTCCGCATAGCTGTTTCCGGTTACTTTTTCAATAAGAATACCTAGTAATACATATCCTGTGTTTGAATAAGACCAGCCCTTTCCTGGGGCAAAGTCTGGGGGCAGAGAAATCCCCATCTTCACTAACTCTTCAGCCGTATACGATTTTTTTGTATCCGTAAAGTCAGCGTCTTTTGACCTTGAGTATTCAGCGATACCACTTGTATGGTTCAATATCTGCCGGATAGTAATCTGGTTACCATCATATCCGTTTCCTTGAATGACACCAGGCAACCATTTTTCGATGTAGTCGTCTAGATTCAAGCGGTTCTCTCCGACTAATTGAAGTACAACCGTTGCTGTGAACGTCTTCGTCACACTGCCAATGCGAAAGCGAAAATCTGTTTTCATTGGTTTCTTGGTTCTCAGATCCGCTATCCCAGCGGCATAACTCCACGTTTTTCCACCCTCAGAAGTTTTAGCAAGTATCCCCGGGTATCCAAGTTGCAATGTATCCCGCATTGCTTGCTTGACGGAAGTACGATCTCGTTGAGTGCTTGTTTGTAACGAACTAGATACATTTTGAGTGGGCTCTGCTTTTACAATTGAGGCTGGCGTTGTATATAACAGGGAACTTCCAGCTATTAAAAGGGCAAGACTTGCAAATGTAATTTGACTACGTGTTTTCATAAGGCATTCCTCTCCTCTATTCATATTGTATAGGTGGTTGCTTGATATTTCATACTCACCACACAGCTATCATCTCTACCGATGACAAAAAGTCAACATTGAATTCGTAATCATCTTCATAATGATTATTTTTACAAGCTCCATTCTGTCCTAATAAACGGTAAATCCCTCTTTTTGCATGTATGTTAACCTCAGAAATTATTTCTTTTCCATGAAACGCTCTTATTAACTGGTTTGTTTTTCATATATAAGTTATATCTGTTCCTCCTTTCATGCTTCTTTATATTTTCATCATACACAATGAAAATCTCTTTTTCCTTACCTATTCCTTACAAATCCCTTACGTTCAAAATAGCTTCTGTGTCTCAAATCTGCCAATTAATTCTCATCAAGAAAAAACGAGAATTAAGCGAATATAAAACGATTTATATCATAAAAGATTATTTTCTACTTATTTATGAATCTCTACAAAAAGACACCAAAGAATTAACAAAGATATTGTTTCGTCTGTTTGATCTCTTACAGAAAAACGGACGAAAATCCCATAGGTATGAGAAGAAACCGTCTTTGATATCTTAGGCGTCGTATATAACCTTTCTATGCCTCACAAGCATGTAGCGTAATCCAAAAAATTAAAACCCAATAGGGTTTATCTGGTATGAAAATATTTAAAGAACTTACACTGGATCTTTAGAAAAAAGAAAAAAGCCCATTAAGCTAAGGTTTTGAAGTACCCCCTAAATGAAAATTTTCTTTCTCTACAGTTAGTTTTTTTGAGAAGTCAGCTCATTTTTTTGTTTTTGGGGTGTTTACTTTTCTTAAGTTGATGGATGTGGTCTCACCATACCATTTCGGGAAAATTGTACGTTTAGACACAATCCGGACATATTTTAAGCGTTTTCTGTACGTTAAGAGACATCTGTCCAGAAAATCTTATGTTTATGAACAGAGGATAAAACTCAATAATAGAATATTAATATTCAATTTTTATATAAAAAAATAAGCTCCGAAGAGCTTATTTTAATAATAATATCAACGCAATTATCAATGATATTATTGAAAATACAATCATAAATAATGAAGCTCAATCATGAGCTATCGCCCTGTTACCGTCATTGCTGCAGTGTAAATTGTATCTACAGAACCGTCAGCACTTACAATTTCAACTTTATAACGGTATGTTCCATTGTCGTAAATGTTTTCTCCATATCCTGTGAAAGTTGAAATTTCATCATTTGCTCCAGCTGGAACCCATTGATTTTGCCAATGGAAGAAAGTATCATATTCTCCCCAGTTGTCTCCATATTTCTTTTCGATTCTGACATTATAATGAATGTCCTCAGCTCGGTTATTTGTAATTCTTGCAATTACGTTTCCACCAAAAGTGTATTCCGTAGCGTGAACTTGAACTGTAACACCATTCACCGTTTCGCTAGGACCACAGATGTAATGACAATCTTCACTTGCTTGTGCTTCAGGTGTGTTAATGTTCATAACCGTCAAACCGCCTAAAGCTAAAGCTACTGTTAATGTAATTGTAGCTAATTTTTTCATGATAATTCCTCCTATTAACCGTTATAAGTGAATGTTTTTGTTTTTACGTATTCATTGCCAGCATAAAAAGATTTCTATGTCTCATTTTTATCACCCTTCAGCTTATATAATTCGACAAATGGTGATAATTTCCTGCAAATAAAATAAAAAAGCACTCCCGCAGGAATACTTATTCAAATTCAATTTCTGTTTTATTGTCTGATGTGAAGTATCTTATGGTTGTTTTGCCGTATTCTTGCAAGCCACTCTGCGCAACGGCGTCTTTTAACTTTGTTCTCGTTCTGTAGCCGAAATTTTCCCGTAGGCCTTCGTCTGCATTTGACAATGCTGTTTTGTCAACGAAAACATATAAGACATACAAGTTATTTTCTTTTTTTAATTCACCCGCTGTAACAGTACCGCCGAAATATTCTTTAATTTCTTTGGTTCTACGTTCAAAACTTTTCATCATTCGTGTTTGCTAATCTTTTGGTTGTTCTGTTTTCGCAGTTGTTTGTTGTGCTTTTGGCTTCTCTTTTTGAACCACTTCTTTTTCGCCGCAAGCCGCTAACATTGCAACCGATAAACCAACTGCTAATACTGATTTCTTCATCATTTTAATCCTCCCAATATAAATACCTAAATATTAGTATACTATGAAATTTATTACTGAATATGAAAAGATGCCCATTAAGGGGTACCGCCACATCGCTATCAAGCTAATATTTTTAACTACCCCCATAACGAAAATTTTATACATCGTTGACTATTGATAATGATACGTTATGTAGACCTCACAGATAGATATGGGCATACAGTTCTTCTTTTATGGTACACTTCAATAAAAGGGGGGTAAGAGGTTTGAAAAAGTGGATTAAAATCACATCAACCTTAGTTATTGCTATAGCAGTTGGTATTTTTACTGGCTACAAAGTCGGTACGTATGCAGGTTCAGACGTTAAGGAAAAGCAGACTGAGAGAATTAAAGGGGAAGAGGTAATACTTGACCTCAACTCTGATCGTCATATAATCAATGCAATGCACAAAATGACTCATCAAAAAGTATTATCCCACGAAAAGCAAGGATTTATCAAAATGACTCCAGAAAACATCGAAAAAGTACGTCAAGCGATTGATGAAAGTAATAGTGGAACCTTACAACATAAAGAACAGTACCTTAAGATTTTGGTTCGTTGGTATGAAGGCGATTTCTCTCAATCGGTTGAGGAGCATAATTTATTATGGGAATGGGACAATAGCAGCACTGGTAAAGCATACGAATTAGCGACACCGGAACAAGAAGAAGCATACATTTTAGAACAAGCGAAGTCTGAAAAACAATAAAGGGGTATCGTCACCTCGCTATCAAACTAATAAAAAGAAATGCCCCCTAAAATGAAAAAATACGCTATTCTTTCTGTAGAATCATAGGAAAGGATGGCGTTTCTGTATATTGTTACAAAAAGAATAGCGTTTTTTTCGCTTTATAAATACAATTTCTTTTTCAGTAAAAAATGTGGGTGGTACCCCTCTAATACCCCAGAAGGAAAAGAAGAGTTTGAATTCTTTAACGTACAGGGCGTTCCATATATCATTGTAAAAGATCATGAGAATAACACTCAAAAATCAATTCTTGGATTCAGCACTCAATCATTAGAAGAGGCTATTTTATAATAATCATCCCCCAAAAAAAGAAACGAACAAAAATGTTCGTTTCTTTTTTTTGTGTTTAATGCTCAAGAAAACTTATAACCGCATAAGTATATAGAACGACTAGAGCAAAGGCACATATTCCCATAATTATAATCGCTAGTGCGCTTTTCTCTTGTCTAAACCCTATAATTCCAAGAATAAATGCACTCCACATTGTTACCTTAAGCATTGTAGAAAGGTTGGGAATTGAATATCCACTCAACCAGGTAGAGAAACTTACAATTACGGAAAAAGAGAACAAAGTTAGAACAATAGATAATATATTAATGTGCTTCCCATACTTCAGTTGCATTTCGCTACCCCCTTTTCTTTTCATTAGTGAATAATAGGTAGATGGTTATATTTTTATTTTATTCTAAATTTTCTTAAAAATATACAACAAAAAGAAGAGGTTGTCCCAAAAGTCGCTGAATAGTTACTTTTGGGCAACCTCTTTTCTTTATTTTTTACTTTCCTCTAGTTTAGAGATACTTGCTTCTTTTTCAGGTAACGTATCAAAAAAATCCTTTTGAGATTTTAATAGGTCAGATTATTGTATCCAAGCCTTAAGATCATCTAAAGATTTACGGGCTTCTTTTTCACTTCTTCTACAAATTCCCATGTCTCTCCGTTATCTTTTGATTGATAAAGTGCACTACTATCGCCATTGTAGTCTCCATCTGCCCCTTGTCCCACTAACATATTAAAAACCCCATCTTTCTCATATGGCATACTAGGAGAATCAAAAGGACTTATTGTGGACTGTGTATGATCTAATTTGACTTCATGCGGCGGATATTCTACCTTTTTGAAAGATACCCCCCCATCATCTGTGCGGTATAACTCTCCCTCATTACCAGAAGGTCTAACTGCTCCTAAAAACCCAAGTTTATCATTTATAAAAGTGATTCCTGATACACTACCAATCCCCCTATTAAATGGGTCTGGATTGATAACCTCCCATGTTTCCCCTTCATCACTAGTCTTGCTTAATGAATAAAAGGCGCTCCCTAATGCTTTATCTGTCATATTTAGTTTATAACCAACTTCTTTTGATAGGAAAAACTGTTCTTTTTCATTCTTTAAATCTTGTTGTTTCTTCTCTTTAAGCCTATCTTCATTTGGAGGCGTCTTTGATTTACTCCAACTTGCGTCACATATTAAGTTATATCTAGCAGGTACTAGCTCTTTCTCTTTTCCAGGGACAAATATAGATACAGTATATCCAATGATTTCAGAAGCTGCTTCTTTAAGACTCTGCCCCTTACCATCCTCAGTAATATTAATAATTCCCTCTGTATTGGATCCCCAATTTCTTTTTCCATAATAAATCAACCCATACTTACTTTCATTCCACTTTCTAACCGTCTGCTTAACTGGAATCGCCTTAACCGTTTTAATTAAAGGTTCTACTAATTTATCATCATCATAATCAGGCTTTGCATACCCGTCTCGTATTATAGTAATATCTTCTGATTTCTTCTTATTATAAGAGATTAAATAAGTTTCTTCTTTCCCATCAACATTTTTCCCATAAACAAATGTATCAAACGCTGTGATTGTTCCATCTGAATGAAATGTAAGATCAAAATCAGTTGCCATATACAATTTCTTTGGCAAAGAATGTTTTTTATTTATATCTTCAAAAATACCTGCTACTCCAGATTTATATATATTATTATGTTTAAGTTTAACTGACCTTTCATGTTTTAACCTTTCTATAAACCATGCCAATTTGCCATTGTAATTTATTGCACTTTTATAAATCTGCATCCCATAAAATGATGTAATTGCAACAATAATGATAATAGAAATGGATCTCCATGCTATTGAATTAGTTAATTTTTTAGATTCATATTCTCTATTTTTTATCACCCGCATTGTAGTAAATGTAGTCATAGATATAAAAAGTACTATACATAATAACAAAATATAAATATTATAATTCATCCTTCCGTACTTACAGTATAAGGCTAACTCATAACAAAAAATGCCGTATACAATTATTAGTATTGGATTTGTTACTAATGACAGAAATAACCTTTTTGCATTTTCCCTAAATATAGAAATCACTCCTAATTATATGAATTACTGATATTAAGTATACTTTATTGTAAAGTAACAAAAAAGCTATTTAATCTTGCCGCCAAAAATACAATAGACATCTGTCTATGTAAATGGCAGTTGTCTATTAAAGCCGTTTAAAAATTTAGTTGTTTCATAGACAATGGATTTTTGAGTGAATACTAAAGTTGCTTCATTTGGGAGCCAAATAATGAAAATGAACCCTCATAATAAACATAACAAATAGAGTATTTGCATTTAAACTCTATAAAACTCAAATGTATTTTTTTCTAGACATATTGCTTCATCGGAATTTTTGATAATAATATCAAAACATTGACTGTATGGATGCATAAACACTTCGTACTGAATCCGACGTTCTGCATGAGACCGCCTTAAATAATTGATATCGGCTCTCCTTTCAGCAATATCGCGGCTAGACCTTCTCATTAATTCTGTTTCACCATCTGCATAGAAGTAAATTTTTAAATCAAATAAATCGGGATTAATAAATGCGACACTCATTCCTTCTACAATCATTAGTTGAATAACCTAAGGCTGCTTCGGTAACCATTTTTTGTACCAACTGGCAGTTTGGTTCTCAATATGTGAAAAGGGATTTCTAAGTGATTAATTGAATATATATTTATTGTTTACTAATTTTTGGGAGGCCCCTTTATGGGAGATAAACTTTACTGTATTGCTAAATATCAAGTTCTTAATGAAGAAAGAATAGGAGCTTCGCACGGTTCTATAATAATTTATAGTGCTGC
This sequence comes from Bacillus sp. FSL R9-9492, assembly GCF_038007365.1. NCBI lineage: Bacteria > Bacillati > Bacillota > Bacilli > Caryophanales > Bacillaceae > Bacillus > Bacillus sp. FSL R9-9492. Next base: position 3,375,799 of record NZ_JBBOXC010000001.1, read on the forward strand.
TGTGACGGGATCTCCTGTTAGTGAGATAGGGTGTTTTTTAATTTATTTATCATAATAACGTACCCGAAGAGATTGATATGGTGACATATCAACCAACTGAGGTGGTACCACGAAATTGCAACTCTCGTCCTCAAGAATTATTTCCTTGGGGTGAAAGTTTTTTTATTATATAAGTTTCATTCTGTCATAATTTAAAGTTTTCGAGAGGAGAAATGATATGAATTCTATTTTATTAGATGTTCCGTTACAAATAGAAACAGACAGACTAATTCTTCGAGCACCACTTCAAGCTGGTGACGGGAATGTCGTACACCAAGCTATTAAGGATTCAATTAATGAGTTAAAACAATGGTTGCTTTTATTTCAGTCAATTCCTACTGTTGAAGAAACGGAAATTCTCCTGAGAAATGCCCATATAGATTTTTTGAAAAGAGAAAGCTTTCGCTATCTTATCTATCATAAGGATACTAATGATTTTATTGGAACTGCTAGCCTTCACGGAATTAATTGGAAAATTTCTAAATGTGAAATTGGATACTGGATTAATACGCAATTTAGTGGCAATGGATATATGACAGAGGTAGTAAGTGAGTTAACAAACCTTGGATTTCAGTTACTCAAATTTAGAAGGATTGAAATACGCTGTGAATCTACTAACACTAAAAGTCGTACGATCCCTGAAAAACTAGGTTTTGAGCTTGAAGGGATATTACGTAATGAAGATCTTTCAGCTGACGGTAAAGAACTAACTGATACCTGCATCTATGCAAAGGTAAATTAGATTGAAATTTTAATACTCAATTGCGTCTGTGTACATAGTTTATTCCCCTTCTAATCCATTATTGTGATTTGTTTAGAACTATAGTACATCACTATGTTTAAAATGAAATGTACTGAAATGGGTATATTCTATTGTTACAATCATTTTATAAATAAATTACTTCATGAAGTTATAAAATTAGGACCGTACATATTAGACATATGATATTATCCCCTTTAGGTAGACAGTGTAAAAAGACCATGTACATACATGGATGTTACACTATTACTTGGAGGGGATTTTTCATGACTAAAAAAGGCTTAACTTTTAATATATATTCAGAAGAATTAAAGTTATCAGCTGTTCAAAGTTATTTAAACGGAGAAGGAAGTTACAATACGATAAAGGAAAAATATCAGCTTAGAAGTTCTACTCAACTTAAAAATTGGGTGAAAAAATATAAAGAATGTGGTGAAATTACAGATACACGTGGAAAAAACAGTGGAATGAAAGGGATACCAAATCCTCTAAAAGGCAAACGTGTTCATTTCAATACCGTTGAAGAGGAACGCGACTACTATAAGGCTCAGGTTGAATATTTAAAAAAGCAATATCCAAATCTGTAAATGGAGGCGTACTAAAATATAAAGAGAGATATCATATCATTGAATCATTAAAGGGGAAATATCCAGTTAGGTGGCTTACGAAATTTGCTGGTGTACATCGTTCAAGTTACTATAAGTGGATTCATACAAAAGGCATGAAAAACATGCGACTAGCATCCGAAAAACGATTAAAAAAAGTAATACAATCTATTCATGTAAAGCACAAGGAATATGGTTATCCACGTATGAAAATCGCTTTACAGGAAGAAGGATATTTTATAAATCATAAAAAAGTATATCGCTTAATGAGCGAGCTCAACATTCAATCTATTATTCGAAAGAAGCGTCGCTTCTTTAAAGGGAACTATTCCAATGTTTTTCCGAATGTTTTAAACCGTGAATTTAAAGATCGTCAACAAAATGAAGCACTTGTTACAGATATTACGTACCTACGATTCCAAGAGGGATTTCGGTATCTTTCTGTTGTCCAAGATATTTATAATAACGAAGTTGTTTCTTGGAAAATATCCAAGCGCAATGATAATGAACTTGTATTAGATACAATTGAAATGTTGGCACAAAAAAGAGATGTGCGTGGAACCATTCTCCATTCAGATCAGGGATTCCAGTACACATCTCATGCCTACAACAAACGACTTTTAGATTTAGGTATCATTGGCAGCCACTCTCGCAAAGGAAACTGCCATGATAATGCCTGTATCGAGTCATTTTTCTCCCATTTTAAATCGGAGATGTTGTATTTGAATCATTTTAAAACAGAAGAAGATTTAATACAAGCAATTGAAGAATATATTTACTTTTATAACTATAAACGGTTCCAAAAACGACTCAACCATCGAGCTCCGATAGAATATCGAATCTCGATGGCTGCTTAGTCTTTTTAATACTGTCTACTTGACAGGGATAAGACCACATATCTAAAATGTACGGTCCTTTTGTTTACTAGTGGTTCACTTATCTAACCTAAAGATAAGTATGTGGTCCTTTTACAATTTGAATTTCTTTTTAAGCTTCTTATATTTTCTATATGAACGTCGAACAATGTTTAACATGAAATACGGTATTTTAACAGGGAAAGGCAATTTATAAATGAAAGGCAAGTAAAAGGTGAAATATGCCTTTTCTAAGTCTCTCCACTTACTATCTTCTTTTGTTTTTAAGAAATCAGATACATCGACTACATATCCCCTTCCATTTTCCATCATCACATTTTTTCCGTGAACATCACAAGGAGTTAATCCTTGCTCCCTTGCATACTCTATAGCTTCATTGATATCAAGGATTACCTGCTTAGGAATTTTAATCCCCTTATGGATAGCATCGTATAAGGTAATTTCTTTTAAACGTTTCAATACTATGAAATTTTCTCCTTTATATATAAGATTCGAATAAGAAGGATGATTTCCGATTCTTCGGTATACTTCTGACTCTTTTTCAATTCCTTCTCCTTCTCGCGCGTAAACTTTCACTACCCAATCTTTGTATTCTTTGTGCATAAATACTGCGGCATAATTACCTGTCCCTAAACACTTCCAAAGTCTAGGAATATCTTTAACTACTATAGGCTCGAATTCATCCTCACTTCTTATGCTTACCTCTTTTAATAATTCGTCCTTTATCAATCTCACAAAACTATTTATACTCATCATTTCCACTCCGGTTTTGCTACAAGGGGTACTACCCCATACCCATCAAGTTAAGGAGTACCTTCTTCCCTAATACGAAAAAATGAGCAAACTTCACTAAGTAACTAACTTTAGAGAAATAAATTTTTCATTTAGGGGGGACCTCAAAACCTTAAAATGGATATTCTACGCAAATATATATTATTGATACAATAAGTTATGTTAACTTCACATAATTATATTATACAAAAACTCAGCAAATACCGTTACAAAAAGTGTACAAGCCATATCTACTCTCTCTAAATAGTTTATTGCGAATCTATTTTAAGGAGAATTCTTACATCACAATTTCATAAATCTAAGGTTTCAAACTATTCATTACGAAAAAAAGACCGTATCACTACGGTCCTTTTCTCGCTCTTATGCAAACACTATGACTGTGTAACTTTATTAGAAACAAGTAGTTTTTCAATACATATAGGTAACATATCTAATAACGTTTCAAATGCGTAATTTACGTCCAGACGCTCCGTCCATTGATGTGCATCTTTTCCTACCGGTCCCATATTTAATACTGGAACGTCAAACTCTTCTAATTCCTCTAGTGGAATCGAATAACCTTTATCCCATAATGGCATATTGTCTACAAGAGAACTCATTGAATCTAATGGGTTTTGTAAGCCCACATAGCTTAAATCTGAAATTCCTCCAAAATAATTTTGGTTTTCAAATGTAATGCTATGATTATAGTGGGCATACTTTTCCATTTCTACAACTACCTCTTTAATTAAAGGATTGTTGCGTGAACTCACAGCTGGATAGTATGGCGGCGCAAAGAAAAGTACAATCATTGGAGCCTTTTCTTTACATAAGATAGATAATTTGTCTACTAAATCAATAGTTACTGCACGATCATCTTTATCTTCTCTATTTTTTATAATATCGGATTGAATTTCATCTATTTTTTCTCTTCCATGTTGTTCAATTGCATAAGCGATAAGCTCTTCATACGTTAATACATTTACTTTAAGATTCGGCGGTATGAACGGATTATACTTAGAAAAATGATACGCTCGCTCCTCATATGATTCTTCGATTTTCTCTGCTACTTTCGTTACTTTTTGGCGTAACAATGAAACTACATCTGTCATCGTTTTTTCTAGTAAAAACAAATTAAATAATGTGACAGCACGATGAGGAATTTGTACAGAATAATCCTCCTTTAAATCTCTTTGAAGCAAGTTAGTTGGTGGTGGACTCGCTTCCCCTTCTACAATATCACAAAGGTCCGTATTCAACTCTAATTCAGCTGTTAATAATGCAGCCATATAGCTCCCATTTAATCCTGCAAAAGGTTCGCCTACATGTGTCTCTTTTCCATAGCAAAGGAAACCAGGTAACACTTTACCAATAGAACCAGTATAAATGTACTTATTTTGGTCACCAGGATGTCTTGAAAACATAGGCTCTGAATTTAGGACCGTTTTATACTCTAAGTCATGTTCTTTTGCTAAGTCTAATAATCTTGGAACAGCAGCTCTCATCCCTACAGAGTTCACTTCTTCATCTGGAACGGCCAATAAAAGAACATTCCCATCAAATCTTCCTTCACAAGCTTGCTCAACCATCGCCATTTGTAAAGCTAGACCACATTTCATGTCCATCGTTCCTCTACCAAATAGCCAATCTCCTTGTTCAATATCTTCACGTACATGATCTGGTAGCTCATCTTTATGAGAATAAAACATAGATGTTAACTTTTTAGGGTTAAATGCATCTTCTTTCCACACTCCGTAATCTTGTACATCTACAACATCAAAGTGACTAACAAGAATTACGGTATTTTTCGTACTATCGCTTTTCTTTACTAGAGCTGTAACAAAATGTCTTCCATCTCCCGTCGGATTTTTTTGTAAATGATGCGGATTTTGTTTGAAATACTGTAAATCAGATAGTTGTTCTACAACAAAGTCTGGCAATATAACTTCAGCTTCTGAACCTGTAATACTAGGAATTTCAACAAGATTGCTTAATAATTGAACCAATTGTTCTTTAGATTGCCACTTTGACATATAAATCCCCCTATTTTTCCGCATTATGAAATTCATTTCCAATATATGAATAAAAAATGACGACAGCAATCAAAATTATAATTTTGCCGTTTGGTAAGCTTATGGTTCTTTTTATTTGCGGCAAACATATGCTTCCAGGATTTGAAGAATATGTTTAATATCGCTTTTAAATAAAGTCACGGTGTTTATAAAACAGACGTCCCTTTGGATCTGTTTATCTAAAGAGATGTTTGTGAAAAGAAGATCTGAACTGAAAGGCGGATTAAGAAACTGCTGAGTAGCAATAAAGTTACTCCACTAAAGGGCCAGATTATTGAGGAACGTTTTCAGGAAATTAGATTATTCGAGTTTGAATATATCATTGAGATTGTGAAGGTTTTTTACTTAAACTGACGGGGCAGTAATACTCAATTAAAAATAATGGTAAAGTTAGTGAAAAGAAGAAGGATTGAAAATCGTATAGATTCATTCATTGTAATACATTTTTAGTTTTTGTGTGGCGAGGTATTTGAGAAGTAAGAATGATTTCATCAAAAAAACCATTGGAGCTCCAACGGGTTTTTATATGACTATTTTTCCAGACCCAATTTAACATCATAACAAATTATAAATAAACAATCTATACTTTTGGTTAGATTGTTTATATAGTTTGATTGACAGCAAAACCTAAGAAAAGGGGTGTTATTCATTGAGAATCACTTGTCACCTTGATCAATCTGATTTACAGGAGTATATGCAAAAAGTCTTTGGTACCAGTTATTTGGTTTCTAGTGTAACGAAAATGCATGGCGGTGCACAAAAGGTAGTCTATAAGATTGACTGCAGCAATGGATTTTCCTGCGTTCTGTATGTTTGGGATCTTACCATGAATTATTTTCAAGAAGAAATAGCAAACCGAGATATACATGAGCACTCCTATAGTAGTGATTTATTTGAATTAAATAACAAGTATTTAATCCAACAAGGAATTCAAACTCCCCTTCTATATGATCTGAATAAGGAAAGAAACCGTTATCCTTATGATTATGCTCTCGTTGAATATGTAAATGGACAAAAGGCAGAAGTTTATTTTCAACATTCCGATTCATATGTTAAAGATAAAGTGTTTCAGCGGATAGGAGATATGCTGGCAGACATGCATGCCAACGAGAGACTTACTCATGGGAAAGCGAATCAAAGTGGGATCAACACGGAAAAATGTCATCACTTGCAAATAAAGAATGCAAAAAGAGATTTAGATTACGCATGCCAACATATTGACAGCATCAGGGCTAGTCATAGCAATCTACTCGATACATTGTACGAGCTTGAATCAAAAATTGAACCAAGAAGTCGTTATGGATTTATACATGGGGAACTCGGCCCTGATCATGTATTAATTAATGACAAACTAGAACCTTATTTGATTGATATCGAAGGCGCCGAGTTCTTTGATATTGAGCATGAGCACAGTTTTTTGCAGTTTCGATTTGGGGATTATTATCGATATTTAAAGAATGATACTCTCGACCCCAACAGGATGTTATTCTATCGATTCCATCATCATATATCCTTAACTTCAGGCGGGTTGAGATTGCTTCACAGAGGATTTCCGAATCAACAATTTGCAAAAGATCTAACCGATCACCATTCCCGTTGTGCACTGCGTTTTATTGAAGGTTGAACTTATGTCATTAAAAATTTAAAGATAGATAGGAGTTAAATACAATGATAAAAGGTTTCGGAGGAATATTTTGGAGAACTAAAAATCTTGATGTTATAAAAAAATGGTACAGTGAAGTGTTGAAGATTGAAATAGAAAATTGGAACGGGACTGTGATTAAACCCGAATTAGGAACTGAGACTATCTTTTCTTTCTTTGCCGAGAATGATAGTTATTTTCCTACAGAACAACAAGTGATGTTAAATTTCCAAGTACATAATCTAAACGAGACTATTCAGCATCTTGAACAAATTGGCGTACCTCTTGAAAAGAAAGAAGAGATTAGTGAATTTGGAAAGTTTATTTGGATTAAAGATCCTGAAGGGCGATTGATTGAGCTTTGGGAGAAATAGTGGATTTTAATCATTTGCTATTCAGCTAACAGATGCTTTAGTTCAATAAGGTAAATAAAAAAGTGCACCTCCGTTTATTAGACACAGTCTAACAATCGGAGGTGCACTTTTTTAATCTATCCAACTTAGTATAAGCCTATCCATTTATTAATAATATCAATCTATCAATAAATTACAACCATCTTTAATATCTGAATTTTCCATATATTAAAGGATATTACTCAAACAACCTCGAATAATTGTAATAAATATACATAAGGAGGTTGAGCTATTTTGTTTCGTTCATTTACAAATGGATGTGTTGCCCTTGTGCAGCGTTTCTTACCAGAACCGTTTATTTTATCATGTTTATTAACTGTTTTCGTTATCTTCTTCGGTATGTTTGCAACGAGCCAAACACCTGTAGAAATGATTAATCACTGGGGTAATGGAATTTGGGGACTTCTCGCTTTTTCTATGCAAATGGCTCTTGTACTCGTGACAGGATCTGCATTAGCAAACGCTCCTCTTATTAAAAAAGGATTAACGAGAGCAGCGAAATTACCGAAAACAAATGGACAAGGTATTATTGCTATTTCAATCGTAAGTTTACTAGGAGCATACATAAACTGGGGATTTGGTATTGTTGTATCGGTTTTATATGCAAAAGAAGTGGCCAGACAGTTAGAAGGATTAGATTATAGGTTAGCAATTGCTTCTTCCTACTCTGGATTTCTCATTTGGCATGCAGGCCTTTCTGCTTCTATCCCTCTTACGTTAGCAACTGGCGGCGAAACGTTAATTAAAACGACAGCTGGAAGTATTAAAGAAGCGATTCCAATAACAGAAACGTTATTCTCACCATACGCACTCGTGCCAGTTATTATTTTTCTCGTTACGATGCCTCTCATTAACCGGGCCATGCATCCAGATGAAAAACATACGATAACTGTAGATCCTAGCGTATTCCATGAAGAAGCTGCCGCTCAAGAAGTAGGGAACAATACGTTCGCTGAAAAAATGGAAAATAGTATGATTATTACACTTTGCATCGGATTATTAGGTCTTATTTATATTTTTAACTATTTTAGTACGAAAGGCTTTAACCTTACACTTGATATCGTTATTTTTATGTTATTAATTGCCGGTCTTATTTTCCACCGTACTCCGATTCAATATATTCGCGCTTTCTCTGACTCAACTAAGAGTGCTTCAGGTATTTTACTTCAGTTTCCGTTCTATGCTGGAATTATGGGGATGATGATTGGAGTAAATAGTGAAGGTCTTTCGCTTGGAGGAGCTATTTCTACTTTCTTTATTAGTATTTCAAATGAAACCACATTCCCGCTCTTTACATTTTTAAGTGCTGGCATTGTAAATATTTTCGTTCCATCTGGAGGCGGTCAATGGGCAGTGCAAGCACCAATTATGATTCCAGCTGGCGCTGAACTTGGTGTACCTGCCGCGAAAACAGCGATGGCAATTGCATGGGGCGATGCTTGGACAAATTTAATTCAACCTTTCTGGGCATTACCGGCATTAGCGATAGCTGGTTTAAGCGCGCGTGATATTATGGGATTTTGTGTTGTTAACTTACTATATGCAGGATTTATCATTAGTCTATGTTTCTTATTTATTTAAACGAAAAGCTAGTTTTATACTAGCTTTTTTATATAATAAATCATTCGTTATCTATACAGCTTATTACCTTCCTCCACTCTACCTCTGCATGATTTAATGCTTCATATGTAAACAAATCTTCACATACTTTTTCAATCATATGAGGATTGTTCTTAAGGAAATTCCACTGCAATACTTTAGGGAGCACATACGTTTCATATTCTTTACTTCCCTTTATTACCTCATCAACTTCTCTTTCACAAATCCCTCTTATTAAATAATCATTTCTTAATTGTATTTGAATTTGTTGAAACGTTTCGCTGTATTTCTTCAATTGGACTAAACAATTAATATACGTACGCAAAAGTTCGTCATCATAATTGCAACACTTTATAATACGATCGATTTCATTCATAATGTACGAGCCGCTTCTTCTATTTGTAATAGCCACTTTTCACGCTTCTCTAGTTTACTCGTTTTCACAGATTGAAAAGTAGAACGTTTTATATTGCGAATACCACAAAAACGTAAAACCCCTCTTTTCATCATAATCCAATCCGCTGATCGATATAATAGGGCCACGTACCATAACGGTGAGTCTAACGTATTAATAACCCATGCTTTCTTTCCTTTAAATAAGCCTTTCGGTAATGACCCCTCATATTTATAAGCAAATCCAGCTACAAAAATACGATCGATAAATCCTTTTAAAATAGCAGGCATGCCCCACCACCATATCGGATATATGAAAAGAAGAATATCCGCTTTCCCCACTAATTCTCTATATCGCTTCTTCATTTAGTAAATCACGTCTTTTCTTCTCTTCATTAAATACAAGCACTGGATCAAATTGTTCTTTATATAAATCAAGTAGCGTAACAGAATGATTTGTTTCCTCAAGTCCTTTTTGCACATGCTCTAAAATTGCCCCATTAAAGCTTGAAGGATTAGGATGAGCATATATAATTAGTACGTTCACTACAAAACAACTCCCTCTTTAGTTAAAGTTTCTCCTTCTTTAACATCTTCTCTACAATTTGCACATTTTTCGAACTTTGTAACAAACGATTTAATACTGTTAGTAACTCTTCTTTTTCTAAACCTTTCAATTGCTCTTTAACTGTACTCTCACCAGCACCTTGAATTTCATACACAACTGCCGCCATATGTTTACAATAATTTTCATAAGGACACTCGCAGCTACTTTCTGCAAAATCTTCAAGATCAATAATCACTTCATAATTCCCTGCATTTCCAGTAACGAAAGCAAATACTTTCTTGTCGTGTATTTCAACATCTTCTACATGTCCCTCTTCATAATATTCATATCCTCTATCTATAATGTACTTTGGAATCCATTTCATTATATCTTTTAATAAGTATGCATACATCACAACACCTCTTCCTCTAATTCCCTTTTGACTTCCAAAATCCTGCATGTTATTCTAATAACTGTCAAGTAGCGAGTCTACGTGACAAAACGACTGACACCTATTCGGCGGAGGTGTCTCTTTTCATTTGCAGCCGATATGAAGTGCCTCTTTCAGGCACATTCAATCTTTGACACTACACACTCAACACCATTCCCTTGTATCAGGCTGCTTTAGCAGTCTTTTACTCTACATACTTCAAAAAAAAGAGAGCTCAGCTCCCTTTTCCCGCTTTATAAAATACCCCTTTTTCAGCATAGCGATATTCATCATCAGCTAAAGTAATTTTCCCATCCAGTTTGAGTTCATCTAATAGTCTTGATAAATAAAATTGATGTAACATTTTTTTAGTGAATTTTCCTTCATGATGCGAAACGATATGTTCTTGAATATCTAACAATGATATTGGCTTATCTTGCTCTATCATATATTCATAAACTGTACTACGCAGTTTTACGTATTTTTCGAGTGTCACAGTACTTCGCAACCCCTTTCTTCTTATTATATGTTTTCGTAATCGGTTTTTTTGCAACAAAAAAACCTCTCCGATAAGAAGAAGTTACGTATATCTTCGTCTTATCTCCCAGAACAAATATGTTCTGCTGGAATTAGCACCTGCATCGCGGTTGCTGGGTTTCATCGGGCCAGTCCCTCCACCTCTCTGGATAAGAAAATATTCACTTTAAATTTAACTATACGTAATTTTATTATAATTGTCAAATAAATATAAAAAATTATATTTTCTTCTTTATTGTTCATACTACAAAAAGATGTACAAAAGGAGGCTACTACTTTGAAAAAGAATGCTCGTGGATACGTACAAGATTCTTTTCATTCCTTACAAGAAGCGAAACATTGTTTAGAAGATGCATTACAGACTGTTGAAGAAGATTTTAATCGCGCACGTATTGAACAATCCCTTTACGCTGTAGAGCAAGCTCTTCAACGTTGCGATTACACCGTTCACATTTTAGAACAAGAATGAAAACTTCCCATCAAAAGATGGGAAGTTTGTTTCAAATGGCATACTTCATCATTATTACCGTTATTATTAAAAAATATACAGAATTAACAATTTCTAAAATCCCTACTTTTAATATAGAAATCTTTTTGCCGTACAACATAATGGCCCGAATTACACTTGGTACAAATATGAGTGAACACCATGGATTTATAGCAAATACAATTACCGTTAATACAATATGGTATCCCCAAGATATAAAACGATACTTCGGATTATTTTTTTCACGAATCATCGTTTTTACATAAAACGTACTTCCTAAAAAATATAGAAATGAAATAAGCGCAATGAATAATGCTGTTTTATCTATGAATTTCACGGAGAAATAATAACTGATTAAACCACCTATACAAAACACTATAATCGCACAAACATCATTTAGTAATGCTCGTTCATTTTTTTGACGAGCGTAATACATATTTACAATAAACAATGGAATCATTAATACTGCGAATAAAAGAATTCGCCATTCATATAATAAAGAAATCATCCCAAATATAAATGCAATGATAAAATAAACAATTGCAGCGTGTAGAAATTCTTTTTTTCGTCTTTGCCTTATGTACATGAGAAATGGATAAGTGGCTAGATAGATAAAGAACCAGGCTAAAAACAGTGGGATATGATAAAAAGTAGGTTTACCAAGTAATACACTTAATAGAAATGGTATGACAAGCATCGCCCATGCTCCATGTTGCTTCGGAATAACTAACTTCATTAACTATACACCTCCCTCTTGAAAATAATTCTCACCTACTATTATACAAATAATTTCATATAATAACGGATATATATTGAATCTATTTTTTGACAATAAAAAATGCTTCTTACAATATGTAAGAAGCATGAAAGAGGCAAACGAATATGTAAGTCGCGACCCTACCTTATATGAGTATGCTTTTCTATGTCACGTTATGCTCATCTAATATACCGTATTTCTTTTTAAATCTTGTGAGGATCGTAATCCATGACGTACTAAATAGCAGAAGGAAAATAACATTCGATATCGCATGACTAAGATCGAAAGAAAAACTTGCGACATAGTAAGCAATAACTGTTTCCCACGTTGCTTCCTGTATAAAACCAAGAAGACCCCAAAAATTCATAATCCAGCCAAATAGAAATCCAACGGCAAATCCGTACAACAGTCTTCCCCACAGTTTTTTCATTAAAAATGTATTACGTAATAGTCCAGCTATAAACCCGATCATGCCCCAAGAGAACATTTGCCACGGCGTCCACGGACCTTGTCCTAAAAAAATATTAGATACAATAGCCGCCGTTGCCCCAATCATAAAGCCAGTTTCACTTCCAAAAACAATTGCAGAAACGATAATGACAAAAGAAGTCGGTTGTACACTTGGTAAAATAGAAAATGGTACCCGGCTAACCGCTGCAATCGCCGCTAACACAGCAACGATAACAATTTCACGTGAAACAAACGCCTTCCTTTCAAAACGAACATAGAAAGGTAACATAATGACAGCTAATAAAAACAAACTACTTACCATGTAATACCCGTCCATAATAAAAGTCGTAAAGAGTAGTGTACATATTACAACAGCAAAAATAAATATTATGAATGCAACATATCGTTTGGACACGCTTCGTACACATCCTCCCACGTTAATGCAAATGGCAACTCTCTACGGATGAATCGATTAATAGATGTTGTATAAAAGAAGTTACCACTAAAGAACTCTTTCGGTGCATCATTCATAATGACTTTCCCGTCAAATAACATCATGCACTGATCAACGTATTTCGCTGCAAACTCAATATCATGCGTTGCCATTACAATTGTTGTACCTTCTTTTTGCAACTGTTTAAATAGCTCTCCTACTCTTTCCTTTTTCCATGGATCTAGTCCCTTTGTCGGCTCATCGAGTAATAATAAAGTTGGCTTTGATAATAACGTTGTACATAATGCGAGTAATTGTTGCTCTCCGCCGCTACAATCATGTGGATGGCGCTCTTTAAGTGAATCTAACCAGAACTTTTTCAACATTTCTTCTGCTATTGTTTTTCCCTCTTCACCATATAATTCACGCGCACGCTCATAAACCTCTTCCCATACTGTATCAAAAGTAAAATGATAGTACGGATGTTGCGATACGTACCCTATACTTTTAAATCGTTCTTTCGAATCAATTTTATGTACCACTTCCCCATTCCACTTTACCTTACCTCTTCTAGCTTTTTGCAATCCTGCTAAAATCGTTAACAGTGTAGACTTCCCGGTTCCGTTTTTCCCAACTAGAGCTGTCCATTTTCCCTTTTCGATGTTCACTGTTAAATCTCGTAAAATAAGTGGACTATTTTTTTCATATTGAAAAGATATATGTTCTGCACTTAAAATTACATCTCGCTTCTCACATTGTTCTACTTGCCCATTCCTATATGATATCGCTGAAAAATCATTCATTTTCATTTGTGCTTCTCGCACTGTAAATGGAATCTCTTTCACATTCCACTCTAAAAACAATCTTGGAATTTGCGGAATGAATGGACGAAACTTTTCTACTTCCCACATGTTCGCTATCACACTTTTAGAAGTACCATCATAAATGATTCTGCCATTATCCATACAAACAACGCGTGTTGCGAGCGGTATAACTTCATCTAAACGATGTTCACTTAAAATAATCGTAATTCCAAGTTCTTCATTAATACGTTTTAATAATCCTAAAAACTCTTTCGCAGCAATCGGATCTAGTTGTGCTGTCGGTTCATCCAGTAATAATAGTTTCGGCTGCATGACTAACACCGCAGCTAAATTTACAAGTTGTTTTTGACCACCAGATAAAGTATGAACAGATTGATGTAATAAATCTTGAAATCCTAAAAAGCTAATGAGCTCCGCTATTCTTTTTTGAATAATATGTGATGGTAATCCGATATTTTCTAAAGAGAATGCTAATTCTTGAATAACTGTATCCATTACGAGCTGATTTTCTGGATTTTGAAATACCATACCAATTTCTTGTGCAGATAATAAATCTGGTACATCTTCTAATAAAGCACCATCATAATATGTATGTCCAGAACGCGTACCAATTGGAAGTAACTCCTTTTTAAAATGTTTTAATAAAGTTGTCTTCCCAGAACCTGAACCGCCAGCAAGTACTATAAATTCTCCTTTTTGAACAGAAAGAGAAATATGCTGTAACGCTTCTTCATTTTCATCAGTATATATAAATGATAAATTCTTCATTTCTGCATGCGCCACCATATCCATTCCCTTCCTTCCATCATAATTGGTAAACTAACAAACATCATAAATAATATAAACATAATTCCATCGTATTGCTGGAACAGTATTGATTCCACTTTCGGATAGATAATCAATTTCCCTCCGCCATAATAACTAAATATGAATGAGGCTATAAATAGAATACTTAAATAACTTAGCGTGTACCAATCGCGTCTTTCCATTCTATACCGAATATAAGTCGTACGTTTCGTTACACCAAACCCACGAGCTTGCATAGAATCTGCTGTTTGTAGTGCATCTTCTAACGAACAAACTAATAACACTTGCAGTAATTTCATTCCATTTTTTATACGCTCAATGAGTGAACCTGAATCTAATTGCACACCTTTCGTTTTTTGGACGAGTGTAATTTTCTTTAACCGCCTAATAAACAAAGGAACAAACCTCACTGTAATCATCGTTAACAATGCTACTTTCGGTGAAATTCTTGAAAATAAATATAAAAATTTATGACTCGAAATAATATCGTTATAAGAAGCAAACGTAAACATAATCGCAACTAATAATAAACCCATAACAAGTCCATACATACAGGCCTCAAGCTTAATCCGGCTATCTCCTAAATAAAATAACGTAGTCGCTCCTCTATGCGTTAATAAAGAGTTAAATAAAATAACCATCAAAAAGAATACGATAGTACTAGGTAACATCTTTCTGATTTTCTCACCATTTCCCTGTACTATATTTAAGATTACAATTAGTATAATCGCTCCAATTAAAAAAAGAGGATGAAGACACATCATACATAGTATCATCACCCCAATATAATAGAAAAAATTAACAAAAGGATGTAAAGAAGAAAAGCTTATTTTCATAGTCCTTTACCGAAGATCCTTTCCTATTTTAATACAAACACCCACTCGATTGTATCGCCTGGTTTTACTTTAACTACACCAGCACTATAGTTTGGAAAAGCACCGTTCACACGATATTTCCATCCACTAGTAGCAGTAATATCTTTCTCGTATAAATCATTAATACCTTTTACATAAATATCACCTTTAGATCCCATTGCATCAATCTCTAATCCTGTGCCCGTTAGCACACTATAAACAGTGTCGCCTTCTTGTACATCAACCTTCTTCGCACCTAATAAGTATCCTTCATGACCTTTTACGGAGATAGTAACTTGTTTCGATTGCGGTTTCGGTACTGGTACCGGATCTGGTTTTTGTGGTTCAGGAGTTGGTACTGCCGGAGTCGGTATCGTTTTCTCCTCTTTATTCGGATCTTCCTTTTGCTCCTGCTTTGGTGTTTCTTTCGGCTGATTAACAACCTTTGCTTCTTCTTTTACTTCTGGCGCTTTCTGTTGCTGAGGTTTCTCTTCTTGTACTTTTTGTTGCTCTGGTTGTTTATTTGCAGCAGGCTGTTCCTTTGGTTTCTCTTCTTTCTTTACTTCAGGTTGTTCCTGCGCTTTTTCTTCTTTCGGTTTCTCTTCTACTTTTTGTTCTTGTTTATCTTTCTGCTCTTCTTGTTGTTTCTGTTCCGGTTCAGCTTGCTTCTCTTCTGGTTTCGGTACATCTTTTTGTTCTTCCTGTTTCGCTACTTCTTTTTGCTCTTCTTGCTTCGGTTCTGCCTTCTTCTCAGGTTTTACAGCCGTTTCTTCACATCCGGCTAATAATCCCAATGAAAGAACTAAAGAAATGAACCATTTCATCTTACTCATGCTGTCCCTCACCTTTCATATTAAAGTGAAACTTTAATGAGTGGAGATTTTGTTCATCCCCACTCATTATTAGCCCTCACTTTTATAATAAAATTAGGAGCAAATGATTGCTCCTAATTTTTGTTAAGCTGCTTTACGTCTCCATAATACATATGCAGAAGCGATACATAATACACCCATACCTACTTGTGTTGCTGCACTATGAGAAGATGCTCCTGTTTGTGGTAATTGATTCTTATTCTTGTTTGTTTCTTTATTAACTCGTTCGTTATCTACAACAACTTTTAGATTTTCATCTTTTGGTTGTTCTTGTAACTCTTCTTGTTGTTTCGGCTGTTCTACAACTTCTTTTTCTTCTACAGTTGTCTCTGGCTCTACAATTGGTTTCGTATCAATTTCATTCTCTACTACATTTGACCAATCATAAATCGATTTTCCAAGATCTTTAAACTGAAGTAAAGCTAAAAATGCTTGCTCTGTAGCCATTCCGCTACCTTTTTGATCACTTGGTAACCATTTAAACTCACCATTTGGAAGCTGGTATGACATTAAATTTTGTACTGCTTTATTAAGACGATCGTGATCTACATCTTTAACTAGCGATAGTCCAATAATTGCTTGTGCAGTACTATTAGAATTCTCTTGTCCATCAGCGGTAAAACCACCATTACCTAGCTGCTGCTTGTATAAATAATCAACAGCTTTTTGAATAGCTGGCTTTACATCTGCTTGATCTTGATAAGGAGCTAATGCTGCTAATACCATACTTGTTACATCAACGTTACTAGCACTTTCTTTACTACTTGAACTATCATATGTCCAGCCACCGTCTGTATGCTGCGCTTGTAAAAGTGCTTGTACTAAAGCAGCTCGATTCCATTTTGCTTCGGCCGGAATCTCATATTTCTTTGTATCTAATGCAAGTAATGTAAATGCGTATCCTGTAACAGAATTCACTTTATCTGATTCAAATAAATTTTGTACTAAATTTTGTCCCTCTACCTTTGTAGGATCAACATTCATTGCATTCATCATAATAATCGTTCTAGCTAAATCTGTTGCTGAAAAACGATTTAAACGCTTCTTAACCTTTTCAGCTACTGGCTTAACATAGTTTATTTTCGTTTCAAGCGGAACATTTACACCTGAACGAGCAAGTCCAATCGCAACCCAATCACTACCAATTCCATCTTGTAACATCTTTTCTGACGTTTTAGAAATCGCTTCGTTTAATTGTGCTGCTGGAATTTCAACTTTTTCTTGCTTTGGTTGCTCTGTTGTTTCACCATTTGTTGTTCCTGATGTTGTTTCGCCTGCCGGTTTACCATCTTTGTCTCCTGATGCTGTTTCGCCTGTCGGTTTACCATCTTTGTCTCCTGATGTTGTTCCACCTGTCGGTTTACCGTCTTTGTCTCCTGGTGTTGTTTCACCTGTTGGTTTACCGTCTTTGTCTCCTGGTGTTGTTTCACCTGTTGGTTTACCGTCTTTGTCTCCTGGTGTTGTTTCACCGTTAGGATCGTCCGTTTTACAAGCACCCAATTTATCTAACGTTTGTTGCAACGTTTG
This sequence comes from Bacillus sp. FSL R9-9492, assembly GCF_038007365.1. Classification (NCBI taxonomy): domain Bacteria; kingdom Bacillati; phylum Bacillota; class Bacilli; order Caryophanales; family Bacillaceae; genus Bacillus; species Bacillus sp. FSL R9-9492. Next base: position 3,393,493 of record NZ_JBBOXC010000001.1, read on the forward strand.
TTGACTCATATTGCTCCAGTCTGCAACGTAACGAAATGCAACAACATCCCCAGACTCTAATTTATAACTATCCGCCCCAACTTCTGCAGATTTATCATTTACATCATACAACCAACCGCTCGTTGCTCCGGCCATTAATCCATCGATGCCCTTTATATACGTTCCAAATGACATACTTTCAGATGTTACTTTGTCACCCATAACTTTTTGTAGCAAACTAAAAGCTGTTTCTCCATCTTCAATGGAAACTTCTTTTGGACATAACATAATTCCTTTTTGTGATTCACCAATAATTGCAAGTTTCGCTGTCTTTCCTTCAGCAAACGTAATATGTACTGTATTCGCAAAAGAAACAAATACAAGTGCCACTGCCATTAATGATGTAAGCAGCCATTTCTTTAACATTGCCATCCCAAAATTCCCTCCCTTTACTAACATTCACACAAAAAAAGACCCTTTAAGGGTATGCGGTTGACACTCTCTTTTTGTAAGTGTCGAACAAAAATGTACAACACCTCCTACCCGCATTATTCGCGGCTATATTTGTATAGGAAAAATAATTTCGTTTATGAACGCACCATTGTGATAACATTCACTTTTCTAGGCAAAATTTACTCCCTTTTCAAGTCATCCCGCTATTCGCCGAGCAGTAAGACCCCCACCTCAAATTCAGCGAAAGCAAAGAAGTTAGGTGGGGATCAACTGCCCGTAAATGCCCGATTGGTGAAGGCTAATAATCAGTGGGGATGAACAAAATCCCCACTGATTAAAGTTTCACTTTATCTTAAATCGATAAACCTATACATTCTGTAATTTTTAAATTCTGTATTATTTTACTATTGACAAAGAATTTTGTCCATGCTTTATCGGATTTATTTTCTAAGAATAATAGCTTAATAGCCTTCCATTATTAGAAGTCATCCCTCACTATGTAAGCTTTTATCACTAACTATAATTCCATCTTCATCTACATAAACATATTCATTCGGTTTCCATTCGACTTCACCAAATTGCAATGAAATATTTCGCTCTCCTTTTCCTTCTTTTACACTTCTATTTGGCATCGTCCCTAACGCTAAAATACCAATATTAATATTTTTTAATTCACTAGAATCACGAACATATCCATTTACAATAATTCCTGCCAAATTTCTTTCTTCCGCAATAGCTGCTAAATTATCACCGAGTAACGCGCAATTTATAGAAGCTCCGCTATCAACAACTAATACTGTTCCTTCTGGCAGTGTTTGTAACCCCTCTTTTACTAGTACATTATCATCCTTCACTTTTACCGTTGCGATTTTTCCATAGAATTGTTCTTTCTTCCCGAAAGACCGAAAAGACTGGCGACATATTTGTAATTCCTTTTCAAATTCATCACATAGATCCGTAGTTTTCCACATCTCTTTCCCTCTTTTCTTTTCCTTTTATATTACATATTCTTGGATTTTTTTCGTTTCCCTGTCTAATGTTGCAACAATTTGTATGTGTAAGAAAAGGACAGAAAAACTATTGCCTTAAGAAGCCACCTTTATTATAATCTATTTCACGGATAAATTTCAGAATATTAAAAATTAATAAAGTGAAAAAGGAGGTGTTTTATGCAATTACAGACCGAGGCAAAAAAACAGCCTAGTAAACGAAAGTTTAAAATGCCTGACGCGTACGTACTACTATTTTTTATTGCTTTACTTTGTGCAATAGCTACATATTTCGTTCCTGCTGGAGAATTTAAAAGAGTTACAAACGGTACTGTTACAACGACAATACCAGGAAGTTATCATTCTGTTCCACAATCGCCGGTAGGGTTTGTTTCTTTTTTTACCGCTATTGAAAAAGGAATGACACTTGCTGCTCCTATCATCTTCTTAATTTTATTTACAGGTGGAGCCATTGCAATTCTTGAAAAAACAGGTGCTCTTGACGGTTTAATCTATCATGTAATTAACAAATTTCGGAATCAGCAATTACTTTTCATTTGTATTGTCGCCGCACTCTTTTCTATTCTCGGAACGACCGGTATTATCGTGAACTCAGTTATCGGCTTTATCCCCATCGGCATCATCGTTGCACGCACATTAAAATGGGACGCTATCGTCGGCGTAGCAATTATTTATTTAGGCACTTATGCTGGTTTTAATGCTACTATTTTATCTCCCTCACCTTTAGGCATTTCACAAAAAATCGCAGAACTCCCGATGTTTTCAGGAATTGGTTTACGTACGGCAATTTATATCTCTTTTTTAATTGCCACCATTTTATATATTAATTGGTACGTAAAACGTTTGAAAAAATCGAATAAAAGAAGCATTCTCGGTGACAACTGGTTTCCAAGTAATGCTCTTTCAAGTGAGAAAGAAGTTGAGAAAACTGAAGTTCCTTGGACAATACGTCATAAATTAATTTTACTCGTTTCGGCTTTATCATTAATTGTATTTTTAATAGGCGCTTTTCGTCTACATTGGACAGACGCAGAAATGACCGCTACTTTTATTTTCATAGCAATTACAGCAGGAATAATGGGTGGTATGAAAGCAAACGATATCGCTTCTACTTTTCTAGCAGGCTGCCAAAATCTCATATACGGTGCTTTGATCGTCGGAATGGCTCGTTGTATTTCAATCATTTTAGAACAAGGCAAATTACTTGATACAATCGTTAATCAACTCGCACAGTCTCTCGAAGGACATAGCCCTGTATTTGGCGTTCTCGGCATGTATGTAAGTAGTGCCGCATTACATTTCCTCATTTCATCCGGGACAGGAGAATCTGTTATTTTCATTCCGATATTAGCTCCATTAGCCGATTTCATGCATATTACACGCCAAGTTACAGTACAGGCTGTTATGCTTGGAGAAGGTGTAGTGAACTGCCTCAATCCAACTTCCGGTGTTTTAATGGGCGTTCTCGCAGCGAGCGGCATTTCTTATGGAAAATGGATTCGCTTCATGGCTCCACTTGCATTCATTTGGTTTATCATTGGACTTATTTTTCTTATTGTTGGCGTGAATATTGAGTGGGGACCGTATTAAAAGACTCATATTATACTTAACTTAATAAAATATCTATTCTCCAATCCTATAAAAATCACTTATTCTAGTATAGATATAAACAGGGATTGATCATAGTGATCAATCCCTTCTCTCAAAGTAAAATACCTTTAAATATTTTAATTCCAAATTTTATTTACCCATTCCGGATGATCAATAAAAGGATTACGATTATGTTGATATTTCGTAAAAATCACTTCATTACGCTTTCGCTCTAAATCATCTACCGGGTCTTGTTCATTCCATTTTAGTAAAACGGATAGTTTACCCATGTATGGATCTTTATTGTTATTCACCTTTTCATTTAATTCTAAGTCTATTTCGCCGTTGTCTCCTTCATAACGAACAGCCATGTAAAATAGCATTCTAGCGATATCTCCTTTTACACTATCACGAGGTTCCCAAGAATCACTATCGTACTTACATTCTGTCGCTTCTGAATGATTCACACCACCATTATCAAAATCCAGATTTCCACGTGAGCTATTTACAGATACATCCGTCGCTCTTAAATGATGCAAATCTGTTCCAGCTCCTGCAGCCGTTCCAAAATCACCGTGTGATTTTGCCCAAACATGCTCTCGGTTCCAATTATCAACTCCTGAACCATTCGTAAGTTTCCCTTGCGAACGCCCAGTATATAAGAGTAGCACATTGTTTTTATTATTTGGATCTTCATCAGTATCTCTTAGTGCTTCCCAAACCGCACTGTATGATAACTTTGTATGATCATCAATAATATTATGAAGTTCCTTCTTTAATTCTAAACCCATTTTTCCTATTGCATTATTATAATATGTATCGTCATAGCTTTTTACAATAATCTCTTGTGGTGATGCAGAAGCTACTTCACCGTGTATGATATCTGTGAATGATAGAGATGCAGTACCTAAAATAAAAAATGAAGATAGTGTAACCATAGCAAGCCTTGTATTTCTAAACTTCATATACCCATTTCCCCTTTAAAATATAATTTGAAGCTATTAACTAAAAAATGCTTTCTAGCCCCCAAAAACTTTTAGAAAGCCATACCCATCCTTTTCTTTTTATTTAATACAAAACTCTATTGAGTCTGTATTATTTCCACACTTTTTGTTTATCTACTTTTCACAAGGAATATCCTTCTCTAGTAAAGATTATTAAAATATTCTTTACAATTAAAAAGTAGTTTAATGTTAACTTATAAATTTCAATTTTTTTATGCAATTATGCATATTTGATAAATCGTTCGACTTTTCTTTTTTCTATAACTGTCTTTATTTTTTGTGTAAAACCCTTCTTCCTCTGTAGAATAAGTACAAAAATAGATTGGATACCATGTAAGGCACCAATCTATTTTAATTAAAGAAACTTTGGTAATTCTGAGTTCACAACACATTGTGCAGTAATGATAACATTTTTATATTGAGACAGAACTACTACTATTTATTTGGCATCGAATCTATATACTTTTTAACTACTTCATATACATATTCTTGATTTGCCGCTGCGGTATTTGGGTTATATTTTCCGCCGTTTGTTTTATTGTTAGATAATACTCGAATCCCTAAAAATGGTACGTCATAAGCTTTTGCGATTTGTGCTGCAGCAGCGCCTTCCATTTCTTCTACAGATGTACCGTATTTTGTATGGAACCACTTAATTCTATCAACTTCATTATTCCAAACGTCTGCTGAACCTATAGTACCTTCCACCACTTTACCTTTTGTATACTTGTCTTTTACTGCATTAGCTGCTGCAAGTAAATCCTTATCTCCCTCGTAGTATCGGATTTTCTCAGCATTTGGATCTTCTCCTGCACTCCCTTCAGAAGCCATTAAGTCCATAGATATCCATTTTGCCGGCTCAATCCCTTGGTTCTCATCCATATTTGTTGTTTTTAATGAACCTATATTCGCGACTTTCTTTCCTAAAACAATATCAAATACATTTAAATTAGGATCATGTCCACCTGATGTTCCTTGGTTAATAATCGCTATAGGCTTATATTTTTCAATAGCCACTGCTGTAGCGGCTGCTGTATTTTCCATTCCTTTACCTGTTTTCGCAACGATTACAGGATAATTATCTACAGTTCCTTTATAAAATACAAAACTCCCAGATTTTTCTTCTTTCACATTTTTTAACCTTTTTGCAAATTTTTCAGCTTCTATTGGCATTGGGCCTTGAATTAAGATAGGGTTTTGATTGCTTTTTGCCTCAGCTACTTGTTTTGGACTAGCATTACATCCTGCAAGTATTGCGAATGACAATGCGATAGTAGTTGCTAGGGAAGCATATTTTTTTAACGGGTTTTTCTTCATAAATAATCTCCTCTTTCTCTTGTTGTTTCATATACTCGGAGTTTTGTTCCAAAGAAAAAAGCTCTAGAAATTGTAGAAAAATCTCTACTTTCTAGAACTACGGTAGTCAAAGTTAATTAAGCAAAAGATGAGGCCAATGCTAAATTATAGATCAGTAGCGGCTCAATACACCGAACGACCGAATACTTTAACCCGTAGTCCAGTTCTTTCATTGGGAACTAGGTAGAAACGCTCGGACCATATTACCGAGTATATACGAGTGATGATGTGTAAAATTATTATATTGGTAATATATCAAACTTTTAGTGTGCACGCAATCTAAAAGTGAACGTTTTTATTAAAAATATTTTTAATGTTCGTTTTTAATAGGTTAATTAATCGTATACCCCATTTTGAAATGGAAAATATCACAAAAAAATTTACAATCCAAATGCTAAACTAAATCCGCCTCCAACAACCGACCTTGTATCAACAATTGATTTTCCTCACTTCCGCCTTATATTGAGCTGGAAGTCTTATTCCCCTCATATTGCGAGATAAAATTCGCACTTATCCAATTCACAATTATTTCTTCTAGCATCGGGTGAAGCGGCTTTCCCGCTCCCTCTTTATAGTTCTTTTGAAGCTCTAATACTTTAAAATCTCTTTCAAAACTTTTTAAACTATGATCCATATTTTTTACTACATGTACCTCAGAATCACCTTTCACATAATGACCAATTCGCTTCGCTTTTTCTGGATCAGCCTGAATGTCTTTATCACCAGCGATTGCTAGTACTGGACATGTTACTTGTTTTAAATCTTTATAAATATAGTTCTTTCCGTTCAGCCAGCATTTTATTATACACAAAGCGTATACATCCGAACGTTTTACGTATGAGATGTGCTTGTTCTTCTGTGGGATACAGACGAAATTTGTACGCCTTATTCTGCTTTGCCATATCCATTCACCTCATTTTTCGCTTCATTTCCCATACGCTATGACGGTAATCACACAACCTAAAAGATTATTATCTACTTTCATTGTTATACCAAACGTTACCTCTTATAAGACTGATTATATCAAGGGCGAAATAAATAGGAAAACCAAATGTTTGGCTACACCAAACCGAAATTCATCTCCCACCTACCGCTAGACTATCGCCTTTCACACGCCCCAGGAAGGAGACTCCTTTCGGATAATACGTTAAAACTATGCAACTCTCTACCTAGTATTTCACCGTTATCTTATAATAATGACAAAAAGGATTGATTATAGTAATCAATCCTTTTTACTTTCACCGCTCAAAACTAAATCTCTGCATCTAATAAATTGTACTCATTGTCAAAAGAAGCATGGATTCTATGTCCACCAAATACATCTCCATCATTATATTCGCAATATATATCATTTTCTCTAATTACAATGTCCATAAGAGTAATAGATTGCTCAAATGTTTCTTTCGTCATATCATATTCGCCTGCATCTACAGCATCCCAATCTAAATGTTCATCATTCTCATCATATTCAGGCCAACAATCATTTTTATACTCTATTAATTCTTCCGCTATAGCGACCTTAGCTTTTTTATCAAATTCTTCTAAACATATATAAAGCTTTTCTGCTCTTTTCATCATTTCATGTACATGTACAAGCTCTTTTCCAATATCCAATCCCCAATGTACTTTTCCTTCGTTTTGTTCATATGTATGAAAAGTTTCATTAAAGATAAACATTCCAATTAATTCACTTTTTATTGATTTTTCCATGATTTCATTTCCTTTCTATCTGTGAAAAAGAAACTTTAATTAGCTTGATGGGCATGTGAAGATCCCCTTTCCCATCAAAGGTATCCCAAACTAGATTTTAACCCTGACTTTTTAGAGACATAAATAGTCATGATATGAACTCACTTTTGGTTTTCGATAATTTTTTTGTATTATTCTTTATGAAATGAACAAATAAGGCGATTAAAGGAAAAGCTGCTCCAATGAGTAAAGTTACTTCACTATTAAATTTATAGTACGTATAACTTCCAACCCATGAACCAACGGCTCCCCCCAAAAAGAAGATGGTCATATATAATCCATTCAGTCTGTTTCTTATCTCGGGATTCAAACTAAAGATAACTTTTTGACCTAATAATAAATTTCCTGCTACACCAATATCGATGCAAACGCCTGAGATAAGTATTAATATCATACTAAATAGTGAATGATTTTGAACAAAAAATAATAGTATGATTGATAATAATACAAGCGCCATTGATACATTAGTCATTGTAAAAATATAACCTTTATCTGCTATTTTACCAATAGTAGGAGTTAATAAAGCTCCAGCTATTGCAACAAAGCCAAACAATGCAATTTCATTATTTAAGTAATGTAATGGTTCTGACCTTAATAAAATTGGAATAACTGTCCAATAAAGACTAAATGTCGCGAATAAACATGCGTGATAAAAAGCTCTTTGTTGTAACGATGAAGTATGTATTAATAGTTTTACCATAGAAGCTATTAAATTTTGATATCGCATGTTACTAGTTGATACCACTTCATAGTCGGGTAAAAATTTTATAATTAACAGTAAGATAACAACTAAGACTATTAATGAAAAAAGGAATACCATTCTCCACCCGAACCAGTCAGCTATTCCGATAGATAATGGGCGAGCAATCATAATGCCAATCAATAAACCACTCATTACTTTTCCGACATATTTCCCAGTCTCTTCAATAGGCACAATCCTCATTGTTAGCGGAACTAACATTTGAGCCGCACAGACTCCAATGCCAATTATAGTTGTTAATAGTAAAAAAACAATTCCATTTGTCGAAATTAACGCACCAATTAATGAAAGAATAGTAAGCCCGATAAGACCCCCTATTATTTTCTTACTTTTAAATAAATCTGCCATTGGTACGATAAAAAACAATCCTAATCCATACCCAATTTGCGTAAAAGTAGTGAGCGATCCAGATAAATCAGAGGAGATATTCAAGTCCTTTGCAATGAATTGTACAATTGGTTGCGCATAATAAATATTTGCAGCAAGTGAGCCACAACTAATCGCTAAAATAAATATTAGAAAATTTGTCTTGTTATTCAACTTTACCATTCCTTTCTTTTTTGGAACGTTCATTCCTAAATCATTAAAAAAAGAAAGACTATAGGTCTGCAATAGTCTTATCCACTAGGCGATAGGCTAAATTTTTTTCTTTTTTATATTTGGACATTATATTCAAGCTGTGGTTTAAACTTAATAAAGAATATGCAACTAATTCAGTATCAGCCTCTTGTGAAATCTCGCCTTTCTTTTTTCCTTCTTCGATAACTCGCTTAAATACTTTTTCAAGTTCATTAAAATCATTTATAAGTATTTCTTCTATGGCAGGATCAATTTGTCCAATAAGCAGAGAAGAATTAGTTATAATACAACCTTTTGGAATTTCATCTGAATAACATTTTTCAATATGTTGATAAAAAAAGGATTGAAGTGATGCTTTTGTGTTTATACCACTAAAAAGTAAATTTCTCTTTTGAGAGCCGTAATTTTTATAATGTTCCAAAACTAGTTTAAATAGTGCATCCTTATCTCCAAAACTATCGTAGAGAGTAGAGCGACTTATGCCCATCGTTTCAATAAGGTCTGATATATATGTAGCATCATAACCTTTCTCCCAAAATAAATGCATCGCTTTATTTAAAGCATGTTCTTTATTAAAACTAATCTTTCTCCCCAATTAACAACACCCCCTATTATATAATTTAGTATAAATTTTTCGGAACGATAAGTCCACAAAATATTTCGAAATTAACTCTTCCGTTAGAAGACGCTTTAAAGGTTTATATAAATATCATGCTGAAAATGCTCTCTAAAATCAAAGGCAGGAACATATTTGATATGCTCCTGCCTTTTTATTGTGGGGGACCGATACATAGCCATCTAGCTGAGATTTTGAAGTGCTTCAAAATCAAATATTTCATCTCACTACAGTTTTCTATGAAAATCCAGTGACCAGATTATTTACATAATTTTCGATATCGAAAGTAGATTAAATTTATTTTTAAAGTAGATATACCTAGTAAAAATTCTTGAATTGTGCCCATTTGTTGAAGTTTAATTTTCATTATAATTTTTGTACTGAGTCCAGTGCTTTTTTTAATTCGTCTGGTTTTTGAGTGCCGATTACCACTGTGTTATATTTCAACTTTAACTCTATACCTTTATTTCCATTCATGTTATAGGCTTTTTCATTCTTAAGGTTAAAACGAATTCCCCATCCCCCAAATCGTTTTAGTGGACTGTAAGTAATGCATTCATAATGATGTATATTTTTGAAAAGGTACTGCTTATATTGAGAATGAAAAGGAACAAAACGAACATAAAGACCTTTTTCACGGACCTCAATGATCAGTTTCAATACTCCAAGCATTAATATAGGAAAGGCAATTCCGAAAAACAACCACAAAACAATTAATATACCATTAGGAGCTGGTTTATCTCCAAACGGGGTATCAAGAATAATTTGTTGAATGAATCCATACCACATCAGTATGGCGATCCCTAATATGAGTATCCATACCCAAATTGGGGATCGCTGAACTTCACGAAAGATAACTTGTTCTTGTTGTTTCATTAATGATTGTCACATCCTAAATGTTTTATTTTTTCTCACTAATTTTAAGCCGTTTTGCATTTATGAAAAATGCGCTTCCAATTGTGAATATAACGGAAGAGATATACATTGTTATCCCTGAGTATTTATTATCAAACATTATAATATTAAGTAAATTAATGAACATCATCAATATAAGTGATATGTACAATCCATTAATATATTTCACTTATGGCCCCCCTTTACTTTACTTTTTTTCTTTTCTTTTTCATCTCTTTTTTTCGGTAACTCCTATGTGATAAATAGTGGTTTCTAAAGGTATTGTTTAGAATATCCTTTTTCCCTATTTTACCATTTGAGAGAGGTGATATGTTGTTTGTTTTCGGTTGAATATTGTATACATATTCGGTTAACATAACGTCCTATTATCAGTAGCAAGAAAAAAGGAGAACCCTACTCTCACGAGGGAACCTTCTTTTTTAGTTCTATGAATCTATATATATTTATACCCTCCTATACTGGCACGGTTTTAGGGTTCTTATTTGTTACTGGATTAGCCAAACAAATGATTAAAATTACACATCCATATTATACTTATTAAACTAAAAATTCAATCTCTTTTTATTTCATTCATTATGTAAATAAAAAAGGATAATTCGCCCTCATAATGGACTAATTATCCTATAAATCTTTATCTAAATTTAATAAAATTAGAACTTCTTTTCCTATGTATACTTATTTCGTTATTTCACCAAACTGCGCTCTCGTCACTTTCGCCAAGTCATCAACTTTAAGCTCAATTTGTACTCCAATTTTCCCGCCACTTACAATGATCTTTTCAAGCGATTGAGCACTCGCATCAATACATGTAGAAAATAACTTCTTCATTCCTACTGGTGAACAACCGCCGCGAATATACCCTGAAACTTTCGTAATATCTTTAACAGGAATCATTTCTATCTTCTTTTCACCGACCGCCTTTGCGGCTGCTTTTAAATTTAGTTCCTCATCTACTGGGATAATGAACACATGATAATCCTTACTATTCCCTTGAGCGACAAGCGTTTTATATACCTCTCTCACTTCTCTACCAATTTTCCCAGCAACTGATACGCCATCAATTTTCCCATCGTCCGGATCATATGACATCATCGAATATTCAATTTTTTCTTTATCTAATATTCGCATCGCATTTGTTTTATCTTTTTTCATAGTGTTCTCCTTAAAAAGTTATTTCATATTATTAAGTTTTCTTTTATTATACACTCTTTTCAATTTCTCCTACATAACTTCACGTATTCTTCAAAACTGAAAATATTGATATTTCCAAATTCATCTGATATAATTTGGAAAAACTTATGTTAAGGAGAGATTTTTAATGCGAACTTTTAATACTTCTTTCCAACTTCATCATCATACGTAACGCCGTGTATCCGAAGAAAAATTTTTCTTCGTGGGTACAGGGCTTTTCCTGTTGACCCACGAAGCGTTCATAAAGCTATGTGGGTATTTTTATACCTGCATAGCTTTTTTTAATTTAAAAGAGGAGTGATTATAGTGGAAATGAAAAATGTAAAAGGAACAAAAGACTATTTACCCGAGGAGCAAGTGCTGCGGAATAAAATTAAAAGAGCGTGTGAAGATACATTTGAACGATATGGATGTAAACCTTTAGAAACACCAACGTTAAATATGTATGATCTTATGTCATACAAATACGGTGGTGGTGATGAAATTTTAAAAGAAATATATACACTTCAAGATCAAGGAAAACGTGAGCTTGCCTTACGTTACGATTTAACTATTCCATTCGCCAAAGTCGTCGCGATGAATCCAAATATTCGCCTCCCTTTTAAACGTTATGAAATTGGGAAAGTATTTCGAGATGGTCCAATTAAACAAGGGAGATTTCGTGAATTTATTCAATGTGATGTTGATATAGTTGGTGTAGAGTCTGTCATGGCAGAAGCTGAACTCATGAGCATGGCGTTTGAACTACTCCGAACGTTAAACTTAGAAGTAACAATTCAATATAATAATCGAAAATTATTAAACGGTATTCTCCAGTCTATTAATATCCCTACTGATTTAACGAATGACGTAATTTTATCATTGGATAAAATCGAAAAGATTGGGATTGATGGTGTACGAAAAGATGTATTGGAGCGTGGAATTTCTGTAGAAATGGCCGATACAATATGTAATACCGTTTTATCCTGCCTAAAACTTACTATTGCCGACTTTAAAGAAACTTTCAATAATACACTTGTTACCGATGGAGTAAACGAATTGCAACAATTACAGCAATACTTACTCGCTCTCGGAATAAATGAAAATACAATATTCAATCCGTTTTTAGCAAGAGGACTCACAATGTATACAGGCACTGTGTATGAAATCTTTCTAAAAGACGGCACGATTACATCTAGCATTGGTAGCGGTGGTCGTTACGATAATATTATCGGAGCCTTCCGTGGTGATAATATGAGCTATCCAACTGTAGGGATTTCATTCGGTTTAGATGTTATTTATACAGCACTTCAAAAACAAGAAAAGATAGCATCTACAGCAGATCTTTTTATCATTCCACTCGGGACAGAATTACAATGTTTACAAATTGCAAAGCAATTGCGCTCTACTACTTCCTTAAAAGTCGAACTTGAACTAGCCGGACGTAAATTGAAACGTGCCCTAAACTATGCAAATAAAGAAAATATCCCTTATGTGCTTATAATTGGTGAAGAGGAACTATCTACAGAAACAGTTGTGCTGCGAAATATGAAGGAAGGTAGTGAACTAAAGGTTCCCCTTTCTTCTTTAAGTAATTATTTATAATACGAACCACCCTCATGTGGGTGGTTTTTCTAGTGAAGAAATAAAATCCTAACAGTTTACATAATATAATTATCAAGACCCCAAAAATGTGATTAACAAAAAACATATCCACTCGCCCACTATATTTGGTAATATATTCATATTGACTTATTTAGGAGGAATTTACTTTGAAGGCAGTCGTAAAAGCTTTAAAGTGGACTACAGGTATTTCCCATCTATTATTAATTCCTTGTTATCTATTTCAAGGGCTAGTTGACTTATCCGGGATACCGTTTTTTATAGTAATTACTTTACATATCATCACTATTGTATTAGCTAAAAAGGAAGGTATGAAAGGCTATGCTAATTATATAGGAATCCTCACTATTCTAGTTGCTTTCTTTCCCTATATACAAATCGCTATACATATTATAGCGTCGATTTTCCTTCTATTAGATGCAGCTTCCACAAACACAAAAGAAGTTTATGATTCATAGTGGATTGAAAAACAGAAATTAGAGAAAGATTTTTCAACCATATACAAAAAAAGAGGGCAGATATGCATCTCCCTCTTTTTTCTAACTCTTTTTATTATTATTCTTGTTCTTGCTCGTCCATAATCTTCTCGAACGCCGCAGATACTTTTTCAAATTCCTCGTCATTCTCTATGTATGAGAATTCATTATCTTCTTCTACTTTTAAAAAGAAGATATCAATGTCTTCCTCAGTTTCTGTTTGAATGTCTTCTACAAAGGCAACCGCAATGTATTCTGCACCTTCGACATCCATCGCTCCAAGCACTTCAACTTCCTGTTCTTCATTATTCTCATCGGTAAGACTAAAAATTTCGCCTACTTCAATTGCTTCCATATTCATTCTCCTCCTATCATACTCTAAAAAATAAAACGTTCAAATTGCACACTTACTAACATATCTTTCCATAAAAAAGTTGAATTCATACAGAAAGAATAACAAATTCTTGCTGATTCAGCAAAAGTATTCAACTATAAGGATATCATTTATGAATAGGAATGAACATATTTTAAATGAGATAATTGGATTAATTAATTTAAAATCCTTCTTTAGATTTCCGAAAGGCCTCCATGTTCCATAATGATTCTTTCATATAGGCAGCTGGAATGCCACCTGTCAATCTGTAAGTAAATACTAAAATTGCACCTCCTATCCTGATTCCTTTCCGTACGTTTTTAGGATGAGAGATAAATCCTTCTATATAAACTAAAGAGACTTATGCAGCAATTCCAATACATCTTTCATCGCAAAAGGCCCATCTTTTTTCACATGCTCAGCGAATTCAGAAACGAGACGTAATGTTTTCACACTTTCGATTGGATGATCTCCTGACGCACTTTCAGCAGAAAGCATAACAGCATTCGTTCCGTCCAATACAGCTTGAAATACATCTGTCACCTCAGCTCTTGTAGGAATAGAATGATCTACCATAGATTGAAGCATTTGTGTCGCTGTAATGACATATGTATTCGTTCGATTGCACTCACGAATCATCATTTTTTGTAACAGTGGAATAAATTGATACGGCAATTCCACACCTAAATCTCCCCTTGCGATCATAATGCCATCCACTTCTTTGCATATGTCTTGAAAATTCTCGATTGCTTCCATCGTTTCTATTTTTGCAATTAAATTTGGGGAAGTTTCTTTATGTTCATGTATAAAACTTCGTATTTCCTTTATATGACTAGGTTTTCGAACGAAAGAACACGCAATAAAATCAACTTCCTCTTCTAGAAGAAATTGAATATCTTTTTTATCTTTCTCCGTAATAGCTGGCAAACTAACAATTGTACCTGGTAAGTTCACCCCTTTATGAGAGGAAATATTTCCACCTGTTTTTATTCTTGTTTCTATTTTTTCCGAACTTATCTTTTCAACGATTAACTCAACTTCTCCATCATTAATAAGAATTCTACTTCCAACTTTCACGTCATTCGCGATCCCTACATAATCAAAACTTGCTTCTTCTTTATTCCCTTGAACTGGATTGGTATGTAAAGTAAATAACTCCCCTGCTTCAAGTGTAATTTGTTCCTCTTTCATTTCACCCAATCTTATTTTAGGACCTTGTACATCCCCTAGAATTTTAATAGAATCGTCTAACGATTTTACTAAACGAATGATGTCTTTATGACTTTCATGCGTACCATGTGATAAATTTAACCGAACAATTTTCATACCATTGTTTATTAACTGCGCTAACGTTTCTTCATTATTACTCGCTGGCCCAATTGTACAAACTCGATCAATTGTCATGTCCCCACCATCCTTTTTTAAATGTTTCCCATAAAATAAAGAGAAGATTCTTTTTATAGGAAAGACCGTGTAACTAAGGGTGCAAAGAGGTTTTATATGAAGAGAATATTTTGCTGAAGAAATAGCTTTAATTTAACTTTTTGTGCCCAACATTTTGACTCAATCGTTATTGTTAGTTTCGTTGCAATGGGGTACTACTAATAAGAAATCTTGTTTACATACGAACGTTAGATTGGGATATCGAAAACGACCTATGGAGGAACCACAATGACTACTCTTCGAAAAAAAATAATGGGACTAACATTAGCGGGAACGGTAGCACTATTTACATTAGCAACAGGAAGCATAATGAACGATAACGAGGTAAAAGCTGAGGTGAAAAAAGCAGGAAAGCAACCTAAAAATGTGATTTTCATGGTTATAGATGGGACAAGTTCTTCTGCTACAACATTAGCCCGCTGGTATAAAGGTTCACCTCTTGCACTAGATCAAATTGTATCCGGAGGTGTTCGTACGTATTCCGCAGAATCAGCTATTACGGACTCTGCACCAGCAGCCACAGCTTTAGCGACAGGAAATAAATCAAATTCCGGCTACGTGGGCGTATTACCTTCTGTTGTGAATTCACCTGGCTTAGAACCAGTTAAAGAAGAATGCAAGTTTCGTCCAGTTGCCAACGTCTTAGAAGGCGCAAAAAGTTCCGGCCGCGCGACAGGAATCATTGCTACATCAGAAATTCAGCATGCTACTCCTGCTAGTTTCTCTGCCCACCACGTTAACCGTAAAGATTTCGAAGTACTTGGTGAACAGCAAGTTTATCAAAATATAGAAGTTGTATTAGGTGGTGGAAAAGCAGCACTTCAGCCTACGACAAGCAACGGAATTCGTAAAGACAACGAAGATTTAGTAAAAGTGATTCAAGACAAAGGGTATGACTTTGTCGAAACAAAAGATGCGTTATTAAACTCCAAATCAAAGAAAATCTGGGGTTCTTTCTCTAATACTGCCCTTGCGTTCGATATGGATCGTAGAATAACCAATCCTAAGCAGCCAACTCTTTCCCAGATGACGAGAAAAGCAATTCAAACATTATCAAAAGATAAAGATGGTTTCTTCTTATTTGTAGAAGGTAGTAAGGCAGATTGGGCAGCACATGCAAATGACCCAATCGGGATGATTAGCGATGTATTGGCATTTGATGATGCAGTTACAGAAGCATTAGAATTTGCGAAGAAAGACGGTAACACTATGGTCATTGCTTTAGCGGATCATGGTAATAGCGGTATTTCCATTGGTAACAGCAATACCACAAAAGGCTATGATACTACACCAGTATCAGCTTACATTGCCCCACTGAAAAAGGCGAAAATGACACTTGAAGGTGCTACAAATAAACTAAAAGATGATTTATCTAATATAAAAGAGGTCGCTGCACTTTACGGTTTAGACGACCTAACTGATAATGAAAAAGAGCTGTTAAAAGCTGCACAAAAGAAAACTGATGTAGGTCCAATCTTTACTAAATTATTGGCCAACCGTGCGAACATCGGTTTTACAACTGGTGGTCATACGGGTGAAGATGTATTCTTATACTCTTACGGTCCTCAAAAGCCATACGGTTTAGTCCAAAATACAGACATTGCGAAAATAATGGCTAAAGCAATGGGCTTTCAATTAGAAGAATTAACTAAGAAATTATTCTTAGATGCTGAAACATCCTTTAAACAAATTGGTGCAACTGTAACGATTGACAAAAAAGATGTACGAAACCCGGTGCTTGTAGTAAAACGCAATAATACGGAGGCCAAATTGTTTGTTAATAAAAACATTATCTATATTGGTGGGAAAGATTATGAATTAGGAGGCATCGTTGTAGAAAGCAACGGGAAATTCTATGTCCCTGAAAAAGCAATTCAACTATTCACAAAGCATTCTCGCTAAATTTAAAAACAGACATAAAAAAACGCTATCCTTTCTATAGACAGGGTAGCGTTTTTTTCGTTATATGGATACAAATTTATCTTATTAAATCCATTCAACAATAGTATCCATAGTTTGTCTTGTTTTATTAAATTGTGGTTCTCCTTTACGGTATCCAAATGCAACCATAACTGATACCTCAAGATTATCATCTTTTAAAATTCCTTCTTGACGAAGTAAAGAATCTACTTTTTCTTTATCGAATCCTTCCATTGGACAAGAATCAATACCGATTTGAGCTGCACTAGTCATCATATTAGCTAAAGCAATATAAGATTGCTTTGATGACCAATCAAATACAGCACGTTCGGAGTCTAACAATTTAAAATCCGATTCTTGGAATTTTTTGAAGAATTCATATCTCATTTGTTGGGCTTCTTCAGGCAATCCAATAATATCTTTCATCATATGCTGAATATACTCTGCATCATAGTGCATATCTTTGATGTTTCTTGAAAGAACAATGACAAAATGACTTGCTGTTGAAAGTTGCCCACCTGCTCCCCATGAATATGGTAATAGTTTTTCTCTTAATTCTTTATTTTGTACCACAATAAATTTCCAAGGCTCATATCCAAAAGAAGAAGGAGATAATCTTCCTGTTTCTAAAATAAATTTAAAATCATCTTCTGAAATTTTCTTCATAGGATCAAATTCTTTACATGCATGTCTAAAGTTAAAAGCCTCAATAATTTTTTGTTTTGTATTTTGTTTTGTGTTAGTCATAAAAGATCCCCTTTTCATTAAATTATTATTTAACCAAATTATATTTTTAAAGTAACAATGATACAAGTACGCACATTTATGTGCTATAGTATCAAAAAAGATACTATTGTTAAGGGAGAGTCTTTTTATGATTAGTTCAAAAGAAGATGATGTAAATTATCCATTTTTAAATAAATATTCTTGTCCAGTAGAAGCTATCGTCGAGGTTATTGGCGGGAAATGGAAAGGTGTTATTCTTTATCATTTATTAGATGGTAAGAAACGATTTAATGAATTAAAAAGATTAAAACCTAATATCACCCAAAGAATGTTAACACTTCAACTTAGAGAACTTGAAGCAGATGGCATCGTACATCGGGAGGTATATCGTGAAGTACCTCCTAAAGTAGAATATTCGCTAACCGAACTAGGCGAGTCGCTACGTCCAATTATCCTTTTAATGATGGAATGGGCGACTAATAATATGGAGCAGGTTTTGGAAAGTAGAGATAACACTAAATAGTATTTAAAACCTGTAATTAGCCATTACAAACAACTCAAAAAAGATTGCCTCTTAGTATACAGGCGATTTTTTTTTGAGTAAAAGGATTATTTGGGTCAGATTCTGGAAAAGTGTCAATATTCTTCATAAAGGAGGTCTACTGATGAAAAATTTATGGAAGAAAGTTTCTTTAATTGTTTTCATAGTAATTGTCCTTTTAATAATTTTATATTTTTGTGGTATGTCACTTTTCTGGAACCAACCCTAAATTACATTTAAAAATAAGCCCTCCTTGAATAAAATTCAATATTCCGTCAATACTATACATGACATTAGATTTTCTCCTTGTTCCCCCTTGGAGAGTCGGGCAGCTAGCTTTTGTTAGCTGCTTTTTTATTTTCGAATCATTGCCGTCATTACTACTGGTGGTCCATTTGTTCCGTATTTCATAATTTGAGCAATTGATTGTAACTGCTGAATGCCTTCTTCTTCATTATGTTCTCCCTGAACAATTGCTGACGAACAATATAATGGTTGAACAGCCACTGTATGGAGACTCTTCCGCTAAATAAAATTGTGCGACCATTGGAAGTTCTTCTCGTTTACATATTTCTAGGATTTTCTGCGATACTGGTGCAATTTCTTCATCATAAACTTCCTCTTTATCGTACATATCAATCCATTCCCCTTTTCTACAAAATGAAATTTGTGTAGAAAATAATGAACTTTAAAAACTACTAAATTGCAAATATAAATACAAGGGAGCGTTTTATATGACTTCCTATCAAAAAATATCTTTAATAGTTATCACTCTTTTTTATCATTGTGATGTTCCTTTTAAATGAAGTCTTTATTTCTTAACACCCAACGAGAATGTACAAAAAACTAAAAGGCCTACTCACACGAGTAGGCTTTTGAAACTATGAAAGCTTCGTTAATAATTGATTTAAATCTTTTTTCGTTTTCGTCGTTAATGACTTCATTTTATTAATATCGATATTTTCTTTCTCCGCTCTTATAATTAATGGATACAAACTTTGTTCAATTGTTTTGTATTCAGTTGGATGTGATGCTTCTATATCTTTTTCAATTACATCCCACTTCTCATTAATTTGTTTTCCAAGTTTATTTACTGTTTCTAATTTAGGATTTGCAGCTAATTGCTTATCTAGGCTTTCAATTAATGTAACGACTTCTTTTACATTTGCTTTCACAGCGACGTTTTTCTTCGGATCTTTCGTTGTCTTTCCGTTATTGTTTGTACTTGTGCTTTGATCTGTTGTTTTTCCGCTAGTAGTTTGATCATTCGTTTTTCCTGTCGTTTCTTTTTCTTTTGTTGTTTTGTCGTTACTTTCTGTTCCTGATGATTCCTTTGTATTTTTTGCATCCTTATCTGTTTTTTCATTCGAAGAAGTATTTGTGTCTTTTTCAGTATCTTTCGTTGTTTTTGACGCTTCATCTGCACTTGTCGTTTTCGATTGCTCTTCATTTTGTGCAGTTGCTGGATCCTTCTTCGCTTCATCTTTATCTGTGAAGGTACTACAAGCTGCCATTGAAAGCATTGTACCAATTGCTACTGATGCGATAGCGACCTTTTTCATTTTCATAAAAATCCCCCTATGTTTACAATTTTGTCCTTCTCTTTACGATTCTATTTCCCCTTAAAAAATCCCTTTTCATACGAATCACCATCTTTCCGACAGTAATCTTCATAATAATACGTACAAAAAACGATAAATTTATTTTAATATTCGAGTTTTTTCTACTACATTTTCCTCCTCTGTAGCAAAAGAAAAAGAGTATGTTGTCACATGAAGATTTACAATCTACAAATGACAACATACTCCCCTATCAATTTTTTATCTTTCTTGACATTTTATTTATACAAAAAACAAAATAATTACTAATTTTTTTATTTCTCAACAATTGTTAACATAATATTTTTATGAATAACCACCATTCGAATGAATGACTTGCCCAGTAACCCACTTCGCTTCTTCACTTACTAAAAAAGCAATTAAGCGTGCCGCATCCACCGGTTCTCCAACTCTTCCTTGCGGGAATTTCCATACTAAATGATGCTGTAATTCCTCTGTAATCCATCCTGTATTCGTTGGTCCTGGATCAACAGCATTGACTGTAATCCCCTTCTCCATAGCAACTGGTGCAACTGACTTTGTAAATGCTTCTATTGCTCCTTTCGTTGCTACGTATGCTAGTTCATCTGGCATC
The DNA here is from genome assembly GCF_038007365.1 of Bacillus sp. FSL R9-9492. NCBI lineage: Bacteria > Bacillati > Bacillota > Bacilli > Caryophanales > Bacillaceae > Bacillus > Bacillus sp. FSL R9-9492. The sequence continues at coordinate 3,413,969 of NZ_JBBOXC010000001.1, forward strand.
GGGCCTAATGACTGCCCAGAAGTAAGATTTATAATACTTCCACTCGTTTTAAGTGAAAAATGTTTAATAAATAATGAACTTAATAGCATAGGAGCACGAACATTAACCGTATAATGTTTATCTAGCTGTTCTACATCTAACTCTTCAATTTTCGTAGGAGTAGAATACGCCGCATTATTAATAAGAATAGATGGATCCCCTAAACGTTCTGATACCATATACAATACACGATTAGGCGAATAAGACTGTGATAAGTTGATTTCTGCCATTTCACATCGAACGCCGTAACTTTCAATTTCCTTTTTCAACAAAAAGGGCTCTTGATCATTCATTCCCCATGGCATCGCTTTATCATACCGAGGCCAGTACGTGAAAAAAATGTCTATCCCATTTTGAGCAAGCACCTTGCATACAGCTGCACCAATTCCATTCAGACGAGTTGCCCCTGTTACAATTGCTATTTTCTTCACCTTTTCTCCTCCATCTATGGATAAATCCCCTGCACGAATACAGAGGATCTACCTTTTTAATTAATATTTGACAATATACGCTCAGCGCCTAATTTTAAAATTTTAATAAAGATATAATTTACAATCGTAAACATTACAAATAAAACGATAAACATAATCCAAAGTCCTACTTGAAGGAAGAAGTATAATACACTTACACCCGCTACAATAACTAAAGCTATTAAAATATTAGCTAAAAAATTCCACAAAGTTGTATATCGACTTTTAAATAATTTCTGTTCTGTATCCCAATGAATATCTGCAGTTTGTGCATCCCAGCGTGTACCGATTAAATTAATTAACAATAAACCGTTCGCACTTAGTAAGAACCAAAGTATCATGAAGACTGGCGAAATACCTGCTACAACTCCCATTGTAATACCGAATACTCCTAAAATGACTACATTAATTAACCAGGCCGTTATCGCTTTCGCAAAAAAGATATCCGAAGCCTTTACTGGTAAGTAGCGATTCACAAACCAAGAGCTTCCATCTCGTGAGAATGACGTTGTTGCAATAACGTTACTCCCCATTAAAAATAAGGATGCACAAAGGCCAACACCAATTGCGAAACCTGCTGATTCTGGATTATCAATATATTCCGTAATCCATTTTAAATTTCCATCTTGTACAAACAAAACAAAGAACAGCATAATTGGCATAACGAAAGTTTGCACAATACAGTTTAAGAAAAATTGTGGTGTACGGAATAACGTTTTAAATTCTTTTTTCACATATGCTTTTAAATGAGAACTTTGTACTGTTGATTTCTGTAAACCTTCTGCTGAAATTACCTCTTTCTTTGCTGTACTCGTTGAAAGTCCAATAACCCCTTTTAAATATGTACGCTCTGCAATGTAATAAAACAAACCGAAAAATGCGATAGAAATAAGAATGTATATTAGTACGTATAATATTCCCTTCCACGATGCATTTTCTACTAATCCCATTGCACCAAAATATGTAGTTGGAAAATAATTTGTCATTTGTATGAAAAGGGAGGATTGATTATTTGTAAGATAATTCGCAACTGAATCTCCAGCTCCAGATACTGCACTTTTATTTCTCCATTGCATAAATACATTGATTCCGACGATAAATAGTATACTTACGATTCCAATAAATATACTTCCTCGATCTTTATTTTTCGCTATATTCGTATACCTCATAATAATTGTCATAATTAACGAAGCTAAAACTAGCGGAATGATCGGGAAGAATAAGTAAATGACAATCATATAAATATAATATGTAATGAAAGCACCACTCTTTAAACCGTAAGTAATAAAGATAGGCAATAAAATAAACGAGCTCATTACGTATTGTGTAATTAACACTGTAAAGAACTTTGCCGAAATAATTTGCGCTGGTTTTAACGGTAACGGTAGCAACATTTCAACATCATTACTATAGTAAAACACTGTTAAAATGTTCATAATACTCATCAAAAATACCCATATACTAGCAACTGCTAATCCCATCGCAATAACAATTCCTGGATCCTGTCCGAGGTGTATCATTCCTTCATATATTCCATGGGTCATCGAACCGAATATTAAAAAACCTACAAATAAAATGGCTGCAAATGAAAATAAATACGCCCATCTTTTCTTTTTATCTGTTATGAAATCTGCATAATTTAATTTCAATAATACTTTCGTTAACGTCCAAATTTTACTCATTGCCCGTCATCTCCAAGAACATTTTTTCAAGTGATTCATTGGATTCAAAATGATCTCTCATTTCATTTAAATTCCCTTTAAACTGAAGATTTCCCTTATTAATAATCGCGACGCGGTCACATATTTTTTCAGCTACTTCTAATACGTGTGTCGAGAAAAATACAATCTTCCCTTTATCAGCATGTTCTCTCATCATTTCTTTTAAAATATATGCAGATTTCGGATCAAGACCTGTTAACGGTTCATCTAAAATCCACACATCTGGTTCATGTACGAGCACACCGATAATAACAATCTTTTGTCTCATACCGTGTGAATAACTTTGAATTTGATCAGATAAAGCATTGTACAGATCAAACTTCTTCGCTAATGACTCTATTCGTTCTTGTCTTACTTCCTTCGGTACTTCATACATATCAGCCATAAAGTTTAAATATTCAATCCCTTTTAATCGTAAAAACATATCCGGGCTATCTGGAACATAGCCAAATGTTTTCTTCGCTTCCATCGGATTTTTCATAATATCTTTACCGTTGATTGTAATGGTTCCTTTGTCCACCCCATGAATACCAGTAATCATCTTAATTGTCGTTGATTTACCCGCACCATTCGGTCCTAAAAACCCAAAGATTTCTCCGCTCGGTACAGATAAACTTAAATCTTTTACTGCATAGGTAGATCCATTATAACTTTTTGACACATTCAAAATTTCGATCATTACATCCAATCCTTTCCTTAATTACCAATTAACTATATTAACATTATAGCATACTTATATTTTTAGATTTTTACATTTTTCAGTTTTTTTAACCTTTAAAATAAATATAAACTCCTAATCCAACGATTAAAACAACAGCTAGTATTATATAAATCATCGTAAGTCGTTTAATATTTCCTTTTGTCGCTTTACTATAATTCGCATCACCATTTCGCCCAATTAACACCGTTCCAATTACAGTAATAACTACAAGTAATATAACGATCATTATCCCAGTTAACATTTCGTCCTCCCCCTCCTTACATCCATTTTACGATATTTCCCTTTTTATTTTACAGAATATTTAACCTTTTTTACTATTATTATGAAATAAATCGCAAAACTATTATTACTATGAATTTCCATATGTGATATATTTATAACATATAGTGATTTATCCCGCATTAACTGGCAGTAAGACTCCCACCTCAAATTTCGGCTGGAGCAAAGAAGTTAGGTGGGAGCCCTGCTGCCCGTAAACGCCCGATTGGTGAAGGCTAATAATCAGTGGGGGATGAACACCCCCACACTGATTATTAGCCTTCACTTTATTTCTAACATCGAAAGGAGAATCTATCATGAAAACGACTTGGATAAAATATTTAGGATTTCTCGGTTTCTTTGGGTTTCTCGGATTTTTTTATGAAAAAGGATTGTTTACTATGTTCTGTTTCTTCTCCTTTTTCACGACGTATAGAAAAGTTCATCACGATGAGCTTTTTGAACAAATTGTCAATAAATCGTGCCGAAATGCATTCATTATTACAATATTAACAACAGCTATCATTATCTTTATTGAAATGTTATTTCCGAATCCTACACTACAAGAGATTGATATTGCTCTTATTTTCAGCACACTCATTCTTACATTCGGATTCTCTACCTTCTTTTACGATAAACCAGTTGATGAAATGGAAGATGCACCATGGCGTTCGTAACGAAGATAAAAGAATACCGTGCCAAAGTACATATGACGCAGGAAGATTTAGCGAAAAAGGTTGGTGTACGTCGTGAAACGATTAGCCATCTTGAAAAAGGAAAGTATAACCCTTCCTTACAGCTTGCTCACGATATAGCGAGGGCACTACATAGTACGATTGATGAGGTTTTTATTTTTGAGGATTAATAAAGAGCACCAAGTTTAATATATAATACTGAATCGTGAGCGGAAAACATATCAACAAAACCACAGCCTAGATGCATAGTGCTCTCCTTTCAAATTTGATAGGTTCTTCTCTTATCTAGTTTACTTTTTACACATTAAAAAAGAGCGAATCTACATTCGCTCTTTTCCACATATTTATGGCGTAAAGCTTATCATCCAACCTAGCATAAATCCAAATACAGCAAACAGTAACATAAAAACAAATAAACTACATGCCCACAATGCATATTTTCGACTTTTGCTTTTTGTGAGCATGCCTACGACTGAACACATCAATCCAGCTCCAACTATTTCTCGAAAACCTTCGCCTATAAATATTTCTTGAATAAGCAATGTAATGTTCAAATACAATAACGCTAGAAAGGCAATAATTAATGAAATAATACCCATCCACGTTTCCTGTTTATAAATATGACTCTTTCTTTTTTTTAAGAATGCCAATTCCATAATCTCGCTTCACCTACTTTCAAGTTTCTAACTTTTTCATGGCTCATCAATTTTTCAACTTCTCCTTTAGGTCCAGTTACAACTGCCCCGTATGTTTTTATCCCATTTTTTTCAAGGAAAGAAATACGCTTTGACAACTCTAATGTTTTCGCTCTAGATAGCTTCACCGCTAAATCTTCATGCTTCCGTAATGACTTTAACACATCAATAAATTGTTCCTCATGAGGTGAGTCACTTAAAAAAGGACCACTTGGACTTGAAATCATATCTGCTGGAAAACCGATTGGGGCAACATACTGACCCTCATCATTCTTTTGCTTCTCCTCTAATCCTGTATTCACGGCATACCAAACAATATCAATAGTAGGAAACGTATCCGTTACCTCTTGTACACTTAATAATTCTCTAAAAGATACAAATGCTTCTACAACAGATTCTTGTGGAAGACCTTTTAATACCTGAGCTTCCTCGCTACTATTATAAGACACATTATAATTATTAGGATGAGATAATACCTCGTTATCTATATATGGGACTTCCGGAATTTTTTCATCTGTTGTATATTCACGGCTTACTTTCGTTGCTCTACTTAATAAATAATCTGTTTTCTCTTCTCCTATTCGAATATCTTTCTTTCCTACCCTTTTATACAAATCAAAATGCAATTGTAAACTAAGCGGTAACAATGTTTGCTCCATATCCCTTTCTTTCATAAATACATTAGGTTCTGTTACACTTAATGTTTGATTTACTACATTCCGTATCTCCATCGCGTTTGTAGGTGCCAATGTATAATATAAAAGTGTAGATATATATAAAATAGGTTGAATAAGTAATAAAAAAGTAAATACAATCAACAGATTCGTAATTCGAGCTCTTTTTTTACCTATTTTCAACACTTGCTGCTGTTTTCCATCAGGAAGTGAATCTGGTCTTTGATGAAGAGCTTCTTGTAACAATTCTTTATAATCATCTTGTTCAGAATGAGGTTTATCATTTGTCATTTTGACTCTTTTCCTCCTTTAACAATTCTTTTAATCTCTTTCTCCCACGAAATATGTGACTTTTATAAGTATTTACCTTTAAATCTAATACAGTAGCACCCTCTTCGTACGTTAATTGATGTACGTCACATAATAAAATAGCTTGTGCCTCTACCACTGGTAAAGTATGAATAATCTGAATTAATTTTTCATAACTATTTTTTGCGACTACATACTCTTCTGTAGATTCCCCTGCTTGTATTGTCTCTAATTCCTCCGTTCCTACAAAAGATACTTTTTTCTCTTTCCTTACAAAATCAATAAACGTATGATATGCCACTTTAAAAAGCCATGATTTTACCTTTTGGTTTTCATAGTCTTCTAGATAAAGATACGCCCGATAAAAAGTCTCCTGCATCAAGTCCTCCGCTACGTGATGGCTACGAGAAAGGGAAAATAAATACCGGTACACATCGTTTATATAAACCTTATATATTTCTTCAATTTCCATCCCCCTCCTCCTTTCATATATAACACGAATAAGCGTGTTATAAAGTTGCATTATTTTTCCTTTTTATATTTTTTATTTATTAAAAAAGAAATAACATTTATACATTTTAATAACTATTTACAATTATAAACAAAATATGAGATGTTATAACTGTAAATTTCTAAAAAAAGAAAAGCGACAAAATGCAATCTTCACACCAGAACCACATAAAAAATACCGGTATCCTTCCCATGAAGAATACCAGTACTTTTCATTTATCACCCATACAAAACCGCATGAAATACACCTAACAGTAAGTATTGATCCTCTATATAATCCTCATCATATACATCCATCTCGATATAATACATATCTTCCTCAAGACGAATATTCCAATCTGCGATTACATAGCCGTTTCGTAATAATTTTCCAAGCCCAATTGAAGTTTTGTGAACAACATATTCTTCTGTCTTATATGTAAAAGTAAATAAGAAATTTGCATCTAATAACTTTCCGTCACATACAAGTATTTCATGCTCTGCATCATTATTATCGATGTACGTTACTAAAATCCTTCTTTGACGCTGCCTACTTACATCCTTTGCAATGACGCGAATATTGTTCTTACTATCCTTTATTTCATAAATGATATTACTACCGACTTTCGGAATGAAGTCTAGCACTTTCATCAACGTATTTTTATAATAGCCCCGTACTGCGCCTACTCCTTCGCTTCCATTGTAAACCTCTATTGAAGTCGTATCCGCTTTACTATCACACAGTCGTTTATAAGAAAGCTGCATCATTCGCTCTCCTCTTAAGTACTGATCAAACGTCACAGGATATCCTATCGCGCGCAGTTCCTTATTTAGCTCATATAAATAGCGTTGAACGCTCTCTACTAATGTTGTAGTTGATATACGCTCTTGAAGTTCAAATTGCTGCCAACTGGAAAAAACTCTCCACTGATCTTCCTCTTCATATACGAATCCGAGAATTACTTCCTCACGGTCACTCGTTTCATAATTCAATTGTTCTTTCTGCCCATGTTGCACTTGTTCCATCCACTGTCCTAAATAAATGCCAAGCTCTGCAACCTTCATGCATGACTTCTGAAAAAATACGCTGTCACTCACGCGAATCGTTAAATCCCCTTCAATAAAGCCATTTGCATAAGCGGCATACCGTGACTCATCCTTCTGCGGGATAGCCTTGTCTAACTCAAATAAAAACATTAACATCCTTCACTCACCTCTAGTTGTTACACAGCTCATACATGACATCGCATCACTCTGAGAAACTATGTATATATAAATATTTAATTATCGCATTATAAAACGTGAATGACCTTAGTATAGTAGCGCTATTTTTGCTTCGCGAACTCCCTCATAATAGAATAACTATCCTTTTATTATTTTTTTCTTGACTTAGAGTTCACTCTAATTATTATAATCAACTCATAGTTCATTCACAATAAAATCAATTGGATAAAATTCAGGAGGGATCGGAAAAGCTAAAATCAAAAGTGGCTGATATTAACGCAGACCTGAATGTTGTCATTCGAACCTTTGATTTATCTGTTAATACAATTGTACATTAAGGTACTAATTAAATAAAAACCTACGATTTCCTGTACGTTAAGAAGTCAGTGATTCTTGCCTTATTTTACTTTCTCTTAATAGTCGTAAAGCTTCTATAATTTATTTAGTACATATAAAAAAGACGGAATCATAAAATCAGCAAATTAGAAAATAAAACAGGATGGGAGTCAGTTATTATGGAGCAATCAAATAAAGCGTTTAGCCAGGCATTAGTAAAATCGTTAAGAGGGGAACGAGGACATCTTCCCATCAAGAATGCTTTGTCGGATATAGACGTGGCGCTTGCGGGAAAACGCAGAGAGGAACTGCCTTATTCTATTTATCAATTAGTGAAACACATGACCTATTGGCAAGATTTTCTCTTATTATCCGCTCAGGGGAAGAAGCCTGCATTGCCTGCCCATGTAAAAGAGAGCTGGCCTGAAGAAGAATGCCCTGGCAGTGAGGAAGAGTGGCAACAGATTATTCAGTATTTTCTTCAAGGGATTGAACAGGCATGCACGATCGCCCAAACTGTTCAATTGGACAAAACATTGGAGGAATGGCCTGGTGAAACCCCTGGCGGTGTTCTACGGAATATTGCATCTCATAACTCCTACCATTTAGGAGAAATTGTGCTGATTCGCAGATTATTTAGTGCTTGGCCACCGCCAACAGGCGGATATCCGGTCTAAACAAGGAAAGGGTTCCACCCCATGCCCATTAACTTAAGATTTTAAATTACACCCAAAACGAAATTTTTACCACTTTACAGTTATTTATGAGAATTAAATTCATTTTTTTCATTACTGGGGAACAAACATTTTTTAAACTTGATGGAGATAGGGTATAAAAATACAAATTTCATCTCCGAAAAAAATAAAAAAACGATTGCTTGGATCCTAAGAGGCAATCGTTTTTTTTAGCTGTTTGTAATGACCAATTACAAACAGCTAAATATATTATTTAGTGTTATTTCTGTTTTCTTTCATTAAAATTATTTTGACTTGGTACCATCTTTTTTTGTTCCATATCATAGTATATGAACTTATATGAACGATTTTTCAAATATATCTACCGTAACTTAATATATATCAACTAATCGAAAAATCTTAACTCTATTAAAATGAAGCTACCTTTTCTTCCGCCACTTCCACAATTTCTAAAATTTGTAGCAGGTTCTCCACTTCATAAGTCGGCTTAACACTCATCGTATTCTCTTTTAAACTCGGATTATACCAACACGTATCAATACCGTAATCTTCTCCGCCTTTCATATCAGAAGTTAGCGAATCTCCAACCATTAGTACACTTGATTTATCCGTAATCCCAAACTTCTCAAAAGCATAATCAAAAATCTCACGCGCTGGTTTTTGATGGCCGACTTCTTCAGAAATAATAATATGATCAAAGAAGTTACATAAAGGGGAATTTCCAATTCTAGATTGTTGCACTTTTGTATATCCATTCGTAATGATACCTAACTTGCAATCTTGAAGGTTCTTACATAATTGCACTGCACCATCTATAAGATGTACTTCTTTTCCTAAGTTTTCAAGGTATACGTCACTAAAATGCTGCGCGTCTACTTCTAGAGTATGAAGAGCAAATAATTGTCTAAATCGATCTACCGCTAATTCACTTAGCGTAATCATTTTATTCTCTAAATCTCTCCATAATCCATTACTAATCTCTTTATAACTTGCAAGATAATCATTATACCCTGTAGGCATGCCAAATTGTACAAACGCGTTATGTAATGCGTTTCTTTCTGTTTCAGGGAAATCTAATAATGTATCGTCTACGTCGAATAGTATTACTTTGTATTTCATGATGTTCGCCTCAATTCCTATTTTCTCATAGCTTAACTATAGCAACAATAATAAAAGGAGGCTAATCCAATCAGCCTCCCTCCTCATTATTTATCCCGCATTAAGGGCAGTCCGATTGGTGAAGGCTAATAATCAGTGGGGATGCCCCCCCACTGATTAAAGTTTCACTTTATCTTCTAGCAATAACACTTTCATTTCCTCTAACGATTCTTTCGTAAAGCCAAGAGCTTTTTCAGCGTATACTTCAACTGATCCATATTGCTTTTTAACTTCATCAATCGCAGCTTGTAAATACTCAGCACGTGCTTCAAACATTGCACCTAATATTGCTCTACTTTCGTCGTTCTGTAATTTCGCACCTAAAAAGGCCATCATTTTTTCATTTAACTTTTCACGGAAACCGTTACTTAGTAAGTAGTCTTCCATTACTGTTTTTTCCGGTATACCTAGTAAAAGTAATAATAATGCAGAACCAAATCCTGTACGGTCTTTTCCAGCTGTACAGTGGTTTACTAACGGTAAGTTTTTCGGGTTTTGCGCCAGTTTTAAGAAGCTCACGAATGCTTCATTACCACTTACGAAATCTTGATTCATTTTCACAAGATACTCGCCTGGTTTCCCTAACATAGAAAGGTCACCAACTTGGAAAAATTCATTTATATTCAAGTCTTTCGCCAAGTCTTGCATAACTGGTAAGCACACTTGACGAGCACCTGTAACACTTGGGTTCGGCTTATGCTTCACTTCAAAATCTGTACGGTAATCACAAATTAACTTTAAACCCGACTTCTGTAAATACTCGATATCCCATTCTGTTAATCCTGCTAATTCTTCAGAACGATACAATTTACCCCATTTTACTTTACGGCCTTCAGTCGTTTCATATCCTCCCATATCACGGAAGTTAAACGCACCTTGTAATGGTAATCTACGCTCAGCTACTGTGACTGCTTGTCCATTACTTCCTACTAACCTAAAATATGGACGCTCATTTTCACTCGGGTTTTCAATTGTACATGCATCCCCACTTACTGTTACAAGTAATTCTCCATTTTCTTCAATATGATCTGGTGAAGTACTCCAATAAATACGAACTTCTTCTATATTATTTTCCCACTTTATATGTAACGTATTATCTTCATTTCGTTCTACAGTTGCTTGTAGCCAATTTCTTTGCTGCTTCATACTTTCACCAACGCTTTCTTCGTATAGTCTAATCCTTCTCTATTGTATTATAGGAAAGCTTACTTTGTCGTTTCGATTTTTCTTTTTATCTTACAAACATGCAAAAAGTTCTTTTACTTGTTCAAAATTTGTACATGGATTCCCGCTAAATGAGTTCGAGAGAGTAAGCCATCCATCCTTCTAAAACCTTCTCACATATCGCTCAGTAGAGCTCAGCTGCTGACATCCGTTCTTTTCAAAGACATCCTTCATCCACTCGTTTTGTACATTTGTCTCACCAATATAATAAGATGCACCTATTTCTTTTAAGACAAACATTGCCCCTGTAAAGAATGCTGCTTCATACCCTTTATTTCGCATATTTGGGGCGACTGCGAAATACATAAGTTTTCCTTCTTCTAACGTACCTCTTTCAATATGCGGGATTACAATTCCTATTGGCTCTTCATCGATACTTGCTGTTAAACAATGTTCTTTCCATTGCCCACCTATTTCTTGTAGCATCGTATTTACAAATTGATCATAATCGATTTGTTCTCCCGTCACTTCATTCCACAGTGAATAAAAAGCGGCTTCGCCTATCTCTTCAATAAGCTTAAAATCAATTTCACTTTCTATATCTTCTACTTCATATATATCCTTAAATACAATCATGTTTTCAGTAATATATTCAAATGAATACGTTTCGAAACACTTCTTATACACATCATAATTTGGGCTTTTTGAAGAAATTTCAAATTGCAATTCTTCTATTCCATCTTTTTCAGCTTCAGCAACGCAATATTGCATTATCTCTTCTAATTGCTCTTCTGTAAAAACCTCTGCATCATTTTCTTTTATCATTATAGAAGAAGCATTTTTTCTTATTTTAAAATGTTTTTCTAACTGTTCTATAGTCATCATATACTTCCCTCATCTATGTCATACTCGAATTTCTACTTGTTCTCCTTGCATGAGCAGGATTGTCCTTGAATATATAGAATACTAGAAAACATTGCATCTTTAAAGTGCGGAGGAGGTTCTCCATTGGATATTACAGCATTGCAACAACAGTTAGAGCTTATACAACAAAATGACTATACGCAACTGCAACATATAGATATTAATGAGTTAACGCTCAATATGCTTCAGTATATCGGAACAACTGATAGTTACGTTCGTTACCAACTTATATATAAATGTTTTGCACATTTCATTCATCATGAATTCCTTATGGACGATCAACTGAAATTACTTCTACAAACTTGTTTAAGTGATGAGTATTTATATTGTGACATTCACTCCCCACTTACAGATGGGGTTTTCACACGTTCTTATACTGTTTCATTACTTGCATTAATACTCCAATTCGCTAACTCGCACTACTTTTTTACAGAGGAGGATATCGAAGAAATAAAAAACAAACTCATTACATACACAAACTTAGAAATGGATTTTCGAGGCTATATTGAAAATAAAGGATGGGCTCATTGTCTTGCCCACGTATCTGATGCCTTTTCTGAAATTGTTCACAATTCCTATACGACCTTTGAATGGTACGAGGAATTAATTCATTGTTTATTAAATAAAATTTTCATCCCATCGGATCTTTTTCATAATAATGAAGATGAACGAATTGTTACACCGTTACTATCTATGCTATATCATGACTTCCCGCAAGATGAGTTAATTTCAATTATTTATAAAAAAATAAAAAGGCTTCCTCAAATTAGAAAACGCCTTTCCCTTAATGAGTATTGTATTTTATGCGCAAACATTAAAATCTTTTTACGCACATTATTTTTTAGAACAAAAGATGATCATAACTTAGCATTTACAGCACGTAAAACAGAAAAAATGTTAAAAGAACTGCCTAATTATTATTAAATATAAGGAGAAGAATTATGGGCTATATTGAAGACATGAGAAATCTAGTAGGAAATCATCCACTCATTTTAATCGGATCACACGCCATTATATTAAATGAGAAAAATGAAATATTACTGCAGCTCCGTACAGATTTTAACCGCTGGGGTATTATTGGTGGCGCCTTAGAATATAACGAAACGTTAGAAGACGCTTTACAACGAGAAGTATATGAAGAAACTGGACTTATCATTAAAAATCCAGAACTATTCCGTACATACTCAGGACCTGATTTCTTTCAAATCTATCCAAACGGCGATCAAGTACACGGTGTACTCGCTGTTTATATTTGCCGAGAATTCCACGGTGAGCTTGTATGCGATCAAACGGAATCGAAAGAACTGCGCTTCTTTCCGCTAGATGAGTTACCTAGTAATCTTCCTCCTGTTATTGATAGGATTATTACAGATTACCAGCAAAAACAAGGGAACGCTTAACGTTCCCTCTCAAATCCAATCCGTTTTTTTATTTCTGCTAAATTCACCTTCGCAATAGCTCGAGCCTTCTCCGCACCTTTTTCTAACGCCTCATATAATAAATGAGGCTCATTCATATACTTAACGTATTTTTCGCGAGAGTCCGCTAATTCACGGTCTACAACGCGAAACAACTCTTTTTTCACATCGCCCCATCCAATGCCAGTTTCATACTTTTCACGCATTGACTGCATTTCATCTTCTGCCGCAAACTCTTTATAAATCATAAATAACGTTTCCAATTCTTTCGGTTCATTTGGAAGTGAAGAATCGGTTTTGATTTTAAATATTAACTTTCGTAGCTTTTCTTGCTCTGCAAATAACGGGATCACATTTCCGTAACTTTTACTCATTTTTCTTCCATCAAGACCAGGTAATATTGCACCTTCTTCTTGTATGACATACTCCGGAAGTGTAAATGTCGTGCCGAATGTATGATTAAAGTACGCCGCAATATCACGCGCAATTTCAATATGCTGAATTTGATCTTTTCCAACTGGTACATGAGTAGCTTGAAATAGTAATATGTCAGCTGCCATTAAAATCGGATACGTATATAATCCCATATTCACACCTGCATCAATTTCTAATCCCGCTTCTTTATTTTGCTCTACCTTCGCCTTATACGCATGGGCACGGTTCATAAGCCCTTTCGGAGTTAGACAAGCTAATATCCAAGCTAATTCTAGAATTTCCGGCACTTCCGTTTGTCGGTAAAAAATAACATCTTCTCCAAGCCCAAGTGATAACCAAGTAGCAGCTACCTCTTTCGTATAACTACTGAACTTCTCTGGATCATGCACTGCATTTAACGCATGATAATCAGCTATAAAGTACAATGCTTTTCCTTCATTATTTTTTGACATTTGCAATGCAGGTTTAATTGCACCAATATAATTTCCTAAATGCGGATAACCTGTCGGCTTAATTCCTGTTAACATAATTTTCTCGCTCATCCTAACTCCTCCTTTCTCAAAATAAAAAGAGCCCCTCATCCTAAAAAAAGGACGAGAGACTCCCGCGGTACCACCTTAATTAGCTATATTATAGCTCACTTCAACTTCTTAACGTGAAGTAACCGTCTTCGCCTACTCATTTCAGCTAGAAGCTCCAGAGCCCATTCCATATTCATCCCTTACTGATTCCCACCACATATCAGCTCTCTGAAAAGTTTTGAACATGTACTCTTCTCTTTCATTGCTTTTTCGTTTTTTACAGTTTATCACATTCCCTTTCCAATTAAACCCTAATCTTCTGTTTTATATAGCAGGAATTTCCACCTTGATTGTCTAATAATATATAGGTTTGCAGAAATACTCGAAACAACTTTGGAGGTTTTTTCATGGTAAAATATATATCCATTTTAGGTTCAACAGGATCCATTGGCACATCTGCATTAGATGTCGTTTCCGCTCATCCTGAACATTTTAAAATCGTCGGTTTAACCGCGAATTATAATATCGATCTTCTCGAAAAACAAATCGAATCGTTTCAGCCTCGTATTGTAAGCGTAGCGACAAAAGAATTAGCGGATACATTACGTTCTCGTATTTCAACAAATACAAAAATTACATATGGAACTGATGGTTTAATTGAAGTATCTACCCATCCTGATACAAATCTTGTATTAAGTTCAGTTGTCGGTGTTTCAGGTTTACTCCCAACAATTGAAGCATTAAAGGCGAAGAAAGATATCGCTATCGCTAACAAAGAAACTTTAGTTGCAGCTGGACATATTGTCACCGAACTAGCGAAACAAAACGGATGCCGCCTAATTCCAGTTGATAGTGAACATTCAGCCATTTTCCAATGTTTAAATGGGGAAAATAATAAGGAAATCGAAAAATTAATTGTTACAGCTTCTGGCGGCGCTTTTCGTGATAAAACACGTGAAGAAATGAAAACATTACAAGCGAAGGATGCTTTAAAACACCCAAACTGGTTAATGGGCGCAAAACTAACGATAGATTCTGCCACGTTAATGAATAAAGGGTTTGAAGTGATGGAAGCTAAGTGGCTATTCGATATTCCTTATGAAAAAATTGATGTTATGATTCATAAAGAAAGTATCATCCACTCTTTAGTGGAATTTATTGATGGATCAGTCATGGCACAGCTCGGTGCTCCTGATATGAGAATGCCGATTCAATATGCGTTTCACTACCCTACTCGACTACCTTCATCCTATGAAAGATTAAATTTATTAGAAATTGGTAGTTTGCATTTTGAAAAACCAAATTTAGAGAAGTTCCCCTGTCTACAATATGCATTTGAATGTGGAAAAATTGGCGGTACAACTCCAGCCGTATTAAATGCAGCGAACGAAATTGCAAATGCACTATTTCTTAAAAATGAAATTGCATTTTTCGATATCGAAAAAACAATTTACAATACAGTTGAAGCTCATCATAACGTAAAAGATCCTTCACTCGATGATATATTAGAAGCTGATCAATGGGCACGCCAATACGCAAATCAATTGTTAATGAAAAAGAGCTAAAACAGGTTTCTCTGTTTTAGCTCTTTTTTCACGTATTCAACTTCACAAATCTATAACCGTGCGTAACTAAAACTTTTAATATCGCATACCCTGGAATTGCTAAAATAATCCCCATAATTCCAAATAAATTTCCCGCAGTTAAAATGATAAATATAATAGTAATCGGGTGAATATCTAACTTTTTCCCCATGACTTGCGGAGAAATAAATTTACCTTCTGCTAATTGTACAATCATCATAACGATAATTACTTTTAACACCATTGATGGCGAGTCGATAAATGCGATAATTAAAGCTGGTGTAATTGCAATGATTGGTCCTACGTACGGAACGATATTTACAATCATCGCTAAAATAGCAAGTAGTACCGCATATTTAATACCAATAATAAGATAACCGATTAATAGCATAATACCGATAAATAAACTAACAATAATTTGTCCTCTAATATACGAACTAATCGCATAATGCATATCATCTAGTATTCTCTTCGCAGCTGGTTGTCTTTGCTCAGATATAAACTTTAAAAAATGATTCGGTAATTGCTCACCATCTTTTAAAAGATAGAACAAAATAAACGGAACCATTACAAATGTTAAAACAACTTCAGTAATTGTACTTAAAAATCCAGTTACATTTCCTGTTACTGATGATAATGATTTTGTAAAGTTCATTGTAGAATCTTTTACGATATTAGCAAAATCAATATTTAAACTTTCCTGCATTCTACCAATTACATTACTTTCTCCAAATTTACGTGCTGCCCTTTCGATTTCATGCCCGAAATATGGCAAGTTATCTATTAAAGCATTTACTTGATCTTTAATAATTGGAATAACCGTGACCGCAAGAAAAACAAATAACCCAAGAACAATTATATATATCGAGGCAATCGACACAATTCTCGACACACCTTTTCTTTCTAAAAGAGAAACGAATGGATGCAATATATAAAATAGTACTCCCGCTAATAATACTGGGAAAAAGATTGTTTTTAAAAATACGACGAACGGTGTAAAGACGAATGATATTTTTGTAAGTAATAATATATTTACAAACAGCAACGCGAATCCAAGTAGTACAGCTAAATAATTTTGTTCTTTAAAAAACTTTTTCAACTTATCTCTTTTTCTTATATTTACTTTCTCCAAGTGTACCACCTCTCTAATTAGGAAAAGCCCTAAAAGGGCTTTATAAAACAATCAGTAATAGCCTTTATTTTCTTGCAGTTTTTACTACAAATGATACAATAAGAATTAACACAATTGCACCTAATAATGCTGGCACGACATGAATCCCACCAAATGATGGCCCAAAAGATCCAAATAATCTACTACCTAACCAAGCTCCTAGTAAACCAGCAATTATATTTCCAAACATACCAGCTGGAAAATTTTTACCCGTTATAGAACTAGCAATTATACCTATAATAGCACCAACTATTAATGTGATAATCCATCCCATTTTTAGTCCCTCATTTCTATTATAGTTTGTATTATCAAATACAAGAGTAGCTAAACTCTTATATAAGATTACGTATTTATCTACGCTAACCATATCCTACTATAGAAATATACCTACGAACATTTTATGTATGGAGATACATATATTATATGCAAAAAAGAAAAAAATTGTCAAACTTACCCACAAATCAATTATATTAATATATCATATTTAAAGGAGGCGTTATTATCTATGATTCATAAATTACTTCCCACTTCTTATGAAGTAGCATCATCCATTTTAAATGTTCAAATTCCAGCTTATAAAATTGAAGCAGACTTTTTAAACAGTACTGCAATACCTCGTTTATATGATACTGTAAACGATATTCAAAATTGTGATGAAACATTCTATGGATATTTCTCTGAAAATAAACTCGTCGGCTTTATTTCTTTTATACAAGAAGAAGAACTAATCGATATCCACAGATTAGTTGTATCGCCCGATTTTTTTCAAAAAGGAATCGCAACGAAACTGCTACTTTATATATTTAACATGTTCTCGTCTTCAATGACATACATTGTACAAACAGGTAAAGCCAATACTCCAGCTCTGGCATTATATAAAAAACACAGCTTCATTGAAGTAACAGATACAACACTACCTGATGGCATGATTCTTACGCAACTTAAAAGACAGAAAAAACAAAATAGTTTGACTTATTTATTTATTTATGTTATTTTTTACTTTATACAACCTTTTGCTGAGTCCAAATTTTGGAGCGGGGGAACCATTTTTGTAGCTATGCTACTTGGGGCGAATCTTTTTCAAGTAGGGAAACTCTCACTTCCCGAGTCCGACAGCTAACCTCGTAAGCGTAATGGGAGAGGAAGGTGCTTTTTGCCTATGTTACACACTTTGCCTCCTTAGTTATAAATATGGAATCGATATCAATCAGAAAACTATATTTATAGAAAAGGAGACTGGTACAATGTTACGTTTATCAGATCACGCAATAAAAATGATGGAGCAAAGACTTCGACTCGAACAACACCGCACATATCAAGCAAATAAAGTTGTAGATAACTTACATCACAAATACTTCTTTCAGCATATTTTTCAACCGAAAAGATAAAGAAAATGTTTATTTAATATTAAAAAACACAAGGTGTGTCTATAAAGACATTCCTTGTGTTTTTTATATTCCCTATACTTTTTATAATATCCTCACCACATTTAAACTTGCCGTAATCGCACCTGCTATAGTGGTCACATGCCCTACACCTAACGGGCCATTTTGTAATACTAATGTTGAATTTGCACTCGCTACATTCACAAGAAGCGTATTTGAAATGGCTGGCTCGATTACTACAGTTGATGTCGTTACGTTTTGTATAAAACTCCCTGTTAATTGACTTCCATTTAATAGTAATCTGACAGATACTGTCTCATTCCCAGCACTTGCATCACCTTGAAAATAATAACTTACTAAATATATTCCTGGCGTAGATACGGTAACGGTTGTGGAACTAGTTAAAGATACACCTGTTCCATATACGGTAGACCCACTATTAATTGGAATATTGGCATTTGCTGCAATTGTACTTGTTGAGGTAGAAAAGAAATAGCCGCCACCTGTTGATATTGCAGACGATCCAGTTGGACCGGTTGATCCAGTTGAACCTGTAGCACCAGTTGGACCCGTTACTCCGGTTGAACCGGTTGCACCGGTTACTCCTCTTATTCCTTGTATCCCTGTCGGTCCAGTCGCACCTGTTGAGCCAGTCGATCCAGTTGCTCCAGTCGATCCGGTCACTCCTTGTGGACCTTGCACTCCTTGAATTCCTTGAGAACCTGTTACTCCAGTTGCACCGGTTGCTCCGGTTGCTCCCGTGGCACCTTGTGGACCTTGTATTCCTTGCACTCCTTGTGGACCAGTTGCTCCCGTCGGTCCTGTTGCTCCCGCCTGCCCCGTTACCCCTTACCTTGTATTCCTTGCACTCCTTGTGGACCAGTTGCTCCCGTCGGTCCTGTTGCCCCTGTTAGACCGGTTGGACCTGTTGATCCGGTTATTCCTTGTATTCCTTGAGGTCCAGTTGGGCCTGTTGGACCAATCGGACCTTGAATTCCTTGAAGACCTTGAATGCCCTGTGGACCGGTTGGCCCCTGAATTCCTTGTATTCCCTGAATTCCTTGCGGGCCTGTTGCACCCGTTGGACCAGTTGGACCCTCTGGACCTTGCACTCCTTGTATTCCAGTCGCACCGGTTGGACCTATATCTCCTTGTGGACCTTGTATTCCTTGGATTCCTTGAGGACCAGTTGGACCTGTTATACCACTTATCCCTTGCACTCCTTGTAAGCCTTGAGGACCGGTTGGACCGAGTGGACCTTGGATTCCTTGCAGACCTTGTAAGCCTGTTGGTCCAGTTGCTCCCATTACTCCTTGCTCACCTTGTATTCCTTGTATTCCTTGCGGGCCTGTTGGACCAATTGGACCTTGTGCCCCTTGCACTCCTTGTTGACCTGCCTGGCCTGTTGCTCCTATCGGTCCTTGTACTCCTTGTAAACCCTGTAATCCAGTTGGACCGGTTACTCCCATTACTCCTTGCGGACCTTGAATGCCTTGGTCACCCGTTGGACCAGTTGCCCCCATTGGTCCCTGTACTCCTTGCAAACCTGTTAAACCAGTTACTCCGGTTGGGCCAATCACTCCTTGTACGCCTTGGATTCCAGTCGTCCCAGTTGCTCCTGTCACTCCGGTTGCCCCAGTTGCTCCCGTCGGACCAGTTGGACCTCCTGGAGATCCTGCTGGACCAGTTGGGCCGATTGGGCCTCCTGGCGGACCGGTTGGACCGGTTGCTCCTGTTGGACCCGTTGCAGATCCAGTTGGGCCGATTCCCCCAGTTGAGCCTGTTGAGCCTGTTGGACCTGGATCCCCTTGCAAGCCCGTTACTCCTGTTGGTCCTATTACACCTTGCACTCCTTGTATCCCCTGAGAGCCTGTTGGACCAGTTAGACCCATCTCACCTTGTGGCCCTTGTAAACCTTGAACGCCAGTTGCTCCTGTTGATCCCATTGGCCCTTGTTCCCCTTGAATTCCTTGAGAGCCTGTTGGACCCGTTGGACCAATCGGACCCTGAATGCCTTGTATACCTGTTACACCTTGTAAACCACTACTCCCTAAATCCCCTTGCATACCTTGTATACCAGTATTTCCTGTTGGACCAGTCGGACCTAATTCGCCTTGCACTCCTTGTATACCTTGTATTCCTGTTGGACCCGTTGGACCAATTTCACCTTGCATACCTTGAATGCCTTGTATTCCTGTTAGACCTGTTTCTCCCATTGGACCAGGTATTCCTTGGATTCCTTGAATTCCGGTTGGACCGGCTGGCCCCCTTTCTCCTTGTATACCTTGAACACCTTGAATTCCCTGTGGACCTTGTTCCCCCATCAGTCCTTGACTCCCTTGAGAACCTCGTGGCCCAGTTAAACCTGTTGGACCTATTGGACCGATTTCTCCCTGCACCCCTTGCACTCCTTGAATTCCGGCCGGACCGGTTGGACCAATTGGCCCTTGTACGCCTTGTATTCCTTGCGGGCCAGTCGGTCCACCTAAAGAACCTGTCGGACCGGTTGGACCAGTTGGTCCCGTAATACCTGACGCCGGAAAAGGAATAGGTGCTTGAAACTTACTACACTTATCTTGATCCTTCACAAGCATCTCCCCCCATTATGACTAACGTATCAAACTATTTTTAATACATTTAAACTAGCTGTTATCACACCAGATAATGTCGTTACATGCCCAATAGCTAATGGACCATTTTGCAAAGATAAAGTAGCATTTGAAGAAGCAACATTAATGACCATCGTATTAGAAATCGCTGGTTCTAATACAAAAGTACCTCCTGTAACATAAAAAATAAAACTCCCTGCGACTTGCGTTCCATTTAAAGTAAGACTCACAGAAATCGTTTCATTCCCCCCATTTGGATCACCTTGAAAATAATAGCTTACTAAATATATTCCCGGCGTACTTAACGTTACAGTTGTTGCATTTGTTAAACTGACACCAGAACCAAAAGTTGTAGCTCCTGAATTAATTGGTATTAACGCATTCGCTGCAATTGCACTCGTTGAAGTAGAAAAGAAATAACCGCCCCCGCTAGGTAAACCAGTCGCCCCTGTTGCACCTACTATTCCTAAGAAACCTATAGACCCTATACTACCAGTGGCTCCGGTAGGTCCCACAGCTCCAATCGGCCCTTGACTACCTTGCGCTCCGGCTGGCCCTTGACTACCACTAACCCCTGTCATTCCCCTTACTCCAGTTGGGCCTTGCAGACCTTGAATACCTTGAGCACCTTGTATTCCGGTTACTCCCGTTGCACCGGTAGGTCCTGTCATTCCTGTACTTCCTTGTATACCTATAATCCCTTGAACTCCTTGTATTCCTTGTGCCCCGGTCGCCCCTGTTTCTCCTGTCGCTCCTGTTTCTCCAGTTTCCCCCGTAACCCCAACATTTCCTTGTGGTCCCTCGGGTCCCTCAATACCTTGCGCACCTTGCACTCCTTGTAGACCTGTTATCCCGTTTTCTCCTAAATCCCCTTGGGGACCTCTAATTCCTTGTGCACCTGCCGGACCTGTTATTCCTTGTATTCCTTGCATACCTTGAGAGCCTTGCGCTCCTGTTGGGCCTACTATACCTTGTATTCCTTGAGACCCTTGCAAACCAATTGCTCCTGCCTGACCTGTTATTCCTTGAACTCCTTGCATACCTTGAGCACCTTGTGGACCAGTCAATCCATTTTCCCCTTGTATTCCTTGTGAACCTTGTAGACCTTGAACGCCAGCTGCTCCTGTTTCCCCTCTTATCCCTTGAGGGCCTTGTATACCTTGTGCTCCAACTGCTCCTGTTTCCCCTCGTATTCCTTGTGGTCCTTGGACTCCTGCCGCTCCTGTTGTGCCTGTGGGACCTATTATTCCTTGTAACCCTTGTATTCCTTGCGCTCCTGTTGGACCTGTTACCCCTTGTATTCCTTGCACACCTTTAGGACCTTCTGCACCAGTTGGACCGATTTCTCCCTGCGGACCTTGTATGCCTATTGCACCTTCTACACCGGTTGCTCCTGTTATTCCTTGGTTACCTTGAGAACCTTGTGCACCTTGTACGCCAGCTACACCAATTACTCCTTGAGAACCTTGTGCACCCCTTACACCTTGAGGGCCAGTGGGACCAGTTATTCCTTGTAACCCTTGTATTCCTACTGCACCTGGTCCCCCTGTTACACCCCGTGCACCTGGTCCACCCGTTGGACCCGTTGGACCCCCAGGCGGACCGGGTGGACCAGATGGACCTGTCACTCCACTAGATGGACCAATTGGACCAGTAGTGCCCATCGGACCACCCGGTGGTCCTTCTAGGCCTTGCGTACCAATACTCCCTGTTGCTCCTGTTATCCCTCGTACTCCTTTTGCTCCTTGAAAACCTGTTGATCCGCTTACTCCTTGTATCCCTTGAATACCTTGTGGACCTTGAGGGCCTATTACACCTGTTATCCCCTTTATTCCGCTTATGCCTTGAGGGCCTTGTATTCCAGTAGAACCAGTTGGACCAGTTACACCTTGTATCCCTTGATCACCTTGGTGTCCTTGCTCTCCAGTAATTCCTTGTATGCCTTGTGGACCTTCTTCTCCTTGTATACCTGTAGTTCCGTCCTCCCCTTGTATTCCTTGCGCTCCTTGGGGACCTTGCGGACCTGTTACACCTGTAATACCAGCTTCACCTATCACACCTTGCATTCCTTGTGCTCCTGTTTGTCCTCGCTCGCCTATTTCTCCTTGTATCCCTTGGGCGCCTTGTATACCTTGACTACCAGCAGGGCCTGTAATTCCTTGTATTCCTTCTAGTCCTTGTAATCCAATATCGCCAACAGGGCCTTGCTCTCCAATTAATCCTTGAGGACCTTGTAAGCCGACCGGACCAGTAATTCCTTGCTCTCCAGTATCACCAATGGCACCTTGTATTCCTTGAGCTCCCGTTGTTCCTCGCGAACCTTGTATGCCTTGAATACCTTGAGGACCTTGTGGACCTGTTGCTCCTATAGGTCCAGTGATTCCCGGAGGCCCGACCGGACCTTCATGCCCTCCAGTTGGACCCGTTGGACCACTATTACCAGTAGGACCCGTTGCTCCTATAAGCGGAAGAGGCAGTGCCACTCCAAATTTTTTGCACTTTCTATGATGACGCACAACAATCCCCCTTCCCCAAAATAATTACACTTTTTATATGAAATGCATTTTTATATGAAAAGTACACCTCTGAACTCATTTTTAAAAAAATAAAGAAGCCTATCATTTCATTTATTTGAAATGATAGGCTTCTTTTTATAAAGCACTTTACTTTCTCGCCTTAATAATAAAAGTCGTTGGCACCATTCTAGCTTTATATAAAGAATAATATTTCGTAGACGGCTCAGCTCGTTCTTCATCAAATGAGCTAGATGGTTCAGGTTCTTCTATTCTCTCAATTGTAAATCCCGCTCTATTTAACTCATTTATGTATGTACTTATTTTTCTCTTATATAATGTCGCTTGTACATTTTCTCCTTTAAATGTTTCAAACGTAATAGGAGTTTCCTCATGGTATGAAGACTTTAAAACAATTTCTTCTGTACCATACTGTAAGTTTGAATACACTGGATGCTCCCAACTAAAAATAAAACTTCCTCCTGGCTTTACATATGAATAAATCAGCTCTAACGTTTTCCCTAAATCTGAAGTCCAACCTAATGCATAAATGGAGTACACAATATCAAAATACCCTTTCGGAATATCCGATTCCTCTTCCATTGCTCCGCATATTAACTTTGGATTCCAACACTTTAACGTTTCACTCGCTGTTTTAATTTGTTCACTTGAAAGATCAAGCCCCCATACTTCCTCTGCCCCGTGTTCTGCCATATATTGCAACGAATGCCCACTTCCACATCCAATATCAAGAACCTTTTTATTTCTAATTGAATCGAACAAATGAATCTCATCTTCAGACGCTGTATACGGACCATATTTCGGTAAACAATCCACTTGAAAGAAATAAGGTGCAACTGTATCCCAACACTTTTTATTTAAAGCTAACATTTGTGTCCCTTTCATATTCTACATTCCCCCATCCACTTTTCTTCCCCTAATATAAATTACACATTATAACCCGATCTCCCTTTTCTCTTCGCCCGGTAATTTTTCACTTTCGCAATCGTACCGCACGCTCTTCCTCCTGTTTCTCCAGCATACATACCGCACCATCTTTTACTTCCATTTCGCGAATGATCATAAAATACCCAGCGACAATCTGGGCATGCTTTTAACCTTCCCCACAAATTTTCTTGAATCGCCATTAAAACAACGCTTAATACTTTTGTATATACATTCTCTTCGTGCACAGGCTCATATGTAATACCTTTCATATCTTCCTTTACATATACATGAAATGGGTATTTCTCTAACCACTTTTGCAATGATCCTTCGCCTTCAACCGTTAACCTAATATCTTCTCGAAAACTTTTTAATTCCTCTATCGTATGAAATGGAACCTCTTCATGAAAATATTCTTTCATAAAGAGCTTTATATCCTCTTCTGTTTGCAGCATGTCAATTGGCTCTCTCGTATCGTTTGGTATTTTCCATGTATTTAAAAATTCCCGAATATATTCTAATTCATTTGGTGCATTTTGATTCAATTCCATCCACCTTCTTCTTAAAATTTACTTTTTTCTGACTTTATGTATAATTATAATATAAAATAGTTAACCATTAAAAAATTTTACCGGTTACAACATTAGGAGGAGTTCTATGAAAAGTTTCTCAATACCGATACGTTTCATGCTTATTTCTTCATTTTTTATGTCTTTTGGGTATTTTGCAGTATACGCATTTTTAGCTATTTATCTATTAAGCTTTCTTCATTTTTCTGCTGTTCAAGTAGGAACAGTTTTGACGGTTATGACAATCACATCACGAGTTATCCCATTATTCTCAGGATTAATTGCTGACAAAATAGGCTATATCATTATGATGATAGCCGGATTATTTTTAAGAGGAATCGGATTTATCGCTTTAGGAATATGCTCTGATTTCTATACAATTTCTATTTCTTCTGCACTTATTGGCTTCGGAACTGCATTTTATGAACCTGCTGCTCGTGCCATATTCGGCTCACAACCAGCTCATATGAGAAAAAATTTATTTACATATTTAAACCTTAGTTTTAATTGCGGTGCAATAATCGGACCAATTGCAGGAGGGTTCTTACTCTTACTCAATCCCATCTATGCTTTCTCTCTAACAGGATCACTTATGCTGTTATTCGCTTTTATCTTTTACTTACTTAAAAATCACTTCCAAGTCACTACTGAAAACACGTCTATTGCATTTGGAATACAGGCTATCTTACAAAACAAGCCTTTTCTTCTGTTTTCATTTATCATGATTTTCTTCTATATTATGTTTACTCAGCTTACTGTCGCACTTCCACTTCATATGAAAAACATTAGTAATAGCAATCCGCTTGCTACACTCGTTATTACGATAAATGCAATAACAGGCGTCATATTTATGGCATTATTTCGTAAACTATTTCATAAATACAATACACTTTCGATTATTAAATACGGTGTTTTATTAATGAGTTTTTCTTTTTTACTCATTCCTTTATTTCCACACCCATATTGGCTATTTATTTGTGTAATTTTATTTACAATTGGCGAAACACTCGTATTACCTAACGCTGATATTGCTATTGCAAATTACAGTAACGAATCATATACAGCTACTTACTTCGGATTTTATCAACTATCACTCGCATTTGGTTTTATCATCGGTAATTATACCGGTACATCTTTTACAGCCAACTTAAGCGGAATGTATACACCATGGC
The DNA here is from genome assembly GCF_038007365.1 of Bacillus sp. FSL R9-9492. NCBI lineage: Bacteria > Bacillati > Bacillota > Bacilli > Caryophanales > Bacillaceae > Bacillus > Bacillus sp. FSL R9-9492. The sequence continues at coordinate 3,439,862 of NZ_JBBOXC010000001.1, forward strand.
TTATTTTCGGTGGAATAGGACTTATTGGTTTTATTTCACTACATATTTTAAATATAAAAAAAGGATTCCCTAAAGAAGATATATACCTATGTAATAATACAAAACACCTTTAACACATTACAATTGAGATGGGACCTTTAGACAACCAGCCTATAATAAAAAAATTCGACCATCATATGTGACAGTCGAATTTTTTTATTCTTCATATTCAAGATGATTATGTCTTTTACAACCAAATAAATAGCAAGCCCCTATATAATCAGTTTCAAATTCTAACCCTGGAACATATCCAGATTCGATACGTTCTATCATTTTTTTATAACAATTGTTCTCTTCTATATATTCCTCAATTAACTCTTTCTTATCGTTTTCTGTCCAATTCCCTTCTACTTCTTCATTCTGAACATCTTCTATTTCTGCTGTCTTCACTTCGATAGATTCCCGTATAACTTCATTTATACGGGAGAAATTATTAGCTTTATATAGAGCATAAACAAATCTACCAATCCAATTGGGACTTTTCCAGTATTCTTTGTATCCCTTTTCGAACCATTCAATTGCTTCTTTATAGCAATTCAACTCAACATATAAATCTGCTACATTAATTTCTCCTACAAAATCATCAGATTTCCTGTTAAAAGCATCCAACTTCTCTTTCGCTTCTTCCCACTTTTCTTGTTTCATGTAAATTTCCCCTAAGATGTTATAAGGAAAGTATGAGGAAGGATTCAACTTAACAGCTTCTTTTATTAATTCAAGAGCTTTACCATCATTCTCTTCCTCATAAAAGTACATCCAAGCAAGATTATTGAGAGATTGTACACCTCTAGATTCATGTACTGCTTGTTGAAACAGTTCCATTGCTTCCACATATTCATTTTGTTCAAACATTTCAATTGCCTTCTCGTTAATGTTCAAGTAACTACCTCCGAAGTGAATGAATTCATCTATTCCCTATCATTATTTTAATATGCAAAAATTGTAATTTCTATAATAATAAGTTCGCTTCGTATTAAGTTCTTTCTCCTGTCTACATTTCATCATATATTTGGATATACAATTCGTAATGATTTTATCAACACCGCTTTGTAAAGAAAATAAATACCTACTGTAAAATACTGATTCTCAACAATAAGTAAACTTTTCAACCTCTCTTAAATTGGATATATAACCTATTTTAATTTACATATTATGGTACAATGAAAAAGTGCTAGCTAAACATTTACGTTCCACACTAGCAGTCTAGCAATACCAAAATCAAAAATCACTTGAAATTGGGGGATGTTATGAAAAAGAAATTAATTGTTCTTCTATTCATCGGAATCATTTTATCCGGATGTTCAACTATAGTAGAAAATTCTTTAGAAACCGGAAGCGGCAGTATTGAATTATTAACACCAACGATTACAACAAAAGATAATGAATTAGAAATTAAGACTGAAGGTATTGATGAAAATAAAGTAACTTTTATTTATGTTGCCAATAAAAAAGTATTGGAACAAAAAATAAATAATGGTGAATCCTACAAACTTAACATTAAAGATATCGAGCACGCTCATAGGACAGACTACAAGCCAAGAGTTCAACTTTTGCAAACGAAAGATGATAACGAAGATGGAGACATGGCAACCTTTAAACAAGTTAGATATACAGTTGAAAAAAAGTAGTTTTATAGTTATTTCATTTAAATATAACAACCGAAAATATACTTTTAACAGAGGGTAAATATAAGAGGTGCTAATATGAAAAGACGATGGATTTTTTGGTGGATTGGTAACATATTTTGGATTACCATTTTTGGGATATTGGCAGCTATCATTTGGCTGAGAGAGGTTGATGGTGCTGGTGTTACTCAAAAACCAGCGCTTAAATTAGTGGCATTTATCGTTTTATTAATTGCATTTATATTACCGATAATTATTCAATCTATATGGCTAATTGTTAATTTGAGAAAGAGCAATAAAAAATAATCATACATAATTTTTTAGAATTATACGAGAAATCATAAAAAAAAGAGGAATTTTTTTAAAAATAGATTCCTCTCTTTTACATTTTCGTATTCATATAGGATTATGGTTATAAACTTATTTTTAAGCCATACTACTCCTTTTTCTTACGATGCATGTTCATCTTTCTTCTTCTTCAACAATGCTCTCTTTTTCATCGCCTTCGTTAAATATCCACCTTTAAACGAACGGATTTCATAAGAAGACATAAACGCTTTCGGTGCAATTTCATTAATAATTTCTAACAGTTCTTTTTCTCTAGAACGCTTTGCAACGATATCTAAGCGATAACGTATAGAATTTATTCCTTCACCTTCAAATACTGTAACGCCAAATCCAAAATGGCGTAATTCATTTACTAATTCATTACAACGGTCTAGCAAACTAACTTGATACGTAATATATCCAATTGCTAATTTATTTTCTATATAACCGCCTAATAATAGTCCCGCACTAAAGCCGATGACATAGGCAACAATGTTCATCCAATTTGATAAATCTTGAAACACAATACCTAAACTGACAATATAAATTGCTCCTTCTAACAATCCTACACCTGCAGCGGATCTTGTTTGATTCTTTACAAGCAAAATCGTACGGATTGTTAAAGTTGGAACGTAAATAATTTGAAGCACAAAAATAAGTAAAGCTTGTAACATTGGTATCCACCTCTTTCGCAAATTCTTTTGTCATGATAACATACATAAGCTTTAGAAATCGATGGGTTTTTTAATTTTTTTTAATTTTTTTTCATACTATTGAAATGCCCCAAAAATAAGCGTATTATGTTTGGCGTAAATTCGATAAGTACCAGTAAATCATGCGTATTATATCATTTATTTTTAAACGCAAAAAAGGAACCTGATTAGGTCCCTTTCATCAGAGCTCTATGTTTTTCGAAGCATTTTCCTTTTGCTTCTCTTCTTCTTTTACTAGCTGCATATTTGCATAGGCTAAATTCGCAATCATTAAAAAGTGTCCACCCAATATTCCAGTACCAAATGCCCACATTTCCATTTCATGCTCAATTTCAAACATAATGATAGCCCCTAATATTGCGGCTGCAAATCGGTTTAGAACTCCTAATCCAGGAGCCTTTTCTTTCATCACAATACTTCTTCCTAATTTCTCCACTCTGCGAGCTAATAGCCAAAGACAATATGCGCTAACTGCTAAACCGATACCGAACCCTGTCACTTGTTTCCCAAACGGAGTAACCGCCCACATTAGTAGTAAACCACTAAAGATCGTATACAATTGTAATCGATATACACGTAAGGCTACTTGAATCAAAATATCCGCTCCTAATTTCACATTTTATTATGTGTCAGAAGAAAAGCAGCAACTTACACAGTTGCTGCTTTCTCTTGTTCTTGTTCATGATCCATTTTTTGAATTTCAACACGTTTAATTTGATAAGCATCTTTTTCTAATACTTTAAATTCATAGCCTTCTGCTTCAACGTATTGTCCTTCTTCGATTTCATGATTTTGCATCATAATCCATCCACCGATTGTATCCACATCGTCTTCTTCAATGTGTAATCCAAACAAATCTTTTACTTCTGAGATAAGCACTTTTCCATCAACAATTTTATGATACTCGTTCACATGTTGAATTGGTGGTGCTTCATCTTCATCATATTCATCACGAATTTCGCCGACGATTTCCTCCAATATATCTTCAAGCGTTACAATTCCAGCTGTTCCTCCGTACTCATCATATAAAACAGCCATTGGAATTCGCTTCTTCTGCATTTGCAGTAATAAATCATGAATTGGAGTCGTTTCCATAACTTCAATAATCGGACGCATATACGTGCGAATCGATGATAAATCTTCTTGATCGTTGTTCATATATCGAATAAAGAAATCTTTTACGTTGACCATACCGATAATATCATCTTTATCTTCTCCAAAAATCGGATAACGTGTGTATCGTTCATTTTGGATTACTTTCATGTGTTCTTCTACTGAATCTTCAAGATAGAAACCAACGATTTCTGTACGCGGTACCATTATCTCTTTCGCGATGCGATTATCAAATTCAAAGATATTATTTACATACTTGTATTCAGCTTGATTAATTTCGCCACTTTCATAGCTATCTGAAAGAATAAGACGTAATTCTTCTTCTGTATGAGCTACTTCATGTTCAGAAGCTGGTTTCAAACCGAATAAACCAGTTATAACACGAGCTGAACCGTTCAATACCCAAATAAATGGATACATGATTTTATAGAACATCATTAACGGAGTTGCCAATAACAACGTTACTTTTTCAGCCTTTTGAATTGCCAGCGTTTTCGGAGCTAATTCCCCTACTACAACGTGTAAATATGTCATTAGCATAAAAGCAAGACCAAAAGTTAATACTGATGAGATAGAAGGATTTACGTTCCATTTCTCAAATAACGGGTGTAATAACTTTTCGATTGTCGGTTCACCTAACCAACCTAATCCCATCGCTGTAACTGTAATACCTAATTGACAAGCAGATAAATATTCATCTAAATTTGTTGTTACCTTTTTCGCTGCTAACGCACCGCGTTTCCCTTCCGCAACAAGCTGATCAATGCGACTTGAACGTATCTTAACAATCGCAAACTCTGCTGCTACGAAAAATCCAGTAAATGCGATTAAAATCGCAACCATGACTAAATTAAATATTTCCAATGAATCCCCTTAGTTAAAAAACTAAGGTGTCCACCTCCTGTATACTATAATGTTTTCTTATTTGTTCGTTAGAAAACATAGCCCGATACAAAAATTAAAGAGGTCGGATTTCACTTATTCTATAATAATAGAGCAAGTGTCTGTATTAAAGCTGTCGTTTGACCTGATAAAGATTTCGATATTTTTTCACGTTGTGAATCAGTCAATTCATCTAAAAGAGGCTTTAACTCCGTTAGCTCTGCTTCTAATCTATGAATATGGTCTGTCACTTCATTCACTTGTTTCGAAACGTGTTCATTGATACCGAGCAGCTTCTTCTCCTCGATCTTCTCTTTAATCTCACAAAGCGGCATATGCATTTCTTTGCACTTCTCAATAAATTGTAATGTCTCAAATGCTGTTTCGTCGTAATAGCGATAATTAGATTGAGATCGCTCCGCTTTTAAGATTCCTAGATTCGTATAATAATCAATCGTTCGTTTCGACACGTGAGCCATGAGAGCCAACTGTCCGATTCGATACACCTTCCCAACGATCTTCCCCCCTTGTTTATATTACTATTATCATACAATACATAAACTGTACAGTCAAACGTGACGGTTTGTTTTTCACATTTTATGCACAATTCCATAACACTCTTTAATAATCAGAAAATTAAGTTATAATATCATTAAAAGAAGAAGGGAGGCTACGTTCATGTACTACAACACTTCATTCGAAAACGATCAACCTGTAGGCCGTCTATAATCTAAGACGGGCATCCATATAACAAATGCACCATGCCTCGTCTTAGGGAATAAATCATAACCCTAAAAATAGACGGAGGTCATTCAAATGAAACAAACCATTTTAGGAGCTATATGTTTATCACTAGCAGCAAGTATTTGGGGCGGTATGTACGTCGTTAGTAAATACGTACTCGACTTTATTCCGCCACTTACACTCGTTTGGCTACGCTTTATTATCGCTTTTGTTGTTTTATATGCGATTTTGAAAACAACTGAAAAAAAGAAAAAGAAAAAAGTAACCATACACAAAAAAGATTGGCTATTATTCGCTTGGATTGGATTCATCGGGTATTTCATTTCGATCACATGTCAATTTATCGGAACGAAATTATCCGATGCTCATACAGGCTCCTTAGTGACATCAGCTACACCTGCATTTATGGTTATATTTGCAGCGCTCCTTTTAAAAGAGAAACTAACTGCTCGTAGACTTTTATCAACTATAATAGCGACAATCGGTGTCATTATCGTTATCGGATGGGATATTGAAATCGGCTCCTATTTTATCGGTACAATCATTTTAGTTGGAGCCGCTATTACGTGGGCTTTACTATCCATTTATGTAAAAATCGCTTCCGCTCGATTTTCATCTTTAATTATTACAACGTACGCAATATTCTTTTCACTCTTTTTCATTACACCGTGCATGGTATGGGAATTCCAAACAAATCCTATTGAACATATGAACATGTACGTATTATTAGGCGTACTCTATTTAGGAATCGTCTCAACCGCAGGTGCATTTTTTCTTTGGAATAAAGGATTAGAATTAATGGATGCTAGCATCGGTTCATTATTTTTCTTCTTCCAACCTATCGTCGGTTCAATACTTGGCTGGCTCCTATTAAATGAGACGTTAAGTAGTAACTTTTTCATTGGTGGTATCCTTATTATATGCAGTGTTATAATTACTACTTTTGAAAAGCAAAAATAGTATAAAAAAACAGGCAGAGACTTAGTCTCTGCCTGTTCGCATAATTGGGTCTTGGTCGTGAAAACCGATGCAAATTGGTATATTACTTTGCAAACCGCTACATGCAATTTACGCAGTCCAATGCGCAGGGCGGGATAACAATTCCGGCAATTTCGTATGTTTATCCCCTTTCGCCGCATTAATTTGAACTTGCGTAAGAAAAATACTATTTGTAAAGTCTGCTCCGCGAATATCTGCATCTCGCAAATCTGCCCCGATAAGATCTGCTCCTCGTAGGTCTGCACCATTTAAGTTAGCCGCAATTAAATATGCTCCTCTGAAATTCGCTCCCTGTAAATTTTTCTTTTTAAGATTCGCTCCCATAAGGTCTGCTCCGCGGTGAATGATTCGTTTCTTACGCGCAGCATTCATTTCCTTCCATACTAATTCGCTCGTTTCTAAAAGGAGAATGTTCACTTCTGCTCTGTGCACCGGGACATATATTTCCATTAACTCATCTGGACTTAAATTCGAAAGTCGCTCTGTCTCTTCAATTGCTTCCTTTAATTCTTTATGAATTGACTGCGTCGCCTTTAAAAGAATAGCCTCATTCAAATACCAAAGCATTTCATGAAGCTGATGCATAACTGGAAAAGCATCATACATTTTCCTTGCATGCCCGGCATCTTTCCGCCAATCAATCCCTTTAAACGTAACTTGAGAAATCTTTTGCCCAGCACCGAAACATTCAAATACTGTACAGCCTTTATAGCCATTTCCTCTAAGATTTTTATGTATACTACATTTAAAATCTGATTGTAAATTGGAACATGGTTTACCACCATCTTTATTTACCGCAAAATCTACCGATGCTGCGAACGGTAACGCTACACAACATAAACCAAAGCATTTTTCGCAGTTTGCTTTTAAATGATCGTTATGATTAGTCAAAATCTATACCCCCTGTTGTCCTTTGACTATTTCATAATATTCCAACTGCACTAAATAATCAATTTTAAAATAAATAGACCTATTTCATTTCAAACAACAACATAATCCTTTTATTTCTTTTCATTTAAAAAGGACATCCACTACAATGTTAATTATAATTAAATTAAGAACTTTCAAATAACGAGGAGGATTACGATGGCATTAGAAATGAAAACAAACTGTCAAATTTGCGACCATTCCCTTCAGCCTGATTCTGAAGCATACATATGCGTGTATGAATGTACATTTTGTGCACCATGTACAGAGGAAAGACAAAATGTTTGCCCGAATTGTGGCGGTGAGTTAGTACGTAGGCCGAAAAAGAAATAATAAAAAGGCAAAAACGAACAGGAATATGTTCATTTTTGCCTTTTTATTTAACTATTAAAATTACTTCTATTATTGATTCAAATGATTTTTAACTGCTCTTATAACCAATTCATGATCTACTTCTGGTGGTAATCCTGAGACTGTTATCATTCCAATAACCCCTACATTTTTTATTTGGATAGGAAAACATCCACCAAACGCAGCATATTCCGAGCCATCTAAACGGTATTTTTCATGATATGGAACTCCGCTTATTTCACTTTCTATCTGCATATAATACGAGCTATGATTATGCAGGGAAACGACCCGTTTTTTACGCTCAATCCATTTCGTATTTTCCTCAGTTGTCCCCGTCATCTTGAAATGAAATAATTGCACACCATTTTTGGCTATATCAACAGCAATCAATTTCCCCTCTCGCTTTGCTGTTTCAACGATATATAAACCTAATTGCAAGGCATCTTCATTTGTAAAAGAGGAAAATTGAAGTGTTTCCTCCTCTATTAATATTTGTTTACTTATTTCACTCAAATTTGAAGTACTCATATCTTTAACCTCCCTAATTGTCTTATACCACATTGGCATTTTTTAGAATTACCAGATTCTATAGTACCGTAACGCTTGTTTTCTTCTTACTGGTGCTATTATGAATTATATTTAACACATTAAAAATGTATGTACTTTAAAGTGCTATAGGTACTAAACATTTAGTACAGGAATTGTCTATTTCTGTGATTAATTAGAATATATTAAGGTGTTTGCATTTTTGCCTTGCTACAATGCCCTTGCGAAAAGATACTATATTTTACTTATGTGAATACAAAAAAAGCAAAGCGCCCAAGCTTTGCTTCTTACAGAATCCCTTTTATTTTTTCACAAATCAACTTCGCTAAATACTCATAACCTTGTGGTCCAAAGTGTAAACCGTCTTTTTCATCATCTTCTACAAATTTTTTATAATGCTGTTCTTGAATCATTTCAGCATACAAATTTAAAAAATGACTTCCTGTTTCTTTCGCCACTTCCTCAACCACGTCTGCATATTGGCCGAGTACTTCATTCGTTCTATTATGCTGTCTTTCTTCATCAACTGGTGCAGGACTAATAAGTAATACTTTTTCCTGGTGAGATCGCACTTACAATTCCCTCTAAATTTTCTTTGTATGACTGTAATGGAACTGGATCAAATAACACCGAATCATTCGTACCGATAAAAACTGTTACAAAGTCTGGTTCATACGATAATACATCCTCTTCAATCCTTTGTAGCGCATCGAGCGTATTATCACCCGGAACACCCGCATTAACCACTTTCCAATTTGGAAACATCTCTTGCAAACGTGGTGTTAATCTCGGTGTTCCATCAAAAAATATTTCATCAGCTGTAATACTATCGCCAAAGCATACTAACGTTTTCATTAATCTAGCACTCCTTTTACGTATGAAACAGCTTTCCTTCTATCGCTTTCATATATCTTTCAGCAGAACGTTCCACTGCCTCATTTGCATTTTCTTTTACTACTCGGTGAAAAGCATTATATAAACGATTAAATTGTAACGGTTTCACTCGATTCGCCATTTCCTCAACTTTTCTCGCCGGTAATGGAATTAAGTTTGGATAGCTATACATGAAGCTTACCCACTGCTGATCCGCTACAACTTGAATGATATCACCTGTTAATAATATACCTTTCCCATCATTTCCTTCTTCCCAATGTAATACAGAACCGCCGCTAAAATGCCCTCCGAGACGATGTACAGTAATCCCATCTGCTAATTGTAAAGACTCACCAGACCAATAAATAATACGACTACTTGGACGCATCACCCACTCTTTATCGTCTTCATGTATATAAATTGGTACATCGAATGTTTCTGCCCATTCTACTTGCGTTGAATAATAATGCGGATGGGATAGTGCAATCGCATCTAATCCGCCCCACTCTTTTACCTTCTCAATTGTCGTGTCATCTAAATAAGTAATACAATCCCATAACAAACGATATGACTCTGTTTTTACTACAAATGCTGTTTGACCGATCGCAAATTCTGGTTTTGTCGTAATACTATAAAGCCCATTTTCTTCTTCTATAATTTCATTTTTATATGTATCACTCGTTTGCAAGTTTTCTAAACTCGTCCAAGACTGCCCTTTCGGATTAACATATTGTCTCTCCTCATCACAAATAACACAACTTACCGGTTCTTCCACACTCGCTGCATACTGCACGCCACACGTTGTACAAACGAAATTATTCATAGTCATTCCCCTATCTCTTTATTTTTTTATTAAGCTGATATTTGTTGATAGTTTTCTGCTTTTTTATTTTCAAGTGATACGCTTATAAGAGTAATAAAGTAGACAACTGTAACCGCCATAGGAATTACAATAAATCCTTTTTCCGCAAAAAGAATCCCACATACTGACGTTACTAATACAGTTCCTACTGATAAAAAACCATAACTTTTACTTTCATAAATCCATACATATGGTAAAAAATGAACACCTATTAACATTGCTACTACAAAAGGTAACCATTCTGGAAATTGAAAATATGCAAGTAACACTAACGGAATATTTAATACATTTATCCCACCAATTATTCCAGCTAAAGTCCCTAGCGAATTTCCTTTCGCAAACATATCAATTTTCAATATAGCAGCTATCATTAAGCCACAAGGAAATACACAGCCCATACCAATTAAATACACCCACACAACTTGTTTTTCTGAAAGAAGAATACCCGTTACACTCGCTACAATCCAAAACAAAATACCAGCTATTATAACAGGAATTCCCCTCTTCGTTCTTTGTGCTAAATCTCGTTTTGCTTCTGCTATGTTCATTTCACTATCTCCCCCAAACTATTTGTACTATAAAGCCGGCTCAATTTCGTTCATCCAATAACGCCAAGCTACTAAGTAATCTTCTAAATCTTTCGGGTGGTGTCTCAAACATGTATCTATACGCAAATATAAACCTATGACTATTTCCTCATATAAATCTCGTTCTTTTTTATGAAATATACATGGTTTTATCGCATAACCAATCACTTCTTTTGTTAAATCTTCCGGAGTTGAACAGAACGCGTAAATTAAATCATATAGAGGATCCCCTAACACTGGTAAAGGATCTATCACGCCATATAACTTATTTTCTTGAAATATAAAGTTATGGAATCCGCAATCACCATGTAATAAAAATGGCTGATTTACTCCGGCTTCCCTATTTGCTAGTTTAAGAACAATTCTATAATCTTCCTCACTTATGTAACGTCTTACATTTTCATAAGCTTCCATCACATTTGCCGTTAAAAATTCATTCCAAGATTGAACCGGACTTTCTTTCCATCCCCAGCCTTCTGCCCCTGGAACCATTTTATACTTATTGATAACTTCTTTTACAAGTGTACGAAGCGTACTTCGTTTATATCCTTGTTTACACGAAGTATTACCTTCAAGGAAAGAATACACGAAATATGTATGTAAAGGTTCCTTATACAAAAGCTTTGAAAATAAACTATTCTCCTCATAAAATGAGAGAAAATTAGCTTCTTCACGTATTACTTCCGCTTCATTCAGCTTTACTACATATTTTTCGTCCAACAAATATACAGTACTTGTCGTTCCTCCGTTCAACGCTTTTACGCTATTTGGATCATGTGAAATAACTTTCTCCTTAACTAGTTGTGCAGCAATTATTGAAATGTCCATTCTCTCACCCTTTAATTCCGAAGATTCCCTCAATTAAAAAGACAACTTTACTATTATTTGACAAACGAATAGGAAACCCCTTCCAAAATCTTAATATAACAAAAAATCATTTACTTTTATATTTCAAAAATAAGGAAATACTAACAACAACGTTACATACATATTAGGAGGACAATATGAAACCTGAATTTTTAAAAGCTATACATGAAGCGATTGGAAATGTTGAGCATATTCATATAGAAGAAAGTGGTGCAGATAGTTTACTCATTCATCACGATGATGCACAGCAATTAAAACAAGTTGCTGAAACGTTAGAAAACAATAATTTCCGCTCTACTATTAGAACAGCTGGGGATGCTTCGTATATTGAAGTGTTGAACAGGTAAGAAGAAGTCCAGGTTATATACTGGGCTTCATTCTTTTATATTGAAACTTCAAACTCTTTCACATACACCGCTGTTCCCGCAATATCTATTTGCAACTTCTCATTTTCTAAATCTTTCGTTACATAAACCGTTACACGACCATCTTTATTTATTTCCTGTCCTTGCTCAACGATTAACTCCAATTCATGGTCAAAATCTTTCTCCAAATACGTCGCATAATACGCTCCCATTACACCTGAAGCTGTTCCTGTCACAGGATCTTCAATCGTTCCAGCATAAGGTGATGAAAAATGACGACCGTGCATTTGCACCTGTTCATCATAAGTTTCTAGACAAACTGGATGGATAGAAGCCTTAGGTATTTCTTTTAATACCGATGGAAACGCCTCATTTTTAGGTTTCATTCTTTCACATGCATCTAGATTTTTAATCGGTACAATTACAGTCCAGTTCCCCGTACTTCCATATACAATTGGTACACTTGCATCTAAATCAGTTACTTCTAACCCGATACTATGAGCTAATTCTTCTTTTGAACCTGCAAAATCTTTAAACTGAGGTGCTGCCTGCCTCATTTTAATAAAGGTTTCTCCATTTTCATTTGCACCTATTTGTATTGGTAAAATACCTGCCTTCGTTTCAATCGTACGGTTTGTTTTTTCTTCTAATAAACCTCTTTCACGCAAGGCATATATATTGCCAACTGTCCCATGACCACATAAATCCATTTCAAACCCTGGTGTAAAATAGCGCATTCTTATATCTGCTACTTCTGAAGAAAGAACGAAAGATGTTTCGTTAAATCCAACTTTTTCAGCAATACGCTGCATGTCCTCTTCCGTTAATCCATACGCCTCTAATACAATACCTGCTGGATTTCCCATATTTGGTTTATTCGTAAATGCGTCGTAATGAAATACGTTTATAGTCTTCATTTTTCATCCCCTTATTTGTTCGTTTCATTATTTTTATAATAAATAAGAAAATCTGCCCACTTACCATTCCCCATAGAAAATGCCTCTCTCGTACATTCAAATGAAAAACCAGCTCTTTCTGCTAGACGAATAGATGGCTCATTATCGATATGTATATGTAATTCGATTCTATGAAATTGAAGGCCATTAAAAAATAACGGCAGCGCAGCTATTACACTTTCTGCTCCGTATCCATTTTTCCAATGTTGATTATGAATAGAGTAACCCATCATCGCCCATTGATAGTCCATACGTAAAATTTTTATAAGTTCTAGCTTTCCAATATTGGCGCCATCTTCTTTCTGAAAAATACCTAGAACGTACATTTCATCCCGTCTTGCCGCCTCATCAAATCCTCTTATCCATTCCGTAAACCATTCTTTCGTTGAAGACGACATGTCATGATAGCCATCATCGTATTTATATTGAGATGGTAACCTCTTATTGAATCCATCTAACCAACTTTCATAATCCTCTTTTTGAAATGGACGAATAATCAGTCTCTCTGTCTCTACTTGTAATAGTGGCAGCTTCATTTATATCTCTTCCTTTAATTGTTAATTGAATATTCTTTATTATCTTACACAAAATACAAAATCTAGTAAATCATTATGTTTTTTATAAACAAAAATCCAGTTATGCTTTTTACATAACTGGATTCTTCATTATTTAATAACCTTTTATTTCACAAGAAAAACATCCCTTAATTCCCTCTTCAACACTTTCCCTAAAGCGTTTTTCGGTAATTCGTCCATAAATACAACTTCTGGTATTTTATAGCTTGCTAGTTTTTCTTTACAATGCTGAATAATCTCTTCTTCTGTTAAAGACGTTTGAATATCCTTTACAATATAAGCTGTTGGAACCTCCCCCCAAAAGTCATTTGGAATCCCAACTACTGCAACTTCTAAAACACCATTTATTTCATGAATTACATCTTCTACTTGATCTGGATATACGTTGTCACCACCGCGAACGATAACGTCTTTATATCTTCCCATAATATGTAGAAACCCATCATCATCTATCATACCGGCATCACCCATGTTAAACCAATTATCTTTTACTACCTTCTTTGTCGCCATTTCATTATTCCAATATCCTTTAAACATGTACGGGCTTCTTACGTGGATCTCTCCAACTTCATTTGTTGTTAGCTCATCACCTGTTTCTGGATGAACAATTTTCAGCTCTACATGTTTCAAAGTTTTCCCTACAGAAGACATTTTTTCTTTTCCCATATTTGGATGCCAAGAAGTTACTACCCAACCTTCTGTACTCCCATAACCTTGCACCATATAAATACCTTTTTCCATATATTTTTGAATGAGTGTTTCTGGCACCTTTGTACCACCACTTTGCGCTACTTTAAAGGCCAAAATGTTGCGCTCTTTTTTATCTAATTCATCAAGCATGTAACTATAAACAGCTGGGAACGCAAGCATTGTAGTAATTTTCTCTTCTTCAATCTTATCCCAAATAAGAGTAGGATTCGAATCAGCTAAAAAGACCATCGTAACGCCATGATAAATACAATTTAAAATAGAAAGCACGCCACTCATATGAAACAATGGGTGCACTGATAAAAAGCGTTCACCTGCTGGAATTTCTCTTTGCCCCGCAATTTCAGTAAAATAATGATGTAAGTTTTTATGACCAATTACACATGCTTTTGCCTGTCCAGTCGTTCCTGAAGTAAATAAGTAAATGGCATCATCATCTTCATGAACTTCCACATTCGGATCTGTTATTGGCTGTTCCTTTAATTTTAATTCAAATGAGCCAAATCCTTCTTTTGTCGTCTCAATTACATAAGGAATTTCTTTAACTGCATTAATCTTTAATACAACTTCACTAAATTCATCATCAATAACTAATACTTTTAATCTCGCTTCTTTTACAATCGATTCTAATTCATAAGCAGTAAGCTGATGATTAAGCGGAATAAATACCGCTCCAATTTTTAAGCTTGCCATCATAACGCTTGGAAACGGATGATTATTTTTGCATAGAATTCCTATACGATCCCCTCTTTTCACACCGGTATGTAACAAATAATGTGCAAGCTGATTTACTCGTTCATTATACTGCTGAAACGAATACCTTTTCTCTCCACCGATAAGCGCTTCCAAATTTGGTGACTGCATTGCTCTTTTTTGTAATAATTGTCGCATCGTTCTCAAGTAAAACTCCCCTTTATATATGTTAGGTTTTTTATTTTACCAGATTAACTATTAATTTACTAAAGATTAAACTTAGTGAATATAAAACAAATAAAAAATAGCCATCTACTAATCAAGTAAATGGCTATTTTTCCTTATATACTAGAATACTTCTTATTCATAACATATTGCACATACTCAGGTGCACTTTTATTAATCTCTTCATCACTGATTTCATATTCTGCTCCATATAAATAAAATGATGGTATAAATTCCATTCCTGTATATAAGCTTGTAGCGTGGAATGGTTTCGTTAATTCATCCATTGTAATTCCGCTATTTTTATAGTCTTTTTCTAAGCCACCCATAGAAATAGCTAAACCAAATTCTTTCCCCTTCACTTTATCCCCTTTTGATCCGTAGGCAAATCCATATGTTAATACATCATCGAACCATTTTTTTAATAATGGTGGTGAGCTATACCAGTAGAGTGGAAATTGAAATATATATCGGTCGTGCTCTACTAACAGCTTTTGTTCTTCTTCAATATTAAATTCCCAATTTGGTGCCACTTTATATAATTCATGCACCGTTATTTCATCTGGATATTTCTCAAGTTCTTCTACCCATCTTTTATTAATTCGAGACTTTTCAATATCAGGATGTGCTACAATTACAAGTGTTTTCATATATTTTCTTCCCCCTTATAAATAATTCAAACGCTTTAGTATTAGTATGAATGAGTCACATATAATTGAAAAGTACGTACTTTAAAGTGCTATAGGAACCTTAAAGTACCTTTGGAGGTGTTATATGAATCAAAATGATAATTGCCCAATCGCAACGACACTCGACGTGATCGGTGGAAAATGGAAAATTCATATTTTATGTGTTTTGGCGGATGGAAAAATGCGAACAAATGAAATAAAACGAGAAATTCCAAACATTACACAAAAAGTTCTCACACAGCAACTTCGGCAACTTGAGGCTGATGGGATTATCCATCGTACTGTATATCAAGAAGTACCACCAAAGGTTGAGTACACAATAAGCGAACATGGAAAATCTTTAATGCAAATTATGGATGAACTATTTGAATGGGGAAAAGACCATCAGATCAAAAGATTACATGACTAAAAAAACTACCAAATTCTTTACATACTAGTGGGAATGGCACATCACTATCAAGCTAACAAAAAGACCCTAATAAGAAAACCTTCATTTTTATAATCCATTTAAACTTTAGCTTGATAGTGATACGGCAAGACCCTAATAAAGAAATGTATTAAACAAATTAAAAACAACAACACATACGACTAATGTTAATAAGAAAATTATAGTCGCTGAATTGCTTACTTAATTTTGAAATCTAAACAGTTACCCTTTAAGCCAAGCTTAATAATATCGCTTTTGTACGATTATCTGTTACTTCATAATAAATTTCTAACCCTTTCCGAGTACCTGTAACGACCTTTGTAGCTTTTAGTTTAGATAAATGTTGACTAATTGTACTTTGAGGCATTTGTAATGTTTCATACATTGTCGTTACGTTAATAGGACCTTTTGCAAGCATTATTTTTACTAATGATAAACGGACAGGATGTGCTAATACCTTCAATACTTCAGTGATTTCTTCATACATTTCTTTCATATTTTTTCTCCCCTTTTATATATAATTCGAAAGGATATACGATTTTATGTCCGTCATTTTAAAAAAATGTTAAAAAATATCTTCAGATGGAAGGAATCTCCCCTCCGTTCAATATTCTATAGATTTTTCTTTCACTAAATATTATATGGTAGGAGCTTTCCTTACTGAGACCCTCTGCCATTGTTCTCTTGCTGATGTCCATTATTCCCTTGGGACCCTCTACCGTTGTTCTCTTGCTGATTCCCATTATTTCCTTGTGATTCTCTTCCTTTGTTCCCTTGCCCATTCCCATTATTCCCTTGCGATTCTCTTCCGTTATTCCCTTGCCCATTCCCATTATTCCCTTGCGATTCTCTTCCGTTGTTCCCTTGCCCATTCCCATTATTCCCTTGCGATTCTCTTCCGTTGTTCCCTTGCCCATTTCCATTATTCCCTTGCGATTCTCTTCCGTTATTCTCTTGCTGATGCCCATTATTCCCTTGCGATTCTCTTCCGTTATTCTCTTGCTGATGCCCATTATTCCCTTGCGATTCTCTTCCATTGTTCCCTTGCTGGTTTCCATTATTCCCTTGGGACCCTCTTCCGTTGTTTCCTTGACCATTTCCATTATTTCCTTGTGACTCTCTTCCGTTGTTTCCTTGACCATTTCCATTATTTCCTTGTGATCCTCTTCCGTTGTTTCCTTGACCATTTCCATTATTTCCTTGTGACCCTCTTCCGTTGTTCTCCTGCTGATTCCCATTATTTTCTTTTATTTGCTTCGGTTGTTGTTCATTAGATTGCTTTTGTTCTATATGCTCTTTCTTCTCGTTGCTTTCTTCTTTTACAGGAGATGCGTCCGATGATGCATCAGAAGATGACTTTTGTTGTTCTTGATTAGACGGAGGTGCAGGTGGAGTAAGCGATTTTTGCTTCTCATTCTCTTGTTCTATATAAACGCCCGTTCCAACCCCTGCTTTCTTGGCATCCTCCCGCATTTGCATCGTACTGCTTTGATATTCAACTGTAATATGTTTTATCTCATACTCTTTCTTTAATTCTTGCATAGCCTTTTCCAACTGAGGTTCTAGCGACTTGTCCTTTGCAACAGCTGTTAGCATAACTTGCTTATCATTCGTTAAGTACTTATCCTCTTGACTCTGCTTTATAATAGTGCGTATCACATCTTGCAGATGCTTATTTTCCCACCCTTTCATTTCTTTTAAAATACGCCTTCCGTCATCATTACAAGCCCGCAAATCTATAACACGAAGATCTTCCGTTACGCTCGCCTCTAAACTTGGATTTATATCAACTGAGACATAAGCAAACACTTTTTCTTCTGGTTGATTGTAGAAGAACAGCAATACGCATAGAAAACCAGCAACAATTACTGTTGTAGGCTTTAAGAAAGGTGGCATTGAAAAACGCGGTGCTCTTTGCTCTTGTTCGTTAAACGAGATTTCCTCTCCAATCATGTAAGAGTGTACTTTTCTTTTAAACGTAATAAACTCTCCATTTGGAGTTAAAACAACTACGTTATGTTTCTTTATATCCATCACAATTCCTTTATTCATCATGCTTCTCCCCTCTTATATAATCCAGAATATATGTATAGTTGTTTGCAAAGATAATACACATCGCAATAATGTATTTTCGATGTCGCTCCAACGTTTTACGACTTACCCTAACACGTGGTTCAATATGTTTAAGGGGTAACTTTTTCTTTCGGAACAGCTCTTCCATCATTTTCTCGTCTTTTATAATAATCTTTACAATTTCTATTAAGTGCTCACGCGTATCACGATGCTTAGGGGATTCCTTAGCAAGCTCTGAAAATGTGATTTTAAACTCAGCTAGCACACTTTGAAAATGAAGAATTTCCTCCTTACGGTTACTATTTTCCATCTCTTTCATATACTCCGTAAGCGATACTTGTATTTCTAATATTTCCTCTTGCTTATCTTCTTTTAAAAAGACAAGATTATGCTTAGACTCCTTGCGTATATAGTCAATTACATCTCTTTTTATAAGAAGATCAGCAAACGCTAGAAAAGATTTTCCTTTTTTATATGAATACTGTTCAATTGCTTCGTTAAACGCAAACAATCCAATACTATATTCATCATCCTGTTCTGTAATGTACCTGCGGCAGACAGACGAGATTGATTTTCTAATAAACGGCTGATACTGTACGATAAAAGCTTCCTTATCTCCTCCGTTGTTTTGTATGTTAAATACGATATCTTCTATTTTCGTTTTTTTTAAGATTTTCATTACTAAACTCAACACTAGTAATCTCCCTGCCTCCTTCTGCTTCAAATAGCAAAATGACCACTAAACAAGTGACCATTTAACCACATTTTCTTAGTACTTTTCTTTGGGCTTGTCTTCTTGCTGGTGCTCATATTTTTCGAGGCCGACTTTTTATATGACTATTTTTTCCACTTGTACTAAAGTGAAGTCTGTATTTTGTATTACTTTCTTGTTTTCTTTTGCAATACCACTTGTTCTTCTTGCTCTTTTCTATTTTAGCTGCAATCTTTGAATAACTCTTCGCTATATTTTTGGTAATTTTAGCTTTTTCTTTCATTTGTTTTCTTCTACTTATATATATTCGAAGGGACAAATAATTTTATGGGGGTCAAAAAATTTTTTTTTATAAAATAGTTATTTTTTCAAAAATAAAAACCATCAATTGGAAGAAACTCGTTATAACTCCTCCTTATGGTAATTCCTTTGTAAACCTTTTTATTTAAATGTACAATTGTATTAAAAGCCTAAAATTTCAGAATCGGAGGGCGACGTCATGAAAAGTTTTGGTACGTTAGTAATCTCTACCGTCATTTCAGCAGGCTTAGTGTATTATAATATCGATTCCTTTTATAATAAATTTACATCCGGGAATACATATTACTGGGTAAACGGTATCCTAGCTGCTGGATTCCTTATATCCTTAATTATTAACATAAAAGATATCATCAAGAAAAACTACACAACTTCTGAATCAAATTAAGGAGCCTATTATGGTTCCTTTTTCTATGCAAAATAAAAAAGCAGCTGTTAAGCTACTTTGAATTCTTCTTATCCCCAAATGAAATGATATATATTCTCCCATTACACGTTCATTAATTCCAGCGATCCTAGCGAATCTCATTAAGTCCGCCCCTTGAAGAAAATACACCGAGATCGTAACTGGTACTTGTGACCACATGAATTGATAAAGCTCATTCACTCTCTGATTCGTCGAAACGATTAAATCATTTACAGGTCCATGATTCCATGCAGAGGTTTGAACTGAAGTGAACGGAAGGTCTTTCCCATTAACCACTATTCTTACCACACTTTGAGTTATGTCCACAACAATCCCCTCCACCATTACAAAATTTAAGCCTGTTTCTATACTCATATTCTTGATTAATAATAAATGTTTAAGGCAAACCCCTATTTTCATTTCTACTCAAAAACAATTTAAATGATTCTTCTTTATTTCTCAATATAAGGAGCCTTGGATTTTCATTAAAACTCCTGTAGTATATGAACAAAGAGTAAGGTAAGAGTTACTCTTTGCCATTTTAGGAAAGGTTCTGTTGGAGACAACAGGACCTTTTTTCGTAAAGAGATGGTTTTGTTTAATTTCTCACCACTAACCACAAAAAAATATCTTATAATCGTTATATAATAAATTAAAATAATAGATTAGGAGTAGATCAAATGCCAGTTACACTAGAACTTATTCTTTTCATTCTTCTAGCAATTAGCGCTATTGGCTATTTAGTAAAAGAATTTCAAAAAACTAGGAAAAGAACACTTGGAATTTCACTAGAATTCTTGGTTCTTTTCTGGTCAATATGGAGAATATCGACTATCATAATCTGATTTTTAAAACATGAATTCCTTCGAATAAAAATCAACATTATGTCCATAATGTTGATAGGCTGTATGCCAAAATCCATTTAGTTTTCTCTGTATCTCCTTGTATTGAGCAGTTAGTTTTTGCTAGCTGCTCTTTTATTTATGAAAAAAGATAAGATTCTTTAGAATGATTCTTCTTTATTTCTCAATATAAGGAGCCTTGGATTTTCATTAAAACTCCTGTAGTATATAAACAAAGAGTAAGGTAAGAGTTACTCTTTGCCATTTTAGGAAAGGTTCTGTTGGAAACAGCGGAACCTTTTTTCGTGATTTAAAGGTACTAAGACAAAATGAAATATTTACCATGAAGATAATTGTTAAATATTTTACGCTTATACAGTATAATGGGATAGTTATTGTGTATTGGCATTAAGAGGAGCGTCCTGATTAAGCGCTTCTCTTTTTTTATAAAATAGCTCCAAATCACTTGGACACATTTACCAGTTTATTCAACACAAATATCATGTTAAAATCCCTTGTGAATACGACATAACTCAACTTGGTGAAGCCCTGTAATATTTCCTATAGGGCTTCTTTTTTTACAAGCAGTTATTTCATTACGCTGACTACCTTGTTGTGCAAAATAACGATTTTGTTCACTTTTTTGATACATTTATAAAACATTCATATGTTATCTTCAGTAAGTTCTATTTCCTTTATAATATTGTGTGAAGTATACCAACGAACGAAGCCTAAAAAACTCTAATGAAGTGATGAAAAAACCTAATTTCTCTACAAAACATTGAGAAATTAGGCTTTTTAATAGAAAAAGTAGCATTCATAAACAATGAATACAGTTTAACTCTTCAATTCTATTTTCACAGATTCATATATTCTTCTAAAGTCAGTTTTTCCTTATATATATTTTCAGCAATATCTCCTACATAGCGAATATGCCAAGGTTCATATGCATAACCCGTAATACTTTCCTTCCCCTTAGGATAACGAATGATAAACCCTGCACGATGCGCGTTTTCTTTCAGCCATTTTCCTTCCTTCGTATTCGCAAAGGATAGCTCTAGTTCATTGTTCGCACTTTTAGAAGAAACATCCATCGTTAACCCTGTTTGATGTTCGCTATGCCCTGGCTTTGCAGAGAAGCGATCCGTATGCTCTTGCCCTTTCTTTTTAACATTGTTGGCATACAGACCTTTTTGATACTCATAGGAACGAAATCCTGAAACAGCATTCAACTGGATCCCATCTTGCTTAGCTAAAAGGAATAGTTTTTCTAACGCTTCCGCTGCTTCTTTACGAAGATGACTCTTTTCTACCGTTCCACTAAATGAGAACGGTACATTTGGTACAACTAAATCCTCTGGCATATAGTCTTCGGGTAAACCATATTCCTTATTTACTACAGCCTGTATACTAGCAAAGGAACTTGCTATCTTATTTGAGGTCCCATTTTGCTTACTATTTTTTTTTTTATTTATGGAGTTTTCACTAGTTTCATGGTTTGTCTTATATGGTTCTTTACCAATAGATATATTGGTGTAAATGATAAAGATACCTAACATTACTACTATACAAGTTAAGGTTCCTACTAATTTAAGTCTCATCATTCATTTCCTTCCTGCAACTCCTACTGTTACTCATTCATCATACTTCAACCATATCAAATCCATATTAATTCCCTGTGAACTTTTCTTCATAACGTATTCCTTAATAGATTGATAGTATATCTTCCCTTTCTTTTGGCACCCTTAAAATATCAGCTCTATTCATACATGTAGAAAAATAATCTAAAAATTTGTATAATAAGATAAGAAGTGTAGCATTCTATTATAGAAAGGTCTTGGTATAATGCTAGGTATTGATGTCAAAAAAACAAAAGAAGAGTTAATTATTTCATGGCAATTTGCGGAGGTCACGATTCCATTACGTGATGTGATTGAGGTTACCGAAGATGCTACCTATGCGGGTGTTGAAGAACCAAGTGCAATCCGTATCGGAACAGCATATGGGACAACTGATCGTATATTAATTAGAACTGTAAAACAAAATTATGTATTATTTACTACGAATAAAGTGTCGATTTTAAACGCAATTCACGCGTAACAATGAGTAGATAAACGCGCTTAAACAAAGTTCAAGTGAAATAAAAAGGTGCAAAGTCATAGAATTGACTTCGCACCTTTTTTAAAACAATCTATATGAATGAAAATTCCCTTTAACATTTCAGTAAGGCCAAAGCCACTTCTGTCACACCATACTACTTTGTGTCCCATTTATCTAAATTGAAGAGATAACGCTCTCTTTTTTTGATAAAATTATCTCTATAATGATAGCAGGAAAGGATTTGTTGCTTTATCACGGCAGAAAAAACACAGTTTGTAAAAAAAGAGCATTATATCCCCCAGTTCTCTATGAGACCTTTTGAAATAGCTAAGGGATTTTGTCTCACAGTGAATTTAGAAGCTGACACTTTGGAAGCTAAGGAAAAGAAAACAGGGAATTATTACAACAACTCAAAAATAATCAAATAGATTAAAATACTGTAAATAGGACTAAATTATTAACATAAAAATAAGCACATCTTGTAAAAAAACAGATGTGCTTATTTTTTAATTTTTATGCATTTTTACGTTTTAAGAAAATAACTCCACCAACAATTAACAGTAATGCGCCTGCAGCCATAGAGATCCAACTTGTAAGGTCAGCACCTGTTTGCGGTAACCATCCAATTTTAGATTGAATTTCTTTCTTAGATTGTGGTTGCTCTTTTACTTGCTCTTTAGGTTGCTCTGATGTTGGAGTATTTTTATCTTGATTCGGCTGTTCTGGTTTTGGTTGTTCCGGTTTTACTTCTTTAAATTTCACCGTTTGACCCTTATCTTCGATGTCAACGTGAATAGCAACCAAGACATTATCTTGATACAATTCTTCAAACACTACCACTTCTTTACCTTGTAATGCAGATGCATTAAATGTGAAATCGAGTGTGATAGAACCATTTTTTTCTTTTGCAGTAAACTTAGATTCTACTGTTACTTCTTTATCATCAACTAATAATGGTTTTTTTGTTGCTTTATCCATTAGTTTGCCTTTTACAACGTACTCTTTATCCACGATTAAGTCTTTGTATTCCACTTTATCTTGGATTGTTACAGATTTAGAAGCGTCTAACTCTTTAGAACCATCAGCTTTGTTTGTAGCTGTCGTTTTAATAGAAGGCTCTACAAATCGAACTGTTTGACCTACATCGTTAATGTCAGTGTGAGTTGCAATTACTTGACCTTCATGCAATAAGTCTTCAAACACAACTACTTCTCTTCCTTGCTGTTCAGCACCAACGAAAGTAAAGTCTAATGTTACAAAACCATTCTTTTCTTTTGCAATGAACTTAGTCTCTGCTGTTATTTCTTTACCATCAATTAATAATGGTTTGTTAATAGCTTTGTTCATTAATTTACCTTTTACAGTGTACTCTTTACCAACAACTAAGTTAGTATACTCTACTTTATCTTGAATAGTGATAGAATCCTTTGAATGAATCTCTTTTCCATCATCAGCTTTGTTTGTAGCAGTTGTTTTTACTGATGGCTTAACGAACTTAACTGTTTGACCTTTATCATTGATATCAGCATGTGTAGTAACAACTTTTCCGTCTTTCAGTAACTCTTCGAATACTACTACTTCTTTTTCTTCTAAACCAGTTGCATCAAAAGTGAAATCTAGTGTAATAGAACCATTTGCTTCTTTTGGTGTAAACTTAGTTTCAGCAGTTACTTCTTTACCATTTACAACTAATGGTTTATTAGTCTCTTTATCCATTAATTTACCTTTTAAAGTGTACTCTTTACCTACTTGTAGGTCTTTGTATTCCACTTTATCTTGGATTGTTACAGACTTAGAAGTGTGCATTTCTTTTGTACCATCGGTTTTATCAGTAGCTGTTGTTTTTACTGATGGAATCTTTTCATCTTTGACAATATGTTTAATGATTTGACCATTCTCTTTGATCTCAAAAGAGAATATTTCTTCATTCAATACATAACCTTTTGGTGCAACAGTTTCTTTATATGTGTATTTTCCAAATGGTAACTTTTCAAACTTCGCGATACCTTTATCGTCTGTTTTCCCTTTAACTACTTCTTTTCCTGCTTCATTATAAATAGCAAACTCTGCATTCGGAAGCTTATTGTTTCCATCAGCTACATCAACTTTTGTAATTTCTAGATCACCTTTGATAAGATGATTAACTGCTAATAACTCAATAATTTTTCCGTGTTCCTTTATTTCGAACACAATTGGTTCTGTAATAAGAACGTAACCATTTGGAGAAGCCTTTTCTACAAATGAATATTTACCATACGCTAAATCTTTGACGTTAACTTCACCATTTTTATCTGTCTTATATTCCCCAATTACTTTCCCGCTTGCATCTTTTAACTCGAATACTGCACCTTCTAATTTTTTACTGATATCTTCATTATCTACTTTTAGTAATTTCACACTACCTTTCACTTCTGTATTTTCCACTGTAAAAGTAAGTGTTTTATTGTGCTCTTTAATTTCAAAAGGATACTTTGTTTTATTTCCAATATATCCATTAGGTGTTTTTGTCTCTAAGAAATAATATTTACCATACGTAAGACCATCAACATTTGCAATTCCATTTTCTTTTGTTACTACTTTTTTCACTTCTTTTCCATCTTCAGTAAAGACCGTGAATTCAACATTAGGCAACATCTTACCTGAATCACTAAGTTTTTTTATTTCGATGTTACCTTTTACTTTGTTGTTTACTACTTGAACAGCTCCTATTTCCCCTGTCTTAACTTCAATAGTTTGTGGTTTATCACCTGAAACATAACCTGTTGGTGCTTTAATTTCTTTTACTGTGTAGGTACCAATTGGTAGGTTATTTAATTCTGCAGTACCATCAGCACCCGTCGTGATTTTTCCAACTGATTCATTATTTGCATTAAAGACTTCAAATACTGCACCAGCTAATATTTCTCCATTTTCCCCAACCTTTTTAATTTTTAAAGAACCAGCAGCTTCCCAATTTACTGCAAGGTCACTACTAAGCTTTTCCTCATTTCTTTCTAGTAGCACTGTAGCATTCTGAACAGTATCAGTACCGCGATAAGCAATTGCTTGAACTTTAGTTAAATTTGCAGCAACACTTAGATTAAATTCACCTGTTTTTGTATCTTTAGGAATTTGGATACGGAATTTTTCCCCAAGTGAAAGCTGATCTTTCACTTCTCCATTTTCACTAACAATTTTAACTCCATTAGGTGCATTTTTCGCTACTACTTTATAAGAACCACTCTTAGCATTTGTTTGTACTGTGTATAGGTTTGTTTCAAAAAACTCACCCTTTAATTCTGCCTTTTGCTTTTCAGCAGGAATCACATTCATAAAAATATCTTGAGTATCTTCACTTGTATTTGCAGCATTAATAATTGTCTTAGCCGCTTTTTCAACATTTTTATTTTCATGCTTTAATTCATTTACATCAAGTTGACCTAATGCATTCCAAACCGCAAGCTGAGTTGCATAATGTGCTTCATTCTTATTAGCTACTCCCAGTTGTTCTATACTTTTTTGTGGGAAACCATTTAATAGAACCCTATATACTACATTATCTGTTTTCCCCATTTCAGGAAGATCTTCACCATTTGGTGATTTTAAGCCAAGAGTTAAACAATAAGCAATTTGACCGCTTGAATTTTTAATAATTTCAGTTCGAATGTACTTACCTAAACTGTTGCTATAACTCCAGTTCATTGAATACTTTTCATGCGTCATAACCTCCGCATTTGCCTTCGGTAGAAACACATTAAAGAATAATGCTAGTACTGATAATAATGCAAAAACTCTTTTAACAACTCTTCTCCCCAATTTTAAAACCTCCCTAGATAAAATGAACCCGATGTATTATTCAAATATTTAAAATAATCACAACGAAGATATTTCATATTATAAGACATAAAGTTACAAATATTATATTATTTTTACAAATTATTTATTTTCTCAACAACCACTATAAATTATAATATCAAAACATTCCATTTCACAAAAGTAACAATATTAGGATACCTTAACAAAATAAGAAACTTGGTAAAATACTAGAATAACGGTAGTTGGAGTACGGAAACGATTCTTGGCATGAAGGACCACTACAAAGATATTTTAATATGTAAACAGATATTTTCAGATTGAATATATGTATTAATAATGAAATTTTATTGCATTTACACCTGCAATGTTTATATAAAAGATGGTAAATTATGTTTTTATAGGATTTTTTCTATTAGTTTACTGGAAATTTGCATTATTATGTGACAATAAATATCATTGTATTTAATATAAAATGATATAAAAAAAGGGGTACGTGGATAATCATCTGAACTTTCAATTAATTACACTAAAATTAGTAAAAAAGTAACAACGTTATTATGAAGTTCGAATATTGGTCTAAGTAGACTAGCATCTCAATGGTAACCTCTTGAATACTTTTACGTTTTTAAATAAATTAAAATTACAAAAAAATAATAATTTTTAATTTTTTCTTTGTAATTTAATAAGTTACATGTTAATATGGCGAAGGTTATAAAATGGATTTCGCCATACACAATGTTTTTTCGGAATATTCACTCCAGAGAAACGTAACTATTTCAGTAATTTTCTTCATCTTTTACCTATACAAGGGCTACTTTCAATTTTTTTGTTCATAAGTAAAAGTAACTTTTTATTTCTATCTTCCTCATCGATTTTAATATAAATAGTAAAAAAGCACTTTTTCAAGTGCCCTTCCTTTTCTTTTTTAAAGATAGAAAATCTAATAAAATCAAACACCTAGATTAAACACATACATAATCCTACTTACAAACTCTCAGAGAGGTATAAACTATGGGAATTCCTACACTATTATTAAATACATTTATTATTATTATTTGTATCCTTAGTTACCAAGTATTTTGGCTAGAACATAAAGAAAAAATGGCATGTAATAATATATTAATTTCTGTACTTTCCTCCATTACAATTATTTTTTGTATGACTTTTCCTTTTCATTTACACGCTGGGTTCATTTATGATTTACGTTTTATTCCCATTATATTAGTTTTTCTATATGGAAATACAAAGAGCATTATTTGTATTGGAGTTTTATATCTTTCTTATAGATTTTACTTAGGTGGAAGCGGAGTCTTCCCATCATTTATTATCTTTACTATTATTTCTGTTATTACAATCATGTTTCGTTACTTGTCACCTACTTATTTCAAGGAAAAGAAGATATTATTAAGTATTCTACTTATTTTGATATGTACAACTTCCCTTTCTATCTGCGGTATTGTAACGCAAATAAATACAGGTGGTAAAATTGACTCTACTCTCATTGAATTTTTATTCAATTATATAATCATAAATATTTTCACAGTATTATTATCAGTTTATTTAATAGAAGGAATGATCGAGAAATATAAAATAAAAGAAAGAATGCAAAGAGCAGAAAAATTTTATATAGCTAGCGAACTAGCTGCATCGATCGCGCATGAAATTCATAATCCACTGACCACGGTACGTGGATTCACTCAATTACTAAATGAAGATGAGAGTGCTAAGATGTCTCAAGATAAGTACTTAGAAATTATGTTACTTGAAATGCAGCAAATACAATCTACTATTAATAACTATTTATCTTTAACCAAACCACAAAACATTATAAAAGAGGAACTAGATATTAATTACATATTAAATCAAGTGAAAGATAATATTTCACCACTCGCTCTTTCATATAATGTTGAAATAAAACAGCATATTACAACAGATTCCCTTTACATAAATGCTAATACTGAAAAATTAAAAATATGTCTAACCAACATCATACAAAATGGAATTGAGGCTATGAAAAATGGTGGCGTATTACAAATAAATATACAAAAAATAAAAGATAATATTGTAATTGATATTATTGATACAGGAATAGGAATGTCTTCCCAACAAATAAAACGTATTGCCTTGCCATTTTATTCAACAACAGAAAAAGGTACTGGCCTTGGTACTATGATTGCGTACAGTATTATTAAAGAATTAAACGGAGATATAGAGATAGAAAGTGAACTAGGAAAAGGAACACACTTTTCTATCACTATCCCCTGCTAATATAATAGAAGATTTATTTAAATGATATTATTTTGTAACTAATATAACCATATAAAAAGAAGACGTAACTATTCGTCCTCTTTTTATATGGTTCTGGTGCAAAAATGTTAGTTAGAAACATAGAGTAGCAATTTCACAATTTATTCACAAGTACCGTTAAGCGCAAGTTTACGTTAAGTATGCTATTTGCATAATAATGTTTTCAAGAAAAAAGTAGCTGTACTTTTGTGCAGCTACTTTTTTATGCAATAAATCAGTAATAGATATTCGAGCTGCAATAAATGCCCCTTTTATACTTTGAAATGTAATTTGCAAACTACAATTTGACATAACTCTAATAGTATGGGATGTATATTTCTCCATAAAAGCAACTTATTTTTATCTCTTTTAAACAATTTATCATATTATTTTCATCTAATTAGGCACAGAAACGTTTTGCAAAATCTTACTACTTTTAGGAAAAACGTTTTTAGGGTACATTTTAAAATAGCTCTTTTTCTTTGAAATGTTTCTGTGCTTAATATTTAAAATATCTTATGTCAAAATTTCCCGCAACAAATATGTTAAATGATTCATAATTATATATAATATGGAATATTAAAGTTAAATATTCCGTATTATACTCTATTAAATATAGCGTATTTAATTTATTAGTAATTAATTTATTAGTCTAAGTATGAATTATAAAGTATGTTCGTTTAAAATTGTCACAATATAATTTTATATTCGACGTTTTTAATTACTCGTGAAACATTTGCAAATGTTTTAACCGTTATGTATAAGGTAAATATCCCCTCTAAATATAAGATTTACTTAATTTAGATTCTTTCTCTCATAGTCGTAATGTCGAAAAAAGTCGAATTTTTATATTTTTTCTTTATTTTCTAGTTGTAAACGTTTTATTTTCATGTTACCATCTTAATCAAACATTAGATGGTAATAAAACTTAAAGTATTTCTTTCCCTTAGAGACATATAAACGTTCGGTAATACCATGAAAATAAGGCCAAAGAAATATGAGCTACCTAATAAAAGATTTAATAGGATTTTTACCACTTTAATTTTCTGTTAATTCAGAATGTAACACTTTAACATTTTGTCCCTAAACAAAATTTAAATTTTAGTGTGGTAAACTCAAAAAGCTAAATCACCCACCCAAATTAATAAATGATATATCCTGTTATATCTAGCGATCAGTCATGAGAAATAGATTTCTTCCTAAGAAAACTTAGCCCATTAATAAAAAGTGTCTAAATTTCTATCTTTATTACCATCTATTGTTGATAACATATTTACCAACTATAAAAAAGAGCCTATTGAAGGTTCTTTTTATTATAATCATTAGCACTTCAATTATTGATAATCATTGGTGTTGAATCTTTATTCCCTCACCTTATATAGCTTTCTTTTATTAACACTTGAAGACTTATTGAGGTACGGTTCTGATTTTAATTTTTTTTTATTTTTAAGCGACTAATTTCCGAATGATGGGCCATCCACAGTTTTATATCTAATAAAGAAAGAATTATATCTGTTTCAAGTGATATTTTGCTTACCTCCTTCTCTCTTATGGGTTATGTAGATAATATATCTCTTGAATTTGGAGCCTTTAGAACACATAATGGATACCCTAAAAAATGGACTTTATTTTATCTTTATCTTATCTTTACCTTATCTTTAAATTTTTCTATTAAACTTAGCATTTAGAAAAAAATTTTCGAGTCTAAAAAAGCTGGGAAATAGAGAATTATTGAATTTTTTTAATAACCAGCCACCATTGAAAATAGGGTTTCTTGTAAAAGGAGGAGTAATATTTGAAGAATAAGAGAAAAGTACAAACTATTATATTATTCTTTATTAGTATTTTAGGGTTAGGAACAATAATCGGGATACTATATTTTAATGACAAAACCAATACTCAAAAAAATAAAGCGTTTGCTACCGAGGAACGTTTATTGCAATATGAGCCCATCATGAAAAAAGAATTAGAAAAATATAATTTGGGAGAAAAAACAGCAATTTTACTAGGAATTATGTACCACGAGAGTAGGGGTGAGGGCAACGACCCTATGCAATCTTCCGAATCACTTGGATTAAAGCCAAATGAAATCCAAGAGATAAACTTGAGCATTAAACAAGGGGTAAAGCACTTTGTTCAAATGTATAGATATGGAGAAGAAAAAGGTGTTAGCATGGATACAATTATTCAAAGCTATAATATGGGGCCAGGCTATATTGATTTTATTGCCAATCAAGAAGCTAAACAACACTCGGAAGATACAGCTAAACAGTTTTCTAAGTTGAAAGTTGATCAGAATCCAGCTACATACACTTGTGGTGGAAATAAACAAAATTTTAGATATCCATATTGTTACGGTGATTTCACATATACAACAAAAGTGAATGAAAAAGCAAAACTTATTGAAGAACGCCTCCAAAAAAATTAAAATTGTATATATTTGTTTGAAGGAGTTTTCCATTTACTTTTATATGGTTTTTCATCAACTTTTATCCCCTCTTACCATCTAAATGTATATATACAACTATCGTATCATATTTCAATTTAAATACGGCTCTAGTTACATATTTCGCAAGAAATCTATCCAGAATATAAATAAAATCACCATTTTACATGAAATAGTATCCACTTAGCGAATTCATTAGGCATAAAAATAAATGTAGATTCAATAAAAAGAGAGCACCCTCGCTATTGGTGCTCTCAATGTGAATTGGGGTTTATCCTGAGCATTGAATAGGACACGAAGAACTCGTCCTGTTACATAATATTATGCTTGTCCATATTATAATGTGCAATAAAAAAAGCACCCTCGCCCAGGCGCCAAGAGATACATATACGTTGAGGTAACTAACACGTTAGAAAAGGCCCTTCCATATCATTGTATGATTATCAATTATCTTTATACCTAGCAGACTCATTAAATACGTTTAATGTATCATTTCTATTAGTTTAACCATGCCTAATGCCATCCAATTCATGGTTAGTATTCTAAATAGACCAACGATGTATTATAATCCTTTATATATCCAAGGAGGTTTACTATGCTTAATTTTCATAAAACATTCCCCATCTTAGGATTCTTTTGGTTTTTATATAGTTTTATCGGCATCATCTTTTTATTACTATTCCTTAGCGTGTAGTAACAACGCGTATAAATATATGTTTAATGTGTGATTTCTATTATCGGCTTTGTTAACTAACACTTAAATTATTTTAACAGCCTTTTGTTTAATTCCCACAAAGCTGTTTTGTTACTATCCCATTTTAAAAGCGTTACGGCTTCCTCAAAGCACAACCATTTATACTTGAAGTGTTCTTTAGATAATTTAATATTTTTTGTAGGAACTTTAACTCCAAAAGAAAATTCTTTTATTACATAAACATCTTCTCCCCAAAGAAATTCACCAACTACATCCTCTACTGGTAGTGAAGAAACAGAATCTAGTTTTATATATGGACATTCTCTTATAATACCAGCCTCTTCAAACGCTTCCCGTTTTGCTGATTCAATAGGAGTCTCACCATCTTCTCCACCACCAGCTATTCCTTGCCAATAACCATAATCACTTCGATTAAAAATGCCATATTGAATGGAATCATCAGTTTTTATATAAGGAAATATCAATACTTGATACGGCGCTCTCATTGCTTAACCTCCTCTCGAAAAAATATGAACAATTTATTCACTAACTTGCTATTTTAGTAAATAAAGAGCCAACATCAAAATTCTACATTAATAATGCAGGTTTATGGTATCGGCTCTCCATTTTTTAAGAATTTTATTTTTCATAAATAGGTTTACTCTTAACGTGATAAAAACCTGCTTATTTCTTATTTAATTTGCTTAGCGTGTTTTTTTTCGAAATGATGGCGGTATCACATGTTGACTAACCAGTCCAAATAGTCCCTAAAACGGTCGTTTAAGGAACTTTATTTATATCTATCAAAACTGACTGAAATATGTTTAAAATTCAGTTCAAAAACTCATTACCAAAAACAAAGTTTTATATCAAACATCAAATACCGTTTATGGAACACTCTTAATGTACGGAAAACCAAGTTTTTTAAATAAAAAGTTCCTTAGCGTACGAAATTCGCGTTATGTTGGCGGGACCCCATCGCCATCAAGTTAAGGTTTTGAAGTACCCCCTAAACGAAAAAATTCTTTCTCTATAGGGGCACCATATCAAAAAAGAAAATTGTAAGTTTAGACACATTTTAGATAAAAAATAACCGATTCCTTATACGTTAAGGGACCGGTTATTTATTTTCCTACTTTTTTAGGGAGGTTTTTCTTGTAATGGTCTTAAATGATTGATTTAAGGTTATAAACTTAAATCACAAATAAAAGATAGAGTAAACACTATATAAGAAATAAATGTAACGAAAACAAGAAAACATATAAACTGAGCATTAGATACATATTGTTCTATTCTTTTTTTCATTTTAATTAGTATTATTTTTCAGATGTGAAGTATCAATTTGAATTTCACCTTTCCAAGATCCAATTACTTTTCCAATTCTATTTATATTTACATCTAAAGTAAGGGGCTGTTTAAAATCGTCTTTTCCTCCAGTAACTATAACAAATGTAGCAACACCTTCGGGTTTATCATTATCACGAATGCCTACATCATTTAATTTTTTACCTGCTGCCATAAGTTCAAAAGGAAGACGGTCATCTGAATCATGGATAAATGATAGTCTCCCTTCATGTTTAATCTCAGGGTTTTCCTCTTGTTGCCCATTAATTTTACCATCACTTTCGAGCTCTAATCCTGATGTATCAAATTCAAATGGTACTAAACTTCCGTCAGCTTTTTCCATTCTATAATGAACTGATATACGTGAATCTGCGATATATAATTCTTTGAAATGTACAGTAATACCTTGATCTGTAATTTTTTCATCAATAGGAATATATTTACCATTCTTCATCATATCTTGTGTGACATCATTTTCATCTTGTATTCCTTCATTTACAACTTTATCATTTGTAATTGCATCAGAAAAATATGAGGCAACATTTGTAGCCGCTACTTGTACTTGTGGAATCATTGCTGTTGTGAACAGTGCTGCTGCAGCTACTGCTGTATACATGAAACGTTTTGATTTTTTACTCATGTTTGTAAAGAGTCCCTTCTTCTGTTGTTTTTTGTGATTTATATTAGAAACATTGTCTAGCTTGGAACGACTTTCAAATGTTTTCCATGCTTGTTCTATATCAATTTTGATTTCTTGTGGTGAACTTGCAGATTCTTCATCTAGCATTACGTTTTCCCATTGATTTAATTTACTAATTTCTACTAATAAATCTTGGCATGCTTCACATGTATCTAGGTGCTTTGTGAATTCCTTTCTTATATCATGAGAAAGTTCTCCATCAATATATGTTTGAATAAATCCGATATCATAACATTTCATTTGTTATGCCTCCTCCATTTGTTTATAAATCTTGCGAAATTTCATTTTGGCTCGGACCAATAATGTTCCAATAGAAGATATTTCAATTTGAAGTATTTCTGCAATTTCTTTATATTGAAAACCAGAGAATTTCATTAGTAAAAGGGTTCGTTCTCGATCATTCATTTTATTTAGTATCGTTTGTACCTTTGTAATTTCTTCTTTTCTTATCCAATCATCGTCTAATGATGAAACATTTTGTACTTCATGGTATTGTATTTCTTTATCAATCTTCGCTTGTTGCCTTTTTTCAGATCGCAAATGGTTATAAGCTACATAAGTAGAAGATTTAATCAACCATCCAGGTATGTTTTCAATTACTTTCCAGTCGCTACGATATAATTGTAAAAACACTTCTTGTGCTAACTCTTCAGCGATAGATTGATCTTTAACAATCCATATAATCTGCTTCACAGCATAAGCATAGTACTGCTTAAATAAATCTTCAAAAGGTATATCAGAAGCATGACTTTCTTCATTTTCTATGGTTAACATGTTAGTTTAAACCTCACTTTCAATTTGATGCCTGTATTATAGAGAAACCAGAAAAACGGATTTTGTGACAGTTTTTCTGGTTATTTTTTTATTATGTACTAAAAAAAGCATTCATCTGATTAAAAGATAAATGCCAAAAGGGAAATGAAAACATAAAACTATAACTCTTGCAGTAGTTTTCTATTAATGGGGTACCGCCACATCGCTATCAAGCTAAGAAAATACAACTTCAATTATAGTAGAGGTTGTTTCTTTTTTTTTAAAGGCCAAGTGTAGGGAATTTAAAGATTTGCATGCGAAATAAACCCTATCGGGTTTCATTTTTTGAATTAGGCCGCTTGATCATCAGACAGGGTACAATTGTAAACGACACCTAATATATCAAAGACTGTTTTCTTCTCATACCGATGAGATTTCCGCCCGTTTTGCTGTAGGAGTTTGAACAGGCGAAGTAGAATCTTTGATAGCTCTTGGGTGTCTTTCTGTATAGCTTGGAAAAGAAGAAGAAAGTAATCTTTAATCATATATATGGCCTTATATTCACTCAGTTCTCGTTTCTTTTTCATAAGAAGTAATTGCCGCATTTGAAACATAGTAGAAGAACAAAGTAGAATGGCAATCAGTTGTCCATACAAATGGCATTCCAAGCGTTCTCGTTTTATCTTTTTACAATGATGAATATGAAAGAATGATTTCCACGTTTTAAATAAAATCTCGATTTGCCAACGTAAAGAATACCAATCATGTACTTGTCCCATCGGGACAAGATCTATAGGGGTATTTGTCATATATACATTGATACCACTAAGTCGTTTACTACGATCAGAATACTTCATTCCTTTCTTTTTTTCTCTTACAGTTTGATCTTGTAATCGTTTTTGTTGTTGTTCTTTTGTTAGTCGATGAACAATCACACGAGTTGGTACTTTATCATTCACTCCTACATAAGCATCGGAGATTTCACATGTTTGTCCTGGCTGAAGAGAGTTCATTAAGACCTCCATATCTATCTGTATATATTCCGTACCTTTTTTTATTCTTCCATCTCGAAAATAATCAGGGGTGGGATTTTTTTGATAAATACGTGTATTTGACTTGATACGAGAGATATAATAAGCCTTTTTATCTTGTATATGTTGAAGATCTTTCAAATGAAAATACCCGAGATCTCGGATACATAAATCATTTGCTGTCACAGTTGGGACACATAGAGAACCGTAGGTTCGATCATGTTGCTTACCTGGACCTGTATGGATATGTAGGAATTGTCCGCTTAACAGGTCATATTCAAGTTGAATTTTCATCCCAGCAGTATGGCTACATCCTCCCGCTCCAGGATAAATGGGTGAAAATATATCTGGAAGCTGAAATGCAGTTGAATCTAAAATACGAATACGTTTGAAAACAGAGGTGTATGGAGAAGAAATTCGCGTAGATGAAGTTAATTTTTTATTTAGAAGGTTAGTCAATATATGTTGTAAAAACTGAACGGCTGATGTATTAAACCGTTGGTTCAGTCCTTCGGGACTGATGAGTACTTCTGTGGATGCTTCTAAACAGCTAGATAATTGAACTAAAGAGGTTGTAGCGATATTTTGACTCATCCATATACATAAAGCAACTAAATCTTTTGCCTGGTATTTACTGGTTCGTTGTACAAAACCAACATCTCTAGCAAGGTCTCGTAAAACATCTGGAGATAAAAAGCTTTGAATCTCTTGAGCAAATAGCTGTAATTCATCAGATACAGAAATAGACATACAAAAACGCCATCCTTTCCTATGATTCTACAGAAAGAATAGCGTATTTGTTAAGTTACAATAAAGTTCTTTAATTCTTATTGGACTAACGCGCAGTTTAGTGCAATTATCAAAGATAAGGGAGGATTTCCACCTTTACCTTATTTTAACTTTAGCTCTAATATAGGGTATGGACGTCCAGAAGAATCTGTTTCCGTTTCATTTACTATAAAAAAGCCATTATTAATATAGAATTTAGTTGCACTCTTATTGTCTTTATTTACATCAACGGATGTAATATCAAAGTCATTAATTAAAGAATTAATAATAGCTTTACCGTATCCTTTACCTATTTTATTAGGTTTTAAAAATAACATTTCTAAGTGTTGTTTATTTATAGCAGAAAAGCCAATTAAATCCTCTTTCTCATACCATAACTGGACATTAAGATGTGGGAAATATGAGGGTATTTCTTTTTTAAACTCTTCTCTATCGGTATCTCTTAAAAAGTGATGAGTAGCTAAAACCGACTCTTCCCATATATTCAAAATTGTATCATAATCTTTTTGATTTGCTTTTCTATATATCATGAATATCTCTCCTTTAGTTTTAAATTATCAACTCCTTCCCAATAAGTATTTTATGATTTTCATGTTATATAGCCACGAACTTAAAATGTTCATTAATAAAACCTCCAAATAAACATTTATTCAAATGAATTACAATATTAAATATTTATTATTTAGTCAATAACTTTATTATTGATTTTTGAGTACAAATACCTTTAAAAGGATAGAAATTAAACAACTTTAAGGAGCTTTATTACGATACAATGTAGCAAATTTCTTGTATTTTTTATATCTAAGTTTAATAACTTTATTATCACTTTACAGTATTTTTTCATTTTAGGGGGTATTTTGTTTTTTTAGCTTGATAGCGATGTGACGCTACCCCATAAGCTATATTTTTTAAATAAATTATCTTAAACTCAATGTTTTTTTCGCAAATTTATTGTTACAATATAAATTGTAACGGTTACATAAAGTTAAATAAGACTTGTGGTATTAAGTCAAGTATATGATTGATAAAAACTAGAGAAGAATTTCTAAAAAAGAGCGCAGGAAACTAAACCTTAGGAATACGCAGAACGTTAGTTCGTATTTTTAGGTGGGAAACATGAATGTTTGTTCATATCCCTAAAGCCGCCTTGAAAGGATATCAAAAGCAGTAGTTAGCTCTTGATTTACACGCTCCTTTATGGCATGTAGAGTTGGTGGTTGCGTAGTAGCACATCCACCAGACGCACTAGTTTTCTCGCTGTTAAGACAAGGGCTCTTTTATGTTTGTATTTCGGAACTTCATCATATTTCTTTAAATAATAAGCACGGTAAGTAGCTTCACGAAGTTGTACAGAGTTGGCAGCTTCAACCATGTAATAACGAAGATACTGGTTTCCCGTTCGTGTCATGGGTGTTCGTTCCGATTC
Organism: Bacillus sp. FSL R9-9492; assembly: GCF_038007365.1. Taxonomy (NCBI): domain Bacteria; kingdom Bacillati; phylum Bacillota; class Bacilli; order Caryophanales; family Bacillaceae; genus Bacillus; species Bacillus sp. FSL R9-9492. The sequence goes on from NZ_JBBOXC010000001.1 coordinate 3,477,670, forward strand.
AAAGTTTCCAGATTGCGATTTTTTCCAGTAAAGACCGGTGTATTTGGCCAATTGTGCTTCGTTCTCAAAGCGTTCAATTTGTCCAACTTCCGCAATGATTCCCGCGGCGTATACGACTCCAATGCCTGGAACACTTGTTAAATATCTCGCTTCTGGAATGGCTTCGAATAAAGCAGTAATGCTTTTTTCTATCTCTTTGATTTGTTTTTTCAATGTTTGAATCAATCGTGCATAAGTGGCTAATACAACGTCCACAGAGTCTTGAACGACCTTACCTAGTCGGTAGGAGTCACGTATGGCTTTCTTGATGGTTTTCGCTAAATCTTCCGGGTCGCTAAAGCGTCCTTTCCCCTTTTTCTGAAGAAGAGTAGCGAGTGCTTCTAGATCCATTTCTGCGATTTCATCCAACGAAAGGGAATCTGAGAGTATTTCCATCATCGTCGCACCAAAAACAGAGGTATTTAACTCTTTCGATAACGTATTACATTTGTAGTAAAGGTTCTCCAGAAAGTGTTGCTTACATTCTGTTTGCTGGTGAACGAGTTGATATCTAGATCGTGTTAAACGTTGAAGGGCAACGTATTTTTCCTCCTTGATAAGAAACTTATTATACCGCCCGATTCGTAAAAAATCGGCAATACGGAAAGCATCTATTTTATCGGTCTTATCTTCTTCAAAGAGTTTTTTATACCGATGGATGGCTTTTGGATTTTGTACGACCACTTCCACGTCTAAAGCCCTCAAATCCTTATCTTCCGTTAGGAACATGGAAGGATGGAAACTATAGACGGAAGTAGATTCCATGCCAATGACAATTTTTTCATAGTTGTACAACTGGTGAAAATGGAGAACATCCTCCTTAATGGCGTTGGCACCATTCACATCGTTTGAAAGACAAATTTCTTTCAAAACAGTGTCATGACTGTCAAGAAAACATACATCAAGTTTTTCAGAGCTTACATCAATAGCTACGAATAATCTCAAAGAAAGGACCTCCTTTCTTTGAATAGTATTTGGAATGAGCTTGGATACTGTGGGATCTCCCTAGAGTCCAAAACATAGCCACAACCTCGCGTATGAGTATTCAATGATTGCCTTCACCTAAGCTGCCCTCCCACCACTATGAGAGGTAAGTGAAGGAAACCGATACAGCTTGTGCGTATGCAGTGCATTTTGGTCTGGGTCACAGTCTTTTAACGTGGTCGAACTACAGGAGGAGTAAGCATATTCCCGATGGATCCATTTCCATACTTCCATTATCTGGGAAAATCCCCCATTATCCAAGACTAAATTTTACCCATACATCATTTTTTTGATGTAGCTCTTGAAGATAAAAACTATTTAATTTTCAAGGAACAGTTATTAACTTAAAACTTATTATACGAGGAGGGTGTATCATGAAAAAAATATGCTTTGTATTAATTGTCGACGCTGGTATAAATTATGGTTCAATATTTTCTCTACCATTTTTAAGGAATCAGGATGATTTGAAGGGATATTTTTCTAAGTATTATGATGTTTCAATTAATTATATTAGGGATAAAAACTCAATTGACTATTTGGTAGTTCCCAAACCATGTCCACCTTTTGATAATGAAAATAATCTTCCAATAATTGAAGTACCAGCAATCTTATTTATGGAAAAGGATTTTGAAAAAATAAAGACTTATATAGACAATTATTTTTCTAATAACTCATAAAGAAAATAAAAGTACAGTAAAAAGAAGTCCGATAAAAAACGAGTGGCGTAGAATATTTCTATTAATCATTCGTTTTTTATTATATTTACATATATTTTTTAAAAGAGGATTATAGACGTTCTGAAAAAAATTAATTATAACAAGAACAGTGTTCGTGCTACTATCTACGGTTATTTTTTGGGTTCTGGTGCAAAGATAAAATAAAAGAGAATATAGCGCATATATTTCGAGCGGAATTGTATTTTATGCTGTTAGCCCAAACAATTGATGGATGAATTCTTTCTGATTTTGGACAGACTGGTCCCGTAAATCAATCTGTTCTTTTTTAATCATATGCATGGCTTCAACACCACTCAATATAGAAGTTGCAGTTTTAAATGACTTAAACCCCAACATAGGATGCACACGTTTCTTAATAAAACGATGATCTTGTTCCACTATATTATTGAGATATCTAACTTGTCTTAGCTTTATGCCTTCAGGCATATGTTTTTCTTCTTTCAACGCTTAAATTGCTACAGGATAGGCAGGGTTCTTATCTATTGTTATCACGCGAGGTTTAGAAACGTACGAAAAAGTCAGGGCTTTCTTGAAAAAACACTTGGCGGCTTGTTTATCTCTTGATTTACTTAGATAAAAATCAATGGTATTCCCTTCTGAATCAACGGCACGATATAAATACATCCATTGCCCTTTTACTTTAATATAGGTTTCATCGACTCTCCATGAATCATTTGTTGATTTTAGATGATGTCGTACTTTCTCTTCTAGTTGAGGTCCATATTGATGAACCCAGCGCATAATCGTTGTGTGAGCAATGGATAATCCTCTTTCCTCCATCATTTCCACCAGGTTACGGAAGCTCAAATTGTACCTTAGGTACCACCTTACTGTTAATAAGATTAGTTCCGGCTGATAATGCTTCCATTTGAACAAATTTCTCTTTTCCATACCGATCACACACCTTTTTTAGAGTAATACTATCAGTATGTCCAAGTTTAGGAGATTACTGGCAAGAGCTTTAGAGTTTTTGCACCAGAACCTATTTTGGTTCTGGTGCAAAAAATAATGTCATTGTGTACACTGAAATTATGCATAAAAAGTACGTCACTCTTTCTCGTTAATATAAAAGAATAGTAACGTGCTTTTAACTTTAAAAATAGCCTAAATGCTTAAGTTGATGGCGATGGGGTACCGCCACATCGCTATCAAGCTAATAAAAAAGAAATGCCCCCTAGAATGAAAAAAACGCCATCCTTTCCTATGATTCTACAGAAAGAATACCGTATTTTTTCATTTTAGGGGAATAATTAATCTCTTAAGTTGATGAGCATGCAGCAAGCCCCTTTAAAGGTAATATTGTGGTACCAGGCTGCCCTCTATACTGAAAAGGTAATATCACAACTCAAACTGCTATATTTATTTCCTGTCGAATACACTCTTTTTTATTAGCACGTTTCCATAAATATATGGTGTAGAAGAATAAAATTACAATAATAATATATGCAAAAAGCGACGAGGCTTGAACATTCCCCATAAAATTAAAGAAATTATTAAAAGTGTGGAAAGTAATGGTGATAATAATTGATTGCTTATTTACGATAAGTAAGGACAGAACAAGTCCAACTAAAAATGCATATATGATTTGTAAAATGGTATCTTCAATAGACTGCCCACCAATTAGTTGTAATAAATGGGTGATACCAAACAAAAAACTTGAAATCAAAACTGATTTTTTTATCCCCTTTGAAAACAACATTTTGAGCATAAATCCCCGAAAAAAGATTTCCTCAATAAATGCAACAACAAAAAATCGCATGATAAACATAAAAAATAAGTCAGATACCGATGTGGTGAGACCCCATAAAGAAAAGACACCCTAAGGTGCCTTCCTCCGACTTGAACCACTTTAATTTAATAATATGTATTGGACATTAAGTAAACACGTCCTATAAAACAGAATCATTTATTTTCAACAGATTGTTAGTGTACAAATACAAGAGAATCGAGATCGTTTGTTTGGCTAGATTAAAGCAACGCCACACCACACCTATATGGTTGAGATGTGTTACGCCTTCTAATCGGAGAATCAGCTTTATAGAACGTGTCCACAATTTATATTTTACTACATGTAATATTTATTTTATGTAATTTTTACAAATATGTATAATTACATAAAATTTACGAGAAAAAGAGAGTATACTTTGATATTGTGTAATAAAGATAAGGCCCACCTACGGAAATAGGTGGGTTTTTTGTTGGGCATTACTATCTCATTGCACAAACGGGAATTTGCATTAAAATAATATCATATTCTTAGAGTTCTTATATTGAGAAAAAAGACACTCTTATGAGTGCCCCTTTTTTTAGTAACCGAATCCGCCGCTACCGCCGCCCCAACAACTACATCCTATAATGTTTAACAGGATGAATAGAACGATCAGTAAAGCAAATCCGCCACCTAACTGTCTACGCTTAAAGACTAAAGTTACCTTTAGCCCTCCAAGACTCGCTACGAGCGAATGGCTAGTTCTTAATCGACGGGAATCCCACCCGTTATATGATGCGACCTAGGCTCGGCCGCACACCTGCCTCGTTAGTTAATATGAAAATGAAACCCAATGTCTTTCAGGCGAAAGTATAATCTTGGTTTGGAAATATACAACTGTTTGGACATAAAAAAGACCATCGAAATGATGATCTTGCAGACTGTAGACAAATGCATAAAATAACGAATGAACCTTTCTCTGAACACTTACTTTACTTCTTTCATAAATAGTCTAACGTTTTCAGCGATTTCTTTGAATTTGGTATGGTGTAAATAATGTGATCCATCCATGGTTACTACTTTTCCATGTACCGAGTCTTTGATCTGCCCTTCATGCAGAGGTATCCATCCTGCTACATCTTCATTATTCGCTTGTACAAAGAGAAGAAGTGGAAGATATTTAGGGAAGATTAAACCTTGAGCACCTTTAAAATTAGACGAAATATGGTCCATCTCATTCAAGGTTGTTTCATTATACATGTTTTTATTCGAAATCATTTTCATTTGCTCTACGGTTTTTTCATCAAATGCCAGTCCAGCATAGGGGTCAGCACTGATTTTCATAGCCAATCTTAAGAGACCTGATTTTTTGAGATATGCAAACGTTTTTAATGGGAAATTGATATCCATACCCGGTTGTGTTGCAACACTGCTATCGATTCCGACAAATGCAGTCACCTCGTTTGGATATTTGTTCACATAATCAATTCCATAAATGCCTGTAATGGAGTGGCCCATGAGCATGTATCTGTTAATATTAAGCTGCTGTAGAGCTTCATGAACTTCACTTACCATATTCTCCGTGGTTCGCTCTTTTACAGTTTCATCACTTAATCCATAACCGAAAGGCTCTACCGCAACAACTTTGTAAAATGGAGATAATTCATCGATAAGAAGCTTAAAATCAAGCCCTGGAGTAGCTGTTCCATAACCAGGCAGGAGCACGATCGTTTCCTCGCCCTCGCCTTGAATTAACACATTCATGTTTTTCCCGTCTACAGATACGTGCTGCCCGTAGGGCACTATTCGTTTTTGCTCCGAATGACTACTTATCACATTTACGATATAAACAATACCTAAAAAAAGTACAATGGCTAGAACGATTGCTCCTATGGTTTTAAGTAAGATGTTTCGCACTTTCTTTATTTTCATTCCACTCAGCGTTTTCTTTTCCTCTTGTTGTGTCACTGTCATCTTCTCCTGTCCTGATCTGTTTGCCTTCCTTCATGTGCCTGTAATGAAAACTTAACCAATGAAGATGTACTCACCATGACGACAATATGAACTGAATATGAACTGCCCAAAAAAATGCTACGGCTCTATATGCAAGTAAGCTTGCATATGAGTCGTAGCATAGAGAATGAATCTAACTAATCTGTTGGTGTAGTGATTGGCAAGGTGACAATGAAGGTCGTTCCTTGACCAAGTTCACTTTTCACTCGGATGTCACCTTGATGAAGCGACACGATCTGTTTAACGATAGCGAGTCCCATACCACTTCCGTCATACTTACGACTGTGGGAACGATCGGCCTTAAAAAAACGCTCGAATATACGCTTCTGGTCGTCAAGGTGAATACCAATACCAGTGTCGGATATTAGGATTGTCACGTTTTTGATATCTTGTTTGATGCTTACGTTAATCACGCCGGCATCCTCGGAAAATTTGATGCTATTTCTGAGGATATTCGTCCATACCTGATTTAACAGGTCATGATCAGCCGTTACTTTAACTGTCTGTAAATCAAGCTCGAAATGTATATCGCGAGCAGACCATTGTGGCTGGAGCGCCACGATTATCCGTCGGATTTGTTCATCGAGGCTGAGCGTGACGAGCCGCAGTTGCTTTGACTGCGATTCAAGAAAACTCAGCTTTAGCAGGTTATCGCTCATTTTGGACATCCTTTTCGCTTCAGCGATGATAATATCAAGATAACGGCTTCGTTCGTATTCTGAAAGGTCAACTTGCTTAAGCACTAGAGCATAACCGGATATCGAAGTGAGCGGAGACTGAACCTCGTGCGACACGTTCGTTACGAATTCCCTGCGCATCTGCTCGAGTTGCTGCAGATCGTGCATCATTTCTTCGAAGCTGCGAGCCAAAGTACCCAGCTCACTCGTTTGCTTAATATTCAACTTGACGTTGAAATCTCCAGATGCTATCCGCCTGGTCGCTTTTGTCAGCTTTTTTATCGGTCTTACCAGGAATACAGAGGCAACTAGAATCAATAAGCTTCCTGCAATCAACGAACATGTTGCAAAGACCAATGCCCACTTTGTGACAAAAGAGGCTGAAGGAGGGGCGAGCGCTTCCAAAAATATCGCTTTCGTTCCCATTTCCGTTTTCAACGGCAACCCTAAGAGGACCGTGGCAATACCATTAGGAGTGTCCTGAACAACACCTCCATCTAATACTTTCTTTAGTTGCTCCATCGTCACAGGCGCAGGTTTGTGTCCGTGAAGTTTACCGTAAGACTTGAACTGACCCGTTGCTTCGTAAATTCGAATATAATAAGAATCGAGCTGCTTCATTTCACTTACGAACAAGTCCGCTTCACGTAACGGAAAGGTCTTGTAAATCCGGACGATGTCTTGGCCAAAGTTACGTGAGTTGATTTGAGCGTTTTCGTTCAATTTATCTTCGAATATCCAAGTTGACACAAAAAAAGAAATGATCGTGCCTCCGATGATGGAGACTAAAAATGTCAGGACAACACGTATATATAAGGATCTGATCATTCATAAACCTCAAGCCGATACCCAAGCCCGCGCACCGTTTCGATCCGAAAATCGGGTGTTGTCGCGAACCGTTCACGCAGCCGTTTAATATGTACGTCTACCGTTCGATCATCTCCGGCGTAATCGATACCCCAAATCTGATCGATCAACTGCACGCGCGTATAGACTTGTCCAGGTGTTCCAGCGAGCTTATACAGCAATTCGAACTCCTTTAGCGGCAACGTAAGCGACTCCGTCCCTTTCATCACCTTATAGGTCTGTCGATCAAGGATGACGTTCCCTAAATGGATCGTCTGCGTGGAGCCAATCTTGTATCGTTTGAGTAGTGCCCTAACACGAACCGTCAACTCTAACGGATCGAATGGTTTGGTTAAATAATCGTCCGTCCCAAGTTCGAAACCTTTCACTTTCTCCCATGTTTCTCCTCTCGCAGTCAGCATAAGTAAAGGTAGATCAGGATTGGCTCTTCGGAGCTCCTTGCTTAACGTCCAACCATCCATAATCGGCATCATAATGTCAAGTACGACAAGATCGACATTCGTTGAGATGTAGACGGCCAGTGCTTCCTTGCCGTCCGCTGCTTCAGCTGTTGCGAATCCGTCGTTGCGTAGAAATAAACAGACGAGTTCGCGAATGTTCGCATCGTCGTCAGCAACTAGTATAGTAGGCATCGGTTCCCTCTTTCCCCTGTTTTCCACCGCATTATTTCAAGCAATCATTATACTATAAATTAACACGTATGTTGATTAACCAAAGTAATACAGTTTCTTGATTTATCGACCTGTAGAATTCAAGTGTTTCTTTCAAACTAATTTGCCACTCAATTGACAAGGCTTCACAAAGAAACAGGCATGTGAAACCTGCAAATGACAAGCGTTTATTTTGTCTTTTGGCCTTGTGCACGAAGAAATTTCAGCAAAGCATAGGCAATTATAGCTGTGAATAACTGATTGAACAACGCATTGGATGTTGTGCCAAACAATACGGGAACGTTCAAATTCAGCTAAATCCAGCGGAAAAATGATTCAATTGCCCAGCGCGATTTGTACATGGCGGCGATTCCTTCGGACAGATAGATTGATAGAACGCATATTCCCCAAACTACTCCAGTAATTACATCATCTGAAATAACACGTCCCATACTCACTAATTATTTTTCATCAAATGTGTATGGCGTATCAACTTTGATTGCACATTCGTTCCAAATCATTACTTGTTAATTTAAGTGAATTCCATCATAAAGATTCATATAGGTTTAGTAATTAGTCAAAGTTATTAGGGTGTTCTGTCGTACAATTTATATATCACTATATAATCACCTCCTGATTTTTGTATATTATAGTTCTACATCGACACATAATATATAACTTTTTCTCATTGCTTATTGAATTAATCTGCTCCGTTCAAGAAGAACCATATCAGTTTAAATAACTCAGATTTTGACAAAATTAAATTGATTCAAATGATACCCACCTTTTAGTAATCTCAGAAAATTTCTTAGTCGCGAGTGAGGTTGGTTTTCTTATAGCTAATCCAATAGTTCGATAGCTATCACTTTCAAGTGGAATGGCTGCAAAAGAAATTTTTGATGTCGGTATAATCATTTCTGGCAATATACTAATTCCTAGATTATTCTCCACCATGGAGATCACTGAGTATTCATTCATATTTTCGAATCGAATATTGGGGCTAACTTTATTCTCCCTAAATATTTTTTGAATATCATCATAACACTGATATGTTGGCATAATAAAAGGTACATTTTCTATTTGTTGCATTGATACTTGGTTTTCCTTACATAATGGGGATTGGTTAGATACAACACATAAAAGTCGATCCCTCTTCAATTGTACGATTTCAAAGGATTTTTCAAATGATTCAAAGTAAGTATCATTATTAATAAATCCACAATCTAATCTCCCGTTTTGTAACCAATTCTCAACCTCAGCATAGTTTCCTTCCAGTAATTCGATTTCAATATTTGGAAACTTTTCCTCCATTTTTTTAAGAATACCAGGAATCCAGTTTTTAGAAATACTCGAAAAAACCCCCACTCTTACTGTTCCTTTTTGGAACCCATTGATAGCGGCTACTTCCTGCTTCAGCATGTTGTTATAGTATAAAATTTTCCGAACGGTAATTAAAAGCTCCTCTGCATTTTTGGTCAATGTTAAAGTAGAGTGATTACGAATAAATAAAGGAAAGGAAAACTCTTTTTCCAAACTGCTAATTGCATGACTTACAGCAGATTGGGTGAAACCTAACACTTCTGCAGCTTTTGTAAAACTATTGAGTTCTGCCACTTTGTTAAATATTTCATATTTTGTTAAAGTCACTATGGTCCTCCTCATGAATTTTATTCATGTCTCCATTATATTTCTTCGTTTTATTTAATGCCATTACCAACATACAATAAGTGCATGCTCTATTATATGACCCTTGACAAGGGATGTATTTTTTATGGAAGGATGAAGTGAAATGCAAAAAATTTTAGTTACAGGTGCTGCAGGTAAGATTGGCCAAGATGTTACAAGATTCCTAGATAAGCAAGGGAATTACCAGTTACGACTAGCAGATATTAACTTATCTGCTTTAGAAACTTTTAAAGATACAAATCATGAAATCGTATATTTAGATGTTTCTGATTTAGCTGCTTGTCAAGAATTTACGAAAGGTATAGATATAGTTATACACTTGGCAGGTAATCCTTCGCCAAATGCTGATTTTTATGGCTCCTTATTAGAAAATCATATAAAGGGAACCTATAATATTTTTAGAGCTGCTAGTGATAATAATGTATCCAAAGTGATAGTTGCTTCCAGTGCTCAAACAATTGAAGGCTATCCTTTGGATTATCAACCACATGCTTATTCACCCACGAGACCCAAAAATATGTACGGGGTAAGTAAGTGTTTCGCAGAGGCTGTTGCTTCTTACTTTGCTTATGAAGAAGGGTTACAAAGTCTTGCTATTCGTATAGGTGCATATGATGATTATAATCCATATGGTAAACCACTAACAGCTAGAGATATGAGTGCATACTTAAGCCCAGAAGATTTTATGGACCTTCTCTTAAAGTCGATGACGGCAAAGAACTTACCTCCATTTTCAATTTTACATGGTGTATCTAACAACAGGTTTAAACGAATTGATATTGAAGGAACAAGAAAGTTAGTTGGTTATAGCCCAAGTTCTGATGCTTTTGTACTAAGTGGTATTAAGTTCTTTGATTCTTGATAAAGGCATATCTAGAAAAGAGATTATATTATTGTTATTTAGCTTTTATTTGTTCTATTTTCAATAACTGCAGTTTCTATAATCATAATATCCCAATTTTATCAGATAGAGCACACTATTCTTCTGCCTCATTTGTGGAACAACTCTATTGTCACCACTAGTTCCACAGATGTTCTTTTCCTTTTCAACATAATGGGGTAGCACCACATGGCTATCAACCTAAAATTTTATAGTATCCCCAAAACGAGAAAATTGGCATCTCCAGATAAAAATATACATTTTTTGTTTTTGGGATACTAGTTTCATTAGCTTGATGGGCATATTGGTGAAACCTCGAAATGGACATTTTGGTAGGCAATTCTTCTTCTCTTAAAATAACCTTAAATATATTATAGATTTAAGAATATCAGAAAAATAAATGGTATAATTTTCTAAAACATCCTGAATAAAGTTGATTTTAGAAAAGGAGTAGAGAGGAAATGTTTCAGAAGCTCAAATTTTATTTACTCAGTCTTGTAATTAGTTCAATGTTAGGTGGGATTATCATAGGTGCTAATTTCTTGGTCCATAACATCTACTATTTAGTTGTAGGTAAAGAATTTCATTTTAATATGTGGTCTTCCATTATTATATTTAGTATCGTATTTATTTCGGGTTTCTCGTATATGTTGAAAAAGGGTCCAGATATACTTGTTAATGATTAAACCAATAGTACTTATCGTAGGCGCTACCATGATCCGGTTGGCGTCTTGTTTGTTGTTAAGGAAAGATAACAAAACAAAATTTCCTTAATCACAAGGCTTTAAAAGTAACCTATCCATAGTGATATTAAAGTTACTACTAACAGGGCAAGAAGAAATGTGATATTTCGAATCCACTTTTGTATATCATCAAAATACCGCTTTATAAATGCAACGTTGATATAAAACATGAGAAATACAACAAAGAAGGTAAAGTTACCAAATTTATCATTCAATTTTTCATTAGTAAATGTGCTTACATGAAGGAATAGTAAAGCAAAAGTTACTAAGAATAACTCAAATAGCCTTTTTTTGCTCACGCCACCACCACTCTACAGTAATTTCCTTTCGTTTTATTTTATCTGAACATAGTGTGTAGCAGACTATGAATATTATACTTATGTAAAAAAGGCTAACAATTCAAGATTGTTAGCCTTAATCGCGCCTTTTAAAAGAATAACTCAATACAACAAATGACTGATTCTTCAACTTGCAATATATTCTCCTTTAATTACAAAAAACGAACCTCGAATTGTTCCAGCAAGTTTAGACTTCTGTCTAGCAAACTTAAACTTCTCTACCAACTCCGTTGGTATCTCCATTCCCTCAGAAAGCTTAAATCCAACAGCCCGCTTCTTTGGGTTATCCAACGTATACATGACGTTGACTGCAAGACCATCCTCATAGAAGACATATGCAAATTTAATATTTTCCACTTGAAAACACGATGTTTCTAAAGGTTTTGCCGCAAACTCAATATCACGTTCTTCTTTCAAAATGCGGTTCACATAATCAAGAGTCTTCTCGCTTTCACTAGCTGGTACAACCGTAAATTCATGCTTGTATTTATTCATAAAGTAACGTGCTTCATGGGCACGTAAACCAGCAAGTGCTTCTGCTACAGGTGAAGACTCCATGCCAGCTGTAGTTACGTTTTTAAAATCAACGATATCGGACAATTCCATCTCTCCTTTTAATACTTTACTTCCTAACAACTGGAATCCATATTTCACCAAATACTGAGCCGTTTCGCTGCCCCATCTCAACTGTTGTATTTGGCCCACCAACATAGGCAAAATCTTTTACTTCTGCTAATGCTTGACCAAATGCAATACCAGTAAGCTTATTACTTAGCTCCTCAGCTGTATTGCCTTCACCTTTAACTACTAGGTATTCTCCCCTCGGAAACTGGATAACTCTAGATTCTTCTTGTATCGTTGCCTCTGTCATGACACCAGCATAATACATCATCTTGTTATTCACCGCTTCACTCACAGAAAAAATGTAATCATTTGTAGCTAAAGCTTTTAAAGTGTCCAACCTTCCATCTTGTTCGACGGCCAGCCAAAAGTCTGCCTTTTCCTTGTTTATGCCCGCAAAGTCTGTATAGTGGCTCTTAAGTTCAGTTCCAATACCTAACACGATAAAGCTATCTTTTTCTTCTATTGTATAATTTTTCATATTTAAAACCTTCCTCACTTTTAAATTAATCAAACGATTTATCTTTTCACTTGATGAGTTTATAATATCTTTAAATCATGTCAAAAAATGATACTGTTTAGGAGACCAACATGAAAAAAGTTGAACGGATTAATACGATCATGCGGTACATTAATAACCGCTCCCACTTTACAATTTCTGAAATCATACGAGAATTTAACATCTCACGATCGACAGCTATTAGAGACATTAGAGAAATTGAAGCCATGGGGATGCCGCTCGTCGCTGAAGTTGGCAGGGATGGAGGATATTTTGTCATGCATAACTCTATCCTGCCCGTTGTTCGCTTTACTGATAATGAGGTCAAAGCTCTTTTTATTGCCTTTATGGCCACAAGAAATCAACAACTTCCCTATCTAAAGAGTCGTCAGTCTTTAGCCGAAAAATTACTAGGACTCATCTCAGAAATCCAGCAGGATGACCTTGTTCTTTTAAATCAAATCTTGCTTTTTGAAGGGACTAACCCTCATAATCCTGACCTACTTGAGCTTTCCGACCTCCCCCATCCTATGTTAGAAAAACTCATCCAAATCCTTCTTTTGGATAGCCATTTATTGATTACCGTAAAAGAAGAGGAGGAAACCAAGTCTTATCCAATTTATCTACTACACCTTTATCAAGAAAAAAGCCATTGGATAATTGAAGGCTTTGATATAAAAGAAGAAAAAAAGAAGATGTTTCTTGTCGATCATCTCATTAATGTCGAACCCTATACGACGAAAAATAGATTAAGTAAGAAAAAAATTTCAGAAAAACTAAGTAAGAAGGACGAAGCAATCAACCTTGTACTTGAACTTGGTCCAAAAGCGATTACCCAGTTCAAAAAATACCATCCTATAAAAATTTCTATTTCCTATACAAATCCTTACCAATCCACAGCCATTCTAAAAACTTTTATCAATGTTAACAATCTCGATGAATTGATAGAAATAACAAATTGGCTACTTTTCCTAGGTAAAGATATCAAAATCAGGGAAGTTCCTGAAGAAGTGTTAGAAGGTTTAAAAGAGAGATTATGTTTATACTGCCCATAAGCAGTGGCCAGTTAAACCCAAAACAATATTGAGTTTGACTAGATGCCAGTTACCCCTATTTAAATACCTAGTAAAAACATTTTATTCGCTACCGCTACTTTAAACGCTCTTCTAAGAATAACGCCAACACAAAAAAAGACATGAACTAATCTTTGTTCATGTCTTTTTATATTAGAGTTTAACCTTCGTTAAAATTCGAGTGTGGATTTATCTTATCCATAAGATCTTTCATTCTTTTTTCATATTCCACTATTTTTGAACTAAAACCAACAATAGTGACTTAGAATAATGACTTAATACTTGCTAAAACAGTAAGGACACCTACAACAATAACAAATACATTGCTCATTTTCCCTTTGTATTTAGCTAGTACTGGTACTTTACTAATCGCATACATCGGTAATAGACATAAGATAGCAGCAACTAATGGACCGCTCAGAGAATCAATAATTCCAAGAATACTTGGATTTGTATAAGCGACAAACCAGCATGTTAATACAACAAAAGTAAGGATCATTGTCTTAATTGTTTTTTCTTCAATAACTTTTCCACGTGTTTTACCGAACTTAATAATCATGTCACGCATTACCTCAAATGCTCCTATATAATGGCCAAGGAAAGACTTAGTTATAGCCACAAAAGCAATGATTGGAGCTGCAATAGTGATTACAGGCGAATTAAGCTCATTAGCAAGATATGAAAGGATTGATAAGTTTTGCTCTTTTGCCATTTTTAAATCCTCTGGAGTCAAACTCAGTGTACTACTCCAAACGAAGAACATAACTACAACGAATGTCATGATATAACAAACTTTTTGTATTTGTGCACATTTAGCATCAGTAGCTTCTATTCCATACGTAGCCTTCTGTTTCACAACAAATGATGAAATCATAGGTGAATGATTAAATGAGAATACGATGATTGGTAGAATCATTAATATCGTTCCAAAATATCCTGTTCCTGTTGAAGCAGTAGAAACACTTGAAAAGCTAAGCATTGACGTATTCCACTGTGGAATTAAAGATATTGCGATGAAAAGTAGAGAAGCTATGAAAGGATATACGAGCATACTCATGATTTTCACAGTAATATCTTGACCAAAATTTAGTATAGCAATAAGGCCGAGCACTAATACAAGAGATAAAATGGCCCTTGGAGGCTCCGGCATGTGCAATTGATGCACGATAAAACTACTTGCGGTATTTGTAAGCGCAACCGAATACATCAATACGATTGTATAAATTGAGCCGAAATATACGATGTTAAAAATGATACTTGCCTTATTTCCGAAATACTCTCTTATTGTGCCTGTAATCCCCTCATCAGCAGAATTAGAAGTGTAAATCATTTTAGCAAGTGCCCTATGTGAGTAATACATAACTGGATATGCAAGCAATGTAATTAGTAGTAATGATAATAAACCACCTGAACCTGCATTAATCGGTAAAAAGAGCACCCCTGCTCCAATTGCTGTTCCAAAAAGGCTCAATGCCCAGGTAGTATCTTGTTTATGCCACTTTTTAGGATCTAGATATTTCTCATTTTTCACTGCAGTATTTTCAGCTTGAAATTCTATTTTTTTTGCAGTATTCCCATTCATATAATAAATCCCCCTTGTATCCTATTCTTACGTCTCTTTTTAGGCTTAAGAATATAGACCATTCTTAAAAAATGAACCGCTTACTTGATGCACCATATTGTAAACGATTCCACCTAAAGCTGTCTCTCTTAATGTGCGAGGCATTTATCCTCCAACCCTATACTTCGTCAGCATTGATGATATTGTTTACACCAGCTAATACGATGTCCGCTGCTACTAAACTATTTTGAAGAAATTCCCCCTCTGGTCACACACCTTTCTGCAATTAATCGTTTCAGTCTGTCCAATTTAAAAATGTTTGATATTTTCTCCGTAGGTAATCGGTTACCTCTCGACGCCCTCATTATAACGTTTATATTTACGAGTCTAATATTTTTTTATTTTTAGAAAGACAGAATAAACAGAATTATGAATAGATAATAAATTACAATTGCTATGTAGCAATTGTGTCCATTGTTTGAAGCTGTATTAGTTAGCAAAAAGGGGAAAATAATACAGATATCATTTTTGTTAACACGTTAATTATATTGGGAACTCACTATAAAGATAGTTATATTCCCCTTTGCTGAAATATCTTATTTTAGACGTAAAAACTGTTATAATAAATAATCACTATAGATATAAAGGAATAAATTAAGAAAACATAAAATCATCTAACTGAATAATTATAACTAATATCGAATTAATATTCATTTTTCAGAAAAAAAGAACTTCTTTGCCAAGGAGCCACCACATCTTCTATAATGATTGACATGTTACGCCTTTCAAAAGAATAACACCATAAGTTTCCATTTACTATATGTAATATTTATTAAGTGTAGTTTTTTCTAAATATGCATAATTTCATATTTAGAAAAAGAGAGTATACTTTCGAATTGTGTAATAAAGATATGGCCCACCTACGAAAATAGGTGGGCTTTTCATGTATAGAAATTGCATTTATTATATGGCAATTAGAATTGAGGTCAAAATATTATCTCTTCCCTTTAACTCTCTCAGGCTAATTTTTCTCAACGTCTGAACCTACTTACGTACCAACTGCGTAATCAGTAAGAATACTAACAATTATAGCAATAACTAAGATTAATGTGATTTAAATCCATTTTCCCATATATATATTATTCCAGAAGGTTTAGTTGCCATTGTGCACCGAACTGGTGGTGTTACCCTAACTGACGTTTAAATGCTTTGCCGGCGAAGAAGTAAGCGATAACCATAATGCCCACACACCAAGCAAGTGCAATCCAAATATCGTTGCCAACAGCCCCTTCATATAAGAGGGCACGAATCGCATTCACGATTGAAGTCACAGGCTGGTTTTCAGCGAACGCACGAACAATTTTTGGCATAGTTTCGGTAGGAACAAAGGCCGAACTAATAAAGGGCAGAAAAATTAGTGGGTACGAGTAGGCTGTCGCCCCTTCCATAGACTTCGCTGTCAACCCAGGAATGATAGCCAACCATGTCAGCGCCAGCGTAAACATCCCGAGTATTCCAGCTACCGCGAGCCAATCCAGAATATTAGCACTGGAACGGAAGCCCATTAAGAGCGCAACAAGAATAACCACCACGATAGTAAGCACATTAGCAACAAGTGATGTTAATACGTGAGCCCATAATACCGACGAACGCTTGATAGGCATAGTAATGAAACGTGCCATCAGCCCGCTCTTTACATCCGTAAACAACCGTACGGAAGTGTAAGCGACACCGGATGCGATAGCCATCAGCAAGATTCCCGGCAATAAATAATTGACGTAGTTATCCGTTCCTGTCTTTATGGCGCCGCCAAATACGTAGACAAACAACAGCATCATCATAATCGGCGTAATCGCTACCGTAATAATTGTATCCGGACTGCGCATGATGTTGCGCATTAAGCGCCCTAATAATACCCCTGTTTTGCTCTTCATTTACATCTCCTCCTTTTTGCCAATGATCGCAAGGAAAATTTCTTCCAATGTCGGCTGCTTCTCGATATACTCCACTTTTGTTGGCGGGAACATCTCTTTAAGTTCTGTAAGAGTACCAGTCTTAATAATTTTTCCGCCATGCAAGATAGCGATACGGTCCGCCAGTTGTTCGGCTTCCTCGAGGTACTGGGTCGTGAGCAAGATGGTTGTGCCGCCGCCGGCAAGTTCCTTGACGGTATCCCACACTTCAATCCGCGCTTCGGGGTCAAGCCCTGTCGTCGGTTCATCGAGAAAAATGACTGCTGGCGTCCCAATCAAGCTCATGGCGATATCAAGCCGGCGCTTCATCCCACCTGAGTACTGGTCTGCCCTCTGGTTGGCTGCATCAGTCAGGCTGAATCTTGCAAGCAAATTATCAGCGACTTGAGCAGGACTAGAAACTCCACGCAAATTGGCAATCATTATCAAGTTTTCTCTCCCCGTGAGCATACCGTCTAAAGCTGCAAACTGCCCTGTCAGACTGATACTTTGACGAACATGATCCGGTTGACGCTGAACGTCAAAACCACAAATACCTACTTCGCCGCCATCTTGCTTCATCAGCGTCGAGAGGATATTGACTATTGTCGTCTTGCCCGCTCCATTTGAGCCCAGCAGTGCGAAAATTTCGCCACGCTGCACTTCAAAATCTACCCCTTTTAACACTTCCTTATCTTTAAAGGATTTTTTTAATCCTTTTACAGAAATCGCTGTATTGGTCATACTTTTTTCCTCCTTAAAAAATGTTTTGTAAAGCTAGACTGCCTACACCCTCTATTTAGTATTACTGATAATCTGTATTACTTAGTACTGATTTAAAAATATAACTGAATAGCAATGGCGTCAATTCACATTTGTAACCAGCTAATCAGTCGGTATTACCTGTTGCATTTATTTTTTTCTCAATTGTTTCATGATACTTTCATTCAAATCTTCACGATACTTGGAAACATAAGTTTTAGCATTTGCCACTAGTTCGTCAGCAAAGGATGCCACGTCCTCCCCAGTGATTTCAAGCACTTGTCTGCCTTCCGCCGCACCGGCTTCAAACAAATCGATTAATTCATACTGTATGTGTAGCATATCCATCCCGTTACCAGCTGAGAAATTCCACATGTAGTTTTGAATTTTCTTAAACACAAACTGATAGTCCTCTGGCAGAGCTCCAACCCGTGCCATCATCATTTTGTACTCTTTTTTATCACCAATTAATTTTTTGAACATTTCCAACATATTATTTTTCCTCCTTTTTTATAAAGCAGAACAAGAAACTCCCAAAATATCGGCCGAATATTTAATCTTATGAGGCTAGTTTGACTTCAAGACGTTAATTTTTGATGATACAAAATCCCATTTTCTCCAAAACAATTCAAGCTCCTGACGGCCATCCTCATTTAGTGAATAAAACTTGCGAGGCGGCCCCATGTCTGACGGTTTCTTTTCAATATTCACAAGTTTTTTCTTCTCTAATCGCACAAGGATGGTATAGACCGTTCCTTCCACGACTTCAGTAAACCCAAGCTCATTAAGGTGGCGGGTAATCTCATAGCCATAAGTTTCACGGCGGCTAATGATTTCCAGAACACATCCTTCCAGCGAACCTTTCAGCATTTCAGTTAAATTTTCCATATTCTGATCCTCCTTTACCCCCTATTCTGTCTGACTTATATTCAGTATCACAGAGTACTAAGGCTAATTTTTACTGAATAGCTTTTGAGAAACCTCACTATTCAGTATTACTTATTACAACTACATTGTATGACTAAGTAGATGGAATGTCAACTCGATTTTTAAATTTTTTCTTAAATCCGCTTTTGCCTATTGGATACTGAATATATTTTTAAAAACTACGCTATTCAGTATTACTCATTACCACTACATTGTATGACTATGTAGATAGAATGTCAACTCGATTTTTAAATTTTTTCTTAAATCCGCTATTATCTATTGGATACTGCCTATTTTCTTCTTAAGAAACCTCACCACATACCTATCCAGCTAAGAAAAGGAAATACCCAAAACAAAAATTCCGCATTTTTATTTTGGGCGTTATAATATTCCGAAGTTAATGAATGTAGATAGCTCTCCTTATTAAAAAGACGGATCATTTTTTTGTTCTTCTACTAATGCACCTGTGCATCTAATACATGAGCTTGTGAATACATACAAACTCTTTATAAAGTCAACTCTACATATAGGACATCCTTTTTGTTACGATAACATCATATTCATATCTTCTGCTGCGGTTGTAATTAGTTTTAAACCGAATGTCTCTTGTAATACATCAAGCACACCAGGTGAAATAAATTCAGGTGCCTTTGGACCAATGCGAATATCTTGAATACCAAGACTAAATAGCCCAAGTAAAATGGCAACCGCTTTTTGTTCAAACCATGATAGAACAATACTCACTGGCAATTCATTCACTTCACATTGAAAAGCATCAGCTAAAGCGGCCGCTATTTTCACTGTAGAAATTGAATTATTACATTGTCCTAAGTCAATGTAACGTGGAATCTCCGTACCGGGCACAACACCATAACTCACATCATTAAAACGGAATTTCCCGCAAGAAGTTGTTAAAATAACCGTTTCTGGCGGAAGCGACGTTGCTAATTCACGATAATATTCTCCGCCTTTTCCCGGAGCATCACAACCTGCGATGACAAAGAAACGCTTAATCTTTCCTTCTTTTACTGCATTAATAATTTCCGGAGCTAATGATAATACTGTATTATGATGAAACCCTGTTACTAACTGCTCATCCGACTCCATATGTACTTCTGGAAGTTCAAGCGCTTTTTGAATCAATGGTGCAAAATCATCATTTTCAATTTTTTGTACACCCTCTAAACCTGCAATATCATATGAAAAGAATCGATCAGAGTATGATCCTTTAATTGGCATAACACAGTTCGTTGTAGCTAATATGGCACCTGTAAATTTTTCGAAAAGGCGTCGTTGATCATACCATGCCTTACCGATGTTTCCTTTTAAATGTTTATATTTTTTCAGTTGTGGATATCCGTGTGCTGGTAGCATTTCAGAATGCGTATAAATGTTAATTTCTTTTCCTTCTGTTTGCTTTAATAACTCTTCTAATGCAAATAAATTATGACCAGTAACTACAATTGCCTTACCTTCTACATGGTTCTGCGTAATTTGAACAGGCTCCGGAACACCAAAGTGATTCGTATGTGCCTCATCTAATAACTCCATTACTCGTAAAGCCGATTTCCCTACTTTCATAGCCATATCAATATGTTCTTGTTCATTAAAGTTAGAATTTGTTAATGTCATATATAGCGCTTCTTGAGTTGTAGCATCTACAAATGCATCTGTATACCCTAGCTGCGCAGCATGCGTACGATAAGCAGCTATTCCTTTTAATCCAAACACAATCGTATCTTGTAAACTTGCAATTGTTTCATTCTTACCACAAACACCCATCACTTTACATCCGCCTGTTGGCGTTTGTTCACATTGATAACAAAACATATCATCCCACCCTCTCCCAATCATTCATTACAAATCAAGCATAATACCCATTAGGAAAAAAGGATGTGATATCAATCACAATAATATATATAAATTTGTGACAGTTCATATTGTTGACATAATATTTTTACTGACACTAAAAAACATACAGAAAAATGGACACCTTTGTTGATGCCTTCAAATAGCTAGATAATTGATTTAGAGAACTATTAGCAACTAATAAGCATACAAAAACACTATTCTTTCTATCATTCAACAGAAAGAATAGCGTTTTTTCATTTTGAAGAACTATCAATTTTTTGATTAAAGATTTTATAGGAAACCTCTTTATTTACAATACATTTACACCATCTTAACATTTTTTACATTATTTATATGATATATTTATATAGAAACTACTTAAGAAATTTCATGTACATTGTTATCTTTATGATCTCTTATTTAATTGATAAGAGGTCATGTTATATTTTTATAACAGGGGTGAATTAGGATGACTGAAACATTAAAGACACTTATAATGCTTGATGTTACTTACGTTGTTATAGCAATTATGACGGTACTGGTATTTGTATACTTGGAATTAAAATCTCAGTAACTTATGCAGGCGTAATTGATAGCTTCGCATTTAAATATAGCTAGAAGAAAGCGAGGAGGAAATTGTTTCTCCTCGCTTTTATATTCCCACAGTTTCTTATTTCAACAAATCCAATGTATGTAAAAGTAATCCTCTGTCCCCTACTTCTCCATGACCAGGCACTACTAAGTTCATATTTCCATATCGGTTCAACACATTCTCAATCGATATCGACCATTCATTTACATATGCATCAGCAACATTCCCTAAATCTTTAGCTTCCGCAGATTTCACTAAACAGCCTCCAGCTAAAATGTTGTATTGCGGTAACCATACGACAATATTATCTTCTGTATGCCCTTTCCCTGGATAGAACGTTTCTACTTTTATATTTCCAAACTTCAAATTTGTAATTGTTTGTAAGTCTCCAAGTGGCTCCTCATATCCATTTTTCTTTGCTAGTTCCGCAGTTAATGCTGTACTATGCGCTTTAATGCCTCTTTCTTTCAACATTTTTATCCCGCCAATTCGATCAGCATGCGCATGTGTAATAATGACATCCGTTACGCGCTTCTGAAATTTCTTTTCTACCATCTCTATTAGTTCCTTCGTTAACTTATCATCCCAAGAAGAATCGACAAGCACTAACCCTTTAGAAGTGTTAAGAACTAGACCGTTCGATGGAACTGCTACTCCATTAAAATAACCTAACTCAGTATGAACCCCTACATTTTTGTTTAACTGAGAAATTGAAATAGTTCCTGTCTCATTCTTTATTACTTTTTGCTCTAGCTTTTGTTCCGCTTTCACAGAAGAAATTGTGCTAACAAATTGAATTGTTCCTAGTAAACTAACACATACCCCTACTTTTAATAATATATTCTTTTTCATTTTCTCCACCCTTTCTTTCAAACTAAATAGTTATTTCCTATATTAGACAATTCGTCTCAAATGTTTGTTCCATCTTTTTTTACATATTTTTCATACCATTAATAAAAAGCGCACAAAATTTTGTGCGCTTTTTAACTTTTCTTTTACCATTCACGTTTTTTATTAATCATCATTTTTTCTTCAAACGCCTTCTCTAAATCAATTTCTAACTTGTTTGCTAAATCACATACATTCCAAATTACATCAAACATTTCTAAGCCAATCTCTCTTTTCGAATCTTGTATTTTATCACGCTTTAATATAACTTCCGCTAATTCACCTAATTCCGCCATCGCATACATCGTACGTTCTTCAATTGTTGTATCTTGAAATCCTTTTTCTTTACTGAAACTCGATACATATTGCTGGAATTCCGAAATATTCATATGTAATCTCCCTTCATCGTAAATATCTCATTTTTAATAAACTTAAAATCAAAAATGTATTTTGTTAAATTATAACATTCATACTATAATTTATTTATAGCCCTTTAACGGAGGTGTTCTCAATGACTCTCTTCGCTTCGCCATCATTATTCATACTAGCCATCATTTCATTTGCACTAGCTTATTTCATCGGAGTAAAACAATACACTTGGCTCTTATCAGGATTCAATGAACGCCGTGTACCTGACAAAGTGAAGTTATCAAAAATAGTTGGTCTTTATAATTTAATTGCTGGTGTTATTGCCACAATTGGCAGTGTCTTCATTACTCCTAATGTTAAAATTATATTTCCCATCATTATTATTGGCCACGTTATAATCGCTGCTTATGTAAATACACGTATGGTTCAGTAAAAAAAGACCATCCAATTGGATGATCTTTTTTATAACTTATCAACATATTGCTTCGCTTCTAACAATGAAAATCCAAAAGCCTCTCTTACTCTCTTAATTGCTGTAACTGTTTTTCCTTCTTCCACAAGCTGGCGTAATTCTTTATTAATTTCAGGTTCTCTATCTACAATTCCCATTTCTTTCGAAATTAATTGTAATCTATCTTCCATCCTCTTTAAACGCGTATCTGTTTTCTTTTCGATTTTATTTAATTTTTCAGCGAGATACATAAATCCAAAGGCCGCTATCGGTATGACAATCCAAAATTCCAAGACTGTTCCTCCTCACTAGCATTGTTTTATTCAAGTAACTTATGTAAATTTTACCACAAGACACATTTAATGTATAATAGTAATATGCAACATTGTTGATAAAGTAAAACTTTAATCAGTGGGGGTTTTGTTCGTCCCCCACTGATTATTAGTCTTCACCAATCGGGTGTTTACGGGCAGCCCGACTCCCACCTAACTTCTTTGCCCAGTCGAATTTTGAGGTGGGAGTTTTACTACCCGTTAATGCGGGATAAAACCTTTTATTTTAGGGGGACACTTTATGAAAAGATTTTTTAAGACGTTACTACAATTTGTAGTTCTTTCAATTGCACTACATTTGTTATTTGATATAGTTGGTTGGCTTGTTTTCAATGCACCAATTAAAAACAAACAAATCTTTATTTCCTTTATAACAGCCTCATGGCTTATGTACATGTACAGAGATAAATTTTTTAAAGCATTTACTTCGAATTAACTTAAACTAAGAAAACACTTCATCGATAAAAGATGAAGTGTTTTCCTTTTCTCTCTATTTACTACTGTATAATAAAGTTAATATTCTGTTTTTAAAAGAAAGGAGTCACTATGAACTTAAAAAGTAACAATATATATGAGAAAATGAACCAATATTCTGTTTCAGGGTTAAGCTTTGCCATTATACGTGACGGTAAACTTGATGAAGCTACTGCTTTCGGAACACTTGAATCTGGAACAACTAGAACTGTCACTACGAATTCCATATTCAATTCTTGTTCTATTAGCAAATTCATCACTTCAATGCTTGTACTAACGTTATCAGATCAAGGAATCGTACATTTAGATGAAGACGTAAATGATAGACTCACATCTTGGAACATCCCTACCAATCTATTTATTTTACAGAAAAAAGTCACGCTGCGAAACTTATTAAGTCACCAATCTGGAATCATTGATCCTCCCAATAGTTTTGAACATTATACACTTGCACAAGGACTACCTAAAATGGATGAGCTCCTTGCTGGTAAAACATTATATTGCCCAGTACCTATAGAAGTAACTTATGCACCAGAAAGCCAATTCCACTACTCTGACGCAAATTTTTGTATTATCGAACAACTACTTGAAGATATTACTGGAAAATCGTTCAACCTTTTACTTGAAGAATTTATTTTTCAGCCACTACAAATGAAAAATAGCACACTCTTCTCTCCCGAAGACATAGATAAAACCGATGCTTTTGCTTGCGGGCATAATAAAGATGGAACTGTAACAAATGAGAAGTATCCATTTTATCCATTCGCAGCTGCTTCAGGCATTTGGACAACACCAACTGACTTATCAACTTTAATTATTGAAATCATTCATTCCTTACAGGGAAATAGCAAGCTGGAACTTTCTCAAAAAACAGTACAAGATATGATTTCTCCTCAAGGATGCACCAAATGGACTGGATTAGGTGTTTTTCTAGAGTATTCTAATGAAGACTTACAAATTCATTCACTTGGCTGGGGTGTTGGATTTCAATGTATGATGGTATGTAATCCATACCGAGGTAATGGCGCTGTTATTATGACGAACTCGGATTTAGGTGTTCATCAAAAGGATGGGATTATTGGTGAGATTTTAAAAATGTTATCCTTATAATTAACGAAATAAAACAAAGAAAGAAGCTGATTCTCCCAGCTTCTTTCTTTATATAACATTTTTCACCACAATTTTAATATGTTCTGGTGCGATAATTTCAGTTATACTTTCTTGGAAATCTTCATGCAGCAGTTCTTCAATATGTTCTAACTGCACTTCGACATGTGTGCATTCTAAATTATGTATGTTTAATAGTGCATAATGATCTTTCTTCTTAATTACTAAATATTGATTTTCTTCTGTTATGAGTACAGAACCTAATCGTATTCCTAGTAGACGTTGATCATCAAACTTCACAATTTTCTCCCCTTTCCAACTGCGAATGTAATTACTATACAAAAAACCTAATTTAAGGAAAAGAATCTTATATAGACTATATCATAATTTACTAAAATATAAATATCATATTTTCTTTCAATAGAAATCCCCGTTTTTTTATATATTTCGATACAAAAAACTTTCTCAACAAAAAAATTATAATTTTCAGTTTTTTATTTCATGAAAATCTATTATACTAAAGCTAATAAACGTTTGAAATGTTTGACCTCTCCTAATTCATGTACATATGGATGATCAGTAGCTGTTGCTACTGATCTATTTTTTGATTTCAGAAAGCAAATACACCGCATCCTTTCCTACACCACAAATAAGCGCAGAACCCCTTTGAGATTGCCACGGCAGTCCAATATAATACAATCCTCTTACTGGACTCATTCCCATTGTATGATTAGGAAATCCATTCATATTCACTGCCTTTTCTATTTCAATCCATTTATAATCTTGAACAAAACCAGTTGACCATATAATACTTTGTGCACTATACGTGCCACCATTCTGAAACATAATATTATTTCCTGATGCACTTACCACTTTTCCCTGTAGTTTTATTGCTCCACTACGAATAAGTTCCTTACCTTCAAAACCAAAAATGGGATCCTTTCGCTTCTGAAACCACCTTCCTCTCTTTGTATGTATTTCGGCATACAATAAACCCATTTTTTCTAACCAATTAAAAATGCTTTTTCTAAAAAGATATAACGGTAAAAAGGTTAACGGATGACTTATAGACATTGTAACTTCATGAGTT
Organism: Bacillus sp. FSL R9-9492; assembly: GCF_038007365.1. Lineage (NCBI taxonomy): Bacteria > Bacillati > Bacillota > Bacilli > Caryophanales > Bacillaceae > Bacillus > Bacillus sp. FSL R9-9492. The sequence continues at coordinate 3,503,541 of NZ_JBBOXC010000001.1, forward strand.
TTTGCAAGTTCTACTGCTATTTGCATGCCTGAATTCCCACCACCTACTACAAGTACTTTTCCCTTTGGAATTTGTAATGGTGATTTATATTGTGATGAATGTATTTGAAAAATATGTGATGAAAGATGTTGTGAAAATGAGGGGATGAATGGTTGCTGAAAACCACCTGATGCGATAATAACTTTTTTCGATTGTAAAATTTCTGTAGGAGTGTGTAATTCAAATATTTCTTTCTCTTTTCTTATTTTTAAAACTTGAGTCTGTAATTGTACCGGCAATTGAAAATACCTTGCATATTCTTCTAAATAAATTGCAATTTCATCTTTACATGGAAATCCACTCCCTTCTCCTTTTAATATCATACCTGGTAAACTACTATATTCCCTTGGTGTGAAGAGCTGCAAAGAATCATAGCGGTCTCTCCAAGAATCGCCAATTCGGTTTCCCGCCTCAAGTAATAAGAAACTATATCCTTCCTGCTTCAAGTAGTATCCCATTGTTAATCCAGCTTGACCAGCTCCCACGATAATTATATCTTTCATTCCAATTCCTCCTTCTCACAAACACATGAATACATGTTCATATGTTCATGCGTTTCCATAATCATAACATTTTATTTTTTTATAATTCAATATCTATCCAAAATAAAAAAGAGCAGTTCACTATAAAGTAAACTCCCCTTAATATGTATCATCTCGTTACTCATTAATATTTCAATTGTCCCCAAAGGATCTAACGGCCCATACACACTATCACCTAAATTTATTATCATTTCGAATATCTTTTAATACCGCCTTTAAAGCGTGACTATTCCCATGAATATCTGAAATCATCGCTATTTTTCTCTTCATTGTAACCCCTACTTTGATAAATTATTTATAACACCTCAATTTCTAAACCCTTTCCTCATAAAATGTAATTCTATTTGAGAACGGATCAATCACAGTTAATTCAATTGTATCCCAAGATGTTCTCTCTATATCAGGTTTTGAATACGCATAATCTTTACTTGATAAAATAGCATAATAACTTTTTAAATCCTCTATTTTCACACGAATTGCACCGCCTGGTGAAGCATCCCCGTGATGTTCAGATAAAGTGAAACTTTAATCAGTGGGGGGGTGTCCTTCCCCCACTGATTATTAGTTGAACCAATCGGGCATTTACGGGCAGTTATCTCCCACCTAACTTCCTCGCATTCGCCAAATTTTGAGGTGGGAGTCTTACTGCCCGTTAATGCGGGATAGATGTATTACAGTATCATTTAACGAAATTTGCATATATAATGGCATATTTTCCTCATACCGATGTTCCCAATCCAGTTTAAATCCTAAAAAATTAAAGTAAAATAACTGAGCCTTTACAATATCAAAAATTCTAAATATAGGTGTAATCATTTATAATCCCCTCCTATTTATAAACATCCGCCGCCAATTCCCGCAAAACATCTACATTCATCACTTCAAAACAACCACTGCTTTTCTTTATAATTTCTTTATCACAAAAAACATTTAATGTACGTAATAAATGCCGATAACTCGTCCCTAACAATTCAGCTATTTCCGTTAAATTCCCACTAAACACAATTCTATTTCCGTGCTGAACCGCCCGTTCCCCTGCTGCTAACATGTAACTCGCAAGTCGATTTTCAAGTGGATACAGTAAATTAATTGTACTATTTTTTGAAAGTCGATTTAATTTATGGGCTAAAGAACCGCAAATACATCTCAAAAATTTCGCATCATGAAATAATTGGTTTCTCACTTTCCCTAAAGGTAGCCCAACACAATACGAATCTGCCATCACTTGTACGTTTGAAGCAGTCTTTTGAGAATGAATTAACTCCACATCTCCTAGTAACTGCAAACTATCATAAAAACATAATAATACCGATTTCCCGTTACTTAATGTGTTAAACGCTTTCGCTTTTCCTTCAACAAAGAAATATAAATAATCTATCTCTTCGTTTTCTCTGCAAATGAACTCATTCTTTTTAAAAAATATAAGTTCCATATATGGTTTCATATCACTACTAAAAAATGAATCAATATTATTTTGTTTCATATACTCTGCTAATTTATTAGAATTACATACTTTCTTCATAGTCCCCCACCTTTACAACTCATCCCAATTGTAAACAAAATTTTCTTCTTCCACTATGACATATGTCATAGTAATACACAATTTCAGCATGATACAGTCATTACAAATATGAAATATAAAGGGGCTATTACATTGTATAACTTTCTTTCTGTCTTTATTGGTGTGCTCATTGCCGTTATGCTTCCATTGAATGGGATTTTATCTGAGTTAATTGGCAAGTACACAGCGAGCGTTGTCATTCACCTTGTCGGTTTAATTGCAGTTATTTTCGTTTTAATCCTTAACAAAAATAAAATCCATTTTGATAAAGGTATTCCACTTTTTTTATATAGTGCTGGGGCAATTGGAGTATTCACTGTTCTTTTTAATAATATAAGTTTCTCTGCTCTTGGTGCCTCTATTACAATTGCATTAAGCTTACTTGGTCAATCCATCGCTTCCATAGTTATTGATCATTTCGGTTTATTAGGAATGAAAGTTTCGAAGTTTGATAAGAAAAAATTAATTGGATTATTATTCATCTCTTCTGGAATTATAGTCATGACAATTTATTAATGGAGGCAAGAAAATGTTATATATTTGTATCGCTATTTCAGCTGGTGTTTCTATCGTTGTTGCTAGAATTATTAACGCGAATTTAGCAAAGGAAATTGGAAATTGGGAAGGCACATTTTTCAATTATATTACTGGATTATTTTTCTCCATGTTATTTTTAATTTTCAGTTCAGATTCGTTGTATATTTCTAGTCATACGTTACAATCCATACCTATCGCTGTATACTTAGGCGGATTAGTAGGCGTTATCGTCATCTCGTTATCAAACTATATTACTCCTAAAATATCAGCATTTTATTTAACATTACTCATCTTTATCGGACAATTGTTTACGGGGACTATCATCGATTTCTTCCTGTCACACGAACTATCAACCGGAAAAATTATCGGTGGAATTCTCGTATTAATAGGGCTCACTTACAATTTACTCGTTGATCGCCCTATAAAAACCGTGAAGCATAACCACGTTCAACTATAATACTTTACGCTTACCTATCATATATTAATAGAAAAGCTCTTCACATGAAGCCATAGAGAGGAGAATACCCTATTAAGAAAATCATTTTATTGATAGGTAGCGCATTGATTGTTTTTGGAACCGTATGGTTTTTAAACTCTGGAAAATCTATTCAAGATCTCTATACAGCAAGTAAACCAAAGAAGAAAGCTACTATTATTTCAACTCAAAGAGACTCAAATGCACCTCCTGTTTTTTTAGGAAAGCAGGAAATAAAAGATATACATGTAGAGTCGCTTAAGACAAAAAAATCTATCTTCCTTACAAAAACAGATGAATTAAAAACATTCATTAACAGTATGGATACAGCAAAAAAAGGCGATTTAACGCTAGATGAAGAAGGTTCTGATTTAGTAGATTGTAACATGTGGATTACTTTCCAAGATGGAACTTATAAACAATATTTAATTTGGATAGTAGATAACAACAGTAGTGAAGTTATGATTGCCCATCAAAACACTCCTGATGACGTAGACCTTACTTATTATCAATTAAATGAAGGTAATTCAAAAAAAGTATATAACTTATTTAAAAAGGTTATTTAATAGAAAAAGTCATGAGCTACTAGGCCCATGACTTTTTCTATTTATATATATTCAGGGAACACTTTACAACTCTTTTCCTGCTCTATATCATGTCCAAAGAAAACAATTGGGTTCTCTTTCCTAACAACTTCTTTTAAACGTTTAATTGAAGATAAAGCTAATTCCGAATCAAATCCAGCGAACGGCACTTCATCTTCAAAATTTTCTTTCGTATACGATGCATCGATCGTTAATAACACTGGGCCAGAGTTCTCTGTCTCAATGAATAGTGACTGATGCCCCGGAGTATGTCCTGGTGTATACAATAATTGAACTCCTGGTACGACTTCATAATCCCCTTCAATGATTTTGTAGTTTAAATTTGGCAAGATACATTCTTTCATATATTCTTCACTATGTTGTGCCGCCTCGTATTCAGCACGCTGCACAATAATCGGTGTATTTATAAAAGCACCATTTCCTCCTGCATGATCAAAATGTAAGTGAGAACTAATAATATACAGAAGGTCTTCTGGCTCATATCCAACGCGTTTTAAAATATTTACGATTCTATCTTCTTCAGTCATTTTGGGTAAAATCTGCCCTTCAACAAATGTACCGTTAAAAAGACCTTCATTATTAATCGCACTTTCTGGCATACCTGTATCTACTAAAATAGGTCCTTCTTCAGTCTCCAAAAGATAACACCAAACCGGTAAGTCTAATAATTTTCCTGGTGTTAATGTACTGTTAACAGACGAATGATCCAACATACAACGACCTGCTGGGACGAAATAAAGCTTCTTTACTGTCATTATGTATCCACCTTTACAAATAATTTAAGATAAAACAATACTATATTTCGCTTATGAGAAATAAACTCCTTCTCACCTTTCATTATTTCAACTATTATCTTTTCAATTGTTCACAACTTTTCATTCCAAATCCAGTGATACTGGAAAGCCTATGCAGAAATCCAATCCTCCTTTAAGTATATAAGATAAAAGTATCACTTTTTCTTATAATAACACTTCAATTCTCTGAAAACAGAATATATTTTATATTTTCAGAGAATGAATTAAGTCGTCGAAACCAAGACGTTAAAACGAATTTTGGACATAAAATAACCGACTACCTACATGTTTTAAAAAAGGAGTCGGCTATTTTGCTTATTTATTATTGATTTGCATGCTCTTTATATGTGATGAGCGAAAATTCCCAAGATTAATATGCTACTTTAGTTTCCATGCTTTTTCACTGAAATACTTCCGTTATGTGTGTTTAATTTAATTTGATTTTCTCCCTTCCCAATAACTGCATTTCCATTATATTTATTCAGGATATTCGCTTTTCCATTGTCGACAGAGACATTAAATTGAACATTAGTTGGTTCTTTTTCAGTTTCAATATTAATCTTGCCATTGTGAGTCGTAAAATTGAGATTTCGATCAAGTTCATTTGTTTTAAGAGAAAGACTTCCGTTTTTAGATTGCCCTTCTAGTTCACCTTCAACATGATCTAGCATTATTCGTCCATTATTCGATTTCACATGAATATTTTGCGCCGTTATATCTTTAAATTCCATACTTCCATTATTTGTTTCCGCATTAATTTTTTGCGAATTGATCTCTCTTAATTCAACACGCCCATTGCTTGTATTGATATCAAAATGCGTTGTATTTTGTTGTTTTGCAGAAACGTAACCATTGTTATTGGAAATTTTTAATGAATCATATTGTTTTTCAGGCAGATAGACATTTAATGTTAATGGGACCAATACTTCAGAAATGTTGAAGTTGAAGTTGAACCAACTCTGTTGTTTTTCTTTGTAAGAAATGAGAAGCGTTGAATCTTTTTCATCCGTAGCTAATGTTCTTTTTATGTTAGGATTAACTTCCCCATCTAATGTTACTTTCATATTACTTTCTGTTGTAGGATTGATGTTAACACGCACGTTATTCGTATCGATAATGACGCTTGACACATTATTATTGTTAATGACCTTTTCTTCTGAAATTGGTACTGTGGCAATTGAACGATAAGTGAATAGACTTCCTACAATCCCAATAATGAAAATAATACCTGCAATGATTGAAAGTTTCTTTTTATTTATCATGCTTAAAACCACCTTTTACTAGTGCTATATTGAACTTTAAATAACGAACAAATCCATTCTTTGCTAGCTTCGTTAAAAATAACATAGCAATTACAATGAAATATCCAAGTCCACAAAGTGCTAAAGAAACGAAAAGATTAAATAGCAAGAATGTATTTGGATGTATAATAGTGTCAACTAGAACAAGTAATGGTGAACCTAAAAATGAGATTCCTAGAACCCATCCTGAAAAAATCAATGCCGCTAATGTAATTGCAGGTCCAAGCACGATTAACAAATTGAAAAAACCTAATCCAATTACTGCCCAAATTGCCCGAAAAACATTCCCTGTTGTTGCACTCGCTGTTACTTTCTCAATATGATAACCTGCTAATAACTCTTTGGCGATTTGAGCTGGCGAACCTAATGAAGCTGTAATTTCTTCTTCAGTTTTTCCTTCCTCTAATCCGAAAGTAAAATGTTCTTCATAATCTTTTAAAATATCTGCACGTTCTTTTTCAGATAATCTTTTTAGAGATACGTTTAATTGTTGTAAAAATTTATCTTTCGTCATTACGTACACCTTCTTTTATTAATTGATTGACACCTTGTGAGAACTCATTCCATTCCTCCAAAAGTTGGTACAAATACGTTCTACCTTTATCCGTCAGTTTATAATACTTCCTTGAAGGCCCTTCTGAAGACTCCTGTAAATACGTTGTAAAATATTCTTCTTTAGTTAATCTACGAAGTAGAGGATAAACAGACCCTTCTGATATTTCAATTTGATTGGAAATACTTCGAACTAATTCATACCCATAACGGTCTTGCTTATCAAGTAAGACCAGAACACAAAGTTCTAAAACTCCTTTTTTAAATTGTACATTCAATATTCATTCACCCTATTCTAATTGGCATCTACTACTATTTATTATTTAGTACTGTTTTATAATAAGTAACTACAAGTATAATATAACACTTGGTATTATTCATTGCAAGGTACACTGGAAAAATAAGTATATCTTTCATCCGACGCTTATAAAATCAAAACGATGGCTCCTCTCCATTTACAAAGTTCTAAATGAGGCTGAAACCAGCCTTTAACAAAATGGAAAGGACTCAACTTTTTTACATAATGACACTTTACCTACTATAATAAAAGAGAAAAAGACTCTTACTTTAATGGAGGGAATAAAAATGAAAGCAATTGGTTTACATGAATACTTACCTATTGAAGAAGAAAACAGTTTAATTGATATTGAAGTTGAAAGACCTGTTGCCACAGGAAGAGATATACTTGTAAAGATTAACGCTATTTCCGTTAATCCAGTTGATACAAAAGTTCGATCTCCGAAAGATAAAAAAGAAGATATAGCAAAAATACTTGGCTGGGATGCTAGCGGTGTTGTCGTGCAAACTGGCGATGGTTGTACGTTATTTAAAGAAGGCGATGAAGTGTTTTACGCTGGAAGCATTACAAGGCAAGGTACATACAGTGAATACCATTTAGTTGATGAAAGAATTGTTGGTAAAAAACCAAAAACGTTAAGTGATGCTGAATCTGCAGCACTTCCTTTAACAGCCATTACCGCATGGGAAGGTTTGTTTGAACGTTTAGGGATTGATTATAATAAGAAAGATGAAAATTCATTTAAAAACATTTTAATTATCGGCGGAGCTGGTGGTGTTGGCTCGATTGCTATTCAGTTAGCTAAATGGGCTGGACTAAACGTAATCGCAACCGCATCTCGCAACGAAACCATACACTGGGTTGAAAAATTCGGCGCCGATTATATAGTTAATCATCACCAACCTTTAAAAGATCAAATATTAGAATTTGGGCTAAAAGATGTAGATTATATCTTCTGCTTAAACAATACTGATCAACATTGGCACGCGATGGGTGACATCATTAAACCACAAGGGAAAATTTGCTCTATCGTAGAAAATGAACACCCTCTTGAGATGGGAATTTTAAAAAGTAAAAGTGCCACATTCGTTTGGGAGTTTATGTTTACAAAAGCGATGTATGAAACTGGTGATATGAGTACGCAGCACGAACTATTAAATAAAGTAAGCGAACTATTAGATGAAGGCATTTTAAAGACTACATTAAATGAAACATTCACACCAATTAACGCTGAAAACATAAAGAAAGCACATGCACAACTTGAAAGTGGGCGTACAATTGGAAAGATCGTTGTAGAGAAATTTTAATAATAAAAAGTCCGATTTCTAAACGGGAAATCGGACTTTTTACTATCTTTATTTACTTGAAATCTCTTGATCATTTGGAACGTCTAACGGAGGTCGTTTCCCTATTCCGAAAGCATAGAAACTAATTGTTACGATAGCTAAGAAAACAATACCTACAATTAGTGAAATACGTGTATCATCGTTAAACCACATTCCGATTAATACCATAATTAAAAAGGCAATTGTTAAATAGTTTGTAACAGGAGCAAATGGCATTTTGAACGGATGGTCTTTCATCTCTGCTCCCTTTTCTTTTCTAAAACGAATTTGACTAATTAAAATGACAAACCATGGTACCATACCAGGAAGTACACTCGCACTATATACATATACGAATAAGTTTTTTGGTGCAATATAACTTAAAACAACACCAACCGCTAAACCGATAATTACACCAACTGTACCGAATAAAGGTACACCGTTATTCGAGATCTTCGTAAAGTATTTCGGTGCTTGTCCATTTACACCTAGTGTATAAAGCATACGTCCAGCACTATAAATACCACTGTTACAGCCAGACATTGCGGCTGTAATAACAACGAAGTTAATAAGTCCCGCAGCTGCCGTAATACCAACTTTCGCAAAAGTTGCTACGAACGGACTACCAATTGAACTTAATTGATCCCAAGGATAAACAGTTACAATAACGAAAATAGCACCAATATAGAAAATTAAAATACGCCAAATTGTACTTTGAATTGCTCTAGTAAGTGTCTTCTTCGGATCTTTCGCTTCACCAGCAGTAATCCCGATTAATTCCACACCTTGATACGCTCCAACTACAAGTGATAATGCAAAGAAGAATCCTGAAAAACCACCTGTAAAGAAACCGCCATTTACCCAGAGGTTAGATATGCCAATCGCTTCTCCGCCGTTACCAATTCCAAAGAAAATAAGTCCAAATCCCGCAATAATCATTAATAGAATCGTAACGATTTTGATCATCGCAAACCAAAATTCAAATTCACCAAATGACTTAACAGAAATTAAGTTGGCCGCACCAAGAATAACCATCGCGATAATACCAGGTATCCAAGCCGGTAAATCCGGGAACCAATATTTCATATACGCTCCAACTGCGATAATCTCTGACATCCCAACAATAACCCACTGGAACCAGTTACTCCACGCTGTCATATAACCAGCTAACGGATGAATATATTTGTGACCAAATGTCGCAAATGAACCTGTACTCGGCTCCATATACAACATTTCTCCCATGGCACGCATAATGAAGAAGATGAAAACACCTGCGATTGCATATGCAAGCATTACTGACGGACCTGTCCATTTAATCGTGCTGGCTGACCCCATAAACAAACCAACACCAATTGTTCCGCCTAAAGCAATCATTTGAATATGACGTGCTTCTAAACCTCGTTTCAATTCTTTGTTTGCCACTTCATTTCCCCCTCTTAGATGATTCATAGCCGCATTTAAAGTAAGATGGTGTACCCTAATTCCTGTTTGGCCCTGAAAATGATGAAACAAACGTCATCTTAGACTAACTTTAAAGCTATCCTAAAATCTCATTTTGCCTCTTATAAAATTTCCAAAACCCCTCATCTTCCTATTTTCTATAAAATTTAAAATTGCTCACTTCATATTAATTCATTTATCTGAAAAGTTCAATTATTTTTTCAGTAAATTATTATATATTAGTTTGATTAATTTTTAACTAAATTAACAATAAAATACATCTATTCAATATGATTCCGGTATAAATATTATTACAATATAAATAACCGAGGAGATCCTATCTACCTCGGTTTCATACTTTATATACTTCACTCTTTATAGTTTGTACTGTAATTGCTTACACATGCGATTAACGTATCACGCAGAAATTTAATATATTAGTAGAACTACAAAGTCACTAACTTCTACTTCTCTTAATTATCCCATTATCACAGCTGAAAATTCTCTTTCCCATCTCCTACTTTAAGAAAAATATAACCGCACTTAAAACAATCAACAATACACCGGAAAGAGGAAAACTCTTCTCCTCAGCTTTTATCTTTTCCTTAATAATACCTTTAATTTTTGTCTTTATATCCTCTGGGCATTTTCTAAATAAAATATTAGTTGTATGTAATGGTCTATTCAATATTCGAATTTTAACAGGAGATCCTGATAAATATATATTATTTTTATCCAATGTAAATTCTATGTTCGCTTCGGTTAACCCGTCTTTCACTAATATACTCACTCGGCTAGAAGGTAAATTAAACACTGTATAATCATTAAAAGCTAGCCCTCTAATCTCGAAATGTGAGTATATAAGAATAAAAGTTATCAGCAACAAACATAGTATCAATATGGTTTTTGTTAATGAAAGTTGCTCTAATACGTAGGAAGATGTTGTCATATAAGCACAAAAGAATGCCATTAAATTACAAAGATAGTGGTTTACAATGAAAGTTTTTCGTATAACTACTGTAAGTCCGGAAATAATTAGTAGAGCGCATGCTAAATTCATTAACATATTTTCACCCTCCCTAAAAACTATAACTATACAATTTTGTTTTATTTTAACATTAATTACATATTCATACCTATAGTTATTTTCATAAAATATAAAAGAGTCTCATTAAAAAATGAGACTCTTTTACAATTTCATATTCAAATCATTTTTGAAGTTTGTTTACCTAAAATAAACACTTTAGTAAACACCATCATTATAACTACAATAACAAGAAAATAAAGTGGCATCACCATCAACGAGCCCGTATGCAGCTGACTCATTCCCCAAATTGTCATCGTTACAATTACATAGTAGCCTAAGCTAAACAATGCTCCCGCAGTACCAATGACATCTTGAAAATCTACTAATGCTAAACTTAAACAGTTAGGTAATGCTACCCCAATTCCTAATAGCAATATAAACATCGCTACTAAAAATCCAATCATATATATTATGTTTGGATTTGATCCAAATGAATTAATAACAGTTAAGAAGATAGCTCCTCCTGTCATTACAAGACAACCGATATATATAATTTTCTCTGGTTTATAAGTAGCAAGTAACCGCTTTGAAACTTTCGCTCCAATAATAGAAGCGGAAGCAACAACAATTCCTAGAAATCCGTACATACTAGGCGATAACTGAAAGTATTCAATAAAGATAAACGGCGCTTCTGCATAGTAGCTAAATAAAACACCATTTGCTCCTCCAATTAATAATCCATACGTTACTACTTTCGGATTTGTAATCAACTTTTTCGCTACGGAAAACACATTTATTTTATCCGTTACTGATTCCGTTTTTGTTTCCGGAAGAGAAACAAACGTATATAACAAAATCCCAACACTCATAACAACTAAACTTAAAAATACTATTTTAAATCCAAACATTTGATCAAGAAAGCCCCCAATTAGTGGACCTATCGCTGGTGTAAAAGCAATGACTGCCGAAATTTGAGCAAACATAACATGACGTTTATGCCCCTCTACACTTTCACGAAGAATCGTTTGTGTCACAACTGAACCAGCACTTGCTCCAAATGCTTGAATAAAACGACTAAACAATAAAAATTCAATAGAATTTGCAATATAGCATAAGAAACTTCCAGCGCCATATACTACAATTCCAAATAACATTGCTGGGCGACGACCAATTATATCTGATAACCATCCAATAAAAAATACACCTAAAGCAAATCCAGCAAAATAAACACTAAGCGTTAACTGTACCTCATTATTACTTACGTGCAACGCCTTTGAAATATCCGGTAAAGACGGTGTGTAAATTGTTTCACTAATTTGTGGAAATGCCACCAGAATGATCATTAACCAAAGTGATGGTACTGAGACTTTTTTCACTTTTAATACCCTCCTATAACTTTGAAAATCTCAGAAATGAATAGACTTTCCTTAGCTATGGAACAGGAGGGGCCATTATAGAAATTCGATCATAAAACAACAAAGAAAACACCTCAATTACGCATGTTAATACTTATAGGAGGGTAATATTAACATTGATTTTAAAATATAGTCTTTCAATTATATGATAGGTTGTGTTCGTTTTCTAGTGTTCATAATCTGAATATTTGTTAGTAGACGAATATCCTTTCAATTCTCTTGGAAAATTAATACGATTTAAAAAGCGCAACTAAACAACTGAAACGCCCCTTCAATTGTTAAAATCATTCTCACAATTGAAGGGGCGTTTTTTTATTGCTAAATTTTCACTGATTGTTCTTTTTGATAGATAATTTCACCATCAATAATTGTTGTTTCTACTTTTAAATCTTTAATTTGGTTTGGATTGACACTTAAAATGCTTTCATTTAATATAACTAAATCCGCCAACTTTCCGGCCTCTATGCTTCCTTTTATCTCTTCTTCAAAACTCGCATAAGCACCATTCCATGTGTATAGTTTAATAGCTTCCATTACGCTTATAGATTGATTAGCACCAACCTCTATTCCAGACTTAGTTTTTCTATTGACAGCAACATGAATTCCTAATAAAGGATTATAGTCAGTAACTGGTGCATCCGAACTACCTGCTGCAATGATGCCACGATCAATAAAATCACGAGCAGCGTACATGTGATTAACACGATCACCATAGTGCTCTACATATATCTCTCCGAATTCATATGGAAATGGAGGATTTGGAATAGGAATCATCTCGAGTTTTTTCATTCTCTCTTGTAAATCTGGTGAAGAAATTCCCGCATGCTCGATTCGATGACGGTGATTTTTTCTTGGTGATTCCTCTAGCGCCCTTTCTACACAATTCAAATACATTTCAATAGCTTTATCACCTTGTGCATGTACAGTGATTTGATAGCCTTTTTTATGTGCTTCACCTAAAACCTTATAGATTTCTTCCTCACTATAATAAAGAATGCCGTAATTGTTAGGGTCACTTGAATATGACTTACGGGTTGCAATTGTAGGCCCCGTGCTACTTCCATCTGTAAACAATTTAGCTGGTCCGACTTTGAATCTTTCATCTCCGGTACCAGTTACCACACCAGCTTCGACCATTTTATTAACAAATTCATGAGAGTTATTTATTTGACATATCATTGCATATATTCGGACACGAATATCCCTACTCTTCACAGCTCGTTGTAGTAAACGAAAACTCTCCGGTCCATCTCCACCTGCGTCATGTATACTTGTTATGCCAGCTGCAACGAAATGATCTGATGCAATTTTCACAGCCTTCATCATTTCACTTTCTGTATAACTTGCAACCTCGCTCATACTCATATTTGCTGCTTCAATTAACTTTCCTGTAAGCCTTCCTGCCTGATTCTTTTCAATAACTCCCCCATTCGTATCCGGTGTGTTCTCGTTAATTTGCGCAATTTCTAATGCTTTACTGTTCACCACGCTTATGTGGTGACAAGTACGAGTTATAATAATAGGGTGTTCAACTGAAATTCCATCCAACTCAGTAATTGTTGGATAACGCTTTTCCTTCACAGCGGTTTCATTAAAGCCCCAAGCACGTATCCATTCACCTTTTGGCGTTTCTAAGGCCTTCTTTTTCAGATCATCTAATAAAGCATCGATAGAATCAATATGTTCAGCTTTACAACTGACAGCCAACTGATTTAGTCCATGAGAAATGATGTGAAGATGCGAATCAATGAATCCAGGAAGAAGCGTTTTCCCTTGCAGGTCAATTACATCCGTATTTTCTCCTATAAAACTCTTAACCTCCTGATTTGAGCCAACAACTACGATATGATTATCTTTTATTGCTACAGCTTCGACTACTGTATTCTTTTGGTCTACTGTAATAACTTCTCCATTTATCAATACAACATCAGCTTTCATAAACTCAACCCTTTCGGAATTACTCTTTTCGAGTAATTCATTCAGTATTTAAAGTTACATCTTCTAATAGGCTCATCCGCTTTTCAACAAGATTTATCAATAATTAATTAAAGTTGAGCTAAAGTGAAACTTTAATCAGTGGGGGGGTTTTTGTTCATCCCCCACTGATTATTAGTTGAACCAATCGGGCTTTTACGGGCAGTTGATCTCCCACCTAACTTCTTTGCTCCAGCCGCATTTTGAGGTGGGAGTTTTACTGCCCGTTAATGCGGGATAAACATTCTTTCATTGTTTTAACGATAAAAGTAAAGTCTTCTTCTGTGATGCTTAATGGAGGTGCAAGCTGCAAAATATTATTGTAACCTGCGACAGTGTCACCATTTTTACCAATAATTAGACCTTTTTCTTTACAAGCATTGATGACTTTGTTCATCTTTTCAATGGAAGCCGGTTCTTTTGTTTGCTTATCTTCCACTAGTTCAATGCCTAAAAGAAGGCCCTTTCCGCGAACATCCCCTACGTTTGGATGCTCTTTTACATCCTCTAGCTCATATAACAGTCGTTCACCCAATTCTTTGGAACGTTCAATGAGTTTCTCATTCTCCATAATTTCTAAATTCTTCAAAGCTAAAGCGCAAGCAGCAGGATTCCCTCCGAACGTATTTACATGGCGGAAGCGATCATAATCATCACTACCTACGAATGCCTCATAAACCTCTCGTCTAACTGCTGTTGCTGACAAAGGAAGATACGCACTTGTAATACCTTTTGCCATTGTAATGATATCTGGTTTGACGCCATAATTCATAAATCCAAATGGCTTCCCTGTCCGGCCAAATCCACATATAACTTCATCACAAATGAGCAACGCACCGTGCTTCTCGCAAATTTCTTTTACTTTTCCCATATATCCATCAGGAGGCATTAAAATTCCGCCCCCGGTAATGATTGGCTCCATAATCACACCGGCTACTGTTTGGCTTAACTCCCATGTCATGACACGATCGATTTCCTCAGCACTTGCCAGTGTATGAACATCCTCTGGATTTCGGTACGTATCAGGCGGTGCTACATGCAGGAATCCTTGCCCGAGTGGTTCATATTTATACTTTCGCTGTGCTTGACCTGTTGCTGCAAGAGCTCCCATTGTGTTACCGTGATAAGCGCGGTAGCGAGAAATAAACTTATAGCGTCCATGATCACCTTTTTGTTGATGATATTGACGAGCAATTTTAAATGCTGTTTCATTCGCTTCCGATCCACTGTTAGAAAAGAAAATGACGTATTCATCATCAAGCCATTCATTCAATTTTTCTGCTAATTTAATAGCAGGAACATGACTTTGAGTCAGAGGGAAATACGGCATTTCTTCAAGCTGTTCAAACGCCGCTCTTGCAAGCTCTTTTCGGCCGTATCCAACATTCACACACCAAAGACCAGACATACCGTCTAAATAACGGTTTCCATCAATATCCGTCACCCATGCCCCTTCTGCTTTTGTGATAATTAAATTCGTTGGACTAGGGGCTGCTCCTCTCATCGCATGCCAAAGGTACTTTTCATCTGTTTTTTTCAAACTTTGTGTTTGCTCCGTCGCTTGCACAATCACCAGCTCCATTCTATCTTTTTATGGTTTTACATCGCTCTTTCAATAACGAGCCGTAAGCATTTTCTTGCGAGTATAGAATTCTACGCCATCTTTTCCATTTGCATGTAGATCACCATAGAAAGATTTCTTATAACCTGAGAACGGAAAGAATGCCATTGGAGCAGGAACTCCAAGATTAACCCCAAGCATACCTGCATCAATTTCTTCACGGAATTCACGAATAGCTTTCGCGCTATTTGTGTACAGACATGCACCATTTGCGAATGGCGATGCATTAGCAACATGAATCGCTTCCATCAAGTCTTTTACGCGTACTACAGAAAGAACCGGTGCGAAAATTTCATCTTGCCAGATTTTCATTTCCTGTGTCACGTTATCAAAAATCGTTGGGCCAACAAAATAACCTTGGCTGTTTGCTACATCGTCTTCACGTCCGTCACGAATAAGTGTCGCTCCCTGCTCTACACCGGATTGAATGTATCCGAGTGTCCGCTCTTTATGTCCTTCACGAATAACAGGACCAAGGAAAACACCTTCTTCCAGACCATTACCAATCGTAATTGCATTAGCCTCTTGAAGCAGTCTATTAACGAGCTCATCTGCAACGTCTTCTTCCACGACAACAACAGCCGCTGCCATGCATCGTTCACCAGCTGAACCGAAGGCAGCACTTGTAATTTCTTTCACTGTAGAACTAAGGTCCGCATCTTTTAATACGATCGAATGATTTTTTGCCCCTGCAAGAGCTTGTACACGTTTACCGTTAGCTGCTGCTGTTTTATATATATACTCAGCCACAGGTTGAGAACCAACGAAAGATACAGCTTTCACATCCTCATTGTCAAGAATGCCGTTAACGACGTCATGTGCACCATGCACAATATTTAGTACTCCATCTGGAAGACCTGCTTCTTTAAACAGTTCAGCTATGCGATTAGCCAATAGCGGTGTTCTTTCAGATGGTTTTAATACAAATGTATTCCCGCATGCAATCGCGAGTGGAAACATCCAGCATGGCACCATCATCGGAAAGTTAAATGGCGTTATTCCTGCGATTACTCCGATCGGATAACGATACATCCCTGATTCAACACCAGTAGCAATATCGGGAAGTTGCTCTCCCATCATTAAAGTTGGTGCGCCTGCGGCAAATTCAACACATTCAATCCCCCGCTGCACTTCACCGTATGCTTCCTTATAACTTTTTCCGTTTTCCAAGGTTACGAGTTTAGCTAACTCTTCCCAGTTTTCAATCAATAGCTGTTGATAGCGAAATAGAATCCGAGCACGCCGAGGCACAGCGACCTTTCTCCATGTTTTGAATGCTTCTTTCGCAGTTGCTACAGCTCTATCTAAATCTTCTTTAGTCGAAAGAGGCACACGAGCAATAATCTCTCCTGTTGCTGGATTTGGTACATCTTCAACTTGCTTACTTGTGGATTCTATCCATTGTCCGCCAATATAATTTTTCAACGTTTGTACATTTTTCATTACTACCATGGTGAAGCCTCCTATTTTAAGATAACCGTCCTATGTTATCGCCCCTAAAAAGAAAGCGCATTCATTTGACGGTATGTAAACTTATTTACATACATTTCTTCAACATTATTAATCTTATTCAATGAATACGCAGGAGCAGTCATCTGCTTAGCATTTGTCCACTCCCCAGTTCACATTATTTCAGATGGATTTCATGGTTCATCTTATAATTCTTTTTCAAAAATACTGGGCAATCCCATTCACAAACAAGGTCCTTAGCCAAGGAAACGATCCAGTCCTTTGTAATATGATACTTTTCCCCATCAACAGTAATAAACACTTCACCATCT
This sequence comes from Bacillus sp. FSL R9-9492, assembly GCF_038007365.1. NCBI lineage: Bacteria > Bacillati > Bacillota > Bacilli > Caryophanales > Bacillaceae > Bacillus > Bacillus sp. FSL R9-9492. Next base: position 3,520,828 of record NZ_JBBOXC010000001.1, read on the forward strand.
GTCACATAGAAAACTTCCTGCTCTTCTACATGCCACGTTCCTTTATTCGGTTCGCCTACCCATGGTTCCCATGCGTTGGCACCTAGTTGCTCTGCTTCTTCTACTGTAAGTTTTTTCGCAAAAAACATGACAATCCTCTCTCTTTCTCTTTCTTATTGGTAATTTTGAAGGAATAAGTCTATAAATCTACTGTCTTAACATTTGTATTTTTTAAACGTTTAAACTCTTTTTTCATAAAGTATATGGCAATGAGAACACCTGGAATTTCTGCAGCAGGAGCAGCGTACCATACACCTTCTACACCCCAGTATTTCGGGAAAATAAATAGAAACGGTAACATGAACAACAATATTTTGCTTACACTAATAAACGTTGCGGACCAGTTTCTCTCTTGTGATTCGAAATAACCAGAGATAAGCAGGCTAACTGCACTAAGCGTAAACAAACAATTGAATATAACTGTCGTCCAAATGCCAAGTTTCTGCAATTCAGGATTACCACCGGAAAAAAATGACACAATTGGATCTGCAAAAATGACTAGTATGGCTGTCACGATCACAAAGAAGGAAACTGTAAAAATGAGTCCCATCTTAATTGCTTGTTTCACACGATCAAGGTTGCCCGCACCGTAATTATAACTAATAATCGGTTGAAGTCCTGTCATCCCACCGAGCGCTGCTAAGGCGAGGAGATTTGTAATGTAACCGTTTTGAATCGTGAAAGCTGCAACGTGCAGACCACCACCGTAGCTTTGCAGTAAGTTGTTGGTGAAAATAATTGCAATAAACATCATGAACTGACTCGAGAAAGATGCAAAGCCCGTCCAAACCACTTCACCAATCTTCTTGAAATTAATCATCATATCTTTCATTTTTGGCTTAAGTTTTGTTTTACCCAACCAGAAATAAAAGATTAGGAGAACAGGAATCGATTGCGAAATCGTATTAGCCCATGAAGAACCCATCATCCCCATGTCATACTTCACTACCATAATCCATTCCATAGTCCCAGCAACAACCGCTGCGACTAACCAACTGTTCATTGATAATATAGGCTTTTCATCAATATTAGCTAAAATACTTAATACAACGGCCAATATCGTTAATGGCAACGAAATCCATAGCAGTCGGCTATATTGCACCGCATACGGAAGTGCTTCATCACTTGCTCCGAATAAAATCATAATATCATTTTCAAAGACCAACCCAAGTATAGCTAACAAAGAAGACAGGAAAAGAGTAAACCATAAAGTTTGTCCCATAATACTTCTAGCTTCTTCGATTTTCCCTTTCCCCAGTCGAAGTGAAATGACCGCTCCGGCTCCCACACCTAAAAGAACACCAATCATACGGGTAATAACCATGACCGTAAATCCAATTCCGATCCCTTCGACTTCCAGCTCCTGAAAGCCACTGACGAAATAGCCATCAACAACCGATACAACTCCTAAAATTACGTTAGCCATAATTCCCGCCAAAGCAAACCGTAAATATAGTAACGGAATACTTTTGGTTCCTAGCACTGAATCATCCACCGGCTTATTCATTACTTCTGGTTGCTCTATTTTTGATGACGGACCGTTGTCCACTATTTTCATGAGCATATCCCCTTACAAATAATTTATATAGCACGTTTTGCTCAATTAATTCGCATACCACCCTACCGGATTTGCATGCTGGTGGATATTGATTTGCTTCGTTTCCATAAAGTGCTCCAGTCCGGCAACACCTAACGCTCTGCCGATGCCACTTTGCTTATACCCTCCCCAAGGGCCTTCAACATAAGCGAGATGATAACTATTAATCCAAGTAATTCCCGCACGTAATTTACTAATAACACGTTTTGCTCGGTCCATATCTTCAGTAAATACAGCACCGGCTAATCCATAAATGGAATCATTCGCTTTTTGGATGGCATCTTCCTCATCTTTAAATTTCTGTACAACAAGAACTGGACCAAAAATCTCTTCCTTCACAATACACATATTCTCATTTACATCAGCAAAGATTGTTGGTGCAATGAAAAACCCTCGACCAAGCCCATTTTCTGTTAAGCGCTTACCACCACAAACTAATTTTGCACCTTCTTCGATTCCTCTCTGAATATAATGTAAAACTTCATTCATATGAGACTCGTTTGTGAGAGCTCCCATTTCAATATTCTCACTTTCCCCGTTGCCAACTACAATTTTGTTCGCACGCTCGGCCAATCTTTCAACAAACTTATCATAAATAGTCTCTTGTACAAGTAAACGAGATGCAGCTGAACAAACTTGCCCAGCATTGTGGAAAATACCAAACATCGCATTATCGACTGCGGTTTCAAAATCCACATCGTCGAACACAATAAGTGGAGATTTACCACCTAGTTCAAGTGTGATTTTTTTCATATTTCCTGCAGCTGCGCGCATAATACTTTGACCTGTTTTTGTTCCACCAGTAAAGGCAATTTTGTCGACATCATGGCTCTCTGCAAGCTCATTCCCAACCTTTGAACCAGGTCCCAATACTAAGTTTGCTACTCCATCCGGAAGTCCAACCTCTTCGATAATTTCAAATAATTTGAATACGCTTACAGGAGTGACGTCAGCAGGCTTAATTACAATTGTATTCCCTGCGGCAAGTGCAGGAGCAATTTGCCAAACAGCTAACATAAGCGGGAAATTCCAAGGTACAATAAGTCCACAAACACCAATCGGTTCATGAATAATAATCGTTTCTGAAGCATCATCACGAGTGTAAGATTCCTTTTTCATACCTTTAATCAAGTCAGCATAATAGCGGAAGCATTGAATCGATACAGGAATATCTACATAGGTTGTTGCACGGATAACCTTACCGTTATTTGCAGTTTCCAAACGGGCAATTTCAGCTGTATTCTCTTCAAGACGGTCTGCAATCTTATATAGATAGTCAGCTCTTTCATCAGCCGATAAATCCGACCAGATCCCGCTATCAAACGCTTTACGAGCCGCCTTAATTGCTATCTTCGCATCATCTGCTGATCCATGAGCAGACGTTGCGATAACCGCTCCGGTTGCAGGATTGATAATGTTTCGTCTAGCACCCGATAATGCTTCTACCCATTTCCCGTCAATGAACATGTTAATTTTCATAAACACCTCTCCTTTACGCGATAATATCTACCAGTTTGAAACCAATATGTGCTATATTGACCAGCATCGTTTTCTGATTATAGAATGGGAATGATTTGAGGCGTTCTTTTTCAAATCGATATCCACCTGCACTCCCCGTAACGATCCATTGTGCCAATAACTTACCAAACAATGTCGAGAGAGACGCGCCATGCCCCGTATAACCCGTTGCAAAATATGCGCCTTCTTTGGATCTACCGATAACGGGGAACGTATCAATTGTAACCCCGATAAATCCACCCCACCTGTAATCAATCTTGCTTCCTTCTAGTTTTGGCATTATTTTAACCATGGCATCGTAAACATTTTGATAAACAGCATCACCTAAGTTTGGACGAATATCGCCACCGCCAAATATGATCCGATTATCTGGTGTACGCCTGAAATAGTAAAGGAAACTGCTTGTATCAAAAACCATGCGATCTTTAGGAATGACGCTATTCACCAATGATTCTGGAAGCTGTTCAGTACCAATAATACGTGCCGAAATTGGCAGTACGCCTTTATTCAATTCAGCCATAATTTTTCCGGAGTAACCATCTGTAGCCACAATAATGTCTTTCGCTGTAACAGTACCTTTTTCTGTAATAACTTTCACACTATTTCGGCCGTACTCAATAGATAGTGCTTTCGAATGCTCAAAGATTTTTGCACCGATCGATTTAGCTGCTTCTCCCAAACCAATTGCATAGTTCAGTGGTTGGAACGAGTAACTCGAGTCGTCGACTAAGCAACCATAATATTGCGGGGAATCAATTTCTTGATGCAACTGACTTCGATTAAGCACGCTACATTCATATCCAAAATTTTTGTTTAAGTATTCACTTTCAAGTTTCAACCCTTCAAAATGCTTGGCTTTGTAAGCCGCCACAATGTGACCTGTCTTTCTGAAGTTACAGTTGATTTGATGCTCGTCAATAATGTTTTTAACTAATTCAACACTAAGCAGAGAAAGATCGTTAAGCTGCCTCGCCTCTTCGGCACCATACTTCTTGGCAAGCTCCTGCATCGTTGACTTATAGCCTGGCAATACCATCCCGCCGTTGCGACCGCTTGCGCCATATCCGATTGTTTCCTGCTCAAGGACAATGACACTCTTCCCTAACTTTTGCAAATGATATGCAGAAGAAAGACCTGTGAAACCTGCGCCAATAATGACAACATCCGCCTCTTCATTTCCTTCAAGAGGTTTTCCTTTGTCATATCTGTTTGCAGTCGCTGCCCATAGTGAGAGTGTATCCATATGATCCATCTTATCCATAGCTAATCCTTCTCCTTTCGTGACATGTATGTTACAATACAGTCAAAAATATTCTTAATATTCAAAATTATTAAGTTAATAATATGACTTGGAGTTCCCTCCAAGTCAATAGCCATTTGAGAGTTTTTTTAATTCATTTTGTGAAAAAAGTGGAGTAACTCCACTTTTTTAATCAGGGGGTACATCTATGAAAATTGGTACATTTGCGAAGCTTTTTCATGTTACGACTGATACCGTTCGTTATTACATTGAACTAGGATTATTAATACCAGACAAAAAAAACACTCAGTATCAAATGAACCAATTGTGTTTCGACGACATGTCTTTTATTACTGAGCTGAAAAAATTTCATTTTTCATTGATAGAAATCCAACGAATTTTATCATATCGGCGTGTCACAAACTTCTCGGACCATGAGGATATCGACTACTACAACAACTCGCTCATTGATAAAAAGGACGAGCTAACCAAGAAAAAAGAAGACATATCAAAAGCTATCCAATTGATTGAAAAAGCGGTTCAAACTAGCTCGCCTTCATCCAAAGAAGAAAGTATTACAGGAATCCCGCTTGACTTTGTAAATTTTCTCTATTGTCCGAAATGCCGCATTCCACTTGAAATGAAAGATGTAACGATTAAAAAAGTCTACATTCACACGGGGAGTTTAACTTGTAGCTGTGGATACGAAGCAGCTATCGAGGAGGGTATTATCATTACCGCGAACTTGTATGAGACGTCTCCTTATCCATCTTATTTTTACGATAAAGAAACGATTAAAGAGATCAATCCCAAAATGATTAACTTATTTGAAAAAAGTAATTTTCGATTTCAAAAAGTTCTACAAAATATAGATTTGAAAAACAAATTAATTGTGGAAACAAACGTTGATGCTTTTGTATCACTACCCAAATATATCGATGTTCTTGAACCAAGCGCAAACTATGTATTCAGTGGCTATTCGCTTGCAATGCTCAAGAAGGTGAGAAATAGAATTGAGCGTATGAATCCGAAGCCACGCGTCCTTTATATTTTGAATTCCGATTTAAATCTACCATTGAAACCGCTTAGCATCGATGTTTTTGTGGATAGTTTTACAATAACTGATTTTTCACTGCTCAACCCAGAGTTCCCAAGTCATGTTCTAAAAAACTATTTACATAACAGTTCAACAATTGTCGGTGGATACTCGTATTATGATAACTCGGCCAAATCCTTGAAAAATATTTCAGCCTTATATCCAAATTCCCATGAGCATATTTTACATCCAAAATACTTAGAAGAAAATTTATCAGTTAACGGATTTCAAATCATGCAAAATGAAAATATCGGTTACTGTACAGATCCAGGACCTTATTTCGATTATCATGTAAGAGACGAAAAATTCCATATGCTCATGTATTTGGCTAATACGAAACAATAGCACAAAAAGCGCCATCACAAGTGACGGCGCTTTTTCTATGTAAGAGCTACTAGAAGGTACCCTTCTAGCCTACTCCCATTTATAAGTCCAAAACTGTTCAAGTTGCAGCCATTTTAATGTTGCTGCGTCTTTGTTTTTTATTTTTGCATGCGTTTCTTCTAGCATCGCTTCCGTTTGTGAACGATGCGCGCCTAGTGCAGCTAATTTATGTTCAAATACTTCACTAATATTATTTACAACATCCGGTTCACCGAGTACTGCTTCGCGATTTCTCGTAATCGCAACCGCATGAATGGCTGGACGTTCTTCTTTTGGCATACGTGATACAGCGCGAACTACAGCGCGGCCAAATGCATCATGATCCGGATGTACGCCGTGTTCTGGATAAAATGTAATAATTCGAGATGGATTTACTTCTTGAATAATCGCTTCGATTTTATCGGCAACAAAATCAACATCTTCAAATTCTAACGTTTTATCATGGAAACCGAGCATTCTTAAATCTTGAATCCCCATCGCTTCACATGCATCTTTTAATTCTTTTTCACGTATATTTGGAATCGTTTCACGGTTAGCAAATACGTTTTTCCCCATGTTACGTCCCATTTGTCCAAGAGTACCACATGCGTACGTTACAGGTACTCCTTGATCTGTTAATAAGCGAATTGTTCCTCCCGCAGCAAATGCTTCATCATCTGGATGCGGAAATACAACAAGTACATGTCTCTCCATAAGTTTCCCTCCTTCTTACTTAAATGGCGTTAAGCTTAGCTCAAGCGCTACCGCTAAGCGGCCTTGGTTATCATGCCCTGCTAGTAATAAACGCTCTTTATCGTCTACTTCCCAGTGCGTAATGCCTTCTGCATATACCCAGCCATGATCCATTTTCAAACCAACTCGGTATGGGTTTGTTCCAGTTATTTTCCCACGCTCAAAGCGAATAATTGCATTTCGAATGAATGCTCCTACTGTCATCATCTTTTCATTAAAGTGTGACGCATACGCTCCATTCGTCGTTTCTAAATGAATATATACATCTTTATTTACAAAACGTTCAATTTCATTTTGAATAAGAGAACTATCTTTTACTATTTCCATCGGAATTCACCTCTTTAAACCATTTTACGCAAAAATAATGTAAATTGCTATCTCTATATTAGAGGACAACGCCCACTTTTCCTAATAATTTGCACTGTGTTTTTTATATTTTTTATCCCGCATTAACGGATAGTAAGATTCCCACCCCAAAATCCAGCGAACACACGTCAGCTAGGTGGGAAATCAACTATCCGTAAATGCCCGATTGGTGAGGGCTAATAATCAGTGGGGGATGAACAAAAACCCCCACTGATTAAAGTTTCACTTTATATGATATGTAAAAATCACATTTTTTCCTTCACATTGTTAAATAGTTTTCTTTCTTTTTTGAATTTGCTACAATATATTTTATCCCGTATTAATACAGCGATATACATTTCGACAATTGAATACATACTTTAAAGAAGGTGACATGATTGGAACAATCAGCACATGAAGTAGCAAATTGGCAATATTATTTTACAATTGCCGTATTTTTAGTCACGTACGGTTTTATTATTTCTGAGAAATTGAATCGTGCTGTAATCGCACTATTCGGTGCTGCTATTATGATTATTTTTGGAATTGTAGATTTACATACTGCTTTCACATCGCATATTCAATGGGAAACGATTACCCTTTTAATTGGGATGATGATTCTCGTACATATTACGAGTCAATCAGGCGTATTTGAATTTGTAGCCATAAAAGCAGCAAAAGCAGCTGGCGGAAAACCAATCCGCATTTTATTATTACTATCCCTATTAACTGCTGTCGGTTCTGCATTTTTGGACAACGTAACAACCGTATTATTAATCGTACCTGTTACACTATCCATTACACGTATTTTAAAAGTAAATCCTGTTCCTTATTTAATTTCAGAAGTACTATTTTCAAATATAGGCGGAACAGCAACATTAATTGGTGACCCGCCGAACATTATGATTGGATCAGCTAATAAGCATTTAGACTTTAATGCCTTTTTACTAAACTTAGCTCCAATCGTAATCATTATTTCTATCGTTACACTTGGCATTATTTACTTCATGTATCGCAACAAACTAAAAACAACGCCTGAGCAAATCGAAAAGCTAATGGCATTAAATGAAAAAGATTATATTAAAGATCAGAGCCTCCTTTTAAAATCCATTACGATTTTAGGACTAACTATTTTAGGCTTTGTACTTCATTCTATTATTCATGTAGACGCTGCCGTTATTGCGATGACAGGTGCTACACTTCTTATGTTAATCGGTGTGAAAGAACATGATATTGAAGATGTATTTGCCCACGTTGAATGGGTAACAATTTTCTTCTTCGCTGGACTATTCGTTCTCGTTGGCGGATTAATTGATATCGGACTTATTTCTTCACTCGCAAAAGAAGTACTCGACGTAACAAATGGCGATATCGGTTTCGCTGCTATACTTATCTTATGGGTATCTGGCATCGCATCTGCGACAATTGATAACATCCCATTTGTCGCAACGATGATTCCACTTATTCAAGATTTAGCTACAGGACTCGGACTATCTGTCGATTCTCCGCAAATTGAAGTACTATGGTGGGCGTTATCACTTGGAGCTTGCCTAGGAGGCAACGGAACATTAATTGGAGCATCAGCAAACGTAGTCGTTGCTGGTATTGCAAAACGTGAAGGACATGGGTTCTCTTATATGGACTTCTTAAAAATCGGTTTCCCCTTAACAATCATTGCGCTATTGTTATCACATGCTTACATTTATTTACGTTATTTAATGTAGAAGTTGTATTGCATGAAATTATATCGGCGATTTTTAAAATATATCGATCGTTTCTCCGAATATATCAGCGATTTTCTAAATATATCGGCGATTCGACAACGAATATCGACTTGTCGACAAATAACGACAGTAAAACAGGTATGCAGCACTACGCCGCATACCTGTTTTCATCACCAAAATATACCTATAATTGCTAATCCACCTAAAATCATACCACCAATTTGTCCAATGATTGCCGGTGATAATTGAACACCTTTTCTCACTTCAACAACCGGTCTTTCATGCCTTAGTTGCTGCACTTCACTTTGAAGTTGATGTACACTTCCGTGTAGTTCTTTAATTAGTTCTTTTAATTCAGCGACCTCTTCGTTTACTGGCTTACTTTTTTCTAAGTTCATCTCGCATAACTCCTTATAAAGTGAAACTTTAATCAGGGGGGTTTTTGTTCATCCCCCACTGATTATTAGTTGAATCAATCGGGCGTTTACGGGCAGTTGATCTCACACCTAACTTCTTTGCTCCACCTGAATTTTGAGGTGGGAATTTTACTGCCCGTTAATGCGGGATAAATTCAATCAGCTCACTGTAAAATTTCGCCAATTACCGTTATATCTCCTGCATACTACATATATAATATGGAATGTACCTTTATTAACAAGACCCTTTTAAGAACAAATTTAGATATTTTAGAAAGACACCTTTCATTAGTCCTTTATATATATAAAGGACTAATATATTCAACAACTCTATTCTTTATAGTTTCTTTTTCATACAAAAAGCTTCACTAAAATTTAGCAGGTGTACCTTGATGAAAATACATTTGCCATCTTCCTTCTCTAAATTTCCATATCGAACTACGTAACGAGTGTTGATTATTCATTTCATTGAATATTCGATAAGTAGTTAATGCTACATCTTTGGATAATGGATGTACTTCAAAATCACTCAAAGTCATTTTTACCACACCAATTCCATTTTTATCGATATCCTCATTTTTATATAAAACTTTACCAGAACTCCCAAACTCAAAAAAATCAGCGGCAAGTATCTTTTTAAGCTCCTTTTGAGATGTGCGAACCCCTGGTTTAAGTAATCGTTCCTCTAGCTGATATAAACACTCTCTTAATGAAGATAAACCTTCCATTAGTACACTCCTCCGCTCATCATTACCTAAATATTACAACTTTTCACTCTACACTACACAATTATTCTGTATGTTTTTGCTAGTTCTGCAGCTCTATCCATTCATCTCGCAATATCCCCATAATCATACGATCAAAACACTTTCCGTCTCTTTGAACTGCTTCCCTCATACATCCTTCCATCTGAAAACCCATCTTTTTATATAGTGCAATGGCAGATTTATTATACGAAATAACATCGAGACCGATGCGGTGTAAATTCAATTCATAGAAAGCATACTTTAGAATAAGGTGTATTGTTTCCCTTCCATATCCCTTCCCTCTATCATTCGCATCTCCTATACCAATTGCTAATAAACCTGTTCTGTTATTCCACTCTATGCCGTGAATTGCAACAAAACCAATTAAGCGATCATCTTGAACTGTTCTTAACATGAAAGAAACACTATTCGATCTCCGTCCCTTTAATAGCCCATCACTCGCTATTTCATGTAACGATTGCGGGAATGCCAAGTCTGTATCTACATTTCTTAAGTACTCACTATCCTCTTGCCACATAGCCATTACTTCAGCATCTGCTTCTCTAATAGCTGATAATTTAATAGTTTTATTTTGAAAAAGATTCATCGTCATCTAAAACTCCCCTTTTTTAAATAGCGGGGACAATAATTCTAGCCTATTCATCCCCTTGTTCCATAAACTGTTTTTTTAACGGGATACTTACAATAAGCGCTGACATTGGCACATCTCCTCTACATTAAATTAACTTCATTTTACATTTTTTTGTTTTTTTAAACAAACCAATTATAGTTCTCTATTATTTAGAACTATAGTATACTTAATTATTCTTCAGATTATTCAATCAAAATAAGAACTCGCAGAAGGTGAAATAATGTTTTATGTAAAACAACTACTCTATTTTACTTACGAACAAGCATTATCTTGCTTATTCCCAGTCGTCATTTTTTTAACACTAGCCCTTTCAAAAATCATTTCTATCTCAGGGTTATATCGCTATGATCTCATACTCATTGTATGTCTTCTTATGCAATATATAATGTATAAAACAGGACTTGAAACGAAAGACGAACTAAAAGTAATTACTGTCTTCCACCTCATCGGCCTTTTGCTAGAAATATATAAAGTACATTTCGGTTCATGGAGTTACCCCGAAGAGGCGTATTCGAAGATTTTGGGAGTTCCGCTTTACAGTGGTTTTATGTATGCAAGTGTTGCAAGTTACATATGCCAAGCGTGGAGAAGATTGCATTTACAAATGCATCATTGGCCGAAAGCTATTTTTGCAATACCTCTAGGAGCAATGATTTACTTTAATTTTTTTACACATCATTTTCTATATGACTTTAGATGGGTATTAACTTTAATTTTATTCATTGTTTTCTTTCGCACATTTGTGGAATTTTCATTACGAGGCGTTACATATAAAATGCCACTCGTTCTCTCCTTTTTCCTGATCGGTTTCTTTATTTGGATTGCAGAAAACATTGCTACCTTCTTCGGAGCATGGCAATATCCAAATCAACAGGAAGCGTGGAATCTCGTTCACTTAAGCAAAATTAGCTCATGGTTTTTACTCGTTGTTATTAGCATTATGATTGTTACACAACTCAAACATTTAAAGGAATCGAAAAGATAATGCTAATTATGTAAAAACATTAAAATAACAACTTATCTTCCTTACCCAATAAAAGATCCACTCTGTAAAAACAGTTAGCCCATCACTCATTAGAGAGTGATGGGCCTTTTTTATTAATATTTTTTAAACCGTTCTCATCAAAGAGGTTATAGGTTCATCATAATTTACAAGCGCATAAGCAGTTGCACATTATGAACTACTACTAGCAGAAGAGGTTGCTGCAGATGAAGCGGCGATCGTTGCCATCATAGCTGCCTGTTGTGCCTGTATGAGGACTTCTATCATTGTTTGTAAACCTGCGTTGGTAGCTTTACTTTCCTCACCTTTCTGACTTACGAACAGTTGAATAGCAATAAGAATATTCGTATCTGTATGCCAACGGAAAAATTTCTCCCCTTGCAATTTTTCAATCAACGCTTTAATAGAATGAATCTCTTTTTCTCCATCCTCAAGTAACGCTAGTAACCCGATAGCTGGATAATGCATCTGTTTCACTTTTATCTTTTCTTGTTTTAACAAATTCCATATGTTTGTACATGTTGCAACTAACATTTCTTCACGGACATCCTTCTTTAGTGAGAGGATATGACTTAAAAACTGAAGATCATTCCCTTTACGCAAACCAGCTTTCGCTAGTTTCTGATAAAGACGTTCTACTCGGTCCATAAGTGTTTCTACATTCTCTGATTGTCCTGCTAGTAAAACCGCGAGTGGATAATCATTTGTACCTGTAAGAAAAAGATGATCCTCTTTCATCCGTTTATATACTTGCATCGAACGCTGAATGTGCGTGCCATGCTGTTCATTTTCTTCTGTTAAAAGCACAGCTGCTGCGAGATAAGTAAATATACTCCGGCTAAAGCCACCAGCGACCAATTGTTCATATAAATCTAAAAACCTCTGAAAAGCTTCCTTGTAATCTGTAAAATGAATATCTAATGTTGCGGCCACCACAAAGCGATGATAAGACTTTAAGTATGAAAACATCCCTACCTGATTCTTAATATAACTACTAATTTCTAAAAAACGTCCGAGATCAAACAGTTTATCACTACCTGCATACATAGCAGCAATCATCATACCTGTTCGAGAATCACTCGTTTTCCATTTTAGTTCTCCCTTTAACTGTGCATATGTATGTGTGTATTGCTCTAACTTTTGTTCCAATGTAATCATAGTATTCCCCCATTTCTCTAGTTCTTCTCTTTTATTATACGTATATTCCATATTTAGGAATACCCTATTTCATACAGATTTTGCAACCTTATACTTTCTTCTGTATTATTTTCAATATTTTTCTATTAAGTAATACAAAAAAAATAATAACTACCATAAAATTTAGGATGTTTCTTTATCCTAATTGGTTGGTTGGTTTTCCTTCTTCATCAGCATCACGATGATTAGCGTTCATAATCCTTAATCCTTCAAGAAGTTCAACAACAAAAAAGGATAGATAATAAATTATCTACCCTTTTTTGTCTATATATTATTTAACTTTACCCAAAACTAAAGAGCCTTAATAATACGTTCCATCGCCTTCATTTGCCCAATATGGTCTGCTTCATGATAAAGCATCATACCGTAAAGCTCTCCAACTGTTTCCAACCCTAAAAATGGCTCTGGAAGTTTATTTTCAAATGCTTCTGCTGGAATTTCTTGAATGCGCTTCGCTTGTTCTTTTAATTGAACCGTTAACACTTCTAATGATGGCCCTTCTGTTTTCCATTTAGATGGTCTTGAACCATATCCAAACATACCTGGATATTCAGTTGGTAATTGTTTAAATTCTTTTCCAAACATGAAAACTTCTGCTGCCGTTAACACATGACCGATATGCCAGCGAATTGTATTGTTAAAGCCCTCCGGCTGCGTATCCGCAGTTTTGTCATCTAACGTTTCCATAAATTGAAGTAATGCCCCACGCGTTATTTCAAATTGTTTTAAACCAATTATTCTATTCATTTTATCGTCTCCTTTTTTATGTACAATTTATTATGAGTTAAAAATGTTCCACTTATTAAAGTTTCATCTTGTTTAATTTATCAGAAACAATTAAAAAACACACCTTATATGCTTAATAAAAAGGTTCACTCCTCGTAAATATAGAATTACTTACTGCGCAAATATTTTAGTAAACAAAAGAGGAGTGTAATGGCATGGTAGATATTTTAAAACAACAATATAATCTTATTAGCTCTACAAGAGAAACTCTATTTTCGTTTTTGGAAGAAATCCCACTAGAAAAATTGCACAGCACTGTTCCGAATTTCGGAAGCGGTAGTATTATAAAGACGCATATTCATGTAGCCGATTGCTATCGATACTGGCTCGGATCATTCGCATTCAAGCAAAAACGAGCAGATTTTTCATTTGCTAGTGATTATGAAATTGAGCATGCAGATGTCGAGAAAGTTCGTGCTAGATTTAAGTTAGTCGATGAGGTTGTAATGCGTTTTTTAGATGAATACAATGACCGTTGGCTCGAAAATATAGCAAATGAAGTGAAATGGCAAAAAGAACCTTGGAGCACAACTCCACTATGGCTTTTAACTCATACGGAAACACATGAGTTTCATCATAAAGGACAAATTGTATCAATGGCTCGTCACCTTGGATACACACCTCCTGATACAGACCTTTGTTAATTCAATTGTTCTAAAAAATGAACTACTATAACTGTCACTAACATTATTTATGTAAAGGAAAGTCCCTTCATTACTTTTGATGTTGTTTTATAGTTTTGTAAATTTCCTTGCGACACAAACTTGAAGACTTTTATTATATTTAGTTATGTTTGTGTCGTGTACGTATTGATTAATTTAATATCTACACGAAATTCATGTTCATTTAAAAGTGGAATGAAAAGCAATAGTAACAGTATTATTAAAAATTTTAATGGTACATTTTATTGTGTATAAAACTTTTATTATTTGTTTTAGGTATATCCTACGATTATAAAATCCATGTAATATCGGATTAAGACTCATATTTTTCAAGCAATACATCAAATACAATTCCCGGGAGTTTTTATATGATTCAAAGAGGAGTTATATACTTACCGTGCTGCTGTAACACATAGTTAAACTGCTTTAAAAATCAAGCGAAAAAATTTCAACTATTTATAAAACTTTTATTCCATTTAGATTAATAACATTAAGGAGAAAATTATAATGAAATTAGAGAGTGAAAGAATTTATTTAAGACCTCTTTGCAAGCTAGATGCGCCCATTATATTAGAAAGTACAATGGATGAAGAAATAAGATACATGACTGGAACCAAGCCTACTTTTTCATTAGCGCAAATTAAGATCCATATAGATAATATAAATAATGATTCAAGTCGCTATGATTTCGCTATTTGTTTAAAAAGCACTGACGAAATGATTGGAGAGTTGTCGATTTTAGATATCGATGAGGAGAATCAAAGAGCAGGATTCAGAATATCGATGCTTTCTATTGCATTAACAGGAAAAGGCTACGGGACTGAAGCTATGAAAATAGTTTTAAGTTTTGTTTTTGAACAACTCACATTAAATCGTTTACAGTTAGAAGTATTTAGCCATAATTCACGTGGAATTAGAGCTTATGAAAAGGTTGGGTTTGTAAAAGAAGGAACATTACGTCAATCCTTATTTTATAACGATAAATGCTCGGATGAAATTATTATGGCCATACTTAAAAGTGATTATAAAAATATACTATAAAGAACCGATACTTACTTCATTCAAGCATCGGTTCTCCCTATACAAAAATGCTATTTCCCTTTCATTTGAAACAAATATTTCTCCACTTAACCCCTTGTAAAAGACGCCCTCGTTACATCAATAAATTGCTGCAACGGCGCTGTCATCCATTTATCTTTATGCCAAGCGATTTGTGTATAAATCGGAGAGATTGCATTTTCTAAATGTAACTCTTTTATCGTCCCTTCTCGTATATCTTTTTCTACTACTATAGCTGGTAACACGGCTATACCTAAATCTGCAATGACACATTGTTTAATTGCCTCGACACTAACAAACTCGATCTTATTTGCCGGATATACATCTTCAGTACGAAATAACTCTTCAAATAAAGTCCGATATGAACACCCTAGTTCTGTTAATAAAAGTGTTTCCTTCTCTAAATCTTTTATAGAAACAGAAGTTTGCTCGAGTAAACGATGCCCTGGAGCAGCTACTACTTTTAATTCTTCTTTCATAAGTGGCTCCACATGCAAAACATCTTCCGTTTTACATTCGTCCAAAATGAATGCAAGATCTACTTTCCCCTCCATCAATTGTTCCTTCGCATCTTTATTGGAATGCGCTGGTTTAAATATAAGTTTTATTTGTGGAAATTGTGCTTTAAACCTCTTTAATATAGATGGAAGCCTATATGTACACTGACTTTCTTGTGCACCAATCGTTAACGTACCAGCTATTTCTTCATCATCTTTCACAGCCATTTTCGCTTCGTTACTGAGTGCAATCATCTTATCAGCATATAGTTGAAACTTCCTTCCTGCTTCAGTTAAGAAAAGACGTTTTCCTAATCTCTCAAATAACGGCGTACCGAGCTCAGCTTCTAACGTTTTAATTTGCGCTGTTACGCTCGATTGGGCAAAGTTTAATTTTTTCGCAGTTTGGGTAAAGTTCAAAGTCTCTGCGGCTACCTTAAATGTAATTAATTGTTTTATTTCCATTTATCATCCCTCTATTCAATCGATATTTCCGATTGATTTCATCGAAATAATCCTCTTTGTCTATTGATATTTGTATTGTATGATAAATAGCATCGACAAACAATAAAATGGAGGTATTCCATATGAAAGCACTTTGTTTCGAACAGTTTGGAAGTCCAGATGTACTACAATATAAAGAAATACATGATCCAATCATAAATCCAAATGAAGTTCTTGTTCGCATGCAAGCAATCGGTTTAAATTTCGCTGATATTTATAGACGCCGCGGCGATTATCATCTCGCTGGCAATCCGCCTTATATATTAGGTTATGAAGGAGCTGGGATTGTTGAAAAAGTAGGTGCTGAAGTTACTACTATCCATCCTGGAGATCGTATTGCATTTGCTGACGTTCCATTCGCAAATGCAGAACTAGTTGCTGTTCCATCAGAGAAAGCAATTCCGCTTCCAGATTCTATTTCTTTTGAAACAGCTGCTTCTGTCTTATTACAAGGTCTAACAGCACATTATTTAACGAAAGATAGCTATCAAATAAAACAAGGTGATATAGCTCTAGTACACGCTGCGGCTGGCGGAGTTGGTCAACTTCTTATTCAAATGATTAAATTACAAGGCGGAAAAGTAATCAGTCTTACGTCATCAAACGAAAAAGCAAGAGTAGCCACGTTAGCTGGTGCTGACCATGTATTTTTATATACTGAAGAATGGCATTCAAAAGTACTTGAAATAACAAATGGTATCGGGGGAAATGTTGTATATGAATCAGTAGGCTCTACACTCGCGGAAAGCTTTAGCGCTACTAAAATTGGTGGTACTGTCGTATTTTACGGAATGGCCGGTGGTAATCCTACACCAGTTGATCCACGTATGCTTATGGATACTTCAAAAACTTTAACTGGCGGAGACCTTTGGAACGTTCTTACTACGTATGAAGAACGTAAAAAGCGCTCTACTCAATTATTTGATTGGATCGCTACTGGAAAATTAAATATTGCGAGCCCTACTACATTCTCTTTACAAGACGGTGCTCGTGCTCATGAATTATTAGAGAGCAGAAAAAGTACAGGAAAGATATTATTAATCCCATAATTCATAAAATGAAAAGGAAGCTAGATTTCTCTACCTTCCTTTTCTTATTACTATTTGAGATATTTTTATATTTCCACACTTTTTTTCCCTTTTGCAACATAACTCATATCTCCAACCGATTCGACCGTATACTTCCCATCTTGATATAAAACTTTCGTTACACTTGCATTTTCCACTCCAAGTTTTGTTTTACTATGATCTATCATTTCTATTAATGCAGTTATCATAAGTCCATGAACTACAACTAAAACGTTGCCCCCTCCATTTCCAGCAGCTTCTTCACTAATTTTATCAATCTCTGCTTTTATACGAGTAGAAAATAATTCCCAATCTTCCGCCTGTTTCGTAGGGTCTGCTGCTCTAATCAGATTAATTACTTCTTGAATAGAAAACTTCATGAGTTCTTCTGGTGATGCAACGCCCGCAGCTTTTCCAATCACATCCCACATATTTTCAAGTTTTTCACCTTCAAAAATACCAAAATTTAATTCTCGTAAATCTTTTCTTTGCTCAAGTTTCAACTTTGATTGCTCACTATATTTTAATACTAAATTAGCAGTTTCAATCGCTCGGCCACTATCACTACTATACGCATTCGTAAAATGAATATCTTTTAATCCCGTTCCTAAATTAGAGGCAACTTCAACACCTTTTTCTACTAACGGAGAGTCTGCCCAACCTTGCGCGCGATGATTCGTATTTAATATTGTTTTACCGTGTCTTGTAACATATAACGTAACTACATTCTCATTGCTATCTGTTTCTCGCTTCTTCATTCTATTCTCTCCCTTTACATTTCTATATCAATTTTACCATCTCAATTATTCATTGAGCAAAATATACGTAAGTGAATTTCCTTAATAAAAAAAGCTATCTTTCTGTATATCCCTACAAAAAGATAGCATCTTTTATGATTACATTTCTTAATCGATACTCCTACTCAGCAAAAGCACTCGAATATTGTACAATTCCTTCTACACCTTGAAGAGCATTCTCTCTTAGCTCCATCACCATAAACACTTCATCTGGCACTTCAAATGGTGCTTTTATATTCCAATCACTTGCTTTTTTAAATCCAAATTTCGGATAGTACTCTGGATGCCCTAATACCACAACAGATTCATATCCTAGTTCTTTCGCTTTTTCTAAAGTAGCTACGATAAGTTTTCCGCCAATTCCTTTTTTCTGATGGCTTGGAGCAACTGATACCGGTGCAAGTGCTAATGAATCTACAGTAGCCCCGTCTTGTTCTATCGTAATTTTTGATAACATAATGTGCCCGACTATTTCCTCATCTACTGCAACGATTGATAATTCTGGAACAAATCCGTCACATTCTCTAATGCGACTCACAAGTTCATGTTCTGTTTTATCACTGAATTCTTCATTTAAAAACGCTTCTTTTACAACTTCTTCAGTCTTACTATAATCATTTTGTTGTTCTTGTCTAATCGTTACCATTCTATATTATCCTCTATTCTTTCTTATTTCTTTTTCAATTTTACGAAGCGCTTTTTTCGATCCGCGCTCTATATCGTGTTGCATTTTTCTTTCTTTATAATCAACAAATAGTGTATTTAAATCATATTCTTCTGGGTATAATTCTTTCGCCGCTACCTCTAAAGTAATACGTTTTACATTCACTTCAACGAATTCACCGTTATAATATACAACGACATTATAGAAATTATCTTTTTCCTTATATACAATCCCGAAATCGTTATGATCTAACAATTTCACACGGTCGCCTTTTTTGTATTCATAGTACTCTTCTCTTTTTTCTTGCATTAATTTCGGTTTTCTAATTTTACTTTCATTCACTTTTTCTATAGCGTATTCTTTATTCCCCATATACTCTTTCGCTCTTTGCAGTACATGTTCTCTCACATTCATTTTATTCGCAATCCAAAGCGCATTACTTTCCCCTGATTTACCGATTACTAATTTATAAAGTGGCTCTAACGTTTCACTATTAAATTGCATCGCTGCATTCATAAAGTCATCATGCATTTCTGAGAATCGTTTAATTTCTCCGTAATGCGTACTCGCAACTGTAATACATCCCGCAAGATACAACTCTTCTAAAATAGAAATCGCAAGTGCAGCACCTTCATTTGGTTCTGTACCGCTTCCTATTTCATCAAACAATAGTAACGTATTATTATTTGACATCCTCATAATCTCAGAAAGATTTTTCATATGAGACGAGAATGTACTTAGTGCATTTTCGATACTTTGATTATCGCCAATATCTACAAACACATTTTCAAAAATAGCGATTTCTGTATCTTTATCTCCAGCGATATGAAGGCCTGACATCGTCGCTAATGTTAACAATCCTATTGTTTTTAGCACAATTGTTTTCCCGCCTGCATTCGGCCCAGTAATAATTAAACTACGGTATTCTTGACCAATTTCAAAGTTTAATGGCACTACTTTTCCACTTAAAAGCGGATGCTTACAATTCACTAAATGAATGTAGCCATGATCGTTTAATTTCGGCTCTATTCCATCGATCGATTTACTAAACTTCGCTTTCGCAAATACCATATCATATTGGCTAATCAATTCCATATTAATTTTTATATGATAAATGTTTTCTAATACCATTCCTGATAAAGTTGCTAAAATTTGATACTCTTCCATCGCTTCTTCTGCTTTCCAACTTGCTAGTTCCGCATTTAACTTTGTAACCGTATGTGGTTCTATAAATACAGTAGAACCTTTTGCAGATGCTTCAACAATACTTCCCGCAACTTGGTTTTTATAGGTGGATTTGATCGGAATCGTATAGCGATCATCCTTTTTACTAATAAAGAATTCCTGAATATATTTCTTATTTGCACCACTATTTAAAAACTTCGTTAAACGTTCTTTTATTTTTCCATCTACAGCATCGATATTATTTCGAATTCGTTTTAACTCTTTACTAGCCGCTGCATCGATGCTATTTCCCTTAATCGAAAAATTAATTTCTTCTTCGATACTTTTAAATTCAGTCATTGAATTTGCATACGAAGATAATACTGGCGCAAAGAATTCTTTATCTAACATAAATTTTTTAATCTTTCTACATCCACGTAAAAAGTCTGAAACACTCACTAACTCTTCTGGATCTAAAATCATCCCTTTTTCTAATTTTTGAATTGTACTCGCGATATTAGAAATTCCGAAAAAAGGCACATGCCCTTCCGCATCTACTATAACTCGTGCTTCTGTCGTTTCATTTATACGATTTCTCACTACTTTTATACTCGTACTAGGCTCTAATTTATTTATTAATTCTTTTCCTAATCCACTTACACAATATGATTTCACTATTTCCTTTAATTCGTTATATTGTAACTTTTCAAAAGTCATCTTATTCATTTTGTTTCTCCTCACTATGATTGATTTATATCATTAATGAAGATACCTACTCATTAGATTCCAATGAGCTCTACATTATTCAATTACCATTTTTATACATCATAAATATATACAAAAAAGCTGCGGGGATACCGCAGCTTTTACATTTACAAGGCATGTGTAATAACATATGAGGAAATAAGCCATAAAAACAGATGGCAATCCCCTTATTACACGCTTTATAAAGTATTGTAGGTATCTTCATAGGTATCGAAATAAATACATGACAAAGTTAGGGGTATGATGTACATAAAAATCCCCTAGTCTTATCCGATTTATTTCATTAAATTTTTCCTATTTAGTACCTACCGCACTCACAAAAAGCACCTCTCATTAATTTATATTTTATGGTCATTGAAATCTAATTTACTGAAATCATCATACTATATGTTTTGTAAGAAGTAAAGGTGTCAGACTATTGCCTTTCACACCTGAGGAAGGTCAATTTTTTCGGATAATGCTTTTTTCATTTTGTAGACTGTAAAACTTTCATATAATTAGCCTTTTTCTCAAGGGTCTTTTTCGCATCTTCAGCCGTTAATATATAGTCTATAGCAATATTTTTTAATACATCCTTATTAACGTCTGGCAGCTGAATCGTTATATCTTCCACACTACTCTTATTATTATCAATTGTTTTATTAAATTCCTGAATACTTCTTGCAGCCTCCGCTAATTTTTCCATATGTGAAGGATTATTTACATCTAAAACAGTATCACTTCTAAAAACTGCCGTATAATACTGCTTCAATTTTTTCTTCGCTATTTCTTTCTCAGCATTTTTATCGAAAACAGTATCCCCTGTCTGCATTTGATCAAAATTAATTATAGTGTTATTCCCTTTCTCCCCATAATATTTATTAAATTTTTCTTGTAAATCATTTGTTTCCTTTTTTATTTTATAGTTATCATTATTTACTTCTGGAGAGATTTGTCCATCGAAATAAAGTTGAAATTGCAAATACGGTTCATCTACTTGCTGCACAAAAGCTATCCGTCCCTTTGGACCAAGGAAATCCTTTCCATTATCCAGTGTTTCAACTTGGTTTAGTTTAACAGAAATACCATACTCCGATTTTGTATAACTTTGTGCTTTTTGTTCAATTTCTTCATTCGATATATCACATGATGTTAATAGGAATAAACTAAACATTATGATATATATCATTTTTGTTCTTTTCATCTTGCGTCTCCTTTTGCTACTACTGCCTATACAGAAATGTCCTTATGGATTTTAAATTACGATTTATATAAAGAACTTCTTCTAATAACCGCTACATCAAATTGTCTTCGCTGACTTGAATAATAAAAACTCATCATCTTGCTTTAGAAAGCCCTAATAACCACAAGTGTAAAAACACCCATTTATTATCACTTTACACTTATAGTGTAATTTTACAATATAATCGTTTTATCGTAAAGCAAATATAACATCTATTAAAATCATGTTAAAAACATACTAATATTTAGTTCTATAGCAATCACAGTACGGTTTTTATTGTATCCAACTTTAAAGTAATAACTTTAATTTCGTTGCGAAAAATTTAAATAAGCGCCTCCGCTATTGCGAATGTCATTTACTTTCCCTAATACATTTAATAATTATGACAAGCAATCATAGGAGGTTACTATATGAGCAAAGAAAATATTATTTTACATGGACCTGCTCTTGAACCAAATTTAATTGGCCCCACACTCCCACCAATTCCACCATTTACATTCCCAACCGGACCTACTGGAATCACAGGACCTACCGGTGCGACAGGTTTTACTGGAGTTGGAATAACTGGTCCCACTGGGATTACAGGACCTACTGGAATTGGAATAACTGGTCCTACTGGTGTTACAGGAATTACTGGAATCGGAATAACTGGACCTACCGGCGCTACAGGAATCGGAATAACCGGTCCCACTGGAGCGACCGGTTTAGGAATTCTCCCGGTATTTGGAACAATAACTT
The DNA here is from genome assembly GCF_038007365.1 of Bacillus sp. FSL R9-9492. Taxonomy (NCBI): domain Bacteria; kingdom Bacillati; phylum Bacillota; class Bacilli; order Caryophanales; family Bacillaceae; genus Bacillus; species Bacillus sp. FSL R9-9492. The sequence continues at coordinate 3,543,442 of NZ_JBBOXC010000001.1, forward strand.
CTGAAGTAGGTATCGGTTTTTCAGCAGTAGTTAATACAAATGTTAATTTGACAATTCCAGGACCTGTTAGTGGAACTACTCTAACCCCAGTAGACAACTCCATTACAATTGATACCACTGGTGTGTACTCTGTATCTTTTTCAATTGTATTTGTGATACAAGCTATTTCGTCTAGTATATTAAACCTTACAATAAATGATTCCATTCAATTCGCCATTGAAACACGAGTTGGTGGTGGTTCTGGGGTAAGAACTACATCCGCTAGAACTGATCTATTACCTTTAAACCAAGGAGATGTCCTTCGAGTACGAATAAGAGAAGCCACAGGTGACATTATTTATTCCAATGCATCTCTTGTTGTTTCAAAAGTCGACTAGTTCATTTATTAAAATAAAGATTTAGGAATGATAACAATGTAAAAAGAAGAGGAAACTTATATTTCAGTCTACCTCTTCTTTTCATCACCAATTTACTGCTGAACATATATGGAAACTGAGCCTCCACTTACATGGAACTGCCCCCATCCGTCCTTATTAATTGTTACAGTATTTGTTTGATTACCCGTAATATCGTACCATACTTCCCCAGCGTTATTCTTTCCAACATCCATCCACTTTGATCCTCCTGGTCCGTCCGAGAGTAATGTCGCTAAACCAGAATTAGCATGTACACCATCGCCTTCTCTTGTCCAGCCAATCACATCTGGATGGTCTAAATAATCACGCTGCGTACCATATGCAAAGTTTTTTCGTGCCGTCAAAATTGGATCAATTTTATCTTTTAACGCTGGAATTTCATAACTACTATTTCCGCTTGTCCCATAGTAATCACCATAGAAAACTGAAGGATAGCCCTCTGCACGAGTTAAAATAAATGCATATGCCAGCGGCTTAAACCACGGACTTACTACAGATTCCAATGACTGCCCAGGCTGAGAATCATGATTCTCAACGAGAGTAACTGCGAGTGCAGGGTGATTTTTCATTACTGTTCCATTTAAAATATTTCTCATATCATAATTCCCATTTCCTGTTGAAGCATAATGAAAATTGTAATGAAGCGGTGCATCAAACACAGATTGATTATAATTGACTTTCGCTAAATAATTGTTTAAAGCCTGAACATCATTTTGCCAATATTCAGCTACTGTAAACATTTCTTTCCCCGTTTGCTGTCTGGCATGATTTACCCAATCGCGTAAATATTCATGATCAATATGTTTAACAGCGTCCAAACGAAAGCCATCTAAATTTAATTCATTCGCATACCATGTTCCCCAATTTTTCATCTCATTCGCAACATCAGGATGATCAAAATCAAGATCTGCATACATCAAATAATCATAATTTCCATTTTCGCTAGACACTTCCCAATCCCACGCTTTATCTACACCCCTAAATTTATAAATTCGATTTAATTTCCTTCCTTCATCCCAATCCGTTCCGTCAAAATGATACCATTTCCATTTGAAATTAGAATAAGCATCTCCGCGCCCTGGAAAATTAAACCCCGTCCATGCACTAATTTGATAATCACCTGATACTTCAATATTTCGATTGTTACGGTCTACCTCAACAGCTGTTACGGTTTCAGTATAATCAGCCCCACCTTTATGATTCATAACTACATCACCGTATACGTCGATGTTTTGCTTATGTAATGCGTCAATTGCAGATTTCAACTGTGCTTTTGTCCCATATTTCGTCCGCACCGTTCCTTTTTGATTGAACTCCCCTAAATCATATAAATCATAGGCCCCATACCCTACATCATTTTGCGAAGTCCCTTTATATGCAGGTGGTATCCATACAGATGTGATTCCTTTATGAGCTAAACTTTCAGCATCGGAACGCAAACGATTCCAATGATTCCCATCATTCGGAGCGTACCACTCAAAATACTGCATTAATGTTCCATTGTTCACTTTTGCTGCTTCTGCCTTATTTCCCTCATATATATTAGGAAAAAGCAAAATAAACAATAAACAGACTACCGTAATCCTTTTCAACATATTTACACCATCCCCTTCAAGAAAACGTTTGCATAATTCATTAAAGTTATTATAATATTCGTTCTACAGTTAGTAAAGTAACAATCTTTTAATCTCTCACATTATTTTTCAAAATATGAATTCAACTATTCCACAAGTACCCCATATAGTTTAAAATTCACATCGGATTCAAAATTGTTTACAATTTATCTATAAAAGCATAACGGAGGGATTTCTATGACCGACTTTCAAAAACAATTTTTCGCAAGATTAAATATAGAAGAAAAACACAAAGTTTCATTTGAAGATTTATCTCACATTATGTATGCAATGTCACAATCTGTCCCTTTTGAAAACTTAAATATTCTCGAAAACAACTTTAAAGAAATATCAAAAGAAAATCTAAAAGAAAAAATTTTAATAAACAACCGTGGCGGCCTTTGTTATGAATTGAATCCGGCTATGTATTACTTCCTTAAAGACTCTAAATTCGATGTCCATCTCGTTTCAGGAACAGTTTATAACGCTGCAAATTCTATATGGGCTGTAGATTCAGGGCATATCGCAACTGTTTTACAACATCATAATGAACTTTACTTAATTGAAGTAGGTTTCGGATCATATTTACCCCTTTCCCCTGTTCCTTTCTCAGGTGAGATCGTTCATTCTGTAACAGGCGACTATCGTATTCGTAAAGAAACGACTGAAAAAGGTAATTATATTTTAGAAATGCGTAAAAGCAATGAGTTTCTAGATCAATCTTCTACTGATGATTGGACAGTAGGTTATGCATTTTACTTGGAAGAAGTGGATGAAACGAAAGCAAATGCAGCACAAAAAATCATTATTGAACATGAAGGTTCACCATTTAACAAAGTACCTCTTGTTGTAAAACTTACTCATGACGGGCACGCATCATTAACAAAAGATAGCCTTACAGTAACGAAAAATAGAAATAAAACAAAAGAAACAATTACAAAAGAGCAATATACAAACCTCCTTCATTCAACGTTCGGCATTACATTATAACTTTTAAAGCCTCGCCATTTCCGGCAAGGCTTTTTATTTTCCAGCAGGGATTTTTTGCAATTTGTTGTATTTCATAGTTATATAGGAATATAACTACATATTTAGAAAGGAAATGATTATGACTGAACTTAAAGATCGACTACAAGTAGCTGATAAAGAAAAATGGGATTTAACGGATATTTATCATACGATTGAAGATTTTGAAAGCGATTTTCATAAAATTGAAGTATTAACGAATGAATTACACAAGTTTAATGGAAATATTCACGATGGCAATAGTTTATTAGCTTATTTAACAAAGAGTGAAGAAATATCTAGCATAATATCTTTAATGTTCGCTTATGCACGATTACAATCCGATCTTGACACACGCGATACTGACGCTCAATCCCTTGTCGATAAAGTATCACAATTACACGTGAAAGTAAGTGCGGCTAAATCTTTCTTTTCCCCATTCTTACTTAGCGTAGATGAAAACACATTACACTCTTACATAGAAGAAACAGAAGGCTTACACTATTATAAAGAAGACTTATTTGAGTTATACCGTTATAAAAAACACGTTTTGAATAAAGACCAAGAAGAGATTTTATCACAAATGGGTGAAGCACTCTCCTCCCCGCAGCATACATTTGGCATGTTAAATAATGCAGATATAATTTTTGGTGAAGTGACTACTGATGATGGAGAAAAAGTAAACTTAACACGTGGAATGTATTCAAAGCTAATAGAAGATGAGAATCGTGAGAAACGTGAAGAAGCCTATAAAGCTTATTACAAACCATACGTTCAATTAAAGAATTCTATCGCTTCTACTTTGTCCGCAGCTATTAAAAACAATGTTACTGTCTCAAAGCTACGAAAATATCCATCAGCTTTAGAAAAATCATTATTTGGCGACATGGTTCCGAAAGAAGTATATGAAAATTTAATTGAGACAACGAAAAAAAACATTCAATCATTACATACGTATAATGAACTTAGAAAAGAAAAATTAAATGTAGATGAACTACGACAATACGACTTGAGTGTTGATTTAGTAAAAGGTGTAAAACAAGACATTCCATACGACGAAGCGTTTGATATAATGATCGCGTCACTAGCTCCTTTAGGTAAAGAATATATCGAAACATTAAAAAACTTTAAAGATAAACGCTATATAGACGTGAGAGAAACACCAGGAAAACGTTCTGGCGCTTATAACTTTGGTGTATACGGTGTTCATCCTTTCATTCTTTTAAATCATCATGATGATTTAAATAGCCTTTTCACCCTTACTCATGAATGCGGGCACGGTATGCATACGCATTACTCACACGGATACCAACCAAGAATTTCTGCACACTATACTATCTTTGTTGCAGAAGTCGCTTCTACAGTAAATGAAGTGTTATTAATTCATTATTTATTAAAAGAAGCAAAAGAAACGAACGTACGTAATCATTTAATTAACTACTTTATCGATAGCTTTAAAGGTACTTTCTTTACACAAATCATGTTTGCAGAATTCGAAAAAATCACACATGAAATGGCCGAACAAGGTAAACCATTAAATGCCAAAGTCTTTAGTGAAATTTACGAAAACTTATTTAGAGAATATAATGGCGACTCCCTCGTATTTGACGAAGAAGTAAAATATGGCTGGTCTAGAATCCCTCATTTCTACCGTCCATTTTACGTATACAAATACGCAACTGGATTCGCTTCTGCCATTCAAATCGCCGATAAATTATTAAGCGGTGATCCAAATGCTCAGAAAAACTATATTGAATTCCTTAAAGGCGGAAGTTCTGACTATCCATTAAACCTACTGAAAAAAGCTGGCGTTGATTTAACTACACCAGAACCGATTGAAAGTGCACTAAATCGTTTTAGCTCACTTGTTGAAGAATTTTCAGCATTATAAAAAGCATGCAGAGTATATACTCTGCATGCTTTTTCATATAAAATATACATTTCATTTATTCACTTGTTGCTGCGTCACACAATGAATCATACCACCATACGCATACAGTTCATTTACATAAACACCGACAATTCTTCTTCCTGGAAACTGCCCTTCAATGATTTGAAGTCCTAACTTATCATGTTCATCACCGTATATAGGAACCAATACAACTTCATTTCCAATATAAAAGTTCAAATACGAACCTTTACAGTCTGCCTCATTTACCACTTTTCTTGTTACAGGTACTGGGATGAGCTGAAATGGATTTCCATCTATATTTCTCGCTTGTCGCAATTCTTGATAATGCTTTTCCTGCGCCTCCAAAAGGTACGACTCTCCTTCCCCAAAAGGATCATATTCATAAGAATTGTATTTTCATTTACAAAACGCGCTGCCCCATCAATATGGTAATCTGTATCTTTATCATAATTATCCTCTCCGCGAATACCAGTTATCCATATAAAATTCGTTACTCCCAAATACTTCGTTAACTCTATTTCAATCTCTTCCTGATTTAGTGTAGGATTTCGATTTTCATTTATAATAGAAGTTTTTGCCGCCATTTCCATTTATCTCTATTCCTCCACCTTCTATACAGACACTAGATTTAACTTTTGGAATGCTATACATTTCACTTATTTTTTCCGGAATAACAGCATCATTTTCATACAGATATTTATCCCCCCAACCATTAAATACCCAGTGCGTTAAGCAGAGATTGCCTTCCTTATCTTTTACAAAGATCGGTCCATTATCTCTTATCCAAACATCATCCGTTTCTTCAATTAAAAAATCAATTTTATCCATATCTACATTCGCTTCAATTAACTTAGATTGGACATGTACTTTTTCTTCCTCATCAAATACAACAATATGCACATTCTCACCGTAATGAAGCTCCTTTGCCATCGTTACCCAAATATCATCTAGCTTAGATCTGTAACCTTCACCTCTATGAGCTTTATCATGGGGCCATTGGAGCCATGTCCCCTCATGTTTTTCCCACTCAGCTGGCATATAAAACAAACTATTTTCCATATTTCTCATACATGTTCACCCCTTCTTCGAATGTAAGTTCAGTCTAAACTTTGACATCGTGTTAAGGTCAACAGGAATATATTAACTACTTCATAAACCGATTCTTTATTTTCCCTTGTGATACACTACTTCTCCTTGTAAAACCGTCACTAAAACTTTCGCATTCGGAATCTTATCGACACTCATTTTAGTAATATCTTCATTTAGCAATACCATATCGGCTGATTTACCTACTTCAATCGATCCAGTAATTTTATCAAGACCTAATGCTTTGGCTGGCTTAATTGTATAAGCATCAATAGCTGCATATATATCAGATAAGCCTTTCTCTTCAATACTTAGCGCATTCGAAATTGTCACAAGTGGATTTAGTTCATTTACATCCCAATCACTACTAAGCGATACATTTGCTCCTGTTTTCCAAATGCGTCCTAACGGCATAATTCGTTTCATCTGTTGATTTGAAAAATACGCACTTGCCCAGCTTTGTTTAGGACCTTCTGCAAAATCATGACCTACTTGAAAATCAGCGCTAATACCTAACTTAGCAAAACGATTTATATCACTATCTTCTACCATTTCAACATGCGTAAGCGTATAAGGCTGATTCGCCCCTTCTTTTTTCGCTGCTTCAATTGCATTTAAACTCTCTCTTACCCCGCCATCTCCAATCGTATGAATGAGTGCACCGTAACCAATTTTATTGAGTTCACTCAACCACCACTTTATTTTTTCTTCTGGAATATAGTTCAAACCGTACGGTGTTCCTTTAAACCACTCAAATTTATATTTTTCTAGTATTTTAGCTGTGCTGTTAATGCTAATTCCATCACTATACATTTTCACTTGATTAATAAGCATTCGAGATGATACATCATCACGCTTAATTTTTTTGAAATACTCCATTTGTTCTGCTTCATTTAAGTTCGGATATACCCACGGACGAAGTACTACTCGCGACGTTAACTTTTTCTCATCATTAACTTTATTCCAAACATCTAACCAGCCTCGTTTCCAATAAAGACGTCCATCGCCGACTGTAGTAATACCATTCTTCGCAACCTCATCTAAACCGTCTAACAAACCTTCATAATTTTTTTCAAAGAGATTGGGCTGGGAATTCCATGCTTTTTCCATCACGATATCCCCTGCTGTATCATACAGAAGCCCGAAAGGTTCTCCTGTTTCTGGATCCCGGATGATTCTTCCGCCTTGCGGATCTTTCGTCTCTTTATTTATTCCCGCTACTTCCAATGCTTTTGAGTTAACCCATACAGAATGAGAAGTTCTTTCCATAATTAATACAGGGTTATTAGGAAATAACTCATCAAGAACTTGTAATGGCGTTTGTTGTTCTGATTTTTCGTCCATATCTTTTAACAGCTCTTCCAAACTAAATCCTGTTCCGCTTATACATTCACCATCTTTCACATCTTTTTTACAAGCCTTTAAATACGAGCGTTGTTCTTGCAGCGCAGCATCCGGTGAAACACTACAATTCCCTGCTGCTGGTGATTTCGCCTCAAATATATGATTGTGATTGTCCACAAAACCAGGCAGTATTTGACGCCCTTGTAAATCTATCACTTTCGTATCTTCATTTATCAATTCTTCTACATCTTTGTTTGAACCAACAAATGTAATTTCCCCTTCTTTAACGGCTACAGCCTCTACAATGTCTTGCTTGTCATTTGAAGTATAGATTGTACCATTTTTAAACACTACATTTTTTGGCAACTGATTAGGTAGAACGAAGCTACCATTCTCACCTTCTCCTACTCCAGGAGTACACGCTGAAACCCATGTCATACTTAGAATCAGACAAATAATCATGATTGTTCTTTTCATATTCTTTCTCCTTTTTATTATGATGAATTACTTACATAAATAGAATAAGGATTGACATAATGTTAATGTCAATCCTTATTCTCATTCTATTTTCGTAACTAAAAAACAAATTTGTGTGACATACTCTTCTACTAAACAATCACATTCAGGTCCCTTTATGTAGACCTCATATGGTGAATTATTTATTACATAACCATTTCTTTCAATCCATTCTTCTAACGCTATATAAGCATAACCTATATAGTCATAGCTGCCATAATGCATAGTAGTAACGATTTGATGCTGATTTAGCTTCTTTATTTCGCACTCTTGTAATACGCCTTTATTGTCCTCATACATAACCGGAATTCTTAATTCAATATCACTGTGATTTGGAATATACTCTTCATCATAAAAAACTGCGGATGGAGAACCGACTATTCGCAAGCTATTTTTTTGTACTTTTTCATATAAGGAATAAAAATAATTATCCATATCATCTATATCTATTTGTAGTCTTTGAGCAATTACCGTTATTTCATTTCTCATTCCAATTAATATATCGTAACTTCTATGGCGAGCAATATTTAAACCATGATTCATATTTACCATTTCATTCATTTCTGAAATAACCTGTAAATTTTGTTTCACCTCATGAGACAACTCTATAATTTGCGATTGCATATGTTTAATAAATGAATCTTGATCTGATGATTGAAGAATTATTTTAATTTTCGGTAAAGGGAACTTGTACTCCCTTAGCTTTTTAATTTTCAACGCTATTTCAAGCTGCCCTTGCTCATAATATCTATATCCATTTACCGGATTCACATATGCTGGTTTCAATATTTCCTCTTTATCATAATGCCTTAACATTCGTGTACTCATTTTACAAATCCGTGAAAATTCAGTAATTGTATACATATAAATACCCCTTGAATACATTTTCTTATATATAAGCTTATTTATTAAAACCAATCAAATATTTTTCTGATTGAAGAACCTTCATTCTGATCGTTCAGCCTTTTCATTTTTGAAGGTAACAAATGACTAGGACAATACCACGTTAAACAATTCATCGCGCCTCCCATTGTCGATATTTCTCCTACATGACTTTGAATAACTTGTTTCTCAGTATGCTGTTGAATATATCGTAAAACTTCCTCATCTTTAGCTAATCCAAACTTAGGAACGTAAAGCGTATCACATGTTTCTAACATATTTATATATAAACCTTTTGCTGACGCTATCTCTTCATCGTATTGATCCTTCTCTGTATATGACGAAGGAACAACTATAAATTCAGCCTCTGGCATTTGCTCTTGTATAATCTTTTGAACCTTATATCTAAATTCATGATCCCCTAAAAAATCACTAATAAACATTGTATGTTCATCAATAAATTTAACCATTCCGTCTGCGTGCGCAAGTACATCTCCCTCTTCAGCAGGAATAATAATAACCCGACTCACATCTAAATCCCATTCCAGTTGCTCTATAATTTCTTCTTCCGTCCAATCATAATTATCATCAAATATGCGTTCCGTTAATATAACGGTATCTTTTTTATTCCAAATAAGATTTCCACCGTCTAATATCAATGGAGATGTCACATATTCAAAGTCGTTTTTTTTCAACCATTTATTAAATTGTTGATCTAAATATCGTCCTTGATCTTTCGGTAAGTAATTTGGTTGATATTTGAATTTAACTAGATGATTTGTTACAACTGGTGCAACATCTCTTAGCCAAATATCATCATACTCAAAAAAGTTTGTATGAAAGTCTTGCTCTTCAACAGATAAAGATATAAGTTGATCGGTAAATGCTTTATTTTCATTTAAGTATTCATTAAAATAAATAATGTCTTCATAAAATGGTCGATAATATTCATTCGATTCATCTGGTATTGCAGTAAAAATAATGCCACTATGTTTTTGTTCCATATTACTTACCTCGCTTTTTAATAATGATTGAATAACTGTTTTCAATAAGCTAACTATTCCCCAATTCATTTCTCTTTTCATTACAATTTTTGAAACGTGCACATTTCATGAATGGATTATAGCACGGAGAAATATTATATATTTATATAAAAAATATAAAGCCGTCGTTAAGCCATAAACTGACTCTTGACAAGATTTTTAAATTTTAATCGCCGTACACAATGACGGATTAGATGATTTTTTTATCAAGATTCAAATCCATTACTTCTAACAGGGCGTTTTGATTATATAAATTCACTAAATGTGTTTCTACCCCTATGCAAATCCCTTCTAGCGGAAGATCGTTTGGATCCTGACCAAATGGATCCTCAATTTCAACCCCTATTGCTTCAATCCCTATAAATGCAAAACTTATGAACGTAGTTGCAAGTACTGTAAACCATCCAAGACTATCAACAAGACCAATTGATAAAGTCCCGCAAAATATGAGCAGTAAAATTTTAATATGAGCAAAATATGCAAAAGGAATAGGCGTTGTTTTGATCCGATCACATCCACCCACAGCCGTAAGCAGAGTATTCAAATCAGCTTCCATATTAATTATTGCATTTGGGTGAATTTGACCCGTTTTCAAACCTTTTGATAGTATAGTTTTTAACATAAAAACTATACTAATCGGTAAATGAATAGACTCAGCCAACATTTCTTTTTCCTTCTCAGAACAAATATCAAACAATGCTTTTATTTCGGATAAATCTTTTTCGTCTCTCAAATGTCCTTTCGCTATCTTTGGAAAAGCAATTAACAAATGTAAAAATTTTAATTTTTCCTGATCCGTCTTTTTCCCTTCAGACTCCCAATAACATAAAAAACTAACTGCCAAATTTCTAGTACAAGCACCAACCGTGCCAAATAACTTTCTACCTTCCCAATACCTATCATAGGCAGTGTTAGTACGAAAAACTAACAGTAGACCTAAAGCTCCTCCAACAATTACCCAAGGAGTTTGATTAATTTTTATTTCTACATAATAATAATTAATCACAGTTACTATCGTTGAAATACATATATATAATAAAATTTGCGGGAAAATATCTCTTATAACTGTTCCCTTTAATGTAAATATTTGATGTAAACTATTTTGATTATTGTAATGAACCATATTTACAAAAACCTCTTTCCTTATTAACCTTTTATTCTTTTAAATTATGAAAGTATACAATTAAATAGTAGAATCATAAACCCTATTATTATAAAACTGGTTAAGATTATTTCTTTCAATACTATTACTCCTTTTTACCAAAAGATAAAACATCTTTTTTGATTTAAACAACAAACGTTCACTCTTCTAAATCACGACGCATTATTTTAGAATTTGCAATGAATAAAGCACTAATTAATACAAGAATCGCGCAAGCATATATCAATGAATCCATTGGACTATCATGGTCTATAATAATTAGACGAACAATAGCCGTAATACCTATATATATAAAATAACGTAATGGAAAATGAAAGTTCATTTGAAAATACTTTATAATCATTACAATGAATTCAAAATATAAAAAGAATACGACAATGCTATCAATTAAATGATAACTAGATTCCTCACTATTTAATTTAAGTTCTTGTATAAATTGAATGACTTCTTTCATAAGAAACACACTTAAAACAATTCCCAAACAGATCAAAGCTACATTTATAATGTACTGTAGAACGATAGGGAAAAACGAAAATACTCTTTTAAAATTCTTTAACACAAACATTTTTCTCCTTTTCCATATAAAACAATAATGACAATATACTTTCATTTAATTATCGTTACATTAAAATTATACATTCCATTCTTGTTACAGATGTTAAAACAAGACAAAATAACGAAACTATAATCGATTACTTCAATTGAATCGGTTGTTGCTGTGTCACACAATGGATCATTCCGCCATTTTTATAAAGCTCTCTCACATCAATTCCCACTACTTTACGATCCGGGTATAATTTCTGAATCGTATCGTTTGCGATTTTGTCATTTGGATCATTATAGTTAGGCACCAATATAACTGTATTCCCAACATAATAATTGATATATGACCCCTTATAATCTAGAGTTTTTCCACCTTCTAAAGTAACTTTATCTTTACTAAGCGGTAAGTATTCGTACTTATATTTCTGTCCTGAAGCATTTTTTGCATCTAACAATTTATCCATATCTTTGTTTGACAAGCCCCATTCAGCCAAGTCATCTTCTGCCATCGTTACGATTGTAGATTTATCATGGAATTTAGCAAATCCATCAATATGAAAATCAGTAATATCTAAATTAGGCACTCCATCTAACCAAATAAAGTTTGTCACCCCAAGATCACTTATATATTTTTCAATTTCCGCTTCTGATAAATCAGGATTTCTATTTTTATTCGTTACTGCGCTTCGAGTTAATAAAGCAGTCCCATTGCTGTCTAATTCAATTGCGCCACCTTCAAGGACAAATTTCCCCCAATCAATTCTTTCAATCCCTAATTGTTTACTAACATTCTCACGTATACGGGCATCATTTTTATATGGAGTTTTCTTTCCCCAACCATTAAATGCTGGATCTAATATTTTCAGATTTTTATTATTGTCATAAACAAAAATCGGTCCACTATCTCTTGCCCACACATCATCAGTAGGAGCGATAAAGAAATCAACTTTATCCATATTCAGCCCTTTATCTATTAAAAGCTTATTGATTCGCTTTTTCTCTTCCTCATCATATGCAACAATGTGGACTTTTTCACCCTCAGTTAAAGCACTTGCCATCTTAATCCAAATAGGTTCAACTTCTTGTTTATACTCTTGACCATATGTGTATTCATGAGGCCATTGTAGCCATGTACCTTCATGTTTATCTTTTTCATCCGGCATCGTATATTTTCCAGCGTTTTTCTGTACCTCTACTTTTTTATCCTCTTTCTCTTTCCCTTTGGCATTTTCATTATTCCCTTCAAAAGAACATCCACTAATAATCGTTGTAGATAATGTAGCTATTAAACAAAACTTTACTATTTTTTTCATTTTTCAACCTCCTGTTCATGTCTACAATACTGTAAGGCTTAACATAGTGTGAAGCTCAAGCTTTTTCATCAATGTAAAAATTACCAATTATTCTTCCGCATGATAATCACATAATTTCAATACAAATAGATGACATTCACAAAATACACTTCCTATATTTAACATCCATATCATTTAACTTCCTTCATAAATTTATTCTAATACTAATCCCCTCTCATACATGCTTGTTCACTAAATAAAAAAAATCGGTATTGATAATTTTATATCAATACCGATTTTTAAATAATTATTTTCCTTCTATTAAATCATTCACTAATTTTCTAAACTCTTGATTAAATGTATCATTCATACCATTTTGTACGTTAGAGAATAATATTACAAACGTTCTTTTATCCCAGTTAAAATTATTAAAAGTGTTCCAGCCAGCTAATACACCGTGGTTATGATAATAATCTGGGTAAATATAGAAGCTAAATCCATATTTTCTCGCAGGTGATACTGTAAACATATCTGATAAGCTTTGTTTAGAAATCAGCTTTCCATCCATAATAGCCTCATCTAATCTTTTCATATCTTCAACGGTCGTATACATTTCACCACAACCATACAGCCAGTTCATTTTTAAGCGGGGTGCAGCTATTAACTCATTATCTTTTTTCGTGTAACCTTCTGCTAAGAAAATATCTTCAGGGAGAGTTGCACCCATACCAGATTCATTCATTTCAACAGGAGTAAAAATGTTTTCTTTCACATATTCAGCAAGCGGTTTATTCGATATCTTTTCTACAATATACGCAAGTACCATATAATTATAATCTGTATATTTCCATCCTGTCCCTGCAGGAAATTGCAACTTTTGCGCTCCAATCCACGTTACTAACTTTAAACGTGATGCCGCATCAACACTACCTTGTCCCTGATCTGGTAACCCGGACGTATGTGTTAACAAATTTCGTAACGTAATGTTTTTATCTGCTGGAAACGATGGAATATACTTATTTACATTGTCTTCAATATTCAATTTCCCTTTTTCTCTTAGCTGTAATATAGATATTGCAACTACTGTTTTCGTTATGGAACCGATGCGATATTTTGTTCTTGGCGTTGTTAAAACTTTATCTTTTATATTCGCATACCCGTAGCCTTTTCGTAAAACCACATTATTTTTATCCGTTACGAGAACCGTTCCGTTAAATCCTTTATCTTTTAAATATTGATCGAGTTTCGTTGCTGCAATATCATAACGTTTTTGCTGATTCGCATCAACTTTCGGTTGAACATTTCCAACTTTATCCTCAAAATTTGAAAATGCCTTCAAACTGTATTTCTTTTCTTTATTTGCATGTATGAGTGCAGCGACACTCCCACAAAAAATAGCAAAAACAAAGAAAGCGATTAACCATTTCTTAAACATATGGGAACCCTCTTTTATCTAGTTTCACTTTATACTTTTCCATTCTATTCTATTCTATTCTATTCTATTCTATATCTTTTAGTTTTTAAATATCTTATAATCTATCTACTCTATTATTCCTCATAGTAAACTAGATTCCTTTTTCTAACGTTCAAATTTTAACTACTCTCTATTGTAGTTCTTTTTCACAAAATTTCCACCTTACAATCGGATACATCCAACTTTAATTTTAATTTTTTATGTAACATTCGTTACACATTAACAAGAATGGAGGCGTTAATTTGAAAAAGACCGATAAGCGCAATCGTTTAGATGATATGATGTTTCATTATCGAGTAACAAAAAACAATATAGTTTTAATTGAATATTACGGAAAACAGATTATAATTTTAAAAGGAAATGATGCTGAAAAATTTTTAAACAAAATAAATCGGGCAAGTAACGAAAAAGAAAAACAGCTTATTATGGCTAAAATTACAGGTAATTTCAAAAGAGGAAATGAGCGTTAATGAAAACCAATCTCATTTCTAAATTGATTATACAGCATATAAAAAAAGAAATGTCACTCTCACGACATTTCTTTAGATTTTCTTCATAAAAGATTTACGTTTTTAATATTCTTTTACTGTTACATAAATTAACCGCTGAAACGCTTAGTAATGCAGCTATACCTATCCATGCATATGTGTAGCCTTTTCCATCTACTATATAACCAAACAAAGCAGGTGCAAAGATAATAGCAATTTGATTAAGTGTAAGCGCAAAACTCACTGTTAGGCCTACCAATTCCTCACTTGCAGACTCAGCAACTTCAACCATAAAAAGACTAAACCAACCGATCGCAAAGAACCCTAGCAGTACGCTCATCACAAACAATGCCTCAAGTGTCATTGTGTTTATACTCATTACAACAACTAAAATTAAGCAAAAAGATATACATACAGTTATTAATAAAGGTGTACGACGATCACCTTTGTAATATGTATCACTTATTGTAGCTAATATAATTCGCCCAATCATTCCTGCAACTAGCATAACTGAAAATACTTTCCCTGCTAAAATAGGTGTTATCGATTTTTCAATGACTAAAAATTTTATAAAATGTCCGACTAATATCATTTGTAAAGAAATCATGCAAATACCTGTAATAAAAATTGGATACAGCTCTTTTTTACATATTACCTTTTTTAACTGCATCCAAAAAGAAATACTTACATTTTCTTGGCTCGTGTGTTCTCGTACGTACGATTCCTTATAAAATATGAAAAACAATAACCCGCCTATTATACATATAGTTGCAATAACATTTATCGTATAAGATAAACTAAATTTGATTGTAAGCAAAGGGATCGTTACTCCTGCTAATGCCCCGCCAATAGGTATACCAGCTTGCCGTATTCCCATAGCTAATCCGCGCATTTCTTTCGGAAACCATTTCAAGATTACTTTACTTCCCCCTGGCTGAGATACGCTATAAAAAGTTCCTATTAAAAGAAGGACAAATAATAGCCCAATAAAGCCCCTTGCCATATGAGCAAGTAAAAGCGCCCCGCCAAGTAATACAGTGCTCGCTCCAATTAATATTCTTTCGTTATATCGATCAAGTAACCTTCCGGCAAAAAGCATACAAAACAGCGGACCAATATTTACAGAACTTATTAACAACCCAACCTGCATATTCGAAAGTACATATTTCTGTTTCCAAAATAAAGCGAGTACCCCTACTCCATATGTTATAAGTGTTGCACTTGCCTGTGCTACCGTTGCCAAAGTTAACATGATCCATTTATTAGAACTACTGTACTTTTCAATTTTTTCTTCACTTATCAACGTTATCTCCCCCATATCCCTTTCATTGTATGAAGGTTCTGATATCATGTAAAATAAGTGTTAATAATAGAATCCATCAAAAAAATTGATACCTTTTTCGGGTTGATAATAAATGGACATAAAAGATTTAACGGTTTTTTATGAAGTTGCGACAGTAGGAAATATATCTCATGCTGCTAAAAACTTAAACTATGTACAATCAGGTGTAACGATGCGTATAAAACAACTAGAAATTGAGTTAGGTGTGCCTTTATTTTATCGAAATGGAAAAGGCGTTACTTTAACTTCTAACGGAGAAATTTTATTAACATATGCAAAACAAATCATCCATCTAATCGATCAATCCATTCAAGCTGTCCAAAGTAACGGAACCGAGCCAAAAGGCACGTTAAAAATCGGGTGTACAGAATCGACAACAGCCGTTCGTCTCCCGCCTATATTAACGACCTATTATGAAAAGTATCCAGAAGTTGAATTGATTCTAGAAACAAATACGACAGACCAATTAACTCAGCTCGTTTTAGAGCGAAAACTAGACGGGGCTCTTATCGCTGGAAATATTCAGCATACTGAACTTCATACACTTTCATTTCGAGAAGAAGAACTCGTTCTCATTAGCAAGACTCCTCTATCTTCCTTTAAAACAATAGAAGAACTGAATTTACTCGCTTTTAGTCAAGGTTGTTATTACAGAAAACTATTAGAAAACTGGCTTCAAGAAGAAGGGATTTCACCTAAAAGAATACTAGAGTTCGGAACAATTGAAGCAATACTTGCATGTGTAAAATCAGGTATGGGTACGGCTATTATGCTGAAATCTATTATTCCAGATTACGAACATGGTTTATCTTTAAATACATTACCAAATCACTTTAGAAAGGTTCCTACTACCTTTATTATTCGAAAAGATATTTTCCACTCAGCTGCCTTGCAAAAATTTATGGAGATGATCAACAATGTGTGAAAAAAAATACGCGGAATGAAACGAAAAACAAAAACTCTTATAAAAAGAATTGAAGACTCTACTAAAGCATTTCCGTCTACTTTCTATAACGATGAATACTGGCATATGCCTTTACCAGGCTCTCAAGCTTTTATCGATTCTAGTACAACACCTAGGAAAGTAAAGCGATTGTGCATTCAAACCCTGTTAAATCAAGCGAATCAATTAATGACAATGAAACCGAACGATACAAATACATATCGAGTCGTTGTTATGATCAAAATAGCAAGCTTATGGAACTCACAAATCATCATATTTAAAAACGATGACTACTTTCAAAATTTTTTCAATAGAGATAACGAATTTCAAAAATGGATTCCCCTCTCCAATGCTTCCGACTTCGGGCATGAATGGAAAATATCAATTTCTAACAGTGTCCAAACATTGCATTTCCAAGAGATAATCAAGGATGAAGATGGATTTTATGATGAAGGAAAACTTTTGTTTATAGGAGAGTTATCATAAAAGGGGAACTGCCAAATGAAAAACTTCCCTTTTTCTACTAAACAACATCGCTATATAATGAATTTAACATTTCACTATATAGGAGGTTTTCATATGGTAATCCCTAAATATCCTGAAGTCCCACATCTTACGAAAAAACAAATTGAAGAAATAACCGAAATCGCTTTCCTAAAAGAATCAACACCACAACAGTGTGATGCAATTTTCGTTTTCGGTGGTTCCCATCCTGGTAATTGGCAAACTCCTTTACATGCTTATCAACAAGGTTTAGGTGCACAAATTATCGTCACAGGTGGTACTAGTTTACATGGAATGAAACATCCAAACTGGAATTAAGGAATAATGTAAAAAAAACTGCTTATTTAAACAGTTTTTTCACATTATTTCTTATTATATTTTAGACAATACATTTTCTTGGAAAGTACGTTCTTCTTGATCTTCATATCCTGTTGAAACAACTTCTTGAATATCATCATGGTTAAATAAATATGTGAAATCTGGATTCATATAGCCTTCTGGATAAGGACACCCCATATAATCGAACTTCCTTACCTCATCCGTTTCTACTTGTTGTTTCCTCCCAAAAATCATGAGTTTCTTTGTACCTTCTTTTAAAATTACAATAGAACCTATAGGAAAAAGTTGCGAATTCATTGTCTTTTCTCCTTTCTTGTAAGTTTAGGTTTCTTTTGAGAATAGGGTATATTTACATGTCCCGAAGCAGCCGTGGATTGTCTCCTTTCCTTCCTTGACAATCTAGGCTTCTTTTGAGAATGTAATTTTTTTAAATGTCCTGAAGCAATACATTGTTTTTTGAAATCAAAGTAAAAATACAAATGTGTACTTAGCGCTAGGAAAACAACTGAAATAAATGAAAAAATAACGATTATCACAATCGCCATAGCTTTTTGGCTCAAAATCCCAATAATAACTTGACCAATCATATAACCTAAACCCGAAAAATATACAATTTTAGGAATTTTCACATCTTGATCAGTTGTCCCCCTTAAGCGGGCTGTAAAATATTTAATCCAGAATAATTCAGATTTATAAACAATTAAACTATATGCAATAAGCGATAGAATAAAAAATAAAGGTGACTCTATTTTTACGAATTCGTAAGCTAACTTTTGCACAGCTATAAAACTACAAAATGAAATACTTAACGAAACAAATCCAGAATATAGTAAATGTTGCAATTGAGGCTGCCGAGGCTTATAAAAGGAAACCCAAATCCCCCATAGATTACATATCACATAAAATGGTAAAGCTACGTAAGAGTATATATTGTACGGTGGAAATATGAATAAAATGATAAGTAGCATAAAATTCATGATAACCCACACAAAGGCCCCTACAACATTCCTTATATCAAATGGTATTAATATTCGCATACAATCAACTATGTTGTTTCCATTATATTTGTCCATTATGCATCCCATCCATTTCATTCCTCTTCAAATCAACATATACCCATATACACGCTCCAGATATACTAAACACAACAGCCAATAAAGAAAAGACTAAAATTAAGACCGTCGCTAAACCATTTTGTGATAATGTACCTACACATATCTGTCCAATAATATATCCCAATCCTGATAAATAAACAATTGGAGAAATTTTTATATTGTCATTTTCTTCATTGTTTAATCGCCTTAAAAAACTTTTCATTCCAATAGAAATTAATTTATAAATTGTAAAAATGTAAAGCACAAAAGTAACAATAAAAAACAGAGGTGTTTCAATTTTAATAAAGGTATATGCAATCTTTTGAATCACTATAAAGCTTCCAAAAGAAAAAGTTATTCCCATAAATCCATTATATAAAATGTGTACCAACCTTGGCTCATTTGGTTTACAAAAAAATACCCATACCCCCCATATATTAGCAGTAAAAAGAAAAGGGAAAATTATATATAAGTATATAGTAAAGGTTGGAGGAAATAAAAATGGGGTTAAAATCATAAAATTAATAACTACCCACACCATAACGACACTCGATCTTACACTGTCAGGCATCAATTTCTGAATAATTTGTTCTGTGCTTTTTCCGTGGTATTTTTCCATATTAATCTCCCAAAAACTAAAAAATTTTATCTAAAGCTGCTCCGATTCCAGATTTAACTCTATCTTTTATCGAATCCTGTGTACCATCATGATTCCAATCACCTTTGTTAAATTTGATTCCATCAGTTTATATATTAATTTCTATAAAAACAACCAAGCTTATTTCATTCCAATAAAGGTTCCATTTGTTGCATCACTAATAAGAAATAATGTAAAAAAAAACTGCTTGTTAAAACAGTTTTTTTACATTATTTCTTATTATATTTTAGACAATACATTTTCTTGGAAAGTACGCTCTTCCTGATCTTCATATCCAGTTGAAACAACTTCTTGAATATCATCATGATTAAATAAATAAGTGAAATCTGGATTAATATAGCCTTCTGGATAAGGACATCCCATATAATCGAATTTTCTTACCTCATCCGTTTCTACTTGTTGTTTCCGCCCAAAAATCATGATTTTCTTTGTACCTTCTTTTAAAATTACAATAGAGCCTATAGGAAAAAGTTGCGAATTCATTGTATGGCCTCCTCCTTATTAATTGTTTTTTTTAAGAATTTAAGGAATCTAGCTTGGTTTCCCGCTTCTTTAAATCAATATATACACATATGTATACGCCATATATACTAGACACAACAGCCAATAAAGAAAAGACTAAAATTAAGACCGTCGCTAAAGCATTTTGTGATAATGTACCTACACATATTTGTCCAATAATATATCCCAATCCTGATAAATAAACAATTGGAGAAATTTTTATATTGTCATTTTCTTCATTGTTTAATCGCCTTAAAAAACTTTTCATTCCAATAGAAATTAATTTATAAATTGTAAAAATGTAAAGCACAAAAGTAACAATAAAAAACAGAGGTGTTTCAATTTTAATAAAGGTATATGCAATCTTTTGAATCACTATAAAGCTTCCAAAAGAAAAAGTTATTCCCATAAATCCATTATATAAAATGTGTACCAACCTTGGCTCATTTGGTTTACAAAAAAATACCCATCCCCCCCATATATTAGCAGTCAAAAGAAAAGGTAAAATTATATATAAGTATATAGTAAAGGTTGGAGGAAATAAAAATGGGGTTAAAATCATAAAATTAATAACTACCCACACCATAATGACACTCGATCTAACACTGTAAGGCATCAATTTCCGAATAATTTGTTCTGTGCTTTTTCCGTGGTATTTTTCCATATTAATCTCCCAAAAACTAAAAAATTTTATCTAAAGTTGCTCCGATTCCAGATTTAACTCTATCTTTTATCGAATCCTGTTTACCATCATGATTCCAATCACCTTTGTTAAACTTAATTCCATCTGTTATTATACTAGCTCCTATAGAAACACCAAAGCCAAAACAAGCTCCAACAACAGTTCCGATTGGACCTCCAAAAACAGTTCCAACAGCTGCACCTACTTGAGCTCCCGCAAAGGCACTTACAGCAGTTGTACCAACCCCAATTGCTGCATCACCAATAATATCACCAGCTATCTTAGTTTTTGACGCTTTATTTTCAATATTTTCCTTTGTATCATTAATTACATCCCACCCTATAGCTGCATAGCCTAAAGCATTTGTTTTTAATTTCAATGAGTCTTTAAGAAATCCTTTTGGTGATAAAACATGCCTTTTTACATCGTCTATTTGCTTTACTTCGGCTAAAGGTAATTTTGTACGCCTTATCACATTAAGTCCATTTTTATCCTTTAGTACGGTGCGATTTTGAAATCTTACCATTTCTTTTCCTTTTCTATCTGTGTAGGGTGTTACACGCAAGCCTTTATTATGTAAAGATGCCAATTTGTAGGCAGCTGCACCTTCCGTTACGGTACCCAGTAAAGTAAATGAAGACCCTGCAGGGTTATCTTTCCAATCACCAATATCGCCACCAAACGGTGCAAACCAATTTATATCAATTGCTTCTTCTCCAAATGAAACTTCTTGTTGATCAGCCTTCTTAAAACGATCAGCAGCTTTTCTTAATGAATCACTATGTTCTTTTAAAACGGTCGTTATAGTAGCTAACATGGATCCTGCGTATTGGGATTGATTTAACACAGCATCTCTTCCAGATATTTGGAAAGGTAGATCAAATAACTGCTGATTGATACGTTGATATGTTTCAGATAGCTCATGAGCTGTTTGTTCTATATTAGAAGCCAGTTTCCTTAAATGGTCAGGAGTAACCTTAATTTCACCGCTCACCTTGTTTCACCGCCTAATGATTTAAGATAAAGTACCATTTTCTTTATCTCTTCAGTAATTGTAAAGGTATCAAGGCAAATAAAATTCGTTTGTGTTTGCTCATTATCTAAAACTTTTTGGATTAGCCAATATTGGTTTTGACTATATAAAAACTGAATACAGTCTGTAGACCATGAGTCCTTTATATAATAATGAACTTGAACAGTATTTAACTCTTCACGATTATGTATAATGTTTGCTAACTCTAAGGAAGCTTCATTATCTAAGTAAAGTTTCAAGTAATCTACTAATTGCTTGTTTGATTGATTTAAAATGTTTTCTTTATATGCAGAAGAAGGGATTTTAAATGTATAATTTGGACGAGAAAAAGTATTTTTAGGCTGTAATGCTTGATATATAAATTGCCAAGCTACATCTGGTGTCCCGCATTCTTTAAATGTACATTGTTTATCACCGTTATCATCTGTTATTACATTTTGTATAACTTTTTTTTCACTAAAATAGAAAATGTTTTTTTCTAAAGCGCTGTTTTTACTTATCTGTACTTCAATAACAAATCCTGTAGTTAAACAAATGCGAAAATATTCTAAAAGTTGTTTGTTGCATAATGTTTCATCTTCTTTTATTATGAGCAGTTCTTCGTTTGTCCAATTCTCGTGCATTACATCTAATTCTTTGTCTATTTCTTCATCTGACCAATTTTCAAAGGGGTTCTCAATTCCAATCATAGTTTCACGGTCAAACATACCAGTTAATACATATACTTCTTTATTTGATAAAATAGGAGGTTCAATAGTCAAATAGTCCCACTCCCTAGCGTAATATGTAATCCCTAAGAAATATAATACAATAAAAAAATGGTCCAATCTAGTAATAGTCAACACTTAAAACTAAAAACTAAAAAAATTCTAATAAAAACAAAAAGAAAGGGGATTAATTCAAATATATTTTTATAATAATAATGTCTCTTCACTACATAATTTTTATTTTGTAAGCTAAAAAAATAGAAGTATTGTCCCATATAGGACAATACTTCCGTAGTTACTTAAAAGTCACCTAATAAATTATCCATTACCTCTCCAAGCACTACATCTGGATTTACTACCTCTTTTTCCGAACGCCATCCTATAAAGCCATCTGGTCTAATTAATACAGCTCCTCCATTCTCCATCCCATATATTTCATTAAAAACATCTTCTTGAGTAATAAAGTCTCCACTTAAACCAACGCGATACACTTTTATATTTACTCTTAGCTTAGATGAAACATCATGTACACCTTTGGCCCAAGCACTATTTTCTACTCCAGTAAATAACACAAAATCGTTACCTAATAAATCAAGTATCGAAACTTCTTTTCCATCATACGTTCCCCAAAAGTGTGGTGCTCGCGTGCCAGGTCTTCCGTTAAACTCTACGATATCCATTCTATGTGGAATAGTGCATTTATCTATAATCGCTTGTGAACAATACTGATACCCAGCAGTTACAGCTAAGCCGTCCATATTATTCAAACTGCCTACCTCTCTATTCGCAGCACGAAATAATAAACTACTCGCATAATCCGTGGTTAATTTTGCAACTGGATATCTCTCTTCATGATATGTTTCTAGCAATTTTGGCTTTGCTTTCCCTTTTATAACAGCAGCTAATTTCCAAGCTAAATTATGCGCATCTTGTATTCCTGTATTTGAACCAAATCCCCCTGTTGGCGGCATAATATGTGCAGAATCACCAACTAAAAAAGTGCGATTATCTTGAAATTTTACCGCTGTACTTTCACTCGCTTCCCACGGTAAAACACTTAATATTTCTGGTTCAACATTTGTACTTCCAATTGCTGTTTGAATAATTTGTTTACAGCGTTCTATAGAGAAATCCTCTAATCGTTCCCCTTTTATTGGATCATAAGCTACATGATAAATCCATTTTCTTACGTTATCGACTGGAATGAGCGCACCAAGAACCTCCGGATGAAGTACCATAGAAAAACCAAATGCATCTCCTTGTATAAACTCACTTAAATCAGCTTCAAAATAAATATTCATATAATAGCCACCGATTGTACCTCGCCCCTCGGTACTTATCCCTAGCTGCTCACGTATTTTACTTTTCGCTCCATCTGCTGCAATTACATAGTCACAATGAACAACGCTCTCTTTTTCCGTGTCACGATCTCGAATCGTTGCTATTACTCCGTTTTCCTTTTGTTCAAATGAAACTAATTCATGATAATAAGATAGTTGCCCACCTAATGTTTTCGCTTCTAGTAACATCATCTCTTCTAAAGTAATTTGATAACAAGCCGTTTGTTTTGATGGACTAATCTCTTCTATTTTTTGAAGTAACTTTTCATCGTTTCCATACTGAGCGGTCCTCATTTTTGCCAATTCTTCCTTTTCCGCCTCAGCTATTGTATGAACTGCTATTCTTCCTCGGCAATTTTCTAATGCTTTACCCGCTGATTTAATTCTTTGTTCTAAACCTAATTCTCGAAATAACTCCATCGTACGAAAAGTGATTCCACCTGCTTTTGGATGAATTGCAGTAGTCGGGTGCCTTTCAATCAGTAAATAATCAATTTTATGTTTTGCAAGGAATAAAGCAGATGCTAATCCTGATAATCCTCCTCCAACAATTAAAACTGGTATATAATTCGATTTCATATATTTCCCCTCCACATCATTGTTCTGAGCTCAGTGACATAAATATAATCAAAAAAACAACAAAGATATAGACTTATATTTCATTTTAAATTATCATATAGATAGATTACGCCCCAAATTACTTTTACTTTTTCATACATCTATAGTCCGCCTGAATTATGCGTGTATGAAAGAGTAAAACTAAAGAACTCACTTTAGTAGACACCAAAATAATAAAAACATTATAAGCGGTCATAACCCTATAAATTATACAGGGTTACGACCGCTTATTTTTTAAAAAAATCCTTACCCTTTATCATCTGTAAACAACGTATTATTAAATCATTTTCTATTTTTAAAACTTCATCCATTCTGGTATGTAACCCTTTTCTATCCCCTACCATTTTCAACACATAAAATTCCATTCGTCTCGATTTTCTTTCCCAATATTGCAGCTCATACAACAATCATGTAGCATTACCGTATCGATACAATGGTTCATCATCTTAAACCTTTCGACTAATTTATTGGAGGTAAAGTGATTGAAATGAATAAACAAGAACAATTAAATGTTATAAAAAAAGATTTTATTGATTCTCAAAAAGTATTATTAGCAATTGGCGATGAAACACGTCAAGCTATTTTGTTAGTTCTAATGAAAACAGAATGTCAAACTGGATTACGTGTTGGAGAAATCACTAAACAAACACACCTTTCTCGACCAGCAGTATCACATCACCTTAAGATTTTACGAGAAGCTGGTATTATTTTAATGCGTAAAGAAGGTACAAAGAACTTTTATTATATTGACATACGTACAAAATTAGGATTATTAAAAAATCTTGTATTAGATATTGAGAAGCTACTGCAAAACTTTTATTGAAATTTGGAGGTATAAGAAATGAGAGCAATGGTGATTGATAAGTATGGGAAAGTTCCAATGCGTATGACAGAGATGCCCACCCCTGACATAAATGAGTATGAGGTGCTCGCAGAAATTCATGCAGCTAGCATTAACCCCATTGATTTTAAAATACGCGACGGAAAAGTGAAGTTGCTACTTAAATATAAAATGCCCCTTATTCTTGGTAATGACTTTTCTGGTGTCATTGTAAAAGTCGGTACAAAAGTGACTCGTTTTAAAGTTGGTGATGAAATATATGCACGTCCAAGAAAAGATAAGATCGGTACTTTTGCGGAATATATAGCCATTCATGAGGATGATATAGCCTTAAAACCTAAAAATTTAAGTTTTGAGGAAGCCGCGTCCATTCCACTTGTTGGCTTAACATCATACCAAGCATTACATGACATCATGCACTTACAAAAAGGACAAAAGATTTTAATTCACGCTGGATCGGGTGGTGTTGGTACTTTTGCAATTCAGTTAGCAAAAATAATGGGTGCTACTGTTGCAACGACCGCTAGTGAAGCTGGTGCGAACTTAGTAAAGTCTCTTGGTGCAGATGAAATTATTAATTACAAAACAGAAAAATTTGAAGATATACTAAAAAATTATGATGCGGTATTTGATACAATCGGCGGTACGACACTTGAAAAATCATTCAATATTATAAAAAGCGGCGGTAACATCGTTTCCGTTTCAGGGATGCCGAATGCCCGATTTGCTAAAGAATATGGTTCAGGATTTTTCAAAACACTCTTATTTTCATTAGCAAGCAAAAAACTTACTGCGCTTGAAAAGAAGCATAATGCACAATATTCGTTTTTATTTATGAAGCCAAGTGGGGATCAATTACGTATAATTGCAAACTATATTGAATCTGGAAAAATCCAACCTATAATTGATCGAGTTTTTCCTTTTGAAGATGCTCAAAAAGCAATGGAATATTCAGAGTCCGGAAGAGCAAAAGGAAAGATAATTGTAAAAATCAAATAATAATAAAACTCCATTTTTTAAAAATGGAGTTTTATTATTTGCTGTTAAATAGACATAGTGCAATGAAGTCCTTACAATAGATTTCAAGGGGAAATATCATATTATACTTTTAGCTAATTTTACAAAGAATACATACGTACAAATACATAATAAAAAAATAAACAAGGAGGAGATAAAATGACTAAAAATAATGAAGCAGGTTGGAATTTAGATAATAGTTATACGACTTTACCACAATCATTTTATACAGAAATCCCCCCAACTCCTGTACACTCACCGGAGTTAATTAAACTAAATAATTCTTTAGCAATATCTCTTGGCTTTAATCCTGAGGAACTAAAAAAGGACGCTGAAATCGCCATTTTAGCTGGTAATACTATTCCAGAAGGAGCTCATCCACTAGCTCAAGCGTATGCTGGGCACCAATTTGGTCATTTCAACATGTTAGGAGATGGTCGTGCCCTTTTAATTGGAGAACAAATTACTCCTTCAGGCGAACGGTTTGATATTCAATTGAAAGGTTCCGGTCCAACTCCATATTCACGCCGCGGTGATGGTCGTGCTGCACTCGGTCCAATGCTACGTGAGTATATTATTAGTGAAGCGATGTACGCGCTTGATATTCCAACTACTCGCAGTTTAGCAGTAGTCTCAACTGGCGAACCAATCTATCGCGAAACGAAGTTACCTGGAGCTATTTTAACTAGAGTTGCAAGCAGTCATATACGCGTTGGAACATTCCAATATGCTGCAGCTCGCGGATCAATCGAGGATCTCATAGCTTTAGCTGATTATACGATAAAGAGACATTATCCAGAGGTTGAATCTACTGAAAATCCATATGTCGCACTACTACAAGAAGTCATTAAGAGACAAGCAAGCCTTATCGCAAAATGGCAACTCGTCGGCTTCATTCACGGCGTAATGAACACTGACAATATAACGATTAGCGGTGAAACGATTGATTACGGTCCTTGTGCCTTTATGGATAATTATGACCAAGGAACAGTATTTAGCTCTATTGATGTAAAGGGCCGCTACGCATATGGAAATCAGCCGTATATGGCTGCATGGGACCTTGCACGATTAGCTGAATCTTTAATGCCGATTCTACACGAAGATGAAGAAGCAGCGCTAAAAATTGCCCAAGATGAAATTTCAAAATTTAGCGTGCAGTACGAAAACAATTGGTTCCTCGGAATGAAGAAGAAATTAGGACTATTTAGCAATGAAGAGCAAGATCAATCACTTATTGAGAAACTTTTAAAAGCAATGGAAAAATATAAAGCAGATTATACAAATACATTCCGTGCATTAACTGACACTACATTAGAAAATGCACCTTTATTTGAAAGTCCTGAATTTAAAGAATGGTACGAGCTATGGCAATCTCGGTTAGAAAGACAAAAAGAATCGAAAGATGATGCATACAAATTAATGAAAAATAACAACCCAGTAATCATCCCTCGAAACCACAAAGTAGAAGAAGCACTAGAAGCAGCTGTTAAAAATGGAGACTATAGCGTAATGGAGAAACTTCTTCAAGCTTTAGCAAATCCTTATGAATATTCTCAAGAACAAGCGGATTACTGCATGCCTCCAGCGCCGTCGAATCGCCCTTATAGGACTTTTTGCGGGACGTGATTATTTAACATAAAAAAGGTGTGTTCATACAAATTGTATGAACACACCTTTTTTATACACTTCCCTTTTAAAAAGACAGACTGAAGCATCTTATAGTTATCCTTACTATATTCCACACTCCCCTCCCTTAAACTAAAGAACAAAACTAACTTTATTCCAATTTGTTTAATAATAAATCCACTAAACAAATATTGAGAAATATAAAACCCCATTTCTAAATATTGTTATTTTTGATAATATGTTTTATAAGAATATTCGAAAAGTGAGGGGATTTCATGAACGTTCAACTACAAGGTAATGAACAAATTACAAAACTATTTAATGATTGGTATTTAGCTATGCTAAAGCAAGATGTTTCACAGGCAACGAATTTAAAGCATGAAATTGAGGAAAAGGAACTAAACTTTGAAGAAGATGCAAACTTAGCATTATATCATTCATTACTAGACTTTCGATTTAAAGTTTTAGCAGATAGTTTAAGCATTTCAAAACATAGTTTTGATAAGATAGATTCTTATGCAATCTCATCTAACCATTCACTTTCTTACTACTATCATTTATTTAAAGCTATTCATGCTACTTTAACAACAAGTTATAATTTAGCAAGTGAACATTATGAAAAGGCTGGAACACTACTGCTAAATGCCATTGATGATCTAGAAAAAGGTGAATTTAATTATCGAATGGCTATTTTCCATTATCACTTTTACCAGCCAATTGAAGCTATTGAATATGCAACCAAAGCGAAAGAATTCTTCATAAAAGCTGTAGGGTATGAAAAGAACGTCGCCTCTTGTGAAAGCGTATTAGGTGCAGCATTTGTATATTTAAAACAATACGAGCAAGCAGAGGAAAAATATAATTCAGCAATCAATATTTTACAGAAACAGGATGAAGAATCATTACTATTAAGAGTGCGTAATAACTTAGGATGGCTATATGCTAACCAAAACTTATCGACATTAGCTATTCGTCATCTATCTGAAGTGACAACAAAAATGCCGACACATTTTAAAGCAATTTTCTTACAAGCAAGAGAACATTCTAAACTTGGTGAAATAAATATCGCTTCAGAATTTATTAAAAAAGGATTGAAAATTTGTACAGAACTTAAGAATGAAGAATATATGCTTCACTTTAAAATTTTAGAGTCCCTTAACAATAACGAGTCAACTGAAGACTTAGAAAAAATTATTCTTGAAGGAATTACGTATTTCGACAAAGAATCTTTATATAACTACACTCAAGAATATTCAGAAAAGTTAGCCATTAAACTTTACGATGAAAATAATCATATAAAAGCAAGTGAGTATTTTCATAAAGCGTTACAAGCAAAAGAAAAAACATTTGAGAAAGGGGCATTAAAATGATAAAAAAAATTAGTTCTATCGTTTTAGGGTTATCTGTTCTAAGTATTGTATCTATCGGTCTCAATAGTTCATTTACATATCAAGCAGGCCATGCGGATTTCCCGGCACCACAAAGACCTGACTTTGTTCAATCCGTTGACGTAAGTAAAGACTACAACACAACAACAGCTGAAAAAGCACTTTAAAAAATGAAAGACCTTCAATTAAGAAGGTCTTTTTAAATGCACTTATTTAGTTAATGTAATCGAATATTTTTTCATAGCCAAATGGTAGTACAAATAACACTAAACAGCCTATCATAATTGAAACACTTGATAAAAAAATAAAATTCCGAAATGATATATCATTCCTCTTGTACCCCGTAAAACAAGCCTTTGTTATAACAAAAACGGTCATCATTATGATAATAGCTGAAAAAGTGGCTACTAAAAGCACTTCCAGTTTGTTTCCCCCTATAAAATATATTAACCTTAATTTTACCATTAAATGAGTATAACAAAGACAAGCTACTTCTTAATATACGGTTTTCTATATACCCACGGCGGGATTCGAACCGGCGCTCTTCCCTTCTAGAGCTACGGAGGCAGTTTTTTAAGTAAAATATATTTCTACAAAAATAGAACCATCCCTTTATTTCACATGAATTCTCTCTCTCACTCTATTTCCTTCATCAATTCTGCAATCCCCCTACTTCCTTCACTACCAACTTTCTCAAGTCCCTCCACAACTAATTTCCGTCTTTGCACAGAATGATTTTGACTTAACTTCGCTTTTCCTTCTATTTTATTTATCTTTATTTTAAACCCAACTATTCCCTTACTTAATCCTCCCATATAATTCGGGTCTACATCATTAAGTGAGTAGGTGCTCTGTGGATCTTCATATTTATGTACTAAATCTTGAAGAGAATCTATTAATTCCTGTTCATCTTCAACAATTTCCAACTCTCCATATACATGTACTGCAACATAGTTCCATGTTGGCACTGCATTGTTTGTTTCATACCATGACGGCGAGATGTAACTATGTGGCCCTTGGAATATAGCGAGTACTTGTTGATTCCCACTATCTTTCCACTGTTCATTCGGACGTGCGAAATGGCCATGTAAAGTTAGAGTCTCCCTATTTAATAACAACGGTAAATGCGTTGCATATGGTTCCCCGTTATGTTGAGAAAATAATGTCGCAAAGCTATTTTGTTCAATTATTTCGTACTTCATCTCTTCATCTTGTATTGCGAAATATTTTGGTATGTACATAAGCTCCCTCTTTTCTTTTCTTTTCTTTTCTTTTCTTTTCTTATCTTCTTATTTCTCATTATATTTATGAAATTTATTATTGGGCAGGGACAGATGATAATTGTTTTATAAGGTCAGTACATATAGTAAAACCTTTGTTTCAAAAATAATAGGTGGCATTATATGATTTCTGCCACCTTAGTCTATTTTCGTATTGATACAAACTCTTCTATTCAACTATCCTTCATAGCTTTTTCTAATACATATTCAATAAATTCCGTTTTGCCTAAGCTATAACTTAAGCGATTTTCCGCCGTTTCTGCTAACTCTTTCTTTAACTTCCCATATTCAATAACAACGTTTGGATTTCCACGAAGATACTCACGAAACGCTACATGTCTTCTTAACTCTTCACTATTCTTATCGCATACATATAAATGATGTTCCATCCAAATTGTATTCTTCCCATCCCTCGGAACATATTGACCCTTTCTCCCAAAGGCTTCTCTCCCCTTAAAACTCCACTCTTCTTGGTGAAAATAACCTATCTGTTCAAGCCTCTTTATTACTTTTGGAAAAACATCATAATCTTCTATTACAACATCGACATCTAATATCGGTTTAGAAGCAAGACCTTTAACAGATGTACTCCCAACGTGCTCTATAGAAAAAATGAGTTCTCCCATTACGTTATTAATCAACGTCTGTAATTTACAAAATTCACTTTCCCATTGTGTATTATATTTCTCAATAGTAATAAATTGTTTCAATTGACCACCCTTCTTAAATCACTTTTATAACCTCTGAATATGCGTATCCTTAAAATCAGTTTCATACTTCAATCCATACCCAAGCATTCGATCCATTCCAATATGTGCTGTCCATATTAAACCAATCATTAAAATCGTATCCACCTTTAAATAGACCCCTATTAAAACAAGTAATATTGATATGATATATGTGTGAAATAGATTATAAATTTGTGCACCAACACGTTTGTTAATAGCGTACGCCACCATTGCTAAATCAGGTGCAAAAAGTAATACGATAAATAATAACCAACTAAATCCACATAATGCATATATATAAATCGCAGCTAATAAGACGACCAATCCTTCAAAGTGTATAATTCGTTTCTCCAAAATTCATCATTCCTTATCTGTTAGCTTGAAAACTTTATTCGGATTTAAAATATTTTGCGGATCAAGAGCTTTCTTTATTTTCTCCATTACCAATAATGCCGCACCATGTTCTTCTTCTTGATACTTCTGCTTTCCTATTCCAACGCCATGCTCTCCTGTACAAGTTCCGCCACGCTTAAGAGCATACAGTACAATACTTTCATTTATTTCGTCCGCTTTTTTCACTTCATCTTTATCATTTGGATCAATCATTAAGAGCACGTGAAAATTCCCGTCTCCTACATGGCCAAGAATACCACCAACAAGGCCCACCTTATCTAACGTCTCTTTCGCATTTTGAATCGCGCCAGCTAACTCTGAAATTGGCACACATACATCTGTACTCATTAGCTTTTTACCAGGGTAACTATGAACGTAAGAATAAGCTAAGTTATGTCTTGCATCCCATAATTTATTTCTTGCCGCAGTTTCAGTTTCAAAAGCAACTTCTTTACATTTATGATCAAAAACAATTTCCTTCGTAAACTCGATATCTTGCGTTAATCCCGCTTCATTTCCGTGAAACTCTAAAAACAGTGTTGGTTCTTCTCTGTAATTCGTTTCGTTATAATGATTTACTTGTTTCATAGATAGTTCATCAACAAGCTCTATTCTCGCAATTGGAATACCAGCTTGCAGTATATTAATAACAGCTTCTACCGCATCATTTATAGTTGGAAACGATGCTCTCGCAGCCATAACATGTTCTGGTATGCCGTATACTTTTAATGTTAGCTCTGTAAAGCATCCAAGCGTGCCCTCTGACCCTACGAAAATACCATTTAAATGATAACCTGATGATGACTTCGCCGCTAAATTTCCAGTATGTATCACTTGTCCATCAGCAAGTACCACCTCTAAATCACGAACTTGATCACGCATAACTCCATATCTCACCGCTGTCGTTCCGCTTGCATTCGTAGCAGCCATTCCACCTAACGTTGCATCTGCACCTGGATCTACACTAAAAAACAAACCGTACTTTTTCAATTCTTTATTGAGCTGAGAACGAGTCACTCCTGGTTGTACTTTCACAAGAAAATCTTTCTCTCTTATTTCAAGTATTTTGTTCATTAATGAAAAATCAACTGTAATCCCCTTTTCATAAGGAATTATATGACCTTCTAAACTAGAACCTACTCCAAATGGAATGACAGGTTTTTTATGCTCACTCGCTACTTTCATTATTGCTCTAACCTCTTCCATCGTTTTTGGAAAAACAACTACATCAGGTAAACTACTGTTATGGTAAGATTCATCTTTACTATGTAACTCTCTTACTGTCTTATTAACCACTACTTGATCTTCAGGAAGTACATCCTTTAATTCATTTACTAAACGCTCAATTGTTATTTCCATTACATACTCTCCTTTTATATTATTTACTTTACATTAATTATACCATTTTTATACGAAATAATCAGAATAGTTAAATTTATAAAATTTGATACACAAAAAAAGAACTTGCAGTATTCCCTACAAGTTCTTTTTTAAAACTATATTTTAGACGATTTTTTCAATAAAATCATAAACCAAACTAAAGTAAATGCCATCAGAGAATGAGAGAACCCTACAATATAAGTTAACCCTTTAAAGTCCGCTCCATTTAGTTGAAGAAGTCCTCTCGCTGCCAGCGATCCTAACATTAAAGTTAATGCGATATTATGTAAAACAAACCATTTATTAAACCCTTTCACTTCATGAAAAGCGAATACTTTCGCTAATCCTAAAGCAATTAAAAAGAAGAAAAAGCCAAGTACTAACGTATGTGTATGCAAAAGATTTAATAGTGTAGATCCTAGTATTCCTTTAAATTTCCCATACTCCCTAGCGAATATTCCTGATAGTAAACCAATAATTAAATACGTAAACGATGCGTTATATAATTTCTTCATTATGTACCTCCTTAAGTAGAATGTGTAGTGCGTCATATTTAGTAATAATGATAGTTATATAGTAAAAACTCCTAGTTTCCTAGGAGTCATTGTATAAGTATCTCACTCTTTACAATCAATCTTAATTATAAAATATCCTTTTATACAAAACAATCGAACTTTATGTGAACAGTAACTCTCAATTAAAATAACTTGCACTTTTATTTCGCACAATCCATACTAATTGTTATAACTTTTAAAGGTGGTGCAATAGATTGATAGTTCTTGAAACTGAAAGACTCACTCTTCGCTGGCTCGATGTAAAAGATGCTCCGTTTATTCTTGAATTAGTAAATGATCCTGCATGGATTCAATTTATTGGTGATAAAGGCATTAAAAACTTAGAAGATGCAAAAAAATACATCTTAAATGGACCCGTCGATATGTATAATAAAATGGGCTTTGGTCTTTACTTAGTTGAACGAAAAGAAGATCTCACACCAATTGGTATGTGCGGCCTTATTAAAAGAGATTCATTAGAAGATGTTGATATCGGCTTTGCCTTTTTAGAAAAATTCCGTTCGAAAGGATACGGCTATGAATCAGCTGCTGCAGTAATCGAATACGGTGTACAAAAGCTCGGACTGAAACGAATTGTAGCAATTACTTCTATAGATAATGTCGCTTCAGGCACGCTGTTAGAAAAAGTAGGATTGCGATTCGAAAAAATAATTTCAGACTCAGGAGAAGATCTAAAATTATTCGGGTATAACGCATAACAAAAAAGGGTCGCCATGAATGGCGACCCTTTTTTTCACTTCACTTCTACCGTATAATTCCCTGTTCCACCACCATACTGGTATACATGTAAATAGTACTTCCCTGGATACGTATAGTAACTACCTACTAATTTATTTCCTTGTTGCTGTGCATACGTAACATAATTATTTAAATCTGCTTCTGAATAAAGAACCCAGTTTACTCCAATATTATTTTCCTTCGTTACATTAATTTGAAGGTTTTTCGCAGTTTCTATATTTATTTCAAAGAAATCACTTGTATCCCCGTTTCCTAAACTTGCACGTAAAACTTGATTTAACTGCAGTTTATTCGCCGTTTGGAATGAATTATTTGGCTCTTTTTCTACACTGTTATCTTCTTTCTTTTGAACTGTTACGCTCGTTGTAGCACTAGTAGCTGCTCCTTTATCGTCTGTTACTGTTAATTTTGCTGTATAAGTTCCTTCTTTTGTATAAACGTGAGTTGGATTTTGTTCATTACTTACAGTACCATCACCGAACTCCCATTTATAAGAAATAATTTTCCCATCTTCATCTTTTGATCCATCACTTTTAAACGAGATTACTTCATTCGTATGTCCGCTATACGGACCATTTATAACCGCGACCGGCGCTTTATTCACTGCACCTTCTTCTGTATTAATACCGTGGAACACAACATCATATTCAAATTGCCCTGATGCATTTACACGGTAATTCACGAAGTAAGCTGTTACTGTTTTATAGCCTGTCCATTCTTTTGCACTTAAACGTTTTAACGTATCATTTACATTTTGCGTAATTGTTTTCCAGTCTTCATATTCTCCTTTTGCAGAAGTTCCTGTATATGTTCCTTGCAGTGTAAATGTATTAAAGAATTGTGATTTATTTTTCTTTACTGATACATTACTTAATTTTGCTTCCGCTGTAATTTCTGCGGCAATATCTGAAACTGGTTTCGGTGCATGAGTTGCTAAATAATCATCTGACACTAACGGAACATTATATTTCTCACGGTTGTCTACTAACATTTGCATATAGTCTTGATACTCTTTATTTAAATTCGCATCTTTACTTAAAGCAGAGCGATATGCATCATATGCTGTTACATCATTTTTCCTAATAAGATCATGAACTTTATCAAACATATCGTATCTCTTATTGTACATATACGATTGTAAAGCAAAGGAATAATTATAGAAATCCCACGTTCCATACTTTGCATTTAACGTTCGCTCTGCGGTATAACGTTCTGCGGGATTCGAAGATAGTCCTCCTATAATACTCTTTCTTGGAACGACGTTGTCCGTTCTCGTTGCACCTGCAAAAAACTCAGCATTCCCTTCTTCAAACCAAGATAATCTCTCATTCTCATACATCTTACCTTGTCCCCAAAGTCCTGGCACTTCATATCTACCTTGTAAATAATGCGTGAATTCATGTCGGAACAATTCTTCTAAACTATAAATACTTTCTTCTGGCGTACGTTCATAAGTAAAGAACGTACCTGTTCCTTCTATATAAAGACCGCCGTTATTCGTTTCATACCCGTACAATTGACGATTAAATTGATATTCAGCCGGGCTATTATAAATAACCATCGTTAATACATCATCTGGATTTCCTTTTTCTAACGGTTGGTCACTTTCAACCGTACGATGGAATTGTGCCTTCACTTCTTTTGCTGCCCAATATAAACGTTTAACTTTCTCCTCAGTCACTTTATCTCCCGCTTTTAAAACAATTGCACCATCATCAAACGTATACGTTTTCGGCAAATACTTTTTCTTCCCATCTTCTCGTATTTGATCTAAATTAACAACGTTACCGTTTGCATCTTTCCCGCCATAATTCGTCGTAATTTGCTCAGCTGCTACGAAATATTGCTCACCTAAATAAGGATAGATTTTCATCGCATCTGTTACAACTTGTAATCCTTTTGTCCCTGTACTATGGAATGTGCCGAGTCTACCTGTATAATAAATGCCATTATTAATAAGCCATCCGTTTTTCTCTGTAATCGTTCCCATTAACGCAAATCTACTTAACTCATTAATATAACTATCTATTTTTTGGTACCATACTGTATCTTTCGGTGCTTTTCTCGTATCGTACAAATACGATTGAATATCGTAATCAACACCTTGCATAATATCGTAAATCGCATTTCCAGCTGAAAGATTATCTACCAATGTAGAAAAATTATCATTATATTGCTTAAAAATCTTTGCAGCCGATGTTATCATTTCCACATCACTCGAAGCATTTCCTATTAATTTCCCATATGATGATACAACTTTATTTTGTTCTAACGTACCGAGGCTGAAATTTGGATTGTTCGCAATCATTTTTAATGCAGGTAAGCATTTATCATGATAGCTCCGCTCATTAAGTTTACTTAATTCTGCATTATAAAAACCTAAATAAAATCCAGAGCGTAATACCTCTACTAAAGTCTCAATCCCTTTTGAATCATCTTTCGTATAAGCTTGTCCTTGCTGCTTCAATTTATCAATAATCGCCTGCATCCTACTATCATTTTGATAGAATGCAAGGCTGTCCTTATTAAACTGAAATAGCCCCGTAATTTGCTCCCAATCGATTGTTACAAGTAACTCTACTAACTGCTGATTGCTTAATTGATTTAATTCAGCAATTGTATATGTTTTGGCTACAGCTAATTGCTTACTTTCCTTTTTTACTTCAGGTGGTCTTTGCGATAAATCAGCAAATTGTAGCCTTTTCTCAAAAGACTTGCTTTCTAATACTTTCGATGAATGAGCTAACTCTTGCACTGGCAGTTGTACACCAACCGGCTCCATTTTTAGCACATTTCGATATGAAACTTGCTCTCCCTTAGTATCTTTCGCCAATATGCTTCCTTGAAAACTCCCTAACATTAAACTAGCAAAACTTACCCCTACTAAAACTTTTTTTGAATAGCCTTTCATGCTCTCCCCTACCTTACATTTTTTAGTGTCCCGCTCCATTATTTTACTATTCTGACTATTTATTCTGTATTGAGAAAAAAGAAGGGAACGTTCACACATGTATCCATACCGCGCAAAATTAACACTTGACTTTATGTGAATTTTATATCAAAAAAAGATAGATAATAGCGAAATTCCTGCTACATCTATCCTCTATTTCAACACTATGATTTTAACTTTATAAACGTAATTTCCGGCAATGTTTGCATATGCTGAATAAATGCATTCTTTTCTTCTGACGATATATTTTTTAGTTGCATTCCTACTTTATAGATTTTTCCCGCTTCTTGCTGTAAAACATCAACTTCATATGAAAGTATCGGAATGCCTTTCACTTGTAGCGTCTCTACTATTTGTTGTAACGCTTCGTGTTTATTCATACAAATTTGCAATGTTATATTTTGCGGAAATAAAAATTGCACCTTAAAAATACGACTTACAATCTCTAAGCCAATTAAAACGAGAATCATCGCTCCAATCCCTACTACATACATACCTGCTCCAATTGCTAATCCAATTCCTGCTGTAGCCCATAAACCTGCCGCTGTCGTTAACCCTTTCACTGCCTGCTTTTGAATAATGATTGTCCCTGCACCTAAAAACCCCACTCCACTAACAACTTGCGCTGCAATCCGGCTCGGATCAAGAACCATATGTTCTTTAAATACAATATCTGAAAAGGCATATTTCGAAACAACCATTATTAAAGCACTTCCTACCGCTACTAGGAAATGTGTTTTTAATCCAGCTTCTTTTGAGCGAATTTCCCTTTCAATACCGATTATCGCCCCTAACAAACCAGCAACACCGATTCGTATAATAAAATCAATATGTAAGCTCACGAGCACTTCCCCCTTTTATTCATTATAGAGAGATAAAACAAAAATTATCACATGCATCTATCCATCGATATAAAAGCATTTTATTAAAATACATTTAATATTCCAGGGATTTTATGTTAATATTTAAAATATTAACATAAATAAAATAACCTACTTCTCATACAAAAAACCGTTAAAGTTCAACGTCTAACTTATTTTCAGTTAAAAATGGCATATGAATTGCATAAAATGAGGTTGAGAAAGTTAGAAAACGCTTTCACTTTATACCGTAATTTTTGTGAAATAAAACATAAATAAAAGGAGCTTACTTACAATGAACGTCTCTTTACTTACACCTACTACTGATTTACAAGAAGAATACTTAGATTTTTATACCGAATGGAAAGATAGCGGTGAAACGATGATTCCATGGGTTATTTCAAAAGACCCTTCTAATTTTCCGACAATGATTCAAGAATTACACGACGCACATAACGGAATAAATATTCCTGAAAATTGGGTACCAGACTCTACGTATTGGCTCGTTACAGATGAAAATAGAATTATAGGAGCTGTTAATATACGTCATAGTTTAACTAATCACCTATTTAATGCTGGAGGTCATATCGGTTATGGTATTCGCCCTTCTGAAAGAAGAAAAGGCTATGCTACAAAGTTACTAGAGTTATCATTAGAAAAAACGAAAGAATTAAACATCACGAAAGCACTTGTCGTTTGCGACGAAGTGAATACTGCTTCAGAGAAAACGATTTTACATAACGGCGGTCTCCGTGATGATGATTTCACTGAAGAAGATGGGAATGTTGTGAGAAGGTATTGGATTGAGCTCTAAATAATCAAAAACAAGCCAGAAAGTGATTAAACACTTTCTGGCTCCTTTTTCCTTTTATACTGCTTCTATTTCAAACTGCACTGTAATACCACTTGGATCTACTACAGTAAATCCATTTGTAGTTTCATTTATTTCATGTTGTTTTTCTATTAATCTTTCTTTCACTTCATCTAACGCTTCTTTATGCGGTAGTACTATCGTATACACTTTTAGTCCAGTTGCATGTGCTGGTGGATGTGGATTATTTACCCCGTTCCACGTATTTGCACCAATATGGTGATGATAGCCTCCTGCCGAAATAAATAAGCAATCATCTT
The DNA here is from genome assembly GCF_038007365.1 of Bacillus sp. FSL R9-9492. NCBI lineage: Bacteria > Bacillati > Bacillota > Bacilli > Caryophanales > Bacillaceae > Bacillus > Bacillus sp. FSL R9-9492. Next base: position 3,582,886 of record NZ_JBBOXC010000001.1, read on the forward strand.
CACGCTGTTGTACTTCAAAACCTACTGTATCTACATAAAACTCATGTGACTTTTCTACATCAGCTATTCGTAAATGGACGTGCCCAACGACAGTGTCAGCAGGTAATCCATCAAACTCATAATTAACGAGCGTTGCCAGTTCTTTTAAATCTAGTGGCGTACTTCCCCCTGGCCCTTCTCCCCATTGACCTCGAGGGCGATCTGCATAAATCTCGATACCATTCCCCTCTAAATCTTGTAAATAAAACGCCTCACTATACGTATGATCACTTGCACTATTAAATCTTGAAATTGGCAAAATTTCATTTGAATATGTATAACGTCCTTCTTGCTCAACCGGACTATCAATTACCTTTTTATTGCGAATAACACCAAATAGTGCCGAAGCAAAAGCTTCACGAGTCGGAACTAAAAAGGCAACGTGATATATACCCGTCGTACGCGGTTCTTGTAGCGCTGCATCTTCCAACTGCTCAAGAACAAGTAACGTATTCTTACCACCTTTTCCTGTTAAATATGCTTTATTCCCCTCTTCCTTACTTACCTCTAACCCTACTACATTCTCATAAAAAGCAATTTGACGCTCTAAATCTTTTACTTTAAATTCGACATGACCAATACGTGTTTTCGGATGAATTTGTACCATGAATAACTTCCTCTCCTAATCCTTTATTTCAAAACAAACTAACATCGCCGTTACTATGAAGGATACAACTAAAAACACACTATGTAAATAAGAAAAATCAGAATTCATAGTTTTTTAAGAAGGCCATTAATGACAAAAAGCCATCTCCTCTGAAATTCAGAAGAGATGGCTTCAATTATAGAAACTATAAATATTTTACTTTCTTATCCTTTAACTACATATTTATTTCATCTTATGTACTTCAGCAACTAACTTTCCGCCTTGAATGCCCATATAAAGCTTAACAGGAGCATCATTCGTATTTTCAAATACTAAGTCTAAATATGGATAAGCAATTGTTGCATCTCTTCCCTGAGGGACATAACCTACTGTTTTAGAATGTGTAGTTCTCTCTACCATTTTCAAACCAGCTTGATCTGCTGCATTGTATAGCGTTGATGATGTTTGACAAACGCCACCACCATAACCATCTACTAATTTACCATCTACAATTTCTTTACCTAATTGATATCCTTTATCTGGCGTTGTATCACCGATTAATGCATTAAAAGAGAAACTGTCTCCTTTTGCTAATACAACTCCATTTATGCTCGCTGCCGACAAACGAATATTCTCAATACGGCCACCTGCTGATCCACCTAAATTCGTTTCATATCTACCAATTACCGTGCCACTTCCTTGCGCATCACTTAATGTTGCGGTAGGCTTTTTCTCAACGATAGGTAACTGATATGAAGAATCCCACATACCAACGTTTAATAATTTATCTACTAATTCTTTTTCCATTAATTCAAAAGAAGGCTTTCCTTCTTGCCATGATCCATCAGGAGCTATACGTGAAGGAACCATCTTTTGGTCAACGCTTTTCCCAACTTCACCTGCAACCTTCGTTACCGATTTTTTGAATTTCGCCTCATCTTCAAAATAACCTAAGCTCGATAAGTCTATTTTTTTCACTTCAGTACCAGTACGCCCATCCACTAAGCTAATTGAATCCTGTACATCAGCCTTAGCCTCTACAACGTTCCCACCAAAATCACTTACTAATGCCACATCACTTACTTTTGTGCCACAACCACTTACTACAGCTACACATAGCACCCCTACTAATATACCCTTTATTTTTCGGAACAATATACTCTCTCCTTTTCCCCAACATTATTTCTTATGTAATATTTCATTTTTATGTATGTTTTGTTACAATCATTTTACAATATATTTAGAAAATGTTACAAGTTGTTTTTTACTCTATTAAAACTACTCTTTTCTTTTGTAAATGTCTATACATATTTATATAAATTTTCGAGTTTGATAAGATTGTAACTTTTATGTAACCTATCTCTATCCAGTATATACCATTCAACAGATGAAATACAAATGTAAAACCCTTTCATTTCACCTCTCTATTCACCTGCATGCTTCAGAAACCGTAATACCGCTCTCTCATATGTGATCATTATTAACAACTTAAACCGAGCTTTTATCGGTAAAAACAATCATTCACTTCAGGTATATAGGTATTTGCCGTGCCACTACTCCGCTTTTGCACATACATTATGATGAATTTAACCTATTATAAAGAAATGGAGGATGTTTTTATGTATCCCTACAATCCTTATGATCCATATAACCAATATGGTTACCAACCTCAGTATGATTTACAGGCACAATACCAACAATATATAGATCAAACAGAACAAGTTAATCCATATGATCAAAATCGACAATTTCAACTTCCAATCTCTTTCCCTGGTACTGGAAACCGTCAATTAGAAAGACGAGTAAATGAGCTTGAGCAAAGAGTACGTCAACTAGAAAACACAGTTGAGCGTCATACGCGTAGATTAAACCGCTTAAATCAGCGTTTACGTACAGTAGAAAATAGGCTGAATATTCCATTTTCAGCATTAGAAGACGGATTTTAATTTCGAAAATAACAAATATATAAGGAAGGGGCTCCCCCTTCCTTATATAAATTGACGAAAGTTTTTTCCATCTCTATACTGATAAGAGTTAATGAAATGAAACAAGGTGATAAATATGGATTTTGAAATAAATTTTCTTTCCTTTTATGTAGTACAAGTAGAAGGAAAAGGTGAAGCAGTTGATAAGCGCTATAAACATTTTCAAACATTAGACGCTGAAGAGTATGAAGATAGCTCTTTAAAAGAATTTTTGAATGGTGAATTATTAAAAATTTCAAAGCGAAAAGTAGAACGTCACGCAAAAACAGAACAAGCCCCAACGAAGATCGGTCGCTTTATTGTAGAAGAAGGGCATGAACTCGATTCAAACCCTCATTACAACTTATTTAATCGTATTCGCTTTGCAGAAACAAAAGAAAACTTCAAAGATATGAGCGAACCTCTCGTTTATACATACCTTGACACAAGCGCTGTACGTGGTGGTGTGTTTTTAATCGCTCAAGCAAAACTACGCAAATACTTTGATGATCCATTCGTATTCGTAATGAAATGTGACTTCGAACCAAAGGTTGCTTCCATTTCTGATGAATCAACACTTATTCGTAACGTTGAAATGGCCATCACAACAAAGAATATGAAATCTATCCAGTACCCATACATGCCTGAAGAAGGTATGGTGGAGCCTGGCGAACTAAAAATACACCAAGCATCACACGCCCGCTACTTTGAAGACTTCTTAAAATTCGTCGAATACGAACGCTCTATGCCTGAAATTATGAAAACACAAGTAATGGACATGGTATACGACCAAATTGAAGATGTATTTGAAGAAGGTACTGAAGAACGTGAACAGTTCGACCAAGCGATGGAAGTATGGGCTGCCAGTCCGAAACGCGAAATTATGGAACAATTTTCAACAGAAGAAGTAATGGAAGCTACCGCTCAAATCGTCGAGCACGCCCCTGAAGTGGAATTAAAGCTAAAAGCAGATCATATCTCTGTGAAGGCTTTGCTTGCTGATTTCGGAGACCTAATACATATTGCAAAGGTAAACGACCGATATGTATTAATGATTGAGGCTGATACACTTACGTTTGAGAAAGGCTTCTCTCCAATTGAGTTTTTGAAGCCAGATGAATTACAAGATGTGATTGAGCGGATTGAGAATAAACAGCAGTATAGCTATGGATCAGGAGAAATTGAATAGAATAATGTAAAGAAGACAATGACGGGTTAAATTCCATCATTGTCTTTTTATTATCGAAAACATTTCGTATCAAGAACATGCGCTGTAACGTGTCCGTCTTGTATATCTGTTAATGTTATATTGTATGATCCGAATGGGATTGAATAAATGCTTCCATATACCTATTTTTACTGAGCTCTATTAACAAGCACTCTTTTATTTGGGACATAGTTGACATTTATACTAAAAACCGATTCTACTAAGAATCGGTTTTTCTTCTTTATAACAAATATGCTTATTTTTAAAAAATATTTTTGCTCCAAGATGACATTTCTTGTAGAATCAAGCAGATTCCTTCCTTGTTGTACAAGCGTATTTCCATGAGAGACATCTACTTCAATATTTCTAGTTGACCAAGTCCTTCTATAAGTTTTTGGTGTTTTTCCTTTTAGTCATTATGTATGTTGTTAAAATGAAAATTTCACTTCACTACCTCAAATTTATTGTACTCGTAAAAAGATAATTGAAAACGATATTCTGGATGCTCTCTCACCCAATCGTAAGCTTCTTCTAAAATATCCATTTTGTTTTGTAAGTCATTAAGTTCACTACATTCGTCCCTTTTCTGTTTGCACCGAGGGCAGAATCCATTCACTATTTCGGCACTCGTCGCCCTAATAGTTTTACTTTCTAAGTCAACTAATAGACGAAGAAGAAGAGAATGCTCTTCTTTTGTAGTCACCGTCATTTCAGCGATCCCATCCTCATTCCAAAAGACCCCGTTTAATTCCATCTTTACGGTGACGTCTTTGATATCCAAGTCTATCACTATCACACCTCCCTTGTATAAAACTCTTATCTTATTCTTCGATTTTAATCTTTAATACACCACGATTTAAAGATATATTAAGCGTTTCCATTTTTTCTAAATTCAGTTACCTTTCCTTTCATTTATACATATACTACTATAGATTAAACTTACTTTAATAGAATGGAGGATTTATATGGGGTGTTACAATTCATCAGAAAGAAAGATATACGAACTTGAACAAAAAATAAACAAGTTAAACTTTCAGGTGAATAACTTAAATGAAAGAGTTCATCAATTAGAAAATACAGTTGAGCGACACACCCGTCGGTTGAACCGTTTAAACCAACGTTTACGTACTGTAGAAAACAAGTTAAATATTCCATTTTCAGAAAGTGAATATTAACTCGTTAATTCGAACAATGTAAACAATGCTATTCCTATTATATTTCAAACTAGAAATTCACGTTATCTCTCCCTAAATACTGAATCCTCTGCGTAATTTGCTCCCTATTTTGTTCTATCCCTCACACTACTCTCCATTATCTTTCTCAGAAAACAAATAATTTGTACATTCGTACTAAAAACAATAAAATACTCCATTCCTAATACGGGACAAGCCGTGAATTTTCCAACTAAACTTCAGCAACTTAATCCTGAAGTCTAGTTGTACATATGAATAAAATAAATTTTATTACTAACTTTCTTCTACTACTTTCTCCATCTCAGCCAAATACCTAAGCTGCCGCTCCGCTTTTCTCACCGCAGTAGGAAAGTGTTTTTTCAGAAGTTCTACTGCTGATTCACTTATATAATATCTTTCCGTTATACTTTCCCACGTGTCACTACTTTCAAATGCATTCCATACAAAAGGACGCTCTGTATTTTTTCTCAGTTCTTTAAACACCCATTTCCGCATCCTTTTTTTCGCTTTTTCTGTTAGTTTTCCGTTCTTTACAAGTTCAAGCTCACCATATCTCTTGTATCGCTTGTTAATATCTCTCTCGCCATATACTTTCAGAAAGATATTTGCTGTATTCTCAGCATCTGCTAAAGCCCGGTGCTGCTTCCCTTCCCACGTTAAGCCGAGCTGATCCACTGCAAATTGTAAACTTGGTGTATGCTCAAATAATTCTTCATACGCCTGAAAAACAAATTTTTGCACATCAAATCTACTCTCTTTTTCCATACATGGGCATTCTACACCGTATAATGTACAATCTTGAGATAGAAAACGGTAATCTTCTTTTCCCCATGAAACAAATATTGAATCTTCTCCGATGAACTGAATAAATTTCTCTATAATTTGAGGGAAATTCCCTACACCTATTAAATCTTTCTTTGTAATTCCAGTTAATTTTGTTGTATGACGAGTTAATGGGGCACTTGGTTTTACTAACTCTGAAAATTCTCCAATAACCTTCATTGTACTCACATCTATTTTTACAGCTCCAATATCAACTATTTCTGACGGATCTTCTGATTTATACGGCCTAAAATTCCTTTCAATATCAAACACAATGAAGTGTGTAGCGTTTTTCAATTTATTTACCTCTTTCTAAATTCCTTTTCACACACATACTTTATTTTCAGTATTTATTTATTAATGCACTTTATGCATGAAAAACTTCGCATAAAAATCAAAAATTCAGTCTTATTATTACATGTACATAGGAGGATATTCAATAAAAACGCAAAAAAAAAGAAGGGCAAGCCCTTCTTTTTTTCATAATTACTTCTTGTTTACGTTTGTAGCTTGAGGTCCACGGTTACCTTGTTCTACTTCGAAAGTAACTTCTTGACCTTCTTCTAAAGATTTGAAGCCGTCGCCTTGGATAGCTGAGAAATGAACGAATACGTCTTCTCCGCCTTCAACCTCGATGAAACCGAAACCTTTTTCTGCGTTAAACCATTTTACTTTACCGTTTTGCATTTAAAAAATCCTCCTACAATGTACCTATATGTACATATTCATTTTCAACCACTTTACAATAATACATCATATATTAAAAAACTGCAACCCCAGAGGAGATTTAACATTGCTATCCTCCTCGGAAGTTACAGCTCATTTAAATCTCTATATTATTAAAAGTAAAATGGTTTAAAGTAACTATATCATACCAATATAATAAAAGTAAAGTTTTTTTAAAGTTATACAGCTTTTTTTTTCCACTGCATCGTTTTTAATTCACCTGATCCAGCTACAACATAGCCTTCTTTTTCATTAACAATGCGCCAACCATGCCCTTTAACCGAATCACATACTGTAACAATTCCTTCTTCAAGAAGCACACGGCAAACAGTGCTAATTCCCGCCTTATTTTGCGTTGACGTTGTATATAACACATGTTGATCCACACTTAAATCTAAATAACTACTCGCTTTTTGTTCACTTTGACATGTATGCCAACCTATTTTATCATTTTCGATACTCTCATCTATTCTGCAAAAAGAAATATTTCCGCTAATCCCCTTGCACGATCCACTTGCCGCTACTAAATAGGAATTATGTATAGTCAACGCAGAAATCATCTGATTCATCGCTATTTTAATCCTTTTTAATTTACGTGTCTCTAAATCAAAAAGCCAAACACCACCATATTTAGTATGTATTTTCGTACCTATAAATAAGTAATGTTTATATAAAAATAATGATCGAATAGATGGTGCCTCACTACCGTAATTAAGAAATGGCTGAATAATCTCCCATGTGGAACCAAAATCATTAGAATGATATAGTGTTTTATCTCCATGAGCAATTACTGTTCCATTCTCATTACTACATACATTCCAGCTCGTTGCTTTCGTTGGAAAGCGCTGGATCGTCCACGTTTCTCCACCATTCATACTACGAATAAAAACTCCTTCGTCTCCTACTCCGTAAACTACGTTACCTTCACTATGTAAATCTCGAATTCGTTTTTGGAAACCAGTTAAAGCCTGTTTCCATTCTCCATCTTTTTCAATGAATAAACCATTATATGTAGTAGCTAACAAAAGCTTTCCATCTCTTAACTTTGTAATAGCAGTTGCACTTAACATTGTTTCCACGTTGACACTCCCGTTCCTAGAACTTCTCGGCAAAAGCAATTGCAAAATCACTGCATTTTTCAACGTCTTCTTTATCTTCTGGAGCTAATTCAATTTTCAATCCTTCTTGTACAAGTTCTGCCCCGCATTTTACAAGACGTTCTTCAAATATCGTTACCGCTTCACAAAACAGTTCATACGCCGTATCACCTGATCCAAAAACAGCCACTTTTTTACCCGTTAAATCTATATTTTCTAACTCATCATGGAAATCTTCCGCTTCAAATGGTAATTCACCATCACCCCACGTATAAGATCCTAAAATGATTCCATCATAAGCTAATAATTCTTCAGCATCCATACCTTCCATCTCTTGCAATACTACTTCATGATCAAAGGCATCTAAACTTACTTTAATTAAATCAGCAATACTCTCTGTATTCCCTGACATACTTGCATACGCTATTAAAATTTTCGCCACTTCGGCATCCCCCTCTTACAATAATTGATTCTCATTCTCATTATATTAATAATGAGAATCAATTTCAATTATATTTTTTGCTATTTTATTTTATTCCATAAAAAAAAGAACAGATGACTATACAATCATCTGTTCTTTTTTATTACTTTTTAAAAATACCAAAGGGTTTTCCAACTGGTAATACAACTTTTCCGAAGTGTGTATTTAACACAGCTGCTGCTGAACCATAGAAAGATAATAATGAAATACATAGTTCAGAATACGCTGCTAAATTATGCATTGCGTGCGGCATAACACCTAAAGTACTTAATGAAAGACCGATAAATAAGAAATCAATAAGGACGAAAATCATAAATAATACTTTATGTGTTTCCATTGCACCAATTGTCATAAAGATCGTGAAAATCAAGTATCCGATAAAGGCTACACCGAGCTGTTTTGAATCTGCAGTTTGGGCTAATTTTTCGCCAAATACTCCAAGTTGAATTAACCAAGTCATTCCAACACCTAACCAAAATAGGCCGTACGCACCAAATGCTGTTGTACCGAACGTATTGTTGTGCTTTGCATCGTGAATGCATGCAAAGATTTGTGCAAATCCTCCTAAAAAGATTGCCCATGGTAATACAAGTGAAACGCCATCTGTTAAGCCTAACTTTTGAGATGATGCTACAAGTGTTACCATCGCTAATCCAAATAGACCGATTCCAGATGGATCTGCTGTTGTCATTTTCACATGATGTGTAGTAGTTTGATTGCTCATATAAACCTCCTGATTATAAACATACTCGAATACAATACTTAAATCAGAAGGCTATGTCAATGGTTTTTTTTGTATGTTGTCAGACCTTATATTCCATAATAATCAAATACACATTTGGCCACATCATAAGGTTTTACATTTAAATTTGGCAACTCATTTACCCGCATCCATAAAGGAATATAACTCCCTCTATCTTTCAGCTCGAACTCCTCGCCTTTACCACTTCCGAAAACTCCACCTATAATATGGGCAGTATAATAATACTCCGTACCTTTATACTCCACCTTTGCAATCCGATGCTCCACTTGTATATGTACCCCTAATTCTTCATAAACCTCTCGCTTCGTTGCTTCTTCAGGCGTTTCTCCTTCTTCAATTCCCCCGCCTGGAAAAACAAAATACAGCTCACCTTCTCGAACACGTTTTATAAGAGCGATTTTACCACCTTGTATAATTATAGCTGCACCGCGATTTCTTCTCACTTTATTACCTCAACACCAATCGCAACTGTTCCCCATTCTTTTTCTTGTTCTTTCGTATATATTCCGTATGTACTTTCTAACATTTCTTTTACACTAAGTTCTTCACAATCAAATAATTTTTTATCAATTTGTTCGTACATTGCTTTAAAGCTTTCGTATCGTTTTATCTCCGTTACTTTTACAGCCATCGTTTCTGCTGTCGTAAGGTTCGTAAATACAATTTCATCGTCTTGTTTTATAAGTTGACGTTTTTTATCGTATAAGCGTACTTCATATACTTTTTTTCCTAATTGAATCGACTGAAAAGGTTTATTATATAATCCCATTTCGTATCTCATACATTTCACTCCCTTTTATTCATCTTGCCTACTAACATTTTTGCACATTACTATTTCATACAACATAGTTCGCCTTACTTCACCTTGCATATAATGTTCCATATCCATTACTTTCTTTAGAGAGGATGATAAAATTGGTATGTTATATTTAAATCAAAAACCTGAATATAATAAATATGATATCGGTGATTATACTTACAGTAAAGTAGGCCCTATTATTTTTTCTTGGAATGATGAAACAAAATTAAAAATAGGTAAGTTTTGTTCATTAGGAGAAGAAGTCGTTTTCGTACTTGGAGGTGAACATCGTGCTGATTGGATAACAACTTATCCATTTAATGTCCTCTTCGAAGAAGGAGCACACATTACTGGTCATCCTTCTTCAAAAGGTGATATCGTAGTCGGCAATGATGTATGGATTGGTTATCAATCTTGCATTTTATCTGGTGTTACAATTGGTAACGGGGCCATTATCGGGGCCAAGAGTGTTGTTACAAAAGACGTACCTCCATATGCAATCGTCGCTGGTAATCCTGCCAAACTAGTTCGATATCGTTTCCCGCAAGAAATCATTGAAAAACTAGAAAACCTTGCATGGTGGGACTGGGACATTTCCGTTATAAAAGGAGCTATTCCATTTCTACTCTCCAACAAAGTCAACGAATTTTTCACTTCTCCCGAAGAAGAAGCTACTTGATCTAAACAAAAAGAGCATCCTATTCTTTCAGGATGCTCTTTTTGTGTTTATTTTTTATTTATTCGCAACTGATTACACGGAGAACAGTGAAATGGAATTTCGTCTAAACAATTAAAGTTTGTTTCACAAATTTGTTCTATCGTTGGAACAAATGGAATGACAACTATGTTACTATCTATTATTTGTGTAACAGGTGGCAATACTGTGCCTACTTGATGTTCGAAGCGAATACTCGCTTGATTAATATAATTTCCTGAACCACTTGGTGCACTCTGAACTGTTACTTGGAACGAAACTGTCCGTGCTTCACCTGGATTTAAACTTCCTATAAGAAACCCTGATACTGGGCTTACATTTGGCACTGGCGTATTATCAACAGTTACACTTCCAGGAACAAATCGAAAACTACTATCTAACATATCTTGAAAACGAATATTTTGTATCGCTGTATCCCCCGTATTCGTAATAACTGTCGTAAACGTAATAACATCGCCTATCGTTGCTGATTGAAGATCTGCCGTTTTTACGACTGTTGTTGAAACATTTTGAGGAATAAACGGGATAACAACTGTATTACTATCGCCTTCAACTACTACTGGCGGCTCATTAGGATTTACAGTTGCAAGCCCATTCGCTGTAGCAGTATTTGTTACTAAGTTATTTATTTGCCCTCCTGTTATTACAACTTGGAAATTAATAATTGCTGCATCATTCGGCTGAAAATCACCTAAAAGGATACCGGTATTCGGATTGGCAAATGGAAAAGGTACATCATTTACCGTTACCGTGCCATTTATAAATAACGTATTTGGGTCAATGATGTCTGTTAAAATAATATTTGTCACAGGAACTGTACTATCATTTATAACAGCAATTCCGTAAGTGACAACATCTCCTACCATTGCTACTTCAAAGTTTGCTCCTTTTGCAACAAATAAGATTGCAGTATTTACCGTTACAATAACTGTATTACTCGTGTCCATCACTGTAACTGGCGGTTCCCCTGGTACTAAAATATATTCTGCCGATGCTCCAGCAACGTTCACTACTGTACCACCATCTGGAAAACTTGTAATTGTAGCTTCATATGTTACAATCGCCGTCTCACCGACTGAAATGTCTAAAATCGTAAATCCAACCTGCGGATTTACTCCTGGACGTGCTACTCCATTTACCGTTACACTATTTGGTACAAAAGCCGCTTCCGGAGATAACACATCAATAAATTGAACATTCATTGCATCAGCCGTACCAGTATTTAATATGCGAACACGGTACGTTACCGTTTCTCCTACTCCAACAATTGAATGATCTACTTCTTTCAGCATATCTAAACTGCCTCTATTTACTGGTGTGACTGTCGTATTACTTGAATTCGTAATTGTAAACGGTGGTTCTCCTGGAATCAATTCAAAATCTCCAGTTACTCTCGCTGTATTCATAATGCTACTAGAAGGCGGAATTACGATTACATTTACTTCAAATGTGATTAGTATGCTATCTCCTACTGCAAGATCCGGTAATGAAAAGCCTACAAAAGGATCTAAACCTACTTGTGGAATCCCATTTATCTGCACACTCCCTGGAACGAATTCTAAACTAGGTGATGGAACGTCAATAAATTGCACATTTGTCGCTGTTACCGTTCCTGTATTTGTAACTTGCACACTATACGTTAACGTATCTCCTAATCGTGTCGCCTGTTTGTTGACAGTTTTTATAACATTGAATCGCCCTCTATTTACCCTTGTTATTGTCGTATTACTCGGCTCTGTTACTACAACTGGTGGTTCTCCTGGTACTAAAGTAAAACTTCCTGTTATATTTGCAACATTCGTTATCGTTCCTGAAGATGGAATATTTGTCACTGTCGCTTGGAACGTCACTATAGTCGTATTGCCAACAAGTATATCGCCAATTCCAAACCCAGTAATCGGATTCAAACCAGGTTGCGGAGTTCCATTTACCGTTACACTATTTGGTACAAATGACGCTCCTGCTGAAATCGTATCAATAAACTGAACATCGTTAGCTGTTACTGTTCCTGTATTCGTTATTTGCACTGTATACGTTAATACATCTCCAACTAAGGTAGCAGCTCTATTGACTTGTTTAATAACATTGAAGCGTCCTCTATTTACAGTTGTAAGTGTTGTATTACTTGGCTGATTTACTATAACTGGTGGTTCTCCTGGTACTAATATAAAGCTTCCAGTAACATTTGCCGTATTGGCAATTGTTCCGTTTGACGGAACACTAACAACTGTTACTTGGAATGTTACTTCTACACTTTCCCCTGGATTTATATCTGGAAGCGGGAATCCATTATTAGGATTGAATCCAGGTTGTAACACACCGTCTATCGTTACACTGTTCGGTATGAATGTTATAGAGGAAGGTAATACATCACTATATTGAACATTCGTCGCTGTCACCGTTCCCGTATTTTGAACTACTGTGGTATATGTGATTGTATCTCCTACTGCAACAACCGGCTGACTTACTGATTTTAAAACATTCAAACCAGATTCATTTATTTTCGTTAATGTCGTGTTACTTGTCGTTGTTTCAGTTATAGGCGGCTCTGTTTCACTTACAGCAAATGTAGCCGTAACATCCACAAAGTTAACTACTGTTCCACCTTGAGGTATGCTCGTTACCATCTCTTGGTATGTGACAAGTACAAAATCATCTACAGGTATATCTGGAACTGTAAAGCCTATGAACGGATCTAATCCTGGTGCCGGCACCCCGTTTATGCTCACACTTCCCGGTACAAATGCTACACCGGCGGAAGTAGTATCGATAAATTTAACATTGGTCGCTGCCACTGTGCCGAAATTAAAGATTAATACATCATACGTTAAAATTTCTCCTACAGTGGCTACTTCTTTATCTACTAATTTTAATGGAAAAATCGAAGCTATATTAATTGTCGTAACGACTAAATTCGTTAATATCGTTTCCGTAATCGGTGGTTCCTGAGGATTTGGTTGTGAAGTAAATGTAACGTCTGCATCATTTAATATGACTTCATTATCTGGAATTTCTGTAATCGTCACTTGGAACGTTACCTCAATACTTCCACCATTAATTAATAATGGGGTAACTGTAAATCCTATTTCTGGATTTAAACCAAGTTGCTGCACCCCACCTATCGTTACACTATCTTCTACAAATGTCGTTCCTTCTGGTATGACATCTTGGAAGAACACATCTGTAACAGGTATAATTCCTACGTTTGAAATTAGCACGGTATACGTTAATACATCCCCAACCGCTCCAGTTGCAACGTCAACTGTTTTTGTTGCTGTTACTTCACCAGGAGGAGGTAACGGTATTGTAACTACTGTCGTATTACTTGAATTTGTCGTTGTTACAGGCGGTTGTAAAGGATTTAATAAAAAAGTGGCTGTAGCAGCTGCTGTGTTTAATACTGCTCCACGTGTAGACGGTACAACTACCGTAACTTGGAACGTTACTGTCAATGATGTTCCAGCTGCGATATTAGGGAGCGGGAAACCAACATTTGGGTCAAAGCCAGGTTGAGGCGTTCCATTTATCGCTACACTATTTGCGACAAATGTTGTTTCTGTTGTAATCGGATCAATGAAAGAAACATTCGTCGCTAGTACTGTGCCATTATTTCGAATGACAACAGAATACGTGTAAGTCTCTCCAAGTGCTGCTTGTTGTACAGATGAAGATTTTTGTATATTTAACTGTGCCGTATTTACCTGTGTCACTACAAAATTACTATTCGTAACAGTCGTTATAGGAGGTCCTGCCGGATTTATAAGGAAACTTGCAGTAACATTCGATTGATTTCTTATATTCCCTCCACTTGGAACACTCGTCACTGTAACTTGAAACGTAATTGTAGCGGTTTGCCCGACTGGAATATTTGGTACTGGAAAACCTGTCATAGGATTCGCGCCTTGCTGTACGACTCCGTTTATTGTCACACTATTTGCTACAAACGCAGTACCAGACGGAATTGGATCTTGAAAAATAATATTCGTTGCAGGAACAGTTCCTGTATTTTGAATAAGAATCGTATACGTTAACGTATCTCCTACTCCTGCTTGTGGTGTATTTACACTCTTCATTACATTAAGTGATCCTACATTCACTCGCGTCACAACAATATTACTAATCGTTACAATTGTAATTGGTGGCTGCAAAGGACTTACTTGGAAATCAGCAGTTACATTCGCATTATTCGGAAGTACCCTGTTCGCTGGCACACTTGTGATTAACACTTGGAAAGTGACAGTTACCATCCCTCCTACTGGAATATTAGCAAGCGGAAATCCAGTTGTCGGATCTAAACCAGGTTGAGATATCCCGTTTATTGTTACACTATTCGCAACAAACGTTGTTCCAGATGGAATCGGATCAAGGAATGATACATTTGTCGCTGCTACTGTTCCACTATTTTGTATACGAACTGTATACGTTAACGTATCTCCTACACCGGCTTCACTAGCACTTACGCTCTTCATTACATTTAGCCCTGAAGAATTCACAACTGTCATAACAGTATTACTTGGTACTGTTACAGTAATTGGTGGCTCTGTTGGATTTACAAGGAAATCTCCAGTTACATTCGCATTATTTACGACATTATTTCCTTGGGGAATTTCATCAATTAATACTTCAAACGAAACAATTACACTTGCGCCAGTAGGCAAATTATTTAATGGGAACCCAAGTTCTGGATCTGCCCCTTCTTGTAAAACACCATTAACAAATACACTGTTTTCAATAAATAATGTCCCTTGCGGAATTGAATCTTGGAAAAATACATTTGTCGCTGGTACACTACCTGCATTTATGACTTCGATTGTATATACTAAAACATCCCCTACCGTTGCAACATCCGTATTCACTGCTTTCACAACTTCAAAATCCCCTGATTGTACAGTTGTATTCACAATGTTACTAGGAACATTAATTGTTACTGGCGGTTCGCTCGGATTCACTTGAAAACTTGCTGTTACATTTGCTTGATTTAAAATATCTTCATTTGGCGGATCCTGCTCAATTAATACTTCAAATGTAACTACAACTGTCTGAGCCGCAGGGATATTCGGAAGAGAAAATCCTGAATTTGGATTTAGTCCACTTTGTGGTGTTCCATTAATTGTTACAGAGTTTGCAACGAAAGAAACCGCTGAAGAAGTAGTGTCTTGGAAAAATACATTTGTTAACGGAACGTTACCTGTATTTTGGACGGCAATCGTGTATGTTAAAGTATCACCTACTGCCGCTTGAGCTGTATTTACTTCTTTTATTACATTTAAACCACCTGTATTAACTTGTGTTACAACGGTATTCGTTTGCCTATTAATCGTTACTGGCGGTTGATTCGGAATAACGACGAAATTAGCAGCTACATTACCGCGATTCGCAATCGTGCCTCCTGATGGGGTAGATGTAACTCGCACTTGAAAAGTCACCGTTCTACTTCCACCTGGAGATATATTCGCTACCGTAAACCCAGTCGCTGGATTTGCCCCAGGTTGCGAAACTCCATCAACAGTTACACTATTTGGTATAAAAGTCGTTCCAATTGGGGTTGGATCTTGAAAAATAACGTTCGTCGCCAGTACATTTCCTGTATTTTCAATTGTAACGGTATACGTAAGAACGTCATTAATTGTCGCAAAAGCTCTATCTACTGTTTTTCTCGTTCTTATATCGGCTATATTTATTGTAGTAAATACTGTATTACTTGTCGCTTGGCCTGAAACTGGTTGTTGACCAGGAACCGGAATAAAGTTAAACGTTGCACTTGCACGGTTCGGAATTGGATTTACAAGAGGATTAGATGTCACTCGAACTTGAAAGCGTACTACAGTCGTTTGCGAAGCATTAATACTTCCAAGATTAATACTACTTGCTGGATTCGCTCCTGGTCGAGCTACTCCATTTACCGTAACACTATTTGTTACAAACGTTGTTCCAGCAGGTATACTATCAACAAAAATCACATTATTTGCAGCGACATTCCCATTATTCGTCACATTAACTGTGTACGTTAATACATCATTAAGTGTTGCCGTCTGTAAATCTACAGATTTTTGCAAACTTACATTTGCGCGATTTACCGTCGTCTGTACTGTATTTGAAGAAGCTGTACTTGTGATAGGAGGACTTCCAACAAAAGGACGGAATTGGTATGACACCATTGCACGATTTGGAATAGGGTTTGGGTTCGGGAACGATGTTATTCGAACTTGAAATGTAACAATTCTTTGCGTGTTATTTGGGATTGTACCTAAATTAATTCCATTCGCTGGATTCGCACTCGGTTGTGTTACTCCACCTACCGTTACACTACCTGCTACAAATGTCGTTCCGTTCGGAATACTATCTTGTAATACAACGTTTTCTGCACTTCCTGTTCCTGTGTTCGGGACCGTAATCGTATAGGTGAGAGTATCCCCTACCCCTGCAACTGTTCTATTAACCGATTTAACAGGATTAATAATTGGACCTGTCGCATCAATTTGAACACCAAAACCAGCTGCAGCGTATCCATCTCCATTTGTGACAAAGCGAACAGTTGCTGACGTTTGATTGTTTACTAAAGAAGATGAGGCATCTACATTCGTAATATCCCACCCTTGTCTTCGGACCGCTAAAGCGATTCCTAACGGCTGATTCAAATCTCCAAATGTGCCGCTCGTATCTAGATTGCCACTATCATTACAAATTTGTGATTGAAAGAAATTATTCGCGGGGTTTCTCGGGCCGAATAATGCGACTGTAGCATTTGCATTCGATCCAAAGCGAAGCTGATCTCCAACAATGTTAGAATCACCTTCTTGAGCAGTTACGAGCACTCTTCCTGTAACAGCTCCTGTTGCCGGAGTAGCAAACCCTGAAATAGTAGCATCAACTGGCGGGGATGAAGCATCGATAATTTCTTGACCTGCATATACTGACAAATTCCGAAGTGGTAAACTTGCATTTTGATAAACTACCTCAAGCGTCCAGCCAGCTGAACGACTGATTGTTGGATCAGCTGAAGTTCTTGCAGCTGGCACGGTACCTGTTGTATATGTGCCTGCCCCACCTGCACTTACAAGATTCGTTACATTAGCAGAGCGAACATAATAAAACTGGTTCCCAACTGAACCTTGCTGCGCAGTTGCAGGATCTGGTGCAACAGAAAATGTTCCTGCTGGTGTTGTAAATGAAATATTATCATTTAAAAATGCTGTAACATCCTCTGTATCGGTCCGGTATGTGCCGGCCCATACTAGTTCTGCGTATAAAACACTACTCCCTGCTGGAAGGTTCAAAATTGCACTTGAAGAATTTAATGGCCAGTCATTCGTTGTTCCTGCCGGGAATCCAGGTACTTGAAGCGATGTATTTATCGTTGTAAACACATCAATCGTACCGAAGTTATTGTTTGGTGCAGGTGATGTAGGACTTAGTCCCAACGTGTTCCCAGTGAACGTGACGGCACCAGTTACTGTTGTTGTAAAACGATTCATAAAAGGCACACAATCATCTCATTTCATTTATAGTAAAAAGTGCTCTATACTATAAAATGTAGACAAACTATATAATGTACGTTGTCCAACAAAATTCCACATATATGGAGAGGAGTTTAATATACTATGCGCTACGTTATCGTAACAGGAACTTCACAAGGTTTAGGTGAGGCAATCGCCGTGCAATTGTTAGAAGAAAATACAACCGTTATCTCTATTTCTAGGAGAGAAAATAAACAGCTTGCAAAACTCGCAGAGCAAAACGACAGCAATTGTATTTTCCATTCCATAGATCTTCAAGATGTACATAATTTAGAAACTCATTTTAACGAAGTCTTTTCATCTATTCAAAAAGACACTGTCTCATCGATTCATTTAATTAATAATGCAGGCACAGTTGCACCAATAAAACCCATCGAAAAATCAGAAAGTGAACAATTCATTACGAACGTTCATATTAATTTAATCGCACCGATGATCCTTACTTCCACTTTCATGAAACATACGAAAGACTGGAAAGTAGAAAAACGCATTATAAATATTTCATCTGGAGCAGGAAAAAATCCTTATTTCGGATGGGGAGCTTATTGTACAACGAAAGCTGGTGTAAATATGTTTACACAGTGCGTAGCTACTGAAGAAGTGGAGAAAGAATATCCTGTAAAAACTGTCGCTTTCGCACCCGGTGTTGTTGATACAAATATGCAAGCACAAATTCGTGAAACAAATAAGGAAGACTTTATTAACTTAGATCGATTCACCGCATTAAAAGAAGAAGGAAAGCTACTGTCACCTGAATATGTTGCGAAAGCTATTCGTAACTTACTAGAAACTGAGAATTTCCCGCAGGGTGAAGTAATTCGAATTGATGAATAACAAAGAGGCACGCTATAATAGCGTGCCTTTTCATTCTATTTCTCTAAAAATATGAGTACAGACTCCATCATCTTCTCATAACCAATCTCTTGATAAATTTTATTTGATGTTGGATTTGCCAGGTCCGTATATAATGTCGTTGTTTTGTAACCTTCATCTAACATACGTTGACTAAGTGCAGCGACACAACTAGATGCGTACCCTTTTTTCCGAGCTTCTTTCGGTGTATATACGAAATTAACTGTTATATTGTTTGTAGTCGGTCTCGTTTTTGCAGCTACAGAAACAATCTTCCCGTCTACTTCTAAACCAAATAGACGATGATTAGTAATTAATGTATGAGCAGTTTGTTTCGCTTCTTCTTTCGTAGTAGGAAGCTTCACATCTTCGCAAAATTGATATATCCACTGCTCTATTAATGTTAGCTCATCACTACTTACTTCTCGAAAGATTCCATCTCCGTTCCACTTTTTCTTTACTTGTTTTAATTCATATATACCTTGCTCCATTGCAACATTAGTTTTCTTATTCTCTAACACTGCAATCTCTTCCGCTAATTTCTGTACGATTTTTTTATTACCAATCAATCCAGGAATATTTGGATATACTTTCGTTAACTCTTTTGCAAGTTCCTTAATAGCTACTGCCGAAATCTCAGACGTAGCAACAATTATTTGTTTCTTTTCTTCTGTTTGAAGAAATACAGCTGCAATTTCTTCCTCTTGTTTTGCTACTCCTATAAATATCGGTTCTTGGACCATTTGTAATACACCTAATATGAGATTATTTTCCTGCTCATTCTTCTCTAAAAATGGTGTAACCTCTTCTGTAAAATTAAGAATCTCTTCATATACATGTAATTGAATCATCGACAATCTCTTCTCTCTATTTATAGTTTCATTAAGTATTGGCGATTAATTCATTAAATCCTTCTTTTACGATTTAATAATATTTGAAACTAATGTGTTCAAATCATTTTCAGCATGTAACACTCTCTTCTTTTCCTTCTCAAATAGCTCTTCTTCTTTTCGAAACGATTCTTTACGTTTATTAATCATACGCTCCATCTCTTTTTTACTCGGTCCACCATATACATTTCTTTTTTGAATAAAAGCTTCTGGTGATATAATTTCTTTCCACTCTTCTTCTAATAAATTTACTTTCAAATTTTCTTGTAAGTATACATTTATGTCTTTGAAATTTAATTCATGTAATTCTTTCTTCTGCCGCATAGACATATTCGCAATCGCACTTGCTGCATGATGTGCATGCCGAAATGGTATTTCATAGTTTTTTGTTAAAACATCTGCGAAATCTGTAATCGTAATCGCGTGTTTATATGAACGACTTTTTAACGTTTCCTTTTCTACTTTCATCGTTCGAATAACTGCGTTCATCATACAAAAAACACGAATCGCCTTTTCGATTCCTTTATATAAATACGGCTGCAAGTCATCCTCCGTATCGACAATATCGCCAAATGGTGTATTATGAATCATTTGAAATACAGTAAATGCTTCCCCTAAAGCACTACTCGTAATAGCACGGGCATGTTCTATTGAAACAGGATTTCGTTTTTGCGGCATAATACTACTTATTTGCACATATGGCTTCGCTACAGTAATCCCATCATATTCTTTCGTCGCTAATAGTAAAAAATCATGAATCCATCTACTCGTATTCGTCATAATAACCATTAGTAACGAGCTAACTTCTAATAAATAATCTGCTCCAGCAACAGCATCATATGAGTTCTCAATTACATTTGTAAACCCAAGTAACTGTGCCACTCGTTTTCTCTTAATTGAGAAGCTTGTTGTAGAAAGGGCAGCTGCCCCCATTGGAGAATGATTTAAAAGATGATACGCTTTTTTCATTCTTTCTAAATCTCGTTGCATCGTATCATAAATTGCCAAAACATAATGACCAAATGTTGTCGGCTGCGCCGGTTGTGTATGTGTATACGCGGGCATAATTGTTTCCATATGTTCACCGGCGAGCTCCAGCATACTTTCTTGCAGCAATAAATGATGTTCCATTAACCGCAATATAAATTGCCGTAAACTCATGCGATACATCGTTACACCCATATCATTTCTACTTCTACCGATATGCATATTACTTACAAATTCACACTTTGCTTCTTGAGAAAGCAAATGTTCAACTAAGAAAAAAAGATCTTCATGTTGCTCTGTATATAGCAACTTCTCCTTTGGAATCCCCTCTACTTTTTTAAGTGCGATTAATATAACTTTCGCTTCTTCTCTTTTCATTAACTTCTCTTCAGTTAACATAGTAATATGTGCCCTATGCACTTGAAACATATCTTTTAATAAATAATTACGCTGAAAATTAAATACGTGCTGTAATACACAATCTACATATGTTTTCCCAGGGAAATCAGCGCCTTCATTCTTAATAAACTCTTCTTTACTCTGTTTCATCACCTTTTCCCCTTTCGCCTAAGTGTTACTACCCATCATACCCAAGGATGGTGAAAAAGTGCTTGTACATAAAAATAAACTCGGCGCTCATAGCACCGAGTTTATTTAATAAAAGTCGCATCATACTTATCACTTTGCAACACTTGAAAGTGTAGATTTGCTAAATGTTTACGTATTTCAGCACTGTCATCTTCATTTAAATTATTTGCCAAGAAAACAATTTCTGTACAGTTTCCGCGTTTATCCATTGCATAAACTGCTTTTGTTACCGTCCATGGTGTATAACCATTCTTTTGTCCAGCATGCCTGAATGTTTTACGATATTTCTTTGCGCTCATATCTGTTTCAACGATATTCGCCCACACTTTTTCTTCCGCTTCTGTAAGACCACCTTGATGATTTGCCTTTTGAAGCAGTACCATATAATCGTTAGCGGAAGCAGCCGGCAATCTATCCGACCAAATTTTGTCGTAACGTTCCTCTAAATACAGAGGAATTTCCTTCTGTAATAATGGTCCCTTCTTTTTTAAGCGTTCATGAATAATCATAGCATATTCACGATATTGCTCTTGAGACATTTCTTTTAACTTTTTCTCTATTTTATATTTTGGAACATGTAATTCTTTATGCAAATATCCCGGAATGTATAAAGATGAAACAATCGGAAATAGCGGTTGATGTGCAGGAAGTGCTAAACTTTGTAAATTCCGATTAATATTGTCTAATCCTAATACCTCCATTAAATATTCAGTATTTGCATTAGAACTAAACTTAACCATTCCTTTTGCAACTTCTTCTAAAGAAACCGCTCCTTCAGTTATCTTTTCTTTTTTTTGCAAATAATTTTGCCATCTATCTTGTGCACCACCATCTGTACCCGGCACATAATAACGATTCACATCATTAATTGAAACGAAACTAGACGGATCGATTTTCCCCTCTGTAACTTGTTTCGTATATTCAAGCGCCACAATTAACTTCATCGTACTAGCAACTGGCAATACAACATCCGGATTTACAGAATACACGACTTTATCATTTCTTTTTATTAAAAGTGCACTATTCTTTTCATCTTTATGTTCTTCAATAAAGGATGCTATGTACTGCGCATCATCATTATTTGAACTCCACACTTTTTTCACTAAAAAGTTACCTGATATTAGCAAAACAAAAATACCCACAATCACTGCGCATACTATAGTTTTTTTCAAGTAAAATTCCTCTCCTATTGTGTAACTCTTCTCTATTTATCTCTTAAAAACAAAATAATGGAGATGATTATTTAAACAATCATCTCCATCATTTTAACTTGTATGCTACTATTATGTCTACGTCATAATTTTCACAAAATCCTCTAGAAACTTTTTATAATGTAAAGACCAGCCAATTTTAACCCAATTTTTCAACGCTTTTGCTTCAGGTTGCGGGCGAAAATCAGCGATACTTTCCCCTTTCGCAACTCCAACCGTATCTACATCAACACGACGATACACGTAATCTAAAATAGATGGATTTGCCGCTACCATCATCGTTACTACATCATGCACTGGGCTCCCTGTTATTTTAGGATTCAGATTTTTATAAGCTTTATAATAATAATTGAAAATCGGTTCTATTAATTTCTTGAAATTCGTTTTAGAATGTTTCGTAATGTATTTCACCATCTCCGGTGTAATAATCGCTTCTGATGTAACGTTAAGCGGTATTAGTGTCACATTTTTTGCATTTTGCATAACTAATTGTGATGCAATTGGGTCACCATGAAAATTGGCTTCCGCGACTGGTGTAACATTTCCGGGCATTAAAAAAGCTCCGCCCATTATATAATATTCTTTCACATACTTCATCATTGGTTTTTCTAAAATAAAGGCCGTCGCTAATGTTGTTGATCTGCCGGCATCAACAATGATTAGTTCTCCTTTATATTTTTCAATGATATCGAAAAATGCACAAAAAGGTTTAATATTGGGAGAAAAAGTTTTAGGAGGCTTAATAGGTCCTAAGCCATCTGCTCCGTGAATTTCCGGATAATATGTTACAAACTCCCCAGATAAAGGAATTTTCGCTCCATTAATAACAGGTATATCTTCCCGGCCCGCCATTTGCAATAAATACGCCGCATTACTCGTCGCCTTTTCCTGCGTTACATTCCCATATCCCGTTACTACTCCAACAATATCAATATCAGGATGCAATAATCCATACATAATTGCTAAAGAGTCATCAATTCCTGGGTCTCCTAAAAATAATATTTTTTTCATAGACCTCAACTCCATCCCATCAATTGTTATTACTTTATGAATACATGACGGAATACAGAATAAAAAAGATAAATTTTGTATAAACAAAAAACGTAGGAACTTCATATTAGAAGTTCCTACGTTTTTCTATATTTTTATGCTACTTTTTTCATCGTAACCATACTACCAATTATATAAGAGATAAATGCAAAGCAAATCGGGAAAACAACTGTATGTATACCGAATGGATTAGGGTAGCAAAGGTGAATAAACATATAGGAACCTACTCCAACTAAAATAGATGCGAGAGCTCCAGTTGCATTTCCTTTTTTCCAATATAAACCTAACACAATCGGCCAAATGAACGCTGCTTCTAAACCACCGAAAGAAAATAAATTTAACCAAATTAAAAAGTCTGGTGGCTTAATAGCGGCAGCATATACGAGTAATCCTACGATACCAGTAATCAATAGGCTACCTTTCTTTATCGTACTATCCGCGGCATCTTTATTTATGTAGTTCACATATATATCTTTAATAATTGACGAACTTACAAGTAATAATAATGAGTTTACAGTAGACATTATCGCTGCCATTGGTGCAGCTAAGAAAACTCCAGCTAACCAAGGTGGCAACACTTCCATCGCGAGTAGCGGCATTACTTTATCTGGTACCGTTATGCCTGGAAGGACTACTCTTGCAAACACACCAGTTAAATGCATACCAATCATAATTGTACCGACGACAACCGTTCCAATGATTAATGCTTGGTGCATAGCTTTTGAATTTTTATAAGACATAGCACGCACACTAATTTGCGGTAATCCAACGACACCAATCCCAATTAAAATCCAAAATGATGTGACATATGATTTCGTTAAACTTCCATCCGCTCCGAACGGTGTTATTAGATTCGGATTAATTTGAATAAGTTCCTGCATAATCTTTTCAACTCCGCCACCAGCAATGACAGTAGCAATTAAAATGATTGTTGTTCCGACTAACATAATGATTCCTAATAACGTATCTGATAAAGCGACTGCACGAAATCCACCAATTAACACATACACAAGTACAGAAAATGTAAATAAAAATAGTGCCGTTGTGTAGGAAAGTCCTGTTAGCGACTCAATTAATCGTCCGCCGCCAACCCACTGGGCTACTGTTGCTGAGAACAAAAAGATTATAATACATAACGCAGAAAGAACAACTACCGCTTTATTATTGTATCTGCCCTTTAAATAATCAATAAGCGTAATTGCTTCCCTCTTTCTAGCGATAATAGCAAACTTTTTACCAATAACTGTTAAAACGATATATCCTGTTACAACTTGAATCGCTGATAACAGCACCCATCCAAGACCCATATTGTAAGCAATACCAGGCCCGCCGATAAAGCTACTTGCACTACCGTACGTAGCAATCATCGTCATAGCTAATAATAAGCCACCAAGTTCACGCCCACCAAGAAAATATTCTTGTAAAAATTTATTATTAGCGGTTGCTTGTACACGTCTTGATGCATATACACCAATTAAAAACACAACGATAAAAGAAATTATCATTGGGATTATTACATACCAATTCATCTATCATTCCTCACTTTTTTCTTCCTCATCGAGTGAAATATCTTGAAATAAAAAACGAACAACTAAAATAAGCAAAATAACCATTACGATAAATCCAACGATACAGCTATAAAAAAACCATGCTGGAAAACCTAATACATATGTATATTCACTCGGATCCTTACTTCCAAGCCCATAAGCAAATCCATACCATATTATAAAATTAATAATAGCTAATCCAAGACCAATTAACGCTTCTCTATGGGCAACTCGAAAGCGCGGATCATCATGATAATTCTTCATTTTCCCCCTCCTCTCACGATGTATAATTGTACCACTGTTTTTCTAGTTTTTCCTACTAGAAAACAAAAACGCGCAGGATTTTTTGTAATTATATAGAATACAATGTTTCATTACATATTTTTTACAATTGTAACGAAAATGAAATTTGAATTTTCAGCATTTTTTATTTATGATTTTAAGTAGAGGCTTTTCATCTAGTTCCCACATCCTTGATTTCGGAATAAACGCCGTCTCGTACTGCGTTTAAATTATATTTTCAAGGGGGTTATACAATGAGTCAACTAGCTGTAAATCTTCATGAAAAGGTAGAGAAATTTCTTCAAGGCACAAAGAAACTATATGTGAACGGAGCGTTCATTGAAAGCGCTTCCGGAAAAACATTTAAAACTCCTAACCCAGCAACTGGTGAAACACTCGCTATCGTTGCTGAAGCTGGTCGCGAAGACATTCATAAAGCTGTGGTAGCTGCTCGAATGGCTTTCGATGAAGGTCCTTGGTCACGCATGAGCACTGCTGAACGCAGCCGTCTTATGTACAAGCTCGCTGATTTAATGGAAGAGCATAAAGAAGAGCTCGCACAGCTCGAAACGTTAGATAACGGAAAGCCAATCCGTGAAACAATGGCGGCAGACATACCACTTGCAATTGAGCATATGCGCTATTATGCTGGCTGGGCGACGAAAATTGTTGGTCAAACAATTCCTGTTTCCGGTGATTACTTTAACTATACACGCCATGAGGCTGTTGGTGTCGTCGGTCAAATTATCCCTTGGAACTTCCCACTTCTTATGGCAATGTGGAAAATGGGAGCTGCGCTTGCTACAGGATGTACAATCATTTTAAAACCTGCAGAACAAACTCCACTATCCGCTCTATACTTAGCTGAATTAATTGAAGAAGCTGGATTCCCGAAAGGTGTTATTAATATCGTTCCTGGATTCGGTGAATCAGCTGGACAAGCACTTGTTAATCATCCACTCGTTGATAAAATTGCATTTACTGGTTCTACTCCAGTCGGTAAACAAATTATGCGACAAGCATCTGAATCATTGAAACGTGTTACTTTAGAGCTTGGCGGTAAATCACCAAACATTATTTTACCAGACGCTGACTTATCTCGAGCGATTCCAGCTGCGCTTTCTGGTGTTATGTTTAACCAAGGACAAGTGTGCTGTGCTGGGTCACGCTTATTTATTCCGAAGAAAATGTACGATAATGTCATGGCTGATCTCGTTCTATATTCAAAAAAATTAAATCAAGGCGCTGGTCTAAATCCTGAAACTACAATCGGACCTCTTGTTTCTGAAGAACAACAAAAACGTGTAATGGGTTATATTGAAAAAGGAATTGCAGAAGGTGCTGAAGTACTTTGCGGAGGAAACAAACCATTCGATCAAGGTTACTTCGTTTCTCCTACAGTATTCGCTGATGTAAATGATGAGATGACAATCGCTAAAGAAGAAATTTTCGGTCCAGTTATTTCTGCAATACCTTTTAACGATATTGATGAAGTAATTGAACGTGCAAATAAATCACAATTCGGCTTAGCGGCTGGTGTGTGGACAGAAAATGTTAAAACAGCACACTATGTTGCAAGTAAAGTACGTGCTGGTACTGTATGGGTAAACTGTTATAACGTCTTTGATGCAGCATCTCCATTTGGAGGATTTAAACAATCTGGCCTTGGCCGCGAAATGGGATCTTACGCGCTGAACAACTATACAGAAGTGAAGAGCGTTTGGATTAACTTAAATTAACGAGAAAGAACCTGACCTACTCGGTCAGGTTCTTTTCATTATGTATTCATTTACACTTGCAACCCACCGCTCACATTTAATACCTCTCCTGTAATGTAAGACGCATACTCTGATGCTAAAAAGGCAGCTGCGTTTGCAATATCTTCCGGCGTTCCAATTCTTCCAACTGGAATCGCTCCAACCATTTTCTCTTTTACTTTATCCGGTATTGTTTTTGTCATATCAGTATCCATAAACCCTGGACAAATCGCATTACACGTAATACCAAAACTTCCAACCTCTTTCGCTGCTGTTTTTGTTAAGCCTACAACCCCTGCTTTTGTAGCCGCATAATTTGCTTGTCCAATGTTTCCTTCCCTACTAATAGAAGAAATATTAATAATCCGTCCATACTGTTGTTGTCTCATATAAAGAAGTGCTGGCTGCATACAATAAAAAACGCCAGTTAAGTTCACTTGTAATACTTGTTCCCAAGCAGACTTCTCCATCTTATGTAACATTGCATCTTTTGTAATCCCAGCGTTATTCACTAAAATATGTAATGTACCAAATTTTTGCACCGCATATTCAATTAACGACTTCGCTTCATTTTGATTACTCACATCACATCGATATAAACTCACATCATACCCTTCATCTGATAATTCACGTGTCGTTTCTTGTAGCTTCTCTTCATTTACATCACTAATTAATACTTTGGCCCCTAGTTTTGCAAAAACTCGTGCGATTTCTTTTCCAATCCCCTGTGCAGCACCCGTTACAACAGCTGTTTTTCCATTCAACAATTCCATCTCTATCCCCCATTTCTATTAGTTATATTGTATATTTCGGCTCTATGCTTTCCAAATCCTCTTTGTATAAAAAAGTCTATTTGTGTCAAACTAACTTTGCAACGCCGCATAAAACACAAGGAGATTGTGTCGAATGAAAAAAAAGAATGTAAATCGAAACAAAGCTGCCGATGGTATTGATGTTGAGTTCGCTCGCGAACTCGCTGACCACAATGACTTAGAAGCAAACGCACGTGCAAATGCCGCTGATGCACGTCAAAAACGCCAATCAACAGAAAAATAAGGAACTACAACGTTCCTTATTCTTTTCAACAGGGACCTACTACCCATCAAAATAAACCGAGAGTATCTCTCGGTTTATTTTCTATATTTCTTTACGTAGTGCGCTAAAGCAAGTAACGGATATATATGCCCATAACTATGATAGCGAATATAAAAGCCCCCCGGTAACCCTGTACCAGTAGGATATTTTTCATTCATAGTAGACTGCGCGAGCAAATATGTAATTCCTTTTCGAATAATCGGTGTTTCTTGATCGTAGTAAGAAATGAGTGCATCAAGTGCCCACGCTGTTTGTGACGGCGTACTAAAAGGTAAAGAAATAAATTTTTTCTCTACACTACTTTGACAGGATTCTCCCCACCCTCCGTCTTCATGCTGCAAATGTTCGAGCCATGAAGCTGCTTTTTTCAACGATGGATGAGTAGAAGGCACTCCTAATGCACGTAAGCCTGTCATCGTTGCCCATGTCCCATATATATAACATATCCCCCATTTTCCATACCATGATCCATTCTGTTCCTGTACATCCATTAACCATTTGATAGCTTTCTTTTTTTGCTCTTCAAGCAACTCATTCGGTGCATACGTTCCGAATAATTCTAACACCCTACCTGTAATATCTGGTGTGGACGGATCGGTTATCATATCACTCGCATTTTCAATCGGCAAATTCGATAGTAACTTGCTCGTTACCCCTCGTTCAAAAGCTCCCCAGCCTCCATCATTGTTTTGCAATCCTTTTACCCATTCCACACCTCTTCCCCACGCATCATCTACTCTATCACTCCCTCTACTTCGCGCTAACGCTCTAAGGGCAGCTGTAGTATCGTCTATATCAGGGATCGTCGTATTAACATCTGAAAATCCCCAACCGCCAGCTACAAGTGATGATGCATGTACGCTCCAATCTACCTTTTTAGTTTGTTGTTTTTGCAATAAATACTCCGTCGCCCTTTGAATCATCTTATTTTCATTTGTAACTTTAGCTTCTTGCAATGAATAGCTAAGTAAAGCGGTATCCCATACGGTAGAAGGAGAATTTTGCAAATGACTTCCTCTGTCCATCTTCCATATATAAGATTTTAATCCTGTCACAGCTTTCTCAATAATTGGAGACTGAATAGAGTGCCCTAATGCAAGCAAAGCATAAATCATATAAAACGTAGCACTGGCGTAACTATATAATGTTCCATTTTCATCTATACGCTCCTTCATAAAGCGCTCTACTTCTTCGTATCCTTTATGATGTAACGATAATGGATACGATATTACCTTTTTCACATCACCTAAAAACGATTGAAACAGCGGAGACCGCTCCTCTCGAAACCATTGCCCACCCCCGCCTGCAATATGATTTAAATTTGGCAATAACTTTTTCTCTACACGGAATCTCTTATTCATACAAATCATCATCGGAATTAAATGTATACGCGCTGAGCTGCTTAGCCCAAATATACTGAGGGGGGAGTCATCTTGTAAAAATAAGATTGGCGTTGGAAAGTGAAAAAGCGCAGGAAATTCATATTCTCCATGAATCGCTAATAAAAATTTCGTCATAAAATGAGCACGAGAAACTCCCCCGTGTTCCTTAATAAACATTTCAGCTCGCCTCATATTCATATCTTCTTTCGAATATTTTTCCGAAGCAAGTAAAGCAGCATATGCTTGAATCGTCGCGGATAAATTCCCTCCCTTTTCATCTTCATATAATTTCCAAGTCCCTTCATTTGTTTGAAGAGATACTAACCTTTTCACAAACGGTTCTATTTCGTCATTTCGCCCTAATAATTTGAGTAAAAAAATCATATGACAATCCGTTAGCAAAGCTCCTTCAAAACAAAATTGCCACGTTCCGTCTTGCCTTTGCATCGTTTGAAGTACAGTCGTTCTCCGCTCTATCTCCTCATGCACTTTGTCATATAGTAGCACACCGCTCACCCACCCTTTCTAAGTCCGTATACGATATTCGAAAACTCATCTAAATATGTATGAAAACAAAGAAAAGCAGAACGTGCATTACACACATTCTGCTTACAAACAATACCCAACCCCGACAACAATTCCTAATAGTGCACCAACAACAACTTGATACGGTGTATGTCCAACGAGCTCATTTAACTTTTTATATTCTGTTTGTCTACCATGAAAAAAATCATTCAATATTTTCGCTTGCTTACTTACCGCAAGCCTTACTCCTGAAGCATCGTACATAACAATAATGGCAAAAATAGCGGCAACCGCAAATATTGGACTCTCCACACCTTCCACCACTCCGACACCTGTAGCAAGTGCAGTAACAGTCGAAGCATGCGAACTTGGCATTCCACCTGAAGCAAAGAACTTAGCAAAATCAAACTCGCCTGTTTTTATTAATTTAAAAACGACTTTCGTTAACTGTGCTAAAAACCAAGAAATTATAGCTGCTATAAGTGGATCATTATGTAAAATTGTTTCCATGTTTTTCAGCTCCTCACTGACTATAATGGAATTTCTATATAATATAAGTATAAAGAAAAATGCGTAGAAAATACTACGCATTATGATACTTTTGCTGATTTATTTTTAATAAATTTTGGTTGCTTCTGTAGTAGAAACTTTGTTTTCGCCATTGAAAAGACAAATAAAGCAATCCATATACAGAAAAACGCAATCATATGAGTAGATGTGAAATGTTCACCAAAAACGAACACACCTAAAATTAAACTAATAGTCGGCGCGATGTATTGTAAAAATCCTATCATATAGAGCGGAATAAGTTGTGCTCCTTTAGCAAAATAAAAGAGTGGTAACGCTGTAACAATACCTGCCCCTATTAAAAGAAACGTTGATATTGCCGAAATAGAACCGAACGAACCAAAGCCATGAACTCCTGTCATAAACAAATATATAAGTGCAAATGGCGTCACTAACATCGTTTCCATCGTAAGCCCAATTGTTGCATCATAATTTAATAATTTTTTCGTTAATCCATATAATCCAAATGAAAAAGCAAGTGAAAGAGAAACCCATGGAATTGATCCGAAACGTATCGTTAAAATAACAACGCCCAATCCAGCTAAACCAACCGCAACATATTGCCAAAAATTAAGCTTCTCTTTTAAAACAACTGTACCAAGTAAAATACTTATAAGTGGATTAATATAATACCCAAGACTTGCTTCGATTACATGGTTATGATTTACGGCCCATATGTATACAAACCAGTTTCCACTAATAAGTACCGAAGCAATTGTTAATGACATTAATAATTTAGGTCGTTTAAAAAGGGCCACTAACTCCCCACCAAACTGACGAAACCTCTTCGTTACTCCTAAAACTAACAACATAAAAACAAATGCCCAAACGATGCGATGCGCTAATATTTCATCTGCCGGTACTTCCTCCACCCATTTCCAATAAATCGGAAGGACTCCCCACATCGTATACGCACCTGCTGCATATATAATCCCCTGCTTTTGCTCTGCTGTTTGACTCCCCATCTTCCTTTTTCTCCTCTTCTCTTTTTTTCTTCATTATAAAGTCTCACATGCTTACTTTACCAATATTCAATCTGCATTTCTTTCGACATTCCTCTTGCAAATCCTTTATATGTATAAAAACACTCCTACTGTTATAATAACGAGCACTGGAATACCGAAGACAAATTTACTTTTATGTGTCTTATGATGAAACATATACATACCAATCCAAGCTCCAACCGCTCCTCCAGCTGCAGCTGATAAAAACAACGTACTTTCTGGCGTTCTCCACTGCTTTTTCTTTGCTTTTCGCTTATCAAGCCCCATCATACTAAATGCTATAACGTTAATAATAATAAAGTATATCCATTTCATCTTATTCTCTCCCTTAAAAAATTCGCTTTATTGTAACACGAAAAAACCACGCAGGCGAGTAGCCTGCATGGTTTTATAATTCAGTCTCTTGATTTTCTTGTTCTTTCTGTTCTTCCATTTGTTGTTCAGCGATTTCCGCTGAAATCATTCCATAATAAATTTCTGGATATAATCCAAATATTTGATATACACTACCTAAAAACGGCATCGGAATCCCTCATTTCTAAAGTTGTATTGTCATTCTTAAGGATTCCCTTTTCACTCATTATACATTCGTTTTTGGCACTTCTTCTTCATCGGGAACATGTAATATATTTTGCCATTTTTTATAAGGCGCACTATTTGGATCCACATACCCTTTCGCATACGAACGATCCCACAATTGTTTCATAAACATCTCTTTCTCTTTCTTCGCAACCATATCTGCACCTGTTCCGTAATAGTTTTGGAAATACAGCTCAATTTCATCAAGGAATAACCTTAACAAATCGTCAGATGTTTCTTCTAACGTCGGGTCATATTTTGCCTCACGGTCATACATTAAAATCATATCTAAAATATTATGAACATGCTCTTTACGGAGCCATCTTATATCTTGAGCGCCTAATACAAATGCATGTGTATATAAATGTCCACCTTGTATCATTGCCTTTTCTTGTTCTTCTTCAAATCGTGACAAGATGTTTTCATAAATAAACGGATTATGAAGCAATGCTCTGTGCAACTTATAACTTTCACTTGAAATATTTTTCCCCATCGACTGGATTAAAAAGCTACGGCCAACACCGTTATATTGATACACGAATTGTCCATCAACAGCAACTAAGCTAATCCAGCGATACATATACGCGTACAGAAGAGCACGATTACATTTATCGTAATCTAACTTCGTTTGCGTTGCATTCAAGTCTGGCATAAAGGCTGGTAAGTGCCAATATTTATCTAGATGCGGCGTCAAACTAGATTTTTTACTATTTAATTTGTTCACGCGGCGATAATACGATTGAAAATAATCACCTTTATCGTTCATAAATCCATTTGCAATATGCCCAGATGAAAGCTTAGGAAAATCTTGTAGCGATAATCCGTAATGAGCACGATAACAAATCACTTCAAATGGTGAAAACGCCTCGTTTACCGTATCTTTTTCTTTAAACATTTCTTGCAATAACTCTTCTTGCAATTCTTGTTTTAAAGATGGATGTACGCCCCAATATTGTAATTCTCTATGATGAGAAACTTTCGGAACGAACGGACTTGCTAAATGGAAAAGATCTTCAATTTTTTCACGAACGTATTCATCACGATCACGCTTCTTGAAATCTGCTTCTTTTCGCAATGCTTCAACGATATTAAGCTCTAATTTGTCACGATAGCGCACTTGAAGTTCGTCATAACAATAACTCAATATATGTTCACGATAGAAGTCTTCCACCTTTTTCGACTGAATTTCTTCGGCTTTCGCATCACGACAATATTCCCCGTACAAGCTCATATAAATTTCGGACGATATATCTTTCGGTAATACACCTAAATTTAAATGTTGCTGCATATCTTGCCAAATCTTTTCTTGCAATTTCTCTTCAGCTAATACGTATACATTCGTCGGGTTCGTTTTCCCCTCAAATTCCTTGCTTCGCTTTTGGATTTCAAACAATAAATTTTCACGTGTTTCGTATAAATTATCAAAGAATCTTTCCCAATATTGAATCATTTTATCAACTGCTTGGTATAGCGATTGATACACGAGTTCTAACAACATTTCTTTACGATACTCACTTAATTTGTGTACGTACTGCGTTACAATATCTTCAAATTCTTTTTTAAACAAACGCTGCTGATTATTAATCATTTTTCCAAACCAGCCTTGTTGCTGCGCAATTTCAACGCGGCGAACAGCCGTTACAGTTCCATCAATATTACTCACATTAAATTTCTTATCGTAGTTTTGAATTAAATTACGCTTTTGTTCATTATTTTCATGTAGTCGATTCATCTTCTCTACTAACTGCTTACGAATTTCATACAGCATAAAACGTGCTGCAACTGGATGAACTGGATCCGTTTTCTTTAAAAACCATGTATTTAATTGGTAAGACTGTCCTTCTGAGCCACTCGGTGTAAAGCGGTCTGATTCGATCATGTCATATAAAAGGGTAGTAACATGCTCATGTACACGGCTCGGAATGGCATAAGCATATAAACGAACCGCATGATCAACTCTCGCTACTTCCCCCTTCATTTGTTCCATCATTTTAAGCTTCGCAGCCGATATTTTGCACTCATGCTGCAGGCGGTTTAATTCCTCATCTTTTTGCACTGTACGGTGTACGTAACTCTCTACAGCATCTAAAAACAATTTTGATTTTGCAACACCGAGCTTACCACCCTCTGCCCCTTCACGTGTTTCATGGTACATTTGTCTATAAAAAATATGAGCTTGTTCTGGCCGAGTAGCAAGATGCTCTAAGTCTTCTAAATAACTTTTCCCGCGCTCTGGCTTTTCACGCTGCATACCACGTTTGACATCTTGGTCGTATCTTTGCTTTTTTTCTTGAAACAGTTGATCTAAATGAAGCCAAGATTCATCTAAACCTTGCACCGCCCATTTTAAAGCACAGTATTTCAAAACGTGCTCATACGGATAAATAAGTTTTGCCGTTCCTGCTCCGCAATATCTCCCTTTCCCACTCGATTCTGCCAATTGCTGAATTTGATTATCTTCTTGCGCAAAATGATTTGCAGACATTGGACTAAATAACTGTAAATAAATCGTATTTGCCATTTGCTCCATATAATCCGATAAATTGTGCAAATGGTGCCCATGTAAATTTTCATAATCATATAAGAAACAATAATTGTACGGTAAATGATGCTGCTTTATCGTATGGTTTGTTCTTCCGTCCTCATCCACTTGATCAGGACGATATTCTAATTCAATCGTTACGCCGCCTCGTTTTGATAATTCACCAGTCGATCCAAGCGTAATAGCGTGCAACTCTTTTAACGATGCATAACCATTCGCTTGCACAGTTTCAAACTCTTTCGCACTAACCGTTCTCGTCTTAACTAAAACATCTGGCATTAAAAACGCACCGCGAATTAAAATGTTATGATGCTGCAATTTCTTCCGGAGCATCTCACGCAAATATAATGCGATTTGTAAAAACATCCCTGAGCCTGTTCCGCCGGCTAGTGATGTTACAATAATGACACGTACACCATATTCCGTCTGATCACTTGTAACTGGAAAAATCTTCTCGATTTCTTGCCAAAACGATGTGAGTTTATCTTCTTTCATCGCAGCACGTAACGCTAACCGTGAAATGACGCGTAACTGTCCAGCCCCTTCTGTTAACGGTTTATCAAGTATAGTCGGGTCCATCGGAAACCACTCTGGAATCGTTG
Organism: Bacillus sp. FSL R9-9492; assembly: GCF_038007365.1. Taxonomy (NCBI): domain Bacteria; kingdom Bacillati; phylum Bacillota; class Bacilli; order Caryophanales; family Bacillaceae; genus Bacillus; species Bacillus sp. FSL R9-9492. The sequence goes on from NZ_JBBOXC010000001.1 coordinate 3,618,255, forward strand.
GATCTCCCGCAATATACTCTCTCGGTGTTTTACTCGAGCTCGTTTGCGTCTTAAACTTCCGAATATGATCAAATTTACTCAATGTATTCACATCTGTATCAAATACATGCATCGCTACCTTTTTACGACGCTCCTCAGGTAATCTTTCATATATTTGATGTGTGACAGTACTACCGATTCCACCTAAGCCAATTAAAATTGTTGGAACTTGTAATGTCATGTGAACCACCTTCCTATTCTTGCTTGTTTGAAAAGAAGAATAAAGAGAGCCGGGCCTCCTCCGCCCCTCTTACACCCTATCTACTATTCACATTCGTACCGGTAAATCTCCTTACCATATCCTCTATCAATTACTAAAAGTTCATTTGGATACAACGTCTTATGCTCCATTCCTACCTCTTCCTCTGTTATAAACATCCCATCAATAATCATCCCAACCACTTGCGATTCTTTCGCTACAAATATAGATTTCGATCCTTTTTTCGCTATTAATGTTACAGATTGCACAGTCTTTCTTTCTGCTCGGAATGGAATGCCAAAATAGTGCTTCCACCATTTATTTTTAAGTAACTCTGGTTCAGATTGATAAAGCCAATCTTTCGCTACTTCTTGATCCCATTCGTAATATAGTAATGCTTTCCTATGAAATCTCGGACGAACAATCCATCCTAAAATAATAATTCCTACTATTAAAAGTAATAAAGTGATAGGAATTACAAATTTAAAAATGAGCGCATACTTCTCAAAAAACGGCGCATTTTCAATGTGCAGTACGATCTTTTCCTTTACTTCTTGTAATGTTGAATCATTGATCGTGATGGTAGCCTCTACGGTGCCGGTATCTGTAAAATTGAATGTGTCGGAGTAATAAGGTCGAGGATAAACATAAACTTGACTACCATGCTGTTTTAATTCATAGTTGATCGATTGATTCGATGTGACACCAGTAGATTTTAATAGTTTCTTTACAGCCTCTTCTGTCATCGGTTTACCATTTAACTGGGGCTGTAAAATAAATGGTTTACTATTTTCTAAATTTGTTACCTTTTCTTCATAATCTTTCGTAACAGCTTGAAGTGTTAATTTTGGTTTTTCAGCTGGTTCAATCTTGAATTCTTTCGTCTGTCTATAAAATCCCTTTATATTCATATGGACTTTCCCACGTACTAACGCTTTACCAACCTGTGTCTCGTAATAAAACACATGTCTTTTATCATCCCACTTCATCGGATACTGCTTTCCATCTATTTCTACTTCTGCTTCGAAATAAGAAGTTTGAATTGGTAATTCAGTAGGTTTCGCTTCAATAACAGCTGTCACACCTTCATACATTTTCTCAACATTTTTTCTATCTTTATCATCTTTGTCGTACGTAGAAACAGTATAATTAAGCGCTGGTTCAACAAGTACTTGTAATCCCTCTTTCTCAATGTCCTGATCCACTTCTATCGTATATGTCCCTGGCTTAATCACTTCCTGGTTCGCTGTACTTACATGCACTATATTTCCGAATAATTTAGCTTCTCCTGGTGCATGTATAGAAAAAGAAGACTGCAATTGTAACGGTTTGGAAAGTTGCATAACTTTATAATTAGACAAAGAAGGTGATTGTCGTACAAGCGTCATACGCTTTAATGGAAACGGTGTTGTAATCTCTACTTTTTTCCCTACTATTTTCGTTTTGACAATCGACTCAACAGAAGAAAATGGATCACGATTTGCAACTAATGCTGCCACTTGATTCACACTTTGTACAATACCATCCTCACCGCTAGACGGCATGACAACTCCATTCATTTCTTTTTTCCAAATCTCTTTAAACGTATTTAACTGCAGCTTCTCTTGCTGCCCTAAATCCTCTTCCATCGTGATTAAGACTGGGTGTAAAGAGATCTTTTTAGAATCCATCTCTTTCTTAAACTGTGCTAACTTCTGTGTAATTTGTTCTTTTCCGCCAATCTTATCTTTCTCCAAGTCATTAAATGCCCCGTCAGTTAATACAATAAGCCAAAATTCACGTTTCCCATCTATATCTGCTTCCTTTTTTATAGATTGCATCGCCGTTTCTACTGCGCTAAATGGAGTATTTAAATATGTTTTCCACGCCCCAATCCCCTCAATTTCTGTTTGCCTTTGATCCTTTGTTAATGAAATGTTTAATGGAGCATCCGGCTTACTCATTGGAACGTAAGAAAATTTATCTTTCTCATCTAATAGCGCAACTAAACTTTGCAAGGCGTAATTGGCATACTTCCAGCGATCGTTATTTCTCATGCTACCCGAATCATCATATACAAGTGAAACGACCCTTTCCTTTGCCTCCTCTCCTTTTGCAAAAACTGAAAAAGGTAAACATATAAATAGAAACAGCATGAACGTGGCACAAATTCGAATTTTCATGATGAGGCTTCGCCACCTTTGTAGACAAATTCCTATGTTTAAATTTATGAGAGGAAACAAGATATATGACTTGTATTTTAGGACAACGAACGCACCATAACTTTATTATGTAAATAGATATATAACTTGGTAATATTCCTTCTAGCATTTTCTATCCAATTATATAGGTAAAAAAGCCTGTTTAAGCTCCACCCTTAAAACAGACTTTTCCTACTTTTAAAATTAAAAACTCTTAACAAAAAGTTTGATTTTAAATTAGCACATCACTTCAATTGTATATCCTCCAGGTGCTTCAACATAAAACGTATACGCATGTGCATGTTTAGGAGGTTCGACTGGAAATCCGTCTTCCTTCAATCTTTGATTAATTTTATTAACTTGTTCTTCATTTTCTTGTGGAAATCCTACATGAAATGTTTTCGGATATCGCACCTCCTTCCCCTTCATTAAAGTTAATATAAACCCATCATTATCACGCATAACTGCGAAGCCATTCCCTCTTGCTCCACCACAAGTTAAACCAAAATACCTTTCTAAAAATTCTCTAGCAGCTGTTACATCTGTAACTGTTAAATTAAGATGATTAATTTTCAATTCACTCACCTTCTTTCTTAATTTTCTAATATTTTATCATATAAAGTGAAACTTTAATCAGTGGGGGTTCTGTTCATCCCCCACTGATTATTAGCCCTCACCAATCGGGCGTTTACGGGCAGCAGGGCTCCCAGCTACCTTCTTTGCTCCAGTCGAATTTTGAGGTGGGAATTTTACTGCCCAGCAAATAGCGGGATAAATAAAAAACACGCCTTTCACAGCGTGTTTCATTGCTTCACATATACCTCAACAATTGGATTATCTTTATTATCTGCATGTAAACGTATATTCTCTTCACCCGTATTATAAATGCTAGATACCAGCATAACTGTTAACAAATTAGGTATTTTCGCATCACTCCCATATTTTCGTTCAAGAGCTTCTGTATACTCGAAATCCAAATCACCCTGCACATATGTATACACTTCAAAACCATCTTCCAAATTACAAACTACTGTATCTATAATATCCGCTCCTACTTGCTTCTTCATTTCACCTCGCAATGCTTCAATAAATTCTTCCCAAGGAACTTCGTACGTCTGAAATTGATCTGTAGATTTCATTTCATTTCCTCCTCACTATATATCCTTTTCATATATTTCCCCTTTCCTATAACAATTATGATAGGTAGGTCATTCATACAAGCCGCACTTGTCCCCCTTACATATCGTATTACTGTAATGGGAAGGAGAAAAGAACATGCATAGAAAAAGATGTTATGATACATGCCAACGTTATTTCGGTAAAGTTGTTCGAATTGAAGATCGTGATGGTCGCATTCACTTAGGCAAAATAATCGATGTAACAAACGATTCTGTTTGGATTGAACCAATGCAACAGCGCTCATCTTTTGATACAGGATTCGGGTACTATAACGCATATTCAAACGGCGGATGTGATATTTGCGGTGGTATTAGCAGATGTGATAACTGTGGATTTGGATGCGGTGGTGGATTCGATGGTGGATTTAGTGGCTGTGGATGCGGCGGTCGTGGTTGCGGTGGTTGTGGCGGCGGTGGCTGGGGCCTTGAACTCGGATTTGGCTTTATTTTTGGAATTACTTTGGCTGCATTATTTTTCATCTAACATAGTAAAGAGTTGACTATCTCTAGCCAACTCTTTTTCTATTTTTCACATATAAAAATCCGATGCCCTAAAATATGTTGATACATAAGCAGTACTTGTTCGTGCTTCACCCACGCCTCATACAATTCTTCTGGAATAAACGGTGATACATTCCACTCTGGCTCTTCCACATGTCCTGCAACTGTTTCTGCAATAGTTCCGCCACCGGCAATTGTAATTCTTTTAAAATTTGCTGCTTGAAATAAATGAATCCACTCATTCTCAGTTAATAATTCTTTCATACCGTATAACTGTCCAATCTTTTCCTCCTCTTTCTTCTCAATATGTTTTTCGGTAATCATTTCAATGACAACAAGTCTCCCATCCTTTTGTAATACACGATAACATTCCGAAATAACCTTTTCTTTATTTGTAAAAGCGAGTATAGATTCTCCAAGTACAAGCTCAAAAGAATCATTTAAACACGGTAACCCTTCTACATCGCCTTGAATCAATTGTATATTTAAACCATCAAACAACCATCTATCTTTCGCTTTTTGAATCATAATTTCATTCTTTTCAACCGCTGTCACTTTATAACCCAATTCTTTTGTCATATACGCCGCTGTTTTCCCCGTCCCACAACCTATCTCAAGGACACTAGCTCCATGTCTAAGTGGCAATTGGGATAATAATTGTTTTGTTAACGTAAAACCACCAGGATGAGCACTCCCAATTCCGTAATAAGCTAGAAAATCGATGTATGAGTTTCGTTTCATGGAATTCACCCTTTTTTATTTTATATATTCGGGTAGGGAAGAAAAGTGCATAGAAAAAAGCATTTTCAAGTGCTATAATACCGCAACTTGAAAATGCTTTTTTCTTTTATTATTTCTCTTCTACATACGCCCATTTGAAACTATATTCCGGACTAATATTATGTTTCACAATTCCCTTTATATTTGGTTGCATAACATATGATCTAGCATTTTGATATAAAGGTACAAGTGCTACATCATCTTCAAGTAACACTTTTTCTGCCTTCCCTAACTCTTCCCAACGTTTCTTTGCATCAGACATTAATTCTGTTTTACTCTTCTTAATACTTTCATCATATTTTGAATTTGAGTAACTCATTTGATTCTGAGAATTCGTTGTTTCAAACATATCTAAGTATGTCATCGGATCTGCATAATCTGGGCTCCAACCACCATATGCGATATCATATTCTTGCTCTGATTCTAATTTTAATTTTTGCTTAAACGGCTGAAGTTTAATATTTACTGTTACACCTTTTAAATTTCTCTCAATCTGATCCTTTACATACTCTCCAACTTTTTTCGCATTACCAGTATCATAATTTAGTAATTCAATTGTCACCTGATCTTTTCCAAGTTCTTTTTTCGCTTCTTCCCATGCAGCCGCAGCCTTTTTAGTATCTTGTTTCAAACCATTTTTAAACGTTTCTTGGAAATCTTTACCGTCAGGTCCAGCTGCTAAACCATTCGGAACTAAATAATCGGCTCCTTTTGAACCATCATTTAAAATGACATTTGCTAAATTCTTTTTATCTATCGATAATGCAATTGCTTCACGTAATTTCTTGCTTTTTAGTGGTGTATCTTGACCACCACGCTTTTGATTTAAACGTAAGTAAAATGTACTTGGTTCTGAATATGTTCCAAACTCACCTTTTTTATTTCTATACTTATCAACGAATTCTCCTGATAAAAGCGTGAAATCAATTGCACCTGTATCATATAAATTTACCCTTGTAGCTACTTCTTTTACTACACTGTAATTAATTTCATCTAGTTTCACAGTCTTTTTATCCCAATATTGGTCATTTTTCTTCAATTTCCAGCCTTGCTCATGTTTCCAATCAGTAAGTACAAACGGTCCATTATAGACTGTCGTATCAGATTCTAAACCGAACTTCTCTCCTTTTTCTTTTACGAACTTCTCATTTAATGGATAGTATGATGGGAATGCCACTAAGTTTAAGAAGTATGGTACCGCTTGCTCTAATTCTACTTCAAGCGTATAATCATCGGTTGCTTTTACTCCTAATTCAGTTACAGGTTTTTCTCCTTTATTAATCGCTTCTGCATTTTTAATATAGTAAGTAATAAATGCATACTCAGCAGCTGTTTTTGGATCTAATAGACGTTGCCATGCAAATACGAAATCTTTTGCAGTTACTGGATCACCATTTGACCATTTTGCATCTTTACGTAGCTTGAATGTATATTTTTTACCATCCTCGCTTTTTGTGCTAGATTCTGCTGCAGCTGGGATTGGCTTATTATCTTTATCAAGACGATATAATCCTTCCATCGTGTTTCCTAAAATTTGTGAACCAAGTGTATCCGTACTTTTTGAAGTATCCATCGTTGGAATTTCATTCGTTTCCGTTCGATTTAGTACTTGTTTCGCCGCATATTTTACATCGGATTTTTTCTCTTCCCCACCATTAGACGTTGTAGTTGTTTTCTTCTCTCCACCTGATCCCGAGCAAGCTGTTAATGCCATACTCATTGCTAGAACTGGTGCTACAACCGCTGTTAATTTTGTCATCTTTTTTCTCTTCATTTCTTTGTACCCTCCCCAATTATATGTACGATATTAACAGTTAGAGATTCTCTATTAACTTTCGTTATCAGAAAATTCTTATTAATTAATATTCTACTATTTTTTTCGGTTTTGTAAAGTATTTTTGTAAATTTTCTAAATATTTATTTTTTTATGATAATAACTTACTATTTTACTATTACTACTATATGAATTATCCCCCGTCTACTATATGTAAACATATCCCCTCTTATTCTTCTCTATTGCTATGTTCTATATTTTTCTCATCAATATGAAATCTCTGCTATCATTTATTTATCCAATTGTTGAACTCCTTTCTAATTTCCATGTGCCTTATTCTCCTATTCATACAAAAAAAGCATTTCAAAAGCATATTAGCCACTTTTGAAATGCTTTCATGTTATTTCTTTCCGCCATCCTCAGTTACATACGCCCACTTAAAGCTATATTCTGGACTAATGTTATGTTTCACAATTCCTTTTACATTCGGTTTCATTACGTACGCTCTTCCTGTTTGATATAAAGGAACTAATCCTGCATCTTCTTCAAGGAATATTTTTTCTGCTTTCCCTAACGTTTCCCAGCGCTTCTTCGGATCAGACAATAATTCATTACCTGCTTTTTGTACCATTTCATCGTATTTCGGATTTGAATAACTCATTTGGTTATATGGACTCTTCGATTCAAACATATCAATAAATGTCATTGGATCCGAATAATCTGGGCTCCAACCTGCAAACGAAACTTCATAATCTTGCGCTGACTCTAATTTTAATTTTTGTTTAAATGGCTGAATTTTCGTGTTAACTGTTACACCTTTTAAGTTTTTCTCAATTTGATCTTTAAAATAATCGGCAATCTTTTTCGCAGTTCCATCATCATAGCTTAGTAATTCAATTGTAACTTGATCTTTTCCGAGTTCCTTTTTCGCCTCTTCCCAAGCTGCTGCGCCTTTTTTCACATCATATTTCAGACCATTTTTAAATGTATCTTGATAATCTTTACCATCCGGCCCTATCGCAAGCCCTTTTGGAACCAATTGATCCGTTGCTTTTGATCCATTATTTAATATAACGTTTGCTAAACCTTTTTTATCAATGGATAATGCGATTGCTTCACGAAGCTTTTTACTCTTTAACGGTGTATCTTGTCCGTTACGCTTTTGATTTAAACGTAAGAAGTACGTACTTGCTTCTGAATACTCACCATATTCATCTTTGTTCGATTTATATTTATCTACGAATTCTCCTGATAGTAGTGTGAAATCAATTGATCCTGTATCATATAAATTTACTTTTGTAGCAACTTCTTTTACTACACTATAATTAATTTCTTCTAATTTCACAGTCTTATTATCCCAATATTTATCATTTTTCTTCAACTGCCAACCTTGTTCATGTTTCCACGATGCCATTACAAATGGCCCGTTATACAATGTTGTATCTGCTTCTAAACCGAATTTCTCTCCTTTTTCTTTTACGAACTTTTCATTTAAAGGATAATATGACGGGAATGCTAATAAGTTTAAGAAATATGGTACTGGTTTGTCTAATTCTACTTCAAGTGTATAATCATCTACCGCTTTTGCACCTAATTCCGTTGCAGGTTTTTCACCTTTATTAATTGCCTCTGCATTTTTAATATAGTAGGCAATAAACGCATATTCTGCCGCTGTGTTTTTATCAAGTAAGCGCTGCCATCCGTATACGAAATCTTTCGCTGTTACAGGATCTCCATTTGACCATTTTGCATCTTTACGCAGTTTAAACGTATATTTTTTACCATCTTCGCTTTTCGTACTTGATTCTGCAGCAGCCGGAATAGGCTTATTATCTTTATCAAGACGATATAATCCTTCCATTGTGTTCCCTAAAATTTGTGCCCCTAACGTATCAGTAGATTTAGAAGTGTCCATCGTCGGAATTTCTTGATTTTCCGTACGATTTAATACTTGCTTCGCTGCATATTTAATATCAGCTTTTTTTTCTTCCCCACTATTAGATGTAGTAGTCGTTTTCTTCTCCCCACCTGATCCAGAGCACGCTGTCAATGCAACACTCATTGCTAAAACTGGTACTACAACCGCTGTTAACTTTTTCATCTTTTTTCTCTTCATTTTTGTACCCTCCCTAATTATATGTACATTACCAACCCTTGAGAGACCCCTTGCTAACGATTAATTTTCTGAAAATTATAACTAATATTATTCTACTCTATTTTTCGTATTTGTAAATAGTTTTATTTTAAATATTCTGATTTTTATCTTCATAAATTAGTATGATTTATCCCCCATCTACTATATGTACGTACTATACGCCTTATTCTTCTCTATTTAACTGAGCTAAAAAAAAGCATTTCAAAGTAGCTAAGCTACTTTGAAATGCTTTTTTAACTCTATTATTTTTCAGTCACGTATGCCCACTTAAAGCTAAATTCTGGACTGATATTATGTTTTACTACACCTTTTACATTTGGTTGTAAAACATAAGAATCTCCACGTTGGTATAAAGGTACAATCGCTACATCTTCTTCAAGTAATGTTTTTTCAGCTTTTCCTAACTCTTCCCAACGTTTCTTCGCATCGCTCATTAATTCCGTTCCAGCTTTTTTCACCATGCCGTCATATTTAGCGTCAGAGAAGCTCATTTGGTTATGAGAATGTCCAGTCTCAAACATATCTAAGAACGTCATTGGATCTGCATAATCTGGATTCCAACCACCGTATGAAATATCATATTGTTGCTCAGATTCTAATTTTAGTTTTTGCTTAAATGGTTGAAGTTTAATGTTAACTGTTACACCTTTTAAGTTCTTCTCAATTTGGTCCTTAATATATTCTCCAACTTTTTTCGCATTACCAGTATCATAGTTTAAGAATTCAATTGTAACTTGGTCTTTACCTAGCTCTTTTTTCGCTTCTTCCCAAGCTGCAGCAGCTTTTTTAGCATTTGGTTTTAAACCATTTTTAAACGTTTCTTGGAAGTCTTTACCGTCTGGTCCAGTTGCTAAACCTTTTGGTACTAAGAAGTCAGCTTCTTTTGATCCATCATTTAAAATTACGTTTGCTAAATTCTTTTTATCAACTGATAGTGCAATTGCTTCACGTAACTTTTTACTCTTTAATGGTGTATCTTGTCCATCACGTTTTTGGTTCATACGAATGAAATACGTACTCACTTGTGAATATGTTCCGAATTCATCTTTCTTATTTCTGTATTTATCTACGAACTCTCCAGTTAATAAAGCAAAGTCAACTTGACCGCTATCATATAAATTGATAAGAGTTGCTGGTTCTTTAACAACACTGAAGTTAACTTCTTCAAGTTTTACAGTCTTTTTATCCCAATATTGATCATTTTTCTTTAATTGCCATCCTTGTTCATGCTTCCAATCTTTAAGAACGAACGGTCCATTATAAACTGTTGTATCAGACTCTATACCGAACTTCTCCCCTTTTTCTTTTACGAATTTTTCATTTAATGGGTAGTACGATGGGAATGCTACTAAGTTTAAGAAGTACGGTACCGCTTGCTCTAATTCAACTTCAAGCGTAAGATCATCTACCGCTTTCACTCCTAATTCAGCTACAGGTTTTTCACCTTTATTAACCACTTCTGCATTTTTAATTGGGAATGCGATAAATGCATACTCAGCAGCTGTTTTTGGATCTAATAGACGTTGCCAAGCATATACGAAATCTTTCGCCGTTACTGGATCTCCATTTGACCATTTTGCATCTTTACGCAGTTTAAATGTATATTTTTTACCATCTTCACTTTTCGTGCTAGATTCTGCTGCAGCTGGAATAGGCTTATTATCTTTATCCAGACGATATAATCCTTCCATCGTATTCCCTAGCATTTGTGATGATACTGTATCTGTTGATTTAGAAGAATCCATCGTTGGAATCTCTTGGTTTACTGTTCGATTCAACACTTGTTTTGCCGCTAATTTTCCCTCTGACTTGCTATCTCCACTTGAGTTTGTGCTTGTCTTTTTATCTCCGCCTGATGTAGAACATGCTGTTAATGCCATGCTCATTGCTAAAACCGGTACTACAACTGCTGTTAGTTTTTTCATTTTTTTCTTTTTCATTTTTGTACCCTCCCTAATTCTAAACGATAGCTATTTAAGAATTTTCTGATAATTCTGTTTTTCTTTATATATTTATCAGACGATTCTTACTACTTCTTATTCTACTAATTTTTTAAAATTTGTAAAGTGTTATTATTGAAAATTATTAAAAAATTATTTTCTTACAGTAATATTCATAAAAATTCCATATAGTTTTTTAACATCGTTTTTTATCGTTACATATACACTAATTTAATAGTGTTAATGATACTTCCCAATAAATAGACTGTAGATTGTCGTTAATAAATAATGTATATTCCAGAGATCTTTTTCCTACAAAAACAAAAAAAGCAGATATAACATCCGCTTTAATTTCCCTCAATTTGCTTCTCACTTAATCCAAGATGTGTTCTGAGTGTATTACTCAAATTTTGTAAGTCTTTTTTATTAGGATTATAATAATATACACGCCGTCCATTTGGGCCATTTGGTAAATATAAATCATCACCGCTCAGTTGCATCTTCTCAACTGAACAATCTAAACCATATTTATAAAAAGATAAAATATCATCCAATGCTAAATTTGTTTTAAAATCACCATCGACGGCCTCAACCATTTTCTCCAGTTTTGTAATAGACCCTACATTTTTTAATTTACTTAAAATCGCCTCAATAACAAGTTGTTGGCGCTGTCCCCTCATTGCATCACTATCAATATGACGAGTTCTCGCCAAAGCAAGTGCTTCTTCTCCCGTTAATTTTTGAACCCCTTTTTTCAAGTGAATCGTATCAGGTTCATCTTTACTATTTTGTTCAGTAAATTCAACCGGGACATCTACCTCAACACCATCGAGCCCATCAACAATTTTAATAAATGACCCAAAATTAAATTTCACAAAATAATCTACCGGTACTTGCAGTAACTTTTCTACTGCCTCAACAGAAGCTTGTGGGCCTCCATCTTTTCCGTTTTTAACGAAACCACTTCCATATGCGTGTGTTATTTTATCTTTTTTCTTTTCGAGTGGAACATATGTATATGTATCTCGTGGTATACTGGTTAACTTCACTGTCTTATCTTCTTTATTAAACGTAACTAACAATAATGCATCCGTATGAAATGCACCATTATACCCCTTTTGCCGTTCTTGATTTTCATCAATTCCCATAATTAACATTGAAACGTTGTGTGTAATTGGCTTTACAGCTTTCTCACGTAAATTTGATTTTTCACCACGCGATAAGTTCAAATTAGATTTTTGTACGAGATTAGAAGTTTTCATATATACATAAGCACCATACCCAACTCCGCCAAATAGTAATACTCCTAACAATACACTTATTATCGTTGTCTTTTTATATTTTCGTTTATTTTTCTTTTCTCTTGAAGGAGAGGTATTCTCCATATAGTTCCCTCCGTTTTCTATTCATCTAATATGTTTTTCAATTTTTCATAATTAGTGCTATCCTTTTGAAATACATTCTCTTTCAATCCTTTGTTTATTTGTATCCATTCAGTCGTAATCGAATATTGAATCATACCTTCATGGAAACTAAGGAACTTCAACATAATCCCCGTATTTTTCTCTACAACCATTTCAAATTTCCCACTCAAATCTTCAGATGTACTTACAGGCATTTCTATGTTTATTACTCCTTCTATTTTGTAGCAATCGAGTCCAAGATACTTCGTTTCTTTATAACTCCAATCTTTATATCGAATTAATAGATCAGCAAATTCTGATTGAATACTGTACTTAGCGAATCCCACATATTCGTCATCATACCGTTTCTTCTCACCTGATTTTCTCAATAACCTTTCCGTAGGGCTTAATTTTAATAGTTCATTATTTCTTTCTTTTGGACTCCATCTCGTCTCTTTATACGTATTATTCTTATCATTAAACTCTTTTTTTCCTTCCTCGCTATAAATCATCGTGCTTTTTTTCGATAGCTTGTCTTCTTTAGATGAAATACCACTTTGTTTCTCCGTATCAATCGCATATTTATATGTTGTAGCAATTCTTGTAGAGCTAGAATATTCTTCGAATTGCCCTGAAACATTTTGGAAATGATCAATTGAATCAAGCATCTTTTGATGAATCTTTTCCTTATCTGGATAATTGACGTTCGACTTTATTTCTTCTTCATTCTCATAATCAGAAAACGCATTCTTCTTTACGTAATTAAACATCCCTCCATTTTGTGCAAAGCTCTGTATAGAAAACTCAGACATAGATACAATTGATAGCGTTAGAACAGCGGCACTAATAAACATCATATGTACTCTATAACTCTTTCTTTTTACAGGAAGATTATGAAGTGTATCATTAATTTTTTCATTTAGTACCTGTGGCAATACGGTATTATCCTTTTCTATTCTCTTTTTTAATTTTTCATCAAATGATTTTTCTTTATCCATTTTAACCACCTCCTACTCCATCTTTAATCGCTCTTCTAATTGTTCCCTTGCACGTGACAATCTTGATTTAACCGTGCCTTTTGGAATTTCTAAAAGCGTTGCAATACTTTCTTGATTCATATCTTCATAATAATAAAGTACAGTTACAGCTCTTAGTTCTTCCGTTAAAGACTGAATAGCATTACAAAGATCAATATCTTCATATCGATCGAACGCCACCATATTACTATCATGATCCTCAATTACAATTACTTTTTTATAAGAGCGAATTATATTGTTACACTCATTTATTAAAATTCTAATTAGCCACGTTTGAAAAAACTCTTCCTTTTTCAGTTTTTTTATATTTTCATAAGCTTTTAAAATTGTTGCCTGCATTGCATCCTCTATATTCGTCTCATCACGTAACATCGCCTTCGCAATGCGATACATCTTTACTTTTTCTGTATGTATAAGTGTCATAAAAGCCTCATGATTACCCTTTTTTGCTAAAGAAACATCCGTTTCTTCTTTTACAATCATCTTATATAAAGGAATTACTTTCACAATTGGTCCTCCTGTTTCAGCCTCACTTCAAATTTAACTTTACATGTATTAGACGGGTGAGCCTAGAAAAAGGTTCATTTTTTCGAATATTACATCAAATAAAAAAGGCAAACATCTTTTATGTTTACCTTTTTCATCACTTATACAGTGTTCTTTAACACTAGTCACATTTCTATTCTATGTACATTATTTTCTCCAAACCATTCTTTTGCTTTTTCTATAACATCTTCATTAGGGTTATAATAAAAAACAACTAAATTCTCTTTTGCCCTGGTGCAGCACACATAGAAAATCTTTTGGCTTCGCTCTAATACTTTTCTTTTATCTATCCTATTACAAAATAGATATTCAAAATTATATTTATTCCATTTTCCATTATCAAGGATAACGAGAACATTATCAAATTCTTCGCCTTTAATCTTATGTTGTGTAGAAAACGGAGTGAAACCTTCTAAATATTTGAATAAGTTTTGAAACTCTTGATATTTAACCTTACTAACTCTATTGAACAAGTATTTATTATTTTCGACGAACCGAGTAAAGTCATCATCCTTTCTACACAACCCACTCTCATGTGCAAAGTTAATTACCTTTTCTATAGTCCGATCTGACATTTTTTCAATTGTATCGATAATAGTTTTTATTTCTCTTTTTTTTGAAATAGAAGTTATGGAAAACTCAGTTCTTCTAATAAATTCATTATACTTTTTCTCTTTGTATAACTGAATTAAAGTTTGAATTTTAAATAAATGTTTAATTAAATTATCTCTCTTTGTGCCTCTCTTACCATCATCATCCCTATTTTGTTTTTTATCATCAATAAGGGAATCTTTATTTAAGTATATGTTTTTAACAGTTGAAAAAGGACAGTTTTTCAACTGTTCATACAGTTCGTTAGTATCAGGATCTTGTTGTATTAATTCTTTCTTAAATTGTTTTTCCCTATTTTTAATTGGGTATAATTTCGTAACTTCTTCAAAAGTTATATTTTTATCATTTAATATCTTCTCTTTATTTTCTTTCGTATCTTGTTTTATTTTATTTAAAATATCATTTTTAAATAAAATAATCGGATCTTTATCGTAGATTGCCATCAATTCGGCAAAACCAGCCTTATTTGCAATTATATTATGAGTCAGGTTTAATTCTTTAGTTTGTTTTGGATCACCAAAATTCCATTCTCCGAAAAATTCTGATGATTTAACAACATCTAAATCATTCGCTGATGAATACAAAAATTTAATATTTCCTTCTTTAACCAAACCATTATACATATTAGGAGCCTGTCTATCATTTGAAGGTTCTTGAATTAATTTATCTACTCTTAATTTATTAGCCAATTCAATTACTAATCTTGGATTCCTTCTATTTTGCTTTTTTTGAATCTCTTGAACATCTCCACTAAGAATGTATTCTTCTAAACTGCCAACCCCTTCATCATAAATAGACTGCATTGAATCACCAAAAAAACCAATAACATTCCTCTTTTTTCCCTGGCGTATATGCTTTAAAAAAATCTCTATTACTAGCGAACTGGTATCTTGATACTCATCAATAAAAATAAATTGATATTTATCTTTTAACAAATCGCATAGTAATGGATGTTTTTTAAACATATAATTTGCCAACTCAAGAACTTCATCATGCGAAATAATTCCATTTTTAATTTGATTATATTCTTTATATTGTATACCTTTCTCCAGTTCATTAAAATACGAATCCTGAATAAATTCATCATAATTAGGTATCTTAATTCTAGAATCCTGAATAAATTCATCATAATTAGGTATCTTAATTCTAGAATCCTCACTATTTATTAAATATATTAATCCCTGCTTCATTTCCTTTTGAAAATTTTTTATACTATCCCATAAAAAATCGTGAATTGTTGATACCCTTAAGTTCTCATGGTTAATCCTTCCCTCAATTTCTCTTACAGCAGTATTTGTATAAGTAATACAACTTATCTTTAAGCTAGGATTGTCAAAAATGATTTTTTTTATCACATTGACCAATGAATATGTTTTCCCACTACCAGCACCACCAGTAAGAAGAAAGTTCTGATTAGATTCGATACATTGAAATATTTGGCTCATTTCATCTTCTAATTGCACTTTAACCATATCAATCCCTCCTTAATATAATTTGGTATTTCCCAATTACTATACTCATTGCCGTCAATATCTATTTTGCTATTTAATAATATTTCCATTGCAAATGAAGGCTTCTTATCTATACATTCCTCTGATAAATCATAAACATCTTTTTTCTCATCCTCGAAACGCTTTATATTCTTTAAACTACCGAAATTTTCTTTGTTTTCAATAACAAATTGTCTATTCAAATGAAAAAATGCATCTTCAAAGCTCCTTGCGTGATATTTTTCACCTTTCGAGTTTTCTTCCGACGTTTGATAAATTATTGCTATATTACCTTTTTCACTTTTCTCCCAGTTTTTAGTTTCTTTAATCTTTTGTAATATTTTTTGATTAAACGAAAGCTTTTTAAAATAATCTAATTCATTTTTATATATTACAGACCGCTTGTTTTCTTCCAGACCATTTTTATAAAAGAATTTCAATGACGAATTTGTTGTTAGTTCAGCATCCGAATCTAACACCCTACACTTTTCAATTTTTTCTTTTTCTTTCACTATCACATTTTTTCCTGAATCAATATCTGTAATAATCAATGACTTGATACCTATAAAATTGATAAATTTCTCAAAAATGTGAGAATACGCCCCAACTTCTAAAATTGATATATTCTGAGAGTGCAGTGGTGGACTGCTTTTATATTCTGAATTATTATCTATTTTCTTCATCATAGCTGGCAATAAAATTCTTTCAGTATCTCCTTCTATAAATATAGCCTTATCTGCAAAAAACAATTCTGATCTATGTATTGTTAAATATTGTTTTAAAAATTTATAATTTTGTTCTTCACCGTCTTTTTCATACTCTTTCTCTAAATCTTTTAGATTTTTTGAAATCACTTCATTTTTATTTTCTTTATAAAAATACTTTATATCATTATAATTACTTGCATTTGTTATATGAGCAGAGTGTGTAGTAATTAAAGTTTGTAAATTAAACTTAGTTTTCCCATCTTCACCAATACTCGCTTCTTCCAATATCTTTTTTATGTTATTAATAAATATATACTGCATTTGTGGATGAGTATGAGCCTCTGGTTCTTCAATAAACAATATATTTATATCAGCTGGCATCTCATTTTTTTTATGTTCTTTACGAAAATTACTAATAATTAGTTCAATTTCAAAAATCATGCTTAATAAATTTAAATATCCAAGGCCATTGTAACTCTCAGGTAAGGTTTGCTTCTCGAAATGTTCGTACATTACCGTAGTATTCCCTTTTAATAACTCTTTGTGTTGCAATGTTGAAACTATCCTTATATTTGAATCCCCTTCTTTAATTCCACCGAATTGCTTCACTTTTCCGATAACTGTTTTAAAAAGTTGCTTATACACACTATCTAACTCATTATCAGTTTTACTAAGAGTCTCTTTAAATACTTCAACTTCCTCTATACCTTTTTCACTATCCGTTTTGCTTTCATAATACTTTGAGGACAAAGCTGATAATGTACGATCATTATTACTATTCGATATATTTCTTCTAGCACCTATAGTCTTAAAATTAATGATTTTATTTAAAGCAATATTTCTTTTTGTTAAATCAACAAATTCCACTTCATTTTTCTTTTGCTTTTCCCAATCATACGCAACTGATTTTCTCCAAATTTTAAAATATTTTGTTCTAAAGATTCCCTATCCTCCTCTACTTTTTCCAATTTCTTATCTTTATATTCCTTAAATTCATTTATTAAGTTCTCTAAACTAGCATTTGACAAAGTATATTCAAATGATAAGATAATCGTGTTATTTTCTGGATCTAAGTCCATCATTAATTGACTCATATTTATCAAATTATCAAATTCATCATAAGTTATAAATAACTGTAATTTAATTCCCATGGGAAATCTCAGACCTGTTGGAATTGAATTTAATTTCACTATACTGTATAATTCCTCTTGAAAATCCATATTAAAGTCATCATAACAAAACTCATTCCCTCCTACTTTCACACCAATAAACTTTTCAAACGCAGAAAGCAACGATGTTTTCCCACAATTATTCTTCCCAATAATCAAAGATAAATTTTCTTCCATATCAAAAATCATATTTTTCAACAATCTATAGTTAGATACTTTGATTTTTTTAATCTTCATCAATAATCTCCTTCTCATTTCATTTTAACTACCAATCACACCCAAACATTACCATTATACTATTAATTATGAAATATAGTTATATTAATTCTAATAAAGTAATATGATGCTTACAAATACATTAAAACCCTGAAACTATTAAACCTTTCTTCTCACAAAATTAAATAAATCCATTCAATGTCAATGAAATAGCAACCGTAAATAGAAAAAGTGTAATATGAATTATTCCAAACATATTACACTCGATAAATGATAAAATTATCTAATTTTCCTAATCACTTTACAACGGTAAATCTCTCTTCCTAAACACTACAATTGCTACTATGAAGATACAAAGTGCTCCAGCAGTTAAGCCTATACTTACTGGCCATATATTATATGTTCCTTCAACAATTTCTTTCGGACGAAACAATGTAAATAAAGATATATTTCTCATCCACTCTAACTTATCACTTAATTTCCCTACCATATCTAATACGAAAAATAAGATTGTTAAACTGGCTGAGTAGCTAAGTGCCTTTCCTTCATCATTACATATACAAGAAAAGAAAAATGAATAGGCACTAACTACTAAAAATATAAGCCCTCCGACTATGTTTATTTTCAAAAATAATTCTCGATTTAAGTTATTATCTTTTAAAAACCATTCTGCACCTAATATACCAGCTACATAAGTAACAATTACAATTATTAGTAGCCCCAATATGAGAACAGCAGCTTGTGTAATTGCAATTTGCACCCTCGATACAGGTGTTGCTAATAAATATGCCATCGCCCCTTTATCTACATGACGAGCAATTAAATGCGTTGCAACCGTGACACAAAAAATTGTTAAAATGATAATAAACAATAGACTATAATATTCACCAGCTAAAAAATCCATTACATTTTGAATCGGACTTTCCATTCCAACGATTTTTTTTACACTATCAGGCATGGCACTTATTAATTCATTTAAACCTTTGGCTGAAACCATCGATGGGAATATCCAAATTAATAACCATAAATAAAGAGCTGCACCAGTAGCATAGCTCAATATACTTTTTTTCGTTTCTTTCAAACTAGCTAAAAATAGTTGTTTATTCATGCTTTACCCCTTCTTTCTTCTCGTAATAATGCATAAATAAATGTTCTAAATCCGTCGCTCTCGTTTGAAGTACAGTTACATTATAGTTTGAAAGTATTTGTAAAACAGTTTGATAGTTTCCTTGCACAATAATTGACGCCTCTCTACCTTTCACTCCTTCAAATTGCAAATCACATTGTTTAAGAGACTCGATTTCTTCTTGAGATGATACTGTTACATCTATCACCTGTCTTCTCATGCCTTGTAAATCATGAATATTTTCAACGGTTACAAGACAACCATCTTTAATAATAGCTACTCTGTCACAAGTTCTCTCAATTTCAGTGAAAATATGTGATGACATAAGGATTGTTTTTCCTCTTTGCTTTTCCTCTAATATTAAATCTATAAATACTTGTTGCATAAGTGGATCGAGTCCTGATGTCGGTTCATCTAAAATTAACACTTCTGGATCATGCATAAATGCCGCAACTATACCTACTTTTTGTTTCATTCCTTTAGACATTTTTCGAATTGGTGTTTTCACATCGAACTGCAAACGTTCTATCAATTCATCTCGTCTTTTTATATTTTTTAACCCACGCATTCCTTGCATCAAATTTAAAAATTCTAATCCATTCATTCCTTCAATAAAAGAAATTTCTCCTGGTAAATAGCCAACTTCTCTTTGAATTTTCGCAGCATCTTCCCAACAATCTAATCCGAAAATTGTCGCTTTACCAGCTGCTGGTTTTATAAATCCCATTAAATTACGAATCGTTGTTGATTTTCCAGCTCCATTTGGTCCTAAGTAGCCAAAAACTTCCCCTTCTTTCACTTCAAATGTAATATTGAACAAGCCTTTTCCATTTGAAAACTGTTTTGTAACATTTTGAACTGAAATCATAAGTCCACCTCATTTTTTTGAAATATTTAACATGTGATATTTCAAAATTATTGTACTCCTCATCTTTCATATTCGCAACAACTTTTTGAAATATTTATATGTCCATATTTCAAAAATATTGTTTTCAATTATTTTTTCTTGTATATTTTAAATGAGGTGATTGTATTGAACGGCTTTGAAAAAGTGAAAGAAAAGAAAAAACGTGCCATTAAAGATGCGGCCTTTACATTATTTTCAGAACGTGGATTTAATGAAGTGAAAATAGAACATATTGCAAAAAAAGCAAACGTTTCTCAAGTGACAATTTATAATCATTTCGGAAGTAAAGATGCGTTATTTAGGGAGCTTATACAAGAATTTATAATATCTGAATTTCAATATTATAAAAGACTTGCAGAAGAAAAATTACCTTTTCATGAGATGATGCAAAAGATGATCATTAGAAAAATGAATACTGGCGGGTTATTCCAACCTGATATGTTGCTACAAATGATGCAAAGAGATGAAGAGCTCCGAGAGTTTATTTATAGTTATCAAAACGAAAAAATCCTGCCTTGGTATTTAGAAATACTAGAACAAGCACAGCAAAAAAATGAAATTAACCCTCACCTTACTAAAGAAATGATGTTACTATACATTCAAATGTTCACTAAACTAGGTGATGATTTCGGGGCTCAGCTTCTTGAAGGAGATCGCGAAAAACATATACAAGATATCGTTACGATGTTCTTTTATGGACTGTCCGTCCCAGAAAAATAATGTTTCTAAAGAACAAATACCATCACAAAAAAAGCCCTTTGGATATTTAAATCTCAAGGGCTTTTTGGTGTTAAAAAAATTATTAATACTAATTTTCTCTTAACGAAGTTAAATGCTGCTTTATAGATAATACCTTATTATAGATTAACTCTTTTAGCATAACAGGCTGAATTGAGATAATCGTTTCTCCGAAATTCAGAAAATAGTTCGAGATAAAATCAACTTCTTGTTTATTAAAATAGCCTGTTATAATGTAATTTTCGTTTTCTTTTTGTATCTTCATGGAAGGATAATTCTCTTTATCAAAAATGTCTTTTCCTTTTTGATTAACAACGACAATAAAATCAGTTGCATCAGGCCTTCTATGAAAATTAGTAAGATAACTTAACAATTCTTCAAGATTTTTTGAATTAGTATTGCTTGTTTCCACAATAGAAAGAATTTTATCACATCTAATTATTTGAACATGATTTGTCTCAAAATTAAAGATTTTAGCATACCACTGGCCAAATTTAGATTCTATTCGAATAAATTGGGCGACCAATACTTTCTCCTCATCTTTTTTTAAATATGTTAAATGATAAACTCGCTCAGCAAAAATCCCCTGTAAAAGTTCTTTTAAGAACGGACTAAAGTTACTATGATTTGTTACTTCAAAGGAAAGCGTTCGTTCCATGATTGAAATATTTTTACTCACATTATCAGGTAATACATGTTTAAATTTATTTTCAAGCGCAATACTTTCTATATTAAATGGCTTTGTTTTGTATCCATTTAATGTAAGCATCGAAAAGTATAACGCATACATTTCATCCACACTAAAATATATTGGTGATAACACACCATTTTCTATAATTTTATAACTCCCATTTCTACCTAGTTCAGAATATATTGGTACACCTATTTCTTCTAATGATTGAATATCTCGTAGAGCGGTACTTTTAGAAATATCATATCTAACCATTAAATCTTTTAAATTAAAATATCTTTTATTATTTAAGAAAATAAGCATATCATTTATTCGTTCAGTTTTTTTCATATTTCCCTCCATAAAAGGTGTCATGTATTGAAACCTTTTTAGTCTATATTATAATTATTAACTAATAAAGGAGTTATATATTTATGACATTAGAAATAGCTATTTTTCTTTCAATGAATGGGCAAGCAAAGGAGGCAATTAATTTTTATACACGTAATTTAGAGGCCAAGAAGTTAATGATTGTTACGTATGAAGAACTGGCCAAAAGAGATAGTTCTTTTGAAATTACAAGTGAAAATAAAGATCATATTGCCCACTCTGTTTTACAAATTGGGAATACAAAGCTAATGATAGCCGAAGATACAATGAACCCTACTGAACGTTATAGCGTTGGAAATAACATGTCACTTTGCATTCAAAGTGCTAATTTAGAAGAAATACAAAGATTTTATAATAATTTAATTTCCGATAAGCATGTGAAAATAATCTCTCCACTAGAAAAAAATATATTTAGTGAAGCATATGGTATTATTGAAGATCCTTACGGCATACAAATCCAATTAATGTATGACAAACGACTAAAATAAATAATGAGTCATATTCGCATATTCCTAATAAAAAAAGACACGAAATTCGTGTCTTTTTTATTTTACCGCAATGACTCTACCCGTTTCACTACTTTCAGTCGCCAATTGAATCAATTTAATAACGTCTAAACCTTCTTGAGCAGTTACAGGTAGTTTTTCACCATTTAATATGCTATCTCGCACACCTTTATAATACATGTCATAGCAGCCGACTTCTGTTGGAATACGCTCTAAGCTTTCTTCTGTTTCTAAAGTAGCAAAATTCTCTTCAGAGTCTGCTCCATAACCATTATCCCCTGGCTTCATTCCAGTCTTTAATTGTTCTTCCTGTGAATCCATACCATACTTCACGATAGAACCTTTATCTCCATGCAGTGTAAAATGTGGTCCAGCTTGCTTTACGTAACTGCTACTATGTAAAATAACGCGCTTCACTCCATAGTGAAGTACAACATGGAAGTAATCATCCACTTCTGCACCTGGTCGTTGTTTTATTACATCTGCGCTTATCGCATCTGGTTTCCCAAATAATGATAATGCTTGGTCAATTAAATGCGATCCTAAATCATATAATATACCTGATCCTGGTAAGTTCTTTTCTCTCCAGCGATCGCGTACATGTGGGCGGAAACGATCGAAATGCGCTTCATATGCGTATACATTCCCTATTCTTTTTTCTTGTAATAATTTCTTTATCGTTAAGAAATCATTATCCAAACGGCGATTATGATACACACTTAAAACGACATTATGTCGGTTCGCTAATGAAATAAGTTCTTCTCCTTCTTCAATTGAAACAACGAAGGGTTTTTCCACAACAACATGCTTACCGTGTACAATTGCTTCTTTTACATATGGAAAATGGGTTGTATTCGGCGAAGTAATGACCACTAAGTCAATATCAGCTCGATTTACTAATTCATCAATTGTACCAACAACTTCAGCATTTGGTAATGCTTGTTTCACTACTTCTTCTTTTGATGATAAAATAACACGAATATCGTATTCTTCTATCGTTTGTAATAACGGGATGTGAAATGTTGTACTAGAAAATCCAAATCCTACAATCCCTACACCTATTTTTTTCATGTTGCCCCTCCATTTATCCCGCTTTAACGGGCAGTAAGATTCCTAACTCAAAATTCAGCGAAAGCAAAGAAATTAGGTGAGGAATCAACTGCTCGTAAAAGCCCGATTGGTTCAACTAATAATCAGTGGGGATAAAGAAAATCCCCACTGATTAAAGTTTCACTTTATGAGAACGATTTCATTTCATTATTATAACAAGATTATTTTTATATACATAATGATTTGCTTAGAAAAAAGCATCTTGCTATCATTCATAGCAAGATGCTCCCTTTATCCCGCATTAACGCGCAGTAAGACTCCCACCTTAAAATAAGGGGAATGCGAGGGAGTTAGGCGGGAGACCAACTGCCCGTAAAAGCCCGATTGGTGAAGGCTAATAATCAGTGGGGGATGGAAAAACCCCCACTGATTAAAGTTTCACTTTATTCCGTTCTTTTCTTTGTCCACGTTTCAATTACTTCACCAGTATCATTAACATCTAGTACTAAACTACCATTACTATACCGGTCTTTATTTCGAAACGCTTTCGGATCAATTTCTTCTACAATGTGTTTCTCTGTCTTCATGTAAACTAATTCATCATCTCGAACAATTTCAATACCAACAATGCGGTACGGATTACGTTTTAACTCTTTAAAAATTACAAGGCCTCGCTTCGCCCTCGTTGATTTCTCAATTTCCGATGCCTTTATACGTTTCACAGCACCTCGCTGCGTAACGAGAATAAGTTGATCTTTTTCACCATTTAACGGTTTACCAGAAGCAACATAGTCATCTTCTTTTAAATTAATTGCTTTCACACCAGCTGCTCTGACACCAACTGGACTTACTTCTTCTTCATTGAATACAAGTGCATATGCACCATGTGTTGCAAGAACAATATCACTTGTCCCATCTGTCGCAAATATATCAACAACTTCATCATCTTTTTTCAAGTTTACAGCAACGAATGCCCGTGAATAACGCTGCACTTTATATTGGTTCAATTCTGTTTTCTTAATCATACCGTTTCGTGTAACAAATACGATAAATCGTTTTTCTTCTTCAAAATTCGGTACGACTGTTGCCCAAATTAACGATTCATCTCGCTCGAGTGAAACAAGATTCGCAACGTGTTGACCTAAATCTTTCCAACGAATTTCTGGCATTTCATACACAGGAAGATAAATATAATTTCCTTTGTTCGTAAATAAAAGAACGGTTTCTGTCGTGTTTGTATCGAAACGCTCAAGTAAGATGTCACCCTCTTTCATACCGAAGTATTTCCCGTTCGATGCATTATGCGAACGCCAACCTGTTCGTTTCACATAGCCTTCTTTCGTTACAGTAACGATGACATCTTCTTGCGGAATCATAACTTCCACATCGATTTTAATTTCTTCAATTTCCTCTTCAATTATCGCACGGCGATTATCACTATATGTTTTCTTTACTCTCTTCAAATCTGTTTTAATAACTTGAAAAAGTCTTTTTTCACTTTGTAAAATTGACTGTAACTCTATAATTTTCTTACTAAGTTCCGCTGCTTCTTGCTCTAGCGCTGTAATATCTGTATTTGTTAAACGATATAATTGCAGTGAAACAATTGCTTCTGACTGCGCCTCTGTAAATCCAAATTTCGCACTTAAATTATCTTTCGCATTACGCTTATCTTTAGACCCACGGATCGTTTCAATCACTTCATCTAAAATTGATAATGCTTTCTTTAAACCTTCTACAATATGCTGACGATTTTCTGCTTTTCTTAATTCATATTGTGAGCGTCTTGTAACAACTTCTTTCTGATGTCCAATATATGCATCCAAAATCTTAGGTAATGTCATAAGTGTCGGACGACGATTATTTATCGCTACCATATTAAAGTTGTATGGAATTTGTAAATCTGTATTTTTATATAAATAATTTAAAATACCTTCAGCATTCGCTTCTTTTTTTAATTCTACAACGATACGAAGACCTGTACGATCTGTCTCATCACGTACTTCAGCAATTCCATCTAGCTTTTTATCTATACGTAATTCATCCATTTTCTTAACAAGATTCGCTTTATTTACTTCGTACGGAATTTCTGTAATAACGATTTGTTGCTTCCCGCCACGAATCGTTTCAACCTCTGCTTTTCCGCGAATAATAATTTTACCTTTACCTGTTTCATACGCTTTTTTAATGCCATCTATCCCTTGTATAATACCACCTGTAGGGAAATCTGGTCCTTTAATAACTGTTAACAAGTCCTCCACAGAACTATTCGGTTGATCGATACGCATAATTGTAGCATCAATTACTTCTCCAAGATGATGCGGTGGAATTTCTGTTGCATAACCAGCGGAAATCCCTGTAGATCCGTTCACTAATAAGTTCGGGAACATTGCCGGTAATACAATAGGTTCTTCACTCGTATCATCAAAGTTTGACACGAATTCTACTGTTTCTTTATCAAGATCACGTAATAACTCAGATGCGATTGGTGATAAACGTGCTTCCGTATAACGCATTGCCGCTGCTGGATCCCCATCAACACTACCGTTATTTCCGTGCATTTCAACTAAAACATTACGTACTTTCCAAGTTTGACTTAAACGGACCATCGCCTCATATACAGAGGAATCACCATGTGGATGATAATTACCGATAACATTACCTACTGTTTTAGCTGATTTACGAAACGCTTTATCATGTACGTTTCCTTCTACATACATAGAATATAAAATACGTCTTTGTACCGGTTTTAAACCGTCACGCGCATCTGGAAGCGCGCGGTCTTGAATAATATATTTACTATAACGTGCAAAGCGGTCACCTAACACGTCTTCAAGCGGGAGGTCATGAAACTTCTCTGCCTGCATGTTATTCCACCTCCGTCTCCATAATCATTTCATTTTCTAAAATATTTCCTTCTTCTTGCATACCAAATTGTACATTACGCTCAATCCATTTACGGCGAGGTTCTACTTTATCCCCCATCAATGTCGTAACTCGGCGCTCAGCTCTTGATGCATCGTCAATTTTCACACGGATTAACGTACGTGTTTCAGGGTTCATCGTTGTTTCCCATAATTGATCGGCATTCATTTCGCCAAGTCCTTTATAGCGCTGCAACATGTAGCCTTTACCGACCTTTTTCGTTACACCACCTAATTCTTCATCAGACCATGCATATTCAATTACTTCACTTTTCCCTTTTCCTTTACTTACTTTATATAAAGGTGGAAGTGCGATAAATACTTTACCAGCTTCAATAAGTGGTTTCATATAACGGTAGAAGAACGTCAGTAGTAACACTTGAATATGTGCTCCATCCGTATCTGCATCGGTCATAATAACAACTTTATCGTAGTTAATATCTTCAACAGCGAACTCATTCCCTACGCCACCGCCAATTGCGTAAATAATTGTATTGATCTCTTCGTTCTTAAAAATATCAGCAAGCTTTGCTTTTTCCGTGTTAATTACTTTACCACGTAATGGTAGTACCGCTTGGAAACGACGATCTCGCCCTTGCTTTGCTGAACCACCAGCCGAGTCACCCTCTACTAAATACAATTCGTTTTTCTGAGGATTACGTGATTGTGCAGGTGTTAACTTCCCGCTTAAAGTACCTTCTGATTTTTTCTTCTTCTTACCAGTACGCGCTTCTTCTCTCGCTTTACGAGCAGCCTCACGTGCTTGTGCTGCTTTAATTGCCTTTCTCACCAGAAGTGTAGCTACATCCGGGTTTTCTTCTAAAAAGTAAGCTAAATGCTCAGATACAATTGCATCAATTGAAGAACGAGCTTCACTTGTACCTAGTTTCCCTTTCGTTTGTCCTTCAAACTGGAGTACGTCTTCTGGTACACGTACAGAAACAATCGAAGCTAATCCTTCTCGAATATCTGTACCCTCTAAATTTTTGTCTTTTTCTTTTAATAAAGAAACTTTACGAGCATACTCATTGAACACACGTGTCATTGCTGTTTTAAATCCAGCTTCGTGTGTACCACCGTCTTTTGTACGTACATTATTTACAAACGAAAGAATGTTTTCTGAGTAACCATCATTAAACTGAAACGCTAACTCTGCTTCAATTCCATTTTGCTCACCCGAGAAATATACAACTGGATGAATCGAATCTTTCTCTTCGTTTAAGTATGAAACGAAAGCCTCAATTCCTGTTTCATAATGAAACACATCTTCTAAATCATTACGTTCATCTTTTATCGAGATTTTCATTCCTTTTAATAAGAATGCAGATTCACGTAATCTCTCACATAATGTTTCATAGTTGTAATTCGTTGTGCTGAAAATAGTTGTATCTGGTTTAAAGTGCATCGTTGTACCAGACTCTTTCGTTTTCCCGATTTTCTCTAACGTCGTTGCAGGAATACCACCATTTTCAAAGCGTTGTTCATAAATGCTACCATCACGCTTAATCGTTACTACTAGCCATTCTGACAAGGCATTTACAACTGATGCCCCAACACCGTGTAAACCACCACTCGTTTTATAACCTCCTTGGCCAAACTTACCACCAGCATGAAGTACAGTTAAAATAACTTCAGGTGTCGGTTTTCCAAGCTTGTGCATTCCCGTAGGCATTCCTCGCCCTTTATCAATAACGCTAATACTATTATCTTTATGTATTACGACAGAAATTTCGTCGCCAAATCCCGCTAATGCTTCATCAACGGAGTTATCTACTATTTCATATACTAAATGATGCAATCCACGGCTATCCGTACTCCCGATATACATACCCGGGCGTTTTCGAACGGCTTCAAGTCCTTCTAACACTTGAATTGCATCTTCATTGTATTGGAACTGATGCTTCGCCAAACTCCTTGCCCCTTTCCTAATCAAATCAGAACATATGTTTCTATTATAGAATAACGCCTCGACTATAGTTTTGGCAAGTTATCTTATCTCTTTTATATACCATTTTCAATAGAAAAATCCTTGTTTTTTTCACAAGGATTCCTCTAGGCTACTATTTCAGAAAAATAATCGTTTGTCAACGAGAAATGGATATGTATTCCAACATTATACATTCCATACCTTTATCATGATCCAAATGATCAATATCCAAAACGGGATAACAAGTAACAATCCCCAAAAACAGCCTTTAAAAAATCTCATGATGAACACCTCGTTCATCGGCCCTACTTATGTATATAGTGAGGGCTGAATCAATCTTTCTATCTTTAAAATCTATACTATTTTGTCATCGCATGCTCTACTTTAATACAACGATCCATTATTACAGTATAGCCTTTTTCTTGTAAAATTTTATATGTATCTTCATCTTGTACTCCTAATTGTGCCCAGAAAACATCTGCATCAATCTCTACAAACTCTTTTGCAACGTCCTTTAAAAATTCTGAGCGACGAAATACATTTACAATATCAACATGTTCTTTAATATCCGTCAGTGAAGAAACCGCCTTTTCTCCAAGCACTTCATCAACTGTTGGATTTACTGGTATGATATGGTACCCCGCATCTTGCATTGCTTTTGAAACCATATACGATGTACGTTCTGGCTTATCTGATAATCCAACAACTGCAATCGTTTTACTTTTCTTCAATACTTCACTAATTTCCGTACGAGTTGGGTTTTCAATTGTCATAATTAATCCCTCCTATTCTTTTAGTATATCCGATAAAGAAAGTCTCTTTCAACATGAAAGAGACTTTCTTTTATTGATTCTTAGTAGCTGAATTATCTGCTAATGTAGCTGATTTCGTCATTTTTTGGCCATTGCGATAGAATGTAACTTCTACTTTCTCGCCTACTTTTTTCTTTTCATATAAATATTTACGGAATTGAAGAGCATTCTCTACCTTTTGATTATCTAATGCTACTACAACATCATATTGCTCTAAACCAGCTTTTTCTGCCGGTGATATTGGATAAATTTTACCTAATACAACGCCATTTGTTACTTCTTTAGGTACCTTTAATTGGGTTACTGCAGCCTGCACATCTTCTAATGAAACGACACCTACTCCAAGAGCTGGACGTTTCACTACTCCATCTTTTTCAAGCGATTCGATAACTGGTTTTGCAATATTAATCGGAATTGCAAATCCGATTCCTTCAACTTCTTGCTGCGCAATTTTACTTGAGTTAATACCGATTACTTCACCGTTTTGGTTAAATAATGCACCACCACTATTACCAGGGTTAATCGCTGCATCTGTTTGAATAACTTGTGCTTGCCAATCTGGGCGTTTGTCCCCATCAATATCAACTGGAATTTCGCGTTCTTTACTACTGATTATACCTTCCGTTACACTGCCGTCAAATCCAAGTGGGTTACCGATTGCAATCGCTTTTTCACCAGCACGAAGTTTACTGGAGTCACCTAAACTTGCAACTTTATTTACAGTAGATCCGTCAATTTCAACAACTGCTAAGTCTAACCAAGGATCCTTACCAACTAATTTTGCATCAACTTGCTTTCCATCACTTAGTTTCACAGCAAGTTTATTCGCTCCATCTACTACGTGGTTGTTGGTTACGATATATGCTTTATTTCCTGCTTTTTTATAAATAACACCTGATCCTGAACCAGCTTGTTGTTCTTGACCTGTCGGTTGCATTGCAAACGGATCAATACTTTGTTGCATATTAATTACACCAACAACAACATCCTTTGCACCTTCAACCATACCTGGCAAATCAGTTTCGTTTTTTGATTTATTGACAACAGGAACTACAGTACCTTCTACTTGTTTATTAGAATTGAATGATGAAACTGCAGCTCCATTATTTTGCACCCATGGCATATATGGTGCTGCAAAACTAATCGAAACCGCCCCGACTACAGCTCCCACTAAACCTGTGAAGAAATAACCTTTTTTACTGCCTGATTTTCTCACTTCTCTCGTTTCACTATGCTCTTCATTCAAATTTGGTCCGTCGTAATATCCCATTTTTTATTTCCCCTCTCTGATGAATTCGTACTTTCAGTATAGTCACAGTTTGTGTCCTTCTTGTGAACTCATCGTGAAATCCAATTTAAAAAATACTCCTATCTATCATTGTAGACAAGAAAAGTATTTTTTGTACATTCCACCTACAAAGGAGAGTGTAAATTTGCTATATCCCAAAGCCGAGATGCATAGTAACTTAAAGGTTATTCTTCAAATTTGTAACCTACTCGAATAACAGTGCCAATATGCTTCGCCTTATCTCCTAGCTTATTTCGCAGTTTTTTAATATGTGTATCAACCGTTCGGTCATCGCCGTAGTAATCATATCCCCATAACTGATCTAATAAATGTTGGCGTGACAACACAATTCCTTTGTTCTCCATTAAATAAACGAGAAGCTCAAACTCCTTATGTGTCAATATAATTTCTTCTCCATCTACTAAAACTGTTCTAGATAGTCGATTCACTTCTATTCCAGCTAAAGACATAGTATTTTCTTCTGATACTCCTACCGCTCCATCCGCACGTTTCAATAACGTCTTCGCGCGAGCTACTAATACTTTCGGACTAAAAGGTTTTGTGACATACTCATCTGCACCTAGTTCAAAGCCTAGTAATGTATCATCCTCATCAGAACGTGCTGTCAGCATAATAATTGGTACCGCTGACTCTTTTCTAATTCGTCTACAAACAGACCAACCATCTATTTCTGGTAACATAATATCTAACATAATTAAATCAATTGTATGTTCAGCAAATAATTCTAGCGCTTTTTTTCCATCTTCCGCTTCGATTACTTCAAAGCCTTCATTACGAAAATAATCACTAACAATTTCACGTAATCTTCTTTCATCTTCAACAAGTAATACTGTTTTATTCATATAATCTATCCCGCCTTTTTACTCTTTCAATCGAATAATACGTTGATTGGAGCTTCCGCGAAATGGAAGTGTTAAATCTTTTTTATCAAGTTCAAATCTTCCATCGACCAAAACATCCCCATAATGTAACAATTCTATCATATCATTATTTTGAGCACTCTGTATCTCTTCTAACCTGTAACCTGTATAAATCCATAGATTTTTTCTCAAATCCTTCACTGCTTTTGCTACTTTTTTCACTTCAGCAGCTTGGAAGAATGGATCTCCACCTGAAAATGTTACATCTGTTAATGAATTACTTTCAATCTCTTTCACAATTTCTTCTACCGTCATTTCAGTTCCATTGCAAACATTCCAAGATTTCGGGTTATGGCACCCGAAACAACGATGCGGACAGCCCGCAAAAAACACGACTGTCCGCAACCCGTCTCCATCTACTACACTATCATGAATGATATTCATAACTTTCATTTATGCTTCACCCGATCCATCTCTTCACTACGTTTCGCACTATTCCATTTCGACATATCTCCTACAAGATAGCCCGTTATACGGCGAATTCTTTCTATATTATCCTCATCTTCATTTCCACAGCTTGGACATTCATTCCCAATAACTCCGTGATAACTACAGCACTTACAACGATCAACAGGATGATTTATTGAACCGTACCCAACGCCATTCTCTGCCATCGCTTGCACAATTTGCTTTAATGCCTTTTTGTTATGCATAGCTGCTCCGTCTAGTTCAATATACGTAATATGTCCCCCGTTACATAGGGCATGGAAAGGTCCTTCTAAACGAATTTTATTTATCGCTTGAATGTTATAATAAACTGGAATATGGAATGAATTCGTATAGTAATTATGGTTCGTTATACCGCTAATCTCACCAAATTCTTCTCTATCTTTCTTCACAAACTTTCCTGATAACCCTTCTGCTGGCGTTGCAATTACAGAGAAATTGAGTTGATGTTCTTCCATCGCCTTATCCATTCTCTCTCTCATAAAGGAAATAATTTCATATCCAAGCTTCCACGATTCTTCATTTTCTCCATGATGCTTTCCAGTTAACGCTACTAAACATTCTGCAAGACCGATAAAACCAAGACTTAACGTCCCTTGTTTCAAAATCGGTGCCACAGCCTCTTCAGGTTGTAACGTCTCTCCACCACGCCATACACCTTGTGAATATAAGAACTGAAAATCTCTTGCTCTCTTTGTACATTGATAAGCAAATCTCTCTAATAATTGCTTAACGCCTAAATCTAAATAATAACTTAGCGCTTCAAAAAACGCTTCTTTTGAACCACTAATTAGCGCTAATTTCACTAAATTAATAGAAGTAAACGATAAATTCCCTCTTCCAATTGCTGTTTCTTCCCCATGTATATTAGACATAACACGAGTACGGCACCCCATATAACATACTTCACTTTCAGGTCGACCATCATAATGCACAGCATTAAACGGAGCATCTAAAAACGAAAAGTTAGGGAATAATCGCTCAGCGGTCGTTTCTAACGCTAATTCAAATAAATCATAGTTCGGATCACACTCTTCAAAGTTCACGCCTTTTTTCATTTTGAAAATTTGAATAGGAAAAATCGGTGTTTCCCCTTTACCAAGTCCAGCTTGCGTCGCTTTTAAAAGTTGCTTAATTAAAAGTCTTCCCTCTTTCGATGTGTCTGTTCCGTAGTTAATAGAAATAAATGGTACTTGTCCCCCGCCCCTACTATGCATACTATTTGAATTATGAACGAAAGCCTCACACGCCTGATACGTATCATTTTCTGTCTCTTTCCATGCAAATTCCTCTATTTGTTCTTTCTTAAGCGGATATGACTGTAGTCGTTTTTTATGTCTCTTTACTGTTTTTCTCACATATGGAGCTAAATCAATATCAAAGAGTGCAAACGATTGACCACCGTGCTGCATATTTTGATTCGCCTGAAAAATAATTGAAGAAAGCGCCAACGCACTTTTAATGTCTTGCGGTTGTCTCATATGTCCATGTCCAGTATGAAAACCGTTAGCTAGCATTTGCGCTAACGGAATTTGCGAACAAGTCGTCGTTCCTGTTGCATAAAAATCTAAATCATGTGGATATAATATATTTTGATCTATCGCTTTTTTCACTTGATCTGATAATAATTTTTCTACTGCATAATACTTTGCGCTCTCAGATGCGAACGTTCCCATTACTCCCATTGGAGATCGACCATCTACATTTGCATTTTCCTGCATTAAATCTTGTTCATTACCGTGGATAATTGTCTCAAATACTTTCATTAATTCTTCTCCACGTACATTTTGTTTCAACATTCATAACCCTCCACCAACATGTTGTTGTCTTTTGATTAAAATCATACAACATATAGTTCTTCTGTTCCTGTGAAAAATGTAACATTCCTGTGAAAGTTTTTTTAAAAATTAATGACTTTTTCATTTATAAAAAAGAAATGTGCTCTTTACAAATGTATGGTACAATAAACGGGAAAAACTCTTTTTACCCTTTATCAACACATTTGTATAAAGGAGACTGAACTCATGGTTATTACATATCTTTTATTTATCGTTGCCTACTTACTTGGCTCGATTCCGTTTGCATTAGTCGTTGGAAAAATTGGCTATGGAATTGACATTCGTGAGCATGGAAGTGGTAATCTAGGCGGAACAAATACATTCCGTACATTAGGGAAAAAAGCAGGTTTTATCGTTACAATTGCTGACATTTTAAAAGGCACATTAGCAACAGCTCTACCGATTATTTTCGGATTAGATACGCACCCACTATGGTTTGGATTAGCCGCTGTTCTTGGACATGTCTATCCAATCTTCGCAAAATTCCGCGGGGGGAAAGCAGTTGCAACTTCTGCTGGCGTGCTATTATGCTACTCACCAGTTGTATTTGCAATATTAGCTGTTGTATTTTTCACCCTTTTATTTACAACAAGATACGTATCACTTTCTTCTATGGTAACAGCTGTCATTGCTGTTATTGCATCCATTGTTAGCGGGGATAAAATCTTCATTATTGCGATGTGTTTATTAGCAGGTATGGTTATTTATAAACACCGTGCAAATATCGGACGAATTATAAATAAAACTGAACCGAAAGCAAACTTTTCAAAAAAGCAAAAATAAGATCTTAACCCACATAACGCAAAAAGAAAACGTGAAGCATATTAATAGCGTCTTTTTGCGTTATTTTTTATACTAAAGAAAAAGCAACATAATTTGGAGGAACTATACATGAATCTTTCCGTAACAAAAGAAGCAGCACAATGGTATAAAAACGAATTAAACTTACAATCGGGTGAAACACTACGCCTTTTCGTACAATACGGCGGTTGCAGTACTGTGCAAAAAGGACTTTCTTTAGGTATTCGTAAAGATGACCCTGCACATCCTGCTGTTCAAACTCAAGAAGAAGGTATTAACTTCTTTATTGAAGGCGATGATGAGTGGTTCTTCGATGGACATAATTTATCTGTTACACTTAACGACGGTGATGATTTCCCTCAATTTAATTATGAAAAATAAAAAAGCGTGGCTTCTGCCACGCTTTTTTATTTCTTTTTAATTTCCTCATATTTCGCATACCACTCAGGATATAATTTTTTAAATGATACAGGGCGGAACCCTTCTTTTTTCGCACAAATATTCGTTGTACTTGCAGTAATGCAAAGCTCACCATCACCGTTATATATTTCATAACCATATACAACACGAAGCGGGCTCACAGTATCAATCCACGTTTTCACAATTGCTTTTTCTCCGTAACGCATCGCTTTACGATATGAAATTTGCAAGTCTAATACAGGAGAAATAATTCCCTCTTTCTCCATTTCAACATATGAAAATCCTAATTCTTGTATAAGTTTAGTGCGCCCAAGTTCCAGCCACACTAAATAGTTTGAATGGTAAACAACACCCATCTGGTCTGTTTCCGCATAGCGGATTTCAACTTCATATTCTGCTACAAACATTTCTATTCGCCTTCTTTCACTTCTGCTACCTTGCATACATTTAATCATAATACAGTGGAATCAAAAATAAAATAAAAACAGTGAATCTTTTACCGAAAGGGGCAAGCACATGATCCAAATTGTAACTGTTCGTAGCGGTGATAGTGTTTATGGTTTAGCATCAAAGTACGGATCTACACCTGAAGAAATTGTAAAAGACAATGGACTAAATCCAGCTGAAACACTCGTTGTTGGTCAGGCACTTATCGTTAATACAAAAGGCAATAATTATTATGTACAGCCAGGTGACAGCCTTTATCGAATTTCTCAAACGTATAACGTCCCTCTCGCCAGTTTAGCTAAAGTTAATAATCTTTCATTAAAATCTATTCTCCATGTCGGACAGCAATTATATATACCGAAAGGAACAAAACGAGCAGTAGAATCCATCGCTTATTTACAGCCTTCAACAATACCGATAAAAGAAAGTTTAGTAAATGCTACACGTGCTATTAATCCATTTTTAACATATTTAGCCTACTTCAGCTTTGAAGCAAAAAGAGACGGCACTTTAAAAGAACCGACGGAAACAGCGAAAATCGCTAATATTGCAACACAAGGTAACACCATCCCTATGCTCGTTATTACAAATATTGAAAATGGAAATTTCAGTGCCGATCTGACCTCGGTTATTTTACGCGATGCAACAATTCAAAACAAGTTTATTACTAACATTTTGCAAACAGCTGAAAAATATGGCATGCGAGACATTCATTTCGATTTCGAGAGTGTGGCACCTGAAGATCGCGAAGCGTATAATCGTTTTTTACGAAATGTGAAAACACGCTTACCTAGCGGGTACACATTAAGTACAACACTTGTACCGAAAACGAGCTCAAATCAAAAAGGGAAATTTTTTGAGGCTCACGATTATAAAGCACAAGGACAAATTGTTGATTTCGTCGTCATTATGACATACGACTGGGGTTGGCAAGGTGGACCACCGATGGCGATTTCCCCTATTGGTCCTGTAAAAGAAGTACTTCAATATGCAAAATCTCAAATGCCTCCACAAAAAATTATGATGGGGCAAAATTTATATGGATTTGATTGGAAACTTCCTTTCAAACAAGGGAATCCACCCGCAAAAGCAGTTAGCTCTGTCGCAGCTGTTGCACTTGCTCGTAAATACAATGTTCCTATCCGTTATGATTTCACAGCCCAAGCTCCACATTTTAATTACTTTGATGAAAACGGCGTACAACACGAGGTTTGGTTTGAAGATTCGAGGTCTATTCAAAGTAAATTCAATTTAATGAAAGAACAAGGCATTGGCGGTATTAGTTACTGGAAGATTGGTCTACCATTCCCACAAAATTGGCGTTTACTCGTTGAAAACTTTACAATTACGAAAAAAGGCTGACGAAAGTCAGCTTTTTAAATATTTTTATAATATTATCCAAACACAAAAAAAGGAGAATGATGACATTCTCCTTTTTTTAACCGTTATCAACAATTGGTTGTTTGCCAGTTTGGTCTTGCATTTGCTTCCCTTTATTGCCACCAGCTTTTTTCGATTGTGTTCCAATTTGATTTGGTGCAAAGTCTTTTGAATTCTTTTTCGGATTACCCATTACTATCGCCTCCTTAACACTAGTATCGTACTAGTGTTAAGAATTATTCAGCCTGCTTAAAAAGTTTCATTTCATAACGTTTTTCAATTCGTTTTTCAATTCGATCCATTGCATCACGATCGCTTAATAATTGTTGTTTATTTTCATTTACAAGTTCTTCAAACGATCTACGGCGACTTCTTCTCATGTTGCTCACCCTTTCTTCTACGCTTTCTTATTACATAGTATGAGCAAATGAAAAACTCTTTAATCAGATTTGTAAGAAAATTTTATGTTTTGATAAAAAATCCCATGCGCATATATTGCACATGGGATTTTTTACACCATCGTATTTAAATATTTTTTAATTTCTTCATCCGCATTTACTTTATTTGCTCTATATTCATCCAGCGCTCGTAATACAGAATCATATTCTGCTACAATGTAGCTCTCTAGCTTCAAAATGTCCTCTACACTGTCAATCATAATTCTCGTGTTGCCAATCTCACTTTTCAATGCTGCCTCGTATGTTAAGCTCGTACAAATTTCTCTTACATCGTCTTCCATTTTTTCTGTTAACACATATTTCTTTCGCCCTTTGACCTTTAACCTTATAATTGGGTAAAAAGCTTTTATATCTAAATAACTCCCAACATTCATACAACGAATCCACTCAATATCACGTTTATTTCGTACAAGCATTTCTTTTACCGCTTCAAATACCGCTGTTTCATCAAGTACTTCCTTATTCGCTTTTCTTTTTCCTTCTTCTTCAACGGCTGCACATTTTTGATAAACAGCCGCACACGTAATACAGTCGTCAAATGCATTATGAGAACTTAAGCGAATTCCAAGCATTCGTTTTAACGTTTCAAGTTTATGATTAGGCGCATGCTTCATATATTTTTTCGCTAAAAACACAGTATCAATAACGTTATTTTTAGGCTCAGGTAGTCCAAGCATATTTACATTACTCTTTAAAAAACGCATATCAAAAGAAGCATTATGTGCCACGATAATATTTGTATCTAGAAATGCCAAAAACAAAGGCAATACTTCTACAATTGTTGGTGCGTCTGAAACACGATAATTCGTAATACCTGTTAAACTCGTAATTCGGCTCGGAATTGGACGCTCTGGATTCACATACGATACAAATTGATCTACTAGTTCATGATTACGATATTTCACTGCTGCAACTTGAATAATTTTATCATTATAAGGGTTAAATCCTGTTG
Source organism: Bacillus sp. FSL R9-9492 (assembly GCF_038007365.1). Lineage (NCBI taxonomy): Bacteria > Bacillati > Bacillota > Bacilli > Caryophanales > Bacillaceae > Bacillus > Bacillus sp. FSL R9-9492. Next base: position 3,656,203 of record NZ_JBBOXC010000001.1, read on the forward strand.
TTTCAAAATCAATTACAACATAATCTAACGGTAAGGATACATTCCCCACTCCAGACACTCCTTTATCTCTAAACATTTATATTTCTTTTATCATATCACGAAGCTTTCACTACTTGAAAAAGAAAAGGCAGAAATGATTATATTCCATCTCCACCTTTTCACCGTTATTTTAATTTAGCAATCCGTTTCTCCATTTCTTTTTGCGTCATCGGTCCAATGAACTTATCTTGAATTACACCTTTCGTATCTATAAAATACGAAGTTGGGATTGTAATTACTTTATATGCTGTTGTCACATCAATGTTCTTGTCTAATAAAATGGGAAAAGTAATTCCTTTTTCTTTAGCAAAATTGCTTACTTTTTCTTCTCCCCCACCTTTTTCTGAAGGCGTATAATTTATTGCTAAAATTTCTACGTTTTCTTTATGTTCTTTATAGAAAGCCTCCATATCAGGCATTTCTTGCTGACAAGGCCCACACCACGTTGCCCAAAAGTTTAAAATAACTTTCTTTCCTTTTAAATCGGATAACTTTACATTCGTTCCATCTATCTTTGCTAATTCAAAATCTGGTGCGCTCTTTCCAATTTCAATACCGTTCCTTGCGAAAATCTCTTTCATAGCAGCTTCACTTTTGGCAGGTTTTTCTTGTACTACTTGATCCTTTTCCGCAAATTGTTCATAAGCTGCATATCCCGCTAAACAAAGTAACACTACAATAATGGTAAGCTTCCGCCACATATTATATCACCCTTACGTGTTTATCTTCTTATAACATAATCACCAAAATACTATATATCTTATTTTAGCTTATACGGACAAGCTTGGAAATATTCACATTCGAAATAGTTAGAATATTTTCGTTCAAGATGAAATATTTACCTTTTTATCATATAATTAGAAATAAATACAAAACCTGCGAGGTGATATGTATTTTACAATTACTTATCAACCCTTTTACTTTTGTTTTCTTCACTTTACCATTACTATGTATTTTTTTTAGCACCTTACTATACAAATTCAAATGGGCTGTAATTATTATTTCTTTTACTGTTCCACTTATATTTTTCATTATCGTCTCGGGATTTGATATACACCTCGCTTTACAAAACTTAGACGCTTGGATTATTTATAGTGCTGTTTATTCTGTACTTTCCTACATAACGCCAGCGCTAATACGAAGAAAACTGCACATGTAGAACTTTCAAAAAGGGGGATTTTTATGAATCTATTTGAAAAAATACTATTATATATTCTTAGTTTTATATTTTCCCCAATCGGGATTATCACTTGGATCATCTCGCTCTTCAGTAAAGATCCTGAAAAAAAGCAAGTTGGGCGTATTTGTCTCTTTATCGCTTTAATCTCATTTATCCTTTTAGCCGGTCTCGGTATTCTTAGTTTCTTCACGATGACTACCACTACTATACAATAGTTATAGAAAGGATGATTATTTTGGGAGAACATCCTATAAGTAAAGAACTTCGCTATATACGAATATGTTTAGTTGTTTTAGTAATCGTTCTTTTATTTTTCAACGGTGAAAGAGTTGTTGAAATTTCTACAAATCATGATGCCGTAGAAAACGTTTCAACCAGTAATATGACACAGATTGCTGAAAATACATTTGCTATTCAAGAATATAATCCATCACTAAGTAGCGAACGTACGCTCAAAATTTTCAAATATAATCCGGATACAAATCAACTTACTCTAGTCAAAGAGTTTAGCACTAACGATACTGATTCTTATACGTATCAACTTAATAAGAGTGAATAAAGATAAGAGCGCTATATAGCTCTTATCTTTTTATTAGCATCTCTTTAAACAATGACTTACAATTTAATAATTCTCTAGGATCCCCACATTCCACAATAATTCCATTCTTCATGACAACAATCCGATCCGCTATCATCGCCCTCTCGACATCATGTGTCGTCACAATTCTCGTTACATTCTCCTCTAGCCCTTTAAGCATATTCCAAACCACTTCTTGATTGCTCAGATCTAATCCCGCAGTCGGTTCATCTAGAATAATGAGATTCGGATTTGATACAATCGCTCGCAATAATGCAAGACGCTTTCTCTCTCCTCCCGAAAACTCTTCACCGCTTTTATGTAGTACAGTCTGAATCCCTTTAGATAAACTCCTGATAATTGACTTCGCATTTACAAGTTCAATATTTTTTTCTAACTGTTTTCCTAAGACCCCTTCCCCAAAATACATATTCTCTTTTACTGTCGTTCGAAAAAAACGAGGTTCCTGCCATATAGTAGTCATACGAGCTTTATTACCGTAATAAGCAATACTACCAGTAGATGGTTTATATAAACCCGTGATTAATTTTAAAAGCGTCGTTTTTCCTGCACCACTTTCCCCCACAATAATAACGAGTTCACCGGGATTAATTTGCAAATGTATATTTTTAATTCTACATCTCTCTTCACCGTTCTCTTGAAATGAAACGTTTGTTAATTTCATTCCCATCGCTCTTTCTACATTTCTGTATTCAGCCGGTATATCTAAAAAGCCAAAAACTCGATTTGCCGAAGCAATAGCAACTTGTGTCATCATCAATAAATCACTCGCATAACGAACGGGGAAAAATAACATCTCAATTGTAGCTAATACCGCCACAAGCGAACCGACTTCCATATCCCCTTTTATTATTTTTTTTGCTCCTATAATAAGAACAACTATATATGCTCCTGTTTCTTTTACCGTTCCAACTATCCCAATACAATGTTGTATCATCGTCTTCTTTACTTCTGTTTTATAAGATTGTGCCGTCACTCCTTTAAACAAATGAATTGCCCATTTTTCTTTTTGTAAACTACGTAAATCTTGTATACCTTTTACAAACTGTGACATCATCTCTACAACACTTGATTGATTTTTTTGAGCAATACTTGCAATATTTCTTACTTTTCCCCCCATAAGCATTGGAACAATTGCACTTAAAAATAAAAACGGGGTTATCCACCATATGAACTGTACATCGATATGTTGTAGAGCTATGAACGCACCAATAAATTGTGCAATGGCGTGGATGTATTCTATTAATATAGATCCATATAACCTTACCCAATTCGGAATATCAGAAACGACTAATGTTTCTAACTCCCCTTGTTTTACCTTCTCACTTTCTTCAAACGGTAATAAGAAAAAATGACGTAATACATCTATACGCTTCTCTCGTAATATTCGCTGACTTACTTTTGAGCTTACATAATTAAATAACAGATTGTTCACCCACATCAAAAAGCGGCTCCCCGCAAACAAAGCAATATATACATACGTACCTTTTAACTCCCGCTGAATAAGGTTATCTACAATTAGCCCCATAAATAGCGGACGGGATAAATTTAAAATGGCAGCTACTATTCCGCTACAAATCGCACTAATTAGCAATAGCTTTTCTTGCAACAGCGGCAACATTATTCTTCTATACTCATTCATTGTCATTCCCCCAATTTTGCATAATAAAAGGAAAGGGATGAAACCAAGTGGTTTCATCCCTTTCCCTCTGTACATAAAGTAAGGAAGCTAACAAATGTTAGCTTCCTTATCATTCATTTCAATTATTTAGTTTGATACTTTAGACTCTTCGATTTTCGAACGAAGAACCATTTGCAAGATACCACCGTGACGGTAGTAGTCAATTTCAACTTCACTATCGAAACGAGCTACTACTTCAAATTGCTTCTCTTTTCCTTCTGCATCGATTGCAACTACTTTTACAAGATCACGTGGTCTAACCGTTTTGTCAATTTGAATTTCAAATGACTCGTCACCAACAAGACCTAATGTTTCAGCACTGTCGCCATCTTTAAATTGTAATGGTAATACGCCCATTAACACTAAGTTACTGCGGTGAATACGCTCGAAGCTTTCTGCGATTACTGCTTTAATACCTAATAAGTTTGTACCTTTCGCAGCCCAGTCACGAGAACTTCCCATACCGTAGTCTTTACCAGCAACAACTAGAAGGCCTGTGCCATCTTCTTTATATTTCATCGCAGCATCATAGATAGATGTTACTTCACCAGTTGGCCAATATGTTGTATATCCGCCTTCTGTTCCTGGTGCGATTTGGTTTTTAATACGGATGTTTGCAAATGTACCACGCATCATAACTTCATGGTTACCACGACGAGAACCGTAAGAGTTAAAGTCGACTGGTTGTACGCCGTTTTCTAGTAAATAACGTCCAGCTGGCGTGTGCTTACCAATTGAACCTGCTGGTGAAATGTGGTCTGTTGTTACAGAATCACCAAATTTACCAACTATGCGTAAACCTGATAACGTTTCAACTTCACCTGGCTCTTTAGATAATCCTTCGAAGAACGGTGGGTTTTGAATGTATGTTGAATCATTATCCCAAGTATATAAAGCTTCATTTGAAGTTTGGATTTCATTCCAGCGCTCATTGCTGTTAAATACTTGTGCATATTCTTTTTTGAACAATTCAGATGTAACAACACTTTGAACTACATCTTCAATTTCTTTAGCTGATGGCCAAATATCATTAAAGTAAACAGCATTACCATTTACATCTTTACCGATTTCATCATTTTTCAGGTCAATATCAACAGTACCTGCAAGTGCATATGCCACAACAAGTGGTGGTGATGCTAAGTAGTTTGCTTTTACAAGTGGATGAATACGACCTTCAAAGTTACGGTTACCAGATAGAACAGATGTTACTAATAAATCATTTGCTGCGATTGCTTCTTCTAATTCCTCTGCTAATGGACCAGAGTTACCGATACAAGTCGTACAGCCGTAACCAACTGTTTGGAAACCTAATTGATCTAAATACGTTGTTAAACCAGACTTATCTAAGTACTCTGTAACAACTTTAGATCCTGGTGCTAACGATGTTTTTACGTAACCAGGTACTTTAAGTCCTTTTTCAATTGCTTTCTTCGCAACTAACCCTGCTCCAATTAACACGTACGGATTTGACGTATTTGTACAGCTTGTAATTGCAGCGATTGCAATTCCACCTGTTTTCATCGTTACTTCTTGATCTTTCAATGTAACTTTCACTTCTTTATCAAACTCTTGCTCATTGAATCCAAGCCCTTGTGTTCCAACTGGTGCTACAACAGCTTTATGGAACTCCTCTTTCATATCTGAAAGCGGGATTAAATCTTGCGGACGTTTCGGTCCAGAAAGGTTAGATTCGATTGTATTTAAATCAATTTCAACAAGATCAGTATAGATTGGATCTTTACTATCTGCTGTATAGAATAAACCGTTTGCTTTACAATATTCTTCAACAACGCGAATTTGCTCTTCATCTCTACCTGTTAAACGTAAGTATTCTAATGAAATATCGTCGATTGGGAAGAATCCACAAGTTGCACCGTATTCTGGTGCCATATTTGAAATTGTTGCACGGTCAGCTAAAGGCATGCTCTTTAGTCCACTACCGAAGAACTCAACAAATTTACCAACTACACCTTTTTGACGTAACACTTGTGTTACTTTTAATGCAACATCAGTTGCTGTTGTACCACTTGGAAGTGTACCAGTTAATTTCACACCGATTACTTCAGGTACTGGGAAATATGAAGGCTGTCCAAGCATTCCTGCTTCTGCTTCAATACCACCAACGCCCCATCCAAGAACACCAATACCATTAATCATTGTTGTATGTGAGTCAGTTCCAACTAATGAATCTGGGTATGCAACTAAGTCACCTTCAGCATTTTTCACCGCATGAACAACCGGTGCCAAATATTCAAGATTTACTTGGTGTACAATACCTGTTGCTGGTGGAACTGCACGGTAGTTATCAAATGATTTCTGTGCCCAGCTTAAAAATTTATAACGTTCTTCATTACGTTTAAACTCTAAGTCCATGTTGAATGCAAGCGAGTCCGCTGTACCCGCTCTATCAACCTGTACAGAGTGGTCAATTACAAGGTCTACAGTAATTTCTGGATTAATTTTATCAGGATCTCCGCCCATATCTGCCATTGCTTTACGAAGCGAAGCCAAATCTACAACAGCTGGAACACCTGTGAAGTCTTGTAAGATTACGCGAGATGGTTTAAACGGAACATCGATATCTTGAACATCTTTCGTTCCCCATTTCGCTAAATTTGTAACGTGTTCTTCTGTAATTACGCGTCCGTCTACTTGACGAAGTACAGATTCAAGTAAAACTTTCACGGAATATGGTAATTGAGATACGTTGCCAACCCCTGCGTTTTCAAGCGCTTTCAATTGATAATAATGATACGTCTTTCCATCTAGTTCAAAAGTTGCACGTGATTGAAATGGATTATGTTTGACCATTATGTTTCCCCCCTGTTAAACGTGACTAATTTGTCTGAATATAAAATGTAGACAAACTTTTCAATACCTTACGATAATATCTTATTACAACTTTCTAAATAAGTAAATAATAAGAAACTTATGGATTATCATAAGTTTTCTTTATCTTTCTAAATTTGTATAGTGTCCATGCTCTTTATTAATACTATTACTATAAAGTAAAGCACTCTTTCAGCGTTTTACTTTACGTTCATATATGCTATGAACGACTCATAGTTCGTCTATAAAAAACATTATAGAGGTGAGAAAAATGGGTAAACGAAAAGCCAATCATATTATTTCAGGAATGAATGCTGCATCCGCCCAAGGGCAAGGAACTGGCTATAATGAAGAGTTCGCAAATGAACCTTTAACTCCGGCAGAGCGACAAAATAATAAGAAACGAAAAAAGAATCAGTAACGAAAAATCCCAAAAGGTATACCTTTTGGGATTTTCTCTAATGTTTATAACGTAACAACTCCGAAACTGTTACAAATCGATAACCCTGCTTTTTCAGCTCAGGTAAAATTTTTGCTAATGCCGCCACTGTTTGACTACGATCACTTCCTCCATCGTGCAACAGTACAATATCTCCACTTTTAGCATTTTTCACAACATGATTTACTATGGATTCTGTACCTGGATTCGCCCAATCACGAGGGTCTTGATGCCATGACCATAGAACAATTTGATACCCAGCTTTTTTTGCCGTAGTAAATACAGCATCATTAATATATCCACCTGGCGGACGGAACAATAAAGGTTCTTTCACCCATTTTTCAAAATATTTCTTTCCATTTAAAATATCATGTTCTAATTTTTCATCTGATGAATTACTCGCATACAAATGATTCATCGTATGATTTCCGATTTCATGCCCTTCTTTCAACACTTGCTTTACTAAGTACGGATTACGCTGAACTCGAAAGCCAATCATAAAAAAAGTCGCTTCCGCTTTATATTGACGTAATAACTCTAATACTTGCGGTGTATAAGTTGGGTCCGGTCCATCATCAAATGTAATTGCGATAATTTTTTCATTATTTGGCACTTCCCATGTTACATAGCCAGTTGGCTCTAGCTCTTTTCTTAACAACATTTTAGCTTCCACTTTGTCCACTTGAAATATATGTACTGCACAAATTAAAGAAAAAATTGATAGAATAATTTTTCGTTTCAGCATAGTAGCACTAAAAGTAATGAGGTTGTTGAATTCACAACAACCTTTTTCACTTTTCTATTTGATCTACATTTCGCATAATATTTTGGAGATTACTTTCATATTGCTCAAGTTGTGGACGCTGCGTTTCTGATGCTACTTCAAGTGCATTTTGAATCTGTTCGTACGCCTCTTGAACTTCTTGGCGTAACTCTTTTAAGTCATGGCCGTAATTCGGGTCATTTTTCACAATATTATTGAATATATTTTCCGCTTGAACAACCCCTTGCTGCGCGGCCTGAAAAGCCTGTTGCTTATCTTTATGATATGGCATAACACTTTCCCCTTCCTATATGAGTTAGTCCTACTTATCTTTACCCATTTCTCAAAAAACATTCTCGTATAAATTCGCAAACTTCTCTCATTCTAAATAGGGAGAGGAGGTGTAAAATACAATGGGTAAAAACAATAATCAATCTAATCGTCAAAACGAGAAAAAAGGGCAATCTTCTGGACAGCCCGAACCTTTAAGTGGATCTCATAAAGTTAAAAATCGTAATCATTCACGTCAAAAAAATCATGCACATCATGATATGTAAAGCAAAAGCATTCACACACACTGTATCTTTCACATAAAATGTTTATATTTTTCTATTTGTTCTTCACCTCTATTTCATTCATGCATAACATAGTATGAATTGAGATTTTACGGAGGGTGTCTTTCATGGGCAAGAAAAAGAAGGATTGTCTTTTTCATGTTGATGGTTTCGAAGAATGGATGGATCAATTTTGTTCTGATTCTTGTAGTAACTTTAGTTTTCCAAATCAAATTCATATTGACCTTTGTGAAACAGAACAAGAATACATTTTGGAAACAGATGTACCAAATGCAACTGCACAAAATGTACTCATTAAAAAGATGGAGACAGGCCTAAACATTTGTATACTTTATAAAAACACTTCTTTACAGCGGATTGTTCCTTTACCTACTAATATCATTTATAACAAGATGCTAGCCTGTTTAGAGAATGGATATTTAGCCATTCATATTTCCAAAAACGAAGTTGCCAATAAACATGAAAAGAAAGTTCTTTTTTCAAATTAAGGATTACTATAAACACAAACATGAGCCTGAGCAACCTTTTAGTTTGCTCGGGCTCATGTTATTTCGCATGTATTTCTATTTTAGAATTTCTAATATATCTTTTTTTCATTAAACCTTTTGTCACTAAAAGAACTGGGAACGCTGTGCTTGAAAATATAGCTAATATTAAAAATACTATAAAGCCATTTTGGTATCCATAATGATCGAGAAGTATCCCGCCAAACCAAGGACCAATTACTACTCCAATTCCTGAAAAGCCCATAGCTCCAAAATATGTCCCTTTCAAATGTGAAACAGCTATCTCATCAATAAATACATCTGTCATTGAAAACATTAATACTTCTCCGAATGTAAAAATAATTGTACATATAGCAGCCCCTAACATAGATTCTACTAGTCCAAATCCAAACAATCCCCCGCTCACAAATAACGTTCCAACCATAATAGCTGCTAACGGCGTATACTTTTTACACATTTGAATAACAGGGTATTGAATAACTACTACTGTAATCGCATTTAAAGTTAGCATATATGAAAACAACTTTACTCCATCTTGAAATATATGTGCGTTTGCAAAATATTGAGATAGTGTCGTCGTTAACTGTGAAAAACCACTATTACTCAAAATGATTCCGACTAAAGCAACTAAAAATACTATGTCTTTTCGCAAAATCCGAACCGCACTTAACATTGTGACCGGATTTTCTGTAGTTACTTTCTTTTTATCAAGTGGATATTTCTTAAATTGAAACGCTAATATAACTGTATATAAAATGTACACTCCAGCGGCTACTAAAAAAGGAATCGTTGATTTTGCACTTCCAATCTGTAATCCAACAAGTGGACCCATCGCTACTCCAACATTTATTGCACCGTAACGCAAATTATATACGAGTAAACGATACTCTGGTTTCGTTAAATCTGATAATAAAGCTCTTGATGTCGGTTCAAAAAAAGAACGACATAATCCATTCAAAGCGTTTAATAGAAAGAAACTAAAAACATGATCTGCAACTGAAAATCCTATAAATACAAACACCCAAACAATCATGGACCATATTATAATCATCTTTCGACCAAATCGATCCGATAAATTGCCTCCAATAAAACTAGCAAACACTCCAACAAGCGCACTCGTTCCAATGATAGCACCGGTCATTCCAGCCGATACGTCTTTAACAGTCGTTAAATAAATCGCTAAAAAAGGAATGCTCATTGAAGTTGCAAACCTAGCAAATAATGTCCCTATAATGATACTCATTCCAAGTGGATGAATATGCTGTAACTTCCCCTTCATCTTTAAACCTACTCTCCCTTTTCCTACATAAAAAAAGAAAGCAAAGGATCTGCTTTCTTTTTCCTTTTTCTATACTTGAGATGTTTATACCCGAGCTGTTCTCGTTATTTCCATATCAATTCCATATGTAAACTGTAGTTCTTTACAAACATCTTTAATCAAAATAGCTACATTATACTTTTCATTAAATTCTAAAACAATGCTTTCTACTTCTTCATATGTATACTTATATTCGCCAGTAATTACACTTTTTAAATCAAAGCATTCATTAATACAAAGCTGGACGAGTAATTGTTCATACTTCTCTATGACATCTTCTTTTTTCCAAAGTAACTCCTTTACATATAACCGATCAAATTTCACACTTTCTCGATTACAATCCGTTAAAATCCGGGTCATCTCATTTAATTCTCGATATAATTCGGAAATATTTCTGCTTAAACTAAGCAACTTATCTACGCCGTTTTCATATGGCATTTTCATTCCCCCCCGCATTTTCTTCTTATTATAGCAAGAAAATTCTAAAAATAGTTTCTTTCTTCTGAAATATTAGGAAACTAATTTCAATTGCTTTACAATGAAACTAGCTAACACGAAAGGGGAAAGAAAATTGGAGAAAAAATTATATTACATCGACGCTTATAAGAAAGACTTTACTACTAAAGTTATAAAGCAAGATTATTGTACAGAAGGAAACTTATATGTTGTCTTAAATGAAACTGCATTTTATCCAACAGGCGGCGGACAACCACACGACACTGGAACTTTAAATGGTATTCCGGTAAGTAACGTTGAAGAAGTAAATGGAGAAATTCGTCATTTCATAATAGAACAATTACATACGGAAGAAGTAGAGGGTAAAATAGATTGGCAACGTCGTTTTGACCATATGCAACAACATACGGCTCAGCACATTTTATCCGCTGCTTTTTGGGATCACTTTAACATACCGACGATCGGGTTCCATCTTGGAAAAGAAACTATAACCATTGATTTAGAAACTGCCAATCTTTCTACAGAAACTGTTGAGAAGGCCGCACAAATTGCTAATCAAATTGTTTTTGAAAACCACCCTATTCGTATTGAATGGATGAACTTAGAAGAGGCCAAAGCATTACCCCTTCGCAAAGAACCAACTATGACAGAAAATATACGGGTTGTTATCATCGAAAACTATGACTACAACGGTTGTGGTGGAACACACCCGAAACATACAGGTGAAGTAGGCCCTATTCAAGTACTAGGATGGGAGCGCAATAAAGGTGGTATACGCTTAACATTTATCGCTGGTTGGCGCGCTCTTAAATTAATGGGACAACAGCAACAAATTATGAAAGATGTTTCTAAACAATTGAACAGTAGCGACACTGATATTCCAGCAAAAGTAGCACAACTTCTTACCTCTCAAAAAGAAAACGAAAAGGCAGTACAAGCAATGAATGAAAAACTATTATTTGTAGAAGCAAATGAACTATTGCAACAACCTGCAGAAATATACGCTGGAATACTTATTTCTAAAGTATTTACAAATCGTTCCATGCAAGAAATCGTAAAACTGTCTGCTATTATTACAGAACAACAAGAACATGCAATTACATACTTCGTTATTGAAAATGAGGACAAATTACAATGTATTCTCGCTTGTGGTAAAGCAGTGACACTCGATATGAATGCTCTTTTAAAAGATTCCCTTCCTTCTATTGAAGGAAAAGGTGGCGGAAATAAAAAGAATGCTCGCGGCGGTGGAAAAGCAATTATGAGTGGGGATGAGTTTTTAAATCAACTTGTTTCTTCTTTACAGTCAGCAGTGTAGATTATTTTATAAAGTGGATGTCATTGAACTGTGTGACATCCACTTCTCTTTTCTGCTTCGTGCACAGTAGTACAGTAGTAAAGTAAATGAAATTATATGAACGATTCTATAAGAAATATCGATTTCCCAACAAAATACGACAATAAACACAACTTATAGAGTAAGAGGAGGCTGTTCTAAAATAACAGCCTCCTCTTATGTTTACAAACCAATATTTTGTTTTAACCCTTGATAACTTCCTGCGTTCAAGAACTTTTCAGATGCAAGTTTAATGAACTTCTCAGAAAAACCATATCTACTCAATTCTTCTATCCTTTCAAGCAGAAACGTAATATATAATAAAGATGGACTAGCATCTGGTTTATCACAAACATAGAGTAGCTTCTTAATTTTAACTTCTAATCCTGTTTCTTCTCTCATTTCTCGAATCATCGCTTCTTCTAACGTTTCACCATTCTCTACCCTTCCCCCCCAGGTAAAGACCAATTGCGATTAGCAACTTTTTGCTTTACTAGCAATACTTTTTCATCTTCAATTAAAATTCCCGTAACACGAACTTGCATTACACTTTCCATATGTAATCTCCTCTTCCCGTTATATTTACAAATTAATCCTTCCACAAAAAGAACATATGTTTTATAATTAAAGAAAATTATGGAAGAAAGAAGTTGTTACATCTATGCGTCCACCTTTAACAAAGTCTATATCACTTGAAGATTTCCAAAACTTTTATTGGTTAAAAGCAGAACTCCAAACATTTTGTCGTGAGCATGGTTTGTCAGCTAGTGGCTCTAAGATTGAAATAACCGAGCGTATCTCACATTATTTACATACTGGTAAAATATTAAAAAACAGCTCTAGTCAAAAGGTGAGTAAAGCTTCCCTCTCTTATAAAGAACTTTCTCTTCAAACGATTATTACTAACAATTACCGCTGTAGCGAAGATGTTCGTTCTTTTTTCAAAGAAAAAATCGGAGCAAACTTCCGCTTTACAGTAGCTCTTCAAAAATTTTTTAAAGAGAATGTTGGAAAAACATATGAAGACGCGATAACGTTTTGGTATGAAGAAAACGAACGAAAAAAAGATCCTACATACAAAACAACTATCAGCGCGCAGTTTGAATACAATCGTTTCACTCGCGACTTTTTCGAAGATCCAAATAACAAAGGGAAATCAAAAGCTGATGCTATCGCTGCTTGGAATGAAATAAAAGCAAAACCTGGTAGTAATGCTTATATTCCTCAAAAAGTAGAAAACTAGTTATCTTGCTAGTTTTCTACTTTCTCAAATAATAGAGCAAGCCCTATTCCACCACCAATTCCTAACGTCGTAATTCCATATTTCATATGCTCTCTTTGTGCTTGATAAAACAAACGTGTCACAAGCATAGCTCCAGATGCACCGTACGGATGACCGAGCGCAATTGCTCCACCATTTACATTTAATTTTTCAAAAGGAATTTGTAACTCCTTTGCACAAGCAACAATTTTTGAAGCAAATGCTTCATTTATTTCAAAATAATCGATGTCCTCTACTTTCATATTCATTTCGTTTAATAATTTGTTCACCGCAAATATCGGACCAGTCCCTGGAAGATTGGGATCCACGCCAACTACAGCACTACGAACGAAACGAAGTACAGGCTTGTATCCTAATTTTCGGGCTTGCCCCTCTTCCATTACAAGAACAGCACATGCTCCATCATTTACACCGCACGAATTACCTGCCGTTACTGTACCATTTTTCAAAAATGCGGGCTTTGTTCTTTTAATCATTCTTTCATAATTCATTTCTCGCTTTATAGATTCATCTAATAATCCATTAAAATAATGAGGTAATATCTCTTCTTGTATATATCCTTTTTCTAATGCTTGCAACGTTCTTTTATAGCTAAGACAAGCATATTCATCTTGCATCTCTTTTGTTATGTTATATTGCTCTGCAACATACTCAGCCGCTAATCCCATATCTGGATCCCCAATTGTTTCAGGTGAAAACCGCGCTCTATTTTGAAAAGGTGACGTACTTGTACTCTCTACGCCCCCAGCAATATAATAATTACCTGCGCCGCCTTGAATGAAATGACATGCGGTGCGAATCGCTTCCAATCCGGCACCACATTGCCGGTCAATCGTTACACCAGGAATATGATAACCAAGTCCTGCCGCTAAAGCAGATAATCTTGCAACATTCCCTCCCGGCCCCACAATATTCCCTAATATGACATCGTCTATTTCTCTCTCAATTCCTTTACTTAAAAACGTAAGAAGCGGCGTTACTAATTGCTGAACTTCATAATCTTTCAACATCCCATTTTTCTTACCAATAGGTGTTCTTTTCGCTTCTACAATAACCGCTCTATTCATATATCTTCTCCCGGTTTTCAATCATATTTTTTGCTGCATTGCGAGCTATTTTCCCGCTATTTGTATAAGGTATTTCATCAACAAAGTACCATTCTTTCGGTATTTTAAAAGATGATAATCGTTGTAAGCAAAAACTCTTTAATTGTTGCTTTGTAGCACTTCCTTTTACGATAGCGACAGGCTTTTCACCCCAGTAACTATCTTCTACACCAACCACAACTATTTCTTCAACAGCTGGATGTGTCTGTAATACCCTTTCTATTTCTTCTGGGAAAATATTGATTCCTCCAAATAAAATCATATTCTTCTCTCTACCAACAATATATATAAAGCCTTCTTCATCTTGGTAGCCCACATCCTGCACTGTCATCCAGCCACCTTCGGACAATTGCGGGATTATAGCACCATCCGATACATAGCCCATAAAAAATTGATCACTTTTCACATACACAGTTCCTATCTCACCTGTCTGTACTTCTTCTCCTGCTTCATTACATATTCGAACTTGTACATTATGACAAGGTTTCCCTACTGAATTCGGTTTTCTTTCACTCTCTTCATCAACCAATGCCGTTACAAAGCTTAGCTCAGACGCACCATAAAACTCATATCTTTTTGCATAAGGAAACACATTCTTCATCTTCTCTTTTGCTTCAGCTTCCCATTTCGCTCCTGACGAAATAATTTTCATTTCACTTTCAATTACTTTATTTTCTTTATACAAAGACTCAAGCATTGTAGGAACTGTATACATTACAGAAATATTCTCTATCCTTATACTAGATAGCACTTGAACTGGTACAAACTTTCTCATTATGTGTACCGTTTGCCCTAAAAACAATGCACTTATTGCCCCGTATAAGAAAAGAGAATGAACAAGCGTCCCAGCTATTAAAATAGAATTTTCCTTTTTCATATGAAAGTCATGTACATTACAATCAAAACTATGAACCCACGACTGTTGTGCACGTAAAAATGCTTTTGCCTTTCCTGTTGATCCCGATGTAAATCCCATATAAAAAGGAGCGTTTTGTACATTTTCTACAGAATAGTATGTAGGAAGATAGTTCTCAATCAGTTCTTTCCATTCTTCAATCTCAATAATCCTTCCTTCTTCGCACGATATATCACTAAACCTATACTGCTCCGCCACAATAACATCTGGTTTACTAATCACCAGTCTGTCTTTAAGCTCATCTCGTTTCCATTTTATATCTAGCGGCACACAAATCCATCCAGCCATAGCGGAACCCGCAAATATTTGTAAAAATTCCATACTATTCTCTAATAAAATTGCTATCGTTTTATTCTGCGATTCTTTTTCATTCAACCAGTTTGCTACTTTACACACTGACTCAAACCATTCTTTATATGTTAATACTCTATCATTTTCTTTAATCGCTATTTTATTTGGTTGTAAAGAGGCATACTTTTTATATTCTTTTGTAATCCCCATATGAGACTTCCTTTCTTTACAAAATAATAAAAAGAAACACGCAAGTAACGTGTTTCTCCTTTTTCTTACCCTGCATTTGTAATTTTTTTATTCTTCAAAGCAGGCGTAATAATATGTTTCAATGAGCGATGTAATCTTGTCACAAGAATCGCTGCTATAGTCGCCTTTATGCAATCACCTGGTAAAAATGCGACACTTACTTTCATCGTTTCCCATACGGAAATATCCATTACGAAAGCTTGGACAATGATACCAAATACATAAACTACGAAAATACCACCAATTATATTAATGCATAGTACTTTTATAATAGAAACTTCACGTAAACGCTCAATTAAATATCCAATGACAAACGCTCCAACGATATAACCAAGTAAATATCCTGCACTTGGCCCAACAAATACACCTGGTCCCCCGCGCCCACCAGCAAGTAATGGTGCTCCAACTCCAACTATAAGTAAAAAAATAAGCTGACTTAACGCACCAAGACGTGAGCCTAACAACCCACCAGCAAGCATAACACCGAGTGATTGTAATGTAATTGGAACTGGTGTAATAGCAAGAGCAATTGGAGGCATTAACCCTAACACTCCCATAATAGAACTAAATAAAGCGACGAAAACTAAGTTTTTTGTATTCATGTTTGCTTCTCCTATTTGTAAACTTAAATTAGATTTTAGATAACATATTATAGGAGTTATCTTATCTTTCTATCCACTGTTTGTCAACCTTATCTCCATATAAGTTTACAAACGTAAATTCAATTATTTCTCTTTATGCAAATGCTCAAGTTCTTTCCGAAGCGCCTGCTTTAAAAACTTCCCAACAGATGTTTTCGGAATTTCCTCCATAAATACAATATCGTCCGGTAACCACCATTTAGCAAACTGCGGTTTTAAAAACTCATATATTTCTTCTTTTGTAACCGTACTATTTTTCTTTTGAACAACACAGGCAACTGGGCGTTCTTGCCACTGCGGATGAGGAATTGCAACGACAGCCGCTTCAAATATAGCATCATGTGCCATTAAAGCATTTTCAAGATCCACTGAAGAAATCCATTCTCCTCCGCTTTTAATAACATCTTTCGTACGATCAACAATTTTCACGCAGCCTTCCTCATCAACTGTAACAACATCACCAGTATATAACCAACCGTCTCGGAATCCTTCGACAGTACGATCATCGTTATAATAGCTTTCAGCGATCCAAGGTGCTCGTAAACATAACTCTCCCATCTCAGTACCATCCCACTTCACTTCACCGTTTGTACCGACTACTTTCATCTCTACACCAGGGACAAGATATCCTTGTTTTGAGCGGATTTCTAATTGCTCTTCATATGATAATTCTGTTTCATAACTTTTTAAACGTGCAAGTGTTACGAGCGGGCTTGTTTCAGTCATACCATATGCATGTACGAAAGGAACATTATATTTTTGCTCAAATGCTTTAATAACGCTTTTCGGTGCAGCAGCACCACCGCATAATATTCTCGTTATACTAGATAAATCGTAACTATTATTTTCTAACTCTTGTAATACACCGAGCCAAATTGTCGGCACACCTGCTGCTATCGTTACTTTTTCAGCTTGAATCATCTCTAATAAAATTTTTGGAGTAAACATTGGTCCTGGCAGAACTTGTTTAGTTCCAAACCAAGTAGCTGCAAAAGGAAGCCCCCAAGCATTCACATGAAACATTGGTACAATTGCCATCGCCGCATCACTTTCCGATAAAGCAGCTGTATCCGCTAAACCGAGTGCCATACAATGCAATACAGTACTACGATGCGTATATACAACACCTTTTGGGTTTCCTGTAGTCGCTGACGTATAACACATACCAGCAGGTGTATTTTCATCAATATCTTTTACAAATTGGAAAGTTGGATCGCCTTCTTCTAATAGCTTTTCATAATGATATACAGGTTCTAGCGTAGTATTGGGAAGTTCATCTTTATCAGTCATAATAATGTAGGCTTGTACAGTTGATAATTGTGATTGAATATTTTCAACAAGTGGTACGAGATCTTCATCTATAAGTAGAATTCGATCTTCTGCGTGCTGAATAATGTATGAAATATGTTGAGGAGATAAACGAATATTAATTGTGTGTAAAACGGAAGCAATACCAGGAATAGCAAAATACGCTTCCACATGTCGATGATGATTCCACGCTAACGTTCCTATACGCTCGCCTTCTTTAATTCCTAATTTTTTTAGCGAACTTGAAAGTCTTCTCGTCCTTTCACCTAACTGCTTATACGTTAACGTCGTAACTGTATCATGTGTCCGTGAAACAATTTCTTTCTTCGAAAACAGTTTCTCTGCTCTTTCCATCATAGAACTAATTGTTAGCGGTACATTCATCATATTGGTTATATCCCCCTTTAAAGCGTTTTCATTTCTGTATATTATAACAGACTTCTACAAATAATTACGATATTTTTCTGTATTTTCTGAATTATTTCTTTGGAAATAATTCTAATAAATAAAAACCATGTTTTGAATACATACGATACAAAACATGGTTCTCTCCTATTTAAAAACTATCTACCTTTTTTCTTACTTTCTTTTTTAATTTAAAAATGACACGATTACTATATTCTTTATTTTCTACTAAAATCCGATACGTCTCTAACACTCCTAAAACACGAACAAAAAGATAAAACCCGATAGCAATAAGTACAACACAATAAGGATAATACTGCACGAGCTCTCCTGAAGTAATTCGTTTTTTCTCAAATAAAAATGGTATCGCTCCTGCTGCTATGAAACAAAGTCCAACAATTACTACTGCAGCATACTTCTTTTTAATAGTCGCATATCTTTTTGTCAATTCTTTTAAAAAGTTTGGATCAAATAGTAATTCTTCTTTTTTTAATACATTGTATCGACTCTCTTCTATAGTTACAGGTACCATCATTGCTCCAATTCCAAGGACAGCAATGATAATGACAAGGAATGTAGACATTGTTGCATTTTCTTTAAATAATAAATACGGTATTGTAGATAAAATAAGCAAGCTAAATCCTAACGCAATATATTTAGAAATTTTTTGCCCATACACTATATACCCTTCTGCCATTTCCTGACTTACGTAATAGCCATCCACATTTTCATTACTTTGCTCAGCAGTTTCTTTTAATAAATAGTCGAGTGATACTTCAAATACATTTCCAATCATTATTAACTTTTCAGTTTCAGGAAATCCTTGACCGTTTTCCCATTTACTAACTGCTTGCCTTGTTGTGTTTAATTTTTCAGCTAACGCTTCTTGAGAAAGACCCTTTTCCTTTCTTAATTTAAAAAGCTTTTCACCAAATCCCATATGTGTGTCCCCCTTTGTTTTCTTACCTAAATTGTATGTAAACATTGCCCTTATCTCTATCTTCCCGCGGTTGCACTTTGTCAACTTACGGTTGCGATTGTGTTATATAGCGGTTTTAAATACGATTTAGCTGTTTTTCTTCTATAATTATGGCGTTAATAAAATAATTACTCTCAATGACCAATTATAACAATTAAAGGGAATTATTGTTATAAAAAATAAATAAACTCCTTTATTCATTTAAAGGAGTTTTCGTTATGAACCATTCTAAGATGACTACTTTTTCTTCTATATATTTTTCTGCTTCATGTAATGAATGATGAGCATCTCATACAGTATATGTTTTTATCTCTTTTTTTAAGGCGTACTCATATATATGTAAAATGTCACTTATATTAAATTAACTTAATGTAAGATCTTTCGTATACGACGTTTTATATTACCACTTCTTAACAATCATAACGGCTTCTGCTTAAACTTTTCATAATTCCGTACCTTTAATGAAAGGATATTCCCGCAATCTGTACAAATATAAGCATCCACTGGTGAAGATGTGAACATCGTTTCCTTTTTCCGTATTTGTGCATAACCGATAAACTCACCTTCTCCTATGTTTTGAGAACCGCAATGAGAGCATGTCTGCACGTCTTTCTGTTTCATGAGAGCACCACCTTTAATCTGTTTCCACTCCCTTCGACAGTTCGCTTCCATTTCCCTTCCAAAAAACCTCTTATTCTCTTACATTTCAACAGGAATCTCAGAAGAAAAATCGTATATGTATTATGAACTATATTAATTGACGGAGGAATCGTATGAGTACAATTATGACAGTCAATACAGCACAAGAAATTGAAAACGCAGAAATACATATGCTTTCTTCTAGATTAGAGGCACTACAAACAATAAGCGGCAACCCAATGCAAGTACAAATGAAAAAGTTCGGGAGTGCTACTGCCTTTTCATCAAAAATAATTGCTGGTCCTACTTTTAACACAGTAAAGGGCATTGCATTTACAAATACAGATGAGATAGATGAAATCATCTCTTATTATCAATCACTACAAATCCCTTGCCGTTTTGAAATTACACCGGCTCAAGGCACAACTGAACTATTTCAATACTTATCTCAAAAAGGCTTTTACCAATCTAGCTTCCATACCGCTTTATATAGTATACCGGGACAAGATTTTTTACTTCCCCCTTCTAACATTTCAGTACGCAAACTGAAAGAAAATGAGTTTCATACTTTTGCAGATATTTATGTACGTGGATTTAATATGCCGTCCTTTACAAAAAATGGTGTTCGTCAAAATAATGAAATTCTTTACAATAAACCAGGATGGCATTTTTTCATAGCCGAAGTTCAAAACACTCCTGCTAGTATAGGGGTACTTTATATAAATAAAGGTGTTGCTTCATTAGCTGCTTCTGCTACTTTGCCAGAATTTCAACGTAAAGGTTGTCATACCGTATTAATTCAAAAACGAATTGAGACCGCTCTTGAATCCAATTGCAATTTAATAGTTGGACAAGCTCGATTTGGTAGCGGCAGTCAAAATAATATGGAACGTGCCCATATGAAAATTGCTTATACAAAATCAATATGGACTGCGAAAGACATATAATTAACTTTCTTTTTCTTTCCATTACGAATGTATACATTTTATGACAACTAGCTTTCTATCCTGTTATTCATTTGAATATTCAAACTAAATTTGTTACGCTATTACTAGATACATCATTCAACTTGCAATATGAAAAGAGAATTCTACTCAAACTACAAGGAGGAGAAATGTATGACTAAACATGATCATGGTTTAAAAGAAAAAGTAGAAGGTGCCATTGATAAGGTAAAGGGTGAAGTAAAGGAAGTTGTCGGGAAAGTAACTGACAATAAAAAATTACAAGCCGAGGGAAAATGGGATAAGGTGAAAGGCACTGCTAAAGATACTGTCGGTAATGTAAAAGAAAAAGTACATGAATATAAAGAACATAAAGAAAACAAATAAAAAAAGAGCCATCTGGCTCTTTTTATTTACCCTCATTCTTCTCTAACACATACAAATCTTCTTCAATATTCGTTAATTTCTCACTTACAAGCTTTCTTGCATCTCCAATTGCTTGATTGTATGCAAATGGTCCTACTAACTTTATCATTTCTTCTATTAAACGTTCTGCTTGAAAACGTCCAATTTCATCTAAATCTTCTTCAACGAAAAATTGCTGAATTTGTGCTACAAGCTCTTCTTTTTTATCATTCGTTATTTTTATGTTCATCATCATTCGTTACTCCTCTATATTTAAGATAATACTTTTCTTAACTCTACCATAGAAAAGCGATTTCCTGGACAAGTTTTTGTAACCCCTTCTAACTCCCTATGGCCGAGTATATTTCCTTTCTCTATGGCAAACTGCTTCATAAACATTTTACATAAAGAATATAATGAATTCATTTGTGCAGTATTTGGATCATATTTATCAAAATTTCCCGTCATACATATTCCAATTGTGTCACTATTATTATCTTTCGCATGTGCTCCAATATGTAAACCTCGCCCTTCGACTACAGTTCCATCTTCTTCAATAAAATAATTGTAACCAATCCCGCTCCATCCTCTTACCTTTTGATGAAATTCGTGGGTTTTATACACATCCCATCCATCTTCTGACGTATGGTGGACAATCAGTTTATTTACTTTCTCTAAAGGAACTAATTCATCTTGAAATGTTAAATTTACACATTTAATTTCCATTTGAACTTCCTCCCCTTAAAAATCAATTATAATAATTGTTTTATCATCTGGTCTTATTCTATTTTCTCCTTCTAGCCTTTCAATGATTGCTACATATTCTTTTATACTATTCTTTCTTATATATGCTACAGTTTGTTCTAACGACCACTCTGGGTGAAACAATCCGTCTGAACAAATAAAAATCCCACTTACTTCAGCTACATGTAATTCACAATATTGTAAATAATCCATAGCTTCTTTCATCCCATTTGCAACTGAGTAGCCGTTTGGCATATTTGCAAGATAGCGATTGTATTTTAACTGCTCCCGAACATCTTGAAAAACGTGTTCCTCAGGTACAGGTAATCCCTTTTCTCTATCTTCCTCTCTCTTCTTTTTTGCACGTTTACTAATTCCTTGAACCGTATCTTTCGTTAATACTCTCATCGCTCCATCCTGAAGTATTGCAACGATCATACAATCACCTAACTGTGCATATTCAAGTTTTTCGCCTTCTATTTGAACTGCTGCAATACATGTACACCACAGCTGTTCTTTTTTTCTCGTATCAACCTTGTACTCTAGCATCTTGTTTTGCAATAATTCATTCGCCTTTGCAACTTCATCTTGTAAACTATTGATCTCTCGTAGCGAAGTAAAATGACTTGCAAATAAATGTGAAGCGATGTATGCTCCATTATGTCCTTCTTCATCACAAAATGGAACTAACGGTGTTGCTCCATCGCATACACCGTAAATCATTTTATCTTCATTACAAAAAAATGAATCCTCACACTCTTGTTTTAAAGGACTCTTCTGTTGATACGTCGTTATCTTCATATCTGTATCCCCTCCCAATTTATCAAACACTCGAACTATTTAGATTAATCTAATTTTCCAAAATAAACTGTTTTCCCCAAAAACTTTCAATTTCATATATAATCTTGAAATAATATGATTATTTAGTGAAGGACGGGAAAGAGATGGTCAGATTTCTTGGTGTTATTTTTGGTTCTATTATTATCGCAATTGCCTTTAATCTTTTCCTTATCCCCCATAAAATTTTAAGTAGTGGAATTGGCGGAATTGCTATTATTTTAGGGATTGTAACCCCTGTAAACACAGGTATTATTAACTTTGTATTGAACTTACCTATCCTTATTTTAGGATACATAGGTCTTGGAAAAAAAGTAATTTTTAACACGGTTGTTTCTGTAATTGTATTATCTGTTGCACTATACTATGTTCCAGTAAAAGTCGTAGCAACAGATCCACTTTTATCATCTGTATTTGGCGGTGTCATCGCCGGAGCTGGTATTGGTCTTGTCTTTAACTGCCATGGTTCAACTGGTGGATTTGATATTATCGGTATGTTGTTATCTCGTAAGCGAGATATTAAACTTGGTGGATTCCTTATTGCATTAAATACTGTTGTTGTTGTCATTGCAGGATTTTTCTTCACTTGGGATGTTGCCCTTACAAGCTTACTTTCAATTTATGTAACTGGTAAAGTAATTGATGCCGTTCATACAAAACATCGTAAAGTTACACTTATGATTGTAACAAATCAAGCGGAAGAAATGAAAAAAAAGCTTCTTTCAACTGTAGTACGCGGAATTACGTTACTTGATGGTGAAGGTGCTTATTCAAACGAAAAAAAACGTGTACTTATGACAGTCGTTTCTCGTGAAGAGTTAGCAAGTATGAAACTAACGATTTCCGAAATTGATCCTCATGCATTCGTTAATATTACAGAAACTGTTGAAGTATTAGGATTGTTTAGAAAAGCATAAAAAACTAGGTGGACCTTCACCTAGTTTTTATTTTGCATAAATTCAATTCGATTTCCAAACGGATCTGATACGTAAAATCTAATTACATCTGGTCGTGCATTATCATCTATTACTTCAACATCTCGCTTTATTAACTCTTGTTTAAATTCATCAATTTTTAAAACATAAAAAGCTGGATGCGCTTTTTTAGCTGGATTAAAGTTTTGCTCAACTCCGATATGAATCTCTTGATTTCCACACTTAAACCAACACCCACCACGCTTCTTTAATTCCTCCGGCTTTGGAATTTCCTCCATTCCAATTTTATTACCATAAAATTCTCGCGCTTCTTCTTCGCATCCTACGGGTGCAGCTACTTGTACATGGTCAATTCCTTGAATATAATTTTTCATCTTCCTTCCCCCTCTTCTATTCTAATGTTATAACGAAAATACATTCATGTAACTTAGAAAATATTAATAAAGCAATATAAGATTCTCTTATTACTACCCTTTTTTACCTTCCACTAAAAATAAAAAAGAAAATTTATTATATAATTTCCATTTTTTATAGAAATACACATTGCACCTATATTATAGTTAGTACTAGATTCATCTTTTTTAGATGCTAGTTGTACGGAGGAAATATTATGAGTCGTAAAAAACATTCATCTACTCAAAAAAAGCGTCACCCAAACGTATCGGAGCGCTTGCGAAACCATATACAAAATCGTTCTTTAGCAGAAATGTATGCATCTCTTTTTGAACATAACCCTGATAGTATTATTTCATTGAATTTAGAAGGAGTTATTTTACATATTAATCCCTCTGCGGAAAGAATATTAGGTTATACTTCTAACGAATTAGAGCGAAAAACAATCACTTCTATTTTAGAAGCACATATTTCTGATCAAGTGCTACAATACATAAAAAATGCTGCAGCTGACAATCAAAAAGAGTATATCGTCTCTATTTATCATAAAGACGGATATTCACTAGATGTCGTAACAAAATTAGTTCCTATTTTTGTTAAAAACCGTTTAACAGGTGTATACGCCATTATGAAACCCCTTGAAAAATCAGAAAGAATTGAGAAAGTATTACAAGAGAGTGAGAAACGATTACGCACATTAATGAATTCAATGCCTGCATTTGTTATTTTTAAGGATCATGAAGGACGCTGGCTTGAAGCGAATGACTATGCGCTTTCTTGTTTCAATTTTCATAACGTTCCTTATCATGGAAAAAGAGATAATGAACTCATTCAATATAACGAAGCATACCGCGAATCTTTTTTGCATTGTGAAGAAGTCGATGAACTAACATGGCAAAAAGGACAAATTCTTCACGGAGAGGAATTTATTATACATAGAAATGATTTCGACCTAGTTTTAAGCATTTCAAAAGTTCCACTCTTCCATCCTGATGGCTCACGCAAAGGTCTTATAGTGATGGGAAGGGACGTTACCGAACTAAAAGAAACTGAAAAGTTATTACGAAAATCCGAAAAGCTTGCAGTAGTAGGACAACTGACAGCTGGAATTGCCCATGAAATTAGAAACCCACTCACTTCATTAAAAGGATTTTTAACATTATTACATCCAGAAATAAATGAGGAAAATAAATGGTATGTAGACGTTATGTTGAGTGAAATTTCACAAATGGAATCTATAACAAGCCAATTTATGGCGATGTCTAAACCACAAGTGTTATCTATTCATACATGCAACGTACAAACATTAATTGAAGAAGTTGTAACTTTTATTTTACCAACAGCAGTTATGCATAGCGTTCATATCATCATGGATCATTTCGATTATATTTCTGACATTCAATGTGACAGTAATCAATTAAAACAAGTTTTGATTAACATATTAAAAAATGCAATCGAGGCGATGCCTGATGGTGGTAACATATTCATTCAAACAACTTCGTTAGAAAATGATTTTGTTTCAATACGCATTATGGATGAAGGTTGTGGGATTCCTGAAGAGCGCATGGCTCGTCTTGGCGAACCTTTTTATAGCTTGAAAGAAAAAGGAACTGGCCTTGGCTTAATGATGTGCTATAAAATCATTCAAGAGCATCACGGAAAATTATTCATTTCCAGTGAATTAAACATAGGAACAACTGTCGATATCCAATTACCGATTGCTACAGCTCAGCCTGTAACAAACTCTTAACTATGCTACATTAATATAGTAAAAGACATCTGTTATAAGTAGTCGGGTTATTGTGGAAAACATCTACACTAATACGTTAAAAAGCTCAAAGTCCCTATATGACTCTGAGCTTTATTTTTGTATACGATTTATTTTATTAAATCCACTCTTTTCCATGTTTACGAATAAACTGAATATCATTTTCATAATGTTCAAGATGCCCTTCATCTATCATCTTTTGGAAGTTCATATCGCCTTCTAGTGCTTTTCTTTTCATGTATTTACATAATCCTTCTAATCGTAGAAGTACCATCTCCAAATAATCCTCGGCGATGCCATCACTTTTATAGGACTCAAAAAACAATTTAACTCTTTGCTTTATGCGGTCTGCATGCTGTAATGAATTATAATAAACCGCCGCACCTGTTTCCTTATAATAAACTCTACTTAATGGGACACAAGTGTAAAGAGTATAGGCTATGTCCCAAAGTCTTGGTCCAGGACCAGCAACATCAAAATCAATAATACCTACTGGTTTTTCGTTATTAAAAATAATGTTGTATATTGCAAAATCATTGTGGCATACAACCTCTATTTTATTTGGAGTATTATCCATCGGTTTCCAATCATCTGATAACGTAAAATCACTCACAGCATCATGATAAAGACGGAGCATCTTCGCTATTTCTTTTAAAACATCATTAGACCACATGTACTCTTTTAAAGGGTAATTACCAGCTTCTCCTTCAATAAATGATAATATCTCTCTATCTTTATCATCAATACCTAAAAACTTTGGTGCATAACTAAAACCTTTGTTTTCCAAATGATTTAATAGCTTATGAATTTTGGTACTGCCTTGCTTTAATTCTCGTCGAACAGTATCTTCCGAACGATATACGTTTGAGACATTCCCTCCCGTTAGCATTTCTTCATTTTCGTAGTTTGACATCTAATAGTCCCCCTCCATTATTCTACATTTTCTTTATATTTTAACATAACTTTCCTATTCTCTTTTAACCCCTTAAATTGCAACAAAAAAATCGAGTATAAAACCTTTATGATTTTACACTCGATTTAGTCTACTATTTATGCCTGTGAAACCATTTTTTCATACCATTCCGTTGCCTTCTCTACTTCACCAATCGTTAATTGGTGCCCTCTATTTTCCCAATGTATTGTTACATTAGCATTTGCATTTTCTAATAGCACCTTCAATTCCTCTGACTCAGAAGGTGAACAAATTGGATCATTTGTTCCAGCAGCAATAAACACTGCTTTCTCTACTAAATTAGGAAGTTCTATCCCTCTTCTTGGGACCATTGGATGATGAAGAATGGCACCTTTTAATGCATTTTCATAATGGAATAATAAACTCGCTGCAATATTTGCTCCATTTGAATACCCAACAGCTACGATATTATCTCTATCAAATTCATATGTTTTTGCTGCTTCATTTAAAAATTCATTTAATTCCTTCGTACGGAAAACAAGATCCTCTTCATCAAAAATACCTTCTGCTAATCGGCGGAAGAAACGAGGCATCCCATTTTCTAATACATTTCCACGAACACTTAATACAGAAGCTTCCCGATCAATTCTTTCTGCAAGCGGTAATAAATCTAATTCATTTCCTCCTGTACCATGAAGCAATAACAATACTGGTTTTGATGTATCTTTTCCTTTTTGAAAAACATGTTTCATCATATTCCTTTTCCCCTTTCAATCACTTTAATCTAGATTTCTCACTTCAAATGGTAAGAGTGTCTGTTCAATTTGTTTTCTATGTTGTTCGTATCGGTCCGGTAATTTTAACTCCTCACCCATCGTCTCTAAAGATTCGTCATGGGCAAAACCAGGAGGGTCTGTTGCAATTTCAAATAAGATTTCGCCGTGTTCTCTAAAGTAAATCGCGTTAAAATAATTTCGATCTTGTACAGGGGTTACACCATATCCAAAACGAGACACATGCTCTTTCCAGTCTAGCTGATCAGCATCGTCACTCGCTCTCCAAGCAATATGATGGACTGTACCAACACCCATCTGACCACGCCCGATTGTCGATAACCTCAAATCAATAATATTTCCAATGTCAGCAGAAGAACGGAATCGAACAAATTCACCTTCTTCTCCAATTTTCTCAAGACCCATAACATGCTCTAACAATTCAGCAGTTTTTTGAGGTTGTGCAGATAAAAGGACAGCACCGCCAAATCCTTTAATTGCTACTTCTGGCGTAACTTCTCCAAAACTCCACGTATTTAATTCGCCTGCTTCTCTTTCTACTAATTCTATATGCAAACCGTGTGGATCATCAAACTCTAAATACTGTTCGCCAAATCGAGTCATCTTTGTATACAGCACACCGAATTTTTCTAATCTATTTTCCCAAAACTCCATTGCACCTTTTGGTACGACATAAGACGTAATGCCTACTTGACCGTCCCCAATAATACCTTGACGAGCACCTGCCCATGGGAAAAACGTAATAATTGTTCCAGGCTTTCCTCCTGCATTACCAAAATAAAGATGATACGTACCTGGATCATCAAAATTAACTGTTTGTTTTACTAAACGCAATCCTAATACACCTGCATAAAAATCTACATTTTCTTGTGGGTGACCCACGATTGCTGTAATGTGATGAATTCCCATCGTTTTCTTTTCCACTTTCTCCACCCCTTTTTATTTCATTTTAAAAACTTTTATACATTAAAATTCATTATTCATTTTGTCCATACTGCAAAGTAAAATCCATCGTTATGATTTTATCTTTAATTCGAGATATAAGCTGTGAAGTTACGCATTATCTTCTATATCACTGAATTCATCTCGAATTCGAGATAATCCCCAAAAAATATTTACTCCATCTAAAATCTTTATTCGGAAATAAATTATCTCGAACTCAATATTTATTATAAGTTACTTACTTTTAGTTGTCAACAAGCACTTATTTTCATTTTAAATCAAAAGAGAGTAAATGCTAGTTAGCATTTACTCTCTTCGCTAATTATTTCGTTTCCTCTTCCAACACTGCTTCCATCTCATTAAATTCACGATGAATTGCTTTAACTGGTTCTTTCGTTAATAAACTTACAACAATAACAGCTAATAAGCTACAGAAGAATCCAGGTACCATTTCATACATTGTCGCTTTTAAACTTGGAATTTGTACCCAAGTAATTACTACTACTGCACCTACAATCATCCCAGCAAGAACGCCCCATTTGTTCGTTCTCTTCCAATATAAACTTAATAAAATGGCGGGTCCGAATGCTGAACCAAATCCTGCCCAAGCATAACCGACAAGTGTTAAAATTGTATCACTTGGATGATACGCTAAAACAACTGCGATCATAGCTACTACTAATACTGACAGTCTACCGATAAATACAAGTTCTTTATCACTTGCGTTACGACGGAAAAATGTTTTATAGAAATCTTCCGTTACAGCACTTGAAATAACGAGTAATTGCGAGGAAATACTACTCATAATCGAAGCCAAAATAGCTGACAATAAAAATCCAGTAATATACGGATGGAATAAAATGTTTGAGAATGTTACAAAGACCATTTCTGGGTCTTGTAATTTCTCATTATTTTTAGCGTAATAAGCAATACCAATTAGACCAGTAAGCATTGCACCTATAATTGAAATCGTCATCCAACCGATACCGATTCTACGAGAAGTTTTTAAATCTTTAACAGAGGTAATTGCCATAAAGCGAACAATAATATGCGGTTGACCAAAATACCCAAGACCCCATGCTAAAAATGAAATAATACCAAGAATTGTAGTACCTTTAAACATATCTAAATGCGATGCATCAACTTGCTTAATCGTATTGAATGTTTCTGTTACACCACCGACATCTGTAAAAGCTACAATTGGCACTAACACAAGAGCAATAAACATAATACAACCTTGCACAAAGTCGGTCCAACTTACTGCTAAAAAGCCACCGAATAATGTATAAGCAACAACGACACCGACAGTTACAAATAAACCAATTTTATAATCAAGATTGAAAGAATTCTCAAACAAACGTCCACCTGAAACTAAACCAGCTGACGCATAAAATGTGAAAAACACTAAAATGACGATAGCGGAGACAAAACGAAGTATTTTCGTACGATCTTTAAACCGATTTTCTAAAAAATCTGGAATCGTAATTGAATCATTTGCCATTTCTGTATACGTTCGCAAACGCGGGGCAAGAATTAAATAGTTTGCATAAGCACCTATTAATAAACCTATCGCAATCCATACACTTGATAATCCTGTTGCATACATCGCACCAGGTAATCCCATTAGCATCCAACCACTCATGTCAGAAGCACCAGCTGATAAAGCTGTAACTGCTGGACCGAGTCCCCTTCCGCCTAACATATAATCTGATAAATCGGATGTCTTCTTATAGGACCAATAACCGATATACAACATACCTGCCATATAAATAGCAAGCGAAACCATAATCTCAATCTTCACCAAATCTCTCCCTTAGTTATATAAGCCATTCAAAATTTCGAAAAATGACTTTTTCTATTTTCTTGTTTTCGCTTATGGTTCCCTACCTTAACAAACATTTTTTGTTCTTTCAAGTGAACAAGCCCTTTTCACTACATGTGAAAACCTTTATAAACGCCTTTATCCCAGTGGATTACCCGGTTTTTAAAATAAATTAAAGTGAAAATATTCAGAAAACAAAATGGCGTTTTTTCACACCTTATTTTCATTCGTTTATTAGTTGAATTTTAAAAGAAAAAAGCCATACGAATGTATGACTTTTAATTTATTAAACATAGCTTATCTTCTATTTACTAGTAGGAAACAATTCTGAAAGAGGAACTATCCGCCCCACCTCATCTTTAAACACAATATGCTCTCTCGTTAAATGGCGCGGGCTCTTTACTCCCGCTGCTGCCGCAAGTGAGAACAAACTATATCTCATACTAATAACATAGTTCATTACTCGCCATTTTTTCTCATACGGATCTAATGCTTTTTGGTAGTGTGGATTCGTAGTTGCAACCCCCGATGGGCATTGCCCTGAATTACATTGAAGTGCCATAATACAACCGCTTGCCATCATAAATCCGCGTGCTGAATTTACGGCATCTGCACCGATAGCTAAAGCAATCGCCACTTTATCTGGCGTGATTAATTTCCCGGAGGCAAACACCTTTAATTTATTCCTGACACCGTAATGATTTGCTGTATCAATAAATGTAAGTAATGCCGGTATAAGCGGAAGCCCCATACTATCTGCCATCGATTTATATGTTGCCCCTGATCCACCTTCTGAACCGTCGATTGTAATAAAATCTGGATAGATGTTTAATTCTTTCATTGCTTTTAATAAATCTTCCAAAGGCTTTTGTTGACCAATTACAATTTTCATGCCCACTGGTTTACCACCGTTTTCTTGTAAATCTTGAATAAAATATAAAGCCTCTGCGGCACTACTAATAAATGAAAAACGATTTGGCGAATTAATCGTTTCTCCTTCTCGTACTTTCCGAACGGAAGCGATTTTCTCATTTACCTTCTGTCCTTCTAAATGACCACCACGTATTTTTGCTCCTTGCCCAAATTTCAATTCAAACGCTTTAATATTACTTTCTTTCGCCTTCTCCATAAATTCCTTCATCGAAAAATTCCCGTCCTCGTCACGGTATCCAAATAATCCCGGACCAATTTGGGCAATGATATTTGCACCCGTATGTAAATGTTCCGGTATTACACCACCTTCCCCCGTATTAATCCATGAACCGCCAGCCATCTTCGCGCCAAATCCACTTGCCAAAATATAATTTTCGCCAATCGCACCGTAAGAAGTTGCTGATGCGCCAAACATGCCATACAGTTTCCACGGATATTTGCGGTTTTCACCGACGATAATTGCATCATCTTCTTCATATAACCAAAGATTCGTTGTATCCGCTGTCAATTTTTCTCTTCGTGAAAATAACCCTTCTTTATGAATCACATACTTTTTCCCTTCACGTTCTTTCGTTACATTCACACTTAATTCATCTGTTAATTTCGGAAATAATGTATTAGCGATATAATATCCAGATGCATCAAAATCTCGTTTTGATCCAAAACCGAGTATTTCTGAACGGTATTTTGCTAGAAACATTACACTTTGAAAATCATAACGTGAAAAGGGCTTTCCATCCGTATCATGATCAAACCAATATTGCCTAAATTCCGGTCCTATCTTTTCAAGTAAATAACGCATCCTTCCTAAGTATGGATGTAACTTTAATATAGAATGATGCGTCCGTTTTTTAATAAAAAATGTAATAATAAAAAAAATGATTAATAGTAACATCAATAAGAGCAATATACTAATAATAACGAGTAGCGTTTCACTCATCCCGCTTCCTCCTATGAAAATCCATAATAAAAGGAGAACACCTGATGTGTTCTCCTTTTATCTTTATTCAAATTAATGTAGCAAGATGCTCTTTCGCGTCATATTCAACCAAACTTTCAGCATTTTTAATTCGCTGAACAAAATCTGGATTAGCGATTAATGGTCTTCCGAACGCCGCTACATCAATTGTTCCTTCTTGCAGTGCTTCTTCTGCCTCTTTCGGATTCAAATTACCTACTCCTACGATAGTACTATCCCAATACTTTCTTACTAATTGATGAAAATTCTTACCGTCAGCAATAACTTGCGTATAATTCATCGTTGAAGGGTGAATCATCGTTAATCCAACTTCTTTAAACATATTTACAAACGTTTCAATTGCAAGTTCAGGATGTTCCCACATATAAGTAGGATTATCACCTTTAAAGGCAGAGAAGCGAAGAAGCGTTTTATCAGCTCCAACTGCTTCAATTACAGCCTGAACAACTTCTTTCATAAACGTTAACCTTTGTTTTAAGTCACCGCCGTATTTATCAGTACGTTTATTCGCAAATTCATAAGTAAATTGGTCAATTAAATATCCGTGTGCACCGTGAATTTCTACACCATCAAATCCAGCTTCGATTGCGTTTTTTGCAGCCTGTGCATATTGATCGACAACTTCTTTTATTTCTTCTATTGTCATTGCTTCTGGTGTATCAAACGGTTTACGAAAACGCGGAACATTACCCTCCGCAGCAATAGCAGACGGTGCTTGCGGCATTTGACCACCAATTATTTCGTGATGACTCATACGTCCAACATGCCATATTTGAGCAATAATCGTTCCGCCTTCTTTATGTACTGCCTCTGTAACAGGTTTCCAAGAATCAATTTGCGCTTGTGTATAAATACCTGGTACTCCCGGATTCCCTTTTGCTCTCGGGCTAATGACAATTCCTTCTGTAATAATTAATCCAATCCCATCAGCAGCACGTTTTTGATAATACTCTACTACATCAGTACCAACTACCCCAGTCTCATTATTTGCAAAACATCTCGTCATCGGTGCCATCGCTATGCGATTACGAAGAGACCAAGATCCAATTTGAATCGGATGAAATAACTTCGTTTCTTCAATATTTTCAAAAGACCCCCAAGCGTTTATATTTGTTCCTTCATAAATACTTGCCGCTTTATTATTTGAACTTGTCATTTTTCTTCCCCCTAAAAAAATCTAACTATAATCGCATCATACTTACTTTTAGATAGTAACGTCAATTTATACGCTCTTACGTAGGAATATTCGTATAATAAAACTAACCGTTTTTAACTTTAAGGATTCTGAAATTCAGGAATCTACTGTTTATTCTAATGTCCAGTAAGTGGATGAGGAAAATACTTATTAAGTGGATGTTTTCTTTTTTTCTAGTTTTATTACTATAGAATATATTGGTAATTAATTATTTAACTATTTACTAACCAAAAAGAACCTGTTTCCAGTGTACTATGTTCAAACTTACACTAACGAGGTTTCAATAATTCATTTGTTTTTTAATTATACCAACGAAATTTTAGGAACTAATAAAAGACTCCTAGATAGTTGAAAGTATTTTTTCTTATTTAATTTTTAGAAAGAAGGATAACAATGAAAACAAAAGCTATCGTTTCTACACCTGAAAAAGATTTTAATATGCAAGAAGTATACTTAAACGATATTAAAGACGATGAAGTATTAGTAAAAATTATCGCTTCGGGTATATGTCATACAGATGCAACAGTTTTAGACGGTACAATGCCAACACCAAAACCAGTTGTTTTAGGACATGAAGGTTCTGGTATTGTAGAAAAAGTGGGAAGTAATATAACATCGGTTAAACCTGGTGACCATGTTGTACTTGGATTTTCTTACTGTGGTCATTGTGAAAATTGCTTAGATGGTAATGCTGCTGCTTGCGAAAATATGATTGAATTAAACTTCTCTGGAAAAAACAAACGCCATGTAACACCTATACACGATCTTAACAATAATGACATTTCTCAATTCTTCGGCCAATCTTCATTCGCATACCATGCCGTTGTTAATGAGAATAATACTGTAAAAGTACCGAAAGATGTTGATATACGTTTGTTAGGACCACTTGGTTGTGGAATTATGACTGGTAGCGGTACGATCCTAAATTCATTACAGCCAAAACCAGGTAGTAGCCTAGTTGTATTTGGAACCGGTGCGGTTGGCCTTAGTGGCTTAATGGCAGCTAAAATTGCTGGATGTACTACAATCATTGCCATTGATATTCATGATAGTCGTTTAGAATTAGCGAAGGAATTAGGGGCTACACACACGATTAATAGCTTAAACGAAGATCCAGTTGCCAAAATTAAAGAAATTACAAACGGTGGAGCTAATTACTCCTTTGAAACAACTGGCGTAAATACTGTTACACTGCAATCCATTCAATGCTTACGAGTAAAAGGTACAATGGCAACTGTTGCTGTTGGTAAAAAGGATTTAACTTTAAACGTAACAAATGAAATTGTCGTAAAAGCTATTACAATTAAAGGGGTAGTTGAAGGTGATGCAGTACCGCAACTATTCATTCCAAAATTAATTAATTTCTATCAAAAAGGACTATTCCCATTCGATAAGTTTGTACAATTCTATTCTTTTGAAGAAATTGCTCAAGCATTTGAAGATTCTAAAACAGGAAAAACGATTAAACCTATTATCGTAATGGAGTAACATTTGTTTACTTTTTCCCGATAACTAACAAAACAAAAATATCCTGAAATGGAATAAATAAAATTAAAAAGGTTTCCTAAGTAGGAAACCTTTTTTAGTTGACCATATAAGGCTAACAATTCGTTTATCTCTTTTAAATAAAGAAAATAAACAATTATTATCTCCTCACATATGGAAAATCTCTTAACAATAGAAGTGGGAGTGGTTCAGTATTCTTCTAAAAATAATAACTTATATACCTAAAACAATGAAAGCCCTACCTCTCTTTCATCCTTACGGCTCCTCGTCCGTGCCAGTGTGAATCAGGATTGCAAAAATCAAGTAACTATTTTATCGAGTTATTTAATTAAACTTCGAACATTCGTAAAAGAAATTAAAAAATAAAAATGGATTAAATTGTAGTAATAACAAAAGAGGTTAATGCTCTAAAAGTGGTTTGAAAGAGTTGAATGTCTTTGAAATGATTGATTTTCTATAATTATATTCCCAAAAAATTCAAGATCTTTTTTGGGATGTAATACATTATCTACAATGAATCTTAACAAAAGCTTTTTATTTGATTTTCTGTGATACCTTCAATTAATCCCAGCTCACTAATCAAAAATTCATGTGCGTTATCTAACATTTTCTTTTCGCTTGCATTAAGTGCTTTTTCTTTCTGCATACGTAATAAATCACGTACAACTTCAGCACCTTCTTGTATTTTACCCGTTTTTATTTTATCAGTGTTTAATTTATACCTTTGTTTCCACGTAAGTAATCTATCTGATTCCCCATGCTGAAAAATATCTATTATGTTTGTTAATGCCTTTATATCTGTAACTGGTCGTATATTTGAACTCAATATTTTCCCCATAGGAATCATTACTTCCATATTACTAGCCGACATTTTTATAACATAATACTGTCTTTTTTCTCCTGAGATTTCCTTTTCTTCTATGGCTTTAATTATACCTGCTCCGTGCATTGGATAAACGATGTTATCGCCAATTTGAAACAAATAATCCACCTCCATATATGGTAACCTTCTCAATCTTAACACACATTTATTTTTTTAGCAAAATTTTTATAATATCACAAAATTATTTTCTATGTCAATTTATTTACACATAAAAATTCAAGCTGTACAGAAACACTAAAAAACCCGCGATTTTGTTACATTTCTACACCCATTTTCTCCAATTTTATATACCTTGTAAAACAAAAAAACACATCACTACATATAAGTAGCGATGTATTTTTATATAATGACAAAAACGGTTGCTTCAAAACTTCACACACGATCCTTCGCTTATATACTAACCTGTTTACTAATCGTTTCTCGCGCTAAAAGAAAACTCATAATCACTTGCGCAGCTACTCTACTCGTCATATCCCTAAAATCAAGAGTTGGATCAATTTCTACTATATCCATCCCTTGAACGAGTGGCTCTTTACCAAGGAATTCAATTGCATCAAGTAAAGTTGTACTATCCATCCCACCAGGGCCAATTGCTGGACAGCCCGGCGCAAACGCTTGGTCTAGTACGTCCATATCAAGAGAAATATAAATAGAAGTCACATCTTGTTTTCTTAATACTTCAATACTTTCTGAAATAAGATCTTTTATTTTTCGCTCTCTTACATCTTTCATTGTATACACTGTCACGCCATGCTCTTTTGCATATTCATGGTACGCTCGTGCATTTGAAAAATTACGAATCCCAATTTGAACGAGCTGTTTTCCTGTAATCACATCATTTTCTAGCAAACTACGGAACGGTGTACCATTTGATGGACCACCATCATCTAAATTACGTAAATCATGATGGGCATCAAATTGAATAATACCGACCTTCCCTTTACTATTTGCAAAACCAGTTATACTCGGAAAACTAATCGAGTGGTCACCACCAAGAACGATTGGTATCATTTTCGGATTTACTTTCGTCAAGTGACCAACTGTTTTCGCAATTCGGTTATGACTCTCTTTTATATCTGTCACATGCATCGTAATATCACCACAATCATGAAGAACACTTTCTTTCATATCGTGTTCTTCTGTAATTGCGTACGTGCTATATGCATCCAACATTGAACGAATTGTTTTTGGTGCAAAACATGCTCCTGAATGGCTAATAGATGGTTTAGAAAGGGGCGCTCCAATTAAGGCAGCACCGAATATTTCCACACCTTCCTCCCAATTTTTAATCATTTCGCTCCACTTCGTCACTTCACGATCGATAAACTTTGCATTTTTCTTTAAATAGTGGCCGTGCTCCACGATTGTTCACCTCTTGTATATGCGATATTCCCATTCTTCCATACTGTATTTACATGACTTACGCCGTAATGGTACGGTACGTAAGCGTAATTATAAGCATCCCATAAAACTAAATCCGCCTTACGACCAACTCTAATTTTCCCAGCTACATCGCCTCGATTAATGGCATAAGATGAGTTCACTGTTACCGCATTCCAAACTTCTTCTGGTGTCATTTTCAGTTTCAGCATCGCAATGCTCATAATAAGCTGAATGTTTTCAGTTGGACAGCTACCTGGGTTAAAGTCTGTAGCTAAAGCAACTGCAACGCCTTCATCAATCATTTTGCGGCCGCGTGCGAAGCTTTCTTTATTTAAATAGAAAGTTGTTCCTGGTAATAAAGTTGCTACTGTATTAGAATTCGCAAGCATTTCAATTCCTTTATCAGAAGCGCCAACTAAATGGTCCGCTGATGCTGCACCAATTTCAGCCGCTGCTTCCGCACCACCAAGAGGGTCGATTTCATCTGCATGAATTTTCACATCAAAGCCAAGCTCTTTCGCTTTTAATAAAAATTCTTTTGATTCTTCTACAGAGAACACACCTGTTTCGCAGAAAATATCAACGAACTCAGCTAATTGCTTCTCTTTCATTTCCGGTAATAAATCTAGCATCCATTGTAAAAATTCTTTCGATTTTCCTTTATACTCTTTCGGAACTGCATGAGCACCTAAAAATGTTGAAACTAAATCAATTGGATGCTCTTTTTGTAATTGTGCAGTTGCCTCTAATTGTTTCCATTCTGTCTCATCATCCAATCCGTAACCACTCTTCGCTTCTACAGTTGTAACTCCGAAAGATAGCATACGGTCTAAATGGAATTTAGCTTTTTGAACAAGTTCTTCTTTCGACGCTTGTTTCGTTGCATTTACAGTTGAAAGAATACCTCCGCCTTGTTCTAAAATTTCCAAGTACGGAACTCCTTGTAGTTTTAGCGCGACTTCATTTTCACGAGATCCACCAAATACAAGATGAGTATGCGGATCAACAAGACCAGGAGACACCATTTTCCCGCCGCAATCAATAACCTCTTTCGCTTGTAATCCTTTAGCTTCTTCCGCTGTTCCAACAAAAGTAATTACACCATTTTCAATTCCAACCGCACCGTTTTCAATAACAGGAAGCGTATTCATCGCTTCCTGTCTTAACAAGCCATCTTCTTGATCCATTGTTAGTAATTGACCGATATTTATTAGTAAAGTGTCCAGCATGTTTCTTCCTCCTTATTTCATCATTGGGATGTTAACGCCTTTTTCTTTCGCAGTTTGAACCGCTAAGTCATAGCCAGCATCAACGTGACGAACAACACCCATACCAGGGTCAGAAGTTAATACGCGTTCAATACGTTTTGCCGCTGCTTCTGTTCCATCTGCAACGATAACCATTCCAGCGTGAAGTGAATAACCCATACCAACGCCACCACCGTGATGAACAGACACCCAGCTTGCACCATTTACACTGTTAATTAATGCATTTAAAATTGGCCAGTCTGCTACTGCATCACTACCGTCTTTCATAGATTCTGTTTCACGGTTTGGAGATGCTACTGATCCACAATCTAAATGGTCACGCCCGATAACGATCGGTGCTGATAATTCACCATTAGCCACCATTTCATTAATAATGCGGCCAAATTTCGCACGCTCGCCATAACCAAGCCAACAAATACGTGATGGAAGACCTTGGAACTCAACTTGCTGACGTGCCATACGAATCCAATTACATAAATGCTCATTATCCGCGAACTCGCGTAAAATAACTTCGTCTGTTTTATAAATATCTTCTGGATCACCAGAAAGTGCTACCCAGCGGAATGGTCCTTTTCCTTCACAGAATAATGGACGGATAAATGCTGGAACGAATCCCGGGAAATCGAAAGCATTTTTTAATCCTTCATCGAAAGCAACTTGGCGAATGTTATTTCCGTAATCAAATGTAATCGCGCCTTTTTCTTGCATTGCAAGCATTGCTTCTACATGTTTTTTCATACTTTCTTTTGATAATTGTACGTAACGTTCTGGATCTTCTTCACGAAGCTTCGCTGCTTCTTCTACTGTGTAACCTACTGGAATATAACCGTTTAATGGATCATGGGCAGAAGTTTGATCCGTAACTAAGTCAGGGATAATATTACGGTTTACTAACTCAGGTAAAATTTCTGCTGCATTACCTAATAATCCAATTGAAATAGGCTCTTTATTCTCTTTATATTCGTTTGCAATAGCCAATGCTTCTTCTAATGATTCTGTATACTTATCACAATATCTCTTTTCAATACGACGATCGATACTACGCTTATCTACATCAATAGCAATTACAACACCGCCGTTCATCGTTACAGCAAGCGGTTGTGCGCCACCCATGCCACCTAAACCAGCAGTAATCGTTACAGTACCTTTTAATGAACCATCGAAATGTTGACGTGCCGCTTCACCAAATGTTTCATATGTTCCTTGTAAAATCCCTTGTGTCCCAATGTAAATCCAGCTACCCGCTGTCATTTGTCCGTACATCATAAGACCTTTTTTCTCTAGTTCACGGAAGTGATCCCAGTTCGCCCACTTCGGTACTAAATTTGAGTTCGCTAAAAGAACGCGAGGCGCATCTTCATGTGATTTAAAAATTGCTACCGGTTTTCCTGATTGAACAAGTAACGTTTCATCGTTTTCTAACGTTTTTAATGAATCAACAATTGCATGGTAGCTTTCCCAATTACGAGCTGCACGGCCAATTCCGCCATACACAACTAATTCTTCTGGTTTTTCAGCTACTTCAGGATCTAAATTGTTCATTAACATTCGAAGTGCAGCTTCTTGAACCCATCCTTTCGTTTGTAACTCAGTACCTCTTGCCGCACGAATTGTTTGTTGTACTTTTTCCATTTCAATCTCTCCCTTTTCTCGTTTTATAGTGCTGCATTTACATCCAATCTTTCCTTTATTGAATAATTCGTTTTTAACCAATGCGCGATATTTTCAATATCCGTTGAGAATATACGGTCATTTGTAATAGAAGGCACTTGCTGACGACCTTGATGATAGAACGTGTTTGTAACTGTACTCATGTTTTCAATTCCGCGATATTCTGCTGCTTGCATCGCACAGATCATCTCAATTGCAAGAACGCGTCTTGCATTTTGAATAATTTGATGCGCATGACGTGAAGCGATTGTTCCCATACTTACGTGATCTTCTTGGTTAGCTGAAGACGGAATTGAATCTACACTCGCTGGATGAGCTAACGTTTTATTTTCTGAAACGAGTGAAGCCGCTGCATATTGCATAATCATGGCACCTGATTGAAGTCCTGGTTCTGGACTTAAAAATGGTGGTAAGTCATTTAATTGCGGATTTACTAGGCGTTCAATACGGCGCTCTGAAATATTTGCAAGCTCCGCCATCGCTACTTTTAAGAAGTCCATTGCAAATGCAATTGGTTGTCCGTGGAAATTACCACCAGAGATTACTTTTTCACCGCCATCAAAAATAAGTGGATTATCTGTTGCTGCATTCATTTCAATTTCTAATTTTTCTTTCACATAATTTAAAACTTGCCAAGAAGCACCGTGAACTTGCGGGATACAACGAAGTGAATATGCATCTTGTACACGAAGTTCTCCTTGTTTTGTCACAAGTTTACTATCATGAAGAATATCACGAATTCTGCTTGCCACTTCGACTTGCTCTTTATAACCACGCGCTTTATGAACATTTTCATCGAATGCATCAATAATGCCGCGTAATCCTT
Organism: Bacillus sp. FSL R9-9492; assembly: GCF_038007365.1. Lineage (NCBI taxonomy): Bacteria > Bacillati > Bacillota > Bacilli > Caryophanales > Bacillaceae > Bacillus > Bacillus sp. FSL R9-9492. The sequence continues at coordinate 3,696,880 of NZ_JBBOXC010000001.1, forward strand.
CCATTGTCATCGATGCAATTAATTCTGATTGATAAGCACTTGCTTCAGCTTCTATATAAGAAAGAACCCCTTGCGCTGTCATTGCCTGCGTACCATTGATTAACGCAAGACCTTCTTTTGCTTCAAGTTCAATAGGTTCAAGTCCTTCTTCTGTAAGAGCAACCATCGCATGAACTCGTTTTCCTTTGTAGAACACTTCACCTTCACCTAATAAAACGAGAGCAAGATGAGATAAAGGTGCTAAATCACCGCTCGCTCCTAGTGATCCTTGTTGCGGAACGACTGGATGAATTTTACGATTTACAAACTCAAGAAGCATGTTTACAACAAGTGGTCTAACACCCGATACTCCTTTTAACATCGTATTAGCTCGTAAAATCAACATACCGCGTGATACTTCTTCAGGGAATGGATCGCCTATTCCGCACGCATGTGACTGAATTAAGTTGTGTTGAAGTGCTTTTACATCATCTTTTTGAATAAGTACATCACTAAACTTTCCAAATCCAGTTGTAATACCGTAAACGACTTTTCCGTCCTCTACAATTTTCTCGACAACTTCGCGGCACTCTGCCACTTTTTGCATACTAGTTGGGCAAGCTGTTACACCTTCACCTTCAAGTAACAACCTCTTCATTTCTTCAACTGTCAATGTGTGTCCTGTTAACGTAATCATTCTTTTTCCTCCTTATAAAGGCAAAAGGGGACCTTATCTTTTTAAGACAGACTTCTGTCCTAAAAAATAAGGCCCCCTTCTAACTAATAGACTATGGGCAAATCATATGTGATTAATTCCTAAACCAATCGCCTCATGCTCAGATCCTTTTACAGGTGCACCAATCGTTCCATAAAGTGCAACAGCAACCCATTCGCCTTCTTTTTTTCCGTCGTATGGTGTACCGCGCACAATCGCAAAGCGAAGTCCTACTGTACGAAGAACGTCTGCTAACTGAATTTGACCTCTCGTCACTCCGTACAAAGCTTCCATAATTGCATGATAAAGTGCATGTGTTTCTCTGTAAACATCTGTTTCAATAACTCGGTTGCTCTTAGCCGCTGTTTCCATTGCTGCTACTACTTTTTGCGAATTCATAGAACCAACTTTCCCAGTACAATATTTCCAACCTTTCGGAATAGATAATACGGGACTTTCATTCTCATCCGCAAGTGCCAACAGCATGGCCATACGACCAATTCGATGTGTTCCTTGAAGAAGCATGTGACTCTCTCATTTCTTTTGAATTATTTGAATATTACTTAATTTAAGAATATATGAAAACGGTTAAATCGTCAATAGTTTAAAATATTATTCAAGCAATTTTTTATCCCTCTCATACTTGTACTTGTGTACACAATTTATTTACTGATTTTTTTCAGACGTGCTATAGTCTCACTAACAGATGCAAAGGGGCGAAATTTCAGTGGCGAAGCGAAAAGATATTCATTTTCGAATTGAAGAAAAATTACTTACAAGGTTTGAATCGGCACTCCATTACGAAGGTTTAAATAAAACAGATGTATTAACACATGCGATTCAGCAATTTTGCATAAAGGTGGAATGTGAAAAAATGAATGATGTAAAACGCCAATACAACGTAAGTAACCATTTACAAACACGTATCGATACGCATAAACATTACGAAGAAAAACAAGTGAATGTAGATGAGGTCGTCATTGAACATTTACAACTCCAAGGTGAAGAAAAAATATTAGAGGTCGGGTGTGCTAACGGAAAATTTCTTTCCCTTTTGCAAACTAATGGTCATAAAGGACATCTAACTGGTTTTGATCAATCCGAAACTATGCTTTCTGAAGCTGCTATAACGAATAATATGATTGAATGGAAACTCGGTGACGCTAGTAAACTTCCTTTCGAAGCTAATTGTTATGACCTGCTAATCGCAAGGCATATGTTATACCACATGAAAGATGTCGAAAAAACTATTCAAGGATTCCATAAGATAATTCGTCCTGGCGGCGCCCTTTTAGCTACAACAAATTCTAAAGTTTCATTACCTCGTATAGATGAAATGTGTAACAAAATGTTAGTCACATTTGATTTACCAAAAACATCACCGTCAGTAGCTCCATTTTGTTTAGAAAATGGTAAAGATCTATTACACTCTGTTTTTTCAACTGTTGAAGAAACAATTATTCATAATGCACTTGTTTTTCATCATGCCACTCCAATCGTTAACTATATTTCTAGCATGTTCCCGTCGCTGAATATACCTGATAATATGTCCCTTCACACCGAAATGAAGGAATGGCTAAAAGAAGAAATAGAAAATGATTTATCATTTCATAACGGTATATGGCGCGATCCGAAAACGTTAGTGATTTATCGATGTAAAAAAGAAAAGAGCTAGCATTCGCTAGCTTTTACACGTTTTCCGGTAAAAGATTCTCCATCATTATATTGCCCTTTCCACTATAAAAATTTGTATTATGTTCATTCACTACTCCAAAATAGGAGGCAATCGCTAGTCCAAATGGCACAAATGCATGTCCTTGTGCTGTAATAATATTTGCGTGCTGTACAACTTCTGTATACACAAAATTTTCTACTGGAAAACAATCTAATTTTTGATAATCTATGGTCACTGTATAAGAGATTTCTTTTAGTAAACCTGCCCTTGCTAACGCATACGGTCCAGCACAAATCGCTGCCACTAATTTTCCTTGCTCAGAAAATTGACGAATAACTGAAAAAAGCAGTTTCGCCTCTTTCATATGTATTTCATCTCCGCCCGGAATGATAATCCCCTCATATTCTTCTACACGCACTTCACTTAATTCTATATGCGGCTGTACTTGTAAGCCTGTTTCACTTATAATCATTTCTTTTGTTAAACCCGCTGTAATGATTTCATATTTCTTTTTCAGCAATGCTGTTGCTACCGTTATTTCATACTCTGCAAATGTCGGGTATACGAATAATAATATTTTTTTCATAGCCTTTTCTCCCTTAGCCACCCTATAAAATATGCCTCTAATTCGTCCACTGATAATATATTAGTGTCCACATAAGTTACGGGAAATTGTTTATACCATTCTTTTTCAACTTCTACTAATTTAAATTGTTCCTCAAATGTACTTCGATTTCTTGTCCTATCATTATTTCTCCTATCATACAAACTCTCTTTCGAAACATCTAAATAAAAAATTGCATCCGAACGGCATTCTCTTAATTTATACAATTCATCTTTTAATTCTGTTTCTATACCCCACTCTTTCCCTATCATCTTCGGATAAAAGAGTGTATAAAATTCAATATCTTCTGGTCCACGATCAAAAATCACGACTGAGCTTTTCACATTTTGAAACTCTTTTATTTTTGCTTCAATAAACATTTTTTGATTTGTAATAAACCCCTCTTTTGAGTTCATATCTAAATGTAATTCTTTTCTTTTTTCTACAATTGGATATGGATTTTCGTATATAATTGAAAGCTCATATTGCTCTAACCTTTTTGCCAATGTTGTTTTCCCACTTGCCATCGGTCCTTGGAGTGAAATTACGTATGTCATCCCTCTCATTCCCTTGTACTGTATTACATAAATAATAAACAGAATTTTAAAAACTATCAACAAGATATATATCATCTTGTTTCTTATTCTTATCTAACTTATAATAAAAAATAGAGATTATGACGGACGCAAAATAATGTAAGCTTGGAAATCCAAGCTTACATTATTTTTTGCTTTCCCTTTTCTTATAAAAAGAGTATACTAGATTAGAACGTATGTTCTTAATAATTACATACAGTAAGGAGATAGAACAATGGTATACGACACAAAAGCAATTTCTTGGAATGCATCTTTAAAACAACTTCAACGCCGCTATACAAACAAACAAGTTGACCGAAAAGAATTTGAAGATATTGAACTGATGGAATTCTTCCGCGATAACGACTACATTCCTTTACCTACACATATAAGCGGCCTATCAACAACACGTTTTACTTCTTACTCTATTTTCACAACTGAAGATAAAGATCGTAAAGTTGGCACACTCATCATTGAATATGTAGAAAATGACAATGATATTTTATGTGTTGAACAACTATACTTCGTTTAAATCACAACGCTTGGTCAAAATGATCAAGCGTTCTTGCTTTCTATGAATCTCATTGCTTATAATATAAATAAAATACAAAATATTGCTTTCGTTAAAGGAGGGCATACAATTGCTTGAAGGATGGTTTAGTTGGTTTATAGTCGTTTGGACTGTTGTATTATTAGGGCTTATGTCCATTGGTGGGTATTTCATGTTCAGAAAATTCCTAAAACGGTTACCAAAAGAAGACGGTATGTCCATTTTGGATTGGGAAGATCACTATATTAATAAAACAAGACACTTATGGGCTGACGAACAAAAACAATTGTTAGAAGAACTAGTAAGTCCCGTTCCGGAATTATTTCGCGATGTTGCTAAGTCAAAAATTGCTGGTAAAATTGGGGAACTTGCACTACAAGACAATGCCTCTCAAATTACACAAGATTTAATTATTAAAGGATATATTATTGCCACACCAAAGCGTGATCATAAATTTTTAGTTAAAAAACTACAAGAAAAAAAGATTGATTATTCTCATTATCAATCTTTACTAACAAAATACCCTTCGTAAAAAAAGATTGCTATTTTATAGCAATCTTTTTTATAAGCTCAACTTACAGTTACTGATTTTGTAGCAATTAATCTCGCTTTCGCTAAATCTATCTGTAACCCTACAGCACTCGTATAAATCGTATCACCAGTACCTGTAATATTTACAGAGATATATGTTGTATTCGCAGCAATTCATCCTGTTGCATTTATATTTGCAATATTAGATTCGGCTCAAGACACTTAAGCTAAGCGAAATTTCGTCATTAACATTCCACTTTCATGTTGTATCAGTACCATCAAGTAGAGTAATTGTTAATGAAGGAACGTCTCCTATACGATCCAACCTAATCTAACTTAGCCACCAATTACCGGTGATAAAACTTCAAACCAAATAGTATTCCTTATATCGGTCCATTCATAACGTCAAACTTAAATTGCTTCTTCGATGGTCGACAATTTATACATCACAACTAGAATTGAGGAAGTTACCTTTCAGTGATTAACAAAAAACAACGTCTAATCAGACGTTGTTTCTTTATACATATAACACTCTTTACGTTAACTTCATATCTTTTTCATTATAAAAACCGTCTTCTTTTTCCATTTCCTTCTGTAATTTCGTAAAGGAACGGTACATTGCAATTCTCCATGAAACGATCATTGCAAACGCAAGTAAGAAGAACATGCCACTAAGTTGTCCTAAATCAAGAGATTGGCTTAAGTATGTTTTAAATACAATCCGCACGACAAGTAATCCAATTAGTATAAAAACAAATGCTTTTGAACGCTTCAAATAAATCTCTTGTCCTCTAATTTCAAATTTAGATGTTTTAATAAGAAAAATAGAGAAAAACAAACCTACGCCAATTGCTTCTAACATTTCTGCTGGAGTTAATCGAAATTCAGGAAAAACAAACATCAACGCTCCCGTGCTCATAAAAAATGGGGGAAGTATAATTTTTTTCAATGTTGCAGGTTTCTTAGCTGCTTTTAAACGAATAAACATCGCACCGACAGCCATACAAACAGCAACGATACTTGATAACAGAACTATGTTCATATTTTCTCATCCTTTTTTGTGGCTATATGCAAAATATAATTTTATTATATGCTTTTCCGTTAGTATTTCCAACATTTTCACAGAATAATACTAAAAACCGGTAAAACCACCAAATAAACTTGAGAAATATACGATAATTTTCGTCATCCAGTTAAAATATAGGAAGATACCCATGACAATCATAACGTATCCTCCAATCTTCATGAATTTCATACTATTTCTTTTAATCCAAGACATTTTCGTAATAAAGAATGAAAGTACGAAAAACGGGATAGCAAACCCAAGTATGTATGCTATCATATAAATCATTGCTGATTCTGGATTTGTTGCTGCTAATCCAATGACAGACACTAAAATAGGTCCAGTACAAGGCGTCCACCCTGCAGCAAAGGCCAACCCAATTAGAACGGATCCAAAATAGCCACTCGGACGATTTTTAAACGTAAATTTACGGTCTTGCATTAAAAACTTCGGTTTAAACACACCGACAATAATAAGACCGAACACGATGATAAATATACCACCTAACTGTCTAATTAAATCTTTATAATTTGTAAAGATGCCTCCAATAAAACTTGTACCAAATCCAATTGCAATAAAAATAATTGAAAAACCAAGTAAGAAAAACGCTGTATGTATCATACTTCTTTTGCGAAGCATTGCATTTTCTTCTTTCAATTCAGAAACCGACATACCTGTTATGTATGATAAAAATGCCGGATAAAGCGGTAAGCAACATGGGGATATAAATGATAAGAACCCAGCTCCAAACGCTAAAAAAATACTAATATCTTGCATTATTCCACTCCTCTCCTCTTCAATATTGTAGCAAAAACAATTGAAAATACTATGGACATTTCATGAATTCACTTTTCCAACATGACAATAAGAAAAACTACCCTTTCACACACTTTCTAATAAAACGTTTTCATTCCCTTCTATTATATAGAAAAATCTCAATTGAATTATGAAACTCTTTCTAATTGTTACTAACATAACAAAGGTTCCACAGTTTCTCAAATGATTAGCACATTACAATTGACTTCACACCTATTGGCCTTAAAATTTTTTTTCAAATGCTGTCTTTATACAACATAAAGCTGATTTTACAATACTTTAATTATTATTAATTTCAAGATTATGCATAAATATCATACTTTTATTATTATTCTATAAAATTTCGCACTTTTCTTTCATTTGACCCTTCATTTTTAATTTTGTATACTTCCCTCTAGTTATATATGTCCGTTACGGAACAATTTCATATAGATGGGAGGAATTTTTCATGCTTCGTTATTCTCTTTTAGTTTTATTAGGAGCGTGTAGTTATGGGGTTTTAGCTATTTTTGTTAAACTTGCATATGCAGAAGGGTTTTCACTTGGAGAGGTAATTGGTAGCCAGTATTTGTTCGGTTGGATTATTTTACTTGCTATTACACTTCTATTTTCTAGACATCGTGTTCCACTAAAACAAATGTTAATTTTATTCGTTGCAGGAACGTCTGCAAGTTTTACTGGAATTTTTTATTACGCTTCTTTAAAAACTGTACCAGCTTCTATTGCAATTATACTTTTATTCCAGTTCGTTTGGGTTGGGATTATCATTGAAGCAGTCGCAACAAAAACATTACCTTCCAGAGAAAAAGTTATTTCAGTAATCTTCTTACTTGCAGGTACATTTTTATCAAGTGGGTTATTAGAAACATCAGCTGGTGATTTCGATACGACTGGAATCATTTTAGGCTTATTATCTGCTGTTACATTTGCAACATACATTTTCGTAAGTGGGAAAGTTGCCGTTGAAGTACCTTCATTAACACGCGGTGTCCTTTTAATGGCTGGCGCTTTAACTTTAGTCATGATCGTATTCCCGCCAACATTTATTTTTAACGGGGCGATCTCTCAAGGCCTTTGGAAATACGGCTTAGGATTAGGAATATTTAGTATCGTTATTCCGTCCATTGCCTTTACAATTGGCATTCCAAAAATCGGTTCTGGATTAGCAACTATTCTTGGTGCAGCAGAACTGCCAGTTACAACAATTATGTCTGTATTCGTTTTAAAAGAAGCTGTGCTATCTTCACAATGGATCGGTGTATCACTTATTTTAATCGGTATCGCAATTCCGCAAATTGCATACGCAATGCGTGGACGTTATAAAAAACAGCATACTCATAAAAAAGTTGCCGCATAAAACGAGAGAGGATTTTCATTTGAGAATCCTCTCTTTTATTATTGTATAATTAATACAAATACTTCACTTAAGAAAGAGGGCATAATAAGTGGCATCTATTCCTGATCAATTAACAGAAAAACTTATTTCCATTCGTCGGCATTTACATGAAAATCCAGAACTATCATACGAAGAATTTGAAACGACAAAAGCGATAAAAAATTGGTTAGACGAGGCCAATATCACTATTATTGATTCCAATTTAGAAACAGGAGTTATCGCTGAAATTTCTGGTAATAAAAAAGGACCGGTTGTAGCGCTTCGTGCTGATATCGATGCCCTTCCTATCCAGGAAGAAACAGACCTTCCATACACTTCAAAAATACAAGGTAAAATGCATGCTTGTGGGCATGATTTTCATACAGCTGCTATTATTGGTGCAGCCTATTTATTAAAGGAAAAAGAATCTTCTCTTAACGGAACTGTCCGCCTTATATTCCAGCCAGCTGAAGAAAGTAGTAATGGCGCTTGCAAAGTTATTGAAGCTGGGCATTTACGTGGCGTGCAAGCTATTTTCGGTATGCATAATAAACCTGATTTACCAGTAGGTACAATCGGTATTAAAGATGGGCCACTAATGGCCGGAGTTGATCGATTTGAAATTGAAATCCATGGTGTTGGTACACATGCAGCTGTGCCTGATGCCGGCGTCGATCCTATCGTTGCATCATCTCAAATCGTTATGGCACTTCAAACGATTGTAAGCCGAAATATTAGTTCTTCTCATAACGCTGTCGTAAGTGTAACAAACATTCATTCAGGGAATACGTGGAACGTTATTCCCGAAAAAGCAATATTAGAAGGAACTGTCCGTACATTCCAAGCTGAAACACGTGAAAAGATTCCGGCATTAATGAAACGTATCATTAAAGGCGTTTCTGATGCACTAGGTGTAAAAACAGAATTTCGATTTTACCCAGGTCCTCCTGCTGTTCAAAACGATAAAGTACTCACTGATTTTTCTATTCATATTGCAGAGAAAATGAATCTAAACGTTATCTCTCCTACACCATCAATGGCAGGAGAAGACTTTTCTTTTTACCAACAAGAAATACCAGGTTCATTCGTCTTTATGGGAACAAGTGGTACACATGAATGGCATCATCCAGCTTTTACAGTAGATGAAAAAGCATTGCCTATTAGCGCAGAGTATTTCGCCCTATTAGCCGAAGAAGCTATTCATCAATTATTACAAACAAAAGGCCGTTAAGTTACCCTTAACGGCTTTTGCTTATGCTGTTAAATCTCGTTTTATAAATACAGTATAGGAAACCCCTAAAAATACAGCTAAGTATAGAAGAAGCATACAAGAAGCAAATGGGAATGTTACTCCATCAATAAAGCTTCCACCCTTTAAAAGCCCATATAAATCTGTATTCGCTGGTAATAAATATTTCGCCCATTCATATCTTGCTGCCGGAATTAGCGCTATTCCCCCTGATAATGCAAGAAATAAAGAAATCCCGATTGCACCTCCGCTCGATCTCGTTAAAACGGAAATCATAAAGGCAAATGCAGCATACACAAGAGTTGGTAACCAAGATAAAATATAATATTTACTTGCTTCTACGAAAATATTTTGTTTTATTATATTTCCATTTTGAACGACAAATTCAGCCCAAGCTGGTTGTTGGAATTTATAAATAATCAACCCGCATAATACGGAAAAAATCATATTAAATATAAATAATAATGCCGCAAATATAACGATTGCCAAAAACTTAGATGTTAAAATTTTAAATCGGCTCGCTGGACGAATTGTTAAAAATTTATATGTTCCCCAGCTATATTCATTCGCAAAAATCGTACTCGCATATACGAGAATAAACGGAAGTAAAATTGGAAATACGATAAAACCTGTATCTCTCATAAATGAAAGCGGAGAACTACTTGCTGGCGCTGTATTCGTATCTAAATGCTTCATTTTAAGCTGGTATTCCTTTACAAGCTCGTCTCCTGACTTTTCTGTTAAAATATCCTCTTTTTTCATGCCGAGCTTTTTCTCAATTTCTACAGTGCGTTCTGTATAATCCGCTTTCCACCCTTTTGTTTCTGGCTCTAAATATTTTACCGTAACCCATCCTAATCCAATAATTAATACCGCAATAACTGCAAAAGGAATAATCGTTCGCTTTCGCTTAAATATTTTATACAGCTCGTTATAAACTAAATTAAACAATATCTTTTCCTCCTGTTAATTCTAAAAACTGCTCTTCTAGCGTTTTTCTTTCTTCATATACACGATAAACTTGAATGTTTTTCTCCATCAATGTACGAAGAATATTTGGAACTTCTTCATCTTTCACGTTTATAATTAATTCGTTTTCTTTTACTAAAACATCGTATTCTAAAACCTCTGCCGCTTTATTCGCATCATCTACACGTATATGTATTTCTTCTGTTTCTTCCTTTTTATCACTTTGAATATTTTGTGTTGCGACATATTCTCCATGCTGAATAATAATAACCCTGTCACACATTAATTCAACTTCTGAGAGTAAGTGACTAGAAACAAGAACAGCTTTTCCTTGTTCATGCGCAATTTTCTTTATGTACATCCGCATTTCATGTATACCACTAGGATCTAATCCGTTCGTCGGTTCGTCTAGTATTAATACATCTGGATTATGTATAAGTGCCTGAGCAATTCCTAAACGCTGTCTCATACCGAGTGAATATGCTTTTACTTTACGGTCAATTACTTGTCCCATTCCTAACAATTGCACTACTTCATCGATACGCTCTTCAGTCACATTCCCATTCATTCGTCCGAAATATGTTAAATTTTCATAGCCGCTTAAGAAAGGATAAAATTCTGGTGTCTCAATTACAGCACCAATTTTCGCAGCAGTTTTTTCAAATTGCTGTTTTACAGATTGACCATCAATCCATACTTCTCCTTCTGTCATACGAATCATTCCGACCATCATTCGCATTAATGTCGTTTTTCCAGCACCATTTGGTCCTAATAAGCCAACTACTTCACCTTTTTTCACTTCAAAACTAATATTTTCTACTAACGTCTTTGAACCAATTCGCTTTGTTAATCGATCAACTTTTACGATCGCTTGCTCATTTATCATTCCATACAACCTTTCTTCTTAACTCTTTTTTTCAGTTCTTCCCACTGTATCATGATTAATAACATGTGTAAAATGAAGAAAAAGCCATGATTTCTCATGCCTTTCTCCTCGTTTCATATGACTTTTCACCCTTTAACCTTTGTGTAAACCTACAACATTGCCACATTGATATTATAATGACAGTTATCATAACAACTGCTGTTATCACTACCGCATACATCGTAATCGGTGCATTGGTTATCCCTTGGATTCCTACTGCTTTCATAAAAATAATAATAAATAATTTCAAAAATAACATACCATGAATTAATCCGAAAACAAAAGCTCCTCCGTAAGTTAATAATTGCTCCTGACATAATAAACATAACATTTCTTTTCTTGTCATCTTCACTACTTCATACGATTTAAACTCCTCTCTTCTTACCTGTAAAAGAGAGGTTGTCATTTTATATGTAACGAAAATACACACAAAAACTATAAATAGAAACATAGCATAAAACCACTTTACAAACATAGGTGTATATTCCGCTTTACTTATTACAGCTTCATTAAATCGGAATGATATCATAAAAAAACAAATCATTGTATTCATAGCAATCCACATAAATTGTTTTAACCTTTGGGCAGCAAATGTTTGTATATTTTTTCTCGCTAACCGAAATAAAGACATAATTTCCCCCTACCTTGCTTCATAACATACGCATTCTATACTACTAGTGTATAAAAATATGACATTTTAAACATCGCACTTCAATCGGAATCTTTACTAAGCCTTTAGTCCTAGAAACCAAGCATATTTACCTCTTTAGCATTGAATAAAAAACAAAAAACGGAAATGCACTTTAGTTACATTTCCGTTTTTTGTTTAACGAGGTGAATCTTTATATAACTTAATTATCATGACTGCCTTGTAACTTCATCAACTATTCAGCCTTCGCATCTTCCACTTCAATCCTTTTTTTCTCTCTTGCAATTTTCAAAAACTCTAACAACTCTGGATTGTTATTCATTTTTTTATAAGCCACTGACATTTCTGCAACAAAATTAGAATCACATAACTCTTTATATACAACTTCTGTTCTATACAATTTATTTGCGGATACAGGTATTACCGTAATTCCAATACCTGCCGCTACAAGCCCCATAACAGTTTGATACTCCGTTGCTTCTTGTACAATGTGCGGACTAAAACCTACATCACGGCAAAGCGATAAAATTGTATCATATAACGCTGGCCATACTGGTCTCGTAATAAATACGAACGGTTCATCCCTTAAATCTTCGATATGTATTTCGTCCTTTTCAGCAAGAGGATGTGCCTTCGGTAAACATAACGTACATGAAAGTTTTTGAATTGGTTCTAACTCAAGTAATTGCGTTGGAATTGGCGGACGTAAAAATCCAATATCAATTCGATTATCATGAAGTGCATGCACCTGATCCGGTGTGGACAATTCATGTAATGCTACAGAAACTCTCGGAAATTTCTTTCTATACTCTCTGACGATTGACGGTAAAATATCATATATCGCCGCACCTACAAAACCAATTGAAAGTGATCCAACTTCTCCCCTTTGAGCACTTTGTGCGACTTCTACTGCTTTTTCAATTTGTTCAAACGCTTTTTTTACTTCTTTTAAAAACATTTCTCCTGCTTCTGTTAATTCAACCTTTCTCTTCGTTCTTGAAAATAACATAACTCCCATTTCTTTTTCTAATTGCTGAATTTGTTGACTAAGCGGTGGTTGTGTCATTTGTAAACGAGCAGCTGCTCGTCCAAAGTGTAATTCCTCTGCCACTACAACAAAATATTGCAAATGCCGTAATTCCATTTTGGACACCCTTTTCACTTTCGATTAATACATCTAATATATTAATAACATATAATTTATATATTAGACAAATATTTCGAATGAACGTATAGTAGAAATTGTTAATTCTTTTTTACAATTTTTATGTAAAAAACAAAGAGGTGGTTACTGTATGAAATGGTGGAAGTTAAGCGGACAAATTTTATTATTATTTTGTTTCGCTTGGACAGGTGAATGGATTGCAAAACAGGCACACCTCCCAGTTCCAGGAAGTATAATCGGTATTTTTTTATTGTTAATCTCATTAAAATTTAATATAGTGAAAAAAGAATGGATACAAGACGGTGCAGACTTTTTATTAAAAGAACTTATTTTATTTTTCATCCCTTCTGCAGTCGCTGTCATTCGTTACAAAGATACATTATCACAGTATGGAATCGATCTCATTTTAATTATCGTGATTAGTACACTTTGTGTCACTCTCGTAACAGGACTTTTAACAGAATTGCTATTAAAGCGGAAAGGATCAACACAATGATCGGCTTTCTTTGTTTACTATTAACACTATTCACATATTGGGTATCTAAAAAAATGTATCAACGCTGGAATTGGAGTTTGCTTTCTCCCCTTCTTGTATGCCCAATCATTTTAATCGCTTTATTACTTGGATTAGATACACCATACGAAACCTACGAATCTGGTAGTCATTGGCTAACAGAATTATTAAAACCTGCAACAGTTGCTTTCGCGTGGCCAATCTATAAACATTTTGATCTATTAAAAAAACACGGCACTGCTATTTTAATTAATGTCATTGTCGGTTCTTTTCTATCTGTTATTACTTCCGCACTACTAGCTAATTTTTTTCAAATTGACTCTACAATAGAACAAAGTTTAGCACCGCACATTGTAACAACACCTATTGCAATGGCTATTTCAGAAATGATTGGCGGCATGTCACAATTAACAGCAGTTTTCGTTGTATTAACTGCCTTAACTGGAGCATTACTCGGTCCTACACTCATACGCATATGCCGTATTAAAACAGCGCTCGCAAAAGGTATAATGCTAGGTACTAGCGCGAATGGAACCGGAACATCAAAAGCATTTGAAATCGGCCCTGTAGAAGGTACAATTGCAAGTTTATCAATGCTTTTAACAGCTGGAGCTAGTTTAGTTATCGTTCCACTTTTCTTATCGTGGATACACTAAAAAAGCAAGTATCTACACACTTGCTTTTTTATTTATATATCGGTATATTAGCTCGTAATCCTCCGGAAAAGCTAACGATAATTTTCCAACTTCATGTATCCCTTTCCAATCAATCTCATGTATTAACTCATCCGGATCTTGGATTTTCATATTACCGCCTATTTTTTTAACAAAGTAATAATGAACATACACCGGAATCCCATATGTAATACCTTCTTTTTCGTATATTTTATTTACAACCTCCACATTGTAACCTGTTTCTTCCCAAACTTCCCTGATACAACATTCTTCTAGTGTTTCTCCCTTTTCAAGTCCTCCACTTGGGACAGACCATCTTTTTTCTTCCCCTTCTTTTCCTTGCAATACCATTAAAATTTCATTTCTTTCATTCATACAAATAGCTGCCGTACCTATCCATCTCTCCATATACATCCCTCCCCTACTAAAATTCGTCTTCTTTTTTATTTCCCCTTTGAAAAAAGAGGAAATAAGTAAAAAGATGCCGAAAGTTTACATCAACTTCATGAGCAGTCCCTTCTTAGAAATTCAAACCGGAAGGATGAAATTATGATTTCTAAATATGTTGTGGAATGTGTTTTTTGTGAAGAAAACCGAAAACCTCGGCAAGCCATTGTCACAGTGCCTGCTACTTCTCAGCTACTAGCCATTCAAAAAGTACGAGCTGAATGTAAACGTCGCTTCGGAAAAACTTTATTATTGCAAACAGAAATTAAAGAAGGCTTACTCATTGAACAAAAAGAAAGCTGACCATAAATTGGCCAGCTTTCTTATCCGATCATATTTTCACATGAAGATTAGGGGCATCCTCTTTAAGGATCGGGATTTACCCATTATGTGCGTTCCATAATGGTCATCGAACAATATATTTCTATACAATAAACTATTGAATAGAATAGGGCAAAACTTGTTCGCATTTTTAGAAAAGGGATAGGGATATAATTCAAGTAATACTTCGAATACTCGAACTTTATACTCATTATATTAAAGCAAATCCTTTTATATGAGAAATATGAATTACTTACATAATTCATTCGTAAAATATATTAATAGATTTCTATATATTCTCTTTAATCTACTAACAACATACATCCAGCTAATATTGGTGTCATAATCATCGAAAACCTTAGAAGCATGCGAGGTGCATAATTTGTAAACTTAGCTCCTATATATGCTCCTAACATTGTCCCGATTAAAACTTGTACTAATAATACATAATCTAAATACCCTTCCGAACTATATCCAAACCCACCTCCAATTGCGATTGGTAATATAACGAGCATTGTCGTCCCTACAGATTGACGGATTGTTAAACCTAATAGAACCATTAATCCGAGTTGGATAAAAGGTGCTGAGCCAATACCAAATGCACCTGCTAAAATTCCAGTCACCAATCCGAGGAATATACATTTAATCACGTTATCTTTCGAAAGTTCTTTATGCCCTTTTAAAGACGACTGTGATCTTTTTTGAAACATAATCAACCGAATAAACATAAAAATTGCCGATAAAAATAACATACCAGCTGTAAACCAATGCAACAGATGTGCTGGTATTAACGAACCAAACTTTGAACCAATATAGGATCCAAACGCGCCAAATCCCCCAACAACTCCGCCTATTACAAGCACAACATTCCCTTCTCGGTAATGACTTACTACTCCAGATAATGTCGTAAATGCCATCGCAGTTAAAGATGTTGCAAGAGCAACATGAATAGGGATATGGAATACTAGAGTGAGTATCGCGATGATAAATCCTGCTCCCCCTGCTCCGACAAATCCTAATAAAACTCCCATTAATAACATTGTTATAATAATTGCCACATAATTCCCCTCCAATATCCCAATTATCTATCATATACACACTTCTATACAAACAAAAAGCACCCTAAGCGGATGCTCTGACTACCTTTCTTTATTGATAATATGTACTTAATCTTGATTAATTAAAATAACAGCTGGACCAGAAACAACTACTCCGGCCACTTCTATCTTTTCAAATTCCATCACTGTAATAGATATAACCCCTTCTCTTTCCATCAATTCCTTACTCAGGACTTCAGTCGGTATTGATTTCACCGTCCTACCTCCTTTTCATTTTATACAAAATTACAAAAAACTACCCAATGCATCTAAATATATGCATCACCTCCGCTTTCATTCCTTATTCCAGTCAAAATTCACATCCCCTTTCTATAACATATTGAAAAATAAAAAAGCACTCGCCAAAGCGAATGCCTTTCCATTATTTACTCTCTATTACTTTTAACATTCTATTAATAAATGCTGCCGATTCCCCACGTGTTGCAGAACCTTTTGGCATAAACTCATTATTCTCATTCCCTTTTACAATACCTAACCCATAAACACGTTGAACCGCCTGTTTATCATACGCTAAATTTTGATCCGTAAATGGTAATGAAACTAAATTACCTTTTATATTTTTGTATTGCAATGCACGATCAATCATAATAACAGCTTCATCACGTTTAATCGTATCATTCGGAGCAAATATATCATTTCCTCGTCCACTTATAATCCCAGCACTAGCTGCACGATTAATACCATCTACTAACGATGGATGGGCTGTGCTTAAATCTTTGAAATTCGATTTCCCCTCTGGTAATTGCAATGATCTTGAAACTAAATTCGCAAATTCACCACGTGTTACAAGACGTTCTGGCCAGTAAGAACCCTTCCCGTCTCCAACCATAATACCTCTTTTATCTAATTCACGAATATCTGCTTCATACCAACCGCCAGTTATATCATCTTTATGATTCGCATCATAATAAGCTTTCGTTCCCTGTAAAAATGGCTCCCACGCATTATTCCTTATCATAATGGCCGGACAATTCTTTCCGCTCCAAAATTGATGTTTTTTCACATTTTCTAAAGGAATATTTAATTCCCCCATTAAATAGGCTGCTAGTTTGCGAGCATTTTCCACAGCTTTATTATAATCACCATCTTGATTGACAGCAATTTCAATTGCAATTGATTCTCTGTTACCGGTTCCTTCTGATCCATCTCCAGCATGCCAACCATTTTCATTTAATGGTAGATGTTGATAAATTTCTTTATCATCTACTGTAAAATGCCAAGATGCTGAACGATCAGTCGTTCCTGTTGCTTGGCTGTATAAATATTGTGCATGGTTTCTAGCATTTGCTCCAACACTATAATTATCTGTCTCATGAATTGTAATGTATTTTGGTTTCATCGCATAACCTGGACGAATATTTTCATTACCTGTTGGTACAATCATTTCCTTTAATGGTACACCGTAAATATCCGTTGTTTTCTCTTCTATTGGTGCAGTATACATAACCGCTGCACGTTTCGTACGAGTTGGAGTTGTGCTTTGAATAAGAGATGCTTTTGTACCCTCAAATTTTGCTGAAGGTGAATAAATCCATTTCACCTCATTATCTATTTGGACTTGGAACCACTCTCCAACTTGTCCAATTGCAATAATTGTTTGCGGTTGTAACACTTTCTCGTCTTTATATGAATTAAATGGTGCGGAATATGTAGCTGTCTCTTCATTAATTACTAATTTTTCGTTTGCCAAGTGATAAACTTCCTTAACCTCTACATTTCCTTCACTACTTTGTATCCACCCAGCTCCAGATTCTGTTTGTATATAGTAAGCGTTTCCTTTTTGTTTTTCGGCTTTCACTACTTGATTAGAAAGCTGAACACCTGTCGCTTTTTGTAACTCAGCAGAATCAAATAAAGATGCTGAACCTATTATATGTACAAAAAAATCTCCTTGTACTTCATTTGTTATTCCTTTGCTCTCTCCACGTCCATCTTCATCTTTCATATGGCTTTCAATACTTTTTAATGCTTGCTCGTCTGTTGAAATTGTTACGGTCTTTTCTACTGTGTCTGCATAGGAAAAACTTGGAATCGTTACCATACTAAATACAATTGATGCAGCTAAAACATTATAAAATTCTTTTTTCATACTAATTATTTAACACGTTTATATCTTAATTCGTGTTAACTTCCCTCCCTAATCTAAAATATTTAAGGCTATCTAGCAGACTTCTAAACTAAATAACCCTTTACAATATAACAAACTCTATCTCATTCGTATAGATAGGAATGACTACTATTTGCCTACTTTTTCTATATTGGAATATAGAAAAGAAGCTATAAAAGATATAGCTTCTCCTCTCACTATTTCAATCTCGTTGTACCTTATACTCTATAACTCTACCATCTTTATCAAATTGCAAAACAAGACATTCACTATCTATAGGAATGAAACCACGTTCATTCCCAAGATAGTACAAAGTAGTAATTCCCTCTGCCCAACTTCTCGTTTTCATAGGGGTCCCTAACAATTTTGTAATTTCCTCGTTTGATTTCCCTATCAATTTATGCTCCTGTAATAGGTCATCTACCATATGTACTCGTTTTTCTTCATAATTTAACCACCGATCCTGATTAAAATTTGAAGTGTATTTATTTATACTTAATTGTACGGTGCATACTAGCAATGGAATGAAACCCACCATCATTATAGTGAACAGTTGTTTCTTACCTTTATCACGTCTTGCCGAAACATGTAAGATAGACTTTTGAATAATAACTAATAAAATAAAAGGCATTACTACCACCAAAATACTCATTACACTCAATGGCACATGAACCATATCTATAACAAAGATAAACACAAGATACATTAATATATACAAACAAAAATAAATGTACAATATTCCCCACAATATAGAGCTTTTACCTTTCTCCACCTAACGCACCTCGCTATTTACACACTTCAAGCCTTGCTCTGCTAATTAAAGTTTCATTTCGAAACATAATTCATCTGACCAATCATATCTCTAATCTTTCTTAGTTCTTGTGCTGTATATATTACTTTACTTGTTAAAACTTCATTTCTGAAAAACGTTACAATTTGCTCTCTATCTTTAAATCTCGGCAATTCTTCATTAGAAAGATCAATAACTTCTTTTCCACTCTCATTTTCAAAATATACAATTGGTTTTACTTTTTCCTTTACAATATCTACTTGCATTTCTTCCAAACAATTATATAAAGTTTGAGATAGAATTTTCGCTTTATACGCTGGATTCCCTTCATTTCTTACTTGCAAAGTTAATGAAGTTCCATCCGTAATAAATTCAAATGTCTCTTCTTTTTCAATTTCATGTTGATACTTACCAATTTCCTCAATCATAAATGAATATATACCCGCATTTTCTTTCGTTAAGCCATGGATTAATTTCCCTGTACATTCTTTCGTCTCAAGTAGATAAATACCAGTTTTACATAAGATAAGGTGATGAATTCGATTATCATTTATGTCACGCTTATCTCTATATTTATTGCGTATCATAAAAACGTTCGGTATAATATGAAACTCTTCTTCTAATATTATTCCTTGCTCAACGAAACCTCGCTTCATATAATGTAATATTTCATGCGCATTCACTTCAGCACCATTTTTGGTATATTCTCGTAAATCCGCAATTAAATTTTGAAACATATGTATTTCACTACTATGCTTATCTTGCATTTCACTACGTTCTTTACTATGTTGAACAGCCAATTGATTTTTCATCATACGCATATTTTCAAGTTCTCTAGCTGTATTCACTTGTAAATCATTATATTTTTTCTGTTCCATATTCTTTAAAGTATCCTGTTGTTCTTTATGCCCTGTAATCGTAGCTGCAATCTCATTTTCATACGTTTCAATCGCTTGTTTCTTTTCAAACTCTACTTGCTGACTCTCTGATTCTAACTGTTTATTTTTATAAAACAGTACAAACACTACAGCTAATAATATTAAAATCCCACCTATTAGCACATACTCCATATTATTACTCCTTTATTTCATTTCCGATTATTTTTAAACATATATCAATTACATTATACTATGTTATCAATATATACTTTGTAAAAATTATATATTTTTCATAAAAGGCACCTCAGTCGAGATACCTTTTAGATTCACTTTATTGTACACCATACTGAATATAACTTGAATCATAGTATACCCATTGATTTGTCCCTAAGCAAAGCCATCCATCTTGCTTACTCCATACTCGATATGATTCACCATGATGTAACTGTCTTATAACATTCCCGTTTAATGATGGAGCATCTCGCAGATTCACATTATCGCCAGTAATAGTTGCTACATAATGTTTATACTGAATATAACTTGAATCATTATATACCCACTGATTTGTCCCTAAGCAGAGCCATCCATTTTGTTCTCCCCAAACTTCATATGATTCACCACGATTCAATTGGCGAATTACACTAGACTGTAAAGATGGTCCACTTCGTAAATTCACATTATCTCCATTAATTACAGCAACTCCGTATACTGGAGTCGCATTATTAGGCTTGGAAACATTCCCTCCACTACTTGCTCCATTTCCTTGTAAAGCTTCTAATGAAACAGCTGCTGATACGTCACAATTTCCTACACCTGAAATTTGCCCAGAATCTGTGTACTGCCATGCTGTCCACTCTGTCCATCCACCAGCATCAGCAGGCGGTATACTAGAATATCTGGAAATCCAAAGTGGAATGTCACTTAACCCGCTAATTCCAAATTCATTAATATACCAAATTCCTGTATATAACATTACATCTTTCCCAGTAGCTTGTTTCACATAATTCACGAAACTTCTTGCCCAATTCGATATAGTCGCACCCGTTAAACTACTATTGCTAGTATCCGTTGGCGATTCTAAATCTAAAACAGGAATTAAGTCCGTCTGATTACTCTGTAATATACTCACAAAATATTTCGCTTCTGAAATTGCATCATTTTGTTCTGGATGAGCAAAATGATATGCACCAATTAATACATTCGCATTTCTCGCAGCTTGTACATTTTGAACGAAAGTGGGGTCAATATAGTTCACACCTTCCGTCGCTTTTGCGTACGCCGCTGGAATGCCAGATGACTTCACAGCATTCCAATTAATGTTTCCTTCCCAATGAGACACATCAATAAACGTAATATTTGAACTGGATCTATTTTGCATATAAAAGCTCCTATCCAATTTTGTTATTCTATATACAATATGTACAACTCTAGTTAAAGGACACGACAAACCTCTCACATATTTCGAAAATTTTATTACATTTTAATATCTGAGAGAATAGAAAAAAGACCTTGTAATTCTACAAGGCCTGTTGCAAACTCCCTTTATTTTGTAGCAAGTACATATTGTAGTAAAGTCCCTGTTTACTAAGTAACTCTTGATGTGTTCCGCTTTCTACAATTTCTCCTTCATGCATAACAAATATTTGATCCGCATCTTGGATTGTAGACAATCTGTGCGCAATCGCTATCGTTGTTCTACCTTTTCGCATTTGCTGCAATGCCGTTTGGATAGCCTCCTCTGTTTCTGTATCAATATTTGCCGTCGCTTCATCTAACACTAATACTTTCGGATTGGTTGCTATCGTTCTAGCAAAAGCAATTAATTGCCTTTGACCACTAGAAAATGCAGCTCCTCTTTCGACAACTTCTGTATCATACTGCTCTGGTAATTTTTCAATAAACGTATTCGCTTGCACAAACTTTGCCGCTTCCTCTATCTCTTCATCCGTAATCTCTTCATTATACATACGAATATTTTGCTTTACATTTCCAGCAAATAAAAATGCATCTTGCAGCACAAGACCAATTTTCTTTCGAATTTCTTGTTCTTCAAACTGCTCTAAATCTACTCCGTCTATTACAATATTTCCTGATTTAATATTGTAAAATCTCATTAATAAATTCATAATCGTACTCTTTCCGCTACCAGTATGCCCTACGAAAGCAACCGTTTGCCCTGGCTTTACGTGAAAAGATACATTTTTTAAAACATCACGCTTTCCATCATATGAAAAAGTAACATCTTTAAACTGAATTTCCCCGTTAGCTACTCGTGGCTGTTCACTCCCCATTTGAACAGGAGCTAAATCTTTATCATCCATTAAATGAAATACACGCGATGATGAAACAAGCGCTTGCTGGAAGAAAGATAGTTTCATCATCATCTCATTTACCGGCTGGAAGAAACGATGAATATAGTTAACGAAAGCATATAAAACCCCTACTTCAACAGGACTCTTTAAAGCATCGATTCCGAATAAACCAAGTACTAACGCAATTGCTACAATATGAACAAGATCTGTTGCTGGACGTAAAAGTAATGCATCTAATTTCAATGTACGACGTCCAGCACTAAAATGTTTATTGTTCACTTCTTCAAATTCTTTTCTCATCCGCTTTTCTTGCCGGAACACCTGAACAATATTCATACCTTGAATGGACTCATTTAACTTTGCATTTAATATACTCAGCTGATTACGTACCTCTAAATAAAAAGCTGCACTTTTCCGTTGATACAACACCATAATTGCAAACATTACCGGAATTAATATGAGCGAAAATAGCGCTAATTTTACATCTAATAAAAACATCGCTACTAAAATCCCTACTAAAAAGACTACATTTTTCACGAATGTTGATAGTACACTAACATAAAAATCCTTAATCGCTTCTGTATCATTCGTTATGCGAGATACGAGCGTACCAATCGGCGTACGATCAAAGAAGCTTAATGACAATTTTTGAACATGTTCATACACTTCAACTCGCATATCTTGGACAATCTTAAAAGCGATATTTTGAAAGTACAATAAGTCTAAATAAGTAAATAATACTTTTAATAAATGAGCAATAATATACACTACAAATAGGGTTACAAGTGCTGATTGTTCAAAGTTACCTGGCACTAAGTGTTCATCAAGAAATTGTTTAATTAAAAAAGGACCCATCATTTCAGTTACAGTTGCACCAACTAGAAATAAAAATGCTAACGCCAATAACCCTTTATAGGGC
The DNA here is from genome assembly GCF_038007365.1 of Bacillus sp. FSL R9-9492. Lineage (NCBI taxonomy): Bacteria > Bacillati > Bacillota > Bacilli > Caryophanales > Bacillaceae > Bacillus > Bacillus sp. FSL R9-9492. Next base: position 3,719,800 of record NZ_JBBOXC010000001.1, read on the forward strand.
CTCATATAAGAAAGCAACCTTCTTAAATCACTCCGTTTTTTCTCAGCCATCATACGCCTCCTTTCTCTACTAATGCCTCTAACTGCTGGCTTTCGTACATTTCTTTATACCAACCATTTTCTTTCATTAATTGCTCATGTGTCCCTCGCTGCATAACCCTACCTTCATCAATAACAAGAATAAGATTTGCATGCTGAATAGCACTTAAACGATGGGCAGTAATAATCGTCGTTTTCTCTGCCCTTTCTCGTTTCAATGCAGTTAAAATAGTTTCTTCTGTTTTTGCATCTACGGCTGATAAACAATCATCTAATATTAAAATTTCAGCATTTGTTAATAATGCACGCGCAATAGAGATTCTCTGTTTTTGACCTCCTGATAGTGAAACGCCCCTTTCACCTACTACAGTGTCATACCCTTCTGGAAATTGAAATATATCATTATGAATACAAGCAATATCAGCAGCTCGGCTAATTTCTTTATATGTAGCATCGGCCTTTCCAAAAGCAATGTTCTCCCCAATACTCGCTGAAAATAAAAAGTGATCTTGCGGTACATATGAAATTGCAGAACGCACACCGTGAAGTGTTAAATCTCGAATATCCCGCTCCCCAACTTTTAATTCACCATTAAAATGATCATACTCTCGAATTAAACATTTTAATAACGTCGTCTTCCCTGCACCGGTACGCCCTACAACTCCTAACGTTTCACCTTTTCTTAAGTTAAAGTAAATATCTTTTAAGTTTAATAGTTCATTCTTTTTATAAGAAAACGAATCAACAGCAAACGAAACATCACCACTTGCTATAGCATGTATAGCATTTTCCTTATTCACTACATCTGAAGTTTGTGAAAATATTTTCTCCACACGATCATACGAAGCACGTCCACGCTCCATAATATTAAATAGCCATCCAAAAGCTAACATTGGCCATACAAGTGTCCCTAAGTACGTTGTAAATGTTACTAATTCCCCTACAGTTAATTCACCTCGTACGACTAATAATGATCCGTAACAAATTGCGATCAAAAATGAAAATCCGACAATTAGGGAAATCGTTGGATCGAATAACGAGTCAATACGTGCAACTAGCATATTTTTATGTACGACATCTTCAGATTTTTTCCGAAACGCTTGTAAATCTTCTTTCTCTTGTCCAAGTGAGCGAATTACCTTCATCCCACTCATACTTTCTTGCACTTTATCATTGATTTCAGAAAACGATTGCTGTGCCTTATGAAATCTTCTATGCAATAAAGTTCCATAATAATTTGTAGAAATAGCTACAATTGGCATCGGAATTAAACTTAATAACGTTAACTTCCAACTAATTGTAAATCCCATCGCTACGAGTACACATCCTCCAACAGCTAATGAATCAACGAGTGTTAAAACACCTGCCCCCGCAGTTTGCTGAATCGCCTGAATATCATTTGTCGCATGTGCCATCAAATCGCCTGTGCGACGTGATTGATAAAAAGATGGGCTCATCTTAGTAAAATGTTCATATAGATTCTTTCGCAGTTGACGAGCTAGTTTTAAAGAAGATCCAAAAATCATAATACGCCATAAGTAACGTAATATATACATCATAATTCCTACAACTACTAATAGAATAACCCAGTTCAACAATTTTTCAGACGTTAATGTTCCACTATTAATTTCATCTACTACAATCCCTAGTACTCTTGGCGCTACAAGTTCAAGAAGTGCGACACCAAATAACATAATAATTCCGATTATGTACGCTCGTTTTTCTTGCCTAAAAAACCAAGCTAAATTAAAAAACACTTTCATATTTATCCTCCTCCCTTAAAATGAGCGATGTTTTCAGTGTAACAAAAATACAGAATATTTGAAAGTTTTAAATATGTTTTATAACCAAAAGAAAAGGACACTCGGTAAGAGTGCCCTTTGGCGCTTATTTCGTTTGTTGCTTGTTCATCGCGCTCATCATTTGATTGATTTTCTTTTGGGAAGGTTTTTGTCCCATTTGCATCATCATCATTTTTAACATTTGTTCGTTAATTGGTGGATTTTTTTGTAAGTAATTCATCATGTATTTGCGGGCAATGAAAAATCCTAACGCCACGCCTGCTACTAGTGCTACTACGCCCACTAGAATACCTAACCACATTGGCATATCTTTTCCTCCTTCATGTTGTCTACCTTACAGTGTACTAAAACCTTTTCAATAAGACAAGATACTATTCGACATTTTTTACACATATGTTCGTACTTGTTTGAGAGGATTTAACCAACCGTACTTTTTATTTTCATAATCCATCGCTAAAAATGTTAACTCACACTTTCTAAGCACCTCAAAGAAAGTTGTTTCCATGGATACATTTCCAGAAGTATTTATTCGAATATATTGTGGTTTCACCATTATTTCTCCGTATTCGGCTCCTGTATAAAGCGTATGAGTATGATTTGTTCTTTCATATTTACCAAGAACACGCAAAGCTTGTTCTAATTTATGATGAATTTTCATTACTTGTAACGGCATCGTAATATACGTCATTTGTTTATATAATACTTTCTTCTCCGAAAGGAACCCAGATTCTGAAAATCGAGCAAATAAATCAAAAAACAAATATTCACGACCAAAGTAAGCTTTCGCAATATCCTCTTGAATTAAATACAATTCATACGTTTTCATTTTTCCCCTCCCGATCTGGACAACCTTTTCCCTACATTATATAAGAGAAGATTTGCAATGATTGTCTGACTACGGAGAGAGAAAAAACTTTTCCTGTCGAAAAAACTCAATTACATAGAAAAATCTCCCCATGCTGGAGAGATTTTTCTAAAATCATTAAAGCATTTCTTTTACTTTACGAACAACGTTCTCTACAGTAAATCCATACTCTTCCATAATCTTCTCACCAGGAGCAGAAGCGCCGAATGTGTCAATACCTAGTACATCTCCATCAAGACCTACATAACGGTGCCATCCCATTGTAGCACCCATTTCAATTGCGAAACGTTTCGTTACTGCTTTTGGTAGTACAGATTCTTTGTACTCAGCAGTTTGAGCTTCAAAGCGATCCATAGATGGCATGCTAACAACAGCTGCATCAACGCCGTCTGCTGCTAGAGCTTTTTGCGCTTCGATTGCTAAGCTTACTTCAGATCCAGTTGCAATTAAGATTACATCAGCAGTTTCTTTCTTGCTTGCAGAAACTACATATGCACCTTTTGCTACTTTTTCATAAGTATCGTCTTTTGCACCTTCTAATGTTGGAAGATCTTGACGAGTTAACACTAATGCAGTTGGTGTTTTTGTTGATTCTAGAGCTAGTCTCCAAGCTGCAACTGATTCGTTACCGTCTGCTGGACGAATAACAGAAACGTTTGGCATTGCACGAAGTGCTGCTAATTGTTCAACCGGCTCATGTGTTGGACCATCTTCACCAACAGCGATACTATCATGTGTGAATACATACGTTACAGGCAATTGCATTAATGCTGCAAGGCGAATTGCTGGACGTAAGTAGTCAGAGAATACGAAGAACGTACCACCGTAAGTTTTTAAACCGCCATGTAGTGCAATACCGTTCATTGCTGCACCCATCGCAAACTCACGAACACCGTACCAAATGTTTTTACCGCTGTAATCAGCTCTTGTGAAGTCTTTTTCGTTATTCATATATGTTTTGTTAGAACCAGCAAGGTCAGCTGATCCACCAAAGAATGATGGTACAGACTCTGCAATTGCATTAATTACAGCACCTGAAGAATTACGTGTTGCTGCTTTTGATCCTAATTCATAAGTTGGTAAGCTTTGTTCCCAACCTTCTGGAAGAAGACCGTTCATTGCTGCTTGCAGTTCGTTTGCTAATTCTGGATATGCTTGTGCATATTCACCGAGCATCGTGTTCCACGCAGCTTGCGTCGTTTCACCAACATCTTGTACTGTTTTACGGAAGTTGTCATATACTTCTTCTGCTACATGGAAGTCTTGTTCAGCAGTCCAAGCGTATGCTTCTTTCGTTAATTTTGTTTCGTCTACACCAAGTGGAGAACCATGTGAAGCTGATTTTCCTGATTTGTTTGGAGAACCGAAACCAATTGTCGTTCTTACTTCAATTAGCGTTGGGCGTTTTTCGTCAGCTTTCGCTTCTTCAATTGCTTTTGCGATTGCTTCAATATCATTTCCATCCTCAACACGGATTACTTGCCATCCGTATGCTTTGTAACGATCTTCTACACTTTCAGAGAATGAACGATTTAAATCGCCATCTAATGAAATATCGTTTGAATCGTAAAGTACAACAAGACGACCTAATTGTAAATGAGCAGCTAATGAAGATGCTTCAGCAGAAACGCCTTCCATTAAATCTCCATCACCACAAATAGCGTATGTATGATGATCTACTACATTATACGCATCACGGTTGTATTTAGCCGCTAAATGTCTTTCAGCCATTGCCATACCTACAGCAGTTGCAATACCTTGTCCAAGTGGACCAGTTGTTGAGTCTACACCTGCTGTGTGACCATACTCAGGATGTCCTGGAGTTTTGCTTCCCCATTGACGGAAGTTCTTTAAATCATCCATTGTTAAGTCATAACCAGATAGATGAAGTAGACTGTATAGTAACATTGAGCCATGACCTGCAGATAATACGAAACGATCGCGGTTAAACCACGTTGGGTTATTTGGATTGTGTTTCATAAATTGAGTCCATAATGTATAAGCCATTGGTGCTGCACCCATTGGCATTCCTGGGTGACCAGAGTTTGCTTTTTCAATCGCATCAATGGATAATGTGCGAATCGTGTTGATAGAAAGTTGTTCGATTGAATGTGACATGCTATTCTTCCCTTCGCGTATGTTAGTAAACGTTTTATACATTTATATGATAGCTTCCCACGCAAGATTATACAACATGTATCGACAAATATGTTGATGTTTTTTTGATTTTTCATAAAAAACGCAGTGATTCAGGGAATGTATGGGCATTCAATATGACATACTTTTTAATTGTTTTTATTTTAAAAATAAATATAATTATCTGTATATTTATACAAATATACTAATTTCTGATATATCTCCTTTTTGATAACCTTTAAAAATACAAAAAAGCATCTGAATTAGATGCTTTTAAAACAAATTAAATAATCCGCTTACGAATAGAACTTGAAATAAAATCAATTATAATTACCATTAAAATGATACCTAATAAAATAATTCCCACACGAGACCAATTACGTGAACTAAGTGCAAAAATTAATGGCGTACCAATACCACCTGCTCCAATAACACCTAAAATCGCAGCGGATCGTACATTAATTTCAAACCTGTATAACGTATACGATAGAAAATCCGGTAACACTTGTGGTAATACGGCATACCAAAGTATTTGAAACCGATTTGCACCCGTTGCTATTAACGCTTCCGTCGGTCCCTTATCTATATTTTCAATTCCTTCCGAATATAGTTTCCCTAACATTCCGATAGAGTGTAACCCTAAAGCTAGAACTCCGGCAAAAGAGCCTGGACCAACAGCTTTTATAAATAAAAGAGCCATAACTAATTCAGGAAATGTACGAACAAAACTAAGTACAAATTTCCCAGTTCCTGAAGTTAATTTTCCACTACTCATATTCGTTGCCGCCCAAAAAGCAAATGGAACAGATAAAAAAGTAGAAATAAATGTACCTAATATCGCAATTGCCAACGTATCAATTAAACCGTGTAATAAATCTTCACCATCTGGCAAAGATACATACGACCAATCTGGGTTCAATACGCCTGTCATAATTGCTTTTGTAATTTCTCCCGCCGTATTCTTTATTCCCTCTAGCGGGACTCCTGAAAAGGCCCATACATATATAACTGTAAGTGCTATAAAAATAATCCAGCGATATATACTCGGTTTCTTCGGTTTTGGTACGATTATTGTCGTTTTACTCATTATAATTTCCCCCGCAACACTGTACTTATATAATCAATTAGCAATACAACAACAAGGGTATAAATAATAATAGAAGCAGTTTGTTGATATTGTAAAAATCCAAGTGTGCGATCATAATATAATCCAATCCCACCTGCTCCTACTAAACCTAGAACAGCTGCTGCACGTACATTCACCTCAAATGTATAAAGTACATAGGAGACGAAGTGCGCTTTCACTTGCGGAATGACCCCATAAACTATCCATTGTACCTTATTCGCTCCTACAGCTGTCATCGCTTCTAATGGACCTGGATCAATTGATTCAATTGACTCATACAATAATTTCGCTACGAGTCCAACGGAGAAACAAGTAAGAGCCAAAATACCTGGAAGTGGTCCTATTCCAAAAATCGCTACAAAAATAGCCGCTAATAATAAATCTGGTATTGTTCGTATAAAATTTAAAATCAATCGAGCTGGACTGTACAAAAATACACTAGTAAATACATTACTTGCCGCAAATAGTGCAAGTGGAATGGCTAAAATCGCCCCTAAAGTCGTTCCAATAATCGCCATACGTATTGTATCTAACATTGCTGTTGTAATAATTTGAAAATAACTCCAATCTGGTGGCACCATTTCCTTCAATAAATCCATCATATTTGGAAAACCAACTACTAGTTTTGAAAATGATGCGTCGACCTGTACACTACTACCCCACAACAGTAAAACAACTAAAATAACCGTTAACATATGTTTCAATTTACTCGGCGGCTTCGGTATCGATTTCGAATATATCGTCACTTCATTCATTTAGCTGCCACCTCTAATAATGCGCTTTTCTGAGCTACGTCCCCATAAATTTCAGCGAATTTTTCATCCGTTGCCTCTTCTACTAATCCATCAAAAACAATTTCACCAGCATGTAATCCAATAATACGAGTAGCATATTGCCTCGCTAAATCAATAGAATGTAAGTTTACAATTGTCGTAATTCCAAAATCTTCATTAATTTTCTTCAAATCATCCATTACTTGCTTTGTTGTCAGAGGATCTAACGAAGCAACAGGCTCATCTGCCAATATGATTTTCGCTTCTTGTGCCAATGCTCTAGCAATTGATACACGTTGCTGTTGTCCCCCTGATAATTCATCAGCTCGTGCATATGCTTTTTCTGAGATATTCACTCTATTCAGCGCCTGGAATGCAAGCTCCACGTCCTCTTTCGGAAACAGACCTAACGTTGTACGCAATGTAGAATGATATCCAACCCGCCCAGCTAATACATTCTTCAGTACCGTTGATCGCTTCACAAGGTTAAAGCTTTGAAAAATCATACCAATATCTCGGCGCATGCGTCGTAATCCTTTTCCTTTTGCAGCAGTAATAGACTCCCCTTCAATAATGATTTCTCCTTCTGTAATTTCATGAAGGCGATTTACCGATCTGAGAAGTGTTGATTTTCCAGCACCGGATAGCCCGACCATTACAACAAACTCACCTTTTTGAATTTTCAAGTTTATATTATTCAATCCTTTTGTACCATTCGGATACACTTTGGAAACATTTCGAAACTCTATCACATATCTTACCTACCTTCTATGTATTATCAATAACTGAAAAACGGCAAACTAACTGAAATCACACACTTTCCAGTTAGTCGCCATTTCCATATGTATTATTGCGTTTTCACTTTCTTTCCATATTCACGAACGATATCAAATTTACTATCATCAGATTTAACGTATCCTTCATGTGAGTACACTTCTTTAATGATTTTGTGCCCTTCCTCATTCTTTCCTATTTCAATGAAAGCATCCTGTAATTTCTTGCTCCACTCTGCATCTAAATCAGAACGTACAGAAATCGTATCGTTTGGAATTTTCTCCGTAAATTTTACTATTTTCGTTTGATCGAATATATTCGGATAATCTTTTTTTACAATATTGCGAGCATCTTGGAATACAACAGCTGCATCTACATCACCATTTAAAAGAGCAATAAGTGACTGATCATGACCTTTTAATGTAACAGGTTTCACATCCTTTAGCGGATCGATTCCCTCTTTTAACAATACAGCCGCAGGCCATACATAACCCGCTGATGATGTTACATCTTGATAGCCAATTTTTTTACCTTTTAAATCTTTTACACTATTAATATTAGAATCTTTCTTAACAACAAACTCTGATTTATAAACATCTACTAAATCCTTTGTCGGAGCTCCAGTTTCATCATCTACCCCAAAACGTTGCGCCTGTAAAATTACGTTTGCAGCCTTTTTCTCATGCGCTAACACATACGCTGTTGGAGGTAAAAAGCCTACATCTACTTGCTTAGATGCCATCGCTTCTACAATTGTATTGTAATTCGTTGAAATACTAACTTTTACCGGAATGTTTAATTTATCACTTAATAGCTTTTCCAATGGTTTTGCCTTCGCCTCTAACGTATCTGCATTTTGAGAAGGAACAAATTGAACATTTAGTGTCTTCGGTACATAACCTTTTTTCGTATCTTCATTTTTACTTGCACTTGATTCCTTCGTTCCACATCCACTTAATAATCCCGCTGCTAGTACAACTGTTGTGCTCATTGCAAAAACTTTTTTCAACATGTTAATGCCTCCATTTTTCGTTGTTATAAAATAACCTTCCATAAACATGAAGAAATATATCACATATTTTTACAAATAATTGCTTATTTACAGAATCTTTACACATTCTATACATTCACATTAAAATTCTTTTCATATATTTGATATGATTAATTGAAAGATAACTATAGAAAAGGTGAATGGCGTTGAATCAAAATCAAATTGTAACTTTAAATATTTTATTAACAAGCGATGTACATGGTACTGTGTATCCAATTCACTACCAAGATAACTCCAAAGCAGAAATTGGTTTAGCTAAAATTTCTACTCTCATAAAAAAAGAACGTTCTCAAAATGCAAACGTTCTTCTGATTGATAACGGGGACTTCATTCAAGGAACACCATTTACTTATCATTACGCTACATACGAAAAAGATATGGAAAACCCAATGTCCTTATTAGCCAACTACTTAGAGTATGACATTGCAATTATCGGAAATCATGAATTTAATTACGGAATGGATATATTAAATAATGCTGTGGCTACTGCAAATTCCCCTTATCTATCAGCAAACATTTTAGATAAAAACAGAAAAGAACCTTATTTCGGGAAACCATATATAATAAAACATATTGAATCAAATATAAAAATTGCTATTTTAGGGGTGACAACGCATTACATCCCCCATTGGGAACAAGCACATCATATTAAAGATTTACAATTTGAAGATGCATTTGAAACAACAAAAAAATGGGTTTCTTACATCCGTAAACATGAAAAACCAGATTTACTAGTCGTAGCCTATCACGGGGGATTTGAACGTGATTTACAAACCGGAGTACCGACTGAAGTTTTAACAGGTGAAAACCAAGGATATGCAATGTGCCATGAAATTGAAGGCATAGATATTTTACTAACAGGCCACCAACACCGAGAAATCGCTCACACCGTGATTAATGGTGTAACAATTTTACAGACCGGATGCAATGGACACTCAGTTGGAAAAGTAACAGTAACATTCGAAAAAGCAGAACAAAAATGGGTGAAAAAAGAAAGTTATTCAGAGTTATTGCCCGTACAAGGAATTGCGGCAGACCAAGATATTCTTTCCTTGGTTGCCAATTATGAAGAGAAAACACAAAATTGGCTTGATAAACCTATTGGAATAATTTATGGGGATATGCAAATTTCCGATGCTATGCAAACACGTTTGCAAGACCATCCTTTTATTGAATTCATAAATAAAATACAGATGGATATAGCTAATGTTTCAATTTCTTGTACAAGTTTGTTTCATAATACATCTCCAGGTTTCCCGAAACATGTAACAATGCGTGACATCGTTTCTAATTATATTTATCCAAATACATTAAAAGTAATTAGAATAACTGGAGCGGATATAAAAGATGCTCTCGAACTCTCTGCTTCTTATTTCACATTAAAAGCAGATAGAACCATCATCGTAAACCCTACCTATATAGAACCAAAACCACAACACTATAATTACGATATGTGGGAAGGGATTTCGTATGTATTAAACATTTCAAAACCAATTGGAGAGAGAGTAGAGTCTTTGCAGTATAAAGGCACTCCCCTTAATATGAATGAAGAATATGACGTTGTTATGAATAATTATCGTGCAAGCGGTGGCGGGAACTTCTTTATGTTTCAAAATAAACCAGTAGTAAAAGACATACCAACAGATATGTCTGAACTTATCGCTAACTATATATTGAAGCATAAAAGGATAGAAGCAACGAAAAATGAAAACTGGAAAGTTATTAAATAACAATTTTAACAAATAAAAAAAGATGGGCTATGCCCATCTTTTAATTTAATTTTGCATTATCCTGCTTTTTTAAAGCTTTTAATTTCGCCGGTGTAACGTCCGTGCCTTCTTCGTTAACGACTTTAATTCCTTTTAATTCGTTTAACATATTTTGACGAAATCCTTTTAAATATTGTTCACGAAGCGATTGGCGCTCACGTTGTTCTTCTTCAGTTAAGCCTTCAGCTTTTGCTTTTTTCGCTAAGAAGTTAATGCGTTCAATGAGTTCTTGACTTGGCATCTCGAATCCCCCTTCTACTCAAAACTGATTATTATCATACAATAGTTATTCCTCTTTATCAAGCAATTGCTTTGTATATTCTACATACCTTCGATGTACAGTTGCTTTTGAAACATCATGACCAAAACCACGAAGTGTTGCTGCAATTTCTTCAAAAGTTAATTCATTCCGGCGCAAACGTACAATTTCCTCAATTGGCACTTCTTTTTTCTCACGTCCTACGCTTAAATGACGATTTTTCAAATTATTTTCTGGACGAAATCCTTTCTCCACTGCTCTTTGCATGCCACGTTTAATTTTTAAATTGTGGATCTTTCTTTGATACTCTTCAACGATCCCAATTATATTTAGCACCATCGAATCAGAATCTGAAAGCTGTAATTCACCACTATGCGTGTGCGTATAAACTTTTATCCCCTCTTTATGTAAACAATGCATTAATGCAATCTTTGCATTTCCTCTACCAAGACGCGTTTCATCTTGTATAAGTAGTACATCAACTTGTTCATCTCGAATTGTATCTAGCACTTCTAATATGCCATCACGTTCAATTGTATAACCGCTAGCCTGCTCCTCAATTACCTTTGTAACATCCATTTGATAGCGCTCAGCTAAATGCAATAATTCATCTTTTTGACGCAATAATGATGTTTCCTGTTCTTCTTTTGTTGTGCTCACACGTGCATAAATAATTGCATTCATTTTGAACCCTTCTTTCTCACTATATTTTCCTTATAGTGTATCATAAATTTGCCTTTCGTTCGAACTTATGTTTGTAGAATGTTTTTTCGCATGTTATACTTAATAATAAGAAAAATGAAAGAAAACGAGGTGTTAGAAAACATGGAAAAGTTAACGAAACGCCAGCAAGACATTCTCGACTTTATTAAGCTAAAAGTACAAGAAAAAGGATATCCACCTTCCGTACGTGAAATCGGTCAAGCAGTCGGCCTTGCTTCTAGTTCTACAGTGCACGGACATTTATCACGACTAGAAGAAAAGGGATATATTCGACGCGATCCAACAAAACCACGCGCAATTGAAATTTTAGGTGACAACCGAACGGAAACACAATCTGTTATTCAAGTTCCAATCATCGGAAAAGTTACTGCCGGTTTACCGATTACAGCAGTCGAAAGTGTAGAAGATCACTTCCCACTTCCAGCTAGTATCGTTGCTGGAGCAGATCAAGTGTTTATGTTACGCATTTCTGGAGATAGCATGATTGAAGCCGGTATCTTTGATGGTGATTTAGTTGTTGTTCGCCAACAACAGTCTGCATACAACGGTGAAATTGTAGTTGCTTTAACAGAAGATAACGAAGCAACTGTTAAACGTTTCTATAAAGAAAAAGATCATTTCCGTCTACAACCGGAAAACTCTTCACTAGAACCTATTATTTTAAAACAAGTGTCAGTTATTGGAAAAGTAATTGGCGTATATCGTGATTTACATTAAAAATAATAAAAAGAAGATAATTCCCTTATTTATATAGGTAATTATCTTCTTTTTATATTTTGATAGATTTCCGTTCATTCAAAAGAATGCGTTTCATTAATTATTAACGCGTTTCAATAGTAACATCTCCAGCAGCGGTTTTACCGCTAATCTTTTTACTACCATTACCAATCGTTATATTTTTATTGTCTTCATTAAAAATTGTCACGTCTCCAGCAGCAGTTTGCCCAGTTATAACTGCATCTTGTGGTTTTTCCAATAAAGTAATATCTACATCTCCAGCAGTTGAACTTACCTCTAAATCATATTTAGAATCATGATCAATAATATCTATATCCCCACTAGCCGTTTTTGCTGTTACTTTCCCTATTACTTTTTTAAAATTCACCTCACCAGCTTTTGTAGACCCCTCCACACTCTTTGCTGTTACATGTTTCAAATCCACTTCTCCGGCGAGTGTTTCAACACTTACGCGGTCACTTTTCACATTACTTATTTCTATTTGTCCAGCGGATGAATTTACTTTTATCTCTTGATAAGAACGTTCAGGTACTAATATAGTCAATGTAGGCGTTTGAAATCCGAAATTGTAAAATGAAAAATCAAATAAAACACCTTTTTCTATTTCCCCTATGATTTTTAATGTATCACCATCTTCAGCAATACGAATCTCCTGTTTACTTACGTCTCCTTTTTGCTTTACATAAAAAGAGGAATCAGGAGATTTTTGCACAACAATATCTCCAGCATCTAACTTAACTTCTACATTTTTTAGCGTTTCGTTTTTAATTACGTCCTCTTTATCTCCTTTTTCTGCAGTTTGTACTGCTTTTTCATATGTTTGTGAAATCCCTATTACTCCAATAATGATACAAGCGATAGCTACTAATAATATCTTTTTCATCATCTACTCCCCTTTTATCATTTTGAAGTTCCAGACTACATAGCGTACACATAATCTTTTAAACCACTTCGTACTATAATAAGCTACAATACATAACAACAAACCTACTCCGACAAACGTTATACTAACGAAAAGATCCAACCATATAAAAGTGCCCATAAATACTTTTACAATAACGAAAAATGGTGTCACTACACTAGCAATACCACCGACCCAAAAGGAAAATATAAAAGCTATAATTGCAACTAACGGGCCTAACACGATAATAAAATTAAACAAACTAAGTCCAACCGCTGCCATGACAGCTCTTGTCACATTTGAAGTCGACGGATCTTTTTTCATTTCATCAAATCGATACATCGCAAGTAAGTCTTTCGCAATTACTTTCGGAGAGCCAAGACCCTTTATTATTTCTGATTCAGTTTTCCCTTCTTCTACCCCAAACTGAAAGTGCTCTTCATAATCGAATAAAATATCTTGTCTCTCTTCTTCTGGTAACTTTCTAAGATGACTTGATAATTCTTTAAGAAACTGCTCTTTACTCATCCCATTCCACCCCTTCAATAATTTCTTGAACACCTTTAGCAAAATCACGCCACTCTGTTACTAATAACGTAAGTTGCATCTCCCCTTGCTCTGTTAGTTGATAATATTTACGGGGCGGTCCTTCCGTAGATTCTTTTAAATACGTTTGAAAATATCCCTCTTTCGTTAAACGACGTAATAACGGATATACAGAACCTTCCGATATTAAAAATTTATTAGAGATTTGCTGAACAAGTTCATAACCGTAACTATCTTTACGTTTCACTAGTGCCAAAACACATAGTTCTAACACACCTTTTTTAAACTGAACGTTCAAGGACAATCCCCCTTTCTCATTTTAGTACTGTTCAGTACACGATACCTGTTTTATCCATAATATACCACTTAGTATTGTTTATTGCAAGGTACTGAATTATATTTATTCCCTAAATTTAGAAAACGCAAATATAAAAGCCCGAGTATGACCTTTTGTAACTGACCATTATCCGGGCTATCATTCAACTAGAATTACAATAATACAAGATTTCATTCAATCTTTCTCCTCTATGAACCCACTTCCATTTGCGACCCTAATAAATTTCGAAATATACCTTTTCTCTCTTTAGCCAATTGATTAAATTCACCTTTTTGAACAATTTCACCTTTTCCTAAAACAATAACTTGATCTGCATTCCGAATCGTAGATAACCGATGCGCAATAACAACAATAGTCATTGTTCCTTTCAATCTTTCTATCGCTGATTGGATCTTCACTTCATTTTCAGTATCTAACGCACTCGTAGCTTCATCTAATACTAAAATGGATGGTTGTCTTAAAATAGCTCGAGCTAGTACAAGTCGTTGACGTTCACCACCTGAAAGTCTCACTCCACGATCTCCAATGAGAGTATCAAGCCCTTTTGGAAGCATTCGTACAAATTCAGCTGCCGCCGCAAAATCTAATGCAGTCCAAATTTGTTCTTCACTCGCATTCGGCTCAATCATCAATAAATTTTCTCTTATGCTTGCATTAAATAAAAAAGGATCTTGTGGCACATAACTAATAGCCCGTCTCAATGACAATAAATTTTCACTTGTAAGAGGAGTTCCATCTATTAATACTTGACCTTTCTCTGGCTGAATCAATCCCATTAAAACATCGATTAATGTACTCTTCCCAGCTCCCGAATGTCCGACAATAGCCGTCATACTATTGATTGGTATTTTCACATTAATATTTTGAAGTGCATACAAATGCTCCTTCTTATTATACCGAAAATAAATATCCTTACATTCAATACCCCGCTCTATACAAATCGGCTTTATATGTTTTTGCTGATATATATCCTGCATTTCAATTGCTTCATTACACTCTTCTTGTAATTCCCATAAAGATTTAAAAGCAGGAATACTTGCTGCAAGCTGTTCTAAATTAGACTGAATTGTCATAAATCGTGGCCATAGTCTCGAAAAGATGAGTATGATTAATAGTAATTGGGTGGGTTGAGCTTTAAATATACTTACTGATAATAATATAAAAAATGCAATTAAAATAGCCATTGAAACTTTATAAAACAATTGAGAGTTCGACCTTATTCTCATATACTCCATTTGTTCATTACTCATCTTTTCTGTTATAGATTGTAACCAATCTAAACGTGATGCTTCCAAAGTATTACTCTTTATATCTTTAATTCCATTAAAATGATCTGTTATACCAGAAAGATAGTCTTGTGCTAATTTCGAGGTCTTACCGCCTAGTATTCGTGCTTTTTTTATAAAAGCACGAGAAGCTACTAAGAATAATAAGCCAAAGACCAAAACAAATATAGTTATTTGGGGAGATAATAAAAACGCAAGCCCCACCTGTATGAATGTAAACAGAATAACAGCTAACAATTGTAAAATTAAATTAACCCCATAACTTACGCGAGCTAATTCTGTAGTTAATATATTTATTAGATTTGTTTTCCTATTCTCTAAAAAAAAACTCCACTTCGCTTTTAGAATCATACTATATGTTTCTATTCTTAATTCTCGTACAAAAGCTTGTTGCGTTCTCGCATCCCTTAGCGTTATGTTTCGTTGTAATAGATTTTGACCTAACACTATTAGTATATATATACCTAAAATAGAAATTAGACTTGTTGTTTTAGGGAAATCCTGCAAAAATCTATAGACAGGTGCAATAAAAGCAGTCTCCTCACCTATATTAATTATTCCAGCCATACTTATCATAGGAATTAATAAAATAATACCTATCCCTTCAAGTAAACTTATTAAAACCATACCAAACAAATTCACATACAGAATTTTTCCTGCAGAAGAATATAATTTCTTCATAAAATATATAATATGATTCATCGATGTTCCCCCTATAACAAAGCAAGCTTCTTTGTTTTCCTCCAAAGACATAGAAACGGACGTAAAGGAAAATATAAAAAATGAAGGAATTTAGGTAACGGCAATGTTTTTGCATCAATCGGATAAGGATAGAGTTGGCTCATAATAAATAAAATTTTTTGCTGATTAGACATCAGTGAAAATAAATGCCTACTATGATAAGCAAGTACTTCTTCAGGAACAGGATCGGTATGCAAGTTTATCATTTGCTTGAAATAAAACAGCGCTTCTTGAGCTAACTGCTTTGAACGTTTTTTAGTTACTAATTCCATCATTCTTTCATCTAGTCGTACACCTAGCAATTGAGATGCCAAAATTAACGCTTGTCCTCCTAAATGAAGCATTTGATATTTTCTCATTAATTTATGAATCTCACTCCAATTAAGATCTTGATCGACAATTTTTTTTATGTCTACTAACCAACGTAGCCTGGACCAACCATGTCTGGCACCATGAGATACAAGAAATAAAAATAAGTCTTCCTTCCCTAACATATATACCGAATTACTCGTAAGTGTACTTTTTCTCTTTCGCTTCCAAAGCTCTTCAAACCCAGGTTCCTTACCCGGTCCGGGATTTAACCTCCAATGAATTTCAAGTTTGATCCGCCTTGTTGGATGGAAAAATGTTATATGGTGATGCCTCCATTTCCAATCACTTAATATCGTTTGAATATAATCATCTTTCACATATCCTTGCTCTAAAAGTAGTTTTTCTACTTTTTCTAATTTTTGAACAGGAATGAGAACGTCCAAATCACAAGATGTTCGTAAAGAAATATCTCCATATAAGTCCTGAGATAGTACAGGTCCTTTTAGAAACATCGTACGAATCTCATTTTCATTAAAAAATTTATTTATTCGTTCCATTTCAGCACTTAAATAAAGCATTTGAAATGTATTATTTCTATATTTTCTATTTAAAGTTTGTACAACATGTGAAGGAATTAATTCCTCATCTACCTGTTTAAGTTTTTGATAAATCACCGGATAAACACGATGATGCATGGCTTGCTCAAGAAAAACCTCCCAATCAATATCTGTGAACCATTCACTACTATAAGTTTGCAGTGTTTCGGCATCTTGTAACTTCAAAATTGTAAAAAGAAGTTTCAATTCCTTAGACATGAACTCTACATTAAGATCAAAATCTTTCTCCATTTTATTCTCCTTTAATAGTGTCCTCACTTAACCTCTTTGCAAATGATCCAACGACAGTAAATTTCTCCATTCCTTCTGATCCAGTAACATAAAAAGAACCGCTCCGTAACCATGCATGCGCAATTAATTCACCATGACTATCCTTAGCAGTTCCTAAATAAAGAGTACTCTCAATGTGACGTTTTTCGAGCATTTTCATCCCAGCTATAGCTTTAACAAGGCATTGACTTTCCCAAAAAGTATAACGACTCATAATAGAAATAGCTTCAGACACCTTCTTTAGTGTATCCCCGTGTGGCTGAATTTGAGCAACTGATGTTTCGTTCATGTAATCCCCTAAAGAAGGTGCAACTTTGGAAAAGGTAATACTTTTCAGTACACGCGCCCATCCTAAAAAAATAAAAGCCTCTAAAAATAAAAGCTTTGTTTCCATGTTCAGTGATAAAAATACCCTTAACCCTTTCACAATATTCATTAATCCCTTCCTAACAGTTCTCTTGAAATTGCGAATCTATCTATTAGATTGATCTTTTATTTGAATTAAACCTTCTTGAAATAAACGCTCTAAAAAGGAAAGAACTTGCTCTTCACAATCTTTTCGTTCAATATCATAGTTAGATACTAGCATAGTAACAAGCTGATTAATTATTATTGGCTTTTCAATAAGCTCCCATATTTCTCCGCCTATTTCACCTAAGTTATAGTAATTTCCTTTCTGGACATTTAACATAACTTTTTCTCCATCCATATCGCTTACTATATTACCCTTACTTTGGACAACGTTATGTTCTAATGATATTTTTCTCGAGTGGACAACCATCAACCATACTCCCTTTCTGTATAGTATTTAAAATAACTTCCACAAGCTCATGAGCTGTAAATCTTGAAGCCGGGCGGCTTACTTGAAACATTTCCATTCCACTTGCAATATTAGATGAAGTTTCAAAATGCCATTCCATCAATCCTAATTTAGAAATCAAAGAATTCCTAAAAGTATGGCGGTATAATTTATACAAGCGTGCGAGCCCTTCTATACGGGTCATCTCGATATCTTCTCCCTGCGTTTTTACTAATTCAATAACACCAGCAAGAGGTAATGGATCAGGAAAGAATTGAGAATTCACAGGAACAGCATACTTCGTTTCCCTTTCAAATAAAGGGCTAAATTGCGCTACTTCCATTCCTAACTCATTTATGCTCTCTTGCCATAATTTTTGTTGTGCGTAAGAAGGATGAACTATTGTAGTATTTTTATTCAAAAGAGACACAGCAACTACATCATCACTTAAAAGCTTATATCCTTTATTCAAAAAAGCCGAGGCTAACGTTGATTTTCCAGCTCCCGAATCACCAATTAATGCATATGCTTTCCCATCTATGGCAATTACACTCCCATGCAATGGGAGTATTTTACGTTGTATTAAAAGCGCCCCCATACAAGTTCCCAAAATATATAGTCGAATTTTATCTTCTTCTGCATTTGCCATAGGTGAAAAGGTGATTTTCTCACCTGATTGTATAGCGAATATTGCAGTTTGAGGAACATGAAACATAACTATATCATCCTCCACTACTATTGTTTTTTGCTTTTCTGCGTTATATTCACCCCACTGTTCTGACAAATCAGTTATTTCAACTTGAACATCCGCCATCTCTTTTTTTTCATTCAGCTGAGACAATTCAGGTAATGGGATTTCACTTACTATTTTTAACCCGAAGGCTTGATATAACACATTCCCCATAGAATCAAACATCCTATCCCCCCACATTGTCAATTTTTTGAAAGCTCTTATATAATAAAGCTATATAAGAGCTTTATTTTTCCAATGACTTAACTGTACTTCACTGGATCATCTGGGTCAGGTTGAACAGCATCTGGATATTTATGCCCAGGCCCCGCCATAGTCATATTAATATTAAGTACTTCTAATACAGGTTGTTTCCATTCCTTTTTCATACGTATCACCTCCTTTCACATTGCTTTTTTTATAAATCGATAGAAGATTAAGCTACGCATTAAAATTCTAAAATCTAAATCAAATGCATATTCTGGTCGAGGTTCTTTACAAATTTTTGAGATAGCTTTCTTAATTACCTCGACATTTAGAAATTCAGAAATTACTGGATCTACACTAAGTTCTTCAACTTCCTCAATAAATTCATTCCAAAAAGGAGCCATACGGTAAACACCATCTGCACCTTGAATACCTCGAACCCGTTGATTCAATCTTACTTTATCAGGAAGGAAATTCTTTGTGGCTCTCCGGATCAGGGCTCGATCCAAACCATTTTGAACATACTGTTCTTCTGGAACTGACAAACAAAATTGAATCAATCGTAAGTCATTTGTGGGATCACGATCCCATAAAGCATAACGTAATGATAATTTCGTTTCATACGTTCCATTTATGCTCCAATAATATGGTTTTTCAAACTGTTCTCTTTTCATGTCATATGCATTAGAGATAGAGGTGCCTGTTATATCGATGTCTTGTTCTCTGAGTCTGTCAAAAACATTCATTTCCCTTGCAAATTCCGGATTAATTATTGCGGAATTTGCATCTTGTTTCCCTGAAAAAAGTAACTGATGCAAAAATGGAAATGCCTTTCGTCTTACCACTTCAAAAACACGTGATTTTTTCACTCCTATATTTCTACTATATAAATGTAGTTCACGATAAAAACGAATCCAATGTAGCTTTTTCAATAACATTGCCTGGTAATCTAAAATAGGTCCCCACGATACTGTCCAATTACCTCTTTGACCACTAAGAAGTACTCCTATTCCATTCTGAGATGCTTTTTCATAAACTCCACTCAACCAAAAAGTATTCTCAAAAAATTTATATGGCATCTCCATTGTTTCCAGCCAATCATCAATTTCCGATAGTGGGCTTCTCTCCGGCAATTCTAAATAATAATCCTGTATATTCCCTACATGCTCGACAGTCGATTGAATAAATGGTCTTTCGTCAGCTATTCTACCTTTGTGTGTCCAATCTTCAAATCCTTCTACTGGAACATAACTGTACGTATGTAATTTTTTATTTTCAGCCCGTAAATCACTTGCAGCAAAACTAACGACAGAACCTGAGTCTAGCCCTCCGCTCAAATGAGCTCCTACTTGGTGATGTGTTCGTAAACGTGCCTTCACTGCACTTTGATACACCTCTCGAAACGCCTCTTCATACTCTTCATTTGATTTTAAATTAAGCATTTCCCCAACAGTTGGTGTATAGTATCGCGAAAACTTCACTTCGCCTTCCTTTACCAAAATAGTGTGTGATGGAGGCACTTGTTCTATATATTTGTAAACTGTTAACTGTGGATCTACCGATTCGAAATTTACAGGTATAGCTAGAAATTCAGCAATCCACTGCTTATTCAATTTCTTCTCAACATATGGTAGAGAAAATAACGGATTTATAATAGTACAAAAAGCAAATTTTTCCTCACCACGATAAAAATAAAGTGTCCGACTTCCTGAAAAATCTCTGGCACCAAAAAGAATTTGTTTTTTCTCATCCCAAATCATAAAGGCAAAATCGCCTACCAAATATTTTGGAGCCGCTTCCCCCCATTTCTGATAAGAGAGTAAAATTAACTCGCTATCTGTCATGTTTTTTCTATCCGAATAATCCACTTGTAATTTTTCAAATAACTCATCACGATTATCAATAATAGCATCTGCTGTAATTGCCAGTTGCTTTTCATAATTATAAAAGGGTAATTGTTCACCAACTGACTCTGGTGTAATCCATTGTGCATGACATCCTAGAAAAGCATTTTCTTTGTGCCATATTTGAATATCATCGGCAGGATATTTGTATAAACGACTCATTACTTCTCTTCCGTGCTCAATTGATACAG
Source organism: Bacillus sp. FSL R9-9492 (assembly GCF_038007365.1). Classification (NCBI taxonomy): domain Bacteria; kingdom Bacillati; phylum Bacillota; class Bacilli; order Caryophanales; family Bacillaceae; genus Bacillus; species Bacillus sp. FSL R9-9492. The sequence goes on from NZ_JBBOXC010000001.1 coordinate 3,740,695, forward strand.
GCTCATTAGTAAAGTGAATAATGCCAGCTATAGCGCTCATTTCTTCCTCCTAATATATGAAAAGTTACTACAAATACTATTTACATATTAAATTCGTTAAACATACCTCTTTATCATTCTTTTTAACGAACGAAATTATTTGTTTTATTACTTTCTCAATTACATGCTTAAATTTACTTTCAGACTAAGATATAGATATTAAAAGCCTATAATTATCCCTTTTTTATGTCAATTGAAACTGAATGCCCCCAAACAGCCCCCTTAAAAATTCATTATAAAGAACAAATGGTGGTACGTATGCAAATCTAATTCCACTTTTACTTACTTTTAATTCTTCCATTCTACAGCTTTTAAAATGCCTTGAATTACCCTTTGTTGATCTTCAGCTAACATATTAGATCCTGAAGGCAAACAAATCCCACTTTGAAATAGGTACTGCGACACATCTTCATTTTTGCTATGCGGATAATACTTCTTCTCTTTAAAGAGCGGCTGCATATGAAGTGGCTTCCACATAAGACGCGCTTCAATGTTCTCTTCTGCTAAAGTTCTCAATAATTTCCCAATAGAGATCCCAGATTCCTTTTCATCAATTGTCAGTGTAGTAAGCCAACGATTTGAGCGTGTATTTTCTAATTCAGGCATAAAATAAAATCCTGGCATGTGAGATAGCGCTGCGTAATACCGTTTATATATAGACCTTCTAGCTTTCACCCTATCTTCTAACACTTCTAATTGTCCTCTACCAATACCAGCTAAAATATTACTCATTCGATAATTATATCCTATCTCACTATGTTCATAATGTGGCGCTGGATCCTTTGCTTGTGTCGCTAAAAACTTCGCTCTCTCTAATGCTTCTACATCATTAGAAACTAGCATTCCACCACCTGAAGTTGTAATAATTTTATTTCCATTAAATGAATAAACACCAAACCTACCAAATGTACCGCTTGCTTTTCCTTTATATGTAGAACCTAGAGATTCTGCTGCATCCTCGATTATAGGAACATCATATTGATTACAGAGCGAAAGAATTTCATCTAACTTAGCACTCTGACCATATAAATGAACAAGAATGACAGCTTTCGGTAATTTCCCTGCTTTATTAGCATCATATAATGCAAGCGCTAGCGCTTGCGGTGACATATTCCATGTTTCTGGTTCCGAGTCAATAAACACCGGTTCAGCTCCCAAATAAACAATCGGATTCGCACTCGCTACAAAAGTAAAACTTGAACAAAACACTGTATCTCCCTTTTGGACATCTAATAATCGCAAAGCTAAATGAATAGCAGCCGTACCTGAACTAACTGCAGCCCCACCTTTCACTCCTACAAAAGATGCAAGTTCTCTTTCAAATCCATCAACATTTGGGCCAAGAGGGGCAATCCAGTTTGTATCAAATGCATTTTGAATATATTTTTGTTCATTCCTACTCATGTGCGGAGAGGAAAGGTAAATTCGCTTTTTATGCTGAACTGTGTGCATGTAAACACATCCTTTATACATATTTAAATACTATGTATCTAAAAACATATGCTTTAATACAGATATATCAGATAATCTCCTTAAATTATCAATTGTATAATGTGCTTTATAATCTTGCTCAACTATAAGATTATGGTGAATTCCACCTTCTCTATTAATATGGATCGTTAACCATTTCAATTTCTTGGCTGTTATAAAATCCTTACTTAAATTATCTCCTATATAGACACATTGCTGATGAGGCACCTGTAGTTCCTTACTTATTTTTTCATAAGGAATTTGGCTCGGCTTCCAATATTCTTTTCCCAGCTCATCAGTGAGAATTATCGAATGAAATCTCTCTTTTAACTTTAATGCATTAATTTTCTTTTCTTGGGCAACTAAATATCCGTCTGAAATAAGTCCTATTTTAACGGTATTAACTAAATTATTTAGTACCCAATCCGCTTCATCCAACAATTGAATATCTGGTTTATGAAACCTATACTGTTCTATCAAATTACTAATCAATTTTTCATCGTAAGGAATGTTTAACTTTTCTAGTGTTTCATTAAACACGAACCTTCTTTCCCCCGAATCGAATAATTGAATTGCAATATTATAAAATCCGGTTTTCTTATACTTCTCTTTAATCCAATCATCCACTGCTTTAAAACCACTTACAACATAATCTTTCTCTTTATATAAAGTATCATCCATATCAAAAACAATTGCTTTAATCATCATCTTAAATACTCTCCATAAAAACCGCTTCATCATATCTAAGCATTGTTAAATTTTCTCTCCAATTAAAGTCCTTATCTATAAAGACTTCCCCCTGACACATTTTAATTGTCCAAAGTGGAAAATTCGCTCCTGCTTCTATTGATAGTGGTATTCCTCCTCCAAAACGAGGGTTTATTTCAATAAACGTAATTTGTCCATCCTCCTTTTTAAAACATTGTAAAGTAATACACCCAATAGGATTAGGAAGAGCTTTTATTACAGTTTCTGCTGCTTGGATGATATCAAAATCCTTCTTGGTCATACCTTTACTTACCTCACCTGCTCGTGTCTCTATACGCAATCTAGGAACGATTGTTTTTATATTCCCACAGAAATCTACCATGACATCTATAGTGTATTCTTCTCCTGAAACGTACTCTTGTATCATAGCGTTAGGTATATAATCCTTAAAAAATTCCAATTCCTTTTCATTCATTATTTTTGTTACACCTTTACTAGAACTGCCATCATAAGGTTTAATTAATAGTGGAAATTGATATTCTTTTCTTCCAATCTCTTCATCACTATATACTCTAGGTGTTGGTATATTATTAGATGCAAAAAAGTTATATGTGTATTTTTTGTTATTAGCAATCTTATTTAATTCCATACTGGAAACTAATACTTTTACACCAATACCTTCGAAAACCTTCGAATTATTAGCCATAAGGGTTAATTCTGTATCAATTAACGGAATTATTAGATTTATCATTTCGGATTTACATATTTTTAATAATTCATTTATATATCCCTCTTCATTTACACGCGGAACAATAAAATGCTTATCGCTAAAGTAAATGGTGGGAGCAGTTTCTTTTAAGTCTGCAGTAAAGATTTTTCCTTTGATTCCTTCTTTTTTAAGTACTTCCTTAAATTTTTTAATTAAGGTGACCCTCCTACCAGAGCTAGTAAACAAAATATTCATTTTATTCCCCCCCATGCTCGATTCCCCCCTTAAAAACTGGCATAGTCACATGCTTATTATTTGTTATCCCTTCCGACTTTAAAACCTTACTAAAAGTTAGATATAAAATTTTCAAATCTAAAAGAAAACTTTGATTCTCAACATACCATACATCTAATTTAAATTTCTCATCCCATGAGATACTATTTCTTCCATTAACTTGAGCCCATCCAGTGATTCCGGGTCTTACATTATGCCTTTTAGCTTGCTCTTTCGAATATAAAGGCATATATTCTATTAATAATGGGCGGGGGCCCACCAAACTTAATTGACCTTTTAGCACATTTATTAATTGTGGTAATTCGTCTAAACTATATTTTCTAAGAAATTTTCCAACTTTAGTTAATCTAGCGTGATCTTGTAACAGCTCCCCATTACTATCTCGCTCATTGGTCATCGTACGAAATTTATAAAGATAAAAAGGTTTTCCATGTAACCCTGGACGTTGTTGTCTAAATAAAATGGGTGATCCTATCTGAGTTTTAACTATAATTGCTACTAAAAGAATAACGAAAAAAAAGCAAATTAATAATAATAAAGAAATAAAGATATCAAACAGTCTCTTCATTACCAATCATTCCCCCATCTTAAATTATTACAAATGCTTTTCCAAAGTTAAATAATCTACAAAGTATTCATTACGGATTGAAATCAAGTATTCTTAAGTTGTAATTAAAGAATTGTATTCAATTTCTCTTTACTTATCACCTGCAAACATTTTCTATAGTACACAGCTTTAAAACTTAATAAGTAGAAGAAAGCAATACACATAGGTGCAAAATATATTTTTCCAAATGCTTATCCAAGAGACTATTACACACTGTAAAAATCTCAAAAAATATATTCACAAACACAGTTTTATAAACAACGCTTAGTAGTATATTAAAAAATCCATTTATTATTTAAAAATTCTCCTACACACTATTTTTTAGTATGCAGTTAACGTAATAATAAAAAGCTATTATGTTTATAAAAAACATAATAGCTTTTCTCTATTCTATAGTAGTAACTAAAAGTCAATAAACCTATTATCTATTAGGAATTAGACTATTTCGAATAATTACATTGGACAAAATCCTTCCATGTACCATTATATAATACTTTATGGACATATTTATTAAGAGCCACTCTACTTCATTTCTCATAATTTTTTGGAATTATGAGAATTTAATTATCACCATGCATTAATTTGGATCTATTACACCATTAACTATATTCCCTTGCAGAAATTCCCTCCCTGTAATTGTAATTTTCGCATTATTCAACACGTTGTTTTGAATTACTACTAGGGGTGTAATACTCGTTGTTCTATTATCTATCCCAACTTGCATCAAATTTGTGGAATTTATAATATTATTTTGAATTATCACTTGCTTACCAGTAAACGCTGCATCCAAAACAATAATAGCTCTCTGAAGAGTATCATTTGTAATTTTTATAGTATTTCCCCTTAACACTATTTCATCAGATACATTTTGAATATTCAAGACCGTACCATTTGGTTTTTCTATATGACAATCCATCATCTTGAATGCTTTGAGGTTATTCACTGTAAATAACGTGTTATTTCTATCTATACTAAAGAACTTGCAATCTTTTAATTCTAAAGTGCTTCCTGTACTTGTTATCCCCAAAAAGGTTACGTCCTTAAAAAAGCAATTTGTATATGTCCCTGCAACTAAGGTTGGGTTTTTAACATTATTAAATATAATATTTTCAAATATCCATCCTGATTTAACTGTTCCTACTGGTACATAATTTAAATACAAAACGTCTTGTCCTTCAAATATACAATTTGAGATAGTTTGCGGCTCATTTTTCATCTCTAATGTCCACTGATACAATGATGACAAGGAATTTAGTTTATCTGCATCGTTTATAAAGCGACAGGAATCAACTTTAACCGCATATGGAAAGGGGGTATCAATAATCATTTTACTATTAGAAAAAATATTATCTAATATATTAATAGGTCGATTTACATATACACCTTGAACATTTACTTGCGCTCCGTATACATAATTATTGGAAAAAATAACATCTCCTAACAAAGAGACCTTGGTTAATCGGATATTATTCCCTGTTACGATTACCCTATCTGCACCACCATTAATAGATAGCCCAACATAAGCATTTGAAGTGGTATTCATAATAGAATTATTCGATATATAGATAAATTTCCCATTTACAACAATAATATTATAATTTTTATTATCATGAAAATTATTTCTTTCAATGTATATATATTGATTTAAATCATATCCATCTTCAATATCTAGTCCACTTTGTGGATTGGTACCTGCGATGTGATGAATATCATTATCTCGAATATATACATTCTTTGCCCCACATACACTAATCCCTTGTCTACGGCAATCATGTAAATTACATTTTTCTATATAAGTATATTGTGAAAAAGAAGGCACCCGAACATTTATTAAACAATTTGCAGGAGCAGGAACATTCCCTTGATGCAAAACAATTTTAGCATAACTTGCTCCATTAGGGACTTCTACTTCATCAAAGAATTGTACATTGGTTTTTGAAGATAAAAATATATTATTTGAAGTGTAAAAAATGACATCATAATAATCGCATTTTATTTCAGAACCCAATGCTCCAAATCCATTTCCATATAATCCAAAGTAACCATACTTTACAATAGCCACTTGGGTCATATCAATTTGCAAATTGGAACGTATCTTTGTTGTACTACTTACTAATGAACCATCTGTTGTATTAATTGCTCCCTGTTCAAATGAACTTGCTAATGCTGTAGGAAAAGGTGAAATCTGCCCAAAAGTACTGTTCAGTGTAATGGCATCTCCTGTACAATCTAAAATATCTAGATTATCTAAAGATACAAACCGTGTATTGTTCCCCCCATCAGCAGGTGGAGTAAAACTCCCCAATTCAATGCCGTACCCTGCCTCATGTGTTCCCCCACTAGAATAATCATGTGTATATCTATCTCCTTGGATAATACCATTTGTTATCCTAGAATATACTTGATTTCTACGAAAACTTATAATTGCATATCCAGTCAAATTATTTGTTTCCATTTTTAATGTTGAACCGTTTAGATTCAAAGTTAAATGACTTGGTGGTTCGATGGGTGTTTGTTTATCAATCAAATATATTCCTCTAGGTAACACAACTTCCGTATAACCTTGTTGAGCCGCCCAAACTAAAGCATTATTAATACCTTTGGAAGTATTGATAGCATCAGTCCCATCATTCTTAACATCCCATCTATCTAATTCTAATACATATATACTTGTAGAATTTGTAGCTTCAAATGATTTTGGAATCCATTTTAATTGCGTACTATCATAAGTTAAAATGTCATTATGAAAAGGAGGCTTGGACACCAAATCTAAATCATTCAAATTCCCAAGATTATCCCTTCTTCTCCACATCAATTCACACCTCTTTTTTGCTTTTCTACATCTTATGTTTCATAAGGTAAATTGATTGGATATAAGAGAAGTAACATCACTTTTTATTGTTTTTAGAGATCCATTATTTAGAAAGTCTTTTCACAATTCCTTTCTCCTTCCTAAATAGATCTATTCTTACTAGCTGTTTTTATTTCAATACCCTTTTATTTATACTATTTAAACTTACAATTTTATTAAAAAGACACTATGCTCTTTATACATAACTCCCCTACTATTATTTTCAGAACAACCTAAAATCTCTTCCGCAAATAAAGCATTCTTTACTGTGATATGGAAAAAACAAAATAATAATTTATGGATAATTATCATTCGAAACTTTCCGAGTTAATATTTTCGACTTTATTTTTTTTATTAATATTCGGGTTAAATTAAGGAAATATCTATACTCTTCCGCCTCTTTAAATACCATCCAAAAGATCAAATTCGGAATAATCAGGCACAAAATACTACGTATTACCATGTCCATAAATATATTTATGTGAAAAATATAACCAATAAAATCCGTTGCTATAACAGAAAATAATACAAGCACTACAAACAAAATATATCTAATAAAATATACTTTTACAGATTTTTTAAAAATCATTTTAAATATAATATAAGGATCATACCAAAAGTAAGTACATAATCTACTAATAACAGTCCCTAAAAGCACTCCTGCTATTCCTATTTGTTTCGCGAAAATTATAGAAACTACAATATTTATAATTGCCGCTATGATAGGTCTATACTTCCCTTTTTTAAATAAACCTGTGGTTTCTCTAAAAATTGTAGTTGTATTTTGCATTCCTGAAGTGAAAAAATTAAGTAATATGAAAAATAATACATACTTATTAAACACATATTCCTCACCTAACCAGAGTGTTATAAATGGATTTATCAAATTCCAAAGGCAAACTGTACAAAATCCATATATCCAAAAATTAAAAAAGTTAATTACACGAAAAATAAAATATTTTTTTTCTGCATTTTCTTTCACATTCACATTTCCAACACTAGCAGTGATAGAATAAAACAAATAGCCTAATAAGGTATTTAATGTATTTAAGATCAACAAATAATTTGAATACACACCAACCCAAATAATTCCAATGAATTTCGATATAATTATATTATCTGTTGCATTAATTACTACACCACTAATTTTATATAGTAACAAGGAATACAAATTCTCAAAAAACTCTCGTCTGTCTGCCTTAGATAATTTCGCATTATTTTTTTCTTTTAAAAATGGATATAATTTATTTGCCTTATTTGCAATATATACATTCTCAATTACTTTCAATGTTAATTGAACTATCAGTACTACAATGTAATCACTAATAATTATTAATAAAACAATTTGTAATGCGTTAGATATAATTATGAACAAAGTGTGTATTTTAGAAATGATATAGTTACTTTGATCAGCAATAATAATAGATTGCTTATATACAAAATAATATGATGACACCGAACTTATTAAAAATAAAAGATAGATAATGTTAATGTCTTTAATCATAGTATCTGCATTCACTAAATAATCAAGAAATGGTAATAGAGATAACCCTAATAATAAAACTACTACTCCTATTAATCTGTATGCTTTTTGATATAAATTCATTAATGCCTGTATTTTATAGATATCCTTCTCAGCTAATGGCCTATATAAACTATAAATTATAGCTGTATCAAAGCCTAAATTAGCTAGGGAAAACATCAATAGTATACTTGTAAAAAGCCCATCCACACCTAAATATTCTATACCGAGTGTATAAATAAAAACAGTTCGAACAACAAATCCCATGCCAATACTAATTATTTGTCCAGACAAACCGAATAAAATATTTTTTAAGGAATTTTGTATTCTCATCGTAATACCTTCTATATTTTAGTTGTTTTGCGTACCCACTCTACTAAATTTGGCACTAATCTTCCTCTTTAAAATAGGGAAAAACTTTGTTATCCTGTATTTTAATAACGCTTTTCTTCGTTGCGCCTTGAAATCATAATCTAGAAACCAATTTAGTAAATTTTTATCTGTAATACAATCACAATTTTGTTTCATTCGCACTTGGATTAAATTCCAATACATTTCAATGAATGTATTAGTAAAAAACTTCACCTCACTATTTAAAGAAGTTTTAACGTACTGATAAAGATTACTTGGAATATTAAAACCATATTCACGAGGATCTCTCCCTTCAGCAATAATTCCCATAATTGTTCTTAAACATTTTTCACATTTACAACAATTTTCTTCATTTTTAAAACATACCCTGATATTAACAGGTTCTTTACTAGCTGAATAATGGTCCACAACAACTTTAATCTTTTCTTGCCTAGTAAGTTCGTATCCATCATGAAATACTGTTCCAGATGCATATTTTATTTCATTATCCACAGTTGGATCAGATGCACAAGTAACTTGATATAATGGAGAATTAGAGCTTGCAATGTATATACATTTTATCTTAAGTTTAAAAGCTATTGGAATAGCTGCAGATATTATTGCTAGACCATGATGCAATCCATGCCACCATGTATCGTTTAACTTTTCTCTAAAATCATGGTCAATGTTCCCTGCAATTATAAAGGTCCCATAGTTGGATTGTATAAAAATATTTTCTAGTCCATTATCCTTTACAAAATTTATGGCATTTTCTTTATCTGCCTCCCATACTTTACTACCCTCTATTTCATTTTCATGCCATCCATATTCAGTAACTAGCAAGGGGTTTTTATCTTTTATTCTTATAAATGTAGTAAGTGCATCTAATCCCCCACTAAATAAAGATGCCGCTTCAAATTCCGGAATGTAAACATTATCAATAATTTCTCCTACATCCACGGATCCTTTAAATTTCACACCAGGAAACATGTTTTGATATGCATTTTTTATATTATTTAAACAAATATAAAAAGATTTATCTAGTTCATTTATTACTATTGTTGAATTAGTAATCCATACAAGAGGAACTACATTTGCAACAAACGGAATAGCCAAAATACTTAAAGGGATATCAGATACATCATAGTTATATTCAAGAAACATATGATTACTTGTCTTAAAATACTTTTGTAAATCCCCCTTAATACTAAAAGAATAATCAACTCTATTATTTCTTACGACAATTTTATCGAGAATTATACTATTCATTTGAGCCTCCTAATAAATCGCCATTTTTATCAAAGTACATTTATTAATTAGAGAACTGTTTTAACCATTGATTTACTACATCAAAATTCACTTGAACATCCGTGATAAACTCTGAATTTATCATTTTTTCAAGATTATTTAAATCTTCCCTATCAATCAGATTTAAATTATACGTTTCGCCCATCCCCTTAGCTCTTTCATCTATGGAGATAATTATTGCACGTTTTTTATGACGCATAGCAAATATGCCGCCATGTAAACGTGTTCCAATATAATCGACGGCTGTATTTAGGATTTTTTCATACGCCTCTATAGTAGGAGGTATAATTTTTATGTCCTGTATACCCTCTAAAGTTTTTAAATATTCAAAATCATCTGCGTCTTGTATCCAAAAATAGACATTTTCATAACTTTTGTTAAGTGTATCTATCAATAATTGATCTTTTTCACGATTTTTAGAATGATGGGTTAGTGTAAAAACAACCGATTCCGATTTTTCACTTGGAATTCCCCTACAAAAATCATGCGTAAAAGACCACAAAGTTGCACAACCAGTATTTAGAGCTTTAAAGCCCATTTCTTCTAAAATTTTTTTTGTTCTTTCATCTCTAACGCTATGTATATATTCATGTGATAAAACTTTTCTATATAACATTTTTGTATAGGGATTTATTTTATTCCCTTTTCCTGCACCAACTCCAACCAGAATACTCCCCTTTAAAGGACCATAATTAAATATATTAATATTCCACTGCGGAAAGTGCGTAAACATATCCATTGCTAGCAAATTCGAACCACCTACAAACTTATATTTCGCATCACTATAAATCTTTACCCTATTTGATTTTCTCGCTACTTGGTACCAATGAAAAGGTGAAACATGAGTAGGTAATGTTAAAACATATGCATTTTTAGTTATATCAGAAAGATGATGCTTTACACACTTCATTATTATATCGTCACCCTTGTTAAGAGAACCTACCGATGTATCTAATACTAAAACATTCTCCATAAAAATAATTCCCCCAAGTATCTTTTATAAATAGTAAAAGATTTTTTAGTTTTATAACTTAATCTATTCTAATTCAATTAACCTATATATCTTTTCCACTTCTATTTCATTACCATAATTTTTTTGGCTTACATTATTAACAACTTCACTTCTGAATTCAACATCATCAATCATTTTTTTTATTCCTTCGACAATTCCCTTTATACCCATTGGACAAATATATCCATCTACCCCGTTCTCCAGCTGACTTTTGGCAGTTGAAAAATTAGTTATTAATACTGGTTTCTTAAGAATTTGCGCTTCCCGAACAGTTACTGCCTTCCCTTCGTATCTAGAAGGTTGTACATAAATATCACATGCTTTTATGTACGGGTACGGATTAATCTTCTTACCTAGTAAAACAAATTCATCTTGAAGTCCTAATTTATCTATCAACAATTTAAGTTCCGCTTCTTGAGGCCCATATCCAACTATGTACCACTCGATATCATACCCTTGATCTAATAGTTTTCTAAGCGCATATATAGCGTCATCAATTCCCTTAGCATGAGAAAGTCTAGCAACAGTAACTAACTTGATTCGCTCTCTATTTATTGGTATTTCCTGAGTAATATCTCCTTCATTAGATTGTTCGCGAACAAATTCAGAATCTATTATATTTTCTATCACTTGCACCTTTTTATTAATATAAGGCAGACTATTCAGGAATGTATCTCTACAACTTTCGGAAACCGCCACAATATCATCCATTTTCCTCCACATTTTACATTCCATTTCTTTGTTAAGTTGTATGTTCGAATAATCAGTATGAATCCACCCAATTTTTCTTTTCGCTCGAACTTTATCCCCTATAAAATAATGCGGCCATAAAAAACTTATCGCAACATCGTACTCTTCTCTCAACTTTGGAAGAAATGGAAGAGATATTCTCCATCCATATTGAATAACGAAGTATCCAGGTTCTTTACTATTTACATATCGCCCATGCATAACGCCCATAATTCTCCCTATTATCCTAGTAATCCCAATTGAGTAATGTCCTTCTTGTAATATCTGCTTAATTGATTTTCTAAAAGTAGTATATTGTTGCAATTCCTCTAATAAATTCGGCTCTTTAGGTAGTAAAGAGAAAAATCCACCTTCATGTTTAAATAACATTAAATCTATATCATACTTACTGTAATCAATTGTATTTAATAAACCAATCAAACTTCTTTCTACTCCACCAATTTCCATATCAAAAGATGTAATTAATATTCTTTTCTTTTTCATTATAGGATACCTCACAAAATCTATTATTGATTTCTCTTCCTCATTTTATATTTGTATTTTGCTGTTACGCTCAACAAATCTCCTTATACATCAGACATATAAAATGAAAATAAATTAGATTATCCTATTTCTTCCTTGCGCACAATTCCATATAACGATAGCCACTCGTAAATGTTATCGTTAATATCAAAGCCTAATTTCGATATATTGTTAATTATGAATTCCCTGTCAGGTCTTTCTTTTAACAAGGCTTTATAAATTTCTTTACACCATATTTCAATTTCTTCATCTAAGTCAACAAATGACATTATCCCTAACCCCATATCAGTATTATTAGGTAGCGTATCTGCTACAACACATGGTACACCTGCAGATTGCGCTTCTAAAGTTACAATACCAAACCCCTCAAACAAAGAAGGAAAAATAAAAACATCAAAACTCTTCATGAGTCGTGGAATATCCTTCCTAACCCCCAAAAATCTAATATTTTCAAAAATCCCTAATTGCTTTGCTTTTAATTCAATAGAAATCCTTAACGGGCCATCTCCTACTAAAATAGCAACAAAATTTGAATCTCGTTTTAAAATTTGCTTTAAAACTTTTAGGATAAAAATATGATTCTTTGACTCTGAAAAACTTCCTATATGTCCTATTAATTTTGTTGCATTCGGTATATTAAGTTCCCTTCTTACGCTGACACTACTCCCAGCGTCTATATCAGTAAATTGATTAATATCTATACCGTTTTTAATTAGTTCTATCCTCTCACTATGAAGCATCCTTTCGCCAAATAAAAAACGTGCTGCTTCAACGCTGCACGCACAATAATTAGTTCCAGCATATTTAATAATAGATTGCAAAACCTTTAGGATAACTCTTGCTTTTATTCCAGAGTCTTGTGGCCAATTATTACTATGCGAATGACAAATCCTCTTTTTTATACCAGCTATTTTTGCCGCTACAGCAACGAAACCACCTTGATAATCCGTATGTGCATGTACAACTTCATATTGATTATCCGACATAATTTTCACAAGTTCTTTAACATAGGAAAAAGGTCCTATTTGTCCTAAACTAGGTACCTTATATATTCTCCCACCTAACGCCATTATTTCATCTTCATAATCATTTTTCTCATTTCGATGAGATACAAAATCAAACTGAAGCTGCCTCTTATCTATTTTCCTATATATATTCATTAGTAACGTTTCAGCTCCCCCGCGATTCAGAGCGCTGACAATGTGTAAAACCTTCTTTTTATTTTTAGGTCTAAGCTTAGAATCTATCCCCATTTAACAATCCTCTCCCAGCATCTTGCACTTTATTATCAAAGTAGGTTGCTCTTATAGATAATTCCCAGAGTAATTACATGTTCATATACAAAATAAATAAAATAGCACACTAGAACTGCATAATAAATCAACTTTTGATCTTTATCTGTAAATGACTTCACAACCCAAGAAATTAATATTAACTGATACAATCCAAAATATATGGAGAATCTAGCAAATATCCAATTTTGTGTTGAAATAATCATAAAAACAAGACCTAATATAGACATATTTACAATATAATCACTTTCAGGGAATAACGCCCTCATTTTATCTTTCCCAAGGTAAGCCAGTATAATTGGCACTATACTCACAGCAACCCTAAGTATATTGGCACCACCTTCATGAAATTCCTTATATTGACCATATTGAGTATTTCCAATTGCCGAAAATAAAACTTCCGAAAACTGATTAAAACCTATAACTACACATACTGCTAAAAAAAGAAGCAAATATGTCGTTCCTGACCAGGCTTTTTTTCTTACAAAAAAGTAGATTGGCATAAGAACTAATGCACTTGCATGAAATGTTGATGCGCATAATACAATTGCCATATATTTTTTCCATTTTCCTTCAAAAATATATTTTGTGGCAGCAAAAATAATTGCAGCGGCTAAATATTGCCTAATCCCATTCATTGATGTTAAATACATACCCGACGTAATATAAACATATAAACTCAATTCAATTAGTCTTGAATATTTATATAGTGTTGCTACAATGAGTACATTTGTTATCAATGCTGTAGTAAAAACCATTACTTGAGGATCATCCGCATATTTTTTCAAAACCATTTGAAAAATATTAAAGCCCATGTCTTTGTTAGTTTGAACATACTCCCAATTAAACTCCGTTATTTTATATGCATGCATATAAAAATAAGTATCCCCAATATTATTCCGAAGTCCCGCTACCAATACAAGTGATAGAGCCGCCATTAAAACCAATAATCTATTTGGCTTTATCAATGTAAAATTATTAGTTACAGGTATAGCAAAATACCTTGCAAAAAATGCGAGTATGAATACGATAAAAAGATTCATCCAAAGTATAGTCATTATTATGTCCTCTCATTTACTTACTAAGTAAATCCCTATATATTTACTTCCATTCTTGTTTTCATTGTAATGTAACTATAAAGAATAACTCCAAATGGCAATGCGCAAATCGTAAGACCTTTGCATGGCGACTCTTGCATAAATCTTTTATTTTTCGCTATAAAACTACTAGATACATAATGTACAGCTTGCCTATACTTGAATACTCGATTAGTAAATGGTAATTTCATAAGTTCCTTACGATAAAAAGCAAAACCTCTTGGATTTTTACGATATTGATTTAGCATATTCATTGATGAACCGTCAGGCATGTATTCAACATAGCAAAGAGGTTCGTTCATCAGTAACATCTCATACTGCTGATCTAACATATAATATTTATATGCTAACCCAACATATTTTTCATTTTTAAAAATTGGGTATGGATATTTCTTAGTCAATTCTGTGCGATAGACCAATTTTTTATCACCTGTGACACTATGTTTGTTGTAAAGATTAAACAACGTGGAATATTTAAGGTTTTCTGGTAACTTTGAGCCAATTATTTGCCCATTTGTATACAAATCCAATCCAATTATCCCACTAACTTCATCATTCCCATATCTACTCCAAAAAGAAAGGATTTTTTCTACAGCATCGTCTGGCATATAATCATCAGAATCAATACAAATATTTAACTCCGTATCAATCATTTCGTATGCTGTATTATGAGCACCATGCATCCCTTGATTTTGTTGCCAATGATACATAATTTTTATATATTTTTCAGCAATCCAGCTATCCACCAATTCTTTTGTGTTATCACTAGATCCATCATCTATTATTAACCAAATAAAATTCTTACATGTTTGACGTTTTAAACTCTCATAACAATTTGTAAGACAATATGCTCTATTATAAGTAGGGGTGAAAATCGTTAAATTCTCCAAATTACTCACCTCGAAAGTACGGAATAATAGTCTTGAGTTAATTCTGCCGTATGTTTTATATCGTAGCCTTTCTCCAAAAATACTTGAGCTGGTATTTCCCTCGGAAAATTACTAATTTCTATATTTTTCATTTTTTCTATCCAAACCATTTTATCTGCTAGAGGAACATGTTCAACTAGATTCATTCCCAAATCCACTTCTTTCGTAATAGCATCCGATATAATACAAGGCAAACCAACTCCTTGCGCCTCTATGAGAGTAAGTGGCAATCCCTCATGTATGGATGGAAAAACAAATACATCAAATGCTTGAAGTATCCTTTCTATATCAGCTCGTATCCCAAGAAACCTTATATGCTTCTCCAAATTTAATTCCCTCACTTGATTTTCAATTTCCATACGAAGTGGCCCTTCGCCAGCTAATAAAAGAATTGAATTCGGCCTAAATCGAGTTAACTGCGCAAATACTTCTATAAGGTAAGCATGATTTTTTTGATGAGCAAATCTTCCAACATGGCCAATAACAAGAGCGTCTTGCTCAAGCTGTAATTCTTCTCTTACATGTTTTCTCATTTCTGGAATGAACAAAAATCTATCACAATCAATTCCATTTTTTAAGATTCTAGCTGTATCAGCTTTATCTGCAAATAACCATCTCGCAGCTGCATTTGAGCATGCTAACAAATGCGTTGCACATGTACCTATAGATTTTCCTGCATACCATTTATAGATTTTTGCAGTAGCACCACCTTCACTACTAGTATTGTGACTATGTGCAATCCTAACTGGCACCCTTGCTTTTTTAGCTGAACGAAGTACCAATCCACTCATTTTATCCATATGTGAATGAACGATTTTATATTGCGGATGAGAGCTAAAGAAGGTATTTAATGCCTTTATATAGCCTCTATGACCAACATCCGTAACATATGGAATTCTATGAATTTCCCCGCCTAACTTTACTATTTCTTCATCAAACACTCCTTCTTTACATGTTAAAAAATCAAATTGAACTTTGGAACGATCTATATTGCGATATAAATTCATAATTAAAGTTTCCGCTCCGCCTCTATTCATATTTACGACTACATGTAATACTCTTAATGGAGTGCCCAATTTAAATCCTCCATTTCACCCATAAATGTTGTATAGATTTCTTGTTTCTCCTTTAACACTTCATTTACTGAATATTGATTTTTAATACTAGTACATCCATACTGCCCCATCTGAGCTAATACTTTAGGATTTATAGAAATACCCTTTATCCTGTCAGCCATTGCTTTTATATCATCACGATCTACAATCCAACCATTTTTATTATTAATAATCAATTCCCTATGTCCCCGGTTATCAGTAGCTACAACCGGAAGCCCACAAGCCATGGCTTCCATAATATTAACTGGCAAACCTTCCCTGTAACTAGATGCAACTGCAAGATCAGACATCTGTAGTAAGGAAGCTATATCATTTCTGTAACCGAGAAAATGAACCATGTTAGTCACTCCTAGTTGAGTAGCTATTTTTTTACACTCTTCCATTAACGGTCCTTCGCCAGCAAGCAAAAGCTTCGCATGTGGCATTTCATTTTTCAATTGTGCTAATACATGGATTAAAAAGTTTTGATTTTTATTCTTATTAAATTCAGCAGCATAAAACATTAAAAAATCTTGTGATTTATAGCCACATTGTAGCTTTAATTCCCGTTTCTCAATTTCAGTTACAGGAGTAAACCGTTGTACATCTATTCCTACACCGTGAACTAGCTTAATATCTCTCACTGGAAAGCGATGTTTAACTGCTAAATCATAATCTTCTTGATTAATTGTTATTAGACAATCCGTATGAGAAGCTAGAATTCTTTCAATTGGATAATAAAGCAACCAATTCATATACGGTGATCCTTTACAAAAGTGAAATCCATGTGCTGTATATACAACTTTCGTTCCTTGCTGCCTGGCTTTCTGAGCAGCTAAACGAGCAATTACTCCTCCCATAGGCGTATGACAATGAATGATATGATATTTATTTTGATCAATAATTGATTTTAGTTTTTTATATGCGTGGAGGTTTTGTATACTAAGAGGTGACCTTTGAATAGGAATATTATATTTTCGAGTTACGTACGGAAGATGTATATTCCCACTCGCTACAACATGTACTTCCCATCCTTGTTCTGAAAACCATTTCAAATACGGTAAATGAAAAGCCTTAAAATGATAATCTACAGTTGCACAAAACAGAACTTTTTTAGACACCATCCCACGCACCCGTCTTATATAAATTTTTTCTATTAACCTGATACAGGTATTAACAGTTTTAAAGTTTTACGCTGATTTACTAACTTTAACAATCGTTTTCTTAATTCTACTTCGTTTAAATCTGTATAACTTAAAATAAACTCTTCAATTTCTTCTATACGAACATTCATTTCTTGTCCTACGTAAATCCTCGGATGAATTTGCTTTTCATTCATTTCATCTTCTTTTAGTAATTCTTCAAAAAGTTTCTCCCCTGGGCGTATACCAGTAAATTCTATTCCTATTTCATCCACAGAATTTCCTGATAATCGAATAAGATTTTTGGCAAGGTCGACTATTTTCACTGGTTCTCCCATGTCCAATACAAAAATCTCTCCACCTTTAGCTAAAGCACCAGCTTGCACTACGAGTCTTGATGCTTCCGGGATTGTCATAAAATACCGAACCATATCAGGATGAGTAACTGTAACTGGTCCACCATTTTGAATTTGCTTCTTAAATAAAGGTATAACACTCCCTCTACTTCCTAAGACATTCCCAAAGCGTACAGTAACAAACTTTGTATGACTTATTTTATCTTTATGTTGAATTACCATCTCAGCTAATTTCTTTGTTGCTCCCATAACACTCGTCGGGTTCACAGCTTTATCAGAGGAAATCATAACAAACGTTCCTACTCCATGTGCTCTCGCTGCCTCTGATACATTCATAGTTCCAATCAAATTATTTTTAACAGCCTCTTCAGGATTATTCTCCATTAGTGGTACATGTTTATGTGCAGCTGCATGATATACAACATTTGGAAGATGTTTATTCATTATTAAATTCATCTTTTTTTCATCTTGTATATCTGCGATTTCAGGAATAAACGTGCCTTTCATATCTCCATATTTTCTGTTTAATTCTATTTCTATAGAATAAATACTATTCTCCCCATGCCCTAGTAAAATCAACTTTTTCGGCCTAAATTTTGCAATTTGTCTACAAATTTCCGAACCAATTGAACCTCCTGCACCAGTAACTAAAATAACTTTGTTAGTTATATAATCTGAAATAACATCCACATCAAGTTCTACAAGATCGCGCCCTAATAAATCTTCTACTTGAACATCTCTGAATTCGTTCACCGATACTTTACCCGTTACTAAGTCTTCTAACATCGGAAGAATTTGAGTTTTCACTTCTGTTTTTAAACATCTTTTCAAAATAACATTTTGCTCTCTTTTGTTTAATGAAGGAATTGCTAAAATTATTATTTCAATATTCAGTTTTTTAACAACATACTCAATTTGATTCTTACCACCAATTACTGGAATACCCCAAATATCAAGGTTATGTTTTTTTACATTATCATCAATAAATGCGACTGGCATTAATTCGGCAGCACTATTCTTTAACAACTGCCTTGCAACCATTGTCCCAGCAGATCCCGCACCAACAATTAACGTTCTTTTTTTATCACCCTTTTTTACATAATAAATATCTCTGTACATTCTCCATATAAAACGTGAACCACCAATTAATAAAATATGAATCATCCAAGTTACAACTAACAGCCGAAAATACATTTTTTGCATGATTAGTTGCTGCACAACTGCTGTAGCAATTATAGAAAATGTAACAACTTTGCATATAATGAGTAATTCTCCTATACTTGCATATTCCCAAGCTTTATTATACAACTTATATATTAAAGCAAATAAATGATGACTGACTAGTAGAGTGATAGAGCTAATAATTGATGATAAAGTGATAACACTAAAGCTAGCATTTACAAAGAAATAACTAAAGAAAATAGCACTTAACACAATCATTGAATCCATTAAAAGCAATAACGATATCCTCCGCCGATACGTCATGTAACTTCCTCCTTTAATCAATTCCATACTTAACTCTTTCAAATTTAAAGTTTCTAACTATATTCTCTTTATTAAAAGCACATAGTTAGAAACTTTAATAAAACATGGGCATCTAACCCGGCCTCACATTACACTCTTGATGACTCGCATCTAAGGTTGTTTTCACAACCCACAGCATAATCGAGTGCCTCCGTTGATAGCGGTAAGGAGACATCACCACATCGTATCCCTTTAAAAAATTCTTTATAAAGAACATCTTGATATAAGGATATTAAATTTATTTTTCTAAAGTACATTTATGTTATTTATACTTTTCCATTCAAAATCGCACCTAATATCCTACTTTTCGTAAAACTTAACGCCCTTTTCGTTTCAAGCGCATCTTCATTCACAGTACGATTATAACGTATCACCAATAATACACCTTCACACTTATCAGCCAATACACTTGTATCTGTTACTTCTAGTACAGGAGAAGAATCAAATAATATAATATCATATCGTTCCATTGCCTTTTGAACTAACATATCCATTGCACTCGAACTAAGTACTTCGGATGGATTGAATGGTACCGGTCCGCTAGTTAATACATCCAGACTTTCCATCTCTGTTTTTTTCACGGCGCCCTCTAAAGTTGTTTTTCCGTTCAATATATCAATTAATCCAATTGTATTTTCTAATCCAAACATTTCATGAATCGTTGGTGTTCGTAAATTTGCATCTATTACCAATACTTTTTCACCTTTTTGTGCTATTGAGACTGCTAAATTAACTGTAATCGTTGATTTTCCTTCACCATACCTCGGAGAAGTAATAACTATAGTTCTGCTTTTATGAATAGATGAAGATAATTGAAGGTTTGTTCGAAGCGAACGATACTGCTCCGAAATTTTCGATCTTGGAGCGGTATGTACAATTATACTTTCTCCTTTAACTTTATTTGTTTTTCGTCTATTTTTGTAAGCCACTCCGTTCCCTCCCCCAGTACCACTGTGTTTTTTTCACTAAATTTGTCTTTCACATTTTTTCTATTCATTTTAGATATTCCGCCCAAAACAGGGACATCTAACAATTGTTCAATTCGCCGTTCCGATTGGATTCTCTCATCAAGTGAATCCAATAAAAAAATGAATCCAATACTGAGCACCATACCTATAGAGAATGCAATTAGTATCGTCTTAAAGTGATTTATATTTATAGGCATAGAATTTTTTTGAACTGGGTCTTCTGGTAATATACTCACATTATTAAAATTCAGTATATTCGCTACTTCTTTCTTATAAACAGCGGCTGTAGTATTTGCAATTTTATGAGCAAGCACAGGATCTATATCCACTACATTTATTCTCATAATCTGGGACCCTTGCACACTTTCTGTACTTATTTGTCCACTTAATGCACCTGCAGATCTGTTAATATTCAATTCAGCAGCCACTTTTTCTAATATTACAGGTTCATTTACCATCGCTTTCAATGTATTCATCGTTTCAGCATTAGCTTGAACAATAACCCTTGCTGAAGAGGCATATAATGGTGTTTTTACATATATAGTATACATCGCTCCTGCTACTGTAGTGAGAGTTGTAAATAATAGAAGTATCCAAATTCTTTTTCGTATAATAGTAAATAGATTTTTCAAATTTATTTCCTTATCCATAACTTCCCTCCTCATTTAAAACCAATGAGCTTCAACTTGAAATTGGCATCGAAAACTTAAGAAAAAAACAATATTTTTATTCTTTTAAATATACAAACATTTCTAGTTAATGCCATTTTAGTTCTTTATATAGAACGAGTCAATACAAATTATTTTCACTAAATTACTTCCTGCTGACACTAAAAAAATAACGACAATATTCGTGTTTTTTCACTGTAGATAAATGACGAAAAAGCCCTAATACCGTAGTATTAGGGCTTTTTTCTCTCTTAGTATAGAGACATATATTGATCGCGTTCCCATTGGTGAACTTGAGTTCTAAAAATATCCCACTCAATTTCTTTTGCTTCAATGAAGTGCTCAAGTAAATGATCACCTAATGCGCCACATACGATTTCATTAGATTGTAAAGTAACTAACGCTTGCGCTAATGTTGCTGGTAAGTCAACGATACCTGCTTCTTCACGCTCTTCTTTTGTCATTACGTAGATGTTACGGTCTACTGCAGCTGGTGGAGTTAATTTATTTTTAATTCCATCAAGACCTGCTGCTAATAATGTTGCCATTACTAAATACGGGTTTGCAGCTGGGTCAACACTACGTACTTCTACGCGTGTGCTAATACCACGAGATGCAGGAATACGCACTAATGGACTACGGTTTTGTGCAGACCATGCTACGTAACATGGAGCTTCATATCCAGGTACTAAACGCTTGTAAGAGTTTACAGTTGGGTTTGCTACCGCTGTAAATGCTGGCGCATGTTTTAAAATACCTGCGATGAAGTGACGAGCATCATCACTTAATTGTAAATCACCGTTTTGATCGAAGAATACGTTCTCACCATTTTTAAATAGTGATAAGTTACAGTGCATACCTGAACCGTTCACACCGTATAATGGTTTCGGCATAAATGTTGCGTGTAAACCATGTTTACGAGCAATCGTTCTTACAACAAGCTTGAATGTTTGAATGTCATCACATGAGCGAATTGCATTTGCATATTTAAAGTCAATTTCATGTTGACCTGGCGCAACCTCATGGTGAGATGCTTCAATTTCAAAGCCCATTTCTTCAAGTTCAAGAACGATATCACGACGACAGTTTTCCCCTAGATCCATCGGCGCAAGGTCGAAGTATCCACCGTTATCGTTCAATTCCAGTGTTGGATTTCCTTTTTCATCAACTTTAAATAGGAAGAATTCTGGCTCTGGTCCAAGATTGAAATCTGAGAATCCTAATGCTTCCATTTCTTTTAACACACGCTTTAAGTTGTTACGTGGATCGCCATCAAATGGAGTACCATCAGCATTGTAAATATCACAGATTAAACGAGCTACTTTACCTTTTTCAGCTGTCCAAGGGAAAATTACCCAAGTATCTAAATCCGGATATAAGTACATATCAGATTCTTCAATACGTACGAAGCCTTCAATAGAAGATCCATCAAACATCATTTTGTTATCAAGAGCTTTTGTTAATTGGCTCACTGGAATTTCTACGTTTTTAATTACCCCTAAAAGGTCCGTAAATTGCAGACGGATATACTTTACATTCTCTTCTTTCGCCAAACGAAAAATATCTTCTTTTGTGTACCTAGCCATTATAAATTCCTCCTTAGTCCCTCTAAACACCTTCAGAATCAGTTATCTTTAGTGAAAAAACCTTGAAATGTCACCTTGTCGCAATGAGGTCCGATTAAATCTACCTGTATGTTGTAGTTCATCTCGAAGAATTTTGCGAAGCTCGGATTTTGAAATTTCTTTCGTTTCTTCTTTTACTTTCACTGCTTCTGTTTGATTTTCTTTCATTTGCAATACTTGTTTAATTCCGGCCATATTTAAGCCTTGATCTAACAAATCTTTAATTTCCAACAATTTATCTACATCGTTAAATGAAAATAATCTACGATTCCCTTTTGTACGGGTTGGAAAAATAAGATTATGCTCTTCATAGTAGCGAATTTGACGTGCAGATAATTGTGTTAAATCCATTACAATACCAATTGGAAACAGCGGAGCAGAACGTCTATCTTCTTTCATTGTTTCAGTTCCTCCTTCGCCTTAACTGTTTCTCATTTTATACCATGTTATATTTAGTGTCAATAGATGTTAGCTTTTCTTACATGATTTTTTTGTGAATTTTTTCATTTTTTTCTAATGACACAAATCATTACTTTCACACGAAAAAAGCTGCCGAAATCGACAGCTTTCCTTTAAGAAATTGTTAATAGTTTTTTTTCAATTAACGCATCAATCGCAGAACAAATCGCAATCTTTACATGCGAATAAGTTAACCCACCTTGCACGTAAGCAACATAAGGCGGACGAATCGGACCATCAGCCGACAGCTCAATACTTGCACCTTGAATAAACGTCCCCGCAGCCATAATTACATCATCTTCATAACCCGGCATATAGTTTGCATATGGAGTGAAATGAGAATTAATTGGAGATGCATATTGAATCGCTTGACAGAACGCAATCATACGATCTCTATCCTCAAATTGAACAGACTGAATTAAATCTGTTCTTGGTGCATTCCAAGCTGGTGATGTATTCATCCCTAACTTTTCTAAAAATGCAGCTGTAAAAATCGCACCTTTTAGCGCTTGTCCCGCTACATGCGGCGCTAAGAAGAAACCTTGATACATTTCTTGCAAACTGTATAAAGATGCCCCTGCTTCCGCACCGATTCCTGGAGATGTTAGACGATATGCACACGCTTCAACATACTGCTCTTTACCAACAATGTAACCACCAGTTTTAACAATTCCACCGCCAGGATTCTTAATAAGAGAGCCTGCCATTAAGTCCGCACCAACATGACATGGCTCTTCTTCTTCAATAAATTCGCCATAGCAGTTATCTACAAATACAACAACATCAGGTTTAATCTCTTTCACAAACGCAATCATCTCTTTAATTTGTGAAACAGTAAACGACGGACGAGTAGCATATCCTTTTGAACGCTGAATACCAATCATCTTCGTATTATTATGGATCGCAGCTGCAACAGCTTCAAAGTCTACAAATCCCTCTTCAGTTAACGGAACTGCGTTATAGCCAATATTATATTCTTTAAATGAACCTACACCTTTTCCGCGTACACCAACGATTTCTTCTAACGTATCATATGGTTTTCCTGTTATGTATAGCAGTTCATCTCCTGGACGTAAAATACCGAATAGAGCTGTCGAAATTGCGTGAGTGCCTGAAATAATTTGTGGACGAACAAGACCCGCTTCTGCCCCAAATACATCAGCATATACTTTTTCTAACGTGTCACGACCAATATCATCATAACCATAACCTGTCGTCGGAATAAAATGCGAATCGCTAATTTTGTGTTTACGAAAACTTTCTAATACACGAAATTGGTTACTCTCAATCACTTCATCCACATGTTTATGTACTTCTATAATTTGACTTTCTACTTCTTTTACAATTGGAGCAATTTTTTCTCCATTTTTCAAACGATCAAACATTATTTTCTCCTTCTTCCACTAAAAATCTCTTTAATTGCCCCTTAAGCGATGAATGAGCAAATATATACCCTGTACAATCATATACAAATTTATCTTCTAGAAACTCCATTTTAGTTAATATTGTTTCTGTCTTTAAAAGCGTTAATAACCTACCTTCACTCGGAGGGATTTCCACTTGATAATCATCCATTTCTTCCTTCATCTTCGTTTCTAGCGCTTCTTTTATACGCAATAAATCACTTTCTTCAAAAGCACTAGTCATTAAGAAATCACTTTTCGGAAATGGAATGAAGTTTTGATGCAATTTATCTTTTTTATTATATAACGTAATAATAGGAATACGATTAATTTCAAGGTCCGACAATAATTGTTTTACTGTCTGCTCATGCCCTACATAATTAGGATCTGCAGAATCAACAACATGTAAAATAACATCCGCTTCCCCAGCTTCTTCTAACGTAGATCGAAAAGCAGCAATTAGTGACGTAGGTAAATCTTGTATAAAACCAACCGTATCAGTCAAAAGCACTGTATAACCAGAAGGTAACGGCATCTTTCTTGTCGTCGGATCTAGCGTTGCAAACAATAAGTTTTCTTCAAACGTATCAGCTTCCGTTAATCTATTAAACAACGTAGATTTTCCTGCATTTGTATACCCAATTAACGCAACTTGAAACACTTTATTATCTTTTCTTCTCTCACGATATCTCTTTCGATGCTCCACAACAACCGCAAGTTGTCTCTTTATTTCATCAATACGAGATCGAATATGACGACGATCCGTCTCAAGCTTCGTCTCTCCTGGTCCCCTTGTACCAATTCCACCACCAAGACGTGATAAAGCAAGACCTTGTCCCATAAGGCGCGGCATTGTATATTGCAATTGAGCTAACTCTACTTGAAGCTTACCCTCTCTCGATTTCGCACGTTGCGCAAAAATATCTAGTATTAACTGCGTTCGGTCAATCACTCTCGCATCTAATACTGAAGATAAATTCCGAATTTGACTTGGTGTTAACTCATTATTAAAAACAATAACAGCTGATTCTAATTCTTCCGTCAACGCTGCAAGCTCTTCTAGTTTACCTTTTCCTATATAAGTCGCCGGATGAAACTTCGGGCGCTTTTGCGTCGTTGATACTAACACTTCCGCTCGCGCAGTTTTCGCTAGCGATGCAAGCTCTTTCATGGAATGCATAAATTTTTCATCATCATCTTGTGGCAATTGACAACCAACTAATATGATTTTTTCTTTTTCTTCCATCAAATATGTTCACTCATCCTTTTCGAAATTTAAACCTTCTAATATAATAGCAGAGGAAGCACATTTCATCTAGTTAGCGGGGGAGAAAATTCATGGCATGGGAGATTTTTAGCATCATAGGCACAATCGCTTTCGCACTAAGCGGAGCAATTGTTGCAATGGAAGAGGATTATGATATTTTCGGGGTATATATTTTAGGAATGGCAACCGCATTTGGGGGAGGTGCCCTTCGTAATTTATTAATCGGTTATCCAATCGTCGCGTTTTGGCAACAAGACATGTTATTCCAAATCGCACTATTATCAATGACGATCATTTTTCTTTTTCCTAATAAATTAATTAAGCATTGGAAAAAGTGGGAAAACATCACAGATGCCATCGGCTTATCAGCGTTCGCCGTACAAGGAGCTCTATACGCCCAAAAATTAAATTTACCAATTAGCGCTACAATTGTAGCTGCTGTTTTAACTGGCATTGGCGGCGGTATTATTCGTGATCTTTTGGCACGTAGAAAACCTCTCGTCCTTCGAGCTGATGTATATGCGTTTTGGACGATTTTAGCCGGTTTTTTGATTGGCGCTAAAGTCATCGTTAGCGATTGGGCTCTATACACCTTATTCATTTTAATTGTTTGCTTCCGCATGGTTTCTATTCATTACAAATGGCATTTACCACATAGACGCATCGATACAAAGGAGCGCTCAATGCATAAATAGCAATCTAACCTCTTTACATATCGTAAAGAGGTTTTTCTTTTCTAACGAGTTTTTCTTTACATAATGTTTATACTAATTTTTAAAGCGAGGTGAATGCAAATGACAAACCATGTTAATAAAGGAGCTCAAAAAAGCTCAGTAAACCAATTTGGACATGATCCAAATTCAGCGCACGAAAAGAGCGCTAAAATGGAACGTCTTCATAAAACTCACCAAGAAAAAGCAAAAAAAGAGTAAACGAACTTATGCATAAAAACAGACGCACAGTTTACGTACTGTGCGTCTCCTCTTCAAGCATTAAATCCATACTTGATATCCCAATTAAATCATATTTATCATACGTATCCTCTTGTAACAATCGCATAGCTTGTGTACGAATCGATTTTTCAACAATATTCCGTACGTATCGCCCATTACTAAACGATGTAATTTGCGACGAATACTTTACCGCATGTAAATGATCTCGAAATTTCCACTCCGCTTCTTTAGATAACTGATATTCGCGCTCCTCATACATTCTCTTTCCAATTTCCAACAGCTGATTTACCGAGTAATCCGCAAATTCAATAATAAACGGAAAACGAGATTGTAACCCTGGATTTAACGAAAGAAAATGATTCATCTCTCTTGAATATCCAGCTAAAATTAATACAAAACCGTGCTGCTTATCTTCCATATGCTTCACAAGTGTATCAATAGCTTCCTTCCCAAAATCCTTCTCTCCCCCCCGCGCTAAAGAATACGCCTCATCAATAAACAAAATACCTCCCATGGCCTTTTTTATTAAATCTCTCGTCTTTTGCGCTGTATGACCGATATACTCCCCCACAAGATCAGCACGTTCTGCTTCAACTAAATGCCCCTTCGATAAAATATTCATCTCAAACAACAATTTCCCTATCATTCTAGCAACGGTTGTCTTCCCAGTACCGGGATTCCCCCTAAATAACATGTGAAGCACTTGCTTCTCAGATTTCAACCCCATCTCTTGTCTTTTTTTATTTACATAAATCCAAGCATAAATTTCTTTTATTATCTTTTTTATTTCATCCATCCCAACAAGCTTTCCCATCTCTTCTTCAATTCTCTGCAACATCTCATGTTTAGTAGTGGTTTCACTTGAAATTACCGTTTTATTTTCTGATGCCGGTAACGAAATTTTCTTTCGATGGTTTAATACAATATTAATTTGATTGTTATTTTTCTTACGCATCGATTGTTCCATACAATCACCTCATTTTATCCACTCACCAAATATTATTATTCCAGTCCCTCTTGCAAATGCCTATTTTCAGAAAAGTTTGCTATAATATAAGAAATAATCAAGGTGGTGGGACTATGGAAACAACGGAATTCCATGATACAATACAAGCCTTTTCTATTTTTTTATTGAATAAAGGCCGAAAGTCTTCAACCATTAAACGTTATGTTTATGACATTGAAGATTTTGGACATTGGTTAGAAAAAAACAAAAAGCTCCCTTCCAGTAATATATGGGCAACACTTTGTACAAAAGACTATGAAGATTACTTTTCAGACTTAAAAAAGAATCGACACTACTCTGAGAAAACAATGCATCGTGTATTTATTGTATTAAATAGAATGCATCATTTTCTTAACATTCCAAATCCATTGAATGATATGGAAATTACTATTCAACCAAACCGTGCATTGCGTAATGAAGATTTCATTTCATCCGATGAAGAAAAAAGATTAAAGCATATAGTCACTTCATTAGAAGGACTTTCAGAAAAACAACGTCCCGTTCGTCCATTATTAATGGATCGTAATATCGCCATTTTAAGTCTATTAATCGACTACGGACTATCCTTACAAGAGCTTACAGCATTAACTATGCATCACGTTCATTTTGAAACTAATACACTTTCTATTCCAGCAACCGCAGGAGTAGAAAGAACAATCACATTAGCAATCGAAGACAAAAAACAACTGTACACATATTATAAAAGTATTCCAGAACCAGTTCGCCCTAAATACCATAGTAATGACCCGTTGTTTGTTGCATTCGATTTTAACCGTGGAACATACAGATGGGTATATGAAAACGACGCACCAAAAGCACTAACAGAAATCGCTATTCAAAAAATGATCCGACTTGAAGTAGCAAGAGCGAATTTACGTAAAGGCATTTCTGGACAACATTTCCGGAACACATTTATTTTACGCCTAATAAAAAAACAAACCCCAGAGCCAGAGATCATAAAATTAGTTGGCTTCAAATCAAAAATTTCACTAAAGCGATATTATCAATATGCTGAAAATAAAAAAAACGCCCTATAATAAGGCGTTTTTTTATTTTTTTCTCAAAACAATCAATTTCACTATGACCATTTAGCTATTCCCTGCATCTACTATGATGAGTTTCGTTCACATTCTTATTAGAAAGGAGAGATTTAATGTCTCGCTTTAACGACAATCAAAATAAACACTCCAATCCCTGCTTTCCAACTAGCGCTGGACGAATTCCAACTACCCCAACAATTCCAATTACTAAAGCGCAAATTAGGACATTCCGTGCAATCATTAACGATTTAATAAAAATAATCCCTAAACTTTTCGCCAATCCATCTCCCAAAAACATTGAGGATCTAATAGATACATTGCACCTACTAAGCAAATTCATCTGTTCACTAGACACTACTTCCGCTCTGAAAGCACAAGGATTAGCCATCATTAAAAACTTAATAACTATATTAAAAAATCCAACCTTCGTAGCAAGTGCTGTATTTGTTGAACTTCAAATTTTAATTAATTATTTACTTTACATTACAAAGTTATTCCGAATTGATCCTTGTACACTCCAAGAACTCCTTAAATTAATTGCAGAGTTACAAACTACTCTAGTTAATTCAGCTTCGTTCGGCAGAGGACCTACTGGACCTACTGGACCTACTGGACCTAGAGGTAACACGGGCGCTACTGGTGCTACCGGACCTAGAGGTAACACAGGCGCTACTGGTTCCACTGGTCCTAGAGGTAACACGGGCGCTACTGGTTCCACTGGTCCTAGAGGTAACACGGGCGCTACTGGAGCCACTGGACCTAGAGGTAACACGGGCACTACTGGATCCACTGGTCCTAGAGGTAACACAGGTGCTACTGGTTCCACTGGTCCTAGAGGTAACACGGGCGCTACTGGTGCTACCGGACCTAGAGGTAACACAGGTGCTACTGGTTCCACTGGTCCTAGAGGTAACACGGGCGCTACTGGTGCTACCGGACCTAGAGGTAACACAGGTGCTACTGGTTCCACTGGTCCTAGAGGTAACACGGGCGCTACTGGTGCTACCGGACCTAGAGGTAACACAGGTGCTACTGGTTCCACTGGTCCTAGAGGTAACACGGGCGCTACTGGTGCTACCGGACCTAGAGGTAACACAGGCGCTACTGGTTCCACTGGTCCTAGAGGTAACACGGGCGCTACTGGTTCCACTGGTCCTAGAGGTAACACGGGCGCTACTGGTTCCACTGGTCCTAGAGGTAACACGGGCGCTACTGGTTCCACTGGTCCTAGAGGTAACACGGGCGCTACTGGTGCTACCGGACCTAGAGGTAACACAGGTGCTAGGTAACACAGGTGCTACTGGTTCCACTGGTCCTAGAGGTAACACGGGCGCTACTGGTGCTACCGGACCTAGAGGTAACACTGGTGCTACTGGTTCCACTGGTCCTAGAGGTAACACGGGCGCTACTGGTGCTACCGGACCTAGAGGTAACACAGGTGCTACTGGTTCCACTGGTCCTAGAGGTAACACGGGCGCTACTGGTGCTACTGGACCTACTGGAGGTAACACGGGCGCTACTGGTGCTACCGGACCTAGAGGTAACAGGTGCTACTGGACCTCAAGGTAATGGTGCCACTGGACCTCAAGGTATTCAAGGTAACACGGGCGCTACTGGTGCTACCGGACCTAGAGGTAACACTGGTGCTACTGGACCTCACTGGTAATACAGGTGCCACTGGACCTCAAGGTATTCAAGGTAACACGGGCGCTACTGGTGCTACCGGACCTCAAGGTACACAAGGTAACACTGGTCAAGGCTAACACTGGACCTCAAGGTAACACTGGCGCTACTGGACCTCAAGGTAATACAGGTGCCACTGGACCTCAAGGTATTCAAGGTAACACGGGCGCTACTGGTGCTACCGGACCTAGAGGTAATACAGGTGCTACTGGACCTCAAGGTAATACAGGTGCCACTGGACCTCAAGGTATTCAAGGTAACACGGGCGCTACTGGTCCTCAAGGTACACAAGGTAACACTGGTGCTACTGGACCTCAAGGTAATACAGGTGCCACTGGACCTCAAGGTATTCAAGGTAACACGGGCGCTACTGGTCCTCAAGGTACACAAGGTAACACTGGTGCTACTGGACCTCAAGGTAACACGGGTGCTACTGGACCTCAAGGTACGCAAGGTAATACAGGTGCTACTGGTCCTCAAGGTAACACGGGCGCTACCGGTTCCACTGGACCTCAAGGTGTTCAAGGTAACACGGGTGCTACTGGTCCTCAAGGTAACACGGGCGCTACCGGTTCCACTGGACCTCAAGGTGTTCAAGGTAACACGGGTGCTACAGGTGCCACTGGTCCTCAAGGTATTCAAGGTAACACGGGTGCTACTGGACCTCAAGGTGCGCAAGGTAACACAGGCGCTACTGGTGCTACTGGACCTCAAGGTGCGCAAGGTAACACAGGCGCTACTGGTTCCACTGGACCTCAAGGTGCGCAAGGTAACACGGGTGCTACTGGACCTCAAGGTACGCAAGGTAACACAGGTGCTACTGGACCTCAAGGTATTCAAGGTAACACAGGTGCTACTGGACCTCAAGGTATTCAAGGTAACACGGGTGCTACTGGACCTCAAGGTGCGCAAGGTAACACGGGTGCTACCGGACCTCAAGGTGTTCAAGGTAACACAGGTGCTACTGGTATAGGAGTTACCGGACCTACTGGACCTTCTGGTGGGCCTCCTGGACCTACTGGACCTTCTGGACCTCAAGGTGCTCAAGGTAACACGGGTGCTACCGGACCTCAAGGCGCTCAAGGTAACACGGGTGCTACCGGACCTCAAGGTGTTCAAGGACCAACGGGTGCTACTGGTATAGGAGTTACCGGACCTACTGGACCTAGCTTCCCAGTAGCAACAATCGTTGTAACAAACAACATCCAACAAACAGTACTCCAATTTAACAACTTTATTTTTAGTACTGCAATTAACGTAAACAATATTATCTTTAACGGCACAAATACAGTTACTGTTATTAACGCTGGTATTTATGTAATTAGCGTATCTATTTCTACAACTGCGCCAGGATGCGCTCCACTTGGAGTAGGAATTTCAATTAATGGAGCAGTTGCTACTGACAACTTCTCTTCAAATCTAATAGGCGACTCACTTTCATTTACTACAATCGAAACATTAGCTGCTGGAGCAAACATTTCTGTCCAATCTACTCTTAACGAGATTACGATCCCTGCAACAGGAAACACTAACATTCGTCTTACTGTATTTAGAATCGCTTAAATTTCACTATTTATTGTTTATGACAAATAAAAAAAGAGCGAGAATGAACTGCACCCCAATTGTTAGACACAGTCTAACAATTGGAGGTGCAGTTTTTCTATGGCTAAATTTACAGCTGATGAAAAAATACAAATCGTTCTACGTTATTTGAACGGAAATGAAAGTTATCGAGAAATGGGTAGAGCGATCGGTATAAGTGGCACAATCATTTTGAATTGGGTAAACCAATATAAGCAAAATGGTGTGGAAGCTTTTCTAAAACGATGTACAAATTACACACAACAATTTAAACTAGACGTACTAAACTTTATGATTGAAAACGGTATGTCCTTATTTGAGACGGCAGCTATCTTTAACATTCCTGCCCCTTCAACGATTTCTGTTTGGAAAAAACAACTCGAAACACAAGGAATTGATGCCCTTCAATCTAAGAAAAAGGGGCGTTCATCCATGAAAAAAGATTCAAATAAACAATTAAAACAAGCTTTAGCTGAAGGGTCAGTCGAAGCACTTGAAGCACGTATTAAACAGCTTGAAATGGAAAATGAGTACTTAAAAAAGTTGAATGCCTTAGTTCAAAACAAGGAAAAATCACAAAACAAGATAAAGCGCAAGTAGTCTATGAATTAAGGCATAAATATTTGGTGAAGGCACTCGTGGAGCTAGCTGGTATTCCACGAAGCACGTATTATGATTTAGTAAAAAAATGAATCGCCCAGATGTAGATGCCGATTTGAAAGCTGAGATTAAAGCGATTTATGAGGAGAATGAAGGTCGTTATGGTTACCGTCGCATTCGTGATGAATTAACGAATCGTGGTCAGAAAGTGAATCAAAAGAAGGTGCAACGCATTATGAAAGAGCTTGGCTTAAAGTGCGTTGTGCGCATGAAGAAATATAAATCTTATAAGGGGAAAGTCGGTAAAATTGCACCCAATATTTTAGAGCGTAATTTTTATGCAGACGCACCGAATCAAAAATGGGTAACAGACATCACAGAGTTTAAATTGTTTGGAGAAAAACTGTATGTATCACCTGTATTAGATTTGTATAATGGTGAAATTATTACCTATACAATTGGTTCTAGACCGACGTATTCGCTTGTTTCAGAGATGTTAGAGAAAGCATTAGAACGTTTACCTGAAAACCACCAGCTACTGATGCATTCGGATCAAGGATGGCATTATCAAATGAGACAGTACGTCCGTACACTTGAATCAAGAGCTATCGTACAGAGTATGTCTCGAAAAGGAAACTGTTACGACAACGCAGTAATAGAGAATTTCTTTGGGATTATGAAGTCGGAGTTCCTCTATATAAAAGAATTTGAATGTATTGAGCATTTTAAAATAGAATTAGAAAAATATATAGATTATTATAATACGAAACGGATTAAGGCAAAATTAAAAATGAGCCCGGTACAATACCGGACTCATTTGGATCAAGTTGCCTAATGAAATAACCGTGTCTAACTTTTAGGGGTCACTTCAGAAACTCGCTCTTTTTTTGTTATGTACAATAATTCATTACTACTCTAATTCAATTGAAACATTTTTTTGTGGTACAAATGTAGAAATTGCATGTTTATAAATAAGCTGTTGCTTACCTTCTGTTTCCAGCAGGACTGTAAAATTATCAAATCCTTTAATTAATCCACGAAGCTGGAAACCATTTAATAAGTACAGCGTAACGAACGTATTCTCTTTACGGAGTTGATTTAAAAACTGATCTTGAATATTGATTGATTGCTTCATGTCGAATCCTCCTCTTTTTCTCTACTTACTATTATTCGACTTTAGTTGTAGCTTTCCTTCTATGTATCGTAAAATTTCTGACGTTTTTTCACCATCAGTAACATCGAACCACGCGACATCCATCTTATTACGGAACCACGTTAATTGACGTTTTGCATAACGGCGTGAATTCGTCTTTAATTGTGATACCGCTTCTTCTAAAGATACACGATTCTCAAAATAATCATATATCTCTTTATAACCAATCGCTTGAATAGATTGACAATCTCGCACTCCTCTTTCATGTAAACCTTTTACTTCTTCTAATAAACCTTGTTCAATCATTAGGTTAACACGTAAGTTAATGCGATCGTATAGCATTTCTCGATCCATTGTCAAGCCAATTAATGAAACATCGTACAGTAACTCATTTTCTTGTTTTTCGAGCTGGTTACTCATTTTTTCACCCGTCGTGTGAAAAATTTCTAACGCCCGAATAACACGCCTTACATTATTGGCATGAATACGCTCCGCACTTTCTGGGTCTACTTCTTGCAACTTTTTATGTACATATTCCACACCGTGTTCTAATGCTAACTTTTCCATCTGTTCTCGGTATGTAGCGTCCCCAGCCTCATCTGTAAACTGGTAATCGAATAGAACAGATTGTATATAGAGACCGGTTCCACCAACAATAATTGGTAATTTCCCGCGCTCTGTAATTTCTCGAATGCACTTACGGACACGTTCTTGAAATTCCGCCACAGAAAATGAATCTTCCGGATCTTTTATATCAATCATATAATGCGGAATTCCGTCCATCTCATCTATCGTCACCTTTGCAGTCCCGATATCCATCGTACGATAAATTTGCATGGAATCACCACTAATAATCTCACCATTCAACGCTTTTGCAAGATCGATACTTAATTTCGTCTTTCCGACAGCAGTTGGCCCAATGATGACAGCAACTTTTTCACGTTGCACTTCTCCCATATCATTCAACTCTCTTTATGTAATATACTCCATCTATTGATTATACCCAATCTTACCAATTTTAACGGCA
The DNA here is from genome assembly GCF_038007365.1 of Bacillus sp. FSL R9-9492. Lineage (NCBI taxonomy): Bacteria > Bacillati > Bacillota > Bacilli > Caryophanales > Bacillaceae > Bacillus > Bacillus sp. FSL R9-9492. The sequence goes on from NZ_JBBOXC010000001.1 coordinate 3,775,705, forward strand.
TGATTGCAAGTTCTTTGAATCCAGTACATGCAATTACACAAAAAAAAGAGCATAGCTTGTCCAATTCTGCATATACATGATAAAAAATAGCTCGGAGAGGGTGCAATGACTATGAAACAAGCGACTATCGATTTTCCATTATTAATAAAAGACCTTATTTTAGCTACTGCTACAAAAGAACAAAATTGTTCACAAGAAGAATTATACTTCGCACTAAATTGTTTACTACGTTCCTTTCATTCTACTCTTCAAGAAACAACGTTACATCCAGAAAATAAAAATACAGAGTATATGCAAACTCAATTTTGCACCGCGTATAAAATTATTACAGGTAAAACAATTTACCCTTTTCAATAATTCTTATATAAAAAAAGCGGCCGCTTAGACATTTTCAAGCAGCCGTTTTTTATTTTAATAAATTATTTTATAACTTTCACTTTAACGGATTTACGACCCCAACTATCAGCAGTGCTATCTGAACCAACTAAAACATCAATACGGTTTCCTTTAATCGCGCCACCAGTATCTCCAGCAATTGCTTCTCCATATCCTTCCACCCACACTTTTGATCCGAGAGGAATTACTTTCGGATCAACAGCAATAACTTTCATATTTGGATTCGCTGTTAAATCATGCCCCATCGCAGTTAACACACGACCACCATATGTGCCATTTTCACTCGGGTGAGCTGTGTAAGCTGTCGCTTCTACTGTTATTTCACGACCAGCAGGTTCACTTGTTTCAGTAGATTTCGCCACTGGCTTAGTTGCCGGCTTCGCTTGCGCTACTGGTTTACTTGATGCTCCACTTTTAACTGATTCTTTTCCGTTAACTGCCGTATCATTTTTAGCCGGCACTTTCACCTTAACTGATGTATCATTTTTAACCGCCGTTTTCACCTTAGTTGGCGCTTCATCTTGAGCTGGAACTTCTTTTCTTTCAATAACAGGTGCTGTACCTGTTAAAAATGGTATGTGAACATACGCCGCTTTCCCGCCATATTCGAATTGTAACCATTCGTTTTGTACTTGATTTGTCGTTTCAATCAAGTCATCTTTTTTAAGCGTGCCAAGAATTTCTGAATCAGTATTCGCTCCAGCACGAATGTTTAATACGTTTGCTGTTACATAATAAGAACTTTTCGTAAACTCAGCACTTACAAAAGCTTCTTTACCATCTAATTTAATTTTGGACCATCCGTTTTCTGTATTTATAACATCTAATTTATTTCCACTTAACATTTTACCTACAAGTTTTGATTCTACAGTTGGGTTTTCTCTAACGTTTAATACATCTGTTGTTACAATCGTTTCCGCTTTAGCAGAACCTGCAAAAATCCCAAGACCAAAAACTGCTGCTGTTGCTATACCTAATAATTTTTTCATGAATAGCCTCCATTTGCTTTGTTTTCGTGTTCTCATTATAGCAACAGTTTTTTGTAGAATTTCGAAAATCACACAATTACAAAGCATTCGTAATAAACGATTAATGATTTGTAACATAAATTTCCATATTAAAGAATTGTATTTCTACCAAAATTAGCAATAGTTTTCATATATTTCTCACAAATTAGTATAAGAATTTTTTTCCAGAAAAAATTACAGTATTACTTTTTTGTTACAAAAAAATCACTTTTCATTACATCTTTTACCAAAATCCATCATAATCCAATTATTAAATTACTTTTTGTAACGAAAAAGGAACAACTCCTATTAGCTGTCCCTTTTTATCTTTTATTTAACTTTCTTCTTCCAAACACCTATCATAATAGCTGAAACAATCGTTCCAATTAATATAGAAACAATATATAGCAACGGTTTATTCACTAATGCGATAACAAACAATCCACCATGCGGTGCCGGCAATGTAATTTGGAATAACATAGATAAGGCACCCGCGATACTTGAACCAACAACACAACTTACTATTACTCGAACCGGATCGGCAGCTGCAAATGGAATCGCACCTTCTGTAATAAACGATGCTCCCATAATATAATTTGTTAAACCAGATTTACGTTCTGCTTCTGTAAATTTTGTTTTAAAGAATGTGGTTGCGAATGCAATCGCAAGTGGCGGTACCATACCACCAGCCATAACTGCTGAGTGCACTCCAAAATTCTGTGCTTCTATTGCAGCAATACCAAATGTAAATGCCGCTTTATTAATTGGACCACCCATATCAATTGCCATCATACCGCCCAAAATAAGACCTAATAATATAGCATTCGTACCGTTCAAACCATTTAACCATCCTGTTAACATTTCATTTAATGCTACTACAGGCGGATTTACTACTTTTTGCATAACAACTCCTGTAATCAACAATCCAAAGACTGGATATAACAAAACAGGTTTAATTCCTTCTAACTGTACTGGTAATCCTGAAAATAATCTTTTCAATCCTAAAACAACATATCCAGCTAAGAAACCAGCAATTAATCCACCTAAAAATCCCGCATTCGCTTGTGCTGCTAAAAACCCACCTACAACACCAGGCATAAAACCAGGACGATCAGCAATAGAACTCGCAATAAATCCAGCTAAGATTGGTACAAGGAATAAAAACGCACCTGTTTTTCCTCCCCCAATAGACATGAACAATTCAGCTAAAGGACCTTCCGCTTTTATACCACCAAACGAAAACGCTAGCGCTATTAAAATCCCGCCACCAACAACGAATGGAAGCATATTACTTACACCGCTCATTAAATGCTTATAAATTCCTAGCCCTTTTTCTTTCTCTACATGTTCTGCCTTCCCATTCTCTTTGACACCTTTAAAGATTGGCGCATCTTGTTTTACAGCTCGATTAAGAAGGAATTCAGTTTTTCTAATACCATCAGCTACTGGCACTTGAATGACATACTTCCCCGCGAAACGGTTCATTTCTACCTGTTTATCTGCCGCAACGATAATCGCTGTTGCGCGTTCAATATCCTCTTTCGTTAAACCGTTCTTTACACCTGTTGATCCATTCGTTTCAACTTTAATCGCAATCCCTAACTCTGCCGCTTTTGCTTTTAAACTATCCGCAGCCATATATGTGTGAGCGATACCAGTCGGACAAGCTGTAACAGCTAATACGTATGGCTCATTCCCTTCCGGCTTTGCTACTTCAACTTCTTCGTCTTCTTTTTCATTCTCTTTTTCATCAAATAAACGGAGAAGCTCATCCTCATCCTTTGCTTCTAATAATTGCTTGCGGAACCCTTCATCCATCAATAACGTAGAGAGACGAGATAACGTTTCTAAATGAGTATTATTCGCCCCTTCACTCGCAGCAATCATAAAAAACAGATGTGCAGGCTGTCCGTCAAGCGACTCATAGTTGATACCGCTTACACTTCTACCAAAACAAATCGATGGTTGTTTAACGGCATTCGTCTTCGCATGAGGTATAGCAATACCTTCACCAATTCCAGTTGTACTTTGTGACTCCCGCTTTAGAATAGCTTCTTTAAATTCAGCTTTACTATTTAAACGATTAGCACCATTTAATTTCTCAACTAATTCATCTATGACAGCTTCTTTATTTGAAGCTGTCAAATTCATAATGACTGTATCCCTTTTTAATAGTTCTGTAATTTTCATATGTTGCTTCCCCCTATCGCTTAGTTACAATTACTTGCGACAATAATTCTTCTACTTTTTCTTTTTCACATAAATCAGCTGAAAATGCTGTTGCACTCCCTGTTGCAACGCCATATTGAAATGCCTTTTCAATATCTTTTGTCTGTTCATATTTACCTACAAATCCTGCAACGAGAGAATCTCCGGCCCCAACCGAATTAATTACAACACCTTTTGGAACAGTTGCTTCATATATACCTTGTGCCGTAAATAATAAAGCCCCATCTCCAGCCATTGATACGATAACATGCTCTACACCTTGTTCAACTAATTTTCTTCCAAACGGTAAAACATCTTCTACTGTTGAAATCTCTACTCCGAATAACTCACCAAGTTCATGATGATTAGGCTTTATTAAAAATGGTTTATTTTTAATTACATGTTGTAGCGCACTTCCACTTGCATCGACTACTACGCGAATACCTTTCTCAGCTCCGAGCGCTGCGATTGATTCATAAAAAGTAGTTGAGATAGACGCCGGTACACTTCCAGCTAGTACAACACAATCTCCCTGCCTCATACTTTCGATTTGTTTCATTAATTGTTCAAATTGTTCATTTGTCACATTAGGACCTTGCCCATTTAATTCTGTCTCTTCTTGCCCTTTTATTTTCACATTAATTCGGGAATCACCGTCTACTTGGACGAAGTTTGTTGTTACACCTTCCGCCTGTAATACATCTTTAATAAATCGACCGGTAAATCCACCAGTAAATCCAAGCGCTACATTTTCAACACCTAAACGATGAAGAACACGAGAAACGTTAATGCCTTTCCCTCCAGGAAATTTCATATCTTTCTCTGCTCGATTTACTGCGCCTAAATCGAAGGAATTAACTTGTACTACATAATCAATAGATGGGTTTAAAGTAACTGTATAGATCATTGTTTATCAGCCTCAATTACATTGGTTTGTCTTTTATATTTTTCTAAATCAATTTCTAAATGGTTTGTAATAATATTCGCTTCTTCAACATTGGCAATTTTCGCAAATGCAACTTCTGAGAACTTACTTTCATCAATTAAGAAATATCCTTCGTTCGCAAATGTTAATGCCATTTGTTTTAAAAGTGCCTCTTCTGGATCTGGAGTTGTAAAACCAAGCTGTTCATGTACACCATTTGCTCCTAAGAAACATTTATCAAAACGGTACTTTTGCATGCTTTCCTGTGCCATAGCACCAATTAAAGCTTTCGTCCTACTTTTCATCATCCCGCCTAGTAAATATGCACGAATATTATTTTCAACTAAAGCTTCAATATGCATAAGTCCATTCGTAACGACAGTAACATCTTTATTTATTAAAAATGGAATCATTTCAAATGTTGTACTTCCTGCATCTAAATAAACGCAATCCCCTTGTTCAACAATACTAGCCGCATACTTGGCAATTTGTTGTTTTATTTGAATGTTTTTGGATGATTTTTCAATCATCGTTGGCTCCTGTCCTTTTCCTGTTAAAACAGAGGCACCACCATGAACTCTTTTTAATAACCTTTGTTTTTCTAATTGTGCTAAATCACGACGAATTGTCGATTCAGAGCTTTCTGTTCTTTCAACTAATTGCTGCAATTTAACAACTTTTTGTTCTTTTACAAGTTGCAATATCATTTGATGACGTTCAGGAGTTAACATTTTCTTCACCTCTTCTTTGATTACAGTATAATGAAAACGATCACAAAAATCAACCATAAACATTCACAAATAACCAAAACCAGTCACAAGCAGTTATAGACAACAAAAAAGAAACCCATTTGATTGTTATATCAAATGGGTTTCTTTTTTCGATTCACTTATAAAGAAGCTTTATATATACTTAAAACATCGTCTTTATTTAATTTTTTAAAGTTACCGAATTCACCATAAGCCATCGCTTTATCCGCCATTAAGTCAATTTCACTTTCTCTAATAGCGTAATCAGCTAATGTTACTGGAGCTTCAATTGAAGTCCAACATTGACGTAACGCCTCAATTCCCTCTAATGCAACCTCTTTATCTGTCTTCCCATCTGTTTCTACATCGAATACACGAATAGCGAACTGTTTAAAGCGACTCACATTTTCATCTATAACATGCTTCATCCAATTTGGGAATAGAATCGCGAGTCCGCCCCCATGCGGTATGTCATGAACAGCAGAAACTGCATGCTCAATATTATGAGTTGCCCAATCTCCTTTTACTCCCATCGCTAAAATGCCGTTTAACGCCATAGTACCGCAATATAAAATTGTTTCCCTATGCTCATAATTTTCTAGATCACTTAAAAGCTTAGGAGCTGTTTCAATTACTGTTCTTAAAACAGATTCACAATAACGATCTTGTAATTCTGTATTCATGCCGTGATGGAAATATTGCTCTAATACGTGCGACATAATATCGACCATACCATAAATCGTTTGATCTCTCGGCACAGACGAAGTATGTAGTGGATCTAAAATTGAAAACTGAGGGAATGTAACTGGACTGCCCCAGCCGTACTTTTCATTCGTTTCCCAGTTTGTAATTACAGATCCTGCATTCATTTCAGAACCTGTTGCCGCAAGAGTGAGTACAGTACCGAACGGTAACGCCTCGCTAGCAAATGATTTTTTCGTTACAATATCCCATACATCTCCATCATATTTACTACCAGCAGCAATCGCCTTCGTACAGTCGATTACACTTCCTCCGCCAACCGCTAAAATAAATTCGACTCCATTGTCTTTACAAATTTGAATCCCTTTCTTTACTGTTGATAAACGAGGATTCGGTTCAACTCCTGTCAACTCAAATACTTCCGCATTTATATCCTTTAAAATAGAAATTACATTATCATAAATACCGTTTCTTTTAATACTGCCCCCTCCATATACGAGAAGGACCTTTTTACCGAACTGTGGAATTTCAGTTTTTAACTGCTCTAATTGTCCTTTACCAAAAATAAGTTTTGTTGGATTACGAAATACAAAATTTTGCATATACCTTTACCATCCCTTCCATATGAAAAGCAACTATACTTTTGTATACCACACTTTTTTAATTTCACAAACAAATTTGCTTAACAAAAAAATCCCAGCCTTTAGGCTGAGATTTTTTATTGATAATAAGGTGAGATCATTAAGTAAACAATAACCCCAGATAAGCTTACATATAACCAAATCGGCATCGTCCAACGTACAATTTTACGGTGACGTGTTAATTGATTCGTAAAACCAAATACAAGTGCGAACAATGCAAGGGGTACAATAATCGCCGCAAGGATAATATGTGTAATTAAAATGATGAAATACACATATTTAATGAATCCTTCTCCACCGAAATGTGTTGCCGGTGCCAAGTAATGGTACGATAAATATGACACACAAAATAATAAAGTCGTTGTAAATGCTGCAAGAATAAAACCACGGTGCATCTTTACATTCTTTTTAATAATAGAGAATAAAGCTGCTAATAAAAATACAAACGTAAAACTATTAAAAATTGCGTTTAACATTGGTAAGATAGTTACATCAAAATGTACTTCCCCTTCATAGCCAACAGGTCCAAAGAACAAAAACAAAATAATCGCATTTACAATTACAGAAAGCGTTATCACAATAGGAGCATAGCTTTTCTGATTCGTTGATTGATCCACCAAATTGGTCACTCCTCTTCTTTCAAATATGTATAATTAACCTCACTATTTTAACATATTATTCACGGTGTAAATGTGACAATAGTTTGACACAGTAAGACAGGGCAAAGAAAAAACCCTTCTTAACAATACTTCTTAAGAAGGATTTTATCGCTTTATTATTCAAATAGCAATGCGATTAGTTTTTGTTAAAAAACGTACTGCTATACGCTTGATATATTTCAGACACTTGATATCCCATTAATGAAATTGCTGTTAATGAAAAGAAACCAATCATAAGAAATCGAAACCACATATAAATCTCCTCCTTGTATTTAGCTTAAAAAGCAGTCGCTATATTACAAGTTGAGTGGCACTCTTCATCGTCACTTTCCTTTTTCTTTACAATTGCTGTTATAAATCGAATCATAAAGAAAATCACAAAAGGAAATTGTTCGTAATTTACCTTGGCATAGTTTGGCAACGGCTCGCGCTGCACATCGAACGGAGATGAGAAGGAATAGAACATACCTTGCTCTTCCATATATACAATTACAATTTTCATACAAAACATTATTCCTAGAAATGAAACAATATCTTGCCATTCTGTCGTATATAAAAAGTTATACAGCTCTAATACGTACTCTTCCATCGTCATCCCCCCTTCCTTTTTTACCATTTTGCTCGCCTTCATATAAAAAGTCAAGAAAAAAGTTTATATTCACTATGACAATAGTAATTACTTGTTTCTATGATTATATATGATTCTTTTATAGCAATGATTGGGTGTAACTCTCTTCTAAAACAAGAAATTAGAATCGAACAGATTCCTCATTCTTACTTTTAGGATTCAACAATGTACTATTTTTATTTCTATATATTCTGTATTTAATCAATAAAAAAAGAGAACTTTCTTTAAAAGTACTCTTAATTCTTCAAAATATTAAACGTTCTACTTCAGTCACTACTTTGCTTCAATACAAATAGTGAAAGTTCCGGTACACTCAAAAATCTAACAGGCATTCGGGTTGTCCCAATACCACGATTTACGTATAAATGTAACAGCTTACTCTTCCCTTCTAATTCATACATACCTTCAACATGACTCTCAGCTAGTTTTGTAGTAATTAAAGGACCTACAAAAGGAATTTGAACTTGTCCTCCGTGACTATGTCCTGACATTTGAAAATCGACTGGATAACGAGATACTTTATCTACAACATCCGGCTCATGTATTAATAGCATATTGAAATCTTGTTGTCTTAAGTTTTTTAAAGTCGAGTCTATTTGTGGCTTCCCTAATAAAAAATCATCCAAACCTGATATTGTAATATACTTGCCGTTTTCCCCTTTAATTTTCTGCACTTCATTTACTAACACAGAAAAACCAGCTTCCTCCATATACTTTTTGTAAAATAAACTACCGCCCCCACCTCTATCATGATTCCCAAACACAGCATATTTTCCTAGGGGAGCTTTAATTTTCTGCAAAATAACCTTTGCTTCTTCTCTTTCCGCACTATAGGATCCAAACTTATCTATTAAATCTCCTGTAAAAACTACTATATCTGGATGTAATTCATTCATCTTCTCCACCAAATTTTCTAGTTGTTTCAATGTAAAATCTGGTCCTAAATGTAAATCTGAGAACTGCAATATTTTTTTATTATTAAACTCTTTAGGAATTGTAGGAGCTTCTATTTCATTCCACGTAACTGTTACTAGTCTTCTTTCTATTTCAGTCGCATAGAAATACAAACTTACTGGTATCATTAATATACTTATGAAACTAATAATAAATATCTTTACGATTGATTTTTTTCGTTCTTTTTTTACATGATGCGTATTCATGTTTTCACCTCTAAAATCACTTTAAATCCTTATTGTTACATTAATGTGACAACATGAACAATGTTCGTTATATCCAATTTCAGCCCCACTCACTTTGACAAATTTATACAGAAATCATATCATATTTTTATCATACATAGATTCTTTAAAATGTTTCTTCTATTCATTCCATCATTCTATTAAGGAGAGGTTATTCATGTCTGTATTTACACCAGAAGAAATTACGGAACTTGCTGCTAATTCTGGAAGAAAAAAAGCTCATTTATCATTGCTCCCTATGCTAATTCTCGGTTTTTTTGGTGGTGCTTTCATAGCATTAGGATATTTACTTGATATCCATGTTATCGGAACAATGCCAAAATCTTGGGGATCATTTACTAGCTTTTTAGGTGCTGCCGTATTCCCTATCGGTCTTATACTCGTTATCCTTGCAGGCGGTGAATTAGTAACTGGCAACATGATGACCGTTTCAATGGCATGGCTTCACAAAAAAATCGACTTATTTCACTTCATACGAAATTTAGTTATTGTTACGTTTAGCAACTTCATAGGTGCTATATTCGTCGCTTATTTTTTTGGTCATATCGTCGGCTTAACGGAGGGAGCTTTTTTAGCAAAAACAGTTACTATTGCACAAGCTAAACTACAAGATACACCACTGCAAGCCTTCATTTCTGCAATCGGGTGTAATTGGCTCGTTTGTTTAGCTGTTTGGCTCAGTATGGGAAGTAAAGAATTTATCGGAAAGATTGTCGGTATTTGGTTCCCTGTTATGACTTTTGTTGTGATTGGATTTCAACACGTTGTAGCCAATATGTTTGTCATCCCAGCTGCAATTTTTTCTGGTCATTTAACTTGGGTTGAATATGTTCCAAACTTCATTTTTGTTTTCTTCGGAAACTTAGTAGGGGGTATGTTATTTGTAGCATTACCTTATTTCATATCTTATAATAAGAAACTACCTTCCAATAAAGAGCAAACTGCATTAAAGAAAAAATCTGTATCCGCTTAAATTGAATGTCTATAAATTGGTCCTAAAAAATATTACAAATTTCATTTTTTTTGCGAATATATGTACGTACACTTGTTCTCGAATGTTTTATACGTTATAATAACAACTTAAATAGCATTATTTACATATGAGGTGAAAAACATGAATAAGACAGAATTAATTAAAAACGTAGCACAAAACGCTGAGATTTCTCAAAAAGAAGCTACTGTAGTTTTACAAACTGTAGTAGAATCAATCACTAACTCTTTAGCTGCTGGCGAAAAAGTACAACTTATCGGATTCGGTACATTCGAAGTTCGTGAAAGAGCTGCTCGTACAGGCCGTAACCCACAAACGGGTGAAGAAATGCAAATCGCAGCTTCTAAAGTACCTGCTTTTAAAGCTGGTAAAGAACTAAAAGAAGCTGTAAAATAATGAAAAATAGCCTTCTCATTTATGAGAAGGCTATTTTTTTCATGACATAATTAATAAAAATCTGACCATTATGCTGCTTATTTTGTTCCTTTATGCAAATAAAACCTTTGCTTTCAAAGAAAGGTTTTGCTGTAATACTCGCCTCTGTATATATATCCCTATGCTGCAAGGTCACTGCTTCTTTTTCTAACTTCTGTAGTATGTATGATGCTATCCTTTTTCCTTGATAATCTTTATGCGTAAATAAGCGATCTACGTAATGATCATCATTATAATCCCCAAATCCCACTATCACACCTTTATAATCAGCAACGTAACAAATATTCTTTTCTAAAGACTCTAGCCATCTCTCTCTATCTAGTCGCTCTGGGGCCCACGCCTGTAGCTGTAACTCGTTATAATCTTTTGCATTCACCGTACGAACCGTTTCATAGAACAATTGTAATACTTGCTCTAAATCCTCTTTCTGGAATGTTCTAATTTTAATATCTTTAAACATATGTAAAACTCCTTATCAAACTAACTCTTTTATTTCGGTTATCCGGATAATTATTTCGTGTTTATTTTCGAAGCAGTTTCTTCCACTATATATGATTCTACTTCTGCTCTTTCTATATTATATCGACTTTTCCTTCTAAACGAACAATAAACAATACTTATACAAAGTATTGTTTATTGTAAAAAAGCATATTAAATTCGCTTTATAGCTGAAAGTGTTTAAGATTTCAATTTAACTCTTTGTAATCTTAATGCATTTAATACGACTGATACAGAGCTAAATGCCATTGCTGCACCTGCAACCCAAGGTGCTAAGAAACCGAGCGCCGCAATTGGAATTCCTAGGCCGTTATAAGCTAACGCCCAGAATAGATTTTGCTTAATATTTCTAATCGTCATTTTACTCATAAAAATTGCATCAGCAATACTATTTAAATCACCACGGATTAACGTAATATCTGCCGCTTCCATCGCTACATCCGTACCTGTTCCAATTGCCATACCGATATCCGCCGTAGCAAGTGCAGGAGCATCATTTATTCCATCTCCAACCATTGCTACTTTCTTACCTTGCGCTTGCAGTTTTTTCACTTCTTCTGCTTTTCCTTCAGGTAATACTTCTGCAATTACGTGATCAATACCAACTTGCTTAGCGATTGCCTGAGCAGTTTGTGTATTATCTCCTGTAATCATAACAACGTCTAGACCCATTTTCTTAAGTCTTGCGATAGCTGCTTTTGAAGTATCTTTTACAGTATCTGCAACGGCCACTATACCAGCATATTCTTTATTGATCGCAATAAGCATTGCTGTTTTTCCTTCTCGTTCTAGCTCTTCCATCGATTTAGAAACTTCTTCAATATCAATATCGAATTTCTTCATTAATCGACGTGTACCAATTAATAATTGTTTCCCTTCTACGACTGATTCGATACCGAATCCTGGAATCGCTTCAAACGTTTCTGAACTTGGGATATCAATTTTCTTTTCTTTAATTCCTTCTACAATCGCTTCTGCAAGTGGATGTTCAGAATTTTTTTCTGCCGCACCTACTAAACGTAGTATTTCTTCTTCATGGAATCCATCTGCTACAATTACATCTGTTAAAACAGGCTTCCCGTTTGTCACAGTACCTGTTTTATCTAGAATAACTGTATCTAATCGGTGGGTTGCTTCTAAATGCTCCCCGCCTTTAAATAAAATGCCATACTCAGCCGATCTTCCTGATCCAGCCATAATAGATGTAGGTGTCGCAAGACCTAATGCACACGGACAAGCGATAACAAGTACTGCTATCATTTTCTCAAGTGCTCCGCCAAAATCACCAGGTGTAACAAATAGCATCCACACTGCAAATGTGATAATAGCAATTACAACTACAACTGGTACGAAAATACCAGAAATTTGATCAGCTACCCTTTGAATAGGAGCTTTTGAACCTTGAGCCTCTTCTACTACTTTAATAATTTGAGCTAATGCAGTATCTCTTCCTACCTTAGTTGCTTTAACTTTTAAAAATCCATTTTTATTCATTGTAGAGCCAATTACTACATCCCCAATTGTTTTATCAACTGGAATACTCTCGCCTGTTAACATCGATTCATCTATCGCTGATTTTCCTTCTACAATTTCTCCATCTACTGGTATTTTTTCACCAGGCTTTACATAAACGATATCACCAGCTACCACTTCTTCGATTAAAATTTTCATCTCTGTTCCATCTCGCACAACTGTGGCAGTTTTCGCTTGTAGTCCCATCAACTTTTTAATAGCTTCTGATGAACGCCCTTTTGCTCTCGCCTCAAATAATTTACCTAAAATAATTAAAGTAATAAGTACCGCACTCGTTTCAAAATATAAATCTGTCATATGTTCTGAAGAACCAATCGACCTAATACTTAAATAAACACTATAGAAATAAGCTGCGGACGTTCCAAGTGCCACAAGAACATCCATGTTTGCACTTTTATTGCGTAGCGCTTTATAAGCACCAATATAAAACTGGCCTCCAATGATAAACTGAACCGGAGTTGCAAGAGCTAGCTGCACCCAAGGGTTCATAAGCACATCAGGTAAATAAATAAATGATGTAAATGAGAAATGACTTACCATTGCCCACAGTAACGGGAATGATAAAATAAACGAAATAATAAATTTCTTCTTTTGTCGTTCAATTTCTTGTAAACGATGATCAGTTGATCCATCTTGCTCATCTGATTTCACTTCCAATTTATATCCTAATTTCGTGATTGCACTCTTCATTTCATTTACATTAATTTCATCAGGATTAAAATCTACTGTAGCTGATTCCAAAGCGAAATTTACTGTCGCTCCGTTCACACCTTCTAACTTATTTAAACGCTTTTCTACTCTATTCGCACATGCTGCGCATGTCATCCCTGAAACAGTAAACTCAGCTTTATCACTTACAATTCCATATCCTAGCGACTCAACTTTTTCCTTAAATTGTTGTGGATTTGTTTTATGGGGATCATACATTATTTTTGTTTTTTCAAGTGCAAAATTTACATTTGCATCATGAACACCTTCTACTTTTTTCAGGCCTTTTTCAATTCTATTTGCACAGGCTGCACATGTCATGCCTGATATTTGGAGATTGGCCTCTTTTTTTTCATTCATGTCTCTCACCTCTATATACCCTTATAAGGTATAATTTTTAGCAAAATAAATCGTACTCCATATAAAGTACGATTTATTTCTATATTAAAAATTATTATTGAATTTCATAGCCTTGATCTTCAATTACAGCAACGATATCTTTTAACGTTACAACTGATGAGTCGATAGTAACTTCAACAGTTCCTTCTGCTAATTGAACTTTTACTTGTTCAACGCCGTTTAGTTCTTTCACATTACTTTCAATAGAATTTACACAATGCCCACAAGACATACCCTCAACTTTTAATGTTAACTGTTCCATTTAAAATCCTCCTCTTGTTTATTCATTGTTTATTAATCACAACTACATCTTACCATACCCCCCTAAGGTAATCAATGGTTTTGTATCATGATTTTTATTTTTTTCTAAAATCTTTATTTTTTTGCTCCAATTATGAATTTATATATCTTCTCCTATATAAACAAAAGCCAAGCTAGTCAAATACTAGCTTGGCTTTTATGCTTTTGAAAAACGTTCAAATACTGTCATTAATTCTTCAATTGCTTCGTCACCATTACCATTTTTAATAGCTCCTGAAACACAATGACTCGTATGATTTTTTAAGACACCCATTCCTACTTTTTTCATCGCTGCATTAATCGCAGAAATTTGAACTAAAATATCCACGCAATAACGATCATTTTCAATCATATTTTGAATACCACGGACTTGGCCTTCAATTCTCTTTAATCTATTTATAATTTGTTCTTTTTCTTTTTCTGATCTATGTGTTACTGATTCATGGTCCTTATGATCCATATTATCACCTTCTTAAAGTTTCTCTTCATCCAATAAAACAATTGCTTTTATGAGTATACCAATTATATCATCAAATATCTATGTAAGATACCCCATATGAGTATATTTCCGCTTTATGATTATTCTTAACACATCATTAGCTTCTCAGTCTCAATTAATATGATACCCTTTCTTTTTTTCAAAAAAACAATAATAAGCAGGGATTGTCCATCCCCGCTTATTATTCATCCACAAATATAAAAGTCTCAATTTTCACACGTGTAAATTGAGACTTTTTTCTTCCTATATATAATTATTGCTGATCACATACTTTTGTATCATTCACTACTGAAGTTCCTTCAACGGTTACCGTATGAAAACAGTCATTTACACGAACTGTCACAACATTATCTTGCCGATCAATGATATGATAGTCATTAAAATTTTTATTCAGAGCACTGCGAATTTGTTCTCCTTCATAAATTGGAATACCATGTGATAAAACCCAAATAAGCCCAGCGATAGCAAGAATAGTTTTCATACGATCTACCTCCTTGAGAATATAGTGAACTTTTAATCCATGCTTTTTCAGCTCTATTAATCATGAATGGAATGAATCAAGCCTTTTTGGAAATAAGTTCATTTCGTCTATTTTATGTTTATGCTAATTGTGACCGAATTGTGACAACTTTTTGTCTATTTAGACGAAAAGTTGAAACAAAACTTTCAAAAAGGACAATTCTACTTATAAAAAAAGGTTATGGAATGTTTCATCCATAACCTTTTTTCAGCCCTATTCTACAACTCATCCACCGTACTTCATGTGATTTTTGTAGAGTTATTTTATTTTTATTCATCGACATCAAAACAAAATCTTGAAAAAACTTCCCACACGAGTTCATTTCTACTACTTACCCCAGTCTTTTCAAAAATGGATTTTAAATGATCTTGTACCGTGTATATAGATATACAAAGTTCATGGGCTAATTCCTTTGTCGACATCCCTGTAATAATTTTACGTATTACTTGCTTCTCACGTGTTGTAAAACTATACACTTCCGTAATAAGCGGAAAGATTTCTTCCGGTCTTGCTCTTTCGAATAGAACAACATAACCACCCTGAAAACTACTTGTACGTTCTAACTTACTGGCCCGAATGATTAAAAAATGTCCATAGGCTAAAGGTATACAAACTTTTTCTTCTCTATTCATACAACCTACATTATATTCGTTAGCCTTTACTTTCGAACAAACCGCACGTATTGGCCTTGGTATTTCTTTTATATTTAACTGTTCATACTTTCTAAGATTTGAGAGCCAATCGCTGCCATCTTGATTCCAATATAATAAATTAAAATCCTCACTTAATATAATCGTGCCTGTCCCTATTACCTTCTCTTCTGAAAAAGGTTTAGGAAATGCCTTTTTTAAAGCCTCTCCAGCAATTGGGACTATCGTTGCCAAATACTTACAATCATCTATATGAAAAGCGGGACTTGTACTCCCTCGAAATAAACTAAGATGCCCAAAACAGTTCCCCTTACTCATACAAACGCCCCTTAATTCATCTCCAAAACTTGCTGGTTTTAAAATATTTCGGTATCTAGAGCTTTTCTTTTGTTCACCATTTGTCACCATACTAAGAGAAGCAACATGAGGATAGTGTTCTGATAAATATTTAAATTTATTAAAATCATCTTCTAGAAATTCATTCATAAACAATTGTGGATGAATCTTTTCAACACTTTCATCCGTAAATGCCCCAGTAGATAAAAAAGAAATTGGGTCTATAGCTGTAAAACAAGCGGCGTCAAAATCAATGACTTTACGTATTAAGTGGAGAAGTGACTCTTGAAATGTCCTTATAGAACTTATACGATTCGCTACCATTGTAATTTCTTTCGTTATTTTTTCATACATCCTCTTCCCCCCAGATTTACGGGATTGTTTCCCTTCATAATTTCATTCCATAATAAACCTATAATACACATACTTAGGAGGTTAAAAATGAATTGGAATGATACTACCGCAAATTCATATGAACAAAGAATTCCATGTAAAATCCCAGGCTACTACAACCTATATGAAATGATGAATCATTTCTTGTTTACTACACTCCCTAAAGAAAATATGAATCCAAATTTACTAGTTATAGGTGCTGGTGGTGGACAAGAAATTCTCTCAATAGGCAAACAAAATAGCAACTTATCTTTTACAGGTGTTGATCCATCTGAAAGCATGCTACAGCTAGCTAAAAAAAGAATTGAAAGCGAAGGCATACAAAATCAAATTCACTTTGTACATGGAACTGTCCATTCATTATTAACCAATCCATTATTTGACGCTGCTACTTGTATGCTTGTTCTTCATTTCATCCCAACTATTAAGGAGAAAAAAGAGCTTCTTAATGAAATTAGTAGTCGCTTAAAACCTGGTGCTCCATTCTTTCTCTCTACAATAAATGGTGTACCCCATACAAGTATGTTTTCTGCACAATTGAATGCTTGGTGCAACCACATGATGCAAAATCAAATTCCATTAGAAGATTGGAACCGATTTGAAAATTCTTTTGAAACAGAAATATTTCCTATTTCCGAAACAAATCTACTAACTATCATGAAGGAATGTGGCTTTATTCACATCACTCGCTTTTTCAGTAGCTTTTTAATTGATGGATACGTTGCCTTTAAACAATAATGAAAAAAGGTAAGCAATTGCTTACCTTTTCCCTCTTCTATAGGTGACTAATAAACCTTAACCCTTTACTTAAAGAAGTCGGCACAACTGACGCATGATTTTCCCCTTCAGCTTCATAAAACGTAAATCTAAACTGATCGTGTTTTACTTGGAGAAGGCGCTCTGACAATTCGTTTGCCCCTACAACCATATGCTCTCGTTCTAGTGCCCCAACTGTAAGGAACACTCCCGTTTCAAACTTGGCACTATTTAATTCACCTATAAGATTCTCTTCTTTTTCAAGCACAGATTGGTTATTCCACCAAATAGATGGACTACTTATAAAATAATTTTGAAAGGCATTTACGTTTGTAAATAGTATATGTAAAGCAAATAAACCACCTAGCGAATGCCCAAATAACGTTTGTTTTCCTTTATCAATCTCAAAATCATTTTCGATTTGAGGCTTCAGTTCTTCTTCTATAAAAGTAAAGAAGTTATGTGCTCCTCCTGTTTTAGGCCACGGTTTGCCATCCGGTTTTAAAGGCGCATCTTTTGAAATTACGCTAGGCGTAAAATCATAACATCTTTCTTCACCTGAAAATGCCCCTTCAATACGATAACCAATACCTACTATAATGGCTGGTGAAACACCTGTTTTCTCTGCTCTAACTGATTGTATTTTAACCGCTTCATGGAATGTTTGAAAAAAGGCATTGCCATCTAATACGTATATAACAGGATATCCTGACTCTGGTGCTGGCTGCCTCGGCTTTGAAATATGAATTTGATATTCTTTACCTTCTAATTTTGAATACATTTTCCACTGTTCTGTATTAAATGTAATAACCTGCTGTTTTTCAATAGTAGTATTCATCTTATATCCCCCCTTCTTAACTCGTTACATATATTTCTACTTTCTCTTCTTGAGATACAACGCTATCGTAACCGAAACAAACAGGAGACCCATTATACGGATCAATCATGACACGTGCATCAATATGAAATACTTCTTTTAACACTTCATTTGTAATTATTTCTTCTGGGCTACCAGTTGTAACGATTTCCCCTTCCTTCATTGCAATAATTTCATCTGAAAACCTTGCTGCATGGTTAATATCATGTAATACCATAACGACCGTACAATTATGTTCTTTATTTAACTTCTCCACAATTTGTAATACATCTAATTGATGAGACATATCAAGATATGTAGTTGGCTCATCTAATAGCAACACTTCTGTCTCTTGTGCTAAAGCCATCGCTAGCCATACCTTCTGTCGTTGACCACCTGATAAATTTGCAATTTGTCTCGTTCGAAATTCAGAAGTTTTCGTTATTTCTAATGCCCAATCAATCATTTCTTTGTCTTTTGAAGTTAACTTATTTACGTTATTTCGATGTGGATAGCGTCCATAAGAAATTAACTCTTCTACTTTAAGCTCTCCTGGTGCAATTGGAGTTTGTGGAAGTAAAGCTAACTGCTTCGCAATTTCTTTCGTTGGAATTGTATTTAAATCCTGTCCTTGCAAATATACTTTACCGCTCTTTTGCTTTAAAATTCTTCCCATTGTTTTTAACAATGTCGATTTCCCGCACCCGTTTGGTCCTATAATTGTCGTTACTTTTCCTTCTTGTATTTCCACATTTAAATCGCGAAACACTGTAAGCTTTTCATAACTCGTTTCTAAATTTTTTGCACTTAAAATACTCACTTTTATTCCTCCTCTTACGCTTTCGCCTTATAAAGTAAATATAAGAAATACGGTACACCGACAATAGAAATAACGATTCCAACTGGTAACTCTACAGGGGTGAAAACTGTTTTTGCAATAAAGTCTGAAGCTATTACAAGGAACATTCCGATTACTCCACACGTAGGAATTATATATTTATGCTGAATACCGACGAGCCTTTTCGCTATATGCGGTGCCATTAATCCAATGAAACCAATACTTCCTGAAACAGCAACACATGCGCTCACAAGTCCGATACTACTTAATAGTAAAATAGATTTCTCTCTTTCTACTGAAACACCTAGATTTGTAATACTCGTTTCTTCCAATTGAAATAAATCTAATAAATAAGCTTTCTTTTGTATAAGCGGAATTAATATGATAAGCCACGGCAACATAGCAACAATATACTTCCAGTTTGCACTATATATGCTTCCAGACACCCAAACTGCAGCCATCTCGAAATCAGTTGACTTCATTTTGAGCGATAAATACATAGAAAACGCTCCAAATCCAGATCCAATTGCAATCCCTGTTAATAAAAGACGTTGCGAGTCTAACTTACCGTTTTTCCAAGAAAACAGATAAATTATTATAGCGGCTCCTAGCCCACCGACTAAACCAAACATCGGCATCATCATAATAGAAACCCAGTCTGTGCTCTTTAATTGCCCTTGAAAGAAGAACATGAAAATTACGATGGCTGTACCTGCTCCGGCATTCACTCCTAAAATACCTGGGTCCGCCAATCCATTTCTCGTAATCCCTTGAATTACAGCACCCGCAACACCGAGGCCTAATCCTACTAATCCAGCAATTACAATGCGCGGAAGGCGAAACTCAAAAATAACTAAATCATGGTCTGGTACTGGATCTATTCTAAAGAGTGTTTTAAATACATCTGTAATCGTAATATCAAACGTACCATTCGTTAAACTAATATAAATAGCACATAATATTAAAAATATACTAATCCCCATTGTCATTCCAAAACGTTGACTTGAACTTTTAAGCATGTCTCTCTCCTCCTCTTGTACGGATTAAATAAAGGAAGAAAGGAATTCCAATTAAGGAAGTAACGACTCCAATTGGCGTTTCAAATGGATAGTTTACAAATCTACTTAAAATGTCACATAATGCTAAGAAAATCCCACCAATAACGCCTGCACATGGCAAAATCCACTTATAATCTATCCCAATTAAAAAGCGAGTAATGTGTGGAATAATTAAGCCTACAAAACCAATTTTCCCAACTAAAGCAACTGCTGTTCCTGTTAAAAAGATAACTGATAAAATTGCCATCGCTTTAACTAGTTTTGTACGCTGTCCTAGATTAATAGAAACCTCTTCTCCTAAAGAAAGAATGGTAATAGATTTTGATATGAACAGTGCTAGAACTATCCCAATTATCCCAAAAGGAATCGTAATTTTAATTATATTAGGATCCACTTGATCTAATTTTGCATTAAACCAAAAACTAACATTTTGAGAGATTTGGAAATACGAAGCCATCGCGGCCGATACACTGCTTAAAAATGTTCCAATAACTGTTCCTATAATTGCTAATCTAACAGGGGATAATCCATTTTGAAGGAGTGAACCAAAACCAAACACTATACCGGCTCCTAGTGCAGATCCAATCATTGAACATAAAACCATACCGATCGATGACATTCCTGGAAGGAAAATCATACTAAGTGTAATAACAAAGGCTGCACCATCTGTCACACCCATAATAGAAGGGGATGCAAGATAGTTTCTTGTCATCCCCTGCATAAGTGCTCCTGATATGGCTAGAAATGCTCCGACTAAAAGAGCTGCAACTACCCTTGGTAAACGTGAAGTAATAATAATATTATGATTTACATCGCTTGAATCAAAATGAAATAATGCGTTCCACACTGTTTCAGCATCAATACTTTTCGCCCCATACAAAATAGAAAGTATAACTGTAAATAGGATGAGTATGGGTGCTATACATAATATGGTTACTGGTACTGCATTTGTTTTCTGCATATCATTCAACGCACCTTACTTATTATATTATTTAGATAAATTTTTCACTGCTTCTTTTAAGAATGCTGTTTTACTCCAAGCTGTACCACCTTGTGCCATTGGATCCACAACGTTTACAAATACTTTCTTTTCTTTCGCAGCATTCATACTTTGCCAAATTGGATTGCTTTCAATTTCTTCTAGCACTTTCGGTTTATTATTTTCGCTTGACTCGTATTGTAAGAAGATATAATCAGGATTAACTTCAGCAAGTTTTTCTAAAGAAATCTTTTCTTGTGCTTTTACAGTTTTTAGTTGTTCTGGTGCAGTTAATCCAAGATCTTTATAAATGACAGGATTAAAGTATACTCCTTCTGGATATAAAAATAGGTCGTTTGCTCTTAGTCTAATGACAAGTACTTTTTTATCTTTTAACTTATCTCCAAGTTTTGCTTTTGCTTTTTCAGCGTCTGCATTGTAATCTTTAATAATTTTTTCTGCTTTGTCCTTTTTACCAGTTAATTCTCCCATTAACTTTAAATTATCTTCCCAGTTTGTTGAAACGTGTGATACTGGGAACGTCGGAGCTACTTTCGTAAATTTTCCAGCTGTTTCTGCTGGGAATTTCGTACTTGATGTAATAACATCTGGTTTTAATTGAAGTAATGTTTCAAAATTTGGTTCCATTTTCTCACCAACAGATTTCGCACCCTCTAAATCTTTTTCAAGATACTTTGGTAATTTACCACCTACAGTAATCGCACCAACTGGTTTAATTCCAAGTACTGCCGCATCTTCCATCGACTCTAAACTAGCTGTCGCAATTTTATCTACTTTTGCTGGTACTGTGTATTCTTTACCTAAATATGTAATTTTTCGTTTTTCGTCCTTTTTCGTTTCCGTAGCTTTTGTCTGCTGCTTTTGCTCCCCTGAAGTTTTATCCGCACTATTACATGCTGCTAATCCTACACTTAAAACTGTAACCATCCCTAATGTAAATAATTTCTTGTTCATCTTTATATATCTCCTCTCGAAACCTTTAAATAGATTATATTCATATAAAAACTTAACTACATGAAACTTGTCCCAAACATATATTTCATTATATTAATAATTTTATCCGGAACTCAGTCTCATTCACTTCCCCTAAACTATAATTCTTTTTACACCTCATCCATTGATAAACTTTATCGATGATAATGATTATCGTTACTAAGTATATATTTAATATTAAATTATTTCAAGAATGATTTGAAAAATTTTAACAAACTGAATAAAAAAAGAAGTATCCTCCTTTCTCCAGGAAGATACTTCTTTTTTAGAAATCTATATGCAATTCAACTGGGCAATGGTCTGATCCCATCACTTCACTATTAATTTTTGCATCCGATATCTGCTCTTTCATTCTTTCAGAGACAACAAAATAGTCTAAACGCCATCCAATATTTTTCGCTCTTGCTCCCATCCGATATGACCACCACGAGTACGCTCCCTCCTGATTAGGATAAAGGTAACGATACGTATCAACAAATCCCTCTTCTAAAATGCGTGTAAACTTCTCCCTTTCCTCATCAGAAAATCCAGGATTTTTCCGATTACTTTTTGGATTTTTTAAATCTATTTCTTTATGAGCAACGTTTAAATCTCCACAAAAAATAACTGGTTTCTTTTCATCTAATCGCTTTATATAGGCCCTGAAATCATCTTCCCATTCCATTCTATAGTCTAAACGTTCTAATCCTCGTTTTGAATTTGGTGTATACAACGTTATCATATAAAAATCATTAAATTCTAATGTAATAACTCGTCCTTCTTGATCATGCTCTTCAATCCCTAAACCATATGTAACAGAAATCGGTTCTTTTTTCGTGAAAATAGCCGTTCCTGAGTAGCCTTTTTTCACAGCATAATTCCAATATGTATAATATCCCTCGGGATTTAAATCAATTTGTCCACTTTGTAATTTAATTTCCTGTAAACAAAATATATCTGCATTAGATTTTTCTAGATATTCTAGAAATCCACCTTTTGCAATAACTGCTCGCAAACCATTTACATTCCATGAAATCAACTTCATCTATGTTCCTCCTCTTGATGTGCATTTTCAATTTTCATGCTAACACAAAATAGATACCCTATCATAGTTTCATCTTTGTAATCTTGCTCTTACATTCGTAAATACGTACATACGTACTTTATTCAGGTTATACTAATGCCAGAGGTGATGTTCTGTGCATAATGAAGAGTTCACAGTAACAAATGAGTATTGGCAAGCAATTATTCATAATGACTCCACATATGATGACAAATTCTTTTACGCTGTAAAATCAACCGGTATTTTTTGCCGACCATCATGTAAATCGAGAATACCGAATAAAAACAATGTACGTATTTTTCTTAAGGCAGAGCAAGCATTACATGAAAATTTTCGTCCGTGTAAACGTTGTAAACCAAACGGGCTAACTTTACCTAATGAAGAATGGGTAGAGCAAATTAAAGAATATATCCAAAAACATTATTGTGACGTGCTAACCCTCGACTTACTCGCAGAAATATGCCATGGTAGCCCTTATCATCTACAACGCACTTTCAAGAAAATTGTAGGGATTAGTCCAATAGAATATATACAGCAATTCAGAATAAAAAAAGCGACAGAATACCTTTCACATACAAATCAATCCATTATGGAAATTAGTACTGATGTTGGGATAGAAAATCCGGATTATTTCGCGACTTTATTTAAAAAGAAGACAGGATTTACCCCTACTGAATATCGAAAAAAGAACGGAATAAAAGAGGTATGAAATAATGAAACCATATGAAAATAAAACTATATATTGGACATTGCTTATTCATAAACATTGGCGTATGCATACTGCAGCTACTTCAAATGGATTATGCTTCATCGGATCGCAAAATGAAACTTTTGAAGAACTAAATACGTGGGCTAGCAAAAAACTGCCACAACATACATTCATCCAAAATCCAGATTATCTGCAAACATATACAAAAGAACTTATCGAGTATTTGGAAACCAAACTAGAAACCTTTACAATTCCTATCGATGTTTACGGAACTGCATTTCAATTAGCTGTTTGGAATACGGTACGTGAAATTCCTTATGGGGAGACACATTCTTATTCAGAGATTGCGGAAAGAATTCAAAAACCTAACGCTGTACGTGCAGTTGGGACTGCCGTTGGGGCAAATCCTCTGCTTATCACTATTCCTTGTCACCGCGTTATTGGGAAAAATGGTAAACTTACCGGTTTTAGAGGTGGTTTAGAAATGAAAAAAGAATTGCTCAAATTAGAAGCGCTTCGGGAGGAGTAAATATGACAGAGGATTGTAATGAAATATTGTCTTTAGTCGTTCCAAAAGAATTTAGTTTTCAAGAAAACTTACGCTATCTATCGCGTTCTAAAAATGAATGTATGTTTCATATTGAAAATAATAAAATCTATAAAGTCATTCCTGTTCAAAACATAAATCCATTAGTTGAAATTGGTTTTAATGCCGATAGTAATATTCAAATACGTTTTTTAGGAGAATCATATGTCTCTGAAAAATGGGCACACGATGCCGTATCTAACTATGTAAAAGAGTGGTTTGATTTAACTACTGATTTAGCTCCCTTCTATAAATTAGCTAAACACGACCCACTCCTTCAAAAACCCATTAAAGAATTTTACGGTCTTCGTACTTTGGGAATTCCGGATTTATTTGAAGCACTATGCTGGGGGATTCTAGGTCAACAAATCAACCTCACATATGCCTATACTCTAAAAAGAAGATTAGTCGAAAATTTTGGCGATTATGTAGATTGGAACGGTAGAAAACATTGGATATTCCCATCACCTGAAGTAATAGCAAATTTAGATGTAGAAGATCTCGCAACATTAAAAATGACTACAAGAAAGTGCGAATACTTAATTGACGTCGCGCAGCTCATTACAGAAGGTAAATTATCAAAAGAATCTCTATTAAAAATACAAGATGTGAAGCAAGCTGAAAAACAATTAACTAGCATTCGCGGTATAGGGCCATGGACAGCTCACTATGTTTTGATGCGTTGTTTACGATTCCCTTCAGCTTTTCCAATTGATGATGTTGGTTTGCATAATGCAATTAAATTTATAGCAGGTTCCGAAAAGAAACCGACTAAAAATGAAATAAAAGAATTTGCATCAAATTGGACAAATTGGGAGTCTTACGCGACTTTTTATTTATGGCGAGTTCTATATTAAAATTTCCTAATAAAAAATAGATAGGAAAACCTATCTATTTTTTCACATGTAAAAACTTCACACATACTGGCTCTGGAACATTTACGTCCGTCTGTACAAGCGTTAGCTCCCCTGTCATTTCATCCCTAGCAAATAAAGTCAAAGTATTAGATCTTTCATTCGCTGCAATTAAAAATTTTTCATCCGGATCTAAAGAAAAATCACGTGGCCAATCACCTTCTGTCGATACTGTTTCAATAAAAGCGAGCTCTCCATTGTGCTCATTCACTCGGAAAACCGCGATACTATTATGTCCCCTATTTGCTGCGTAAACAAACTTGCCATCAGAAGAAATGTGAATTGCACTTCCGTAACTATCTTTTCTAAAATCTTCAGGTAATGTAGAAATGTATTGTTTTTCTTTAAAACTGCCACTCTTTGCATCATATTGAAGTACAATAATCTCTGAACTTAATTCTGTCATAACATATGCATACTGCGCACTTGGATGAAATATAAGATGCCTTGGACCACTACCATGTTTTACAGATAACCGTGTAACTTCTATTAGTTCTCCATCACTTTCTTTATATGTAATCACCTTGTCTATTCCTAAATCAACTGCTACTACATATTTTTCATCAGGAGTAAAATCTATATAATGAGCATGTGCCTTTTCTTGCCTTTCCTTATTTGGTCCTGACCCTTTATGTTCTACAATTACCGTAGCAGCATTTAAACTTCCATTATCCTTTTTCACTAAATAGGACTCTACTGTTCCTTTATGATAATTAGCTGCTACTACTATACTATTCTCCCGATTCACACTTACATAGCACGGCGATGCCCCTTCTAAAACTTGCATGCTAATCGAATTTAGATTACCGGATTTATTATGAATAGAAAAACTAGCAATTCCACCTAACCCATTATCTTTCGCAACAGAATAAAGGTACTCGTTGTTATGACTAATCGTTACATATGTCGGACTTCCTATATAAGCTGCTAATTCAATCCCTTTAAGTTCTCCGATGTTCGTATCAAGTATAAATTTATAAATCCCCTTACTCTCTGCTTTGGTATATGTCCCTATATAACCATGAAACTGATTTTCACTCATAACATTTCCCCCTTTTACAAACGTCTTGTAACAAGTTTCACTTTGTATTTTTTACTATAGAAAAGAACCAAGTAGCACTTCATTACTACTTGGTTCTCTTTTTAAGCTTGTTCTTCAAATCGTCTTGCGATTTCTACAATTACTTGAACAGCTTTTTCCATAGTATCTACCGAAACATACTCAAATTTACCGTGATAGTTTTCACCACCAGTGAAAATATTTGGCGTTGGTAATCCCATATATGATAATTGCGATCCATCTGTTCCACCGCGAATTGGATGAATATTCGGTTCAATATTTAAACTTTTCATTGCCTCATACGCAATATCAACAATTTCTCTCACCGGTTCAATTTTTTCAAGCATATTATAATACTGATCATTCATCTCTAAAACGATTGCATCTTCGCCGTACTTCTCTTGCATGTTTTTCACAATATCTTTAATGTTATTTTTACGCGCTTCAAAATGATTACGATCAAAATCTCGAATAATATAGTAAGCTTTACTTTGCTCGACATCACCATTTAAAGAGAGTAAATGATAAAACCCTTCATATCCCTCTGTATATTCTGGCGCCTCTTCTACTGGCAACTGTCTATCGAATTCCATAGCGAGTTTACTTGCGTTACGCATTTTGTTTTTCGCTGTTCCAGGATGTGTATTTGTCCCTCTAAAAGTTAATTTGGCACTTGCAGCGTTAAAACTCTCATATTCTAAACCACCTAATGGACCTCCGTCCATTGTATAAGCAAACGATGCACCAAACGCTTCTACATCAAAATGCGATGGTCCACGGCCAATTTCTTCATCCGGTGTAAATGCTACTCTTATTTTTCCATGCTTAATTTGCGGATTATGTATTAAATAATTCATTGCGACCATGATTTCTGTAAGACCAGCTTTATCATCTGCTCCAAGAAGTGTTGTACCATCAGTTGTAATAATTGTATGTCCTTTATATGATGGTAATTCCGGGAACTGTTTAGGTGTTAACACAACATTTAATTCTTCATTTAACGTAATCGCATTACCATCAAAATTTTCATGAATTTGTGGTTTTACGTTTTTCCCTGTAAAATCTGTTGCTGTGTCTAAATGAGCTAAAAAGCCGATTACAGGAACATCCTTATCTGTATTAGCAGGCAGTGTTGCCATTACGTAACCTTTTTCATCCATCGTCACTTCTGATAACCCAATCTCTTTCAACTCTTCCACTAATAACTTACCAAACTCAATTTGCCCTGGTGTTGTAGGCACTGTATGACTTTCTTCATTTGATTGTGTATCAATCTTTACATATCTCGTAAATCTTTCAATAAGTTCTTGTTTCAAATTCGTTCACTCCTTTTATAGTTCTCTCTCTATTATAATCCTTATAACGAAATATTTTAACTTTTTTGACTGTGAAAATATATATCCATTTACATTTTTAATAAATCATAAAAAGACATAACATTTGTACATTTAAATTCAAACATGTAATATACATCATTATATATTGGGAGGTTTTAAAGATGAGGCTAACTCTTTTTCGCTATTTTCTTTTTTTCCTAGGATTAATTTTTTTTGGACTTGGAAATGCTCTCGCAGTCAAAGTTAAATTCCTCGGTTTACATCCTTGGGAAGTTTTAAATATGGCTCTCTACCAACGGTTTGGGTGGACAATTGGTACTTGGAGTGTCATATGTGGATTATGTCTCGTTCTTATCTCTTTACTAGTAGATCGAAAATATATAAACGTGGGCACATTTTTAAATGCACTACTTATCGGTCCTATTATGGACTTTTTCTTACAATTAAAAATCCTTCCAAACGCTAGTGATTATTTATGGATAAACTTACTCATTTTATTTTCTGGTATTGCAATTACAGGAATTGGGGGCGGCATGTACGTCGCGGCTGGCATTGGTGCTGGACCCCGCGATGGATTCATGCTTACCATTTCTGACAAAACTGGGTTATCTATTAGCCGTGCTCGAATCATTGTAGAATGCTTTGTACTAGTCATTGGATTCATGCTAGGAGGTCCTGTTTTTATCGTAACTTTTCTATACACTTTTATTCAAAGTCCAATATTCCAGCATTCATTTAAGGTATTTCAAAAACTCTTACATACTTTAAATAACAAAAACAAAGAACGTATTAGTGAAAATATTTAAAACTCAACTTAATGCAAAAGAGTGTGTTTTAAAAGTAATTTTTAAAACACACTCCATATACCCCATTTCATTCTTCTCTCCATAATCTCTCTACATTCATTAATTGCTCTTCTTTAAATTCTAGCTTATATATATCCGGTTTGGATGTATTCATTAAAAATTCAAGTCCATATTGATTATCAAAATAGTTCATCATTAGTGTCATTACAAGCCCATGTGTACCAATTACAATTTTATGTCCTTGAAAATTCATTAATATTTCTTTTAACACTCTCACTACTCTTCTCTGACAATCCGCATATGACTCTCCATCCGTCAGTGCATATTCTGGATTAAAAAAAATCTCCTTTACAAGTGGGTACACTTCCTTATCCGATATAATTTTATCTTCATTTGAAAACTTACACTCTTTAAGATTTTCATATACTAATATTTCTTTTTCATGGAGATTCGCTGACTCTTCTATCGTTAACATAGCCCTCTTATACGGACTTGAAATGAAAGTATTAATTCCCTCTGTTTCTAATATCTCAGTTATTCTTTGAGCATCTAAAATTCCCTTCTCAGTTAATCCACGTGTTCTTTCATTTCCTTCTAATTTTGGCGATTCACCATGCCTAACCATATAGATATATGTATTCATAATTCCTCCCTTTTCTATATCCCTCTTTAAAGACATGACTATCAACCCATAAGAATATATGTTCTTATTTCATATCTTTCCAGAAAAAAATATCAAATGTTAATTTTCAGATAAATTCACAAAAAAGCTTCTCCTTGATTTTATCCCCTTCAAGGAAGCTTATATATTTTCTTTTACACTATCAAAACTCAAAACGTCTTTCTCCTCTAGTTTCGCCACACCTCATTCTTCTATTTTCATCAATACAATTCTCCAACCATCCGGATCTTCTATCGTTATCCCCTTTTCTTTCCAATACGGATTTTCTGGTTCTACTTCACCATACCCCATTGTATGCAGCCTTTTACTCACTTTTTTCATTTCACTATCTTCTCGCATGTAAAATACAAGTAAGTTATCTTTTGTTGGAGCTGGACATGGGCTCCCATCTATATATCTTGTAAATTCTAAATGATATTCTTCATCCGGTAGACCAAACATGACTCCATCATAGCCGTCATGGTCATTAAACTCACCTATACGTTTTAAACCTAATCCTTCTCCATAGAATGCAATAACCTCTTCAAACTTATCTGTTGGACGTGCTATTCGAAACTTCACCCAATTTTTCATGCTTTTCCTCCCATACTAAAAACGTAATGAATGACTATATTTTATTGTATATACTTAAAACATTTTTGAAATCCCTCATTAGTATGAAAATAGATACATACAAAGGTGTTACTTACTAGCCTATAACAATCAAAAACTCACCTAGAAAGAAAATCCCATCATTTTATATGCAAATTTGCATCTCCACTTGCAAAGCACTAAAAAACCTTTAAAATATACTGGATGACTAAATATACAATTCCCATCTAAAATCTTGATACACTAAAAATCATTAAATGTAGTATTTTTTCATTTTTAAGAATTATTACACTCTTGTTTTTTTCCTTATAAGCATGCTTTTTATAAGGAAATCTGATACAATCCTTAAGTAATATTATTATGTATAGATATTACGAATATAGTACATACTTAAAGAAGGTGATTTTTTTGAAATTAAATAAAAATTTACAGCTATGTATATTAATCACAACATTAATATGCTATTCAATCTATTTTATGTTTTTCTTTCTGTTCCCTACTAATTTTTCAAATTTCAATGTACGCTTCGCTTCACTCATCGTTGAAGTCATTACATTTATATCGATAATTTACTCTATATACTCTAAAAAAGTTAGTTCAAATCCTTTTTGGATATGTATTACAATTGCAATTGGTAGTTTTTTATTAGGAAAAGTAGTATATACGTATCAAGATACCTTTTTCGAACTTCCAATACATCATTTTACTATTTCTGATGTATTTTACATGTTTTTTCTATTCTTCTGCCTTATCGCTTTTTGCTATAAGATCTTAAAAGAATGCAATAAATGGGGAAAAGCTTTCTTTATTTGTGATATATGTATAGTACTTACTTCCATATTCACATTAGAATGGTATTTATTTAATCAGCCAAATTTAAATATATTCTCACTTTCACTCGGAGATATTTTCCTTTCATTTCTATATCCAATTGCAGATCTATTATTTCTTCTACTAGGTGTTAGTCTCTTTTTCCGCCCAACAATTTTTAAGTCCAAGCGGAAAATTTATATCTTTATTTTTGTATTGATTAGTTCTGCAACTTTTAACTATATTTATTTTTACTTAAATACCCATTTATCAACTGACACTATAACATTTTTACGTCTTTTATATAGAATACCTATATTGCTTATCGCAATAGCTGGGTCTATTTCAGAAGATGATAATAGCCATAAAAATTATTTCATTGTAAACCCTATACTAGGAAAAAAAGTATTAGTCGTATTTCCCTATCTTGCTGTTGCAATACTAATCGGGTTTACATTAAAAGAACAAACATCGTCTTCAACTCTCATTACAGGAAATTGTATCGCTTTTGTTTTCGTACTTATTCGCCATTCTATTGTGCGTATGCAAAACGACACCCTAACAAAACGTTTACAAGTATTTAATGCTCAACTAGAAGAAAAAGTTACTTTAAGAACTTCTGATTTAGTCCATAAATCAGAGGCCCTATCTCAGAAACAACAAAAATTCAAATCATTATATGAATATCATCCTGATCCCATTTTTACGATTGATTTAAATGGAATATTCTTAAATGTAAATAAAGCAGGAAGCATACTACTTGGAGCACCAACGAACGAGTTACTTGGTGAGACATGTTTTTCTATTATTTTAGATGCAGATAAACATAAACTGATATCTGCATTAGAAAAAGTTAAACAACAAGAATCAGCATCCTTACAACTTAGTTCTCAATATAAAGACGGCTTTACTTATTTTTTATACGTTACCATCGTTCCTATTATGATAGATGGACAAATTTCAGGAAGCTATATTATGGTAAAGGATATTACCGCACTAAAAAAACAACAAGAAGAAATAAAATATTTAGCATTCCACGATACTGTAACGAAAATTGGGAACCGATCCTTTTTCCATAGGAAGTTAAGAAAATTTATAAAAAATGCTCAAACAACACAAAGTGAGTTTGCATTATTATATTTAGATTTAGATCGCTTTAAAGTAATTAACGATACACTTGGACATTCGTCAGGTGATTACATATTAGAAGAAGTAGCAAAACGTTTCCTATCATGTCTTCCATCACATACTCATCTGTCAAGAATCGGTGGTGATGAGTTTACAATCTTAATTGAAAACTATACTGACGAAGATTCCTTATTCGAGTTATGTAACCAATTATTTGAAAGCATGGAAAAGCCGTTTGTCATACATGAGCATAAATTAACTTTATCACTGAGTATCGGCATCGCTATTTATCCACATTCCGGAATCGATACCGCTACACTTCTGAAAAACGCTAATGTTGCAATGTATGATGCAAAGGTAAAAGAGCTTAACTCTGTCTCTATTTATGACGATGTAATCGCTAAAAAAATCGAAAGACGATTACGATTAGAAAAAGATTTACCAAACGCAATACAAAATGAAGAATTGTTCCTTTTGTATCAACCTCAAGTTGATAGTGAATCTAATAAAATTATCGGTGCAGAAGCTTTAATCAGGTGGAATCATCCTGAATTAGGTGTTATTTCTCCATACGAGTTTATTCCGATTGCAGAAGAAACACTACAAATTATTCCAATAGGAAAATGGACATTACAGCAGGCTTGTGAGCAAATGAAACGTTGGCACGCACTCGGATATTCGCATTTAAAAATAGGGGTAAATTTATCTGCTAAAGAATTTGAACAAGAAGGCTTTGTAAAATCTATTTCTTCTACTTTAGCAACTACAGGCTTACCAGCAAGTTCCCTTGATCTAGAATTAACAGAACGAATTGCAATGATGGATGAGAGAGAAACATTGATAAAACTGCGTACACTAAAAAGTTTAGGGATTCACATTTCAATCGACGACTTTGGTACAGGCTATTCTTCCCTAGCCTACTTACCTTTATATCCAATCGATACGTTAAAAATCCCAAGAGAATTTATTACAATGTCTGAAACGTGTGAAGATGGAATGGAAATCATTAAAACAATCATCACATTAGCAAATACATTAGGAATGTCTGTCATTGCTGAAGGCGTAGAAACGAAAGAACACGTAAATTTCCTTCAAAAAAATAAATGTCAGTTTATTCAAGGTTACTATTACAGTAAACCTATTTATGCCAATGCATTTACTAAGCTGTTAGAAAACGGTATTCGTCCATAGTAAATCAAAATGCATATAACTCTATACGGAATGTAATCGTTATAGGTAATAATGAATTTGAACAACTATAGTAAAAAGGAAAGAAAATAATTTCTTTCCTTTTTTTATTATTTAACTACTTCATTTATTAAATCTATTAATTGATGAATTCCCTCCTCATTTGTTTTCTTAAATCCATTCATGTTTTGAATATATCTCTCCTTATTTACATACAACTTATTTACCACATCTGTAAATGTACTGGTGCTTATTCTATCTTGAAGTAATACTTCCGCATATCCTTGCCTAGAAAAATAGTCAGCATTTAAAACTTGATCCCCTCTACTAGAACCATTAGTTAACGGAATAAGCAACATCGGTTTCTTCAAAAATAACAATTCAGAAATAGCAGTAGAACCAGCCCTGGAAACTACAACACTTGCCATATTCAGTATATGTGGCAACTCTTCCCCTATATATTCAAATTGCATATAACCTTCCATTCCGATAGAAGGATCCACCTTTCCTTTACCACACATATGAACAATATTAAAACTTAATAATAATGTATCTAAACTTTTCCTTACCATATCATTTATCCACTTAGCACCTTGACTCCCACCCATTATTAACAATACCGGTTTATCTTGCTGAAATTCACAATACCTTCTTCCTCGTAATACGTTACCTCTCTCAATTTCTTCCCTTACAATTGGTCCTACATAAACCTTTTTCTCATTACTTACATTCTTCCCTGTATGAGGGAATGTTGTGCATAGTTTTGTAGCAAAAGGTAATGCTATTTTATTTGCAAGTCCTAACGTGCTATCTGGTTCACGTATTACGATAGGTACACTATTTAACCATGCCCCTATTACTACAGGAACTGAAACAAATCCTCCTGCCGAAAAGATAACGTCAGGCTTTATTTTCTTAATTAATTTATAACTTTGTAAGCAGCCTTTTATAATTTTAAAAGGATCTTTAAAGTTCTCCCAATCCCAATATCTCCGGAGCTTCCCCGTTGAAATACTATTGTACTTAACATTTTGAACTAATAATTTTTCAATTCCATTTTGAGATCCAATATACTCAACTCCCCATCCTTTTTCCATAAATTTAGGAATCAATACCATATTAATCATTACGTGTCCGGCTGTACCGCCCCCAGTAAAGAGAATCTTTTTATTCATAACTTATATCCACCTTTATCATTTAAAGTCTAGCTTTATAGTAATCTTTCAAATGTACATTAACTTACTATGATTTATATAAATCTTTAACTCCAGACCTATGTCTTGCAAAAGATCTTTGATGAGCTCATAAAAATCATTTCCATACTCACTACATTCATACTGAGTAAAGACTTGGATTACAGGCCTAGTTCCTGTATATATTGTTTTGGGTTTTCGATTAACCTTTTCCACATATGCTCGACATGTATTTATCGCCTCATAGATGCGCAAAACATGTTCTTCTCCATCTTTCCAATCCAGCGTATCAACAATCGAAAGCGATAGCATATTTTGATTATTTATAGTCTCATAACAATTCATATATTTCTTACATCCTTTTATATTTTTCATTAAATGCAGATGTCACTACACTTCGCATACTCAAGTACATCTTTTAATGATTGCTGAAATGGGATTTCTGGAACCCAACCTAACTTTTTTATATCCTCTAATACTAAACTTTCATTTGAGCCGCTCTCACTATTCTCTGTTTCTTTTATAGTAAAATTCAACTGTGTTAATCCTTTATATTGTTCCAATACATCTAATAAAGAGCGTTTTACTCCTGATCCAACATTATATTGTTTTCCATTTATACCATCACGTAATAACACATGATACGCTTTAACTGCATCACGTACATCTAGAAAGTCTCTACTATCTTTCAAACTGTTTACTTCAATAATCGCTTTACTTCTACCCGATTCTATATCTATCATTTTTTTTGCGAGAATTGAACAAACACCATTCGATACTCCTGGACCAATTAAATTTGAGGGCTTTGCAATGATAATATTTGAATCCATTAATCCGCCCCAAGCCTCCGCAATAATGACTTGCATAGTTTTACTTAAACTATATGGATTTGAAACTTTTATGTTTTTCATACTATCTGCTTGCAATGCAGATCCTATAACTAATGTTTTACAATGCGAGGCTTCCTGCTTAATGGCTTCTAATAAATATAAAGTCCCTATTACGTTAATCTCTATATATTCCAGAGAAGCTGTCCAAGACTCATTAACTGAGTTTCTTCCTGCTAAATGCAATACATAGTCTGGTTTTATTTGTTTAATTACCTTCATTACTTCACTCTTATTTGTTAAATCACAAGTAATACCATTTTCGATTTTTTCTCTATGTGAACGATTTTGAAACATAGGAATTACATGAAAGCCCTGCTCTAAAAAATATTGGCAAGCATGACGTCCTGTGAAGCCATTTGCACCAGTTATTAAAAGGCTCGCATTTCTTTTCATCGTAAAAACCCTCCTTTTTCTAACATTTGTTTCACCTCATGTTTTGTAAGTAAGTCTTGTTGAGAACTAAAACTCTTCACATCCACAAGCGGATAACTAGCATAATATTCTTGAAGTCCTTCTATAGGAATAGTCGGTAGTACCACAAAATAATTTTGATCAAAACTAATACTTGTTTTACTCTCTACCTCAGATAAAAGCATTTCACTTATTTTTTCACCAGGTCTTATCCCTACCTCTTTTATCTTCACGTTTTCTTTTTTCGAATCTTCAATCAATATTCTTGCTAAATCCGTTATTTTACATGCTGGCATTTTCATAACAAAGATTTCTCCTCCTCTTCCTTCAGATACTGCTTTAAATAACAATCCAACAGCATCTTCAATGGTTAAGAAAAATCTAGTCATATTTGCATCGGTAATCCCTACTTTTGAAGATTGCTTAATTTGCTTTTTAAAAAGCGGTACCACACTTCCACTCGTTCCTAAAACATTTCCGCCACGAACACAAATGAATTTTGTTTTCTTCGTTTGCACATTCGCATGAACCATTAATTTTTCACCAATTGCTTTTGTCATCCCATACGTATTTGATGGATCGGCCGCTTTATCAGTTGAAACATATATAACTTTCTCAACTTGATTCTGGATAGATGCTTCAATTACATTTTGCGTACCATGTATATTTGTTTTTATAGCTTCATAAGGATAATATTCACATACTGGAACATGCTTTAAAGCTGCAAGATGAAATACATAATGTACACCTTGGCAAGCATATACTAGTTGCTCTTTATCACGAATATCTCCAATAATAAATTTCAATCTCTCTTCATTTATAAACTGTTGCTGCATTTCAAACTGAACCGTTTCATTCCTTGAAAAAACTCTAATTTCTTTCGGTGATTTTTCTAATAGTTGTTTTATAAGTTCATGTCCCCACGAACCTGTACCACCAGTAATTAAAATTATTTTATTAAGCATTCCTTTTCCTCCTACCATACATTTCAATTCAAATTGTATTTATTAAGGTTATTGAATTATTTTCAATTGATTCAAATCATAATCGTCGTTTGTTACATTTAATTGACAAAATAAAAAAACAGAAACTATTAAACATAGTTTCTGTTTTTTTATTTCAGTTCTTAACAGTAAGATTTTTTCATACTGTTTGCATGATAACTATATTACATGTAGAAAAACACCGTTCATTTATTTCTTATACTCGTAATAAAATAAATAGAATGATTCATAGCCAATGCACGTTTAAATTCATGAAAAAGGGAGGTAATGGCATGTACCGAAGCAATTCAAATAACTCAAATAATACATATAACGAACCTTCCAAAGCACTTCCTCTCTCCCTATTCGATATAAAAAATGAGTTAAAACAAAAAAGCAAACTCATTCATTCTGGCACCATGTATACATTAACGAAAGAAGAGCAACTTATCATCGATAAAATTAAAGCTCAGACAAAAGAACTAAATAAAAATAACGTCACAAGAACACGTGCATACTACCAATTTTACATTCAATATCCAGAAATACATTGGGCACTACTTGGGCATATCGTATCACGTAACGGTGGCTGGAATATGACAGATTTAAAGGGAGATTTATATACGAGGCTTTTATCCGAGAAAGATCAAATTACATTTTTCTCTTTTTTAGAAAGAGGAAATTGGCTCATTTTCCAAGATGTATATCCTCAATTTTTACTATATGAGCAAAGTGTAAAAAAATCAAAAAAGCTATTTCACCTTCTCACTCACTTAAATGTTTCTACATTTATGGAAACAATGTGGAACCATTTTTGGAAAACAGGTAACAAAAAAACATTAGCGATCGCAACTATTGTTAATGAACAAAACTACTTAGAAAAAAGAGTTATTCAAAATGCACACTTTAAAAAGACTGTATTAAATAGTATTGGATTTAAACTCTTTGATTTTTTTCAGTTTAATCATATCCTTTTCCCATTTTACGAAAATGATAAAAAGCAAAAAGTATTACTATTTGGTGATACAATGAAACATTTCACTTCTTTGCATGAACGAATTTCACTTGGAAAACGGTTGTATTCATTGTTATTTCGGGATACACATATTTTATCTCAAATAATAAACTGGGTCCATCACCATCCACATACAGGCTCAAGAAAAGATTACTGGCCTCATTTATTTTCTAGTGTAAATGAATCTTTTTCGCGTGAGTTTTATAAACGCCGAATAAAGAAATGCCAGTTACGTAGTGACGCGTATCGTATATACAGCCCTGCACTCATCTATGCATGGCGGGATATGAAACATGAAGAAGTTGAAAATGAAGATTGGTTTAACGATTGGCAAGTTGTAAATTATTTAGTTGATAAGGAGGAAAATATAAATGGACAAATTACAGAAGACTACTGCAAAACACTCGAAAAAATTGAACTCGCAATTCTCGCAAAGAAAAATGTCCTCCTTCGAGAAGAAGAATGATTTTTTAGCATTATTAGTTACAGTCTTACTTTCTTCTATTATTGGAACTTGCTTAGATGCTTTCTTTGTGCATACACAAATATATTCCTTTCCAGTTAGACCTTTCTCATCTATATTTTCAGTTAACATAGGCTTTACGTTGTTTGTGCTACCAATTTTAACAATCATTTTCATACAAATTTCAAAAACATTATCTGCAGTTTCTAGAACTCTATTTATTATTTTAATAGGGCTTTGTGCTAGTATTTTTGAACAAGTTGCTGAGAGGTTAGGTTTATTTGTACATAACGGGAATTGGCATCATGCTTATTCTTTATTTGGATATATCATTTTCTTTTCTCTTATTTGGAAATTATATACTTGGATGCAAAAATAAAGAGACCGTTATAATAACGGTCTCTCCTTAAGCATAATCTTCAGTTACTGCTACTGAACGACTTTGAAGGCTTTTTGATCGCAAACGATATGCAACTACTTTCTTCTTATATTGCTTTACTACATCAACGTGTTCCTCGTAGCTATATATAGAAAATCTAATCTCTCTTTTTCCTTTCTTCGTCTCCATGACTATCGGTGTACCATTCCCTTGCGGCGGAAAATAATGTTTATCTAAAAATAAAGCCTCGTTAAATTCATGAATAACTTGAAGTTTCATTTCTCCTTCTATACTTTCCCCATCTACCGTTACAGTAGTATTTTCCTCATCAAGTTTTTGGTGTAACTCAAATCTACTAATAATTGATTCTACAACAGAAGTTGGCATACTAGAAACTAGTACTTTAAGAGCACCAAAAATAAATAATGTAACTATAAACCATGTTGTCATTTTAATCATCTCCATTACGCTCTAAAATGAGTAGTGTTATACTCCTTATTACGATTCATTAATTTTCAAAATAAAAATTTCACTCCATAAGGTACTAATATACTAATAAGTATCCCTGTTACAATCATCGTTACCGAACCGATAGTTGCCTCTTTCTCTCCTTCTTTCACTAGACGGCTCACACCAATAATATGTGATGCGCAGCCCATCCCCACTCCTTTTCCAATCGTACTTGTTATACGGAAAAACTTAAGTACTGTCGGTCCGATAATAGCACCTGTTATCCCTGCAACAACTACAAAACTAGAAGTCATAGATGGAATGCCACCAATTTGATCCGCTAATGAAATGGCAATAGGCATTGTCGCTAATTGTGGTAAAGTTGTTAATATAAGTTCCTTATCTATATTTAAAATTCCACCAATCACTATATTCATACTCGTTAAAGCCACTATACCTATCACTACGCCGATTAGTATCGCTAAAAAGTTTTTCATAAGTATCTTTCGCTCTTTAAATAGAGGTATGGCTAACGCTACAATTGCAGGACTCAAAAAACCTGAAAGAATGTCTCCCCCATTTTCCTTATACTCATGATGAGAAATACCAAATATCAAAAATAAGCAAATCATAATTGCTGTAACTGTTAATACCGGTAACGTAAATGGAAACGTAAATTTTTTATATAACTTTGTCGCCAATAAATAAATTACTACAGTAATAATAATTAAGACCATTTGAATCGTGCACCTTGTCGATTTTATTTTTTTGATGTTACTA
Organism: Bacillus sp. FSL R9-9492; assembly: GCF_038007365.1. Lineage (NCBI taxonomy): Bacteria > Bacillati > Bacillota > Bacilli > Caryophanales > Bacillaceae > Bacillus > Bacillus sp. FSL R9-9492. The sequence goes on from NZ_JBBOXC010000001.1 coordinate 3,814,999, forward strand.
ATAATTGACTTACATACCCTGAAACAATCAATGTTACTACCGTACTTGCAATTACTAAAAGGAATATAACACTCCCCTTACTTAAAAGAAAAGATCCATATTCCATTAATCCTGTTGTCGAAGGAATTAGAAATAACGGTAAAAATACTATTAACTTTTCTGCCCCTACCTCAAACCACTTTAATGGAAAAATACGAGTAGAAAGGAGTAGAAACAATATTAACATCCCTATTAAACTTCCTGGCATCGACAGATGGAATACTCCTTGAATCCACGTACCAGCTAAGCTAAACACATATAGCACGCCTACTTGAAGTAAAAGCGTCACGTACTTCATTTCTTTTCCTCATTTCCATATTACGCTTCGCTATTATGAAATCTCATTTAATGTTTCCGCAAACCTTGTAACTCCAAGCTGAATTTGTTCTACATTCGCTCTGCCAAAAGTAAATCGGATATATTCACTTTTCGAACCTAGGACGCTTCCTGGGACAAATGCTACACCATTTTGTATAGATTCACCTAGTAAATGATATTCATCAAACGTTCCTTGCACTTTGCACCATAAATGTATTCCGCCCTCAGGAACAAAAAATTCAATCTGGTCCCCTAATATTTCTTCAAGCTTTCTAATTAACTCATCTCTTCTTTGTTTCAGTTGTCCACGGAGCATCGTAATATGCGTATGAAAATCCTCAGATTCTAAAAATTGGTTCGCTACCCACTGTGTAAATACACTATGACCGAAATCAACTTGCTGCTTCGCATCTGCCAATCTCTCAATTACGCGCGTGGGGCCAATTACCCAACCAATACGTAATCCTGATGCAACAATTTTTGATAATGAGCTCACATAAAGAACATTCCCATTTTGATCCATCGATTTCAATGTTGGATTCACTTCTCCATTAAAAGAAGTCAAACTATACGGATCATCTTCTACAATCGGTATACCAAATTCAGAAGATAGTTCTAAAACCTTTTTACGTCTTGCCAATGAAAGTACCGTTCCAGTTGGATTTTGATAATCCGGATTTAAAAACACCATACGAATGCGATGCTTTTTGTGCAAATCGATTAAGTCATCTGGATTCATACCATGCTGATCAACTGGTAAACGGAATATTTTTAAACCTGCTGATTTAAACATCGGAAGTGAATAACAATAGGAGGGATCCTCAATTGCAATCGCATCTCCAGGCTTTAACAAACATTGAACGATAAGATTAAGTGCTTGCTGAGCTCCAGATGTAATAAGAATAGAGCTTGAATCTGCTTCTATTTGTTTATATTGCTCGACATGTGCCGCAATGGTTTTTCGCAACATTTCATTTCCAAGCGGATGGTCATAACCGAGATTTCCCATAAATGTTTTCTCCGACAAAATTGTTCGAAATCTATCACTCGGAATTAAATCTGATGACAATTCACCACTCGCTAAATTGATTAAATCATCTTTTTGTGTTTCCGTTCGAATTTGTTGAACAAGTGGTACATTAGGTAAGAACGATCCATCCTCAACGTACCTACCCCAGTTCGGTATTCGTTTATGTGACACACCCCATATATCTGTATTCACCCGAGTGCCACTTCCTTTTTTCCGTTCTACTACCCCAAGTGATTTCAATTCCTCATAAGCAGCTACGACCGTACTCCGGTTCACTTGTAAATTCTGTGCTAACATACGCTCGGAAGGTAATTTTCTATCAGAAGGGAATTCACCGGTAGAAATGCCTCTTTCAATGTAATCAGCAATTTGTTTATAAACTGGTATCTTATCTTCACGATTCGGTTGCCATTCCATTTAGTTCCCTCCTCTCCAAGCTGGTGTCCTGAACTCATTAATAACAGTATTCACTGCAAAAATGGTATTAATCAAGCACATGATTTAAAAATGCCTCTACCGTCACATTAAAGCTAGTAGGCTGTTCTAAATAAGGCAAGTGCCCACTATTTTTCAACTCAACGAAAGTCACGTTTCTCAGGTGTTTTTCAAATTCTCTCACATACTTTTCCGGAACAAAATAATCATTCTCTCCTCGTATTATTAATGCAGGACATGCAATGTTAGAGAGGTATGGTCTTTGATCGTAATCAACTAATTCAGCGAATAGCCTTTGAATATGCGTCGGATGAATCGTTTGTAGGGATTGATGAAATCCTCGGACAATTGCATCATTATCTTCTACTCCCATTGCTCTCAATAACGTATCAGCCCAAGTTTTCCCTTTATCCTGCAAGCTAAGTAAATCATATACTTCAAGTCGTTCTTTACGATCTGCCGGTTCTAAATAGGGAAATGCATTTACAACAATTAAGCTAGAAACAAAACGTGGATATTGAATAGCAAAATCAATACCCACTCTAGCTCCTTTTGAAAGACCACAAATTGTTACTGATTTTAGCTTTAAATGATTACATAACTCATATAAAACATTTGAATATTCTTTAAAACTAATTTCCATCCCTTCGGATTTCCCATGCCCAGGTAAATCGAGTGAGATTACGGTCCATGTCTTCTTGAAGTATTTTCTTTGATATAACCAATTATTCGAATTTCCTCCAAGACCGTGTAAAAACAATATGACAGGACCCGATCCTTCTATATTGTAAAAAATCTTTCGATTCTTATATTCAAAATACATATTCATCACCTTCAGATGTAGCATCACATATTTTTATCTTTGAATGAATATATCCAAAACGGTTCTCTTTCTAACCACTCAACTGCGCCTGAAATACCGTCTTCATACTCCCTTTCCAGCTCATCCACTTTAGTTGTAAATTGTGATGCATGTGCTCGTAATGCTTCCAATTTTTTCGGAACATATTTTTTCACTTCATTTTTAAAATCTGGAGGTCCTATTTCGTCTTCATGATTTTTCGAAAAAGCTACAGCATAAAAGGCTGGTCGTTTACTTTCCGAAATATTAGCTAAGGCCTCTACTACTGCTTCCCCTGTTGCATCGTGATCCGGATGAACTGCATACCCAGGATAGAAAGAAATAACTACAGAAGGATCCAATTCTTCAATACAGTTTTGAATCAAGCTTCTTAATTTTCCAGGCTCTTCAAATTCAAGAGTTTTATCACGATATCCCATCATACGTAAATCTTCAATCCCTAAAATATTTGTAGCTCGCTTTAACTCTTTCTCTCTAATTGTATATAAAGATTCACGAGTTGCAAAAGGTGGATTCCCCATCGCTCTCCCCATTTCACCAAGTGTTAAGCAAACATAAGTAAGAGGGACTTTCTGCTCAGTATAAGCCAAAATTGTTCCAGCCACGCAATACGACTCATCATCCGGATGCGGGAAAACAACTAAAACGTGGCGCTCATTTTTCATCAATATATTAACTCCTTCATCATATACAAACTTTATAAAATAACGACCGCATACCAAGTAACTCCTACAAGAAGCACTAAAAGAAGAATGACATAGATAGCGGATAAGTTTTTCACATTCCTCTTTGTAGACTTACCGTAATTCTCTTCTACATTTCGTGCGACTAGTACGGTCCCAAATAGTGATACAACTACAATAATAACAACTAGTGAAATCGCAAAACTCATTGTCTTCCACCTCTCTTAGGCCAGTCTATTTTAAAGCATGAATAAAATACTACCTTTCTTCTCTTATCATAATAGAAGTTTGTAAAAAACGGACCAACCACTTTTGTGTTTTTTTGCTCATCCACTTTAAAAATAAAAAGCAACTGCTCACTTAGGACCAGTTGCTTTTTTACAAGGCTACTTATATTCATTTTCAATTAAAATTAATTCGATTTAAAAGTTTGGTCTTTTCATAATGAAACATTGATTGAGATAGCTCGAAAATTGTTCCATTTACAAGATAAACTGTATTTTCAATAAGAAGCGCTGGATCACCTTCATTTAGTTCTAAAAGCTTTGCATTTTCTTTATTTATTTTTTCACAACTAATAACTTTATCGGCAAAGCCAATATTTAATCGTAAATCCTCAATGAAATAACTGTATACAGAACTTAATGCTATTTCTTCATTCAAATAAGGAATGATATCTTTTTTGAAATAACTTACTTCAATAGAGAATGGTTTACCGTCTACAATTCTTAAACGCTTCAAGAAATATAACCTAGTTCCAGTTTCACATTGCATTCGCTTTGCTATCTCTTCGTCCGCATCTATTACTTCAAGCTCGAGCACTTTCGTTTCAATATTTTGCGAAACAAGATTTTTTGTTAATCCGCGTAAACTGCCTAAATTAACGTAATCTGTTACAGAAGTTTCACGTAAAAACATGCCACTACCTTGCACTTGAAAAATATAGCCTCTATTAACAAGCTGGCTAATCACTTTACGTATCGTATTACGACTTACTTCAAATCGGTTCATCAACGCTTCTTCTGTAGGTAGTTTTTTCGTTTCACTAAAAAGGCCTTCTCGAATGTCTTGCTCTAAAATATCTGCAATTTGTTTATACTTTGCACTCATACACTTTCTCCTAAAATACTCTTTTATCTTTTATAAATTTTCTCCTCTCGTTTCGATCACATGTTTATACCAATGAAACGAAAGTTTCTTCTTACGTTTTAAGTTATCATTATGATCGACAAAAATAAAGCCATATTGCTTTTTATATCCATTTAACCAACTTAACAAATCAATAACTGACCATGCATAATAACCTTTTAAATTAATTCCCTCTTGAATTGCACGCTTCATTACTTTTAAATGCTCTTCAATAAATTTAATTCGCGGAGCATCTACAATTTCTCCGTCAATGATTGGATCTTCATCACCAAGTCCATTTTCCGTTACATACATCTTTATGTCACCGTAACGCGCTTTCAACATATGCAATCCATCTAAGAAACCTTCGGGAGATATTTCCCAACCCCATTTGGTATATGTTTTATCATCCATTTTTACTGTTCGATAAAAACCATCAAAAGAAGGATTACCTGGAGCAAGTGTTGAGTTTTCTCGAGAATGTTCTTCATTCTTTAGATCCATATCGTATCTTTCCACTCGTATCGGTTGATAATAATTCAAGCCAATAAAATCATTTTTCCCGGCATTTTGTTTAATGATTTCTAATTCTTCACCCGTCCAATTAGGAGTCCATCCTTTTTCCTTTAATTGCTGTACAACATAAGACGGATACTCACCTTTTAAAACTGGATCGTAGTACCAATGCGTTTCATATTCATTCGCATGATTTGCTGCTAGTATATTTTCTTTTTGATCATCCACACTATAAGCAGGTAAGAAAACATGTGTAATCCCTATCTCCCCATACTGTTTCAGCTGCTTGTACACCGCAACTGTTTTCGCATGCGCATAAAATACATAATGAGTCGCTTGAAAATACTTTGGAACATCATTTTGTATTCCTGGTGGATGTGCACCTTTTAAATAGCCTAATCCACAAAACATTACTGTTTCATTGAAAGTAATCCAATGTTTCACTCTATCACCAAATGCCTTAAAGCAAATTTCTGCATACTTTACAAAAGCCTCTGCTGTTCGTTTATTCGTCCACCCACCATCTTTTTCTAACGGTAATGGTAGATCCCAATGATATAAAGTGGCAAACGGTACAATCCCGTACTTTAAACATTCATCAATTAAATTGTTATAAAATTCAATTCCTTTTTCATTTACCTCTCCATCTCCAGTCGGCAATATTCTCGCCCAAGAAATCGAAAAACGATACGATTCCAATCCCATCTCAGCCATTAAACGAACATCTTCCTTATATCGATGATAATGATCAACCGCTACCTCACCATTTGTTCCATCGTATGTTTTGCCAGGAATTTTTGAAAACTCATCCCAATTCGTAACACCTTTTCCATCCTCATTCCATGCACCTTCTACTTGATAAGAAGCTGAAGCAGCTCCGAATAAAAAATCATGTGGAAACTTCATAGTATATACCTCCGTTTCGTTAGAATAAATCAAATTCATTATCACATATTTAATTTATAGGTACAAATTTTATATGTAGTAATTATAGCTTAAGTTTCGATTTTTTTCTATCATGAACGTACGATATGTAAAACTATATTTGATGTTAATTTTTAGAAAACAAAAAAGAAGCGATGTATTTCATCGCTTCTTACTATGACAATCTTTACTCTTTTACAAGTGACTTATTCGCTCTTATAACTTCTTCATAAAGTATTGGGGACCATTTTTCATTTATATAATCTTGAATTACCCAGCCCACTCTCGTAGGATTCTTTTGCTTCATATAGTTTGCAATTTCAGGATTTATGTAGGACGCATAATAATATGGACTATTCCATGCTGTACCACCAGAAGACAAGCTTGTAAAATTAATATATAGATGATTACAATCTTCACTGTTGTTAATCGTTTCATTTATCGTATCTTTAATAGATTTTACTTTCTCATCATAACTCACTTTATATTTATCTTGTACTGTTACATTTACATTTTGATTTACAGTTGTCGTAAACGTCTCATTATCTGGCCAATAAAAATTATTATATCCTCCAGATTCATTACTACCACTGTATCTTTTTAGTAGCACAATTTTTCCTCGAGCATCTCCAAGTCTTATATTCCCTTCTGTTTTTAAAAAGATAGGATCAGGAAAATATTTTTTTTCAAACGTACTACTAAATGAATCTTCTGCCCCTTTCATATCCTCATACTCTTTTTTTAAAGACATAATAATCGTTTCACTTGGATTATCTTTTAAAAATTGTTTCGCTTCATTTATAAATTCATGCAATGTTACATAAAGATATAATGGCCCATGATGAAGAACTATCGTATTATCATCTGTTAAACGCCCTCTAATATCAAAAATTCTAGCTCCGTGATCCATTTGGTAACGAAAATTATATTCTTGCGTCATTCCCCATACTTGCTTTATCGGATTTTGCAACTTGAACGTTCCACTATCATGTGTTCCTGGAATTGAAATTCGTGCTAACGGTACGTTATCGGGTATAGGTTGCATCCATTTTGACCAGTTTTCAAGCCCATTACCAGCGCTAGCAGCAACTGCTTGCTTATCATTGAAAGCAAATACAAATGTGCTAAGTATAGTACTACATATGAATAATTTCAAAATAAACTTCTTATTGCTCATTTTTATTCCTCTCTCTTTCTGTTTTATATCACACTTATCGAATATAACATAAGCTACTTAATAAATAACATTTCATAAATATGGAATATTGCATATAAGTAAAATTTAAAAACATCCACATATTCTCATCTCAATGCATTAAAAAAATTTAATATCCCTTTTCACTAGATAAATTATAGTAATCAACAACTCGAACTTCAATGGGCTTTCATATGCAATATTTCATATTTGGGTCCTACATGATATAAATAAAAAACTTATAATGATTATTTATTCCATACGTGCTAATATACTTATATTAAAATACAAATACATACCTTATATACTCTGAACTACATTACTCAACAGTTAAAACTTAATTTTTTATTGGGAGGATTTACAATGAAATTATTAAAAATAAAACATATAATTCCTTTATCTGCGGCAGCAATTACATTCGTATGTAATCAAGGTGTAGCTGAGGCTTCCACCATTCATACAGTAAAAAAGAATGATACACTTTGGGGTATCAGTAAACAATATGGAGTTTCAATACAATCTATTAAACAAGCAAATAATAAAGGAAAAGATCAAACTTTTATTGGTGAACAGTTACATATTCCAGGATCCATGAAATCAAATGAGGTCACTGTTCATCAAAACGACAAACCTAAGAACATCTCTGGACAAATTATTTATCAAGTACAGCTGGGAGATTCATTAGAAATTATAGCAAAGCGTTACAATGTTACCGTTCAATCTATAAAACAAATTAACAATACAGTCGGAAACAAGCTTTATACAGGACAACATTTAAAAATCAATTCAAGTATTTCAGAAAAAGAAAAAGACTTAATGGCACGCTTAGTTACTGCTGAGGCAGGTGGCGAATCATATAAAGGAAAAGTAGCGGTGGCGAAAGTTATCCTGAATCGTGTAAATGCAAATGGTTTTCCAAATACAATAACAGGTGTTATTTATGAACCTATTAAACGCGGATATGCATTTACTCCTGTTACCGATGGTAGAATTAATCAGCCTGCAAGCGCAGAAGCAAAAATGGCAGTAGAAGAGGCTATCTCTACAAATGGAATACATTCTGATTGGCTTTATTTTTACAATCCAAAAACTTCAACAAACAAATGGATTACGACACGTCAAACAGTAGCGGTAATCGGTAACCACGTCTTCGCTAAATAAAACTATAATTCTCTTCAAATTTATGCACTTAACAACTATTTCAAATGATTAGCAGACCTCTTCACTTAAAAGGTCTGTTTTTTATATGTAAGATTTTATTAATCATATGACATAGTGATCATTTAAAACTATTTCTTCTTTCAAATAAAAACATTTGTATTTACTCCACCACTCGGAGAAATTAGAAAAGCATCAAGTTCAAAAACTCCCTCTTTATTAATAAAAGCTATTTCTTAACTTCATAAAAGTGTTATACACTAAGAAAATAAAAAACAAACTATTCGTTAGCAGGTGAAAGAATATGTATGATGTTACAATTATCGGAGCTGGAGTGAGTAGCATTTTTATGGCTTATTCACTAGCTAAAAGTAATAAAAAGGTTTTAATTCTTGATAAAGGTAAAGCGCTAGAAGATCGCCATTGTCCTTTAGACCAAGGAAAAGTGTGTAATTGTACTACATGTGATAAATATTTCGGGTTTGGTGGTTTAGGAAAATCTGAAGGGAAATTTAATTATACAAACGGATTTGGCGGAGAACTTGAGCAAAAAGTCGGTAAAGAAGGCTTTTTACAACTTATGGCTGAAGTAGATGAGATTCTATGTCAGTTCGGAGGAAATTCTGTTTCAAAATATTCTACAGAAAATCCAACTCTTAATAAGAGAGCTGAAACGTGTGGTTTACAAATGCTCACAACAGAAGTAAGGCATCTTGGCACTACACTTTCAAGTAATATTTTTCAGCAGCTCTACGAATTTTTACTTACGAAAATAAATATCCGATTTCATATAGATGTAGAGCATATCATGAAACAGAAAAATCATTTTAAAATAGATACAAATCAAGGAATAGTTCAATCTAAGCAAATCGTATTTGCAACAGGACGTTCCGGGGCGGATTGGCTAAAAGAAATGTGCACTTCTCTAAATATTTCTCAAGAGCAAACTCGTGTAGATTTAGGGATTAGAGTAGAGATGAAAGAGCACCAATTACGTTCTATATTAAAAGATACATTTGAGACAAAACTTTCTTATGAGCATGAACACTTCACCGCAACTACGTACTGTATGAATCCAAAAGGACGCATCATTAGAAAGTACGAAGAAGGTTTAGTTATGCCTGACGGTCAAAATTTTCGAGAGGAAGGAACTGGCACACCTAACTTAAATTTCACTTTATTTATCCCGCGCTATTTTTCAACTCTCAAAGAAGCAAATGTATACGCAAGTTCAATTATTAAAAGCATTAACCAAGGGCGAGATCGGATTGTTATACAACGTTTAGAGGACTTAATAAAGAAACAACCTACAGCGGAGAACAACATGAAACATAATCGTATACAGCCTACACTACACGGAGATTATGGAGACTTGAATAAAGAAATTCCTCAATTATATATTGAAGGACTCAAAAAATTTTTATTACGTTTAGAACAATTTATCCAAGAACCTATCGATAAAGATACTTTATTATATGGAATTGATGGAAAGTTCTATGCTCCTACAATAAAAATCAATAACCACTTTGAAACAAGTATGAATGGGCTATTTTTAATTGGAGATTGTTCAGGCGTCACTCACTCATTATCTCAAGCAGCTGCAAGTGGGTTGTATGTTGGAAAATATTTATCAGGTATTTAAACTTTTTAATTAAGATGCCAGTCAAATGTTTTAAGTTTCACCAACACTTTACTTATCTAATAATAGCTTTAACGAAATTATTATCCCTCCCCCGCTGATGATTAAGCCACAAAGAATCAGGATTTTACGGGATATATTGAAAACACATGAAAAACTACATTCTATATAGAATGTAGTTTTCTACTAATTAATATAACCGTTTTCTTCAAGTTTACTTTTCTGAAAATTCAAACTAGTTGAATGTCAATAGTTTAAAAATCCATCTATTCATTTTCACTTTCATTTGTTCGATATTTTGTAACATCGCCGTAGTGTTTAATATGTTAGGATGTCTATAAGTATTTTTTACTACGACTATGACTTTTTCTGCTCTGTTTCTAAAAAAATTAGATGTATGTTACTTCGCTTTAAAATTCTCCATTGTATATATATGAATACTTCAAATTATTACCTTTAGAAAAATATAATCTAAATGATTCACCACACTCTAATAGTTATAAAAATATAATATATAACCTTAGTTAAATAAACTCTATAAAGAAGGTGTAAAAATGAAGAATAAAATAAATTTACAAATGCAAAATATAAGCTTTGTTTTAATAATTGCTTTAGCAGTATGGTTAAAAACATATCTTATTACAAGATTCAGTTTCAATTTAAAAATTGAGTCTTCTACACAAGAGCTTATTTTGTTTATTAGCCCTCTCGCTGCATCATTAGCTTTTGTCGGATTAGCATTATTTGCAACTGGTGAAAAGCGAAATTATATAGCGCTATGTATTAATCTCTTATTAACTATAGTTCTCGTTGGAAATGTAATGTTCTATGATTTTTATAGTGATTTCGTTACGTTACCAGTACTTGGACAAACATCAAACTTTGGCCAATTAGGCGGCAGTATTATAGAAATATTGAACTATAAAATTATACTCGCTTTCGTAGACATTATTTTCTTCTTTATTTTGTTAAAGAAGAAGGCACTAGTCTTCCAAACAGGACGTGTAACTCATCCGGCACGCTTGTTATATTTTCTCTTAACAATTGGTGTATTTTTTGCGAATCTACACCTTGCAGAAAAAGAACGACCTGAACTATTAACGAGATCATTCGACCGAGTAATGCTTGTTAAAAATTTAGGACTATACACTCATCAAGTATATGATTTAACACTACAAGTAAAAGCAGGATCACAAAAAGCACTTGCTGATAGTAGTAAATTACAAGAAACTGAAAACTACGTAAAGGCAAACCAAAGTGAGCCAAACCCTAACATGTTTGGTGCAGCAAAAGGAAAAAACGTAATTGTTGTCACTCTTGAATCCCTACAAACCTTTTTAATAGGCGCATCAGTTAACGGTCAAGAAGTTACACCATTCTTGAATGAATTCATAAATGAAAGCTATTACTTCGATAACTTTTTCCACCAAACTGGTCAAGGAAAAACATCAGATTCTGAATTTCTAATAGATACATCGTTGTATCCATTAAATCGAGGAGCTGTATTCTTCACGCACGGTAACAACGATTATACTGCGACTCCAGAAATTTTACGTCAGCAAGGCTATTTCACTACTGTATTCCATGCGAATAACGCAACATTTTGGAATCGTAATATCATGTACTCTGCTCTTGGTTATGATCGTTACTATAATGAACTTGATTACAAAATTACACCCGAAACAAATTTAAATTGGGGCTTAAAAGATATCGAATACTTTGATCAATCAGTAGATATATTAAAAACTGTTGATCAACCATTTTACGCTCGTTTCCTTACTTTAACAAACCATTATCCATTTACGTATGATGAAGATACAAAATTCATTGAACCATACAACTCTGGTAATGGCGTATTTGATCGCTACATCGTAACAGCTCGTTACTTAGACGAATCAATTAAAAACTTTATTGAGCGTTTAAAAGCTGAGGGGCTTTATGATGATTCTATTATTGTGTTATACGGTGATCATTATGGCATTTCCGAAAAACATAATCGCGCAATGGCGCAGTTTTTAGAAAAAGATCAAATAACAGAATTTGATACTTTAAATTTACAACGTACACCTTTATATATTCATGTCCCTGGACAAAAAGAAGGTCAAACCATTTCAAAGCCTACTGGACAAATCGATATGAAACCTACTATTCTAAATTTATTAGGGGTTGATACTACTAACGATATCGGTTTTGGTCATGATATGTTTTCAGATGAATATAACGGATTTGTTGTTTTCCGTGATGGCAGCTTCGTTACAGACAAGTATGCATATACAAATCATACTTTTTATAATCGAGAAACAGGTGAGGTTGTAGATTTACCAAAAAAAGAAGCTCAAGAAATGATTAATCGTGCACAAAATGAATTAAGAATGTCTGACAAAATTATTGAAGGCGATTTATTACGTTTCTCAGAAAGTAATAAAATTAAAACTGGAGAAGTAAAAACTAAAATTAAAGAAACTGAAAAATAATCTATAAATGCGAAGGGAGCAACTAACTACAGTTGCTCCCTTTTTACTCTCTTATAACACATGATGCAATTTTATATAAAAAACTTGATATATTTTACTTTTATTCTACGCTTGTTTCTAAAGTTAAATCTGTATAGGCATTATCCTCACCTATATTTAAGATTACTTCACATTGACGTAATCTCAATTCAAAGAGCGTTATAGGATCATGATAAACTTCAGGGTTTGATTTCATTTTATGCAGTTTATCTTGTTTTTCTTTTATTTCTAAATGAGTGTTTTTTACAGCTTGTTCCAACGAGCCAAATGGATTTCTGAAGAACATATTAATATCCCGCTCTTGTGTGTTTTCAAATAGCTCAAACTGCAAGAAAAATTTCTTCATAATAGAAGCCGTTACATCGGTATAATCTTCATTTTCTAAATACTGTTTGTATTTGTTATATAGCATAGCTTTATTTTTAGGAAGAACTCCAAATAATTTACCGGCACTTTTCAGTAAAAATTGTGCTGGCGTAAATCGGCGTAAAATATTTACTTCTTCCATTTGTATTCTAGTTGTCATTCTATCAGTATCTCTGCGCCAGTCATCAATTACTTTAAAGTCACATTCTAACTGTATTCGATTTTCTCCAAATAAAGAATTAAGTCCTTCACTGGTTTCTGCTAAGTACAATTGACTTTGAAGGAGCTCGTTATTAGAAGTCGCAATCCAATTCTGCATAGAGCGAGCAAGATTAGGTAATACAGTTTGTTCTAGATATTGTTGCACCCTTTCATTCATCGCTGTATTTAGTTCAATATCAATGTGCCCAAAATCACTTTCTTCACTAATTAAATCGGAACAACTCTGCAATAGTTTCGGAATATGTTCTGTAAGATCATTAGTAATTTCGTTTTTCATTGTACGATATGTTTCTGTAATTAAATGAATTTTTTCCTTCTCAAAAGCAGTAAGGTTATTAATACAAGCATTTAGTTTAACTAACATATCTTCATTCCAATTAATAGAATCCACTAGATTATTTTCCCTCTCGACGCGTTTATCCAAAAGATATGTAATTGTTTTTCTAATGAAAAACAATAGCTTTTCAGTACGTTCTGCATCGATATTTTTATGGTTAAAGTTAAAATGAATAAACTCAGTTAAATCGTTTAGTTGTTTACTATTTGTATATAACGAAGAATAAGGGAAAACTCTTGCATTAGGGAAATATGTATTTATTCTCACTTGCGTATCTTGTATAACTCTTTTTGCTTCTGCTTCATTATAAATGTTATCAATTTTATTTAATAAGAAATGAACTTGTAGATTTGGTGTATGTTCTTGGATACTTAATAGAATGTCACGTTCTTTGTCAGTAAAAGGTGAATCCGTATTCAATACGAATAGTAATTCATCTACAGAGTTTAAATATTCAAACACCTCATCTCTCGCGTCATTGTTCCTATTAAAGCTAGGTGTAACAACGAATGTAAGTTTATTTTCACTTAAAAACCTGCATGGTAATTTAAATTCAACACACGCTCTATCTCTATATGTTTGACGATGCACTGCCATCATGTTATGGAAATCAGAGAAATTCTCAGTTGTTGTAATTTCCGAATCTGTTATAGCGTTAATTTCTGTATAAGCGTCATTTTTAAAAACAACTACATTTGAGATTGAGTTTTCTAATATATTTTCTCCTAAAATAGAGTTAATAAATGAAGCTTTTCCGTTCCCTGAAGTTCCAGTTACTAATAGGCGATTTGTTCTTAAATCTGCAAGCTCACCAACTAACCAGCTAAATCGGTTACCCATTTCTAAATCATGTTCTTGTGCCCAGTGTGTAATAGATTCAAAAAGATGTAAACTATACTCTAAGCCATTCACATGATTAATAGAATATGACAGTAGGTCTTCTGCATCTTTTATATCCGCTGAATCTATTTTAGAAGGAAAAATCTCATCCCATGCCAATACTGCTGCAGATGGAAATACAGCATGAGAGGGATTGACTACCTTTAACCAATTTGTTAACAGGTTTGGAATGATATCGTGTAATTGTCTAAGCATATATTGACCTTGAATTAATTCAAAGTATGTTTCTTCGTAAAGAGAAGAAATTTCGTCCCATATATCGGACGAATGTATTTCGATATGTATGAAAAATTCATTTATTGTGTTGAGCCATAATAAGTAATTTTGTTCATCTTTATAGCTGTGCCAAAGTGATGAAACAATTTGCGTAAATTGTACTTGATCTACATTATTTAATGTAACTAATACTTTATAAAAATAGTCTGGTGAAATATTTTTAGTAAATCCTTTATCGATATATTCTTTTAGAACCTCAAACCACGGATAAGATTCTGTTCGAATTAACTCGTTCACAGCAAGCTCTACTGCACTATCAAAATCTTGCTGTTCTTCATAAAAGGAACGGGCAATTGTTGTGACGTTTGGATAATCGGGATTTAAAGAAACCGCTTCTTTTATAACAGCGAAAGCTGAATCAAAATTATTTTGCTCGATGTAAAGAGACAGTAATTGCAGTACAATTTCAGTCATAAGTGTTTTGTTATCAGTAGTAATGGAAGTATACACATTTTCAGCAACTGATAATTGGTTAAGTTCGAAGTAAGCATCCGCAATATTTTTTTGTGCCCATGGTGCTAGTTCATTACTAACTTTCTCCCATTTAAAAATAGCTGCTTCAAAATCTTGATGGTGATAATAAAATTCACCTTGTGCAAAACGAATATAAGATCCATCAGAAATCTCATTTTTTTCTTCGTTTACATAAGCTTCTCCAAGTACTTGAAGAGGTGGGTGTGTTTCATTCTCCATTAGGAATGTTTCATAATACATCTTTTTTATTAATTGTTTTTCTAATCTCATTTTTTCCCCCACTATATCTCAAAATACATTTTTTGAGATATGTCAATACTTTTTTGTATGTATGCTTTTTATCTTAACAAAGAATTCCTTTTGAAAAATTTCATTTTCCTTTCATTTTTCAAGTAAGATTGAATTTTTATGAGAAAAGTTTCAGTTTTTTTTCAATTCCCTTTCAGTTGTGAAACAACATTAAATGTTCCTAATAACCTAATAACACTATAATATTCCACATTATATTATCAAGAAAACCATATATATATTACATTATAAAAACAATCTATAACGAATATATATGCAAGATTCCCTTCGCTAATAAATAAAAGAAATCCTTATAATATATTTCTCACCTTGTTTTCCTTTGAAATATTTCAGTAGTTACGTAATTAAATTCCATTAACCTATATAAATAACTAGTCCAAAAAAAATCTATATGCATATCATGTTATAGTAAAGAATTCAGGAAATCCTAAAAAGGAGGCATTTTCATGTTTGAAGATAAATCTAAAATAAATTACCCATATGAATTTACTGAAACTACAACAGTCCCTCTAAAAAACCCCATCAATAAAACTTTCAAAAACGGCTCTGGTACACATAACTTCCCAATTAAAAAGCATTATAAAGAGCAGGTTTTATATACTGAAAAAATTAATAATAATAAAAATAAATAACCGTATAGATCCTTATAACAATTAACCAAATAAGAATCTATATTTGGCCATGCATAGTTATGTGTTTAATAATGTAGAAATCCTTATTATACAATTTACGTACCTTTAAAAAGTGCTGATATACGGCGCTTTTTTATACATAGATAATAGAAGCACAAAAAAGGTATGGATATTTTCCACACCTTTTTTGTGCTTTGCTATTTATAAATGGAGTAGTACGTCCATGTTTATTTTACCTAATAGCACTTTAATGGGCCTTCTAGAAGAAATAAAAGCTAGTTTAATGAAAAAATAAGTTTCTTAGCCAATGCACCTGCCCCTACCAGCAGAATTTTACTGGTAGGAGTCATTGGATTGAATTTATATAATACCTTGAATATTTTGCGTCTATTTTTTCTTAAGGGGTATTTATTCGGGTTACTTATTAGATTATCAATTATATTCCTTCCGATTCCTACTTTTTATAGGTCATTATTGCTCTATTATATATATTTTAAAATTTACCAAACGCAGTTTCAAAGCAACTTAGTTTTCATAAAATATGTTTTGTTTCCGCTGGAACGAATAGGCTTTAATCTCATCTGTATCTAAATTTTCATGAAATAAATGAATGGCTATAATTTGTCTACAATCGTAAGTATGATAATAATATGTTCCGGACTCCATACACATTACGCTTGTATAAATGGTATTATCTAATGCACCTTCTTCTGTTATTACTCCGCCTTTAGGAACCTCGCAATTTGATAAGATATGAAAAAGGGCCGATACTCCCTCTTCTTCACTATCTATACCTTGAATGTTTTGTTTGCCATATGCTGCTCGCACAAACCTTGATGGCGGGGTGAAATCCCCTGGAAGTCCCATTGAACCTGAGCCCTGACCAAAAGCACTTAATGGCAAGTTACTCCACTCTGTTGGCGCGAATGGCTGCGATTTAAGGCCAATATATTGTCTTAAATTTTGTAAATGCCAACTAAACTCCGGACTATTCGTCATCACTCCTAGTGGGTTGTCATACATTTTTAATCCTTCATTTGTTGGCTCCAGTACAATGCAATCTCCCCATTTATCCGCTAAAATCCAATGTAGTGGTGGTGTAAGTCCTAAATCCGGTAATGGTATATCCAAAAAGGTAAGGCTATCTACAGATTTCTTTAACTCTTTGACAGAATTGAATTGTGTGAGACTCCAAGTCACAAAATCAAATGGAGCCAAATTCGTTTTGTTGTCATCTATGCTTTGACTATAAGTAGCGAATCCTGGAAAATAGAGTGTTGCACATGTCATACCTGCTTCATTTACTCCGTCCGCCATAATGATCCTTCCTTGATGATTAATTCCCATTCCGACCGTAGCATGTTTCGTATTAATGATTTCACCAGTTATATTATTCCACTGGTAATGCCGAGGAATGATTATTACTTCTTGATTCAAATCTAATGTGAAGTCCATCGTTCTTGCAAAAAGATGCTGACCATTTTTTGTCTGTAATGTCAAACTAGTACACATAAAGAACACCCCATTTTATGGTTTTATATACACTTTACATAATTCTGATAATTCTGTAAATTAAAAGCCCCTTTTCTTACAAAAAAATGAGAAAGCACATATAAATTACAAATAGGTTATCTCTAGTTTATAAATGAATTTTTAAAATATAGTTGCAAAAGAATGATATTAAAAAGGAGCGACTTGTTACTATCGCCCCTTTTTATTTCTCTCTATATTTTATTAAAATAACTGTAGAGAACATTGCTATTACATATTTATTTTATTTTCTTTCAGCACATATAAATAATACTAGGCACTTTCAAACCGTTTCAAATAACTGGGAACGAACTTTTTCTCTTTGGACATTAACCCTACATAACCCTCTTAAACATCTTCTCCAACTCATAAGTAGAATGATGCACCAGAATCGGTCTTCCATGCGGACATGTATATGGGTTTGTTGTTGTACGAAGTTCTTCAAGTAAAGCGAATATTTGATCGTTCGTTAAATATTGATTTGCTTTAATCGATGCTTTACAGCTCATCATAATAGCTGCTTCTTCACGTAATTTTTTAATATCAACTTTTTTTAGTTTGACGACTTGCTCCATCATCTCATCAATGATTTCTGTTTCTTGTCCTTTCGGGAACCACGTTGGATGCGAACGAACGATAAAGGATTGATGGCCAAACTGCTCTAAAAATAGTCCGACTTTTTTTAGTTCTTCTAACTGCTCTTCGACACGTAAAAATTCGGTAAGAGATAAATCTATGCGGTACGGTACAAGTAATTCTTGTACTTCTTGCGTAACTCGTCCCACTTTATCACGGAAATATTCATAATTGATGCGCTCCTGCGCAGCATGCTGATCAATCATATATAGCCCGTTATCATTTTGAGCGAAAATATATGTTCCGTGCATCTGTCCAATTGGATAAAGCGGCGGTAAGTCATTACCGTTCATTTCAATCTCTTTTATCTCCCCGACTTCTTCTTCCAATTCCTCTAATTCAAAATCGTCATCGTTGCTAGTCCATTCCTTTTCCTCTCGAACCGTTTGCTCTATTACCGGCTTAGAGGATGGCTGCCAGCTTTGCTCTTCTCTTACGAGTGACTGTGGTGGTTGCCATTCTTGCTTCGGCGGTTGCCACAGTTGTGCTGGTTGTTTTACAGTCGTTGTTTCTTCTTGTTTCTCATCCATTCCTGTTGGTAAAACGATGTTAGGCATAGATGATTCTCTCGGTTTTGTATGCTCAAACTTGAACTGTTCTTGCACACTTTCATCTTTTTCTTTTTTCTTCGTTGTTACACCAGCATCTGGAATGAGTTGTATTTTTTTGAATGCAGCTTGCAATGTTTCTTCGATAAGCTTTAGCAATTCTTGTTCTTTACTAAAGCGTACTTCTAATTTTGCTGGATGTACGTTGACATCAACAAGCATTGGATCCATTTCAATTGATAAGAAGCCGATTGGGTATCGTCCGATTGGCAATAACGTATGATATCCTTGCTGAATTGCTTTCATTAATACGAAATTTCGAACGTAACGGCCATTTACAATCGTTGACATATAGTTACGCGACGCTCTCGTTACTTCTGGTAATGTTACATAACCTTTAATTGTAAAGTCTAGAGACTCAGCTTCAATCGGAATAAGCTTCTTCGCAACTTGAATGCTGTAAATCGATGCAAGTACTTGTCTTACATCACCGTTTCCTGATGTATGAAGCAATTTCTTTTCATTATGAAACAGTTTTAACGATACTTCTGGATGTGACATTGCAATACGATACACGATATCTGTAATGTTCCCAAGCTCTGTATGAATCGTTTTCATATATTTAAGGCGCGCTGGTGTATTAAAAAATAAGTTTTGTACAGTAATATCTGTTCCTTTTCGGCTTGCCGTTTTCTCTTGTTTTATAATGTCTCCACCTTTAATACTAAGGTGTGTACCAGGCGCATCACCTGTGCTCGTAATTAACTCTAATTCACTCACTGAGGCAATACTCGGCAGGGCCTCTCCGCGGAAACCGAGCGTTCTTATACGAAATAAATCATTTTCATCTTTAATTTTACTCGTTGCGTGTCGTTCAAATGCAACGATACAATCTTCTTCAGCAATACCATCTCCATTATCGATGATGCGAATCTTCGATAATCCAGCTTCTTCTAAGTGGATTTCAATAGATGTACTATTCGCATCGATGGAATTTTCCACGAGTTCTTTTACAACTGAGGCAGGGCGCTCTACTACTTCCCCTGCCGCAATTAAGTTAGAGAGTTGATCATCGAGTTTGCGAATTTTCCCCATCTACTTACTCATCCTTTCTTTAACTTTTTCTGCAAGCGATACAGTTCGTTCATCGCCTCTAAAGGTGTCATATCAAGTAAATCAATTTTTTTAATTTGCGCAAGTACTGCCGTTTCTTTTGCATCTAGAACTGACTTGTCTTGTTTTTTCGAAGACTGTTCTCCACCAAAGAATGATAATTGCGATTCTTCCTCAGTCTCTACTTTCGTCTCTTGTATTTCTGCTGGTTCTTCTTTTACAACAACTGGTTCTGGAGCGACTTCTGGCACTTTCACTTCTACTCGTTTCGGAATAACAATTTCTTCCTGTCCTTCTAGTTGTGCTAACACTTCTTTCGCGCGAGCGATTAAGCTCTCTGGAAGCTCGGCAAGTTGAGCAACGTGAATTCCGTAACTTTTATCAGCCGCTCCATCTTGAATTTTATGAAGGAAAACTACTTTTCCATTCTCTTCAATTGCTGAAACATGTACATTCTTTAGTTGGTCTAAACTTTCTTCTAACACTGTTAATTCATGATAATGTGTAGAGAATAATGTTTTCGCACCAATTTGGTCATGAATATGTTCAATGATTGCTTGCGCAAGTGCCATACCATCATACGTAGATGTACCGCGTCCAATTTCATCGAATAAAATTAAACTTCTCTCTGATGCATTTGCAATTGCATTTTTCGCTTCTAACATTTCAACCATAAATGTACTTTGACCTGAGATTAAATCATCCGCTGCACCAATTCTCGTAAAGATTTGATCGAAGACAGGTAATACTGCTTCTGTCGCTGGTACAAAACAACCAATTTGTGACATAACAGTAACAAGTGCTAATTGTCTCATATACGTACTTTTACCAGACATGTTCGGTCCTGTAATTAAAAAGACATCCATCTTCTCCGGCATAATACAATCATTCGGTACATACAATTTCCCGTTCAATACTTTTTCAACGACAGGATGACGACCATCTTTAATAAAGATTTCGCGCTTATTTGTTAAAACAGGTTTTACAAACTGCTCTTCTTCACTAACTGTCGCAAAGCTTTGCAGTACATCTAGTTCACTAATTACTTTCGCTAAATGCTGTAATTTCGGAATGAATACTTTAACTTCTTCGCGAAGTGCTGTAAATAAATCGTATTCTAATTGTACAATTTTCTCTTCTGCTTCTAAGATTAATGTTTCTTTTTCTTTTAATTCATCTGTTATGAAACGTTCAGCATTAGCAAGCGTTTGTTTACGCTCATAGCGCCCTTCTGGAAGTGCTGCAAGATTAGCCTTCGTCACTTCAATATAGTAGCCGAAAATACGGTTGTACCCAATTTTTAATGATTTAACCCCTGTAATATCACGCTCTCGTTTTTCAAGCTCAGCAATCCACGTTTTTCCGTTTTTACTAACGTAACGATATTGATCAAGCTTATCATTATAACCATCTTTAATAATATCTCCATCTTTAATAGAAAGCGGTGGGTTTTCTTGAATACTTCTTCCCAGTAATTCAGTTAAGCTCTCACATGGATCTGCACCTTGAATTAACCTTGCTGCATAAGCATTATCTAACAGACTAATCGCTTCTAAAATAGCTGGTACTTGCAGTAAAGAACGTCTTAATTGTAATAAGTCCCGTGCATTTACATTACCAAATGCAACTTTCCCTGCTAAACGCTCTAAATCATATACTTCTTTTAACTTTTCTTTTAAATCTTCACGTAAGAAGTAATCATTTACAAACGTTTCAACCATTTCTAAACGCTCTTCAACTTTGTCTTTCTGGATAAGTGGACGTTCCATCCACTGTTTTAACATACGCCCACCCATAGCCGTTTTTGTTTTGTCTAATAGCCATAATAATGAGCCTGTCTTTTCCTTCGTGCGAAGAGTCTCTGTTAACTCTAAATTACGTTTTGAATGCACATCAATTTTCATAAATTGATTCGTGTAATAAATTTCTACTGGTTGCAAGTGATCTAACGAACGTTTTTGTGTTCTTATCACATAGTTAAATAAGCGTCCAATTGCTTTAATTAATTTTGCTTGGGAAACACTTTTCACAAGATGTTCTAATCCTTCTGGAATAGTTGTTGCATCTTCATACGAAATCGTCATTTTTAATGTTTCAGTTAACTTATTTAATTCATCTTTTGAAAATGTAGAATCTACAACAATTTCTTTTGAACCAGTCGCATACACTTCTAATAAAATATCTTCTACTGAACCAGTTAATAACGTCACTGTATTTTGTCCAGTCGTTAAGTCATTACAAGCTAGCGCATAAGATCCATCTTCGAAATGTGTTAATGCTGCTAAGAAGTTATTCTCCTTCTCGTCTATTGTACGCCCTTCCATCATCGTTCCTGGCGTAATTAGTTGTACTACTTCACGACGTACTACACCTTTAGCTGTTTTTGGGTCTTCCACTTGCTCACAAACAGCTACTTTATATCCTTTTTCAACAAGTTGTTCAATATAATTTTTAGCTGCATGATGCGGTACACCACACATCGGTATACGTTCACTACTACCACCATCTCGGCTCGTTAATGTAATTTCAAGTTCATGAGCTGCTTTAACAGCATCTTCAAAGAACATTTCATAAAAATCACCTAATCGGAAAAATAAAAAGGCATCTTGATAGTCTGCCTTAACCTTTAAGTATTGCTGTATCATAGGCGTATATTGCGTCATGTCTTTCCTCCATAATTCTTACATAATAATCTATATTCATATATGTCACACTTCACGGACATCCATATCTCCTATTCCAGGAGTCTTTCCTCATTATAGCACATTTCATAAGGAATCATGTTCATGCAGAACCACTTATGTACTGTAAAAAGCTAGGAAGAACTTCTCCCTAGCTTTCTCTTACTCTTCTTCTGCATCGACGATAAAGTTCGGATCTAATTCTTCAAACTCATCATCATCGACTTGGAAATCCTCGTCTGATTCTACGCAACCTTCAGGATTTACACTTACACAAATTTTCGTTTCCCCAACTACTTCTGTTACAAATTCACGTTCTACCGTCACAACAATTTTATTACCATTTGGCGATACAAGAGCTTCTAAACAATTTGGCGGCTGAATTACACGAGCGATAATTTCTAAATCGTCACCAGAGAAGTTTTTATCACGATACCCAATACTAACTTCATCATTGTAGTTAACACGTTCTGTTACAACTTCAGTCTTTGTGTTTCCATCAAATGAATACCAAGTGTTTACATCATAGAAACCTTCAATTTCCACATGTTTTCCATTCTTTCTCGCTTCGTACGAATGGTTAATTACCCAGCACCCTAAAATACTTGTTGGCTCATTATTCGATTCACATGTATGCGTTGACTTTGTATACTTACGTCCTTTTCCAACCACTGCTTTTGTAATAATCTCTCTAAATTCGGACATTCGTAACCCTCCTCAATCACTATTCACTTAATCATATGCGTGACAATAGCGGAATGTGTCATTCTTTTTTTTGAGAAGAATTTCCGATATAACCCACTAAAAAAAAGAGATGTCAATAAGACATCTCTTTAACAACCACAATTTCCTTTTTTACTTTCTACTGCTGCACCAGTTTCACCCTTCAACACATCGCCGCCAGTTGAAACTAATATTTCATCTGTTACATTGTTAGAAATGGTACTAGCAACTAGCTGTAGTAAGTCATTTACATACGTTTGTGAAGATTTAAACTCCTGTACAACTGGGATATTATCTAACTTATCTTGAAGTGCATCAATTTCAGCTTCTACTTTTTTCAAAGCTTCCCATTTCCCATAATGTTGCAAGTTTACTGCTTGTTTTTGCAAAGCTTTTATTTCATCAATTGCTCGCTTTACATTTTCATTTTTATGAATTTGTGCTTCTGCTCGCTTAAAGAAATCGACTTCTTCTGTTTCAGAGATCATTTTCGCTAATTCTTTCGCTTGCTCAACAATTTCATCTTTCGTATATACTTTCATCTATTATTTCACCTCAATCGGCTCCTTAACCAATTCCCCGTTAAGAGACCAAGTTTTTGCTTCCGTTATTTTTACTTTCACAAGCTGACCAATTAAAGATTTTGAAGCAACAAAGTTTACAAGTTTATTCGTACGTGTATATCCCGCAAGTACTTCAGGATTATTCTTACTTTCTCCCTCAACTAATACTTCTACAATTTGACCTATATAATGCTTATTCTTATTAACTGCATATTCATTCACTAGTGTATTTAAGCGTTGTAATCGCTCTTTCTTCACTTCCATCGGAACATTATCTTGCATTTTTGCAGCTGGTGTACCTTCACGCGGAGAATAAATAAATGTAAATGCCGTATCAAATCCTACTTCACGATATAACGACATCGTCTCTTCAAACTGCTCATCCGTTTCATTAGGGAAACCAACGATAATATCAGTCGTTAGCACTGCATTCGGAATTGTTTCTTTAATTTTTCGTACAAGCTCTAAATAGTGTTCTCGCGAATATTTACGCGCCATAATTTTAAGCATATCTGTACTACCAGATTGAACCGGTAAGTGGATATGTTCTACTAGGTTACCACCTTTTCCAAGAACATCAATTAAATGATTGTCAAAATCACGTGGATGGCTTGTTGTAAAACGAATACGCGCGATATCGATTTTACGAAGTTCATCCATTAAATCGCCAAGACCATATTGTATATCTTCAAAGTCTTTACCGTATGCGTTTACGTTTTGTCCAAGTAACGTAATTTCTTTATAACCGTTCGCAGCTAAATGGCGAATTTCTTTAATAATATCTTCTGGACGTCTGCTGCGCTCTTTTCCGCGTGTATACGGTACAATACAATATGTACAAAACTTATCACAGCCATACATAATATTTACCCAAGCTTTAATATCTCCACGACGTACTTTCGGAAGGTTTTCAATTACATCCCCTTCTTTTGACCAAACTTCAACTACCGTCTCTTTTGAGAACATTGCGTCCTTTAAGATATACGGTAATCTATGAATATTGTGTGTACCAAACACCATATCTACATGCTGATTTTTTTGCATAATTTTATTTACAACAGATTCCTCTTGAGACATACAACCACATACACCAATTATAAGATCCGGATTTCTTCGCTTTAATGATTTTAAATGACCAAGTTCACCGAACACTTTATTTTCAGCATTTTCACGAATTGCACAAGTATTTAATAAAATCACATCTGCCTCTTCAGTTGAAAAGGTTGGCTCATATCCAAGTGTTGTAAAAATCCCAGCCATTACTTCTGTATCATGCTCATTCATTTGACAGCCATATGTACGAATGTAAAACTTTCTTCCTGCGCCAAAATCGCGAAACTCTTTAGGTAGGCCAAAATCTCTTTCAATTTTAACTTCTTCTTTCCCACGCTTTTTCGCCAATTTCAAGGAAGGTGGTTGGTATACACTTTCAAAGTATTTACTATAATCTTTCTCTTCTTTTTTCGTAGAGGAATTTGCTTGTCGACTTGCTAATCGTTGTTGCTCGTTCATCGGTAATCTCCTTTCACCCTTAACTATACACACACTCTGTAGTCCATTTTAATGCGCTTAGACCCATCTCAATGATGTTAGATAGCATGAGAGATAACTTGCCCTTTGAAACTTGAGTAATCGATCTAATCATCCGTAAGAATGAAGTCTTCCCCACACAAATAGACATTCCCTTTTTTTATTTCATCTTGTCCTACCCAAAAGTATATTGCTTTATCCCTATACACATTATCATAGTATAGAGCCTTTAGCCAACTTTAACGAAGAAGGCTTCTTATCCTATATTTCATTTCACAGTTATTGAACATGCTATTTTTATACAACGATTTATATATTATTTTATCATTCTGAATTTTCTAAGTAAACAAATCTATTAATTATTTTTATTCACTCAAAAAGAAGGTTACCAAGCGGCAACCTTCTCTCCGATTATTACATAAATTCAGCAACAAGCTCATCAAACATTTTCTGATCCATATTCAAATCAGCTTGCACTAAAGGTTTTTCACTATAGTCTTTTACAAGCTCTTGGTAAGAAGGCTGCTTTGTGTTTTGATAAATTAAACCTGTTACTAACCCGTTCTTTTCCATTAATGTTTGCATAGCCATCATGCGGTTAGATGGATCATATCCTTCTACTGTACTTAGTTTCGTTAAATTCTCTTTAAACCAATCATAAGTATTTACTTTATTATAAGTAACACATGGACTAAATACATTAATTAATGAAAAGCCTTTATGGTTAATACCAGCTTCAATAATTTGCGTTAATTCTTTTAAATCACTTGAAAAGCTTTGCGCCACAAATGTCGCACCAGCTGTTAAAGCCATTTCCATAACATTTAGTGATGGTTCAATTGAACCTTGTGGTGTACTTTTCGTTTTAAATCCAGCTTCACTACGTGGTGAAGTTTGCCCTTTTGTTAATCCGTAAATTTGGTTATCCATTACGATGTACGTAATATCAATGTTACGACGAATAGAATGGATTGTATGTCCCATACCAATCGCAAAACCATCACCGTCACCACCGGATGCAATAACTGTTAAATCACGATTTGCCATTTTCACACCTTGTGCAATTGGAAGAGCACGTCCGTGAATACTATGCAAACCATATGAATTAATATACCCTGAAATACGACCGGAACAGCCGATACCAGAAATAACAGCTAGCTCATCTGGATTTAAACCAACGTTAGCTGCCGCACGCTGAATCGCAGCCTGCACCGAGAAGTCTCCGCAACCTGGGCACCAGTTTGGTTTTACACTGTTACGAAAGTCCTTAAATGTTGCCATTTAATACAACCCCTTTTTTACATTCGTTGTAAATCTCTTTCGGCAAGAATGGATTTCCATCGTATTTTAAAAGACTAGAAATTTTCTCGCCATTGCCAAGATTCATTTTCATAATGTTAGCAAGCTGACCAGTTGCATTGTTTTCTACTACTACAACACGCTTCGCTTTTTTCACAAGTGGATCGATTTCAGCTGTTGGGAACGGATGAATTAAACGTACATGGGCATGGTTTACTTTCATTCCTTCTTGTTCTAAACGCTGCATTGCCTCTTCGATCGCACCACGAGTTGAGTTAAAGCCTACTAACAATACGTCTGCGTCATCATGCTTAGCATTTTTGTAAATAGGGGTATTAAACTGTAAATTCGCCATTTTACGGAAACGTTTGTCCATTTGATCTTTACGATTTAACGCTGATTCAGATGGTTTACCCGTTTCATCATGTTCTACACCTGTAACATGGTGAATACCATTTTTCATACCAGGTAAAACACGTGGTGAAATTCCATCTTCTGTTACTTCATAACGCTTGAAGTATGCTTTATTTTCACGTTCTGGTAATTCTACTTCTAAATCAAGCTTACCACGACGAATTTCCACTTTATCTAACTTAAGTGGTTCTACTGTTTGCTTTCCTAAAGAAAGCTGTAAATCTGTTAAGAAAATAACAGGCACTTGATATTCTTCTGCTAAGTTAAACGCTTCTACAATATCATAGAAAGCTTCTTCAACTGTACTTGGCGCCATTACGATTTTTGGAATTTCACCATGTGTTCCGTAAATCATAGCCATTAAGTCAGACTGCTCTTGTTTTGTTGGTAAGCCCGTACTTGGACCACCGCGTTGTGTATCAATGATAACTAGCGGTGTTTCAGTAATACCTGCTAAACCAATTGCTTCCATCATTAAAGAAAGACCAGGACCAGCAGATGCTGTTAATGTACGAACACCAGCGTAGTTTGCACCGATCGCCATTGTACAAGCTGCGATTTCATCCTCAGTTTGGATTACTGTTCCGCCGACTTTCGGTAACTTTTTAATTAAATATTCCATAATTTCAGATGCAGGTGTGATTGGATATGCAGACATAAAGCGAGCGCCACCAGTTACCGCACCAAATGCGATTGCGTCGTTTCCAATCATAAACATGCGTTTCTTACCGTCAGCTTTTTCAAGTTGCATCATGTTTACTTTCTCACCAAGCAATTCTTTCATGTATTGAGAGCCGCGTTTAATTGCTTCCATATTCTTTTGAACGACTTGCTCTCCTTTACGACCAAAGATTTCTTCAACAACCTCTAAATAAGCTGTTTCGTCTAATCCTAATACCGCACTAGATGCCCCAACAGCAACCATATTTTTCATTAAAGATGTGCCTAATTCTGAAGCGATATCTGTAAACGGTATCACATATAGATTTACATCTGTATTATCAGGTATTGTCGGATTAAATTTCGCATCCGCAACTACAATTCCGCCCGGACGTAGTTCGTGGAAGTTAAAATCAATTGTTTCTTGATCAAAAGCAATTAAAATATCTAAATCATCTGAGATCGCGCGTACTTCTGTTGTACTTACACGAATTTTATTATTTGTATGGCCGCCTTTAATACGTGATGAGAAGTGGCGGTAACCGTATAGGTAATATCCTAATCGGTTTAATGCTATACAGAAGATTTCCCCTGTACTTTCAATTCCTTCACCTTGTTGGCCTCCAACTTTCCATGAAAGTTGACTAATCATCTCCTACACCCCTTTTGGCTGCATTCATTGTAGTGTATTTTTTTACAGTATTAGTTTAGCATTTTTTATGCAAATAAACTACAACGGACGCAAATTATGCCTCTTCTGATTTCCCTTAATCTTTAGTATAATGCTATTTCGTTTACCATTCTAGTATTAGGTCTTAAAAAAATCAATAAATCCAAGTGAATTTATTGATTTTTTCTGAATTTTTAAAACATAATCTTTAGAACGTTATACAGTCAACAAA
Source organism: Bacillus sp. FSL R9-9492 (assembly GCF_038007365.1). Classification (NCBI taxonomy): domain Bacteria; kingdom Bacillati; phylum Bacillota; class Bacilli; order Caryophanales; family Bacillaceae; genus Bacillus; species Bacillus sp. FSL R9-9492. The sequence goes on from NZ_JBBOXC010000001.1 coordinate 3,843,554, forward strand.
ATTTTTATACAAAAATCGCTCTACAGTTGATTCACTATACTTTTTACACAGTTGATTAATTATACTTTCATAATCCCTATATGCCTCTACACCTACAACCGTTTCTAAAATCCCATCAAAATCAGAACCAAACCCTATATTTTTTTCTCCACCTAATGAACAAATATATTCCACATGCCTTAATATATCTGCTATATTCGCTTGTCTTTCATTCGTTAAAAACTGTGGTACGAAAGTAATACCAATAATGCTATTTTTCTTTATAAGAGCTCTTATTTGTTCATCGGTTAAATTTCGTGGATGCCCACAAAGTTGATAACAGTTTGAGTGAGATGCAATCGGATTTTGTGCAATTTCAATAACATCCCAAAAGCTTCTTTCATTTAAGTGAGACACATCGGTCCATAAATGTAACGTATTAAGTTCTTGTACAACTTGTCTACCAAATGTAGTTAAACCTACTCCACGTGCCTCTAGCGCTCCATCAGCTAACAGATTGGCATAGTTCCATGTCAATCCAAAAGAACGTACACCTAAGCGATAAAACAAACGTAATTTCATCGCTTCGTTTCCAATCGCTTCGCATCCTTCTAATGTTAATAATGCTCCAATCTCGTCCTGTTTTAGCATATTAATATCGTTTTTTGTCTGAATAAACTTCATTCCTGGTAGCGATAGAATTTCATTGTGAAAAATATCTATCATTTGCAGCGCAACTTCAAAACGCTTTTCATACGCTACTGTTTCTGGTACATATATAGCAAAGCATTGTATACTTCCTTTTCTTTTCTTTAATTGTTCAAATGTAATATGTAATTGTGAATCGTTTTGAAAGTCTTTTTTTCCTTTTGCACTCCATAACTGCAAGAGTACATCGCAATGAGCATCAAAAATTTTCATTTTCATTCCTCCACTATAAAAACAACCTGTTTGCATACATGCAAACAGGTTGTTTCAACTTAACGAGGTTCTACAATTAATTTTATCGCTGTACGCTCTTCACCATCGATCATAATATCTGTAAACGCTGGGATACAAATCAAGTCCAAACCACTAGGCGCTACAAATCCTCTTGCAATTGCTACTGCCTTTACCGCTTGGTTCAATGCACCTGCACCAATAGCTTGAATTTCTGCTGTTCCGCGTTCGCGAATAACACCTGCAAGTGCACCAGCTACAGAATTAGGGACCGACGTTGCTTTAACTTTTAATATTTCCATTCCGCGTTTCCTCCTCGTTTCTATAAAAAGTAATAGCAATTATTTCACTTTAACTTATATTCACGAGGAATGGCACCTATTCCTGCTAAATTTCTGTAATTTTTCTAAAAAATTAAAATATAACGAATCCTCTAACTTTTTGTTAAAAATCAGTCAAAAAATGGCTGGTCATCATTAATTAAAATGCGCTCAATTTTCTTTGCTTTCCCTGTATTAGGATCCACATCAATTAACACTGCACTTAATTGTGTTCTACCATTCGTCACTTCAAAACGCACTGGTAAGTTCGTTAAAAACTTCTTCAATACCGCTTCGCGTTCCATACCTAAAATCCCATCATATGGGCCTGTCATACCAACATCTGTAATATAAGCTGTTCCACTTGGTAAAATACGATTATCAGCTGTAGGAACGTGTGTATGTGTACCTACTACCGCTGTAGCACGACCGTCTACATACCAACCTAACGCCTGCTTCTCACTTGTTGTTTCAGCATGAAAATCAACAAAGATAATGTTTGTACGTTTTTTTGCAATACTGATTAACTCATCCACTTTACGGAATGGACAATCAATTGGAGGAAGGAAAGTACGTCCTTGTAAGTTAATAACTGCAACTTCTGTTCCATTACAATTTACAAAGATAAGCCCTTTTCCCGGCGTTCCTTCTGGGAAGTTAGCTGGTCTTGCAAGATATTTTGCATCATCGATAAATTCAAATACTTCACGGTTATCCCAAGCGTGGTTTCCAAGCGTAACCGCTTGTGCCCCGCACTCTAAAAAGTTTCGATATATTTTTTCCGTAATTCCACGTCCACCCGCAGCATTTTCTCCATTAATAATTGTTACTGTCGGTGTATATTTCTTCTTTAATGCCGGTACGTACTGTTGAATCATGTCTCTACCAGGAGATCCTACTACATCCCCAACAAATAATATTCTCATATGTCTTACCCTTTCTATGTACTACATTTTTTATTACCATACTATAACCTTAAAGCTATTTCCTTACAACAGTTACAATTTATCTATTATAAGTTTCTTTCACTTGCATACTGCTCATAAATAATTTTCTTTATTTTACCCAATTCCAACACAAAAAAATAAAGTGGTGTTTCACCACTTTATTTTGCGTATTCCACTGCACGTGTTTCACGAATAACAGTTACTTTAATATGTCCTGGATAATCCAGTTCATTTTCAATACGTTTTCGAATATCACGAGCTAAACGATGAGCTTCTAAATCATCAATTGTATCTGGTTTTACCAGAATACGAACTTCACGTCCTGCTTGAATTGCGAAAGATTTTTCTACGCCTTCATAAGACTCTGAAATTTCTTCTAACTTTTCAAGACGACGAATGTAATTCTCAAGCGTTTCACTACGAGCTCCCGGTCTTGCAGCTGATAATGCATCTGCTGCAGCAACTAGAACTGCAATGATAGAAGTTGGTTCTGTGTCACCATGGTGAGATGCGATACTGTTTATTACAACAGGATGCTCTTTATATTTCGTTGCGAGTTCAACACCAATTTCAACGTGGCTACCTTCTACTTCATGATCGATTGCTTTTCCGATATCATGTAATAGACCAGCACGTCTTGCTAGTTTTTCATCCTCACCAAGCTCCGCTGCCATAAGTCCAGTTAAGTATGCAACTTCCATAGAGTGTTTTAAGACGTTTTGTCCGTAACTTGTACGGTATTTTAAACGACCTAAAATTTTAATTAAATCTGGATGTAAGCCATGAACACCCACTTCAAACGTTGTTTGCTCTCCGACTTCACGAATATACTCGTCCACTTCACGTCTTGATTTTTCGACCATCTCTTCAATACGCGCTGGGTGAATACGTCCGTCCTGTACTAGTTTATCAAGAGCGATACGAGCTGTTTCACGACGAATCGGGTCAAATCCAGATAGAATTACCGCTTCTGGTGTATCATCGATAATAAGGTCAATACCTGTTAACGTTTCTAACGTACGAATGTTACGACCTTCACGTCCGATAATACGTCCCTTCATTTCGTCATTTGGAAGATTTACAACCGAAACGGTTGTTTCAGCAACATGATCAGCTGCACATCTTTGCATTGCAAGAGATAAAATCTCTTTTGCCTTCTTATCCGCTTCTTCTTTCGCGCGAACTTCACTTTCTTTTACCATAACGGCAATTTCATGAGAAACTTCACTTTCCACTTTACCAAGAATAATTGCTTTCGCTTGTTCGCGGGTCAGATTGGAAATGCGCTCTAATTCTGTTTGTTGCTTTTGAACTAACTCTCCCACTTTGCTTTCCAACTCTTCAATCTGTTGTTGTTTCGCTACAAGAGATTCCTCTTTCTTTTCTAACTGTTGCTCGCGCTTATCGAGCGTTTCGTCTTTACGATCAAGGTTCTCTTCTTTTTGCATTAAACGATTTTCTTGTTTTTGTAATTCGCTTCTACGGTCACGAATTTCTAATTCAGCTTCTGTACGAAGTGTATGAATTTCATCCTTTGCTTCTAAAAGCGCTTCTTTCTTAAGTGCTTCAGCATCACGATTCGCTTCGTCTAGAATACGTTTTGCTTCATTAGCTGCACCATTAATCTTCGCTTCAGCAATAGACTTTCGAACAAAAAAGCCAACAACTGCACCGACTGTTGCAAGCAAAATGGAGATGAGTATCCAAACTGTACTACTCATGATTTCACCTCCCCTTGCTATGAATGAAAAAAGACTGTCGGCATGTACATTGAATTACAACGTACAGCAAAGACCGTCGTCCCGCTTTTTTAAGGGACTTTCTTCATTTCACAATTAAAATGTCATATTATTATTTCGGCAAGATTAAAGTCTTACTCCGAATATTACTTCTCTTCTTGAGAAGAGTATATCGTATATAAGAAAAAATATACATTCTCATTGTATCTATCGCAATTTTCATTGTCAAGCGTTGTCTACTTTTACTTTCTTTACCTTCAGCCCTGAATCTTATATGGATTTAAAAAACAGACGGCATATTATCCTGGAAAACCTTAGAAAATCCCAATTCATTCACTTAAAATATATGAATATTCCCCTTTACACATAGCCTTTTGGATAGAATAAATATTTTATCTCCAGCTATATATAACGCTTTCATAGTGGATTAAAAAATAAAAGACACGGGACCGTGTCTTTTATTTTTTAATCTTGACGAGTTGAATCTTCCGTGTCTTCAACACCAGAGTTTTCACCAATTCCGTGATGTTCACGAACAAAGAAGGCAATTTCCTCTCTTAAATCCGTATTCTCTTTTAAGAATTGCTTCGAATTTTCACGACCTTGTCCTAAGCGTTCTTCATTATAAGAGTACCAAGCACCGCTCTTTTGAACGATATCAAGTTCAGAAGCCATATCTAAGATTTCACCTTCTCTTGAAATACCTTCTCCGTACATAATATCAACTTCAGCAACACGGAATGGCGGTGCTACTTTATTTTTAACTACTTTTATTTTCGTTTTATTACCAACAATATCGTTACCTTGCTTTAACTGCTCAGCACGACGTACTTCAAGACGGACAGTTGAATAGAATTTCAACGCACGACCACCTGGAGTTGTTTCTGGCACTATCTATAGATTTTCCATCTCTATAGTCCGGACTATCTCTTCATCTCTTTGCAGAGAGCCTTGCACTTCCAGCAGTAGCCTATCATCTGCCGTACCCTACTCAGTTAACTAAAAGTCCTTTTCGGTAGTCTCTACACCTTCCCCATATAACTATGGAACTTGGCACGGTATTACCCTAATAAAATGGTGGGCTTCACCGTTAGCAACTATATGAATAGTTACACCCTTAGGCAATAAGGTTCACAAGGTTTTTTAACATGCTATCACTAGCAAGGGAAACCCAGAGTAAACTCCTTAATCTTTTGCACGACTTTTTCTTTATTTGCTAACTCTTCTTCATGTATAACGAGATATTTATAGCAGCTCTCTTGCATAAATAAAAGTTTTCTTTTATCTCGTTCTTTTATTTTTTTGAGTGAGTGTGCCCATTTCCCATGGACATCTAAACAATATTTTCTACCTAAGTAGAAATCAATAGACCACTTATCGATTCTTTTTTGCTTAATGAATGCCAGATCTAAACTTAACAACATCTGTTCAACTTGTTGTTCAAGTAAAGTATCATAATTTTTCTTTCTGACCTTTACATTAAGCTCTTTTCTCCTTTTAGCAACACACGTATCGGATACGCCATACTTAACGGCAATTTCAACATGTGATAAATATGGATTTTTCAACTCTTGTTCAACTTCTGCGGTTTTAGGCAAGTAAATCTTCCTGTGTCTGGTTCTTTTAATTCCAAGTAACTTTAAAATTTCACCTACTCGCCTTTCATCAAGATTAATTTCTTGACCTATATCTCTCAATTTTCTATCCGCATGTGTCACAATAAAATCCACTTGCCATTGTTCTATGTTTCGATAAGTTCTATTTCCAATTGTCACTGCCACTTTAATCTCTCCTTATAAGAAATTCCTTATAAAGACTTAGTCGAAGAAGACAAATAAAGATTCAAGTACATTACTTTGATTAAGCAACTTGTGGTTGATTTCCGAACATAACCCCAACTTTTTCACGAATTTGGTTGATAAAGATTGCGATTGTTTTTGATTTGTTGATTGCACCTGAAAGTTTACGAAGTGCTTGTGACATTAAACGTGCTTGTAAACCAACGTGAGAGTCACCCATGTCCCCTTCGATCTCAGCTTTCGGTACAAGAGCTGCCACAGAGTCAATTACGATAATATCAACCGCTCCACTTCGTACAAGTGCTTCTGCGATTTCTAGTCCTTGCTCCCCTGTATCAGGCTGTGATAATAGTAATTCATCTATGTTAACACCTAATTTTTGTGCATATACAGGATCCATTGCATGCTCCGCATCAATGAACGCTGCTTGTCCACCTTGACGCTGTACTTCCGCGATTGCGTGTAATGAAACTGTTGTTTTACCTGAACTTTCAGGTCCATAAATTTCAATAACACGGCCACGTGGGTATCCGCCTACCCCTAGTGCCACATCAAGTGCTAAAGAACCACTTGAAAATGTAGAAATTCTACGCTCCGCTTGTTCTCCTAATTTCATAATTGAACCTTTACCGAATTGCTTCTCTATTTGTTTTAACGCCATATCTAATGCCGCTTGACGATCGCTCATTCAAAATTCCTCCTTAACTAAATTGCTAATCTTATTATACCTATTTTCAATTCAATTTGCCAACAAAAATCGAACATTTATTCGTTTTTTTATTTTATATCGAATAAAACTAGGTTTTCCAACAAAAAAAACTAGAAGAAATTTATATCTCTTCTAGCTTTTTAAATAAATGATAAAATCCATATTTTGTAGAGCGTTCTCTAATTTGTTGACGACTTCCACTTAAATTAAGCGAGAAGACTACAGCTGGTTCATCTTTAATGACCAATCCAATAAATACTGTTCCTGGTTCTTTATGCTCTGAAGCATCCGGTCCTGCCACCCCAGTGAAACTAATTCCGATATCTGCTTTTAACAGTTCCTTTACATTTTCAGCAAGATAGCGAGCACACTGTTTACTAACCGCGCCATCAGTACGTAACACTTCTTCAGGTACATGTAAAATTTGTTGCTTCACATCATTTTGATAACAAATGACACCGCCTTTAAATACAGACGAAACACCAGCATTTTCTGTTACTTGATTTCCAAAAAGACCACCTGTTAAACTTTCTGCACACGCTAAAGTTAACCCTTTTTCCTTCAATAGCCTTATTGCCTTGTAATGAAGGAAATCTTGGTCATATCCGTAGAAAAATTCTCCTACTCTTTCTAAAATCAAATCTTCCACATGCTGAATCAGTTTCTCCGCCTCATCAGCATCATGATGTTTGGCAGTTAAACGTAATGTCACTTCTCCATCATTTGCAAGTGGTGCAATGGTTGGGTTCGTTTGTCCATCAATTAAATCTTGAACTTTCACCTCTAATTGAGATTCCCCAATACCAAAAAAACGAAGAACACGAGAATAAATATTTTCCCCCGTTGTAAACTTACATAAAAAAGGCTCTACGTAACTTATATACATCGGCTTCATTTCTTTTGGTGGTCCTGGTAATAAAATATAAACTTTTCTGTTCGTATTTAATCCCATACCAGGCGCCATACCGTGATCATTCGCAAATACAGTCGATCCATTTAAAACGAGCGCCTGCTTTTTATTATTCTCCGTAAATTCACGGCCTGTGCGCTTAAAATAATCGCTTATCGATGTTAATGCCTTTTCATCATACACAAGCTCTTCATCTAAACTAGACGCTATTGTTTCTTTCGTTAAATCATCTTTTGTCGGTCCTAATCCACCTGTAAAAATGAGCATATCAGCTCGTTCTTCAGCCAATTCAATTGCCTTCTGTAATCGCTTGTTATTATCCCCAACAACAGTATGGTAGTACACGTTAATTCCGATTGAAGCTAACTTTTCAGATAAAAACTGGGCATTTGTATTTGCAATTTGTCCAAGTAATAATTCCGTTCCAACCGCAATAATTTCAGCATTCATCCCAATTCCCCCATAAACTTCTATTTTGAGTTTACAAAAGCATCTTTATTTTTCCAGAAATAATCCCATCCTGAAATAACGGTAAAGAATAATGCAATCCATATGAAAATATCTGCAACTGGAATATGAAGTAGATTTAACGGTACATCATGTAATAAGTATGCTGCAATCGCAATAATTTGTGTCCATGTCTTAATTTTCCCTAGCTGATTTGCTGCAACTACTTCCCCTGTCCCAGCAAGTACAAGGCGTAAACCTGTTACTGCAAACTCACGGCTTATAATTACAATAACGATCCAAGCAGGTACATATTGCATTTCTACCAATGTGATAAGTGCTGCCGAAACAAGTAATTTATCTGCTAACGGGTCAAGGAATTTCCCTAAATTCGTTACAAGATTATATTTTCTTGCATAATGTCCATCAATCCAATCTGTAGCCGAAGCAATAATAAAGATAAGTGCCCCTACTAAATGTTGAATTGGTAACTCTACATCACCAATTATAAATGAGCCCCACTCAAAGGGCGCTAACATAATTACCATAAAAATTGGAATTAAGAAGATTCTAGATATTGTAATTTTATTTGGTAAATTCACAGCTATTCCTCCATCATGTCAAAAACATTTGTTCATTGAAAAAAGTCATCGAAGCGATGACTGTTATTGCGCAGCTTGCCCTATCCCTTGGTTTTTTATCACCAATCTTTGGTGATATTCTTTTGCTGGATCTAATGGGAAAGTAACCACTTGGCCATTCAGTTTAATTTCAACATTCGGTGCACTTCCAATATTAAGCCGCACTTCTTTTACTGTTGATAAATCACGTTTTTCTGTTTGACCACTTTGTACTGTAGTGTTTAGAATTTCGTTACCCGCATCATCTTTAACATCTACATAGCTTGCACCCTTCGCTGAAATTTCCAGTTCTAATGTTTTATTATTATGAATTTCCAAAGTAGATACCTTACCACTCGTTCCAACTACCTTCACTTCTTGTTGTCCAGTTGGTTGCGCTGGTTGCTCTTCTTTCTTTGGTTCTTCTTTCTTTGGTTCTTCTTTTTTTGGTTCTTCCGCTTTCGCTTCATCTTTCTTCGTATCTAACGGAGAATTTTTTGCTTTTTGAACCTCAATTTTCTCACTTTGAGCATTTGGAACTTGCCTATCATCTTTTCCAGTTAACGCTTGAATAACAAACCAGACTACCACTCCAAATGCGATTACTAACAACGCAATCAAAATTTTGGGCATATGATCCGCAATTGGCCATGATGAAGATTTTTGCATTGTTTCTTGTGTTTTTTGTCCAGTTGATACTTGTGGAACTTCACGTTTTTCAGACTGTGGTATCGTACTCTGATATTCCACAAGCAGTTCCTCTCCATTTAATCCAACAGCATCTGCATATTGTTTAATGAATGCACGCGCATAAAAAGCTCCTGGCAACACATCATAATTGCCTTCTTCAATCGCTACTAAATGGCGTTTTTGAATTTTTGTAATCTCATGCAGCTGATCAATAGATAAGCCTTTCGCTTCTCTTGCTTCTGTCAGCTTTTGTCCTAATTCCGTCACTACTAACACCTCAATATTTCTTTAAAAGTCGAACATAGAGAAATTGTTTTGCGTACCTTGCTCAATTTCATCTACTAAATTATATTGAATTTCTTCATCATAATCGTTACGCAATTCGATAATATAATCAAAATCATCCAATGTGTATTCTGACTGACTCACAAACACATCCGGATGTTCCACAACTTTCGTTGCAGGCAATCTCATGATTTCACGAACGAGCTGCCAGTGCCTTTCATTTGCACGCTTTGTCGACACAATTCCATCTAGTATGAAAATATTATCGTCGCTATACTCATCTTCAATCAATTGGCTACGAACAGTTTGCTTAATGAGAGTAGATGATACGAATAACCATCTCTTATTTGCACAAACACTTGCGGCAACAATAGATTCTGTTTTTCCGACACGAGGCATTCCTCGTATCCCAATTAATTTATGACCTTCTTTTTTCATTATCTCCGCCATAAAGTCTACAAGCAATCCTAATTCATCACGCACAAATCGAAATGTTTTCTTATCATCTGCATCTCGTTGTATGTACCTACCATGTCTAACTGCTAGCTTATCTCTAAGCTTTGGCGGACGATATTTCGTTACCGTTATATTATCCATCGTATTTAAAATTGATTCAAGTCTAGAGATTTGTTCTTGATTATCACACATAAGCAAAAGTCCACGTCGTGCATTATCTACACCATTAATTGTGACAATATTGATGCCAAGCATACCGATTAACGAAGAAACGTCACCAAGTAAGCCAGGTCGGTTTTTATGTATTTCATATTCAAAATACCATTCAATCATCCAAGATCACTCCCCTACGCTTACTTTACACCTACGTACTATATTATATGATTTCACCTTAATAGGGAAGCTAAATGTATAATCTATTCCTCCTAATTACTATACAAAAAAAGTAGAGAGGAGAAGCTCCTCTCTACTTTTACTTATGTTGTACAAACTTCACCATTAAATTTGCAATTGTATGTTGCTCTTGTTCATCAGCAACTTTCCAAAGCTCAGACAATAATTTTTCTTGATCGTTGCGCGCTTCTACTTCATTTGCTAAATAATCACCAACACGAAATGCCATATCTGATACGGCACCACCATCAAGCCCTTTTCCCCCCGCTTGTTCTAAACGTTCTCCTAAAAAGCTCTTCCACTGATCAAAATTATCTAACACTGACATGTTTAAGCACCTCACTATTTTAGTAATAGAATCATGCTTAATTTGTACAATTTCTTGTTTTTTATGTAAGAATTTTTTAGCAATGCCAACCGCCATTCACTCCGATAATTTGCCCCGTAATATAAGAAGCTCCTGGCGAAACGAGGAAGGAGACTGTTTTTGCTACCTCTTCGGGTAGTCCTATTCTACCTAATGGAATATCTTCAGCAATTTCATTTTTATCATCTTCTGAAAATACATTTAACATTTCTGTTTCGATCGCACCTGGCGCTACCGCATTAACGCGCAATCCACTTAGAGAAACTTCTTTCGCTAAAGCCTTCACATATGAATTTTGTGCACCTTTCACCATTGAGTACAGCACCTCACAAGACGCTCCTATTTGCCCCCAAATGGATGAAATAACAACAACATTACCACTTCTCCGCCCGATCATCGGTGGAAGCGCCATCGATAAAAGTCTATATACACTCTTCACTTGAAGCTCCACCATATAATCTAATTCTTCATTCGTAACATCTGTTACTAATCCAAATATACTCTTTCCAGCTGCGTATACAATAACATCAATAGGATGTTCGATTTGTCCCCACAATTTCTCTGCTCCATCGATAGAAGCTAAATTTGCTTGCACAGGAATCACTGCATCAAACTCCTTTTGTAACCCCCTTATCTTCTCTTCGCTTTTATTGTAATGAATATAGACTGTATAACCATCCTCGATTAACTGCTTCGAAATAGCAGAGCCAATCCCTCCGCTTCCTCCAGTTACTAATGCATACTTTTTCATAAATTCCCTCTCTTATCTTTTTATGTATAAATAAATAATACCCTCATCTTACCATTTGGCAATAACCAAACGTTAGATGAGGGATATAGATACTGCGTTTTTTATTCACATATTACTTCATTTTTTTGGTAACACTTGGCAGACACTCATTTTCTCTTCAACTAATAATGTTTTTGCTGCTTGTTGTAGGTCTTGAACAGTTAATCCTTCTAACACTGTAAGAGCATCAAATAAACTAGATTCATTAAACGCATATCGTGTAAACTGATTTGCAATATATTCAGGTGAATTCAACGATCGTAAAAATCCACCAATTTTCTTTTTCTTCACCCGTTCCAGCGCAGTCTCATCTAACTGATCATAATTCGTTTGTAGTAAAATACCTTTTAGTCGCTCTGCCAATTCATCAGGGTGCTTCGTATCTCCACCAACCATTGCAAAACCGAAGTTATTTTCTTCTGTATAGTCATACGAGAACGAATCATCAATAAGACCTTCATTATATAAAGATTCGTAATGAACTGACCCTTTTCCAAATAAATAATCTAAAAGTAATGTAAGCGCAATTTCTTGTTTTAACAGAGCTTGCCCTTTTTCTTTTAAATCCGTTGCCTTAATACCAACTAAACATTTTGGAGTTTGAACAGGCATTGAAATAATCTTTTTCTTTTCATTTACTTCTTCTGGTTCCTCTTCAAAAGAGCGAACGATTTCTGGTTGATTTTCGTAATCTTTTTTCGCTTGATTTTCACGAACTAAATCCATTGTTTTTTCAGGATCAATCGCTCCAACAACAAATAATAACATGTTGCTCGGATGGTAAAAAGTCTCATAACATTCATACAGTAGGTCTTTTGTAATCTTACTAATAGACTCAATCGTCCCTGCAATATCAATTTTAATTGGATGTTTCACAAACAAACTATCGATTAACCCAAAGTATAAACGCCAGTCTGGGTTATCTTGGTACATTTGAATTTCTTGACCGATAATACCTTTTTCTTTTTCAACCGTTTTTTCAGAGAAATACGGTTCTTGTACAAAGTCTAACAACGTATTTAAATTTCTCTCTACATTTGATGTACAGGAAAAGAGATAAGCGGTTCTTGTAAAAGATGTAAAAGCGTTCGCTGAAGCACCTTGTTTACTAAACAATTGAAACGCGTCATGGTCCTCTTTTTCAAACAATTTATGCTCAAGGAAATGAGCAATTCCATCTGGTACACGAGTCATGTCTTCTTTTCCAAGCGGTACAAATGTATTATCAACAGAACCGTACTTCGTCGTAAATGTTGCAAATGTTTTGTTGAAGCCTTGTTTCGGTAAGATATATACGTCTAATCCATTCGGAAGTTTTTCATAATATAGCGTCTCTTTTAATTGCTCATACACAATTTTCTCCATTTATTCTCCCTCCGTTCCATGTAAAAAGTAAATTGTATCTAGTTCAATATTATTAGCAACTTTCACAATCTCTTCTTTCGTCACGCTTTCTATGCCCGTTAGCCATTCTTCAACTGGACGCGTACGCTCTGAAATCACCCCGTGATAAAGCATTTCAACAAAACCACGTGGTGTATCAATTGCCTCTAAGATTTGATTTTGAATTACACTTTTCGTTTGCTGAATCTCTTCCTCTGAAAAATCACCGCTTTGCATTGCTTTCATCTGTTCTTTAATAATTTCAACAGCTTTTTCAAAGTTCTTCGCTTCAATTCCAGACATAACAAAGAGCAAACCTTTATGACTTTCAAATCTCGATGCTGCATAGTACGCTAAACTATTTTTTTCACGGACATTTACGAATAACTTCGAATGAGAAAACCCTCCAAATAATCCGTTAAACAATTGTAATGCAAAATAATCTTCATCTTTATACGTAATGAATGTGCGATAGCCGATATTTAATTTACTTTGCTTTAGTTCTTGTTTTTCAACAATTTCTTTTTCTTCATTATTTCGTTTATGAAGAAGTACATTTCTCTCTTTCATAGCGCGAGGTGAGATCGAAAAATACTTATTTACAAGCTCCACAGCATCTTCTGAAATATCACCAATGATATATAAATCCATTTCATCTTCAGCTAACACTTTTTGATAATATTGATACAAACTTTCATTTGTAATAGAAGCAACACTTTCTTTTTTTCCATTTGCACTTAAGCGATATGGTTCTACTTTGCACATTTCTGCAATTAAACGCTCATTTGCATAACGCATTTTATCATCATAAGTAGCTTCAATTCGTTGCAAGAGTGCTCGTTTCTCACTTTCTACAATAGAAGATAGAAAACCGTCCCCTTCTGTTGCTGGATGTAAAACAATATCAGATAACATAGAAAGCGCTTTTTCAAATAACGGTGGTGCATCGTGTAAATATGTTTCATTTGCAATGTCTACATAAATAGAGATGATATGGTCTTCCCCTTTTTTACTTACATCTACCGCTAAAGAAGATCCATATAATTCTTCTAAATATTGACGAAGACGAATTACAGAAGGCAGTTTTTCTGTCGCACTTTGCAATACGTACGGCAATAGGGCACGCTCTGTCACCGTCTCCTCATTTAAAGGTGCTTTAAAACGAAATACAAAGGTATTTGTTTTAAATTTATCAGTCGGAATAATATGTACTCGCAAGCCACCTAATTCATGCAGTTGCTGTTCCATTAGTTTCATTAATAGCCCTCCTTTACGTATGTAGGAATATTCCTCTTCAATATACAGTTTTTAGAAATAAAAAATCAACTTTTCTTCCTTATTATGCTTACATTTGAGTCTTTCTAAAAACTTTAATATGTAAGGAACATAGTAAAATTCCGTATTAAATATATTCTATGTAAAAAAGCCCGCACTAATGTGCGAGCTTTTTTTATACTTTCTAAATACTCATCGTTTTCCTTTTTCATAAGGCGTTCCTAATGCTTTCGGAGCTTCAGATCGGCCTACAAAACCAACGAGTGCTAATATTGTAAATACATACGGTAATATCGTTAAGAATACACTTGGAATTTCTTTTAATATAGGAATTGTACCACCTGTTATCCCAAGTGATTGAGCAAATCCGAAGAACAGCGCTGCTCCAAGAGCACCAAGTGGATTCCATTTACCAAAGATCATAGCTGCTAGTGCTAAGAAACCTTGTCCAGTAATTGTAGCACCTGAGAAGTTACCAGAAATCGACATTGCGAAGACCGCACCACCCACTCCTGCAAACATTCCAGATATACAAACTGCAATATAACGCATTTTATATACATTAATCCCCATCGTATCTGCTGCCATTGGATGTTCACCAACAGCACGAAGACGAAGACCGAACGGTGTTTTATAAATAATGTACCAAACAACAAATGCTAAAATAATGGCAATATACGATGTTAACGGTACATTTGAGAAAAAGATTTTCCCGATTACCGGAATATCCGAAAGGCCCGGAACATCAATTTTTTCAATGCGGTATTGAATAAAATCAGTCTGTCCTTTGCCAAAGATTTTCTTAATCGCAAATACTGTTAGACCAAGAGCCAAGAAGTTAATCGCTACCCCACTTACTACTTGATCCGCACGGAATGTAATGGATGCTACTGCGTGAAGAAGTGCAAACAATCCACTTCCAATAGCTGCAAATAATAGCGCAATCCAAGGAGTCATTGCTCCCCACGTATCACCCATTAATAACGTTGTAACGATACCAGTAAATGCACCAAATAACATTAAACCTTCTAAGGCTATATTTACAACCCCAGAACGTTCACTGAACACTCCACCTAACGCCGTAAAAATAAGTGGCGCTGCCGTATATAACGTACCAGTCACAAGAATGGCTAAAATATCTATAAAGCTCATTTATTTCCCCTCCTTGCTCATGCGTGTAAGTGCCCAGCGTAAAACATAACTGCAAGCAACAAAGAAAATAATACATGCGATAATAACATTAATTAACTCAGAAGGTACATCTGCTTCAAAATTCATTTGCGGGGCTGCACTTTTCAAACCACCGAACAGTAAAGCCGATAATAATATACCAAACGGATTATTTCCTCCAAGAAGAGCTACCGCAATCCCATCGAATCCAATACCAGTAAACGATGTCATTGCCGTCATACTTTGGAATGTTCCTAGACCTTCCATTGCCCCACCAATTCCAGCAAAAGCGCCAGCAATTGTCATTGATAATACAACATTACGAGAGACTTTCATCCCTGCATATTGCGATGCATTTTGGTTAAAACCAACCGATTTCAACTCATATCCTAACGTAGTTCTATCTAATACGAACCACATTACAATAGCAATTAAAATAGCTACAACAATTCCCCAGTGCAAACGAGATCCATCTGTCAATGAAGATAGCCAATCAGAAGCTAATGA
The DNA here is from genome assembly GCF_038007365.1 of Bacillus sp. FSL R9-9492. Taxonomy (NCBI): domain Bacteria; kingdom Bacillati; phylum Bacillota; class Bacilli; order Caryophanales; family Bacillaceae; genus Bacillus; species Bacillus sp. FSL R9-9492. The sequence goes on from NZ_JBBOXC010000001.1 coordinate 3,859,279, forward strand.
AGCACTCGCTTGTACATCATAAGATTTCTCATTACCTTCATGTATAAAACGTTTAATAAGATCATACGTAACATAAAGTGCAATGTAGTTCATCATAATTGTGACAATTACTTCATTTACTTTAAGCTTTCCTTTTAAATATCCGGGTATAAATCCCCATAAACCACCGGCAATCGCGGCTACTAAAATAGATAACGGAATATGCAAAAATGCTGGTAACGATACTGCATATCCAAACCAGACAGCGGCAAGCCATCCAACTAATAATTGTCCTTCTACCCCAATGTTAAAGAGACCTGTACGAAACGCAAATGCAACAGACAGACCAGCTAACACGAGTGGAATCATCGTACGTAGCGTCTCACCGATAGCCTGCGGATTTCCAACCATTCCTTCCCAAAGCGCTGCATACCCAACAATTGGATCATATCCACTAACTAACATTACAATGGCACCAACAAGTAAACCAAAAATAACGGATAATACAGGAACTAAAATGTTAATTGTTCGCTCCGTTAAAAATTTTTTAGCCATTTGTATTCACCTGCTCTTTCTCCGTTCCGCCAGCCATCAACAAACCAAGCTGTTGTTCATTTGTTTCTTTCGCATCGACAATTGCTACAATTTTACCTTCATATATAACAGCAACTCGATCACTTACATTTAAAATTTCATCCAGTTCTAGCGATAGAAGTAATACTGCTTTCCCATTATCTCTCTGCTCGATTAATTTTTTATGAATAAATTCAATCGCACCTACATCTAAACCACGTGTTGGCTGTGCTGCAATTAATAAATCTGGATTACGATCTACTTCACGTGCAATGATAGCTTTCTGCTGATTTCCACCTGATAGAGCACGCGCTAATGTTTGTTCGCTAGGCGTACGTACATCAAACTGTTCAATAAGCGCCTTTGCTTTCTCTGTGATTTTGCTAAAATTTAAAATCCCCTTCTTTGAAAATGGATTTTTATAGTATGTTTGCAAAACTATATTGTCTTTAACAGAAAAATCAAGAACTAGCCCGTGTTTATGACGGTCTTCTGGAATATGACCAATTCCTTCTTCTGTAATTCTTCGAACAGGCCAATTCGTTATTTCTTTTCCTTTAATTGCAATAGAACCTGACTCAACTTTTCGTAAACCAGTAATCGCCTCTATTAATTCACTTTGACCATTTCCATCAATCCCTGCAATACCAACGATTTCTCCTGCACGAACAGTTAAGTCAAGGCCTTTTACAGCAGGTAATTGGCGTGCATCATGAACGACAAGATTCGCAACAGACAGAACCTCCTCTTTCGGTTTGGCCCCTATTTTTTCTGTTTTAAAATTCACTTGACGTCCGACCATTAATTCTGCAAGTTTATGTTCATCCATTTTCGCAACGTCAACTGTACCAATTCCTTTACCTTTACGAATAATTGTGCAACGATCGCAAACTTCCATAATTTCTTTTAATTTATGTGTAATAAGAATGATAGATTTTCCTTCTTGCACAAGCTTTTTCATAATTTGAATCAACTCATGAATTTCTTGAGGAGTTAACACTGCAGTCGGTTCATCGAATATTAAAATCTCCGCACCACGATAAAGCGTCTTTAATATTTCAACCCTTTGCTGCATCCCAACCGAAATATCTTCAATCTTTGCATTTGGATCAACAGCTAAACCGTACTGTTCAGATAATTGTTTAATTTCTTTTGCAGCCTCTTCAACAGCTATTTTCCCTTTTCTCTTCGGCTCATTTCCAAGAATGATATTCTCTGTAACTGTAAAATTATGAACAAGCATAAAGTGCTGATGGACCATCCCAATTCCAAGGTCATTTGCTATATTCGGATTTGTAATTTTTACAGGGGTTCCTTTAATTTTAATTTCGCCCTGTTCTGGTTGATACAAACCGAACAGTACATTCATCAACGTTGATTTCCCTGCACCATTTTCTCCAAGTAAAGCGTGTATCTCTCCCTGTTTTACTTGCAGCGTAATATCGTCATTCGCTACAATACCTGGGAATACTTTTGTAATATTGTTCATCTCAATTACGTATTCCATTTTGTTCCTCCTTCTAGCAGGGAACACTCCCCAATTACACTCTATTAAAAGTATTTTTATATATACAAAGGTTAGTTCTAAGAACTAACCTTTGCTATTTCTCTATCATTATTTCTTTAGAGAAGCTTCATATGCTTTATATTCTTCGTCAGTTGCAGGTACTTTAATTTCACCAGCAGTGATTTTCTTCTCAAACTCTTCTATTTTTGTTAAAATTTCTGGGTTTACTTTTTTCACATTATCAGTTGTTTTCGCGATACCAACGCCATCATCTTTTAAGCCGAACTCTTCTACTTTACCGCCTTTTAACTTACCATCTTTCGCTTCTTGCGCTACTTTTGCTACTGCAACATCAACACGTTTTACCATTGAAGTTAAAGTTACGTTTTCAGGCATGCCTTCTTGATTTTGGTCACGGTCAACACCGATTACCCAAACATTTTCACCTTTTTTCTTACGGTTTTTCGCTTCTGTGAATACACCGTTACCAGTTGCACCTGAAGCATGGTAAATTACGTCAACGCCTTGACCGTACATTGCTGAAGCTAATACAGATCCTTTTTCTGGCTTATCAAATGCATCAGCATATTGTGATACAATTTCGATATTTGGATTTACTGCTTTTGCACCAGCTTTAAAACCTGATTCGAATTTTGTAATTAATGGACTCTTCACACCACCAACAAAACCAACTTTATTTGATTTTGTTGTCATCGCTGCTACAGCTCCAACTAGGAATGAACCTTCATGGTCTTTAAATGTAATACTTGTTACGTTTGGCTTCTTTACAACAGTATCTACAATCGCAAATTGCTCTTTTGGATACTGTTCAGCCACCTTTTCAATTGATTTTTCCATTAAGTATCCAATACCAAATGTTGTGTTATAATTATCTTTCGCAAATTTCGTTAAATTTGGAATGTAATCAGCATCTTTACTTGATTGAAGGTAACGATATCCTTCATTTTTCTTTAAATCGTTGTCTTTACCGAATTTTGTTAAACCTTCCCAAGCTGATTGGTTAAATGATTTGTCATCAACGCCCCCAACATCTGTAACCATACCAACCTTAAACTCTTTATCCCCTTTTTTGTCACTATCCGCTTTATCCGAGTTACCACATGCACCTAACACTGTACTTGCTGCTAACGTTAACGATAATAAAAGACCTGTTTTTTTCTTCATACTAGAAACCCCTCCTGAAATGTTTTGTCTAATGATTCATACGCTGCTGTCCCTTACTTCTTGCTGTCACCTCCCTAAAAAGGAACTTCCCTACATACGTTTTCTTAATACGTGGAAGCTAAACTTATCAGCTCTAAAGTAATTAATAGAATATAAGATTGGCTCATCATTTTGATCATAGTGCATTTGTTTTAAAACTAGCAGTGCCGTTTCAGGTTCACATTCTAAAATCGGTGAAATTTTCGGGTGATAACCAATCGGTTCAATGTGAGCAACTGCGTATGTGATACGCTTGTGCGTATTATTATGTATTACTGTAAGCAGCGATTCCTCATTGTATCCCGATAAATCTGGTAATATCTCTTTTGCCAGTTTATCAATGCAATATACAACTGGTTCCCCATCCGCTGTACGAACACGTTCAATCATTACTGCGCTAAAAGCATCTTCACAATTAAATTTCTCTTTTTCTTCTTCTGTTAAAGTTGTTGTAGATGATGATAAAAAGATTGTTCCTGGTGTTTTCCCCACACTAGAAATCATATCTGTAATACTAGAAAGTTGCTCTATTCCAGAAGAAAATAACGGCTTCGCATTTACAAATGTCCCTACACCATGTCTACGAATAACAACATTTTCTTCTTCTAAAATACGCAGCGCTTCCCTTAAAGTTGCCCTACTTACACCAAGTTCTTTCGCTAGATCAAACTCTGAAGGTAACTTTTGTTTTTCTTTGTAAGCCCCATCTTTAATTTTTCCTTTGATGTGATCAATCACCCGCAAATATAGGTGACGACTATCGGATTTTACTGACATAAGACTCCCCCGCATTTCAATTATTCGACCTCTGATGTAAGACTTCTTTTCTCTTTTTTCAACTTACAACATAGTATAAATTACTACATACTAAAAATAAGCGTAATTATCGAATAAATATTAATAATTTTTCAAGATGAAATTTTCACACTTTATTCCATAAAAAAAACTTTGTACCATAAACATTTCTCATATAGAGAAAAAGTTCGGCACAAAGATTCCTTACATCCTTTGTTACACACTTTTCCCCTCATAGTCTAGCAATTCATGGTTGCCAGGTAGAAACTTATGGACCTTATCTCCAAGATTATATGAGGCAGTGATTCTTTTCGAAGTAATCTTACCACTTGCTCCCATATGTGTCAACAGAATTCAACATTTTTCTACATTAAATATCGAACGTTTTGAAAACCAAAACGATAAGCATTCGTATTCTAAAGGACCCTTAAAGATGTAAGCCCTTTCTTCGTCAATGACTATAGTATATAACAAAAACAGCATATAAAAAAGCCTAATTGTAAAAACAATTAGGCTTTTTTTAAGAACTTTTTTCTTGCACATCTTTAATGAGTACTCCCCTTGGTTTACTACCTTCATAAGGACCTACTACACCATTCATTTCCATGGCATCAATTAAACGAGCTGCTCGCGTATATCCTACTCTAAATCTACGTTGTAACATAGAAACAGATGCTGTTTGCATTTCTACTACAAGCTGAACCGCTTCATCGTATAATTCATCTTCTACTTCCTGCTTTGTTTCAGGAACATCTTGTGGAATCATATCCTCTTGATATTGCGCTTTTTGCTGGGCAATAACAGATTCTACGACTCTCTCAACTTCATCATCTGATAAAAACGCCCCTTGTACACGAACAGGTTTCGATGCACCAATTGGTATGAATAACATATCTCCACGACCTAGCAACTTTTCTGCACCACCACCGTCAAGAATCGTTCGAGAATCTATTTGGGAAGATACAGCAAATGCAATACGCGATGGAATATTCGCTTTAATAACACCTGTGATAACATCAACTGACGGGCGCTGAGTTGCAATAATTAAATGAATACCAGCAGCACGTGCCATTTGCGCTAAACGCATAATCGCATCTTCTACATCCGAAGAAGCAACCATCATTAAATCAGCTAACTCGTCCACAATTACTACAATATATGGTAATTCAGGTTGTTTCGCTTCCGATTGGCTATTATGTTCTTTAATATAATCATTATATCCTTCAATGTTACGCGTACCGCTATGCGCGAATAATTCATAACGACGCTCCATTTCACTCACAACTTTCTTCAAAGCCTGTGATGCTTTTTTCGGATCAGTTACGACTGGTGTTAATAAATGCGGAACACCGTTATATACATTTAACTCTACCATTTTCGGATCAATCATCATTAATTTTACTTCATGCGGTTTTGCACGCATTAAAATACTTACAATAATTCCATTAATACATACACTCTTTCCACTACCAGTCGCACCAGCTACTAATAAATGGGGCATTTTATTTAAACGTGCCAATACAGCCTCTCCTGTAACATCACGTCCAAGACCGATTAATAACTTCTCTTCTGGGTGGTTATTCGCCTTTGAATCAAGAACTTCTCTCAGCGTTACCATAGAAACTTCTGAATTCGGAACCTCAATCCCTACAGCTGATTTCCCGGGAATAGGTGCTTCAATACGAATGTCTTTCGCTGCTAAAGCAAGCGCTAAATCATCACTTAAACTAACAATTTTACTTACCTTTACTCCCATATCAGGATACACTTCATATTTCGTAACTGCAGGACCTCTATGTACTTTTGTTACTTTCGCTTTCACACCAAAACTTTGGAATGTACGTTCCAATTTACGAGCATTTTCATAAATTTCCGCATTTTCATTTGTAACTTGCTTATTTTGGGGAAACTTTAATATATCAAGCGAAGGAAGCTTATAATCTTTATTTTCCACATTAGAAAATTGCATAGGAGGTGCTTTCGTTTCACCTTCTAGCGATTCAACGATTTTTTCTCCTCGTTTCTTGTGAGGTTGTTCTTCTGGCGCAGGCGGAACTGCCTCTTCAATAAACGGAGGAGTGATTAAATCATTTTCTTCTATCTGCATTTCCGTCTCTTCATGTACTGGATAATTCTCAGTAAAATTCGAAATAATTGGTGGACCAATTTCTATTTCTTCTACTGGCTCAATAGCTTCTTCTTGTTCAGCAACACGTTCACGCCTCTTGCTTCTTGTTGTTTTTTTCTTTTCAGTTTGCTCGGCGACCCTTTGAGATTTCCAATCTTTATAATCCCCTTGCATTACTTGAAATTGACTTCTAAGAATTCTCCCTACCGGAGCAAGTACTTCTCCAATATGTTTATTTGTTATACAAAGTATTCCAAGAATAACTAAAATAATTCCAATGATATATGCCCCTACTTCGTCAAATAAGAAGTAGCACGTTGCGAACATCAGTGCACCGAACATACCACCACCTAAATGAACACTATCCGGGCCCTTTTTCATTTCAAGGAAGAAGTAATCTTTTGTACTAACAATTACAGAAGTATTTTGCACAGCTCCATCTTTCGTAAGCAGGTTAAATAATGTAATATGACTAAACATTAATATTGCTAGTACAATTAAATAAACACCTATTAGCCGTTTATTTAAAAGGTTGGGCCATCCCCGCTTTATTACAAACGCAACAGATAAAGCTATTACACCTAACACACCAATTATGTACCACTCACCAAAGAAGAAGCGAAAAAATAACACAAACGATTTCCCTACAACACCTAGCTGTAAAATCGTAATAATCGAAAGTGCAAAAAGAGTCAACCCGACGATTTCATAATACAAAGTTGGCTTTATCGTACGTCTTGCCTTAGCCTTCGTCCCTCTTTGCTTTTGTTTTGCCATTTCTTCACCTCGTGTTCTAAAAATTAAGTACAACTTTCTTATAAAAAAGCTCTACTTACATGTCTTTCTCTCTATTTTTCAGGTCTTTATATCTTCTATTTTTACACTTCTTGTAAAATGTTAAATAAACAGAAGAAAGCAGCCTGCTCATGGCTGCTCAACCGTCTTGTTTTTTATATTATACCATAGCTCCTAAACAAAATCCTTCTTTTTGCTAAAAGGTAATTTTCTGTCCAGGCTCAAACTCTAGGTAGTGAGACGGATTCGTACTTAATACACGTACAATAGAGTAACATTGATTATCCTCCTCAGAAACCACTAATTCCACGCCATTTATATTCACAACTTTTTGGCTTTCGCATTGTGAATAATCGGCCGGATACACAAGTTGCTCTGGCATAATTGTATATAAAATCATTGTAGCATTGTCCCTTCTGTACTATTATCCTTGCGTTCATCAATTAATTCGTTTAATTTTCGAAGTGCGCTACCAATACCACCGACACCATCTATAAGACCATACTTCACTGCATCTCCACCTATTACATTCGTCCCAATATCTCGCGTCAAATTCCCTTTTGCAAACATAAGCTCTTTAAAACGATCTTCCGTTACTTTCGAATGCTTTGTCACAAATCGAATGACTCTTTCTTGCATTTTATCCAAATACTCAAATGTTTGTGGCACACCTATAACAAGACCTGTTAAACGAATCGGATGAATTGTCATCGTCGCTGTTTCGGCAATAAATGAATAATCAGTTGAGACCGCAATCGGTACACCGATTGAATGCCCTCCTCCTAAAACAAGAGATACAGTTGGTTTTGAAAGCGAAGCCACCATTTCAGAAATCGCTAATCCAGCTTCAACGTCACCCCCAACTGTATTTAATATTAACAGTAAACCTTCAATTTTTGGATTTTGTTCAATCGCGACAATTTGCGGAATGATGTGTTCATATTTTGTTGTTTTATTTTGTGGTGGCAACTGAATATGACCTTCCACCTGCCCAACAATTGTTAAGCAATGAATACGCGATTCATTCATTTGTGGTACATTTGTCTGTCCAAGTTGCTGAATTTTCTCCACTATAGAAGCCTCTTTTGGAACTTCTTTCGGCTCAGCTTCTTTTTCTTCATTTGTATAACGATCACGTTCTGTCATATCGCATCCCCTTTCACTCGTATATAACTATTATTTCTTAAGTTATGAATTTCATTCGATAGGGTTAAAAAAGAAAAAGATCACCTGTAAAGGTGACCTTCTTTATACTTCCATAATAATCGGTAAAATCATTGGCTTTCTCTTCGTTTCTTCGTACAAGAACTGCCCTAATAATTCACGAATATTTTGTTTCAACATAGACCATTCAATTGTATATTCTTTAATTGATTGTTCAACAATCATACGTACAATATCTGTGGATCGTTCGATTAATGCTTCTGATTCACGAACATATACAAAGCCGCGTGAAATAATTTCTGGACCAGAGATTATTTTCTTTTCATCCTTACCAAGTGTTACAACAACAACTAAAATTCCATCTTGAGATAACATCTTTCTATCTCGAAGAACGATGTTACCGACGTCACCTACACCTAATCCATCAATTAAAACATTACCAGCTTGCACTTTACCAGCTAATTTTGCTTCATCGTCACCAAAAGCAATTACATCGCCTTTTTCTACGATAAAGATATTCTCTCTCGCAATACCTACATCTTCCGCTAAATACGCATGTGCTTTTTGCATACGGAACTCACCATGTACGGGTACAAAATACTTCGGCTTCATTAAATTTATCATCAGCTTTAATTCTTCTTGGCTACCATGACCTGAAACGTGAACTTTTCTTTCACCGTAATAAATAACCTCAGCACCAGATCTAAATAACAAGTCAATAATTTTTGATACAGATACTTCATTTCCTGGAATTGGAGAAGCTGCAATAATAACAGTATCACCTTTACGAATTGAAATTTGTTTATGAGCTTGTTTCGCCATTCTAGAAAGGGCTGCCATCGGTTCCCCTTGACTACCAGTCGTTAAGATAGCTACCTTTTTTTCCGGGAAATTGTCTATTTCTTGTAATGAAATAACCATACCTTCTGGAACATCTAAATAACCAAGACGTCTTGCAATATCTACCACTTTCACCATGCTACGTCCTACTACCGCTACTTTCCTTCCAGTTTCAGCAGCTGCATCAAACACTTGTTGAATACGATGTACATTGGAGGCAAATGAAGCAACAATAATACGCCCTTCTGAACTATAGAATACTTTAGAAATCTCTATACCAACTTCTTTTTCCGAACCTGTATAACCAGGACGTTCAGCGTTTGTACTATCAGATAACAAGCAAAGTACGCCTTCATTTCCAATTTGCGCCATTTTCCCAAGATCTGCTCCACTATTTCCGATTGGAGTTTGATCAAATTTAAAGTCTCCTGTATATACTACAGCACCTTTTGATGTATGGAAACAAACACCCACAGAATCCGGAATACTATGTGTCGTTCCGAAGAATGACACATTTGTTGAATTAAACTCTACTGTTGAATTCGAGTCAATTGTTTTTAAGTCTACACGGCCTAACATTCCTGCTTCGCCAAGCTTTTCTTGTATAAGTCCTACCGTTAATTTCGTCGCATATACTGGAATAGATAATTTACGAAGCACATAAACAATTCCACCAATATGATCTTCATGACCATGGGTAATAAATAGTCCTTTTACTCGCTCTTGATTTTCTACTAAATATGTAATGTCAGGAATAACAATATCAATCCCAAACATTTCATCTCCCGGGAACATCAATCCGGCATCTACAATAAAGATTTCAGAATCAATTTCAACACAGTACATGTTTTTTCCGATTTCACCTACTCCGCCAAGAGCAAATACTTTAACAGACTCATTCTCTTTTCTCTTCATGTTGTTGCCTGGTTTAAAAATCTTGCAAACACTGATTTCACTAAAATTGCAGAGACACCAGGGGAAACTCTACAACCACCATATATTCACCGTCCAAGACGAATGTCCTTACCGTTATGCGATATCATGTCCTTGTTAATTTTTTAAACCAGGTTTCACCTCTCTTTCATTATATAAATCAAATATCTTATTCGATATGATATGAAAATTTCATTAAATCGTAATTTTTACCAATTTTGCTAAGCATACCCGTACTAAGCTACTTAGCCATATTATAACTGATACAAGAAATAGAACACAAGTTAAATTATGCGAAAGACAAGAGAAGACACTAAAATGAGATTATAATTTAAGAGGGCAAAATTCATATCAGTTTTACTATTTTCCCTACGTAATAAGAGTTTGATGGAAAAATATTTATGTAAATTCTTTACATAAATATGAAACGATATTCACTAAAAAAATCTTATCTCTGTAATCAGTTTCTTACTAATTCTCCCCCCTGCCATCCCCTTCTTATTACAGCCTATTAACTATAGCTAATTTTCATCACTTACATATAGTTAGTCAAAATAAAAATGACCTAGTTTCACACTAGGTCATTTTTATTAACGAGGAATAGATTGCATTACGGATTGTAACGTTATTCTTTCTTCTTCCGTTAATGGAAGAAGTGGCAAACGTACAGAACCTACATCTAATCCCACCATTTGTAATGCTGTTTTTACTGGTGTTGGGCTCGGCGCCATAAATAGTGCATCCGTTACTTTTACTAGTAATTGATGTAATTTCTGCGCTTTTTTGAACTCTCCAGCTTGGAATGCAGCAATCATTTCTTGCATTTCATTCCCGATAACATGAGATGCTACAGAAACAATACCTTTTGCTCCAATTGCCATAGCTGGTAATGTTAAACCATCATCACCGCTGTATACTGCAAAGTCGTCCGCTGTTTTTTCAATGATTTCTGTCATTGTTAATACATCGCCGCCTGCATCTTTAATCGCAACAATGTTTTCTATTTCTGATAAACGAACAACTGTATCAACGGAGATTTGTACAATAGATCGTCCTGGAACATTATATAGCATTACCGGAAGCGGAGTGCTTTCAGCGATTGTTTTAAAGTGCTGGTACATCCCTTCTTGACTCGGTTTATTATAATACGGTGCCACTAGCATAACTGCATCAACACCAACTTCAGTTGCCTTTTTTGTTAAATCGACAGAAGCATGCGTATTATTGCTACCTGTTCCAGCGATGACGGGCACCCTTTTATCGACAACAGATACGACATGGCGATATAACGCTACTTTTTCTTCTGATGTTAATGTAGGAGATTCTCCAGTCGTCCCTCCTACCACGATTGCTGTTGTACCGTTATCAATTAAATAATTTACCAATTTCGTTGTCTTTGCAAAATCGATATTACCATTTTTATCAAACGGTGTTACCATCGCGGTTGCAATTGTCCCAAAATCTATCATGATCTCACTCCTTATTGTTCCAGTTGCTTTTCTTTTGAAAGCTCAAATGCACTATGTAATGCATTCACAGCCTCCACTAAATCGGCTTCTTTTACAAGAACCCAAATTGTCGTATGACTATCTGCTGATTGCAGAATTTGAATACCTTTTTCCGCTAAAGCTGTGACAATTTTCGCTGTAACCCCTGGAATACCTGCCATTCCAGCACCAACGATAGAAACCTTGGCACAATGCTCTGTCACCACTGGATTATATCCAAGTTGCTTTAAAACCTCAACTGCACGCGCTGATACACTATCCTTTACTGTGTAAGCTACACCGGTAGGAGAAATGTTAATTAAGTCCACACTAATCCCTTCATTAGCCATTTCTTTAAACACGTGTTGTTGTAAATCATATGCAGTTTCTTTTGCAAGCACTTTAATTTGCGTTACGTTTGACACATGGGCAATCCCTGTAACAGGACGTTCTTCTACATCCTGCCCTTTTGTAGCACCATCATATGCCGCAATAAGCGTACCTTCACTATCAGAATACGTAGAACGTACACGAAGTGGTACTTTTGCATGCATCGCAATTTCAACCGCACGCGGATGAACAACTTTCGCACCCTGATAAGCCATGTTACAAATCTCGTTATATGTTACAGTTTGAAGATGACGTGCATCTTTTACGATACGAGGATCCGCAGTCATAACACCTTCAACATCTGTGAAGATATCGATATATTCAGCATGAAGCGCAACACCTAATGCTGAAGCTGAGGTATCACTACCTCCGCGTCCAAGTGTTGTCGTATCTCCATTTTTCGTTTGACCTTGGAATCCAGTCACGACGATAACATCTACATTTTGTAACTCTTCATGTATACGATCGCAATTCATTTCAATAATCTTAGCATTCGTAAAGTCATTATTCGTTACAAAACCAGCTTGCGCACCATTTAATGCTGCTGCTTTTATACCATTCTCATTCAACATGTTAGAGAAAACAATTGCTGAGATTAATTCTCCGCATGATAATAATAAATCTTGCTCACGTTTAGAAATATTAGGTTCCTCTTGATTTACAAGACTTAATAACGTATCAGTTGCATACGGTTCACCTTTACGGCCCATTGCTGATACAACAGTAACTACTTTATAACCAGCAGCTAACGATTTTTTTATATGGTGAAGCGCATGCTTGCGCCCATTGTCATCACGTACTGATGTACCACCAAATTTTTGAACAATAATTTTCATATTTTGCACCTTCTCTTAGCCGTTTACACTAATTGTAATTTTACTAAGCGCTCTGCAATTTGAACAGAATTCCATGCAGCGCCTTTTAATAAGTTATCAGATACGACCCAAAGGTGGAATCCTTTATCATTATTTAAATCTTTACGGATTCTTCCAACGAATACTTCATTTTTACCTACTGCAGTAGCTGGCATTGGATATAACTGCTCTGCTGGATTATCTTGCAGTACAATACCTTCTGCATTTGCAAGTAAGTTTTTCATTTCTTCTACTGTTACGCCTTCTTTATCTACTTCAATGTACACAGACTCGGAATGACCCGATACAACTGGTAAACGTACACATGTCGCAGCTACTTCTAATTCAGGCATATGCATAATTTTTTTCGTTTCATTAATCATTTTCATTTCTTCGAATGTAAATCCATTATCTTGGAATTTATCAATCTGTGGAATAGCATTAAAAGCGATTTGGAAATGCTTTTCGTCACCTGATACAGGTAAAACATTCGCCTTTACTTCTTCGCCATTTAAGATTGCTTGTGATTGTTCATGAAGTTCTTCAATAGCTGCCGCACCAGCACCTGATACAGCTTGATATGTGGAAACGATTACTCGTTTTAAACCATATTGCTGGCGAACTGGTTCAAGAGCTACTACCATTTGAATTGTAGAACAGTTTGGATTTGCAATAATACCATTATGTTCTTTTAAATCATTTTCATTTACTTCAGGTACAACAAGTGGCACGTTTTCTGTCATACGGAATGCACTTGTATTATCAACAACAATTGCACCGCGCTTTGCTGCTTCTGGCGCTAATTGTTTCGATACAGATCCACCTGCACTAAATAGTGCAATATCTACTCCTTCAAAACTTTCAGGAGTTGCCTCTTGAACTGTAAATTCTTCGCCTTTAAATACAAGTTTCTTACCTGCAGATCGTTTAGATGAAAGTAACGTTAACTTCCCAATTGGAAATTCTCGTTTCTCTAAAGTATTTAACATTTGTTCACCAACTGCGCCGGTTGCTCCAACTACAGCGACATGAAAAGTTTTTTGCTTTTCCATCACTATGCCCCTTTCTAGATACCAATCCTTCTATAACTTAGAATTAGAAGGAGCTTACAATGCCCCCTCTAATCTTAATAACGTTAATTTTATCATATTCTACAGTAAGAATGATGGTTTCAACAAAAATTGTACGTTTTTTTCGTTTTTTAATTCATATATCTGAATTTTTCTACAACAACAGGTTGTAATTGTTTTCCTTGTAGCGCTTCCAATACTGTATCTTCAAGTAACTCCATACGAGCTACCATTGAGTTCGGTTTTTTCTCTGGTGCATCTTGGCCAAATGGTACGAAGTAGATGTCTTTTGTAGCCATTAGGCGCATGAGATTTACTCCATTAAGCCCTAAAGCATCATTCGTCGAAACAGCCAATACGACAGGCTTCCCATTTCTAAGCGTCGCTTTTGCTGCCATTAATACTGGAGAGTCTGTCATTGCATTTGCAAATTTACTCATCGAATTCCCTGTTAGTGGTGCAATCACCATGCAATCTAGTGGAATTTTCGGTCCTAGTGGCTCTGCGCCAACGATTGAATTAATTGCCTTAAAACCGGTTATTTCTTCGATCTTTTTAATCCATTCTTCCCCTTCGCCAAATCTAGTATTTGTTGATTGGACAGTATAAGAAACAACGGGACGTACTTCTGCACCTTCTGCAATTAACTTCTCTAAATGTGGCATAACTTCTTCATACGTACAATGTGACCCTGTAAATCCGAAACCAATTCGTTTTCCCTTCAAACTCATTTCTCATCATCCTCCTTTGCGATTGCATCTGCTATTAATAACTGAGAAAGAACATTCGCTAATATTTGTCCTGCTGTTTTCGGTGCAACAATCCCAGGAAGACCAGGTGCTAATAGTGCCTTCACTCCACGCTTCTCCGCATAGCGAAAGTCCGTGCCACCTGGCTTAGAAGCTAAATCAATAACTAGCGTATGAGCTGGCATTTTTGAAAGAACATTCGCTGTCACAACAAGATGCGGAATTGTATTAATAACAATATCGATATTACCTACTTCTTTCTCTATGTCTTGCATATGAAAAGGAGAAAACATCATTTCTGTAATACGAGCAATATGTTCCGAACGTCTCGCTCCAACTTTGACATGTGCTCCTAATGATTGAAAGGCTCTTGCAACACTCATACCAGTTCTACCAAATCCTAAAACCATTACATTCGATCCATGAATTGTGTAATCAGTATGTTGAATAACCATCATTAGTGTACCTTCTACGGTCGGAATAGAGTTATAGATTGCAACATCATCACGATCAAATAATTTTACAAGTTTGCGATTTGTAGTAGCTACGAGATTTTCCAAGTAAGGTGTACCAATACCTGAATATATAGTGAAGTTTTCTGGCGTCTTTTCAATTTGTTCTTTCGTTATGGAAACTTTCTCATTTGAAAAAATAGTATCTACTTCTCCTCTGGCATTCGTCCCTGCAACCGGCAAAATAATTGCATCTAAAGAAGTGAAATTTAAATCTTGTATACTTTCCTTTGCTGCCCCTGTGAAGCCATGATCTAACTGTTCAAACCCTATTAATGAAAGTTTCGCGTCCAGTTCGACTAACTTGCGAATTACTTCTAGCTGCCGTGCATCTCCTCCTATGACAGCAATATGCATCTCAGTCAACATTCCCTAATTCACCTTCTTTTTCTTTCATTTATAAGAAAAATGCCTACTTTTTCTTTTTCCTCCACATCATATGTAATGTACGAGTTTGAGGTGATTGAAAAACAAAAAGCACACGTGATTTATCTTCTTTATATAAAGATAAAAAAAAGACAACCAAAATGGTCATCTTTCACTATGATCTTGAATGGTTCGTAAGATCGCAAAGTATCATATCATTTCCAACCTTCTTTATTTTTCTCCATTCTACTCTCACTTCTTGCTGTTCTCTTTTAAAACCTCCCCATTTCCCAGCAGGTATAATAAGCGCTTGTATTTTTCCATCTCTCTCATCAATTTCTAAATCTGCATGACCTAAAACTCCCATTTTTTCTGCTCTTTCTAAATCCACAATCTCTTTGCCACTTAATTCACTTAAACGCATTAAATCTCCCCCTATCCTACTTTTTATGAAGGTTATCCTATAATAAGTACCTATTCTGCATATATAAAAAAAATAACCGTATCTCATATAAAAGAGATACGGTTATTTCCGAAAGCGAATGAATTACAAGATCGATTAAAGTTTCATTCCTTTTGGCAGTTTTCCATCTGGACTAATAAGTGCCGCAGAGAATTCATCGGTAAACATATTGCGAATTAACTCGTCTACATTTTGCTTTGTTACAGTGTTTACACTTTCAATAATCTCATCAAGAGAACGATGTTTACGAAGAAGCAATTCGTTTTTACCATTACGGCTCATACGACTATTCGTACTTTCTAAACTTAACATTAAGTTTCCTTTTAATTGTTCTTTACTGTTAACAAGCTCTTTTTCTGTAATACCTGTATTTTTCAACGTATTTAACGTTTCTTGCATTGTTTCATACAGTGTATCTAATTGTTTACTACCTGTTCCACCGTAAAGTGTTAACATTCCTGTATCTTCATAAGAAGAGTGATAAGAGAATACTGAGTACGCTAACCCGCGTTGCTCACGTACTTCTTGGAATAAACGGCTACTCATACTACCGCCTAAAACATTATTTAATACAATTAAGTTATAAATATCTTCGTGTCCCATTTGCAAGCCTTTATATCCTAAACATAAATGAGCTTGTTCTGTTTCCTTCTTACGTGCTACTTTATTGAAATGGAAAATTGGGCTATGTACTTGTTCACGATTTGTTGTCCCTTCGTAACTACCGAAATATTGCTCTACAGTTTGTAAAAATGCTTCATCAATATTCCCTGCAATTGATACAACAACATTTTCAGGTGTGTAATGATCTTTCATATATTGACGTAACGTATCACCTGTAAATGTTTCAAGCGTTTCTTCTGTTCCTAAAATAGGATATCCAAGCGGATGCGTTTCATATGTTGCTTTCGTTAACATATCATGCACAATATCATCTGGCGCATCTTCGTACATTTTTATTTCTTCACATACAACATTCTTCTCTTTTTTCAGTTCTTCCTCATCAAATGTTGAATTAAAGAACATATCTGCTAAAACATCTAATGCATATTTAGCATGCTCATCTAGCACTTTCGCATAGTAACATGTATATTCTTTTGAAGTAAAAGCATTTACTTGTCCACCAATGCTATCAAATGATTCTGCAATCTCTCTTGCACTTCGCGTTTCTGTCCCTTTAAAGAACATATGTTCCAAAAAGTGCGAAACCCCATTATTTTTTTCATTTTCATTTCTTGAACCTGCGTGGATCCATATACCAATCGCAACCGAGCGTACAGTTGGTATATTCTCCATAACAATTCTTACACCATTTTTACACGTATATTTTTTAATCAAAAACTTTCCTCCTAATGCCAGTTTCTCTAAATAATTGCTATTATTTAATGATAACAAGTTTAGAGATGAATGTCATGCAAATGTATTTAATCCACACGTTTTTCATCTAGTAATTCTGTAATATTCCCCACTTTATATCCTTGTTCCTTTAAATTTTTAATCATAGTATCTAGCGCTTCTGTTGTAGATGAAGTAGGATGCATTAGCACGATAGCACCTGGATGTATTTTTCGCATTACTCTCTGCAATAGCACACCCGGTTCTGGCCGCTTCCAATCAATTGTATCTACAGTCCACATAATCGTTCCCATTTGGAAATCATCCGCTATTTTTACTACCTCATCCCGAAAGCTTCCACTTGGCGGAGCAAACCATCTCACTTTCTGATTTGTAGCTGCTTCTATCATTCGATTCGTTTTTTGTAATTGATCTCGTATTTCATCTGTAGACAGCGTTTTCATATTAGGGTGTGTGTAAGAATGATTTCCTACTTCTTGATTTGCATCGACAATCATTTTGGCAAATCGTAAGTTTTCTTTCACCCAGCGTCCTTCTAAAAAGAAAGTCGCCTTCACATCATGTTTTTTCAATATCTCTAATATACGTGGCAAATACTCATTACCCCAGGCCACATTAATTGTTAATCCCACCATCTTTTTATTTGGATGTCCTCGATAAATGGGAGCTGGTGGTAAATCTTCTAAGTGAACACTCGGTGATACTTCCTTAAATTCAAGTTGTTTTTGATCAAACTTCTTGATTTTCTTCATATTATTATAGGACGCTTCTATATCCACTTGTTTTCCATTATACCCAGGCGTCGCCTTCCAAATCTTATCAATCATCGCATTTTGCGGCATAATCTCGTACTGTTTTACATGCTTTTGAATCTCTTCATGCAAGTTATCCTGCGCAAAAACGGAATAAGAGCCACAACCCATATATAAAGAAAATATAAATATGTACGCTAATATACGAGCTTTCATATAAACCCTCCCATTAACTATAAAAAAGAAACCATTTTCTTCTTATCTTTGTTAATTTGAGCGTTATGATGAAAACTATACCTATACTCACATAAAAATCTAAATAAATCACATTTTTTACATAACAAAAAAAGCCAGCTAAACTGGCTTTCACTTATTGTTGCTCTTGTGCGTTTTCTTCTTTAGCTGCTTCTTCTTTAGCTGCTTCTTTTTCTTGCTCTTCTTTTAGCAATACTTTTCTAGATAAGTTTACACGACCTTGTTTGTCAATCTCGATAACTTTAACTGAAATCTCATCACCGATTTTCACAACGTCTTCTACCTTACCTACACGCTCAAGTGCAAGTTCAGAAATGTGAACAAGTCCATCTTTACCGCTAAATAATTCAACGAACGCACCGAATTTTTCAACGCGTTTAACTTTTCCTAAGTAGATTTCGCCTACTTGTACTTCGCGAACGATATCTTCGATAATTTTCTTCGCTTTTTCATTCATCTCTTGATTAATTGATGAAATGAATACTGTACCATCTTGCTCGATGTCAATTTTAACGCCAGTTTCTTCAATGATTTTATTGATCTGTTTACCACTTGGTCCAATAACATCACGAATTTTATCTGGGTTAATTGCCATTGTAATAATCTTCGGAGCATACGCAGATAACTCAATGCGAGGTTCAGCGATAACAGATAACATGTGATTTAGAATGTGCATACGACCAACTTTCGCTTGTTGTAATGCTTCTTCTAAAATCTCACGAGATAAACCATCGATTTTAATGTCCATTTGTAGTGCAGTTACACCTTTTGCAGTACCTGCTACTTTAAAGTCCATATCACCTAAATGGTCTTCCATTCCTTGAATATCTGTTAAAATTGTGTAATGCTCACCAGATTTCACTAGACCCATTGCAATACCAGCAACTGGTGCTTTAAGTGGTACACCCGCATCCATCATCGCTAATGTACTACCGCAAATACTCGCTTGTGAAGTAGAACCATTTGACTCTAATACTTCAGATACAAGACGAACTGTATATGGGAAATCCTTTTCAGATGGAAGTACAGGTTCAAGAGCACGTTCTCCTAGTGCTCCGTGACCAATTTCACGACGACCTGGTCCACGCATTGGTCTTGTTTCACCAACACTAAATGAAGGGAAATTATAATGGTGCATAAAGCGTTTTGACTCTTCTACACCTAGACCATCTAAAATTTGCACATCGCCTAATGCACCTAATGTACAAATACTTAATGCTTGCGTTTGTCCACGTGTGAATAGACCAGAACCATGTGTACGAGATAAAATGCCAACCTCTGATGCTAAAGGACGAATTTCGTCACCTTTACGACCATCTGGGCGGATTTTTTCAACTGTAATAAGACGACGTACTTCTTCTTTTACAATTTTATATAAAATCTCACTTACTTGTCCTAATGTATCAGCATCAGCTTCCTCAGCTTCGTAATGCTCAATTACACGCTTTTTCACTACGCTAATTGCATCTTCACGTGCATGTTTTTCGTGCACTTGAATTGCAGAATGCATATCTGTCTCAGCCATTTCACGTACAGCTTGGTTCAAATCAGCATCAACTTCATAAAGTTTCACTGCTGTTTTCTCTTTACCGACAGCTTGTACAATCTCTTCTTGGAATGCAATTAGACGTTTAATTTCATCGTGTCCAAACATAATTGCTTCTAACATTGTTTCTTCAGGTACTTGATCCGCTCCTGCTTCAACCATGTTAATTGCATCTTTCGTACCAGCTACAACAAGGTGCATATCACTTTGTTCTTGCTGTTCTACTGTTGGATTAATAACGAACTCGCCATTAATACGACCAACTGTCGCACCTGCGATTGGACCTTCAAATGGAATATCTGAAATAGATAATGCTAATGAAGAACCAAGCATAGCTGCCATCTCAGAAGAACAATCTTGATCAACACTCATTACGATGCTGACAACTTGTACTTCATTACGGAAACCATCTGCGAAAAGTGGGCGGATTGGACGGTCAATTAAACGACTTGCTAAAATTGCTTTTTCACTTGGACGGCCTTCGCGCTTAATAAAACCGCCTGGGATTTTTCCAACTGCATATAAACGCTCTTCATAGTTTACTGTAAGCGGGAAGAAATCTACATTTTTTGGCTCTTTTGATGCAGTTGCTGTAGATAGAACTGCTGTGTCGCCATATCTTACTAATACTGCTCCGTTTGCTTGTTTTGCAAGCTGACTTGTTTCAATTGTTAGCTGACGACCAGCTAAATCTATCGAGAAGACTTGCTTTTCCTGACTCATTTAAGTACCCCTCTCAATTTAAAATATTCAATTCTTCTATGTAAATGGGTAGTATATCACAATATTCTTTCCTCTAGTATTGCCGAAAATTAAGTAAGCTATAAAGAGTAGAAGATATATTTTTACCTAACAAAAAAGCGGGAATATTCCCGCTTCTTTGACTATCGACGTAAGCCAAGCTTTGTGATTAATTCACGGTAACGTGTGATATCGCTATTACGAAGGTAAGTAAGTAAGTTACGACGTTTACCAACCATCTTTAATAGACCACGACGTGAATGATGATCCTTCTTGTGAGTACGTAAGTGCTCGTTTAGAGTGTTAATTTGCTCCGTTAGGACAGCAATTTGAACCTCTGGAGAACCAGTATCAGTCTCATGAGTTCTAAATTGTGCAATGATTTCATTTTTACGCTCTTGTGTTAAAGCCATCCTATTTCACCTCCTAATAATTAAACCCCCAGTTACCTAGCAAGCATCGGTGAGTCGCAATGCCAAGTAATGGTTGTCATAAAGTACATAACATAGAATACTACTTTTCATTTGAAAAAGCAAGTATATTCTTTACGCTCGCAAAATATTCTTGGGCAACCTTTTTATCTTGAGCGATTTGCGCAACTAACTCATCAATTCCATTAAACTTTTTTTCTTCTCTTATACGCATGTGCCATTCCACTGTAACACTTTGATCGTATATGTCTTTATTAAATTCAAATAGATGCACTTCAATAGATAATTGACGCTCATTCTCTTTGAAAGTTGGTTTATATCCGATATTACATACACCATCATGCCATTCATCATGAACCTTCAACCTTACCGCATATACACCTACAGGTGGCAACAAATATTCATCACTTAAACCTACATTTGCAGTTGGGAAACCAATTTGACGTCCACGCTTATCACCGTGTACAACTGTTCCTTCTACCGTGTAAGCTCTCCCTAAAATAGATGGAATTTGTTCCATTTCACCGTTTCGAATTAACTTTCGTAATGAAGTAGAACTTACTTTTTCTTCTTGATATTCAACTTTTTCGATCACGGTCTGTGTAAACTCCCCTCTTGCATGAAATGGTAAAGTCTCCATCTTCCCTTTCCCTAAACGTCCATATGAATAATCAAAGCCTGCTACTACATGCTTTACATTTAAACCAATAATATACTCATCGACAAACTGCTGTGGTAATAATCCAGCAAATGGCTCATCGAATTTCACCACATATAAGATATCAATTCCTAAACTTGCGATGATTTCTTCTTTAAGGCGCATCGGTGTAATATACTCCACATGCGCTTCTTTTTTTCCTAATACAACAGATGGGTGTGGATGGAACGTCATGACAGCACTTTTACATCCTCTTTCATCCGCTATTTTTTTCGCTGTTCGAATCACACGTTGATGTCCTAAATGAATGCCATCAAAATATCCTAATGCCATTACAGTAGGTGGTAATTCTATTTTATTTTGTTCATGTGGATGAGTTAAATGAATAAGTTTCACGCTTGAATTCACCTTTTTCTGTAATAATCCTTCCAATAATTCATTATAGCTTTAGTTCTTGATTATTCACAAGTACTTTCATTGGCTTTAGCATTCCAGGGTGTTTTGGGTGATGTTCATAAATTGCTAAGCAACGATCATTTTTATCAAATACTGTAATAAATGGTGCTGTTGTTTCTAATTCATTCTTTAAGAACATACCGTTCTTTATTTTTTCAGCTTGCTTTTCATCTACAACCATTTTTGGAAACTTACTTAGCGCCTCATCAATTGAGATGAAAATAGACTCTACTGTTCCATTTTGCACGTTTTCTTCAATTTCTTCAAATGATATGCAATCTTCTAGTAAAAATTCACCAGATGCTGTTCTTACAAGGTGAGACATATGTGATGGAAATCCAAGTTTTTCACCTATCATTACTGCTAGTGTTCTTACATATGTTCCTTTACTACACGTTACACGGAAACGAAATGAAATATTTTCCCCTTCAAAAACTTCACGTTCATCAAGTGATACAAATTCATGAATTGTAATTGTACGAACTGGACGTTCAACTTCTTGTCCTGCCCTTGCATATTCGTATAGTTTTTTCCCGTTAACTTTTACAGCTGAGAACATCGGCGGCATTTGTTCAATTGTCCCTGTTAATTCCGCTAGTACCTCTTCTACTTCTTTACGTGTAATGACACGATTTACATCTTGTTTCTCCACAACTTCACCAGAAGCATCTTCTGTTGTTGTCGAAAATCCTAATGTCACTTCACCTTCGTATGTTTTTGTTTCACTTGTTAAAAATTGCGCAATTTTTGTTGCACGCCCAACGCAAATAGGTAATACTCCTGTTACATCTGGATCCAGTGTCCCTGTATGACCAATTCGTTTCTCACGCAATATCTTTCTTAATTTGAACACACAATCATGTGATGTCATTCCCTTTGGCTTATGTAATAATACTACACCTTCCATATACTCACCTCATCATTATTCTTTTGTAGTAATTGCAATTATGCAAAACTTATTTTACATTGAAAAAATGGATAGACAAATGTCTATCCATTATTCTTCACGTTTACCGTCTTTATTAATTTCATGTAAAAGTGTATCAATTCGATGACCATATCCGATAGACTCATCAAACTCAAAGGTAATTTCTGGTGTTTTACGAAGACGAATACGTTGGCCAATTTCTGAACGAATAAAGCCTTTTGCCTTCGCTAAACCTTTTAATGTATTTTCTTTCTGTTCTTCGTCACCTAAAACAGAAATGTATACTTTAGCAATTTGTAAATCTCCACTCACTTGTACATCTGTTACTGTAACAAATCCAATACGTGGGTCTTTAATTTTACGACTGATAATGTCGCCTAATTCTTTTTTCATTTGCTCGCCCACACGGTTCGCACGTAATTTCATAACTCTTCACCTCATTCAATACCATTCCAAATGTGTTATCGTACGTTCAATTTCAGGAAATGAATCGATATACTCAAGTACACGATTCATTTCTTTTTCACAGACAACACGATTTGAGGATACGGAAACAATTGCAATTTCTGTACGTTGCCATACATCTTGATGCCCAACTTCAGAAACAGCTACATTATAGCGCTGTTTCACACGAGTTAACACACGTTGCAAAATTGCTCGTTTCTCTTTTAAAGAATGCACATCGTAAATCATACACTCGAATGAGAGTGAAGCGATAATCATCGCTTCACTTCTTCCATAACGTATGCTTCAATGATGTCCCCTTCTTTAAGATCATTATATCTCTCAATTGTAATACCACACTCATAGTTTTGTGCAACTTCTTTTACGTCGTCTTTGAAACGTTTTAACGTATCAAGTTTTCCTTCGAAGACTACTACGCCATCACGGATAATACGAACGCCACTATCACGTGTAATTTTACCGTCTATTACGTAACAACCTGCGATTGTTCCAACTTTTGTTACTTTGAATGTTTGACGAACTTCCGCTTGACCGATTACTTTTTCTTCGAATTCTGGATCCAGCATACCTTGCATTGCTGATTCAATTTCTTCGATTACTTTATAGATAATACGGTGTAAACGAACATCAACTTTCTCTAATTCAGCTGTACGCTTCGCATTCACATCAGGGCGTACGTTAAATCCAATTACAATTGCATTAGATGCAGAAGCTAAAATAATATCAGATTCTGTAATCGCACCTACGCCTGTATGGATAATTTTCACTTTTACGCCTTCAACATCAATTTTACGAAGTGATGCTGCCATTGCTTCTACAGAACCTTGTACGTCTGCTTTCACAATTAAGTTAATTTCTTTTACATCGCCCTCTTGGATTTGTTGGAATAAATCTTCCAGGCTGAATTTAGATTTCTCACCACGTTGTGCAACTAACGCTTCTTGTGCACGTGATTCACCAATTTGACGAGCTTTCTTCTCATCAGCGAATGCCATGAAACGATCTCCCGCTTGTGGCACTTCATTTAAACCTGTAATTTCAACAGGAGTTGATGGACCAGCAACTTTTACACGACGACCAATATCACTTACCATTGCACGAACACGACCGAATGATGTTCCAACAACAATTGGATCTCCAACTCGAAGTGTACCGTTTTGAACAAGTAATGTCGCGATAGTTCCTTTACCTTTATCAAGCTGTGCTTCAATTACAGTACCAGCTGCATAGCGATTTGGATTTGCTTTATATTCTTCTACTTCACTCACAAGAAGGATCATTTCTAGTAAGTTGTCAATTCCCTCGCCTTGAATTGCAGAAATTGGTACGAAAATCGTGTCTCCGCCCCAAGCTTCTGGAACTAATTCATATTCTGTTAATTCTTGCATTACACGATCAGGATTTGCCGCTGGTTTATCCATTTTATTCACAGCAACAATAATTGGTACTCCAGCTGCTTTCGCATGGCTAATCGCTTCAACTGTTTGTGGCATAACACCGTCATCAGCTGCAACAACAAGAATTGTAATATCTGTTACTTGTGCACCACGAGCACGCATTGTTGTAAATGCCGCGTGACCTGGTGTATCTAAGAACGTAATTTTCTTATCATTTACATCAACTTGGTATGCACCGATATGCTGAGTAATTCCACCAGCTTCGCCAGCAGTTACTTTTGAATTACGGATAGAGTCAAGCAATGTTGTTTTACCATGGTCAACGTGTCCCATAATTGTAACAACAGCTGGACGTTCTTTTAAGTTTTCTTCATCATCTTGCTCATCGATGAATGTTTCAAATTCAGTTTCACTTACAACTACTTCTTCTTCTACTTCAATACCGTAATCAGTAGCAATTAACTCAATTGTATCTTTATCTAAGTCTTGGTTAATTGTCGCCATAATTCCTAGCATGAAGAGCTTTTTAATAATTTCAGATGGCTCTTTGCTTAACTTTTTAGCAAGGTCACCTACTGTAAGGCTTCCAGAGAAAGTGATTTTATCTGGTGTTTCTACTATTGGTGTTTGTTGTCTTCCAGCAAAGTTATCTTGACGTTTATCTTCATTTGCTTTGCCTTTTTTCTTATTCTTATTGCTGTTCTTTTTACTGCGAACAACTTTCTCTTCTACTTCAAACTCATCTGCAACAGAAGGTTTTTCCGCTCCAGCGCTATATTGATTATCTAATTTGTTTACTACTTCATCTTCTAACATTGTCATATGATTCGAAACCTCGATATTCATCTCTTTTAGTTTTGTCATAAGATCTTTACTTGAGATATTATTTTTTTTTGCATATTCATGTACTCGAATTTTACTCATACCTTCACCCCCGGTAATTTGTATCGAGCATGCTACGTAGCTTTTTCGCAAAGCCTTCATCTAAAATAGCTACAACGACTCGCTCGTCTCTCCCAATCGCATGCCCTAATTGTTGTCGATTTTCGACTTTTCTCATTGGTATGTTGTAGTACGTGGTTTTATCAATGATACGTTTTGTAGTGTTCGCTGACGCATCTTCAGAAAGCAATACTAGCTTTGCTTTGCCACTTCGTACTTCTTTTAAAACGAGTTCTTCACCCGAAATAATTTTTCGAGCGCGGTTTGCTAGTCCTAAAAATGATTTCCAATCAGACACTTATTTCGACTCCTTCTCAACAAGCTCAAGAAGCTCTTCGTACAGAGAACTGTCGATTTTCGCTTTTAGATGATGTTCCAAAATGTTTTTCTTTTGGGCTTGAATAATGCTTTCTTTATCTTTTGATAAATATGCACCTCGTCCTGATTTTTTTCCTGATAAATCAATAGACACTTCGCCCTCTTTGGAACGAACAATGCGAACTAGCTCTCGTTTTGATTTCATCTCTTGCGTCGCAATACATTTTCGTAACGGAACTTTTCGATTGCTCATACTCATCACCTCTATTCGATTTCGTCTTCAGCTGAATCGAATCCGAATGCGATTACGCTATCTTCTTCTGTCACAATACCAAGTTGTTTCGCATCAGACTCACTTTTAATATCAATTTTCCAGCCTGTTAATTTAGCTGCAAGACGCGCATTTTGTCCACGCTTACCAATCGCTAATGAAAGCTGGTGGTCTGGAACAACAACAGTTGTTGCTTTCTCTGCTTCATCTACAAGTACTTTAACAACCTGTGATGGACTTAAAGCATTTGCAACATATTCAACTGGGTCATTCGACCAGCGAACGATGTCAATCTTTTCACCTTTTAGTTCATCTACAACACGTTGTACACGTTGTCCTTTCGGTCCTACACAAGAACCTACTGGATCAACATCGATATTCTCTGCATATACAGAAATTTTAGAACGGTCGCCTGCTTCACGTGCTACAGAGCGAATTTCTACAGTTCCATCATAAATTTCTGGAACTTCCATTTCGAATAAACGTTTTAAAAGACCAGGATGTGTACGTGATACGTAAATTTGTGGTCCTTTTGTTGTCTTTTCTACTTTTGTAATAAATACGCGAATACGATCATGTGGTTTATATTGCTCATTTGGCATTTGCTCACTTACAGGTAATAAAGCTTCTACTTTACCTAAGCTTACATAGATGAAACGAGCATCTTGGCGCTGTACAATACCAACCATAATGTCTTCTTCACGATCACTAAATTCTGAATAAATTACACCACGTTCCGCCTCACGAACTCGTTGTGTTACAACTTGTTTTGCAGTTTGCGCTGCAATACGACCAAAATCTTTTGGCGTTACTTCAATTTCTAGTACGTCACCATCTTGGTAGTTTGGATTAATTTGTCTTGCCTCTTCTACAGAGATTTCAAGACGTGGATCAAACACATTATCTACAACGTCCTTACGTGCTAAAACTTGAATTGTTCCCACTTCTGGGTTAAAGCTCACACGAACGTTTTGTGCTTGGTTAAAATTGCGTTTATAAGCAGAGATTAATGCTGCTTCAATCGCATCAATAATAATATCTTTGCTAATACCTTTTTCTGATTCTAATACGAGCAAAGCATCTAACAACTCAGTGCTCATGAAGATCCCCCTTCTTACTAAAACGTAACAGCAAGTCGCGCATTTGCAACTTTATCCATTGGAATTTGGATTTCTTTTTTACGTGTTTTAATTGTTAATAGTAGTGTAATTGTAGTACCGTCGTAGGAAAGTAGCTTTCCTTCAAACATCTTCTCACCATCAATCGGCTTATATGTTTTAATTGCCACTTGTTTTCCTACCGCTTGCTGGAAGTCTTTCTCTTTCTTTAATGGGCGTTCCGCTCCAGGAGATGATACATCCAAAAAGTAAAGATGAGGAATTGGATCCTCTTTATCTAAAGCTTCGCTTAAACGTTCACTTACCGCACCGCATTCTTCAATTTCGACTCCCTTTTCAGAATCAATGAATACGCGTAAGAACCAGTCTTGTCCTTCTTGCACATACTCTACATCTACAAGTTCAAGATTTAACTCTTCAACGATTGGCTGCGCAAATGCTTCTACAATTTCTGTGACTTTCTTATCCATAAACAGCCTCCTTCCTGCCGCCATGTACCATTTACAAGAAAAGATCCCGTTCATAAAGACGGTCTATCTTATTCTTTCTCGTTAGCTAACAAAAGCCCCTGCCGTTAAGCAGGGAATATCTGTCTTAGTATTACCAAATTTAAGAAGTAAAACTTGTAACAAAATATGTATATACGACAGAAATATCATTACTATCTACATAAGCAAAATGTAGATAGTAACACGAAAGAGTGGGTTTCCCCACTCTCTTTTTCACAAAATATACATGACATGGTTATCTCGGTTTATAGTATACCATAGCAAATGTTGATTTGCAAAGATTTTTCCTACCTATTAGAACAGTGACAATTGGTTTTGATCCGGTAAATCTCCTAGACAGCCTTGACCATCTAAATACTCAATAATCGTTTTAGAAACCTTACTGCGCTGCTGTAAGTCTTCTTTTGATAAGAAATCACCATTTTTACGAGCTTCAACAATACTGAAAGCTGCGTTTGTACCAAGACCAGGAACTGCATTAAATGGAGGAATTAAAGTATCCCCATCAATTATAAATTCGGTTGCATGCGAGCGGTATAAATCAACCTTTTGGAATGAATAACCACGCTCACACATTTCAAGTGTCATTTCTAGTACCGTTAATAAACTCTTCTCTTTCGGTGCTGCATCCAATCCTTTTTGTGCAATTTCATCAATTTTTACACGTATAGATGCTGAACCTTTCGCCATCGCCTCTACATCAAAGTCATCTGCACGAACTGTAAAATATGCCGCATAGAATAAAAGTGCGAAATGTACTTTAAAGTATGCAATACGTACAGCCATAAGTACGTAAGCAGCCGCATGGGCTTTAGGGAACATGTACTTAATCTTCTTACATGAATCAATATACCAACCTGGTACATTGTTATTTCTCATTTCCTCTTCCCATTCTTCAGGTACACCTTTACCTTTACGCACCGACTCCATGATTTTGAAGGCTAATGATGGATCCAAGCCTTGATAAATTAAATATACCATGATGTCATCACGACAACCGATAACTTCACTCAGTGTACACGTACCGTTATAAATTAATTCATTCGCATTACCTAACCATACATCTGTACCATGGGACAGTCCAGAAATTTGAACAAGCTCTGAAAACGTCGTTGGTTTCGTTTCTTCTAACATTTGTCTTACGAATTTCGTACCAAACTCCGGTATACCAAGTGTACCTGTTTTACAGTTAATTTGTTCTTCCGTTACCCCTAAAGACTCTGGACCAGAGAAAATTTTCATTACTTCTGGATCATCCGTTGGGATTGTTTTCGGGTCAATACCACTTAAATCTTGAAGCATACGAATAACAGTCGGATCATCGTGTCCTAATATATCAAGTTTCAATAAATTATCATGAATCGAGTGGAAGTCAAAGTGCGTTGTTCTCCACTCAGCACCTATTGAATCAGCCGGAAACTGAATTGGTGAAAAGTCAAAAATATCCATGTAATCTGGTACAACGATAATACCACCTGGATGCTGTCCGGTCGTACGCTTTACACCTGTACATCCCGCAACTAAGCGATCAATCTCTGCATTTCGAATTGTTAAGTTATGATCATTAGCATAGCCTTTCACATACCCATAAGCGGTTTTTTCCGCAACCGTACCAATTGTTCCTGCGCGGTATACATAATCTTCACCGAACAGTAATTTCGTATAGTTATGGGCGCGTGGTTGGTATTCTCCGGAGAAATTCAAATCGATATCCGGTACCTTATCCCCTTTAAATCCAAGGAACGTTTCGAAAGGAATGTCATGGCCATCTTTCACATATGGAACATTACATGTTGGGCATTCTTTATCTGGTAAATCAAAACCAGAACCTACAGAACCGTCATTAAAGAACTCTGATTGTTTACACTTTGGACATACATAGTGCGGTGGTAATGGGTTTACTTCTGTAATTTCCATCATCGTTGCAACAAATGATGAACCTACCGATCCACGCGAACCTACTAGATAACCGTCCACTAACGATTTTTTCACAAGCTTATGTGAAATTAAATAAATAACGGCGAATCCATGTCCAATAATACTTTTCAATTCTTTTTCCAAACGAGCTTCTACAATTTCCGGTAGTTCATCTCCATAGATACTTCTTGCCATTATATAGCTCATATCACGTGTTTCATCATCAGCACCTTCAATTTTCGGTGTGTATAAATCATCTTTTACTGGACGAACATCACCAATTAATGATGCGATCTTGTGTGTATTTGTCACAACAATTTCTTTTGCTTTGTCTTCACCTAAGAATGAAAAACAATCTAGCATTTCATTTGTTGTACGGAAATGTACAGGCGGTAATGAATGGCGATTTAACGGATTAGCTCCTCCTTGCGAACTGACTAAAATTTTCCGGTATATCGCGTCCTCTGGATCTAAATAATGCACATTCCCAGTAGCAACAACTGGCTTATCTAACGTCTCACCTAGTTTTACTAAGTTAGAAATTATTGTTTTTAACTGTCCTTCATCTCGAACGAGTTCACGTTCCACTAAATGACGTAACACTTCTGGAGGCATAACCTCAATGTAATCGTAAAACTGTGCAATTTCTTCTACTTCTTCAGGCGCTTTTTGCATCATAGCTTCAAATACTTCACCTTTGTCACAAGCTGTTCCTACTAAAATGCCTTCGCGATATTTTTTTAATAGTGATCGTGGTACACGTGGTACACGATAAAAGTAATTCAGGTGAGAATATGAAACAAGTTTGTATAAGTTTTTCAACCCAACATCTGATGTGGCAAGTAACGTCATATGACTTGGACGCCCACGTTTATACGCATCCCCTTGTCCCATACTATCGTTTAGTTGATCGTGATATTCAAATCCCTTTTCAATCACATCTTTTAACATCTTCACAAGTAAATATCCCGTTGCTTCTGTATCATAAATCGCACGGTGATGTTGCGTTAATTCAATATCAAGCTTTTTACACATCGTATTTAATCGATGATTTTTCATTTCTGGGAATAAGAACCGTGCAAGTTCTAACGTATCAATAACTGGATTTTTCGTTTTTTCTATCCCAGCCTTTTTAAAACCTACGTTAATAAAGCCCATATCGAAGCTTGCGTTATGAGCAACAAGTGTATGGTCACCCATCCATTCCTCAAACTTTTTAAACACTTCGTCCACTTCTGGTGCATCAGTTAACATATCATCTGTAATACCTGTTAATTCAATAATCGTCGCCGATAATGGTTGATGGGGATTTGCGAAAGATTCAAAGCGATCAATAATTTCTCCACCTTTTACCTTTACAGCAGCTAACTCAATGACTGTATCATATACAGCAGATAACCCTGTTGTCTCAACGTCAAAGACAACATATGTTTCTTCTGCAAGTAGACGATGTGCTTCGTTATATGCTATCGGCACACCATCATTAACTAAATTTGCTTCTACACCATATAGAACTTTAACTCCAGCCTTTTTACCAGCAGAATATGCTTCTGGGAACGACTGTGCAACAGCATGGTCTGTAACTGCAATAGCCTCATGCCCCCATTTTCCGGCTTGGGCAACGAGCTTAGAAACAGAAGTAACAGCATCCATTTGACTCATTGGAGTATGAAGATGAAGTTCTACTCTTTTTTCCCCTTCTTTTGCTTTATCTTTACGAGAAGGTCCCGTTATTTCATTTATATCATTTGCGATCATAACTAAATCACGCACGAATGTATCATTTTGAACTGAACCACGCGCTTTTACCCAAGTTCCTTTTTTCAAGGATTGTAACATCGGGATATCTTCTTTATCACGTGAGAACATCTTAATCATAATAGAGTCCGTATAGTCAGTTATCTTTAAAGTTAATAATGTACGTCCACTACGAAGTTCTTTCGTCTCTACATGGAAAACATACCCTTGAACGGTTTTTCTTCTTTCTTCATCTTGAATTTCACGCAGCGGCGTAATCTCTTCATCTGGCTTAATAAGATAACCAAGCACAACTGGTCCTTCATGAACAACATCACTTTCTTCAGCTTGCCTTTTAGCCATCTCTTCCATAGCCTGTATAACTCGTTGACGATCTTCTTCCTGTGTTTGCTCACGAAACTTTTGCATTTCTTCTGCATTTTGCTTTATATGTGTGTCTAACTGAAAACGCGGGAATCCAAAAGCTTCGTATTGATCACCTACTGGTTTCGCAACGTTTTTCTTTAAAGTAGTAGATTCCAGCTCATTATTCACATTTAATAGCAACTTCACGCCATTGACCTGCGGAAGTTGCTTCTTTAAGTACGCGAACATAGGTGAAAATGTAATTCGTTCTGTACAAAGCGGCCAATATGCCTTCACTTCTTCTTCTGTAAATTGTTTATTCTCTGCTTCTAATGCAAATGTTGTTCTTGCAATATGAGAAAATGATTGCTTAAGCTTTGTTTCTAGCAACTCATATAATTCTGTCGGCAAAATACGTGGCACTTGTAAGTCAAAATGCCAACTTTTATTCGCTTTATCAATAACTAGCTTTTCAATACCACCGCCATCTAAATATTGATTTATAAGGTCTTCTGGTATTTGCAACTGTTGGAGCAAAATTTGAAATCGCTCTTGTTGTTCATTTGTTAATGACATAAGCACTCTCCTTCCATTTGCTATTATAAATTGAAACGTACTACAAAGAAAGATTTCTTCCTTCTTCTTTTACAAAATACGTTTACAAAGAAAGAGAAGGTACCTCATTACGAGGTACCTCTTCTTATTTTAAAATATTAGCAATATATGTTTGAAGTTCTTCTACTTTCACTTCTTCAGACTCGCCTGTAGCACGTACTTTCACTTCTACAATACCTTCGTCTGCTTTTTTACCAACTGTCACGCGAACTGGAAGGCCGAATAAATCTGCATCTGCAAATTTAACACCTGCACGTTCTGCACGATCATCTAGTAATACTTCGTACCCTTGTTCTTGTAATGAGTTGTAGATATTTTCACCCATTTCACGTTGTGCATCAGATTTCATATTTACTGGAATTACATGCACATGGAACGGTGCAACAGCTTTTGGCCAAACTAAACCGTTCTCATCATTAAACTGCTCTGCGATTGCTGCCACTGTACGAGATACACCGATACCGTAACAACCCATAATAAGTGGTTTTGTTTTTCCGTTTTCATCTAAGAACGTTGCGTTCATTGCTTCACTATAACGAGTTCCTAATTTGAATACATGACCAACTTCAATTCCACGTGCGAAAAGAATTGTTCCATTTCCATCTGGAGATTGGTCTCCTTCTTGGATGAAGCGTAAATCCGTATATTGATTTACTTTAAAGTCACGTTCTGGATTTACATTTACATAATGGAACCCTTCTTCGTTCGCTCCTGAACATCCGTTGACAATTGATGCTACAGCATGGTCAGCGATAATTTCGATATCCCCTGTAACACCAATCGGTCCTAAAGAACCCACTTCACAGTTTAATAACTCTTTTATTTCTTCATGTGAAGCAAGCTCAACGACTGAAGCTCCGTATACATTCTTCACTTTTACATCATTGACTTCATGATCGCCACGAACAAGTACTACTACTAATTTCGCATCTACTTTAAACACCATAGATTTAATGCATTTTTCCGCTGCGATATTTAAGAATGCAGATACTTCTTCAATAGCTTTTTGATCTGGAGTTGCTACTTTTTCAAGTGCTTTTTCGGCTTCATCACTCTTCGTATACGTAGCAACAACAGGAGCCATTTCAATATTTGCCGCATAATCAGATGTATCAGAATACGCAATTGTATCTTCACCTACATCAGATAACACCATAAATTCGTGTGTATCTTTTCCACCCATTGCTCCAGAATCAGCGATAACTGCACGGAAATTCAAACCACAACGAGCAAAGATATTAGAATACGCTTTGTATAAACCGCTATATACTTCATCCAAACTTTCTTGTGTTGCATGGAAAGAATACGCATCTTTCATTAAAAATTCTCTTCCGCGTAATAAACCGAAACGTGGTCTTTGCTCATCACGGAATTTTGTTTGAATTTGATATAATGTTAATGGTAGTTTTTTGTATGATTTAATTTCATCACGTACAAGATCTGTAATTACTTCCTCATGAGTTGCCCCTAGCGCAAACTCGCGAGCATTACGATCTTTCATACGCATTAATTCTGATCCGTAAGAATACCAACGACCTGATTCTTGCCATAATTCAGAAGCTTGCATAGCTGGCATTAATAGTTCTACTGCCCCTGCGCGCTCCATTTCTTCACGAACAATACGTTCTACTTTGTGTAACACTTTTAAACCAAATGGTAGAAAACTATAAATACCAGAAGCATTTTGACGCATAAACCCTGCGCGAAGTAATAATTGATGACTCTTAATTTCAGCATCTGCTGGAACTTCACGTAATGTAGGACTGAATACCATACTTTGTTTCATTTATTCGCACCTCTTCATTTTACTCTTACACGCAATAAAATCCCTCACCTCGAGTTAGGTGAGGGATTTTATTCTATGAGCTCTATTTCATTATAAACTTCTTCTTATTTTACAAGAAAAACTTACGGATGTCATTCCATGTTACAACTAACATAAGCAACATTAATAATGCAAACCCAATAAAGTGAACCATTCCTTCTTTTTGACGATCAATTGGTTTTCCTCGTAATGCTTCAATTAAGAAGAAGAACAAACGTCCACCGTCTAAAGCTGGGACTGGTAATAAATTAAATAAACCAAGGTTAATACTTAAAACTGCCGCTAAACTTAGTACACGCGTAAATCCATAATCTACAACTTGATCTGTTAGATTATAAATTCCTACTGGACCTGACAACTCATTAATAGAAAATTGACCCGTTACTAATTTCACAAGAGAATCAAAAATTAGTTTCGTCCATTCGTATGTTTGTTCAAACCCTGATTTAATAGAACCCATCACTGTTTTCTCTACAGGAGAATAAACACCAATTCTACCAACTTCGTCTTTTCCTTCTTTATCAAGCGTTGGTGTTACTTTCACATTAAATTGCTCACTATCACGCTTTACATGTAACGTAATTTCTTTATTTGGGTTTTCACGTACAATCGTTACAACATCTTTCCATGTACTAGTGTTCTTCCCATTGATTGCTTGAATTGTATCGTTTTCTTTTAATCCAGCTTGTTCTGCAGCACTATTCTCCATTACTTTTCCGACCATTGGTTTGTCAACAGGAACTCCTTGTACAAATCCAAGAATCACAAAAATAACAAATGCTAGAATAAAGTTCATTGCAGGACCTGCAAAAATTGTTAGAGCACGTTGGCCCAATTTTTTAGAGCCAAATTGTCTATTGTACGGAGCGATTTGAATTTCTTCTCCCGCAGAAATGATACGAGCTTTTTCATTTACTCGGAATGTTTGCAGCTCTTCCTCGTACTCTTCATAACCCAAAATTGTAAGATTATGCTCTAAATCAGCTTGTTCGACTTCAATGACACGAACATTTGGATATTTTTCATGTCCGTCAAAAACTAATTTCACAACTTCGTCTTTTTCATTTAATACAAGTCCAACCTTTTTTCCAGGTTTTAACTCAACTGTGTCCGCATCCTCGCCAGCCATTCTTACATAGCCACCAAGGGGCAGT
Organism: Bacillus sp. FSL R9-9492; assembly: GCF_038007365.1. Lineage (NCBI taxonomy): Bacteria > Bacillati > Bacillota > Bacilli > Caryophanales > Bacillaceae > Bacillus > Bacillus sp. FSL R9-9492. Next base: position 3,894,865 of record NZ_JBBOXC010000001.1, read on the forward strand.
AATCGAATCGTATACACCGTTTCATTCTTTTCAAATGAGAATATTTTCGGACCAAAACCAATCGCAAACTCGCGGCACAAAATACCTGCTCTTTTTGCGAAATATAGATGCCCTAGCTCATGGAAAAATACGAGTGCACCGAAAATTAATATAAAGGCAATCGCTGTATTCAATTCCATAACCACCTTTGCTAAATTTGTTCCATCACAAACCGTCTTGTGGCTGCGTCAATTTCCTGAATTTCCTCTAAGCTCGGACGTGCAATGACAGTGTGATGGTGCATTGCTTTTTCAATGAGGTCTTCCACTGTTAAGAAACCAATTCTCTTTTGTAAAAAAGCTTCAACAGCTACTTCATTTGCCGCGTTCATTACAGCCGGCATACTTCCACCTGTCTTTCCAGCTTCATACGCAAAACGTAGACAACGGAAACGCTCTTGATTCATTTTCTCAAAATGCAATGTTCCCATTTCCCATAAATTTAACTGTTTCGTGTCTGAAAGAGGCAATCTATCAGGATATGTAAGCGCGTATTGAATCGGTACTCGCATATCAGGTGAGCCAAGCTGTGCCATTACACTACGATCTTCAAATTCAACCATAGAATGAATAATACTTTCTTTATGTAGAACAACATCGATTTGCTCATAAGGGATACCAAAAAGCCAGTGTGCTTCAATTACTTCTAGCCCCTTATTCATCATTGTAGCAGAATCAATTGTAATTTTCGAACCCATTGACCAGTTTGGATGACGAAGTGCATCTTCTACGGTCACTTGATGCAATTCATCTCTCGTTTTATCACGAAAACTTCCGCCTGAAGCAGTTATAATTAAGCGAGAGATTCTTTTTTCATTTTCACCATTCAAGCATTGAAAAATCGCTGAATGTTCACTGTCTACTGGAAGTAACGATACATTATGTTTTCGTGCTGCTTCCATTACAAGATGCCCTGCAGTTACTAACGTTTCTTTATTTGCAATTCCAATTGTTTTTTTCGCCTCAATTGCGCGGAGTGTCGGTAACAACCCTACGCTACCTACAACAGCATTCACTACAATTTCTGTATCTGGGTGCAGCGCTACTTCTAATAAGCCTTCGCTACCATATACTACTTTTGTATTACCAGAAACAGCTTGTAATTTTAAAACATCTTCCTCTCTTTGCACAGAGACAATTTGCGGGGAAAATTCTTGAATTACCTTTACTGCATAATCAACATTTTTCCCTACAGAAAAAGCAACGAGACGGAATTGGTCTGGGTGCGAGCGTAACACATCTAATGTTTGTGTACCGATTGATCCGCTTGCACCTAGTAAACTAATGTTTTTCATGACTCCAACCCCTCGTTCATTTATTAATTGTATTGTAATAAGAAGTATAGAATTGGTAACACAAATAACCAACTATCTGTTCGATCTAAAATACCACCATGTCCAGGTAAAATTGTACCTGAATCCTTTACACCATAATGGCGTTTAAATGCAGATTGCACTAAATCACCAATTTGTCCAAAAATAGAAATGATAATCGTCAGAACGATTAAAACTCCTACATTCGCTTCAACTGGGAAGAACATATTGTAAACAAGTGCAACAACAATTCCACAAACAATACCGCCTAATGAACCTTCAATCGTTTTATTCGGACTAATTTCTGGCCATAATTTTCTTTTTCCAAATGCTTTCCCTATGAAATATGCACCTGAATCAGTTGCCCATATGACAAATAGTGCACAGAACACATATTTGATTCCTAATATTCTCGTTTCATTTAAATATAAGAATCCCATTCCAACATATGTCGTTGCCATAAGTAAAAATGAAGCATTGTCAAAAGTAAATGTATTCTTAGAAAGGACTGTATATGATAAAAGTAATAAAACAATCACAAATGTGATTTCTAATTTACCTAACCCAATCCACGTAAACAGTTCTGATGCACTACTCGGAATTAAAATAATCCACAATAATACTGCAGCTAAAACTGTTGGTACCGAAATAAGCGTAAGCTTGTTCATACGAATTAATTCATATAAACCTATAGAAGCAAGTGCATACACTAAAACTGTAAAAGGCACGCCACCGTAAATTACGATGGGAATGAATAGCGCGGCAGCAATCACTCCAGTAATAATTCTCTGTTTCACTACCAAACCCTCTCTTTCTACACGCCTCCGAATCTGCGCCCTCTATGTTGAAAGTCTGTAATCGCATTTAGCAAATGTTCCTCGGTAAAATCTGGCCAATACACATCTGTAAACCAAAATTCCGAATAAGCAATTTGCCATAACATGAAATTACTAATACGTAGCTCTCCGCTTGTACGGATTAACAACTCTGGATCAGGTAAAGAACTCGTCATTAAGTAAGAAGAAATCTTTTCTTCACTTATTTCTTCCGAACGAATTTTTCCTTCCTCACTATCTTTCATCATATGTTGCACAGCAGAAACGATTTCATCTCGACTTCCATAGTTTAACGCGAAATTAAGAATTAATCCCGTATTCTCTTTCGTATCTTCCATGGCTTTTTCCATCGCTCTGCGCGTATGCGTAGGAAGACGATCTTTTTGCCCTATTACTCGGACTTGTACGTTTTCTTCAATCAACTCTGGTAAAAATGCACCTAAAAATTCTTCTGGAAGCTTCATCAAATAATCAACTTCTTTTTTCGGTCTTTTCCAGTTCTCAGTCGAAAAAGCATAAAGAGTTAATACTTTCACATCAAGCTTACTTGCAAATTTTGTGATTTTCTTCACAACTTGCATACCTTCATGATGACCAGCAATGCGAGGCATGGCTCTTCTCTTTGCCCATCTTCCATTACCATCCATAATAATAGCAATATGTTCTGGGATATATCCTTTTTTCACTTTTTCAATGAGATGATCAAACGATGTGACCTTTTTACTTTTAAAAAAAGGAAACTTTTTAAACATCATTCATACCCTCCAACAAGCAGACGTATGCCTAAAAGTGTAAAAAGACCCCCTTAAGAAGAGGGTCATATTTGCGAAATTATCGCTATTACACTTCCATAATTTCTTTTTCTTTGTTTTTTGCGATTTCGTCAACTTTTGCAATATATTTATCTGTTTCTTTTTGGATATCTTCAGTATATCCTCTTAAATCATCTTCTGTAATGTCGCCAGCTTTTTCAAGCTTCTTAAGGTCATCATTACTGTCACGACGTACGTTACGAACAGCAACTTTTGCTTCCTCAGCATATTTCTTCACAACTTTTACAAGATCGCGACGACGCTCTTCTGTTAATGCAGGGAATGCAATACGAATTACAGTTCCATCATTAGAAGGGTTTAAGCCTAAATCTGCTTTTAAAATTGCTTTTTCAATATCACCGATAGAAGTTTTATCATAAGGTTGAATTACAAGCAAACGTGCTTCTGGAACTGTAATGTTCGCTAATTGCACAACTGGTGTTGGTGCACCATAGTAATCAACTTGTACCTTATCTAATACAGACGAGCTTGCACGACCAGCGCGAACTGTTGCTAATTCACGAGAATAAGCAGCAACTGCTTTTTCCATTTTTTCATTTGAAGACTTCAATACTTGTTGTCCCATAATTTATTTCCCCCTTACAACTGTTCCAATATTTTCGCCTAAAACGGCACGTTTAATGTTACCTTTTTCCATAACCGAGAATACAATTAATGAAATATCATTATCCATACATAAAGAAGAAGCTGTAGAATCCATTACACCTAAACCTGCTTTTAATACATCTAAGTAAGTAAGTGTTTCGTATTTCGTAGCTGTTGGGTCAATAGATGGATCTGCACTATATACGCCATCCACATTATTTTTCGCCATTAAAATAACGTCCGCTTCGATTTCAGCTGCACGTAATGCTGCTGTTGTATCTGTAGAGAAGTATGGGTTACCTGTACCTGCAGCAAAGATAACAACACGTTTTTTCTCTAAGTGACGAATTGCTTTACGACGAATGTAAGGCTCTGCCACTTGACGCATCTCAATTGAAGTTTGTACGCGAGTTTGAATTCCAATATTCTCTAAGCTATCTTGAAGAGCTAATGAATTCATAACTGTTGCTAACATGCCCATGTAATCTGCTCCTGCACGATCCATGCCCATTTCACTTCCAATTTTCCCACGCCAAATGTTACCGCCACCAACAACAACAGCAACCTCTACATCAAGTTCTGCAATTTCTTTCACTTGTTCCGCAACTGACTTAATAACAGCTGGGTTAATTCCAAATCCTTGCTCGCCAGCTAAAGCTTCTCCGCTCAGCTTTAAAACGACACGATTATATTTCGGTTTACTCATAATGAACCTCCAATTGCTTACATCTTTATTTTAAAAAAGGGAACACAATGTGTTCCCTAATCTGTATTAGTTGTTACCTTTTACTTGGTTCATTACTTCTTCAGCAAAGTTGTCTTCGCGTTTTTCGATACCTTCACCAACAGCGTAGCGAACGAATCCTTTTAATGTTCCGCCTTTAGACTCAACGAATTGACGAACTTTCATGTCAGGATTCTTAACGAATGTTTGGTCAAGTAAGCAAATCTCTTCAAAGAATTTGCCAAGACGGCCTTCTACCATTTTCGCAACGATTTTTTCAGGCTTGCCTTCGTTTAAAGCTTGTTGTGTTAATACTTGACGCTCATGCTCAACTTCTTCAGCTGTTACAGCATCGCGGTCGATGTATTTAGGGTTAACTGCTGCGATGTGCATTGCTACATCTTTAGCAGCTGCTTCGTCAGTAGAACCTTCAAGAACTGTTAATACACCAATACGTCCACCCATGTGTAGGTAAGCGCCGAATGCATCAGCATCAGTTTTTGATACGATTTCGAAACGACGAAGTGTAAGTTTTTCACCAATTTTAGCGATTGCTTCGTTGATGTGCTCTTCTACTGTTTTGCCGCCTTCGATTGTTTGAGCCATAGCTTCTTCAACGTTAGCAGGTTTGTTAGCTAATAAGTGAGCAGCTAATTCTTTAATTAACGCTTGGAAACCTTCGTTTTTCGCAACGAAATCAGTCTCAGAGTTTAATTCTAAGATTAAACCTTCGTTACCGTTTGTTTCGATGAAAGTTAAACCTTCAGCAGCGATGCGGTCTGCTTTTTTAGCAGCTTTCGCAATACCTTTTTCACGTAAGAAGTCAATTGCTTTCTCCATGTCGCCGTTAGTTTCTGTTAAAGCTTTTTTGCAGTCCATCATACCTGCGCCAGTTTTTTCGCGAAGTTCTTTTACCATTTGTGCAGTGATTGCCATATTTTTCATCCTCCTAAAATATGTATTTATACCTTTTATAAAGGTGTTTATACCTTAAAAAAGGTGATAAAAGGCCGAACCCCTTATCACCTTTCCAAATTTGTTACGCAGTAACAGTTTCTTCACCTTGTTTTGTTTCAAGGATCGCGTCTGCCATTTTAGATGTAAGAAGTTTTACAGCACGAATTGCATCATCGTTTGCTGGAATAACGTGATCGATTTCGTCCGGATCACAGTTTGTATCAACGATACCGATGATTGGAATGTGTAATTTGCGTGCTTCAGCAACTGCAATACGCTCTTTACGAGGGTCTACTATGAATAATGCACTTGGAAGACCTTTCATATCTTTAATACCGCCTAAGAATTTCTCAAGACGCTCTAACTCTTTTTTAAGTTGAACAACTTCTTTCTTAGGAAGTACTTCGAAAGTACCATCTTCTTGCATTCTTTCGATATCTTTAAGACGCTTGATACGCTTTTGGATTGTTTGGAAGTTTGTTAAAGTTCCACCTAACCAACGTTGGTTAACGAAGTACATACCAGCACGAGTTGCTTCTTCTTTAATAGCTTCTTGTGCTTGTTTTTTAGTACCTACGAATAAAATGTCTCCACCTTCAGCAGCGATGTCACGCATCGTTCTATAAGCTTCCTCAACTTTTTTCACAGTTTTTTGTAAGTCGATGATGTAGATACCGTTACGCTCTGTGAAGATGTAACGCTTCATTTTTGGGTTCCAACGACGAGTTTGATGTCCGAAATGAACACCAGCTTCAAGCAATTGTTTCATAGAAATTACTGACATAATTTAGTTCCTCCTAAATGGTTTTTTTGATATCCTCCGTTTACTTCATCTCTAAGCGAAACTACGAACGTAGCACCAACACTTAAATCAGTAAACGTGTGTACTTTGTACTGACACCACTGCTTACTATATCATACTGAAATATTACAATCAAGTCGAAAATGCGAACAATGTAAAACTTTCTTTTTTTCACGCTCAAATCCTAGTATTACCAACCTTCAATTCCTTTAAGCAAGGAATTGAAGGTTAATTAATAGTTTTCTAATGAATGTTGTCATGACGCCTTACGTAAGCAAAATCATTCACTTAAAAAAACAAAAAACTCTCCTCAAGCGAGGAGAGTTTTTTTATAAATTAGTTTGTTTTTAATTTAGCAAGTTCCTGTAGAAACTTGTCGTTTAGCACTTTAATGTATGTTCCTTTCATACCTAAAGAGCGAGACTCAATAACACCAGCACTTTCTAATTTACGTAGTGCATTTACGATTACCGAACGAGTAATTCCTACGCGATCAGCAATTTTACTTGCAACAAGTAAACCTTCTGTTCCATTTAATTCTTCGAAGATATGCTCGATTGCTTCTAACTCACTGTAAGATAATGAGCTAATCGCCATTTGAACAACAGCTTTACTACGTGCTTCCTCTTCGATTTCTTCTGCTTTTTCACGTAAGATTTCCATACCTACAACAGTTGAGCTGTATTCAGCAAGAATTAAATCATCGTCTAAGAACTCTTGACCAAGACGAGCTAATACTAGTGTACCTAGACGCTCACCGCCACCAACGATTGGTACGATTGTAGTTAAACCTTGACCGAATAATTCTCTATTTTCTACTGGGAATGCTGTGTAGTCACTATCCACACCTAAATTTGAAGATGTTTCTGTAACATTGAATAAACTTTGCGTATACTCTTCTGGGAATTGACGCTCTGCAAGCATGTGCTTCATACGTTCGTTTTCGATTTGTTGGTGAATCGCATATCCTAATAATTTACCGCGACGACTTACAACGAACACGTTCGCTTCAATTACTTCACACATTGTGTCAGACATCTCTCTAAAGTTTACAGGCTTTCCTGCTGCGCTCTGTAATAACGCATTTAATTTTCTCGTTTTTGCTAATAATTCCATTTCAAAATTTCCTCCTACATGTTACTTACATATTTTTTCATCACTTGGAAACTAGGGCGAGTCACCTGATGACACTATTACAAAATAAACTGGCTCACATCTTTATTTTTAGCTATTGTCGCTAATTTTTCCTCAACATATTGAGGTGTTATCGTTATTTTCTCTAACGTAATTTCAGATGCCTCAAACGATAAATCTTCAAGGAGCTTCTCCATAACAGTATGAAGTCTTCTCGCTCCAATATTATCTGTATCCTGATTAACTTGATAAGCAATCTCAGCAATCTTACGAATAGCTTCGTCTGAAAATTCAATTTCTATACCTTCAGTCGCTAATAACGCCGTGTACTGTTTAATTAGCGCATTGTCAGGCTCGATTAATATTTTAACAAAATCATCCGCCGATAATTTTGTTAATTCTACTCGAATCGGAAATCTCCCTTGCAATTCCGGAATTAAATCCGACGGTTTAGACATATGGAACGCTCCAGCTGCAACAAATAAAATATAATCGGTTTTTACTGATCCGTATTTCGTTGCTACATTCGATCCTTCTACAATCGGTAAAATGTCACGTTGCACACCTTCACGCGATACATCTACGCTATTCGACTGCTTACCAGCAATTTTGTCAATTTCATCGATAAAAATAATCCCGAGCTGTTCAGCACGATAAACAGCCTCTTGTGTAACTTCATCCATATCAATTAAGCGCTGTGCCTCTTCATTTGTCAAGAGTTTTCTTGCTTCTTTTACAGAAAGTTTACGTTTTTTCGTTTTTTTCGGCATGATACTTCCTAGTGCATCTTGGAAATTCATTCCCATTTGCTCCATGCCAGTTCCTTGCAACATATCAAACATAGAAGACTGTTGTTCCGTCACTTCGATCGATATCACTTCATCTTCAAGAAGGCCTGCCGCAAGCTTTCTTTCCACATCTTGACGTTTCTTTTCGATTTCATCATCTTCCTGTGCATCAGATGTTTGGTTTGAATTTTGATTACCACCAAAAAGCATTTCTAATGGATTTTTAAATCCAGATTGCTTCTCCGGACTCGGCACTAAAATTTCAACAAGACGTTGATTCGCTTGCTCTTCTGCTTTATCTTGAACTTTAACTACCATTTCCTCTTTCACAATGCGAACAGATGTTTCGACAAGGTCACGGACCATCGACTCTACATCTCGACCCACATATCCAACTTCTGTAAATTTCGTCGCTTCAACCTTAATAAAAGGTGCTCCAACGAGTTTCGCCATTCGCCGTGCTACCTCTGTTTTACCAACACCTGTCGGTCCAATCATTAAAATGTTTTTAGGTGCAATTTCATCACGTAAATTTTCAACTAATTTACTGCGACGGTATCGATTTCGTAGAGCTACAGCAACCGCTTTCTTTGCATCTTTTTGACCGATGATGTATTGATCTAATTTTTCCACAATTTGACGCGGAGTAAAATGTAAATGCATATAAAATGCCTCCCTTACGATTCTACAATTCTTCAACAATTATGTTGTGGTTCGTATAAACACAAATATCGCCTGCAATTTCTAAACTGGCCTTCGCAATTTGTTTCGCTGTTAAATGTTCACTTGCATGTTGCTTTAAAGCACGACCAGCAGCAAGTGCATAATGTCCGCCTGAACCAATTGCTAAAATACCATCATCTGGTTCAATCACTTCTCCTGTACCTGAAACAAGGAGCATCGTTGTTTTATCCATGACAATGAGCATTGCTTCTAGCTGACGTAGCATTTTATCACCACGCCATTGTTTCGCCATCTCAACTGCAGCGCGCTGCAAGTTGCCATTATACTCTTCTAATTTTCCTTCAAACATTTCAAAAAGAGTAAATGCATCAGCAACTGATCCTGCAAAACCAGCTAAAACTTTCCCTTGGAAAAGTTTGCGAACTTTGCGAGCTGTATGTTTCATTACAACAGCATTTCCCATCGTTACCTGACCATCTCCAGCCATTGCACATTCTCCATTATGATGAACTGCAAATATCGTTGTAGCGTGGAAATTTCCCATAGAAAAAACTCCTTTATATGTTTTTATAGCCTTAAAAGCAATTTATGCCCGCGGGTGATGCTTCATGTACACAGAACGCAATCTTTCTTTAGAGACATGCGTATAAATTTGTGTGGTTGACAAATTCTCATGACCTAATAGCTCCTGCACAGTACGTAAATCCGCTCCTTCATCCAACATATGTGTAGCAAATGTATGCCTTAACATATGGGGACTTATCCGCATTGTAAGTGAAGCTTTCTTAATGAGTTCGTTCAAAACATAACGTACACCCTGATCTGTTAACGGCTTACCTTTCGCATTTAAAAATACCATATGAGATTGTTCTTCAGTCTTTTGAGCTAACTGTTTTCTCCCGTTCTCTATATAAGTAATTAAAGCATCTTGTGCATAGCTTCCGAACGGAATATATCTTTGTTTTTTCCCTTTTCCCATCACTAAAATTGTTCCCACTGCAAAGTCAATGTCGGTAAGTTGCAAATTAACGCATTCGCTTACACGAATCCCAGTTGCATACATCAACTCTAATAAAGCTTGATTCCTTTGACCGAGTGGCGCCCCTGTATCAGAAACTTCAAACAATTCCTCTAACTCTTCAGCATATAAAAACTTTGGGATTGACAATTCTTTCTTGGGAAGTGACGCAAGTGCAAACGGATTATCTTTTTGATAACCTTCACGCATCAAAAAACGATATAAACTTCGTAAGCTTGATACTTTCCTTGCGACAGATTTACGGGCTAACTTCTGATCGTGCAACGTCGTCAAGTATAAACGAACATCCGCGTATGTAACATCTAAAAAAGAGGATATGCCTTCTCGCTCCATAAATTGCACAAAATGTTCTAAATCATTTTGATAACTTGCAATTGTATATTTTGAATAATTTCTTTCAATTTGTAAATATCCAACGAATAATTGTAACAATTTCTTCACATTCACATCCATATAATTCACCTCAATAAAGGCTACTAAATCGTATCACAACTTAGTAGCCTTTGCAAGAAATTTAATTAAATATTTACAAAATTTTGAATTGTTTCCAAAGCGCGTGTAGCATATGCTTCATTTCGTTCTTGTTTCTTTTTAATTTTCTTCTCTAACGGTGTAAATAAACCGAAGTTTGCATTCATTGGCTGGAAGTTTTTCGCATTTGTCGCAGTAATATAATTTGCCATACTTCCCATTGCAGTTACAGGTGGTAATACAACTGGCTCTTCACCTTTTACAAGTCGAGCAGCGTTAATACCCGCTAATAATCCTGATGCTGCTGATTCAACATAACCCTCTACACCAGTCATTTGACCAGCGAAGAATAAATCATCACGTTGTTTATATTGATATGTTGGACGAAGTAAATTAGGCGAATTAATAAACGTATTACGATGCATTACACCATAACGTACAATCTCTGCGTTTTCTAGTCCTGGAATTAGCTGTAACACTTCTTTTTGTGGCCCCCACTTTAAATGTGTTTGGAAGCCTACAATATTATATAACGTTCCTGCTGCATCATCTTGACGTAACTGAACAACCGCATACGGTGTTTTCCCTGTTTTCGGATCTTCTAACCCAACAGGCTTCATCGGTCCAAATACTAACGTCTGTCTTCCTCTACTTGCCATAACTTCTACTGGCATACAACCTTCAAAGAAAATTTCTTTTTCAAATTCTTTTAAAGGCACTGTCTCAGCAGCAATTAAAGCCTCATAAAAACGATCAAACTCTTCTTCTGTCATTGGACAGTTTAAATATGCCGCTTCACCTTTATCATAACGGGATTTTAAATATACTTTATTCATGTCAATGCTGTCTTTCTCAACGATTGGCGCTGCAGCATCATAGAAATAAAAATAATCTTCACCTGTTAGTTTTTTTAATTGTGCAGAAAGATCCGGAGACGTAAGTGGACCTGTCGCGATAACAGTTGGTCCCTCTGGAATTTCAGTGATTTCCTCATTCATTACAGTTACGTTCGGATGATTTTTCACATATTCAGTCACTTTCGCCGCGAATTCATGACGGTCTACAGCTAAAGCACCTCCTGCTGGTACAGAGCACTCATCAGCTGCACGAATAATGACAGAATCCATTAGACGCATTTCTTCTTTAATAACACCAACAGCATTTGTCAATGTGTTTGCGCGAAGTGAGTTACTACATACTAATTCAGCAAATTTATCTGTATGATGAGCTGGTGTTTGCCTTACTGGTCTCATTTCATATAATTTTACTTGGACACCACGCTTTGCAATTTGGTAAGCTGCTTCGCTTCCTGCAAGACCTGCGCCAATGACGTTTACTACTTGTGTTGTCATATATATCACCTTTCCTTTTCTTCCCGAAAAAAATGTGAGCAGTTACGCTCACATTTGTTGTTCTTCTTCATAATCACACGAAATACATTGTACTTGCACGCCTTTTTTTAACTTTTTCTCTACGAGCATACCTTCACACTTCGGACATTTACGACCAATCGGCTTATCCCAAGATACAAAGTCACATTCTGGATACGTACCGCATCCGTAGAAAAGGCGTTTCTTTTTATTACTACGGCGTTCAATAATTTGCCCTTTATCACACTTCGGACAAGTAACACCGATTTCTTTTACAATCGGTTTTGTATTACGACATTCCGGGAAATTTGAACAAGCCATAAACTTCCCATATTTACCCATTTTAAAGACCATCGGGTGACTACATAATTCACAGTCTTCCCCAGCTGGTTCATCTTTAATTTCCACTTCACGCATTTCTTTTTCCGCTTTTTCTAAGCGCGGTTCAAATCCTACGTAGAAATCATCAACAATTTTCACCCAATTTGCATTTCCTTCTTCTACTTCATCAAGGCTTTGCTCCATATTGGCAGTAAATTCAATGTTAATAATTTCTGGGAAAAACTCTAAAATAAGTTCGATTACTATTCCACCAAGCTCAGTCGGAACGAAGCGTTTATTATCTAAAGCAACGTATCCTCGTTTTTGGATTGTTTCAAGTGTCGGTACATAAGTAGACGGTCTCCCAATTCCAAGCTCTTCAAGTGTTCTTACTAGACGAGCCTCTGTGTAACGCGGCGGAGGCTGTGTGTAATGTTGCTTTGGTTCTATATCTTTTGAAAATACAGTTTCACCTACTTCTAACGGTGGCAACATCTTATCCTTTTCTTCCGCACCATCATCTTTCGACTCTACGTACACTTTCATAAATCCTGGGAACTTTACAACTGATCCACTTGCACGGAACTGAACATTGTTATTAATGAGTTTCGCTGTAACAGTATCCATTATAGCAGATGCCATTTGACTTGCAACAAATCGCTCCCAAATCAGTTTATACAAACGGAGTTGATCACGACTTAAGAAACTTTTTAGTTCCTCTGGCTTTCTCATTACCGAAGTAGGACGAATCGCCTCATGCGCATCTTGTGCTTTCGACTTTTTCGTTTCTTTCCTCTTCTCTGTTCCTATGTATTCCGCACCAAACGCCTCAGTAATGTAATCACGAGCCTCTGTTTGAGCTGTTTCTGAGATACGTGTTGAATCAGTTCTCATATACGTAATAAGACCTACAGTCCCTTGTTTTCCAAGATCTATCCCTTCATACAGCTGCTGTGCAAGCATCATTGTTTTCTTTGCTCGCATATTTAACTTACGCGCTGCCTCTTGTTGCAAGGAAGATGTTGTAAACGGTAATGCAGGGTTACGCTTTCGCTCTTTTCGCGTTACATTTTCAACCGAAAACGCATTGTCTTTCATCTTTTCGATTATTTCGTTCACTTGTGCTTCGTTCGTTAATTGAACTTTTTCACCATCTACACCGTAAAAGCTTGCTTCAAATGTGTCTTTCCCTTTCACAAATTCTGTTTTAATTGTCCAGAATTCTTCAGGTTCAAAACTTTGAATTTCTTTTTCACGTTCGATGATTAAACGAACTGCTACAGATTGTACGCGTCCTGCACTTAATCCTTTTTTTACTTTCTTCCATAATAAAGGACTAATATTGTAACCAACAAGACGATCGAGTATACGCCTTGCCTGTTGTGCATCTACTAAATCCATATTAATTGCACGAGGATATTTAAATGATTCTTTTATTGCATCTTTTGTAATCTCATTAAATACAACTCGGCAATCTGATTCAACGTCCACATTTAACGTATTTGCTAAATGCCAAGCAATTGCTTCTCCTTCACGATCCGGATCGGCCGCGAGATAGACTTTCTTTGCTTTTTTTGCCGCTGATTTTAAATCTTTTAAAACGGGACCCTTACCACGAATGGTAATATACTTCGGGGTGAAGTTATTCTTTACTTCTATCCCCATTTGGCTTTTAGGTAAATCGCGGACATGTCCCATGGACGCGACGACTTTGTATTTTTTCCCTAAATATTTTTCAATGGTCTTCGCCTTAGAAGGCGACTCCACGATTACGAGGTAATCTGACATGCTAGTGCCTCCTTAAGAGGTGGATTCAAGTCTTCATCAATCTTATTGATTTCTCTTGTTTTTGTCAATCAAGAATGAATATACCATACAGCGACAATCTACCATTTGTCAATAATTGTTTAATAAAAACATAAAAATATATGGTTAATTTAAAATTTCTTCAAGGATATCCTCCGCATTTCTTACTAGCTTGGCGCCTTGTTGAATTAGATGATTCGTTCCCGCTGCACTCTCTATAAATATAGGTCCAGGAAGCGCAAACACCTCTCTATTTTGTTCTAGCGCAAGGTCTGCAGTAATAAGGGATCCACTTCTCGTTTTTGCTTCTACAACTAAAACACCTTTACTTATACCGCTAATAATTCGATTTCTTTTTGGGAAATACCATTTTTTCGGCACATAATGGGGCGGATACTCTGTCAATAACAATATATAATCTTTCCACGTGTCATATAAACCTCTATTCTCCTTTGGATACATATAAGATAATCCATGTCCTAATATTGCAATGGTCGGGCAATGCTGCCTTACTGTAACTTCATGAGCAATTGTATCTATCCCTCTTGCAAACCCACTAACAATAAGCCATTCTTTTTCAAGTAAAGGTTGTAAAATAAACTTCATACTCTCCTTTCCATATAAAGACGGTTCTCTCGTTCCAACAATCGCTAATTTATTTACTTTATTTAGAAAATCTCTTTCTCCTTTTCCGTATAAAACAAAAGGGGGATCTTCTATTTCTCGCAGTAATTGTGGATAGTCCTTATCCCATATTGTTATATAAAATATTCTCTTTTTTTCTAACTGGGATACATATTGTTGGAGATTTGAAATTTGAAGAAAATTTACTAGTTCTAAAGATTTTTTCGAGGATATTCCAGCGTAATATTCAAATTGTTTCGGACTAAAAGTGTATATTCCCTTCAGTTCTGGATCAACATATAGTAGTCTCTCCATCGCCTTCCAATGATCCGCCAACATGTAATGAAGGTGCAATAAACGTTCTCTTTTCATCTCAATTCTCCTTACCCATAATTTTTATTATGTAAACAAAAAATGTGTAAAAAGACACCCTCTAATAAGAAGGTGTCTTTCAAAAAGATTAGTAGTTTTTACAAGTCTCAAATAATCCCTTTTCTTTTAAAACAGAGATTAATGTTTCACCCATAACAGCTGGTGTTTCCGCTACTTTAATACCACAAGCTTCCATTGTTTTAATCTTTTCAGCAGCAGTTCCTTTGCCGCCAGAAATGATCGCCCCAGCATGACCCATACGTTTGCCTTCAGGCGCTGTTTGACCACCAATGAAGCCTACAACTGGTTTTGTCATATTAGCTTGTACCCATTCTGCTGCTTCTTCTTCTGCCGTACCGCCGATTTCACCAATCATAATTACAGCATGCGTTTCTTCATCTTCATTAAATGCTTTTAACGCATCAATAAAGTCCGTACCGTTAACAGGGTCTCCCCCGATACCTACAGCAGTAGATTGGCCAATACCTTCTTGCGTTAACTGATGTACAGCTTCATACGTTAATGTACCAGAGCGAGATACGATACCAACATGACCTTTTTTGTGAATATATCCTGGCATAATACCAATTTTACATTCGTCAGGTGTAATGACACCAGGGCAGTTTGGTCCAAGTAAACGTGTATGTTTACCCGCCATATATCTCTTTACATTTACCATATCTAATACAGGGATTCCTTCAGTAATACATACTACTAAATCAACCTTTGCATCAACAGCTTCCATAATTGCATCAGCCGCAAAAGCGGGTGGAACGTATACAACTGAAGCGTTTGCGCCTGTTGCTTTCACAGCATCTTCTACTGTATCAAATACTGGTACGCCTTCAATATCAGTGCCACCTTTACCTGGTGTTACACCACCTACAATTTTCGTACCGTATTCAATCATTTGCTTTGTATGGAATAACCCTTGAGAACCTGTAATACCTTGAACAATAACTTTTGTATCTTTATTAACTAATACGCTCATTTTTCTCCCCCGCTTTCTATTAGCCCACTAGTGAAACAATTTTTTGTGCACCGTCTGCCATAGATTCTGCTGCAACAATATTTAAACCAGACTCATTTAAAATTTTCTTTCCTAGCTCTACGTTTGTACCTTCAAGACGTACAACTAAAGGCAACTCAAGGCCTACCTGCTTCGTCGCTTCAATAACACCTTCTGCGATAACATCACACTTCATAATGCCACCAAAAATGTTAACGAAGATACCTTTTACATTTTTGTCAGAAAGGATAATTTTGAATGCTTCTGTAACTTTTTCAGCTGTTGCGCCGCCACCAACATCTAAGAAGTTAGCTGGGTCACCATGGTAATGTTTAATGATATCCATTGTAGCCATTGCTAAACCTGCACCATTAACCATACAACCGATATTTCCATCTAAAGGAATGTAGTTTAAGTCATATTTAGAAGCTTCAATTTCTTTTGAATCTTCTTCTTCAAGATCACGAAGTTCTAAAATATCTTTATTGCGATATAACGCATTAGAATCAAAGTTTAATTTTGCATCTAACGCCATAACTTTACCGTCACCTGTTGTAACAAGTGGATTAATCTCAGCGATAGAGCAATCTTTTTCGATAAACGCACTGTATAAGCCCATCATAAACTTCACAGCTTGTCCTACAAGTTCTTTTGGGATATTGATGTTAAACGCGATTCTACGCGCTTGGAAACCTTGTAAACCTACTGCTGGATCAATATATTCTTTAAAGATTTTTTCAGGCGTTTTTTCTGCTACTTCTTCAATTTCTGTTCCACCTTCTTCAGATGCCATTAAAACAACTTGAGAAGTTGCACGATCTAATACAAGACCTACATAATATTCTTTTTTAATATCGCAACCTTCTTCGATAAGTAAGCGTTTTACTTCCTTACCTTCAGGACCTGTTTGATGCGTCACAAGTGTAGTTCCTAAAATGCTTTCTGCATATGTACGAACTTCTTCTAAATTTTTCGCAACTTTTACACCGCCAGCTTTGCCGCGTCCACCAGCGTGAATTTGCGCTTTAACTACACATACTTCCGTTCCTAATTCTTTCGCTGCTTCTACAGCTTCTTCTACTGTAAATGCAACCTTCCCGTTCGGAACGCTAACCCCATAGCTTCTAAGGACTGCCTTACCTTGGTACTCATGGATATTCATGGTCCCATCCTCCCCTGTTTTCCTGTTTTACTCGAAAAGTTTTTTAATGTTTAAAAAACATTACATTGCCATTGTATAAGATGATTGGCACGCTGTCTACAATAAAGTGTCAGAAAACTGAAATCGCTTTATTCTTTTTCGAAAATAATAATGTTTATATACCAAAATAAAAAATAAGCTGTGAATATACAGCTTATTTTTGAATCATATCTTTAATTGGCGCGAATGATTTTCGATGTTCTTCTAATACTCCATGTACTTCAATCGCTTCTAAATGCTGTTTCGTCCCATATCCCATATGTTGTTCGAATCCATATGCAGGATACTTTCCTCCTAACTCTTTCATCATGCGATCTCTCGTCACTTTCGCAATAATAGATGCAGCTGAAATAGAGACACTTTTCGCATCACCTTTAATGATTGATGTTTGCGGAATTGATGTAGGAAGCTTCATCGCATCGATTAATAAATATTCTGGTGTACATGATAAATTAGCAACGGCATCTAACATCGCTTGCTTCGTTGCTTGATAAATATTTATTTCATCAATAACTTGTGGTGATATAATTCCAACTCCAATCGCAATTGCATGCTCTTTAATTTCATCATAAAAACGCTCACGTTTCGCTTCACTTAATTTTTTCGAGTCATTTAATCCTGGAATATAAAAATCTTCCGGAAGGACGACTGCCGCCGTCACAACCGGTCCTGCTAACGGCCCACGACCCACTTCATCAATACCAGCAATGTATGTGAGCCCTTTTTCACGTAACTCATTTTCGTACTTTGACATTTCTAGAAATTTTTCTCTTTCTTTTTGCGCTAACTCTTTTTGTTTATACCACTTCAAAATTAGTTTTTGAACACCTTTTCGCTCATCTTTCACTAACATTTGAAAACGCTCGTCTTCTTCATTCATAATTTCTTGCAGCAAACATTCCGCTTCATGAATAGTCATTTTTTGCATCTATTTACACTCCTTTTAAACGTAACCAAAAAGAAAAGACGTACAAACGCACGTCTTATACTTCTTCTACTTTTTCCGCATCTTCTACCTGCTCTGCAAACTCTTCTGGTGTTTCAAATGTCATTTTTCCTAATCTTCCACCACGAAGCTCACGAAGTATAAGCTCAGATGTTTTATCATAATCAATCATTCCGCCGCCCATTAAGCAACCTCTATTTTTTCCAATTGCATCAAATAACTCCACAATTTCTTCTGGAATGTCATTTAAATTATATCGCTCTTTTAAACGTTCCGGATAATGTTTTTCCATAAAACGTAACGCATAAATAGCTACATCCTGTAGATTTAATATAGAATCTTTAATTGCACCAGTCGTCGCTAAACGAAGACCAACTAATTCATCTTCAAATTTAGGCCACAAAATACCTGGTGTATCTAATAATTCCATTTCTTTCCCAACTTTTATCCACTGCTGGGCCGTTGTCACACCAGGACGATCTCCTGTTTTTGCTATATTCTTCTTCGCTAATTTATTAATTAGTGTAGATTTACCAACGTTTGGAATACCTACAATTAAAGCGCGAATTGCTCTTGGTCTAATGCCTTTAGCAACCATTTTATCGAATTTTTCTTTGACAAGAACTTTACAAGCTGCTGCAATTTCTTTCATACCTTGTCCAGCTTGCGCATTAATTGAAATTGCCTTTTGACCTCTTTCATCAAAATATGCAATCCACTGCTTTGTAAGACGATCATCCGCCATATCCGCTTTATTTAAAACAACAAGCCTTGGTTTATGTGTAATAATTTCATCAATCATTGGATTACGAGAAGATAAAGGTAATCGAGCATCTACAAGCTCAATTACAACATCAATTAACTTTAATTTTTCTGTTACTTGGCGTCTAGCCTTTGCCATATGTCCTGGGAACCATTGAATTACCATGTTGCCACCTTCTTTTTCTTTTATTTCACAATACGTGCATCTTTTAACGGCCAATATAGCATATTTGCTTTACCAATCACTTGGTCCATTGAAATTGTACCAATCGAACGGCTATCTTTACTAAAACGACGATTATCGCCTAAAACAAATAATTGACCTTCTGGAACAGTTTTCTTTCCTGTCATTTCTTCAAGAGTAAAATCATATGTAAGCGGTCCGTCAGCAAGTTGTTTTTTCTGCTTATCTAAATACGGCTCCTCATAAGGTTTCCCGTTAACATATAGTTTATCATTACGGTATTCGATTTCGTCGCCTGGCAGGCCAATAATACGCTTAATATAATCTTTTTCTTCCGTCGCTCGGAATACAATAATATCAAAGCGTTTCGGATCACCTATGTGATAGCCAATTTTATTAACAATCATTCGATCACGGTCATGTAAAGTCGGCGACATCGATACACCGTCTACGAGAATTGGGGCAAAGAAAAACTGTCTAATTACGCCCGCTAATACAACAGCAATCAAAATTGCTTTGATCCATTCCCAAAGTGAGCTCTTCTCTTTCTTCATGCTTTCCCCTCCACTGTTATGTAAGCTGCTCGTATTATACCAAAATTTCATATAGATTGGAAAAAGGGAGCTTGTGTATTTACAAGCTCCCATACATGTCTTATCGAATTTCTTTAATACGTGCTTTTTTACCGCGAAGGTTACGTAAGTAGTATAACTTAGCACGACGTACTTTACCACGGCGAAGTACTTCGATGTTCGCGATTCTTGGCGTGTGAACTGGGAATGTACGCTCAACACCTACACCGTAAGAAATCTTACGAACTGTGAATGTTTCACTGATTCCGCCACCACGACGTTTAATTACAACACCTTCGAAAAGCTGAATTCTTTCACGAGTTCCCTCAACTACTTTTACGTGTACACGTAAAGTGTCTCCAGGACGGAATGAAGGAAGGTCAGTTTTCAATTGGCCTTTTGTGATTTCTGTGATTAATTGTTGCATATTAAATTCTCTCCTTTAAACAGATGCTCTTATAAAGTCTTATTAAATTACAGCGGAACATCGTTAATACGGCTACTGATTTCAGTAGCACAAATGTTATAATAGCATATTGCTAGGACTGTTGCAATAGAAAATATATCAAGCCCTTATCGGTCTTCTTTAATCTGTTCCAGCCATTTCTCTTCTTGCTTAGATAATTCTCGTTCTTCCAGTAAATCCGGTCTACGTGTGTACGTACGACGTAGTGACTCTTTATGGCGCCATTCATCAATGTTTTTATGATTTCCTGACATTAGTACATCCGGTACCTTCATACCACGAAAATCAGCAGGACGTGTATAATGTGGGTGTTCTAACAAACCTGTGCTAAAAGAGTCTTCCACTTGTGACGTTTGATTCCCAAGCACTCCTGGCAAAAGACGTACAACACTGTCAGTGACTACCATAGAAGCCAATTCTCCACCCGTTAATACGTAATCCCCAATAGAAATCTCATCTGTTACAAGATGCTCACGAATTCGTTCATCGTATCCTTCATAATGGCCACATACAAAAATAACATGCTCTTCTCCAGCAAGCTCTTCTGCCTTCTTCTGCGTGAAACGCTCTCCTTGTGGACACATTAAGACGATTCTCGGCTTACGGTCTGTTTCCTTCGTTAACTCTTCTACTGCGTCAAAGATAGGCTGTGGGGTTAATACCATACCAGCGCCCCCACCATACGGATAATCATCTACACTATTATGCTTACTAGTTGTATACTCACGAAAATTGACAACACGAAGCTCTACCGCTTCTTTTTCTTGTGCTTTCTTTAAAATTGAAGAACCAAATACACCCGTAAACATATCTGGAAACAATGTTAAAATGTCAATTTTCATTATAGTAGCCCTTCCATTACATGAATGGTTACTAATTTATTTTCAATGTTAACTTGAAGTACAACGTCATCAATATAAGGAATTAACAAATCTTGACCCTTTGGACGTTTAATCACCCAAACGTCATTCGCACCAGGAGATAGAATCTCTTTGATTGTCCCTAACGCTTCTCCTTCTTCCGTTACAACGTTGCAACCAATAATTTCATGGTAGTAGTATTCACCTTCAGCTAGTTCGCCTAACTGCTCTTCTGGTACTTTTATTAAAGAACCTTTTAACTTCTCTACTTCATCTACATTGTTGTATCCTTCAAGTGTTAATAAATCAAATGTCTTATGTTGACGATGAGAAGTTACCTTCACTGTAAGGTAGTCTGTACCTTTCTCATCCCATATGTATAACGTGTTCCCTACTTTATATCGCTCTTCTGGAAAATCAGTACGAGAAATAACACGAATTTCTCCTTTTACGCCATGAGTATTTACAATTTTCCCTACATTAAACCATTTTGTCATAAATAGTATGTCACCCCTGGTTTCTATATAAATTAAGCATTTCCATTTTATATATGGAACATGCAATTTCTCTTTAAATGTTAAAAAAGGGAGAGGAAATAACTCCTCGCCCTTTTTACGTTTATTGAATTTCCAGTGTGACGTTCTCATCATTATGATGTCCCACTGAATACAAGAGCATTCTAATCGCTTTCGCAACTTTCCCTTGCTTTCCAATGACTTTTCCAACATCCTCAGGATGTACAGTTAATCGATACTTTATTTCTCCGTTGCAAAGTTCCTGTGTAACTTTTACATCTCCAGGATGATCCACAAGAGGTTTAACAATTGTCTCGACTAACATTTTCATTGTCATTGCCTCAATTACTTACCTTGTTTAGATAAGTGGAATTTCTCCATGATACCTTGGTTAGAGAAAAGGTTACGAACTGTATCAGATGGTTTAGCACCATTTCCTAACCATTTTAATGCTGCTTCTTCGTTGATCTTAACTTCCGCTGGTTGAGCAACCGGATTGTAAGTACCGATTTCCTCAATGAAACGTCCGTCACGAGGAGAACGAGAATCTGCAACAACTACACGATAGAAAGGAGTTTTTTTAGCTCCCATACGTTTTAAACGAATTTTAACTGCCATTTATAAAGCACCTCCGAATTTATTTCACACAGATAATTATATTAGCAAAAAGACTATTGCTTTGTAAAGTATTTTTTCTTAACAGAGCCATCTTTTTTCCTTACATGAATGGAAACTTCAATCCACCTAGTCCTTTTTTCTTACCTTTTTGCATTCCCGTCATCGTCTTCATCATTTTTTTCATATCATCAAATTGCTTGATTAGACGATTGATTTCTTGTACCGTTGTACCGCTACCTTTGGCAATGCGCTTTTTACGACTAGCATTGATTATTTCCGGTTGTTCTCGTTCTACTTTAGTCATAGAACGAATAATTGCCTCAATATGCCCAATTTGTTTTTCATCAACTTGTGCATTTTTCAGCCCTTTAATTTTATTTGCACCAGGAAGCATTCCTAACAATTCGTCAAGCGGTCCAAGTTGACGCACTTGTCCAAGTTGTTCTAGGAAATCGTCAAGCGTAAACGAAAGCGTACGCATTTTTTGCTCAAGTTCTTTTGCTTTCTCTTCATCAACTGTAGCTTGCGCTTTTTCAATTAATGTTAAGACGTCGCCCATCCCTAAAATACGGGATGCCATACGTTCTGGATGGAACGCTTCAATTGCATCTAGTTTTTCACCCATACCAGCAAATTTAATTGGTGTATTTGTTACAGCCTTAATAGATAATGCCGCACCACCGCGCGTATCACCATCTAATTTCGTTAGTACAACACCTGTTAATCCTAACTGTTCATGGAAACTTTGTGCTACATTTACCGCGTCTTGTCCTGTCATCGCATCGACAACAAGGAAAATTTCATCCGGCTTCGCAACTTCTTTGACTTTCGCTAATTCACCCATTAGTTCTTCATCAATATGCAGGCGACCCGCTGTATCGATTAAAACGTAATCGTGATGATCTTCTTTTGCTTTCGCAATCGCTTGTTTCGCAATTTCAACCGGACTTACTTGATCTCCTAAGGAGAAAACAGGCATGTCCAATTGCTTCCCTAATGTTTCAAGCTGTTTAATCGCTGCTGGACGGTAAATATCCGCTGCAACAAGCATCGGTTTACGATTATGCTTTTTACGAAGCAAATTTGCAAGCTTACCTGTCGTCGTTGTTTTACCCGCACCTTGCAGACCAACCATCATTATAACAGTAGGTGGCTTATTAGCAACAGCAATTTTGCTTTGCTCTCCGCCCATAAGTTCTGTAAGTTCTTCCTGTACGATTTTAATTACTTGTTGTCCAGGTGTCAAACTTTTCATTACATCTTGTCCGACAGCACGCTCAGACACACGCTTTATAAAATCTTTTACTACTTTAAAGTTAACATCCGCTTCTAAAAGAGCTAGACGAACTTCTCTCATCATTTCTTTTACATCGGCTTCAGAAACTTTTCCTTTGCCGCGGATTTTTTGCATTGTCTGTTGAAGTCGGTCGGCTAATCCTTCAAATGCCATATTGCCGCCCTCCTAATCTAATTTTTCGATAGCTTCAACAACTTGTTTCATTTCTTCATTCACATGCTCTTCTTCGCTGAGTAGCTGTTTTAGCTTTGCAACAAGTCGCTGTCGCTCTTGAAACTTTTGAAGTAATACTAATTTATCTTCATATTCTTCAAGCATCGCTTCAGTCCGTTTAATGTTATCATACACGGCTTGGCGACTTACATCAAATTCTTCCGCAATTTCACCAAGAGATAAATCATCTAGATAATAAAGCGACATATAACTTCTTTGTTTTTGCGTTAACAACGATTGATAAAAATCAAATAAATAGTTCATTCTCGTTGTTTTCTCGAGCATGTTGGATCATCCTTTGTTAAGTGATTTCCCTTTACATGACTTAGTTTACATGGAGTATAAAAGAGTGTCAAGTTTTTTTCTTAACATCACATATTTTTATAAAAAAAGAAGCGGAAATACCGCTTCTTTCACTTACACTTCTTCTGTTTCTACTACGTTCGCAAACAAACCATAAACATATTGTTCTGGATCAAACTGTTGCAGATCATCCATTTGCTCTCCTAGCCCAACAAATTTCACCGGAACATCCATTTCGTTACGAATCGCTAAGACGATACCACCTTTAGCAGTTCCATCTAACTTCGTTAAAACAATACCAGTAACATTCGTTGCTTCACGGAATGTTTTCGCTTGGCTTAAACCATTTTGCCCTGTTGTTGCATCAATAACAAGTAATACTTCATGAGGAGCCCCTGGTACTTCACGCTCAATTACACGCTTCACTTTCTCTAACTCATTCATTAAGTTTACTTTATTTTGTAAGCGTCCCGCTGTATCACATAGCAATACATCCACTTTACGGGCCTTTGCCGCTTGTACAGCATCATACATAACAGCCGCTGGATCAGATCCTGACCCTTGTTTAATTACTTCTACACCAACACGATCGCCCCATACTTCTAATTGCTCAATCGCCCCAGCACGGAATGTATCTCCTGCCGCCAATAGGACAGACTTACCTTCTGATTTAAATTTATGTGCAAGCTTACCAATCGTCGTCGTTTTCCCCACACCATTCACACCAACAAATAAAACTACTGTTAATTGATCCTCTTGTATATTAACTTCATTACTAAAATCGCTGTCACCTTTGTAAATGCCCACTAGCTTTTCAGAAATAACAGCCTGTACTTCTTTCGGATCTTGAATGTTACGACGTTGCACTTCTTCTTTCAACTGATCAATTAATTCCATCACTGTCGAAACTCCGACATCCGCACTAATTAAAATTTCTTCTAATTCTTCAAAGAAATCTTCGTCTATTTTGCGGTAACGGTACACTAAGTCATTTACTTTATCAGCAAATGAATTTCTCGTTTTTTCTAATCCTTGTTTAAACTTCTCTGTTACCGTATCCGTTTGTTTTGAAATTTTTTCTTTTAATTTTTTTAAAAAGCTCATACTTCCCATCCTTCCTATCTACTTGCAACAAGTTCTTCGCCATCATCTAAACGAACAGAAACAAGCTTCGACACCCCTGATTCTTGCATTGTTACACCGTACAATACATCAGACTCTTCCATTGTACCTTTTCGGTGTGTAATTACAATAAACTGCGTTTCATCACTAAATTTCTTTAAATACTGCGCAAAACGAGCAACGTTTGCCTCATCAAGAGCTGCTTCCACTTCATCTAGAACACAGAATGGAACTGGGCGTACTTTTAAAATACCAAATAAGAGCGCAATTGCCGTTAAAGCACGCTCTCCCCCTGAAAGTAAACCTAAATTTTGTAGTTTCTTCCCTGGTGGTTGCGCTACAATATCAATACCCGTATTTAGTAAATCTTCTGGGTTTGTCATTACTAAATCCGCTCTTCCACCTCCGAATAATTCAGAGAATACAGATTGAAACTCTGTTCGAATCCCTTCGAACGTAGTAGAAAAGCGTTTTTTCATCTCTTCATCCATTTCCGTAATAAGTTGATGCAATGTCGATTTCGCTTCTTCTAGGTCATCTCTTTGCTCTAATAAGAATGTATGGCGCTCTGCTACACGTTCATACTCATCAATTGCCCCTAAATTTACTGCGCCTAACTCTTCAATGGATAGTTTAATTAATTTCACCTTTTTACGTGCATCTTCTGCAGGCATCATCATTGTATACTTAAGTTTTGCTGCTTCAAATGAAATAGTATATGTTTCACGTAAATGTTGCAATCTATTTTCCAGCTCTACATCAAGTCGGTTAATTTTCACTTCTTGATCTTTCAGCATCTCAAGAATATATTTATGTTTACCTATTGTTTCTTTCACACCGCGCTCTAAATGCTCGACTCTTTCTTGCAATGATACGCGTTGTTCACGACGAGAACGAATTAACTCCGAAGTTTGATTACGATCATACGCTTTCTTCTCAATCATATTCGTAATTTGTTCTTCGCCACTTGAATTAGATGTCATCTCTTGCTTTAAGAACGCTAAATCTTCTTTCGTTTTTACAAGCGTCGCATCAGTCTCTTCTTTTTCCTTCGTCAATCGTTCGACTTTTTCTTTTTGATTAGACAAACGTTGTTGTTGTTCAGCAGCTTGTACTTTTAGCTCCGTCATTTCCTTCTGAACTTTTTCTTTTGAAGAATATTGTTCACTTTTTTGTTTCGTTAAAACGACGATTTTGCTATCTAATTCCCCAATCTCAGCTTGAAGAGTCGCTAAAATCTTTTCTAATTCTTCTTTGCGCCCTTGCATTTTTACTTGATCTTGTAAAAATCCTTCAATCTCTAAATCGTAAATCGATAAACGATCATTAATACGATGTTCATCTAATTCTAAACGATTAATTTCTTCTCTTAGCTTCTGTTCATCTACACGTTCGGTCTCTACACCTTGGCGTAGCTCTCGTATTTGTACTTCTTTTTCTTGAATCTCTTGCTTTACTGCTTTAACAAAGTTTTCTAGCTTTGTTGTTTTTTCTTCCATGTCAGTTAGTTTTTTAGTCCACTCTTCAAGTTCACGTTGACGTCCCAATAAAGAGGATTTCGCCTGTTTTACAGCTCCACCCGTCATAGAACCACCCGGGTTCACTACGTCACCTTCGAGTGTTACAATACGATGGCGGTATTGCAGTTGTTTCGCTAACTCATTTGCTCCGCGTAAATCTTTCGCAACAACAACTGTACCTAATAAACTTGAAACTACATTCTCATATTTATTATTGTACTGCACAAGTTCTGCCGCTACACCGACAAACGATGGATGCTGATTCACAATGCGTAATTGATCAAATGATAGCGATCGACTTTTAATAACAGCTTGAGGTAAAAACGTTGCACGGCCATGTTTATTTTGCTTTAAAAATGCAATTGCATTACGAGCATGCTCTTCTGTTTGTACTACGATATGTTGCATCGCTGCCCCAAGGGCGATTTCCATTGCGATTTCATATTCTTTCGGCACAGTCAGAAGTTCTGCAACAGCTCCCTCAATACCTTGTAGTCTATTTTCTCTAGCCTTTAATACTTCACGTACCCCTTGATAGAAGCCAGAGTAGTCCTCTTGCATCTCTTCTAACATTTCTTTACGAGAGCGCGCCTGTTGCACAAATTGATACGCTTGATACAGTTTCGTTTCATTTTCACTATACTGTGACTTACATTTCCCAAGTGCCGTTTCTGTCTTCTGTATGTTAGAAATAATGCCAGCTATTTTCTCTCTCGCTTGCTCATAACTGTCTACAAGTTTCGCCTTTTTCGCTGTAATTTCCACACGCATCTGTACATACTTTTCATTTTCTTCATCAAGTCGTTCGTTTTTAGAGTTTTGCTGTTTTGATTGTTCTTCAATCATAGATAATTCATTACGAAGACTTGCTTGTTGATTTAAAAGTTCAATATAGTCACCTTTTAAATTCTCAATTTGTTCCTCTAAATTCTCAGCAAAAGTCGCAAGTAATTGCTCGTTATCATGCAATTTCTTCTCCAATTCTTTTACTTGATTCACAAATTGCATTAAAGCTTCTGTACTTGTTTCAATTTCGCCATCATAACTTGTAGTTTTCTCTGTTAACTCAACAATTAGCTTTTCAAGCTGCGCACAATGTGTCGTTGCATTTTGCTTTCTTTCCTTTAACAGCTCGCGTTGCCCTTCTAGTTTTTCTAGTTCTTTACTAGACAGAAGTAGAACTTCTTGTAAGGAATTTACAGATTCATCAACGGCTTGTAATTGCCCGCGTAATTCCTCAAGCTCTTCTTCACTTTTTTGTAAGTTCGCCGACATTTTAGCTTCTTCATCTTTATTATGCCCAAATTGATTTCGAAGCGCTTCCCACTTTTCATGTAATTCTTCAATTTCATGTACAATAAGCGCAGCTTCTACTTTCTCTAATTCTTCTTTTTTCTCAAGATAATCTTTCGCAATAGAAGCTTGTCTTTCTAGTGGTTCTACTTGACTACTTAATTCGTGAATAATATCTTGTACACGATTTAAGTTTTCTTGTGTTTCCGCCAATTTCCCTTCAGCTTTCTTTTTACGAAGTTTATATTTCAGCACACCCGCAGCTTCTTCAAATACACCACGACGTTCTTCTGATTTACTACTCAAAATCTCTTCGACTTTCCCCTGGCTAATAATCGAAAAAGCTTCCCTTCCCATACCAGAGTCCATAAATAAATCAATAATATCTTTTAATCTACAAGATTGTTTATTAATATAAAAATCACTATCACCCGAACGAGATACACGACGCGTTACACACACCTCGTTATACTCAATCGGTAAGCGTTGGTCTTCATTATTTAAAGTTAATGTAACTTCAGCAACATTAACCGCTCTTCTCGTATCACTGCCGGCAAAAATAATATCCTCCATCTTTGCACCGCGTAATGACTTTGCAGATTGTTCACCAAGTACCCAGCGAATTGCATCAGTAATATTACTTTTCCCGCTCCCGTTAGGTCCTACTACAGAAGTTACACCTGGAACAAAATCGACAGATACACGCTCAGCAAAAGACTTAAATCCTGCTATTTCTAATCTTTTTAAAAACACGAAAGGCCTTCCTCCTATTCTCCGTTGTTGTAAACGTTGTCTGTACGAAAACAAACTACTATACGGATTTCCCACTCCTTTTATTTATAAATAAAAGGAAAGTTTCATTCTATGCATAAGGAATCCCCCTCATTCAAAGGGGGATTCCTCATGATTGTTCTTTTAATTTTTTCAATGCTTCTGCAGCAGCTTGTTGCTCTGCCTCTTTTTTTGACTTACCACTTCCAAGACCTAATGCCTCATTATTTAAAGTTACACGGGACACAAATTCTCGGTTGTGGGCCGGTCCTTTTTCTTGCAAAATTTGATACTCAACATTGCCACTACCATCACGCTGAATCAATTCTTGCAATTGACTCTTATAATCCATCACATGAGAAAAAGCACCTTCATTAATTTTTGGATATACAACTTCTTTTAAGTATCCCCAAACTGTTTCTAGCCCTTGATCAAGATAAAGGGCACCAATAAACGCTTCAAAGACATCCGCTAATAAAGCTGGTCGTTCACGTCCACCCGTCATTTCCTCACCTTTCCCTAATAAAACAAGGCTACCAAATGACATTTCGTTTGCAAAACGAACAAGAGATGGCTCACATACAATAGCTGCACGTAGTTTTGTTAACTCTCCTTCGCTCATTGTCGGATATTTTTGAAACAGATACTGTGATACAGTGAGTTCCAATACAGCATCGCCAAGAAACTCAAGACGCTCATTGTCCTCATGCGGTTTTTTTCGATGCTCATTCACATACGATGAATGCGTAAACGCTTGAATCAATAATTTTTCATCTGTAAACGTAATACCTATCTCTTCTTGAAATACTTTAAAAGCTTCACGATATTTTGCTTCGTATTTTTTTTCTCTATGTTTTCGGTACGGCATAGGTCCCTCCAGATATAAGCCGAGAAGCCCCGTTAAAAAACGGGACTTCACTTAAGCATTATAGATGACTCTCTATGTAAGTCACAGCATCGCCAACAGTAGCAATCTTTTCAGCATCTTCATCAGAAATTTCCATTTCGAATTCATCTTCTAATTGCATTACAAGTTCTACTACATCTAGGGAGTCTGCGCCTAAATCTTCTTTGAAGCTTGCAGCTGGTACTACTTCAGTTTCTTCTACTCCTAAACGATCAACGACAATTTTGGTTACACGCTCTAAAACATCTGCCATTCTATTCACCTCCCCTCAAATATTATATAAAATATTGTCCAAAAAAACTAGGTGAAATCGATTCTTTTATTACATTACCATACCGCCATCAACATTTAACGTTTGACCTGTAACATATTTACTTTGATCAGAAGCAAAAAACGTTACAGTATTTGCGATATCTTGTGCTTCTCCAAACTGAGCTGCAGGAATTAATTTTAACATTTCGGCTTTTATATTTTCATCTAATACATCCGTCATATCAGTCGCAATAAACCCTGGAGCAATTGCATTTACAGTAATATTTCGGCTCGCTAATTCTTTTGCTGATGTTTTTGTTAATCCAATTACACCAGCTTTAGCAGCAACATAATTTGCTTGTCCTGGGTTTCCTGTTACACCAACAACAGAAGCGATATTAATAATACGTCCATGACGTTGACGCATCATATAGCGCGATACTGCTTTCGTACATAAGAAAACACCTTTTAAGTTTGTATTAATAACTGTATCCCATTCTTCTTCTTTCATACGCATTAATAAATTATCTTTTGTTACACCAGCGTTATTTACAAGAATATCAACTTGTCCAAACGTATCTACAGTTTGTTTCACCATTGCAGTAACATCATCAGCATTTGCAACATCTGCTCTTACTGCAATGGCATCTGAACCTAATTTCTTTATTTCATCAACTACTTCATTCGCCTTTTGCTCATTACCAGCATAATTTACTACAACATTTGCCCCTTGTTTCGCTAAATCAATAGCAATCGCACGACCAATCCCACGTGAAGCACCAGTTACTAATGCTACTTTCCCTTTTAACATCAGCTTTCTCCTCTCAAATTTGAAATGGTATCTCTTAATGTCTCTTCATCATATACCGCATATGCTTTCACTGAAGAATCAATCGACTTCATAAGACCAGCAAGTACTTTTCCAGGTCCGATTTCAATAAATGTATCTACCCCTTGATTCACCATATACTCAATAGATGGGTACCATAATACAGGCGAATAGAGCTGTTCAATTAGCTTTGCTTGAATATCTGTACCACGCGTAATAACATCTGCCGTAACATTTGCAATAACAGGAATATTCGTGTCTTGAATTGTAATTTCATTTAAAACACTTTGGAATTTCTCAGCAGCTGGTTTCATAAGCGAGGAATGAAACGGTCCACTTACTTTGAGCGGAATTGCTCTTTTAGCACCATTTTCTTTCGCTCTTTGAGAAGCAAGTTCTACTCCTTGCTTTGTTCCAGAAATAACAATTTGCTTCGTACTATTCATATTAGCAATTTGTACTGCATATCCTTCACTTGTTACTTCTTCTGTAACTCGTTTCAGCATATCCGGATCCGCACCTAAAATAGCTGCCATTGCACCTTCCCCGCCTGGAACAGCTTCTTCCATATATTTCCCGCGTTTCCTTACAGCATATACAGCGTCTTCGAATGTTAATGCACCAGCAGCTACAAGAGCGCTATATTCACCTAAACTATGTCCTGCGACAAAATCAGGTGTAATATCATACTCCTTCAAAGCTGTTAAAATTGCAAAGCTCGTTGTTAATAGTGCCGGCTGCGCATTTGTTGTTAATGTTAACTTTTCTTGCGGTCCTTCAAAAATCACTTCTGAAAGAGAATCATGCAAAACCTCATCCGCTTTTGCAAACACTTTCGCAACCTCTTTATTATTCTCCGCTAACTGTCTACCCATTCCAACTGCCTGTGAACCTTGGCCCGGAAAAAGAAATGCTATTTTTCCCATTTCAAATCCTCCTCTTATTGAAGCGGCTCCTTCTCCATTACACTTGAAATTGTAGGAATTACTTCTTTCGCTACCATTTCTCTCGTTTGACGAATCGCACTAAATATCGATTGGTCATTAGAAGAACCGTGAGCCTTAATGACAGGAGCTTTCAATCCAAACAACGCCGCTCCCCCATACTCCGAATAATCCATTTTATCTTTCAATACCATAAGTTTTGGTTTTAATACCGCTGCTGCTAATTTGCTCGTAAACGAACTCATTAATTGTTCTTTTAACATAGAGAATAACGCAAGTGCTGTTCCTTCTAATGATTTTAGCGCTACATTACCCGTAAAACCATCACATACAACAACGTCTGCTACACCTTGCAATAAATCTCTTGATTCAACGTTTCCAACGAAATTAATTGGTGCATCCTTGAGCATAGCAAAGACTTGTTTTGAAAGCTCGTTTCCTTTACCATCCTCTGTTCCAACGTTTAAAAGTCCAACGCGTGGATTTTTAATTCCTCTTACCTTCTCTGCGTAAACAGAGCCCATTACTGCATATTGATATAAATGAATTGGTTTTGCATCAACGTTGGCTCCAACATCTAACATAACAAAACCTTCTCCATCAACAGTTGGCATTGTAGGTGATAAAGCTGGTCGTTCAATTCCTTCCATACGACCAACAACAAACAATCCAGCTGCCATCAAAGCTCCTGTACTACCTGCTGATATACAAGCATCCGCTACGCCGTCTTTTACTTGCTGCGCCGCTAGTACCATTGAAGCTTGTTTTTTTCGACGAACCGCTCTTACTGGTTCGTCTGTCGATTCAATTTTTTCGTCCGTATGAAGTATAGTAATTCGCTCTTCACTCGTTAAATATTGACGAATTCCCTCTTCTTTCCCTACTAACGTAATATGTAAATCTGAGTATTCCTTAATAGCTTTCATTGCTCCTAATACTACAGCCTTTGGTGCATGATCGCCGCCCATTGCATCTATTGCGATTTTCATAAGTTGTTACCTTCCTCACTATAATTACTAGATCGATACATTTCAAAAGTGCCTGTAAAGACAAGTTCTTCTCCAACAAAACTACGCACTTTGACAACCGTCCGTCCTTTATCATTCTCTACATCTTCAACACGTACTTTTGCAACAACACGCTCTCCTAATTTTACAGGGCGAATATATCGAATGGTGGACTTTGCAGTTAAAGCTAATTCTTCATCAATAACCGCAACAGCTAGTGAGTTTGCTTGTGCAAACAAATGATGCCCACGAGCAATTTGATTTCTTTTAAATACATGCTCTACCTTTACTTCAAAGATAGAAATCGCATGTCTATCTAATTCTATATCAATAATTTCTCCGACAACCTCTTCTAACGGTAAAGATTTCACATCTTCTTCATGTTGTTTTGTAGCCACATGCTTAATTCGTTCTCTTAATTCAGGAATAGATAATTCCATACGATCAAGACGAACAGTTTGTATGCTCACTTGAAATTTTTCCGCTAAATCTTCATCCGTTATAAAAGGATTCGTTTCTATTGTTTGTTGTAATAATTCTTGTCTTTCTTTTTTACTTCTTCTTTTTTTCATACCGCACCATCCATTTTTATGACTAGGTACTAAAAGTAGTATATAATCATTAAAAGTAGAATGCAACAAAAACTTTTGCAGACTACTTTTAATCGAGCTTCTCTCCCTGGAACACACCTGTCCCATCAAGATAAGTACGCAGCGAAGCATACTGATCATTATGCCAAAACGCTTCTGAATCAACTAGTATCGCTGCATCTTGTCTTGCTGTTTCTAACGCCCGATAATCATGTACCATATCAGCAACCTTAAATTCTGGTAGACCACTTTGCTTACTTCCAAAGAAATCCCCAGGACCTCGTAACTCTAAATCTTTTTCTGACAATACAAATCCATCATTTGTTTCAGTCATAATGCGCATTCTTTCTTTTCCCGTTTCTGATTTCGGGTCCGCAATTAATAAACAATATGATTGTTCACTACCACGCCCAACACGCCCCCTCAGCTGATGGAGCTGTGATAAACCGAAACGTTCCGCGTCATAAATAACCATAACAGTCGCATTTGGTACATTCACGCCTACTTCAACAACTGTTGTCGACACAAGAATTTGCACTTTATTTTCACTAAACTGTCCCATTATTTCTTCTTTTTCTTGAGATGATAGTCTCCCATGCATTAATCCAACTTGGCATTTCCCTTGATAATGATGAGTCAGCATACTATGTAAGTCGATAGCATTTTGTACATCAAGCTTCTCAGACTCTTCAATAAGAGGGCAAATAACATATGCCTGTCTTCCTTTTTTTATCTCTTTCTCCACAAAGCCGAGGACACGATCTAACATATCATGTTTTGCCCAGTACGTTTCGATTACCTTTCTACCAGCTGGCATTTCGTCGATAATAGAAACGTCCATCTCTCCAAATGCAGTGATAGCTAACGTACGCGGGATTGGGGTCGCCGTCATAAACAATACATCTGGACTTTCACCTTTCTCACGTAAAACCCGGCGCTGCGCCACACCAAATCGATGCTGTTCATCGGTAATAACGAGACCTAACCTATGAAATATAACTTCGTCTTGAATTAAAGCGTGCGTTCCAACAAGGATGTCTACTTCTCCCTGTTCTAATCTCGACAAAATTTCTCGACGTCTCGCACCTTTAACAGAACTTGTTAGCAATTCAACCTTCATACCGAAATGTGAAAACGTCTCCGCGAGCGACTGATAATGTTGCTCGGCTAAAATTTCTGTAGGAACCATCAAAGCACCTTGATAATGAGCCAATTTCGCCGCATAAAGAGCAATCGCAGCAACAACTGTTTTCCCAGAACCTACATCCCCTTGCAATAATCGATTCATTCGGTACGGAGATATCATATCTTTCATTATTTCATCTACAACCCGGCGTTGTGCGCCAGTTAATGGAAACGGAAGCGCATCAGTAAACTCTTGCAATTCTACTAATGAAATTTCCTTTTTCGTCCCTTTCGAGTTTTCCCTTTCCATTTTCCGTAATGTTTGCATTTTCAACTGAAACAAGAAAAACTCCTCATATACAAAACGGCGACGCGCTTGCTTTAAGTCTTCCTGTCCCACTGGAAAATGTAACCCTCTGAGCGCTTCATAGCGTGATAATAATTTATATCGACTTAACAAACCATCTGGTAACACTTCGACTATAGAATCTCCATACTCCTTAAATGCTTGTGCAACAAACCGGCGCATCTGTTTTACTGTCAGTTTTCCTTTCACTGAATATACAGGTTCTACTTCTTGTTGTCGTACAACCGGTCCAAAATTCAGTTCTGATACAGCAATTGTTTGGCGATGCTGATCCCATTTACCAGTAATCGTTACCGTT
Organism: Bacillus sp. FSL R9-9492; assembly: GCF_038007365.1. Taxonomy (NCBI): domain Bacteria; kingdom Bacillati; phylum Bacillota; class Bacilli; order Caryophanales; family Bacillaceae; genus Bacillus; species Bacillus sp. FSL R9-9492. The sequence goes on from NZ_JBBOXC010000001.1 coordinate 3,929,533, forward strand.
TCATCTAAATTTAACTTTTGTTTATAGTATGGTCTATTAAAACATACAGCTGTAATTAAATAACGACCGACGAGAACACGAACTGTAAGACGTGACTTCTTCTTCCCATAATATTGCAGTAAAGGAGCACTATGAATTTTCCCCTCAACCGTTACACGCTCGTCATGCTTTACTTCAGCAAGATCTTTCATCGCATAGTCTTCATAGCGGTACGGAAAATGTTCTAATAGATGAGAAACTGTATAAATTCCCATCTCGTGTAACAACTCAGATGTTTCTCCTCCGATTCCCTTTACATCCGTAACAGGAACTTGTACAACTTCATTCAAGATTCTCACGCTCCGTCACATTATTTTCTTTGATTCATTCTATTGATTATCCATTATTATCATTGACATCTGTAATCGCTCTCTTTCACCTTATATATTCTATCATAGGCATTCTAAGAGAAACTACTCTAATCCCTCTATATAAAGTGAAACTATAATCAGTGGGCGTTTACGGGCAGTTAATCTCCCACTTAACTTCTTTGCTCCAGCCGAATATAGGGGGTGGAAGTTTTACTGCCCACAAATAGCGGGATAAAACAAAGTTGTACAATACGTAAGAAAAGAGCCTCACTATTAGCAGCAAGGCTCTTTTCTATCATCAATATGCTAGCCTTTTGAATAAAAACTAGTAATAAACTTCATATCACTATTTCTTATCTATTAGCAAGTAAGTAACCCATTTATTTTCAAATCGAATCTTTTCTTATTCTACAGAGAAGATGAAAGAATACACCGGTTGGTTCCCTGCATGTACTTCTACTTCTGCATCTTCAAAGTTCTCTTCTACAAACGCAACTAATTTAGCCACTTCTTCATCTGTTGCATCTTCACCTTGTAGAATCGTTACGATTTCAGAATCTTCATCAATTAGCGCTTCTAGTAATTGCTTTGCAGCTCCTACTTTCTCAGCATTTGTAGATACAATTTTCCCATCTGCAATACACATGAAATCATCTTTTTGAATCGCTACACCGTCAATTTCCGTATCACGAACAGCATACGTAATCTGACCTGTTTTCACATGAGCTAAAGCTTCTTTCATGTTTTCTTCATTCTCTTCTAGCGTTCCAACTGGATTAAATGCTAACATTGCAGCCATACCTTGAGGAACTGTTTTTGAACGAATAACAATAACTTCTTGTTCTACAACTGACGCTGCTTGTTCTGCCGCCATCACGATATTCCCGTTATTTGGTAAGATGATGATTTTTTCAGCATTCGCCTCTTCAATCGCCTTCACAATATCCTCCGTACTCGGATTCATCGTTTGGCCACCTTCGATAACTTTCGTTGCACCAATGCTCTCAAATAGAGTTTTAATACCCGATCCCATAGCTACAGTTACAATACCATACGGTTGTTTCTCTATTGGCTGATTCGTTTGTTCAGGTACCATGCTAGGTTCATCTAATAAAGCAGTATGCTGTTCACGCATATTTTCTACTTTGATCTTAATTAGACTACCGTAACGTTGTCCATAGTTCATAGGATCTCCAGGATGTTCCGCATGAATATGAACCTTTACAACCTCATCATCCGATACAACAAGTAGTGAATCTCCGTACACACTAATATCTTCACGGAATTTTTGTTCAGAGAAATTATGTTCCTTCATTTTTCCAGGCTCTAATTTCACCATGAACTCCGTACAATATCCATACTTAATATCTTCTGTACTCAATTGGCTTTGTACACTACGGTGATGTTCTGCACGTACCATGTCATTCATAGATGGTTGGGCAGGCATATCAGAAGAAATCGTTTCTCCTTTTAAGTCAGCTAAAAATCCTTCATATACAACAACAAGACCTTTACCACCGCTATCTACAACGCCAACTTGTTTTAATACAGGTAATAAATCTGGCGTACGATTTAACGATGCGTTTGCTTCTTTTACAACGTCTTCCATAAACAAAACAAAGTCGCGCTGTTTTTTCGCAACTGTCACTGCATATTTACCCGTTTCTCTTGCAACCGTTAAAATCGTTCCTTCAATTGGTTTCATAACCGCTTTGTAAGCTGCCTCTACTCCAGCTTCTAAAGCTGCAGCAAAATCAACTGTCGTTAATTCTTCTTTTTGTTCAATGGATTTAGAAAAACCACGGAATAACTGAGATAAAATAACCCCAGAGTTACCACGAGCTCCCATTAATAATCCTTTGGCTAAACTTACACCGACTTTACCAGCATGCTGCGAAGGATTTGCTTTCACTTCACGTGCGCCTGAAGTCATTGATAAGTTCATGTTTGTACCGGTATCGCCATCTGGAACTGGGAATACGTTTAATGCATCAACAAGCTGAACATTATTTGTTAAATTATTGGCTCCTTGAATGATCATTTGTGATAAACGTTTTCCATCAATTTTTTGAATTGACACAGATTTTCCTCCTTAATGCACATTACAAGTTTATTACTTTAACTCCTTGTACGTAGATGTTTACAGAATCTACTGCTAGTCCTACAGTTTGATCTAATGTATATTTCACTTTAGTCTGCACGTTATGTGCTACTTCTGAAATTTTCGTACCATAGCTCACAATAATATACATATCAATATGTACTTCATCTTCATTTTTACGAACAATAACGCCTCTAGTGAAGTTTTCTTTTCGTAAAATTTCTGTTAATCCATCTTTTAACTGATTTTTTGATGCCATACCTACGATACCGTAGCAATCTACTGCGGCACCTCCAGCAATTGTTGCAATTACATCTGTACTAATATCAATTTGACCGTACTTCGTTTTAATTTCAATTGACATCTCGTTTCCCCCTTCATAAATGGTGAAAGTGAGCTAGACTACTTTAGTTACTATCATATAATCTTTTTAAAGAAAATTCCATCGTTCTTTCTTTTTCACTCTCATATTTTATGTTTTAAATTACATTTTTTTATGATGAGCAAAATAGTCCATTGTTATTATACAACATGTACCACTATAATATGTCAAGCAATTTTTCTTGATTTCACCTTTTCTTCATTGACATATAGTGTCAAGTATTTTTTCTTGATTTCTTTTCCCTACGGTGTTGCATTCTCTTTTTAGTTGTGTTAAATTATAGTAGTGTTTTTAGCATCGCATAAAAGACTAATATTGAAAAATTACGTATGTTACGGTAGTTAAGGGAGGGAAATATAAATGGCTCGTGTTTGTGCTATCACTGGAAGAAAAGCTCGTTCTGGTAACTCTCGTTCTCACGCAATGAACGCTACAAAACGTAAATGGGGCGCTAACCTTCAAAAAGTTCGCGTACGCATCGACGGAAAAGTTCAACGTGTTTACGTTTCTGCTAGAGCATTAAAATCTGGCAAAATCGAACGTGTTTAATAATAAAAAAAAGAGCCGCTAGGCTCTTTTTTTATTATACCATTGGAAAAAGCACCGGTAATAGGTGCTTTTTTTAGTCTTTTTTGAAGGTATTTAACATCGCACGAACAATTCCACCAAGAAATTTAGGTAACTTAATTGTATAAAATCTCATGGTTTCCCTCCTAATCCCCATTACTCCACTTGTTCACTATATGATGCAAGGAGCAAAATTGTTTCTTCAATCAGTGCTTCTTATCATCATTAATATGCCAGAAGTGAATGAAAAAGTACCTTTTTCCTCAACGAGTTCATTACTAATACAAAGTGTCGATCCCCACTCTATTGTTTTATTAGTAAGGGGATACTTAAAACCGTGAAGTGTAATACCTTCTACCCTTTCAGTAACTGGTACAAATGATACGTATGGAAAATGTTCGTTTCCTTCAATTATATACATACCAAACTTTTTCACCATTATTTCATTTTTATTGTCCACAATACACATTTCTATATTTACTTCTAATCCCTTTAAAAGCATCTGAATATTTGCTAAACCATGATCAAGTCTTCCACCAGTAGCACCAAAAATACGAATTAATTTTGGTTTCTGTTCTAAAGCCCAGCTAATTGCAATTTCTAAATCTGTTTGATCTTTTTCTCGCGGGACGATATGTAATTCATTTGTTTGCTGCCTCATCCATGCTAATTCCTCATCAGTAACTGAATCATAATCCCCAAACGCAACAGCCGGAGTGATTCCTCTTTTCAACAAACGGTACACTCCTCTATCAACGGCCGCCCAAACTACTTCTTCATTTTCATACCGCGAAAAATCTGCGCAGTATTCTGCAGGTCCTCCCGCTAAAATATGAATAATCATTTTTCCTTCCCCTTCTATTGTAAAAAGGCAATCTGCCATTCGGTAGATTGCCTTTCTCCTTATTTGCCACTCTAACATGTATAAATAGTGAAGTCTTAATGAACTAGAAGCTTCACTAGGATAAAGGTTCGTTCATTCTTTATCCGCGAATTACACGAATTGCTTCACCGCGGTCTTTTTGATTGTATACTGCTGATCCCGCTACAAGAACATTCGCTCCTGCTTCAATACAAAGTCTTGCCGTTTCAGCGTTGACACCACCATCAACTTCAATTTCCACTTCTAGATTTCGCTCTTTAACCATTTCTGCAACTTGTTTGATTTTCGGTAATACAGAATGAATAAACTTCTGCCCGCCAAATCCAGGATTTACTGTCATAAGTAATACCATGTCTATATCTTCTAATACATGCTCAATCGTTGAAACTGGAGTATGCGGATTTAATACAACCCCTGCTTTAATGTCATGAGATTTAATTAACTGAATTGTACGATGTAAATGAGGACACGCTTCTACATGAACAGTAATAATATCCGCTCCCGCTTTTGCGAAAGTTGGGATATAGTTATCAGGATTTTCAATCATTAAATGTACATCTAACGGTAATGATGTAATCGGACGGATTGCTTCTACAATTAATGGTCCAATCGTAATATTTGGTACGAAATGCCCATCCATTACATCGACGTGAATGTAGTCAGCTCCGCCTTTTTCTACATCTTTAATCTCTTCCCCTAATCTTGAAAAATCTGCTGATAAAATCGATGGTGCAATTTTAATCATGACTAATACCTCGGCTTTCTCTCTCTAATTTCTTCTACGAATTGTTTGTAATTCTTATAACGATATTCGGTAATCTTTCCTTCTTCAACCGCAGCTTTCACCGCACATTTCGGTTCAGCAAGGTGTGTACACCCTCTAAATTTACAGTATTGGCTCGCTTCTTTCAACTCTGGAAAACAATATGTAAGATCTTCTACCTCTATATCTATGAAATCAAGCGAACTAAAACCAGGTGTATCCGCAACAAGTCCGCTTCCAACTGTAATTAATTCTACGTGTCTTGTCGTATGCTTTCCACGTCCTAAATGTGAAGAAATATCATTAGTTTTCAATTCTAAATCTGGACGTAATACGTTTAGCATTGAAGATTTCCCAACACCAGATTGGCCTGCAACGACGGAAATACAACCTTCTAAGAATGGTTTCAGAATATCAATACTTTCCGATGTATTTATAGAAGTAAACAACACATCATAACCCATTTCACGATAATCATTTGCATAAGATTCAACAGTTTCTCTCATTTTTTCATCTACTAAATCCATCTTACTAATACAAATAATTGGTTTAATGTTATGATATTCAATTAATACTAAAAATCGATCTAACAGTCCTGGATTAAAATCTGGTTCTACCGCAGAGAAAACAAGAATAGCTTGATCAACATTAGCAATAGGAGGTCTAACAAGTTCATTTTTCCGATCAAATACTTCTAACACATAACCTTCATTCGGATTATCCGCTTGAAAAACAACTTGGTCTCCTACAAGTGGCGTAATTTTATTCTTTCTAAATACACCACGCCCACGACATTGTGTAATCCCTTCCTCATTCTGCACATAATAAAACCCACTTAGAGCTTTTACAATTTTTCCTTCTGGCATATAATTCTCCTTTATTTTGTATAAAATGAAACTGCAATTAAATATGAATAGACTAGCGTTCTTTAAACAATTAGTTCAAAGCCCACCAAATATATATCCAGGTTCATATATTTAATCTACCATCAAATTTGAAATATTATTTACAACAGTATCACTTTTACAGCTTTTTGAATCATATATTTTTGCCTGTTATACAGTCCACGATGTAGACAGCATAACAGGCAAGAGTAATAAATTCCATCTTCTATATAAGGACGATGGAATTCACTATTATTGAGCCGGATATGGTACTTCCTTGTCCATAATCGTTACTCCATCTCGGACAATTTTATAGTGTCCCTTTGCACCTTCTTGAATTACAAATTCTAAAGAAATAATCGCTGACTCAGTAATTGTTCTCGTTTCAACTGGTTTATCCATTTTTTGCTGCATATCTTCTTTATAAATTTCTATTGTTTGCGGCTTTTTCTCACCTGTTGCAGAAGCTTCATATGGGATAGAAATGTTATCCACTTTTACCGTTTTCGTCACTTTAGGCTTCGGACCATCGGAGATAACAATCGATACTTTATCTCCTTCTTTTAAAGGTGTCCCAGGCTTTGGTAACTGTGAAATAACAAGACCTTTATCAACCTTATCTGAATACTCTCTTTGTATATCAGAAACAAGCTTTCTTTCATTTAAATAACCTTTTACACTATTTTCAGTCCATCCTGAAAAATCACCTGGTCTTATTTGATAAGGTCCTTTACTTACCCAAATTTTCAGCTCTTGTTCTGTCTCTATAACCATTTGATCAGGCGTTGGTATTTGCTCTACAATTTCACCTTTCGGCTTATCATTTTCAATATAATTTATTGTAACTTGTTTATATTTTTCTTCTAACTCAGCTCTTATACTCTCGAAATCTTTTCCTGTCAAATCACGCATCTTACTTTTCTTTTTCCCACCTGATTGATAGATAGTAATTTTAGAGTTTTCTTTCACTACTCTTCCTGCTATAGGATCTGTTTTTATCACGTTTCCGGCTTCAACATCATCTGTATATACAAGATTAGGTTCAGTAACTTCAAAACCTTTTTCAACTAATGTATTTACAGCTGTCGTATATTTCATACCAGCCACATCAGGAACCTTCACATCTTTCGGAATAAAGAAGCCTGGAATAACAGTAAGTGCTAATGTTATCCCTATCGCTAAAAGTAAAAATGTTGTAATTAAAACTTTCAGCCATTTATTATTTCGCTTTTTCTTCTTACCTGATTTGGTCTCTTCTTTTCTTACTTGTTCATCCACTTTACTTCCTTTTAATACAATCGTTTCATCACTTACATTTTGAAATAGTTGTTCTTGTTGAATAATTGGAATCGCTTTCGTTGCTTCCATATCTTCTGGTATGTAAAATGGTTGTTCATTTATTCGTTCTGGGTATAGTGCTGTTTCAATATCTCGTTTCATCGCGTTAGCAGATTGATATCGATGGAACGGATCTTTCGCAGTTGCCTTTAATATAATATTTTCAACACTTTGTGGAATATTTTCATTCCATCTTTTTGGAGATGGCATTTCATTTTGTAAATGTTTTAACGCAATTGCAACAGCAGATTCACCAGAAAACGGTTGTCTTCCTGTTAACAATTCAAACATAACAATCCCAAGTGAATAAATATCTGATTGTTTATTCGCTATACCGCCGCGCGCTTGTTCTGGTGATAAATAATGCACCGAACCGAGCACCGAATTTGTATGTGTAATCGTTGCTGCACTTGTAGCTGTCGCAATTCCAAAGTCTGTTACTTTGACCACTCCGTCATCTCGAATCAAAATATTGTGCGGTTTAATATCACGATGTACAATCTCAAAATGATGGGCGTGTGCCATAGCGGACGTTAACTGCTCCATTATATCAAGAGCCTCTCCTATCGGTAACATCCCTCGATCAATTATGTATTGCTTCAATGTTCGTCCAGGTACATATTCCATTACAAGATAATATATATCATCCTCTTCCCCAACATCATACATATTCACAATATTTGGATGCGACAACGTTGTAACAGATTGCGCTTCTCGATGGAAACGTTTAATAAACTCTTCATTATTTGAATAGTCGAGTCTTAATATTTTTACCGCTACATCTCGGCCGAGTATATCATCATGAGCTAAATATACATTGGCCATTCCTCCACCGCCAATCATTTTCAGCAGCTTATAACGGTCATTTAAGCGTTTTCCAATCAGCACGTTGCACTTCACCTACTTTCGTTTGTCGAATCCGTATAATCAATAATAACGAGGGTAATATTATCTTCTCCACCACGATCATTTGCTAATTGAATGAGATGCTCTCCCTTCGCCTCGAGCTGTTCATTCAATTGTAAAATTTGTTGCATATCAGCAATAGAAACTTTGTTAGACAATCCATCCGAGCAAAGAAGTAATTGATCATCTTCTTCAAGCACCAATGTTTTAACATCTAATCCAACTGTTTCTTCATTTCCTAATGCTCTTAACAAAACATTCTTTTTCGGGTGATATTCTGCATCTTCCTTTGAAATTTCGCCATGTCTCACAAGTTCATTTACAAGCGAATGATCTTCCGTTACAAGCGTCATTTTCCCCTCTGATACCATATAACACCGACTATCTCCTATATGACCTATCGTCACAAAATTCGATGTACAAATGGCTATTATAAGTGTTGTTCCCATGCCATTACATTCTGCATGCTGCTTAGAGTAAGCATATATGCGCTCATTAATAATTCCAACGTTAGTATGTAACCACTTTTCTACCTTTTTAGGCTCATTCATATTATGCGTTTGCTTCCAATAATCATGGAATAATTGAATAGCCATCGAGCTAGCTACATCGCCAGCTCGATGACCTCCCATTCCATCTGCTACTACCGCTAAAATATTTCCATCTAAATTGCGAAAAACTCCTGCACTATCTTCATTATGTTGACGAACTTTTCCTTTATCCGATAGAAACACGGCTTTCATCTAGTCACCTCGTCTCTTCTTTGCGCTCCTTTGCACGCAACTGACCGCAGGCTGCATCAATATCATGACCTTGTTCACGGCGAATGGTTACATTCACTCCACGATCTTTTAGCGTCTTTTCAAATAAGAAAATTTGCTCTCGTGGCGTACGTACATAATCACGTTCTGGCACGTAGTTTACCGGAATTAAGTTTACATGACATTTTACACCTTTTAAGAGCGCAGCAAGTTCTTCAGCGTGCTCAACTTGGTCATTTTCTCCTCCAAATAAGCCATATTCAAATGTAATACGACGCCCTGTTCTATTTACATAGTATTTAACAGCTTCCATTAAATCAGGTAGCTTATAAGCACGGTTGATCGGCATTAATTTTGAACGTATCTCTGTATTTGCAGCATGCAATGAAATCGCAAAATTAATTTGCATATCTTCTTCAGCGAACTTATAAATTTTTGGAACAATTCCACTTGTTGAAACTGTCATATGTCTTGCACCAATATGAATTCCTTTTTCATGATTTACAATGCGTAAGAATGACATTAAGTTATCATAATTATCAAATGGTTCTCCAATTCCCATAACAACAAGAGAACTTACACGTTCTTCTGTTTCATCAAGCGCACGCTGAACTTCTACTACTTGCGCTACAATTTCTCCAGCCTCTAAGTTTCGTTTTAACCCACCAAGTGTAGAAGCACAGAACGTACAGCCAATGCGGCAACCCACCTGTGTTGTTACACAAATGGAATTTCCATATTCATGTCGCATTAGTACAGTTTCAATAGAGTATCCATCGTATAACTGGAATAGGAATTTAATCGTTCCATCCGAAGACGTTTGTTTTACTAAAGTGTTTAAAGTAGTAATATCAAAGGAATTCGACAATTTATCGCGCAATCCTTTAGCAAGGTTTGACATATCCTCATAATTTTTTACACGTTTTTTATATAGCCAATCAAAAATTTGTCCTGCACGGAACTTAGGTTCTCCTTGTTCCTTTAACCAATCTTGCATTTCATGAAGTTGTAAAGAATAAATTGATGGTTTCTTTGTTTCTAGATTTTTCTTTTGTTTTTTTACAGTCGTTTCCATGATGCTACACCTTCTTTCTTAAACAAGCAATATAAAAGCCATCTGTTGCAAAATAATGCGGTAAAATTCGTACTTGACCTTCATCAATATACGGATTTAACTTTTCTGGCATGCGATCTTTTATCGTAGTATCCCATTCAAATTCAGGATGCTCTTGTAAAAATTGCTTTATTACTTGTTCATTTTCTATTTTTTCAATTGTGCACGTACTATAAACAAGGCGACCACCTTGTTTTAACAATGGTGCTATTTTTTCTAGTATCGCAAGTTGAATCGTTGATAACCTTTCACTATCGCCCTTATCTTTACCTAACTTAATATCAGGTTTACGTCTAATAACACCAAATCCAGAACATGGTGCATCTACTAATATTTTGTCAAAAGATTCATTTGCAAAATGCTCTTGAACTTTTCTAGCATCTAAAGCCATCGTTTCTACATTTTCTAAACCAAGTCTCTTCGCCTGTTGTTCAATTAAACGTACTTTATGTGCGTGTAAATCAAGCGACATTACCTTACCAGTTCCGTCCAAACGCTCTGCAATATGAGTTGTTTTTCCGCCAGGAGCAGCACAACTATCTAGAACTGTATCTCCTTTATTCGGTTCTAAAGCACGTGCTACAAGCATTGAGCTTTCATCTTGAATAGAAAGGAAACCTTTTTTGAACGCTTCTGTATGTGCGACATTTCCTCTTTCAATTTGAATTGCATCCTCTGACAATTCGCCACGTTTTGCTTCTATACCCTCATCAGCTAATAACGCAACCGCTTCTTCTACCGTTACTTTATCAACATTTACACGTGCTGTTGGTACAGGTGGCAACATATTTACTTCACACATTTTCTCTGCTGTCTCTAAACCATATTCGGATGCCCATTCTTGTACAAGCCACATTGGATGACTCGTTGCAATCGCAAGTCGTTCTACTGGATTTTCGATTTCTTCTAACGAAGGTACACCTTCTCGCTGAATTGAACGCAATACTCCGTTCACCATGCCTGAAATCCCTTTATGCCCACGATGCTTTGCAATCTCAACTGCTTCATGAATAGCCGCTCTTTCTGGAACTCGGTCTAAATATAGCATTTGATATAGAGATAGGCGAAGCAACACTCTTACCCACGCTTCAACCTTTTTTCTTAAAAATGGTTGTAAATAATAATCTAGTGTGTCACGACGTTGAATTGTTCCATATACCATTTCAGTTAATAAACCAATATCTTTTCTGTCAATTGTATTTTTTTCAATCAAATTATTTAAAAGTAAGTTGCTATATGCACCACTTTTTTCTACTTGAATTAAGCCATCCAGAGCTAATTCACGAACATTTTGTCTCATGCATTTTCTCCTAACTTCGTACCAATTTCAGGTTTTGTTCCACGTAAAAATTGTGAACAACTCATACGCTTTTTACCAGATGGTTGCAATTCAGTGATTTTAACGCCTGTCTCGTTCCCTGTTGCAACAACAAATCCATCTTCTTCAAGAGCTACTATTGTACCTGGTTCAGCTTTCTCTGTAATAGAGACCTTCTCTCCCCACCATACTTTAATAACTTGTCCTGCCAAAGTCGTATAAGCAACTGGCCATGGATTCAATCCGCGAATGTGATTGTATACTTCTTCACCTGTTTTTGTCCAATCAATTATCTCTTGCTCACGTTTTATATTATATGCAAACGTCACTTCAGCTTCACTTTGTTTAATTGGTTCTAGTTTACCCTGAATTAGTAAAGGAACCGTTTTAGATAAAAGGTGTGCTCCTGCTTCGCTTAACTTATCAAATAATGAACCTGTTGTTTCACGCTCTTCAATTTCTACTTCTACTTGCGTTAATATATCGCCCGCATCTAATTTTTCTACCATATACATAATTGTAATACCTGTTTTCTCTTTACCTTCCATGATCGCATAATGAATTGGTGCACCACCGCGAAGTTCTGGAAGTAATGATGCGTGAACATTAATACATCCATACTTTGGCGCTTCTAAAATTTCATTCGGTACGATTTGTCCAAATGCTGCTGTTACAATTAAGTCTGGCTCTAGTGCTAATACTTTTTCATATTCGTCTTTTTCACGAATTTTTAACGGCTGTACTACTGGAATACCATGTTTCTCCGCTTCTACTTTAACAGGAGTAGGTGTTAAAACCTTTTTTCTACCAACTGGACGATCAGGTTGCGTTACAACACCAACTACGTCATATCCGTCCTCGATAAGACGACGAAGCACCGGCACAGAAAAGTCCGGTGTCCCCATAAATACTACTTTCATCATTCAAAAACCGCTCCTTTTAAACCTATTCTAATTCGCCTGCTTCATAATACTTTTTCACTTTAGATGTAAATAAAACACCGTGTAAATGATCGATTTCATGCTGAATTGCACGCGCTAAGAAGTCATCCGCTTCTAATAAAAATATTTTACCGCGACGATTTTGTGCACGTACTTTAATGTAATCTGCACGCTCCACTTCACCATAAAGTCCCGGAAAGCTTAAGCAGCCTTCGGGACCTACTTGTTCACCACGTTTTTCTAAAATAACAGGATTAATTAATTCAATTTTACCCGCATCATCACCTATATCAACAACAGCAACTTGTAAGCTTACACCCACTTGTGGCGCAGCTAGACCAACTCCGTCTGCAATTAACATTGTTTCATGCATATCTTTTAACAATTTCACTAACTTTTTATCAAAGTTAATTACTCTTTCGCATGGTGTTTCTAACACTTCATTTGGATGCTTTACAATTTCTAAAACTGCCATATTTCCCTCCGCTACATTAACATTGTTGGATTAAAATCAATTGAGATTTGTAGCTCTTTTTGCATTTCTGCTTGATAATGTTCATTTACCATTTTGAGCACGTTCTTTAAGTTTGGTTCCCGTTTGTATTTTATCATGCATTGGTAACGATATCTATCTTTTATCCTTGGAATTGCTGAAGCAACCGGCCCTAACACCATTGTTTGCCTTGAACAATGCGTTCGTAAATGACCGACAATTTTTTCCGTCACTTGGACTGCCTTTAATAACTCCGGATGAGATACAGTTACAAGTACAACGTAGTAATATGGCGGATATTGTCTCATTTGCCTCATTTGCATTTCGTGCTCATAAAATACATCATATTGTTGATTCTTTGCTAATTCTACACTGTAATGTTCCGGCGTATACGTTTGAATTACAACTTCACCTGGCAATTCATGTCTTCCTGCACGTCCACTTACTTGCGTCAATAGCTGATACGTCTTTTCACTCGCCCGAAAATCAGGTAGATGAAGCATCGTATCCGCCGTTAAAACGCCAACAAGCGTCACCTTCGGAAAATCAAGCCCTTTTGCAATCATCTGTGTTCCAAGTAATATATCTGCTTTCTCTTCACCAAACGCCTTTAATAATTTTTCATGCATTCCTTTACGGCTTGTTGTATCCACATCCATTCGAATGACCCGCGCCTCAGGAAATAGTTTTGTGATTTCTTCTTCAACCTTTTGCGTCCCTGTACCAAAGAAACGAATATACGTACTATTACAAGCAGGACACTCCGTTGGCATATTTTCCTCATGACTACAATAATGACACTTTAAACGATGGTTCATTTTGTGATATGTCAACGAAATATCACAATGCGGACATTGTACGACATACCCACAATCACGACACATCACAAACGTAGAATGACCCCTTCTATTTAAAAAGAGAACCATTTGTTCTTTCTTTTCTAATCGATCTGCTATTTTTTCATGCAGTGCCTTTGAAAACATTGAGCGATTTCCATCACGAAGCTCTTCACGCATATCAACAATTTCTACAGTCGGCAAAGCTTGTTTGTTCATACGTTTTTCCATTATAAGCAACCCATAGACACCTTTTTTCGCTCTAGCAAACGATTCAAGTGTCGGCGTTGCACTTCCGAGAACGATTGGACACTTATGATATTGTCCTCTCCACACTGCTACATCTCTTGCATGATACTTTGGGTTATCCTCTTGCTTATAACTTGATTCATGCTCTTCATCAATAATAATGATTCCTAAATTTTCAAATGGAGCAAAAATAGCTGAACGCGCACCAACTACAACTTTCACTTCTTTTCTTAATATCTTTCGCCATTCATCATATTTCTCGCCAACAGAAAGCGCACTGTGAAGAACTGCAACTTGCGAACCGAACCTACCTTTAAAGCGATCTACCATCTGGGGCGTTAGCGCAATTTCAGGAACAAGCACAATTGCTTCTTTTCCTTTCTCGAGCACCGCTGCTATAGATTGTAAATACACTTCAGTCTTACCACTTCCTGTAACACCATATAGTAAAAATGGATTGTAAGTTTCATTTGTAATTGATGACAAAATCGGTGTAATTACTTGTTTTTGTTCCTCAGTAAGCGGAAATGGTTTCGTTTGTTCAAAATCATCATCGTCATACGGACTCCGGTATACCTCTACATACTTTTCTGAGATTAGACCCTTTTTAACAAGTGCTTTTATTGGAGCATCTGTTATTTGTAATTCTTCTGTTAAATTTTTTAACGGTACACTTTTGTAGTTTTCTACAAAATAATAGAGTACATCTTGTTGTTTTTTACTTTTCAGTTCAAATGCTGCTAATTCCAATTTATCTGCCGGCAACTCCGGTTGAACTACTCTTTGTTTCTTCTTCTGCACTTTATCCTTTACTTGATAAACCACTTCAGTCGTACCATTTTTAATTTCTTGTTGAATAGTGCGATATAGGTGCGGCTGTGCTTCGATAACTTCCCAATCTATCGTTTCCTTCCCTTGAAATAAAGAAAGAATTTCTGGTGCTACTTCTTCTCGGTTACGAAGTTGCAGACGCTTTTTATATGTTGCTTTAATCGCCGTCGGAAGCATCACCTGAAAAGCTGAAATCATATAACATAACGTTTCACTTGTAAGCCAATACCCAAGTTTTAATAATTCATCATTTAAAACCGGAGTGACATCTAATATTTCATACAACGCTTTTAACTTTTTACTTTCTAGTTCAACCGAATCCTTTATGCCAATAATAAAACCTTGCAATTTCCTCGGACCGAATGGGACTACTACACGCATTCCTGTTTGCACGATATCTTCCCATTTTTTAGGGATAATATAATCAAACGGTCGATCTGTTTGACGTGCAGGTACATCAACAATTACACTTGCAAACTTCATACATAATCATCTTCTAACATCATTTCTATTTGCTTTAATATTTCACGAGCCACTTCTTTCTTCGTTAAAAGTGGTAGCTCAATGATTTCTCCATCTTTTCTATACATTGTCACAATATTTGTATCCGTACCAAATCCAGCTCCTTGCGCTTTCACGTCATTCGCAACAATCATATTTGCATTTTTCTCACGTAATTTTCTCGTTGCGTATTCCTCTATGTTTGTCGTTTCAGCTGCGAAACCGATAAGTAACTGTCGGTCCTTCTTCTCACCTAACGTTTTTAAAATATCCACTGTTCTTTCTAATTCAATTACAGCATCGCCATTTTTCTTTTTCATTTTATTATCATGAACATATTTCGGACGGTAATCTGCAACGGCTGCTGTTTTGATGACAACATCCACACTCTGATAATGCTGAAGGACTGCCTCTAACATATCTTGTGCAGATTCCACTTGTATTGTTGTGACATGTAATGGTGACTCTAATGCTGTCGGTCCTGACACAAGTATGACATCAGCACCTAAGCTTGCTGCAACTTCTGCGATCGCATACCCCATCTTTCCAGAAGAAAAATTCGTCATAAAACGAACCGGATCAATCTTTTCACGTGTCGGTCCAGCTGTTATTAATATTCGTTTTCCTTGCAATGGTTGTTGTTCTGAGAAAGCCTCTTCTAATCGTCCAATAATTGCTTCAGGTTCTTCCAGTCTTCCTTTTGCTACATAACCACATGCTAAAAAACCTTCCCCAGGCTCAATAAATGTATATCCTAATGTTTTTAACGTCATCATGTTTTTTTGAACAATTTTATTTTCATACATATGCACATTCATAGCAGGTGCAATCCACACTGGAGCTGTAGTAGCTAACAAAGTAGTTGTAATCATATCATCAGCAATACCGCCAGCTAACTTTCCAATGCAATTAGCTGTAGCAGGTGCAACAAGTACAACATCTGCCCAATCCGCTAAATCAATATGAGCAATAACAGCGGAGTCTCTCTCATCAAACGTATCCGTATATACATCATGGCGAGAAAGTGCTTGAAATGTAAGAGGCGTAACAAACTTCATTGCCGACTCACTCATCATTACTTTTACAAGAGCGCCAGCTTGTGTCAATTTACTTGTTAACGCAGCCGCTTTAAAAACTGCAATGCCTCCTGTTACACATAGAAGTATCTTTTTCCCTTTTAGCATATGACTCGTCCTCTTTCTTTTTCAAACTTATTCTACTGAAATAGAATTTCCAGCTCGTCAGTACCAGTATTTCGTTCCGTCTTTTTCAATTCCTTTTCATCCCTATCGTAAAAAAATAACAACCTACTTGTAAATAGGTTGTTACCGTTACATAGAAAATTATAAAGTCTATGTTTTAATTTGTCGAAAAGAATGTCTTAATCAATTATTGTGTCATCGCTTGGTACATATTTTAATACTTCTAAATCGATTTCTTCTAATGCTTTACCTACACATTTATAAGAAACAGGCTTTTCAATAACACAATTGTCAGCAATTTGCATTTCACGTGCACGCTTTGCAGCTACTGTTACAAGTGTATATTTAGAATCGATTTTTGTTAATAATGAGTCAATTGATGGATTTAACATAATTATAGACCCTCCGTCATTTCTTTATAGTATTTTGCCACTCTTTCGCGGCGGCAATGTTCACCAACCACAATTGCTTTAATTCGGTCGCAAGCTAATTCAACTTGATCGTTTTCTACAACATAGTCATAAGCGTCCATCATTTCGATTTCTTCTTTCGCTACAGTTAAACGATTTTCAATAACATCTTCAGTTTCTGTACCACGGCCGACAATTCGGTTCTTTAGTTCAGATAAACTTGGAGGTGCTAAGAAAATAAATACACCTGCTGGGAAGGCTTTCTTAACTTGAATTGCTCCTTGCACTTCAATTTCTAAGAACACATCTTTTCCTTCTTGTAACGTTTTTTCAACATAATCAATCGGTGTTCCGTAATAATTACCAACGAACTCAGCCCATTCAAGTAACTTTTCATTACGAATCATTTCTTCAAATTCTTCTCTCTCTTTAAAGAAATAATCCACACCATCTACTTCACCTTCACGCGGTTTACGTGTCGTTACTGAAATAGAGTACTGAAAACGTGTGTCTTCATGGCTAAACAGCTCTTTTCGAACCGTTCCTTTCCCGACACCAGAAGGTCCCGAAAGAACGATGAGCAATCCTCTTCTACTTCTCATAAATATGTAAAACCTACCCTTCCTCACTTAGATCTTCTTTATTATTCAAACGATGTGCAATCGTCTCTGGCTGAATTGGACTTAATACTACATGCCCATCATCCATAACAATAACCGCCCTTGTTTTTCTCCCATACGTAGCATCAAGCAAAGCATTATGTTCACGCGCTTCCTGTACTGTCCGTTTAATAGGAGCTGACTCCGGACTTACAATAGCAATAATTCGATGAGCAGATACAATATTTCCGTATCCAATATTTAAAAACCGCATGGCCATAGTTTGCGCCTCCTAGTAAGTCTATCCGATTTCTCCACCACGTATAACTTTATATATTTTTTGAAAGCTACTCAATATTTTGTACTTGTTCACGAATTTTTTCAAGGTTATTTTTCATTTCTACGACATATTTTGAAATTGTTAAGTCATTTGCCTTAGAACCTATCGTATTAACTTCCCTATGCATCTCTTGCACGATGAAGTCCATTTTCCTTCCAACAGGCTCTGTAATTTGCAGTGCTTCACGAAATTGATCTAAATGACTTTGTAATCGAACTAATTCTTCGTGAATATCTGAACGCTCTGCAAATATTGCTACTTCTGTCAACAATCGTTGTTCATCTAAATCTTGATTATGTAATTCTTTTAAGCGATTTTCTAATCGTTCACGATATTTTTGTGTAACAATTGGTGCATGTGGAATAATTGCATTTACACAATTATGAATCTCTTGCAAACGATATGCTATATCTTTATGTAATCGTTCTCCTTCGCCATCTCTCATCGTTTTCAACATATGAGCAGCTTGGCGAACAGCTTCATATAAACCGGTTTCAAATTGTTCATTTACATTTTCTATTTCTTCAACTGCCGTTACTTCTGGCATTCCCATTAGTTGCCCGAGTGTAATAGAATCTTGTAATTGAAATTTCCCTTTTATATCTTCCATAATGGATTGGTACTGCTTGAGAAGTTCCCAATTCACAGTTAATTTTCTTTCAACAAGCCCTTCACCTGTTATACTAATAGACACTTCAATACGTCCACGGCGAACTTGCTTTGCAATTATTTTACGAATCTTGTCTTCAAACGCCATCATTTGCTTCGGAAGCCGAATACTCATTTCTAAAAAACGATGGTTCACCGACTTCATTTCTACTGTTATTTGAAAAGTATCGTTTTCTACCTTCGATCTTCCAAATCCTGTCATACTACAAATCATCTTTATCACATCCAAGCCATGAAATAACTCAATGAAAAAGGCAATAGAGACAAGGCTCTACTACCTTCTGTAAATTATATCATATTTTCATATCATTGACTATTTCAAGTTTAATCCCTTCTTATATAACAGCGGCTTTTTCTTTTTCTCCTTTTTTCTTGTTAATAAGGATCCTACTAATAAGAAGGTCGGAATAGATGATAATCCTCCAATTAACAACCAATCTCGTGCTTGTATCGGCATTGTGCTAAAAATCGGCTGTAATGGTGGATAATATATAACTACAAGCATTAACAGTAAAGAAATAATAACCGCCCCTACTAAATATATATTTCCAAACGGGTTGCGGTGAAATATAGAATGTTCACTACGACAATCAAATACATGAATAAGCTGAGCCAGTACTAATGTTGCGAAGGCTACCGTTTGTGCATACTTCAATTCATTCGGATGCTGGTTAAATGCAATAATAAACGCTACTAATGTCACTGCTCCGATTAGAAAACCACGACTTATAATTTTCCACGCAAGCCCTCTAGCGAACACCCCTTCTTTCGGATGGCGTGGTGTTCTCTTCATCACATCTCCTTCAGCCTTATCCAAACCTAATGCCATCGCTGGTAAACCGTCAGTAACTAAGTTCACCCATAAAATTTGAATTGGAACCATCGGCAATGGCAGTGCAAGTAACATCGCAAATAACATAACTAAAATTTCACCAACGTTAGATGCTAACAAATACCGAATAAACTTCCGAATATTTTCATATATGTTTCTACCTTCTTTAATCGCCGATTTAATCGTAGCAAAGTTATCATCTAACAACACAAGTGAAGAAGCTTCTTTTGCAACATCTGTCCCTGTAATTCCCATCGCAATCCCTATATCAGCTGTTTTAATAGCTGGAGCATCGTTCACTCCATCACCTGTCATAGCTACTATATGTCCCTTATTTTGCAGCGCCTTAACGATTTTCAATTTATGCTCAGGAGACACTCGAGCGAATACATACGTATCTTCTACAATATCTTCTAATGCCTCTACATCCATATTCGCAAGTTCTACACCTTCAACAACGCGTCCACCCGCCGGTAAAACCCCTAGCTGTTCCGCAATTGCCATTGCCGTCACTTTATGATCTCCCGTAATCATTACCGTTCTAATACCAGCTTCCTTACACTCTTTCACCGCTTGCGCCACTTCTAGTCTTGGCGGATCTATCATTCCTTGTATTCCAACAAGCATAAAATCCTGCTCGACTTCTCTTTCATGTTCAATTGAATCTGTAGCTTTTAACGGTTTAAATGCCACCGCAATCGTTCGTAAAGCTTGACTTCCTAAACTATGAATCGCTGCCTGCACTTCTTTTCGATACATTTCACTTAAAGGCTGCTGCTTATTTCCCCACAAAATTGTTTGACTCATTTGCAAAAGAACATCTGGTGCCCCTTTTGTAATAACAAATTTTTTACCTTCACGATCACGAACGATAACGCTCATCATTTTTCTAGTTGAATCAAAAGGAAATTCACGAATGACTTCAAACTTTCCTTTAAGAGCTTCACGTGATATTCCCGCCTTCATTGCAGCAGCAACGAGAGCTCCCTCTGTTGGATCTCCATCTAACACATACGTCTTTTTCTTTTGAATGACATTCGCATTATTACATAAACAGCCAAATGTAAGTAGTTGATACAGTGATTTCGTCTTAGTAGGGTCAATTACTTCTTCACCTTTCATAAACGAACCTGTTGGCTCATAGCCTTGACCTGTTACTTTCCACAATTCTCCGCCTGACCACATATGTGTTACCATCATTTTATTTTGTGTCATTGTTCCTGTTTTATCTGAGCAAATAACAGAAGCACAGCCTAACGTTTCTACAGCTGGCAACTTTCGCACAATTGCCCTCTTTTTAATCATACGCTGTACGCCAAGTGATAGCGCAACCGTAACGATAGCTGGCAATCCTTCTGGAATAGCTGCAACAGCAAGCGAAACCCCAGCCAAAAACATGTGATACACTTCATTCCCTTGATATACACCAGCTAGTACAACAAGAGCCGTCAAAATAAGAGCAACAATAATTAAAATTTTTCCAAGCTGTTCTAATCTTCTTTGTAATGGAGTTTCCATTTGCTCAGCATTTTGCAACATATTTGCAATTTGCCCCATAGCTGTATTCATTCCAGTTGCTACGACTACCCCTGTTCCAGCACCTCTCGTTATCATCGTCCCCATAAATGCCATGTTTTTTTGATCACCAATTGAAACATCTTGACCTTGTAACGCCTCTACCTTCTTTTGTACAGGCAATGACTCTCCTGTAAGAGCCGATTCTTCAATATATAAACTTGAAGATTCCACAAGGCGAACATCCGCGCCAATACGGTCACCACTAGAAAATTTAATAATATCACCTAGTACAAGTGCTTTTGACGGCGCTTTTATCCACTTCCCATTTCTTAGTACAGTAACTTGAGGAGCTGCCAATTCTTTTAAAGCTTCCAACGATTTTTCAGCTTTCCTCTCTTGGAAGAAACCGAGGACACCATTAATAATAACAATTGCAACAATTGCAATCGAATCAATATACTCTCCTAAAAAAGCTGAAATAATTGTAGCACCAAATAAAACAAGTACCATAAAATCTTTAAATTGCGCTAAAAACACCATAAGCGCAGAAGGCCGCTTTGCTTCTTGCAATTCATTTGTACCAAATTTCTTTAATCGGCCCTCTGCTTCTTGCTCTGTAAGACCTACCTCCACATTCGTATTCGTTCTTTCCTCCACTTCATGTGCTCGCATTTCATACCAGTTCATCCTGCCATCGACCTCCTGATTCCAGACATACTCTAATGAAAGCTTATTCAGCCTCGTCCAAAAAAATGCTATAATTAACTTTTAGTTAGAAAGGAGTGTTCATTCATGGCATTCGATGGATTATTTACAAGAGCAATTACACATGAAATTGCAAATTCTCTTCAAACAGGAAGAATTTCAAAAATATATCAACCCTCAAAATATGAAGTTTTATTACATATTCGAGCAAACGGAAAAAACCAAAAGCTAATTCTTTCATCTCACCCTACATATGCGCGTATGCACTTAACAAATCAAAACTACAATTCACCAGCGCTACCGCCGATGTTTTGTATGCTTCTTCGCAAACATTTAGAAGGTGGATTTATTGAAAAAATCGAACAAATTGACTTAGAACGTATTATTCAAATTACAGTCCGCAGTCGCAATGAAATCGGTGACGAATCAGTAAAAACATTAGTAATCGAAATAATGGGACGACACAGTAATATTATCTTAGTAGATACGAAAACAAATGTTATTTTAGATAGCTTAAAACACGTTTCTTTAGCGGTAAACCGACATCGTACTGTATATGCTGGAGCTGAATATGTTGCCCCACCGGCACAACATAAAGTTAATCCGCTTCTTATCGAAACAGAAGATGATTTTATTAAACCGCTAGACTTTTTATCTGGCAACATGGACAAACAACTTGTCGGAGCATTCATGGGAATTTCCCCATTATTTGCAAAAGAAGTTGTAAATAAAGCAGGTATGGCAAATGAAAAAGCATTATCTGAAGCTTTCTTCAGCTTGCAAAAACCTTTGCTAACACATCAGTACGTGCCTGCCATGATAACAGCAAATGGAAAAGAGTTCTTTTACCTATTCCCTCTTTCTCACTTACAAGGAAACGAAAAAACATTTTCATCTGTTAGTGAATTATTAGATCGTTTCTTCTTTGGTAAAGCAGAGCGCGATCGTGTAAAACAACAAGCTCACGATTTAGAACGCTTTATGCAAAATGAAAAAACAAAAAACGAAAAGAAGCTAATTAAACTAGAAAAAACATTACAAGATGCCGGAAAAGCAGATAAATATCAACTATTTGGAGAGCTACTTACAGCCAATATGTACGCTTTGAAAAAAGGTGATAAAGAGATAGAAGTCGTTAACTATTACGACGAAAATGGTGGGACTGTAAAAATCACATTAAATCCTTTAAAAACACCATCTGAAAATGCACAACGCTATTTCCAAAAGTACCAAAAAGCGAAAAATTCAGTTGCTATTGTAGAAGAACAAATCGTAAAAACAAATGAAGAAATTCTTTATTTCGATAGCTTACTTCAACAAATGGAGGTTGCTTCTTCAAAAGATATTGAAGAGATTCGTGAAGAACTGACCGAAGAAGGTTATGTACGTAATCGTAAGAAGAAAAACACAAAGAAAAAACCGACAAAACCAGTATTGGACAAATATTTAGCTAGTGATGGCACAGAAATTTTCGTCGGTAAAAACAATAAGCAAAATGATTATTTAACAACGAAATTCTCCCGTCGTGATGAAATTTGGTTACATACGAAAGACATACCTGGGTCCCACGTTGTCATTCGTTCTCTTGAACCTACGGAAGAGACTTTACAAGAGGCCGCTAAAATCGCTGCTTATTACAGTAAAGCAAAAGATTCTAGTTCTGTTCCTGTAGATTTCACAAAGGTACGCCATGTCAAAAAACCGAGCGGTGCAAAACTTGGATTTGTTACATATGACAATCAACAAACATTATATGTAACACCAGATGCTGATACAGTAATGAAATTAAAAGCGTAAATACTTAAAAATGCGTTGCTAGCAAGCAACGCATTTTTCTATGTTTTCAGCTTAGTTCATATACCCATTCACTAATTCATAACATCTTTCTTTTGTCATCTTATATTTTTCATCTGCAGCTTTGATATATCTCATCGTTCCATTATTTTCATCTGTAGCAATTGCTTTAACTTTACTTTCCTAACTTCAATATTGTCAAAAAATTTGACAGTGCTATTTCATATTTGTATAAATTTTTTTACAGTGTGTAAAGAAATTGAATCTTGAGTTGATGTTTTTTTCATTCTCCCAACTGCTAATTGAAGTAATCTGTATTTCACGAGCAGCCCACCGTCCACAAATAATGGGCTAAATTTCTTATTTTCTCTAAAACATATGTAATTCCCACTATCTTTTCTCTAAAGATATTTTTTGGCACGCTATTTGCTTTATTCAATACTGTGAAAAGGGGGAATTAACATGACTTTAAGAATTAATAAAATCCAAAATCAACTAAAAAACTATGAAATTGACGGATTACTTATTACAAAAAAAGAAAATCGCCAATATGCAACAGGCTTTACAGGTAGCGCTGGCGTCGTCTTAATCTCTGCGGATAATGCTGTTTTTATAACTGATTTCCGCTATGTAGATCAAGCGAAATCACAAATAAAAGATGCTGAAATTATTATGCATAAAGGAAATTTGGAAAAAGAAATTGCAAATCAAGTATCGAAATTAAACATTCAAAAACTTGGAATTGAAGAAAATAACATGACATTGCAACAATATAAAAACTTACAAAAATACATACATGCGGAAATGGTGCAAGTGTGCGAAATCATCGAAGATATTCGCATTATTAAAGACACACCTGAAATAGAAACAATGAAAATTGCAGCTAATATTGCTGACGAATCATTTCACCACATCCTTACGTTTCTAAAGCCAGGAATAAGTGAGACTGATGTCCGAGATGAATTAGAATTTTTCATGCGAAAGAAAGGGGCTACATCCTCATCATTTCAAATTATTGTAGCTTCTGGCGTTCGCTCTTCACTTCCTCATGGCGTTGCATCGAATAAAATAATCGAGCACGGCGATATCGTTACCTTAGATTTCGGTGCACTTTATAACGGGTATTGTTCCGATTTAACACGTACTGTAGCGATTGGCGAACCATCGGAAGAATTCAAAAAAATATATAATGTTGTATTAGAAGCATTAAAGCGTGGAACTGCAGCCATTAAACCTGGAGAAACTGCGAAAAGTATCGATGATATAACGAGAGATTACATTACAGAACATGGATACGGTCAATATTTCGGCCACTCTACTGGTCATGGGCTTGGGTTAGAAATTCATGAACCTCTCCGTCTATCCCAAGAAAGTAAGGCTACTTTAGAAGAAGGTATGGTTGTTACAGTTGAACCAGGTATTTATATACCAAACTGGGGCGGGTGTAGAATTGAAGATGATATTGTCATCACAAAAGAGGGCTATGAGGTTATTACAAAGGCAAATCGGGAACTAATTGTCATTTCCTGTTAAAAATCATGAACTTTTTAACAGGAGTTTTTTCTTTACACATAGAATTCCTTCTCTGGAGTAATTGTTTAAAGAGGGGGAATTTTAATTGAACTTTGTAATCGATAAGGTAGATGGTTTACAAGTTGAGTTTTCAAAACTTGTTTCCATGATGAATTACGCTCGCTATACAACAATGCAGGCTGTCGAAGGCTTAACAATTGAAGAACTTGATTATTTATATGATGATGAAGCAAATTCAATTGGTATGCTTTTGTACCATATGGCTGCTATTGAATTTTACTACCAAATTCATACTTTTGAAGATCGTGAACCAACAGATGCTGAATTAGAACGTTGGTTACCTGCTGTTGAGTTAGGAAATCTTGGACGCGAGAAAATAAAAGGCAACTCAATAGAATTTTACATAAATACGTTACAAGAAGTGCGCTCTAAAACGATCGAAACATTTCAGTCTTTACCTGACGAATGGCTATTTAAAACGACCGACTTTTGGCATGACAAACCAGCAAATAACTACTTTAAATGGTTTCACGTATTTGAAGATGAAATCAATCATCGCGGACAAATTCGTTTAATTAAAAAGATGCAAAAAGCTCATTCAGTAAAGTAAGAAAATGCCACCGAATAAGGTGGCATTTTCTTTTATTCATTAACGAATAACTTTTCGTTTACTTTTTTAGCGACTACCGCTACCGATATTAAAATGCATATTAAATATAGCAATTTCGCAATAAATAACCACCCTTGAAACATTACAATTCCATCTATTATCTCATTTCCTTTCAATAACAAAAACGGAATCGTGCTAATTATAATGACAAACTCGATGCTGAAAACAATTTTCTTTTTTCGACTATATGCTTTCCATTCATCCCAGCGATACATAGGAGCAAAAATCAATACTCCTATACATAATATTACTGGTACCCATTCACTTTTAAGAAATTGCCCCGAAATAACTGATAATATTAAACAACCGAACACACCATAATACCCTATTTTCTCTCTCATTCGTACTCCCCCATTCTACCTCTCCTTTAACATGTAACTTGCTATTCTTATCATGACTCTTAGAAAAATAACGACTACAATTACAAGATAAAGACCTTTCGCAGAAGACATCCAATCTTGAAAAATAGACATTTTCTCCATTTGCTTTTGGCCCTCTATTAAAATAACCCCTACGACAAATGAACAAACAACAATGATACCTATCATAATTCCAATACTTTTCTTACTATGTTGTTTCATGTCATCCCAACGATATAACAGTATAAAAACAAACCCGAGAACAGGTATGATACTTATCCATTCATTGTTTATAAGCAGATTTAAAATGATTAATAGACTACAAGATATGATAAATCCCCAAAATCCAATTTTTTTTGCGCATAAGCCCTCCTTTAATTCCATTTTTAGGATTAATTGTATTGTAACATCCATTTATTGTTCTTACCATTACAGTACATGAAATTTCACTTTTTTTCTTTTTCCTATACTCACATACTTTCACTGCTTCCATACAATGAACTACACGAATGCCTAAAGGATGTGAATGTTATGGGAGTTGAATTAACGCTTTTACATGCTCTCTATGTTCTTTGTTTACTCACTATTATTACCTTTTTTATTTTTAGAAAAGATACGACGATCATTTGTATCGTTTTTATTTTTTTATTAGCATTAACCGCTACAAGTTCTATCCCTCTTGCCATTAGTGGTATCTTTCAAAGTTTCATTTACGCCATTACCGAACTATTACCAACTATATTAATCATCTCCATTATCGTATCAATGAGCAACCTACTCGTTCATACCGGCATAAATGATACGATGATTTCACCATTTACAAAGATGATTCGTACACCTGCACATGCCTACTGGATTATCGGTCTTTTAATGATGACAATTTCCTTTTTCTTTTGGCCTTCTCCAGCTGTCGCCTTAATGGGGGCCATTTTATTACCAGTCGCTGTACGCGTCGGCCTTCCGCCAATTGGAGTCGCAATCGCTATGAACTTATTCGGACACGGCATTGCCTTATCTGGTGACTTCGTTATTCAAGGTGCACCGAAATTAACTGCAGATGCTGCTGGTCTTCCTGTTTCCAGCGTTGTTTCAGCCAGTGTTCCCCTCGTTATTGTTATGGGTATTGTGACAACTTCCGTCGCATTTTTCTTCTTACGAAAAGAATTTCATACAGGCTTATCTATACAAGAATCTATTCCATCAACTGAGTCTTCTAAAACGCTCACTTCATTATCTCCTCAGACAAAAAAATGGCTCGCTATTTGTATTCCGATCGTATATGCCATAGATATTCTTTGCATGATTCAATTTAAACTACAAGGAAGCGATGCAACTGCACTTATCGGCGGGACGACTGTTATTATGATTATCATTATTTCTCTCATCGCCTACAAAGGTAATGGACTGAATAAAACGACCGATTATTTTATAGAAGGGCTCCAATTTGGATTTAAAATCTTTGGTCCAGTTATCCCAATTGCTGCACTCTTTTATTTAGGAGATAGCGGCTTTGTGAAAATTATCGGGGACTATTTACCGAAAGGTTCACATGGAATCATTAACGACTTAGGAATCGCCTTATCTCAAATTGTTCCTTTAAACCAATATGTATCGGCAGGAACATTAACTATCGTTGGTGTCATAACAGGCTTAGATGGATCTGGTTTTTCCGGTATATCACTTGCTGGTTCGATTGCAAACCTTTTCGGAACAGCACTTGGGCATGGAACCGCTACATTAACAGCACTCGGGCAAATTGCAGCAATCTGGACCGGCGGTGGCACTTTAATTCCTTGGGCGCTTATTCCTGCCGCTGCCATATGCAAAGTAGATCCGTTTGAACTTGCACGCCGAAACTTTTTACCAGTTGTGATTGGCTTAATCGTCACCACGATCGTTGCGATGTTTATTCTATAGCGTAAGCGAGTATTCTCTTGCTTACGTTTTTTATTGTGAAATCAATCATTTATTACTGACTTTCAAAAGGGATTATGTATATGTTAGCGAAGTTATATTAGGAGAGTATTTATTTCAAAACGTTTACGAGAAACAGATTACTTCAATTAGAAAAGGGGACATAACTATGAATGAATTGATTTTTGTCTTATTAATTTGTCCATTACTTATCTTTATCGTTTCTGTTATTGGAACACGTAGAACGAGAACGTACTATGTAATGCCCATTATAACGTTTGCTAGTTTTTTAATAGTAGGTGCTATCGCCTTCCCTCCAAAGTTTTTCTTTTGGGTCGGTATGTATAGTATCTTCTCATTTATTATTTCTTATATGACTCTATTGTTTGTGAGAGGATATGAAGTTGCAGAAAACAATAAGTAGTTATTAGTGAGGAGATTGTAATATGATTTTCTTTGATATCAATGGAACTTTACATACAATTTTAGCAATGATATAAAAAAGACGACCGCGTTCCCCCGCGGTCGTCTTTTTTCGTGTTACGCTGTGATCCAAGCTTCATTAGCTGGATTTTTACGCCACTCTTGTAATTTTTTCGTTTCAGCTTGTCCGATCATACCTTTTTCTGCTGCAACTTCAGTTAATGCACTGTAATCACTTAAAGAATATGATGCTACGTTTGCTACTTCTAGTTTCTCTTTTCCTGACTCAAGCTCGTATGTGAAGATTGATACGATTCCTAATACTTCACAGCCAGCTTCACGAAGTGCTTCTACACATGTAATTGCACTACCGCCAGTTGAAATTAAGTCTTCTACTACTACTACTTTTTGACCTTTTTCAGCTTTTCCTTCGATTTGGTTCCCTTTACCGTGACCTTTTGCTTTACTACGCACGTAGCACATTGGTAAATCCATACGATCGCTTACCCATGCAGCGTGCGCAATACCAGCAGTTGCTGTTCCTGCAATAACTTCTACAGTTGGGAAGTGCTCTTTAATTAACTCTTCTAATCCAGCTGCAATCGCTTGGCGTACTTTTGGATAAGATAAAGTTAAACGATTATCACAATAAATTGGTGATTTTATACCAGAAGACCAAGTAAATGGGTCATTCGGTTGTAAAAATACTGCTCCAATTTCTAATAAATGCGATGCGATTTCTTTTTTCATACTGTTACACCTTCCCACTGTTGTTTTACTGTTTTATACGCTTCAAGCGGATTTTCTGCTTTTGTAATACTACGTCCAACTACGATGTAGCTTGAACCAAGTTCCCTCGCACGTTTCGGTGTTGCTACGCGCACTTGGTCATTTACATCATCGCTTGCAAGACGAATCCCCGGTGTTACTGTTACAAATTCATTTCCGCATACTTCACGTAATTTTGGTACTTCAAGTGTTGAACAAACAACTCCATCAAGTCCACTTTCTTTCGTTAATTTTGCATAATGAGCAACCGCTTCTTCTAACGTTTTCTCAATGCCAATCTCTTTTTTCATCATAGCTTCCGAAGTGCTTGTTAATTGTGTAACTGCAATACAAATCGGTCTCTCTTTTCCTTCTTGCTTACCTTCCTCTAATCCCTCAATCGCAGCTTTCATCATACTGCTTCCCCCAGCAGCATGAACATTTACCATATCTACATCTAGACTAGCTAGGCTACGCATAGCGCTTTTTACCGTATTCGGAATATCATGAAGTTTTAAATCTAGGAAGATTTTATGTCCTTTTTCTTTTAAGTACGTAATAATTGCAGGACCTTCTTTGTAAAACAACTCCATACCAACTTTGACAAATAACTCTTCCCCTTCAAAGTGGTGTAAGAATTGTTCTACCTCTTGTTTCCCTGGAAAATCTAGTGCAACGATTAACGACTGTGACATGTTTGCTTCCAGCTCCTTCCTTGACATTCCGAAATATGATCAAATCCTAATTCATCTAGTAATGCTGGTAATTCTTCAATAATTGTCGGACATACGAACGGATCGATAAAGTTCGCCGTTCCAACTGCGACCGCGCTTGCGCCCGCATAGAAGAATTCAATTACATCTTCCGCTGTTTCAATACCACCCATTCCGATGATCGGAATGTTAACCGCTTGACTTACTTCATGTACCATACGAATTGCTACTGGCTTAATCGCAGGCCCTGATAGTCCGCCCGTACGGTTTGCTAAAATTGGTTTTGCAGTTTTTAAATCTAGACGCATACCAAGCAATGTATTAATCATCGTTAAACCGTCCGCACCCGCATTTTCAATTGCTTTTGCAATTTCCACAATGTTTGCCACGTTCGGTGACAATTTCACATATACCGGTACTTCAGAAACCTCTTTTACTCGCTTCGTTAAATCAGCAGCAATTTCAGGATTTGTACCAAAAGCGATACCACCCGTTTTTACGTTTGGACAAGAAATATTTAATTCTAGCGCATGAACATTAGGTGCCTTTGAAATCGCCTTCGCAACCGCTACGTAATCCTCAGCTTGTGAACCCGCAACGTTTGCAATAATCGGAAGATCAAATTGCTCGAGAAAAGGTAATTCAGAATTCATTACCTTTTCTAATCCAGGATTTTGAAGCCCGATTGCATTTAGCATTCCGCCTGGTGTTTCAGCAACACGAGGCGTTGGGTTTCCATAACGAGGTTGTTCTGTTGTCGCTTTAATCATAATTGATCCAAGTACACTTAAATCATAGAACTGTGCATACTCACGACCAAATCCGAAGCAACCAGATGCTGGGATGATTGGATTTTTTAATGATAACCCTGGTAATTCAACTTGCAATCTGTTCATAGTACAACCTCCCCGATTGGAAATACTGGTCCGTCGCTACACACCTTCTTGTAAGAATGCCCACTCGGATCTGCTTGCAAATGGCATACACATGCGAAACATGCTCCGATACCACAGCCCATACGTTCTTCTAATGAAATATAGGCTTTTCTCTCCTTATAGCGTCCTTCTAATGCACGAAGCATCGCTAAAGGTCCACATGAGTAGAGAATGTCAAAGTCAATTCCATAGCTATCGATTACATCTGTTACAAACCCTTTTGTACCATGTGTACCATCAACTGTTGCAACATACGTATCACCAAGTTCTGCGAATTTCTCTTCATAGAAGACAACATCTTTCGTTTGGAAACCTAAGATGTGAATAACGCGTACTCCTTTTGCTACAAGACGCTGTGACAATTCATATAGTGGTGGTACACCAATTCCCCCACCAACTAATAGAGCCGTTTGTCCAGATTCCGCTTCTTCTACAGGAAATCCATGACCAAGTGGTCCTAACACATCTACAAGTTCACCTTGTTTTCTTTTCGCTAATGTTTTTGTCCCTTGTCCTTCCGCACGATATAGCATTGTAAATTCGTTCTTGTCTTGATCGACATTACAAATACTAATTGGGCGGCGCAGAAGGGGCGTAATGCCCTCTGCTACCTTAATGTGTACAAACTGCCCTGGATCGTTCATTTGCTGCACTAAATCCCCTTGAAGCACTAATTCGTAAATGTTTTTTGCGATTTCTTTTTGGTTAACGACGATCATATTTTGCTTTTGCATCATGCATGTACCACCTCGTGACGCTTCGTTTGCGTAATTTCTTTCATTGAATGAGCTGAGAATGTCATAGATTCTAATACTCTCAAGATTGCTCTCGTTGTATCAAGTGATGTTAAGCAAGCCACACCATTTTCTACTGATTCACGGCGAATGCGGAAACCATCACGCGCTGGTTGTTTTCCTTTTGTTAATGTATTGATTACAAACTGCGCTTTCCCTTGACGGATAATATCAAGTAAGTTGTAGTCTTCAGAATCAATTTTGTTTACAACTTGCACCGGAATGTTTTGTTCTGTTAGCGATTGTGCTGTTCCTGCTGTTGCTAATAAGTTATAGCCGATTTCATGGAAGCGTTTTGCAATTTCCAGCGCTTCTTCTTTATCTTTATCCGCTACAGTGATGATTACTGATCCGTGCGTTGGAATGTTAATTCCTGAAGCAACAAGTCCTTTATATAATGCTTTTTCAAGCGTTAAATCTTTACCCATTACTTCCCCTGTTGATTTCATTTCAGGCCCTAATGTTGTATCAACTGAGCGTAGTTTCGCAAATGAGAATACCGGTGCTTTTACATACACTTCCTTCTCTTCTGGGTGATAGCCAGTTCCATATCCTTGTTCTACAAGGTTTTGACCTAAAATAACTTTCGTTGCGATATTTGCCATCGGTACGCCTGTAATTTTACTTAAGAATGGTACTGTACGGCTCGCACGTGGATTTACTTCAATTACATACACTTCATCTTTGAATACTACAAACTGAATGTTTAGTAATCCAACAATGTTTAAACCTTTTCCAAGCCCAATTGTATGTTCAATAATTTGTTCTTTTAGTTTTTCAGATAAGCTCTGTGGTGGATATACTCCAATTGAATCCCCAGAGTGAACTCCAGCGCGTTCGATATGTTCCATAATACCTGGAATGAATACATTCTCACCGTCTGAAATTGCATCTACTTCAATTTCTTTACCAACCATATAACGGTCGATTAATACTGGGTGATCTGCGTGAACTTTAACCGCATTTTTCATGTAGTGCAGTAATTCTTCTTGACGATATACGATTTCCATCGCACGTCCACCTAGTACGTAAGATGGTCTTACTAATACTGGGTAACCAATTTTGTCAGCGATCGCTACTGCTTGCTCTACAGTCGTTGCTGTTTTACCAACTGGTTGCGGGATACCAAGCTTTGTTAAAGCTGCTTCAAACTTATCACGATCTTCTGCACGGTCTAAATCTTCAAGTGATGTTCCTAAGATTTTTACACCGTGTGCTTCTAATTTAGCCGCTAAGTTAATTGCCGTTTGTCCGCCGAATTGGACGATAACACCTTCTGGCTTTTCTAAATCGATAATGTGCATTACATCTTCGATTGTTAATGGTTCAAAGTATAATTTGTCAGAAATACTGAAGTCTGTTGAAACTGTTTCTGGGTTGTTATTAACAATGATTGCCTCATATCCAGCTTCTTTTATTGCCCATACAGAGTGAACTGTTGCATAATCAAACTCAACACCTTGACCAATACGGATTGGACCAGATCCTAGTACAACTACACTCTTACGATCTGTTACAATCGATTCATTCTCGTCACCATATGTGCTGTAGTAGTATGGTGTTGCAGATTCAAACTCTGCCGCACAAGTATCTACCATCTTATAAACAGGAGTCATATTGCTTTCTTTACGCATATCGTAAATTTCACGCTCTGTTTTGTTCCAAGCATTGGCGATGTAATGGTCACTGAAGCCCATTTCTTTCGCAGATTGTAACACTTCCATATTTCCTACATTCGCTTTTACTTCGCGTTCCATGTTTACGATATTTTCAACTTTTTGTAAGAAGAAGAAGTCCATTTCACACCATTCGTTGATTTCTTCTTTCGTTACACCTTGACGGATCGCTTCTGCTACAACGAACAGACGCTCGTCATCAGCTTTTATAATACGCTTTTTCATCGTTTCTTTATCAAGCTCTTTTAAGTGGTCTAACTCTAGGTGATAAACGCCAAGCTCTAAAGAACGGATCGCTTTTAATAATGATTGTTCTAAGTTACGTCCGATTGACATAACTTCACCAGTTGCCTTCATTTGTGTACCAAGTGTTCTGTTTGCTGATTCAAACTTATCAAATGGCCAACGTGGAATTTTTGAAACAACATAGTCTAATGCTGGCTCGAAGCAAGCGTATGTTTTTTGTGTTACTGGGTTTATAATTTCATCTAATGTTAAACCGACTGCAATTTTCGCCGCTAACTTCGCAATTGGATATCCAGTTGCTTTAGATGCTAGTGCAGACGAACGACTCACACGCGGGTTTACTTCGATTACATAGTATTGGAAGCTATGTGGATCAAGTGCAAGCTGAACGTTACATCCACCTTCAATTCCTAATGCACGAATAATTCTTAATGAAGTGTTTCGTAACATTTGATACTCACGGTCACTTAATGTTTGGCTCGGTGCTACAACGATAGAATCACCTGTGTGAACCCCAACCGGATCGATATTTTCCATGTTACATACTACAATCGCGTTATCATTCGAATCACGCATTACTTCATATTCAATTTCCTTACAACCGGCAATACTCTTTTCTAATAAACATTGTGTTACTGGACTATGTTTTAATCCACCTGATACGATTTCAATTAGTTCTTCTTCATTATTACAGATTCCGCCACCTGTTCCCCCCATTGTAAATGCTGGGCGAACAATAACTGGATAACCAATTTCTTTTACAAATTCATGTGCTTCTTCCAGCGTATGAATAATCGTGCTAGATGGAATTGGTTCATTTAATTCCTGCATTAATGTACGGAATAAATCACGATCCTCGGCTTGCTCGATTGCTGATAATTTTGTTCCTAAAATTTCAACTCCGCACTCTTCAAGTATGCCTGATTTCGCAAGTTCAACAGCCATGTTTAGGCCTGTTTGACCACCTAATGTTGGTAGGAGTGCATCTGGACGTTCTTTACGAATGATACGGCTTACGAATTCTAATGTTAATGGTTCTATATATACTTTATCTGCTGTTGCAGTATCTGTCATAATTGTTGCTGGGTTAGAGTTAACAAGGATTACTTTGTAACCTTCTTCTCTAAGAGATTGACAAGCTTGTGTACCAGAGTAATCAAACTCTGCTGCTTGCCCAATTACAATTGGTCCTGATCCGATTACTAAAATTGTGTTAATGTCTAGGCGTTTTGGCATAACTCTTCCCCTTCTTTCTTGAAGTTTTCAATCATTGCTAAGAAATCTTCGAATAAATCATTTGCATCTTCTGGTCCTGCAGAAGCTTCTGGATGGTATTGCACTGTAAATGCTGGGAACTTCGTATGACGAAGACCTTCTACTGTTCCATCATTTAAAGCAACATGTGTAATTTCCAGTTCTGTATTTCCAACTGATTCTTCTTCTACTGCGTAACCATGGTTTTGAGATGTAATTGCTACTTTTCCAGTTGCAAGATTTTTTACTGGATGATTTAAACCACGGTGACCGAATTTTAACTTACTTGTATTCGCACCAGATGCCAGGGCGAACAATTGATGTCCTAGGCAAATCCCGAATAAAGGAACTTTACCAATAATTTCTTTTAACATTTCAATTGCTTCTGGTACATCTTTTGGGTCCCCAGGTCCATTACTTAACATAATTCCATCTGGGCTAAGGCGTAGAATTTCTTCTGCTGTTGTATTGTAAGGTACAACAATTACATCACAATCACGCTTATTTAATTCTCGTAAAATACCATGTTTCATTCCGAAGTCTACAAGTACAACTCGGTGTCCACGGCCTGGACTTGGATATGGATCTTTTGTTGATACGCGTTTCACATGATCTGTAAAGACAGTTGCTTTCAATTGGCTAACGATGTCCTCTACATCCACATCCATATTGCAAAGACGTCCGCGTAAAGTTCCATATTGACGAATTTTTCTTGTTAATTTTCTCGTATCAATTCCTGCTAATCCTGGGATATTTCTTTCTTTCAAGTAATCATTTAACGAAATTTCATTACGGAAGTTTGATGGATGATCACAAATTTCGTTTACGATTAAACCATTTACAGATGGGTGAATTGATTCAAAATCATCACGGTTAATGCCGTAGTTTCCGATTAATGGATACGTAAATGTTACGATTTGACCGCAGTATGATGGATCAGATAAAGTTTCTTGATATCCAGTCATCCCAGTTGTAAATACAACCTCACCTGACTTTTCTATTTCTCCTCCGAAACCTTTTCCAATTAATACTGTTCCATCTTCTAAGATAAGTTGTCTTTTCATACTAATGCACTCTCCTTTTGCCATGCGATCTTACCACCAACGATTGTCATAACCGGCCAACCTTGGCATTTCCAACCTGCGAATGGTGTGTTTTTTCCTTTTGATAAGAATGTTGTTGGATCAATTTCTTCTTCTTGTTCTAAATCGATAATTGTAATATCAGCTTTTCTACCTTCTGTTAGGCGCCCTGCTTCTAAACCGAATGTGTCAGCTGGTTTTTCTGTTAAGAATTGAATCAGTTGCTCTAATGTAATGATTCCTTTTTTCACAAGGTTTGTATATAAAAGCGGGAATGCTGTTTCAAAACCAGTAATTCCGAACGGTGCTCTTTCAATCCCTTGCGCTTTCTCTTCTGCAGTATGCGGTGCATGGTCAGTTGCGATCATATCAATTGTTCCATCTAATAGTCCTTCAATTAACGCTGCATGATCTTCTTTTCCTCGAAGCGGTGGATTCATTTTAAAGTTAGGATCAGCCGATGGGATATCATCTTCACATAATACTAAGTGATGCGGTGTTACTTCTGCTGTCACCTTAATTCCAGCACGTTTCGCGTCACGGATTACACGTACAGATCCTTTTGTACTTACGTGACATACGTGGTAGTGACAATTTGCAGCTTCCGCAAGTAAGATGTCCCGGGCAATATGTACGGATTCACATACTGATGGGATACCGTTTAATCCGTGTTTCTCAGAAAACTTCCCTTCATGTACACATCCTTTATTAATAAGTGTGTTCTCTTCACAGTGTGCAACAACTGCCATATTTAATTTCGATGCACGCTTCATTGCAGCTAACATCATACTTGCATCTTGCACGCCTACGCCATCATCAGTGAAAGCAAATGCTCCAAGTTCTTTTAACGTTTCAAAATCGGTCATTTCAGAACCTGCTTGACGTACTGTAATTGCTCCATATGGTAATACATTTACATGTGCTTTTTCTTTAATACGCTTTTGCAGGTCTTCCATATGTTCTTTACAATCTGGTACTGGGCGTGTGTTTGGCATTGCGCAAATTGTAGTAAATCCACCTTTTGCTGCTGCAAGTGTTCCTGTTTCAATTGTTTCTTTATGTTCACCACCTGGTTCACGAAGATGAACGTGTACATCTACTAATCCAGGTGCGATTAACTTTCCATTTACATCGATTACTTCAGCATTATCTGCCGTAATATTTTCTGCTACCTTCGCAATTTTACCGTCTTGTACGAGAAGATCTGTTGCTACAATTGTTCCTTCTTCATTCATATAACGACCATTTTTAAACAAATAATTCATGTTTCATTCCTCCTAATACATTTGGTAATGCGCGTTTTAGTACAGCCATTCTTACGTAGACCCCGTTTTCCATTTGCTTGAATATGCGTGAGCGTTCACACTCGACAAGTTCACTCGCAATTTCAACATCACGGTTTACAGGGGCTGGATGCATAATAATGCTTCCTTCTTTCATACGTTTTTCTCTTTCAACTGTTAACCCATGTTGCTCGTGATACTCTTTCATAATGTCTGTTTCATAATGGTCATGACGCTCATGTTGTACACGAAGTAACATCATCACATCCACTTCTGGAACAAGTTCATCTAAACTCTTGTACGTTCCAAATGTGTTCTCTTCATCTTTCCACTCTTCTGGGCTTGCAAAGTAAATTGTCGCGCCCAGTTTCGTTAATGCTTCTGCATTAGAACGTGCTACTCGGCTATGACGAACATCCCCAACTATTGCAATCTTCAAACCTTCAAATCTTCCAAACTCTTGTTTAATTGTTAGAAGATCGAGTAGACATTGCGTTGGATGATTTCCACATCCATCTCCAGCGTTCAAGATTGGGATATTCACCTGATCTTTTAATTCATCGAAGTAACGATCTTGCTCATGGCGGATGACTACCGCTTTTGTTCCGATTGATTCTAGTGTTCTTATCGTATCGTATAAAGTTTCTCCTTTTTGTACGCTAGATGCATCTGCGGAAAAGTCTAATACTTCAAGTCCTAATCTCTTCTCAGCAACTTCAAAGCTAAATCTTGTCCTCGTACTATTCTCAAAGAACAAGTTCGCAACAAATGTTTGCTCTGTCGTTTTTCTCTCTTTTCCATTCGCGAAATCTTCTGCGTCTTTTAGGATTTCTGAAATTTCTTGTTCCGATAATTCACTCATCGTTAACAAATGGCTCATCGTCATCCCTCATCTTTCTGTTTTTTATGATAACACCATTGAATTTATATAACAATAACTGTATAAAAATACCCTAGTCTTTGAGACTAGGGTGCGTTAAAGTAGCCACCCTTTTCTATCTCACAGGACTGAATTAAAAGGTTATTTTTATGAAGCAATCTGCTTAGATTGTTTTGTTTTATTTGTTTGTTTTGTCTCTGGTAGTAGTAGATTTAATAGTACACCTACAATTGCTGCTAACGCCATTCCTTCTACTTGGAACGATTCACCTACGTGCAGTACCGCTCCGCCAATACCGATTACTAGTATAACTGATGCAATCATTAAGTTTCGTTTGTCACCTAAGTCTGTTTTATCGTCTACCATCATACGTAAACCACTTGATGCGATTACACCGAAGAGTAAGATTGATACACCACCCATAACTGGTGTTGGAATCGAATGAATCAGTGCTGAAATCTTCCCGATAAATCCAAACATGATTGCGAACACTGCTGAACCGATGAATAAGTATACACTGTATGCTCTCGTAATTGCTAGCACACCGATGTTTTCACCGTACGTTGTATTCGGTGGTCCTCCTATTAGTGATGCGATCAATGTTGCTATCCCATCACCGAAGATTGAACGATGTAAACCTGGTTTTTCAATTAAATCTCTTTTAATAACATTTCCAAGTACAATTTGATGTCCGATATGTTCTGAAATTGTTACAAGTGCAACTGGCACCATTAAGAGTACAATTTTCCATGAAAACTCCGGAGTATATGTTACAAACGGTACTGTGAAGTCTGGTATGACAAACCATTTTGCCTCAGCTACTGGCTTTAAATCTACTAGCCCTTGGAAGTAAGCGAATATATACCCGCCGATGATTCCAAGTAGCACTGGTATGATACTGAAAAATCCTCTCCCGAATATGGAGCAAATGATTGTAATTGCTAATGTTACTAATGCTACTGAAAAGTGTGTAATGCTATACTTACCATCCGCACCGTTCATCGCCATGTTCACTGCTGTATGTGCTAAAGATAAACCGATTACCATTACGACTGGCCCAACTACGATTGGCGGAAGTAATTTCATAATCCATTCTGACCCAGATTTCTTAATTCCGAGTGAGATTAAGATGTACACAAGTCCCGCAAGCATTCCTCCAAGCATCGCTGCTCCAGGTCCACCTGCTGTTTTTGCTGTAATAATTGGTGCAATAAAGGCGAATGATGATCCTAAATATGCTGGTACTTGACCTTTCGTTATTAGAAGAAACGCTAGCGTTCCTAATCCACTTGATATTAAAGCTACTGATGGATTCAGTCCTGTTAAAAACGGAACAAGCACTGTTGATCCAAACATCGCGAACAAATGTTGTATACTTAATAATAACCATTTTCCCGGTTTCGGTACTTCATGAATGTCTAACACTGGCTTTTGCTCCATTGTTACATCCTCCTTCAGTTTTAATTTTTGCAATAAAAAAACTCTTTGTGCCTGTGCACAAAGAGTCCTACACTTTCGTATGCCAAATTTGACATATGAAAGCCAAGACCCTTTGGCAGCCTCACAGGACTACATTTAAAAGGGCTTTACTTATCGTATATGCTTACTCGATCTTGTTGATCTGTCTCTTGCAAATCAACTTCGATACGCTCTTCACTAGATGTTGGAATGTTCTTTCCTACATAATCAGCGCGAATTGGTAATTCACGATGACCTCTATCAACAAGAACAGCTAATTGGATTTGTGATGGTCTACCTAAATCCATAAGAGCATCCATTGCTGCTCGAACTGTTCTTCCTGTATATAACACATCATCCACAAGGATAACTTTTTTCTTCGTAATATCTACAGGAATATCAGAACCTTTTACAAGTGGTTCTTTATGTTTCGATTGTAGTGTTAAATCATCACGATACAACGTAATATCTAACTCTCCTACTTCCATCTCTTTTCCTTCAATTTGACCAATTCGTTCTGCCAAACGT
Source organism: Bacillus sp. FSL R9-9492 (assembly GCF_038007365.1). Classification (NCBI taxonomy): domain Bacteria; kingdom Bacillati; phylum Bacillota; class Bacilli; order Caryophanales; family Bacillaceae; genus Bacillus; species Bacillus sp. FSL R9-9492. The sequence goes on from NZ_JBBOXC010000001.1 coordinate 3,969,336, forward strand.
TGTGCAATAAAAATTCCACGTGTTTTTATTCCGACAAGAACACAATTATCGACACCTTTATTTCGTTCCACGATTTCATGACTAATTCGTGTTAAAGCGCGGCGAATCATTTGGTCATCTAAAACGACAGCTTTCTCTTGCATGCTCTACACCTCCAAGTTTTTTTCTTGCGTGAGAGTAATGGTATAAAAAAAAGTCCTCTCAGCGTGTGCGAGAGGACTTTTGAAAAAAGGGTACAACATACCCTAAGTATTTCAAACCGTTACCTTCTCAACCTCACGGGGCTGTGTTAAAGGATCATTATTTAACTGTTGTCAGTATCTCAGTTTTCTTATGATTTGTCAATACTATTTCCGTAAAATATTTAGCGCTTCTTCAAACACTTCTGGAATCGGTGCCTCAAACTCAATATATTCACCAGTACGAGGGTGATCGAAACCTAAAATCCCTGCATGAAGTGCTTGTCCATTCATATCTAATGTTTTCTTCGGACCATACTTTGGATCCCCTGCAAGTGGATAACCAATATATTTCATATGAACACGAATTTGGTGTGTACGTCCCGTTTCTAAGCGGCATTCTACAAGTGTGAAATCCTTAAATCGCTCTAACACTTGGAAATGTGTAACTGCATTCTTACCATTTTCATCAACAGTCATACTTTGACGTTCTTTTTTATCACGACCAATTGGAGCGTCAATTATTCCTTTATCATGTGGAATTACACCATGTACAATCGCTTTATAACGTCTTGTTACCGTTTTTGCTACAAGTTGATTTACAAGTGATTCATGCGCCATATCATTTTTAGCAACCATTAATAATCCAGATGTATCCTTATCAATACGGTGTACTATACCAGGACGCATTACACCGTTAATACCTGATAGGTCTGTACAATGATGCATAAGTCCGTTTACAAGCGTACCCTTCGTATGCCCTGGTGCTGGATGTACTACCATGCCACGCGGCTTATTTACAACTAGTACATCGGCATCTTCATAATAAACTTCTAAATTCATATCTTCCGGTTGAATATCTAACTCTTCTGGCTCGGGAATTGTTACTGTAATTTCATCATTTCCTTTTACTTTATAATTCCCTTTAACTGATTTCCCATTTACTGTCACAACAGCATCTTTAATCCATTGCTGCACTTGTGAACGTGACCATTCACTGTTTATTTCTGCAACGAATTTATCAATTCGCTCGCTTTTTTGTTCTTCTGCAACTGTTACTTGTACTACTTCACTCATTCAATTACTCCTTCGCTTTCTTTCCTTCTAATACTGTTTGAATAATAATTAATACAACTCCAATACATAATGCTGAGTCAGCTATATTGAATACCGGATAGTTGTACGAGAAAATATACACGTGAATGAAATCCACTACTTCTTGTCTAAATACACGATCAATAAAATTGCCAATTGCTCCGCCTAAAATTAGACCTAATGAAATACCTAGAAGCTTGTCCGTTTTCGCATATTTTTTCATATAAAATACGATAAATGCTACGAAAATGACTGTAATAATGTAGAAAAACCACATTTTATTTTCTAAAATACCCCAGGCAGCTCCTCTATTTCGATGAGATGTTATGTATAATACATTATCGATAATCGGAATGCTCGTACCCAATTCCATGTTCTTTACAATTAGCCACTTCGATATTTGATCGATGGCAATGACAAATAACGCTATTACATAATATATCATTTTCATTTCCCCCACAAAGACAGTGTACCTCAAAATTTTAGCATAGCTGCTACCTTTTCACAATGAACCTTTGTAGAAGAATAAAATAAATTAAAAAAAGGTAACATAATATCGTTGTGCGTATTCATACATTTACCTTTTCACAGAAAAATTCATGAATAGTACGAGCAGTCGGCATTGTTTTCATTTGTTTTGTAGAAATCGCTCTTCCAGTTTCTTCACAAATACCGTACATATCTATTTCCATTTTAAACAATGCACGTTCTACATCTTTTAAATCCTCTTTTATATCATGTAATAGCAATTTTTTCTTTGTCTCTTCCTTTATTTCGTATCCAAGTTCTTGCCCAAATTCCATATAGTATGTGTGCATTACTTCTTTCGCCAATCTATCTTGCAACTCTTTTCTCATCAATTGCAATTCTTCTTTTATTTCCATATAAATTTCATTCACGTGTACATTCCTCCCAGCTGCAATGTACAATTAGTGTGTCCGAAATTTCCACGCTTACCTCACACACATTTTTCCTTCATAGGAAAGAGAGTGAAAGTTATTTCGATATATCATCAACAAAAAACTGACTGCTATTATGAGCAGTCAGCTTTTTTTCATTATTTTACATAATTTTCTTTAACAACCGTTGCACAACGCTCACATAATGTTTCATGCTCTGCATCTTTACCAATTGTTTCTGAAATAACCCAACAACGTTCACACGTCTCACCTGTCGCCTGTGCTACAACTACAGCTGTATGCTCATACTTTGGTGCATCTGTTGGTGCTTCTTCAATTGTACCACCAAGTTCATACTCAGAGACGATGAATAATTGCTTTAAGTCTTCGCTAATAGACTCTAACATAGCCTTCATTTCTGCAGTCGGATATAGCGTAATGCTCGCATTTAATGACTTACCAATTACTTTCTCATTACGAGCTACTTCTAACGCTTTTAAAACGTCATCACGTAATGTCATAAATGCATCCCATTTTGCTCTTAACGCTTCTGAACCCTCTACTTCTGTAGCTTCTGGCATATTAGTTAACTGTACGCTTTCTTCTTCTGCACCAGGAACATATGGCCATACTTCATCAGCTGTATGAGGTAAGATTGGCGTTACAAGTTTCGTTAATGCAACAAGAACATCATATAATACAGTTTGAATTGCACGACGATCCGCGTGATCTGCACCTTCAATGTATAAAATGTCTTTTGCAAAGTCTAAGTAGAATGAACTTAGATCAATTGTACAGAAGTTGTGAATTGCATGATATACAGCAGCAAAGTCATATGTTTCATATGCATCTTTTACTTTTGTAATTAAGTCATTTAACTTCACTAACATGTAACGATCTACTTCACGAAGTTCAGCTACCGCTACTGTATTTTCACTTGGATTAAAATCATCTAAGTTTCCTAATAAGAAACGGAATGTGTTACGGATTTTACGATACACTTCTGCTACTTGTTTTAAAATATCATCTGAAATACGTACATCAGATTGATAGTCAACAGAAGATACCCATAAGCGTAAAATGTCTCCGCCTAATTGATCCATAATTTTCTTCGGTACGACGATGTTTCCAATCGACTTACTCATTTTACGTCCGTCACCATCTAGTACGAAACCATGGCTTAGTACGCCTTTATACGGAGCTTTACCAGTTACAGCAACTGCTGTTGATAATGAAGAGTTAAACCAACCACGATACTGGTCAGATCCTTCTAAATATAAATCAGCTGGACGTTGTAAGTCTTCGCGCTCTTCTAATACCGCTTGGTGAGAAGAACCTGAATCGAACCATACATCCATGATGTCTGTTTCTTTACGGAATTCACCATTTGGGCTACCTGTATGTGTAAATCCTTCTGGTAATAAATCTTTCGCTTCACGCTCGAACCATACGTTAGAACCGTGCTCACGGAATAAATCTGCTACATGATTAATTGTTTCATCTGTAATAATTGGATCACCATTTTCTGCATAGAATACAGGAATTGGCACACCCCATGCACGCTGACGAGAAATACACCAGTCACCACGGTCACGAACCATATTATGAAGACGAGTTTCTCCCCATGCTGGTACCCATTTTGTTTCCGCAACAGCTTCTAATAATTCTTTACGGAACGCTTCAATAGATGCAAACCACTGCGCTGTCGCACGGAAAATAATTGGTTTTTTCGTTCTCCAATCATGTGGGTATGAATGCGTAATGAATGTTAGTTTCAGTAACGCGCCTACTTCTTCTAATTTTTCCGTAATTGGCTTGTTAGCTTTATCATAGAATAAGCCTTCAAATCCAGGTGCTTCATTTGTTAATACACCTTTATCATCAACTGGGCAAAGTACTTCTAAGCCATACTTTTTACCAACAACGAAGTCATCTTCCCCGTGTCCTGGTGCTGTATGAACACAACCTGTACCTGCATCTGTTGTTACGTGCTCTCCTAGCATAACTAATGAGTCACGATCGTAGAATGGATGTTTTGCAACTGTATACTCAAGTTCGCTACCTTTTACCGTTTTCACAACTTCAGCATTTTCCCACTCTAACGTTTTTGCAACTGTCTCAAATAGTTCAGAAGCGATGATATATTTCTCATCATTTACTTTCACAATAGCATATTCAAGTTCTGGGTGAACAGAAATACCTAAGTTTGCAGGTAACGTCCAAGGCGTTGTTGTCCAAATAATGTATTTCTCATCACCTTCTAATACGTTCTTTCCATCTTTTACAGGGAATGCTACGTAAATAGATGCTGATTTTTTATCTTGATATTCAATTTCAGCTTCTGCTAAAGCTGATTCACTTGTTGGAGACCAGTAAACTGGTTTTTGTCCTTTATAGATATAACCTTTTTTCGCCATGTCACCAAACACTTTAATTTGTTGTGCTTCATAAGCTGGCTCTAAAGTAATATATGGATTATCCCAATCTGCACGTACACCTAAACGCTTAAATTGTTCACGTTGACGTTCTACTTGCTCATATGCATACTCTGCACATAACTTACGGAACTCAGCAACTGTCATTTCTTTACGCTTTACACCTTTATTTGTTAAAGCTTGCTCAATTGGTAAACCGTGTGTATCCCAACCTGGTACATATGGTGCACAGTATCCAGTCATTGATTTAAAACGAACAATAAAGTCTTTTAACACTTTATTTAGTGCATGTCCCATATGGATGTCACCATTTGCATATGGAGGTCCATCATGTAGTACAAATAAAGGACGGCCTTTCGTATGTTCTTGTACCTTTTCATAAATATTCATTTCAGCCCATTTTTCTTGCATTGCAGGCTCGCGTTTCGGTAAATTCCCACGCATCGGGAATTCTGTTTTTGGCATTAGTAATGTATTTTTGTACTCCATGCTCAATTCCTCCTTAAATATATAAACGACAGACCTTAAAAAAGGGAATAAAAAAGAGACCTCTCATCCCCAAAAAGGGACGAGAAAGTCTCCCGCGGTACCACCCTAGTAGACCATATACAAATGCATAAGGTCCTCTTTATATTCTTAACGCGAATATACGCCTACGCTTACTAAATTTGTTCAGCGCGGAACTCCAGGGTGATATTCCCATTATCTCCTTATCCTGAGCTTACACCATCCTCAGTTCGCTATATAAGGTATGAAAAAGGTACTTATCCCTATCTTCGTTTTTCTTAATAAATATGCTGTTTAAAATTATATGTAATAATGAGAAAAACGTCAAGCTTACACTGTTTCTTCTTTTTTCAACAGTTCGTCCACTTCGTCTTCTAATTCAATTAGTTTATCCCAATCATCGTTGTTTAACATTTCAAGTTGTGTTTCTAATAACATACGGAAACGAGTTCGGAATACTTTCGCTTGTTTCTTCAACTCTTCAATATCAAAAGCAACTTTTCTTGATTTCACTAACGCTTCATTAATGATACGATCTGCATTTTTTTCTGCTTCACGTACAATTAATTTTGCTTCTTTTTGTGCATTACGCTTCACTTCTTCAGCAGCTTCTTGTGCGACAATGATAGATTTGTTCAGCGTATCTTCAATATTAGAAAAATGATCTAACTTTCCTTCTAATTGTGCAACCTTTTCTTCTAAAGCTTTTTTCTCACGAATGACTAATTCATAATCTTTGATGATTTGATCAAGAAACTCATTTACTTGATCTTCATCGTAGCCACGAAACCCGCGACCAAATTCTTTGTTATGAATATCTAATGGTGTTAACGGCACAACGCCACCTCCAAGTAGTTATCTAAATTTCCTCTTTCAATTATATCTTTTCTTCGACAAAATAAGAGAATTTCCTTCTAAAAAACCAATCATTTTAGTATACCATACAAAACTCTCCATTTGTCGCGCTTCGTTTTACCTTCTACAGAAAATAATTTACTTCGTCCATACCCTCTAACCGAGAAAACATCCCCTGGAAAACATTCATACGAAGTTTGCTCTACTGTTTTCCAATTGACTTTTACTAAGCCACCTTTTATAAGAGGCTGTACCTTCTGCCTAGATATATGTAGCATTTCAGCTAATAAAACATCTAGACGAAGTGACGAAACAGTCCCAGATTTTTCTCCCCATTTTTCACCTACACGCAAAATTTTCTCTACTTGTATAGGAGAGAGTGTGACTTTCATTTTCCCTATTGATTGTAAGTTCATTTCAATATACGATACAACTTCTTTGGCAACTGCAATTTGGGCACGGTCTTCTTGAAGCAAAATATCACCACATTTTTCCCTTGTTAAACCAAGCGACATGAATGCACCTAATATTTGCCTATGTTCTAGCGTAAAAAACTTGGAAGGATAGTCAATTTCTAATACTTCTACTTGAAATTCCTCTTCATTTAATTCTAGATAATCTGGATAAATTAGTGCTCTTTTCCGTTCGGCTTCAGGCATCGCACCATCAAACCGTACAGCTACATCTCCTTGCCCTATTACCATAGAAACAATTTGCTGCTGTCTTGGATCAAGAAAATCTGTTAACTTGACTTGATGGTACTCAGCAGCCTGTTTCCACTCTAATACTTTATCCACAAAGACCTCTTCATCAGGTCTAAAATGCTCATAGATGCTCATGTATTTAACCTCACACTATAAAAAATAGTTGAATAAACTCACTAAACCACCTCTAGCAAGTTTCAAGGCAACAATAGCAACAAGTGGAGAAATATCAATCATACCAAATGGTGGAATAAACCTCCTAAACGGCTCTAAATACGGTTCGCAAATACGCGCAAGAAAATCTCCAAAAGCTGATTCCTTTGCGCCAGGAAACCATGATAGGAGAATGTAAATAATTAGTGCCCACGAGTAAATCTCGATAGCAGTAAGTAACACTGTTAAAACTGTTGTCATGGCGTATTACCACCTCTTTATATTTGTCTCTTCTTCTTCACCGAATAACTCTGAAATCGCACCAACGATATCAACATTTTCAGGTGTACACATAAATGTTTTCGGGCCTATTTTTTGAATATCCCCGCCTATAGCGTATACAGTACCACTTAAAAAGTCAACGATACGTACAGCTTGATCTGTAGACATTCTTTGCAAATTAATTACAACAGCTCGTCTACCTTTTAAGTGATCCGAAATGCCTTGCGCTTCCGAATATGTACGTGGTTCTAGTAAAACAACTTTTGAAGATTGCTTCGCTGTTTCAATACTCACTACATTTTGCTTCGGTTGCACTTTCGCAAACGGAACATCTTGTTGTTCTGGGGGATCTTGTTGCTTTTTCATGTCTGTTTGCTCCTTTTCATAACTATATTGAGCTGCTTCTTTTTCTTCCGGTGTGTCAAAAAAGAAGTATTTTACTTTTGACCAACTCATAATAACTTTCTCCTTCCTCCTACGCTTTTCCTACTAAAACCGTTCCCAAACGAATATATGTAGCGCCTTCCTCAATTGCAATCGTGTAATCATTTGACATTCCCATTGATAATTCTTTACATGGTGCATGTAATAATTCTAGCTCCTGCACCTCTGTTTGTAGCATGCGCAATTCCTTAAAGCAGCGACGAATCTCTTCCTCTTCTCCTGTAAACGGAGCCATTGTCATTAATCCTACCACTTCAATCTTATCCAATTCTTGCAAACTTTGAATAAAAGAAATTGTTTCTTCTATCGCCAATCCTTGCTTTGATTCTTCAGATGATGTTTTCACTTGAATAAAGCATTTAACTTTCTTATCAGCACGTTTTTGAATTTCTTTTGCAAGCGAAAGACGATCTAATGAATGTAAATAATCAATCTCATTAATGATTTCTTTTACTTTTCTCGTTTGCAATGATCCAATAAAATGCCAATTCACTTTTGAACCGAAATGCTCGTATTTTTGTAAGAAACCTTCATTTCTATTTTCACCTAAATCAATAATTCCTGTTTCAATTACTTCGCTTGTTTTTTCAATCCCTACAGTTTTTGTAACTGCAACGAGCTTAATATCTTTCATCGAACGTCCAGCTCGTACACAAGATTCTTTAATTACTTCGTTTACATCGACTAAATTCCCTTGCACTGTCACTTACTTCACTCCTCCTTAAAACCTATGAAACTCAACATTCTCCCCGTCTTACCTTGATCACGACGATGAGAGAAAAATAATTGTTCTTCACAGCTTGTACAAAGAGATGACATTACAATATGTTCTTCTTTTATGCCTGCTTGTACACATAATATACGATTAACTTCTTTTAAATTAATTGCATACTGACCATCAGAAATTACTTTATGAGGAACAGATCCGTTTACTACTTGCTGTGCTGCTGTTAATACACGATCATCAACAACATAACAACATGATCCGATTGCAGGACCAATTGCGACATGAATTTCATCACTTGAAACACCTTCTGCATTCCACTTTTGAATCATTTCTTTCGCAATCTCTGTTACAGTCCCTTTCCACCCAGCATGCGCAAGTCCTATCATATCATGTGATGGTGCATAAAAATAGAGCGGAACACAATCAGCGTAACAAGATGTTAAGAGAACATCTTTGTTAGTCGTATAAATGCCATCCGTTTTTGGAATACCGTCTTCATATGAATAAACGCCTTTCCCTTTTTCTTGCAGTCCTACTTTCTCAACATGATGGTCATGAACTTGTTCAGAGCAAATCCATTTTTCTAATGGTTTTTGTAACTTATTCGCTAAAATGCGTCTGTTTTCATGAACATTCTCCACGATATCATTCACATGTAATCCTAAATTCATCGCATGAAAGGAGCCTGTACTTACTCCACCATCTTTTGTCGTAAATCCAACAGTAATGTTTCCAAGTTCTTTCCACGCTTGTAAATACAGTATACCGTCCGCATATTTAAATGGTTCTCTCATAAAGCGACTCCTTTTAATTAAAATAACAGAAAAAAGTATGGTACTTCCTGTCTATTTTACCATACTTTTATTTTTTCATAATGACAACAGAAAAAAAAGAGGAATTTGTAATATTCTTTATGAAATTGTCGGTGTTTGTATTGATTCTGTTACAGAATTAACATGATCTACTTTTACAAGTATGACATCTTCTCCAATTTTCATAATTTGCTCCCAAGGAATCACAAATTCTACTTCCTTCCCAAAGAGTCCAAGCATTCGTGCCTGCTTAGAAATAATAACCGCCCTAATCTTTCCTGTGTCTATATCAATATCAATATCTCCAATATTCCCAAGCCTCTTTCCATCTGAAACATTTACAACATCCTTCATTTGAAACTCCGAAATCCGTATCATATTCATCCTCTCCCTTATATCATGAATCGTAAGTACGCTCTCAAATAAAGTGAAACCTTAATCAGTGGGATTATCCCCATCCCTACTGATTATTAACCCATGCCAATCGGACTTTTACGGGCAGTCCCGCTTCCATCTAACTTTTTACTTCAGCCTAATTTCGAAGCGGATAAACAGTATATAACCGCTACTAATAGAACATCCATTTTATTTTCATTATATGAACCTACCCAATCTACTATGAGCGCAAAATATTATATATAAAAAAGACCTCACCATAACTGGTGAGGTCCTTATCCTTGAATCGTCTTATTCATTTGCTTAATAGCAGACTTCTCCAAACGTGATACTTGCGCTTGAGAAATCCCAATTTCTTCGGCAACTTCCATCTGTGTCTTTCCTTGAAAGAAACGTTTTCGAATAATCATTTTTTCACGATCATTTAAACGCTTCATTCCTTCTTTCAACGCCAGTTCTTCAACCCACTGCTCGTCCTTTTGTTTTTCATCCTTTAATTGATCCATAACAAAGATAGGATCTCCTCCATCGTTATAAATCGGTTCAAATAATGAAACCGGATCTTGAATCGCATCTAGTGCAAAAACAATCTCTTCATGTGTCACTTCAAGAACTTTCGCAATATCCATTGCTGTTGGTTCTTTTGAATTTTCAGCAATCAATTTTTCTCTTACTTGCAAGGCTTTATACGCAATATCTCGTAATGAGCGAGATACACGAATTGGATTGTTATCACGCAAATATCTGCGTATTTCTCCAATAATCATCGGCACAGCATACGTTGAAAACTTTACATTTTGGCCTAAATCAAAGTTATCAATGGATTTCATAAGTCCTATGCAACCAACTTGAAATAAATCATCAACATATTCTCCTCTGTTATTAAATCTTTGGATGACGCTCAGTACAAGACGTAAGTTTCCATTCACTAATTTCTCTCTGGCGCTTATCTCTCCACTTTGCATTTCACGAAATAATTTACGCATCTCTTCATTTTTTAGTACTGGAAGTTTAGCTGTATCAACACCGCAAATTTCTACTTTGTTTCTCGTCAAAGTGTTCCCTCCTATCGGGAGTTGCTGTACAGTGTAAAGTATTTCCTTTGAAGGGGATTTTATGCATACGGTTTTTCTATCATTTTTCACAAATATCATATTTCCTAATGCACAAAAAAAGAATAAGACCAGTCTAGATACCGACTGGTCTTATTCTTCACACCATTTTATTAAATTCTTTTCGTAATCTTTTTATAATTCTTTTTTCCAAACGAGAAATATAAGACTGTGAAATTCCAAGCATATCAGCCACATCTTTTTGTGTCTTCTCTTCGCCACCAGCGAGTCCAAACCGAAGCTCCATAATTTGTTTTTCACGGTCATTTAATTGATGCAATGCTTTCATTAAAAGATGACGATCTACAGTAGCTTCTAAATCTTTTGTAATAATGTCATCATCTGTACCTAAAACATCTGATAGTAACAGTTCATTTCCGTCCCAATCAATGTTAAGCGGTTCATCAAAAGAAACTTCCGAACGATTTTTATTATTTCGACGCAAATGCATTAAAATTTCATTTTCTATACAACGAGATGCATATGTTGCTAATTTAATTTTCTTTTCTGGATTAAATGTATTCACTGCCTTAATAAGACCAATTGTTCCTATACTAATCAAATCCTCAATATTGATCCCTGTATTTTCAAATTTTCTTGCTATATATACAACAAGCCTTAGGTTACGTTCAATAAGCATCGACCTCGCAGCTTGATCTCCATTTGGTAATTTATTCAAAAGAACTGCCTCTTCTTCTTTCGTTAACGGCGGTGGCAACGCTTCACTTCCACCAATATAATAAATTTCATCGGTCTTAATTCCTAATTTCAGCAATACTTTATACCAAAGGTATACCAAATAAAATTTAAATTTCACCATATTATCCCGCCTCTCATAATTAAGCAATTACCATCTTTTGCGAAATCAACATTTTCGGATGTACAATGCATTGATACTCTCCATTAGTAGATAATTGTTGTGTATTTAATCCAATCAGTACTTTGTTTACAACAACCGAACTACCTTCATGATAAACTCGCACACAATCTGGCTTAATTGCCCATAAAAATTGATTCTCTACTCCTACTGCTCGGAAAGGAATTAAACGTAGTTTCGTCGCCCATCCAGAATCATTTTCTGGTATTTGAGGAATTTCTGTTTTGGAATAAATTTGTTCTGTTAACCAAGCTGGCAAACAATGTTCTAATGATGAAATATGCATAATCATAACGGGTGTTTTCGTTAACGGGTCATAAAGTTGGTTCCCACTATCAATTAGACCTGCTAATTCTAGTTCCTCTCCAGCTAATTGAATTTCCACTTTCACGATTTGATCATAGTGTATCTTTGTGACCTCTACGCTTTCTATACGCTTTTTAGAAAAATAATAAATTACTGGAAAACCAAAAATAACAAATACCCAACTAATTGGATCACCGTAAGAAACTGATTTAGATTGAACTAATCCATTTACCATTTCGTTCGTTTGCAAAAAGTAATGCGTTCCAATTAATCCTCCACCAACCATAAAGGTTACAAAATAGAAAGTAAAAACAGTTTGTGTATAATTTCTAAATGTCGAAAACCCAAATGCTGTATACACAATAAGTAACGAGTACAATAGTTTCATAATTGGATGTGTCATCATAGAAGCAAAAGGCGTAAAGGCGAAAATAACAATAGTTGAACCTATAAATGCCCCTAACACAAGCCTCCATCTTTTGATTCTCTTTTTTAACACGGTGGCTGTTAATAAAAGTAAAAGAAAATCAATGCAGGCGTTTAACAACCAGACAATGTCGGCGTAAACAACCAAACAATTCACCTCTTTTTTTAAGTTGAGACTAGTATAATGCATATCCAATAGGAAAGTGTGTCAATTGGTGGAGGGATTTTTTTGTTATTTTGTGATTTCTAGACATAATCTGTCGGTAAAAAATAAAAGTGTATTTTTCATAGAATAATATAAATTTTTTACTTGTATACATAATAATTGAATTATATATATACAAAGTTTATCTTGCTATTTGCGGGCAGTAAGACCCTGCCTCAAAATTCAGCTATAAAAAAGGACAGAAGTTAAGTGGGAGTCGGGCTAACAATCATTTTTGGATGAACACCCCCGACTAATTAAAGTTTCAATTTATCACAGCTTATGGCTTAAAAATAGGACTGGGCTCTCCATATGCAAAATAATAAAAAAAGATCTGCTTAGCAGATCTTTTCCATTTAGACAACAAAAAAAAAGGAGCATGAAAGCTCCTTTTCTTTTATCGTCTACGACGGTTACGTAAGAATGCTGGAATATCGATGTCATCTGAATCTGTATGACGATCATGCACAACCGGCTCTTCACGTTTCATTTCACGCTTAACTTCACGTTGTTTTGAAGGTTGAGCTACTGGTTGTTGTTGCTGTTGTGTGTGATTCGCAGTCGGACGGATAATTGGTTTTGGTGGTTGTGTCGAAGCACTATCATCAAAACCAGTTGCAATTACAGTGACAACGATATCATCTTTTAATCCTTCATTAATAACAGAACCGAAGATCATATTTACTTCTGGATCCGAAGCTGAAGCTACAATGTCTGCTGCTTCTTGTACTTCATATAAACTTAAGTTTGCGCCGCCCGTAATGTTCATAATAACACCTTGAGCTCCATCAATAGATGTTTCTAGTAATGGACTAGAAATCGCTTTTTTCGCAGCTTCAGCAGCACGATTTTCACCATTACCAGAACCGATACCCATTAAAGCAGAACCTCTATTAGACATAATTGTTTTTACGTCTGCAAAGTCTAAGTTAATTAGACCTGGTGTAGCAATTAAATCAGAAATACCTTGAACACCTTGACGTAATACGTTATCTGCTTCACGGAACGCTTCTAACATTGGCGTATTTTTATCAACAATCTCTAATAAGCGATCATTTGGAATTACGATAAGTGTATCTACATTTTCTTTAAATGACGCAATACCAGATGCAGCTTGAGTTGCACGTTTACGCCCTTCAAATGTAAATGGACGTGTTACAACACCAACTGTTAACGCGCCTAGTTCTTTTGCAACTTGAGCAACAACTGGAGCTGCACCAGTTCCAGTTCCGCCGCCCATACCAGCAGTTACGAAGACCATATCCGCGCCACGAAGCGCTTCTTGAATCTGTTCTTTACTTTCTTCTGCAGCTTTTTTCCCTACTTCAGGGTTTGCGCCTGCACCAAGTCCACGCGTTAATTTTCCACCAATTTGCATTTTCGTTTCAGCTTTTGATAGATTTAATGCTTGTGCATCAGTATTCACAGCGATAAAGTCTACACCTTGTACACCGTGTTCAATCATACGGTTTACAGCGTTGTTTCCGCCACCGCCGACACCGATAACTTTTATATTCGCTAATTGATCTTGAGTAGTATCAAACTCTAACATGTCGAAATCCCCCTAGAACCTCATTTTTCGTGTCCAATTTTAATCCCATAAATAACGGAATGCACGTTTTACTTTTGACATCATGCGGTCATCATTTTGATTAGTATTGTTTTGATTACGAGTTTTTTGTTTCGCAGGTTGCTGTTGTACCGGCATTGGTGCTGGTACTGGTTCAAAATGTTCTTGCTTTTCCTGCACATTTTTCCCACGTAATTTAGCTTTTTGATAAGAATGTTTAATTAATCCAACTCCACTTGTATATTGAGGCTCACGAACACCAATATAATCAGGAGTTGCTATACGAACATTTTCATGTAAAATATCGTATGCAAGATCAAGAACACCTGGCATAGAAGCTATCCCACCAGTTAGTACATATCCAGAAGCAGCTTGCTTTACTCCTAACTTATGCACTTCATCTTGAACAAACATTAAAATTTCCTCTACACGAGCCTCTATTATATCCGATAATTCCAACTGAGAATATTGTTCTGTTTGATCGCTTCCCATAATAGGAACCGTAAACATCTCTTCTTCAGATGCTGTATCATAAAAAGCATGTCCATATTTCAGCTTAATTTGATCTGCATTTTCTGTTGAAGTTTTCAGCCCAATCGCTATATCCTTCGTTATATGATCTCCACCTAATGGCAATACGCTCGTTGCTTGCAACTCTCCATCTTTAAAAATAGATAAGGTTGTAGATCCTCCGCCCATATCAACAAGGGCTACCCCTCTATTTCTTTCATCCGAAGATAACGCAACTGTCGCTGCCGCTAAAGGTTGCAGACAAATATCAACAATTTCAAGACCTGCTTTTTCTACACAACGAAGTAGGTTATGTAGTAAAGTTCTCGAGCCTGTAATAAGTGTACCTTCCATTTCTAATCTTACACCGATCATCCCGCGTGGATCGTTAATCTCGTCAAGACCGTCTACAATGAACTGTCGAGGTACCACATCAATAAATTCACGTTCAGGAGCAATTGACACAACTTGCGCTGCATCTAGAACGCGTAAGACATCTTCATTCCCGATTTCACGATCTTCATTTGAAACAGCGACTACTCCGTGACACGGGAGCAACTGTACCTGGTTTGCATTGACACCTACTACAACTTGCTCAATGTGGATACCCACCATGCGCTCAGCTTGTTCAATTGCTTTTTTAATTGATCGAACAGTTTCATCTATATCAACTATCGATCCCTTTTTCAAACCATTTGATTTTACGTTTCCAACACCAATAATGTTTAAGCTATCATTAACCATTTCACCAATGATGACTTTAACATTGGATGTACCGATGTCAAGACTAACATATATTTCATTGCTGTTCATTCTTTGGCACCTCCTTCTTTATTTATACCATACAACTCAATATATGGAACAACAATCGCAACTTTACTATTTATAAGAAAAATATTCAACGTCTTTGTACGTTTCCCTTTTTTAACCCTATATTTTTCTTATTTTTATTTAACATTCATTTAAGAATATCGCAGTAACCTGTGAATAACTGCTCTATCTTGAAATAATTATATTTCAAGTGTAAAGATTACCGCCAAGTATAAGTCTACACTAAGATGTACTTGTAGAAAAGTGAAACTTGTACCAATCCTAGTATGAATCTAAGAAAATTTACATTTTTTTCATCAAATTAAGCATTCTTGCAAATTAGCATCCATATAAAAGAACGTTTGTTTCATTTCATACGTAATAACGCAGTAAAAACTATCATTCTATTCTTTCTTTTCTTCAGCACCTAGTTCCTTCGTATATGCACCCACTTCTAAGTCAATTAAAACCTTCTTACCAGGTTCAATTGTTTTTAAAATAAGTGGATAAGCTTCCATTCGCTTTGCGAAATTTTGAATAGTGGTGCTCACTTCATATCCTTCATTCATATATAAAGTAAGATGATCTTCATTTGCGTTCGTTGGTGTATAACGAATTTCAGAAATAGACCTTAAAATAGTTGGCGTTAATTTTTCTAGTTCTGCAATTAATTCCTTCATTTTTTCCTCTTTAAATGGTTCAAAAATTGGTGCTGCAACTGGAAGCTTTCCGTTCGGAAGTACATCGAGTGTTTTCCCATTTTCTAATAACGGTTGTAATTTCCCATCTTTGTTTATATAGCCAATTGTTAAATATTCTTCGATATGAACATCAATTTTGTTTGGGAAACGTTTTTTTACATTTACCTCTTTAATTTCTTTTCGTTTCGTTAAGTTTTCTTCTGCTTTATGTGCTGTTACTCGGAAATAACTCGTATCATATGTCACACCTGATTCCTTCATAACTTGTTCATCTGTCATATAATGATTTCCAAAGACACTTATCTTTTTTATATTACTAAGCGGAGACCGAAAATAAATTAAAAAGAGTACTAATAAAAATAAAATCGATATGTATAAAATTAACCGATGATTAACAGGTTTCTTATTTTTTTTATTTTGATTCTTTAATTTTGGTACACGATCTTGTAGTTTAATCACTTTACTATTTTTCATGTACGATCCCCCTATGTAACATAAAGAACGGCATGTTCCTCATGCCGTTCTTATCTTCTTATTATAACATAAATGATAATGAGCGGAACGAATAACCGTTATCTTCCAATTATTTCTACTTCTGTATGCATATCAACACCAAATTTATCTTTAATTGTACGCTTTACCAATGCGATTAAGTCTAATACATCTTGCGCTGAGGCCACACCAGTATTAACAATAAAATTCCCATGCATTTCAGAAATTTGAGCTCCACCTATTGTATAACCACGAAGCCCTGATTTTTCTATTAAATCTCCTGCAAAATAGGGGACTGGATTTCGAAATATACTTCCTGCACAAGGGTGATTCCAAGGCTGCGTTTCACGGCGATACTCTTTATTCTTTTGCATGCTTCTTACAATTCCCTCGCGTTCGCCTACCTCTAATTGGAATTCAGCTTCCAAAACAATACCAGGGCGTTTCATTTGCAATACAGATGTGCGATAAGAAAAGCCCATTTCGGTATTCGTCAACCAATTAATTGTTCCATTGTCAAACAAAATACGAGCTTTCGTTAATACACTCGATATGTCGGACTTATGAGCGCCTGCATTCATATACACTGCACCGCCAACACTTCCTGGAATACCACTTGCAAATTCCAGGCCCGCTAATCCCTGTCGACTAAGTAAAGTTGACAATTTAATAAGGGGATATCCAGCACCGACTCTTACTCTATGTTTTTCGACTTCTAAATGGTCTAATCCTTCTCCTAAACGAATAACCACACCTTCTATACCTTGATCAGATACGAGAAGATTTGAACCACGACCAATTGCAGTCCACCTTGTCTTGTACTTCTTTACTAACTCTAGAGTCTTCTCAATACCAGCAACATGCTTTGGTACAATTAAAATATCAGCTGGTCCGCCTATTTTCATAGTCGTGTAACGCGCTAACGGTTCATTAACTAACACGCGACCAACATTTGCTTCTAAAAGCTCTTTTACTAATTGTTCCATAGACAATCTCCCCCATATCAAGTCTCCTTATTACAGTAATATGCGGGGCGTTCACCTAATGTTATTTTTTAATAAGCTTGTTCATTACTTCATATAGCTTATTTGCTGCATCTGGAATACCAAGTTGCTTAGTAGCCAGTTTCATATTTTGTAATGTTTGTGTATCCAATAAAATCTCATCAATGTCACGAATAAGCGTTTCAGATGTTAAATCTTTTTCAAGTAGCATTTTAGCTGCTCCTTTATCAACAACTGATCGTGCATTTTTTTCTTGATGGTTATTTGTTACGTACGGACTTGGAATTAATACACTCGGCTTTCCTAACGCTGTTAATTCTGCAAGCGTTGTAGCCCCTGCCCTTGAAACAACAAGATCTACACCCGTCAGTACCTCTGGCATATTATGAATAAAAGGTTTAATAATAACATTATTCGGATTCCCTTTTTGTTTCACGGCTTCCATAACTTTATCATAATGTACTTCGCCTGTTACATATAATACTTCGTAACTTTTATTCCCAAATTGTTCAATCGCTTCTACAAAAGCATCGTTAATCGGTCTAGCCCCGCGGCTCCCACCAAAAATAAGCACGGATTTTTTAGAAAGGGATAGTCCTACCGAACGTTTTCCTTTCATTCCATTTTGGTCCATTACTTCTGATGCACGTGGATTACCTGTCATAACCACTTTTGACTGTGGAAAATGTTCTGCAGCTGCTTCAAAACAAACTGCAACTTTATCGACATAACGACTTAAAAATTTATTCGTTACACCAGGTACACTATTTTGTTCATGGACAATAGTCGGAATACCTAATTTAGCCGCAGCATATACAACTGGCCCACATACGTATCCACCCGTACCAATCACAATATCAGGGTTAAAACGACGAATATATCGTTTACTATCTTGAACACCTTTTAGGAAACGCATCACGGTTTTTACATTATCAAGAGATATTTTTCGTTTAAATCCACTTATAACAATAGATTGGAACGGAATACCCGCTTTCGGTACGATGGTACTCTCTAATCCATTCTCTGTACCAATGTATAAAAATCTTGCTTCCGGATTTAGTTTTTTTATTTCTCTAATTAAAGCAAGAGCTGGATAAATATGTCCTCCAGTACCCCCACCACTTACTAATACTCGCACTACTGATTCCTCCACTTCCCTGTTCTTATTCAATCGTATTTATTTCTATATACATATTGTATTTTCACACACACACGAAAAACCCTGTCTTTTAAACAGGGTTTAATAGCGAGAATGGCGACTTATATTCAATAATACACCTACTGCCATTAACATTAAGGTCAAACTTGATCCACCATAACTTAAAAATGGCAAAGTAATACCGGTAACAGGCATCAGTCCTGTTACAACACCAACATTAATCATTACTTGAATCGCAATCATCGCCACAATACCTACTGCTAAAAACGTACCATATAAATCTGGCGCTCCTAATGCTATACGAATCCCACGCCATAATAATAGACTAAATAATAATAACACAAATGAACCACCAATAAAACCTAATTCCTCGGATAAGATTGCAAATATAAAGTCTGTTTGTGGTTCAGGTAAATAAAGAAATTTTTGTCTACTTTGTCCAAGTCCAAGCCCAAATAAACCACCAGGTCCAATTGCGAGTAACGATTGGATAATTTGAAATCCACTTCCGAGCGGATCCGACCACGGATCTAAATATGATGTGATGCGTTTCATTCGATATGGCGCTGATGCAATTAACCCTACAAATCCCGCTGCACCAAGCAAACCAAACATTGCAAAGTGAAAGACCCTTGCTCCCGAAATAAATATCATAATAATACATGTCCCAATCATTACCGTTCCCGTACCAAGATCTGGCTGTAACATAATTATCCCAAAAGCAAGAAATACAAAACTAAGAGCCGGTAGTAAACCTCGTTTAAAAGATGTAATTAATTTTTGTCGTTCCGCTAAAAATTTTGCTAAGAAAATAATCATCGCGAATTTCATAAACTCTGACGGTTGGATAGAAAATGCCCCGATTCCAATCCAACTTCGCGCCCCTCCACGAACGAGACCTACTCCAGGAATAAGAACGAGAATAAGAAGAACGAAACAAACTAGTAAAATTACTTTTGAATACGTACGCCATACCCAATAATCAATTTTCATCAGAAAAAACATAGCTACTACCCCAAGACTTGCAAATAACAATTGTCTTTTTGCAAAAAAGAATGAATCCCCCATTTTATAAGAGGCCCAAACCGCACTCGCACTATAAACCATAATCATTCCGATTGTTAACAACGCAAGTGTAACGATGATGAGAATAAAATCAGGCGTTTTCTTCATTACCCATGAACACCACCTCTTTGGGCAGAACCTTTGCCCTATGTAACAAAACATCAGTAGGTGTTAGCCTACTGATGTTTTGATTTACTTTATATAAGTTTATGCACAGCTTGTATAAAAATGTCTCCTCTTTCTTCAAATGTTTTAAATTGATCCCAGCTTGCACATGCTGGTGAAAGAAGAATTACATCACCCTCGGTAGAATGAGCATAAGCTTTCACTACTGCATCATCTAAAGTATCGACACTTTCAATTACATCTAATCCTGCTTTTTCTGCCGCTCTTACTAATTTTGGTGCAGTTTGTCCAAATGTCACAATCGCTTTGACATGTTTAAAATATGGAATTAAATCATCAAATTCATTACCACGATCAAGTCCACCAGCCAATAATACAATCGGTTGTGTAAATGCAGATAATGCTTTTTCTGTCGCTAGCATATTCGTCGCTTTTGAATCATTATAAAATTTACGATTATTAATCGTTGTTACATATTCTAAGCGATGTTTTACACCTGTAAAACTTTTTAACACAGCAGTAATTGCTTCATTAGAAACACCTAGTAATTTAGCAATACTCATTGCTGCTAAAATATTTTCTAAATTGTGCTTACCAGGTAAAACAATATCACTTACCTTAACTACTTTTTCGCCTTTAAAATAAAGAGCGTTATCTTTTATATACGCACCATCTTCAATTTCTTTCGTCGTCGAAAATAATACTTTCTGTCCTTTACTATATGCCGATAACGCCATGACATCTGCATCATCTGCGTTAATTATACTATAATCTGCTTCAGTTTGGTTTTTGAAAATATTCGCTTTCGCCAAACCATACTCTTTCTTCGTCCCGTGATAATCTAAATGCGCTTCAAATAAATTTAAAAAGGCTGCAATTTTTGGTTGGAACGATTCCACTCCCATCAATTGAAACGATGAAAGTTCCGTAACGACAACTTCATTTTCCTTCGCCAATTGTGCAACTTCACAAGCTACAGTACCTATATTCCCCGCAATAACTGGGTGCTTTTGTCCTTCTTTTAACATTTCAAACGTTAACATTGTCGTTGTTGTTTTACCGTTAGATCCCGTAATCCCAACAAACGGTGCTGCTGAAATGGAATATGCTAATTCAACCTCAGTTACAATTGGAATTTGTTTTTCTTTCGCCGCCACTAAGAGTGGATTAGAATATGGAATTCCTGGATTTTTTACGACAAGTGAAATGTTTCTCTCCAGCAATTCTAATGGATGCCCACCACACACAACATCCATTCCTTCCGCTTGTAACTCAGCTGCAAGCACATTACCCGCTAATGGTTTCCCATCATTTACAATGACGTTTGCCCCTAACTTTTTTAATAAAGTAGCTGCTGCATAACCACTTTTAGCAATACCTAATACAAGAACATTTTTATTTTGATATTCAGTTACAGTTTTCAATTACATCCACACCCCGATATAAATTCCTAGCACAGCTAATAAAAATCCTACAGACCAAAACGTTACAACAACGCGCCACTCTGACCAACCACATAATTCATAATGATGATGTAATGGACTCATTTTAAAAACACGCTTTCCTGTTGTTTTGAACGAAATAACTTGGATAATAACAGATAAAGTTTCCGCTACGAATACACCGCCAATAATAACGAGTAACAATTCTTGTTTTAACAAAATCGCTACAGCTGCGATAGCACCACCTAAAGCTAGAGAACCAGTATCCCCCATAAATACTTTCGCTGGATTCGCATTGAATACTAAAAAGCCAAGTACAGCTCCTACGACTGCCATACAGAAAATCGCTACCCCAAATTGTTCTTGAGCTACAGCAATAATACTAAATGCTCCGAATGCAATAGCAGCTGTTCCTGATAATAAACCATCTAAACCATCTGTTAAATTAACCGCATTTGATCCACCAATAAGCATAAATAATACGAGAACAAAATACGCCCAGCCTAATTCAAATTTAACATCGGTTCCTGGAATCATGATATACGTGTGAAATGCTTGCCCTTTTCCAATTAAAAAGAACGCAATAGCAATTACAAGCTGACCAATCAATTTTTGTTTTGATGTTAAACCAAGATTTCTTTTCTTTACTACTTTTATGTAGTCATCTAAAAATCCGATTAATCCGTACCCAAATGTAACTAATAATAACAATGATACTTCTGCACCTAAATTGTTAAATTTAATCGCCATAATAAGCGTAGTCACCATCATAGATACATATATGACAATACCACCCATCGTTGGTGTCCCTGATTTCTTTTGATGTGACTTCGGTCCTTCGTCACGAATACTCTGTCCGAACTTTAACTTTCTTAAAAATGGAATAAATAATGGCGAAAGGGCAACAGAAATTAAAAATGCTACCCCAGCCGTTACTAATAAACCTTGTTCAAGCACATGTAGTCCTCCTCTCATGCTGTTACACTTCGTTGTTTAAACGCTCCGTGATTGCTTCTTTAGCAACTTCACGATCGTCAAAATGATGAACTTCTTTACCAATAATTTGATACGTTTCATGCCCTTTACCAGCAATAATAATAATATCTTCTGCTTTTACTTTCGAGATAGCGGAACGTATCGCTTCTTTTCGATCGACAATTACTTCATAATTATTCCCATTCACATCATTTACCATATCATCTAAAATAGCCTTCGGATCTTCACTTCTTGGATTATCTGATGTATAAATTGCATGAGTTGCATATTCGGTTGCGACACTTGCCATTATTGGTCTTTTCGTTCTATCTCTATCACCACCGCAACCAACGATACAATATACATCGCCTTTTGCAAACTGTTTTGCTGTTTTTAGTACGTTCTCTAAGCTATCAGGTGTATGCGCATAGTCAACAATAACTGTGTAATTTTGTCCACCATCTACAACTTCAAAACGTCCAGGAACGCCAGCAAGCTCTTTAATTACATCAATAATTGTTTGTAAGCTCACTCCTGAAACAAGACCTGCTGCTGTAGCAGCTAACACGTTGTATACATTAAACTTACCAATTAATTTCATCGTAACATTTACAGTTTCATACGGTGTTACAAGTGTAAATGTTGTACCGCCACTCGTCATTACGATATCTCGTGCCATAATGTCGCTTGCAACATCTATACCGTATGTTACAACAGTAGCTGCTGTACTTCTCATATACTCTTCTGCTACTGGATCATCACTGTTTAATATAGCGTATTTTTCACGATTATGATGATAACTATTGCCAAGCTGTGCGAAAAGCAACCCTTTCGCATGTTTATATTCTTCCATCGTTTTATGATAGTCTAAATGATCTTGTGTTAAATTCGTAAATACTGCAACATCATAATCGCACCCGTGTACACGGCCAAGATCTAAAGCATGAGACGAAACTTCCATTACTGTGCTATCCACACCTTGTTCAACCATTTTTGAAAATGTCTGTTGAAGTGTTAGTGCATCTGGTGTTGTATTTTTCACCTCAAATGTTTCATCACCGATTTTCATATTAATCGTTCCAATTAGCCCTGTTTTATGACCATGTGCGCGCATAATTTCATCCATAATATGCGATGTTGTTGTCTTTCCATTTGTACCTGTAATACCGATTAAATGTAACTTGTGTGTTGGTTGACCATAAAAATAATCAGCTAAAACCGCTAGCGAACGAAAAGTATTTTTCACAAGTACAACTGGAACGTCAACATCAATTGGTCTTTCCGCAACAATAGCAGCCGCTCCTTGTGCGGCTGCTTGCTTAGCAAAGTCATGGCTATCAACCGTATATCCTTTCATACATATAAATAAGCTTCCCTCTTTCACTTTACGTGAATCCGCTTCAATAGATGTTATTTCTGGATTTTCTGTTGGAATAACTGGAAAATCATGCAAACATGATACAAGTGTATGCAACTTCATTTCACTAAACCCTCTCTACATTGTTTATTTATCTCTTATTTTAGCAAGTAACACGTTACCTCCTAGTTATATAAAAATAGGAGGTAAGTGCTACTATAGTCTAATCAATAGATTTATTTATTAATGAGACACTTATCGTCTCAAGTAAAGCAATTTTTCTATAAAGAACTCACTTCCACCAATTGTACCATAAAACACAATCAGTTACCTTTAATTCCCGAAGTAAATTCTAACTTTTGAACCCTCTTTTACTTTAGCTCCTGCTTCTGGTGATTGTTTAATTACTTTCCCACCATCACCACTTATATCAAGCTTCAAGTCTACAAGTTGCGTTTGTAAATCTTTCTTTTTCATACCAATTAAATTAGGAACTTCCACAGTTGGTGTATCGCCCCATTTATATTCTTTCTCAACTTGCTCTTTTCTCGGTTCCACTCCCATTACAGGAAGTGCGTCACGAAGAATATTCCCAACAATAGGTGCTGCTACAACTCCACCAAATTGAGTGACTCCTTTTGGATTATCCACTGCTACATAAACAACAATTTGCGGATCGTCAGCTGGAGCAAAACCGATAAATGATACAATATAGTTATTATCTAAATATTTTCCATCTTTCACCTTTTGAGCAGTTCCAGTTTTTCCACCTACACGATATCCATCAATATAAGCCCCTTTACCCGAACCTTTCGCTACAACATTCTCTAATGCGTAACGAACTTTCTCTGAAGTTTCCTTGGAAATAACTTCCCTTTTCGCAACAGGTGTCTTTTTGCTGACAACTTGATTATTCTTCGGATCAATAAATTCCTTCGCTATATATGGCTGATACAAAGTTCCACCATTTACAGCGGCCGCTACAGCTGCTACTTGTTGAATCGGTGTAACAGAAACACCTTGCCCAAATGAAGTCGTCGCTTGCTCGACTGGACCAACTTTATCTAAATTAAATAAAATACCGCTACCTTCACCTTGTAAATCAATTCCGGTCTTCTGTCCAAACCCGAAATTGCGAATGTATTTAAACAATCGATCTTTACCAAGACGATCACCGAGTTCAATAAATCCTGGGTTACAAGAGTTTTGAACTACCTCTAAAAACGTTTGGCTACCATGGCCTCCAGCTTTCCAACACCGCAATCTAGCTCCACCAACTTCAGCTGCCCCATCATCATAAAATGTATCTTTCTCTAAGTCTACTAAATTTTCATTCAAGGCTGCAGCTAATGTAATAATCTTAAATGTTGACCCCGGCTCATACGTACTCCATACAGGTAAGTTTCTGTTATATACTTCCGGAGAAACACTTTGGAAATCTGCTGGATCAAAACTTGGTCGACTTGACATACCTAAAATTTCACCATTTTTCGGATTCATTGCAATTGCTATCATACCATCAGGATTATACGTTGATTCCGCAATATTCATTTCTCTTTCCATAATCCTCGTAATGCGTGAATCAATTGTTAATCCTAAATTCAAGCCGGCTTCTGGTTTTTTGAAATCATCTCCAACGTTAGGCATTCTCTGTCCTTTCGCGTCTGCAAAAAATCGCACATGACCTTTATCACCATTTAGCTCTTTATCATAATATTTCTCTAGTCCCATAAGCCCTTGATTATCACTGCCCGCAAATCCTAATACGTGTGATAAAAAATTACCGAATGGATAGTACCGGATAGAATCCTCTGCGATGTACACACCCTTTAAACTTAATCCGCGTACTTCTTTCGCTTTGTCATGCGATATTTTCCTTCCGCCTTTATCAAGCCTTACAATCGATTCTTTTTTTGTAATCCGCTTATAAACATCATCTTTTTCCACACCTAATACTGCAGCTAACTTCTCTGCAGTCTCTGCTGGTTTTTCAATTTGCCTCGGCACAACAAAGACGGTCGGTGCACTTTTATTCGTAGCAAGCTCCACACCATTTCGATCTAAAATTTTCCCTCGCTCTGGTTCAAAAGTAATATTACGACTCCATGAATCCTTCGCACGATCCGTTAACATATTTCCAAGAAAAAATTGCACATATCCAAGACGAATATCGATAATGGTGAAAATGAGTATACCCGATATAAGTATAAAAATAAGTCGTTTTCTAACTGTTACATTTGATACACGCATATTGGAACAAGCCTCCCTTACGCCTAGCTTGTTCCAATATATGCTTGTACTTATTTAATTAGAACTTCTTCCCTATTACCATTATGGCTTTTCTGCTTCTTGCTGCGGTTCAAGTGGTGGTACGAGTGTTACACCTAATTCTGTACCAGGTTGCAACAATGTCCCTTCCGCTACACTTTGCTCAGTTACATATCCTGTACCAGAAGGTTTTAAGTTAAGCTTTAATGTTTTTGCTAAATTCATAACATCACGCAGTGCCCATCCCTGTATATTTGGCATTGTAGGTTTATCTCCTACTAAGAAGACTCGATCACCCTTTAATGTTTGTTCAGTTGCTTTTGGCACTTGCTGCTGCACTTTACCTTCACCTAATACGATTGGACGAAGTTTTGCTTTATCAATTGCTTTTTTCGCTTCTTCCATCGTTTTTCCGGTTACATCTGGAACGACAGTTTGTTGTTCTTTCACATATTTTTTCGGGTCTTTTACTTCATTCGGCTTAATCTTTAAGTACTCTAAGCTATTTTTCGTTACATATTTAAAGATATCTGCTAAAGGTTTAGCCCCGTTTTCATCATCTTTTAATTTTGGTTGTTTAACGGACACATACACAACAAGTTGCGGATCGTCCATCGGTGCCATACCTAAGAATGAGAATATATAATTCTCTCTTCCCGTCATATAGCCACCTTTCCCGTCAGGAATTTGTGCTGTACCTGTTTTCCCCCCGACTGAATACCCATCAACTTTATATGCAGTTCCTGTTCCTTTCGGTGATGTAACAACACGTTCTAGTAATTGCCTTACTTGCGCTGCTGTCTCTTTGGAAACAGGTTTCCCTACTTCTTTTGGTTTATGCTCTAGCTGTACTTTACCTGTTATTGGATCCACAATTTTATCAATTGTATAAGGTTTCATCATTTTCCCATCATTTGCAATCGCTGTTGCAGCTTGTACAAGTTGAATTGGTGTAACTGTAGAACCTTGTCCAAACGCTGTTGTTACTTGTTGTATTTGTTGATCAAATAAAATTGTATTTGACCCTTCACCAAGTAAATCAATGTTTGTTTTTTCATCTAATCCAAAATTATGAATATATTTCCGGAAACGATCTGGACCAAGCTTTTGATCACCTAAAATTGCAAACGCTACGTTTGAAGAGCGCTCTACCCCTTCGTCAAAAGTAATAGAACCCCATCCAGCGCCGCCGTTATGATCTTTTATTTTGCGATTACCTACTTGATATGTACCAGACTGATAAAAGTCTTGTCCCTTGTATACACCTTCATTAATGGCCGCTGCTAATGTGAAAATCTTCATTGTTGATCCTGGTTCAAATGCATTTGCAATGGCATCATTATAAAAATATTTATTATTCTCTTGGTTCGGATCATAACTAGGTTTACTAGACATCGCTAATATTTTCCCTGTTTTGGGGTCTGCAACAATTCCTACTAAACTTTCTGGTTCATAATGTTTACTCGCTTCTTTCATTGCGTCTTCTAAATAACTTTGAATACGTTGGTCAAGCGTTAAATACACATTATCTCCATTTTTAGGTGCCTTTACATTCACTTTTCCACCATCAAGAGATACTCCTTTACGGTCACCTGTATAAGCTACCTCACCATTAGAAGCCCCTAAATACTTATCCAAACTCTTTTCTAAGCCAAATTCACCTACTGCGATTCCATTATCATCAGGTCTGGCATGACCTATGACGTAAGATGCGAAATCACCGTTTGGATACACTCTCGCATTTTCGGTAATAAAAGTTATTCCCGGCAATTTCAATGCTTCTATTTGTTCTTTCTTTTCTTTCGTCAAGCCCTTACCCAATGTTCCAAATTCCACTTGACTTCTATCTTTATTTAAAGCGGCTAAGATCGCGTCTTCGCCCGTTCCGAGTACTCCAGCGATTTTCTTTGCAGTATCCTCTTTATCCTCAACAGGCTTGGCACCTTTTAATTCCGCTACCATTCTATAGGAATTTGCGTCTTGTGCTAGCACATGACCATTTTGATCATAAATTGTTCCTCGATTCGCTTCGAGAACTCCCTTTTTACTATGTTTCTGCTCAGCAAGTTTCTTCAAATCATGATTGTCCACTGTTCCTGTTGCTTGTATGTAAAAAAATCGGGCTAATAACAGCAAAAAGAGCAGGAGGAAAAATATCATAAAATAACCTGCTCCCTTATTGGTATGAAATTTGGTCATATTTCTCTTCATCTTTTCTTCACACCTATTTGCCTTACTTTAGGCCTTTCACATTATTCGCATTAATTTCTAGCCCGTGTTTTTTTGCAACTTCAGCGATACGTTCATAACGACTTAACTTCTCTACTTCAGCCTGCAATTCTTGATTTTCCTTTTGTTTTTTCACAATTTGTTCTTCTATCGTCGCTGCTTCTACATTAACTTGATATAGACCCGCTTTATTCCCAATAAAAGCTACACAAGCATATAATAAAAACCCAATAAACGTTACGTACAATAGCTTTTCAATTCTTGTAATTTTCGTTTTAACTTTTGGCTTAACCATCTGCTGTGGCGGCGCTTGAATTTGTACCTCTTCTTGCGCCTGTTGTTTATACTTTACAGCTAAATTAGTCATACCTCTCTCTCCTTTTTATCGTTTTTCAGCGATTCTCAACTTCGCAGAACGCGCTCGATTATTTTCTTCTAATTCAATGTCAGAAGGTAAAATCGGTTTCCTTGTAATAAGCTTTAATTTCGGCTTAAATTCATCCGGAATAATCGGTAGTCCCTGTGGTAATTGCGGCGTTGTGCTATTTCGCTTAAACGTCGTTTTACAAATACGATCTTCTAAAGAATGGAATGTTATAACACTAACTCTTCCACCAGGCTTGACCATATCAATTGCAGATTCCAACGCTTCTTCAAATACTTTTAATTCATCATTTACAGCAATACGAATCGCTTGAAATACTCGCTTCGCAGGATGTCCACCTGTTCTACGTGCCGGAGCTGGAATACCTTCTTTAATTAATTCCACTAATTCTCCTGTCGTTTCAATAGCCTTATTCTCGCGATAAGCTTCAATTTTCCTTGTTATTTGCTTTGAAAATTTTTCTTCTCCGTATTGGAAGAAAATTCTTACGAGTTGTTCATATGACCAGCTGTTCACAACATCATATGCTGTTAATGGGGCATCTTGATCCATCCGCATATCTAACGGTGCATCATGATGATAACTAAAGCCACGCTCTGGTGTATCTAATTGTGGGGATGAAACACCTAAATCGAATAAAATCCCGTCTACTTCTGTGATACCTAATTCATGTAGTTTTTCAGATAAATAACGGAAGTTGCTCTTCACTGTTACAAATTGTTCACCATAAGAAGAAAATTTTTCCTTCGCATTTTGAATCGCTATTTCATCTTGATCAAATGCTATTAACTTTCCACCATCTGTTAGCTGAGATAATAAATAAGAACTATGTCCTCCTCCACCCAGTGTACAATCTACATATGTACCACTCGGTTTTATATCTAAGCCATCTACTGTTTCTTTCAAAAGTACTGTTACGTGTTTGAACATTGCTGCACCTACTCTTTTTCCAATTAATTATGTTAAATACATTTCTCACTCTACAAACACAATTTACTACTAGAGGATGAAATGCTACTAAAGAACGACTCATTTAACTTCCAACAAGGTAGTACGCTATACAAATCGCTATTTTATTTTATTATATACTAAATTTTATCATTTTTTGCGGGAATTTAAACAAAAACCTGTCGAAAAAGATATTAATCCGTTTACATTTTGTGCTATTTTGTCATATATATATACCTGATACATAGCGATTCATTACATTAACATAAGATGGATAATTCAGAAATATTTCACTTCACAGTTAATTCAACAGAATAAAAATAAAATCCTGCTCAAAAGAGCAAGATTCTATAGTTTTATTACATGATGTTTTCCATCCCACGAAAAAGATTGTTCCATTACCCGGTCAACAAAATCAAGGCCGAACTGATTTAAATAATAACACACATTCCACACACGTTCTTGCGGTGCTCCTAATGGACGAAGCGCGAATTGTAAACGGCGGAATTTATTCAGTTGAACCTCATGTTTCTTCTCAACATTTCTTTTCAACATTTTTTCTAACAGTTCAATTTGCTCATTAATTTTCAGTTCATTTTTCCCCGCAAACTCATTTAACCCTGGATCTATTTTTTTCACGAATTGTTGTAATGATGTATGAATACCCATTATTTCTTTTTTCGCTTCTATAAATCGCTCGTCTATCGGTTCCTCTATTTGATTAGAAAGCCAATTGTCACGCAGATTATCTATATTATTTAGAAATGGATCAATTTCTTGCAAATCTAAATCATATAAATCTGTCGCTGTATCTCGCTCCATATAAGTAATTGTAAGCCGCGGAACAACAGGTGGCATTTGGAAACCTGCCGTATGAAACACTTGTTGCAATTCACTCCAATAAGCTAACTCCCCTGGACCGCCAATAAACGCTAACGTAGGAAACACATATTCTTGCATAAGAGGGCGCGTTACAACATTATTACTAAAACGTTCTGGACTTCTTTCCATCTCTTCCATCAATTCTTCATACGAAAATGAATGCACTCCATCTTTTCCAATAAACTTCCCTTGATTCTCTTCAAGCAATACTCGCTCATTATCAATTTCCATAAATATATGCACTGCATTTGTCTTCGTTTCAATAATCGGTTTAAATCCTAATTCCTTAAGTACTTCCTGTTGATTACGAAGCCCTACTTGAATTTCTTTATATTTACTTATAATTTGTTGTAAAAACGGCACTTCTAATTTTCTTAATGCAGGATGATGTGAATCTACAAGAATTAAACCAGAATTTGCGAACATTTTCGTAATAAGGTGCGCAAAGAAATCTACATATGTATGCGATTTACCTAAAGCATCATCAACAAATTGTAATACATCCTTTGTAAAATTCGTTTCCGGATATGTTTTAAAAATCTCTTCGACCCATTTTCTACAGTCTTCAATAGAAAACTCAGACTCAGAAGCACTCGCCTTTTTCGGATAACGATCATGAAAAATGGTCTTTTTTATTTTTTTATTTTTCGTTACAAATGTATGATTAATTTCATCCATATCATGGTCTTCACCAGCAATCCAAAAGACAGGAACAACCCGAACCCCTAAGCTCTCTTCTTTTTCTTTTGCAAGCTGTAAAATTGAAATGATCTTATGAACTGTATAAAGCGGACCAGTTAATAACCCAGCTTGTTGTCCAGCTATAACTACATATGTATTTTCATCTTCAAGCGCTTTTATATTTTGAATTGTAAATTCTCCCGCTTGCAATTGTGTATTATATTCTAATAAATGCGTTACTAAATCTTGACGGAAAAACTCTCTCTCACGTAAATCATGTAAACGCTGTTTAAAAGCATCCTCTGTTAACAGATAATCAAAACATGACTGTATCTCTTTTTTACCGTTCATATAGTCCGCTACAACACCTTGTAGTGGAACAGAGATTTCTTTTATCTCCATATAATTCTTCCTTTCGTATCCTGTTCTCTCACCAACCCACATTGTATTCAATGTTTCACGTAAAAGCAAAGAAAAACACTTATAATTCCATTCCTTTTATTGCATTGAACAAAAATTGAAGTGTCGGAACAGATTGTTGTTGTTCCTTAGCTTCTTCTAATACATATCCAACAATCGCATTAACTTCCGTTTGTCTATTCGCTCTTACGTCCGCTAACATAGATGAAGTATTATGGGATGTTTTTTCACATACTTGGCATACCATTTTCCATAGCATTTCCTTATCTTCTTCTTTAACAAGAAATGCAACTTCCTGAAATACTTGCTCCATCATTTGATAAAAAAGCGGGTTTGAAATTAACTCCCCGTTCTCAACCCGCAATAATGCCGTCAACGGATTAATACATACATTGACTACTAATTTATTACGCATAATCCCCTTCCAATCATCTTCTATCTGAATCGGAAAATAATCAAAAGGAAAACAATTAAATACCTTTTTAAAACAACTAGATTGACCACGCACTACACCAAACTTTGTAACACCTATTCCAGTATGACGAACTGTATGTCCATCCTCTTTTTTTGCACCATGCTCCACAATCCCGACTGCTATACGTTCATTTCCTATTTTTTGCATAACGTGAAGATGTGACATTCCATTTTGCAAAAAGATTAATGACGATTCTCCCTGCACAAAAGGTAATATATCAGTTACATGATATTGCTTTACAGCAATAAATATATAATCTAACTGTTTATCCAGCATACTTTCTATCGGTAAAATAGATGGAAATACCGTTTCACGTTCTCCATTCCTAATACAAGTTACACCCGTTAAGTTTAATTCTTCTGCTTGCTTATCGTTTCTTGTAAACAACGTAACATCTTGATTACTTTTTTGTAAATAAAATGTATATAGGAGACCAATAGCTCCCGGTCCAACAATTCCAATTTTCATCTTCACACAAAGAACTCATATTAACAAGTGATATAAGTTCCCTTGCCTTTCCCCCTTTATATCTTATTAAATTACAATTACATAGTTGAGGATTCAATTACCTTTTAACAAATGCAACCTCTTCTTTCACTACGTATATACTACCTATATACATAGTTCTATTCTTAGTTTAGCAAATCCTCAAAAAAATAATGAAAGAAATATTCTATCTTCTTCATAAAAATTTAAAAATGAGTTATAATATTATTATAAATATTTTAACTTTTCTGCATTCAACAAGATAAGAAAAGGACGTGATGTAATGGGATTCCCAAAAGTTGAACGCTTGCTCATCAATTATAAAACATTAGATGAATTTAAAAAATTTAAAGGGTGCGGAGCTCAAGAACTATCCATGTTGGAAGAATTACAAGCAAACATTATTGAAAATGATAGTGAGTCTCCATTTTACGGTATTTATTATGGTGGATCGCTAATCGCACGTATGAGTCTATATATGAAAAGGAACGGTGGAGAACCATTTGAAATTACAGGTACTTACCTAGAACTTTATAAACTTGAAGTATTGCCGACTTTTCAAAAACAAGGATTCGGACAAATGCTTGTTAATTATGCGAAACAACTACAATTCCCAATTAAAACGATAGCACGTATCCAGTCATCTGGTTTTTGGGATAAATTAAGTTTCCAGCCAGTATCAGTAACTGATGGTGATTTTTATATTTGGCATCCAGAAACAAATTCGAATGCGATTACAAACGAAGAATCTGCATAAGAAACAAAAAAAACAGCTGTTACGCAGCTGTTTTTATTTCTTTAATTTTTCTAATTCTCCATTCGAGCGAGCGCCATTTCTTTCCGCTACCATTACACTTCTTTTTTGATCGATATAATCAAGTAATGTTCTATATTCTTCCTCATATACTGATAATCGCTCCAGAAGATGTTCTTTCTCTGTTTGCAACGATTCAATTTGTTGTTGCAACACCATTAAAGAGCTTTCATCTTTATAATTTCGCAAAAATTCAATAACATCATTCAATGTAATTGATGTAGGCTCTAATACCTTTGTCTCTTTCACTTCATAATTTTCTACTTTACGAAGTTGCTTTGCTTCTTCAATACGTTCTTTGTATTGCTTTCTAACATAAGAATTCCACCTAAATCCACATGCTGCTGGTGTGCGAGACAAATGTCTCCCCACTTCTTTAAAGGCAGAAAGTTGCGTTCCACCTTCTTGAATATGCCGGAGTACTACTTCTGCCAGAAGCAAATCTTCATCATCAGTCCAAGCATCTTGTCTTGTTGTCGCCATCTCTCTAGTCCTCCCTATGCATTTTTTATTAAGCATATGCAGTTACTAGAAAAGATAGAATACAACAAATAAAGAATAAGACAAAAAAAATAAACGTAGAAGATATCTTCTACGTTTATTTTCCCGCAATTACTTGCTGATTACTTCTTTACCTTTGTAAG
This sequence comes from Bacillus sp. FSL R9-9492, assembly GCF_038007365.1. NCBI lineage: Bacteria > Bacillati > Bacillota > Bacilli > Caryophanales > Bacillaceae > Bacillus > Bacillus sp. FSL R9-9492. Next base: position 4,003,193 of record NZ_JBBOXC010000001.1, read on the forward strand.
TACCGCATGCTTTACATACACGGTGAGCTAATTTCGCTTCACCACAGCTTGGGCACTCTACCATACCAGGTACTGATAATTTGAAATGCGTACGACGCTTTCTTTTTACTGTTTTAGAAGTTCTTCTAAAAGGTACAGCCATTCTTCCCACCTCCTTAAAAGAAATAGTTATTTTCATATGAAGGCCTAAACCAGTCTTCCGATTATTTGTCAAAAAACTTTGCAAGTCCTGCTAATCGTGGATCAACAGTCTTTTCTTTGTTTTCTTCCGAAATCACTTGCCAGTCTTGACCTTGCATCGGTGCTCCACCAGAAACATCATCACTGAAAATTTGCATTGGAATCTCCAAAAGTATATTTTCCTTGATTACGGGCAGTAAGTCAAGTACTTCTCCTTCTAAACAATGAATTTCAGCTTCTGTTTCAAATTCTTCTTCCGAAGTTTGGAACACCTCAGTTGTTTTAATGTCAAATGGTAATGTCACATCTACTAAAGAGCGAGAACATGGTAAAACCATGCTTCCAGTTATATGTAGATGAAACGTAAACTTACCGGAGCCAAAATCAACTCTTCCTGTTACATGAGCAGGATTAATTTCACGAATATCTTTCTCGACCTCTTTTAGCTCACTTACATCTACCATTTCATTTAATGTCAATCCTTTATTTCTCAATTTATTCAATTGATGGATGGACCATTTCATATCATATCACCTCAAGGCAACAAACAAAATTATAGCTAGCCATTTTATATTTGTCAATGTTTTTTCTTTACACTATAATGAAGTCATCATAGGAAATAATATATAGACTATCACGTTTTCCAAAAAGATGCTACATCGAAAGGAGAGATTACCATAAAATCCAGTGGTATTGTTGTTGAATATAACCCTTTTCATAACGGTCATGCTTATCATGTGCAACAAACAAAAAAGTTAACACAGTCCGATATTATTATCGCCGTTATGAGTGGTCCTTTTTTGCAGCGTGGTGAGCCCGCACTCATCTCCAAATGGTATCGTACCAAAATGGCCTTAACAAACGGCGTAGACCTCGTTGTAGAGCTTCCATATGCATTCGCAACACAAAAGGCCGAAACTTTCGCAAATGGCGCAATTTCGATTTTAAACGCCCTTGGTGTTTCTGAAATTTGTTTCGGTAGTGAAGATGGACAAGCTGAAAATTTCTACAATACCATCGCTATACAAAAAAATGAAGAAGAGACTTTTAATCGTCTTGTGAAGCAATTTATGAATGCAGGTAATAGTTATGCAAAAGCTACATCTGAAGCCTTTCTACACATCTTACCACCCGAAAAAAACGTAGATATGTCACAACCAAATAACATTTTAGGCTTACAGTACATTAAAGCAATTCTCTTACAAAACAGTTCGATGCAAGCACAAACTATAAAAAGATTCGCCTCTCATTATCATGATGAAACATTTCACAATCAACATATTGCAAGTGCAACAAGTATTCGCAAACAGCTATTTAATGAAAACAGTTCCTCTACAACTATTGAGCCTTTTATCCCGAAAATGACTGCTTCTCTTTTAGAAAACTACAAGCAAAACTACGGGACGTTACATAACTGGGAAAAATACTTTTCATTTTTTAAATACAAACTTATGACGATGTCTTCAGAGGACTTACAACATATATATGAAATGGAAGAAGGTTTAGAGCATCGTATTTTATCAAAAATACAAAACAGTTCATCTTTCTATTCATTCATGGAAGCATTAAAAACAAAACGTTATACATGGACTAGATTGCAAAGAGCTTGTACACATATTTTAACAAATACAACGAAGGAAGAAATACACAAAGCAAATATAGAGCAACATGCGCCGTATATCCGTCTTCTCGGAATGTCACAAAAAGGACAAACTTATCTTTCTAGAAATAAGAAAAAAATAGAACTCCCAATCCTTACTCATACAAAAACATTCGAACATCCAACTTTAGACATAGAACGAAAATCAAATGCTGTATATTTCTCCATAATGCAAGAACCTTTGCGGACACAACTGCTAAAACAAGACGCAACGCATCATCCAATTCGTTATGATGAAATAACGAAAAAATTCCTATAAGAAAAACCTCTCTTCTTCAGAGAGGTTTACTTTGTTTTACCCATTTTTTCCAAATAAGTTAATGCATCATCCAGTGTGTCCACTGGTACAATTTTCATCTTCGTTTTAATATCTTTCGCAGCTTCAAGAGCATCTTTATAATTCGATTTCTCTACACCTTTTTCATTTGGCGCAAAAAACACTTCAGCTCCCGCATCACTAGCAGCTACTACTTTTTGCTGAATACCACCAATTGGACCAATTTCTCCTTTATCATTGATTGTACCTGTTCCAGCTATTTCATGTCCGTTTGTTAAATCTTCTTCAACGAGCTGATTATAAATTTCTAGTGTAAACATTAACCCCGCTGATGGACCGCCGATTTCATGGGAATCGATTTTCACTTTCGGGTCTACTACTAACTCTCTTTCCGTAACGATAGAGACCCCTATACCGACGCGTCCATTCCCATTAGGGATCGTCTTTACATTTAAATTTTCTTTAAACTGTTTTCCGCCCCGCTTGTATTCAATATTTACTGTGTCCCCTTCTTTTTTTCCTGTCATATACTCAATAAATTGTTCCGTCTTGTCGAATATTTTTCCATCGACAGCTATAATAACATCTCCAAGCTTAAGCTTTCCCTCTGACGGCATACCCTTTGCTACACCAGCAACTAGTACACCTTTATTTTCAAAAGAAACAGAGCGATTTGCACGTTTATAAGCATTATAGATTGCTGCATTTTGCGAATCTTTCATTGCATAATTTTGGCGAAATTGATATTCTTCATCACTCTCGCCTTTTTGCAATATTTCTTCCGCCTTCGAAACGTGTGTATATTTATTAAATTGCGCGGCTATTAAGTTCACCACATTAGCAGGTCCCATTGAGACAGTGACAAGCATGAAATCACCAGACTCTTTAGTTCCACCGTCAACTTGCACGTACGGCGCTAATTTCGCGGCCATACCTGGTTTTGTCACATAATACGGCAAGCGCACATAAACAAGTAGCATCGCCAATATAACCCCTATTAAAATTGCATATATAAACCGAAAACGCTTAAACATTATGTTTCTCCTTCCACTGCTCAATTAGTAAATAAATGTTTGAAATATGTTTTTCCGCTTCCACTTCTCCGACCCTAATAATGTCTTCAATATGTGTAAAAGCACGCGAACTAAATTGTTCCACTGCTGGCCGCATCATTAAATCTGATGCTATTTGCCGATTCATCACAAGTTCATGTTGCATAATTTCAATACTTTGCATAATTACATCATAAATTGATGTAACCTCTCCATTCACCTTAATTGGAGATACATCAACAGCAATAACAATATCAGCACCTAAATCTTTTACAACCGATACGGGAATACGGTCAATTACCCCTCCATCCACTAATAAGCGGCCATCTATTTTTTCTGGAACAAACACCCCTGGTACAGATATACTAGCTCGAACCGCCTCCGCAATCGGACCACTTGTAAAAACAACTTTCTCCCCCTTCAAAATGTCAGTAGCCACAACAGCTGTCGGGATATCTAACTCTTCTAAATTTTTATTATATGTAAACATTTTAATCATATCTTTAATACGTTTTCCAGCAATAAATCCCATTTTAGGAACTGTAAAATCCAAATAATATTTCCTTTTGAAAACAGCTGCCAATTTATACAGTCTTTCAACGTTACAACTCGCTGCATAAAATGTACCAATTAATGCCCCTATACTACTACCTGCTATCATGTGAATAGGGATGCCAGCTTCCCTCAACACTTTTATTACCCCTATGTGAGCAAAACCTTTTGCACCTCCGGATCCAAGCGCTAAACCGATTTTTGGTTCCTTCATTTTTCTCACCCTTTAATTTTTTTCATTCCTTTTTCATACTTATGGTCTAAATTCACCACATATCCACGTATACTGAAATGAACGTTTTTGGGACAAAGGGGGATTTTCTTACATGTACGAAAAATGGAAAACTGCTTTTCTTACCATATCAATGTTGTTTTTAACCTTTTCTCTTGTACTTCACCCCCAAGATGCTTTGCAGGCTTCAATTCGCGGGTTAAATATATGGTGGGAAGTTGTATTCCCTTCACTACTACCGTTTTTCATCATTGCGGAACTTCTAATCAGTATTGGTATTGTAAAATTTATCGGTGTTATATTAGAACCACTAATGCGTCCACTGTTTCGTGTTCCAGGGGTAGGCGGATTTGTTTGGGCAATGGGAATGGCTTCAGGATTCCCCGCTGGCGCCAAATTAAGCGCTAGACTACGCAAGAGCAATCAACTAACACAAATTGAAGCGGAACGACTCGTATCTTTCACAAATTCTTCTAATCCACTTTTTATTTTCGGAGCGGTTTCTATTGGTTTTTTCAATAATCCGAAATTAGGACTCGTATTAGCAGCAGCACATTATATAAGTAACTTTATCGTCGGATTACTTATGCGCTTTTATGGTAATAACGATACTTACATAAAAGACAAACATACGAATCAAAAGCGTGCCTTTCAAAACCCTTTTTCCATCCTCCACCAAACACGTATGCAAGAAAAAAGACCAATCGGAAAACTACTCGGTGACGCTATCGTTTCTTCTATTCAAACATTGCTCATGATTGGTGGGTTTATTATTTTATTCTCTGTTTTAAATAAAATGATTACTGTTTTCAAAATTACAGAAGCGCTTTCTTTTATTATGCAACATATTTTATCATTCTTCCAACTTACATCCCAATTTAGTATTCCGATATTATCCGGTATTTTTGAAATGACGCTTGGAAGCCAAATGATTAGTCAAATTAATGAATCAACACTTCTTCAACAAGCGATGGTAACAAGCTTCATTTTAGCATTTAGCGGTCTTTCTATTCAGGCACAAGTAGCAAGCATATTAGCGGAGACAGATATCCGCTTTAAACCATATTTTTTAGCTCGAATTATCCAAAGTATTCTCGCTCCTATTTTCACTTTTATATTTTGGGGACCATTTTATGAAAAACTTCATTCTTTCTCGCCTACGCAAGAAGATCTTCCCGTATTTTTATTGAATCATTCTTATACACTAACTGATATTTGGACATCATTTATACACTACGGACCAATCTTCACCTTATTTTGTTTATATTTGTATGTCATCTTATTGTTTTTACGTATTCATAAAGAAAAACCCCGTTCACTTTAACGGGGTTTTAAACTTGTCTTTTAAAGCACGCTCTACAATCGGAGGAACAAGGTCTACTACACTCCCACCATATCTCGCAACTTCTTTCACAATACTTGAACTTAAAAATGAATATTGATTATTTGTCATAATGAAGAAAGTTTCGATATTTTCGTCTAATTTTCGATTCATTGAAGTAATTTGCATCTCATATTCAAAATCAGAAACTGCTCGCAAACCACGTAATATTGCATTTGCATTACGCATTTTTGCATATTCCACCAATAATCCACTATGTGAATCAACTTTTACATTCGGAATATCCTTTGTCGCCTCTCGAATTAACTCTAGGCGTTCTTCTACCGAAAAGAATGGTTTTTTTGATGAATTGTTTAAAACAACTACATATACTTCATCAAATACTTTTGCTCCCCTTTTAATAATATCCAAATGTCCAAGGGTAATTGGATCAAAACTCCCTGAAGAAATAGCTATACTTGTCATTCTGTCCCCTCACCTTCATACTTATAAATCGAAATTGCTGTAATCCCGTAGTTTTCTGCCCGTACTTTTACAAGTTCTCCTATAGAATCAGGTAAAACCACGTCATCCCCATGCTCTGCCATAATGATGCCATCTTTATTTAACAATCCATGTTGATCCATTACACTAACTAAAGACACAATTTTTTGAGCTTTATATGGAGGGTCTATTAGTATAAGATCGAATGATATTTCACGCTTTATAAGCGCCTTTACCGCACGCTCTGCATCATTTCGGTACACTTCAGCTTGTTCTTGTAGTCTACAGCTTTCTAAATTTTGATGAATGACTTTTATCGCTTTACTATCTCGGTCAACAAAAATCGCTTTATCAATCCCTCTACTTATGGCCTCAATTCCAAGACCACCGCTACCACCAAATAAATCAAGAGCGATACCACCATCATAATAAGGACCTATCATATTAAAAATAGATTCTTTCACTTTATCTGTCGTTGGACGCGTTGTATTACCAGGTACCGCTTTAAGTGGGTGCCCTTTACATTTTCCTGAAACTACTCTCATCTGTTGTCACTACCTTTATTTCAATCTATAGAGCGATTACAGCAAATTCATTTCAATTCGGTAACCGCTACCGATTCATACTATTTCATACATTTTTTCATTAATCTGTTATTTAACTAATTGAAAACCTCAGTTAAAATAATCGCTCGCTATTTCTTTCATATCCATTTCACTATTTGCAAGTAACAACCCTCTATGTACATCAGTTCCACTTTACCTTTTTTATCCTATCATAAAATAAAAAAAAGAAAAATAAAAAGCCTAACATAAATTTTAATTTCATTATGTATATCTTCATTTTAGATTGGACATAAATAAATATAACAACATCATTTTCGATGTTGTTGCCAACCGCGGAGAAGACTTACGTTTCCCCATAAGTTCTTCCTCCGGTTTCTCCTCTCCCTTTGCCTTCTTACTAGTAGTACATACTAGTATTAGAAGGGCCCTGCTTTGCAGGGTTTTTTTATTTGTCTACTTTTCATTTAAAAAGTGAGGTGGTACAGTAAAAGAAAGAGGAGGAAAAAATATGATTCAACGCTTTATAGAACTCGGAGAAGGCTACTCTGACTTATATGAATTACTTGAAATTGCCAAAACAAACCAAGAACGTGTAACACATATGTTACAATTCGAAACTGTAAAAAACGAAAAAAAAGTGTGTTCACTTGTTGTAATACTAAAACCGACAACTACTGGTGATTTCCAACCATTATACATATGTCGTGAAGGCATTCCTGTACTTGAAAATAAAAAAAGTAAACGTGTCGTTTTATTTGAAGAAATGGCGGAACAAATAGGAAAAAAAGTTACTCCCTTTACTGTAAAACCATCAACAACTTTCCCTGAAAAAGAACTATTTTTTAATCATCTAATTGGTATTTTACGAATGAACAATTTCATTCCTCCAATGAAATAACACGTTATTTCAAGTAAAAAATCCCCTGCTAAATTTAGCAGGGGATTTTTTTACTTAGCTATAATCGTATTCTTTTGCCCGATCAGGACGCGAATTTTCGAATTCCGTTTTTAAAAATGGGCGATACGACTGTTCTACTTTTTTTACAAAAGGAAGTTTATTCAATTTTTGCATCATATGCTCAATTTGTTCCATATCACAATATACAACGGCATATTTCAAACGTTTTGATATGTAATGAATGTTACCATATTTCCTTAAAATCTTGGCATGTTTCAATGAATGTAAATAAACAATCATACTTTGTCGTTGCCCGAACATAATCTTCTCCATCTTCTCCTTTTAAAAACTTATATTCTTATATTTTATGAAAACCAATCATAAATTTATGACATTAAAGAACAAACTCTGTATACGTTTTCTTCTATATTCTAAAAAACGGGGTAAATTACCCCGTTTTTTTACAACCACAACCGCCTCCGGTACCACAACCACCGCCACAGCCACCCGCATCAAAAAACGGATTTCCTGTTGGAACTTTAACGGAAGAAGATACCTCAGAACCAATTGCTACACTAACTTCATCTAATAACTTCTGTAAAGCTGTTTCTGCTCTTTTAAAAGTTGCAACCTTATCATGCATATCTACAGAACGCTTTAATTCCCTCATTTTCGTCGAAACGAAAGTATAATCAGGATGATATTTACCAAAACGTTGCACTTCTTCGTATCGCTCTTTCATCGCTGTAAATTGCTGAATTAGCGTCTGGACTTCTATATCTTCTTGTAAATCCTTATAATACTTACGGTAATCTTCTGCTATATCTGAACAGATGATCGCTTTTGCAAGCTGCTCTGCCTTATCTAAAATCAATACGCTTTCCAGCGTCGCTACAATCATGAGAGACACCTCCGAGTATTCATCATAACACATTTGGAACAGAACTACTAATTGAAGTGTCTCACCTAAAAGAAAGATATGATTCTAATTACTTTTCATACAATCTCCTTGCACTCTTATACACTAATATGCTCCGCAATATTATATTTAAGAACATCCCATTTCCCGCTATTCTCTTTCACGTAGCTAATACATGCGTTTTTTAACGGCGTTTTAAATGTAATTTCATTTGGTGCAATTGCGTGTAAAATAGCTTTTATTGCATGTGAATGCGCAACAATGATAATACGTTTATCTCCATGTGCTGCTGCAACCTGTTGTAAAGCCGTAAAACAGCGCTCTACGATTTCTTCATCCTGCTCCATTCCTTCTACATTACCTTCTGTAATTAACTCTCTAACGGCCGCAACTGGTTTCCCAGAAGCTTCCCCAAAATTACGTTCCATAAATCGCTCATCTAATAAAATAGATGGTAATCCAATAGCCCCAGCAATTTCCTTAGCTGTTTCTTGCGCTCTAATTAACGGGCTACTTATAATTATATCCCACGATTCCGCTTGCAAGGCAGCTGCACTTTGACTCGCTTGCTTCTTCCCAACTTCATTGAGTGGAATATCTTCGCGCCCTTGAATAATCTCTTGAAAGTTCCAATCAGTTTGTCCATGTCGTACTAAACAAATTTCCGTCATGCTGCAACTCCTTTTTTAAATAATCCGATTCTATTGTAACAAAAGTTTTGCATAACGGACATAGTTTTCCCTTCCAATTACGTCGTATTTTGCTGCTTCATATACTGGAACATATCAATCATAATTGAAGCAACGGCCAATTGATTTTGAAATTTTTCCACTTTATCTGGTATCGTTTTTTTGAAATGCTGCATGGCAGCTAACTCAAAAGCTTCTTTTTCTTCTGGGTTACGCGTCAATTTCCGGTACCAGTATGGCTGTTCCCGAATATAGCGAGCTAAATCCTCATCAGCTTTTATAAACTCCATAAGCTCTGCTCTCATTCTCTTTCCCCCTAATCCTTTTGAAAGAAAAAAGGATTATTTTCAGAAGTACTTTGTTCTTGCTGCGCACGGTTTCCTTGAAATTGTTGAATAACTTGTTGCACGCTACCAATCGCACTCGTTACATTTGCTAAATGATGTTGCATTTGTTCTACGTCTAGCTTTTTAAAGAAAGAAAGCATTTGCCCCATCACATCAGCAGTTTTTTCCTCTTCTGTTCGATTTTCTTTTTCTTCTTTATTTTCTTTTACCGAAGAAAAAGCAGGTGCTCCATCAGGTCTATATGCTGTCCATATTTGATCTTCTTCACCAAGTAAGTACCATTCTTCATAAAATTGCTGCCAAGTTTTTTGACCACCTCTAACCTCATGAACCATTTTAGGGTGATGGTTTACAAACTCTTTAAACTGTTGAACCGATGGATGTAACGGCCCTTTTGTTGTTGGCATAATCCTCACCTCTTCATGTATATCTACTATATTGTAAGAAAAAAAAGGCACATGGTTCGCCTATTTTTAGACGATTCATGCACCTTTTTATCTTCCTATTTGTGGACAATTAAAGCCCGATTGGTGAAGACTAATAATCAATGAAGGATGCCCCGACTGATTAAAGTTTCATTTTATTTTCGGATAAAGTTTTGAGTATAAAATTTATCATATACCCCAACACCTAATCCAGTAAATTGTTCGTTTAATAAATTCTTTCTATGCCCCTCACTATTTAACCAACCCTGTACCGCCGCAATTCCATCACTATGTTGCGCCGCTATATTCTCACCAGCAAGTTGAAAAGCCACTTGCCCACGTTGCAAGCGATCTCCTAACGTACCAAAAGTAGGTGAATCGTGTGAAAAATAATTATTATCCTTCATATCTTTACTATGGCCAAATGCAACATCTGCAGTTTGTTGATCCAATGTTAACAACGGTAATTGATGACGACTCCGAATAATATTTGTTAAATCGAGAATTTGTTGCATATTTCCATTTTCTACTTGCTTCATTTTTTCTGGCGTCAGCGGCTGTTCCGCTATTAATTCACCTGAATAAACAAGTTGATATGGTCTTTGTCGTAATAACGTTTCATCATCCATATAACGAAGACCAACAAGCTCATGTGTAAAGTGATCAAAGTATAATTGTGCCCATCCATCTTCTACAGGTACTAGCGGTTGTTCCATTACTTCCGTATCAGATAACTCAAATTGATAACTATTCTTTCCTCTTTTTAATGAAATCTCATGTGAAAGTGGATTCTTTTTATATACCTCTTCATACTTTTCATTTATATAATAGGGAGCCACCTTAACTTGCTCACCAGCAACATACGCCGTTACAACTTTACGTTCAGCAACTCCAAATTGAACATACTGAGCTAAATCTTGATTATACACCCACCAGTCATATCCATAAGCAGACGGCTCTATTCGAGATGGTTCGCCCCACTTCGCTAATAAATTCTCAGAGTCCCCGCCAATCATATTTAAAACAGTGTCTGTGGATTCTTCATTTACTTGCTTCTTCTTTTTCACAATTTTATTTTCTTGCTTAGAGTGAGATGGGGTTAATATATATTGTGACACGAGTAACTTCCCGTATAAATCAACAGCTAAAATTAAAAATGTAATCATTACGATACGCAATAATTTCTTCAAACGATATACCTCCTGAACAAAGCATAAAATCGAGATATACACAAATCCTTTTATTTCCTTTTTTTGTGTGTACCGTACTCTTTTCACTATATCATATTTTCACGAAAAAAGTCTGGATTATCCCTTTTCTCGCAATACGAATTGCACTTTCTTATTATTCGTACTATTATAAAAATAATGAACTAACATTAAAATAAGGAGGTATTCTATGCAATTTACAAATACAAACTTTACTGATGCAGTCGTTGATCTAACTCTTTTAACTGAGATTATGGAAAACAATCATTTTGTACTTGCCGGACAATGGGATTACGAACGTGTTACATATGATTATAAATTTGAAATATTAAAGGATATTTATTATTTACGTGTACAAGGATTTGCTGTTGAAGGTGACATCGGCGGCAGACACGCTCAAGTAAAACTATTGCCACCCTTATTAGGAAAACATTATTATCCTCATGGCGTTGAATATGGCGATGATGAGATTTTCCCAACGAATGTACTTCAAAAAAGCGAACAACTCCTACAAAATATTGAAAAAGAGTTAAAAGAATTTCAAATTATTGAATAACAAAAAAACTAGCGCATTAACACGATGCGCTAGTTTTTATTTCGTCTGCAAATAAGGAGGTAACTCTTGCAGCTGCTCTTTATCCTTTTCACGCTCTCTACGTGCCCATTTAAAGAACACATAACCGATAATCGTACCGTACACTATTTCCTGGACAATTTTCATAATAATACCACCTGTTTGCTGGTCTTGTACTACCGGCATCCAATGTAAAAATTCTGGTCCAGTTATATTTAAATCTGATAAAGTACCCGCCGGTACACAGAGTTCCATTGCCTTCATCCAAGCGGCCGGATCTGTATATGTTGCAAATAATGGTGCAGTCGCAAAAATTATTAACGCACAAGCTGGCGTTAATAAAATACCATTAGCAAACATGTAACCAAGCTTCTTAATATCACTTAAAGTTTGATATTCTGGCAGTGGATTTAACATCGGCCACCACATCATCATTGCTGCAAAAAACAATATAGCAAGGCAAATAGGATGCGCTATTTGACTTTGTTTTACTGCATCAAAAACAATTGGCAAATGATAAAAGGAAAACAGGCCATTAAATACAAACAATGCAATAAGCGGCTTAGCAAAAAACTTTATCACAATTTGAACGAACTTAAAAGAAGTAATATAACGATATAACCAAACAGGTATACCAAGCAGTAATAACGGAGGCACCGCAATATACATTACTGCCATCTCAAACATATGTGCACTAAATATGATATGACCAATTAAATCAATAGGTCCTCCCTTTACAACATACAAAAGAACAATCCCGGTCGTAAAATAAAAAATTTGCTTCTTACTTACCTTCGTCGCATTTTCAAATCGCGTTCTATACGGTCCAATAATTAAAAAATAACTAATAAGAATCGAGATCATAAATAATAAAAAAATTGGACTCCATAAAGCTTGAAAACCAAATACCCATAAGTTTTCCATTTCCACACCTACCTTTTCAAAATTCTTATATTTCATATAAAAAGAGGGCTTTGATATATCAGAGCCCCCTACTATCACTGTTTAAATCCACACAATTGTCATAAAGGCTAATATTGTTAATAAACCAATTAACAATCCAGAGTACAAGAAGAAACTCGCCGCTTCATGCCCTTTATGACTCATATGCATGAAATAATATAACTGAAATATAACTTGAATGACTGCTAACAATAATATAAATGGAACCGAAAAAATCGGGCTAAATGTTTTCGGATATGCCACCGCTGCAAATGCAACTAATGTTAAAAAAATCATTAGTGAAAATGTAACAACTTGGTGCTTCATTTCCTCTGCACTTTTTCTCTTCCGATAAACAAGATCCACCTTAGGATTATTCGTTTGCTTAACCGCCATTGTTTATCCCACCATTCCCATCAAATATACTACAGTGAAAATAAACACCCAAACTACGTCAATAAAGTGCCAATAAATTGATGCAACATAAAACTTTGGTGCGTTGTATAAATTTAAGCCTCTCTTCGCGTTTCTAAAGATTAATGTTAAAATCCAACATAATCCAAACAACACGTGGAGCCCGTGTGTACCAACAAGAGCATAAAATGCAGAACCAAATGCACTACTTCTCATAGTATGCTTAAATTCATGCGTATAATGATAAAACTCATATATTTCAAACCCCAAAAATCCTAAGCCAAGCAACACTGTTACAAGTAACCAAAGTTGCATTTTCTTAAAGTTAAAATTTTTCATATGATACATTGCGTATACACTCGTTAAACTACTTGTTAACAAAAGCATCGTCATAATGAAAACGAGTGGCATTTGAAACATCTCTTGAGATGTTGGTCCACCATTTGTAGAGTTCTTTAACGCTAAATATGTGCCAAATAAGGAAGCGAACAACACTGTTTCGCCTCCAAGAAATAACCAAAAACCAACAAACTTATTTTTCCCCTCAAGGGTTGCTTTTTCAGGCTCTGCTGGAAATGTTTCATTCGTTAATTTCTCATCTACATGCATTACGCCTTGCCCCCCTTATCATCTAAATCTTCCTTATGAATATGATATCCATGATCATCAATTACTGAACGAAGGAACATTGTACCAAATGTAATGATTAAACCGATAATCGCTACTAATAACCAAAATTTATCTTTGCCACCCTGCATATACATCGCACCGAATGCTGCTATGAATAAGCCTAGAGAAATGATAAATGGTGAAAATGAAGCATTTGGCATATGAATATCACCGGCCGGTTCCGCTGCTGTCATCTCTTTATTACCTTCACGTTTTTCAATCCAAAACGGATCTAACCCGCGAACAAATGGCAATTGTTTAAAATTGTATTCCGGTGTAGGTGCTGGCATTGTCCATTCTAATGTACGTCCATCCCATGGATCACGGCCAGCCTTCTCTTTTGATACCGTTGTTTTTATTACATTGAATAAAAGAACAATCGTTCCAAGAGCCATAAACACAGCTCCGATAGAACTAATCATATTCCCCATTTCCAACCCTTGGCCCTCAAGATATGTGTAGTAACGACGTGGCATACCGATTAGACCTAGGAAATGCTGAATAAAGAATGTTAAATGGAAACCGATAAAGAATAACCAAAATGTTATCTTACCTAATGTTTCATTTAATACTTTATTAAACATAAGTGGCCAATAATAATGCGCACCTGCAAGTAAACCAAATACAACACCACCAACAATTACATAATGAAAGTGTGCTACTACGAAATAATTATCATGAAACTGATAATCAGCTGGTGCAGAAGCAAGCATAACACCTGTAACTCCACCCATAACGAAGGATGGAATAAAAGCTACCGCCCACATCATTGGTGTTGTAAACCTAATACTTCCACCCCACATTGTAAAGAGCCAGTTAAATATTTTAATACCCGTTGGAACTGCAATCGCCATTGTTGCAACCGAGAAGATAGCATTTGCAACAGGCCCAAGACCAACAGTAAACATATGATGCGCCCATACCATAAATCCTAAAAACCCTATTAATACTGTCGCGAACACCATAGAGGAATAACCGAATAATCGTTTTTTCGAAAATGTGGCGAAGATTTCTGAGAATATTCCGAAAGCTGGGAGTATAAGAATGTATACTTCCGGATGACCGAAGATCCAGAATAAATGCTCCCATATAATCGTGTTCCCACCTAGTGCCGGATTAAAGAAACTTGTGCCAAATAAACGATCTAACATTAAAAGTCCTAATCCTACAGTTAATGGTGGAAATGCAAATAAAATAAGTGAAGATGTTACAAATGTTGTCCATGTAAACATCGGCATGCGCATGTACGTCATCCCTGGCGCGCGCATATTAATAATTGTAACAAGGAAGTTAATACCTCCAATTAATGTACCAATACCTGATATTTGCAAGCCGAGTACATAAAAATCAACACCATGTCCTTTAGAGGCTAAAGCTAAAGATGCATACGATGTCCACCCTGCATCAGGCGCTCCTCCTAAAAACCAACTTAAATTTAAAAATAATCCACCAAAGAAAAATAACCAAAATCCGAGCGAATTCAAAAACGGGAACGCCACATCACGTGCTCCAATTTGAAGTGGTACAGCGGCGTTCATAAATGCAAACACGAGTGGCATAGCTGCGAGGAAAATCATTGTTGTACCGTGCATCGTTAATACTTGATTATAAGCATCCCCAACAAGAAAAGCATTGTTAGGAATCGCTAACTGCAGGCGAATAAATAGTGCTTCTATTCCACCTATTACAAAAAACAATCCACCTGCAATTAAATAGAGAATGGCAATCTTTTTATGGTCTACTGTCGTTAAATAATCCCATATGACAGCACCCATCCCCTGTTTTTTTGCTACAGAACTCACGTTTTCAACCTCCCCTTCGCAAATGATCCCTCTTTATTTTTCAATCTTTAACGTTTGTAAATATGCATTTAATGCATTAATTTGATCATCCGTTAAGTTGCCATATTTACCAGTCATTTTATTACCTGGTTTCATATTTTCAGGATCTTTGAGCCATTTTTTTAAGTTCTCTTCATTATTTTCGGCAATACCAGCAACCATATCGCGATCTGCGAAGTTTGCTAAGTTCGGTGCGATACGAGCAGAAGGTGGTCTACTATCATTTGATCCAACTGCATGACAACCAATACAGCTTTTATTAAATATTTCTTGACCCTCTTGCGCCTTTGTGGAAGCTACTTCTTTTTTTCCATCAATCTTCTTCATGTCAGCAAGCCACTTTTTGTACTCGCTTTCATCCAGAGCTTTCACTTTGAACTGCATTAAAGAATGTGATGGGCCACAAAATTCTGTACAAAAACCATTATAAGTGCCCGATTTATCTGCCTTTAACCACATTTTGTTTACATTATCTGTATTTGTATCCATTTTCCCAGCTAAAGATGGAACCCAAAACGAATGTTTAATATCGGCACCCTTCAAATTCAAATACACTTTCTTACCTGTGGGGATAACTAAATCTTGAGAAGTTACTATTTTTTCTGATTTATAAGAAAATTCCCACCAATAAAGATTCGCTGTTACATCAACAACGATAGTATCTTTATCAATATTCTTTTTCTCCATCGCACTTACATCAGCAAGCTTGAATGTATATGTAACAGTCGGAACAGCCAAGATTAACAAAAGAATAATCGGAATGACTGTCCATATAATTTCTAGTTTGTGATTTCCTTCAACTTGCTCTGGAATATAATCTTCCTCACCCTTTTTTTGTCGGAAACGCACAATTACATATAAGAAAATAATAGTAACTACAAGTACTACTCCTACCATGATTGCACTCGCTAGTAAGAGCAAATCATATTGCATTTTTGCTACTTCCCCTTGCGGAATTAAAGTAGACTGAAAAGCTTTACCGCATCCCCCTAACAGTAAAGCCAGCAGTGAAACGAACGAAAGCAGTCGCCACTGTTTCTTCATACAAACAACCCCCACTTTCTTTGTGAATTAGATTGTACTTTATAGTTAAGTAAAGTAAATCTCAACGTAAAGAAATCCAATCATGTCGTTGTCTTAGAAGAATGTAACTACAATCATTGACACAAATAAGATTGTTAAGTAATT
Source organism: Bacillus sp. FSL R9-9492 (assembly GCF_038007365.1). Classification (NCBI taxonomy): domain Bacteria; kingdom Bacillati; phylum Bacillota; class Bacilli; order Caryophanales; family Bacillaceae; genus Bacillus; species Bacillus sp. FSL R9-9492. The sequence continues at coordinate 4,019,651 of NZ_JBBOXC010000001.1, forward strand.
CAGGGAATAAACAAACATTTTTACGGACCACTTGATGTCATCTTGCTGACGGAAGCCATAAAGCCCTAATGCGATCCATCCGATGTTAAGCAATGTTGCAATTACCATGAATGTTATTCCAAGTCCACTCATATAAAATGGTAGTGGTAATAAACATACTGTCCAAATCATAATCTGACGTTTCGTAATATCAAATCCCTGTACAACAGGAAGCATTGGGATTCCTGCATTTCGATATTCATCAACACGCTTCATCGCTAATGCGAGGAAATGTGGGATTTGCCAAATAAACATAATTAAAAATAACATCCAAGCAATTGGATGATTTAAAGACGGATCAATTGCCGCCCATCCAATTAAAGGTGGAACTGCTCCTGATATACTACCTACAACAGTATTTAACGTATATTTTCTCTTCGTCCATAACGTATATAAAACAACATATGTGAAGGCACCAATAAATGAGATTAACACTGCCATCGGTGTAGTAAGTAATAAAAATGCAAAGCCAAGAAGTAAAATTACAAGTCCAAATGCAAGTGCAAAGCCAGGTTTATATTTACCTGTTACCGTTGGACGGTTTTTTGTTCTTTCCATTAATGGATCGATATCTCGGTCAATGTAGTTATTTAAACAACATACCCCTGCCATAATTAATGCCGAACCAACGATTGTGAAAAATAACTTATCTAGATTGTCCATAACACTCAATCCATTAAAATGTAAAGCCAACCAAAATCCTGTAAATACAGTAAGTGTATTTGAGTTTACAATCCCCATTTTAACGAGCGCTGATAAATCTTGTAACCGAGTTGTTTCCGGTACAATTGAAACAGCTGACTCATCATGCAGCTCACTTGTTGCATGGTTCATCACTTTAACCCCCTCTTAAACCTATCATCTTTCTAAGCATATATTTCATGTGAAATATTTCGCTTCTATATAGCAATATTATTACAGTAGAAATATTGTTAACCCATTCTACTACTAATCTACGCCCATACTCCAATATATTAAATCACATTTCCCGAACATTTTGTGAAGAAAACATGAACTTTTTGTGTCGAACATTAAAAAACTTTATTCTAATTTATCCTTATCATAACATGATGTTATCTTCTATAATAAACTATTTTGTCATATTTAGCATGTATTCTCCCCATTTCTTTTCAAAATAGCCTAAATCCCTCCTAAAATATGTATTTTAAATCCCATTTTTTTCTTTATAATACGTACGTTGTCCTCGCCCTCCATTTCTTTGCTATTTTATTATTTTTTATATATCATAGGACTGTAGCACGTTTTATTCTATACATAATGGAATGAAAATATTTCGCAATAACTTCATAGCAGAAAGATGGTGAAAGAGATTGCAACGCTTTATTAAATGGTTAGCAGTCATTACAAGTCTCGATTTATTAGTAGTTTTACTAGGAGGCGCTTTAGTTACAAAAACGGGTTCAGGCCAAGGATGCGGCAAATCATGGCCTCTTTGTAACGGTGAATTTGTTCCATCTAATTTATCAATGGAAACTATTATTGAGCTAAGTCACCGCTTAACATCTGGATCAGCAGGAATCCTTGTTACTCTTCTTTGTATCTTGTCCTGGAAATATTATAAACATGTGCGCGAAACAAAGACGTTAGCAATTTTATCCTTCGTATTTTTAGTTGCACAAGCATTAATGGGGGCGGCGGCGGTTGTTTGGGGTCAAATGCCTGCTGTATTAGCTATTCATTTCGGTATTTCCTTAATTTCATTTGCTTCTGTCATCTTGTTAACGTGTCTTATTTTTGAAATTGATCAGAAATTTGATGCACGTTCACTTATTATGGACAAAAAAATGAAATTTCATATTTATGGTGTAACAATTTACAGTTATATCGTTGTCTACACAGGAGCTTTAGTACGTCACGAACGAGCTACCTTAGCCTGTCCAGACTTCCCTTTATGCAGTAAAAATAGACCTATGCCAACTCAACTACATGAGTGGGTCCAAATGGGGCATAGAGTTGCAGCGATGTTAATTTTCGCTTGGATACTATATGCGATGATTATCGCTATTCGCCATTACAAGCAGCAGCGTGTAGTATACTGGGGATGGATTATTTCATTTATCCTTGTTACACTTCAAGCTATAGTAGGGATTTTAGTCGTATTTACAAATGCTAGTTTAGCAATGGCACTATTACATTCGCTCTTCATTTCTTGCCTGTTTGCTGTACTATGCTATTTAGTTATGATAGGTACAAGAAGTACAGTCAATGCAAAAGAAACTGAATCAACTTCTAAGCAAACAAAATAAAGTAAAACTTTAATACCTTGCCAATTCGGCAAGGTATTATTTACACACAAAAAAGAGCTGCTTTCGCACAGCTCTTTTTCTTTATTTTAATGATCTAATTCAATGAGTAAATCTCCCGTTTGAATTGCATCCCCATCATTTACATATACTTTTTTCACTTTACCACTAAATGGCGCTTGAACCGTCGTTTCCATTTTCATAGCTTCTGTAATTGCCATGGAATCACCTTTTTTCACTTCATCGCCTTCTTTTACAACTACTTTAATAACAGTTCCCGGCATCGTTGCGCTAATATGATTTGGATTTTCACGATTCCCCTTCACACGCTGTGCAACAGTTGATTTCACGTTTTCATCTTTCACTACGATTTCACGCGGTTGTCCGTTAAACTCCAGGTAAAGCACACGATTTCCATCTGGCTGTGGCTCCCCAATGGAAACTAGTTTAACCATCAATGTTTTACCTTGCTCGATTTCCACATCAATTTCTTCACCAAGTCTCATACCATAGAAGAATGTCGGTGTATCAAGCACAGATACATTTCCATAAATCCCAGCAACTTTTTCGTAGTCCATAAATACTTTTGGATACAATGCATATGCGACTACATCAAAAATTGTTACTTCGCGTCCAAGTTTGTGGAATAACTCTTCTTTTAAAGCATCGAAATCTACTGGTTCTAATAATTCACCCGGTCTTACTGTTAATGGCTCTTTCCCTTTTAAAATAATTTTTTGTAATTCTTTCGGGAAACCACCATATGGTTGTCCTAAATCTCCAGAGAACATTTCAACAACAGATCCTGGGAAGTCCATAGCATGTCCACGTTCTAAAATATCTTGTTCTGTTAGGTGATTTTGAACCATAAATAATGCCATATCACCGACAACTTTAGATGATGGTGTTACTTTTACAATATCGCCAAACATATCATTAACACGGCGATACATCACTTTAACTTCATCAAAGCGATCTCCTAAGCCAACCGCTTTTGCTTGTTGTTGAAGATTACTATACTGTCCACCCGGCATTTCATGCATATATACCTCTGTGTGAGGAGCATTCATACCACTTTCAAATGGAGCATAATATTTTCGTACATCTTCCCAATAATGAGATAGTTTTTCTAATGAGTCTATATTAACATCTGGTTGTCTTTCGTTTCCACCTAACGCATAGTATAGTGTATTCGCACTTGGTTGTGACGTTTGACCAGCCATAGAACTAACCGCTACATCGACAATATCAACACCTGCTTCAATCGCCTTCGTATACGTTAAAATACCATTTCCGCTCGTATCGTGTGTATGCAGGTGAATTGGAATCGACACCGTCTCTTTTAGTGCTGAAACTAAATCATATGCTGCGTTTGGCTTTAGTAAGCCCGCCATATCTTTAATTCCTAAAATGTGAGCTCCTGATGCTTCCAACTCTTTTGCTAAATTTTTATAATAATTTAAATCATATTTACTGCGTAACGGATCATGAATGTCTCCTGTGTAACACATTGTTGCTTCTGCAATCTTACCAGTATCTCGTACAGCATCAATTGCAACTCTCATGCCTTCTACCCAGTTTAAGCTATCAAAAATACGGAACACATCAATTCCGGCTTGCGCGGAACATTCTACAAATTTTTGAATTAAATTATCTGGATAGTTTTTGTATCCAACTGCGTTTGAAGAACGAAGTAACATTTGGAATAAAACGTTTGGCATTTTTTCACGAAGATCTAGTAATCGTTCCCATGGATCTTCTTTCAAGAAACGATATGCAACATCAAACGTTGCACCGCCCCACATTTCTGCTGAGAATAAGTTTGGTAACATTCTCGCTGTCGGCTCTGCAATGTGATGTAAATCTTTTGCACGAACACGAGTTGCAAGTAATGACTGATGTGCATCACGGAATGTTGTATCAGTTAAAAGTACACGCTTTTGATCTTGTACCCACTTTACTAATCCATCCGCTCCACGCTCATCCAAAATTTGTTTCGTTCCATTTTGCATTGGCTCTGAGTGTATCACATTTGGTATACGAGCATCTGGGAAAATTGGTTTCTCTTTTTTCCCTACTCCTGGGAAGCCATTTACTGTTACTGTACCAATATAATTTAACATTTTTGTTCCGCGGTCTTTACGTTTCGGGAACAAGAATAGTTCAGGTGACGCGTCAATAAATGAAGTGTCATATTCTCCTGATAAGAAGTTTTTATGTTTTACTACATTCTCTAGGAATGGAATATTTGTTTTAATACCACGAATACGGAATTCTTTTAAGTTACGTTCCATTTTTGCAGCGGCTTGTTCAAAAGTAAGTGCCCAAGTAGTAACTTTTACAAGTAAAGAATCGTAGTACGGTGTAATAACTGCACCTTGGAAACTATTACCTGTATCAAGACGAACACCAAAACCACCGCCTGATCGGTACGCCATAATCTTTCCTGTATCAGGCATAAAGTTATTAAGTGGGTCTTCTGTCGTTACACGAGATTGGATTGCAAATCCATGCACAACCACTTCCTTAGGAACACCTACCATTTTGCTATGTAATGCATGTCCATCAGCTATTAAAATTTGCGATTGAACGATATCCACTCCTGTAATCATCTCTGTAATCGTATGTTCAACTTGAACACGTGGGTTTACTTCAATGAAGTAAAACTCATCACCTTTTACAAGGAATTCTACCGTTCCAGCATTTAAATAATTTACATTTTTCGTTAACTTTACTGCAGCATCACAAATACGCTGACGCAAATCATCTGAAAGCGACACGCTCGGTGCAATTTCAACTACTTTTTGATGGCGTCGTTGTACAGAGCAATCACGCTCATACAAATGAACAACATTACCTTCTTCATCTGCTAAAATTTGTACTTCTATATGTTTAGGTTTTTCAACGAATTTTTCAACGTACACTTCATCATTACCAAAGGCTGCTTTTGCTTCTGATTTCGCGCGATTATACGATTCTCTTAACTCTTCACTAGCACGTACAATACGCATACCGCGACCGCCGCCACCAAGGGATGCTTTAATAATAATCGGGTAATCATACTTTTCAGCAAATTCTTCAACTTCTTCTATTGAATTTACTGGACCATCACTACCAGGAATAATTGGAATTTGTGCTAGCTGCGCTTGTGTTCTTGCTTTAACTTTATCTCCAAACATGTCTAAATGCTTACTTTTTGGACCGATAAAGATAATCCCTTCTTCTTCACAACGTTTTGCAAATTGAATATTTTCTGACAAGAAACCATATCCAGGGTGGATTGCATCTACATGATTACTTTTCGCAATCTCAATAATGCCTTCAATATCTAGATAAGCATCAATTGGCTTTTTCCCTTCCCCAACTAAATAGGACTCATCGGCTTTATAGCGATGATAAGAACCGCTATCCTCTTTAGAATAGATCGCAACTGTGTTTAATCCAAGTTCTGAACATGCTCGGAACACACGAATTGCTATCTCTCCACGGTTAGCTACCAATACTTTTTGAATACGTTGCAGCTTTGTCATGATTTTCCCCCTCTATTTTCCTACCACTCTAGAGATAAAATACATACACACTCTAAAGAGCGTGAAGTTCTTCACTTTCTACATTATATTATACTTAGAAAGCTTCACTTTATTTTTATCCATCATACCTTATTTTTCAACAAATGATAAGTTTTCTGATCAATTTGTTTCACAAAAATAGTATAGCATACCTCTTCCTTTTCTAACAACAATATTGTATATCACATTCACTTGAATGTAATATACTTTTCGTTTTAAAACAATCAATGTTGTATCACATTTGAAACCTAACAAAATAAAAAACACATTGAACTCTAGAGCTCAATGTGTTTTTTATTTTACAACAACAAGATGCGGTCCACCTTGTTCTATTTCGTTAGTCAATTTGTTTTGTTGTTCCTCTTGTCGTTTTACATAACTAGCAATATTTAACAGTATACCCACTGCAAGCAGATTAGCTAACAAAGAACTCCCACCATAACTAACAAATGGTAATGGTACCCCTGTAAGCGGTATTAACCCAGACATACCACCGACATTAACAAAAGTTTGAACTCCAAACAAACTTGCAATTCCAATTGCTATTAAACTTCCAAACGGATCTCTGCACTTTTGTGCAACCCTAAATGCCCGAATAATAATAAGTAGTAAACAGATTAAAATGACAGCTACGCCTATAAATCCAAGTTCTTCAGATATAATTGCCATAATAAAATCTGTTTGCGGTTCTGGTAAGTATCCATATTTTTGCACACTGTTCCCTAACCCTCGACCATTTAGCCCTCCTGAAGCAATTCCAATAAAAGAATTTATTAATTGGAACCCATCATTTTGAGGATCGTTAAATGGATCAAGAAAAACTGAAAACCGAGCTTTTTGGTACTGACTTAACTTATAGTTCCCAATAAAATATAACGCTGGAATCCATATTATAGACGTTAAGAGGAATCGTTTTATACTTAAATTAACATTAACTCCTGAACAAAAGAACATAATCAGTACAGTTCCACCTATTAGTATATCGGTCCCTAAGTCATTTTGAAGTAAAATTAATCCCATCGCTCCACCGACAACAGCTAGAGGAGGAATTATCCCTTGTACAAAAGCTGTTTGCGTTTCTTGTTTCTTAGCAAAAAAGTTTGCTAGCGTAATAATAACCGTTATTTTCACAAACTCAGCTGGTTGTATACCTAATATCCATCCTTTTGCACCATTTATGACCTGCCCGAAAAGAAAGGCTGCTGCTAATAGACCAATACTCCCTATTCCCATTGCGATCAAAACTATTCGCTTTCTCCACAACTTATAAGGAATGGCAACGATAATCGCTAACATTATCGTTCCAACAGCTAGAGCAAATAATTGTTTTTTAAAAAAGTAATCTGCTGGCCAGTTATGTCTCGACGAAATCGCAACAATGGAACTAGAACTATATACCATTATAACTCCCAACACACATAAGATAACAAGAGGAAGTAATAAGGAATAATCCATCGATTTCCATACTTTTTTCATTTCATTTCCTCTTTCTGTTTCAATTTAATTATTGTTGTATTCCATATGTATATAGGTTCTTCCTTCTTTATTATACAAATAAAAAGCCCAAACTATTTCAGTTTGAGCCCCCTTATTTGAACCCGTTATTGTTGTTTGTTTGTAAATGCTTCATGAAGTGCAGACAACTCACGTTCGAGCTCTCCTAACATTGCTTTCCCTTGTTCTTCTCCAATAAGATCAAGGCGAACCGCAAAATCGACCTCGCGGGATAGTCCAAACATTTGTGTGTCTAAAACTTCTTCATATAATGGACATTGCGGCATTGTAAGATTGTCCATTTGTACCTTAATAAGTCTTAAAATCTTCTCTGCATCCGCTTGTAGAAGGGCTAGTGCCTTTTCCTGATGATTTGATACTGTCTCAGACGCCAAATTGATTCCCTCCGTTTCCGTCCTACTCTCTCATATCTATTAATATTAGCGATAGTTTTAATAAATTGCAATAGAAACATTTTTTGTGACAACAGTGTCTAATACTATTATACTGAAAAGTGGGAGTATAACACAAATGGGGGAACAACAATGAGCGAAATTTTATTTATTAATGGAAAAGTTCGTTTTCCAATCACTATCGATCCAACTGTATGGATTTTCGATGATCGAAAAATAGATTTGACAACCTACTTTGATGAAACTAGAGAAGAATCATCCGAATTAGAAACATACTTAAAACATACTTCAGAGCATTGGGATCGCGAAATCCGTGATGGTGCTGCCTTCCCGCCAATACAACAAAGTGTAAAGAAATATAAAAAAGAACAGCTTATTAACGGGACATTTGGCATACCACTTCATCCATTTCTAAAAAATGCTGAAATTTTAGAAGATGCTACTCATGTCGAAATTGAAACCACAGACAATACAATTACACTTCCGTTAGAAACAGCCCATAAAGCTATTCTCGGTTTTTCAAAAGAAGGTAAACCATTACGAGAAGACGGGCCTGTTCATCTATATTTCCATGATGGATCTAATAGACAAAATCCGATTCGTAACATCCGTAAATTTACAATCATTTAAATTGTATAATTAAAAGGCAAAAAAGGAGTGAGCTTAAGCTCACTCCTTTTTATAATAAATCCGCTGCTAGTTGTGCTAAATTAGAACGCTCTCCTTTAACAAACTTTACATGACCACTAATACGTTGTTCTTTAAACTTCTCTACAACATATGTTAAACCGTTATTATATTCATCTAAATACGGATGATCAATTTGCTGAGGATCCCCCATTAATACAATCTTACTTTTTTCGCCTACCCTTGTTAATATCGTCTTTACTTCATGCTTCGTTAAATTTTGTGCCTCGTCAATTATAATGAACTGGTCTGGAATACTTCTCCCGCGTATATAGGTAAGCGCTTCTACTTCAATAGAACCCATTCCAGCTAAAATAGCATCTAGCTCCCCAGGCTTTTTCGTGTTGAATAAATACTCTAGATTATCAAAAATCGGCTGCATCCACGGTCTTAATTTTTCCTCTTTCTCTCCTGGTAAATAGCCTATATCTTTTCCTACCGGTACAATTGGTCTCGCGACAAGTAGTTTTTTATATAACCCTAAATCTTCCGTTTGCATTAGTCCCGAAGCTAATGCAAGTAACGTTTTTCCTGTACCGGCTTTCCCTGTTAACGTTACAAGTGGAATATCTTCCCGAAGTAGCAATTCTAATCCCATAATTTGCTGCACGTTTCGTGGGCGTATCCCCCACACCTGTTCATTGTGAAAAATAAGTTTTTTTACCTTCTTACCTAAATGATCCACAATCCCAAGTGCAGAACTAGAACCCCCTAGTGCATCTTTCATTACAACAAACTGATTTGGATAAAAAGGATGATTTGCGATTTCAGATAAAGGCAGTTCACCTTTTTCATAAAAATAATCTAACTGTTCTTTTGATATATACCCTTCTAAAAACCCTGAATATATATTTTCCACTTCGATTACTCGGTCACTTAAATAATCTTCGGCCTGCAATCCGATTGCATCAGCTTTTACCCTTACGAGTACATCTTTACTTACTAAAATAACTGATTTCCCGTCCTCTTTTTCTTGTTCTTCTAAAGAGAGGTTTTTCGCTACCGCTAAAATTCGATTATCATTTGTTTTTTCTACAAAAATATCTTGCAGTTGAACAAATGAGCGATGATTTAATTCAATACGAAATGTACCGCCGTTTTCTAACGGAATACTTTCATGCAGCTTTCCTATTTCGCGAAATTTGTCGATTAACTTAGATACATAGCGAGCATTTCGTCCTACTTCATCCATATAACGTTTTTTCGAATCAACCTCTTCTAATACAACTGCTGGAATCACTACTTCATTTGTTGCAAATGAAAAAATAGATAAAGGATCCTGCAAAAGTACATTCGTATCTAACACATAAATTTTATCCAACCTGTTACCCCCTGACTCCACTTTTAAATTTGTAGAACAAGGGTTTCATCCATAAAATATGGACGAACCATTGTTATAATTATATGTACCGTAAAAACGAGGTAGAATCGAAACTCATAGAAATTAAACCTTTTCTTTATTTTTTATTCATTTCTATTCAATATATTACTTTTTATTATAATTTTTCACATTAAATCACAATACTCACTTGTAAAAGTTTATGAACGATGTTCCTATTCATCTTCTTTATAATTCTTTCATTCCTACTAATACTTGGTTATCAAGCTTTTTAGCTGCTCGAAGATCATATGTTTTTTCATATGTTGGTTCAGTAGCAAGTTTCGCACCATAAAACATAACATCACGAACTTCTTGTACATTCACTTCTACTACCGTTAATTTTAGAGGAATCCCTTCCATTCTATCTGTTAAAATTTCACTTTCACCACTTATGGAAAATACGGATTCATTCGCCATTATAGTCAATACAACCCCTGCACTATGCCGTATATTCCCCACAATACGTGAGCGTTGATCTACCGCAAATCGAATACTAGTTTCACTCACTGCATATACCCAAGAAATAGCACTTACGTTAGGAATTTGTTTTTCGAAATCTGTTGTTGCTATCATAACGATACACTCTTTACGCAAAGATTGTACTAAATCACCTGTCAATGTAGGCTCAACTACATTCGCCATATTTCCACCTCCAAATATTATTTATATATCCTTATCATAACCTATTTTTCGAATTGCGAAAATATTATTTTTTCCCGCTATTATTCAAAAACATTATGCTTCCATGATATACTTATACTGATAGAATTCGTATTGAGGTGACGAAATGAGAGTCAGATGTATGATTTGTGATAAAAAAGATATGTTAGATGACGAAAATCCTATGGCAAAAAAACTGCGTAATCGCCCTATTCATACATATATGTGCATGGAATGTACGGAACGCATTGCAGAGCGTACTATGGAACGCCATGCAAGTGGTAATTTCCGATTATATCGTGATAAAAAAGTAGAAGACGATTGGTAAACCGTAAATAAGTCCTTAATCATATAGATAAGGACTTATTTGTATTTTTCTGGTTCACGATTCATCTGATCCAAAAAACAATCAATTGCTTCTACTGGAAATCTTGCACACCTTATTTCTCCATCAATTTCATATGTAATTAAATACATTTCCTCGTTCTTTTCCACTTCTACATTTCGTAATTTATGCTCTTCATATATCATATTTCGAAATAATACATACGTTTCTTGTGCAGCGCTATCATCTGGACGCGCTTCCGCAACAGTTTTAATTGTTAACCAATTATATAGTGCATCTTGTACCGAGCGCATGAAACTCCCCCTTTTCACCCTGCCTTTTGTTGTTTCGCTTGACGTAAACGTAATCTATAAATTCCAAGTACAATCGCCGCTACAACGAGCCCCTCTCCAACTGGTAAAAAAACTGCAAAGAAAGTTAATACCGTGCATCCAATTGCTAAAGATATGTATATTACTATATTTTTTAGCACTGATAGCTTCCTTGCAAATCCTAAATTATATACAAGTGCACTCAATATAATAATTGTTCCATAAAGTAACCACATCCCTAGTTCTGGATTTTCATCAACTTTGCACAATTTCGCGAAAAATGACATTCTTTCTAACACTATCTTTCCTCCCTTCTCATAAAAACAAATTTTCTTTATGTACTTAATACAAGAGTAACTCGCAAAAAAAATACTGTCCACAAAAAAGAATAAATATTCTAAAAATAAACAAAATAAAAAAACAACTACCTTTTATAAAGGTAGTTGTTTTTTTATTTTTACGCTTCTACAGATTTCTTTTTCTTAGCAGCTCTTTCGCGCTCACTCTTATCAAGAATCTTTTTACGTAGACGAATTGATTCTGGAGTTACTTCACAGAACTCATCATCGTTTAAGTACTCTAATGACTCTTCTAAAGTCATTAAGCGTGGTTTTTTCATTGTTGAAGTTTGATCTTTCGTCGCAGAACGAATGTTCGTTTGTTGTTTCATTTTTACAACGTTAACTGTTAAATCATTCTCACGTGTATGTTCTCCAACGATCATACCAGCATATACTTCTGTACCTGGTTCAACGAAGATTACACCACGGTCTTCAACTTGCATAATACCGTATTGTGATGCTTTTCCTGCTTCAAGTGAAACTAGAACACCTTGACGACGTCCACCCACTTGTCCAGCATGTACTGGTTGGTAGCAATCAAATGTGTGGTTTAAAATACCATAACCACGAGTTAATGTTAGGAATTCTGTTGTGTAACCAATTAACCCACGTGCTGGAACCATGAAAGTAAGGCGAACTTGACCGTTTCCGTTATTCACCATATCTAACATTTCACCTTTACGTGCGCCCATTGATTCCATAATAGAACCAGTGTATTCTTCAGGAACATCGATTTGTACGCGCTCTACAGGCTCACTTCTTACGCCATCGACATCTTTAATAATTACTTCAGGCTTAGATACTTGTAGTTCATAACCTTCACGACGCATGTTTTCAATTAAGATAGATAAATGTAACTCTCCGCGTCCAGATACGATCCATGCATCAGGAGAATCTGTATTATCTACACGTAAACTTACATCTGTCTCTAATTGTGAACGAAGACGCTCTTCAATTTTACGAGAAGTAATGAATTTACCTTCACGACCTGCAAATGGGCTGTTATTTACAAGGAATGTCATTTGTAATGTTGGCTCATCAATACGTAATAATGGTAAAGCCTCTTCATGCTCAACCGGACATACCGTTTCACCTACGTTAATGTCTTCCATACCTGAAACAGCTACTAAATCTCCAGCTTTTGCTTCTTCAATTTCTTGACGTTTTAATCCAATGTAACCAAATAATTTAGTTACACGGAATTGTTTTACACTTCCGTCAACTTTCATTAATGCAACTTGTTGTCCTACTTTCATTGTACCGCGGAATACGCGTCCAACCCCAATACGACCAACATAGTCATTGTAATCAAGAAGTGCTACTTGGAATTGAAGTGGCTCTTCGCTGTTATCAATTGGTGCTGGAATATGTTCAATGATTGTGTCAAACAATGATTTCATATTCTCTTCTTGATTTGCTGGATTTGAATCTAAGCTTGCTGTTCCGTTCATTGCTGATGCAAATACAACTGGGAACTCTAATTGATCTTCGTTTGCACCAAGTTCGATGAATAAGTCAACTACTTCATCAACTACTTCATCAGGGCGAGCGAAGTCACGGTCAATTTTGTTTACAACAACGATTGGAGTTAAGTTTTGCTCAAGAGCTTTCTTTAAAACAAATCGTGTTTGTGGCATACAACCTTCATATGCATCAACTACAAGTAGAACACCATCAACCATTTTCATGATACGTTCTACTTCTCCACCGAAGTCAGCGTGACCAGGTGTATCTAAAATGTTAATTCTTTTATCTTCATAGTGAATCGCAGTATTCTTCGCTAAAATTGTAATACCACGTTCTCTTTCTAGATCATTTGAGTCCATTGCGCGTTCTTCAATATGTTCATTCGCACGGAACGTCCCCGCTTGACGTAATAACTGGTCAACAAGTGTTGTTTTACCATGGTCAACGTGGGCAATAATTGCTATATTTCGTAAATCTTGTCGTTTTTTCAACATGTCCAACTCCTAATGTCTTTTTAATCCTTCTCTATTATAAGAGCGAAGGGGATACAATGGCAATCAAAATAAAATCAAGAATGAAAATATAGTTGTATTCTTACTTTTGTGAAAGTAAAATAAGATTGGAGGGTGAAGAAATGGAACACATTCAATATCGCTTTTTATTAACAGCAATTATCGGTGTTATCTTCTTAATTGGTATCGGAATTATGATTGCTGAAAATAGTCCCATCGGCATTATTATTTGCATTATCGGCACATTTGTTACAGTTGGATACGGTTTTGTAACAAAAAGAAAAATGCGTAAATCGCAATAACATTAAAAAGTAAGAAGCTTCTTTATGCCTCTTACTTTTTTTCATTATTGCGATACAAATGGTAATAATTCTTCGTATACTCCTGGTTTTGCAACTAACACACTGCTTTTCTCTACAATAGAAAGAGGCGTTCCCAAGAACGTTGTCACTTTACCGCCAACTTCCTCTACAATAATCTGTCCCCCGCCAAAGTCCCATGGCGATAAGCGCGGTGTTACATATGCGTCTAATCTTCCCGTGGCAACATATACCATTTCTAACGCTGCACAACCATATGACCTCGTACCTCTCGCCTTCTTAACGAGCATCATCATTTTTTCCATATTAAGCAATGGATTATCAGTAAGCCATATCGCATTCAAAGCTATAACTCCATGCTCTACCGTTCCTTTTTCCAACATGGGAATAGCTAAATCATTGCAAAAAGCCCCTTCTCCCTTTACCGCATGATATAGTTCGTCATGAACTGGATCATAAATAAGACCAATCTTTCCGATACCGTTCTCATAAATCCCGATTGAGATTGCGAAATTTCTTTTTTGATGAACAAAGTTCATCGTGCCATCAATTGGATCAATTAACCAAACAACCCCATTAGAAGAGGTAATCTCATCTCCATAGCCTTCTTCTCCTAAAATATTATGAGCCGGGAATGTTTCTTTAATTTTCCCAATTAAAAACTGCTCCGTTTCTCGGTCCATATTTGTTACTAGATCAGCTGCATTTGACTTTGTTTCTATAATAAGTGTTTTTTTCAGTGACGCCATTAATTGTTCTCCGGCTTCTCGAATCCACTGTTTCGCGTGTGTATCGATGTCTTTCCATACTTCTTGCATGTTTAAACACTCCGATCTATACTGTTCACAGAAAAAACGAACCCTTTATAAGGTTCGCACCAACTAATTATTTATACATATACTATTATTACGCTTCTAAACGGATCATTTCAAGTCTTAACACTTCTAATTTTTGTACGCACTCTTCTTTTTTCTGTTTGTCGTTATCCATCATCGCATCATATAAAGTTGCTAATTCATAATCTAGCTCCAAACGTAGCACCGGAATTCTCTTTTCAGCATCTGTTCTCTTTAACGCATTAATCACCTGTCTCATTTTTTTTGCCTCCTCCCAATATTCGTCTGCCCTCGGACTAGAATTGATTCAATTTTCTGATTTTTTGTTTTATACTATACTATGTTGGATAAATCATCTATGCAACAAAATTATATTTTTTTATTTAAATTTTTTTGTGATGTTTTTTTTATGAATAGTACAAGCTATGCTAAAATTAAAACAAAATAGGAGTTGGAGGAACAATCATGACACTACAAACATTCACATCAACTGATTTTGAAGTCTTTACTGTTGATGGTCTTGAAGAACGAATGAGCGCAATTAAAACGAATATTCATCCTAAGCTAGAAGCTTTAGGGGAACAATTTGCAGAATATTTATCACAACAAACTGATGAAAACTTTTTCTACCATGTAGCAAAACATGCACGCCGCAAAGTCAATCCACCAAACGATACTTGGGTTGCTTTTTCAACAAATAAACGTGGATATAAAATGTTACCACACTTTCAAATTGGTTTATGGGGTACTCACGCCTTCATATACTTTGGTTTAATCTATGAGTGTCCACAAAAAGTGGAGACGGCTCACGCCTTCTTAGAACATTTAAATGATTTAAAAACAAATATTCCAAATGACTTCGTTTGGTCCATTGACCATACTAAACCAGGTGTAAAACTACATAAAACGCTTGAAACGGAAGACTTACAAAAGATGATTGAACGTTTAGCTACTGTGAAAAAAGCAGAGTTATTAGTCGGTATTCATATATCACCAGAGGAGTTTTCAGCAATGACCAACGAACAATTCCTTGCTAAGATTGAATCTACGATGCAACCACTCCTTCCTTTATATGCACTTTGTAATCGATAGTAGAAAACGGACAATTTATATTGTCCGTTTTTAGTTGTTATCACATTATAGCACTTCGCATTTTAATTTTCAAAATATTTTTACATTTTTACAATCTTTTTTTCCGCTACTTCTTTTGCTCTTTGAATCGTACGATATATAGAATATCCACTTACTTCTTGAAATTCTTTATCAATTTTTTTCTCCGCTGCCTTCGATGGCACAATCTCTTTAAAACGACGATATAATTCCATCAAATCTTCTCTCAAAACTCCTTTTTCATATACCTTTTCAATCGCTTCATAAAACTTTACAACTGCTACCATTTCTTCATTTGACCAATTGTAATCAAGTGGATATTGATATTCCATTTTTGCACCTCATTCAGTATTCTTTCTTTTTCCATTATGCTACCTTTAAGACAGCCTTTTATTCTTCACTATAGCCACTCTGCATTATACACCATTTATCCATTTCAATGGAATTGTCTTCCTCTTTGCAGTATTTAAAATATAACTATTAAACATACTCACCTTGAAAAGGCGATTTTTCTATACATCTATAATTATTGGTGATATAATGCTTTTGTTTTATAGAGAATAAAGTGAGACTACCATCCCCAAAAAGGCTTTTGCGAATGGCAGAAAAACAAGTCAAGTTCTAAAAGTTTGTCATCTTAATTTCCTTTTAGAATGAGATGAAATCATATAAAACAAACTCTAATAAATATTACGAAGAAGAAGGGGTGTATAGATTGTCCCAATACGAAACACCATTGTTTACCGCTTTAGTTGAGCACAGTAAGCGAAATCCAGTTCAATTCCATATTCCTGGTCATAAAAAAGGACAGGGCATGGATCCTACATTTCGCGAATTTATTGGGCATAATGCATTAGCAATTGATTTAATTAATATTGCGCCGCTCGATGATTTACATCATCCAAAAGGTATGATTAAAGAAGCACAGGATTTAGCAGCCGCTGCTTTCGGTGCAGATCATACGTTCTTTTCTATTCAAGGTACAAGTGGTGCAATTATGACAATGGTGATGAGCGTGTGCGGTCCTGGGGATAAAATCCTCGTGCCACGGAATGTGCATAAATCAGTAATGTCAGCTATTATTTTCTCAGGTGCAAAACCAATTTTCATGCATCCTGAGATTGATCCGAAGCTCGGTATTTCACATGGGATCACAATTCAATCTGTCAAAAAGGCTCTTGAAGAGCACTCAGATGCGAAAGGCTTACTTGTTATAAATCCAACATATTTTGGGTTTGCTGCAGATTTAGAGCAGATTGTAGAATTAGCTCATTCTTACGATATTCCTGTACTTGTTGATGAGGCTCACGGTGTTCATATCCATTTTCATGATGAACTACCAATATCAGCTATGCAAGCAGGTGCAGATATGGCAGCAACAAGTGTTCACAAATTAGGTGGGTCTTTAACCCAAAGCTCTATTCTTAATGTAAAAGAAGGTCTTGTGAACGTAAAGCATGTCCAATCCATTATTAGCATGCTTACGACTACATCAACTTCTTACATTTTGTTAGCATCCCTTGATGTTGCTAGAAAACGTCTTGCTACAGAAGGAACAGCTCTCATAGAACAAACAATACAATTAGCTGAGCATGTTCGTGATGCTATTAATGCTATTGAGCATCTTTATTGTCCCGGAAAAGAAATGCTAGGAACAGATGCTACTTTTAACTATGATCCTACAAAGATAATTGTATCTGTAAAAGATTTAGGTATTACAGGCCATCAGGCTGAAGTATGGCTTAGAGAACATTACAACATTGAAGTAGAACTCTCTGATTTATATAACATACTTTGTCTTATCACATTTGGAGATACAGAAAGTGAAACAGATACACTTATTACAGCATTACAAGATTTAGCAGCAACATATAGAAATAGAGCAGACAAAGGTGTTCAAGTACAAGTAGAAATACCAGAAATACCTGTGCTAGCACTTTCTCCTAGAGATGCTTTTTATTCAGAAACAGAAGTCATTCCATTTGAAAACGCAGCAGGTCGTATTATAGCTGATTTTGTTATGGTTTATCCACCAGGGATTCCAATCTTTACTCCGGGGGAAATTATTACACAAGATAACTTAGAGTATATTCTTAAAAATTTAGAAGCTGGGTTACCTGTACAAGGTCCTGAAGATATGACATTACAAACATTACGTGTTATTAAAGAGTACAAGCCTATCAGTTGATAGGCTTTTCTTTCACCTTTTTTCTCTTTTTTTCATACGATACTAAAGAATTTGACATTCCCACCCTAATGGGGCAAGCTAACTAACCTCAGTGGGATTTTTGCTACCTAAGGCGAAGTCCATTTCTGGTATCGCTGACGTGCAAGATTGCGGTGTGCCATCACCACTCTCACAACAAATCGTATAGGTTCGTGAGCTACGGTACTATAACCATACCGTACAGATTCGTGTTCAGGTGTTTTAGCGTCTTGTTCTTGACGACACATATCATTTTACCGATAGCTTGAATTCGGCTATCGAACTCCCTATGCTATCTTTTTTCAAAGAACACATTGGCGTTTTAAAGACTTGTACTTGTCTGTAGTTAAAGTCTACCAAAATATAAAGTGAAACTTTAATCAGTGGGGTTTTGTTCATCCCCACTGATTATTAGCCTTCACCAATCGGGCGTTTACGGACAGCAGGGCTCCAGCCGAATTTTGAGGTGGAATTCTTACTGCCCGCAAATAGCGGGATAAATGTTTTTCTATGAAAAAGCGATACTTTCATCCTATGTCTAAAGTCCAATATAGGCTTTCCCGTATCGCGAAATCTGTAACGTATAGGTGGGGATACCATTATGATTGTGATAGGCCGTTCTATTGTACACCCTTATATCACAAATGAATATGAGCCATTTGCAGCTGAAAAACAACAGATTTTATCCATAATGGCGGGAAATCAAGAAGTTTATTCCTTCCGAACAGCCGATGAACTCAGCTTTGATCTTAATTTACGAGTTAATATTATTACTTCCGCGCTAGAACTTTTTCAAAGTGGATTTCAGTTTCGTACGTTTCAACAATCTTTTTGCAACCCTCAGTTTTGGGAAAGAACATCACTTGGCGGATTTCAACTACTCCCAAACATAGCCCCTTCCATTGCCATCCAAGATATTTTTAAAAACGGAAAACTATATGGAACTGAATGTGCCACCGCAATGATTATCATTTTTTACAAAGCATTACTATCATTATATGAGGAAAAAACTTTCAACCGTCTATTCGCAAACCTCTTACTTTATACATGGGACTACGATCGCGACTTAAAGCTCATAACAAAAACGAGTGGCGATATCGTTCCAGGTGACCTCGTTTACTTTAAAAATCCACAAGTTAATCCAGCTACGATTGAGTGGCAAGGAGAAAATACAATCTATCTAGGAAACTTCTTTTTTTACGGACATGGCGTAGGCGTAAAAACGAAAGAGGAAATTATTTATTCATTAAATGAACGAAGGATTCCTTATGCTTTTATTTCAGCTTATTTAACCGATTTTATTACTCGTATTGATAGCCGTATGATGAGTCAATATGCCCCTCCTAACACGCCACAAACATCAATAGGATTTATTCCTATTAGAGATGATGCAATTGTTGCAACAGTCGGGCATACAACTACAATCTATTAAAAAAACGCCTACATGTGTAGGCGTTTTTTCTTAATTATTAAGCTTTTGTATGTTCTGTATGGTCACATTCGCAATGAGATCCACATTTCCCATAAAGTACTGTTGATTTTTCATCTTCAAAATGTCCGATTGTTCCTTCACAAACTTGGCATACGATTGTTCCCATTTTCATTTCCCCCTGAGTTTAAAGAATAATCTACTTATATATGATTAAGCTTTCGCATTGTCTCTACTAGCACAGTCACAATTGGAACCACATTTCCCATAAAGTACTGTCGTTTTCTCATCTTCAAAATGTCCGATTGTTCCTTCACAAACTTGGCATACGATTGTTCCCATTTTTCATTTCCCCCTAAGTTTATGGTCCTAAAAACTTTTAGCTGTCAATTTCCTATCAATTATTGGGCTTTTGTATGTTCTGTGTGATCACATCCGCAAGATCCACATTTCCCGTAAAGTACCGTTACTTTCTCATCCTCGAAGTGTGCAATTGTACCTTCACAATCTTGACATACGATTGTTCCCATTTTTCATTTCCCCCTAAGTTTATAATCCCAAAAACTTTTGTAACCGCTTAACTTTCTGTCTTTATTTTAATATGTTATACTTTTTACGTCAATAGGTTTTTAGTATAACACATTAAATATTTTAAAATTAAATTAGTATGCGATATTAACACAAAAAAACAGCCATATCTCATACGTACGACTGTTTCTTGTTAATTATTCTTCATACTCCGCATGCAAAGAAGTAGACGGAACAAGAAATTTAAAAAACTGAGCTAACTCCTCCGCCTCCTCTTCCGATCCTAACTTAAAAGTTTCCTGTATATATGGAACATTTTCTACATCATCTCTCCCAAGCAAAGTAGATCTCCCTGTTTGCATACAAACAATAAGTGGCTTTCCAAAAAACATATTTGTATAAATAACTCCAAAATCATAACGTGTATCATGCGTCATAAATCCTAAAAATCGTACCTTCACACTTTCATGCTCATCATACAATTTTTCAAACATGAGTTTCCACCTTTCTAAATAACACTTCCTACTCATTAATATATTAAACAAAAAAAGTAATACTCCTTTTAATTGTCAAAAAATTCAGTAGGATGTAGAATGATATTATTCTACTAAGCTAAGGGGGAATTTGTATGCAACACGCCTTTATCACACTTGTACCTAAATCCAATCAACAATCTGTTTCAATAGAAGATGTTAAACACCTTTTTCATAACTATAAAACCGTTACTTCCAAGACTGGTGATCAAATTAATTATGCTTATACAAATACAGCTTTTCCTTATGAAATATTAGATACATCAGCAACAACATTAAAACTCCAATCGAGTCACGATCGATATGATTCTATTTATGTTGGGATTGGAATAGAAAAGGAACAATCTTTTATTCAGGTTTCTTTGCCTACTACAGCAACATTTGGTGATAAAGGAAAAGCAAATGAATTTAGCCGTTTTCTAGCGAAGAAATTAGAAGGAGAGTTACAACTATTTAATGGAAGAACAATGTATTTCTATAAACGTTAATTTAAAAAATAGAGAATATGATTAAAAAAAGTATGCAATTTGAACACGTAAGGAATAATGCCTGCTTTCTTACGTGTAATACAAAACATGCAATCACATATGCCAAATAAAGAAATACGAAAAAGAGAATTACTTTATAATGAAACTTATCACCATTCGATAATGTTAATACAATGGAAAAACCACTCCATAATAGAAAATGATAAAATATAACATGTAATATTCTCATGGAACCTTCTCCTTTGACATGCTCTATTTTATTAATATATGGGATTAAGTTTGAATCAATTACATATTATATAACGGCATATATGCTAACGGTTCATTTAAAGTATTATATATTCATTCGACAAGTACATATAAAGACCTTGCAAGTCATTTTATGAAAATAAAAATACCCCATCTCTTTAAATAAGAGATGGGGTATTTACATTACTTAAATTATTTTACAATGTGAATTGGCATTCCAAGAGCAACTTCAGCTGCTTCCATTGTGATTTCACCTAATGTTGGGTGAGCATGGATTGTTTGAGCGATATCTTCAGCTGTCATTCCAGCTTCGATAGCTAAACCAATCTCAGAGATAATATCAGAAGCACCTGCACCTGCAACTTGTGCACCTACAAGAAGACCATCTTCTTTACGCGTTACAAGTTGTAAGAAACCGTCAGTGCTGTTTAATGATAACGCACGACCGTTTGCAGCGAATGGGAACTTAGATACAGCTACTTTCATTCCTGCTTCTTCAGCTTGTTTCTTAGTGTAACCAACAGATGCTAATTCTGGATCAGTGAAGCATACTGCAGGAATTCCGATGTAATCGATTGCTGATGCATGGCCACTAATTACTTCAACAGCTACTTTACCTTCGTAAGAAGCTTTGTGAGCTAATGGTGGTCCAGGAACGATATCACCGATTGCATAGATGTTTGAAATATTTGTACGGCATTGCTCATCAATTTCGATAATGCCACGGTCAGTCATTTTAATTCCAACTTGCTCAAGACCGATTTCTTGAGTGTTTGGACGACGACCTACAGTTACTAATACGTAATCTGCTTCTACAGTTTGGATTTCACCGTTAACTTCAAAGCTAACTTTTACGCCAGTTTCTGTTTCTTCAACGCCTTTAGCCATAGCTTTTGTATGGATATTTACGTTACCTTTTTTCTGTAGAGCACGTTTAACAACAGAGCTCATAGCTTTTTCGAAACCAGCTAAGATTTCGTCGCCAGCTTCTACTACAGTAACTTCTGTACCGAAGTTAGCATATGCAGTACCTAATTCCATACCGATGTAACCGCCGCCGATTACAACAAGTTTTTTAGGAATTTCAGGTAAGCTTAAAGCGCCTGTAGAGTTGATAACACGTTTAGAGTATTTGAATCCTGGAATTTCGATTGGTGTAGAACCAGTTGCAAGAACAGCATTTTTAAACGTATAAGTTTGTGCTGCATCTTCAGTCATTACGCGTAATGTATTAGCATCTACGAAGTAAGCTTCACCGCGAATGATTTCAACTTTGTTACCTTTAAGAAGGCCTTCAACACCGCCAGTTAATTTCTTAACTACGCCGTTTTTCCATTCTTGAACTTTTGTAAAGTCAACTTTTACGTTCTCTGCAGTGATACCCATGTCATCAGAATGCATTGCATTCTCATAACGATGACCTGCATTGATTAACGCTTTTGAAGGAATACATCCAACGTTTAAGCATACGCCACCAAGGTTAGATTTTTCAATAATCGCTACCTTTTGACCTAATTGTGCTGCACGAATTGCCGCAACGTATCCACCAGGACCTGCACCAACAACGACTGTATCTAATTCAATTGGGAAATCTCCTACTACCATTGTTATTACGCCTCCATTACTAATAATTGTGGGTCATTCAATAGACGTTTAATTTGGTTTAATGCTTTTTGAGCAGTTGCGCCGTCAATTAAACGATGGTCAAAGCTTAGAGATAATGCTAATACTGGAGCTGCAACGATTTCACCGTTTTTCACAACTGGTTTCTCAGCGATACGGCCGATACCAAGGATTGCTACTTCTGGGTGATTGATAACTGGAGTGAACCATTGTCCACCTGCAGAACCAATGTTTGTAATTGTGCAAGAAGCACCTTTCATTTCAGTTGGAGCTAAACGACCATCACGTGCTTTACCAGCAAGTTCATTGATCTCGTTAGAAATAGTAAAGATAGATTTACGATCTGTATCTTTAACAACTGGTACTAATAGACCTTTGTCTGTATCAGCTGCGATACCGATGTTGAAGTAATGTTTATGAACGATTTCTTGAGAAGCATCGTCTAAAGCAGTATTCAACATTGGGAATTCACGTAATGCAGATGTTAAAGCTTTTACAACGTATGGAAGGTAAGTTAATTTAATACCTTTGTCAGCTGCAACAGCTTTGAACTTCTTACGGTGAGCAACAAGTTCTGTTACATCTACTTCATCCATTAATGTTACGTGAGGAGCTGTATGCTTAGAGTTAACCATTGCTTTCGCAATCGCTTTACGGATACCACTCATTTTCTCACGAGTTTCTGGATATTCACCAGCTGGGATTGGTTGTGCTTTTGGTGCTTCTTCTTTCGCTGCTGCTGCTGCTGGAGTAGCTTCTACTGCTGCTGGAGCCTCAGTTGCTGCTACAGTTTGTCCACCATTTGCAAATGCATCGATGTCAGTTTTCACAACACGGCCGTTCTTACCAGAACCAGCTACTTTATGAATATCTACACCTTTTTCACGAGCATATTTACGAACAGATGGCATAGCGATTACTCGCTCATTTACTACTTCTGCAGTTGCTGCTGGAGTAGTTTCCGCTGCTGGAGCTTCTACTGCTGCTTCTTCAGCTTTTGGAGCTTCATCATGATCGTCACCTTTAAATTTAAGGTTTTCGTATCCAGGAGCATCAAATTTAATTAATGTATCTCCTACAATTGCAACTGTTCCTTCTTCTACAAGTACTTCAAGTACTTTACCTTTAACAGGAGAAGGGATTTCTACTACTGCTTTATCATTTTGTACTTCAAGAAGTACATCGTCTTCATTTACTTCATCGCCTGGTTTAATAAACCATTTTACGATTTCACCTTCGTGGATACCTTCACCGATATCTGGTAGTTTAAATTCAAATGCCACGGAATTCAGCCCCCTGATTCATTTCATTATTATGGAATATGTACAAAAGAAACCAGCATGTGCTGATTTCTTTTGCACATGAAAAACTAAAAATTAGAAGTTCATTACTTTGTTAACAGCTTCAACAATATCTTTATGGTTTGGTAACCATACGCTCTCAGCTTGAGAGAATGGGAATACTGTATCAGCAGCTGCAACACGTACAACTGGAGCTTCTAAGTTTAAGATTGCACGGTCGTTAATTTCCGCTACAACGTTAGCTGCAATACCAGCTTGTTTTTGAGCTTCTTGAACTACAACTACGCGGCCTGTTTTTTCAACAGAAGCGATGATTGTTTCGATATCTAATGGTTGAACTGTACGTAAGTCAACAACCTCTAAAGAGATACCTTCTTTTTCAAGTTCTTCAGCAGCTTTTAATGCAGCATGAACCATAGCACCATAAGCGATAACAGATACATCTGTACCTTCACGTTTGATGTCAGCTTTGCCTAAATCAATTGTGTAATCACCTTCTGGTACATCTTGACGGAATGAACGGTACAATTTCATATGCTCTAAGTAGATAACTGGATCGTTGTCACGAATCGCAGAGATTAAAAGACCTTTTGCATCGTATGGAGTAGATGGAATAACAACTTTTAGACCAGGTTGTTGTGCCACTAATCCTTCTAAGCTATCAGCATGTAGTTCAGGAGTATGAACACCACCACCGAATGGAGAACGAATTGTTACTGGAGCAGTCCAACGTCCACCAGAACGGTAACGCATACGAGCTAATTGACCAGAAACTGAATCCATTACTTCATAAATGAAACCGAAGAATTGGATTTCTGGAACTGGACGGAAGCCTTCAAGTGCAAGTCCAACTGCAAGTCCACCAATACCAGACTCTGCAAGTGGAGTATCCATTACACGATCTTCACCGAATTCAGCTTGTAAACCTTCAGTAGCACGGAATACTCCGCCGTTTACACCAACGTCTTCACCAAACACAAGTACGTTAGGATCATTTTTCATTTCAACGCGTAAAGCATCAGTGATTGCTTGAATCATTGTCATTTGAGCCATGGCTTACTTCGACTCCTTTTCTTTGTAAATTTCATATTGTTCAGCTAAGTTGTAAGGCATTTTTTCGTACATGATTTCCATTAAATCAGTAACTTTTTGTTTTGGAGCTTGGTCAGCCTTAGCAATTGCTTGTTTGATATCTTCTTTTGCTTCTTCGATAACTTTCTCTTCAACTTCTTGAGACCATAGGCCTTTGTTTTCTAAGAATGCACGGAAGCGTACGATTGGATCTTTTTGTTCCCATTCGTTTTCGATATCTTTTGTACGGTAACGAGTTGGGTCATCACCAGCCATTGTATGTGGACCATAACGGAATGTTAAAGTCTCGATTAAAGTAGGACCTTCGCCATTTACTGCGCGCTCACGAGCGAAAGCAGTTGCTGCGTATACAGCTAATGGATCCATACCGTCTACTTGAATTCCGTAAATACCTGCTGCTACTGCTTTTTGTGCTACAGTTTTAGCTGCAGATTGCTTTTCTACTGGAGTAGAGATTGCATAACGGTTGTTTTGTACAACGAAGATTGCTGGAGCTTTGAATGCACCCGCAAAGTTCATACCTTCGTAGAAGTCACCTTGTGAAGCACCACCGTCACCAGTGTAAGTAATTGCAACAGATTTTTTACCACGTAATTTCATACCTAACGCAACACCAGCAGTTTGGATGATTTGCGCACCGATAATGATTTGTGGAGCAAGTGCATTTACATTCTCAGGCATTTGGTTACCCATGAAATGTCCACGAGAGAATAAGAATGCTTGGTATAATGGTAGACCGTGCCACACTAATTGTGGAACGTCACGATATCCTGGTAAGATGAAATCTTCTGCTTCAAGTGCGAAATGACTTGCTAATTGAGAAGCCTCTTGTCCAGCAGTTGGTGCGTAGAAACCTAAACGTCCTTGACGGTTTAAAGAAATAGAACGTTGATCTAGTACGCGAGTATACACCATACGGCGCATTAATTCTTTTAATTGATCATCAGATAATTCAGGCATAGCTGCTTCATTCACAACTTCGCCTTTTTCATTTAAAATTTGTAATGTTTCAAATTGAGCTGCGATAGCTTTCATTTGCTCATCAACATTAAATAGGGTCTTTTTTGTTTTAGTACCCATTCCGTTCACCTCTTCCTCTCTTGAACCATATTCTGAAACGCTTTCACTATCTATTAGCTAGACTGAAAGCGCAACAATGTAAACCAACAAATTTGTTTGTCGGTTGAGAATAATTTTGTGTACCTAACAATCTGTACTAATGTTTTTTCAAAAACATATTAATACAATCTTGATCACGTTTTTTAGTTTACAACTATTCTAATTACGATGTCAATTACTTTGAATACGTTTTTTTATAAATAATATGCCGGTTTCCTCTACACAAACGTGTTTTTATTTTTCACATCTGTATTAGTAAGCAATAACCTGCTGTTATATTATTCCCTTTTTAACTTATTTTTTCTCTTAGAATAATATGTAAACGATTTAATTCTCCTTAGTTTTTCTCTCTTCTCAAGAAAATTATACAAACACTTCTTCCTTTTATAGGTAAATACCTATACATTTCTGATCATTCCTCCATACATTATAGTAACCGCAGTATTAGCGGGAAATGATAAAGGAGGTCATCTCATGTACGGATACTCATATTGCTATCCAACAACTTGTTCATATCCTTCCTACGGTTATGGCGGTTCTTGTGGCGGATCTGGAAGCGGCTTCGCCTTAATCGTTGTGTTGTTTATCCTTTTAATTATCGTTGGTGCTGCTTGCATTCGCTAATTAATGTAAAATGAAACAACTATGGAAAGAAACAGACGGCTTTGCCGTCTTTTCTTTTTATTACATAACTTATCTGTAGAAGATTTGTTTCCAAGTAGCTCTTCCTTACTTGCCGATGACTTTTTTTATCTCCTTTGGTAGACTAGAGGAGAAAGGAGAGATTACATATGCTTACAATGAATGAGGTAATTCGTGAAGGAAATCCTATTTTGCGCGACGTCGCAGAAGAGGTCTCCTTACCTGCTAGCGAGGAAGATACAAATACTCTTAAAGAAATGATTGAATTTGTAATAAATAGCCAGGACCCTGAAATGGCTGAAAAATATAATTTACGCCCCGGAATCGGATTAGCGGCTCCGCAAATCGGTATTTCAAAGAAAATGATTGCGGTTCATGTAACTGATACGAACGATACGTTATATAGCTACGCATTATTTAACCCAAAAATCATTAGTCATTCTGTTGAACGTACATATTTACAAAATGGTGAAGGCTGTCTATCTGTAGACCGTGAAGTACCTGGTTATGTCCCTCGTTACACGAGAATTACAGTAAAGGCAACAACGATTAACGGTGAAGACGTAAAACTGCGATTAAAAGGTTTACCAGCAATTGTATTCCAACATGAAATCGACCATTTAAACGGTGTTATGTTCTATGACCATATTAATAAAGACAATCCATTTGTGGCTCCCGATGATTCAAAACCTCTCGAGCGATAATAGTAAAAAGGCGGAAGTTAACCTTCCGCCTTTTTATTATATGAAATGGGTTCCACACTTACTTATAACAAGCCAGCCCACTTTAATCCGTGATAAATACCGTCTTCATTAACATCTTTTGTCACATAATTAGCAAGTTTTTTCAAATCCTCATGACCATTCCCCATCACAATACCCGTTCCTACTGCTTCAATCATTTCTAAATCATTTAATCCGTCCCCAAATGCATATACTTGTTCACGATTAAATCCTATTTTCTCAATAAACTTCTCAATCCCTTTTGCCTTAGAACCACCATTAGGGATAATATCCATTGAATATGCATGCCAGCGTATAAAATGAAAATCTGGATAATGATGAATAAACTTTTCTTCTTCGTTTACTTCACAAAAAAGAAGCGTTTGATAAATATCGCGTTTCTCATAAAAATCAGGTTCATATGCCGGATGCTCGAATTGTAAGCTTCCAAAACCTTCTTTTACATAATCATGATATTCCACTGACGCTCTCATTTCTTGATGGTCAAGATATACAAGTGGATATCCTTCTTGTTTTGCAAACTGAGTAAACTTATGTAGTGCATCAGGATGTAATGGATTATTAAATAATACCTCATCCTCAAATACAACATACTGCCCGTTAAAACTAACATAATTATGTATATTGAGTTCCTCACGAATATCTTCAAACATAAATGGCGCACGCCCTGTCGCAATCGCTACATGCACACCTTTTTCTTGTAAATCTCTTACTGCATCTCTTGTAGATTGCGGAATTTTCTTATCATGATCTAATAATGTTCCATCAATATCAAAAAAGACAATTTTATCATTCATTTGTCAAAATCCTTTCTGGCACTCTATATTCCTATTTTGATTATCACTTTTCAAATTTCAAAAAAAAGTATAACATATTAAACATCTGTGAAGAAAGCGTTCACTTTCTGACCTTATTTATGAAATGTGCATATACTATTAGTGAAAAAATGTGGATACTTGTTCGGATGAATTTTCTTTTCTATTCTTCCTCATACTATATCTATAACTAACGGCTACTAATCGTTACTACAAGATAACTTACACTATACTAAAAAGAACAAGATTCACTATTCACTTCTAATCTTCTTTCTTGTATGGGAGACAGAGTTATCATTAGTAATATGCATGTTTTAAATAAGGAAAGGAAGGAGTAATCATGCTGAAGAAGCTGAAGAAAAAGCTCAAGCGTTATTTAAACGATTTAGTCCGTAAGAAGACAATCGCTTAAATTGTGCCCATTTCGGGCTTTTTCTTCATTCTCATTCGAAAAAACATGAAAATCGTGACTGTTTGCTTTATAATAAGTAACAGATAATGCAAAACATAGACAAGGAGAGGTTTTCCAAATGATTTTTAAAGTATTTTATCAAGAAAAATTAACTGAGGTCCCAGTACGTGAAAATACAAAAGTTTTATATTTAGAGGCTACGTCTCAAAAGGATGTTCGTAAAAAATTAAATAAGTTCGCATATAATATCGAGTTCGTTCAGTCTGTTACTGGTGCTCATCTTGAATATGAAAAACAAAACGCTGATTTAATATTAGCGGAGATCGTATAGTCATATGAAATTCCTAAAAAATGATCAAGCTGCCGTTTTTGCCCTCGGTGGTCTTGGTGAAATCGGTAAAAATACATATGCTGTTCAATTTCAAGATGAAATTATTATAATTGATGCTGGAATTAAATTTCCAGAAGACGAACTCCTCGGGATCGATTATGTAATACCAGATTACACTTATTTTGTGCGAAACGAAGATAAAATTAAAGGGTTATTCATTACACATGGTCACGAAGATCATATCGGTGGAATTCCTTATCTATTACGTCAAGTAA
This sequence comes from Bacillus sp. FSL R9-9492, assembly GCF_038007365.1. Taxonomy (NCBI): domain Bacteria; kingdom Bacillati; phylum Bacillota; class Bacilli; order Caryophanales; family Bacillaceae; genus Bacillus; species Bacillus sp. FSL R9-9492. The sequence continues at coordinate 4,049,187 of NZ_JBBOXC010000001.1, forward strand.
ACATTCCAATTTACGGCGGAAAATTAGCAATTGCCCTAATAAAAAACAAATTAGAAGAGCACGGATTACTTCGTAAAGCAAAACTTTATGAAATTCAAGAAGATGATGTTATTAAATTTAAAAAGACATCTGTTTCCTTCTTCCGTACAACTCACAGTATTCCGGATTCATACGGAGTTGTTGTGAAAACACCTCAAGGACAAGTCGTTCATACAGGTGATTTCAAATTTGATTTCACACCAGTAGGTGAGCCAGCAGATTTAACAAAAATGGCCGAAATCGGAAAAGACGGTGTACTTTGTCTCTTATCTGATAGTACAAACAGTGAAGTGCCAAACTTTACGATGTCTGAGCGCCGCGTTGGTGATAGTATTCAAGATATATTCCGCAAAGTAGACGGTCGTATTATATTCGCAACCTTTGCATCGAATATCCATCGCTTACAACAAGTTGTTGAGGCTGCTGTTGAAAACAATCGTAAAGTAGCTGTATTCGGTCGAAGTATGGAAGCGGCTATTGAAATCGGACAAAACCTTGGTTATATCCGGTGTCCAAAGGATACATTCATAGACACAGCTCAGCTAAACCGCCTACCAGCTAATAAAGTTGTTATGTTATGTACAGGTAGTCAAGGGGAGCCGATGGCAGCACTTTCACGTATTGCCAATGGTACACATCGTCAAATTCAAATTATCCCTGGCGATACAGTTGTTTTCTCTTCTTCACCAATCCCAGGCAATACAATTAGTGTAAGTCGTACAATTAACATGTTGTACCGCGCTGGTGCTGATGTAATCCATGGTAAACTCTCAAATATTCATACGAGTGGACACGGTGGACAAGAAGAACAAAAGTTAATGCTACGTCTTATTAAGCCGAAATATTTCATGCCAATTCATGGTGAATATCGTATGCAACGTATGCATATGAAATTAGCGAATGATTGTGGTATTCCAGAAGAAAATTGTTTCATTATGGATAATGGAGATGTTCTTGCTTTACGTTCTGATGAAGCAAGCGTAGCTGGGAAAATCCCATCTGGCTCTGTCTATATCGATGGAAATGGTATTGGAGATATCGGTAATATCGTATTACGTGATCGTCGCATTCTTTCTGAAGAAGGACTTGTTATTGTAGTTGTAAGCATTGATATGAAAGAATTTAAAGTTGCAGCAGGACCTGATATCATCTCGCGTGGTTTCGTTTATATGCGTGAAAGCAGCGATTTAATCAACGATGCTCAAACATTAATTACAACACATTTAGAAAAAGTAATGGAGCGAAAAACAACACAATGGTCTGAAATTAAAAATGAGATTACAGACACATTAGCACCATTCCTATACGAAAAAACGAAACGTCGTCCAATGATTTTACCAATCATTATGGAAATATAAGAAAAAGGACAATGCCTCCTCGGCATTGTCCTTTTCTCTTATCTTAAAAAATGCTTAAAACGATCTACTTCATCGTCATGACCAATTACAATTAATATATCTCCCGCCTGAACGTTTTCTGTAGCTCGAGGAGATACGATAACTTCTTTTCCACGTTTAATTGCTACAATGTTCAAACCAAACTTCGCACGAATATCTAATTCAATTAAAGAGTGCCCATCAATTTTTTTATTTGCGATAATCTCTACAATACTATGCTCATCTGAAAGCTCTAGGTAATCTAACACATTACTTGATGCGATATTATTAGCAATCCTTTTTCCCATATCTCGTTCTGGATGCACAATATGATCTGCCCCTATTTTACTTAACACTTTTTCATGATAGTCATTTTGAGCTTTTACAGTAATATTTTTCACACCTAATTCTTTCAAAATTAACGTTGTTAAAATACTTGAATTCAAATTATCTCCAATAGCAACGACTACATGATCAAAATTACGAATACCAAGACTTTTTAATACCATCTCATCTGTTGAATCTGCAATTACAGCATGCGAAGCTATATTTGCAAACTCATTAATTTTATCCTCATCTGAGTCAATTGCCATTACTTCCATACCTAATTGAGCTAATTCACGGCAAATACTTCCACCAAAACGGCCAAGCCCAATAACAGCAAATTCTTTCTCTTTTTCGCCCACAGGAATTCCTCCAATAACATCAAATACTATGTACTTTTATTGTAACATACTTTAAATTCGCTACAAAAACCTGTATATACTTCTTATTTTTGTTTTTGCATATAAAAATACTGTTGTAAATAAAACGCGATACCGAAAATTAACATACCAAATACAAATATATTTCCAAATGAACTAAATGTTTCAAAAACGAACAATAGCGTTTCTTGTCCGAAAAAAGCAAATAAAAGTTGTGTAAATGCGAATAACAGTGCCAATATGTAATGATGTTGATGGAATAAATAATGTGTTGCGCCTAAAAAAGCTACAAGCGAAACAATGAAGATCCACCAAGTTTCTAAAAACAATTGCCAATTAGTAAATTGATATCCATTTACTAATATCGCAATAATTCCTATAACTGCCATCGTCGGCACACTCCATAATAATGCACGCCCTCTAAAGAAGTGCGCACCTTTTGCATCTCCTTTTTCATTTGCGATGTATGTTAGCACGACAGTACTTATATACAAAACAGAGAGGATTGTTAAAACAATGATAAGCCAAAAATGTAATTGATAATATTCATGTTCTATATTCGTCACAATTGCAGCTAACATACATGGAATAAACATCCCTGTCCAACCATCTATTTTTCTTTCGTTCCAAAACACCGTATTACCAATCCGAATTCCTAATAGCATAAAAATAATGATACCTAGTACAAATAACGTAGTCTTATTCCCTACTAAACTCGTCGAGAAAGCAATTAATCCAATAAATAAAAAAAGAACAAATCCATTCATAATTTCTAGTACAGGTGACAAATATCTTTTCACCCATTTGTATGTTTCTTCATATTCACTATTATTTGCTAAACGATAGGCGTAAAAACTTATCCCAAAATAAACCGCCGCAATAATAACATATGCATATAAGACGAAACATAAAATCGCACTGCTAATTTGCACGTCATTCCCCACCCTTTTTTCTATGTATCACATTGATTTTACACACTTTTCATACTAAAAGTAAACATATATAGGGTAGTTAAATAATTATCTTCCCTATTAGCAATAATTAATAATGAGCAGTGGCTAAAAACCCCCTGCTCATTATTAAGACGTCAAATTTAACTTTACTCATTTGTATGAAGATGTCTAACACTAACGAATACGAAAGATGTTTTCGTCTCTGAACTAAGAAGTCCCCACTCTAAACTATTGCACAATTAGCGAGTAAGTTCACTTTCTATTTCCCTTCCACTTCACATATTGATTTAAAAATACAATTGCTTTCTCAATAACCTCTTCGTCTGGTTTTAATTTCGCATGATGTAAACCATATTCTGAATTTACTCCAAGCCAAAACATAAATCCAGGTATCTCTCGAAGCATATAACCAAAGTCTTCACCTGTCATTGCCTCCGTACACGTAATTACGTCCATAGTCGTTTGTTCACGTGTAAATTGCATAAACTCTCTCGTTAGCTCCTCATGGTTATACACTTGATGATACATCGCTCCGTAGTCAATAACAGCTTCACATTGAAAAGAAGCTTCTATTCCCGCAACAATTGCCTCAATTCGGCTTTTAACACGTTTCATTGATTCCACTGATAGCGTTCGAATTGTTCCTTCTAAACGAGACTTTTCTGCGATAATGTTTTGGACTGTACCACCTGTAATTTTCCCAATTGTAATTACCGCACTGTCAAGAGGGTTCACATTACGACTAATAACTGATTGAAGTTGCGTAACGAGATGACTCGCTGCAACAATCATATCATTTGCTGTATGCGGATATGCAGCATGTCCACCTTTTCCTTTTAAATCAACGTATAGCTCTGATGTATTCGCAAATAATAAACCTTCTTTTGTCGCAATTGTTCCCACAGAGTATTCAGGCGCAATATGAAGTCCAAGAATCATATTAGGCTTCCATTCTTTTAACTCATCGCTTTCTAACATAGGAAGTGCACCACCTGGACCTTCTTCAGCTGGTTGGAATATAAAAACAAGATCATCATCTATTCTTTCGCTTACAGCCGCTGTTAGAAGTCCTAAACCGATTGTTGCATGCAAATCATGTCCACATGCATGCATCATTCCTTCATGGACAGAAGAGTATTCATATCCAGTTTCCTCTGTAATTGGTAGACCGTCTATATCTGCACGATAACCTATTATTTTTTCTGGATTTTTTCCATTTACTTTAACAATTACACCTGTTTTCCATGTTTTCACTTCCAAATATTCATTAGGAAGCGTTCCTATATAATCTAAAATATACTGTTGTGTTTTCCACTCTTTAAATCCGATCTCCGGAATTTTATGTAAATCTCTACGAACTTGGACAAATTTGCTTACTGTCATTTTTGCACCTCTATCTATAAAAAGCGTAAGAGCACATTCATGCTCTTACGCTTTTTATTTTTTATTTCTCTGGGTTTAATTGACGAAGCTCTTGTTTAATTTCAGTTTTTGCTTTTGTCTTCTCATCAATTTCTTTAATTACACGTGCCGGAGTTCCCGCAACAACTGTATATGGAGGCACATCTTCTGTTACAACAGCTCCTGCTGCTACAACTGCACCTTTACCTACTGTAACGCCTTCTAGAACAACTACATTTGCACCAATTACAACATCATCTTCAACGATAACTGGTTTTGCAGAAGGTGGCTCAATAACACCGGCAAGTACAGCTCCTGCACCTACGTGACAGTTCTTACCAACTGTTGCACGTCCACCAAGCACTGCGTTCATGTCGATCATAGTACCTTCACCAATTACAGCACCGATGTTAATTGTTGCATTCATCATGATAACAGCGTTGTCACCAATTTCTACATGGTCACGAATAATCGCGCCTGGCTCAATACGAGCTTTAATACCTTTTAAATCAAGCATTGGAATTGCAGAATTACGACGGTCATTCTCAACTACATAGTCAACAATGTGCTTGTTATTTTCATCAAGAATTGTCTTAATTTCAGACCATTCTCCGAATAATACACCAGATTTTTTATTTACAAATGCTTGTACTGTTTCAGGGAATGTTACCTCTTTTAAATCCCCTTTTATGTATACCTTTACAGGAGTTTTCTTTTCACTGTTTTGAATAAACGAAATAATTTCGTTAGCGTCCATCATTTTCATTCTTGTTGCCTCCTAAATCCATTTATAATGTTACTCTACCAAACGATAGAGCGAGTAGCAAGACAATAATCTTATTTTTCCATTTGAATTTCTTCTATAATTTCTAAAAATGCTTGTACTTGCTTCAACTGCCTTGCCGAGTCACTCGTCAATAACCATGTTTCTCTCGTTAATTGAACAGGTGTTTTATACATATTTTCCTGCACTTCTTTTAAAACAGTCGAAGGTAAAAGAGCATAACCTATTCCATTTAAAACAAGCTGTTTGCACGTTTCAATTTGGTCAACTACAATCGTTCGCTTAGGTGGATTTGAAAATAATCCATACCACCAATTTTGTATTTGTCCATAGTAGGTCGAATCACTTTTAAATTGAATAAATGGTCTATTTGTCTCTTTTAACATCGAAATATCTTTTATTTCTTTATCAACTAAATATAATTCATCTTCAAATAATTGTTGTTTCTGCCCTTTGTATTCTTGTGACCCTCTCAGTATAGCAACATGAACGTCTCCTTCATAAAATTGCTTTTGCACTTCACTACTCCAGCCAGTAAACAGAGATATCTTCACAGAAGGATACTTATGCACAAATTTTTTCAAAACAGGTGGAAGCCAATATTGCCCAATAACTGATGCAACAGCTATTTTTAACGTACCGTATGTTTCGGTTCTAAAAAGAGCCAGTTCACTTTTAATACTCTCTTCCCGTTGTAACATTTCTTTTGCATAATTTGCAACTTTTTCCCCTTCAGGTGTAATTGTTAATCCTTTTTGTGAACGAATAAAAAATTTCATTCCCCATTGTTTCTCCATAGATTGTAATCGTTGACTAAGCGCAGGTTGGGAAACAAATAAACGTTCCGCCGCTTTTCTCATATTTGATTCCTGAGCTAACACAACCATCATTTGAAAATCATCAATTTGCAACTTTCTCCCTCTTTCCTTAGCTTCCATACACCTAATTTTAATAAGTATTTCATCCTTAATTTAATTGCATACTTTTATACATTAGAACGGTTTGTTAGTTCAAACTTTTCTTATGCTTTATGTCTTTTTAAATATAATACATACACAACTGATATGCACGAAAAAAAGTGACTTCGCCTTTTCTGTGAAGTCACTTTCCCTACGTTATCGATTATGCTGTCTCACTTTTTTATTCAACAATTTTAAAATAGCCCGCCGTGTTAAAATACCCTCGAAGTAACCTTCTTCATTGACAGCGCAAATAAAAGGATGATCAATTGTCATTTCTAAAGCTTTTGCAAAAGAATCTTCTAACATAAGAACTGGAATCTCTTCCTTCATCACTTGTTCCACTTTCATATTCTCAAGTCTTTCAAACTCAATGCGCTCTAATCCTAAAATACCATCTAAAATCATAGCAGTACTAATTAACCCATGTAATTTATACATAGGGTCTAAAACAGGAATCGCCGAATATCCAGATTTCACAAGAACGAGTAAAGCATGTTCTAGACCATTCCCTATTTGTACATGTGCTACTTTATCTGATGAAATCATTAAATCCTTCACAAGAATTTGTTGAAACTCGTCTTTCGGAATACTAATCATGTTACATCCCCCATTTTCCCTTTTTCCTGCTAATATTCTCCGATCCTATTCACATTTTATGATAGCGTTTTCATATTATTATTTTGTCCTGACATTCTTCTAATAAAAATAAAAATACATAACTATTTTAGCATATAACATAAAAAAAAGACTACCATTCCGGTAGTGCTTAATATCCTTTATTTTTTAATCGGTAAAACAATCTTGTGATTTTTTTATATTGCGTCACATCTGTCTGTTTTAAACCATTCTCAATGTCTGTAAGCTCCACCGCTAAAATTTCGCTCGCGTAATTTTGCTGAAACAGAATATCCAACAATAAATTTTCTTCTTCTCTTGTTAAAACAAATTCCTTTTCCATATGCTCCTCTCCTTGCACTCGCATCATCACTCTCATTATATAAATTTTTCAGTCTATTTAACAGATGTAATATTCAGTTTTTGTTAGAAACACTTAACGACTGCGAATATATAGACATCATTTCACATTATTTTGTATATCTGTTTGCGTAACTAAATGCCGCATAAGCATCTGGTTTAATTTTTGCTGTTAATCCCATTGCTTGAATTTTCATCGTCATATCTAAAATAAATTCTTTTGTTAAACCATCATTCCCGATATCTAAATGAATTTCCATTATGAATCCTGCTCCATCTTGAGCGTATGGGTGCAATAAATCCCATATCGCTTGTATATGATTGGGAGTAAATAGATAGGCGATTTCTTGACTAAACTGTGTTTCTAAATATATTTTCTCTCGCAACGTTGCTGGCTTATTTTTCACTGATTTATGATGCAAACATCCCCATGCTCCTTTTCCAACACGATGAATATGTATCGCTGTAATAAACCTCGTATCCTTTTGATGCGCTTGTGAGTCTGTCCCAATAGATAATCGATATAAATTTCGCGGATCCTTTTCAATGAAACTACAAATACGGTTAAATACCATATCAAAATTCAAATGTCTCTCTGAAACATTATAAAATGTATGCTCACCGTCCACATAGTCACGTCCTTTCAATTAGACAGACTTTTCGTATTCTCATTGTATGGGACAAAAACAAAAATTATAACTTACTACCCTTTATTCGTTTCAATATTTCGAATTACATAATTACAAAACCTACATGTATATATTACATTTTGATTAGACTGGGCGGTTAATACGTGATTAATTTCAGCATGACTGTGACAATTAGGACAAATAACAATCGGTAAGCGTTCCATCCTTTGCACCTCCTATTAATATTTACTATCATTGTAGGAAAAATAAAAAATTCCTATACATATACATTTGTAAAAACTCTTTTATTTAATCGCGACTTAAATTTCAACTTCTACTACCTATATAGCCCATTAATTAATATAACTAAAAAAGGTACCGCCATTTGGCAGTACCTTTTTTATATGTATCAAGAAATGATATCGTAAATCTCAATTGCAACCATATCGATGTTATCGAATTGATACACTTGAGGTTTTTCACCTTGTTGATACACTTCTAACTCATACATTTCACTTTTATCGAAAAATTTCACGCTACATTTGCGCTCACCGTTCACTTCAAAATAGCGTTGTGCTACTTCACCGCTTTCAGCTTGCTCTTGTAGACTAACAAGTCGAGTTAAAATTCCTTGGAGTAGAGACATGAAATCTCTCCTTTCTCTGATCTTCCTACCAATAGGTTTTACAGCTATACTCATTCTATCCGTCATAACAGAAAAAACGTTCCACAATCTAGGATAAAGGTTCTTGGCAAGAAACTCAACTAAAATTTGTCGAAATAAGAAGTAAAAAGATGAAAGATCATCTTTTTACTTCTTTATTGCGCTTTTTATACTGGCAGAATATAATAAACAACAGAAAAAGGGAGGAATTACAATGAAAAAAATTGAGGTTTATACACAACCTGATTGTCCGCCTTGTACCATTGTAAAAGAATTTTTAAAACATAATAACGTTGTATATGAAGAATTTGACATAAAAAAAGACGCTGCTGCACGCAATCGTCTTTTATATGACTATGAATCCTATTCAACTCCAACAGTTGTAATTGACGAAGAAGTTGTGGCAGGTTTTCAAATTGAAAAATTACAACAGCTACTCGGTATAGAATAGGAATAGGCGACACCTATTCCTATTCTCATAATTGTTGTAACCTTTTTATTTCAGTCAACAGTTCCTGACTTTCATGATACCCTGCTAATTTCCATTTTCCATTATCCTTTTGCAATGTCACAATTTGATATTGTCCACTCTTTGTCCGCTCATAGACATATAAATTTTTATGGTCTTCATCATAAGACATTTTTGTTTCTGAATTAAAAGAAAATGGAGCTTCTTTTGCTGGAAGTAAATATTCACCACTTTGTTTTTCATTTCTACTGTTTTCATCTGTAAAAACTTGAAGGAAATTATTTGTAAAATATGGTGATAACGTCTCTATCATCTTATTCATAGGTATTTGCTTCCCGCGGATTGAAAATTGCGTCTCATAACCTTTTTGTATCGTTGTAAACACTTCTTTCCGATCCACTTTCACTTCTTCTTTTCCTAAAACAGTTGTGACACTATAGCCAACTAGAAAGGCAACACATATAAATAGAACAAACCATATTCCATATTTCTTCATTTTTTCACCTTCCTTTTAAAAGAGCTTGTCTTTGTAGTATTCATTGTAACAATGATTATGCAAAGAAAGGGATGATTTCGTTCGTAAAATCTTTACAACGATAGACAGCATTTTCATCATCATGTTCACTATTACCAATTTATGATAAAAACAAACAAAAAAATACACGAATCTCTTCGTGCATTAAAATAAAACATCTTCTTCATATAAATATTCGTACGATAAATCTATAAATAAAAAGTTTTCATCCTCAATCGGGAATGAAAATGTTCGTACCATTTCACCAGTTTCGATATCAGCATATAAATCTGAAAGTCTTGCCTTATTCTCAAAACGCATTTTCATTATATTTTCTAGAAAATACGGGCGCCAGCTCCAGTTCTTCATATAATACTCTGGCATAATGATCCATCCACCATCTTTTTTCATAATATTACCCGATTGTTGAAAACCATCTTCATTACAAATAAATATCCGAAAACTATATTGTGATATGCTTTGGCTAAATTGTAATAACCAATCATTTATATCTTCATTCTTTTTTTGTTTTGACAGAACATCACCAATTCGATCACGTAACATCTCTGTTAAATTATAAATTTTTTGCAACTTCTTCTTCTCATGCAGAATAAATTGATGACATTCATTACCAAGTCGCTCTTTTAAAACATTCGTTTCAATAAAATCAGGTAAACATTCTTTCAAATAATTACCTTGATAATATCTACCACCGTTTTTCCAAGCATATTGTAGTTGATAAAAAGCATCAATTTCTTCATATAACAATGTCGCACCAATTCTTCTAGCAAGTAAAGATAAGGAATATAAAATATCTTGATAAGATTGTAAAAGTGCAGTTTGCCTTAAATTTGTTAAATCTACTTTTAAAATATCCGGTGCTAACACGCTAATACGCTCTAAATTACTTGTACCCGTTCCGACTTTATTAATCGAAATTTGAATACCATATGTACGATAATACATGAGTAAATGATTAAATTGTTCTATATCTTCTTTACATTCATGTTCTGTTATTTCCAGAACAATGCGTTGTAAGTTCAAACCTTGTTCTTCATACATCAGCAAAAGTTGAAGTAAACTTTCATCTTCATCATTCATTAATACATTAGCATTCCGATGTATAAATAATAATAATTTTTGATCCGTTTCTAAATACCTATTTAACGCTTTTTCTACGATGATGTTATCCGCTTCAAGTTGGAACTCACTCGGAATAGAATCATCATGGAAGAAAGATGCTAAACTTTGTATGCCCTCTTCTGTTTGAATACGTCCTACAACTTCATATCCAATTACTGTATGCTCATCAGCACTAAAAATAGCTTGATAATAAGGAAGGACTTTATCCAAGTTACTCATTACATCTAATGCATCTATCAACGTGCTTCCCTCCCTTTACTTTTCAAAAATTATAACACGATATTTACGGAAAAATAATAAAAAATCCCTTCAGTTTTCCTGAAGGGATTAGAGGGGTAAAATGCTAAGGGGAATTAGCAATTCTACTATGAAGAAAAAAGAGGTCTTAAATATAACCTATATATTCCCCTTTGTAAACACATTTCTCTCATGTGTCACAACTTCGTCACATTTCACCAAAGAAAAATTAATGATTCATTCATTTTTCTTTCCTTTTAAAATGGATATTGGTGCAAATGCTGGCCACCATCCATTGTCATACAAGTTCCATTTATGTATGCAGCTTCATCTGAACATAAATAATAAGCTAGACCCGCAATTTCTTCTGGTGTACCCATTCTACCAAGTGGAACACTTTGCAATGTACGCTTAGCCATTTCTTCTGAAATCCATAATTTATCGGCACCACCTGTACGCTCAATTGGTCCTGGTGCGATAGCGTTAACTCGTATTCCATATTTACGTCCCCACTCAACAGCAAGAGTTTTTGTCATCGCTAATACACCAGCTTTAGCTGCTGCCGAATGGATAACCCCTGGGCCTGCATCCCATGCATATGTTGCCACCATGTTAATAATATTTCCTTTTATACCTTTTTCGATCCAATATTTCCCAATAGCCTGACTACAATAAAATGTACCATTTAATACAATATTAATTACCGAATTCCAGCCATTCACAGATAAGTCCTCTGCTGGACAAATAAAGTTTCCAGCTGCATTATTTATTAAAATATCAATTCGTCCAAACTTCTCATCAATATGTTCAATCATTTTTTGAATATCATCAGTATTTCGTACATCCATTTGTACAGATAATACTTGCCCTGGAAACTGTTCAATTTCTAACTTTGCTTCTTCTAGCTTTTCTTTTGTACGCCCTGTAATAACAACACGTGCCCCTTCTTTCGCAAAACGTATCGCCATCCCTTTTCCCATTCCACTTGATCCACCTGTTATAATAACTACCTTCTCTTTCACATACATCCCCTCCAAAAAATGAATACACATTCATTTTATCACTTTATTTGATAGAAATCTTTATATTTTTCAATTTTTCTGATATTTTAACGTAAAGAGGTTTCTTTTCGTTCATTTTTTTCGTAATCTATACTACTTTTTTAGTATTTAAAATATATTTTTAAAAAACTGAAGGGAGGTTCGAGTAACCTGTATATGAAGAAAATTACAAGAAGAAATTTTTTAAAATCTGGAATACGCACTTGTCTATATTCATTTATAACCGCAAGCATCGGCTATTATTATGCTAAATATATAGAGCCCTATTTGCTTTCTTTTACGCAACACACACTTAAATCACCGCTCATACCAAAAGGTTTTCATGGTATGAAGATCCTTCAATTTAGCGATTTACATCTAGGATACTATTTCTCTCTCCAACATTTATCTCAAATCGTTTCCAAGATTAATGCTGAAAAGCCAGATATTGTCCTTTTTACTGGTGATCTCATTGATGATTACCAAACATATACCGAGGCTTCTTTTGTTGCATCCATTTTAAAGAATATACAGGCACCCTTCGGTAAATTTTCCATTTATGGTAACCACGACCATGGTGGATATGGAACTGAATACTATGATCACATCATGCGCGAATCTGGATTTGAACTTTTGCAAAATAGCGAAAAGCGAATTCGTTTACTGGATAATAGTGAAATTTCTATTTTCGGACTCGATGATATGCTACTGGGTAAACCAAAAATAGCGGAAACTTTACAACATGCAAAACAAAATATTTATACAATTGTTCTCGTTCACGAACCAGATATCGCGCCACAAATCGCTACATATCCAATCAATCTTCAACTTTCTGGTCATAGCCATGGCGGACAAGTACAAATTCCTTTTTTAGGTGCTATTATTACCCCGTCGCTTGCAAAAGAATATATTGAAGGTTTCTATAACATTCAAGGTTTGACTCTCTATGTCAATCGAGGTATTGGAAGAACACGTGTCCCATTCCGCTTTATGTCAAAACCTGAAATTACACTCTTCATCCTACAACATTCGTAACAATTCGCCTATTTCCTTACATATCCTTCCTTGTACGCGCTCATCCACACTTGGTCCACCATATGATAAAAATGAGTCCAGTAAAGGAGGTTTGTTCATGTATTCATATTATCAACCAATCCCAGTTCGTTCAGCACCTTTTGGCCCAGCAGGCGACTCACGCTTCTTTCCATTTTTCGGTGTTCCATTTCTAGCTGGAATTGCTGGCGGACTGCTAGGCGGAGCATTAGCTTTCGGGCCTAGACCGTTTTATCCGCCTTATCCACCGCCTTTCCCACCACCAGCACCTTTTCCTTGTTACGGAGGGCCTTGTCAACAACCATACTATTATTAATTTAAACCAACCATTCTTCTAATGTTTTTCTCTCAACGAACCGACTCATCACACGCCTATAATAAAAACTATTCTCTCTACTCATCCTTCCATTTTGAGAATATATGAGTAGAGAAAAAAAAGTAAAAACCTCTTAAATTCAATAAGAGGTTTTTACTTTTTTCACACTATTCAGCGTCTGTATTTTGATACGCCATCTTAAATAAATTCACTTGGCTATCAATTTCTTCTATACTACTATTAATTATATAATAATAGTCACCATCTTTATTTTGTTCACGTGTTTTCACATTATCAGCCAAAACCAGCTGTAAAATTGCCTTTATTCTCGCTTTCATTTCAATATCTAAAATTGGGAAGGATATTTCTACTCGTTTTTCCATATTTCGTGTCATCAAATCAGCTGAAGATAAATATATTTTTTCATCTCCATTATGATGGAAATAATAAATACGACTATGTTCTAAATATCTTCCAACAACACTAACTACACGAATATTTTCACTTACATTTGGAATCCCAGGTCTTAAACAACATGTCCCTCTAACGATGAGCTCTACCCTTACCCCAGCTTGTGATGCTTCATACATTTTTTTTATTAACGGTTTATCTGTTAACGAATTCATTTTAGCGATAATATATCCATTTCCATATTGTCTATGATAACGGATTTCCTCATCTATTAACTCCATAAACTGCTCTCTTATATCAAACGGGGCAACAGATAAATGATGAAAATGCGGTTTTTTTGTATAACCACTCAAATAATTAAAGAAATTTGTTGCATCTACACCAAAGTCTTTTCGCGATGTAATATATCCAAAATCGGTATACAACTTCGCTGTTGCATCATTATAATTTCCGGTTCCAAGATGTACAAACCTTTCAATTTTTCCGTTTCTTCTTCTTACAACTAACGTAATTTTACTATGCGTTTTCAAGTGACTTACTCCGTAAATAACGTGACATCCGGCCTGTTCCAATTCTTTAGCCCAATGAACATTATTCTCTTCATCAAACCTTGCCTTTAACTCAACCAATACCGTCACTTGTTTTCCTTTTTCAGCTGCTACCTTCAGCGCCTGAATTATTGGAGAATCTCCACTTACACGATATAATGTTTGTTTGATCGCAAGTACATTCGAGTCATCTGCCGCATCACGGACAAAATCAACGACTGGCTGAAACGACTCAAAGGGATGGTGTAATAAAATATCATGTTCTATCGCTTTTTCAAATACATCTTCCTCATCACCTAAATCTTGAGGAGGTTGAGGAATAAGAGCCGGGTATACTAGATGTTCATATAAAGGCGCTAATTTTTTATATAAGGAGAATAAACATGTTAAATCTAACGGTCCATCCATCATGTACACATCTTCATCTTTTACTTCTAACACATCATACAATAACGCTAACACTCTTTCATCAATGTGTTCTTTACCAACTTCTAAACGAACGGCAGCTCCCCACTTACGCTTTTTCAATTCTTTTTCAATTACTTTTAATAAATCGCGTGCACCTTCTTCATGGATCGTTAAATCCGCATTACGTGTAATACGGAAACGAGTAACAGGTGATACGTTATATCCTGTGAATAGTTTATGAGTAAAACCACTAATTACATCTTCTAATAAAATAAATTTATGTTTTTGCCCTTCACTCGGTAAAAATATGAAACGCTCCAGTAATGAAGGCACTTGTACAATTCCTAACTTCGTACGATTTTCTTCCTCAGCCTGTTGCTCATCATATAAAATAGTAGCTAAATTCAAACTTTTATTTAATAACATTGGAAATGGACGATACGCATCAATAGATACAGGGGTTAAAACCGGAAATATTTGTTCATCAAAATACTCCTCGATAAATTCCCTTTGCTCTTTCGTCAAATCATGAAATGTTAAACGCTCAATCCCCTCTAGTTCAAGCGCTGGCAATACATAATTTTTAAACGTTTCATACTGCACAGTCATTAACTCATGCGATTTTATCGCAATCTTATTTAACTGTTTCTTTGGTGTTAAACCTGCTTTATTTTCTGGCTGATTAAATCCCGCACTTACTTGATCTTTCAAACCTGCTACGCGCACCATAAAAAATTCATCTAAATTCGAACTAAAAATACTAATAAACTTTAGTCTTTCTAATAGTGGATTATTTTCATCTTGCGCTTCTTGTAGTACACGTTCATTAAATGCTAGCCAGCTTAATTCACGATTATTATAATACGCTGTATCATTTAAATTTACTAAATTCCCCTTTAGCAATTCCATTCTCTTCACACTTCCCTTTGAAACTTTTTCACTATAATTTAGTTACTTTCATTTTATCAAATTACAATATTCCAAAGTGTTAATTTTCTGTAAAGACATCCGTACAACTTAACGTTTTGATTCAAATGATAAGTGAATATTTGTTTTCAATACTCTTTCTAGCTGCTTTTTTTGTTTTTCAGCTTGTACTTTTTCTGCTAATGCCGATTGCTCACATAAAATTCTAAACGTTAATCCTTCTTTATTTTCTGTTATGGATATCGTATCAACAAGCAATCTTTGTCTTACATTTAAAGCAGCTGAAAATTGTAAAACAGCGCCTAATAGGCGGATTTTTTTTTGTTCGCTTTTATCAAACCAACCTTCAAATGGAGATAAATGTTGTTTAAATAGCATTTTTGATTTATAAGATGCAATAAGCGCTAACCTCACTCGATCTTTATGCATCATGCCGTCAATTGTTTTATTTGCCAATAAATAAAACGTGTGTAAACGACTCGCTTCTTCGTCTATATATTTTCCAATATTAAATACTTTCGCTGCTTGATGGAATGCTTCCCAGTCTTTTATTGAAACAGAAATCAGTCCCATTTCTTCGAGTTGTTTACAAATCAATCTTCCATGTTTAATAAGTTGAATGACAAATTCCATATCCATTTCATATTCGTGTGATAACAAATGTAAGCTTTCTTCAACTACATTCGGATAATATGAAATCCCTAAATCTTTCGTCAACTCTTCATAGAAAACACCTTCTCTTAATCCTTTTTTGCTTAATACAAATGCCGTTGCTTCTATAATATTTACAAGCTTATGAAATACTTCAACCGCTGGAATAATTGTATCAGCTCGATCTTTTGCCAATCCTTCCATTTTCTGAAGTTCGATAAACGATTGTTTTTCCAATGCACCTTTTACATTTTCAATATCTTCTTCTTTCATTTTGTATAAATGTACTCCCGCTATAGGATAGTTTGTTAAATTTTGGTGGATTTTCGCTAAGTTTCTCGCACTACCACCAATTGCAATAAGAGGCAATTTCTTATCAATTAACCATGGTAACGTTCGAAATTGACACTCTAAATACTCTCGAATTTCCTCTAATTCATCTTTAGTAGGAATATCACCTTTAATAAATAGATGTTTTAAAGAAAGCGCACCAAAAGGAAAACTATGGTACTCTAAAATCTCTCTATTTTTAATATATGTAACTTCCGTACTTCCGCCACCAATATCTACTGTTATTCCTTCCGAAAACGAAGTAGAATTCATAACTGCTAAATAGCCGTAACGTGCTTCCTCATATTCTGATAATACTCTAAGAGTAAAGTCTGTTTGTCCTTCAACAAGTTTTTTAATCTCCTCTTGATTCTCAGCCTGTCTAATTGTTGCCGTTGCAACACAAAGTACATGATGCAACTGATGGAATTTTGTACTTTCTTGAAATTGAAATAATGTTTGTAACAATACTTCTTTACCTTCTTCATTCAAAACACCATCGATTAAATAATTTCTTAACCGAGCAACCACTTTCGTATTTTCAATTTCTTTATAAAAACCTCCATTTTGCTTTTCATAAATAACTAAACGCATTGTATTAGATCCAATATCTATAATGGCATATTGTAATTTTAATATTTCTTTCAAACTTCTCACTCTTTCATTATCAAATTTCTGAAACATATTCTATCACTATTATACAAAATAGTTGTTTTTTGTAACAATATTGCTTTAATATTGAAAATATATACAATTACTTTTTGCATATAATAAAAACCCATTTTATTTATGCTATAATAAGGAAAAATTGAAAGGAGAGTCAATATGAAACCTTCACAACCACAATCTCCATTGCATAATCAACATTCTATTAATAGACTAGCTCAATCTATTTTCGTTGTGAATCGTCATGCTAAAGCTGCAACTAACCCTAAGTACTTATATTGGTTAAAAAAGACTGCTTTAGAACGCTTAATTACTGAAAAAAAGGCTATCAAAGAAGGATTACATTTTTCTAGAAATCCACGTTTTAGTCAACAACAATCCGATGTTCTTATACGTTTAGGTGATTATTTTTTCCATATCCCTCCTACGAAAGATGATTTTCGCACCCTACCGCATCTTGGTCACCTTGAATCCTCCTATCGAAATCCGAAAACAACCTTATCTTTAACAATAGCAAAAAAAACACTTCAAGATTATATTGGTCCTGAAGCATTAAAACAGGAAAAAAAATTAAGCGAACCAGTTCCATGGTATAGCCGTACCTATACAAAAAAATAAAACAGTTTGGCCTAATATTAGGCCAAACTGTTTTATTTTTTCTCTTCTTTAATTTTAATATTTGCTTGTTTATAAAAAGCTATTTTTTCTGTATTATAAGTTTTTGTAAATTCATTAAACTTGTCTTTTTCTGATTCAATATCTTTATAAGACTGATTTACCACTTTTACTTTTTCACTAATATCTTTTAATTTTGTACCTTTATCTTGTAACATTGTATATAATTCTTTTTCTTGTTTTAACGATTTATTATAGCTATCATACATTTTGTTAAATGAATCGTGTCGTTTCTCATATGTGCTTTTCACTTTATCCGCTTGATCTTTCAATTTCTTATCTTCAATTTTCTTCACATATTTATCTGCTGACTTCACTTCTTCTTGTGCCTTATTTAAAGATTCTTTTTCTTTTTTAAGCACTTTTTCTCGTTCATCTGTATTTTTCACTGCTTGGTTCAGTTTTTCCTTAACAGTTTGATTATTATCTTTTCCTTCTTGAACAATCTGATTATATAATTCTTGTCCCTCTTTTTCTAAAGTTTCAAGTTTCTTCGCATCTTCAAACATTGTTTTTTCTTGTTTTGCAGCATTTTCAAATGCAACATATAATTCCTCTTCTGGTTTCGGCCCGAAACAACCCGCTAGTAAAGTCATTGATAATGCAGTTACAATTGCTAATTTACTATACTTCAACATCTTTTTCCTCCTACTTATATACGATAATCGTGTAAAAAGCTATGAAATTATTTATCCTTTTATTAACTCCACACTCGCACCTTTTTTACGAAAATCATTCATATTGTTTATAATGCTTGTACAAATTGTATTACTCAAAATTACATTTTTGAACTAAATAGCAGTTTCATATCTACCTTTTACTTGGCACTTTTTAAAACCTGTTTATACTATGTATTACATAAAAGTACAACGGAATTCATCACAGCCATAATAATTTGGAGAACAACAGTAATAATTCACCTGATAAAAGATGGTCGTTGTTCTGTCACGTCTATCATTCTATCATTTCCTTTCCGCTTTCTATCAAATAATTTCTTTGTTCATTTTACACAGTGTAAATGTCATCTTGCAACAACTTACAATTATTCTTGTCATTCCCTAAAAAGGAAAAGTGTAGAGCATGCTTTCCTCTACACTTTAAAAATGAAACACATTGTGCAAAATGCATTGACACATCCAACATAATTATATGCTTATTCCATATATTTTTAAAGACTTTTATTACAATAAAAGTTCTTTTTGTAATAAAAGTCAAAAAAATGTTACATTCAAAACTTCTTCATATCATATTTCTTCAAATCGAAGTTTCACTCATTTTCTTACAAATCCCTATGCTGGTACAATTGATTTTGTGCCTTTCTTAACAATTCTTCAAAGGTTTTTCCTTCTATTGGATAACTAGCAGCTCCAAATAATAGCGTCATACTTAACAAACCATTTTCTATTTCATTTTCAATATTTTTCATTAATCGGTTTGTTATTGTCGACCTTTCATGTCCGTTATCAATCGCCACAATAACATACTTATTTTCATCCCACCTAGTAACGACATCCCCTTTACGAATTGTCTTTACAATCGTACTCTCCAATTTTTGTACTAACACCTCCAATTTTTTTTCTTGTACTGTTTCTTTTAGTTCTTTCCATTCTTTCACTGAAAGAATGTACACTGTAATATTATGAGAATCCCGTTCCGATAAAGCAGCTACTTTCTCAAAGAAATCAACTACAAAATCATTACTTGCCATTCCCCCTACTTCCGTATCCATACGCCCACTCGCTCTTTTATCATACCAATGTCCAAAATAATAGCTGAGTATCATTTGCAATATATAAATAATAAAGACGGTATAAAATGATCGCGAATCCAGTTTTGTAATTACATCCTGAAGCGCAATCCATTCTGTAACTGCCACTGTATTCCCAAGTAATAACCCACTAATTTTACCTTTATGTTTCATATTTCTCCTCCTTTCTATACCAATATATGTTTCTATAACAATTATGTTTTTCTACAAAATAAAAAATGTACACATTGAGTGTACATTTCCGCTTAAGCTTGTATACCATTTCTATTCTATTTCATATATATACTATATATCGTTTTTAGGAAGAGGTGACTTATATGCTACAAAAAGAAAATCTATCAGATATTATACGTTTACTAGCAGGGTTTCTGCTATCATTAAAATTATTATGTAATTCTTTCGGAGTGAACTTTATTACAAACGATCAAATTGACGCTATTGTAAATGTCGTTTCCTTTCTGTTCATTTTATATTTTGGTTATAAAAATAATTATGTAGGAAAAAAAGGAATCGAGCAAAAAAAAGTACTCAAAAAACACAACCTTCATTAAAAAAGGAACCTTTCTTACAGGTTCCTTTTTATCATTGCCGCACAACAACTTCATTTGTTTGCAGCGGACCATATGATACTTCTTTATATTGAAATGTATATGTAGCCTGAAATAATGCGTTTTTGATTGCTTTATCTTTATTTGCTTTTATTTTACAAATTAGTTCTACTTTCTCATTCGGTAATAAATTATTGATTCGCCACCTTACAAGCTGGAACAAAAACTCGCTCATCCCCTTATCAGCCTTTAATGAATTTGGGATATATGCAAAATAATCTCGAATCATATGACTTACTACAACTCGTGAAATCATTTCCATTCCTTTATTTTCTACTTCAATTCGAATAATAAGTATGTCATTTACATCATAGGTCAGTTCATATGAAAATTTTTCTTTATACATACTACGGATTTGCAATGTAACTGCTACATTAGGACATTCGTTTTCCTTTTTTGAGCCATCAATCCATAACACCGGTTGTAACGGTATTGAACGCCTTCCTTGATCCGAAATCCGTTTCCATATTTTCATAATAATATTCACCCCATTTCAGATGCATCATATCCATACGACCTTATTCTGCCTCTCCACACAATATTAATAAAGCTTGTTACAAACGATATATAGTTATTACTCTTCCTTTTATCCTATTCGACAATATAAAGAAAAAACCATTTTTCCTCTGTTAACAGAAGGTATTCTTACTGAAATATTTTTTTACAATTTCCTTCATTGACTTTACACCACTACTAAGTATCGCTCACTCTTTCTCTGTCCATACAACAGAATATTTTGACGGAAGAAAAAGTTTGCCTTTTAGTCAAATTTGACTATAATATTCTTTATGGCTTTGTCAGTGTACTTGTGTAAATTGATTTAAAAAACTATATTTCAAATTTTTATGCGCTGCACTCAAAACTTCATATAGTTTACTTATTATTAAAGGAGGGTTATATTTGGAATCTCAATTATCAAAAAAAGACTCCAACAATACAAAATTTGTTGTTGCAGGTTTATTACTTGGTATTTTAATGGCGGCAATGGATAATACAATCGTTGCAACAGCAATGGCTACGATTGTTGGAGACCTAGGAGGATTTGACAAGTTCGTTTGGGTCACGTCTGCATATATGGTAGCAACAATGGCTGGGATGCCTATCTTCGGAAAACTTTCTGATATGTACGGACGGAAACGCTTTTATATTGGTGGCCTCATTCTTTTCTTATTCGGTTCTGCACTTTGCGGGACAGCATCTAGTATTGAGCAACTAAGTATTTATAGAGCAATTCAAGGGATTGGTGGCGGCGCTCTTATGCCTATCGCCTTCACGATTATGTACGATATATTCCCACCAGAAAAGCGCGGAAAAATGACAGGGCTATTCGGTGCGGTTTTCGGGACATCTAGTGTATTTGGCCCTTTATTAGGTGCTTATATTACAGACTATATAAGTTGGCATTGGGTCTTCTATATTAATATTCCATTAGGAATTATCTCCTTCTTCTTCATTACTAAATACTACAGTGAATCTCTAGAATTTAGAAAACAAAAAATTGATTGGGCTGGCGCTATTACACTTGTTATTAGTATCGTTTGCTTAATGTTCGCCTTAGAACTTGGTGGTAAAGAATACGCATGGAATTCCACTGTAATTATCGGTTTATTTACAACAGTTGTTATTATGCTTATTATTTTCTTCTTCGTAGAACGAAAAGCAACTGAGCCTATCATTTCTTTCCATCTATTTAAAAAACCTTTATTCGCAGCTAGCCAAGGCGTTGCCTTTTTCTATGGTGCCGCTTTTATTATCTGTACAGTTTATATCCCAATCTTCGTTCAAGGTGTTCTCGGCGGTTCAGCCTCAAATGCTGGATTAATTTTAACACCTATGATGGTTGGCTCTGTAATTGGAAGTCAAACAGGTGGACAGTTAGCTTCTCGAACAAGTTATCGTAACATCATGATGGTATCTGGTGTTTTCTTCGTAATTGGTATTTATTTACTAAGCACTTTAACAATGGATACACCTCGTCTACTTGTAACGCTATTTATGGTTCTCACTGGACTTGGAGTTGGTTTCTCGTTCTCAGTTTTAAGTATGTCTTCTATCCACAAGTTAGAAATGCGAGACCGTGGTTCTGCTACATCAACAAACTCATTCTTCCGTTCACTCGGTATGACTCTTGGTGTAACGATTTTCGGTACAATTCAAAACCATATTTTTACTACTAAATTAAACACTGTGTTCCCTCCTGAACTAGCTAAATTAGCTCCAAAAGGCGGAGACACAAGTTTCTTATTATCACAAGGTGCTACCGATAAGATTCCAGCTGAAATATTAACTGGTATTAAAGATGCTCTCGCTACCTCTATTGCCAGTACATTCTTCTGGGCACTGATCCCGGCTGTACTAAGTATTATTTGTATTTTACTTATGGGAAATGAACGCCTCTTTACAGGTCCAAAAACGAAACAAAAACAAAAGCAAGTAAGTTAATATAGAGAAAAGAAACGGCATATCCCTTTATGAAAACGGATATGCCGTTTATAATATGTATAAAGTTTTTATTTATAGGAGTTGAGACAGCATGAGCATGAAATTAGTCATTCTCGGCTTGCTACTTGAAGGAGATAAACATCCATATGAAGTGCAGCACATCATGAAAGAACGACAAATGGATTGTTATATTAAATATGCAAAAGGATCACTTTACTACGCCTTCGAACAATTAGAAAAGCAGGGTGCAATTCGTATTACCACGATTGTTCGAGATACGAATAGACCCGATAAAACAATCTTTCATATAACAGAAGAAGGTAAACGGTTATTTCACACGTTACTATTAAAACAATTTGAGGCAAAAAATCAAATATATAAACCAATTTATTCGGCACTCTCTTTCGCTCATTTTGGTGATGATCAAGAGTTAATTCCTATTTTAGAAAAAAAGAAAAATGATACCGTTCAATATTTACATAAAATGCAAACTATTTATGATTGTAGCAAAGGACACATTCCTCGTGCACAACTATATATTTTACAAAGCGTTATTGAACATATTACAGTTGAATTGCAATGGTTAAACACCCTCCTTACAGATGCAGTTGCAGGACGACTTTCAGAAATTGATATAGATGAAGGTTGAACTTATAAAGAAGAAACTGTAAAAAGACAATAAAGTTATTTCATTGTAAAACCTAAAACAAGCATACCCCCGTTCTAATTTAGGAAGGGGGTATGCTTGTTTTAGGTTCGACATAAGATGAGCCAATTGTTGAATAACATAAATGGCATCTTATCTCTGTACAGATATCCACTTCTTTACAAGTTTAATCGCACTTCATTTCAATTTCCCCAACCTCTCTTCCCTCTTGAAAAAATCAGAATAATCCGAATGATAAGAATAAAAAACTTTAGAATTTTCTTATTTTAAAACAGTGGACAAAATTCCGAAAATTGTGTTAGAATTTGTTTCAATATCATATCGCTTGTTAAATTCCTTTCAAAAGGAAAATAGGTACACGAATATTTCACTTCGTGTTTAAAAGGGAAGTTTGGTGAAACTCCAACACGGTCCCGCCACTGTAAATGCTGAGATTTCTTTTTTGTGCCACTGTGAAAACGGGAAGGTGAAAGAAATTATATGAAGCATAAGTCAGGATACCTGCCTATTTTAACAACACTGATAGACTCACGGATGATGATGAGGTGTTAAGAACAAAAAGGAAGGCTTATTTTTCTATGCCTTTATGCTTTTTGTTATAGGTATTTCCGAGTAAACGGAAATGCTTACTTTCAATTAGGGAGGAATTTAAAATGGCAATTCAAACAAGTAACTTAGGTTATCCACGTATCGGACTACAACGAGAGTGGAAAAAAACATTGGAAGCTTTTTGGTCCAATAAAATTGATGAAGAACAATTTTTAACGACAATGAAAGAAATTCGCCTTCAACACGTCAAAGTACAGCAAGAAAAGGGAATTGAATTAATTCCAGTTGGCGATTTTACATATTATGACCACGTTCTGGATACGGCCTACATGTTAGGATTCATCCCGTCACGTTTTTCAGAGTTTACCTCTTACCTTGATGTATATTTTGCAATGGCACGCGGCTCTAAAGATCACGTTGCTTCTGAAATGACAAAATGGTTTAACACAAACTATCATTACATTGTTCCTGAATATGAAGAAGGATTACAAATCTCTTTAAAAGACAATCGTCCTCTTCGTTTATATGAAGAAGCGAAAAAAGAGTTAGGCGTTGATGGAAAACCAGTTATTTTAGGCCCTTATACATTCCTAAAACTGGCAAAAGGTTATAACGAAGAGCAATTTGCCACTATTTTAAAAGAGCTAGTTGCACCTTATGTACAATTATTCTCTGAATTACAAGCAGCTGGAGCACAAATTATTCAAGTTGACGAGCCAATCTTCGCATCTTTAACAAAAGATGAAATTAATCAAGCGAAAGAACTTTACGAAGCTATTCATAAAGAGGTTCCAAATGCGAATCTTCTTCTACAAACATATTTTGATAGTGTAGAAGAGAACTATGAAGAAATTATTGCATTCCCTGTTTCTGGTATTGGATTAGACTTTGTTCATGGCAAAGAAGGTAATGTAAATGCTATTTCAAAATATGGATTCCCAGCTGATAAAATTTTAGCTATCGGTTGTATAGATGGCCGTAACATTTGGAGAGCTGATCTTGATGATGTACTTTCTTTATTTACAACATTACAAAATCAAATCACAGCAAAAGGTTTAATTGTTCAACCTTCTTGTAGCTTATTGCATACTCCAATTGATAAAACGGAAGAAACGCACTTAACAAGTGAATTATTTGATGCACTTGCATTTGCTAATCAAAAATTAGAAGAACTAGTCCTTATCCATTCTGCTCTTACTAAAGGTGTAGAAAGCATCAGTAGCGATTTAACAACATATCGTAATGCACATCATGCAATCCGCTCATCAGCTGCACGTAATCGTGAAGATGTAAAAGTGGCACGTACATCACTTAAAGAAGATGATTTCTCACGTCCTCTTCCATTTGAAAAACGATATGAACTACAGCAAGTAGCTTTACAATTACCGTTGTTACCAACAACAACTATTGGTAGCTTCCCGCAAACATCTGAAGTTCGTCAAACACGTAAACAGTGGCGTAACGGCGATATTACAAATGAACAATATAATCAATTCATTGAAAAAGAAACTGCAAAGTGGATTCGTTACCAAGAAGATATTGGTCTTGATGTACTAGTACATGGTGAATTCGAAAGAACTGACATGGTGGAATATTTTGGAGAAAGACTTGCTGGTTTCTCCTTTACTAAAAACGGATGGGTACAATCATACGGTTCTCGTTGCGTAAAACCACCTGTTATTTATGGTGATGTTGCCTTTATAAGTGGAATGACTATTAAAGAAACTGTATATGCACAAAGCTTAACAGAGAAAGTAGTAAAAGGTATGCTAACTGGACCTGTCACTATTTTAAATTGGTCATTCGTTCGAAATGATATTTCAAGAAAAGAAGTATCATATCAAATTGCATTAGCACTTCGTCATGAAATTGAATTACTTGAATCTTCCGGAATTAGAGTAATCCAAGTCGATGAACCTGCACTTCGTGAAGGTATGCCGTTAAAAGAAAAAGATTGGGATGCATACATTACATGGGCAGTTCAATCATTCCTTTTAGCAACATCTTCTGTAGAAAATGAAACACAAATTCATACTCATATGTGTTATAGTAACTTCGAAGATATTGTAGATGCAATTCGAGCGTTAGACGCAGATGTTATTTCTATCGAAACATCAAGAAGTCATGGAGAATTTATTAATACATTAAAGCATACAACATATGAAAAAGGAATTGGTCTAGGGGTATATGATATTCATAGCCCACGTGTCCCAAGTAAAGATGAAATGTTCACAATCGTAGAACAATCTTTACAAGTATGTGACCCTAAATATTTCTGGATTAATCCAGACTGTGGTTTAAAAACACGAAGAACTGAGGAAGTTATACCTGCTTTAGAGCACATGGTTCAGGCAGCAAAAGACGCTCGTTCTCTCCTAAAAACAAACGCATAATAAAAAAACGTGTTATCCTTTTGAAGGATAACACGTTTTTTTATTCTACACTCTCAAAATAGAAGTCGTATTGTACTTTATACAATTCATCGTCTGATGGCTCTTCAAGAGGAGTTGCCTGCAAGACTATCATATATTCTCCGTTCGGAATAGGAATATGATATTTATTAGAAAGAATACTTGTTATATATACTTCTTCATTCTTCACTGTGAAAGGAACTGATATCGTTCTAACCACTTCTTCTTTCTCAATATGATTTCCACAAGTAACTTCCACTTCACAAGTATAGTCAGAGATTGCTTCAAAAATAATAGCTCCATCCACCTCAGCATAGCCTCTTTCAAAATCTTCAGGAGTCCAATCTACATAAGGCTGCTGACCATCATAGTTCATTATCATTAATTGCGAATATGAAATTGTTAATTCCATAACTATCCCTCTCCTCCACTATGAAATGTATGCCAATTACTATTTCACTTCAAATTTCACACGCGTACCATCTGGATATTTGTCTAGCTTATTCCCTACCCAAGAACCTGCACCGCGGTTATCTGCTGGACTTATATATTCAATATGAGCTCCTTTTCCGCCTTCCTTACACATCGCCATCGGCCATTCATCACGATCATAACCTTTCTTCGTCGGATATGGCGCTAACGATAATTTCCTTCTATCCGCTGCACCATTACGATCAATTGTACACATTTCCGAATGTCCTTCTTTTATAGCATCCGTTATATGTTTCCCGGTCTCTGGATATCGTTCTTTCGGGAACTCTAGAATTTGATCATACGTAGTTGTCTTTTTAGTACTTGTCTCCTCTGGCACAAGTACTTCATATACCGCTACCAAAAGAGAAAGAATTGCAATAATTGAAATGATAATACCTTTAAATTGCTTCATGTGTACCTCCGTGTTCCTACCAATTTCTTTTCCTCAGTTATTATAACAAACTTCTTCTATGTATGTTTTCAGACATTATTTTAGCTCTTCCTCTCCATTCCGCCAAAAACATTCATTTTTCTTCATCTTTTCACTAATGCTGTAGAAAACTAATAACCTTCCGACATTCTTTTTCAAAGGAAGTCCACATAAAAGGTTGAAATAATATATACGATACTTTTTGGGGAGGAACTATCATGGAAGCTATTTATAAAACGAAAGATGTTACAAATAAAACAGGTATCCCAAAACATATAGTCCGAAAATATAGCCAACTCTTAGAGGAACACGGTTATATCATTTCAAAAACAGCTGATGCTCGTATTTATAAATTGGATGATTTAAAACTATTGAAATCTATACATGAAAGAGCTGCTACATTACAAGAAGACATTTCAGAAACAATACCTATTATTTTAAAAGAAAAAGATGCCCCACCTGTACCTGTTATTCAAGATAAACAAGAAGTGCAACCAAAAGAAGATGGGCGTAACTTTGAGGAGTTCATGCTAAAACTTGAAATGCTTGCTCAATTAAATGAAGCAATTATTCATCAAAACTCTACTCTCATTACACAAAATCGTTTAAAAGACGAGAAATTAGATGAACTAATGCAACAAGTTTATGTAAAAGAAGGCTCACAAGAAAAAATGTTACAAGATCTAGTTGTTCACGCCGCTCAAACAGATGCACTCCAAAAAGAAAAAATGGACTTATTAATGAATCATATGTATAAGCGAGAATCCAAACAAGAAGAAAAAATGAATAAACTTGTCAATCAAATTTACAATAAAGATAGCAACCGTGATACACAACTTATGCAAGTTATTCGCGAAATTCAAGAAACAAAAAGATTAGTCGCCGCCTCAAAAGAGCAAAGCTTCTTTCAATCATTTAAAAGTTTATTCGTTCGAACAAAACAAGAAAAAATAAATGAATGAAATTTTGTATCTTTTTCTAATGCACGATAAAATAAAAAGTTACCTTCTATCGGTAACTTTTATTCCTTATATCGTACAGCTGGCAATATAATAATAGCTTCAGTTCCTTTTCCGCTTTCACTTTTATATTCCAATGTGCCATTATGCGCTTGTAAAATACTAAATGTTACCATAAGGCCTAATCCTGTTCCTTTTTCTTTTAAAGAATAATACGGTTGTCCAAGCCTTACTAACTGTTCTTTTGTCATTCCAACACCACTATCTTTAACTCTTATTATTATCAATTCATCTTTTTGAATAGCTGTTACTTTTAAATACCCTTTGTTTCCTTGAATTGCTTCAATACCGTTTTTAACAACATTCATAATAGCTTGCTTCAATTTCGTCTTATCGCCGATAGTATAAAGGCTCTCAGAAATCTCAACTTGCAAATAAACGCCCTGCATCGCTGCAAATGATGACATAAGAGTTGTCATTTCAATTAATTGTGCTGATAAACAAATATGTTCTTTTTTTTCAATTTGAGGCCTTGCTAAATTTAAATAATCTGAAATAATCTGTTCAGCACGATCCAGTTCAGCTAATACGAGACGCATATAATCTTTGTTTTTTACGTCTTCCGTACTCTCTAGCAATTGAATAAACCCTCGTACAACAGTGAGAGGGTTTCGAACTTCATGTGCAACACTTGCAGCTAACTCACTTACAATATTAAGTTTTTCTGATTTTTGCATTTCTGTACGCAATAATGCATTTTCGTTTAAATACTCAGTCAAATACACTTGAAATACCATTGTCATAACCATAATAAGTGATGCAAATATATACCCACTATATAGATTAGATATGTACGGTGTAAAACCTGTTTCTAAAAGGACATTCAACATCCCGACTACTAATGAAACAAGAACATAAAATGATGCAATCATAAAAGCTAATATTAGCTTCTTATCTCTTGAAAAAAGAGACCATTTCTTTGACAAAAATAATGGAATTATCGAAAGAAATATAACTTCTACCATAGGCAACCAACTAAGCCCCTTAAAAATCCATTCATATGCAACATAAATAATGGCAGGGATGAGCCCAACAATCCCACCATATAAAAAACCACTAACAATTGGGACTGGATGAAAATTGTATCCGCAAACGGTACCAAAACAAATAGAGTATGTCATGGAGAGAACGAGTGTAACGCTAGATAAAAACATAATAAAGTAGCGATTAGGCTTCGGAAGCATTCCTTGATAACGATTTAAACGAATCGCTTCATATAAAAATAGTGGTAAAATAATGATGGCAATTTGGATCATTAAATCACGAATCAGCTCCATAGCCTCTCATCCCCTATATGTATTTTGATATGATTATATCATTTTATAAGTCTATTTGTTTCAAAATTTTGATTTTTCTTAATATCTTTGTTAATTATTTGTTAACAACTAATAATAAATGTTACAAATTTCCGAAATGATTGTAAACCCTGTACCAAATTTCCTTCGTGCAGTATACAATGAATACGGATTACAAAGAAAATAAAAAACACTTCACTAGACGGACAACTATCGCAAAATACAGCATATAATCCATACTATCTATGTTTACAAATAAGTGATCATTACTTTAGTAGGAGGAAGATAAATATGGCGGGTACTACGCTTGTTTTAAAAGAAGAAAATTTGGTTGTGCTAGAAAACGTTGAAAAATCAGTATACGAAGAATTGCAACATAAAGCAGGGGACGAAGACTGTACATGTGCTGTAAATGAATCCGTTGTCCATCTTGGCAAAGTATCTTCCGTACTTTGGAACGAAGATGAAATAGATTGGGAATACGGTTATTAAAAAGTCGCTTGCAGCGGCTTTTTTTGTGTTTATGCTTAAGTGAAACTTTAATTAACTCACACAGCTTATACTCTTATAGACATTTGAATCCTCACATAATTTCTTACTTCCACTGAATTTTAAGATACAATTCTTATCTTTCACAAATAGCGGGGGAAATTTTATAAACGAAGCGTAATAGTTGAAAATATGATAAAATGAACTTAATTTTCAAACGGAAGAAAGGGAGATACAATGGAACAATTCATTAATCCTAGAGTGAAGGACATCCAAATTTCTGGAATCCGTCAGTTCTCTAATATGATTCAAAACTATGATAATCTTATCTCTTTAACAATTGGGCAACCCGATTTCCCTACACCTTCTCTAGTAAAAGAAGCAGCTAAACGGGCCATTACAGAAAATTATACAAGCTATACACATAACGCTGGTTTACTAGAATTACGCAAGGCAGCTTGTAACTTTGTAAAGGACAACTACAATTTACATTATTCGCCTGAAAACGAAACCATTGTTACAATCGGTGCTAGTGAAGCGATCGATGTTGCATTCCGAACTATTTTAGAACCAGGAACGGAAGTAATTTTACCTGCTCCTATTTACCCTGGTTACGAGCCGATTATTCGACTATGTGGTGCAACTCCTATTTTTATAGATGTTCGCGAAACTGGATTTCGTTTAACAGCTGAAGCATTGCAACATGCAATTACAGAACGAACAAGATGCGTCGTTTTACCGTATCCTTCTAATCCAACTGGTGTTACCTTATCAAAAGAAGAATTAGAAGATATTGTATCTGTCTTAAAAGATAAAAATATTTTCGTTCTTTCTGATGAAATTTATAGTGAACTTGTATATGAAGAAAAACACACATCTATCGCTCATTTCCCAGAAATGCGTGATAAGACGATTGTCATTAACGGCTTATCAAAATCACATTCTATGACCGGCTGGCGTATCGGACTTTTATTTGCTCCAGAATATTTAGCAAAACACATATTAAAAGTTCATCAATACAATGTTACATGTGCTACTTCAATCGCTCAATATGCTGCAATCGAAGCTTTAACAGCTGCTAAAGATGCACCGAAGATGATGCGCTATCAATACAAAAAACGCCGTGATTACGTGTATAATAGACTCATTCAAATGGGTTTAACGGTTGAGAAGCCAACAGGTGCATTTTATTTATTCCCATATGTTGGACATTTAACATCTTCATCATTTGATTTTGCACTTGATCTTGTAAAAGAAGCTGGGCTAGCCGTTGTTCCTGGAACCGCATTTTCCGAATACGGTGAAGGCTACCTTCGCCTTTCCTATGCTTACAGTATCGAAACTTTAAAAGAAGGCTGTGACCGTTTAGAAGCCTTTCTAAAGAAAAAAGCTAAGAGTTAAACTCTTAGCTTTTTGTTGCATAATGATCACAAGTTTGACGCTTCAATAATTTATGCGGAATAATAATGCATTTTGAAGTAGATTCAGAATGCTCCACCTTATCAACTAAAGCTTTTGCCGCTTCATACCCTAATTGATAAATATTCACATCAACTGTCGAAAGTGGTGGACTAGCAATTTCTGATAATAAAGCATTGTTAAAGCTTACAATCGAAACATCTTTCGGTACAACAAATCCTTTTTTAGAAAGCGCACTTAACACGCCAAGTCCAATTAAATCATCCGTTGCCATAATTGCCGTCGGTGGTTGCTTTAGTCCCATTAATTCCTCAACAGCCTGTTGACCACTCTCTCTTGAAAAATCAAAGTGTAAAATATACTCTTTTGGCAATAGAATATCTGCTAGTTTCAAAGCATCACTCATCCCCGCCAAACGATCTCTCGTTACAAGTAAATCTGATCCACCGCCGATGAATGCGATTTGTTTATGGCCTAATGAAATCAAATATTCCGCTACTTCTCTTGCAGCTGTATAATTGTCATTATCTACATATGTAATTTCATCTTTTCGATCATATGGTTTTCCAATTAAAACAAACGGGAAGTTTTGGTCATGCAAGTATTGAATAATCCGATCGTTCTCTCTTGAATATAAAAGAATAATACCACCGATTTGACGCCCTTGTACCATTTTTACAACACCATTAAAAATTTCATCTTCCGTTTCACCAGTCGACATATAAAGCGCATACCCTTCCACATGTGCAAATGAACTAATTCCTCTTATAACTTCTGGGAAAAATGGATTTTGAAAAGCTTTACTTGCAGAACTCGGCATAACAAGACCAAGTGTCTTCGTCGTTTGGTTCGCAAGGTTTCTTGCATTTAAATTAGGATGATATCCCAGTTCACTCATCACTTTTCGAACACGGCGCTTTGTCTTTTCACTTATACTTGGATTATCAGCAATTACACGAGAAACTGTTGATGGTGCAACATTTGCCTGCTTCGCCACATCTTTAATTGTAACTGTCATAAAAATCCCCTCCTCTCACTTCTCTGCCATTTTTCATATATTTTATCTCGCACTCATTGCAAGTCATAAACATTCATTTCTTATATCTTGCAAAACTAATCCTATTCTCCCTCTTCATGTATTGTAAGGGATATAGCTATTTTTTCCTATACTATAATATACTATTTATTTCACTTCTTTTCACATATGATGTCAAATCTCTTTTCATCTCCCTACAAATTTTTTATAGGGAGATGAAAAGAGAAATGGGACGTAATGTCCCATTTTTATCCTTTCGTACCTCCAGCTGTTAAACCGGAAACAAAATATTTTTGCAGCGATAAGAATAAAATAGAAATCGGAATTGCAATTAATACTGAACCAGCTGCAAATGTCGTAAATTCATTACCAAATTTTTTCGCTACCATTTCATATAGTCCAACTGCTAAAGTATAATTTTCCGGTGTGCGCAAAATAATACTCGCTAAAATGAAATCTGTAAATGGACCGATGAAAGTGAATAGCGCTACAACCGCTACGATTGGTTTTGCAAGCGGCATAATGATTTGCCAGAAGATACGGAAATGTCCTGCTCCATCCATTCGAGCTGATTCATCCAGTTCTTTTGGAATCGTATCAAAATACCCTTTCATTAGCCATGTATTCATCGGAATTGCCCCGCCCACATAAATTAAAATTAATGCAAGATGTGTATCAAGTAATCCTGTTAACTGAGCTAATATATATAGTGCGATTAACGCTGCAAAATTCGGGATCATTTGCAGAATTAAAAATGTTAATAAACCATTCTTTCTTCCAACAAAACGATATCTCGAAAATGCATAGGCAGTAAAACTAATGGCTAGTACAGAGAAAATCATCGTCATTACGCTAACTTTCAAAGTATTTTTATACCAAAGTAAGTAATTACTTGAATCGAGATCAAGCAGCTTGCGATAATGATCTAACGTGGCATTTTCCGGAATAATACTTGACCCAGATAAACTATCCCCTGGATTAAACGATGAGCCAATTATCCATAGTAATGGATAGAAAATAATCGCACACATTATGAAGATAACTAAATAACTTAATGAAAGACGTAACATCTTTTGTCGTTTAATATTCATTTACATCATATCCTCTTCTTGGAATGATTTTGTTCTCTTAAATTGCCATAACGCAACTGTAATAACAATTAACGATAAAATCATTGTAAGAGCTGCTGCTTTTCCGTACTGAGCCGAAGTCATCGTTAACTTATAGATCCATGAAATTAAAATATCCGTTCCACCTGCATTTTGTCCAGACACAGCAGGTCCCCCGCTATTAAATAGATAAATAATACTAAAATTATTAAAGTTAAACGTATATTGCGTAATTAATATTGGCGCTGTTGCGTATAAAACAAGTGGCAATGTAATTTTGCGGAACTGTTGCCAAGCTGTTGCTCCATCTACTGTAGCCGCTTCATATAATTCTCCTGGAATCGATTGCAATATACCTGTTGTCATTGCAAAGACGAACGGGAAACCAAGCCACGTTTGAATCATAATTAAAGCAATCTTCGCCCAAAACGGGTCTGTCATCCAAGCAATCTTTTCAATCCCGAATAAAGCTAATACTTGGTTATTAATTGCTCCAAATGTTTCATTAAACATACCAGCAAATACAAGAATAGATACGAATGCTGGAACAGCCCACGGTAAAATAAAGATTGTTCGAATAATTGCCTTACCTTTAATACCAGGCTGATTTACGATAATCGCTAAAAAAATACCAAGTGCAACTTGTAATGTTGTTGCAACAAACGTCCAAATGACAGTCCAAGAAAATACACTTAAAAATGTATCTCTCCACATTGGTAATGTGAAAATATCAATAAAGTTTTTAAAGCCCACCCAATCTACTAATTTAGCTGGAGGAGAGTGATATAAATCATAATTCGTAAATCCAATTAAGATTACAAAAATGATTGGAAATACAACTACAAAGATTAGTAATAGAAATCCTGGTGAAACCATTAAATATGGAAAACCTTGATCTAATAAGTTACGGTACTGCTCTTTTACTGAGTTTAATGGTGTTCCTATATCACGTTTCTTCCCATTTTGGTATGCATCATACAAGTTAAATCCATATATTCCGAGTCCGAATACTATGACGATAAGTGCCAAAATCCCTTCTACTAATAGAAAGACCGAATGGTCACGTGGAACTTCTGTACCAAGCGTTACAATTCCCCATAATCCTATATTTAACAAATCAGCAAATGCTACAATAAATGAACCTGTTAATACTAGAAAAATAAGACCTTTAACATATTGTTTATTATATAGTTGACCAATACCTGGAATGATTGATAACATGGTCGCCATTTTCCTATGCTTTGAACCGTTTAACTCTTTCGCTGGTTCCATAGATGTTTGCATGTTCCTTCCCCCTTTTTTCTTCCTACTTGGAAGGGAGAGAATTCGTGCCTCTCATATTTAGAGGCACGAATTTCACCTTATTTTTTATTGCTGTGGTTTGCCTCAATATTACCTTTAATTTGTTTCACTGCATTATCAAGTGCTGCTTTTGGCTCTTGTTTATTTGATACAACTAATTGAAGCGCATCTCCAGCTGGTTTCCAAACTTCTTGCATTTCTGGAATATTCGGCATTGGAATTCCATTTTCTGATTGAGTTGCAACTGCTTTTGCAGCCTCATTATCTTTAATAATTGGATCTTCCATCACTGATTTTACTGGAGGAATTTCTTTTGTTTTCTCAAATCGAATTTTTGCGTTTTCTTCATTTGTTACCCACTCAGTGAATTTTGCAGCTAAATCATTTTGTTTAGAGAAACTTGTTACATGCCATCCTTTTACCCCAACGAACGTTTTCATCGGTTGACCATTTGGTAATTTCGGCATTGGAGCAACACCATAATCAATTCCAGCCTTTTCCATCGCTTGGAATGCCCATGGACCATTCATAATAGATGCTGCTTTTCCTTCATTAAATAATCCATCTGCAGCTGAACCGCCAGATTCACCAATAATTCCTTTTGGTAATAATTTTTCTTTATACCATTTTTGAATATATTCAGCACCTTGTACTGCACCACTATTATTTAATCCAATATCTGTCGGAGTCAGTTTTCCATCTTTTTCACCAAATACATAACCGCCCATACCCTCCATAAATGCGTTAGCAAAATAGAAGTTATCTCCTAATGTTAAAAATCCGTACTTGTCATCTTTCGTAAAGTCTTTTGAGAAGTTATACAGCTCATCCATCGTTTCTGGTGCTTTTGACATTAATTTTTTATTATAAATAAAGATTGGTGTTTCAATTGCTTTTGGTAAACCGTATAGTTTTCCGTCGTATGTTTGTGCCTTTATTGATAAATCTGTAAATTTATTTTTTACCGTATCATCCACTTTCACCTCTGAAAGTAGCCCTTCTGTTACCGCATTACCAATATGATCATGTGGCAATGTTACAACATCTGGCCCTGTGCCAGCTGGACCGTCGAGACGAAGTTTTTCTATTTGTTTCGTCATCTGAACCTCTTCAACTTTTACTTTCACATTATATTTCTTTTCAAAACTTTTCACTGCCGGCTCTAGACCCACACCTTTTTTCTCATCTTCCCAAACGAGAAGATCATAATCTTTCTTCTCTTTACTTGCTTCTTTTTTCCCTGAATCTTTCGGTCCACATGCAGATAACATACCGATTGACAATGCTGAAATCGTTAATAGTGATAATGCTTTCTTCATCCCAAAAACCTCCCTAAATTGTCTATGTACCTCTTTAATTGAAAACGTTTGCATTCGATAGTTTAATAAAAGCGCAAACAATATCATAATCTATGAAAACGTTTGCGCTATTTGTCTATCATTATACATCCTTTTATTTATTTTGCAAATATTAATTTTTTAAATATTGCCGTTATACTCTTTATCCATTGACTTTATATAAAATGAATACTACTCTTATAAGCAACATTAAAGTTATGGGAAAGCAATCGTTTGCAACATAATCTTTATTATTACGTTTAAGGGAACGATATGTATAGAGATATTAAAGGGGGATTTTCTATATGTTTAAAGAAGCGATCTATCATAGGCCGAAAGATAATTATGCATACGCTTACGACGAAAAAACGATTCACATCCGGATGCGTACAAAAAGAGACGATATTCACTCCGCTGCTCTCATCTACGGTGATCCTTATGAATGGCAAGATGGGAAATGGATTACAGCGAGTACACCGATGAAAAAAACTGGTTCTACTGAGTTATTTGATTATTGGTCAATTTCCATCGAACCACAATTTAAACGCTTACGTTATGGATTTGAATTAATAAATGATGCAGAATCTCTTATTTATACAGAACGAGGATTTTTTTCTAACATTCCAAATGATGATGTTGGTAACTTTTTCTGTTTTCCATTTATTCATGCAAACGATGTATTCAAAGCACCGTCCTGGGTTAAAGACACAGTTTGGTATCAAATTTTCCCAGAACGATTCGCTAATGGGGATTGCACACTGAATCCAGAAAACACCCTTCCTTGGGGAAGTACTGAACCAACTCCGACTAATTTTTTCGGCGGAGATTTTGCTGGTATTATTCAAAACCTTGATTACCTTGTGAAGCTTGGAATTTCCGGAATATATTTCACTCCTATTTTCAAAGCTCATTCGAATCATAAATATGACACAATTGATTACATGGAAATCGATCCACAATTTGGGACGAAAGAAACTTTCAAAGAACTCGTTCAGGCGTGTCATAAACATGGTATAAAAGTAATGCTCGACGCTGTTTTTAATCATAGCGGGTACTTCTTTGATAAATTTCAAGACGTGCTGGAACAAGGTGAAAATTCCGCCTATAAAGATTGGTTCCATATTCATGAATTTCCAATTATAACCGAGCCACTTCCTAATTATGATACTTTCGCATTTACACCGTATATGCCTAAATTAAATACAGCACACCCAGATGTAAAAGAATATTTACTTGAAGTAGGGCGTTATTGGGTAAGAGAATTCAATATAGACGGTTGGCGCCTTGATGTAGCAAATGAAGTCGATCACAGTTTTTGGAGAGAATTCCGAAGTGAAATAAAAGCATTAAATCCTGAAGTATATATTTTAGGTGAAATTTGGCACGATGCACTCCCATGGCTACAAGGTGACCAATTTGATGCTGTAATGAGCTATCCTGTTACAAACGCTCTACTTTCTTACTTTGCTAACGAATCCATTCATGCAAGTGAATTTATGAAACAAATTACCGATTCTCTACATTCCTACTCTATGAATGTAAATGAAGCGGCATTTCATTTATTAGACAGTCATGACACACCTAGAATTTTAGCAACATGTAACGGGGATAAAAATAAGTTAAAGTTACTCTATGTATTTCACCTTTCTTTCATCGGTTCTCCTTGTATTTATTACGGCGATGAAATCGGTATGGATGGTGGAATGGACCCTGACTGCCGCAAATGTATGATATGGGATGAAAAAGAACAAGATACTCTTTTATTTACACATATACAAACATTAATTTCATTACGGAAACAACATAAAGCATTTGGAGGAAATGGTACTTTTCAATTCATTGAGGCAAATGATGAACATAATTATATTTCTTATACGAAAACATATGAGGATGAAACTATCTTTTTCGTTTTAAATCCTACTAACAGTGAAGTTACAACTTCACTCCCTCTTCATATTACCAGGAAGAAAATAATTAACATTTATACAAACGAAGAATTTTCAGCGGAAGCAAGTGTATTACAAGTTACACTTCCACCGTATGGATTCTCTATTTTAAAATGGTAATAGTAAAAGCCTTATGCCAGGGTGGCATGATATTATCCCCTTTAGGTAGACAGTGTGAAAAAGACCATGTAAACACATGGATGTTACACTATTACTTGGAGGGGATTTTTCATGGCAAAAAAAGGCACAACATTTCATACATACTCAGAAGAAGTAAAGTTATCAGCTGTTCAAAGTTATTTAAACGGAGAAGGAAGCTACGATATGATAACGGAGAAATATCAGATTAAAAGCTCTACACAACTTAAAAATTGGGTGAAAAAATATAAAGAATGTGGTGAAATTACAGATACTCGTGGGAAAAATAGTGGAATGAAAGGTATACCAAATCCTTTAAAAGGAAAACGCGTTCATTTTAACACCGTTGAAGAGGAACGTGACTACTATAAGGCTCAGGTTGAATATTTAAAAAAGCAGTATCCAAATCTGTAAATGGGGGCGTACTAAAATATAAAGAAAGATATCATATCATTGAATCACTAAAGAGAAAATATCCCGTTATATGGCTTACTAATTTTGCGAATGTACATCGCTCAAGTTACTATAAGTGGATTCATACAAAAAGTATGAAAAACATGCGACTAGAATCCGATAAACAATTAAAAAAGGTAATTCAATCTATTCACGTAAAGCACAAAGAATATGGTTATCCACGTATGAAAATCGCCTTACAAGAGGAGGGTTATTTTATAAATCACAAAAAGGTATATCGCTTAATGAGCGAGCTTAACATTCAGTCTATTATTCGGAAGAAGCGTCGCTTCTTTAAAGGGAATTACTCCAATACTTTTCCAAATGTTTTAAACCGTGAATTCAAAGATCGCCAACAAAATGAAGCGCTTGTTACAGACATTACCTACCTACGATTTCAAGAGGGATTCCGCTATCTTTCTGTCGTACAAGATATTTATAATAACGAAGTTGTTTCTTGGAAAATTTCCAAGCGTAATGATAATGAACTTGTATTAGATACAATTGAAATGTTGGCACAAAAAAGAGATGTGCGTGGAACCATTCTCCATTCAGATCAGGGATTCCAGTACACATCTCATGCCTACAACAAACGACTTTTAGATTTAGGTATCATTGGCAGCCACTCTCGCAAAGGAAACTGCCATGATAATGCCTGTATCGAGTCATTTTTCTCCCATTTTAAATCGGAGATGTTGTATTTGAATCATTTTAAAACAGAAGAAGATTTAATACAAGCAATTGAAGAATATATTTACTTTTATAACTATAAACGGTTCCAAAAACGACTCAACCATCGAGCTCCGATAGAATATCGAATCTCGATGGCTGCTTAGTCTTTTTAATACTGTCTACTTGACAGGGATAAGACCAGCATAAGGCTTTTCTTATTTCAATTTAAATACCATTGCTTCATATGGTCGTAATGTAATGTTTTCTATCAATACATTTTCTACATCATAATTGTGTATTAATAACTCTGCTTCACTATAAATAATGTCCTCAGGCAATTCAAATACACATTCATCTGCAGTAAAGTTTGCAATCACCAGAAGCTTTTCTTCTCCATATGTTCTTACATAAGCAAAAATAGAAGGGTTATTTTCTAATATTAAATCATATGTTCCATACACAACTATTTCATTGTTTTTACGTAATTCAATCAATTTTTTATAGTAATAAAAAATTGATTCTTCATCTTGGATTGCCTGTTTCACATTAATCTCTTTGTAGTTAGGATTTACCGCAATCCAAGGCTCACCCGTTGTGAATCCAGCATGTTCTCTATCATCCCACTGCATCGGAGTTCTAGCATTATCTCGGCCCTTTATATATATAGACTGCATCACTTTATCTATATCTTCGCCGCGCTCTATAACTTTCTCTTTATACATATTTAGTGTTTCAATATCTCGGTATTCATCAATTGATTCAAATCGAACATTTGTCATTCCGATTTCTTCTCCTTGATAAATATATGGTGTCCCTTTCATCATATGAAGTACTGTCGCTAACATTTTCGCTGATTCAGTATGATAAGCTCCATCATTACCAAAACGAGATACAACGCGAGGCTGGTCATGGTTATTCCAATAAAGGCTATTCCATCCTGTTTGTTCTAATGCTTTTTGCCACTTTGTTAAATTTTGTTTCAAAGTAAGAAGTGAGCATGGTTTTACATCCCATTTCCCACCTTCTCCGGAATCTAAATCCATATGTTCAAATTGGAATACCATTTGTAGTTCTTTTCTAGCTTCCCCTGTATACAATTTAGCCTCTTCTGTCGTTACACCAGGCATTTCCCCAACCGTCATAATGTCATACTGAGACAATACGTCTTCATTCATTTCATGCAAATACTTATGAATATTCGGACCGTTCATAAAATGTTTATGCCCTGAAACATATCCTTCTTCATCCGTTTCAACAGCTGGTAAGCCATCTTCTTTAGAAATAAAATTAATAACATCCATACGGAACCCATCAATTCCTTTTTCTAACCAAAACTTCATCATGTCATAAACATCTTGTCTTACCTTTTCATTATCCCAGTTTAAATCTGGCTGTTTTTTAGAAAACAGATGTAAATAATATTCATCTGTCATCTCATCATATTGCCATGCAGATCCACTAAATGCTGCTCCCCAGTTATTCGGCTCTTTCCCTTCTTTTCCAGGGCGCCATATATAATAGTCTCTATATTTATTATCTTTCGATTTACATGATTCAATAAACCAATTATGTTCATCTGAAGTATGATTAACAACTAAGTCCATCATAAGTTTCATATTACGTTTATGCATTTCATGTAATAGTTCATCCCAATCTTCCATTGTTCCGAACTCGTTCATAATTTTACAATAATCACTTATATCGTAACCATTATCATCGTTTGGAGATTCATAGACTGGTGATAACCAAATTACATCAATACCTAATTCTTTTAAGTAGTCTAGCTTCGCAAGAATACCACGAAGGTCACCTATACCATCACCATTACTATCCATAAAACTACGAGGATAAATTTGATATACTACACTTTCTTTCCACCATTGTTTTCCCATTATGCTACCCCATTTCATCTATACTATTGATTCTTTTTTCTTTTTTTAAGGCGCAAACGTTTTCATTACTGAATGATAACAGATTCTATCCAAATTTAAAATAGCGCTTACAATATTTATTTTCTTTTTCTAATAAAACATGTGAAACTTATTATATATTCATAGGAATAATGAAAACGTTTTATTTTTTTATAGTGTTTTTATTTCTTTTTTGAATCTATTCGTTTATAATAAATTCAAAGAAAACGTTTGCATAAACTTTCTAGGGGGAAATATCATGGCAGAACTTAAATTAGAAAATATTTATAAAATATATGATAATAATGTAACAGCCGTAACAGATTTTAACTTACACATTCAAGATAAAGAATTTATCGTATTCGTTGGTCCTTCTGGATGCGGAAAATCTACAACACTACGAATGGTAGCTGGACTTGAAGATATTTCAAAAGGAGAATTTTCAATTGATGGTAAGCTAATGAACGATGTTCCTCCAAAAGATCGAGATATCGCAATGGTCTTCCAAAACTACGCTCTTTATCCACATATGAGTGTGTATGATAATATGGCATTTGGATTAAAACTTCGAAAAATACCGAAAGATGAAATCGACCGTCGAGTGAAACATGCAGCTCAAATTTTAGGACTTGAACAATATTTAGATAGAAAACCGAAAGCTTTATCAGGTGGACAACGTCAACGTGTTGCATTAGGTAGAGCAATTGTTCGAGACGCAAAAGTCTTCTTAATGGATGAACCATTATCAAACTTAGACGCTAAACTACGTGTTGCAATGCGATCAGAAATTTCTAAATTACACCACCGCCTTGGCACAACGACAATTTATGTAACACATGATCAAACTGAGGCAATGACAATGGCTTCACGCCTTGTTGTTATGAAAGACGGCAAAATCCAACAAATTGGAACTCCAAAAGAAGTATATGAAACACCTGAAAATATTTTCGTTGGTGGTTTTATCGGTTCACCCGCAATGAATTTCTTCCGTGGAAAATTAACTGAAACCGATTTCGTTATAGACAGTTCACTAAAGTTTAAAGTATCTGAAGGAAAAATGAAGTTATTACGCGAACAAGGCTATGTAAATAAAGAAATTGTTTTAGGTATTCGTCCAGAAGATATTCATGATGAACTATTATTTTTAGAAGCTTCACAAGCTACTACTTTCACAACGAAAATTGAAGTTGCAGAGTTGTTAGGGGCTGAATCCATTTTATATATGAAACTTGGAAATCAAGATTTTGCAGCACGTGTTGATGCAAGACATACTTTTTCACCTGGTGACCAAATTAAACTTGCTTTTGATATGAATAAAGCACATTTCTTTGATAGCCAAACCGAACAACGTATTCGTTAAAAAATAAAGTTCTATAATAGAACATACAAAAAAACCGTCCACATATATACTGGGGGCGGTTTTCCATTATTATACTAGGGCTTCTATTGTATGAAATGATTGTCCTCTCGTGCTAATAATACCAAAAACAGGTAAATCACTAAGCACCACTTCTTCTTGCTGTTTCATAAAAGATGACGTTAATTGTTTTATCTCTATCCAAACGTCATTAATACAAAGTGCATTGGAATCGTTCTCTTGTTGGCGAGAAAAAATAGAATCTATTTTATATAGACCAGCATTTTGAAAAAGCATATCAATACGACTGTATGCCTCCATAGCAAAACTAATAACACGTTGCCAATCTCCTTGTTTCCCCATATCGTAGGATACAAAAAGTGCTTCTCCGCCTAAATCCGTAATTTCCTCGGCTGTTGCTTGTCCACTTTCTTGATCAATGTCCGTCACAATTACTTTTGCGCCTTGCTTAGCCAACAAAAGAGCTGTACTACGTCCAATACCGATGCCACCACCAGTTACAATGGCAACTTTTCCTGCAAGCTTCATTTTCATTACCCCTTCTATATGTCTTACCGTCATTCAGTATACTCCTTTATTAGATTAGTCCGCAAGCAGGAAAAGTTTACTCCACAACTTGTAAGCGATTACTTTTCTGTTTCTTTTTTTTTCTTACTATTATATTGATCGAAGGTTAAACCAATAAAAATAAGAATTCCCCAAAATATTAAGCTACCTCCA
Source organism: Bacillus sp. FSL R9-9492 (assembly GCF_038007365.1). Lineage (NCBI taxonomy): Bacteria > Bacillati > Bacillota > Bacilli > Caryophanales > Bacillaceae > Bacillus > Bacillus sp. FSL R9-9492. The sequence continues at coordinate 4,092,634 of NZ_JBBOXC010000001.1, forward strand.
GTCATTCCAAATCCCCCTTTGTTATATAACGATATTATTTATATCCATTATATCATTCTCTTAATTTTCAATCTATTCAAAACGAAAATAGGATGTTTGAATTAGCTACAGCTTCTTTAAACATCCTTCCGTAATATGGAAGGTACTATATAGGAGATATCCACCCTATATCAATTCCATTTATCTAATTTTATGAAAAAATAAGAGAATGATGAAATTTTTCACGAAATTAAAAATAAGACTTTTTATATACAAACGATAAAAAGTCTTATTTCATTAGTAGCACGTATAATCTAAATATTAATTATACAAGACTCATCACTTTCGTCTTTGCAATTAAATCATGGAAGCCACAATTATCTTTGCGGAATAACATCATATATACATTGCATATTAATGGAACTCCAAGTAATAATATGCTTGGTAATAATAATACCAAAAATCGTATTATTAATGTTTGTAACGTTAGTTTTTCACTTGTTAACGAGATTATTTTTGTTCTTGTTACCTTTTTACCAAGTGTAGAACCGTTCCAAAGAAAAGGTAACAGAATAAAATTTATAGCCATTAATACGAAAACAAGTGTAAGGTCATATCTATAGTCACCTAAACTTATATTAAAACGATTAAAAATAGCACTATAGTTTCCGGTAATAATAGCTACTACTGCACCGTACGTAACCGAGATTAAAAACATGTCAATAAGGGAAGCACCTATGCGATTCATTACAAGCGCTGGACGATGCATCTTTAACTTCATTTTGTGTCGACTCCTTCATATCCTTCTTTACCCGTCTCATCGTACCACTTCTAAAAAACATTGTAAACTGGCGTTTCGCTTACTTTTCTTGTACAATGTGTTACAACAGCATTATAAAGGAGGTTCCCATATTGAAAAGATGGATAATCCTATTTGCCGCACTCTTATTAACAGGTTGTACAGGCAATACAAACCATTTAACTTATACAATTAACGATGAATATGAACTCATCCATACTTCTGGAGATGCATTTGAACTTTTCCCCTCTCAGGATGCTGTATATGCTACACAATACATCCCTGCAAAGATTACAGAAATTGCTTGGGACGATAAATACATTATCACAAAACAAATTGAGGAAAAATCAGATCCAAATAATCCTGACGCAGCAATTACAAATAAAAAAAGTGAACATTATTGGATTATCGATGTAAAGCATAATAAACGATTCGGTCCTTATAATGAAAAACAATTTAACGAGCAAAAAGATGCTTTTAAAATTACAGTACCTTTTCAAAGTGTAGATTCATATGTGAAAGAACTAAAAAAACAGTCAGCATAACTTTTTATGCTGACTGTTTTCGTTTAAATACACACCTTACTTAGAAAATGAGATATTGAAAGTTTGTGGCTCTTTAACAGCTTCATGAGTATCTCCCACTGCTAAATCATCTGTTGTAAACTTAATATCCTTTACCTTCTCTTTTCCATCATCGAGTATTAAACCGATAATTCCTTCTCGTGTCTCACCAGGTTTATAATCTTCCCTTGATACACTCTTTGTGCCTACAAGTGTGTCTTCTTCATATAAAAAGTTTTGAGTCGCTACATTAAAATGCTGTTTGTCATTAATAATAACATCATTCATAGAGAAGAATTGCATGTTCTTATTTCCACTATTCTCTACCTTATATGTAATTTCAACATACCGAATCGTATCGCTAATCTCTGTTCCACTTAACGATGCATATAATTCAGCGTCTTCTTGACTCACTTTATCTCCCAATCTACGCTTTACTTCTTCAGGAGTTAATGCAGTATACACTTTCAATGTATTTTTTGCATCTTTGCTCATTTGTGATAATGAGATAACTTTAACGTCTTGTACGTGAATTTTCATTGGGGCTACTTCAAATGTCTGATTCACAGAATGCATCTGTTCTAATTCAAATGTCCCCCACCCTTTTTCTTTCACTTTTTGTCCTACTTTTTTAAGCTCACGCCCACCATACTCTTTTGTTTCTGGAATAGATTCTTTCTTTTTAGGTTCTGCCTTCTTTTCTTCTTGATGGAAGCAACCACTTAACATAAGAAGAAAACTACATAAAACAAAAATACTTTTCCATGCTTTCATGATTTAATTTCTCCTAACACTATCATTCATTAAAATATATTAGTCCCTTGATTTGTAAACTATAGAAACAATAAGAAGTCCACAAAACGAACTTGTCAGTCCAGATACTATTATACCTCCTATTTGGAAAATATGAAAATAGGGGTCTAATAACGCGTGCACGATAAATATAATGGCCGCCACAACGATAGATGAAGCCCAATATTTCTTTTTTTCCGAAGTTAAACTAGTATCTTGATCAGTTTCCCTTCTATATTTCCATAGCACATATATTAGTAATAGTAGACCAAAACACGTACTCCCATGCTGTAAAAATTTATAAATTGGAATACTATATACTTCTTGCTGTAACAGCGGTATTTTCACAACAAAATAGCCTGTCTTATGAGTAAAAGCATCCCAAACGACATGCGTCACCATACCGAATAAAGCAGAATAGCAAAATACAAAAAAGTCCTTCCAAGTATATAGCCCCCACTTCGCATCTACTACATATTTATAGTAACTAGCAAAAGGCTTAGGTAAATGTGTTATAAACGGTCCTTTTAAAATACGATGATATGCATATGCTAATAAAAAAACGAGTGGTAAATTCAAATAGAAGAAACCAGCCCATGTATGGCCAATAATACCGTATGGCCTAAAATATAAAAAATATTCAAAATCAGGTGCCATACTACCTAATATAAGAGCCGTCACCGAAATATAACTAGAATGTTTCTTAGCAAAAGGGAGAACAGCTGCTGGATGTGCAAATGTAAACGGCATATTAATACTCCTCTTCATATTTCTAATAGAATATCATCTATCATAACGAGAGAATTAATCTTGATGCAATGTTTATTTTCACATTGGAATATGATAGTTTACGTGTTATAATCCACATAAAATATTCAGAAAATAGGAGGAGTTCACGTGTCGTTAACACTTGTATTTTTTCTTGTTCTGTCTACCTTTTTTTAAGTACATACATTGGCTTCTTTCTATGGAAGCACTTGAAAATTATAAAATATATGCCTGCTCTCTTTGGCTTTATGAGCGTTCTTTTCATTTTCATATGGAAGAGAATGACTTTCGGCTGGGAAGGGCTCGGTTTTGGCGCACTTCAATATACAATATTACTAGCAAGTTGTATTACACTTGTATTTGCTGCTTTTTTAGAATCAAAATCCGTTATGAATTGAGGTTTATATATTGATTGACGTACCCTTTTTAAAAAGTGTCACATTAAAAAAAGAAAATATCCCTAGCTTTTCCGCATATCCATACTGCTTACCGGCTATACGAACATTACAATCACTCCTTTTCCATCCGAATGTAACATTCATTATTGGAGAAAACGGAACGGGTAAATCAACATTACTCGAAGCGATTGCAGTTGCTTTAGGTTTTAATGCAGAAGGTGGAACGAAGAACTTCCGTTTTAACACGTACGATTCACATTCATCTTTACATGAATACATTCGAATTTCAAAAAGTTTCAATACACCAAAAGACGGTTTCTTTCTTCGCGCTGAATCATTTTATAACGTTGCTTCTTATATCGATGAAATAGATGCTATAAAATCTTATGGCGGCGTTTCACTTCACGAACAATCACACGGCGAATCCTTCTTCTCATTATTTATGAATCGTTTTTCAGGACAAGGTTTATACATTTTAGATGAGCCTGAGGCAGCTTTATCCCCAATGAGACAACTTTCAATGCTCATTCGCATGCACGAACTAGCTGAACAAGGTTCACAATTTGTTATCGCAACGCATTCTCCCATTTTAATGGCTTATCCTGAATCTACTATATACTCTTTAACTCAAGAAGGAATTCACGAATCGACATTAGAAGAAACGGAGCATTACCAAACGACGAAACTTTTCTTTGAAAATCGCGATCGATTATTTCATCACTTATTTGAGTCATAAAAAAAGAGGCAGCAATCGCTGCCTCTTTTTTATAATGCTTCTATAAATAAAGCTACTCCAATACCGCCTCCAACGCATAGAGAGGCAATACCTTTCTCTAATCCACGTCTTTTTAATTCGTGAATTAAACTTACCGTAATACGAGCTCCTGTACAACCAATTGGATGTCCAAGTCCTACACCACTACCGTTTACATTCACTTTCTCACGGTCTAACCCTAACTCTTTCTCTACAGCTAAATATTGTGCAGCGAAAGCTTCATTAATTTCAAGTAAATCCGCATCTTCTAATGACCAATCTACTTTTTCTAATCCTTTACGAATTGCTGGTGCTGGTCCAATACCCATAATTTTCGGATCTACACCCGCTACTGAGTATCCAACAATTCGAGCTAACGGTTGTAAGCCTTTTTCTTTTGCTTTTTCTTCGCTCATTAATACTAGAACTGCACTTCCGTCATTAAGACCAGATGAATTACCTGCAGTTACTGATCCGTCTTTACGGAAAGCTGGTTTTAATCCTGCTAATTTTTCCGCTGTAATATCTGTACGTGGATGTTCATCCTTCGCAAATACAACTTCTTTTCTACGTTCTTTTATTGTAATAGGAACAATTTGATCGTCAAAGTATCCAGACTCCATCGCTTGCAACGCTAATGTATGACTACGAAGCGCAACTTCATCTTGTTCCTCTCTTGTAATTTCATATTGTTCAACTAAATTTTCCGCTGTTTCACCCATCATAATATGGTGAATCGGATCTTCTAAAACTTCCCACACCGTATCACGAATTTCTCCGTGCTGTAGACGTTGTCCCCAGCGGTGTTGTTTCAATGCATAAGGGCTCGAGCTCATTGCTTCTACTCCACCTGCAACAACAATATCACTTACACCTAATTGGATTTGCATTGCAGCAGACATAATTGCTTGCATACCTGAAGAACATTGACGTTGAATTGTATAACCAGTAACTGTGTCAGGAAATCCTGCCGCTAATGCAGCTGTTCTTGCCGTATTTGCTTCATCAGTTCTTTGAATACAATGACCTAAAATTACTTCATCAACTTCATGTGGCTCTACTCCGCCTCTTTTTACAGCTTCCTGAAGTACAGGAACAGCTAATTCTACTGGTGTTATATTTTTTAGTGCTCCTCCGAAAGTTCCAATTGGTGAACGAACTGCAGCTGTAATGACAACATTATGCATTTTGTACTTGCCCCTCTCTTATGTACCCTAGTAAGTTTTTAGGTGAAATTCCATAAGTTGTATGTCTAAAATTATCATACTATAAACATACCAAAAAATCAAAATATTTAATATAATAAGAATAGAAGGAATTAACCTTCTATTCTGTCAATGCATATAAGAATTTTTGTAATATCTTCTCTGTCGTTTCATTCAATTTTGGTAACTTATCTACTGGAAAATATTGAAGTTCTAACCCTTCATGATCGAGCTTTAATTCTCCGCTTACATGATGTGCCTGATACAGATGAATCACATTAAAAATTTCATCTCCATTTGGATAACGGAAATAAACTTCCTTTCCTGAAAGAACGCCAAGAAATTGCATAATTTTCGCGTTTAGTCCCGTCTCCTCGAATAATTCTCTACGAGCAGTTTCTTCTGTCGTTTCTCCCAGTTCCATTGCCCCACCAGGTACGCCCCAATCATATGTATCTGAACGATATTGAAGCAATACTTCTTGATTATCATTTAATATAATAATTGCTGATCCTACTAAAATAAGTGGTCTCGTACCAACTACTTTGCGTAACTCTTCAATATACCCCAATATGTAAACTCCCCTTTCCTCACCCTTCCTTATCATAACAAAATTCTCTTTCTTTTGTTGCTGTAATTTTCAATAAAAAAGGAAGCTTCCACTTCCTTTTTTTACCGTTATCCTGCTATTTGCGGGCGGTAAGACCCCTACCTCAAAATTCAGCGAAAGTAAAGAAGTTAGGTGGGGATCGGGCTGCCCATAAAAGCCCGATTGGTGAGGGCTGATAATCAGTGGGCGATGAACAAAACCCCCACTGATTAAAGTTTCACTTTATTTCTTAAAGCTTTCGTATTTTACAACTTCAAAAGCTTCTTCAATTTCCTCATTATGATAATGGACATATGTAAAACGTCCTAATTCTACTAATCTAGCTATTTCTTGCAATGCTTTATGCTGATCATATGTTTCTTCAATTGTAATATGTACATAAAACTTCATTAATGGATGTTCATATAAAGGTTCTCCCACCTCTACATATACATCTTCAACCCCTTGCACAACTCTTACATAGCTCGCAAATTGATACAGAGCTTCTCTGTCTGAAACGATTTTTAATGTATACATATATTCTCCCCCTTTTCTTTACTATATCAAAAAGATGACCATACTACGTTATAGAACTATGAAATTTTTTCGACTTATAGTCTATATATTCGTGTAATAAACAAGGCGTTTATCCATACATAGGACCTTTCCCCCACATATATTATAGAAAGAATTTTTTCATTTGAGGTGTTCCTTATGAATTCATACGTTAATATATGTGTTTGCATTACTCCAGGCGCCGATATTTCTGACGACCGTATTGCAAAAGATTTAGCAGTTGCAGAATCAATTTGGCATCCCATTACATTTAAAATTAAAGAAGTAATTGTACTAAACGAGCTTTTCCGTTTTTCTAATCGGGAAATTAGTTATAAAAACTCCATTCAAAGTCAGGAAAAATTATCATCTTTTTTTCAAACTTGTGTTAACGAAGCTCCTGAATGCGACCTTTATATTTGTTATATTGGTAGTGATTATTTCAAAGAAACCGCAGTAATCGCTTGCGCTTACTCTCTAGCGAAACAACAACAACTTACTGGTTACATCGTTTTAACAAACTCAGCTGCTCCAATGAAAAATATATACACCCTCGCTCACGAAATTGGTCATATTTTATTTACAAGACGAATTCATGGAAAACTTACGCACGCAGATCCCCACTCTCCAACCGGTTCTGAACATCACCATTCACCATCGAACCTTATGTACCCTATAGTCCCTAGCCCTAATAACGTTCACATCAATTCATTATTAACAAATGAACAAAAAGCGCTCTCTTTACAAAGTCTCTTATTACAAAGAAAAAAACAGTAACGATCTTGTTACTGTTTACAACAATATATTCTAATCAACAAACCAAATACCGGCTGCTAGAAATAAAAACATACAACTAAAGATAAACGTAATCCCTCTAAAAATCCCTATATAATATTTCTTTGGAAATACTTTTTTGCATATCCAGAGCAGCCCTTTTCCTATTAAACCGAAGAACAAAACATAACCCGATGTGTCATCTAGTAAAGTATCGAAATAGTCATCATGTACCTTTTTCGAAAAGGTAGTATATAGCCCAAAAATCGTTAAACCTAAAAATACAATAGACAATATACCTAGAAATATACTTTGCATACTTGTTCCCCCCTTAATAAAAAATTCAGTTCGTGCACTATTAATATAAAGCTAGCTTACAGTTTTTTTCTCCTCATTTTTCAAAGACCATCGCATTAATACATACAAACTTCCGTACAGAAGTAAAGGCTCTAGTATTCCCCAATATGGGTTTTGCTTCCCTAATTCTTTAAATACAAACATAATTAATAGCGGTACGATAACAGCTAATATTCCAATCCATCCAAGTATAAAAGCTTCACCAATTAACAACACTAATAAGACAATTCCAGCTAGTATATAACTTTGCATAGTAGTTAATTGCAATACAGGTGTCCCATACCATTTATTCATAAACATTAATAATACTAGTAATAAAATTGGTAGCAAAGCTGCTACATAAATAATGCTAAATTCTTTTATTTTGCTTTTAAATGATGACATCTTAAAAGCAAAAATAATACCCACAATAGTAATCATTAAAACAATTGGATACCCAATCAATTGTACATTCGTTAATGTAAATTCATGATTCGGACTTTCAAATAAAATATTTGTAAGTAACCAATATCCACCTATCCCAATTATCATTCCTAAAATAGTCTTTATACTCCCGCTTTTATCCTTCTCCATCTCTTTTGCCAATTCTTCCGCATACGCTTTTGGCGAATCACCAAATATATCTCTTACCGTCTTTCCTTTTTTCTCACCTTCTATTAAATGTAGCTCTGCATCCTCTAAAAAAACATCTACATCTCCTTCTTTAATTCCCTTCGTAATTAAATACACTTTCGTATCAATTAAAAACTTTTCTCCCTCTTTAGAAACTTGCATTAGAACCCCTCCCTTATTTAACCGTTTCTCTTCTATTCGCCTTCATCATAATTTCAAGGAAGATTAAAATAAACAAACTTCCGTATAAACATATAATTTGAAATAACATTGGCACGAGATCTTCTGATGTAAATGTTTTAAACACTAACATAATAGAAAGCGGAATGATTAAATATAAGTTTTTAAACCATCCTTCAAAATATATATTTATAGCTACCGTGAGGATAAAGATCCCTCCAGCTAATATATAACTTTGGACTAGAGTCAACGTAAACATCGTTGTAGGATTTATCACATCTAATATCGTAACTGCTCCTAATAAAAACATTGGCGCTATCATGACTAAAAACCACATTGAAAACCACGTTTTTGTAAAGCTTGTTACAAAGGTCATTTTACGAAGTAGAAAATTAGGACCCATTACAGCTACGATCAATGTAAAACTATAGCCAATACACTGAATAAGTGAAATCTGTAGAATTCCGTTATTCACTATTAAGATAGAAGCAATAATCCAAAACGATACGATATTCATTACCGTAAAACCAATTTGCTTCCACGTTTCCTGTCTATCCCTTTCCATTACTTTTACAAGTTCATTTGCATATTCTTTCGGTGAGCTTCCGAAAATATCTTCTACACTTTTTCCGTCACCCTCACCTTCTATTAAATGCAACTCTGCATCTTCTAAAAAGCTTTCAATATCGCTTTCTTTCACACTCTTTGCAGTTAAAAATAATCTCATATCTAATAAAAAATTTCGCGCTTCATTTGATAACATTATTTTTTTCTCCCCTTCCCTTCAAGTAGACGCTCTACACTACTTTGCATCGCTTCCCAGCGATCCATAAATTCATCCAGTGCTTCCTCGCCTTTTTCTGTTAATGTATAATATTTTCGCTTTGGACCAGATGGAGATTCCTTCATTACACTTGTTATTAATCCTTCCTTTTGCATTCGTATTAATAACGGATAAATACTTCCCTCACTCGCCATTGTGAAACCATACTTCGCTAATCTTTCACTCATTTCATAACCGTATATTTCACCTTCAGAAATAATAGCAAGTAAGCATCCTTCTAAAATCCCTTTCAGCATTTGACTTGTCGACATATTTCAAATCCTCCCACTATCTTGTTTTACAAGATAGATAAGCGTAAGTATCTTGCTTTACAAAATAGTATAGCAAACGCTACTTTGCAAAACAAGATAGCTAGCAATATTTTTCCAAATGTTTGCAGGGATTTTATTATCACCTCTCTAAATAGAGCAATAAGAGAACTTTTATTATGAAGGAGTGTTTTTCATCATGGTTACAAATCGAGTTGTCTTTTTAACAGGTGCTGCGAGCGGTATTGGTTATGAAATGGGAAGTGCTTTTGCCAAAGAGGGTGCTAAAGTTGTGATTAGTGATCGTCTTGAAGAACGTGCGAAAGAAGCTGCTGAACAATTGCAAAAAGAAGGCTATCAAGCCATTGGTTTAAAATGTGACGTTACATCTGAAGAAGAAATTACAGCAGCAATTTCTCAAACAGTTACTCACTTCGGCTCATTAGATGTATTAATTAACAACGCAGGAATGCAACATGTTTCACCGATTGAAGATTTTCCAACTGATAAATTCGAGCTTCTTATTAAAATTATGCAAATCGCTCCATTTATCGCCATCAAACATGCCTTTCCGATTATGAAAAAGCAAAAATATGGTCGTATTATTAATGTTGCTTCGATTAACGGACTTGTTGGATTCGCTGGAAAAGCTGCCTATAATAGTGCGAAACATGGTGTAATTGGATTAACAAAAGTTGCTGCTTTAGAGGGAGCAACTCATGGAATTACTGTAAATGCTCTTTGTCCCGGATATGTTGATACCCCTCTTGTACGAAATCAACTACAAGACTTAGCAACTACGCGAAATGTACCACTTGAAAATGTTTTAGAAGATGTCATTTATCCTCTTGTACCACAGAAACGTTTGCTACAAGTACAAGAAATTGCTGATTATGCTATGTTTTTAGCGAGTGAAAAAGCAAAAGGTATAACTGGTCAAGCCGTCGTTATCGATGGTGGTTATACGGCTCAATAAAGTGAAACTTTAATCAGTGGGGGTTTTGTTCATCCCCACTAATTATTAGCCTTCACCAATCGGGCTTTTACGGGCAGTTAATGCGGGATAAAAAATAAAGTTTGCTCTTCGCGAGCAAACTTTATTTTACTTTCTATCGCGAGGATCTTTCTACTTTAGTAATTGTTTAGGGAGTTTCTCAATTGCAACAATCACTCCGTCTAATTTATTTTCAATCCGATGGAGTAAATATAATGTTACAACAATTGGAAAGCCCACATTACCTATCATCCCGATCCACTCTTCCATCTTTCTCTCCTCCCTTCATTACATAAATAAGAGGAAACGAAGACTTAAGGCATAAAAAACAAGCTATTTTTTATTAGCTTGTTTTTTAACTACTCAGCCATACATTTCATTTTTCAGCATATAGATTGCTACCATGAAGATACAAATGGTCCTACACCTTGCTACCTTTCTTTGTTTTAAAACGTTGCGCGTGGTAGGAACAGGCACTTACCGCTCCTATACATAGCCAGTCCCTCTCGACCATTTAAAAACATGCTTTTCTACCGTTTTTTTATATAGCGACTGAGCAGTTAGCTTATTTTTTCAAATAATGATGTAATTTCTTGCTTATAATCTCCACGTAAAATACCTTTCTCAGTAATAATCCCCGTAATTAATTCATGCGGTGTTACATCAAATGCAGGGTTAAATACAGGCGTTCCAAGTGGCGCCACTTGTTTCCCAAAAATTTTCGTAACTTCTGTTTCATCTCTTTCTTCAATGACAATTTCAGCACCTGTTTGTTTCGTAGTATCAAATGTAGATAACGGTGCTGCAACGTAAAATGGGATACCGAAATAATTTGCTAATATAGCTAAATTTAATGTTCCTATTTTATTAGCAGTATCACCGTTTTCAACGATTCGATCTGCCCCTACGATAATCGCATTAATTTCTTTCGTTCGAATTGCATGTGCTGCAGTATTATCCGTAATAAGCGTTACATCAATGTCTGCTTGTTTCAATTCCCATGTCGTTAAACGACCACCTTGTAAAACCGGCCTCGTTTCACACGCATACGCATGTAAACGCACACCCTTCTCTTTCCCAATATAAAATGGGGCTAATGCTGTTCCATATCTAGCAGTTGCAATACTTCCAGCGTTACAAATTGTTAAAATTTTATCACCGTCTTTAAAACATGTTAAAGCATGTTCTCCAATACTTCGGCACACCATTTCATCCTCTTGCTGAATATGAAGCGCTTCTTCTTCTAATATTTTTTGAGCTTCTTTTATTGTAGTAATCTCTCGAATAGATTCTCTCATACGATTGATTGCCCAAAATAAATTGACTGCTGTCGGGCGTGATGTTCCTAAATAGTTACAATCTCTATTAAACTTCTTCTGAAACTCATAGATATTTATAGTATCGTATTTCTTTGCCGCAAGCGCCAAACCAAACGCAGCTACAATTCCAATTGCAGGCGCTCCTCGTACTTCTAACATAATGATACTTTTCCATACATCTTCAATATTCGTTAATGTTTTGTATTCAGTGACATGCGGCAACTTTGTTTGATTTAATACTGCAATTGCATCGCCTTTCCAACTTACAGATCTCGGAATAGTAATAATTGTACTCATGCTTTTACGCCTCCAACTGTCTGTTGAAATAATGTTCGAAACAGTTGAATATCAGCACCCTTGGCTTCATATTTTATTAGTTCTCTACCTAAGGATAACGCTTGTTTTTTAGCTTGAATTCTATTTTCTTTATTTGCTATCCCATCTAAATCCGCTACATGAGCTAAGCCAATTGTTCTACGAATCAGTTCACATCCGGCAAATCCGACGGCATCAGTAAAGATATTTTGCAAAATAATTGGTAACCATTGTTTTTCTTTCGTATATGCTTCTACACCTTCTCCAATCCATAACTTCGTAAAGTTTTCTACAAAATAACTCCATGTCTTTTCTATATGGAAAAATAGTACACTTCTCTTTTCTTCTTCTCTAGATAAAGCATTTAATAATAGATTTGCAATAAATTGACCGATATCAAATCCAAATGGACCGTACGTTGCAAATTCTGGATCGATCACTTTCGTTTCAGAAGGTGATGAAAAAATACTACCAGTATGTAAATCACCATGAATAAGCGCTTCTTTTCTCGTTAAAAACTTATATTTATATTGTGCTACTTTTAGTTTTAAAGTTTTGTCACTCCAAAGTTCATCAATCACTGACTGTAAATCTGACTCATAATCATTCGTATCATAATGTCCAAATGGATCCGTAAAAACTAAATCTTCTGTAATTTTACTAAGGTCTGGATTTACAAATGTACCTTCTAGTACCCTTTTCTCTTCTGACTGTAAACCGAAATCTGAAGTATAAAACAAAACATGTGCTAGAAAACGACCGATATGCTGGGATAAAAGTGGATATCCTTCTCCATCTATTAATCCTTTTCTTGTAATTGTTAGTCTTGATAAGTCTTCTATTACTGTAACTGCTAACTCTTCATCATGACTGTACACTACCGGAACATAATCTGGCACATACTTCGCAAAAATTTGTAATGCTTTACTTTCAATCGTCGCTCTTTTTATAGACAGTGGCCAGCTCTCACCAACTACTTTCGCATATGGCAGTGCTTGTTTTATTATAATAGACTTCTCTCCATCATCTAATTTGAACACGTAATTTAAATTTCCATCTCCAATTTCATGACAAACTACATTTGCTTTCTTTTCAAAATAACCGTGTTCTTTCGCATATTGTATAGCTGTTGTTTCAGTTAATGAATAATATCCCATCGTCTTCTCCTCCTTTTCATTCAGAGGTTTTTCTAAAATAGAAAAACCCCTTTCCACAAAGAAAGAGGTTTGAAGTTTATCTTCTCCCCTCTTATCTGCCAGAAAGTTTACTTTCTGCTGGAATTAGCACCGTGCCTTTTGGCGTCATAAACGCCCCATTTCACAATGGTATTACGGTCGGTTGCTGGGCTTCATCGGGCCAAATCCCTCCACCTGCTCTTGATAAGAGTTTTATAATTTTTAGAATTTTTAACTTTATGATGAAGACTATACCAAGAATAAAAATCACTTGTCAACATTTTATTTGTATAATTCTGGACGACGATCTGCAAAAACTGGAATTCCTTTACGTACCTCTTTAATTTTCTCGAATTTAAGTTCTCCAAATAAAATTGATTCCTCTTCATTTGCCTCTACCACAACTTCACCCCAAGGATCCACAATTAGAGAATGACCTGCAAACTCATTATTCGGATCCTTTCCTGCTCTATTGCACGCAACAACATAACACTGATTTTCAACTGCTCTCGCCTGTAAAAGCAAACGCCAATGTGCTAAACGTACTAATGGCCATTCTGCTACAACAAATAAAACTTTTGCACCTTTAGCAGTATGAACGCGCATCCACTCTGGAAAACGAATATCATAACAAATTGTACCAGCACACTCTACATCATCTAACTTAAATTCACCTGTCTCATTACCAGCAACTAAATATTTATGTTCATCCATCAGCTGAAATAAATGTACTTTACTATATTCATTGACTAGATTCCCTTCATTGTTTACAACATACATTGTATTTGTAACCCCTTGCTCTGTTTGCTTTGCTATGGAACCACCAACAATATGTACACCATATTGCTTCGACCATTCTTTCAACTTTTCTTTCGTTTCTAATCCATCCGTATCTGCAATTTTAGAAAGTCTCGTTAAATCATATCCTGTTGTCCATAGTTCTGGTAAGACGATAACATCTGGTCTTTCTTTCATCGCTTCACTTATTTTTTTTTTAGCGTTCTCAATATTTTTTTCTACATCTCCAAAGACAATATCCATTTGAATACATGCGACTTTCATTTTTTCAGCCCCATTCTCATTTTTTTCTTTACAAAATACTGGAAAGATTATATCATTTGTCACTAGAATTGTAACAACTTTCAAAAGAGGTGGAAAGTATGAAATTATTTCAACCTTCTGAGATAGTAACATCATTGCCAACACAATTTTTCGCTTCACTTGTTGCAAAAGTTAACAAAGTCGTTGCAGCTGGTCACGATGTTATTAATCTAGGTCAAGGTAATCCAGATCAACCAACACCGCAGCATATCGTTAAAGCTTTACAAGATGCTGCTGAAAAGACCATTCATCATAAATATCCGCCATTTCGCGGACACGAAAGCTTAAAAGAAGCCGTGGCAACATTCTATCAACGTGAATATGATGTAGTAGTAAATCCAAAAACTGAAGTTGCTATTTTGTTTGGTGGAAAGGCTGGATTAGTAGAATTACCAGTTTGTTTTACAAACCCTGGTGATACTATTCTCGTTCCAGATCCAGGCTATCCAGATTATTTATCAGGAGTTGCTTTAGCAAAAGCACAATTTGAAACAATGCCGCTTATTGCAGGAAATAATTTTTTACCGGATTATACAAAAATTGATGACTCTGTTGCGGAGCGAGCAAAGTTAATGTTTTTAAACTATCCAAATAACCCTACCGGTGCTACTGCATCAAAAGATTTTTTTGATGCAACCATTCATTTTGCTAATAAACATAATATATTAGTTGTTCATGATTTTGCTTACGGTGCTATCGGATTCGATGGTCAAAAGCCTGTTAGTTTCTTGCAAGCAGACGGCGCTAAAGATACAGGTATTGAGATTTACACTTTATCGAAAACTTTCAATATGGCTGGATGGCGTATTGCTTTTGCAGTAGGAAATGAAAGTGTCATCGAAACTATTAACCTATTGCAAGATCATATGTATGTTAGTATTTTTGGTGCAGTTCAAGATGCTGCCCGCGAAGCACTATTAGGCTCGCAGTCTTGTGTGGTCGATCTTGTTAATAGTTATGAATCTCGGAGAAATGCTCTTATTTCAGCTTGTCACTCAATTGGTTGGAAAGTAAACATTCCAACAGGATCATTCTTTGCATGGCTTCCTGTTCCAAAAGGATATACATCTGAGCAATTTTCTGACATTTTACTAGAAAAAGCACACGTTGCAGTTGCTCCTGGTGTTGGATTTGGTGAGCACGGCGAAGGGTATGTTCGTGTTGGTCTCTTGCATACAGAAGATAGATTACGAGAAGCAATTAATCGAATTGATAAATTAAATTTTTTCAAAAAGTCATTGACAACATAAAAAATATCTGACAAAATTCAGTTATCTTAAAAATTTAAACATTTCTAAATACTTCTTATCAAGAGCAGGTGGAGGGACGAGCCCGACGAAACCCGGCAACCGATCTACAATTGTAGACACGGTGCTAATTCTCGCAGCGTTACGCTGACAGATAAGGAGCTGGTTGTAAAAAAACCTCTCCTTAGCTGAGAGGTTTTTTTATTTAACTAGGAGGGTATAACAATGAGCGGAATTATAGCGACATATTTAATCCACGATGATTCTCACAACTTAGAAAAGAAAGCAGAACAAATTGCAATCGGTTTAACAATTGGTTCATGGACTCATTTACCACACTTATTACAAGAACAATTAAAACAACATAAAGGCAATGTCATTCATATTGAAGCGTTAGACGAACAAGAACATATTAACTCTTACCTTGGCAAAAAAGTATCACGTGGACTCATTAAAATTCATTATCCATCGCTGAACTTTAGCCCTGACTTACCAGCCATTTTGACAACAACATTTGGAAAACTTTCGTTAGATGGAGAAATTAAACTAATTGATTTAACATTCTCAGACGAATTAAAGAAACAGTTCCCTGGACCAAAATTTGGAATTGAAGGCATCCGAAACCTTTTACAAGTTCAAGATCGACCTCTTCTAATGAGTATTTTCAAAGGGATGATAGGACGGAATATTGGATATTTAAAAACTCAACTACGCGATCAGGCAATTGGAGGCGTAGATATTGTAAAAGATGATGAAATTTTATTCGAAAACTCATTAACACCACTTATAAAAAGAATTGAATCTGGTAAAGAAGTTTTACAATCTGTATACGAAACTTACGGGCATAAAACTTTATACGCAGTAAATTTAACAGGTCGAACTTATGATTTAAAAGAAAACGCGAAACGTGCGGTGGTAGCTGGAGCAGACATTCTTTTATTTAATGTATTTTCTTATGGATTAGATGTACTGCAAGCACTTGTAGAAGACGATGAAATTCCAATTCCTATTATGGCACACCCTGCTGTAAGTGGCGCATATTCATCATCGAAACTATACGGTTTCTCTTCTCCATTACTACTTGGAAAATTACTACGTTACGCTGGTGCTGATTTCTCTTTATTCCCATCACCATACGGCAACGTTGCATTAGAAAAAGAGGAAGCTCTTCTCATTACAGCAGCATTAACTGAGGAAGACCACTATTTCAAGAAAAGTTTTTCTGTTCCATCTGCTGGAATTCATCCTGGTTTCGTTCCCTTTATTTTACGAGATTTTGGTAAGGATGTTGTTATTAATGCCGGCGGTGGGATTCATGGGCATCCAAATGGAGCTCAAGGTGGTGGCAAAGCTTTCCGTGCTGCAATTGAAGCTACTTTACAAGGTAAACCACTCCATGAAGTGGATGAAATAAATTTGCATAGCGCACTACAAATATGGGGAAATCCTTCTCATGAGGTGAAATTATGAGTATTCAAGTATTTTGTGATTTCGATGGTACGATTACAAATAACGATAATATCATGTCCATTATGGAAAAATTCGCACCACCAGAAGCAGAGGAAATAAAGCAAAAAATTTTATCGCAAGAACTTTCTATTCAAGAAGGTGTTTCTCAATTATTTCGATTAATACCTATTAATCTACACGATGATATTATTCAGTTTTTACAAGAAACTGCTGAAATCCGTACAGGTTTTCATGAATTCATACAATTCATTAATGAAAATAACATTTCCTTTTACGTTATATCAGGTGGAATGGATTTCTTCGTCTATCCACTCTTACAAGAAATAATCCCTAAAGAACAAATTTATTGTAATGCAACTGACTTTTCAGGAGAATTTGTTGAAGTGAAATGGCCGCACCCTTGTGACGAGCAATGTCAGCATAGTTGTGGTCTCTGTAAATCATCATTAATTCGTAAACTAAGCTCTAAAGATGATTTTCATATTGTGATTGGAGATTCTATTACTGATTTACAAGCAACAAAACAAGCAGATAAAGTATTCGCCCGTGACTTCCTTATTACAAAGTGTGAAGAAAATCGTATTGCTTATACACCGTTTGAAACATTTCACGATGTTCTAGCTGAACTAAAACATTTGTTGGAGGTGAAATTATGAAACAACTTTTTCGTCAATGGTATGACTTAAGTGAGATTAAAAAAGAATTAACAACTCGGAATTGGTTTCCAGCAACGAGTGGAAATATTTCTATAAAAGTCAGTCATGATCCCCTTACTTTTCTTATTACAGCAAGTGGCAAAGATAAAACAAAAACCACTCCAGATGATTTTTTATTAGTAAATCATCAAGGAATTCCCGTTTTAGAAACTGAGTTACGCCCTTCGGCAGAAACAATATTGCATACACATATTTATAACAATACGAACGCCGGGTGCGTACTTCATGTTCATACAACTGATAACAATGTCATCACAAATTTGTATAGTGATGCAGTCACCCTTCAAAATCAAGAGATTATTAAAGCTCTTGATATTTGGGAAGAAGGTGCAACGATTAACATTCCTATTATCGAAAATGATGCTCATATCCCGACGCTTGGAGAGAAATTCCGAAAGCATATACAAGGAGATTCAGGAGCAGTATTAATTCGAAACCATGGCATTACCGTATGGGGCCGTGATAGCTTTGATGCAAAAAAAAGATTAGAAGCTTATGAGTTTTTATTCCAATTTCATATAAAATTATTATCAATTCAAGGAGGCGTTTCTAATGGCGCAAATTCGTATTCATGAGGAAAATACTCGTATTGAAAATGAAGTAGAAGTATCAAACTTTCTACAAGGAGAAGATGTTTTATATGAGAAATGGAATATTTCTAAACTTCCTACTCATTTAAAAGAAAATTACTCCTTAACAGATGAAAACAAAGCTGAAATATTAACGTTGTTTTCAAAAGAAATTGCTGATGTTTCAGAGCGCAGAGGTTATAAAGCATATGATGTGATTTCACTTTCAAATAGCACACCTAACCTTGACGAGTTATTAATTAATTTCCAAAAAGAACACCATCATACTGACGATGAAGTTCGCTTTATTGTCAGCGGTCATGGCATCTTCGCTATTGAAGGAAAAGATGGTCGATTCTTTGACGTTGAACTCGAGCCTGGTGATCTTATATCTGTGCCTGAAAATGCAAGACACTATTTCACCTTACAAGATGATCGCCAAGTTGTAGCTATTCGTATTTTTGTTACAATAGAAGGTTGGGTTCCAATTTATTAAGGTAGCTAGTTGAATAAAAGAACTTGGAACCCCTTTTCCAACCTTTTATTCACTCTACATATATACATCCTCCTATGGAACAGGCTTATTTCATAACATTGAAGTAAGCTTGATTTTTTATTTACTAAAATGATTTTTCCCTTTCGTTTGTTTAAATCAAATATCTCGAATCACAATTCCACTTTATCAAGTATATTTCGGAATTTTTTTTGAACATTTATTGAACATTTATTGAACTTTTTTTGAAATTTTTCTGAAAATTCTGTTTTACATATGATATACTACAACTAATAAGAAGGAAAAGAATATTGCAAACAGAGGGGGATAATCATGAGTTTACTTATCGCACTTATACTAGGAGTTACATGCGGAGCTATTCCTGTCATTTTAGGAGCTATTATGGAAGAATTAGAAGTTGGTGTTTTAGGTTTTGTTGCATCATGTGTAAGCGCTTTATTTTTCGGTTTATATGGTGCTATTCCTGTTTCTATTCTGTGCGCATTCTATATACTACGCCATGCTCGCGCAAAACAGCTCGGCCCTAATCACATTGCCCAAGTTATTCCATTCCCAATTGAACGATGCCGCCGCGCTTCCAGCCTATAAAGTGAAACTTTAATCAGTGGGAGTTTTACTGCCCACAAATAGCGGGATAAATTATCCAACTTAAATATTATGCCTGCCTAAATAAATAAAAAGTCCTCAAATGAGGACTTTTTATTTATTTTCTTCTAGAAATTGAAACAATTCTTGCAAATGAAGTGCATCTTCACTGTAGCTAACGGATACATGACATGTCCCTTCAATCTCAGCATGCATATAAAGGACAATTCCATCCCGATCATATTTCAATGCCAAATAAAACTCCATTTCCTCTAACATCTTTTTCGAGCTTCGGATAACATAATGCCCTTTCTCATCTCTTCCATATTCAAAATCTGGTCCAAAATCGTATTTTTGTTTAAAAGCTTCTTTTTGCTTATCATTAATCTGTACACAAGTTGCTCGCTGCACAGCATCAATCATCTCGTCAAACTTTTGGAGATCCATTCCATTTACCCCCTTATATACTTTTTGTATAATACTTGTGTTCCGCTATTCTCTTTTCCATCTGCGATTAGCTCTTCATACAATTCCTTCGCTAGGGTTAAACCCGGTACTGGTAATTGTAATTTTTCAGCTTCATCTAAAGCAATCTTCATATCTTTCATAAAATGCTTTACATAAAAGCCAGGTTCAAAATCTCCTTTTAACATTCGAGGAGCTAAATTACTTAATGACCAGCTACCTGCTGCTCCTGTCGAAATACTCTCTAATACTTTATCTGCATTAAGTCCAGCCTTTTTCGCATATGCTACCGCTTCACATACTCCTATCATGTTAGAAGCAATTGCTATTTGATTGCACATTTTTGTATGTTGTCCACTCCCAGCAGGGCCTTGCAACTGAATATTTGTTCCTAGTTTTTCAAATAGAGGTAAGCAAATATCATATATTCTGTTCTCTCCACCGACCATAATTGCTAGTCTTGCTTCTTTAGCCCCAATGTCCCCGCCAGATACTGGTGCATCTAATGTATATATATTCTTGCTTTTCGCAACTTCATTAATACGTTTTGCCAATGTTGGTGTAGATGTTGTAAAGTCAATTGCTATCGTACCTTCATTTGCATGTTCTAAAATTCCATCAATCCCAAAGTACACTTCTTCTACATCATGAGGATAACCAACCATCGTCATAACAACATCAACTTGCTTTACTAACGCTTTCGGTGTATCACACCAAGTCGCACCCTCTTGCACTAAAGAATCCGCTTTTTCCTTCGTTCTATTATATACATATACTTTATAACCACTTTGCATTAAATGGTTGACCATACTTTTTCCCATTACACCAATACCAATGAAACCTATTGATAAATTTTTATTTTCCATCTTCTCATCCCCTTTGTTCTAATAAATCATTTACCATCTTTCGGAACTCTTTATTAAAATCATCATCCATACTATTTTTCACATTTGAAAATAAAATAACAAAAGTTCCTTTTTCTTTATTAAAATTATTGAAAGTGTTCCAACCAGATAGTACACCATGGTTATGGAAATAATCTGGATATATGTAAAAGCTAAATGCATATTTTCTTTCTTGTGAAGGTGTAAACATCGCTTGTATACTTTGTTCTGAAAGAAGCTTTCCATTTATAATCGCTTCATCTAATTTTTTCATATCCCCTACTGTCGTATACATCTCACCCGATCCATATAACCAGTCCACCCCTAATTTTTGTGCTAGTACAAGCTCTTGATCTTTCTTCACATACCCCTTCGTGAAGTTTTTATCTCCAGGCACCATATTTCCCATACCTGATTCATGCATCTCGGCCTTTGTAAATATATTTTCTTTTACATAGTCTCCTAAAGGCTTTTTCGTTATATTTTCTATAATATAAGCGAGCACCATATAATTATAATCCGTATACTTCCAACCTGTTCCTGGTGGAAACTCTAATTTTTGACTTCCAATCCAAGTTACTAAATTTATACGTGAAGCTACATTAACCTTCCCTTTCCCACTTTCCGGTAAACCAGATGTATGCGTTAATAAGTGATATAACGTGATGTGTTTATCTGCTGGAAATGAAGGAATGTATTTATTTACATTATCTTGGATATTTAACTTCCCTTGTTCTTGTAACTGTAGAATGGATGTAGCAACAACTGTTTTCGTAATAGAACCGATACGATATTTTGTTTGAGGCGTATTTTCTATTTTATTTTGAACATCAGCATATCCATATCCTTTATTCAATATAACATGCTCTTTATCTGTCACCAAAACTGTCCCATTAAATTGCTTTCCTACTAAATACTGATCTAACTTTTGAGATATACTAGCATAATCAATTTTTTGTACTTCTTCTATATTATCCTGTACCTCTGACTCAATAGCAGGAGTTACCTTTGTTGTTAATACTGCTTGTTCCTTTGGATCGGGATAGAGAAAATAGTATACTCCGCCGCAAACTACAGCAGACAGTGAAGCCATAACCATTATTTTTTTTATCATATTGTTCCTCCGTAATTACTTCATGTGAACTACCCACCACTTAGTCTCTCTTGCGAGCTTACTTGAAGTGGGAGCTTCTCGGTTAAAATGGTCCCCCATATTCTATTATCAAGTAATAAAAAAAAATCGCAACAATTTGTTGCGAAAAATCACATTTTTTCTTTTCTATATATACATACTTGATTTTTCCCATTTTTTTTCGCTTCATATAACGCAATATCCGCTCTTTGCATTAACTCTTCTCTTGTAATCCCTTGCTCATATAACGCAACTCCAAAACTCGCTGTTAATTTCGAAATTCCAGAGAAATGCTTTGTTTCAATGAAAAATCGCAATGATTCCGCAACTTGAAACGCTTCTTTTTCTACCGTATTTGTCACTAATATTATAAATTCCTCTCCTCCCCATCTTGCAAATACATGTTGATCTTCAACTTTAGATTTCATAAGATCTGCAAGTTGTACTAATGCTAAATCGCCAAAATCATGACCATATGTGTCATTTACTGATTTAAAATTATCTATATCAAACAAAATAAGTGCAACTTTTTCATCATTACGTAATACATTCTCCCACTCTGTCTCCAATATTTGTTGGAATTTCAAGCGATTATATATTTCTGTCAATGAATCTATCATAGCCAATCTTTCTTGCTCTTGATAGATTTCATCTAATTCTGTAATCTCTGTGCATTTTACTATAAATCGCGATAAGTCTTCTGGTAATGGTGTCGCACGTAATAGAAAAGTAAATGCTTCTCCTTCATAATTGTACATTTTAATTCTTCTTCCATTTGATAAAGTATCATCCAGCCATGTTATATCGTGAGTCGTCGAATAATATCCGTTCTCTCTAATAAGATGTTCTGCAAACACTAAATGTTGTTCACGATACGTAAATAAATTATCATGTCCGAAGAATTGTAAAAAATTCGTATTACAATCAACAATCTCATCATCTTCTACTATAAATAATAAATCATTTTGAAAATCAAACATCGTTTGAAGCAATTCTTGTTGTAAACTTACTTGTCGCACTAAAGAAAGCTGATATAAACTCTTATTCACTTCCTCTAGTACTACTTGTGGGGTTACTGGTGCTATAACAATATTACGTATTCCTAACAGTAGTAAATCTGCAAACTGATTGTCTATCTGTTGATCCCAAATGATAATGAATGTGCTCTGTGAATTATATATATTCTTTATATATTTTATTTGAGCAAAATCTGTTACATACATAATTACAATATGTGGTCTAGTTCTATGAAACAATATTTCTCCTTCTTCAAAACTATTTGCTATAAACATACATTTTGGATGGACGTTTTCTATCGTTTGTTGATGTGTACATCCATCTTCTATATAAAGGACATTCAACTGAAGATCTTGTAATACATTTTGGAAAACAGTATTCTCTAATAAAAAATGTAGTATGTTCATCACTAGTCTTCACTCACTTCATATATCTTGTTTTACTGAATTCCTCACAATCATTTTATAAAGAATTGTGAGGAACTCATATTAACAAGCTAATTGAGAATGTTATCTTCGCTTATCTGCTCTGGAAATTCCTTTTTTAGTTTATGATTATATGAATTGTATCGTTTGTATGAATGCCCTGCCTTACTATTTAAAACTTGACAATTAAAATAAAGGTATTATATTCTTAAATTCAATAACTTACAAAATGTAAGTAGAGTATATTACATTTATTTTATATTAAGTTGATATGTAATTTGGAGGATATATAATGACAAACAACGACTTTTTTAACGTTTTATATGAACGCACATCTACACGTGCATTCAACCCTGAAAAAGAAATTTCATCTACAGAGTTACATGAAATTTTAAAAGCAGCTGCGCAAGCACCTTCTGCTTGGAACTTGCAACACTGGAAATTCCTTGTTTTCCAAGGCGAAGATGTACAAAAACGATTACACCCAATTGCTTATAACCAACAACAAATTCTTGATGCTTCTGCCGTAGTCGCTATTTTAGGTGATTTAGAGGCATATAAAAATGTTGAACCTGTTTACGGTCCAATTGTAGAACAAGGATTTATGAAAGCAGACGCAAAAGAGCGCTTAGCTAAAAATATTGAATCTGCATATACTCGTGAGCAATACCCACGAGATGCTGCCTTTTCAAATGCTGCTTTAGCAGCAATGCAACTTATGCTTGCTGCTAAAGCAACTGGCTGGGATACTTGCGCTATTGGTGGCTTCAATCCACAGGCATTAATGGAAGAATTCAATGTTTCATCTCGTTACGTACCAATTATGCTTATTACAATTGGTGAATCAACTTTAAAAGGTCACCCTGCACCGCGCATGAGCGTAGAACAAGTAAGTGAATGGGCAAAATAATAAAAAAACGAAGGTAATTTCATTACCTTCGTTTTTTTATATTCTGTCACACATCCGTAATATTACAATGTATTATTCGACATCTATACATAGAGAAATTGTAATTTTTACGCTATCACTATAAACAAATATGGCGTTTTGTGTCGAAATTTGTTAAAGCATTGAAATATAACCGTGTATATTTGTTACAATTGTGATACAATGATAACAAATAGATAACAAGAGAGGGATTTTCATTGAGTTCATACGGAAGCTTTATCGCACTTTTGAGTTACATAGTAACTGTACTACTGCTATATTTTATTGGCGATGCTGCAAACATATCAGTGTTACAATTCCCTAAAGAAGAAGCGTTACAATTAGAAGCAGAAAAACATACTGCACGATCCATTGCACCACTACTCTTAGCTCTTCCTGTATATATCATCGTTTTATATAAAAGTAAAAAAGTGTAAAGGCTACCTATTTCATTCATTTCGGTGGTCTTTACATTTTTTTGTGACATTTCCCCTATTTTCAACATCATTCCATACTAAATACCCATCTAGTCATTTAAAATGAGAAAATACCCTAGAAAAATTTCCATTATCTGTCCAGTCACTAACTACCGAACTTACATAGATTATAAGTGTGAAGGGGGTGATGAGGATTATGTTTGGATCATTTGGATGCTGTGATAACTTTAGAGACTGTCATCATCGTGAAAGAGAGTGTGACCATCGCGACCATCGTGACCATCGCGAGAAAGAGAGAGAGGTAAAACCACAACAAACAGCTGTATGTAACGTACTTGCTAGCATTTCAGTTGGAACAGAGCTTTCTCTTTTAAGCATTAGAGGTAACGGAACATTCAATAATGTAATTTTTGAAGGTTTCGCTAACGGTGTTGCTCTTTTCTCTGCTTTAGCTCGTAATGACAAAGACAACAAAGATAACAATAACAATAAAGACGATAAGAACAATCAAAATCGTAATACTTTTACTGGTATTTTACGTGTATGCCCAACTGATATCGTTGCAATCGCTATCTAATTCTGTTCCTTATCCTCTATAGTAAGAAAACAAGATTTACTTTTCTCATAGAAAAAACCTGAGACCGATTTCAAATCGACTCAGGTTTTTTTACTATTATATGCTTTTAACTAATTCAACAACTTCTTCAGCAGTTGACATTGTTAATGCTTTTTCTGCTAATGTTTCCATTTCTGCTTTTGACAACTTGCTTAGTTGTGTTCTTGCAGGAAGGATAGATGTTGCACTCATACTGAACTCATCTAAGCCTAATCCTAATAATAATGGGATAGCAAGTGAATCTCCCGCCATCTCACCACACATACCAGCCCATTTGCCCTCTTTATGAGCAGCATCGATAACCATTTTTACAAGACGTAAAATAGATGGGTTATATGGTTGGTATAAGTAAGCTACTTGTTCGTTCATACGGTCTGCAGCCATTGTGTATTGGATTAAGTCATTTGTTCCAATAGAGAAGAAATCAACTTCTTTTGCGAACTGATCAGCTAATACTGCTGAAGCTGGAATTTCAACCATCATACCAACTTCAATAGAATCAGAAACAGTTGTACCCGCTTGAACAAGTCTTTCTTTCTCTTCTAATAAGATTGCTTTCGCTTGACGGAACTCATCAAGAGTTGCAATCATTGGGAACATAATTTTTAAGTTACCGTATACGCTAGCACGAAGTAATGCACGAAGTTGTGTACGGAACACATCTTGCTCATCAAGACATAAGCGAATTGCACGGTATCCTAAGAATGGGTTCATTTCTTTTGGTAAATGTAAGTATGGAAGTTCTTTATCTCCACCGATGTCAAGTGTACGAACAACAACTGGTTGATCTTCTTTTACACCTTCAAGAACTGCTTTATACGCTTCGAACTGCTCTTCTTCTGTTGGAAGATTGTCACGGCCCATGTATAAGAATTCTGTACGGTATAAACCAACGCCTTCTCCGCCATTATCGATAATACCTTGTACATCATTTGGTGTTCCGATATTAGCAACAAGCTCAACGTGATGTCCATCACTTGTTACAGTTGCTTGGTCTTTTAATTTTGCCCATACAACTTTTTGCTCTTCAAATTTCGCTTTCTTTTCTTCAAAAGAACGAAGAGTTTCTTCAGATGGGTTTACAATTACTTCTCCATCTAAACCGTCAATGATTACGATATCGCCGTTTTGGATTTTCTCCATAACAACTTTCGTACCAACAACAGCTGGAATTTCCATAGAACGAGCCATAATTGCAGAGTGAGATGTACGTCCACCGATATCAGTTGTGAAACCTTTTGCATACTTACGGTTTAACTGAGCTGTATCAGATGGTGTTAAATCTTCAGCAATGATGATTACTTCTTCAGAAATTGTACCAGGGTTTGAGAAGTTAATTCCTAGTAAATGTGCAAGAACACGTTTTGTTACGTCGCGAATATCCGCAGCACGTTCTTTCATGTATTCGTTATCCATGTTTTCAAACATAGAAATAAACATTGATGCAACTTCATCCATTGCAAATTCAGCATTTACTTTTTCGCCATTTACTTTATCTTTTACTGGATTTACTAATTCTGGATCATTTAATACTAATAAATGTGCTTCAAAGATAGCAGCTTTATCAGCACCTAGCTCAGCAAAAGCATGGTCCTTAATAGCTTCTAGTTCAGATTTTGCTTTCTCAAGCGCAGCGTCTAAGCGTGCAATTTCAGCAGCTTCGTCTGTAATTGATTTCTTTTCAATGTTAAATTCAGGATTCTCAAGTCTGAAAGCCTTTGCAATAGCAATCCCACTTGATGCAGCGATCCCTTGAATGTTAAGAGTCATTATTCTCCTAATCCTTCGTTTTTCATAGTTTCTTCGATAGCTGCTAGTGCTTGAGCTGCATCATCACCATTTGCAGTGACCTTAATTTCCGCGCCTTGTTGAATTCCTAAAGACATAACACCCATGATTGATTTTAAGTTAACGTTTTTTCCGTTATACTCTAAGTTGATGTCAGAACCAAATTTGCTTGCAGTGTTTACAAGTAGAGTTGCTGGACGAGCATGAATTCCTGAGTCGCTAGTTACTTTAAAGATTTTTTCCATGATAATTTATCTCCTTCAAATACAGTATTTTTTTAGTTGTATAGACGTGAGTACTACATCATCTATTGTATATAATAGGCGATGTTCGGTCAACCACATCGCCTATTATAATTATAAACATTTTGCGTCAAATTCCTACTGAATGTCAATAATAGCGTTTTCGCCCTTCTTAACATTTCCATCTTTTTTCAATTCGACTTGTTGCCCTTGTTGTAAATTCGTAAAGACGATTGGTGTAATAATAGATGGTGCATTTTCTTTTACAAATGCAAGATCTACTTTTAATAATGGTTGTCCTTGCTTCACTTTATCACCTTGTGCTACAAGCGCTTCAAAGCCTTCACCATTTAATTTTACAGTATCAATACCGAAGTGGATTAAAATTTCTTTTCCGCCTTCAGACTGAATACCAATCGCATGTTTTGTAGGGAATACATTTACAATCTCACCATTAACCGGAGAAACTACTGTTCCTTCTGTTGGCTCAATCGCAAATCCATCTCCCATCATTTTCCCTGAGAATACTTGGTCAGGTACTTCTGTAATCGGTAAGATTTTCCCTTCAATTGGTGAAACGATTGTTTCATTTTCATCAACCTGTTGAGGAGCTTCTTCCACTTTTACAGGCGCTTCTTTTTCAACATGAGGTGTACGACCTGACATAATATCATGAATTTGTGATTTTAATGTGTCAGATTTCGGTCCGAAAATAGCTTGAATGTTATTTCCAACTTCAAGTACACCGGCTGCTCCAAGCTCTTTTAAGCGGTCTTTATTTACATTTTTTTGTTCGTTAACTTGAACGCGTAAACGAGTAATACAAGCATCTAACGAAGCAATGTTTTCTTTACCACCAAGTGCTACTAATACTTCACGTGGAAGTTCTCCTGCTTCTGTTTTCCCTGCGCCTTCATTAGCATTCGCTACTTCACGACCAGGTGTTTTTAAGTTCCATTTACGGATTGCGAAACGGAATCCGAAGTAGTAAATCACTGCTAGTACAAGACCAACAATAATTACCCACCACCATGCCGTACGACCTGGTAGTACACCGAATAATATGAAGTCAATTAAACCACCAGAGAATGTCATACCAATTTTAACACCTAAAATTTGCATTGTCATAAATGATAGACCAGCGAATACTGCATGAATTCCGAATAATACTGGTGCTACGAATAAGAATGAAAATTCAAGTGGTTCTGTAATACCTGTTAAGAAAGATGTTAATGCAGCAGATCCTAAAATACCAGCTGCTAATTTTTTATTTTCCGGACGTGCTTCATGGTACATTGCTAAAGCTGCTGCTGGAAGACCGAACATCATGAACGGATACTTACCAGTTGTAAATGTACCTGCTGTTAATTCTACGCCGTCTTTTAACTGTGCCATAAAGATTTTTTGGTCACCACGGATTAATTCGCCAGCTGCATTTGTATACTGACCGAATTCGAACCAGAACGGTGAATAGAAAATATGATGTAATCCAAATGGAATTAATGAACGTTCGATTAAACCGAATATAAATGCTGCTATCGTTCTATTTGCATCAATCATTTGATGTGAGAACGTATTTAAGCCACCCTGAATGTATGGCCAAATGAAGCACATGATAATACCTACCACTAAAGAGAATGTTGCAGTTGCGATTGGTACGAAACGCTTACCTGCAAAGAAACCTAAGTATGATGGTAATTCAATGTTGAAGTATTTATTATAACAATATGCCGCTACTATCCCGACGATAATACCACCAAACACTCCTGTTTGCAGCGTTGGAATTCCTAATACGTTTGCATATGCTGGATCTGAAAATCCAATTTTTACTGGATCTGTTCCAGTGCTTGTTACTTTCACTAGTTTATCTACTTCTAAGAACACACTCATCGTTTTGTTCATAATTAAGTATCCGACGAACGCTGCTAAACCAGCTACTCCGTCTCCACCAGCTAAACCGATCGCTACCCCAACTGCGAATAATAGCGCAAGGTTAGCGAAAATAATATCGCCAGATTGTTCCATAATTTTTGCAACCATTACGAACCAATCTGCTTTTAAAGCAGGGATAACATTTGTTAGTTGTGGATTTTGAAATGCATTACCAAATCCAAGTAAAATACCTGCTGCCGGTAAAATCGCTACTGGAAGCATAAGCGCTTTTCCGACTTTTTGAAGAACACCAAAGATCTTCTTAAACATGGAAACCCTTCCTCTCTTATCTATATTGATACTTTTCGACAAACGCCAAAAAGGCATGAGGAAAAAAAAGATAGAACGATAGCTATACAAAGGGTAGTATGTCCCTTTCTTTAGCTTACATTCCCAACTTTTCTCCACTCATGCCTGATCGAATCAGTAACACGTGTCAAAAATAGGATTACGTATAAGTTCACTATAATTAAAGCAAACGTTTTCGTTATTTACCTTAATGTGTTTGTCGAATTTTGTATAACTTTGCAATAGTTATTATACATAACTATTGTAAGCGATTCAATCATTTTTTTTAACGTTTTCATTTTAGACAAAAATATATGTCTTTTTACACATGTTCTACTTTCACTAATCGTTGTAAATGCATCGTTAAATAAATACTCTCCGCTTCATATACAGGAAGTTGTAATTCTTTCTGCATTACTTTGACTAGTTTCCACGCCAAATTATAACAAACTGGATATTCCAACTTTAATAAATCAGCAAAACTCTGTGCTTCTTCTACTTTTTCTCCTTTTTTCACCCGCTCAATAGCATATTGTAAATGGCGAATAAGGCGTAAATAATGAATGCTTTCTTGGTCTAATGTAATTTGTAGGCTTGTCTCAATTAAAGACACAAGTTGTGCAATAAGACGAGAATTTTGATTAACAGAAGATAAATCAGAGTTTGTAAGCGAGCTGTAAATGTGAAGTGCGATAAAGCCAACTTCCCCTTCTGGCAATGTAATTTGCAAACGAGAATTTAAAAGTTGCACAACGCCTTCAGCAATTTTATATTCCTCTGGATATAGCATTTTCGTTTCAACTAAAAAAGGATTATCTATTGTAAGTCCTTGTTTCAGCCTTTTAATTGCAAAAGAAATATGATCTGTTAAAGCGATATGAATATGTTCATTTAATGGAGACTCCGCTTTTTCTTGAATATATAACATAATATCATTCATCAATTCAATTAGCTTTTCACTCACATGTGGTACTAAAAGTTTGTATTGTTCTCGATCACGTTCATTTTTTAAAACAAACATTTTCTCAATTTGTTCTTGCTCCAACACATCTTCAGTCTTTTTCCCAAATCCGATTCCTTTACCGATCACTACTACTTCCTCGTGTTCAGGATGGCTAGCAATGATGACATTATTATTTAAAACTTTTTTAATTTCTAGATAATTACTCATATAACACCACCCTCGTACTTAAATAGCCTACTTTTATGTTACAGAACATTCTTCTTTTTCGTCAATATAAAACATCTACCATTTAATAAAAATTCATTTTTTAGACATGTTTGTATATGATGCGTATAATGTAAGGGCAACTGTACATAGAAAGGAGATTGCAACATGATTAAGATGTTTGTAAGTGATATTGACGGTACAATGATGCAGCATGGAGGTCTGATTGATGAACAGGATGTTGCGGCACTTCGCAGTCTTGCTGAGCAAAATGTAATTCTTTGTTTTGCTTCTGGAAGACTTGATAATGAAATTGCAGACCTAATGAGAGCGGTTAATACAAATTTCCATCGCATTAGTGTAAATGGTGTTTTTGTATATACACATGAAAATAAACAGCTATTATCTGCAACTTTCGATTCCAGCATTCTTCCAGATTTGTTAGCTATGACAAATGAAGACCCTTATTTCCGTTATGTAAGTGATGAACATAACTACTACATTGAAGAAAAAACACCGTTTATTCATGAACTTGAACAACAAGTAACGATGACTTCTGTTGAAGAACCTAATCTATTACAGAAAATTGATGATACAATTTTTCCAAATAAAATTTCTATCGGTGGAACGAAGGAAAGCTTACAACTCCTTCAGAACAAAATTGATGAAAAATTTCACGGAAAAGTTAGCACCTTCATTTCAGCAGAACAATGTTTAGATGTAATGCCACCTAATATTAGTAAAGGTTCTGCTATTTCTATTTTATTAAAAGAATTTCAAATACAACCAGAGGAAATTGCTTGCATAGGGGATTCTTATAATGATATTCCAATGTTCTCTTTAACTCCTCACAGTTTTGCTATGTCTCAAGCAGATGACGCAGTAAAAGAGCACGCTCACTATGTAGTAAATACGGTTAAAGATGCTGTTAACCACGTAATTGCTCATAATAAAAATACGACTCACTCCTTATAAGGATGAGTCGTATTTTTATTTCTTTACATGTTGAAAACATCAAAGTTCACTGTACTTCACAAACTGAAATATATTACTTGTTACGTGCGATGTTCGTAATAAACTTGTAACGATCCCCACGATAAATACATTTCACATACTCTAACGGTAACTCACCTTCTGCATATGACCATTGACGCATTACAAGTACAGGCGCCTTTTTAGGAATATGCAGATGTTCAGCTTCATTATCCGTTGCAATTGAAGCTTCAATTGATTGAGTAGCGCGAACAAGCTTAAAGCCCAGTTTTTTCTCTAAATGTTCATATAAAGATTGTTGTAATATTTCTTCGTTAATATCTTTCACAAGAGTTGGCGACAAATATGTCGTCTCAAATGCAATCGGTTCGTCATCAGCTAAGCGCGTACGTCTCACTTCATAAACCGATTCTCCCTCTTGTATTCTCAGCCGGTCTGCTATTTTAGCAGTAGCTGGAACTAGGCGGAAACTTAATAACTGGCTGCTCGGTTTCATACCACGAGATATCATATCTTCTGTGAATCCCGTCATTCCTTGCAACTTTTGCTCCACTTTCGGAAGTTGGACGAACGTTCCAATCCCACGTTTCCGGTATAAATAACCTTGTTCCACTAAGTTATTAATCGCCTGTCTGATTGTCATACGACTCACTTCGAACTTATCACAAAGTTCATTCTCAGATGGAATTTTATCTCCCGGCTTCCATTCGCCTTCCTCAATTAGCTGTTTCACCCACTCTTGAATCTGATAATAAATCGGAAATGGTGAATACTTGTCGATGTTCATCAGCAATCGCCTCACTGCATAAAGATAGAGCTTCTGGATCTGCGATTACGGTTACATTCGGATGACGTTGTAAAACTGTAGCAGGACACGCCTCACTATATTCACCTTGCAATAATTCTTTAATAGCTTCTGCCTTTTTAGATCCCATAGCAACAAGAAGAATTTGTTTCGCTTTCATAATACTTCCAATTCCCATTGTAATCGCATGAGTCGGCACATCTTCTTCATTTTCAAAGAAGCGAAGGTTTGCTTGGCGTGTAGATTCTGTTAATTCTACAATGTTAGTTGGAGAATTAAATGGTGTTCCTGGCTCATTAAATCCGATGTGACCGTTTTCACCGATTCCAAGAATCTGTAAGTCAACTGGGTTAGCTACTAGAATGCCTTCATAACGCTTGCACTCTTCCTCTAAATCACTTGCCATCCCATTCGGTACATAAGTTTGTTTAAATGGAAGATGATCAAACAACTGTTCTTGCATGAAATAGTGATAGCTGTTTTTATCTTCGTGTGGTAAATTTACGTACTCATCTAAGTTTACAGTGGTTGCATGACTTGTATCAAGTTTATTTTTTCGCATTTCTGCATAAATACCTAATGGAGAGCTTCCTGTAGCCATTCCTAAAGTTGGATTTTCTTTTGATTTTACAACCTCTTTAATTAACTTATAACCTGCTTCTGCTAATTCTTCTGGAGTTTTTACAACTAGAATATTCATCTAATTACTTCCCTTCCTTCATATGAATTCCTAAACGAACCGTATCATATACATGTAATTCTTCAGTCATAACAACAAAGTCTGCATCTTTACCTACCGCTAACGCACCTTTATTATTTAATCCAAATTCTTCAGCTTGGTTAACTGATGTCATTAACACTGCCTCCTCGATTGAACATCCTGTAAATTCAATTACATTTCGGAAAGCTTGATCCATTTTTAAAATACTACCAGCTAACGTTCCATCTTCTAATCGGGCACTGCCATCTTTTACATGTACTGGCTGTCCGCCAAGCTCATATAATCCTTCTTCAAGACCTTTTGCACGCATTGCATCTGTAATGACACTTACTTTTTTCGGTCCTTTTAATTTATATGCTAATTTCACCATATCAGGGTGAATGTGAATACCATCTGTAATTACTTCAACCATTACATCTGGATTTAATAACACATGACCAACAACTCCTGGTTCACGATGATGTAATCCACGCATTTGATTGTATAAATGTGTTGCATGTGTAATTTTTCTATTTTTCAGTTGTGCATCAATTGCATCTGTATGCCCCATTGTGCCAACAACACCTGTTTCAGCAAGATACTGTTCAAACTCTAACGCACCTTCTTCTTCCGGTGCATATGTTACTAATTTAATTAGATTACCGCTTGCTTCCTGCCATTGTTTAAATTGCTCGATACTCGCAGGAACAATATGTTCAAGTGGTTGTGCACCCGCACGTTTTTTTGAAACATATGGTCCTTCTAAGTGAATATATTCGAAATGTGCTCCTTTGTCTTTCGCTTCCTTCGCAGCACTTAGCGCCGCTTCAATCGCTTCTGGAGCTTGTGTCATTGTTGTTGGGAAGTAAGTTGTAACTCCTTCTTTTAACATTTCTTTACCAAGAGTTACTAATCCATCGCTATTTGCATCCATCGCATCAATATCGTATCCACCATGAATATGAACATCAATCATACCTGGAATCACAATCTTTCCTGCCACATCTAACACAGTTTCATTTTCTTGTGATACATATTGAGCCATCAAACCAATTTCTTTAACTGTTTCTGTGTAACGAATAAATCCGTTTTCCACTACTTCTTTACCTGTATAAATTTCGGCATTGATGACAACTTGCGTTTTCATTTTCATCGACCCTTTCCCATGAAATACCTACTTATTATTATTACCTTATTCGCCTAATTCCATCTTAATATACACACAAGTAGTTGTCTATACATTCTAATGAAATTTCCTCTTCGTTCAGCGAAAAAAGGAAATTGATTTCTTTTTCATTCTAATATATATTATCCATTTTTACCAAAATGGATAATAACCTCTTATATAATTAGTTACTTAAGTAATGGCA
This sequence comes from Bacillus sp. FSL R9-9492, assembly GCF_038007365.1. Classification (NCBI taxonomy): domain Bacteria; kingdom Bacillati; phylum Bacillota; class Bacilli; order Caryophanales; family Bacillaceae; genus Bacillus; species Bacillus sp. FSL R9-9492. The sequence goes on from NZ_JBBOXC010000001.1 coordinate 4,127,246, forward strand.
TAAGACCGCTTGCCCCCATAGTAATATGTTCACCATCTGTTTCTATTTCCACAGTTCGCTTGTTTGTTCCATATATCATTATACCACGCTGTTTTAATCGTCTTACTACACTCTGATGAGGATGCCCATACGGATTTCTACTCCCGTACGAAAGAATAGCGAATTGTGGATCTACTTTTTTTAAGAATGTTTCACTCGTTGAAGTATACGAGCCATGATGCCCAACTTTTAATACATCTGCATGTACATCAAATTGCTTTAATATTTCATTTTCCGTCCGTATATCAGCATCACCCATTAATAAAAAGTCCGCTTTACCATATCGAATCTTTAACACAATTGAGGACTCGTTATTCTCGTCTTTCGATTTACCATTGTTTAATACTTGTATAGAAACATGTGGATCTAGCGGTATGTATTGTCCTTCCTTCACTGAAATGAAAGGAATGCCCCTTTTTTTAATGTTATTTCGATACGTATGATAAGTAAATGAACTATATGTTTTCCCGCTATCTAATACGAGGGAAACTGGCATTTGCTCTACAATTGGAATAAGTCCTCCTATATGGTCCATATCAGGATGAGTACTTACAATCACATCTAAATGATTAATTCTTTTTTCAATTAGTTTTTGAATAATGACCTCTCCCGCTTCATAAGGACCCCCATCTATTAACATCGTTTGACCATTTGGCAATGTAATAAGTGTCGCATCACCTTGTCCAACTTTTAAAAAACTCACTTTCATTTTACCGAAATGTTGCCGCTGCATATGTATAGAAGACGCAGTATGAATAGACATCATATATCTTTTAGCCGATGCGCTGTTTAACGAAAAACATAATAAAACAGAAACCAACAATAGAATACTCCGTACACCTTTCATAACTCGTCTCCTTTTTTCATTTAGTATGGCACGCTCTGTAATTGATATACAAAAAAAGCTTAGCAAAATGCTAAGCTTTTATTTTGATAATTCCTGTAAAGAACCAAAGAATAAATCTGCTTCATTCATTTGTTCATTTTCTTCCGAAAGAGGTGGTAAATCATCTAATGTTTTCAATCCAAACGTATCTAGAAATTCTTTCGTCGTTCCGTATAAAATAGGGCGCCCTGGTCCTTCCGCTCTTCCCGTTTCTTTTATAAGTAAGTGTGAAACTAACGTTTGTAATGCCTTATCCGTTTTCACACCTCTAATCTCTTCCATTTCTGTCCTTGTAATCGGTTGACGGTACGCAACGATTGCCAACGTTTCAAGAGCTGCTTGAGAAAGTGAAGCCGCGGTTGGAGTATCTATTAATTTTTGATAGTACGAAGCATGTTCTTTCTTTGTTGCAAAACGATACACTTTTGCATATTGTACAATTTGCAAACCGCGATTCGATCCTTCGCATTCTTTTTGCATTTCCTCTATACTGTTTATTACTTCTTCCACTTCAACTTCCAGAACTTTAGCTATCTGTTCCGGATAAATCCCTTCGTCACCTGCAACAAATAAAAGCCCTTCAATAATCGATTTTTGTTCTTTTCTATCCATTTTACGAACTCCTTCCTCCTATTTCCCATAAAAAACACACATAAAAAAACCGAATCACAGTAAATGCGTTCGGTTCAATATTTCTTCTCTCGTTCCAAACGATACATTAAAACCTAACATGAGATAAAATATTTCTATCCCATCTTCACATCAACTCTATACGGATTTATTAGAGCTTGATACGAAAATTTCATCAAAATTATGTTCCTGCTCAATTATGATTTGTTGATTTTTCATTAGCTCAAGAACCGCTAAAAATGTTACAACCATTATTTCACGTTCTTCATCAGCAAACAAATCATAAAAGCTTTGACGACCGCCTCTTACTTCTAACTGTTGTAGAATATCAGTCATTCGCTGTGCAATTGGTATTTCTTGGCGAGTAATTCGCGTTGTTACGGGGGTTTTTGCTTTTTTACGACGCATTAGCTTTTGAAATGCCGCTAACATATCATATAACGTAACATCAAGAGGTAAGCTTGTCTCCTCTTCTTGTTGAAATGATGTAAAATCAATTGGCGGACGTGTATATAGCTGTGCTCTTTCTTGTTCTCTTTCTTTTAACTCAGTAGCAACTTGCTTATATTTCTTATATTCAATTAACCTCTCCATCAACTCTTGACGAGGATCATCTATAAAGTCTTCACCGTTATCAGGTACATCTTCTTCTTGTTTCGGTAACAACATTTTACTTTTAATTTGTAATAACGTTGCAGCCATTACTAAATACTCACTGGCAACATCTAATTGTAATTCTTTCATCGTATGGACATAAGATAGATATTGCTCTGTAATTTTCGCTACAGGAATATTATATATATCAATTTCGTAACGATTTATTAAGTGTAACAATAGATCTAAAGGCCCTTCAAAAGCCTCTACTTTAAAATTATACTGCACAAAGCATCCCACCACATTTTTTCTATAACACCATAAGTATAGAGCATACTCATGTTCTATCCAACCTTTTTAAGAAATTTAATTAAAAATAGACCTATGCCCATGTCATAATGCCCACCGCTTCATATGATAACAATGTAGTAAGAACAATGTAGGAGGTCAAAAAACTATGGGTCACGTTGATTGCGGTTTTAGCGGTGGGTTCGCATTACTTGTTGTACTGTTCATTTTACTAATCATTGTAGGAGCAGCTTGCTTCTGCTAATAGGACGCAATAAAGCGACTAGGGATATTTCCCTAGTCGCTTATTGTTAATATTTCTATGATAAACTGTACATATAACCGTTAGACAGGAGCGAATAAAATGTATCCTACCGAGTACATACAATTTTTAATTCATTTTCACGGAGACTATGATTATTTTGAATGTCATGAAATATTAGAAGAGTATTGGAAATTAAAACCTAGAGGAGAACGCGACAATTACTTAGTCGGTCTCATTCAAATTGCTGTTTCCTTATACCATCACAGACGATCCAACTGGAATGGTGCAGAGAAGATGATAAAAAGCGCAATAGCACTTTTAGAAAAGAACAGTACATCTTTACATCAATTAGGAATAGATCATAAACAACTTATGTTCTTATTAAATGAAAGATTAAACTCTATCCACAAAAAGGAAATTTTTGCGCCGTTATTTTTACCCTTATTAGACGTATCGTTAGAAAAACAATGCATACAGTTATGTAAGAAACAAAACCTCTCTTGGAAAGATGTGAACGTCATTCCTGGTGAATACATCATAAGTAAGCACACATTGCGTGATCGAACAGAAGTCATTTCTGAGCGACACGAGCAACTACAAAAAAGAAAGCAGAGATAATAAACTACTTATCCCTGCTTTCATGAATGTATATTTTGTTCAAGCTCTTTACACTTTTTGCAAAAACTTGCTGTTTGCTCATTTCCGCAAATTGTAAACTCAAGAAATTTACTCTTAAGCTCTTGAACCATCTTCGTCCCAATCCCCATATGACGGTGAGACGGATTCACGCTCAAATGCTGAATTTCCAATACCTGATCTTCTTTTTTTATAATCCCCATTATCCCAACAAAATCTTCATTTTGTTTCCACAAATACAATTGCCAATCCTCTTTCGCTTCATATTCTTTCATTGTCAATTGTAATGTTTTCACATCTTTTTCAGTTGGCATAAATGAAAGAAGCCCCATTGCAATTTTTTCATAACTTTTTTTAAAACGAATTAACATAACCCTTATCCCTTCTTACAAAAGTTACAAACTATTTATCCCCTCAATCACTCTTTTCATATCACATTCATTCTACAATATTTTTACCAGAGTGAGAAGGGGCTGAAACAACTTGATAATCATACAAAGCGTTAAGAAGAAAGTCAAATATATGTTTCCACGCTATTTCTTTCTATTACACTGCTCAAAAAAGAGACAATACTATATAGGAACTAAAAGAAAAATCCCTTTCTCATCACATTTCACTTATTAACCACTTTTGAACAAAGTAGTTCTACTAAAAGCAATATGTTAAGAGAAATACATTTATTGAAGCATATAATTCGTACTCCATCCTATGTATTTTGTTAAAAGTGTGTTCTCATGAACAATATAATTTAACGTTAGTAGCCTTCCTATTTGTGTCATATACTTTAAAATATATACCAATCCCTGTTTATAGGAAATAGAAAAAGAGAGCAAAATCGCTCTCCTTTTCTCGTAACTTATTCTTCCCAAACTTTAACTTCTTTCATTACATCGCCTTGACGCATGTTTAATACTGTTTCAATACCGCTTGTTGCTTTACCGAATACAGTATGTACGCCATCTAAATGCGGTTGTGGCTCATGAACAACAAAGAATTGGCTACCACCTGTATTACGGCCAGCATGTGCCATAGAAAGTGAGCCAACAAGATGTCTATGAGGATTTCCATCAGTTTCACATGGGATAGAGTAACCTGGGCCACCTGCTCCTGTGCCTGTTGGGTCTCCACCTTGGCTTACGAAGCCAGGAATAACGCGGTGGAATGTCACACCATCATAAAATCCTTGCTCTGCTAATTTTTTAAAGTTTTCTACTGTTTTTGGTGCCTCTTCTGGGAAAAATTCTAAATCGATTTTTTCGCCATTTTCCATTAATATGTATCCTAAAGTTTTCATATGTATATGTCTCCTTTCAACTATCTCAGCACTATATTACCATATTCATGACGAGAAACAAAAAGAATCCGACAATCTGCATACTTCTTTTTTGAAATGTGGAAGAAGCTAGGTGACAAATAAGAAAAATATACTATAATAACTGTGTTGCCCGAAAATTTCAGAAAGAGAAAGGGAGCGATTTTTCGTGAAAGCGAAATTACTAGCTCTGCTATTAGCTGTAGCCGTATTTATTATGCCAACAGCTTCATTTGCAGACATCATTGAGGGAGAATCAATTGTTACACTAGGAGAAAACTTATCTGAACAACAAAAACAAGAGCTGTTAAAAGAAATGAAAGCACCAAAAGATGCTACAATCATCACTGTGTCTAATGCGGAAGAACATAAATTTCTAGAAGGAATTGTTCCAAAAGCACAAATTGGTACAAGAGCAATTTCCTCTTCTATGATTACATACACAAAACCAGGATCTGGTCTCATTGTACGCTCAAAAAACATTAATTCGATAACAGATGCAATGTACACAAATGCACTTATTACAGCAGGTGTGAAAGATGCAGAGATTCAAATTACTGCACCATTTAAAGTTTCAGGAACTGCTGCTTTAACAGGTTTAATGAAGGCCTATGAAACAACATCAAACAAAGCCATTCCTGAAGAAGTAAAAAAAGTAGCCAATGAAGAAATGGTACAAACAGCACAACTTGGTGATAAAATCGGCGAAGAAAAAGCAGTTCAACTTGTTGCAAAAATTAAAGAAGAAATTGCAAAAGAACAGCCAAAAACCACTGAAGATTTACGTTCATTAATTAAAAAAATTGCTGATCAACTTGGCATTACATTAACAGATGAACAGTTGGATAACTTAGTATCGTTATTTGATAAAATGAAAAATCTTAATATCGATTGGAACCAAGTTGGTAGCCAATTAGAGAAAGCAAAAGACCATGTGTCTGCCTTCTTAGGATCTGAAGAAGGGCAAAGTTTCCTAGATAAAGTAAAAGATTTCTTCTCTAGTATCATTGATTTCGTTAAATCTTTATTCAAGTAAAAAAGAAGCTCGCCAGTGACGAGCTTCTTTTTTATACAAGTAACGGTAATTTCATAATAGCTTCTTCAACCGAACGGACAACATGATTTGCTTTCTCCTTCACATACGGATGAGCATGATGGAGGGTGAAGGAGTGCGGGGTTACTTCAAACATAGAAATATCATTGAAAGAATCTCCAATACATGCAACTTCATTTGCTTCAATTTGTAAATGTTCCATTAATCGCTTCAGAGCGCTTCCTTTACTTACACCTCTTGGCATAATGTCAACATATCGCTTACCCGATATAAAGACTTCCGCTTCGCTATGAAATGTATCTCTCAACTCTTGATCTAATGCTACAATTTTTTCTTCTTCTCCAAAAACAAATAATTTCGCAGGATGTACAGTCTTCCCAAATTCCTCTTCTAACTCTTCGATTTCAGCAATATGCACTCCCATATACTCTTCAAAAGTATGGTGATGTTCATTCTTCCTTTTTGTATATCGCTGCTCATTTGCACAAACAATATCTGCTAGTTCCTTTTTATGTATATATCGATATATTTCCTGGGCAACCCCATCTTCAAAACTCGATTCATGAAATACTTTTCCATCCGGTAGTATCATTGTCGCTCCATTTAAACTAGTTGTGTAATACGGGAACGAAAACCTTTTTACCGCCTCATCAATTCGGTGAGTAAAACGGCCAGAGGCAAAACAAATATTTGTCCCGTTTTCAGCTAGCCAACAAAGCGCTCGTTCATCTTCTTTTTGCATATCATTCATATTGTAAACGAGTGTATCATCTAAATCACTTACAAATAGTTTAATCATGTCCTCTTCCCCTTCCATACACAATATCTACTCTAATTGTACAAAAAAAATGTTTGATTTTTGTTAAAAAAACAATAAATTTTCAATAAAAAATAAGCGGAGCATAATCCCGCTTATTTTTGTCTTCGCACATTTTGAGGTCTTACAATACTTGGACGAACCTTTAAACTAGACATAGTTGGACGAAGTAAAATTTTCGTTAACGCGCCCCAATCAAACGGTAAAAACGGCCATAAATACGGTGTTTGCAAGCTTTTTATAGATGTTAAAAATAGAATCAACATCGTCATTCCAATGACAAATCCCATTTCATGAAATATGCCTGTTAAAATAATGACAAACAATTTTCCAATCTTATTCCCAAGCCCTAACTCATAACTTGGCGTTGCGTATGCTCCAATCATAGAAACTGCTACGTACAAAATAACTTCTGGTACAAACAAACCTACATCAATTGCAATTTGACCAATTAATATGGCAGAAATTAATCCTGCTGCCGACGACAATGATGTCGGTGTATGAATGGCGGCCATCCTTAAAAATTCGAGTCCGACTTCCGCCATCAAAATTTGTAATAAAATCGGTAAATGCGTCATCTTATTTGGTCCAATGAAAGCAAGACTTTCCGGTAAAAGAGTCGGATCAAAAACAAAAACTAGCCAAAATGGCAGTAAGAATAGCGAAAATATAACACCTACAAAACGTACCCAACGTAAAAATGTACCTACAGCTGGATTTTGTCTAAACTCTTCTGCATGCTGTAAATGGTGAAAATATGTTGTTGGAGTGATCATAGCACTTGGTGATGTATCAACGAGTACTAACACATGTCCTTCTAACAGATGATTTGCTGCTACATCTGGTCTCTCTGTGTATCGGATAAGCGGGAATGGATTATAACCTTGTTTCACTACAAATTCTTCTACCGTTTTATCCGCCATCGTAATCCCATCTACTTCAATATTATTTAATTCTTGTTTTATAATCTTCACTAAATCTGGATTTGCAACATCTTGTACGTATGTAATACAAATATCCGTTTGCGATCTATCCCCTACTCGAATCATTTCATTTCGAAGACGTGGATCGCGTATTCTTCTACGAATTAACGCTGTATTTACAACGATATTTTCAACAAAGCCATCCCTTGCACCACGCACTACCTTTTCTGTATCTGGTTCTGTCGGTGTCCGGCCCGGATAACTACGAACATCTATTGCGAACGCTTCAGTTTCACCTTCCACAAATATAACAATGAGTCCTGATAATACTTGGAGCATTACATCATCCATCGTTTTTACTTTACTTACTTGTTGATGAATTAAACGATTCTCTAAAAGCTTTACTGTATCTTCTTCTACATCCCTTATTTCATTTGTATCCACCGCTTCTTCTAAAATAGGGATAATATAATTCGTATCACAAAGTCCATTTACAAATAACACACCAATTTCTTTATTTAAAATTTTAAATTTACGAATACCAACATCGTATGTAACACCAAGTCCAACTGTTTGCTTTAAATAATTTTCATTATCACTTAAAAAAGATGAAATCGGGATATTCACTTTTTTAGGCTTCGTCATAAAAGCCACTCCTTTCCAAAATTAATTGAATCGCTTTTCTAGTAATAGGTGATCCTCTCTCCCATTCATCATTTCCGCACATCTTGCCAATATCACCGACCCCCACTATGACAGGAACATTCAGACCATCTAAACAATAAATCGTATCCCCACTAATCCTGCCAATTTCACCATCTGGGAGTCCAAATTTATCAACGCCATATTCTGTCAAATTCCCATTCCGATCTACACTTACATCTACACGCGCCCATTCCCAATGATGTGTATTAGATGCTACTGCTAAAATACCGAGTACATCAACTTGTTTATGTGTTGCGACATACTTTAACGCCTTTTCACCAGATCCTTCTCCTATAAATCCGCTGTCATCAAACATGACAAATACAGGGTCATATGGCGTTTGCATAATAAGCTCAACAACTTTCTTCCCTGTCAATTTGGTCGGATTACTTTGCGATGCTGAAATACACCTCCCCCCAAATTCCTTTGTTAACAGCTCAATTGTCCGCTTTGCATATTCATCTCCATCTGTGACCAAAACAACCCTTCGTCTCATTTGATTTATCCTTTCGGTTTACATATAAGTGCAACAAAAAATGAAAATAATATCGCTGCTGAAATCCCCGCAGACGTTAAGCTAAACATACCGATTCCAATTCCTAAATATCCATGTTTTTCTGCCGCATGCATTGCCCCGTGCAATAGTGAGTGTCCAAAACTTGTAATAGGGACTGTTGCCCCAGCACCTGCAAATTTTATAAGTTTATCGTACAATCCGAATCCGTCTAAAATAGCTCCGGCGACTACAAAAGTTGCCATTAAATGTGCCGGTGTTAACTTTGCGAAATCTAGCAACACTTGTCCAATTACACAAATAGCTCCTCCTACAAGAAATGCATATATAAAATCCACAATTCACTCTCCTTTAACGCTTTCAAACACAACACCATGCGCAATCGTTGGAATCGTTTCCTTCTGTTGTATCATCATGGGGCTTAATAGAGCTCCAGTTGCAACGACAAAAATTCTTTGTAAATTCCCTTTTTGCATTTCACGCAATAAATGGCCGTATGTTACAACAGCTGAACAAGCACAACCACTGCCGCCTGCAAACACTTCTTCTTGATTTGAATTGTAAATCATTAATCCACAATCATTGTATACATTCCCCAAATCATACCCTTCCTCAAGTAAAAGTTGTTTCGCAATTGGTGTCCCAACAGCCGATAAATCACCAGTAACAATAAGATCATAATCGGCTGCACTTCTTCTCAAATCTTCAAAATGTTGTTGAATTGTATGAGCAGCAGCTGGTGCCATCGCTGATCCCATATCTAAAGGATTAGCAATTCCTAAATCTTGCACTTTACCAATTGTTGCTGCTGTTATTTTAATTGCACTCTCCTCATTGCTAATTAATATTGACCCTGCTCCGGTAACAGTTGAGTTTGCTGTCCCTGGCTTTTGTCCTCCGTATTCTGTTGGGGAACGAAATTGTCTTTCAGCCGTCGCATTATGACTACTTACTGTAGCTAAAATACGATTCGCAAATCCACCATCTATAAAAGCTGATCCAATCGCCAAAGTTTCCATTGACGTCGCACAAGCGCTGAACATCCCTAAAAAAGGAATACCATACTCACGAGCAACATAATTTGCTGTCACTGTTTGGTTTAATAAATCTCCCGCTAAAAAGAAATCAATTTGCGATTTTTTTATATTCCCTTTTTGCATCGCTTGTTGAATTGAGTCTGACATTAACCTTCGTTCAGCAAGTTCCCAGTTTTCCTCTCCGCAATGTAAGTCAGAATATGAAATATCAAAATCCTTTCCAAGAGGGCCTTCAGCTTCTTTCGGACCGACAGCAGTACCAGTTGCATTCACGAAGATATCATTTTGAAATACCCACGTTTGTTTTCCTGTCAATCTCATACCCACCCCTCCTTTAAGACATTAAAATTTGAAATGTATATCTTATTAACCCGATAATGTATGCACCGACGACTCCAAATACAATGACACTTCCTGCAAGCTTAAACATATTAGTAGCGATTCCTAGAACAATCCCTTCACTCCTATGTTCTAGTGCGGCACTCGCCATAGAATTCGCAAATCCAGTAACTGGTACTGCTGATCCCGCTCCAGAAAACTGCCCGATTTTATCATATACACCACACCCTGTTAAAATCGCTGATAGTAAAACAAGAGTTGCAACTGTCGGATTTCCTGCCTCTTGTTCACTAAAGTGAAAATAATGTATATAAAATTTCATCAATATTTCTCCGACTGTACAAATGAGCCCACCTACAAGAAATGCCTTCACACAATTTAGCAAATAGTTTGGCTTTGGATGGTACTCCTTCACTTTATTTATGTAATCATCTTTCAGTTTTCGCCTTGTCATATATATTGCCTCCTACTTTACGAAATAAATCCAGTGAAACAATGAGCCTATTACTTTTCCAAGTACAAGAGCAACGAGTAAAACAACAATTTTTCCCTCTATCCCGACTCGTTTCGCTAAAATAGGTAAAACATTTAATACTTCTGTTAATGCCGCAGCAAGCATTCCAATGAATGTGCCACAAAATATCCCTAATATAACAAGCCAATATTGTGACGTTTGAAATGTAATATTTTTCAAACTACACCAAGCCCCTGTTAAAGTACCTGCAATGACCGCCCACTCAAAGTATTGAATATGCTTTCCACTTCTCGTTAATTGAGCTAAACGAGGGATTATACCAAGTACAGCTAAAAACGCGACATATCCGCTACCTACTGCAATCCCTCCAGCTAAGCCAATTAATACAACAAATGCACACTCAATCATCAGCAATCTGTTTCATATTATCCTTGTTTTCATGAACAATTACATATTGATCAAGCGACTGCTGATATTGAAACATCTCAACTTCTAACGGGCTCGGCTCTTCATTAATTCTCTTTTGAAATACATGATTAAAAAATAAGACCATACCTAATCCAAGACCTAATGAATAAGGAATTTGAAATAAAAGTGGTTGCGCCTTAAATTCTCCAGTAATCATGTAATATAACCGCTGGTGTACTTGTTGCATACTTACATCTTCATGGAAATAAATGATCGCAAGGGCCGCTCCAATGAAAAGTAACAACCATACAAGTCCGAAGAAAACCGGATGCACTTTCTTTTTTTCGTATATAATTTCAACAAGAGTTTGTCCAGAACCCAGTAAATTAATTTGTACATGAGATGCTTTTTGTTGAATAATCTCAATTACTTTCATGACATCAATTACAACATGCGTCTTATCATGTGCTGTTATTTTGTAGACTATCTCATTTTGTAACGACTCAACTACAAAAGAATCTCCGGCAAGTTGAGCAACATCGCTCAGCTTTACTTCATACGTAGGAGACACTTTTAAGCGATTGCGCATTTTAATATAAATTGTTCCTTCCAATTTCCATTCACCCCTTCACTCTTCCTCGTAGTTGTAGTATGGTTATTGAATTTTTTTCTAATACAATTTTTTCATAAAAAAACATCTGTACCATTTCGGTACAGATGTTTTTAGCTTATGCCTTTTTCTTAAATAAATTTGCAATACTTAATGCAAGTCCTCCCCAAATGACTACCATACCTATAACCATCATCATAATCGCTGATCCACTCATCATGAAACACCTCGGTCCTTCCATTCTTTTTCAAGCTGGACAGAGTCTGAATGTATTTGTGCATTCCATTTTTTCAGACCAATAACTAACGCGACTAGAAGGAATGCTGCCGCTATCGACCAACCATACGTTACAACAAACTCTGTTGGATAACCTCCGTAGTTCTTTTTAATGTTTTGGATTGTACCATCAATCAACATATACCCTAACATAAGTGGAGTAATAACGAGTAAACTCACTCTCCAAAACGTTCCTAACTTTATATCAGATACAAAGTTTGCATGATTTTGATAAACTGGTAAACGGCGCAAGATTAGTCCTATTGTAACTACTTCAACGAGTGCAATTGTAATCAACCCAAAATTGTTAGCGAAGTAATCAACAACATCTAGGAACATAAGTCCACCACGTGTTGCAAAAACAAGAGAAACTAATACTAATAGCGTTCCCATAATTCCAATCGTCTTTTGACGACTCAAGCTGAATTTTTCAGATACAGCGGCAAAGCATACTTCTGCAAGTGAAATGAGTGATGTAATTCCAGCAACAGTTAGAGATAAGAAGAATAATACACCAAATAACGGCGACATCGGTAACTCATTAATAATTTGCGGGAATACTACAAATGCAAGTCCTACACCAGCACTAGCTACTTTATCAACCGGTACCCCCATGTTATTCGCCATAAATCCAAGAGCTGCAAAGACACCAATACCTGCCAATAATTCAAATCCTGAATTTGCAAATCCTGTAATAAAAGCATTATTAGTTGTATCTGAGTTTTTCGGTAAATAACTAGAATACGTAATCATAATTCCGAATGCTAAAGATAAACTAAAGAAAATTTGACCGTAAGCAGCAAGCCATACTTTCCCATCAAAAATACGACTCCAATCTGGTTTAAAAAATGCATCTAGCCCCTGCATCGCACCTTCCATCGTCACTGCACGAACAACGATAATAAGGAACATAACAACTAGTAAAGGAATAAAAATACGGTTAACAACTTCGATTCCTTTTTTAACTCCTTTAAACGCAACACCAAGCACAATAATCCAAACGAGAGCTAACGGAATTAATACTTCTGGTACGAGCCCCCCGAATTGTCCTGGCTTATCTGCAACATGTAAATATTCTTTAAATAAAAATGATTGCGTGTCTTTCCCCCATGCTCCAGTAATTGCAAAGTACGTATACGAAATAGACCAAGCAATGATTACAGCGTAATATGTTGAAACAATAAATGTCACACACATTTGCCACCATCCAATAAATTCAGCACGTCGATGAATACGGAAGAATGTAAGTGGCGCCGAACCACGATGGCGATGCCCAAGAGCAAACTCGAAAGCTAACAATGAAATACCAGTCGTTAATAATGCAAATAAGTACGGTAAAAAGAATGCGCCTCCCCCATTTTCATACGCTGTATAAGGAAAACGCCATATATTCCCTAGTCCAACAGCGGAACCGATTGCTGCAAAAATAAATCCAGCCCTAGTTCCCCATTGTTGCCTCGTTTCCATGTTTCCTTCCCCCTTTGTGACAAGTTCATACTTGGATTATAGTTTAAATTAACTAAATTATCAATAAATTCTGTAAATTTTTTAGCGATAGTTGGAATCTTCTACTTTTCGTGACAATAAAAAAAAAATCGAATAGATAGCTATTCATCTATTCGATCTTTCATCTGTTTTAATATTTTCTTTTCAAGTCTTGAAACTTGTACTTGCGAAATGCCTATGCGCTCCGCTACTTCTGATTGGGTTTGGTCTTTATAATAGCGCAAATACACAATTAGCCTTTCTCGTTCATCCAATTCTCTAATTGCTTCTTTTAAAGCAATTTTATCAAACCATTTCGTTTCCGATTGATCTGCAATTTGATCTAAAATAGTAATTGGATCTCCGTCGTTTTCATACACGGTTTCATGTATCGACGAAGGAGCACGACTCGCTTCTTGCGCCAGAACAACTTCTTCCGGCGTTAGTTCAAGAGCCTGTGCTACCTCATTAATCGTTGGAGCCCTTCCAAATTCTTTCGAAAGCTCGTCTCTCATCTTTCGGACTTTGTTTCCTGTTTCTTTTAAAGATCTACTTACTTTCACTGATCCATCGTCACGTAAAAATCGTTGTATTTCACCGATAATCATTGGAACTGCATATGTTGAAAATTTCACGTCGAAAGATAAATCAAATTTATCTACCGATTTTAAGAGTCCAATACATCCAATTTGAAATAAATCGTCTGGTTCGTATCCTCGATTAAGAAATCGCTGTACAACCGACCATACGAGACGCATATTACTTTGAACGATTGTATCTCTCGCTTGTTGATCTCCATCTTGACTTTTTTGAATTAACGCTTTTAGCTCGTGGTCCTTTAACTGAGGTTTCTTCTTCTCATTTCTGACCTCTATGTCCATTGGCTATTCTCCTTAATTGCATAGAGCGTTACTATTTGATAAGTATTTTGTCAAATGGATTGTTGTCCCGAAAGATTCGTTTGAAATAACTTCTACTTCATCCATAAAATTTTCCATGATAGTAAATCCCATTCCGGAACGCTCTAATTCAGGTTTAGTTGTAAAAAGGGGTTGTCTTGCTTCATCTAAGTTAAAGATACCAATCCCTTCATCTCGAATCGTGAGTTTCACCATCGCTTCTTCCAAAATCACTGAAATATAAACAACACCTTCTGCATTTCCTTCATACCCATGAATAATTGCATTTGTAACCGCTTCTGACACAACTGTTTTAATCTCTGTTAGTTCTTCCATCGTCGGGTCTAATTGCGCAATAAAAGCAGCTACTGTAACACGAGCGAATGATTCATTCTGACTTAACGCTGAAAATTGAAGGTTCATTTCATTTCTCATCTACGCCACCCCCAACGTCGCGAGCGCATGCGCTTCACTTTCTTCTAAACGAACAATTTTGAATAGACCTGACATTTCAAATAAACGTTTAACGGGCGGTGAAATTGCACAGACAACCATCTCTCCACCTAATCCCTTTACATGTTTATATCGGCCTAATATAACGCCTAAACCAGAACTATCCATAAATGTTAAGTTCTCTAGGCTCAAAATAATATGATGAACACCATGTGTCTCAATCATATCTGTGACTTTCGTTCGCAACTCTTCAGCAGTATGATGATCTAACTCGCCCTCTAGCCTCACACATAAGACGTCACGTTTTACTTCTAAATGCATGGAAAGACTCACACGATTTCCTCCTTATGCTCAAACTTTACTCATTAACATAAGATTTTCGTGATATAAAATCAGAATCCTTCCTACTGACAAAAGAAGAACTATTTCGTCATAAAGTGAAACCTTTCAGCAATTATTTCAGTAAATACGAACAGAAAAACATCAAAATTTTCGCCGCTATTTTGATGTTGAAAACATCCCAAAACTTCTTTTAAATAACTCCCACCAGCTCGCTGCCTCAACATCTTCTTTCGCTACAATTGTTTGTTTTAATAAAACATCTTTATCTCTTTTAATAACAAGTGTGCCAAGTGCATCACCTTTTTTAATCGGTGCCTTCACTTTCTTTTCTGCAATCACTTCTTGTTTAACTTTGTCCATATTTTCGCCCTTCTTCATAAGAAGAGACACATTGTCTGACGCAACTAAATCTACTTTTTCTTCCTTACCTTTTCCTACTTGTACAGTCTTAATTTTCTCACCACGTGTATATAATTTCTTTGTCATGTATTGTCCAAATGCATAATCAAGAAGCTTCGTTACTTGATTGTTCCGCTCTTTTGATGTAGGTGCTCCCATTACAACTGAAATAACACGCATACCATTTTTCTCAGCCGATGCCGTTAAACAATATTTCGCTTCTGTCGTAAAGCCTGTTTTCACTCCATCTACTCCAGGATAAAAACGTACTAGCTTATTCGTATTAACAAGCCAAAACTTCTTATCCGTATTTTCACGTAAATAGTCTTCATATTTACCTGTGTATTTTCGAATAAGTGGATACTTCATCAACTCTTTCGCCATAATAGCCATATCATTCGCTGTAGAATAATGATCTTTCGCCGGGAGACCTGTCGGATTTTGAAAATGTGTATTTTTCAATCCTAGATCTTTCGCTTTTTTGTTCATCATATTTACGAAACCTTCTTCTGAACCAGCGATATGCTCAGCTACTGCAACCGATGCATCATTTCCAGATGCAATTGCAATGCCCTTTAACATTTCATTTACAGTCATCTCTTCCCCAGGTTCTAGAAAAATTTGTGATCCGCCCATTGAAGCTGCGTGTTCACTCGCTCTAACTTTATCGTTTAGTTTTAGTTTTCCTTTTTCAACTTGTTCCATAATTAATAGCATTGTCATAATCTTTGTCATACTAGCAGGTGGTAACTTTTCATTCGGATTTTTATCAAACAAAACTTTACCTGTATCTTGCTCAATTACGATCGCTGACGACGCTTGTTCCGCTAACTTCGGCGTGGTTTCTTCTGTTTTTTCCTGCTTCGTTTTCTCAGATTGTGCGAAACTAACTGAAGTACCAGAAAGCAATAACATGAAACAAACAAGTATTCCAAAAACTCGCTTCATGACTAACCCTCCATTCTATATCAAACTTATTTTTTCCAATTTATACATTTTTAATACCATATTTTTCTATTATTTTCAGTTGACAAATAAATTCATTGCCTATATTGTATTAATTGTATTACACGTAGTAGTACACTTAATACTCATCAGGAAGGAGACATTGCTCTTGCATATTCAACTTGATCCAAGAAGCAACACTCCGATATGGGAACAAATTGTTCAAAATATAAAAGAGCTCGTACTAAAAAATATGTTAGCTCCAAGTGATAAACTTCCTTCTGTACGCGAGCTTGCTTCTTTGCTCGTTATAAATCCAAATACAGTAAGTAAAGCTTATCAAGAATTAGAGCGACAAGGGATTATTGAAACATTACGAGGAAAAGGAACATTTGTAGCCCAATCGATTACCCCAACATTAGACGAAAGGAAAATCGCTATGGTTGAAAAGCAATTTCATCAATTATTACTAGAAGCCTCTTATCTTGGGATTACGAAAGATAAAATTCACGATTGGATAGATTCATACTATAAAGAGATTGGAGGAAATACAGATGTTGAAAGTGACAAACTTGAAGAAAACAATTGATAACCAAACGATTTTAGACGATGTTTCTTTCACATTACAAAAAGGTAGTATCGTCGGATTGCTCGGAAGAAACGGTGCGGGGAAAACAACTTTATTACGAACGATGGTCGGCATTTTAGACCCCGATGAAGGAACTGTTACATATGAGAATACAGATGTTCATATGCATCCTGAAATTAAACAAAAAGTTGTATACGTTCCAGACTCTACTAACATACTGAACGGATATACAGTAAAAGAAATCGTAAAGTTTTATAAAGCGGTTTATACAGCATTTGATGAACAATATTTTTATGAAATATTAGAACGTTTTAATTTACCAAACAAACGTATTCGTAGTTACTCAAAAGGAATGAAAGCACTGCTTGCGATCATTTTAGCTTTCGCTGCAAAAGCAGAATATGTCATTTTAGATGAACCGACAAACGGACTTGATCCTATCGTCAAAAGACAGATTCTACAATTTCTCGTTGAAGAAGTAGCAGAAAAAGAAATTACAATTTTCATCTCAACTCACCATTTAGATGAAGTTGAAAAAATTGCCGATACAATCATTATTTTAAAAGGGCATACAGTAGATTCTATTACATCACTAGACGATGCAAAATCACAATTTGCTAAAGTGCAAGTTGCTTACGAACGATCACTACCTCAAAAACTAGAAAACTTAAGCAATATTAAAATATTAAATCAAACAGGAAAAGTATATACAATCTTAATTGAGGGAAATGTGGCTACAACACTGGAGAAGTTCTATAAAGAGCAACCAATACTCATTGAAGAATTGACAATGTCACTTGAAGATGTCTTCGTTACGACACTTGAGGAGGATGGGTATGTTTCATAAGGCGTTGTGGATGTGGAATTGGAAACGCGGGAAATATGCTGCGTTACTTTTTCTCTTCAGTTCACTTTATTTTTTATCTTTCGAATACTATCAAGCAGCAGAAACTCAACAGTCTCTCTTTCTCCATCCAGAAAAAATAGGTGAAGAAAAGTTCTACTATCATTATTCTTTTTATTCTTCTAATAGCTTTTGGTTAGGTATTATTACAATTATCCTATCCTGTATATTAATTGGCTGGGAGCGAAGTAATCAAAATGGAGATTCACTTATGACATTTCCATTTAAAAGACGTGATATGTTCTTATCGAAATGGGTTTTCGGTGGATTTTTCATTGTACTATCATTTCTAATCAATTGGGGTCTTATGTATTTTATTTATAAATCTACGATTCACTTTGAATATCAATCTTTCGAACCATTTCATCGATATTTCCTGTATGCAATTTTCACATATATCGCTATCTATACTGTCTCTTTATGTATAGGTACATTTACTGGCAGTATTATTTCACAAAGCATCTTCAGCATTACTTTTTGCATAATGGGAATGGGAATCTTTTCACTCTTACTCCTTTTCTTTACAGCTCACGCTGAGGCAATACAGGGGAATAAAAGTTATACGAATTTCGAAAACATTTATAAATTAAATAAAAAGACCAACATTTCAAGCGCTATATTAGACTTTTCAATTAGTTATAATTACCACCCTACTGCCCAATCAGATGAAGATCATGGAAAAGTAATACAAAGGGGACCCACTTTTCATAGTTACTACTCTGCAAAAGTAATACTTGTTCCTATCTTTTATACTATTTCCAGCTTACTAATTGGTATGTTTCTTTATGCACGATCACCTAATGAACATAATAAGAAAATTTTCCTTTTTCCAAAATACAACTCACTCTGGATGTGGGGTACTACCTTTTATTTTGCATTAATAGGTGGGCAAATGTTAAAACGTTTTGATTTATTATTTAGTTACTATGTTGGATTCTTTTTATTCGGAATCGTCACTTATTTTATATTATCACGTCTTACAAACTATAAAGTTTTTTAAAGGAGAGATCCTATGTTTCAAAAAGCATTATGGGTGCATACCTACAAGCAAAGTAAATATATTGTTTGGCTATTTTGGTTAGTAAGTTTTTATGTACTATCATATAAATACTATTTAGCAGCTGCCGAGCAACTAAAACATTTACATGAACATAATGAATGGAAATATATATACCGGTACAATTATCACCTTTCACTTCCCGATGCTATCATAGTTCAAGGAGCACTCCTTATTGCATTAGCCTGCATCCTTATTGGATGGGAGCGTCAAAATCAATCAAGTGACATTCTATGGTCTATGCCATTTAAACGGAAACATCTCTTCATGACGAAATGGCTTTTTGGTGTGTGTAATATTGTAGCTATCGTTATATTGAATTGGGGACTTTTTGCTGTTATGAAAAAGACAACTTTTCATAATAAGTATCAAATATTTTCACCATTTCATACCTATTTCTTATACATGGTTATCATCTTAATTGCTATCTATACACTTGCATTATGTATAGGAACAATTGCTGGTAATATGATTTCACAAGGATTCTTCAGTGTTGCTATACTTGGATTCCCTTTTATTTTGCCGACTCTAATTGCCGGAGCTATTTCTATTCATACGGTTGGACTTATTTCCAATCATCCCGTCTATACGGAGGAGAATGTAGATCGTTACGGTTCAGTAATAGAAAAAGTGAGTATTTTAGCGCCAGTTCGCGGATTCAATATTAATTTTAATTACGATCCTCAACGTGCTTATACTGATCAACAAGGCGTACGTCATGATGAACCTAATTTTACGTATATTCCTTCAGCAACAAAACTTATCGGTCCAATCGCAAATATACTTATTCTATTCCCTTTAGGAATGTACTTATATACAAGATCACCTAATGAACAAAACGGAAACTTTCTATTATATCCGAAGCTTAAAACACTATGTATGATATGTTGTGTAATCTTTATTGGAATGTTTGGAGGAATGGCAGCGGGAGGAAGTCATTCTATTTTAAATTATTATATTGGTTTTATAGGGACCAGTACGATAGTCTACCTACTATTATCTCGCTTATTAAAATTTAAATTTTCTTGGCGTGTGAAATAACCTCCTTTTGAAGGAGGTTATTTCACATTCTCTCTCCTATCCCCATACACCATCTCTTCTTTCATTCCAAACCCATCACCGTTTTGTACAATTTGTTCTGTCGGTGCGACTACACTTTCAGCAATTTTCCATTCCCCGCGCTCTTTCACAAATACTTGCAGAAAATAGTTCATACCATTTAATTGATACGCATTTTCTTTTTTTACATTATAGTGCACCGCAATGTAGTGCACTTGAATATTTTCTTTCCCTGCTTTTGATACGTATTGCGATAATCTTGGAATGTACATTGATGCTTTCTTAAATGGTAATTGCTTCGCTTTAACGAGCGATGAACTTGTTACATTGCGCAAAGTGTCCTGATTACGAACATTATCGCTATGATGAAATAATACTGCGTTTTGCATAGAACGAACCCATAATTTCGAATACAAGACGGTATTATCATTCTCAATGTACTTCACTTCTTTTTGCACCACTTGAATAGGGGTATCGGCGTACGTGAATGTATTAAAGCAGAAAAGGCTTCCAAGTAAAACGGTAAGTGCAGCAATATATTTCATAATATTTCCTCCGATCTGTTTAATTAAAGTATCGGAGTTTCAAAATATTTTTATTCAAAAGAAAAAGGATAGGAAAGCTCTCGCTTCCTATCCTCATTTATTATAATACGCGGCCAAATAGCTCTAAAACCATTTCTATCTCTTGGTCGCTCCAACCTTTAAATTTCTCTTTATAATATTCTTTACGCACAGCTTCAAGTTTTTCAGTTACTTCTCGTCCGTTTTCTGTAATTTCTAAGTATACGATACGACGGTCTGAATTTGAACGTTTTCTTTCAACAAATCCTTTTCGCACGAGACGATCTGTTACAGCTGTAATATGACTGGAGGTTACGTTTACTTCACTCGCAATTTGCGAAGCCATCTGTGGACTTTTTAAAAATAACGCACGTAATACAGAGAATTCGTTATATGGCATATGCTCTGAAAAACGTGTATTAATATCATTTTGTAATAAACGTATCATCTTTCGAAATGATGCAGATAAATCTAAAATCAGTGTTTCTCTATTTTCGCTCACTAGCCTCGTCCCTTTTTTATCATATTTACAAATATTATAATCTATAAATACCTATGTTGTATATGCTTTCTTCCCTCAACATTCTCATTTATGTAACTTTTTTCATACGATTTTCTTTTTTGTTCACACATATACATGTAAAAAAGGATGGTGAGCATAAATGCAAAGTGGAATGAATCCGTATTTACATAATATCCGTACGACAAATACTGGTAAAGAAGCTACTATTACTGTACAAGGAGAAGGCATTATAAAAGCAAAACCAAATGTTGTCATATTAACACTGGGCATTCGAACGGATAGTAAAAATGTAAAACAAGCGCAAGAAGAAAATGCAGTGCAATCGAAACAATTGCTTGATGCACTCAAACAGCTAGGTATTGCCGATAAAGATATAGAAACCATTTCTTATACGATTACGCCTCAATACGAATATGTAAATGATAAAGCATTACTACAAGGCTACCGTGTGGAGCATTTGTATGAAATTACCGTTTTAAATGTGCAAAAAGCAGGGGAAGTATATGATATAGCCGTTTCGAATGGTGCAAACGTAGCAAAAGGATTACGTTTTCGAATATCTCATCCAAATAAATATTATGAGCAAGCTCTCATTCAAGCTCTGCAACAAGCAGTAGACAAAGCTCGTACAATTGCGAGTACCTACAATTTAAATATTAATCCTGTTCCCCTCTCATTCGTTGAAGAATCTGTCCAATTACCACGGGAGATCGCATCATATGCTACTTTGCATGCGCAAGCGGCTCCGCCCATTCAATCAGGAGAACTAGAAATCATTTCATCTATCCGGGCAATTTTTACGTATTTATAAATAAATTCATTTATAAGTAACCGTTATCATTTTCGTTGTTGTAAAAACATGATGTTCTGATATAATAAAGGACGGTGAGCTCTTACATAAGAGATATCACGGGTGGGAGAGGGATATGAAAAAGAAGGTTTAACATGAAAGGAATACTTGAAAGAACATTTAAATTAGACTTACACCAAACATCACCAAAACAAGAAGTTTTAGCTGGAGTCACGTCATTTTTCACAATCGTTTATATTATGATTGTAAATGCGTCAATCTTATCAGATGCCGGCATTCCTCTTGAAGCAGGAATTTTGGCAACTGTTTTCAGTTCATTTGTCGGATGTCTACTTATGGCATTTTGGGCAAATGCACCTGCTATTCTTGTCCCTGGTATGGGTGTAAATGCATTCTTCACGTACACTGCTGTGCATACGCTCGGTTTAGCTTGGCAAGAAGCATTGGCAGCTGTTTTTATCGCCGGTATTATTTTTGCAATTGCTGCTTTTACACCAATTGCTCGCGTGCTTTCGGTATCGATTCCAAAGTCATTAAAGGAAGCGATCACTGTCGGTATCGGGTTGTTTTTAGCTTTCATAGGCTTGCAAAAAGGTGGTTTAGTCGTTTCGCATCCTAATACTGCTGTTGCAATGGGGAAATTAAGTAGTCCTGTCGTTCTTGCAACACTACTTACTCTTATTGTGGCACTTGTGCTATTTGTTCGTAACGTACGTGGAAACTTTTTATGGACGATTGCAATTGGAACTGGTATTGCATGGCTGTTTGGTCTTGTTGATACGAGTCAAATGGGAAATAGTTCGTTTTCATTCGCTAATTATGGCGATGTGTTTGGAGCTATGTCATTTGGGAAACTTTCTTCCTTACCATTTTGGATTGCAACATTCTCCTTAAGCATGGTGCTTATTTTTGAGAACATGGGACTACTACACGGTTTATTAGAAGATGATCGTAAATTCCCACGTGCTTACCAAGCAAATGCAATTTCAGCAATGACATGTGGTCTATTTGGCACAAGCCCTACCGTTTCAACAGTAGAGAGTGCCGCAGGTATTACTGCAGGCGGAAAAACAGGTCTGACGTCTATCGTTACAGGGTTGTTATTCTTCGCATCACTGTTTGCGCTTCCGTTTGTCAAAATAATTCCTGATAGTGCCATTGCACCAATCTTAATTATTATTGGCGGTCTGATGATTACAAGCATTCAACAAATTCCTCTGAACGACTTTTCAGAAGGATTTCCAGCGTTTTTAATTATCGTTATGATCCCGCTCACATATAGTATCGCTGATGGCATTGCGTTCGGATTTATTGCTTATCCTATCTTGAAAGTTGCTCTTGGAAAGCGTAAAGAAGTCGCACCGTCCATGTATATTATTACATGCTTATTCTTAGCCATGTTCGTATTACACGCTATTGGCTAAGAAAAAAACACCGAGGAAATCCTCGGTGTTTTTTTACTTAAACCAACCTTTTTTATAAAACCAAGCCATCATTCCGCCGCCAATTAACGCCATTAAAATTAAGCAAATAAAATAACTATACTTCCCGCCAAGCTCTGGCATATGTGCGAAGTTCATGCCGTATACCCCTGCAATAAATGTTAACGGCATGAAAATAGTTGAGAAAACAGTTAATGTTTTCATAATATTGTTCATATGGTGGGAATTCAATGAAAAGTAACTATCTCGAATATCTGCCGTCAATTCACGGCTCGCTTCAATCATCTCTGTCAGTTTAAGCAAATGATCATGTATGTCTTTAAAATAAATTTCATGATCGCTTATACCGTAAAAACGAGTTGAATTTAAAATGCGATACAATAAATCACGCATCGGAATAATCGTACGCCTTAGCTTAGATAAATCTGTCCGAATATCAAATACCTCTTCTAGCACACTTCCTGCTGTCTCACCCGTTAAATTATCATCAATTGCATTTAAATGGTCTTCAATGTAATATACAGGTGCGAAATAATCATCTACAATTTGGTCAATAATTGTATGTGCTACATTTAAAGGACTCTTCTTAATACGTTTCTTCTCACCGAGCGTTTTCCATACTCTTTCAATCGCATTGTTATGAGAGAAGTGAAAAGAGACTATATATCGATCACTAACAAATAAATCGATTTCATGCGGTTCTAATCCGTCTTCTCCGAATGCATGGAGAACTAAAAAGTTATATCCATCATAAAAATCTACCTTTGGCCTCTGTACATACTCTACACAATCTTCAATTGCAAGGGGATGGAATTTGAAGTGATCTTGTAAAATATATGTATACTCCTCTTTCGTCGGCTTATATAAATCAAGCCAATACCATACGATGTTTTCTTGTCTCGTTTCTTCTAGCGACACATCATATAAAACTTCATTTTTTTTCGTTATTGCACAAATTCTAATCATAATTTCACCCTTTACTATTATAAACAAAAAATAGTAAAAAAAGCCAAGGAGAAATCTCCTCAGCTTTTTTTATTACTTCGTTACAATACCGTGTACTAAAGTCGGTGCATCTACGTGATTTTTAGCGATTTTCATGTTCTCATAAATTTTCGCTTTTACGTCTTCAACATTTTCGCGGTTTGCGTAAATTGTAACAAGAGAGTCACCTTTTTTCACGCTATCGCCTACTTTTTTGCGAAGCATTAGACCAACTGCTAAATCAATTTCAGACTCTTTCGTTGCACGCCCTGCTCCTAAAAGCATTGCTGCTGTTCCGATTTCATCTGCAACGATTTCCGATACGTAACCGTCTTCTTTCGCTTCCACTTCAATTTTAAATTGTGCTTGTGGCAATTTAGAAGGATCATCAACAACAGATGCATCGCCGCCTTGCGCGGATAAGAACGTTTTAAATGATTCTAGCGCTTTACCATTGTTCATTACTTCAATTAACTTTTCACGTGCATCTTCTAAAGATGAAGCTTGTCCAGCAAGGTACACCATCTGACTTCCAAGTGTTAAACATAACTCTTCTAAATCTTTCGGTCCCTTACCTTGTAATGTATCAATTGCTTCTTGTACTTCTAATGCATTACCAATTGCTTCACCAAGCGGCTGACTCATATCAGAAATAACCGCCATCGTATTACGACCAACGTTATTACCGATGCGTACCATTGCTTCTGCTAAACGCTTTGCATCTTCATCCGTTTTCATAAACGCGCCTGCTCCAGTTTTTACATCAAGAACAATTGCATCTGCACCAGCAGCAATTTTCTTACTCATAATTGAGCTAGCGATAAGAGGAATTGAATTTACTGTTGCAGTTACATCACGAAGCGCATATAACTTTTTATCAGCAGGTGTTAAGTTTCCACTTTGACCAATAACAGCGATTTTATTTTCATTTACAAGACGCATGAATTCATCATTTTCAATTTCCACATGGAATCCTGGTACTGCTTCTAATTTATCAATTGTACCACCCGTATGTCCTAGACCTCGTCCAGACATTTTCGCAACTGGTACACCTAAAGCAGCTACTAATGGACCTAATACAAGTGTCGTTGTATCACCAACTCCACCCGTTGAATGCTTATCTACTTTTACCCCTTCAATGGCTGATAAGTCAATTGTATCACCGCTATTTACCATTGCCATCGTTAAATCTGCACGTTCTTGATCATTCATATCTTGGAAGAAAATTGCCATTGCAAGTGAACTCATTTGATAATCTGGAATACTACCATTTGTGTATCCTTCAACGATAAAGTTAATTTCTTCTGTCGTTAATGCATGTCCATCACGTTTTTTTGCAATTAGGTCCACCATTCTCATTGTGAAGTCACCCCTTCATTTGTTTTACAATTGCTTTTACTAATGCTAAGAAATTAGCTTTAACACGTTCTGTCGTTTCAATTACTTCATCGTGGTGAAGTGGTTGATCTAAAATACCAGCTGCCATATTTGAAATACAAGAAATACCTAGTACTTTCATACCTGCATGACGAGCTACAATTACTTCTGGTACTGTTGACATACCAACTGCATCTCCGCCAAGTGTACGAAGCATACGAATTTCAGCAGGTGTTTCATATACAGGACCTGTCATTCCAACATATACACCTTCTTGTACTTTAATATTTAAATCTGCTGCAACTTGTTTCGCCATTTCGCGAAGTTCTGGCGTATATGATGTAGACATATCAGGGAAACGTACACCCATTTCAGAATCATTTGGTCCGATTAATGGGTTCGTACCCATGAAGTTAATATGGTCTGAAATTAACATAAGATCGCCTGGTTCAAATGATGTATTTACACCACCAGCTGCGTTCGTTACAACAACTGTTTCTACACCTAGTTCTTTCATAACACGAACTGGGAATGTTACTTTTTGCATATCGTATCCTTCGTAGAAATGGAAACGTCCTTGCATTGCTACTACTGTTACACCTTGAAGTGTACCGAATACAAGTTGACCTGCATGTCCTTCTACAGTTGAAACTGGGAATTCAGGGATTTCACTGTATGGTACTGTTACTGCGTTCTCGATTTCATCTGCTAATACACCTAGTCCAGATCCAAGGATTAGTCCTACTTGTGGTGTCTCTTGAAATTTCTCTTTTAAGTATGAAGCTGATTTTGTAATTAGTTCACGATTCATCTGTTTATCCCCCTATTTCTTTAGCTCGTTTAAGAAGCTTGTTCCATGTTCTGGCATTTTAACATTAAAGTTTTCTGCTACAGTTGCGCCAATATCAGCAAATGTTTGACGAAGTGATAACTCTTGTCCGCCTTCTTTCATGCTTGGGCTATATGCTAATAACGGTACATATTCACGTGTATGGTCAGTACCAGGATGTACTGGATCATTACCGTGGTCTGCTGTAATTAATAATAGGTCATCTTCTTGTAGTTTTTCGAATACTTCTGGAAGACGTGCGTCATATTCTTGCAATGCTTCTCCGTACCCTTGTGGGTCACGGCGATGACCAAATAATGCATCAAAGTCAACTAAATTTAAGAAGCTAATACCTGTAAAGTCCATATTTAATGTATCTACAAGCTTGTCCATTCCATCCATATTTGATTTCGTACGAAGTGATTCAGTTACCCCTTCGCCATCATAAATATCAGCAATTTTACCAATAGCAATTACATCATAATCGCTATCTTTTAGTTCATTCATTACTGTGCGACCAAATGGTTTTAGTGCATAGTCATGACGATTTGGTGTACGTGTGAAGTTTCCTGGCTCTCCAACGAACGGACGAGCAATAACACGTCCTACCATGTACTTCTCATCTAATGTTAATTCACGTGCGATTTTACAAATTTTATATAGCTCTTCAAGTGGTACTACTTCTTCATGAGCTGCGATCTGTAATACACTATCAGCAGAAGTGTAAACAATTAAAGAACCTGTTTCCATTTGTTCTTGACCAAGCTCAACAAGTACCTCAGTTCCAGAGGCTGGTTTATTACCGATAATTTTACGACCTGTCTTTTCTTCTAATTCATCAAGTAATTCTTTCGGGAATCCTTCAGGAAACACTTGGAATGGTGTATCAATGTAAAGGCCCATGATTTCCCAGTGACCTGTCATTGTATCTTTACCTGTAGATTTCTCTTGCATTTTTGTATAATATCCAAGCGGTTTCTCTACTTTAGAGATTCCTTTCATTTCACGAATATTACCAAGGCCTAATTTCACCATGTTTGGCATGTGTAATCCATTCATATGTTCAGCGATATGACCAATTGTATCAGAACCTAAATCACCAAACTGCTCAGCATCTGGTGCTTCACCGATTCCCACAGAGTCCATTACGACTAGGAAAATACGTTTATATTTATTCATAACTGCAACCTCCTATATGTTCAGTTCTACTTCTTGTAGTATGTTCAAAACGCTATAAAGTGAAACTGTTATCAATGGGAATTATCTTTCGTCCCATTATTAAACAGTACTGCTTTAAATCATTCTCTAACTTTTTCGTTTTACTTTCAAACGAACCAAAAAAATTTCTAGGTTTTTCCAAGTCAGATGTCAGACATCTGATATTGATATCATACCATGTTTACGCTTTCTTTTTAATACATTTTCGTAGAATTTCTCATTTTCTTTACCCTTCTATTGTAATCCATTCTGCAAAGAAGTGCTAATCATTTTATAACATATTTCCTAATATAAAAATAAAAAGCAGCTCTAAAGAGCTACTTTTTATTTTACTTCTACTGTTTCTTCTTTATGTTCATGTAGTTCACCTTTTCTTACATGAACTTTCACTTTATAAGCACCATTCTCTTTGAAAGTATGTTTACTTTCATACTCCCCTTTATTCCCCTCTTTCGCCGGAATAAATTCGTGTTTTTCAACGCCGTCTTTCCAAATCTCAAGTTGTACTTCAGCACCAGTTAACGCTTCTTCTTTTTGCTTCAAATGAACTTTCATTGTTGATTCAGCATTTGCTTTAATATCACCAGCCATAAGATGTATCATCGTATCACTTTTATGATCCCCATGACCTTCTTCTTTTTTCGCATCTTCTACTTTTGCATTTCCTACAGCGACTTTTGTTTCTGGCATAACATGCATTTCACGTGCATTTGTATGAGGAATAATATGATATACTCCATCAGTTTCAAATGTTTTCTCTACTGCATAAACACCTTTTCCTTTATGCTTACCATCTAACATCTCGTGTTTCTCGTCGCCATCTTT
The DNA here is from genome assembly GCF_038007365.1 of Bacillus sp. FSL R9-9492. Lineage (NCBI taxonomy): Bacteria > Bacillati > Bacillota > Bacilli > Caryophanales > Bacillaceae > Bacillus > Bacillus sp. FSL R9-9492. Next base: position 4,155,758 of record NZ_JBBOXC010000001.1, read on the forward strand.
CCAAATCTCAAACTTTACATCATCAGCATCCGTTACTCTTTCTTTTCCTTGTGTAACAAGTGCTTGTACTTCTGTTTTTTCACCAGGTTTAATTTCTTTCGGATTCGTTTGAACCGCTACTTTTATAGCTTCCAGTTTCTGTTCTTTTTTCGGTTCTTCTTTGTTTGTATTACAGCCAGCCAATGCTAGCATCGCGATAAATAAAGTCATAATAAGTTTTTTCATCATCATTTCCTCCTTCATACCTTATTTAGTATAGAGGAAATACATTGTAATATTCTAGTCTTCTGCTGAAAACAATGTACGAAATGTTTGTGAAGTTTTTGTGAAGTGCTATAGCCTTTTGAATCTATGAAAAAAAGAGCATAGTAACTATGCTCTCGGATGAAACTGTTTATATACATCTTTTAATCTAGCTTTTGAAACATGCGTATAAATTTGTGTCGTCGAAATATCTGCATGTCCAAGCATTTCCTGTACAGCACGTAAGTCTGCCCCATTTTCTAATAGATGCGTAGCAAAAGAGTGACGCAACGTATGCGGTGTAAGCTCTTTTGCAATATTCGCTTCTTTCGCTAGCCGTTTTAAAATTTTCCAAAATCCCTGTCTCGATAATCGATTACCATGATGGTTTAAAAAGAGCGCATCTACTGCTTTTTTACCCATCAATTCTCTTCTTCCTTTTTCAATATACTTTTGAATCGCTTCTGTCGCTAAGCTTCCTAGTGGAATAATTCTTTCTTTGTTCCCTTTCCCGATACAGCGAACAAATCCCATCGTTAAGTGCACATCTTCTAAATTTAATGCAATTAATTCTGAAACACGAAGTCCTGTTGCATACAACAACTCTAACATTGCCTTATCACGAATCCCAAAAGCACTTGCCGTTTTCGGTGTTTGAAGCAATGCTTCCACTTCGTCGATTGATAATACTTTTGGTAATTTCCGTTCCCCTTGTGGCGTTTCAATATGTACCGATGGGTCATGCTCCACTGCTCGTTCACGAAGTAAAAATTGATGAAACGAACGAATCGATGCAATATGACGCGCCAATGTTTTTGAAGATTTCCCGTTTTCTTTTAAATACTGCAAAAAGTTAACAATATGCAAGCGTGTCACTTCATGAAACGTCTTCGTTTGTTCTACATTTTGCAAATACTTCACATAGCTTTTTAAATCGCGTTCATAAGATACAACTGTATTTTTCGCTAAACCTTTTTCAACAATCATATAATGAATAAAATCTTTTAATTGATCTTCCAATCTACACTACTCCCCATTTTCATAGAAAAACATCATTCTATTTACGAAAGCATCCTTTTCCGGCTCCTCATTCCCTGATACTTTTTCTACAGTCTCTTCTTTTGGCTTTTCATAACGATGGTAACTTTCATATTCTTCATTTATCCATAGTATAGCGAAATAAAACAAAATCGTACAACTTGTAAATAATAAAAATACTTTCATCCCATCAAAAGTTAATTTTAAAGCTCGGCGCATTGTAAATTCCTCCAAAATATAAGTTATTACAACATATGCCAAGCTTTCACCAATTTATACCTTATTCAAATAAAAAACCTCTTCCTAGTTAAATAGGAAAAGGTTATTTTTCATCCGTTTCATTTTCTTGACAATTTTTACAAATCCCATGGAATGTTAAACGATGATCTTTCACCTTAAAGCTCCAGTCTCGTTCCACTTTATTCTCCACTTCACCAAGTAAATCTTCTTGTATTTCTTGTACAGCACCGCATTGTGTACAGATTAAATGATGATGGAAACGCTGTGCACCTTCTTGGCGTAAGTCATAACGCGAAACACCGTCTCCAAAGTTAATTTTATCGACAACTTTCAACTCAGACAATAACTCTAAAGTTCGATAAACGGTTGCTAATCCGATCTCTGGCGACTTTTCTTTTACAAGGAGGTATACATCTTCTGCGCTTAAATGATCTTCTTCATTTTCTAGCAGCACACGAACTGTTGCTTCACGTTGTGGTGTCAATTTATAGCTCGCTGCATGTAATTGCTTCTTAATTCGTTCAATTCTTTCTTCCATTCGGTACTACTCCCTCCTCGCCACTCTTACACCATTATATCAGAAGAAGGGCTCCTGTCAAAAGAAAAACAATAAAAACAAATTGATAATTATTCTCAAAAAACATTTATTGTTTGTTAATAGCCTCCACAACTTCTTTCATTAAAACTGGTGATGCATACACTTCAACACTGGAAGCAATAGCTAATACCGCTCCAATCACGAGAAAAAAGCATGTATAGCGAATTAATAACGGTAATAGTGGCTCAGTTATTTTCCGAATAAATTGATGCCTAATCATGCGTAAGGAAAAGCTTGCAGCAATTGTTGTCATTACGAGAAATACAGGAATTATAATTAAATTTTGTGGCAATACAGATACAAATGCTAATAATAGTCCATTCCATCCGTGCTGACTTACTAAAAAACCTACTGTAAATCCAACAACTACCCCTTTTAAAAATAGTAAGATAAAAATGAGCGGCAACCCAATAATTGAAATCCCCAAAATCCAAATAAAGCCGATATATTTTAATTGCGAAAAGTAACTTTCTCGAAACATTTCGCCTGCGACAGCAAATTCTCCTTTAGAAACTTGTCCAAAAAAACGCTGTAAATAAAATGATAAATCTTGCTTTTGGTTTATTTGTAAACTATTCACAAGAATCGCTCCAAATATTACTCCCATCAGTAATAAAACCGCATTAAATATATATAGTGAAGAATTTTCCTGTATGTGAGACATTACACGGTCTTGCCACGTTTTTCGCCACATTTTCCTTCCCTCCGTTCACACTCTTACTAAAAATGTATGAAAGAAAGAAAAAAAGTATGACGAATTAGCATTGAAATTCCGCTCTACTTTGCTAAACTAAAAAGTAGAGAATAGGAGGGATTTCTCTTGAAACCATTATTATTAGATTTTCCAACATTATTTCAAACTGAGCGCTTGCAAGTACGTAAGCCGTTTCCAGGTGATGGCACAGAAGTATATGAAGCAATCCAAGCTTCGCTAGAAGACTTATTACCATGGGTGCCAATTACAGCTGAAACAGAAGAACGTGCTGAAGAAATTGTTCGCGAAGCTCACGGACAGTTTTTACTTCGTGAAACACTTGATTTCCACTTATACGATAAAGTATCTGGTACATTCATCGGAGCTATTACGCTCAAGCCTGAAAACTGGGATATTCCAAAGTTTTCACTTCACTTTTGGCTACATAGCGCTTATACAAAGCATGGCTATATGACAGAAGCCATTAAAGGTGCGATTCAATTTGCATTTGATAAACTAGGTGCTAGAAGAATTGAAATTCGTACTGATGCAACAAATATAAACGCATGTAACTTAGCAGAACGTCTAGAATTTATTTTAGAAGGTACAATGGAAAATGATTTCCTAGCACCCGATGGCAGCTTACGCGATGCACGTGTATATGCAAAAATCAACTAAAAACACTCGCCTTAGGCGAGTGTTTATTTTTGTAATTGTAAATATTGTACTGCAAACATCGTCTTAGCATCATGTATGCGAAGGTCTTTCATAAGATCAATCGCTTCTTCTAATGACACTTCCATTAATTCCACAAATTCATCTTCATCTAAAGCTGCTTTATTTTCTTTTTGTTTTAATCCTGTCGCTTTATATACATATAAAATTTCATCTGCAAAACCAGGTGATGTATAGAAAGATGTAATAAGCTCCATATTTTCACATACATATCCTGTTTCTTCTTCTAATTCACGAACTGCTGTTACCTCTGGCTTTTCCCCAGGTTCTAACTTCCCAGCAGGAATTTCCACAATTGCCTTTTCGAGAGCTTTACGATACTGCTCAACGAGTACAATTTTCCCCTCATCAGTAATAGCAATAATAGCAACTGCCCCAGGGTGATTTACGATTTCACGTTTACTCATTTCTCCATTTGGTAATACTACATCATCAACACGAACTTTTATAACTCTACCATCAAAAATCGGTTCAGTTTTTACTGTTCTTTCTGCAAGATTACTCATACTACTTCATCTCCCTGTTCTATTTCCTAATCGTTCTTCATACATTTTACCACATTGAAAGGAGCGTGATAGAAATGAAAGTTTACATTTTACCAAATCGCGTCACTTTAGTCGGCAAAGCATGGCAAATTCGTCATAAGCTAAAACAATATGGCAAAGAGTATACAACTGTACAAGAGTGGATTACAGCAAATAAAGTGAAACTTTAATCAGAGGGGGCATCCCCTCTGATTATTAGCCCACACCAATCGGGCTTTTACGGGCAGTTAATCTCCCACCTAACTTCCTCGCATATGCCGAAGTTTAAGGTGGGAGTCTTACTGCCCGCAAATAGCGGGGCAAAAAGTAAACGTTTGTCAACCTCCTTCCCCTTTCGTACAATAAAGGTAAGGAGGTTGACCTATGAAAAAACGTCAATTAGGAAACTCAGATTTATATGTTACGGAAATTGGATTTGGCTGTATGTCTCTCGGTGCATCTGAGGCTGAAGCTATGCGTATTATCGATGAGGCAATCGATTTAGGAATTAATTTTTTTGATACAGCGGACTTATACGATTATGGATTAAATGAAGAATTTGTTGGAAAAGCTCTGAAAGGAAAACGCGACCAAATTGTTCTTACAACAAAGGTTGGAAATCGATGGACAGAAGAAAAAAACGGTTGGTCTTGGGATCCTTCTAAAGCTTATATAAAGACCGAAGTAAAAGAGAGTTTACGTAGACTTCAAACAGATTATATTGATTTATATCAACTGCATGGCGGGACGATTGAAGATCCTATAGATGAAACAGTTGAAGCCTTTGAAGAATTAAAAAAAGAAGGGATTATTCGTCATTATGGTATCTCTTCTATACGTCCAAATGTCATTCGTGAGTATGCAAAACGATCAAATATCGTTAGCATATTAATGGAATACAGCCTTTTAAATCGTCGCCCTGAAGAATGGTTCCCGCTTCTTAATGAACAGCAAATTAGCGTTATTGCTCGCGGACCACTTGCAAAAGGGATTTTAACTAACAATAATGCAAGAAAGATAGAAAGAGTAAAAGAAAAAGATTACCTCTCTTATTCTTACGATGAGTTATATTCGACACTCGCGAGTGTAAAAGAAATAATCGGAGAAAGCTCTTTAACAGGAACAGCTATTCAATATTGCTTACATAACGAAACTGTTGCAGCTGTTATACCTGGTGCAAGCTCTATTCAACAATTGCAAGAAAATATACAAGCTAGCCAACAGTTATCTTTAACAAAAGAAGAATATGTACAACTTCAAAAGATTGTTAAGTATGATTCATATGCTTTGCATCGCTAAAATATTGATACCGATAAAAGCAAAAGACTGCCCCCCAACACTAGGCGGCAGTCTTTTTTTATAACGTATCATATTTATCAGGATTCGTTCCTACATGTAAATTACGATTTAACGTATTAATTTGATCCATCTCTTCTTCAGTTAATGAAAAATCAAAAATAGTAAAGTTCTCTTTAATACGAGATGGCGTAACAGATTTAGGAATAGTCACAATCCCACTTTGAATATCCCACCTTAATATAACTTGTGCAGGTGACTTTTCATATTTTTTAGAAATAGCCTGAATAATTGGATGCTGGAATACTTCGCCGCCTCTCATTAAAGGACTCCATGCTTCCATTTGAATTTGCTCACCTTGACAGAAATCACGCAATTCAAATTGCGCTAACATCGGATGAAGTTCCACTTGGTTGACCATCGGCTTCACTTTACAATTTGGTAATAACAGTTCTAAATGATGTTTATGAAAATTAGAAACACCAATCGCGCGCACTTTACCTTCTTCATATAGCTTTTCTAAAGCACGGTACGTATCAACATACTTCCCTCTTATCGGCCAATGGATTAAATATAAATCTACATACTTCATTTGTAATTTCTTTAAACTTTTTTCAAACGCCTCGAGCGTCTCCTCGTACCCTTGATCGTCGTTCCAAACTTTTGTTGTAATAAACAAGTCTTCTCGCGGGATTCCAGATTCACGAACCGCTTCTCCGACACCGCTTTCATTTTCATATACAGTTGCTGTATCAATCGAACGGTATCCAACTTCTAACGCTGTTTTTACTGCTTGTTTAACTTCGTCGCCTTCTTTCGCTTTATAAACGCCTAGACCAATCATCGGCATTTTCACACCATTATGAAGTGTAGTTGTTGGAATATGCACAGTCTTTCTCCCTTTCATTGTTACATTTTTATAAACCACAACTTTATTTCAACAAGATTCATCCAAAAAGTCAAAACATACGTACAGTTTACATAATACTTTTATACACATTTAAAAAAATAACGTGAACTCAGTCATTCACGTTATTTCCTTTCCATTCTTTCGCTTTTTCATCAACATTACGTACAAACTCATTTTTTCCTTCCGTATACATCGTGCCATCATATGTATATTTTTCCGCTAGTTCTTTCTTTAAATTTGCATATGCCTCTGCTTCTTCGCAATGAGCCATCATGTAATCACGAAACGATAAATGCCTTACTATCTCAGGATTCCCTTTTTCAAATACGTGCAAATGATACGAGCGTTTTTCCTCAGTCCCATGAATAAAATAACGACGTCTTGAAATACCATTTTCCCCTTTTACGATGTAACCAAGCTCTTTAAAACGTTCATTCCAATGATCTACTCTGTCGATACTCTCTACTTCCATAATCATATCTATAATAGGTTTAGCTGCCAGTCCTGGCACTGACGTACTTCCAATATGATGGACTTTCACCATTTCTGGCATCGCCGATTTTAATCTTTCGGCTTCCATTTGGAATTTCTCACTCCAATGATTTTCATACGGAACGACTACAATTTCCCTCATTCTAACTCCCCTTTTCTTACAAACTCGTCAAAAAAATGATCAGCGGCATTTCACTGACCATCTTTTTATTATTTAAAGTCTTTCCAAGTAAGGCTACTTTCACTTAACAGTTCTTCAAATGATTTATTCTTTTCACGTTCTTTTTGTTCCTTACGCTTTCTTTCTTGTTCTGCTGCCTCTTTTTTCTCTTCTCTCACTTGCAACTCTTTTTTCTTATTCTTTAATTGTTGCATTAACGAATCGTTCAATTGATCACCTAGTGTAAGTGATTCTTTCTCTGGTTGATTCATTTGAGAGTGTCTTTGTGTTTGTCTTTGCTTCTTTTTCTTCATACTATTCACCTTTTACTTTTTTCTCCATTATAGAGGATACACGGCGAAATCGACAATAAAAAAGGTTCCCTACTCTATTATTTATCTTTTGTAAATATGTTAATTTTTCGAAAAAACTAAATTTTTATATGGATATAATCCTAGTAATCTATTAAAATTATGTCGTATGATGTCAGATTATAAAAAAAGGGGAAATTAATTATGTGGAAAAAAATTATTCCTGCTGTTGCTGTTTTAAGTACTATTACTTTTTCAAGCGTATTCGCCGCTCCTCCATCTCAGACTCCTGCCGAACAAAACCGATACATAGACGTACAAATGCTTGGTATTAATGATTTACATGGTCAACTAGATACTGTAAAAAAAATTAACAATAAAGAAGCTGGTGGTGCTGATTACTTAGCTACTTATTTAAAAGAACGCAAAAAACAAAACCCTAATACACTTCTCGTACATGCTGGAGATATCGTCGGAGCTAGCCCACCAGTTTCTGCTTTATTACAGGACGAACCAACAATTGAATTTTTAAATGACTTAAAGTTTGATGTTGGTACAATCGGAAACCATGAATTTGATGAGGGTATCGATGAAATGAAACGCCTCATTTACGGTGGACATCACGAAAAAACAGGGAATTTCAAAGGAGCAAACTTCCCTTATGTCGCTGCAAACTTCTATAATAAATCAACTGGCCGCTTATTTTTACCACCATTCACTGTAAAAATGGTTGACGGAGTTCCTGTAGGGTTCATTGGAGTTGTTACAACGGATACACCAAATGTCGTTATGCCTACTATGCTTAAAAATGTAGAAATCACTGATGAAGTAGAGGCTATTAATAAATCCACACAACAATTAAAGCGTCTCGGCGTTAAATCTATCGTAGTTCTTGCACATGTCGGCGGAACAACTGATGAGTCTGGTGTAACAAACGGTGACCTCACTCGAATTGCAAATGAAACAGATCCAGAAGTCGATGTTATTTTTGGTGGACATAGTCATACGTATGTAAATGGTACTGTAAATAATAAACTTATCGTGCAAGCGAACTCTTACGGGATGGCTTTCTCTGATGTAGATGTAACGATTGATAGAAAAACAAAAGATATTGTGAAGAAAAAAGCTGAAGTTATTACAACGTACCATGAAGGTGTAGAGCCTGATAAACAAGTAAAACAAAAGTTAGATCAATATAAAGAAAAAATCGCACCTCTTGTAAATGAAGTAGTCGGAAAATCTACAGCACCTATCGACCGTAAACAAAACGATGCTGGTGAATCTACACTTGGAAATTTAGTTGCGGATGCCCAGCGCCAAACTATGCAAACACAAATCGCTCTTATGAATCCTGGTGGAATTCGTAATGATCTAGACGCTGGAGATATTACATGGGGCGAATTATACGGCATTCAGCCTTTCGGAAACCAATTAATTAAAGTAGATCTAACAGGTCAAGATATTCGTGATATATTAAATCAACAATGGCAAAAAGGAGCAACGAGAATACTTCAAATTTCAGGTATTCAATACACTTGGGATGCAAACAAACCAAATAACGAAAAGGTTACGAATATCCGTTTAACAAATGGTGAAGAATTAGTTCCCTCTAAAACGTATAGCGTAGTTGCAAATGCTTTCCTAGCTTCTGGCGGTGATGGATTCGTATCCTTTAAAAATGGAAAAAATGCTGAAACTGGTCCAAACGATTTTGAAGCATTAGTCGATTATGTAAAACAAGTGAAAGAACCAATTCAGCCGATTATTGATGGACGTATTCAAAAAAACAATTAAATACTATTCTAACTAGTGCGTGACACTCGAAAGAAGAAGCTCCTTTTATATGCAAGGAGCTTCTTCTTTTAGAGTCATACGTATTGTCATTCTTCTAGTGCAGTAAAGGATACGCACATAGCCCCTTGTTTCTTCGTAGTATATAGAAAACTATAACGGGAAGATTTGTATGTATTTCTATCAAACAATGACGATACATTGTATCGACGAAACGACAAACACATTCGTAGTATTGAGAAAGCAATTAACGGAGAATATAGCGCCATTCATTTTTATGCTAGATTAGCTACTTTAGCTCCAGACATAAATGAACGAACTCAAATCCTTGAAATTGGGCAAGATGAGCAACGAACAGTTGATTTTCACTTAGAAATTGCTGACGAAACGACAAATCAACAAGTGAAAGAAACATTTCGGCGCGCAGCAGCTGATGAACAAAATCATGCCGTTTGGTTCCTATATTACTTTTCGAAACAAAACAAAAAATGAAATAAAAGAAAGGATACACGCTCTTATATGGAACATAGTATCCTTTCTTTTATTTCTCTGGATACGTTTCATGATTAACATCATACCGTTGCAAAAATTCCTGTAGTGCTTCTTCTACAATTTTAGACTTTTGAATCCCTTTTGATTCCGATATAACATCTAGTCTTGCTAATACTTCTATATTAATCGAAAAGGTTCGTTTCTTTTTCTCTGTGCTCTTACTTATAATTTGAACACTTACTTCTTCTCTTTTTCTTAGCAATTCATAAATGCTTTGTAACTGTTCATAAATTAGTAATTGATAGTCTGTTTTTGCATATTGAAGGGCAGTAGCTTCTTGGATTTGCAAATGACGTGGCTCTTCACCATCACCTATAAAGATACGTTTTTTCTGCTCTCCATCATATTCATATCCAATCACCCTTAATTTCTTTGATAATGTATATGGGCTCATTTCAAGCCGTTTCGCTATAATAGCGATTGATTCGCGTCTATTTAAAGAATCAATAATTTCTCCAATCGTCATATTCTCCCTCCTCTCTTAATCGCCTAAACTTGAAATCAAACCAGTATGTTATGATACAATGATTTTCTAGTAGTATATGCAAAAGAAAGAGCCTGTGCGATTCATACCATTTAAGAAAAGGAGGTTTACATATGCTTTTTCGTAGCCATACCCCTCAGTTTTACAACGAAAAGAAGCAACTAATCCCTAACAGTATCGCTACGATAGAAAGCGTTATGATTAATGACCGGAAACAATCTCTCCTTATACGCGGCCAAAACGTGGACCAGCCTATTTTATTATGCTGTCACGGCGGCCCTGGTATGGCACAAATCGGCTTTATTCGCCATTTTCAAAAAGAGTTAGAAAAGCACTTTATCGTTATTAATTGGGATCAGCGAGGGGCAGGTAAATCCTTTTTATGGCGGGACATCCAAACAAATCTTACGATTGATCAATTTTTTTCAGATGCAAAAAAGGTTATTCAATATCTTCTCAAACGCTTTAATAAGCAAAAACTATTTCTCGCTGGTCATTCTTGGGGAAGTATTATCGGACTACAAATCGCTAATCAATGTCCCGAATATATAGAAGCATACATCGGCATCGGTCAAATCGTACATATGAAGCAAAATGAAGAATTACTATATCAACATTTAATTAGCTCTGCCAAAAAACATGACCATAAAAAGGCATTAGCTTCTCTTTTAAAATTAGGGAAACCACCCTTTTTAGATACGAGACGCCTCATTATTCAAAGAAAGTGGCTTGGTACATTCGGAGGAGCAATCCAAAATGGATCTTCCTTTTCTTTCATACGAAAAGGCTTCTTTTCTCCTGAATATACGCTATTAGATTGGTTCAAATTTCTCGCAGGAAATTTAAAATCCGGAGTTTTATGGGAAGAGATGCTGACAATCGATTTCTTTTCATCTATTTCAAGTTTATCTATTCCTGTTTATTTTTGTTCTGGTCGCTATGATTATCAAACTCCTTATGCACTCGTTCAACAATATTGCGATATCATTCAAGCTCCTATTAAAAAGATGATTTGGTTTCCAAACTCGGCACATTCTCCAGATTTAGAAGAGCCTGAGTTATTCGCTAAATCTTTACAATCAATTAAACAAGAACTATCTTTTCAACATTAATAACAAAAGGCGCTTTTACATTTCATAGAAAACATTTTATAATGATATGTCGCAAGTATATGTCACTACAAACACTTGCTTGCCTTAACAGAATAAAAATTAGGGAGATTACATTTATTATGAACGCTGTACTCATCGCAGTAGCAGTCATGCTACTGCTTAGTTTGTTACGTGTCCAAGTCATTGTCGCCATTATCGTTGGAGCTTTAACAGGCGGACTTATCGGCGGACTCGGTATTTCAGAAACAATCAGTACTTTTACAGCCGGTCTTGGGAACAGTGCTCCTATCGCATTAAGCTACGCAATGCTCGGTGGATTTGCTATTTCCCTTTCAAAAACAGGACTTCCTGATGCAATGATCCAATCAGCTTTAAAATGGATCGGCAACGAACAAGACACGAAAAAACAAGTCTATTCTAAAATACTTATATTATTTATCATTTTAACAATGGCTTGTTTCTCACAAAATATTATCCCTGTTCATATCGCCTTCATCCCAATCTTAATTCCAGCACTTTTAAAAGTATTAAATGAGCTGAGGGTGGATCGTAGGCTTGTAACATGTCTTATTACATTTGGGTTAATTACCCCTTACATGTGGGTTCCAGCAGGGTTCGGAAAAATTTATCATGACGTATTGCAAACAAATGCTGCGCAAAGCGGTCTTACATTTGATGTCGCACTTATTCCAAAAGCGATGACTATTCCAGCAATCGGTATGATTATCGGATTATGTGTAGCGGTTTTCATTACATACCGAAAACCACGTACATATGAAACAGAACAAATTCATTCTGCACAGAATGAAATCGTTCCCTATACGAAAAGAAGCATTACTTTGGGTTTATTATCAATACTCGCTACATTAACTGTGCAATTAGCAACAGAATCAATGATTTTTGGTGCTTTAGCAGGTATTATCGTCTTATCAGTTAGCGGTAGCCTCCCTCTTAAAGAAGCCGATGCTATTTTAACGAGTGGAATGCGTATGATGTCCTTTATCGGATTTGTTATGATTTCTGCCGCTGGATTTGGCGCTGTTCTTCGAAAAACTGGACATGTTGAATCTCTTGTGCAAACGAGTGCACATATAATCGGAAATAATAAACCGCTTGCTGCATTTCTTATGCTCATTATTGGACTTCTCGTTACGATGGGAATTGGCTCTTCCTTTTCAACCATCCCAATCTTAACAACAATTTTCGTACCATTATGCGTCCAGCTCGGATTTAGTCCCATGGCTACAATCGCAATTATCGGTACAGCTGGTGCACTTGGTGATGCAGGTTCTCCAGCATCTGATAGTACACTTGGACCAACGTCCGGTTTAAATGCTGATGGTCAGCACCATCATATATGGGATACATGTGTCCCAACATTTTTACACTATAATATACCGTTACTTATATTCGGCTTTATTGCCGCAATTACACTATAAAAGGTGCGTTTTAAAAACGCACCTTTTACTTTGTTGTTTCTCTCTCAATGCACCTAAATTCTGTTTCCACTTCTTCTTGTCGCACTTGTTTCTTCTTTATTTTTCCTATTAACTGTTGAAAAGCTATTTCCCCATTTTCTTCGATATAACTTCCAATCGTCGTTAATGATGGACTTATCCATTCACCCTCTACACTCCCGTTAAATCCAATGATTTGTAACTTACCTGGTATATGAATATTAAGAGTTTTCGCCGCCCTGATTAGCTCAATAGCGACCTTATCACTTGAAGCTACAACCCCATCTATGTATGGATGCTTTTGTAACAATTCAAGAAACTGTTGATTCGTATACCCTTGTACAATTTCCTCTCGATAAGAAAGTCCTTCTTTCCAAGCAGTATCTAGAAATCCTGCCACATGCTCTTCCATTTCTTCACTCTTTACTCCCTCACCGATATAAGCAAGAAACTGGCAGCCTTTCTCTTTTAATAAAGAAACAGCTTTCTGTCCACTTTCATAATAGCTCATAAGAGATTGTCGTTCTTCAAGCACAGCGAAAGGAAGTGAGATTTCTCCTATACTTCGAAAAACAGATTTCGTCATTATAACGCCTGCAATGTTATTTTGCTCCAACATATCTATGTATCTATTCTTATTTTCTATATTACAAACTATTACTTGATACCCTTCTTTGTATGCTATTTCCTCAACGAAACGGAGCAAAGTGATGTATGATGGATTATGCAAATTATCTACAAGTAATGCAATCACCGTTGAAGGCTGTTTAAATAAAGGCTTTGCTGTAGCATTCGGTCTATAATGTAATTCTTCAATTGCTTTTTTTACTTGTTTGACCGTATCTTCATGGACATATCCTTTTTCGTTAATGACTCTTGAAACGGTTGCGACTGAAACACCGGCCAATTTTGCAACATCACGTATAGTTGCCACATCGTCACCCCTTAATATGGTAATAGATTACAATTTTAAATTAAACCAAAATATAACATTCGTCAAGGTTATTGTTTTATATTTCTGAAAATTGTTACACAATTTCCACTCTACTCAGAAAATATACTCCAGCTGAATTTCATGTGAAATCGCGATATTATCATAACCAATAAACGGAATTTCTTTCTTTATTTTTCGTGCTTCCTTTACCGCATCAATATACAAGTCCGTCATCATGAAGTTACGTTTTTGATAAAAGCGAAGTGCGTTCATATTATCATTCGTCGTAATAAGCCACACCTTTTTACATTCGTTCTCTTTTGCCACTCGCAATACACAATCCACCAGTTTTGTACCAATCCCCTTCCCTTCCTCAAAACTATTTAACGATACAATTTCACACATGTTTTCTATCACTTTATACGTTATAATTCCCACTATTCTGTTATTTGTAAGTGCAATAAAACCAGGTAATTCTTCTAATTGATGTACTCTGCCTCGCGAGACCATCATTGAGCTTCCCCAGTTTTCACACATAAAATCCTGAATTGCTTCTTTCATTTCTGGTGTGATTTTTTGTATATGAACCATACACGATTTCTCCCCTTTTCACATCATTGTGATACAATGTTAGTGTATCACATGTAGAGGTATTTGGAGGATGAGGTAAAGTATGAAACGTTTTTTTACAGCATTGTTTACTATACTAGGTGCACTAACTGCGATTGGGATTTTCTTTACAAATAAAGTTATGTACTTGAAGAAAAAAACAGAGGAAGAAGTTTTAGAGCGCGAAACGAAAAAGCATTTTCATTTGGACGATTTTAAGGCTATTCAAAAAGAAGAGGTTCACATCCCTTCTCAATTCGGATACGAACTTCACGGATATTACATGCCAGCTGGTCATTCCAATAAATTTATGATTTTTTGCCACGGTGTGACTGTAAATAAAATGAATTCCGTTAAATATGCAAACTTATTTTTAAATAGAGGATATAACGTATTTATTTATGATCATCGCCGTCATGGTAAAACCGGTGGTAAAACAACAAGTTATGGCTATTATGAAAAACATGATTTAAAGTCAGTAGTTGACTGGCTAAAGGATCGTTTCGGAACGAATATTACACTCGGAATTCATGGTGAATCTATGGGCGCTGCAACTCTTCTTCAATATGCAGGATTTGTAGAAGATGGTGCTGATTTTTATATTGCTGATTGTCCTTTCTCTGATTTTTATGGACAGTTACAACATCGTTTGAAAGTTGAGTTTCATTTGCCAAAATGGCCTTTATTACCTTTAGCAAATGCCTTTTTAAAAGTTCGTGATGGCTATACAATTCGTGAAGTTTCACCAATTGATTGTATAAAAAGTATTAACAATCCGGTTCTCTTTATTCATAGTAAAGATGATGACTATATTTTATCTGATATGACGAAATCACTTTATGAAGCGAAAGAAAATAATAAACAGCTTTATATTGCAGAACATGGTGCACACGCTTGCTCTTATAATGAAAATAAAGAAGAGTACGAAGATGCCATCGATCAATTTTTAAACACATATGTAAAAGAAACAAAAAACAGGCTTGCATAAGCCTGTTTTTTTACTGCGCTAAAACGTCTGTAACTTGTTCCATATTTTCAGAAATCCACTTTACTGCCTCGTCTAGCGTTGGGAATTCCGTCGTTTGAAAAGTTACCTCATCTTGAAGTAACCAAACATCTTTCGGTTCTTGTCCTACACCTGCGATTGACCAATGAAGTAAACTATATGGATGATTATCATTCAAAAATGATGCCCATGTGCGCTCATTTGCAATATTTTGTAGTGTGTGTAATTTTTTATCCATCTTTCGTCACCTTACTCTAGTCAGTTATAAAAACTATTATAACACTCTCTTCTCTCTCAAACAAAGTGCTCTTTTTATATTGTCAAGTACTCTCCCTAATTATATGATGAGAGTAAGCGTTTGGAAAGGAGGGATAACGTTGGCAAAAGTACAAATTAAAGTGAATGATAATGGCTCTTTTCGCGTTACAGGGGACGTGGAATTAGTTGACTCACAAGGGAATGTATTCCCAGCAAAACCAGCATTTTCTTTATGTCGTTGTGGTTTATCAAAAAACATGCCTTATTGCGATGCTTCGCATAAAGGCAAATTCGAGTCTGTTGTTAGAGCACCAGAGGCAGAATAAATATTTAAAGAGCATGCACATTTATTTGTGTATGTTTTTTCTTTTGATCAAATCCTATACAGCCCTTCCCCTTTCAACATTTCTATTACTTTCGTCCCCATTCAAATCGTTATGTATTTTCAAACAATTCTTCACATTCGAACATTTTTTACTATGCTTTTTTCTTTTTTGTGCTATAATGTGAGCAAACAACATCCTTCGGGGTCGGGTGAAATTCCCAACCGGCGGTGATGAAGCGATAGCTTCTAAGTCCGTGACCCGTTTTCAACGCGAAAACGGTGGATCTAGTGAAACTCTAGGGCCGACAGTATAGTCTGGATGGGAGAAGGATATGTTTTCTAGTAATTTTATATAGCGAATACACTTTTATTTCAGTATGCATATTTTTAAAGTTTCATTTTGAATCTTTATATATGTTTTATTTTGTATAGTTATGTTTCTATACTGAAATAAAAAGATACGACTAGCGTTGAAAGAATTTGATATTTTGCTAGGTTTTTTCCTTATGCCAAAATATCAGTCATCGTTAGGTTTCTTTCCTATACTTTCGTATTCGAACTATATTTCTAGAAATCACGTCTCCCAAACCCCAAGGATATAAAATCCTTGGGGTTTTTTGATTTTTTCAGGAGAGGTGAAAAGAATGACAGATCAAGAATATATGAGGATTGCCTTGCAGTTAGCACAAGGAACATCGGGACAAACAAGCCCAAACCCTATGGTTGGTGCCGTTGTTGTTAAAGATGGAAAAATTGTTGGAATGGGTGCCCACATGCGTGCTGGTGAAGAACATGCTGAAGTTCATGCTCTTCACATGGCTGGTGAAAGAGCAAAAGACGCTACCGTTTATGTAACACTTGAACCGTGTAGCCATTTTGGAAAAACACCCCCTTGCTGTGAATTACTCATTGAAAAAGGAGTTCAGCGTGTTGTAATTGCTACTCTTGATTGCAATCCACTCGTTTCCGGAAATGGAAAAAGGAGATTAGAAGAAGTTGGAATCGAGGTAACTACTGGTGTTCTTGAGGCAGAAGCCACTTTATTAAATCGATACTTTTTTCACTATATGAAAACGAAACGTCCCTTTGTAACAATAAAAACAGCAATGAGCTTAGATGGAAAAACAGCAACTATAACCGGTGAAAGTAAGTGGATTACAGGCGAAGAAGCACGCGCTGACGTTCACCAATATCGTCATATACATGATGCTATTCTAGTCGGTGTGAATACAGTTCTAACTGATAATCCACACTTAACAACACGAATTCCAAACGGAGGTAAACATCCTATACGCGTTATTTTAGATACCCACTTACGAACGCCGCCATCTTCTCATGTCATAACAGATGGCTTAACTCCGACATGGATTATTGTCGGTAAGGATGTAAACAAAGAGAAAATAGCGTCTTATGAATCTAACAATATAGCTGTATTCCAAATGAAAACACAGCAAATTGAAATACAAGATGTCCTATCCCTGCTCGGTGAGAAACAAATTCTTTCTCTGTTCGTTGAAGGTGGTCAAACGGTGCATGCAAACTTCTTAAAAACAAATAGTTTTAATGAAATCGTGACCTATATAAGCCCGAAATTAATTGGTGGAAAAGATGCACCCACCTTATTTGGCGGAGCTGGTTTTTCGAAGTTACAAGATGCACTTTCCTTAACAATTCAAGAGATGAAACAAATCGGTAATGATATAAAAATTGTTGCAACCTTAAAAAGCGAGGTGACGGAATGTTTACAGGAATCGTAGAAGAGTTAGGAACGATATCAAGCATGACTCAAAGTGGTGAAGCAATGAAGCTAACTATTAGCGCAAAGCAAATTTTATCGGATGTCAAATTAGGTGATAGTATCGCAGTTAACGGCATTTGCTTAACAGTAACTACTTTTACGACTACTTCATTCACTGTCGACGCAATGCCTGAAACAATGAAAGCAACATCACTTCGTATGCTAAAGCCAAGTGCCAAGGTGAATTTAGAACGGGCGATGGCTGCAAACGGACGATTCGGTGGACATTTCGTCACCGGACATATCGATGGCATCGGTACGATTTTAACTAAAAAACAACATTACAATGCCATCTATTACAAAATAGCAATTTCTGATGAATTACTACGCTATTGTTTGCATAAAGGATCCGTTGCTGTTGATGGCACTAGCTTAACAATATTTGATATAGACGAATCTTCAATTACAATTTCACTCATCCCCCACACAGTAAGCGAGTCTATAATCGGAGAAAAAAAAGCCGGGGACATCGTAAACATTGAGTGTGACATGATTGGAAAATATATTGAACGCTTTATCTCAAAGCCCGCAAAAAGAACTGGTTCAATGACCGAAAGCTTTTTACAAGAAAACGGATTTCTATAAGGAGGAAGCACAATGTTTCATCGTATTGAAGAAGCTCTAGAAGATTTAAAACAAGGAAAAGTTGTTATCGTATGTGATGATGAAAACCGAGAAAATGAAGGCGATTTTATTGCTTTAGCAGAGTACATTACACCAGAAACGATTAATTTTATGATTACACACGGTCGTGGTCTCGTTTGTGTACCCATTACGGAGGAGTACGCAGAACGTCTACAGTTAGAACCAATGGTATCTCATAATACAGATTCACATCACACTGCGTTTACAGTGAGCATTGATCATGTTTCTACAACAACAGGGATTAGTGCTCATGAACGTGCAACTACGATACAAGAATTGTTAAACCCTGCATCAAAAGGCTCTGATTTCAATCGCCCTGGACATATCTTTCCATTAATTGCGAAAGAAGGCGGTGTACTGCGCCGTGCTGGTCATACAGAAGCCGCTGTCGATTTAGCCAAACTTTGCGGAGCAGAACCAGCTGGAGTCATTTGCGAAATTATAAATGAGGACGGTACGATGGCACGTGTACCTGATTTACTAGAGTGCGCAAAACAATTTGATATAAAAATGATTACAATAGAAGATTTAATTGCTTATCGCCGCCATCACGAAACACTTGTGACGAGAGAAGTGGAAATTACATTACCTACAGATTTCGGTACTTTCCATGCAATTGGCTATTCTAACTCATTAGATATGAAAGAACATATCGCGCTCGTAAAAGGTGATATTTCAACAGGCGAACCTGTACTTGTACGCGTTCATTCAGAATGCTTAACAGGAGATGTATTTGGTTCGTGCCGCTGTGATTGCGGACCACAGCTACATGCTGCACTTGCTCAAATTGAGCGTGAAGGAAAAGGTGTTCTTCTCTATATGAGACAAGAAGGACGAGGCATTGGCCTTCTGAATAAGCTCCGCGCTTATAAGTTACAAGAAGAAGGGTTAGATACTGTAGAAGCAAATGAAAAACTTGGGTTCCCAGCTGATCTTCGTGATTACGGCATTGGCGCTCAAATTTTAAAAGATTTAGGCTTACAAAGTTTACGATTATTAACGAATAATCCACGAAAAATTGCTGGCTTACAAGGTTACGATTTAGAAGTAACCGAGCGTGTACCGTTACAAATGCCAACAAAAGAAGAAAATAAAACGTATTTACAAACGAAAGCAAGCAAATTAGGACATTTACTAAACTTATAATTAAGGGAGAGATACATTATGGTATTCGAAGGTCATTTAGTTGGTACAGGATTAAAAGTTGGGGTTGTTGTTGGACGTTTTAATGAGTTTATTACAAGTAAGTTACTTGGCGGAGCTTTAGATGGATTAAAGCGTCACGGTGTAAAAGAGAATGATATTGATGTTGCATGGGTTCCTGGTGCATTTGAAATTCCTTTAATCGCTAAAAAGATGGCCAATAGTGGAAAATATGATGCTGTTATTACATTAGGTACAGTAATTCGCGGTGCTACAACACATTACGATTACGTTTGTAATGAAGTAGCAAAAGGTGTTGCGTCTTTATCACTACAAACGGACATTCCAGTTATTTTCGGTGTATTAACGACAGAAACAATTGAACAAGCGATTGAACGTGCAGGTACAAAAGCTGGTAATAAAGGATATGAATCGGCAGTTGCTGCTATCGAAATGGCTCATTTATCAAAACAATGGGCTTAAAAAAGAGGCTACGGCCTCTTTTTTTATTTTCTCACCTTTTTTCGTACATCTCCTATTAATTCATCCATCGTTTTTCCTTCTGTTTTTATACGAAGAGCTTGTGCTGTTCTCCACACATTTTCTCTCTTTTCTGCTTCTTCTATAATAGAAATTTCCTTCCTCACTTCTTTTAAATCTTTTCCTTCTGTTTCAAGCCCAAAATGTTCAGCTTTCGTTCGAAAATGCTGTTCAATTCTTTGTTGCATTTCTTTTTGTTCAGGATTTTCAGCCGCCTTAACTGGATCAGCACTTATCGCTTTTATTAAAATCAGACAGGTCATAATAGTTAATATGTATTTGTACATGTAAAATCCTCCAACCCGATATAAATTACATTTTTACTATGTACAATTAGGGCTTGGAAAATTCGTCCACAAAATTATTTTTCTCGTCCAAAAGTGACTACTATCAAGCGTTAATGGACTTTTATTACATTTTATTTACAAAAAAAAGCAAACCCTTTAAAGAGTTTGCTTTTCATCTATCTTATAGCGCACATTCTTCAATCTCAAATCCTAAATCTTCAATCATACCCCAGTCCGCAGTCGGCTCTTGTCCAGCTGTTGTTAAATAGTCCCCGACAAAGATAGAGTTTGCTGCAAATAAACCAAGTGGCTGTACAGAACGTAAATTAAGTTCTCGACCACCTGAAATACGAATTTCTTTTGTTGGATTTACAAAACGCATCATCGCCAACACTTTTAAACATTCTACAGGTGTTAATTCTTTTTGTCCTTCAAGCGGAGTACCCTTTACAGCAACAAGGAAATTACATGGAATAGAATCCGCATCTAAACGTTGTAATTCAAATGCAATTTCAGCGCGCTGTTCAATCGTTTCTCCCATTCCGAAAATTGCTCCAGAGCATGGAGAAATACCGGCTTGCTTCGCTTTTTGGACTGTATCAACACGATCGTCATACGTATGCGTTGAACAAATGCTATCATAATTGTTGGCATGCGTATTTAAATTGTGATTATAACGATGCACACCAGCTTCTGCTAACTGACCTGCTTGATCTTCATTTAAAAATCCTAAACAACAGCAAATTTTTAAATCTGTCGTTTCACGAATTTCCTTAACTGCTCCAATAACGTGATTTACTTCTTTATTCGTCGGACGACGACCAGATGCAACAATACAATATGTACCTGCTTTACGACGAATTGCTTCGTGCGCTCCTTCAACAATTTTCTCTTGTGTTAACCATGCATACTTATCAATCGGTGCTTCTGAAATAATAGACTGTGAACAATATCCGCAATCTTCAGGACATAATCCAGATTTCGTATTTATAATCATGTTCAACTTTACTTTCTTACCAAAATGATGATGGCGAATGATGTAAGCTGCATTCATAATTTCTAAAACCTCTGTATCATCAGCTTCTAATATTGCAATTGCATCTTCTTTCGTAATCATTTTCTCTTCTACTACGTCGTATGCAAGTTTTTTCCAATCCCTTTTTGTTTGTACTTGTTTCATTTCATCTCTTCCCCTCTTTTGTTATATACGTAAATAAAGCATGATATGTTGCCATTATCCCTTCTTTTCCCGTGAAGTCTCTTTCGTATATACGAAGCATCGTACGAAAGAGTGAAGGGCTTTGACAGTAAGACTCTTCATTACTATTGGTTGCCCCTACTTTTCGAATAGAATGTAGAAACTCCCTAACTTCTGTAAAGCTTTCTATGTAACACGTTTCAGAAACATGTACATTTCCTAATGGATTTTTGCATATATTCACTAACTGTTCTTTCGAAACGAATCGTTGTCCTATTGAAGTACAATTGTGTATCCCCTTTTCTTTCTTAGCACGCTGAAAAGTCGTATGCAATTCTTGAAAAGTCGTATTACCAAACGTGGAAAATAATAATATTCCTTCTTCAGACAAATAGTTAAATAAATTTTTCACTGTCTCTTTTAAATCATTAAGCCATTGAAATGTAGCATTTGAAATGATGACATCATATGGATTTTCTAATTTTAATTGTTCAATATCTTCACATCGAAACATCACATTTCCCAAACTTTTTCTAGTTTTCGCGACTGCAATCATCTCATCAGCAAAATCCACAGCTGTAATATGAGCTTTCGGAAATAAATTTGATAATTGCTCTGTTACATATCCTGTCCCGCATCCAAGTTCTAAAATACGTATCGATGATGTTTCACTATATCGTTCCTTCAATGTAGAAAGTAACGAATGCGCCATCTTTTTTTGTACATTTGCATATTGATCGTAGGATACAGCCGCCCCGTTAAACCGTTTTTGCAGTAACGTTTTGTTGATCATGTCGTATCCCCTCTACAAATTGAATAATTTCATTTGCGCAATATTCAAAATTCGTTACACATAATGCATGCCCAGCACCGCTTACTACTTTTAGATTGGCATTCGTATTATTCGCCATACTATGGGCTGCAGACACTGGACATATTACATCCTGCTCTCCATGAAGGAGTAACAGCGGGGCTTTCATATCTATTACTTCATTTCTCATATCTGTTTCTATTAAATAATCTAAGCCTAATTGTAAAGACTGAATCGAGTCTCCTTTAAACTTCTGCGCAATCTCTTCAAAACTCGTATTCTCCCTCAGCTCACTTTTTGTAAACATATTTTCATAGAAACGCTTCAAAGTATCTTCTTTTTTTCTCGTTAAATTCTTTTTCATACGTTCTACATGCAAGGAATTCCATCCACTTGTATAGTCACTTGTATTGGTAAATTTAGCGGTACCACCAATTAGTACCATACCTTGGGTCTTAATCTTTTTATAAGCTTGTACTGCCGCTAACGCTCCTAGTGACCATCCAACTAAAATTACATTTTCATCCTGCGCTACATCTATTATTCGCCCCGCAAACTCACTTTGTTCTTTCACGTTACACCAATCTATACATTGAACAGAATATCCTTTAAAATACGGCAGAACCAAAGTCCAAACACCTTCTTCCATTCCCCATCCTGGAATAAAAATAAGCTTTAGCTCTTTCATACTAAAAACCCCTCTTCTTTGCCAATGCGTATAATATGCTGAATAGCCCATTTTAAATCGGCTATTGTATGTTGTGACGTAACTGCAAAACGGACTCGAGAACTACCAACTGGAACAGTCGGCGGACGAATTGCAATGGCTGCGATACCTACCTCTTGTAACCTTTCACTAAACCGTAAAGTATTTTCATTTGACCCAACTACAATCGGTACAATATGAGTTGAGCTATTTCCAATATCAAAACCAGCTTCTTGTAAATGCGTCCTGAAATATGCACCATTCTCTATAAGTCGCTCTCTTCTTTCGTTATCTTCTTTCACAATTTCAATTGCTTTTCGGATCGCCCCTAATGTTCCTGGTGGTAAAGCTGTAGTAAAAATCAAGCTTCTCATCATATTTTGTAAATACTCTATATAAATGGAATCACCCGTTAAATACGCACCATAACACCCTAAAGCCTTACTAAACGTCCCCATATGTATATCAATTTTTTGAGCAATATCTTTTTCTACATGAGATAATCCTGCTCCACCGATTCCATATATTCCACTTGCATGTGCTTCATCAACTATAATGATCGCCCCGTATTTCTCTTTCAGCTGAACTAAGCCTCTCAAATATGCAATATCTCCATCCATACTAAAAATCGTATCTGTTACGATTAATTTTCTCTTTTCTGGTGACGCTATTTGCAACATCTTTTCTAAATGATCCAAATCATTATGACGATATCTTTTATGCTCTGCTCCGCTTAATATAATTCCATCAACAATACTTGCGTGATTTAATTTATCACTAAAAACCATATCGTGACGACAGGCTAAAGCAGATATAGCACCTACATTTGCTATATACCCGCTATTTACGATTAATGCTCTTTCAGTACCTTTCCAATCACATATACTTCTCTCAACCTCTTCATACAGTGGATAATTTCCTACAACGAGACGAGATGCTGTCGCTCCAGTTCCGTATTTTCTTGTGCAGGCAATAGCAGCTTCTTTCAACCTT
The DNA here is from genome assembly GCF_038007365.1 of Bacillus sp. FSL R9-9492. Taxonomy (NCBI): domain Bacteria; kingdom Bacillati; phylum Bacillota; class Bacilli; order Caryophanales; family Bacillaceae; genus Bacillus; species Bacillus sp. FSL R9-9492. The sequence continues at coordinate 4,179,648 of NZ_JBBOXC010000001.1, forward strand.
TCATCTCCAGCTAACCCTAAATAATTATTTGATGCTAAATTTAGCATCCTTTTCTCATTTCGAATAAGCCATGTCTCTTCCGCTTTCTCTGTTACATGTAAATTACGATACTGCCCTTGCTCCTTTAATTGTTCTACTTTAGATTGAAGATGCGTGCGCCACATTTGATTCATTTTGGATGAGCTCCTCTAATTTTGAAATCATAATATGTTCTTTTACCGATTCCAATAATTCTTCCCTTGTAAACTCACCTTCAAGGAATGGTAATAAACCTAAAACAGGTACTCCACTTAACTCCTCAATCATTTCTTTGTTTTCTTGCACTCTTTCTTTTTCACATTCTTTACAACCAGACAAAATTACACCTGCTACTGTTAAACCGTGTGCCTTTGCATAAGAAATTGTTAAGACAGTATGATTAACTGTCCCTAGTGTCGGACGCGCTACTACAATAAGAGGGAGCTCTAATTCTTTTGCAAAATCAATCACTAAAGCGTCTTCTGTATATGGGACGGCAAGCCCACCAGCTCCTTCTACCAATAGGCTATTAAACTCTTTTAGTAGTTCATTATAGTGAGCAGTAATTTCTTTTAACATTACCGTCCTTCCAGCTCTTTTCATAGCAAGTCTCGGAGCAAGTGGTTCTTCAATGGAATACGGACAAATTTCATCTTCTTTTGTCGGTACACCCGATAATGCTTTTAATCTTGCTGCATCACCCTCAGGATTTGATGCAACATGTCCACTTTGCAACGGTTTATATACACCAACATTATGTCCACGCTCTCGAAATATACCTGCCAATGCTCCTGTCACTACCGTTTTGCCAACTTCTGTATCCGTTGCTGTTATAAAGAAACCACTCATTACTCTCCCTCCGTAACATCCGAGATTGCTTTATATAAAATGCGTAACATCTCATCAATCTCAGCCACCGTAGATGCAAGAGGAGGCATAAATACAATCGTATTACCGAGTGGTCGCAAAATCATGCCCAGCTCTCTTGAACGTTTACATACTTGAACGCCGACTCTTTCTGTCCATTCAAACGATTCTTTCATTTCCTTATTCTTCACAAGTTCAATACCAACCATTAGCCCACACTGACGAATATCTCCTACGTGCTTATATTCATTAAGAGCTTCTAATTGTGCCGCTACATATTCTGCTTTATACGCAACATCTTCTATTAAATTAGTTTTTTCATATAGTTCTAAATTTGCAATTGCTACGGCACACCCTAACGGATTCCCTGTATAACTATGACCATGGAAAAACGTTTTTTGTTCTTCATAGCCTCCTAAAAAGGCATTATAAATTTCATCTGTCGTTACCGTAATTGCCACTGGTAAATAACCACCTGTTAAACCTTTTCCGGCTGTTAAAATGTCTGGCGTTACATCCTCGTGTTCACATGCAAACATTTTCCCGGTACGCCCAAATCCAGTCGCTACCTCATCTGTAATAAATAATACATTGTATTTTGTACATAAATCGCGAAGCCCTTTTAAGTATCCTTTTGGCATTGTAATCATCCCACCAGCACCTTGCATTAATGGCTCCACAATAATAGCTGCTACTTCTTCATGTTTTTCTTGTAGCATTTCTTCCATTTCTTCTAAATGTTTCTTTACAATTTGTTCCTTATTATCTCCATAAGGAGAACGATATGTATATGGATACGGCATTTTAATTGCCTCAAATAATAGTGAACTATACACTTGGTGAAACAAGTCTATTGCTCCTACTGAAACAGCACCTATCGTATCACCGTGATATGCTTCTTTTAATGTAACAAATCTTTGTTTTTTCGGTTTTCCTTTATGCTGCCAATATTGAAAGGCCATCTTAATTGCAATTTCAACGGCGCTAGAACCAGAGTCTGAATAGAATACTTTCTTCAAACCTTCTGGTACAACTTCAATTATTTTTTCTGCTAATAAAATAGATGGAACGTTAGCAAGTCCTAGCATAGTAGAATGAGCAATTTTATTTAATTGCTCGCGAATTGCCTCATCTAGTTCTGGTACTTGATGCCCATGAACATTTAACCAAATAGATGAAACACCGTCCCAATATTCATTTCCATTTACATCGTATAGCTTTCTTCCCTCTCCACGTTCAATAATGACAGGATCTTCTTCTAAATAATCTTTCATTTGTGTAAATGGGTGCCATACGTAATCTTTATTCTTCTTCGATAATTCTTCATATGTATAAGACGATTTTTCACTCGTGTTACTATTAACAGCCACAATTGTCACCCCTAATGTTAACTTATTTATAAATATAGTTAACATTAAAAACAAATGACTGTCAATTATTTTTAAATCAAAAAGTTCTCAAAAAAGAACAACTTATCATACGATAAGTTGTTCTACTTTCCATGTTGTATCTTTCCAATTTCTAAAATAATCTCTTCATCTTTTTTTCCTTCTGTATCAATTCCAAGTTGCTTAGCATGCTCAATTAACAAATCATGGCGCTGCTCAAATCTAGCGGTATCTACTTCTTTTGTAACCTCTTCTTTTGTTTTCCCCTCAGTAGAAACTCCTAGTTTAGTAGCTGCTTTTTCCATCGATTTCTTCTCTTCAGTTTCTTTCACTTTCTTCACTTCTGACTGCTGTATTTGCTTTTGTTTCGACTGCTCTGATTCAGCTGCAAAAGCTGTGTAAATTCCAGCACTTCCGCCAACGACTAGTAAGGTGGTAAAAAGAATTATTTTTTTCTTCACTCTTTCCTCCCCTTTCAAATTCATTATAACGCACATTTTTACAGTGTGAAAAACATTTCTCCTTTATTTCCCTAAAAAAATATCGAATGTTTTTATTGACATGTATGATGAATATATGATAAAAATTTAACTAACATCATATGAATCGGCGTTGATAGGATTTAGTAGTATTTCGTTTTCTGATTTCAGAGAGCTGGTGGTCGGTGCGAACCAGTACAGAGCGATTTATGAATTACCCCCTGGAGCTTCTTTTACGAAACGTGAGGAGTAGTGAAAGACGGTTTAGACCGTTATGTCTAAAGAGTGGTGAAATGAAACTGTTTCACAATTTAGGGTGGTACCGCGAATTTTTCGTCCCTGCATATATTGCAGGGGCGTTTTTATTTTTATGAGCGCATATCATATGATCCTTTATTTTGTGATACATTCCTTTCACAAGCTAGGGTGGTACCGCGATTTCTTCGTCCCTGCATAATTATATGCAGGGGCGTTTTTTTATCCAATCATTTCCGTATCATATTGAGATGTTGACAATTACCGTTAATTTGTCACAAAATCCTAAATTTTAGAAGGAAATATACAATATTGGCGAATTTTATATAAAAAAGAGCTATTTTAAATTACTTAGGAGGGGAAAACAATGGTTTCAAAAATTGAATCTGTTCTTTTAACAATTTTTATTTTTTTCTGTATTGGCTTTAGTGTTATCAAATTAGAAGTTTCACCACACATCCCAATTTTATTTGGTATCGTTCTTTTATTAGCATTTGGATTTATGAAAAAAATCTCTTGGTCTACTATGGAAAAAGGAATGATAAGTAGTGTTTCAGCTGGTATTCCATCTATTTTTATTTTCTTACTTGTAGGCGTATTAATTAGTGTTTGGATCGCAGCTGGAACAATTCCAACTTTAATGGTATACGGATTCCAACTTGTATCTCCAAAAATTTTCGTTCCTACTGTTTTTGTTGTTTGTGCAATTGTTGGAACGAGTATCGGTAGTGCATTTACAACTGCCGCAACTGTAGGACTTGCCTTTATGGGAATGGGTAGTGCTCTCGGATACGATCCAGCTCTGATCGCTGGTGCAATTATTTCTGGTGCATTCTTTGGAGATAAAATGTCTCCTTTATCTGATACAACAAACTTAGCTCCTGCTGTAACGGGTGTAGATTTATTTGAGCATATTCGCAACATGCTTTGGACAACAGTTCCTGCTTTCATTATTGCTTTTATCGCATTTTTCATTTTAGGAAGCGGTACTAGTGGAGACGTTGACTTCACAAACTTTATTAGCACGTTAGAAAAAAACACAACGATTTCTATCGTTACACTTATTCCAATTTTATTACTGTTCCTATTCGCATTTAAAAAGGTTCCAGCAGTTCCAACATTGCTTGCAGGAATTGTGGTAGGAATTATTATTCTCTTTATTTTTAAACCTAGCACTTCTTTAGCTGATTTAATGAAAATTATGCAAGACGGCTACGTTTCTAAAACTGGTATTAAAGACATTGATAGCTTACTATCTCGCGGTGGTCTACAAAGTATGATGATGTCGATTGCTCTTATTTTCCTAGCTCTTTGTATGGGAGGATTATTACAAGGAATGGGTATTATAGCGCAGCTGATGAATATTATCTCTAGCTTCGTAAAAAATAGCACACGCTTAATTATTTCTACTGCTTCAACTGCAATTGGTGTAAACTTCTTACTTGGTGAGCAGTACTTATCCATCGTTTTAACAGGACAAGCATTCGCTAATAAATACGATGAAGTCGGTTTAGAACGTCGTAATTTATCACGCGTATTAGAAGATGCAGGTACAGTCATTAACCCGCTCGTACCATGGGGTGTAAGTGGTGTATTCTTAACAAACGTCCTTGGCGTTCCAACATTCGATTACCTTCCATACGCAATCTTCTGTTTAGCTTGCCCAGTCTTAACGATTATCGTCGGCTTTACTGGATTTGGCCTTTCATGGAAGAAAGAAAAAGCAGTACCAGTTTCATAATATATACGTAAAAAAAGGATTACCGATTACGGTAATCCTTTTTTTACAATACTTTACTATCTATTTGCTTTCTTTCTTCTAAATAACATAAGTAATCCCGCTCCAACAAACGCCAAACCTGCTCCAATTGTAGAAGCAACACTTGTACCTGTTTTCGGTAAATCACGTACTTCTTTATTTTCACTTACAGTTGTTGTTTCTTTTGAGTTTTGATTATCCGTTGTAGTTTGTCCAGATCCTGTATTATTTCCATCTTGTTTTGGTTCATTTCCATTATTGCCTTCACCTGTTGGTGGTGTCGTTGGATTTTCTCCGTTATTGCCTTCACCTGTTGGCGGTATTGTTGGATTCTCTCCGTTATTGCCTTCACCTGTTGGTGGTGTCGTTGGATTTTCTCCGTTATTGCCCTCACCTGTTGGTGGCGTCGTTGGATTCTCTCCACCAGTTTCCTTATCATCATTCTTCTTCGTTATATCAATTGCATATTTAGCAAATTCATTTTCAGATGGTCCAACATATGATATCTTTCCATCTTTCTTTATATGATTTTGTGCATTTGGTGAAGAATCAAATGTTGTATTTAATTTATCTGCAACAATCGGCTTAAACGTCCAATTTTGATCTGCTGCTGGATCAATAATTGGTGTTTCTTGCATATATTTCACAATGATTTGACGTGTTTCATCTTGTGATTGGTATACAACTTCCCCTTTACTTACACCAGGGAACGTTTGGCTACTTCCACGATAGTTATTTGTAGCTACGATGAACTCTTGATTGTCAGCTACAGGCTTACCTTCATACGTCATATTTACAATACGATTCGTATTTTCATTTACAACTTTACCATCTTTATCGTATTTCGCTGGTTGCGTCACGTCAATTTCGTATTTTAGACCATCTAAAATATCAAAATTATATGTAGGATAACCTATATTTACTAGTGGCTGTTCTTCTGTTTTCTTTGAATCAATTTGATTAAACTGACCTGCAGACATTTCAAGCCATTCTTTCACTTGTGCCCCATTTACTTTTACAGCATATAACGTATTCGGATATACATATAAATCTGCAACGTTTTTAATCGCTAACGTTCCAGCTGGAATATCAGTATAATATGTAGCACCGTTTCGGCCACCTGCTTTAAATGGCGCACCTGCAGATAAAACTGGAATTCCTTTATATTTGCTATACTGTCCATTTTCAGCAAATAACTTTTCTACATACCATTTTTGTGCATTTGTCACAAGTTGTACAGAAGGATCATCTTGTACTAATGAAAAATAACTATTAATTGGTGCTGTCGTTTTACCTACAGCTGTATTTACATAATCGATTGTCGCTTGATGATCATCTTTAATTTCATTAACTAGTTTTTGATCAGATTGTACTAATGGGTTCCCTTTACTATCAGCAATCGGACGAAGTTGCGGCTTAGACTGATCTTTTTGTACTTCCCATTTTCCATTTACCTTTTTCAATTGCATATCAATAATACCTAAGTTACTACCAAAAACACCAGGCATTACAACTGGAACACCATTAAATACGTCCTTCACTTCAGTATGTGAATGTCCCATTAATACTGCATCTACGCCAGGAACTTCTGTCGCTAAATAAAACGATGCATTTTCCATTCCTTCGTTGTATCCACTCTTATCAACACCTGAATGCGCTAGTGCAACTATAATATCCGCACCTTGCGCCTTCATTTCCGGAACTAATTTTTTCGCTGTTTGCACAATATCTTTTGCTTTTACTTTTCCTTCTAAATTCGCTTTATCCCAATTCATAACTTGAGGTGGAACAAATCCCATTACACCAATTTTCACCTTTTGTTTTTGACCTGATTCATCCACTACTTCTTTCTCAAAAATATGATATGGTTTATCAAAGTAATGCTTGTCATTCTCATCATTACCATCATGATCATCTATATAGACATTCGAGTTAATAACCGGGAAATCCGTTTTTTTAATCACTTTTTTTAAATACTCTAAACCGTAGTTAAATTCATGATTCCCAAGAGAGATGACGTCATACTTCATTAAATTCATTACACGATATAATGGATGGACATAGTTAGGATCAACAGAATTCTCCTTCTCCTGATCTTTTATTTTATTCGCTACATAATCTCCAAGCGGTGTCCCTTGTAATGCATCTCCATCATCAAATAGGACAGAGTTTTTCGCTTCTTCACGTGCTTTATTAACGAGTGTTGCAGTTTGCACAAGACCTACTTTATTATCTGTTTTCGTTTGATAATAATCGTAATTCATTAAGTTAACGTGAATATCCGATGTTTCTAGAATTCGTAAGTTAACTGTATTCTCCCCAGCTTTTTCCTCTGCATGAGCTGTTGTCGGCAACACTTGCGGTGCTATAACGCCAATAGCAAGTGTTGCTCCAGCTAGCATTTTTTTTGACTTTTTCACAAAAAAATCCCCCTTATATAATTACCCCAAAATAATGAAGTGCATCTCTATCAGTCCCTAACCACATACCTTTTTTCTTCTATTAGAGCGATGCTTTTCACTTTATCCCACGTTAACGAACAACAGACTGCTCCCTCAAAGAAATAGGTAAACAAAAAGTTCCACTGCTCTTTAACGCCCGATTGGTTAAGATACATCATTAGTAGGAAATCATGCTCCACTAACAATAATTTCACCTTATCTGACATTATCATATATAAAGTTCTTTCGTATCGTCAATATTTTTTGACAAACTTCAACAAATTTTCTGTAAAGTTTTCATAAACAGATAATATGCCCTTACATTGCTTATACTGCTGAATATGATACAATTACCAATTACAAGGAGGATGAATTTATGAAAAAAGTCATCTTAACAATTGTTTGTCTCCTCCTTCTAATCATTTCTTATTCTAATTTTGAAAAGAACGATGAGACAAAACAAAAAGAAAATGAAAGAAAAACAGAAAAAACATCTGCTCCCAGTTGGATTGATAAGCAAACGAATGATTCCTTTTATCACCTCGTATTAGGTGATTCACTTGCAAAAGGATATGGATCTACACAAGGGGGATTTGCCGAATTAGCTTCTAAACAATTAGAAGGACAAATTCATAAACCAATTAGGGTAGAAAACCTCGGTGTAAATGGTCTCACTACAGATCGTCTCGTTAAAAAAGTCCAGTCAGAAGAAGTTCAACAAAAAATTAGGGAAGCAAATATAATTACTATTAATATTGGAGCAAATAATTTATTCCGCTTAAATCGTGATGTAGGTGTTATAGATGGTATTAAAATTTTAAATAAGGAAAAAGCCCGTTTTGAAACGGATGTAAAAAATATTGTAAAGACCGTTCGAGATCAAAATCCGAATGCTTTACTCATTCTCTCTGAACTCTATAACCCTTTACAACTAGATGACTCCATCTCAAGTTATGCAGATATGTTTTTAGATGGTTGGAATGATTCTGTTTATTCTATTTCAAAAGCAAATCAACCGTCGATCGTTTTACCAATTCGCAAATTAATATCGAATGATAAAAAAGAATTACTATTTGACCAAGTACACCCAAATGATAACGGTTATGCGATAATTGCCAATACATTTACAAAACAAGTGTTATCCTACAAATATTAAGGTTACCGTGAAACAATTCTATTTTTATACCTTGTCTTTTTTGTTACAATGATAGTGGAAGGGGGCCGTTATATGGAATCACGCGAGTGGGAACGTATTGTTGATCATCTTCTTTCGCTAGTGCCTCTTTTTTATCGCAAATTTATGCTTCCTGGAGAGTTTTCTTCTCAAAGACATATGCCGCCATCACATACGCAAGTGTTACTGCTTTTGCATGAAAATGGTACATTAGCAGTTTCAGAAATTGGCAAGCGGCTAGCGATTTCACGGCCTAACATGACCCCTCTATTAAACAAACTTATTCAAGAAGAGCTAATAGAGCGTCATTATAGCGAAAAAGATCGAAGGGTCATTTTAATTTCCCTAACAACTGAAGGGAAAATGTTAGTAAGTCAGTATCAGCAATTCATTTTAGGAAAACTAAAAGAAAATTTTCAAACATTATCTGAGGAAGAGCGTGAAAAGCTCATTTATTCTCTTAAAACCATTCAAAATTTAATTTTGAAAACAAACGCATAAAGCTGCTTCTAAATAGAAGCAGCTTTATGATTCGTAATAATTACCATAGTATACATTTGAATACGGCCATGTCATTAAATACGGTTTTCGTTCTTGAACAAGTTGCTGCTCAGGCTGTTGCATTTGCTGCATTTGCTGTATTTGTTGCTGCGGATATACTCCGAATTGCTGTCTCACTCCAGTTACAGGATAATAATTTGTATATGGATATACTTGAGGTACATAGTAATAATACATTCATTCTCTCCCCCTTTTTCTTAAACATATTCAAAGGAGAAAATGAATGTGACATTCTTTATATTTGAACAAGTGGTTCTCTCACTTGTTTCTTTCTTTTCTTCAAACGTAACTTACGATTCTTTTCATATAAATAATGCACAACGAAATATGAAATTACCCCAAACACAATTCCTATTATCGTCATACCAATTAATACATATACTTCACTCTGTAATAAGCTCTTTAACATCGTAAAAATATGGCTCGAAAACAAATCTGATATCGTAAATGGTTCATGATGTATTTTCTGTACATGAAATGGGTAAATCATTTTTCCTAGCGCATAAGCAAATGGAAATAAAAATACTGGGAGAAACGATATTTTCCCAATAATATTACCAATGACTGCGGCTGGAAAAGATCCTTTTGCTAACCTGACAATTGGATAAAATATTAAATATACGAGCGATGCCGTATAAATTACCAACATTTCTAAACCAAATCCAATCGCAAAACCTAACGACACTTTCTTTGCTCCTTCTGGTGATCGAAGCAACTTATAATATTGAAACTTTAATATTCTCCACATCCGCTGAAAAAACGAATATGTTTTCTTAGTTGTTTTCAAATTCATCATCTCTTTAACTATATTTTTTCTATCTAGTATGTCCTTACATGATATGAAAAACAAATGTAGTTTACTCTTTTTATTATAAATGATATAGAGATGGTTAACCAAATATACATACGACATTTCAATATAAAAAAGCACACCTCTAATTGTTATTCGTGTCTAAAAATTTGAGGTGCACTTTAGTTGGACGGCTTCTTTCTTATTTATTCTCCTAATGTTTGTCCCATGTCATTTATTTTTATATCAAGACGAAAAAAGCACTTGTTGCCTTTTGTCTGCAAGTAAGTGCTTTAAGTTCATATATTATAGTCAAAGCTTATATCCGTAAAAATACTTTTGTCCCTTTTCCCAGTTTTCACTTGAAATTCCATTTATATAAACAATAAAATCTTTATAATTGCTTGCACTAATAATAGTGGTGTAATCCGCAGGCACTCTTTCACCAGTCCAAATTGATAATAAAGATGGTATTAATTCCATTTTTAATGGTTCTTTATTATTTGCAGCAATCATAACCCGCTGAATCATTTTTTTAGCTAAGTCTCCTGGAAAAGCTAAATTTTGTTGAAAATAATATCTATCTGTATCCTTTTCCTGACAATATATAAAATAAAAACTTCCAATTTCATTAATAGTTGCCTCTTCACCAATTTGCTCTTCAAAATTAATAAAAGAATCAATAGAGTCTCTTATTATAGTAGCTGTATCACTAACTTCCTCCCACTCTTCCAGTAAAGCCAATAAATATGGAATTACCTCAAAAGAAAGTGAGGTTGTGGCTGCTGATGCAAAAGTCTCTACTGTCTCTTCAGTTGCCTCACTAAGAAAACGAAGATTATTTGAATCCCTTAAGTCTTCATGTGTTGCGACAGAGAAAAACACTCTAATACATAAATTTAGAATCGTCTCATCTTTAGTCTGATTCATTAATTGAACGAATAGTGGTTTTTGAGTAAAATCCCCCGTTTTAAATAATTCTATTAAGTTAAATAAAACTTCCTTTTCTGTTACAGATTTTAAAATTTCTTCTTTAATTTCCGATTGAGCTAACGTCGTTTTTTCTCCAAACCATTTACTACTCATCAGATTTCCTGTTTCTCCCATAAACGCACCTACTTTCATTAAATTATCTCTTCCCATTTTCTTTAATTAATTTATCTAAATACTTATGTTACTTCAAATCCCACAATATATATGAGTCTGATCGTTTATTTTTAAAATATGTAGAGTGCTCTTTTCTAGTAGATACATTTAAGTTATGATTTCCCCTCCATTTACTATTTAAGGAAAGTGTACCATCATTATTAACTAAAATTAGCTCTTTACTATCGCCATCTTGAACATTGCGATAAATTACAGTCTATAAAATTTAAGACTTCATACACTTATACAATTATACGTGTACCAACTTATTTCTACGCTAAAACAAAAAAGCACTTGTTGCCTTTAATCGACAACCCAGTGCTTTAAGTTCATCTGTTTTTAAGTAGCATAGATTTCTAAGTTTTGTAGTAACAGTTTGACAGCCTTTATATGTTGTGACAACTACTACGTTAAAACTTACGAGTTTGTACGAGTTCATTAGTTTTATGTCCATTCCATGTGTTTATATTCATCATCCAGTAAAATGTCATCTCGCCTAAGCTCGTACTTCGTTTTTCTATTCTATCATTGCACACAGTACTCCATGATGGTACAACCATCATGGAGTATGTACTTTTTAATAGCTTATTCTTATTCTTATTCTTTTTCTTTTTCTTTCCACTCCAATAATAAATTCTTTTCTGTTAGCTTGCCTTATGTGCTTATATATCGTTTCAACTTTAAACATTAGATGGTTAGATGCTCTTAATTACCTCATTAACAGATTCACTAAACATATCAGGGTCTTCATTTTTTATATCAATCAATAATTCTTTAATACTAATCGTAATTGATGGATCAAATCCCGAAAGTACTTTTCCATATGCTAATCTTACTTGAGGGTGATTAAGAATTCTATAATGTAAAATTTCTACCCATTCTTTAGCTGAGTTAATCATCTTTGGAAAAGCTTTAACAATACATACAAGTCCTTCTTCTATGTTATTTTTATATAAGCTCTCTATTCCATGAATCAAACCAAACATAACCTCAAATTGCTCAGTCTCATCATCCAGAACTAAACATAAATCTGTAATAACAGAGACGTCATTGTACTCTATTACTTCCATTAATGACTCATTAAAATCTCGTATCTCATTTTCATTTTCTAATAAACGATTATCATATAGTCTTTTTAAATGACTCTTAATATCCAAAGGTAATCATCCTTTCCATGTTTTATTTATCAAATAAATGCGGATACAGCTCTTTGTTTCTTTTAATAACTTCTCTTAAACCTTCTCTTATCTCAGCAGTATATAAACCATCTTTTATATAAATTTTTCGAGCATCCAAGATATCATGAGATAAGGCCTCACGAAAGCTAAGGTTTAAATACGCCTGCGATTTTTCTCCTGATAGACCATATGTATATGTTTCACGATGTCTCCCACCAGTTCCAGGATGAGGTTGTTCCATATTCATACTCACACCATCATTCCTTTTTATACCAGCTTGTTTCATTTTCTGTGCAGAAGGCATATGATGTGGAGTAATATTATCAAAAGCAGTTCCTTGTTTCACAAGTTGTTTATAGGTTCCAACTTTTCCTTCATTAGTCAATAGAGCTTTATCCGCACCATTAACTCCATTGACTTTCTCCACAGGTACTTTTTTAGCTTTATTCACAGCCTCAGTAGCCTTAGCAGTCATTTTAACTCCTTTTCCTACTTTAGCTATCTTTCCAAAGGGTGTAAGGCCGGCTACAGCCATGACACCTGCCCCAGCACGTTCCCACCCCGAAAGTTTTTCGCCAGTAGATGGATCAATACCATCCCAAACACGACGAACATCATACTCCCCACTTATTTCACCCGCTATATCCCTAGCTAGTTTTTTACCATCAAAACCCTCTTTTTCTGATGATAGTGGTCCACACATTGCACCTTTTTCCATTGTAACATCTTGATTATCTGTATTGCGGAATTTCTCAGCAATTCGTTTCAAATCTTCTTCTACTTTTACAAGTGAATGAATAGATGTAAAAGCTTTTGGTCGCGCATCATTGAACATTTGAATGAACTGTTGATTGGAGGCACCAATCCACTGAAAACACAATTGATCTATTTCATTACATAATTTATTATGTATAGATTCTAATGCGATTCGAGTATTACTTGCACGATTAGCAACTTCTTCTAGCATTTCAGGTGTTACTTTAATTTGAACCATTTTTTTCCTCCCTCTCCCAATTAAAATTATGAGATAAAAAGAAAAAAATGTAAATACGGAAACTTCAGGCTAACCAAAAGTCTTTATATAACATAAAACCTGCTTAACAACAAATGAAGTGTATGTGAAGTAAAGGAAAGAGCCTTCCTGGTGAACAGGGCCCAAAAGGTTAGATAAAAAATTAAGTAGCTATTTCTCTAATGGATATCCCTCGTCTATCCATATAATTAAGTACATTCAGTGTATACTGAATGGAATATGTTTTTATTTCATTTACTTTTTCTTCTAGTAAGAATTTAACCATAAAAAAATACACCTCCAATTGTTATTCGTGTCTAACAATTGGGGTGCACATCATTTAGGAAGGCTCTTCTACATTTTTAAATAAACTTACTAATAATGCTTTTTGCGCATGTAATCGATTACCAGCTTGCTCAAATACGATAGACTGTGGTCCATCTATAATTTCTCCTATTACCTCTTCTTCACGATGGGCAGGTAAACAGTGTAAGAAACGATATGTTTGCTTCGCATGCATAACAAGTTCTTTATTGATTTGGTAAGGTTGAAATAAAGTATATTTCTCTTCTTCTCCCTCTTGCCCCATGCTCATCCAAACGTCAGTATAAATGAAATCCGCTTCACTCACCGCTAGTTCAGGGTTATGCAAAATTTCAATTTCAGCTCCTGTTTCTTCAGCAATCGCTAACGCTTTTTTTACAATTTCCTCATTCGGTTCATACCCTACAGGCGTTGCAACAGTCATATTCATTCCGACTTTCGCACTCGCTAACAACAATGAATGACATACGTTATTCCCATCACCTACGTAAGCCAATTTAATTCCTTTAAATGTCTTCACTTCTTCATAAATCGTCATTAAATCTGCCAACGCTTGACATGGATGATGATCATCCGTTAATCCATTAATTACAGGTATGCTCGATTCTTTTGCAAGCTCTTCTACATCCGCATGTGAAAATGTACGTATCATAATCCCGTCAATGTAATGAGATAACACTTTCGCAGTATCTGAAACGCTCTCCCCTCTTCCAATTTGCATCTCTTTCCCACTTAAAAACATGCCATGTCCTCCGAGCTGTACCATTCCTGCTTCAAAAGATACGCGAGTACGAGTTGAATGTTTATCAAAAATGAGCCCTAATATTTTTCCTTGTAATAAAGGCTCCTGCTTATTCTTTTTTAAATATATAGCAAACTCAATTAAAGAAATGATTTCTTCTTGCGTCAATTCTTCTAGTGTTAAAAGATCTTTCGTATTTAATTTCGGTACTTGTACAGTTGACATGAAATTCCCCCCTTATATGATTGATGCATTTTTTGTACAAACCACTTTTTTTATCATATATACTGCCTGTTCTAGCTCTTCATTCGTTACAATGAGTGGCGGTAATAGTCTTATAACATTAGGCCCTGCTTGTAATACGAGAAGTCCTGATTTTTCTAGTTGTTCTATAAAACTTGAAACTTCATGCTTACACTCAATTCCAATCATAAGCCCCTTACCACGTATATTTTGAATATATTCGACATGTTGTAATTCCTCTTGCAACTTCTCTAATACGTACTCGCCCTTTTCTTGTACTTCTTTTAAAAACGATGGTCTTTTACTTACTTGTAATACTTCTTTCGCTGCAGCCATCGCAATATAATTCCCGCCAAAAGTTGAACCGTGTGATCCTGCAGTGAACGACGTTCCGAGCTCTTTCCGACCAATCATCGCTCCAACAGGAATACCATTTCCTAGTGCCTTTGCAACGGTAACGATATCAGGTTTTATTCCCATTTGTTCGTAAGCGAATAGTGTTCCTGTTCTTCCTATCCCCGTTTGTACTTCGTCTATAATAAATAAGGAGCCAAACTTATTACATAATGCTTCAATTGCTTTCAAAAAAGATAAATCAGCAGGTATGACTCCTCCCTCTCCTTGAACAACTTCTACCATTATCGCCGCAACTTCTTCATTCATTACTTCCTCTAACGCCTTTATATCGTTAAAAGGGATATGTAAAAAAGACGGAAGGAGCGGACCAAATCCTTCTTTCACTTTATTTTGCCCCGTCGCACTCATCGTTCCGAATGTTCTCCCGTGAAAAGACTGCTCACATGTTACGACGAGAGATTTTCCAGTATGCTTACGGGCTAGCTTCAAAGCTGCTTCATTCGCCTCTGCCCCGCTATTACAAAAGAATACATGATCTAATGCTATATTTTCTGTTAATAATGACGCGACTTCTTCTTGTAAGCTGTTTGTAAACAGATTAGATATATGCCATATATCATCAAGTTGCTCTTGTACAGCTTTCATCACAGTAGGATGACAATGTCCTACATTACATACTCCAATACCGGAAGTGAAATCTAAATATTGCTTACCATTTGTATCAATAACTTTCGTTCCCTTTCCCTTTACAAACTCAATAGTTCTTCTCCCATACGTTTGAAAAAGATGACTTGTCATACAATACTCACTCCTTTCGTTACCGTCGTTCCAATACACTCTCCGGTAACTTCAGCAAAGTCTTTTGTACCATTCACGACACTTACCTTTTGCACTCCCATTTTTAATGACGCTAGTGCCGCCTGTACTTTCGGAATCATCCCGCCTGTAATAACCCCTTTTTCAATAAAAGTATCAATTTCAAATTCGTCCGTTTTCTTTACTAATTTTCCTTCATGTAATATTCCATCTACATCTGTAATAAAAATGAGTTCCTTTGCAGATAATGCTGCCGCAATTCCAGCTGCAGCATTATCCGCATTTATGTTATAAATCTCATTTTCATTTATCCCGATTGGAGCAATAACAGGAATATAATTCATATTTATTAACCCTTTTAGTAAGGCTGTTTCGACATAACTTACTTCTCCCACATATCCTATCTCCTTGCTGACAGGTTGAACTTGAAGTAAATTGCCGTCACATCCTGAACAACCTACCGCAAGTAAATTATGCTTTTTTAAATTCATTACGAGTTTTTTATTCGTACTTCCACATAGCACCATTTGAACAATATCCATAACTTCTCTTGGTGTTACTCGTAACCCATCTCTTTTCTCTACTTTGATGTTACAATCTTTTAATTTGGCATCAATTTCTGGACCACCACCATGAACAATCACTACCTTATACTTTTGTTGCAATTTCTTTATACAATCAAAAAACACATCATTTAATTGATCCAACATACTACCGCCGCATTTCACTACAATATAATCGCTCATCTTCCCTCTCCTTATGTACGATAACAAGCGTTTATTTTCACATATTCATAGCTTAAGTCACAGCCCCAAGCTGATCCGTTCTCTTCTCCTAAATGTAAATACACATCAATAATAATTTCATGTTCTTGTAATCTCTTTTTCATTTCCTCTTCAGAAAACATTTGAGGTTCACTATTTTTTAACACAGCGATAGATTGAAGAGTAATATCAATTGTATTCGGATTAATCTCTACTTCACTTTGTCCAATACTGCTAATAATTCGCCCCCAATTTGGGTCTTCACCATATATCGCTGTTTTCACAAGACTCGAACCGACTATTTGCTTTGCAATTTTCTTTGCTTCTTCATTTGTTCTAGCCCCTAACACGTTTACTTCTATTAACTTCGTAGCACCTTCACCATCTTGTGCAATTTTTTTCGCTAAATCTTCACATACCTTTTGTAAAGCAACTACGAAAGTTTCCCAGTCTTCATGTTCCATATTCATCGTTTTCGTTTCTGATAATCCACTTGCCATAACGATGACCATATCATTTGTAGAAGTATCTCCGTCCACCGTAATTTGATTAAACGTATGATTCGTAATTTGTGATAATGCTGTTTGCAATACTTCATGCTCTATATTGGCGTCTGTTGTAATAAAACTAAGCATCGTTGCCATATTCGGTTTGATCATCCCTGAACCTTTTGCGACCCCAGCAATGATCACTGCTTCCCCATCAATTATCATCTCATAGCAAGTTTCTTTCGTTATAAGATCTGTCGTTAAAATTGCTTCACAAAAAGAATAAGCTTCACTTACTTCCTTTGTTGGCACAAGAGATTCAATTCCCTTTCGAATGATATCCATCGGTAAAGGTACTCCAATTACACCTGTTGAAGCGACTGCGACGTACTTTTCTTTTACTCCAAAGTGTTCCGCTCCTAATGTTCGCATCTCATAAGCATCTTGCAATCCTTTCATCCCCGTACAAGCATTTGCATTGCCGCTATTTACAACAATTGCTTGTAATTTCCCTTCTGCTGCTATGCTCTCCTTCGTTACTTGCAACGGCGCTGCTTGTATTTGATTTGTTGTATACACAGCGGCACATGATGCTGGCACCTCACAAACGATTGCACCCAAATCCTTTTTCACCTTTTTCAGACCATTTGCAGTACCGATTGCCAAAAAGCCTTTTGGTGTAACAATTGAACCATTTGTTAATTTTTTAATAGACGATGCTTTAATCATAATTTCCCCCTTATGGATAAAGCGGCATATGCTGTAAACCCGTTGTCTCTTCTAGTCCCGCTAATAAATTTGCATTTTGAACTGCTTGCCCTGCCGCACCTTTCATCAGATTGTCTATAACAGAAACGACCGTAACTCTTTCTGTTCTTTCATCGTAAGCTATCCCAATATCACAATAATTTGAGCCCCTTACTTCTTTCGGACTTGGAAATTCTCCTTGCAAGCGAACTCGAACGAAAGCTGAGTATTCATACGTTTCTTCATACAACTTTTGAAGTTGCTCTATTTTCATTTCCTCTTTCACTTTCGCATAAAGTGTAATCATAATCCCTCGTGATATCGGTATTAAATGTGTACTAAACGTGATTGGCTTCGTTTCACGATTCCACTCTGCAAGCATTTGCTCAATCTCAGGAACGTGCTGATGTTGATTAACTTTATAAATGTGTAAGTTATCGTATAACTCAGGAAAGTGAGTCATTGTTGTTGGCGTTTTGCCCGCTCCAGATACTCCTGATTTCGCATCAATAATAATCGAAGCTTCTTCAATTATGCCGCTACGTACTAACGGCGCTACCGCTAATAATGCAGCTGTAGCAAAACATCCTGGGTTTGCAATTAAATTTGCATTTTGGATCTCATGCCTTTTCCATTCACTTAATCCATATACTGCTTTCCTAAGAAGTTCTTCCTGTGCAGCTGGCCTTTTATACCACAATTCATATGACGAGGGATCTATCATACGAAAGTCTCCAGATAGGTCAATTACTTTTAAACCTACTGCCAATAATTTTGGTGTTAACTCTGCCGATACTCCCGCTGGGGTTGCTAAAAATACAATTTCAGCTTCCTTCTCTATTTTCTCCGCATCAATTTCTTGTAAC
Organism: Bacillus sp. FSL R9-9492; assembly: GCF_038007365.1. Classification (NCBI taxonomy): domain Bacteria; kingdom Bacillati; phylum Bacillota; class Bacilli; order Caryophanales; family Bacillaceae; genus Bacillus; species Bacillus sp. FSL R9-9492. The sequence continues at coordinate 4,198,063 of NZ_JBBOXC010000001.1, forward strand.
GTATGGACAAGAACATTTCGAAAATGCGGGTATACATTTGTTATAAATTCACCGACTTGTGAAAAAGAATGGAGAGATGCTATCGAAAAATATGGATGTTGCTCTAATAACCGAATTAACTCAATACCTCCATATCCAGTTGCTCCAATAATTGCGACTTTCATAAGCTCCTCCTCATATCTATTCTTTAAATTAAGTTTGATTATAATATTGCATAATTATAAAGTCAATTAAATATTTATAATTTTTAAAAACTTCAAAATATTAATTTTGCTATAAAAGCAATATATACAAGTGGATTTTTATGCAAAAATAGTGCATAGTAGTATTTTCATTTCACTTCAAGTACAATAAAACAATACATGTATACATACAGGCGGGGAAAAACATGAATAAAAAATTAATTGAGAAAATGATTATAAAAAGTTTTCGGCAATATCAATGTAATCCGGTTTCAAAAGAGGATCAGGAAATGCTAATTAAACATATTCAAATGATAATTCATTTAAAGACTGAAATTGATGTATACGAGGCTGTTGAGGATATCGTTTACGATTATGTGACTGGAAAATAAAAAATAGGAGATTTCCATATGGAAATCTCCTATTTTTTACTTAATGATTTGCCTGCAACGCGTTCAAATAAACCTGGGAATAATGCGTAGAGCTTTGGCCCCATTCCCATCCACTTCGGCAAGTTTACTTCACGTTTTTTCGTTTGCATCGCCTTTACGATTTGTTCTGCTACATATGTTGGTTTTAACATGTAACGTCCCATATTTTTCACATATGTACCTGATTGATCGGCTATTTCAAAAAAGTTCGTATCTATCGGTCCTGGGTTAATTGCTGTTACATATACATTTGTGTTAGATAACTCCATACGTAAACTATTCGTAAATCCTAATACAGCGTGTTTTGTTGCTGCATAAGCACTCGACTTCGGAGTTGCAATTTTTCCAGCCAATGAAGCAATATTAATAATTTGTCCTTCGTTCCTTTTTACCATATTAGGTAATACCGCTTTCGTACAAGCTACTAATCCAAATACATTTACTTGAAACATATCCTTTACTTCATCCATTGAAGCATCTTCAAACGTTTTAAAAATACCAAACCCAGCATTATTTACCAATATATCAATACGTCCTACTTCTTGTAATACCTTTGAAAAAACAGATTGTACTTTCGTTTCTTCACTTACATCTAATACATAGTAATAGCAAGGCGTATTATAAGTTACTTTAATTTTGTCTGCTAATGCTTGTAGCTTCTCTTCTGTTCGAGCCATTAATACCGGCGTCGCCCCTTGCTCTGCAACCTGCATTGCAACTTGCTCTCCAATTCCACTAGAAGCACCTGTAATGACGATTACTTTTTCTTGTAAACGTCCCGTCATTGCTGTCACCTACTTTGCATAATAAATCAATTGTTGTGAAGATTCATCAATCATCACCTGTTGATTATATGCTAAAAAGTCTAATTGTCCAACAGTTTCTGAGATAGTAAGTGGCAATTGCTCTTTATATAATACCGGAAATAGTTTTACACACACTTCAAATGCTGTCATTGGCTTTTCCTTTAATAGTTCAAGCACTTTAAAAGCACGTGTCTCTTGCTTTTGTAATCTTGTTTCAATAAGTTGTTTCACATTCAGAACATCTTCCCCATGCCCTGATAAAATCCGTGAAATATTCATTTCACTTAAACGTTTTAACGTTTGATTGTACTGCAATAAAGGATGCGCTCTTTCTGTTTGCCCTTCATATGGTGGTTCTAATATTGGATTTGAAGAAATATGACTAATGAGAGCATCCCCACCAATTAATATTCCATCAGATTCTCTATATAATGAAATATGAGTGGAAGCATGACCCGGGGTTTCAATCACTGTAAATCCAGGTAACGAATCTATACGATCTCCCTCTCTCACGGTATGTGTTAACGATCTATTACAAGAATATTTAAGTGTCTTCGTCGTCAATAACGCCTCACCATTCAGAAATACTGCTGGAACGCCGAACTGCAAGGCTGTCTCTTTAAAAAATTCATGATACCTCTTTAAAAATTCAGCATTCTGTGTAATCCACGGTTCATTCCAAGGATGTCCGATAATCTTTACTTTTTCAGAAAATGTATTTAAAAGTCCGCAATGATCCGCATGGTGATGCGTAATCACTACCGTTTCAATATCTTCTATCTTATATCCTAATGCACCTAATTGACTTTCTAGTGCTTTCTTTGCTTCTTCTGTATTTGTCCCTGTATCAATTAACGTTAATGTTTCTCCCTCAACTAAAAACACATTCACTGTCTCAACTGCAAATGGAACAGGAATCTCCATTCGATGAATCGCCGTCATGCTTAGCCCCCCCCTGTCTTTTTCCGGTTCAAAAATGAATACCTCTTCAGTTTACAACTTCCCTATAAATTTGTCATTATTTTCAGATAAAAAGAGGTCTTTTCCATAAAAAAACGAATGTATGTACATTTATAAGTATTTCTAACCAAATTTAAAGGAGGCACATCATGTCTATGCAAAACATTTCCTTTCTCGGTGCAGGCTCTATTGCCGAAGCGATTATTGGTGGCTTATTAAACGCAAATGTTGTTAAGGGAGAACAGGTCACTGTAAGTAATCGTTCTAACGAGACAAGATTACAGGAGTTACATAAAAAATACGGTGTCAAAGGTACACATAATAAAAAGGAATTACTTGCTGATGCAAATATTCTTTTTCTAGCTATGAAGCCAAAAGATGTCGCAGAAGCGGTTATTCCTCTTAAAGAATACATAAATAATGACTTGCTTATTATTTCATTATTAGCAGGTGTTTCTACTCATTCAATTAGAAACCTACTTCAAAAAGACGTTCCGATTATTCGTGCAATGCCAAATACATCTGCAGCCATTTTAAAATCCGCTACCGCTATCTCACCTTCAGAACACACAACGGAGGAACATATTCGCACTGCAACATCTTTATTTGAAACGATTGGTCTCGTCTCCGTTGTAGAAGAAGAAGATATGCATGCTATCACTGCATTATCTGGAAGTGGACCAGCTTATATTTATTACGTGGTAGAGGCACTGGAAGAGGCAGCAAAAAAAATTGGTTTAAAAGAAGATGTTGCAAAATCTCTTATTCTTCAGACAATGATTGGTTCTGCTGAAATGCTAAAAGCAAGCGAAAAACACCCTTCTATTTTGCGAAAAGAAATTACTTCTCCTGGCGGAACAACTGAAGCAGGTATTGAAGTATTAAAGGAGCATAATTTTCAACAAGCATTAATCTCATGTATTACACAAGCAACGAAACGATCACACGATCTTGGAAAAACATTAGAAGAAATAGCAAAAGAAAAATAAAAAACGGAGCTCAACTTTATTTGAGCTCCGTTTTTACTTTAATCATATGATATGCTTTTAGTTATTACTCTTACCAAAAATCTCTTCTTGCAAACGACGACCTGTCGGTGTTGCTGCAAGGCCACCTTCTGCTGTTTCACGAAGTGCTACTGGCATCGTTTGTCCAATTCTAAACATCGCCTCAATGACTTCATCACATGGAATTGTACTAGTTACACCAGCTAATGATAAATCAGCTGAAATCATGGCATTCGCAGCTCCTGCTGCATTACGTTTTACACAAGGTACTTCTACAAGCCCTGCAACAGGATCACATACTAAACCAAGCATATTCTTTAATGAAATCGCCATCGCTGTAGCTGCTTGATCTTGTGTTCCACCAGCCATCTCAACTGCTGCTGCAGCTGCCATTCCACTTGCTGAACCTACTTCAGCTTGGCAACCTCCTGCCGCGCCAGAAATACAAGCATTATTCGCAACAACCATACCGAAAGCTCCTGCTGTAAATAAAAATTCAATCATTTCTTCGCGTGTCGGCTGTAATTTTTCTTGCAGTGCAAACAGTACACCTGGCACTGTTCCAGCAGATCCTGCTGTTGGTGTTGCACAAATAATTCCCATCGCCGCATTTACTTCATTTGTCGCAACAGCTTTACTCACTGCGTCCAAAATCGTATCTCCAGATAAGCCTTTTCCACTCTGCATATACGCTTGGACTTTCACAGCATCCCCGCCAGTTAAACCAGTCGGTGATTTTACACCACGAATACCGCGTTCTACTGCTTGTTCCATCACGACTAAGTTCTTTTCCATTCCAGCAATTACTTCTTCACGTGAGATATTTCTTGTTTGCATTTCACATTGAATCATAATTTCTGCGATTTTTACATTTTGCTCTTTAGCTTGCGCCACTAGTTCCGCTGCGTTCCGAAACATGGTGTGTCCCCCCTGCAATTAATCCATAATAGTTACTTGACAAATATTTTGTTGCCCATTTATTTCCGCAATTACTTCATCTGCTAATAATTCATCTGTTTCAATGACCATAAGCGCTCTTCTTCCTTTTTCTTTACGAGAAACACTCATTGTACTTATGTTAATCTCATGCTTAGCAAGGATTGAAGCTACAGCTGCGATAGCACCAAAGCGATCGTTATTTACAATAAGTAGTGCTGGACTCGTGCCTGTTAATTGAAGATCGAATCCGTTTAATTCTACAACTTCAATTTTACCGCCACCAATTGAGCAAGCAACAACTTCAATTTCCTCTTCACCTTTATACAGACGAATTTTCGCTGTATTTGGATGCGGAGCATTTGCATCTTCTTCAATGAATTCCACTTCAATCCCGCGTTCTTTTGCAATATCTAACGCACTTGGAATACGTAAATCATCTGTTTCAAATCCTAGTATTCCACCGATTAGCGCTACATCCGTACCGTGACCACGGTATGTTTTTGCAAATGAACCATATAATGAAATGCTAACTCTCTCTGGTTCATGACGAAACAGCTGACGAGCAACTTGCCCCATTCTTGCCGCGCCTGCTGTATGTGAACTTGATGGACCAATCATAACCGGACCAATAATATCAAACACTGAGCGATACTTCATCATAACTCCCCCTAAACCTCTATGAAAAAATTATTTACTATTCTATTAAGCTACCGAATCGGTTGCTGTTCCAGTCGTACCACGAATTTGTTCCGCTGTAAGAATTGGATAGTTTTTGAATAACAGTGAAGCAATATATCCTGAAATAATACCAGTTATAATAATAAATAAGAAACTTAGCATTACCTGCATTTAAAAATAATATAAGATAGTCCACAATAAAGTCTGGTAGCAATCCAAAGTTTAACACAGAACCCCTTACAAGCATAGCATAAACAAGTGAAACTCCCATTGCTTTCATACCTTTTGATATTTTAAAGCTAAAAAGGGAAAAAAGACTTAGTACAAATAATAGTAATATCCTTCCTATTATAATTTCCATGTTGCTCTCTCACGATTTAGTCAACTTCACTTGTTATGACAAATGGCTAAAACGCATGTAGCCTACAATAAATTATAATCTGCCCTCATTATAGCTTGTTTTTAATAAAACGCTTACTTTTAATGAATTTTAAAAGTTCTGAATAAAAATCCATTTTTGCTATTTGTACCACTCGTATGTCGTCTGACTTATATAACAGTTTTTCTAAATAATCGGTATTATGTATTTTTATCCTATATCTTCACATCATTAAAACTTTCTGTGTCATCCTATATAAAAATAAAATGATAACAGTTTTATTTTTAATTTTTTTTAGAAATAAAAAAAATGGCAACCTATCGTCACCATTTTTTCACAACATTATTATCTTTCTACTGGAAATGATTTTAAATCCGTAGCTATTTCTGTATTAGAAAATAGCTCTCTTGCCTCTTTCAATAATTCCTTATATGTATCTCCTTGATAACGAGAACTAATATGAGTCAATATTAAGCGTTTTGCATTTGCCTGAAGTGCAATACTCGCAGCTTGCTTAGATGTGGAATGAAAATAATCATACGCTTGTTGTTCATCTTCTGCCGCAAAAGTCGCTTCATGAACAAGTACGTCAGCATCTTGCGCAAGCTCTCTACTCGCTTCGCAATATCGTGTATCGCCTAAAATTGTAATAACTCTTCCTTTTTGAGGTGGGCCAATAAAATCTTTTCCATCTAACACTGTGCCATTCTCTAATTCAACTACTTCACCATCTTTTAAGCGTTTAAAAACTGGACCAGGTTTCACACCCATTCCCAGTAACTTATCCACTAAAAGAGCTCCCTGTATATCTTTCTCTACAATTCGATATCCGAAGCATTCAATTCCATGTGATAACCTTTTTGTTTCTACACAAAATTCATTATCCTCAAACACAATACCTTCTTCCGTAATCTCAACGATTTCAAGTGGATATTTAACGTGTGTCGTACTTACTAATAATGCCACTTCAATAAATTGTTTAATTCCTTTTGGTCCGTACACTGTTAATTTTGTTGTTCCACCTTGAAACGAACGGCTACCCAATAAACCCGGCAATCCAAAAATATGATCGCCATGTAAATGCGTAATAAATATTTTTTCAATGCGGCGTGGACGTACAGACGTATGTAGTATTTGATGTTGCGTCGCCTCGCCACAGTCAAATAACCAAGTCTGTCCTCGTTCTTCTAACAACTGCAAAGCAATTGCTGAAACATTCCTTCCTTTTGAAGGAACACCTGCACCAGTCCCTAAAAATACAAATTCCACTTTCTTTCCTCCAGCTCTTTATATAATCTATCTTTCATCTTACGGAATGTTATTTCAAATGGCAAATTGAATTTGTATAACCAATCATCTAGACAACTATATAACACGAACATTATACTTAAAAAATTTATCTATCGTTCGTATTTTGTGGTAAAATGATTGTACTACATTTTAAGGGAGCGTTTTATTATGAAAGAAGTATTTCGTTTACAAACTGATTTTTCATCTTCATTTGATCGCTGGGTAAGTTCTTTCGTTTCTGATCACCCAGCACAATTAGAATGGACGACTTTAAAAGAATTAATCCATGAATATACAACATCACATACAAATGAGACGTTACCAACATATATTTCTTCAGCTTTAACATATTACGCACAACGCGTTTCAACAACAAGTAACTCAGAAATTGTTATTTTTGAAAATCCTACAATCTCATAATCTATAATAAAAAGCACTGGTTACAGTGCTTTTTTATTTATACTTACTTAACAAACAATCATCTTCTGTCCGAAAATCTGTATACATACTCCGATCAAATTCATCTAAAATTATCTTTTCACTTGATTTATTAAATAATCCTTTTGCTTGTAGCGCAATTGAAACAACTATATTGTATCTTTTTTGTAAATATCTTTTCTTTATTTAATATCTATAAGTAAAACAATTGTTATTGCTTGAAAAACTTTGTGTAATGATATGTTTTACAAGATATTTGTTAAAAAGTTATAGCTAATATTAAAGAAATATTAATATTAGTAAATCTGTATATTTTATTTTATTTAGTGTGCTATATTTTTTAAGGGCTTACAAGTAAAAGAATAGGAGGAGAAAAAATGAAAAAAATAACAGTTCTAACTTTAACGGCAGGAATTGCCTTGTCAAGCTTTGCAGCATCAGCAGCAGCAAAGTCTAATCATGAAGATAGACCCTGGTCAAATGTATATCGTGTTTACAGTCCTAATGATGAAACACCATCTCAACCTAAATATAATAAAACGGCTTATTATATGAGGGTAGACAACATGTCGGGATTAGATGGATATTTCAATGCCTGGGCTGCATTAAAAGATGGTACTGATGTTTCGGATGGTCATTCATACAAAATGCGTGATGGTCAAGAAGAATTCTTATACAATTTAGCAGTTGAGAAATATAATTCTGGTATCAAGGTTAAAATTGATACCAGAAGATGGGCTGAGGGTACAGCAAGCGGTGTTTGGAGCCCGGATAGTATTCGTAAATAATTATATAAAAAAATGAACTTATAAATATAATACTTTATATTCTTGTAAGCCTTTCCTCGTAACATTACATATTTTAAATGTTACGAGGAGTATATTTGTATTTTTAAGAGGTGAAACATGGGTACTTATTTTAATGAAAGAATGAATAATAGGAATTTTTATTTTTCGCTTATGTTAGGAATAGCCTTATCTTGTGTATATATATTATATTATGTAATTCCACTAGCCGATAAAAAGGATGTTATCTTCACTCCATATACAACTTGGATGGGAATTAATAGTATTGTAACACCTTCCTTTTTATTTTTCTTTATACTTCCAGTTATTGCAAGTTCACCTAGTTCATCGATCTTTCAGGAAGATAAAAAAAATGGATCTTTTTTGTTTGTAATTATAAGAAGTAATTATAAAATGTATTTTCTTAAGCTGTTTAGTAAAACCTTTTTTATCGGTGGCTTTGTTGTTATTATTCCATTGATTTTAAACATTTTTTTATCATTTATGTTTCTTCCAAATGTAAATCCTGACGAAGTTTTAAATTCCAATATAGGGATGTATGAGCGAGCGACCTTTTTTATTAACATTTATTTCACTCATCCTTTTATTCATATGATGTTATATACAGTTATTGCTTTTGTTTATGGAGGAGCATTTGCTTTGTTTTCTCTTAGTATGTCCTTTTATGCCAAGCATACTTTTGTAACTTTATTAAGTGCTTTTTTATTACAACTTTTTTTAATGATAATTAATTTATTTTATCCTATGCCCCTCGCTCCTATATATTTCTTATCTGAATCCCATATATATCATGGAGCCAATATTATTGTTTCTATTTTAGTGTTAATAGGGATTTTTATTTTATCGATAATTTTATTTTTAAGAGGAGTAAAAAGACATGTTATTTTATAACCTTTTAAAAATGTATTTATTAGAGTTGTTTCAAAAACGAGGGTTATTTGTGATTAATATTTTATTTCTTATAGTTGGTGTGTCTATTCACCTCATTAGATCATTTTACTTTTTATCTAATGATTCTTTGTTTTCATTTCTTAGTACTTCAAGAGATATGAAAATAGTGTTATTTAGTTATCTTCCATTATTGTTGCTTTTTTTCTATTCATTTAATTATACGGATAAGAATGTTTATATGTATTTTAGACATAACACTCGTCAATCATATTGTTTTCATTTAATCATAAAAATTGTAAGTCTAACAATCATCTATTCAAGTATCTATCTGTTAATTGTAGGAATTAATTTTTTTATTGTGAAAGAAAAAATAGTGATTTGGTTGCTCCCATCTTCAAATTGGTTAGTAATTACATATTTTATAGTATCGTTATGGCTAGTAACTGTAGCAATATGCATTTTTGCACAAATACTAGTTTTTTTCATTAAAAATAAAGCTATTTGTATTTTTACTATTTACTTCCTTATTACGATAGATCAGTTGTTAGAAAAAAAATATAATTTCTCTTTATTTTGGTCAAAAGGTTTGATTTTCCAAGAAAAAGATTGGTTTCTAATAGATATAATCTTGATGAAATTGGGTTTTATGTTAGGGATTATTAGTATTTCATTTGCTATATTGAATATTTGTTTACATCGGATGGACTTATATAACGGAAGTGATTAATTATGATGAAAAATAGTATTTTTTATAAATTGGTAAAAAGGGATTTAATATTAAGCATTCATATTATGAAATTAAGATTTATAATATCATTTATTATTTATAGTGTGTTGGTTTTGGGAGAGGTATTTTTATTAAAGCAATCAGCCCTGTATAGAGAACTGCCTTCAAATGCTATAACAATTCTTGATGTTTTATATGAATTACTAAAAGGGATATCTTTTAAAGAAGTTGAAATGGGGCGATTCCAGCTTCCAGTAACATGGCTTATATTACAATTATCTTATTGTTTTATATTAGGTACTTATGTAAGAGCTGATTTTATACAACAGACACCGTATCTTTTAGCAAGGAAAGTGTCTAGGTATCAAGTATTGTTTAGCAAATTTATTAGTACAGGTATACTAACTATTTGTATAACTTTATTATTTTATATTGCCGTGTTCTTCTGGGGAGGTATTTTTTGTTCTTATCAATTTAACTGGGGGATATATACAGAAAATATTAATCCTAAAATTTATAATCATTTAAAAGAAACCATTTTTGTTATAAAAAGCTTTACTTTACAACTAATAACATCTTCCTTATTAGTTTGGGTTTATTTAATTGTGTCTACTAAATTCAAAAGTGTTATTTCATATATATTGATTATAGTGATTATTACCATAACTATATTTATACCGGTTATATGTAATCCATTCGATAGTATGTTAATCCGTAAGAGTTTATTTTACGTTAATAATGAACATTTTCTATATTCTATTTCCTATTTTCTTTTGTGCACTTTTTTTCTATGGATAAGTGGTTATTGGGTAGGGAAAACATTTGAATTTGTTAATAGAAAGGATGATTCTGATGATATACATTGAGGCCAAGCACGTTTCTAAAATGCTAAAAGGTAATATTATTTTAAATGATGTTAATTTTGAATTAGAAAAGGGAAAGATTTATGGTTTTAAAGGGAGAAATGGTTCAGGTAAAACAATGCTTTTTAGAGCTTTATTAGGATTGATGAAAATAGATAGTGGTGAAATATTAATAGATAAAAAAATAATTGGTATTGATCATCCGTTTCCTGAAAATACAGGCATTATCATTGAATATCCAGGATTCATTCCAGACTATACAGGATTTAAAAACTTAAAACTATTAGCTTCTATTCAAAATAAAATAACGGATAAAACAATTAGTGAAACAATGGAGCTCGTAGGATTAAATCCAGAAGATAAAAGAAAAGTAAAAAAATATTCACTTGGAATGAAACAAAGATTGGGTATAGCACAAGCAATTATGGAAGATCCTAAGTTATTAATTTTAGATGAGCCTACAAACGCTTTAGATGAAAATGGAATTAGGGATATAACTAAAATCTTATTAGATTTAAAGTCTACAGGTACAACTATATTAGTTGCGAGTCATGATAGTGAAACATTAAATTTAATTGCAGACAGAATATTCCTAGTTGAAAATGGTAAAGTATCACTATCTTCAGAGATGTAGAGGGAGAAAGATATGAATAAAAAACGATATGTTTTTATGATTATTTGTACATTTTTTATATTAGGGGCATGTTGGAGATATCAGGTAGTAAATAATTTAAATGAATCTTATATTGTGAAATCAGAGAATATTAATCTAGGTCAATCATTTAATACAGATATATTTAAATTTAGCATTAATTCTTTCAAGAAGAAACAAGTAATTGATGATAACGGAAATAAAGAAGTTCATTATGTTTTTGATATTGAGGCAACAAATAACACGCAAACGGAACAAACAATTTTTACAGATTTGCATATATTAGCACCTTTAAAAGGTGTTAACAAGACGAATGGAATGTTTAATGAGAGTACAAGGAAAACAATAGTTTCATGGGAGAGTTTAGAAAATCATAAAGGCATTGTAACAATGAAAATGAGAGAAAGCTGGGGTGTTGCACTTAGTACACCGGTGAAGTTAGTATATCTAGGCGAAAAAAATGGTAAGAAAATAAAATACATATTAGATTTACCTAATAATTAAAAGCCTAATTTGCTTGTTGATTTCTGGAATGAGATGAAATCACCTTTTCCATCAGATGGTTTGTAATATATAACCTTGCTCTTACTATTAAACAAAGAAAATATTCCTACTGTGGTGCAAATATGAAAAATATACGTTATCAATCTACAAATGCCAATAGAGCCCCGAAAGAGGTTCTATTGGCATTTTAGATTTTAGCAAATCCTTTAAGGCAAAAAAGTATAAAAACACTTTTAAGATTCTCTTATGCACATGGTAAGTTCAGAAGGTATCGGTTTAAAGGAATTGTATAGTGAAGACGTTGATTCTAACCAAAAAGTATCTATACGAGCTACATTACATTGCAATACAAATACAACCGTCTTAATTGAGAAAATAGTAAGTAGAATGTTATTAGAATCTGGCGTTACTGCCGCTGGTTGGAAGACTTCATTAGATTTGGAAGCGAGTTAAATATGAAAGGTGGCATGATATTTACTGCTTCATGCCACCTTCTACATAAATTTATTTTCTAATTTTTGCTGAAACGACTTTTCTTGCTTACGCAATAATTGACTACCTCTCTGTAAAAGAGGTGTTCCATACTTTTCATTAATTTGATCAATAACAGCAAGTAACGGCTCTTCTTTCGCATCTTCTTCGAATGAAAACAAATCTAACTGTTTCACTGATTCTGTCTTCCACTCTAATTCAGTAGCTGTAACACCTAACAGACGAACAGAATCACCATCCCAGTGTTGCTTCCATAAACGTGATGCTGCTTGGAAAATAACCCGTTCTTCCCATATTGCATTTTTCAATTGTTTACTCCGTGTTACCGTGCGACGATCATGGTATTTAATCATAATTTGAATGTTATAACTAACGAGAGTTCGTTTTTGTAGCCTTTTGCTTACTGATTTCGATAATCTTTCTAACATATCAAGTAATTCTTTTTCTTCGTCCATATCCTTTGAGAAAGTCATCGAATTTCCAACGCTTTTATGTTGTCCCATTTGATTCGGATCAACTTCCCTGTCATCCATACCTTTTGCACGTTTTTGTAAATCAACACCGTGCTTTCCAATTTTAGCGCGAATGATATGCTCGTCTCCTTTTGCTAACTGTTCAATTGTATGTATATGAATGTCTTTTAGTTTTTCAGCTGTTTTCTCTCCGATTCCATGCATCTCTGCAACTGATCGTGGCCAAATAATTTCTGGGATATCACGTTTTCGAAGTACTGTAATTCCAAGAGGTTTTTTCATATCTGAAGCAGTCTTTGCTAGGAAAAGGTTTGGGGCAATCCCAATGCTACATGGAAGCTGTAACTCTGTTAGTAACGCTTGTTGAATCATCTTCGCTATTTCAAGAGGCGAACCGAGCGCATAGCAATCTGTAATATCTAAATACCCTTCATCTATAGAAAACGGTTGTATTTGTTCTGTAAAACGGGAAAGAATTTGAAACATTTGAAATGAAGCTTCTCGATATAATGTAAAATTAGGGTGCCTCACAACTAATTGCGGGCATAATCGCTTCGCTTCCCATAGAGGCATCGTCGTACGTATTCCATATTCTCTCGCCTCATAACTACATGTTATGATAATCCCTTTTCTCTCTTTTTCATTCCCCGCAATCGCTAATGGCTTTCCTTGTAATGATGGGTCATGAGCAATTTCAACAGATGCGAAAAAACAATTCATATCTACATGTAAAATAACACGTCCATTTTTCGGATACATTTCTCGCATTATACTCACCCCTTCCAAAGAACGTTTGTTCTTTCATTATATCAAATTCATGTACAATATAATAATTACTTATTCTTTTTATCCTTATTCTTTTTTTTATCCTTATTTTTGCTATACTTTATATTAAATATGGATATTATTGTAAAAGGGGTGATCTATTGTGAAATCAAATAGTAAACTCAACTATACATTTCTCATTATTATATTAGTCCTCTTAATTAATTATTTATTACTTCCTATTTTTGATATAAACGTAGCAGGGCTCCTTCCACGCTTACTAAGTATCGTAACAACCTATATACTGCCATGGATTTTCCTATATTGGCTTATCCGCCTTGTGAAAGCAATTGAATCAAAATAAAAAAAGACGTGTAAACCATAATTGGTTCACACGTCTTTTTGACTTTATTACTTACTTCGCTACTTCTTCGATAATAGCTACAACTAATTCTGCTGTTTTCGCTAATTCTTCAACAGGAATTTTTTCATTTGTTGTATGAATTTCTTCATAACCAACTGCTAAGTTAACTGTTGGGATACCATGTCCTGCGATTACGTTCGCATCACTTCCGCCACCACTTTGGTGAAGAGAAGGCGTACGACCAATGTTTTCAGCTGCACGTTTCGCAACTTCTACAACGTGATCGCCAGCAGCAAACTTAAATCCTGGATACATAACGTTTACTTCAACGTCTGCATGACCACCCATTTCTTTTGCAGTTGTTTCAAATGCTTCTTTCATTTTTGCAACTTGTGCTTCCATTTTCTCATTTATTAAAGAACGAGCTTCTGCAAAGATTTGAACATGATCGCAAACGATATTTGTTTGTGTACCACCTTCAAAACGTCCAATATTTGCAGTTGTTTCAGAATCGATACGACCAAGTGGCATCTTTGCGATTGCTTTTGCTGCGATAGTAATTGCAGATACACCTTTTTCTGGTGCTACGCCAGCATGAGCTGTTTTCCCGCGAATAATCGCATTCACTTTCGCTTGTGTTGGCGCTGCAACTACAATTTCACCAACTTTTCCATCACTATCTAATGCATAACCATATTTTGCTGTAATGCGCTCGCGATCTAACGCTTTTGCGCCAATAAGACCAGATTCTTCTCCAACTGTAATAATAAATTCAATTTTACCATGAGGAATGTTTTTCTCTTTTAAGACACGAATTGCTTCAAACATAGATGCTAATCCAGCTTTGTCATCGGCTCCTAAAATTGTAGTACCATCTGATACGATATATCCATCTTTAATAGAAGGCTTAATTCCATTACCAGGAACTACTGTATCCATATGAGAAGTGAAATAAATTGTATCAACACCGTCTTTTGTTGCTGGTAAAGTACAAATTAAGTTACCTGCACCATGACCAGTCACACCCATCGTGTCATCCTCAAATACTTCTACACCTAAAGCAGTAAATTTCTCTGTTAACACTTTGCAAATTTCTGCTTCAAATTTTGTTTCAGAATCTACTTGTACTAACTCCATAAATTCATTTACTAAACGTTCTTGATTAATCATAAGACTGCGCCTCCTGCACTACCATTATGTATGTAACAACATTAATTATAACAGAATTTCGCAAAAGTTTCGAAATACAAGACAAAAAACAGATGGTTAACACATCTAGATACCCATCTGCCTTCTATTACTCGTTTAACAATACCCAGCGCATATGATCTTCCCAGATGCCATTTACCATTAGCATTTTTCGAGATACACCTTCATATTGAAATCCTATCTTCGTCACTACTTGTATAGATGCTAAATTTCGTGGCATAATTGGTGCTTCTATACGATGTAAATGAAATTCTTCAAAGGTAACTTGAATTGCTTTTCTAAGCGCTTCTGTTGTGTAACCTTTATTCAATTCTTCCTTATCTAATTTATAACCGAGTACACAAGATTGATAAATTCCGCGAACAATTAGATTAAATGAAATACATCCAATAATTTTTGTATCATCACCCTTTTTAAAAATCCAAAGCCTGATAATCTTGCCTTCCGCGAACTCTTTTCTATCCTTTTGTAACTTTTTCTTTTGATAATCTAACGTGAAAAACCCCTCCGGTCTATACTCTTCCCACGCTTTTAAAAATTCACGATTTTTGTCGTAATATTGAAGAACTTTTTCCGCATACGACTCATCAATTTCTCTTAAATGTAAACGATCTGTCTCGTATATTTTCATCATTGTATCTCCATTCTTCAGCTTGCAAAAAAAAAAATTAATAATCTATCTTTTAACATATTCTCTACGTATGCTCAAATTTCCTGTAATATTTTGCACCCCCTTCCCGAATTTTGTCCTTTCTCTCCCCTTGTCCACAATTTCATTTCTCGTTACAATGAAATTGTACTGATTTGCAAGGAGGTTTAACGATGCATAAAAAAGCTCAAAAAATTATGGTTTATATAATGCTAATTTCTATGCTTGTAACAACATTACTTACTGGCGCAAGTATGTTTTGGTAAAAAGGACGATTCACTCGTCCTTTTTTTACTGCTTACACATACAAAATAGACCATCTCGAAATCGAGATAGTCTATCTTGTAATGAACATTTTATTTTATATATATTACAATTGCTACAATGCTAAAGGAAAAGGCCATTACAAGTGCTATTACAAAACTTGTATATTGTTTCTGCTGAAATGCCCCAATAACAAAAGTAAGATTGAGTAATGCCATAAATACGATCGCTACAACGTAAGAACATATATTAAAAGTTGCCAATATGAATGTAATAACAAATAGAAAACCAACACAAAACTGCATGTAAGAAATTTTTGGATTTAAATACATATGAGCAACCCCTTTACTCAATTATCTTTATATATTCTCATTAACGCATGGTTATGTACACATGTCAAGACAACTTATAATAAAAGAAAAAGCCAACCGTTTCGTTGACTTTTCCAAATACTATGGCCCCTTTTTCCTTCGCCAATTGCTGAAATGTTTTTTTCGATTTCACAATCGATACTTTCGTTCCAATTGGAATACGATCAAACAAATATTCCACATCATGTTTCTTCATTCTTATACATCCTTGCGAAATATATTTTCCAATTGAACTAGGTTGGTTTGTCCCGTGTATCCCATACTTACTTCCATCCGTGCCTCTTGCATTAAATCCCATCCATCTCGATCCAAGTGGATTTTTGGGAGAGCCCCCAGGAATATCCTTCGCAATATAATAGGGATCCTTCGCCTTCAATACAATGTCAAAGGTTCCTTCTGGGGTTAATTCATTTGTTTTCCCTGTCGCTACTGGAAAAACCTTTTGGATCTTCCCATCATCGATGTAAGCTAGTTTATTCGTTGCTTTATTTACAATTATAAAAGGATCTCCAGCACGTGGGTTATCACCAAGAGGCCAGATCGGTGATAGAGAAAGACATAATAATAAAGAAAGAAGATACGGCATATATAGTTCCTACCTTCTAAATAAGTTCTTTTATATTATCCTTTCCCTTAAAACGACTTTTAATGAGTAAATATTGCTCCATCTCATAAACAAGTTGAACAAGTTTTGCACGTATTTCAAATTCTTCTCGCGAGACTGGTAAAGGCATTTCTCTAAATACTTCTCGCATTTCTTGAAGTTGTCTTAACGAAATGACCCCTGTACTTTCAGGTCGAATAGAATTCCCTATATTTTCAATTACGTCTGCAATCATATCAGCTTGTTCATACGTCCAAGATAGTGATGCAGCTAATGGTATCATGCGCTCCAAAATTTCAAATTGTTGCATACGCATATCAAAATACCGATAATAATAGTCATCTTCACGCATAAATTCATTCTCAAGTTTTTTAAATGATAAATCTTTCGCTTCTTTCAGCATCATTTCTGTTTCAATTAATTCGGCCCCACTCCAATTACTATCTCGATTCCGTAAATAAACGACCATTTCAAACAAAATCGTTCTGAAATGCTCTTCTATTTTTCCTTGATACTCTTTCAGTTTATTCTCACTGCTTGGCATGTACATGTTTACTAATAAAGCGACACTAATTCCAATCGTTAATATAGCAATTTCATTACCAACTATAGACCATGTAATTTGCTTTAATGAATACAGATGCATAACGATAACCGAACTCGTGACAATCCCTTCTTGAATTTTGCACATAACTGCAGTTGGAATAAAGGTAAGCAGTAATACGCTAATCGCAAGTGGTGTATAACCAATCGTTTCAAAAATACAAAACGCAAATACCATTGATAATACACAAGCTAAAAAACGGTGCAACGATACTTGAACGGATTTTCGTTTCGTATTTTGCACACATAAAATGACTAAAATACCAGCTGAACTATAAAATTCTAATCCTAATAACTGAGCAATAAAAACTGCCGCTCCCGTTCCAAGCGCTGTTTTCACTGTTCTATATCCAATTTTAAACATATCATTACTCCTATATGTATAAATGTATTTAAAAATAGTATAAAAAAAGGATGACGCAATGTCATCCTTTTCTACCTATTATTCACGTACCCTTCACATATTACAATATCTTTTGCAAAAATTCTTTTGCACGGTCACTTTTTGGTGCTGTAAAAAACTCTTCCGGATTACTATCTTCTACGAGCTTTCCACCATCTAAAAAGAGAACACGGTCTGCTACTTCTTTTGCAAATCCCATTTCATGTGTAACGATTGCCATCGTCATTCCTGTCGTAACTAATGATTTCATAACTTCTAACACTTCTTTCACCATTTCTGGATCTAGCGCAGAGGTAGGTTCATCAAATAACATAACTTCCGGTTCCATCGCTAACGCTCTTGCAATTGCTACACGTTGCTTTTGTCCTCCTGAAAGACGATTTGGATATGCATCTTTCTTATCTAATAACCCCACTTTTTCTAGAAGTTTCTCAGCTTTTTTTTCAGCTTCTTGCTTCGTTACTTCTTTTACATTGATAGGAGCATACGTAATATTTTCTAATACAGTCATATGAGGGAATAAGTGAAAATGTTGAAATACCATTCCGACATTTTCACGAACGTGCATAATATTTGTTTTCGGATTCGTTACTTCTTCCGTTCCAATCCAAATGTGACCATCTGTCGGCGCTTCCAATACATTCATACAGCGTAAAAACGTTGACTTTCCAGATCCAGACGGTCCAATAATTGCAACAACCTCTCCTTTCTCAATCGTTGTTGTAATTCCTTTTAATACTTCATTTTTCCCAAATGATTTATGAAGGTTGTCAATTTTAATCACTTTTCTTCATTCTCCCTTCAATGGCTTTCCCGACTAATGTAAGAATAATTACTAATATATAATAAATAAGTCCAACAAAAAGTAATGGCTCAAGATATTTAAATGTTTCACCACCTACAATATAAGCACGGCGCATTAAATCAGTCGCTCCTATTACGGTTACTACAGCCGACTCTTTCGTAAGTGTCGCAAACTCATTCACAAGTGCTGGTAATATATTTTTTAAAGCTTGAGGAAAAATAATATTTCTCATCATTTTACTGTACGGAATACCTAAAGCCATTGCTGCTTCTGTTTGTCCTTTATCGACTGCTTGAATGCCGGCACGAATTACTTCTGACATATATGCACCTGAATTTAAGCTAAATGCAAGTACAGCTGCTAAAAAGGCTGGTATCTCATAACCCATCATTTGCGGAACACCGAAATAAATAATCATTAATTGTAATACTAGCGGTGTGCCACGAAATATTGACGTATAAATATCTGCTGCAATATTTAATACTCGTATTCTAGCAATTTTGCAAAGTGCTAATAACGTTCCTAAAATAAATCCTACCACAGCTGATGTAGCTACAATTTTCAATGTAACTTCTAATCCCTTTAATATATATGGTATTGAAGGCGTAATTGCCGAAAAATCTAGATTCATCCTTTTCATTCCCCTCACAGAAAAGTGAAAGGCAGCTTATTTTCCGCTGCCAAACCATTTCTTCACTAATTTATCCATTTCTCCATTTTCTTGCATTTTCTTAATTACTTTATTAAATTCTTCTGTTTTATCACTATTTTTCGGAAGAGCAATTGCTGCACCTACTTCTTCTGGTGCTTCTTGAATTTCAATTCCTTGTAGTTCTTTCATTTTTTCTAAATAATTTTTTGCAACTGTGTCTTCTATAATTGCAGCGTCAAAACGACCAGCTTTAATTTCTTGTACGATTTCTGGTATACGGTCACGTCCCTCAGCTTTGAAATCGACTTGTTTCTGAAATTCTTTTGCCTTTTCTTCTTGAATTGACCCTGTTTGTACCCCTACTTTTTTCCCTTTTAAATCTTCTAACGATTTAATATTAGAGCCGTTTTTTGAAACGATCATATTTTTAGCAACAAAATAAATATCTGTGAAATCAGCATTATTTTTACGCTCTGCAGTTGGCGTCATACCTGCCATAACGAAATCAACTTTTCCTGAATTAAGAGATGCTAATAATCCGCCGAAATCCATGTCTTTCACTTTCACTTCGTACCCAAGTTCTTTTCCGATATATTTGGCAATATCAACATCAAAGCCGATAATTTCATCACTTTTTGAAGCTTCCACGTATTCATACGGTTTATAGTCTGCTGAAGTCCCCATAACGAGTACTTTTTTATTTTCGCCATTCGCCTTTTCTTCCCCATTACTACAAGCACTGAACATACTTACAATTAAAATAAGTGCAAATGATATTGATAATAACTTCTTCATCTTTCTTCCCCCTAATAATGTATATTTAAAAGTTTAATAGAATATTTATTCGATGTTTGTATTGTATCAGCACTTTCATTTTTATGCAATATTTAAAATAAAAATAAATACAAAAACAGCATTAAAGCTGTTGTTAATGCATAAAAATATGCATAAAATAAAAACTTCCTGCATATTTAATTATTTTAAAAACTAAATAAAAAAGGCGGTACACCCACTTGATCGTGGACGTACCGCCTTTTTCTCTTCCTTATAGTTCTTCGCAATTATCTTCGAAATAAGATTGTAGTTTTGCAATTACTTGCATTGGTTCATGACCTTCAATTTCATGACGTTCTACCATCGTTACAATTTTTCCATCTTTCAATAACGCAAATGATGGAGATGAAGGTGGATATCCTTCAAAATATTCACGAGCTCTTGCTGTTGCTTCTTTATCTTGACCCGCAAATACCGTTACAAGGTGGTTAGGGCGTTTATCATAATGTACGGAATGTGCAGCAGCAGGACGAGCAATGCCACCTGCACAACCACATACAGAGTTTACCATTACAAGTGTTGTACCATTTCTTTTAAATGCTTCTTCGACTGCTTCTGGTGTCGTCAATTCTGTATATCCCGCAGAGACAATCTCTTCACGCGCTTGACGGACAACATCATTCATAAAAAAGTTAAAGTTAATCAATCTTTTCCCTCCTCTAATTCTACCTATTTGTATCTTACCAGTTAATGTTTATGAAATACAAGTAAGTTTACTTGTATTTAGGCATAGAAAAGGTGTTAGAGCCCTGATCTAACACCTTTTCTTTAATGACCACGATGTTTTTGCTTTGCTTTTTGTACTTTTATAAAACGTTTTCTCTGCTTTTCAGCTTCCCGTTTCTCCTTAGATTGCACTTTCTGTTCTTGTTTATGCAGTTCATAAGATAAACTAATTGCTTCTTGCGCCTTTGTAAAACGTTTTACATTTACTTCTTTTGCCGCTTGTCGTATGATACGTTTTATATTTTTGGGACGCTGTTTTTCTTTCACTTCCACACCGCATTTTGCAACGTGCTGGAAATATGCTAACATTGGACCATTCACAAATATAAGTACTTCTTCATCTGAAGGTTCCATTCCAAAAATATACCTTGCTCCATACAATTTTCCTTTTTCTTTATGCGTAATAATTCCTACGAAAAATTGACCATCGTGATATACTGTCAAATCCATTGACAGCCCCTCCTTTTAAAAAATTAGAAATACAGGACATCCCGGAGGGGAAGGTTACTGACATGAAATCATGTGTCTGGACTACCGACCAGAACTGTGTTTTTGTATTTCTTCCAATATTATTATATATTATTTTCCATAATTTTCATATATTCCGCAATCATTTTTTTATGCGATCCTACAATATAATCAGGTAGCTCTGTTACCGGGAAGAATGTAAGCTGAACCGCTTCTTCTTTATTCATAACAAAATTCCCTTCGTATTTATCGGTATAATAGGCTGTCGTTACGGATTGAAACTCATCACCGTTTGTTAATTTTGAAAAATAGTTCGCTCCAGAAAATACATTGATTAATCGGAGGTTCTTTACTTCTATTCCTGTCTCTTCATATACTTCACGGTAAGCTGTTTCTTCTGGTGATTCACCAAGCTCCATTAGCCCGCCAGGCAACCCCCATTTTCCGTACGGCTCTGTTCTTTGCTGTAATAATACATATCCACTTTCATTTATAACGAGTACAACAGCACCAACTAAAATTAAAGGGCGATGACCAACTACTTTTCGTAATTCCTCTACATATCCCATGGAAACACCCCCCATTTTTTCGTTGTCCACACTATTGTATCATATGTATGAAACGACAAAATGCGTATATTTTTCATTTTTTTAACAAAATATTTATTTTATGTGCTTCATCTACTGTAGCTAACATAATGGATTCAATTTCTGCATTCTTCTCTAAAAACTCTTTCGCCCACTCTTCTGTTTTTCCTACTAAAGCGAGAACGTCCTGCTGAATTCTTCCATCCTTCACTAAAATAAAAGCAACTGGAGATTTTTTCCCCGCCACTTTAAGATCAAGCCGAGAAACTGCTTCATATTCTGGATACTGAAATATAGAAACAACACCACTTGCTTCCCATAATGCTAATTTAATCGTTTGAATATCGCTCACATTTCGCATGCGAAGTTCCGAAAATAAATATTCCGCCGTAATTCTCGCCTTTTTCAAATTGCTAAAATCAATGGCACCATTGTGTATAAGAATAATAGGTGCAGGCTCTAAAAAGCGTCTCCATCTATCCCATTTCAACATTAAAACAGAGCTTATAATATGAAGTACAACTAGTATAAAAGTTGTAATCATTGAACCGAGTAATCCGACCTTTTCATCAGATAGCGCATTAGAAATATTCCCACCAAGCAATAATACTAATACGACATCTAAAAAACGAAGTTGTGCGATGGACCTTTGTCCCATCGCTTTCGCAACTAATATTAAAAATATGTATGCTATGATAGCCCGAATAACCCATTCACTATTAGAAAGATGCCGTGCCCCTTCAAAAATATGCATATGCATCACTTTGCACTCCTTACCCGTCTCAAACTGCTATTCTGTTTTAGTTTGCAACGTTTAAGAGCATATATGTAAAAAAGCTAGTTCGTTTTTACACGAACTAGCTTTTTTACTTAACTGAAAACATATATTTTTTATACGTTTTCCGTACGGACAATATGAGCCCCATCATAATCATATTCGAGAATAAGGAACTTCCCCCATACGATAAGAAAGGTAATGCAATCCCTTTTACAGGCATTAATCCGACGATCATACCAATATTTTGGAATATTTGAACTGTTAATATACCAATAGACCCAGCACATAATAATGTACCGAATAAATTATCAGCAGAATAACCGATAATAATTGTTCGATATAGCAGTAATAGGAACAAGAACACAACTAACGCGGCTACGATAAATCCACCTTCTTCGGCAATTGTAGCGAAAATAAAGTCAGTATGCTTCTCAGGGATATAGACGTTCCCTTCGCCAAATCCTTTCCCTTCCATACCACCACTACCTACAGCTAAAATCGATTGCTGTGTTTGATAACCTTGATCTGTATGTTCAAATGGATCTAACCAACCTAAAATACGTGATTGTTGGTGAGGTTTTAGTAACGTAACTAACTTATTAAAGAAGAAATCCTCATACCTTACGTAAATAAATATTAACGCCGATAATATGGTGACTGGAATAACTGTACATAACGCTATCAATTTCTTCTGAATACCTGACATAAATAAAATACATGCAATTGCAGCAGCATATAAGAACACCATCCCTGTATCCGGTTGGCTATATACAACAGCCATGGGCGGAAGGGATACAAGCACAATTTTACCTACTAATTGTAAATCCGTTTGGAATGTCCTTGCCATATACTGTGCATTATGTTTCACTGCTATACTTGCTACTACGAGAAGCAATGAAATTTTGAAAAACTCAGATGGTTGAATTTGTCCAACTAACGGAAATACAAACCATCTTTTTGCACCTAATTTTTCAGGTGTGAAAGTGGAAACCGGTAGTATTTTCAAAAGAATAAGTGAACCAAATCCGACGATATAAAGTGGCCAAGACAATTTTTGTAATTGATCTAAGTCGATGCTTGCAACAAGCAATAACAATACAACTCCAATTATGTAGTTCAAACCCTGTTTCATCGCAAAGTTTGCCTCTCCATATTGGCCAGTTTGCTGACTGCTATATATAGCAGCTATACTCGTAACACATAATGCTAACAAAATTAATATTAATTTTACATCTAAACTTTTTAGAAACTCGGTACTTCTTTTCATGACATCCTCCTGAAACATTGTTACAGCAAAATAAAAAACCAGGAGTCAACATTCTTCATGTTTTGACGACTGATTACACATTATCTATAAAACACTTATATAGAATAACTCTCTTTTTCATACAATACAATATATTATACTACAGTTTCATCAGTAAGATTTGCCAAAAAAATTATTCTTTTCTTATTTTATATCCATATACCATATATCAGCAATGTATTTTCATAAATTCCTAATACATAATCGTTCATTGTAAGATTACTGGGAAAGATATTATACATATAGTAGGATGTAGATGAAGAAATAAGATGATAAAAAGCTCGCATAAGCGAGCTTTTTATTAATATACAGATGTATTATTTTCTGACGTATTTTCTAGAATTTCTTTTACACGTCCTAAGAACTTACCACAAATTAGGCCATCTAGTACACGGTGGTCAAGTGATAAACATAAGTTAACCATGTCGCGAGCACCGAACATACCGTTATCCATAATTACTGGGCGTTTTACAATTGATTCAACTTGTAAAATAGCCGCTTGTGGGTAATTAATAATACCCATAGATTGAACAGAACCGAATGATCCTGTGTTATTAATTGTAAATGTTCCGCCTTGCATTTCGTCCGCTTTTAACGATTTCGTACGTACTTTTCCTGCAAGCTCTGTAATTTCACGAGCGATACCTTTAATCGTCTTCTCATCCGCGTGTTTAATTACTGGTACAAATAGTTCGTCCTCTGTTGCAACAGCGATAGAAAGGTTAATATCTTTCTTCTGAACGATCTTATCGCCAGCCCACATTGAATTGATTTGAGGATACTCTTTTAACGCTTGTGCTACTGCTTTTACGAAGAAAGCAAAGAACGTTAAATTAAAACCTTCGCGCTTTTTGAAATCACCTTTAATTGAATTACGGTATGACACAAGGTTTGTCACATCTACTTCAATCATCATCCAAGCATGTGGCGCTTCGTGTTTACTACGTAACATGTTCGCTGCAATTGCTTTACGCACACCTGTTACTGGAATTTCGATATCGCCAGGCATTGTTGGTACAGAAACTGGTTTTGCAGCTTCTACTTTTTGTGCTACTGGCGCTGCTTTTGGTGCTTCTGGACGCGCTTCTACTACTGCTGCTGCTACCGCTTCCTCTTTCTTCGCACCTGCTTGCGGAATATTTCCAGATTCCACTAGCTTTAAAATATCTTTACGAGTGATACGGCCATTTGCTCCCGTACCTTCTACTAAATCTAAATCAACATTATGCTCACCCGCAAGTTTTAAAACAGCTGGTGAAAAACGTGGTTTTCCATCAGTTGGTTGTTTTGCTTTCGGTGCTTTTTCAGGCGTAGCTACTTCTGCCTTTGGTTCTTCTTTCGTTTTTTCCTCAACAGCTGTCGCTGCTACTTCATCTGCGCCTTCTACTTGAATAACACAAACTACTTCACCTACAGCTAACGTCTCACCTTCACCAGCGATTAATTCTTTCACAATACCAGTGAAAGAAGATGGTACTTCAGCATTTACTTTATCAGTCATTACTTCTGCAAGCGGATCATACTTGTTTACGTGATCGCCAACATTAACGAGCCATTTACTAATTGTACCCTCTGTAACGCTCTCCCCGAGCTGAGGCATTGTGATATTTTCTACAGCCATGTATAGTCCCCCCGATTAAAATTCCGCAAGTTCACGCATTGCTTTTTCAACTTTATCTGGATTTACCATAAAGAATTTTTCCATTGTTGGTGCATATGGCATTGCTGGAACGTCTGGACCTGCAAGACGTGCGATTGGCGCATCTAAATCAAACAGACAGTTTTCAGCAATAATTGCTGCCACTTCACTTATAATACTTCCTTCTTTATTGTCTTCTGTTACAAGAAGAACTTTACCTGTTTTAGAAGCCGCTTCAATGATTGCTTCTTTATCTAACGGATATACCGTTCTTAAATCAAGAATGTGTGCAGAGATTCCATCTTGTGCTAACTTCTCAGCTGCTTGAAGAGCAAAGTGAACACATAATCCGTAAGTGATAACAGTAATATCATCACCTTCGCGTTTTACATCTGCTTTTCCGATTGGTAATACATAGTCATCTTCTGGCACTTCACCTTTAATTAAGCGATATGCACGCTTATGCTCAAAGAATAATACTGGATCTTCATCACGAATTGCAGCTTTTAATAAGCCTTTTGCATCATATGGTGTAGAAGGGATAACAATTTTTAAACCTGGTTGGTTTGCAAACATCGCTTCTACAGATTGTGAATGATACAATGCACCGTGAACACCGCCGCCAAATGGCGCACGAATTGTAACTGGACAAGTCCAATCGTTGTTAGAACGATAACGAATTTTTGCTGCCTCAGAAACAATTTGGTTTACTGCTGGCATGATGAAATCAGCAAACTGCATTTCAGCGATTGGACGCATACCATACATTGCCGCACCAATTGCTACCCCAGCAATTGCAGATTCTGCAAGCGGTGCATCAAGCGCACGATCTTCACCAAATTGATCATATAATCCGTGTGTCGCTTTAAATACGCCACCTTTTTTACCAACATCTTCACCTAAAACGAATACTTTCTCATCGCGTTCCATTTCTTCGCGCATTGCTAATGTAATAGCATCAATATAAGACATTACAGCCATGAAACGTTCCCCCCTATTCTGCGTATACGTGCTTCAATGCATCTTCAGGTGCTGCATACGGAGCATTTTCTGCATATTCTGTTGCTTCATTTACGATATGCATAATTTCGTCTAACATTTGTTTTTCAAATTCCTCAGTCAACACGCCAGCT
Organism: Bacillus sp. FSL R9-9492; assembly: GCF_038007365.1. Lineage (NCBI taxonomy): Bacteria > Bacillati > Bacillota > Bacilli > Caryophanales > Bacillaceae > Bacillus > Bacillus sp. FSL R9-9492. Next base: position 4,224,741 of record NZ_JBBOXC010000001.1, read on the forward strand.
TCTTTTAAATAAGCTGCAAATGTTATAATTGAATCTTTTTTCTTTGCTTCTTCTACTTCTTCTTTATCACGATAAACACGATCATCGTCGTCACTAGAATGTGCTGTTAAACGATATGATACTGTTTCAATTAAAGTTGGGCCTTCACCACGACGGCCGCGGTCTGCTGCCTCTTTTACAGCTTTATATACTGCAAGCGGATCGTTTCCGTCTATTGTATATCCAGGCATACCGTAACCAATTGCACGGTCTGATACGTTTTTACATGCTAATTGTTTTTCAACTGGAATAGAGATTGCGTATTTATTATTTTCACACATGAAAATAACAGGTAGTTTGTGTACACCAGCAAAGTTTGCTCCTTCATGGAAGTCACCTTGGTTTGAAGAGCCTTCTCCGAATGTAACGAACGTTACTAAATCTTTCTTCTCCATTTTTCCAGCTAGTGCAATACCAACTGCATGTGGTACTTGCGTTGTTACTGGTGATGATCCTGTAACAATACGATTTTTCTTTTGACCGAAGTGACCAGGCATTTGACGACCACCAGAGTTTGGATCTCCAGCTTTTGCGAAAGCAGACAACATAAGCTCTTTAGCTGTCATACCAAACGCTAGTACAACACCCATATCACGGTAGTATGGTAATGCATAATCTTTCTCTCTATCAAGAGCGAACGCCGCTCCAACTTGTGCAGCCTCTTGTCCTTGACAAGAAATTACGAATGGAATTTTACCTGCACGGTTTAATAACCACATACGTTCGTCAATTTTACGTGCAAGTAACATCGTACGGAACATTTCTAATACTTGCTCATCACTTAAGCCAAGCTCTTCATGGCGCTTTTCTTTTACTTCTGCCATTTTTCATAACCTCCTAAATCCACATTTTTATGCGTGTAACGCTCTTCCATCTACAGCAAGTGCAGCTTCACCAATCGCCTCAGATAATGATGGATGCGGATGAATTGTATGTGCTACTTCCCAAGGTGTTGCATCAAGTACTCTTGCAAGACCAGCTTCAGAAATCATATCTGTTACATGTGGTCCGATCATATGAACACCGAGAATGTCATTTGTTTCTTCATCAACTACAAGTTTTACAAAACCGTCTGATTCTCCGTATACAAGTGCCTTTCCGATTGCACGGAATGAGAACTTACCGACTTTTAACTTATAGCCTTTTTCTTTTGCTTCTTGTTCTGTTAAGCCGACAGAAGCAACTTCTGGACTACTATATACGCATTTTGATACCATAGAATAATCAATTGGTGTAACTTCTTTACCAGCGATATGTTCTACTGCAACAATTCCTTCATGAGAAGCAACGTGAGCAAGTTGCAAGCCACCGATTACATCTCCAATTGCGTAAATATGAGATTCCTTCGTTTGATAAAACTCATTTGTTTGAATGTATCCTTTTTCCACAACAATATCTGTGTTCTCTAAGCCCATATTTTGCGTATTCGCTTGTCTTCCTACAGATACAAGCATTTTTTCTGCTTTAAATGCTTTGTTCTCACCGTTATGTTCAGCTTGAATTGTTACTCCATTATCTTTTACCAATGTTTCTGGTAATACTTTTGCACCAGTTACCACTTTAATACCTTTTTTCTTGAATAGACGTTGCATTTCTTTTGAAACGTCATTATCTTCTAGTGGTAATATGTTTTTCGCATATTCTAATACAGTAACTTCTACACCGAAGTCAGCAAGCATAGATGCCCACTCAATACCAATTACACCGCCACCAACGATAATGATTGAGCTAGGAAGCGTTTCCATTTTTAGGGCATGATCCGAAGACATTACATACTCTCCGTCTAACTCTAATCCTGGTAATGAATTTGGGCGAGAACCTGTTGCAACAAGTACATTTTTTGGAATTAACATTTCATTCTCTTCTCCACTTGCAAGTTCAACTGAAATTGTACCTGGCATTGGAGAGAAAATAGATGGGCCAAGAATACGGCCAATACCTTCAAACACATCAATTTTACCTTGTTTCATTAAATGCTGAACGCCTTTATGAAGCTGCGTTACAATCTTCTCTTTACGCTCTTGTACTTTAGCAAAGTTTAGTTCTACATTACTTGCAATAACTCCGAACTCTTCTCCTTTTTTAGCAGTTGCGTATACTTCCGCACTACGTAAAAGAGCTTTACTAGGAATACATCCTTTGTGTAAACAAGTACCACCAAGATTTTCTTTTTCAACAAGTGCAGTTTTTAACCCTAGTTGTGATGCACGAATAGCAGCAACATATCCACCAGTACCGCCGCCAACGATGACTAAATCATATTCTCTTGCCATTATCTCAACCCCTAGCTACTGTTTGTTTTTCTCGTACAATATATTCTTTTGGAGCTTCTTCTTCACGTAATACACGAAGTGCTCCTTCTGCTAACGCTTGTAATTCATCTTCTCCTGGATGTACGATAACATCTGCAATCCAGTGAACACGTTCTTTTATTTCATCGACAAGAATTTTACTGTACGCAAGTCCACCAGTTAATACGATTGCATCGATTTTCCCGTGAAGTACAGCACTAGCTCCGCCAATCTCTTTTGCAACTTGATACGCCATTGCTTTATAAATAAGAGTTGCTTCAGGATCACCTTTTTCAACCATTTGTTCTACTTTAATTGCATCGTTTGTACCGATAAGACTTACAAGTCCACCTTGTCCGACAAGTTTTTTAACCATTTCGTCTCGGTAATACTCACCAGAAAAACACATTTCAACTAATTGTCCTACTGGTACTGTACCAGCACGCTCTGGACTAAATGGTCCTTCTCCGTTTAAGCCATTATTCACATCGATAACTTTTCCTTTTTTATGAGCACCAACTGTAATACCGCCGCCCATATGTGTAACTAATAAATTTAAATCCTCATATTTGTGATTTAATTCATCTGCTACTTTACGAGCAACCGCTTTTTGGTTTAATGCATGGAAGATACTTTTGCGTTCCATACCAGCAATACCACTTATACGAGCAATTGGCTCCATCTCATCTACAACGACAGGGTCCACAATGAATGCAGGAATGTTTAATCCAGAAGCAATTTCATATGCTAAAATGCCTCCAAGGTTTGAAGCGTGATGACCACTAAACCCATTTTTCAAATCTTCTAACATCGCATCGTTTACTGTATACGTACCGCCTTCGATTGGACGAAGTAATCCACCACGCCCACAAACAGCGTTTAATTTTGAAATGTTAATACCATGAGAATGTAGAACTTCTAAAATCGTTTCTTTACGAAACTCATATTGGTCGATAATTCGCTTATATTTTCCAATCTGTTCTACGTCATGACGAATAGTTTCTTCTAGAACGGGTCTTTCATTATCAAAAACACCAATCTTTGTGGATGTACTACCTGGGTTAATAACAAGAATTCGATTTACAGACAATGTTGCTACCTCCACTAATAAATTTAAAAGGAAGTGGAAACCTCATAAGAGGTAACCACACCTTTTGTAAAAGTTATATATGAATGATTAGCGACGGCTAATAATGTCGTGACCGTTGCGTAAGTATGTGCTACGAGAGTTTTTCAAGCTTGCAATGCGCTCTTCAGCTAGACGATCTGCTGCTACATAAGTTGCTATGCCATCGCGTTTTGAAATTTCGATTACTTTTGCAATTGTGTCATAAATAGACTCAACACGTTTTAATGCACGTTCTCTATTGTATCCATATAATTCGTCTGCTACGTTAATTACGCCACCTGCATTAATAACATAGTCTGGTGCGTATACAATACCCATTTCATGAATAAGGTCGCCGTGACGATCTTCTTTTAATTGGTTATTTGCAGAACCAGCGATTACTTTTGCTTTAAGTTGTGGAATAGTTTCATCATTAACTGTTGCGCCTAATGCACATGGTGCGTAAATATCACATTCAACACCGTAAATTTCATTTGGCTCAACTGCTGTTGCACCGAATTCTTCTACTGCACGTTGTACAGCTTCTTTATTAATATCTGTAACGATTAATTTTGCTCCTTCAGCGTGTAAATGTTTGCATAGGTGATACGCTACGTTACCAACACCTTGAATAGAAATCACTCTTCCTTCTAGGTTATCTGTACCAAATGCTTCTTTTGCAGCTGCTTTCATACCACGGTAAACACCGTATGCAGTTACTGGAGATGGGTTACCAGAAGAACCGAATGATGGTGAAATCCCTGTTACAAAATCAGTTTCCTCATGGATAATATCCATATCATCTACTGTTGTACCAACATCTTCAGCTGTAATGTAACGTCCGTTTAGTCCTTGAATGTAGCGTCCTAATGCACGGAACATCGCTTCGCTTTTATCTTTACGTGGATCACCGATAATTACTGTTTTTGCACCACCTAAATTTAAACCAGCTGCTGCATTTTTGTATGTCATCCCTTTTGCAAGACGCAATGCATCTTCAATCGCCGCTTCTTCAGAATCATATGTCCACATTCTTGTTCCACCAAGAGCTGGTCCAAGTGTTGTATCATGGATTGCAATGATTGCTTTTAAACCAGATTCTTTATCTTGACAAAATACCACTTGCTCATAATCATATTTTTCTAAGTATTCGAAGATTTCTAATGTCATTGTCGTTTCCCCCTAATTGTTTTACCCTATTTGGTTTATTTTGAAGCAGTCGCAACTGCCAATGCTAATGAATATACTTTTGTTTCTGCTGAATCAGCACGTGATGTTAAAACAATCGGTGCTTTAGCGCCAGCAATCATCGCTCCTACCTTTGCATTTGCAAAATAGACGAGTGATTTATATAGCACATTTCCAGCTTCAATCGTTGGGACGAGTAAAATGTCTGCCTTACCTGCTACATCACTTACTATGCCTTTATGTTCTGCTGCAATTTGTGATACTGCATTATCTAAAGCAAGTGGTCCATCAACGACACAATTTTTAATTTGTCCGCGGCGATTCATTTGAGTTAACATCGCTGCATCAATTGTCGCTTGCATCGCAGGATTAACAACCTCTACCGCTGCAATTGGCGCTACCTTTGGCAAATCAATTCCTATTGCCTGGGCAACTTCTACAGTATTTTGTATAATAGCAGCTTTTTGTGTTACATCAGGTGCAATGTTCATCGCTGCGTCTGTAACAAAAATAAGACGATCGTAATTTGGAACTTCAAACGCTGCAACATGTGAAAGCACGCTGCCCTTACGAAGTCCCCACTCTTTATTTAATACAGCTTTCAAAATATTTGCTGTTGGGATGTTCCCCTTCATCAGCACATCTGCTTCGCCATTGCTTACAGATTTAACAGAAAGTTCTGCAGCCTCAGCACTTGACGCTGCTGCAATCACTTCAATATGTTCTGAAGTTTGTAGCCCATGCTCTTGTAGCATCCCTATTATTTTCTCTTGATTTCCATATAGACGAAATTGAGCTAGCTGTAACTTGATTGCTTTCGCTACAGCTTCAATTACTTCATGATCTTCAGCTACTGCTACAGCCACAGTTTTTTTAGGCTGTCCTGCTGCTTGATCAATTAAGTGTTCTAACTTCATATTTTGTAATCAACCCTTTCCGTCGTCCCTCGTCTATTCATTAAGCAAATACCGTGCCAACTTTCAAAAGTGGTCTTACCAATAATGAAAACGCATTCAAAATGCAGTAAAATCAATACTTTGGAAAACAACGAAATATTCTGTCTCGTTTTGTCGCTTTTTGTATACCACGCAATAAATTGCACGGTACGCAATTTATTGCATGCTATTTTTTGCACAGTCAAACTTTTCTAGCTTATAATATAAGTTTCGAACTGAAATTCCTAACGCTTTTGCAGTCTTCGTTTTGTTCCCATCAAATTTCTCTAAATATTCACGGATAATATTCCCCTCAAATTCTGTCACTAGGTGTTCAAGGGCCTTCTCTTCTAATTCAGGTAATAAATTATTTTGTTTCGTCTCTACTTGTTCTTCTTTATGTAAAGGCGGTAAATGATGTACATCAATATATATTTCGTTATAATTCATAAAGATAATAGCTCGTCCTAAAATATTTTCAAGTTCCCTAACATTCCCTGGCCATTCATATGATTGTAAATACGAAACGGCTGAATCGGTGAGTCCTTCTACATTACGACCATAATCTTGATTAATTTTTTGAATTAACCTTTCTGCAATCGCTGGTATATCTCCTTTACGCTGACGAAGGGAAGGAATTTGAATCGGGATTTTATTTAAACGATAATATAAGTCCTCTCTGAACTCTCCTTCTAGAATGCCCTTTTCTAAATTCACATGTGTTGCTGCAATTACCCGGACATTAATAGGTATCGCTTTCGTTCCCCCTACTTTCACAATTTCTTTTTCTTGTAGCACACGAAGGAGCTTCGCTTGCGTATTTGCAGATAACTCTCCGATTTCATCTAAAAAAACACTTCCATTATTCGCTTCTTCAAAGAATCCTCGTTTCCCGCCTCTTTTCGCTCCAGAAAACGCGCCTTCCTCATAACCGAATAATTCACTTTCTAATAAGGTCTCAGAAATAGCAGCACAGTTTACTCGTACAAACTTATTGTATTTTCGATTACTACTGTTATGAATAGCGTGTGCAAATAACTCTTTCCCCGTACCAGATTCCCCTCTAAGCAATACTGTTGCCGGTGTATTCGCTCCAAGTTTTGCTTGTTCAATAGCTGCCGTCGTTTCATCTGAATCACCAACAATATCATCAAATGAATATTTTGCTTCTAACGTTCGAATAATTTGTCTTGCCCTATTCAATTCATTTGTTAACTTTTGAATTTCTGATACATCGCGAATTACCCCGACGCTCCCTTTCAATATTCCATCGACAATAACCGGTGCTACGTTTACAATTACATCTCGCTTTTTTTGCCCAATCTTCATATGTATTCCTCGTACCGCTCGGCGCGTCCGAAGTACTTTCATATGCATACTTTCACCTTCCACAATATCAGTTGTAGCCGGCTTCCCAATAATTTCTTCTTCAGTCAAACCCGTTAACTTCGTATAAGCAGGGTTTATAACTAGTCCTCTTCCTTTCTCATCAACAACCGAAATTGCTTCCTCAGATGAGTTAATAATCGCCTCAAGTAGCGTTTGAATTTCTTTTAAGTCTGTAACTTCTTCCGCTAAATCTACAACTTCTGTAATGTCTTTAAAAATCGCAAATGCCCCTTGAGCCTCTCCACCTTCTTTTAATATCGGAATACGCGTTGTAATAATCTTTTTTTCATTCTCTAACGTCAGTTCATGATTCACTTCTATTTTTTTCGTGCGTATAATACGAAGCAACTTACTCGTTGGAATAACTTCTAAAATATATTTCCCTATTGCTTCCTCTTTTTTATATCCAGTAATACGCTCTGCGCTTTTATTAAACAGACGAACTTGTCCCTCTTGGTCTATAACAATCATACCGTCATGCGTTGAATTTAAAATTAAATTCCCTTGTTGCGTCTGTTCTTCTAGCTTTCCAATTAAGCTTTCCTTCTCATGCGCTAGTCTCGTAACAATTTTTGCAATATCCCCTGGTATAAGAAGGGTGTCTTTATGCTTGCTTCCCAATAAAACTTTATGTAAATCATAATCACCTGTCATATCAAACATTACATCAATATGCATAGAAAGAAACGGAGTTACACTATCACCAATCGGAACCCCATATTCCTTTGCGATTTGTAATCCTTTCGCAATTGGATTACTATCAATAACTCCTATAATTTGAAATATATTCGAATTTTGCAACAGACTCAGCAGTGTACTCCCACCTTCACCTGCTCCAACAATTAACACATTTTGTTTCATACATTACACTTCCTCTCGAAGTATCTCTGCAAAATTTTTCACATTCTTATCTTACTCGCTCAGCAACCTCTTGACAAACCCCCATTCCATATAACATCATTAAAATACACAAAACAATCTGAAAAGGAGCGTTATGTATGCAGCGTTACCTCGCTCTATTATTAGCACTCATCCCCATTTCATTAGCCGTGCTTGGTATTAAACTAATGAGAGATACTGTATTTGGGATTTTGTTCTCCCCAATCCCTATATTATGGTTACAATTTTTAATCGGCGCTCTTTGCTTCGCACTCGGGTTTTATATCTTCGGCGGCTTCGTCTTACACAGAGATCGTAAGAGAAATAAAGTACAAGCACGCTTCAGAAGATAAGTCAAAGTTTTCACATATCATAAATAAAAAATGAGACCATTATATTAGGTCTCATTTTTTTATCGGTAATAAAGTTCTTGCTGTTTCAGGATAATCAGTAATAATCGCTGATATATTCATATCAAAATATTTACGCATAAGCGTTTCTTCATTTATCGTGTAAGGACGAACCTCCACACCACTTTCCATCGTTAATTCAGCGATAGCATCTTGAAGATAACGATAATTCGGATGTACTGCAGTAGCACCCATCTTTTTTGCATATGCCCACGGGCTATGCAAACCTTCACGATACAAAATAGCTGTTTGAATATCAGGAGCCATCATATGACATCGCTTCATACTGTAGTGATTAAAAGAAGAAAACACAATCCGATCCTCTAGACTAAACTTACGTACAAGTGTTATAACCTCTTCTTCTAAACCTCTGTATGGGATTTTATTATTTTTCAGTTCAATATTGAGTAGCAATTTCGTTTTTGCGAGCCATTCTAACACCTCTTCTAGAAGAGGTATTTTGCAAAAACCTACTTTGTCACCGAATTTATAACTCGCATCCAACTTACATAAATCCTCATATAAATAATTTCGAACCGCACCTTTTCCATTTGTTGTCCGATCCACCGTTTCATCATGAATAACGACAACTTTTCCATCTTTCGTGAATTGAACATCGAGTTCAATTCCGTCTGCCCCGAAAGCCTCCGCCGCTTCAAATGAAATCATTGTATTTTCCGGATACGTTCCCGCCGCACCACGATGCGCAAATATAAGAGTCATCCTCACTCCCCCAATCTTATGCTATACTATACGAAAAAGGAGGTACTTCTATGAGACCATTACAAATTTCTCCAGACACTGCAGTCCGCCTATCAAAAGCGTTAGGTGTTCCACTTGAACAACTTATGCATATGCCACAGCATATTTTAATCCAAAAGTTAGTTGAATTAGAAAAACAAAATAAAGACAAAGAATAATATAGTCCTGTTTTGCAGGGCTTTTTATTATCATCTATTATATCATGGATGACCTCCCCGCTAAAATCCTTTAACAGATGTACTACGATGCGATTTAGCCTTCACTTCATCATTTAATAATGAATTATATATCTTCTTTTTTGTTACAAGTCATAAAGAAAGCAGAATATTTATTCACAAGTCACCATTGCCCCCTTAAAGCAAGGTAATAAAAAAACTAGAAGCCCTTCATATTATTTTTTATTGAACGTGCGGAGTATCCCCTGATTCGTATAGTTCTTTCGCTTTTTCCTCCCCGAATGTAGTTAAAATATAATGTTGCTCTTCTACCGCATCCATCGCTCTAGTGGCTTTACAAACATTACCCTCTTGAGCATCCGAGAAAAAATTGTGATCTTCTACAATTTTACTAAAATCTTTTTTCGCCCATCTATCAGCAATTGCTACAAGCTCATTTTTCTTCGCAAAACTACTCTTATTTATGATTTTTTTAAATTTTTCAGCGTTATTTTGAATCATTGGGATGGATCCCGATTTTCGTTCTGCCACTACTTTTTGATGAGTCATGTGATACATCGCTGTAATGACTTCGCTTTCAGTAGAATTTTCAGTAACATACACATCAACAAAGACTCCATCTACCTCTCTACCTACTATCGTTGGGTCTTCTTTTTTATCTATTTGAGCACTCACTTCTTTATCTACTGGATTATCGGCAAGCTCTAACATTCCAAATGTAACTGCAACAGCAAGAACTCCCATAGCTGCTACTATTCCTAGCCAAGTTAATATTTTGTTTTTCATTTCCTTCTCCCTCTGTATACCTATTTAATTACCTTAAAAAACTCACTTATATGTAATATTACTAAAAACAGGTTTTATTTTCCATAATATCAAACAACCCTTTTTATCTACCCAAATAATTTTGATAAAATCGATATCACTTCTCCCTCTTTTTCTCAACAAAATAAAAAGACCAACGAATTCTAAAATTCATTGGTCATTAAATAAAAGTTTATTAGTTTTAAAATTGATATCGAGTATAAATTTCAAGAATTATTAAGCTCTACTAAAACTTAAATCCCTTACTACTTTTCCTCTCAGCTAGCCTTATGTTCAAGTCTTAGCTTATCCGCAACCATTGCGATGAACTCGGAATTCGTAGGTTTTGCTTTTGACATGGATACAGTATAACCAAATAAGGACGAAATAGAATCAATATTCCCACGGCTCCAAGCTACTTCAATTGCGTGACGGATTGCGCGCTCGACACGGCTTGCTGTTGTATTATATTTCTTTGCAATATCTGGATATAATACTTTCGTAATAGATCCTAGTAATTCGATATCATTGTACACCATAGAGATTGCTTCTCGTAAGTACATGTACCCTTTAATATGAGCGGGTACACCAATTTCATGAATGATACTTGTAATACTCGCATCTAAGTTTTTCGGTTTTCCATCGATCGTTGTTGCTGATCGGAAAGATGGTAATGGACGTTTAATAGTAGCACTTTCCTTACCACTAACTTGACGAATATGACTTGTTAAATTCTCCATATCAAATGGTTTTAATATGAAATATGATGCCCCTAAATCAACCGCTTTTTTCGTCACATCTTCTTGTCCGAATGCTGTCAACATAATAACGCTAGGTTGTCTTAACCTTTCAATATGTCGCATTTTCTCTAGCACAGCCAGACCATCTAAATGTGGCATAATAATGTCTAAAACGAGTATATCAGGCTGCTTTTCTTTCAATAAGTTTAAACATTCTTGACCATTGTAAGCAATTCCGATAACTTCCATATCATCTTGGGCAGCAACATAACTCTCTAGCATCGATACCAATTCTTTATTATCATCCACAAGACATACTTTAATTTTCTCCACAGTTTTTCCTCCCTTACCGAATCGATTCTTCCGACATGTGTAAGCTTCTAGGCTACATGAATTGTTCGACAATTGTGTGAAAATTCCCTTTAAAGTTTCTTACTTTCCGATAAAATCACAAAAAAATATGTTTATCGTTCATTTTTTTACTTTCGCAACACATTCCATCATAGAATTACAGCGAAACGTTCAACCCTTTGCTTATATCTTACAACAAAAAACAGCTCTTGCGGAGCTTTTACAAAATTTCAACGAATTTTTCAAAAGAAAAGCGAGCTAATATGTATTAGCTCGCTTTTTTCTCTTGATCATAAATATTAATTCCAGCCTCATGTAACATCCATTCAATATGAACACCGTATCCTGACGTTGGATCATTTACAAATACATGTGTAACCGCACCAATTACTTTCCCATTTTGTACAATCGGACTTCCACTCATTCCTTGTACAATACCACCCGTTTTTGCTAGTAAACGTTTATCTGTCACTTTTATAACCATACCTTTTGTAGCCGGGAACTTTTGTGGTACCGTACTAACAACTTCAATATCAAACGCTTCCACCTTATCTTGATCAATAACTGTTAATATTTTCGCTGGCCCTTCTTTTACTTGATGGGATAATGCGATAGGCATTGCTTTATCCATTATGCCGTTTGTCATATCTGTGTTTAATTTCCCAAAAATACCATACGGGCTATTTATTGTAATATTACCAATCACTTCACGATCCGGTGAAAATCTTGCTAATTTTTCTCCCGGGTTCCCGTGACTTCCTCTTTCAATAGACGTTACTGTCGAACGCATAATTTGTCCATCTTCTACTTGAATTGGCTTTTTTGTATCATTATCGGAAATCACATGACCAAGCGCTCCATATTTCATGGAATCTGGATGTACAAATGTCATCGTTCCGATACCAGCTGCTGAATCACGAATATACAGTCCAATTCGGTAAGAGGATTCACCATTGTCTTTTTGTGGTGTTAGCTTAGCATGAATATATTTTCCATCTCTTAATAAAACAAGATTAAGCGGTTCACCTGTTTCTCCACTATTATGAATAAATGGTGCTACATCACTCATTCTTTCAATTGTTTTACCATTGATTTCAGTAATCATATCTCCAATCTGTACACCAGCTGTTTCACCAGGAGATACTTTACCCTTTTCAGTTTGAATTAAATGATGGCCTACAACAAGTACACCTTTTGTGTTCAATTTTACACCAATCGATTGTCCACCTGGAATAACTTTAAAATCTTTTAATACTTTCACATTTACTTTTTTCACTGGAAAACCAGCAAGTTGAAACACCATATCAGCTTCACCATTTTGGTGAGAATTTACCATAAGTTCTTGTTCATTTGAACTTACAGTAAACACATTACGATTTGTAGATGCAGCCTTAAAAACTGGTAATGATGCTATTTCTGATTGTTGTCCTTCAAAAACAACAAGTTGCTTCGGAGATGAAATAAACGTTCGAAGCGGTTTAAAACATCCAATAAAAACTAGAGAAACAAGGAGACAAAGACCTATTATTTTTCGAAATCTTTCTAATTTCAATTTGTTCACTCTCCTCGCTCCTACCCCACATTCAGCCTCTTGGCTTCACTTTTTAATCTCTCCTTGCAGCGCTTTATTTATAACCGGAAGAATTAAGAAATCGTCATTTGAGAAAAAAAAGCTATCCATTACTGGATAGCCTCTGCTGTCTGTTTGAAATGATGCGCTTGCGTAAGTAACTCTTTCGCATGCTCTGTCGTTAAATCTGTAATTTCAACACCAGAAATCATTCGAGCAATTTCTGTTACTTTTTCATCCGTACTTAACACAGTAACCGATGTAATCGTACGATCATTCGCCACTTGTTTTCTAATAAATAAATGAGAGTCCGCCATTGAAGCTACTTGAGGTAAGTGCGTAATACAAAGTACTTGCGAGTTTACTGATACACGATAAATTTTTTCCGCAATAGCCTGTGCAACCCGACCACTCACACCCGTATCCACTTCATCAAAAATAACAGATGCAACACCTTGATGCTTAGAAAAAATGCTTTTTAAAGCTAAAATAATACGAGATAACTCTCCGCCAGAAGCGACCTTTGAAAGTGGCTTTAACGGTTCACCCGGATTCGTTGAAATATAAAATTCCACATGATCGTAGCCATCCGCCGTAAGTTTTACCGGTGTTCCTTCCACGAGAGGTTCTTCTACATTTCCTACCCTCTTCATAATTCTCACTTCAAATTTCGTTTTTTCCATATATAGTTCTTTTAATTCTTGATGAATAGCGCTTGTAAGATGATCTGCAAGCTCATAACGCATAGTACTTAACAACGTTGCTTCTTTTACAATAACACCTTCTAATTTCGTTAACTGCTTTCTCGTCGTTTCAATATGCACGTCTTTATTTTCAATCGTAAAAATTTCTTGTTCAATTTTATCAGCATACGCTAAAATCTCTTCTACAGTATTTCCATACTTTCTCTTTAACATACGGATTTCATTCAAACGTGTTTCAATTTCATCTAGACGTTTCGGATCATATTCCATCATATCTAATTTTTCTCTAAGCTGGTATGCAACTTCTTCTAATAAGTAATAACTATTCGCAATAGAATCATGATTTTCTTGATACGCTTCATCTAAGTGCGTAATACTCTCCATTTGTCCCATTGCATTTCTTACGTGATCCAATCCCTGTCCGTCTCCACTTAACGAACGATACGCATCTCCTAATGCTTTATAAATCTTTTCAAAATTGGAGATTTTTAATCGTTCCTCAGTCAATTCATATTCTTCATCCATTTTTAAATCCGCCTTACGAATTTCTTCATGTTGGAATTGAATTAAATCTAGACGATGGGCCATTTGTTGTTCATTTTCACTTAAAGATTTCAGCTGTTTTTTTAACTTCTCATAGTCTGTATATACATTTTGATATATGCCCAATTGTTTAACAATGCGATTTCCATCAAAATGATCAAGCATAAACATATGACGCTCTTCATTCATTAAATCTTGTGTTTCATGCTGTCCATGAATATCAACTAGCGTTTTTCCAATCTCTTTTAATATGCTGAGTGTAACAAGTTTCCCATTTACACGACAGACACTTTTTCCGTTCGCAGCGATGTCACGCTTCAAAATAATCATGCCATCTTCTATTTCTATATCTAACTCTTCTGCCTTTGCGATACATGGATGTTTGTCATCTTCTACATAGAATAAGCCTTCTATCTCAGCCTTTTCTGTTCCATATCGAACAAATTCTGCTGAACCACGGCCACCAACAAGCAAACTAATTGCATCAATAATAATGGATTTTCCAGCTCCTGTTTCACCACTTAAAACGGTTAAACCTTTTTGAAAAGAAATATTTAATGCCTCAATAATAGCAAAGTTTCTGATCGATAATTCCGATAACAATGCCCCATTCACCTCGTTATAAACTAATCCCCTATTAAGGGCTTTTCTCAGTATTCTTCATTCAAATAGTTATACTATATGTTTGTATGTATAAATTACTCTTCTAACCCGCTCCATTGTACCAAACATTCGTTTTACGGGTCAATCCACCTATTTTCTAACTTCATTCAAAAAAAATAATGTATTGTATTTAAAAATCCGTATTTTTCGCCAATAAAAATATCTTGTTTACTTTCCACTTTACAGAGGAAAGCAAACAAGATTTTTCTGTTAAAGCATATTTAAGAAACGATCAGAGACAACACCTGTATCTTCAGGTGTACGGCAAATAATTAAGCAAGTATCATCACCACAAATGGTTCCGACGATCTCATCCCACTCTAAATGATCAATGAGTGCCCCAAGTGAATGAGCGTTACCAGGCAATGTTTTTAGCACAAGCATATGTCCTGCCGTGTCTAATTTTACAAATGAATCCACTAGATTTCGTTTTAATTTTTGCAACGGATTAAATCGTTGATCTGCTGGCAAGCTATATTTATAGCGGCCATCATGTAATGGCACCTTCACTAAGTGCAGTTCTTTAATATCGCGCGATACTGTTGCTTGCGTTACATTAAACCCCACATTACGTAAAATATCAACTAGCTCATCTTGTGTTTCAATTTCTTTGTTAGCAATAATTTCCCTGATTTTAATATGGCGCTGACCTTTATTCATACATTTGCACCTCACACTATCTCTTACCATAGTTTAAACATTGGTATACTTCATTTATTTATGTTACCGTATAATCCATTACTTGTACACAATTGTTTTTACAATCATTATACGATTACAACAAAAAGAGGAACAACATATGTTATTCCCCTTTCCCTTTTTGTTTTAGAACATCATGTGCTTCTGTAACAACTTGCTCAATAGAAACCGGAGAATGATTTTCGCCATTCTCACGCTCACCGTGCCACTTTAGATGAATTAAAAATTCAATATTTCCATCCCCGCCTGTAATTGGTGAGAATGTTAAACCTTCGATATTATAGCCTTCCTTAAGAGCAAAATCGACAATCATTTCCACGACAGCTTCATGTACTTTTCTATCACGAACAATGCCTTTTCTCCCGACTTGTTCTCGTCCAGCTTCAAACTGAGGTTTAATCAATGCAGCTACATCACCATTTGGCATAAGCATTGTTTTTAAAACCGGCAATATAAGCCTTAATGATATAAATGAAACATCAATACTTGCAAACTGCGGTAAACCACGCTCTAAATCTGCCGGTGTCACGTAACGGAAGTTCGTTCGTTCCATCACAACAACACGCTCATCTTGACGCAATTTCCACGCAAGTTGATTATATCCTACATCTAATGCGTAGGATAACTTCGCCCCATTTTGAAGCGCACAGTCTGTAAAACCACCAGTTGATGAACCAATATCTATCATAACCTTATCTTGTAAATCAAGTTGAAATGTTTCTAATGCCTTTTCAAGCTTATAACCACCACGGCTTACATACGGCATGACTTGCCCTTTCACCGTAATCTCCGTATCTTGTGAGATTTTCTCCCCTGGCTTATCGAGTCTCATTTCATTCGCATATACAAGACCTGCCATAACAGCACGTTTAGCCTTCTCACGCGTTTCTATAAGTCCTCGCTCTACTAATAGTACATCTACTCTTTCTTTTTTTACGCTCATTTGTTACGCCCTTTTTTGTTTTGATGGAATCATTGTATGAATACGGTCTACAACAGCATCTGTTGTTAAACCAATTTCTTCTAACAGTTTTGTTACACTACCATGCTCTATGAAGCGATCAGGAATACCCATTCGTTCAATTAAAGCACTATGGTATCCGTTCTCAGAAGCAAATTCAACTACTCCCGTTCCAAAGCCACCGATTAAACAAGCCTCTTCAATCGTTAAAATCGGTATATTTTTCCCTAAAAGATCATGTAAATATGCTTCGTCCATCGGCTTAATAAAGCGAGCATTCACTACTTTCACTGATACTCCAGCTTGTTCAAGACGCTCAGCTGCTTCCATTGCCATCGGGATTGTCGTACCAAACGTTAAAATTGCTGCTTGTGTGCCTTCTTTTAACGTTTCCCATGTACCGATTGGAATCGCCTTTAATTCTTCATCCATTTGAACGCCAAGTCCATTTCCGCGTGCATAACGTAAAGCAATCGGTCCATCTTCGTATTGCATCGCTGTATATACTAAATGTTGACCTTCATTTTCATCTTTCGGCATCATAAGCACCATATTCGGCAAGTGACGTAAAAACGCGATGTCAAATACACCTTGATGCGTTTCACCGTCTGCTCCTACTAATCCAGAGCGATCTATTCCAATGAAAACATTTAAATTCTGGCGACAAATATCATGAACAACTTGGTCATATGCTCTTTGTAAAAATGTTGAATAAATTGCTAGGAACGGCTTCATCCCTTGTGTTGCCATACCAGCTGCCATTGTTGTAGCATGCTGCTCTGCAATACCTACATCAATCATGCGATCCGGAAATTCTTTTTGGAATTTCTCAAGTTTCGATCCAACAGGCATTGCAGGCGTAATTGCAACGATACGTTCATCCGTTCTCGCTAGCTTAAGCACTGTTTCACTAACAACAGCACTCCATGCTGGTGCAACTTCTTTCGGTTTAACGAAGTCACCTGACTCAATTTTATACGATCCTGTTCCATGCCAAGTTCCAATAACGTCACTTTCAGCTGGTTTATAACCTTTTCCTTTTTTCGTAATAACATGAACAAGTACTGGGCCTTTTGTTTTCTTTGCATATTGCAACGTTTCGAATAACTTTTCATAATCATGCCCATCGACCGGACCTAAATATGTAAAGCCTAATTCTTCAAAAAAGACGCCTGATACTAGTAAATATTTTAGACTATCTTTTATTTTCTCTGCTGTCGCAGCAACTTTCCCGCCGACTGCTGGGATTTTCTTCAATATATACTCTAGTTCATCTTTTACCCAATGGTACTTCCCTGCGGTACGTAAACGACCAAGTACATTATGAAGTGCACCGACGTTTGGTGCAATTGACATTTCATTGTCATTCAAAATAACAATCATGTCCGTTTTTTCATGCCCAATGTGGTTCAATGCCTCTAAAGCCATTCCGCCTGTTAATGCACCATCGCCAATGATTGGTATAACGTATTCTTCCGTTTTCTTTAAATCACGTGCTAGAGCCATTCCCATTGCAGCAGATAACGACGTTGAACTATGACCAGTTTCCCAAACATCATGCTCACTCTCGCAGCGTTTTGGAAAACCACATAGACCTTGGTATTGCCTTAATGTGCCGAATTCTTTCGCACGCCCTGTTAAAATTTTATGTACATAGGATTGATGTCCTACGTCCCATAAAAACTTATCTTTCGGACTATCAAATAATTTATGCAGAGCAATTGTGAGTTCTACTACACCTAAATTAGGTGCAATATGTCCACCTGTTTGAGAGAGCTCTTCAATTAAAAACTTACGAATATCCTCACTCAACCCCTCTAGTTCACTGATAGACATATCTTTCAAAAAACTAGGGTTTTGAATTTGCGTTAGATCCACATGGATCACTCACTTTCATTTCATAATCTGTCAACATGTCAAATATTATAAGAAACATTTACACAACACAAGAAATTATCTTTTCTATTCTTTTTATCTTGTCCTGCTTTCAGAAAACACTTCCATTTTTTCACTTATCATATTATACATCATATTTCTTTACGTGATGAAAAAAATAGCCGCTAACACGAAGTGATAACGGCAATGTAATCTACATATATTTTTGCCAATAACAAGAAAAGAAAAACCTTTCCTACATTTATATCATAAAATGATGAATGACTCAACAAATGGAAACGCTGTTATATTAGTTATTACGTTTTGCGATTAAATCACAAATAGATAGTAAATATTCATCTTGTAATTGTAAGGAGCTAATAGAATCTTTTGCTTTTGCAATTTTCTCCTCTAAAATAGATTTTGCTCTATCTACAGTAAATAACGTCGTATATGTGCTCTTCTCGTTGGAAGCATCACTACCAA
This sequence comes from Bacillus sp. FSL R9-9492, assembly GCF_038007365.1. Lineage (NCBI taxonomy): Bacteria > Bacillati > Bacillota > Bacilli > Caryophanales > Bacillaceae > Bacillus > Bacillus sp. FSL R9-9492. Next base: position 4,243,314 of record NZ_JBBOXC010000001.1, read on the forward strand.
TCGGTTTTCCAATCTCTTCTTCTGTTCCTTCTACATCCAAAATATCATCTCTAATTTGGAAAGCTAGACCGATATATTTCGCAAATGCAAGTAACTTCTCTTCTTGCTCTTCTGTAGCATCAGAAAGTATCGCTCCTGCAAGTACAGCAAACTCAAGCAGTTTACCTGTCTTATGATTATGAATGTACTCTAATTCATTAATTGTAAGTCGTTTTCCTTCAGCTTCCATATCTGCCACTTGTCCAGCAACCATTCCTTCAGGTCCTGCTGCTTTCGCAAGCTCAAGTACAAGTCTTACTTTTTTTTCAGCAGAGATTTCTTTTTGCTCATATGCCATAATAACTTGAAAAGCATATGTCAACAAACCATCTCCCGCTAAAACTGCCATTGCTTCACCAAATACTTTATGATTTGTAGGCTTTCCTCGTCTTAGATCATCATCATCCATACAAGGTAAATCATCATGAATTAACGAATATGTATGAATCATTTCAAGGGCACAAGCTGCCCCCACTCCAAGATTTCTTTCTTTCCCAAACGCTTGTAACGTTGCAAATAAAAGTAACGGGCGGAGACATTTCCCACCCGCTTCCAAAGAATATGCCATCGCTTCACGAAGCACATTTGGACATTGTAATTCATTTGCATAGCTTACAAGCTTTTCTTCTACGAAAGTTTTACTCTCTTTCAAAAAAGCATCAAAAGCTATATGTGTCACTATGCCTCATCTCCTAAAGCAGTAAACGGTTTAAGCTCTCCATCTTCCCCAAGGATAACTGCCATTTGTTCTTGTACATCTTTCAATTTCTCATCACAAAGCTTAGATAATTCCATGCCTTCCTTAAAATAAGAAATTGCTTCCTCTAAAGGTACATCACCTTGTTCAAGCTTAGAAACGAGATGCTCAAGCTGCGAAATTGCTTCTTCAAAGCTTAACTTATTTTCCATTATTCAATTCACGCTCCTCTATGCTTGATACGCTACAATCTAGTATTCCATCTTGTAATTGAACCGAAACAGCATCTCCAAGGCTAACATCTTTCACGCTTTTTAATACTTGTTTCTCTTCATCGTATACAAGCCCATACCCTCTCATCATTACTTTAAGCGGGCTTAATACCTCAAGCTTTTGAGCCGCTCTCACAAATACGAACTCCTTCGTTTGAAGTAATGTTTGCATTTCACGTTGCAACTGCTTTTGCAACGTTTCAATTGCCGTTTTCGTTTGTATAATTTTTTGAGATGGGTGGTGCTTTTCTAAATAAAATGAAAGTTGCTTTAATTGATTTACTTTTTTATCTATATAACGCTCTTTCGCTAAAACAAGTTGTTCAAGAGCCCTGTCTAACTGCTCTTCTTTTTGCTCGTACACTTGCCTTGGATAACGGAACGCATAAGATTTTTGTAACACTTGCAGTTTTTCTTCTTTTTTATGTACTCTCTCTCTCATTGCTCTTTGCAATCTCAGAGTTCTTTGTAATACCTTTTCTTGTAACTCTATAGTATTAGGTACCGCCAACTCAGCTGCTGCAGTCGGTGTTGGTGCACGTAAATCCGCGACAAAATCTGCGATTGTAAAATCTGTTTCATGGCCTACAGCCGAAATAATCGGAATCTCACTTGTGAAAATTTCTCTTGCAACTACTTCCTCATTAAAGGCCCATAATTCTTCAATAGAGCCTCCACCACGTCCAACAATTAAAACATCAATATCTCCCATTTCATTCGCTGTACGAATTGCTTGTACAATCGAGGGAGCTGCTGACTCCCCTTGTACAAGTACAGGAAACACAATAACATTTCCAATTGGATATCGACGTTTAATTGTTGTTATAATATCGCGAATTGCTGCTCCTGTTGGCGACGTGATTACACCTATTGTTTTAGCATACGGAGGAATTATTTTTTTATAAACTTGAGAAAACAAGCCCTCTTCCTCTAAACGAACTTTTAATTGCTCATAAGCTAAATGCAAGTTTCCAATTCCGTCAGGCTGCATGTCTTGAATATAAATTTGATAAGAACCACTCGCCTCATAAACAGAAATCTTTCCTTTTACAAGTACTTTCATTCCATTTTCCGGTCTGAATTTAATGTTACGATTATGACCCGCAAACATAACCGCTGCAATTCTTGCATTTTCATCTTTCAATGTAAAATACATATGACCACGACTATGATATTTAAAGTTGGAAATTTCTCCTTTTAACCAAACAGACTGTAAATGCGGATCATACTCTATTTTTGTTTTAATATAGCGTGTTAATGCTGTAACGGTTAAATATTGTTTCTCCATTTCTCTCTCCTCATAGCCGATTCAAATTATTGACAAACAACACCTGCACGCTTTGCAGACTCCACAGTGTTGTGAAGAAGCATTGTAATAGTCATTGGGCCGACTCCTTTTGGCACAGGCGTAATGTAACCTGCAACGTCTAATACATTGTCAAAATCAACATCACCACAAAGTTTGCCTGTTTCTAAACGGTTAACACCAACATCAATTACAACCGCACCCTCTTTAATATAGTCAGCTGTTACCATTTTCGGTCGTCCAACGGCTACGATTAAAATATCAGCTAACTTCGATAATTCTTTTATATTTTGCGTCTTAGAATGACAATATGTGACAGTTGCATTTTCATTTAAAAACAGTTGCCCCACTGGTTTACCAACAATATTACTTCTTCCAATTACAACAACATGCTTTCCAGAAATATCAAGATTCGTTTCTTTTACTAATTCTAAAATGCCATGCGGTGTACATGGAAGGAATGTGTCTTGTCCCGTCATCATACGTCCTACGCTGATTGGGTGAAATCCATCTACATCCTTTTCCGGTGAAATTCTTTCAATGATAGCTTTTTCTTCAATATGTTTTGGTAAAGGTAATTGTACCAATATGCCATTAATGCGGTCGTCTCCATTTAAGCGATCGATTTCAGCAAGCAAACGCTCCTCAGTAATCGTTTCAGGAAGTTCAATTAGCTCTGAATAGATTCCTACTTGCTCACAGCCTTTTTCTTTTCCTTTTACATAAGAACGAGATGCTGGATCTTCTCCAACTAAAATAACTGCTAATCCTGGTACAATCCCTTGCTCTTTTAACTTCACAACTTTTTCTTTTAATTGTGCTCGTTTTTTCTCCGCAACTTCATTTCCTTTGATGATTACTGCTACCATTTTAAGTTTCCCCCTTAAAGAAATTACAGTGTATCTTTTATATTAGATAAAACGCCGTTAATAAAACGACGAGATTCCTCATCCCCAAATGTTTTTGCGATTTCAATTGCTTCGTTAATTGTTACATTGTGCGGAATTTCTTCCATGTATTTCATCTCACACACAGCTACACGTAAAATACTGCGATCAACAATACTAATACGCTCAAGCTTCCACTTTTTTAAATTTTGACGAATTGCTGCGTCAATTTCTTCTTTGTTGTCTACAAATCCTACAACAAGTGATTCTAGAAACTCATTAGTTTCTTCGCCTTCATCTAGCGTATTTTCCACCGCTACTTTCGGTTCTAATTCACCTGTAATATCCATTTGGTATAATGCTTGCATTGCTCTTTCTCTAGCCGTCCTACGTTTCATTGTAACTCTCCTTTATACTTCAAGTCTTTCCTTATGTTTTGTTATATTATTATAATTTATAAGCCGTCAATTCACTTACTCTTGCAGTTTTCATTGATTTTCCAACCTTATAATACAATGATAATAACACAATTTATCGTTTCACACACGGGGTACAAGGCTGAAAAATAATAAAAAGATTAACTTCAAGTTCCATATCTTATCACAATGTACGTTTTTTGGAAAAATGAAACATACCGTTTTATTTTTCTTTTTTTTTGAAATAGTATAATAATTAGAGGGTTTTAATTTGTGAAGAAATGAAACGATAAAAAAGATGCCTATTTTACTAGGCACCTTTTTCCACTCTTACACTGGTTCGATTTCTGTTTTTTGTGTTTCGAATGTTACGCCAACGATGTGAACGTTCACTTCTTTTGGCTCAAGTCCTGTCATTGTAAAGAGTGCTTGGCGAATATTGTCTTGAATTTTTTGTGCAACAACCGGAATCGCTACACCAAAATACATCACAACATAAAGGTCAACAATAATATCTTCGTTTGCTAATTCAACCTTTACACCTTTACCATGATTTTTCTTACCTAACTTCTCAACAACATCTGTAGCAAAATTACCACGCATTGCCGCTACACCTTCTACTTCAGCAGCTGCAATACCTGCAATTACTTCGATTACTTCTGGTGCAATTTCTACTTTTCCAAGAGTTGTATCTTGACCCATATCTAACATATGTTCAGCCATGAAAAAAACCTCCTTTAATGTATCACTGCGTCACAAGTTCATGCTCTTCCAAAAATTTCGTGTTAAACTCACCTTTTACAAAATCAGGATGCTCTAGCAATTGCAAATGGAACGGGATTGTTGTATGTACGCCTTCAATGACAAACTCACTGAGCGCTCGCTTCATTTTTGCAATTGCCTCTTCACGTGTTTTTCCGTGAACAATTAATTTAGCAACCATCGAATCATAGAAAGGTGGTATTGAATATCCCGGATATACAGCTGAATCGACGCGAATACCAAATCCGCCTGGTGGTAAGTACATTTCTACTTTACCTGGAGATGGCATAAATTTTTTGGCAGGGTTTTCCGCATTAATTCGACATTCCATTGCCCAACCATTAAATTGTACTTCTTCTTGCTGTAACGATAACTTTTCTCCAGAAGCAACAAGAATTTGTTCTTTAATTAAATCCATCCCTGTTACCATTTCAGTAACTGGATGTTCAACTTGGATTCTCGTATTCATCTCCATGAAATAAAAGCTTTTCGTTTTATATTCATAAATAAACTCAACCGTACCAGCACCTGTATAATCAACCGCTACCGCCGCTTTAACTGCTGCCTCACCCATTTGCTTGCGAATATTCTCATCAAGTGCAGGTGATGGACTTTCTTCTAATAATTTTTGCAGACGGCGCTGAATTGTACAATCACGCTCTCCTAAATGAATGGCATTTCCATGTGTATCTGCCATTATTTGAATCTCAACATGGCGGAAATCTTCAACGTACTTCTCCAAGTATACACCAGGGTTCCCAAAAGCGGTACTGGCTTCTTGCTGTGTAATTTGAATTCCTTTTACAAGCTCTTCTTCATGGCGCGCAACACGAATACCTTTTCCGCCGCCACCTGCAGTCGCTTTAATGATAACTGGATATCCAAGTTGATTAGCAAGCTCGATCGCTTCTTCGGTATTTTTAATAATCCCTTGTGAACCTGGTACAATCGGAACCCCTGCTTCTTTCATTGTATCACGTGCAACGTCTTTTGTGCCCATCTTTGAAATGGCTTCTGGGCTTGGACCGATAAAAATCAAGTTACACTCACGGCATAATTCTGCAAAATCTGCATTCTCTGCTAAAAATCCATATCCCGGATGAATTGCATCACAACCTGTTAATTTCGCAACACTAATAATGTTCGTCAAATTTAAATAGCTTTCTTTTGAAATCGTTGGTCCAACACAATACGCTTCATCTGCAATTTGCACATGAAGTGACTCTTTGTCTGCTTCTGAATAAATTGCAACTGTTTCAATATCCATTTCTTTACAAGCACGAATAATTCGTACAGCAATTTCCCCACGATTGGCTATTAATACTTTTTTTATCATCACAAAGACTCCCTTATTACGCTTTTACAAGAAATAGCGGTTGTCCATACTCAACAAGCTGTCCGTTATTAACAAGAATTTCAACAATTTCGCCCTCTACATCTGCGTCAATTTCGTTAAATAATTTCATAGCCTCAACAATACATACGATAGAATCTTTCGATACTCTGTCCCCAACACTTACATATTGAGGTGTATCAGGCGAAGAAGAGGAATAAAATGTCCCTACCATCGGTGATGTGATTTTATGTAGGTTTTCATTTTGAACAGCTGTCTTCTCTTCTTGTTTTGGCGCTTCTACTTGCGCTGCCGCTACTGCTGTTTCTACTTCAACAGATGCTGCTGGTTGTACTACCTGTTTCGTTACCGGTGCTTGCACAGCAACAACTTCATTACCACGTTTTTTCATTTTGATTGCTGTACCGTCTTTTTTGTATTCAAATTCATCAATATTAGAGCTATCAATTAATTTAATTAATTCACGAACTTCTTGAATTTTAAACATGTAAAATCCACTCCCATACTCTTGTTTGTCCCGTTTTTACAGATTGGCATCAAACTGATTTACTGTAAAAATACGATGTATTCTATTAGAAAATTTATTCCTATGACATTTACTAATAGAAATATTTACTATTCCCATCTTACGCTAAATTTTTTAAACATTCCAATTTATATTTCTTTATTATAAATCGAAACTCCTGTAAAAATATTATTCCGCCAAAAAATTATTACCTAGTAATAATACCAAGTTTCACACAAAATTGGCAAGACCACTTCCTAAAAAACATTCTTTACTTTTTCAAAACTGCAAAGTGTAAAAACGTAATTCCCTCAGCATTCTTCATTTTATCTACGGTAAAAAAACATATTTTTACCAAATATTATTTTTTTGTTTACGCGCCGTTCATTCTTCCTTCATAAAAGAATAGTATGTTCAAAGTGTAGCAAATTTATTGTAGTGAGGTGCGGACATATGATATGGCTCATCCTGTTCTTGCCTGCCGTAGTGATTTGGACATTGGTCCTCTTCATTCACGTCAAATCTGGAAAAACTAATCACCATCATCACGAACCATTAATCTTTTACTCACAGCGTATTTCCCCGTTTCCAATTGAAAATACTAAATACAACTGCAAAGATGAAATAGAAAAAAGCTATCGAAAACGATAGCTTTTTTCTATTATTCTTTTATCTAATTTGAAGCAGCAACACCTATTATAATTTCAATTTATTTTACTGATGGATCAAATTTCACACCTACATCTTTTGAACCACCTTCACTTCTTACGAGCTGAATAATTTTATTCGCTTCTTTTTGTGAATGCTTTGCCGATTTAACTGTTACTTTAATGTCCGTTCCATCAGCTCTTACAAGAGCATCCTTATATCCGCCTTGAGATTTAATCACTGTCTCAAGTAATTGTTGCTTCGTTTCCATCGTAGTGATTGCATCAAGATTATCTTTCGCTTTACTCTTTTCTTCTGCTGAAGATTTTGATGACTTCATTACATTTTGTAACTTTTCTTTCTCTACACTACGCTGATCTTCCATTTGCATACGTAGCGCTGTAAAATTCTCATCGCTTGATTGAACTGTTACGCTAGCCTCTTTTTTACTTGTTTCTTTTTTGTCATTCTCTTTTTTGTCTGTTTCTTTATTTGTAGTTTCCTTGCTTGTATTTTCTTTTGTTGTCTCTTTATTTGTAGTTTCTTTCGTTGTTTCTTTTGTAACTGCTTTATCAACACCTTGCTTTTCTTGTCCCATCTTTTCACCCGTTGCCGGTGCTGCTGTATTCATTTTATCAGGAGTTGTTACGTAATAAACAGATAGTACAACCACTAAACTTAACATCGTTAATAGCCAAACCGTTTGTTTTTTTAACACTTTATTTCCTCCCTATCAATTTTTCGGTGATACTGAAACGCGATGAGCTGGTACATCTAATAATCGCGTCACAGCTTCTTTTACCATTGCTTTTATTTGTATATTATCCACTCCCTTTGCTACGACCAGAACACCTCGTACTTTCGGTTTCTCTGTTCGCAAAACAATTGGAGTTTCTTTATCACCTTCACGTATAATGACTGTCTTTTCATCAAGAGACTCGTCTTCTACTTCCCTTTTCCCGCCTGCTTTATCAGTTTCACCTGTCGTTTGTGAACGTTTTACTGTATTTTTCTCGAGTATTTTTTCTTCAGATGAATCTAAGTTCACTTTAATAGTTACATCTTTTACTCCGGCTATCTCTTCTAAAGAAGCTTTCAATTCTTGTTCATACGCTTTTTCGTATTTTTCTACATTTGACATATTATCATTGTTTTTTTGACCGAAAGTTGGTACATCTTTATCTTGGCTTTGACTTGTCTTTTCTTTAAACACAGGCACTTCTTCTTTTTTAGGTGATAAGAAATTACTAGAAAACATAAGCGCAATCCCAAGTATGAGTAGGACAAGCAAAAACTTAGGTGTTACCTTTTTCCCCTTCTCATTACTTTCTTTTCCATCCCCATTTAATAGGTTTCGAAAAAATGAGAACCTCGAATTTTTATCTTTATTGTCCATTTACGCTACCTGTCCTCCCTTCCATCTGAACTTGGATTTGTTTATCCTCTAGTTGCCACCTGCTTGAAAAGAAATCTTTCATTTCTACATTCGTTTCTTCTATTTTTTTTGGAGGTTCTTTCATATTAATTTCAATTGGCTTTACTGTTTCGATTGCATCATTTTTACTACGTTCTTTTTCTTTCAACGTCACAACAACAGATTGAATATCTTTCGCTGACTTTACTTCTTCTGCATGTTCCACTGCGACTATTTGTATTTCAGAGACTGTCATACCATACTTTTTCTCAAACTCTTTTCCTACGTCTTTTTTCATTTTGGTAGCCATCTCTTCTAAACTATATGCACGTGTTAGAGCTTGTATTTCTTTTTTCTTCGAATCTATCGAATTTTTTACAGATCCATCTGCTACGTACTTTTCCTCATTGAAATTTGCGATAACTTCATTTACATCTGTTTGTAACAACTTAAATAGAGGCGTTAAAATTAATACGACTAACAATAGACTTACAACGAATTTAACGTACTTTTGCAAATTTGAATTTGGAAGAATAAGATGAAGCATTGTCGCTAAGAGTAAAAAAACGATAATATTTCTAATCCACTCTGTAACAAATTGCATACTCTTCACCTCCTACCGCATCATGAGAGTAATGTTCCCGGCAGCAATAATAATTGTGATACTTAAAAAGAACATAAATGATACGATAGCTAAGCAAGCAAATACGTAAATGATACTTCGTCCAATGATATCTAAACATTGAATAATTGCTCCTCCGCCTACTGGTTGCAATACTGCTGCTGCGAATTTATAAATAAACGCGATACAAAAAATTTGAATCGCTGGGAAAGCGACAATTAAGCATAAAATAACGAGCCCGATAATTCCGACTGTGTTTTTTAATAATCCAGATGCACTAATAACAGTATCCGCCGCCTCAGTAAACATCCTTCCTACTACAGGAATGAAGTTTCCTGTTACAAACTTGGCCGTTTTCACAGCTATACCATCAGCAACGGCTGACGCTGTTCCCTGTACAGATAATACGCCTAAAAAAACCGTCAAAAAGATACCAATAATCCCAACACTAACGTTTTGCAAAAGCTTGGACAATTTCGTAACTTTATATTGATCACTCATCGTGCTTACAATACTTAATATAGTTGCAAGTAATAAAAGTGGTAGAACGATATAGTTCATAAGAAGCCCACTCGTATTCATTAAGAAAATGATAATCGGATGAAAAAACGATACAGAAACAACACCGCCGCCTGTTGCTATGAGTGCGAGTAAAATTGGTAATAACGCTAGTATGAAATCTACCATTGTTTGTATCGTCTCTCTTGCATATGTCATGACGACATAAAAACTATTTAAAGCGAAAATAATAAGTACCATGTATACGGCTGCATCAGCGATTTTACTCACGCTACTCTTTGAAAAAGCAGATTGCAACGATTGCAACAATGCACTGAAAATCGTGAGCATAATGAGCGTTCCAAGTAACTTTCCATTTGCAACAAGCTCATGAAATAAATATTTTAGTAGACCTATCATCCACTCTTTTATGGAGAACTCTTTTTCTCCCTTTACAAACTCCATAAAGCTTCCTTTTTGACTCTCTGGTAAATAGCCTCCATACTTTGTAACAAGCCCGTCCCAAAATTGCTTCACATCTTCAATTCCGAGCTTATCCAATTGTTGATCAACGACGTTTGTTTCTATAGGAGAAGCTTGTACAACAATCGGTAAAGAAAAGAAAAGGAAGCAAGCAAATAATAGCTTAGCTCCAAACTTCCTCAACATTCACTCCCCCTTATCCCGTAGGTAAAAAACCGAGAATTGTTTCAATTACAACCGTCAAAATAGGAATTGCCATGACGAGAATTAAGATTTTCCCAGCTAATTCAATTTTCGAAGCGATTGCACCTTGACCAGCATCCTTTGTAATTTGCGCACCAAACTCAGCGATATAAGCAATCCCTATAATTTTCAATAACGTTTCTACATATACGTTGCTAACCTTCGCTTCACTCGCCACTCTCTCAATCATTTGTAAAATAGAATGAATTTGATCGATTAAGAGAAGAAACATCATGCTACCAATGAACACAATAAATAACGATGTAATACTAGACTTATGCTGATTTAAAACAGCAGCTAAAAATGTAGCAACGAGGCCTAATCCGACAATTTGTATAATTTCGATTCGAACCGCCTCCTTTACTGGAAGAGAAAGACACTTTTAATCTTGTCGAATAGAGTATTAATTAAAAATGCAACATGAAACAAAATAACGACAAAACCGACAAGGATAACCCAATTTGCAATATCCTCTCGCTTTAATTCTTTTAGTACAGTATGAATGAAAGCTAAAACAATGCCGATTCCGGCGATTTGAAATATTAATCCAACATCAATGGACATCGCCTTTCTCCCCCCTATAGCAGTAAAATTACGATAAGTAGCCCTGCTAGTACCCCTAAACTCTTTATCATTTTTTCATATTGTAGTTGTAATGCTTTCGCTTCTCCTTCTTCTCTCTCCAAATGTGTAATACATAAGCGAATATGTTTTTGCTGTGATTCACGATCATGTTGTCCAAGTGTTTCACCAAATTGTTGTAAGATTTCATACTCGGTTTGTTTAAACGCCGTTAACGTCCAGTTCTCCTTCAAACTATCAATCCAAGCTTCTCTAACTGTTTGCTCCCCGTCCTCTAGCCGTTTCGAAAAGCTTTGAAATATCCAATTTAACGGCTTCGGCATTTGTTTGACTAAACGCTCTGCAGCCTCAGATAACGGCGTGTGTCCATACATAATTTCAGCTTCTAATGATTGCAATGCTGCCTTCAATAACCTAAGTTGCCGCGGTCTCTCACTGTACCTTTTAGCGTATGAAAATCCGAAAAAAGTGCTAACAGCAACTATTAATACCGCACCAAATATTTTCACCATACGCCTTGAACCTTTCTATGGGATAATACTGGTTTTCCATCTCTATCTTTCACTTGCATAACTGTTCCTGGCCCTCTCGCTTTTGATAATTCCACAAACCTATCAAATACACCAAGTTCCAGCACCGCCTGTAACGATGGACGTTTCACAACGTCATCATAAGAAAATCCATGTGCACTTATAAAAAGCTGAACACCTGCATGTACCGCCTCCATAATCGCTTCACTATCTTCTTTACGTCCAATTTCATCTACGATTAATATGTCTGGGCTCATAGAACGAATCATCATCATCATTCCTTCAGCTTTTGGACAAGCGTCTAATACATCTACTCGCACGCCAAAGTCATATTGCGGGATTCCTTTCACACAACCCGCAATTTCTGATCGTTCATCAACAATCCCCACTTTACATGAAGGAATTTTCGAAGCACTTACACCTTGACTCATACAGCGTGCTACATCTCTTAAAAGTGTTGTTTTCCCCGTTTGCGGTGGGCCAATTACCATCGTGTTTAACCATCGCGATTCATAAAGATATGGCAGAAGCGGCTCAGCAATCCCTATTTTTTGACGGGCAATACGAATATTAAAAGAAGAGACATCCCGAATCATTTTCACTGCACTTTTTTCTGTAATGACTTTTCCAGCTAGGCCAATTCTATGTCCTCCTCGTAGTGTCACATATCCACGTTTCAATTCCTCTTCCATCGTATAAATTGAGAATTGGCTTAATTTATTCAATAAATGGATCGCATCTTCCGCTGTAGCGATATAGTCATAGAAAAACACTTCTCCATGTGCGATACACTCTAGTGGCCTTCCAATTCGAACGCGAATTTCCTCTAGAGTATCGTATTGTTTACAGTCTTCAACTAACTGTTTCATCGTTTTCGGTAAAACTTCTAATACTTCTTTCATAAGCTTCTCCCCACTATACTCGACTTACTATTTCAACAACGCGATAAAAATGCAGCCAATTCCAAGTGCTAGAAAAAAGAGTTTCAAGAAAGAAATCTCACTTGCTACACTCGCTATGCCAATTGTCATTGTTAAAATTAATACGGTCGGTCCAACAAACGCCAACATACCATTTATAAACAATGCTTTCTTCGCATCATTCACGTAAAGCATAAGCAAAGCGGCGAATATTTCCGCGCTTCCTGAAAACAACCGAAGTAATCCCATAACAAGCACGGATGTTTCCATTGCCGCTAGCCACTGTTTCATTCTCCCACCTTCTCCCATAACAGTTACTACTTCCTTATTCTGAAAAAGAATATATTTGTACAACCATATGCAGAGGTTGTCTATTTCAGAAGTAAAAACATAATTTTTCTCTATCGACTTAATCTAAAACTGAATATTCTAATTAATTTATGGTATATTTAATAGAAAAGGAGCATAGATGATGAAGCAAGTTACTTTATTACCGCTCGATTTACGATATGCAAATGTGATTTTTGAGCTATCAAGCAATCCACATGTAAAAAATGCATTAGGGCTAAAAGTAGAATCAGTGGAAGATACAAAAACATTCATTCTTTTTGCAATTGAAGAGGAACGAAAAAAGCACTCCTTATCAAGAGTGATTGTAAATGAAGAAAATGAAATAATTGGCCTCACCACACTTAAACATATTAATTATGAGAAAAAGCAATCTCACATTGGCAGTTGGATCGGCTATCCATACTGGGGAAAAGGATATAACGAGGCCGCTAAAAAAGAAATCTTTAAAGTTGCTTTCTTAGACTTACAACTCACATACGTATTCGCTGGTGCCAAAACGACTAACATTCGCTCTTTAAAGGCGCAAGAGAAACTACCTTATATTTCATTGCATGTGGAAAACAAGTTTCCAGGCGAACATGCTGCACTTGAGAAAGAAGTAAAGTCACCTTGCTCACTACATGTCGTATCACGCAAGAATTTTTCAAATTGGCTGGACGTACAAAATGAGGGGGGAAAATATGAAAGCATTAAAAATTAGTTTAACAATTGTAGTAGAATTAGCTATTATTTATCTTTTTTCAAAAATGGTCGGCTGGTCATTTTTGGAGAGCTTTTTCCTTGGCAGTCTAGCAATATTTGCAATTACGTGGTTAATTATTATGAGTAACTTTAGAAATAACAATATGGATCATGTAACGAATAAAACTTTTACCGGTATTGAAACTGGTGAAATACGCCCGTTTCAAATTGTTTTGACTCCATATATTATGGGTACCCTTTCACTCGTCACAGTTAGTTTTGTTATAACTGCAATTTACTATCTTCCCTACTTCCTATAAAAAAAGCACTCGTGATAATCACGAGTGCTTTTCTACTATGCACGAGAAACGTATTTACCTTCACCAGTGTTGATGATAAGCATTTCGCCTTCGTTAATGAAGATTGGTACTTGTACAACAAGACCAGTTTCTAATTTAGCTGGTTTTGTTACGTTAGAAGCTGTGTCACCTTTAATACCAGGCTCTGTTTCTGACACTGTTAATTCAACTGTGTTCGGAAGCTCAACACCAAGTACTTCATCTTGGTATGTCATAATAGATACTCCCATGTTTTCTTTTAAGAATTTTAATTCGCGCTCGATTTGGTTTTCGCCAAGTTCGATTTGCTCATAAGTTTCGTTATCCATAAATACGTGAGACTCACCGCTCGCGTATAAGTATTGCATACGACGGTTTTCGATGTGTGCTTTTTCTACTTTTTCACCTGCACGGAATGTTTTCTCTTGAACAGATCCTGTGCGAAGGTTACGTAGTTTAGAGCGAACGAATGCAGCACCTTTACCTGGCTTTACGTGTTGGAAATCCATTACTTGCCAAAGGGCATTGTCCACTGAAATTGTTAAACCTGTACGAAAATCGTTTACTGAAATCATGTAAAAAAATCCTCCTGTGTATTACAAAATAATAAGTTCTTTTGGTGATTTCGTTATTACTTCATTGCCTTCACTTGTTACAATGATATCATCTTCAATACGTACCCCGCCAACACCTGGAATATAAATACCTGGTTCTACTGTTACAGCCATACCTGGTTCAAGTACTGTATCAGAACGGAACGCTAAACCTGGTGCTTCATGGATTTCAAGACCGATTCCATGACCAGTAGAGTGTCCGAAGTATTCACCATATCCTTTTTCCGTTATGTAATCACGCGTTAATGCATCAGCCTCACGACCCGTTAAACCAGCTTTAATACCGTTCACACCACGTAGTTGTGCTTCTAAAACGATATTATAAATTTCTTTTAATTTATCAGATGGTTCACCGACTGCAATCGTACGAGTAATATCAGAGCAATATCCTTTGTAATAAGCGCCGAAGTCTAATGTAACGAAATCTCCTTTTTCTATCACTTTTTCAGATGCCACGCCGTGCGGTAATGCCGAACGAAGACCTGAAGCAACGATAATATCAAACGAAGAAGATGTTGCTCCTTGTTTTCTCATGAAAAATTCAAGTTCATTTGACACTTCAATTTCAGATACTCCCGGGCGAATGAATGATAGAATATGCTCAAAGGCAGCATCTGCAATCTGTGCAGCTTCCTTTAATATCTTAATCTCTGAATCAGTCTTTATCAAGCGTAACTTTTCTACAAGCCCAGAAGTTGGGATGAATTCAGCTTCGATCGCTTCATTATGCGTTACGTAAGAGCTATATGTAAGAGTATCTTGCTCAAAGCCTAGCTTTTGAATTCCAAGTTCTTTAACTTGTTTCGCAACTTCATCAAGAATTAATCCTGGATGCTGCACTATTTCGTATCCAACCGCTTGCTTACTAGCTTGCTCTACATAACGGAAATCTGTAATAAATAGAGCACGCTCTTTTGAAATTAGTACAACACCAGCTGTTCCTGTGAAATTCGCCATATATCTACGGCTATGTTCATTCGTTAATACGATACCGTCAATACCAGCCTCATCAAACGCACTTCTTAATCTCCCGATCTTTTCCATTACTTTATGCCTCCCTCAATTTCTCCATTAATGCAAATAACGCTAACTTATAGCCATAAAAACCAAATCCAACAATTTGTCCCGCACAAACAGCCGCCGTCACAGATTCGTGACGGAACGATTCACGCTGGTGAATGTTAGAAATATGTACTTCAATAACAGGGATCGAAATGCTCGCAATTGCATCTCGAATCGCATAGCTATAATGCGTAAATGCTCCAGGATTTAAAATGATCCCTTCATATATATCTTCAGCCTCATGAAGACGATCGATAATAGCACCTTCATGATTCGATTGGAAACATTCTAACTCCACTCCCATTTTCTCTGCTTCGTGTTTCATATCTGTTTCAAGCGTCGCTAACGTTCCTTTTCCGTATACATTTACTTCCCTAACGCCAAGGCGATTTAGGTTAGGACCATTTACGAGGAGTAACTTTTTCATTTTCTTAAAACTCCTTAATATTAAAAAATGTCTATACGACATTTTAACATAGGAATCACTTATTTGAATAGTTTGTCTTCTCGACCCCTTCTCCTCTATTTGTATTATTCGATTCGAATGCTACAGAATACGAAATAAAAACACCATATAATATAAAGATACATATTGTCGTTACAATTGTTTCTTTCGGTAAATGGAGTGCACTTTTAATAACAGGTGCCATTAGCCCCATCCCCAAAAATAATAATGCCCACCAAAACAAACCGTATAGTACGCCAGGGAATACTCCTTCAAACTTTTTAAAAAGGGCTTTATAGAGAAATGCCACTAAAATTGAAAGAAGTCCCATACAAACGATACCTAGTACATTTCCCCAAACCCCTTCTTTCCAATCTCCAAATGCAAACGGTAAAAGTAAATAGTTAGGTCCAGCTTCTGTAAATGAGAATATATGAAGGAAATACCATATACCTCCCCAAAATAAGCCACCAAATAAACCAATTTGTACAAAGTTTCTTATTGTTGATTGTTCTTGATTCACATTGACACCTCCGCTCAATAGTATGCCCGAAACTATTTTGAGGCATGTTTAAATCCTGCAAAATTTGTCTATAAAAAGAATAAGAAATGTCCGACTCTCGTAACATTTTCCCTTGTCATCTGCCTGTATTTGTCGATAAAATAAAGGAAACTCGGTGATTGTCTTATTTCAAGATGACAAAACCAAGTATGACAATTGCCTCTTTTTCTACATAAGAGAGAAACAAATACAGGTTGGTGTTAACATGGCAGAAGAGTCAAAACAAATATATGGCGGGCAGGCAGTCATAGAAGGAGTTATGTTTGGCGGTAGAGAATATACTGTTACAGCGGTTCGTCGTAAAGATAAATCGATTGAATTTTATCGTTTACCACGCGTTCGTAATAAAGCATTATCTCTACTAAAGAAAATTCCATTTTTACGAGGTATTGCCGCTATTGTGGATGCAAGTGCGAATGGAGCGAAACATTTAAACTTTGCTTCAGAACGATTTGATGTCCACCCAGAAGAAGATGAACAACTTGCAAATAAAAAAGAAGAACAATCAAAATTAACGATGGTATTAGGAGTTGCAGCAGTTGGCGTTTTATCGTTCATATTCGGTAAAGTAATTTTCACAGCAGTTCCTGCACTTTTAGCTGAATTAACGAGACCGATTTTCCCATCTCATACAGGGCAAATCATTGTCGAAAGTGTCATTAAGCTCATGCTATTATTGAGCTATATATACTTCATTTCTTTAACCCCACTTATTAAGCGGGTATTTCAGTACCACGGTGCGGAACATAAAGTAATCAATGCTTATGAGAATAATCTTCCACTGACTGTAGAAAATGTTCAAAAGCAAACTCGCCTCCATTATCGCTGTGGCAGTAGCTTTATTATATTTACAGTCATTATTGGAATGTTTGTCTATTTCCTCGTCCCTACAGATCCGCTTTGGGCAAGGGTAGTAAACCGAATTTTATTAATTCCAGTTGTTCTCGGTATTTCTTTTGAAGTATTACAATTTACCAATCGATTACGAGATGTCCCTGTTTTACGAGTACTTGGATATCCAGGATTATGGCTGCAACTATTAACAACGAAAGAACCAACAGATGATCAAGCGGAAGTTGCAATCGCATCGTTTGAAGAATTATTACGTTTAGAAAACAAACAATAATTATTTAAAAATGGTGTTCAACTCCTTTCCTCATCGTTAATATACTAATTTTAATATATGTTTTTAGGAGGTGTCCCTTATGAACGGTCGTTCGTTTACATTCGCTATATTTGTGCTTATTATCGGATTGGCAATATTCGGCCTTGTTTCATCTGTTATTACAAATCCAATGGAAGTATTGAAAAACATTGGTATCATGTTAGCTGTCGTCGGTATCTTTTACTTACTCTACAAAATGTTTACAAACTCTAGTGGTTCTGCAAATTCGCAAAGCTCATATAAGCGTGCAGCGAAACAATCGAACCGCAAACACGGGAAACAAAATGTAGCACCCCTAAGCAATTCTTTCTTGAAACGAAATGCTTCTGATGACAAGGGGAAAAAGGGTAATTCTCCATCGTTGAAAAGAAAAAGAAAACAATCTCATTTAACTGTCATTGAAGGTAAAAAAAACAAAAAGAAAGACCGTGCTTCCTTTTAGGAAATACGGTCTTTTTTTATCCTGGTTGGTGCGGGGCTAATAATCAGTGGAAGATGCGAAAAACCCTACTGATTAAAGTTTCACTTTATATGTTGAAGCACTTCTTTCAAACTTTTCTCTTTCATACTTTCGATACGAAGGTGATGGTTTTCAAATTGCAAATTTCTTGTCACATCATTAGGTACGACGACACACTTTAATCCTGCTGCCACCGCTGCTTTCAATCCATTTAATGAATCTTCAAATACAACAGCTTCTGATGGTTCAATTCCTAATTCTTCTATCGTAACTTTATAAAGAGCTGGATCTGGTTTTACCTTCTCTACATCTTCTCGCGTTTTAATCACTTCAAAATAATCTCTAATTTGTAGCTCTTCTAAAAAACGAACGACCCACTCCCTAGATGAACTAGAGGCCAATGCGATTTTCAATCCAAGTTCTTTCGCTTCTTCTAAATATTCTTTTACCCCGTCACGCGCTTTTGGTATTTTCATTTTCTCTTTATGTAAAGTTGTTACTTTTCCCTTTAATGCATGCTCGTTAAATTTTTCTTTTAATTGCTCTTTTAAATATGCATAAAGCACTTCATCTGTCGTTCCAATACATTTTGCAAATTCCTCTAAAGGTAACTCACCGCCGTATTCACGAACAGCATCTCTGAAAGAGTGAAACCATATTGTTTCTGTGTCCACAATTAATCCATCAAAATCAAAAATAATTGCTTTCATTATTCTCCCATCCTTTTCGATTGAAATAAAAAAGGAAACGCCACACGTTCCCCTTAATTACTTTTCTCTTCATTTGCTTTTTGAACACCACGAAGTGTTTTTACTCGAACTTCATCTTGTTCAAAGTATTGTACTAAATCACCGATACGGTCAATTGATTCCCAACTTAAATGATGTTCAATTCCTTCTACATCATTATAAATTTTGCTTTCATCCACACCGATAATGCGCATAAACTGTTCTAACAATTCATGACGATATACGAGACGTTCTCCGATTTTTTTACCTTTTGATGTTAATACAAGCCCTCTATATTTTTCATAAATTAGATATTCGTCTTTGTCTAATTTTTGTACCATTTTTGTTACAGAGGATGGATGTACACTAAGCGCTTCAGCAATATCAGATACACGGGCATAACCCTTTTCATCAATCAACAAATAAATTTGTTCAATATAATCTTCCATACTAGGGGTAGGCATCGGTTTCCTCCATCCAATTTCATTTTGCTTATTCCGTACGAAGCAATCAATAAAATGATACACCAGAAAGAATAACGTGACAAGGTGGAAACGAGCCTAAATATATAAAACAAAAAAAGAATCCAGATTCCCCTTATGTAAAATATTGAATTTCTGCATCGGGAAAATACTCATATATATAACCTCGTATTGTTTCTTCTAATACTTCCACATCATCCTTTTGATATACGTATTTCCCAATACCGTATCGTCCCCATTTATATTTCCGCTTCTCTTCATCCATTTCAAGTTTCGTATTCGGATAACGTTCTTGAATGACTTTTTTGGCTGGTTTCGTAAAACGATGTTGAATTAATTCGAACGTTAAATTTGGTATCGTCATGTCTTTTAACGCATTGTACAATCGTTCAAACAATTCACGGTACCCTTCTTCCCACCCTTCATGCATATAGATTGGCGCAACAATAAAGCCAAGAGGATAATTAGCCCCCGCTACTTTACGAGCAGCCTCAATTCGCTCTTCAAATGGCGATGTCCCTGGTTCAAAATTTTTAATAACATAACGTGAATTAATACTAAATCGAAAACGCGTTTTCCCATTATGCTTTGCATCTAATAAATGATCAACATGCGAATATTTGGTAACGAAGCGTAAACGTCCATGTTCACTTTCTCCGATAAACTCTATCGCCCGCTTTAATGCATGTGTCAAATGATCAATTCCAACGATGTCTGATGTACACGCCGCTTCAAATCTTGTTATTTCAGGGGCCCTTTCATCCATATATTGCTTTGCCTTCTCAAAGATTTCATCTAGATTCACATACACCCTTACGTAAGGTTTACTCCCAAGTGTCGTTTGCAAATAGCAATAATGACAATGTCCCATACACCCTGTTGCAAGCGGAATTGCATATTCAGCTGAAGGTTTTGATGTATCGAACTTTAACGTCTTCCTCACCCCAACGACAAGTGTTGCTTTTGCATTACGATACTTTTGCAATTCATTTTCCCCTGGAAAATTTCTAATTTGATTGTGTGATGTCGTTTCACGGATTTCTAATCCCATCTTCGTAAACTTCTCATAAAGCTCTTTTCCAAGCGGATATTCGAGTGCCCTCGGTTCAAAGTAAACGAGTTTTGGCATAAATGGTTTCATGTGCTTCCCTCCTCTCATTAGTATGGGAAGCACATGAAAATTAACACAGATTAAAGTTTTCCACTTCAGTAACTTGCGTTGCAAGTTACTGACTGTTATAATTTGGATAACAGCTACCTTGCAAGGCAAGTTACCTGGATAAAAGGTGGTGAAATCATGCACAGCCAAATGTTAAAAGGTGTACTAGAAGGTTGCATTCTATATATCATTTCACAAGAAGAAGTGTACGGATATGAACTAAGTACAAAATTAAATAAACACGGCTTTACATTCGTAAGTGAAGGAAGCATCTATCCTTTATTGTTACGCATGCAAAAAGAGAAACTTATTGAAGGTACATTAAAGGCTTCCTCTCTTGGACCGAAGCGAAAATATTATCACGTAACTGATAAGGGATTAGAACAACTTGAAGAATTTAAAAAAAGTTGGGGAATGGTTTCAACGACGGTAAACAACTTATTACAAGGGGAGTGATAGGGATGAAAGCTCAAGATATGATAGAACTAAACAACAGAAAACGCAAACTTCTAACACCTGAAAACGAAGCTGCTTATGGCGATATGCTAGTATATCTTCGGTTATCTAACGTACCTGAACATCAAGTAGAAGAACTATTATTAGAAATATTAGATCACCTCATCGAAGCACAAGCAGAAAATAAAAATGCTTATGACATCTTTGGTGATGACCTACAACCTTATTGCGATGAACTTATAGCGGCTTTGCCAACTCCAACTAAGTTTGAAAAATTTTCTTTAATTAGCTTTATTATTAGCCTACTTCTTGCTATACAGTTTGGAATGGATACCGTTGCTTCTCTTTTCATTTTTCTTTTTGAAAAGAATACAGAAAGATTAAGTCCACCTTTTAGTATTCCTGGGACTACTTTGTCTATTTCACTTATCGTACTAGGTATACTTTTCATTTTATATTTATTAAAACGCTACTCTTTTGATCAAACAATGAATTGGAAAAGAAGGATTCTATTTGGATTCGCATTTGCTACTCCATTTTGTTCAGCTGTATTTTTAAATATCTATTTTAAAAAACAACCTTATTTCATTTATCATCTAACCTTTTGGCAAAACGCCTTACTCGCTATCCTATTTTTTATTTTATATAAATTACTATACAAAAAATCAAATTTTTAACAGCCCTTCAAACGGCTGTTTTTCTTCTGTATAATTTTACAAATTGAAAAATTTCATAAAGAAAATAAGAAAAATGCAAAATAATTAAAGTTAATTGTTGACGTGATGCTTTTATTATCGGTATCATAAATCTTCGTGAGCAATTATTTTTCGTTATACGATTTTTTTATTATTACTGAATTTTTGAGAGGAGAAATTAGATGTCAGTTAAGAAGAAAACGCAAGTACGCACCGGCAAAATGGTACGTGAACTAATGTTAGCAGACGAAGATGTAAATGCTTCGCTAATTATGGTATATAGTGAAAACGGTGTAAACGCAGAAATTAAAATCGAGGGCTTAACGCCGAAATGTAACGAAGAATTATTTTTGAGCGGAAACGTGGATTGG
Source organism: Bacillus sp. FSL R9-9492 (assembly GCF_038007365.1). NCBI lineage: Bacteria > Bacillati > Bacillota > Bacilli > Caryophanales > Bacillaceae > Bacillus > Bacillus sp. FSL R9-9492. Next base: position 4,265,061 of record NZ_JBBOXC010000001.1, read on the forward strand.
AACAAGAGTGTTATTTATAAAATTGTTGATTTCACTGGGAACGCTGAGGTTGGTAAAGTTACATTAACAGCGATGAACAAAAACAATGTTTCTCTAGAAGTTGAACGCGTTATGTGGAGCAAAGAAAATAAAGAAGCTGCTGAGCAAGAAGAAACAGTTGTAGAAGCTCCAAAAGCAGTTACACCTGCTCCAAAGCCTATTACGCGAGTAGAAACACCTGCTGCGCCTAAACCTACTCCGGTACCAACGCCGAAGTCAGTAAGTGTTGAAGCAGCTATAGAACTATCTACTCCAGCACCTGTGAAAAAAGCAGTACCTACTCCAGTTACAAAGCAAGAGACAGCACCGGTTACTCCTATAAAACCGAAGCAACCTGCTTTGACTGAAACAAATACAAAACTACAAGAAAATTATGTTAAACTTGTGAAAAAGACAATTGAAGTTTGTCAAGATTACGAGCTTGGCATCGACATAGATGATTCTATTGAAGGATTAAAAAAAGAACTACAAAGCCAAGGTATTAGCGTTACATTCGACAAAGAAATTATGGACGTTGTAAATCGCCTTCGTTCTTTACAAGATAAAGGAATCAAAGTAGAAAAAGTACTTAATTTACTATAAAAATAAGGAGATGGCGGTCGCCATCTCCTTATTTTTTATAATTCCATTCATTACTTTCATACTTCTCTTTTGCTAAAGTTTGAACTTCATGAAGCTGTTCTTCTGTTAGTTCATACGGCACAAGCTCTATATCTAAACCTTTTTCAAATCCAGTTTCAAACGCTTTAATTAACTGTTCAATCGTAAATGTGCGGTCTGTTAATTCATTAATCGCTACCGCTTTAGAAGAAAACATGTTTTTCATACGCTCTTTTACTCGCTCATTTGGGAATAAAAATAGGTCGTATAACTCATCTAAATCTATTTCTAACGGAATAGAACCGTGTTGTAAGATAACACCTTTTTGACGTGTTTGGGCACTACCCGCTATTTTTCTTCCTTCAACTACAATCTCATACCAAGATGGTGCATCAAAACATACTCCTGAACGCGGATTTTTTAAATTCTCACGATCCGCTTCTGTTTTCGGAACTGCATAATACGCTTCTAATCCTAATGCCTTAAAACCGTCCAATAAGCCTTGCGAAATAATTCGGTATGCTTCTGTAACTGTTTTTGGCATATTCGGATGATCTTCAGACACAATAACACTGTACGTTAATTCTTTGTCATGTAGTACACCCCTGCCGCCTGTTTGACGACGAACGAATCCATATTTCTTTTCGTTAACTACATCCATATTTATATCTTTTTCAACACGCTGGAAATACCCGACTGTTAATGTTGGTACTTCCCATTCATAAAAACGAATTGTTGGTGACATTTTCTTTGCACTTTGCCAATTTAATAAACATTCATCTAACGCCATATTAAATGCTGGTGAACATTGACCAGAGTTAATATAACACCATTTTTCTTTTCCCATCCTGCACCTCATATAACCAATTATTTTTCACATTCTCTAGTCTACCAAATTCGACAAAATTTGTGAAAGAATACGAAATTTCTTCTTATATACAAATGAATCTGTTGCATAAATACATATGGGCATTATAATATTGAAAGTAGGATAAGAAAAAAGGGAGCGATAGAATCGTGTCAACAAACTTGATTATTATACTAGCCGCAATTGCAGCATTCATCGGCTACACTGTATGGATGTATTTCTATCAGAAAAAATTAATTAAAACACTTTCAGAAGATGAATTTCGCGCTGGCTACCGTAAAGCACAGCTTATCGATATTCGCGAAGCGGATGAATTTAACGCGGGACATATTTTAGGTGCGCGTAACATTCCATTATCACAAATTCGCCTTCGCCACAAAGAACTTCGCCAAGATCAACCGGTTTATTTATATTGCCAAAGCGGATTCCGTACAGGTCGTGCAGCTCAATACTTAAAAAAACAAGGCTACACAGATTTCTACCAATTAAAAGGTGGATTTAAATCTTGGTCAGGAAAAATTAAAAAGAAATAATATACAAAAAACTAGCTGCACGATACAGCTAGTTTTTTCATTCCATATTGTTCGCAATGTACAGCAGATTTTGTTTAATCACATCTTCATCTTTCTCATCTACATTACGATATAATAGCTGATATTCAATCCCCTTCTCTTTCCATATAAGCGTAGCAAATTCGTCCCCTCTCTCGTAATCATCCTTATTTTTAAAATAAGCAGGTGCTCCATTATTCAATTTCATTTGTTCTTGAAATCGATTCTCTTCTACGAGGTATGGAAAACTGTAAGAAAAGTTGGCCACTGTTAATTCTATATAATCGTGCCTTCCTTTCTCTTGTTGCTTATATTTAATCGTTAAGACAGCATTCTTCTTTCCCATCGTTCTTACCTCTCCCTTCACATCACTCGTAATGTCATAAGGTAAAAACGTTGGAACTTTAAACTTTGCCGGAAAATATTTTGGAAGTTCCTTTAGGGGAATCGGATCAGTAACACGGTCCTTAGCCCCTCCTGTTGTTCCTACAAATGTTTTTTCTTCTTGCATCGTTTGCTGAAATGAACATGAGCTAAGTATTACACTAGAAAACACGAAACAAATGATTCCTTTTTTCAATTTGTTTCCGCCCTTTCATACCGCTCTCTTAACGAGCGAAGCGTTTATACTCTCTTCTATTCGCTTCGTTATCAAACGCCTCCTCCGAAAACTTTCCACGTTATTCTCACACATTTTGACAAAAACTCTTTGCAGACATACAAAAAAGACCTCGCTATTCTTACGCCCAAATAAAAAGGTTACGCGAATAACAGAAGTCATGCTTATAACATAGATTGTGAAAAGCTTTTCAGGTCAAGATTTTTTCATTCTTATTATTTTCCCCTTATAATTAAGTAAAGAGGTGATACATATGGCCAATATAAAACAAATTGCAAAAACTGCTGGTGTATCTATATCAACTGTTTCTCGTGTTCTTAATAATCATCCTTACGTAAAAGAAGAAAAGCGTAAGCGTGTTTTAGATGCAGTTGAAGAATTGAACTATGCCAAAAATATAAATGCTATCCATTTAATAAAGGGAAAAACGTATACGATCGGGGTTATGCTACCTTTTATTAATCTTCCGTACTTTAGCACGATCATTGAAGGAATCGGAAACGAAGCGTTAGCAGCTGGATATCATATTAATTTATGCCAAACGAATTACGATAGTATTGAAGAAATTCGCGTTCTTGAAATGATGAAAATGAAACAATTTGACGGGATGATTATTTGCTCTCGCACGAGTTCATGGGAACAAATTGAACCGTTCGCAAAATTTGCCCCTATTATTTCATGTGAAAAAATGAACCATCCCCTCATTTCATCTGTCTATGTAGATCATTACGAAGGATTCCGTCTCGGTACTTCCTATTTACTCAGTAAAGGTCATGAAAAAATCGGCATTTGTTTAGCAAGAAAAACAAGTGTTAATTCAATCGAGCGTGAAAAAGCTTTCGCCGATACTCTTCGTCACGAAGGAAAAACAGTACACCCTGATTGGATTTTCCATCAATGTTATACGATGCAGAACGGGGCAAAAATACTTCATCGTATTTTAAACATGAAAAATCGTCCAACCGCTATTTTCACAGCGAACGATCAAGTAGCTGCTGGTTTATTAACAGAGGCAAAAAAACATGGAATTCGCATACCTGAAGACCTCGCTATCCTGGGATTTGATAACCATGAAATTTCAAAAGCATTAGAAATTACAACTATTGAGCATCCCGGGCTCACAATGGGATCACGTGCTTTTTCTTTATTTCATAAACAGATACAAAACGAACACATTATTGGAAACTCAGAAGAACTTTCATTCCATTTAATTGAGCGAAAAACAGTCTAGAAAAGAGTGCCAACCATAGCACTCTTTTTTCAGTTCTTCACCTATTGACTTTATATTTTTTATCTCATATAATGAACCTAACGAACGGTAGGTAGGGGATGAAAATGACAGCAAACCGCATTAAAGCTGTAGCACTTTCTCATTTCGCACGCTACGGCTACGAAGGAACTTCATTAGCAAATATTGCTCAAGAAGTTGGGATTAAAAAACCATCGATTTACGCACACTTTAAAGGAAAAGAAGAGCTATATTTTACATGCTTAGAATCCGCTCTTCAAAAAGATTTACAAAGCTTCACTGACGATATCGAAAATTTTTCAAAATCGTCTACTGAAGAATTGCTAGTAAATCTGTTAAAAGGTTATGCAAAACGATTTGGTGAAAGTGAAGAATCAATGTTTTGGTTACGAACTTCTTATTTTCCGCCGGATGCATTTCGCGAACAAATTATTGATAAAGCGAATGTACACATTGAAAATGTCGGAAAACTTTTATTCCCTGTGTTTAAAAGAGCAAGCGAACAAGATGAACTGCATAACATTGAAGTAAAAGACGCTTTGGAGGCTTTTTTATGCTTACTTGACGGCCTTATGGTTGAACTACTATACGCAGGTTTAAATCGTTTTGAGACACGTTTAGAAGCTTCTTGGAAAGTATTTTGGCGCGGACTTTCAAACTGACGGATTGCTCCTTTGCAATGCGTCGTTTTTAAGCCCTTTACCTAACGACTGGTAGGAAGGAGAAATGACATATGGCATGGATTTATGTAATCATAGCTGGTATTATTGAAATCTTTTGGGTTATTGGACTTAAAAAAGCGGAGGCACCACTTGAGTGGGCTGGTGTTGCTCTATTAATTACAATTAGTTTCGTCTTATTATTTAGAGCATATAAAGATTTACCTGTCGGCACTGTATACGCAGTCTTTACAGGAATTGGAGCTGGTGGAATCGTTCTTACAGAGATTTTCATCTTCGGAGAACCTTTCTCTATCGTAAAAGTTTTATTAATTGGTTTAATCTTCTTCGGAGTAATTGGTTTAAAACGAGTAACAGAAGAAAAAGAAGCGAAGGAGGCCGCATAAAATGGCTTGGGTATTTTTAATTCTAGCTGGTATTTGTGAAATTGTTGGTGTACTCTTTATGAAAGTAGCCACTGAAAAGAAAGGCTGGGCACCAAAAGTTATTTTAATCGCTAACTTTGGCGTAAGCTTCTTCTTCTTATCTCTTGCAATGAACACATTACCGATGGGAACTGCTTACGCAATTTGGACTGGAATCGGAACTGCCGGAAGTGCACTTCTCGGTATTCTTATTTTCCGCGAGTCAGCGGATTGGCGTCGCCTTGCCTTCTTAAGCTGCATTCTATGCGGCGCTGTTGGCTTAAAATTATTAGGCTAACGTGAGGTGAATGTCATGTGGAAAGAAAAAGGAAAACAAATCTTAGCATGGATTACACTCGGGATCGTCATTCTATTACAAATAAGTTTTCATATAATAGAATGGCTGTTTCATAAAGTACTATTCATTCTTACATTCCTTCCTAACATGGCACTTGAAATTGCATCTATCGCTTGGTCAATTATCGCCTCCATTACAATCGTGATTATATGGAGTATCGCCAAGCTATGGAACAAGTTATTTAAAAAGGACAGTTCTTCTGAAAAGAAGTAACTGTCCTTTTTTTATCCCGCATTAACGGGCAGTAAGACCCCCACTGATTAAAGTTTCACTTTATATTCATTCTGATTTTCTATAGAAATTTGATGCGATCAGACAAAGCAGACCAGCTATGACAATACTTATACCAATCCCTTTATGCAAATTAGGAAATGGCGGTGGTATATCCGAGTAAAAATTTGCTATTATGAGACCAATTGAAAATAAAAGTACCCCAATTCTATATAACCACTTTCTTTTGTTCATCATTCTCCCTCCTAAAATTTTTCATATCCTTCTTTCTTTTGGACATACTACCTAAAAAAGGAGTGGGTTATATGCAAAATTCTATACATAAGCAGATCCTATTTTTATTTTTCCTCTTTCTCATTTTCGTTATCGTTTTCAGCTTTATATTACATACTCCGAAAGATGTGCCTAATAGCCTTTCTGTTTATAAACTTTTGCTCTCGTATTGCCGTTATTGAAGAAGGTGCCTTTTACGAGGCACCTTTTAAAATTCTCTCTTCTCATACAATTTCACTGAAACGAAGATAGATACTATGAACATGAAAATTGAACTAACGAATAACACGCTGTTGTATAGTTGAATTTGTTCCAGGTTGATTTGAAACAAAGTTTCTAAAATAACAATCGGCGCCATGAATATTACTATCGTAATAAAAATAGTTTTTTTATACCCTAGCCAAAACGATATCGGTAAAACAAAGCTTAAATACACTAAAATAAAGCTAATACTAGCAACCATTGTCGTTTCAATAAATTCAAATAGGTTAACCCCATTCTTCATTCCCATCGTGAAACAACCGACCGTTACGCTTATAAAGAGAATAATAATTGCTACTATATATTTCGCATACACAATTTGTTTTCTGAATATTGGCAAACTACTCGCTATAACTTCACTCTCATTTTTACTATCTGCTTCAAATGTTTTTACTGTTGCCCCAATTGTAATAATTACTGACATAATTATGAACAGATTTTCCGTATCTGTTAAAGCCATATAAAAGAAAACAGGATACAATATGTACCAAATTAAAAATTTCCATTGAATGATGAAATCTTTTAAAATTAGTTGTTTCAACACTATTCTCCTCTCTCTTACAAATCACGCTCACTATACAAATGAATTGAGAATAACATAGACATGATATATAAAAGAAGCAGCCCAGCTATAAAACAAACATTTACGACTAGACTCGTGCTCCAAACATTCTCTACATCTAACCATACGTTACTTACAATTAGTCCACTTAAATACCCAAATGCTATTCCGATAAAAGGAGCAATTTGTTTTGCACTGTTATATCCTACTGAGAATTCAATCGGAAGTACAATTATGCTACAAACAAGCCCACCTGTTATACCTCCGAGAATTTCTCCCCACAGCATAAATCCAGTTATATGTTCATTTTGTAACTGAATCAAACCAACCACAAGTGAGAGAATCCCCCCTAACGCAACTAAAATACTTACAAATATGTATTTTGCTATGACAATTCCTTTACGTTGTAACGGTAAACTATTTACTATTATTTCACTTTTATTTTTCCCCTCATAACTCATTGACAGTACCATGCCAAGAAAAGGTATAGATAAGCTAATCGTCATAAGGAAGCTATCACTACGAAAATCAACAATAGCAAGGAAAAACAAACATATAAGATACGCAAACCCTAACTTTCTTTGCAACACTATATCTTTTAAGACTAATTGCTTGATCATGTTTTACCCTCCTAATATGAAAATGTCCCTTCTATAACTCTGCCTCCTGAAACATTTTCATTGAGAGAAACATTGATATGACTATACTTACTAACACTCCGATACCAAGAACACTCATTGCTAGTGTAGCCTCTTGAGAGTGGAGTACTTTTAACATAATTATTTCATCACCAAAAATATTGCACATAAGGCCAATCATACCCATTAAAGGAAAAATCATAATCACATTCAAGACAGTAATAGCTTTATATCCTCCAATGTAATTAGTAGGTATCGTTACTACACAATAAATCAAAGTTGCTACTATTGCTGAAAATATTGCATATCCAGGAATAACTATATCTCTGTTCAACAAAATATTTCCTAATATTACGACTATAGAAGTTATGCTCAAACCGACTATAATAAATAATGTGCTTGAAATATATTTAGCTATAACTATCTCTTTTCTCATTATCGGCAAACTCACTAATACTTTTTCTATTTTACTTTTCTCGTCATAATAAAAAGAAATATATATAATCGTACTACATGTTATAAATAATCCTATTGCAATCCCCATCGGTTCTACGGAATTTCTAAAAACAGATAAAATAGGTATTAAAAAATAGAAAGGAAACATCTTCTTCTGTAAGAAAAACTCCTTCAAAATCAACTGTTGCATATGAATTCCCCTCTCTATAAATCACGCGTTTCATAAATTTTAATTGTAAGAAACATAGAAGCGATATAGACACTAGCTAATATAATTCCTCCAACTATAAATACACCGATATGCACTGGATTCATAATCCACTCAATGAATGAAGGTGTTGTTTCATCCAATCCATCTCCTATGAATATCCAAGCAATTCCACCAACTACCATTGATGCTCCTGACACTATACTTCGTGCTATCTTTGACCTTGTAACATAATAACTAGGAAAGAATGTTACAACAAAAAATACGGCGTAAACAGCTCCATTTATTACTTCATACCATGGAATTTCAATGTATAGATTCGGATGATAGGTACCGATATCACCAATGACCACAATGCCTCTTACAAGAAAAACAACTAACATCGTAGAGAGTATGCCACCAACAATAAATATTGCACTGGAAACATATCTAGCAATTATGATATCCTTTCGGCTTACCGGTAAACTATTTATAATAATGTCACTGTTATTCCTTTCATCCATAAAAGTTAACGTCATAACGGAAGAAAGAGTTATAAATAGACAACTCATCGAAAATAACAATTCACCACTTGGATCTAACATAAATAATACAAGAGGCACAATTAGATTCACTAACCACGTTACCCTAAAAAAGAACAAATCTTTATATATGAGCTGACGCATAAGCACCTCTCCCTTTCGCGGTGTAAACGATAATATCATCTAATGTAGGCTTTTCTAGTACAACTTCATTTCCAAACCAATCGACAATTGCTTGTTTATCCTCTGCTAAACCTTCGAAACCAAATTTATTTTTTCGTAATCCAACAAATAGCTCTTTTCCTTCTCGGTCTAATAAATCATTACTTCCCTTTACGATTACGTAATTCTCCATTAATTCATCTTTCTCACCAGTAAATATAATTTCTCCATCGTTGATGAACGTAATATAATCCGCGATGCGCTCTAAGTCTGTTGTAATGTGTGTTGAGAATAATACAGATACTTCATCTTCCATTACAATCTCTTGCAGCATATCAAGTAATTCACTTCGAACAACTGGGTCTAATCCTGCTGTTGGTTCATCCATAATAATGAATTCCGCATGGTGTGAAAGTGCGATTGCAATCGCAAATTTCATTTTCATCCCTTTGGATAACTCTTTAATCTTTTTATACGTTGGAACTTGTAATCTCTGCATATACGATTGATACTGCTTTTCGTCCCACTTTTTATATAACGGTGCAATAATCCGTTTCATTTGCTCACACGTTAAATCTACGTAATAATGATTTTCATCATATACAAAACCAATATTTTGTTTTATTTCCTTTTCGGCTTTCTTATTGTCCTTACCAAAAATTTTTATATCACCGCTCTCTTTTCTGATTAAATTCATAATCATTTTGATCGTCGTACTTTTTCCAGCTCCATTCGGTCCGATAAATCCCATAATATATCCACGTGGCAATGTAAAACTTACATTTTTCACTGAGAAATCTTGATAAGTTTTACAAACGTTTTTTAGCTCTAACATCTCTTATTCCCCCTTGTATAAACACGCAATCATCTGTTGCAACTCTTCCAGTGAAAGCTGCAACACTTTACTTTCATTCACAATCTCTTCTACTTTACTTTCCAATAGACGTAGCCGCTGTTCTTTTAATAGTTCATTATTTTTATGTGAAACATAAGTCCCCTTCCCAGCAACAGTTTCTATATATCCTTCTTTTTCAAGCTCCTCGTACGCACGTTTCGTTGTAATTACACTAATTTGTAATTCCTTCGCTAAGCTACGAATAGACGGTAATTGGTCTCCACCCTTTAAACCACTATTTAAAATAAGCTGGCTTAATTGTTTCCTTATTTGCACATAAATAGGGTCTTGGGAAGAATTCGAAATAATAATATTCATGTTTTCCTCCAGTGTGTATATACTGTATATACCTTATATACACAGTATATACAAAACATCCTATTTTTGGCAAGAAAAAAAGACCAACATTTTTCTGTTGGTCTTTCGTATATGTATCACTTTTCAAAGCGATCTAACATTTCGTCTCTCATTCCGAAACTAACAACCGCAATTCCTACATACATAAAAAGAAGGAATGCTGGATGAACTGTATTGTACCAGCTGCTATCAACAATTAAATAAATCGTTAACGCCACAACAAGAACAAACGCTAAAATAAACATATAAAAGTGTCTTGTATTACCCATGATAAACTCCTCTCTTCTCTCTTCACCATTCAACAGTATATTGTATCGAATAATTCGATATGACTCAAGGTTAACTTTCTGTTATGTAATCAAGTTCTACCTTTACAATGTCCTCACACGCTATTGAAATGATTGTTCCTTGTTTATCAATCGCTGTCACTTCTCTATTATCCATTACACGGTGCGCTACTCTTTCTAACACTTTCTCTTGGTCTCGGTAACAAAATTCTTTTACATCTTTAATTGTTTCTCCATTTTCTAAATGGTATACCATTCTATAACATCGATATCCCACGCTTCCACCCCCGTCTTGCTCGTTTTTTCACATATACATAAAAATGAGTAATTTCTACCTCATCACATCTTCTTAATTTCAATAAAATTCTAACAAAAATAAATACTTTTATCAAACCGACTTTTTCAACAAAAACACCTATAAAACCGCATCTTTACAGCAATATGAAACAAAAAATATAAATTTTTAACATTTTTTTCATTCTATCCGCACCAATGTCGCAAAAAAAAGAACCCGCATGTAGCGAGTTCTTTTTTTTCCAATCACACTTGTACAGGTGCTAGCTTTTCATAACGTAAAACTGGTTTACGAGCAGCCAATGTTTCATCTAAACGTTTTATTACTGTTGTATGTGGTGCTTCTTGTACAACTTCTGGATTTTCTTCTACCTCTTTAGCAATTTGAATCATCTTATCAATGAAACCATCTAATGTTTCTTTTGATTCTGTTTCTGTTGGCTCAATCATAATACATTCTTCCACATTTAATGGGAAGTAAATTGTTGGTGGATGGTAACCGAAATCAAGCAGACGTTTTGCAATATCTAATGTACGTACACCAAGTTTCTTTTGACGACGACCTGATAATACAAATTCATGCTTGCAATGTCTATCGAACGGAAGATCATAGAATGGTGCTAATCTTCTCATCATATAGTTCGCATTTAATACAGCATACTCAGTTACTGCACGCAAGCCATCTGGGCCCATAGAACGAATATATGTGTATGCACGAACGTTAATTCCGAAGTTACCATAGAATGGTTTCACACGCCCAATTGCTTCTGGACGATCATAGTTAAAGTGATAGCCATTTTCCGTTTTCTCTAAAATCGGTTTTGGTAAGTACGGAATTAAATCAGCTTTCACACCTACTGGACCAGAACCTGGGCCACCGCCGCCATGCGGACCTGTAAATGTTTTATGAAGATTTAAATGCACAACGTCAAATCCCATATCTCCTGGGCGTGCTTGGCTTAATACCGCATTTAAGTTTGCACCATCATAGTATAATTTACCGCCTGCGTTATGGACGATTTCTGCCATTTCTAAAATATTTTCTTCGAATAGGCCTAATGTATTTGGATTTGTTAACATAAGTGCTGCTGTTTCTTCGTTTACAACACGTTTTAAATCATCTAAGTCAACAAGACCATGTTCATTTGATTTCACCGTAATTGTTTCAAAACCAGCTACTGTTGCAGACGCCGGGTTTGTTCCGTGAGCAGAGTCAGGAACAATTACTTTCGTACGGTTAAAGTCACCGTTCGCTTCATGATATGCACGAATCAACATTAATCCTGTCCATTCTCCGTGTGCACCAGCTGCTGGTTGTAACGTAACAGTATCCATACCTGTAATTTCAATTAAATGTTCTTGTAAGTCATACATTAATTCCATTGCACCTTGCACTGTTTTTTCATCTTGAAGTGGATGAATATTTGCAAAGCCTGCGAAACGAGCTACGTTTTCATTAATTTTCGGATTATATTTCATCGTACAAGACCCAAGTGGATAGAATCCAGAATCCACACCGTGGTTACGGTTTGAAAGCGCTGTGTAATGGCGCATAATATCAAGTTCAGATACTTCTGGAAGCTCTGCATCTTCTACTCGAATATAATCACTCTCAAACACATCTTCTAATTTTACTTCTTCTACATCTAATTTGGGTAAGCTATATCCTACTCGTCCTTCTTTAGTCACTTCAAAAATAAGTGCTTGGTCTTGGTTCTTCATTGGATAGCCCCCATTTCGTTTACAAGTGTGTCAATTTCCTCTTTTGTACGAAGCTCTGTTACCGCTACAAGCATATGGTCTTCATGCTCTTTATAATCACGGCCTAGGTCGTAACCACCGATAATATTCTTTTGTATTAATACATCATTTATTTCTTTAACTGGACGTTTACAATCTACAACAAATTCATTAAAGAATGGTCCAGCGAACGTTACTGTGAAACCTTTCGCTTCAAATTGACGTTTTGCATATTGTGCTTTAGAAATATTTTGACGTGCCATTTCTTTTACACCTTGTTTGCCAAGTGCCGTCATTGCAACAGAAGCTGCTAATGCATTTAACGCTTGGTTTGAACAAATGTTAGACGTCGCTTTATCACGACGAATATGCTGTTCACGTGCTTGTAACGTTAATACAAATCCACGTTTACCATCTGAATCTACAGTTTGTCCGACAAGACGTCCTGGAATTTTACGCATAAATGCTTTCGTTGTTGCAAAGTAACCACAGTGCGGTCCACCAAACTGCGTTGGGATACCGAATGGTTGTGCATCACCGATTACAACATCAGCACCGAATTTTCCTGGCGGTGTTAATGCGCCTAATGATAATGGATTTGAAGAAACGATAAATAATGATTTTTGTTGATGAACGATTTTTTCGATATCAGCTAACTTTTCCACTTGTCCGAAGAAGTTTGGATATTGAACGATTACACAAGCAACTGTATCATCTACTTCACTTTGTAATACTTCTAAATCTGTTACACCGTTTTTATGATCAATTTCAACAACTTCAAGATTTTGACCTTTTGCATATGTTTCAAGTACCGCTCTTGATTCTGGATGAACTGCCTTAGATACAAGAATTTTCTTTTTGCGAGTATGACCAGCTGCTAGCATTGCCGCTTCAGCTAAAGCTGTACCTCCGTCATACATAGAAGAGTTTGCTACATCCATTCCTGTTAATTCACAAATCATTGTTTGGAATTCAAAAATTGCTTGTAATTCCCCTTGTGAAATTTCTGGTTGGTATGGTGTGTATGCTGTATAAAACTCTGAACGAGAAATAACATGATCAACAATTACTGGAGCGTAATGATCGTATACACCTGCTCCTAAGAAAGAAGCATATTCTTTTAAGTTCGCATTTTTGCTAGCCATTTGAGATAGCTCTTTTAAAAGCTCTGGCTCTGATTTTGCTTCTTTAATTTTTAAATCCCCTTTAAAACGAACACTCTCTGGAATATCAGAGAATAACTCATCAATCGTTTGAACGCCGATTGTTTGTAACATTTCTTTTTTGTCTTCTTCTGTCATTGGAAGATAACGATGCAACATGAAATCTACCCCTCTCCCCGTTACTTTGAACGTTTATAAAATGGTGTTGGAACAACTACTGCTTTGACGCGTTTATTACGAATTTCAATTTCTACTTCTGTATCAACTGCTGCGTATTTTACATCAATTAGTGCTAAACCAATGCTTTTCTTTAACGTTGGAGATTGTGTACCACTCGTTACTTCCCCGATTTTTTCTTCTCCTATAAATACAGGGTAATGCGTACGAGGAATACCGCGTTCGATTACTTCGATGCCGACTAATTTACGAGATGCACCGTTTTCTTTTTGCTCTTTTAACGTTTCTTTTCCAAAGAAATCTGCTTCTTTATTTGGTTTTACCGCAAAGCCAATTCCCGCTTCAATCGGTGTAATATCTTTTGATAACTCTTGTCCGTATAACGGAAGTGTTGCTTCGAAGCGAAGTGTATCACGAGCACCTAAGCCACATGGTTTTAAGCCCTCTTCTGCTCCCACTTCAAGAAGTTTCTCCCAAAGTTTTGCTGCATCTTCACTCTTACAGTAAATTTCGAATCCATCTTCACCTGTGTAACCTGTACGAGATACAAGTGCAGGAATTCCATCTACAAGAATATTATTTTTAAATTTAAAGAACTTAATTTCTTTTAAATCTTCTGACACAACTTTTTGTAAAATGCCTTCTGCTTTTGGTCCTTGAATTGCAAGCTGCGCAACTTCACTAGAAACATTGACTACTTTCGCATCGCCAATTACATGGCTAGCTAACCATTCGTAATCTTTCTCGATATTTGATGCATTGATTACTAATAAATAGTCTTCTTCACCACGTTTGTAGATTAATAAGTCATCTACTGTGCCACCATTTTCATAGCACATAGCTGTATATTGTGCGCCCCCTACCTTTAAGGTAGATACGTCATTTGTAACAACACGTTGTAAAAATGCTAAACTATCTACACCTTTTACCTCTACTTCTCCCATATGAGATACATCGAACAAACCTGCTCCTGTACGTACAGCTTCATGTTCCTCTTTAATGCTTGAAAATTGAACTGGTAATTCCCAACCACCGAAGTCGACTGTTTTCCCACCATACTTCGCGTATACATCAAATAACGGTGTACGTTGTAATGTAATCATGCTCTTTCCCCCTTATGCTCTGACAAATCAATAAAAGTTGCTTCCCATATCTAAACATTTTCATTCTGAAAAGATAAGGTTATACGGAATCTCAGTATATTTTTTTATGAAAGCGTAAATAAAAAGTTACTTTCTTGGATAAAATACGAAAGATTCCACACATTTCACACCATTATCCTAACATTATTCGCTATATTTCATCAATATTCTAGCATAAAAAATAATTTAGAATTTTTCATTCTTAATCTTATTAAATACAAATTTTGAAATTTAGCCCTTTATCATTGCCTATTCTTTAACTTTTAGTAATTGTGATAGCGCCTTATTACGAGGCTTATAATAAAGATTTTTTAAATAATCACTTTAGTTTATAAAAGGTGGGAGAGTCTTAATGAATGTCGATATTTCCGTAGATCGAACGTGGCAAAACAATTTTTTAAAAAGAATTGATGAAGATGGTCCTTGGACAAATTGGGATTTATATCATTTAGCTTATAAAACAGAGAAATCGTTACTCGTCCCTACTTTTGACGGATTGCAAGCACCGAAACATTTATCACATTTCACGCCGCTTCCACATCAATTAGAGGTCGCTCAAAATGTCATTGAACAAATGAATGGTAAAGCGATTCTAGCAGACGAAGTCGGACTTGGAAAAACGATTGAAGCTGGACTTATTTTAAAAGAATATATGGTTCGAGGACTTGTAAAAAAGGTACTCATTCTCGTTCCAGCTTCTCTCGTATCTCAGTGGGCGTATGAACTAAACACAAAATTTTTTATTCCTGCGGTCGCTCAAAAGAAAAGTTATTCTTGGGAACAAGCTGATGTCATCGTTTCATCAATCGATACTGCGAAACGTTCACCGCATCGCGATATCGTTTTAAACCTAGAGTATGACCTTATTATTATCGATGAAGCACATAAACTAAAAAATAATAAAACAAAAAACTATGAATTTGCACAGCGATTAAAAAAGAAGTTTTGTTTATTACTAACTGCAACTCCTGTTCAAAATAAAATCGATGAAATCTTCAACCTCGTTTCTTTATTAAAACCAGGTCATTTAGGCAATCAATCTAATTTTGAAGAATATTACGCTTCCAAAAATCGTTCCACTGAATCCGATGAAGATTTAAAAGCTCTTATCAATAAAGTAATGGTTCGAAATAGACGCAATAACACTGGCATTGATTGGCCGAAGAGGCATGTACGAACAATCTTCGTTGAATTCAATGAAGAAGAACAAGCTTTGTATAATGAAATTGAAAATTGGCGTGGACAAGATGCCGTCACATCTGCTTTCTCATCCTTAACTTTAAAACGGGAAGCATGTAGTAGTCGTGAAGCTGTTTACTATTCATTAAAAAAACATGTAGAAAAAAGACAGAAAGAAAATGAGCACTACATAAAGGACCCACATATTGATGTGCTGATGGACAAAATTAATCATATTCCGTTCAACTCCAAAGCAAATAAAGCACTAGAGCTTATAAAAGAAGTTGACGATAAAGTCATTATCTTCACTGAATATAGAGCTTCACAAATGTATTTACAATGGTTCTTACAACAACATGGCATTTCCTCTGTTCCATTTCGCGGTGGATTTAAGCGCGGGAAGAAAGATTGGATGAAGGAGCTTTTCCAAAATCATGCCCAAGTATTAATTGCGACCGAAGCTGGTGGTGAAGGAATTAACTTACAATTTTGTAGCCATATGATTAATTACGACTTACCGTGGAATCCAATGCGACTCGAGCAAAGGATTGGACGTATTCACCGTCTTGGACAAAAAAATGATGTTCATATTTATAACTTAGCAACAAAGCACACTGTTGAAGAGCACATTTTAAAACTACTATATGAAAAAATTAATTTATTTGAACGTGTAATCGGTGAACTCGATGAAATTTTAACGAGAATCAACATGAAAAATATTGATGCGCATATTCAAGAAATTTTCGCGCAGTCAAAAAGCGAAGGTGAAATTCGAATCAAGATGGAAAATTTAACATCTATTATCGATTTTGCGAAGCGCAATGAAGCAGAGGTGCAGGACTATGCAGCAAAATGAAATTCATAATTACTTATATAACTTTTTTGAGGCGAATAACTGCGAAATTTTAGAACGTTCCCCTCACCTATTAGACGTGCAGTTAACAATTGAAATGGATAAATTATTAATGAACCGCCCTTTCTATTGGCACTATCTTGAAAAAACAGGAGGCGTTCCGAACCCGATGCGCCTTACTCTTATTACAAATCCAGAAAACGAAGAAAACGACGGTGAACTTATTCATTACGGTTCACCCCGTTTGCATCAAATATTTGAAACAACAAAAGAACTAGGTTCATACATACGTTTATATGAGGAAGTGAAACATAGCGGGGCAACTCATACCCCCCTTCATCCTTGGCTTGGTGTAAATATAAAAGTATCTTATCAATGCGACCGAAAAAAAGACATACTTCATTCCATCGGTATTCATCTTATTTCCGGGACAATGATTGCAAACTTTCACGACACTTTAGCAGAGATTAAACTCACACCGAAAATACCTGACTTTTGTTTTACCCTCTCACCTATCATTAAGCCACAAAGTGGCTTACAACGTATAGAGGATGCTTTAAAAAGTATAATCGCTGAAGATGACCACACGTGGGCAAAAGAAGCGAGAGTGCGTTGGAATCACGATTTAGACCTTTTAAATCGATTTTACGAAGATAGCGATGAACTTCCAGAAAGCTATGAAATTGAAAAGCAAGCATTACAAGAACAATACGAACCACGCATTACAATACAAATTATAAACGGTGGTCTCTTTTATGTTACCGCAAATCATTTTCTATCTTAAAGAAAGCTCCTTCAGATTGAAGGAGCTTCTTTTAAGATATGTTCCCAGCCTATTCTCTATCTTCATTACGCTCTTGCTGTTTTTTCTCTGTCATACGTTTCTGATATGCACGATCCTTTGCACTCACATGGTTTGCATCAGTTGGAAGATTCTCTTTTGAACGACCAATTCCATTACTCATCTTTTTCGCCTCCTTTTTGCATGTTTCAAAATGCATCTTTATTTTCAGCTAGAGGCACAATCCTTATACAAAAAAGTAAGAGCAGCCAGTAGCTGCTCTTACTCATTCACGTATTTTTGAAACATATCATGGATGCCTTGATTTACGAGGTTCGAGATCTGTTCGTCAGATTTATTCGGATAACGATCACGTAATCTGATAGATGCCTTCACCATTAAATTTTCTAATACAGAACGGCCACCTTCTCCATAAATAATTTCAGCATACTTAACCAGTCTTCCATCCTCTAATGTTGCTGGATTATGATTGAAGAAAAATTTACTCATTGTCTCCACCTCTCTTTTGATAACGTTTACATTTATATAGATTATTTATGTTATTTATTTCACAATATTGTATGCATGTATATTTAATTAGTTTCATTATAAAGTAACATATCAATAGTAAATATGTGATTTTCCATCCATTTTGTGAACAAATCAAAAATGAAAGCGTTTCCTTTATTATATACTAAAAAAACTTACTACGCTAGGGACAATTTTTTTAATCTACTAATCATCTACTTTTCTTTTTTTATTAAACCTTATACAATTTTCAGAAATTATATTATAAAATATATGTATGACTTAAGGAGGATTTGTATGAATCAAAATAAAAAAGCTATATTAGATCTTGTCTTTTATCTCGTATTCCCATTCCTCATTTGGAAATTTGCAAAACCTTATATCGATCCTTATTACGCAATGTTAATTTCCTCTGTTCCGGGGATTATTTATACACTGTATACCTTTAAAAAAGAAAAACAGTTTAACGTTACAGGGTTCTTTATTTTAATTACACTCATTTCTAATACAACGGTAGACTTAATATCTGGATCAGCGGAACGAATGCTATGGAATGATGCATATTATCATATCGTACTTGGCTGCATCGTTATATGTACAATCTTTATAAAAAAACCACTTATGTTATATTTCGCAGCGGATATTTCAGCACTGCAAGGTCATGATCGTGATAAAAGTCGTGAGCTTTATCGTGATAGTCGTATATATCCAGCACTGCAATATTTAACACTATTTTTCGGCCTTCAATTTATATTAAAAAGCTTCTTGAAAATCTATTTCATCTCTGTTTTCGGTGTAGATGGATATGGTGAAATGAGAGCTATTATGACCGCTGTTGGCTGGGGTATTTCTATTTGCATCGGAATAGGGTTTGTATGGGTAAATAATAAGATACATGCGGTTACTGAAGAAAAAGAATCTGTGCAACAATAAATAAAGATCCCCTAGCAGCTTATTGCACTAGGGGATCTTTATTTTGCCAGACATATTACGAAAAAGTTAGCTTGATTTTTTTCTTTTATTTTTTACATTTCGATAAAACAAAGCAGCGCTCAGTGGCATAACACCAAACCATTTATTTAAGAATGGCTCTTTCTCCGCACGACGTTGTTGTTTCTGTTGTTTTCGATCCTCTTTTGGAGCATCCATATATGACACAAATTGCTGTGTCACAAAGCGTACATAATCATTAGTAGACATATTATCATCACCTCTACTTGATTAGTATGTCCACTTTTTTATTCATTAATCTTTTGCTTTAATTCATTCATAATTTGCTTTACCGACTTATTTGTCGTATCGATATGAATATCAGCCTCTTCATAATAAGCTCGGCGCGATTCAAATTTCGTTATAAATGCATCTATATCTTTCTTCTGAAATAGTGGACGTGTCGTATCTTCACGAAG
Organism: Bacillus sp. FSL R9-9492; assembly: GCF_038007365.1. Lineage (NCBI taxonomy): Bacteria > Bacillati > Bacillota > Bacilli > Caryophanales > Bacillaceae > Bacillus > Bacillus sp. FSL R9-9492. The sequence goes on from NZ_JBBOXC010000001.1 coordinate 4,284,546, forward strand.
CCTTTCTGCAATTACATGTGGATCGCAATATAAATACACAACAGTTCCATTTTCCTTCATCCACTTTCGATTTTCCGCTCGTTCAATAATCCCTCCACCCGTTGTAATAATTACATTCTGAACCGGTAGTGAACGTAACATTTCACTTTCATATTCCCGAAAAGCCATTTCGCCTTCTTCGGCAAAAATATCACGAATTGCCTTCTCTTGCTTCTCTTCAATTTTTTGGTCTGTATCTACAACATCCATATGAAGTTCTTTACTTAACACTTTTCCAATTGTTGTTTTCCCGGCTCCCATATAGCCAGTTATGTATATAGATTTCATTTTTGTTCCTCTCAATCATCCGTTATTATTTGTTATTATAACGAAAGATGTTACTTTATTTAATAAAAAAACGTTTTGTTCTTCTTATGCTATGAAGAACAAAACGTAACATACTCACTATTTTCTCGTAATCAAACAAGCTGGCTCACTTTTACTTATAAGTACCTCTTCTCACCCACTGCGTTGCAATCCATTTCTCACCTTTCGTTACAGGTGCTCCTCCATGTAACGTAAGCTCATTTAGTAATTGATCTTGATAAAAATACTCAAAGTATACTGCCATTCCCTTTCTAGGGTGTACAGAAAGATTTAATTTCGGAAAGAATGTTTCCCCGCCTTCTTCTACATCATTTAAGTACATCACAAGAGTACTTATACGATTATTAGCAGCTGACCTGCTATGTTCTGCAAAATAATCATAGTGCGCTTTATATTCTTGATCCACTTCATAATTTAAAATGTGCAATCCTTCTCCATGCGCTACAGGAACATTCGTGATAGATGAAATTCGTTTTTCAATCTTCGAAGTAAGTTCATTCTCTTCCAAAAATGCACCACTACTCGTTCGAATATCATTTACATCACGTGATGAACCAACTTTAGAACGTTTCATATTACTTTTAGACAATTCAATCAATTCAGCGCACTCTTCATCACTTAATACATTTGCTAATACAACAATAAGAGGTTCTTCGAATTTTGAAATAATTTGTATTTCCCTATCCTCTGTCATAATCGTATTTCCTTTATGATCAAAAATAGTTTGTTCCTTATTTTCACCTATTTGATTGTTATTTGTCATTTTCTTATCTCCCTAGAAAAAATGATTGGATAGCATGAATATATCATATTCTTTCTACCTTTCTCTTTTTTGAGAAAATTTAAACTTTTGAACATCGTTCTTATCCCTTTCCTCAAAGAAATTGACTCCCTCCACAATAGAAACTCATGGTTCTTCTCCATATATTTTACATATTATCCTTCTACCCAATCAAATATTTTATTATCCTTTTTCCTATAGTGAAAGCTCACTGTATAGAAAACTCTCTGTTTTGTAACACATTGCAACGAAATGATAATAACATCATTTTCAAAGACGTACTTTCCACTCACTTCTCCTCTTTCATACTGAAATAAAAAAACCTCCTCTTTTTCTTTTTGCTGTAAGTCTCTTTTTATATCTGAAATAGCTCGATCAACAAGTTCCTCCATGAAAAAACTTTGTTCTATTTCAGAATAAAATTTTTTATCCGAAAGTAACATATTCGTTTCGTACATCAAAAATGAAATGAATAAAATAAGAAAAATAATTGTTCCTGGCATTACAAATCCATCTTGTTTTCTCATGTTTCTATCTCAATTTCACTATAGCGCACAGCCACGCCTTCATATATTTCACCACTTATATCTTTCACATATATATATAACAAATGAGGTGTTAATTTATACGAAATCGCTTCAATCCTTTGTAATATAAATTCCCTTCCGCGCATATTTACTTTTCTTATTAAATTACTATTCAACTTTTCATACGTCACCTGATCACCATTACGAAGTTGGAAGCGTAAAATATTCCCACCGTTTTCTAGCTCTATCTTCCTCCCACTTGATACTTCACGAAACTCTAATTGCATTTGTCCTAAAAATAGATACACCCCTTTTATTTGTTTTTTATCCTTGCAAATATCTTATTGTATCAGTGTTTTTACTCATGACCTTTTCAAAGTGTTTTCTATCTTTTTATATAAAGCGGGGCAAAGGTGGGGCATTAGTCAGAAAAAAAGGGGCAAAAGAGCTGGATTTCCATTCAGCTCTTTTTATTGAAATTCTGGCTTTGAGGCAATACAAAAATTCATAAAATTTGATATAATAATACAGTTGTTAATATCAATTAGGGGGAAATATTTATGAAAAAGGCTTTCAAATTCGGTTGTTTTGGGTTTATTGCATTATTTGCAATCCTTGTTATTGCACTAATTATCGATATATCTAATGATGATCCAAAAGAAAAAAGTAAACCGAAGGAAACTGTTGCAGTAACTGCAAAATGGGAAGGGAAAATTAAAGAAGTTGCATCGAGTGATAAATCTACAACTGAAAAATTTGATGAAATAAGCAAATATGCTAAGGATTACAAACCATCCAAAGATGAAGTTAAACAATTCGGTGATGAAATTATTAAAGAATATAAAGATAAAAACTATATTAAAGATGTATCTAATCATGAATACATGTTGAAAAATCTTTTCAAGTCACAAATTGTTGATAAAAATGCATCAGATAAAAATTTAAAAGATTTCGCATTTGATTTCTGGCAAAACTCTAAATATAATTACCGTGGCGTAGAAAATGCAACAAGTAGCGCTACTCAAGCTAATGAACGTCAAATGGATAAAGCTTTAAATAAAATGAATAAATAGATTTTCTTTTTGAATGAAAGAAATAATAAAAGCCGCCCAATAGGACGGCTCTTATTTTTGCTAATCAAACTATTCTTTTATTATATTAAGCTTCTACTTCATAAACTTCACAGAACCAATCTTTGTAATCTTTGAAATACCATACGATAGCTCCTAATTGATTTTTGTCTGCAACAGGTGCACATTGAAGATAAAAGATGCCGTCTCCTTCATAAACTAAGCTACCCTTTACTTTGAATTCAGCAAGTTTGTTCATTACCTCTTGAGCTAAAGGAGCACCTAATCCGCCTGACTTCATTGTCCATTGCATGTTATTTCCTCCTGTCGGCACTGATGACCCTTGAATTGATTTGCCTACAATGACTTCAGCTACCGCTTTAGCCGCTTTATCAAAGTTAGCGCGGTATTTTTGCATATCCACTTCATTATCGATAAAACAAATTTCCGGAAGTAATCCTGTTTTTGTTTTATTGATCCAACCTAATTCGGTCGAGAACTTGATTCCTCGATCTCTTAATCCGAAAGCATCAGCCATCGCTTTTGAAATCTTTGCGGCTAATTCTCTATTACCATACTCAGGATGCAACCATACTTCGCACCCTGTACCTCCTGGAGTAGCGTTTAAATGGAATTGCGCGTCCACAGTACTATCTTTCACACGCAAATGATTATTTGCTGCATTGCTCCAAACTGCGGTTTGTGTTGTTCCAACTTCATCAGAACAATTCACATATTTCCATCCTGCTGCTTGTACATACTTAGCAACAGCATCAAGGAACTTTCTATCCTCTATGTGCTCTTTCCCATAAACACTATTTGCACCTTGTACAATATTATTGTGACCACCTGAACCTGCGAAACAACCCATTACTCAACATCTCCTTTTTTAACTTCTTGTTTTTGTTTACCGCCTAAAACTTCAACTGCATTTGTCAAAGCTTGTGGAAGTGGTATTCCCATACGACCTGCATTTTCTAAAAGCGATAACAACTCATTTCCGATAAAGAAAAAGATTGTCGCTTCACGAATAGCACTATTTGTCCCTATGGCTGCATCAGCTTGAGTAGCAGCCCCGACCAAAAGAAAAAGCACCACCTTTTTGGCGATGCCTTTGAATCCTACTTTACTTTTTAATTCCCCGTTGAATCCTGCTGCGAATACTCCTGTGATATAATCGATAGCTGCCATGATTAGTAGAACCCTCAATGTTGTATCCCACCCTCCCAAAAAGTACCCGCAGAAGCCACCGAAGGTAAAAATAAATGATTTTATTAATACATCAATACGATCCATTGTTCCACTCCTTTCAAAATAAAAAGAGCACCTCGATTTCATGAGATTGCTCTAAAATAAATAAATTTAATTGTTTCTTATTCTATAAATAGAATTTCCTTACTCATAAATAGAAAATGTATGTTAAAATTTAGTGTCTTACAGTTTCTTTAAAGGAGTAAAAACATGAAAAAAAATGCATTACTTGATGTTACTTTGACCTATTATTATGTTCTTCTATTCTTTATTTACATACCTACTAATGGTGATGATACACATTGGATACCTAGACCTTTTGGATACTATCTAGCAATGTCATTACCACTATTCTTTATTTTTTTCTTAATCTTCAAGAGAAGAATATCATATTATAAAGAAATTACAGTAGCGATGTTTCTTCTTTCTATTTTGTTTGCTTTCTGTGCTCTGTCAGGTTTTTGGAGCTCTATATCCTTTGAAACACTATGGAGATCCTGTCAAACATTTATTCCGATTTTAGCACTAGCTTTATTAATTATGAATGTTAAAGATTCTCAAACGTTTTTCGTTAAGATATTAAAAATAAACGTCTTGATATCTATGTTTCTTTCCGTAATCGCGATTACAATTAAAGTCTTTGGCTCTACATACTGGTTAAAAAACGAAATTTCCGTTAACTTCATATCTGTTTTTGGAGTTACAATTAATCAATATTTGTATAAGTTTGATACATATTTTAGATACTCAAGTATTACAGGAAACCCGAATCTTTTTGGGTGGATACTTGTTTTAGGTATCGCATCTGCATGTATACTGCACTTTTCTAAAAATCTAAAAAAATGGAATTTCTTCTTTATTTTCCTGATACAGTGTTATTCTCTATATTTAAGTTCTTCAAGAACATCCATATTGATTTCATTCATTTTTATAACATTGTTTTATTTAGCAAAAACAAAGACGCCTTTTATGCACAAAAAGAATGTTTTTAAAAACATCACTATAGCATCTATTTTATTAGCTGCACTAGCTAGTTTTTATCTATTTAGCTCCAGTGATAAAAAGACAGTAAGCTTATCTGGAAGAAATGACATTTGGGACATATTACTGAACGAATTCGCATCCCATCCTTTAAATGGGGTTGGATTTAATACAACACAAGAATTACTACTTTCCTCTGGCGTTGATGAAAATGTAATAAGTGGTGGCGCTCACAGTTTCTACATCGGATTCATGACTGAAACTGGATTAATTGGCATGTTGTTATTCTTTGTTTTCGCTGTATATAGTATATCGTTACTTTTAAAACAAAGAATAACCACCAATGCAAACTATCATCAACAAATTATTAGTAAAGGATCACTTTGTTTATTAATAGTATTATTAATTCACCAATGCACAGAGTTTTATCTATTAAGAAATAACTATTTTAACTACGTATGGTTCTTTATGTTGTTTAGTACTCTGAAATTTCATTTTGATTTAAACCAAAAAGCGCATGATTGATATGCGCTTTTTTATTATTACTGTGGATCTTTATAATACAAAATCGTACTTCCTAACACATCCACATCACTTGATATTGATTGTCTTATATCGACAACGGATACCACATCAGTGTTTACATACCCTAAGTTCAACTCGATTGGTGTATTTGCTACGAATGATTTAGTCATTACTATATCACTTCCTAATTGTGTATTCGAAATTGTATTATACAATTTGAAAACTGGAGCCACAGATGATATTACTGTTGCTTTTGGGGTGAATTGCAGATAATAATTTCCTTTTTTATTCACAACAGAAGCAAGCGAAAGTGCAGACGTGAATTTCAAGTTATTATCTGCATCAAACGCAATAGCAATATTTTTCTGTACTCCACTATACATTTTTTTTGCATAACCATCTTCAGATATATTGTTCATAATAGCTGGTGGTGATAGCGTTGTTGTATAGATGTTAACGTCAATGTAATTCGATGTATTGCATACAAATTGACAATTATCGAATTGCGATTTTATATAATCGCCAATATATATACTAGTTTTTTGCGCGCTTGTTAGAAAATCATTTTTCCTAGCAAAATAACACGAATCAAATTTAACTAAATTCCGCACTTGTGTCCCTGTAACTTTAACATCTATCGGTGTATCAAATGATAGCATATCTGTAGTTGAACCGTCTTGATAATTACCTTCGAAGTAACAATTATCGAATTTTATAGGCGAGAATCCATTACTTACAACAGCAGTTTTTATACTTTGTTCAAAAGTACATGAATCAAACTTAACAGAAGCTGCTACATTAGAACCTTCTAAAAATACATTATTTTTACAGCTTTGTATAAATAAAGATTTAAATGAAATAGCATTTACTTGCTCAGCTGCTGAAGGACTAACAAGATGCAAACCATAAGAATTACACCCACGAATAAATATGTCGGAAAAAGATGCATACCAACATTTTTTTATTCGCATTCCAATATCTACATTTTCAATCCTAAGATCTCTTATTGCACTTCCGTTAACTAGATAATTAGCATCGATGCCGATTTGACCTAATGATTTATCACCAGAAATCGCTAAGGATGATATCTCCACTCCGATTTTAGCGTTATTGTCACTTAAATCAATTGCAGTTTTGCCAACGGGTTTTAGTACCGAATTATATTTACCAAACCCCACAATCTTTGTGTTTGCCGCAGGCTTAATTGGTGATGTAAGATACATATCTTCGTCAGCATGTATTACGATTTGTTTGTTTGTAATTTTCGCATCGGATACCGCTTTATTGATAGCGGGATACCAATCATAACCATTTGAAATTGCTACTTTTAAGTTTTTGTATTCTTTTACACTTACAAAGTTACCTTTATCAAACAAATCAAAAATTTTATTTTGTTCTGCGTCAATTCGTTCTTTTAATGTTGGGAAAACTTGATTTTTCAAATCTACCCTGGCTTGAGCTGCTTCAACTGAAGAATCACCCTCTATAACGATTTGATTCAACTGTTCTTGTACACTTTCAGAAATTAATTTAGCTTGTTCAGCGAATTCCTTTGCGTTATGAGCTTCTTTATACGCTTCACTATTCAACACATCTAATTGCATTTGTTCTAACTGTTTAATTAACCCATCTAATTGAGAAATATAAGTTTTAGATGGAATTCTGTTAGTCAATGCATCTGGCAACGAAACGATAATAAAGTCTTGAGTCGTAGCTTTTACAGTTGAATTCTTCTCCACAGTGAAATATGCTTGTTTAGATTTTCCCACGGATGCAAAAGTTTGAGCTGGGAATGTATATTCGAAATGACCTTTCGCTGCATCTATCATAGTGATTCCGTTCTTATCTCTAACGGAAGTATTGTCAGGTTTAGCGCATTCGAAATATACGTCACTTCCAGTTAAATTATACGGAATAAAACCGTCAACAACATATACATCAACAGTATTACTAGCTTTATCACCTACCCTTCCAGTGACGATAGAATTGAGTTGAGCGTGTTGTGTTTTATTAACGTCTAGAATTAATTTGGTTTTCATGTCATCAATCCTTATTAATTAGTATTTAGCTGCTTGTACTGCTTGTTGTTGCAAATTAGCTAAACAATCAGAGCACACATTTAAAGTGCCTAATTTATGCAAATGAGCATTCTTCTTACACATATCACAAAATGTATCTGTTTTACGCAAATAAACCTGGTCATGATCTGAGAAAATCTCAACTACATCACCAGGTTTCACGCCAATATCGGCTAATTTATCTAATGGCACTTTTACCGAACCGTCTTCATTAATTGTTACTGTAACACCTAAATATTGATATGCCATGATGACCTCCTAAATTGAAATGTTAATAAATGCCCATCCGCTTGTTCCTATATGAAGATAAGCGCCCCATCCCTTACTTCCATTCATATATTTGATAGTTCCTAAAGCGTCTGGACCACCACCAGCTATGTTTACTCCTTGTGTACTCACTTGAGTATTAAACGCCACCGTCCCGTTAGTATTGAATGTTATTCCGTTTGTTCCCCTTATAAATAAACGATCTCCGGATAAAATGTCCACACTACCAGAAGCATCTAAACGGATAAGATTTGCAAAAGTGCTGACTTGTTTAGATGAACGAACATCAATCCCGTTTGTACCTTCAACTGTTGTCATATTGTCTCCAAAAAGAAGGGTATTTCCGTTTGAATTAAGATTTAGTTTACTTGGATAATACGTATCACCTGGAGAGGTTTCCCCTTTAGCTATCCCTATGCTACCAGTGTAATATGTTCCAAGATTTTGCTGTGCAATTGCTAGTGTTCCGTCAGTAAATTTACTGGTATTGACATTCTCATGAAGCAAAATTGTTGGTTGCATTCTGCCATCTTTATTCCAGTAGTAACCAAAATACATTCGTGTTAAGTTCGATTCCATCAAGCGTATGAATTGTTTTTGGATGTGTACATAGTTAGCACCGCCGTCAGTTCTTATTGTAGAACCGACAATCTCGCCACCTCGTACTAAGTTACCGTTTAACGTTCCTGTTGTAATGAAGTCTGCGACGATACGACCGTCCATTGTTATCGCTGTGTTATATGGACCATTAATCCCTGTGGAGGAATAACCAAATCCATTGATATTCCATTGCCACACTTTTTTAGCGGTTCTTTCATCAGCTGTATCCATAATCAAAATTCTTTCTGGATATATACGAACATGGCCGCCGAAACCGCTATTGATTAAATTCGTAGCATTCTCTCGTGCTTGTTCTAAAATAGAACTTTCCATGTTATTAACGTTGTTTTCTATATTGTCAACTCTACCTGTTATATCAGCGAAGGACTCTTTATAATTACCTAATGTCAATTCAATATATTCCTCATTGATAGGATCATATTTATATGAATTAACTTTAGCTTCAATTTCAAAACCGTCTTCTTCATGTATAACTGTTACTGTATCTCCCATATATACACGCTGCAATACCGCCAAATCTTTATATTCTTCCGTTTGCGATAATTCTTGGAATTCTACCTTGTATGTCGCCTTAGGAAAATCAACAAATTGTTCATCGTACATTTTTTTAGCGGCATCGCGTAACATTTCATATGCTTGTGGTAACGGAACTGCGTCTTCGTCGTCAGCATAATCGCCAACAGCTGCTTTTATATGATCGAATTCAACAACTCTAATTTTAGGTTTAATGTATTTACTGGCGTTATAGCTTTCCACATACTTTTCTGGTAATAATAGACCGTCAAATCCTTTTGGCATCATCCGAGTAATAACATTTGTCCAATCAACATCTGATTCATAACCCAATAAATCCTTCTTATGTTGAATGACGACGCCACGATCTCTGCCACGATCTCTTAGCATGTGGACGGTGAAATTATCCCTTTTTAATTCCCCACCCCAACGACTAAGAAAAGAATTGTCCTGACTGTTATCAAGTATTGCTTCGACTGGATTTTTTCCAACTAAACGAGAACTAGCAATTGTACTTATATCGCTAATGAAATTAAAATTAGTGCTATATTGCATACGTTCTTTCATTTGTTGTAATGCTGCTTGTCCACCCTTTTCTTGAATAAATGTATCTTCAATTAAGTTATCAACCAAATCATAAAAAACATGATAACAAAATACATTCAATTCACCCATAGAAGGCGCCGGCCTTGCTACACGAAACAATTGATCACCGTCAGGTGTTGGCGCTTTGATTAAACATTGACCACCTATTTCTAATCCATGTGGAGCGAATAACGGATATTTAAAACTTAAAACATATAAACCATTTAATTCTTCTTCGATAACTGCATCGTAAATATTATCATCTAAAATACCTATACCATTGTGAGTAAAATCTGTTTCAGTTGGTTTATATAGTGTAATCATAAGTAACGCCACCTCGGATCAATTTGCACCTTCGTAACAGTTCCAGTCCATTTTATTGTGTTTTCACCTTCAGAGAATGTGGGGAAATTACCGACCATATTACTATTCATCGGTGTAGTGTTCGAATATGCTTCTTTTAATTCAGAATCAATTACTACTGAACTATTTACATTTTTAATTAAGAATGAAACATCATTTATCGTAACGGTAATTGATCCACTACCATAAATCGTTATTTTAGGTAATGAATGTTTTGTACCATAGTTTACAAGAGTAGTTGTTGCAGTTATTTCCAATGGTTGTAGGATAGCGTATTCAAATGGGTCAGCTATAAAAGTTACTTCAAACTGTCCATATTCTTCAATCTCATTGTTTATATCGTCTATCTCCACTTTTTTTATCCTTCTAAACACGTTGTCATCTGTGAAAGAAAGAGTCTTTGCACTAAGTAGCCATGCTTTTATACGCCTTAATAAAGGTTTAATATTTTCATCTTCTAATAGATTAAAATTTATCTTAAAAGTAACGTCTTCATAACCATTCTTCTTTGTTAATGATCCGTTTTCTCTTCCTGGAACTTCAATGAATTCTATCTTCTCTTTTGCTGTTGGTATGTTAGGACGCTCTACCATACATAGATGATAGTCACGCCCTAACATTTCATTGATTCGAACGTCAAACACGTTACGTCCTCCCTTTACCTATATTTAACATTTGTCCTTTCTTTGTAAACCAATCGTCAGCTTTTTCAAACATTCTGTCTAAATCTCTTTCATTTTTGATCGTTGTATGGAATGTAACTTCGTTTTTAATTTCTTGTGGTTGTGATTGAATTACTTTAACGCCAGCGGAACTTGCTAATGCATTTCCTGCTAAATCAGGCAAATTAGAAAGCATTCCGCCACCGCTCATCGTTTTGCTTATTTTACCTATAGCGTCTCCTAGAATGCCGCCAGAAAACGTTTGAGCTTTTAAAGGTGCAATACTTCTGGCTAAACTCATAGGAGCAGCAAAAGCCATTGCAGGAGCTACTGAATTAGAAGAAGAAAATGCAGGTGACGCACTTCGACCCTCAACAGTTATGCTTGCCGAACTAGCAAATGGATTTAATTTGTTTAAAATGCCACCAGCTTTATTCCACGCTCTTGAAACTGTATCAATAATACCGTTCATTACTTTAATAATTGAATTCCAAAGACCATAAAAGAAATCAATCACACTATTAATCGGTTTGTAAACGCCTTGAAGGATATCTGAAATATAATTCCAATTACTACGAACTACACTAGAAATATAATTAAATACTCCTGATACACCAGAACTCATAGTATCCCAAGCGCCAGTTACATTAGATACGATATTATTCCAAATACCTGACGTTATAGAATAAACTACATTCCATGCGCCTCCGATTCTATTTTTCACTTCATTTACTGCATTACTAATATTCGAAGTTATCGTATTCCAAACTCTCGAAATGATAGAAGTTATTTCATTCCATTTGTTGGAGGTTGTTTTTTTAGTAGAATCCCAACCACTTGTAACGGTATCTTTCGCCTTATTTATCTTTTCGTTAATATGTCCAACAATTCCATTCCAGACATCAGAAATAAACGTCGAAACCGCGTTCCACGCTTGAGATGTTATATTTGATACATAGTCCCATCCTTGCTTTATTTCAAGTTTGATAGGATCCAAAAACGCATTTACAGTATTAGTTATCCATTGCCACGCTTCGCGGATTATATTAGTAATCCAATTCCACGCTGTACTAGTTGCACTTGTGATTGTATTCCACAATTCTGTGATAGTATTAACTAACATATCTCTATATTCTGTAAAAGTAGAAGATATAGCATTCCATGCATCAACGATATAAGGTTTAATCCATTCCCAGAATTGTGTTACCGGTTCTTTTATTAATTCCCATCCTAAAATGAAAGCAGTTAACAATAGTTGTAATGGGAATGTTATTATTTGAAATAAAATATCCCACGCTATTTGCGCAATTTCTTTCAAGCCTTCCCAGAATGCAGAGAAACCAGATTTTACGCCTTCCCAAGCATCAGAACAAACTTGAGTAAACGAAACCCAAATTCCAGAGAACCAGTCGCTTATTCCTGTCCACAGTGTTTTTGCTATCTCACCAAACTGAATCCAAAAATCATTCCACGCTTGTTTTATCTGTCCCCATATTTCGCCAGCAGCTTCATTAAATCTTAACCAAAATTCTTTCCATTCATCGTTTAACTTTTCCCATTCTACACTTACAGCGTTACTTAATTCTTCCCAAATTCCACTAAACCAATTTGTGAATGTTTCCCATGTTTCTTTTAACCAGTCAGTTATTGCACCCCAGTTTTTGAATATAGCGATTACAGCGACTACAATTGCAATAATTCCGACGATTGCCGCAACTACAGCAGCTACTGGAGCTCCTACGAATGCCGCAATTGTTGTTACTAATGTTCCGATAGCTGTTCCGAAAGTAGTTATCCAGCCGACGACAGTCATTACAACACCTATTATCGACCCTATAGCGGATATAATCGGACCGAGTATTAAGAGCAACGGACCTAACACGGCTACGACTGCCATTATTACCCCTATTACCTTTTGGGTTTCCGGAGATAAACTATTGAATGCATCTGCTAAACCTTTTACAGAATCAACAATGATAGGCATTACTTGTTCTGCTAATTCTAGAAATACTTTACCTAAAGGTTCTAAAGCCTTTTGTAATTCACGGTAAAGCGCTTTTGCTCTTTGTCCAAACGCTTCTTCTTGAATTTTTACTACTTCAGCCATTGCACCTTTTGTATTTTCAAATTCATTATTAACATCTAAAAGACTATAAACACCTTGATTTCCAAGATCTTCAAATTTTGTGCCAAATAGACCTACGCCAATCTGCGTGGCTTTAACTTGATTGTCCATACCTTTTAATTCGCCAATTACAGCTCTAAAAACATCAGCAGCAGGTTTCTTCCCAGCTTTGAATTGTTCCCATAACCCTTGTGTTTCTTTTGAGAGTCCGCCAAATGAATCAGATACAGTTTTAGAATCTTCTTGAACAGTGATCCCGAATTCTTTAACTAGATCGTTTACATAATCTAAGTTGTAAGCGCCGGCGTCCAATCCGTTTTTTAGAATGTTAAACATTTCGTTAGAAGTAAAGCCAGCTTGTTTGAATAATGGAACGTACTCGGCTAAGTTATCTGTGAACTCTCCTGATTTATCAAGACCGACTTGCAGTCCGGCCGTGATATCATCAAGCGCTTTTGATCCATCCATTCCATATTGCGTCATTAATGCGGATGCGCCTCGAGTTGTTTCACTTAAATCTACATCAAAAGTTTTAGATAATGCCATAACACCTTCAGTAACGTTTTGTAATTCCTCGAGCGGAACATCTTTCATGTTTTGCCATACTTTCATTACGGCGTTATCTACTTCTCGTAAATTTTCGCCCCAGCCGTGTAAAAATACATCCTCGGCTACTTTACCCACATTCTCCGCACCTTTAGCGGTTAAGCCTAATGATGCTTGAATTTGTTTCGCAGAAGTGTCGAAATCACTAGCCCACTTACCTGTTACGCCCATAACACCAGCGATTGCAGGTGTAACAGTGGAAGATAACTTTTCGCCGATCTCTTTAGTTGAATTTCCGACTTCTTTAAGTTTATTAGCGGTCTTTTCGGCTACATTCGCTTGTTCTTTTAAAGATGAATTAGTTTGTTCAACTTCATTTTTTAAATGCATTTCAGCAGTTCTAGCTTCATTTAACTTTGTTTCTAATTTGTTAACTTCTGCTGAATTCGAACCATATGCACTTTTTGCAGTATCTAATTGTTGTTCGAGATTCTTAACTGATCGCGCACTCATTTCTAGTTGTTGTTGTAAATGCCTTTGTTTCACGCCTAACTTTTCAGATTCAGAAATGCTATCACCTAACGCGACACGTTCCTCTTCTAAAGCTGATTTCAATTTATTAGTTTCTGTTACTAATAGAGATTCAGCGCGTTGTAATTCATTTAACTTTTGTTTCGATTTTGCAGATTCACTATTCCGTTCCACTTCAGCTTGTTTAGCTTGTTTTAATGATTCGGTAGTTGTTTTTATTTTATTAGAAAGTTCGGCTTCGGCAATTTGTGCACGTTGTAATTCAGCAACTGCCTTTTGTGTTTCTATAGAATTTTCTCCCCACACTTTTTTTGTGCGTTCGAGTTGGTCGGCAGTTTCTTTAGTCTTCTTTTTGGCTAGTTCATATTGTTTTTCCAAACTAGATAATGAAGTTGCTAATTTCTCCGTATTTGTTCCAGTTAACTTCATTTCCGTCTGCAATAGTTTTAAATCTTGCTTTAACGCTTTATTAGACGTATTCATTTGCTCTATCTTATTTTTATATTCGGCGGTGTCAGCCTTAAACTTTATTACTGTTTCTTTTGAAGGTCCAGCCACTATTTTTCACTCCCCTTCTCTTGAAGGCAAGCTTTCCAACCTTCGTAAGCACTCTTATTCTCAGCTATCCTTTGAACGTCACGTAAGGGTAGATGCCAGAAAGTTTTTTCCGAAATTTCAAAAATAAATACGTATAGACTATATAGGTCTACGACGCACTCAATTTCGAATTTAGGAAGTTTTAATCCTTTTTTTTCGCTTTATCCTGGAAACCTTGCGCCATTTTGTTTTTATCCTTTTGTTTCCCTAAAACAGCCCCAAAGATTTCGAACGCTTCATTCATGTTAACTTCATATTGCTCCATGAATCCTTCAAAACCCATGTATTCACTTGGTGTAGCTTGACGATAAGATGCATAAACAACACGAAAAGCATCTAATAAATCAATGTTTTGAGTACCGCCAGTTGTTAATAACGTTCCTAGGAATGACTTACCAATAACGCCCTCTTTTTCTAATTTAAAAAGCGTTAAAGCTGTTAAATTTGCATTTACCTTCACTTCTTCACCGTTCGCCAATGTAATTTGTTCTAACACAATAATCTCTCCTTTTAGACAAAATTAAAGAGCGCTAACTAGAGCGCCCTGTATAGTATTTTTTATATTTTTTTTTATAGAGTAACTGTTTTACGTAATTCAGCAGGGTCGAATTTAGTTAACCATTTATTTTGAACATCAGCTGGCAAGTTAATGCCTTCATAATAGAATTCACCATAAGTGTCTGGTAAAGCTGTAATTTCTACTTCAAATTCAGCTAACTCGTCTGCCCCGTTTTCGATGCTCTTAACAAATCCAGTAGCGGCAGAGCAATTAGGGAACGCAATTAAACGGTTATTATCTTCAAATGTGTCGTACTCTTCAGCGACGAACGAGAAGTCTTCGCCCACACTTTCAATGCCGTACGAGTACACGTCAGCAATTAAACCTTCGTTTTTAAGTCCGAAAATTTTACGAGCAACTTTTAATTCCATATGTCCCGAAATTTTAACTGTTAATTGTGTTGGTTTAGATTTTTTCTTTTTAGTTACACCACCGCAAATTTTTGCGATGGATTTAATTTCCGTTTCCGCATCTAATTTACCGATGCAGCCAAAAGGGCTTGTTGTTGCTTCACTTTTAAAAAGTAAACTTGCGTTCTTAATCTCGACCGCATCAAATACGTCAATTGTAGTTGTTGGCATTTAATTTCCTCCTAATGTCTTATTAATTTCTTCTATCAAGGCCTTATTAAGCTCTTCGACAGATTTATTTGTTTCTCTGTCCACACCTAATTCCATAAACCTTTCAGGATCATTCCCCTTACTTTTACCAACACCCAAATCAGGAAACACTAGATAAGCGTATTTGACTTTAGGTTTTAAGGTTAAAGTTAGGTTTACTTTTAAAGTTCCTTGAATGGACTTAGATAGTTTGGCATGCGGTTTCTTTCTATCTGAAATTGGCATTAAACCAAGGATAGATTTTTGTAAAATCGGCGAAACTTTCTTTTGTAAATTCTCATTTATGACCTTTTCCGCAATGTTTGGTAATCGCTCAATGTTCCTTTGATACGCTTCAAATTGCGCCGAATCAACGCTAAACTTAGCAGACAATTTTGATGTTCCTCGTCAATTCGAATGTGAGTACGTCCACAAAGAATTCAGTATCTTTCTTTTTCATCCTATCTTTGAGCGATTTATTGCAAGTGTGGCCAGTTTTAGCAAGGCTGCCCATGAATTCTAATTGCATAATGTCCAAGTCTTCTCTATTTTCCGAGAAGAAATAAACAGTAACTTCTTGGCTGTAATTTTTAGCGCCTGTTCTTTCAAATCCGCCAGTCTCAAACACAACGTGATTAATTGTGGATAGATTAGCTTCATCTTCTTGCACAACATCCTGATACACTTCAGCGCCGTTAAAAAACGATTCTAGATGTTCTACGAGCCTAAGATTATACTTTTCAATCAGTTGTTCCAGTGTCATTAAGACCACCTACCTTTTGTAAATATAAGTACATGCTGTTTTTAAAACGATCAGCTTTAATGATGCTATAAGAAACACCACGCAATTTGAGAGTTAGGCTGTCCACATCTTTTTTCTTAAATATAGGAGCATACAACGTTTCAATCTTCATATCTAACTGTTTACCCACACTGTTCACTAACTGGATATCGATTTCACGACACGAAAGTTCTGCAAATCTAAGTTTGATAATCTCGACATTTTCATATCCAATTACTTTCTTTTTGGCATTTCGAATGGTTTTCTTCTCCATGACACTTACAAACCCGTCATTGTAAGTCTTTCTATGCCGTTCGATTGCCATTACACTTCCCTCTCTTTTAAGGCAGCGTGTAAAATCAGTCGTGTTAGCGGTTGGTAAAAGTTAGATTCATATTGATCGAGAGCGTTATTATACTCGTATCGGATGCGGTTTATAACTAACTCACGCGCGGACAAGTTAACCTTAAGATCAAGTTCAACACCTACTAAATCATTGATGTAGTAAACAGAACGATCTATCAGCTTTACGATGTTATTGTCTTCCTCGTCCCACGTAATCGCTAGCGCTTCTTTCACATCATCAAGCAAATCAAAAGGTGACACTAAGGCCACCTTCGATTGATTTTCTCCCATTAAGGATCACTCCTTATTCTCCTGCTGGTGGTTTTACCGCATTAGGATCAGTTAATCCTGAAATATCATAAACTAAGAATGAATCGTTACGATCAGCGCGACCGTTAGCGTACATTTTAGCGATGTATAAATCTTCGTCTTCGATAGCACGAGTTTGGTCGTACACATCTAAACGTTGTGCTCCACCTAATCCTAAGAAGTAATCTTTCGCCATACCTACAACCATTTTTCCTTTTGGAACAGCGTGAGATTTAACGATTGAACCAGGAATCGGAAGAACATTGTAAGCGTAAGTTCCATCCGCATTAGGACGTGTAGTGTAACCATAAATTTTAGCCCAGTAATCAACTGGATTTACAATAAGCATTACATTGTCAGGATTGCGTTTACCGTCACGAGTAAGTAACGCCATGATGTTTCCTAGTGTGTAAGGAGAAAGGTCTTTTAACACAGCAGTTACAGCTTTATCAGCGTTTTCGCCGTTAGCAACTGTCAATAAATCTTTCATCATACCGATAGGTTGATCTTTACCAGTACCGCGAACGATAGCTAGTTCTAAAGCAATTTTTAAAGACTCAACTAATACAGTGCGAACATAACGGTCTAACCAAGTTGGCCCTAAATCAAGCATCGCCTTACAAACTGGCATAAATGCAGATAATTTATATTGGCTGATGTTAATTGTTTCGAAACCTTCGTCTAAAAGTTCTTTATGAGCAGCACATAATTTGCCCCAGAACGCTGTTTGGATATCGCCCTTTTTAAGAATCCATTCAGTTAAAGCACCTACGTTAACAAAGTTGATCTTAGATAGTAATTCGTGAGATTGAACTAAGTCTTCAAATACTCGTTCGATAACAGTTGGTGGTACTAATGCTTCAGTTCCAGCGAATGAGTTACCAGCGATTACTTGGTTGTAATATTTTGTTTCTTGACTAGTTAAAGCACGACCTCCACGAGCAGCTAATACAGCCTGATCACTAGATTGTACAGAAGCTTGTTGTAGAATTTCGTTTTGAATACCTTGCGCGAATTGTACTAAAGCGTTATCTACTTGTTCAGGTGTCCCCGACGCTAAAACCTCGCTTAAATTCTTTTTATTGTCAATTTTCGTTTCTAAATCTTTACCCATTGTAAAGTACCTCCTATAGTTTGATAGATTTTAATAGTGAAGCCATAAAGTTTGCTGATTTCTCAGCGTTTTGAATACGTTTGTCACCTTCGTTTTCGATAGGTGCTTCTTCTTCAGGTTCTTCGATAACGGGTTCTTCGTTGTCCACACTATCTATTGAATCTACAATTTCATCACAGAAACCATAAGATTTAGCAGTTTCAGCAGTCATGTAAGTTTCGTTATCCAATAACGCTTCTAATTCGTGGAATTCGCCGTTAAAACGATTTTTGTATGATTGAATTAAAGCTGAATCAACATCTCGTAACATTTTCGCTTGTTTTTCTAATGAATCAGCATTTCCGTATGCATAAGTTGCAGCACGGTGCACCATCATTGTTGTATTTGATGGCATGATAATTTTGTCAGCGCCCATTGCAATCAAAGAAGCAGCAGAAGCAGCAAGGCCATCAACTACAGCAGTAACTTTAGCCTTATGACTTCTTAGGTAATTGCAGATTGCTATACCCTCAAATGCGTCACCTCCTCCAGAATGAATGTGTAGTTCGATTTCATCAGCATCAATGTTGTCGAACATTTCGCGAGTCTTTTTAGCGTTAATATCGCCCCACCAACCAGCGCCAACAGTTCCATGCATATAAGCAACAACTTTTTTACTGTTCTCCTGATTCTCCATCATTAGGAACTTCGGCTGAATCTTTTCCATTTCCATCATTTTCACCCCCTTCCATAGTTCCGCTTATCCTTGCTCTCTCATAGTTCTTAGTGACATAGCGTTCATCAGCCCAATCTTCTTCTATTTGTTCTTTTCCTAATCGTTCTAATACATCGTTTATGCTCATGCCACCGACTGCAAATAACTTGTCAACCGAATTAGCAAACTTAGTAAGATCGAACAATTTGAAGTTGTCCATGCTGAATTTAACGTATGTTTTATTCAGATATTCATCACGTGTAAACATTTTCTTATTGTATTCATTTGCAATCATGTCACCGATAGGACGAACGGCAAATAATATGAAGTTATCTAAATCTCCTGTTGGGTTTCCAGAAGTTGAAATACCACCTTCACTTATTCCACTTAATAAAGATGGCGGAATGTGGAAGGCAGTTGCTACGAAATCTAGCATGTCTTTAGCAAGATTTTTAATGTCTCTTGTATCTAGATTTCTAGGATCTTTACTTTGATCTTCCATCTCTACATTTTTAGGAAGAAAAAGAACGGAAAATAACTTTTCAGGGTTCATATAATCCTTCATTTTTTCTTCAAATAAGGCTTTAGATGCTTCGCCTTCCTTATCTGTTAATGAAGACATGAAACTACCTTTAAAGAGATAACGTATTCTTCCGTTGCCTTTGTAATCTGACATCGCTTTAGCTAGTAATAGTCCATATGAACTATATAGACTATCAATCACGTTGTTTATCGACTCTTCAGAAAGCTTCAAATATAGAACGTCTTGTTCTTTAAATGGTTTAGTTAATAATTCGTTGTTAATTGAAACACTTTTATAAACGTATTCATTAAAACCATTCGCAGTTTCACGATGAAACGATTCAGCTACCCACATTTCTTCTCCAATAGGCAGAATTAACGCTTCATTTTCGTAAATTAACTGATGGACAACCTTACACCAAAACTCATGAGCGTTTTCATTCTTATTTGGTGCCACATTTAGTTGATAGTAGTTTAAATACCGTTTTAACTTGCCATCTCTATAAGATTCAAAGTCACAAGCTACTAAGCTACGAGCAATTAAATCAATAGCAGCGTTAACATACAGTTTTTTGTAAGCAATTTCAGCTTTAAGTGTCATTACACTACAATCAACATCTGGAGTCGTCCCACTATCACTTGTACCTAAAAAGGTTTTTAAAACATTACGAATTCCCATTTTTTCACCCCCTTTCTTAGAATGACCATACTTGCATATCGTTTAAATCGACTGCATAGTCTTCAAGATCACCATCGAAATTAAGGGCGTGTGTGAATGCAAAAAACCCGTCAGTTTTTCTTTTGACAGGGTCGATTTTTTTATATTCTTTTGAGCCATTCCCTAATTCATCCACATAAATATTCCCACAATACCAACGCATAACAGGATCATCATGGAAAACGATATTATTATTGATGAATAGATGTTGGATTAATGGGTCCAACATGGCATGAATATACTGTCCACGCCTTACAACTTGTACACGGTCATTAAATCCTGCTTGTTCTAATAAAGGCTTTAAAATTACTGAACGGAATTTATCAATTGCTAAATATTTAATACTGTATGTTTTCGCTTTTTCTAAAAACCAATTGATAACACGTTCAGGTTTGATTTCCTTATCGTAGACGATGGTGAAAAGTCCTTTTTCCACACCAATATCAATAATATCTTGATTAATATCCTGCATTTTCAACGCCTGATGCCATATAAAAGTGTGGTGAATCCAATAACGCTTCCCCTGTCGTTTGAATAGCAAACCGACGCTGCAGAAGTCGCGTAATTCTGCGTAATCCACACCACCAATACATTCATATTTGTGTAAATTCTCAGGTAAAGGTTGATCTGTTGCAAGAAGATCCTCATAAGTAGCGATTTTATGTTGAAATAACTGCTTAGGAATATTCATCCTTTTTGTCATGAACTCAACATGCATTGGAATGTTGGTCTGACAATCCGCCCACTCTTCTTTCATTGTTTCGAATAATTCTCTGTTATCTCGAATAGAAGGATTGGCTTTTTCCCAGTTTGCAATATCTTCGACTTCTTCTTCGGAATCTAATTTACAAATGAACGGGAAAACCTTACTATTTTCAACTTCTCCGCTTAGAATCATTCGAGCCTTCTCTTTCATATCATCCAAAACGCCACCACGGACATATCCATCCGTTGTTAAATAGAAAGTTCGTCCATCTTTAACTTTACCTAAAGCCGAACGGAATACTTTAATCGACTTATAATCTTCATATTCATGAATTTCATCGAACCAAACTGATCCAGGACGTCGTCCATCTTTCGTTCTAGCATTAGAAGTATTGAATTTCATGTGAGATTTGTTTGTTTTATGTTTAATTAGTACCTTTGTAGCACTAAATGATTTCTTTAAAACCTTATTTGCAGGAGTTTCTATTACTTCCTTCACGTCATCGAATGTAGTTTTTGCTTGTTCTTCAGATGTCGCGATCCATTCAATGTGATATCTATCTATACCAAACTGTTTAGATAGCATATAGAAGTTTAAATATCCAGCATATCCGTTTTTACCACCACCACGTCCCATCAGTATTAATATTTGATTCCAAACAAGACGGTTGGTGTCCTTATAACGAACGCCGAACACACAAGCATTAACAAAACGTTGCCATGCGAATAATTCGAATGGAAAATATTTAGCTGGGATATTAACACTATCCTCAATAGCTTGAACATCAACATAAACATTTGGATCATCTAAAGTTTTTCGAACTAAGGCCATTAATTGCTTCTGTTCATTACAAGAACGGATAGCTCCGCTTTCCACACTATACATATACTCACTAATGTAAGGGTGATATTTATAAGGAAGATTAGACTTCTGTATCATCGTCATCATCCTCACTTACCGCTTTAAGGCCCAACTCATTAAGAATCTTTAACATTTGCGTATTAGTCTTATTCAACTCATTAATGCTATCGTTTTTCTTCATAAATCCATTAGCACCAAAAACTGAAACACCGCGCTCTTTTACATCAGCTATCAATTTGTTTTTTATATCCCAAAATGACATATAATCTTCTACTAAATCCATAAAATGAGCGTGTATGATACCGTTTGTGCCAAGTTGTTCATATAAACCATCTCTTATTTTATTTCTAAGCGTTTTTTCTCTGTTCTTTTGAAGCTTTGCAACCTTTTCTGAAACATTTTTTAGACCTTTTTCATTTATCATGTCTTCCCAATAACGGCTACGCCATGATTTAACAGTGCTAACAGATACGCTATATTTATTCGCAATATCCTTGTATTTAACGCCTTCTAAGAAATCTTTGAACGCTAATTTATATTTACTTTGTTTTCCGCTCACAATATCATCACCCCGCTTTTTCATTAGATTTTTCCGAAGATTAATTTTAAAAACATTACTTAAAATGACGAAAATAGTCGTGTTTATTTTTACTTAGCAGGAAACAGTAGCAACTGCATACTGATCACAGATACATATCAAAAATTTTCACCATCCAAGTGAAGGGATGGTATTTTTTTGCGTTTTTTTCTGTCTCACGCGCGGAAAGCAAAAAATAAAAAGAGAAATCTCCCCCCCGCGTTGCCTGGTCCCCCAGCAAAAAACTTTCTAAAATTTACCCGGGGGGTGTCTTGGGAAAATTATTTTAAATTATTTTATAGCTAAACCGAAGAAGAGCTCAGCATATTCAATAACAATGTGAGCTTCTTTTAATGACATATTTAGATAATGTTCTAGCCAATGTTCACGTAGACTTTTCTTTACTGTTTCAAGTGTAGTCTTCTCACATGCTCTTGGATTACATATGTGACGTATCTGTTTGTATGTTGTGTAGATATCACGCTGGAACTGTTTGAATATATCTAAAGCGCGTTCATCATCTGTTCCGTCTTTCATTAATGTCTCGATGAATTGTAAGTCATATATGTTACCTTGTATTGCTAGGCTGTCCACACTTACCATCTCTCCTCATCTACTATCGTGCAACGCTTCTTCACTATGTTCTTCTCTTTGCCATGTTCTTTGTTATGGCATTGAATGCATAGCGTTTCTAGGTTACTTAACGTGTAAGCTAAGTCTGGTCTGTCACGTAACTCTTTGATGTGATGGACGTTCCTACCTTTGCTATACTTACCTTTACGCTTACATTCTTGACATTCGTTGTTGTCTCTCTCTAATGCCTTAATCCTAATGTTCCTTCTCCAATAAGGATGCTTATAGAACTTAATGATATTATCTTGCTCATATAGTTTATTAATCTCTTGTATTGTTAGAGGTTGCATTACTTACCACCACTAGATAACCCCAATAACCCCCTCATACCATCTACAACTTCTTTATCGTTTTCAACAAGCTTACCTTTAACATAGATATCTCCATTGACCTTGAGAGATATAATCACTTGACCACCAGCATAAAAGTCAATGTTTTGATTTACATCTTTATCAGAAAAAAGTATAGACATCATTCATCCTCCTCCAAAATAAAAAGCACCCAAATGGATGCTTTTTTATAGATTATTAATTTGCACTTTAATTCCGGTATGTGAAGTTTTATTCTTCTCTCAGCTAACAACCACGACAGACACTATCGGCAAACTTATCAGGTTTCCCTCATTCCATCTACCTAGGATGTTGTTAGCTCAAAGAAGAGCAAAAGCTCTCCTTATTAACGGTAACATTCAATCAGTACCATCTGCTGGTTTCGGATTTTATGTGCCGTCATTATGAACCGTTTAGAATTTTAGAAACGACATAGTGAGTTGTGTTTTCCGCCACTTCTCACAATACAAATATATCATGTTGAGTTCAAAACAACCGGCACTTTTCCTGCCAAAAAGCGGTCACGACTCTGCCACTTATTTTATTTCTCTACATAACCTAATAATTCACCAGATCCTTTTAATTCAATTGAGTCATTAGTTATGTTTTTAACCATAACAGTTCCCTTGAAATGGTTCTTATTACTAGTAAAAATAGATAGTTCTAGATATTCTCTATTTCTTATTGCATTTCTAAATACTGAAACTTGTTCTGCTCCGTCAATATCAATGTTCCAATTAACATAATTCGATTCATGTACATATAGATACCCCTTATCGAATTTAATTTCTTCATCCAATCCTTTAACAGACAAGTTATAAATAATATACGTTTTCATGATATCACCTCCTTATTGTTTAATTTTAGCAAATAACATTAATATTTTAATAGTATTGACTTACCCATATCTTATATTGTGTGTAACTGCCCCCTCTGCTGAATCCCTTGCTATTATTGAATTCATAATACTTTCTCTTTTGAGTTACACAGTACGAAATTTATGAGTAACTGTATAGATTTAAAAAGAAAAAAGCAATGATTAGATTTTAAACCTAGTCATTGCTTTATCCATTGCATCTTGGTTTACACCTATATAACGTAACGTGACCTTCTCTGACGAGTGATTGAATATCTCCATGAGTAATGCTATGTTTTTCGTTTGCATGTACATATGGTACCCGTACGTCTTTCTTAGCGTATGTGTTCCGATTTCATCTAAACCAAACTCTGCTGCGGCTATACTTAATATCTTATATGCCATGCTACGACCAATAGGACGATTCTTTCCTTGTCTACTTTGCAATAAGTACTCATTATCTTCTCTTTCTTCAATAAACCATTTAAGTTCTCTTTTCAGTGCTGCAGTAATTTGTATTCGTTTCTGTTTCCCTGTTTTCTTTTCTCTCATAGATATATGACTACCTTTAACATCTCCTACCTTCAATTTCAAAATGTCCGAGATTCTTAGGCCTGTATTGATTCCCATAATGAAGAGAATGTAATTACGTAAGCTCTTTTCCTTAAAATAATCTTTCAGCTGCTGTATTTCTTCTGGATCACGTATTGGCTGAACAAAATTCATTATTCATTACCTCCAGTCTCTTCTGTCTCGTAAACTTCTAATCTAAGAGCAAAAGCAAGTTTATAAAACACTCTAGCCTTAACGCGTCGATAAGTACGCTCACTCATGCCAATCTCGTTATAAACCATATAATCACATACATCTTCATCTTCTAAATAACGCTTAATGATGATGTTTCTTTGATCCTTTCCTGCACGCCCATTGCCCAAGCGACTAAGAAACTGATCAATACGAAATGACGTTTTCTTAATCCACTCTTCTCGTTCACTTTGTTGTATATTAGCCATCGCTACATCTTCTAATGGATTTCCTACATCATTTGTAGGTCCGTGATATCTAATTTCATAAGAAGGAGTGACTTTCATTTCTTCACGCATCATTCCAAACTGTCTATATAAACGTACATTTTCGAGAACACCTTCTAATTTTTTCTGCGTTGCCGTTCTATCAATTTTCGGTAAGAAAGATAATTGTTTAGTCATGTAAGACCACTCCTTTTTATTTTTAAATTACTTTTGTCTTAAAGCCCCACGTCTACGCTCATAACAAGGTCTATGAATCCCCATTAAATCTTCAATTTCACGAGTAGTTAGCTTCTCTTCTTTCTTTTTCTTATGTTTCTTTTTTGCTAGCTTAGATTGCTTTTTCCATTCACGTATTTGATCTTTTAAGTTCTTCATTCTCCACATCCCCTTTCAAAAATAAAGAGGACACCATTTCTTAAAACAGCTTGATTGCTGCTCTAAAAATTGGTGTCCTCTAGTTTTCTAGCCGGACTATATTCAGTTTCTTTTCACTTTAAAATACCAGCTTGTACAAATATGTTTCTCCAAGCGCTTTTAACTCTATATTTTTCAAAGGATTTCGCACGTCGAGCAATAGCTTTTCTGGTTTTCTTTTTCTTTAATTTAGACATTTCTCCTAACCTCACTTTCTATTCCATTTGTTCTTTACACTCTTCAAGAAAATCAATAACTTCCTGAACATGCTCCCTTGTCGCCATGCTTTCCATTACGTATCCTTCATCGTTATAAACACTTACTTTATTCTCTTTAAACTCCATTCCGTACATTCCGTCTACACCTAATAACTTTACGTTGCCTTCCATTCTTTTAACCTCGCTTTCTATACTTTTCAACTATTTCTCTATACAATGGATTAAATTTGAACATTCCTACGCAACAAAATGCTGCTACAACTATTGAAGATGGTCTTACTTCTTGTCCAGTTATAATATTGAGTATGATCATAGCTAATAAGCCCACTGTTGTTGCGATTTGAAATGCATATATCTTATCCATATATTCACCCCACTTTCTACTCAAAGGATTATTTTGTTTGGTTTTTTGGCAATTTTGGTGGTTCTGGTGGTTCCTTAAACTCTATAAATTTAATTTCTCTATTAGGAATTAATGCGTTTTGAAACTGAATACATCCGGTTTGCCAATCTGATTTCTGATACATTTGGTTAAAAATTGGTCCAAACTCGTTTTCAAATTCTTCATCAGAAACATACAGCTCTCTCTGTCCGCCATGGACAAAATGTACTATAACTTTCATTTCCCTCTACCCCCCCTGATTAAAACTCAATATTCCGTCAATACTGTAGATACAGTTTCTGATTTCCCTTCATACCCGAGAGTTTAGCGGCTAGTTTTTACTAGCTGCTCTTTTTATGTTTTAAGTGAATAAAATTTTAAACATTGTCTAACACTGTAGATAAGGCTTTAAAAAGTCGATTTCTCCCACTCTAGCTTTCTTGGTTGAGAGCCGAGCAGTTAGCTTTTGCTAGCTGCTCTTTTATCGTTTTGGATGACCACACGCTTCTGTATAATCCCAATATCCTTTACATTCAGTTGAATTAGGTGTCATTTTGAAGTCTGCTAAGCTTTCTGATACGCATTCCTTTGAATTAGAACGATTAGGAAAATACATATTCCAGTAACACTCTGTGCAACTACATGTTAACTCTTGATCACCTTGCACTTGAGCCACTTTTGTAAATAACGCTTCGAATTCATCAATCATATCCATTCCCCTTTGAATAAATTTCTAAATCTTGTTCATACTATAAATACACTTGAGTTCTGAACTTCCTTCTTAATGCTTTTCTGGAGAGCAGTTAGCTTTTGCTAGCTGCTCTTTTGTTTTCACCATTCAAGTGGGTTTTGAATATATTAAATTCTACCTTTCTTTATAACGTGAGCTGGCCACTTACGCTATTTTTACAAAGGGCACTAATTGATAGTGCTCTTTTTAGTTTTTTTCTACAAAATGAAATTTTTATACTAATCTTCCTCAAGTACCGAAACAGTTAAGTAGTTTCTTGCCTTTTTCCTTTTAGCCGCTCTTTTCTTATATGATGGAGTTGCATAGTATCGTACCGTTTTAGGAAGTACGCCCATATGTTGAGCGCACTCTTGTACAGTTCCAATACACACGAATGATTCACCTTTATAAACGACGTACTCCTTTAAGTCCACTATTCCGCCTCCTTGCTACTAAAATAGCGTTTTTGTTACAAATTATAATCTTGTGCTACCTGGTTTAAGAATTTCCTTACTGTACTCTTCTCTCTTTCTTTTGGATTAATTACAAGCTCATTTACCTTAAATCCCAACAATTCAGCACCTTCTATATTCCCTCTAAGCAAGTTGTGTAAATTATGGCTATAATACTCATCCGTTACCTCAATCACTAATTCAAGTTTATGACCAGCAGGAAATGTAAGCATTTTTGTAGCTGCTCTATATGTTTCATCTTCTTCCATTCGTTTATTGTGCCGACGTAGTTTTTCTTCAAACTCTTCAGTTTTACTGATCTTTATCATTCCGTCTCACCTTTCTCTAAAATAACGATTTTGTTTAGTTTTCAATGATTAGATTAATAGCTCCAGCTTGATCTAAATTTATTAATAAATTCTCTGCTACTTTCTTTGTGATTGTATTAGTAGCAAAAGCAATTTCCTTGCCATCTACAGTAATTCTGGCTTTATTTTCAATGTATTCGATTTTCACATCTTTCATATTTCACAGCTCCTTTTTTTAAAATAAGGATTTTGTCTTAATTTTCTCTAACTGCATTTACGGCTGCTGCACAAACAGCAATTCCAAACTTTTCTTCAACGATGTAATCATTTTCATCTATGTTAACTTGCCAATTACCATTTTCATTTTTAATCCTCACTTCACGGTCATCTTCATCCAAACGATCTAAGACGATTGCCGCGTAGTTGATTGCATCGAATTTTTCTATTGGCATATCATGAAACGCTTTTCCATCTTTCCCCCAATGAGTTTCTACCTTTACCCATCCAAGCACTTCAAGAGCAATTACATCATTTAATTTTTCAACTTCATTCAAGTCTTCAAATGAAATCCAACTTTCTTCAAAATGAGCCACAAAATTTTCATCAATAGCGCTATACGTAATACATCCGATTCTCCATTCACAACCATCATGTGCTATTACAGAATCATATTGTTTTAACGATTCACCGTTCTTATCAACTGCATTTATTTCAATTGCACCTTGTTTCCACATTTCTTTTGCTTTTTCGATATTAGACATCTCTCATTCTCCCCTTCGTTTTAAAATAAGAATTTTGTTTAATTCTCTTTATATTCAAGTTTGCTAGCGTCTAACGTTTCGATATTTTCAATTGACCCAAAACTTGGATGCTCATTGATTTCTTTTAGCCATTCTACAACTACTTTATTAATTTGTTCTTGAAGCTTTTCACCTTCATTCATCGGTATGCTTGAAAGCCATGATTCTGCAACTTCCCCACACTCATCATGAGCACGCTCATATAATTCATCTAACAATACATCCGCATTTATCCATGGTGCATATGTTTTGAATTGTCCGATTTGGAATTCCTTATCAACTGATGCTCTATCTGCAAGCATTTTATCCGTCCAATTTTCTAAGGCTGCTTGAATAGCTTCCTCTTTTGTATCGTATTTATCACTTGTCCAAATATCATTATCGCTATCAAGGTTATACATCCATTTCATTACACTCATTCTCCCTTTCGTTTTAAAATAACTATTTTGTTTGGTTTTAGAACCCTATTAAATTGGTACTGTACTTTTTTTAAACCCCTCTTTAATATCGCTAGGTAAGTACAGTACCAATTGCCTATTATTAATAAGATAACTCTGGTCTTTCTTCTGGTACGATGGAATCACTGTCATCTATTTCATCAAGAATTATTTGCGTACAATCTTGATTCATTTTCATTAATAGCAGTTCAAATGAGTTTAAATTTCTTAAAGATTTTAAATCAGGAACATTATCAAATTGCATGTCCCATCCTTCACCTTTTCCTGATTTCCATTTAGATAATCGAATGGCAAAGTTCATTTTCTCATCATGATCACATTCAAATACTAATGTTGCATATTTAAAGGAACTCCAATCCCTATCATCATCCTCAACTACTTCAAATCTAACATCCACATATTCATACGTTGGTTCATCATCGTAATCAACTTCTAATCCATCTGTTTCTACATTTTGTTCAACATGTTCTTTCCATTTATCAAATAAGTCTGTTACCTTAATTTCTTTTTCTGCTGCCGGTATCATTAATTCTTGGAAATTACTTAATAACTTTTTGTTTTCTAATGCTGAATTCTTTAGAACAGCGACCATTACGCTGTCTAATTTAGTTATATAATTCGAGTAATCATAGTTTTCTAGATATGGAACCATAACCGACTTCACTTTTTCTTCAATCACTTTTGTTAAATCGCCATATGATCCAAATAAACTTCCTAATGCATTGTTAATGCCTTTTTCTAACTGTTCCTCAATTAACTTCTCAACCATTCCCTCTGCTAACTTCTTGCCAATCACGTCTTTAATGCTGTTTTCTAAATTCATTATTATCGCTCCCTTATTTTTGTTTTGTATTCAAATAACGCTTTTGTTAAGAAACTTTATACGCTTTGCAAACCCACGCTTCATCTTCATCCGCACAATCCGTATCATCTGCTAAAAAAATTTCTACCTTTAATTTAAGACCATTTCCCATTACATCTGTTGCTTCATAAACATTCTCTACATGACTATCTCTTTCGATTTTGTTATTATCCAACGAACCCCATGCATTGGGGAAACTGTCATAAAAACGCTCGATTGCCCCTTCTAAATCATATTGTTCTGGATAGGTTCTTTCGTGAATTAATTCCATTTTCATTACCTCCGTTTTTTAATAAAATTCAAATTTGGTCTTACTTCACATCAACACGTTTTTGACTTGCTTCCCTGCTAAACCCATCTGGATATCTTTTTGCTAGTTTAGAAATGTTCATTTGCGCAATATCTTCTAAGGTATATCCCATTTCGTGAGACATAATTGAAAGGTAGTACAAGATGTCTCCTAACTCTAAAGCCAATTTATGAGTATTCCCGTCCTCTTCACCTGGACAATGAGCCGGATCGAATCCATGACCATGAAAAATAGCTTTTTTTACGATATCAGCAACCTCGCCAGCTTCTCCTGTAAGTCCTAATGCTGCATTTAAGACACGTCCACCGAAATCGTTATTTGTATTCCATGTACGTAATGTTGCTTCTTGATATTGATCTAATTCACAAATTTGATTGATATTCATTACAGCTTGTCCTCCCTTTGATTCACTAACTAATTTAGTTGTTGCATATACACCGTTTTCCATTGCTTTCATTTTGCTTTCCCCTCTCTTTAACAAACTCCTAATCCTATTGGACGGTTTTCAATCATATATTTATCAGCTTGATCTATTACGAGAAGTGCCACCTCTGATTGGTGTCTCCTTAATGCTTTTGCCATTTCTGGTAAACTCATATCTTGTTTCCACATTTCACGAAACCGTATAATGTCCCTTTCATCCCAAATGAAGTTAGCTTCTTCTAAAGCGATGTATATTTTCAAACGTGATTCCTTCATCGCTTCATGATTTATTGCTACGCTCATAAGCGAACCTACCTTCTAAAAATGATTATTTTATCTTTTCAGTAAACTTAGTATCCACGCGATCAACTTTACCGTTAACCCAAACCGCAACTTGTTCACCAAATCCGCTCATCGGTGGATTAACTGCTATAACATTTCCATCCTTAACTACATAGAGCTTATTGCTAGTAACATCAATTTCTATTTTTTTCATATGTCCATCTCCTTTTTACTACCGCATGTACTCGACAACATCAGGTTTAAAGCCACTTCCTAAATAAATCCTTACCGGAATAGCTTCTTTTTTATCCCTTGCTGCCTTACACAATTCTTCAGCTGTCTCCCAATTAAAAAACTTATCTACAGCTCTTTGAAATCTCCAAATTGCCATTGTATATTGTTCAAAGATGTCATAACGATCATCTTGTTTAGTTGTGCGTGGTAATTCATCCGTACCCTTTGCATTTCTTGGAACTTGGACACGTACATCTGCATATGTAGTGCGTCCAGTTCCCCTTTTTACATTTGCTTTCATTACATCGAACTCACAAATTGCTGGCTCTACATCGAAAATATTTAATTGCTTAGGCATGTGCCATCCCACTCTTCTGAAGAAGGTCCAGTAATTCACTTGCGCCTTCCTTGCTCAAAAACATTCGACCACCCAACAATTCCATGTTTGATTCGGAAACTTCACCCGTTACAAAGCATGACTTTTCATGTTTTCTTAAAACGATGTTTTCCCCATCAACATGAAAGTCTAGTGCCGTTCCTTCAGCGATCCCCAAAGTTCTGCGTAACTCTACCGGAATTACTACACGCCCTAGTTCGTCTACTTTTCTTGCAACACCTGTGTTTTTCATACCTTACTCCCCCTTGTTAACTAGCTTTTTGTTGTTTTTTTCTTTCTAAATCTTGTTTCATTGATTCAAATTTTATTAACCACGCTTCCCAACGCTTATCATTTTCTTCTTGCTGTTGCTTTACTACTTCACAATTGCAACCGTTCGTTTCAATTACACCTGGATAAGTTTCTTTACGAATAATTCCTGTATCATGACATAATGCACACATGTTTATTCCTCCTTTTATGCTTCTATAAACCTTTGTAAACGCTGCTTTGCTATCTCTCTTCTATAACTTTCCGCTTTATTCTCAACTATTAAGCTTGTCTCAACCATTCGATCATACGAACGTTTCCCCACCTGATTCTGGATTTCTTTAGGTTGAAGATTACTTGTATATAAGGTTGGAAGTTCTTTTCTATAACGCCCATCTATAATATTGAATAATTTTTCTTCCACCCATTCGGTAGTCTTTTCTGCCCCGATATCATCCAATATAAGCAAGTCACACTCTAAAAGAGCCCTCATAATTTGCGTTTCATTTTCTTTATTTTCATTGTTAAACGTACTGCGAATACGTTGTAACAATTCAGGTACGCTTTGGAAAACTACAATATATCCTTTTTTCGAAAGCTCACTTGCAATTGCAGCTGCTAGGTGCGTTTTCCCGTTTCCAGGTTCTCCCCAAACCATTAATGATTCACCGTTCCATTCCTTATACGTTTTTACGTATTTCATCGCTATCTTGTGCGCTGTTTCTGAACCATTTCGATCCAAAAATGACTCAAATGTACTTTTAGAAAACCTTTCACCTAAATTACTTATACTGAATAATTTTTCTATTTCTCGCTTCTTAGCAAAGTTTTGTGCTTCACGTATTTTCGCTTCCTCTCGCTCTACAACACATTCACAAGTAGGAAGGATTTTATTTTTAATAAGCAACTCCGGAACTTCAATAGTGATTGCTGCGATATACTTATTACAATGTTCGCATGTATATCCTTCTGTTTCTTCATTACAAGCCGATGTATTCACTATCCGAGTCATCACACTTCCGATTGATTCCGACACGTTTTTTCCCTCCTTTATTTCGTTGATATTCTGTTTCTAAAGCATCAACATCTTTTAAAGTCTTCACGTTGTTGTTAATCCACTGTTTTAAAATGCCCTCAGCATAATTCCATTTCTTCTGCTGTTTCAAAGCACGTTCCATAGCTGCTTGTACAAGTTCTTCGCTTGTATCGTTTACCCATTGTGAAATACTTTCGGCTATGAATGAATTTAAAATTCCAAAATTATTTTCGTAGAAAGAGAAGATGCTACTACTACTTACATTCTCTGTAGTAATCTTTGTAGTAATCTCTGTATTTGTCTTACGTTCTAATGTAGGAGGCTCTTCCGTTTTATAGTAATAGGGTGGTACATTTGGTTGTAATACCCTATTACGTTCTAATGTAGGAGGGGTACTGTTCTCCCAATATAAAATTGATATTTTTTGTATTTCTTCAGGAACGGGTTCTATGAACATTACATTGTTGCACCTAGTTCCGTTTGCAAACACTGTACGAAACTCAATACGAACCAGCCCTCTGTCCTTCAAATAATCACATGCGTCTTTCACTTGTCTTTTTGTAAAGCCAAATGAATCTGCAAATTGCTGATAACTTTTTTGAAGCGTATCCGCTTTAAACTTTTGTTTGTATCTCACATTATTTGAATGTTCATCTCTTACTTCTGTAGGCTTGTACCAATAAACAACCTCTCCTAATATGGAAATCGCCACCACATTTGGCTTTCCGTTGTCTAGTGTGATTGTTTTAAACCAACCATGATCTATGACATTTCCACGGAAGTTCATCTGTCCTATTTGTAAAACTACGTTGTTCAAACCAGCCACTTCCTTTCACAAATCGCTATGTACGATTTACCATTTTGAATAATTTTCTTTATTTTGTAATGTGGATAACCAACACTGAAGTATCGCTCAATCATCTGTTTTAATTCTTCTTCGTTTTTTGCTAAATCCCAGAACTTATTAGGTAGTAGCACTTGATATTCAACTAAATCCATGTACTATTTCCCTACTTTCCGTGGTATACTTATAACAAATTATTTTTCCTAAAGGACCCACTGCCATGGGTCTTTTTATTTTGTTCTACATCACTCCAAGCCCATTGTTTTATTGGTTCATAAGTAATGTAAAGCAACCATGCGCTGATTGCGATAAACATTACAAACACAGCTAACGATGTTGTATCTTCCACTAAATTACCTCCTTTATCTTTCAGATAGCCATTGCAATAAAAAATCTTTTACTTGTTGAGCTGGAAAGTACCATTTCCCTCCTACTTTGTGCTTTGGAAATCTAGGATCAAAGAAGAACTCTTTTTGAATCGTATTCCATCCCATACAAGTTCTTCGTTTTAATTCATTAGAGTCCCAATACACTAACTCAGCATCGATTTCTTTAACTTTTTCTTCGACTTTTGCTAGATAAAGATTTCTCACTTCTTTTTCATCAACTTGAACACTAATCATTTTTTACATCTCCTTCTCTATAAAATTTTAATTTTGTAATTAAGAAACATGATCATCGAATAAACTAGGTCTTTCTGGCGGATACCAACCAGCGATAAATCGCATAGCATTTTGATAATATTTACGTGGGATTTTATCGTATTTAGCTACACCAAAATGTCTTTTTAGTGCGCCATAGATTCCTTGATACGATGCGTTATCATACCCTTCTTTTTTAAGTTCAAAAACACGTTGTTTTACTTTACGCTGCACAGCTCCTTTGTGTTGTTCAGTAAGCCATAGTTCGTTATCTACTAGAAGTTTCATTTTGTTCATTTCTTCTTCTGTATGATCTTGTCGTGATTTTATTTGTTTTAGTTCAGTCATACTGTAGATAATTGCATCCTCAACACTTTTCGGTTGTTGCTGTGTTTTTTGGATATGTTCTTTCATTCGTTTAAATTCATTTAGAAACTTGATTTTCATCTTCATTGCTTCTGGTGTTATGTAGCTCATCGCTATAATCGCGAATGCATCTTCTGTTAAATTGAATTTTGGATACCACTGTTTATTTTGGTAATGTTGATATTGGGTATGCTCAAAGTTGAGCTGCCCCCATTCTGTCTCGTTTGCTTCAACCAATTTTTCTAGTTGAACCTCAATATCTCGAATTACATTCTTATGTTCCTTCCCAAACATTTGGGCCATTGTTAAACTATCTGTTACTACTTTGTTTCCTTCCATAAAAACAAATTCACTTACTGGATGCTGCACAACTTGTAATTGATTCATTATCTTTCCTCCTTTTAAAGTTTCACTATATGAAACTACATGTTTAAAATTTTTTCTTGTT
The DNA here is from genome assembly GCF_038007365.1 of Bacillus sp. FSL R9-9492. NCBI lineage: Bacteria > Bacillati > Bacillota > Bacilli > Caryophanales > Bacillaceae > Bacillus > Bacillus sp. FSL R9-9492. The sequence continues at coordinate 4,319,423 of NZ_JBBOXC010000001.1, forward strand.
CTTTAAACAGGATTGATGTCTCTTTACCTAAAACCTCTGATATTTTAACTGCTACATCATAGTAGACTCTTAAGTTCCAATTGATTATTTTATAGCAGTATGACTTCGATATACCAACCATAACAGCTAATTCATGATATTTAAGACCAGATTCTTCAAATGCTTTTTGAAGTTCTGTTTTTGCCGTTTCGTTCTGCATCTGATCACTCCCTTCTGATGCTTACAAACTTATTATATGTTTCGTTGCATGAAACTTCAAGTACTTTTTATAAAAAAATTTCATAAAAGGAAACTTTTTTCTCTTTACGTTTCCTCTCAAGAAACTTTATAATGAAATTAACATAGTTTACGATAAGTCGTAGCAAGGGGAGTTTTTTAGAATGGAAATGAAAGATAGGATTAAACAAATTAGGATAGAAAACAAAATGAGCCAAGAGCAATTCGGTAAAGAAGTCGATTTAACTAAAGGAACTGTTTCGAAGTTTGAAAATGGTAAAGCGTTTCCTGGTCGTGAAACGATAGAGAAAATAGCGAAGAGATTTAATGTTTCTGTTGATTATTTATATGGAGAAAGTGCAGAAAAAGATTTGAATGCAGATAAATATGAGAAGTTTAAAGAAATTATGGAATGGTTGGATCCATTACCGAAAGACAAAGAAGATATGGCGCTAGAACAATTCCTCGCTATAGCTCAAACACTTAGTAAACATCACAATAAAAACAAAAAATAGCCACCCATTAAGAGGATTGGCTATTTTTTTTGATTTCTTCTATGTATCCATCTAATTTTTCCGGCTCTACTTCCCCTACAGTATTTAAAAACATCTTCACGATTTCTTCTTTTGTCATGATAAATCCCCCTCTACATCCTCTTTTGTATATTTTTGGAATTAATTACTTTTTTGTCTTTTTCCCCAAAAAGGAAATTTCTCCGTAAAATACGAATGACACCGCCAGTTAAGACGATGTCATTTTTGATTTATATTTAATTAAAAGCGATACTGGAGCTGGTAACCCCTACCAACCTCCACCTGGATCCGTCATCATACGCTGAACTACAGGTTTAGACGCTTCTTGTTTATTGTCTGTTTGTTGACTATCAGTAGAAAAAGTGAACAACCCAGCTACTAATAAAATCGGTAATAAAACTAATATTTTCTTCATTGTTTTCACCTCTTCTTTCGAAGATAATTATACCATTTTTTCATAGTAAACCCAAGTAAATTTTAGGTAATTGTGAATAATGGATATTCCCAGACTTTTGACACATCAGCAAGGATTTTCGTAGTAGAGATTCTCTCTCTTTTCCTTCACATGTAAGAGCGTAATACGCCGTTTGGATATCTGTCCATTCTCCATTTTTTTCTTTTAAGTCCAATAAAATCTTTTTAGCGCCTAAAATATCACCTTCAAGTATCTTTGAATATGCATTTTCGCTTGGGTGTACAAATTCCAAGGTATCCAAATCTCTTTGGTAATGAATTTTCAAGAATGATAAGGTTTGCTGGACGAGTTTCCATTTTATTTCAAATCCTTTGCAAGAAGGTTCTCCTAATAATTCTAAGGTTTTTTCTAAAAAATGTTTAGCGCTTTCGTATTTTTCAGGTTCGAATATCAACGATTCTCCAATTTTTAAATATGCATTTAGTTTTGGTAATGAGAAAAATCCGTCCCATTCCAAATCAGATAATAGTTCTTGGCACTTTAAACGAGATTCAACTACTTCACCACCTTGTAAAGAAGTTACTGCTAGCGCTTCCTTATACCTTAGTAACAGGCATTCTTTTATAAATTTATTTGTTATGTCATTTATTTTTTCATTAACTGACTTTAGTCTCTCGTATAGTGTTTTGTAATTCCCAGACTGATATTGCGCCTGGCATAATAAGATTTCTGTCAAAATCTCCATTTCAATCGTTTTAACATTTTTGTTTTTTTGTCTTAATAATTGGAAATAAATCGAAGCATCTAAACCGTCCTGATATCTTCTATAAATCATTTCATATACTTCTGCAAATTCTTTATTTTCGGCGACGTCAGAATGAATCTCTTGATCTATAATTACCTTCAATAAATCGAACTTACCTCTGATAGCTAAATCTTCCATAGCTTCTCTTAAATTTTCAGGTTTAGGGTCTGTGTTCGTTACGTAGTCATTAACAACTTTCGCCTGTGAAATCAAACTCTTTTTTAATAAAATAAGCGTCTTCGAAAGATATCCGAAACTTATATCGTTAGCTCCTTTAAAAACTTTGGTCACGGTAGCAGGTTTCACTCCCCAATAATCAGCCAACTGTTTTTTCTTAAATCCGGCTACATACAATTCTCCCTCAAGAATATTTAATACCTTCCACACTTCTTGTTCCTCCCTTTTGGAACAAAGACGCTTCGCTCATTTTCTCAACTTTTTAATAGGAAATTAATACCACAGTAATGTTTTAGTATTATCGGCATGTTATAATGTAAGTGTTACTCGTGTAGTAACCGAAAAGAGACTTATGGCAGATGTTCCCCTCGTGAGTCGGGCGAACGGTGTAAGAGTGCGCTAACACTACTTATACACGCTGTGAGTCTTTTTTTCGTTCCTTTTATTTTGTATTAATAATAACACAAATTTCCCAAAATTCAGTCGTATAGTTATCAGACTATTATTGAGAAAGTTGAGAAACCCCTGTACAACAACGTTTCTCGAATTAAAATAATTTGAATATGCAATTATGCATTTAGACTTTTAAGAACCCATATGAATATATTACCACTAATTCACCTGAATAAGAACATAAGTTCTCATTTTATTTATTTTCAAACCTCTTGACAATCAATATTCGTCATTATGATTGTTTTACAATCATATATAGTATGTTGAATACTTAAAGATTATACTCGAATTATGAAAGCGTTAGAAGTATTTGGTCAAAATTTAAAGAAGCTTAGAAAATCTAGGGATTTAACACAAAGACAGCTTGGCGAACAACTAAACCTCAGTCGCAATCAGATAAATAATTATGAGAATGCAATGTTTGAGCCGAGCATGGAAACACTTCTTCAAATCAGCTCCTTTTTTGATGTATCGTTAGACCTGCTTTGCAATGGGTATAGCAACACAAAAGATGCAATACTACGTAACACTCTCGAAGAAGTTCAACAAACGTATGCGGCGTTGGAAGAACCACAACGAGAGCGTTTCTGCAAACAACTCGTATTTTATTCTAAAGTCTTAGCCGAGACTGACGAGTTGTTATGATTTGATTGTAGAAGAAATGTTTTCCAATTTCAAATTGTAAAATTTTCTTCCTTTTACAATTTGAAGGAGAGAGGGTATTATCCCTCTCTTTTTTTATTTTTACATTAATTAGGTTGGCGTGATATTATTCTAATTAAGTTTGACAGTGACATATCCCAAATCTGTTGCTGTGTCACAAATATAAAGGAGGATATCATATGGCGACTTTCAGAAAGCGGGGCAAAAAATGGGAATATCGAATCCGATATGTCGATAAAACTACAGGTAAGAAAAAAGAAATTAGTAAAGGTGGATTTGAATCAAAAAAAGAAGCTACCTTTCATGCTAACGAACGAGAACGTCAGTTGTTTCACGGAATGGCTGCGGACGGCAAAAAAACTCTGTTAAGTGAATATTTAATTGAATGGTTAGAAACTTATAAAAAAGGAAAAGTGGCGCAAAGCACTTATATTCTCCATGAAAGAAATATTAATAAGCAAATCATTCCGTATTTTCAAAACATCAAATTAGCGGATATGAATAAAATCGAATACCAAAAATTTATTAATCACCTTATAAATAAAGGTTATTCCAAACGAACAGTAAAAATTATTCATACAACAATGTCCAATTCAATAAAACGTGCTATAGATTTAGATATGATCTACAAAGATTTCACAAACAGCATTCTAATCGCCGCGGATCGTTTCAATCAACATTCAAAAAAAGATAACTATTTAACAAAAGAACAAGTTTCAAAATTATTGAATGCGGCCCATAAAGATAAAATCCTATACTATACATTAATTTACACCTTAGTGGAATCCGGGATGCGTAAAGGTGAAGCAACAGCATTAGAGTGGGATACAAATATTGATTTAGATAACAAAATGATTCACATTGATAGAACTATAAATTATCACGCTTATACTCCTACAGGACAAAAGAACAGTAAGGACTTAATAGGCAAAACGAAAACTTATGATTCTGTGCGTTCAATTACTATTTCGGATAGACTTGTCTCTGTGCTTAAAACATTTAAAACATATCAAAATGAATGTAAACTAAAACTTGGCGCTAAGTATGATAAAACCTTTGATTTTGTATTCACTACTACCGGAAAACCGATACCACATTCCACATTAAAAAACGTTTTAGATCGTATTTTAAAAAATGCTGAAGTACCTAAAATTGGCGTTCATGGATTAAGACATACTCATGCTGTTCTTCTTTTAGAAGCTGGAGTAGAAATGAAATATATCCAGGAAAGATTGGGGCATAAAAGTATAGAAATTACTTCTAATATTTATTCACATGTCACACCTAAAATAATTGAAAATGAACAGAGTAAATATGAAGATTATGTGGGGAGGGAATTTATTTTTTAAAAAAAGCGGGGCAAAAGCGGGGCATTTCATTTTTTTCAGACAAAATACCTTTCTTCGATACCCGAAAAGAAACCCATTAAAGCCTTATTTATCAAAGGGTTTCGGATTTAATTCAATTCCGATTAAGAGGTGCTAAATCCTTTAAAGTATTTGTCCTAAAAACACATCCCACTCCCAGTCATTTAATCCTTTTGAATGTGTATTTTCTATCCCCATAATATGAAGACGCGGTAAAAGTAAAAAGAACATTGATAAAAGCAACAAACATGCAATCATTTCTATTAATGTAAATCCCGCTTCTTTTTTATTTTTCCTTTGCATAAAGGCATTGCTCCATCGCTTTTCCTCTCATATCTTTCCACATCGTACAAACTTCATCTCCTCTCCAATATGTGTAATATACAATTCCTTTTATGACTTGCTCTTTTACTCGCTTTTCCTCATTCTCATACTTAAATAAGGCCGCTTCTTTTTTTAATAATATTAATGCTTTATAGCTCATTTTTATATTTTTTCTTTCTTGCATAATTAATAATGTTTGCGGGAGCAATAACGATGCCGCCATCATTATTAAACTTAACGCTACAACCATTTCAACCATTACTGATCCTTTTTGACACTTCACGATACGTAAATCTCCCTCTTCCAAGCTGAAATACAATCTCATATTTATACCCTCGATAGGAAAGTAAAATCGTACCACCCCTATTAATATTCCCGCTCGGATTATATGTCATTGGATTTGGAAAGGTATGCAGATCAATTTGGACATCTTTATCATATTCTCCCTTAGCAATTAAAAGGGCTGTCTCCGATTCCGAAATATAATACATATGTTTCTCTTTAAACCAGCGTAACGTATAATGTTTTTGACGCTTAATCGCTAACTGCTGCATATACAAAATATCATTTGAAAACTGTTTCAAAAACTGCTCAACTTTTTGTTTTTCATGTAATGAAGTAACGTTAAAATGCGTAACAACACTCAGTACAGAAATAGCAAATAAGACAAGTAGCATTTCTAAAAGAGTAAAACCTTTTTGCTTCACGATTTCCCAGCTGATACCGTACCATCATCGGAAATATGGATTGGTTCACCTTTCGGGCAAGTTTTTGAAGTAATATACTTTCCTGTTTCAAGTTCCTCTATTGATGGAATCTTATTATGTTGCAAGTGATATGCTTGTATTTGTGCTTCTATAGATTTCACATAGGCTGCACATCCTTTTCCTTGGACGGATGAGCGCTGTGTAACTACATTTGGAATAATTAATAGTAATAATACAGTTATGACAACCATAACTAATAACATTTCTAAAAGAGTAAAACCCTCCTCATTCTGCATGTAAATGCCCCCTATATAGAATTCATCATTTGAAACATCGGCATAATCATCGCTAAGTACATCAAAATGACTATAACCCCAAGACATGTAAATAAAATGGGTTGAATCACAAATAACATACGTTTAATTTTTTGTTCTACCTTTTCAATAATGTGCTCACTGTAATCACCAAGCTCATTTGCTAAATTACCGTTTGCTTGTCCATGCGTAATGATATAAGAAAGTTCTTTCTCGTAATAACCGCTTTTATCAATAATAGATTGTAACGGTTCTCCTGCAATTAATTGCCGCTCAATTCGGTCTGCTTCATACTGAAAGAACGGATGATACTTTTGCTTCATCATTATTGTTAATGCTTCGTGTACCGACAATCCACCGTGTAATAAACCACTTAATTGAGTGGAAAAATAATGCGAATGATTTAAAATAAGAAATTTTTTCATAAGGGGAATACGGATCATAATCTTTACCTTTTGAGTAGGCGGAAGTTTTCGGAAATAAAATATATATAAACTAAATCCCGTTATAACGATAAGAACAATCATATAAATGAAGTAGGGTAATAATTTAATTGCAACTAAAATTTGCTCCGTAAGTGGTGGTGCTGTAGAACGTAAAGAACTATACATCATTTCAAACTGAGGCAATAAAATGAGGTTAAAAACAGAAAGCATAATCATTAAAAAAAATGATAAAAACATAGGATATCGCATTACTTTCATCATATCTTTCCTATATTTATCTTTCTTGTAAAGAAGTACGCTCCCTTGTTGCAAAGCAAAAGAAATGTCACCATGTCGCTCTGCATAAAACAAATAACTTAACATCTCAGAGTGAAACATTAATTGGTGAAAAGAAGCGTGCAAACTTTGTCCATTTTTCAATCCCTCGATCATACGCTGTAACTGTAATTTCTTTCCTAATGGTAGTTGCAACTGCAAAAATTCTAACGCCTGCAAAAGTGAGTAACCTTTCTCTAATAAATCACTTAATCTTTTACATAATAATGCTTGATCACTTAAACTCCATTTTCTCTTAAACATATACATCTTCTTCTAAAAAGCCTAAAGCATACCCTTTTCGAACCGACGATTCCAACGTTTTATAGTGATACGTAACATGTTCTCCACTTGCTTCTTTAATCGCTTGTTTTAATTCATATCCATATAACAGTTCATAAATGCTTGCCTGTCTCACTTTCCTCATTGATTTACATAAAGTTGCACACTTCCCTCTGCAAAATGGACATTTTAATTCGACGAGCCGCTGAGCAGCTACTGCTAATAATGATTGTTCAATTTCTTGCCTTGTAATACCATAATCCATAAATCGTAGTATCGCTCCTTTCGCATTATTTGTATGCAAGGTTGTCATTACTAAATGTCCCGTCAAACTGGCCCTTACAGCTACTTTTGCTGTTTCTTCATCACGAATTTCGCCAACTAAAATAATATCTGGATCATGACGTAAAATAGCCTTTAATCCCGTTTTATATGTGATACCAGCTTTTTCATTTATTTGAATTTGTAATAAACCGTCTTTTCTTTGCTCAACTGGATCTTCCAGTGTAATGATGCGACGTGTTTGCCATTTTCTAGCTACTTCTAATAACGCATACATTGTTGTTGTTTTTCCAGAACCAGTTGGCCCAGTAAATACGAGTAACCCATGAGAATGCTTTAAAAAAGAGAGTAATTTTTCCGCTGAACTTGGAAATAACGAAAGATGAGACAGTGGCTGTACAGATGCTTGTAAATGGAGGCGAATAACGAGACTTTCTTGATATACTGTTGGAAGTGTTGAAAAGCGTAAATACACTTCTTGTCCATCAATTTGTAAGTACAACGAACCATTTTGAGGTTTTCTCCTCTCTCCTATATCCATTGATGCTAAAAATTTAAAGTGTGAAACAAGCTTTTCTCCAAATTCTTTCTCAATACACCGTTTCGTAATTAAATCTTTTCCAATACGTAATTGAATCGCCACATCCTTCTGCCTGGGCACAATATGTAAGTCCGATGCTTGCACCCTACAAGCTTCTTTTATAATCATATTTGCAAAAAGCTCGACACTATTCATCAAGTTTCCCTCCTCACTATGTATATATCATAAAAAAATGCACAAGAAAAATTAGAGATTTTGTATTTTCACTAAGAGAAAAAGGAAAAATATGTTTGTGAAATTATGAACAATTTCCGAATTATTGTCTGAAATTACCTATATAGCAGTTTATCTGTATTATAATGTTAATATCTTGGATAAAGTGATAAAGGTGGAGATCCTCATGGAACAAGCTTTAAAAATTACAGGTGTATTATCTGACCCTACTCGTTATTATATTTATAAATATATTTCGCAAAAACATAATTACGTAACTGTACAAGAAATCGCAGATGAATTTAACATTCATCCAAACGTAGCGCGTTTACATTTATCTAAATTAGAAGATGTTAATATGCTCAAATCAGAAACAAAAAAAACTGGGAAAGGCGGCAGACCAAGCAGACTATACGTCTTGTCTCAAGATGTCATCCAGTTACAATTCCCATTTCGCGATTATCAATTATTAGCGCAGATAGCATTTAATTCACTGCTAAGCTTAGGTAGTGCTGGTGAAAAAGCGCTATATGAAACAGGGAAACAATTCGGCAAAGAATTAATGCAACAACATATGCATCGCTTAAATGTAAGTGCAGAAGCATTGACGATAGAACAAAAAATGCTAATCGCAAAAGAAGCATTCTCAACAGCTGGCTTATCCCCTGCTTTTGAATTAAGTACAGATGGCACAAAAATTTTCTATGATGTACACAATTGCCCATTTAAAGAAGTTGCTGCGCATCATCCGACTGAAATTTGTAATATGCACGGAGATATGATGAAGGGGATTTTTGAAATCCTATTCCCGAACGTGGAATTAACACGAAACGATAGTCTACTAGATGGCTGCAAATCTTGTAACTATAAAGTGAAACTTTAATCAGTGGGGGGTGTTCTTCCCCCACTGATTATTAGCTTTCACCAATCGGGCTTTTACGGGCAGTTATCTCCCACCTAATTTCCTCGCATTTGCCGAATTTTGAGATGGGAGTTTTACTGCCCACAAATAGCGGGATAAAGTTCAAATTTAGTTTTTCAACTAAGAAGAAGTCAATATTATAATTGGCTTCTTTTTTATATAAATGAATATTTACAATAGTTAGAAAAATAAACTATAATGAAAAGAGGTTTTACTTTTTTTAGAAAAGGAGGGAGATGGCATGGAGCGCATGTTTCGCGTTCTCGGCTTTTGGACTGGAATTTTCTCGGTTATGTTTTACGTAGGGGATATGCATTCGACCGCACTACTATTTTTAGGACAAACAGGATTCTTCGTACTTTTAAGTTATTTAAAATTAACAGAGCGTATGTATATATACGTATTCGGGGCATATTTAACCGTTTTCTTCATCGGATTTACATGGTACACAACATTTTTGCTTGTCCCTGGAGCTGGGCATTAAGAGATGGCAAATTGCCATCTTTTTTTAATTCCGCAATTCCCTAGTTGACTTATAGGTTTTATTACCTTATATTCTATATAACACATTGGAATTAGGGGGGATTAACATGAATACACTGCTTGTCGGGATTAACATCACAGTCATGCTCATTTTAGTTGGCGTATTGTATTATATGCAACGTAAGCATGTATCTTTTAATAAACGTGTATTTACTGCTTTAGGAGTCGGAATTATCTTTGGTCTTATATTACAATTTATTTATGAACCTACTTCTAAAGTAATTATCGAATCAAATACCTGGTTTAGTTTAATTGGTAACGGTTATGTGAAATTACTTCAAATGATCGTTATGCCACTTATTTTAGTATCTATTATTTCAGCATTTACAAAATTACAATTAACGAAAAACCTTGGTAAAATCAGTGGTCTTATTATCGGAATTTTAATTCTTACTACAGGAATTGCCGCAGCTGTCGGTATAGCTGCAAGCGCAGGATTTGATGTATCAGCAACAGGATTACAACAAGGTGATGCAGAATCTGCTCGTCTGAAATTAGTAGAAGAAAGATTTACTTCTATTGAAAAGACAACAATTCCAGACAAATTGTTAGAACTGTTGCCTACGAATCCTTTTCTTGATTTAACAGGTGCTCGTCCAACATCAACAATTTCTGTTGTAATATTTGCAGCCTTTATCGGGATTGCCTTTATAGGTGTAAAACGAAAATATCCAGAACAAGCAGAGCTATTTAAGAAAATGCTTGATGCTGTATATGCAATCGTAATGCGTATGGTAACATTAATTTTACGTCTTACTCCATACGGCGTATTAGCTCTTATGGCAAAGACAGTTGCTGGTAGCGATATTAACGCTATTTTAAAACTTGGTAACTTCGTTTTAGCATCTTACGTAGCTCTTATCGTAATGTTTATCATTCACTTATTATTAATCGCATTATCTGGTTTAAATCCAATTCAATATTTGAAAAAAGTGTTCCCTGTATTAACATTTGCATTCACATCTCGCTCTAGTGCTGGTGCAATGCCATTAAATATTGAAGCTCAAAAAGAAAAGCTTGGTATTTCTGAAGGAATCGCTAACTTCGCTGCATCCTTTGGGGTATCTATCGGTCAAAACGGTTGCGCAGGTATTTATCCAGCAATGCTTGCTATGATGGTCGCTCCAACTGTAGGAATTGATCCATTACAACCACAATTCATTTTAACTTTAATCGCTGTCGTTGCTATTAGCTCATTCGGTGTTGCCGGTGTTGGTGGCGGTGCAACATTCGCAGCGTTAATCGTACTATCTACAATGAACTTACCAATCGGCATTGTCGCTCTTGTTATCTCCGTTGAACCATTAATCGATATGGGTCGTACAGCTCTTAACGTAAGTGGTTCTATGACAGCAGGTCTTATTTCTAGTAAATGGCTTGGTGAATTAGATCAGGATACGTACAATCAAGATGATGTAAAAACTGGTGAGATTGCTTCATAATAAAAAAAGACGCTAACAATTTATACTGTTAGCGTCTTTTTTATTATGTTCCATCTCTATACATCTTCTCTTGAAAGTTATCACTCCAAGTATTCTTCTAGTTGCTCTTTTAACTCTTCCTCAATCTCATAACAAGATTCATCAACAAGTTCCCCTACTTTCTTACTTCCCCAAATGCTTAATTGAATTTGCATTCCTAAAAAGATTCTTTCGCATTTCCAAATTGGAATATTATAAAATCCAATCATCTCTTTTTCTTCATCTAATATAGCTATGGCAACTGATGAATAATAACCCACCTCAAAAGGATGCTCTTTATCTTTAACAAGTTCCATAGATAGTTCCATGTTTTTCTCTATGTATAAATATGAATACTCTTTAAAAAGTTCAAGTGATATTCGCTCTATTCCATTCTCCATACATTGAATCTTCTCTTTCAACTCCAATGTAAGCTCCTGTGCTTTATATTTCATTTCCGCCTCCTTAAACATAGAAAAAGAGAATACAATAACATATTCTCTTTTCTCAAATATATTTCATTATCTCACAGCCCGTCCCTTTCACAAATAACCATTTTGCTCGCACCATGTATGAAATTGTCCTACATCTACTCCAACTAACACGATATCCTTTAGCTCTACATCAATACTTTGTTCTCCAATTACAATAGCAAAATGGGATTCTAATTGTTTTTCATTTTTCTTTACAGTTCCAATTCGGTTCCGATGCGGCCCATTTTTTATATATGCTTTTTGTCCTACAATATCAAAGTTCAAGATTCTCACCTCTTTTACTGCGCTCAAATTGGAAATACAATCTCCACCTCGGAAAATTTCCTTTCATTGCACTATTTCTCTATATATATGACGAAACAATAAAAGAGTCCTTCCTTCTTTACAATTATTTTTTCTTTGTTTCATTTTTATGATTGAAACGTAAAGTTTATAATAAAATACACTTGGAAGCGCTTTCTACGTAATTTTTTATGTTATAATATAAAAGTAGAACTTCGTAAAGAGGGTTAAAAAATGAATATAAACATGATTAACAAAGTAATTGAAGCATTAAAAGTATATGGCTTTCAGGATGTATCATTCTGTGAAGAAACGAAGCAATTTTTATTTCATAACGAAACCGATATTATGAGCGGCTATGCAGAAATAACATATAGTAGTCAATTCGAAAAATTTAACGTACAAATTCATCCAATTGAAACGCATCACCAAGCAGAGTTACAAGAGGTTGAAAGACATATACAAGCTTGCATACGAAAAGTAGAGTATTTAAATGCACTTCTTACTGGACAAACAAAGCTAGATGATAAAATTATTATTATGTAAAAAAAAAGAACGTGAAGCTATCACGTTCTTTTTCATTATACGTTCATTTTCCCCTTCAGCTGTAATCCTGTAACAGATTCTAATACATCCATCGCTTCTTCAAACGTCATATCAAAAATTGTCTTCTCTTCTATATAGGGAAACTGTCTAAAGCGCTTTTCTAACATTTTCACTGCATCCGATGTGAAGTTTGCGCTATCAATGCCAAATTCTGTTTCAAGAAGCACAATCCAATCTAACACATGAAAACCTAATCCATTTACGAATGAAATAAGTTTTTCTTCTGGCTGTGGAGATAAGAATACGTTTCGCTCCAGCTCACTGAAAAGTTCTTCTCCTAAAATTCCTGCTAACTCATCATCATGTTCGCGTTCAATAATCTCTTCATAACCGTAATCATCAACAAGCTCTTCTACTTCTTCACTATCCGCAAAAAGCAATTGACTAAGAATTGCATCTTTCTTAAATTCACTGTTTTGTACAACCTCTAAAAAACTTGTTTCCCATCCATTTTCTAATTTCATATTTATAACTCCTTTATATGCTTTACTTATAATAACTGTGCCCAAAATAGCCTAATGGTAACCTTCACTCTTTTTTTGCAAGAAATATTTCTCGCTGCATTCCCACGTCTAACATTCCACTTTATTCAATATATATGAGACAAGCCCCTCAATTTCTCCTTCGAAAATATCAACTTCTCGTAAATGGTAGAATGTCGTTTGCAACTCATTGCCCTTGTGATATATATAAATTTTCTTTTCTAAAGCAATTGCCATCCCTAATTCTGTATGACTTCCATTCCCACCCTCTAGTATGAGTAAGAAAACATCAGCTTCTCGTATCGCTTCTTGTTCTTCTTCACCAATCTTTTGCAATTGTTCTCTATTGGTTGCTCTTTCATTTTTCGTCCAATCATATGTATGCTGCCATCCCACTTCTTTCAACTGGCTTGATACGAAACGAACAAGATGTTTATTTTGAAATCCTGAAGCAATATAAAATTTCATTTATATTCACTCCTTAAATATGTATGGGGAAACTCCTTTTTTAGCGTTAATGGGATTTTTTCAAAAAAAATCCCCATCCTTAGAACTTATTTGCGTTTCAATGATGGGGTGCCTCATGATCTTCTTTTATTTTTTGTTTTTTATAACTTTCATCAGCTAACATTTCTAGTTCAGCTGTTATTTCTGATTTTTCAAGCTCTCGTTCTTGTGAAAATTTCCGTGAAATATAAACAATAACACTACCAACGTACAACACAAAGCATATAATAAGTGCAGTATTTTCATAGAGACTTAGCTCCAACACAGTCACTCCTAATCCATTCGTATTTTCACGCTTAATCAATTGGAATTTCCCTATTAACCATTTGTTATCCCGCATTAACGGGCAGTAAGACCCCCACCTCAAAATTCAGCAAAAGCAAAGAAGTTAGATGTGGGATTAACTGCCCGTAAAAGCCCGATTGGTTCAACTAATAATCAGTGGGGATGCCCCCCCACTGATTAAAGTTTCACTTTATTGTAACATAAAAATATCAATTCTTGGAATCTTTCATCCTACTAAAAAAGACATGATTGTTTAATCATGCCTCTGAAATATGTTGAATGATAGTTTTAATCGCTTCTTTTCCATTATATTTTTTTAATGCTGTTTTATACGTCTCATTATTATGAGATAGCTCTTCTATATGCTTTATAAGTGAGTTCACCGTTACATCCTCTTCATATAATACCGATGCATACCCTTGTCTTTTAAAGGATTCAGCATTTAAAATTTGATCTCCACGGCTTGCAAATTTCGATAACGGAATTAAAACCATCGGCTTTTGCATTGTTAAAAATTCAAAAATCGCGTTAGATCCCGCACGTGAAATAACAAAATCTGTTGCTGCTAATATATCCGGCAACTCTTCATGTACATATTCAAATTGTCTATATCCTTCTTTATTTTGTAAGGATTCATCAAGATTTCCTTTTCCGCAAAGATGCACAATTTGATAATTTTTCAGAAGATCTGGAAGTGCCGATCGAACCGTTTCATTAATTTTCTTTGCGCCTAAACTTCCTCCCATAACAGTAATAACTGATTTCTTCCGGGAAAACCCTAGAAACTTTAAACCTTTTTCAAGATTTCCTCTTAGTACGTCTTCACGTACAGGCGATCCTGTATATATTACTTTTTCTTTCGGTAAATGTTTCGCTGCTTCTTCAAATGTAACAAATATTTTCGAGGCAAAACGGAGCGCAATTTTATTTGCTAGTCCAGGTGTCATATCAGATTCATGTAATAAAACTGGCACCCTATTTAGCCACCCTCCTATTACGACTGGTACGGATACGAAACCACCTTTTGAAAAAATAACATCCGGTTTTAGTTTACGAATTGTTACGTACGCATCCATAACACCCTTCATCACGAGAAAAGGATCTTTTATATTTTTCAAATCAAAATAACGACGTAGCTTCCCGCTTGCAATACTATGGTATGGGATTCCTTCTTTTTCTATAATCGTTTTCTCAATCCCTTGATGAGAACCAATATAAGAGATATCCCAGTTCTGCTTTTGTAAATGTGGAATAATTGCTAAATTAGGTGTTACATGCCCGGCCGAACCGCCACCTGTAAAGACTATTTTTTTCATACGTCTCCCCCTTCTACACTATAGTACACTAAAATACCTTGCCTCAGGGTGAGAAAATACCATAGCCGTTACAGACGCTTCTGGCTCCATCATAAATCCTTCTGTTAATGAAATACCTATTTCTTCTGGATGAATTAAGCGAAATAATTTTTCTTGATCAGCAAGTTCTGGGCATGCTGGATAACCAAATGATACGCGTATTCCTCTATATTTTGTACGGAATCTCTCTTCCATCGTCAGTTCAGGTGAATCTGGAATTCCCCAACGATCACGAATGAGCATATGTGTTTTTTCAGCAAGTCCTTCTGCTAATTCAAGTGCTAACGACTGAATCGCATGACTGCGTAAATAATCTCCCTTCGCCTTCCATTCCTCTGCAATATCTCGAACCCCTTCTCCAACGGTAACAGATAAGAAAGCGACATAATCCATCTCATCTCCAATCGGGCGTATATAATCTCCTAAAGTACGGTATGGTGCTTTCCCTTGTCTCGGAAATTCAAATCGCTCTATAATACGTGTGTGATCTTCCGGATCGTATATAATTATATTTTGTCCATCACTTTGCGCCGGGAAAAATTGATACACCGCTTTTGGGCGTAACCAAGATTGTCCTTCTTGTAATAATTCATCAATTAAATCATTTAGCTCATGTGCTCTTTTATCCCCTTCTTGCAAGAGTTTTTTTACGTTTCCTTTTAACCCAAGATGGTGTCCAATTAACATTTGTCTATTTAAAAACGGTGCAAGATGGAGGGCAGGAATATCCCGTAATACAACTCGTTTCGTCGAATCTGGCACTATAACAGTTGCTTTTGGCAACGGCTCAATAACTGCGGGAATTTCTATTTTTTTCTCCTCTTGTTTCACAATATGAAGATGGCGTTCCTTTTTATCTCGCTTCATCTTTTCACGTTCTTCTTCTTTTTGTAATTTGTTAATAATATCAAGACCTGTCATTGCATCACTTGCATAACATACGAGCCCTTTATAAGATGGAGAAATACGATTATCTGTAAATTTCCTCGTTAGTGCTGCACCACCTACAACAATTGGAATATCAATATTCGCTGCTTTTAAATCTTCAGCAGTCGTTACCATTTGTTGCGCTGATTTTACTAACAAACCAGAAAGGCCAATAATATCAGGTTTCTTTTCTTGTACTTCTTGAACAATTCGATCCGAACGAACATTAATTCCTAAATTAATAATTTCATATCCGTTATTTGATAAAATAATTTCAACAAGGTTTTTCCCAATATCATGTACGTCTCCTTTAACAGTCGCTAATAATACTTTCCCTTTTTTTGCACTCTCACTAGATTCCATATGTGGCTCTAAATAACTTACGGCAGCTTTCATACTTTCAGCACTTTGCAATACTTCAGCAACGATAAGCTCATTACCATTAAATAATCGCCCCACCTCATCCATTCCTGTCATAAGCGGCCCGTTAATAATATCCAGAGGTTTTCGTCCTTCTGTAAGCGCGAGACTTAGATCTTCTTGTAGTCCTTGCTTCGTACCTTCCACAATATAATTTGCCAGTCGTTCATCAAGCGTTAGCGTTTCTTGTGTAGCGACTTCTTTCTTTTTGGCAACACGGTAAAAGTTTGTGAATTTTTCTAACGTCTCTTTCGTCGTTTCAAATAATAATGCATCCGCAAGACGTTTTTCTTCCTCTGGAATTAACGCATAGCGTTCTAATTTTTCCGTATTAACAATCGCATAATCTAATCCTGCTTTCGTTGCATGATATAGAAAGACAGAGTTTAATACTTCACGTCCAGCTGGTGGTAAACCAAAAGATATATTACTCACACCTAGAATCGTTAAACATTCTGGTAACGCTTCTTTAATAAGACGAATTCCTTCTATAGTCGCTGCCGCTGAACCTATATATTCTTCATCACCTGTTCCTACAGGAAACACAAGCGCATCAAAAATAATATCAGATGGGCGTATACCATACTTTTTCGTTAGTAATTCATAGCTTCTTTTAGCAATCTCTATCTTTCTTTCTGCACTAACTGCCATACCATCTTCATCAATTGTCCCTACAACTATCGCAGCACCGTATTTCCGAAGAAGGGGTGTCACTTTTTCAAAACGTTCTTCTCCATCCTCTAAATTAATAGAATTGATAACACCTTTTCCTTGAATATAAGTAAGAGCTTTCGCCATAACATTTTCATCTGTTGAATCAATCATAATCGGTACTTTTAACACTTTCGTAACTTCTGCCAAGAATCTTTCCATATCTTCTATTTCATCACGATCAGGGTCTGCCATACAAATATCAATAATATGAGCATTTTTCTTCACTTGCGCTCTTGCCACTTCAGCAGCCTCTTCAAATTTCCCTTCTGCTACTAATCTTTTAAACTTACGCGATCCAATTACATTCGTCCTTTCTCCAACAAATAAAGGCCTCATAGAATCATCGTATTGCAACGCTTCTAGTCCACTAATTCCATGTCCAACCCTTTCATGATGCTCACGAGGATTAATCGAGGCAAGCGCCGATTTCATTACACGTATATGTTCTGGTGTTGTGCCACAACAACCACCAATAATATTAATCCATCCTTCTTCAGCAAAACGTTTTACTTTTTCAGCAAGTGACGCTGGAGATTCGTGATAATGCCCATCTTCATCAGGAAGACCAGCGTTTGGATAACACGAAATATAACACTCCGATAAATCAGATAGGGAACGTATATGTTCCCTCATAAATTCTGGACCAGTAGCACAGTTTAATCCAACCGATAATGGCTTCATATGCTCTACCGATAAATAAAAGGCTTCGATCGTTTGACCCGCTAAAGTCGTTCCCATCGGTTCAATTGTTCCAGAAATCATAATAGGTACTATTTTGTTTAGTTCTTCAAACGCCGATTGAATTCCAATGTACGCAGCTTTCACATTACGCATATCTTGACTCGTTTCAACGAGTAATACATCAACTTCTCCTCTTAATAGTCCTCTCGCTTGCCTTGTATAGGCTTCAATTAACTCTTCAAAAGTCACACCACCTGTAACACTAATCGCTTTCGTCGTTGGTCCCATCGCTCCCGCAACATACACTTCTTTCCCACTTTCTTTAACCGCTTGCTTCGCCAAAAGCGCTGCCCTTTCGTTTAACTCTTCATCTAAATGAGACAATGCATAATCACTTAATACAATATTTGTTGCACCAAACGTATTCGTTTCAATAATATCTGCTCCAGCTTCAATGTAGACTTTATGAATATTTAAAATAACATCCGGTCTTGTTTTTACTAAATATTCATTACAACCTTCGTATTCTTCTCCTCCAAAATCTTCCGCTGTTAAGTCTTCTTGCTGGATCATCGTTCCCATTGCACCATCTAATATTAAAATTTCATGTTGTAATCTCTCTTCTATTCGTTTCATCAATTAATACCTTCTTTCACTTCTTGCTTTTCTCTCACATATTTCACGAGATGTTCTGTAATTTCATATTTTAAAAACGGTGTAATAAGATAAATACCGTTAAAGTATTTCATCGCCGCATCGATCAACTCTTGTGAAATACGAATCCCTTCCTCTATGGCTGCCTCTTTCGTTTCATGTCCATCCATTCTTTGTCTTATCTCTTCAGGGAGAGTAATACCCGGCACTTCAAAATGAAGAAAATCTGCGTTCCGCTTACTTACTAACGGCATAATTCCAATAAAGATAGGTTGTTCCAAATGCTTTGTCGCTTCATATACTTCTTCTATTAAAGCAACATCATATATCGGCTGCGTTAAGAAATATTCAGCACCAGCATCAATTTTTCGTTCCATTCGCTTGACCGCTGCTTTTAAATGCCTTACATGAGGATTGAATGCCCCTCCGACAGAAAATCTTGTTGCCGGACCAATTGATTTCCCTAAAATAGAGCGTCCGTCGTTCATCTCTTTAATCATTTTAATGAGCTCTATCGATGACAAATCATATACAGAAGTTGCACCTGGAAAATCACCAACGCGCGCTGGATCACCAGTTAAAGCTAGCACTTCCTCCATACCTAATGCTGATAATCCAAGCAAGTGAGACTGTAGTCCAATGACGTTATGGTCTCTACACGTTAAATGCGTCAATACTGGAATATCATGCTTCGTTAATAATGCACCCATAGCCATATTCGAAACGCGAGGAGATGCTAATGAATTATCTGCTAGAGTAATAGCATCCGCTCCAGCCCTTTTCAGTGCTCTTGCCCCTTCAAAAAAACGCTGCGTGTCTAACGTTTTCGGTGGATCTAATTCCACTACAACTGTCGTTTGTTTCTTTGCCTTTTCTGCGAGAGTAACATGAACTCTCGAACGCTTCTCATGTGTATGGACCACTTTAGGCCTTTGAATCGTCTCCTTTGCTATTACAGGTGCAACATTTGCAATAGCACGTTTCATTCCTTCAATATGTTCCGGGGTAGTACCACAGCAACCACCTAATAAACGAATACCTTGTTCAATAAAGTTTGGTGTCATCTCTTCAAAATACGCTGGACTTCCCTCATATACGTAACGCCCTTCCACATAATTCGGGAGACCTGCATTCGGATATGCTGATAAATAGCCATTTTGAGGAATCGATATCATTTTGAAAGCTTCCGTCATATGAAGTGGCCCTAGTTGACAGTTCAATCCAACAACATTGGCACCGTAATCCAAAAGCTGTTTTAATATTTCATTGACATCATTCCCATTTTGAGTCGTACCTGCCTCATGTAACGCTAACTGAGCAACAATCGGAATATTCGTTTGTTTACGCAATACTTTAACGGCATGCAATAATTCAAATTCATCATAAAAAGTTTCTAATAGTAATCCATCAACCTGTTCTTCTAGTAAAGCACCTGCCTGCTCAAGTAACATAAATTCTCGCTCTATATCAGTCGTTGTAACAGCACCAATATGTTTCATACCTCCAATTGTCCCTAAAATTGCATTCCGCTCTGTTACTGATGCTTTCGCAATATTCACTGCCGCTTTATTAATTTGGACAACTTGATTTTCTAGACCATACATGCGGAGTTTCGCTTCATTCGCACCATACGTATTCGTTTGAATGACATCCGCTCCAGCGGCTACATATTGTTTATGGATCGATATAATTAAGTCCGGATCAGACAAATTCAATTCTTCAAAACTACTTTGTAAACCATGCGAATGTAATAACGTTCCAACCGCACCATCACCTATTACAATTCCTTTTGATAATAAATCTAGTAATTTCACGAATCTCCCTCATTTCTATCAATATAAAAACCCCCTCTTCACTTTGAAGAGGGGGACATAATTGTTCCTCCTCTTATTATGCAAAACACACGTTTTGCAGGTTTTAGCACCGTTTCAAACATTTAGTTTGAAGGTTGCCGGGTTTCACAGGGCCTTTCCCTCCACCGCTCTCAATAAGAGTTTGTCTTTATTATTTTATTTATGTAGCTAAAAGGAAATACGTTCCCCTTTTAACAATGTTTGTTAATTTTTTATAAATTTAGCACGCACTAAAATAAAAGTCAATGACACTTGCGGAAAAATAAAAATTATTTAAAATAAAGTTGCAATTCAATTATTTTTTGTTGTAAAGTTAAAACCATAATAAAATTTCATACGAACATTCTTATCTAGAGAGGTAGAGGGACTGGCCCTTTGACGCCTCAGCAACCATTAACATTCATTCGTTAATAAGGTGCTAATTCCAGCAAATTGTGAAAGATTTGACAGATGAGAAGAAGACTCTATTCAATCCGAAAGCCTTCTTCTTAGAAGGCTTTTTTTATTTTCACTTAGTCGTTCACTTTAAAAAGGGGGAATTTTCACATGTCAACAATCGAAACAAAACTAGCACAAATCGGGAACCGTAGCGAAGCTACAACAGGAACTGTTAATCCACCTGTTTATTTCTCAACTGCTTATCGTCACGAAGGAATTGGTAAATCTACTGGCTTTGACTATTCAAGAACTGGAAATCCGACTCGCGGTCTTTTAGAACAGGCAATTGCGGACTTAGAAAGCGGTGAGCAAGGGTATGCCTGTAGTTCAGGAATGGCGGCTGTTCTCCTTGTCCTTTCACTATTCCGTTCCGGAGATGAACTTATCGTATCCGAAGACTTATACGGAGGAACATATCGTCTATTTTCCGAACATGAAGACAAGTGGAATATTCGATGTAGATACGTAAATACACAATCTATTAAACAAATTGAGCAAGCAATCACATCTCAAACGAAGGCTATTTTCATAGAAACACCGACTAATCCATTAATGCAAGTAACTGATATCGCAAATGTAGCAAGTGTAGCGAAAAGGCACGGACTACTTCTTATTGTAGATAACACGTTCTATACACCTTATATACAGCAACCCTTAACAGAAGGTGCAAACATCGTCCTTCATAGCGCAACTAAATATTTAGGCGGACATAACGATGTACTAAGCGGACTTGTCGTTGCGAAAGGGAAATCACTTTGCGAGGAGATTGCTCATTATCATAATGCCTCTGGTGCTGTCTTAAGCCCGTTTGATTCATGGCTATTAATTCGAGGCATGAAGACTTTAGCACTTCGCATGAAACAGCATGAAGAAAACGCTCATGCAATTGTTGCTTATTTAAATGATGTAGATGGTGTGACAGATGTATTTTATCCAGGAAGAGGTGGTATGATTTCATTTCGCCTTCAAGATGAAACTTGGATTAATCCTTTCTTACAATCTTTATCCTTAATTACATTTGCTGAAAGTCTTGGCGGTGTCGAAAGTTTAATGACTTATCCAGCAACGCAAACTCATGCCGATATTCCAGAAGATGTTCGAACAGCACGTGGTGTGTGTAATCGTCTTCTCCGTTTTTCAGTCGGCATCGAAAATAGCAACGACTTAATTCGAGACTTAAAGCAAGCAATTAAACTTGTAAAAGAAGGTGTAAGAATATGAGTTATTCCATAGATACGCTTTTACTGCATAATCAATACAAGCATGACTCACACACAGGAGCTGTTAACGTTCCCATCTATAACACATCAACATTCCATCAGTTTGATGTAGATGCTTTCGGAAAGTATGACTATAGTAGATCTGGAAATCCAACACGTGAAGCTCTTGAAGATATCATTGCTTTATTAGAAGGCGGGACAAAAGGATTTGCCTTTGCATCAGGCATTGCAGCCATTTCTACTGCATTTCTCCTTCTTTCACAAGGTGACCATGTTCTTATTTCAGAAGATGTATATGGAGGTACTTATCGAATTGTTACTGAAGTTCTCTCCCGTTATGGTGTTTCACATACATTTGTTGATATGACCAATGTGGAAGAAGTAAAAGAAAACATTAAACCAAATACGAAGCTCTTTTATGTAGAAACACCTTCTAACCCACTTTTAAAAGTGACAGATATTCGTGCTGTTTCTAATCTTGCAAAATCTATTGGTGCTCTTACTTTTGTTGATAATACATTTTTGACACCACTATTTCAAAAACCGCTTGATCTTGGCGCTGATGTCGTTCTTCATAGCGCTACAAAGTTTATTGCTGGTCATAGCGATGTCACCGCCGGATTAGCTGTCGTAAAAGATGAAGAACTCGCTCAAAAGCTCGGCTTTCTACAAAACGCTTTTGGTGCTATTTTAGGACCGCAAGATTGTTCTCTCGTGCTTCGCGGCATTAAAACATTGCATGTACGTCTCGAACATTCAGCTGCAGGTGCCAACAAAATCGCACATTTTTTACAAGAGCACTCTAAAGTTCAAAATGTCTATTACCCTGGATTACAAACACATCTTGGCTTTGATATTCAACAATCTCAAGCGACATCCGCTGGAGCTGTCTTATCTTTTACTCTGCAGTCAGAAGATGCACTCCGCCAATTTTTATCGAAAGTAAAATTACCTGTTTTTGCAGTTAGTTTAGGAGCCGTCGAGTCAATTCTTTCCTATCCAGCTAAAATGTCACATGCGGCTTTATCACAAGAAGCTCGTGATGAAAGGGGCATTTCGAATTCATTACTTCGCTTATCAGTCGGCCTTGAAAATGTTAACGATTTAATATCTGATTTTGAAAATGCTCTTTCTTATGTCGAAGAACCTGTAAATGCATAAAGGGAAGAAACGAAGCTGTGTACGAATAATAAAACTCTTCAAGAAATAAAATAGTTGTTTAAAAAGATGAACTCTAGAATAAATGACTGATGACTTGATTATTCTAAGATGTATCAGTTACATCCAAACATTTCATTATCATCATAAAGAAGCTGATCATAATCAGCTTCTTTTCTTTTAACCTGTTATATATTCTATATATAACATTATAATTCCTTTGTCATATTATTTTAAAAATTTTGTATATTCATTTGAAAGAATAAGAAAATCATGATAAAATTGTGTTACGAATATATCTATATCTTTCAATTTTTGAAACGCATCAAAATTTTCACTCAAAAATGTCATTTTACAAAACTGTGCAAATTTATCTATTTTATTTACATCAGGGTCTCTTTTCTTACAATTTCTTTACTTTAGGACTTTTTTTCTGCAACAACTGTTTTCTTTTCTTTGATTTTTTGGTATGTATAGTATGGTATAACAGCTCACACGGAGGTGGAAAAGAACATGTTAGAAACCTTTCAAAAAGAAATAGAACTATATGAAAGCAATGCAGAATTATTGAAAGTGCTTGCTCATCCTGTTCGCTTATGTATTGTAAAGGGATTAATTGAACGTGGCCCAAGCAACGTTTCTACAATGTACACAGGCTTAAACATGCCACAATCTACAATTTCACAGCATTTAGCAAAGTTAAAAAGTGCTAAAATCGTTTCTAGTGAAAGAAAAGGATTGGAAATTTACTACAAAGTAGAAAACGAAACAATCATTCAACTCGTTCGCGTATTATTAGGTTAGGGACCTATAGACAGAGAAAAAGAGTGTATTCTATATTTTTCATCTCATATCTTTAATATAAATATATATCATGAGAGAAAATATATAATGCTACATAATTAAAAGTCGTATTAAAAAACAAGACACAGAAAATACTGTGTCTTGTTTTTTTCATATTGTTAAATATTGATTCAAAAGTAAATTCTTCATATCTTTTGTGTGTATAACAACATCGAAAGCATTACCTAATCCTCCGTTCAAAATCATAGAGCGAATAGCTCTATTTAGTTTTTGAGTTTCAGAAAAAGGGTTGGTATCTTGATGGCTAGCAAGCTGATCTAATATTCCTGCTGCTAACAAAAACTCTGATTGCTTCCTATGCCATATCGTATTAATTCCTTGTAGCTCAAAATTCATCTTCAACTCATCCCAATGAACATGCGTAGTAAGGTCCATTTCTCCTGGATATGCAAGAGGATTACGAATTAGCTTGTGCTTATAATATCCTCTTAAACTTCCTTCACGATGTGCAGGATGCATCCATTCTTCTTTTGTATATCCATAATCAACTGTAATACATATACCTTTCTGAAACCATTTCGCAATCTCTTCTATATACTCTTCCATTGCAATAGGCACTTCAAAGCGCTGTCCCTCAGCAATATGAATGTTATATTTCAATAAGTAACGACCGACTCTTTTCTCTATCGGTCTAAATACTTCTGTAAGGTTTCCTTCATCTGTATACGTGATACGTACTTCATACAAAATTCCATTTCTTTTCTCAACTATCTCAACAGGAAACGCATCAAATAATTCATTCGAAAAAATAATTCCTTCGAAAGACTCTCCCATTTCAATATAAGATGTATAATACGACACATTATCAAATAAGCAAAGCCTCTCCTGTTGTAGCCTTCTATGAAAAGGGCTCACGTCAATAATTGAATAGTTTAAATTGATAAAGGTTTCCGGAGATAATTGTTTCCATTCTTGTAAAACATCATAGGCAAACTTTCCTGTTCCCCCACCAATCTCACAAATATTTGGAGAAACTTCTCCCTTTTCAACAAGCCGAATAAAAAACTTAGCAAAAGTCTTCGCAAATACAGAAGATACATTGCTACTCGTAAAAAAATCTCCCTGTCTTCCAATTTTTTCACGTTCTCTCATATAATACCCATGTTCCTCTGCATATAATACGAGGTTCATATACGTACTATATGAAATCGAATGATCCTTTTCTTTTCCCATCCATTCTCTTAAATTGAGCTCCATCCCCATAATGACTCCTTATTGTAAAAATGGATTATTTTCTTTTTCAAAACCAATGCTTGTTTCTGGACCGTGTCCACATAGCACCGCTGTTTCATCTGGTAATACAAATAATTTCTCTTCAATACTTCCAATTAATTCAGCAAAACTTCCACCAGGTAAATCCGTTCTTCCAATACTCATTTGGAACAATACATCTCCAGAAAATACAGCATTCGCTTCTTTACTATAATAAGAAATACTTCCTGGAGAATGTCCTGGTGTCTCAAAAATTTCAAAACTAAAAGAACCAATCGTTAATGTACCCTCTTCGTCAATAATATGATCTGCTGGTTTTGTTGTAATACTGCGGTTCATCATAAAAATTTGCGAGCCATTCACAGTTGCATCGCCTAACCAATCCGCTTCTTCTTTATGTACGTATACAGGAATATGAAAAGCGTCTCTCACCGCATCAACAGCACCGATATGATCGAAATGAGCATGTGTTAATAAAACCGCAAGTGGCTTTAACTGCGCTTCCTGTAAATATGTAACAAGTTTCTCTCCTTCATGACCAGGATCAAAAATAATACACTCATTTTGATCATTCGTTAAAATATAAGCATTTGTTTGTAATGGGCCTAAAGGCATTTGTATCCATTTCATATGAAAATCTCCTCCAGTTATTTAATTTACTTTTAATGATACAACATTTCTTTCTCTTAGGAAAAGAAGGCGTGTCATCTCGACAATCATTTTTAAAACATGTACAATATAAAAGAGTAAATATTCTAAAAACTCATTCTAAGGAATGAGTAGACAGAGGAGGATATTGTATGGGCCTTGTTATTATTTTTACGCTAGTCACTCTGTTAGCTGTATTTGCTACGCTTAGAACACTTCGCGAAAAAAACTTATTCGCGGGCGGCTTCGCTATTGCAACCGTACTTGTTTTCGGATGGTTTACAATCATGACTGTTCTATATAATGGGTACCCACCAACAGCTTAATCTATTTACATTTTTATTCTCCAACAAGATCTTGCATAAAAAGAGGAAGGGGGCCCCTTCCTCTTTTCATTATTCACTACTTATATCATCTTCGCCTCGTATTTGTGCTTTTTTACAAGCCACGCTCCTCCAATTACACCTGCATCATTACCAAGTATTGCAATTGCTAACTTCGTACTCTTTACAGCACGAGAGAAAGCATATTGCTCGAAATAACGTTGAATTGGCTCTAATAGTGCGTCTCCAGCTTTAGATACGCCACCACCAATTACGATTTTCTCTGGGTTCAACGTACTAGCAAGGTTCGCTACAGCTAATCCTAAATAAGAAGCTACTTTTTCCACTACTTCACCTGCTAGTTCGTCACCTTGTCCAAGCGCTTCAAACACATCTTTTGATGTAATAAGCCCTTCTTCTGCTAACATAGAACGTAAAACACTTTCTTTATCTGTCTCTTGTATTTGTTGCATAGCAACACGTACAATACCTGTTGCAGAGGCTACCGTTTCTAAACAACCCGACTTCCCGCAATTACATGGAAAAGCGTTCTCTGTAACAACTGTAATATGTCCAATCTCACCAGCAGCACCGCTTATACCATGTACAATCTCACCATTGGCGATAACACCACCACCAACACCAGTGCCAAGTGTCATACAAATTAAATCTTTTGCTCCTTCACCGGCACCTTTCCACATTTCACCAAGCGCCGCTAAGTTTGCATCATTATCAATAACAACAGGTAATCCCGTTTCTACTTCTAGTAAATCTTTTAACGGATAGTTTTTCCATCCTAAATTAACCGCTTCATAAATCATTCCAGATGCCACATGTACAGGACCAGGAGCTCCCATACCAATACCAATTAGCTTACTTTTTAATTCACCTAATTCTTCTAACTTTTTATCAATAGCTTTCGCTACATCAAGTGTAATATGTTTTCCTTGTTCATTTGTATTCGTAGGGATTTCCCACTTATGTAAAATTTCACCGTACACATTAATAAATGCTAATTTAATCGTTGTCCCACCAAGGTCAACACCAACTAACCATTTCTCTTCCATGTTACGTACCTACCTTTATCTATTTCTTATTTATCTCTTTTTGAATTTCTTGCTTCAACAAAAATAAAGCTGTTTGATAGTCTTGTGGATCGATTAGCTGTGATTGATTTAATTCACGCAATTCATCTTGCATTAATTGTAAATCAGCGATTCGATCACCCGTATAAATAATCGTGCCAAATTTCTTTAGCAATTGCTGAATATCATAAATGGATATCATTTCATCACCCTCTATACTCACTTACTATAAAAAAATTATAATAAGAAAACGTTCACATATTTTATTATAATCAAGAAGAAAAAGTCTCGTCAATTTTTATTTGTCTATACAAGCCCATTTATAACCATTGTTCCTTTTTCTGTAATAATTTTTTCTATATTTTTATCAAATGGATCTACCGGAATATGTTTTACAATTTGAAAATTATAAGCTAATGATAGCGTTTTCCCTTTATAGTGCACGAGATAACGATCATAGTAGCCACCGCCATATCCAATCCGTTCCCCTCGCTGTGTATAAGCTACTCCTGGCACGATAAGAAGATCAATTTCACACGCATTCACTTCTTCCGTAAGCGCTGGAATCGGTTCACGTAAATTCATATATACTGTTTCTAATTGATTAAAATTACTAATTTGTCGGAAAGACATCGTTCTTGCCCCTTTATTACACTTCGGAACAACAATTTTCTTTCCTTCTTCCCAAGCTTTTTCGATAATAGGATATGTATTCACTTCATGCTCCATCGAGAGAGTGATTCCAATTGTTTTAGCTTCAACCCACTCTTTTTGTCCATACACCGAAACTGCAATTTGTTCCGATAAAGTTGTATACTGTTCTTCAGATAAAGAATTCATGTGTTCTATTATTTGTTTGCGTAAACGTATTTTCTCTTCTTTCACACACTTTTCCCCCTTGCAGTGACACTTTACTCTACGAAGATAGTGTATCACTTTTACGTAGGAATCGCATAAAAAAAAGAAACAGTAGGAAAATATTCCTACTGCTTACTTTGTTTCACGGTGTAACGTAGACTTCTTGTCACGCTTGCAATACTTTTTAAGCTCGATACGCTCAGCGTTGTTACGTTTGTTTTTCTTTGAGATATAGTTACGATCTCCGCATTCTGTACATGCTAGAGTAATATTCACACGCATTCTTATTCCCTCCAGTACTAATAACTTAAATCAGACTATACTATAATACCACTTTTAAAATAAAAATTCTACACCTTTTGATATTGTCTAATTTTTTCTATAAGATTTTTCATGTTTTCCCTTGCTATTACTGGGTTTCTAGCATGCGAATACACTAAAAATTTCGGTTGTTTTGTGTCAGAAACGATATAAGACCACTCTTTTTCGGTATATTTGAACTGTATCCCTTCAAATATACCTTCTTCTTTTCTTTCCATATCGGCCAATAATTTCCTCATTACTTTCCCTTTTTCCTTCCATGAACATACAACTTCATCATAAAGTAGATACAGTGGCGGTGATTGCTCTGCTATGCTAAGTAATGTTTTTCCTTGCAACGCTATTAATTCGAATAATTTTCCAATTCGATATAAAATATCTCGTTTCCATCTTAATTGAAAAGAGTTTTTTTCGTTATGCATATAAAAGAGGAGATAACATTCCCCTAATTTCAAAGACATTGGGTAAACATTATCTGCTGATTCGAGTAATAAATCTGGAATATCTACTTCTTCAAAATCAGTTCCTTGGTAAATATTACTGTGAGTGTCATATAATTCGAAGCGATTTCCGTGTTCAGAAAACATAAGCGCCATATTTGCTTTACTCGATTTCATCAGAGCTTTCACATGATCTTTTTGTTCACTCGCGTAAATCCATGTAACTGTGCATCCAAGCCTTTGTAGAAAGATCATAAGTAAATGTTGTAACATATCATTTCTCTTATTAATAAGAAGATGAAACTTCTGTTTTTGTATCGTTTCAATATCAATACGCTCTAACACAGCTTCTACATAATTATTTACAGAAACGTGAACTAGCTTATTTCGCCCCATTTCTTTCTCAGAAGCGTAATAAAACGACTCAGACATATATACTTGTTCTATCGCTTTTTGCTGCTTATACGTTAAAAACGAGCCCTCCTTGCCATACAGTTGTATAACAATTCCTCTTTCGCTTTCCACTTGAACGAAAACTCCACCTGCACATTGCAAATTATGAATGGCATACTGAAAAAGCGATTCATTCATTTCTTTACATTCCATCGTATGAATCCCGCTGCCATGAATGGCATGGAGGAATAAATTTTTAAAGGAAGTTGTTTCTATATTTTCCTGACTTCCAATCAATATACTCTCTCCTTTAGCAAAAAGAGATCCATAAGCCATTGCAACTTTCACAATAAATTGAGGAGTAATTTCAACATTACCCCTTCCTACAATCCGGCTTTTTTGTAACCATCCTGCACTCTTTTCACTCTCTTTAACACCGGCAGAACCTACTATAGAATGACTATCTATCTCCTTATATGGCCATATTTTTCCTTTTTGCTTAATTACTGTACTTTTCCCTATATGACAATGATCCGCTACAATACTTTTTTGAAAAAGTGTAACATCATCTTCGACCATTGTATGATCTCCTATTGTTGTTTCTAACAACTCACAATTTTTCCCTATATGAGAGTTTGCAAAAATGATGCTTTTTTGAAGATGAGAATAACTTGAAACGATACTATTTTTCCCGATAATAGAGTACGGTTCAATTACAGCCCCTGCACCAATCATTGCTCCTTCCCCAATAAAAGAAGGACCATGAATTTTCGTCCCTTTTCCTATCGTTACACCTTCTCCCATCCACACCATTGGTAATACTTCTGTATATGGAATAGGCACCTTCAATTTTTTCGTCAACAAATCGAATTGAGCTTGCCGATATTGATCAAATGTACCAATATCTAGCCAATAGTCTTCTGATAAATATGCAAATAAAGCATTTTTATTTGCCAATAACGGAAACACATCATGACTGAAATCCGAAAATTCCATGGATGGTATGTAAGAAAAGATTTCTGGCTCCATTATATAAATACCTGTATTCACAATATTAGAAACTACCTCATTCCAGCTCGGCTTTTCTATATATCGTATAATTTCTTGTTCTTTATTCATTACAACTAACCCAAATGAAAGTGGGTTTTCTACTTCTTTCACAAACATCGTTACCATTCTCTTCTTCTGTTCATGAAATGCAATTCCTTCTGATAATTGAAAGTCAGTTAGTGCATCCCCACTAATAACAACAAATGTTTCATCTAAAAAACTTTCCGCTTGCTTAATACTCCCTGCTGTTCCAAGCGGAGGAGAATCTTCAAAATAATACAAGTTAACTCCCCACTTACTACCATCACCAAAGTATTGCTTAATGGCAGTACTCATATATTGAACTGTAATTGCAATTTCACGAATACCATGCTGACGTAATAATTCAATATTATATTCAAGAACTGGTTTTTCTAACAATGGTAACATCGGTTTTGGAGTATTACATGTTAATGGTCTAAGGCGTCTCCCTTTTCCTCCAGCTAAAATAACCCCCTTCATATACTTCAGCCTCCACTTATATAATGTTCAAGAACTCCGTATATCATTTACCCCACATTAACTGCAGTAAAAGTCCGGTTTGGTATGATCTAACAATCAGCGAGAGACAGCCCCACTAATTAAAGCCTCACTTTATAAATAAATGTACCTTTTAACTCCCATCAAAAAGAAAGCGCTTACCATTAACTTGGTAAAATAATTAATAAGACGTAACTAACATATATGTACTTATTTTCCCATTAATTATGATACATCTTATCATCATAGACTAAAGGAAACAACGAGCTTTTTTTGTCATGTTTTGACTAAAAAAAGCAGGTGATTTCTCATCACCTACTTTTCCCCCTACTCATTCAATAAATAATGCTTTCCTTTTACTACATAAAATACATTCTCGGCAATATTTGTAACATGATCTGCTACACGCTCAATATATCTTGCAACAAAGGATAGTTGTGTAATTTGTGTAATCGCTTCTGGTTGTCCAGGGATAGATGAAATAAATTCACGAATCGCCTTCCCATAAATTTCATCAACTGAATCATCCATTTCAGCAATTTGTTTAGCAAAAGTTAAATTTTCTTGCTCATATGCTTCTAATGCTAAATTTAACATCTTATGAGCAATCTCAAACATTTCCTCAAGATTATGCAAACTAACAACCACTTCTTTTTCACCAAGACGAATTGTTGATTTCGCAATATTAACAGCATGGTCTGCAATACGTTCTAAATCTGTCGCTGTTTTAATTGAAATGAAAATTCTTCTTAAATCACTTGCTACAGGCTGCTGCTTTGTAATAAGCATAAGCGCAAGGTCATTTATTTCCTCTTCTAAATTATCCATGCGATAATCCCCATCAATGACTTCTAACGCTTTCTCTACATCCCTGTTGTGAAGACCTTCCATAGCAATCAATAAAGCTCCACTTGCTAACTCACCAAGCTCGATCACCTTTTGCTGTAACGTTTTTAAATCACATTGAAACTGTTCTCTTACCATCATTTCTTCCCCCTCAATATTATGTGCCATTTTATATAAAGTGAAACTTTAATCAGTGTGGGGGTTTTTCATCCCCCACTGATTATTAGTTGAACCAATCGGGCGTTTATGGGCAGTTGATCTCCCAACTAACTTCTTTGTTCCAGCCGAGTTTTGAGTTGGGAGTTTTACTGCCCGTTAATGCGGGATAAATCCCCTACCCAGCCTCTTGTACGTTTATTAAGCCTTGAGAAAAGAGAAATATTACTCCCCTATTTAAAATGAGGTAAAAATGAGAAATGCCCTCTGTTAAGAGGGCATTTACTCTTAGCCTTGCTAGCGATATCAACCAAATCGTCCTGTAATGTAGTCTTCTGTACGCTTATCTGCAGGTGTTGTAAATAATTTGTTCGTATCTGTATATTCCACAACTTCTCCACTTAAGAAGAAAGCGGTTTTATCTGAAATACGTGCTGCTTGTTGCATGTTGTGCGTCACGATAACAATACTAAAGTCTTTCTTTAACTCCTGAATTAGCTCTTCTACTTTTGATGTTGAAATTGGATCTAGCGCCGATGTTGGTTCATCCATTAAAATTACGTCTGGCTCAATCGCTAAGCAGCGTGCAATACATAGGCGCTGTTGCTGTCCACCAGATAAACCGTATGCATTATCGTGCAAACGATCTTTTAACTCATCCCAAATAGCTGCTCCGCGTAAGCTTTTCTCAACGATTTCATCAAGTGTTTTTTTGTCACGAACGCCATGGATTTTCGGGCCATATGCTACATTTTCATAAATAGATTTTGGGAATGGATTTGGCTTTTGGAACACCATTCCCACATGCGTACGCAATTCTTCAACCGGATATGACTTTTCGAATATGTTTCGTTCTCTATATTCGATAACGCCCGTAGTTCGAACGATAGGCACTAACTCTACCATACGATTTAGTGTTTTTAAGTACGTTGATTTACCACAACCACTTGGACCGATAATCGCTGTTACTTCATTCTCATGAATACTTAAGTTGATATCTTTTAAAGCATGGTCTTCTCCGTACCATAAATTTAAATTTTTCGTATCAAATACTATTTTTTTTGGTGCTGTCTCAATCTTTTTCTCGTTTTTCACCTGTACATTTACTACTGTTGCTACCATTTGAATTCCCCTTTCATCCACTTCCAACTTATTTTCGATTTCGTAACCATAAGACAAATATATTTATAAAGAGCAACAATCCTAGCAAAACAATCATCCCAGCTGCTGCTACATACTGAAATTCTTCTTGTGGTCTACTCATCCAATTAAAAATTTGAATTGGTAAAACCGTAAATCTATCAAACATACTAAACGGAACATAATTTGCAAAGGCAAGGGCCCCAATAACTAATAATGGTGCTGCCTCACCAATTGCTCTCGATACCGCTAACGTACATCCCGTTACAATCCCTGGCAAAGCGACTGGCAATACAATTTGATACATCGTTTGCCATTTCGTAGCACCTAATCCGTAAGAAGCCTCTAGTAATGAGCTCGGCACAGTTCTAATCGCTTCTTGACTAGCTACAACAACAGTTGGTAAGACGAGTAAACTCATCGTCAGTGCCGCTGCAATTATGCTCTCTCCTAAATGGAGAGCGTATACGAAAATAGTTAATCCGAGTAAACCAAACACAACGGAAGGTACCCCTGCTAATGTTTGATTATTTAATTCAATTAACTTTTTAAAAACGGACTCCTTCGCATAATGCTCTAAATAAAGAGCTGTTCCGACTCCAAATATAAAAGAGACCGGTATAACAATGCTCATAAATAGTATTGTTCCTGACAAAGCAGCGACAATCCCAGCTTCTTTCGGATTACGTGAGGCGAAGTTTGTAAAGAAATCTATTGAAAGATAACTTATACCTTTTTCAAAAATTTGAAAAAGCAATATAAAAAGTATTACTACTGAAAACAAAATTGCTATATAAAACAAACACTTGTAAATCCGATCCTTTAAAAAACGCGATGCCATATTTTCTTGTATTTTTTTATGGTTTAACATTCGCATATTATGTCACCCTCCTAAAACGGCGCATAATATATTGCGAAATGATATTCATAATAAAAGTAAACATAAATAACGTTGCACCTACAGCATACATGCTGTAATAAGTAATCGTTCCGTGCGGAGCATCACCTAAACTCACTTGTACAATATAGGCTGTTAATGTTTGAATAGAATGAGTCGGATCTATCGATACATTAGGTGTTGATCCAGCTGCAATAACAACAATCATCGTTTCACCAATTGCCCTGGAAGCTGCTAATATAATCGCTGCCATTATGCCCGTAAAAGCCGATGGAAACACCACTTGTTTTACCATCTCAAAACGAGTCGCTCCTAGCGCTAATGAGGCTTCTTTAATTCCTTTTTCTACAGCCCTCATCGCATCTTCAGAGAGAGACGCAATCGTCGGGATCATCATGAACCCTATAACAATACCCGGACTAATAGCATTAAAAAACTGCAAATCTGGTATAACGCGTTGTAAAAGTGGTGTGACAACTGTTAACGCGAAAAAACCATATACAATTGTCGGGATGCCTGCTAGTAGCTCTAACAACGGTTTTAATATTTTCCGAGCGCCATTCGAAGCGTATTCGCTTAAAAACACGGCACAACCTAAACCAATAGGAATTGCTACGAACATGGCAATTGCTGTTACAAGGATTGTTCCACATATAAGTGGTAATATACCGAATTTTGGATCTTCAAAAAAAGGTAACCATTCCTTCTCTGTCAAAAAAGAATACAATGATATCTTTTGAAAAAACATGATTGTTTCATTTGCCAGCGTAATAATAATTCCAAGTGTCGTTACAATGGACACGCTAGCAATGGCTTTTAGTATTAACGGAACAATTCGATTGATTCGCTGCGTTTTTTTTCTTCTATTTGTATTTCTCTCAATCAAATGTTGTACAGAAAATGTAATTTGACTTTTGTCATTATGAGCCAAAGATGAAAACCCCTTTCCACCCTGACATTACCTTTTTATTTCTGTTAACATTCGCAGCTGTTCATTATATTTTTCTTTTGGTAATTTTACATATCCGACCTCTTCAGCAAGGCTTCCAACATGCTTAATCATAAACTCAACATAATTTGCTACATTAATTTTATTTCTGATAGATGCATGATTCACATACGTAAATAGCGGCCTAGATAATGGCTTATACGTACCCGACTGAATGGTCTCTTTCGTTGGAAATACACCATCCACCTGTATTGCTTTTACCTTATCTCGATTGGCCATATAATAAGCATATCCTACAAAAGCAATGGCATTTTTATCATTCATTACCCCTTGCATAATAACTTGATCGTCTTCAGACAAAGAAACCGTTTTTACAAGGCGATTATTTTGTAAGACAACATTTTGGAAATAATCATAAGTACCAGAGTCTACGCCTGGCGCATAAAATTCAACTTGTTCACGAGGCCATGATGAATGAATTTGTGACCATCGTTTCAATCTTCCATTTTCACTCCATAATAGACGTAACTCGTCTATCGTCATATTGTTTACCCACGTATTTTGACGATTCACAACAATCGTTAGACCGTCATAAGCAACCTCAAATGGTGTAAATTGAATGGATTTTTTCTGCATTGCATTTTCTTCTACCGGTTTCATCAATCTCGAAGCATTGTTTATATCTACTTCTCCTTTACTGAAACGATTAAATCCTCCTCCTGTCCCAGAAATACTAATAGAAATTTTCACGTTTGGATGGGCCTTTGTATATTCCTCTGCTACTGCCTCTATAATAGGAAAAACCGTTGAGGATCCATCAACTCTCACTTCTCCCATTTCATTTGTAGCGAATGCAGTAGACATATTAAAACAAAGGAAACATGTCGATAATGTCAAAACTTTAATCGATGTGCTCATCCATTTCACGTGTTCTTCCTCCTAGAAGTAACCGGAAATAACAGGATTACAGATATAAGAATACTGCTAAACTATTAATTCGGTTTTAATTATTTGTAAAAGTTTTGTAAAGTCCCACAAAAACAACTGTATACACAAACTTTATTTTCACTTTTGTACTTTAGATGCAGGAAATTTTCTAATCATCCATAAAGCGAAACTTTAATCAGTGGGGGTTTTGTTCATCCCCCCACTGATTATTAGCCCTCACCAATCGGGCGTTTACGGGCAGCAGGGCTCCCACCTAACTTCTTTGCTCCAGCTGAATTTTGAGGTGGGAGTTTTACCGCCCTCAAACGCGGGATAAAACTGCTATCGCCTATCACACAAGACAAACTTAGAGCGTATGCACTAATCTTGTTGTGTTCATCGTTTTTGAAACTACATGTTTTTTCAATATTTTATGCTTGTCCACATTTACTAAACCATATGCGTAAGGCATAAAAAAAAGCACACTATCTTTTCAGATAGTGTGCTTTTTTTACAACTTTTTTATTCATCATCTTGTACATTACTTTTTTTCTCTTTTTCATCTTTTGGAGCTTCACCAGTTAATGCTTGTTTTTTCAAATCAAAGTAAGCGTCCATTATTTCACGACCAATATATCCATTAATCCCTGTTTTATCATCATGTACCCACGGCACAACAACAGAAAATGCTACTTCTGGATCTTCGAGCGGGGCATAACCTACTAATGTTAAGTTATAAGTCTCCACACGCTGACCATCTGCTTTTTTACCAATCTCTTTATCTCCGCCATATACAGTTTGCGCTGTACCAGTTTTCCCTGCAGCTTTATATGGTGCACCTGCAAAGTATTTTGTAGCTGTACCACCTGAATCGTTAAACACTTGTCTAAATCCTTCTTGAACACGTTTAATTTGTGATTCAGGCATATCAACACGATTTAATACTTTCGGTTCCATGGATTGAACAACTTTTCCAACTTCCTCGGGCTTCGCCGATGGCTGACGAATTTCCTTTACAACTTGCGGTTGCATACGATATCCACCATTCGCAATCGTCGAAATATATTGTGCTAATTGAAGCGGTGTATACGTATCATACTGTCCGATTGATAAATCTAATAAGAAACCTGGTTGATTTCCTCTACCCATTTGACCAGCAGTTTCATTCGGCAAATCAATTCCTGTTTTCACACCAAGTCCAAACTGGCCAAAATAGTAACGCATAGTATCGAATGCTTTTTGCGGGATATCTAACGTACCGCCTCGTACGTATGGAACCCCAGCGATATTCATCGCTGTTTTAAACATATAAACGTTAGAAGACATTTTTAACGCTGTAAGGTCATTAATATACCCCATCGTTTTCCAAGATGACTTCATAGGTGTCCCTTTTAATTTAATCGGTTCATCTAACTGTACAGATCCAGGTTGAATCGCACCAGTTTGATATCCCGTAAGTACTGTCGCACCTTTTACAGTTGAACCCATCGGATAAGAACTCGTCATCGTTCCTAATGCGAAATCATTTACTTTCGTTTGACCATCTTCGTTAACTAATTGTTTCCCCGCCATAGATAAAACTTCACCATTTTTCGGGTTCATCATTACAACGAATGCACGGTCTAAAAGAGGTTCGCTCCCTTTAAATCTCATTAAGTTTTTCGCAAGAATTTCTTCTACGCGCTTTTGTAATTCCATATCGATTGTTAAATTCAGATCGTTACCTCGTTGTCCTTGTGACACATTAATAGTTTCTAAAATATTTCCGTCTTTATCTGTAACATTTCTCACTTCGGATTTTGTACCGTGTAAACTATCTTCATATTGTTGCTCAAGGTAACTTTTCCCTACGCGATCATTACGATTATAATCGCGAACAAGGTAGTAATCTAATCGCTCTCTCGGTAACCCTTCATCAGCAGTCGTTACACCACCAAGTACACTTCGGAACGTATCATCATACTTATATTTTCGTTCCCAGTCGACATTTGTATCTACACCTGGTAATTTCGCTAAATTTTCACTAATAATCGCATATTCTTCCGGTGTTGCATCTTTTTTAACGATTTGCGGCGTCATTGCATATCCGCTTTCCATCTTACTTTTAATTGCCAGT
The DNA here is from genome assembly GCF_038007365.1 of Bacillus sp. FSL R9-9492. NCBI lineage: Bacteria > Bacillati > Bacillota > Bacilli > Caryophanales > Bacillaceae > Bacillus > Bacillus sp. FSL R9-9492. The sequence continues at coordinate 4,357,222 of NZ_JBBOXC010000001.1, forward strand.
ATTTCTAAATCTTTTGCTGAAAATTGACTAATCTCTTCTTCTGTTACACGATTTCGTTGACGTTCATCTAGTTCTTTATCTTCAATTTTATTCGCTTTAAAATCTTCACGATCTTTTTTTGTGATTTTTGCTTCTGCTTCTTCTTTATGTAAAGCAAGCCAATAATCTTTCTTATCGCGATCTGTTAACTTATCTGTTGGGACTTCAATTAAATCTGCTAACTTTTTCGCCGTTTCTAAGCGATCTGCTGCAGTTGATCCCTTCATTTTTGTAAATGTAATTGTACGAATAGGCTCATTATCTACGACCGCTTCTCCATTACGATCAAATATTTTCCCGCGTGGTACAGGATTGCTTATCGTTGAATTTTCTTTTTTCTCAACTTCATTTTTATATTCCTCGCCACGAACAATTTGTACGTATCCAAGCCTTACAATAACCGCGGAGAACATTAAAAACACGCAAAAAAACAACACGTTTAACCGAAAGGGAACGTGGGTTTTTTTCTTTGTCTGGTTCTTTTTCTGCTTCTTGCTCATACAAACCCCCTCTACCAACAGCTATGTAATGTGAAAGGGACACCTTCATACAGGTGCCCTCACTGCTGTCTTACATCTTTTTCTATTCTAGCATAAAACAAACGATAAGTTAACCTTCTGGTTCAGTTTGATTCTGTGTGCTCCCTTGCGCTACAACACTGGTTTTGTTCACATTCCCCTCATCATATTTGACATTTTTAACTGCAAAATAAATAAGGAAATGTCCAGCTCCTAAAATACATAGTAAGAAAGGTAAACTTTTTTCAGGCGGAAAAAATATGACAGCACATAAAAAACTTAAAATGGAACAAATTCTTCCAGCATTTAACCATAATTCCCTGACCACTATATATTCTACACGCCATTCTCTCGCCTGTTTTGCTCTACCAATTACATCGTATGTCATGGAGCCGTACGGAACGAGTAAAATAGGATATGCAACCGCAATACATGCTGCATAAATAAGTAATTTCGTATATGTAACATTAAAAATAACTAAAAATACAACCGCGTATAAAATAATACCGCCAAGTAAAATTGCTTTTTTTCGCCATTCTTTCTTTAACATACGGGCAACTAAATAATAGCATACAAATGATACTGCAGAATTCACTAAACTATATTTCCCTAGTGCTAACTCGCTACCAGATGCTAAATAGACATATACCGAAATAACGAAAATAAACGTTCCCTCTCTCAAACCTTGGAAGAAATGAGCGCGCGTAATTCTTCCCCAGTTTTCATCAACTTGCCGCTCTTTCAATACTTGCACAATTTCATAGCGTCCTTCACATTCCCTCTTCGATAAAAAAAAGCTTAGAACGACTGCAACCGCAAATAGCATTAACGAGAGGAAGAAAACGACAGTATAACCACTCCATTTTTCCATACGTGAAATTGTATATCCTGCTGCTATCGGTCCAATCATTCCAGAGAACGATGTAAGAAGTCCTAGAAAACCGTTAAAAAAATCTCTTGTTTCTGGTTCTGTAATCTCAAATGTTAACAAGTTAAAAGCGAGCCAATAAAAACCATAACCAACTCCTAAAAGGGCTCCCATTAATAAAATATAGTGAGATGCACTTTTTCCCGCTACTAAAACGACGATAAAAAAAACAGCTAACGTGCCTACACCGATTCTCAATAAAATCGAGCGATCAATACGTTTCGCTAATTTCCCGCCCACAAGAAATGTTAGAGGCTGCAATACAACGCTGGCCAAATTATACAAGCCCAGATTCACATAATTTTGTGTTTGCTTCCATAAATAAATGTTTACAAACGTATTCGATAAAGAAATTGCGAGCGTGTATAAACCTCCTATAACGAGCAATAATACTAAATCCCGATTCACTTCAACATCACCGATTACATGTTTCCACTTCATACACAACTCTCCTTTACTTCATGTTCTAGTCTTCCAAAAACAAGCTCAATTATGTAAAAGGAGAACATAGAAAAAAGCTAGGAGAAAACCCCCTAGCTTTTTTCTAGCTGTATTAACTTTAATTATTTTGCTTCTTGGTAAAGTTTTTCAGCAACGTTCCAATCTACAACGTTCCAGAATGCACCGATGTAGTCAGGACGACGGTTTTGGTAATTTAAGTAGTAAGCATGCTCCCAAACATCTAAACCGATAACTGGAGTTTTACCTTCAGTTAGAGGAGAATCTTGGTTTGGAGTGCTTGTTACTTCTAACTCACCATTGTTTACTACTAACCAAGCCCAACCAGAACCGAAGCGAGTTGCGCCAGCTTTTGCGAATTCTGCTTTGAATGCATCGAAGCTACCGAATTTCGCTTCAATCGCAGTTGCAAGTTCGCCTACTGGTTGTCCCCCGCCGTTTGGAGATAGGATTGTCCAGAAGAATGTATGGTTAGCATGTCCGCCACCATTGTTACGTACTGCTGTACGGATTGCTTCAGGTACTTCGTTTAAGTTTGCAACTAATTCTTCAACGCTTTTGTCAGCTAATTCTGCATGACCTTCTAAAGCAGCGTTTAAGTTTGTAATATACGTGTTGTGATGTTTTGTATGATGGATGTTCATTGTTTCTTTATCAAAGTGAGGTTCTAAAGCATCATACGCATAAGGTAAATTTGGTAATTCGTGTTTTGCCATTGTTATATTCCTCCCGGTTTATGTATTGTCACTACATATGTGACCTACAACTTCATTCTACCCTAATTGCCATAGGGTGCAAACAAATAAATCGCTTTGTCTTGCTATCATTAAAGTAGCAAAATTCCCACTTCTTTTCAATTAAAATGCTCATATATTCCGAAAAAAAGCTTCCTTCTACAAGGAAGCTTCCTGCTGACATAATAAACATATGAAATGGATATGGACCCTGTAGGACTCGAACCTACGACCGGACGGTTATGAGCCGTCTGCTCTAACCAACTGAGCTAAGGGTCCACGATTATGTATGTACCATTAAAAACAACTAAATTCCAATCGGATATATCGTTTGAAAAATGTAAGATAAATTTACCATATACGAAAGAAAAGTGTCAATTGTATTTTTCTCTACTAAAAGAAGTAAATTAATAAGAAGGAATTTAGTCCTCTCTACTATATGTAAATATAATATATCTTGAGCTTCTCTAGATTCGTACGTTACAATGATTTTATACATACATAAAGGAAGTGAATCTATGTCCATTTTTACACAGCTAGCAAAAAGCGTATATTCGCCTAAAGATATGGCGCTTTTCCGTTTTCAAAAAATCGGTAAAACCATTTTGTATATTATGCTTCTTTGCCTAATCACTACTATTCCAAGAACTTTCTTGTACGGTAGCGTTATTCAAGATGGTGTTAACATGGTAAATAAAGTAATCGAAAAAGATTTACCTGATTTTAAAATTGAAAATGGCGAGCTAACAGCTGATATTGATCAACCTATCGAAAAAGAAGATGGAAATGCCCTTTTCGTATTTGATCCAAATTCAACAGACTTAGAAAAATATCAAAATAAAACAGGTTTATTTGTTTTAAAAGATAAAGTAGTCTCCATGGGGAATGGTCAAACACAAACATACTCCTATAATGACTTATTAGGCGCATCTCTTGAGAAAAAAGATTTACAAGATTTCATTTCGTTATTTGACAGTATTTATCCAATCTTATTATTCGTTATTGGGTTCTTACTGTACTTGTTCCAATTATTTATTACCTTTGTAGGAGTTACATTGCTTGCCTTCATCGGTTCTGCGATGAGCGGTCAACGCAAATTATCTTATAAACAAGTTTGGACATTAACTGCTTACAGTTACACAATTCCAACAATCTTCTTTATGATTATGGATTTATTCAAAATAAACGTACCTGGCGCAACATTCATTTACATTGCAGTTGTTTTAATCGTTCTATACTTAACAATTAAAGAAGTTCCAAAGCCGAAAGAAAAACAAGAACTATAAAAAAATGCCTAAATAGGCATTTTTTTTTTGGACAAGCATATATTCCTAGCAAAGGAGTGAAGGATATGAAGAGATTAGGTGTACTCTTATTCGTGCTTGTCCTCGGTTATATATTTTATTACGACATAAAAATCGGTACTTTACCGATGTTAAGTTCATACAAAAAAACATCTGCTGCCCAAACGATAAAAAAAGAAAATACAGATACAAAACAAAATAAAGAGAAAGAAACAGAAAAAGAAACGGATACAGCTTATAAAGCAATCGAAGTAAAAACGGGCGATACAGTTCTTTCTATTACAGAAGCGATTAATAAGAAAAAAATTCCTTCTATTGAAAAAGTAATTGATGATTTTAAGCAATTAAATAAAAATACATCTGCTACAAAAATCCAAGTTGGAAAGTCTTATAAATTCCCCTTATATCAATAAGCAATCACTTAATCCTTGTCAATTACATAAAGGCGCTGATACAATAGTAAAAGTGAAACCGAGTACTTTGGTTTCTATAGCCCTTTCTCACACATACTATCATTGATGTAAGGGACTAAAATAAGAAACTTCTTTTATAAGGAGAGCGATCAATTCGTGAATGAAATGACTCAACGCACAAAAACACGTCCAGTTAAAGTCGGTAATTTAACAATTGGCGGTAACAATGAATTAATTATACAAAGTATGACGACAACAAAAACGCATGATGTTGAGGCTACAGTTGCTGAAATTAAACGTTTAGAAGAAGCTGGCTGTCAAGTTGTTCGTGTTGCTGTTCCAGACGAACGCGCAGCAAATGCTATTGCTGATATTAAAAAACAAATCAACATTCCACTTGTTGCTGATATTCATTTTGATTACCGCCTTGCTTTAAAAGCAATCGAAGGCGGCATTGATAAAGTACGTATCAATCCAGGTAACATTGGACGTCGCCATAAAGTAGAAGCTGTTGTAAATGCAGCGAAAGAGCGTGGCATTCCAATCCGTATCGGTGTAAATGCCGGCTCATTAGAACGTCATATTTTAGAAAAGTATGGATATCCAACTGCTGATGGTATGGTCGAGAGCGCACTGCACCATATTAAAATTTTAGAGGACTTAGATTTCCACGATATTATCGTATCAATGAAAGCCTCTGATGTTAACTTAGCAATTGAAGCATACGAAAAAGCTGCTCGCGCCTTTGATTATCCATTACATTTAGGTATTACAGAATCAGGAACATTGTTTGCTGGGACTGTAAAAAGCGCCGCCGGTCTTGGAGCAATTTTAAGTAAAGGCATCGGAAATACACTTCGTATCTCTTTAAGCGCTGATCCAGTTGAAGAAGTAAAAGTTGCACGTGAACTATTAAAATCATTCGGTCTTGCATCTAATGCCGCAACACTTATTTCTTGTCCAACTTGTGGTCGTATTGAAATCGACCTAATTAGCATTGCTAATGAAGTCGAAGAATACATCTCCACACTTAAAGTTCCAATTAAGGTTGCAGTACTCGGCTGTGCCGTAAACGGTCCTGGTGAAGCTCGTGAAGCTGACATCGGTATTGCCGGTGCACGCGGAGAAGGTTTATTATTCCGTAAAGGGCAAGTCGTTCGTAAAGTACCAGAAGAAACAATGGTAGAAGAACTGAAAAAAGAAATTGATGTAATCGCTGCTGAAATGGCTGCCGAACGAGAAAAAGAAAAAGAAAAAGAAAAACAAGAACAATAAAAAGAAGGTTGCCACAATTTTTGTGAGCAACCTTTTTTTACATTCAAATTAAAAACTCGTCAGTTATATAACTGACGAGCCCTCTCATTTTGCACATTTTGGGCAACGACCATATATTTCAAACTTATGCCCCGTTACCTCATAACCTTTAAAATCTTTATTCATAAAATCCATCGGGCAGGAATTAATCTCTTTCGTACCACCACAATCTAAACAAATGAAATGATGATGATGTTCCATAATGGAGCATGTAAAACGGAAATGCTTTTCACCATTTAATTCCGTTTGCTCTAAAACACCGACTTCAGCAAAAACCGTTAAGTTACGATAAATCGTATCAAAACTAAGTCCTGGATAATCACCCTTCATATGCTCTAAAACATCTTTCGCAGTTAAATAACGATTATGAGCTGCGAATAATCTCAGCATCTCTTCCCTTTTCCCCGTATGTTTGTATCCCTTTTCCTTCATTAGGCGTAAAGCTTCTGTTAGATTCATACCTATCCCTACTTTATGCAGTTTTTTTCTTCTTCCATAAAATTGCACCAATTAAAATAAGAACCGCTATCATAACAATTGTACCACCTGGAGCTAAATCAAGTTGATACGAAGCAAACATTCCACCAATTACTGCAATTTCACCAAATAAAATGGAAAAGAAAATTGTTTGTTTAAATCCTTTTGCAATACGAATACTTGCTGCAACTGGTAACGTCATTAAAGATGATACGAGAAGAACACCTACAACACGCATTGATACCGCAATTACAAGAGCAACTAATATAATGAAGATAAAGTGAATCCACTTTGCACTTAAACCGGTTGATACAGCGTATTCCTCATCAAATGATAGTAAAAACAACTCTTTGTATAATAAAACAATCGTCGCAATAACAACAATTGCTACTATACCAATAATAATTAAATCCGCACTTGTTACAGCACTTACACTACCAAATAAATAACTAAATAAATCCGTATTGAATCCATTAGCAAGTGAGATGAAGATAACTCCAATCCCCATCCCTGCTGAAAGTATAATCGGGATTGCTAACTCTTGATAATGTTTATATACAGTACGTAATTTTTCAATTAGCAATGCTCCACCGATTGAAAAAAACATCCCCATATATAAAGGGTTTAAAAACCCACCGGTAAAGATTGTCTTTTCAAGTAATAAACTTGCTGCAATTCCTGATAACGTCACATGACTTAATGCATCCGCAATAAGCGACATGCGGCGAATTACAACGAACACGCCGATAAGTGGTGCGACAAGCCCTATCAAAATACCAGCGTATAAGGAATTACGTAAAAAATCATATTGTAAAAAATCCTGTATCATTATATCCTCCCGTGATGCCCATGTTCATGTTCTAAGCGATGAACATGATGTCCATATAAAATCGACATTTCTGCATCTTCTAACTCTCGGAATTTCTCTACATTCCCATGGAAATGTAAATGCTGATTCAAACATGCAACATGCGTCACCTTCTCTGTCACAGCACCCATATCGTGCGTAACAAGAATTAACGTAATTCCCAATCTTTTGTTTAAATCCTCTAGTATCTCATAAAAACTTGCCACATTCTTCACATCAATCCCAACAGTAGGCTCGTCCAAAATAAGCAATTCCGGATCACTTACAAGTGCACGAGCAATAAATACACGCTGTTGTTGTCCACCAGAAAGTTCTCCAATGTTGCGACCTCGAAACTCGCTCATACCTACATCAGCAATCGCTTTTTCTACTTTCGCATTATCGTCTTTCGTAAAAAAGCGAAAAAGCCCTTTTTTCGAAACGAGCCCCATTGAAACAACCTCGAAAACAGTTGCCGGGAAACCTGAGTTAAAGCTACTTGCCTTTTGGGATACATAACCAACTTTATTCCACTCTTTAAATTTCTTACTATCAATGCCAAACAATCTAATACTTCCTTGCTTTGGTTTTAAAACACCCAATAAGCATTTAAGTAAAGTCGATTTCCCTGAACCATTCGGTCCAACTAAACCTAAAAAAGCTCCCTTCGGAACTTGCAAATTAATATCTTCTAACACGTTGCGATCTTCATACCGAAACGTTAATCCTTCTATTTCCAATATATTATTCATAGCATCTCACCTATTTTAATTCAGAATGATTCCGATTTATCTCTATTTGAATTATAGTACAGCTTATTATAGTTGTAAACCAATCTGCCTAAAATATATTCTTTATTTCAAGAAACCTTATTATTATAACAAAAAGCAGAGAATAATTCTCTGCTTTCAAAAGATATTACAATTAACTTTTTAGTGAATTGCTGATTTAAACTTACCACCATTTGTCTCTTGTGTATTCATAATCGTAACAAATGCGTTTTCATCAATTTCATGCACAATTGATTTTAACTTCGTCACTTCCAGACGTGTTACAACTGCATAAATAACTTCTTTTTCTTTATCTGTATAGCCACCTTTAGCAACAAGTTTTGTTGTTCCACGACCAAGGCGGTGTAAAATCGCATTTGATACTTCCTCATATTGATCCGATACTATTAAAACTGCTTTCGTTTCGTCTAATCCTTGAATTACCGTATCAATTGTTTTGAATGCGATATAGTACGTCATAACAGAATACATCGCTTGTTCAACACCAAAAACAAATGCTGCCCATGCAAAAATGAATAAGTTCACAAACATTACGAATTCACCAACAGAAAACGGTAATTTCTTCGTTAATAGAATTCCCATAATCTCGGTCCCATCTAACGATCCACCATGACGAATAACAAGTCCTACACCAATCCCTAAAATAAGACCGCCGAAAACTGTTGCTAAAATCGGCTCTGTTGTAAATGGCGGGATAGCATGCAACGTTGATTCAATAAATGCTAAAGCTACAATTCCAAATGCTGAAGATAACATGAATGTTTTTCCAATTTGCTTATACCCGGAGTACATAAAAGGAATGTTGAGGATAACAACTAAAGTAGAAAAGCTTAACCACCAAATATTAGGAGTAAGATAATCTAATATAAGAGAAATACCAATAATTCCACCATCAATAATTTTATTTGGCATTAAAAACAGTTCAATCGCTACCGCCGCACACGCTGCCCCAAAGACAATCATAACTAAACGATATACAAGATGAATAACACTTTCTTTTCGATGTTGCTTTTTTTCCATAAGTCCTCCTTATACTCTTTATCTATAGTTTTGTTCTTATATTATAACATAAGCTTCTTTTCCCCATTGAAAAAATGCACATTGATACGAATATGTACAAGCTATGCGTACATATATTTCGATAGAAGAACGTGTGAAGGAGGACAACACGATGAACCTCATTAAACAAATTGTGAACAAAAAATTAAATCATATTTCTACAAAAGAACTATTGAAATATAGTAAAGAATACGAAGTTCCAATCACAACTGCACAAGCTGATAAAATCGTTTTACTTATGAAAGGGAAAAACATTAACATTTACGATAATACCGAGCGACTAGATTTGTTAAAACAAATCGCTAAAGTAACTACTCCTGCCACTGCCCAACAAGTAAATATTTTATTTCAGCAGCTATTAAAATAAGGAGGGGAAAATCCCCTCCTTATTGCTCTTTAATTTTTTCAAGAATTCCTTCATCAAAAGTACCATTTTTCAGCATTTCGATTTCTAATTTATATGGTGGCTTCTTATCTTTTTTATCTTCACCTACATACGGCGTTTCAAGAATTTTTGGTACGTGCGTAAGTTGTGGGTGATGCACAATGTGATGCAATGCCTTATAGCCAATATGACCAAAACCAATATTTTCATGACGGTCTTTTCCAGCTCCGCGTACATTTTTGCTATCGTTAATATGAAGTACTTGTAAACGATTTATCCCAACAATTTTATCAAATTCGTTTAACACACCGTCAAAATCATTTACAAGGTCATAACCTGCATCATGCGTATGACACGTATCAAAACATACAGATAGTTTTTCATTATATTTCACACCATCAATAATTTTCGCAATTTCTTCAAAGCTACGACCGCATTCCGTTCCCTTTCCTGCCATCGTTTCTAACGCAATGTTAACCGTCTGCTCTGGCGTTAATACTTCATTAAGCCCTTTAATAATTTGTTGAATACCAGCATCCGCTCCTGCACCAACGTGCGCACCTGGGTGAAGAACGATTTGTTTCGCTACACCTAATGCCGATGTTCTTTCAATTTCCATGCGAAGGAAGTCTACACCTAATTGGAATGTTTCTGGCTTCGTCGTATTCCCAAGATTAATAATGTATGGCGCATGTACGATAATTTCTTCAATACCGTTTAGTTCCATATGTTTTCTTCCTGCTTCTATGTTCAATTCTTCAATTGGTTTTCTTCGTGTATTTTGCGGTGCACCTGTATAAATCATAAACGTCGTTGCACCGTATGAAACAGCCTCTTCACTTGCTGCTAATAACATTTTCTTACCACTCATAGAAACATGAGATCCAATCTTTAACATACAATCACCTCTTCAATATACAATAGATATAATGATAGCATAATTTGTAGAAATATGTAGCGAATTGTTTGTTCACACAAAAGGCACTACATGAATTAAACAGACTATTCAAACAATCTGAACTCTATACTTAAATTAACCCAATAAAGCGAAACTTTAGTCAACGTTTTTTCTACCCCACACTAATTATTAGTCTACATTAATCGACTTTCTCTCAAGCAGTGAGATAAAAAAAAATAAGGGAAATCCCTTATCTTTTTTTATTGCTATATTTTTTCTTCACTTTGTCACGTTCTGTTGCAAGTTTTCGTTTATAGTTTGGTTTTACTTTTTTCGGCTTCTTAACAACTTTTGTTGCCATAACATCTAGTCCATCACTTGGTTTTTTACGGCTCTTACGACGACGACGGTCACCTAAATCCGCCCATTCATCTCCGCGTAAATCTACATGTTTAAACTCGATATGACGTTGTTTTTCCAAACTATCTAACGCTTCTTCATTTGCTGGATCATAAATCGTCACTGCAATACCTGAATGACCCGCACGTGCAGTTCTTCCAACACGGTGAACGAAGAAATCTAAATCTGGTGGAAGTTCATAGTTAATAACATGGCTAATTCCTTCAATATCAATACCGCGTGCCGCCAAATCTGTTGCGACAATGTATTGGAACTCTAAATCACGAACTTGTTTCATCATTTTTCTACGATCACGTGGTGATAAATCACCGTGTATACGCCCTACTTTTAATCCACGTTCTGCTAATCCATCGGCTACTTCGTCAGCCTTCTTCTTTGTGTTTGTAAAGACAATTGCTAAATATGGTTTAAATTGAAGTAGCATATTTTTCACTAATTCAGTTTTATTACGGTGTCTTGAAGGCACAAGGTAATGATCAATATTTCCTGCTGCAACTTGCTTCGGATTAATATGAATATGTTCTGGATTCTCCATATATTTCTTCAAAAATGGTTTTAATTTTTGAGGAATTGTTGCAGAGAAAACTAACATTTGCAGATTTTTAGGCATACGTGCCGCAATTTTATCTACATCTTGAATGAATCCCATATCAAGCATTAAGTCCGCTTCATCGACAATAATAGTATCCGCTTTATAAACAAATAGCGCCTTTTCTTCTACTAAATCTTTAATACGTCCTGGCGTTCCAACTACAATATGAGGTTGTTTTTTCAACTTTTCAATTGATCGTTGTTTATCAGTTCCACCAATTAAACAGCGTGCTGTAATCATTTGATCTTCTGCACAGAACTTTGTTAGTTTCACAATTTCTTCGTAAATTTGTTGTGCTAACTCACGAGTAGGCGCTGTAATAACAAGTTGTACCTCTTCACGACTTGCATCAATTCTGTTTAATGTAGGAAGTAAGTATGCATGTGTTTTCCCAGAACCAGTTTGGGATTGTCCAATTATACTCACACCTTTTTTCACGACCGGGAAAATTTTCTTTTGAATTCCTGTTGGCTCTGTAAAGCGTAGTTCACGAACTGCATCTATTAAAAATGGTTTAAAATCATACTGTGTAAAAGTTTGTAGTGTCATAAGTTACACCTTCTTTCTAAAATTTCTACTGCGCACAAATCAGTCAAGTCTACATTATATCTAAATCTACAAGTAAAATCCATCTTTAGTTTAGGTTTTTATCTCAAAAACTAACCTTCTTTCCTTCCATTGCATATTGTATGTGTATATACCTAACTGAAGAAAGGAGGATTTCCCACATGTTTCCGAAATCCCCTATAAGACAAATGTATCCGAATCGAGGACAACAATCTTACACACCATATCCGATTCCACAACTACCACCGATGGCTCAAAAAAAGAAAGGTTTCCTTGCTAAACTCTTTAAAAAACACGATCCAACCGAACCTTTCATGCAAATGGTCCCTCCTTATCGACAAATGGAAGGGCCACCGATGATGCACCAACAACCGCCGCCCCAATATCAACAGCAACAGCCATACCAACAACAATATACACAACAATATCAGCCATACATGCAGCAATATCCAGAGCAGATGATACCACCTCAAATGTATGAATCAAATGATACACGTGGTGCTGCGTCAGCTACAACTGCAGCGGCATCTAGCAGCGGCATCGGTAGTTTTTTTTCAAATTTAATTTCGAACCCAACTAATATGATAAATAATATCGAAAAAGTATCTCAAGTCGTGCAATCTGTCGGTCCTGTTGTCGAACAGTACGGTCCCATTATGCGTAGTCTACCAAGCATTGTTAAAATCCTCACCTCTGGAAAAAGTACGGAAGAAAATCAAACTGAAGATGCAACAGAACAGGTTGAGGTAGCAACTCCACCTCCTCCACCTCCAAAAAGGAAACGAAAAAAAATAGTGCTTGAACCGGTAATAGAAAAAGAGGTTCCGAAAGAACCCATTCAACAATCAGCAACAAAACCAAAACTATATGTGTAACAATCCTTTGTTTTCTATCCACTCCTCCTTTATAATGTAATGGACTATGCACAAAAGTATCCCTTGTTTAGAAGGAGAGGATTACTCACATGAAGATTGTTAAAATTTCCCCTCGTGGTTATTGCTACGGTGTTGTTGACGCAATGGTTATTGCACGTAACGCCGCATTAGATAAATCATTACCGAGACCCATTTATATTTTAGGTATGATTGTTCACAATAAGCATGTCACAGATGCTTTCGAAGAGGATGGCATCATTACATTAGACGGTCCAAGTCGATTAGAAATTTTAGATAAAATCGATTCTGGTACTGTTATTTTCACTGCACACGGTGTTTCTCCAGAAGTTAAACAACGTGCAAAAGAAAAAGGTTTAACGACAATTGATGCAACTTGTCCAGATGTTACAAAAACACATGACCTTATCGAAGCAAAGAAAGCTGAAGGATACCATGTCATTTATATCGGCAAAAAAAATCATCCAGAACCAGAAGGCGCAGTTGGTATCGCACCTGATATCGTTCATCTTATCGAAAAAGCTGATGATTTAAAAACACTAGAAATTCCAACGGATAAAATTTTAGTTACGAATCAAACAACAATGAGTCAATGGGATGTTCAACATTTAATGGAGGACATTCAGAAAAAATTCCCAACAGCAGAATTCCACAAGGAAATTTGTTTAGCAACTCAAGTTCGCCAAGAAGCTGTCGCTAAACAAGCTGATGTTGCAGATTTAACAATTGTTGTCGGTGATCCGAAAAGTAACAACTCAAACCGTTTAGCACAAGTATCACAAGAAATCGCTGGTACGACAGCATACCGCGTTGCAGACGTAAGTGAAATCCAATTAGAATGGCTACAAGGTGTAGAAAACGTAGCTGTTACAGCAGGTGCTTCTACTCCAACGCCAATTACAAAAGAAGTTATTGCTTTCTTAGATCAATATGACCCAATGAATCCAGCTACATGGGAAAGAATTCGAAAAGTACCACTTCAAAAGATACTACCTCGTGTAAAAGTGAAAAAAGAACAATAATAAAAACCGTTGCCTACATGAGCAACGGTTTTTATTTTTCTTATACAAATGTGAATGGATCTGTATGTAACTGCGAAGCGTGAATGTGTACATTGAATTTCTTCACATCTACTTTTTCTTGCAATTGTTTTTGTACACCTTGCTTCATTACTTTTTCAACGTTATGTCCTGGATCGACTATATTTAAACCAATCATCATCGCATCGTGAGCAACATGATAATACATATCACCTGTTACATATACATCTGCTCCTTTAAATTTCGCTTGGTTTATATATTTATTACCGTCACCACCAAGTACAGCTACTTTACGCACCTTATCATCTAACTTTCCAACAACTCTTGCACCCTTTACATGTAATGATTGTTTCACATGTAAAGCAAACTGCTCAAGCGTCATTTCTTCTTGTAAATACCCTATTTTACCAAGACCTAATGTTTCACCTTTATTATCAAGCGGATATACATCATATGCCACTTCTTCATATGGATGGGCTGCCAACATCGCTTTAATAACTTTTCTTTGTAATGAAGCTGGAATAATCGTTTCGACACGTATCTCTTCCACACGTTCTAACTGCCCAGTTTCCCCGATATAAGGATTTGTCCCTTCTCGAGGGATAAACGTACCTACCCCTTCGCTACCGAACGTACAGTGGCTATAATTACCGATATGACCTGCATCCGCATCTCCAAGAGCTTTGCGCACTTCTTCTGCATGGGTTACTGGAACAAATACAACAATTTTTTTCATTTCTTCTGCATATGTAGGAGCTAATACTTCTGTATTTTGTAACCCTAACGCATCGGCAAGTAAATCATTTACCCCACCCTTAGCAATATCTACATTTGTATGTGCGGCATAAATTGCAATATCATTTTTAATACACGTTTCAATAATTCTTCCGTACGCCTTATCTGTATGAATCGCTTTTAATGGATTAAAGATTAAAGGATGGTGCGCTATAATGATATTCGCTCCTAATTGGATCGCCTCGTCCACAACTTCCTCAGTTACATCTAACGCGATTAATACGTGCTGGACAGGTTTATTAAGCGCTCCAATCTGTAAGCCAATCTTATCCCCTTCCATCGCTAAATGCTTCGGATACATACCTTCAAACAAAGAAATAATTTCATGACCATTCGGAATTTTACTCATGATAAAACCTCTCCTATCATTTTCATTTTCGCTTCTACTTCTGCACGCTTCGCTTTTGTCTCTTCAGACTCTGCTGCACGTTCTAACTGTTTTAAAATATTTTGGAAGTTTTTCAATTCCCCTTCCCACTTTTCAATAAAAGCTTCACTTTTTTCTTTTATTAAAAATGGACCCATAAACAATTCAGCTTGTTTATTTTCAGAGTAAGGTACTGCTGTATCTCCTCGCTCTCCGACTAAAATCTCGTAAATCTTTCCGTCTTCTATTACAATTTTCTCACGGATAAGCTCCCATCCATTTTCAATAAACCATTCACGGATATGGTGTGCTGCAATATTCGGCTGTAAGATTAAACGTGTTACACCTTCTAATTTTTCTTTACCACTTTCTAAAATGTCACGAATTAACGCTCCACCCATACCAGCAATCGTAATAACATCTACTTCTCCTGGCACTATAACAGCTAATCCATTCCCTTTCCGAACGTCTACTTTATCTTGTAAGCCACTTTCAGCTACAGTTGCTTGTGCAGAGCGAAACGGCCCATCTACAACCTCTCCTGCAACTGCTTTTGTAGCAATATTATTTATAATTGTATAACACGGTAAATACGCATGATCCGATCCAATATCAGCTACTGTAGAGCCTACCGGAATCTCCCTCACAACTTCTTCTAATCGTTTCGAAAGCTTTACTTCATTCATGTATTTCCATTACTCCTTCTCTTCTCAGTCTGTCTCCATGATAATGAATTTATAGTAGTTGTTGCAAGTCCATAACAATACTTCAATTCTCTATTACTAATCGTATTTTAGAAAGTATAGAAAAACAAGCCTTTTGCACAAAAGCAAAAGGCTTGTAATACGAAACTTTATTTTTTCTTCGATAACCAATCAGCTACTTTCGTTGCTTGATCAGCTGGAATTAAATTAGCTGGCATATTTCCTTTTCCTTTTGAAAGAACTTCTTTAATTTCATCTTTCGAAAGTTTCCCACCAATTTTTTGTAAATTAGGTCCCACTGCCCCTTGTAACTGATCACCGTGACAGCTCGTACAGCTTTGCTTTACAATATCCTCTGGCTTTGATGCTGTTTGCGCTGGTTTCCCACCATTTTTTGCATCAGCTAACTCTTTAGATTTATTTAGCCCCTGAAATGAAAATACAAACATAACGATAATACCTAATGCTGCAATAAGAGCGAACGGAATCAACGGATTACGTTTCATATCTCTTCTCCCCCCTCTATACCACTAAATAGTTAGATGATTCAGTCATTTATATTGTACTTGAAAACGCCCTATCAGAAAAGAGCAAACTACTACTTGTTAAAAATATTCCGTAAATTCATTTTATTGATTTTCACTATTATATCGCATATTATTTCGATAATTACTAACGTTTCTCATCATATTTTTTACTTTTCTACATATTATTTTGTATATAATAAACAAAATAAATCGAAAAATCGAAAAATGAGCATTTGCAAATCAAAAGACAATTCTGTAAAATAAATTACAAGAAATTGTAATCGTTGCCGATAGCTAAACTTTAACAAAAATTAACAAAATAAAAAAGTTTACTTCACAAAAGTGAAGTAAACTTAAAGGTAGCCTATTCTAAGAAATCCTTAAGACGCTTACTACGGCTTGGATGTCTTAATTTGCGAAGTGCTTTCGCTTCAATTTGACGAATACGTTCTCTCGTTACGCCGAATACTTTCCCAACTTCTTCAAGCGTACGAGTTCGTCCATCATCTAAACCAAAACGAAGACGCAGAACATTTTCTTCACGATCTGTTAGTGTATCTAACACATCTTCTAATTGTTCTTTTAGCAATTCATACGCTGCATGGTCCGCAGGCGATGTTGCTTCTTGGTCTTCGATAAAGTCACCTAAATGGGAGTCGTCTTCTTCACCAATTGGTGTTTCAAGAGAAACTGGCTCCTGTGCAATCTTTAAGATTTCGCGTACTTTTTCTGGAGCAAGATCCATTTCTTCACCAATCTCTTCAGGAGATGGTTCGCGTCCTAAATCTTGTAATAATTGACGTTGTACACGGATTAACTTATTAATTGTTTCAACCATATGAACTGGAATACGAATTGTTCGCGCTTGGTCTGCAATCGCACGTGTAATAGCTTGGCGAATCCACCAAGTTGCATACGTACTAAATTTAAAACCTTTACGGTAGTCGAACTTTTCAACTGCCTTAATTAGACCCATATTTCCTTCTTGGATTAAGTCTAAGAAAAGCATACCACGGCCCACGTAGCGCTTTGCAATACTTACTACAAGACGTAAGTTTGCTTCCGCAAGACGGCGTTTTGCTTCTTCATCGCCTTCTTCAATACGTGTCGCAAGTCGAATTTCTTCTTCAGCAGATAGTAAGTCTACACGACCAATTTCTTTTAAGTACATACGAACAGGGTCATTGATTTTCACACCTGGCGGCACACTTAAATCATTAAGGTCAAATTCTTCTTCCGTTTTTGTAATTTGACGATTATTAGGACCTTCGTCGTTGTCATTGTCACCAACTAAGTCAATCCCTTGTTCACCTAAATATTCATAGTATTCATCCATTTGATCGGATTCAATTTCAAATCCATTCATGCGTTCTGCAATCTCTTCATATGTAAGAACGCCACGTTTTTTTCCGAGCTCAGTGAGTTGTTCTTTCACTTGCTCAAGGGTCATTTCAGTTTCAATTTGTTTAGAACGAGCTGGTTTATCAGCCATCTGTTCCCCTCCTTACGCGAGATACAAACATTCATTATACTAAAACTTTATCGAAAAAGCTATTTTCTTGCTTTTTGACTTTGTAAATATGCCACATAATATTTAGCAGCCTCTACAGGATCTGTTTTTTCCATTTGTTTTACTTTAAAGATAATTTCCATCTTTTCAAGTTTTTCTTTATGGCGTCTTAGCGCCTCCAAATGACCTTGTAACGCTTCTTCTGTGTACTCTGGATTAATAAATTCATCCGTCGAAATATCAGTAATAATATTTTTCAACTTTTCATCAGAGAGCCAACTTAAAAATGTTCCGACTGAAGGTTCATTCCCCTTTTCATAATATGCGTATAGTTCATATAAAATCCCTTTATGTTCTTCTGTATAAAAATCTTCTATATGAGGTTCCATACGCACTGTCACTTCTGCACTTTGCAACATATGGTAAATAATTTCTCTTTCTGCCCTTTCAAAACCTGTTAATTTCGGTTTCGTTTGAACAATTTGAGATGGCTTAGAAACCTGCTTTATTTGTTTTTGCTGTACCTTTTGTTCTTTGCGATATTGGTGCAATTGATTCAAAAGTGTTTCCATTGAATACGAAAATTCTTGCGATAATGATTTTAAATATGATTCCGCCTGCATCGCATCCTGTAGCAATGATAACTCTTTTAAAACACTTTTTACATATTCTTCTTTGCCAGACTCATCTTGCAAATTTTTCCCTAAACGCAAATGATTTATTTTGAAACCAACAAAACTTATACTTGATTTCACAAGATTTTCAAAAGCGGTTGTCCCATATTGTTGCACATATTCATCAGGGTCAAGCTTATCTGGCAAGGATGTAACTTTCACTTGGCAACCAACTTGCAATAGTAATTGCCCTGCTTTCATCGTCGCTTCTCGCCCTGCTTTATCACCATCATAGCAAAGAACAACAGTTTCAACGTTACGTCGCAGAAGTTTCGCTTGTTCTTCAGTTAAAGCTGTTCCCATTGTCGCAACAGCTTCTTCCACACCACTTTTCACCGCGGCTAGTACATCGGCATAACCTTCAAAAAGGACAACCTGCCCACGTTTTCTAATAAACGGCCTTGCTTGGTGGAAATTATACAACAGCTTACTTTTGTAAAAAATCGGTGTTTCAGGACTATTCAAATATTTCGGAGTGTCATCTCCTAATGCCCTTCCACTAAACGCTATCACCTTACCTTGTAAAGTATAAATCGGAAACATAACTCTTCCGCGGAAGCGGTCATAATGACTGCCATCCTTCTCACTTCTTACAAGAAGGCCAGCCTGTTCCATACTAGATAGCGACAAACCTCTTTTTTGTAAAATTTTCGTTGCTGCATCCCAAGCTTGTGATGCATAACCAATTTCAAATTTCTCAATCATCTCTTTTGTAATACCACGTTTTAATAAATATGAAAGTGCTTCATTTCCTTCTTCTGTATTTACTAATAAATGATGATAATACTTTTTCAAAAGTTCATGAGCCTGTTGCATGATGACAGTGTCATCAGATATGTCTTCTTGTTGTTGTTGTCCTTGCCCTGATGTATATTCTGCAACTGCAATTCCATTTCTTTCGCCAAGCTTTTGAACAGCCTCTGTGAAAGCAAGTCCCTCCATTTTCATAAGAAAAGAAAATACATTTCCACCTTCTCCACATCCGAAACAATGAAAAATTTGCTTATCAGATGAAACAGAGAATGAAGGAGAATTCTCACCATGAAATGGACAAAGGCCGAAATAGTTACGCCCCTGCTTTCTAAGTTGAACATACTCACCAATCACTTCTACAATATCGGATGATGTCCGAATCTGTTCAACAACTTCTTCAGGAATTCTGTTCCCCATAACTCCATCTCCGTGTCGTATTTTGTATTCGATATAAATTAAAAGATTCCTTTATAATTCGACAATATTTTTCTAAATTTGTTAGAAAGTACTGTCGATCACATTGTGTAAACGATTTTGGACCTTTCGTATAAGTCCCCAGTCTGCGTAAATTCGCAGATACATACTACTATATAAAATTGTATACATTTGCTCATCTGTTACAAATGTATCTCCTGGAGACAATACATATACTCCTTTTTCACAAGAAGACTAGCAAGAAGCACTATAGCCTGTATGATCATGAGATCTGTAGCTTTTGCATGTTAATAAATATAACAGTCAACTTCATCTTGCTCAGAATCTACATAGACCCAATTACCTTGCTGTTTTCTTGAACGATGAGCATAGGATACGACAAACAAAATTTCGACATAAAATTTTGTTCCAACTTGCACAATTGCATTCTTCACGGGATACGCATCTGCATCAAATAATATCTTATCTGATGTTTTGCATATGTCTGTATTCTACATCCCTTCTGTGAATCCTTCCATAATGTGCGTTTTCTTGTCTAGATTTTGTCGATTTAACGTAAATACATGTCTTTTTCGAAAATCCTATCCCTAGTTTATTCTGAAAAATTAAAGTCTAAACGTAAAATATAGGTTTTTATCACAATTTTTTATTATAATATATTTTCTTCAACTACGCTACATATCCCTTTAATTTTCATCTTACACTTAAAGATAACGAAATCGTTCCTTTAGCATAATTAAAAAACAGAAGAATATAAGTATAACCATTCCGCTATATTCTATTACTAAGCCGAAAGTTCATGCTCTACTTCGCATCTTCCTCTAACGCCTTCTCACGAGCGAAAAAAGCACATTCACCTTTGGTAAATGTGCTAAAACATTTTTTGGTTTTGCACTGCATTCACAATAATATTTGCCGTTTCTTCAATTGCCTTATTTGATACATCAATCACTTGACAATTTATTTTACTAATTACTTCCTCAAAATGATTAATTTCTTCTTGAATACGATTAATATTTGCATATGTTGCTCCATCACTTAATCCAAGTGATTTCAATCGTTCTTTTCGAATATGATTTAACTTATCTGGTATAATTTTCAAACCGAAACATTTCTCTTTTGCCACTTGATATAATTCCTCAGGCGGATCCACTTCCGGTACAAGTGGTACATTAGCAACTTTCAAACGTTTGTTATGCGCTAAATATTGTGAAAGTGGTGTTTTTGATGTACGTGAAATTCCAATCAACACGATATCAGCTTTTAAAATACCACGTGCATCTCTACCATCATCATACTTAACTGCAAATTCAATCGCTTCAATTTTTTTAAAGTACTCTTCATCTAATCTTCGAACGACACCTGGCTCATACCTTGGTACTTGCCCTGTAATTTCTTCAATTTGATCGATAAGAGGTCCGATAATATCGTATGCCTCTACTCCTTCTTTTGCCGCTTCTGTCAATAAATATTGACGCATATCAGGCTTTACTAACGTAAAACAAATAAGCGCTTGATTGTTCTTGGCAATCGAGATTACTTCTTTTAATGTCCCTGTATCTTCTACATACGGTACACGCCTAATATCAGGAGCGAATGGGAACTGTCCCATTGCCGCTCTAACAACCAAATCAGCCGTTTCTCCTACCGAGTCAGATACGACATATACGATTTTATTATCCATTACATTACCTCACTTTAAACAAATTACACTTATTCGTTATTTACTAAATTTACAAACGCACGTGTAATATTTGTTTTTGTAATTCGTCCAATCACTTCTAAACCTTGTTTCGTATCCTTCACAACTGGCAACGCATCAATCTGTCTTTCTATTAATTCCATCGCAATATCATATAAAGAATCCTCCCTGCGACACATCGCAATGTTTGGCATCCTTGTCATGATAATATTAACCGGAAGAGAGGTTAAATCCTGCTTTCCTAAGCTAGCTCGTAATAAATCTTTACGAGATACAACGCCAACTAATAAAGTAGCTTGATCTACAACAAATAATGTACCAACGTCCTCTAGAAACATAGTACAGATTGCATCGTATACTGATACATTTTTATCAATTACAGCCGGTCTAGATTGATAATCTTGCACTTTAATTTTCTTAACAGCTTCAGATAATAGCTGTCCCCCGGTTTTACCCGTATAAAAATAACCTACACGTGGACGCGCTTCTAAATAACCAGCCATCGTTAAAATTGCTAAGTCTGGTCTTAGCGTTGCACGTGTTAAACCCAATTGCCCAGCAATTGACTCCCCTGTAATAGGACCGTGATCTTTTACAATCTGAATGATATGCTCTTGCCGTTTATTCAGCTCTATGATAATCACCACCTTTAATGCACAACGAAAAAAGTTATACTATCTCTTAAATATTATATACTAAATATGCTATTCGAAAAAGAAAGTATGTAAAAAGGACCGTATACGGCCCTTTTTATATTTGAAACTTATCAAGTTGTTCCAAGAAACGCCTTGTTTTCAAATAAATCCCACAATATTCATCATAATATGTATTCAATACTGTGCGCATTTGTTTTTTTGTACTATCCTTCACCGATACATTACCGAGTCGGTGTAAATCAAAATGAAAAAAGAGACGTAATAATTTATGAACAGCCTCTCCCACCGGAATACGATACGGATCTTGTTCCGCATGACGCGAGCACAGAAAACCGCCTTCCCTGACAGAGAAGGCGACAAAATCTGTTTCTTGATGACAAATAGCACATGTATCAAAGTACGGGTGCATCCCTAATACCGGAAGCATTTTCGTTTGATAAATTAATGATAATACTTCTGGGTCAACACCCTCACACATATAATGCAACGTTTGATATAACATTTCAAATAAATACGGATTATGCTTCTTATCTTCTGTTGCTTTATCAGTTAATTCGATAATAAATGATGCATAAGCAGTTAAAAATATATCCTCGCGAATTTCTTTCATAGATGAAATAATCTCGCCTTGTTGCAAAGTTCCAAGTCCAGATCCCATTTGAATAAGAAAATGACCATGTGTCATAAGTTGCGAAATAGCTGCTAACCGACTCTTCGGCTTTTTCGCCCCTCTTGCCATTGCACTTACCTTACCAAATTCCCGTGAGTATATTGTAACAATCTTATTTGTTTCTCCGTAATCTGTCGTACGGATAACAATGCCCTCAACTTTTTGAAACATGTTCGTCACCATCCAAGGTTTGAACAAAACGGGTCAAGAAATTGGAGAGTCTAGATGCGCTAACTCCTCTTCATGTTGATCCATCTCATCGTTTACGTCTTTTTCCATTTCTTTCAAAAGCAAATACGTTTCAATGCTTCCTGTTTTGGAGAAAAACTTCCAGGTAAAATCTAGCATAAGAATCCACCTTTCTCAATAAGCGTAGCCTATAAACCAATTTCTTTTGTTGTTATTAAGTTGACCCATTTTGTTCATTTTCATGTGAGAAAAATTTTTCCTAATTTATCAAGGTTCATAAAAACCAATAATCAGTGGATGAACAAAACATCCACTGATCACAACTTTACTTCATATTAATACTCGTCTTCACGGAAACCAAGGTCACGAAGCTGTGACATCTTATTGCGCCAATCTTTTTGCACTTTCACCCATACTTCTAAAAATACTTTAGAACCAAGAAGTGCTTCAATGTCAAAACGAGCTCTCTTACCGACTTCTTTTAACATCTTCCCTTGCTTACCTATAATAATTCCTTTTTGTGATGCACGTTCAACAACAATCGTTGCGTTTATATAAACCGCTCCGCCCTCACGCTTTTGAATTGCATCAATAACAACCGCTACAGAATGCGGTACTTCTTCACGTGTTAAATGTAATACTTTTTCACGAATAAGCTCTGAAATAATAAATCGCTCTGGATGATCCGTTACTTGATTATCCGGGTAATATTGCGGTCCTTCTGGTAAATACTTTTTAATTGCTCCGATTAACGCTTCAACGTTATTACCGTCCAATGCAGAAATTGGCACAATCTCCGCGAACTCATATAATTTACGATATTGATCAATCAACTCCAGCAATTGCTCTGGATGAAGTTGGTCAATTTTATTAATTACCAAAAATACCGGTTGTTTCGTTTCTTGTAATTTCTCAATAATAAATTCCTCACCACGACCATATCCTTCAGTTGCATTGACCATAAACAAAACAATATCAACTTCTTTTAATGTCGTTTGAGCCATCTTCACCATGAAATCGCCTAGTTTATGTTTAGGTTTATGTATTCCTGGTGTATCAATGAAAACTACTTGTGAATCATTTTCTGTATATACACCTTGAATTTTATTACGAGTTGTTTGTGGCTTATCGCTCATAATGGCAATTTTTTGGCCAATAATACGATTTAAAAATGTAGATTTCCCAACATTCGGTCTGCCAATAATAGAGACAAAACCTGATTTATAACCTTTTCTATTCATGTAAATCCTCCGCTAAAAATGCTCCTGGTAACAATTCTCCGACTGTTGTCTCTTGAACATCACCATGTAAGTTTGATAGGTATACTTTCGTATCCTGTTTACATAATTCTATCATAACTTGTCGACATGCTCCACAAGGAGGTACTGGACGCTTTGTATCCGCTACGACTGCAATAGCTACAAACTCGTTATCCCCTTCAGAAATTGCCTTAAATAACGCTGTTCTTTCTGCACAATTACATAAACCATATGATGCATTTTCAACATTACATCCACGATATATTTTTCCATCCTGAGTTAGTAAAGCTGCACCTACTTGAAATTTAGAATATGGTACGTACGCTCGTTTACGCGCTTCGGTTGCTTCTTGAATTAATTGTTTGCTATTCATATTCCCGCATCCTTTCCGTTCATAGATGTGAACAGATACACTCTTTCATTAAAGGCCTTCACGGCGCTCCCAAAGCTTAATAAAAGCTTCGGAATGCAACTATACCATATACGGTAAAAAGATAATAGCACCAATTACAGCAGCTATAATTGCAAATAATAAAACTGCCCCTGCTGCAACATCCTTTGCAATTTTTGCAACCGGATGAATATCGACGGTTGCTAAGTCTACTGTTTTTTCAATAGCCGTATTCACCATCTCTAAACTCATTACAATCCCTATCACAATAAGTACGACAATCCATTCCATTGTTGTAATATGGAAATAAAAGCCGCAGCATATAACGATGACTGCGGCTAAATAATGAATTTTCATATTTCGTTCATGACGAAGACAAAAGTATATACCATCTATAGCATATCCAAAACTATCTAAAAGTTTTCCTGTTTTCATCGCCCTAATCCAAAGGCCTCTAAAATTTCTTTTTGTCTTCCAAACATTTCTTTCTCATCTTCTTCTGTCATATGATCATAACCAAGCAAATGCAAAAAGCCATGTAGTGCTAAAAACCCAAGTTCTCGATCAAAAGAATGTCCATATTCTTCAGCTTGTTCTTTTGCTCTTGGAATAGAAATAATAAGATCTCCTAACATACGCGGCATCTCTGCACCGACAATTTCCATTTCGCCTTCTCCCATTTCTTCCATAGCAAAAGAAATAACGTCCGTAGGCTGATCCTTATCTCGGTAATCACGGTTTATTTCACGAATACGTTCATTATCTACAAATGTAACCGATAATTCTGCGCCTTCTTCTATGTTCTCCATTTGGGCTGCTTTCTCTACTAAACCTCGAATCAAACTTATATATTCTTCTTTCACTTCTTCTGTTTCATCAATAAAATCAATTAATAAACTCATTCTTTCTCCTTTTCTTCCGGCGGTTCCGGATATGTAATACGGGAATGGAAAATACCATTTAACGTTTCACATAACGTTTTTCCAACGATTTGTAGTTCCTTAAATGTCAAATCACATTCACTAAATTGACCATCTTGCAGGCGATCTTTAATAATACTTTGCACTAAATTATTAATCTGATCTGGTGTTGGATGGTTCATCGAACGTACCGCCGCCTCCACACTATCAGCAATACCAACGATCGCCGACTCTTTAGAAGTTGCTTTTGATCCTGGATAGCGGAACATTTCCTCCTTATATTTCTCTTTATCTTCTTTAATCGCATTATAATAAAAATATTTAAGTAACGTTGTACCATGATGCTGTCCAGCAATATCGATAATTTCTTGAGGTATATGGTGTTCTTCTAACATTCTCACCCCATCGGTTACATGAGCAATTATAATATCTTTGCTCGTTACAGGGTCTAATCTATCATGCGGGTTTTCAATACCCATTTGGTTTTCAATAAAAAACTGTGGTTGTACCGTTTTCCCTACATCATGATAATACGCCCCTACACGCGCTAATACTCCATTTGCTCCAACTGCTTCACAAGCAGCTTCTGAGAGATTAGCTACCATTACACTATGATGATATGTACCTGGTGCTTCTAATAAAATTTTGCGCACGAGCGGGTGATTCGGACTTGAAAGTTCCATCAATTTCATACTCGATACAATCCCAAGACCACTTTCTAAATACGGTAAAATCCCCATAGCTAGAACAGAAGAGATAATACCCGAAACAGCAGCCATTAATAATTGCACCCCAATTTCAAGAGGCGAAAAATTCCCGTTACGTAATAATAGCAAAGCCGCTAATACGACTACATTTAATACAGAAACGAGTATACCAGCTTGTAAAATCATCGTACGACGATTTTTTTCTCTCAAGAAAATACTAACTGATAATGAACTTAATAAAACATAAATCCCCACACTATAATTCAGTGTACTCGTTACACCTTCATTAAACATAATACTTCCGCATACAGAAAAGATCATACTCGTTAAAAATACAAATCGATCACCAATCATTAATTTTACAAGTATTGTTCCCATGGCAACTGGAACAACATACGCGATTCCTGCATACTCAAGTTTTTGAAACAAACTAATGATTTTCATTAAAACAATCGTGATAGACAAAATTGTAATATACGCTAAGACATACGGCCTATCTTCTCTTTTCCGCTGTAAAAACACTTCAAACTGCTTATGCATAAAGTACAATAGCACACCAATGAGTACCGCTAACCCAACATAGGGTTGAAAACTGTTCCCTTTTTCTAACAGGCCAACTAATTTCAACTGATTGTACATATCACTTGAAATCGTTTCACCTTCTCTAACAAGGACTTGCCCTTGAAGAATATAAACAGGTGGAACTAAATCTTCTTCCGCTTTTCTCTTCTCTTTTGTTAAGGTCGGATCATAAAAATAGTTTGCAGAAATCGCATATTTCCCTAACGCCTTAATAGATTCCTTTAAACCATTATCAACATTAACACTATTCATCTCACTTACATATCGTTCCTTCGCATCCTTCAATTCGTCCATTTTAACATGCTCAGTCATGATACTATTAATAGCTGTAACTGTTGCATCTTTCGCTAATACTAATTGGTTCGAATCTGCATTAATTAAGTTTAGTAAGTTTGAATCAGATAATTCTTTCGTTAAATCAGTAGGCAATTTTTTTTTCAACTTGTCCACTTTTTCAGCATCAGTAATCTTTTTTTGCTCATCCGGTCCAACCGCTTTAATCTCTTGTATCACTTCATCTACTTTAGCAAAGACGTCATTCACAATATCCACTTTATTTTGTTTATACTCACTTTTATATGTATATTGATCTTCAACTTTTGTAGCGGCTTCTTTTTTCTTTTTGTCCGTTGTAACTTTATCTTCAATTTTAATAGGAGAATGGATTGTTTTTTTCGCAATAGAATATGTTGTAACATCTAATTGCTCTGGTTTTACATTATTCATAAGTGCAAAAAACAGCACTGCTCCTAATAAAACGTAAGAAATCCAACTTAGTTTTTTCGAATGTTGTAAATTACGAAACCACTTAGAAATTTCTTGAGATCTTGACATGATTTCAATACCTTCTCCTCTCCAGAAATAAAGTGAAACTATTTATAGCTTTCATTTCTTCTAGGCAACGATACTTTTTGGACAACGTTTTTATCCACTATTACCTATAGTTCATTTCCCTCGTCTTTAATGATAGTAAAAAATATGCCACTCGCCAACCTTATCATACAAAAAGAAATGACCCTGACAAATAGGATCATTCCATTTTATCATATGCCTCAATAATACGTTGCACTAACGGGTGTCTCACAACGTCCGTTTGTTCCAATGTAATGAACGAAAGACCTGATACACCAGATAAAATATTAGCAGCAATAGAAAGACCTGACTTTACCCCTTTTGGCAAGTCTACCTGTGAGGGATCCCCCGTAATAACCATTTTAGAACTAAAACCTAATCGTGTTAAAAACATTTTTATTTGAACACCAGTTGTATTTTGCGCCTCATCTAATATAACAAATGAATCATCAAGAGTACGCCCTCTCATATAAGCAAGAGGTGCAATTTCAATTACACCACGTTCCATCATACGTTGTGTATATTCTTGTCCAAGAATATCATGTAACGCATCATATAGTGGACGTAAATACGGATCTACTTTTTCTTTCAAATCACCTGGTAAAAACCCTAAGCTCTCTCCAGCTTCTACAGCAGGTCTTGTTAAAATAATTTTCTTTACATACCCTTGCTTTAAAGCTCTCACAGCCATTACTACGGCTAAGTATGTTTTTCCTGTCCCAGCAGGTCCTATCCCAAATACAATATCATTCTTTTTCATTGCATGAATATATCGTCTTTGCCCCATCGTTTTCACACGAATGGATTTACCTTTTGCCGTTTTAAAAATTTCCTCTTCATATAATTCTTCGAATTGAGCAATTTTCCCTTGTTGCCCAAGCTGAATCGCATACGCAACATCTCTTTCCGAAATTGATACACCTTTACGGATAACAACAAGTAACTGTTGTAAGATTTTTTCTACGAGCACCACAGTTTCATCTGCCCCAGATACACGAACAGATTCTCCTCTAGTCACAATCGATACACTAAGTTCTCGTTCAATTACTTTTAAATGAGCATCATTTACCCCAAAAAGAGCGATTGCTTCGTTGGGATTTTCCAATTGTTGGTTCATTTCTACTAATTGTTCTGCCATTACTCAGTCTCCTTGAATATCGGATTCAGATATTGGTTGTGGCTCTGCAATATTTTCAATCACTGTATAATGTAATGTGACCTTTAGGTGATCCGCCTCAACCTCTTTACTCAAAATGTTATCACTTACAATCATAGCATGTTCATCCAATTTTTTCTTCAGTTCTTTTTCTGCCATCTCTTTCGCTACTTTCATTGCTTGTTTTTCGGTATATTCTCGGTTCGCTTCTTCCTCTTCTCGTACAATATTTTTCTCGTATGCAATTGGTAATGTAAATCCAAATAATTTCACATCATGTTTTACACTTTCAGTACGAGAGCGCTTATACTTATCCTGTAGAAATCCCCATATTTTTATTTTAGTACTCCCAAATTTAAGGAAATATTCATTGTATGAATTACCAGTATACACTTGAAATTGTGTCTTTAACGGAACATCCACCTCAGATTTATACCACGTTTCTCCATATACAATCCCTTTAGCCGAAACAACTGTCGGATTCTCCTCATTACCATACATCCCGGATACGAGAAGTTGCCCCTTTTCTACATGGTCATTTTTCATGACAACCGGCTTCCCAACTTCCACAAATGTTTTTGTAATAATCCCTTCTTTTTTTGCTACTAAGTTTTGTGGCTGTTGTTCACTTTCTTTTTTCGGCTCATTTTTTTCAACAATCTTAAAATGATATGTTGTCCCTCTTATTTCTAATCCCGCCCAAGTAATCGCATTAATATTGTCTGTCAAATGACGTTGAACATCTTCTACACTCGGCATTTGGAATTGTAATTTACCTTTTTTTATACCCATTTTGTCCAATTCTTTCATCAATATATATTCTGTTTCAGGTTTTGCTCCTGTAATTTCAATTTTCCACACCATATTTGACAATGCGATCATTCCGAAAAAAAATATTAAAAACCCAATTAAAAATCCACTATTTTTAATTATACGCTTATTCCAAAAAGGAAAACCGTAACGTCCAATAAAATATAATTTACATTCATTTTTTCTATAAATTGGTTTTATCTTTTTCACATCTCGTAATAACATACAAAAAACTAACGTTTCATCAGCTATCTTCTTTACATCCCAAACGAGTAATTTCTTCCGCACACACTCGTTAACAAAGCGTTCCGCTCCTCTACCTTCAATTCGCACCTTTACATACCCAAGCCATTTTATAAACCATTTATTTTTCATCGACTATCTCCACTACCTTTCTAAAAGTAGATACACTACTTTTCAATTCGATTATCAAACTAGCTCGTACTAAAATGTTAATTAGCAGATTCCTTGATCCTCACTAATTATTAACCTTCACGAGCCAGTTTTTTACGTGGAACTCAATTCCCACCTATCCTCTTTGTACGAGCCGAATATTGAGGCCAGAACGTTACCGCCTGTTAATACAAGGTAACGAAGAAAAACTTCACAAACGGAAGTTTCTCCTCACTCCTCTTTCTTTTCATTTTCTAAAAACGTCACTTGTTCAATAATCCCTTCAAGCAACAGTTCTTCTGGAAGGATTGTTTTAATAACAAAGGATTGACCTTTAATTAATAATTGACCATGTTTCAATAGCAATCTTACCTCTTTATCTGAAAACACTAATAATCCTCGATGATTTTCTATATAGATATGTACTTGCCCAACAAGCGTGATCCGAGGTAGATCCATTAACACATCCACTGGCAGGTCTATTTGCTTCGTTAACCAATTCTTCATTTGTTCTATTTTTTTCATCTCAAAAGACCCCCTCTCATCCCATATGTATGAAAAAAGAGCTTGTAATATCACGTCCAAACTGAAAAAAGCATAAAAAAACGTCTCATACGAAATGAGACGCTTTTTTATGCTAATAGCTGGATAACCAGCTTATTCACAAGTGATCCGTCTGTTTTACCTTTTACTTTCGGCATAACAGCAGTCATCACTTTACCCATATCTGCTTTAGATGTAGCACCAACTTCAGAAATAACTTGCTTAATTATATCCGCTAGTTCTTCTTCTGTTAATTGCTCCGGCAAATATGCGCTTAAAATCTGAATTTCACTTTGCAGTTTATCAACAAGGTCTTCACGACCAGCTTTTTTAAATTCAAGGAGGGAGTCCTTATACTGTTTTACTTCACGAGCTAAAACTGTTAATTCCTCTTCTTCAGTAAGAGTATGTTGCAGTTTAATACCTTCATTTTGTAAAGCAGCCTTAACCATACGAATAACGGTTAATTTTTCTTTTTGTTTATTCTTCATCGCTTGTTTCATATCATCGTTTAAACGACCGAGAAGACTCATAACTTACACCCTCTCTTAGAACTTACGCTTTCTTGCCGCTTCAGATTTCTTCTTACGTTTTACACTTGGCTTTTCATAAAACTCGCGCTTTCTTGCTTCAGCAAGTGTACCAGTTTTAGAAACCGATCTTTTAAAACGGCGAAGTGCATCCTCCAAAGACTCGTTTTTACGAACGACTGTTTTTGACATTCTCTTTCCCTCCCTCCGAAACATCACACTTACATACTAATTTCAGCATGCAAAAAGAAACCCTTCTTCAGCATGTCTTTTACGATTATAATACATTTTATCACTTCAGGTCAACTATTTGGCAGAATAAAAGAAGAATAGATGCCCTTACCTGTTCAAAAGCTATGTAGATAGCTATTATCCTTTTCCCCTGAAGACAACTATATTTTTTATCATTACACCTTGTTTAATACAAGAAAGCATTAAATAACTACTCATTCAACGTACCTGCCTTTTCAGTACTTAACTTCTCCACACAAAAAAAAAAAAAGAAAGCATGCAAATCGTTTCCGTTTGCATGCTTTTTTATCCCGCTATTTGCCAGGACAGTAAGACCCCCACCTCAAAATTCAGCGAAAGCAAAGAACTTAGGCGGGGGTCAGGCTGATAATCAGCGGGGATGAACAACCCCCCCACTGATTAAAGTTTCATTTTATGCGCTTGCTGATTCTTTTTTTACATCATCTTCAAGAACACGAACAAACTGCGCTTCGTTATATGGATAACCAGCTTTTGTAATTTTCACTTTTACTAGCTTACCAATCAATTCTTCAGATCCTTCAAACACAATTTTTAAGTAATTATCTGTATAACCTACATATAAACCTTCACGGTCACCATCTTTAAATGTCTCTTCCGGAATGATTTCAAGTACTTCACCTTCAAATCTAGAAGCATACTCTTTCGCTAATTGATTTGATAGCTCAATTAGACGGTGAACACGATCGTTCTTCACGTCTTCAGGAACTTGATCTTCCATACGTGCTGCTGGAGTACCTGTACGTTTCGAATAAGGGAAAACGTGTAATTCAGAGAAACGATTCTCTTTAATGAAATTGTACGTTTCCATGAATTCCTCTTCTGTTTCGCCTGGGAATCCAACAATTACGTCTGATGTAATCGCAAGACCTGGTAACGCTTCTTTCAAACGATCTAAACGCTCTTGGAAAAATTCCATCGTATACTTACGGCGCATACGTTTCAATACAGTATTAGATCCTGACTGTAATGGAATATGCAAGTGACGTACAACTACTTCTGATTTATCTAACACTTCAATTACTTCATCAGAAATTTGACTCGCCTCAATAGAAGAAATACGAAGGCGTTTCAATCCGCCTACTTCCGCTTCCATATCGCGCAGTAATCCAGCTAAGTTATACTCTTTTATATCTTCACCGTACCCACCTGTATGAATACCTGTTAATACGATTTCTTTATAGCCAGCATCTACTAATTGCTGCGCTTGTTTAATAACTTCTTTTCCATCACGAGAACGCATTAAACCACGCGCCCAAGGAATGATGCAAAATGTACAGAAGTTATTACAACCTTCTTGTATTTTTAAAGATGCACGTGTACGGTCCGTGAAATATGGTACATCGAGCTCTTCATATACACGTGTTTTCATAATATTACGGACAGCATTAATTGGTTGACGCTCTTTACGGAATTCTTCGATGTATCCTAACATCTTCTCACGATCTTGCGTACCAACAACAATATCTACACCTGGAATTGCCATAATTTCCGCTGGAGATGTTTGTGCATAACATCCAGTTACACAAATTACCGCATCTGGATTTTGACGTACAGCACGTCTAATTACTTGACGGCTTTTTTTATCTCCAGTATTCGTTACTGTACATGTGTTAATAACGTATACATCAGATTTTTTTTCATATTCAGTTCTTTCATAACCACCTTGTTTAAACAATTGCCAAATCGCTTCTGTTTCATAGTGGTTTACTTTACAACCTAACGTGTGGAACGCAACAGTTGCCATTGATTATCACCCCATCAATTCAAAATGATAAGAAGCGGCACTTAACGCATAAAGCGGAGCCGTTTCTGTTCTTAAAATTCTTGGTCCTAAACTACATGGTACAAATTTATGTTCACGAAGTGCGGTTATCTCTTCCTCCGCTAAACCGCCTTCTGGTCCAAATACAATCAGCAGTTTTTGGCCTGGTTTAATCGTCGCTAAGGCTTTCGCAAAATTAGATTTCTCACCTTGTTTCGCTTCTTCTTCATACGCAACAAGGCAAACATCATACTCGCTACTCATCGACAGCAGTTGTTTAAATGATGAGGGAACGTGTACTTCTGGAATTTCACTTCTATGCGATTGTTCCGCAGCTTCTTTTACAATTTTTTTCAAACGCTCAACTTTTTTATCTGCTTTTTTCGCATCCCACTTTACAATAGATCGAGATGCTTGAAATGGTAAAAATGCAGCTGCCCCAAGCTCAGTTCCTTTTTGAAAAATTAACTCTAGCTTGTCTCCTTTCGGCAGTCCACTTGCAATCGTCACGAACACAGGAAGTTCGCTTGACGCCTCTACCCATTCTACAATAGTGGTATCCACAAATTCACTGGTAATTTCAGCAATTGAACACTCTGCTGTTTTACCATTTACACAGCAATAAATGTGGTCACCAGCTGACATACGCATCACTCTTGCGATGTGATGGACATCATCACCCATTATGCGAATACTTGTCTCATTTACATATTTCTCTTCTACAAAATAACGTTGCATATAATCACCTTAGTAGAGTTTCGTTCCTTTCGTAAGTCAACACTTACGAAAAGAACGAAACGTTATCATTTTCATATAACAAACGGCAAGTCCCTCACCTTATACGGTGAGAGACTCCCCTGTTCTTTATAGACTAAAATCTATATTACGCATTTCGTGCAATAATTGCTACCCAATCTTCCATTCGAAGTACTTCTTCAATTGAAAATCCAGCTGTTTCTAACGCTTCAGAAATTACTTTTTCTTTCGCCCCAATAATACCAGATGTAATAAATAATCCACCTGGCTTCACAACTCTCGCTGCATCTTCAGGGAATAGAAGAATAATTTCCGCTAGTAAATTTGCTACGATTAAATCAACTGGGCCTTCAATACCTTCTAATAGACTATTCTGTCCAACATTGACAATGTCATCTGTTTTATTTAAGCGCACATTCATTTCTGCACTTTCAACTGCAACTGGGTCTAAATCATACGCTTGAACAGAAGCCGCACCTAATTTTGCCGCAGCAATACTAAGTACCCCCGAACCTGTCCCTACATCAATCACAGTATCACCTGGCTGAACCGTTTTTTCTAACGCACGAATACACATCGTCGTTGTTGGATGTGTCCCTGTACCAAACGCCATACCTGGATCTAATTCAATAATTTTTTCATCTGGAGAAGACGGTGTATACTCTTCCCACGTCGGCACAATTGTGAATGTATCAGAAATTTGAACTGGATGATAATACTTCTTCCAAGCAGTAGCCCAATCTTCCTCATCGACTTCATTAATTGTAATAGTTCCTTTACCAATTTCGATGTCGAAAGATGGTAGTGCATCAATAGATGATTTTACACCTGCAACCGTTTCGTGTAAAGAATCCGTTTGTGGGAAATATGCTTTTACCAAAACACCCTCACTTGGATATTCATCTGGGTTAAGTGCATAAATCTCACCGTATTGTTGCTTGCGCTCTTTCGTCAACTCCGCTGGGTCCTCAATCGCAACCCCGCTAGCGCCTGCTTCATGCAAAATATGAGAGACAGCTTCTACTGCTTCTTCTGTTGTATGAATACTAATTTCTGACCATTTCACAATTTACCAACTCCATTTTTTATTTCCATTATTCCCCTTTGAAAGCACGTTTAAGCTTTCTGAATAAGCTATCATCCTGCTCTTCTTGCCCTGCAAATTCACGCAATAAATCTTTTTGATGTGAAGTTAATTTCGTCGGCACAACAACACGAACGACTACATATTGATCTCCTTGACCATATCCACGTACGTTCGGAGCACCTTTTCCTTTTAAGCGGAATTCTGTTCCTGTTTGTGTTCCTGCTGGAATTTTCAGCTTCACTTTGCCATGAACGGTAGGAACTTCTACTTCCGCACCAAGTGCCATTTGCGCAAATGTTATTGGCATTTCGCAAATAATGTGATCCCCTTCGCGTTCAAAGAATTCATGATTTCTCACATGAACAACAACATATAAGTCACCTGCCGGTCCGCCATTTACGCCTGCTTCACCTTTTCCAGATACACGAATTTGTTGACCATTATCGATACCCGCTGGAATTTTAACATTGATTTTTTTACGTTTACGAACTTTACCAGAACCATGGCATGTCGTACATTTCTCTTTAATCATTTGACCTGTTCCTGAACAATGTCCACAAGCTTGACGGTTTACAATACGCCCAAATGGTGTATTTTGTTCTACACTTACTTGCCCTGATCCTGAACAGTGTTTACATGTTTCTTTTGAAGTCCCTGGTTTTGCTCCACTACCCTTACAAGTATCACATGGATCCTCCACTGGAATCTCAACGTTTAATTCTTTACCAAAAATAGCTTCTTCAAACTCTAAAGTAACTTGATATTGTAAATCAGCACCTTGACGTGGAGCATTTGGATCACGACGTCTGCCGCCACCGCCACCGCCAAAGAATGAACTAAAGATATCTTCGAAACCGAAGCCACCGCCGAAGTCTCCTCCGCCACCGAAACCTTGATTCGGACCAGCGTGACCAAATTGATCATACTGCGCACGCTTTTGATCATCGCTCAATACTTCGTATGCCTCTTGTACTTCTTTAAACTTTTCAATTGCATTTTCTTCTTTACTTACGTCTGGATGATATTTTTTAGCCAAACGACGATACGCTTTTTTAATTTCATCTTTTGAAGCGCCCTGGCTAAGTCCAAGGACCTCATAATAGTCTCGTTTATTCATAAATTTGCAACCCCCGAATCTTTCACATAAACGTAATTTTAACACCGAAAGAAAGTGCTTTGCAACAAAGTTTCCTCACTTACAGTATGCAAAATAAAAAACTTAAGATCCTCACACATTTCTTCTTATTCGTGAAAAAAGCCAAAGCCAAGGCACGCTTGACTTTGACTTTTTGTCATCTTACTTATTTTATTTCACTGTATTACTTGTCTTCTTTTACTTCTTCAAACTCAGCGTCTACTACATTATCTTTTTTCGCGCCAGCGTCTTGTGCTCCTTGTGCACCTTCTGCTTGCCCTGCAGCCGCTTGAGCTTGCTCGTATAATTTAACAGTTAATTGTTGTACGATTTCTTGAAGAGCATCTTTTTTCACACGGATTTCTTCAAGTTCGTTTTTCTCGATTGCCGCTTGTAATGCTTCTTTCGCTTCCGTTGCTTTCGCTACTTCAGCTGCATCTACTTTACCTTCTAAATCTTTTACAACTTTGTCTGTTTGGAATACAAGTTGGTCAGCTTCGTTACGAAGTTCAACTTCTTCCTTACGTTTTTGGTCAGCATCAGCATTTGATTCAGCTTCTTGTACCATACGATCTACTTCTTCATCAGAAAGACCTGAAGAAGATTGGATTGTAATAGTTTGCTCTTTGCTTGTACCTAAGTCTTTTGCACGTACGTTAACGATACCGTTCGCATCAATATCGAATGTTACTTCGATTTGTGGAATTCCACGTGGTGCTGGCGGAAGGTCTGTTAATTGGAAACGACCTAACGTTTTGTTGTCAGCTGACATTGGACGCTCACCTTGTAGTACGTGAATGTCTACCGCTGGTTGGTTATCAGCAGCTGTTGAGAATACTTGTGACTTACTTGTCGGAATTGTAGTGTTACGCTCGATTAGTTTCGTGAACACACCGCCCATAGTTTCGATACCTAAAGAAAGTGGAGTTACGTCTAATAATAGAACGCCCTCTACATCACCAGTAAGTACGCCACCTTGAACTGCAGCACCTAATGCTACAACTTCATCTGGGTTTACACCTTTGTATGGCTCTTTACCAGTTTCACGTTTAATTGCTTCTTGTACAGCTGGGATACGAGTAGATCCACCAACAAGGATAACTTTATCTAATTCGCTTGGAGCAAAACCAGCGTCTTTTAATGCACGACGAGTTGGCTCTAATGTTCTTTCAACAAGACCAGCTGAAATTTCTTCGAATTTAGCTCTTGTTAACGTTAATTCTAAGTGTAATGGTCCAGCAGCTCCAGCACTAATGAATGGTAATGAAATTTGTGTTTGTGTTACACCAGAAAGATCTTTCTTCGCTTTTTCAGCTGCATCTTTCAGACGTTGAAGTGCCATTTTATCTTGGCTTAAATCAATGCTATTTTCTTTTTTGAATTCAGCTACTAAATGATCGATGATAACTTGGTCAAAGTCATCTCCACCAAGACGGTTGTCACCAGCAGTTGAAATAACTTCGAATGTGCCGTCTGCTAACTCAAGGATAGATACATCAAATGTACCGCCACCTAAGTCATATACTAAGATTTTTTGCTCTTCATCTTGTTTTTCTAAACCGTAAGCAAGTGCTGCGGCTGTTGGTTCGTTAATGATACGCTCAACTTCTAAACCAGCGATACGACCAGCATCTTTCGTTGCTTGACGCTCAGCATCGTTGAAGTATGCAGGTACTGTAATAACAGCTTTCGTTACTGTTTCACCTAAGTATGCTTCAGCAGAAGCTTTTAAGTTTTGTAAAATGATTGCAGAAATTTCTTGAGGTGTAAAATCTTTACCTTCAACTTCTACTTTGTAGTCTGTACCCATATGACGTTTAACAGACATGATTGTATTTGGGTTTGTAATTGCTTGACGCTTCGCAACTTCCCCAACTTGACGCTCTTCATTTTTGAAAGCTACAACAGAAGGTGTTGTACGGTTTCCTTCTGGATTTGGGATAACCTTTGGTTCTCCACCTTCCATAACAGCTACACAAGAGTTTGTTGTACCTAAGTCAATACCGATAATTTTACTCATGGCGAATCCTCCTACTTTTATGTAAATTATTGATTTACTTTTACCATTGATGGGCGAATCACACGGTCTTTTAGTTTATAACCTTTTTGGAATTCTTCAACTACCGCGTTTGATTCAAATTCACTGTCTTCCACTTGCATAATAGCTTGGTGTTCATTCGGATCAAACTGTTTACCAACAGCTTCAATCGCTTCAACACCTTCCTTAGTCAACGCTTCTAGCAATTGACGATGCACCATTTCCATACCTTGTAACAAGGATTTCGTTTGCTCGTCAGTCGCTTCCACTTGCATCGCTCTTTCAAAATTATCAAGAGCTGGCAAAATATCTGAAACTAGACTTTGTGCTCTATATTTATCAGCAGCCTGTTTATCCATTTGGACACGGCGCTTATAATTTTCAAAATCAGCTTGTAGACGTAATGTGCGACCTTCCGTTTCCGTTAGTTTCGCTTGTAACTCATCTACTTTTTCTTGTAAAAGAGCAGCCTCACTTTTTTCTTCTACAGTTTTTTCACTGTTTTCTGGCGTGACAGCTTCTTCAACTTGCGCTTCTTTCACTTCTTCTACTTCTTCTACCACTTGTTCGTTACGCTCTTCCACAATTTTCACCTCCTTAAAAGGTATTAGGTATCATGCTTAGCATGATTACCTAAGCATTATATATTACACACAGCAATGAAAATTTCATCACTTGAGCGAATGTATTACTCTCATTTACTTTTTAAGTCCGTCTGTAAATTGTCTTGTAAATAACTGCAGTAAACTAATTACACGAGAGTATTGCATTCTCGTCGGACCTAAAATTGCAATTGTTCCAAGTTGCTCTTCTCCAATCGAATACGTTGCAGAAATCAAACTGCAATCCTCCATTGCCGTAGAAGAATTTTCTCTACCAATTTTCACTTGAATTCCGACTTGTTTATGACGCAAAATGTCATAAAACGCAGCCTCATTATCAATCATCGTCAGCAAAGATCTTACTTTGTGAATGTCATGGAACTCTGGTTGCGAAAGCATATTTGCTTTTCCTCCAAAGTATATCTTTTCCGATAAAGGGACTTGAAATGTACCATCTAACATTTTTATTGCACTATCGTAATTATGAACATACCCACGCAAGACTGTAACAATCTCTTTAAAGATTTTATTATGAAGTTCTGCCATAGGTATACCAGATAGCTTTTCATTTAAAATATTAACCATTTTTTCTAAATCTGATAAATCAA
The DNA here is from genome assembly GCF_038007365.1 of Bacillus sp. FSL R9-9492. NCBI lineage: Bacteria > Bacillati > Bacillota > Bacilli > Caryophanales > Bacillaceae > Bacillus > Bacillus sp. FSL R9-9492. The sequence continues at coordinate 4,396,286 of NZ_JBBOXC010000001.1, forward strand.
CAGATTCCGGAACGGTAATCGTTTTACTTTGCACATGCCCTGTATCTGTTACAATAATAGCGACTGCTGTTTGACGATCAAGCGGTACAATTTGTACATTTTTAAGTTTATTTGTGCTCAATTTGGGACCAAGAACAATGGCCGTATAATTCGTAAGCTCTGATAAAATTTGAGCTGATTGCTGTGCAATTTTTTCTGCTTCAAAAATTCTTTCAGCAAATAAATCTTTAATTTGTACAATTTCATCGGTCGGTAAGTTTTGCGGCGCTAAAAGATGGTCTACATAAAATCGGTATCCTTTTTCAGAAGGAACACGCCCAGAAGAACTATGCGTTTTTTCAATAAATCCTAGTTCTTCTAAATCAGCCATTTCATTTCGAATAGTAGCTGAACTAAACGTAATTTCATCTTTCTTAGCCAACGTCCTCGAACCAACTGGTTGCGCTGATCCAATAAAGTCATCCACAATTGTTTGTAAAATTAAGAGCTGACGTTCCGTAAGCATCTCATCATCACCTCTGTTAGCACTCTTTGTCTTCGAGTGCTAAATCTATTAATAACTTACCAAAATTGACATTCAATTGTCAACGGAAACGTCACGAAATAACAAAACTTTTTCACGCTTATGGCACATTTAATTAATCAATCAAAAATGACTGGAATACTTCATTCCCTAATAGTCTCCCTTTCCTCGTTAAACAAACATGTCCATCTCTGTTTTCAAGTAATCCTTGTTCTTGATTACTTTGTAACTGCTTTGCAAAAACATGGTCCATCTCCACATTAAATTTCTTTTGGAATTCTAACTTAGAAACACCTTTTGTTTTTCGAAGTCCTAAGAACAACTCTTCTTCCATTTTTTCTTTCTCTGTCACTGTGTGAACATCTAAATATGGAAATCCTGTCTCATCAATTTTAGTGAAATATTGCTTGAGCGGACCTACATTTTGAATTCGTTCCCCGTTCACATAGCTATGCGCTCCAGCTCCAAATCCATAATACTCTTCATTATTCCAGTATGTGAGATTATGTCTACTTTCATTATCACCTTTTGAGAAGTTACTAATCTCATACTGGTTATAACCATGTTTCTCCATTTCATCCATTACCATTTCGTACATTTTCGCTTCATGATCTTCACCTGGTAGTCTTAATTTCCCTTTATTCATTAAGTTATAAAATACAGTTTTCGGTTCCACAATTAATGAATATGCCGAGAAATGTTGTACACCAAGCGTAAAGGCAATGTCTAATGTTTCCTTTACATCTTCTATCGTCTGTCCTGGCAGAGCATAAATTAAATCTACATTAATATTTGTAAAACCGACTTCCTGCGCATCTCGAATTGCTACGAATGCATCTTCTCTCGTATGCCTGCGTCCAATCTTCTCAAGTAGCTCATCACGAAACGTTTGCACACCAAAACTAATTCGGTTTACTCCACCTTCTAGCAATACGTTCAACTTCTCTTTCGGTAAATCACCTGGATTCGCTTCAAATGTTAATTCACAATTCGGCGCAAATGGACGCAAACGACGGTTAATGATGTCGAGTAGTTTTTTTGTTTGCTCCATATTTAAAGCTGTCGGAGTTCCTCCGCCAACAAAAATCGTTTTCATACTTTCAAACGGTACTTTTTGAACCGTATTTATTATTTCTTTCTCTAAATATTGTAAGTATTGATCAACCGGTTGGCGTTCAATAAATACTTTATTAAAATCACAATAGTGACAAATATGCTGACAAAATGGAATATGAATATATGCAGCTTGTACCAAATATAACTCCTACCTTTCTAAAAAGAAAACCTCCGCACTCCGGAGGATTCTTTACTTCTCTACTGTATTACGGATTTGTTCCATTCGCATTTTTCCCCAATCATACATCATTTCAACGATCGGTAAAAGCGACATACCTAATTCCGTCATATAGTACTCAACACGCGGAGGAATTTCCGGGTATACCGTTCGATCAACAATCCCGTCCTCCATTAACTCTTTCAATTGATTTGACAACACTTTATGAGAAATGCTCGGGAACAGACGTTGCAATTCACTAAAACGATGCGGACCTTCCACACCTAAGTGCCACAATATCACAACTTTCCACTTCCCACTAATTATAGAAAGCGTCAGTTCCTTTTCGCAATTAAAATTACCTTTTTGTATTTTCTCTCGAATATCTTTTCGAATATTTTCGGACATTAATAGTCTCCTAACTCTATATCAATCACTAAAAAGCTCTCTCACTATTGTAAATGAGAGATGATAAGATGTCTAAAAAGTAGCATATAAAAAAGAAGCCGAACGAACGGCTTCTACTTTTATCACGATTGGTGCGGGCTAATAATTAGCGAAGAATAGAAAAATCTCCACTAATTATAGTTCACTCCATTAGTTATCATCCATTTTCAGTACAGCCATGAATGCTTCTTGCGGCACTTCTACAGAACCAACAGACTTCATACGTTTTTTACCTTCTTTTTGCTTATCAAGAAGTTTACGCTTACGAGAAATGTCACCACCGTAACATTTTGCAAGTACGTTTTTACGCATCGCCTTAATTGTAGAACGAGATACAACTTTATTTCCGATAGTCGCCTGAATTGGCACTTCAAACTGTTGTCTTGGAATTAATTTCTTTAATTTCTCTACAATTACTTTACCACGGTCATACGCTGAATCACGATGTACAATAAATGATAAAGCATCCACTTGTTCATTATTTAAAAGAATATCCATTTTCACAAGTTTAGATGGTTTATAACCAATTAACTCGTAGTCAAATGATGCATATCCTTTCGTATTTGATTTCAATTGATCGAAGAAATCATATACGATTTCTGATAACGGGATTTCATATGTCAATGTAACACGTGTTTCATCTAAATATTGCATATCAATAAACGTTCCACGTTTCCCTTGGCAAATTTCCATTACAGCTCCAACATAGTCATTCGGAACCATAATTGCAGCCTTCACAAACGGCTCTTCTACACGATCGATAGTCTGTGGATCTGGCATATTAGATGGATTATCAACAATAAAATCTTCACCGTTTGTTAAATACACTTTATAAATAACACTTGGCGCTGTTGTAATTAAGTCAATCTTGAATTCACGTTCAATACGTTCTTGAATAATCTCCATGTGAAGAAGCCCTAAGAAACCACAACGGAAACCAAAACCTAAAGCTTGAGATGTTTCAGGCTCAAATTCAAGAGCAGAATCATTCAATTCTAGTTTTTCTAACGCATCACGTAAGTCGTTATAACGTGCAGAATCGATTGGATATAAACCACAGAATACCATTGGGTTTAATTTTCGATACCCTTTTAACGGCTCTGCAGCCGGACGTTTCGCATGTGTGATCGTATCACCTACGCGTGTATCACCTACGTTTTTAATAGATGCCGCTAAGAAACCTACATCACCTACTGTTAACTCGTCACGTTGCGTCGTTTTCGGTGTAAACACACCTACTTCTGTTACTTCAAATTCTTTTCCAGTTGCCATCATACGTACTTTATCGCCAACTTTTACCGTTCCATTTACAACACGGATATATGCAATTACACCACGGTACGGATCATATAAAGAATCGAAAATCATACATTGTAACGGCTCTTCTGAATCACCTGTTGGAGCTGGTACCTTTTCAACGATTTGTTCTAAAATATCTTCAATACCAATGCCAGCTTTCGCTGAAGCAAGTACAGCTTCCGATGCATCTAAACCAATTACATCTTCTACCTCTTGACGTACGCGTTCTGGGTCTGCACTTGGTAAGTCGATTTTATTAATAACTGGTAAGATTTCTAAATTATTATCAAGCGCTAAATATACGTTCGCTAATGTTTGCGCCTCAATTCCTTGCGCTGCATCCACTACAAGAATTGCACCTTCACAAGCCGCTAAACTACGAGATACTTCGTACGTAAAATCGACGTGTCCTGGAGTATCGATTAAGTGAAGAATATACTCTTCACCGTCTTTCGCTTTATACGTTAGTTGTACTGCATTTAATTTAATTGTAATACCACGCTCACGCTCCAACTCCATAGAGTCAAGCAATTGCGCCTTCATTTCGCGCTGTGCCAACGCGTTCGTTTTCTCCAAAATACGGTCTGCCAACGTTGATTTCCCGTGGTCAATGTGAGCAATGATGGAGAAGTTACGAATTTTGGACTGTCTTTTTGCTCTTTCTTCTTTATTCATCTATGTTCTCAACTCCTAATAGTCTCGCCAATATACACTAGCACTGATTATATCAATAGAGCAGCAAAGATTCAATGAAAACTCGTGCTGCTTACAATACAAATCACTCTATCTATATCTTATGCGAACAAACCATAAGAGACAAACCTTTTTCAAATTAAAAGACAGCTCTCTTACAAACATAAGACAACCATCCTTCCCGCTACCCTTAACTAAAAATTCCTTTTATTGCCCCAACAACTATATCCGTTCCAAACTTTGTCATATCACGAGCAACACTTGCTATCGCCATACCGATACCTTCTACAACATTAAAACTTCTTAAGCTTTCTAACTGTTTTTGTTTTTCAATAGCCGAAAACGTCTCTCCCGAAATTTCCGATTCAGCCCCAGCGCCTTCTGTTCCTGTCATATGAGCAATTTGTTCATATGACAGCTGACGATATCCCTTCATACTTTTTAGACCATGATTAGCGAGTCCCACTCCAGCTATCATCATAAGCAAACATAAGACTGTACCGCATATACATAACAGCGTAAATTGACTCAAGCTATTTCTGCCTCTTTCCATCAATGTGTATATGCCCCTGTATTATCCTGATCAATCTGATGATGCAGCGCTGCATTTAAACCGCTGGCTATTACATTTGCCATATCCTCAATAAACGCATCTACTTCTTTTGGAGTTACCATTAAATTATGACCAAGAGGAGATAATACTTCATAAATTAACTTTCTCTTTTCTTCTTCTTCTAACGTACCAATAGCTCCTAAAAACATATTTCGGCTCTTTTCATCTGGCATATCTTCTTCTGTTAATTTTTTCTTTTCTCCAAATGTAAAACCTGCTGGCAATAAAGAGCGTGACGGTTTGTTTCCTTCTTTCAGTTCCCGGCCAAAATGTTTCAAAATAAAATCAATTGTATCACTCGTAATCGAAACAGCATCTACCACAGTTGGCACACCAATTGCGATAACAGGAATACCTAATGTTTCTTTACTTAGTTCCTTACGCTTATTCCCAACACCAGATCCTGGATGAATTCCTGTATCAGAAATTTGTATCGTACTATTTACTCGTTCAATAGAACGCGCAGCTAATGCATCAATTGCGATGACAAAGTCTGGTTTTGTCTTCTCAATAATTCCGTAAATGACATCGCTCGTTTCAATCCCTGTAATTCCCATTACCCCTGGACGAATGGCACTAACAGGTCTAAACCCCTCTTCCACACTTTCAGGCTGCAATTTAAACAAATGTCTCGTCACCAATACGTTCTCTACGACTATCGGTCCGAGTGCATCCGGCGTTACATTCCAATTCCCAAGACCTACGATTAAACAACTCGCTTCTTTTGAAACTCCAACCTCTTCTAAGAAATAAGAGAATTCTTTTGCAAAAATACGCTCTACCTTTTGCTGAAGTTCCGTATCTTGTTGTCGTATACCTTGCACCTCAAGAGTTAAATAACTTCCAGGTTTTTTCCCCATCGACTCAGATGCAATTTCATCAATAGTTACTTTTGTAATTGTAACTCCCTCTTCTTCCCTCTCTTTTACAATAACTCCCTGTATCCCTTTTTGTTCTTCTTGGCGCTCTTGTAGCATTTGGTGCGCCTCTACAGCAAGGTCAGTTCTAACACTATATTTACTTAAATCTAATGGTTCTTTCATCGTATCTCCTCCGTAATTCATAGTAAATATCGTTAGATTTCCCCAAGTTATATTAGGTCATTCTTTCCTTTACGTGAAATTTCATTGATATACTATTGCAATTCTCTTCACCGTTTGATAAAATATCACTTGTTCTATGTAAGAATCGAGTCATTCGATTGCACCAGGGAGGTGAAAAGTATGGCAAACATCAAATCTGCTATCAAACGCGCTAAACTTAGCGAAGAGCGTCGTTCACATAACGCTTCTATCAAGTCTGACATGCGTACTGCTGTTAAAACTGTAGAAACTTTAGTTACTAATAACGATCTTGAAAATGCTAAAGAAGCTTTCAAAACTGCTTCTAAAAAACTTGACAAAGCAGCTCGTAAAGGTCTTATCCACCAAAACGCTGCAGCTCGTCAAAAATCTCGCTTAGCGAAACAAGTAAACGCGTAAGGCGTTTAAAAAACGATCCATTCGGATCGTTTTTTATATACACAAAAAAGTTCACGTACTAAGTACGTGAACTTTTTTGTGTCACTACATATGATTTAACCGCATTAAGAAAAACTCAAGCACAAGTTTCTTATCCATCTTTCCAGTCTTCATACTATAATCAGCTTCCGCCAATTCTATAATAACTTTTTTTAATTCTTCAAAAGAGAAAAACTTCGTTTGATTCATCGCCAACTTTACCCGGTACGGATGTACACCAATATGGGACGCGATTTGATTTTGTCCGTAACCACGCTGTTGCAACTCTTTCACTTGATGTAGCAAACGGAACTGACTTACTAATAAAGCGAGCAGTTTAATCGGTTCTTCCTGCTGTGTAAATAATCCGTCTAAAATTTGCATCGCACCAGCGATATCTTTTTTCACCACTTTTTCTGTTAAAGCAAACACGTTTTGCTCAACAGATTTCGGCACAAGTTCCGTGACAAGTTTTGGCGTAATTTCTCCGCCCATACCGACGTATAACGTTAACTTGTCCATTTCCTTCGCCAACATTGTTACATTACTTCCCACAAGCTCTAACAATAAACTAACAGCTGCATTATCAATATGCACATGCACCTCATCCGCACGAGAAACAATCCACTTCTGAACATCCTGCACTTGCATCGCATTTGCTTCTATTACATCCGCTGTTTTCTTTAATAGTTTTGTAATTTTTTTTCGTTCGTCTAATTTTTCATAAGGCGCAACAAAAACAAGAATAGAAAAAGGAGATGGCTCCCCAATATATTCTTCTAAAATTTTTATATTTTGTTCTAACTTTTCTTTTTGTGCCGTTAAAAATAGTGGTGATTTTATTAATATAACTTTACGCTCTCCAAAAAAAGGAAGCGTATGCGCATCCTCAACTACATCTTCTAAATACGCTTCTTCCAAATCGTATGTCACAACATTAAACTCTCGATCTTCCTCTTCAAGCGCTTCCGTTGTAATAAGCTTTATCGTTTCATTTATAAAATAGGCTTCCGTTCCATACAGTACATACAACGGAGCGAACTGTTTCTTTTTAATCTTCTTATGTATATCACTCATATTTTTTCCTACTCCCTAACTTGGCAATATATATTTATACTACTGCCCTAGCTTTTGTTTTACAAGTACAAAGGGACGGTCTTTATAACCCGCCCCTTTATTTATATAAAACGCCACGCAATAAGCCCCGGATTTCTTATTGGTGTGCGGTAATCACCTTCCCTTTATTATTTACAATAATAATCTTAGTATAAGTGCCAACTGTTAACATGATTGGAAACGAAAAATTCACGCTACTTAACTAACTAGAAAAAGTATACAAATACTCTATTTCACTTCATATGGAAATTGTAGATTTTTTTCTGACAATATTTTATACTAAAATGGAATGTTGGGGAGGGATTCTAAATGAATGATTTTGAACAAAACGTTCAAAGTAAACGCAATGACGCTATTGATTCAGGGGTAGGATTTATCGTCTCATTTGGTTTTTTCGCAACACTTTTCATTATTGCAACTGTTATTAAATTCATCGGTTCTTAAAGGCTGCTGCTTAACGGCAGTCTTCTTTTTTTCATCTTCTATGTGTTTCATCATATGTGATTTTACTTTGAAAGGTTCCTTTTTCTCCATTAAAAACATAGGAAATAGCACCTTGCTTATCCGTACGCCATATATCAATACCCATCTTCTTAAAACGCTCTATAACTTCCTTATGCGGGTGCCCATACCTATTACGCTCCCCCACAGAAATAATCGCTACAGCAGGCTGTACAAGGCTTAAAAATGGATCTGTAGACGATGTTTTACTCCCATGGTGGGCAACTTTTAAAATATTAGCCCGCAAATCAGGATATGTTGATACTATAAACTTTTCTCCTTCTTCTTCTAGATCACCCGTAAATAGCCATGTTAGTCCCCCTAGTCTGGCCCATAGTACAATCGAAGAGTCATTTTCTCCCTTTTCTTTCCCCTTTGGAGCTAATACGAAAAATTCCGCTTCATTTACCCTCCAACCTTCCCCTTCTCCTACTACACTTATCTTCATGCTCTTTTCTAACGCCTTTTTCTTCACCACTTTTTCCAATACAGTATCTTGTTCCTTTCTCCCAAATACAACTTCTTTTACAATAATAGATGACAGCAAATCCAGCGCAGCACCTATATGATCCGCATCTCCGTGCGTTACAATTAATTTATCAATCGTTTTTATACCTTCTTTTTGTAAAAAAGGAACAAGAATATCATGCCCAACAGAAAATTCATGCTTTTTCTGTCGCCACGCTTCCTTCTTGACAGGAAGGGCTCCTCCTGTATCAATAAGATAAACCTCTTTATCGTACGGAAGACGAATTAATATCGCATCTCCCTGTCCAACATCAAGAAATGTAACACTCCCACTTTCGCGAAAATATGGATATACATAATGACAAGTACTAATAAAAAGAAACACACCCACAACTATGCACAAAATTTTTTTCGTTATTACCCTTTCCCAAATCACAAATATACTAACGATACTAAAACAATATATAGCCACAAGAAATAAAGGAGTTTGACCAAAAGTAAGTCGGATGAAAGGGAAACTTTCACAGTAACTTAGAAAATCATTAGAAATGGTTAAACATAGTGAAAGTACATATGCAATTCCTTTTGCGAAAAATGGAATAACCGGCATACATATAAGAATAATGATGCTACACGGCAATACAATAATGGATAGAAAAGGAACATATATAAGATTGAGGAAAATGCTATAAGGAGAAAAATAACCAAAATGATATAACAAGATGGGGGTACTAGCGAGCTGTGAAATTATAGAAATGTAAATAGAATTTCGAACTATCCCATTACTACGCCCTAATAATATCGGCGCAGATAGTAGTAAAGAAAAACTACCTACAAATGAGAATTGAAATCCAATGTTGAAAATAAGATACGGATCGTATATAAGCATACATATAGCCGTTATACTTAAGGCGTCTAGACTAGATAAGCGAACAGAGCATATGAAAGCTACCAATAATAAAACTCCTGTTACAGAAGCCCTCACAACAGATGGCGACGCCCCAGCCATGATCATATACAGAGGAATGCAAACTATAAGACATACTGTTGCTATCTCTTTCGTCACACCACTTCTTAGCAAAACAAAATACATTATAATCATTAATAATACGATATGCGATCCTGAAATTGCTAACAAATGTATAAGACCAAATTGTTGATATTGCTCTTCTACTTCAAACGTCATTTGTTGTCGATCTCCAAATAATAATGCGTTCATAAATGCACCTGATTGTTCCGGGAACATTTCTGTAACTTTCGAGATTGTTTGTTGCCTGAGAAGGAAAATCCATTGCACGAGTGACAACGATGTTTTTTGACATTCAGAAATGTATGTCACATCAAATATAAAATGTATTTTTTGCTGATATAAATAATTACGATAATCAAAAACATGAAAATTCCGGGCAGTTTGTGGTTCTTTCACCTCCCCTTTAAATGTACACGATATACCTGCATGTAATTGTTGCAACTGCTTCTTTTCCGAAGCAGATTTTATTTTATAATTTAACTGCACTAAGTTTTTATTCTGATCTTCAATTTGAAAAGAGAGACGATCCCCATTAATTAGAGGTGTATTTTGCACGACCCCTCGTGTAACTTCATAGGAATCCCCTAGCGGCTTATTTAGACTCTGAACATACGTAGTGTACATAACGCCACTAAAACACGCTATTATACAAAATATGAAGGTTTTACGCGAAGTACGATATAAACAAAATAAAACATAACAAACGAAACAACAAGCAGCCAACAAATGCGATGCGGAAAAGGTAATTGCAATCCCAATTATAAACGAGATTGCAACATAGCCCCATTGCCCATTCAACTCATACTCACTCCTTATAGCATCATTTTTGCTTTAGTGAATACACGCTGTAATTCTTCCATTGATAAATTATCTTTTTCTAAAGCTGCGAATAATTCCTTTAGCTGTAAATGACGCTCTTGTTCCTCTAGCGATGTAATATCGTATTCTAGCGGAACGTGCTTTACTGTTACACTCGCTTGTTCAAATAACTCTACGGCATACGGATGATTTTTATAGTCCTGTGCATAATAAACCGCTGTAACACCACTTTGAATAATCGCCTTACAGCACTGCAAACAAGGAAAATGTGTGACATAAATTTCCGCTTCCTCTGTTTTTGCACCAAATTTCGCACATTGTAATAAAGCATTCATTTCAGCATGAATTGTACGAACGCAATGATTATCAATGACATAGCAACCATCGTCTATACAATGCACACCACCTTTAATTGAACCGTTATATCCACCAGCAATAATTCGTTTATCACGAACGATTGTCGCTCCTACCGCAAGCCTTGTACATGTACTACGTAAAGATAGTAGATGGCTTTGCGTCATAAAATATTGATCCCATGAAATTCGTTCCATATTTTTCACCTTCTTTTTTGTCTACTTGTAGTGTAGCGAAAAAAGAAAAACTTCGTCAATCTTTTATGGAATAATAATTTGATCTTTTATTTTCTCTAAAGACTTCGCACCAATCCCATCAATTTCTAATAAATCTTCTATTTTCTGAAACGGACCATGTTCTTCTCGGTATTTCAAAATACTTTCCGCTTTCCGAGAACCAATGCCTGTTATTTTTTCAAGTTGCTCTTTAGAAGCTGTATTTATTTGCACTTTACCCTCGCTTTTTGAAAAAGTAGCCCCTTCTTGCACTGGCTCATTCTTGTTAGGAACATACAGAAGCATTTGGTCTTGGACCATTTGCGCCAAATTCACTTTCTTCACATCTGCATCCGGCAACAAACCACCAGCTTTTTCAACCGCCTCCTTCACCCGGTCCCCTTCCTTCATTTCATACACACCCTCTTTAAAAACCGCCCCTTTCACATCAATTATAATTATTTTTTTCTGCTCCTTTGTATCCAATACTTTCGGTTTACTTTTTTTCTCCACATCTTTTACTTGAACTTCCGTTGTAATGAGCGATCGCTCTGTTTGCTGATTCGTTTTCCAGAAAAAAAGAAAAATCAAAGTGCCAATAATAACCACTAATCCCAACCATTTTTTCGGAAAATCCCACATCATTTTACACCTCTAATCATAAATTTATAACATCATTCATATTGTTTAGGAGAAAGCAGTTACGAAGGAGGGATGAAACATTGAACATAGGAATTATAGGGACAGGGAACATGGGGAATATACTAATCGATGCATTTTTAGAAACCCGTGCTGTCAAACCTTCGTGCCTTACTATTATTAATCGGACGCCTGCCAAAGCATATCATATAAAAGAAAAATACCCTTCTGTTCATATAGCCAAAACAATCCAAGAGGTAATCGAACAATCCCAGCTTATTTTCATTTGCGTAAAACCGATAGACATATACCCTATTCTACAAAAATACGCTGACCATTTTTCAGACGAAGATTGCTTAGTTTCTATCACAAGCCCCATATCTCCATCACAATTAGAAACACTTATACCTTGCCACGTCGCTCGTATCATTCCAAGCATCACAAACCGCGCCTTATCCGGCGCATCACTATTTACATTTGGAAATAGCTGCTCTCTAGAATGGCAACAAAAACTACTTCGTCTATTCAAAAACATTTCTACTCCCCTTGTTATAGAAGAAGATATAACGCGCGTTTCATCTGATATAGCAAGCTGCGGCCCTGCTTTTTTTAGTTATTTATTACAATGTTTCATTAATGCTGCTGTAGATAAAACAAATATTACACATGAAGAAGCCACTACTTTAGTAAGTGAAATGGTCATTGGAATGGGGAAATTACTCGAAAAAGAAATTTTCACATTACCTACTTTACAAGAAAAGGTATGCGTTAAAGGCGGTGTTACAGGAGAAGGTATTCGTATTTTAGAAGAGCACGTTGGGGATATGTTTCATAAATTAATCGAACGGACACATGAGAAATTTGATGAAGATTTAAAATGCGTTGAGCAGCAATTCAATAAACACACATAATAAATACGCCATCGTAATCCCAAACCCTTTTTATTAATACTTATCTTTTTCATGCTACATTTTCACTAAAACTAGCATTTTTACACTTTACACATATCATCTTTTTATTTTTCTAGAACTAAAACTACATCTTTTCTATAAAACAAAAGCAACCTTATCGGTTGCTTTTCTTTTATCCATTCTTCTTCGCCATAAAAAAGATGCGCTCTGTTTGTTCTGTCACTTCAATTCGTTCAAAGTCACCTGTGACGCGAAGCACTGTAAACCCAGCTTCTTCAAGCCATTTTGTTAACACTTCAACCGAATACGCACGTTGCACGTGACATTCGTCAAAACGATGATACACATCTTCTTCTGAATCTTGTACAAAGAATGTCAAATCATGTTCCACACTATCTGATTCTTCTCCAGGGAAGCAGTTCCAAATAAGTGATATTTCTTCGCCGTTCACTGTATATGTTTCATTTTGAAATACGTGATGTATTTTATATAAAGAGTGTACATCGAATAAAAACAAGCCATCCTGACGTAAATGGTGGAAAACTCTTCTAAATGTTTCTTGCACTCCATCTTCTTGCAATACGTAATTTAATGAGTCACAAAAGATTGTCACACAATCAAATTCACCAGGAACATCTAGCTCTCTCATGTCTTGTTGGTAAAAAGGAATAAAATAGCCTTCTCCCCCCAATTTTTGCTGCGCGACAGTTAACATTTCTTCCGAAAGATCTACACCAATTAAGTCATAACCTTTTCGCACAAGCGGAAGTGTTACGTTACCAGTTCCACATGCTACGTCAAGGATTCTTGCCTCTTTCATAGATGCCTGTTGTAAACTTTCCTCTGTGAATTCCACCCATTTATCATAAGGGACATCATTCATCAGTTCGTCATACAGCAAAGCAAATTGTTCGTATTTCATTGATCTAGCTCATCTGCAATATCTTCACGCGGCACATCGCCCCATAGACGCTCTAAATTATAGTGATTACGCTCATCTTTATGGAATACATGAGCAACCACATCACCAAGGTCTACTAAAACCCAACGTGCTTCATCAAAGCCTTCCATACGTTGTACGTTAATTTCGAACTCATGTGCCTTCGCTTTAATTTCACGTGCAATTGCTTGTACTTGCTTGTCTGAATTTCCGTGACAAATAATAAAATAGTCTGCAATCGGTGAAATACCTTGCATATTTAGTACAACCATATCTTCTGCTCTCTTATCATCAGCTGCTTTTGCCGCTAATACTAATAACTCTTTATCTTTCATTTATTAATTTCCTCCTTGATAACTTCATTGTATGTTTGGAATGTTAATGGATAAATCGTTTGATCTTTTTCCATTAAAAATTGAATTGTTCGCTTTAAAGCAAACAGTAAAGCTTGATTTATATCTTTATATGCGAGTTTCCTCGCTTCTTCCACACCAGGAAACTTACGTCCTGGTTCAATGTAATCTGCTACATAAATAACTTTATCTAACATTGTCATTTTTTCATGACCACTTGTATGATATGTAATAGCTTGTAGAATTTCAGGATCAGTAATGCCTACTTCTTTTTCTACTAAGTATGCCCCAACAGGTGCATGCCATAACTCTTTGTTATAGTGCAGTAGATCCTTTGGCAAAGCTTCTCTCTTAATAATCTCTTCCATTTCTGGAATCGCTCTACATTTTGCATAATCGTGAAATATAGCAGCCGTCTCTGCCTTTTTCTCATCTACACCATATAATCGGGCAAGTTCAATCGCTGTTTCCATTACACCAACCGTGTGTATATAACGTTTTTCATGCATTTGTTGTTTGACAATACTAAGTGCTTCCTCACGATTCATACAACCCATTCCTCTCGATATATACCTGTACTTTTTCGGGGAGTAAATATTTGCACGTTTTCTTCGTCATATATCTCTCACGTAACAGAGAAGAAGAAACTGCAAACTCCGGAATTTCCACTTTTACGATATCATAAGGCGTATGTAATGTATAACCTGGTCTTGCAACTCCAACGAAAGTCACAAGCTTAAGTAACTTTTCAATGTTATACCACTTCGGCAAATACTCAACCATGTCTCCGCCAATAATAAAGTGAAACTGCACATCCGGATACTTCTCCGTTAATTGTACCATAGTATCGTACGTATAAGATGGGCCTTCTCTGTCTAGCTCTTCTAAACAAATTGAAAAGTATGCTTCTTCCTCAATCGCTATTTGCAGCATGTTTAATCGACTTTTCACACTCGTAATGTTACGTCCTTGCTTGTGCGGTGGAATTTGATTCGGCAAAAACCATACCTCTTCCAACCCTAAAGCATGATACACTTCATTTGCAATTAACAAATGTCCATTATGAGGTGGATCAAACGTGCCACCAATAATGCCAATTTTTCTCAAAAGAAACGCCCCTTCCTTTTACATACAGCAACTCTCCCCATACAAATTCGAAGAGAGCCCACTGTTAATAAAAGTTCAATTAATTTCACTCTCTATCTATCAAGCGTCAATTATGGAAATAATATACGTGATTTTTATCCTGCTATTTGCCAACACCTCAAAAGTCACTGACAATAACTAGGTTAGATGGGAAATTAACTGCACACAAAAGCCTAATTGGTGAAGGCTAAAAAACGCAAATTAAAGTTTCAATTTATCGTGGAAGCTTAATCTGCTTATTTTCTCTTGATTCTTTGTATAAAACAATTGTGCTTCCGATTACTTGAACGATTTCAGCTCGTGCACCTTGTGCAAGCTCTTCTGCAACTTCACTACGATCAAATTCACAGTTTTGTAATACGCTCACTTTAAATAGTTCACGAACTTCTAATGCTTCTCCAATTTGTTTCACCATATTTTCATTCACGCCACCTTTTCCAACTTGAAAAATCGGTGTTAAATGATGTGCCTTTGCACGTAAAAATCTTTTTTGTTTTCCTGTTAACATATAATTAGCCTCCAAGCTCTCTCATTACTAATTGTTTCATTCTATCAATATTCGGCACACACCCTGTCCACATTTCAAATGCAAGTGCACCTTGATAAACGAACATATCGATTCCATTTTGAATTATTGCACCTTGTTCTTTCGCATCGCCTAAAATTTTCGTCTCAAATGGATTATAAATAATATCAGAAACAATCGTTCCTTGTTTCAATGAACGAATTTCCAGCGGCGTATACTCAACATGTGGATGCATACCTATCGTTGTTGTTTGGATGATAATATCATATTCCCCTTGATTTTCTGCTGCACATTCTAACGATAGAGCATGCGAATTAACATTTGCCATGCACCCAGAGATAAGGTTTTTCGCCTTATCTCTCGTACGATTAGCAATATCAATTTGTTTCACACCTACATCGGCAAGCGAGAAGTAAATAGCTCGGCTAGCACCACCTGCACCGATTAATAAAATACGTTTCTCTTGAAGTGGATCTTCACTAATTGACTGCAGGGCACGAACAAAACCAATTCCATCTGTATTATACCCAATCAATTTTCCATCTCGATGAACTACTGTATTTACCGCACCGATTTGCCTTGCTAACGGGGCAATCTCATCCAAGTACTCCATAATTGCAACTTTGTGCGGAGTCGTTACATTAAATCCTGAAATACCTAATGCTTTCAAACCTTTTACTGCTTCCCCTAGCGCTTCTTCTTCTACAAGAAACGCATGATAATGGGCATCCATATTCAAGTGTTCAAATGCATCGTTATGCATAACGGGTGATAATGAATGTCCAATTGGATTTCCGATTACACCATATAATTGTTTCATAAATCCCTCTCCATATTAAATTAAAGATTTACGTAATGAAACACTTACTCCTTTTGGTACATGAGCAACAATTTTCGCTCCTGATTCATTTACAGTAACCCAGCCCAATCCAGAGAATACAACATCCGTTTTCGGCTCACGAATATTAAATTCATATTTCACAAACTTAGGCATATTTTCTAATTCTTCTGGTGTCGGTGGATTCAATAATTCTCCAGCGTGTTTTTCGTACAATTCATCAGCCTTTTCAAGCTTTGTACGATGGATTGTTAAACGGTTTGAGAAATGACAAGTGAATGCACGACGGCCCCCACTTACATAATCAAATCGTGCTAATCCACCAAAGAATAATGTTTGTTCTTCATTTAATTGGAATACCATTGGCTTAACTTCTGTAGTCGGTGTAATAAGCTTTAAGCTTTGTTTCCCAACATAATGCGCCATTTGATGATGATTAATAATACCTGGTGTATCGTATAAAGATGACGTTTCGTCTAATGGGATATCAATTAAATCAAGCGTTGTTCCTGGGAAATGTGATGTTGTAATTACATTCTCAGTCTCATCACTAAACTCTTTAATCATACGATTAATAAATGTTGATTTACCAACATTCGTACATCCAACAACATAAACATCTTTACCTTCGCGGTAATGCTCAATTGCATCAGCAAGTTCAGCGATTCCTTGTCCTTTAGCTGCACTAATTAAAAAGACATCTTCTGGTTTTAAACCAAGTTGCTTTGCACTATAGCGCATCCAATGTTTTACTTTATCATGCTTAACTGACTTTGGAATTAAGTCAGCCTTATTCCCTACAAGTAATACTTTATTGTTCCCTACAAAACGATGTAAGCCCGGTAACCAGCTACCATTGAAATCGAAAATATCTACGATTTTAACCACTAGTGCGTCTGATTGTCCAATTCCGTTCAAAATACGAAGGAAATCATCATCTGTTAAAGATACATCTTGAATTTCGTTATAATGTTTCAAACGAAAACAACGTTGGCAAATTACTTGTTCTTTTTCTAAAGATGATACAGGAGCGTATCCTACTTCATTTTTATTTTCTGTTTGAATTTCTACACCGCAACCAATACATTTAATTGTTTCAGTCAAACTTTATTCCTCCCAGTTAATTAAGCCTTTTTTCTTCATGTTTCTCATAATTCTTCGTTCAATTTTCCGATTAAATCGTGTCACCAATCCGTCCGTTTGCGCTACCGGTACAACTAAAATTGTATGAAGTCCCACACGATTCCCGCCGAGCACATCCGTTAGTAACTGATCTCCAATTACTACAACTTCATCTGGCTGCAGGTGCATCTCATGTATCGCACGCTTAAATGCGCGAACAAACGGTTTGCGCGCACTATGAATAAACGGAATACCTAATGGGTCAGCGAAGTCTTTAACGCGTTGCTCGTTGTTATTTGAAACGACCGTTACTTGAATATCATTTTCTTTCATTTTCAAAAACCACTCTTCAAGCTGTGGCGTTGCGTTTGGACGATCCCATTCAATTAAAGTGTTATCTAAATCAGTAATAACTCCTTTAATTCCACGTTTTTTCAAATCTTCTGGTTGAATATGATATATATTTTTCACATATTCATTTGGTAAAAATAACTTCAATTTCTTTCACCTCTTTGAGGATTTTCCATAAAATTTTTCGACAACATTTTTCGATAGATAACCTGTGGATAAACTTGTACACACTTTCCACGTTAATTTTTCAGTCAATTTGGAATTTACTAACAATCTATTCACACTTTATCCACTGAGTTATGTGGATAACCTCTTGTTTGTGACTGTCATATTTTTTTGGTACATTAAATGCAACAACGAATCAATCCTTATATTATTAGGAGGTGACTCACCTTGAAAACAAAACATATGGAACAGTTATCTACTGATTTACTCACTGAGTCTTATTATAAAGCAAAAGAACTAAAATTAAATCCCGACTTCATTTTACTTATAAAACAAGAAATTATTAGACGCTCGTTAGAGGACAAGCTCGTCAAATCTTCTTGAGTACATATAGATTGCTGATTGACCTGTAAAAAGAGCCATCCTGCGATGGCTCTCGAATAAACAAGTACTCCCATCTAGGGGATTTCTTCATTAAGCATCTTTGTCCACATTTCTTAATTAGAGCTTCATAAGTATATTATAAAACCTTTTCTTTACTTATGAGATACTCGGGTTGCAATTTTTTCACCAAGACGCAGCTCTTGCCCACTTGTCAATTCCTGCACTGCTTTAATCATATCTTTTTCAAATAATAAAACAACTGTTGAGCCAAATGTAAAGTATGCCATCTCTTCACCTTTTTGAACAGTACTTCTTTCATGAAGGAGCTCGATACTATTAACAAACATAGCACCTACTTTTACAAGCGCCATATGTTCGCCTTCACTATTTACTTCTGTAACAGAGCGATAATTTTTTGACAATGGTTCTTTCCCATACTCCATACCCGCTGCATTTACCGGATATGATTTTCTACCGAGTACAAATCTTTCAGTCACAGAGCCAGAAAGCGGGCTATGAATACGATGATAATGACTTGGACTCAAATAAATCACCATATATGTACCGCCTGCATATCGCTTTGCACGCTCTTCATTACCTAGCATATCCACAATTGAATAACGCTTTCCTTTTATATCGAATGTTTTTGTATCCTCAATAGGACCTTGATCAGCAAAAACACCATCAACAGGACTAACGATACTCGATGCATCAGTATCAATACTACGCTTTCCTTCTTTTAGCCTACGTGTAAATAAATCATGCAATGTTCCATATTCCTTCAAACCCTTTTCCATCTCATCTTGATTAATTTGAAAAACTTTCACATACGATGGAATAATGATAGAGCTCAAACGAGATTGTGCAAATTTACGTAATATATAAGAAGTAAAACGACCATTTGTAAGTTCGATCATAAGTCGATATAATGTCCGTCGCAAATTACGAAACCTCCTAATCAGCCTATAACTTTAGTTTCCCCTTCTTTTCTCTCTATATCATATGTAAAATTGGTTCTTATTCCCACATATAGAATGGAGCCATCTCGTTATACACGAAGAAAAACTAAGTATAATTTTTATTCTTAAATTGTTTAGCACCTTCTAATATTACAGATAGAACCCGCCATTTTCAACAGTGAACATGTATTTCTTCTTAGAACAGCTCGTTTTCTTTCCGTTTTCCCGAAAGAAAAGCAGCCACTTTTAAAGTGTAGCTGCTTACAATACACATTATTCTTTTGCTTTTTTCTCTTTCTCAGCCCGCACAAATTCATGGAACATTTTCATTAAAGCACGCTTTTCAATTCGCGATACGTAGCTTCTTGAAATACCGAGTGCCTTCGCAATCTCCCTCTGTGTTTTCTCTTTATCAAGCCCAAGTCCAAAACGCTTCACAATTACTTCTTTCTCTCGTTCGTCCAAAATATCGATATACTCTTTAATTTTTTCTAACTCCATACTAAGCTGAATCATATCAATTACATCTTCAGATTCTGATTTTAATATATCAATAAGCGATATTTCATTACCCTCTTTATCTTGCCCAATCGGATCATGAAGTGAAACGTCTTTTTTCGTTTTCTTCAGCACACGTAAATGCATCAAAATTTCATTTTCGATACAGCGTGCTGCATATGTTGCAAGCTTAG
This sequence comes from Bacillus sp. FSL R9-9492, assembly GCF_038007365.1. Lineage (NCBI taxonomy): Bacteria > Bacillati > Bacillota > Bacilli > Caryophanales > Bacillaceae > Bacillus > Bacillus sp. FSL R9-9492. The sequence continues at coordinate 4,416,162 of NZ_JBBOXC010000001.1, forward strand.
TTCCTTTCCCTGCTGAATAGCTTTCAATCGCTTTAATAAGCCCAATGGTACCAATTGAAATTAAATCTTCTGCATCTTCACCAGTGTTTTCGAATTTCTTAACAATATGAGCTACAAGCCGTAAATTATGTTCAATTAAAAGATTTCTCGCTTGAGCATCACCTTGCTCCATTAACTCTAAGTACTTTCTCTCATCATCTGATGATAACGGCTGCGGGAACGCATTGTTCTTCACATAAGAAACAAATACAAACACTTCTCGAACCATATATCCAATTGCGGCGAATAGACTCAAACCTTTCACCTCCGCCAAAATAGTGGTCTTTACTATGTGTATGTGGGCATGAGGTTGTTTGTGTCTGTACGATGTAAATATGGAACTCTTAACTTAATGGCATTCTTAAACCACTCAACGCTAATCATTAAATTTTTCTATAAACATAGTAAAAGCCAATCGAAACGTATCGATTGGCTTTTACTAATATTCACTCCAAATTTTCTCTCCAGTATGCGCATCTATGTAACGAATTTTCCGACTACAATCGACGGATTCTTTATGATTTTCACTCCTCGTTTGTTTATACAGCAGTTTATATTTCATTTCCTCTGCATCATGATCTATACACCATTCTAATTTTACTCGAATGACCTCTTTATATATTTCTAACGCTTTTTCTTTTGTTACTTTTGGTGCTGTTTCATGTGCAAGTAACTCTTCTATTATATTGCTAGGTTTTCCCGAGTAATGCATCACAGCACCATTTTCTGTATTAATGTTGACCATGAATTCCCTATACTCTACCGGAATTTCATTCACATATACTGAAAAGACAAATCTTTCAATCCCTTCATCTTCGTCACGTTCATCCCAAAGGCGAAGATATTGTGTAACATCTGGAATAACATGTTCTAAAAATTGAAGTGCTTTTTGTAAACATTCCTCTCTAGACAGTATTTGTTTTACTTCTTTATCGTCTGCCAGTTTTATAAAACCAATTAATTCCTTGGTTGATTTATCAATCGTAATGCCAACTAAATTATTATATTTTAACATCGGTAAATGCTTTTTTAAAAATTCATTCATTAAATATGGATTCTTTTCTTCTTTCTGTTTTTGTAATTCCTCTTTCGAAACAAATTTCATCCTTATTCCATCTTCATTTTCTGTCTCAGCCACTTTTGTAAAACTTTCTTTATCCCAGTCAAATAAATCGAATATATCATCTTGTTGACTACCTTTTTTCGGTTTTTCAACAGCTACAGTTGGAGGCAATTTATAATGATCTGGGTCAAATAAATCTTTACCTGTACTTGCATCAATAAACGCATGACTAGGTTCTGGTTCATATACAAGATGATAGCCTTTTACTTCCTCACCATTTTCATATTTACATGAAGAATGTGTTAAATCCACAAATACAAGTCTCATATCTTGTCTAGCTCTCAAAGTTTCTAAAACGACGTTCTCCTCAACAATTTCAATTGGCCATAACGGTTTTTTCCCTATAGCTTTTTGTCCATTGTAATGAAAATGCACAACATTACCTGAAGGATGAATTCGCACAACACATCCTGTATTCGGCAATGGATATCCATTCACTTCCTGCATATAATTTATTTCTTTCCAACCACGCCAGTCATCCTTAACTGACACATATGTATAAAATTCTAATTCTTCTTCCACATATTTTTTTATAAATACATTTGCAATCTCTCTTGCCTTATTCTCCTCTATCACTTCTTTATCACTCGAAAAATAATTTTCATCATCTATCCTGAATTCGAATAAATTACCAGTATGCCTATTTAATGTAATTTGTATCTTTTTCTCCTCATCCTCTTTATGCCCCCACCATAATAGATGATACGGATCATCCACTCCTTCTTGATCATCTACAACAAGCCTATATTCATCTGGAATTTCAATAATGTGGGCCACTTGCTCTTTTCTTTTTTTATCTTTTGGATTCATCATACCCTCTCCTTTATTACAATTTAAGGTAATTATAACAAACAAAACCAAAAGCCATTAACAAAAAGACAAAAAACTGAAACAATTAGTTCATACGAATTTCACATGAATCTATTACTATAAGAATTGTACATAGTGAAATTACTAACAATGACATTTATTCATATATAATTTCATTTGAAAGGGGTTGAAAAGATGAAAACTAAATATCGCTTTATGATCTCATCATTTGCTGCTTGCGCCTACATGATTTGGTGTTTAGTATAATAACAACTTCACTTGTAAATAAGAAAAGGTGTGTATAGAAATGGAATATAACCAATCAACAGTTAACTACTGGAAAGCTTTTGTATTACCTTATACATTCGCTTTAGAAGAGTTAAAAACTAAATTTGAAATTATGAACCGGGAAGCTCAATTTTTAGAAGACTACAACCCGTTTGAACATATAAAAACAAGACTTAAACAACCCGAAAGTATCATTAGGAAGCTTGAGCGTAAAAACTTATCACCAACAGTTGAAAATGCTCAAACACAATTACAAGATATTATTGGCATCCGTATTACATGTTGCTTTGTAGAAGATATTTATCATTTAAAAGAAGTTATTGAAAATCGTGGAGACATGGAAATTGTAGAAGTAAAAGATTATATTGCTAATCCAAAAGGAAATGGCTATAAAAGTTTGCATATGATTATTAAATATCCATTGTCACTAAATTCTGGTACGAAAGATGTCTTTGCAGAAATTCAATTACGTACACTTGCCATGGACTTTTGGGCAAGTTTAGAACATAAACTTTACTACAAATATGAAGGAAATATACCTGACTATTTGAAAGATGAACTACATGACGCTGCTATGAAAGCTGAAGACCTCGATAATAAGATGGCAACAATCCGTCAAGATATTGATGACATTGAAGCATGTTCAAATCAAATTTTATTACCACTATAAAAAGGTTCTCTCCTATGAGAACCTTTTTATTTCTTCTCTATCGTACGAACCTCTTCAATCTTCCACCCTTCGTCTTCTTTTCCAAGTGCATACTGCGTTTTCTTTTGGAGAGTAACCCCTCCATCTACTTCTTTTTCCTCCGTTTCAACAATAACAAGCCCACCTTTAAGAGCTTTCATATTCATATGTTCCAATTCTAGTTTCTTATTTCCCTTTTGAAATGCCGCTTCCTTTTGTGTTTTTAAGTCTTCAGCACTAGGCATCTTCTTTGAAAATAACTCCATATGCTCAGCAAGATTTTTTTCATTCGTCGTCCGTACAAATGCCTCAATAACATCTTGAATGGATTTCTCTTCTTCTTTCGTTATATGTACCTTTCCCTCAGTTTTCCCAGCAGATTTTTGTTCTATATTATTCTCTTGAGATTGACAACCAACTAGCAATAATACGAATACTAGAAGGAATCTTAATTTCCCTAAAAAAACGCTCATCTTTCCATCTCCTAAAAAGAAAAGTGAGGCATTTCGCCTCACTTTCATTTATAATTAGCGTCTTCCTTTATTCGGATCGCCGCCGCCAACGATGTCAAAGACACGTTTAGCTATATTTGTATTCTCTTGAACGCCAGAGAATAAGTATTTACCTGGTCCGAATGCATATACGTTCACATCTTCACCTGTATGTCCACCCGTTGTCCAACCTGTAACCGAACGCTTATTGAAGATATCTTCAATTGCATTATCAATCTTTGTTACATCTTTTGATGGAGCTATATCATTTACAGCTTTAATTTCTTCTGGTGTTAATTGTAGATCAATATACTTTTTCAATGTTTCTTCTACATTTGCACCTTTTACAATCTCACTTGCCATAAAGTCTGGCGTACGTTTCGCAGCTTTAATCGGATCTACTTTAAAATTATACTCACCATTCGCACCTAAAGATAATCCGCCAGTAGAATGATCTGCAGTTGCAACAACTAATGTGTTCTTATCTTTTTTCGCAAACTCAATTGCTGCTTTAAACGCTTTTTCGAAGTCTTCCATTTCACTCATTGCACCGACAATATCATTATCATGTCCAGCCCAATCAATTTGACTACCTTCGACCATTAAGAAGAAACCGTCTTTATTTTTGTTCAAGCGCTCAATCGCTGCATTTGTCATCTCTTCTAATGAAGGTGTTTTGTCAGTACGGTCAATCATTTTGTCTAAACCACCTGGTGCAAATAAGCCAAGAACTTGATCGCTTTTATCATTTAATAATTGATTACGATCTGTTACATAACTATAACCAGACTTCTTAAATTCTTCTGTAAGATTGCGGTCTTTTCTAACAAAGTTCTTTACGCCCCCGCCAAGCATAACATCTATTTTATGCTTACCTTTAATTTTCTCATCAAAGTAATCATTTGCAATTGCGTCCATATTTTTACGACTAATATCATGTGCACCGAATGCAGCTGGTGTTGCATGCGTAATTTCAGAAGTTGCAACGAGTCCCGTTGACTTCCCTTTTTCTTTCGCTTGCTCCAATACTGTTTTCACTTCAGCTTTATCATTATCTACTGCAATAGCTGCGTTATATGTTTTTATACCTGCTGACATCGCAGTAGCTGCCGATGCAGAGTCTGTAATATTTTCATGTTCATCTTCTGGATATGTTTTTTGTGTTCCTACAAGATGCTTATCAAATTCTGTAGATTCCATCTCAAATGTTTTTGGATTATCTTTCATATAACGATGAGCTGTCATATATGAAGGCCCCATACCGTCCCCAATTAATACAATGACATTTTTAATTTTTGCATTGTTTCCGTTCTCATCTGCATTAACCTCACTAGAACGCGTAAAATTCCATGTTGCTACCGAAGTAACTGCTAACGACGCCACAACTGCAAATGGCCATGCTTTTTTCACAAACTTTTTCACTGTCTTGTCCCCCTAATTAGGTTATTCATTTCCCACTATCAAATTTAATAGAAGACTGTTAAGAGAAAATGAGTTATATGTAAATTTTTTGTTAACTTATGTAAATTTAAGTTATAATTTGTATAAGTTTGTCTTTTCATATCAAGCATACTCCCCTTTACAAAGATAAATATAAACATGTTGGATTTCTTTTAATACGAACCTATTATTTTACATTTCGTAATATTATTCTTATTTTTTCTAGTTTAAATAGAAATATGGTGAACTTTATGAAAACAGTAAAACTAGACGAATCTTCCATTCCAGATTTACTCTCTCTTTGCGAATCAGTTGGGTGGTTACAGCATGCGAGTTTTATGAAAGAGCAATTCCATATGTACCTTTCCATTGGCACAATTTTTGGCTATGTACATGAGAATAAACTTATTGCAGCGGGCGGGGTCTTTTCGTTTGCCCCTGGATTTTCTTCTATCGGTATGTTAATCGTGCATCCTGATTTTCAAAGAAAAGGAATTGGCCGTATTTTGTTAAACAATAGCTTAAAAGTAACTTATCCATCGCTCCCTATTACGCTCATTGCAACAAAAGCTGGTGAATCCTTATATGAATCTTATGGATTTCAATCAATAACAACAATTCATCGTTTCGAAAAACAAGCGGCTCATATAAGTACAAATTCTTTTCCCATAAAACAAATTCAGCAAGCCGATCTTCAATCTCTCATTTTTCTTGATCAAACTGCGACTGGTGCAGATCGTTCTAAGCTTTATTTATCACTACTATCGAGAGCAACTTACTCCTTTAAAATAGAGCGGGATAATCAAATAGATGCTTTTGCTTTATGCATACAAAAAGGAAATGTACTATGTATCACTCCGCTTATTTCAAAAAAAGAAAAAGACGCTATTCAGTTATTAGAAATAATTTGCAACTCGTGGAATGGGACAATACGCATTGATGTTCCGCACTCACAATTCATTTTCCGTCAATTTCTTCAAACAGAAAATTTCCAGGAAACGCTCCTTTCACCTCTTATGATAAAGAACGGTAATCAACTTCCTGGAAATCGTAATATACTATTTGCTATGATAGATGCAGCGTTATGTTAGAAAGGGGACACCTAATTGAAGCGATTTAGCTATTTTATGGTAGGTTGTCTTACTCTTACACTATTAGTAGGATGTAGTGCAGCAGAAAAGCCAGTAGAACAAGTAAAACAAGTTAAAAATACAATTACAGCGAAACTAACTACCGAGGAAAAAATGGTAGAGATAGATGGTCAAACGATTTACTTTAAAAAGATTGGTGATGAAAAACCACCTTTACTTATGATCCATGGATTTGGAGGATCATCCAATGGTTTTCAAAAGGTTTACTCAGATTTAGCAAAAGATCATACGATTATTTCTGTTGATGCTTTAGGATTCGGACGTTCCTCTAAACCGATGGATTTTTATTATTCTTTCCCAACTCATGCAAATTTGTATTATAAGTTAATGAAAAAATTAGGGTACGACTCATTCGCAATACTGGGACATTCTATGGGCGGAGAAATTTCTCTTAATTTAACATATTTATACCCCGAAGCGGTTACCCACCTTATTTTAACTGATGCTACAGGCGGCCCTCATACGTTCGTTAATAAACAAGGTTCACCAAAACCAAAGTTGTCGACTGATTTAAGTGCCGTTTCTTCTATTGCAGATTATGATGAGAGCAAAGTTAAATTCAAGCGTAATGATGAAGAGCATTATAATAAAATGAAATTATGGCCTAGGCGTCTTCAAATCAACGCAACTGAAATCAAGCAACCAACTTTAATTATATGGGGAAGAAATGATAATAGCGTTTCTTGGAAAGAAGGAGAAACTTATCATCAATTCTTAAAAAATAGCACTTTCCATATTATTGAAAAAGGTTATCATGCTCCATTTCGTCAAGAGCCACAAGAATTTGTAGGGTATGTAAAAGATTTCTTCGAGAAAAATCCTATAAGTGCTGAAAAATAAACGGGTATCTCATTTTGAGATACCCGTTTTCATATATTAAGCAGCTTGCTTTTGGCGTTTTTGAATTTTTGATCCTAGTACTTTTGGAATAACTAAACCATCAATTCCAAGTTTTCCAGCATTCATACCAGAAACAAGAACGAACATGGATAAGATAACCATTTCAGGGTTTACACCAATTGACCCACTAAACATATAGGAAAAGTTCATTACAAGACCGAAAAAGACCGCTGTTTTTGTTAAACAGCCTACAATTAAACCAATTCCGACTAAAATTTCTCCCCACGTCACAAGTGTATTAAATAAATCAACGTTTGGAATTGCAAAATCTTGTAAGAATGATGCCCACCAAGATTGAACAGCTGGTTGTGCTCCTTTAGATTTTTCAATTGCACCTTGTAAATAACCAGTTGCATCGAAGCCTTTTCCTTGTAGTTTACCGATTCCAGCCATTACCCATGTGTAACCAAGATACACTCGAATTATCGCTAATACAAAAGAAACTGCTTTGTTTTCTCTTAAAAATTGAATAATCATATCTTCCTCCTAAAGTTGTAATTAAGTCAGTTACAGATAATATAATAACATTAGTTGCTTACTTTTAAAACGTTAATCGTGAATAATTTGTGACATACATAAAAAACATTAAATACTAACGTTTATATAGTAACTTTCATTACCTGTAAAAACTTGAACATATCATACCACAGGTGATAATCATTTTCATTGAAGAAAATGTAAAAAAACTGTGAGTTAAATGTGAAACGCATTCATTCGAATATAGAATAAATCCGTTTCATATTGTTTATATACTCGAAATGTACATGTCTCCTCATCGGTTAATCTCGCTTCTCGAACAACTTCTTCTAATGTTTTGTCATGGTTAATAAACCCGTAAAATAGGCGTATTGTAAACATAATTGCTACATTTCCATCTACATAATCTATCAATCCAACATATGATTTTACACCACTATGTAAAAAGGATTCTACTAGTTTCAACTCCCCAAACTTATACCAACCATTTACAATATGTGTAATATGCAATTTTGCATATTACTTAATTTCCGCTACGCTAAAGTATACTCTCGGCTCATTTAAGTCGTACACATCTTCTCCTAACTCTTCCATTACAAATTTCCTCTCCTATAAGTCCATTTCATATATACCCGTTTCTTTCAAAAAATCAGCTCTAGTTAAAGCGACTTTCTGTAAATATTGCCTATACGCTGTAATTGTTCCATCGTGTGCAACGATACAAATTTTTTCTGCTTTTAACTGATAGCACCAGTGCAGAAATTCATCTACTATTTGCTGAAATTCCATCTCCGAGATGATATTGACTCCCTCATTCCATAGCAATTCATTTCTACTTTCTTCTAATGAAAAATGTGGAAATAAATTTTGTATTATCTTTCGATCTAACAATTGATCGCACGGTAATGTTTTGGCGGATTCCCGATAAGGAAAAATACGCGGGGATATATATGGGTGAACAATTTTTTGACAAGCAACTTCCGCACTCCATATTGTCGCAGTTTGTAAAGTTCGGAGTGTAGGACTAGCGATTAATATATCCTTTTCTTGTAATGGTACATCGCACTGAAGCAATTCAGCCTGCTTCTTTCCCACGCCCGTCAATGGTGGATTCACTGCTTGTAAACTTAATGGTAAATCTTTCGTATGTTCACCTTCACCATGCCGAACAAAAATAAGTTTCATTCTCCTCTTCCTCTCACTAGAAAATGGTCTCACATATTTCTTCCCTATTTTTTTCTTTACTCCTGCTATTTTAAAAAGTAGAATGTAAAAAGTATTTGACATCAACGTTTGGAAAATATTACAATTATATATGTAAAATACTTTTTACAAGAAGAGGAGGATTACAAATATGAAATGGATTATCGTCTTTATGGGAATGATCATATGGGGATACATAAATGGCTTTTTTAATAGTGATAAAACTGCTAATCCTTGGATTACAGATGATGAGCGTGAAACAAAAATTAAACAAAAAGCAATTATCGCAAGCTGGTCTGGTGTTTTCATATTTTGTATCATGAACCTCTTAAACAAATGGTTAGGTTTAGGAACGAGCGATACATCACCTTACTTACCATCTTCTGTCGCAACTATTTTAAAAGAAAATGTAGAGTTACAAGTTTTACTTATGTTATTCATTACAGCTTTTCCCGAACAAGAAAGCCCATCGCCTTTAGGCATGGGATGAAAGTGAGGTTGGATACGGAGTACCACTAAAAATCGCAAGGTTCGTGGTACTTTAAGTATCCAAAGTATAGGTAGTTTCTTCGGAGTTTTATTGGAATCTTTCGAAAATAAATGATATAACTAGAATAAATGATGATAGAAGGATATTTCAAAGTGTTTGAGAGGAAGATCTCCTCGTTTCATGCAGTTGTAAGGTTTATAAACACGTTCTGATTTTGTTATGATTGCTAGAAATGTATCAGATGAACACGATGTTGAAAATCAAAAAAACAAGGGGATGAAACGTATGTCACAGACCCTAACAGTGAAAGTGAAATTGATTCCAACAAAAGGACAAATCTGTTTATTGGAACAAAGCAGTCAAGAATATATAAAAGTTATAAATACACTTGTATCGGAAATGGTGGAAGCAAAGAAAAGTACGAAAAAAAGCACAAAAGATATTGAAGCAAATATCCCAAGTGCAGTGAAAAATCAAGCGATTAAAGATGCGAAAAGTTTGTTTGCTACAAAAGTAAAGAAAAGCCATTATAAAATCATCCCAATTCTAAAGAGACCTGTTTGTGTATGGAACAATCAAAATTATTCATTTGAACCTACTTATATTTCAATCCCATTTAAGGTAAATGGAAAGTCGACTCGGGTAAAAATCCGAGCTTTATTAAGTGATAAAAACAATCGTAATCTGAATCTGTTAAAACATAAATTAGGTACACTTCGCATCACAAAGAAATCGAATAAATGGATAGCCCAAATATCTGTCACACTTCCTATCAATAAAAGGACAGGAACGAAAATTTTAGGCGTAGACTTAGGTCTCAAGGTCCCCGCGGTAGCAATCACAGATGATGATAAGGTTCGTTTCTTTGGGAGTGGTAGGCACAATAAATATAAGAAGCGTAAGTTTCGTAGTGTTCGTAAGAAGTTAGGAAAAGACAAAAAGGTGAAAGCCATTCGGCGAATGGATGATAAAGAGCAAAGATGGATGCAAGATAAAGATCACAAAATAAGTCGTGAGATTATTGATTTTGCGATTGCAAATCATATTTCTGTCATTCGATTAGAACAACTAACGAATATAAGACAGACGGCAAGAACAAGCCGTAAAAACGAAAAAAACCTACACACTTGGTCATTCTATCGTTTGTCACAATTTATTTCGTATAAAGCAATGATAGCTGGTATTCAGATTGAATATGTGAATCCAGCTTATACAAGTCAAAGTTGTCCGAAATGTGCTAAAAAGAATAAGGCTCAAGATAGAAAATATAAGTGTCCATGTGGGTTTAAGACACATCGTGATATCGTTGGAGCGATGAATATTCGCTGCGCAACTGTGATTGATGGTAACAGTCAATCAGCCTAAGCACCTTTATGGTCTGGTTTAGGAGGGGCAATGAGATGCCCTTATCTTGAAGGCTGTTCAAAGCAGAAATGGATTGCGAACGCTTAGTCATTCAAGAATCCCACCCGTAAATCCATAAGGATTCGGGCTTGCGACTTTAGTCGTGGGAGTCTCAAGTACGGACTATTTTACTTATACTACCGAAGAAAACTAAGCGCTTAACTTTTATCTCATGATTTTCCTCCTAAATGGTTATAGTAACTAGGACGCAATGAAAAAAGGAGAGATATAAAAATGAGTAACTCAAATGATTTTTTAGATACATTACATGAAAAACAAGCAAAAGATGAACAAAATAGAAAGCGCCAAGGGAACGGAAACCCTGCGAAAAAAAAGCCAAATAAAACACATAAATAACATTGAAAAACCTGCCTGAAAATTATATTTCAGGCAGGGTTTTTTACTCGTCTTTAACCGAAACGACATCTTCCCAATTCCATTTCTCATAATACCACTCTGGTACATCTATATTTTCAATCCACTTCTTCTCATGTTTTCCATCGTTATGAGCAAGCCATACATCAGCTTTCTTACGATTTGAACGGAGCCACATTAATTGGTTGCTTTTCTTACTAAAAATAGGGTTATAATCGCCTTGGCTATTGGATGGCTTTGTAATTTGATGTTGTTCATCTGTTGTACTATTTATTTCATATAAAGATGGTAGTGGTCTTTTTTCTAGAGGGACCGATAGCTCTGCTTCCTTTGCCCTTGAAACGATAATTACATTCTCGTTCTTCCATGTGAAATCCCAATCAACATAGCCTTTTGGAGTAAATGTATTTTGCTGGAGAGCCGGCAATTCTTTTATTTTTAAATGCTTATTCTCTAAAGCAACTCTCCCGCTTCCTTCAATATAGGCTAATATATTTTTTGATGGCGCCCATTTGAACCATTGTGTGTTTAATAACATTTGATCTACTGTTTCAAAACGACTGCCGTCTGATCGAATTAAGCAAAGGGTATTACTATCAGCTGACAAAGAAGCTGTTGGTACTGCCAAAAACGAAATCCATTTTTGATCTGGCGACCACTTAAATCCACTTCCAACTAATGCTAAAAAATCATCATGCTCATTCGGTAGTGCATATAAATGTTTCATCTTATGAGGATTCATATTTGCATCCTTTTGTATTTCATATAACTGAGCACCTGTCCATCCTGTTGGAAGCAAGTACGCTTCTGATGATACAAGGAACTTCTTACCATCAGGATACCATGCATAGTCACCGACACCATTAGCTACGTTTTCAAAATCTGCTTTCTTTTTTTCAGCATCAAATGTATTTAATGTGCGTGCAAATACAAATGCAATTATATTCTCTGTTGGTGACCATTGATAATTCGATGCTTCTGATTGAGATGGTGTAACTTTCTTTCCATCTTTCAGCCGATACAGTTCAAAGTGATTTCGCTTCTTTCCTTTTGCATATGCAAGCCATTCTCCATTGTGTGACCATTTCGGCCCTGTTATGTACTCTCCTTTTGTAATTTGTTTTTCTTTTTCACCGACTTTAATCCATAGATTATGATTACGAATAAAGGCAACTTTTACTCCATTGTTTTCTGCGCTAGTAATAGAACTTGAACAGAAAAAAAGGAACAAAATCACGATTCCACTTACTATAAACCTTTTCATATAGCACCCCCATTTCCCCCTTTAGCATTCCTCATATTCCGCTTACTATATGCAAATATTATCCATTCGACATAATTCCAAAAAATTTCCCAAGAAATTTTCAATTCAAAGAGGTTTAGTATGAATTATGTCGAATGTATAGTTTAGCCAACATCCGTTCCTATAATTAACGATAAAAATGTAATATTTATTTTCGGAAAATTGGCACTTTTTATTAGGGGGAGTTTCAATGAAGAAAACTACATCAACACTATTAAGTATGGCGCTCGTCTTTTCGAGCTTTGGAGCATTAAGCGCCCATGCTGAATCACTGCAAAAAGAGAAGCAATTTAGCCCACAGTTAAAAGCAAATATTGAACAATGGGGAGAAAACAAAATCGCGCAAAATGTTGAAACAAAAACATCAAAAAAAATTTCAGTTATTGTAGAATTGCAACATGCTCCACTCGCTTCACAAAGTAACATTCAACATGCTCCGGACCTACAAAATAGCAATGTGCAATCATACCATGCACAACTAAAAAAAGCACAAGAGGATACAACAAAGAAAATAAAAGAAAAAGCACCGAAAGCAACCATAAAAGAAACGTATAGTACGTTATTTTCTGGATTTTCTATTTCTATCCCAGGGGATCAAATTGCCTCTCTAGCTTCTTTACCTGAAGTGAAAGCAATTTATCCGAACTTAACATATAAATTACATGAAACGTCAAAAAGCCTAGCAGATCAAGAAACACCAAACGTTGGAGGCCCTACAGTTGGTGCACCTGAAGCTTGGAATTTAAAAGATCCGACTGGCAAACCCCTTGATGGGAAAGGGATGAAAGTCGCTATTATCGATTCAGGTGTCGACTATACCCATCCTGATTTACAAGCAAATTATATCGGTGGCTATGATACAGTCGATGAAGATAATGATCCGATGGATGGAAATGTCCACGGTACCCATGTTGCTGGAATTATTGCTGGTAACGGAAAAATAAAGGGGATTGCTCCGAATGCTTCTATACTCGCTTACCGTGTCATGAATGATGGTGGTACCGGTACGACCGATGATATTATTCAAGGTATTGAGCGAGCTATTCAAGATGGTGCCGATGTTTTAAATCTATCTCTTGGTCAAGATTTGAATGTACCTGATCAACCTGTAACAATGACGTTAGAACGCGCAGCAAAACTTGGTGTTACTGCAGTCGTCTCAAATGGAAATGATGGACCAAAACCTTGGTCTGTTGACGCTCCTGGTAACGCAAGTAGTGTCATCTCTGTTGGTGCATCTACTGTTTCTATTCCATTTCCAACATTTCAAGTAGCTGGTTCCAATAAATCTTACCAAGGATTACCGTTATCAAAATCAGATTTCCAAGTAGGCAACGATGCTCAGCTTGTATATGTTGGCTACGGTAATTCAAGTGATTACGCTAAACAAGATGTGAAAGGTAAGTTCGCCCTTGTTTTACAAGGAACTTCAAGCACGTTAGTAAAAGCAGAACAAGCGAAACAAGCTGGCGCTCTTGGCGTGCTACTAATTTCTAACGAAAAAGAAATTAATCTTATGCCCGAATATTTTGCACGTGAAGATGTAGCTCTTCCAGTTATGCAACTATCAAATACAAATGGCGAAGAGTTAAAAACTTTAATTACAAAACGAAAGAAAAATATAAAAATTGGACAACCAAAGCAAACCGAACTTATTGGTAACTTCAGTTCAAGAGGACCATCACAAGGAAGTTGGCTCATAAAACCTGATGTTGTTGCACCTGGAGTACAAATTACTAGTACTGTCCCAAGAGGTGGCTATGAATCTCACAACGGAACAAGTATGGCTGCGCCACAAGTGGCGGGAGCCGTTGCCCTGCTGCGTCAAATGCATCCTGATTGGACGACAGAACAATTGAAAGCAGCTCTTGCCAACACTGCAAAAACATTAAAGGATGTCAATGAAAATACATATCCTGTCATGGCACAAGGATCTGGTTTAATTAACATTCCAAAAGCAGCCCAAACAGATGCATTAGTGAAACCTAACAATGTAAGTTTCGGTCTTATTAAACCTAATAGCGGCAAAGTGAAGTTAACACAAAATATTACGTTACAAAATCTTTCTAACAAAAAGAAAAACTTTTCAACTCGCATTGAATTACTAGATACAAAAACAAAAGTCCAGACTTCTTTCTCTTCTTCTATTAGTGTGAAACCTAATAGTAACATCGAAAAGCCTTTTACTATTACTGTAGATAGCTCCTTACCACAGGGTGTATATACAGGAAATCTATATGTGAAAGAGCAAGGGAAGACTGAAGAAATACGTATTCCATTTACGTTTAGCATTGATCCGAAAGAATACAAACGTATTGATGGTCTTGAAATCGTTAATTCTACTTTTAGTCCAAATAATGATGGAATACTAGATGACAACCTGATCAATTACTATTTAGTTACACCAGTGGAGGATGTAACATTTCACGCTAATTTAATTACGAAAGACCGTGTAACATATCAAGGCATGATACATCAAGGTAAAAACGAAACACCTGGTTATAAATCTCTCAAATGGAATGGTACGAAAACTGACGGATCTCCTCTACCTGATGGCTTATACCAAATCGAAGCTGTTGCTTCTAACTCTGGTGGAGAAACGAAACAGACAGGAGCTGTGTTCGTCGATCGCACTGCACCGAAATTATCACCTGAAGTAGATCAAGAAAACCTTGTAATTAGAGGGAAAGTAGATGATATACTTTTAGACTGGATGACAGAATCTGGATGGGTTGCTCCAGGACATCCAGTAACGATACAGTATGAAATTAATGGAAATGGTGTATGGGAAAATGCCTTCTTGAACCATTGGGAGAAAAACTTTGAAATTTATTTCGATCGCAATCAATTACAACAAGGGAAAAATACAATCCACATTGTAGCAACCGATGCAGCTGGAAATAAATCTAATTTGAACGTCGATTTAGAAGTGAAATAATAAAATTATTGTTGACAAGCTTTTAAATATAGTTTTATAATACAAAACATAGTTTAGTTGAACAAATTATATATCGGCTTTGAAGGAATACTAGTAGCGACTTATATCCCTGTCTCAGAGAACTGATGGTTGGTGTGAATCAGTACATATACAAGCGTGAATTACAATTCTGGAGCTTCTTTCCCGTAATGCTTTTTATGCATGAAGAGAAAGACGGATCTTTCCGTTATCTTAAAGTAAGTGGTAAACAATTAATTGTTTACAAATAGGGTGGTACCGCGATTTTTATCGTCCCTATCGGATTTTCCGATAGGGGCTTTTTTGCGCCTTCCCCTTTTAAATAAATTCATATATTATGCGTTGAAAGAATCGCAGTAGTATCTTATATCCCTGTTTCAGAGAGCTGATGGTCGGTGGAAATTAGCACATATATAAGTACGAATTACAATTCTGGAGCTTCTTTTTCGTAGTGCTTTTATGCATGAAGGAAAAGACGGAGTTTTTCCGTTATCATTAGTTGAGATGTAAGTATATTTCCACTTACAAATAGGGTGGTACCGCGATTCTTTCGCCCCTATCGGATCTTCCGATAGGGGCTTTTTCTATTTCTCACACAAACAAATGTTAAATAATTCCGAATGTTATGATAAAATTTTATAAGCGCTTACAATTATAAAGGGAGGTGGTACAAGACGAAACAGGTATTCATTTTTATAGAGAAAAAGGAGGATGTCTAAATGACAAAGAAAACAGAAATTCCATCACATTTAAAACCATTCGTATCTACACAGCATTATGATCAATACACGCCGGTGAATCACGCTGTTTGGCGTTACATTATGAGACAAAACCATAGCTTTTTAAAAGATGTTGCTCATCCATCCTATGTTAACGGACTACAATCATCTGGTATTAATATAGATGCAATTCCAAAAGTAGAAGAAATGAATGACTGCTTAGCACCAAGCGGCTGGGGAGCTGTAACGATTGACGGACTTATTCCCGGCGTAGCATTCTTCGATTTTCAGGGGCACGGATTACTACCAATCGCAACAGATATTCGTAAAGTAGAAAATATCGAGTATACACCCGCTCCTGATATCGTTCATGAAGCAGCAGGACACGCACCGATTTTACTCGATTCTACATATGCAAAATATGTGAAGCGCTTTGGGCAAATTGGAGCGAAAGCTTTCTCAACAAAAGAAGAACATGAGGCTTTTGAAGCTGTTCGTACATTAACGATTGTAAAAGAAAGCCCGACTTCTACACCTGAAGAAGTTGCAGTTGCTGAAAATACTGTAATCGAAAAACAAAACTTAGTTTCTGGTTTATCAGAAGCAGAACAAATTTCACGTCTTTTCTGGTGGACAGTGGAATACGGATTGATTGGAAATATAGACGATCCTAAAATCTACGGTGCTGGTCTCCTTTCTTCTGTTGGTGAAAGCAAGCATTGCTTAACAGATGCTGTAGAAAAAGTTCCATTCTCAATTGAAGCTTGCACAGGAACAACTTATGACGTGACAAAAATGCAGCCACAGCTATTTGTTTGTGAATCATTTGAAGAGTTGACTGAGGAACTTGAGAAGTTCTCTGAAACGATGGCATTCAAAACAGGTGGCACAGAAGGATTAGAAAAAGCCATTCGCTCCGAAAATCATGCTACAACTGAGCTAAGTAGTGGATTACAAATTACCGGTACATTTACAGAGACAATTAAAAATGATACTGGTGAAGTCATTTATATGAGAACAAATACACCAACTGCATTAGCAATTAATCATAAACAATTGGTGAATCACTCTACATCTGTACACAAAGATGGATTTGGTACACCGGTCGGATTACTAGATGGTAATATCGCATTAGAAGATTGCACAGAAGAAAAGCTACAGTCATTAGGCATTATAATTGGCAATCTCGTCGAGCTTTCCTTCACAAGTGGAGTCCATGTAAAAGGAACAGTAACAGACATTGTAAAGAACGATAAAAAAATCGTCCTTATCTCATTTGCAGGTTGCACAGTTACTCATAAAGATTGTTTATTATTCGATCCTTCATGGGGAACTTTTGATATGGCTGTTGGTTCAACAATTACTTCTGTATTCCCAGGAGCGGCAGATGCGGCTGCATTTTTCCCGATGGATGAAGAAGTACATGAAACTCCTGCTCCGCTTGTATTAACTGAGGTTGAACGTATGTATCAAACAGTTCGCGACATTCGTAATCAAGGTACATTACAAGACGCTCATGTCGATCAACTAATAGCCATTCAAGAAGTGTTAAATACATTCTATCCGAAAGAATGGTTGCTTCGTCTTGAAATTTTAGAATTACTTTTACAACATAACAAAGGACACGAAACATCAACAGTTTTATTAAAACAACTTTCTACTTTCACTACTGACAAAGCTGTAACACGCCTTATTACTAACGGGCTTGCATTACTTCCAATAAAGGATGTGAAAAATGATGCTACGATTAGCTGACGAAGAAGTACATGAGGAATTAGCGAAGTTAGATAAATGGGTATTGAAAGATGAAAAATGGATTGAAAGAAAATATATGTTTTCCGACTACTTAAAAGGAGTCGAATTTGTCTCTGAAGCCGCCAAACTATCAGAAGAACATAATCACCACCCATTTATCCTTATCCAGTATAAAGCAGTCATTATTACTTTGTCATCATGGAATGCAAAAGGTTTAACGAAACTAGATTTTGACCTTGCAAAGCAATTTGATGAACTATTTTTACAAAATGAAAAAGCTATTATAAGAAAGTGAAAAAAGAGAAGCCTTTTTAGGCTTCTCCTTTCACTTTAAAATGTATACAATGTCCAAACGGATCCTTGGCCTGTAATATTCCATCTTTATACGTAGCAACTACGCCAATATATTTTAAACTTTCACACACTTGCTCTTTTTGTTTTTCATCTGCTAGTACAATTGTGAAATATTTCAAACCAACGGAATTTGGCATTTGTGGTGGTATACCTTCACCCTGCCATGTATTTAAACCGATATGGTGATGATAACCACCTGCTGATACGAACAACGCTCCATTACGAGCTGGAATCGTTACATCAAAACCAAGGCCATCAACATAGAAACGTTTCGCTTCTTCTAAGTCAGCTACATGTAAATGAATGTGCCCCATCACAGTACCAGCCGGGAACCCATTCCATGTACTTCCTTGCTGTAATAATCCTTCGCCGTCTAACGGGTTACTAACAAATGGTAGCTCTCCATTTTCATCATGCCAAACTTCTTTTTGGCGATCATGATAAATTTCAATCCCGTTTCCATCTGGATCAGCTAAATAAAGAGCTTCACTAAAGTAATGGTCAGCCCCACCATGTAATGGGTGTACTCTCTCAACAAAATGACGAAGAATATTTGCTAAGTCTTGTCTGTTTGGTAATAAAATTGCATAGTGATATAAACCAGTTCGACCTCTTTGCTTCGGAAGAGCGTCTTCCTTTTCTTCTATGATGAGAAGTGGCTCATTGTCCTCATTACCAAACGTAACGATTGTACTTTTTTCTTCCAGTACCTTCATACGCAATACTTCTGTATAAAACTCTAGCGATTTCTTTAAATTTGATACATATAAATGAACAACCCCAAGTGTTGTTTCGGGATGAAGTGGAAAGCCCATTTTGTTATACCCCCATTTTAATTAATTCTTCTTTAACATTTTCTCTTTTAAGAAATTATCTACAAAACCATTAGCTTTCGCAACAAATAAGTAAGCACCCATCGCTAATAATGCAAGTTCTAACTCAAATCCAGGATTTTTCCCGTCTCCTAACAAACCAGCTGACCATTTTACTTTCACAATCGCTCCAACCATAACAAGTGCAAATAATAAGCCAATATACCTTACGCCTAAACCTAGAATTAACAATAGACCTCCAACTAATTCAACTGTTGCTACACCGTATGCAAGTCCTCCTGGTAAACCAATGCTTGTAAACCACCCTGCAATATTGTCAATTCCTGATTGGAATTTTGTTAAACCGTGCATAAAGAACGTTACCCCTAACACGATACGAATAATTAAGTTACCAATATGTTGATTCATTTCTTTCTCTCCTTTATAGTTTTGTTATACAAAACTTTTATTTACATTACAAAACATACACTAATTATTTTTATTCGTCAATTCATTTTTCATGAGAAAAAATATTTTTTTTTTGCTATGATACAAATAGTTGTTTACAAAAAGGAGCATGATTTTATGAATATCGGTTCTGCGATTCGTGAAATTCGTCAACGTAGAGGAATTACGATTGCCCAAATTTGTGAAGGAACAGGTCTTTCTAAAGGCTTTATGAGTCAGGTTGAAAACAATAAAACATCACCATCTATCTCAACTTTAGAAATGATCGCTAATTTTTTAAATGTTCCCCTTCCATATTTATTGTTAGAACAAAAAGATCGTTTGAAAATTGTAAAAAAAGAAGAGCGTAAATACAGTGTGTATGGAAAAGATGAACAAAGAATTGAGCATGTTGCGGAGCAAGGTGGTCTCCGCCTATCTCTAGTAGAAATTTCTGCCGGATTCCCGAAAGAAAACTCACCAAATGCTCATGAAGGTGAAGAGTGTCATCTTGTATTACGCGGAAAACTAGAAGTTCAACATGGAGAAGATATTGCGATTGTAGAAGAAGGTGATTCTTTCTCTTGGAATGCATGCGTTCCTCATATTGTTCGCAATATAGGTGAGGAATCTGCATTATTACTTATCTCTAGTCATGCGGAAAATCGAAAACGTGTTTACTAAACGATAAAAAAGAAGCCTGTTTCGTAACAGGCTTCTTTTTTATTCCCTTATAATTCCATAACTCGTCCCAACTAGTACGGTCTTTTCATGTTGATTGCGATAAACTGACTCAATTGAAACTTTTTTATATCCTTCCATTTGCTCAATATTTGTTAAAGTTAATTCACAAGTAACCGTATCCCCTGTAAAAACTGGTCTAATAAACTCACTTACTAATTCCCTCGCTATGTAATGTAACTCTTCGCCTACTTTCGTCCCAATGCTAGCAGTCAATAAACCATGGACCATTAATCGTCCATTCTCATCATATTCCATATGATGTCTACCTTTATCGCCTGTAATATTTGCAAATTCAAAAACTTCTTCCTCGGTAAATCTTCTTTCGTATTTAAATATATCCCCAACTTTTACATTCATTTTTATCCCCCGTTTAATAAACTGAATTTTCTTTTATTTTATCACAAAATGAGTCTCAGTTCAGTTTATATTATTAAAATAGCAATCCTTTTTCTTTATTACCTTATAAGTTATCGATGCCCTTCCTTTTTTGCCACTTGATACCCATAGTACGCACATGTTCCATTTCTTGATAACTCTCTTACTTCAAAATCACAACTTCTATAAAAATCAAAATTGTTAGCGGACGTATGCGCAAACCAATCGCCATGCGGAAGCTTTTGTAAACAAAGAGCTACAAGTTTCTTACCTAACCCTTTCCCCCTATACTCACACTTCACAACTAAGTTTACTATGTTAGCAACCATGATTTGATCAGAAATAACTCTAACCATCGCGACCATTTCTTCTTCATCCCAAATTGTGAAAGCCCATGTTGAATTTTCAAATGCAATCGTAAACTTTTCAATTTGCCAAGAAGGGATATTATCATTACTCCAGCCAGCATCTTCAAATAATGTCTTAATCGCATATGCTGGCACTCCATTCGTTCCTTCACGAATAATTAGTCCATTATGATAAATATACATGTAATCCCTCCCTTTATTTTTTATATAACATTCTCCAAAAAATGCAATTCACCTTTTTTCATCCAACCCGCTTAATGGAATAAACGAGAACATCCATCTCATGAAATGAAGTTGTTTTCTCATAACTAAGCCCTGTTTTTCTAGCAACAAATATTGAAGCTGGGTGGTTCGGATTAATAAGTGAAATTAATTTATTCATTTGTAATGCTTGAAAACCATAGTCTCGAAATGCCGCCGCAGCCTCTTTCGCATACCCTTTCCCCCAATACTTAGGAAGTAGCCAATAGCCAATCTCAATTTCCTCTTTTCCATCTACCTTCTGCTTGACAAGTCCTGCATGACCAATTCTTATCCCAGTTTCCTTTTCAATCATTACAAATAAACCGAGACCATTTTTATAATTTGGAAGTACCCTCTCCTCCAAACTTTTTTTACATTGCATAAATGTTTTTAACGTTCCATTTCCAATATAGCGCATTACCTTCTCATCCCCCCATAAAGAAGCATAAAATGGTAAATCATCCATTGTATATTTGCGAAATTGTAAGCGATCTGTATGGAACACTCTTTTATTCACTCCCATCATTTTGAACCTCATTACATAACAACATATTTCAAACTACGTAAGTGTTGAATAATTCATATCAAGAAAGTTACCAAAAAGAAAGAAAATTCAATCTTATAAAAGTGTATTATATCAAAAAAAAGCAGTAGACAAAAGAGTGTCTACTGCATCCATATCATAACTAGTATAAAGAAAACTACAATTGAGGGGGTGTAGGATTTTCAAATATACTAGATACTTATCCCGTTCTAACGGGCGGTAAACCTTCCAATCCTTTGAGTGGAAAGTTTACCGCACATAAGAACTTTGCGGTCATTAAGAAAGCACTGTTAAGTACTCAAATACACGCTGAGCTTTTTCTCCACCCATTCGTGCATGTTGAAGAAGAGAGATGCCATGTGGGCCAGATGCACGTAATGCTTCTGGTTGTGCTACTAAAATGGCTTGTACGACTTCAAGTTCACCCAGCATAGCTGCTGCAAAAATATCCATCCGAGCTCCCTTTTCCAGTAAATAAAGAGCAATATCTTTACGGCCTACATGGGCCGCTGCTCCTAAGGCACTTTCCCAATCTGAGCCACCCCAATTATAAGAAGCATGAAGTAAGCTCGGTGATTCGGCCAAAAGCTCCTGTACTCTTTCTAGATCTCCGTGAGCTGCCATAACAAATTCCCTTACTAACTCAGTGGTAATACGCTCGTCTGTTTGCATCTCTCTTCTCCCTTTTCACAAATTCGTTTCGGTGTAAAAAATGGCTTGTCACTCCCTTGGAATATATCAACTTCAATTCCAAATACACGCTGAAACATTTGATGACATAGTACTTCTTCTGGTACGCCATCATACTGAATCTTCCCTTGTTTTAATACGAGTAAACGATCGCTATATTGAGCCGCTTGATTAATATCATGTAAAACCATTACAATCGTCATACCAAACTCTTCGTTTAATCGTTTAACAAGTTCCATTACTTCTAACTGATGGACGATATCTAAAAAGGT
Source organism: Bacillus sp. FSL R9-9492 (assembly GCF_038007365.1). Lineage (NCBI taxonomy): Bacteria > Bacillati > Bacillota > Bacilli > Caryophanales > Bacillaceae > Bacillus > Bacillus sp. FSL R9-9492. The sequence continues at coordinate 4,438,623 of NZ_JBBOXC010000001.1, forward strand.
TGTTGGTTCATCTAATAGTAAGACATTTGTGCGTTGTGCAAGCGTCATTGCAATCCAAGCACGTTGCCTTTCTCCTCCTGATAAGGATTGTAAAAGACGATATTCATACCCTTCAAGCTTTGTAACAGACAATGCCCAATCAACAATTTCTTCATCTTCTTTATTTAAGCGACTACTCCATGATTTATGAGGACCTCTTCCGAACTCTATTAGTTCTTTCACTGTTAAATCTAATTGATGATCGTGCATTTGTGGTAACATCGCTAATTGCTTCGCTACATCTGCACTCTTCATCGTATAAATATTTTCCCCATCTAAAATGATGTCTCCTTCGCTTTGTTTAAGTAGCCGTGCTATTAAACGAAGCAAAGTAGATTTCCCCGATCCATTCGGACCGATTAAACTAACGATTTCTCCAGCTTTAATATGTACATTCATATTTTGCATTTGAAATCTTTCAGAATGTGCGTAAAACACTTTGTTAACGGAAATCACGTTGTTTTCCTCCTCTATGGATTAAATATAAGAAGAACGGACCACCTAAGAAGGACAATAAAATACCAACAGGCAATTCGATTGGATCGAACCAACTTCGAGCTATCGCATCCGCAAAAACAAGTAATATCCCACCGCCAAGGCATGATAATGGCAGTAAATATTTATAGTCATTTCCAACTAATAAACGTAACATATGCGGTACAACAAGACCGACAAATCCAATAAGACCAGAAACACTAACTGCTATTCCAGCTAACATTGTACTTACTACTATTAAATAAAACCGACTTCTTTCCACGTTATATCCTAATAATTTTGCCATTTCATCCCCAAGCATTAATACTCGAATATGTTTAATACCGAAGAAAGCTAATATAATAGCGAATATCGCATAGTAAATAATCATATTTAAATGTGCCCAACTAACACCACCAATACCACCAGCTAACCACGGTAAAACTGATTGTACTTTGTCGCTATGTAATAACATTAGCGCTGAAGTCGCTGCACCAATTAAGGCGTTTATTGAAACACCTACTAATACAATTCGTGAAGGTGGCGCCCCCTTTTGCCATGATAGTGCGTAAATGACCATTGCTGTAATAAAAGCTCCTAAAAACGCTCCTAGTGGTAAGAATGCCATATGTTGAGGAAATAAAATCATGATTATAATTGCTACAAGACCTGCTCCTGATGAAACTCCGATAATTCCAGGATCTGCAAGAGGATTTCTCATAACCCCTTGCAATAATGCTCCTGATGCAGCTAAACACGTTCCTACTATAAAACCAACGAGCACTCTCGGTATACGAAGATCCCATACAATTCGATGAACTGTCGAACCTTCATCTTGTATACCTTCTATAATGTCTCGTAAAGAAAAAGATAAGCTCCCTGCAAAAAGGCCATAAAAAAGACCTAGAACAGTTAATACGACTAAAGTAACTGTTATTATCCACCTTTTTCTCGCAAAAGGATGTTCCTTTTCTCTTACTATTTCACTACTCTCCATACTTATCATTTCCTTACATCTTGTATACTTTTATACATAAAGTCCATCGCTTCTGTAACTTTTGTCCCAGGATTTGATCCAAATAAATCTGGTGGTAAAATAACTACACGATTTTGTTTTACTGCATCTAAATTTTTCCATGCTTCATTTTTCATCATTTCGCCTTCAAATGCTTTTTTCACACTATTGGGATCTCCATGTGTAATTAAATAAATCACATCTGGATTTGCTTCAATAATACGTTCTACACTTAGCTGTGCATATTGCGGATACTCTTTCATTTCTGGAAAACTAGCTGCGATATTTTTCCCGCCTGTTTTTTCTAAAATATCCCCTGATAGAGATGTTGGTAATGCTGCTAAATAAGTGCCTGGTGCTCCATAAACTAGCAACGCTTTAACATCACTCTTTTTCTCATATTTCTTCATTTGATCATTAATTTTTTGGTTAAGCTCTTTTGCTTTATCTTCTTTCTTCATTACTGTTCCATACATTTCAATACCCTTTTGAATATCTTTTACAGAGTTGGCTGAAGAAATGATTACTTTTGTTCCTTGTCCTTCGACCGTTGGAATGTTCTTTTGGAATCCATTGTTAGCAACAAGTACATCCGGTTTTAAACTAGCAATTTGCTCAAAATTCGGTTGATGTGCATTCCCGATTACTTGTGCTTTCTTTAATTCCTCTGGGAGAGTTAATTTTGTATCAGGACGACCTACTATTTTTCCACCTAAAGCATGAATAATATCCATGTCTCCCATACTCAACGTAGCAAAACTTTCAGGAACTTTATTGAATGTTATCTTTCTGTCTGAGAGATCGGTAATTTCGATTTTGTCTGTTCCTTTGTCTGTTTTTGTTGCGGATGCTTTTTCGTTTTCTTTTGCACTGCAACCTATTAATAAGAAAAAAATAGATAAGATCGCTGTGAACAGCGTAATAGATTTGTTCATTCTTTCACCTCTAATTGATAATAATAATCATTAACTACTATTCTACTTTAATTGATAAGGATTATCATTGTCAATATGAAACGCATACATTTTCTACAAAAATGAAAAAACGCTACAAAAAGATTTCTTCTTTTCGTAGCGCCCTATTTAACAATTTTCTTCATATTCGCTCTCCTCTAATTGATCACGCATCGTTCTAACACGCTTAAAGAAGAAAAAAGCAAGAACTAAAAATACAATAATACTCCCCATCATAACAAAAGACTGTACCATACTTTTTATTCCACTTGGAATTAATAAACCGATCATTAAAAATGTACTTATAGCTAAAAGTACTTGTGCAAACCGGGTATAATCTGCTATTTTTTCTTGTAATTCTTTCATCTGCTTATCACTCCCATCCTCACTTTATCACATTCTATCAAGCTTAAAGACAAGTAAATAGAACCAATCTGGGAGATGTTTTCCAAAGTAAAAAAGAGCCGCTTACTCGCGGCTCTTTTTTATCTATTATACGCCTTTATATGCTTCCATATAGATTTCTTTCAGCTCTGAAATGAGCGGTAATTTTGGATTAGCTGTTGTACATTGATCTTCAAAAGCTCTTTCTGCTAATAATCCAACAACCCCTTCAAATTGGTCTTTAGCAACTCCTTGTCCTGCAATACTCATATTTATATTTAAGCTTTTTCCAAGCTCAATAATTGCTTGGACGAGTGATTCCACACCTTCCGCTGTTGAGCTTGCTGGAAGCCCTAGCATTCTCGCAATATGTGCATAGCGTTCATCAGCCACAAAGTGCTCATATTTTGGGAACAATGCGTGTTTTCTTGGCTTAATAGCATTATAGCGAACTACGTGCGGCATAAGAATTGCATTCGCACGTCCATGCGGAATATGGAATTCCGGTCCAATTTTATGCGCTAAACTATGATTAATACCTAGGAAAGCATTTGCAAATGCCATCCCTGCGATTGCGGAAGCATTATGCATTTTTTCTCGTGCTTCTTCATCATTTCCATTTTTATATGCTCTCGGTAAATATTTAAATACGAGATCAATTGCTTTTAATGCTAAACCATCAGTATAGTCATTTGCCAGAACAGACACATACGCTTCAATTGCATGTGTTAATACGTCCATACCAGTATCTGCCGTCACATGAGGTGGTACTGTCATTACAAATTGCGGATCAACAATCGCTACATCTGGTGTTAATTCATAATCCGCAAGCGGGTATTTAATATTATTTTTCTTATCTGTAATAACCGCAAATGGCGTCACTTCTGATCCCGTCCCTGATGTTGTTGGAATGGCAACAAATTGTGCTTTATTTCCCAAGTTCGGATACTTACATGTACGTTTTCTTATATCTAAAAACTTCTGTTTTATTCCATAGAATGTCGTTTCTGGGTGCTCATAGAATAGCCACATCCCTTTTGCTGCATCCATAGCTGAACCGCCACCAAGCGCGATAATTACATCTGGTTTAAAGCTTTTCATCATGTCCGCACCTTTAAATACAGTTTCATCTGATGGATCTGGCTCAACTTCAAAGAAAACTTCAACTTTCACATCATTTGCATGCTTACGTAAATAGTGCGTAACTGTATCTACATAACCGTGCTCAACCATCCCTGGATCCGTTACAATAAATGCGCGGGAAATGTTAGGCATGTTTGCTAAATATGCTGTCGCATGTTTTTCAAAATAAATTTTGGGTGGTAATTTGAACCACTGCATATTCTTTTTTCTATTTGCCAACCTTTTTATATTTAATAAATGAGTCGCCGTTACGTTTTGGGAAACTGAGTTTTTCCCGTAGGAGCCACAACCAAGCGTAAGTGATGGAATAAATCCATTATATATATCACCAATTCCACCTTGTGATGAAGGTGCATTTACAATGAGACGGCAGGCTTTCATACGTAACCCAAATTGTTTTTGTACTTCTTTATTTGTAGAATGGATAACCGCTGAATGCCCTAGGCCACCAAGCTCTAACATTTCTTCGCAATATGTAAATCCTTCTTCTAATGAATTTGCTTTTACACAAGCTAACACTGGGCTCAGTTTCTCACGAGATAGTGGATACGCTGCTCCGATGCCTTTAATTTCAGCTGCAAGCATTTTTGTATGTTCAGGTACAGTAATTCCTACTAATTCAGCAATATACTGTGCTGATTTCCCAACAATATCACTATTTACTGCACATGTATTTTCATTAATAACAAGCTTTTCTAATTTCTTTCTCTCTTCCTCTGTTACAAAATAACAATTATTTGCAATCATTTCTGCTTTAACATCATTATAGATTTCCTTATCTACAATGATGGCTTGTTCTGACGCACAAATCATACCGTTATCAAATGTTTTCGATAAAATCAAATCATTAACAGCACGTTTTACATGTGCCGATTTCTCTATATAACATGGTACATTGCCTGGCCCTACACCTAGCGCGGGTTTACCAGTAGAATAAGCCGATTTCACCATACCAGCCCCTCCAGTTGCTAGAACGAGTGCGACACCATCATGGTTCATTAATTGTTTCGTTGCTTCCACAGAAGGTCTTTCAATCCATTGAATACAATGCTTTGGTGCACCAGCTTTCACTGCTGCATCATATACTGTTTTTGCCGCTGCAACGGAACAGTTTTGTGCAGAAGGATGAAATGCGAAAATAATTGGATTTCTCGTTTTTATCGCGATTAATGCTTTAAACATTGTTGTCGATGTTGGGTTCGTTACTGGCGTTACCCCAGCTACTACACCGACAGGTTCTGCGATTTCTATTATTTCTTCATGAGGATCTTCATGAATAATTCCTACCGTTTTATCTTTCTTTATACTATGCCAAATATATTCAGTGGCAAAAATATTTTTAATGCATTTATCTTCATATACGCCACGGCCCGTTTCTTCAACAGCCAACTTCGCAAGCGGCATATGTTGATCGACACCCGCAAGCGCCATTTCATGAACAATGTTGTCAATTTGCTCTTGTGTAAAACTTTCTAATGCTTGTAAAGCTTTTTGACCGTTATCTACTAACGTATCAATCATCTCTTTTACCTCTTGCATTTCATTTACAACTTTCTCTTTGACTACCATGTAAATTTCCTCCTATTCTGCTATCTTGGACCTCACAAGTCCCTATAGGTCATAAAAAGTCCCGATTAGCGTAAAAAAATAGAGTTACCTTCCTACATGAATCCCATCGCTTGTGAAATATTTCACAAGTTTGTTCGTGAATAATATTTCATGAATTCAATATACATGAAATCATTTCATTTGTGTATGTCTAATTTGTGAAATATTTCACAAATTAATATAATAAAAATGCACTGCTCTATATTAGCAGTGCATTTTTACTATGCTAGTGCTTGTGCCAAATCTTCAATTAAATCTTCTCCATCTTCAATACCAACAGAGATTCGAATTAATGTATCTGTAATTCCTAATTCTTTACGGCGATCTGCTGGGATTGATGCATGTGTCATTTGTGATGGAATGGAAATTAAACTTTCTACTGCTCCTAAGCTTTCAGCAAGTGTAAAGTACTGTAACTTCTCAAGTACTCTATTTAATGTTTCTTCACTATCTACATCGAATGAGATGATTGCACCAAATCCGTTCGCCTGTTCTTTTGCTAATTCATGATTTTGATGTGATTCAAGACCTGGATAATATACTTTATTTACTTTCGGATGGTTATTTAAAAACTCAGCAATTGCGCGTGAATTTATTTCATGCTCCTCCATACGAATTCCTAATGTTTTTAAACCACGAAGTAGTAAGAAGCTGTCTTGTGGTCCAAGAATACCTCCTGTTGAGTTTTGTACGAAATGAAGGTCTTCTGCTAGTTGCGGGCTATTTACAGCTACTAGGCCTGCAACTACATCACTATGCCCACCTAAATATTTCGTTGCACTATGAAGTACAATGTCTGCTCCTAAAGAAATTGGCGACTGCCAATATGGCGTCATGAATGTGTTATCAATAATTGTTAATAAATCGTTCTCTTTAGCAAGAGCGGATATTTTCTTAATATCAGTAATTTTCAGTAATGGATTCGTTGGTGTTTCCACATAAATCGCTTTCGTATTTGGGCGAATTGCTTCTACAACTTCCTCTAGGTTTGTTGTATCTACAAATGTATGCTCAATGCCGAAACGGTTTAGTACTTTTGTAATAACGCGATACGTACCGCCATAAACATCATCTGTTAAAATGACGTGATTTCCTTTTGAGAATAGCATAATAGTTGCTGTAATAGCTGCCATCCCTGAACCAAATGCAAATCCAGCATGACCATTTTCTAACACTGCAATCATTTCTTCTAAAGCTGAACGAGTTGGATTACCTGTTCGTGAATATTCATATCCTTGATGCTTACCAACTGCTTCTTGTTTGTACGTACTCGTTTGATATATCGGCACGTTTACAGATCCAGTTGAAGGTTCTCCTATGCGAATACCATGAATTAACTTTGTCTTTGCTCTCATTTTTTATTCCCATCCTTTGTATATGTCTTTACTTAAATAGCGCTCACTACTATCAGGAAAAATCGTTACAATATTTGTACCTGGTGCTGCGTTTTCTGCCTCAAGTAAGCTTGCATGAAATGCCGCTCCTGAAGAGCTTCCAACGAGAAGGCCTTCCTTTTGCGCCAATTCTTTTACACGTAAAAATGCATTTCGATCAGAAATCGTATGAATTTCATCAAAATAAGATGTTTTTAAAAATGGTGGAATGAATTCAAGACCAATACCTTCTGTTTCATGTGAACCAGCTTTACCGCCATTTAAAATAGATCCTTCTGGTTCTACAATAACCGTTTTAATATCAATATTTCTTTCTTTTAAATAAGACGCAGTTCCCATAAACGTACCGCCAGTTCCTGCCCCTGCAACAAATATATTAATCTCTCCATTCAGCGCATCCCAAAGTTCAGGACCTAGTGTTTTGAAATAAGCACGAGGGTTTGCTTCATTAGCAAACTGACTTGGAGAGTATGAATTTGGTATTTCCTTTACTAATTCTTTTGCCTTTGCAATTGCGCCGGTCATTCCTTGCTCAGTCGGGGTATGCACGACTGTTGCACCTAGCGCTTTCATTAATTCTTGTTTTTCAACACTAAATTTCTCTGGTACACAAACAATGACGCGTAAATCATGTTCTAACGCTGCAAGTGCCAGTCCAATACCTGTATTTCCAGCCGTCGGTTCAATAATTGTTCCGCCCTCTGCAACAAGCCCTTTTTCTAACGCATCTTCGATTAATTCTCTTCCTAAACGATCCTTAACGCTTCCGCCTGGGTTGTAAAATTCAAGCTTTGCAAATAAACGGACTCCTTCCGGAAGTGAAAAACGAGTAATTTCTACGATTGGTGTATGACCAATCAACTCATGAACTCCACGATATACATTCATCGTGTTCTCCCCCTTATTTGCCAATAAAGAAAAGGCAACTGTATGTATTTTCTTTATATGAGACAGTTGCCTTTTTGTTACATTACTTTAACTCTTCTAATACTTTTACGATAAAGTTTGTAGAATGAAGAGCTGCTTGATCTAAAAATTGATCAAATGAAACATTTGATTCTTTACCTGCAATATCAGAAAGTGCACGAATAATAACAAACGGAACTTCATATTGGTGGCATACTTGCGCAACAGCTGCTGCTTCCATTTCTACTGCATAAAGGTCTTCAAATTTATCACGAATTGCTGCAACGCGGTTCGGATCATTCATAAATGAATCACCTGTTGCAATCATTCCTTTTACAACTTGAATATTTTCTTCTGCCTGCATACATTTCTCAGCTAATGCAACTAATGCCTCATCAGCTTTAAATCCAGGTGGCATTCCTGGCACTTGACCATATTCGTAGTTAAATACTGTTACATCTACGTCATGGTGACGAACTTCTGTTGAAATAACTACATCTCCAACATTTAAAGAATGATGGAATCCACCAGCTGAACCAGTGTTGATTACTTTTTCAGGTTTATATTTTTCTAATAAAATTGTCGTTGACATAGCTGCATTTACTTTACCAATACCAGACTTTAGCAAGATTACTTCATGTCCTGCCAATAGCCCTTTCGTAAATTCACAACCTGCAACAGTTTCTGTTTCTGCTTGTTCTAATTTGTCACGTAAAATACGTACTTCTTCTTCCATTGCTCCAATTACAGCAATTCTCAATCTAATCCCTCTTTCTATTGCTTAGTTGCCTCCATTACCCAAACGAAATGATTTAATCTCGTAAACGTTACGTGGAAGCCATTGTTTTCAAAAATAGATTGCATGATCGGAATACGTGTATAGTATTCTGTTTGCAAATCGTTTGCTAACTGATGAAAACCTCTTTGTTTTGCTGTCTCAACAGTTTTATCATATGCATCTTGATCTGCAAATATCGTATCAGCAAACACTATTTTACCACCTTTGTTTAGCAATTGACTATACTTCGCAATTGCTACGTCTTTTTCATCATCTGTTAAATGATGAAATGCATAGGTGCTCACAATTGTATCAATTGAATTTGGAACTTCAAATGAAAGAAAATCACCCTCTGTAATTGAAAACTCTTTTGGTAATTTCTCTTTTGCGATAGTACGCATTTCACGTGACGGTTCTATACCGTAAACTGTGCGGCCAGCAAGTAATAATTTATTTGTTAAATTGCCAGTACCAACACCAAATTCTAATACGTTGCCAAATGACTTGTTAACTACATCCTCTAAAATGTCCTCATAATGGGCAAAAACTTCTTTATATTGTATATCTTCGCCTTGTACAAATGAGTCGTACGTATGAGCCCATTCATCAAATAAACCATTAAATTCTATGCCCATAAAAATTCCCCTTTTTCTTATCGGTTTTATCAGTATGATATTCCCTCTTTCTAAAAATGTCAATTGAAATGTACATAGTATTTCCTTCTTTTCTTTGTTACACTATAGGTGATTATCACAGGAGAGGGGGCATCTTTGTGTCATTTACCTTTGAAATGTTAGAAGATAAAGTAGAATTTTTCGAGGCTGCAAACTTGGTTTCTTTAGAAAAGAAAATTAGCGAACAAATTGATAATAATAAAGCACTTATGCTCGAAGTTCATCATATTTCTCACCAAATGATTATGGATCCTGAAAGCAAAAGACCTTATTATAGTGCGGTTGTTCATTTTAAATTAAAGAAATTACGCTAACTAAAAAAGAGAGGCTCCTAAGAGCCTCTCTTTTTTAGTTTAGAGTTTGAACGAGTACTGGTTTCCAGCCCTCATTGTCTACCCAATCAATATTTACATAATATTTTTTACCTGATTGCTTATCTTGCACGTTACCGTAAGCTTTATTCTTACCGTTATTTCCGATTCTATGAATAACCAATTGCTCTACCGGAACATCAATTGCAGCGGAAATCGCCTGATTCATCTCATTCCAATCTGCTGTACCTTTTTGAAACGTCATCGCAGGTGTTGCACCTTGTTCTGTACCTACTGGCTTCCAAGAAGGTTTCGTATAAGCATCTGTTGCCTTTGGCTGTGTTTTTTCAGCTGATATTTTCTCATTAGTTTTTGCTTCTTCTTCAGCTTTTTTCTTTTCTTCTTCAGCCTTTAGCTTCTCTTCTTCTTCCTTCTTCTTAGCCTCTGCTTTCTCTTTCTCTTGCTCGTTCTTCTTCGTCTCTTCTTTACCTTTTGCTTTCTCAGCTTTATTTTCTTTTGTTGTTTGCTGAGCTACTTTTTTATTATCACTAGAAGACGCTTGCTCTTTTGTGTCAGGAACAAACAATTGATATGCTACAATAGCTACTGCTACTAATACAATAGCAATCGCAATATTTAAAACACCGTTTTGACGACGTTTTTGTTGTTTCTGTTGGAATCTAGATCCTCCTGCCATTCTTCAAACCTCCATGCAGTTTTTCATACTTGCTATTGTAACATTAAATCTAGAAAGGTTGAACATTTACAATAATATTTTCACGAAATGAAAACATTTCATAAATAATTGCAAGATTACTTTTCAATTTCTAATTGATGAATTGCTTCTACCATTTCTGCAAAAGCTGGTGTAACTACATTTACGTTATCTGTTTCTATATCAACTACAACTAAAGCATATCTTGGGTTTTCATATGGAAAATAACCTGCAAACCAGCGATTCACCTTCTCTCCTTTTCCTGTTTGTGCCGTCCCAGATTTTCCAGCGACAGTTAGTGGCAACGAACGGAATGCGGTTCCCGTTCCTTTCTCCATCGTTACAACGCCTCTTAACAACTGTTGTAATTTTTTCATCGTTTCATAAGAAAGCTGTTTCCCATTTAATTTATGATTTTCAAATGTAAAAAAGTCAGTTCCATTTTTATACGCTATTTTTTTAACGACTTTCACTTCCATCTTCTCTCCACCTCTAGCAATTGTCGCCATCATATTCGCTATAGCTAGAGGTGACACACGTACATCTTTTTGTCCGACCATCGTTTGAGCAATCGCTTTTCTACTATCTTTATTTTCTTCGCTTTCCCAAATAATAGCACTCTTTTCTTCTGGCAATTGCTCAAATTCTGGTGTATGAAATACCGAACCTTTCCAACCTACCTTCTCACTTGCTCCTAAGGCCTCTAAATACGTTTCTAATACTTCCCTATCCTTTTGCATTAGTTCACCACCTAATACGGCAAACGTTCGATTACAGCTTCTAGCAAAGCTTTCCTTAAAGTTTAATGACCCCATCATAACTTGTGGAAGATTTTCACCGTATAAATCCGTATTACAGTTAAATGTACGATTAAACCGCACCAAATTCTCATCAATTCCTGCTGCTGCAACTACTGTTTTAAAAACAGACCCCGGAAAATGAGGAGTTAACATTTGATTTTCAAGTGTAGCTTTATATATCCTCCTATCATTCATCTGTAAAGAAGGCCTACTTACCATTGCTACAACTTCACTATTCTTTATGTCTAGTAATACTAACCCACCTTTTTTTATTCCGTTTTCATCTATACTCTTCTCTGCTCGTCGTTGCAACGTTTTATGTATTGTTGTTTGAATAGTAACTGGATAAAATGGATTTCCTGGCGAAGTGTATTTCGCCTGCTTCCCAAAAATCGGTTCTCCTTGTCGATCCACTTGATATAGTACTTTCGCTTCTCCATCAGTCAGTAAAAATTCATCAAATGATTGTTGCAATCCAGAAATACCAATTGGCGTTTGTTTCGAAGTTTTTTTCATTTCTCCATAACGCTTTTGAAATTCCTGTTCATTCTCTCCCACATCACCAATTAAATGATCTGCCTCTCCCATTTGCTTCAGTCGAACTTCTGCTGCTACAATACCTAAAATATCTAATTGATTTACCTTCTTCATCTGCTCGAGCGTCAATTGAAATGGGGTATTCTCCCTTCGTAATATAAATGCTTGATTCTTATTTTTCATTTGCAGTCTTATCTCTTGTCTCGACACACCAATGATATGCGCAATTTTCTCTAACATGTCATTTTTTATTTGTAAAAATGGAAAAACAATTAAGACTGGATATTTCTCTTCACCAATTTCCTTACCATTTCGATCTGTAAAATGCCCTCTTCCATTATCTACTGTAAGTGATTGTGTTCGTTGCGTAACACTTTTTTCAATCAGATTGATATTTCGGTCAGTAAATGATTCCGTATCTATAATCTGTATTTGGATTAAACGACAAAGTAATAAAAAAATCACACCCATAAAACAAATTAAAACAATTATAATTCTCCGTTTCATTTTCATAAAAAACACCTCGTCTATTGTAGTTTAGACGAGGTGTTTCACCTTTTATACAAATAAAAAATCACTCGTTTTTACACGAGTGATTTTTTACGTTATTTTACAGAGATAATCTCTACTTGCATTTCTCCACCTGGTGTTTGGATTGCTACCTTCTCACCAATTTGCTTACCTAATAAGCTTTTTGCGATTGGAGAATCGTTAGAAATTCTTCCTTCAAATGGATCGGCTTCTGCGCTACCTACGATTATGTATGCTTCTTCGTCTCCACCTGGTAACTCTTTAAATGTTACAGTTTTACCTAATGTTACAACTGTAGACTCTTCACCATTGTCTTCAATGATAACCGCATTACGAATCATGTTTTCAAGTTGTGTAATACGTCCTTCTACGAATGCTTGCTCATCTTTCGCTGCATCATACTCAGAGTTCTCTGAAAGATCTCCGAAGCTACGTGCGATCTTAATACGCTCTACAACTTCTTTACGTCTTACTGTTTTTAATTGTTCAACTTCGTTCTCTAGTTTTTGCTTACCCTCTTGCGTCATAGGGTATGTTTTTTCTGTTGCCATGTTTTCCACTCCTTTTATATACCAATCCCCCGAAAAAAAGAGGAGTTCCATATGAAAACTCCTCCGCTTATATAGCGGAGGTTTCTAGCACACGTAGCACTAGTGGAGTTGTCACATACAACCCCTTATTCTCCAATTCTTCCTTATATAAAGAAGGTATGTATGGAAAGTTGATATAAATATGCCCTCACCTATTGGTAGGTGAGGTTTCATGTTTCATTGTATTCGATAAGAAGGGAAAAAATCCCTTCCTATCGTATATCTTTTACTATGCTATTACAAATTTACTTTTTGTTCAAGAATTGTTGCAATTTTTGTCACCATAATATCAATTGCAACATGATTTTGTCCACCTTCAGGGATAATAATATCCGCGAATTTCTTAGAAGGCTCAATAAATTGATTATGCATTGGACGTACAACGTTTACGTATTGGTCGATAACTGAATCCATTGTACGACCGCGCTCTTCAATATCGCGCTGCATGCGGCGTAAAATACGAAGGTCTGCATCTGTATCAACGAACACCTTAATATCCATTAACTCACAAAGACGTGGGTCTTCTAAAATAAGAATTCCTTCTAAAATAATTACATCTTTCGGCTCAACTGGAATAATTTTTTCTGAACGCGTATGCAATGTATAGTCATATATAGGCTTTTCCACTTGCTCATATGCAAGCAACTGCTGCAAATGGTCAATTAACAAATCATTATCAAACGCTAAAGGATGATCGTAATTTGTTTTTAAACGTTCTTCCATTGGTAAATGGCTTTGATCTTTGTAATAATAATCTTGCTCCAAGATTAAAATGGAATGACCTTTAAAATGGTCAAAAATCGCTTTCGTTACACTTGTTTTTCCTGATCCTGAACCACCAGCGATTCCAATTACAACAGGCTTATTCGTCCCCATTCGACTACCACTCTTTCTTATTGAAGTATGTTTTTGCGCATCATATTATTCACATACACTGGTTGATCCACTTTGAATTTCACGATTTGCAACGGATGTCTCGCTGCATCTAATTCGTTTCCATCCTCATCCCAAATTTTCTCCACCGTTTGCGTAAAGTTTTCTATTTCTGGCCCAAAGAACTCCACTTCATGTCCTGGTTTGAAGTGATTACGTTGCTCAAGCGTTACGATGCCCGTTTCTTCATTATAATCTAACACTAAACCAGCAAAATCATACGTTGTTTTCTTACTATGATTTCCAAACATTTGCTCTTGATGTCCTGGAACCCCTTCAAAGAATGCAGGAGCTGTATCACGATTTGCACATTTATCAAGTTCATCTAACCATTCTTGTTTAAACTCAAAGTTATCCGGATCCGCACAATACGCATCAATTACTTTACGATATACAGTTGCTACAGTCGCTACGTAATGGATAGATTTCATACGTCCTTCAACTTTTAAGCTATCAATTCCAATTTCAATCATTTTCGGAATTGATAAGATTAAATTTAAATCTTTTGGGCTCATCGCAAAGTGAGCATCTTCTTCTTGGAATAGAGGAAGCTCTTTTGCATCTTTATGTTGTGATACCGTTTGAACTAAATCATAATCCCAGCGGCAAGATTGACAACAACCACCACGGTTAGAGTCACGCGCTGTCATATGGTTACTTAATGTACATCTCCCTGAATACGCGATACACATTGCACCATGGACGAATGCTTCAATTTCAACATCAACTTTTTCTTTAATTTCTTTCATTTCTTCATAGCTTGCTTCACGAGCTAATACAAGACGATGTAAACCTTCTTCTTTCCAATACTGTGCTGCTTTCCAGTTGGATAGTGATTGTTGTGTACTTAAATGCACCTCAACAGAAGGCGCCACACGTTTACATGTCTCAATAATAAGCGGATCGGCAACGATAATTCCCGTTACGCCAGCTTTTTCAATCCCTTTTAAATATTCCTCTAGCCCATCCATATTTTCATTATGTGCAAAAATATTTGTTGTTACGTATATTTTTGCTCCATATTTCTTTGCAAATTCAACGCCTTCTGCCATGTCTTCCAGCGTAAAGTTACCTGCATTAGAACGAAGACCAAATTCTTGTCCACCTAAATATACAGCATCTGCCCCATAATGGATAGCTACTTTTAATTTTTCTAAGTTACCCGCAGGGATTAACAGTTCAGGTTTTTTCACAATAACGCGTTTGCCATCGATCACTCGTGAAATTTCTTGTACAGCCATTTCCTACACCCTCCTCGTTTAGTAAACCGTTTCTTTAAAGAAGAATCCTGTATCTAACGGACGATTTACCGGTTGTATTTCTTCTATCTCTTTAAATAAATCATCTTTCACGTCATAATACGCATCACGATCTTCTACACATAAATCAATCGCCTTACGATATTTCTTCGTTACCTCAATAATGTACTCAGAACTTTTTAGGACACCATCAATTTTTAAGCTATCGACTTCAGCATCGATTAGTTCCTCTAACTCATCGATGAAACAAATATCATTCGGACTCATAATGTGAGTACCATTTTCATCTTCATAAATTGGATATTTGTTATTACGTTCCGGGTCGTATAAGAACATATTCTCTTCATACTTTTTCTTTTCGATGTCGAGATTACGCCCTTGATACTCAAAGTAGTTTCCTACTAGTGAACGCTTCGATTGGAACATGCAAGTCATACCGTGAATTTGTACTTCAAGTTCCACTTCAGCATTTTCTTTTAATTCAGCAATTTCATCTAAGCTAAGCTCACGAGCTAATACAGCGCGTTTCGCTCCTCTTTGCCCCCAATAGTTACAAGTAAACCAGTTTGTTGCTGTCGTTTCTGTATTCCAGTGAAGTTGCATATTTGGTGCAACTTCACGAACAGCCATTAATACCGCTGGATCTCCGAAAACAATCGCATCTACATTTACCTCATTTAAAAAGGCAACATAGTCCGTTAATTCTTCTACTTTATCATTGTGGAACATCGCATTCATTGCAACGTATACTTTCACACCATTTTCATGTGCAATGTTTACAGCTTGTTTCACATCTTCACGTGAAAACTCTCCTGCCAAACGTAAACCAAACTTTTGTTCACCAACCATTACTGCATCTGCCCCTGCTTTCGCAAGAGGTTCAATATCCGCCACCGCTCTAGGCGTTACTAACAATTCAGGTTTCTTCATACTTTTGTCACCCTCTCTTTTTACTTACAGCCACTCCATCGCCAATTGGGAAAATCGTTGTATCATATCCTTCATGATTCATAAGCCATTCATTGTACGTCTTAATACGACGAATCAAACCACGGGTACGTCTATTTTCAATTTTCTCTTTTGTCGTCACAAGACCATGGTACATAACGTTATCTGAAATAATAACGCCACCAGGATTTAATAACGGTTCGTATAAGTCAAAAAAGCGACGATACTGCCCTTTCGCTGCATCAATAAAAATAACATCAAATGTTCCATGTTCTTTCACTTGTTCGCCCGTTTCTAAAGCATCACCGTAAATAACAGAAATACGGTCTGTTACCGAGGAACATTCTATATATTCAAGTGCCTTTTCATATCGTTCACGATTGCGCTCTACTGTCACAATGCGAGAGTTCGGAATAGCTTGCATCATACGAATACTAGAATAACCGATTGCTGTTCCAAGTTCTAAAATACTTTCCGGTCCAATTAAACGTAAAAATTGCAGCATAAATTCCATTCCAAGTCGATCCATAATCGGCACATGGTTTTCAGTTGCATACTCTTCCATTTCAAGAATTAATTTATCTTTTGGATCAATAAATGATAATAGGTACTCGTTAACTGCATCCTCCATAATTGGTCCTCCTTATTTACATGGAGAAGTGCCTCTATGACGCGTCAACCTTTGTCTTTTCACACATAGAATGCAATAAAAATACAAGCCAGTTTCACCCTTAGCTTGTACGTCCCGTTTTGATATTAAAAACGATTCTTCTGCCAGTTTTTAACCCGATATATTTTACCACAAAAAAGAGGGATATGCGACCCTTTTCGCTATCCCTCCCCATTTCACTGTTTTTTCGTAATGTATTTTTGCTTTAATGCATTATGTTCTTCTAATGTTTTCGCATAATACACTTCACCACTTGGTGCAGCTAAGAAATAATAATAATCTGTTTGCGCAGGATCTAACGCTGCTTCCACTGAATGTTTACCAGAGTTTGCAATCGGTCCAACCGGCAACCCTTTCACAACATACGTATTGTACGGTGAGTTTACTTTCAAGTCTTCGTATAATACACGTTGTTTATGCTTTCCAAGCGCGTATAATACCGTCGGATCCGTTTGAAGCGGCATGCCTTTCGCTAGACGATTGTAGAAAACACTAGAGATTTTTTGGCGATCAGTAAAGCCAGTAGCCTCTTCTTCAATAAGTGAAGACAACGTGAGAAGTTGATGAACATCCCAGTTCTTCGCTTTCATTTTCGCCTCATTTTGAACAATAATTGCATTTGTTTTCTCAAGCATCAGGATTACAATTTCTTCTAATTTTGTATCCTTTTTATAGAAAGAATACGTTGCTGGATATAAGTATCCTTCTAGTGGATATTTAATGTTGCTATCAAAAATTTTATCTGTTAATAGCTTCGGATACTTTTGCTGCATTTTTTGAATAAATGCTTTATCGTTTAATTGACGCACAACATCATCTTTATTCCACTTTAATTCTGCCGCAATCACTTCAGCAATTTCAGTTACTTGCGCCCCTTCTTTAATCGTCACTTTATAAAGAGCCGGACGATGTACGTTGCCAGATGACATTTGTTCAATGACATCGTTAGCACTCATCGAAGGATTTAATAAATATGTACCTGCTTGTAAGCTTTTCGACTTAAATTTCGTATAAAAACTAAAAACTGTACTGCTTTTCACAGCACCTTTTTCTTCTAAAATCTCACCGATTTTACTTGTAGATGACCCCTTTGGAATCTCTACCTCAATCTCTTTTTTATTTCCACTATCAACTGGTCCTAATGCAGATGAAATATACGCATAGACTGATCCACAAACTAAAAGCAGTGCGATAATCGAAATTAAAAAAATACGTCTACGCTTCTTCTTCACTTGATTCTCTACCAAAATTCTTCCTCCTTATTCAATTGTAGACCGTATACACTTCCTCTATACAATGCCCTACAAACATAAAGCAAAACCAATCATTTCTAAATAATCGGTGACAGCTACTTATTTAAAGCCTTTTTTCATACAACCCGTCTTATTATACTATAAACAATTACGTAGTTTCGACAAAAAATCTGTCATGTTGCATATAAATACAAAAAAGGCGAACTGTGTACACAGTTCGCCTTTTTATCCATTACTATTCTTCTTCTTGCTCATCAGCAAGAGTGTTAAACATTTCTTGTACCATTTCCCACTCTTCTTCAGATTCAATTGAAAGTAATGTTCCGCCCTCTTCTTCACTTTGCTCATATGCCATTGCATCGAAGATTTGGTCTCCATCTTCGTCTACTTCACCGATTGGAGAGAAGACTACGTAAGATTTTTTGCCGAATTTTTCAGCATCAAAAGTGAAAATAATTTCACATAAATGTTCGTTTCCTTTTTCGTCTACAATTGTAATTTGATTTTCTTCCATTTTGGTCACCTCTTATTTACTATCTAAAAATCCTTGTAAGATCACGACTGCAGCCATCTTATCGATTACCTGTTTTCGCTTCTTACGGCTCACATCAGCTGAAATGAGCAGACGTTCCGCTGCCATCGTCGACAAACGCTCGTCCCACATTACAACTTCTAATTGTAACAGATTTCGCAGGTTTTCTGCAAATTGCTGGCACGCTTCACCACGAGGGCCGATTGTACCATTCATATTTTTAGGTAAACCTACTACTATTTTGTCCACATTGTACTGTTTTACCAACTCAGAAATACGGTCAAAACCAAAGTGGCCTCGTTCTTCGTTAATCCTGATTGTTTCCAGCCCTTGTGCTGTCCAGCCCATTTCATCGCTCATTGCAACACCGACTGTTTTAGTACCAACATCTAAACCTAATATCCGCATAAACTACTCCTCACGATGATGTTTCAAGTAAGACTTCACAAGCTCTTCAATTATCTCATCACGTTCAAGCTTGCGAACGATGCTTCGTGCATCTTTATGGCGAGGTATGTATGCTGGATCTCCACTTAATAAATAACCGACGATTTGGTTAATCGGATTATAACCTTTTTCTTGAAGTGCATCATACACAGTTAAAAGTACATCATTTACATGGACACTCTGTTTTTCATCTTGAATGCTAAACTTCATTGTCTTATCAAAACCGTCCATTTCAAGCACCTCACTTGTAAGTAGTAAGTATAGGGAGAAGAACTTCTCCTCTCCCTACCATTGTACACTACTATCTCTTTATTTTGAAACAGATTTAACGTACTCTTGTACAAACGCTAAAGCTTCCTCTACTTGCGCTGGGTTTTTACCGCCTGCTTGTGCCATATCAGGACGGCCACCACCGCCGCCTCCACAACGAGAAGCTACTTCTTTCACAAGTTTACCCGCATGGTAACCTTGACTAATTAAATCTTTCGTTACGCCAGCTAAAATGTTTACCTTATCGTCATTTACAGACGCTAATACAACAACTGCAGACTCTAACTTATTTTTAAGGTCATCCATCATTGTACGTAAGTTGTTCATATCTGCAACATTTACTTTCGCCGCTAATACGTTCACGCCATCAACTGTCATTACTGAATCAGTTAAGTTTCCAGCTTCGATATTGCTTAATTTCGCAGCAAGAGATTCGTTTTCTTTTTGAAGTTGTTTTACTTCAGTAAATAAACCATCAACTCTTGTTAAAATATCTTTTGGATTTGTTTTCATTTTTCCTGCTGCTTCTTTTAATAAACCTACTTGATCGTTCATTAATTCGTATGCAGACTTACCAGTTACCGCCTCAATACGACGAGTTCCTGCACCGATACCAGACTCAGCAACGATTTTGAAAATACCGATAGAAGCTGTGTTATCAACGTGACAACCACCGCAAAGCTCTAAGCTGTAATCGCCTACTTGCACAACGCGTACAACATCACCGTATTTTTCACCGAATAATGCCATTGCGCCCATTTCTTTCGCTTCTTCGATTGCTTTTTGAGAAATCGCAACATCAATACTTTCCCAAATTTTTTCGTTTACGATACGCTCAATTTTTTCTAATTCATCAGCTTGTACTTGACCGAAGTGAGAGAAGTCAAAACGTAAACGTTCAGATGTTACAAGAGAACCAGCTTGGTTAACATGCGTTCCAAGTATATCTTTTAATGCTTGGTGCAGTAAGTGAGTTGCTGTATGGTTTTTCACAACGCTACTACGGTTTTTCGTATCGATAAGAGCTTTTACAGCCGCTTCTTTCGTTAATGTACCTTCTTCCACAACTACTTTGTGTAAGTTTTGACCATTTGGTGCTTTTTGTACGTCTTTCACAACAACTTTCACGCCGTCAGCAAGAAGGTAACCACGGTCTGCAATTTGCCCACCGCTCTCAGCGTAGAATGGCGTTACATCAAGCATTAATTGTCCTTCTTCACCTGCTTGTAAGCTATCTGTATACTCACCATTTTTCACAAGGGCAACAACGTTACTTTCTGTTGCAACTGTACCGTAACCAACGAATTCGCTCGCTACTTTAACTTCACCAAGTACACCGCCTTGAACTTGCATAGAATCAACGTCTTGACGAGCAGCACGTGCACGCTCACGTTGTTTCTCCATTTCATTTTCAAAGCCCGCTTGATCAACTGTCATACCAGCTTCTTCTGCATATTCTTCTGTTAATTCAATTGGGAAACCGTACGTGTCGTATAGGCGGAACGCATCTACGCCAGAAATAACAGTTGTTTTTTCTTCTTTCGCTTTTGCAATTACTTCAGCTAAAATTGATTCACCATCATGAAGTGTTTCATGGAAACGCTCTTCTTCATTCTTCACAACTTTTGCGATGAAATCTTTCTTTTCAAGTACTTCTGGATAGAAGTCTTTCATTACTTCTCCAACAACCGGTACTAATTCAAACATGAACGGACGGTTGATGTTTAATTTCTTAGAATAACGAACAGCACGGCGTAATAAACGACGTAATACATAACCACGGCCTTCGTTAGATGGAAGAGCACCGTCACCAACAGCGAATGTTACTGTACGGATATGGTCAGCAATTACTTTAAACGCCATATCTTTTTCTAAATCGCCATTACGATATTTCTCACCAGAAATTGATTCTGTTGCACCAATCATCGGCATGAATAGGTCTGTATCAAAGTTCGTAGGTACATCTTGAACGATAGATGTCATACGCTCTAGACCCATTCCTGTATCGATGTTTTTCTTAGGAAGTGGCGTATATGAACCGTCTGGATTATGGTTAAATTGAGAGAATACAAGGTTCCATACTTCTAAGTAACGCTCGTTTTCTCCGCCCGGATATAATTCTGGGTCACTAAAGTCATTACCGTAAGATTCACCGCGGTCATAGAAAATTTCTGTATTCGGTCCACTTGGTCCTTCACCGATATCCCAGAAGTTTTCTTCTAAACGGATGATGCGTTCTTTTGGAACACCCATTTTCTCATTCCAAATTGTGAATGCTTCTTCATCTTCCGGATGAATTGTAACAGATAGTAATTCTTTATCGAATCCGATCCATTTGTCGCTCGTTAGAAATTCCCAAGCCCAAGTAATTGCTTCTTCTTTGAAGTAATCACCGATTGAGAAGTTCCCTAACATTTCAAAGAATGTATGGTGACGAGCCGTTTTCCCAACGTTTTCAATATCGTTTGTACGAATTGATTTTTGTGCATTTGTAATACGTGGATTTTGTGGGATTACACGACCATCAAAATATTTCTTTAATGTCGCTACACCACTATTAATCCATAACAGAGATGGATCTTCATGAGGAACTAGTGATGCACTTGGTTCTACTGCATGTCCTTTTTCTTGGAAAAAGTCTAAAAACATTTGACGAATTTGTGCGCCTGTTAGTTGTTTCATTGTATTTTCCTCCTTAAATATAAAAAACTCCCGCCCCTAATAAAAGGGACGAGAGTTAACTCGCGATACCACCCTAATTATGAATTGATTATTATAACAATCAATTCATCACCTCATGGTGCCGTAACGTGGCAAGACGGCAGTGATTAGCTGCTCTCAGGATTAGCTTTCTGTTACCCTTCATTTAAAGCTCCTTTCAGCCAGTGGAAGCTTCTCTCTACAAATGGACTGTAACGTACTTGTTCCGTCATTGATTTAATGTATTATATGACTAAATATAATAGAATTCTCTTAAGTTTGTCAATGTAGATAATCATTTATATTGTATCAATTGCTTATTAATCATAGTTATTCTACTATTCATTCTTAACAGCCTTTAAATATATTATGCATTTATTACTAAATAGGAATCTCCTCTCAAAAAATACTTTATACAAATTTCTAAATATTACATTATTTATTATAATTAAATTATTAACAATAAAGGAGCGATTACAATGACAACCTTATTGAATCAAGCTAAAGAAATGTTAACAACTGATGAAAAAATCCTTTTTTATGCAGCATGCTCATTAAATATATTTATATATCGTTCCGTCGCAAGACCAGGACTGTTAATTTTAACGAACAAACGGCTCTTCTTTTATGGACCAGATGTAAGTAAGAACCCAATATTTGAAGAGTACTCTTTTGCAAACATTTCTAATCTAAAAGAGCAAAAGCGTCTTTTCAACAATCAAATTATATTTATGTACGATAATGAATGGAAAAAAATAAAACATATTCAAACAAATGATGTAAGCTCTCTCGTTCAACAAATACACGAGCAACTCTCTAAATAATAAAAGCCCTCTACTTTTATAAGTAGAGGGCTTTTATATTACACATCTTCTTTTTTCCAAAGAGGCCTTACATGAACAATCACTGTACGAATAACTGCTAAAATTGGAACTGATATTAGTAATCCTACAATCCCGGCTATCTCTCCTCCAACTAGTAATGCAAGCATAATAATAACAGGATGCATACGAAGCGACTTACCAACGATGTAAGGAGATAAAATGTTACTTTCCAAAAATTGCAAAATAGCAATTGTAATCCCCGCCTTAATGAGTAAACTCGTTGATACCGTTGCCGCAATCATCAACGTGGGAATCGCCCCTAAAATAGGACCAAAGTACGGGATTATATCCGTTACCCCAATAATAATGCCGAGCAGCAATGGATATTTCATACCGATAAACCAAAAAGAAAGAACAGATACCCCCCCTAATACTAAGCAAACAAATAACTGCCCTCGAATATAACTTCCGAGTGATTTATCAATTTCTTTCGCAAGCATTTGACCCGTACTACGCCACTTACTCGGGACTAATTTCCAAAATATATGATAAAACTCACCGTAATCTTTTAATATGTAAAATACAATGAATGGAATTAAGAAAATAATGAGTAACGAATCCAGTACACCACGAGCTGTGCTCATGACTTTATTTAAAAGCGCTTGAATCTTCGTTTCTACACCACCAAAAATTTGTTTCACCTTTTCATGAATAAATGATGGGAAATTCGCTGTTTGTTCTGTAACTCCATCCATCCAAGAATCGTACATTTTTGTAAACTGTGGAAATTGTTCATTAATTTCTTGTAACTGTTTAATAACAACTGGCGTTCCTTTATAAATTCCATAGCCAATTCCGCCAAAGAAAAGAATATAAATGAGCAAAATAGCAAGTGTGCGTGGCATTCCTTCCTTATGGATTTTTTCAATTAAAGGGTGTAATAAATAAGCAATAAAACAAGCAATAAAGAACGGTGTGATCGCCACTTTAAATACAAAAATAATCGGTGCCCATAGTGGCTTAATTTTTAAAAAGACGAGCAAACAAAGAAAAACGAGTAACAATAATCCTAAACGATATATCCAAATGATTTTAAGATTCTTCACACGAAAAACCTCCTCCATCTTTATTTTGAAAATAAATAGGTTAGGTTATGTGCAAAAGTTTTAAAATCTTTTTATACAGACCATACTGTTTTTTAAAGACGTACATATATTTAACATAATAAGGACAACCATCCCTTGAAAATACAAAATGTCAAAATATAATCAGGAGGGCTCATAATGATCTTATTTATGCTTGCATTATCCGCACTTTTTATGCTTCTTGAATGGATTTGTATCGGGTTTGGTATTTGGAAAGGCTTCTTTATTCGTTCCTCACGAAAGGAAAGAGCTAAGCACTTATGGCATTATGGAATGCTTGGCGTTGGATGCTACGGTTTATCTTATCTCTTCTCTGAAATCGGACTTTTATATTTGCATACAAGCGCATAAAAAAACTCCCTTATCATAAAGGGAGTTTTTTACGCCTTATAAATAAGACTTAATCATCTTACGTGCTTTTTTCACATTGCGTTTTGAAAATACATCTTGTTTGCGAGCATATTGATACGCTGCAGCTCCAACACCTAATGCGATTAATGAATTGCGTAGATTCAAAGTAAATCCCCCTTTTCGTTATCCGATCGTTCTTTCATTATCATCAAATAAATCATCAAGAGAGCTTAATGAACCATCTTCCTCTACTTGATGTGTATGGATTTTCCCCTTTGAAACCGATAATTCGATATAACAATTCCAGCAATAAAATTGGTTGACACCTATTTTTCCGATGTCTTTCCCTTTGCAATTTGGACAACTGAACATATGGCTTTCATCTCCTTACAGTCTCCCAGATTCTATTCGCCATTATGTCCAAACTGCATTCATTTATACATTGCTAGAACCTTTCAACGTTATACGTTTGAAAGGTTCACTATATAATTTCACCTTGTTACATGAAATCATACGGTGAAATGTTTTCCACGTCCATTTCTTCACCATTAACCGTCACCATCTGCACTTCTCCTTGTGATTCTTGCAATCGGCCAGCTAAAGTCGTTTGACGCATTGCATCATCAAGGCGATTTACACCGGATTGAAACGCTGCTTCCTCCCCGCAAATAATAAGGAATTTCTTACTCCTTGTAATACCCGTGTAAATTAAATTACGACGTAACATACGGTAGTAGCTCTTTACAATTGGCATAATAACTATTGGGAATTCACTACCTTGTGATTTATGAATCGAGCAGCAATAGGCATGCGTAATTTGATTTAAATCCGGCTTTGTATATGTTACTTCAATTCCATCAAATGAAACGATAATCATATCTTGTTGCTCGACATTTTCTTTCGCATAAAATACTGAAACAATTTCTCCAATATCACCATTAAACACTTGGCTTTCCGGCTGATTGACTAATTGAAGTACTTTATCACCTCTGCGGTATACAACGTCACCGTAGGCAATTTCTTTACTCTTTTCTTTTTTCGGATTAAACACTTCTTGAAGAGCTTCATTTAACACATTAATACCTGCTGGTCCGCGGTACATTGGTGCCAACACTTGTACATCTCTTGCACTAAAGCCTTTTGTCTTAGCATTTTCACAAACCTTTTTAACAACCTCAACAATTTGAGCACCTGCACAGCTGATAAATGAACGATCTTTTTTATTTTGTGCTAAATCTGGCGGAAGTGTTCCATCCTTTATCGCATGGGCAAGTTGAATAACAGATGACCCTTCCGCTTGACGATAAATTTCTGTAAGCTTGACCGTTGGAACCGCACCTGCATTCAATAAATCTTTTAACACTTGTCCAGGTCCTACAGATGGCAACTGATCTTCATCACCTACAACGATAACTTGAATATTTGTCGGAAGTGACTTGAATAGCTGATTTGCAAGCCAAATATCTACCATCGAAAACTCATCAATAATAAGGAGCTTCCCTTGTACAGGGTCTGTTTCATTGCGCTGAAAAGATCCTTCTGGCGTCCATCCAAGCAGACGATGAATTGTGCAAGCTGGAAGTCCTGTCGATTCACTCATGCGCTTCGCCGCTCTTCCAGTTGGGGCCGTTAATAATATTGGAAATGGATTATCATCACTATATTCATTCGGATTTAATGATACTCCGTGAAGTGACGCATACATTTCAACAATTCCTTTAATAACTGTTGTTTTCCCCGTCCCTGGTCCACCTGTTAACAACATCATCGGCTTATGAAGTGCAGTTTGAACTGCTTCTTGCTGAAGCGGCGCATACTGTACCTTTAGCTGTTCTTCAATTTCTCCTAATGTTTTTAACACTTCTGCTTCAGGGAATGCAGGGGTTTCTTCTTGATTCATAAGACGACGAATTGACTTTACAACGCCTTTCTCAGAATAGAATAAAGAAGCTAAATACACTCGCTCTTCTTCTATAATGACTTTCCCTTCGCTTTGCATCATTTCAACGCAGCCTACAATATCTTCCTCAGTCACTCTACCTTCTTGATTATTTAAAAGTGACATCGTTTCTCTTACAAGCTGACCTTTTTCCATATACACGTGACCGAGTTGTAATGAAATATTCTCTAACGTATAAAAACACCCTGCACGTACACGGTCGTCGTGATTGCCCGTTATTCCGATTGCACGCCCTATATCATCTGCTCTTCCAAATCCAATTCCGTCCACTTCTTCAATAAGTTTATACGGATTATTACGAATCACTTCTAATGTCATCTCTTTATATTGCTGATAAATTTTAATAGAAAGTTTTGTTCCAAAACCGTAACCATTTAAAAAACTCATCACTTTCTCGAGCCCTTGATGCTCAATAATCGTCTCATATATTTCCTGCGCTTTTTGCTTGTTTACAACACCACTTAACGCATCCGGATCATCCATAATTTTAGAAATCGCATGCTCACCAAGATGGTCCACGATTTTTTCGGCTGTACGCTTTCCAATCCCTTTAAATAAATCGCTCGCTAAATATTGCACCATACCTGCTTTTGTTTGTGGCAGTTCTTTTTTAAACGTTTCAACTAAATATTGTTTTCCATACTTTGGGTGGTCTTTAAAATGACCTGTTAATGTAAACACTTCATCTTCATGCATACGGGGAAAATGACCGTTTATCATTACTTTTTTTTCGTCGTATGTTTCATTCGTTTCAATGACTTTCATACTGACAACGGAATAGAGGTTTTCTTCGTTGTGGAAAATGGTATGAAGAACTTGCGCTTTTATAAATTTTTTTTCTTCCTCAAACAAATCCATTGCATGTTGATTTCCCATATTTCCTCTCCTTTCCGAGTTCTTTTCACTTTAATGAGCAGTACATCCCCCACCTCTTTCACAATCTTTAGATGAGGGGTAACTGCGCATTAAACTATAATTTCACTTTATTCAGCTTCTTGCTCTAATAAACGAATACCATTACCAGCTAAAAAGTGGTCTGCTTGAATTTCAGTCGCTTTCTTAAATAAAGTAAGAGCTTTCTCGTTATTCTCCTCGAATACGTACGCAACACCTAAATTATAATACGCATCTGCATGCTCTTCATCCATTTCTAACACCTTTTCAAAATAAGGTTTTGCCTCTTGAATATGTTCTAGTCGTGCGAAGCAAAGTCCGCATTGGAAAACAGCTTCTACATCGCCTTCATCTAATTCCGTCGCTCTTTGTAAAAATGGAAGTGCAAGACGATCATTTCCAAGTTGCACATGTGTGATACCTAACATAAATGTTACGTCAGCTGATTGTAATCCCACTTGCATCGCTTGTTCAAATACAGCCTTCGCCTCTGCAAATTGCTCTTGACCGTAATATACATTTCCTAAGCCATAATAAGCAGCAGCAGATTTACCATCTAATTCTAATGCACGTTTATAAAATACAATTGCTCGCTCACTATCACCTAATACATCTAATAAATTCGCAAAGTTAATGTATCCAAGCGCATCTTTCGGATTTTCTTCGATTGCTTCTGTGAAATTTTTAGCTGCTTCTTCCCAGTTTCCTTCTTGCATATATTTAATACCTGTTTCAAGTTTGTTTGACATATCCTTCACCTCTACAACAAATTATAACAAAGAATGTATTTTCCAAGCGAACGAAAATTCGCTTTATGTAAAAGAAACCTCTAACCGCTAATCGGCAGAGGCTTCTCGTGTTATCCTAAATAATCTAATTTCTTACCACTATGATATACTTCATCAATTGTAGCGCCGCCTAAGCACTCATCTCCATCATAGAAAACAACTGCTTGGCCTGGCGTAATCGCACGAATTGGCTCATCACAAAGAATACGAACTGTATTTTCATCAACGATTTGAACCGTTACTTTATTGTCTGCTTGACGATAACGGAATTTCGCTGTACACGTAAATTCTTTTTCCTTCGCTTTATTACTTACCCAGCCTACATTCGTAGCAATAACTTCATCACCATATAGAAGTTCGTTATGGAATCCTTGATCAACATATAAAATGTTTTCTTTCAAGTTTTTTCCAACAGCAAACCACGGATCACCATTACCACCAATACCAAGGCCATGACGTTGTCCAATTGTATAATACATTAAACCATCATGTTTCCCTTTCACTTCACCAGATAATGTTTGCATCACACCTGGTTGCGCCGGTAAATAGTTACTTAAGAAATCTTTAAAGTTACGCTCACCGATGAAGCAAATACCAGTACTATCTTTCTTCGCCGCTGTCGCTAAACCAGCTTCTGTCGCCATTTCGCGAATTTGTGGTTTCTTTAATTCACCTAATGGGAACATTGTTTTTGATAGTTGCTCTTGGCTTAATTGATTTAAGAAATATGTTTGATCTTTATTGTCATCAACGCCGCGAAGCATTTTATATTCGCCGTCCATATAAGCAACGCGTGCATAATGACCTGTTGCTACATAATCAGCACCAAGTGCAATTGCATGCTCTAAAAATGCTTTAAATTTAATTTCTTTGTTACACATTACATCTGGGTTTGGTGTACGACCAGCTCGGTACTCATCTAAAAAGTACGTAAATACTTTATCCCAGTATTGTTTTTCAAAGTTTACTGCATAATACGGAATGCCGATTTGGTTACACACTTCAATTACATCATTGTAATCTTCTGTTGCTGTGCAGACACCATTTGCATCTGTATCATCCCAGTTTTTCATAAAAATTCCGATTACATCATAACCCTGCTCTTTTAATAAAAGAGCTGCTACAGATGAATCGACGCCACCGGACATCCCGATGACAACGCGTGTTTCTTGAGGTAGTTTGTTCATCATGTCACCTCCCATGCTAATTTTGTGTTAATCGCTTCACGATTTTCACTGTTTCGTACGCCGCTTTTTCAATTTGCTCTTTCGTATTTCCAAGTCCGAAACTAAAGCGTACGGATGAACGTATTTGATCGGAGTCTTTTCCGAACATCGCCACTAATACATGTGATGGATCAATCGAACCAGCTGTACAAGCAGAACCACTTGATACTGCAATACCAGCTAAGTCTAGGTTTACAAGAAACGGTTCAATATTCATTCCTGTAAAACTTATATTAAACACATGTGGTAAGCGATATTCCAAGTCTCCGTTTACCTCGAAATGAATGTCCTCATTTTTGAAGACAGATACCATTATATCTTTAAACTCTTCATATTGGGCATTTTTTTGCTCACGAGTTTTTTCAGCTAGCGAAACTGCATGTTGAAGTCCAACAATACTAGGTACATTTTCAGTACCAGCACGACGTTTTCTTTCTTGCTCTCCGCCTATTAATAACGGTTCAAATTTCACATTTGCACCAGCATATAGGAACCCTACACCTTTTGGGCCGTTAATTTTGTGAGCGGAAATCGATAATAAATCAATACCAAACTCTTTCACATCTATTTCTATTAAACCGTAAGCTTGTACAGCATCTGTGTGGAAATAAGCTTGATGCTCTTTTAACAGCTTACCTATTTCCACAATTGGTTGTATTGTCCCTACTTCATTATTCCCGAACATAATAGATACAAGAATCGTCTCTTCCGTTAGTGCCTTTTGTATGTCAGAAACTTGAACACGCCCTGTTTCATCAACAGGTAAATACGTCACTTCAAATCCTTCACGCTCTAACAATTCACACGTATGCAAAATCGCATGATGTTCAATTTGCGTTGTAATAATGTGGTTACCTTTATGACGATTCGCACGCGCTACACCTATAAGTGCTAAATTATCAGCTTCTGTACCACCGCTCGTGAATATAATTTCATTTGGACTCGCGTGAATGCTACGTGCACACACACGTCTCGCCTCATCTACCGCATGGCGCGTTTGACGCCCATAAAAGTGAATACTAGACGGGTTTCCAAATGTTTCTGTCATATATGGAATCATCTTTTCGACCACTTCTGGGTGAGTCGGAGATGTCGCAGCATGATCTAAGTAAATGCGTTCCATTAAATCTCCTTCTTTCCAAATCGTTTCACAAGGAATTAAATGTAAAACATATAGCCCCCGTGATTTTCTTCCTCATAACGTACTAAATCTTCTAAAGTTGTACTATCTAATACTTCTTGCACTGCATCACGAACACGCATCCATAATTGGCGTTGTGCTGGTTCTTCTTCTTCTATCATTTCTACAACACTAATTGGACCCTCTAGTACACGGATTACATCTCCAGCTGTAATGTTGACTGGCTGATCAGATAATACATATCCACCATATGCACCACGCGTACTCTTTACAAGACGAGCGTTACGAAGTGGTGAAATTAATTGCTCTAAGTAATGCTCAGATAGATCATGTGCCTGTGCAATTGATTTTAATGAAATTGGGCCTTCACCAAACTTTTTTGCAAGGTCAATCATAATTGTTAAGCCGTAGCGGCCTTTCGTTGAAATCTTCATCTATTTGCACCTCATTTCAAATTTTCACTTCTATTGGTTATATCTTATTTATCCCGCTATTTGCAGGCAGTAAAACTCCCACCTCAAAATTCGGCTGGAGCAAAGAAGTTAGGTGGGGGATGAACAAAACCCCCACTGATTAAAGTTTCACTTTATAAAAGAACACAATTTAAAATCCTATGAAATTATAGCATAATATAGTATTATAAGAAATTTCAACTTGTGTATCAAAATGATAACATAAAATCACATTGAAAAACTCGGAAATTATTACAATTGAAAGAAAAATAGGAATATTCATATTCATATTCCCCACAAAACAGCATCCTATTTCAAATTTCATCAAAAAAAATGATACGATAGAATGAGATTATACATTAAGGGAGAGGGTCAAATGAAACAACCACTCGCACATCGAATGCGCCCTACAAATATTCAAGAAATTATCGGACAACAGCATTTAGTTGGTGAAGGTAAGATTTTATGGCGGATGGTCCAAGCAAATCATTTTCAATCAATGATTTTATACGGTCCTCCAGGCACAGGAAAAACATCAATCGCCAGCGCAATTGCAGGAAGTACTGGAACCCTGTTTCGCCTCTTAAACGCTGTTACTCATAATAAAAAAGATATGGAAGTTGTCGTACAAGAAGCGAAAATGCATCGGCACCTCGTTTTAATTTTGGATGAAGTTCATAGGCTAGATAAAGCGAAGCAAGACTTTCTATTACCCCATTTAGAAAGCGGACTTCTTACTTTAATTGGTGCAACGACAAGCAATCCGTTCCATGCTATTAATTCTGCTATTCGAAGTCGTTGTCAAATCTTCGAATTACACGCATTAACAGAAGATGATATTTTAATTGGCTTAAAACGAGCGCTTGAAGATAAAGAAAAAGGGCTTGGGGAATATGATGTAACTGTTACGGATGAGGCATTACATCACTTTGCAAATGCGTCAGGCGGAGATATGCGCTCAGCTTATAATGCACTTGAACTAGCTGTTTTATCTAGCTTTACAACTGACGACAAAGCCGCGGAAATCACACTTGAAATCGCAGAAGAATGCTTACAGAAAAAGAGTTTCGTTCACGACAAAGGTGGCGATGCTCACTATGACGTTTTATCTGCTTTTCAAAAATCAGTACGCGGAAGTGATGTGAACGCCGCACTTCATTATTTAGCGCGTCTTATTGAAGCTGGTGACTTACAAAGCATCGGTAGACGTCTGCTTATTATGGCATATGAAGATATCGGACTTGCTAGCCCACAAGCTGGACAACGTACACTTGCAGCGATTGAATCAGCTGAACGGGTCGGCTTCCCAGAGGCACGCATACCACTTGCAAATGCTGTTATTGAACTTTGTCTATCACCGAAATCAAACTCGGCCTATAAAGCACTCGATGCCGCACTACACGATTTACGTAATGGCCAAACAGGCGATATTCCAAGTCATTTAAAAGATAGTCATTATAAAGGAGCCGAATCGTTAGGAAGAGGCATCGGATACTTATATCCACACGATCACCCAAATGGCTGGGTACAACAACAATACTTACCTGATAAAATTAAAAACAAGCAATATTATAAACCGAAAACGACAGGAAAATTTGAACAAGCACTTTCTACTGTTTATGAAAGATTACAAAGTTCGCATAAAACGAAGAATAAAGGGTAATATAAGCGAAAACGTCACCATTACGGAGGGTTCGCTTATGAAAACACGTCAAGATGCATGGACAAAAGAAGACGATCTCCTTTTAGCAGAAACTGTTTTACGACATATTCGCAGCGGAAGTACACAAATAAAAGCATTCGATGAAGTTGGTGATACATTAAACCGAACTTCAGCAGCTTGTGGCTTTAGATGGAATGCTGAAGTAAGACCATATTATGAAGATGCGGTGCAAATCGCAAAAAAACAACGTAAAGAATTAAAGCGTTCGGAAGCTAAAATAGAAAAAGAGCAGTTCACACAAACTCGGCAGCTCGTAATCGATGCCGAGTTTTCAGAAGATATTGTCCCAAATAAACAAGATCTTACAATGCAAAATGTCATCTCATTTTTGCAAAACTTGGAGCACAATAACCCTTCACTCGCAAAGTTACAAACTGAAAATGACGTATTACAAGATCAGCTCACTTCCCTGCAAAAAATGAATAATGAACTTGAAGCAAAATTAGCTGTTCTCACAAAAAAACAACAAGCAATCGAAGAAGATTATGCAATGCTTGTTAGAATTATGGATCGTGCTCGAAAACTTGTTTCGGTCGAAGAACAAGAAGAGCAAATTGCTCCGATTTTCAAAACCGATCAAAATGGAAATTTAGATATTATATATTCTGCAGAAAACTAAAAACAGGGATGCCACTTTTTCAACTAAGTGACATCCCTGTTTATTTTCCCTTAGTGAAAAAGCACCACAGTAAATGAAATTATATTAACGATTCGACATCGATATTTCTTTAAAACATACAAAAAGCATATATCCTAAACGATATATGCTTCCTTTTTATTCTTGCCCTACACGCTTCACTTCAACGTTTTTAATACGCTCACGTACAACGTGACTTGCCATAATTAGGCCTGCCACAGATGGTACGAATGCATTTGATGAAGGTGGTAATTTCGCTTTACGAATTTTTGCATTTTCGTCTGGTACGATTTCTTTACGTACTTCTTCACGAATTACGATTGGGTTCTCGTCAGAGAAGACAACTTTTACACCTTTTTTAATACCATCTTTACGAAGCTTCGTACGAATTACTTTCGCAATTGGATCTGTATGTGTTTTAGAGATGTCCGCAATACGGAAACGAGTTGGGTCCATTTTATTTGCCGCACCCATACATGAGATAATTTTGATTTTACGACGTAAACATTGTTTAATTAAATGAATTTTGAACGTAATCGTATCAGATGCATCTACTACGAAATCTAAACCGTGTTTAAAGAACTCTTCATATGTTTCATCTGTATAAAACATCTCTAGTCCAATTACTTCACACTCTGGATTAATATCTGCGATACGCTCTTTCATTAATTCTACTTTTGAACGTCCTACAGTAGATACTAACGCGTGAATTTGACGGTTTACGTTTGTAATATCTACAACGTCTTTATCGACTAATACGAGACGTCCTACGCCAGAACGTGCTAACGCTTCTGCCGAAAATGATCCTACGCCGCCAATACCTAAAATACCGACTGTACTATTTTTTAATATTTCAAGGCCTTCTTTTCCAAAGGCTAATTCATTACGTGAAAATTGATGTAACATTCAGCTCTACACTCCTATTACAAAAATGGTCTACCATGTATTCTAGCGTTTTTCCGACTATTTGTATAGAAAAAGTTATAGAATTCCTAAAAATACATATTCAAAGAGAAAAAATAAAACATAAGACCACTAGCTGAACCAGACTTTTTTAACTTCCTCTTCAATATACGTTTAAAAAGGAGGATTCAGATGGCCGAGCAGATCGAGGCGCTGACGCCAGGAGGAGCGCAGTGTAGCTTCACTACTCGAGCACCGGACTGGCGAAGCAACGATGAGCTGCGACTGCCATCTGAACCGGACTTTTTAAACAACCTTTCAAAAAAAGCCTAGATGGGGTTAGTATAACCATCTAGACTCTATTCTTACTTCTCTTCTTTCAAGCTCAATTTTAAGCTTAGCTCTTCAAGCTGAGCTTCTGCAACTGGGCTTGGTGCTTCTGTTAATAAGCAGCTTGCGCTTGCTGTTTTCGGGAATGCAATTGTATCACGAAGGTTCGTGCGACCTGCAAGTAACATAACAAGACGGTCTAAACCTAATGCGATTCCGCCGTGCGGTGGTGTACCGTATTCGAATGCTTCTAATAAGAATCCGAATTGTTCTTGTGCTTCTTCTTGTGAGAATCCAAGTGCTTTGAACATTTTTTCTTGTACGTCACGCTCGTAAATACGAAGTGATCCACCACCAAGCTCATAACCGTTTAATACAAGGTCATATGCTTGTGCACGTGCTTTTTCTGGTGCTGTTTCTAATAACTCAACGTCTTCACGGAATGGCATTGTGAATGGGTGGTGAGCTGCGAAGTAACGATCTGCATCTTCATCGTACTCAAGAAGTGGCCAATCAGTTACCCATAGGAAGTTAAATTTACTTTCGTCAATTAAATCAAGTTCTTTACCTAGACGTAAACGAAGTGCA
Organism: Bacillus sp. FSL R9-9492; assembly: GCF_038007365.1. Classification (NCBI taxonomy): domain Bacteria; kingdom Bacillati; phylum Bacillota; class Bacilli; order Caryophanales; family Bacillaceae; genus Bacillus; species Bacillus sp. FSL R9-9492. Next base: position 4,473,449 of record NZ_JBBOXC010000001.1, read on the forward strand.
CCTAAGCTATCTGCAACAACACTTTTCTTATCTGCTACGAATAGTAATAAGTCACCAGCATCCGCTTCTAATGTACTCATTAACACGTTTGCCTCTTCTTCACCGAAGAATTTCGCAATCGGTCCTTTTAAGCCGTCTTCTTCAACTTTAAGCCAAGCTAGACCTTTTGCACCGTATACTTTGGCGAATTCAGTTAATGCATCGATGTCTTTACGAGAGTATTTGCTCGCTGCACCTTTTGCGTTAATCGCTTTTACTTGTCCGCCGTTTTCTACAGCACTTGTAAATACTTTAAATCCACAGCCTACTGCAAATTCAGATAGGTCTTTTAGTTCCATTTCAAAGCGTGTATCCGGCTTATCAGAACCAAAACGAGCCATTGCATCAGCATATTTCATACGAGGGAATGGTGCACTAACTTCTACACCTTTTGCATCCTTCATGACTTTCGTCATCATACGCTCCATCATTTCTAAAATTTCATCTTGTGTTAAGAATGATGCCTCGATATCAATTTGCGTGAATTCCGGTTGACGGTCCGCACGTAAATCTTCGTCACGGAAACAACGTGCTACTTGATAGTAACGCTCAAATCCACCGACCATAAGAAGCTGTTTAAATAGCTGCGGAGATTGAGGTAATGCATAAAATTCACCATCATGCACACGGCTTGGTACTAAATAGTCGCGAGCTCCTTCTGGCGTGCTCTTCGTTAAAATTGGTGTTTCAACTTCTAAGAACTCTTCTGTATCTAAGAAGTTACGAATTGTTTTCGTTACGTCATGACGCATTTTGAATGTGTTGAACATTGCAGGACGACGTAAGTCTAAGTAACGATATTTTAAACGCACATCTTCTGATGCATCTGTATCATCAGCAATAATGATTGGCGTTGTTTTCGCTGCGTTTAATACATTTACTTTCGATGCTTGTACTTCAATACGACCAGTTGCCATATTATCATTAATTGCGCCTTCACCACGTTCAACAACTGTACCTTCTACGTGCAATACGTATTCGCTACGAATCGTTTCTGCTACTTCTAACGCTTCTTTTGATGTTTCTGGATTAAATACAACTTGTACGATACCTGTACGGTCACGTAAGTCGATAAAGATTAATCCACCTAAATCACGGCGTTTTTGTACCCAACCTTTTAATTGAACTGTTTGTCCAACCGCTTCTACTGTTACTTTTCCGCATGCATGTGTTCTTTCAGCCACTTTAAGTTCCCCCTATATTAATTTCTCTGCTACATATGAAGCAAATACATCTAACGCTACTTCTTCTTGTCCGCCTGTTGCCATATCTTTTAAGTTAATGATGCCTTTATCTAGCTCATCTTCCCCTAATACAGCTACGTATTTCGCATTTAAACGATCTGCAGATTTAAATTGTGCTTTCATTTTGCGATCTAAATAATCTTTTTCAACTGATAATCCAGCTTTACGAAGATCGAACGCAACTTTTGCAGCACGGTCTTTCGCTTTTTCACCAAGTGCTACAACGTAACAATCAATACTATGTTCAATTGGTAACTCAATATTTTCAGCCTTCAGCGCCATAATTAAACGCTCAATACTCATCGCAAAACCGATACCTGGCATTTCCGGTCCACCGATTTCTTGTACAAGTCCGTTATAACGGCCACCGCCACTTAATGTTGTGATAGCACCGAAACCTTCTGCCTCACTCATAATTTCAAAAACAGTGTGTTGGTAGTAGTCTAAACCACGTACTAAATTCGGATCTTTCTCAAATGGAACATCCATCATCGTTAGTAGTTCTTGTACTTTGTCGTAGTATACTGCTGAATCTTCGTTTAAGTATTCTGTAATAGATGGTGCCGTGCTCATTAATTCATGATTACGGTCCTTCTTGCAGTCTAAAATACGAAGAGGGTTTTTTTCTAAGCGAGATTGGCAATCAGAACAGAATTCTCCGATGCGCGGCTCAAAGTGAGCAATTAACGCATCACGGTGTGCTTGACGACTCGCTGCATCACCTAAGCTATTTAATACAACTTTAATATTTTTCAAGCCCATACCGCGGTAAAACTCTACAGCAAGTGCAATTACTTCTGCATCAATTGCTGGATCGTTACTACCAATTGCTTCAATACCGAATTGTACGAATTGACGATAGCGACCTGCTTGTGGTCTTTCATAACGGAACATTTGGCCGATATAGTATAATTTTGTTGGTTGTGTTGCATCACCGAACATTTTGTTTTCAACGTAAGAACGTACAACAGGTGCAGTACCTTCTGGACGTAATGTTAAACTACGCTCTCCACGGTCTTGGAATGAATACATTTCTTTTTGTACGATATCTGTCGTATCACCAACACCACGTAAAAATAGCTCTGTGTGCTCAAAAATTGGTGTACGAATTTCTTTATAATTGTAACGACGGCAAATGTCGCGCGCTTGCCCTTCGATATACTGCCATAACTCAACACTACCTGGAAGAATATCTTGCGTTCCGCGTGGGATTTGAATAGACATATTCAGTTCCTCCTCAAATTGTTTTAATCTTAATAAAAATAAAAAAACTCCCGCCTCTACTGTTTGAACAGTAGGGACGAGAGTATTATACCCGTGGTGCCACCCTAATTGAAGCACGTATGCTTCCACTTTTTTAATAACGCTTAAATTTGCGTTCATCTCTACTAAGCGTATAAGCCTTTCAAGTTGAAACCTACAGAGTGTCATTCAATCAGTCATCATGTAGAAATGTTTTCAGCCTAGGACATTCCTTCTCTTTCCATGTGTATCTCATTTACTCTCCTCTATCAACGGCTATATTCATATGTAAATATAAAATTACTATACGTTTGTTGAGTAGGATTGTCAAGTGCTCTAAGAGCGCTCAATTTGCTTCTTTAGGCGCTTTACATCTTGTAGTGAAATTCCAAACTCAGAAGCAAGCTCCATTGAAGTATTGTTTTGTTCTTTTGAAATAAAATCATGTAAATTTACGTTAAACAGTTGATTTGCACCATTTGTAACAGAATGCCCTTTTTCATTCATACGCATACGTATATCCCTCACATTCAATATGGTTGTTTTACTTTTTATTGTTCCATATTGATGAGATAGTTATACATAGCCGAAACAGTTATTGATTCCAAATAAACATAAGAATGCGATTAACAATAATAACGGTAGCCAATCCACTCGCAAGTAAAGGGTGCTTCAAATGATACAACGCTGCAACACCTACTCCAAACACGATAATTTCTAACAATACATGCAATATACCACGCACTTCCCACTCTGCGTATGGAGCTCCAAATAACCCCCATATGACAGCAACAACAATCGGAAGACTAGTAGCCAGTGTAATTTTTACAACAGGTATTTCTCCTATTCGGAACCCCCAGTATCCAACAATCCCAAGAATGCATAACTCCAGCATAAAACGTAAAGCTATATTGAATTCTTGAAGCATGCTACACCTTCTTTTCCTTTTATTCCTCTTCAAATTAAATCCTATTGTAACTAAACAAAACATACCACAATGTATGAAAAAAGAGAGGACCTATAATCCTCTCTTCCCCGGCAACACTATTTACTTTCTACAATTAAGGTCACCGGACCATCATTGATTAAAGAAACGTCCATCATTGCTCCGAACTGTCCTGTCTCCACATGCAGTCCTTGTTTACGAACTTCTTCATTAAAGAAATCATATAAATGTTCTGCATAATCAGGTTTCGCAGCATCCATAAAGTTTGGACGTCTTCCTTTACGGCAATCTCCGTATAATGTAAATTGCGAAATAGATAGAACTTGTCCCTTCATATCAAGTACAGAATGGTTCATCTTTCCGCTCTCATCTTCAAAAATACGTAGGTTTGCAATTTTTTCTGCGATATAAGTTGCATCTTTTTCTGTATCTTCATGCGTAATGCCAACTAGTAATGTTAAACCGAATGGAATTTGTCCTACAATCTCGCCATCTACTGTGACAGACGCTTCCTTTGATCGTTGTAAAACAACTCTCATCTTTTCTACACTCCCTATTAATGCATCATGCGTCGTACGGCATAAATTTCTGGAACACGTTTAATGCGCTCTACTACTTTTTTCAAGTGTTGTAAATTTCGAATAGAAATCGACATGTTAATCGTTGCCATCTTATTACGATCACTTCTACCAGAAACAGCTGAGATATACGTCTTCGTTTCTGTAACAGCTTGTAATACTTCATTCAATAAACCACGACGATCATAGCCTGAAATTTCAATATCAACATTGTACTCAATTTCTTTTTCAGGACTACCTTCCCAATCTACTTCTAGTAAACGCTCCACCGCTTCTTCTGTATGCACATTGACGCAATCGCAACGGTGAATTGATACGCCTCGACCTTTCGTAATATACCCAACGATATCATCACCTGGAACTGGGTTACAGCATTTTGATAAACGAATTAACAAATTATCTGCACCACTTACCTTTACACCAGAATCCCATTTTCGAATTTTCATCGGTTTACGAACTTCTTTAACTTCAACGATGTCTTCTTCTTCACGTTGTTTACGGAACTTGTCCGTTAGTCGCGTAACAATTTGCGCTGCTGTAATTCCGTTATATCCAACTGCTGCAAACATATCTTCTTCATTTGCAAAGTTAAACTTCTCAGCGACACGTTTTAAATTATCAAGCGCTAATACTTCTTTCATCTCATACTCTAAGCCACGCACTTCTTTTTCAACAAGTTCACGGCCTTTTTCAATATTTTCATCTCTACGTTGTTTCTTAAAGAATTGACGTATTTTATTTTTCGCATGAGATGTTTGAGCAAGCTTTACCCAATCTTGACTTGGACCATACGAATGTTTCGATGTTAAAATTTCAATGATGTCACCAGTTTTCAACTTATAATCAAGCGTCACCATTTTCCCATTTACTTTTGCACCAATTGTCTTGTTTCCAATTTCCGAATGGACACGATACGAAAAATCAATTGGAACAGAGCCAAGTGGTAATTCCATTACATCGCCTTTTGGTGTAAAGACGAATACCATGTCAGAGAATAAATCAATTTTTAATGACTCCATAAATTCTTCTGCATTAGAAGCTTCATTTTGCCATTCTAATATTTGACGGAACCAAGTTAGTTTCTTCTCTAATGTACCCGTTGTTTCTGCTGCTTTACCTTCTTTATACGCCCAATGTGCCGCGATTCCGAATTCTGCAATCTCATGCATTTCTTTCGTACGAATTTGCACTTCTAGCGGATCACCTTTTGGTCCAATTACAGTCGTATGAAGAGATTGATATAAATTTGCTTTCGGCATTGCAATATAATCTTTAAAACGACCTGGCATTGGTTTCCAGCACGTATGAATAATTCCAAGCACCGCATAGCAATCTTTAATACTATTCACAACGACACGTACAGCTAGTAAATCGTAAATTTCATTGAATTGTTTATTTTGCAATGCCATTTTACGATAAATACTGTAAATATGTTTTGGTCTTCCAGAAATCTCAGGTTGAATTGAAACCTCTTTTAATTTCTCGCGAATGCCAGTCATTACTTCATCTAAATATTCTTCACGCTCTGCACGTTTACGCTTCATTAAATTCACAATACGATAATATTGCTGCGGGTTTAAATAGCGAAGTGACGTATCCTCTAACTCCCATTTAATAGTACTAATTCCGAGTCTATGTGCTAAAGGTGCAAAGATTTCTAACGTTTCATTTGCAATGCGACGCTGCTTCTCTTGAGGCAAATGTTTCAATGTACGCATGTTATGAAGACGATCAGCTAGTTTAATTAAAATAACTCGAATATCTTGAGCCATTGCGATAAACATTTTGCGATGGTTTTCTGCTTGTTGCTGCTCATGGGATTTATATTTAATCTTTCCAAGCTTTGTAACACCATCGACAAGCATAGCGATTTCTTTATTAAATTCCCGTTCAATGTCTTCTAATGTAATTTCTGTATCTTCCACTACATCATGTAAGAAACCTGCGGATACTGTAGCCGGATCCATGTGTAAATCAACTAAAATACCTGCAACTTGAATTGGGTGAATAATATATGGTTCACCCGATTTTCTATATTGTTCGCTATGTGCATCACGCGCATATTCATAGGCACGTGCCACTAGCTCAATATCTCCATCCGCTAAATATTGACTTGCTTTCTCGAGTACCTGTTCAGCTGTTAGTACTTGCTCATTTGCCATCGAATCACCTTTTATTGAAAATTGACTTTATCTTTATTGAATAGAATAAATTATATTCTATCATTATAACCCAATGATTGTGAATTGTGAAAAGGAAAAGATTTTACTGACATTTCACCATGTTTTTTTGTGCAATTATACAAAAGTACCCGCTCCTCTCCAAGAGATTCACGGGTACTTTTTTATCACCGTAGTTTCACCTATATAATGATTAGTATTTTTCTAATACTAATACATCGTAACCATCTAACATTTTACGACCATCTAAGTAAGTAAGCTCTACTAAAAATGCAATTCCTGCTACAACTCCACCAAGTTCTTCAACTAGTTTAATTGTCGCTTCAATTGTTCCACCTGTAGCTAATAAGTCATCTGTAATTAATACACGTTGGCCTGGCTTAATTGCATCTTTATGGATTGTTAAAACATCCGTTCCATATTCTTTACCGTAGTCAACTGTAATTACTTCACGTGGTAATTTCCCTAATTTACGAACTGGTGCGAAACCTACTTCTAATGCATAAGAAACTGGGCAACCAATAATAAAACCACGCGCTTCTGGTCCTACTACAACATCAATGTCTCTTTTATTTGCATACTCAACGATTGCATCTGTTGCTGCTTTATATGCTTTTCCGTCGTTCATTAAAGGTGTAATGTCTTTAAACACAATACCTTCTTTCGGATAATCTGGTACAATTGCGATATGTTGCTTGAAATCCATATTTCTGAATCCTCCTCAGATATAAAAGGTTTGTAAATACAAATCCTTTACCCTAACTGTTCTACTTATTTATGATCACGAATCGTTTCAAACCATGTATATAGTTGCTGATATGTGCTATAAACCAATTCTTTCTCTAATTGTAAGTGGTTCATTTTCTCACGATATGTGTTCGATTCAATTAAATCACGCTTTTGTTTTTTGTCTGCCATAAAAATGACACCGTCTTTTATTGTAACAAATTCTAACTCAAAAAACACCTGTGTCATGAAATTTACTGTATCTTTTGACCAACCTTTATGACGACACAGTTGTTCCCCATATTGTCTTAAAGAAAATGGTGTTTTTTGGCTTAAGAAAGAATAGTACCATTTAAAATGTTCCCTCGTTGGGACCGTACTAAATAAATGATTATTCTCTTGATAAAATAGCGTGTAAATTCGAGCTGGGAATCCAGCCTTAAATACATCACCTAATTCATCTGTTCCTTTCGGCAAATCAAGTAGCACAATGTATTGATCATCAAAATGAGCTACCTCTGATGCATGCACGAGCTGTTCTTTATAGCCTTCTAAAGAAAATTTATTCAATACCTCTTCAGAAAAATACACCATTGTTATTTTTTCTTTCGGAAGTTCTGCTAAATTTGCTTCCACATTACGCATACTACGCCAGTCAAATAATTGCCATGCCTCTACAGCAATATCTTGCACCATTAATTGCGGCTTTTTAAAGTTATTCCATTCATTAATGGACACTTCTCCTACTACAGAAACCTTCGCAACTGGAGAGATTTCTTTCGCATAAGTACCAAATCCAAATCCAATCGTGTCCAGTGTTGCTTGTCCATCACGAAGAGCCATTTTTAAATGCGAACCATCAGATCCAATTGCACGGATACTTTCTAAGTCGGCATCTTTCACCGCAATACGCGGTTTCGGATTTCCTACGCCAAATGGCGCTAACTTTTGCATATCCTCAATCGCGGCAAGCGTTACATCCTCTACTTTACAAAATGCATCCACTGCTGTAATCGGAATAAAATCTTCTGCTGTTAAAATTACATCTGCTTGCTCATTTAACCTACGTCTTAATTCATCCACATCATTCATATTAAGCGTCATTCCCGCTGCCATCGGATGACCTCCGAAATGCGGTAACAATTCACGGCAATCTGAAAGGTTTGCAAACAAATCAAATCCTGCAATACTACGAGCCGATCCCTTTGCTGTTTCTTTATGAGGATCAATGCTTAATACAATCGTCGGACGATAAAAACGTTCAACTAACTTAGAAGCGACAATTCCAATTACCCCTGGATTCCAACCTTCTTTTGCAAGGACTAATACTTTATTTTCTTCTGGCGGGAAATTATTTTCGACTTCAGCGATAGCTTCTTCAGTAATTTGCTTTACAATATCTTTTCGAAGTTTGTTCAGCTCATCAATTTCTTCAGCTAGCTCTTTCGCTTCCTCTGGATCTTCTGATAATAAAAGGTGTACAGCAGGTGTTGCATCTTCCAAACGACCAACTGCATTAATACGAGGTGCGAGTGCGAACCCGATGCTTTCTTCTGTAATTTCGCTTTGCGAAACGTTAGCGACTTTAAATAACGCCTTTAAACCGATATTTCGAGTCATTCGCATATGCTTCAGTCCACGCTGTACTAATAATCTATTTTCACCGTGAAGCGATACTAAATCGGCTACCGTACCGATTACTGCAATTTCCAACAAATGCTCTGGCACACGGCCCAAAAGTGCATGTGCAACTTTAAATGCAACACCAACACCCGCTAAATAATGAAACGGATAAACACCGCCTTCTAATTTCGGGTGAATAATCGCAAGTGCCTCTGGTAATTCTGGTGGTGGCTCATGATGATCTGTAATAATAAGATCTATTCCAAGTTCCTTCGCTACCTTCGCTTCATGTACCGCTGCGATACCAGTATCGACAGTAATAATTAGTGAGAACCCTGCACTGTGCGCCCAACGAAACGCTTCTTCATTTGGCCCATAGCCTTCAGTAAAACGATTTGGAATATAAAATTCTACTTCTGCACCTAATTCTTTGAGAGCAAGATATAACACAGTCGTACTACTTACTCCGTCCGCATCGTAATCGCCAAATATTAATATTTGTTCTCCATTTTCAATAGCTTTTTTCACACGTTCTACAGTCCGATCCATTCCTTCAAGTAAAAATGGATCATGAAATTCTTGATCTGCTGTATTTAAAAAGTCTACAATCTTATCTTCTGTATTTAAGCCTCTGCCAAGAAATAATGAAGTCACAAGAGGTGATAGTTGCAATTTATTTGCTAATTCACTCACTAGTTCCTCATTATATTCTTTTTCTTTCCAACGCGTCTTCGGTTGTAACACGAAATCACCCCTTAACCTATCCATTATACAAGACAGATTAAGGGGTGACAATATAATGCAAACTACGATTCGATATCTATATAATTAAATATCCGTTATGTTTAATTTGGGGAATACGGATTAATATGTACAAAAACGTTTTGTACGTTATCTTGTTTCATAAGTTTTTCTTTTACATGTTTTCCGATGCGGTGACCTTCTTCTACAGTGATATATGGATCTACAGATACTTTAATATCGACAATAACATAGTGGCCATGTTCTCTTGCATATAAAGAGCCAATTTTTTTCACACCTTCCACTTGAAAAACTGCCTCCCTAAGCGGAAAAACATCTTCTTCATGCAGAACATGATCGAGCGTTGCATGAATAGCTTCTGCTCCAATACTCCACGCCATCTTAGCAACGAGAATTGAAACAAATAATCCCGCAATTGGATCGGCATATACAAGCCAATCTATACCTAACTTACCGCCGATAATAGCTGCACAAATGCCGATTAAAGCTGCAATTGAAGAAAACACATCCGAACGATGTTCATATGCATTTGCAATAATTGCAGCACTATTTATCCTCTTCCCTAATCGATATTTATACTGAAACATCCCTTCTTTCACTACAATCGAAAGAATAACTGCAAAAATCGTAATTCCTTTTGGTGGTTCCAAATCTTGTGAAAAAGCTTTTATAGACGAAATCGCTATCTCTATTCCAACAATAAATAATAATACCGCAACAATAATCGCTGAAATCGATTCCGCTTTACCATGACCATACGGATGATCTTCATCAGGCGGTTGCTTTGCCGCTCGTAATCCAAAAAGTACAGCTAACGAGCCAATTACATCTGATCCAGAATGCACTGCATCCGCTAAAAGTGCCTTACTGTTTCCAATATAACCAATTACCGCTTTTACAATCGCTAATATAATATTACCAACGATTCCGACAATAGCACCAAACTCGGCCTGTTTAAAACGTTCATCTTTTTCCATAATTGAAATCCCTTCTTTTCTTAACCTATCTTTTTATCCCGCTATTTGCGGGCAGTAAGCCCCCCACCTCAAAATCCGGCAAATACAAGGAAGTTAGGTGGGAGATCAACTGCCCGTAAAAGCCCGATTGGTGAGGGCTAATAATAAGTGGTGATGAACAAAATCAGCGATAACATCACCACTTTATTCCATTTCATTCTTTCAAAAGTTGCTATCTTATTCTATCCACAAACGAAAAAAGAGATGCCTCGTAAAGAGACATCAACTTTTTATACTTGCGGTTCAGATACTTCTTTCTCAACCTTCTTCTTGTTTTTGCCCTTTTTCAAACGACGGTTTTCAAGCATTAACCAAATTTGAGAAGCAACGAAAATAGAAGAGTACGTACCTACAACTAATCCAATTAATAATGCAAGTGAGAAGTTACGCAGTGACTCACTACCAAAAATAAGTAGTGTGATTACTGGGAACAACACTGTTAAAACTGTATTAATGGAACGACCGATTGTTTGACGAATACTTGAGTTTACGATTTCTTCTAAATCTTTTATATCGCGAACTCGTTTTTTCTGTTTGTATAACTCGCGGTTTCTATCAAACGTAACGATTGAGTCATTGATAGAGTAACCAATAATCGTTAATACCGCAGCGATAAACGTTAAGTCTACCTCAATCTGGAAAAGACTAAACATAACAATCATAACGAATGCATCATGTAATAATGCGATTACTGCAGATACTGCGTACGTAAGACGGAAACGAATACTTACGTATAAAACGATTACTGCAGAGGCAATTAATACTGCGATAAATGCATTTCGCGCAATTTCTTTCCCAATTGTCGGTGAAACTGTACTTACGTTTGGATCTGTACCGTATTTATCATGGAAGAATGTTTTTGTTTTCGCAATTTCATCTTTTGATAGAACACCTAACGTACGAACTGCGAAACCTTTATTATCATTACCCGTCGGTACAATATTTTCTTCTTTCACATCAATCTTCAGTTCATTGAAGTCTTTATGAACGTCAGACACAGTAAGTGCTTGTTTTGATTGCAAGTCGATACGTGTACCACTTGCAAAGTCAATACCAAGATTCATTTTGAAAATCGGTAATATAATTGCCCCAGCAATTACGACTACAACTGAGAATAAGAAGAATTTATGACCGATATTTACGAAGTTAATACGATCAAATCTCGTCGGTGGATGTACTACACCTTTTGTTAATGGAATAATATCCTTTTCCTTAACACCGAAGTAAGATAGTTTTTTATCGAAGTAACGGCTCTTTACAAGTAATCCAAGTAAGAAACGAGTACCGAATACGTTCGTAATGAAACCAACTAAAATACTTACGATTAAACTCGTCGCGAACCCTTTTACAGAGCTATTACCGTAAGCGAATAATACACCAGCTGCTGCAATTGTTGTAATGTTCGCATCTAAAATTGTCGATAATGAACGATGGTTACCAGCACGAAATGCTGACATCATCGACTTACCAATTTTCAGCTCTTCCTTCAATCTCTCGTACGTAATGATATTCGCATCAACTGCGATACCAACCCCGAGCACCAATGCCGCAATACCTGGTAACGTAAGAACTGCATGCATCCAGTTAAAGACAAGTAATGTAACGAAAATGTATAAACCTAACATAATAACCGCCACAAGTCCTGGTAGACGGTAGAATACAAGCATGAATAAGAAAATAATAGCAACACCGATCGCACTAGCGAAAATCGTTTGCTCTAATGCTTGTTGACCAAATTTCGCTCCAACAGATGTTGAATACATTTCTTTTAAATCAACAGGAAGTGCACCTGCATTTAATAAAGATGAAAGTTCTTTCGCACTTTCAACTGTAAAGTTTCCACCTACGATAGATACTTCAGCTTGATTAAATACTTGTTCTACTGTTGCTGCTGATAAAAACTTCGGATTCGGTTTTGCAGATTCTGCTTTATACGAATCTTTTCCTTCTTCAAAATCAAGCCAGATTACCATTAAATTCGTTGGTGGTGGCATTTTTGAAATCTTTTCAGTTACTGCACGGAATTTTTCAGCGCTTTTTAACGTAAGTCCAACACTTGGACGACCTTTATCATCAAATGTTTGCTTCGCTCCGCCGCCTTTTAAATCCGCTCCGTCCATAAGCAGGTTGTCATCCACATCACGGAATGTTAGTTTCGCTTGTGTTGATAACATTTCACGTGCTTTTTGCTGATCTTGTACACCAGCAAGCTGTACACGAATTCGATCTTCCCCTTCGATTTGAATGTTCGGCTCACTTACACCAAGAACATTGACACGATTTTCAAGAGCACCTACTGTACTTACAAGTGCATCACGATCGATTTTATCACCTTTTTTGGCTGGTTTTACTTCATACAGAATTTCAAAACCACCGCGAAGGTCTAGTCCTAGACTAATTCCTTTTGCTATGTCTTTTCCTGCCGCACCAATTACTCCACCAATTAATAAAACGATGAGGAAAAAGGCGGCAATTCTTGTACCACGCTTTGCCATATGTACCCTCTTTCTGCTACTAACACTTTCAATAAATCTCTTACGATTCATTTTCGCACGTGTGCATACGCCTAGTTAGTAGACTTACTTTCTATAAAATACATGTATTTCCGCTAGTTCATCACTAGCTGTGTCGGTAAGATTTTCACAATACCTACACTATTCATTATTTATTTTTCCTCTTCACTACCTCCTTTATATATAATCTTAGACATAATTAATTCCTCTTTATCAATACCTATCATTATACTGCAAAAGGAAGAACAAACCAATTACAGTCGGTTATTTATTTTCATATTCATCAAACGACCAAAGTGGCGCTTGATATGCTTCAACAGTTAAATAATTCATATATTCATTAGTACTTACTCTTAATACATCATTTACTAATTCATATAACCTAACATCACTATCTATCTTTTTCCACTTTTTCGCCTTGAGAAACTTCCAAATATCATTATCTGTCACTCGGTCGTAACCGAACAACTGAAACTCTTCTACTTTACTTTCTAAAACGACTTGTAACTGTCCGCGGTATGATTCTACCAAAGCCTCTTTATCCAACATATATAAACATCTCCTTCTTATTTCAGCACGAAAAGTCGCTTTTAATCCCGCTCTAATGGACAGCAATAACTTCTTTCAAGAGTACCATTCATACTTCACTCTCTTAAATGCTTGTCATTCTTGTCTCATACGTGCATATAAATTATTGTAAATCATTCCATTGATTTTGAGAAGGTAGGAGAAGAGTATGACGAGACAAAGCTTTTTAAAAGGCGCATTTATTTTAATGATAGCCGGTTTTATTACAAAAATCCTTGGATTTATTAACCGCATTGTAATGGCACGTATTTTAGGCGAAGAAGGCGTTGGCCTTTATATGATGGCTGTCCCCACCTTCATTTTAGCAATTACATTAACACAAATTGGCCTTCCTGTTGCAATCGCAAAATTTGTAGCAGAAGCGGAAGCAGTGAACGATAAGCAAAGAGTTAAAAAAATATTAACTGTCTCGCTAGCCGTTACATCCATTATTAGCATCATTTTAACAATTGGGATTATGCTACTCACACCTATTTTAGCAAAAACATTATTAACAGATGAAAGAACTTACTATCCATTAATGGCTATTTTACCTGTCGTCCCTGTTATTGCAGTTTCTTCCGTTTTACGTGGTTATTTCCAAGGGAAACAAAACATGAAGCCGAGCGCTTACGCTCAAGTCATAGAACAAGTTGTCCGCATTACAATTATTGCTGTATGCATTCGGTTATTTTTACCTTACGGCGTAGAATATGCTGCAGCCGGTGCCATGCTATCAGCTGTTCTTGGCGAAGTTGCATCTTTATTATTTTTACTTACTTTATTCCAACGCGAAAAACATTTATCTATACGCTCTGGATTTTTCACTACTGTAAAGGAGAGCAAAAATACGTTTTATTCCCTTATGGACATTGCTTTACCAACTACAGGAAGCCGTTTAATTGGTTCCGTTTCTTATTTCTTTGAACCTATCGTCGTTATGCAAAGCTTAGCGATCGCCGGCGTTGCTGCTTCTGTCGCAACTCAGCAATACGGTATATTAAACGGATATGCGTTCCCGCTTCTATCACTGCCAGCCTTTATTACATACGCTCTTTCTACAGCACTCGTCCCATCAATTAGCGAGGCAATGGCAAAGAGACAACACAAATTAGTGGAACACCGATTACAACAAGCACTTCGAATTTCCTTAATAACCGGCGGATGGTCAGTCGTTATATTATATGTATTTGCTTCTCCAGTTTTAACTCTCATGTACGGATCAGACAACGCGGCCGCGTTCATCCAGCTTCTTGCACCTTGCTTTTTATTTCATTATTTCCAAAGTCCCCTTACGTCTGTCTTGCAAGCTTTAAACTTAGCACGCGCTGCTATGATGAACACATTTATTGGCGCTATCGTAAAATTAATCGTTATCTTTGCACTCGCTTCACGCCCAGAGTTCCAAATGATGGGGGTTGCCCTCGCCATCGCAGCAAATATAGTAACCGTAACATTCCTTCACTACGCCACTGTTTTAAAGAAAATTGCATTTACCATTTATGCAAAAGACTATATTTTCGGCGGAGTTGCTATCGGGATTGCTGGTACCTTCGGTTTTTATCTTCATAAGTATATCGTTTTTTCTCATTCACTTGGCATACAAACATTATGGGAAATCACTTTAACAACAATCGTTTATATCGTTCTCCTCTTCGTTTTCAAACTCATTCGAAAAGAAGAATTAAGTCGTCTCCCTATCATTCGGAAACTTTCATTTTTGAAGTAAGCAGGCTTGCCATTCAAAATGGTAAGCCTCTAATTTTCTTTCAAATCAACGAAAAACTGTCCATTTTGAAAACTACAATATAAAATCTGTTTCACATCTTTATAACCTAAGTTATTCAGTTTCTCAACGAGCCACCCATCTGTATGTTCGATCATTTGCAAATGATTGTATTGAATTTCTCCATCAATAATTAGTGGGAGTGTAAAAATTGGTGTATCATTTTTGCTCTTTTTACTTTTTTGTTTTTGAAAGACAGATAACTTTCCAGATGGTTCTAAAATAGCGTATTCTACATCACGCACATCTCCTATTCCTTGCTCACGTAGTTGCATCAATAAATCATCTATGTTATATCGCTGCTTCCGCATCTTTTTTTCATCAATTTTACCTGCATTCACAAGAATCGCAGGCTCCCCTTCTATTAAATGCCGAAAACGCTGGAACTTTAAAGAAATGACCGACAAAATGATTTGTATACACATAAGAAAAGTCATTGGAACTAATTGATGCCAAAGTGATTTATCTGTATTTTCAATTGCCACTACAGCCATTTCACCGAGCATAATGAATACAACCAAATCTAATACACTTAATTCTCCAATTTCACGTTTACCCATAAGACGAAAAATAATTAAAATGATTATATACAAAAGCATTGTTCGTCCGATTATTGATACCCATTCCATTTCTACATCCCCTTTTTTTTACTTATAGGCTCCCCTACAAAAAAGAAACTAGTCTAACTTAAACAAAATGAAAATATGCTTGTATTAAAAAGGGGGAATGCATAATGGATGGAACGAAAAAATTATCGAGCGCAATCGGCTTCGGTATTATTACCCTATTAATCCTCGCATCTATTACAAGTATGATCATGGCTCTTTTATTAAAATTTACGAATATTAATGAAGGGACATTAGTAATTACTATTTTTATAATAGCCCTTCTATCTATGCTTATGTCTGGATTTATTGCTGGTAAAAAGGCACAAGGAAAAGGATGGCTAGTAGGTTTCACAACAGGCCTTACATTCGCTCTTCTCGTCTTTCTCGTTAACTATTTAGGCTTCTCTCAAACTTTATCGAACTCACAGTTACTCTACCAATTAGCATTAATGGGTGCGAGTACACTCGGAGGTATTTTCGGTGTAAATATGTCAAAACAAAATAGTTAAAAAAAAGGCCCTGCACATTTCATGCAGGGCCTTCATCATTAGTTTTTCACAACTTCACGAATCGCATTGCGATCGAAAGTTAAGTGTGAACCACCAGATTTAACAACAATTTTCGTTTCATCCACTGATTCGATTGTAGCGTGTAAACCACCGATTGTTACGATAGCATCACCTTTTTTGATTTCATTTTGCATTTGAGCAACTGCTTTTTGACGCTTTTGTTGCGGGCGAATTAATAAGAAATAGAAAATCGCAAACATCGCAACAATCATAACGATATTCATCATACCTGCATTCATCTTGTGTTCCTCCTTTTAAATTATGTATTAGAAGTTTTTAGCATTCGGTTTATTAAAGCCATACTGTTCAAAGAACTCTTCGCGGAAATCGCCAAGACGGTCTTCACGAATAGCTTGTCTCACCTGCTCCATTAAGTTTAACAGAAAATGAAGGTTGTGATAAGACGTTAAACGAATTCCGAACGTTTCATCACATTTCATTAAGTGACGAATGTACGCACGAGAATAGTTTTTACATGTGTAGCAATCACAGTTCGGATCAAGCGGCCCGAAGTCTCTAGCGAATTTCGCGTTTTTCACAACTAAGCGGCCTTCACTTGTCATACATGTACCATTTCGAGCGATACGAGTCGGAAGTACACAGTCAAACATATCAACACCGCGAATCGCACCATCAATTAACGAGTCAGGAGAACCTACACCCATTAAGTAACGTGGTTTATCATCAGGAAGAAGTGGTGTTGTAAACTCAAGAACACGATTCATAATATCCTTCGGTTCACCAACAGATAGACCGCCTATAGCATAGCCAGGGAAGTCCATTGAAACAAGATCTTTCGCACTTTGACGACGAAGTTCTTCAAACTCCCCGCCCTGCACAATACCGAATAAACCTTGATCTTGTGGACGTTCATGCGCCTTTAGGCAACGCTCTGCCCAGCGGCTTGTACGCTCTACAGACTTTTTCATGTATTCAAAAGTAGCAGGGAACGGTGGACACTCATCAAATGCCATCATGATATCTGAACCTAATGCATTTTGGATTTCCATCGCTTTTTCTGGAGATAAGAATAATTTATCGCCATTTAAGTGATTGCGGAAATGAACACCTTCCTCTTCAATGCGTCGGAAATCACTTAAGCTAAATACTTGGAATCCACCTGAATCCGTTAAGATTGCACGATCCCAGTTCATAAACTTATGCAAGCCACCTGCTTCACGAACAATTTCGTGGCCTGGACGTAGCCATAAATGATACGTATTGCTTAAAATAATGCCAGAATCCATTGCTTTTAATTCTTCTGGTGACATTGTTTTAACTGTTGCAAGTGTACCAACTGGCATAAATGTCGGTGTATCAAATGAGCCGTGTGGCGTGTGCACTCGACCTAAACGTGCACCCGTTTGTTTACAAGTTTTAATAAATTCATAACGAATTGCTGTCATAATTTACTCCTTTTATTTGTTTCTCATTTTAGCGTGAGATGCAACGAACATCGCATCACCGAAACTAAAGAAACGATATTTTTCTTTTACTGCTTCATTATAAGCATGAAGTACATTATCTCTATTTGAAAATGCACTTACAAGCATAATTAATGTTGATTTCGGCAAATGGAAGTTTGTAATTAAACCATCAATTGCTTTAAATTCATATCCTGGGTACATAAAAATATCTGTCCAGCCAGAAGCGGCGCAAAGCTTACCACTATGATCTGTCGCAATCGTTTCTAACGTACGTGTTGATGTCGTACCTACTGTAATAATACGGCCACCATCCTCTTTCACGCGGTTTAATAACGCAGCTGTCTCTTCGGACATATGGTAATACTCTGCGTGCATATGATGCTCTTCAATAGTTTCTGCAGAAACTGGTCTAAATGTTCCAAGTCCTACATGGAGTGTAATGAATGCTAACCCGACGCCTTTTTGCTTCAATTTCTCAAGTAACTCTTCTGTAAAGTGAAGGCCAGCCGTCGGTGCTGCTGCTGAACCGATTTCCTTCGCATATACCGTTTGATAACGATCGCGATCTTCTAGCGTCTCTTTAATATATGGAGGAAGTGGCATTTCTCCAAGCTCGTCTAAAATTTCATAAAAGATGCCGTCATATGAAAACTCAAGTTGACGCCCACCTTGGTCTGCTGTTCCAATGCAAGTTGCTTTTAACTTTCCTTCACCAAAAGAGATGACAGTTCCTTCTTTTACACGCTTTGCTGGCTTTATAAGCGTTTCCCACTTATCGCCTTCCTCTTGTTTCAAAAGAAGCACTTCAATGTGTGCACCTGTATCTTCTTTCACACCGTGCAAGCGAGCAGGCATCACTTTCGTTTCATTTAAAACTAAGCAATCCCCCTCTTGTAAGTAAGAAAGAATGTCCGTAAAATGTTTATGCTCAATATCTCCTGTTTCACGGTCTAACACCATCAATCTTGATGTTTCACGCTCTTCAAGCGGAATTTGTGCAATGAGTTCTTCTGGTAAATGAAAATCAAACAGATTAATATCCATAACTGTATCCACCTATTTCTTATTTGAATCGATTTATTATATACATAATGAAAGATAATGCAATACTTAACACAATACATGTAATGATAGGAAAATAAAAGGTAACGTTACCTTTTTTCACAAAAATATCGCCTGGAAGCCTTCCTATGAACTTCCAAGCTAATCCAACAACAATGAGCAAAATACCAGCTGTAATAAGCAGCTTTGGCATCTCCGTCATACTTTTGGCATCTCCATTCCGAAATGCTCATATGCGAGCGGTGTTACAATCCGGCCTCTTGGCGTTCTTTGTAAAAAGCCAATTTGTAATAAATACGGTTCATACACATCTTCAATCGTATGCGATTCTTCCCCAATCGTTGCTGAAACAGTTTCTAATCCAACTGGACCACCGCGGAACTTTTCAATAATACCAAGCAGTAATTTATGGTCGATATGATCAAGTCCTAATTTATCTACTTGTAATAGTTCTAACGCCATTTGTGTAATTTCCATCGCAATCGTTCCGTCACTGCGAACTTGTGCGAAGTCACGTACACGTCGTAATAGACGATTCGCAATACGAGGTGTACCACGGGCACGTCTTGCAATTTCTAATGCTGCTAACGAATCTATTTCAACTTCAAACACTTCTGCTGTACGTTCTACAATCGCAGAAAGCTGATCTACTGTATAATACTCTAATCGTGAAAGTACACCAAAACGGTCACGAAGTGGTGCTGATAATGCACCTGCACGCGTCGTTGCCCCAACTAGCGTAAATGGAGGTAAATCTAGACGTACAGAGCGAGCTGACGGTCCTTTCCCAATAACGATATCAAGGCAAAAGTCTTCCATCGCTGGGTATAACACTTCTTCAATAGATCTATGCAAACGATGAATTTCATCAATAAATAATACATCCCCAGGCTGAAGTGCTGTTAATACAGCCGCTAAATCTCCTGGTCTTTCAATTGCAGGACCTGACGTCGTTCGAATGTTAACACCCATTTCATTGGCAATAATATTCGCAAGCGTCGTTTTACCAAGTCCAGGTGGGCCATATAAAAGTACGTGATCTAACGTTTCTTCACGCATTTTCGCCGCTTCAATAAACACTTCTAAATTATGTTTCGCTTTATCTTGGCCAATATACTGACGGAGCGTCTGTGGCCGTAATGAATACTCTAAATCCGCATCTTCGTATCCAGATTCCCCTGAAAGGAGACGTTCGTCCATTATACTCACCTCTTACCATTTAGTAAAAGACTAAGTGCCTTTTTAATATATTGATCCGTCGTTAGTGATTCTTTTAATAACTCTGGTACAACGCGAGAGACTTCTCGTTCTGCATAGCCAAGTGCACGCAGTGCTTCCAGTGCTTCATCAAGTTCAACTGATGAACCTTTCTTCGTATCAAAACTTTCAGTATCTGAGAACAAATCAACAAACGCATCTGGTACAACATCTGCTAGTTTTCCTTTTAAATCTAAAATCATTTGGCGCGCTGTTTTCTTTCCTACGCCTGGGAACTTCACTAAGAACTTCTCATCTTCATGTTCAATCGCTTGAACGACCTGTCCGGTTTGACCAGAAGCTAAAATTGCAAGAGCACCTTTTGGTCCAATCCCCGATACACCTAACAATTTTGTAAATAATAAACGCTCTTCACGTGTTTTAAACCCGTAAAGTGCCATAATATCTTCTCTCACATAATGATATGTATAGACACGGATTTCTTGCTTACTTCTTTGAAATACATACGGATTTGGTGTGAAAATTTGATAACCAATTCCATTATGGTCAATTACGACATATTCCGGTCCTACATACTCCACGTAACCTGTAACATATTCAAACAAAATACGATCTCTCCCTCTCAAATCATGTATTCCATTTTAACATATTTAACAATAGAAAAGCGAGACTGCCCCAACAAATGTTCCCCGTTTACAATTTCCGTTTTTTTCTATTGACATAAATACAAAAAGAACATTAATATACAGATGTCGATAATGATTATCAATATTAATTAAAGGGGTTACATCAGGATGAAACAAAAGCTATTTATTTTATTTACTATCATGCTAGTTGTTCTTTCTATCGTTGGCTGTTCTTCTCAAAAAGAAGAAGCAAAAGCAAAAGAACAACCGAAAACAAAAGTTGTAAAACATGCTAAAGGGGAAGCAACAATTCCAGCTAATCCAAAGAGAATTGTGGATTTATCTGGATCAACAGAGGAATTATTACTTCTTGGTCATAAACCTGTCGGTACAGCAAACACATATAAAGATAAAATCCAAAATCACTTAACGGAAAAGCTAGACGGGGTAAAGGCAGTCGGCTGGTACTGGGCACCTAAAGTTGACCTAGAGGCTGTTACTGCTTTAAAACCAGACTTAATTATTTTAAACAATCGTCAATTGAAAATTTATGATCAACTTGAAAAAGTTGCACCGACAGTTGTTCTAGAAACAAATCTAGAAGACTGGCGCGGTAAGTTTAAAGAAGTAGGTAAACTATTTGGCGAAGAAAAGAAAGCCGACAAATGGATTGCAGATTACGATAAAAAAGCAGACTCTTTATCTAAAAAAATTAAAGAAAAAACAAAAGATGAGAATTTTATGTTCGTTGCAGTAACACCACAAAACTTCCGTGTATACGGTAGCTTCGGATATGGTGACATCATCTTTAACGACTTAAAACTTCCAGCAACAAAAGGTACAGATTTAAAACAAACGATGGCACAAGTATCACTAGAAGGTCTTGTTGCATTCCAGCCTGATCAAATGTTTATTGTAAGCTTCGGCGGAGAAGCTGATAAAGTGTACGAAGACTATAAAAATAGTGCGGTTTGGAAAGATAATAAAGCAGTAAAAAACAATCACGTATATGAAGTATCGAATGAAGTCTTCAATACGAAAGCATTCAATCCAATCGGAAAAGATATGCTAATTGATGAAATCGCAAAAGAGATTTTAGCTAAGAATAAATAAAAAAAGCAGCTCACCCTGAGCTGCTTTTTTTATTATTTTGCACTGCGTACTGCTTCATTTTTTCGATTGTCTTCACGAATCCTTCTTTTGACTTAATACGAATACCACGCTTTAGTTTTGCTCGCTCATAACTCTCAAGCTTTTTCATATCAATTTGAAAGAAGGAATGGATCGCGTTATCACTCTTCGGTACCCCTTTAAAAATTTGCAATATCCCTTCCTCTGAAACACCAAAATAACCGCTCGTTTTCAGTAAAGGAGAAATATCATCAACTTTCCTTTGTAATACGATTTGCACATCATCGCGATCAACAAGTTGCCATTCTTTATATTGCTGCAAAAACTTTTCTAAATCCGCTACTTTTTCTGTCAGTATTTCCTCACTTACTTCTCCATCAACATACATACGCTCTAATAAAATTGTAACTTCAGGTACTTTTTCTGTTATTTCTGCCCTCACATCGGATCCATAAGCTAAGCAAAACATCACAACGAAAGCTTGCACTGCAATTAGCATCCATTTCATTTCTGTTCACCTCTTCTAGGCAAAATCATACTTTCATTTGTAGCTTTTCCGGAAATGGGGGTTTTATCCATATAAACAATAGCATTAAATTTCTAAGGAAAATAAAAAATGCAGATAAGGGTTAATCCTCATCTGCATGTATCATTTACTTTTATATAAAATGAAAGACGCCTGCAAAGCAGGCGTCTGATGCGTTTACGGCGAAAGACCAGGCGACCACATTCGCGTGTTTAGCACTTAAGCATATCTCTCGACTTACGTAAATTAGCTCATCGCTTTGCTAATATAACATTAACAAGGTAGAAGCGCAATATATTTCTAAATATATTTTTCTTCCTCTTTCAACCAATTGAAATTTATGTAAAATATAAATTGATTAATGTAATATATATGTTACAATTTGTATGACAGCGAAATCATAATAAACAGGAGATGAATGCTTTGAAAAAAATTAAAGATGAACGCCTCATTCTTCAAACGTTAAAAAACATACGTATTGCCTTTCTCTTTCAATCACTTGGAATAATCGGAATTTTGGGCTATATCGGATTTTCTGAAGGAATCGATCAAATTACGAAATCTCCATTGTGGTTATTATTTATACTTACAAGCATTATACTTAGTTACTTACAATTAAGTGTTTCAATCGATGTAGAAGAAAGCGCAAAAGAAGTGAAATTAACTCCCTATTACAAAATTGTCTTACGCTGTCTTATTATAGGAATTATTATGGCTATTATTTATATCATTTTCAGTCCAGAGAGACCGCTGTTTGAAGCTATCCTTACAGGTAGTATCCTCTTCGTATGCTTTTTAGCTTCCTATTCCATTAGTTATTTCATTAAAAAACGTCGCTTACAAGATAAAGACGAATAAAGAGGAAGGGCTATCCCTTCCTCTTTGTTTTGTTATCGTACTGTACCAGTTAAGCCATAACGAATGTCTCGGAACATATTTGTTATGTCACGATTAAAATCATTTGTAACTGTACCGTTACGTAGACGCGTACTCATTGCATCAACACGAGTAAACATGTCATTTCTTACAGAAACATAAACATTTCTATTTCCAACTTCATTCGCAACAGCTTGACGAATTTCGTTCGCCATCGCTGTTTCATTCGTCGCTGTATTACGCGGTTTTACCGCAATCGCTACATCGTTTCCATATACAACTGTAGAAACTCTATCTACGTTATTCATACGTTTTACACGATTCGTAATTTTCTCCGCAGTTTTACCATCATTGTTAATGTATGAATTGTTCATTGTAATATTACGAGTTGGGTGTGGATTAGCAATTTGCCCATTATAATTTACATCACGATAATAGTTGGATCCTGCGTCATTACGACCGTTTCTATATGTTACATAATCTGTAGAACGATCGTTACGCGTTACATTATCATTATATCGGTGTGTGTCATTATAAGATGTACGCTCGTAATTATAGTTACGTCCATCCATCGCATTATTATCTTTTGGTGTACCACATGCAGCTAATGCACTGGTAACTAACAAAGAAGCAGCAATAACTTTTACTTTCGTATTCAATACAAAAACCCCCCTTGTTAGAATGAACTTCTCTTTCGAAAAGCTCCCCCTTATGATGAGTAACAGAGAGGTTTTTTACACTGTTAATATTTCACTAGGAATTTTCTAGCACTTAATGTAAATTCACCATATTCCTGACCATCACGAATACAAAAAAGGCGGGAATAACCCCACCTTTTTTAAACTTCCTCTTCATCCTCTTCTTCTGAAACTGGTTCTCCAAATACATTTGGTGGATCTGGCTGATAATACATCGTTCCTGGCTGCGGTGCATATGCTGGCTGAGTCGGTTGATAATATAAAGGATTGGCGTATTGTGGTCCACCCGGCTGAGGACTATATAACCTATTCTCTCCTCCGCATCCACAATCTTCTTCCCCTTGCACGAGTGGTGGCATATTATTATCCATTGGCATCGTATTTGGATTTGGCATAGAAGTATATTGTGGCGACATTTGTTGATACGGCATTTGATTGTATGGATTTTGTTGCTGATACTGCGGATATGGCGGCATCATTGGCTGTTGATATGGCATCATGTTTGGCATTTGATTGTTATCCATTATCGGCATCATGTTCGGCATTTGATTGTTATCCATTATCGGCATCATGTTCGGCATTTGATTGTTATCCATTATCGGCATCATGTTTGGCATTTGATTGTTATCCATTATCGGCATCATGTTTGGCATTTGATTGTTATCCATTATCGGCATCATGTTTGGCATTTGATTGTTATCCATTATCGGCATCATGTTTGGCATTTGATTGTTATCCATTATTGGCATTATATTTGGCATTTGGTTGTTATCCATTATCGGCATCATATTTGGCATTTGGTTGTTATCCATTATTGGCATTATATTTGGCATTTGGTTGTTATCCATTATCGGCATCATATTTGGCATTTGGTTGTTATCCATTATTGGCATCATATTTGGCATTTGGTTGTTATCCATTATTGGCATCATATTTGGCATTTGGTTGTTATCCATTATTGGCATTATATTTGGTGGTTGATTGTTATCCATTATTGGCATTATATTCGGCACTTGAATATTAGGCGGTATTACTTGCGGGATAATAACACTTTCTTTTGATACGTTTGGTGAGACTATGCTTCCTATATTTTCTTTCTTCACTTGTGGCGAGACTATGCTTCCTATATTTTCTTTCTTCACTTGTGGCGAGACTATGCTTCCTACATTTTCTTTTTTCACTTGCGGCGACACTATATTCCCTACATTTTCTTTTTTCACTTGCGGCGACACTATATTCCCTACATTTTCTTTCTTCACTTGCGGCGACACTATATTCCCTACATTCTCTTTCTTCACTTGCGGCGACACTATATTCCCTATATTTTCTTTCTTCACTTGCGGTGACACTATATTCCCTATATTTTCTTTTTTCACTTGCGGTGACACTATGTTTCCTATATTGTCTTTTTTCGTTTGCGGAGAAATGACATTGTTAGGTTTCATTTTATTAATTTGAGGAGCAATTAACTCGCTTCCCTTTTTTATTACGTCTGAAATTTTATATTCTTTTTTCGCTTTAATTGGTGGTTGCGGCGGCTGCGGTAATACATTGATAGAAAATTTAGTGTTTTCTTTCGTAGTAGGTTTTAGTTTTTCTACTTTCTCTACAACAGGTGGTTTTTGAATGACAGGCGGCTTTTCAACTGGCTTCTCTTTTTGAATCGGAATTTCTTTTTGCACTTCTTTTTGTGGCTTCACTTGCACTTCCTTTTGCGGCTTCACCTGTATTTCTTTTTGCGGTTTTATCTGCATTTCTTTTTGCGTTTGTTGCATAGCTGGTTGTTGTGTAATAGGTGTTGATTGATACGTGATCTCATCTTCATCTTCTATTGCAAGTGGCGTTGGTGTTGATGCAAACTCTTTTTGCTGCACCTCTTTTACATATTGTTTCGGGGGCGCTGAACCCGATCCAGTTTGTTGTTTCACATGAACGCTATGCGATGGCACTTTAATTTTCATCCCTGGCATAATTAGGTCTGGATTGCTAAGCTGTGTATTTGTTTTTTTTAGCGTTTCAAAATCCACTCCGTACTTTTTTGCAATTTTCCAAAGGGTCTCCCCTTTTTGCACGATATGAATTTTCAAATTTTCCCCCTCCTGTATAACTTATCTATAAGTAAAAACACTTTGAAGTAACACTTTCTAAACAACATTAACTTCTTTTACTTTTATCACTTCTTCTATTTTCAATATGATTCGAAGTGGAATAAGCATAGAAAAACCGCAATGATTTCCTCAACACAATGTATGCCTATTTCATCCTTGTTATGATTATATGTACGAAAAAAAGCAACGGAAATCCCGCTGCTTTAAACGCGCTCTAACATACGATTTAATGCAAGAACTGCCTCTTCTGTTACTTGTTTCTCTACACGAATAACGTTAATTTGTTCTCCTCTTTCTATGTTCTCAAGTGCCCATAACAGGTGAGGTAAGTCAATTCGGTTCATCGTTAAGCAAGGACACATAAACGGATTTAGCGAAATAATTTCTTTATCTGGATGTTGCTGAATAATTCGGTTCACTAAATTCATCTCTGTACCAATCGCCCACTTACTTCCCGCCGGAGCTGCTTCAATCATATCAATAATATATTTCGTTGATCCTGCATAATCAGAAGCAGCAACCACTTCATAACAACATTCAGGGTGAACAATAATATTCATATCCGGATGATTTTCCCGCACATTTTCAATATTTTTCACAGTGAAGTTTTGATGAACAGAACAATGGCCTTTCCATAAAATCACTTGAATTTCTTCTATATCTCCATCGTACTCTAATGAATCTGTATGCGGGTTCCACACTGCCATTTTTTCTAACGGAATACCTAAATCATACGCTGTATTTCTTCCTAAATGTTGGTCTGGTAAAAAGACGAGACGCTCTTTTTGTGTAAACGCCCAAGACACCATTTGTTTTGCATTAGAAGAGGTTACTGTTGCCCCTCCATTACGACCACAAAACGCTTTGATCGCAGCTGTTGAATTTACATACGTTAATGGAATCATCGTATCCCCAAATAATTTCGCGAGCTCTTTCCACGCTCTTTCTGTTTGTTCAATATCTGCCATATCTGCCATAGAACAGCCGGCACGCATATCTGGTAAGATGACAATTTGATCATCTGTCGTTAACATATCTGCCGTTTCTGCCATAAAGTGCACACCACAAAACACAATATATTTTGCCTCTTTATTATTCGCTGCAACTTGCGCGAGTTGCAGCGAGTCCCCTGCTGCATCTGAAAATTGCACCACTTCATCTTTTTGATAATGATGTCCTGGAATAAATAGTAATGCCCCCATTTTTTCTTTAATTTCACGGACACGCTCTTCCATCTCTAATGTAGACATCATTTGATAACGCTCTGGTAACATTACTTCGATTGGCTGAACTTTCTCTAAAATACCCATTTATGATTCTCCCCCTCTAAACCACTCTCATTAGGCCTCAATATTAAAACTAATATCAAGTGCTTTCACTGAATGTGTTAACGCTCCAAGTGAAATATAATCCACCCCTGTTTTTCCGTATTTTGACAAATCTTCAATTGTAATACCACCTGAAGCCTCCGTAACGATGGCACTTGGTACAATTTTTGAAAACTCACGAATCTCTTCTGGCGTACGATTATCGAACATAATAACATCTGCGCCGGCCTCTACTGCTTCTCTTACTTGCGCCTCTGTCTCTGTTTCGACTTCTACTTTCACCATATGTCCCAATCTTTCTTTCACCGATGTAACAGCTTTTGTAATCGAGCCAGCAAAAGCAATATGATTGTCTTTAATCATGACACCATCATATAAACCGAATCTGTGGTTAAACCCGCCCCCGCATACTACAGCATATTTATCAAACATACGTAGTCCTGGCATCGTTTTTCTCGTATCACAAATGCGTGTATGACTGCTATCTAAAGCAAAAACCGCCTTACGTGTCATCGTCGCTATCCCGCTCATACGCTGAATAACGTTTAATATAACGCGCTCTGCCGTTAATAATGATGCGATTGGTCCTTGCACGGTTGCAATTATTTCGCCTTTTTCTACAAGATCCCCATCTTTTTTATGAAGTTCAACTTCAATTCTCTGATCAATTAATTTAAATCCTTCTTCAATTACTAAGCACCCTGCAAATACCCCTGTATCCTTTACAAGAAACGTTCCTTTCGCAAGTGCATTATCGGGAAAGATAAGCTGAGATGTTACATCTCTTTCTCCTATATCTTCTAGAAAAAATCGATTTAATGCTTCCTTAACTTTTAACGTATTCATAAAACCCCTCTTCCCCTTATTAAACAAGTTGTAGTTTTCTTCTCACTCGGATAATCTCTTTTTTTACGCTATTTCTTTTTGGATAATCAATGCGATAATGACCACCAATACTGTCTTCTCTTTGCAAAGCTGATACTGTTATAAGCTCACAAACTGTTAACATATTAATAAGCGTTATCTCTTCATTTGTAAGTGCATCATATTGTAAGATCATATTTCGCACACCGTACCTACTAAACCATCTCTGAGCATATGATAAATTTTTCTCAGTTCGCACAATCCCAACATATTTCATCATGCATTCTTGTATTTCTTCTTTCAACGGTAAATCATTAAGAGCTATAAAACTTTTCCCTCTCTCTTCCGGCACATTTTTTCTTTCCTCTGCTGGCTTAGCTAAAATGTGTTTTCCTATTCGTCTTCCAAACACAAGACCTTCTAATAATGAATTACTCGCCAATCTATTCGCACCATGAACTCCATTACAAGCCACTTCACCGACCGCATATAAGTTTGAAATGGACGTCTCTCCGTCACAATTCGTCTTCACGCCGCCCATATGAAAATGAGCGCCCGGTACGACCGGAATAGAATTTTCTTTTAAATCAATACCATTCTTTTTACATAATGATGAGACGGTCGGAAAACGTTGTTCAAAGTTTTGAATGGTTTCGATGTTTAAGTACACTTTTTCACCTGCAAGAAGTTGTTCATGAATAGCCCTTGCCACTACATCACGCGGTGCGAGATCTTTCCCGGGATGTATATCCATCATAAAACGCTGTCCTTTTCCATTTATAAGGACAGCTCCTTCACCACGGACTGCTTCAGAAACGAGACCACAACATCGCCCGTCCACGTATAACATCGTCGGATGAAATTGTACAAATTCTAAATCAACAAGTTCCCCCCCAGCTCGATATATCATCGCAAGTCCATCGCCTGTAATTGTCTCATCATTCGATGTAAAGGCGTACAAACCACCTATTCCTCCTGATGCTAACACCGTATTATCAGCATAGTAACGCTTCAGCTTCCCTTCACTATTTCGCGTTAAAGCTCCTATGCATTTATTATTTTCTATAATAAAATCGAGCACCATTTCATGCTCAACGACAGTAACGTTCGGAACTACTTCTTGTATTAAATGCTCTAATAGATTTTTACCAGTTGCATCTCCTCCGGCATGTAAAATGCGCCGTTTTCGATGCGCCCCTTCTTTACCAAGGTGGATCCCTTTTTCATCCCCATCAAATTTCATTCCATTCGTAATAAGCTTACTTATTTCTTTCGGTCCCTCTTCAACTAAATAACGAACTGCTTCTTCGTTGTTATAATGGCAACCTGCCACTAATGTATCCTCAAAATGCCCACTCGGATCGTCATATGTAGCAACTGCTGCTGCAATTCCTCCTTGAGCTAAATGTGTATTATTATTACGTCCTGTTTTTTTTGTGATAATTATCACATTCTTTTCGTGACAAAGCTCTTTCGCAACACGAAGCGCCGCAACGCCACTTCCAATAATCAAGACATCTGCACTTGGCATAATTGTTGCCTCCCACTTCACACTTTCCAACTGTCTTGACACCTATATTTACATAGTTTTAAAATAATGACAAGAGTTTTTTTACAATTCTTATTTTCACTACCATTCTAAAAACGAAAACAAATGTCACTCTTACTGAAGAGAGGAAATTACATGATGATATATCTAGATTATGCAGCGACAACACCTATGAGCGAAGAAGCTTTAGAAACATATGTAGAAGCAGCAAAGAAATATTTCGGAAATGAACAAAGTTTACACGATATCGGCGGAAGCGCATCATCTTTATTGCAAGTTTGTAGAGAAACATTTGCAGAAATGATTGGGGGTAAGGAACAAGGTGTATTCTTTACAAGCGGCGGTTCAGAATCTAACTACCTTGCGATTCAATCCCTTCTAAATGCTAGAAATGGAAAGCACATTATTACGACACCTATGGAACACGCATCGATTCGAAGTTATTTTCAATCCTTACAATCGCAAGGTTATACTATTACTGAGATTCCTGTTGATAAAAGTGGGATAATTCATTTAGTAGATTTAGAAGCAGCTATTACAGAAGATACTGCTCTAGCAAGTATACAGCACGGAAACTCTGAAATCGGGACCGTTCAAAACATTGCAGAGATCGGAGCACTTTTAAAAAAATATAATGTTTTATTTCATTCGGATTGTGTTCAAACGTTTGGTAAACTTCCAATAGACGTTAAAGCGATGGAGATTGATAGCCTCTCTGTTTCAGCCCATAAAATATACGGACCGAAAGGAGTTGGAGCTTGCTATATAAATCCGCAAGTTCGCTGGGAACAAGTATTTCCGGGAACTTCTCATGAAAAAGGCTTTCGCCCTGGTACAGTGAACGTTCCTGGAATCGCTGCTTTTTTAACAGCCGCAGAGCATATATTAAAGAATCAAAAGGAAGAGAGCTTTCGTTTTAAACAATTACGATCTTATTTTTTAGAGCAATTACAAACACTTCCTCTAGAAATTGAAGTGAAAGGACATTCTACTTCTTGTTTACCACATATTATTGGGGTTACAATAAAAGGAATAGAAGGTCAGTATACAATGTTAGAATGTAACCGTCATGGTATAGCCATTTCAACTGGAAGTGCTTGCCAAGTAGGTAAACAAGACCCTTCAAAAACAATGCTTGCAATTGGAAAAACGTATGAAGAGGCAAAACAATATGTCCGCTTTTCTTTCGGACATCACACAACGAAAGAACAAATTGATACAACTATTCATGCACTACACACAATTGGAAATCAATTTTATAGAGGTGTTAAATCATAATGAAACAAAATGATCAAAAAAAGATTTTAGGCGAAGAAAGACGACAACTCATCCTTGAGTGGCTTCTTGCTGCAAATGAACCATTATCAGGGAATGAACTATCTAAAAAGACAAACGTAAGTAGGCAAGTTATCGTTCAAGACATTTCCTTACTAAAAGCACGAAATGAACCAATTATTGCGACTGCACAAGGGTATTTATATTTAAAGCCACAAACAAGACAACAAGCTTTTGAACGCGTAATCGTATGCCAACATAAACCGGCAGAAGTACGTCAAGAACTTACTATGTTAGTTGACCACGGCGTTACAATTAAAGACGTAAAAGTTGAGCATCCTGTATACGGCGACTTAACAGCATCGATTATGGTAAGTAATCGCTTCGATGTAGAGCAATATTTACAAAAAATCGAAAACACAAACGCTTCCTATCTTTCGCAACTAACAGATGGTATTCACTTACATACAATTGAAGCAGATTCTAAAGAGAAATTAGATGCCGCTTGTGAGGCACTAGACCGCGCTGGATTTCTCGTTTATTAATGTAAAGCACAGAGTTTTTTATCATTCTCTGTGCTTTTTTAGTGATATAATATTGTAATCAATTGTAAAGGAGGTCAAATATGGAAATTGAACTCGTTCACTTTAGCACTGGTAAACCGAAACAAATGAAATATGGCGAAGATAAAGAAATGATAACAGGTATATGTAAAGATCCTACAGAAGAGGCCTTCCTCTCAAAAGACGGATTCCGTGGTGATGATGTAGCGGATTTAAAACACCACGGGGGACCTGATCGCGCAGTTTGTGTGTACCCACACGAGCATTACGCACTATGGGAAGAGGAATTTCAAACTACACTTCCGGCTTCCACATTTGGCGAAAACATTACCGTAACAAATATGTTAGAGCGTGATGTATGCATCGGAGATACATATCAACTAGGCGAAGCAATCATTCAA
This sequence comes from Bacillus sp. FSL R9-9492, assembly GCF_038007365.1. Classification (NCBI taxonomy): domain Bacteria; kingdom Bacillati; phylum Bacillota; class Bacilli; order Caryophanales; family Bacillaceae; genus Bacillus; species Bacillus sp. FSL R9-9492. Next base: position 4,505,500 of record NZ_JBBOXC010000001.1, read on the forward strand.
GTTACACAAGCGAGAGTACCTTGTAGCACAATTTCAAAACGTCTCGGTATTCCTGGCATTTTGCCACGCATTGTAGCAACTGGATATACTGGCTACTTATGCCGCGTTCTTCAAGAAGGTACTGTGCGTAAAGATTCTAAAATTACATTACTAGAGCGTCCATCAAACAATGTATCTGTTTTGTTCTCTAACGAAATTTATTTTCATAATAGGAAAGATAAAGATGGCATTGCGAAGGTTCTTGCTGTACAAGAACTAGCCGAGATTTGGCGTGGTCAGTTAGAGGATCGTCTTGCGAAGTTAAAATAAATAGAATCCCACCATTTATAGGTGGGATTCTATTTATCTATCACAAAATGTATTATCCGATAAAATTATATCAGCGATTAGAAGGGAAATATCGACAGTTCATCCACCTCTCTTACAACCAATAAGAAGAATAACTCCCCAGCACTGTAACAGAAAAACCGAGTGCTTCAAGTTCCATCATTACGCCTGGCAATAATACGTCATCATATGCTTTATCTACGTCGATTAAGAAAAAGTAATTTCCAAGACCTGTTTTCATCGGGCGAGATTCGATTTTTGATAAGTTTAATTTTCTCCATGCGAAAGCTGATAACACTTGATATAGTGCCCCTGCGTAATCAGCGGGTAACGTTATCATAAGCGTCGTTTTCTCTCCTCGGTTTTCTCCGTTATTTGGGAGTACTGCTTTCTTTTTCTTATGGAGAACAAGGAAACGTGTATGATTGTTTTTATGCGTATGAATATCACGCCTTACAATTGTTAATCCGTATTTTTCTGCCGCTGCTTCATTTGCAATAGCTGCAATTTTTTCTTCAGGATGTTCTTTCACATATTGTGCAGCAGCGCTTGTTGATGTCATATCGCGAACGGTTACCCCTTTTAATTCCTCATTTAAAAATTTATGGCACTGTGCAATGGCATGCGGATGAGAATGTACAGCGTATACTTCTTTCCACACTCCTTCGTACTGCGGGTGTACGAGTAAATGTTGCTGAATTGGCACTGTAATTTCTCCTACAATGGAAAGTGGCTGCTCATGTACGAGATAATCAACCGTTATATTAACTGAACCTTCTATGGCGTTCTCTAACGGTACAACTGCGAAATCTACGTTTTCATTTGCGGCTGCATCAATACAATCTGGAATCGTTCGATACGGTACATGCTCTGCTTCCGGAAAAAAACGACTCACCGCCATATTTGTAAATGTTGCCTCTGGTCCTAAATATCCTACTCGAATCATCGTCTTTTCCCTCTCTTTTTCGTTTTCTTACTGTTATACCATACTTTTTTATATTCTTCTATGTAAATTTCGAATATTTAAAAAAGACTAGCATTCGCTAGTCTAAATGTTTCTTGTATTCTCTTTGAGCGAAGAAGAAATAAATGATACATGCAGCGATATAAAACAGAATAAACAAACCTACTTTTCTTAATGAACCGTCCATAAAGAGAGTATTATGAAACGTATATAACGCAACTGCACTATGCATACTTCCTACTATAATTGGCGCAAAAAATAGCATACACAATTGCCAACGGGAAATCTTCCAAACTTCTTCCTTCGTCATCCCAAGTTTAGAGAGTGCCCCGTACTGTTTACGATCCGATGCAATATTATGAAACCATTTAAAATATACGATACTACATGAAGTAAGGAAGAATAATATACTAATGAATGAGCCTACAAATAGAGTAATATCACCGCCTTCTTTCATATTCACATATAACTCCATATTACTTCGAAATGCATCATTTGCATCTTGTTTCATATGTTTCCGTAAAGCTTCGTTTAATTCCTTCGTATTTTCGATATTTGGTAATGTGTAACCTCTATATATCATTTTTTCAGAATCCGGAATTGTATTTGCTATACTGTTAAAATCTTCATCATTCATGACAAAAAACAGACCATTAATGTATGAACGGTGATAGTTAAATTGTACCCCTTCTTTCTGACCGTTAAATGCGAATGGATACGCTTGATTCATTACTTGCAATTGAATCTCTTTTTGATTATATACATTTGGATAATTGCGTTTATTATAATAGACAAGTGTAACTGTTCCTTTTTTAGGATAATACATTTTCTGTTTTTGTTTTCTTGCCTCTTGATTGTATTCACTTTCCTTTATAAGCGGTGCTACCTCTGTTTCTCCCTTATTGGACTGAAAGGATGCATACACTCCAACAAAACTCATATATTGAAAATTATCATATCCATATTGATGTAATAAGTTTTCAACCTTGTCTTTCTCGAAAACTTCATGAGCAGAAGTACCTTTTTCTATGTATGAAAATGAGTGTACTCCTCCGCCACGCCACATATCTTGCATGCTAGAAAAATATAAGAACACCGTACCTGTCGCTGTAACGACAAACGTTGTTGCCATAGACAACAGAAAGAAAAAGCGACTATTTTCCTTCATTCGATGTGACAATTGATTCACTATAAATAAATACGGATATGTATACATAATCTTTTTATTTCGTTTTATCACTTCTAACAATTGGCTAACAGCATGTGTAAAAGAAAAATACGTTCCAAAAAAAATAAGTATAGACACAGGGAAAAAGTATAATGCTATCGTTGGCATCGTCACTTGTAGCGCTAGCGCATATCCCGTTCCTAAACAAACAAAGCCGAATAAACAAAGCCACTTTGATGTTTTCCTCTCTCGTTTATCTGTTCGAAATTCTTTTAATAACCGTATGATTTTTATATTCCATATACGTAAAGCACTTATAAAAGATAACAGAACAAAGACGAGCATATATATAACAAACGTTACACCAATCGCTCTCATGTCAAATATGACAGGGAGTTCTTTCGGAAGGCGAAGTAACATGCTAAACACCATAAAAAAGAGTTTTAAAAAAATCATGCCAAGCCCGATACCGAAAATATTAGCGAAAATTCCGATCAATATTTGCTCGGTCATAATCACTCCTATTACGTTAGACTTCGTCGCTCCCATTAACATATATAACCCTAATTCTTTCTTACGTGCTTCTATGAAAATAGAAGTAGAGTATAAAATAAATATGACGAAAAAAGAAATAATTATAACGTTACATATGATAAGTCCCCAGCGTACATTTTGATACCACATCGTCTCTTGCATATACGGATGTACAATGACAGACATGTATGCATAAGAAGCAAATATGGCAAAACAACTACTTAAGAAAAACACTTTATAATTACGCCAATTTCCCTTTATATTTTGTAGCGCCAGTTGCCGAATGTTCATCTATCGTCCTCCTGTACCTTACTACATAGGCAAAAAGCTAGAGGTTTCCCTAGCTTTTCACGTGTTTTAAATATCCTCTTTGCGCGATCATAAAGTAAATGGCAGAAGCTAAAATATAAGCCCCTATTACAATCGCACCTGATTTCCATAAATCGATATAAAGCATTTTCCCTAACGTATGAAGAGCAAATCCACTATGAATTGTACCGATTAAAATTGGGATAAAGAAGATAACTCCCATTTGACGAATTGCAATTTTACGAATTTCTTTATCTGTCATACCAATTCTTTTTAATGACTTAAATTGAATACGATCTTGTTCTTTATCATTAAACCATTTAAAGTATGTCATGCTACACGCAAAGAAGAAGAACAGTACTGCTACGAAGAATCCGATGAACATTGTAATCGCTCCACCTTCTCTTATATCTTTATAAGCGAACACTGCGTTTCTCAATTCCCCTTGCTTTTCTGGTGCAATTTCCTTTTTCAAATCTAGCACAAGGTCTTCCGTACTTTTCCAGTCTTCAATATAATAACCATAATATTTCGTCTTTTCTTCATCTGGTACGAGCTTTTCGTATTTCTCAAAATCTTGATCATTCACAATGAGATATTCGCTATCATTAAAAACAGAATATGACGTTGGCTCATTTAATTGAGCAGACTGCATTTGTCCGTTGATTGTAAATTCATACGGTTTCGTACGATCTATCTTCATAAGTTCATTTGCTGCATCAACCATAACCATCGTCGCACTACCTGGTGCATTATGAACCTCTGTAATTTGCTCTTTCTTTTGTTCACGTACTTCCGCGTTATATTCTTTTTCTGAAATAATCGTCATTGGTACTTCACGTTCACTGTTAAACAACATTATTTTCTGTGTTGCAGGTAGTTTTACGTAAGTTACTTTTCGTGCATCTTCAAACCCATGTTTTTTTACAATCTCTTGTTCTTTTTCTTCATTAATCAGGCTATGCGTATTTAGTCCCTTTTCCTCATATGAAATAGCATGCGGTGTAAGCTCTATCGTTTTCGCACTCATATTTTCAAAATATACATAAAGCGTACCAACCGCTGAAGAAACAACCGCCGTAATAATAGAAATAACAAATAGAAAACGAGCATTATCTTTCATTTTATAAATAAGATTGCTAAGTACAAACATATTGGGATACGTATAAAAAGATTGTTTTCGTTTTTGCAATGCTTTTAATACGACTGTACTTCCTTGTGTAAATAGTAAATACGTTCCGCCAATTGTCAGTCCGACAATTGGTAAGAAATACATAATGAAATTCATAATTGTTACTTGGAAACAAAGTATATACGCAGCAATAATACAGCCTATACCAACTACCCCTAACCATGTAAATGCAAAAGGTTCTACTTTTTGTTTTCTTGCCTCTCTTAATAAATCAATAATTTGCAAGCGGCCTACTGTCCAAACACTAAACAATGATAGTATTAAAAAGAGGACAAAGTATATGCCAACTGTAATAAGAACTGCTTTTCCATTCCACACAAGCGGCAGTGTTTTATCAATTTTTAGTAAGACACTGAGTGCTTGGAAGAAAAGTTTTGAACAAAGCATTCCAATCCCAATACCTACTACAATGGCAATACTCCCTAACATCAGTTGCTCTAATATAATCATTCGGCCAAGTTGAGACTTCGTTCCACCTATTAACGTTAATAAGCCAAATTCTTTTTTTCTTGCTCGTAAAAACGTTGAATTCGCATATAAAATAAAGAGTGCTGAGAAGATGACTACAATATAATTCATCGATTCTAACCCTTTTGTAATCATCGTCTTCATACTAATATTACCGCTTACGACATCTGGATGATAAATGAAGGAAGCATACATGAAAAATACGACAATCGATAAACAACTACTAATAAGAAACGCTTTATAATTACGCCAATTTCCTTTTACGTTATTAAGCGCGAGCTGGCGAAAGTTCATGATATTCTCCTCCTAGCATCGCAAGTACGTCTAAAATTTCTTGGAAAAAGGCTTGCTTCGTTCTTCCTTTATGTATTTCTGAAAAAATCTCTCCATCACGTATGAAAAGGATACGTTCGCAATAACTAGCGGCTACTGGATCATGTGTTACCATTGCAATCGTTACTTTCTTTTGCTCATGCAAATCTTGAAGTGCTCCCATTAATGATTTCGCTGACTTAGAATCTAAGTTTCCTGTTGGCTCATCCGCTAAAATTAATGTTGGTTCATGAATAATCGCCCTTGCAGCTGCTGCACGTTGTTGTTGTCCACCTGATACTTCGTATACTTTTTTATTTAAAATTTCTTCGATGTTTAAAAACCTCGCAATTTCAAGTACTTTCGCATCAATTTCTTTTACAGATTTCTTCGCCATTACAAGCGGCAAAATAATATTTTCTTTAATCGATAATGTATCAAGTAAGTTGAAATCTTGGAAAATGAATCCTAGATGTGTACGGCGAAATTCCGCCAATTTTGCAGCACGCATTTGATTAATTTCTTCACCATTTACAAGCACATGACCTGAAGTTTGCCTATCAATTGTTGCTAATAAATTTAAAAGCGTTGTTTTTCCGCTTCCTGAAGGCCCCATAATCCCTACAAACTCGCCTTCTTCAATTTTAAAATTTATATCATGTAAAGCAGTCGTCGCTACTGAACCTTTTGATTGATACACCTTTGTTAACCCTTTTACTTCAAGAACACTCATTTCTAATCCCCCTACGTGTTTTCTTCTTACATTTACTATAAGAAAAATAAGAAAAAGAAACGAGTGATTTCCCTTACAAAACGTTTTGTTATCTTACAGTTTTGTCATTTTTCTCATTAATGTATGATATTCTTCATCTTTTGCAAATTGGAACGTAACTGTTGTTCCTTCCCCTTCAGTTGATTGTACATACACTCCATGATGTAAATTACCGCAAATTTCCTTCGTAATATATAAACCCATACCTGTCGCTTCCCTTGTTTTACGGCCGTTTATTCCCGTAAAGAACGGATCAAATATACGCTTTACATCTTGCTCAGGAATACCAATTCCATTGTCCTTAATATGTAATAACACCTTTTGATCTTTCTCTTCAATTTGAAATTGAATTTCTTTTTTCTCTGCTTCTGAAATTTTTGTATACTTAATTGCATTCACAACAATTTGGCTCATCGCGATACTAAGCCACTTTCTATCAGACGCAATCATACAAGTCTCTTCTTCAAACATCATTTTCGGAAATACAGAAGATTGAATGAACGACTTCCGATTTTCATTAATAATATCTCGAATGACCTCTATAACATTTACTACTTCTACTTTATAGTCTTTCGAAAATTGATCTAACCTTGCCATATGTAACGCTAAATCTAACCCATTTAAAATACGGTTATTTTCTTCACGAATACTTTCAATCGTTCCCCTTGCTTCACGGTGTTCCTTACCATATTTCTGTAACAATAATTCAATAACGGATACTGGTGTTTTCATTTGATGGATCCACTGGTTCATAAAAATCATTTGCTGTTGCTCTTTTGCATGCTGCTTATGAACTTCATTCATATATTGCTGCCTTAATAACGTAAACGCTTCAACGACCAGTTCTTGCTCTGACGTATAAGAAGTATCAATAAGTAAAGAGTCATGTAATGTATGTCCACCGGCAATATACTGTTCTATCCTCTTTAAAAACACACTTCGTTTTCGGTAATCGTAAATAAGGTATACACTAAACACAACTGTCCCTAATAAAAGTCCGTATAACCATGTAATCCAGTCCAGCGCACGCTTTTCTAAAAGGCTTTGCAACTGCAATACGAGTCCAAATAAACAAAGGCTTATAATGTAAGAAAGGATTAAGGAAAAACGTTCTATGAGATAATTTTTAACCTTCATGCCCTTCGCCCCACTCAGTAAGAAGAGCATAACCGTACCCACGCTTTGTGACAATTGCATTTTTAATGCCTAACTCCTCAAGTTTCTTCCTTACACGCTTTACATTCACGGTTAATGTATTATCATCAACAAAAGCTACTTCATCCCATAAAGCCTCTAACAGCTCTTCACGTGTCACGTATTGATTTGCTTGTTTCATTAAACATTCTAATAAATAAAACTCATTTTTTGTAAGTTCCGTTTGTTGACCTTTCCACTCTACTGTGTGCTGTGATGGGAATAATAACAATCCATTAACACCTAAGCAGTCACTTTCCGCGGCCAAAGCATACTCACCATACCCGCGGCGGAGTGCACTTTTCACCTTTGCCATTACGATATCTAAATGGAATGGCTTTGTAATGTAATCATCTCCGCCATTTTCAATCGCCATTACTTGATCCATTTCCCCTGTTCTTGCAGAAACAAAAATAATCGGCGCATTCGATACAGTGCGGATTTGGCGGCACCAGTAAAAGCCATCAAAGTATGGTAAATTAATATCAAGTAACACAAGATGAGGACTTACTTTTACAAACTCATCTTTTATATGCCGTAAATCGCTCACTCTGAAAGATTGATATCCATACCTTTCTAAATGCTCCTCTAATATCTCTGCAATTTTTTCATCATCTTCTACAATTAATATTTTATACATATTCCTTTTCTCCCCATAAAATATTCTTCTAAAATCACTCCTTTTTCTATTATAAATTGAAACTTTAATCAATGGGGATTTTTTCCTATATCGACTTATGGTTCACCTATATGAATTGGGTTTTTACTGGACTCAAATAACGAAAAAAAAAGACCGCCATATTTCGGCAGTCTTAATCGATAAATTCAAATTGATATTCAAGAATTTTCACAATATCTCCGTCTGTTGCACCACGTGCACGAAGGGCTTCATCAATACCCATTCCACGCATTTGACGAGCAAATCGGCGTACAGATTCATCACGTGAGAAGTCTGTCATCTTGAATGTTTTCTCAATGTCATAACCAGAAATAACAAATGTGCCATCACTTTCGCGTGTAATTTCAAAATTAGATTCAGATTCAAATTTGTACATTACACTTGCTTCAGATTCTTCTACATCATCGTACATTGGGAATTCTGGTGTTGTTTCTAATAAGTTCGCTACTTCAAATAGTAAGTCACGAACACCTTGTTTCGTTACAGCTGAGATTGGGAAAATTTTCACTTCGTCTCCCAATTTCTCTTTAAATGCTTGTAAGTTTTCTTCTGCATCTGGCATATCCATTTTGTTTGCAACAACAACTTGTGGACGCTCAGTTAAACGCATATTGTATTCTTTTAGTTCATTATTGATTGTGACATAATCTTCATATGGCTCACGTCCTTCTAAACCAGACATATCGATAACGTGTACAATTACACGTGTACGTTCGATATGACGTAAGAATTGGTGTCCAAGTCCAACGCCGGAGTGTGCGCCTTCAATTAGTCCAGGAAGGTCAGCCATAACGAAGCTGCGGTTATCACCAGTTTCAACAACACCAAGATTCGGAACGATTGTTGTAAAGTGATATTCTGCAATTTTCGGACGCGCTGATGATACAACAGATAATAATGTAGATTTACCTACACTTGGGAATCCAACAAGTCCAACATCTGCTAGCACTTTAAGTTCTAGCGTGACATCACGTTCTTGACCTGGTTCCCCGTTCTCAGCGATTTCTGGAGCTGGGTTCGTCGCTGTTGCGAAACGTGAATTACCACGGCCACCACGGCCACCTCTTGCGATTACAGCTGTTTGTTCATGCGTTACTAAATCGGCAAGAATTTCACCTGTTTTTTCATCTTTCACTATTGTTCCTGGTGGAACCTTTACGATTAAATCTTCAGATTTACGACCGTGCTGACCTTTACTCATTCCGTGCTGACCGCGATCAGCTTTGAAATGACGTTGGTAGCGGAAATCCATTAATGTACGTAAGCCTTCCTCAACAACAAAAACAACATCTGCACCTTTACCACCATCGCCACCTGCTGGGCCACCTTTAGGTACATACTTCTCACGACGATACGCAACCATTCCGTTACCACCGTCGCCGCCTTTTACATATATCTTGACCTGATCTACAAACATTATTTCACCACACTTTTTTCGATTAGTTGTAATATAACTGAGACTTCTTCGTCTCGTACTGTATAAGAAATGGAATACCATTTATTGTTTTCGTTCGCAAGCCACGTTTGTAGTTCTTCTACATTCGTTAGCTTTCCACGAAAATCAAAAAAGAAACGAGCATTCTCCGCGTCACTTTCAATTGTGATACAAACATAATTTTCAACATATACGTCTAAACTATGCTGAAGCATTAAGAAAAACTGATTCGTCCATGTACATACAGTCTCATCTAGATGAGATAAGTTATGTAATTTCCCTAATACTTCGTACTCCAATAAGCACGGTTGCTGTTTCCAATTATATGTTAAAATCCACTCTGAAAATAAAGGCATTGATAGCCCCATCAGATTGGATTCTTGTCTCGCTTCTTGGACAAAACGATCGATGAGCCTATGAATCTCTTCCACTTTTCCAAGGGAAAGATTTCCTTTAACCATCTGCAAACGATTGAGCCAATCATGTCTCGAGTGGCTCAACGCATCTATAATTGTCCATTTTTCATTCATTTAGATACCCCTTAATATAGAAAAACTCTAACCTGCACTCAGGTTAGAGTTTTCCGTGAGTTCTTATGCTTCTTGAGCAACAGGATATACGCTCACTTGTTTGCGGTCACGACCAAGACGCTCAAAGCGTACTACGCCGTCAACTTTCGCGTATAAAGTGTCATCGCCACCACGACCAACGTTAACACCTGGATAAATTTTTGTACCGCGTTGACGGTAAAGAATTGAACCACCTGAAACCGTTTGACCATCTGCGCGTTTAGCACCAAGACGTTTTGACTGAGAGTCACGACCGTTCTTTGTACTACCTACACCTTTCTTAGATGCGAAAAACTGAAGATCTAATCTTAACATACGTTACACCTCCTGCACTTTTTCTATTAAACGGATATACTTTCCGTAATCAAGTTCAATCGTCTTAAGTGAAACAACCAATCCTTCTAAAAGTATTTGTGCTTTTTCTGCTGTATGAACGTCTAAATCATTAGGCAATTCATACGTCAAGAATCCGCCATCACTTCCGAGTTCAATAGTTGCCTGCACATTACAAAGTTCTTCCACTGCATTTATAGAACCAAACACAACCGCTGTAGTTCCAGCACAGACAAGATCTTGTCCATGTGGCGCATAATTGGCATGTCCAGTCATTTTAAATGATCGGATACTTCCTAATTTCGTGCGACTTATCGTAATCTTAATCATCTTAACCAGAATTAAGCGTTGATAGCTTCAACTACTAGCTTAGTGTAAGGTTGACGATGACCTTGTTTCTTACGATTGTTCTTTTTCGCTTTGTATTTGAAAACGATGATTTTCTTAGCGCGACCTTGTTTTTCAACTTTCGCAGTAACTGTTGCACCCTCTACAACTGGGCTACCAACTTTCACGTTTTCGCCACCAACGAAAAGAACTTTGTCAAAAGTAACAGTTTCACCAGCTTCAACATCTAATTTTTCAATGTAGATTGCTTGACCAGCTTCAACTTTAATTTGTTTTCCACCTGTTTCGATAATTGCGTACATACTTGCACCTCCTCTTAATTACTAAGACTCGCCAAAAACGAGGTAGACATAAAATGTCTTTAGGGAACCTGTCTTGTGCGGTTGTAGCATATAGCAGTTTAGGTGCTATAAACTATAACATAAAAATATTACCATGACTCATTGACTATTGTCAATGAATGTTCTGCTAACTATTTTTTCCGTTCTACAATTTCTTTCTTACTTCCAAAACGGATAATAGCGTACTTTTCGATAATATCATCTTTGAAATAAATTTCAAATGGAATATTTTTTTGTAATTCTTTTTGTGAAAAATGTTTTTGTACTTTTTTTGAAGCACCAATCAATACAGCTTCATCCTCTATATTACCATAAGTAATAAGCTCTCTCTCTAGCTCATACGCAATTGTTTCATTAGATATAACGTAACCTGTCGCTTTACAAGGCGCACACTCTTCTAATAATACGTCACGTAACGAATGTTTCTTGCGCTTACGCGTCATCTCTAAAATACCTAACTCTGTAAACCCAAGCACTCTTGTATATGTGCGATCATCTTGTAAAGCTATCATTAAACGCTCTCTTACCTTCTCTTTATCTTCCCGTCTTTTCATATTAATAAAATCAATTAATATCATCCCGCCAATATCACGAAGTCTTAATTGACGAGCAATCTCTTCAGCAGCCATTTCATTTGTGCGAAATACGGTATCTTGTAAATTTTGTTTTCCAGTAAATTTACCTGTATTCACATCAATTACAGTCATCGTCTCCATTTGTTCTACAATTAGATAGGCACCATTTGGTAGCCACACAATTTTTTGAAGTGCTTTCTCGATTTCACGATCTATTCCAAAATGGTTAAACATCGAAGATTTTTCATTATAAAAGGATACTCTTTCTTTCCCTACTTTTTCTTCTAATTCTTTTACTATACTTCTCGTATCTACAACTATTTTTTCAATTGTTTCAATTGGGTTCTCCTGAAATACACGATCTAAAAACGTCGCTGGTTGATGAAGTAGTAAGGGCGCCTTCCCTTGATCTTCTTTTCTTTTTAACTCTTCATATAACTGCTGCAACCCTTGCATTTCAGCTTGTATTTCATCGATCGTTCCTTTTTCAGAAGCAGAACGGAAAATGTATCCACCTGTTCCTTCTACTTCAATTCCCAGTAACTGTTGTCTTCTTTTATTATTTTTTATTTTCCGAGAAACAGCGCGCATTTCATCATAGGGCATGTAAACGACATATTTTCCGGTAAATTCTATCTTCGCCGTTAATTTTGGCCCCTTCGTATCAATTGCCTCTTTCACAACTTGTACAAGTATCGCCTGTCCTTCATGTATGCGATATGAAGATGGTACATCATCAAATGAAAGATATGCATGTTTTTCTAATCCGATATTTACAAAGGCTGCGTTCATTCCAGCAATTGTTCTTACGATACGCCCAACATAAATATGTCCGACAATCTCCTGCTCTTCATTCCGTTTCCATAAAAGCTCTACAATTTTTTGTTTCTCTTCTATCGCAACACGCTTTTCCGAACCAGTGTAGTTAATATATAACGTCTTCAAAATTCTTTCCTCACTTTTCATTTCTTTTCATTACAATATAAAAGGTTAGTGTCGTCGTCAACACTAACCAATTAATTCTTCAACAGATGAGGTTGTTCGTTTTTCAGCAAAATACGCATACAACAATTCATTTTCGTCCAATGTGTAATGCTCTTTATATTTTCCATGGACGATAATAGAGTGTTTATATCCTCTGCGAAATTTTGTGAAAATCGTATATAAATGATCTTCCGTTTTCACCTCAATAGGTGCTATTTTTTCAATATCTCTTTTATTCCCATAATAACGCTCTAATAAAAAACGCATAAATGCGTACCGTCTTTGTTTCCATTCTTGATATAAAGAAATCGCTAGAAAAACGAGTAATACCCACATCATAATGTTATTACTATTCCAAAGTAACTGCCATCCTAATATTACACTAAAAAAAACACATGACAATTTCATCATCTTTTCATGTGCTTGTAAATAGGGAAAACGATATGATAATACATTAAATAATACTTTTCCACCATCAAGTGGCCAAATAGGCAATAAATTAAACCCTAAAATAATGACATTATTCCATACAAAGAAATGGTACAAATCGTCAGTTACCCAGCCCGCTTTATACAAAATGTAAGCGACTGCAATCATCCATATATGCTGAATTGGCCCCGCCATAACGACAATTAATTCTTCTTTTAACGATTTGTTCCCATGTTCTTCCATCTCAACTACACCACCAAACGGCAAAAGCTGAATTTGTTTAATACGCCAATTATAATACGCTGCGGCAAAAGCATGCCCAAGTTCATGAACTAAAACGATACAAAATAGTAATAGTAACTCTTTAAAACGTGCTGTAAAAATACCAATGACAATAATAACCCAAAACAACGGATGCACAGAAATTTTCGTGAAAACATCCCTATATTTAATCAAATGAAATCACCTGAATTGGATCAATAAATTTTTCATTCTTTTTTATTGCAAAATAAAATTTGCCATTTTTATTATTTTCATCATTACTCACTATTCCAATTTTTTGTTTCTTTGAAACGTAATCATATAATTTTACTGACATATCATTTAAATTTGCATACCATGACTCCGTACCATCAGCGTGCTGAATTTGAACTGTATTTCCAAGTTCCTCTTTCTTGCCCGCAAAAACAACTATACCTTCATTTACTGACTCCACCGTTGCATTTATAGCCGTTTGAACAAATACACCCTGGCCGTTTTTTTGAAATCCTTGCATCACCTTTCCAGAGGCAGGAATCGCATAATCCTTTTGCTGAATAGCCTCTTCTTTTTTCTCATTTGGAGAAAAGAACACGAGAGGTTTTCCAAACTGATTTTCATACCATTTTGATATAGTAGCAAATTGAAATTCTTCTTGCATAACTTTTTCTGTAACAGCTCTAGTACCATCAAAAGAAGAAGGTGCGTTCTTAAATAAAATAGCAACCGAAAGAACTAATATTGCTGATAGCAAAACTTTGAAGAGAAAAACTTCTTTTCGAAATAGAGGATGAATTTCCTTCTCCCCCTCTTCAATAAAGACCGTTTCGCTATCAAAATCTCCTCCCGCAAAATACTGCTCTTCTTCTAGCAATTCTTGCTCTGCTTTCCTTTTCGCAATCCGCTTTTTAATTTCTTCCACACGTCTATTCTTCATACTGTCTCCTTTCTTTCGTTAGCCTTATTCAAATAGAAACAGTTATATACAGTTTGTACATATGTATGAGTTATAGAAGGAAGATATTCATGCGAAGAAAAAAGAAAGCACTCCGCATTTATGCGAAGTGCTTTTAACGGATTCCAAAGAAATTTTTCATCTTTGTAAATACCGATACTTTTTCTTGTTCAAATGCTTGTAATGGTACATTCTCACCTAACAAGCGTCTTGCAATATTACGATAAGCTATTGCTGCTTTCCCACTAGGTTGCAGTGCTACAGGTTCACCTGTATTCGTAGCACGAATAACTTCATCATCATCCTCGACAACTCCAAGAAGCTCGATTGACAGTGTACGTACGATTTCATCAACGTCTAACATATCCTGTTCATGAAGCATATGACTACGCACACGGTTAATGACAAGTTTCGGTGGTTCAATATCCTCTTTCTCTAAAAGCCCGATAATACGATCCGCATCACGCATTGAGGATACTTCTGGTGTTGTTACAACGATTGCTTTATCCGCACCTGCTACTGCATTTTTAAACCCCTGCTCAATCCCCGCAGGACAATCAATTAATATGTAATCATAATCTTGACGTAATACTTGTATTAATTCATCCATTTGTTCAGGTGTTACCGCCGATTTATCGCTCGTTTGTGCTGCAGGTAATAAATAAAGATCATCAAAACGCTTATCTTTAATAAGAGCCTGAGGTAAACGACAACGCCCTTCAACGACATCAACAAGATCAAATACAATACGATTTTCTAGCCCCATTACTACGTCTAAATTGCGTAAACCGATATCTGTATCAATTAAACACACTTTTTTTCCAGATAACGCAAGGGCTGTACCAATGTTCGCAGACGTTGTAGTTTTACCTACTCCGCCTTTTCCAGATGTAATTACTATTGCCTCTCCCACAGCTATACAATTCCCCTTTCTAACTTTGTTAAATTAGGTCTAAGATGAGTGAGAAGTTGCAGGCGATCGACAACAATGTGATTATTCTCATTAATGTACGCACATTCTGCCGCCTCTGCTCCGTCTTCTTTCTCTTCCGGAGCCCGCATTGTCACATCACTAATTCGGAGTTGCATAGGGTTCATAATAGATGCAGCAATAACAGCTTCTGAATCTCCATCATACCCTGCATGTGCAATTCCTCTTAATGATCCCAAGACAAAAATATTCCCCCCAGCGATAACCGTTCCGCCTGGATTAACATCTCCAATTAATAATAAATTGCCTTTTACATGTAACACTTGTCCAGAGCGAACAATTTTGGAAATAGGGACAATTTCTGTTTCTTCTTTCCAAGCTATTGCTTCTGCTTTTGTTATAACATCACTTTCGATTGATTCTACAACAAGGTTCTTCTTATTGCGAATTAACGTACGAATCTCTTCTTGTTGTACTTCTGTTAAATAGCGATTTCCTACTTTAACACGCACTTCAATTAAAGAACGTCCGTCACTCTCATAGTAATGTGTAGAAAGCTTTTCATCCAATTCTTTTAGTAGCTCAGAGAATGAACAGCAATCATCTAAATGAAGTGTTATTCCATCTTTTGTCCCTTTTATCGTTACATTTTGTTGCTTTTTTTCTTCCACTAAAGTTCACCCCACCGATTCAATTCGACATAAAATTAGAAAATCCTTTTTTCTTTTTCTTCTATCGCTTTTGAAAGACGCACTAAATATCGTCTCAGTGGGAAACAAACTATTAATAAGAAAATTCCATTTAGCAATAAAGTAGCAAGGAGACGATCTGTGAAAAAGACAGATGCTGACATGTGAGTACGTCCTAACAAAGTTAAAAACCCATACACATAATACTCTAATGCTGCAATGCCAGCCAGTACGATAGAAGCGACAATAAATAAATTCAATTGTAATACTTTCATCACACTATAAACTAAATAAGCTAAAATCGGATAAGCAAATATATATATACCGACAAGTTCCGTGTATACGGTATCAAATAAGAAACCAAATAATAGTCCGTAGTAAATCCCTTGAACCGGACTATAGTACACTGTAATAAAACATAACACAATTATAAAGAAATGCGGTGCTGCTATACTGCCTTTCCAAAAGACGTCTGTTGGAACAACAGTAGAGAACATATTTTCAAATAAAAAAACAAAAAGGAGCAAAAGAGGAAGAGCTGCTCTTTTTAAAATCGTCATCATCTCTTCTCTCCCTCCTATTCTAACGGCGCTGTAGGCATATCACGTTTTGCAACTATAATATGCTCTACATCATTCAAATCAGCGGATGGTTTTACATAAGCCGTTTTTGTTAAACCGTATGGATCTGGCTGAACATCAACAATTTTCCCAATCGCAAGACCTTTAGGGAAGATATCACCAAGTCCAGATGTTACAACTAGTTGATCTTTTTGTACCTCTGCATCAGAGCTAATCTTTGTGAAAAGAAGTAGTTGTTTTTCTTTATCGTAACCTTCAATTAATCCAAAGATATTTTCTTGTCCTTGTACAATAGCAGAAACACGGTTTGTTCGGCTCATCGAACTTAACAACTCTACTGACGATGTAAACTGAGATACACTTTTTACGCGTCCAACTAAACCTTTCGGAGTTACAACAGCCATATCTTTTTTGATCCCTTGCTGTGCTCCTTTATCAATTCCAACTAAATCGTACCATTTATCGGGATTACGAGAAACCACACTAGCTTGTACTTCCGTATAATCACCACGGGACTTTTCTTTACCAGTTAATTCTCGTAGTTTTTTATTCTCATCGTCTAAATTTTTCACTACTGCAGATAAATCTGCGGTAGAATCTAATTTTGCTTTCAGCTTTTTATTCTCTTCATACGTGCGCTTTACATCTTCTACATTCTCGAAGAATCCGGCAACATAATTCGCTGGCTTTTGGAATACACGTTCTACAACACCGACAGTATCTTTTATAAACTGCTCTGGCCATGATAAACTGTTCCGTTCTTTCAATGAGATTCCAATCAATGCCACGAGAAGAATAATACTAACTAACAAAACAATTAATCTTTTGTTTAAGAAAAACTGTGGCACGTTCACACCCTCTTAATTTCATTGATTTTTATTTTGCAATATTATCGAGCAGCAGTTTTGAAAAGATCGATATTGTCTAATGCTTTACCCGTTCCAATTGCTACGCAATCTAATGGATCCTCTGCAACAAGAACTGGCATATTTGTTTCTTCACTAATAACTTTATCTAAGTTACGTAGTAACGCCCCACCACCTGTTAATACGATACCGCGGTCCATAATATCCGCTGCTAATTCAGGTGGAGTTTTTTCTAACGTATTTTTAACTGATTCTACAATTGCATCTACTGTATCTTTTAATGCATCTGCAATTTCTTCTGGTTGAATTAGTACTGTTTTCGGTAAACCACTTACTAAATCACGACCGCGAATTTCCATAGGCTCAATACCTTCTGGCTCGCCTGCAGAACCGATTTCTAATTTTAGTGCTTCTGCTGTTCTTTCACCAATCATTAAGTTGTAGCTTTTCTTAATGTACTGAATGATTGAATCATCCATATCATCACCAGCAACACGAACTGATTGACTTGTTACAATACCACCTAAAGAAATAATTGCAACTTCTGTTGTACCACCACCGATATCAACAACCATACTACCAGTCGGCTCCCAAACAGGTAAGTTTGCACCAATTGCTGCTGCAAATGGCTCTTCGATTGGATAAGCATCACGAGCGCCAGCTTGACGAGTCGCATCGATTACTGCACGTCTTTCTACAGCTGTAATACCAGATGGTACACATACCATTACATATGGTTTACGTGAGAAGAATCCATTTGATTTTTGAGCTTGTTGAATGTAGTATTTCATCATAATTGCTGTTGTTTCGTAATCAGCAATTACACCATCTTTCATAGGACGAAGTGCCACTACGTTTCCTGGTGTACGACCAATCATTTGTTTTGCATCGCTACCTACCGCAACGATTTGTTTCGTATCAGTTTGTAATGCTACTACTGAAGGTTCACGTAAAACTACACCTTTCCCTTTCACATATACAAGCGTATTCGCTGTTCCTAAGTCTATTCCAAGATCGCGAGTAAATCCACCAAATCCAAACATATCATTTATCTTCCCTTCTTATTTTCACGGACTCATTTTTCTTACTTTATATTTATAAAAACAGTACGTTTTTTTATATCTGCATCCTTTTTGTAGATAATTTTCTACAAAAAACTCATAAATCACATTATAAAACAAAATAAGTAAAAAGAATAGTCTTAAATATGACCTTTTTCCTTTAAACTCACGAATTTATGGTCACCTATTATGATATGATCAAGTACTTCAATTCCGATAATTCGACCACATTCTACTAATCGTTTTGTAACTTCAATATCTTCACGGCTCGGCGCCGGATCTCCTGAGGGATGGTTATGAAGACATATAATAGAGGCTGCTGCCCGACGGAATGCTTCTTTAAAAACTTCCCTTGGGTGCACAATCGACGTATTTAAACTTCCAATAAAAATAGTTTGCCTATGTATAACTTGATTTTTCGTATTCAAATATAAACAAACAAAATGCTCCTGTTGCAAAAAACGCATCTCTTCCATCATATAACTCGCACAATCTTCTGGACTTCGAATACTATATCTATTTTGATATTCTAAACGTACCATTCTTCTACCTAATTCAAAAGCAGCCATAAGCTGCGACGCCTTTGCAATCCCAACACCATGAATGCTCATCATCTCTTCTAACGTTGCATCCTTTAACATTCGTAAGCCGTCAAAATGATGTAGAATATTATCTGATAACGTTAACACCGTTTCTTCTTTAGAACCCGTTCTGAGTAAAACTGCAAGAAGTTCTCGATTCGATAAACTTCCTGCTCCTTCTAACAATAAACGCTCCCGTGGCTGCTCTTCTCTCACAACATCACGAATACCGTTCATCTCTCCACCCCTTTTTTTACGATTTCTCCTAAAGAAAACCCCATGCAATTTTACACATGGGTTACATCGCTATCAAACTGTTTTAATTCACGGACAAGACGCGCAATTGGCAAGCCAACTACACTGTAGTAGTCCCCTTGAATATGTTGAACAAAAATAGACCCTTTACCTTGAATTCCATAGCTTCCTGCCTTATCAAGTGGTTCCTTCGATGCAACGTATACGTCTATTTCTTCTTCTGTTAATCCCCAAAATGTTACTTCTGTACGTTCATAAAAAGTTACCGTTTTTTCTTTCGATATAATTGCAACACCTGTGTATACTTCGTGTGTTTTCCCTGATAATAATTGTAGCATTTCTTTCGCCTCAGCCTCATTAGACGGCTTTCCAAGAATACGTGAATCATATGTAACAATTGTATCTGCACCTAATACAACGTGATCACTATGATTTTCTGCCACAGCAGATGCTTTTTGCAAAGCAAGCGACATAACAATATCAGAAGGTGATGAATATGCACCAATCGTCTCTTCTACTTCACTAACAACGATTTCAAATGGCACATCAGCTAATTCAAGCAGTTCCTTCCTCCTAGGTGATCCTGAAGCTAAAATAATTTTCCTCATATTTTCTCCTTCCCTTCTCGCATGAAGCAGAATAATTCAAATCAATCGTATCAAAGGAATAGTTTCCCCACAAATTCTAGAAATATCATTTTCTCTAAACAAAATAATAGTTCTTTTTAAATACGATTATATTCTGCCCATACAGAAAGCACTTTGCTCTAAATTCAAAAGAAAAGAAAGAAGTATATGTACTTCTTTCCCCTTCATCATTATCTTATTATTTTACTTTTTGTGAAACCATTTTTTCGTACGAAAGTAATCCATCAATAATAACTTGATTTAATTTAGCTATAGATTCCTTATCGCTCTTCCCTTCCTTAATCGTTTGCACCGCTATTGACGTATACGTATAAAGCTTCTTTGCATCTTCACGCTTCATACTCTTCCCTTCCTTTTCCATAGCTTTCCACTCTTTTTGAATCGCTTCTATATCTTTTGGATTACTTTTTCCACTAGTTTGTACGCTGGACACATATTTTGCTAAATGAGTATATAATGGCTGCACTTTCGCTAAAAACATTCCTACTTCTTTATCATTTTTGAGCAATGCTTTATCTGTAATATCCCAATTTTTTTTCAAAACTGAAACACCATCTTGCTTATACTGATCTATTAATTGATTAACAGCCTGTTCATCGCTCGTAATAGCAACAACTAACGCATACTTATCACCACTCGGTTTCAAAGTAGCCACGCCCCCATTACTTTTCCACTCTTCAATAGCAGCCTGTCCTTTTTCTTCAGAGGAATAAAGCCCTCCTTGAACGAAAAATAGTTTCATTGGTTCTAATGACGTTCCTACCTGTGCTTTTGGTTTTTCCTCTTTCGGTGTTGGTGTTTGCTCTGCCGTTCCACCCACCTTTTGTTCCTCATTACCTGTCTGCTTCGAAGCCGTTACCTTACCTTCTCCTGTCGTCCCTTGTCCAGTTAATAAATGAATCATACCCATCCCAAATGCAGTACCGATAATTATTGCAGTTGCAACGATTGCGATTATTGTATTGCTCCACTTCTTTCGATATTTTTCCATAGATACTGATTTCGCTTTTTGAAACGGAACGACATTTTTCGGTCTCTCACTTTCTGCTATCATCCAGTCAAACTCATCCTTCTTTTTTTCCTCATACTTCGCTTCTGTTCCATTTACTTTCACCGAGATCGTTCGTGATTGCTTGTCCATACACTCACACCTCACCTCTTGTCATTGTCCGCATCATATCATATTCATTCCACAAAAAAACGAGATATTTGTCAGAGGAATTCGTCAAATAACCCTATATTATTATCTTATATGTATGCATTTGACTTCATTTGTAGAACAAAAAACTAGATAGCAAAGACTATCTAGTTTTTCTCGCGAATATATTTTCTAACTTCGGAAATGAAATACAAAGAACCTGTTATGATAAAAACATCATGTTCTCCTATCATGTCAACCTTTGTATCAATTGCCTCTTTCCAATCTTCAAAAACTAATTTTGACTCTTGTTGCGAATACGATGCAAGCTTGTCAGCAGAAATGGCACGATCAAAGGCAAACGTCGTAAATATTATTTCATCAGCAACTTTTTCTAATTGCCCTACCATGTTATGTAACTGTTTGTCACCAAGAGCAGTAAATAAAACTATTACATTCTTCTTTTTATAATGTGCCTCTACTGTTTTTACAAGACTTTCAATACCTTCTGGATTATGAGCACCATCTATTATAATATCTGGATTACTTTGTAACTTTTCAAATCGACCAATCCAGTAGGCTTCTTGTAAGCCAGCTTTCATCTCCTCTTCATTAATTAAAAATGATAAATATGTTTTTAAATACATTACTGCCATAAGCGCTAGCGCTGCATTGCCTACTTGATGAATACCTTTCATTGAAATTCGAACATTTTCAAACGAGACAAATGGACAATCAAAATCAAAATGTTCCCCATCTTCATTAGAATATTTATGTAATGTTGTAAACTGTTTTCCAAGTTCATATAAGCTTGCATGGTTTTCCTTAGCAACCTTTTGAATTACTTGCAATGCTTCTTCATTTTTCACACCAGTAATAACTGGAACACCAGACTTAATAATCCCTGCCTTTTCATATGCAATTTCTCCTAGTGTATTGCCTAAAATATGCATATGATCGTGGCCGATATTCGTAATAATCGTGAGAACCGGATGAATAACATTTGTAGAATCAAATCTTCCCCCAAGCCCCGTTTCAAATAAAACAACATCACAGAAATTAACTTTACCGAAATAACAAATTGCCATTACTGTAATAATTTCAAACTCAGTCGCTTCTCCTAAGTCCGTCTCATCTAATTTTTCAACGACTGGCTTTACCATATTTACAAGTTCCGCAATCTCTTCATCTGCAATCGGTATTCCGTTTACACTAATACGTTCATTGAATGTTTCTATGTAAGGCGATGTAAACGTTCCTACTTTATATTTCGCGCCTTCTAACATGTAGCGCATATATGTTAAAGTTGAACCTTTTCCATTTGTGCCGGCAAGATGAACACATTTTATATGACGCTCTGGATTTCCGAGTTCTTCTAACATCCATTGCATTCTTTCTAGCCCTGGTTTTATCCCAAATTTCAATCGGCTATGAATCCAGTTTATCGCTTCTTCGTATGTATGTATCACGTTTGCTATTCCCCTTTCAAAAGACAAACTTCTTAATTCTATTATACGCAAAGAAAAGAGACTCACCAATATAGTGAGTCTCTGAAAAACATTTTTATTTCTCAAGATCAGCTAGACGTTGGCGAACCGCTTCGCGTTTTTCTAGATAATCTTGCTCTTTCGCACGCTCTCCGTCAATAACTTCTGCAGGAGCTTTCGCTACGAATCCTTGGTTTGAAAGTTTCTTCTGTACACGTTCTACTTCTTTATCGAACTTCTCAAGTTCTTTTTCAAGACGCGCTTTCTCTTCATCAAGATTGATAAGATCAGCTAACGGTAAGAATAACTCTGCACCTGATACGATTGCAGTCATCGCTTTTTCTGGCGCTTGTAAATCAATCTTAATTGTTAGTTCACTTGGGTTACAGAAACGCTCAATGTAAGAACTGTTTTTCGTAAGCTGAGCTAGTACTACCTCATCTTTTGCTTTAATTTGCATTTGAACTTTTTTGCTCATTGGCGTATTTACTTCCGCACGGATGTTACGAACAGAGCGAATGATATCAACTAGAAGGTGCATTTCTGCTGCCGCTTCTTTATCTTGTAAATCTTCGCGAACTGTTGGCCATGCTGCTACTGTAATAGACTCGCCTTCATGCGGTAAATGTTGCCAAATTTTCTCTGTTACGAACGGCATGAATGGATGTAATAGACGCATCGTTTGGTCTAATACGTAAGCTAAAATCGAACGAGTTGTTTTCTTAGCTGCTTCATCTTCACCGTATAGTGGAAGTTTCGCCATCTCAATGTACCAGTCACAGAAATCATCCCAAATGAAGTTGTATAATGAACGACCAGCTTCACCGAACTCATATTTATCCATGTTACGTGTTACACTTTCGATTGTTTCGTTTAAGCGAGTTAAAATCCACTTATCTGCAACTGATTTTTCACCAGTTAAATCGATTTCTTCATACTTCATGTCATCCATGTTCATTAATACGAAACGTGATGCGTTCCAAATTTTATTAATGAAGTTCCAAGTAGATTCTACTTTTTCCATGCTGAAACGTAAATCTTGACCTGGTGCACTTCCTGTTGATAAGAAGTAACGCATCGCATCTGCACCGTACTTCTCGATAACATCCATCGGATCAATACCGTTACCAAGAGATTTACTCATTTTACGTCCTTGCTCATCACGAACTAAACCGTGAATTAATACATCTTTAAATGGACGCTCTCCTGTAAACTCTAAACCTTGGAAAATCATACGAGATACCCAGAAGAAGATGATGTCATAACCAGTTACTAAAGCATCTGTTGAATAGAACTTTTTAAAGTCTGCTGCATCTTCATTCGGCCAGCCAAGTGTTGAGAATGGCCATAATGCTGAACTGAACCATGTATCAAGCACGTCATTATCTTGATTCCAGTTTTCAAGATCTGCTGGCGCTTCTGTACCTACGTATACTTCACCAGTTTCTTTATGATACCAAGCTGGAATGCGGTGTCCCCACCATAATTGACGAGAAATACACCAGTCATGAATGTTTTCCATCCAGCGTAAGTATGTGTTTTCAAAACGCTCTGGTACGAACGTTACTTTTTCTTCTTCTTTTTGTTGAAGTTCTACCGCTTTTTCTGCAAGTGGAGCCATTTTTACGAACCATTGTGTTGATAAATAAGGCTCAACAACTGCACCGCTACGCTCACTATGACCTACTGAGTGCATATGAGGCTCGATTTCTACTAATACGCCAGCTTCTTGTAAGTCTTTCACTAACTCTTTACGGCATTCGAAACGATCCATACCGTTATACTTACCAGCTTTTTCGTTCATCGTTCCATCTTCGTTCATTACTAAAATACGTGGTAAGTCATGACGGTTACCTACTTCAAAGTCATTCGGATCATGAGCTGGTGTAATTTTCACAACGCCTGTTCCGAAGTCTTTTTCTACGTATTCATCAGCAATAATCGGAATCTCTCGGCCTACGATTGGAAGTGTAACTGTTTTTCCGATTAAATGTTTGTAGCGATCATCTTCTGGATGAACTGCTACCGCTGTATCACCAAGCATTGTTTCTGGACGAGTAGTTGCAAGGCGAATGTGACCAGAACCGTCTGTTAACGGATAGTTCATATGGTAGAATGCACCTTGAACTTCTTTATGAATTACTTCAATATCAGAAAGAGCTGTGCGTGTTGCTGGATCCCAGTTGATGATATACTCACCGCGGTAAATTAAGTCTTTTTCATATAATTGAACGAATACTTTATTAACAGCGTTAGATAAACCTTCGTCTAATGTGAAGCGTTCACGAGAATAGTCTAGTCCTAAACCAACTTTCCCCCATTGTTGACGAATGTGAGAAGCGTATTCTTCTTTCCATTCCCAAGCTTTTTCAAGGAATTTCTCACGACCAAGATCGTAACGTGAAATACCTTCTTCACGAAGTTTTCCTTCTACTTTCGCTTGCGTTGCGATACCAGCATGGTCCATTCCTGGAAGCCATAATACATCGTAACCTTGCATACGCTTTGTACGAGTTAAAATATCTTGAAGCGTCGTATCCCAAGCGTGACCTAAGTGTAACTTACCAGTTACGTTCGGAGGTGGAATTACAATTGTATATGGTTGTTTCTTCTCATCTCCTGTTGCTTCGAAATATTTGCCTTCAAGCCACCACTTGTAAAGGCCTTCTTCAACGGACATATGATCATATTTAGTTGGTAAATTATTTTCCGTATTTGACATTATTTTCCCTCCTTAAAATAAAAAATGCCCCTCATCCAAAAAAGGACGAGGGACATCGCGGTACCACCTTTATTTACAAACAAATTCAGAATTTGCTTATACTCTTAATTTGATAACGGACAAATCCGTCTTTTCCTAATAAGAATCATTCCGTTCAGAAAAGATGCTCCAGGGCTACCTTCTAACATAACTATCTAGAGAACCTCCCAGCCAATGGTTCCCCTCTCTGAAGACGTTTCATGTTATACTCTTCCCCTTCAATGCATTTATGTGATTGTTAATTATTATATACAATAGTGTAAAAAACGAAACCTTATTCGTCAAGATAAATTTGAAACTACGGCTTTTATCTCTTTATGAAACTAATAAAAAAAGATAAGCAGGGTTCTCCCTACTTATCTTCTTTATCCGTTCCCTTGCTGGGCAGCTTGTAATTGCGAAAGGAAATATTCTGTATTACTAATGAGCCAATGCGATTGCTGCAGAATTTTTACCCCGCGAAGCTCATTTTCTTCATTACGACTCTTTCTTCTTTTCGTATACGACTGAATTTGCCGAATAAAATGCGACGGGTACGTCATATATGCAAACATAAGAAGCTGCTCCTCTTTCGTAAATGGAAAATTTTTTTGATACATTTGATACCATTCAAAGCGGTCGCTCCGCGCAATTGGATATGTGTTCAAAGACCTTGAATAAAAGCTGACGATATCCTGTACCGGTGTAGCAAACTGAGACTTTTCTAAACTAATAAAATAACCGTTTCGTTCATAATCAAATAAAAAGTGATTAAGCGATACATTTCCATGAACGAAAGTAGTACGTGTTTTTTCCTTTTCTTTCATTGCATCATGCCATTCACTTAATTGTTTCGTTGCGAACTCACGTGCTCTCATAACGTGGTGATAATACGTACAATATTGTAATTCAAATGGAGACATATACCACTTCGCTTCTGATTCTACAAGAAACTCTTCTAATATCTCACCATCATTTTCCCAACGGCCGGATATATTTGTATAATGTTTTTCTAAATCTTCTTCTGTATAAGTCTCCTCTTTCACCGTTTTTTGATGCAACGTCCCGAGCGTTTGAAACATCTTATGGTATTGATCATTATCTTCGCCATTTCCTTCCGCACGTTCTAACCAAGGCATTAAATAATAGCTATATGCCCCATCACTTAAAACATAATTCCCGTCCGTCGTGTGATAGATAGGTACATAATTCGAAAAACCTTTCTCCTTCAAATATTGAATATGGTGTAAAAAATTATTCCGCTCTAATTTTCTATCTTGTATTTTCTTTAACGCATACGGACCTTGATTCGTATAAATTTTCATTACACTTCCGTGCTCTTCCATATGCTGAGTGTCCAATCTATATTGCCTCACAATGGGTTCATAGCGATTTCGTAATTCAATATCCATACGAATAACCCTTTCTTATTCAAAACATAGCTTCTAGGAAAAGAAAAGAGGTGAGTGAAAAAACTCACTCACTTATTTCACTGTTGCTTTTGAAACAGGAATATATATAATTTGCCCTGTAGTTAAATATATATCTTCTGATTGATTTATACGATATAAGCTTTGTACAGTCGTTTCATAACGTTCTGCAACCGATTCAATTGTATCTCCTTCTTGTACGAAGTACATTCTTACCTTCGTAAATTCTTCTTCTGGTTCTTTCGTAAATAATTTCGTTAAATAAAGTGCATTTTCATCTCGCTGTGAATATGCTTCTTCCTCTGGCTCTTCCTGCTTTTTCGCTTTTTCTTTCTTGAAATTTTTCCGCCCGAACAATTCAAATTGTGGCGTCTTTTCTTGCTCCTCTTCACGCTCCACAAGTTCATGTTCTTCTAATTCCTCTTCTTCTATTTCTTGCTCTTTTCTTTCTTCTAACTGAAACGGCTCAAATGCATAATCTTCCCATCCATCTGATTCTTTATAGGCTGGTACCTCTTCGTGCGGTGCAGGTCTACTTTCATCTTCTTCAGCTGAATCAGCTTCCAACTCGGCATACACCGTCTCTTCCTCTTCATCCTCGGTTCTTTCTTCGTCACATAAACCTGTAATAGATATATCCGCTAATAGTTGTAAGCAACCATTTTCCTTTAATTCATAATCAAATTCCTCGATTGATACATATAATTCTTCAATTACTTTCACTCGATTTCTTGGAATTGATATTTCGAGCGGAAAGGAATGGACAAGCTCATTAACCCCGTCTGCCCTTGTTTCTACATAATCAATTGCCTTTGCTGGTGATAGCTCTCTTAACGAATAAGCTGAATCATCTTGCCTTGCAACGTACTCTCCCGTTAAATCTAATTGCCCCCTCACGATAACTTCATGATCGAGCTCCTCTATCTCAACGTCTGGATCTAACGAAATTGACAAAAGTTCTTCGACTTCCTGTCCCTTCTGGAACC
This sequence comes from Bacillus sp. FSL R9-9492, assembly GCF_038007365.1. NCBI lineage: Bacteria > Bacillati > Bacillota > Bacilli > Caryophanales > Bacillaceae > Bacillus > Bacillus sp. FSL R9-9492. Next base: position 4,533,038 of record NZ_JBBOXC010000001.1, read on the forward strand.
AAACAGATTCTTTTAATGAAAATCGTAATGAATGATCTGTTGCCACTTCTTTTCCCCCTCCCAAACTATATGTCATTACAGATTTATGTTCCCTAAGGCTACTTTATGAATAAAAAAAATCGCTCCCCTAATGGAAAGCGATTTTCTCTAAGAAATTATGCTTTTAATTTTGACATTGCAATTTCGGCCGCCGCAATTGTCGCCTCAATATCTGCATCACTATGTGCTGTCGATAAGAATAAACCTTCAAATTGAGAAGGTGGTAAAAATACACCTTGTTCTACCATTTCACGATAGTAAGCTGCAAAGAATTCTAAGTTTGAAGATTTTGCTGCATCATAATTAATAACGTGCTCATCTGTAAAGAAAATACCAATCATAGAACCTGCACGATTAATGTGATGCGGGATATTATGCTTTTCAGCTGCCTTACGTAGTCCAGCCTCTAACATTTCTGCTTTACGCTCAAATTCCACATATGATTCTGGCGTTAACTGCACTAATGTTTCATAACCTGCTGTCATTGCAAGTGGATTACCCGATAATGTTCCAGCTTGGTAAATCGGTCCGCTTGGTGCAACTTGACGCATAATCTCTGCCTTCCCACCGTATGCTCCTACCGGCAAGCCACCACCGATTACTTTACCTAAACAAGTTAAGTCAGGAGTTACACCGTAGTAACCTTGTCCACAATTATAAGCAACACGGAATCCTGTCATTACTTCATCAAAAATAAGTAGTGCACCGTTTTGCTCTGTCACTTCACGAAGTCCTTCTAAAAACCCTGGTTGCGGGGGAACAACGCCCATATTCCCTGCCACTGGTTCTACAATTATACAAGCGATGTCATCACCGAATTGTTCGAAAGCATATTTTACACTTTCTAAATCGTTATACGCTACTGTAATCGTATTTTTCGCTACACCTTCTGGTACACCAGGGCTATCTGGTAAACCTAGCGTTGCTACACCCGAACCTGCTTTAATCAATAAAGAATCACCATGACCGTGATAACAACCAATGAATTTTAAAATTTTGTTACGTCCAGTGTAACCACGAGCTAAACGTAGTGCACTCATTGTCGCCTCTGTTCCAGAGTTAACCATACGCACAATCTCAATTGATGGTACACGCTCGATAACAAGCTGCGCTAATTTATTTTCAATTTCTGTTGGTGCACCAAAGCTTGTTCCTTTTTCAGCAACAGCTTTTAAAGCCTCAACAACACGATCATTCGCATGACCATGAATTAAAGGTCCCCACGATAATACGTAATCGATGTATTCATTCCCATCGATATCATATACTTTAGAGCCTTTTCCGCGCTCCATAAACAGCGGATTCATACCAACAGACTTAAAAGCACGAACAGGGCTGTTTACGCCTCCAGGCATTAAATTTTGAGCCTCTTCAAACGCCGCAATCGACTTATCAAATTTTTTCATTATTTAGCGCCTCCTTCTTGTAACCATCTTGCTGCATCTTTTGCATGATACGTAATAATCAAGTCTGCTCCTGCGCGTTTCATGCTAATTAATTTCTCAAGTACAACTTCTTTTTCATTAATCCAACCATTTTGTGCTGCTGCTTTAATCATCGAATATTCACCACTTACGTTATAAGCAACGACTGGTAAGTTAAAGTTATTTTTCACATCACGAACGATATCTAGATAAGAAAGAGCTGGCTTTACAATTAAGAAGTCGGCCCCTTCCATTACATCTGATTCTGCTTCACGGAATGCTTCCATACGGTTCGCTGGGTCCATTTGATATGTTTTACGGTCACCAAACTGCGGTGCACCGTGTGCTGCATCACGGAACGGTCCGTAAAATGCTGATGAATATTTCACAGCGTACGACATAACTGGTACGTGCGCGAAACCATTTTCATCTAATGCATGGCGAATTGCTGTTACAAATCCGTCCATCATGTTAGATGGTGCAATAATGTCTGCCCCTGCTTTCGCTTGACTTACAGCTGTTTTTGCAAGAGCTGCAAGAGACTCATCATTTAAAATAACGCCATCTTCAATAACACCGCAATGACCATGGCTTGTGAATTGACATAAACATGTATCTGCAACTACTACTAGCTCTGGGAACTCATCTTTAATTTGCTTAATTGCACGCTGTACAATTCCATGCTCACAATATGCCGATGATCCAACTTCGTCCTTTTCAGCAGGTAAACCAAATACAATAACAGAACGAATACCTAAATCAACGACCTCTTGCATTTCAGCTTGCAATAAATCTAAAGACATTTGATATACGCCTGGCATAGAAGGAACTTCATTACGAGTATTTTCTCCTTCTAATACAAAAATAGGGTAAATAAAATCTTCTGTATGTAAAAATGTTTCACGTACAAGCGCACGCATGCCCCCGCTTTGTCTTAAACGACGATGACGATTAAATTGTAAAGAATTCATAGATTTCTATCCCCATTCTTTTATTTTATCCCGCATTAACGGGCAGTAAGACCCCCACCTCAAAATTCGGCTGGAGCAAAGAAGTTAGGTGGGAGATCAACTGCCCGTAAACGCCCGATTGGTTCAACTAATAATCAGTGGGGGATGAACAAACCCCCCACTGATTAAAGTTTCACTTTATAGATTCACAAATGCATTGCAGTAATGCTTCTACAGTGTACTCTTTTGGCACAATAACATGTGGAAAATAGAGGTTCGCCTCTTTTTCCGTAATAGGCCCTATACAAGCAATTGTACATTTTTTCGTCCATTCTCTCCAGTTTGTACCCTCAAGTAAACGAACAAAACTATCAACAGTTGAAGGGCTCGTAAATGTAATAATATTTACTTCCCCTAATTTCAATGCTGTTATAAGTTCTTGTTTTTTCTCTACATTCACCTTCGTACCATATACAATTAACTCATCTAGAAAAACACCAAACTCCCTAAGTTTAACCGGGATTACATCTCTTGCTAAATTCCCTTTCGGAAATAAAATACGCTCGTTTCCACTTAATTCTTTTAGAAACTCTTCGGCAAATGTTTCTGCAACAAATGCAGTGGGAACAAAATCTACTTGATAGCCTCGCTTTTCTAACTCTAACTTTGTTTTCACGCCTACTGCAGCAATTTTAATCGGTCCTGGGAGCTTCTTTCTCAAACTATCTAGAAAAAAAGCTACACCATTTTTACTCGTGAAAATAACCCAGTCATACGAATGTAGCTGCCCTGCTATATGTTGAATTTGCCTATGAGACGTACCTTCCATACGCAAAAGCGGAATTTCCAATGGAATTCCGCTCCTTTCTTTCACTGCTACACTCATTTGTTTCGCTTGGTGCTGGGCACGTGTAATCAATACTGTTTTGCCAGCGAGAGCGTTCATATTTATTGTTGCTCCTTATTTGCAGCAAGGATGAGCTCTTTTGCTCCTTGTTTAATTAAACGGTCCGCAGCCTCTAATCCAACTTGCTTCGGATCATTACCTACTACTATCTCTTTCAATAAAACAGAACCGTCCATAGAACCGACAAGCGCTGTTAATTCGATTGCATCATTTTCTTTAAGAGTTGCATATCCAGCGATTGGAACTTGGCATCCACCTTCAAGTTTATGAAGAAATACTCGTTCAGCAGCCACTGTTCTTTCTGTTACTGCATCATTAATATGCGCTAACAACTGAAGTAAATCCGTATCATCCTCACGACATTCAATCGCTAATGCACCTTGTCCTACGGCTGGTACACATAACGTTTCATCTAAATGTTCTGTAATAACTTCTCCGTCCCAGCCCATTCTCTGTAATCCAGCTGTCGCTAAAATAATTGCATCGTAATCTTCATCTTTTAACTTACGTAAGCGTGTATCGATATTCCCGCGAATCCATTTCACTTGTAAATCTGGTCTCGCAGCTAGTAGTTGTGCACTACGTCTCAAACTACTCGTTCCTAAGATCGCGCCTTCTGCTAAGTCTTTAAACGATTCTCCGTTTTTAGAAATAAAAGCATCACGAGGGTCAACGCGCTTTGGCGTACAACCAATCGTTAATCCATCTGGAAGTACAGCTGGCATATCTTTCATACTATGTACAGCCATATCAATTTCTTTCGTAAGTAACGCATGTTCAATTTCCTTTACAAATAAACCTTTTCCGCCTACTTTTGAAAGAGTAACATCTAAAATAACATCACCTTTTGTGACGATTTCTTTCACTTCAAATTCATATGGTAAACCAAGCGCTTTTAATTGATCAATAAACCAATTAGTTTGTGTTAATGCTAGTTTACTCTTTCGTGAACCTACAATAATTTTGCGCATAATTCTCTCTCCTCATTATAAATACCAAAAGTGGAAATTAGATAAACTGCTTAATAGAAAAATGTTAACTAGCATTACGAGAAATGCCCCGATATTCCACTGCACAATTTTCTTACCTTGCAACACATCTGCTGCTCGTAAATATAAGCCCACGCAATATACAAATAGAACGACAAAAGACCCAATTACTTTCGTATCATACCAATGGAAATTATCCAATTTTGTATATCCCCATATGCATCCTAATATAATTGCTAATAAGAAAAACGGAACAGAAAATAAATTTAATCCGTAAGACATAGATTCAAGCTTCGGCAAATTTCCTAATCTTCTTAATCTCGCATTCCACTTTTTCTTTTTTAATAGTCGGTATTGCAATAAATACATAATAGAAAAAATAAACGATACAGTAAACGTTGCATAAGAAATAATCGCCATACCGACATGCACGTATACAAGTTCTGAAACTAATTGCTCTGCAAGTACTGGCGACATCTTCCCGAGCGGTGTAAAAATAGAAAAAGCGCTTACGCCAAATGCTACAACATTTGTAAAAAAGACTAAAAAGTCAATACGCATAAATCGATTAATGACTAATGACATCGTAATCAATAACCAAACATAAAAATAAATCCCTGATAATAAAGTTAAAATAGGATTCGTTTCTGAATCTGTAGCCCTAAGCAACATAAAGATAGACTGCAGAACCCATACAATCGAAAGTAACCAAAAAGCAAAGCGGTTCGCCTTTCGGTTACTTTGGAAATAATCTATAAAATATAAACTAATGCTACAAGCATATAAAATAATTGCAATATGATAAATAATACTGTTATTTAAAAAACTCATCCGATCATCCTTCCAAGTTATAAAGATGGAACGGATGGTGTCCACGCTCTTTTATGTTCTACTTCTTCCGTATTTCCCGCTTCTTCCACTTCTAAATCAAAAATCTTCGCAAATAAAGCTAATTTTTCGCCAGCTCCCTCTTCAACAGCTAATTCTTTAGCTACTAAAATTGGGTCTTTTAACAATTGGTTAATAATACTTTTCGTATGTTTACTAATTACTTTTTTCTCACGATCACTAAGGTTTGGTATTTTTCGCTCAAGACTTTCCATCGTATCACTTTGAATTGCTAGCGCTTTATCACGAAGAGCTGATATTAACGGTACAACACCTAGCGTACTTAACCACGTTTTAAATAAAACCATTTCTTCTTCAATCATAAATTGAATTTTCTCTGCTTCTTTTAAACGTTCAGCACGGTTTGCTTCAACTACACCTTGCAGATCGTCGATATCATATAAGAAAGAGCCTTCTAATTCATCAATCGCCGGATCAATATCACGTGGTACTGCAATATCAACCATAAATAACGGACGACCAGAGCGCATTCTCTCTACTTTTGTCATCATTTCTTTCGTAATGACATATTCTGATGCACCCGTTGAACTAATTAAAATATCCGCTTCTAATAATGCACATTGCAATTCACTTAAAGGCTTTGCATGTCCCATATATTTCTCAGCCATCACTTCCGCTTTCGTAAGCGTCCTATTCATAACCGTTACTTTACGAGCTCCACTTCCGTATAAGTTTTGCAGTGCAAGTTCACCCATCTTACCCGCACCAAGAATAAGTACATGACAATCTGTTAAATCGCCAAATATTTTCTTTCCGAGCTCAACAGCAGCATAACTAACAGACATCGCACTTTCACCAATCGTTGTTTCTGAGTGCGCACGTTTTGCTAACGTAACCACTTGCTTAAACAACTCATTAAAAATTGTACCTGTCGCTTTTACTTGTTGTGCTTCTAAAAAGCTATCTTTTATTTGACCTAAAATTTGCGTCTCTCCAACAACCATAGAATCCAAACCGCACGTTACGCGGAATAAATGATCTATTGCGCCATCTTGTTCAAAAATAGACAAGTATGGTGCGACTTCTTCTATTTCAAGCTGAAACCAATCAGCTAAAAACTTCTTAATGTAATACCGTCCCGTGTGTAATTGATCGACAACAGCGTAAATCTCAGTGCGATTACAAGTTGATACAATGACATTTTCTAGCACGCTCTTTTGGTTTTGTAATATAGTCATTGCTTGCTCTAGCTCTGCTGCCTGAAATGTGAGTTTCTCACGAAATTCTACAGGGGCTGTTCGATAATTTACACTAACAACAAGAATATGCACGCAGCATGTCCCCCTTCACCCGTTTTATCACTTTATCTACTATCATAATACAACTTTCCTCTTATGAATCTGACAATCGTGTGAACAACTGATTATTTTTTATTTATTCTCCATATGTAATAAAGGAGCTTCAGTAAGATTAATAAAGAACTTTCTACTTTATAATAATTATAAAATAATAACTCTATTTGTACGTTACCAAAAAAAGTCCTCATAATCAAGTGATGGAAACTATTCCATATTAATTATAACATCATCTTTTCTATCTTCTTTCATCATGAAGGAAAATATGTATGATTGTTCCAAAATATAGTACTCACTTTCTCGATGCAATGCATTTGACATTGTATTTCTTTTTCGTTATATTGGTTTTACAAAATTAAATTGTGCACAATTTAAAAATACAAGGAGTTGCCTATGAAAGAAAATCCTTTGCATCTAGATAACCAACTTTGTTTTTCTATTTACGCTTGTTCTAGAGAGGTTACCCGTTTTTACCGCCCCTATTTAGAAGAAATGGGCATTACGTATCCCCAGTACATTACTTTACTCGTACTCTGGGAACAAGACGGACTAACAGTAAAAGAAATTGGAGAACGTCTATTTTTAGATTCTGGTACTTTAACACCTATGTTAAAACGTATGGAATCATTAAAACTTGTACAACGTGTTCGTTCAAAAGAAGACGAGCGAAAAGTTTGTATTGAATTAACAGAACAAGGTAAAGATTTAAAAGAAATAGCTTGTTCATTACCAACAACGATGGCTACAAATTTAGGCATTACAGAGCAAGAATATCATTCTTTATTAATCCAATTAAACACATTAATTGAAACAATGAAAAAAATTAATGACAGAAAAGGGGAATAAACATGGATAAATTATATACTGCTTCAGTAACAGCAACAGGTGGAAGAAACGGTAAGGTAGTTTCAGATGATGGCATATTAAATCTTGATGTAAAAATGCCAAAAGCACTAGGTGGCGCAGGCGGAGAAGCAACAAATCCAGAACAATTATTTGCAGCTGGTTATGCAGCTTGCTTTGATAGTGCATTGCAACTTGTAATTCGTACAAAACGTATGAAGGTGGAAAGTACAGAAGTGACTGCACACGTTTCTATCGGTAAAGATACAGATGGTGGTTTCGGACTATCTGCTGTACTTGACGTACATGTTGCTGGTGTTTCTCATGCCGAAGCACAAGAACTTGTAGAAGCCGCTCACGGTGTATGTCCTTACTCTAAAGCAACAAGAGGAAATATTGAAGTTACATTAAACGTACGCTAAAAGTTTAGTAAATAAAAAAAAACGCGCGACATTCGTCACGCGTTTTTTGTTTTTGTCATTTTATGAATTGCTTTCCATGCTTCTTCTTTTCCAAGTCCTGTTTCAGAAGAGAATAGAACGATTTCATCGCCAATTTCAACAGCAAGCGTTTCTTTTACAACTTTTAAATGCTTTTGCCATTTCCCTTTCGGAATTTTATCGGCTTTCGTTGCAATAATAATTGTTGGGATTTCATAATGCTTTAAGAAATCATACATCATAATGTCATCTTTTGTTGGTTGGTGACGTAAATCAACTACTAATACAGCTGCGTCTAATTGCGTACGTGTTGTAAAGTAAGTTTCAATCATTCTGCCCCATGCCGCGCGCTCTGTTTTAGATACTTTCGCATATCCATAACCTGGAACGTCAACAAAATGCATCATTTCATTGATTAAGAAAAAGTTCAGCGTTTGCGTTTTTCCTGGTTTAGAAGAAATACGTACTAACTTTTTACGATTTAAAATTTTATTAATAAAGGAAGACTTCCCGACATTAGAACGACCTGCTAAGGCAATTTCTGGTAAATCACTGTCTGGATATTGTTCCGGTTTAACGGCACTAATTACAATATCTGCTTTTGTTACTTTCATTGTTTCACTCCTACTAATGCGTGCTCCAATACTTCGTCTAAATGAGATGCAAGCACAAACGTAAGGTTTTCTTTTACGCTCTCTGGAATATCATCTAAATCTTTCTCATTTTCCGCCGGTAAAATAATTTTTGTTAATCCCGCGCGGTGAGCACTTAATGTTTTTTCTTTCAAACCACCAATCGGTAATACACGACCACGAAGTGTAATTTCACCTGTCATACCAACTTCTTTACTTACAGGAATACCTGTTAGTGCAGAAATAAGTGCCGTTGCCATCGTAATACCTGCTGACGGTCCATCTTTTGGAACTGCTCCTTCTGGAACATGAATATGAATATCGTTTTTCTCATGGAAATCCGGATCAATATGAAGTTCTTCTGCACGAGAACGAATATAGCTAAACGCGGCTTGTGCGGATTCTTTCATAACATCCCCAAGTTTCCCTGTTAAAATTAATTTCCCTTTTCCTGGCGCTACAGACACTTCAATTGCAAGTGTATCGCCGCCCGCTGCTGTGTAAGCTAAACCTGTTGCCATACCAACTTGGTCTGTTTTTTCAGCTTGACCATAACGGAATATATGCTTACCAAGTAAATCAACAATATTTTTCTCTGTTACAACAATGCGCTTGCGTTCTGCTGTAACGATAATTTTTGCTGCTTTACGGCAAACTTTTGCAATTTGACGCTCTAACGTACGAACACCAGCCTCGCGTGTATAATAACGAATAATTTCAAGAAGCGCTTCATCACGTACTTGCAAATTACCTTTTCGCAAACCGTGCTCTTTTAATTGTTTCGGCAATAAATGCTCACGAGCAATGTGCACCTTTTCAAGTTCTGTATAACCAGCAATTGAAATGATTTCCATACGGTCAAGCAATGGGCCCGGAACACTTGCAAGTGTATTAGCAGTTGCAACGAACATAACTTTCGATAAATCATATGGCTCTTCAATGTAATGATCACTGAAGTTATGGTTTTGTTCTGGATCTAACACTTCAAGTAACGCCGCTGATGGATCTCCCCTGAAATCGTTAGACATTTTATCAATCTCATCTAATAAGAAGACTGGATTAACTGTTTTCGCCTTTTTCATACCTTGAATAATACGTCCTGGCATCGCTCCTACATATGTACGACGGTGACCACGAATTTCAGATTCATCACGCACACCACCAAGAGAAACACGTACAAAATTACGGTTTAACGATGTTGCGATAGAACGAGCTAACGAAGTTTTCCCAACCCCAGGAGGTCCTACTAGACAAAGAATTGGCCCTTTTAATGAATTCGTTAACTTCTGTACAGCTAAATATTCAAGTACTCGCTCTTTCACTTTTTCAAGACCGTAATGATCTTTATTTAAAATTTCTTCCGAATGAGTGAGGTCAATCATATCCTCTGTTGCTGTTGTCCATGGGAGAGCTAATAACCAATCAATATAATTATGAATGACACCACTCTCAGCAGAACTTACAGGTAATTTTTCATAACGATCTAATTCTTTCAGTGCAGCCTTCATTGTTTCTTCAGGCATTCCTGACTGTTCAATTTTCTCACGAAGTTCTTCAACTTCCCCGCCCTTGCCTTCTTTATCACCAAGTTCAGTTTGAATCGCCTTCATTTGCTCACGTAAGAAATATTCTTTTTGCGTGCGCTCCATTGAACGTTTCACTTTTTGTCCAATTTTCTTTTCTAGGCTAAGTAACTCTTGTTCATCTTGAATAATTGAAATAAGTGTATGTAGTCGTTCTTTCACAGATACAATCTCTAAAATCTCTTGTTTCTGCTTCGTTTTAATCGGTAAGTGAGAAGCAATTAAATCAGCTAGTCTTCCCGGTTCTTCTACATCAGCTACCGTTGCAAATGTTTCATTTGAAACTTTTTTCGAAACTTTAATATATTGTTCGAAATGCTCCAGTAACGTACGCATAAGAGCCTTCTCTTCTAAATCATCTTCTACTTCTTCCGTTACCGTTTTAATAGAAACTTGCACTACATTTTCTTCTTCGATAAACTCTACTACTTCTGCTCTATGTAAACCTTCTACAAGGACACGAAGCGTACCGTTCGGCAATTTTAACATTTGCTTCACTTTCGCCACTGTACCTACACTATATATGTCATCTTCTTTCGGATCGTCGATATTCATTTCTTTTTGCATCGCTAAAAAGATGATATTTTCATCCATTGCCGCCTGCTCTAGTGCTTGTATCGATTTATCACGTCCTACATCAAGATGCAGAACCATCGTTGGATATACGAGAATGCCTCTTAATGGTAGGAGGGGCACAATTCTTTCATTCGTATTCATACTAGACATAGCACCTCCATAACAAATTAAACTCCTGTTCAACTATTTTATATTACAATACATCTAGATGCAATTGCAGAGATTCTTCGCAATTGTTAATCCCCTGTTTTTTTGTGCCTCACGAAAAGAAAAAAGACTCCGCTTAAGCATACAAACTTAAACGAAGTCTGGCAAATTTTTATTATTGTATATTCTCACATTGATTGTGCATCTGTTTCGTCCAAATCATTATGTGCATCAAGCTCACGATGCATATTTTCCTGCATAAATGTTAATTCAAATACTTCTTTTAATTTGCGAACAGGAATGATCTCAATTCCCTTTATTGTATACAAAAATGGTTGCATGTTTTCAGCCGGAATGATGACTTTCTTAGCTCCCGCTTTTTTCGCAGCTTTTATTTTTGCGTACACACCACCAATAGGCTTCACTTCTCCGTGGATACTTATCTCACCTGTCATCGCTACTTCATTATTCACATACGTACGATGCACTGCTGAATAGACACCTGTTGCCATAGCAATACCTGCTGAAGGACCATCAATCGGGATACCACCAGGAAAATTAATATGTATATCATACCCTTCTGGCAACACATCTAGAGAACGAAGTACTGTTAACACATTATCAACAGAACCTTTCGCCATACTTTTACGGCGGATTGATTTCGTTTGATTTCCAATACTTTCCTCTTCTACAATTCCAGTGACATTTACTGATCCTTTATCTTTCGCAGGAATAGCTGTTACCTCAATTTCTAATAACGCACCTGTATTCGGCCCATATACAGCAAGCCCGTTCACAAGACCGATTCTCGGAATTGGATAAATACGTTTTTCGTACTTTGGTGTAAGCTGACTAGAATGAACAACCCACTCAATATCTTCATCTTTAATGAAAGGTCGTTCTTCATTTATCGCCATACCAGCAGAAATTTGCACGAGATTAATTGCTTCTCGCCCATTTCTTGCATACATTCCAATCATTTCGATACCGTTCTCACCTACTTGCATCTCCACTTTGTCAGCTGCATTTTTCGCTACTTTTTGAATTTCTTCTGTATCTAACTCACGGAAGAACACTTCTAAACAACGCGACCTAATTGCAGGAGGAATTTCCTCTGGTGAACGTGTCGTTGCACCAACTAAGCGAAAATCTGCAGGTAAACCTTTTTGAAAAATATCATGTATATACGTTGGAATCATCGAATTTTCTTCACTATAATACGCACTTTCCAAAAACACTTTCCGATCTTCTAACACTTTTAGCATTTTATTCATTTGAATTGGATGTAATTCACCAATCTCATCAATGAACAAAATACCACCATGCGCATCTGTTACAGCCCCTTTTTTCGGTTGCGGGATACCCGCTTGTCCCATTGCACCTGCTCCTTGATAAATAGGATCATGCACTGAACCAATTAATGGATCCGCAATACCACGCTCATCAAACCTAGCTGTCGTCGCATCAAGTTCGATAAATGTTGCATTTGTACGAAATGGAGATTTCGGATTTCGTTTCGCTTCTTCTAATACAAGGCGTGCTGCCGCTGTCTTTCCAACACCTGGTGGACCGTATATGATCACATGTTGCGGATTAGGACCACAAAGAGCCGCTTTTAACGACTTAATCCCGTCTTCTTGCCCTACAATGTCTATAAAGGATGTAGGACGTACCTTTTCCGCAAGCGGCTCTGTTAAAGAAACCTCACGCATTTTACGAAGCTGCTCTAATTCTTTTTTCGATTCTCGATCAATTGAAACTTTTTGTGTTCGCTGATTTCGAAGTAAATGCCAAAAATACAATCCGACAATTACGCCAAAAACAAGTTGAACAAGTAAAAATATATTTGTCCAGCTCATAATTCATTTCCTCCCGCTATGTTTTACCTTTTAGTATTTCCTGGGAGGAATAGTGCTAAACATAAAGAAAAACAGCAATTATAAAAATTGCTGTTTCTTCTTCGCATTATGCAGATGTTTTTGTATCAAGTACAGTACCGTCTTGTAACACCAATTTCGGCGGTTCATTATCAGCTACTGTTTCTTTCGTAAGAATACACTTCTCGATATCTTTGCGAGATGGAAGTTCGAACATTACATCAAGCATCAAGCCTTCAATAATAGAACGAAGTCCACGAGCACCTGTTTTACGTTCAATTGCTTTTTTCGCAATCTCAACTAGTGCACCTTCTTCAAACTCTAACTCAACATCGTCAAGCTCCAATAATTTTTGGAATTGCTTAACAAGTGCATTTTTCGGTTTAGTTAAAATATCTACAAGAGCATCTTCATCAAGCGGCTCTAGGTTCGCAATAACTGGAAGACGACCGATAAACTCCGGAATTAAACCGAATCTTAAAAGATCCTCTGGTAAAACGTGAGATAAAACATGCTTCTCATTTACATCAGCATTTTTCTTCTCAGCACCAAATCCAATTACTTTCTCACCAAGGCGACGTTTAATAATAGGCTCGATGCCATCAAACGCTCCACCACAAATGAATAGGATGTTCGTTGTATCAATTTGAATAAACTCTTGATGCGGGTGCTTACGACCACCTTGAGGTGGAACGCTCGCTACAGTACCTTCTAAAATTTTCAGAAGTGCCTGCTGTACACCTTCACCAGATACATCACGTGTAATTGATGGATTTTCGGACTTACGTGCCACTTTATCAATCTCATCAATATAAATAATTCCTTTTTCCGCTTTTTCTACATCGTAATCAGCCGCTTGAATTAGTTTTAGTAAGATGTTTTCTACATCTTCCCCAACGTATCCAGCTTCTGTTAAAGATGTTGCGTCCGCGATTGCAAATGGAACATTTAAAATACGCGCTAATGTTTGTGCCAATAATGTTTTACCACTACCAGTTGGCCCAATAAGTGAAATATTACTCTTCGCTAATTCTACATCATCAATTTTGCTGTTAGAATTAATGCGTTTGTAATGGTTATATACCGCTACCGCTAGTGCTTTTTTCGCGTTATCTTGTCCGATGACATACTCATCTAAGATTTCACGAATTTCTACCGGTTTCGGTACATCTTTGAATTCTACTTCTTCGTCCTTCGCAAGCTCCTCTTGTACAATTTCAGTACAAAGCTCGATACACTCGTCACAAATGTAAACACCTGGACCTGCAACTAACTTTCGAACTTGTGTTTGTGTTTTACCACAGAAAGAACATTTTAATTGACCTTTTTCATCATTAAATTTAAACATATTTTCACACCCCTTACAAAGTGCTAACCTCTTGCCTTCGTATGTACACGATAAATGTATCGTATGTAAATACATATTATGTCACTACGTAGCGAGAAATACAAATAATATGACTAGTTATGTACAAATAAAAAAATTTTAAAACTTTTGAAATATGTATATTCGACTTACAAAGGCACTTTTCCTTCTTCATCGAAAAGTTTTATAAATATATTTCTATATTTATAAAACAAGGCACGATTAAAATCGCGCCTTGTTATTTTATTATGCAGCGTTGTCTACTAAGAAGTCTACAGCTTTACGCACTTTAAGGTCTTCAGATAAAGCGTCTACGCTTCCAAGAGCTTGCTTGATAGCGTCTACTGGCATACCGTACATTTCAGCCATTTTTTCAACTTCTGCAGTTACTTCTTCTTCAGTAACTTCGATGTTTTCAGCTTCAATGATAGCTTCAAGAACAAGATTGATTCTTACACGTTTTTGTGCATCCTCTTTCATTTGCTCTTTTAATTTGTCAGCGTCAGTACCTGTGAATTGGTAGTAAAGCTCAAGGTTCATACCTTGTTGGCTTAAACGTTGCTCGAATTCACGAACCATACGATCTAACTCAGTGTCGATCATAGCTTCTGGAATGTCGATTTCAGCGTTAGCAGCAGCTAATTCTACTACTTCGTCACGTACTTTGTGCTCAGCTTCGTGCTTTTTGCCTTCTTCTAAGTTTGTACGAAGTTTTGTTTTTAATTCATCAAGAGTTGCAACTTCTTCGTCAGCATCTTTAGCGAACTCGTCGTTTAACTCAGGAAGTTCTTTTGTTTTGATTTCGTGAATTGTTACTTTGAATGTTGCTGGTTTACCAGCTAATTCAGCAGCATGGTACTCTTCTGGGAATGATACTTCAACTTCTTTAGAATCACCAGCTTTAAGACCAATTACTTGCTCTTCGAAACCTGGGATGAAAGTACCAGAACCGATTGCAAGAGAATAGTTTTCGCCTTTTCCGCCTTCAAATGCTTCGCCATCAACGAAACCTTCGAAGTCGATTACAGCTGTATCACCATCGGCAGCAGTTCCTTCTTCTTTAACAACTAGTTCAGCTTGACGCTCTTGTAAAGCTTTTACTTCGTTCTCTACATCCTCGTCAGTTACAGTTGTTTCAACTTTTTCTACTGCTAAACCTTTGTAATCACCTAATTTAACTTCAGGTTTTACAGTAACTTTTGCAGTGAAAATTAAGTTTTGGCCTTTTTCGAATTTCTCGATGTCAATCTCAGGATGAGCAACTGGGAAGATACCAGCTTCATCGATTGCTTCACCGTATGCTTTTGGTAAGATGATATCTAAAGCATCTTGGTATAAAGATTCAATACCAAAGCGTTGTTCGAATAATGGACGAGGCATTTTTCCTTTACGGAAACCTGGTACATTAATTGTTTTTACTACTTTTTTGAATGCAGCGTCGATAGAGTTATTTACTTCTTTAGCATCAACTTCGATTGTTAAAACGCCAACGTTACCTTCTAATTTTTCCCATTTTGTAGACATTTATTCTTTCCCTCCAACTATAATAATGTATGCACATACCTCTATAGATCAAAATTTTTATTATCTCTTTCTTGAAATAACAAATGTACAAATAACCCTCTAGCAAAAAGCTTTCAGATACAATGTTCCAATCTACTAATTGTCTAAGAGACAACTACGGTATATTTTGTTCGAGACTAATATGAAACATATTAAGTAAGAGAATTATACTCCTCTTCTCTTACAAACAGGCAGATTTCTGCCTTTTGCAACCCTTACATTATAACATAGAATGTGCTCGTTTCAATAACTGAACGATTCTTTTTCATAATTATACGGGCAAATACCCTTCTCTTTCAATGCGCAGTAACCATTGATAGGCAATATGAAATTCCTCAAACTCAATATTGTATGCTGTCATAAGTTCTTCTTCATCAATAGCCAATCCGAAACGCTTTCTTCCAATTCTCTCTAAGACAGCAGCCCAAATTTCTACTTTATCCATTAATAGAGGGAACGGAAAAATACTAATTTGTAATTCTTTCCAGTATGTAACCATCGTACTAAATATATCTGGATAATTTTGCTCTAATCGGTTTGAGAATTTATGTATAATTTTATCGGATTGCTCCTCATTATGACCTGTAAATGCTGGAATCACCTTTATCGTATTTCCAAACTTCTCTACTTCTATCTCTTCTTCTATTTGATTTTCTACCATTTTATACAAAATAGAAGTTTTTAAATAAGGGTGCTGATCTTCGTCTATTAAAAATTTCTTTAAAGTAGGAAGTGCGAGATCCAGGTCTTTTAACGAAAGTTTCTGGATCACTCTTAGCTTTTGACCAAAGTTTTCTCCAAAAAGCCCATCGGTAAATTCTTCTAATTCAAAATTCGAATCCACTAGCGGTGTATCTTCTTCATTCAGCATCCCTTGCGCAAACAAAGCAAGCTGCGCCAATTTTTCCTTTTGCTCAGGAATTATATCTTTCGTTTGCAAAACTTCCTCAACAGTTTCAATGACACCTTCATAATCATTTGTTTGAACTAAAATAGTTACATACGTTTCAAGAATATCACCAAATAATACAGCTCCTGTTTCAAGCAACTGCTCACATTTTTCTTTCGCTTCTTCCATACGTTTTAATTCTAGCAAACAAATAACGGAAGCTAATTCTGTTTGTTCCGTTTCTGCATTATACTGACGTAATATTTCAAAGCAGCGCAATGCATCTTCGAATTCCCGCTCTTTCAACGCTAAAAAACCTTTATCAATATAGCGTTCTGATAGTTGCGGAAACAATACGACCGTATTTTCTTTTTTATCCATACGTCCGCCTCTTTTTCTAGATTTTAATGATCTTCAAAGTAAATATATCAAATGCGTAATGAGAACACAACATTCCAAAATTATTTATTTGAAATATAGGAATATTCTATTTTCATAACGAAAAAGCAACAAACTTCTAAATGAAATTCATTTTTCACAAACAAAAACCCTCAGCAACAGACGGCAGAGGGTTCATCATTAATGGAAAGCTTTTATAATTGTGGGGTATATAACAAGGGTAATAATTTGGAGAACAATAATTGCCATAACAATCATGCTAAAATAGAAGATTGGTTTACTTCGCTTCATTAAAAACATAATAATAAGCATCGTACAAGCAAACAAACTTAAAAAGAACAAACTCGTTGTCGAACTAAGTATACCACTCGGGACAAAGAACAATAAAACTACACTACAAGTACCTATAATTCCAAATAACCATTCCATTCATTCACTCATTCCCTTTCCCTCTCATGGCAGTTTTTTCTACGCTACTAAATGTTTTACAACATCAATTACATATGTTAACTTTTCATACGCCACAAACCCAAAAGCTACTGTTAAACCCGTTACGATTAATCCTTTCATCATCTCTTCCTCCTCATTTATCGTTGTTAGCTTCATTATATAAGATTAGTAATTTGTTACCATCGAACTTCCTTACACTTACCTTACAGAGTTGTAAGATTTCAAAAATAAGTTTAAAATCATGTTAATATATTTTTGTACAATTAAGAATTTATTTTACAAGGGGGATTATATATGTTCAAAAAAATGGCAGCTGACGTTTTAGGATTAAGCGATGTAGGTTCCGTTATCACACCAAAAGATTACGATAAGGTCGATGCTGATGATTACGTAATGCATGAAGATGGGGAGAAAATTTACTTTCTTATTAAATCAAAATCGGATGAATATTGCTTTACAAACAAAGGATTAATTCACCTAGATGGTACAAGTGCCACAAGCAAAAAACGTACATTACGCCGCTTTAGCTATAGTAAATATCAAATTAAAAACGTAGCACTTGAAACTGCAGGAACGATTGATTTAGATGTAGAAATTAAATTTCAAATGGGAGATGAGCATTACTCAATTGATGTTCATAAAAAACATATTGAAGAATTAAAAGATTTATATAAGGCTCTTCTTAAAATCGAAGAAATTTCATACGACAACGACATTACATTGCAGTATGCACATAAAAGTTTAGATATGGCATCTAACGCTTTCAGCCGTATTTCAAATGCACAAGTAAATTTAGCAGAACAGTTTAAAGAGATGAACGAGATCGCCTTTAACTGGCTCGTTGATACGAAAAAGCAATATAACGTGAAAGATTACGGTTTTGTCTTTGAAAAATTTATTAATAACTAATTTAAAACAAACAAAAAACCTTGTTATCAAAAGATAACAAGGTTTTTTTAGCGTCCCAGGAGAGATTCGAACTCCCGACCCGTCAATTACCTACGATATATAAACGATTCTTTCATCGCTTGCTGAACGTTCATTTGTGCGGTCAACTGACCGTTTTTGTTAATTAATATTATACGCTATATAGTAGTTCTACGTCAATGTTGAATGCCTTTTTGTTCTATCGATTCCCTATTGAAAATTCTGACGCATTTAGATGAATCCCCTTATCCACGGAATAAAAAATAATCGTCTTAAAATGCGAATCTCGGCGTACCTTTCCGCACTATTTTATATATTTTGATCGCAGTCTTAATATATCTTCCTCTTCGCGAATGCCTGCCGATCCCTTTCTCACATTTTTTACGACAGTCCAATTCGAATTAGTTTCATCGCCGATGTTCTGTATTGTAAAGTTGCCGTCACCATATTTCCGGTGACCTTCTGCCAATTTCTCCGTTAAATCATTCTCGTTTGCTCTCGCCATCTTTGCGCCATCTCCCTTTTTATACAACCTTCTTAAACTGTCCAACTAATCACACGTCCAGTCAATTGGAGATCCTCGCTTTCCGCTTCGTTTAATTGTAACACACTGTCGGGGATAAGTTCCGATAACGGCTGCCCAATCGCACTAGAAATGTTATTTTCTTTGCATGTGAATGAGCCGACGCCAGTTACGCTAAACGATGCGATCCCTTGCTGCTGCATTTTGTTTGTATCGTTATAAACGATTGCTAAGTATGCGCTGCATTCGTAGATAGCATTATAGGGGATATCATATCCTTAGAGAAAATTACTAGAGACCTAGCGGGCGAGCTATCGGGTGAATATGATGTACGACGCGTTATAGAAGGTGTTGACCCCGACACTGGCGAAAAACTTTCGTGGTGGGAACGCACTGGTGCTGGTGTCATGGTTTTTGCGGGTCTTACTCCTGTTGGTAAGGGAATAAAAGTAGTCAAAGGTGCCAAAAAAGTTTCCAATGCAATAGATGCAGCAGCCACACTAGAAAAACAACGGAAAACTTTAAAAGCTAATAGCTTAGCAGGTAAAGAATACGAAACAAAAATGTTCGAGGTTATAAAACAACAAAAACCTAAATCTGAATTGAATGAACAAATAACCGTACAAACAAAATCGGGCGTACGCACTCGTATAGATATAGGAGGCAAGGACGCAAATGGTAAGATTGACTTAGTGGAGTTAAAATCGTCACCTACTGCACCCTTTACTAAAAATCAGAAAAAAGCCTTCCCCGGAATCAGGTGCAATTGTTAAAAGTAGGAACAAACCACCATTTGAACATTTAGAAGAGATTCCACCAACGAAAATAAATGTAATAAGAAAAGAAGAATAAGGAGGCTTTTATATGGCATTACATGATACGGATCAAGTCGATTTAGTTTTAATAGACGAGGATAATAAAGATAATGTGTACTTAACAATCTTTGATGCTTTAGAGTGGAATAAAAGCGAAGAACTTGACGATGAGCACATTTTACTTCTACAAGACAAAATCAATACATATTTAGGATTCATTGAAAGTGATGAAATCCATGAAAAAGTTCCAAGTACAATAGGAAGAACACAATTCATTATACAAGTGTATTCGCAGAATGAACCTAGTTTTTATGGGAAAAAGTTTTATAACATTGTAAGTGAACAATTAGGAGAATCTGGATATGGATTTGAGTTTCACCATAAACCTATTGATTCTTTAAGTTAAATAAGAGGAACAGGGCGCATAAACGGTGCTCTGTTTTTGATGTACTTTAATCTACTTTATATACTCATTATCATATATTCCATTGTAGTATTTTCACACCTCTTGCACATACATCAATTTTTAGACAAACAAAAAACCTTGTTATCAAAAGATAACAAGGTTTTTTTAGCGTCCCAGGAGAGATTCGAACTCCCGACCGTACGCTTAGAAGGCGTATGCTCTATCCGGCTGAGCTACTGGGACATGGAGCGGGTGAAGAGAATCGAACTCTCGACCAGAGCTTGGAAGGCTCTTGTTTTACCACTAAACTACACCCGCACATGTTATTTTATTTTTCTTCGTTAGCGCCGTTGCCCTATCGACAATATTTATTATATTCATAACTACTTATAAAGTCAACACTTTTTTAAAAGAGGATAATTTTTCTTATCCTCTTTTAAAAATTGCTTGTTCCACCAGTTGTCCATCTAATGTTTCAAAACGAACCTCTATATGATTTTCATCCATTTCTAATAAAGCGAATGTTTTTTCCACACGAGAGCGCGGGAGCAAAATACTTCCTGGATTAATAAATAAAATCCCATCAATTAATTCTGCCCCTAATACATGAGAATGTCCAAAGCATGCTACTTGCACTCCTACTTCTTCTGCATGATACGCTAACGTTTGTAACGTCATTTTCACATTATGACGATGACCGTGTACAACTAAGAAACGAATTCCATCTACATCAGTTACAATTTCATCTTGAAAGTTAGCATAATCACAATTCCCTTTTACAACATGGAAACCTTGCAGCTCTTCGTGAGCAGGCGTTAGCTCTGAATCACCACAATGAATCATGACATCTACTTTCCCTTCGTAATTCTCTTTTAACTGCTGTAATTCCTTCACAGAGCTATGACTATCGCTTACGATTAAAGCTTTCATCAATCTCTCTCCCTTATTCTTCTAAAAACCATTCTGGGATTTTTTCTTCTAATTTACGAAGAGCACGCCCGCGGTGACTAATTGCATTTTTCTCATCTGAGCTTAGCTCCGCCATCGCTTTTTTATATTCTTCTACATAAAAAATCGGATCGTATCCGAAACCATTTTCCCCGCGGCGCTGTTCTAAGATTTTTCCTTCGCACGTTCCGTTTACAATAACCGGCTCTTTATCCACTTCAGGGAAAGCAACTGCTAGCGCACAGTAAAAACGAGCTGTACGTTTTTCTAAATCGACGTCGGTTAACTCTTGTAACACTTTATCTATATTCGCCTGATCATCTTTCGGCTCTCCAGCAAAACGAGCTGAATATACACCTGGTTTCCCGTTTAAGGCATCTACAATAAGACCAGAGTCATCCGCAATTACGATGGAATTCAACTGTCTACTAAGACTGTCCGCTTTTAAAATTGCGTTTTCTTCAAATGTTTCACCAGTTTCTTCGACTTCTTCAATATGAGGAAAATCGTGTAAAGATTTCACTTCTAAGTCAAATCTCTCAAATAACTCAGCAAACTCACGTACTTTCCCAAGATTTTTCGTCGCTACAACAACTTGCTTCATATTTTCCACCTCTACTCTATATGAGATACGATGTCACCTAACGCTTCTTTTTGCTTTTCAACAAGTTGGAAAATCCCTTGTTCAGCAGCATCAAGTAATTCATTTAATTCAGCTCTGCTAAACGTCGCTTCCTCTCCAGTTCCTTGTACTTCAACAAACTGACCTTTTCCAGTCATAATAACGTTCATATCAACGTCTGCTTTAGAA
Source organism: Bacillus sp. FSL R9-9492 (assembly GCF_038007365.1). Classification (NCBI taxonomy): domain Bacteria; kingdom Bacillati; phylum Bacillota; class Bacilli; order Caryophanales; family Bacillaceae; genus Bacillus; species Bacillus sp. FSL R9-9492. The sequence continues at coordinate 4,554,746 of NZ_JBBOXC010000001.1, forward strand.
TCTTCAGCATAATTTAAATCTAAAACGACACCTTGTTCTTCAACAATGCCTACTGACGTTGCTGCTAAATAATCTTTCACCGGAATTTTAGATACTTTGTCTGCTTGCAATAATTTTTCAAAAGCTAATACCATCGCTACATAAGCACCTGTAATTGAAGCTGTTCTCGTTCCGCCATCCGCTTGAATTACATCACAGTCAATCCAAACCGTTCTTTCGCCAAGCGCTTCTAAATCAACAACCGCACGTAATGCTCGTCCAATTAAACGCTGGATTTCCATTGTGCGCCCTGTTACTTTCCCTTTACTTGACTCTCTGATTGTACGTTGCTCTGTCGCACGTGGAATCATTGCGTATTCTGCTGTTACCCAGCCTTTTCCTTCTCCGCGCATAAACGGCGGTACACGCTCTTCAATTGTCGCTGAACAAATTACCTTTGTATCTCCAACTTCAATTAGTACTGATCCCTCTGGATGTTTTAAATAATTTGTATGAATATGTATATGGCGTAGCTCTGCTTTTCCTCTACCATCTACTCGCATAAAAATAACCCCCTCATAAATACTCTCATTAGTATAGCCAAATTTAAATGTACGCTATGTATAACAATAAAAGAAGGGGAACTCAAAAAGCAATTCCCCTTTCTTACATAAGTATATCAAATTATTCGCGATTAAAAACTACCTGTATTCACGTTTTGTGGACGATCAACAGGTTTTATTAACTTTTCACCTTTCTCATCCATAAGATTTGCTTTCCCATTCACTTCAATAGAAACATTTTTCACACCTTGTTTTTCCGTTAAAGATAAGACTAACGATTTCAACACATAATTTGAAATCATGTTTTTGTCTGGGTTCACAAATATATTTTCATTAAAGTTTAATGTAATATTTCCGTTCTCCACTTTTGGATTCGTAATAAGCTTAGCTCCTGGATTAAAATCATTTAGTAGCGATCCTTGAATCGGACCTTTTACAAGCTCATCCACAATTGCCGAGTAATCATTTTCTTTTCCTTCTGCAACGCGCCTTGTTACTGGTACGTAATATTGCTGCTTATTATTATTTTGCGCCATAAAGTAAAGTGTAACCGGTTTTGTATGCGTCACATCTGCTACTTGTTCATCATCAAAGTTAATTCCATTCGCACGACTTACACCTTCACCAAGCGGTGTACCCGCAACAGGCATCTTCGCTAACTTTTCACCATTTATTTGGAACTGCACTTGTTTTATTTCTGTAAATTGAGTCAAAGTCCACGCTACTGATTCAACAATTTGACGTTCTTCTTCTTTTGAATAATTTTTCATTTCTTTAGAGAAATCAATTACTGCTGTCCCGCCTTTTTTCAAATTCAAGGTCATCGTCGTATTCGCTGGAAGGACTGCTCGAAATCCATTTGGCAATAAATTTGTAACTGGTCCATCTTTCACAAGATACTCTAACGTTTGCTGGACAACTTCATTCGCTTTCGGAGTAGGCATTGCAATAGTTTGCGGTACGACATATCCATTTTTATCAACGAGGTATAACTCTCTATTTACTGTTTGCCCTTGTTTATCTTTTTTAGCAGTTTCTTTCTTTTCACCTTCTGTATACGTAACTTTTTTTGGCGGATCAATTTGTTCTGTCGCTTTCTCTTGATTTAACAAGCCACACCCTGATAATAAAATCGCACTCACAGTAGCACCAACAACCCATTTAAAAGTGGATTTAGGCATGCCATTCCCCCCTAAAATCTAAGTTTGTACTATTATGTATACGAGCTGTTTCATGTTTTAGAACAAGCTATGGCTACTTATACAGAAAAAACCCCTGATTTCTCAGGAGTTCTCTTATATGAATCTACTATTATTCTATTTCTAAATTGATATGCTTCACATTTTCAATCGGCTGACCGAACCACTTTGATGCAATTTCTTTAAACAGGCCTATTTTACCAGTCGTTAAGAAGAGATGATCACTTTGTTCTTCTCCCTCATTTAACATCTTACTATGGTATAAAATCGTGCTTACCTCACGCGCTGTTTCATCACCCGAACTAATTAATTGTACTTGATCCCCCATTACCTTTTTAATAACAGGACCTAAAATCGGATAATGTGTACATCCTAGAATAAGCGTATCAATGTCAGTACTTTTCAACGGTTGCAATGTTTCTCTTACAACTTCATACGCCATTTCACTTTCGAAATTCCCACTCTCTACAAGCTCAACGAAAGGTGGGCACGCTAAACTTTCTACCATAACACGGTTATTAATAGACTTTAGCGCCTCTTCATAGGCGCCACTTTTTACTGTTCCAATCGTTCCAATAATCCCAACATGATACGTATTTGTCACTTTTAAAGCTGTACGTGATCCTGGATGAATAACTCCAACTACTGGAATTGGTAATTGTTTCTGCATTTCTTCTAATACAACCGCAGTTGCTGTATTACACGCAATAACTAACATTTTGATATTTAAATCTAATAAATGCTCCGTCATTTCCCACGTAAATTGACGCACTTCTTCACGAGAACGCGGACCATAAGGGCAACGTGCTGTATCCCCTAAATATATAATACGCTCTTTCGGCAACTGACGAATTAATTCCTTCGCTACTGTTAAACCGCCCACTCCTGAATCAATAACACCGATCGCTCTATTCAACTTAATCACCCGTTTTCTCATTCATCATCTTTTATGTTTATCAGTATATTTTACACACTTTAAGTTCGCTAACTTAAAGTGCCCCTGTATAAAAATTTTCATTTGTACCTATATAGATCAGGACCTTTTTTATTTTGCTCCTTTTTTTCATAATTTGCAAGACAGAAAAATAACCGATCTTCTATATGAAAGTCGGTTTCTTCTATATAAATGCCCATTCAAAATAAAACTCCCGCTACCTTTGTTAATAGCGGGAGTTTTATTTCTATATTTTATTTATCGCGTTCTTTATAGCCTTACCTATTTATATATGAAACATTATTATCATTCATACAGAACATGAAACAAACAGAAAAATAGCCGACTCTTCATATAAAAGTCGGCTTCTTCTATTATAGTTCGAGCTCTCCCATACGAAGAAGCTCAACAACTGCTTGTGAACGTCCTTTAACCCCTAGCTTTTGCATTGCATTAGAGATGTGGTTGCGAACTGTCTTTTCACTTATAAAAAGTTCACCTGCAATTTCCTTCGTTGTTTTATCTTGAACGAGTAATTCAAATACTTCTCTTTCTCTCTTTGTGAGTAAAGGTTTAGATTGATACGCTTTTTCCTTCAACTGGTATAACCCTCCTTGCTTAAGCCAGAGCCGTATATGTGTAAGTTGGGTGTTTATTTAGTCAAGATATTGTATGAACGAAATGTGCAGGTGGTGAATAAAAATGGGCTTTATTTCCTATGTTATTTTAGACTTTTATACAGTGCGGACACTCTTTTTATCCACTTACTTTCGAATGCGCCATATTTGTTCTAGCAATATACTTACAACTGTGCCTACGAACAAACCATTTCCGAATATATATTGCATAACAGACGGCAACGATTGGAGTGCTCCAGACGGTAAAAACATAACACCGCAACCAAATAATACCGCAACTCCTAAAATCGTTACATTCCTTTCATTAAGCTCCACTTGTTTTATATTATTTAGCCCAATTCCAATTAGCTGTACGAACGAAGCCATTAAAACTGCAGATGCAACTGCAGATGGTAAAGACGCTAAGTAACGAATGATACTTGGAAAAAGAGACATTACGACTAGTAACGCACATGCCATTAAGAACGATCGTATATATTTTTGTTTTGTTAAGCGTATAAACCCTGCCGTTGCTGGTAACGGAACGACACCTACAGTTGAAAATACAGAGGAAATGATATGTGAAATCCCTCCAACCCACGTTCCATCCTTCAACTGTTTTTGTTCAATAGTCGCTTTATGAATGGTAGCTTGATTAATTGCTATAATAGCTGCCACTGTATTTGAAACTAAAATACATACCATAACGAAACTTGATACAGCCATACCTGTATTCCATTTTGGAATTCCCCACGCGAATATATGTGGAAGTTGCACAAAATGAGTTACTTGAGATGGGATCGTCACTTTTCCTGCAATGAGAAAAATAATCCAGCCACTAATTAACCCTATTAAAACCGCATAACTTTTAACAAACCCTTTTCCGAAGTTGGAGAGTATGACTACGAATAAAAATATGCCAAAAGCAATTAATGCTGTAAATCCATCAATTTGAGAAACAGTAGCTGTAATTCCTAGCATTCCTTTTAAAAATACACCACTTAATTGTAAACATAATAAAAGTAAGAACGTCCCTGTCACGAGCGGCGTAAATAAAAATAAAATACGCCCGATAACTCCCGTTACTCCTAGCCCTATTAAAACAACTCCCGCAACCATCATTCCTAATTCTAAAATTTGCAATGTACTATGTAATTGATCCTGCCCTACAGTTGCATAAGCAAGCACGGTAAATACACCAACCCAAGATCCAGCTGGTCCATCCGCAATCGGAAGCTTATGTCCAAGCCATCCTTGTAAAAAAGAAGATATACCAACTACGAAAAACGTACGCTGCATTAAATAAAATACTTCTTCCGTCGTAAGATGAAATAATCCGCCAACGACAATTGGTAGCGCGATTGAGTTTGCTAATAAAAAAATAAACCATTGCAAAGTTCCCATAATATGATTTTGATTATGTTGATTGTCCAAACTTTTCATCCCTTCTTGCTTCCTTATAAGGAAGTATAGTACTTCCCTGTTTCTACTAAATAAAAAAGAAGGGTTCTATTTTCACAATTAGAACCCTTCTCAAAACATCTAAACGATTCTTCTATACAAGATTATCAGATTTCACTTGATCTAAATCCCCTATAACAACATTCCCTTTATACATAACTACACGCTTCTCTGTTTGACGAGCCACTGCTTCCGCGGAGCATGTTGCATTCGTTAAAACAAAACTTGCCTCATCCCCTACATTCGGCCACACTCGTTTCCCTTCATTATTTAACGTTTCTTTCCCTCCAGTAATAAAACGAAGAGCTTTCCCTAAAGACCTTTCATCACTCCAACCAAATCGTTCTGCCAATCGATTTGCCTTTTGAAGCATATCACCTGTGCCGAACGGAGACCAATGATCTGTAATACTATCATTTCCTAATGAAACTTTAACTCCTTTTCGATCTAATAATGGAATTGGGATTACTTGTTTACCGATTGGAACAGTTGAAGTGATATCAATCTTTAATGCTGCTAGTCTTTCTGCCACTTCTTCAGCTTCTTTATCAGTAACACCACCAAGTCCAAGCGCATGACTAATTGTTACACGACCTTGCCATCCTGCTTCTTCCGTTAGACTTGCCAATCTCTTCATTGTAAACGTTCCAAGGTTATTTGCATCATGCAAATGAATATCAACATCCGCGTTAAATTCTACCGCAATGTCCATAATCGTATGTAATGATTTTTCAATATCATTATCTACTGTAGCAGGGTCCACTCCGCCAACTAATTGTGCGCCCATACGCATCGCATCTTTCACAAGTTGCATAGAATTACTTCGCAATAATCCATGTTGCGGAAATGCAACTATTCTACCAGACAACCGATCTTTATATGTTCCTAAAGCCGCTAACGTTGCCTCTAAATTACGAAGTCCAATAACCGGATCCACATTACAATGCGTTCTAATATTTGTTGCGCCATTTCGAAGCAATAACTCTAGCATATTTTCCGCCCTGTCTTGAGCAGTTGCTAATTGCTTTGGTAAAATCGTTTTTTCTTCATTAAAACGTGTAAAAATATTTTCTGCTGGCATACAAGCTTTCCAAGGCCCACTATAATATGTTTTATCAATATGAATATGCATCTCTTCAAAAGCTGGTAAAACTAATAAACGATTAGCATCAAAAGTTAACGTTCCTTCCTCTTGGGCGATTCCCGATATAATTCTTTTAATTCGCCCATCTTCAATAAGAAGACTGCATATCTCAGTTTCCGTTTGTGAAATTTTCGCTTCTTCATATGTATAACCTGTTTCAAGCTTTACATTAGTCAACCAATATAATGTCATTACCATTTCCCCACCTTATATTAGAAAATACGTCACACCCTCATTTTCATTTTAATACCAACTGAAAATTAAGACAATTAATCCACTGTATTGTCCTTTCACAAAAAAATGTAATATAACCTAATGGTCTTCTCATAAAGTGAAACTATAATCAGTGGGGGGGTTCATCCCCCACTGATTATTAGCCTTCACCAATCGGGCGTTTACGGGCAATTGATCTCCCACCTAACTTCTTTGCTTCAGCCGAATTTTGAGGTGGGAGTTTTACTGCCCACAAATAGCGGGATAAATTTCCATATAGAATAAAAGTACACTGTATCACTCATACATAACAGCGGTGATATAAAAAGGAGAGGATCATAATATGTCGAAGAGGTTATATAAATCCGAAACTGATAAAATATTATTTGGTATATGCGGTGGTTTAGGAGAATATTTTGATATTAGCTCTACTCTCATTCGCATACTTTGGATCATTGCTATTTTATGTTTTGGGACGGGGTTTTTAGTTTATTTTATTTGTTTATTACTTATGCCACGCTCTTACTAATAACATTCTTTCATATATTTGAGCATAGCGTATAAAAAATCCCCTATAGATTTTTCTATAGGGGATTTTTTTCATGAAGAATATTTCATCGTTAAATGTAATACCGCTACTTCATCCTCTTCATTTTTATAACTATGTTTCTTATTAGCTTCAAACTGAATGGAGTCAAACTCATTTAGCACATATACGTCATTCTCAACTTGAATCGAAACTTTCCCTTTCATTACTGTTACAAGCTCAATTGCTCCTTCATGATGAGCTTCCGGTTCATATATACTATTCGCTCTTAAACAAGCACGGTGCATTTCCATCCCTGTTTCTTTCGTGTAACGGAACATCGTTTCTAAATGCCATGCTTGTCCTACATCTACCGCAAATCCTTCTCCGCAGCGCGCAACAGCTACAGGTTCTCCAACAACCATTAATCTCGATAAAGGAATCGATAACCCTTTCGTTATTTTCCAAATGACAGCTAACGTTGGATTCGTTTCGCCTCTCTCAATTTTCCCTAATGTTAATTTACTAACCCCTGTTTTTTGGGCTAATTCTTCTAAACTTAATTTTTGTTCATTTCGAATTTGTCTTAATAGCTGACCTACTTGCTGAATTACTTCTTTCGTTTGCATATCTTCATTTTCTTTCATATATAAAAACCACCTTAAAATATAAAATAGTTTACTTTTATTAACTTTAAATATATTATACTATACATAAATACTCAATTCCGAAAGGAGTGCCATACTTCATGCGCGCAATATTACTAGGTCTTTTATCATCGGCCTTTTTTTCTGCAACCTTTATTATTAACAGAGCAATGAATGTATCTGGAACAAGCTGGGCTTGGACTGCTTCCTTCCGTTTTCTATTTGCTCTCCCTATTTTATTCCTTATCGTTTTATTTCGCAAAAACTTAGGAGCTTTATGGGAAGAATTAAAAAAACATCCATTTGTATGGATCGGGTGGGGCTCTGTCGCTGGCATCGGCTTCTATTCTTTATTAAGTTTCGCAGCTGTTTTTTCTCCAGCTTGGCTCGTTGCTGGAACTTGGCAAGTTACGATATTAGCAGGTTTACTTTTATCGCCACTATTCTTCATTAAAATAGAAACAAAATCAGGTACAAAACTTGTACGTGGAAAAATCCCACTGCGCAGTTTATACGTCGCTTTATTTATTTTACTTGGTGTACTTTGTATGCAAGCTACTGAAGCGGGTCATATTACAATGACTCAATTCATTTCTGGTTTTTTACCTGTCGTTTTAGCAGCTTTCTTATATCCCTTCGGTAACCGAAAAATGATGGAACTTGTTGGCGGGCGTCTTGATACATTCCAACGTGTATTAGGAATGGCAATCGGAAGTCTCCCTATTACAATTCTACTTGCTATATACGGATTTTCCACTACCGGTATTCCATCATCAAGTCAAATGATGCAAGGATTTTTGTTAGCATTATGTTCCGGAGTTATTGCGACGATGACATTTTTCTTTGCTACTGACTTAGCAAAAAACAATCTTGCTTTACTTGGAGCTGTTGAAGCAACACAAGCTGGAACGATGGTCTTCACTGTGCTTGGTGAGATTATTTTCTTAAATGGTTCATTCCCTAGCGGTCTGTCACTGATTGGGATGATTATTATAATGTTAGGAATGGTCGTAAATAGTGTTTTAAACCGTTCTACTCCAGTCATTAAACAAAAAAAATCAGCATAAAAATAGATATGGTTCTTCTCTATAGAACCATATCTATTTTTATTGTCTCCCTATTTCGCCTTATCAGAATAGTATTTTATTAGCTGTTTATACTAAAACTTATGTTATAATACGTTTCATGTGCATTATTAGGAGGTAAATTATGTTAAAAAAAGCAATTGCTGAATTTATTGGTACGTTTGTACTTGTATTATTCGGAACTGGAGTAGCTGTCATTGGTGGCGGAATTGAAGGAATTGGAACGTTAGGTATCGCTATGGCTTTCGGATTATCTATCGTGGCTATGGCATATAGCATTGGAACAATTTCTGGATGTCATATTAATCCAGCAGTATCAATCGCTATGTTCATCAACAAAAGAATGAACGCTATGGAACTTAGCTATTATTTATTAGCCCAAATTTTAGGTGGTTTATTAGGAACTGCAACGTTAGTAACAATTTTACGATCTGCTAAATTACCTTTAGATAATTTAGGACAAAATAGTTTTGGAACTCTTGGTTTATCTGGAGCATTTTTAGTTGAATTCATTTTAACTTTCGTATTTGTTTTAGTTATCGTTGCTGTAACAGGTAAAAAGGGAAGTTCTTCTTTAGCTGGACTAGTAATTGGTTTCACATTAGTATTAATTCACTTATTAGGTATTCCGTTAACTGGAACATCTGTTAACCCAGCTCGTAGTATCGCACCAGCTCTATTCGCTGGCGGAGAAGCAATTTCTCAACTATGGGTGTTCATCGTTGCCCCAATTTTTGGTGGTATCGTAGCAGCTGTTGTAGGAAAGTTTATTTTAAATACTGAAAAATAGAATTTTCAATATTTCCGAATAAAAAAAGGCGAGCCCTCATCATGAGGAAGCTCGCTTTTTTTATTCTTTAATTTTCGACTTTAAATTTGTAACTAACTGCTGCACCGTTACATTTGCAAGTACGTTTTCCATCGCTTCTTGCGATTGTATTAAAACAATCTCTAATACCGATTGAATATTAGCTCCTACTGGACATTCAATGTTGGGATTTTCATGGAAAGAAAATAGATGTCCTTCTTCTACAACTTCCACAGCTTTATATACATCAAGTAATGTAATTTCATCTAAATCACGAGCAAGTGTCGTACCACCTTTACCAGCTTGTACATCAACAAGTCCCGCTCTCTTCAACATTCCTGTAATGCGACGAATCACAACTGGATTTGTATTCACACTACCAGCAATCCATTCAGAGGTACAGCGAGAGTTTCGATCTATTGCAAGTAACGTTAACATATGAACACCTACTGTAAAACGACTACTAATTCCCATCTGCACACCCTCCTTTTTATTCATTCTATTAAAAGACGACTCTTATTATTATATACTATTTTTAATTTATACATAAAGAAAAAGCATGATTCCATTAGAAAATCATGCTTTTCTCTCCTTATTGACGCTTTATAAATTTCGCTAAATCTTTAAATTTCACTTTTTCTGAGTAATTCATTACACCATTTACGTAAATGCGGCTTGTAACAGCACTTAATATACCGATTGTTGTTAAAAGAACCGCCATTGTTATCGTAATTTCTAACATACCAGCTTCACCAGCTACAAAGCGTGAGAATGTGATCATCGGGCTGAAGAATGGAACGTAAGAACTTACAACAACAACAGTACTATTTGGATCACCTAGCGATTTAATACTTATAAAGAACGCGGCCATTATTAAAATCGATACTGGCAATATAACACCTTGTAAATCCTCAGTCCTAGAGACAACCGCTCCAGCAGCCGCATACATCATCGCATAAAGGAAATATCCTGTAACAAAATAAATAAGGAACATACCGATAACTTGTGCATCTATCTTTGTAAAATCAATTGGCGCTCCAAATAATGAACCATTTTCTAAATCTACCCATCCTAGTAACCAAGGAACCAAGTAACCACATGCCAATATGGCAAGTTGTAATAACGCCGTTGAAACAACCGCTAAAATTTTCGCATACATCATCGTAAGTGGTTTTACTTTCGGAATCATAACTTCCATAACGCGAGAAGCTTTTTCAGAAGCAATATTCATCGCAATTGTACTTCCGAACATGACAATAAACATATACAAAGCAAATGTAAAGAAATATGCGATTCCTGCGGAAGCAGAACGATCTTTTATCGCTTCTTGTTTCACAGAAATTTCGGTTTGCAATTGCTGTGCAATTTCCGGTGAAACATTATGTTTAGCAATTGTTACCGCCGTATATTGCGCTTTTAAATAACTAGCTATAATTGTAGAAGTTGTTTCACTAGGTAACTTATTAAACATATACGTAACTTCTGGAACTCCATTCTTTTCCGTCACATGGAATAGACCATCTAAATCGCCTTCTTCTACTTGCTTATGCAGTTTATCAAAATCACCCTTTGAACCGACCGTTATTTTTGCTGATGGCAATAGCTTATTTAGCTCTTCTTTTTGTACTTTGTATGTGGAGCTCTCTACTACAACTGCAATTTTATCTTTATCCTTATTTTTATCATCGCCTGAAGTAAAATGATTAAATGCAAAAATCCCAAACACAACTAAAAATAAAATCGCACTCGTAATTAATGATTTTTTAGATAAAAATGCTTCTTTAAAATAAAATGAAAATACATGAGAAAATTTACGCATCTTTATTTCGCCCTCTCTACAAAGATTTCGTTTAACGTCGGCTCTAACATTTTAAATTGTCGTAAACCAACACCTTGTTCTTGCAATTGTTGCAAAATCTTTAGAGCTTCTGCATCATCTTGTACTTTCACATAAAGAAGGCCTTGTTGTTTTTCATACGGGACATGTATAGCTTCTAATCCCTTTTCATTCTCTTTTGTATCTTCGATTGTTAAATTACGAAAACCGTATTCTTTCTTAATATCACTTAATTGTCCTTCTACGACTGCTTCACCTTTTTTCAAAATACATACATGTTGGCAAAAAGCCTCTACTTGCTCCATACGGTGACTAGATAAAATAATTGTCTTTCCGCTCTGTACTTGTTCTCCAATAATACTAGCCAACATTCCAGCATTAACTGGATCAAGTCCGCTAAATGGTTCATCCAAAATAAGAAGTTCTGGATCATGAAGAAGAGCAGCAATCAATTGAATTTTTTGCTGATTCCCTTTTGAAAGTTCTCCTGCTGTTTTGAATTTATATTCTGGGATTGCTAAGCGCTCTAACCAGTAATCAATTGCAAGATCTACTTCTTTTTTCGTCATTCCTTCTAATCTACCAAAATATCGCAACTGGTCTATTACTCTACTTTTTGTATATAATCCTCTTTCTTCTGGTAAATATCCAATTGTTACCCCGCTATCACCAAATGATTTTCCATCCCACGTAATAGAACCTTCATTTGGCGTTAATAAACCTAGTAACATTTTAATTGTCGTTGTTTTCCCTGCACCATTTCGGCCAAGTAACCCTAACACTTCACCTTTCGGTAACGAGATTTGCAAACCATTAACCGCTTTAGATTCTCCGAATATTTTTGTTAAGTTTTGAATTTGTAAACTCAATGTATAAAGCCTCCCCTTTAGTATCATTCGTACTCTCTATTAAAGACTATGATTGTTCGAAATAAAATATAGTACTATATTTCAATCTTTTATACGTATCATGATCACCCATCCACCATTTGTTTTATTTAGTTAAAATTGTAAATAATAAAGATATATTTGTCAATTATAATTGTCATTTCGACAATAAAACACGTCAAATCACTTTTTGTTATTTTTCCCATCTTTCTAATATAGGACATACTACTATATATATAAAAGACAATATGCAAATGTTCATAAAAAAAATTTTATATTTTAATATATAATATAAGATGATTTTCTAACATCGAGGAGGATACATATGAAGATGAAGAGGGGTATTACCAGTTTATTATCTATAGCCGTTCTTTCCACATCGCTTGTAGCATGTTCAGGAACAGCTGAGAAAACAGTGGCAAAAGAAGAGAAAGTACAATTAACAGACCAGCAATTGATGGCCGATTTATGGTATCAGACAGCTGGCGAAACGAAAGCACTTTACTACCAAGGCTACAATATTGGTCAATTAAAGCTTGATGCAGCTCTTGCAAAAGGGACAGAAAAAAAACCTGCTATCGTACTTGATCTAGATGAAACTGTTTTAGATAACAGTCCTCATCAAGCAATGAGCGTAAAAACAGGAAAAGGCTATCCTTATAAATGGGACGATTGGATTAATAAGGCTGAAGCTGACGCTCTTCCAGGCGCTATTGATTTCTTAAAATATACAGAGTCTAAAGGTGTAGATATTTACTACATCTCAAATCGTAAAACAAATCAACTAGATGCAACAATTAAAAACCTTGAGCGCGTAGGTGCTCCTCAAGCGACGAAAGAACATATATTACTACAGGACCCGAAAGAAAAAGGGAAAGAAAAGCGTCGTGAACTTGTTTCTCAAACACATGACATCGTCCTATTCTTCGGTGACAACTTATCTGATTTCACTGGTTTTGATGGAAAATCTGTGAAAGATCGCAATGAAACAGTAGCAGAATCAAAAGCACAATTTGGTGAGAAATTCATCATTTTCCCTAATCCAATGTACGGTGATTGGGAAGGTGCTCTATATGACTATAATTTCAAAAAATCAGATGCAGAAAAAGACAAAATCCGTCGTGACAATTTAAAATCATTTGATGCAAAATAACAAAGAGGATGGCCTTCGCCATCCTCTTTTATTGCATATTTCTTGTTAAAGGTAAAATAAATACTTCTACACGTCTATTTTTCGCTTTTCCTTCTGGCGTATCATTTGGTGCAATTGAACGGTATTCTCCATAACCAACTGCACTAAATTTTTCTGGTTGCAATTCTTTATTTTGGAGTAACACCTGCATAAAATTAACTGCACGCTGTGTACTTAACTCCCAGTTTGATGCAAACTGAGCATTTGCGATAGGAACCGTATCTGTATGACCCGACACTGTAATTTCACGAGGTGATGCTGAAACAAGTAGGTTAGACATCTCTTTTGCAATCCCTAACGATTCCAACTTCACATCTGCTTTCCCTGAATCAAATAGTACATTTTCTAATATCGTTAACATTAATCCTTTTTCAGTTAACTTAGTTTGAAAAGAAGAGGATAGTTGTTTCTCATTAATATATTGATCAATCTTTTTTTGTAATGCTTTCAACTCATCCATTTCTTTTTTTTCTTTAGCTCTATCTTCCGCTTGTTTTTTTGCTTGTTCTGCCTCAAGGCTATTTGCTGATAATTCTTTTTCCTCATTTGGTTTTTGATCGCTTAAAAATTCTTTATTTCCTGTTCCACCGGCTAACTCACTTCGAAAAGCAACTGCCATCTGTTTAAACTTCGCAGCATCTATACTACTCATTGCGAATAATACGATGAACAATGCAAATAACAACGTTAACATATCAGAATACGGAATTAACCAAGTTTCATCAATATGCTCTTCATGTTTTTTCTTTTTGCCTCTTCTATTTTTCTTACTCCGCATTTTTTTCCGCTCCTTTTTCTAGCTTCCTACGCTCAGTTGCAGAAAGCGCACCTAAAATGCGGTTTTTCATAATAAACGGATATGTACCTTCTTGTAACATTAATAAACAATCAATAATTAAACGTTTCTTCTCTAATTCAGCAGCAGACTTTTGCTTCAATTTGTTTGCAAATGGATGCCATAATACGTAACCTGAAAAAATACCGAAAATCGTTGCAATAAACGCACCCGAAATAGCATGCCCTAGCTTTTCAATATCAGTTAAATTTCCAAGTGCAGCTACAAGACCAATAACAGCACCTAAAACCCCTAGTGTAGGTGCATATGTACCAGCTTGCGAAAAAATAGCAGCCCCTTTTGCATGTCTCTCTTCAATCGCTTCTAATTCGGCTTCTAAAATTTGTTCTAAATCCTCTGCAGATACACCATCAATAACAAATTTCATACCACGCAAAAGAAATTCATCTTCAATTTCATCTAATTGTTGCTCTAAAGACAAAATACCGTATTTTCTACTCTCAGATGTCCAATGAACAAATAATTCTAGCAATTGTTCATAACTTAGATCTTTTTTATTTGAACCAAAAAGAACTTTAAATAATTTTGGAACTTTTTTTAGTTGATTCATCGGAAATGCAATACACACTGCAGCAAATGTACCGACGAAAATAATTAGTGCTGCGGCAGGATTTAGTAAGGCTGTTATGTCAGCGCCCTTGACGACCATCCCTACGACTACCGCTAATACTCCTAAAATGATTCCAATAATTGTTGCAAAATCCATTCCCATTCACTCCTAGTCTATACCAGAGGTCTTTTATTCTCGATAATCGCTACATCTTCTTATATACATATATTACATAAAAAATGAACTTCATGAAAGATAAGAAATGAATTATATGAAAAAATACTACAATTTCACACATTTTCTGACATTTTCTTTGCGTTTTTATTACGTTATGACTCTTATATTTCTTTTTCAATAAACTAGACTTATAATAAATGCGATACATATTTTATTAAGAAAGGACAGTGATTACAAGGTATCATGAAAAAGATAATAATTATTTCTGCCATTACTATTGTAATCGGTATCACATCTTTCGCTTACTTTGCTTCTAAATCACCACTGCAAAATGAGGCGAAAGCTGTCGAAAGTCAAAAACATAGTAACCATCCAAAAGAAGAGATTCCTGCTTTTCCAAAAGCTGATCATAACGCAAAGAAACTAGATAATAATTTTTCCGTTGTAACAAATCCAGATTCTGCTCTTGTATTAGTCAATAAACATCGTAAATTACCAGATGGGTACATTCCAGAAGATTTAACGAAACCGAACGTACCATTTACTAGTCCAAAAGATAAAGAGAAAACATTACTTCGCAAAGATGCTGCAGACGCTCTTGAAAAAATGTTCCAAGCAGCGAAAGAAGAAGGTTTAGAACTTACAGCAGTTTCAGGTTACCGTTCTTACAAACGCCAACAGTCATTACATAATACATATATTAAACGCCAAGGAAAAGCTGAGGCTGATTCGGTAAGTGCAATTCCTGGAACAAGTGAGCATCAAACTGGTCTAGCAATGGATATTAGCTCAAAATCTGCCAAATTCCAATTAGAACCAATTTTCGGAAAGACAGCAGAAGGAAAATGGGTTGCAGAACATGCCCATGAGTTCGGATTTGTCATTCGTTATTTAGAGGATAAAACAGAGACAACAGAATATTCATATGAACCGTGGCACTTACGCTACGTTGGCAATCCATATGCCGCATACATATATAAGCACCACCTAACATTAGAAGAGGCAACGAAGGACAAAAAATAAGAGAGCGAATCGCTCTCTTATTTTTCTTTTATTCTATTATTGTAATAATTCCTTCCATTCTTCAGGCCACGGTTCGCCTCTTCCAGTTTTTTTCGATGCTTGGACCATCATACCGCGTCCAACTAAACAAACTTCTCCTTCTGCATTTTTGACCATATAGTGTAAATCTAAAGAGGAATTCCCAACCGCTCCCGCCTTTACATATACTTTCAACTGCTCATCAAAATAAATTTGTTTAATAAAATTGCATTGTAGATCTGCGACGACTATCATCGTTTCTGATGATTCATGTGTCCATTCTTGCATAAATCCGAGTTCTTTAAACAATGCGATACGCGCTTCTTCAAAATATGTAAAAGCAACGACATTATTTACATGTCCAAACATATCTACTTCACCAAAACGAACTTTGACAGGATTATAAAATGAAAAACCACTTTCCCATTGCTCAAAGTCTTCAATATAAGAAATTCTCTTCATCGTTCCCTCTCCTTTTCGCCCTTAAAATAAAGTGAAACTTTAATCAGTGGGGGTTTTGTTCATCCCCCACTGATTATTAGTTGAACCAATCGGGCGTTTACGGGCAGTTGATCTCCCACCTAGCTTCTTTGCTCCACCTGAATTTTGAGGTGGGAGTTTTACTGCCCGTTAATGCGGGATAAACAGAATAAACAGAAATATAAAGTTATAAATATTGCCTCTTCAACATGAAGAGGCAATATTTATTAATAGTTATTGTCGCTACCAAAGAAATCTTTGAACGATTGAATTGTTGTATCACGGTTTAATGCTGCAATTGAAGTTGTTAATGGAATACCTTTCGGACATGATTGCACACAGTTTTGAGAGTTACCACAGTTTGCAAGTCCTCCATCACCCATAATTGCACGTAAGCGATCTGCTTTATGCATTTCACCAGTTGGATGCGAGTTAAATAAACGCGCTTGTGAAAGCGGTGCTGGTCCAATAAAGTCAGACTTACTGTTTACGTTCGGACATGACTCTAAGCAAACACCACATGTCATACATTTCGAAAGTTCATATGCCCATTGACGCTTTTTCTCTGGCATTCTTGGACCTGGCCCTAGGTCGTACGTACCGTCGATTGGAATCCAAGCTTTAACACGTTTTAACGCGTTAAACATACGGCTACGGTCAACTTGTAAATCACGTACAATCGGGAATGTCTTCATCGGCTTTAAGCGAATTGGTTGCTCTAACTGGTCAATAAGAGCTGTACATGATTGACGTGGTTTTCCGTTAATCACCATCGAACAAGCACCACATACTTCTTCTAAACAGTTCATATCCCATGCAATCGGAGTCGTCTGGTTTCCTTTTGAATCAACAGGATTACGACGAATTTCCATCAGTGCCGAAATAATGTTCATATTTGGACGATATGGAATTTCAAACTCTTGATCAAACTCTTGTGCATCTGGTCCATCTTGTCTCGTAATGATGAGGCGGATTGTTTTCTCAGACATGTTGCTTATCCCCCTTCTCTTCACCCTTAGCAGCTACATCATGTTTTGAGGAATAGTCACGTTTACGTGGTTTAATTAATGAAACATCCACTTCTTCGTAATGGAATGCTGGTGCCTTTCCTTCTCCCTCAAATTTCGCCATCGTAGTTTTTAAGAAGTTTGCATCATCACGATTTGGGAATTCTGGTTTGTAATGCGCTCCGCGGCTTTCATTACGGTTATATGCGCCAATTGTAATAACACGTGCTAACTCGAACATATTTGCAAGTTGGCGTGTAAATGAAGCACCCTGGTTACTCCATCTTGCTGTATCGTTAATGTTAATGCGTTTGTAACGCGCCATTAACTCTTCAATTTTCGCATCAGTTTCTAGTAACTTTTTATTTTCACGAACTACTGTAACGTTATCTGTCATCCATTCTCCAAGCTCTTTATGAAGAACATATGCATTTTCGTTACCATCAAGCGTTAAAATATTGTTAAATTTCTCTGTTTCGATTAATTCATTTTGCTCATATACAGTAGTTGAAACAGCATCAGATGATTTAGAAAGACCTTTCATATACTCAATTGCGTTCGGTCCTGCTACCATACCACCGTAAATTGCTGATAATAATGAGTTCGCACCAAGGCGGTTACCACCGTGCATAGAATAATCACACTCACCTGCTGCAAATAAACCTGGAATACTTGTCATTTGCTTATAATCAACCCATAATCCGCCCATTGAATAGTGAACCGCTGGGAAGATTTTCATTGGTAGTTTACGAGGATCATCACCTGTAAATTTCTCATAGATTTCAATAATTCCACCAAGTTTAATATCTAGTTCTTTCGGATCTTTATGAGAAAGATCTAAGTACACCATGTTTTCACCGTTAATACCTAGTTTTTGCTCTACGCAAACATCAAAGATTTCACGCGTTGCAATATCACGAGGTACAAGGTTTCCGTAAGCTGGATATTTTTCTTCTAAGAAGTACCATGGCTTACCATCTTTATACGTCCAAACACGTCCACCTTCACCACGTGCAGATTCACTCATAAGACGTAACTTATCGTCTCCAGGAATTGCCGTTGGATGAATTTGAATGAACTCACCGTTCGCATAATATGCACCTTGTTGATATACAGCAGACGCTGCTGTACCTGTATTAATAATAGAGTTTGTTGATTTTCCAAAGATGATACCAGGGCCCCCTGTTGCCATAATCACGGCATCAGCTTGGAAACTTTTTATCTCCATAGTTTGTAAGTCTTGCGCGACGATTCCTCGGCACACACCTTCATCATCTACAACAGCTCGTAAGAAATCCCAACCTTCATATTTCGTTACAAGTCCTGCTACTTCATGACGACGTACTTGCTCATCTAATGCATATAGTAATTGTTGACCAGTTGTTGCGCCAGCAAATGCTGTACGGTGATGTTGTGTTCCACCGAAACGACGGAAATCCAGAAGTCCTTCTTCCGTACGGTTGAACATAACACCCATGCGATCCATTAAATGAATAATACCAGGTGCTGCATCACACATCGCTTTAACTGGTGGTTGGTTCGCTAAGAAGTCCCCACCATAAATTGTATCGTCAAAGTGGATCCATGGAGAATCCCCTTCACCTTTTGTATTTACGGCACCGTTAATTCCACCTTGGGCACATACAGAATGTGAACGTTTTACTGGTACTAAAGAAAATAGTTCAACATTTACTCCTGCTTCTGCCGCTTTAATCGTTGCCATTAAGCCGGCCAAGCCACCGCCGACTACTATAAGTTTCCCTTTCATGCTCTCCCACTCCTTACTGGTTTGCTAGCTGTGGATCGATGAACGCTAATAATGCACTCACACCTACATAAGATAGACCTAAGAAAATAGCTAATGTTACATAAGTAGAGATTCTTTGTGAACGTGGAGATACTGTAATTCCCCAGCTTATACAGAATGTCCATAGTCCATTTGCAAAGTGGAAAATTGTTGAAACAACACCAACTAAATAGAAACCAAACATAAATGGGTTGTTTAAAATATCTGCCATCATATCATAGTTTACCTCTTTACCTAACAATGCTTGAATACGAGTTTCCCAGACGTGCCAAGAAATGAAGATCAGCGTAACGATACCTGAAATTCGTTGGAAGACGAACATCCAGTTACGGAAATAGCCGTAAGATACCGCATTGTTCTTAGCTGTAAATGCAATATATAAGCCATATATAGCATGGTACAGTATAGGTAAAAAGATGATGAAAATTTCTAGCGCATACCGGAATGGAAGGAGCTCCATAAAGCCTGCAGCTTTGTTAAAAGCCTCTGCTCCTCTTGTTGCAAAGTTGTTTACAATTAAATGTTGCGTCAAAAAGACACCAACCGGAATGACCCCCATTAATGAGTGCCACTTACGAAACGTATACTCGCGGCCTTTCATGTCCCCATTACCCCCTTGAATGTTTGACTGCTGTTTTCAGATTAATTTACAACAATAATGTTTTTTCACTATTGGCATAAGAAAAACTGAAAAAATTATTCAAAATATTTCAGCATAATTTAATACCAAGTTCATTTTACCCCTATTTTTGTCGAAGCGTCAAGAAAACGTATACATAATTTGCATATAATTTGCCAATTCTTTTTTTTTCTTATATATTCAGATTTCCCCAAAGAAAAATCTATTTTTATAAATGAAAAATGTTATATAATAATCCCTATAGAAAGAGGGGAATATTGTGAGCAAAAATACAATCGATATAACATCTTTAGAAGATGTTTCATTGAACGCCTTCGCTTATGAATTGCTACGTGAAGAATTACTACCTGATTTAATTGGTAACGATTTAGATGGTATTTTATACTGGGCCGGTAGAAACCTTGCGAGAAAATATCCGCTAGAAACAATTGAAGAAGTCATTCAGTTTTTTGAAAAAGCTGGTTGGGGCACTTTAAGTATCATTGAACATAAACGTCGTGAAATGCAGTTTCAACTTAAAGGTACACTTATTACTGAGCGTCAAAAACAAAAAAGACATTCATCTTATCAATTAGAAGCTGGATTTATCGCCGAGCAAATTCAAAGACAAAGAAACGTCGTTGCAGAGTCCTATGAGGAACAGAAAAAGCGTTCAGACTCTATTACATTTCTTGTTAAATGGGATATAAAAGATCTCATTGAAGTGTAGCATCTACTTACAGTCAACTAGACATATAAGTTTAGTTGACTTTTTTGTATATTCATTTAGGTGCGTTTATTTTAAATCTTCAGAAATTATACCAAAAAACAGAAGACGTTGTAAACTACAACGTCTTCTTATCTGTTAAATAAGTATAAATTGTCTCCGCTACATTTTTCGGCATACCTGCTTCGACAAATTCCGATATGGAAGCTTCTTTCATCTTTTTTAATGAACCAAAATGTTTTAGCAATACCTTTTTTCGTTTATCGCCGATTCCTGGAATATCATCCAATGCTGATTGAATGACCGATTTCCCGTGCAACTGGCGATGGAATGTAATTGCAAATCTATGCACTTCATCTTGAATGCGTTGCAATAAATAAAATTCTTGGCTATTCCTCTCAAGCATCACAGGTTCAGGTGGATCTCCAATAATTAAATGGGAGGTTTTATGTTTGTCATCTTTTACAAGCCCTGCCATCGGAATATATAAACCGAGTTCGTTCTCCAAAACATCACTTGTAGCGGCCAGATGGCCTTTTCCACCATCAATAATGATTAAATCTGGTAAAGGTAAATTCTCTTTAAGCGCCCTCGTATAACGGCGTCTTACAACTTCCCTCATAGATTCGTAATCATCAGGACCTTGAACCGTTTTAATTTTATATTTCCGATATTCTTTCTTTGCTGGTTTCCCATCGATAAAAGCAATCATTGCGGAAACGGGATTTGTCCCTTGAATATTCGAGTTATCAAACGCTTCAATACGATATGGGGTTTCAATGCCCAGCTGCTTCCCTAAATTATCAATGGCTTTAACCGTCCGCTCTTCATCACGTTCAATTAAGTGAAATTTCTCTTCTAGTGCAATTTTTGCGTTTTTATTTGCTAATTCTACAAGGTCTTTTTTCTTCCCACGCTTCGGCTGTGTCGCTTCAACTTCTAAAAAGCGCTCTACTAATTCTGAATCTATACTTCCTGGAACAACAATTTCCTTCGGCTTGAAATGACTACTGTTTTCATAAAATTGACCGATAAAAGTTAAAAATCCCTCTTCTGGTTCATCATAAATCGGGAACATAGAAACATCACGTTCAATTAGCTTTCCTTTTCGAACGAAGAAAACTTGAACACACATCCACCCTTTATCAACTGCATATCCAAACACATCACGATCCACTAAATCACTCATAATCATCTTTTGCTTTTCCATAATTGCATCAATATGAGCAATTTGATCTCGCAACTCTTTCGCCCGTTCAAATTCTAGCTTTTCTGAAGCCTCATACATCTTCGTTTCTAATTCTGAACGAATTTCTTTATGCCCACCGTTTAAGAATTTAATAATTTCATCAACAATTTCTTTGTTTTGCTCATCCGTTACTTCTTTCACACAAGGTGCTAAACATTGACCCATATGATAATACAAGCAAACTTTATCTGGCATATTTGAACATTTACGAAGTGGATACATACGATCTAATAATTTCTTTGTTTCATGTGCCGATTGCGCATTTGGATAAGGCCCAAAGTACTTTCCTTTATCCTTTTTTACATTTCGCGTAATGAGTAAGCGCGGCTGTTTTTCAGCTGTAATTTTAATGAAAGGATATGTTTTATCATCTTTTAATTGAATATTATATTTTGGATCATATTTTTTTATTAAATTTAACTCTAAAATAAGAGCCTCCAAATTTGAGGAAGTCACAATATATTCAAAATCAACAATTTCTCCAACAAGCCGAAGTGTTTTCCCATCATGCGAACCAGTAAAGTACGAGCGCACACGATTTTTGAGTACCTTTGCTTTTCCGACATATATAACCGTTCCCTGCTTATCCTTCATTAAATAACAACCAGGTTGATCGGGCAAAATTGCTAACTTCTCTTTTAAATGCTCGTGCACTCGTCTCCCTCCATTTCTACATGCTTATGCTTATCATTTTTATTTTCACATAAAAACATACTATGCCAAAACACCCAACATACGTTCTTTTATTGTAACGGAAAGGTTGTAAAAAAGAAAATAAAAAAAGCTACCAAATGGTAGCTTCTTTATTTTAGAAGTGTTTAGAAACTAATTCTACTAACGCTTCTTTCGGTTTATATCCTAACGCTTGATCAACCACTTTACCGTCTTTTAATACGAAAAGAGCTGGAATGCTCATTACTTCGAATTGACGAGCAGTTTCTTGATTTTCATCAACGTCCACTTTTACTACTTTTACTTTCTCACCTAACTCTGAATCGATTTCCTCTAATACAGGAGCGATCATTTTACAAGGTCCGCACCAAGGCGCCCAGAAATCTAATAGTACAACACCTTCGCTAGTTTCAGCTGCGAAGCTTTGGTCATTTGCATTTATAATTGCCATTTTATTTCCTCCTTCAAGTATATTCTACCAAGAGTATATCATTAACTTTTATACGTGGCGAATATTATGTATCGTTATGTATTGTAACAAAAAAATGTTCCTTTATACTATATAAAAATATGGATGAAATACTAAAAAGATGAGAGACAGGGGATCTCTCACCTTTTTCTATATATAGGGGTACTTCACTTGGAACTCAAGGGTACTCAAATCATGAATGTACTTTTAACTTTTTAAACTCTTCTGTTAAAAGAGGTAATACTTCAAACAGATCACCGACAATACCATAGTCAGCTACTTTGAAGATACTAGCTTCTGGATCTTTATTAATCGCAACAATTATTTTTGAATTAGACATACCAGCTAAATGCTGAATCGCACCAGAAATCCCGCATGCAATGTATAGGTCTGGTGTAACAACTTTACCTGTTTGACCAATTTGTAATGAATAATCACAGTACTCTGCATCACAAGCACCACGTGATGCTCCAACTGCGCCGCCGAGTACGTCAGCTAATTCTTTTAACGGTTTAAATCCTTCTTCACTCTTCACACCGCGTCCACCAGCGATAATAACTTTCGCTTCAGAAAGATCAACACCTTCTGCAGTTTTACGGACAACATCTTGAATGATTGTACGTAAATCTTTCACATCTACTGTAATAGAAGACACGTCAGCTGTGCGAGACTCGTCTTTTTCAAGAGTTGCAATATTATTTGGACGCACTGTCGCAAATAATATACCATCTGTTACAATCTTCTTCTCAAATGCTTTGCCAGAGTAAATCGGGCGAGTGAAGATAACATTTCCACCTTCAACTTCTAAAGCCGTTACGTCAGAAATTAAACCAGCTTCTAATTTCGCTGCTAATTTTGGTGATAAATCTTTACCAAGTGCCGTATGTCCAAATACAATGCCTTCTGGCTTTTCTTCAGCATATACAGCTAAAAACGCTTGTGCATATCCATCAGATGTATATGATTTTAATTTATCATTTTCAACTGTCACAACGCGATCTGCACCGTAATGAATCAATTCATTTGCAAAAGAGGCAACGCTGTCTCCAACTAGAAGACCTACCACTTCACCGCCTTCTGCAATTGTTTTTGCTGCTGCTACCGCTTCAAACGAAACGTTACGTAGCGATCCATCACGAACTTCACCCATTACTAATACTTTACGAGCCATAGATTTTCCCTCCTGCATATATAATTTCGTATTTTATTAGATTACTTTCGCTTCTGTATGGAGCAACGATACAAGTTCTTTTACTTGATCTTGCAGCTCGCCTTGTAACACTTTTCCTGCATCTTTCTTAGGAGGCAAATAGATTTCAATTGTTTTTGTTTTTGCTTCCACATCATCTTCTTCTAAATCTAAATCATCTAATTCTACTTCTTCTAGTGGCTTCTTCTTCGCTTTCATAATACCTGGAAGTGATGGATAACGCGGTTCATTTAAACCTTGTTGCGCTGTTACTAGAAGAGGTAATGATGATTCAATTACTTCTGTATCCCCTTCAACATCACGCTCAATCTTCACATTTGTACCATCAATTTCAAGCTTCGTAATCGTCGTTACGTATGGGATATTTAACGATTCAGCTACTCGTGGACCAACTTGTCCAGATGCACCGTCAATCGCAACGTTCCCGCCTAAAATTAAATCGATTTCTTTATCTTTTAAATATTCAGCGAGCACTTTTGCTGTTGTAAATTGGTCACCATTCTCAACATCATCTTCAATGTTAATTAGTACCGCTTTATCGCAGCCCATCGCTAATGCTGTGCGAAGTTCTTTTTCACTATCCTCGCCACCAACTGTTATAACAGTAACTTCTCCACCTTGTGCATCTCTTACTTGAATCGCTTCTTCAATCGCATATTCATCGTAAGGGTTGATGATGAATTCCGCTTCGCCATCGTAAATTGCACCGTTTTTAATTACGATTTTTTCTTCTGTATCAAATGTTCGTTTCATGAGTACGTAGATGTTCATTCCATTTACCCCCTTATTTTTCAGAAAGATTCTATCAATTTTAAAATTCTGTTAATTTTTATTAAAAAAATAATTAGACTACCTACCACTAAATGAAGGCTTACGTTTTTCTAAAAACGCTGCTACGCCTTCTCTTCCATCTTCACTCGTAAATACTTCACCAAAAATCTGTGATTCACGCTGTACACCTTCATAATAATGAGACGACTTTGTCGTTTGTAATAACTCTAGCACAGCACGAGTTGTTGCTGGGCTTTTTCCAGCAATCTGTTTTGCAATTTTAAGCGTATCTTCTAAAATGGATTCTTCAGAAAACACTCCGTTAACAAGTCCCCATTGTAATGCTTCTGTACCAGTAATTGGTGTACTTGTTAACATCATTTCACAAGCTTTCGCTTTACCAACATAACGTGGTAAGCGCTGTGTACCTGCAAAACCAGGAATTAATCCAAGTGTTAATTCAGGTAAACCAAGCTTTGTACTTTCAGTTACAAAGCGCATGTGGCAAGACATAGCAAACTCAAGGCCGCCGCCAAGTGCCGCTCCATGAATTGCCGCAATAACTGGTTTTGAGCATTTTTCAACACGCTCAAACGTAACTTGTCCAAGCTGTGCTAACTCTGTTGCTTGCTTCGCTTCAGTAACAGATGTAAATTCTTTAATATCTGCCCCTGCTGAGAAGAAGCGTCCTTCACCATGTAAAACAACAACACGAATGTTATCATCCTTTTCCACTTGATCGATTAATTTAGTAACGTCATGCATAACTTGTGAAGACATCGCATTAGCTGGCGCATGATTTAACGTCGCCACCGCGATATGATCTTCAACTTTTACAGATAGGAATTTCAACATGATCCCTCCCATTATTGACGATAACCACAAGCTGCAATAAGTAGCCCATGTACCGTTTTTGAAAGTGCGACCAGATCATACTTATGATCGCTCATTACCCAATTGGTCACAACTTCATCTACTGTTCCAAAGATCATTTGTCTTGCCACGCGAACGTTTAAATCCGCCTGAAATTCACCTTGCTTTATACCTGTCTCTAAAATCTCATCCATAACTTGTAAGTAGCCTTTTAATACTTCATTTATTTTAAGGCGCAAGTCTTGATTGGACTGCCTTAGCTCTAATTGCGTAACGATAGCAAGAGGATCATTTTGTGACAACAGCAAGAAGTGCGTTTCTACCAACATGAATAACTTCGCTACAGCGCTTTCAATTCCTGCTATTTTTTGACGAATTGTTTCAACAAATTCTCCCATCTTCTCTTGGAATAAGGATATTAATATATCTTCTTTATTTTTAAAATATAAATAAATCGTGCCATCAGCTACCCCAGCTTGCTTTGCAATTTTAGAAACTTGCGCTTGATGGTATCCATTCTCCGCAATCACAATGACTGCAGCATCAATAATCTGATTGTATTTCGGTCTATTTTTCTTCACTTTACTGTCCCCTTCAAGAAGATGACTGAATGAATAGTCATTCATATTCTTATAATACTGACTATTTAGAAAAGTGTCAATCCTATTTTTTCAAAAAGAAAGGGCCTTAGCCCGTTTGCTCATCCTCATTCTTTCTCTTCTCTTCATCTATTAGGACACGACGTAAAATTTTTCCGACTGTCGTCTTCGGCAACTCACTTCTAAACTCATATACCTTCGGAACTTTGTAAGCTGCTAAATATTTACGTGCAAACTGATCTAATTCTTTTTCAGAACACTCAGCGCCTTCTTTCAAAACAACAAACGCTTTTACAGTTTCCCCTCGGTAAGGATCAGGAACACCGATTGTTACCACTTCTTGCACCTTTTCGTGTTCATATAACACTTCTTCTACTTCACGAGGATATACGTTAAAGCCACTAGCAACGATCATATCTTTCTTACGATCTTTCACATAGAAAAAGCCATCCTCATCCATGTATCCTACATCACCTGTATGGAGCCAGCCATCTTGCAGTACAGCTGCCGTTTCTTCTGGCTTATTCCAATACCCTTTCATAATTTGTGGGCCCTTTACAACAATTTCACCAATTTCACCTGGAGGTAATGACTCTCCTGTTTCAAGTGACATGATCATTGCCTCTGTATCCGGCCACGGTACCCCAATACTTCCCGGCACACGCTTTTCCCACAAAAAATTCCCATGTGTAACTGGTGATGACTCCGTTAATCCATAACCCTCTACTAATTTACCACCTGTAACTCTCTCAAACTCCTCCTGCACTTCTACAGGAAGCGGTGCAGAACCACTAATACAAGCCTGAATTGAAGAAATATCATATTCTTTTAAAAGAGGACTATTTAATAGAGCAATATAAATGGTTGGTGCTCCTGGAAATAGTGTAACTTTATGTTTCTTAATTGCTTCAAAAACCATTTTCATATCAAACTTCGGAATAAGCACCATTTTATATCCTTGCATAATACTTAAATTCATTACAGCTGTCATCCCGTACACATGAAAAAACGGAAGAACACCAAGAATTACCTCTTCTCCTTCTTTACAATTATATAACCAATGCGCTCCCATTAAAGTGTTCGAAACGAGGTTTTTATGCGTTAACATAACCCCTTTTGGAAACCCTGTCGTTCCCCCTGTATACTGCAAAAGGGCTAGATCATTTTCAGGATCACATGGAACTTCAACATCAGCATTACTTTCTCTTTCTACCGATTTCCAAAGATGAATCGTTTCGCTTTCCGACACATTCACAACAAGATTTGCCTGCTTTTTTTGTACAAATGGATAAAGTAAATTTTTAGGGAATGGTAAAAAATCTGCAATACGGGTTACGATAATATGCTCAAGCTTTGTTGCAGTTTGAACATTAGTAACTCTCGGAAACACTAAATCCAGGCAAAGAATAGCTTTTGCCCCTGAGTCATGAAGTTGGTACTCAAGCTCTCTTTCTGTATAAAGAGGATTCGTTTGTACAACAATCCCCCCCGCAAGCAAAGTACCATAATAACCAATTACAGATTGCGGACAATTCGGTAACATAATCGCAACTCTATCGCCTTTTTCAATACCAAGCCTTTGAAGGTAATTCGCAAATTTCTTTACCTTGTCATGGAAATCTGAAAATGTAACATCTTTACCTAAAAAGTGAAGCGCTTTCTTTTCTGGATAACGAGCAGCCATTTTCTCTAAATATCCATGAAGTGGCTGAATATCATATGAAATCGTACCTGGGATTTCCTCTGGATAACTCTGCAACCAAGGTTTTTCCACTCTCATTCCCCCTTCCAATACTTGTGAAAATAAATGAATGTTCATTCATGATGGTTGTTTTCATTATATTATAGTCGTAACATCGTTACAATCATAATATTCTGACTTTTTTACAACTATGCTTTACCTCCTTAACTTCTTATTATATGTAGAAACTCTCCTAATTTTAAAAGAATAAGAGAGTTCACGTTACTTAGCTTAATCTTATAATCGTTAAAACTGCACCAGGTGTAGTCGTTGATAACGTGGCAACAGCTAACAATCCAAACAACTGCAAACTAATTGCACTCCCCGCTGCAAGAGTCGTAATAATTGTTGCACTAAATGAAGTCGTTGCTAATGCAGGAGAGTTGATAGTCCCAGCAAGCGGTGCCCCATTAATTGTAATTCGCGAACTAACTAATAATGAAGCTGTTATATTAATTGTATATGAAATATAATAATTCCCTGCATTTGCGGCCGTAAATACTGTGTTCCCCCCCGACACTGTAATTCCTGGACCGATATTCTGATTATTTGGAAGTGGGACATTTGTCCCACCAAGTAATACTGATATTGCCGTACCCGATGTATTATTCGCAAATGCATACGTTGCCGTGATACTTGTACCTGTTACTCCCGTCGCTCCTGTTTCACCTGTTGCTCCCGTCGCTCCCGTTGCTCCCGTTATTCCTGTCGCTCCCGTTACTCCCGTTGCTCCTGTTGCTCCCGTTGCTCCTGTTGCTCCCGTTGCTCCTGTTGCTCCCGTTGCTCCTGTTGCTCCCGTTGCTCCCGTTGCTCCCGTTGCTCCCGTTGCTCCCGTTGCTCCTGTTGCTCCTGTTGGACCTGTTACTCCTGTTGCTCCTGTTGCTCCCGTTACTCCGGTTGAACCTGTCGCTCCCGTTACTCCCGTTGAACCTGTCGCTCCCGTTGGACCTGTTGCTCCTGTTGCTCCTGTTGCTCCCGTTGCTCCTGTCGCTCCTGTCGCTCCCGTTGGGCCTGTTGGACCAAGCTTAGGAACTGTCCCATCGCAACTAAAACAGCACGAATCAACATGTAAACCATTTTGATTATTACATCCACAATATCCATTTGCATTATTACTCCATAAAGACATGTTGACCCTCCTTCGTGTTCAATCTTTTAAGTACAGCCAACGAATTAAAAATATCTTTCTAATAAAAAATTAATTTTTATTTTCCTTATCAACTATCCGCTTTGGAAAAAACCTTTTATAAATAAAGGTTTTTCCCCTTACATTCTAATAATTATTACATGCAATACGCTCTCCTTTCGCTTGTACTTTCGCCTTCCTCATTAAACGAATTTCCTCTTCTTCAACCTTGATACACGCCTGCATTTCAATACAATATATTAAAATCCGTATAAATCGTTATTATTTCGTCAAAATTCCCAAAAAATATTAACACTTAAAATACCCTCATATTTTGTTAAATTAACATTTTTTCCTTCTACATATATTTTTTGCTGAAACTCTTGTAATTGATAGACCTTATTACTTTTTCGTTTATAATCAATGGCTTTAAATTTCGCAACAGATATAAGCCAATTTCTAAACTTTCCACGATTTTTATCATAACTATTAATGTTGTACCAAACGATTAATAAAATATCGTCAACACATTCATCCACTAGCACCTTACTATGTGCCGTATCTAAAACACTATGAACCACCTTATAAATTAAATCTCCATATTGATCAATGACTGTATGTAACGCTAACATTTCTTGTTTTCGAAGACCTTCTACTATTTCTATATCCTTCACCCTTATCACCACTCTTTACTCTATTCTTTATTCATTACATATACGAATAAAAAGATATATTTTCTGACACTTTTACAAATATTTTCTAATTATTTTTATATTGTAGCAATGCTTAATTAAGTATCGCTTATGAAACAGGGATTATATTATCTCTCACGAATTTAATATACGAGCGAAAAACAGGAGGGATAACTATGTACCAAACTATTGAAGATTTTTTAACATCATGGACATACGAGGCTGAGTCTACTCAGAAGATGCTTTATGCATTAACCGATGAATCTTTATCACAAGAAATTGCACCTGGGCACTGGACTTTAGGGAGAGTCGCTTGGCATATCGTTACAGCACTTCCTGTTATGCTATCTGGAACAGGGCTTAAGTTTGAAGGAGAAACGAAAGATTATCCTGTACCAACTTCAGCAAAAACAATTGCAGATGGGTATCGCAAAGTGAATACGGCTTTTATTGAAGCACTTCAAAGTGAGTGGACTGATAAAGACTTAGCTACTATTAATAACTTCTTTGGTCGTCCTATGCCGAATTCTATATTTTTAATGACACTCATCAATCATCAAAATCACCACCGCGGACAGATGACTGTTTTAATGCGTCAAGCTGGCTTAACAGTCCCTGGCGTTTATGGTCCTGCAAAAGAAGAATGGGCTGCTACTGGAATGGAAGCTCCCCAAATGTAACGATAGAAAAAGACAAGGTGTTTATTCACCTTGTCTTTTTCTGTAACTTGTTTCATGTGAAACTATTTTCTACTAAATGGTATTTTATGAGAAAATACGTTAAGATAAATTCATATTAATTGGAGGGAACTACATTGAATACAAAAAACAAAAAAATAACAATAAGAACTCTCTTACTAACTTCTATCATTGGAGTTATCGGTGTATCTCTTTATTTCACAAGTTATGGTACCCCTTGGGGAAAACAAACAGCAGTTACGGAATCAAAAGAATATATTACAAAATACTTTGATCTAGATGCAGAAGTCAAAAATACTTATTACGATGCTAAAATGAATAGCTATGCAATCTCCTTTGAAACAAGTAAAGACGGAGAGTTTACTATCGAATATACAAGTCCTAATAACTTTAACATTTCTCCAGGAGTGCAAGAGTATTTAAGCAAACACTATAAATTTACAGAGTAGTAACGAAGCATACATATACAAAAAAGAGTTGGTATAACGCCAACTCTTTTTTACGTATTCTTGTCATACTGTTATATCTTCCTTCTCTATATTTTTAATTCCGTAATATGCAATCGCAACTCCAATTGCAGCAAGTGCTAGTTGAAGGGGAAGAAAAGTTGCTGTAGAAAACATAGGAGTGTTATTAATTGCAATTGATACAACAATCAGAGATGAAACAATTGTAGTTGGCACCGAACGTTTACGCATTCCGAAATATAGAGGGATTAAACTTATTCCCGCAGTTGCAATGGCTAAAGGAACAAGGTTTATCCCTTCTTGCTTCAATTGATCTATTGTGAATGAATTAGGAAGAATTGAAAAGTAGCTATCTATCCCAAAGAAAACTCCTACTACTAAAATGTTAGATAAAATAACTGTTATAAATGTTACTATCGCTATAATGGCCAACTTACTACTCATCATTTTCCTCCGATTAATAGGATAAGAAAACATAAGTAGGATTGTTTTGTTTTTATATTCATTAATTATTAACCTTGCGATTAATACACTACCAAAAATAATAAATGTTGCTCTTACTAATGTACTAGCCGTTAATAACATCATCTGCGGATCCCTTATTTCCGGATCACCTTCTACTTGAGCAACGATGCTCGTAAAGATCATTAATGCCAGTATAGCGATATTTGCAATAATCGCTCCCCTTACATACCATCCAAGCTTAAACTTTTTCAATTCTAGCTTCATAAGATGTAGCATAATAGTCCTCCTTTCATTTACATTTTAATCGATATAAATCGCTCCTGTTTTACTTAAAATCTTCACTTCGCTTTTTGCATCACCAATAGTTCCCTCTTTTATTTTTTCTGTATTTTTATCTTTCTTAAGTCCTTTTACATTCACCATTACGTCAGACGAATTACTTTTAGCCGTAAGTTTCAAAGAAGTCGGAACACCTTTATACCGTACGCCAATATCTCCTGATTTTGTTTCTACAAATAATGATTTTCCTTCTTTCATATCTTTCAGTAATACTTCCCCGGATGTTGAAGTAATGTTCATATTTGAGTTACTTACATTTGTTATATAGTTATCACCAGTCGTAGACTTAATATTTAATTCTTGTACTGAACTATCTTTTACAGCTAACTCTCCACTTTTCGATATGAATTCACCTTTCTCGGCTGATAGTCCTACAACCATTTCATCTCCAGACTCACTTTCTGTCACGATATTTTTCACTGCTATATCGCTTATTTTCACATCACCCGATTTATTATTTAATGTAATTTTATCTATTTCTTTCTTCGGAATAGCTATAGATATACTATTTTTCTTCCTAAACGTAAAACCATTAAAGAATCTGGTCGCCTTTTGTTTTTGCTTAACTATAACTTTATTCCCTGCTTGTTCTATTTCGACGGGATCTATCTCTTTATCTACTCGTTTACCTTGAGCCGAAATTACTATTTTGTTAGCATCTGTACTTTTAAATTCAACATCCCAGTTTTCATTGTCCACTTCTATTTCTTTTATATTATTTATCTCAAAAGACTTTTCTTTCTTAAAATCTTTCCCCTGAAATGTCTTAAAACCAAAAACTACACTAGCAATTGTCAGAAATAAAATTGCAATTACTATTATTTTTTTCACCATGCATACCCCTGTTCATTGTTGTTTTAAGCTTATTTTACGCCACATCAATCTTGTCGATCTTACGATACGATAGATAACTAATGAAAACTCCTAATAAACAGAGCACTATTGGGATAGCTATAAAATTAAACATACTTACTTGACCGTTTCCAGAACCAAAATTACTACTAATTAGCATCCCAATTATTACTGCAGAAGTAATTGTTGTCGGTGTCGATTTCTTTCTCATCCCAAAAAATAAAGGAATTAAACTTATACCAGATATCATAAATGCACTTATAAAAGTAGCTGGAACGGTAGCTATTATTTCCCCCATCGTCATAGGTGTTTCAAACAGCCCCATCATTGGGTTCATAAAAAATATGAGCAAACTAATACTGAAAGTAGCAATAATCATGCTAATAAAACAAAAACTAAAAACAATTGTTAATTTCGCCCTCATTAGCAATTTCCTTTGTAATGGGTACATAAATAGTAGTTGCATTGTTTTATTCTTATACTCATCAATTACTAAACGTGATAAAATGACCGCACTAAAAATAAGAAATGTCATCCTAATAAAGATATTTGCTAACGTCATATACTTTGTGAAATCAGTGAGCGCCGCATCTCCCTCACCTTTTGCTCCCATCCCCATAAGACTTACCGCAGCAAAAATTGCTATAATACAAATAGCTACCCCTTTACAGTAACTAGATAATTTATGTTTCTTCCATTCAAGTTTCATTAATTTAAACATATAAACCACACCTCCATTACCGACATAACTATCTCTATGCTACTAACATTCTAATTCCAGCCATAACTACGCTTACTATTCCTATCACTAGTAAAATTAACGGCCATTTCCGCTCAGGTTTTCTATAATATAAAATCCCACTTATGAACATTACAATCAATCCACTTACTAGATTCACTAACAATCCATTAAGCATGAATGCCCTCTCCATCCATTACATTTAAGAAATATTCTTCTAAGGAACTATGTTTCTTATTAATACTTTCAATTTCTACATCGTTCATAATAAGTGCTTTTGAAATAGCTTGCTGAGACGCTGCCGTATCATACACACGAATCATATTTCCACTCATTATTTTGTAATTTTTTATACCGAGTTTATCTTCTAAAATATAAGCTGCACGCTTCACATCAGGAACAGTAATTTCAATGTACTCTGTTTGTTTTCCGTTAATACTCTTCATTGAAACTTCTTTTATTAGCTTTCCATTTTGAATCATACCGATTGTATCTGCCATTAGTTCCATCTCGCCTAAAATATGACTAGAGACTAATAACGTAATGCCATATTCTTTGCAGAGCATTTTAAATAAGTCTCTTAATTCTTTAATACCAATTGGATCTAAACCGTTAATTGGCTCATCTAAAATGAGTAATTCTGGCTTCGTCATGATCGCCCTTGCAATACCAAGTCTTTGCTTCATCCCTAATGAAAAATCTTTTACTTTTTTATCATCTATAACGTGCAGCTTCACTAAATGTAAAGCATGATCAATTGCGTTTTTGTCGTAATACCCCATATATTCACAATGTAATTCTAGGTTTTCCTTCGCCGTTAATTTATCATAAAAAATTGGATATTCGATAATTGTCCCCATGCGCTTTAACAATTCATAAGATGTATCCGTTAACTTCTCACCAAAAATTTCAATATCACCGCTCGTCGGTTTTATTAAGTTTGTGATCATTTTCATAATCGTTGTTTTACCTGCACCATTCGGTCCTAAGAAACCGTAAATCTCACCTTTTTTCACATGCATGTTAACGCTAGAAATTACTTCTTTCCCTTTAAACACTTTCGTTAACTGATTCGTTTTTAATATATATGTCATGTCACTATCTCCTTTCGCACTACCTTATACTTCTATAATAGACAACGGAATTCTCTTTTTTCTTACCCGTTCCTTACAAATTCCTTACGCTGAAAAAAAGCTTGTAGAATCTACTTCTCTACAAGCTAAAACAGCATCTTTGTTAATACAACTGTAAAAATTGTTTTTTCATACGGCTTACTAGAAAGATGTATTTCTCCGTCCATCGCTTCCACAAGCCTTTTCGTAATCGTTAACCCTAAACCGCTTCCTTGGTACAATCTATTTCTGGAATCTTCAAGTGTGTACATACGCTCAAACACTTTATCAATGTGAGATTCATCAATTCCTTTTCCTGTATCCCATACATCTATATACACACTCGTTTCATCATCTCTTAACGTCATACCAAGTGTCTTTCCATCGTCACCATATGTAATCGCATTTGATATTAAATTATTCAATACTCTACCTAATACTTCTACATTTCCAAGTGCATATATATTTCTTTCTGGTATATCAATATGAACTTGAAACCCTTTCGTCGTCACTAAATCATAAAAAGATAAAATCTTCTCGCGACAAACTTCATTCATATTTACTTTTGTCATCTCAATTGCTTTGTCACCGGATTCTAATTTTGCTAAATCAAAAAACTTATGAATCAGTTCCATCACTTCTAGTGTTTTTACATGCACCTTTTCGAGTAATATTTGCTTCTCTTCCTCATTTATCGTTTTATCCTTATTTAACATTTCGGTATATCCAAGAATAACTGTTAGTGGTGTTTTCAAATCATGTGAAATATTTGAAAGCATTTTTCTCATCGAAATTTCCACTTTCGCATGATCTGCATTCGTTTTCTGTTTTGCATCTAATAAATGATTAATCGCCACTAATAAATTTCGCAATTCTAGATCATCTGTCATAATTAATAGCTTCTCACCAGTTTGTTCTTTTACAATTCGATTTAACTTCTCATACGTGTAGCGTAAATTCCTACTACTATTTTTCCTAATTTTATATTGCACGTAAATAACGATAAGCAATATAATAATCACCACTGTTAAAAATACAACCATACTACATCACTTCCAACTTATAGCCGATGCCCCATAATGTTTTAATATATTCTGGATTAGATGGATCACTTTCAATTTTCTCACGTAATCTTCTCATATGAACATTAATAACATTATCATCACCATAATATTCTTCATTCCAAACAAGCGTATATATTTGTGCTTTCGTAAAAACACGATTTTGATTCTTCACGAATAGCTTTAAAATCTCAAATTCTTTTAAAGTAAGTTTAAGCTGTCTTCCCTTTTTCTCCACAGTAAAATTAATTGGGTCAATTATTAAATCACCAATCTGAATCGCCTCATCTTTTGATTCCACAGCTGAATACTTTGTAGACCTCCGAATACCCGCTTTTACACGTGCAGCTAGTTCAATCATAGAAAACGGCTTACAAATGTAATCATCTGCTCCAAGTCCTAATCCAACAGCTTTATCAACATCTGTATCTTTCGCTGACATCATTAAAATCGGAATGGCACTTTTTTCTCGAATGATTCGCACAACCTCTAAGCCATCTAACTTTGGCATCATAATATCGAGGATAATCAAATCAAATGAACCTTTTAAAAATGCGTTAACTCCTTCTTCTCCATCAGATGCGATTGTAACTTGAAAACCTTCTTTTACTAAATATGTTTCAACCATCTCTTGAATTGAGATGTCATCTTCAACTAATAAAATATGATGTGACATATTTCTATCCCCTTTTTTAACAAACATTAACAATTTAATTGTATCGTAACGAATGAATGCTGGAAAGAATTATATGAATTTTCAAACCAACTTCCCTTCCTTCCTTAACAATGATATGATGAAATTCACTACGATTGTTCATAATTAACTTTATATAAAGGAGACTTATCATGTCAGAAAACAAAAAAGTAAGCTTAGCTGATTTAATGCGCGAACAACTTGCGAAGAAAAAGCAAGGAAATGGAAACGGCTCAAATAATGGAAGTCAAAGTCAAGAAACGAAAAAATTACAAAACCAACAAACGAAGAAAACAAACAACCAACGTAGACGTACAGGTGTATAAATGAACGGGCAAAAACGATCTAACATTTCATCAGGTCTTGAAGTTGATATTGTATTAAAACAAGATCAACGTACAGGTAAGCTAACAAGAGGAATTGTAAAAGATATTTTAACTAACTCACCCTCTCATCCGCACGGCATTAAAGTACGATTGCAGGACGGGCAAGTTGGCAGAGTCCAAAATATCATTCAATAAGAAAAGGAGCTCATTTAAACTTGAGCTCCTTTTCTTATTTTCATTACCCTTTAATTTTTTCGATGAAAACTACTTTTAAATAGTCTCCCTCTTTAAATTGATCAATTGTACGGAAATCTTCCGGTAAAGAATGTTCTTCTAATATTTTATATTTACCGTTCATTTCTTTAAATGCTGTATCGATAAAGCCATTAAACTTTTTCATATCGAATGCGCTACAATTTGTAGAAGCAACGATAATACCGTTATTTTCTGTAATCGCAATTGTTTCTTTTAATAAGTTTTTATAATCTTTCGCCGCACTGAACGTATATTTTTTCGAGCGTGCAAAGCTTGGGGGATCAAGTACAACCATATCAAATTTCATCTTTTTCTTAGCTGCATATTTGAAATATAGAAATACATCTTCTACAATAATATCTTGTGCTTCATAATCAATTTCATTTACACTAAACTGCTCAATCGTTTTACTTAAACTACGATTTGCAAGGTCCACACTTGTTGTTTTACTTGCACCGCCAAGCGCTGCAAATACAGAGAAAGCCCCAGTATAAGAGAACATATTTAAAACCGTTCTTCCTTTTGCATATTTATCACGAATTTGTTTTCGAACGTTACGCTGATCTAAAAACACACCAACCATCGCCCCGTCATTTAAATATACAGCAAAGTTTACACCGTTCTCTTTTACGATAAGTGGGAACTCACCGCGCTCTCCTGCGACGAAATCATCACCTTCAATGTATTTCCCTTTCGTATCAAAACGCTTTTTCTCATAAATCCCTTTGAAATTTGCTACTTTTTGAAGTGCTGCTATAATCTCATCGCGGAAAGTATAAACCCCTTCACTATACCAACTTATTACGTAATAGCCGTCATAATAATCGATGATTAAACCACCAAGGCCATCGCCCTCACCATTTAGGGCACGGAATGCTGTTGTATCATTTGATTTATAAAAATCTTTTCGTTTATGTAAAGCAGATTTGATTTTACTTTCAAAGAAAGGTTGATTAATTTGCTCTTTCTCTTTTCTCGTTAAAATCCATCCATATCCTTTATTTTGTTTTCCATAATAGCCTTTTCCGATGAATTGGTTCTTCTCATCTACTACGTTGATGATTGTTCCTTCTTCACGTACATCATTTAAATTTTGAATAGCATCTTTTAAAATAAGTGGATATCCACTTTTAATTTCTTTTATAAACTTCGGTTTTATTTTTATAGTTACTTCAGATCGCATGTAATGTCTTCCTTTCCATTTGAATGCTTTCTAATTAGTAGGAAGCAATGTAAAAAACGAGGCTGAAAAAAGCCTCGTTTCACTATACCATATTATTGCTTTGCTAGTACAACTAGCTCATCTCCTGGTATAACCGCTATATATTTATACAATGTTGAAAAAGTAAGACTACCATCATCGTGACGAATAAATAATATTACATCCTCTGAATCGCTCTCTTCTTTATTAATTTTTTGTTCTTCCTCAACTTGTATCGTTTTAAATGTATAACCCTCTTCAATTTTTCTATCTAACTCTTCATAAATTTCATTTTGACCAAACAGTAAATGAGCTTTTTTCGAAAGAGAGATGCGTTCTTGCTCAATCTTTTCCACATCATGAATCGGAAGTAAAAATGTATTATGATGTCCAAACTGCGGTACATATGTGTTTGCGACTAATACATTGTAAGAATCCGTATCTGTAACTGAAATTAAGTATTCATACTGATTCATATCTACTTCAAATTGCAACTGCTCTGAGAGTACTTGGCCGTTATATGTATTAAGCCCTTTCACTTTTGCGCATTGCAAATGTTCTTCCGATACATCTACGATTATGCTCGGAATCCCCATCTCTTTACAATGCATAGCGAATGCAGTTGAGAATGTACTAGCTCCTGAAATTAAAATACCTGGTGGCTGTGTATTGGCTAATCCTAATTTTTTTGCTAAAAATCCAATTGAAAATCCATGAGCACAAACGGTCGTAATTACGAGTGCAAATGTAAGTGCTGTTAATATAGAAGCATCTTTATACCCTTCTTGTAATAACTCCGTCGCAAAGTAACTTGAAACCGTTAATGCAACAATACCTCGCGGCGCAATCCAACCAACTAGCGCCCTTTCTGATCTTGTTAACTCTGTTCCGATTGTCGATACCCAAATTGATAAAGGACGAACAACAAATATCATCATAAGTACGAAGCTAATAATAGGCCAGCTAAAAATCTCCATAATCGTCGTTCTTGGAAGTGATGCTGTTAAGATGATGAAAACAGTCGATGTTAATAGTACGGAAATATTTTCGTTAAAATGACGAATATCACCGATAGAAGAAATATATTTCTTCATCCGTGCAAGTGTAATCCCCATTACTGTTACGGCTAGCATACCTGTTTCATGCATGACTTCATCTGCAATGCCGAAGCATAGTAATACCGTAACGAGCAAAATCGGTGCCTTTAAATATTCTGGTACTTTCCCTTTTAAAATCATATAACTCATAAAAATACTAAACGCATACCCAAGCACCATTGCAAATAACGAACCTGCAAAGAAATATAGTAACGTATGTAAGTGTACATTTTCTTTCGTTAAGAAATTTACAATTTGAAAGGCGAATACAGCAAGTAATGCTCCAAACGGATCAACGATAATCCCTTCCCACTTTAAAATTGCAGCTGTCCTTGGCTTTAATCGTGCTTGGCGTAACAACGGAATAATTACAGTTGGACCTGTCACAATAAAAAGTCCTCCAATAATAAATGCAACCGCCCAATCTAATCCAGCGACGTAATGGGCTGCAAGTGAGCCAGCAATCCAAGCAATAAACGCACCAAACGTAACAATACGAAATACTGGTTTTGATAGTCCCCTCAGTTCACGTACATCTAAACTTAAACTACCTTCAAATAATATAATGGCAACTGAAAGTGATACGAGCGGACTAAAAACATCACCAAGTACATCTTTTGGATTAATGATGCCGAAAACAGGACCAATTAATAATCCGGCAACTGCCATAACAACGATAGCAGGGAGCTGGAAGCGCCATGCGGTCCATTGTGAGGCAATGCCTAACGTAATAATGATAACGATACTAAGTAACAATGATTCGACCATAATACCCTCCTTATTCATAGTATTGCGAAAGCAAGGTATAAACCATACTTTGCTTGTGTATATTTCTTATTTTGTTTTATTTTAATAATATATAACTTCATTAACTATATGGTCAAATTATTTATATAATAGTAAATTCATCCTTAATTCTACATTTATATGAAAATTACTATTGACAATGATAATGATTTTCATTATCATTTAATGTATATGAGTTCTTGAAAATAAAGGCTACATTTATAGGAGGAATAAACATGATTATTGTTACAAATACAACTAAAATTACAAAGGGAAATGGCCATAAATTAATTGAGCGTTTTAATAAAGTAGGTAAAGTCGAAACAATGTCAGGATTTTTAGGATTAGAAGTTCTTTTAACGCAAAATACAGTTGATTATGATGAAGTAACAATTAGCACTCGCTGGAATGCAAAAGAAGATTTCCAAGGTTGGACAAAGAGCTCAGCATTTAAAGATGCTCACTCACATCAAGGCGGGATGCCAGACTATATTCTTGATAATAAAATTGCTTACTATGATGTAAAAGTTGTACGTATGCCAATGGCTGCAGCACAGTAAGCATATTTCTTTTTTAAAGTATAGAATATGAAGAGTGTTACCACTTCTCATATTCTATACTTTTTTTATTTAATGTCTTTTTACTAGTTTCGCATGTACTACTAATCTTCCCGCTTCTGGATCAAGTGCATAGTCACACGTCGAAAGTGTTACGATTTGATCACTTTCTGTCACTTTTGTATCCGTTTTGTACAGCGTTTTTTCTTGAATTTTCTCCAAAAATGATGTGTATTCCGTATCACTACTAAAATCCGTTTCAATGTAATAAAAATCAGTTGTTGTTGTATACACCGAAAACACTTCAAGATCATATCCTTCAAATAATGTATCGTAATATAATTTACGATGCGACATGAAGAAATCTTCATCCAACATTTTCTTTAAACTTCCAAACATAGAACCATCTTTCATACGGTGACCATATAAAATAGTATTTCGATTTTGAGATTTCACATCATTACGATAGTCCATAAAAATGCTTCCTGCTCTCATATCTTCACCTTTATAATTTCGAAATAAATAGTAATCATTGTCTTTTGCTTGAACGATTGGATAATTAATTTGTGTATCATCCATCGTAATCCATCCAACTATTTCTTGGTTAATTTGCTGCAGAACTTTGAACTGTTTACGTACTTCCCCGTCTTGTGATTGCTCTTCCATCGGACTTTTTTCATAAATGTTTTGTGCTTCGGCCATTACTTTACGATTTTCATAGTAATCCATGAAAATATCACCTAATTCATATACTGAATAGAAAAAGGTACCTAAAAAAACAACTGTAAGTATTCGTTGAAAAAAAGAATTCTTCTTCCTTTCTTTTTTGCTACTCAAATTATCACCTCAAAACGGATTGTTCGCATGTTTAAATACCCATTGGGACCATATACAATCCTGTATCTTCATCTTGCTTTACAACGACATCTACACCGTATATCGTCTTTATCATACTTTCTGTCACAACATCATTCGGCTTGCCTTTTGTAACAATTTCGCCGTCTTTCATAATAATGATATGATCACTATAGCGAATCGCCTGATTAATATCGTGTAATACCATAACGATTGTCAATCCTTGTGCTTCATTTAATTCTTTTACTAACTCTAATATTTCAAGTTGATAATAAATATCTAAATATGTTGTCGGTTCATCTAAAAAGAGCATTGGCGTCTTCTGAGCTAACGTCATGGCAATCCAAACACGCTGTCTTTCTCCACCAGATAAAGCATGAATTTCCTTATCACGTTTACTTAGCAAATTCGTACATGCTAAAGCCCTTTCTATTGCTTCTCTATCTTCATCAGTTTGCGAAGAAAATATATTTTTATGAGGCATACGGCCAAAGCTTGTTAATTTCTCTACCGTCATATCTGCCGGTGCTTCATTTTGTTGATGGACAACGGCTAACTTTCTAGCAAACTCTTTCGGTTTATATTGGCTAATTGCCTTCCCATCAAGTATTACCTCTCCACTACGAGGATTGTGATTTCTTGACATCACACCAAGTAATGTTGATTTCCCGCAACCGTTTGGTCCAATAATTGTTGTAATTTTACCAATCTCTATTTCACTACTAACCGACTTTAATCGATCCGTTACATTATCGTACGAAAAGGTTACATTTTTAATTTCCATGAACTTTATCACTCTTTCTAAGCAAGAATATTAAGAATGGGCCACCAATAACTGCCATAATCGTCGCTGCTGGAATTTCGTTAGGTGGCACAATTAACCTTCCAATCGTATCCGCCGTCAAAATTAATAACGCCCCTGCAAGAGCAGAAAATGGAATTAATGCTTTATGGTCTGAACCAACTAGTTGTCTTGAAATGTGTGGAACGAGTAATCCTACGAAAGCGATAACACCTGCAATTGCTGTTGATACTGCCGCTAAGAGTACTGCAATGGCAGAAATAATAAGACGAACTCTCGTCACGTGCAAGCCTAAGTTTTTTGCAGTCTTATCTTGTAGAGATAATAAGTTACACCAAGCTCCGACAAACAGTGCAAGAATAAGACCAATTGTTCCATAAGTAACCATTATTTCTACATCGCCCCACGTCTTCATCGTTATATTAGAAGTCGTCGTTTGCTTAATACTCTTAATGAAGTATCCACAAATCGTAATGAACGATTCATTTAATCCAGTGAACATCGCATTAATGGCAATACCAATTAAAATAATGCGAAGCGGACTTAATCCTGATTTCCATGAAAACGAATAAACGAGATAACACGCAAACGCACCACCTAGAAAGGCGAATACCGGCGTCCAGAAAAAGAATTGCGGGAATAGCGTAATAATAACAAGTGTCATAAAACTTGCTCCTGAAGATATCCCGATTACCCCAGCATCAGCAAGTGGATTTTTCATGACAGCTTGGAAGAGCACGCCCGAAACAGCAAGAGCTGCTCCAGTAAATAGTGCAATAATAATACGTGGGAAACGTAAATCTTTAATCACTTCAACATCTTCATTTGCCCCTGTAAATATTCCTTGTACAAGGTCAATAATACCTACTTCTAAACTACCTTTCGTCGCTGACAACAAAGTCATAATGATGAGTAATACAGTAACAATAAAGAAACTCCAAAATTTTTTATTCATGCTAATCTTCCT
Source organism: Bacillus sp. FSL R9-9492 (assembly GCF_038007365.1). Taxonomy (NCBI): domain Bacteria; kingdom Bacillati; phylum Bacillota; class Bacilli; order Caryophanales; family Bacillaceae; genus Bacillus; species Bacillus sp. FSL R9-9492. Next base: position 4,597,777 of record NZ_JBBOXC010000001.1, read on the forward strand.
TTATATTAAAATGCATCACGGATACATCATTTTTTTCAATTCATCTAGCGCTTCAGTCGCTGCTAAATTTCCTGTCGTTCCAAATAAACGCTCTTCTAAATCGTAAACACGATTATTTTTAACTGCAGCGAAGTGTTTCCAAATATCATTTGTTTTAAATTCTTTATCAAACATTTTTACAACTTCATCAGGCATACCATGTGCCGCTCGTAAAATAATGTCTGGATCAGCTTTTTTTAAATACTCTGTATTAGAAGCTAAATACTCTACTTGTTCACCTTGTACAATGTTTTTACCACCTAATTGTTTCACTAAATCTCCAATATAAGAATGCTCTGTTGCTACTAAATAACTCCCCGGTACACCTAATAAAATAAGCACTGTCGGTTCTTTCTTTCCCTTTACTGCTTTTTGAATCTCTGCAACCTTGTTATCTAACTTAGTTACAACTGCTTCAGCCTGCTTTTCACGTCCATATTGCTTACCTAAATTACTAATGGAATTTTGCATATTTTTTAAACTTGTTAGATCTAAAAAGTTTGCTTTCATACCTACACCATCAAAAACTGGCTTTAATTCATATTCAAGTGTTGTCACGGATAATACTTCTGACGGCTTTAATGATTTTACCTTTTCCATATCAGGACTCATCGGATTCCCAACTTCAGGTAAACCTTTATATCTCTTTGGTAAATCTTTAGTACTTGTTGGTACACCAATTAAATCTACTTCTAACGCATCCATAATTTCAGTAACAGCAACTGTCGTTGCGACAATCCTCTCTTTACCCTCACTCTTTACCTGCTTCGCTGTTTCTTTTTTTGGTGATGAGCACCCAGCTATACTTACTAATAAAATAATAGCCATTAGTACACTCGCAATTTTCTTCACTCTTAATCACCACTCCTTTCCAAACAATATGAAACAAGTCTTGATGCATGCAAACATGCATCAAGACTCCAAAAATTACAATCTACCTGCTCTATATTTTCGAACTAGTAAAGCAAGTGAACCAAGCAGTAGCACCATGTATAAACCTAGTTGTGCTGTATCTGCCGTTTTTGAGTTTTTCTCTTTTTTCGAATCATTTTTTTGATCTTCTTTTTTCTTCTTATCATCTGCATTTCGGTTAAAATCAGGATTATCTACTTTTTTTACATTATCTACTTTCGGTGTAATCACTGGATTGTTCGGATCATTTTTCGGATCTTTTTTTGGATCCTCTTTAATAGTCCCTAACGCACCAATATTATTTGTATCAAATTGAATTTGTACATCGTAGAAGTGGTGGTAGTTCATCTCATCAATGTCTACTTTCACTTTTGCATTTAATTTTTTAAATAAATCTTCTACTTCAAATTGTACTACTCGCGTATTTGCATTTTTATCTTCACTTACTACTTTTGCATCAGCAAAAAGACTATTGTTTTCTGTTTGGAATTTCGTAATCCACGCACTATTTTTCAGCGTCATCTCAATGTACTTTTTACCATCTTTAACGATTAATTTTGCTGGATTTACAGTATAGTCATGCATCTTTGAAAGTTCTTCTGTTTTGTTTTTTAACACTTTAAATGTAATATCATATTGACCATCCACTAAATTTTTCGGATCAACTATTACTTTCGGTGTATTATTTCCACCTTGATTGTCATTTCCGCCTTGGTTATCGTTTCCGCCTTGGTTATCACTTCCGCCTTGGTTGTCGTTTCCGCCTTGGTTATCGTTTCCACTTTGGTTCCCTAAAGCTTTGATACTATCTTGATCAAATACAAATTGAACATCGTAGAAATGGTGATAATTCATTGAATCAATATCTACTTTTACTTTTGCATTTAATTTTTTAGACAAATCATTTACTTCTACTTCTACTACTCTTGTATTTTGCTCTTTATTTTCACTTAATACTTTTGCATTAACGAACGAGCCATTCTTCTCAAAATCAAACTTTGTAATCCATGTACTATTTGTTAATGTAAACGATACATATTTCTTACCATCTTTTACTTTCAATACACCTGGGCTTTTTGTGTATGTATTCATCATTGATATTTCATCTGTTTGATCTTTTAATACTTTAAAGCCAATGCTGTATTCACCGTCTTTAAGAGCGTTTGGATCAATTGTTGTATTATTGCCTTGGTTGTCGTTTCCACCTTGGTTGTTGTTTCCACCTTGGTTGTCGTTTCCGCCTTGGTTGTTGTTTCCACCTTGGTTGTTGTTTCCACCTTGGTTGTCGTTTCCGCCTTGGTTGTCGTTTCCGCCTTGGTTATCTAACGGTTTAATGCTATCTTTATCAAATGCAAATTGAATATCATAGAAATGATGATAATTCATTGAATCGATGTCGACTTTTACTTTTGCGTTTAATTTTTTCGATAAATCTGCTACTTCCACTTCCACTACACGCGTATCAGCTTTCGTATCTTCACTCAATACACTCGCATCAACAAACGAACCATTTTTCTCAAATTCAAACTTTGTAATCCATGCACTATTCGTTAATGTGAATGATACATATTTTTTACCATCTTTCACTTTTAACACGCCTGGACTCTTTGTATACGTGTTCATCATTGAAATTTCTTCTGTTTGATCTTTTAAAGCTTTGAAATTGATACTGTATTCACCATCTTTAATTGTTTCAGCATCTGGATTTTTGTTTCCATCTGGTTTTTCTACTTCCGGTTTCTCTACTTCTGGTTTCTCTACTTCTGGTTTCTCTACTTCTGGTTTCTCTACTTCTGGTTTCTCTACTTCTGGTTTCTCTACTTCTGGTTTCTCTACTTCTGGTTTCTCTACTTCTGGTTTCTCTACTTCTGGTTTCTCTACTTCTGGTTTCTCTACTTCTGGTTTCTCTACTTCTGGTTTCTCTACTTCTGGTTTCTCTACTTCTGGTTTCTCTACTTCTGGTTTCTCTTCATTTTTAATTTGTTCAAGCTTATCTTGTTCAAATAAAAGTTGCACATCATGTGTTTGCTTATAGTTTCTTGATGCCATTTCGATAAATACTTTTGTATTTAGTTTTTTAGATAAATCGTTTACTTCAAACTCTACTACTCTTGTATCTTTTTCTTTATCTTCACTCACTACTTTTGCATCAACAAACGCACCATCTTTTTCCGTTTGGAAATTTTTAATTAATGAGCTACTTTTTAGTGTTACAATTGCTTTTTTCTTACCATTTTCTACTTTTAATACCCCTGGATTTACCATGTAAGTATTCATCTTAGATTCTTCATCTGTTTGATCTTTTAACACTTTAAACGGAACGCTGTACTCACCATCTTTAATTGTTTCAGTATCTGGTTTTTCTACTTCCGGTTGTTTCTCTTCATTTTTAATTTGTTCAAGTTTATCTTGTTCAAATAAAAGTTGTACATTATGTGTTTGCTTGTAACCTTGTGATGCCACTTCAATAAATACTTTTGTATTTAGTTTTTTAGATAAATCGTCTACTTCAAATTCTACTACTCTTGTATCTTTTTCTTTATCTTCACTCACTACTTTTGCATCAGCAAATGCGCCATCTTTTTCCGTTTGGAAATTTTTAATTAATGAGCTATTTTTTAACGTTACAATTGCTTTTTTCTTACCGTTTTCTACTTTTAATACCCCTGGATTTACCATGTAAGTATTCATCTTAGATTCTTCATCTGTTTGATCTTTTAACACTTTAAATGGAATGCTGTACTCTCCATCTTTAATTGTGTTAGAATTTGGTTGTTGATCTGGGTCAGGCTTTTGGTCGGGCTTCTGACTCGGATCCGGATTTTCATTTGGATCTGGCTTATTAGCTGGGTCCTCTTTTTCATTTGGTTGTTCTACATGAATCGGTGTAATACTATTTTGATCAAATGCAATACGCACATCATAGTCATGATGATAATTTAAAAAATCAATGTCTACTTTTACTTTCGCATTTAATACCTTCTCTACATCGTCCACATCAAATTCTACGACTCTTGTATCTTTTTCTTGATCTTCACTAATTACATTTGTCGCAACAAACTGACCACTTTTTTCCGTTTCAAACTTTGTAATCCATGAACTATGTTCTAACGTAAAGGATACTTTCTTTTTCCCATTCTTCACTTTTAAAGTTCCTGGACTTACAGAGTATTGATTCATCATGGATTCTTCATCTGATGTGTCTTTAAGAACTTTGAAACCGATTGAATATTCACCGTCAGCTAGTTGACTAGCAGCTTGAACTGCAAGGGGTTGTAATGTTGATGCGAATGTAAATACCATTAAAAACATCGCAACAACAATTTTAAGATATTTATTCAATAGAATACCGCTCCTTTATTTAGTTTTGACGTACTTTACGAATTAAGAAAACACCTGAAATAAGAAGTAATGCTGCAAATAATCCGATACGTGCTTCATCACTTGTTTTTGGGTTATCTGTTTTTTCAGCTTTCCCATTTTCATTTGTTCCTTTATTTACATCTTTGTTTATTTCTTTGCTCTCTTCTTTCTTCACTTCTTCTTTTACTTGTGTATTTTTTTGAGTTTGATCTTCATTTTTTGTTGCAGCAGTTGCCTTATTATCTCCACCTACTGCTTTTACATTTGCATCAAACGCAAAGCGAATTGTGTAGTTATGGTCATAATTTACGTTCGGTACAACAACATGAATTTTTACAGCTGCTGGTTTAGATAAGTCGTCTATTTTAAACTCTACAGTTCTTTTATCTGCAGATTCATCTTTACTAACAACTTTTGCATCAACAAAGTTCCCGTTCTCTGGTGCTTTAAATTCTGTAATCCAAGCACTATGATTCATAGGAATTTGTACTCTCATCTCACCATTTTTTACAATTAACTTAGCTGGTTTTTCAAAATAATCATTTGCCATTGAAGCTGAATCATTTTCTGCTTTTTGTATGACATAGTTAATATCGTAAGTACCGTCAGCTACATTTGCCGAAACTTGTCCGAATGGCACTACGAGAAAAGCTAGCATACATACGAATGTCATAATAAAAGCGGGTAATACCGAAAACTTTCTCATTTACCTTACTGCCTCCTTGTTTTTCTTTTTTGAAAACGATAATTATTCTCAATGTATAAGAAAAAAAATAATCTTTCTATCTCTATTTAATAACGAGTAACACTATGTAGTTAGAAATATGTTGATTATCATTCTCATTGATAGACAAAAAAATAATCCCACCAATTTTTCCTATAAGAATAAACATAAAACTCTTTCATCATTTTATTGATTATCATTCTCAACGAATTTCAAAAAAATAAACCGCCTAATTCTATCGTTCTATCACCTCTTCTTACAAAAATGATATAGTCATAGAAAACCTCTTCCCTTCCAATATTTCCACAACTAAGTCAATCTTAGCCTACTGGTAATTTTTTTGTCAACTATATTACGTATAAAATTTTTAATATTTGAATTCTTCTATATATAATTTTTCTACAAAAAAAGAGGCTTTCTTTTAAAGAAAGCCTCTTTCCCTTATTTTTCTACAGCAATTTCTTGCTTTTGAAATAAAGAAACTACATATCCAATTGCAATTCCAATGATACCCGGAACTAGCCAACCAATCCCTACACTATATAATGGAATTTTATCTAAAATAGGAGCAAGGGCCGCTACTTGAAGATTTGCATTATGCAATCCATCAAAGAAGCTAATTGCAAATGCGCCTACAATACCGCCTACATACATAGCTAATGGAAGACGAATATAGTTTTCAACAAGCGATAATACGATCAGTACAATACCAATTGGGTAAATTGCAATTAAAATCGGCAATGCTAATGCGTTTAACTGAGTTAAACCAAGATTTGCTACCATAAATGCTAATACAGAGAAAATGAAAATGACTTTTTGATAAGAAAGCTTTGGTAATAACGAAGAAAAATATTCTCCACAAGCTGCTACAATACCGACAGAAGTTGTTAAGCATGCTGCTGTAATTGCGATACCTAGTAATAATGTTCCGTAGCTACCAAATAAATGATTCACGACGTTTGTTAAAATAATTCCACCGTTTGCTCCCATTCCAAGTGAAACACTTGAAGCTCCAAGGTAAGCAAGTGCTAAATAAACAAGAAGTAAGCCAAGTGCTGCAATAAATCCTGCAAAGATTGTTACTTTCGCAATACTGTTCTTATTTGTAATGCCTTTTGCTTTTAAAGCATTGATCACAACATTTCCGAAAACAAGTGCTGCTAATCCATCTAAAGTTAAATATCCATCAATAAAACCTTTAAAGAGCGGGGCACTATACGCTTCTGTAGGGGCACCAAACTCTCCCATTGGAGTCATAATTGCTTTCGCTACAATAATTGCAATAACAGCTAATAAAATTGGAGTTAACACTTTACCAATGCGCCCCACTAATTTCGATGGGTTTAATGCTAAATAGAAAGTTACTGCAAAGAAAATAAATGTAAAGATAACAAGTGGATAGGATTGACCAGCTATCTCACTTGATAAAAACGGTGCAACACTCATTTCATAAGCAACAGTCCCTGTACGTGGTACACTAACAAATACGCCTAAACATAAATAAATTGCAGTAATGAAAATTAGCGCGAATACAGGATGTACACGTCCTGCTAATTCATTAATATCTCCCTTTAGAGCTATAACAATAACTCCTAATAAAGGCAGTCCTACACCTGTTACGATAAAGCCAAATAACGCGATCCATACATCTGTTCCAGCACCTTGCCCTAACGCTGGTGGAAAAATCATATTACCGGCACCGAAAAACAGTGCAAATAACATTAAGCTTATTGCAAACATCTCAGAAAACTTTAAAGATGATTTCATTTCTACTACCTCCTAATTATTTTATTGACAAAATATTCTGAATTAAAATCCGTCACATATCCTCTTTCAAGCATACTTCCCCGTAAAAGAACGCAAAAAACACCCGTCCCTAACAAAGGGACGAGTGTTGAAATCGTGGTTCCACCCTTATTCTAATAAAATGAATTTATAACGAAATAAGCTCATTTTATAGCTCGTGTAAATTGATAACGGTTTTATCCGCCAAGAATTACAATGCATCTGCAGTTCACTCTTGAAGTTTAGAGGTGGTAAGTTTGTCTTTCCGTATTAGGAAGCTCACAGCCTAAGGCTTCCCTCTCTGAGAATCGTCAAAAACAACTCATGTCCTCATCATTACTTTTATAAAATATCTTGTCGAAACTTGTTGTTTTTTATTATATGGGCTATTTTTTAAAAAATCAATAGTTTTATTTTTTCTGACAAAAAAATATAGGGAGAAAACTTTCCTCCCTATAACTGCCCTATTAATATTTCTAATTCCTTAGCTGTAATGTCTCGCCATTTTCCAGCTTCAAGCTCATTTAGCTCTATATTCATAATGCGCACTCGCTTTAGCTTTGTTACAGTAAATCCGAAAGCACGACTCATTCTACGAATTTGCCTGTTCATTCCTTGCGTTAAAACGATGCGAAATGTAGATTGATCGACTCTCGTTACTTTACACGGCTTCGTCATTCCATCTTTAATTTTCACTCCACCAGACATCTCATCAATAAACCAATCTGTAAACGGCTTATCAACAGTGACAACATATTCTTTCTCATGCTCATGATCACCGTGCAAAATTTGATTCGCAATCGCACCGTCATTCGTTAATAAGATGAGTCCTTCCGATGCTTTATCTAATCGTCCAACAGGAAAGATTCGTTCTGGATAATCGATATAATCAATAATGTTTCCTTCAATATGTTCGGCTGCTGTACAAGTAATTCCGACTGGTTTATGGAAGGCAATATACACCTTTTCTTTCTCTTCTTTTGCAATAACTTGCCCATCAATCGTTATAATATCACCTTCATTAACGAGTGCACCGTGCGTACATACTTCACCGTTAATACAGGCACGTCCTGCTTTAATGAGACGGTCTGTTTCACGTCTTGAGCAGGATTTTACTTCGCTTATGTATTGGTTGATTTTCATGTTTTGTTCCTTTTCTTATAGATTAAAAGCGTCAATCCATGGCAATATCATTATGCCAAGATTGACGCTCCTTTACTTCGCAAAAACAACTAAATAAATAACCCCAATTACCAAAAATATTCCGCAACAAGCTAACAATACTTTTGCAAGTTTGTCCATAAACATATAATGGTTTCCCCTTTTGTTTGGTTGTTTGCTATTTTAATTCGACAACTGTTACGCCTAGGCCTCCCTCGCCCATGTCACCGTAGCGGTAGGTTTTCACACCGCGATGTTTCTTCAAGTAATCTTGTACACCTTGGCGAAGCGCTCCTGTTCCTTTACCGTGAATAATTGATACACGAGGATAGCTTGCAAGCTGTGCATCGTCTAAATATTTTTCAACGCGCATCATTGCATCTTCATAACGTTCGCCGCGAAGGTCTAGCTCTAACGACACGTGATAATCTCTACCCTTCACACTTGCGACTGCTTTTTTCTCAGTTCGCTTCGGTGTATTAATGTATTCCATATTGGATTCTTTCACTTTCATCTTCAGAATACCAATTTGTACGCTCCACTCTGTATCACTTACTTTTTCAAGCAATTGACCTTTTTGACCGAACGTTAACACTTTTACTTCATCACCTGATCGTAACTGTTGTTTCGGCGCTGTATTTTTCACATGTACTTTTTGTTTCTTCACAAGCTCTGGCGCCGCACCTTCTAGACGGCTCTTCGCTTCAATAAGCTCATGGTCTTTCACGTTTATAAGCTGTGCTTTACGCAATTGACGAAGTTCTTGAATAATGCCTTCTGCTTCTTGCTTTGCAGCTTCGACTTTTTCTTCCCCTTCTTTTTGCGCTTTTAATAATTTTTCATCGCGCTCATCGTTAAATTCAATAATTTGACGTTGTAATTCACGATGAAGTTTTTCAGATTGCTTACGATGCTCTTCCGCTTCTTTTCGTTCGCGCTCTGCATTTTTTTGGCTTTCTTCTAGCTTTGCAATCATATTTTCGATTTTGTTCGTATCTGTACTAATATGGTTACGAGCGCGATCAATAACTCGATCAGACAAACCAAGACGCTTCGAAATTTCAAAGGCGTTACTACGTCCTGGTACACCGATTAATAATTTGTACGTTGGGCTTAATGTATTCACATCGAACTCAACGCTCGCATTAATAACTTGCTCACGATTGTATCCATATGCTTTTAATTCTGGGTAATGCGTCGTTGCAACAACGCGAGCACCACGGTTACATACTTCATCTAAAATAGAAATCGCTAGTGCAGCCCCTTCTTGCGGATCTGTCCCAGCACCTAATTCATCAAATAGGACTAAACTTTCAAAATCAGCTTTTTCTAAAATATCTACAATGTTTACCATATGAGAAGAGAATGTACTTAAATTTTGTTCAATCGATTGCTCATCACCGATATCAGCAAAGATGTTTTTAAATACACATATCTCTGATTCATCCATTACTGGAATATGAAGACCAGATTGCGCCATTAAGACACAAATACCGACTGTTTTCAGTGTAACTGTTTTACCACCTGTATTCGGTCCTGTAATAACAATTGTTGTAAAGTCTTTACCAAGCATAATGTTATTTGGCACGATAATTTCCGGATCAATAAGCGGATGACGTGCTTGTTTTAAATCCATGTAGCGTTCATTATTTACGATTGGCTTCGTCGCTTTAATTCGCTTCGCATAAAGAGCTTTCGCAAAAATAAAATCAAGATTTGCAACTACTTCTACGTTTGATAAAACAATATCAGCTTCCACTGCTACTTCTTCCGTTAACATCATTAAAATGCGTTCTACTTCTTGTTTTTCTTTCACACGTGCTTCTTGAAGTGCGTTATTTAATTCCACGATTACTTGCGGTTCGATAAATAATGTTTGTCCAGAAGCAGATTGATCGTGAACAATACCACCATATACGCCGCGGTATTCTTGTTTTACCGGGATTACGTAGCGTTCGTTACGAATCGTTACAATTGCATCTGATAACATTTTTTGCGCGTTTGAAGAACGCGTCATGTTTTCTAATTTCTCACGAATACGGCTTTCCGCAGTACGAATTTGATTACGAATACCACGCAATTTGTCACTTGCGCTATCGACTACTTCACCGCCGTCACCAATACAATTTGTAATCTTCTTTTCTAAATCATATAAAGACACAATTTGCGCGACATGTGTTTCTAAAATTGGAAGCTCAACACCGTTGTCAATCATATCGTCAATGAAACGTTTCATTTGGCGACTACCGTACATCGTACTTGCGATTTCAATTAATTCATGCGGACTTAACATACTTCCAATTTTCGCACGCTTAATATTTGAACGAATATCAGAAATCCCTCCAAGTGGTACATGTCCTTTTAAGCGGATGACTTTCGCTGCCTCATCCGTTGTTTCTTGCAATTCCACAATTTCTTCAAAATCTGTGCTTGGCACTAAATTCTTCACTTTATCACGACCAAGTGAAGATGCTGTATGTTCAAGTAATTGTTCTTTTACTTTATTGTATTCTAATACACGCAACGTTCGTTCTAACATGTTGCAGGTCCCCCCTGTATTACTTATTACGTTTAATATAGTCTAATAAACGTTCAATATCCCATGTGTTAATCACGTTATCTTTTTGAATCCAACCTTTACGCGCTGCTGCTACACCTGTTTCCATATCTTCTAACATTTCAAGTGTATGGGCATCCGTATTAATCGCTACTTTTACACCAGCATCTTGTGCTTGTTTTAATAATTTCGCGCTTAAATCTAGACGGTTTGGATTTGCATTTAATTCTAAAACTGTATTTGTTTCTTTTGCGAGCTGGATTAATAAATCTGTATCTACATCGTAACCCTCACGGCGCCCAAGAAGACGTCCTGTCGGATGGGCAATCATTGTGACATGCTTATTCTCAAGTGCAGTGCGAAGACGCTTCATAATCGTTTCACGGTCTTGTGAGAAGCTAGAGTGAATGGCTCCAATGACATAATCTAGTTCTGCTAATACTTCATCGTCAAAATCAAGTGTCGCATCTGGTAAAATGTCCATTTCAATCCCGCGCAAAATTGTAATGTCTGGATACTTTTCATTCATACGTTCAATTTCTTTCGCTTGTTCACGAAGACGCTCTTTCGTTAAACCGTTCGCTACTTTCAAGTATTGCGAGTGATCAGTAATTGCCATAAATTTATATCCACGAGCGCGGCACGCTTGTACCATTTCTTCAATTGAAAAAGCACCGTCACTCCACGTTGTATGCATATGTAAATCACCCTGTATATCAGAGAACTGAATTAAGTTCGGATACTCTTTAATTAATTCAATTTCTTTTCCATCTTCACGCACTTCTGGTGGGATGAATGGAAGGCCAAAGTGGGCGAAGAATGCTTCTTCTGTTTCGAATGTTTTCACTTCACCTGTCTCTAAGATTTCCACACCGTATTCACTAATTTTCTCGCCTCTATCTTTCGCAATTTGGCGCATTTTTACGTTATGGTCTTTTGATCCGGTGAAATGGTGAAGAGTTGTAATAAATTCTTCTGGTTTTACTAAGCGGAAGTCAATTGAAATATCATATTCATATTGAAGACGAACAGATACTTTCGTATCTCCACTTGCAATCACTTCAATCATATTATCAAATTGTAGTAAATGTTCACGCACTACTGCTGGCTCTGTCGTTGCAATGATGAAATCTAAGTCCTTCACTGTCTCCCGAACACGGCGTAAACTACCAGCGCGTGAGAAACGAATTATTTCAGCAACATTCGACAATTTCTCCTCTATTTCCCCGGCAATAGGCAATACCATCGCAATTGGTAAACGCTCTGGACGAGAGCCTACTTGATCAATTGCTTCTAATATTTTCTCTTCTGTTTTCTTACCGAATCCAGCTAAAGCTTGTACTTTATTTTCTTCACAAACAGCTTTTAACGTTTCCATATCAACAACACCAAGTTCTTTGTATAACTTGGCCACCTTCTTACCACCAAGGCCTGGTAGTTTTAATAGGGGTAATAAACTGCTTGGTACTTCTTTTTCAAGTTCTTGTAGTACTTCAGATGTTCCCGATTCTATATATTCTTGAATAACTGCTGCCGTTCCTTTTCCGATACCTGGAATCTTTGTGAAATCTTCAATTTCAGAAAGACTACGGTCATCACTTTCTAGTGCTGCCGCCGCTTTACGGAATGCAGATATTTTAAATGGATTCGCGCCCTTTAGTTCCATAAATAGGCCGATTGTCTCTAGTAATTTGATAACTTGTTTTTTATTCACTTTCATCATTGCCCCGCCTTTCTTTCATAGAAAAAAACTTCTCTTTCCGAAAAAAGAGAAGTTACACTCTGCTACCTGTCTGCCATAGTTCCTTCACCTTTTCAGAAAGAATCGGTGTATCGTCTACAATTATTTTGCTAATTGATGATTTTTGTAATGGTGTTTGTATTTGTTCAATTGGAAGAATTGTTCCAACAATAATTAAGACAAACAGAATGATATACACTTCTAAAAAGCCAAGAAGTGCCCCAGCAACCGCATTGACTTGCTTTAAAACTGGGATTTCTGCAAACATATTCAGTAAATTACCAAGTAGTGAAAGTGCGATTTTTGTAATAATAAATAATACAATAAACGCAATTGCTTGATAGAAGACACCCTCAATATTATTCGCATCTATCCATTCTGGAACAGACACATTCTTATCAAATGGATACGGAATAATTTTTGCAAGTGCTGGCGCTAAATCTTTACAGTACCAGTATGCAACGAGGTATGCGATAATAAAGCTTGTTAACTTTACAAGTTGCAAAATAAATCCTCTGCGTAAACCGAGGAAAAATCCCATAACAAGCAATAAAATGATAATAATATCAATCATGTTATTCAATTCCTTTTTGTGTCATACTTTCTTTCAATTTCTCATGTTCTTCTTTTAATTTTATGTAATCGTGTATGACGTTTACCGCCGTCAATACCGCTAGTCTACTCGTATCAAGCGAAGGATTCTTGGCATTGAGTTCGCGCATTTTATCATCCACAATCGCTGCTACCATGCGGATATGACTTGTACTTTCATCGCCAACAACTGAATATTGTTGACCATATATTTCTACATTAATTCGACTTTTATTTCCCTTTTGTTGTGACAACTCACCGGCCTCCAATCACGTACAGAATCCTAAAGTTTATCATACCATGAACCATCATAATATGGAAACAGAAAGAACAATCCGATATGATAAAAATAACAATATTAAAAAAGGAGCGACCATTTTGTCAAATTCTATCGTAATACAGACAAGTTCTAGTGCAATTGAAGACATGAAACAACAATACAAACAAGCGCTTAGCCCGAAAATTCCGCAAGGCGGTGTCTTCATGGCAAAGGTACCATCTTGCACGATTACAGCATATAAATCAGGCAAAGTAATGTTCCAAGGGGGCCGTGCCGAAGCAGAGGCTGCTCGTTGGCAAACTGTCTCTCAAACACCAAAATCCGCTGTAAAAAAATCGGCCAATTCGCATCAATATGCACCACCTTCTTCTATTGGTACAATGTCGATTTTAGGGTCCGATGAAGTAGGTACTGGAGATTTCTTTGGACCGATGACAGTTGTTGCTGTATATGTGGATGCGAAGCAAATTCCACTTTTAAAAGAACTCGGTGTAAAAGACTCCAAAAACTTAAATGATGCTCAAATTGCTGAGATTGCAAAACAACTCCTTCACGTTGTTCCTTACAGCTCCCTCGTTCTTCATAATGAAAAATATAACGAGCTATTTGATAAAGGAAACAACCAAGGTAAACTAAAAGCTTTACTGCATAACAAAGCCATCACAAACTTATTGGCAAAAATCGCGCCTACAAAACCAGAAGGCATTTTAATCGACCAATTTACACAGCCTGATACATACTATAAATATTTAGCAAAACAAAAACAGGTACAGCGTGAAAATGTTTACTTCGCTACAAAAGGTGAAAGTGTCCATTTAGCAGTAGCCGCCGCTTCCATTTTAGCTCGTTACTCATTCGTAAAACAATTTGACGAACTAAGCAAAAAAGCTGGTATGCAACTTCCGAAAGGTGCTGGTAAACAAGTTGATATTGCCGCTGCTAAATTAATTCAAAAAGTCGGTAAAGAAAGACTACCTGAGTTTGTGAAAGTGCATTTTGCTAATACAGAGAAGGCGTTTCGCTTATTGAAAAAATAACTACTTTTTAGTATCGACAGGATATGGATGAACTAAACAAGGCGAAAAGAATTGAATTCTTTTCGCCTTTTATGAATGAAAAATGGATAAATAGAATCTCACACGTTCCTATTTTTGTCGCACTTCTTCGTTATATCGATATATATTTAAATTTAGGACGATATATATTCACTATTCACCTAAAAAAAGAGAGTCTCCATGACTCCCTTTTTATGTTTAACTTCGTTTCTGCTTCTTATTTGATGAAGGTACTTTATAAGAACCCGTTTCATGCGTAGTCGTTCCTTGTCCTTCCACTTCCGGAGAACCTAAGCTTGATCTAGAATGGTCTGTTTTCACTTTCTTACTCATTACAATCACCCCCAAGATTACTTTTCACTTAAGAGTAAAAAACTATTCAGCATAACCATCTGAACATATACTGGCTACTCTTTTATCCTCCTGTCTGTTTTTCACTAATGTCCCATAGACGTTTTGCGGCATCCTTATCCAAGGCAGCTTCAGACATTTTTCCTATTTGCTTATCGGCATAGTAATAACCACTATGATCAGTAAATTCAGTTGATTCTGCTAGCCATATTAGAGTTTCAGCACCTTCCTCGGGTGTACGAGAGAAAGGTTTCATTGCTGCCATAGTTAAGCGAGCAACCAGACCATTGTCCTGGTTAAAATTCGTATCCACTAGCCCTGGATCAAAGCTATAGGCACTAACACTCGTTCCCTCCAACCGCTGTGCCAATTCAGAGGTGAATAAAATGTTAGCCAGTTTTGTTTGCGCATAACGCATTGTGGGACCGCCCATGAACTTCTTAACACCGCGATAAAGTTGTTCTGCATCTAGATCACCGAAGTCAATTCCCTTTTTAGCCATTTTGTGACCGTGAGATGCAGTGGTAATGACACGAGCAGGAGCACTTTCTTTTAAACGCTCCAACAACAAATTAGTGAGTAAGAATGGACCTAAATGGTTTACCGCCCAGGTCATCTCCAAACCGTCCTTCGTAAGCTGCCTTGTTTGAAATAAAGCACCAGCATTATTCACTAATATATCTATTCTCGGACACCTTTCTAAAATATCAGTAGCTACCCGGCGTATAGATTGTTGGGAAGCCATATCAGCTAAAAATATATCTACCACTGCATTCCCATTCGTTACATTTTTAATTTGAGTCATAACATCATTCGCTTTTGCTTCGTTACGTGCAATGATTCCTAGTTTGGCACCGCGTTCTGCAAATACCTTAGCTGCCGCTAATCCAATACCACTTGTTGCACCAGTGATCACTATGTACTTGTCACGCAATGTCCACTTTGTATGACTTGGAATTTCTCCCATTGTACAAAAACCCCTTCCCTATAAATGTCGCATTCGTTTTACTTATATATGAAGTGGGAAGGGAACTATGAACAACATCTTTTCCAATCGTGAAATACTTTATAAAATTCGGCTTGTAGTTACACCCTTTCCAATAAAAAAAGCGAGAGGAAATCCTCTCGCTTTTTTATATCTTAAAACTCTGAAGAACCTGGAGTTCTTGGGAATGGAATTACGTCACGGATGTTAGCCATGCCAGTGATGTACATTAGGAAGCGTTCGAAACCTAGACCGAATCCAGCGTGTTTTGTACCGCCGTATTTTCTAAGTTCTAAGTACCACCAGTAGTCCTCTTCGTTCATACCTAATTCTTTAATTCTGTCTACTAAAACGTCCATTCTTTCTTCACGTTGGCTTCCGCCGATTAATTCGCCGATGCCAGGAACTAGAAGGTCAGTAGCAGCTACTGTTTTACCATCTTCGTTCATACGCATGTAGAATGCTTTAATGTCTTTCGGATAGTCAGTTACGAATACAGGGCGTTTGAAGATTTCTTCTGATAAGTATCTTTCGTGCTCTGTTTGTAAGTCAATACCCCATTCTACTGGGTATTTAAATTCAGCACCTGATTCTTGAAGTACTTTAATTGCTTCTGTATAAGTGATGCGACCGAAGTCAGAGTTGATTACGTTGTTCATGCGCTCTAGAACTGTTTTATCAACGAAGCTGTTGAAGAAGTCCATTTCTTCTGGTGCATGCTCTAGTACGTATTTCATTGCATACTTCAGCATATCTTCTGTAAGATCCATTACATCGCCTAACTCAGCGAATGCAATCTCAGGCTCAACCATCCAGAACTCAGCTGCGTGGCGAGTTGTGTTTGAGTTTTCTGCACGGAATGTAGGACCGAATGTGTACACATCACGGAATGCTAACGCATAAGCTTCAGCATTAAGCTGTCCACTTACTGTTAAGTTTGTTTCTTTACCGAAGAAGTCTTTTGATTCGTCAACTTGTCCGTCTTCACCTTTAGGTACGTTGTTTAAATCTTGCGTTGTTACGCGGAACATTTCGCCTGCACCTTCTGTATCACTACCAGTGATGATTGGTGTGTGAACATGTACGAATCCACGCTCTTGGAAGAACTGGTGAATCGCAAATGCTGCGATAGAACGCACACGGAACGTTGCAGAGAATGCATTTGTTCTTGGACGTAAGTGAGCGATTGTACGTAAATATTCAAACGTATGACGCTTCTTTTGAAGTGGGTAATCAGAATCTGATAAGCCCTCGATATCAATTTTTTCTGCTTTAATTTCAAATGGTTGCTTCGCTCCAGGCGTTGCAATTACTTTACCTTCTACTTTAACTGAAGAGCTAAGTGGAAGCTTTGCAATTTCTTTGAAGTTCTCTAATTCTGTATCGAAAACGATTTGAACACCTTTGAAGAAGCTACCGTCGTTTAATTCGATGAAACCAAATGCTTTTGAATCACGTAAGTTACGAATCCAACCTGATACTTGTACTGTTTGATCTGCGTATTTATCTGTATCTCTATACAGACTTTTTACTAATGTGTTTTCCATAATAAAATTCTCCTTTACTCATATATTTAAATACAAAAAAACCTTTCATCCATAAAGGGACGAAAGGTTAAACTTCGCGGTACCACCCAATTTGTCATAAAGACCAACTTTAACTCGTATGTAATACATACTTCCCGGTTTGTAACAGGCCGGATTCCCGTCTAAGTCTACTCTTGAATACAAGTTTCAATTTCGGTTAGCAACTCCAAGGTGTTCTTCACATATACCGCCTCATCAGGCTCTCACCGTCCCTGACTCGCTTTGGATTATAGTATATACTACTTTTCCTTATCATCGTCTTTCGTTTTGTTAAACTAAAATTAATGTACTACATTCGAGAGAAAGATGCAAGATGCCAGAAAATATATCAGCGATTTTCGCAATATATCGACCGTAACTCCAAATATATCAGCGATTTTTATAATATATCGATCATAACTCCAAATATATCGGCGATTTTTATAATATATCGACTTACCGACATTTTCCGACAATCGTGCCATAAAAAAAATTGCCGGACTTAATCCGGCAATTTTTTATTACTTACGTAACTCCGCACCAAATTTCTCTTCTACCGCTGTTAATACACGGTTATGCGCTTCTGTTACTTCTTCGTCTGTTAATGTACGTTCTGCATCGAAGTAGTTCATAGAGAATGCAAGTGATTTCTTGCCTTCTTCCATTTTTTCACCTTCGTATAAGTCGAATAGTGCTACGTCTTTCAGAAGTTCTCCGCCAGCTTCAGCAATGACTTGCTTCATTTCACCAGCTTTTGTTTCTGTTGTTACTACAACAGCCATATCACGTGTCATAGATGGGAAACGTGGAATTGCTGAGTAGTAAGTTTCCTCAGCGTCTGCACCGAATACTTTTGCAAGAGATAATTCGAATACGAATGTATTTTTCACATCTAATTGTTTTTCTGTTTCCGGGTGCAATTGACCGATGAATCCGATTGCTTCACCATCTAATACGATGTCAGCTGTACGGCCTGGGTGCATACCTTCACGTTTTGCTGGTGCATAAGTGATTTGATTTGCCACGCCAAGTACGTCGAATAATCCTTCTAATACACCTTTAACAACGAAGAAGTCTACAACTTTCTTCTCACCTTGCCATGCATGGTGAAGAGCAAGACCTGTCATAACACCTGCAAGATGTTGTTCTTCTTTCGGAAGTTCTCCTGCTTCTGTTGGTAAGAAGATAGAACCTACTTCATATAATGCAACGCTGTCGTTTTTACGCGCAACATTGTATGAAACTGCTTCTAACAATTGTGGCACTAAGCTTAAACGAAGTTGGCTACGCTCTTCGCTCATTGGAAGCGCAAGATTTACAGGAGCTTTTTCGTTCGGCTCAACCATATATTGTTTCGCTTTGTCAGCGCTTGTTAATGAATATGTGATTGCTTCATATAAACCAGCACCTTCTAGGAAGCGGCGTACTTTACGACGTTTCGTTTGTGCTGATGTTAATTTACCACGTGTCATTGTTCCAGATGGTAATGTAACTGGAATGTGATCATAACCATACAGACGACCTACTTCTTCTACTAAGTCTTCTGAAATTGTAATGTCAGGACGACGTGCTGGTACATTTACATGGAATGTTCCTTCTACTTCTGTGAATGGGAATTTTAAGTTTGTGAACATTGTACCCATTTCACTCGCAGAAATATCTGTACCTAATACACGGTTTACTTTTTCAGCTGTAACAGATACTGTACGTTCTTGTACTTGTAAGTTATCAGCTTCTACTACACCTTCAAGCGCTTCTCCACCAGCGTATTTTGCCATTAAAGCAGCTGCATGTTGAATTGCTTCAAATGTACGTGTTGGGTCGATTCCTTTTTCAAAACGTGCACTTGATTCGCTACGAAGACCTAAGTCTTTTGATGTACGACGCACTGTTTGACCTGCAAAGTATGCAGACTCAATTAGAACGTTTACTGTCTCGTTATCAACTTCAGAATCCGCTCCGCCCATTACACCAGCAACAGCTAACGCCTTTTCACCGTTTGTAATAACAAGGTGGTGGCTTTGTAACGTACGTTCTTGAGCATCTAATGTTTGAATCTTTTCGCCTTCTTTTGCAAGACGAACAACGATTTCTTTTGAACCTAATTTATCGTAATCGAATGCATGTAACGGTTGACCGTATTCCATTAAAATGTAGTTTGTAATATCAACTACATTACTAATTGGACGAATGCCAGCTGCCATAAGACGAGTTTGCATCCACATTGGTGATGGACCAATCTTTACGTTCTTCACCATTTTTGCAATATATAATGGGTTTTCTTCTTTCGCTTCTACACTTACAGAAATGTAATCAGAAGTTTTTTCTGCTGTTTCTTGTAAGTCGATAGCTGGAAGTTTTACTTCACGGCCGTAAATAGCAGCTACTTCATATGCAACACCTAACATGTTTAAGCAATCTGCACGGTTTGGTGTTAAACCAAGCTCAAGTACTTCATCATGTAAATTTAAAATTTCAAGTGCATCTGCACCAACTTCAGCATCACTTGGGAAGATGAAGATACCGTCTGCATATTCTTTCGCAACGAATTTCCCATCAATACCAAGCTCTTGAAGAGCACAAACCATACCGTGAGAAGCTTCCCCGCGTAGTTTTGCTTTTTTAATTTTGAAGTTACCAGGAAGTACAGCGCCAACTTTTGCAACTGGTACTTTTAAACCTTTTGCAATGTTAGCAGCTCCACAAATAATTTGAACCGGTTCTTCTTCACCGATATCGATTAAGCATTTGCTTAATTTATCAGCTTCTGGGTGTTTTTCACATTCTAATACGTGACCAACTACAACACCTTTTACACCTTTATTTAATACTTCAACACCTTCTACTTCAATACCACTTTTCGTGATTTTGTCTGCTAGTTCTTGTGCTGTTACATCTTTAATATCTACATACTCTTGTAACCAACGATATGATACGAACATATTTATCCTCTCCTTCCCTTACGCTCGTTTGAACTGCTGTAAGAAACGTACATCATTTGTATAGAAATGACGAATGTCATCTACGCCGTATTTCAACATTGCGATACGCTCTGCGCCCATACCGAATGCGAAACCTTGATATTCTTTTGAATCATAACCAGCCATTTCAAGTACGTTCGGGTGAACCATACCTGCTCCTAAAATTTCGATCCAGCCAGTCCCTTTACAAGTGCCACAACCTTTACCGTGACACATCATACAAGAAATATCCATCTCTACAGACGGCTCTGTGAATGGGAAGAAACTTGGACGAAGACGGATTTCACGATCTTCACCGAACATCTTTTTCACGAATACTTGCAGTGTACCTTTTAAGTCACTCATGCGAATATTTTTATCAATTACAAGACCTTCAATTTGCATGAATTGGTGTGAATGCGTTGCATCATCGTCATCGCGGCGATACACTTTACCAGGACAAATAATTTTAATCGGTCCTTTTTCTTTATTCTTTTCCATCGTACGTGCTTGCACAGAAGATGTATGTGTACGTAGTAACGTTTCTTCTGTAATGTAGAATGTATCTTGCATATCACGCGCTGGGTGATCTTTCGGTAAGTTTAATGCTTCGAAGTTGTAGTAGTCTTTTTCTACTTCTGTTCCTTCAGCTACTTCATAACCCATACCGATGAATACATCTTCAATTTGTTCAACAACTGCTGTTAACGGATGGTGACAACCTGTTTCAACAGGACGACCTGGCAGTGTAACATCAATTGTTTCAGTAGCTAATTTCGCCTCAATTACTGCTTTTTCTAAGTTACCAATTTTGTCTTCTAGACGCGTTTGAATCGCTTCACGTACTTCATTTACTAATGCTCCCATACGTGGACGCTCTTCTGCTGATAATTTTCCCATGCCGCGTAATACTTCTGTAATTGGACCTTTTTTCCCTAAATACGCTACGCGTACGTCGTTTAAGCCCTTTAGCTCTTTCGCTTCTTCAATAAGCTCTAACGCTTTTTGCTTTAGCTCTTTTAAACGTGCTTCCATTTGGAACCCTCCTAATTTTAAAAATAAAAAAACCCCGCTCCCAAAAAGGGACGAGGTAAATTCGCGGTACCACCCTAAATTGACAGAACAAGTCTGCCCACTCATTAGTTATAACGATCAATTCTGACCGGAACGCCTTTACATATAAATGGTCCTGGCGCCAACTCCAGAGGTGAATTCACTTCCATCTACCATAAGAATGCTTTCAGTCTACGGCACTCTCTCCCTATATGGCGATTTTGTAAGCTACTCTTCTCTATCAACGTTTTTCATTAATATACTTTTATTATATGTTCAAAAAAGTTCGATACTCATTTCACCACTTTTTTATGAACATGCACTTCAACTTATTATAAGAAGTTTTTTATCGATTCGCAACTGGGCTTTGTAAATAATACGTTAAAATCCCTGCTGCAACCGCAACATTTAATGATTCTGCCCCGCCGTAAATCGGAATATACAAGTTTTGATCACTTTTCGCAAGAATTTCTTGGCGTACGCCGCTTCCTTCATTCCCTACAATTAATGCAAAACTTCCAGCCGGGGTTACTTCACCAAATGGAACTCCATTTTCAAGAGCTGTTCCATATACAGGGACGTTATTTTCTTTTAACTTGTCTACCCATTCTTCTAAGTTCCCTTTCACAACCGGTAAGTGGAAAATAGAACCTTGTGTAGATCGTAGTACTTTACTATTATAAACATCAACGCACCCTTCTCCAAGCACAACGGCATGAATACCCGCTGCATCCGCTGTACGAATAATCGTTCCCAAATTACCTGGGTCTTGAAGGCCGTCTAATAAAAGAAATTTCCCATCAGTAAGAGCTACTTCTTTCTCATGTTTCTCACAAACAGCAAATACACCTTGCGTTGTTTCTGTTTCGCGAAGTACTTTTACAATTGCTTCAGGCACAATATACATTTCAACATCATTAACTGTCCAATCTTTCGGAAGATCTGTCTGATCTGAAACGATAAGTTCTGTTACAACTCCTGCCTTTAACGCTTCCTCTACTAAATGAAATCCTTCTACAAAAAATAAAGCTTTGTTATCGCGCTCTTTTTTCGTCTGCAGCTTTTTCCACTGCTTCACACGCGGGTTTTGTACTGAATCAATGTTTTTCATAATATGTATTTCCCTCTCTTCTTGTCTTATCATTATAGCCTATTTTTCATACATATTTACATAAAAAAGAACAAAAACTAACGTCAGTTTCAATTCTGAAGAAGAGGTGAAGATAATGAATTTTAATTTACGCGGCGCGGTATTAGCGAATGTATCTGGAAATTCACAAGATCAATTACAAGAAACGATTGTCGATGCAATTCAAAGCGGTGAAGAAAAAATGCTTCCAGGTCTTGGCGTTTTATTCGAAGTCATTTGGAAAAATGCTGATGAAAATGAAAAACACGAAATGTTAGGAACACTGGAGCAAGGATTAAAAAAATAAGCAATAAAAGGTCACCTTAGAAAAAAAACTAAGGTGACCTTTTATGTCTATAAAATTTTTCTTCTCCTAAACATTTCTACTTTACTAACGCTACCCCGATGGAGTACAATATTCAAAATACATTTAAACCGATCGATTTTTCTTCATGTACATCATTAGATAAAGTGAAACTTTAATCAGTGGGGGTCCCCCCACACTGATTATTAGTTGAACCAATCGGGCTTTTACGGGCAGTTGATTCCCCACCTAACTTCCTCGTATTCGCTAAATTTTAAGGTGGGAATCTTACTGCCCGTTAAAGCGGGATAAAAGGAGTGAATGTTTTATGCAACGTATTACGCTTGAACAAGTTTTTAAACATCACATTACACAAAAATATGTAAACCGTTCTGGAATGGTCCACGCGATTGCTGTCGCTTACCATGCGTTTCACTTAGCCAAAAAGCATCACGCCTCAGTCGATGCTGCGACAAAGGCTGGCTTCCTTCATGATATCGGACATCATACGTGGTACACAGGCGGCGAATGGGACTATGACTTGTATAAAAAGAATGATATACATGCGATTAAAGGGGCAGAAAGATCTCATAAATTGCTTATTAGATTAGGAGAACATCCTAAACTAGCAAAAGAAATTTCTGTTGCAATTCTTCTGCACACTGATTCTTTCCTACTAGAACAAACACTTGAAAGAACACCTCTACAAAATGTTATTAAGTGGGCGGATGAAGCCGATGAAGAACCAGGTGGCGCACACCATTATAGAACTATTTCTTATGAAAAAGCATTGAAAGCAATTCAGCAATTAGACCGATTGGTAGAGCGTGAATTACAAATAGAGCAAAAGAAATTGAATGACAAGGCAGAACATAGTTATCAATGAGAAAGAGGCATCACTATAGGGTGATACCTCTTTTATTATTTTCACGAAAAATACACCTTTATATGTAATATTTAAATATTACACCCGAAAACAAAATACTTTATAATTAAATATACAAATATAAAGAGGTGATTTTACAAATGCAACCCGTTACACAACTTTCTAATGAGCAGAAATACTCTATGTCATGGGGACAATTTATTAGCTCCGTTTTATTCGCTTTTTTCGGAACCGGACTTATTACTGTGTTCCTCGCAATGCCCTTAACAATTTATACAGCCGGTCTTACAGATAAAAAACAAATTGCCCTGTATGAATCTATTGCAAATACTGCAAGTATCGTATTACAACTAGCCGTGTTGTTATTCTTCATTTTCAAATTTGAACCCGCAAAAAAATTACTGCTAAAATCTTTTAACTTTAAAGCACTTAAAGAATGGCGTACATACGTATACTTACTTCTTTTCTTCGCTATAAACATTATACTCAATTACATCTTGTTAAATTATGTGTTCCAAGACGCAACAAATCAGCAATCTTCCGCACTTAACTTAGACGTTTTTAAGCAGTATCAAATATTATTACTTCTCGGCTTCGCTATACTCACACCAATTTTTGAAGAGCTTATTTTCCGTGGTTTTATACTTCGCTTCTTCTCAGAACGCTTTCCATTTTGGATTGCAGCCATTTTAACAAGCTTCTTCTTCGGTATCGCTCATACATACTCACTTGGAGTAATGGTAATTACTTTCTTCATGGGATTATTAATGGCTATTTTATGTAAAAAAACAAAATCCATTATTCCAGCTATGTTATTTCATATTATGAATAATATGTTAGCATTCTTGAGTTAGAAAGAGGTCTCATCGCGATACCTCTTTTATTAATTCGTATCATCACTTCTCATTTCTATCAATTTATACATATTTATTAATAATATCCAAAATAAACCTCATGTAGTAAAATATAACTCATCACCATAGAAGGAGATTATTTATGTCGAGCTTACTTTGGATTTTTTATATGCCACTTCTTGTTTTATGCGGATTTTTCGGTGGTATTTTTTTAATTATTACTAGCATTAAACATCTTAAATTATTTGTGGGTTTAATGGGGCTACTTAGCCTATCTTTTGTCATACTACCTTTTGTTTTTTGGGGCATGGGGGTGAATAGCGATACGATCCTCCCTATTTCAACTACTTTATATTGGATACTGTTTTCTTTAACTGGATTATTGGCAGGATTAAATGGATTACAGGCAAAGATTAAAAGTATACGTAATATGGGATTCATTATTTTTATCGCTGGCATATTAGGGGTTATTTTCTGGGTACTTATGTCTGTAGGGGATTCATTCTATATATAATATTTTATCGGAGGTAATACAGAAGTGTTTGGAATATTAACTTGGATGGTTTTGGCTCTTACTTTGATGTTATGCCAATTCATCGTTGGCATTTTTTTAATTATTGCTGGCATTAAATATCGTAAATCACTTACTATTATAGCTGGTTTGATTAGCATATCGCTTATCTTTGTTCCTATCATTTGTATAGGTTTTGGAATAGATTTAGAGGGGATGGTTCCAATTTCAGGAACTTTATATTGGTGTTTCTTCTCTTTAGCTGGACTATTAGCTATTATAAGTGGAAGACAAATATCCAGCATTCGTGCTATGGGAACAATTTTGTTTATAACAGGGCTGTGCTCCGTAGCTGGTTATCATTTTTTATATCTAACTCTTTAAAAGACAAAAAAGCAGGGAATTTAATTCCCTGCTTTTCTATTTGATTTATTGCCTGATGGTAAGAAGAACGATAACACCCAAGCAATACCAGCTAATATAGTTGCAATTAAGAAGGCATCGTTAATACCGTTAATTGCAGATAGCTTTGAAATTTGTCCGAATAATAGTTGTGTACTCATCGCATCTCCTGCTTGAGCTGATCCGGCTAATGCCGCTAAGCTTTGGCCCATACCGTGTACTTTATCAACTAAAATCGGGTTTGACGTTGTTAACATATTGCCGTAATCCGCTACGTGAGCAGTAGTTTGTTGCGTCATAAGCGTGATTAATATCGCTGTTCCAATTGAACCAGCTACTTGTCTTGACGTATTTTGCGTTGCTGTACCGTGAGAAATTAATTTCATCGGCAGTGCATTCATACCAGCTGTCATAATTGGCATCATAATGAATGACATACCAATTGAGCGTATAATATAATCCGTCATAATAACGCTATACGGTGTATCCATCGATAACGTTGTAAATTTATATGTCGCAAATGTTGTAATGGCTAATCCGACAATTGCTAACGGACGAATACCATACTTATCAAATAGTTTACCTGCAACTGGTCCCATGATCCCCATAATTAATGATCCTGGAAGTAATAATAAACCAGATTCCATCGGTGTAAAACCGCGAATGTTTTGCAAGTATACTGGAAGTAATAACATACCTCCGAATAAGGCCATCGTTACAATCGCGTTAATTACTAATGTGAAAGTGAACGTCGGATATTTAAACACTTGTAAATCAAGCATTTTATTGTCTGTTGTTAACTCTCTCCAAATAAATACAGCTAAACCAATGACACCGATGATAAGTGTTATAACAACTTCTGCACTAGTCCAGCCATTATTTCCAGCTTCACTAAATCCGTACAGTAAGCTACCTAGTCCAATACTTGAACTAAAAACACCGAATACATCTAACTTTGTTTTAGACACTGGCTGAGCTAGTGTAAAGAATTTAAAAGATAAGAACGTAATAATTAAACCGATAACAAACATCCCATAGAACATTAAGTTCCAGCTATAGTTTTCAATTACCCAACCTGTTACAGTTGGTCCGATAGCTGGTGCTAAAATCATAGCTACCCCAAGTAACCCCATAGCTGCTCCGCGTTTATTAGGCGGGAATAATGTCATGAAGATATTCATACCAACTGGCATTAAAATACCTGCACCAACCGCTTGAATAACACGGCCTGTCATCATCATTGTAAAGTTTCCTGATGTAGCACAAATGATAGATCCTACAGTAAAGAATAACATTGCTGCTATGAATAATTTACGATACGTAAACCGTGAAACTAAAAATGCACTGATTGGTACTAAAATTCCGTTTACAAGCATGAAGCCTGTAATTAACCATTGTGCTGTTGAAGTTGATACGTTAAATTCGTTCATTAATGGAGGCAATGCAACATTAATGATCGTTTGGTTTAAAATAGAAACGAACATACCGAGAATTAATACAGCTACAACTGCCTTTACATTCACATTCTCTACCGGCAATTGTCTCTTCAGCATTTCTTTTTCCTGTTTTACTTGCTCTTGCTTCCCTGTTTCTAATTCCACTACGTTAGAAGCTTCTGTTTCTTGTTTTTGTTCAAGTTCTTTCTCTACTGTTTCTGCTTGACTTACTTCTATCTTACTTACGGCTGGGACTTGTTCTTCTCCCACATTCGTTTTTTTCTTTCGTAAAAGACGATTTATAAGGAAGAAGACGATTATACAAAATAGTGCATATCCTACAATTGCAATTGAGGACATCTCATCTCCCCCTTACTTATGAATACGAACTGACACATTCATTCCAGGAACAATATTTACTGATTTACTATGATCTAAAGAAACTTTAACTGGGACAACTTGCTTTACTTTCGTATAGTTCGCTGTTGCGTTACTTGATGGTAACATCGAGAATGTATTCGCTGTTGTTAATCCAACTTGTTCTACTTTTCCCGTTAACGTTGTATCTGGGTATGCGTCTACATACACATCTACTGTTTGGCCTTTTTGAACATCATCAATATTTGTTTCTTCAATATTTGCTGTTACCCATAAATTGCTCATATCAAATGCATAAGCAATTGGGCTACCTGCCCCAACGAACGCATTAGTTGTTGCATTTGATTGTACAACTGTTGCATTTTGCGGAATTGTTACATCTACTGTTTGCTCACCATTTGCTCCTGCTACAGTAACCGCACCTAATTTATCGTTCTCATTGTAATTTTTTCCGACTTCAACTTTCCAGTCTGTTAATTTACCTGCTACTGGTGATGCAATTGGGATTACTTTCCCGTCAATCTTTGCATTTTCTGTTTTTAAATAGTTTTCCGCTTGATTGTAATAGTAATAACCGCCAATACCGCCGCCAACTAATACAATTAATGTGATAATGTTGATAATTACCATTCTTCGAAACTGATTCATTGCATTCCTCTCCTTATATCGCATATAATTTTTTTCTAAACTATTTACATCCTTAGTGTTTATATTGTTTAATTGTTAATTATATTAACCTTTAAACAAAAAAAGCACACCTTTTACGACGCAAACTATGTTTTGTCTGCATCCTAGCGGTGCTGATTTCTAAAGGACTATCGTTTATAATTATAAATAATTATCCTGAATCTACAACCAACAATTTAAACCTATATGTTGTTTAAACAACATTACACTATACATGTGTTGTTTAAGGTTAAAAAATTAAACGAGGTGAAGTA
Source organism: Bacillus sp. FSL R9-9492 (assembly GCF_038007365.1). Taxonomy (NCBI): domain Bacteria; kingdom Bacillati; phylum Bacillota; class Bacilli; order Caryophanales; family Bacillaceae; genus Bacillus; species Bacillus sp. FSL R9-9492. The sequence goes on from NZ_JBBOXC010000001.1 coordinate 4,625,740, forward strand.
AAAATGTCTATTAAAAATACAAATGATCCACGTGTAAAACGAACGAGACAACTCATACAGGATGCTTTTGTCGCTTTAGTAGGCGAAAAGGGATTCGAAAATGTAACTGTGCAACATATCGCAGAACGCGCTCCTGTAAATCGTGCTACATTTTATAGCCATTACCATGATAAATATGATTTATTAGAAAAAAGCATAGAAGAAATGTTAGAAAAACTAGCTGCAGTAATTAAACCACAAAATCGAAATAAAGAAGATTTTCAGCTCACTTTTGATTCACCGCATCCAACTTTTTTAGCTTTGTTTGAGCATATCGCAGACAATACTAATTTCTATAACGTTATGCTCGGCGATAAGGCAGCTGGAAACTATTCTTATAAAATGATGAAAACAATTCAAACACATTTAACATTAAGCCTATCTATTTCCCAGCCAGATGATGAAGACCTTATGGTCCCTCGTGATATTCTTATTAGTTATGTTACAGGCGCTCATATCGGAATGATTATGTCATGGTTAAAAAGAGGCATGATTTATACCCCACATTTCATGGCAATGCAATTAACTCGCTTAATTATTTTAGGAGCTCATACTGCAGCAGGATTAGAAAGACCGTTTTAAAAATGGAAAAAGCGAAGGAGGTTATCCTTCGCTTTTTTCTATTAATTAAATGTAATGTTATGTACAGCCTCTTTATCAAGACGTTTAATAACTTCTACAATTAACTTCACTGCGTTTTCATAATCATCACGATGTAACATTGCTGCATGAGAATGAATGTAGCGTGTCGCAATCGTAATTGCCATAGATGGGATACCATTTACAGAAATGTGAATTGCTCCTGCGTCCGTTCCCCCGCCCGCTACAGAATCATACTGATATGGAATTTGTAATTCATCCGCAACATCAACAACGAAATCACGTAAACCTGTATGACCAATAACAGAAGCATCATATAGAATGATCTGCGGACCATCACCCATTTTACTTTGTGCTTCTTTTGCCGTTACACCTGGTGTATCACCAGCAATACCTACATCTACTGCGAATGCGATATCTGGCTTAATATAGTTTGCAGATGTTTTCGCACCACGAAGACCAACTTCTTCTTGTACAGTCCCAACGCCGTATACAACGTTTGGATGCTTTTCATCTTTTAATTGTTTTAATACGTCAATTGCAATTGCACAACCAATTCGGTTATCCCATGCTTTTGCAAGTAACATCTTTTCATTCTTCATCACTTGGAATTCGAAGTACGGTACAACTTGATCTCCTGGTCGGATGCCCCACTCCATCGCTTCTTCTTGGCTAGAAGCACCAATATCGATGAACATGTCTTTAATTTCAACTGGCTTTTTACGAGCTTCTGGAGGTAAAATGTGCGGTGGTTTTGAACCAATTACACCTGTTACATCTCCTTTACGCGTTACAATCGTTACGCGCTGTGCAAGCATAACTTGCGACCACCAGCCACCCACCGTTTGGAAACGAAGGAAGCCTTTGTCATCAATTTGCGTAATCATAAAGCCGACTTCATCTAAATGACCTGCAACCATAATTTTCGGGCCGTTTTCTTCCCCAACTTTTTTCGCAACTAAACTTCCTAAATTGTCAGTAGAAAGTTCATCTGCAAACGGCTCAATATATTTCTTCATTACTTCACGTGGTTCGCGCTCGTTACCCGCAATACCGCGTGCGTCTGTTAATTCTTTTAGCATTGTCAATGTCTCGTCTAATTTTATCATTGCCAACACCCTCCTTTTTCTTCAGTCACTTTATTATACAAAAGGAAATTGAAATATTCAAAAATTAAATTAGTATCCTTGTGTTTGACGCTGATGATTTACTTCATTTTTATCTAAATATGCTTTTTCAATTTCATCTTGTTCAAATTCAAGCGCTTGCCCAAGGCGAAGATAGCTTGTAAATAGTTCAATATAGTTCGTAATAGAAGGTTGATCTGTAAAACGAATTACTTTCGCATATGTGTCTAAGAAAATTTCCACTTGTGTTTTATTCGTTTGCGCACATTTATAGAATAAGAAGTTTTTATCAATTCCTAAATCGATTCCGATTGATAAAATAAAATGTAAACCATCTACGTATTCTTCTAATATTACTTCACGTTCTGAAGCTGGTTTATTGCTCCAATATTTAAAACAACGTGTTTCATTTGCAAGTTCTCCAATTTCTACAAGAAGAGCTAACATTTTTTCTTTTAACAATTTTTTCGGTTGTAAGTCATGTTCTTTCACAATACGGTCATCTAATTCTTTTTGTAATTTAAATAGTTGTAGTAAGTCCATTCTATTGTCCTCCTCCAACATCGCATTTTCCGCAACAATGTTGTTTCATCTCAAAGTTCATTATTATTTTTCGTTTCTTATTAACAAGTCAGCTACCTACATCTTTATAAAGATAGCTTGTCCTTAATTTGCAAATACGTTTCAATCATCACTCATAGATTGTTCACTTGATGAAAGTTCCATATCATCTTTCCATTATAGCAGTGTCGTTTCTGCTAGGAAAGATACACTTCTTCACGAATGAGTTCAAATAAAAAAAGTCAGGAGGATTCTCCTGACTTTATATATATATTCTTTTATATCGCTATGGCTTTTATATTGATTTTGTCATATCGATAACGACACATCCGTTAATCTTTCCTACTTTCATGTAAAAGTCTCCTCATTATCGTTACAAAAATTCTTACAAGCACATCTTAATATACTTGAGCAAGAAATAACGATAATAAGTGGAGGATTTTACAATAAATGCAAATAAAAAAACCTTAGAAGAAAATCTTCTAAGGTTTTAAACAATTAGTTAATGTTGTTTTTTGCAACTGTTGCTAATTCAGCGAAAGCTTTTTCGTCATGAACAGCTAAGTCAGCAAGCATCTTGCGGTTAACTTCGATGCCAGCATTTTTTAAACCGTGCATTAAGCGGCTGTAAGAAAGACCATTCATACGAGCTGCTGCGTTGATACGTGTAATCCATAATTTACGGAAGTCACGTTTCTTTTGACGACGGTCACGGAATGCATACATTAGAGATTTCATAACCTGTTGGTTAGCAACCTTAAATAATGTACTCTTAGAACCGTAGTAACCTTTTGCTAATTTTATAACTTTTTTACGACGTTGACGAGTAACTGTACCACCTTTTACTCTTGGCATAATATTACCTCCTAGTTTGTTCTATATATCAGCCGAACTTATTTTAAGTTGTCAAGCATTTGACGAATGCGTTTGAAGTCACCAGCGCTAACTACACCAGCTTTACGTAGTTTACGTTTAGCTTTTGTAGATTTGTTAGCGAATAAATGGCTTGTGTAAGCGTGAGAACGCTTCAGTTTACCAGATCCAGTCTTTTTGAAACGCTTTGCAGCGCCGCGATGAGTTTTTTGTTTAGGCATAGGTATTTCCTCCTCTATCTATTACTTATCGTTTTTCGGTGCTAAAACTAAGAACATACTACGTCCTTCCATTTTAGGCTTAGATTCAATTGTACTAACTTCAGCACAAGCTTCTGAGAAGCGATCTAAAACACGTTGACCGATTTCTTTATGAGTAATGGCACGTCCTTTAAAGCGAATTGACGCTTTAACCTTGTCGCCTTTCTCTAAAAACTTGACAGCATTACGAAGTTTTGTGTTAAAGTCATGTTCATCAATTGTTGGACTTAAACGAACTTCTTTCATGCTAATTACTTTTTGATTTTTGCGCTGTTCTTTTTCTTTCTTCTGTTGCTCAAAGCGGAATTTACCGTAGTCCATAATGCGGCATACTGGTGGTTTCGCATTTGGAGCAACCAATACTAAATCAAGATTAAGACCTGCAGCTAAGTCTAAAGCGTCATTACGAGACTTGATTCCAAGTTGATCGCCGTTTGCGCCAACTAAGCGTACTTCACGTGCACGAATTTGCTCGTTAATCATCATATCCTTGCTAATAGTAAGCCACCTCCAAGGTTTTCTTAGAATACGTTTTGCAATTGTAGAACCCGAACAAAAAAAGTGCGGGCACACGGCACCCACACTTGTAATATCTTTAGTAAGAAATACATTTACCTGCTAACTGCGAATGCGTCCATCAGGTGAGAAGCGGGTGCTTCTACTTGTCAAAACCATATTCTATTATCCTTGATGATTTTATCATAGGACATGACGTCTGTCAAGAAGACGCGATCTGTTTTACTAACAACAAGAAATATTGTAACAAACAACCAGCATACTTGCAATACTTTTTTATGATAAGTATTGTTTGGTTATTTTTTCTAGATTTTCTTTTTTATAATACATAAAAAAGCCGCGGTATACCGCGGCTCTTTCTTATCGTTTTCCTTCTACCTTAATCATGTCAACAAACGCATCTAATGCGATTGTTTCTGATTTTTGTTCACCATATTTACGTACGTTAACGCCATTTTCAGTAACTTCATTGTCACCTACTACAAGCATGTACGGAATCTTTTGCATTTGTGCTTCACGGATTTTGTAACCAATTTTCTCTTCACGAGTGTCTAATTCAACACGGATACCAGCACGTCGTAATTCATCTTGTACTTTCTTCGCATAGTCTAAATGTACTTGCGGAGAAACTGGAATTACTTGCGCCTGAACTGGAGCTAACCAAGTTGGGAATGCGCCTTTGTATTCTTCAATTAAGAAGGCTACGAAACGTTCCATAGTTGATACAACACCACGGTGAATTACAACTGGACGATGTTGTTTACCGTCTTCACCAACGTAAGTTAATTCAAAGCGTTCTGGAAGTAAGAAGTCTAATTGTACAGTTGAAAGTGTTTCGTCTTTTCCAAGAGCAGTACGAACTTGAACGTCAAGTTTCGGACCATAGAATGCCGCTTCACCTTCAGCTTCATAGTAATCAAGACCCATTTCATCCATAGCTTCTTTTAACATACCTTGTGCTTTTTCCCACATCTCATCATCAGCATAATACTTTTTAGTATCTGCTGGGTCACGATAAGATAGACGGAATGAATAGTTTTCTAAACCGAAATCTTTGTACACTTCTAACGTTAAGTTTACAACACGTTTTAATTCTTCTTTAATTTGATCTGGACGAACGAAAATGTGCGCATCATTTAAAGTCATTCCGCGTACACGTTGTAATCCAGATAATGCTCCAGACATTTCATAGCGGTGCATTGTTCCAAGTTCCGCAATACGGATTGGTAATTCACGGTAGCTGTGAATATCATTTTTATAAACCATCATATGGTGAGGGCAGTTCATTGGACGAAGAACTAACTCTTCATTATCCATTTCCATTGATGGGAACATGCCATCACGGTAATGGTTCCAGTGACCAGAAGTTTCATAAAGCTCTCTACTTCCTAATACTGGAGTGTATACGTGATCATAGCCTAAGCTTGCTTCTTTATCAACGATGTAACGCTCGATAATACGGCGAATTGTTGCACCTTTTGGTAACCAAAGTGGTAAACCTTGTCCTACTTTTTGGCTATTAGTAAATAGTTTTAACTCTTTACCTAATTTACGGTGATCGCGCTCTTTCGCTTCTTCAAGCATACGTAAGTGCTCATCTAATTCTGCTTTCTTAACGAATGCAGTACCGTAAATACGTTGTAACATTTTATTATTGCTGTCGCCGCGCCAGTAAGCACCTGCAACACTTAATAATTTAAATACTTTAATTTTCCCTGTAGATGGAAGATGAACACCACGGCATAGGTCGAAGAATTCGCCTTGCTCATAAATTGAAATAACTGCATCTTCTGGAAGATCGTTAATTAAATCTAATTTTAACTCATCGCCGATTTCTTCAAAGCGACGAAGCGCTTCTGCACGTGGTACTTCATGACGAACGATTTCTAAGTTTTCGTTCACGATTTTTTGCATTTCTTTTTCGATTTTCTTGAAGTCCTCAACTGTAATTGCTTCTTCCATATCAATATCGTAGTAGAAGCCATTTTCGATTACTGGACCAATGCCAAGCTCAAGCTTAACATCTTTATATAAACGTTTTAACGCTTGTGCTAAAAGGTGAGCTGTTGAGTGGCGTAAAATATATAAGCCATCTTCAGAATCTAATGTAATAATAGAAACTGCACCATCTTCTTCGATTGGTGTAACAAGATCGATCATCTCATCGTTTAATTTTCCAGCCACAGCTTTTTTCTTTAAGCCTGGGCTAATAGAAGCTGCGATTTCTTCAGTTGTTACTCCTTTTGGAAACTCCTTCACAGCTCCATCAGGGAAAGTAATTTTAACTACATCTGCCATCACTGGTCACTCCTCTTTTTTTTCAAAATAAAAAACACTCATCCCATAAAAAGGGACGAGTGTTGAATTCGTGGTTCCACCCTTGTTCCAATTAACCTTATTGTTAATTGCTCAAGTTCAACATAACGGTGTTGTCCGTTAGCAATTACTAGAAAAACGTTCACTGCTAAAGTTTAGAGGTGGTAAGTAATTATCCCGTACTAGGAAGCTCACACCCTAAGGCTTCCCTCTCTGAAAATCGTAGAAAACTACCCATGTCCTCATCATAACATTTCAATATATTTCATTTATGTAGGTAATTATATGCTCAAAAACTTAGAAAATCAAGGGCGTTACCTTTATTTTTTAAATTTTTCACATTGCGCTCAAATTCATGTAATCCATGTAGTTGCACTCGTTCCTGAAATACATTTCGCAAAGTAATAATCATATTATGATCTTGTTCTTTCGTATATAAATAAATCTTTTTCGGCGAAATAGAAAGAAGTGGTGCAATTACTTTCGTATCGATATATACATCCTGTTTCTTTAATAATTCTTCATCTATATATTGAACCAATTTCTCCTGTTTTAAACGCCTACCTTTATCATCATAGAAAATAAAACTTTCATCAAAAATAAGATGTACACAGGACAAACGTGATTTCCGGCTACTTACTTGTTGGCGAAGTGTCTCAATGAATATTTGGTATTCCTGCTCCATCTTATACTCATCAATTGCAACTTCAGCAAGCTTAGTTACCATTTCCCTATATGTACGAAGACGAAAACGAACGTATGATGAAAACGAGAATGAGAGCGGATCACAAAGCCAATCATTCAAAGACGACGCAATATAAGATTCAAATTTTTGACGTGTTAAATCACTAGCTACTCCTTTTCTTCTTTCCTTTAAAATCTCATGTGCCATATGCAATATTTGATGACACTCTTCTTGTTCTTCATAAAAAAACTTTTCCTTTAAAATGGTATGAATCCATTCATTTTGTTTCACATTCATAATGAAATATAGTAATACTGGCAATAAAATCTTTTCAATATAATTTGATTCACATAATGGTATATGAATAACAACCTTTTGTTCGTTTAAATATACACTTGTTTCCTTATATAAGGATTCTGTTCTTTTCGTTAGTTGTCTGTATACGTACACAGCATCATTTTTTTCTTCGAAGCAAATTTCAATCACTTTTGTCCCCCCTTTTATCCCCGCTCTAAAGGATTGCATCTATACGTTACAAATCCTATAAGAGTCCGATCTATGGAAGTTCACTCTTAGTAGAAACCTATCTCCCATTGTTAGAACATCCACTCGATATGGCTTGCTAATTTTATATATATTAAGGGAGGGAGAAAAAAATGATACAAGCTACTCTGAAAAAATGATTAAAATAAAGTGAAACTTTAATCAGTGGAGGTTTTGTCCATCGTCCACTGATTATTAGCCCGCACCAATCGGGCTTTTACGGGCAGCAGGGCTCCCACCTAACTTCTTTGCTTTACAGCCGAATTTTGAGGTGGGAATCTTACTGCCCGCCAATAGCGGGATAAAAAAGAGCAAGCTTCTCAGCTCGCTCTTTACTTATTACGACGATTCTTCCCGCCAATTGGGATTGGCTTCGCTAAATATTTAATTCGTTCCATAATACGGGCCGCTTTCATCTCTTCTGCTTCACCGCGCTGTGTATACGTTAAATGATGTTCCAACTGTTTGAAATCAAAGTTAGATGTAAAGAACGTCGGTAAGTTTTCCAACATACGGAATTGCAAGATTGCACCGAGTACATCATCACGTACAAAACTTGACATCGCTTCTGCCCCGATATCATCTAACATTAATACTTGTACACGTTTGACAGCATCAATCTTTCCGCTAATCGAATTATCTTGAATCGAACTTTTGATTTCACGTAAAAATTCAGGGAAGTATACGAGCATCGAACTAATTTTCTTTCGCGCAAGCTCATTTGCAATTGCCCCTAAAAGATACGTTTTCCCTACACCAAATTTACCGTACAAATATAAACCTTGTGCTTTTTTACCTGGTTCGTATGTGTTTAAAAATTCATTCGTTGCACCTATTGCATCAATACGTGCATCTAAATCTGAAGGGTCTAAATTTTCCATAGTTGCCTGCAAAATGTCAACTGGCATATATACACTTTGAACGAGTTTTTCATATTTTTTTCTCTCATCATATGCTACTTTTCTAATACAACGATCGTATTGAATATCAATCATCTTACCTTGAATGACGAGCTTCGGCTCATATCCTTGTAGCATATTTTTACATGACCCTAAATCTGGACAATCCGCACACCCTACACTTTGTCCAATATATTCATATAACTTCACAAGACTTCGTTCAATCATAGAAGTCGTTACTTCACCTTTATGTTCGTCTATAAATTCTTTCACACGAGGGTGCGCCATCACTTCTGCCTTTAAGACTTCATATCTATTTTTAAAGTTTTTATTTTCCATTAATTTCGTAAATGAATTTTGAATATGCTCCATTTTCTCACCTCAAAGAGCGTTCATTTTCTTTTATTAATCACGCTTATATTTTTTCAATACTTCTTCTAATCGTTTCCGTTCATCTTCTAACGTACTTGCATCTTTTTTCGCACTTACGTCATTTTTTACAGGTTCTTTCTCTTCTTCTTTCGACTCTTCTTTAAGCCAATCTGGTACCATTTCTTTTCGCACTGTTTTCTTCGCTGTACGACCTTTTTTCTTAGTCTCAGCCCACTCTTGATATTGACGATTCTCTTCTTTCGCTAGCGCCATCGCCTCGCCTACTGTACCGACCTTTTTTCGCGCCCAATGTCCAGCAATCTTCTCGACATACGTTTTAGCAAGCTTCATATCTGAGCGTAGCATAACGTAATAAATAAGTACATTCACAACCCCTGGCGTTAACTTTTGATTTATCATTACATCCTCAACGATTTGCAAGTCCGCTTTCGTCGCCTCTGCACCGCCTGAAATCTCTTTCAATAGTTGTTTTGGCGAGATTTCCTCTAACTGTTTCATTAGCATCTCTTCTTGCGTAGATGGCTCTTTCTCTTTCATTGTACGAGCAGCATGAGGTTGCACTCTTTCACTTAATACAGGTAACGCTTGACCATTTTCGAATTGATACCAATCGCGTGCTCCCTTCCGAAGCCTTTCGATATCAATTGTTTGCACTTCTGTCACTGCGCCAAGAACGATATTTTGCATCGATAACACATCCACACCGTACACATAAGCGAGTGTAATAACACATTCTCTCACTTGATCTGTAATCGCCTTTTTAGGAACAAGGGCTGATAGTCCGTCTACAAATAAAGAGAAATCAAAGAAATCGTTCCAAACTTTCGGAGCATCCCCATTCTCGTTACTTGGCATAATTGTCGTTTTCGGGATACGCAGTTCTTCTTGCGCATATTCAAACTGACCTGGGTTAAACGAATCAAATATATCGTTGAAGGAGCGCGTAACATTTTCATAAGAAGCAAAATCGAATTCTTCTTCTAAGAAATATTGCTTTACTTGGTTGTATTTTGTCCGACTCAAGCGATTATATAAAAAGATACTTAAAACAATATCATCAAAAAACTGCTTCGGAGATAAAGGTGATTGCAATTCATATATAAACATCCGAATATCTTTTTCTTTCTTAATATATACATTTAAAAGACCAATCGCTTCTAACTTTACTCGTTCCCCATATATTTCAGGAAGTTGCATTTGCATAGTCACCATAAGGGAGTGATGTGTATTCTCTTTTCCAAACACACGATCTTGCTCTAACTCTCCCCATAGTGTCATGTATAAGCTAAAAGCTCTACTACCTATTAACGGCTGATACAACATCGTTAATACTTTCCGGTCGTAATTATGTAACAACCCTTTCGCACTTACTTTATAACGATCAATCGGCAATAGCTCCATCCATGACTGTTTTTCCATTCTTGCTTTTCCTTTCTCTCATCCAATCTAGCCTACATTTCACTCGTTCTATCTTTATTATATAATTTATTAGCGAAAAAGAGCTATTAGCTTCCGCTTCTAGCTCTCTTATCTCGTTTACTTACAGTATATAAAGAGATTCCTTCTACTCTCTCTCTTTTTGCAGTATATCTTTTAATTCTTCAATAAATACATTTAAATCTTTAAATTGACGATACACAGAAGCAAAACGTACGTAAGCAACATCATCAATATCACGAAGTTCTTCCATAACAATTTCACCAATCATATCACTTTTTACTTCTGATATACCTAAGTTACGAAGTTCACGCTCCACACTTTGTGTTACTTCCTCTAACTGCCTTAAAGATACAGGTCTTTTTTCACACGCTTTAATTAAACCGCGTAAAATTTTCTCTTTATTAAACTCTTCTCGTGTTCCTTCTTTTTTAACAACAATAAGAGGTGATTCTTCTACTCTTTCAAATGTCGTAAAGCGACTTAAACAACTTTCACACTCTCTTCTTCTTCGAATAGAGCGCCCCTCGTCTACCGGACGCGAATCTAACACTCTTGTTCCATTATGAAAACAGGATGGACAACGCAATTCATTCACTCCTTTACACTATAATCTTTATTCTTTCGCTACTCACCTACATGTGAAAATATATATACAATATTATATAACTCATTCTTCTATAATGACCACTCTAAGTTATTACATATCGTGATCCTATTTTATATAAACTAAAAAAGAGGTGCATTATACACCTCTTTACATTTTAAATCAATTATGTTCTTTTTTAAAGAGCTTTTGTTTCTCTCTGCTTAATTTCGAAGCTACCAGTGCCTCGAGGAAGCTCGATGCTCTCACGCGTTTTCGCGTTTAAACCTTCTGCAATATATTCTGCAGCAACATTTGGATCAATACGATCCCCACAAGTATAAACATCAATACTTGCGTAACCGTGCTCCGGAAAGCTATGAATTGTTAAATGTGATTCCGAGATAATTACTACTCCACTTACACCTTGTGGTGCAAATTTATGAAAAGCAACCTCACGTACTTCAGCACCAGCTCTTAGTGCTGCATCCACAAATAATTGTTCAATATATGGCATGTCATTAAGCTTGTCGAAATCGCAATCCCAAAGTTCAGCAATCACGTGACGACCCATCGTATCCATAGTATCCATTCTACAGTTCCCCCTTGTAAATTTATTCTAACTGTTCGAATTGAAAACTAATTTGCAATTTGGCTTGCTCCACTACCACGGGGGAAAGTTAGTCCAGAGAGGTCCTAACCCTTTAAGTAGTGACTACGTACCTCAGCTCTTAAGTTTACGAGTGTTAGTATACTTTGTTTATTTTCATTTTGCAACAACAGTTTTTTCGATTTTCTGTCATATTTTCCTCTTTACTTTTCCCTAAAAAAAATTAATGATTCACGAATACAGTAATCCCAACGTTTCGTGGTATGTCCACTATTTAAAAATATACTTATATAATTTTTTTCCTTTTCAGAAAAAAATAAAAAAGAGGGCAAATTTTCACTTGCCCTCTCTCGTTCACTTAAATATGTTGCACATTTTTTTGTTTCGCTAATTCATCAACAACTAACGTTACAAGATCTACAACACGACGAGAGTAGCCCCACTCGTTATCATACCAAGCAAGTACTTTCACTTTACGATCACCCATTACCATTGTAGACAAACCATCAATAATAGCTGAGTGTGTATTTGTATTAAAATCGATAGACACTAAAGGCTCTTCGCTGAATTCTACAATTCCTTTTAATGCACCGTTTGCAACAGTTTTGAATGCTTCATTAATATCTTCAACTGTTACATCACGTTTTACGTCTACTACTAAATCAACAAGAGACACGTTTGGTGTTGGTACACGAAGTGCCATACCATGAAGTTTTCCGTTTAAGTGTGGAAGAACTTTTGCTAGCGCTTTTGCAGCACCCGTCGTTGTTGGAATGATAGACTGTCCGCAAGCACGCGCTCTTCTTAAATCTTTATGTGGGTTATCAATATTTTTTTGGTCATTTGTATAAGCATGAACAGTTGTCATTAAACCGTTTTCAATTCCGAACTGCTCATCTAACACCTTTACAACAGGCGCTAAACAGTTTGTTGTACAAGATGCATTTGAAATAACAGTATGCTTTGTAATATCTAATTGGTCTTCGTTCACACCAACTACGATTGTTACATCTTCATTTTTACCAGGTGCTGTTAAAATAACTTTTTTCGCTCCAGCTTCAACATGAAGAATTGCTTTTTCTTTCGAGTTAAATTTACCAGTTGCTTCAATTACAACTTCAACACCTAGATCTTTCCAAGGCAACTCCTTTGGATCGCGGTTGTTTAAAAGGCGAATCATTTTCCCATCAACTAGTAAGTGATCTTCAAATGCTTCCACTGTTCCGTCAAACTTTCCATGAACTGTATCATATTTAATTAAATGCGCTAACGTTTCTGATGGATAGCTTGCATTTATTGCTACAATTTTGAATGCGCTTTCTTTTATTGCTTGACGAAATACCATTCTCCCGATACGTCCAAATCCATTAATTGCCACACGAGTCATAATATGTTATCCCCCTTGAATGCGTTATACTATTTATCTCCAATCCCAATAATAGTATAACACAAAAAGGAGATATGTCACTAAGCATTTTCATTAATTTCACAATTTTTTAATCAATAATGTTCCATTCTTTCAAAATAGAGGCTAATTGTGTTTTCGTTCCAGTAATTGTGCCATCATTATAAATTACTTCATCTGCCTTCTTTACTTTTTCTTCTAATGGCATTTGAGATTGAATACGAGCCGTTGCTGCTTCTTCTGAAAAGTTATTTCGTTTCATTAAACGTTCCAATTGCGTATTCGGTGTGACTGCTACAACTAAAACACGATCAACGAGATTTGTTAATTTACTTTCAAACAAAAGAGGGATATCTAACACAACCGCTTGCATATCTTCTTTTATGTACATCTCCTTTTGTGCATTCATTTCTTCACGCACTGCAGGATGAACAATTTCGTTTAACTGCAATCGTTTTTCTTCATTATAAAAAACGACACTCCCAAGCTTTGGTCGATCAAGCTCTCCATCTTTTTGTAACACTTCCGTTCCGAACACCTCTACAATTTTGTTATATGCCGGTTTTCCTCGTTCTACAACTTCTCGCGCAATAATATCTGCATCAATAACCGGTATACTCATTTCACGAAACATTTCTGATACCGTACTTTTTCCGCTTGCAATGCCTCCTGTTAATCCAATTACTACTGTCATAATAATCCTCCTCACAATATTAAAGGCGCGAAACTAATGTTCCACGCCCATACTTACATTTTCCAAATTCCAATAATAATGAGTAATACCCCAGGCAGGAATGTAAATTTTTGTAACCATTTCATATTTGATAAAATCGTACCGAGCTTCATTCCAATAAATAAAAATAAAGAACTCATAACCGCGACTAATACCGCCATCATCGCGGGTGCATAACCTAATAAAGATGCACCAATTCCAGCACCAAACGAATCTATAGAAAGAGCGATACCGAGAAGTAACGCTTCTCCTGCAGAGATAGTTCCTGATTTATCAAAATCCGCAACTGTCGGCTTCCGCAAAATTTGAATCACTAGCCCGAGTGAAGCAATTTCTAATTTCCAAACCTTCTCCTCTTGCTTTGGTTCTTCTTTTTTATCACTTCGAAAAAATTGGTATAATACCCAAATTCCAATTCCAATAAGAACAAGCCCACCGATACGCGTTGCGATAACAGGTGAAAATATTTTCGCGATCATATGTCCAATTCCCATGGAAACGAGCATTACAGCTGCTGAACAGATCCCGATAATTATAATTGATCTTAGTGGAATTCTTACGCTTCTTAAACCATATGTTAGCCCTACACTACAGCTATCTAAGCTTAATGTAAAAGCTAATAAAATAAGAGATAAATAAAGGTACATCGGTAAGCTCCTCCCTTATACATAGCCCTGCTGTATGTATATGACAAATGCCTATCCGATGTTATCTCTTTTCTATATTCTCGGCTGACAAATCGGGCAGTAATGCGTTCCTCTTCCGCCAACAACTGTTTTCTCTAATATCGTACCGCAAGTAACACACGGTTCTCCTTTTTTCCCATATACATTTAGAAGTTCTTGGAACGAACCAATTTGTCCTTGTGAATTAATATACGTTCTAATTGTACTTCCGCCTCGCTTAACAGCTTCGCCCAGAGTTGTAACAATCGCCTCGTAAATTCTTTCTACTTCTTCTTTTGTTAAAGATGCAGCTTCTCGTTCTGGGTGAATTTGAGAACGGAATAACACTTCATCTACATATATATTTCCAAGCCCTACTAAAAGACGCTGATCTAATAATACGACTTTTATTTTACGATTTGTTTTTTGCAATCTTTCTTGTAAATACTGCGGTGTCAATTCAGCATCAAATGGCTCCGGGCCTAAGTCAGCAAGAGGCATTTGATTCAACTCTTCACCTTTCTTAAAGAGATGCATCGTACCAAACTTTCTCACATCTTTATAATGTAATTCAGTTCCATCTGTAAATAAGAAACGGACGTGCGTATGTTTATCAATCGGCTCATCCTCTTGATGAAGTAAAAACTTACCTTCCATGCGCAAATGTGAAACAATTACATAGTTCGTTACATACAAAAGCAAAAACTTACCTCTTCGCTTTATATTTTCAATTGTCTCGCCTCTTAGCATTTCTTTAAAAATTTCTGCATCATCCGGTCGTTTTACTATTTTGGGATAAGTAATAACGACATCTTCAATCGTTTTTCCTGTTACAAGATTTTCAAGCGTCCGTCTAACGTTTTCAACCTCTGGTAATTCCGGCATTTCATCACGTCCTTATTTCGCATCGTACCAAGTTGGACCGTAAGAATAATCAACTTTCAATGGAACGGCTAGTTCAATTGCATGCTCCATTACTTCAGGTACAAGCTTCTCTAATTTTTCAATTTCTTCTTTTGGTGCTTCAAATATCAATTCATCGTGTACTTGCAGAAGTAAGCGAGCTTGTAGACCTTCTTCTTCTAAGCGATCCGCCATAATAATCATCGCTTTTTTAATAATATCAGCCGCACTACCTTGAATTGGTGTATTCATAGCTGTACGCTCAGCAAAGCTACGTAAATTGAAATTACGACTCGTAATTTCCGGAATATAACGGCGACGATTTAATAATGTAACCACATATCCTTTTTGTTTCGCATCTTTTACGATTTCATCCATGTATTCTTGTACACCAGGGAAACTTTCTAAATACTTTTCAATAAATTCCGCTGCTGCTTTTCTTGTAATTCCTAAGTTTTGCGAAAGACCATAATCACTAATACCATACACAATTCCGAAGTTAACAGCTTTTGCTTGTCGTCTCATGTTAGATGTTACTTCATCTTTCCCAACACCAAATACATCCATAGCTGTTTTCGTATGAATATCCATGTCATGTTGGAACGCTTCAACTAACCCTGGATCATTTGCAATGTGAGCAAGCACACGAAGTTCGATTTGTGAATAATCAGCCGCGTACATGATCCATCCTTCTTCTGATGGAACGAATGCCTGACGAATCTTTCTTCCTTCTTCTAAGCGAATCGGGATATTTTGTAAGTTCGGATCTGTTGAACTTAATCGACCTGTTTGCGTTAACACTTGATTAAAACGAGTATGGATTTTAGATGAATCTTCATGTACAACTTTCAATAAACCTTCAATGTAAGTTGAATTTAGCTTTCCTAATTGACGGTAATGTAAAATATTTGGAATAATTTCATGACGATCCATAAGTTTATCTAACACATCCGCCGACGTAGAATAACCTGTTTTCGTCTTTTTAATAACTGGTAAGTTTAAATTCTCAAACAGAATAACCCCAAGTTGCTTCGGTGAATTAATATTAAATTCTGTTCCCGCAAGCTTATAAATTTCCTGTTCCATTTCCTTTAATCTACCTGCAAGTTCTTCTCCCATATTACGAAGACGCTCCGTATCAACTTTTACACCTTTCACTTCCATATCAGCTAATACACGTGCAAGTGGTAATTCTAATTCCGTAAATAATTCATATTGCTCGTTCTTTTTTAATTCTTCTAAGAACGTTTGCTTTACATCATATAATACATGCACTTTACGAGCTACATGCTCCGCTACTACCTCTAGCTCCGGAACAGCACGCTTCGCACCTTTCCCGTAAACTTCTTCGTCAGATTTTACGGCATGCGTTTCTTTCATTTTCGCTACAGTACGGAAATCTTTATCTGTATCGGCTGGATCAAGTAAATAAGCGGCAATTAATAAATCAAAGTCAATCCCTTGAATATCTACACCTTTCCACTTGAGAGCAACGATAGCACGCTTCGCATCAAATGTATGTTTTCTCATTTCTCCATTTGCAAGCCACTCTTTAAAAGCATCCGATTTAAGAGCAACATCGGCCGGAATGAAGTAACAACCATTTTCATTTTGAATACCAAAACCTTGAATATCGGCTTTATGATAATTATCTTCTTGCACTTCAACAATAAGCGCACTATCTTGCTGAAGCATTTCTTCTGCAACTTCTTCTACAATATCAAATGTAATATCATCTAATTCAGCTGGAGTCGTTTCCTCCGGCGTAACACCTAACTTATTTAAAAGGGATGTAAATCCTAAATTCTCGAACATTGGAATCAAATCGCTTGGTTCATACCCTTTATATTCCATATCATCTACATGCACAGTAATCGGTGCGTCTGTAATAATAGTCGCAAGTTCTTTACTCATAAGAGCTTGTTCTTTATTCGCTTCTAACTTTTCTTTTAATTTCTTTCCACTCACTTGATCTAAGTTTTCATATACTGCTTCTACCGTTTCAAATTGCGTTAATAATTTAATGGCTGTCTTCTCACCAACACCTGGTACACCTGGAATGTTATCCGATTGGTCTCCCATTAAACCTTTCATATCGATAATTTGCTTTGGTGATAAGCTATATTTCTCAAATAAAGCTTCTTTCGTATATTCATCTACTTCCGTAATCCCTTTGCGAGGAATACATACGAGTGTATTATCTGAAACAAGTTGCAGTAAATCTTTATCTCCTGAAATAACTTTAACATGAAACCCTTGCTCACTCGCTTCTTTCGCTAATGTTCCCATAATGTCATCCGCTTCATAATTTTCCAGCTCATAACGCGGTACATTGAATGCATCAAGCACCTCACGAATAAACGGGAATTGCTCTGATAACTCAGGTGGAGTCTTTTGACGCCCTCCCTTGTAATCACTATACGTTTTATGACGGAATGTTGTTTTCCCCGCATCAAACGCCACAAGCATATGCGTCGGTTTTTCTTCCTCTAGTATCCTCATTAACATCATTGTAAAACCATAAATTGCGTTCGTATGTATACCTTTGTCGTTATTTAAAAGCGGTAGTGCAAAGAAAGCACGATACGCGATATTATTACCATCTACTAATACGACTTTTTTTTCCAAACTACAAACCTCCCCATACATATTTGAAACGATTTTTTCCACAGAAAAAAACCGTTCCTGTCCTCTCTCTATATTAACATGACTAATAGAGAGAAGAAAAATAACGGTTTTTTTCTATCATATATAAACAGACTTACATTGGCATAAAGGGAAGTGACGAGAATAGCATAACTACTCTCGTCCAAAATTACTCCTTGGATGAAGGGGTTTTCATATATTATATTAACAGAGCTTTATTAATATTTAATTAAGCCATTGTTAATATATTGTAAATATCCTTCATCCTATTTTTCAGTAGCTGATTTTGGTAAAACAACTGTAAATGTTGTTCCTTCCCCAACCTCACTATCCACTGTAATCGTACCTTGATGCGCTTCAACTAAATGTTTTACAATTGATAAACCAAGACCCGTTCCACCCGTATTTCTACTTCTTGCTTTATCCACTCGGTAAAAGCGTTCAAAAATACGTGGGATTTCCTCTTTACTAATACCAATTCCAGTATCAGATACTTTTATATAAGCATTATATTTATCTTCTGCCAATTCAACAGAAACAACGCCTCCAGCCGGTGTATATACAATCGCGTTATTAATTAAATTAATAAAGATTTGTTTCAAGCGGCCTGGATCTCCAATAACGGAAACTCGTTTCAATGCATTCACTTGTAAAGAGATTTCTTTTTCTCCCGCTTTATTATCAAGCACCATATGAATATCTTCAAGAAGTTCCTTCATATCAACGGTCCCCATATTTAGTTTAAACCCTTGTTGCTCGATCTTTGACAAGTCTAATAAATCTTCAATTAATCCTTGCATGCGTTCACTTTCTTTTAAAATAATATGTAAGAAATGTTCGCAGAATTTTTTATTATCCATAGCCCCATCCAAGAGCGTTTCTGAAAAACCTTTAATAGAAGTAATTGGCGTCTTTAGTTCATGAGAAACATTCGCTAAAAAGTCTTTTCTCATTTGTTCTAATTTCTTTAACTCTGTTATGTCATGGAACACAAGAACAATACCTTTCCATTCATGGTTCGTCCCGATAATCGGCGCTCCATATACTTCAAAATGCTTTCGCTCAATTCCAAGCGGCAATAACATTTGTTTACGCACTTTCACTTCTGTCATAAAGATTTCTTCCACAAGCTCAATAATTTCTGTATGGTGAAATGATTCATAATATAAGCGATCTAAATATTCTTCATCTGTTACGTGGAAAGTTTCCTTATAAGAACGGTTTACAAGGTTTATATAACCGCGGCTATCAATTAAAATCATTCCACTTCCCATATTTTCAATTAACGTATGCAGACGATCCTGCTGCATTTCCTGCTCAAGAGTCATCTCTTGTAAATTACGAGCTAAAATATTAATCGCTTTACTCAGCATCCCTGTTTCATCCGAATGACTTTCATAAGCGCGTGCTTTATAATTTCCCTTCGCTAATTCAATGGCAACTTTCGTAACCGATTCAATCGGCCTAATATATTGCCCCGTAATTTTCATACCTAAAAATACGACTACGAGACAAGCGATAACAAATCCTATAATTAATAATCCCCACGTTTTTTGATGTACGTCTTTCAATGGCTCAATTGTACTTTTCACCAAAATATATCCTTGTTTTCCTGCTAGATCTTGAACGAACACCGCATGATAAAATTCATTCTTTTGATCTGTTTCTTGCGTAATCACTTTACTTCGTTGTTTTGCTGCTTCAGAAGAAAGTTCTTTAATCATCTCTTGATTAAATGCAGATGGTTGCCCTCCGCTATATTGAACTTTCTTTTTTTCATCAACAAATATAATAGAAGCTGGTATTTTTTCTTCTAACTTTTCAAATACATAAGGCTTTTTTAAAACAGCATCAAACCCTTGCTCTTCTGCTAATACCGCAACGTACTGTGTCTCTTTTATCATTCTCTCTTTAGCATGATCTATATAGTAGTTTTCAAATACAGTTTCTAATAATACACCTAGTCCAACTAAAATAAAAATGATAAGAGAAACAAATGTAAAAAGAAGCCTGGAACGAAACTTATTCATCCACTTTTGGCTCCTCTAATTTATAACCTAAACCACGTATCGTTTTAATGTACGTCGGTTTTTTCGTATTTTGTTCAATTTTATCGCGCAAATGGCTAATATGGACATCAACAATTCTTGTATCACCGGCAAAATCATAATTCCATACAGCACTTAATAATTGGTCACGAGTTAATACACGACTTTTATTTTTCGCAAGATAAACAAGTAACTCAAATTCTTTCGGTGTTAATTCCAGTTTCCTTCCTTGGAAGTACGCTTCATAAAACTCCGGTAAAATTTTAAGCTCTGCAATTTTGATGCTCTCTTCATCTGGCGATTCTGAAACTTGTTCTTCCTGCTGTAATTTCGTACGGCGCAAAATCGCCTTCACACGAGCAACAACTTCCCTTGGACTAAATGGCTTCGTCATATAATCATCAGCCCCAAGCTCAAGACCTAGCACCTTATCAAATTCATCATCTTTTGCTGTTAACATTAAAATCGGCGTCATAATACGCTGCAATCGTAATTCTTTACAAACTTCCATACCATCCATTTTTGGAAGCATTAAATCTAATATAATTAAATCTGGGCGTTCTGTAGTCGCTTTTTGAAGCGCCATTTCTCCATCCATTGCTGTAATAACTTCAAACCCAGCTTGTTGTAAATTAAATTCAATTAAAGTTAAGATAAATTCCTCATCATCAACTACTAAAATACGATTGTTCATTCTTTTCCTCCAAGTTATAGACTTGAAACCTTCTTCATCCTAGTATTTTCCCCGTTATTCTCATCATACTAGAAAACAAGGTCTCCCTCAATATAATTGTCTATTCATGGAGCTCGTTTGTACTAGAGTTTCGGAAAATAAAAGCAATCGTAACTTCATTCCCTCTATCCGGTCGCTATCCAAACTTTATAGATGAATCTATCTTTTTTAAACTCTTTTTCCGTATGAACTATAAACTCTCGATTTTGCGCTAGGAAAAACGAAAGAGCATACGCTATTTTATAATCTGGTGTTTCATATCCATCAAATACTTTCCCGTACATTTCATTTGCGATTGAATCGGCCCATACTTCAGCTTCTCTTATCGTTTCAAAGATAACGTCTTCTCTTTTCCACTTCATCTAAAAAAACCTCCCCCTTAATTGACTTCAATTACCAATAATCATATTGTTAATTTAAATATATAAATAAATTCGATAAAAGGGGGCTATTATGCGAATATTACTACCTATTTTAACTTTAGTAGTAACATGTTTCCTTACTTTTAACGTACCTAGCTGGGATACGATTAAAACAGGTTGTTCAGAATTTGCTGAAGGGTTCAAAGAAGGATTTTTCAACTAAAATAGCGCTAGCCCCTTATAAAAGGTATGCTAGCGCTATTCATATTTTCATATTTTAAAAATTATCTAATGCTTTTTCCATAATGGAAACAGATTTAAAAGGTGGTGTTACTGTTAATGAACCTTTTACAACAGTTTCTCCTTTTTCATCATGAGCAAATACAATCATATCAATTGTATGTTCCTCCTCTGAAACAGCCACAACTTCAAAGTGGATTTGTAACGTTTCATAATGGTGAACATGTTTCACGAACGTAAGGTCCTTCCTAGTAATATGACTACCTGGACCTGGTAAATATTTCGTAACCGCCGTTGTAATCAGCCCCGTTAGCATAATGCTTGGGACAATCGGCTTTTCATACGGAGTTTGGGATGCGTAATCATGCTGAATATATAATGGATTGGCATCATTCGTTAACCCTAAGTACAATAACAAATCTTTATCCTCAATTTTTTCAGTGATAGATAATTTCTCTCCTACTGTAATTTCATCCATTCTACGACCAATTTGAACTTTTTTCTTTAACATGTTACAACCCCCTCCGATTTTTTCACCTTATTATCCTACTAAAAGCGATACCTTATCCGAAATTTACTGTGATGAGGGCAATGTATAGTATAAGTCTATAGTTTCATTATAGGATACACCAAATGATAGCGTTTTCATATTATTTCAAAAAAACATTTCAATATATAGTAGAAAAAGATTCGGGGCCCCGAATCTTTTTCCACTTATATTTAATTATTAAACAAGAACTTTCATAACGTTACGTACAGATTCTACAGAGCGATCTAACGCTTCTTTCTCATCTGCAAGAAGTTCTAATTCAATAATTTTTTCAATTCCGTTACCACCTAGAATTACTGGTACCCCTAAGTAAAGGTCACTATAACCATATTCACCTTCAAGGTACGCAATAGCTGGTAATACACGGCGTTGATCTTTCAAGATCGCTTCTGTCATTTCAACTAAAGAAGCTGCTGGCGCATAATATGCACTACCGTTTCCTAATAAGCCTACAATCTCACCGCCACCTTTACGTGTACGTTCTACGATTGCTTCTAAACGCTCTTTTGGAATTAATGTTTCTAACGGAATGCCACCTGCATAGGAATAGCGTACAAGAGGTACCATATCGTCACCATGTCCACCAAGAACAAATCCTGTAATGTCTTTCACAGAAAGGTTTAACTCTTGTGAAATAAATGTACGGAAACGAGCTGTATCTAATACGCCCGATTGACCGATAACACGCTCTTTCGGGAATCCCGCTTCTTTAAATACAGAATATGTCATTGCATCAACTGGATTTGTTAATACAAGAATAATCGCATTTGGTGAATGTTTTGCAATGTCGCGCGTAATACTTTTCATAATTTTAGAGTTTGTTGCTACTAAGTCATCACGGCTCATACCAGGCTTACGCGCAATACCTGCTGTAATAACGACAACGTCAGAATCAGCAGTATCTGCGTAATCAGATGTACCAATAATGTTAGCATCAAAACCTTGTACTGGGCTCGCTTCTAACATATCTAACGCTTTCCCTTTTGTTGGATTTTCCAGCTGTGGAATGTCCACTAATACAACATCTGCAAGTTCTTTTTGTGCTAATAAGAATGCTGTTGTTGCTCCTGTAAATCCTGCACCGATGACTGAAACTTTCTTGCGTTTGATTGTCATAATTTACCCCCCGCTTTAATTATGCGTTTTTGATTATCGCTACATCCATGTTTTTAATAAGTTCATTAGCGAACTCAGAACATTTCACTTCTGTTGCACCTTCCATTAAGCGTGCGAAATCATAAGTTACTACTTTTGATTCAATTGTTTTCTCAACTGAATCAGTTACTAAATTCGCAGCTTCGTTCCATCCTAAGTGCTCTAATAATAATACACCAGAAAGAAGAACTGAAGATGGGTTTACTTTATCTAAACCTGCATATTTTGGAGCTGTACCATGTGTAGCTTCAAAGATAGCATGTCCAGTCACATAGTTAATGTTTGCACCAGGTGCAATACCAATTCCACCTACTTGTGCAGCAAGTGCATCAGAGATGTAGTCTCCGTTTAAGTTCATTGTTGCAACAACATCAAACTCACGTGGACGAGTTAAAATTTGTTGTAAGAAGATGTCTGCAATAGAATCTTTTACGATGATTTTCCCAGCCACTTCTGCGTCTGCCATCGCTTTATTCGCTGCATCTTTTCCATCTTTTTCAACAATGCGATCATATTCAGCCCAAGTAAATACTTTGTCGCCGAATTCTTGTTCAGCTACTTCGTAACCCCAGTTTTTGAAAGCACCTTCTGTAAATTTCATAATGTTTCCTTTATGAACTAATGTAACAGAAGAGCGTTTTTCGTTAATTGCATATTGAATTGCAGCGCGAACAAGACGCTTTGTCCCTTCCTCTGAAATTGGTTTAATACCAATCCCTGATGTTTCTGGGAAGCGGATTTTATTAACACCCATTGCTTCTTTTAAGAAAGCAAGAACTTTTTCTGCTTCTGGAGAACCTTGTGCATATTCAATTCCAGCGTAAATGTCTTCTGTATTTTCACGGAAAATAACCATATCAGTATCTTCCGGACGTTTTACAGGTGAAGGAACACCTTCAAAGTAACGAACTGGACGTAGACATACATATAAATCTAATTCTTGACGAAGCGCAACGTTTAGAGAACGAATACCACCACCAACTGGAGTTGTAAGTGGACCTTTAATTGCGATTAAATATTCACGAATTAAATTTAAAGTCTCTTCTGGTAACCACTCGCCTGTTTGGTTGAATGCTTTTTCCCCTGCAAGCACTTCTTTCCAAACGATTTTCTTCTCACCATCATAAGCTTTTTCAACTGCTGCTTCTATTACGCGAGATGCTGCAGCCCAAATATCAGGACCAATTCCATCTCCTTCGATAAATGGAATAATCGGATTGTTTGGTACATTCATAACACCATTAGTTACAGTAATTTTTTCACCTGTCGTCAATGTGATAACCCCCATGTTTGAAATTTCATATGTATGAAACTGAGGGAATAACCCCTCAGTTCAAACCGTTAGTCAAATTTAAATATTCTAATCATTACATCTTCCCAAAAAAATCAGACTTTTGAAAGCGTATTTTCACTATCAAAATAGTGTTTTTCGCTTATCGTTGCGCTAGCGGAACGTACACTTGATGTGTCGGTCCATCATAATCAGCACGCGGACGGATTAAACGGTTGTTTTCATATTGTTCTAGAATATGAGCTAACCAGCCTGACATACGGCTAATTGCAAAGATAGGTGTAAATAAGTCATGGTCAATTCCTAAACAATGGTATACAGAAGCTGAATAGAAATCAACATTTGGTGGAAGACCTTTTTCTTTTGTTACAATGTCTTCAATTTTGATAGACATATTATACCATTTGTCTTCTCCTAAAAGCACGCATAATCTCTTAGACATTTCGCGTAAGTGTTTCGCGCGTGGATCACCATGCTCATATACGCGATGACCAAATCCCATAATTTTCACTTTATTTTGAAGAGCATTATGAATATATGATTCTACATTTTCTTCTTCGCCAATTTCAGTTAACATCTTCATTACATTTTCATTTGCCCCGCCGTGAAGAGGACCTTTTAATGCACCGATTGCTGCTGTAATACCAGAATACACATCTGAAAGTGTAGCTACGCAAACACGTGCAGTAAATGTAGAAGCGTTTAACTCATGATCGGCATGAAGTACAAGTGCCTTATCAAAAGCCTCAATTTCAACTTCATTTGGCTCACGATCATTTAACATGTACAAGAAGTTTGCAGCTAATGATAGATCTTTTCTTGGCTCAACAACATCTAACCCTTTACGAATTCTTGCATAAGCCGCAATTAAAGTTCCGACTTGAGCCTGTAATTTAACCGCTTTCAAATAATTAGACTTTCCATCCATTATTTCAGCGCTCTCATCATATAATGATAGCATGGAAATCGCAGTTCGTAAAACCGACATCGGGTGCGCGATTTTTAAATCTACTTGTTTCAAATATGTTAAAATCTCACCTGGTACTTTATAGTATTCAGATACTGTTCCACTAAATTCCGCTAGTTCTTTTTCATTAGGAAGCTTGCGGTGCCATAATAAGTACACTACTTCTTCGAACGTAGCATTCTCAGCTAAATCATCAATATTATACCCAACATAAGTTAATGTATCATCAATAATAGAGCTCACAGATGATGTTGTTGCTACTACCCCTTCTAAACCTCGAATAACAGTCATGACATTCTCTCCTTTTCCTGAAAATTCTCCCAACCTTGCTCCTTATATCTATTTGCTCCCCTTATAAATTATGAACGCTCGTTCACTCTTTAGGCAAGCAAAATGCACGTTCATGCAAATTTATTGCGATGTTCCCCTCTTATTGTCCATTACTTACATGGAAAGCATGAGCGTGAATGTCTCCCCGAATCCTCACGCTCAGAACAACAAGTTAGTGAGGAAAATAAATTCCGAAGAGTTTATGATAAAAACAACATAAAACAATATCATTATAAAATTGTTTTATGTTGTTTTTATTTTATCTGGTGTAAAGTCTCTGCTGTTATGTAACTTTTCAAAGTTTCTAATCCTATTATAAACAATTATCTGACTTTTGTGAACAGAAAGAATTCAAAAATTTTATATTACTATAAAATTCCTTATTTAAACATCTGTATAATACTCATAACTGCGTAGGCAATTCCAGCCCCAATTAATGGACCTACAGCGACTCCATTAAATAAAGCTACAGCTATAATTGTCCCAAAAACAAGTGCGGTTGTAATATGTGGGTCCGTCGTCAATAATTGTACGCCGCCTTTCGCTAACAAAGCGACCGCCACACCTGAGGCTAAAGCAATCCATGCATAATACGATTTCGCTGCTTCTCCGAGTTGTTTAAAGCCTATTTCCCCTGTCGCAATCGGTACGAGCACTGCTATTGTAATGACTGTTACACCAAGGTTAATCCCTTTCGTTTGTAGATAAGGAAAGACTTTATCTCCTAAAAACGTAAATTTCAATAAGAATAACACTCCAATAGCTACAGTAAGCGATTGGTTTTTAGCAATAAGTCCTATAATAAGTAGTATGAATAAAAATAACGTTGACTGACTAATCATGTTTGCACTTCCTTTCTGAAAATAATGAACTCGCTTCTAAACAAAAATACCTTTAAACCTATCGTTATACATGCTATATCGATGTATATGCAACAATAACCACTTCATTTTTTTCATATTTTAAAATGACAAACTGAAACTCTAACCATCAAAAATTTAAGTATGTATACATTTTTAAAAACGGTCGTCTCTCCTTTCTTTTCTATTAAGAAACAGGTAAAATAAAAAGAAGAGAAAATGAAGTTTTTACCATATAGTAGAAGCATCAACACTAAGCTTTTCCGGTCACTCATATATTGAAAAAGCAGGAAAAATCCATCATTCCACTATAACATAAAGTGAAACTTTGATCAGTGGGGCACTTTCCACTGATTATTAGTTGAACCAATCGGGCATTTACGGGCAGTTTATCTCCATCTAACTCCTTTGATCCAGCTGCACTTCGGGTAGGAGATTTACTGCCCGTTAATGCGGGGTAAAGTGAAACTTTGATCAGTGAATCTCACTAGTTATAAGTTGAACGAATTAGGATAATCCAAATTGGAATGGGAGGTATACATCTTTGAACCGAAACTTACTATATATGATATTACGACTCATGTTTGTCATTGTAGCAACGGTAGTTGGGTTCTATGCATTGCTGTACATGTCAGGCCTTATCTACCCTTTTATTATCGCTTTTGCATTCGCTTATTTGATTAATCCTGTCGTCAATTTCCTTAATCAAAAACTACAATTCCCTCGCGCATTAGCGGTACTCGTTAGCTTAATTCTCGTATTCGGAGCTATCGTTGGACTTGTTACATACCTTGTAACTGAAGCAATATCTGCCACAACGTACTTACTACAAATTGTTACAGTTAAGTTTCCAGATATCGTTGCATTCGCCCAACAATTTGCACTTAATCATATTATGCCTCTCTATGATGATTTAATCTCTAAATTTAATCATCTCGGAGAACCACAGCGATACACTATTACACAAAACATTCAAAACTTAGGCACCGAAGCAACGACACAAATGAAAGAACTTTTAACCGCCATTATAAGTGGGTTAACAAATTTCATTAGTGCATTACCAACAACTTTAACTGTCCTTGTCTTCGTCTTATTAGCCACCTTCTTCATTAGTTACGATTGGCACCGTCTTGCTCATAAAGTAAGAAAACTTCTACCTAATCGTTTGCATGGATACGGAAAAACTATTTTTGTCGATTTAAGAAAAGCTTTGTTTGGTTTTGTTAAAGCGCAACTTACACTCGTATCTATGACAACTATCATTGTACTAATCGGCCTTTTAATATTACGCGTGCCATACGCAATTACTATCGCGATTATTACAGGGGTTGTCGATTTACTCCCGTATTTAGGAACTGGAGCCGTCTTCGTTCCTTGGGTTATATACGTATTTTTCACAGGCGATACTGCATTCGCCATCGGTCTTCTCATCCTATACATCGTCGTGATTGTCCAAAGACAAATCATGGAGCCAAAAGTACTTTCATCTAATATTGGACTAGATCCATTAGCGACACTCATCGCTCTATTTGTCGGCTTTAAGCTCTTTGGTTTTTTAGGATTAATCATCGGTCCAGTCATATTAGTACTACTTAATACATTACACAAAGCTCATGTATTCCACGACTTATGGAAATTCATTAAGGGTTCACCATCAAAATAATATTTCCTAATTCATACACAATAAAAAATCAACTGTAATCAGTGGGAATTTCCCACTGATTATTCACTGTACTTTTTTGTACTACCTACATCTACAAGAGAATTTCCTAAAAAAGGATAATCCTCTTATTTTTTTGCATAAAAACGCATATTTTAGGACAAAAATACATTTTTATTCTATATACTTTATAATTATTACTTGCATTTATTACTTTTTATGTAAATGAATAAATATACAAAACAAGGCAGATGAACCCTTTAATCAGTAATTTTTCTTTTCCTGTCTAACTTCTGCTCACTAGTCGAATCTTACTACAAGCAAAAAACATCATCCTAACGTAACACTTTTCATTCACAAGAACCCTCTGCATCCTATCGTTTAATAACTAACAAAAATCCAACCCGATCAGGAAGCTAACAATTGACTATAAGTGGCAAATAAAAAAATAACGCGTAGATCGCTATAATCTACGCGTTATTTCTGAACAATAATAGTAGTTCTCTTTCTAAATTTCCAATCAATCCACTTCATAACAGCCGGCTTCAATAAAGCCCTCGTTATAGGAACAACAAAGATAAAACCTATTATATCCG
The DNA here is from genome assembly GCF_038007365.1 of Bacillus sp. FSL R9-9492. Lineage (NCBI taxonomy): Bacteria > Bacillati > Bacillota > Bacilli > Caryophanales > Bacillaceae > Bacillus > Bacillus sp. FSL R9-9492. The sequence goes on from NZ_JBBOXC010000001.1 coordinate 4,654,329, forward strand.
TCACATATCCAGGCAGTACTAAAAGAATACCTCCTACGAATATAAAAATACCATCTAGAACCGCATCACCCGGCATTTCTCCTCTGTTTAGCCTAAATTGAATCTCTCTAAGTACTTTAAACCCTTGTCGTTTCGCCAAATACACACCCACAATACCCGTAAATACAATCATAGCGAACGTAGACCATAAACCTATTACATGACTCGACCCTATTAACACCGTAATCTCAATCGCCGGCACTAAAATAAGTAAGAACAGTAACCACTTCATAGCTCACACTCCTTCATATTTCATTTAAAAGGTTTGAAAGTATTACCCTTACAAAACCTTTATAATCCCCTTAAAATGCTCATACAAGCTTCACAAGGGACAAACAACCCTCTCCCACTAAACGTTATAATAAACGTTTTTCAAAGCGATTTCAGGTATTTAAAGCTATCTCTATCCTTTTTTGTGTAAAAAAAAGAGAAGGACTCCGATCCTTCTCTCCGTATTACTTCTTATAGCACTTCCGCATGTCCATTATAAACAATTCCGCGTGCTGCATCAACTGTTACTTCTTGGCCATTTTTTAAAGTTGTTGTTACGCCGTTTACACCAACGATAACAGGAATACCGATTGATACACCTACAACAGCTGCATGGCTTGTTAGACCGCCTTCTTCTACAACTAGAGCAGCAGCTTTTTCAATTGCAGGAATCATATCTTTATCTGTGCTTGTTGTAACAAGGATATCACCTTTGTTTACGTTCGCTACAGCTTCAGCAGCTGTTTTCGCTACAACTACTTTACCTTTTGCAGATTTACGACCGATTCCTTGCCCTTTAGCAACTTTTTCACCAACAACGTGGATTTTCATTAAGTTTGTTGTACCAGTTTCAGCAACTGGAACACCAGCAGTGATTACTACAGTATCTCCAAGTCCGATTAGACCCGCATCCATACCTGTTTGAATTGCTGTATCTAACATTTCGTCAGTAGAAGCTGCACGTTTCTCAGACATAAATGCTTGAACACCCCAAACAAGTGCAAGACGACGTCCTACTTGCTCGTCAGATGTTACAGCTACGATTGGAGATTTCGGACGGTATTTAGAGATCATTTTCGCAGTATGTCCACTTTCTGTTGGAGCTACGATTGCAGCTACATCAAGAGCAAGTGCTGTGTGCGCAACAGATTGGCTAATTGCATCTGTAATTGTTGGCGTGAACTCTTTAATACGTTTTTTGAACATATCTTCATATTGTAATGATTTTTCAACACGTACCGCAATGTTAGCCATCATCGTTACAGCTTCTACAGGGTATTGACCCGCAGCAGTTTCACCTGAAAGCATGATTGCATCTGTTCCATCGAAGATTGCGTTTGCTACGTCACTTGCTTCCGCACGAGTTGGACGTGGGTTACGTTGCATAGAATCTAACATTTGTGTTGCAGTAATAACTGGTTTGCCTAATACGTTACATTTTTTGATTAGACGTTTTTGTACTAATGGTACTTCTTCTGGTGGAATTTCTACACCCATATCACCACGAGCAACCATTAAACCGTCAGAAACTTCTAAGATTGAATCGATGTTGTCGATACCTTCTTGGTTTTCGATTTTTGGTACGATTTGGATGTATTGAGCGTTATGCCCTTCTAATAATTCACGAATTTCTAATACATCAGATGCTTTACGTACGAAAGATGCTGCGATGAAATCAACTTTTTGCTCGATACCGAAAACGATATCTTGCACGTCTTTTTCAGTGATACCTGGAAGCTTAATGCTTACATTTGGTACGTTAACACCTTTTTTATTTTTTACAGTTCCGCTGTTTAATACTTTTGTACGGATGTTTCCGTCAGCTTTCTCGATTACTTCTAGTTCGATAAGACCGTCATCGATTAGAATACGAGAGCCTGGATCAACATCATCATAAAGACCAGCATAAGATACAGAGAACTTCTCTGCAGTTCCTAATACTTGTTCAGTAGAAAGAATTACTTCTGCACCTGTTACAAGCTCAGCTTGTCCGTCTACGAAGTCATGTGTACGGATTTCTGGACCTTTTGTATCAAGTAAGATACCAACTGTTTTACCAGTTTTCTTTGAAGCTTCACGAATATTTTTAATACGAGCTCCATGCTCTTCATGGCTACCATGAGAGAAGTTTAAACGAGCAACGTTCATACCCGCTTCCATTAATTGCTCTAATTTCTCAATACTTTCACTAGCAGGACCTATAGTACATACAATTTTAGTTTTACGCATATTGCACCTCCGAAAATTATGAAACCGTTCCCAAATACAAGGCATTAAGCCGATTAGATAGATAATTCTTTAGATAATTGATACATATCTTTATCGATTGTATGCTTTTGAGCTAACGCTTCGATAATGTCATGATCAACAAGTTTATTATTTTGAATACCAACACAACGTCCGCCATTACCAGCAATTAACAATTCAACTGCTCTTGCGCCAAGACGACTAGCTAATACACGGTCTTGTGCACTTGGTGATCCACCACGTTGTACGTGACCTAATACAGTTACACGAGTATCAAAGCTTGTTGCTTCTTCAATGTGCTTACCGATGTCAATTGCACTTCCAACACCTTCAGCTACAACGATAATACTGTGCTTTTTACCACGTTCACTACCGCGTTTCAGACGAGCGATAACATCTTCCATGTCATACTTTTCTTCTGGAATTAAGATAGTTTCTGCACCATCAGCTAAACCAGCCCATAATGCGATATCTCCAGCGTGACGTCCCATTACTTCGATAACATATGTACGTTCATGAGATGTAGCTGTATCACGGATTTTATCAATTGCATCAATAACAGTGTTTAAAGCTGTATCAAAACCAATTGTGAAGTCTGTTCCAGGGATATCATTGTCGATTGTACCTGGTACACCTACACATGGGAATCCTTGCTCAGTTAATTTTTTTGCGCCTTGGTACGAACCATCTCCACCAATAACGACAAGTCCTTCAATACCATGTTTCTTTAATTGCTCGATTCCTTTTAGTCGTACTTCTGGGTCTTTAAACTCAGGACATCTTGCTGTATATAATTTTGTACCACCACGGTGGATAATATCGCCAACAGAACCAAGTTCTAATTTTTCAATATGACCAGAAATTAAACCAGCGTATCCATGGTAAATACCATATACTTCAATATCATGGAAAATCGCTTTACGAACAACTGCACGAATGGCAGCATTCATACCAGGTGAATCTCCACCACTTGTTAATACACCAATACGTTTCATTTGTACTCACCTCATAAAGATTATTTGCCTTATAATAAAATAACACGAAAAAATACAAAAACACAATGGAGAAGATGTGTCTTTTCATAATAAAAACGTGCATTCGCGAAGAGGAACGCACGCTTTTCTTATTTTATCCCAATGGAAGCGTTTGAAAACGAAACTTGCCCAATTTTCATATATTTTTCATAACGTTTTTCGATTAATTCATCTTTCGAAATTCCGCTTAATTGTTCAAAAGTTTTCTTAAGCATTAAATCTATATTTTCTGATTGTTTCAAAACATTACGATGTGCTCCGCCTTTTGCCTCTGGAATAATTTCGTCAATTACACCTAATTCTTTCAAATCTAATGCTGTAATTTTCATCGCTTCTGCAGCTTCTTTTGCTTTACCAGCATCTTTCCAAAGAATCGCCGCCGCACCCTCTGGTGTAATAACAGAATAAGTGGAATTTTCCAGCATATGAATGTAATCTCCTACTCCAAGACCTAACGCACCACCGCTACCACCTTCACCGATAACGATACAAATAACAGGTACAGTTAAACCCGCCATTTCAAATAAATTACGGGCAATTGCCTCACTTTGTCCACGTTCTTCAGCTGCTTTACCAGGATAAGCTCCCTTCGTATCGATGAAACAAATAATGGGACGATTAAACTTTTCCGCTTGTTTCATTAGACGCAGTGCTTTTCGATATCCTTCTGGATGAGGCATCCCAAAATTACGACGAATATTTTCTTTCGTATCTTTTCCGCGTTGGTGCCCAATTACAGTTACGGGCATCCCCTTATATTTCGCAATGCCGCCGACAATCGCTGCATCGTCGCCAAATAGGCGATCTCCATGACATTCAAAAAAATTAGTAAATAAGTGCTCAATATAATCGAGCGTTGTCGGTCGTTCTGCATGACGAGCAATTTGAACACGGTCCCATACTTTCATATTGCCGTATATATCTTCCTCTAGTTTTTCTAGCTTGTCTTCCAAAATACGAATCTCCTCACTGAAGTCCATCTGGCTGTTTTTCGTATAGTCTTTCAGTTCACGAATCTTATTTCTTAGCTCAACAACTGGTTTTTCAAATTCTAGCTCTGCCATACAGCCATTTCCCCCCCTTGATGAACTTCTAAAATCTTACGGAGTGATTCTCTCATATCATCACGATGCACCACCGCATCTAATTGACCGTGCTCTAGTAAAAATTCTGCCGTTTGGAAATCTTCCGGTAGTTTCTCACGCACTGTTTGTTCAATTACGCGTCTACCAGCAAATCCGATAAGTGCACCTGGCTCTGCAAGATTGTAATCACCAAGTGAAGCGAAACTCGCTGAAACCCCGCCCGTCGTTGGGTGAGTCATAACAGAAATAAATAACCCTCCTGCATTACTATGCTTTTTCAAAGCTACGCTTGTTTTTGCCATTTGCATTAAACTTAATATCCCTTCTTGCATACGAGCACCACCCGAAGCAGTAAAGATAATAAATGGAACTTGTAAGTCGTATGCCTTTTCAACCGCACGGGCAATTTTCTCTCCTACAACAGAGCCCATGCTGCCCATTCGAAAACGAGAATCCATTACTGCAACAACAACAAGCATGTCATCAATTGTTCCTTCACCAGTTACAACCGCTTCATTCAATTTAGTCTTCTTACGATCGTTTTCTAGTTTCTCTTCATATCCCGGAAACTCAAGTGGATTTAGTGAAACCATCTCTTTGTCATACTCACGAAATGAACCTTCGTCCAATATACTATCAAGGCGTTCCCATGCATTCATCGGATGATGATATCCACAATTCACGCATACTTTTAAATTTTTAAGAAGCTCTTTCGTATACATGATTTTTTTGCATTTCGGACATTTTGTCATAACGCCATCTGGTACATCTTTTCGTACTTGTTCTGAAGGTATTGCAGCGTACTTTTTCTTTTTCACGAATAAATCTCTTAGCACAATTTGACCCCCTTCATTGAGAGCTAAGGTTAGCGTAAGAAGAAAATGGGGCTAACACCAATGTTTGATGTTAGCCTTATCTTCTCAATCTGTCTAATAACCTCTCTCTTTACGTTTAACTTTAACCGCTATGCGGTAGAATGTTTGTCATAACGTGTCATGGTCATTTCGACAAATTTTATACATTACGAGTGAAACTGTATATTCTCTACTAATTCATCGTAAATTTTTAATGCATCATTTTCTTGTTTCACTTCCAAAGTAGCATAAAGCTTTCTATACATTTCGATAGAATCTCCTGAAACTTCACAAGAAAGAGTTGCAACGTAATCATTTACGATCATCCAAATGCGATAGAGTAAATAATTATCGAATTGTTCAATAAGTGTTTTAAAGAACGTTTGATGAAGCACCGGAATTGAGCTTTCATTTTCTTCAAGCACTTTGTGTAATTTACTTAGTACTTCAGAAAACGTTTCTTTCGGTAAATTACATACAAGTCGAATCATATCTTTCTCAAGCAATCGTTTTGTTTGTAATAAATCACGAATTGTTTTCTCATCTTGCAGCAAGAACGGAGCAATTAATTGTACAAGACCGTTATCGTAAAAGTTTCGAATAAACGTTCCCTCACCACGTCTCGTTTCAATTAATCCTACCAGCTCTAACGCACGTAATGCTTCTCTTACAGAGGAACGTCCAACATTTAAGCGTGAACTTAACTCACGCTCAGATGGCAAACGATCCCCTGCTACTAAACAATCCTCTTCCATAATGGAACGGATTTTTTTTACAATTTCGAGATATACTTTTGTATTTGATGATGTCAATGGAAATTCCTCGCTTATTCTTTACCAATCAGCGCTAATTGTTTTGTTTTCTCAGCGACTTCATTTGGATCTACTTGACGGCGAGCTACTCCTGTCTCCATTGCTGCTTTCGCAACGTAAGCCGCTACTTGAGGCGCTACACGCGCGTCAAATGGTGCTGGAATGATATGATCTGCATTCAACTCATCCTCTGATACAAGCTCTGCAATGGCCTGTACAGCTGCCATCTTCATTTCTTCATTAATTTGTGTCGCATGTACATCAAGTGCACCGCGGAAAATCCCTGGGAACGCTAGTACATTATTTACTTGGTTCGGGAAGTCAGAACGACCTGTTCCAACAACAGCTGCGCCCGCTGCTTTTGCCAATTCTGGCATAATTTCTGGAACCGGATTCGCCATTGCAAAAATAATTGCATCGTCATTCATTGTACGAACCATCTCTTCAGTTAATGCACCTGCTGCAGATACACCAATGAATACGTCCGCACCTTGTAAAACGTCAGCTAAAGAACCTTCTATACGACTCTTATTTGTATATTTTGCAACTTCATCTTTCACCGGATTCATACCGACAGGACGACCTTCATAGATTGCACCTTTACGGTCACACATAATAACGTCACGTACACCATAGCGGTATAAAAGTTTAATGATTGCAATACCTGCTGCACCTGCACCATTTGCGACAACTTTAATGTCAGACATTTTCTTTCCAACTAACTTCAGCGCGTTCACAAGGCCTGCTACTGTTACGATAGCTGTTCCGTGTTGATCATCATGGAATATTGGAATGTTTGTCTCTTTTTTCAAACGTTCTTCAATAACGAAGCAGTTTGGCGCTGCGATATCTTCTAAGTTTACACCGCCAAAAGTTGGCTCCATTAATTTTACAGTTTCAACAATTTTATCTACATCGTTTGTATTTAAGGCAATCGGGAATGCATCTACACCAGCAAAGCTCTTGAATAATACAGCTTTACCTTCCATTACTGGAAGAGATGCTTCAGGTCCAATGTTACCAAGACCAAGTACAGCCGTTCCATCTGTCACAACTGCTACCATATTTCCCTTCATTGTATATTCATATACCTTACTTTTATCGTCATAAATTTCTTTACAAGGCTCTGCAACCCCTGGAGAATATGCAAGACTTAAATCTTTTGCATTTTCTACTTTTACTTTTGATACAGTTTCTAATTTTCCTTGATGCACTTTATGCATGTGAAGTGCTTCTTCACGAAGTGTTGACAAACTATCCACTCTCCTCAAATTATGCTTGCTGATATCAATTTCTCCAAGTGGTCTGACCACGAACACTACTACTATAATAATCGAAGTGTAGGGAAATTGTCCATTATATTTTCACAACGACATTTTCGTCACCGACAATTTCACGAAGTGCTCCTAGACATTCTTCACTTGGATGAATCGATAAACTTCGAGATAATTGTACCATTTTATGTTCCTTTTCATAATAAATTAGTACTTTCGTAAAACCTGAATAATCAAACAATATTTTTGTAACTTGATTTACAAGCTTTTTTTCATATTGAGACGGCAATTTCACGTAAACAGATGCTTCTTTCATTCCTTCATAAACATCCATTTCTTCTAGCGGATATAGTCCATTCACGATCCATTGCAACTTATGATTTCTTTGCTCGATCGTACCATCAACTAAAACGATTGCACCTTCTTGTAACCTGTCCGAAAAATGTATATACGTTTCTGGAAAAATAACGGCTTCCATTTCATCATTTTGATCACAGAATGTAATAAACGCCATCTTTTGCAACTTTTTCGTACGAATAACTTTCACACTTGTTATATATACGATCGCTCTTTGTACTTTTTTCTTATGTCGCATCGCCTGAGCAAGAGATGGAATTTCTAATTCTTTTCCTAGCTCCGCATACTGCGCTGTCGGATAGCTAGATAAATAAAAACCGAGTGCTTCCTTCTCTTTATTTAACTGTTCAATAAAGGATAGCTCTTCTCCTTGTACGTATTTTGATTTCGGAACAGCATCCCCTAAATCAAAATCACGTGCAAGATTTGCATACTCCAACGCTCCTTTAAGACTTCTCCATAACGTCGTCCTCGAAACACCAAAACCGTCAAAACAACCAGACCAGACAAACGCTTCTAAATTTCGCTCTGTTACAAATTTTGATGGCATACGAAGACAAAACTCAAATAAATCTTCGAACATTTTTTCCTCTCGTTCTTCGAGTAATGCCGTCACGGTAGCCATCCCGATATTCCGAATCGAAAGTAAACTATATCGAATCGCATTCCCTTCTATTTGGAAGTTATAACCACTTCTCTGAAGAGACGGCGGTAAAACGTGAAAACCTTTCCGCTTCGTTTCTCGTACATACTGCACAATCTTATCTTCATTTCCAATTGCACTTGATAATAACGCAGTCATAAATTCCAGCGTATAATTTGCTTTTAAATATGCAAGCTGATATCCGATCATACTGTAAGCTACAGCGTGACTTCGGTTAAAACCGTAATTCGCAAATCTTACAATTAAATCATAAATTTGTTCTGAAGATGTCTCATCGTATCCGTTTTCCAAACAACCTTGAACAAAATGCTTACGTTCTTGATCTAAAATATCACGATTCTTTTTACTCACTGCACGACGTAGCAAATCCGCTTCTCCAAGCGAAAATCCAGCTAACTTCGATGCGATTTGCATAATTTGTTCTTGGTATACAATTACGCCGTATGTTCTTTCTAAAATCGGCTTTAAATCCGGATGTAAATATTCAATTTGTCTTTTCCCATGCTTCGATTCAATAAAGGTTGGAATTTGTTCCATCGGCCCTGGTCTGTATAACGAGTTAACAGCGACTATGTCTTCAAATTCATTCGGTTTTAACCCACGAAGTACATTTCGCATACCACCTGATTCAAGCTGGAATACACCTGTTGTATCCCCTCTTCCTAACAATTGAAACGTCTTTTCATCTTGCAGAGGTAAATTTCTTATATCAATTTGTTTCCCAGTTTTTTCAACAATAAATTTTATAATATTTTCAAGTAACGTTAAATTACGTAAGCCTAAAAAGTCCATCTTGAGCAATCCAAGTTCTTCTAATGCATCAGCTGGATATTGCGTAACATAAACATCGTTATGCCCTTCTTGAATCGCTACACTTCCCGTTAACGGTTCTTGGCTCATAATAACGCCAGCTGCATGAATAGACGTATGACGCGGTAATCCCTCTACACGTTTTGCAATTTCAAACACACGCTCATGTAACAGATTCCCTTGTATAAACTCACGGAGCGATTGCGATTCCTCATATGCATCTCTTAACGTTATACCAAGCTTTGATGGGATAAGTTTTGAAAATATGTCAATATCTCTTGGCAGGAGTCCCATTACACGAGCAATGTCTCTAATTGCGGCTTTCGCTGCAAGAGTTCCGAACGTTACAATTTGAGCAACACGAAGCTGACCATATTTATCTTTCACATATCGAATCATCTCATCACGTCTTATATCTGGAAAATCAATATCAATATCTGGAAGTGTCACACGTTCAGGGTTTAAAAACCTTTCAAATAATAATTCATATTCAATCGGATCAATATCTGTAATTTCCAATACGTAAGAAACGAGTGAACCAGCTGCCGATCCACGGCCTGGCCCAGTTAAAATATGATTTTCATGTGCATATTTCATAAAGTCCCACACGATGAGGAAATAATCGCTAAATCCCATACGAGAAATAACATTTAATTCATGATCCAAACGTCCTATATGCGCTTCTTTCGGCGTACCATAGCGTTTCTGCAAGCCTTCTTCACAAACACGGCGCAAATACGTATCATTCGTCTCGTTAGATGGAACAGGAAATTTCGGTAATTGATTTACATGGAAAGGAATTTCTACTTGGCAACGTTCCGCGATTGTTATTGTATTTTGAACCGCTTCCTCAGCATGAGAAAATAGTGCTCCCATTTCATCCGATGACTTTAAATAATACTGATCCGTTTTCATTCTCGGTCTATCTGGATCAGTCATTTTCGTTCCGCCTTCAACAGATAATAAACATTCATGAACAAGTGCGTCACTTTGATTAATATAGCGAACATCATTTGTTGCAACGACTGGAACGTTTACCTTATTAATAAATTCAGGCAGTTTTTCTTGTAAAAGCAGTTCATCTTGAATTGCATGATGCTGCAAACTTATATAAAAATTGCTGAACATATTTTGATACGTACGAGCTACTTCTTCAGCCTGACTCTCTTTGTCTTCTAATAATAGCTGTTCAATCTCTCCGTCTTTCCCTGGTGAAATTGCAATTAACCCTTTCGCATAATGAGCAAGCCACTTCTTCGGGATACCTTCTTTTGACTTCGTCATAATGCTGCTAGAGATCTTTAATAAATTTTGATAGCCTATTTCATTCTCAGCAAGTAAGACAAGTGGATAAGACCTTTCTTCTTCTTCACTAAAAATAGAAGCTGTTAAGCCGATAATAGGCTGTATACCATTTTTCTTGCATGCTTTATAAAACGGAATAACTCCATACATAACATTTTCATCTGTAATGGCCAGCGATGAAAATCCAAGCTCTTTCGCCCGAATGACAAGCTCATCAATTTTACAAGCACTTTTTAATAAACTAAAAACGGTTTGACATTGTAAATGCACAAACTTCACTGTTGTACCCTCTCTTTACCTATGTGACTACTTTTATTATAGGTGATGAGGAAAGCGGAAATCAAAACATACTTCTCATACTTTGTCCATATATATGAAGAAGAAAGGGGAATGACGATGGATGTAAGAGAACATACTTTTTTCTCTCTGCTTATTATTAGTTATTTTATTGCCTTTGGAGTTATACTTGGTGGTTCATTAATTGGCGGATTTGGTGCATTTCTCATCGGAAAACCAGCTCTAACTTATATTAATCAATTCGCCCAAAATTTAAGAATTTGGGCACTCGTTGCAGCAATTGGCGGAACGTTCGATACCTTTTATAGCTTTGAAAGAAGCTTCTTTGGCGGAGATATGAAAGATATCGTAAAACAAATTCTCCTTATTTTTTTTGCAACTGGCGGTATGCAAACTGGTCTTATTATTATTAAATGGCTTACACAGGAACATGTATGAGAGTACCCAGTGCCAATACAGCCAAAAGGTGGTATTTAGTTTTAGCTGGCGCTGCTGTTGGAGGCGTGTTGAGCTGGTTTGTTTTTTTGTACATATACGGTGTTTTTCAAGAAGAACAAACTAGTAAAATAGCAGAACAAAAAGAAATTATCGAAAAACAAGAAGCAAAACTCCACGTCCTTCTCGAAGACCAAGAGAAATTGAACACAGAAAATAAACGGCTCTTAACAATTCAAGAAATCAAAATAAAAATTATAAATCGAAAAAAATATGATTTAGACAATCTTACACTTGAAAACATGACCACTTCTATCCATAATGATCTCCAGCATCTTTTAACGAAAAACATTCAAAGCATCGCAAAAAATAAAGACCTGCTCAAAAAAGTCATCGAAAATAAAACGTACAAACATTACGATCGTATATACCGCTTTAAAGTAGACACAGTCTCTTTTGATACCGTACTTGAAATTAGTATTGATATAGAGAAAGAAAAATAAAAAAAAGGAGGGCTTCAGTGCCTCTCCTTCTCTTTCGTTCAACCTACAATTTTTATCTACACAGCTCACGTAAATCAGCAAACAGGCGATCTGCTTCTTCCCAAGAAGATGCTTTTGCACCAGAAGCCATCGGATGTCCTCCGCCATTATATTGCATTGCTAACTTATTAATAACTGGTCCTTTTGAACGAAGACGAACACGAATAACATCATCTTCCTCTAAAAATAGAACCCATGCCTTTAATCCATCAATATTACCAAGTGCTCCGACAACACCAGATGCTTCAGTAGAAAGTACATCAAACTCTTCTAGTACCTCTTTCGTTAATTTAATGTACGCTGCGCCTTCTTCTACCATTGTGAAGTTTTGTAAAATATAACCATTTAAACGAGCGATTTTTTCTTTTGTCTTATACATTTCATTGTATAAATCTGTGAATTTTACATCCATGTCAACAAGCTCACTTACGTAACGAAGTGTTTTCGCTGTTGTATTCGGGAATAAGAAACGACCTGTATCCCCAACAATACCCGCTAAAATAAGACGAGCTGCTTCTTTCGTTATCTGTAATCCTTTATCTTTTCCATAACTGTAAAACTCATAAATCATTTCACTTGTAGAACTTGATGTCGTATCTACCCACGTAATATCTCCGTACGGATCTTCATTCGGATGATGATCAATTTTAATTAACATCTTCCCTTTTGCATAGCGTTGATCGTCAACACGTTCTTGGTTCGCAGTATCACATACGATAACAAGTGCATTTTCATATACACTATCTTCAATATCATCCATTACTCGTAAAAACGATAAAGAAGGCTCGTTATACCCAACCATATAAATATTTTTCTCTGGAAACGATTCTTGCAGAATTGTACCAAGTCCGCATTGAGAACCTAACGCATCTGGATCTGGACGTACATGACGATGAATAATAATTGTATCAAACTCTTTAATTGCTCCTAAAATTTGCTCATGCATATGTATAATCTCCTTTTTATTCAACTTCTTCATTTTATCCCGCATTAATGTGTAGTAAGACTCCTACCTCAAAAGTATTAAAAACAATGGGGCAAAATTAATTTGGAGCCTGGATGCACGTAAAAGCCCGATTGGTGAGGGCTTTTAATTAGTACGTGGGATCTCCCCACACTAATTAAAGTTTCACTTTATCCCCCATTATAACGGAAAACATTTCATACATGCGAACAATTGCTTTATAATAAAAGTTAGAAAGTTTAGATTTTTCTTTTTTCTAAATTATTATTTTTATACCAATCGATGGGAGCGTGTATTATGCCAGTATTCGTCTTTTGTATTATCATCTCATTTGTGTTGTACCTCTTCTATAAAACAAAATTCTTTCGTACAAACCGTCCAATGGAGAAAGGTTGGCTCTCTGGAAAATCCGCAATGGCACTCGGCTTATTCGTCCTATTCTTTGGGATAAACCAATTCTTTTTAGAACTTTCAACTGCACGCATTATCGTTGGTGTTTTGTTTATTTTACTTGGCAGCGCGAGTACATTTAATGGATTCCGCCAATATAAACACTTTCTACCATTAGCAGTCAAAGAAGCCGAATCTTATAAAACAACGTAAAAAAGCATCAACACTGTGATGCTTTTTTACGTCCCTTCACTTTCAAAATCATATATGCAACAAACGCAGATGGTATATTAAAGGGATTACCTTGCACGTGAAAATGTAATTGTTCTTCTTCAAAAGACATCTGTTTGTATAGTTCTTGCTGAGATAATCCTGTTCGTTTCTTTTTTTCATTTAATCCTTGTAAGTATAAGTATTGAATTGGTATCATCACAAGGAAATAAAAGAGTGCGATACCACCAAAAAAGAGTAATTCTGATGACATATTGCATCCCCCTTCCGACATCCATTATCTTACAATCTAATTATATCATAGTATACACTCTAAACAAATCAATATTCTGTTTTTTCTAATTATACAATCATCTCTCCTTATATATATTTCCCGCTAAAACTCTTCCACATCTTTAGCAACAGCTTCCAAACCCAATAAAGTGAAACTTTAATCAGTGGGGGTTTTGTCCATCCCCCACTGATTATTAGCCTTCACCAATCGGGCTTTTACGGGCAGTTATCTCCCACCTAACTTCCTCGCATTCGCCGAATTTTGAGGTGGGAGTCTTACTACTGCCCGTTAATGCGGGATAAAACAAAAAAGATGGAACAAACCAAAGCGATTTGTTCCATCTTTTTATTTATCGATCAATTGCACCATAAGTAATGCTTTCCCAACAACATTACCTTCATGATGCACTTCTACATCAACCTTACCAAATTTACGGCCAATTTCTAATACTTTCGGATGAACCGATACAACATTATCAATTTGAACCGGTTTTACGAAATAAATTGTTAAGTTCTCAACAATTGAATCGCTCTTCTTCTGCGCACGAATGACGCGGTTTGTTGCTTCTGTCACAATTGTTGTGAATACACCGTAAGATAACGTCCCGATTGAATTCGTCATTTGTGGTGTCACTGAAAATTGATATAAATGCTCATTTTTTGCTTCTTTCGGCGTCATAAATTGATTCGTTACAATGTCATCAATCGTTTCACCAACTTGTGGTTGACGCTGAATCATCTGCAAGGCCTGAAGTACATCTTGACGACTAATGATACCTTGCAATTTATTTCCATCCTCCACAACAGGAAGTAATTCAATACCTTCCCACACCATCATACGTGCTGCAGCTGCGACGGACATTTTTCCATTTACCGTAATAGGGTGTTTCGTCATAACTTTATCAATCGGTGTTTCTTTCGCAACACCAATCATATCTTTCGAAGTTACGATACCTAACACCTTTTTATTTTCATCCACAATTGGATAACGTCCATGCATCGTCTCTTCATTGTACTCATGCCATTTCTGCACTATGTCACTAGGCTTTAAATATAGTGTTTCTTCAATTGGTGTTAAAATATCTTCAACTAGTACAATTTCTTTCTTAATAAGTTGATCATAAATTGCACGGTTAATTAACGTTGCGACCGTAAATGTATCATAACTACTCGAAATAATTGGCAATTTCAATTCATCTGCTAACTTTTTCACATGCTCTTCTGTATCAAATCCACCTGTAATTAATACAGCAGCCCCTGTTTCTAATGCTAATTGATGTGCGTTCGTACGGTTACCGATAATAAGTAAGTTCCCCGCTTCTGTATAGCGCATCATCGCTTCTAATTTCATAGCCCCAATAACGAATTTATTTAACGTTTTATGTAGTCCTTCTCTGCCCCCAAGTACTTGGCCATCGACAATGTTAACGACTTCTGCATATGTCAGTTTTTCGATATTCTCTTTCTTCTTTTGCTCAATTCGAATTGTTCCGACACGTTCAATTGTACTAACATACCCTTTATTTTCTGCATCTTTAATTGCACGGTAAGCGGTCCCTTCACTTACACTTAAATCTTTCGCAATTTGCCGCACAGAAATTTTATGCCCTACTGGCAGGCTATTAATATGTTCTAAAATTTGATTATGTTTGGTAGCCAAATGGTTTCACCATACTTTCTTTTCCCTAAATTCTTCATGTGTTGTATTTTCAGTATACTATATTTCCAAAACTGTTACACTCTCTCTTTGTATGTCTGTACTATTTTTTTTATAACAAAATGCTCCTTACATTACACCAGTCATTCTATTACAACAATGTAATGCTGTTGTCATCTCG
The DNA here is from genome assembly GCF_038007365.1 of Bacillus sp. FSL R9-9492. Taxonomy (NCBI): domain Bacteria; kingdom Bacillati; phylum Bacillota; class Bacilli; order Caryophanales; family Bacillaceae; genus Bacillus; species Bacillus sp. FSL R9-9492. Next base: position 4,669,771 of record NZ_JBBOXC010000001.1, read on the forward strand.
TTCGATAGTTTGTCCACTCGATTCCATATACAATTAAGACAAGAAATGAAACAAAGGAGCGAATACATGATGAAAAAAATTTTAGAGGTTGTAGGTGCTGTGTTTTTAGCTTTCGTAGATGGAAAAAAAGTTGCAATGGAGTTGAATGAAACACCCGAACGGTCACTTCCAAAAAGAAAAGAATCACCAAAACAAGCGCAAACTTTAAAAGCTGTACTACACACGTAAAAAACCCTTCACTTGTCATTTCAAATGAAGGGTTTCTTTTTTATAGTGTAATACTTTCTCCAGCTTCTAATACTTTCCCTGTACAATTTTGTAGCTTTTCTACAAATTGATATGGATCTTGTTCAATAACTGGGAACGTATTGTAATGCATCGGTACAACTGTTTTCGCACCTATCCATTTTGCTGCTAACACAGCATCTTCTGGCCCCATTGTGAAATTATCACCAATTGGTAAAAATGCTACATCAATATTATTAAGTTCTCCAATTAACTTCATATCAGAGAATAAAGCAGTATCTCCTGCGTGGTATACCGTTTTCTCTTCTGCTGTAAACAAAATACCAGCTGGCATACCTGTATATGTAATCGTCTTATTTTCTTCATCAATATAACTAGAGCCGTGGAATGCTTGAGTAAATTTCACCTTTCCAAAGTCAAATTCATGTGAACCACCAATATGCATTGGATGTGTATTTACACCTTGCCATCCTAAAAATGTCGCTAATTCAAACGGTGCCACAACGACCGCATTATTGTTCTTTGCTAACGCTACTGTATCCCCAACATGATCACCGTGTCCGTGCGATAAAATAATCGCATCAACTTTTACATCTTCAGCCTTTAAATCTGTTTTCGGATTTCCCGTTAAAAACGGGTCAATTAAAATAACTTTTCCATTCGTTTCAATCTTTACAACTGAATGCCCGTGATACGATACTTTCATCATTACATTCCTCCCCTATTCACATTCTCACTTTTTATTCTACATGATTTCTCAATTCCCTGTCTTTTCTAACATCGATTTACTTGTCATAACGCTTTCCTCCGATGTAAAGTTATATTTGTAATTAAATATCTCGGGGGTGCCAATCGATGAATGCTAGATTAGAAAATTTAATGCAATGGCTAAAAGAAAAAAACGTAGAAGCTGCGTTCTTAACTTCTACACCGAACGTCTTCTACATGACAAACTTCCACTGTGAACCACATGAAAGACTACTTGGTATGTTTGTATTCCAAGAAAAAGAGCCTATTTTAATTTGTCCTAAAATGGAAGAAGGCCAAGCACGTAACGCTGGCTGGGCACATGAGATTATCGGATTTACTGATACGGACAGACCATGGGATATGATTGCAAAAGCAATTAAAGATCGTGGTATTGATGCAAATGCAGTTGCAATTGAAAAAGAACATTTAAACGTAGAGCGTTACGAAGAATTAACAAAATTATTCCCAAATGCAGCTTTCAAATCAGCTGAAGAGAAAGTTCGCGAGCTTCGCTTAATTAAAGACGAAAAAGAACTTTCTATTTTACGTGAAGCAGCTAAAATGGCAGATTATGCTGTTGAAGTTGGTGTAAATGCAATTAAAGAAAATCGTAGTGAGCTAGAAGTATTAGCAATTATTGAGCATGAATTAAAAACAAAAGGCATCCATAAAATGTCATTCGATACGATGGTATTAGCAGGTGCAAACTCTGCTCTTCCACACGGTATTCCAGGTGCAAACAAAATGAAACGCGGCGATTTCGTACTATTTGATTTAGGTGTAATCATTGAAGGTTATTGCTCTGATATTACGCGTACAGTAGCATTTGGTGATATTTCTGAAGAACAAACTCGCATTTACAACACTGTACTTGCTGGACAACTACAAGCAGTTGAAGCATGTAAACCAGGCGTTACATTTGGTGCAATTGACAACGCTGCTCGCTCTGTTATCGCAGATGCAGGTTACGGCGACTTCTTCCCACACCGACTTGGTCACGGACTTGGAATTAGCGTACACGAATATCCAGATGTAAAAGAAGGCAATGAGTCTCTATTAAAAGAAGGTATGGTCTTCACAATCGAGCCAGGTATTTACGTACCAAACGTAGGCGGCGTTCGTATTGAAGATGATATTTACATCACAAAAGACGGATCAGAAATCTTAACGAAATTCCCGAAAGAATTACAATTTGTGAAATAATAAAAAAGGTAGCGTGATCGCTACCTTTTTATTAAAGAAGGCCCTTTAAAAAGTGCCTTCTTCTATCTCACTAATATTTATTTGAAATTTCACGATCCAAACTGAGAAAAGGTGGACAAGAAGCGCAAACGCCATACATGCTCCGCTTAAAAAAGTTAGTATAGGATGCGAATACACGTGCCCTAATCCATAGGATATCGCCACGAAAAACATTGTTATGTAAATATAAATTGCTCCATGTATTTGCCTCATATAAACCTCCTTTTCCCATATTATAACATAAATTTTCTGATTATTCACATTAATTAATTGTAATCAATATTTCTCAACTGTTACGCCTCTTACAGCCGCCTTAATATATGTTGCTCCTTGTAAACCTTGTAAATCCTCTGTTTTCCCTGTTACAACTACACCGTATATTGGTAGGTCTTTTGGTTTCGTGTTTTTTATTTCTTTATACGAATCTTTTGCATCATCCATATGTCGTTCATCTTCTGCTAATGTTTTCATTGCTCCTACAAATCCTTTTGAATTCCTCTCAAAATCCATTTTCATGTCTTCTTCCTTTTTAGCATAGCTTCCAGTGAACCCATAGACATGAGTAGACTTTACTGCATTTAACACATTACCTGTTTTTGAGTCTGCTAAACCAACATGTTTATCCGGTTTCTTTTCATTGTATGTATCAACCCAAAACCAAACTGGTTGCACATTTTTAGGTAGTATTCCCATAATTTCATCCATCGTATACGCCTTATCAAACGACAAAGCCACTTCTGCGACTTTATTTTTCAGATCCCCGATTTGGTTTAAATCATTCACATAATTTACATACCTCATAAACGGTAAGTAAAATCGCATTTCACGTTGCATTGTTTGTATATTATAGTCTTTCCTCGTGTCAGATCCTTCTTGATTAGGCGGTCCTTCATCCAAATACGTATTTCCATTATGACTTCGGGACATATATCCCCACACATCATATTCATATATTTCATCTATCCACTTAACTGGTTGACCCGAAATATTTTTATATGAACTATACATAATAGAATCGCTCATTAAACCCATATTTAATTTTCTGTGAGAATAAAATTTTATGTTAGGACCCTTTACAGTTTGCTCTGCAAATACTCTTCTTTCCATCTCATTAAAGTTTTTTTGTTTTAAATATACTATTAAAGTGAAAGATCCAACAATCACTAATGTAGATGCAAAGATTGAGATGACAAAATTTCTAAAAAGCTGTTTCCTCTTCGCTCTCTTCATCAAAGTCTTCATCTGCTTATCATCCATATTCAAATCAAAGTCCTTCCGACTCATCGTTTCTCCTCCTATACAATTTTTTAAATTGATTTCTTGCATGGTACAAACTTGTTTTCACTGTTTCTTCTTTCATACTTAATAAAATGGCAATTTCTTTATAAGATAGTTCATATTCATATTTCAACAGTAAAATATGACGATAATCCTCCGTCATCGTCTCCAGTATTTCTTGTACTTCTCCTTGCAGTTCACTTGTTAAAAGCACTTCATCTAATGACTTTTGACCAATAAGAACGACCGATTCAATCGCAATTGGATTTAGTCTTTTTTCTTTTCGGTGTAAATCTCGGTGCTGATTGATCGCAACTCTAAATAGCCACGGCGTTAAATGCTCTAACGGTATTTCCTCCATAAGCAATAAAGCCTTATACAACGTATCTTGCACAATATCTTCCGCTTCTTTTCTATCTGCTCCAATCTTAATTAAGTATCCAAACACAGCTTTTGATTTCTCTATTAATAATGTTTCAAACGTATCATGGCTCATTCTGCTCTCCTTTCTATATACTCAACGTTTGAGAGCGTAAAATGTATACAGCTTTTCTTTAAAATTTTTTTCAAAATAAAAAGCACATCTATTTTGATGTGCTTCTCTCCAACATACTATTCTATTATTTCATTACTTCCTTCACAACATCTTGAATCATAACAACTTCTGTTTCCATATCAACAGACGGTGTTTCTTCATCAATACATTCATACCAAAACGCTAAGTGCTTTTTATCAATTTCATGATGAGAATTTTCGACAAGAGCCCCGCCTTCTCCTTGCACAGAATACCAATATAAGTACTCTTCTCCATCTCTTATTTCCCGGAAAATTGTCTCTACATACATCTTTTCGTCGTTTAATGTCAAAAGCACTTCTTTCATATTATCATTAAGAAGCTGCATCCATTCATCTACGCGATGACTTTTACCTGGCTTGACTTTGAATCTTGTTAATTCTACGTTCATCTTTTATTCCCCCATTTTCTTGCGGACAAACAAAACATATTCTACTGGATTATGGAAGCTTAATTTACTAGCTAATTTTTGCGAGGGAATATTATCTACATTACAATCCCAGCATGGTGTAATATGATTTTGTATACACTGTTCAATGAAACGTGTTGCGACAGCTTGAGCTAACCCTTTCCCTTGATGTGCTTCATGTGTTGCAATATCAATTTCAGCAAAACCATTCCCGCTAAATATTGAGACGCATTCGGCTACAATCATCCCATCTTGTTCTATACAAAAACCAAAGCCGTTATTTAAAAACACTTCTTTTGATCCCCAATATTCTTTGTAATAATCCTCTGTAAATTCATTACTTCGTTCTATATCACTTTTATCAATACGTTTAATTTCATATGTATTTTTGTTTAATTCTATTTTTCTATCTTCAAAAACTTCTCTTTGAAATTGAAATGTCATTCGTGGGATGTTCCGAAATGCATTACTAAAACGCTCTTCTAACATCATTTCCCACTCGTCACTCGAAGTGAACAATGTAAATCTCTTCTCTGTTTTTTCAATAGCCATTTTTAAATATGCAAATAAATATTCGTTATAATTTTGATCATCCGTATCACCAAATAAATAATAGATACCATTAGCTGTACGAATTAGTCCTGCTGTTAATTTCTCGTTTGCAAAAACTTCACCATCTATCATTTGATCACATACCGCATGAGCAAAGGTTGTTGTCCTTGTATGACCTTCTAAAATCGGAAGGATTTTTCTATACTGGGCTACAGATAATTTTTTCATAATTGCTCCACTTTAATCGTATCCGCCTCTATATTTTCAAAACAAAGATTTACCGTTCTCTTGAATGCTCTCGTTCTATGGATCGTGCATGCTGGAATTAAGATAGAATCATTTGGCTTTAAAACCGCCGTCTCTCCATCTTCAAAATCGATAAGTAGTTCTCCCTCTAGCACAATAAATAATTCATCCGAATTAGAATGATAGTGCCAATCATATTCACCAGTAAATACGGCGATTCGTAAACAATGATTATTTACATTTGAAACGACGAAGTTTTTATGTTGTTCTTGAATGTCCTTTGTTAATTCTAATAAATTTACAGTTTCCATCTTTCGTCCCACCCTTTCATTAGTCGTTCTTCTGAAAAACTAACTTAGTCTCCACCACCTCCGCAATCTCCTCCACTATCACTTGAGCTGCTACAATCGTTGCTACTGTAATCACCAAATCCGCTTGATGAGCTTGAATCGGATGAAGATTTTTTTCTCTTTTTTCTTTTCCTATCTCTCTTACTTTCATAACTAGGCCATACTTTATGAAAGAATATAACGAATAAGACTAATTCTATTACAACAAGGATAAAAACTAGACTACTCTCAATAATATTAGGAGTTATCTCAAAACTGTAAAACAGTCCAAATGAATACATACACAAAATCACATACAGAGCCATACAAATATATCGAAATGTTTTTTCTATCATAATGACTACTTTTTTTGAAAGAGGTATGTTCTGTTCCTGTTTTTTCTTTATATACTTTTGTCTTTTAGCTTGCTTTTTCTTCCTATTTTTACTCCCCATTGAATCTCCTCTATCGACTTTCATTTTTCATTTAATTCCAAATTATCACAAAAAACAACATCATAACAAGCAATATTTCTCGTAAAGTTTCATTTACCTTTTACCTAAAAATGGATATTATAAATGTAACAAATTTACAAAAAGGAGACTTTGTATATTTGATTAAAAATAAAGTAAAACAATTCCGCGTCGTTAGAGACATCACCCAAGAGCAATTAGCTTCCTCTGTTCAAATCACTAGACAATCCCTCATCGCTATCGAGAAGAATAAATACAACCCGAGTTTAGAATTAGCATTGAAATTATGTGAGTTTTTCAACTGTAAAGTAGAAGATTTATTTCAATTAGATAAAACCGGGGAGGAAAAAGAATGAAAAATACTTTTAATCAAGAGTTCATTTCGCATCTTACCATTTTATTGTTAGGTTCAACTTTTCTTTATTTCAATAGTAATGATGAAGAAAAGATTAGTTCTGTCCTTCTATTCACTGGCGTATACATACTCTTAGCCTTAATACTATTCATAGTGAAACGAATATTCTTTAAGAAAAAGAAGCACGATTCCGAGAAATATCCATTACCTGAGATGGATGAAAGAATCGAGAAGATGAGTTTAAAACTTATGGCGCAAATTTTCGGCCTCTCTCATTTAATCGGTTCTGCGATACTATTTATTTTATATATCACTGACAAAAATTCGATGATACGAGTTGAGTATGCCTTGTATTATTTGTTTGGTATTCTTTTCTTTACAATGATGTTCGGATTAAGAATTGTAAAGAAACTAGACAATTAGCCGTAGAGTAGAAAGCTGAAACAGATTAAATTTTCTTTAGGGATGGCTTTGCCATCCCTTTTCTGTTTCAGCTTCCCCTCATCAAACCGTACGTGAGGTTTTCCCTCATACGGCTTTCCGATGTTCTTCCTTCTTTGGCGTTCAGTTTTGTTCTATCCTCCTACTTTCACGAGTGCATATGTTGTTTTCTTCATCAAGTCCTTGATACGACCATGTTTCTTTCGAACATTTCTTTTCTTATTCCAAAAAAGGTTAAGTCGTTCTAGGACGTACCAGTCTATTTTACAGAGCCACTTCTGTCCAATTGAAGATAAGCTATAATAATTCTTGAATCCTTGCAGAATTCTATTTAAACCTTTCACCATCTCTTCCAATTGTAAATACAGTTTGTTCCTCGGCTCTGTGTATCTTTTAATGCGTTCCCGCATTTTCCTCATGGCTTTCTGGCTCGGAATATGTGCCATCACATGCACTTTCTTCCCGCCTTTCACATGTTTAGGGTATTTTCGGTGGTGAAATCCTAGAAAATCAAATCCCTCGTTTCCATCCCACGTATTCACTAGCTTCGACTTTTCTGTATGGATTGTAAGTTCTAACTTATTCATAATGGATTGTAGTATCCGAATACTCTCTAATGCTTGTTGTTTTGTTTGACATACGATGACAAAGTCATCCGCATATCGAATTAGTTCCCCCAAATGTTTACACTTCTTTTCCCAAATGGTATCCATATAGTTTAAATATATATTAGAAAGTAATGGAGATATCACGCCACCTTGTGGTGTACCTAATGTCGTTTCATGAAATTGCGCATGTTCCATGATTCCCGCTTTCAACCATTTTCTAATGAGTTTTAACACTCTTCGGTCACTGATTCTTCTTTCTACAAGCCTCATTAATTTGTCATGATTAATATTGTCAAAGTATCCTTGTATGTCTACATCTACAATCCAATGAGATGTTTTACTCGCTTTCCGTATCTTCGATATCGCTTGATGTGCGTTTCGTTTCGGGCGAAACCCATACGAACAGTCTTGAAAATCGGCTTCGAAGATAGGTTCTATCACCAATTTCGTTGCCATTTGTACAACCCTATCCTTGATCGTGGGAATTCCAAGCGGTCTTTGTTTTCCATCACCTTTTGGAATATACATTCTTCTTACAGCTTGTGGATGGTATGATTTACTTTTCAATTCTATATATAATTCATTGAGAAAGTTTCGTTCTCCATATTGATACACGATTTCTTCAATCGTCTGTCCATCAATTCCACCGCTTCCTTGATTTCGTTTTACCCTTCTCCATGCTTCAGCCAATATGTCAGGACGATATATTTTGTCATACAACGCGTGAAACCTACGACTTGAACTTTCTTTGGCACAAAGATATAAAGTCTTCCAAAGTTCTTGAGCTTTTACATCAGTGTAGTTAGCTAGTTTTCCAGCATTCACTCACTCTTACCTCCTTCCAACTTATGAACAAAGTAGAGGTCCTTCCCTACATAACGTTGTGTTGTCGTTATGATATTCAGTACTATGACCTCCTCCGACTCCCTCTTTACAGTCCACCATTTCGTATATGCTTATAGGTTTCCTCTCTCCTTTCTGAAAGAAAGGGCAAAGGAGGGTCTCCCCAGTTCCAGACACTACTTTCTCAACATACCGCCCTCCGTACCCCGAGGGATTCTTCGATGTCGTATTTCCAAGTTCTTTACATCTTCCATGGTCTTCGCCCATATTCACCAGGCTCGACTTCCCTTTGTCCTATTGCTAGGTTGCTTTTAACGAGGCGGCAAGGTTCACTTTATGTTACGGTCTGTTGATTCGCTCGCACTTCTAGTAGAAGTTACTTTGTCACAGGGCTTCAACCTTAGGATTTCTCCACCAGCTGCCTGTCAGCTACTAGGCGACTTGGCTCTTACCTAGGCTGGACTTTCACCAGCAAGCAGTGCCCAGCTTAGCTGGGCACGCTAAATAAAAAGCCCCTCCTTACAAAAGGAGGGGCTTACATGTATTTCTATTATGATAAAGCAGGAGCTTTTTCAAGAAGCTCTTTCGCATCAGCGTATTGTAAGCTGTGCGCTTCTGCAACTGCTTCGAATGTTACGTAGCCATCTAATGTGTTAATACCTTTTAATAATGCAGCGTTGCCTAGGCAAGCTTCTTTGTAGCCTTTGTTAGCAATTTGTACTGCATATGGTACTGTTACGTTTGTTAATGCAAGCGTTGATGTACGTGGAACCGCACCTGGCATATTTGCAACTGCATAATGAACAACACCATATTTTTCGTAAGTTGGGTTGTCGTGAGTTGTAATACGGTCAGTTGTTTCGAAAATACCACCTTGGTCAATCGCGATATCTACAACGACAGATCCTGGTTCCATCGATTGAATCATTTCTTCTGTTACAAGTTTTGGCGCTTTTGCACCTGGGATTAATACTGCACCGATTACAAGATCAGATTCTCTTACAGCTTCTGCAATGTTATACGGGTTAGACATTAAAGTTTTTACTTGGTTTCCGAAAATGTCATCTAATTGACGAAGACGTTCTGCACTTAAGTCGATGATTGTTACATCTGCACCTAAACCTACTGCAATCTTCGCTGCGTTTGTACCAGCTTGACCACCGCCGATAATTGTTACTTTGCCGCGTTTCACCCCTGGAACGCCTGCAAGTAAAATACCTTTACCGCCTTTGTTTTTCTCAAGGAACTGTGCACCGATTTGCGCAGACATACGACCAGCTACTTCACTCATAGGTGCAAGTAATGGTAAAGAACGATTGTCTAATTGTACTGTTTCGTATGCAATTGATACCACTTTGTTATCAATTAATGCTTTCGTTAATTCTGGCTCTGGAGCTAAGTGTAAGTATGTGAATAAAATTAAACCTTCGCGGAAATAACCGTATTCACTTTCAACTGGCTCTTTTACCTTCATAACCATATCTTGATTCCATGCTTCTTCAGCAGTTTCAACAAGTTTCGCACCAGCTTGTACGTATTCTTCATCTGTAAAGCCTGATCCTACACCTGATCCTTTTTGAACAAAAACTTCATGACCATTTTGTACTAAATGTACAGCTCCCGCTGGCGTCATTGCCACGCGGTTTTCATTGTTTTTAATTTCTGTTGGAATACCGATACGCATTATTAGTTCCCCCTTGAGTTATGAAATGACCCCTGAATCATTTTTTAAAGCGCTTTCTATACTCTTATATTCTAACATAATATCTCAATATTTGACAAAAAATAATACAAGTTTTCCGATAGATTTAACCTTACATTAAAGGACAGTATTATCCGTACCTCTCAGTATAAAGGATAAACTGTCCAATTGTTTGAAACTTCACTTTATTTAATTCTATCGATGTCTATGAATAACATCAACAGCACCTGTTACTTCAATAATCGTGCCAGTAATCATATCGGAATCTTCTTCACATAAAAACGAAATGGTTCTTGCAATATCTTCGCCTGTTCCAGATCTACCAATTGGTGTGTTACTACCTTTCAGATTTCGCGCTTCTTCAATCGTTGCTTCTTTCATTTCACCAATTATATCACCAGGGCAAACCATATTCGCAGTAATACCATATTCCGCCTCTTCGTAAGCTACTGTTTTCGTTAACGAGACAAGTCCTACTTTCGCAGCCGCAAAGGCCGAACGATAAATCCATCCAGGTGCGCTATCTGCCCCTTGAAATCCATAGTTAATAATACGGCCAAATCGCTGGTTTCTCATAATCGGTACGACAAGTTTTAATAAATGAAACACCGCTGTTAAATTACCCTGGATCATTTCATTCCATTCGTCTTCTTCGTAATCGACTAATTTTTTCCTTTCAAATACGTAAGGACCAGCATTATTAATCAAAAAGTCAATTTTGCCAAAACAGCTCATCGCTTCTTCTACTATTTTATGTAAATCTTCCTTTTTCGTGACATCCGCTTGCACGAACTGTAGACGTTCTTCCATATTTTTATATGTTTCTTTCATTGTTTCCATAGCAGCTATATCGCTATGATACGTTACTGTTACTGAATATCCTTTAGCCAATAACTTTTCTGTTACTTGCTTTCCTAAACCTTTCGTACCGGCTGTAATGAGCGCGTGTCTCACAAACATGCCTGCTACTAAAAATATAGACAAATGTACACTCTTAGAGTATTCCTGCTTCTACGTGTCCTGTCTCGCCACTAACTCGCTACTACAGTTTGATGTGACACTCCACAGGCGTAAATTCCGATGTAGCCCACCGTACAGATATACAATCTATTTACGTTAGTATTGTATATACTTTTGCTTGTAAAAGGTTGATTGACGCGTTCAAATCTCTATCCATTACATTACCACAGTCACATTTATATACTCGGTCAGATAGCTTTAAGTCTACTTTTTTTTGACCACAACATGAGCATAACTTTGACGAGGGATAGAATTTATCTACTTGACGTAGTTCGATTCCATACTCCTCACATTTCGTTAACAACCATGTTTTAAATGTATAAAAGCACTGCTTCGCAATTGCTTTAGATAGATGTTTATTCTTTATCATACCTTTCACATTCAAATCTTCTACTGTAATAAATCTTGGCTTGGTTTTCACCACATCATTTACAATAGACTTTACATACGCTAATCGAATATTTGCTAGCCTGGCATGTAGTTTTTGCACCCTAAGAATGTTTTTATCTATATTCGCTCTTTTATTAGCAACAGGTTGTTCACCTCTCTTTCTTATATTTTCAAATTTGCGTGATAAAGAGCGTTGTTCACGTTTTAACCGTTTTTCTTTCTTTTTTACTTGTACTGTTTTATTTATATTTTTGTGAGTTTTTCCATCGCTACGTACAGCGAAATCCTTCAGCCCTAAATCAATCCCTAAACCTATTTTATTCAGCATTGGTTTTACCCTTACTTCTTCTCTTTCACAAAGTACAGATACAAAATATCTTCCTGCTCTTTGATATACTGTGCCACTTTTTACAGTTGCATTTTTAGGGATATATCCATATTCTTTTAACCTTATCCAACCAATTGTAGGTATTTTTACTCTATGCCTTTCTACTGTCCAATCTGTTTTGTTATTTTTAGGAAAATAGCACTTCACATCTTGCTTCTTCTTTTTTTTATATCGCGGAAACTTAGATAAACCTTTAAAAAATCGCTTAAAAGCTTTATCTCCATTCGTAATCGCTTGTTTTACCGCTTTGCTCGACACCTCTTTAATCCACTGGTCGCACTCTTTTGTATGAATATTATTTAGCCATTTAGAAAATTCATAGCCACTAAGAAATTTCCCCTCAGATTCATATATCTCTTTATTTTTAGATAGATATAGGTTGTAAACATATCTGCACACTCCAATCGTTTGATGGATCTTGGTTACTTGTTCATTTGTCGGTTTAATCTCTATTAGATAGGCTTTTTTCATAGCTCTTCATCCTCCGACATTTTCTCTTTATATTTCCTCAATCCATATATTCTACAACTACATACATGAATGATAGATATCAAATTTTGAACAATTTCTTCTTGTGAAGACAACTTTTCATTCGTAACAATGATAACTTTGACTTCCATCTTATGAAGAAATTCCTTAAACCAGTCGTAACCAAAAACTATCTTTGTGTGCGATGATGATATTTGAAATATTTCTCTCCATACAGTCATCAATCCTATATTTCACTACGCATGTCGACGTTTACCTATATTTTTACTTACTGTTGTTTCCTTCTTTTAAATTGCTATACTCCATATGTAACAAGTTCTCGCTTCAATTACAACTAAAATGAATTAAAGTAAAGTTTTCAAAATTCTGTAACGTTTCCGACAAGCACATTACCAAAATTTGTTTTATAATAAAATTGTAAACAGTAATAAAAATGATTGGGAGGAATTTACTATGAATAATACATATACAAATATTTTAATTGCAGTGGACGGTTCTAAAGAAGCAGAAAAGGCCTTTAAAAAAGCAATTCAAGTCGCAAAACGAAACAATGCAACATTAACAATTGCTCATATCGTTGATGTGAAAGCATACTCAGCAGTAGAGGCTTATAGCCGCGCAATTGCTGAACGTGCAAATCTATTTGCAGAAGACTTATTAGAAGACTACAAAAAAACTGCGCTTGAAGCTGGTCTTGAAAAAGTGGAAACTGTATTAGAATTTGGTAATCCTAAATCTAAAATTTCAAAAGAAATCGCTCCAAACAATAAAGTGGATTTAATTATGTGTGGTGCAACTGGTTTAAATGCTGTAGAACGTTTCCTAATTGGTAGCGTCTCTGAACATATTATTCGCTATGCGAAATGCGATGTCCTTGTTGTTCGTGGTGACGAGGAGCAAGGTGATCTTTAATTTATAAATAAAACACCAAGTCCACATAGGCTTGGTGTTTTTCATTTCACATACTTCACTATAAATACGAGACAAGCCACAACAACAACAACAACAACAACAACAACAACAACAACAACAACTGCAACTGCCAACACATACGGCGGAAGGAATTTCAAAGACCATAGCGCCATCATTATCGTCGCAACAGTTAAGTACGTTTGCTTTGCATCTTCTGTCATTTTTTTACGAAGTAAGAAAACATACACATAACCGATTGGCGGCGTAATGAAGCAAAGAACATATATAATTTTTGATTTTAAATACCACTTTTGTTCGCCAAGTTTCTTTATGTCTTCTTCTATTCTCTTACTCTCTTGTTCTCTCACTTCTTCTTCAATCGGATCTTCCTCTACTCCTCGCCTTTCTTTCATATAAGGAAGAAAATGCATAAAAAAATAACATGCAAATACAATTGCCCAAAATTCAATATCCAATCTTTCTAGTGGAATATGCTCACTAAAAAATGCAGCAGCAATCACTAAAGAAAAACAATACGTTGTCATCCAAAATGAACGTTTTCTCTTTTTCCGTTCTATTTCTTTTTTATCTTTTACTTCTTGTACTTTCTTTTTTCTAGAAAGCCATACAGAAATACAGCAATCTACTACAAATAAAGTAAAGATAAATATTGCTATATGTATTGTTTCCACATTCTCAAATGAAAATATTTTTGGGAATGCAGCGTGTAATACAATTAGCGTATACAAAATTAACCCTACAAAATAAATACGTCTCATTTTCCATTCCTTTCTCATTTCCTAACATTACATTAACATACATTTTTTAGAAATAGACGGACAAAATATATGTGTTTAGAAAAGGAGGATGCTACATGGATGATTATGAACGTATTATTTTAGATGTGAACGGTACAGAACTCGAAATGTTAAATACGATTCGCGAGCATTTTAAAGAAAAACATGGTGTTGAACTAAGCCACGGTGCATTACTTAGAGATTTAATGGATATTGAATACATTCGAATTACGGAAGATCGACACAAGTATGATTAATCGATGAAAATTTAAGCCTAGAGCATATTGTTCTAGGCTTAATTAAATCCATAAAAAAAGGTAAGGTACTTTCTAAAAAAGCACCTTACCTTATATATCATATATCATTTAACTTCCAACAAACTCTATTGCTAACCCCTTCGCTTTCTCCAAAGCTTTTTCAATTTGCTCAAACCCTGTCCCACCAGCACTGTTACGGCGCTTTACAGCTGCATAAGGTGAAAGAACTTCATATAAATCTTCTTCAAATAACGGACTCATTTCTTTATACGTTTCAAGTGGTACATCTAATAAATAGATTCCTTTTTGCGTACAATGAAGAACTAGTTTCCCGACAATTTCATGAGCTTGACGGAACGGCAGTCCCTTGCTTGCTAAATAGTCGGCAATTTCTGTTGCGTTAGAGAAGTCTTGCGTCACAGCTTGCCCCATTTTTTCTTTGTTTACATTCATCGTTTCAATCATGCCTGCCATAATATGAAGGCATCCTTCCACCGTTTTCACTGTATCAAACATTCCTTCTTTATCTTCTTGTAAGTCTTTATTGTAAGCGAGCGGTAATCCTTTCATTACTGTAAGTAAGCTAAATAAATTACCATATACTCTGCCTGTTTTTCCGCGAATGAGCTCAGCCATATCTGGATTTTTCTTTTGCGGCATAATGCTGCTACCTGTCGCGTATTGGTCGCTCATTTCAATAAATTGAAACTCTTGACTACTCCATAAAATAAGTTCTTCGCAAAAGCGTGATAAGTGCATCATGAGCATAGATGAGTTACTTAAAAACTCTAATATGAAATCACGATCGCTTACCGCATCTAAACTATTTTCATAGATTCCATTAAATCCAAGAAGCTCCGCACTATATTCTCGGTCAATAGGAAATGTTGTTCCCGCTAGTGCTCCTGCTCCTAATGGTGAAATGTTAATACGCTTTAACGAATCTTCATAACGATTCACATCGCGCTCTAACATCCAAAAGTAAGCAAGAATATGATGCGCAAATGAAATCGGCTGTGCACGTTGCAAGTGCGTATAGCCGGGCATAATTGTTTCAATGTTATTTTCCGCTTGATGAACAAGAACAGTTTGCAATTGTTTTGTAGCTTTTATAATATCTTCTACTTTTTCTTTTAAATACAAATGCATATCTGTCGCTACTTGATCGTTACGGCTTCGGCCTGTATGAAGTTTCCCTCCTACTTCACCGATTCTTTCAATTAACATTTTTTCAATATTTAAATGAATGTCCTCAGCCTCGACTGAGAAATTCAATTTATTTTGTTTCGCTTCCTCTAGTAAATATTGAAGCCCTATCTTTATTTTCTCTGCTTCTTCTTTCGTAACAATGCCTTGCTTTGCTAACATCGTTACGTGTGCGATACTCCCTTTTATATCTTGATTTACTAATTGTTGATCAAAGGAGATGGATGCTCCAAACTCTTCAACCCACGCTTCCGCTTCTTCTGTAAAACGTCCGCCCCAAAGTTTGCTCACGCTTCCACCTTCTTTTGATTCACTTGGCTGTATACTTTCGTAGGTAAACCGAATAATGAAATGAATCCAACTGCTGCATCATGATTAAATTCATCCTGGGCAGTATACGTTGCTAATTTTTCATCGTATAAAGAGTACTCAGATTTACGCCCTTCTACAATCGCATGACCTTTAAATAATTTCACACGCACTGTACCTGTTACATTTTTTTGCGTTTCTTGTAAGAAAGCATTGAGCGCTTGTTTTAAAGGTGAGAACCATAAACCGTTATAAATTAATTCTGTTAGTTTTTGCTCAATCATCGGTTTGAAATGAGCGACCTCTTTCACAAGTGTTAAATCTTCAAGCTCTTTATGCGCTGTTATTAATGTCATTGCTGCTGGGCATTCATATACTTCACGAGATTTAATACCGACAAGGCGATTTTCTACATGGTCGATACGTCCCACGCCATGTTTTCCAGCTAAGGCATTTAACGTTTTAATTAGTTCTGAGAGTGGGTATGCAGTGCCGTTTAAAGTCGTCGGTACTCCTGCTTCAAATCCGATTTCTACAAACTCTGGTTTATTCGGTGTATCTTCTAATGCTAATGTCATCTCGTATGCTTCTTCTGGCGGCGCTGCCCATGGATCTTCTAAAATTCCACATTCGTTGCTGCGTCCCCATAAGTTTTGATCGATTGAAAACGGGCTATCTAAATTAATTGGAATCGGTATATCGTTTTCTTTTGCATATGCAATTTCTTCTTCACGTGACCATTTCCATTCACGTACAGGCGCAATAACTTCTAAATATGGATTCAACGCTTGAATAGAAACTTCAAAACGAACTTGGTCATTCCCTTTCCCTGTACATCCATGTGCAACTGCACTTGCGCCTTCCTGCTCTGCAATTTCTACTAATTTTTTTGCAATAAGCGGACGAGATAATGCAGAGACAAGAGGATATTTCCCTTCGTATAACGTGTGAGCTTGCATCGCTATCAATGCATATTCATTCGCATATTCTTCTTGAACATCAATCATATATGATTTAATTGCACCTACTGAAAGTGCTTTTTCTTTTACAAACGCTAAGTCTTTACCTTCCCCTAGATCTAAGCAAAGCGCGATAATATCATAATTCTTCTCTTGTAACCATTTAATTGCAACGGAAGTATCAAGACCTCCGGAATATGCTAATACAACTTTTTTCTTCTCCATTTTGCATCCCCCTAAAGAATAAATATTCATCTTTTCTTATAATAATCCAAACTTTATCACCTTTCATAAAATGAATCAAGGGGAATTTATAAATTTTTTTCAAACAATTCCGTCGAACTTCTTTCTTTTTTTATGTAAAATAGAGGAAGGAAAATGGAGGGGTGTCTATGAAAAAGTATTTTATATACAATGAACATCTAGGAATTGAAGTACCGAACATACAAAAAAAATGGGAAGACATCTCTGAACAAGCGCAGCATTCTATTTTATTAAAATGGGAGCAAGTTCGCGGAAAAATACCTGATCGCATAAAGGAACTTGAGCACCATATTAACGCTAAACAACACCACTTAAATAACGAAGAAGACTTCGAAATTTCTTGCAAGCTAAATTCAGAAATTGCCGATCTTGCTTCAATTATTAACGATCTTTGGCTTTGGTATCGTCTAACCCAAAACGTATCTGAGGGAAAAGCACACCAATGAAAAAAGCATGCCCCTCAATTAATTCGGGTCATGCTTTTTTGTCGTAACACGATTTACAATATATTTCTTGTGCTGTTTTCGCCAAACACACATCAAACGGACCAACTAATATACTTCTTTCTTTTGGCAACTTTACAAAAGCAACTAGCTCTTCTTCATATTGAATCTTTTTCTGACATGAAACACATTTTAATTCTTTTCTTTTAAACATGTCTTTTAGCATATCTCCATTCTCCCCCTCATCTATCTATATTAATATACTCTCATAATAGTTAGAGCTTGTAAAAAAATGACACATTCCGAAACAAATTATTCATATACTATGTACAAAAGCAGGTCTCAAACTTATGCGAGCTTTCATTATTATCGCTTTAACTTTTTTAAGTATCATTAGCTGGGATGCATTTTTTAAAGATAAAAGTGATGAGAACAATACAATTGAATAAAAACCCTTCTTTTCTTACTTATTGGACAAACTTCTAAAAGTTGTCCAGTTCTACGAAATAACTTAGGCTTTTCTACAAAAATATTTAAACATAACATTTTTTGTAGATTCTCTCCGGTTATTGTCGGTTTCCATCCGCATGTATTTTTTGAAAGTATGATATAATAATATAAATCTTGAAGGAAGGGATTTTGATATCATGATCGCTCGAAGGAGCATGTGGCATCGTATTGACGAATCATACACGTAGCGT
The DNA here is from genome assembly GCF_038007365.1 of Bacillus sp. FSL R9-9492. Taxonomy (NCBI): domain Bacteria; kingdom Bacillati; phylum Bacillota; class Bacilli; order Caryophanales; family Bacillaceae; genus Bacillus; species Bacillus sp. FSL R9-9492. Next base: position 4,687,954 of record NZ_JBBOXC010000001.1, read on the forward strand.
ATTTTTCAGCTCAGATACTTTAGTCTAGCGAAAAAAATACGAGAGTGGGGAAATTATGATTGCCCGAAGGATAATTTGGCAAAAAAAAGACTCTTCTTACACATAGCGTTTTGTTTAGGACTTAATTGTTACTAGCTAAACAAAACAAAGAAGAGCAGGATTGCTAAATGAAGAATCCTACTCCCCGTTTTGTTTAGTCGCTTTAAGACTTAAACTAAAACGAAGGTAGGGAGAATTGATGGACGAGAGGATTATTCGTTATTTCTTCAGCGACATATAGCGTAGTTAGTTTTTTTCGTAAACTAACTGAAAGCTACATGTGAGCTCGTAGTTAGTTTACAACACCAAAAGGACTACTAACTACTGAAAGAAGGAATAACGATGAGGAACATCCAAAGTCGACAAATTATTAAAGAAGTTTTTATGGTTTTAATCGGTTCATTTATATTAGCAGCAGCGCTATATCACATTCACTTCCAAAACCACTTAACAGAAGGTGGCTTTGTAGGTATTGCACTATTTATCCAAAATTTTTATGATATTTCACCATCTATTTCAACTGTAGTAATGGATATCCCTATTATTTTACTATGTGCTTCATTTTTAGGTAGAAAAATGGTTGGCTATTCATTCTTAGGTTCACTTTCATTCGGAGTATTTTATTCCCTTATGGAAAATTATTCTCCTTTTACGGTAGATTTATCAAATAATTTATTTGTAGCTGCAGTAGTTGGCGGTGCGTTAGCTGGTATTGGACTCGGTTTTATATTGCGATTTGGCGGTGCAACCGGTGGAGACGATATTTTAACAATTATATTAAGTAAACGAACTCGGTTTACAATTGGGCAAATTTTCTTCGTCTTTGACGCGATTGTTCTTGCGCTTTCATTATATTATTTAAATTGGACAGAAATTGCTTTTACTATTCTTTCGATTGCCGTACAGGCAAAAACATTGGATTTAATTTACTATCCAAAAACAGAAAAGAAAGCAGCAAAGCAACCCGTTTCTATTCCAATATCCAAAAAACATGCGACAAACTAAAAAGCGAAAGGCTTCGGCCTCTCGCTTTTTTCATGCTCTCTTTTCTTTTTCTAATATGTAGCGTACTTGATAAAACTTATTTGCAAATTCAGTAACATTCCTCGTTAAGCGATAGTTCACTGTAGAGCCAATCGCCATTCCGAGTACAGGAATGCCTTGGAATACTTTACGACGAAGAGCATAAATCGAAAACGTCTTCAAAATTTGTTTTAACACAACCTCAGTAGAAGCTGGCTTTAATACTGCTTCGTCTCCTTCATAGAAGAATGAATCCTCTTGTTCGAGTTCTCTCAGTAAATTGTACCATGCATATTGCTGAAGTCTCGCCGGCAATAATGCTGCATGGAATACCTTTAACGCAAGCATCATTTCATACGGCTTGTTCACATCATGCCCAAATGATGTCGCAACAAGTTGGACAGCCTTCACATTTAACGCAATCATAACCGGAAAATCAGCCGTTAATAATAATAAACCACCAGCACCAGTTGCTCCGCCTTGTACGAATGAATATAGACGATGACGTGCTGTTTGCTGCTCTGCTATGTATGTTAATTGATCAATAGATAACGCCTTCAAATCTTCAAGTTGCTCAATTGATTCATCAAATAATCTCGATGTTCCTAAAATACGATTACGTGCATCTAGCTGTGATTGTGAACTTTGAATAAGCGCATGCAAATGAAAGAGCCATCCATCTGCTTTCGTAAAAAAGTCTTTTCGTTTTTTCTCAGGCAGTTTCGCAATTGTCGTATGCAACCACTTATCAAACATCTTTTGAAAATCGGTCGCTTCTTGCTCTACTAATTGCCCTTCCCACTCTTTTATATTGTCTAAAATGGCTTGTTCTCGCTTCGATCGCATCGTAACAACCACCTCGTTCGATTTTTTTCTATTGTAACATATTTCTGCTTCTTCTTTGCAAATATGCTTGTCTATCTTTATTCACATACCATTTTTTAGTGACATAAAATATTAGCAAAAAGGATGAAATGAATCACATGAATCTATCCAATATAAAAAAAGAATATAATGCAGTATTCAGCTTAGGACAAAACTGCTGGCCTGCTTGGGCTTTATATCAATTCGAATTATCACCATTTTTTGGTGTTATCGATTTTATGCTAAGCCCTTCATTAGAAAAAGTGAATTTATTATTACAAAATCGATTTGACCGTTTTTTACAGTTCGAAAACTTATCCTTCATCTCATTTTGGGATGATGATGCGAAATTAAGACTCCGTGACAACCTATATGAAATTGACTCCTGTCACGACTTTAAAACAGATGTAAACACACCAACATCCTGGCCTTCTTATACAGAAATTAAGTTAAACTATGAGCATCGAATTAATCGTTTTCTAACTACAATCGAAACGGCAGAATCCACATTGTTTATTCGAACGGGAGGAACATACGAAGAAGCACGTTCCTTGGAACAAATTTTATCTCAAATAGTTAAACATACATTCTCTGTCCTATTACTCATTCCTGAAGATGTACCAACTATCGCCCAAGAAGATTGGGGATTACAAAATATTTGTGTTATAAAATGCCCAGTGATGGATATATACCAGTACAATGAAGCATTTTGGAATGACTTATTTAATGGCATCACAATTCGGCCAAACGCTTAAATACACGTCACCTTTTATCACACCCTGCCTTATAATCATCCTTATACAAAATAAATAAGGAGTGATTATATATGTATCCACGTGCAAAAGCTTTTGGCATTGCTATACATCACGGTCGCCTTCTCGTACAAGAATATCATACAGGCGATGAAACATATTACCGACCTCTTGGCGGATCAATTGAACTTGGTGAAAAATCAGCACATACTGTTATTCGCGAATTTCAAGAAGAGCTTCACACAGAAGTGGAAATCAACAATTATTTAGGCTGCTTAGAAAATATCTTTCATCTTGATGGAGAAATTGGTCATGAAATCATTCAGCTATATTCTTTACGCTTATTAGACACATCACTATATGAAATGGAAAAAATGAATATACAAGATGAGCAAACCGTATCGTATGCGAAATGGATTCCCATTACAGCTTTCATTCAGAAGGAAAAAGTACTATATCCAAATGGAATTTTAAACTATATCCAAAAGAAAAAAGACGAAATCCTATAGGATCTCGTCTTTTTTTCATATAGTATATTAACCAATATCTCCAAGACGTAATACGTCACGAGCAATCATAACTTCTTCGTCAGTTGGAATTACGATAATTTTTACTGGAGAGTGTGGGAAGCTGATGAATGCTTCTTCACCGAATACGTTATTACGTTTTACGTCGAAGTATACGCCCATGTACTCAAGGCCTTCTAATACGCGCTCACGAATAATCGCACTGTTTTCACCTACACCAGCTGTGAAGATGATTGCGTCTACACCTTTCATACGAGCAGTGTAAGAACCGATGTATTTGTGGATACGGCTTACGAATACATCAAGTGCTACTTTCGCACGGTGGTCGCCTTCTTCTTCTTTCGCAATGATGTCACGTAGGTCACTAGAGTAACCAGTAAGACCTAACATACCACTCTTCTTGTTTAATACGTTAACTACTTCTTCTACTGTTTGGCCTGTTTTTTCCATGATGTATGGAATTAACGCAGGGTCAAGGTTACCAGAACGTGTACCCATTGTTACACCAGCAAGTGGAGTGAAGCCCATAGAAGTATCGATAGACTTACCGCCTTCTACTGCTGCGATACTTGCACCGTTACCTAAGTGACAAGAAAGTAGGCTTAAGCTTTCAATTGGACGACCTAATAATTCAGCCGCACGCTCAGTTACATATTTATGAGAAGTTCCGTGGAAACCGTATTTACGGATGCCAAATTTCTCATAGTACTCATATGGTAAGCTGTATAGGAATGCAGATTCCGGCATTGTTTGGTGGAATGCTGTATCGAATACTGCTACTGCTGGTACGTTTGGTAGTACTTCTTGGAATGCTTTAATACCAACAAGGTTTGCTGGGTTGTGAAGTGGTGCTAAATCGCTTAATTCTTCGATATCAGCTAATACTTCAGCATCAATTAAAACAGAATCAGCAAATTTTTCGCCTCCGTGTACAACACGGTGACCGATACCGCCAATCTCATCAAGAGATTTTACGATTCCGTTTTCAGTTAATTTCTTAAGAAGCATGTTAACTGCTACTGCATGATCTGGGATGTTTGTAATTTCTTTTTGTTTTTCGCCATTTACAGTAATTGTGAAGATACTATCTTCTAAACCGATACGTTCTACTAAACCTTTTGTTAATACTGTTTCACTTGGCATTTCAAATAATTGGAACTTTAACGAAGAGCTTCCTGCGTTAATCGCGATGATTTTTGACATCTAGTCTTTCGCCCCTTTTTCTCTTGGTAGTTGTGTGGATCATTCCACAAACCGCTCGATTTTATCTAATTAAATTCACTCAATATGAAAACGTTTCATCATTAGTAAATTTTATACTCACGATTTTAATTTAAACATCGTCCGACATATATTTCAAGTGAAAAAATTGTAACACCAAGAAAAAAAATATATTACAGATTTCAAAAAAATTCAGTTAAATCTTGTATATATTAAAAAACATTACATATCCTATAAAACTGTACTACATTAATTACTAACCCTGTTACATATATATCGTATTATTTATGTGTTGCAAACCAAGTATTCAATTGATCCATAATGTTCTCCATAGCCTTCATGTTAGAGAATTTAGGTAATTCCACTAGTAGTGCCTGTTTCGGCATTGTTACACCTTGGCCTTTCTTTTGGAGAACAAATATACTTTTTGCATTTTTCTCGTTTTTAAACATGGAAACAGGAAGCTGTAATAATCCTTGAATAAAACATGTCTCTTTAATGAATGCATGTAGCTTTGGCGCTTGATCACTTTCAAAAATGAAGTTTGGTACTAAGAAAAATAAATACCCGCCTTCTTTCGTATGTTTCACACTTTGTTCAATAAATAAGTGATGTGCATATGACATTCCTTCATTTGCTTTTAATGTATATTCACTTGCAACAATTTCATTTGGATAATAACCAATTGGTAAATCTGAAACGACTGCATCAACTGGATCAATATAAAGTGGTGCTAGTCCATCTTGGTGGAAGAATTCGATTGCATGCTTTTGTAAATTTGCATTTACTAAAGCAAGTTTAATTAACACCTCATCCACTTCTACACCAAATCCACTCATTGTTAGTTCTTCTTTGGCGCTATTAAACAATGTAGTCATTAAATTACCAGTTCCAATTGCAGGGTCTAAAACAGTAATTTCTTTTTGACCTTGCATAAACTTATGGAATAAGTAGCTCATGAACATTCCAACTGCATCTGGCGTCATTTCGTGATTCGCTTGTACGCCCTCTTTCATTCCTTTTAAAATGGCTAGCTGAAATGCTTTACGAATTTCTTCCCCTTTATATGTTTCTTCATTAAACGTACTATATTCACGATTCAACCGTTCAATTGTTGATTCGGATAATTCCTCTTGTAAAATCGCTCCTTCAAACAAGTTATCACCTGTTTCTACAAGCGCCTCTAAATATGTTACATCTAATTCTTTACGTAAAACTACCGTAGAAGAATCAAAAATAGAAAATAATGTTTCTACTGCCTGACTCACGTACATTCCTCCTTCTCTCTTTTACACATAACTTATATCATACCATAATCTAAATTTTTCCCAAAAGAAAAAGCGACCTCTTGCAAAGAGCTCCCCTTCAAGTTGTTTATGATGTAACGTCTTTTCTCATATATTGGTTCAGTTAACAATACATGAGAAAAGACGACCTCTTCTAAAGTAAAACTTTAATGAGAGGTCGTCTTCATTTACATTACTTCGCAGATTTAGCTGCTTCTAATGCTGCTTCATAGTTTGGATGGCTTGTACCTTCGCCAACGTATTCTGCGTAAACTACTTTGTCATTGCTATCTACTACGAATACTGCACGAGCAAGTAAACGAAGTTCTTTCATTACTAAGCCGTAAGCTTCACCGAATGAAAGGTCACGGTGATCAGAAAGTGTTACAACATTTTCTAAACCGTTTGCTGCACACCAGCGTTTTTGAGCGAATGGTAAATCAGCGCTAATTGTTAATACTTTCGCGTTTTCAATACCTGCTGCATCTTGGTTAAAACGACGTGTTTGTGCATCACACACACCTGTGTCGATTGAAGGTACAACACTAATTAATTTTACTTCGCCTTTGTATGTTTCTAAACTTACTGGAGATAAGTCATTTGCTAATACTTGGAATTTTGGCGCTTGATCGCCAACTTTAACTTCTGTTCCAACTAAAGTCATTGGGTTACCTTTAAAAGTTACGTTTGCCACTTAAAAATCCTCCCTTATTTTAAACAAAATATGTACAATGTAAATGATAGTTTGTCCCTATCGATAATGCAAATAAAATCGCTTTATTTACAAAAAAATTAAAGAAGCTAATCCACTGATCAGCTTCTTTATTCGTTAAATTTGAAATTCAGGATCATCTTCTTTTCGTTTATCCATCATTTCTTTCACTTTATCAACAGCTTGTGGCGCTAATTCAATTATTTTATCGATGACGTGTGTTTGCTTATCTAAGTGTAATACTTTCACACCTTCTCCATTTATAACAAGAAAGGCAACAGGATTAATAGAAACTCCTCCACCACTTCCCCCGCCAAATGGATGACGGCCTGAATGTTCTACTTTACCAAATTCACTTCCACCAGCAGCAAATCCAAAACTGACTTTCGAAACTGTAAGAATTACACTTCCATCTGCCGCTTTAATTGGGTCACCAACAATTGTATTTACATCAGTCATTTGTTTTAAATGCTGCATTGCAGTTGTCATTAAACCTTGAATTGGATGGTCCACTTTATATCCCCCCTATGATTGAACTGATTTTTCGTTCGTACCAGATCTTTGTCTTCTCATAAACGTGAGTAATTTGATACCCGTTTTTATAGCACGAAATATACGAAAAGATGCTGTTAACTCACACCTTGATGCAAATCCTTTCCCTTGAAAAACAGGGGTAATTTCAAATTCTGGTACGTCGACAATATGCATATATTGTCCTACAACTCCAGCAGCCATTCCTTTTGTCCCCCATGCATACCCAGTGACAATTCCAGTACTAGCCGCATCGCCTGCTCCAATTTGTGAATGCCACTTCCAACTATTGATTTTCACTCGTTTGAGAAAATCTTTAACAATAGTATGAACTTCTTGAAGCTTTTTTATCAGTTCTCCAATGCTATCAAGTTGTGCCATAATTTTATTATCTATTCCGCCATCTTTCTCAGCTTTTTCGATTTTCTGCCCCGTTTTTTTCTGTTGTTTTTCAATTCTTTCCAATACATCAAACGTATATCGAATCATCCATATTTTCACTTGAAATAAACATTGTTTTTCCATTTCTGAATATAAAAACGTCACCTTAAGCGATATTTTCGATAATAGTATAAGCAAAATAAAAAGTAGAAGAATTATCATTCCAATTACAAGCCATTTCATTCTTACCATCCTTTCACTCCATACCCATTATCGACAAGTTTATTCATCATTAAACAACCTTTTATAAAATTGAATATAAAAATTTTTCTAAAAATAAAAAGGGATTTTGACATTTTATATCGAAATATACTATTTGAGCATATTATTCAGAATACATTTTGATGATATGCAGCACTAAGACTAGAAAATTTAACTGCAGTGGAGGGATACATAATGGCAAATCGTCGCAATTTATTTTTCTTTTATGGTGATGACAAAGTAACGCTCGTTGAAAAAATGAAACCAGTATATCGTATTTTAGAGGAGAATGGATTTACCATATTAGATCATCCAAAAAATGCAAACGCTATCGTCAGCGTTGGAGATGATGGAACTTTCTTACAAGCCGTTCGTAAAACTGGCTTTAGAGAAGATTGCTTATACGCAGGTATTTCTACGAAGGATGAAATTTCTTTCTACTGCGATTTCCACATCGATCACGTTGATACAGCCCTTCAAGAAATTACAAAAAACGAAATTGAAGTGCGAAAATATCCAACAATTAAAGTAGATGTAGATCATGGTACATCTTTCCATTGTTTAAATGAATTTTCATTACGCTCTAGCATCATTAAAACATTTGTCGTAGATGTACACGTCGATAATTTACATTTTGAAACATTTAGAGGTGATGGATTAGTTATCTCCACACCAACAGGCAGTACCGCTTACAATAAATCATTACATGGTGCAGTTGTCGATCCACTTATCCCATGTTTCCAAGTAAGCGAACTAGCATCTTTAAATAACAACACATACCGTACACTCGGGTCACCGTTCCTTTTAAATCACGAGCGTACGTTAACTTTAACACTTAAACCAGATGGAAATGATTATCCTGTTATCGGAATGGATAACGAAGCACTTAGCATTAAACAAGTGGAAAAAGCCGTTGTTCGTTTAAGCGATAAACAAATTAAAACTGTTAAATTAAAAAACAACTCTTTCTGGGAAAAAGTACAGAGAACGTTTTTATAGTAATCAAAAAACCCTCGAATTATGGGATTTCCATAATTCGAGGGTTTTTTATTTATCAAATGCAACTTGACGCTGTTTCACAAAACATTTTGGAACAGGACAACAGTATATGAAATTATATCAACGATTTTACCCAAAATATCAATTTACCGACATCATCAACCTATCTAAAAAAAGGAAGCAGCACCAAAATGTATTTTCGGAGCCGCTCCCTCAAATTTTCACACGTCTTTTCTATAAACAATCTTCCCATCAATGACGGTCATTTCTGCCTGTACTTCTTTTATTTCTTCCGCCTCAATTTCAAAAATATTGCGGTCTAATATCGTAAAGTCTGCCTCATATCCTTTTGCGATTTTTCCTCGCTTCGCTTCTTTTCCGATTGCATAGGCACTTCCTGTTGTAAATAAAGAGACAGCCTCATACACCGTTAATCTTTCTTCTGGCATATAGCATACACCATCAATAAAACTTCTACGTGTAACAGCACTATATATACCTAAAAATGGATTCACTTGTTCAATTGGAGCATCAGATCCACCGTTGCAGTGTAATCCTGCATCTAGTAACGTCTTCCAAGCGTACGCGTAACGAAGACGATGTTCTCCTAGTTTTTCAATCACTGATGGAAAATCCGATGAAACAAAGACTGGTTGAATATCAATAATAGCTGGCAATTGTTTCATTCTTTCAATCAACTCTTCACGAGCTAGCTGACAATGAATAATACGGTCACGTAATCCTTCTGCTGGTGGATGTAATTCAAGCGCATCAATGACATATTCAAGCGATAAATCACCAATTGTATGAATCGCAACTGGCATATGTAAATCTCGTGCTTTTTTCACTAAACCTGCAAGCTCTTCACGTGAGAAAATGGCAACTCCATTTGTTTCCTTCGCATCTTCATACGGTTCACTTAATAAAGCTGTTCTTCCGCCAAAAGAGCCGTCAGAAAAAATTTTCATCGCACCAAATTCAATATAGTGCTCATTTTCATATTCTTTTCGTTCATTCGCTACTTCATGGTGAACGAGTAAATGCGCTTTAAACCGCATTTCTTTTATAACGTGTGAAAACGCATTGTACGTTTTTTGAAAGCCGCCATAATAATTTAAGTCTTCCGTATGTCCGCCAACTAATCCGTATTGCCAGCAGTCTGAAATCGCTGTTTGCAGAGCACTTTGCAAATACACTCCATCTATTTCAGGCTGAGCATGTTTAATTAACTCTTGTCCTTGCTCATATAAAAGTCCTGTTAATTTATTTAATGAGTCACGACCAATTTTTCCGCCCTTTGGATCTTGCGTCGCTTCTGTTATGTTTGCTTCTTGCAATATGTATGAATTCACCCATGTCACGTGACGACAAACACGCTTTAATAAAATCGGATGTTCTTTAGAGATTTCATCTAAATCACGTACATGAACTTGTTTTGTATCTGTGAAATTATTTTCATTCCATCCTTCTCCGATAATCCAAGATCCTTTTGGCGCTTCTTCTACGCGCTTCTGAACAAGAGTAAGTACTTCGCTATAAGATTTGCAATTTGATAGATCTAGACGAAGCAACCTCTCCCCATGCCCAATAAGATGCATATGGCTATCAACAAGACCTGGAATCATCGTTTTCCCTTTTAAGTCATATAACTTCACTTCTGAATATCGGTTTTCTAACTCTTCTTTATTCCCCATATGAACAATGACGCCATTTTCAACGTAAATAGCTTCTACTTTTTCATTCTCTTCTCGCATAGTGTAAATGGTGCCGCCATACCAAATTTCTCCCATATACTCGTCCCCCTTTTCCTTTAGTCTACGAAATTAGAGCGTATAAAAAAAGCACCATTTCGATTAAAAATGGTGCTTTTCCAAAAATTAATTTTGTTCAGTAGGGTTCGTTGTAACTTGCCATTCAATGTTAAATTTATCTTTTACTTGTCCGTATGCTGGGCTCCAGAAAGTTTCTTGAAGTGACATAATAACTTCTCCACCTTCTTGTAACTTATCAAATACTTCTTTCGCTTTTTCTGCATTATTAATTTGAATTGCGATTGTTACTTGAGATCCGATTGCATGCCCTTGACCTGGGAATGTATCAGAAATCATAAGGTCCGTATTACCAACTTTTAAAGTAGCATGTAAAACGCGCTCTTTCGCTTCAGCTGGAATTGGGTATTCTGGATTTTCAGGCATGTCACCAAAAGTTTGCATTACTTCTACTTTTGCGTCTAACGCCTCTTTGTAAAACTGTACAGCTTCTTGCCCACTACCATCTAAAACTAAGTACGGATTAATACCTAAAATCATACGGACACCTCTTTTTTTAGTTTATAAAATCGAACTTGTGTTCGTTTTTATAATATCATACATTTAACATTTCATTCAACTATTTACTTCACTATTTTCAAAATTATTTTGAAGGCAGCTCCATCTCTTGTTTTCTAAGTTCAATACGGCGAATTTTTCCGGAAATCGTTTTTGGTAGTTCATCTACAAATTCAATTTTGCGAGGGTATTTATATGGTGCAGTCAATTCTTTGACATGTTGTTGGAGCACTGGAATTAATGTTTCTTCGTTCTTGTCTATATTCTCTCTTAATACGATAAATGCCTTCACGACACTTCCGCGAATTTCATCAGGGCTTGCGACAACCGCACATTCTCTTACATATGGATGTTTTACAAGTGCATCTTCGACTTCAAACGGTCCGATTGTATAACCAGAGCTAATAATAATATCATCACCGCGACCTTCAAACCAAAAATAGCCTTCTTCATCTTTTTTCGCTTTATCACCGGTAATATAATAATCACCGCGGAATTGCATCGCTGTGCGCTCATCGTCTTTATAATATTGTTTAAAGAGTGCTGGTGTTTCAATGTGAACTGCAATATCACCAACTTCTCCTACCTGTACAGGAGTTCCTTCTTCGTTTACGATATCAACATGATTTCCTGGCGTCGGTTTTCCCATTGATCCTGGTCTAATGTCCATCCCTTTCATTATTCCAACAAGTAGTGTATTTTCCGTTTGCCCATAGCCGTCTCTTACTGTAATATCGAAATGCCTTTGGAACGTTTCAATGACTTCCCTGTTTAACGGCTCACCTGCCGATACAGCGCTATGTAACGCTTCTAAATTGTACTCACTTAAATTTTCTACCTTTGCCATTAATCTATACTCAGTCGGTGTACAACAAAGTACATTCACCTTATTATCACCTAATAAATTTAAATACGTTTTTGGTTCAAATTTGCCGTTATATACAAATCCTGTTGCACCTGAACCGAGAGTCGCTACAAACGGGCTCCAAATCCACTTTTGCCAACCTGGACTAGCCGTTGCCCATACAACATCATTTCCTTCAATTCCGAGCCAGTTCGGAGCGCTTGTACGTAAATGAGCGTATGCCCATGCATGCGTATGAACAACTCCTTTTGGATTTCCTGTCGTCCCTGACGTATAAGATAAAAAGACCATATCTTCTTTATCTGTCTTCGCCATTTCTAACATGTCACTTTCTGTTTCTAATGCTGTTTTTAAATTTTTCCAACCATCTACTGAACGCTCGCTCAAAACGAATTTTTGAAGAGATTCCACCGCTTCTACGCCGTCGAATTGTCCAATATACGGTTCGTAACTTACAATTGCTTTCACTTCTCCGTGCCCAATACGGTACTCAATATCTTTTTTACGCAACATTTCTGAGCTTGGAATAACGACAAATCCTGCTTTAATCGCAGCAATATACGTCATGTAAGCTTCAATTAAGCGCGGCATCATAATAAGGAGCTTGTCCCCTTTTTGTAAGCCACTTTTTATAAAAGCGTTTCCAATTCTATTCGCACCTTGCATTAATTCAAAATATGTAATCTCTCGTCTATTCCCTTTATCATCTTGCCAAATTAAAGCAAGCTTCTCTTTATCACTCGTATATTTCTCTATTTCCGAAACTAAATTATAAGACGGCGGCGCTAACAATTCCTCTCTCTTCATATAACATCCTCCTTTATTTCTATGCCTCCCTTATATAATAAAGAATTTTCAGTAAATTTTGAACCCTCTTCTTTTGACAATTTTTTTATATTTATGTCGAATTGATGTATGAATGTATAGCGACGATGTTTTTAACATAACGATTCATCGGCAAATAACGACGAAAATGACAAAAAGAAAGAGCGGGAGAACCCGCTCTTTCTAAGCCATCGTATATGGGATTATTTTTGGTAACCGCCTAATTGTTGCTCAGCTAGTGAAACTAGACGTTTAGTAATTTCGCCACCAACAGATCCGTTAGCGCGAGATGTTGCATCAGCTCCAAGTTGAACACCAAACTCTTGAGCGATTTCGTATTTCATTTGATCTAATGCTGATTCAGCACCAGGAACCGCTAATTTATTTGTGCTTCGTGTCATGTTATATCACCTCCTTGTGAGTATAGAGTGTGATAAACAACATGACTTCATGCACATTTGAATGTGGTAATTTATGGGTTTAGAAAAGTTCTTCGAATTTTTCTTCTTCAGCCACTACTTCTACTGTTTGTAATACCATTGTTTCTTTGTTCGCTACAGCCTCTTCAATTAACGGCGCGAAATCGTACTTCGCTTCAAAACGATTTGCTTTCTCACGCTTCGGTTTCGTCGATGGACTTGCTGGTGTAAATACTGTACAGCAGTCTTCATATGGACGAATTGAAATATCATACGTTCCAATTTCTTTTGCAATTTTAATAATTTCTAATTTATCCATCGTAATAAGCGGACGAATAACAGGATAGTTTGTCACTTCGTTAATCGTATGCATACTATCTAACGTTTGGCTCGCTACTTGTCCAAGACTTTCACCAGTCGTAATTGCAAGTGCATTACGCTCCTCTGCAATACGCTCTGTAATACGCATCATCATACGACGCATAACTGTCATAGAATAGCTAGATGGAATTTCTTTATTAATCGTTTTTTGCACTTCAGTAAATGGAACAAGGTGAAGTGTTACACGTTTACAGTATTTCGTTAACTCTTGTGCTAAATCGATTACTTTTTGTTTCGCGCGCTCGCTTGTGAAAGGTGGACTATGGAAGTGAACTGCTTCCACAGATACGCCGCGTTTCATCGTTAAGTAAGTTGCTACCGGGCTATCGATACCACCAGAAAGAAGTACCATTACTTTTCCACCAACGCCAACTGGTAAACCGCCAGCTCCCATGTGCTCACCACACATAATATAGCTGTAACCACTGCGAATTTCTATACGTACATTCACATCTGGATTATGAACATCTACTGTGATATCCTCTGTATTTTCTAAAATGTGCCCACCGATTTCTGGAAGTAACTCCATCGTCTTCATTGGGAAGCGCTTATCAGAGCGGTGCACTGTAATTTTAAATGTTTTCACATCACCTTTTACTTGTAAGAAAGCTGCTAATGCACCTTTTTTAATATCTTCTAATTCTGATGCTACTTTCATTGCTAAGTTAAACTTATGAATACCAAATACATCTTTCAATCTTTCAGAAATTGCTTCATGGTCTTCACCATTTAACTGAATGTACATACGATCATGTGTTGCATCAATTTTAATGTTTGGGAATTTTTTTAATTTGAATTTCACATTATCTTTTAACGTACTTACAAACTTAGAACGGTTCTTTCCTTTTGTCGTCATCTCTCCATAACGAACTAAAATATATTCATATGTCATCATATTTCTTTACCTCATCACTTCATATAATTTTGGCATCGTCTCTTTAACAATACCTTCAAATTGTTTTACTTCTTCCATCGTGTTGTCTGGTGCTAGACTAATGCGAATCGCACTTGTAGCTGCGGCGTGCGGTACTCCCATTGCCACTAGTACTCTGCTCACTTCATTTGCTTTTGAAGAACAAGCAGACTTCGTCGATACATATACACCATGCTCTTCTAAAGCATGAACGACTACTTCTGGTTTTAAACCGACAAATGATACATTTAAAATGTGCGGTGCCGCATATTCAAGTGATGTATTAATCGTTACAGTTTCCATCTCTTTAAAGAAACGGACCAGCTCTGTTTGTAAATTTTGCAAATGAACTATCTTTTCTTTCACTTGTTCCATCGTCATACGAAGTGCTTTCACCATCGCTACAATACCAGGTAAATTTTCTGTACCTGAACGATACTTGAGCTCTTGTTGACCACCTGATAAGATTGGATCTAATCTTACACCATCACGTACGTAAAGAAGACCTGTCCCCTTTACGCTATGAAATTTATGTCCAGATATTGAACAAAGGTCAATATGAGAAGCGTATAAATCAAGTGGTACTTTTCCTATCCCTTGTACATGGTCCACGTGGAATCTTATTTTCGGATAGTTCGTTAATAATGTTCCAATTTCAGCAACGGGCTGAATCGCTCCAGTCTCGTTGTTCACGTGAATAATTGACACAAGAATCGTATCTTCACGAAGTGCTCGTTTTACATCTTCTACCGATACAACACCGTGCTCGTTAACCGGTAAATACGTTACATCAAAACCGAGATCTTCTAATTGTTTATATGCTTCAAACACAGACGCGTGTTCAATATTTGTTGTAATGATATGTTTGCCGCGCGAACGATTCCTCATCGCTATCCCTTTAATCGCAAGGTTATTCCCTTCCGTTCCACCTGATGTGAAAATAATTTCAGAAGGTTTAACGTGAAGGAGCTGTGCCGCAATCGTTCTCGATTGTGTTAATAGACGCTCTGCCTCTCCTCCAAGCGAGTGGATAGAAGAAGGATTACCAAAATATTTCCCTGCAACCGTTACGTACGATTGAAGCGCTTCTGGATATGGCTTCGTCGTCGCACTATTATCAAAATAGATCATCGTTCTTCCCCTTTCAGCGCTATCACATCATATAATCATATCACAAATACGTGTAATTACGCTAAGACTACTCAAAGGTTCCGTTTTTATATAAAAGTGTACATTTCCCCCGGCCATTTGCAGGCATACTGAGTGATGAAGATTAATAATCAGTGGTGGATGAAACTCCATCACTTATGGTTTCACTTTATCCCGCTATTTGTGGGCAGTAAGACTCCCACCTCAAAATTCAGCTGGAGCAAAGAAGTTAGGTGGGAAATCCACTGCCCGTAAATGCCCGATTGGTGAAGGCTAATAATCAGTGGGGGGATGCCCCCCACTCCCACTGATTAAAGTTTCACTTTATTTTGAAACGAACAACCTTACTGTATTCCGCTATTCATTATAGCAACATCGACTTCAAAATTACACAAAAAAACAAACCCTTTATTAAAGGGTTTGCTCATTGTCTACATATTCAGCTATTTTTTGAACAACACCAGGTTCCAGTTGCTCTAATATAGAAGCCGCTTGTTCTAAAGCTGCATCGTATTGATATTCACGGAATAATTTCTCCGCATAATTTAAGCTTTCTGCAAGATTCTCATCATGACTGCGGTATCGGTTACCGTATTGAATTAGTTTTTCAACTAAATAAGCTTGTCCAATTAATTCTTCTGTCATTTCAGATACACCATTCACAACTGTGTATGCTTCTTCTAAACTGCTATTTACAGTATTCATATTTAACGGCTTTACTTCTAATTGCTCATATACAGCTTGCATCGCCATTTGCCCTTTTTGTAAATCTTCCATAATACTCTCTGGAAGACCTGGTAAATTCGACTTTTGCATAAAACGTTTCGTCTCAAAAATTGTATTTCGCATTTCTTGTAACTTCTCACGTGCTTCAAATTCTTCTTTGCGCATCGTTTGCAACATTTCTTTATATTCTGCATGAAGTACTTTTAAAGTTTCACATTGCTCATAAACCTCTTCTAGTTCCTCACGAATGATAGAGAATGCAATATCTTGTTCAGCAACGCGTATTTGTAACACTTCAAAACGTTTCATTAAAATATGCATTTGCTTTTCAATTACTTTTTGTGACTCAATATCTTTGTCTTGTAATTGATAACTTTGTTTCACAAGTTGTGTTTCTATTTTCGTTTCAATTGTTTCTGTACGAATTTCTTCTAAATCTTCATAAACAGACAGTGTTTTTTGCTCCACATAATGTTTCGCATGCACTTCTTGTTCAAGTTGATCATAAAAACTGTCTAAATGAGTTTTTAAGTTCTCTACTTTTTCTGCTGCTTCTGTTATATGAAGTTCCTGTATATCCATTAAACATGTGTGTAGTTGTGTCGTCATATCGCGGACTTCTTTAGGGATTTCCAAATACTCTAATACATAGCCTTGTCTTATCATATCATCATGGCCTTGTAATAAATCTTCCAGCTGAACTGGTAATGTCGCTTGACACTCTACCAATAAATCCGGAATTTGATGAATAACGATTTCTAAACTTGCTAAACCTTCTTCTAAACTAATAACAATTTCTCTCGCTTTTAAATAATCACCATTATCTGTTGCCTCTTCAAAAGTTTTGAACTTCTCGGATTCAACATCTAACATCTCTTCAATTTTTTGCTCAGCTGCTCCATACATGTGTCGATGAGCAAGAACGCTCTTTTTCATACTACGATATGTATCACGTAACCCTTCAATTTCCGCGCTATTTTTCTCATGGCTTTCTAACAGTTGCTGTAATTCATTTAAAATGTCTGTAATACGATTATCAGCGTCATCTAAACCACTTATGGATTCTTTCATCGCATGCTTTGCTTTGCGGAAGGAGAATTGCGAGGCGAATTTTCGCGCTTGCCCTAAATCTTTTTCAGCTTTCGGAAGAGTTGTTGATACAATTTCATCCCACTCTTCACGCCATTTACCAAACAGCTCTTCTGTTTGACCTGTCATATTTAAATCTTTTACCCGCTTTAGTTCATCTGCCACAGGTTTATCTTTTATCTCTTGTTTCCACTGCTCCAGTGCTTCAATATCTTTATATGAACGATTTCTTATCACAAGCTCTATCATGAGCAGCACTAGAATAGAGCTTACTACAATGATAACGATCGTCAGGATAGAATCCATGCAAAAAAGCCTCCTAGTTATATCTCTTTTTTTGTCCGTTCCGTTTATGAAATGGAAGGCATTATGTATAAAAAGGGAATTCCCCTATATTTAACAACTAACAATGTTCTAATCATACCATGTAATGACGTGTTTTTGACCTAGTTTTTTTTAAAATTTCATGTTTCTTTACATGTGATTGTAATATTTCTTAATATTCCACTTATTCCATTATCCGTCCTCAAATGAATGCAATAAAGGTAAGACTTTTACGGGCAGTTAATGCAGGATAACGAGCTCTCTTTCATATGAGAGACGAAATAAATCTTTCGCATTAGTGGTGGTTCTACAGAAATCGCACGTACGTTACCTTGCATTACGGCTTACTGTAAAGCGGTTTCCGGAAGCAATGTTATACCAAGTCCAGCTCCTACCATCGCAATCATCGGTTCTGCATAAGATGTTTCAACCGCAATTATTGGTTTCGCGCCCATACATTGAAACACATTCATAATCATTTTCCTTACATCACATATTTCTAGGTATACAATTAGCTGTTCATTTTGCAACTCTTCCATTCGGATTACCTTTTTCACTCTATACGGATGATTATTTGAAACAGCACAAACGATTTTTTCTTCCCGCATTTCTTATATATATGTAGCGCCTTCTACTACTGAATCGATGAACATCGCTTCAACTTTTCACTCTTTAAATAACTCTATTAATACTTTCATATGCTCAATTTTCCATTCTATTTCATATGTATCCTCTAATAAGTCTTTACACTTTGATATGTAATGAGCCGCTAAACTCGGTAATATACCTACACAAATATAATTTCTGTACCGTCACTACATACCGTTATGAGCGTTCGTTTTGAACTCTTTTATATGTCGATTGTTGCGGGATGTATCCCTGTATTTTGCTGGAACACGGGAAATCGATATATTTCATCTATTAACGGCATATTATTTATGAATTTAGTTCCTGTACTTGCACTTATCGGTTCTATGTTTCAAAGTTATACTGTCGATAACATAGAAATTGCCGTTGCCTCATTAACAATTATTGCGCTAGTATGCAACAATTTATAGCAAAGAAAACAACATATAAAAATCCCCACCTCAGTTCGTTAGGTGGGGATTTTTCACATATGAACAGCTCTTGGTAGTTCATAATACATACTCGCTTTATATAATGTTCGTTCCATCCATTGCTCAATTTCCTTCGTATACATTTCTAAGAAAAACGTCTCAGACGGAAATGAGTGTAGCACCTCTGATATATATTGTGGATATAAAAACGGCATATTTATCATGCCTTTTAATTGCGTCATAAACATTGTAAAAGATATCTTTTTAAATTCTTGCTTCATTTGTCCTTGTTTAATGATTTGCTCTATATAATATCTTTCTCTAGAAAAATAAACGGTCATCACTTCACGAATTAATGTCGTATCAAGCGAAAGCTCTCTATAAAAAAAACGTGTCAGTTCTCTATTATCAAATTGATATCGTAAAATCCCGCGCACCATTTGCACCATCACATCTTTAGCCGATAAATATTCTCTCTGTTCAAATGACGTTTCAATTACGTGAATATATCCTTCTAAAAAATCAGTAATAAGCTGTTCTAATAACCCTTGCTTTCCAGCAAAATAATATGAAATATTCGCTACATTCACATCCGCTCGCTTTGCAATGTCTCGCACTGATGTCCCGTCATAACCTTTCGTATTAAACAACGATATTGCCGCATCAATTACCTTTTGTTTCGTCTGCTTCATGCGCTCACTTCCTCTCAATGAACAGCTATAGTTTAAATTTCTTGACTTTTAAGACAAATTCCTTTAATTTTCTATCGACAAAGTCATGTGAAATACATCGTATTTTGCTATCGTTTTACATATCTCGCTAAAAAGGGAGTTGTTTCCATGTTTACAAAAGAAAGTTATGCAGGATCTCGTGAAGAGCAATATGAGACAGTAATTAAACAACTGGATGCATTATTAACTGGCGAACCGAACGTAGTCGCAAACTTATCAAATGCGTCCGCACTATTAAATCAATTTTTAGATCGCGTTAATTGGGTTGGCTTTTATGTAACAGAAGGAAATCAACTTGTTCTTGGACCATTCCAAGGGATGCCAGCTTGCGTGCGTATTCCGTTCGGACGTGGTGTTTGCGGCGTTGCAGCTGAAACAAAAACAACGCAACTTGTAGCAGATGTTCACCAATTCCCAGGACATATCGCTTGCGATAGTGCCTCTAATTCTGAAATCGTTGTACCGATTATGAAAGAAGGAAATATCATTGGTGTGCTTGATATTGATAGTCCTGAAAAAAATCGTTTCGATGAAGTAGATCAGCACTATTTAGAAAAGTTTGTGGAAACACTCCTAAAACATATTTAATAAAAAAAAGAGTGAGCTATCGATTACGTACGTAACGTACGAAACCGATAGCTCACTCTTTTTTATCCCACATTAACGGGCAGTAAATTCGGCGAATACAAGGAAGTTAAGTGGGAGATAACTGCCCGTAAAAGCCCGATTGGTGAGGGCTAATAATCAGCTGGGGATGGACAAAACCCCCACTGATTAAAGTTTCATTTTATTGATTACTAACAGTAGATATCTTCTTTAGTGCCTGTTCTAAATCAGAAACGATATCTTCCCATGATTCTAAGCCGACAGATAGGCGTATTAAATTATCAAAAATACCCATTTCTTTTCTTAGTTCAGCCGGAATAGCTGCATGCGTCATCGTCGCTGGATGCTGAATTAACGTTTCTGTATCACCTAAACTTACGGCAATTGTAATAAAATGGAGGTCATTGATAAACGACTGTGTTTCCTCTTTTCCACCTTTAATTGAAAAAGAAATAACGCCCCCACCTCGTTTCATTTGCCGAGATGCTAATTCTCCCTCGGGATACCAAACACCTTCTACTGCTTCATGATTTTTCAAAAACGATACAATTTTTTCCGCGTTATCACAATGACGATCCATTCTTACTGCTAATGTTTTTAATCCGCGTAACAATAACCACGCGTCAAACGGCGCCATAATACCGCCGATATCTTTTCGCATCGGACGGATTTTGTCAGCTAACGTTTTCGTTCTACAAATTGTTACACCCGCTACAACATCCCCGTGACCACCAATATATTTTGTCGCACTGTGAACGACGGCGTCACAACCAAGTTCAAGAGGTCTTTGTAAATAAGGTGAACAAAACGTATTATCAACAATAACAAGCAAATCATTGCGCTTCGCTACCCCGATCACCTTTTCTAAATCAATTAATTTCATCGTTGGATTTATCGGTGTTTCAACGAAAATGAGCTTTGTATTTGGACGAATTTTATTTTCAATATCAGTCTCTGTCTCCATATCACAAAACGAATGAGTAATCATAAATTTCTCTTCTAATACTTCTAAAAAACCGTACGTACATCCATATAATCCATTTGAACAAATAATATGATCTCCAGCCTTTAGAAAACCGATTAACGTTGCTGAAATGGCTGCCATACCTGAACCGAACGCCAGCGCTTCCTCTCCACCTTCTAAAACAGCCATACGTTCTTCAAATAATTTCACAGTTGGATTCCCAAGCCTTGAATAAATATAAGATGGATCTTCTCCCGCAAAACTCGATTCTCCTTGCTGTGCTGTCTCAAACGTAAATGTAGAAGTTTGAAATAAAGGTGGTGTTAAACTCCCTTTATTTTCATTTGATTCATATCCGTGATGAATTAATGCTGTCTCTATATGTTTCTTTTTCATAAAAACATCCCCCTTATGTCTTTATTTCCACATATCCACCAGGAAAAATCTGATGAACGTCTTTACTACATTTTATGTAAGCGTTTCACTTCTGTTTCTACCTCTTCTTTTATATTGTTTTAAATTCCTTCTTGTTAATTTCCAAAATTTATCTGCATAAAACAAAAAGGGAGTCTCTTGACGAAACTGTAAGTAAAAGATATAATAGCGTTTGTGTAAAATAAAAAGGCAGCCTTGTAATGTGAGTTTATCGTTTGTATTTTGTTCCTCTGCGGAGGTGTATCTCGTAACTCCCTGCTGCTGGAGCGAAGGTACATGAAAACAAAATACCCGTAAATATCGATTACGTCTGTTTTTATTTTACGAAAATAAAAACATTTTTAAAGGAGGAGTCAACTATGGCTCGTTATACAGGTCCAGCATGGAAACTGTCTCGTCGTCTTGGAATCTCTCTAAGCGGCACAGGAAAAGAATTAGAAAAACGCCCTTACGCACCAGGTCCTCACGGTCCTAACCAACGTAAGAAACTTTCAGAATACGGTTTACAATTACAAGAGAAACAAAAACTTCGTCACATGTACGGCATGACTGAGCGTCAATTCCGTCGCACATTTGACCAAGCAGGTAAAATGCCTGGTAAGCACGGCGAAAACTTCATGATCCTTCTTGAAGCTCGTCTTGACAACCTAGTTTACCGCATGGGCTTAGCTCGCACTCGTCGTGCAGCTCGCCAATTAGTAAACCACGGTCACATCACGGTTGATGGCGCTCGCGTAGATATCCCATCTTACCGCGTTAAACCTAACCAAACTATCAGCGTTCGCGAAAAATCTAACAGCCTTGTTGTTGTTAAAGAAGCGATCGAAGTTAACAACTTCGTACCAGAATACTTAACTTTCGATGCTGATAAGTTAGAAGCTACTTACACTCGTCACGCTGAGCGTTCTGAGTTAGCAGCTGAAATCAACGAAGCATTAATCGTAGAGTTCTACTCTCGTTAATCTCGGTACTCTGCAAAGAGTAGTATTAAAAGCCTTAGGAACCTTGTTTATCAAGGGGCCTGGGCTTTTTTATTTATTATTAACAACGCAAAATAAGACATTAAAAAGAATGTACCTGGGGCTAAGTGGGGCAAGTTTGGGGCCAAAAAATATAAGGCTGGCGTGTGTATAGCAATGGGTAAGTACAAAAAATAAATGATAAAAGGAGTTGCTTATTTTGAAAGAAAACTTCATCAAAATTCCTCTTCATATACATGACTTTCAAAAATTTAAAATACTATTAGAAGAATTAGTACAAGACGAAATAGAATTCATTGGAAATTCTTCTAAACACTCTTTAATTATTTCTTCTAAAGAATCTATGATCACAATTAATCTTAGAAGTGAATTTTATCCCGACCCACACTTGGCGATCACTGCTATAAGTATTACTCCAAGTAATCAAGGTAAGGGCAGTATTGTTCTTGAATGGCTCAAAAAATTCGCAAAAGAAAAGGGCTTCAAACGCTTAGTGTTACAGGAAGTTATAACCGAAAAAGGTTACCACTTTGCATTAAAAAATGGCTTTTCCAAAAAAGTTGCTCCATTCGAGGAAATATTTAGAAGTCCTAATAGTACTGACGGAAATTACGAATTACATTTATAAAGAGTACAAAGGTGAACGGATATTTTCCTTATACGTTCGCTTTTTTACTTGATGAATTATCTAACACCGTTCGTTCTTTTTCTTTCCCTAAGAGCAACTCACCTTTCATTTTTGATACGGATAAGTTTTACTTTGATAGTGAGTTTATGTGTAATTAATCATCCGAAAATCCCTTTAGTAGAAAAATATCAATATGGTATAATTTTCTTGTGAAATATTAGAAAAAGAAGGGATGACATGGCGCAAATAAAGGTAACACCTGAAGAATTAGAACGAGTGGCAAAAACTGTGAGGAATTCACGAAACTACTTAGATCAATTACATCAAGATTTATACAATCAAACTGAATATATAGCTTCAATGTGGAATGGGGCAACTAGTGAACACTTCTAACAAAATTTTAACGAAGCAAAACCGAAAATATTCATCGTCTTAATGGAACTTGATAAAATTGCAGAAGAACTCGAAAAGGCTGCTGAAAAATTCCGTAAAGCTGATAGTCAAGAAGTTACACTAGAAGAAGGTTCATTTTGTGGGAAATCTTCTGGCGAAAAAGGAATTGATGGCGGGAAATTAGCTCGTGATATAGCCGGAGAATTGACCGGAGAATATGATGCAAGACGTTTGATAGAGGGTGTAGATCCTGACACTGGCGAAACACTTTCAGCATGGGAACGTGGTGCAGCAGGACTAATGTTAGTAGCTGGTATCACACCGATTGGTAAAGGTGTTAAAATATTAAAATCAGGTAAAAAGGTTGCAAATACAATAGATGCAGCAACAAAACTAGAAAAACAAAGAAAAACTTTAGATACAAATATAAAAGTCGGAAAAGCATTTGAAAGAGAAATGGAAACAGTTATAAAAAATGAGAAAGCACAATTCGAATTAAATAATCAAGTCACTATAATGACAAAATCAGGTGTTCGAACCCGTGTAGACATAGGTGGGAAAGACATACATGGTAAAATAGAATTAATTGAGTTAAAATCATCGCCAACAGCACCACTTACCAAAAATCAGAAAAAAGCATTTCCTGAAATTGAAGAAAGTGGCGCTGTTATTAGAAGTAAAAATAAGCCACCTTTTGAATATCTCGAAGAAATCCCACCCACTAAAGTTAACGTGATACGAAAAAAAGAATAGGAGGATTTATATGGCGTTACATGATATAGATCAGGTTGATTTAATTTCCTTAGATAATAACAATAAAGATATTGTATACTTAACTATTTTTGATGCATTAAATTGGAAAGAAGAGCATGAACATGCATTACTCTTACAAGATAAAATTAATAATTATTTAGCCTTTATCGAAAGCGGCGAAGTTTATGAAACGACACCAGAAACAGTAGGGAAAAATAAATTTGTTATACAAGTGTATGCTTTACATGAACTTAACGCATATGGAAAAGAGTTTTATGCTCTCTTACGAGATCAGTTACATGCTGCTGGATATGGCTTACAGTTTAATTACAGGCCGTCTGAAGAAGTTGAAAATACAGAAGAATAATAGAAATGAAAGAAGAACGCCTTGTCATGAGGATTAACGTTCTTCTTTTTTTATTTTAAACATAGATAAGTTCGCTTTGAGGTATGTTAATCCCTTTTTAATACCTAAGGGGTAATAAAAAAAGCCCACTCCTGCAAAACCCCCCATTCTTTCGTCTTAACAAAAAAAGCTATTTGAAGCAACTTAGCAGTCACTTCAAATAGCTTTTATTTATATATATTAAAATTATTTATTTTCCTCTTTTTGAACATATACATAAGCATCTTTCTGCTCTTTATGTACATCAACCTTCGTGTTCTCTGCAAGCTGACCCGCATTTAGCAAAGAAAAAATAATGAGCGCTTCTAGTGACATTTTGTTTTACCACTCCTTTCTATTTGTTATACATTTATCATACCGCTTACATGTGATTTCCGTATGAACTCGAAAAGGAGATTACAACAAAAAGGTTACAGGAATACGAATGCACGCTATAATAACCATTAAATAGGAGGTTGTTTCATTTTGACAATAAACCAAATGGTTCAGTTAGGCAGTGCATTTATGCTGTTTATTACTTCAGCACTTATGAGTTGGTATCAAGGGAGTAATTTAATAGATTATCCTGATGAATGGAAATATAGCGCTAAGTTTACGAATTATTTTAAAGGGTACGTTTCACATTATGACGATATTTATCAAATCGATTTCTTTATATATGCGGCAAAATTTTATCCCGGGGCATTTGTCGTTATGCTAATTAGCTTACTTTACATGCTCGTATTAATTCTTCATATTCTATTTAAAAGAAATCATGAGGCAATTTAAATGCATACATAAAAACCCCGAACGATAGACTTTTCAGCCTACCATTCGGGGTACTATTTGTTTTAAATTCGTTTCTGATTAGTAACGAATTAAGAAATATTTCTTCTTACCGCGGCGAATGATTGTGAATTTACCTTCGATGCGGTCGTTTTCTGTTACAACGTAGTCTAACGCTTGTGTACGCTCACCGTTTACGTAGATTGCACCGTTCGTTACATCTTCACGTGCTTGACGTTTAGATGGTGAAATTTTGCTTTCTACAAGTAAGTCGATTAATACTGTATCTTCTGCAGTGCGTTCTACAGATGGTACGTCTTTGAATCCTTGCTCGATTTCGCTTGCAGTAAGTTCTGCTACAGAGCCACTGAATAATGCAGCTGAAATTTTAATTGCTTGCTCTAACGCTTCTTCGCCGTGAACAAGTTTTGTCATTTCAGATCCTAATGATTTTTGTGCTGCACGTTTTTCTGGTGCTTCAGTTACTTGCTTTTCAAGCTCAAGAATTTCTTCATGAGATAAGAATGTGAAGTATTTTAAGTATTTAACAACGTCGCGGTCATCTGTGTTAATCCAGAATTGGTAGAACTCGTAAGGAGTTGTTTTCTCTGGGTCTAACCAAATTGCGCCGCCCTCTGTTTTACCAAACTTCGTACCGTCAGATTTTGTAACTAGTGGAATTGTTAAACCGAACGCTTTCGCATCTTCTTCTGATTTACGGATTAATTCAAGACCAGCTGTAATGTTACCCCATTGGTCACTACCACCGATTTGTAGACGGCAATTATGGTTTTGGTATAAGTTTAAGAAGTCGTATGATTGTAAAATCATATAACTAAACTCAGTAAATGAAATACCAGTATCTAAACGAGATGCTACTGTATCTTTTGCTAACATATAGTTTAAACCGAAGTTTTTACCGATATCGCGTAAGAATGAAATTACATCTAAGTTACCAAGCCAATCATAGTTATTAGCCATTGTTGCTGGGTTGTCCACGTTTTCGAACTCTAAGAAGTTTGAAAGTTGGTTTTTAATGCTTTCTGTGTAGTAAGCAACTGTATCTTTCGTATTTAATGTACGTTCAGCTTTTTTACCACTTGGGTCACCGATCATACCAGTACCACCGCCAACAAGTGCGATTGGTTGGTGACCAGCTAATTGGAAACGACGTAACATTAATACTGGTAACATATGACCGATGTGTAAGCTATCCGCTGTCGGATCGAAACCACAGTATAATTTAACGCTTTCTTTTTCTAATAATTGCTCAAGGCCCTCAGCATCTGTTTGCTGGTTAATTAGACCGCGAAATTCAAGATCTTGTAAAATACCCATATCCTACATACTCTCCTTTAAGTTCATTACTGGCGTGAAGGTTGAAAACATAAAAAAATCGCCCCTTTAAATAAGGGACGATTTTGATCATCGCGTTACCACCCTAGTTGCAGACAAAAAAAGCCTACCACCTTATTTACATAACGGCTTAGCACCGTCTTTTCCCTTTTGAATACAATTCAATCGAAAAAAGATGCTCTAGGGGCGTAATTCGCGATCATCTATGTGCTGATTTCCACCGACCATCAGCTCTCTAAAACAGGGAAATGATCACTACTTCTCCCTTTCCACGCTCAATTATTCATATACTTTTCTTTATACCATCATTTATATAGGCGTGTCAAATAGAGGTCGAGTTTCTCTCCTTGCCAATCCTTTACAACGTCGCAAAGAGTATCGTAATAAGAGAAAGAATTGGAACTCCAACTAATAACGACACATGAAATATAACCGATAAATCATTGCCAATCGTCGCCTCCACAGGATCTTTCGCTGGAGAACCAAGAAATCTGATTAATCGATCGAAGCGACTTACCGTTTTTGGAAAATTTGGTATTTCTACATGATCACTATCTAAATGATGCTTTAATTTATATTCACTCTTAAAGGGATTTTCGCTCAATTTCATCCACCTCCAGCAATTGTTTCAATTTCTTTATCCCGTTATAAAGTCTCGACTTCACTGTTCCAATCGGAATGTTTAATATCTCCGCAATCTCTTTTTGCTGCATATCATGATAATAAGAAAGAATAAGGACAGCCCGCTGTTCTTCAGGAACTTTCAAAATTGCCGCTCTTACCGTGAGCCGGTCTTCGATAGAAAATTCTTTTTCCTGAATCGGCACTAAAAACGGCAAAAGCGTACGCCACTTTTTTCTTCTATTTAATTTATTAATCATAAGACGATAACCAATTTGAAATAAATACGTTTTTATTTTGCCTTTTTCAGGTTCATACATATGTTTCTTACGTTCTAACGTCAAAAACGTATCTTGCACGAGATCGATACTTAATTGTTCATCTCGGTTAAATCGATACAAAAATGTGTATAGCGTTGGTTTGATCAAAACATATAGTTTTTCTCCCGCCTGTTTATCTCCACTTTGATACGCAAGCATGAGCTCCTCCTCAATCCCAATCTGCGCCATGATTTTTGATCTCCTTTATTCCTTTTAACGTTAACGAAATGCGGGAAATTAAATATGCAATTGCAATAAAAACCCACAATTGTGATTGATTTGTAAAAAATTGAACATATGGGTTTTGAATCGTAAATCCCATTGCAACTAAAATATTTAACGCTTGCACACATATGCATGCATACAACGCAAGACAGACAGAAATAGTGTCAAATACATTCCAGCGAAAATACACTTTTGTTTTTGTAAAATCAATTTTATATCCATTTTTCCGTACTATATGTTTTCTATCAAACGGAATAATGATTGAAAACATAACACTCATTATAACTCCAGCTGTAAGCATTGATACTCTATATCCAATTGGTATCGGTAAGAAAAGACCACAAGAAAATACGACTATAATTCCAATTAAAGCAAAAGTAAGAAGTAATTTATTAGACATAAAAAAGCCTCCCTCATCTATTCTTTCATAAATGTATACAGACGAGGAAGGCGCTTCGTTCAAATATTATTTTATTTTTTTAATAATCTTTGCAGGATTTCCGCCAACTACTACATGATCCGGCACATCTTTCGTTACAACAGCGCCAGATGCGATAACTGCATTGTCTCCAATTGTTACGCCCGGATTAATGATAGCTCTTCCGCCAATCCATACGTTATCGCCAATTGTAACTGGTTTTCCGTACTCTGATCCACTTATGCGCTCTACTGGATCAAGCGGATGCGTTGCTGTATAAATGTGAACACCTGGAGCTAACATACAGTTCACTCCGATTGTAACTGGGCATACGTCTAAAATCGTACAGTCAAAGTTTGCGTAAAAGTTTTCACCAACGTGAATGTTATAACCGTAATCACATCTAAAAGAAGATTCAAGATGAAAGTTATCTCCAGTCGTTCCGAATAATTCTTTTACGATTGCACTACGTTCTTCTAGTTTTATTTCTGGTGTTTCATTTAATTTTCTCGTTAATATACGAGCTTGCTCTCTGTCCTTTACTAAAACGGGATCAGCCGGTATGTACATTTCCCCTTGTATCATCTTTTCTTTTTCTGTTTTCATTTTACTGCCCCCTTTAACTTATATATATAAGTTATTCATTCTTATAATAGCATACAAAAAGAAAGAGTGTGGTTCAAACACACTCTTTCTTCCATAAAAAATCCGGTTCTTTTCGGCGTCAAATTACGTAACGAAAGTCAACTGTTTTATAGGAAGTCCCCTTTTAATACTTATAAATAGCTTTCTTAAATAGATTTAATCATATTTATATTTGTAATTTCATAGCCTAACTTTTCATATAATCCACGAGCAACTTTGTTATGACCAAAAACATGAAGTCCAATTTTTTTCATTCCTAATTCTTTAGCAATCACTTCAAGTTCTTTCATTGCCTTTTTACCATACCCTAACCCTTGATATTGCTCAAAAATAATAAAGTCATAAATAAAACCTGCCTCATTACTTGTAGGCGCTTTTTGCGCAATCCAAATCATTCCAACTAGATTTTGATCATGAAAGATAGAGTATAAGTAATTGTACTCGGTTTTTTCACCTTTTGGTAACAGCCGGTCAAATTCTATTTTGGACAAGTTAACAGCTTCATCTTCACTCCAATTTCCAGCAGCAACCTTCTCTTTCGCATAATCTTCAATCGCATACTCACAATAACGCTGAAACTCCTCTTCGGCCATAGGCTTTAGTGTAATCACGTATTTCTCCTCCCGCTATGTTAATTATTCTTTATTTTAAATCTTTAATCCCATTGAAAAAGGTAAGCAAACATAACTAATATGTTTGCTTACCTTCTATTTTCAAAATTTCAAATCACGATAATACTTACATTTAAATATTCTTTAATCTTCCATCGTCGATAAGTCACCTGTTGGTAAGTTTAATTCCCACGCTTTTAATACGCGGCGCATAATTTTACCACTTCTCGTTTTCGGTAATTTATCTCTAAATTCAATTTGTCTTGGAGCTGCATGAGCTGCTAAGCCTTTTTTCACAAATTGACGAATCTCTTCTTTTAATTCATCAGATGGTTCGTATCCCGCACGAAGCGCGATAAATGCTTTAATGATTTCCCCGCGTACTGGATCAGGAATACCAATTACACCAGCTTCTGCTACAGCAGCATGCTCGATTAATTTACTTTCTACTTCAAACGGACCAACACGCTCACCTGACGTCATAATTACATCGTCAATACGTCCTTGGAACCAGAAGTATCCATCTTCGTCCATATAAGCAGAGTCACCTGATACGTACCAATCTCCCGGCATAAAGTAAGAATCATATTTTTGTGGGTTATTCCAAACCGCACGCATCATAGATGGCCAACCTTTACCAATTGCTAAGTTCCCCATTGTGTATGGAGGCACTTCATTTCCTTCATTATCAACAATCGCTGCTTTCACACCCGGAATTGGTTTCCCCATTGAACCTGGACGGATTTCCATACAAGGATAGTTACAAATAACTTGTCCGCCTGTTTCTGTCATCCACCACGTATCATGAATACGAAGTCCAAATGCGCTCATACCCCAGCGAATTACTTCTGGATTTAATGGCTCACCAACACTTAATACGTGACGCACTTGTGATAAATCATATTTTTTAATTGCGTCTTGTCCAGCTCCCATTAACATACGGAACGCTGTCGGTGCACTATACCAAACTGTTACACCGTAATCTTGCAGTGCTTCATACCATGCCTCTGGACTAAATCTCCCGCCTAAAATAACATTTGATGCTCCCACTAACCACGGTGCAAAAATACCATAAGCTGTTCCAGTTACCCAGCCTGGGTCAGCTGTACACCAATATACATCATCTTCTTTTAAATCTAATACCCATTTCGCTGTTTGATAGTGCTGAACCATTGCGTTTTGCGCATGAAGGACGCCTTTTGGCTTACCAGTAGAACCAGATGTGTAATGTAGAATTAAACCGTCTTCACGGCCTAACCACTCGATATGTAATTCTTTTGAAGCTTGTTCAAATAAAGGATTGAACGCTACAGTTTTACCGCCTTCTTCTGCATTGTCTCCAACAAGGAAGACTGTTTTTAAAGCAGGTAAATCATTTAATGGTATGCGCTCTAACAATTCAGGAGTTGTAATTAACACCTTCGCTTCGCTATCTTCTAAACGATCGCGAACTGCGCCTTCCATAAATGCTTCAAATAATGGTCCAACAATTGCCCCTAATTTCACTGCACCTAAAAGTGCGAAATATAATTCTGGGGAACGCGGCATAAAAATAAAAACGCGATCGCCTTTCTCAACATCGCCATAGTTTTTCAGGACATTTCCTGCTTTATTAGAAAAATCCTTCATTTCCTTAAACGTATATTTCTCTTTTCGCGACCCATCTTGATAATAAAGTGCTACTTTATTCTTTCGATCTGATTTCGCATGCTTATCAATTGCCTCATACGCCATATTTACTCGTCCTGTTTCATTCCAAGTAAAATTTTTATTAACCTCTTCCCAGTTAAAATTCGCGTATGCCTCTTCATAATTCGGCAAATTATTTTCTCCTTTAATGACAGGAAGCGTTTCCACTTTCATACTTTACATCCCCCTCCTATGTATTCTATTATCTATTATAATGACATTATTTAAAATTTTCAGTATTTTTGTTGATTTTTAGACAAATTTTTAATGACAAAATTCGATTCACATCGCATATATTATAAAGTACGATATTAATAGATTCACAAACCCTCAAGGTGGTGAGCAATAAATTGATTCATAAAAGAATATATAATGCCAGAAACTTAAAAACAGCGAAAGGCACTTTAATTATTGAAGGTCCTGTCTCTACACATAATCTTGAAATGTATGAATTTCATCCAGACTTAATTGCGTTTCGTCCTGCCGAACAGCAATATAAAGCAATTGTCGAAATTTCTAAATTACCAGAAGCTCGTCTCATTATTGCTAGACATGACCAAACGATCGTTGGATATGTTACATACTTATATCCTGATCCGCTCGAGCGATGGTCAGAAGGAAAGATTGAAAACTTAATTGAACTCGGGGCGATTGAAGTTGTCCCAGCCTTTCGTGGTTGCTCTGTCGGAAAAAATTTATTAGAAGTTTCAATGATGGACGATCATATGGAAGATTACATTATATTAACGACTGAATATTATTGGCACTGGGATTTAAAACAAACAGGCTTAAATGTTTGGGAATACCGAAAAGTAATGGAAAAAATGATGAATGCTGGTGGTTTACAATGGATGGCTACAGATGATCCTGAAATTTGTTCACATCCTGCCAACTGTTTAATGGTCCGCATCGGTAAACGTGTTGATACGGATTCCATTCAAGCATTCGATCGTCTACGTTTTCACAATCGTTTTATGTATTAATAAAGGGGGCAACTGGAATGATTGTAGAAGAAATTATGAATCAAAATGTAGTAACACTACATCCAAACGATACAATCGAAACAGCAATCCGAACAATACGTACGAAAGGCATTCGGCACATTCCAATTGTCGATCAAAATAATCATGTCGTAGGCATTATTTCTGATCGGGATGTAAGAGATGCAAGTCCGTCTATTTTAGATGAACAAGTTTCACTCGATATGCTGAAGCAACCGCTTGAACTCATAATGAAACACCCTGTTATGACTTGTCACCCTCTCGATTTCGTTGAGGAAATTGCGACTTTATTTTTTGAAAATAAAATAGGCTGTCTTCCTGTTACGAAAGCTGGAAAACTCGTAGGTATCATTTCTGAATCTACAGTGCTGCACACGTTAGTAAAATTAACAGGAGCTCATCAACCGAGTTCACAAATTGAAATTCAAGTGAAAAATGAACCTGGTATTCTTGGAAAAGTCGTTGCTATTTTTAGTGATTTACAAATAAATATTGTGAGCGTTCTCGTCTATCCAGCAAAAGATGAGAATGATAAAGTACTCGTTTTCCGCATTCAAACGATGAATCCTCTAAAAGTGATCGATGCACTCGAAGCAGAGGGCTACCGCGTATTATGGCCAAACATAATGGGGATGCAAGCATGAGCAGCGCCTTCATTTATTCGGATGACTTTCGGGGCTATTCTTTTAGCCCTGATCATCCTTTTAACCAACTACGCGTCACACTTACGTATGACTTATTACAAAAGAGTGGTTTTATCTCCCCTTCTCAAGTCATCTCGCCAAGAATGGCTACAGATGAGGAAATTGCATTCATTCATACAGAGGAGTACATAAATGCGGTAAAACTTGCTGGAGAAGGAAAGTTAGAAAAATCAATTGCGATGACATATGGACTTGGAACAGAAGATACACCAATGTTTCCAAATATGCATGAAGCAAGTGCATTACTCGTTGGCGGAACATTAACAGCTGTCGATGCTGTTATTTCTGGGAAAGTAAAGCACGCCCTCAATTTAGGTGGCGGCTTACATCATGGCTTTCGTGGTAAAGCATCTGGCTTTTGTATTTATAACGATAGCTCTATCGCAATGAAATATATTCAGAAGAAATACGGTTTACGCGTTTTATATATTGATACAGATGCTCATCACGGTGACGGGGTACAATGGTCTTTTTACGACGATCCTAACGTATGCACCATTTCATTACACGAAACTGGGCGTTATTTATTTCCTGGAACTGGCGCAGTAAATGAACGTGGACAAGGAAATGGATATAATTATTCTTTTAACGTTCCACTCGATGCTTTTACAGAAGACGAATCGTTTTTAGATTCATATCGAACAGTTGTAAAAGAAGTGGCAGCATACTTTAAACCGGATATTATTTTAACGCAAAATGGTGCTGATGCACATTATTACGATCCACTTACACACCTTTGCGCAACGATGAACATTTACCGTGAAATACCGAAGCTCGCTCGTGAAATCGCTAATGAATATTGCGACGGTCGCTGGATTGCTGTCGGCGGTGGTGGCTATGATCACTGGCGCGTCGTACCAAGAGCTTGGGCACTCATTTGGCTCGAAATGAACAACATCCAAAACATCTCAGGTTATCTCCCTCCAGAATGGATTGACGCTTGGAAAGGACAAGCAGAAACCGACCTTCCCCTTACATGGGAAGATCCAGACAACATGTATCAACCTATCCCTAGAAAACCAGAAATCGAAGAAAAAAATGCATTAACTGTAGCGAAATCTCTTGAAATTATTCGGAATAATATGACAAAATCTTTGTACTAAACGAAAAGGAGGCTCGTTTTTAAATAGCCTCCTTTTATTTATTGTCGGTTTCTGTCGGTAAGTCGATATTTTTTAAAAATCGCTGATATATTTTGAGTATCGCCGATATATTTTGAGTATCGCTGATATATTTCGAGTTGCGCCGATATATTTTGAGTATCGCTGATATATTTCGAGTTGCGCCGATATATTTCGAGTATCGCTGATATATTTTGAGTTGCGCCGATATATTTTGAGTATCGCTGATATATTTCGAGTTGCGCCGATATATTTTGAGTATCGCTGATATATTTTGAGTATCGCTGATATATTTTCATTTAATAACGGGTTGGCCCAACTTTTATGAGAAAAGGTAGTGATATTATGTGGAAACAACAAATAATCAGCACAAAACGTGGGACATTCGAACTCTTTACTAAAGGAAATGGCGAACCGCTTTGCATGACACATCACTATTCACAATTTAATGAAACTGGTGATTACTTTGCGGATGTTTTTACTTCTACACATCGTGTATTCCTTATTAACTTACGAGACGCTGGGAACTCTGTAAAAGCCAAAGTAGAAAACGAATTAAGTATGATTGAAACGATTCACGACTTAGAAGCAATTAAAGAAGCTTTGCAATTTTCCACATGGCATTTCGCCGGCCATTCAACTGGTGGTGTGCTTGGACTTTTATACGCGATTACATATCCAGAATCCTTACAATCACTAGTCGTTGTTGGAGCAGCAGCAAGTAACTATACCGAAACACCATTTTGTATTTATCACCCTGCACATCCACAGTTTCATTATATGCAAGAACTTATTGAGAACTTAAAAAGCCCACACCTTACAAGTGAAGAGCGAAAAGAACTATCTACTAAGCGAACCAAATTATCTTTATATATACCAGAACACTATGAATCTTATTTTTATAAACCAATTCATAAATCAATGTCTGCCAATCGGATGAACGCTTTCAATACAGAATACCCATACTTCAATCTAAGAGATTCCCTTTCCTCTATTCAAACAAAGACGCTTATTACATGCGGCAGACACGATATACAGTGCCCGATTCAGTATTCTATTGAGATGCATGAGGGCATACGTAATTCTATTTTTGTGCCATTTGAGGATAGTAATCATTATCCTTTTTTAGAGGAAGCTGCTCATTTTACTTCTACTATTCAAGAATTTTACAAATCGCTGCGTCAGGAAAATACCTGTCTTTAGTTCCGTTATTAGGCCCAGTACCAGCGTTCTTGTAATCAGGGGCAAAGTAGCGATTAAGTGTAGAAAATCAGCCGTATATGCATGTGTTTTGCAGTAACAAAAAGAGTTTCGATTAGTAATGTTACGAATCATTTTTGATACAACGAATTCAAGAGTTATAGAATTTATTATTCTTAAGCACTTTATGTAACATAAACGGTCGTTTTTGTTACATAAAACTACTTTGCTCTAAACGTAGCTACGCTGGTAGTAGGTCTCTTTGGAGATGACTTTGCCATCTCTTTTCTGTTCCAGCTTCTGTTACTTGCATACAAATGACACCTGTTAAAATAAATAAGGAAACGAGTAAGCTTCGCACAGGAATTTTACCGCGAACTCGTTTAACCTCTGACTTCGTTTCCAGTGTAATAAAAAATGGTTCTTACGCTCTTTTGGTGACGATTTAAAAATTGTACGTATTAAAGAAAAGATAGAGTCTTGCTTGAACACATTTTCACTCTGAGGTTTCATAAAAAATGAACGATTGTATTGTCAATTAAAAATTCTTTTGTTGTTTCGCCAAATATGCGTAATAACCACTTTTGTTTTGCAGAAAACATGTGATTATAAAAGAAAAAAGTAATCAAATTTGTTTAGATTACTTTTTTCAGAATTATAATAAAGGGGAAATTAGACGCATTAGGGATTCCAATATTCGTTTTCGAATACTACGTTTTTGAAATGATTTCCATTGAATTTCAGTTGAATGGTTAAAGTCCTCTTCAAAATCACGTTTAATATCAAGAACTGTCTTAGATTCATAAAGTACGCTAATGATTTCATAATTTAGTTCAAAACTACGGACATCCATATTTGCTGTGCCAATTGTTGCAATTTCATCATCTACAAGTACAATTTTAGCGTGCACAAAACCATCTTTATAGCTGTAAATTGAAGCACCGGCTTTTAGAAGTGGTGTGAAGTATGATTGAGATGCGAGATCACTAATGATTCTATCTCTCTTACCTGGGTATAGAATACGGACATCTATTCCAGCTATTGCACTTAAACGTAGTAATGTTAATGTTTCTTGGTCCGGAATGAAATAGGGTGTTGTGATCCAAATTGATTTCTTAGCAGAAGCTATAACAGCAAGTAAAGTATTACGAATGTTTGTATCATCTGAACTTGGTCCACTTGCTACAATTTGAACAGCACCTTCTGCATGAGAATTTTGTTTACCTGGAAAGTATTTTGTATTCATAAATTGATTCCAAGAATAAGTATTTAAACCATTAGTGGCATAAAGCCAATCTTCAAGGAATATTGCTTGTAATTTGTACAATGCTTTTCCTTCTATTCTTAAGTGGCTGTCACGCCAAATTGGGAATTTTTTAGAACGACTAAGATACTCATCACCAACGTTGAGCCCACCTGTAAAACCAATCTCTCCATCTACAATGACAATTTTACGATGGTTACGATAATTTACTGTTTCAAGTGGCCATGACGAAAGAATAGGATCAAATGCCACAACCTCAATTTCTACATCTTTCATAGGTTGTAAGAAACGATTTCGTAATGAATTGCTTCCGATTCCATCATAGAGAAAGCGTACAATTACACCAGATTTTGCTTTCTCAATTAATGCATCGCGAATTTTTGTACCAATTTCATCTGCTCGATAAATAAAGTATTGAATGTGTATATGATGTGTAGCACTTTCAATAGCTTGTATAATGCTTGTAAATGTTTGATCACCATTTGTTAAGAGTTTTGTTGTTGTATTATTGGCGACAGGACCGCCACCGAATTTTTGTACAACATGTGTTAAATAAGTAGAGCGCTCACTTAATGGGGAAGTGAATGATAAATCTAGATGTTTTCCTTCTAAAATCTCACGGAATAATTTTCTTTGCTCTTCTGAACGATGTAGATGCTT
The DNA here is from genome assembly GCF_038007365.1 of Bacillus sp. FSL R9-9492. Classification (NCBI taxonomy): domain Bacteria; kingdom Bacillati; phylum Bacillota; class Bacilli; order Caryophanales; family Bacillaceae; genus Bacillus; species Bacillus sp. FSL R9-9492. The sequence goes on from NZ_JBBOXC010000001.1 coordinate 4,725,122, forward strand.
CTTTCTTCTCCAACGACTTCGGCCAAAAAGAGCGTACAAAAGTACACCAACAACAGGAAGAAGTGCTAATACTAAAAACCATGCTAAAGTACTTTTTGGTGAACGGTTTTCGATAAAAATAATGAAGGCAATTCCTACTATTGTGATAAACCATAGTACGTCGACAAAGTTGTATAGTGAGGTAATAGATGTATCTAACAGAAAGAGAATGATAGATACAAGTGTAAATACACATAATAATTGAACTTTAGGGTTTTTCATCTTTATAAAATTCACCTATTCTTTCTTAAATGTAGGGTTCGTATATGGGAGCTGTAACCTAGCATTTCTATTAAGGAGAATCACATGGTTGCTGCTCTAGTCCGTCATATCATTTATATAAAATATAATGGATTAATAAATTGTGAGGTTTCTAAGGCTCGTTTCCTCAAGTTTTCTCTAATATATGATCCGATAAATGGAATTTTGTGATATTCCATTTCCTTTTTAATGATGCTGAATAAAGCCGAGCTCATGAAAGCCAAAGAGATACAAGGGAAATTCCTTGTATCTCTTTAGCTTTAGATCTACTCTCTCTACACTGACTCAGTAGATAAAGAACCTTTTTGTTTATCTTTCCCTTTGAATACAGCCAATACCATAATGATAAAAGATACAAGTCCAAGAAGCCCCATCGTCTGAACATATGATCCCACTCTGTACCCTCCAAAGAAGAAGCTGCTACGAAATGCTTCTACACTGTACTTAAAAGGAGTCCAAGAATACAACCAATGTTTTGTCACATCAGGAAGAAATTCGTGTGCCAGTGATAAAACTGGCATGGAAAAGAAGAAGACTACCATTAATATTGGTACCCCGACACGCCCAATCCAGTTGAGTACTGCACTTTGCAGAAGGAAGAACATGAAACCAAAGAAAAGTAACAATAAGAAAATTTCTCCTGCGTTCGGTATATATACATCGAGTATAGTATGAGCAATGAAAAGGGTTAAACTTGCAATTACTGTCATGAAAACAGAACCTGCAAGGACCTGTGATAAAACTGACTTTCCTGTAACGCGTCCGTTTGTAAACTTTTGGACAGCTATAAATAAGACTAAAGAACTGATAAGAGTAGTAATCCATAAGATTTGTGTCAGCATAATAGGAATATTTCCATTACCTGTATGTGTTTGAACTGGATGAATTAACTCCGTTTTAATAAGAAATGGGTTGGCTAATAACTTTGCCTGTTCAGTTGTTACTGTCATATTGCTTTGTGAAATCTGATTAAATAAGGTATTACGGATATTTTCGTTTATCCCTCCAATGAACTTATCAATCATTTGGCTCGAAACCGTTGCGGCAGTATAGTTCATTCCTTGATTCACCAAGACTTGCACCTCAGGTTGTTCTCCTTTCGGTGTGGTCAGCGATATAAGTTGCTGGGACATTTCTGGTGGAAACATAATGGCAGCGTAATACTTCTTATCCTTCATCCCTTGCAATACATCTTCTTGTGTTTGTAAGAACGTCCATTTAATTTGGCTTTGCTTATTTTGCAGAATTTGCTTTTTTATTTCATCTCCTAAATTTACACTTCCTTGTCCTGGTAAGTTCACACCTGTATCCTGTATTACTATAGCTATCGGTAAGTCTTTAGGTACAGGATTAACAGTTGATCCCATAAAAGCAAAACTAGCGATGGTAACAGCAACCATAATGCCTAACAAGCCACCTAGAACCATCTTTTGTTTGAAAAATTGCTTTATTGTAAGCATTTAAAATTATTCCTCCTAGTATTTATTTAACAAAATGATAGATAACAAACAAAGTGTAGTTTATAATAAATACATGTTGTTTATATTGTAATTATATCGTTTTTACTAAACAATTCAATTTACAGTTAAGGCATGAATGTACGATAAAAAACAAAAGAATGAAATCTGTTGTTTATAATGACAATAACGAACAGGGAGGTATAAGGTGTTGAAAAAAGCGGATCTGCGGATTATTCGGACAAAGAAATTTATATATGATGCTTTTATTAAACTGATAGCGGAAAAAGGATACGATGCTATTACCATTCAAGACATCACAGATGAGGCACTCATTAATCGGGCGACATTTTACTCACATTACAGGGATAAACAAGATTTGTTAACAAAGCTTAGTGAAAATGTACTAGGAGAATTGACAAGTAAGATGGTCCTATATACTCATGTGCAGGGACAGCAAATAGATTTTTCGGAATTCGAGGGGATTTTACAATCCATATTTGAGTGTATATTAAAACATGCAGACTTTTATAAAAGCATGCTTGGCTCTCATGGCATTCATGATTTTAACCTAAAAATGCAGCAGACTATTATGGATAATCTTGAACAAAATTTCATTGAGCTTAAAATTGAAGACCATGACTTAGATATTCCAAAGGATATGGTATTCCATTTCATCACTTCCTGTGTTGTTGGGATGGCAATTTGGTGGCTTCAAAATGACATGAAATATTCACCGAAATATACTGCAAAACAATTAGTGAAGCTTATGACTAAAGGACCCTTGTGTGCAGTGGGTTTTACTTTGTTTAATGAGGGCTAGAAGGAGCAACTGTGACGGGAAGTGCAAAGCGGTTTCTAATAAATATATTAAAGAAGAAACACGAAGTTTTTTACTTCTGTGTTTCTTCAAATTTTCGCCAATGGATCGCTCGATAAAGAGCACCTTACAAAGAAATAAAATATTCTACTCGTAGTAAACAACTCAGTGATATCAATGTATATATGGTGCCCTCTACTACCATAAGGAAGTTTCTTTTTTGAAAAATCTTAAGAAGATTTTAGCATGTAAAAAGAGTTCTGAAAGCCAGAACTCTACTGTTTAAAATATTTACTTTGCCCCTGGTTACAGCAACGCTGGTACTGGGCCTATTATTGTAAAAATCTAAAATAACATATTAATTCACAAGCAAATTTACTGACAAAAAGCTCAAAGTCTCTATAAGACTATGAGCTTTTTGTCAGAAGAAATATTTCGTACTATATACAAATATAAGGTAAAAGGAAAAAAGCACTAAACCTAAATCCAGTAATACTGACTTTTTATCTCCTTCTTTTAAACTTATCGTAATATTAAAAACACTTCTAACTATCCAACACACTATCAAAAATAACCAACCATAATGATCATTTTTATAATCTTCATCATAAAATATTTGTATTGCACCAATAATTAATAAAATAATTACGATATTAGTTCCAATCCTTAAAGCCTTGTTTGATTTATTATTTTGCAATTTCTCCCCCAAAATCTAGCACGCCCTCTCAAACTATCCTACGTTTTATTTCTCCTTATATCCTAACACGAATTACCTATTTTTACCTTTTTATTCAAATAACAAGTGAACTACACCATTACGCATAAAAAAACCTGTCAATCACTCGACAGGTTCACTACACATTAAAGCGATAACCAGCTCCCCACACTGTTTCAATATATTGCGGGTGGGCAGGGTCTCTTTCAACTTTTTCACGTAACTTTCTAATATGAACAACAACCGTTGCTAAATCGCCAGCTGAGTCTAATCCCCAAATGCGTTCAAATAACTGTTCTTTATTTAACACTTGGTTTGGATGCATCACAAAAAATGTTAATAAATCAAATTCCTTCGTTGTAAACGAAACTTCTTCATTATTGATAAAAACTTTCCTCGCTCGCTGATCGATAGAAATCCCGTGAATGTATAATGTATAATGTATCACGTTTCTTAACCATATTTCCTGATAATCTTTCATAACGAGAAATATGTGCTTTTACTCTTGCAACTAATTCACTTGGACTAAATGGTTTCGTTATATAATCATCTGCACCTAATCCGAGTCCGCGAATTTTATCTATATCCTCCTTCTTTGCTGAAACAAGCAAAATAGGAATGTCTTTTATAGCACGTATTTGTTTACAAATTTCAAATCCGTTCATCTTCGGAAGCATAATATCTAAAATAATTAAGTCATAATCTTCGTGCAGGGCCATTTGTAAACCTACTTCTCCTGAATGCTCTACATCAACTTGAAAATCACTAATTTCTAAATAATCTCGCTGTAATTCTGCAATACTTATTTCATCTTCTATTAGTAAGATTCTTTTCAATTTACTCACCACATTCCTGTACTTTTTCCAATGAGAAGAAAATGCTTGTGCCTTCCCCAAGCTCGCTTTCCGCCCAAATGTCCCCGCCATGTTCTTCAACAATTTGTTTCGCTATCGCTAAACCAAGTCCACTTCCACCTGTACTAGAGTTTCGTGATTGTTCCGCACGATAAAAACGCTCAAATATATACGGTAGCGTATCAGATTCTATACCTGATCCATTGTCCATCACTTTCACAATAACTTTATCGTTATCACTCGATACTGTTACAGTAATTTTCTTTTCTTCTTTATCCATGTATTTCACACTATTATGAATTAAATTTGATATCACTCTATTTATCTTTTCGCAATCAGCCGTTACATATAGTGGTGATGCATGTAATTGTAAGTTAATTTCTATACCTTCTTTACTTAAATCCATCTGCATCTCTTCTATTAATTCTTGCATAAACATATTTAATTCAACCGTTTCAAACTGGAATGGAACTCGATTTAAATCGAGCTTCGAAAATAAAAATAGTTCATCAATGAGTGTATCCATATGTTTTGCTTTCGTATGAATCGTTGTTAAATACTTATCCATTTTTTCTGGGGTATTTGCTACCCCATCTTTTATTCCTTCCACATATCCGATAATAGATGTAATCGGTGTTTTCAAATCATGGGAGATGTTTGAAATGAGCTCTTTTCGATTTTCTTCATACTGCGTTTGTACTTCAATCGACTCTTTTAACTTCTTCCTCATTTCCTCAAACCCTTGATTTAATTGCCCTACCTCATCGTGCGATGTAACTGGAATTTGAAAATCTAAATTTCCTTCTTTAATTCTCTCAGTTGCATCTTTCAATACAAAGATTGGTTTTATCACACTTCTTGAGACGAAATAACTTAATAGTCCAATGAGTAAAATGGCTAAAAGTAAGAGCGATACGAACAAAATTGGAAATAATTTTTGTGTAAGATCTACGAACGAACTTTGCTTTTTTAGTACAAATATACTCCCTTCTTCATTCTCTGGAAAATAAAAATCAAATTTTACATATCGATAAAATGTATCGCCTAGTTCCGTTGTACCACGACTATTAATATTTGCTGATTCAAATTTCGGAAGAGCTTCTTTTAAAGATACACTTTCAAATATTTTTGTAGCATAAGAAATGGTTTCTCCCTTTCTTACAACTATTTTCACACCTTCTTGTTCAAGTGATGAAACGAACGATTCATCTAATAGCTGTGATTGATTTTTCTTTGCCGCTAATTTCAATTCAATATACGTATTCTCTTCTTCTGGCGTAAGCGGCTTTTGAATATAGGAACTTTTATAGAAATTTTTCACTGATTCCAAGTCTCCTGTTATGGAAAAAACAATTAAAAATCCCGCGACTAATATGAGCGTAATGGAAACGAGAATAACAGCGATATAAGAAAATAAAAATCTTGTTTTAATAGACATAATTAAAATCCTCACTTTATCTATCCTTATTACTCATAAGCATAAAAATATATGTTCAAATACTCAAGCGATTTTATAGTAATTTTAGCACCAGTTTATAAAAATTTAATGTTCCTATTTTACAGTTTAAATTAGGATACCGAATTGCTTACAAAAGGAGGTTGAAATTCCATGTTCAAAAAAACATTAAGCATGATATGTTGCGTAATTTTTTTACAAGGATGCTCACAAGAACAAGAAGTTAAAAAGGAGATGACAAACATGGAGACAGCGCTACTAGCAGCTACTGAGAAACAAGAAACGAATACTGTTATATCGTTACTCAAAAAAGGGGCTGACATAAATATAACGGACAGTAAAGGACGTACCCCTCTTATGATTTCTACATACAAAAATGATGTAAAAACTGCAAAAGCGCTTATTGAAGCAGGGGCTGACGTAAATATCCAAGACGATATGAAAAACAATCCCTTTCTATACGCCGGTGCAGAAGGTTACTTTGATATTTTAAAACTAACGATTGATGCCGGTGCAGATCCATCGCTTACAAATCGTTACGGCGGAACAGCTCTTATCCCCGCCTCAGAACATGGCTATATTGATGTTATTAAAGAACTTCTTACGCGAACAACTATTGATGTTAACCATGTAAATAATCTCGGGTGGACCGCTTTAATGGAAGCCATCGTACTAAGTAATGGAAACGAAACACAGCAACAAGTCATTCAGCTTCTTATTGAGCACGGTGCAGATGTAAATATTCCAGACAACGATGGTGTTACCCCGTTAGAGCATGCTCGCGCTCATAACTTTGAAGAGATAGAGAAGATTTTGTTAGAAGGGCGTAAGTAAAAAGCTAATTTTTGCCTTCCTCCCCCACCCTATGCTACATTTAACCCGTTACATTAATATTAATAGGGTGGGAATAAACATGAACAAACCTAAAATTGGGATGATTGGACTTGGAAGTATTGCGCAAAAAGCCTATCTCCCAACACTTACAAAAGAAACAAATTGGAATTTTGTAGGGGCGTTTACACCTAACGCAGAGAAAAGGAAACAAGTTTGCCAGCAATACCGCATTCAAGACTTCCATTCTATTGAAACGTTAGCTTCGGAATGTGATGCAATCTTCGTTCACAGTTCAACTGCTACACATTATGAAATCGTTTCTGAACTTCTAAAAAAAGAAATTGACGTTTATGTTGATAAACCGCTAGCAGCTACAGTGGAACAAGCTGAGCAACTAGTCGAGTTGAGCGAAAAGCATAACCGAAAGTTAATGGTCGGATTTAATCGCCGATTCGTTCCTATGTATGTTGCTGCAAAAGAGCAAGCTCATGATATTTCATGGGTTCGAATTGAAAAACACCGCACAAATAAAGTCGGGCCATATACGTACGACTTTACTATGTTAGATGATTACTTACATATTGTAGATACTGCTCGCTGGTTAGCTAATGATGATCTTAACGTCGTTCATAATATGATGCAAATTAATGAAAAGAATGAACTTCTTTACGGACATCATACATATACAACTGCAAGTGGACTGTTACTTTCTACCGCGATGCATCGCCATGCAGGTACAAACTTAGAACAAATTGAACTTGTAACGACAGGGAAAATTATTCGCGTAAAAAATATGAATACATTTGAAATTGAACAAGAAAACTCCGTTTCGCAAAGCGGTTCACCATCATGGGATACGACGTTAAAACAGCGCGGTTTTGAAGATGCTGTTCATCATTTTATCGAATGTGTTCACGGAGATACAAAACCTGCTGTAGATGGATTAGAAGGATTAAAAACGCAGCAACTGTTGCAATCTCTACTGGAGAATGCAACTAAAAATTAAAACGGATACATTTTTCAGAATTTACTTTCATTCCCATTTCCTCTTTATTTCTCTTCCAAATTTCTATAGAATATGTTGATAGGAATTATAAATTTCATAATGAATCGTGGAAAGGATGGGATTGACACATGTGGAACGAGTTTAAAAAATTCGCATTCAAAGGGAATGTAATCGATTTAGCTGTCGGGGTTGTAATCGGTGCTGCATTCGGTAAAATCGTTAGTTCTTTAGTAAAAGATATCATCACACCATTACTTGGTATGGTACTGGGCGGCGTTAACTTTACAGATTTAAAACTTACATTCGGTAAATCATCTATTATGTATGGTAACTTCATCCAAACTATTTTTGATTTCTTAATTATTGCAGCTGCTATCTTTATGTTTGTTAAAGTTTTCAACAAACTAACATCTAAAAGAGAAGAAGAAGAAAAGAAAGAAGAACTTCCAGAACCAACAAAAGAAGAAGAAATTCTTGGCGAAATTCGCGACTTACTAAAACAACAAAACTCTTCTAAAGATAGAGCATAATTGAACGGATAAAAAGGCATGCCCCCTCGGGACATGCCTTTTCTATATGCTATAACGTTTCTGAATTCATATGAATAAATAAAATAATACCAGCAACCATAAGTACCATAATACTACCTGCAAATAATGTAATACCCATAAACATTAAACTTGTGCTCATGTCCACTGATACACTTTCAATAAAAATAGAAATTACATACGTGATAAGGGCGATTCCTGCAAGAATACTTCCTGGAACAAATCGCTTTAAGCCATTTTGTTTTAACGTCATATATGCAAAAATAGCGGTCATGCAAAGCGTAATTATCCAAAGAACGATCATCTCTTCTCCCCCCTCACAAGCCTTTTCTTTCTATTATACATGACATTGCCCTATAATAGTTAAATTTGCACTTGTGTGACATATAACAAGGAATAACCCCAACTGTAGCGAATGTCTTATGAAGAATCCCAAATACATTATCATTATCAAAGTAACGTATTTACAATACCCGCTTCACTTATCGCGAGTATTGTTTATAAAGTAAAACATTCAGCATAAGGAGACTGATCTCATGTGTATGCTGTAAAATTATTATTTGAATCTGTCCATTCAGGTGAGCCTAATCCTAGTAAAATTGATGAACATTATGAAGAGAATCACGATACACTTTTTGAAGAAAGTATCATTCTCGTTAAGGCGAACAGTTTAGAGGAAGCTCACAAGCTAGGTGAAAAGATAGCTCTACAGTCTGAAGATACGTACGATAATATGTACGGTGAGCAAGTAACATGGACGTTTAGAAAAGTGTTGCATGTTTTCGAATTAGATGACACACCATTTGAGACAGGAAAAGAATTATATGCACGCTTTTTACATGTTAAGAAAACTGAAAGTGTAGATACAGTAGTTAAACACCATTATCCTGAATATGAATAAAAGCTCACAGCTATCGCTGTGAGCCCTCTTATTCTTACTTCGTTGAATCTCTAAATTGGATACGGTGAGGTAAAATAACTGAGTGATCTTCTACTTTTTCTTTGTTCATATATTTCGTTAGTAGACGCATTGCTACTGCACCGATATCATACATTGGTTGTACAACTGTCGAAAGTTGCGGACGAACCATTAATGCAAGACGTGTGTTGTCAAAACCAAGCACTTCGATATCAGTTGGTACGTTTAATCCCGCGTCTTGTGCTGCGTGGATTACACCTAGTGCCATTTCATCAGAAGATACGAAGATTGCTGTTGGTTTTTCATCCATGCCCCAAAGTCTTTCAAACGCTTCTATACCTGAATCATATGTGTAATCTCCATCAATTATAAGATTTTCATCATATGAAATACCTGCTTCTTCTAAAGCTTTTTTATAACCTTGTAACTTCTTCGCGCTTCCTGCTTTATTAATGAAAGGACCAGAGACGAAACCGATACGTTTATGTCCTTGCTCAATAAAATGCTTCATTGCATCGTAAGCTGCTTGTGTATAATCAATATTTACTGATGACGTTTCATTTTGTTCATCAAATGACGCTGCTAATACAATTGGTACTGGAGATTTTTTGAACTCTTCAACGTGAATATCTGTAATATCTTCACCCATGAAAACAATCCCGTCCACTTGTTTCCCAAGCATCGTATTTAATAAGTGGAACTCTTTCTCTTTGTTCTGGTCAGAGTTACTTAAAATGATGTTATATTTGTACATTGTTGCGATATCTTCAATTCCACGAGCAAGTTCTGCATAAAACGTATTTGAGATATCAGGAATAATAACACCCACTGTAGTTGTCTTCTTACTTGCTAGTCCACGTGCTACCGCATTCGGGCGGTATCCTAAAAGATCAATTGCTTCTAATACTTTCTTTCTTGTTGTAGGCTTTACGTTTGGGTTACCGTTCACAACACGTGATACGGTAGCCATTGAAACATTTGCTTCACGCGCTACATCATAGATTGTTACGTTCATCTCTTCGCACACTCCTTCTATTTATGTTATCTATTTTTATGTATCGGTTCACTTGAATGAAAAAAAGACATCAACTCTATTTGCAGATGCCAACAATCGTCCCGAGTTCTTCCTTTTACTAATGATACGATAAAAACGCAGGGTCATACAATATTTTCCCGCAAAAGTTTCGAAAAAATTCGCTTCTTTTCTCGTATTTTCGTATTTTTTATGCAAAAAAGGTCAATTTTTGTAAAAAAGCTATGTAACAAGGGCTACATAGACTAAGAAATCTTTTTATAATTTACTTCCGAATGCTTTTAATTCTTTCATAAACTCATTCAATTCTGGAATGTCCATTTGCTGCGCTTCATCTGATAATGCAACTGCTGGGTCTGGATGTACTTCAGCCATAATAGCAAAAGCCCCATTTGCAAACGGTAATAGAAGGCCACATCGCCCTGTAGAATGCGTTACATCGACAACAACAGGTAAATGTGTTTCTTTCTTTTAAATTGGCACAGCGGAAATATCAAGCGTATTACGCGTTGCTGTTTCATATGTGCGAATACCACGCTCACATAAAATGATATTACCATTCCCCTCTGCCATACTATATTCTGCTGCATTAATAAATTCTTCAATTGTTGCTGATAAACCACGCTTTAATACTATTGGTTTATTTACAGCACTAGCTGCCTTTAACAGTTCAAAGTTTTGCATATTGCGAGCGCCAATTTGAATAACATCAACATAATCTGACACTTTAAAGAAGGCACTGAAAGAGTCTATTTCATAAGAAAAAAGAGGTCATTCCCTACTATGTACAGGTAATGACCTCCTTTCTTCTTTCAACATCTTTAGGAAATTCGAAATGTTTTTCTCGAAGTATTCACTTTTTCAGTAGCCTCAGCTTAAAAACTGTCTTTTTTTATTATAGGAAAGAAACAAACGGTTTATCGCTGTTCTTCTCTTTTATAATAACAGCCTCGATTTTATTCTCGGACTTTATTTGTAATTGAACTTTAGCATCTTTAGGAAATTGTTCTAACATACTTTGAGCAGCCGTTTGAGAGAGTGCCATTAATTCTGACTTACCGTTATATTTAACGACAATATCCATCTTTAATTTATCCATCTTATTTTGCTTATAAGAAATCTTAGCATTAACAGGGATATAATCTCCTGGAGAAAATGCCTTCATTGCTTCAGAAAATTTCTTTAGCTTATCATTATCTTCTCCATGTGCCCCCCCAAATTCTTGAGAAGGATACGAATACGACTTTTCATCAATAGTATCCCAATTTCCAAGATTAGTCTCGTTCTTTTGAACAGTAGCGCTTGAAATATAAGTACCATTCTTTAAAGAACTTGTACTTTCTTGCTTGAATATAGCAAATGTAATTGGAGATTTGTTATATTTATCATTTTTATTAATAGCTTCTATAAGCCCCTTAGCGACTTCAGTACCTTTAGAAATAGCTTCCTCATTAGATACGCTTGAAGACATAGATAAACCAATAACAACACCAGATAAGCTTAGTTCATTTGAATTTTGTTTGCCGAAGTAGTCCTGTTCTATAATATTAGTCAAAACTGGTACTTCTTGTTTCGTAACTAATTCATCAATTGTTTTCTCTGGAATATATTGATTTAATTGTAATACGTAATTTTCTGTATCGAATTGTTTTGAAGCAATATCCATTAAACCATTTTCATATTCTGCTAAATCTAGTTTAGAATTAGTTTTAACATTAACTGTATTAATTACCTTTTGTTCTTTTAAAGGAATAACAGTTCTATAGTAATCCTTAGAAACAGCAGTTCTTGGAATCATACTTTTTTCTTTCGTATCTTTCTGTACAACTTCATCCTTCTTCTCAATAGTATTATTGCTGCAAGCCCCCAGTAATAAACTTAAGCTTGCGATGCATAATGCCATTTTCTTCATTGCTTAAAACCCACTTTCAAAAGTCAATTTACTTAGTTTTAAAGTATCTCTAGTGTACCACTAAATATATTGCAACAAAATAAAAAAGAAGCAAGCCCTTCGCTTGCCTCTCCCTATTTTACATTCTCTTCTAAAGCTTCTTTTTTAATATTCCAATGCGATGTATGCCATACTACCATTCCATCTTTTATGTATAACACTTGCGGAGATTCATGCTTAATGCTGTACTGCTCTGCAACATGGTTCGAAACATCTCTCGCCTCTTGTACGTATAAGTAATATGCTGGCACTTCTCTTTCTTCACCGCAATATGCTTGAAACTCTGTATATGCACCGTGACTAATTGGGCATGTCGTACTATGTTTAAAAAGAACGTAAGGCTCGTTCTTTTCTACTAACGCTTCAAATTCTTCAATTGTTTCAATCTTCATCATGCTCATTATTACTCACCTCTCATGCGAAGTCTAGAGCGCTTCTCTCTCTTTTCAGCCTTCTGCTCAGCTCTCTCAAGTTTACGCTCTTCTTTTTCAATCTTTTTCTCTTGTCTCGTAGTACGGTAATGATTATATACTTCAATTGCTGCGCTGCTCCACTGTACAACTTGTGCTACTTTATCTGCATTATTTTCAATTTCGTCCGTAACAGACTCTGATACATTGCGAAGCTTCGTATTTAAAGAGTGAATCGTCGTTCCGATTCCATCCACACCTTCTACTACTTTATTTAGCGACTGTGACTTCTGTTGAATATCATCAGCTAACGCATTTGTCTTATGTAATAATTGCTCCGTCTCTACGCTTATTCCTTGCATTTGCTTTTCTAAACCTTCTAACGTGCTCGCAACGTTTTCTAACGTCTTCTGAACCGATAACAACGTTCTGCATACATACACTACTAATACTGCGAAAGCAACCGCGATAATAGCCGCACTTACATATAGAAGAACTTGCATTTCATCACTTCCTTTATCTTTTTCATACTTTCTCCCATTATACAATCATTTTCCGTTTCATTCTAATCCCTATCTTTTCATTAGAATTTTCATACTTATTCGTTAACTTTAACATAAATGATTCAACAAATTCCACTAAGTAGGTTACAATAGGAGAGGATACATAATTAGTAGGGAGGCTTTACATATGAAAGATCCACGCATTGAAAAGTTAGCATACAATTTAATTAACTACTCTATTCGTTTACAAAAAGGCGAAAAAGTATTAATTGAAAACTTTGGCTTACAAAAAGAACTTGTAACTGCACTTGTAAAAGAAGCATATGCAGCTGGTGGTTTCCCATTCGTTTCTTTAAAAGATCATCAAGTAGATCGCTCTTTATTAATGGGTGCTACTGAAGAACATTTCGAACAAATCGCTGCATATGAAGCTAGTGTAATGAAAGATATGGATGCTTACATTGGCCTTCGCTCTGGCGATAATATTAACGAACAAGCTGACGTTCCAAGTGAACGTATGAAAGTTCACGGCCAAACAGTTGGCAAAAAAGTTCATAGAGACATCCGTGTTCCGAAAACACGCTGGGTTGTTCTTCGCTACCCAAATGCTTCTATGGCGCAGCTTGCTAAAATGAGCACAGAAGCTTTCGAAGACTTCTACTTCGAAGTTTGTAACTTAGACTACGGTAAAATGGATAAGGCGATGGATAGCCTTGTTACATTAATGAATAAAACAGATAAGGTTCGCTTAACTGGCCCTGGAACTGACTTAACATTCTCTATTAAAGACATTCCAGCTATTAAATGCTCGGGTCATTTAAACATTCCAGATGGTGAAGTATACTCTGCACCAGTTCGCGATTCTGTTAACGGTACAGTTTCTTATAACACACCATCACCTTACAACGGCTATACATTTGAAAATGTACAACTTAAATTTGAGAATGGCCAAATCGTTGACGCAACTGCAAACGATTCAGAGCGCATTAACAAAATCTTCGATACAGACGAAGGCGCACGCTACGTTGGTGAGTTCGCAATCGGCGTAAACCCATACATCTTACATCCAATGGGAGACATTCTATTCGATGAAAAAATCGATGGCAGCTTCCACTTCACTCCTGGACAAGCTTACGAAGATGCATGGAACGGCAACAACTCAAACATACACTGGGATTTAGTATGCATTCAGCGCCCTGAATACGGCGGCGGTGAAATTTACTTCGACGACGTATTAATCCGTAAAGACGGACGCTTCGTTGTAACTGAACTAGAAGCTTTAAACCCAGAGAACTTAAAATAATGAAAAACGCTCGGAATTTTCTCCGAGCGTCTTTTTATTAATATTGTAATAAATCTTTCGCCACATCTTCTGGCACTTTAAAACTCATTTTCTTATTTTTCATTTCAACTTCGACATACGGAACATCTTTATATACTGTCATAGTACCAATTTCATGTAATTCTTTTTTATCTTTACTCGACTCCGATAATTTTTTTGTATCCGCTTGGTACATTTTAAATGTTTTCCCTTGCGGAGTATCTAAAGGAACCGACTGCATTTCCCACTTATCCATTTTCATAACTTCAAACAGCTTTTCAATTTCTTTCTTATCAGTAATTACTTTTTTCTCACTTGAATCAGTAAGTGATTCAATCTCAACCTTTTGTGCCTTTTCTAAGTTCATATCTGCCTTTTCCTTCTTCGTACTACACCCTATTACAAGAAATGATGCTGTTATCAGAAGCAAAAACAACATACAGATTTTTTTCATTTCTAACCCTCCTGTACTACATAGAGCTACTTTTCTCGCTTTTTGTTTGCTGGAAATGAAAATAATATAAAGGCGCCACTGCAATAGTACCTATTAATATTGGAACATATAAGGGCAGATCCCATTTAATATATACTCTAGTGCAACCAACAAGCACAAACAAAATTTCTAAACAGAATAAAGGTTTTACATATTTCATTTCTTACCTACCATTTCTATTTTCACATTTGGGTTCACTTTCTCGATAAGCGCCAAAAATTCATTCATATCTTGCGGCATCGCAACCATATGTACTTTGTATGCATTCGTCGTAATTTCAAGAGATTTTCCCACTTGACGAATGATTCTTATCTCTTTTAATACGATATCGTCATTTAAAATGCCGTACTTTAATACACCATTTTCTACTTTATGCTTTTTAATAAATACTTCCCAAACGAGTGGTACATTTACAAGGAAACATAAACCCATTCCAATTAACGCTGACATCCACTGCTCTTTATTTGTGAGAATCATGACAAGTGGATATACAAACATAAAAGCTAACGTGAGACAAACGAAAATTACTACCGATTTACTTCTTTGAATCGGAATGTTCATACACGCACCCCCTACCCCAAATTATACCACTTTTTCCATTTTAGTTCATAAAAAAAGACCATTTCTACATGACCTTCTTAAACAATATATCTATAGAATTTCTTATCCACCTGTAACACTGGAAAACTTTTTGGCAACTCGTCTATACTCACACTTTGGAAATTATTCTTTTCATAAAAGCGATGCGCTGCTAAAAATTTCACTGTTGTTCCTAAATAAATGTCTTTCAAGTTCTTTTCTTTCGCCCAAGAAATTGCCGTTTGAAGTAGCGTATATGATGCGCCCCATTCTTTTCCGCGGAACTCTTTCTTCACGAACATTTTTCTTAGCGCTACTTGATGCTTTCCAATATCTAATAAAGCTACGGTTCCAACTACTTTCCCATCATAAGTTGCTACCCAAAAATTTCCGTTGTCCCTTTGATAGAACGTTTCTATTTCTAGTAAGTCCGGCTGCTCTTCTTTCGTAATAGGGACATTGTACTCTTTTTGCTGAATATGAACGATAAGATCTACTACTTCATCTTGAAACGTACTTTCATACGGAATAATGCGTAACTTCTCGTTCATCGAATCTTCTTCCATTCTGAAGCTAGTAAACTATACACAGCGATATCTTGGAAATGATCATATATCCATTCTTCATCTCTTAAAATACCATCTAATTTAAAACCTAAACGTTCTGGAATCGCACGGCTTTTCGCATTTTCAACACCGCAACGAATTTCAATTTTATTCAGCTTTAAATTATCAAATGCATAATGAAGCACAGTCTTCACACTTCGCGTCATAATACCTTTCGCGCCAGCATCTTCTGCAAGATAATATCCAAGACTCGTAGCTTTCTTACCCCAGCTCACCGGATGAATACCTACCATCCCAACGAGCTTTCCTTTATAGCGTATACCAGCCTCAAACCCATCTCCCTCTGCAAATTTCTTTAACCACATCGGAAAAATCTCATTATACGCATCAGCTGATTTCGTCCCATCTACCCACGGAAGCCATCTTCTTAAATGATTACGATTTTGATCTATTAATTCATATAGTCCCTCTTTATGATGTTTTTCTAATAGTTGTAATTCGATTTCGTCATCTACTCGGAGTGTGAACATGTTTTTTTAGCCCCTTTTTATTTTTCTTATTATTCTAACACTTACAGATACAAAATGTTAAATATTCACACTTTTTTCGGTTTTATTTGTATAAAACCAGAAGAATATAATACTCCCGTAACAACTAATATCATTCCTACAGATTGTGCGGGTGTTACATTTACTCCTTCAATAAAAGAAATAATCATTGTAACAACAGGCACTAAATTAAAAAATAAAGATGTCCTTGCTGCCCCAATTTGAGCAATTCCATTATTCCACCATAAGTAACCGAGCACACTCATTCCAATTGCCATAAAGAGAATCGCTCCCCAAGCTAACAAAGGAATTTCTAAAACTGGTACTATACTTTTTTGAGTGACAGATATCACAATAAAGGCAAGAGCACCAATCGTCATCGTATATGTCGTAGTTTGTATTGGGCTACCAGTTTTAATAAACCTTCTGCCTAGTACACCGTATAACGCCCAGCAAATATTCCCTAATAAAATATAAAAATCCCCTTTTGAAAATGATAGGCTTTGTAGTATTGTAAACGAACCTTGTGTAAGTACAAAAACAACACCAAGTAATGCAAGTAACATTCCAATACCTTGGCGCTTTATAATTTTTTCTCGTAAAATAACACTTGCTAACAGCGTCGTAACGAGCGGATTCGTCGCCATAATAAGTGCACCATTAATAGCTTCTGTATGCTTCATACCTAAAAAGAAAAAGAAGTTAAAACCAAATACACCAACAATACCTAGCAAAAGGTAATAAGCCCTATTCTGCCTCCATACCTCCACCTCAAAATCTTTTCGTATTTTTAACAGACATAACATCACAAATGCAGCAATCCCAAAACGCCATGCCGCTATATGAATCGCTTCGAAATATTGCACCGCATATTTCGAAGCATTAAATGTTCCACCAGTGAAAATCGCAAACCCTAGTAACTGAGCGTATACTTTATTCTTCATTGTTGGCCTCCGAGTTTTTCTCTTCTAGAAAACCATAATAAA
This sequence comes from Bacillus sp. FSL R9-9492, assembly GCF_038007365.1. NCBI lineage: Bacteria > Bacillati > Bacillota > Bacilli > Caryophanales > Bacillaceae > Bacillus > Bacillus sp. FSL R9-9492. Next base: position 4,742,421 of record NZ_JBBOXC010000001.1, read on the forward strand.
TTTCTAACTTCTCCTCTGTTAACAAAACTACTTTTTGCAATTGCTCCTGCTGTTCCCTTAAACGATCTAAGTGTGTTGTTAAAATTGAAATCCTCTTTTTTATTTTCGCAGGTACTTCCTCTTCCCGCTGTCTAATCTCCTCTATAATACATCCGTCACTTGCAAACTCAGCCATCTCTTCTAAAGACATTCCAGTTTGCTTTAATGAATATAAAAATTTTAACAGGCGCACATCACCTTCTGTATACTGACGAATACCACTATTTCGCATTGGTGGTGGCAATAAACCTAGTTTCTCATAATAGCGCAAAGTATGAATACCCATCCCTGTTAGCTCTGCTACTTCACCGATTTTATACATGTTTTCTCCCCCTTTTTTTACATATTCATCTTACAACCTAGAGCTAACTCTAGGTCAATACATAAATAAAAATCGAACACAACAAAAAAAGACGCACAGCCAAGCTATGCGTCTTTTCTATTACTTCTCTGCAACTTGAACTTCTTTTACGTAAGCTGCTTCGAATTTTTGGATGTCACCTGCGCCCATGAAAATAAGAACGCCGTTTTTATGTTTCTTTAACACATCCGTTGTTGTATCTGTAATTAGTTCTGCGCCATCGATACGTTTTTGCAGATCTTCAATTGTTAATTCACCTTTGTTTTCACGTGCTGATCCGAAAATATCACATAAGTATACTTGGTCAGCTTTACTTAAGCTTTCCGCGAACTCATCTAAAAATTTCTCTGTACGTGAGAATGTATGTGGTTGGAATACAGCGACAACTTCACGCTCTGGATGTTTTTGACGAGCTGCTTCAATCGTTGCATTAATTTCTGTCGGATGGTGTGCATAGTCATCAATGATAACTTGTTCTCCCATTGGCTTTTCATTAAAGCGACGTTTTACGCCTTCAAAAGTTGTTAGCTGATGCTTAACTGCTTCTACATCAACGTTTTCATAATGGCAAAGCGCGATTACTGCTAATGCATTTAATACGCTGTGATCGCCGTATCCTGTAATTTTGAACGTGTCATAATACGTATTACGAACGAATACATCGAATATAGTACCATCAGTTCTCTTTTGAATGTTACGTGCTTGGAAATCATTATCTTCTCCAAATCCATAGAAAATAACAGGTACTTTCGCTTGAACTTTTTGAAGTTCTTCATCATCACCACATGCAATAATACCTTTTTTCACTTGCAATGCCATCTCTTGGAATGCATTAAATACATCATTGATGTCTGCAAAGTAATCTGGGTGATCGAAATCGATATTTGTCATGATTGCATAGTCTGGATAGTAAGACAAGAAATGACGACGATACTCACAAGCTTCAAATACAAAATACTTACTATTTTCTACCCCATGCCCCGTTCCATCTCCAATAAGGTATGATGTTGGGTGTGCACCTTGCATTACATGGGCTAACAAACCAGTTGTTGATGTTTTTCCATGTGCACCAGTTACAGCAACACTTGTGTACTGATTCATAAGATCACCTAAGAAGTGATGGTAACGATGTACTGGGATATTTAATTCTTTTGCTGCTACGATTTCTTCATGCGTATCAGGAAATGCATTTCCTGCGATAATCACTTGTCCTTCTTTAATATTATTCTTATCAAAAGGAAGGATGGAAATACCACGCTTTTCCAATGCTGTTTGTGTAAAGAAACGCTTTTCATAATCAGACCCTTGAACAGTATGCTTCATGTCATGAAGAATTTGTGCTAATGAACTCATTCCTGTTCCTTTAATTCCTACAAAATGGTAAACTGTCATCTTAAAGAACCTCCAACATTTCGAACTAATACAACGGCCTATCTATAAGACAGTATATGAATCTTTTCTTATTTTGGTAATCATCATACATTTCTGATGCGGTGAATTTCTTTTTATATTCACTTATCAGTGATAAACTCGTACGTACTTCTTTTATGTCCATAACACATTTATTATAGCAAAAAACAAGCCGCTATACTATGATAACAGAAAAACTGATAGGGTCAATCACCTATCAGTTTTTCTCGCTTTTACATATCTTCTTTTGTTTCTAATTGAACACGCTCTAGACGTGAATTTGGACGGTATTTACGACCAGCTTTTGCTTCTGGTTTTCCATTTAATTCTACGTTATCACCAGTAAAACCAATATTCATTTTTAATAAGCTACTTCCTACTCCGTATATATCGACAGGAACATTTTGAGCTTCAAATTCACGAATACGCTTCTCATCAAACCCACCAGTTACAACGATATCTACATGTTGGAACCCTTCCTCATCAAGAGCCTTACGAAGTGCAAATACAAGTGATGGATTTACACCACGTGGATCGAATGTTCCAAGTACTTCTGGGTGACGAATGAAGTATTGATCAATCATTGTGCGAGACGTATCGACACGTACACCTTTTAATGTTGATCCAAATTCACGCGCTACGCGAAGTGCATCTGTAATGACATCATTGTTATAATCAATTAGTACGACTAATTCATCTTCTGGGAATTTTTTATGATATGCCTTTGCAGCTTCAACAACATCACCATTAAACATTTGAATTAAAGCGTGAGGCATCGTCCCCATACCACTTCTGCCCCACCATTCATTCATTGCATGCGTCGCTTGCGCGCTCATACCTCCGATGTATGCCGCATAGCCGTCACCAGCTTGTTGCGTATAATGATCGTCACGATCTCCCATGAAAATAACCGGTTTTTCTTTATCTACACTACGTGCAGCTTGGACAACGTTATATACGTTTGTCGCAACTGATGTACGACGAGCTAAAATCCCATCAATTACACCTTCTAAAAAGCCGAAGTATTCATAAGGACCATGAATTGTTAAAACTGTTTCAAACGGACTAATATTATCGCCATCCTTTAAAGAATGAATTTCTAATTCCTCAGGATTTTTGGCAAATGTTTGTAGCAATGCGATTACCTCATCTGCTCCGCAAAGAACTGCATGTTCTTTTTGAAAAAACTGCATTGTTACAACACTTTTGGGGCGAAATTCTTCAATAATTTCTCTAGTTTTTAAAAAGTAAACGGCAGAGAACCAGCCTTCTCCAACACGTTCATCAAATTTAAATGTTTTATTTGTTAGTCGATTTATTTCACCTTTTAATTTTAATTCAATTTCTTTCATGTCGCTTTACTCCCTACTTTACTATCCAACATTTTCTATTAGTATACAGCAAAACCGTTTCCTATACATTTGTTTCCTGCATAGCAGCGAATTCATCCTCAGAAATAAGGACATCTCTCGGTTTCGTTCCTCTTCCTTCAGAAATAATCCCTTGCGACTCCATCTCTTCAATTAGACGTGCCGCGCGATTATAACCTATGCGGAATTTTCTCTGTACAGAAGATGTGGATGCTCCCCCTTGCTCTACAACAAATTGACATGCATCAAAAAATAGTTCATCTTCAGACTCACTCTGCTCTGATTTTGCTAATAAATCCTCTTGCTTAAATAAGTAGTTTGGCTTCATTTGCTTTTTCACATGATCAACTGTTCTTTCAATCTCATCATCTGATACGTATACACCTTGTACACGAACTGGTTTAGATGTGCCGTTTCCTAAAAATAGCATATCACCACGACCAAGTAACTTCTCCGCGCCCCCAATATCGATAATCGTACGCGAATCAACTTGAGATGATACTGTAAACGCAATACGCGTTGGAATGTTTGATTTAATTAAACCTGTAATAACGTCTACAGATGGACGCTGCGTCGCAACTAATAAGTGAATACCACAAGCACGAGCTTTTTGTGCAATACGACAAATCGCTTCCTCCACATCACCAGGAGCAACCATCATTAAGTCCGCTAACTCGTCAATGACAATTACAATATAAGGTAATGTCTCACCTGGGATTTCTCTACCACTTACAATCGTATTGTAACGAGTTAAATCACGAGCACCAGCATGAGCAAACAATTCATAACGACGTTCCATCTCTTCAACCGCCCACTTTAACGCAGCTGTAGCTGCTTTTACGTCAGTAATAACAGGTGCTACAAGATGTGGAACAGAATTGTATGGTGCAAGCTCAACCATCTTCGGATCAATTAGTATCAACTTCACTTCATGCGGCTTCGCTTTATATAAAATACTCGTTAAAATCGCGTTAATGCACACACTTTTCCCTGAACCAGTTGCACCCGCAATAAGTCCATGTGGCATTTTTCGAATATCCGTTACAATTGGATCACCTGAAATATCAAGCCCCAGCGCAACTGTAAGCGGTGATTCACTCTTTGTAAATACAGGACTTCTTAAAATTTCACGCAGGAATACTGGCTTACTTTCCTTGTTTGGAACTTCAATTCCAATTGCACTCTTCCCTGGAATTGGCGCTTCAATTCGAATATCTTTCGCAGCTAAACTTAACTTAATATCATCACTTAAATTTGTAATTTTATTTACTTTCACACCTGGGTCTGGTTGTACTTCAAAACGAGTTACCGCCGGACCTTGTGACACATTAATAACATGTGCTCCAACATGGAAATTATTAAATGTCGTATTTAATAATTCTTCCTGTTCTTCTAGCCACTCCGTATTATCTAATGCTGCCTGCTGTGGAATTGACAACAACGTTAATGGCGGAAGTTCATACTTCGGTGGCGCTTGTAGTACGTTGCGCATATCATTCTCTTTTTGATTTACAACATATGCTTTCTCTTGTACTTCCGTACTTGAAATTGACTCTTGTACTTGTCCAGCCACCACTACTTGCTGCATCGGTTTTTCTTCCACTTGAGCTTCCACTACCACTTGCTGCATTGGTTTTTCTTCCACTTGTGGTTCTACTACCACTTGCTGCACTGGTTTTTCTTCCACTTGCGGGTCTACTACCACTTGCTGCACTGGTTTTTCTTCCACTTGCGGGTCTACTACCACTTGCTGCACTGGTTTTTCTTCCACTTGCGGGTCTACTACCATTTGCTGCACTGGTTTTTCTTCCACTTTCGGGTCTACTACCACTTGCTGCATTGGCTTTTCTTCTGCTTGTGGTTCTACTACCACTTGCTGCATTGGCTTTTCTTCCACTTGCGGGTCTACTACCACTTGCTGCACTGGTTTTTCTTCCACTTGCGGGTCTACTACCATTTGCTGCACTGGTTTTTCTTCCACTTTCGGGTCTACTACCACTTGCTGCATTGGCTTTTCTTCTGCTTGTGGTTCTACTACCACTTGCTGCATTGGCTTTTCTTCCACTTGCGGGTCTACTACCACTTGCTGCACTGGTTTTTCTTCCACTTTCGGGTCTACTACCATTTGCTGCATTGGCTTTTCTTCTGCTTGTGGTTCTACTACCACTTGCTGCACTGGCTTTTCTTCCACTCGTTCACTGACAGTTGATTGCATTACGTTCGTTCTTGCCGCATGTCTTTCCATTAATTTCTTTCTATCCTGCTTTAACATGACAACATTAAATGGGACATGACGTTTTTTCTCACGTTTCGGTTCTTCTATTTGTAAAGCAGGCTGTTCTTCAGCAACTTGCTTCTTTTCTTCCGCTTCTTCAATTAAAACGTTCGCAAAGTTTTGAACATCTTTCTTTGTTTGCTCATCCGTTTCTGAAACTGGTACGAATACTTCACTTTCTTCCTTGAACGTAATTGTTTCTTGTTGAGAAATCACTGGTTGCTCTGCAACTGGTGTATTTTCCACTAAATCTGTATTCATCGTTTCTTCAATTACTGTTTCATGAGAAATTGGTTCTTCTTCCTTAGTACCCTCTAACTCCGCAACTTCTTCTGTCGCTTCCTCAGATTTCTCTAATTCCACAACTTCTTCTGCTTCCTTAGTTTCTTCTAATTCCACAACTTCCTCTGTCGCTTCCTTAGCTTCTTCTAATTCCACAACTTCTTCTGTCGCTTCCTCAGATTTCTCTAATTCTGCAACTTCTTCTGTCGCTTCCTTAGTTTCTTCTAATTCCACAACTTCTTCTTTCGCTTCCTCAGTTTCTTCTAATTCCACAACTTCTTCTTTCGCTTCCTCAGATTTCTCTAATTCCACAACTTCTTCTGTCGCTTCCTTAGCTTCTTCTAATTCTGCAACTTCTTCTGCTGCTTCCTCAGCTTCCTCTAATTCTGCAACTTCTTCTGCTGCTTCCTCAGCTTCCTCTAATTCTGCAACTTCTTCTGCTGCTTCCTCAGGTTTCTCTAATTCCACAACTTCTTCTTTCGCTTCCTTAGTTTCTTCTAATTCCACAACTTCTTCTGTCACTTCCTCAGATTTCTCTAATTCCATAACTTCTTCTGCCGCTTCCTTAGTTTCTTCTAATTCCACAACTTCTTCTGTCGCTTCCTCAGTTTCTTCTAATTCCACAACTTCTTCTGTCGCTTCCTCAGATTTCTCTAATTCTGCAACTTCTTCTGTCGCTTCCTTAGTTTCTTCTAATTCCACAACTTCTTCTGTCGCTTCCTCAGTTTCTTCTAATTCCACAACTTCTTCTGTCGCTTCCTCAGGTTTCTCTAATTCCACAACTTCTTCTGCTGCTTCCTCAGATTTCTCTAATTCCACAACTTCTTCTGTCGCTTCCTCAGATTTCTCTAATTCCACAACTTCTTCTGTCGCTTCCTCAGATTTCTCTAATTCCACAACTTCTTCTGCTGCTTCCTCAGGTTTCTCTAATTCCACAACTTCTTCTGTCGCTTCCTCAGATTTCTCTAATTCCACAACTTCTTCTGTCGCTTCCTCAGATTTCTCTAATTCCACAACTTCTTCTGCTTCCTTAGCTTCTTCTTCAAAAGCATCTGGTATTTCTATAGTAATTGTTTCTTCAAGCTTTTCATCTGCTTTTACAATCACTACATCGTCTAATGTTTCTTCTTCGACTTGATTTGCTGCAACTTCAGCAACAGTTTCTTCTATTTCTGTATTACATTCATTTTCTTCTGTTAATATCGAATACACATGCTCTACTTTAGAATCTATTGACTCTTCTTGTAAAGTTTCTTCGTTATCTTCTGTAGATGATAACGCCACTACATCTTGCTCCTGCTTCAAGGCTTGTACAATTGTAGCCTCTTTTTCCACATGCTGTCCTACTGTTTTATGAAGCAAATCATCACTTAGGCTTTCTTCTAATGAAGGGGCTTGACGTTCAACTTCGTAACCGTTTTTCTCTAACCATGTATCCACAACCGATTTTTCTTCTACTTTATTACTTCGTTCGTTCACTCCGTTCTTAACAGATGAACTTCCTTGTAGAACTCCCGAAAAGTCAGATAATGTATATCCCTTTTTCTCTAACCATGCGTCAACAACAGCTTTTCCTTCAACAGATATTTCAAGATCTTCTCTTACCTTTTCTTCCTCCTGCACAACCTTCGTTTCTACTGAAGGACGGTTATATCCATAAATCGGAGAAATCATTTCTGTTGGACGAAATGGTCTACGGTTACTTTCTTGCGACGGTACGAATGCTTTTTTTACGACAGGCTCTGGTTCCGGTTCATATTGCAATTCCGGTTCCTCATATGTAGGTGCTTCTGTTTCCACATACGGTCGTCTGCTTCTTTCCACTTTTATTCCTCTTTGAGTAGGCTGTTCTTCATATGCTCCTCTTTGAATAGGTTGTTCTTCAAAGTTAGGCAGTTCTCTTACATCCTCCTCATCGAAGCCATTATCTGGTATTAATGGAAAACGACATTTCCCTGCATTCCGACTTGCCATTTGTGCTTCTCTTGCTTCAGTGTAGTGGTTTACACGAGGAATTTTCGGCTGACTTTCAATTTGTGCCGGTACTTCTTTATTCATCACTGTTTTTTCTTCCTCTTTGTTAAACAGCTTTTTCATCCAATCTAACATGTTTACCACTCTTTCTACTAAATAGTAACATCCTTTATTGTATCAGCATTCGGCAAAAAGTGCAGGTAAAATTAAGCATATTAGTTTTATCCATAATATTCTAATTCACGATTGTTTTTCATATAGAAAAACGAGGTCTTACATGTAAGACCTCGTTTAATCTTTACCCTTCCGATATTCATCCACACTATCCGTTACACTTTGCAATAAAGAATTTACATACTGTGGGTCAGATAATTTTTTGTCTTCTTCAGGGTTTGACATAAATCCAAGTTCTAATAGTACTCCTGGAACTTTTGACCAATTAAATCCAGAAAGATCATCCCGAAATTTAATTCCATTTACTTTCACTTGATGATTCTCTCTCATTTTATTTACTATCGTTTGAGAGATTTGAAGACTTTCAGCATAAATCTCTTTCGTATACGGACTTCCTTCTGCCGGTGTCAATACAGCAAATCCACTTTGATTTGGATTTTCAGAACCATCTGCGTGAAGGCGTAAAAATAAATTCGCTTTATGATCATTCGCGAATGTTGCTCGTTCCTTATTACTTATATCAACCTCATGTGACGTTCTCGTCATCAATACTTGTATACCTTTTGCTTCCAGTTTTTCTTTCAATATAAAAGCCATCTCTAATACAAGAACTGATTCCCTCTTTTTCGTTACAACTCCCGCTGTTCCGTCTGTTACTTTATATTTTTGCGTAGTTGCTCCTGGACCAATTGCCTCTAAATTTAAATTCGCTTTTTGTTGATGCCCTGGATCAATAACGACGAGAAACTTTTCTTGTTTTTCATTACTCTCTACTTTTTGTTCATTATTTTGTACTGGTTGCTCAGTTGGCTGCAGCGGCGTAGTTTCCTCTTTCTTTTCCTCGGCCGGCACTTCCTCCTGCTTATGTTCCACTTGCTCATTCGTTTGAATTGCTTGCGGCTGTTCTTTCTTTTCTTGTTCTTCTTGCTGCTTTTCTACCGGTGCGTCTTCCTTATTATCTTTGTTTTTTTCTTGTATAGAAGATGTTGTTTCTTTTTTCGGCTCTTCTTGCGAACAACCTCCCATATATATTCCAATGACTGCAATAGCGCTCATTATTTTTATATACTTCATTTTTCTCTCCTATCACTTTGCACCGGGCTCAAAGTTTTTCTTATAATTGTTTTATAATTTCATCCATATTTCCAATATGAACGGGTTGCCACGTTTCTGTACCACGCTCTGCGGTATAGACTAGATAAGCATCATCAGCTACATTTACGAAAACAGGATCCCCCATATCCGTTTCATATCCGATAACAATCCATTCCTCTTTCCATTTTCCACTTTCTTCACTTATTAATGAATTTTTATGTTTATCATATCGATAACCGATTTGTCCTTTTTCTAATTCATTTTCGCTAAACACATATATTTCATAGGAACCTAGTTCGATATCTTGCTGTTTTGAAGTTTCAATTCGTTTCAGAAGTTCTGCAATTTTTGGTTGTTGTTTCATACGTCTACCCCCTTCTTTTTTCTAAATTTTACCTAATCCATTTTTGAAATACAATATAGATTTTGAGAGGAAACGTTACAATGCTAGGAATTTCGCACAAAAAAAAATAGCCTCACATATGCGAGACTACTTTTTCTAACATCAATTAAAATTTAAATTCTTGTCCAACTTCAAAGCTATCTTCTAATACAAGAATACCTTTTTCTTCTGGAGCATCTGGAAGCTCTAACTCACGTGCAGAGCAAATCATTCCAGAAGAAGGAACACCGCGAAGTTCAGCTGGTTTAATTAACATACCACTTGGCATTACAGCACCGATTTTTGCAACAACAACTTTTTGTCCTGCATCAACGTTTGGTGCACCACATACGATTTGTAATGTTTCTGTACCGATTTCTACTGTACAAATGTTTAATTTATCAGCATTTGGATGCTTCTCTTTTTCAGCTACATAGCCTACAACAAATTTCGGCGTGAAATCAGCTTCTACTTTTTCTTCAAAGCCATTCTTCACTAAAATTCCGTTAATTTTTTCAACAAACTCTTTCGTTAATGTAACGTTTCCGTTGTCTGTTACTTCTACATAAGAAGACGCATTAAAGATGTTGAATCCTGCTGTTACGTTGCTTTCACGATCGTATACGCGAGCAACATCTCCTTTGCGGTCAAATGTACGGTTTTCTAAAGTAATATCTTGTAAGGTAACAATTAAAGTGTCACCAATTCCTTCAAGGTTGTAAAAAACGTTCACTTCGTTCATCCTTTCTCTTTTCCATCTGTCTTCTTCCGATTCTTCGCTAAAATAAAGATTGGTTCGAAGTCCCCATCTTCATATACGAATGAAAGTGATGTAATCGGAACATGCCCTTCGGCAAAAAATTTCATTGTCATTTGTGCAATAATATCATAACCGATTTCGTTGACGATATCAGCAATAATTAATACATCTTGGTGAGGAACTGCAACAACCATATCACCAGAGATCTTTTCACGCATCGAGTGTAGTAACGATTCGTTTAAAATACGACTCGCATCGTATCCATCATTTGTGTTTAAAAAGTAGAATGTATTACCTGCCACTGTCTCCTGCTTAAATTCATAGCCTAATGAGCGAGCATTAAATAATGCCATTTCACGTACTTGTTCCTCTGTAAGCTCTAATTTTTGCAATAGGCGCTCATCAATTAATCGATATGTTTTATTAGAATCTAGCGCATAGTAAATACGTGTTTCCGCCGTATGGTCCGTCATAATAAACGGATTTCCTTCTTCTGATTGTTTCGGGAAAGAAGTAGAGCGAATAACAGGTAAAATTTTCGCCGTGCTATTTTCTTCTTTATGCATTGCAATTAGCGCTTCTTGTACGTAATAAGCGACCTCTTCAATTGCTTTTTCTTTGTTCACTTCCCATTTTGCAACTACTCCTGGAAGTGATACGTTAATACCTTTTTTCGAGTCTGTTTGTTCAATACGAAGAACTTCTTTCTCGCTATCATAATGACAGTCCCATTCTGGTCGAGATAATTTCTTCATTAACTCGTCTTTCATCTTTTTACTTGTCATTTTCATCTCTTTTTCCTCCCTTCCAAAAAAATAACCTCCCCCGCGAAGGTAGAGGTTGTTTTTACAATTCAATTGGCTAATTGTCTTATTTTAAACCTTCAATAAACTCTTCGATTTGCTCTTGTGTTTTACGATCTTTATTTACATAGCGTCCAGTTTCTTCACCTTTATTGTACGCTACAAAGCTTGGAATGCCAAATACGTCTACTTTCACGCATAAATCAATAAACTCATCACGATCTACATAGTAAAATGAGAAATCACTATACTTCTCTTCTACTTCTGGCATAAATGGATCAACGAAACGGCAATCTGGGCACCATTCTGCTGAGAACATGAAGACTACATTCTCTTCATTTTTTAATTCTTGGAATTGTTCCATGCTTTCTAATGATTTCATCTATATTTCCTCCTCTAACGAGTGCACTTTTTCACACTATAATCTTTTCTTTATACTACCATACATCGCGCATGGTGCAAGGTTTATGCTTGCTTTTCATCATACTTATATTGCCCAACAAGTAACTTAACAACGTGTACAAATAATTCCGTTCGGTCGACATAATCATCTGTAAAAATACCGATAGCACCTTCGTGACTACGAATATCTTTTCGCTCTACAAACTCTTCCATCACTTCACTTAGCTCTTTTCCTTCTTCAAGCGGTGCTAAAAAATCGTCTGGTAACTTAATACGCGCCCCGCCCGCAACAAATGTTTTACCTTCAATCGTCGCTAAAGCACCCCAGTTACACATAAATAACCCATGCTCCGTTTTCATAACGCCGCCTTCTAGCCCAATACCGATATGAGCTGCACCTTCCTGCAATGCTCTCTTCGCTCTATTTACTGCTCCTTGCATCGTCTCTTCATCTGAAAAAGGCTGATTTGCTACTCCTGATGGAACAGAAAGAGATGTAATTTCAGCATCTTCCCAAACCTTCTCCACAGCCCCAACCTTCGTCTTATTCTTCGATCCAACTACTACCTTCATTTCATTCACCTCTATATAAATTCATCATTCTATCCTAATACTAGCCTCGAACACCAAATCAGTCTTCATGACTGAGATTTATACCGTAGTGCGCCTGACCGCACACACGCATCTCTGTGTCATCTCTCCCACCTAAAAAAAGAAAAGGTTTTCCAAAAACAGCCTTCCTCTCTCTTCCTATCCAAGGTCTTAATACATCATTCGAGCATCAACTAGGCACTGACCGCTCCCATTCATCGCTGGTCCCTCTCTCTTCCTATCCAAGGTCTTAATACATCATTCGAGCACCAACTAGGCACTGACCGCTCCCATTCATCGCTGGGTCATCTATTCAACCTAAAAAAAGAAGGGTTTTTCACCCTTCCTCTTTACGCGTTATTCTTAATTGTCTCTAACGTCGTTTTGTCCGTCGCTCTCACAAGCTTCGTAATTAATTCCTTCGCTGCCGCATAATCATCAACATGTAAGATAGAAGCATGTGTATGAATGTAGCGTGCACAAACACCAATTACTGCTGATGGGATACCTGAGTTACTTGTATGTACACGGCCCGCATCTGTACCACCTTGTGAAATAAAGTATTGGTACGGAATGTTATGTGTTTCTGCTGTATCTAAAATGAATTCGCGCATTCCTCTATGTGTTACCATTGTACGGTCATAAATACGAAGAAGAGCGCCTTTTCCTAATTGACCGAACTGCGTCTTATCACCAGATGCATCATTTGCTGGACTTGCATCAAGCGCATAGAAAATATCTGGTTGAATCATATTTGCAGCAGTTTGCGCTCCGCGAAGACCTACTTCTTCTTGTACAGTCGCACCAGAGTATAATGTGTTTGGTAATGTTTCATCTTTTAATTCCTTTAGCAATTCGATAGCAAGGCCACATCCATAGCGGTTGTCCCAAGCTTTCGCCATAATTTTCTTTTCATTTGCCATTGGCGTGAATGGGCAGATTGGAACGATTTGTTGCCCTGGCTTTATGCCAATTTCAATCGCATCTTCATAACTATCTGCACCTATATCAATTAACATATTTTTTATATCCATCGGTTTTGCACGTTGCGCATCACTTAATAAATGAGGAGGAATGGAACCAACAACCCCAATAACAGGACCATTCTTCGTCATAACTTGTACACGCTGAGCTAATAGTACTTGGCTCCACCAGCCACCTAACGTTTGAAAACGAAGCATCCCATTTTTCGTAATTTGCGTAACCATGAAACCTACTTCATCCATATGACCTGCTACAAGAACGCGCGGGCCAGTTTCGTCCCCTTTTTTCAGACCAAATACGCTACCTAAACCGTCTTGCACAATCTCATCAGCATATTTGCTTAATTCTTGCTTCATAAAACTGCGCACATCATGTTCAAAACCTGATGCACCTTGTAATTCTGTTAACGTACGAAATAATTGTAATGTCTCTTTATTCACGAAGTCCCCTTCTTTCAAACCTTAGTAGAATACCTCTTTTATTGTAACGAAATTTTCGAAATGTTTCTAGTTTCTTCTTTTTTAGTTGCATTTGCATTATAATTATTATTGGTACACTATTTTTATTTTACAGAATTGAGGTGAATATATGAGCTGGAAAGGTTTAGTCACAGGTCTTGGCGTTGGGTTCGCAGCTGGTTATTTCGTTGCAAACAAAGTACAAGAACAATCCCATATTTCTTCAGAAAAAGCATTGAAAATGGTGAAACAAGCATTAAGTCATAAAGGTGAAATTACTGGCTCTTGGGTACATATGGTTCCGGAGGCATTTGAAAAATATGATGTCGCGTACGAAGTTTATCGCGGCGGTCTTACAACGATGTTAGATGAAATACAAGAACGATTTGAATTTTTAGTTGATGCTAAAACAGGTACTGTTTTAGAGGTTATAGCAGCATAAAAAGAGGTTTCCCATTAGGTGAACCTCTTTTTTTTTAGAATTACCAACAAAAGCTGATAATAACAGCAATACATAATAAGTGGAGATTGTTCCAATAAATATTTTTGGACACCTTCCTCTTATTAATATTAAGCTTCTATATTTGTTTTTCTCTCTATCTTCTCCACTATATGCCCTTCCTCATTCCACTTTACTGCACGGTAATATGCATCATGATAAAAAGTAAACCACGCCTCTTTTTCAGCACCATACTTCATCCACTTTTGTTTATGTTCAATCGATGTCATTGGATAGTCATCGTATGCCATTACCCATAATACATTTTGATGTGCATGCGTCGGTAAAATGTCCGCTAAATGAAGCATCGTTTCACCCTGACTTTCAAGGACGACAACAGCATGTCCATCACTATGACCACCCGTATGCACCATCTTTATTTCATCCGTAATTTCTATTTCTTGCCTGAACGTAACAATCTTATCAACGATTGGCTCCCAATTTTCCTTCCAATATGTATTACGCGATCTAACATTCGGATTTTTCATTTCATTCCATTCAGTCTCACTTACATAAATCGTTGCGTTCGGAAACGCCGGAACAAGGCGATTTCCCTCCCATTTTGTTAAACCAGATGCATGGTCAAAGTGAAGATGCGTCATTAAGACGTAATGAATATCTTCATTATGCAGTCCCAATTTTTCTAAAGATTCCTTAACTGATGATTCTTCTGTTACACCTTGATTCCGCTTCATTTTCTCATTCAATTTACCATTCCCTATCCCTGAATCAATAAGCATGTTTCCTTCTTTCGTTTGTAAGAGTAACGGATCTGTTCGTAAATAAATATGATTTGTATCATTATGTTTATATTTTCGTGACCAAAGTACTTTTGGCACAACTCCAAACATCGCGCCTCCATCTAAATGTGTATTCCCACCTTTTAGCCACATCACTTTTATATTTCCAATTTGTAACTGTTCCATATCCCATCCCCCTTTTCTATTTAATTTTAACATAATATTCCGATTATTTTTCATATAAAAAACCTATGCATTACTGCATAGGCTCCGTACGATATTTTGCTTCAACTCGATAAATACGATGACCTTTACTAGAAAATTTCTCTTCGTATTCTGTCATAATGTTTCCTTCATAATCACTATTATGAAGATCTAGGCTAAGGTAAGTTAATAACATACCATACTCAGCCATACTCATAATAGAATATTCAAATAAACCTTGGTTATCAGTTTTGAAATGAATTTCTCCGCCATCTACTAACACTTCTTCATAATTGCGTAAAAATGTTTTATACGTTAAACGACGCTTCGTATGACGATTCTTCGGCCATGGATCTGAGAAGTTTAAATAAACGCGGTCAATTTCACCTTTCGCAAAGAAAACTGTTAAATCTTCAGCATCTTTATTAATTAACTTTAAGTTCGGTACTTCTTCTTCAATTAATTTATCAAGTGCATCTACAACAACACTTGTGAATTTTTCAATTCCAATATAGTTAATATGCGGATTTGCTTTTGCCATATCATACATGAAGCGGCCACGTCCTGTACCTACTTCAATATGAATTGGCTGTTCATTTCCAAATATTTCTTTCCAGTTACCAGCACTCTCCTCTGGGTTTCCAATTACGATATGTGAATACTCATTAATTCGATCCATTGCATAAGGCTTATGTCTTAAACGCATAGATGTCTCCCTCTCTTTACAAAACTATTTTAAAGGAAAAATTCCTTCTTTCTGTTTTAATCAATCTATCAAACAAAAAACCAAGTACGTACGAGCACTCGGTCCGTTTCTTTCAAGTATAAGATGTACCATTTTGATAAAAACTACATAAAGCATTAAACATTCCATGACGAAACAGCTTTTTCTCTTACATTTCTAGGGAGAGAAAAACACTCGAAAGGATGATCCGTTCATGCCAATTAATCAACAGCATCAATTAGAAGTATTAAAAGATATTTTAATCAACCATCAAAGTGATTGCTGCGGGACAGTTTCTGAATGCGAGCAATTAGAGCGACTCATTCAATCGTTACTCGCAAACGATAGTATAAGTAGTGACACTAAAGTAATGCTAAACGATGTATATTCTTATAGTCAATCGGGTAAATCTTCCTCTAATTTGGACAACCATATTTCCAATAATCAAGAACAACTTACTCAGTGGATTGCTGGAATGGACAATTTTTCTTAAGTATTATTCTGAAGCAAGTAGTTGCTGTAAATATTGATGCCAATATTTAGCTTCTGCTTGCTGCTTTTTTGTTGTGTGCCATTGCATAGATAAAATCGTTTGTGCTATCACATACCATCTCATACGCCTAAGCAATGATTCATCTAGTTCAATCTCATAATATCCGAGCCACTCACTCCATTCGTGGCGCGGAATATACCAATATAATAACATACCAAGATCTAAAGCTGGGTCAGCAATAACAGCCCCATCCCAATCAATTAAAAACAATTCATCTTCGTCCGACAATATCCAATTGTTATGGTTTACATCACAATGGCATACAACGAATTCATTGTACTCAATATCTTTTAATGACTCCGTTAAATATTGAAGACCTTGCTGAATTGTTTCATCAACTCTTATATCTCCTCTTAAAACGAGCTGTAATTGTTGTAATAACTCTTGCGCATGAAGCGGCTGCTTTCCTAGCCTTTGAATCATCTGCACAAGCGCTTTAGAGGAGTGTATTTTTTTCAAAAGTTTCGCAACACGTTCTAGTTTCATATCCTCTGGCTCTAACTTCTGTCCCGGAAGCCATTTTTGAGCAGAAATTACATCACCGTTCGTTACCCTTCTTGTCCAAAGTAATTTTGGAACAATTCCTTCTGCTGACAATACCGCTAAAAAGGGCGATGTATTCCGCTTTAAAAATAACTTTTGTTGTCCGTTTTGCGCAATATATGCATCGCCCGTTACTCCACCAGCCGGTATAAGACTCCACTCTTTTCCTAATAATTGTTCCAACCATTCCATATTCATTACCCGTTAACAAATCCTTATCTTTTATAGTTATGAAAAGAAAAACCGCAACATTTCTACACATGTTGTGGATTCATATATTTTACTGTATTTGAATGAAAAAACTTGGCATAAGCCGAAAACAGGATAAATCACCTGTTCTTCTAGTTTATTTTACAAAATCAATCATAGAATGACAACTTATGAAAATCGTCACCTTTGTCAATTCTACATTTATTACATTCTCATCGTCAAGTAGCGATTTGTCACATTATCGCCAATATATACGTGCTAATTGGAGCCAATTGAAGTTCCTTTCCTCTAAATGAAGAAATTGGCTCTATTTTCGCTTGCTTTTCGTTTACTAACACATGCCACGTTTCTTCTTTTGGAAGCTGCACCGTTTTAGCTTCCAAACCGCTATTAAATAAAACTACAATCTCTTTCCACGGTCCAAATAATTCTACATGCTCTAGGTGGTATGCCAGTACTTCTGTAGATGTTTGCAAAAAAGTCATATGCTTTTTTATAAGGTCTACATTTTGTAATCGGAATGCCCCGTGCCCTTTGCGAATCGCAATTAACCCTTTTATATAGTTAACGGTCTCCATCTCTTTCTCTTTTTGATCCCAATCTAATTGATTAATTTCATCATTTGCATTATAGCTATTTTCGTTCCCTTGCTTCGTACGATAAAACTCTTGCCCCGCATGTAAGAAAGGAATCCCTTGTGAAAGAATAACCATTGCAGTTGCTAAACGATGACGCCTTTTCAAAATTTCTTCTGATTCTGGATTACTTTGCACTAGTTTATCCCACATCGTCATATTGTCATGACATTCTACATAGTTGATGCTTTGTACTGGCTCTAGGAACAATCCTGTTTCTTTCATACTTAAAAGGCTACCAGCTACTATATACTGCAAATGATTACAGTCTACATGCCCACCAAATGCAAAGCCACGTTTATTTATATTAAAAGTACTTCCTTTTATTCCATCACGAAATTGATCATTAAACTGTGCGATACATGGCATTTTATTCGCATTATTTAACGTCGCTTTCTCTTCAAGAGGAAGCGGTGTTTGCAAATCCCATCCTTCACCTAATAACAGCGCATCCTGCTTTATTTTTCGTACTTCTTTTTCTAATTCATTCATCGTTTCAACATCTAAAATTCCCATTAAATCAAATCGGAATCCATCAACATTGTATTCAGTAAGCCAATATAAAACAGATTCTATAATAAATTTCCTCATCATTTTCCGTTCAGATGCTATATCATTTCCAACTCCCGTCCCATTAGAAGGCATACCGTCTTCCCCATGACGAAAATAATATCCCGGGACAAGCTTCTCAAATGATGATAATTCTCTTTCATAAACATGATTATATACAACATCTATAATCACTCGAATGCCGTGATCATGAAATGTTTCAATTAGTTGTTTACACTCTACTATCCTGTTATATGGATCAGAAAGGTTTGTAACATAAAATCCTGTTGGTATATTGTAATATAACGGATTGTAGCCCCAATTATATGCGGAAGCAGGATTCACTTCATCTATACCACCAAAACAATGTAAAGGTAATAGTTCAACATGTGTAACGCCTAAATCTTTTATATGAGACAATCCTGTTAATGTCCCATTTCGCCCTACTGTCTCCTCTTCCATTAGCCCTTTATATGTTCCTTTCTTATTCACCCCACTGTTTGGGTGAATAGTAGCGTCACGAATATGCAGTTCATACAATATGGCATCTGTCATTGACTGTAATGGTGATAATTCTACTCGTTTTGTCACATTCATTTTTTCCAAATCGATAACGACGCCGTATTTTCCATTTATCGTCGCAGACTTTGCATAAGGGTCAACCGCTTCGTTCCATATTAAATTAATACAAACAAGGAATGTATATCGTGCTCCATCATGATCACCTTGTAATGTATGAATCCATACTCCGTTTTCTTCTCTGTACATTTCATAATCAATATATTCTTTATCACTTTTATAAATCCGTACTTTCGCAAGCCTTGCAGTCGGAGCCCATACTTTAAATATTGTTTCTTCTTTTGTATACACAGCACCTAAGTCGGTACCTTCGTAATAATATTTTTCATCGAAAACTACTGTTCGAATCACAGCGCCTATTTGTAAATCTGTTTCTTCATTCCGTTCATCCCGTACTGTATAATACTTCCCCACATCTATCGGCTCTTCTATAAAGCATTCATACTTCGTTGCATCTGGAAGAGCAATAGTATGAACAATCGGTAACTCTTTCACATTGCTTCCTTCTTGTAAACGAAATGTCCGGCTTGTTCCATACGCATGCGGGAGTAAAATTGTAATTTTATTCATTTCATCTAAATAGGCATCAAATGGACGTTTTACTTTCAACATAAAAAATCACCATCATTCTTAAAGTTAAAATGAAACGAGCTGCAAATGATAAGGTTTTTCTTATCAGCGAAGCTCTATACAGTAACACATTATTCCCTATAGTATATTCACCTGTATAAAAAACGTTTTCATACATTCTATTTTTGTAGTTTTATTTCAGTAATCGATTTATACTTCGGCGTTTCCTTAACGTGAGATTCATACAAAGTAATCGTATCTGCTTGAAATGATGTTACAGGTAACTCTTTTACATTTGTCAGATCAAACACTTTTTCTCCTACCCATTTACGCGCAACAGTAATATGTGGATGATAAGGACGTGTATCTAGAGAGAAGCCATTTTCTTCACAAATTGTATGCACTTGCTTTTGTAAAGTAAACAAATCTTGATTATCACTTATCCCCGCCCAAAATATACGCGGCTGGTCCACCTGTCCGAATGTAGAAAGTCCTTGTAACGTGAACGATAATTCCGTTTTTTCTGTAAGTGTTTGTAATCCATTCTTTATTCCTTCTAACTGTTCCTCTGTCGCACTTCCTAAAAATGAAAGGGTAATATGATAGTCTTCTTCATGTACCCACGAGCGAAATGGTAATTCATCCTTCATTTCCTCTTTATAATTAGAAAGAATTTCTTTTATATGACGTGGTAAAGTTACTGCGACAAAATAATGCGGCACCATCTACATCGTCTCCTTTATGTTATTGTTGCTTTTCTTCCTTATCTCATTCAGCTAAAAAGAATCCGCCCTCTAAAGTAGAGAGCGGTCATTATTTAAATATCTTTTATTTCGCTAATTCATGAATTGCCTGAGCATAAATCGCTGTCGCTTTTAATAAATCTTCAATTTCAATGTACTCATCTTTTTGATGCGCAAGTTCTTCTTTTCCTGGGAATAACGGGCCAAATGCAACGCCAGCTTTCAATGAACGAGCATAAGTACCACCGCCAATTGCTAACAATTCAGCTTTTTCACCAGTTTGTTCTTCATATACACGTTGTAAAGTACGAATTAACGTATGATCTTTGTCAACGTGATGCGGGCGAGAGTTAGAATAATCCGCTACTTCAAATCCATGAGTACCAACATATTCTTTTAACTTTGCAATCATTTCTTCAAAGTTAGTTGTAACTGGATAGCGTACATTTAATCCTAAATTACCACCGTTTTCTTGCGAGTAAGACAAGCGACCAACATTCACTGTTAACGGCCCGCTAATATCGTCTTTATAAGAAATACCAGCTTTTTCTCCCATAATATCACCTGTAAATGTTTCTGTTACAAACGAGGCAAATGAAGCCCCTTTTCCATCAAGAGAAACTTTCGTTAAGAAGTTTACCAATAATAAACCTGCATTTTCTCCCTTTTCCGGAGTAGATCCGTGAGCTGAAATCCCTTTGATTTGCAACGTCACCGTCTTTCCTTCTACAATTGCTTTACCTATTTTTTTAGCAGTTTGTAAATACTCTTCATATGCTACTGTAAGTGTATTTACATCTTCTCCTGTAATAACTGCTTCTGCAAAATCAGGAACCATATTTAAACGACGACCTGACTCAAATGAAATAAGCTTAAATGTGCCTTCTTTCTCTTCGCCACCACTTTGCACAACTTGTATGTCAGAAATTCCTTTTTCCGCATTAATAATCGGAAAATCTGCATCCGGCGCAAAACCGATTGTTGGCATTTCTTCATTTTTAAAATAATGATCTACACACTTCCAATTACTTTCCTCATCTGTTCCTAAAATCATACGAACACGTTTTGAAAGAGGTAAGCCCAATTCTTTAACGATTTTCATCGCATAATAAGCTGCCATCGTCGGCCCTTTATCATCAATTGCACCACGTGCAAAAATCTTCCCGTCGCGAATATCCGCACTATACGCAGGAGTTGTCCAGCCGTCTCCTTCTGGTACAACATCAACGTGACAAAGAATACCTACTAACTCTTCTCCTTGTCCCATTTCAAGATGACCTGCATATCCTTCTAAATTTTTAGAAGTGAAACCTTCTGCTTCTCCTTTATGTAACATGAAAGATAAAGCTTCTTCTACACCTTCACCGAATGGTGCGCCCTCTTTCGCAGATTCTTCTTCCCATACACTTTTAATTTGTAAAAATTGTTGTGTATCACGAATTAAATCATCTTTTCGTTTTGTAACTTCTTCTGTCCAATTAATCGTTGACATCACGCATCCATCCTTCACTATATTGTCTCTTTCATCATAGCAAACGAAAATCTCTTATGCCATACATGAAAACCTAATGACGAACAATTGTAATATTTCAGATATTTCTCATTAGTTTTTCTTTTATTTTCTCAAAAAAATTTGCAGGAATTTGGCGTTTTACGTAGAAATTTATGAGTTAGTTGACTGACCAAATATATAATGTCAACTACCAATATTTTTCTATATGAATATTTGTTAAACTTTTGTAAAATTTAAGTAGATTAAAGCATGAATTTTATCATGTAGAGTACAATGGTAGTAACGACCTTCTTTCCTGAATGGGGTCAAAAAAACTAGTAGAGGAGCGGTTTTCTCTTGAAACCTACAACTACTCGTATGCTAACACGCATTAAATCGATTTATATGTACATCAATGAAAACGGTACGGTAACAACGAAAGACCTTGTAGATGAGTTCGGGATCACACCGCGAACAATACAACGTGATCTAAATGTGTTGCAGTTTAATGAACTCGTGTATAGCCCTTGCCGCGGCAAGTGGACAACGACAGGAAAGAAAGTGAGAATGACCTCATAATAAAAAATAATTGTATGTAAATAAATACATACCCCTTTCTAACTCATTAGAAAGGGGTCTTTTCTATACTTTGAAATTGGCGTTACAGATTTTGCGATACGGGAAAGCCCATATCGGACTTTAGTCTGCCTTTAGGCATGGGATGAAAGGATCGCTTTTTCATAGAAAAACAGTTGTGTGTTGGTTATAATTAAACTATAGACAAGTACAAGTCTTTAAAACGACAATGTGTTCCTTGAAAACAAGATATCATAGGGAGTTCGATAGCCGAATTCATGCTATCGGTAAAATGATATGTGTCGTCAAGAACAAGACGCTAAAACACCTGAACACGAATCTGTACGGTATGGTGATAGTACCGTAGCTCACGAACCTATATGGTCTGTCGTGAGAGTGGTGATGGCACACCGCAATCTTGCACGTCAGCGATACCAGAAATGGACTTCGCCTTTGGTAGCAAGAATCCCACTGACGTTAGTCAGCTTGCCCCTTTAGGGGTGGGAGTGTCAATTTTCGTTATCTACTTGATACGTCTTTAACATTTCTACTTCTTCATCTGTTAATTCACGATATTGCCCAAGTTCTAACTCTTCGTCTAACACTAAAGGTCCCATCTCTGTTCTCTTTAAATACACTACTTTTTTCCCTACTGCTTCAAACATACGCTTCACTTGATGGAATTTTCCTTCTGTAATAACAAGCTCAATTTCGGAAATATCATCACTTTTTAAAATTGTAAGTTTGCCTGGCTTCGTTTCATAGCCATCTTCTAAAATAACACCTTTAGCGAATTCTATTACATCCTCTTCCGTTACAACGCCTGAAATGTGTGCATAATATTTTTTTGGCACATGCTTTTTCGGAGATAATAGTTGATGCGTTAACTTCCCATCATTTGTGATTAATAAGAAACCTTCTGTATCAATATCGAGCCTTCCAACAGGGAATGGATCAAAAATCGCATCTTCTAATTCTAATAAATCTATTACTGTTTCGTGGTTATCATCTTCTGTCGCTGAAATAACACCTTGTGGTTTATGCATCATTAAATAAACAAACTCTTTATATTCCACAACTTCACCGTGAATCATAACCTCTTGCTCTTCTACATTCACATGAAACTTCGCATCTTTCACTGGCGTTCCATCAATCTTCACAACGCCGTCTTTCAGTAATTTCTTTACTTCTTTTCTACTTCCATGTCCCATATTCGCTAATAATTTATCTAATCTCATGTTCTTCACCTTCTTTATTTATCATAGAAAAGGGGACGTATTTACGCCCCTTTTGATTTCAACTTTATTTTGAATCTACTACCAAGTTTACGCTGGATTTTCTCTAAAGCTTCTCCGCCAAATACTCTTTCTAGTACTCCTGTGCGAATCGCCACCAATCCGTAAACAAGACCACCAATACCTGCACAAATCGCAACTGTAATAAGAGCACCAATACGGCCATCAGGCGAAATCATGAAGGATAGAAGCCATTGTGATAGTTTTACAGCAATAACCATTACAAGTGTTAAGACTGCAATTTGGAATGTTCTCTTATATACAACACCAAATGAATAGTGTGCGTGTTTTTTAATTTGTCTATTCGTATACCATACGGAAGCTAAGAAGCCGACTGCAGTAGCCAAAATCGCCCCAACTGTACCGAAATAACGAATAAAGATTACGTTACATGCAAATTTCAAAATAACACCCATCACAAGCGCAACAATCGCATGTTTCTGCTGGTTAATCCCTTGCAGAATTGCTGCTGTTACTGTGAATAAAGCGAATAACAATGCAACTGGCGCATACCACATTAATACTTGTCCACCTAGTGGGTCTGAATCGTAGAAAGCAGTGTAAATCGGATATGCAAGTGTAGAAATACCGACAACTGCTGGCAATGTTAAAAACATATTCGCCTGGAATGTTTGTGTAATTTGTAATTTCAAATAACGGTATTGCTTTTCAGTAAACGACTTTGTAATCGCTGGCACGAGCGTTAAACTAAACGCTGTTGCAAGTGATACTGGAATCATAATTAATTTATGCGTCCACATCGTGAAAATACCGAGTGCTCGCTCTGCGATATCTCCTTGACCAATCGCCTGCATAATAGAGTTAAATGTCAATGTATCAATTTGTTGATATAAAGGAATTGTTAATCCAATTACAACGTAAGGGATTGCATATGCAAACAACTCTTTAAACAATTGAGCGGTACTTACCGTCGATTCTGGTACAGTTTGCTCAATTAAATATTGATCCAAATATTTTTTACGTTTTAACCAGTACCAAATTAATACGCCAAGTGCTCCAACTGCTGAAACGAACGCAGCGAATGTAGCAACCCCAACTGCCGTTGCTACTGTACCGCCAAGTACTTTAATAACGATGAAACTACCCGCTAATAAAAAGACGATACGAATAATTTGCTCAATAATTTGTGAAACCGTAGTCGGTCCCATCGATTGGTGGCCTTGGAAATAACCACGAATCAAACTTGCTGCCGGCACAACAATAAGCGCAAAACTTACGAGGCGAATAATCGTCGTAACTTCTTCTATCTTATTTTGTAAACTTTGTTTACCAAGCATTGCTTCTGCAAATAATGGTGCGGTCATGTACAGTACTAAGAAGGAAAGAACTCCTGTTACTATCATCATAACCATTCCCGAGCGGAACATTCTCCGGCTCGTTTTATAATCTCCAAGGGCATTATATTTGGAAACAAACTTAGAAACAGCAAGCGGCACTCCTGCCGTTGCGATACTTAAAAATATCGTATATGGAATGTATCCATATGTATAGAGCGTTCCGCCTTCTGTGCCTACTAATGCATGAAACGGAAAAACGTAAATCATGCCTAAGAACTTTACTAAAAATGTCCCTAACGTCACAATAAGCGTTCCGCGCAGAAATTTTGAATCGGACATACGAAAATCCTCCTACATCTACATAAAGTGAAACTATAATTAGTGGGGGTTTTTTTCATCCCCCACTGATTATTAGCCCGCACCAATCGGGCTTTTACGGGCAGTTTATCTCCCACCTAACTTCTTTGCTCTAGCCGAATTTTGAGGTGGGAGTTTTACTGCCCACAAATAGCGGGATAAAGTGAAACTATAATTAGTGGGAGACTCCCCTCCTACTAATCATTCGAGCATTTACGGACCTTTTTAACTTCCTCTTTACTTCTCATAAATCTTAAGATAGTAGTCTTATTGCCCATAAATAGCACGATAATGCTGAACTCTAACTTTTGTATTGTACCACAATTCTCCTCTTAAGCAGTACTTCACTCTATTTTTCTTTTAAGGGAAAACATGCTATTCTTTTAGGCAGGAAATGTAGAAAATGAGGTCGATATATTATGCATTATGATGTTATTGTCATCGGCGGCGGTCCTTCAGGGCTAATGGCTGCAATCGGTGCTGCTGAAGAAGGCGCAAGCGTCTTACTTCTTGATAAGGGAAATAAACTAGGACGTAAACTTGCGATTTCTGGTGGTGGTCGTTGTAACGTAACGAACCGTCTACCACTTGATGAAATCGTTAAACATATACCTGGAAATGGTCGCTTCTTATACAGTGCTTTTTCTATTTTCAGTAATGAAGATATTATTACATTCTTCGAAAATCTCGGTGTACAACTGAAAGAAGAGGATCATGGCCGCATGTTCCCAGTATCAAATAAAGCGCAATCTGTTGTAGATGCACTGTTAACACGCTTAAAAGACTTAGGTGTGAAAATACGTACGAATACGCCTGTCGAAACGATTGAGTATGAAAACGGTCAAACGAAGGCTGTTATTCTGCAAACAGGTGAAGTGTTAGAAACGAATCACGTCGTTATCGCTGTTGGCGGAAAATCTGTTCCTCAAACTGGTTCTACTGGAGACGGATACGCTTGGGCTGAAAAAGCTGGGCATACAATTACAGAACTTTTCCCAACAGAAGTACCAATTCTTTCAAACGAACCGTTTATTCGTGACCGCACATTACAAGGTCTTGCTTTACGAGATGTAAACTTAAGTGTATTAAACCCGAAAGGAAAAGTTATCATTTCTCATAAAATGGACATGCTTTTCACTCACTTCGGCCTATCTGGTCCTGCTGCTCTTCGCTGTAGCCAATTCGTTGTGAAAGCGATGAAAAAGTTTAAAACGAACACAGTGCACATGAGTATCGATGCATTGCCAGAAGAAAATAGTGAGCAACTGTTCCAGCGCATGCTGAAACAAATGAAAGAAGATCCGAAAAAAGGAATTAAAAACGTTTTAAAAGGCTATGTTCCTGAACGTTACTTCCTATTCTTATTAGAAAAAAATGAAATTGACGGTAGCGAACAAGCTGGACAAGTTTCTCATGAGAAGATTCGCGCACTTGTGAAAGACTTTAAAGAATTTACCGTCCATGTAAATGGTACGCAGTCAATTGAAAAAGCATTCGTTACTGGCGGAGGGGTATCCGTTAAAGAAATTAACCCGAAAGAAATGGCTTCGAAATTCACGAATGGTTTATACTTCTGCGGAGAAGTTCTTGATATTCACGGTTATACTGGCGGCTATAACATTACATCTGCCCTTGTTACTGGCCGAATTGCCGGAACAACAGCAGGACAAAATGCGAAAATGCAATACTAAAAAAAGAAACAGGGACTCCTGTTTCTTTTTTTAGTATGTTGAAATAGCAAAGCAGTACACGAAATTATATTGGCGATACTTTAAATATATCGACCGTTTCTTCAAAAATATCCCTTCCTCCTAACTTCCCATTGCTTTTTTGTTGCTTTATATACCTTAGTACCTTTATATTTTATATTGTTGAATATTCGAAAAAGGGTAAGGGGAAAACAAATGAGAAAAAAAGTCATGATGTCTTTAATGCTAATGACGTTTCTTTCTGCGGTAGAAGGAACGATTGTTAGTACAGCGATCCCTCGTATAACGAGTGATTTGTCAGGTGTCGAACTTGTTAGTTGGGTATATGCAATCTATATGCTTGCAACAGCTGTTTCGACTCCAATATACGGAAAGCTAGCTGATTTATTCGGCCGTAAAAAAGTTCTGCTCATCGGAGCAACAATCTTCTTAATCGGTTCTGCACTTTGCGGAGTCGTTACATCAATGGAACAATTAATCTTCTTCCGTGCTCTTCAAGGTATAGGGGCTGGTGCTGTTATGCCGATCACAATGACGATTATTGGAGATCTATATAGCGAAGCGAAAGACCGCGCGAAAGCACAAGGCTGGATGAGTGCCGTTTGGGGTGTATCTGGTGTTATTGGGCCGTTAGTAGGTGGATTTTTAGTTGATTCTCTTTCTTGGCGCTATATTTTCTTCTTAAACGTTCCTTTTGGAATTATCGCTTGCTTAATGTTTGCCACTTCTTATAAGGAATCTGTTAAGTCCACCGCTAAGCAACATATCGACTATCTTGGTGCGACAGTTTTCTCATTAAGTACAATTGCTTTACTATACGCATTATTAACAGGTAGCAGTAAGCAAAACTGGGGAGACATTTCAATTATCGGCCTATTAATCTTTGCCGCTGTTTCATTCATTATTTTCTTATACATCGAGAAAAAGTCTCCGGAGCCATTAATTCCGCTAGCACTTTTCTCTAACCGTACATTATCTACAATAAACATACTAACACTTATTGCTGGCGCAATGATTATTAGTATTACAGTGTATCTTCCAATTTGGAGCCAAGGTGTTTTAGGAAAAAATGCGACAGAGGCTGGACTCATTTTAATGCCGATTCCTGTTATGTGGACATTCGGTGCTATGTTCTCCGGTAACTTAGTTGGCAAGTTACAAACGAAACAAATTATTTTACTTGGAGCTAGCATTTTATCAGTTGCTACTTTCTTATTATTTACATTATCAACAGATTCACCATCATTCCTTATTTATGTTGCAGTCGGATTATTCGGCTTAGGAATGGGTCTTGTTACACCAATTTACATGGTAACAATTCAAGCAGCTGTACCGGCCCATACGCGCGGAACGGCAGTTGGTTTAAATACATTTATTAATACATTTAGTCAAACACTAGGTGCTGCAATCTTCGGAACGATCTTTAATACGATGATTCATGCACGTGGCATTAAAAACCTTGATCTTGTTTCTTCTGGCGGACATGGAGGGGCTACAGCAAACGTAGCAACTGAGTCACAATCCGCATTAGCATCAAGTGTACACGTCATTTATATGAGCACTTTCGTATTAGCGGTATTCACATTAATTATCGCTTGGATCCTATTAAAGCCAGCTAAACAAACAAGTGAACAATAAAAAAAGGATGACCATTTTGGTCATCCTTTTTGCATAAAATCTACTCTTCATTCTCCACAATATGTTTAAGCACGGACAATTTATTATCCCAAAATCGTTCATAGTACGAGAGCCACTGCTGTAATTCCTCTAATGGTTCTGGGTGCAAACGATATATCTTCTCTCTTCCACTCTTTCTTCCACTCACTAAATTCGCTTCTGAAAGAATATGAAGGTGCTTTACAACTGCAGTACGGCTCATCGGAAAATGATCCGTTATTTTTGAAATTGGTAACTCTTTATCACTTAATAACCGTAACACTTCTCGGCGGGTTGGATCAGCAATTGCTTGAAATACATCATATTTCGCTGCTGACGAGGACACTTAACCTTCGACAACCTTTTTCAGTTTTTCATTTACAATCGCTACCCAGCCACCATTCATTCTATCGCGAATAATAGAGCTCTTCGCATTCGCTTTCGGAAGGATTTCATCAGGATGTTTCCAGCCGCCGTGAATTAACGTAAATTCTGTTTTATTATCTCCTAGGTCTTTCAAATTAAATGAAACAACCCAGCCATCTGTGTCCCATGAGAAAGATAAATAATTCGGCTCATCAATCTCTAACACTTTACATGGTGATGGTCCGAAAGGTGATTGCACATGAAACTCATGTCCTACCGCCAATTCGAAATCATTTGGCATAAACCATGACGCAATTCCTTCTGCAGTCGATACTACATTCCATACTTTTTTAATAGGCGCGTTAAAAACGATTGTTTGTTTAATATCATTTAATGTATTTTGTTGTTCCATTTTATATCTCCTTTATTCGGCATTAAAATATAACACCTTTTAGTTTCACATTAACAATATAACACCTTTTGGTTTTATGTCAAGAAAGACTCTTTTTCACTGTTGAGAAATTCTCAACATTTTTTCAACAGGACAAACACCCTCTCACCATTCCTTCATAATATACTCACAAAGGCAATGAAAAATAGAAAATTCCCTCAATACGAAACTCTATCACTCCTATTGAGAGAAGCGCCTAACTTATCTCATCTGTACTTCGTCTCTCCTCCTTCCCTCGGGGACAATACACGAGATATGTAAAAATCAGAAGGAGTATGCCCGCCATTTGGGTAGGTAGTTATTTCTCTTCTCCTCAACATTTCCTTAGGAGCGAAATGACTACCTCCCCACTTTTTTAAACAAAATAAAAAGGAGATGAAAGCTATGTTCTATTGCATTAACTGTTCTGAAATTCACCATGAAAAACACCCGAATGATAAAGTTTTTAAAAACGGTTTTTATATTGATCCATTTTTAGGTGATCGTTATCACCTTGGTATGTGTACAGATGCCCAAAACCATGAAACAGGGGCGCCTCTTTTAGCGACAAAGAAATTAGGCACAACTCAATCTATTATGAACGTATTACCGACACATGTTGTCCCAACATAAAACATAAAAAAGAGCTGGCTCACCCAGCTCTTTTTTATGCTTTATAAACGATCATTGCTGAAAAACAATAAATTTGGTTTTCGTCATCGTTAATAGAAACACCGACTTGGTACTTAATATCTACAAAGTTACTATCATCAATTTTTTTCAAAAATACATTTACAGCGTCTTCTAAGTCTTTTTCATGACTTTCATCAAACACTTTCACACGAATCATGTTAACACCATCCTAGATCGCAGCCCTCCGCCGCTTGTTTAGTGCCACGGTGCGTATCTATGATGCGATAAAACTTTCCATCTTCATATATATATCCGTCTTCTAACACATATTGTTTATCTTCAGTATAGACATAAAACTTACCTATCATAAACTTACTCGTATATAATTCCAAATAATCTTGCCTAAATTTAGCTACAACTTTATTTGTAATATCAATTCTAATTGTGCGCCCCACCTTCTCTCCCTCCCTTGCAAAGAACGGATTTAGGTATATTGTATTAGCGATTTTATATTTTATGCTTAAAAATAAGTGGATATGCCCTCTTTCTGCGCCTGTACTATTTTTCTAAAAAAATTCCCCCTATTTATTCAACTTATAAGAGCAAAAAAACGACTTTTATATATTGACTACATCATATCAGATGTGATAATATATAAAATTTGACATTTTTACCCTCGTATGTTATCATTAAAAGTGGTTACCACATATGGAGGTGGATGATTTGTTTCAAATTGGTGATAAAATCGTTTATCCAATGCACGGTGCAGGTATCATCGAAGCAATTGAAGAGAAAGAAATATTAGGCACTACGCGTCAATATTGTGTTATACGTATCATTAGTAAAGATATGCAAGTAATGCTTCCAATGAATCAATTACAAAAATCCGGTATACGTTACATCGTCGATAAAGGTACGTTAGATGGTATACTTCTTGAATTTCATCATGGGGAATCAGACCCCTCACTCTCTTGGAAACAAAGATATACAATGAATATGGAAAAAATGAAAAACGGCAAACTTCAAGCTAGTGCAGAAGTTGTTCGTGATTTACTTCGTCGCAATAAAGAAAGAGCATTAAATGCGAGCGAAAAACAAATGCTAGATAATGCGCGTAAAATGGTTATTAGTGAAGTTGCACTTGTACAGAATGTTTCAGAACATCAAGCAACAGAATTTCTTCAAGATACAATCAATCATTAATTTTAAAAATAGCCGACCGCTATTTTTTTTGCTTAAAAAAGGCCAAAGAGTTAAATCTCTTTGGCCTTTCATATTACCCACGCCCCGCTTGAAACGATGGGTATAAAGTCATTCCACCATCTGCAAATAACGTAATTCCGGTTACGTAACTTGCTTCTGCTGAAGCGAGCCACGTTGCTACTGCTGCGATTTCTTCAGGTTTTCCAATGTAACCCATCGGAATCATACTTTCTACGTCGTCACGTTTTTTCGGGTCAGCAAATTTTTCAGCATTAATTGGCGTATTAATTGCACCAGGCCCAATATTATTTACCCGAATACCTTTTGGTGCATATTCTAACGCTAACGTTTCTGTCATAAGCTTAATCCCCCCCTTACTAGCCGCATAATGCACAAATAATGGCCATGGGATTTTCTCATGAACACTAGACATATTAATAACCGAACCTTTAATATCGTGTTCCACAAAATATTTAATCGCTTCACGACTTCCTAAAAAAGCACCTGTTAAATTTGTATGAATTACTTTATTCCAATCCTCTAACGGCAT
Organism: Bacillus sp. FSL R9-9492; assembly: GCF_038007365.1. NCBI lineage: Bacteria > Bacillati > Bacillota > Bacilli > Caryophanales > Bacillaceae > Bacillus > Bacillus sp. FSL R9-9492. The sequence continues at coordinate 4,773,895 of NZ_JBBOXC010000001.1, forward strand.
TTCATGCGACGGTACCGCGTTTTCTATCCCTGCATTATTAATCATAACGTCGAGCGTACCAAACTCTTTCACAGCAGATTGAATGAGATTCACAACATCTGCCTCGACCGTCACATCACCTTTTACAGCAACCGCTTCCCCGCCTACCTTTTTTATTTCTTCTAATACATCGTTCGCTTCTGACTCTCTGGAGCGATAGTTAATAACAACTTTCGCCTTCTCTTTAGCAAATCTTACTCCCATGGCTCTTCCAAGACCAGTTGCTGATCCTGTAATAACGACGACTTTCCCTTCTAAATCACTATACATTTTAATACCTCCTTAACTTTTCGCAATCCCCAGCATAATTCCAGCTGCAATGATAAAAACGATACCAATAACAATCCCAATTAATTGACGCTTCGTTTTCCTTTCACCTAATATAAAAATCCCGCCAAGCGTCGAAATAATAATTCCCATTTGTGAAAGGGAAAAACTTGTTGCGACCCCAACTCTTGGCTGCGAAATGAATAAAAACATATTTCCAGCTGCCCAAATCAATCCTGGAAGAATATTTCGAATCGCATATTTATTGAATGGATGATGTTTAAATGTGAGTAAAATCCCGCCTAATACCATACCGACCGCTTGTGGTAATAAAGCCGACCAACCGTTCACGTTAAATAACCGGATAACTACTACGTAAACTAAATAACCGACTGTTGAAATTAATAAAATAACAATTCCTTTTTTAAAATTTCCTGCTTGCTCTGCATTCTTCTCTTCTTTACTTTGAAGCGATGTTAAAATAACCCCGATAATAATACAAACGAGCGCCAAAACTCCAAGAACGACCGATATCGTCGTTGACCATTCATGAAACACGATAACCCCAAATAATGTTGTCGCGACTAATTGAAGCCCTGTTGAAATCGGCATCGTTCTAGAAACACCCATTAAATCAATACTTTTTAATTGATTCGCTTGACCAAGTGCCCAAAATAAGCCAGATACAATTCCAACTCCAATAACGGTCGGAGTTAATACCGGCTTCATAAAAATATAAACGACAATTGAGAAGATAAGTGCACCGAACGTTGTACCGAGCGTTTGACTATACGGTCCCCCGCCCAGTTTCACGTTAAATAGCACAATACTCCCCCAAAATATAGCTGGTAAAATCGCTAAAAGTATATCCATCGCTCATTACCTTTCTCTACAAAATGTCATAGGTTATCGCTCTAAATCATTAGAGTGAGCTTTTATTTTTTCGTTTTTTCGTGCACAAATCTTTTCTACAATAGCACCAGAAACATTCTTTTCTCGCTCCACTTTCTTTATCTTTATGTGATCTAAATTGTCTTCCAAAGTAAGTGTAACTTTATCATTCGGCGGATTATGTGCCCCTTGAAATGTAAGAAATTGTATCGTAACTTCAAACCTAGGAACAAACTCATCTTTCTTGCCTAGACGCTTTATATTTGTAACTGAGTCACATTCATATTGATCTTCTGTCACTTGCCTTATAACCGAGTAATATCGATTCAGTAACGCACTTTCTAAAAGCTGTTCCGTCGATTCTTTTGCCAAAGAATTGCTTGGAGAAAAGAAAAAAACAGAACATATCATTGCAATCATTACACATATCTTTTTCATAACTTCCTCCTTTTCCTATGAGATAGTGTTCTCCAAAATGCCGTAAAAAAACGACTTTCCCTATTTAGGAAAGTCGTTTTTTATAGCATAAATCCAATATTAACCACCACTCACTGGTGGTATTAGTGCAACTACATCACCAGTGTGTATCGTGTCATCTTCATTTGCGTACTCTTCATTAATCGCAACCATAATTGGCGCTGACACTGGTACATTATATTCTTTCGCAACAATATCTTTTAACTCTGCAACCGTAATATTTTCTTTCTCTATTTGTAATTCACTCGTTCCTGCTTCTTCTTGCAAGTTCGCAAATAACAATACTCGAATCATATTTATAACTCCTTCCCAGGCTCTCCTGCTGGATATGGTGTTTTTTCTAATTGGTCACCAATCCATGAGTCACCATCTTCCCAAAACTCCTTTTTCCAAATTGGAACAATTTGCTTAATACGCTCCATAATATATTCATTCGCTTCATAAGCCTCTTTGCGATGAGGCGTTGATACAGCAACAACAACCGCTATATCAGAAATTTGCAGCGTGCCGATGCGATGCGTAATCGCAACATGTGTACCGGGCCACTTCTCCTTCACTTCTGACCCAATTTTCTGTAGCATCTTTTCTGCCATCGTCTTATAAGCTACATACTCTAAGTATAGTGTACGACGCCCTTTCGTAAACTCCCTAACTGTCCCGATAAATGTTGTAACAGCACCACATTCACGGCGAACTACTTTCTTTGTCACCTCTTCAATCGAGATTTCTGTATCAATTACTTCATAATACGTATTTATCATTTTGCACCCCTAGCCGTTTGTAAAAACCAGTCTATATACAATTTTTCTTCTGTTATATGAAATACTTTATATTCTTCTCGTACATTTGACGAAGCATCATACCACGTAATAACTGCCGCTATATTTTCTACTTTATGTAAAAGTTCAGCGTCTTCCGCAGAACGAAGTAACACTACTTTCGGATAGTTCTCAGCTTTATAGCCCTCTATTAAAATCGTATCTACTTCAAAAAATTCGTACAAGCGGATAATTTCTTGCAAGGACCATTCATCTCGCAAAGAGGACAAAGATAGTAATCCAGCACCTTCTACACTACTTACTACAGCACCAGCTTTTCTGTGTCTTTCACTATCTTTTTGCGCTACTTCAGGAAAGCCCCCGTGACCATGATGTTTAATTGTAGCAACCTTCATTTCTCTTTCAGTTAATGCATGCACCATCTTCTCTACAAGTGTTGTTTTCCCGCTATTTTGATACCCTACTATTTGTAAGATTGAAGAGGCTTTGTCCACGGCCAATCACTTCCCTCAGAGCATTCTAACAATAATACAGACACTTTCATTCCTGCTTCAAATCCTCTCGTTCCTCCAGGCAGCACGATAAAAGCATTTGCATCCGCAAGTGAAGAGACCGCACTCGATTTATCTAAACCGACTGGCATCGCTTGTAGTGCCCCATTAACAATACTCGCTTTTGCTCTTACAAAACGAGTAAACGGATTTGGTTTCGGGAAATCTTTTTGTAAAATAGCATCAGTTCTATATACGTGAGGCTCCTTCACATGCAAATACGTTTTCATAATTGGATGCACAAATAATTCGAAACCTACATAACAAGCTGACGGATTACCTGATAAACCAAAGAGTAGCTTTCCATCAACTTCAGCTACTGTCGTTACACTCCCCGGTCTCATCGCTATTTTATTAAAGAGTACATTCGCCTGTAACCTTTCATAAATAGCTGGCAAATAGTCGTAATCCCCTACTGAAACACCGCCCGTTGTAATTAAAATATCAACCTCATCCATCGCTGATTTAACAGCTGTAAAACATGCATCTAACTCATCGGCAAGTTGTCCATAGTAACGCACTTTCCCGCCAGCTTTCATAATTTGAGCGGCAATCATGTAAGAGTTACTATTTCTAATTTTCCCTGGCTCTAACGCCTCATGCACTTCTAGTAATTCACTTCCTGTCGTTACAATACCGACAACAGGCTGTTTTACAACTTTCACAGTGCTATATCCAAACGTCGCTAATAATGCGGCAACACCTGGATTGATTACAACACCTTTCTTAACGAGGACTTGATTTTGTTTTATATCTTCTCCTTTAAATGACACATTGTCACCGTTTTGGAAAGGACGTTTTAACTTCATATATGTACTTTCGTTCCTCTCGAATCCTTCCGTCAGTTCTAGCATTACGACTGCATTGCAATCTTCTGGAATAGCTGCTCCTGTCATAATACGAACCGCCTGAAAAGCCCCTACTTCTTCTGTAAAAACAGATCCTGCTCCGATCTCTCCTATTACTTCAAATTCAATCGGATGCTCTTGACCCGCTTCCTTCGTATCTTCTGCTCGAATTGCGAAACCATCGTAAGGAGAACGATCAAAGTGAGGAACATCGTGATCTGAGACAACATCCTCCCCAAGAATCCTCCCATAACTTTCTGTAATAGAAACTTCTTCTACTTCACCATGCTTAGCATATTTCATAACCCGCGCCACTGCCTCAGCAACTTGAATCGGGATTCGTTTTTCTACCATTGTTTCTCACCTCATATTTGCAAAATATCTAATCTCGATTACACTTTATATATTAAATCGCAATTACTTCAAGGAGGAATTCCATGTCTTCATTCACACATTTCAACGACCAAGGACGCGCTAAAATGGTTGATATAAGTGACAAAAAAATAACCGTTCGAACAGCAATAGCATGCTCTAGCATTCTCGTTACAAAAGAAATTTTTGATAAAATCTCACGCAACGAAATTGGTAAAGGTGACGTATTAGCCGTCGCACAAATCGCAGGTATTATGGCTGCAAAACGTACTTCTGATATTATCCCAATGTGCCATCCTTTATTATTAAAAGGTGTTGATGTCTCTTTCGATTGGAAACAGTCAGAAGAACAATATCGGCTACTTATTGAAGTAAAAGTTAAAACAGAAGGTAGTACCGGCGTTGAGATGGAAGCTTTAACAGCTGCTTCCGCTACCGCTCTTACTGTATATGACATGTGTAAAGCCGTTGATAAGGGTATGATTATTGGCGAAACGTACTTACTTGAAAAAACGGGCGGAAAAAATGGAGATTATATTAGAAATTCTTAATCCTACCTTTTCCATTTGAACCTAAAGGATTCCCCTTTAGGTTCAACCTATATATCTTGCATATAGTCGTTTCGCAACATTTATATCATTCGTACCATGAATAAACGCCCTGCCATCTGTAAATAAAACAAAACGATATTCTTCCACTGGAAATGATAATAAATACGGCGTTGCTTTTACATCCACACTTTTTTGTAAGCGCTTTTTAATTTCTTCTAAATTAAAACCTTGACGCACACCTGGACGGATTTGAACTGTATTTCGCCCACATAATACTTCTGTTTTCGTTTGTGCTTCAAATGTTAAACTCGGATATGTACGTAACTTTCCACAGGATAAACATGTATCCTTTTTCTGCCTATTCACTTTAAATGCCATCTGTTGATTATTCCAAAGATCAAATGATAGCATCGTTTCACGAAGTGCCTCAAAATCTTCTACTAATATTTTCAAGGCTTCCGTTATTTGATGTGCAACTACTAATTGCACTGCTGGCTGTATAATACCGGCCGTATCACATGTCGCTCCGCTCGCTGGATGCTCCATTAAACATCGAAAACACGGCGTTTTTCCTGGCAAGATTGTATAAGTTACTCCGTAGCTTCCAACGCATCCTCCGTATATCCACGGAACGTTATACATCTGCGATATATCATTAATAAGAAGGCGCGTTTCAAAATTATCTGTCGCATCTAATATTAAATCTACACCTTTAATTAACTCTTCCATTTCTTGCACCGTTACATCAGTCACAACCGGTACAATTTCTACTTCGGAATTAATTGCCTTTAAATGTTCTGCTGCCGCTATCGCTTTCGGCTTATAATGCTTTGCATCTTCTTCTGTATATAATTGTTGCCTTTGTAAATTACTCCATTCTACATAATCACGATCCGCAATTGTTATTTTTCCAACACCTGCTCTAACAATTGCTTCTGCATTCGCTGCTCCGAGCGCACCAGCACCGATGACGAGCACGTGCTTCCCTCTTATTTTCCGTTGCCCTTCTTCCCCAACACCAGAAAATAATATTTGTCTTGAATATCGCTCTTGCATACGACATCCCCCTTTCTTATCCTCCTATATAAGACATTTCAATTTTCGGACGATTCTTCGCACTTTCTTCTGTCCGTTCATCTGAATATCGATCTTTTCTATTCTCCCATACATATTGTATAGCTTTTAATAACTCATTATCCGAAAGGTTTTCCCTGAGAAGTTTCCTTAAATCCATTCCTTCTGTCGCAAACAAGCAAGTATAAAACTTTCCATCTGCTGAAATTCTTGCTCTCGTACAAGAAGAACAAAATGACTCAGAAACGGAGGTAATAAAACCAACCTCTACATTCGTTCCAACGTATCGATACCGCTTCGCAACCTCACCAAAATAATGAGCTTCAGCTGGCTCAATTGGATGCACCCCATGAATCATATCAATTAATTCTCGTTTCGTAATAACTTGATCAAAATTCCATCCATTCGTACTGCCAACATCCATAAACTCAATAAATCTAAGCGTGATTCCTTGTTCTTTAAAATACGTAGCAACCGGAAGTACTTGATGATCATTCATTCCTTTTTTCACAACCATATTTACTTTCACTTCAAGGCCTGCTTCTTTCGCTGCCATAATTCCTTTTAACACTGGCTTCGTATTCATATTCCGGCCATTAATTGCGCGGAACACATTATCATCTATCGCATCCAAACTAACATTTACTCGGTGTAACCCAGCTTCTTTTAACGCCTTCGCTTGCTTCGTTAAATGAATCGCATTTGTCGTTAATCCTATATCTACTAAACCGTCAATTTTCACGAGACGTTCGATAAGTTTTGTTAAGTCCTTACGGAGCAAGGGTTCGCCACCAGTAAGTCTAATTTTCCGTACACCGATGCTAACAAATACTTTTGCTAATCGCTCTATTTCATCAAATGTCAGTAAAAACTCATCTTTCAAAAAAGCATAATCAGGACCAAACACTTCCGCTGGCATACAATACGTACACCGTAAATTACAACGATCAATGACAGAGATGCGTAAATCTTGAAGTGGGCGTCCGAAAAAATCTTTAACCTTCTCCTGCATCGCCACTCTCCCTTTCTGCCAAATTTCTCTCTTTTCATTCTATTATAATATATTTTCGAACTGCGATGTTTTTGCTAAGGTGAATAAAGTGAAACTTTACTAACCAATTAGACTATCTACAAGTAACGAGATAAAAAAACCTTGAAACATAAAAGTTCCAAGGTTTTTTTGCTTATTAACTTAATCTAATAATAGTTAGAGTAGCTCCTGGCGTTGTTGTAGATAATGTAGCTATTGCAACTAATCCAAATAACTGCAGACTAATAGCAGCTCCAGCAGGCAAGTTAGCAATTATTGGTGCACTAAATGAACCAGTAGCCACTGCCGGGGAGTTTATCGTTCCCGCAAGCGGACTGCCATTTACAGTTATACGAGAACTTACAAGTAATCCTGCCGTTAAATTAATTGTATAGGCTATATAATAATTCCCTGCATTCGCAACTGTAAATACAGTATTTCCACCACTAACAGTTATTCCTGGTCCAATATTTTGATTGTTCGGTAATGGGATATTCGTACCGCCTAATAAAACGGAAATAGCGGTTCCTGATGTATTATTCGCAAATGCATACGTTGCAGTTGTACTAACTCCAGTCACCCCGGTCGCTCCAGTGGCTCCTGTTGCTCCCGTTGGACCTTGGATTCCTTGTGAACCTGTCGCTCCTGTTGCCCCCGTTGGACCTTGAATTCCTTGTGAACCTGTCGCTCCTGTTGCTCCCGTTGGACCTTGAATTCCTTGTGGGCCTTGCGCTCCTGTTGGACCCGTGTCCCCGGTTGGGCCTTGTGGACCTTGTGGACCTTGTAAACCTTGCACACCTTGCGGACCTGTTGGACCTATTTCTCCTTGCACACCTTGTATTCCGGTTGGGCCTTGTGGACCAGTCGGACCTTGCACTCCTTGTATCCCTTGAATTCCCTGTGGGCCTTGTGCTCCGGTTGCACCTGTTGCCCCTTGTATCCCTTGTGGGCCTTGACCTCCTTGGATTCCTTGAGGACCGGTTGGACCTTGGATTCCTTGCGGGCCTTGAATTCCTTGCGGCCCTTGATCTCCCGTTGCTCCAGTTATACCTTGGATCCCTTGTGGACCTTGAACACCTTGCGGACCGGTTGGGCCTATGTCTCCTTGCACTCCTTGAATTCCTTGTGGTCCTTGTAAACCCGTAACTCCGGTTGCTCCCGTTTCTCCTGTTGCTCCTGTCACTCCAGTTGAGCCCGTCGCCCCAGTATCTCCTGTTATTCCTGTCGAACCGGTTGCTCCAGTCGGGCCAGGTGGTCCACCGGATGGACCTGTCACTCCCGTCGGACCTGATGGACCTGTTGGGCCAGTCGGTCCGGCTGGTCCTCCTGATGGACCAGTTACACCTGTTGGACCAGTTACTCCAGTTGCTCCTGTAGTCCCTTCCCCTGTCGCCCCTGTTGTACCCGTATCTCCAGTTACTCCTGTCGGCCCTTGGATTCCTTGAATTCCTTGTGGGCCTTGCACCCCTTGCGTACCCGTCGGTCCTTGAATTCCTTGGATTCCTTGAATTCCCTGTGGACCCATTGGACCTGTTGGACCTATATCCCCTTGAGTACCTTGCACTCCTTGCGGGCCCTCTGGACCTGTTGCTCCTATATTCCCTTGAACACCTTGAACTCCAGTTGCTCCTTGTGCTCCGGTTGCTCCTGTTATACCTTGAACCCCTTGTATTCCCTGAATGCCTTGTGGACCTTCTGGACCTGTTACTCCTATTGGTCCTTGAATTCCTTGGATTCCTTGTGGGCCCTCTGGACCTGTTGCTCCAGCTGGTCCTGGCACTCCTTGTATTCCTTGCGGACCCTGAAGTCCTTCTGGGCCTTCTGGGCCTGTTGGTCCTATATCACCCATTGGCCCTTGAATTCCTTGGACTCCTTGTGAGCCTGTGTCCCCGGTTGGACCAGGTACCCCTTGTATTCCTTGTGGGCCTTGATCTCCTGTTGCTCCTGTTATACCTTGAGGTCCTACGGCCCCTTGTATACCTTGCGGACCTTGATCTCCAGTTGCCCCCGTTATCCCTTGAATTCCCTGAACCCCTTGGATTCCTTGTTCACCAGTTACTCCTGTCGGACCTGGAATACCTTGAATACCTTGCGGACCTTCTGGACCCGTTGGTCCAATTCGCCCTTGAACCCCTTGTATTCCTTGCAGGCCCTGTGCTCCTGTTTCTCCTGTACTTCCAGTCGGACCTGTATTTCCAGTCACTCCCGCACTTCCAGTTACTCCAGTATTTCCAGTCGCTCCCGTCGCACCTGTACTTCCACTCGGTCCACCTCCTGGCCCTGTCGCACCAGTTGCTCCAGTCGGACCTGGAGGTCCTCCAGATGGGCCAGTTATCCCTGTTGGACCTGTTATTCCAGTCGGACCACTAATCCCCTGACCAGTCGCTCCTGTTGCTCCCGTATTTCCACTCGGTCCTTGTGGGCCTTGTATCCCTTGAGCTCCTTGTATTCCTTGTGAACCTGTTGCACCCGGTACCCCTTGCACTCCTTGAATTCCTTGAGGTCCCTCTGGCCCGGTAGCTCCAATCGGCCCCTGTAATCCCTGCATCCCCTGTATACCTTGTGCCCCAGTCGCTCCGGTCGGACCAATTGGACCTTGTAACCCTTGCACTCCTTGAGGTCCTGCCGCTCCAGTTTCTCCCTGTGGTCCCCTTAATCCTTGTGGTCCCTGCTGTCCTTCTGGTCCTGTTGCACCCATTTGTCCAGCTGGTCCTTGAATCCCTTGCACTCCTTGAGGTCCTGTCGGGCCCATCTCCCCCATCGGACCTTGAAATCCCCTTCGTCCTTGTGGGCCAGTCGGGCCTTGTGGACCGGTTGGACCAGTAATCCCAATGCCAGTAAATCCCGTTGGAACGGGAGGAAAAGTAGGTCCAATAAGATTCGGTGAAATTCTGAAATTAGAGTTTAATGAATTTTGTCTATCGCGCTCTTTCACACTTTCACCACCTACACACCATCTTTTTTACTTTAAACAAACCTCTTCTTAATATGTATTTACAAAAACAATCTCAAAGACTATTTTTATTCTAAATAATAAAAACTCCCTTAATTCCTTAAGGGAGTCCAGCAACTGAATCCATATTATCTGTATTAGGGACAGCTTGCGATATACTCGACACATTTGCACCTTGCCCCATATTTGTTCCCGTTACAGTACCAGCAGGGGTACCTCGTGTATAGGTTGTCGTCACCGAATCTCCCGGTTGTAAACAAAGCTTCGTCTCCGTCCCTATTACTGTAACAACGTCAATCCAAGTGCACCCCATTGAACCACTATACGATTTCGAAGCAGTAAATGAAGTATCACTCAAATTATCCCCTGTAAATATATTCCCAGTATTATTAACGATAATAAATTCTTTAATACGTGCAGGCATACTTACACTCTACCTTTCCTTTATGCACCTAATGTACGTGTACTCGTCGCTAATGGCGGAAGAAACACTGATGTTCTAATCACAGCTTCTGGCTGTCGTTTCCCATTTAAAAAAACAGCCGCACTCGATCCTCCAGCACCAGCATATATTTTTGCCACAGCTAAAGGTGAGATATCATAACAGTCGCCAACATTAACAGCTCCTGTATTATTTATAATTTTTACTTTACGCATGTTAATTCCCATTTCGCCTCCCCCTTTTGTATACTGTATGCAAAAGAAAAAAACTTGAAACAGACTCGTTTCAAGTTTTTAACAATTAACTATTTCGTTTCACCTTCATATTGAAGCATACCGCCAACCATATTCACTGTTTTAAATCCTTGCTCATTTAAATAATGGCATACATTTTCACTACGCATTCCCGAACGGCAAATAAAGATATATTCATTCTCTTTCTCAAAGAAATCTACTTTATTTGGAATATCGCCCATTTTAATATGTACAGCTTCCGGAATTTTCCCTGCCGCAACTTCTTCATCTTCCCTTACATCTACTAAAAATAATGTTTCTCCATTTTCTAAACGCTCTTGCACTTCTTCTGTAGTAATTGTTTTTACTTCTGTCATATGTAGTTCCTCCTTATATACAATAAAACCTTCAGTTTCTTCTTTAAACAATCATTTCTCATCAATTTTAGCATGCGAAGGAAGGAACGCAAAGAATGGAACATTTATTTCTCAATTTCCCCGCAAAACTTATTCTTTACAAACATAACTGGCGCATTGTATCCTCAATATACTTGTTTGATGAAAGGAGCCAGTTAAAATGACACTTTTTCTTTTCATTATGGGCATCATTTTCTTAGTTTTTGCAGTTATTGCTCTTAGTATGAAAAATAATAAAAAGATAAAATCCCCTCAAGAAATGTCATTCTTATTTCTATTACTTAGTATAGCTTTCTTCGGTTTATCAGTCGCTTCATATATTTTCCGTCTGCAAATCATGTAAAAAAAGGTGCCTACTATAAATCATGCACCTTTCCACATTAATTATTTCCTACACAAAACTAGATACTTTCCGATTTAAAAACTCGTAAACTTTCTTTTCAAACAAATGAACATCTAATGCCCCAGCCATATGCCCATTTATACTTTCTATCTCATACACTTCTGCATATTTCCTCTGTTTTTGCAAAATGTCTACCATTTTATAATTATAACGAGGTGGCTGAAGTAAATCTTGTTTGCACGGAATCATGAGTACATTCGCTTCTATATTAGAAAGAGCCTCTTCTAAAGAAGAAAATCCATGCGCAATATCATGTAATAAGACTGCTTTCGCAGTGTACATCCACGAATTTGCATCTACTAAATTTATACTTTTGCATGTCACTTTATTAATTTCTTTCTCAAATGATGTTAATGCAGAAAATTCCTGATAAGGTGCCATTTCTATACTGTTCCGCGGGAATGCCATTTCATAAAAATGTTCATCAAACGCATTCATAAACATCATTCGATTTGCTAAATGAAGACCCTTCGTTGGTTGTTCCTCTCCGTACTTTCCACCTTTCCAGTTTGGATCAAGCTGAATTGCTTCAATCGCATTTTGCGCTACATTTCCCGACGTTATAATTGGATTTTGTGGATTAGTAATAACTCCAATCACTCGCTCTACCATATGAGGATAGTGAACAGCCCATTGCTGCGCAATCATCCCACCTGCCGACGGTCCCATTACAGCATGTAACCTAGAAATCCCCATATCTGTTATTAACTCATATTGCATGCGTGCTACATCTAAAAATGTGAAGACTGGAAAATCCATCGCATACTCAAAGCCAGTCACCGGATTTATCGATTTTGGTCCCGTTGTAATTACGTAGGGGTTCTTCACCTGTACATTACAAAGGTTATCAGTACATATAACGAAATATTTATTTGTATCAATTGCTTTCCCAGGTCCAATTAATCCATCCCACCAACCAGCTTCCTCATCATGCTCTGTATATTTTCCTGCCGCATGACTTGTTGCACTAAAATAGTGACAAACCAAAATCGCATTTGATCTTTCTCTATTTAAAGCACCATACGTCTCATACCCCATTTGAACAGGAATTTCCCTACCATTTTCAAACACAAACTCTTTTAAAACAAATTTCTCCTTTTTTACAATTTGCATAGACTCACCTTCTTCCCATCATATTATGAACTGCTTACTAAAGGATTTTTTCTATACAAACCAATCTCCTCCTTCTTTTCATAAATAAATGAATAATATACAAAATTAGCCACAAAATAGCACTATATTACAAGATCAAAGAGGGCATACATATGATTTGGAATTGGTTACGTAAGAAAAAAAACTCAAATACAAAAGAGACAGATGATTCGAAACAACAGCCAGATGATCAAAAGGAACATAACAAAGATAAGAATGGCGAGCCAAAAAGTACGGAACAAACTGAGGATTCTTCTCAAAACAAGCAGCAAAATTCTAAGCAAGATGATAATTCTCAAGACAAACAACAAAGTTCTAAACAAGGTGATTCTTCTCAAGACAAACAGCAAAATTCTAAACAAGATGATTCTTCTCAAAACAAGCAGCAAAATTCTAAACAAGACGATAATTCTCAAGACAAACAGCAAAGTTCTAAACAAGATGATTCTTCTCAAAACAAACAACAAAATTCTAAGCAAGATGATAATTCTCAAAACAAGCAGCAAAATTCTAAACAAGAGGATTCTTCTCAAAACAAGCAGCAAAATTCTAAACAAGACGATAATTCTCAAGACAAACAGCAAAATTCTAAACAAGATGATTCTTCTCAAAACAAGCAGCAAAATTCTAAACAAGACGATAATTCTCAAGACAAACAGCAAAATTCTAAACAAGACGATAATTCTCAAGACAAACAGCAAAATTCTAAACAAGATGATTCTTCTCAAAACAAGCAGCAAAATTCTAAGCAAGAGGATTCTTCTCAAAACAAGCAGCAAAACTCTAAGCAAGAGGATAATTCTCAAAGCAAGCAGCAAAATTCTAAGCAAGAGGATTCTTCTCAAAACAAGCAGCAAAACTCTAAGCAAGAGGATAATTCTCAAAGTAAACAGCAAAATTCTAAGCAAGATGATACTTCTCAAAACAAACAACAAAATTCTAAACAAGAGGATTCTTCTCAAAACAAGCAGCAAACCTCAGGAAGTAACAGCATTTATGACTTTAGCAAACCAGAAAATGATCATATTCATTCTCTACAAGATTTAATAGAGAAGCTGAAACAGTCTAGTGATTTTGTTAATTACCACACATCTGACGATGAAACGATGCCTTATTGGATTTCTTACTATCGCCCTTCACTTGATGGTGAGAAATTGCAAAAGTATTTAATGCCTACTCTAATGGAACGTCCTTGCACTCCATTAGAAGAATTAAAAGAACATATTCCGATGAGCGGTATTACAATTACGAACGACTTACAAAAAATTGAGGACATGGTTTTAAAAGGACATGCAATTATTCAATTAAATCAGCAAGATCAAAAGTGTATGCTTGCAAATATTGCAATTGATACTTATCGGGCACCAAGCCCTCCATTAAATGAATCAACAGTTATCGGTCCGCAAGAAGGTTTTGTAGAAGCTATTGATACAAATATTAATTTAGTCCGTAAACGCCTTCCTGTTTTAGAGTTACAAACAAAAGAGATGATTATTGGAGAGTTTTCAAAAACAAAGGTTGTGATGATGTATTTAGACAACCTTGCAGAAAAAGATAACGTAGAGTTTCTAGAAGAATCATTACGTGCTCTCGAGTACGATCAAATTAATGACAGCGCCTATATACAAGAGTTAATGGGTGAAAAATCCATTTTCCCGCTCTATATAAATACAGAGCGTACTGACAGAGTTACAAAGGCACTTATTGATGGCAAAATCGCTATTTTTGTTGATGGTTCTCCAAGTGTCCTTTTAACTCCTGTATCATATTTCGATTTTTTCATTTCACCAGAAGACTATAACGTTTCTTGGTTATACGCTACATTCTCAAGGATTTTAAGATTGCTCGCTGTTCTATTCTCAATTTGTGCAACTCCATTATACGTTGCAGTTTTGAATTATCATTATGAATTAGTTCCGAGTGACTTACTTGAAACATTGATTTTATCAAGGGCTCAAGTACCATTTCCACCTTTAATAGAAGCACTTTTCTTGGAACTTGCGATTGATTTATTAAGAGAAGCTGGCGCTCGATTACCTATGAAGGTCGGACAAACGCTCGGTATTGTAGGCGGTATTGTAATTGGGCAAGCATCTGTACAAGCTGGTTTAACGAGTAATATTTTATTAATTATCGTTGCCTTATCAGCACTCGCTTCCTTCATTACACCGATTTATAAAATGGGTAACGCTGTTCGATTACTACGTTTCCCATTTCTTGCATTTGCAGAAATAGGTGGGCTCTTCGGTATATCTCTTGGATTTATCTTTTTATTTACCCATCTTTTCAGGCTAACTTCTTTACGTAAACCGTACGCACTTTTTTATCCAACTAGACAACAATCAATGAAAGATTCATGGATTCGTTTTCCATTAACGATGATTGATACAAGAGATGTACAAGCGAGACCACAGCATGTGAAAAAGTCAGCAAAAGGAATTTCAACAAAACATAGATCGGATTTTGATGATTAAGAAATGAGGTGCATTGATGAGTAAAGTTCAAGAAAAATATCAAATATCTCCTATCTTTGTTTTCTTCTTAATTCACAGTGCACAGTTTGGTGCTGGTGTTCTCGGATTCGCTCGAATTATTGCAAAAGCCGCTGGATACGACGGCTGGATGGGAGTTTTAATTACAGGAATCGGTATCCATATTCTTATATGGATGATGTATTTCTTATTAAAAGAAACAAACGGAAATTTAATTGATTTACATCGGCAAACATTTGGAAAATGGATTGGAAATGGTATTAGTATCATCTTTATGGCTTATTTTTTTATTGTGAGTCTCTCGGTCATTAGAACATATGTCGAAATTATTCAAGTGTGGATGTTTCCTAGTGCGTCCACCTGGATGCTCACATTCTTTATATGTTTAATAAGTTATTACATTATTTCATCAGGCTTCCGCGTCATTACAGGAATTTGTGTCATTTCTGTTGGTGGAACTTTAGGATATCTTTTTCTAAGTCTCTTCCTTTTAAAATTCTCGCATTGGGGTAATTTACTTCCGATGTTTTCACATTCTTTTACCGATATTTTGAAAGCGGCCAAACTATCTATTTATAGTATGACAGGGTTTGAAATTTTTCTTATGGTGTATCCGTTTGTTAAAGAGCCAAAGAAGTCCCATAAATTCGCACAATATGGGGCATTATTTTCTAACTGCTTATATTTATTTAGTACTATTCTCGCTTTTACTTTCTTTAGTGAAAAACAACTACTCAAAACAATTTGGTCTCAACTTTCAATGACACAAGTTATTAAGCTTCCTTTTATAGAGCGACTTGAGTATATTGCTATTTCCGCTTATGCTCTCGTTATTGTTACGAGCTTTATTCTACCTTTATGGGCCGCTACTAGAGGAACTCATGAAATCTTTCGCGTTAAACAACGTGGCATTTTAATCGCCTTTATACTCATCACCTTAGTTGTTTCACAACTTTTAACGAACAGGCATGATATTAATGATTTTATTAGCAATGTATCTAAAGTTAGTTTTTGGCTTATATATGTGTACATCCCAATTCTATTTATTATTGTGTGGGTGAAAAGAAAATGGACAAAATCAAAAGAAAATTAATACTTCTTATTTGCATCAGCACCTTTAGTCTAACTGGTTGCTTACAAAAAAATATTATCGATGATGTTCAACTCATTCAAGGAACTGCCTTCGATACAGCAAAAGATAATAAAGTAAAAGTTACATTTGTTTGTCCCATACAAAAAAAGGGAAATAAAGTTCAAGTTTATGAAGGAACAGGAAACGCAGTAAAACAAGTAAAGGCAGATACATCTTTAGAATCTTCGCAACCGTTCGCAAGCGGTCAAATGCGTATTGCCTTATTCACAACAAAAATTGCTAAAAAAGGATTATCAACTTCCTTTGACACATTAATTCGTGATGTGAATATTGGTAACTCACTTTATGTGGGACTATTAGAAGGCAGTGGTACTGAACTATTTAAAGGAAAATATAGTACATCTTATAATGTTGCAATTTATATAAAAAAAATGTTAGAACATAATATGAAAACTGGCCCTTTACCAACTGACAATTTATATTTTGGCGCCTTTCGGTACTACCGTGAGGGACAAGATTCTTATATGCCTATCCTGAAAAAACATGGAGATAAAATAAGAATTACTGGTATCGGTCTCTTAAAAAAGGATAAGTTAGTCGGAACAATTAATTACCACGATATGTTTGTTTTTAAAGGACTACTAGAAAAGCACCGCTTAGATTCACATGAATTTAAAACCAATCCTGGCTATGCAATGATTAATAACATCCGTTCCGTTCCTACCTATGAAGTAAACATAAAAAACGGAAAACCTTCTTTCTATATTCATGTAAAAATGGAAGCTCGTATTCAAGAATTATCTCGAAAATTCAACTTAGAAAATGAAAAGAACACGCAAAAAATAGCGAAAGCAATTGAGAAACAATTAGATGCAAAAGCTACAAAACTAATTAAACAATTTAAATCTCTAAATGTTGATCCTCTTGGACTCGGAGCAAAATATAGACAACATTATCGTCCATTTAAATTAGAAGAGTGGAAAAAAATGTACAAAGATGTCCCTATTAAAGTAAAATACACCGTTAATATTACAAATTCTGGTGTAATTGAATAAGTTAATGATTGAACTCCTCTCTCTGGCGTGATACAACGGAGAGAGGAGTTTTTTATTACTACTATAGAGAGAAAAGATATTTACGGGGGAGCTTATGTCTAAAAAGTTAGTAAAGCCTATTTTAAACGGTATTTTATTTCTCGGCGTCTTTTTATTTGCTCATACATACTTAAAAAATGTTTCTTTCACACGTTATTTACTTGTAGTTATACCAATGCTACTCATCGGAATGTTTGGCATCGATCTTATTTTATCCGTTTTAATTAAGAAAGAAGAATAACGAGCGAACATCTTATTTCTCATAAGATGTTCTTTTTATTTAATAACTACCTTATGTTACAATAAAATTCGGCATAACGTAAGAAAGGATGAAACAACATGACAAACGAAAAAGGTTTAGATAAAGGATACGAACTTGTTGCAAAAATGCATGAAGAATTCGGACATCCTGTGACAAGTACTCCAACAAAACTAACAGAAGAGCGTGCAAAAATTCGTGCTAGCTTTATGCAAGAAGAGCTAGAAGAATTTCTAGAAGCAACAACTGTTGAAGATCAATATGATGCACTTATTGACCTTATTTACTTTGCATTCGGAACGTTTGCAGAAATGGGCGTACGTCCAGATAAAGGATTCGAAATTGTAAACAATGCTAACATGGCAAAACTATTCCCTGATGGAAAGCCTCGATTCCGCGAGGGCGACGGCAAAATTATGAAACCAGAAGGATGGCAAGCACCGGAACCACAACTTCGTGCGGAAATTGAACGCCAACGTCAAGAGGCGGAAAAAAACTGCTAGGATCTCCTAGCAGTTTTTTATTATGTTTTTTTTCCTTTGGTCTATTAATGACCCACGTGTCCCGCGTGTCCTGCTGCTCCTGCAGTAGCTGCTGCTGCTCCTGCTGCCGTTCCTGCCCCAATTCCACCTGCCCAAGGCTGTTGTTGCTGCTGATACTGTTGGTATTGTTGTTGACCTTGATGTTGGTGTTGACCTTGGTGATGATGTTGACCTTGATGATGCTGTTGGCCTTGGTGATGGTGTTGGCCTTGGTGATGGTGTTGGCCTTGGTGATGGTGTTGACCTTGATGAGTTTGATAAAGGACAGCCTGCGGGTGAATTTGATGATGACCTTGGTGATGTACTTGTTGCTGATGGTGGCCGTGGTGTTGATGCTGGCCTTGGTGACCATGATGACCGTGGTGTTGATGCTGGCCTTGGTGACCATGATGACCATGGTGTTGATGCTGGCCTTGGTGACCATGATGATGACTTTGATGAGTTTGATAAAGGACAGCCTGCGGATGAATTTGATGATGACCATGATGATGTACTTGTTGTTGATGATGACCGTGGTGGCCGTGATGCTGATGATGGCCGTGGTGTTGATGATGACCGTGGTGTTGATGATGACCGTGATGGCCGTGATGCTCATGATGCACATGATGACCGTGAACACCTTGAGGGAATCCGCCGATCCCACCTGCTACAACACCAACGCCAGGTACAGGAAATCCTGTTTGTACACCGCCAACGAAAGATGGGAATGTAGTTGGCATACCTACAGGAACTCCTCCTTGTGCACCTCCTACTAGTGCCGGAAATCCTGTTTGCGCTCCAGCTACTGACGTTGGAAATCCTGTTTGTACACCCGCCACTGACGTCGGAAATCCTCCAGCTGCTCCTCCCATCCAACTTGGGATTCCGCCATATCCGTGTTGACCATCTCCTCCCATGAACATCATTTGTCCATAACTATCCGATCCACCTCCGAAGAAGCCATGTGGTGCATTATTGTCCATCCCTTTCATTCCTTTCACCTCTTCTGTTCAATTTAACCTACCTTTTTTATCATATTTTCTATAGAAGAATAGGTGTTTGTCTATATGGGAATTCCGCGCCTTTTTCTTCGTTCTTCATTCATGATAAACTAAATTAACTGATTATTTTTTAAAAGGAGGCGTTTTCGTTGGAGAACGTAGCAAAAGCTTCCATCGACGATTTAGATTCAATCGTACATATAGATATTGATGTGATCGGAGACGATAGTAGACGAGATTATATTAAACACGCTATTGATGAAGGAACCTGCATCATTGCAAAAGAGGACAATTCCATTTCTGGTTTTCTAACATACGATACAAATTTCTTTGGTTATACTTTCCTCTCATTAATCATTGTTTCGCCAACGAAAAGAAGACAAGGTCATGCAAGCTCATTAATCTCATATATGTTAAGACATTCTCCTACTCAAAAAATATTTTCTTCAACGAACAAATCGAATACAAATATGCAAAAAGTTTTTAAAGCAAGTGGATTTATGCGTAGTGGAATGATCGAAAACTTAGATGAAGGTGATCCTGAGCTTATTTTTCACGCAAAAAAGCTCAGAGCATAAACGCTCTGAGCTTTTATTAATAATTAATTAGTTTGCAACAACGTTAACAAGTTTTCCAGGAACAACAATTACTTTACGAACTGTTTTTCCTTCAATTTGTTCTTTGATTGCCTCAAGTGCAAGTTGTTCCATTTCTTCTTTTGATGCGTCTTTACTCATTGTTAGTTTTGTGCGAACTTTGCCCATAATTTGAACAACGATTTCAACTTCATCTTCTACAAGTTTAGACTCATCAAATGTTGGCCAGCTTGCATATGTGATTGTTTCACTGTATCCAAGTTTGCTCCATAGTTCTTCCCCGATGTGAGGTGCAACTGGTGCAATCATTTTTACGAAACCTTCTACATATTCTTTCGGAAGTGTTTCAGCTTTGTATGCATCGTTGATGAATACCATCATTTGAGAAATCGCTGTGTTGAAGCGAAGCTCTGCATAGTCTTCTGTTACTTTCTTCACTGTTTGGTGGTAAGCTTTTTCAAGATCTTTGTTTGGTGCATCAGTAATTTTCTCACTTAATTCACCATTCTCTTGAATGAATAGGCGCCATACGCGGTCTAGGAAGCGACGAGCTCCGTCAAGACCATTTTCAGACCAAGCGATTGAAGCATCTAATGGTCCCATGAACATTTCGTATAGACGAAGTGTATCTGCACCGTGGCTTGCTACGATATCATCAGGATTTACAACGTTACCTTTTGATTTACTCATTTTCTCGTTGTTTTCACCTAAGATCATACCTTGGTTGAATAATTGTTGGAACGGTTCTTTCGTTGGAACTACACCGATATCATATAATACTTTATGCCAGAAACGAGCATATAGTAAGTGAAGTACAGCGTGCTCTGCTCCACCGATATAAATATCAACTGGAAGCCATTGTTTTACTTTTTCAGGGTCTACAAGTGCTTCGCTGTTGTTTGGATCGATGTAGCGTAGGTAGTACCAGCAGCTACCAGCCCATTGTGGCATTGTATTTGTTTCACGACGACCTTTTTTACCAGTTTCAGGATCAACAACATTTACCCACTCTTCAATGTTTGCAAGTGGTGATTCACCTGTACCTGAAGGACGAATATTCTCTGTTTTCGGAAGAACTAATGGTAATTCTTCTTCTTTCACAGCTGTCATTGTACCATCTTCCCAATGGATTACTGGAATTGGCTCACCCCAGTAACGTTGGCGACTAAATAACCAGTCACGTAGACGGTACGTTACTTTTTGATTTCCTGCGCTTGTTACTTCAAGCCACTCAATCATTTTTACAATTGCTTCTTCTTTATTTAAACCATCAAGGAATGCTGAGTTTACGTGCGCACCATCACCTGTATATGCTTCTTTCGAAATGTCTCCGCCTTTTACAACTTCCTTCATTGGAAGATTGAACGTTGATGCGAATTCATAGTCACGCTCATCGTGAGCTGGAACTGCCATTACAGCACCTGTTCCGTAAGTTGCAAGAACATAATCAGCGATCCAGATTGGTAATTTCTCACCGTTTACTGGGTTAACTGCGTAAGCACCAGTAAATACACCAGTTTTTTCTTTCGCAAGTTCTGTACGCTCTAAATCGCTCTTCATTTTAACAGAGTTAATGTAAGCTTCTACAGCTTCTTTTTGTTCTGGTATTGTAATGTTAGCAACAAGTGCATGCTCTGGAGCCAGTACACAGTAGCTTGCTCCAAATAGTGTATCAGGACGCGTTGTGAAAACTGTGAACTTCTCATCTGTACCGTCGATGTTGAAGTGTACTTCTGCACCTTCAGAACGGCCGATCCAGTTACGTTGCATGTCTTTTAAGCTTTCTGGCCAATTAAGCTCATCTAGATCTTCTAATAGACGATCTCCGTAAGCTGTAATTTTTAACATCCACTGTCTCATCGGACGACGCTCAACTGGATGTCCACCGCGCTCACTCTTACCGTCAATGATTTCTTCGTTTGCAAGTACTGTACCAAGTGCTGGGCACCAGTTTACAGGTACTTCATCAACGTAAGCTAAACCTTTTTCAAATAGTTTTAGGAAGATCCATTGTGTCCACTTGTAGTAGGTTGGATCTGTTGTATTTACTTCACGATCCCAATCGTAAGAGAAGCCTAATGCTTTAATTTGATTACGGAACGTATTAATATTAAGCTCTGTAAATTCAGCCGGGCTGTTCCCAGTATCAAGTGCATATTGCTCTGCTGGAAGACCGAATGCATCCCATCCCATTGGATGAAGAACGTTATATCCTTGCATACGCTTCATACGAGATAAAATATCTGTCGCTGTATAACCTTCTGGATGACCTACGTGTAAGCCTGCACCTGATGGATATGGGAACATATCTAGTGCATAAAATTTTGGTTTTTCTGTTTCATCTGGCGTACGGAATGTTTTATTCTCTTCCCAATGCCCTTGCCACTTCTTCTCAATTTCTTGATGATTAAAGCTCATGAGATACCCTCCTTGAAATTCTATTTATTTTCACCGCCCAAAATACAAAAAACCTCTCATCCCTAGAAAGGGACGAGAGGTTATAGATTCCCGCGGTACCACCCTAAATTAATGTAATAAATACATTCGCTTAGATCCGTAACGTGGATTAACGGCAATTGCTACTAATGATTTCACAACTGCAACTCAAAGGCGAGTTCATAACGAAACGTGGATTGACTTGCACCGACCGTCAACTCTCTAAACCAGCTTCTATTACTACTACTCCTTCTCACTGTTATTACAAATATGAGTTAATGTGAACTACCCACCACTTAGTATCTCTTAAGAGCTTACTTGAAGCGAGGGCTTCTCGGTTAATCGTTACTCTTGCTAACTAACGAATTCGTCTTAGGACAGCCGAGCTAACTCCCTTGTTCCAAAGGATATTTTATTACTATTTATTTAAATATATTCTAAAACATGTTGCATGTTCCGTCAAACTAAACTGCAATTTTTTCTTCAACTGTTTCTTCTACTTTTACTCGTCTATCATAAATACTCGTTGCTATAAGCGCTACTACAAGCATTACCATGATCGCAATAAACAATACTTCCATATTGTATAAGTCAACAATCGCTCCGCCAACGACCGGTCCGAACATTTTCCCTACAGTCGCTGCGCTATTTACAACACCTTGATAAAATCCTAGCTTATCTTTCGGTGCAAGTATATTTGCGATGGTCGGAACTGCCGGCCATACGAATAATTCACCAATTGTTAATGTCACCATCGCAATGAGAAACATCGTAAATTGCTGCGCTTGGCTTAAAACAATAAACGACGCCGCAAAAATGACGATTCCAATCATAATTTGTTGTTTTAAAGAACGCTTCATCCAGCGAATTAACATACTAACAAGTGGCTGCGCACAAACAATCATCGCTCCGTTTATCGTCCATAATAAACTATAATGGCGGAGGCTAATATCTAATTCTCGCATATGAGTCGCAATTGCCCCTTGCCACTGTACGTATGTAACCCAGCATAAAGCATATGCTACACATACGATTAGAAGCGCTTTGAAGCCAGGTGTAAGTGACCAACCTTTTTTCGTTTCGGCTTCTTTTTGTACCTCTTGCTCTTTTTTTGCTTCCATACCACGAAATCCAATAAACGCAATTAAGAAGAAAATAAAATATAAAATAAAGTTCGCTAAGAAAATATAATCAAAACGATAAGACGCAACTAATCCACCGCACGCTGTTCCAATTGCAATCCCAACGTTTTGTCCAACATACATTGCATTGAACGCTCGTCTCCCGCCTTCTGGCCAAACCGTACCGACCATCGCATACATCGATGGAAACACCATTCCAGAACCGAATCCGATTAATGCTAGCCACACAACATATAATGGCCAACCATGGAAAAATACAAGACCTAAAATCGATACAAGTGTAATGACAATCCCTACTAAAATTGATTTATAACCGCCCCATTTATCAAATAAAACACCGCCGAGCAAGTTTCCGATTACACCAGTAAGCGAGTTGATCATTAATACCATTCCGGCTACTGATAAAGATTTCCCTAAACTATCATGTAAGTAAATTGTATTAAAAGGCCATAAAAAAGAAGCACCCGTGACATTAATAATCATCCCAGCTACTAATAGCCATACTTTCCTTGGCATAGTCTCCCCTCCTATTCTCTTTTTTTCGTTCATATATATAACAGTAAAATTGTAGTCGTTTTTAAATAGGAAGGCAACTGATTAATAGTTGATGAAATTCAGATAATAGCACAAAGACGATTAGAATGTATTCTAATCGTCTTTGTAAAATATTAATCTATAAATAATGGAATCGTTCCCTCGCGGAAGGTTATCCAACTTCCTTTTTACGTTTTGCACTTTCTTTCGCACTCCATTTAAATATTTTGTCTAGTAGAGAGTATATTCTCCCAGACTCCTTCGTTAATAATGGCCCTAACGACGCCAATATTAAAACATATAAAGCTGAGAATGGTTTAATCGTTGCCATTAAGCCACCCGCTATTCCGAGATTCGCGACAATAATGGAGAATTCCCCACGTGATATAAGTGTTAAACCGATATTCGCAGAAGCCTTATGCGATAACCCGGCTTTACGCCCTGCAATCATTCCAGCTGTAAAATTACCGATGAGCGTAATGAAAACTGCTCCTAATGCCAACCACACTGCTCCTCCAAGTGAAAACGGATCTATACTTAAACCGAAACTGAAAAAGAATATGGCTCCAAAGAAGTCACGAAATGGAACGACGAGATGCTCAATCCGATCACTATGCTCTGTTTCAGAAAAGACGAGTCCTAACAATAATGCTCCAATTGCCTCAGCAACATGAATTGTTTCTGAAAATCCTGCTACAAAGAATAAAATAGCGAATATTACGATAATAAAAATTTCGTTTGACGAAATATCTAATACTTTATTTAGGAACGGCGTAGCTTTTCTAGCGATTACAAAGAATAGTAACATATATCCTACTGCGATTAGTACGGATGTAAGAGCACCTACAAATGATGTTGCACCTCCGAGTACTAATCCTGAAACGACTGATAAATATACAGCTAAAAAGATATCATCAAACATAATGATCCCTAAAATGAGTTCTGTCTCTTTATTACCAGATCTTCTTACATCAACAATTACTTTTGCAACAATTGCACTCGATGAGATTGTAATGATTCCAGCAATAATTAATGTTTCTAATAAGGGGAAACCCATTATATATCCATAAAGTAAACCTAATATGAAATTAAGCGATATATGAACACTACCCCCAAAAGCAATCGACTTTCCTGATTTAATTAATTTTTTTATTGAGAATTCTAAGCCTAAATAAAATAGGAGGAATATGACGCCTACACGGCCGAGGAAGGAAATAACTTCTCCGCTTTCAATAAACCTTAAATCGATAAGTCCTAAATCTGGGGCATGAGGCCCCACTAGCATACCGAGTATAATGAGAAACGGAATAATCGAAAACTTTAACTTTGCAGCGAGGATAGCTGCAAAAGCTACTAATACTAACGCAGTTCCAACTTCCAAAATTAAAGTATCCATCGATTAGGAATCACCTCCTGCCGAAAGTAATTCCTTAATGATTCTTTTCACTTCATGTCTTTCGCCCGATAATACGAGCATATCGCCAGCTTCAATGATAGAATCTGGGCCTGGATTAAAGAACTTCTTCATATTCTTTTTCAAAATAGCAATAATCGTTACGTTATACGTTTTTCTGACATGTAAGCTACCAATTGTTTGTTGTACTACTGGTGCATTATTCTCCACCTTAAACCATTCAATTGATAATCCTTCAAAAGCCATCTCAATTGTGTCTAGCGCTTGCGGCCTATATACCATTCCGCCTAATATAGCCGCAATTTGTCTCGCTTCAGAATCACGAAGAGAAATGCTTGAAATACTCTCATCGTGATCCGCATCAAAATGATACATTTCTCTTCGGCCATCATCATGAATAACGATAACCATTTTTTCATTACCTTTTGTTATCACTTCGAATTTACATCCAATGCCCGGTAGTTCACTCTCTCTAATATTCATATTTTCCGCCTCCTAAAGTTTTTAGTTACGGCTTTTACAAATCTACATCAATCTCTGTTTTAAACTTCTCATCTTTTGAGATTCCTAAATACTTGAGCGTCTCTGATGGAGTTGCGTGATGAAAATGCTTTTGCAATAGCGCAATCGCTATTCCTCTTTTGTACGCATGAAATCCAAATGTTTTTCGCATTGAATTCGTTCCAATCTTTCCAACAATCCCAACCGCTTCAGCTGCGCTATGGATAACACGATATGCTTGTTGGCGTGAGATTGAATTTGTCGTTTTATTAGATTGAAATACGTAGTTTTCTCTTTGAATGTCAAAAGATTGTACGTACGCTAAAAGCGCCTCTTTTACTTTTGAATTTACATAAATATCTTGTTTAAACTTTTCATCTTTCACAGGAAGAGAATAAAATTCTTTAACAGTTCCATCTTCATTTAATACATCTTCAAATTTAATGTTCAGTAGTTCTGTAATTTTTAATCCAGTGTTAATTCCAATAACGAATAAAAGATAATCTCGCTGCGAGTGCTCTTTTAAATACTTTTTCATAGCCTCAATTTGGTTTATATCTTTTAATGCCTCTACAACTTCCATACATGTATCTCCTCATCTTATGAACGGTAATTTTCTCATTATCCTGTCCATTTTACCTTATCATGCTATGAGATTTCCATGTATTATCCATTATTTTCACAATATACTCTTACGACAATTTTTCATTTGGAAATTTATGATTGTACAAATACGTTGTGGTTAGAAAAGAAATAGGGGGATACAGATTCAGCTTCTTTCTACAGATTGGATTCCTCCTTTCATTTTTTAGCTGCTGATACTTTTATATTATGTTACTTACTTGCATTATATTATATATTTTAGTAACATAAAAGTGTTTTTTCTGAGAATACAAAAAGCCGAGCACTTTCACTCGGCTTTTTACCTATTAATCTTCTTTTGGAAGAACAATTCCTTTATACAATTGAACTGTAATGAAGTAATAAATCGCATAAATAACTACGAAAATTACGATTGGTACCCAAATACGGAAGTAAGGATCCATTAAAATAAATCCGAAAATATTCATACCAACTAATACGTGAGCGATCCCCACAATTGCTGGGAATAAGAATACTAAGAATAATTCTTTATAAATCGATTTCGTTAATAACTCACGGCGCACACCGATTTTGCGAAGCATTTGATAACGCGTAATATCTTTTGATGCACCTGAAAGAATTTTAAACATTAAACAACTTGCCATCATTGCTAAGAACGCAATTCCAAGGAAGAATCCCATAAATACTGTTCCACTCGCAATGCCGTAGAATCCATTGTAAGATTGATATTTACTATCTAATCTTTCAGCTTTTACATTTTTATATTTAACTAGCTGCAACTCGTCAAGTTTTTTCCATTCTTTTGTGTATGCTACAAAATCGTCTGTTTTTCCAGTAACTACGATTCCTTCTTTACCATTTACAGTATCGTACATTTTCTGATCTACAATTTTAATTGCATGATCTTCATATAGATAAAATGGCTGAATTGTTCTGAAAGCCTCGTTCCATTCTTCTGGAAGTTCTTTAGCACTCGCATCTTTTTCATTCATTTCTCTAGAAACTGCACCTACTGGTAGTTCCTCGGAAACTTTCTTTGTTTTTCCTAAATCCTTCATACTTTCCATCTGTTTTGTATCTTGTACGAAAGGAGGTTTTTTCTCTAAATCTTCTTTTACATAATAAACGTATTTATTATCAACTTTGTAACGATATTCATTTTTCTCTTTAAATGTAATACCATCTAAAATTTTCTTTTCTTCAGCTGTTGGGTTATGAATAACTGAATCATATATTACTAAACCATCAACCATTTTTATAACGTTATTTTTAAACGCCATACCACCTGAAATTGCACCCGCTCCAAGAGCAACTAACATCGCTACCGTTGCAAGTACTTTCGTTAAGCTATTAATACGGAAATTTAATTGTGCAAACGTAAAAGCATTAAGTCCTTTTTCACTACGCTTTTTATTACTCTTTAACTTTCTAATGATAACTGGGAGAAGTGATCCAAATAGCATGTAAGTACCAGTTGTTGTTGTAATTAATGCAATAAGGATTCCCATTTCTCTTAGTTTTTCCATGTAAATCATTGATGCATAGCCAATTCCTAATAAAATAACAGCAAGGATTGCAACGACACCTGTCATTTTTCCTTTTACCGCAACACGTTCTGTTTGTGCATCTGCATGTACAAGTTGCAGTACTGAAATACGTGATAACTTAATACTGTTCATAATTGCTGATAATACAAATAATGCAAAGAAGAAAATGCAAGTAACAGTCATAGATGGTAGATAAAATGCCTTATAGCCTTCACCAGCAAATTCTAATTGTTTCATTAATAACTGTCCGATACCTTCTGCAAGTCCTACACCAACTGTAAGTCCAATCGCAAGAGACGCAGCACCTAATACAATCGTTTCAATAAACATAAGTAATGTAACTTTATGCTTTTTTGCACCTAACATCATGTACATACCAAACTCTTTTTGACGAAGAGATAATAAGAAAGAGTTTGCATATAAAATGTAGAAGAACGTTATAATTGCTAATAAAAATGAACCTGCTTGGAATACGAAACCAATAGACTTAATAACAGAATTGGATTCGATAAACGCTTTATTCAGCGCTAACGTTTGGAACATATAAAAAATTGAGATAGACATGACAAGACCAACAAGTAAGACGATATAATCTTTCAGCTTACTCTTCAGCCCCGACATGGAAAGTTTAAATAACATACTGGAACCTCCTTTCTTACGCTTTTTGTGTACCTAAATCTGCAAGTACATCTAAAATTTCTTTGTAGAACTCTTCACGCGTACCACCGCGATGAATTTCTTTATATAGCTCACCATCTTGAATGAATAAAATACGCTGACAGTAACTTGCACTATATGGATCATGCGTAACCATCATAATAGATACGCCTTGTTCTTCATTTAAGTTTGTCATCGCATCAAGTAAACTTGCTGCATTTTTCGAATCAAGAGCTCCTGTTGGCTCGTCTCCTAAAATAATTGCCGGCTCATGCACTAGTGCGCGTGCTGCTGCTGAACGCTGTTTCTGTCCACCGGATACTTCAGTTGGATACTTTTGAAGAATTTCTGTAATCCCTAACATATCCGCTACTTTCTCTACTTTCGGTCCAATATTACGTGATGAAACACCTTGAAGTGAAAGTGGAAGTGCAATGTTCTCATAAATAGATAAGTTCTCTAATAAGTTGAAGTCTTGGAAAATGAATCCTAACTTTTGCGAACGGAAATCAGAAAGCTCACCTTGCTTCATTTTCGTAATGTCCGTACCCGCAATTTCAACAACGCCGCCTGTCGCCTTATCAAGCGTTGAAATTACATTTAATAATGTCGTTTTACCAGAACCAGATGGTCCCATAATACCAACAAATTCACCCTCTTGAATTGAGAATGAAACACCTTTTAACGCATGTGATTGGTTCTCACCTTTTTTACCGTACACTTTTTGAACATTTTTCACGTCTACAACTGGTTTCGTCATATATATCCTCCTACGCTTGTTTTTCCATTACCTATTTTGCGCCTTTTGGAGGTGAACTGCTATTTATTAACATTACAATTACCTTACACTTTTGTAATATAAAAAAGGTGAGCGTGTAAGCTTAGCTTTTATCCTTTTAAAAACAAATTCATTTTCTTCATTAGTAGGTAAAATTTCATTAGCGATTTACCGCAAAAAACTGACAAAAAAATAGACTGTTCCACAAGCGGAACAGCCCATTTCTGTCTTTATTTCTTTAAAGGCGTTACCGTCCAATACGTAATAACACGCCAAATCCATTCTAATGGACCCATTTTAAAGATTTTCATCCAAATCACACTGAAAATAATTTGAATTGCATAAATTGCGATACACACATATAGCGTCTGCATGTACGTTAAGTTTCCTGCAAAGTTAAATACACTGCCTGCAATTAAAATCATTGCAGTTTGTCCGATATAATTTGTTAAAGCCATACGACCGTAGTATTTCAGCGGCGCTAACAATGTTTGAACTGTTTTTAGTTGAAGTAATAAAATTAATGCTCCAACATAGAAAGCTGAAATTACTGGTCCAACTGTAACACCAATTTTTAAAAATTGGCTTGCAGTATCCATTGTCCCATCCTCATTCATAAGTATCATATTTACAAATGGATTAGCAGGAACGTGCCCATATTGATACCATAAAGCTATCACACTTAAAACAAACATAACTCCTGTAAAAATAGCGACTTGCTTTATTTTCGCTGAAAGATTTTCAAATACTTTGTACTGTCCTGCAGCAAGACCTAATAAAATTAAACCTAATGGTAATAATTCCTTAGCTGCCATAATACTAAAAACTATCGTAAGAATAAGACCGATTACTAAATTTATTTGCTTCTTCACTTTATAAAATGGTAAAGTGACTAATCCACAAATTGCGTATAACGCTAGTGCTTCCCCAGGCTGAAACATTTGATGAATCAAACCAAAAATAAATAGTGCAACTAAGCGGCGTAGAAATAGAACATATCCATTCTTCCCTTTCGCAATTGCTCTTGTAATGAAGATATAGAATCCTACTCCAAATAAGAATGAAAAGATTGAGAAGAAACGACCTTCTACAAATAAGTATAGAAACCTTTGATAACTTGCATCCACTGTACTAGGATCTGGAACTTTAATATTCAGTAGTGCAAGAATATTTACTAAAATAATACCCAGTAATGCGAAGCCACGAATGTAATCTAACTCATCAATTCGTTTGTTTGTAATATTGTTCCCCATAATACAACTCCTTGTCCAAAATTAAATCCTCCCTTACTCTACTGGAAAAAGACAATCGTAACTATCGGCAAACCTTACAGGAATCTTACATTATTGTCATATAATGAATTGAAGCTTTAATCAGTATTATTTTGCCCCTTGATTAGCCCGCACCAATCACGAGGCAAAATAAAACCAGGTCATAATGCGACCTGGTTTACTCTGATTGCTTTGATCTTTGAGGTTGTCCTTTTTTACTATTACGCTGTTTCACTTGAACAACTGGATCAAGTTCATTCGAAAATTCAGCGTTATGTCCGTTTTGCGTTTTTTGCTCTGGATTGTTTTGATCTGAACGTTTCGCCATTACATTCACTCCTTATTAGTGCGGTGTAATAATCATTTGATGTTGCAATTGGCGAATTGCCATACGTGCTCTATTTAACTGCTCACGCTGCTCATCATTCGCATGTTGCTGCATCGTTTGTAATTCATTATATGCTTGTTCTAATTGCAACTGAGCATCCGAATACTCCATCGTATTGTAATGCTCCTGTCTCATGCCTTGGTCTAATTGTTCTTTCGCATATTCCACCGCTTGTTCTGCCTGTGTAATATACTCTTCAAGTGATTGACGCTCTGCCATAATTGTCCCTCCTTGCTTCAATTCCCTTTTAGTGTGTCCCTTCCATATGAACCTTATGAGTATGTTATAATGGATTTTGTTTCATCCCGCATTAACGGGCAGTAAGACCTCTACCTCAAAATTTGGATGAAATAAAAAAGGTAGGTGGGAGCTCAACTGCCCGTAAACGCCCGATTCGTGAGGGCTAATAATCAGTGGGGGGAACATCCCCCACTGATTAAAGTTTCACTTTATTTTGACTCGTCTTAGGAGGGAAAGTAATGAAGGTTCAAAACCCTTTTCCATATACAAACGACAATAAACGTTATCATACATGGAATTACCACTTACGAAATGAATTTGGTGAAAAAATCTTTAAAGTTTCATTAGATGCTGGCTTCGATTGCCCGAACCGTGACGGTACGGTTGCTTACGGTGGTTGCACGTTTTGTAGTGCTGCTGGATCTGGTGACTTCGCTGGCGATCGCCGCGATGATGTTATAACGCAATATCATGAAATGAAAGAAAAAATGCACTCAAAGTGGAAAGACGGAAAATGTATCGCTTATTTTCAGGCTTACACAAATACACATGCACCACTTGAAGTGTTAAAAGAAAAATTCGAACCGCTTCTAGCAGAAAAAGACGTTGTCGGTCTTTCTATCGCAACTCGTCCAGATTGTTTACCAGACGATGTCGTTGAATATTTAGCGGACTTAAATAAACGTACGTACCTTTGGGTTGAACTCGGACTACAAACTGTTCATGAACGCACTGCAAATCTTATTAACCGTGCTCACGATTATCCATCTTATGTGGAAGGCGTAAATAAATTACGCAAACATGGCATTAGAGTTTGCTCTCATATTATTAACGGTCTTCCACTTGAAGATTACGACATGATGATGGAAACAACTCGTGAAGTAGCGAAGCTTGACGTACAAGGAATTAAAATTCATTTACTTCATTTATTAAAAGGAACGCCAATGGTGAAGCAATATGAAAAAGGACAACTCGAGTTCCTTTCTCTTGAAGATTACGTAAGTCTCGTTGTTGACCAACTTGAAATTATTCCAGAAGAT
The DNA here is from genome assembly GCF_038007365.1 of Bacillus sp. FSL R9-9492. Classification (NCBI taxonomy): domain Bacteria; kingdom Bacillati; phylum Bacillota; class Bacilli; order Caryophanales; family Bacillaceae; genus Bacillus; species Bacillus sp. FSL R9-9492. Next base: position 4,805,980 of record NZ_JBBOXC010000001.1, read on the forward strand.
GTAATTGTGCACCGCATCACAGGTGACGGTCCGCCTGATTTAATGATTGGCCCAATGTGGAGCTTAAATAAATGGGAAGTATTAAATTCCATCGATGCAGAATTTGTACGCCGCGGAAGCTGGCAAGGAAAATATGCAAATGAGGAGAAACAAAAATGAAATTAGAACGTGTATTACCGTTTGCTCGCTCGCTGCTGCAAACAGCAGTAAAAGAAGGCGATTACGCTGTAGATGCAACGCTCGGCAATGGACATGATACTTGCTTCCTAGCTGAAATCGTTGGAGATAGTGGAAAAGTATTTGGATTTGATATTCAAAAAGAGGCAATTGAAAGCTCTACTATCCACCTAAAAGAAAAGGAACTTTTCGAACGTACTGTTTTAGTTCACGACAGTCACGACACACTCTTACCCGTATTACCAGAAGACGCAAAAGGAAAAGTAACAGGCGCTATTTTCAACTTAGGTTACCTTCCTGGTGGTGACAAGCATATCGTTACAAAACCGAACTCAACAATCTCGGCGATCGAGCAATTATTAGAAGTAATGGCACCTGAAGGTATCATCGTCCTTGTCATTTACCACGGACATCCAGAAGGACAAGTAGAACGCGACGCTGTTCTCAAATTTGCAGAAGAACTCGACCAAAAACAAGCTCACGTTTTGCGATACGGCTTCATTAACCAGCAAAATAACCCACCATTTATTGTGGCGATTGAGAAGCGATAATATATCAACGATTTTTCAATTATATTGGTCATAAGTTCAAATATATCGACGATTTTATCGATATATCTATTATTCGACACAACATGACAGAAAAAGACGTGCACTCACTGCACGTCTTTTTCTTATTCTCCTATATAATCAATGTATAGACTATTAAAGGGGACTAAACAATGATTGGAATACTAGCAGGAATGGGTCCAAAATCAACCGGACCATTCGTCGATACAGTTGTAGCAGAGTGCCAAACAATATATGGAGCAAAGCATGATATAGACTTTCCTCATATGATGATTTATTCGTGCCCAACACCGTTTTATATGGATCGCCCTATTGATCATGCGGCGATGAAAAAAGCGATTATTGAAGGAGCGCAAAAACTTGAAAGTACTGGTGTAGATTTCATCGCAATGCCATGTAATACAGCGCATCTTTATTTCGAGGAATTACAACGTTCTATTACCATTCCTATTTTGAATATAGTCGATGAGACGTTAAAAGCAATTCCTGAAAATACAAAAAGAGTCGCTCTTCTTGCAACAGAAGCGACTGTTCAAGCAAGTATTTACCAAGATGGAATTACAAAACGTGATATAGAGTACATTCATAATGAACAATGGCAAGAAATGATTAATCAAATTATTACTTATATTAAAGGCGGAGAAATTGAGGAAGCTCGTAAATTATGGAGTCTGCTCGTTTTACAGTTAAAAGACGAAGTAGATACCGCTATTATCGCATGTACCGATTTGAATGTGGTGGTGAGTGAGGACTTTGTTGATTCCGCTCAATGTCTTGCGAAAGCAGTTGTTAGGATCTATGCATCAAATATAAAAAAGTCTTCATAAACATAGAACACATCCTTTTTAAAATGTGTTTTATGTTTGATAAAAACAACCAAAACTTTTAACTTTTTTCACAATTCTTTCAAAGTAATCACACTTAATCTCGCTATATTAGATGAGTAATCTATTCATATAGGGAAGGTTAGGGGAACTGAAGTATGAAAGTAAATCGTTCGCTTCATTATATTTTTTGGAGGTGGCATTTTTACGCCGGGCTTTTTATTACGCCGCTTCTTATTACTTTGTCATTGAGCGGAATTGGGTATTTATTTCGGGAAGAAGTTGAAGATTTCATCTATAAAGATTTATATTTTGGGAAGAGCGCCCAAACAGAGTCTATTTCGATGTCTGATTCGCTTTTCTTAACAGAGAAAAAATATCCACATTATAGTGTGGCGAAAATTAGTGAGTTTAATGGGGATTATAATACGAGGCTCACTATTGCAAATGAATATACAGGAAAGCAAAAATTTGTGTATTTAGATAGCAATAATCAAATTGTTGGGGATCAAAATGCAGCTGAAACGTTTGCCAATATAATGCGGGAATTACATAGTTCCCTTTTAGTCGGTGGCACTGTCGTCAATTATATTGTAGAACTTGCAGCGTGCTGGACAATCTTTTTAATTGTAACTGGGTTGTATATGAGTATACGCCAATTCAAAAACACACCAGCATCCAATAAGCGAGAAAAGGCAAAACGACGTCATTCTATTATCGGTATTATATTTACAATTCCTCTCGTTCTTTTAGTTGCATCAGGTTTACCTTGGTCAGGATTTATGGGTAACCAAATTTATAAAATCGCAGCGTCGAATGAATCAATCGGATATCCGAAATTGTATATGGCACCACCTGAATCAAAGGTAAAAGAATTACCCTGGGCAACAAGAAAAGAAGCTCCTCCGGAATCAAACTCAAATGAACCAAAAGCAATTTCAGTTGATGAATTACAAAAAGGAATTGAAATAAAGAAGCCATACGTTATCTCACTACCGACTGATCCGAAAGGTGTATTCACTATTTCGAAATCAAGTGGTTCTGGTATTACGGGTATGGATGTGGCACCAAATGAAGAAATAACAGCTTACTTTGATCAATATAGCGGAGAACTCATTTCGAAAACGGACTATCGTGATTATGGATTATTTGCACAATGGTTTACTTACGGTATCCCGCTTCACGAAGGACATTTATTCGGATGGCCAAATAAAATATTATGCTTACTAACGACGTTATCTTTATTACTTCTTATTTATTACGGAGTAAAAATGTGGTTAGCGAGAAAACCGAAAGGAAAATTAGCAGCACCTCCTAAGCAAAGAGATAAGAAAAGCACATTCGTTTTCTTTATCATGATGGTTATACTAGGCGCTGTCATGCCTTTATTCGGACTATCTGTTTTAGTTATTTTCGCGATTGAACTTCTCATATACATATTTTCACAAATACGATCATAATAAAAAAACCACTCAACATGAGTGGTTTTTTTCATCACTGCGCCATTTTCTTTCGGTACATCTTCCCGTTCCAGTAGAAGAATCGTGAAGTGAGCCCTCCGTATTTTACAATGCGCCGTGCCATTTTGTGCATATTCTTTTGTGCTGATACTTTTTGATCTGATAAATAAATACCAAGTAACCCTCGGCTTATGAGACGATGAAACTTCGCATGAGGTAAATCACCAATGCTCTTCTCTGCTTCTTCTACAAAATGTTTCATACGATCTAATATAGCTTGCTCGTTTTCATAATAACTACAGAAATTCAAATCCCCGCCGATACGGTCTTCTTCTTGATCGATGAAATAATCAAGTAAAATGTGAAGTCCTTGTACGTATGGAAAATACCCTTGTCTAATTTTCGCAATATCTTCATCATGTAATTCATCATGAAATGCATATGCGACAAGACAGAAAATTCCAAGCGTCGAACCGGCACATGCTGAAAATTCAAACCAACTCATCTCTGGTAAGTTTTCTTTATGTGCTTCAAACCATGTTTTTAAGCGTGGTTCTCTTTCTTCTAACTTCACGTGTTTATGAATTTGCAAATCACAATAATAACAAGCAAGTTCATGAAGAATTGGAGCAATTTTATCATAATGCTTCGTTTTCTTTAAAACATCCTGACATGTTTCAACAAGCTCATCTAAATAACCACCATCATCTTGATCATCACGATAACGATAATAGTTACCGCCCCCTTCAACTTCAGGGCTTAATGCCATTACCATCGACTCATGAAGAGCCGCAAAGTCTTTCGGGTCAAGTGATGTACTACGATCACATAAATTATCTAAATAGTCGCTAATCGTTTGATAAGCTACGATAAAACGAATACATTCCTCTCGGTGTTCATTTGCTAGTAGCGCTAAAATGCCACCGCCCTCGCAATGAAACGTTTTATTCTCAATACTTGCGATTGCCTGACTATGAAGCTCGTCATTCGGAATATGGTAGGCACGCTCTTTCCACATCGCTAGCTCATGGTGTACTACCGGAAACACATCACGGTATACTTTCGCCATGAGCGTTATGGGATTACTCGGTACGTTCACTTCTTCCTTCATCTCCTCTATTCAATGTACAAATAATTTACTTATTTGTTTCTATTATGTTATTGATGCGTATTTCAGTAAATGACTGAATATAATTCAAAATTTCATCACGCTCATACTCATTTAATAACTCATGATAACAATTCGGCCATTCTTTAAAAGCCTTATCACTTATTTTAACATTATCAAACCAAGTACGGACACGTGTTTTATCTACAAGTTTATCCTCACAAGCCTGCATTAGCAAGAGTGGAACGTCTGGAAAATCGCCTATTTTTTTATGCGCAATTTCGATAGACTTAATCAATTCACTATACCAACGTACTGATACTTTGCGCAAGAACAATGAATCATTCTCCATCGCATCTCTCACTTCATGATTACGAGTTGACATTTCCACTGTAAGATTCGTTGCAAATTGCAATTTTGGAGTAACAACATTTAATATTTTTGAGGCAGCTCGAAGCGGAGCAGAAGGTCCAGTTAATACACCTAAACATGGTGAACTTAAAATAATACCATCTACATCTTCTCTCTTCGTTTCTTGCATCATACGAATGACAATAAGACCACCCATACTATGACCAAATATAAAAATAGGTAATCGATACTTCCTTGCCTCTTTCACCCATAATTTAACTTCCTCTATGTATTCATCAAATGAATCAATATGTCCTCTATTTCTCGAAGTCGTTCCATGTGATGGAAGGTCTCCCATCACAACGTGGTAGCCGATATGATTCCACATTTCCGCTATAGCTTCGTAACGTCCGTGATATTCCATTGCGCCGTGCACGATAACGACTACAGCTTTCGCTTCCTCTGCTTCATAATTCCACATACGGACCTCCTCCATTTCACTCTTTCTCATAATTTGATACACTAAAACTAGTCTCTAGGAAAGGAAGGCTTTACATGATATACCCTTACAAAGAAAAAAATCCGAAAATTGCGAGTAGTGCTTTTATCGCTGACTATGTTACCATTACAGGCGATGTTTCCATTGGTGAGGAATCAAGTATTTGGTTTAATACAGTCATACGCGGCGATGTGTCACCAACAATCATTGGAGACCGAGTAAATGTACAAGACCAATGTACACTTCATCAAAGCCCGCAGTACCCTCTTATTTTAGAAAACGATGTTACAGTTGGGCATCAAGTTATTTTACATAGCTGTCATATTAAAAACGATGCTTTAATTGGAATGGGATCTATTATATTAGATGGTGCTGAAATTGGTGAAGGAGCCTTTATCGGTGCTGGTAGTCTCGTTTCACAAGGAAAGAAAATCCCTCCTAATACGTTAGCTTTCGGTCGCCCTGCGAAGGTCATTCGCGAATTAACAGAAGAAGACCGTAAAGATATGGAACGTATCCGCACACAATACGTTGAAAAAGGACAATATTATAAATCGTTACAAAAGTGATTTTATCGCTGCCATAAGACTGGCAGCTTTTTTTATGAAAAAATCTAACTTTTTCTTTACAAAACCTTATTATCCCCTCAATAAAATCTTATTAAAATAGAAGTTAATAACTCCATATATATGTAGAGGGAGGAAAAATCTCATGAAGGTCAGTGGACTATATAAAATAGAATGTTACATCTTCAAAGGAATTAATCGCTACTTTGATCAAAAAACATTAAACATCTTTTTCAGCAATATTACCCATATCGGTGGTGCAAGTTTTTCCATTGCACTTACCCTATTCTTTTTAATTTTCGCAACAGGGAATTTGCATCAAGCTGCAATTGCAACTGCTATTTCTTTAACAATTAGCCATATTCCTGTGCAAATATTAAAAAGATGGTATCCACGAAAACGCCCTTATTTAACAATTCAGGATGCGAAATATCCAGTTCATCCATTAAAAGATCATTCTTTTCCATCCGGACATACAACGGCTGTTTTCTCTGTCCTCATTCCATTTATTTGCTATAATCCAAACTTGCTTGCTTTTCTATTACCGTTAGCATTATGCGTCGGTATTTCCCGTATTTATTTAGGGCTTCATTATCCGTCAGATGTATTTGTAGGCATGTGCCTCGGCACTTGCTCTGGCATCATCTCTTTTTATCAATTCATCCCACTTTTCACATAAAGGAGTGATATGATGAGAGTCGCCATTTTTACCGATACTTTTACGCCACAAGTCAACGGGGTTGCGAAAACACTAGAACGATTAACACGTTACTTTCAGAAAGAAAAGATCGCCTATTCTGTTTTCGCCCCTCAGCATACAGCTGAAGATAATTTCGTAGCTAATGTGAACAAGATGAGAAGTATCCCGTTAACAATATTATATCCAGAATGCCGCTTTTCTTTTCCTACTCCGCGCATTAAACGAGAACTTCTTTCCTTTAAACCTGACATTATTCACATTGCCACACCTTTCAACATGGGACTTTGTGGATTGTATTATGCAAAAAAGTTAAACATCCCAGTTGTCGGTTCTTATCATACTGATTTCGATGCTTATTTACGCTATTACAAAATTGAATTTCTCTCTAATATGCTTTGGAACTATTTAAAATGGTTTCATAGTCATATGCAAAAAAATTTCGTTCCTTCTTTTGAAACGTTACACCAACTAAAAAATAAAGGCTTTCAGGCCCTCTCCATATGGGGACGGGGTGTAGATTGCACACTCTTTCATCCATCTTACAATACAGACCTATTCCGAAAAAAATATAATATTACAGCAAAGTATGTCCTTTCCTATGTTGGACGGATTGCCCCTGAAAAAGATATTGATACGTTGCAACACCTTATCGTGCAAACAGCGCATACTCGAAACGACATTCATTGGCTCATCGCAGGAGACGGTCCTCTAGCAACAAATTTGCGTGAAGCTGTTCCGAAAACAAATGTCACTTTTACTGGATATTTACAAGGTAAGGATTTAGCTGAAGCATATGCTTGTTCTCATATGATGGTATTTCCATCAGCTACTGAAACGTTCGGAAATGTCGTACTTGAATCATTTGCATGCGGTACACCTGTCATCGGAGCAAATAGTGGCGGGGTTAAAAATATTATTACAGATGGAAAAACGGGAATTCTTTGTCCACCAAAAGATATAGATTCCTTTCTATCCTCCATCCATTTTTTATTGCAAAATGAAGATCAACTTATGCAAATGGGCATAGCAGCTTCGTCTTATGCTAAATCAAAAAGCTGGGATGAGATCCTTCGTGGCTTACTTGACCAATATGAAACAGTCCTTCAGCACACCGCATCAGAATTACTCGCTTAAAAAGAAATGACAAAATTTATTAATGCTTATAAAAGTGCAAGTTCTCAACTAATCAAGAAAGACTTTCCACAAGTGAAAAAAACTTTAGAAAGAAATGTTTTGGTCAAGAAGTTTTTGCTTACTAACTACTGGTAGTTCGCCAATAGACGTAGTAAAGAAACATATTGAAAATCAAGGTAAAAAGTGAGGTGAAATGATATGACAAAGCAGAATAAAGCATATAAATTCCGGTTGTATCCAACAGAAGAACAAGCAAATCTTATACGTAAAACCTTCGGTTGTGTACGTTTCGTGTACAATAGAATGTTAGCTGAGCGAAAAGAAGCGTACGAAAAATACAAAGATGATAAGGAACAACTAAAGAAACAAAAGCCTCCAACCCCTGCGAAATATAAAGCAGAATTTGAGTGGTTAAAAGAAGTTGATTCATTAGCTTTGGCAAATGCTCAACTACACTTGCAAACTGCATATAAGAATTTCTTTAGTGGTCAAAATAACTTCCCAACATTCAAAAGTAAAAAGGACAGAAAGTCTTATACAACGAATGTAGTAAACGGTAATATTCTGTTGCTTAATGGTCATATCAAATTGCCAAAACTGAAAATGGTACGTATCAAAAAACATAGAGAGATACCACAAGATTATATGATCAAGTCTTGTACGATTTCTATGACACCTACTGGTAAATACTATGTGTCAATCTTGACTGAATACGAAAAAGAGATTGTACAAAAAGAAGTAGAAACAGTTGTTGGATTAGACTTTGCAATGGATGGATTATACGTCAGTTCTGAGGATGAGAAAGCCAATTATCCTAAGTTCTATCGTAACATGTTAGACCGATTAACAAAGGCGCAACGAGTATTATCAAGACGCAATAAAGGTTCTGAACGTTGGAATAAACAACGTATTCGTGTAGCTACGTTACATGAGAAAGTAGCTAACCAACGTAAGAATTTTCTTCATCATGAGTCTAAAAAGTTAGCTGCCAATTTTGATGTTGTAGCTATTGAAGATCTAAACATGAAAGGAATATCGCAAGCACTTCATTTTGGAAAAAGTGTCGCTGATAATGGGTGGGGTATGTTCACTTCTTTCTTAACTTATAAACTAAACGAACAAGGAAAACAACTTGTGAAAATAGACAAATGGTTTCCATCAACAAAAACATGTAGTAGCTGTGGAAATGTGAAAAGTCTGACATTGTCTGAAAGAATCTATTCTTGTATATGCGGTGTAAATCTCGATAGAGATTATAACTCAGCCATCAATATCAAAAATGAAGCAATACGTCTTTTAGCGTCAGCATAAATTGTAATAAAATAACCTTTGGAACAAGGGAGTTAGCTCGGCTGTCTTAGGACGAATTCGTTAGCTATCAGAAGTAATGATTAACCGAGAAGCCCTCACTTCAAACACTCCTTTAGGACGTTAAGTGGCGGTTAGTTCACGAAATCCCCTTAAAATCAACTTACTCACATACCTTTATACAGCAATTGTTCTCCAATTTCTGTATATCAAAAAACCTTTCATTCATTTGAAAGGTCTTTTTGAGCCTGCACATATTCTTCTTTCGTATTCACATTTATAAACCAATCTACATTCGCTTGTACATCTTCACCAGCAATATATTTCACATTACATTGTGATAAAAGCTGGCCCATACTTCTTTTTTCTTCTTGAAGCAAAGCATAAATCTTTTCTTTCACGCGGTTATTATACGCTGCAAGTAACGGTTGTTTTCTTCCATTAATAATAGGGACAACAGCATCATATTCATCGCTCGTTTGCTCTAATAAAATGGTAATCCATTCATTTGAAACGTTCGGTGCATCACAAGGCATGATAATATACCAATCTGAATCTATGTATTCCATTCCTGACACTATTCCAGCAAGTGGCCCATTTCCTTTATAGTGCGACATATCTTCTATAACTGGAACTTGTACTAATTGCTCTACTCTCTCTTTTATATCAGTATGACTAATAACAACAACATCTTGCAAAATACTTTCCATTACTTGCACAATATGCTCAACAAAAGTAGTTCCCTTCCAAATCGCCAATGCTTTCGGTTCTCCGAAACGACTAGACTGTCCGCCAGCTAATACAATTCCTGCAATTTTCATTGACGATGCAACTCAAATGTAATATGACCTAATTCCGGTAAAATTAACTTGTTCATCGCAAGACGAACCGCTCCGCTAGACCCTGGCATCGAAAAGACAACTTTACGCCCGATTGTACCACCGATTGCTCTACTTAACATCGCACTACTTCCGATATCTTCTAAGTAACTTATCATACGGAACAACTCACCAAATCCAACAATTTCTTTATCTAATAACACTGACACTGCCTCAATCGTTACATCACGTTTCGTAATACCAGTTCCGCCATTCGTTAGCACGACATCAACATCTTCCCTATGATAACCAGCTAACACAGCCTGCTGAATACTTTCTTTATCATCTTTCACAATTTCATAAGAGGTCACTTTATGTCCTGCTTCTTTTAATAATTCATGTAATAGTTGTCCGCTCTTATCCGTCTCTTCCGTACGTGTATCGGAAATCGTTACAATCTTACAGCGTACTTCTTTTGGAGCTTGTTTTTTATGTTCAGTTACACTCATTTTTCATCTTTCCTTTCCTAAAGACTTTTCTTCATTTTATCATACATATCTTTACACAATTATGTATGAAGCCAATGATGCACCGTGATACAATATAAGTATATACGACCACAAAAAGGAAAATATACTTTCTTATACGCCTGGACTACACACCATTAGCTACTCTTTAAATCCCCTTATATTTTCTACATAGTAGATTTCATTTTAAATTACAAAATAATTTGGAGGTTCACTCACTATGGAACTATACAAAAAATTAACAACAACATTCATCCTCTTATTTGTTGCTTCCATCACTGTCGGTTTTTCTCTAAAAGGAGCGATTCCATACGCTACATTAGTGAGTATTATATTCGCAACGCTATTTTTACTGAGCAGTGCTTTTTGCGCAGGAAAAGCGCGTCAACTGAAAGGCTGACCGTCTATGTTCCATAAGAAACCCATCCTTTGTAAATCATGTAAAAAGGAAATACAAACGTATGAAAAATCATGGATTCATATGCCATTTCCGGCAAGTGGTATGACAAATATGAAGAAGTATATTGAGCTAGACGGGGAAGTTTATTGTAGTTCTTGCATTCAAGTAGTAAATAAAGTGAAACTTTAATCAGTGGGGATTTTGTTCTTCCCCACTGATTATTAGCCCTCACCAATCGGGCTTTTACGGGCAGTTAGCCTCCTACCTAACTTTTTTGCTTTACAGCCGAATTTTGAGGTGGGAGGCTTACTGCCCGTTAATGCGGGATAAAACCAAATAAAAAAAGCTTTGCGACACGCGCAAAGCTTTTTTTCATATATTATAGACCAGCTTGCTCTTTTAAAGTAGCTGCTTTGTCTGTACGTTCCCATGTAAGATCTACATCAGTACGTCCGAAGTGGCCGTAAGCTGCTGTTTGTTTGTAAATTGGGCGACGTAAGTCTAGCATTTTAATAATACCAGCTGGGCGAAGATCGAAGTTGTTACGAACTAGTTCTACTAATACGTCTTCAGATACTTTACCAGTGCCTAATGTATCAACTGAAATTGATACTGGTTGTGCTACGCCAATTGCGTATGCAAGTTGTACTTCTGCTTTGTCAGCAAGACCAGCTGCTACGATGTTTTTCGCAACATAACGAGCTGCATATGCTGCAGAACGGTCAACTTTCGTTGCATCTTTACCAGAGAATGCACCGCCGCCATGGCGAGCGTATCCACCGTAAGTATCAACGATGATTTTACGTCCTGTTAAACCAGCATCACCTTGTGGTCCACCAATTACGAAGCGGCCAGTTGGGTTAATGAAGAATTTCGTTTCTCCATCCATTAATTCTGCTGGAACTACAGCTTTAATTACGTGCTCTTTTAAATCGCGATCGATTTCTTCCCACGTAACATCTGGATGATGTTGTGTAGAAATTACAATTGTATCCACACGTACAGGTTTACCATTTTCATCATACTCAACTGTAACTTGCGTTTTTCCATCCGGACGTAAGTATGATAATGTGTCATCTTTACGTACTTCAGTTAAACGACGAGCTAATTTGTGAGCAAGCGAGATTGGAAGTGGCATTAATTCTTGTGTTTCATTACATGCGAAGCCAAACATTAAACCTTGGTCTCCCGCACCAATTGCCTCAATCTCAGCGTCAGTCATTTGACCTTCGCGTGCTTCTAATGCTTGGTCAACACCCATAGCGATGTCAGCAGATTGCTCATCGATAGATGTTAAAACTGCACAAGTTTCTGCATCGAATCCGTATTTTGCGCGTGTGTAACCAATGCCTTGAATTGTTTCACGAACGATTTTTGGAATATCTACGTAAGTAGAAGTCGTAATTTCCCCCGCTACCAATACTAAACCAGTTGTTACAGTTGTTTCACAAGCTACACGTGCATTTGCGTCCTTTGCTAAGATCGCATCTAAAATTGAATCAGAAATTTGGTCACAAATTTTATCTGGATGTCCTTCAGTTACAGACTCAGATGTGAACAGATGACGTTTTTTTGTCATGTGGTAAACCTCCCTACAGTAATTGTATATATTGTACGGAACTCATCCTTAATTTGCCACAAACTGCGACATACATTTATTCTCCCACACAAGCATACAGAAAAACCTTTCCTACTTAACATAGAGGAAAGGTTTAATTTGCTACTTGCATACTGCTTTTTGCCCTTTGCTCTTATCGTTCGAGACCGTTAGCCTCGCACAGGTTTTAGCACCTATTCACCTGTATTTACCACTACAAGTGAGGTTGCTGGGCTTCATCGGGCCTGTCCCTCCGCCAGCTCGGGATAAGAGAGTATCCGTCCCAACCTATACTAAAGAAATGATATTCATTTGTCAATTAATATTCACATTTTCCTGAAAGTTTTTCTCAATACCCATAGAATGAAATATTAATAGGGAAATGATACATTCACACAAACAAAAATAAATAAATAGTATACATTATTTATATAATTGTGTTATACTATTGATGGGGATTACGAGAAATATTTCATTAAATGAAAAGGATGGTATATAAATATGAGTACTGTGAATGTCCAAATTGGTTTACATGAATTATTGAACGGAAGCAATGCACAGATTCAATTAAGTGTTCCGCAATTAGTGGAAAAAGTATTAATGCGAAACGAAGGGAAATTAACTTCTACTGGTGCCGTTTCTGCTTCAACAGGAAAATACACAGGACGTTCTCCTAAGGATAAATTTATTGTGAAGGAAGCATCGGTTGCTGACAAAATTGCTTGGGGAGCCGTGAACCAACCGATCTCTGAAGAACATTTTAATAAATTATATATAAAAGTTTTAGAATACTTAAAAGAAAAAGAAGAGTTATTCATCTTCAAAGGATTTGCTGGCGCTGATCGCAACTATCGCCTACCAATTCAAGTTGTTAACGAATATGCATGGCATAATTTGTTCGTACATCAATTATTTATTCGTCCAAATGAAGAAGAATTAGCAACTCACGAATCAGAGTTCACAATTGTTTCTGCACCAAACTTCAAAGCAGATCCAGCAATTGACGGTACAAATTCTGAAGCATTCATTATGGTTTCATTTGAAAAACGTATCGTACTAATCGGTGGTACAGAATACGCTGGAGAAATGAAAAAATCAATCTTCTCTATTATGAACTTCTTACTACCTGAACAAGACATTCTTTCTATGCACTGCTCTTCAAACGTAGGCGAAGAAGGCGACGTAGCACTATTCTTCGGTTTATCTGGAACAGGCAAAACAACATTATCTGCTGATCCAAACCGTAAATTAATCGGTGACGATGAGCACGGTTGGTCTGATAACGGCGTATTCAATATTGAAGGCGGTTGCTATGCAAAATGTGTAAACCTTTCTCATGAGAAAGAACCACAAATCTTCGATGCAATCAAATTTGGTTCAGTTTTAGAAAACGTTGTCATTGATGGTCAAACACGCATCGCTGACTATAACGATACTACTTTAACAGAAAATACACGTGCTGCATACCCTATGCATGCGATTGACAATATCGTACTGCCAAGTGTTGCAGGACATCCAAATACAATTATTTTCTTAACTGCTGATGCATCTGGCGTATTGCCTCCAATCAGTAAGTTATCAAAAGAGCAAGCTATGTACCATTTCTTAAGCGGTTACACTAGTAAGCTAGCAGGAACAGAGCGCGGTGTTACATCTCCGCAAGCTACATTCTCTACTTGCTTCGGTTCACCGTTCTTACCGCTTGATGCATCTCGTTATGCTGAAATGCTTGGTGAAAAAATCGAGAAACATGATGCGAAAGTATTCTTAGTAAACACTGGCTGGACTGGTGGCGAATACGGCGTTGGTAAACGTATGAACTTAGGTTACACTCGTGCAATGATTCAAGCAGCACTAAGCGGTGAACTTGCTAAAGCTGAAACTGCAAAACACGACATCTTTGGCCTTGAAGTACCTCGTCATGTTCCAGGTGTACCTGATGAAGTATTAATGCCTGAACAAACTTGGGCTGATAAAGATGCTTACAAAGCGAAAGCAATTGAGCTTGCAAACGAATTTAAAGAAAACTTCAAAAAATTCGATAGCGTTTCTGAAGCTATTATTAACTTAGGCGGTCCAATCGCTTAATATATAAACTTTCTGTTGCAATAACCCTTTACTCATATGAATAAGTATCGTGTAGCCAAAAGTTTCGCGTACTCACCGACAAAACCCAATGCGGCTTGGTTACACATACTTACATAAAAAAGAAGCTTACGTCTTTCGCGTAAGCTTCTTTCTATATATTCTTTTATTTACCCACATACAATCCACAGCCAGATCCTCTATTCCATCTAAAAAGAGGCTTTTTATCTTTTTATCTTTTTTAGCTTTTTGTTAATTCTTCTTCATCCTTCATACTATAATAACCTAAATTAATAACGATTAAGAAATAACCACCCATAATCCCAACTGCAAATGCCCACATAACCATATGGTGCTCAATTTCGTACATAATAATTGCACCAAGGATCGCCGCTGCGTAGCGATTAAACATACCAAGTGTCGGTGCCTTCGTTTTCTTTACAATACTATCTCCAAGCTTTTCGATACGCCTTCCTAAAATCCAAACGCAATACATACTTACAATAAGTCCAATGCCTGCACCTAAAAAATGTGCTGAAAAAGGTGTCATTGCCCAGCCTATTAACATTGCGCCTAGCAAATAATACATTTGAATTTTAAACGACCTCAGTGACATACTAATCATGCTGTACTCCTCTTCAATGGTTTTTATTTATCCAACAAAAGCTATATAACTCGTTGTTCATTAATGAACAACGAGTCCATACTACTTACAAATTCATTTATGAATCTATTTCATTCAAATTAAAAACAACATAAACTGTATGTTTATGTTGTTAAAATGCTTTTAGAAAATAATATTATACAAGATTTCTAATATAGAATCCCTCATAAATGTGACGTTTTTCAAAACATTTTCGTCCAATTATGAAAAAAGTGATATCAATCTATGAACATACGGATATGATGTAATAAGCACATAAATAAAGGGGGCGTCTAATGATTTATTTTTTAATGGCTCTCATTCATCTCATTGTTCCTGCACTTATTGGACTTTCATTATATTGGTACACGAAAAAACATAGTATTTTCTATGCTGTCCTCGGTGTTCTTCTTCCAGGAATTATTCTAATTACACTCTTCCGCATTCCTTTTCTTAATTTAATTCCACTTATTACGGCTATCTTGTTTCTCATCTTCTTACCAAAAATAAAAAAATAGGAAAGCAGATCATAAGTGATCTGTTTTCCTATTTTGATATAGGTTCTTGCACGATAGAATGAGCTTCTACTTTCTCTGATTTTACAAACCATAGACCGAAGAAAATGATAATTCCACCGATAATTTGTTGTAACGATACATATTCATTTGCCCATACTGCAGCAAATAAGACAGCAACGAGCGGCGTAATATACATATATACCATCGTATGTGATGCTCCAATTTTTTGAACACCAATATACCACATCACTAAACCGAATACAGTCACGAAGAAAATAGAATACAGCAAGGCAAACCATGTCATCCCTTGTGTAATGTGAAATGGCATTACAAATACATGTGGACCACTTAACAATAAGAGCGGAACCGCTCCAACTAATGTCGACCATGCAGTAACACGTAATGCTGAGTATTTTTTAATAAGCGGCCCTGCTAATACAGGATAAAGTCCCCAACATATTGATGTAATCAGTCCAATCCCATTTCCGTAGAAAGAACTAGCGAGTGAATGCCCCGCTACTAAAACTAATGTAGCACCAAAAAAGGCAATCATGGAACCAACTAACTTTCGAGAAGAAAATTTTTCTTGTTTCAAGAAAATCGAAAATAAAGTTGTAAAAATAGGTGAAATAGAAATGAGTAAAGAGGCATTTGTAGCCGATGTATATTGTACCGTTTCCATGAATAGCGTTTGATACAGTACAATACCTACCGTGCTAACAATGATTAATCTTGGTATATCTTTTCGCTCCATATAAAGTGACTTTTCAATAAAGAACGTAAGTAATAATAATAGTGGTGCTGCTGCCATCATTCGAACTGCAGTAAACTCAATCGCTGTAAATTCTAAAAGTCCATATTTCGCAATCGTATAGTTAATCCCCCAGATAATAACGACACTTAAAATTAATAACTCAATTCCCCATCTTTTCATGCGCAATCCCCTCCGCAAAGAGAATTATACAGAAAATTCAATTAGATGTACATTTCATTATGTGAAAAAATCCATAAGAAAAAGGAGCATATTATATACTCCCTCTCTCTTCATTATACTCGAACATGTAACTTCATATTCGGGTTATAAAACTGGCTTGGGCTCTTCAACTGAAAAGTCCCTCCAACTTCATGCCAATCAACTGTTAACTTATCATCCATAAATACAAGCTTTGTGCGATCTGCAATAAAGTTTAGTATACTCGATTCAACATCTACATCGCGCTCATCTTTCTCTGAAACGGCTACTAAATCAATAATCCCGCTCATGACACAACCGCAACCTTCATTATCATAAAATAACTTTATATATTTAGCTTCACTTGGAATCGTATCCATAATCTTTTTATATGCTGCTTCTGTTACAGTAACGTACATGCGTGAATCTACACCCTCTCTTCTCGTATCATTTATATATTGTACCACCATTTTTCTTAAAACTTATATACAGAAAATTAAGACTACTATACAATGTATTTGATAAAGGAGGTTGTATCACTGATGTTCAAACTACAACGATATCTCATTTTCTTAGGTCTATTAGGTAGCTTTTTTATTTCTAGCGGAATGGTATTACAACATATACTTCCCTATTCTCCTTCTATTGGCTGGATTCTAGGTTTTATTTGTTTCCTATCCGCTTCTTATTTTTCCATAAAAAAACAAAAACAACTAACAAAGTAAGAACTATCTTAAGGAGGATTACCAAACATGCCAGTCTTAAAAGAAATAGAACAATCACTTAATCATTTATTCCAAATTGAAAAATTATGATCAAATCCAATTTCCATGGCAACAATTTTTCGAAGCAAATTTTGTGGAGCTATTTAACGGTCTTATGATACGAGGTGCTGAAAATGTAAATACAGTATTTTTAGCTGTCTTCCCAACAGATGATGTTCTTGAAAAATTCATTGCACCATCCACTCGTGATGGAATGCGGTGATCCACTCGGAAAATCAGGGCGAGGATTTATTCCAATTCCATCAAAATATTTGCAGGCGATAAAAGAAAAGGGAAATCACTCTAAAGAAAGTGATTTCCCCTTTTTAAAATATCCAACTATAATTAAATCGGCAACATAATCTCAACAGTCGTTCCAACTCCAACTTCACTTTCAAAGTTCAATTTACCGTGGTGATCTTTAATAATTTTTTCCGTAACTACTAATCCTAAGCCTGTTCCAGTTTCTTTCGTTGTGTAAAAAGCTTCATTTAGCTTCGGAATTTTATCTTTCGGAATGCCGCATCCCTCATCTATAATTTGAACAATGATCACATCTTCCACTATAACTTTTACAGTAATAGTTCCGCCAACTGACATTGCTTCAATCGCATTTTTTATTAAATTAAAAAATACTTGTTTCAATCGTTTTTCCTCACATGTAATTGATGGTATATCTTTACTATAAATAGCATGCATTTTTATCCCTTGTTCTAAAGCTGGCTTTTCCATAACCCTGATAACATAAGAGATGATTTCTTTAATATTATGCGTTTCGGATTCTACCGATTTAGATTTCTCAAACCCATTTAGTTCTGTAGCAATTGTATGAATTCGCTCTACTTCCTGTCTCATAATTTCACTATAAATTTTATCTTCTGGATATTTTTTCGCTTGCTTATTCACAAGTTTTTTCAATTTTTCTAACGGTCTTCTAATCTTATCGCCAATTACTGTCGCCATTTTCCCAACCATTGCTAATTTCTCTACATTTCGTATTTCTTTATCCATCATTTCAAGTGTACGAACGTAAGATTGGAATCTTAAAAATATAATCCAACATATAATAACAAACACGCTATATAATGCTATTGGGATAAGAACAATAAAGGATTGAACAACGAATCCCATAAGTGCATATTTTCCAACAATAGTTCCGGCAACTAACCAAAAGTACCTCTTATTCACAAATATCGGTGCAAATAAAATAAAGAATCCTTCTACTATATTCCCGCCATCAAATTCCGCATCACTTCCGTAATAAATAATGAAGTTATTAATAAAATCCAATATATTATAGCCAATTAAAATAATATACTTCACAATATACGGCTTTTTCCATTTCATAAAATAAAGTCCTATAAAGAATAATCCAACCATCAAACTATATAGCCATAAACCTAATCCTTCTCCAAAAGCATCTGCTAGTTTTTGATTTTTATCTGATAAAAGGACAATAGCTTTTTCAGCAAAATCATACGCAAAAAATATAACGAAGAATAAGCTTAAAAATATTATTAATGCCTTTATCTCTTCTTTTTCAAATATATTGCCTTTTTCCATATGATAACTCCTTTAACAACACCTCTTAATCTTGTGTCACATTGCGCTCACATTTTTTCGGGAGCAGTATTTCTACTCTCGTTCCTTTCTTTACTTCACTAGAAATGTGTAATTCTCCAAGATGATCTGTCACAATTCGCTCTGCTACCGTAAGACCTAATCCAATTCTATCTTGCTTCGTTGTATAAAAAGCATCCTTAACTCGTCCTAAATTATCCTTTTTTATCCCAAAACCACTATCTACTATACTTACTATTACATAATCTCTTTTTTTATTTTCAACTTGTATTTTTAATGTTCCGCCATGTTCCATTGCCTCTAAAGCATTTTTAATAACATACAAAAATACTCCTTTTAATTTGCGTTTATCACATTCAATTTCACTTCTATTTTGTTCTTCATTAAAGGTGCAATTTATATTTAACTCGTTCATTTTTCCGCGCATGTTTTCTACCGTTTGTACTAAAACATCACTTACAATGTGTTTTTCATAAACAGAAGGTTTACATGTAGCAACCTCCATTAATTCACTAATCATATTATTCATATTTTCGATTTCGAGAATCATTTGTTCATATGTTGCATCTTTTTCGTGTTTCTCTTTTTGTAATTGCGTGAACCCTTTTAATGAAGCAAGTGGGTTTTTAATTTCATGTCCGACTGTCGCTGCCATTTTTCCGATAACCGCCAATTTTTGTGACTGACTTGCCTCTGCAATACGTCCCTTTACTGCTGAAAGATATTGTAAAAATCGATTTAAAATAATAAATGACACGAAAAGTAACACCATATTTATAACAAGAGACATAAACAGGTTAAGTTCTCCAAATACAAATAGGTATATCATATATTTCCCTATAAGGAATGGCGCTAAGACAAATAAATATCTTTTACTCAAAAAGATCGGTACGAAGAAAATAAGAATATATTCAATTACATTCCCCTCATCAAATGCTATTCTATTATGAAAAGCATACCATCCAATATTAAAAGTCTCTGCGATCATGTATGCAAATAAATATGTATATTTAACTAAATATGCTTTTTCTCTCTCAAATAAGTAAACACTAATACCTAATATAGCCATAATATATGCAAGCTTCCATATCCCTTTATGCCAATTTCCTAAAGGCATTGTATCTTCTAATATAATCGCGTATGCAACCTCGTATACAATTAAAATAACATGTATTACCCATAAGAAAATCTTAGCGTTTTTCTTTTCTTCTTTAGCTGATAGAAAACTCTCCTCCACTTCAACACCCCTTCAAAAGAATACCATTTATTATAATAAATGATTTTCATAGACAAACAAAGATAAATTGAACAAATGAGGAAAATCAATCCATAGATAATATACTTCCCACACCATATGTAAGCATAAAAACCATGAACAATAATACGTATAATATGGGAGGTGCTTTATATGGACGGTCGTGAAAATAAGAAGATAGAACAGTTACAATCCTTTACGAAAAACAATGAAGGAAAAGAGATGACAACGAATACGGGTGTCAAAATTTCAAATGATGAAAACTCTTTAACCGCCGGCGATCGTGGTCCTACACTTTTAGAAGATTTCCTGATGCGAGAAAAACTCGCTCATTTTGACCGTGAACGAATTCCTGAAAGAGTCGTTCATGCCCGCGGTTACGGAGCACATGGTGTTTTTGAGCTATATGATTCTTTAGAAGACTTAACAATGGCTCATTTTTTACAAGACCCATCTAAAAAGACACCTATTTTTATTCGTTTTTCTGAAGTTGCTGGATCAAAAGGTGCAAATGA
The DNA here is from genome assembly GCF_038007365.1 of Bacillus sp. FSL R9-9492. Lineage (NCBI taxonomy): Bacteria > Bacillati > Bacillota > Bacilli > Caryophanales > Bacillaceae > Bacillus > Bacillus sp. FSL R9-9492. The sequence goes on from NZ_JBBOXC010000001.1 coordinate 4,826,331, forward strand.
AACGAACCGAGATGTACGAGGATTCGCTGTTAAGTTTTATACAGAGGAAGGAAATTTCGATTTAGTGGGTAATAACATTCCGATTTTCTTCATTCAAGATGGTATTAAATTTCCGGATCTTATTCATGCTCTTAAACCAGAGCCACATAATGAGATTCCCCAAGGACAAACAGCACACGATACTTTTTGGGACTTTATCGCCAATAATCAAGAATCAGCTGCGATGATGATGTGGATTATGTCGGATCGCGCAATTCCGAGAAGTTTTCGAATGATGCAAGGGTTCGGCGTTCATACATTTCGTTTAGTTAATAAACATGGGAAGTCACGATTCGTAAAATTCCACTGGAAGCCAAAGCTTGGCGTTCACTCGTTAATTTGGGATGAAGCTCAAAAACTAGGCGGCGCTGATCCAGATTATCATCGCCGTGATTTATGGGAAAATATTAATGCCGGAAACTACCCTGAGTACGAACTTGGCGTTCAAATTTTAGAAGAAGAGGATGAATTTAAATACGATTTCGATATATTAGATGCAACAAAAATTTGGCCGGAAGAAGACTTCCCTGTTAAGATCATCGGAAAAATGACGTTAAACCGAAACGTTGATAACGTATTTGCGGAAACAGAACAAGTCGCACTGCACCCTGGAAGCATCGTCCGCGGTATCGATTTTACAAATGATCCTCTCTTACAAGGTAGACTCTTTTCTTATACAGATACACAATTAGCCCGCGTCGGTACAAACTATCAAGAGTTACCGATTAATCGTCCGGTATGTCCTTTTCATAACAATCAAAGAGATGGTGCGTCTAAATATATAATTGATAAAGGAAAAGTCGCTTACCATAATAACTCTTTAGCTAATAACTCTCCCTTTACTGTACCTGGTACGAAAGGCGGTTTCGTTACATATCCTTCTACTGTTTCTGGACATAAAACAAGAGAGACAGCCGCTAGTTTTAAAGACCATTTCTCACAAGCCCGTTTATTTTGGAATAGTATGAGCCACGTCGAAAAAATCCATATTATGCAGGCCTTTTCCTTTGAATTAGGAAAAGTAAAAAGTAAATCAGTTCGCCAACAAGTCGTAGGTATGATTGGTCATATAAGTACGGAATTAGCTACTTTAGTAGCTGAAGCAGTCGGGGCAACAGTACCAAATGTTCAAGAATCAAATGTTACAAAATCCTCACCAGCACTAAGTATGGAACATACAACATTCAGCCCAAATACATTACGAGTAGGCGTCATTGTCGCAAACGGATATGACGGTCAAAACGCACAATATATTATAAATCAATTCAAACAAGCCGGTCTTCAGCCCGTTATTATTTCCGAACGATTAGGTTTTGTGCAAGGCTCTCAAAATGGACAGTGGGAAGTGAATGATACTTTCTTAACAGGATCACCACTTCTTTATGATGGGCTACTTCTTATTGGCGGAAATATTAATGATCATTTTCTTAACAAGGCAAGTTCATTCGTCGTAGAATCGTATAATCACTTTAAGCCAATTGGCGCTTTCCAAAATGGAACTACTATTGTTCAATCTTTAAACATCGAAGGAAAACCTGGCGTTATAACAGAACAAAATCCTACCTTACTTGCGAATGAATTTATTCAGGCAATGACAAAACAGCGATTTTGGGAGAGAGCCTACTAAAATGCATGAGGAGGATACATCATGTTCGTTACAGTGGAAAAAGATGTACACATTTTTGTTGAGGATATTAACCCAGGCCCTGGAAGTAAACCTGTCTTCTTCGTTCATGGCTGGCCTTTAAATCATCAAATGTACCAATATCAATTTAATATCTTACCACAACATGGTTTCCGCTGCATCGCCATGGATATACGAGGAAACGGACAGTCTGATAAACCATGGACTGGTTACACTTATGATCGTTTAGCTGATGATATCGCAATTGTATTAGATGCACTTCAAATAGAAAATGCTACGTTAGTCGGCTTCTCAGTCGGTGGCGCTCTCTCTATTCGGTATATGTCACGATATAATGGACGTCGTATTTCCAAACTTGCATTAGTGGATGCTGTCTCTCCTTCTTTCGTGAAAAACCAAGAATCCCCTTACGGCGTACCGAAAGAACAAGCAGATGCTCTGATTGCTCAAATGTATGTAAATTTACCTAAGTTTCTAAGTGATGTATCTTTATCATTTTTTAATAGAAACTTAGGAGCTGCCACGTTAGAATGGTTTTCTTATCTCGGTATGCAGTCCGCTTCTTATGCTCTCATCAAAATTTTGCAAGCCGCTGCAAACGAAGACGTAACGAAGGACTTAAGTAAAATTAACGTCCCAACAAAAATATTCCACGGTGTTCACGACCAACTCATCCCTTATAAAAGTGCTGAGCTAACAAAAGAGCGAATTAAAAACTCTGAACTATATCCTCTTACAAATAGTGGCCACGGCTCTCCAATCGATCAAACGGATGAATTAAATAAGGAACTGATAAAATTTTTAAATTCATAGTTCCTTTACAGTAAAAAAAGAATTTGCCCTTACGGCAAATTCTTTTTTCTTAACTACCTTTTGCACGAGCAAATTCCACATATGACTTATTCTTCTCTTCCATTAAAAATAAAACGATAATGCGGAAAAAATGAAGAGTTGGAACAATAGTCATACAAAGAATAGGTAAAAAACAAACACGCTCATCGTTAAACGCATAAATACTAACCACTCGAAATCCTGTTTGTTTATAAATCCACACAACAAATAATTGTAAACTAAAAACTAATAATAAATCTGGAACTGATTCTATTAAAATTAAACAAATTGTCCAATTATATACTAGATGAAAAATTCACACACTTCTCACAAATCAATTATTAAAACGACTCTATTTTAATTTATACTAAATGTACAAGTAATACTCCCTAAACCTAGCTTGTCTGGTTATCCCGTTAAATACTATGAAAAAAGAACTTGTATCGTATACAAGTTCTTTTTTGTCGCCTATTTAAATAATATATCCTTACTATATTGCTTTCCGATGAGTAAGTCATATTGAATAAACTCATATTGCTTTAGCATTTCTTTTTGTTTTTCTGTTAAACTTTTTATTGCTTCTCCGTCTTTTCCTATCTTCAATTCATCACGAAGTACGGGAATTTCTTCATATAACTTCGATAAAAATTGATAGAACGGTACCTTATTTAATCCAGCATAATCAAAGACAAGATTTGAAAAATAGATTGGACTTACTAAACCTAAATTGTCATTTGGCATATCAAAATTTGCATACATTAATAACGGCGTTTGCGCCATCGCTAATCGTTCACTTGGCGTTTTTTCATTTGTTATATAACCAGTCTCTTTATAAAGAGATTTATTTGTTCCTAGTGATGGGAGATGGTCCCCAAAGAATACTAATAATGTAGGTCTATCTAAATTATCTAGCTCCTCTATTAAATATTGAAGAGCTTCATCTGAACGTCTTAACCCTTCTGTATAAGTCTCTAATTCAGCCTTCGACTCTTCATTTTCTAATCCACTAATCTCTATTTGATTTTCACCAAATCTTCCTTCTGTAAATGGAAAATGATTTTGCATCGTAACTGCATGAACAAACGTAGGTTTCTTTTGCTTCTCTAATTCAGCTATTATCTCTTTACTCATAGATAAATCGCTAATATAATCTCCATCAACTTCTACATTTTCCATCGTATCTTGTGCATTAAACTTATCAAACCCTAACACTTTATATACATCATCCCGTTTAAAGAATGAGCGACCGAACGAATGAATAGCGCTTGTGTAATACCCCTCTTTTTTCAGCGCTCGAGGAATAGATGGAACTTCTATCTTACTTGTAACGGCTTGCTGATATGGTATAGATCCTGGCTTTAACAAGCTCATTGAATAACTCGTTAACGCCTCAAATTCAACGTTCGCAGTATTTCCTCCAAATGTAGGAGAAATAGTCTGTCCACCAGGAAAATTTTCTATATAATGATGCAAATTCGGTAAAGGATCTTCACTAAAGGAAAGATTCGTTAATTTCGTTGGATCCCAAAACGACTCGCTCATTACAAAAATAATATTTGGTTTCTCTTTTTGCTTCTGCGCCCCTATATTGCTGCTATATTGTTTTTTTATATCGTTTGCTATTTGAAGCATATTTTCTTTTGAATAATCTTTCGGCTTTTCAATGACTGTCGTATCTAAATTACTTATAAAGCCTAGCACAAAACCATTCAAAGCATAATTTTCATGTTGATTCCACAAAACGAACTCTATGCCCGACTTTTGAAACCATTTATTCATAAACGTATTCGTAAAATTACCATACGCATATAAAACAAAAACGGATCCTATTATAAATAGAACTCGTACGCCTGCATGAACTTTTACATTTTGAATATATTTCCTTATATACATACCCGCCAAAATACAGACAACAACACTTACAATAACGAGAAGAATATAACCCCAACTAAAATAATCCATCACCATTGGTATAACAGATTGCATATGTCCAATCTGTGTAAAATCAGAAGGATATAGTGGGTCTCCCCTAAAAACAATTTTGAAGTGATTTACAATAACCAAAATGATTAGCAAAATGCTTGTCAAAATAGTACTCAAAAAAACTTTCCCAAGCACGTTATACACCAAAACATATATCGCATAAATTACAATTAAACTAAATATAAACTGTGCGTTATAATTGTAAACCCAATTCAGTGTATTTACGAGATTCATATTATTTTGCGTGAAAATAAAAAGCAAAGTAACCACATGCGCTACTAAAAACATTCTAATATAAATCCTAATAATCCGTTTGAATTTATTAACAATATCTTTATTCAAATGCGCAACATACAATAGTAAAATCCACAGCAAAATTGTCATTATACTTAAGACAATTTTTTGATTTAACATATCTTTCATCGTATCTAAACTAAAATATTTTAAAATCAAGAAAAGTGTGGGTATTACATATAGGGTTACTAGGCCACTTAACATCGCTGAAATTAATATATTTCTTCTTGGCTGATGAAATGAAAAATTACACCTCAATTCATTCCCTCTTTTCTGTTTATTAATTTCACCCCGCACCGTAAAAACAGTTTCTATTAAGATAACATACTTCATGCATTTCGTCTTCACGCTGGATTCTACTATAACTGTAGTTTCTTAATTCTCCCTTAATCAACAGTTTAATTTTGGAATACCAACTATCTATTCTTAAAAAACCAAATTCCTTAATTCCACTTTATGACATAATAACTATGTTTTGGAAAACCTTAATACTAATATGGTTTTATCATGAAAATAAGAAAGAATTAATAAAAAAGGAGCTGCTCATTTTTGTTAAATAAGTTTAAAAATTTGCCTAAAGCGGTATATGTAATTTTGGCGCTTTCTTTCCTGTTGCACGTTTTTTGTCTAGTAAAACAACCAGGATTAAATGGAGAGGTAGTCAAAGTAACATATGGTGCAAATGATGCGTTCAACTATTCGTTAACAGCTGAACAGTTACTAAAACACGGTGTCTTCGGATATGTTTATTTGGAGCCTAGTGAAGTTCCTGGAAAAAATGCATACATCACACCAGGTCAGCCGCTATTATTAGCTGGCGCTATGATTATTTCTGATGTTACATCACTTCCTTACTATTACGTGGCAACTGTTATTAATATGATACTGAACCTCGGCACAGTGTTATTAGTATTCTTAATAGGGAAAGAGTTATTTGAAAAGAATATTTATGGAATTGTCGCAAGTATTTTATATGCTATGTATCCAAGTAACTATACATACTTCCGTACATTACTAACAGAAGTTCCTTCAATATTCTTATTATCGTTAAGCGTGTATGTATTTGTTCTCGCATGGAAATACAATAAAGCAAAATTCCATATATGGTTTGGAATTGTCGTTTCCATTTTACTTATGTTCCGCCCAAATCCAGCTCCAATGATGCTCATTCCTGTTCTTGTCGTCTTGTTCACATATGGATTTAAAGACTCAATTCGAATTGGATTATTATGGCTCATTGGCCCGTTCTTTATTATCGGTGCCTGGGTTGTTCGTAACTATTTAGCGTTCAATCAATTTATTTTATTCTCAACCCAAGGTGCGGACCCATTAATTGCCGGTGCAGATCCATTTAACAAAATTGGCTATGAAAATGTAGTTAACCAAATGAAAGCCCAGGGCTTAGAGGATAAAAATGCATACGCAAAAGATTTAATCAAAAATGGATTTAAAACGGACTTCACATATTGGTTCTCGTGGTTCACTGTTGGTAAAACAATTGAATTATTCAAAACAGCTCCTGCTGTAGACCAATACCATATTCATAAATTTATGCAAATGTGTCATAGAGTCTTTATCATAGGCACATTCTTGAGCAGTTTCTGCTTCATGCTAAATTCATTTAAGCATAAGCGCGTTATGATGCTAGTAGCAAGTTCTGTTATTTACATCATCTTCTCAAACTTATTCTTAGCGATTAATCGCTACGGATTTTTCATTAACCCTCTTATGTGCTTAATTCTTGCATATGGGTTAGTTTACGCTGTGCAGAAGCTTCCATTTTTCCGCACTAACCAAGCATAATAAAAAAGAGGTCGTCCAAAGATGGACGACCTCTTTTTTATTTATCCAACACTTTGAACACGGCCAATTTGTCCATCTTGTAATCGAACTTTAATTCCGTACGTATGTGTTTCTGTGTTTGTTAAAATATCTTTCACAACACCACTCACTGTTTTACTATAATCTTTATCCAATTGAATAACTACATGTGAACCAACCGAAATTTGTGATCTTGTCGGTTTCCCACCTGTTGCTTCTGTTGTTTTTTCTTGTTTTTTTGTTCTCTCTTGTTGTGCAGACTGTTGTTGCTGAATCTTCTGTTGCTCTTCTTGCTTACGTTTTTCTTGCTCTACTCTTTGCTGCTCTTCTTGCTTACGTTTTTCTTGCTCTACTCTTTGCTGCTCTTCTTGCTTACGTTTTTCTTCTTCTACTCTTTGCTGCTCTTCTTGCTTACGTTTTTCTTCTTCTACTCTTTGCTGCTCTTCTTGCTTACGTTTTTCTTCCTCTACCCTTTGCTGCTCTTCTTGCTTACGTTTTTCTTCTACTCTTTGCTGCTCTTCTTGCTTACGTTTTTCTTCCTCTGCTTTTTGCTGCTCTTCTACCTTCTTATCTTCTTCAACTTTCTTCTCATCTATTTTCTGTTCTTCCGATGCTTTCAGCTTTTCCTCTTCATCTTTACAAGCTGTTAAAACCACTACACATAAGCTCATAAGCAAAAATAATAATAATTTCTTTAACATTAAAAAACCCTCCTATATATACATTACAAATAATGACCTTTAATAGAATAACAAATATGTATAAACCCCTTTGTCGTAATTTGTCGTATACATTGGATTTTCCATGTAACACTACATGCTACAAATAGAAAAGAACCTGTCATATGACAGGTTCTTTTCGTTATTTATTAGGATACGATGATTAGCATGTTTACTATACAGGAGGAAGCATCCATATTTTCCATATGATACTTACGATTACTATAAGTACAAAATCAAACAAATCTAATCTCGGACCCTTTTTCATAGTCATGTCTAGCCACATATGAATCCATTTCATTTCCTTATATTTATGAATATTTTTCTTTGCGAATCGGTAAGTGAGCACTTGCATGATGTAAATTCCAATTACACAAATAAGCAATAAGATGAGAAATTCAAACACAAAATTCCTCCCTATTTTTGAAGCGTTCTTTCTACTATATGGTTCTTCAAAACCCATTCCTCAAACTGAGCACTTCCAAACTCCCAGCTCAAATCACGAGCATGTACAGAAAAAACGTAATAACCAGCATATTCGTCCATAAACCGACCTGTCTCTATCTCCTCTTTCTGAAGACCGTATACTCCAAAATTAAAATACACATCCCACACGTCTTCATGCTTCCTTTTATAAGCAATCGATTCCATATCACATTCAGTTCCGAAATAATCAAGATGTAAATGTACGCTATCATCGTATTCGTAATCCATTTTATCACCCCTTATATTTGTACTTCTTTATTACCCGAAAAATTCCTGCTATCTATACTCACATATGGGCACTTACCTACATATTATGCTTGTAGATTGACTTCTAGGAGGTGTCATATAGTGAAAAAATTAATAACCGTTTTTTGCATCATGTTACTAGCTGTTTTCACATTCGCTGCTTGTAGTAGTACAAAGGAAAGTACGAAAAAACAAGCTCAAAAAATTCGCGTTGGCGAAGTTACACACTCTCTTTTCTACGCACCATTATATGTTGGAATTGAAAAAGGATTTTTTAAAGATGAAGGCTTAAATATTGACTTACAAACAACAGCTGGCGGAGATAAAACGATGACCACCCTTTTATCTGGCGGAATTGATATTGCTCTCGTTGGTTCAGAAACGTCTATTTATGTTCATCAACAAGGAGCAAAAGATCCTGTCATTAATTTTGCGCAGCTTACACAAACAGATGGTACATTTTTAGTTTCCCGTAAAAAATTAGACTCTTTTAATTGGAACGACGTAAAAGGCGTTACGTTTTTAGGACAGCGTAAAGGCGGCATGCCGCAAATGGTTGGTGAATACGTTTTAAAGAAAAATGGCATTGACCCTCGCAAAGATACGAACTTAATTCAAAATATCGAGTTTGCTAATATTGCAAATGCCTTTGCATCTGGTACGGGAGAATTTGTACAGCTCTTTGAACCGACTGCAAGTATACTTGAAAAAGAAGGAAAAGGTTATATCGTCGCGTCTTTCGGAGCTGAATCTGGTACTGTCCCTTATACAACGTTTATGGCAAAAGAAAGTTTCTTAAAGAAAGATAAAGCTGCTGCAGAAAAATTCACGCGCGCACTATATAAAGCGCAGCAATGGGTTGATACACATAGTCCAGAAGAGATTGCCGATGCCGTTTCACCACTATTTAAAGACACTTCAAAAGACATTTCAGTAAAAGTAATTGAACGCTACAAAAAACAACATTCATATGCGACAAATCCATTATTAGATGATGTAGAATGGAAACAACTCCAAACGATTATGAAAGAATCTGGTGAATTACAAAAAGAAGTTCCACATGAAGCGCTCGTCAATACAAAAATTGCCGAAAGCGTTATTAAGAAATAGAGGCGAAGTGTATGAGCTTTTTACAAATACGTAACGTTTCTCACTGCTTTTTTGCAAAAGAAAATGCCAAACTTATTCTTGAAGATATGAGTTTGCAAGTAGAAGAAGGCGAATTTATTTCAATCCTTGGTCCAAGTGGTTGCGGAAAAACAACGCTCCTCTCCATCATCGCAGGGCTACTTGATCCAATTGAAGGTATCGTATTTTTAGATGGTGAACCGATTACAACTAAGACCCCCTCTATGGGCTATATGCTCCAGCAAGATTACTTGTTTCCGTGGAAAACAATTGAAGAAAATATTATGCTCGGACTTCATATTCGGAAGGTTTATGATGAAAATACGAAAGAACATACATTAAAGCTTTTAAAACAAGTCGGCCTATATGATATAGAACAGCAATACCCTCGTGAACTATCCGGTGGTATGCGCCAACGTGCTGCACTCGTTCGAACATTAGCGACCGACCCAAAAATTTTATTGTTAGATGAACCATTTTCCGCTCTTGATTATCAAACAAAATTAAAACTAGAAGATCTCGTCTTCACATTACTACGTAACTATAAGAAAACATCCTTACTTGTGACACATGATATTGAAGAAGCAATTGCGATGAGTGATCGTATTTATTTACTGCAGGCGAACCCTGGAAAAATCGCAAAAACATTCATCGTCCCAGAAAGTATCCGTTCCTTATCGCCGTTAGAAGCACGCCACCACCATGACTTCCCATCCCTCTTCCAAGAAATATGGAAGGAGCTGGAACGACTTGGATAATATAAAACAACTACATGAACAGTTTCGAAAAAAAGAAAGACAACATGCATGGTTAGCTCGCTCTTTACAACTTGTACTTCTTGTTCTTTTCTTTGCAATATGGGAAATAGCTAGTAAAAAAGAATGGATTGATCCTTTACTCTTTAGCTCTCCTTCAAGTATTTGGGATCTCTTTTTAACGAAATGGATTGACGGTTCACTTTGGGTCCACATATGGACGACATTACTTGAAACAGGAGTAGGCTTCATTCTCGGAACCTTACTCGGAGCTATTATTGCTACTCTCCTTTGGTGGATGCCACTTTTGGCCCGCGTACTTGATCCTTATCTCGTCGTCCTAAATGCAATGCCAAAAGTTGCACTCGGTCCAATCATCATTGTTATTTTCGGTCCAAATATTTCATCCTCTATCGCAATGGGGGTAATCATCTCCATCATCATTACCATTCTCGTTATTTACAGCGCATTTCAAGAAGTCGATTCCAACTATATTAAGGTCATGGACACATTTGGCGCAAATAAATGGCAATGCTATAAGCACGTTATTCTCCCTTCATCTTTCCCTGCAATTATTTCAACGTTAAAAGTAAATGTTGGCTTATCATGGGTCGGTGTTATTTTCGGGGAACTCCTCGTTTCTAAACAAGGACTTGGCTATTTAATTAGCTATGGATTCCAAGTCTTTAACTTCACACTCGTCTTGCTCAGTGTAATGCTCACTTGCGTCCTCGCAACTCTTATGTATGTATTTGTCGAGGCATTTGAAAAACTCCTTATTGGAAAACGAAAAAAAAGCTGACTTAGAGCGATATGCTAGAGTCAGCTTCTTTCTCTTACCTTTTATCACACATTTTCGAATCGTCTGCAATATTCCCATTAGCAACCGTAACTGTATGGAAACAATCTTTCACACGCACCGTAACGACATTATCTTTTCGATCAATAATATGATAATCATTAAACTCTTTATTTAATGCACTACGAATTTGCTCTCCTTCAAAAATCGGAAAACCGTGAGACATTACCCAAATGAGACCAGCAACAGCAAGAATCGTTTTCATACGTTTCATTACCTCCTCGAGAGTAAACTTATAGCCCCTATACTATGCGCATTATAATTGTGTCTAATTTGTGACGTTTTTATACTAATTCTATTTTAATGATTCAGTTCCTTCTTCTTTTTTAAAAAAAGACAGAATTTTCAATTTTATCAACATAAAGAAACGCAAAGAACTATAATTCTTCACGTTTTCCCTTGGCTAAAATATATCGAACACATAATTCGCATTAGTGTCCACTTGGTTGTTCTATCGTTTTCGAAACATCATATAATCCCGCTAACACTTCCGCTCTCATTTTTACAAGCTCGGGGAATTGATAGAAGAAGATAATTTTTTTATATTTTAATTCTGTTCCTTCTTTCACCTTTTTTGAATCTTGTAAAATAAACGCTGTAAATGTATCCGCAATATCCTCTGCCACATTTGTCGTCCCATACAGTGAAACAAACTCACCATGCTTTTCCTTAAAAAATTCAATTTGAGCTTCTTCGCTTTCTTCCACTTTCTTTTCTGTCCACTCCTGGTCAATTGGTTTCCAGAAAGAATTATAAAATTGATTTATATAAGAGCTCTCCTTCGCACATCCTTCTTGTAAGAAAAGAGATTTACATTTATTTTGGTATGATGAAATATCTTTATCTTCTTCAAAAGCCTTTAAGTACTTTTCATTTACTGGTATTTGTTTATGTCCCAGCGTTAATACGTGAGCCGTCTCATGTATTAATGTTTTCATCACTTGATCGATATTTACTGCAGAATCAAGCGTATCTAAACTAATGGTCCACTCTTTCGGATACTCCATACTCGGCATAACATGAGCCACAATTCCATCGTATCCATCTGTTACCATATCAAACTCTTTTATGTCAGTGCGATACTTAGCAGGAATAAGCGTGCTATACATCTCCCATAACGATTCATGATAATCCCTATCTTGACGTTGCTTTAATACTTCTTCTTTCGCGTCCTTATCCTCCGCAAAAGCCTTATTCAATCGTTTGCGATCTAGTTTATCGAAATAAGGATCTACAATTTCATCACCATCGATATAATAAGAAGCTAAAAAGAAATAATTTTCATCATCCTTTTTTTTCATTTCTGCTTCTTTCATATCGTTACTTGAATGTCCTTCTAAATCATAATCCTCTAGTACTTCAAGTTCTGAAAGTCCATCTATCTTTTTATATACTTTTTGAAGTGTTTTATCACCTATTTGTATGCATTCTTCTGTCGTTTCGCACACATCTTTTTTCTCTCTTTTCGAAGTTTGCTCCGACATATCACATCCAGCTACTAAGCCCGTTGAAATCATAAAACACATTAACTTGCCATACAGTTTCTTCATACGCACCTCCATTATTCCATTCTACAAAAATATCATAATCATTTTTTAACGAATATGCGATAATTAATTATAAAAGCTGTATGGAGGTTTCCCATGATTCGAGCAATCTTATTTGACTTAGATGGAACACTATTAGATCGTCGCCAATCTCTAGAGCAATTTATTCGTGATCAATATAATCGCTTCGCCTTTCATTTGATAAACATAGAAAAATTCGAGTATTGCTCTCGTTTTCTCGAACTCGACAATAATGGTTACACGTGGAAAGATAAAGTATATTCCACTCTCCTTTGCGAATACAACATTACCACTTTAACGCAAGAGCAACTGCTGCACGACTACATTACAAACTTCCAACATCATTGTATTCCTTTCCAAAACATGCATGAACTACTTCAACAATTAAAACAGCGAAACATTAAAATTGGTATTATTACAAACGGCTTTACTAAATTTCAGATGAGCAACCTTCGAGCACTAAACATACATACGTATACAAGCACGATTCTTGTTTCAGAAGCAGAAGGAATTAAAAAGCCTCACCCTGAGATTTTCGAACGGGCTTTACAAAAGCTAAACGTAAAAGCAGAAGAATGCCTTTACGTTGGGGACCATCCAGAAAATGATGTGCTTGGTTCTGAACAAGTAGGGATTCTTGGCGTTTGGAAGAGAGATTCATTTTGGGGTGACTTTGAACATTCACGTGTCGTGGATGATTTATTAGAGGTGCTTTCGTTTTTAGAGGTGGAAATAAAAAAAACATAAAGCAGTCCAAAGAACCACTCTACGGAAGAGAGGTTCTTTGGACTGCTTTACTCATAAACTGTAAACTGCGGTTTACTCGGATGATCTATCACTAGCGCATCATCTGGAAATTTTGAAACTTTTTGATATAAAGCAATGTCACCGATACAACCTGCTGTTAGTAGAATCCCTAAAAATGAGAGTGGCTCCAGATTCATAGCTAATCCCAATACAATTGGTAAAATTCCAGTTGGTAAAAACGGAAGCATTAACACTGTCTTCATTTGCCTTACTGTAATCACCTGTTTAGAATGAGCATATGCAGCACCTAATTTCCAATTGACGCCCCATTTTAGTTCACTCCACGGAACACCTCCGATATAACGAAATCCAATTAAATGTATTGCCTCATGAATACAAACGAGAATAATCATTCCAATAATCAAAAGAAACATAATCGGCAATGTAATTTCAATTTGAAACTCGCCTGAAAAAAGCGCATGTAAATAACTAATTCCAATCGCCAGAGCGAATATTATAAAAAATGAATAAACATTTAATTTAACCATCGAAACAGAGACAGTTGTTTCTTTTCTGTTATCCACCTTTTCACCTCCTAAAATGTAAATATATCTTTACAAAATTGTATAATATACCCAAAATAATATAAAGATATATTTACATTTTGAACATAAAAAAAGAAACCGGCCACTTTACTTCGTAAAACAGCCGATTTCTTCTATATGTTTCATCGTACGCGCTAATACATCATCGCGCATAATAAAGCTAAATTTTCTATCAGTTTTAATATTATCAGGAATGTCTTTTAATAACACAGACCCTTTCGTTTCTTCGTAATGCGTATGTTGCTCTACCGCACTAATTGTTGCAAAATAAATGTTTTTAATGATTATTTTGTCTTTTCCGGATACTTTGTATTGCCCTAAGTAAGTTAAATCAGAAACTATGCCGCCGGTTTCCTCATGAACTTCTCGAACTGCCGCTTCTTCCGGTGTTTCCCCGAGTTCTACTTTACCACCTGGAAATTCAAGACCACGGCGTAAATGATGCGTTAATAACCATTGATCCCCGTACCGGCATACAACCCAAACATGCTTTGGCTCAGGAGAAAATGGGTAACGTTCAAACGATAATTGTACAGTGTTGTGGTAATAATCTTTAAATTTGTACATGCCATTACTCCCCTATTGATGATTACAAGTTTTTCCTACCACAAATTGTAGCATATTCTCGCTTTTCTGCATAATATTATCCAATTACAATCCATTGATTATTCCCATTTGTGCGACTAATTCTTTCGTTTCATGATTCCCTAGATCATAAATCATTTTATATGCTTTTTGTAGTTGTTCATCATATCGATCATTATTCGAATCGTGATGATACTCAACGAATGGAACGTGGGAGCGTACATACGAACCTAAGTCCTCTTCATACGCTTTATCAAAATACTCTCTTAACTCCGTAATCTCTTCGTCATTTGCATAAATTTCAAAATTATACGTATCCGCCGTCTTCACTTGTGAAATTTGACCATTTCCAACTGATATATAATATGTTTTTTTATTCTCCATGTAACACCCTTCTTTCATCCTTTTAATTTCTATTGTTTTCATCAATTACAAAATTATGTAAAATAAAGAAAAGGAGGGATTTCATGCTCAAAATATTAATTATCGGCATTATAATCGTACTGATCATATTAGTACTCTCCGTTATGACGATTAATAAAGGCTATTCTTACAAACATTCGATTGATAAACCAGAAGATACCCCTTATACAAAAAGCAGTAAAGAGCATTCATAATATACTACGCATTTTAATCGCACTCAGTGTCATCATCATATCCGCTATTAGTTTACTGACAGGTCAAAATAACTTTCTACCACTTTCACAATTTCTATTAGGAGCTTTAATGTTTCTCATCGCAATTGAGCAAATAAAAAAGAAGGATTCAGGAACCGGATTTATTTGTATTGTTGCTGGAGCATTCTCTTGGATTGTTCTCATCATTACATACATAAAATAGAAGGAGGGTTCTTTATGCTAAAAGGAGTTCGAATTACTTTTTCACTTATCGCTTTAACTATAGCAATCTATGGTTTTATTGCTGGAAATAGAGGAATTATGCCTTATATGTTTATCTTTTTAGGCGGTATGGCTTTCATTGTAAGTATAGAGGAAATGATGGAACATAAAAAAGTAAGTAGTACGCTCGCTTTTTTAGTCGGTGCAGCAGTTTTATATCTAGGTATCTCAGAAATACTTCGTTAATTTGTCTATTTAAAGGAGGATTATATGTTAAAAAACATTCGAATTATAATAGCTACTATTGCCCTCGTTCTCGCTCTACTTAACCTCTTTGCAAACCTCCCTATGCTTTTACCATTCGTATTTATCCTTTTAAGTATTATGTTTATCCTTTTTGGAATTGATGAAATAAAAGAGCAGCAAAAAGCAAAAGCATTTGTTTATTTTCTCGGTTCTGCCTTTATTTTATATGTTGGGGTGTCTAGTATACTTTCATAAAAAGAAGAGCAAGTTTTCTCTTAACAAAATAAAAAAACTGCCCTTTCACAGGCAGTTTTTCTTTATCCAAACACTTTCTCAAGTTCATCTTTATCTTGGCTTAGCCAGAAGTTCATTAAGCGTTGTGCTCCTTCTAAGTCGTGAAGCTTCGCTTGGCCACACTGTGTTTCATTTGCAGCTGGAATTTCTGTAATTTGAACCGCATCTTTTAATGTTAGTTCTAATAAATCAATGATTTCACGAACTGTCGGTGTCCCGCTTACTACAAGGTAATACCCTGTTTGGCAGCCCATTGGTGAAATATCGATAATATCAAAATGCGGATAACGATCAATATATTTACGTAAATTAAATGCTAATAAATGCTCTAACGTATGAATAACATCTGGTTTCATTGCTTGTTTATTCGGTTGGCAAAAACGAATATCGAATTTATTTACAATACCGTCACTACCTACGTTGTGAACTCCGCAATGTCTTACATAAGGCGCCTTTACAATCGTATGATCTAATTCAAAGCTTTCTACTGATGGCATACAACATCTCTCCCGCTTTTAATTTAATTCCGTTATATCCAATATGATATAACGGAAATCGACATTAGTAAAGTATTATGTACAGTCGTGCTATAATACTTTAAGACTATGCTGAAAAGGAGACCATTATGAAACAGATTTTTATTGGCATTATACGCTTTTATCAAAAGTTCATTTCTCCGATGACACCACCAACGTGCCGCTTTTACCCAACTTGCTCTCATTATGGATTAGAAGCATTTCAAAAACATGGTGCTCTGAAAGGATTTTGGCTTACATGCAAGCGTATATTAAAATGCCACCCTTTCCATCCAGGGGGATTTGATCCTGTCCCAGATAAAAAGGATGACAAAGTAAATTCTTAATTGTCGTAACCATTTACAACTAAATCTAATTTTCCTGTGTCAGGATCTATAACAAGACCGTGAACAGGAACTTCTTCCGGAAGTAACGGATGGTTGCGAAGTATTGACACACTATGTTCTACACTTTCTTCTACACTAGAGAACCCTTGTAGGAATCTTTCTAAATCGATTCCAGAATAACGAAGTGTATCTAATTTCTCTTCTGTTACGCCGCGCTCTTTCATTTTCTCAATTGTACTGCTTGCTTGAATTTTTGCCATACCACAATCATGATGACCGACAACACATACTTCGTCAGCTCCAAGCTCATATACAGCGACTAAAATACTACGCATAATACTTCCGAATGGATGTGAAATAACAGCACCTGCTACTTTAATAATTTTCACATCACCGTTACGCATATTCATTGCTTTCGGTAATAATTCAACAAGACGAGTATCCATACAAGAGATAATTACCATCTTTTTGTTTGGAAATTTCCCTGTTTCATACTCTTCGTATTTTTTCTCTTCAACAAATTTTTCATTGTATTGTAAAATCTCTTCTAATGACTTCATAGTAAAGAACCCTCTTTTCTCTCATTTACACTACATATATAGTGTACCAAAATTTGAAAAACTCAAAAAGGATATTGCTTTATAGTAAAAATAGGATGTTTTCAGATAATCGACATAATTCTTTCAAAATATACACACACCTTTGTAACAAGTCTCACATACTTTAAACGTTTTTTCACTATAAACTGATTGTAGATAATGTAAAAAAGGAGTGAATATTTATTATGTCCGACGTTCTGTTACTAAGTCGTTTTCAATTTGCAATTACTATTTTTTATCACTTTTTATTTGTACCTTTGACAATCGGACTTGTTATTTTAGTAGCATGTATGGAAACTCAATACGCCCGCACATTGAATCCAACATACCGCAAAATGGCAAATTTCTGGGGAAAACTTTTTACAATTAACTTCGTAATGGGGATTATAACTGGGATTACGATGGAATTCCAATTTGGAACAAACTGGTCTGAGTACTCCAAATATATGGGAGATATTTTCGGATCACCTCTCGCAATCGAAGCACTCGTTGCCTTCTTCTTAGAATCTACTTTCATGGGAATATGGTTATTCGGTAAAGACAAAATCTCACCAAAGTTCCGTGCTTTCTGTATGTGGATGGTTGCACTTGGAACAAATATTTCCGCCCTTTGGATTATTACAGCAAACGGCTTTATGCAAAATCCTGTTGGCTACGTCGTACGTAACGGCCGCGCTGAATTAAATGATTTCTGGGCACTTGTTACAAATCCATATGCGTGGAACATGTTCTTCCATACTGTAATTGGTTGTTATATTGTCGGTGCTTTCTTCGTTATGGCAATTAGTGCATATCACTTACTACGTAAAAACGAAGTGGAATTCTTCAAAAAATCATTTAAGTTTGGCTTAATGTTAGGGTTATTCGCAGCAACAATTACACCATTTATGGGCCATCAATCTGGTGTATCAGCGGCTAAGTATCAACCAGCAAAAGGAGCTGCAATGGAAGCTGTTTGGGACACTGGAAAAGGACAAGGTTTCTCAATCATTCAAATTCCTGATGTGAAAAATGAAAAGAACTTTGAACTACTTACTATTCCAAAGCTCGGAAGTTTCTTCTATACAAACTCATTTGATGGAGAAATTGTTGGTTTAAAAGATATTCCGAAAGATGAACGCCCAAATGTTAACCTCGTGTATTATAGCTTCCGCTTAATGGTTGCACTTGGCATGCTCTTTATGGCATTAACTTGGTACGGTTTCTATTTAAACCGAAAAGGAAAACTAGAAAACTCAAAACGTTATTTAAAAATTACAATGTGGTCTGTCTTACTTCCGTACATTGCGATTAATGCTGGCTGGATTGTTGCTGAAGTAGGTCGTCAACCGTGGACAGTTTATAAACTAATGCGTACAGCAGAATCCGTGTCACCTATATCAGTTCCACAAATTTGGTTCTCATTAATTAGTTTAATATTGTTCTACACTTTACTCTTAATTGCAGACGTATACTTAATGCTGAAGTTCGCGAAAAAAGGACCCGCTGCATTAGAAGAACCTGCTACTGAAGGAGGTACAGCTCATGTCTCATGATATGCTTGCAATTATCTGGTTCGGTTTATGGGGCGTAATTTGGACAGTGTACTTCATTCTTGATGGCTACGCACTCGGTAACGGAATGATTTTCCCATTCGTTGCGAAAGACCGACAAGAACGAAATCAATTACAAGAAGCTATCGGCCCGTTCTGGGGTGGTAATGAAGTATGGTTAATTACAGCTGGTGGTGCAACATTTGCTGCCTTTCCAGTCACATATGCAAATATGTTTAGCTACCTATATACACCACTATTTTTAGTATTACTTGCACTATTTGCTCGTGCCGCTGGACTTGAATTTATGCATAAAGACGATTCACCAATTTGGCAAAAAACTTGTAAATGGGCATTTACAATTGGTAGTTTCCTAATCGCCTTCTTATTCGGTGTTACATTCGCTAACCTGTATTACGGGCTGCAAATCGGAAAAGATGGTTATGAAGGAACTTTACTTAGCTTACTAAACCATTATGGTATTTTAGGTGGTCTTTTCTTCACTGCTATATTCGTCGTATCTGGTGCCCTTTGGATTATGATTAAAACAACTGGCGAAGTATCTGATCGTGCTTATAAAATTGCAAGACCATTTTCAATGGCAGCTGCTATCATTTTAGCTATCTTCTATGTCGCAACTGCAAATCGTACAAATTTATTCCAAAACTTCACGGAATATCCTGTACTATTCATTCTTCCAGTACTTGCAATGTTAATGAGTGTACTCACACTTATTATGGTGTACAAACATAAAATCGGCCTTGCATTCACATTCGTTTGCTTAACAATCGCAATGTTTATGACAACTGGTTTTGCAGGTATGTTCCCAAGAATGTTACCATCTCGTATTAACGACGCTTATAGTACAACGTTATACAACGCAGCTGGTAGTCAATTAAACTTAAAAATTATGTTCTTCGTTGCAATCGTCATGGTACCAATCGTTATTGGATATCAGCTTTGGAGCTACAGCATATTTAAAAATAAAATTCATAAAGACTCTGCTAAAGGATATCACTAAAATAAAAAAGACACTTCGAGCGAAGTGTCTTTTTTATTTTACGTATGATTTTCGATAAGATGTTACATTTCTAATCTAACAACTATGATAAAGAAGAATCACTAACAGCTCACAACTAAATTGTATCACAGGGCAAGCACATCATTTTATGCAATTTTACATATAAAAATTATAACGTAGATTGAATTACTTGGTCATACACATCGTTATCCGTTACATCTGCCGTACTAATACCACTGAATGTCCTCACATTTAATCCGGTATTTGAAGATCCCGATCCATTATAAGCTTTCGTTTTTTCAATTGGATGTACGTTATATTTATCACCTAAGTTAATTGTCCCATTACAGTTCTCAATAATAACCCCTTCCACAATAGCTGGCATTTTATCACCTACTTTCATTTCGTTACTCCCATTCTATGAGAATCGCCTAAAAAAATAGCATGTGTGAATAAGAAAAAAGCACTCAGGCTGAGTGCTTTTTTCTTATTTACCGCTCTTCTTTCTCTCACAAGCAATTCCATCGCCATCACGATCTAAATGCTTACCGTAATACGGACTATCTCTTGTAATATCGTAAACTCCAGCATCATTTGCTTCTTTACAGTTAGCAAAGCGTTTTGGTTCTGGCTTTTGTTCCGGCTTCACCTCTGGTTGTGGTTGTTCTTGTCTTGCTCCTGGTCTTTCTTCAAGCGGTAATGTCGCGTTATATAAGAACTAAACGTATTGCTCACGACTTACATGCATTCTAGGTGCGAATTTACCATCACCAGTTCCAGCTGTAATATAATTTGATTTAACTGCAGTAATCGCAGGATTCGCCCATCCATTTCTATCTACATCCGGGAAATTATGATCCCCTCTAATTTGCAATTGAAACCCTTTTGTTAAAATTTGTGCCATTTCATCGCGAGTTAACGAATCTTTCGGCCTAAAGTTCCCTGTGTCATCTCCAGCGAATACACCGATCTCTGTTAAAGCAAGAATCTCTTTTTTAAACTGAGTCGAACGATCAGTAACATCTTTATAAGGATTATTATACTGTTCTTTTACTGCTGGCTTTAATTGACGGAACATAAGGGCTGCAACTTGCTCACGAGTTACATCATCACCAAATCCAAAAATCCCATTTCCATATCCAGCAACAATGTTTTTATTTGCTAAGTCCATAATTGCCTTATACGACCAATGATTGTTTGGAACATCTTTAAACTCTATACTTGCCTGCGCTGTCCCAATTGAAGTAAATGCTGTAGTTGCAACAATTGCACCTGTTAAAAGTAATTTTTTAAATCCCATACTTAAGTCTCCTTCTCTTTTCCATAATAACCATTTAACAATATAACAAATTATATAAATTCATTTTGTCATATTCTTTCGAATACAAAAAAAGAACCCCGAAGGATTCTTTTTTTGCTAAGCACAAATGGCAATTTTGGAGACAGTTGACTCTTTCAAAATTTATTAGGGGTAATATTTTGAAAAAGAAAGCCTTTCATATGTAGCTTAACACCGCTGGAATATATAGTAAATTGATAATCTTTATACGGAAGATTGCTAATGTTTAGTATAGATATTTTCCACTATATTAACAGTGATAACTATCTATACTAAACAATAAAAAGGCGCCTTTTAATAAGACGCCCATCCCACTTTTCGTAAACACACACTAGAAAACAGAATCATGAATCGTTACAAGATTGTTAGATACAAAAAGAGTAGAGGTAAATGTTTGTATACAATTCTGCTTTATAGCGTGTATCCACAATTTATATTTTAATCCTCTTTCATTAAAAAGGAACAAAATATGCAAAATTACATATTTCAAAGAAAAAGACACTCTACAGAGTGCCTCTTCAACCATCTTACTTTTAATATATCGATTTGAATACATTTTACTATATTTATCTATATCGTTTATTAAGAAAATTCTAAATCGTTATTTTTATTATTAATAACTTCAAAATCATGTAGTATTAGGGGTGCAATAAAACATTATAAAAATTGAGGTGTATTATATTTATGTATTTTGGAATTATTCCTCTTATATTGTTTATTATTTTTCTTATCTCTTACTTAAAAGATCCACGGAAAATAATAAATGGCTTTTTATTTAATGCCTTTTTCTGTTCTTTTCTATTATTTTGTGCAGCCGTCTCGTTTGTATCTGGTAATAACGCTTTACATTTTATCGTTATTATTCCCATGATAGCGCTAATTGTAATGATACCTTTTGCTATAGTCGCTTTAATGTTTGGGCTATTTCTTAATGCGAGAATCTTGATGCAGCGTGAAGGAAGACGCTTTACAAACTCTTTAACTTTAATTGCAGCTTTAGGGATTTTATTCTTTATGCTACTCCCTATCATAAATCCAGCAAGTTTAGTCTCAACACACTTTCAATTTATTTTTGCTGCGATTTCTCTTATAACTATGTATTTCTTTATACATTTATCTAACTTCTTAAGCGCTTATTTTCTATACCAATTCAATAGACCGAGACGTAATCAAGATTTCATCATCGTTCTTGGTAGCGGCTTAATTAATGACAAAGTGCCGCCGTTACTTGCAAGTCGTATTAATAAAGCTATCGACTTTTATTGGAAACAAGCAGCTATTACTATACCGCCGACAATCATTTTCTCTGGCGGACAAGGTCCAGATGAAGGGCTTCCTGAAGCAGAAGCGATGCAAAATTATGCGGTTGAAAAAGGAATTCCGCTTGAACACACAGTGCAAGAAAATCGCTCTGTAAACACATATCAAAATATGTCGTTCTCTAAAGAAATTATGGATTCTTTAAAACCTGAAGGGAAGTATAGAAGTATTTTTACAACGAATAATTTCCACCTTTTCCGCGCCGGTATATATGCAAGACAAGCTGGTCTTAATAGCCAAGGAATTGGATCAAAAACTGCATTTTATTACTGGCCTAATGCAATGATTCGCGAATATGTTGCAATCGTCGTTATGGGACGTAAACGACATATGAAAGTGTGCGGAACTATTTTAGGATTCTCTTTATTGCTAACAGTAGTTAGTTTTATATTTTCTTAACAACCTCCCATCCTTTGAACGGATGGGATTTTTCATACGAATTCCAAAAATATTTTACTGGTAATATGGTGATAATATTCCCTGCATACATCCATTAAAGGAGAATTTTTTCAAATAAAATGTTAGAATGAAATTTAGATGTGAATTATGTAACAAATACGAAACTAGTTTGAAACGAGGAAATTATATGGAGAAAATTATGAAAAACAAGCCCAATAAGCTGAAAATCGCTTCAAAAGCTTTGATGATTATTATTGGGGCATTTATCACAGCGTACGGATTAGAAGCCGTATTAATTCCAAACAACGTATCAGACGGTGGTGTAACTGGTTTAAGTATCGTTAGTTCAAGATTATTCGGGTTACCATTAGGACTTCTAATCGCAGTCGTTAACATCCCTTTCGTTTGGTTAGGATATAAACAAATCGGTAAAAGCTTTGCAATTTATTCTATTATCGGGATTGCTTCGCTAGCAGTAGGTACCGTTCTCATGCACGGAGTACCAACAATTATTGAGGGCGATACACTACTCGTTACAGTTGTTGGTGGTATTATTATCGGTTTTGGTATGGGACTAGCCTTACGTAACGGCGGCGCATTAGATGGAATCGATATGCTAGCTGTATTACTTTCTCGTAAGTTACCTTTTGGAACAAGTGACCTTATTTTATTCTTAAATATGTTTGTCTTTATTTTTGTTTCAACAGTATTTGGTCTTCAAGGGGCTATCCTTTCGGCAATTGCTTACTTTATCGCTTCGAAAGTGATTCATATCGTTGAAGTTGGTTTAAGTGGTTCGAAAACATTTAAAATCATCACGAAAGAGCCTGAATTAATGGTAGAAACAATTCGCGATCGTTTAGGCCGAAGCGCAACGTATAACGAAGTATACGGTGGTTATTCAAGAGAGAAATTCAAAGAAATTTCTTGTGTAATTAACCGTTTAGAAGAAAGTAAAATGAAGGACCTGATTAATGAAATCGATCCTAATGCCTTTATTACAGTTTATGACGTAGCTGAAGTAAAAGGCGGTAACTTTAAGAAACGTGATATTCATTAATCATTATGAAAAAAGAGGGTGTGCCAAAATATTGGTGCAGCCTCTTTTTATTATGAAGTTGGTAAATCGATATTCCTTTTCGAATCGTTGATATATTTTGAGCTACGATAGATATAATCGAAAAACCGTTGATATATTTTACTCCCCCCATCTTCCCCCGCTTTTAATCCAATCGACGTACTTTTGAAAGGCGGGCACTTCATGCTGAAAGCGAAGCAGAACATATAGAAAGAGAGTACATGTACACAGTATCCATAGAATACCTACTATAAAGTGAAACTATAATCAGTGGGGGTTTTGTTCATCCCCCACTGATTATTAGTTGAACCAATCGGGCGTTTACGGGCAGTTGATCTCCCACCTAACTTCTTTGCTCCAGCCGAATTTTGAGGTGGGAGATCAACTGCCCGTTAATGCGGGATAAAGTGAAATTTCATCGTTGTGCTAATAAACAAACTGAGGAATAAGACGAGGAACATAATCAAACTAAACCTTTTATATATACTCATAATAATCTCCTCCTTATAACTTAATTGTACCAGCTATAAGGGATTAATTCCCATAATAAAAAGACCGAAAAGCAAATTCCACTTTTCAGTCTCTATACTATCTTCTCTTCATAATTTTCCCTGAACCGCCAACCCTTGTTTTCGGGGGCGACGTATTCTTTGGTGGGGTTTTAATGGATGATTTCGGCTTCACATCAGATCCACTCGAGCCACCCGGGTTTTTCGTAATTTTCCCTTTGCTTCCGGTAGAAGGCGGTGGCGTCGTTTTACTTCCTTTTTCCGTAATACTTCCTTTATCACCTACAGATGATTTCGGATCTACATTATCGCCTCGCTTAATAATAGATCCTTTCCCTTCCTTCGTAATTGGAGGCGGGGTTTTCTTTTCCTCTTTCGTAGGTGGTCTTTCCGGGATCACCGGTTTATGATTTTGTCTGTCATTATATCCGCGATACTCACCGTATGATGATTTGCGTGAACCGAATATATCGTTTAATATACTCCCCATGATATATCCTTGTAAGAAGGATGGTTGGTAATTTTGACGGACAAATTCTTCATTGCTTATTTCAATTAACGTATCAGATGGTTTCTCTTTATCCTTTTGTAAATTATACATTTTATCAGAATAAACGAGGAACATTTGATTTTCGTCTTCTTTAGATGCTTGCTTCGGTTTCCTTTCGGCTATAAGTTCCTTTGCAACTTCAGGAACTGACCGATTGGCGGCCCTATACACGTAAGATTCTTGTTTACCATCCTTTGCGACAGACTCTAGTGGGTAACGGTCCTGAATTGACTTCGCCTGACCACTTTGACAGCCCGATAAAGCATAACCGGCAATAACAAGTAATGTAACGATAGCAAGTATAGGGATCACGAACGATTTAATCATGGTAAACAATCGGTTTGACATGATTACGCCCCCCTTATGTTGCTCTTATGATTTGTACATCAGCAGGAATAATTACTTCTCCCTCATACATCATTGTGCGACCATTTTGCCATTCAACACGTAATAATTTGCGGTTATCAGATTGGAATTCCCATACGTACTGTTCCTCCGAAGCAGCGAATGGTGTTTTCCCCATTACAACAACACGTCCATTATATTGTTCTTCCATATGATACTCTATATCATCCATTTCGATTGTCGTCGGAATTTCATCGATTGAATCTAAACGACCATCAATCGGTGTATACAATTTGTAATACGTATTTTCACGGTCTTCAATTTTCAAATAACGAATATCTTTCCCATCCTGCAAAGTTAAAATAATCTCCTTGCGAGAATGCATGCTCGTTTTCCCAGTTAATTCGTACATGACTAACGAGACTTCAATCATATCGCCAGGAGCCAACGTTAAAAGACTCTTTTCTGGCTTCGGCGGCTCCGGACTCTTCATTATATTTTTAATACGTTTAAATAAACTCACAATCTACCCCTCCTTTTCTCTTTATAAACAAGCACCTAAAATAAGTGCACCAACGATATGTAATGAACCAGCTAACAACGCATGTGCTAAGCTGCCTTCTTTCGTTCCTTCTTCTAAATCTAAACCAGACATTTTCTTTAACACAAACTCAATGAACATTTCTACAATTAATAAAATAACGAATGAAACTGCTGAGGCAAGAAGCGCTTGCCATAAGTCATTCGCTTTCGTTATAGATTGAGATAAAATGTACCCTTGCGCAAATAATTTCATAACGAAACGCGTTGTCACTGCTGTATTTCCATTTTTCATTTCTTTTAAATCATTGTATTTTGTAAAAATCGAATCAACCCACATAATTGCAAATAAAAGTACCGCACTCGCTCCAGTCCATACAAGCATAGCTAAAACATTCATCCACGTCATTACAAAACCTCCTCTAAAAAAGTAATAGAAAACCGACATGAATTCTCTTCAGACATGTCGGTTTCTTTGTCTATTCTATATTATTTCTCGTACTGCTTCATAATACGAGCTAATTCATCGTCAACAACAGAATTTTTGTTTAAGCTTGCGAATTCATCATCTAACGACTTTTCTTTCTTGTAAATTTCACCGCTTGCTTCTGCTTCAGCCTCTAATTGAAGTGCTTTCTCTTCCATACGGCTTAAACCAGCTTTTGCTGAATTTGAATCAAATCCAGACATCGCCTGATTAATATTCTTTTGTGCTTTCGCTGCATTTACACGTGCAACAAGTGTTTCACGTTTATTTTTCAGCTCTGTTAATTGCTTACGCATTTCTTCTAGCTTAAGACGAAGGTTATCAGCAGCTGCTTTGTTTTGCTCATAGCTCGCTTTATACTCATTCATCTTTTGCTCTGCATTTTGTTTTTCTTCAAGAGCTCGACGCGCAAGGTCAAGATTGCTTGCTTGAACAGCCATATGAGCTTGCTCTTCACGTTTTTTCACAAGTGCTTCTTGCTCTTCAAATAATATTTTGAATTTCTTCTCAAGTGCAATTTGAGCTGCTACACTTTTCTCAGCTTCTTGTACATCCGCTTGCATATCGCGTAAATATTGATCCGTCATCTTAACTGGATCTTCAGCTTTTTCAATTAATGAATACACATTCGACATTGTTAAATCTCTTAATCGTTTAAATACAGACATCCAAATTCCTCCTATGATATACCTCATATTTCAAATTCACTACTTGGAAAATTAAAAATCTCCCTTTTCAGTAAGAATATTCATTTTTACAACCTATGTGTTTATTATAACAAAACTAAGATGTCCTTACATGTTATTTCCAAAATACAACTAATATAATATGACATTCCAGATATAATATTGTATTCCTACTATATCCTTATTATTTCTGCCTCCAAAATCAACTTATTTTTGCGCGATTTCACTAAATTACATAATTGTAATGTTACTGTAAGCTAACTCGATAGTTACGTTTCAATATTTCTTATACACTAATACCAGAAGCAACGGAATAGCAAAAAAGCTTCTCATACTGTAAGGACTAATACAAAAACTGTATTTACTATAAAACATATAAAAAGGAGACATCATCATGAAAAAATTAGTAGGAATCGGGTTAGCAGCAGCAATTTCATTCGGAGCATTATCAGGTTGTTCTTTATTAGGAGAAAAAGCGAACGGCTTTGTATTATACGGAACAGAAGAGCAAGTTCAGCAAATTGCAGATAAAAATAAAAAAGAAGTAAAAGAAAAAGATGTATACAAAATGAAGCTTACAACGCTAGAAGATAAAAAGGTTCTTGTAATGGATAAGAAAACTGGTGAAGAACTTGTTAAGAAAGAATTACTACAAAAAGTTGATGAAAAAGACGACACGAAACCACTTGATAAATTACCAGCTGTAACAACAGAACAAGGTGTGTTATTCGCAAAAAATAAAGTAGAAAATGCTACAATTGATGGCGCGAAATTAAAATATGAAGGCAACACAATTATCGGTAGTGGCCGTGCATATGCAGATATGTTCGCGATTGTTGATGATGCAACTTACGGCAATGTAAAAGGTGAAGAAAAATCTGTGGGGGTATTAAAATTTGATAAAGACCCTAGTAAAGAATTCCCTGGAAAAAATGGTGTAGAAGGAGCACAACTTGTAAAAATTAAGAAATAATAAAAAAGCTTTGCGAATTTCGCAAAGCTTTTTTCTATTTCTGAGCAATTTGCTCCATATCTGGACTACAAGTTTGCGACTGACATGACTTACTTAAAGAGCATGCTGCGCATTTTCCCTTTTTACTTCTCTTTACAAAATTAACTAACGTATATGCTGCATAACCAAAAATGATAGCTCCAATTATAATATTGACCATCACCGCGATACATCTCCTTCTAGAATCCGAGTAAGGACCCAACTTGGTATATAATGAGCGTTAATACATAAGCAACAACGAGCGGATAAACGACAGAGAAAACTGTCCATTTCATCGATCCTGTTTCACGTTTAATAACAGCTACTGTCGCTAAGCACGGAACATATAATAAAATAAAGAACATAAATGCATAGGCTGATAGCGCAGTATAATGTGCTCCCATTACATTTCCTAGCACATCTTCTTTAACCGCATAAATAATTGCCATCGTAGAAACGACAACTTCTTTCGCTAAAAATCCTGTTAAAAGGGATGCCGCAGCTTGCCACGTTCCAAAACCGAGCGGTGCAAAAAGTGGTGCAATAAATCCACCAATCATCGCTAAGAAACTGTCTCCCATATCAACACCAAATCCTGATGGACCTGCATAGTTTAATAACCAAATGACAACAGAACCACCGAAGATGAATGTACCCGCTTTACGAACAAATCCTTTACCTTTCTCCCACGTGCTGAGCCATAACGTTTTCGCTTGCGGCACACGGTAAGGTGGTAGCTCAATTACAAAAATAGATTTTTCTGCTTTTAAAATAGTAAGAGACATAATTTTTGTAACGAGTAATGCAAGAACAATCCCTGCGATATATAAAGAGAACACAACAGTCGCCTGACTATGAGGGAAGAAAACTCCCGCAAATAATGCATATACAGGTAAACGTGCCGAACAAGACATAAACGGTGTTACAAGAACTGTAAGTAACCTTTCTTTTTCTTGTTCAATCGTTCTCGCTGCCATAATACCTGGAACGTTACATCCAAAGCCGATAATCATCGGAATAAATGCTTTTCCGTTTAAACCGAAAAACTCCATAATTCTATCCATAACAACTGCAATTCGTGCCATATATCCTGAGTCTTCTAATAATGAAATGAAGAAGAATAGTGCAAAGATTTGTGGAACGAATACTAATACCGCACCAACACCAGCAATAATACCTTCTGTAACGAGTGCTTGAATAAAGTCAGAAGCCCCAACACTTGTGAGCCCAGCTGTAACCCAATCAGTAAGTTGTCCGCCAAAAAATCCATCAAGCATATCAGATAAAGGTGTACCAATCCACGTAAACGTAACCTGAAAAATAAAAAACATAACTGCTAAAAAGATTGGAAGTCCTAAAATTTTATGTGTAATTAACTGATCGATTTTTTCCGAGAAAGGAATTTTCCCTTCTTTCTCATGCTGCATAACATTTGTTTTTAACTTTTCAATATACGCTTCACGAGTCTTGTAAATGTGCTCCTCCAACGTACAATCAAGTTTTCCATCTAAACGAGATCGAATGGCCATAAGTTCCTTATAAATTGGTAATGCTTTCATTTCTTTTTCTACTACTTCGTTATTGCTTAGAAATTGAAGGGCTAACCATCTCGGATGCTCATAATTCGCTGTCTCTAAAAGAGCGATTACCTCTCCAATTCCTTCATCCATTTGTACACCATATGAAATAATGAATGGCTTTTTCTCTTTTTGTTTCTCTTCATGAAGAGTAGTAAGTAATTCTTCACAGCCTTTTCCGGTCCTTGCGATGACAGGAACGACTGTTACACCTAATATTTCTGATAACCTTTTTACATTAATCACAATTCCTCTTTGCTTTGCCACATCAACCATATTTAAACCAATTGAAACGGGCTTACCAAATTCAAGTAATTGCAATGTTAAATGCATATTTCGCTCAAATTGAGAAGAATCCACTATATTTAACATATGATGAAATTCATCTGTTAGTAGAAAATTCGTAACGACACCTTCATCACGTGAAACTGGATTCAAATCATACACGCCTGGTAAATCAATTAATGTTCCTTGCTTATCTTTTAATTTACCAACCTTCTTTTCTACTGTTACACCGCTCCAGTTTCCTACATACTCATAAGAACCAGTAAGTGCATTAAATAATGATGTTTTCCCTGTATTCGGATTCCCTAGCAAAGCAACCTTATTCACGCTAATTCCACCTTTATCATTTTCGCGTCACAATGACGAATACTAATTAACTGCCCACGACACTCCAATGTACAAGGACCTTTAAACATCGCTTTCTGTTTTATGCGAAGCTCGCTTCCTTCCGCCAGACCAAAAGCAGCTAATCTACGCTTTAATAACTGATCTAACGACTGAATACTTTTTACTAACACTTTCTCACCAATTTTAATATCTACTAAGCTCATAACCTTCCCCCTCAGAAGAGAATGATAATTATTTTCAAAGAAATTATATCATACTCTATTTCACTTGGACTATATCTTTTTGCTTCATATTTATTAACATTTCAATACAATTCTATTTCAATAATTGTCATACAAAGTATATTTGCCATTCTCATCCATTTCACTTACAATAAATAATAACAAATAAAGAATCTCGTTATCACAGGGGGAGCCTTGCCGCTGAGAGGGAACATTTCGTTCCGACCCTTCGAACCTGTTAGTTAATGCTAACGCAGGAATTGTGCAAACGTCCGAAATACACACCTCTTTTTTTATTTACGTATTTCGTATCCTCCTATGATAATGTTCTTTTTTGTGCAACTTGGATTTAGGGGGAGACAACATGCGTAACACCAATTTACAAGCGATGATCGAATCTGCTATTCTTGCAGCCTTCGCCTTGATTATCGACATTCTACCATTATCAATTAAACTTCCAACAGGCGGTTCCATCTCATTTGCTATGATTCCTATTTTTATTATCGCATACCGCTGGGGCTTCAAAAGGGCTTTCTTAGGAGGCTTAATTTGGGGGCTTTTACAAATTGTCGTAGGCGATGCTTACATTCTAACACCAGTTCAAGCATTCATTGAGTACTTCATTGCCTTTGCCTTTATCGGCTTTGCTGGTTTATTCTATCGTCCAATTCAAAAAGCACTTGCCTCAGACATCAGTAATGCAGAGCATTCAAGTTTTGGTAGTCGCAAAGATAAACCAAAACAAAACAAAGGAAAAAAAGCACTTGTTTACATTATCATTGCAACATTTGTCGGTAGCTTTGCACGCTATTTCTGTCATTTTATCGCTGGTATTATTTTCTGGGGACAATATGCACCGAAAGGACAATCAGCTGTGCTATATTCATTAATTGTAAACGGCAGTACCATGATCGGTTCTTTCATACTATGTACTGTATTACTAATTCTTTTATTTACAACTTCACCACGCTTATTCAAAAGCATCGGTGCTTATCAAATGAATACACAAAAAAAGGGCGCTTAATTAGCGCTCTTTTTTCATATCGTAATATCAATAATAAATACAATAAATGCACACAAGAAAATAAATACCATCACACCTAGTAAATTGCTATTCACGGCTAATCTACTCCTTACATAACCTCATTTTCTATCCAAATTATACTGCTCCAAAATAAAGATTAGGTAAAGATAATATGAAAACAAATTAAAAAAGCGTAACATGATTGTCTACGCTTTTTTCGGTAAATAGAAGTAAAATAACACACCATCTTCGGTATTCTTCACCCCATATTCAGCATTGTGTAGTTCTAAAATATTTTTTGAAATTGCAAGGCCAAGCCCTGTTCCACCTTGTGAACGTTTCCGTGCCGCATCCACACGATAAAAACGATCCCAAATTTTATCTAATTGTTCTTCTTCAATGTGAGCACCTTTATTTTCAATACACACTTTTATATGATTCTTCTCATCTATTACGGAAATAATAATATCTTCTTTATGTGGTGTATAACGTATTGCATTCGTAATGAAGTTCACGATGACTTGTTCAATTCTATTTTGATTCCCAACCACTTCAGCTGGACATATATGCTTGTGCACACTCAGTTCTTTTTTCTCTATCTCTGATGAAAGCTGTTCACATATTTCTTCAATCACTCCATCGATATAGAAAGAATCCATCTTCATGTTGTATGTGCCAGACTCAAATTTAGCTAATTCAAGCATATCCAAAATTAGTATATCCATCTTGTCTACTTCTTTTTCCATCGCCTGAAAATAGTAATCTTTTTTATGTTCAGCTACCCCATCTTTTAAAATAGAAATACAGCTTTTCATAATACTCAGCGGCGTTTTTAGTTCATGCGATACACCCGCAATAAATTCTTTCCTTGTGTTTTCTAACTTTCTTTCTTTTTCAATATCTTGTTCTAACTGTCCAATATGTGAATGTAGTTTATTAGATAATGTATTAATATTTTGCGATAAATCACCAATTTCATCTTTTGAAGTAATCGGAATTTTTTCTGTAAAATCTAAATGCGCTATTTTCTTCGTTGTATCATTTATTTTTAATAACGGTTTTGCGATTTGTTTTGAGTAATAGAACGAAGCTAGAAATATAAGAACGACTACAAACGCAACAATGTAAATGTAATAATCTTGCACCATTTGCACAGCCTCATCGACAGGCTGTAAAGAAGCCATCGCGTATATGTATGTCACCGATCCATCTTTTTCTTTTATTGGTTTGATTAATAATTTATATTTTATATCATTTTTTTCATAGTCCATTGTTTGTGTTGCATATTTTATTTGATTGCTTTCTTTTAGTAATAAATCAGCTTGAAATTCTTTTATATTATCCAAAAATAAATTGTTTTTATAAATTGGATTTACGGGAACTGTTCCATCAGAAGGCTGCACTTTCGTAATTGTCCCATTTATATTGAAATCGGAATTTTGAGCAACCCTCTTCTTCTCCAAATCACTCAAATTCCCAGCAACTTTTTTTCTTTCCTCACCGATTAAATCTTGTGCTACTTTTGGCTTTTCCTCACTTGCCTTAAGTTCTCTTTCAGCTAACTTCTTACTTAGTGGTTTATTAGCCCAACTCAAACTCCCCTCTGCTGACTGTAAATATGATGTGATGAAACTGTCATTTCTTAGCAAACCACTAAAATAAACCTTTTTTCCTACCAAACTAGGTAGTATCCTACTTTCAATCTCATCTATATTCATGAGGTTATACAGAGGAATAGTGATTGTTTTTTGTCCAAATTGTTTCTCTGCCAAACGCTCTAAAGTAATCTCCACATAAAAATCATCCGCATGTTTTAAATTCCCATTCTGATTTAATGTTGTAATCCACGTATTATTTTCTCTTAAAAAGTCTTGCTCCAGCTTCTGAATTCCATCTGCACTTCCTGCATAATTTAAATAGTTCTTTTCAAAAGAATTTAAATTCACTTTAATATCTTCCACTTTTCGATTCGCATAATATTGCTTAAAAAATATCGTTTGTCCAATAAATATCGTCGCTAAAATCAACATACATAGAGCTGTTGTAAGGGTAAATAATTTAAGTACAATCCCTTTTCTCATATGTTCCCCTCGAATTTATAACCGGTTCGCACTACAGTTATAATGTACTTTGCTTTCTCTCCTAATTTATTTCGCAAATTACGAATATGACTATTTACTGTGCGATCATCCCCAGCAAACTCATATCCCCAAATTCTTGAAATTAATTGCTCTCTTGTTAGAACAATTCCTTGGTTTTTCATGAAATACACTAATATTTCAAACTCGGTATGTGTTAAAGTAATATGCGCTCCATCAACAGTGACAGTACGCGATGGGAAGTGGACACAAATTCCACGAATAACTAATGTGTCATCTTCATTCTCTGTAGATTTTTGCATAACTTTTCTACTTTCTAATAATCGCTTCGCTCTCGCTAATAAAATAGGCGGACTATATGGTTTCGCAACATAATCATCTGCCCCAAGCTCAAACCCAAGTAACGTATCATCTTCATCTACACGTGCCGTTAACATAATAATTGGAACCCCGGACGTCTTACGAATCCTTCGGCAAACGGACCATCCATCAAGTTCTGGCAACATAATATCAAGTATAACTAAATCGACCTCTTCTTCTTCAAATAAGACTAAAGCTTCTTTTCCGTCTCTCGCTTCAAGCACTTTATATTGTTCACTCAAAAAGTAATCCTTTAATATTTCACGTAATATATCTTCATCTTCAACAATTAAAATGTTCTTTGACATAACTTATGTATCCCCCTCCCGCTTTCAGAAACTACAATTTTATCCCGCTATTTGCGGGCGGTAAGACTCCCACCTCAAAATTCGGCACATGCGAGGAACTTAAGTGGGAGATTAACTTCCCGTAAAAGCCCATTGGTGAGGGCTAATAATCAGAGGGGGGATGGACAAGACCCCCTCTGATTAAAGTTTCACTTTATTTTGAATAACTACCAGTTAACTTCGCCTCGATAATATATCGATCCGGTGCATCCCCTATATAATCAAATGGATAGCAAGTCGTCAATGTTAATGTCGGTTCTTCTTTTTTAACAATAACAGTGCGATCATCCGCATGTGTAATCCATTTCTTTTGAATTTCGTATGTGTAAGTTTTATTATCATACTCCAAAATAAGGTTATCCTTTTCTTTTAACTCCCCTAACTCTGTAAATACAGTATCTCGATGCCCACTCAGTACAGTATGTCCTCCTCCAGATGGCGTTGTCGTTAAATCACTAACGAACATACCAACTCCTTTTTTCAAAGTTGCATCATTCGCTCCCCAATATATAGAAAACTTCTTCTTTATTTTCGGTATATTTAACATTGCTACCTTTTCTCCTTCTTTATGTTGTATTTGAGAAGAAGGTATTTGCGCGTTTACTGGTACTTCGCTAGAATGCTGCTTGGCTGTTTGCTGTTCAAAATTTTCAATCTCTTCCGTCGTCAAATCTTGTGCAGAACTTTTTCCTTTATACCATTCAAAAGAATAAAAAGCTCCCATTAATAGACCTACTATCATTAACGTAAACCCAATACGATTTAGAATCGTCACTGTTAATCCCTCCATGCAAAAAATGGTAGGGACATCCTACCATTTTTAATATATGAAATTATCCCATTCTTTATAGGCTAATAAAGATTTTATTTTTATGCCTTCACTTTATTACGACGATTCAATCCAAATAATGTGCCTATTGCTACAAGACATGCACTTAATGCCATCATTGCTACATTATTTGATGCTGTATTTGGTAATTTCTCTCCCTTTACAGCTGGTTTTGCTATTTCCTTTTTCGCTACATCATTCTTTTGCCCGGCCTGAATTGCTGCTTCTTTTTTTGCAATAGCTTCCTTTTCTTGCACTTGTGGCGCTACTTCTTTTTTAGCCGTATCATTCTTTTGCCCGGCTTTTATTGCTTCCTCCTTTTTAGCCATATCACTTTTTTCTTGTACTTGTGCCGCTTCCTTTTTCTCTACATCATTTTTTTGCTGTACCTTAATTGCTTCTTCTTTTTTAGCTGCATCTTGCTGCACTTGCGCCGCTTCTTCTTTTGTTAACGTTCCAGTAGAAGCACTCGCTACTGAAGAATATCCTACTGTTAAAAGTGCCATTGCACAAATTGGTAATAGTTTTTTTTTCATTTTCATTCTCTCCTCTTATACGTTTTACATCACGTCGCATCGGATGTATTACTAGAATAAACAACAGATGTAAATATAAGATGCAGATGAAATATATTTCATTTAAAGATTTCATTTTAGAAAAATAAAAAAACACCGTAATATATACGATGTTTTTTCGGGTGTGTGTCTCGATATTTATTTGTTACTTTCGCGTGAGTGAGAAGTAGAAAAGGCCGGAGTGATAACTAATTGTCTCGGCTCAGTTTTCTTGAAGTGATTTTTGACGTTACACTTACGACATTGAACGACCCATGCTTTAATAGGATTTGTTAAAATAATTTTTTGCCTTTCGTTAGGGGCCTCTTCTTCCAATTTACAACTATCGCTCCACTTACTCCATTTCATTGTAAATTTAGAAGAAGAATGATCGTCTTCTCGATCAAACATCTGCAAAAAATCCATTTCTCCAGCTAGCATTACGGTGTTACTAGTTGCTAAAAAAGAAAAGGTCGTCCAATGTTTCTCCATGCCCTCCTACTCCTTTTTCACATATAGAGTGCCTAAAACTTAATTTACCTAAAATATGCTTGCCTCTTACCTTACACTTATAGTTTATCCAAAACACTACTATGCAACTATCGATTTGTCTTACAAATCACCTTACATTTTTGTAAGAAACGAAAAAACCTTCACTCTATATACGTGAAGGTTTCTCATTTCTTATCTATAGAATCTTTCATATCATCAAGTCCAGCCTCTTGCAGCTGCGACATCATACCATGGGAAATTGCGCCTAATACTAAAGTCATTCCAATTAGTGAAATGCGAATTGCAGGTACATCAATTATGTAAGCCAACATACCAAGAACAATTGTTAAAAGCAATGCTTTTATAAATGTTACACTTGTATACTGTTTCTTTTTCATCATAATCACCCTTTTTGGAAGCGTTTTCTTAATATTATCAGTATATCATATCACCTGACTATTTTGTGGGGATTTCTGTAAAAACCTTATATCTTCTTTGACTTTTTTCTTTCTATCCTTTACAGTCGAAATGTTCACAAGTTTTACACTGTAGGAGGATTCAAATGAAAATTGAAATAAAAGACACTTTAATTTCTGAAGAACAATTACAAGAAAAAGTAAAAGAACTAGCGCTTCAAATCGAACGTGATTTTGAAGGAGAAGAAATCGTTGTAATCGCTGTATTAAAAGGATCTTTCGTATTCGCTGCTGATTTAATTCGTCATATTAAAAACGAAGTAACTATCGACTTTATCTCTGCATCTAGCTACGGAAATCAAACAGAAACAACTGGAAAAGTAAAACTATTAAAAGATATCGATGTAAACATTACTGGAAAAAACGTAATTGTCGTAGAAGACATTATCGATTCTGGTTTAACACTTCACTTCTTAAAAGATCACTTCTTCATGCATAAACCAAAAGCAATGAAATTCTGTACGTTACTTGATAAACCTGAACGCCGTAAAGTGGACTTAAAAGCTGAGTATGTTGGCTTCCAAATTCCAGACGAATTTATCGTTGGCTACGGAATCGACTGCGCAGAAAAATATCGTAACTTACCATTTATCGCTTCAGTTGTAACGGAATAATATAATAAAGTGAAACCTTAATCAGTGGGGTTTTTTTCCATTCCCAATGATTATTGGCCCGCAAATAGCGGGATCAAATAAGCTTCCATGCATTATTGGTGGAAGTTTTATTTCTACCGTAATTTATAAAAACAAAGGGAGAGATGAAGAATGACAAAAACAAAATTTGAAAAAGTACTCCTCATCGTAAATCCGAAAGCAGGACAAGGCGATTTACATACGAACTTAACAAAAATCGTACCACCACTTGCCACAGCTTTTCCTGACCTACATATCCTTCATACGAAAAAGCAAGGTGATGCAACAAAATATTGTCAGGAGTTTGCTAGTAAAGTAGATTTAATTATCGTCTTTGGTGGTGATGGAACTGTATTTGAATGCACAAACG
The DNA here is from genome assembly GCF_038007365.1 of Bacillus sp. FSL R9-9492. Lineage (NCBI taxonomy): Bacteria > Bacillati > Bacillota > Bacilli > Caryophanales > Bacillaceae > Bacillus > Bacillus sp. FSL R9-9492. The sequence goes on from NZ_JBBOXC010000001.1 coordinate 4,863,893, forward strand.
GCTTAGCCTCTCTTGAAACTAGACCTACACTTGCAATCATTCCAGGTGGAACTTGCAACGACTTCTCTCGCACACTTGGTGTTCCGCAAAATATTGCAGAAGCAGCGAAACTCATTACAAAAGGACATGTAAAACCAATTGATGTCGCAAAAGCAAACGGACAACACTTCTTAAACTTCTGGGGCATTGGACTCGTATCTGAAGTATCAAACAATATTGATGCAGAAGAGAAAGCAAAGCTTGGTAAAATTGGTTACTATTTAAGCACCATTCGAACTGTAAAAAATGCTGAACCATTCCCAGTAAAAATTACTTACGACGGACAAGTGTATGAAGATGAAGCTGTCCTTGTTATGGTTGGAAACGGTGAATATCTCGGGGGTATCCCATCCTTTATTCCGAACGTAAAATGTGATGACGGAACACTTGATATTTTCGTAGTCAAATCAACAGGCATTCAAGCGTTTAAAGATTATATCGGAAAGAAACTATTTGAAGACTCAAATGAAAATGACATCTTCCACGTCAAAGCTAAATCCATTCATATTGAAACAGAAGAAGAAAAAGAAGTAGATACAGATGGTGAAAGCTCTCTACATACACCGTGTCATATTGAGTTGTTACAAGCGCACTTTACGATGATTTATAATCCTAATGTTGTGTAATGAAAAAAACGAGTGATATCACTCGTTTTTTTCTTCTAATCTAATTATGTCGTTGTATAATTTCTTGTATTTCTTTAACTCTCTCTAAAGTAATTCCATTTCTTTGTTCTATCGCTAAAAGGTGATCGGTTGGCTCTAATTCAACATACGGTGCCATTCCAACTTCTCTTATATGTACATTTGTCTTTAAATTTAGTGTTTCTGGATAAACTGGTATTTCTACAGATAACCAGCCAAAATGAGGATCACTATTCTCTCGTCCTCTCTCATCCCACTCTTCTAGTACTTTATCATAACTTTCTTTACTAAGTGATACCCACACAGTCCAGATGAAATTTTCGTGGTAATCAATTATAGGAATCTCTAAACAGCCTCTAATAAAATAATGTTCATCGTCCATTACACAAAGATCTGATGTTAAATAGAAGCGTCCCTCTCTTTCATGAGCCGCTACCTCGTAGTAATAAGATGGTGCTTCACTTCCGTAACATAAAGGGAATGTAAATCGGTTCATTTGTATCTTTTCTCCGGACTTTCTTCTTCTTTTCATCTATTATGAGTTCTCCTATCCTTTAAATTTCATTCACACTCAAAATCCATCCAATTTCACTAGAGTATAACATAGACATACTTGCCTTTCAATTTCTAATAATACTACTAACAAAATAGCAGAAGGGCCTGTTTGCATGGCCTATTTCTTTTTAGGTACAATGAAAGAAAGAAACAACCTGATACAAGGGAGAGGAAAAGCTGTGTTCAACCAACAGTTAGTTAATTTACGCATTGATTTTGCATTTAAACAATTGTTTGGTACGAATGGTAGTGAAGATATTCTAATTGCATTTTTAAACGCTATGTTACAAGAGTCTTTAGAGTCGCCCATTGCTTCTCTACAACTAGAAGATCCACATTTACATCGGGAATATGAAGAGGATAAGTTATCTATTTTAGACATTTCAGCGACATTAAACACAGGAACAAAAGTAAATGTAGAAATACAGCTCAATAATAATCACGATATGATAAAACGTAGTTTATATTATTGGGGAAAATTATACACATCCCGATTACAAAAAGGTATGCCTTACAGTTCGCTTCATAAAACCATCACCATTAATTTATTGAACTTCATAATGTTTTCAGATCACAAAGAATTTCATACAACGGGCACATTATGGAATACACAACAACAGAAACTCTTGAGTGATGACATAGAAATTCACATTGTAGAAATTCCAAAGTTAACAGAACAATAGCATGAAGAAAAAGTAAATCCGTGGAAAGATCCATTTGCTCGTTGGCTTTTATTACTTTCAGCAAATGAGGATGAGCACTTAACTAAAACATTGGAGGATATTGCTATGAACCAAGATCCTATTTTACAAAAAGCGATAAATAAATGGGAACGTATGAGTCAAGATTCTTCTTTCCGACAAGCCTATGACGCAAGGGAGAAAGTTTTAATGGATGAAGCAGCAAAATTCGCCCACGCAGAGACAGAAGGAATAAAAAGAGGAATGGAACAAGGAATAAAAAAAGGGATTGAACAAGGCATTGAACAAGGCATTAAAAAGGGTCGAAAAGAAGGGGTTCAGCAGGGAAAAATTCAAATGATTAAAAATATGTATGATCTTGGTATACCACTTGAAACGATTGCTAAGGCAAGTAAATTAAGTGTGCATGAGGTTGAGCATATTTTAGGATATAAATAGTAATAAAAAAGAGCTTGAATGGTTTCAAGCTCTTTTTTATCAACTTTCCTCAATTCTTTCAATCTTCCAAACTAAACTAGCTGGATTGTTTTTCTCTAAAAAGGTTAATATCCACATAGTTTTTCCTTTGTCGTTCATCAACATCACTTTATGGTTTAACTTCCAAGCCACGTCACTAATATGATTAAACATTTTATACATATCTTCTTCTCTAATAAGCTTTTCCTTTTTGATTAACCGTCTCGTTCTATACTCCCTTATTTCTAAGTACATATCAGCATAAGCCACTTCATACTGCCAAATTATACTACATACATATTTTTTATTCGGACTACTCTTCTTTATATATACAAGTTCATTTTTATAATCCAAATCCAGTACCTTATTGTATGCTTTTTCTAACATCTCTATATCCCAATCACATTCCACAGCTAAACTCTTCATTTCAGTATGAACGATTTGAAGGGCTAATTCTTTTTTCTCTCTATCTGATAAATATGGAAAATCATTTACACTCCCATACTCTACAAACACATTCATATATCCAGGAAAAATTCGATATTTCTTCTCCCACTGATTTAATAATGAAATATCATCCACACAGTAAATCAAAATAACTTTTTCATAGTCTGTTCTTAACTTTGACATATGTCGCTCGTATAAAGAAGTAATACAGCTCGTTTCTTTAAAAAAAGATAGCTCCTCATCATAGTTGCTTGAGGATGTTAATTTTAATGTCTCTAAACTACTTATATGCTCTTTTCTTTTTAGAAAACTTAATCGGATATCTCTTATAATTGGCATTTACTCTCTCCTTCTTAACACTACCACTATGAAATACTTTTACTAATATACCTCTTACATACTTGTATATAATTAATGCTCTAGCGCCAACTAATCAATTTCAACCCAGCCCATTCCCATAGAGAGAAATAAAAGCCCAACTACAAAAAAGAGCGCACCAATTAAAAAGTAGAACGGTGCTCCGTGCAGCGGATCACAAAATAGCTCTAAAATATTTTGTGCCAATACCGTCCATTTATCTTTTTTTGAATCTTTTTCTTTTAATTCTTTTACAAACCTATAAATACTTAGACCAATAAAAAAGATGCCTATTAATAGACATCCTACTATGATAAGAATTCCCAAATATAACACTCCACTTAAAATATCCTTGTTATGTACACCCCATTTTAACTAAAAAAAGCGAAAGAGAACATAATTTTCACTATGTTCTCTTTCGTTTCCCGAAAAACTTCATCACTATTTTCATTTACTCACGATTCGAAAATAAAAACTCGTATGGTTTCTTAACATTTTCTTAAACTAAAAATGAAATATTAATTAGCATGATCAAAAAAGCAAAAAGTAACTCTTTACACTATTATTGACAAATTTACACCTTTAGTGTAAATTTACACTACAAGAAAGAAGGAGATACATTATGGATAAGCAAGAATTTATTGAACTCGTCAATTCAAAATTAAAACTCATTCGTGTTGAGAGCGATTTATCACAGGATAAAATGTCAGAAATTATCGGTTTATCGAAGAAAACATTAGTGGAAATCGAAAAAGGAAGACGCACTCTAACATGGACAGGCGCAGTTTGTGTCGTAACACTCTTTGAACAGAGTGATACAGTCCAGATGACATTCGGAGATGATGTGAATGAAATTATAAAAACGATTGCTTTTACACATTACAATACTAACTTCCCGAAGACTTTAGGAGGAAAGCTGTGGTGGCGACAAATAAAAGAAGTAAACGGTTATAAAATACAACAAAATGTTCTATCTCAACACTATAGAATTTTAGATAAAGAAGACCGTAGAATATGTCATTCATTCGAATTGGATGAAATTGAAGAAAGGTTTATGGAAATGACAAAAACGTCTCAATAAAGAGATCGAAAAATATTTTATTTATACTAAACAATGGAAGGAATAAAATGATATGAAAAAAATAATTATTACAACGTTATCCCTTGGCCTACTAATGGGAGTATCCACTGTTGTGTTTGCAAATACAGGTACAAAAAATGAGGCTTATGCAGCGGAACTAGCTCATTTCAAATTAACTAATCCTACTATCACAAGCTCAGAAGTCAATTCAATAATGAAGCAAAGAGAAGAATTAGATGAATTATATAATCAATTAGATGAATTAGAACTAAGTTATGGAGTTCGTGTCGATAATACAAAAAATCCACATAAAGAACCGAAACACCGTGATGATTTACCAACGGCTCAGCGAGAGAAATGCATTCAGCTAAGTATCAAAGTTTTGGATAAAGAGATTCAATTTTTAGATGCTCAATTTAAAGCTAGTCTTATAAAAGAAGAGATTTATACAGTTGAAAAGAGAAACTTTAATTCCTTTAAAGAAAAGGAATTACAAGAATTAAATCAATTAACTAAGCGCTAATTGATACTATAATCTATAAAAAACAAATAAATATCGGAGTGTAATTCAAGTGAAAAAACAGACAAATATCACTATATTAAATATGTTAATGATTAGCATGTTAATATTAAATCTTTTTATTTTTACATCACGAATGAGCTTTTTACCTTGGTATATTGAAGATGGTTGGGGGTATTTAGGATTATTATTTACATCCCTTATTTTCTTAATTAGCTTCTTTAAGTCTTCGAAGCTTCATAAAGATGGAGAGTTAACTACTCTACAAAAGTTTATTCCACTTGCTTCTGCCGTACTTTCAATCTTTGTTCTCATCATTCCAACAAGTGATTTAATGACTATATTAGCCAATCTGATCACTACAATTATATTAACTATTTATATAATCGTTTTTCAAACAAAGCCTGATTTATCTACGAAAAAACCATTACATTAAAAAGAAGGAGAGTTATCCTACAGAATAACCCTCCTTCTTTTTGTTCTAATCTTTTACACTACCCTCAATAAACTTAAGCCTTTATTCTGGATATTTACTCATCACTGTACTCCTTTTTTGCCTATACAAATACATGCCCTACTTTATCGCCACTGCTACAATACTTTCAATGTGTGCTTTTTCTTATACATGAAATATTTTGTGTTCCTAATTTTATAAATATCTATCCTTAATAAATCTATTCATTTGATATATTGGATATTAAATAAGTTAAAACTTTAATTAGTGAGGATTTTCCTCATCCCTTACTAATTATTGGCCCTTACCAATCGTTTTTTGCTAGATAAACTTTTAACTAATAGTACATTAATGAATTTAGTTTTTAAAAGAAGAAACACCATGGCTACGTCTAATGTGAAATAATACATAAATCATTTAAAGAACAATTATAATCGGACCCACTACCTATCCAAAAGTATCAGATGAAATGGCTATCAAACTTATGGATAGCCCTGCTGCCCGTAAACGCCCTCACTAGCGCTTATCAAAACAAAAATAGCCATTCACCTGAATAAAAAATTAGGTGAATGACTATTTTTCTTGTTCTTATTTCCTTACAGATACCGTCTATTACTTCGCGCTCACAATCTTATAATAAGATCGAACTGTTAAGAAGTAATATCCGATATAAATGACGCCATATACTCCGATACTAATTAGGAGCGGAATCATAATTTCGAATGGTAATAAGTTTGCTAAACCTTTTAGTGCAAATAAGCTATGCAGAATTCCGATTACTAACGGAATCGCAAAGATAAAGCTTACTTGTTTTGCGATAGCTTTTTTCATTTCTTGTTTCGTTACACCAACTTTACGAAGTACAACGTAACGCTCACGATCTGCATTTGCTTCAGTTAATTGCTTAAAGTAAATAATAGAGCCTGTTGCTAGTAAGAATACAAGTCCTAAGAACATTCCGATGAACATCATGAGCCCCGTTCCTTCAAGCCCCGTCTGGAAACCAGTATAGAAATCTCTAAATAGTGGTAACATTTCTGATTCACCAGCTGGCATCACTTTTGCTAACTTTTCTGTTAATACTTTACTGTTTCTTTCATCTTTTACATCAATATTTTTTACAGTACGTGTTCCAAATGCTTGCTTCGCCTGTTCATACATTTCATCTGAAACGACAATCACTAATTCACCTAAGTTCGTAATTGCTGTATTATTTGCACCTTGAATCGTTAATGTCTTCGTTTCATTGCCAATTTGGAATACTGCTTCACTTCCTTTATACCCAGGGCTAAACTCATACCCTTCAATATAAGAGCTATCATATATAAATGCTTCACCAGTAGCTATATTCACTGTTTCTGCATCGATTTTTTTTGCAAGTTTATTAAATTCGGACTGAGACATAAACTGATATTTCTCTGAAATCGTGTAGTTTAGATTAAGAATGAAGTCCACTTTATCCCCTTCAAACTTCCCTTTTACAGGAACCGTCTCAATTTCAAATTGATCTTTGACAGGGTGATTCGCCTTCTCTTCAGCAAAAATCGCATTTACTTTCTTATCAAGCTCTTCATCTTTTTTCTCATAAGAATAACTGTACGGCGCAGCTACTTTTGATTGTGTAAATGTGTTGTAATACATCGTAACTGACGTACCAACCGCTGTTAATGTCACTGCACTTAAAATAGAGATTGTCGCAAGTGACTTTGCATTTCCTTTAATACGATATAGTAACTGTGACGTCGTTACCATATTCATACCGTTATAAAACGATGATTTATTATTTCTTGCACGTTTCAATACGAATACTGTAAAGAACATAAATAGTAAGTACGTACCTACTACTGTCGCCAGTAAAATGTAAAGTGCGACTACCATAAAGTCGGCATACTTAAGTGCTTTCACATACATTAATGCTAAGAAATAACCTGAACCGATTAAGAAAACTGAAATGAATGCCATAATTACTGATCCTTTTGGCATTTCTTCTCCTTCACGTTCTGCGCGGAAAAGTTCAATTAGCTTAAATCGATAAATTAAACGATACCCTTGAAGTGATGTATACAATATAATCACAAAGAAAATAATTGCTGTATCCACAATTGCAGCCATCGGTACTTCAAAATGAACATTTAAGTTTAATCCCATCATGCTTACTAATAATTCAAGGAATAGTTTCGAAAGGATGCTACCAATCGCAATCCCTATAATTAAAGACATTAATCCCATTAACATATTTTCATAAAAGAGCATTTTACCGATTTGTTTTTTACGAATACCGAGTAACGAATATAGCCCAACTTCTTTTTTACGTTTTCGTGTAAAGAAACCGTTCGAATATATAATGAACACCGCTACGAAGATGATTAGCATGACACTTGAAACTTGAAATGCACCGCTAATTTTTTTAGAACCTTCCGCAGCTTTTTCCATTTGTGAATTATACTGCAACGCCTTAAATGTAAAATAGATGACGATGCTAAATATCATAGATGCAAAATATACAAAGTAGTCTTTAAAGTTCCGCTGTATGTTGCGGAGGGCAATACTAGATAAGGTCATCAGCCATACCTCCAGAAATAGAAGACATTACGTCAACGACTTTTTGGAAGAACTGTTTACGTGTTGATTCACCACGGTGTAATTCTTTATATAACTCACCATCTTTAATGAAAATAACTCGTTTACAATAACTCGCCGCAAATGCATCGTGCGTTACCATTAAAATTGTAGAGTTATCATATTCATTTAACGACTTCATACTTTCTAATAAATCTGTCGCTGATTTAGAATCAAGTGCTCCAGTCGGCTCGTCCCCAAATATCATACTAGGACTTGTAACAATCGCGCGCGATGCTGCGCAGCGCTGCTTCTGTCCACCGGATACTTGATATGGGAACTGACTTAAAATATGATCAATACCGAATTTCTTTGAGATTTCAAGAACGCGGCGATCAATCTCACTCGCTTTCACCTTCGATAACGCAAGAGGTAACGCAATATTCTCTTTCACCGTTAACGTATCTAATAAGTTATAATCTTGGAAAATGAACCCTAAATGATCACGGCGGAATAACGCTAGCTTATCATCGTTCATCTTCACGATGTCTTTTCCATCAATTAAAATCTCACCGTTCGTCGCATTATCAATTGTAGAAAGAACATTTAAAAGAGTCGTCTTACCCGAACCAGAAGGTCCCATAATTCCAACGAACTCACCTTCTTTTACTTGTAAGTTAATACCTTTTAAAGCTGCAAATTTATTCCCACCTGTGTCATATACTTTTTCAATATTTTTTGCTTCTAACACTGTTTTCATCTCGACATCCCTCATTTCTTCTATTCTCTATTTTCAACTATATACACTCTCTACTCTTGCCACTATCGATGTTTCTTACACAAACATGACAGTTATGTAAGGCACATAAGTAAAGACATCAGAATTTAACCTAATGTACTAAAGTACTTTGTTACTATAACATTGGGATATCATGCCATCCATTCATTCTCCTTACAGGAACATTACAATTTTGTAAGGTTAAAAATGCCCCCACAAAGTTGTGCATGAAATGTCGGATGGAGCTATTTCGTTCCTGATATTCTATATACAAAGGAGGTCATATAATGGATTCACTTAAAAATATGAATGCGGCAATGCAGTATATTGAAGACAACCTTACACACGAAATTGATTTTAAAGAAGTCGCAAAAATAGCTTTCTGCTCCGAATATCATTTCAAAAGAATGTTTTCTTTTCTAGCTGGCATATCACTATCAGAATATATTCGCTGTAGACGTCTTACCCTTGCTGCCTTTGAACTAAAAGATAGCAATGCAAAAGTCATTGATGTCGCTATAAAATATGGATACAACTCACCAGATTCATTTACACGTGCATTTCAAAATTTGCACGGAATAACGCCTTCAGAAGCTCGAAGTACAATTCGTTCTTTGAAAGCTTATTCACCAATGACCTTCCAACTATCCATTCAAGGAGGAACTGAAATGAACTATCGAATTGAAGAAAAAGAGCCATTTCAAATCATTGGTATACAAAAACGAGTGCCGATTGTTTTTAATGGTGTAAACGAAGAAATCGCTTCTATGTGGAAAAGTTTAGACAGCCAATCAATCGACATATTAAAGTCCCTTTCAAATATTGAACCTACCGGAATTATTAGTGCTTCTACGAATTTTTCTGAAGGAAGAATGGAGGAAAAAGGCGAACTCGATCACTACATTGGAGTTGCCACAACGAAAGCTTGTCTAGAGCAATTCACACAACTTGAAGTATTAGCTTCAACATGGGCTATATTTGAAGCTGTCGGTCCATTTCCTGATGCATTACAAAATGTATGGGGACGTATTTATTCCGAATGGTTCCCTTCTTCAAACTATGAACTAGCGGAAGGGCCGGAAATATTGTGGAATGAAAGTAAAGACGTATCCTCGCCGAATTTCAGAAGCGAGATATGGGTACCTGTTTTAAAAAAGTAATATAAAGGTCTAAACTTTTTCAAAATAAAGAAGCTGCTCTTCCTCTTTAAAGGAAAAGCAGCTTTTTATTTTATCCCTAGTAAAACTCCCACCTCAAAATTCAGGTGGAGCAAAGAAGTTAGGTGGGAGTCGGGCTGCTCGTAAACGCCCGATTGGTGAAGGCTAATAATCAGTGGGGGATGAACAAAACCCCCACTGATTAAAGTTTCACTTTATACTTCTTCTCGACTCGTTCTTATACAAGAAAATAGTAATAATCGCAAGCACTATAACAACTACAAAAGTAAATACTCTGTAGCTCGAAATCGTAGCAGTACCGATTAAAAAGGCAGGTATAACAGCCGTAATTAAACCACCAAACATACCGACAAACGATCCTACACTTTGCTTTACTATTTGAGTTTCTGATACCCAATCATAATAACCAAATCGATTATTAATAAAAATCCCCCATACTGCCGAAAAGAATGAATATGCTATCGGTGTTATTACGATTAAAATAGAACTCCAAACATCTAGTTTTAACCCTATTATCAGTAATACGGCACTAATAAGTGATGCAGGTATACTTAATGAAAGATTCACAAGAATTTTACTGTCATAAATCATCTTTGGCGTAATAGGTAACGACTTAATAATCCATACATTTTTTCCTTCTAAAGACAATGACACACATGTTGTACACGTCATCGAAATCGCTGCTGAAATAGCAAATGGAGCAATCTTTTGCAAAAGCGTCTCGATTCCAGGATAATCTATTAATTGACTTGGTCCTACTACAACTATAGCTAGCGCGAAAGCGATCGCCATCACGACTCCCATTCCACTATTTATTACATACACTGTAGAAGAAAAGAAACGCTTCACCTCTTTTTTATACAATGCAACCAATACACTTTCTTTTCTCATACTATGAATCTCATAATTTGAAAGCATATGATAAGTGGAAATCCCTGTGTTTATTTGCTTATATTTTAGCGAAAGTATTTTTACAAAAAGATAATACCAAATAACTGATATCCCAACAAACAGGATGAACGCTACAATATCAGCATTAACAATTGCTTTTTGAAACATGTTAGCTAAAGGATACACTTTAGTTAATTGCTCTGAAACAATTGCACCAATCCCGTTCATATCATTGAGGCTATGTTGAGAATTCCCATTTTTCATCATAAAGAAACTAAATGTAATAATTACTATAAAACTTAAAATCGTAGTTATTTTATTCGTATTTTTAAATCTAGAAGCGATTGCCGTAATCGCAGCTCCAAAGATCGCTGCTATTGTTGTTGGAATTAAAGATGCTATAAACATACTGATGAACCACATAAAGTAAAAAGAAACTGATGGATTCTCATGTATGCCATAAACAACTCCCATTGGTAGCATGATTATGATTGAAAAGATCGTATTCAGCAAATATAAATACAAAAATCTACTTGTAATAATAGTACTTACACGAATCGGTAATGACATTAAAAGATCGTAGTCCTTAAAAGCAAAAATTTCTCCATTTGCCTTAAATATAGTGAAAAACAGCGTTAATACACTGCTAATAACTAGGGCATAGACTGGAATAATTTCACTCATTCCTAGTTTCACCAACCCATATGCCGAGGCTCCGCAATATAGCATTAACAGGACACCAACTAAGGCAATAGATGCTGACAGTAAAATCTTATTCTGCTTCTTTTTCTTATCTTTTTCGTATTTAAAAGTATTTAAACCGAGCTGCGTTATCAACCTGATTTTTAAAAGCCCTAGACTATTAGTATTCATTAGCAAGCTCCTTCATAAAGAGCTCTTCCAATGAGCCTTCCTTTATTAAAGAATTCACTTCCCCTGAAAGTGCTAATTTCCCTCTATTAATCATCGCTATTTTATTACATAACTTCTCCGCCACATCTAAAACGTGCGTAGAAAAGAAAATCGCACTTCCCTTTTCACAAAGCTCCTTCATAATACCTTTCAATACTACAGCAGCCTTTGGATCAAGACCAACGAAAGGTTCATCTAAAACTAATAATTTCGGTTTATGCAAAACCGCTGATATAATCGCCACTTTTTGTTTCATACCATGTGAATAAGAAGATATTAAATCTCCCAAGTAAGGTGTAATCTCAAAAGCATCCCCATACTTCTGTATCTGTTCTTCCCGATCCTTCGCAGACACTTTAAACACATCCGCAACAAAATTTAAATATTGAATTCCTGTTAATTGCTCATATAAATCTGGATTATCGGGAATATACGCCATTACTCTCTTACAAGCAATCGGATCCTTTTTTACTGAATGTCCATCAACAAAAATTTCGCCCTCTTCAAAATCTATAACTCCTACTAACGACTTAATTGTTGTACTTTTCCCCGCACCGTTATGTCCAATAAACCCAAAGATATCTCCTGCTTGAACAGTAATATTTAAATGATCTACTGCTTTTTTGCCACCTTTGTATGTCTTACTAAAATTTATAATTTCTAACATGTGATTTCCCCCAGACTATCTACATAACTGAATTTTCAGACTCATAAACAAAAAATTTACTCAGTAAGCTTTTCATTCTCCCCACTGAGTATTACAATTTCTTAACACATAAAAACTATAAATATAAAATTTGACTAGTACAGTTCAATCCCTTATTGCTCACAATTGCATTTCTTTTTTATACAAAACATAAGAATATAAATTTGTTATGAGGACAGCAACTACTATAATCCCTAGCATCATATAAGATCTCCAATCAGCTGGAGCGAAAACACTTATAATCATAATGAGTCCTAAAGCTACAAATACTTTTCCACTAAATCGATGTGTTTTCCGCCATACTTCTTCATTACTTAACGTCCAAGGATTACGCATCCCAACGAAAAAGTTAGGCTTACACTGCGGTAAATAATTACCCATCACTAAAAATAAAACACCGACTAATAATTCTGGGACCCGATTAATGAATAAATTATATCCTAATCCACTTGTAATAATATCTATATTTCCTACAAATAGTAGCAATAGTATCCCGTTATTCATCATCATAAAAGCTTTAGAAAATTTCTCGTAATTTGCTTTCTTTGGATCAATCTTTGGTATCACATTTAGAAATACATATAACGCAACCATAATTCCAACCATAGAAATCATTCCGTAAAGTTTAGAAGAATAGCCATCTACCTTACCACCACTCCAATGTGTCGCGATTGTATCCGGCAAATGTGGCCAAGCAAACGCCCATGCGATACAGGTTATAAAAATTAATATAATTGCAAAAAGATGTTTTTTCATTTCCCCTCTTCCCCCTTATTCGTAAACGTAAACACCCAAGTCAATAAATCCTGAAATACAGTTGTGTTTAAAGAGTACATAACGAATTGCCCTCTTTTTTCATCTTGGATAAGTTCAGCATTTTTGAGCGCATTTAGGTGATGAGAAATACTTGGCTTTGTCATATTGAACTGTTCAGCAATTTCGCCAGCTGTTAAATCGCCTTCTTTTAATAAATCTAAAATTTTTCGCCTTGTTGGATCTGCTAATGCCTTGAATGCTTGATTCAATGTCTTTCTTCCTTTCGATAATTAGACATTTAGATATTTATCTAAATATTAAATTGAAAACCAGTAATTGTCAATTGTATCCATGACCTTTTTTACTTTTTCCACTTTTGACCTATACTGTTACTAGCTTATATTTCAACATAATGAAAAGACGGGAAACACATGGTACACTATAGCTACAATTGTTTTTTTAGGAGGAATATACATATGTATAAAATTTTAATCGTTGAAGACGATCCAAATATTTCATCATTACTACAATCTCACATTCAAAAATATGGCTATGATGCTGTTGTTGCGGAGAATTTCGATGATATTATGGAATCGTTTAACGCTGTGAAACCACATCTTGTTTTACTTGATGTAAACTTACCGAAATTTGATGGATTCTACTGGTGCCGTCAAATTCGTCATGAATCTACTTGTCCAATTATTTTCATTTCAGCGCGTGCTGGTGAAATGGAGCAAATTATGGCGATTGAAAGCGGTGCGGATGATTACATTACGAAACCGTTCCACTACGACGTTGTAATGGCAAAAATTAAAGGTCAATTACGCCGTATTTACGGTGATTATGCACCAAATATTTCTGAGCGTATCGTTGAAGTTGAAGGACTAAAACTATTCCCTGAGCGTCCAGAAATTCATTTTGGAGCTGAGCAAGTTCTTTTAACGAAGAAAGAGGCAATTTTAGCAGAAATGCTATTATCCAAATTCCCACGTACAGCGAGTCGTGAAGATTTATTAGCTGCACTTTGGGATGATGAGAGCTTCGTTGAGGAAAATACATTAAACGTAAACATTACGCGTCTTCGTAAAAAGTTCAATGAGCTTGGTATTGAAAATGCTATTGAAACAGTACGTGGACTTGGGTATCGTTTTAACGCAACTTGGAGTGAATAAGCATGAAACTATTTTTACGTGATCATTTTGCATTTTTCCTACTATATGTATTAAACTTCGGAATCATTTTCGTTCTTTATGATGCAGTAGACGGATTTCAAAATAATAAGTTTTACTTCATCGTTTTAAGTTTATACTTATTCATCTGTTTCCTCGCTTATCGTTACGTTCGTAACCGTAGAATGTATCACAGATTAAGTGAACCACCAGAGAAACTGGAAGATGCGTTTATTGAAAGAGCGACTGCTCCTATGCCACACGGTGTAAACGAGCTCGTTCGTACGCAATATCGTCTATTCCAAAAAGACCTACAAACATTCGAAGTAAAACAGCAAGAACACCAATTATTTATTAACCATTGGGTGCATCAAATGAAAACGCCTGTTTCTGTTATGCAGCTTATGGTGCTTGAAATGGAAGATGAACATTTAATCCCGAAATTCAAAAAAGAATTAGAACGATTAAATCAAGGACTCGATATGGCTTTATATATGGCAAGGCTAAATAACTTCCATGAAGACTTCCATGTTGAGACGATTTCATTAAAAGATGCTGTGACAAAAAATATTAACGGATTGAAAGAATTATTCATTCGAAACGGAGTCTTCCCCGTTTTAGAAGTTCATTCAGATTTAAAGGTTGCTTCTGATGCGAAGTGGCTAAAGTTCATCATTTATCAGTTAATGACAAATGCAGTTCGCTACTCTGGTGAGCGCGGAAAGAAAGTTTTCTTATCAGCTTATCGCAATGGTAAAGATATTATTTTGGAAGTTCGTGACGAAGGCGTTGGTATTCCGCAAGAAGATATTCGAAGAGTATTTGAACCTTTTTACACTGGAAAAAACGGTCGTGCATTCGGAGAATCTACTGGTATGGGGCTTTATATTGTAAGTAAAATTTGTGATTATTTAGGTCACTCTGTGAAACTAGACTCTGAAGTTGGTAAAGGAACGACGATTAAAATCATCTTCCACAACGCTGCAAACAATCAAGCAGAAAATACAGAGAAGGTGACCGAAGCATGACCATAACATATGCTAGCAAAATGTATGAGAATTTACTCTCATACATTTTTTGCAATAAGACTACATATCGGCCTTCTAACGGGAGGCATATATTATGACATTTTGGCAGTTTGCATTTAAAAATGTAACGCGCAACTCAAGAGCTTATTTTGCCTATTTTTTAAGCAGTTCCTTTTCCATTGCTGTTTTCTTTTCGTTTGCTGTTTATTTATTTCATCCGAAATTACAAAACTCCAATATGATCTCTGAAGTTTCAGGATTAATGATTTTTTCAGAAGTTGTCATTGTCTTGTTCTCTTTTTTCTTTTTACTATATTCAATCGGATCGTTTTTAAAAGTACGTAAAAAACAATTCGGCGTTTTGACCGTTTTAGGAATATCAAGAAAACAATTACACCGTCTCGTTTTCACTGAAAATATGTTAATTGGTATTTTATCTATCTTTTTCGGTATGCAGTTTGGACTTGTCTTTTCGCAGTTTTTCTTATTAGTAACAGCGAAAATTACACATCTACCAGGGATATATTTATATATCCCTACGAATGCTTTCATTTTAACGACGATTGTGTTTCTTGGTCTCTTTATCGCTGTATCTTCATTTACACCCCTGCTAATTCGTACGAAAAAGACGGTAAACCTTTTAAAAACTAATGCTGGGAAACAAAAGGAAAGAAAACCATCCATATTTATCTCTCTATTTGGCGCTATCTGTTTAATAGGTGGCTACGCTTTAGCGAGCAAACCAATATATTTCGTATCAATAAGCCCACAAATAGGAATGGTTTATATGCTTTCAAGTATTTTCGTCATTCCGGCACTCGTTTCAATCGGAACATATTTCTTCTTTTCGCAAATTAGTTTCTTGCTCATTCACCTGTTGAAAAAGAGACGGAATTTTTATATGAAGCGTATTAATATGCTCTGGATTTCTGATTTAGCTAGCCGCATTCGCTCAAATATTAATATGCTTTTCGTTGTGGCAATGCTATCTACAATTGCTTTTACGATGATTACATTTTTATATGGGTTCGGGAAATTTATGAAGCTTGATGTTGAACGAAATTCGCCATTCGCATTTTCATATTTCTCATTTGATGAGAATCCATTTACTTCCCAGCACTTAAATTGGCTAGAAAAACAATTAGAAGATGGGCAATTCTCTTACGACAAAATTAAAGTAGATTTATACGCTACGCCTGTAGAAGCGAAAAATAATACAGAAATTTATTATGACACATATGCCATAAAGCAAAGTGACTATAATAAACTCGCTACGTCATTACAATTACAAAAACTATTTATAAATGAGAATGAAACATATATATTATCTGGAGCAGCATATGTCCCATTATTTACTTCATTCGATCCAAATTACAATAGAACACATATTACACTCGCTAATACAAATTATAAGCTACAAATAAAAGGGATCAAAATAGATAATACCCTCCCGTCTACTTTTGCTTATGAAACATTAGTATTATCTGATTCTGCCGTTAATAATTTACCAACTAACACTAAACATGTGACAGTCTATAATTACAACGTAGAAAACTGGGAGAATACATATGCTATTGCTGATGAGTTTGTAAAACGAGCAGATAAAGACCGCGCGAGTATCAAGCACGAAGGATCTCTCGTTCGTATTTTTGAATCAGGTAACTCTTTATACAGAATCAAATCCGGAAGTGCTTCCTACTTCCTTATTGGTACATTCCTTGGGATCATTTTCTTTATTGGAGCTGGTAGTGTACTGTACTTCCGTATGTATACAGATTTAACAAACGAGCAAGAAAAATATGTAACGATTACGAAGATTGGCTTAACAGAATCAGAAATGAAGCGTTCAGCGACCATTCAACTTGGAATCTTATTTTTCGTTCCATACATTATGGCTTCTATTCATACGATGTTTGCGACAAAGATGTTGCAAGATATTATTAACTTATCATTGTTCGCTGAAATTACGGTTGTACTTGTGATTTTTGGAACAGTTGAGATTATCTTTTTCCTATTAATTCGTTCACTTTATATGCAAAAATTATCGCAACATATTAAGTTTTAAATAAGCAAAAGGTGAGCTTTATGAAAAGAGTATGCGGACCCCCTCATACTCCTTTCACATTAACTCTATTAGGAGGTTTAGGCGCATGACATTTTGGCAGTTTGCATTTAAAAACGTGACGCGGAACGCCAGAGCTTATTTCGCCTATTTTGTAAGTAGTGCGTTTTCCATTGCAATTTTCTTCTCGTTTGCAGTTTATTTATTTCATCCTAAATTGCATATGACAGGCGTGAATGCTGCTCTGAACATATTAATGACAATCTCAGAAGTTGTCATTGTATTCTTTTCATTTTTCTTTTTACTATATTCAATCGGTACTTTCTTAAAAGTACGAAAAAAACAGTTCGGGATTTTAACAGTACTTGGCATATCTCCAAAGCAATTAAAGAGGCTCGTATTTCTAGAAAACATGCTAATTGGTGGCCTATCCATATTTTTCGGCATTCAATTTGGCCTTGTCTTTTCACAGTTCTTTTTATTAGTTACCGCCAAAATTACTCATGTGCCTGGTTTATATTTATATTGGTGGCCTACAGCTGCTATCATTTTAACTATAATTATCTTTCTTGGACTCTTCATTCTCGTATCATCTTTTACACCGATGCTAATCCGTACAAGAAAAGCTGTACGTCTTTTAAAAGAAGGAACAAAACAAAAAGAAAGAAAAGCATCTGTACTCATCTCTCTCTTTGGTGCGATATGTTTAATATCTGGATATGTTTTAGCAGCAAACCCACTATATTTTATGTCACTAGGAGATATCGCTGGGCTTTTGTACGCTGCCTCCTGTATATTTGTCATCCCATCACTTGCTGCAGCTGGGACATATTTTTTCTTCTCACAAATTAGCTTCTTACTCATTCGCATATTAAAGACGAGAAGAAAATTTTATATGAAACGTATTAATATGCTTTGGGTTTCTGATTTAGCAACTCGGATTCGGACAAATATTAACATGCTCTTTATCGTGACGATGTTATCGACACTCGCTTTTACAATGATTACATTCTTATATGGGTTTGGGAAATTCACAAAGTTTGATGAAATAAGGCAAAACCCTTTCCCGTTTACTTATTTATCACATACTGAAAATACGTTAGCTGATGAACATTTAAACTGGTTAGAGCAAAAATTTAATGAAGAGCACTTTACTTATACAAAATTTAAAACAGACATATATGAAGTATCTTCAGCAGAAGATAACGCGCAGCTCTATTATGCCATTAAACAAAGTGACTATAATATACTTGCTAAAGCATTAAATTTGGAAACGCTCACCGTAAGTAATAATGAGTCTTATATCCTTATTAAAGACATAGATGATCAATTCATTGGAACAGTTTTTGATCAAAAAAAGAGAAATACTCTGACACTTACTCAAAACTCTTTACATCTACAAGTGAAAGAATATAAAAGTTATAACCCTTTCCCGAATAGCTTAATATCACAACTTCTCGTATTATCTGATGAAAATGTAGAAGCCTTATCAACCGCTTCAAAACAGATGAGTGTATATAGCTTCAAAGTTCCAGATTGGGAAAAGGCACATAATATCGGTTCAGCATTTATAACAAAAATTGATAATGACAATGCAGCTATTCAGGCAGAACATCCACCGTTTCATGCAAGTGAAGCAAGCGATTCTCTATACAAAACAAAATTAAATGTTGCTTCGTTTTTCTTAATTGGTACTTTCCTAGGTGTTATTTTCTTTATCGGAGCTGGCAGTGTTCTTTACTTCCGTATGTATACAGATTTAACAAATGAGCAAGAAAAGTATATAACGATTACAAAAATCGGTTTAACAGAAGTCGAAATGAAGCAATCCGCTACAATTCAACTTGCGATTCTTTTCTTTGTTCCTTACATTATGGCATCGATCCATACGATGTTTGCGACAAAGATGTTACAAGAGATATTACATCTATCATTATTCGCTGAGATTACAGTTGTACTTGTAATCTTTGGAACGGTTGAAATTATCTTTTTCCTTTTAATTCGTTCCTTTTATATGCAAAAATTATCACAACATATTAAGTTTTAAAAATAGAAAGGTGATTATTATGGAAGAAGTATTACACATAAAAAACGTCTCAAAAGTGTATGAAGGAAAGGTCCCTCATACTGCTTTAAAAAATATAAATTTACATGTAGATAAAGGAGAATTTGTTGCTATCATGGGACCATCTGGTAGCGGTAAATCTACATTTTTAAACGTTATCTCTACAATTGACTCCCCTACTTCTGGTGATGTCGTGATTAATGGAAAAAAACCGCACACATTTCGTAGAGAGAAACTAGCTATTTTCCGCCGCCAAGAGTTAGGGTTTGTTTTCCAAAACTTTAACCTATTAGATACACTAACAATCGGTGAAAATATCGTACTGCCTTTAACTTTAGATAATGTTCCTTTAAAAGAGATGGACGAAAAACTCGATAACATTTCAAAGAAACTTGGAATTGATCATATTTTGGACAAGCGTATTTTTGAAGTTTCTGGAGGACAAGCACAGCGTACCGCGGTAGCACGCGCTGTTATTCATCATCCGTCACTTCTACTTGCGGATGAACCGACAGGAAACTTAGATTCTAAAGCAGCAATTGATGTAATGGAGCTATTTACGAAATTAAATAAAGAAGAGGATGCCACAATTTTAATGGTTACTCATGATCCGTTTGCAGCAAGTTATTGTAACCGCGTTATTTTCATTAAAGATGGTGGGCTTTACAATGAATTACACCGCGGACTATATCGCGAGAAATTTTATCAAGAAATATTAGATGTTTTAGCATTATTAGGAGGAAGGCGTGGATGACGTTTTGGCAATTTGCATTTAAAAATGTCTCGCGTAATTCTAAAGCATATTTTGCTTATTTTGTAAGTAGTGCTTTTTCTATCATGGTTTTCTTTTCATTTACTGTATACGCGTATCATCCACGCTTACAAAATGTACAAAGCTTTCAAGATCGAGATCCTCTAATGAACTTAGCTAGTACAGCACAGCTTGTGATTGTTATGTTCTCGTTCTTCTTTCTCTTATATTCAATTGGAACATTTTTAAATGTACGGAAGCAGCAATTCGGGATACTCACGATTCTCGGTATCTCACAGAAACAATTAAAAAGACTGTTATTTACTGAAAACATGATAATCGGGATATTGTCCATCTTTATCGGTATACAAGGTGGCCTAGTGTTCTCTAATTTTTTCTTATTAGTCACTTCAAAATTAACAAGTGCGAAAGGTCTCTATTTATATTGGCCAACAGAAGCGATTATCGTGACAACCGTAACGTTTATCATTTTATTTTTAATCGTTTCTACATTTACACCTATGTTTATTCGGACTCGTAAAACAGTCCATCTTATTAAAGGGAACAAGCAAGTGACAGCCGAAAAAAGGCCGTCTATACTCATTTCGATATTTGCTTTAACTTGTTTAGGCTTATGTTATTATATTGCTGGTTATCCACAAGGCTACGTAACCGAAAAAAATGTGCAAAACGGATCTGTCTTCTTTATTATATTATCTATTTTGCCACTCGTAGTAATCGGAACATATTTTTTCTTTTCACAAACATTTCTTCTTTTTATCTATATTTTAAAGAAGCGTAGAAAGTTTTATTTGAAACAAATAAACATGTTATGGATTTCAGACTTAGTTGCTCGTACCCGTAGTAATATTAATGTACTCTTTATCGTTTCTATGCTATCTGCGCTTGCATTTACGATTATTATCGGACTATTTGCTGCGAATAATAATACAAAAGCGTCGATACTAGAGCGATATCCTATTCCCTTCACATACAAATTAGAAGGGGATCATTCCCTTGAACGAAAGCACGTTAATACTATTGAATCCGAACTTTCCAATGCTCATTTTCAATATAAAAAATATAAATTTACGCTTTTAAAAGATAATGCTTCAAAAGAAGAGATTGTAATTATGAAAATGAGTGATTATAACGAAATTGCTAAGCAGTTAAAGAGACCTACAATCACCCTTGATTCAAAAGAAGTTTACATTATTTCTGGTTATTCACCAGAGCTATTAAACCTTGTATCAAATCCATTTGTAAAACAAAATACAATTACGCTTGAATCCAATAAAAAGGAGTTTTATATAAAGGGATTTATTAACAAAGGAATAGCACCACCATTTGCATTAGCAAATTTAGTTATTATGCAAGATTATGCAATCGATACTATGATTCCTCATATTGAAACCATTACAGTTTATAATTACTTCGTGGATAATTGGGAAAATGCAATTATTCCAACGAAAAATATATTAAAAAGTATTAGTAATGACACCGAAAAATATTATGAGGCACATAAAGACGATAAGCATGCATCTCCCGTCCCTTTTAATATTTATACAGCTACTGATGAGTTACTCCATAATAAAGGAAATGCAGTTGCTCAATTCTTTATTTGGGCATTTCTTGGCTTTATCTTCTTTATCGGTGCGGCTAGCGTTTTATACTTCCGTATGTATAACGACTTAACGAATGAAAAACAAAAGTACATTACGATTACAAAACTGGGCTTAACTGAATCAGAAATGTTTCGCTCCGCAACGATTCAATTAGGAATTTTATTTTTCGTTCCTTACATCGTTGCTGGTGTTCACACGTTATTTGCGGTTAAGTTTTTACAAAGCATGTTTTCTTTCTCGTTACTAAAAGAGTTACTGATTGTACTCACCTTTTTCGGGATTATCGAGATTATTTTCTTTTTCTTAATCCGCTCTCTGTACATTAATAAATTATCACAGCATATAAAAATATGAATAAAATGGCCTTGTGCATATTGCACAAGGCCATTTTCAATAGTTTTTAAATAATTATCAGCAATATCCACCATAGCCGCCGCCATAGCCACCATAACCGCCGTAACCACAAGAACCTCCGCCTCCGCCGAAGCAGCTAGCACCGATAATAATTAATAAAATAAACAATACGATTAGAAGCGCAAAACCGCCTCCGCACCCACGTCTGCGGTCGCAATCATCATGTCTGTGTTCACACTTTTCGCTCATTACTCTATTCCTCCTTTAGTATCATTCATAACAAGATCGTCTTGCTCTAAATGAGGGGATTCCATTTATATTATGTTTTCAGGGCAAATCGGAAGCTTGGCACTCCTAAAAACGGGCTTGTTTCATGAAAAGAGCCCCAACACAAAAAGAGGATACCTTTAAATAGGCACCCCCTTCTTCTAAACAAACATATTAAGTAAAAGCGCAAAGCCGAATGCAATAAATGATAACAATGTCTCCAGCACCGTCCACGTTTTAAACGTTTCTTTTACTGTCAAACCTAAATACTCTTTTACAAGCCAGAATCCTGCATCATTTACGTGAGAAAACATTAATGAACCTGCACCGGTTGCAATAACGAGGAATTCTAAATTTACACCAGACATGTGCTGAATAACCGGTGAAACAATTCCAGCTGCTGTCGTTAATGCTACAGTAGCTGAACCTGTTGCAATTCTGATTAATCCCGCTACCATGAACGCTAAGACGATTGGTGATAATGAAATATGTTCTGCCATTTGAGCGATGGCTGTTCCAACGCCGCTTTCAATTAATATTTGTTTAAATCCACCGCCTGCACCAATTATTAAAATAATGGAACCGACAGGTAGTAAACTTTCATCTGTTAATTTTTTAATCATCTTTTTATTAATTCCTTGTTTTATACCAAGCAAATAAAACGCTGCGAAACATGAAATAAGTAAAGCGATTACCGGACTTCCTACAAATACTAAAAATTCAGTTATTTTTTTCGGTAATGAAATATATGGTGCGACTACTGATAAAATCATTAAAACTACTGGTAATAAAATGATAAAGAATGAAGCTTTACGACTTGGCAAATCAGTAGATACTGTCGTAACTCGAACAAGCTCCGGTTCATTTTCAGGTATAACCCTCTTATGTACCCACTTTGCAAATACCGGTCCTGCGATAATTGCTGTTGGTAACGCGATAATTAATGAATACAATAGTACCTTCCCTAAATTCGCATTATAAATACCGATTGCTGTCATCGCACCTGGATGCGGCGGCACTAGCCCATGTACAATCGATAATCCAGCAATAACAGGTAACGCAATTAACAATATATTTTGTTTCGTTGTTTTTCGAATTGAAATAACGAGTGGTAATAAGATGACAATCCCTACTTCAAAAAATACTGGAATCCCTATAACAAATCCGGCGAATAACATAGCCCAAGGTAATTTTTTCACCCCGAAGAATCGAATGAAGAAATCTGCTACTTGCATGCCAGCCCCTGAATCAGACATCATTTTCCCTAAAATTGTTCCGAGAGCCAAAATACCAACTAAATGCCCTAGTACACTACCAACACCAGTTTCATAGGCAGTAACAATTTTGGTCAAGTTCAACCCAGACATAATAGCTAAAAATAGACTAGCAACTGTTAAACTAATAAATGCATGCCACTTCCACCACGATACCCCTAAAATAACAATTGCGATCGCAATTAACGTGACGATTAATAAGTATATATCCATATCCCATTCCCCTTCGATATGAAAATTTTTTACAGAAAAAGAGGGAATTGGTCCCTCTTCATTTTTTACACATCATAATTTACAACGTAATGCTGCATTTCCGTATTGTAGTAGCCTTCACTATATTCAATTACTTCGCCAACTTCATCGTAAGAATAGCGCATACGTTTTAATAACGCTGTTCCCTCTTTTTCTCCTAACGCTTCTGCAACGAAATTAGGCGCAAATCCAACAGCGAATTCATCTCTGAAGTTTTCTAAATGTATACCACGGTCCTCGACTAGATCATAAAGCGATTGTAAGTCAAAGTCCGCTAAGTCTGTACTTGCCATTTGTGCTGAGAAATAGTGCGTATAATGAATGTACGGAGTATCATTTAAAGCATATAGACGCTCAATACGAAAACTCTCTTTACCAAACAAACGAAATGGTACTGTTCCTTCTTCATTATGAACCACTTCTGCCTTTAGCAATTTCTTTTGTACTTTATAGCCTTCTTCCACTAACACTTCTGTAAATTTCTTTCCCTTTGAAAGCTTTGTCGCAGAAGTATTTCGAATGACTTTCGTTCCTTTACCACTTTTCTTTTCTAAATATCCTTCTTGAACGAGTTCTTTAATTGCGTTTCGCACTGTAATTTTACTCACTTTGAACTCTTCTTCTAATTGTGGTTCAGAAGGAATATTTGTATGAATGGCATAAACACCATGTAATATTCGATCACGAATAATATTTTTAATTTGTAAATATAATGGACCTCTTTTTCTCGTTACGTTCACCGTTACACCCACTACCTTTCTACATCACCTACTGATGCCGTCATTGCCCGAAGTATATCTTTCTCTGATGACATTGGCGTATCACCGACGATTGTATGTGCAAGCATTCCAGCTGCTGACGCAAATGAAACAGCTTTCTCTGGTGCAAACTCTTCTATCTCGCCATGAATAATTCCGCTCGTATAAGCATCTCCAGCACCTATTCTATCATATACAGAAAACGTAAGTGTTTTGGCAAAAGTGAACGTTCCATCTTTACATATGAATCCGCGAAGTGAGTGTGTATTATCGCTATTAATAGAACGATGTGTACCAGCAATTGTAGCGATATTATATATTTCAGCGACTTTTGGAATAAGATCAACAAGCTGTGCTTCTCGCTCCGTCTCTTCCGTTTTCATTCCGAGAACAAACATCGCATCTTTTTCATTCATCATTACAATATCGGCAAAGCCTAGCATTTCTTCATAATGAGGTTTCGCCTGTTCATACCCATCTTCTCCCCAAAGCGATGGACGATAGTTGCAATCGAAAACGACAGTGCCTCCATTTTCTTTAACTGCCTTCGCCAAAGATTTCATATGATGGCGCACAGTATTATTCATCGCAAGGGTAATTCCACAAAAATGAACGATATCAATTTCTTTTGCGATTTTTTCAAATTGGTACATCTCTTCAGACGCCGTATTGAAACTACTTTCTAATCGGTTAGAATACGTAACGCGGCTTGTGCGTGCTCCAAATCCATTTTCTAAAAAGTACATACCAACATATTTACCGCCTCTTGAAATAAACGGTGCTTGAATCCCTAGTTTTTGAATGTGCGATACCGCCGCATCTCCAACCGAATTTTCCGGTAAAGTTGAAATAAGAAGCCCTTCATGCCCTAGATGAGAAAGTGCTGCTGCGACGTTCACACCTGTACCAGAAAATGAGTAATTTAGCGTGTTTGCTTGCGATAGCAATTCATATCCTGGCACTTGCAGGCGCATCATTACTTCACCGAACGCTGCAATTTTCTTACGCATATTGATCAACTAGCTTCTTCACTACTGCTAATAATTCACGTACATCTTCTACTTTCGTATTGCCAGTTTCTTTATCAATAATAGAAGAGTACACATGCGGGATAACTTGCTCTACGTTTGCTTCTAATGCAATACGTACAATTGTTTCAAAGTTTTCTTTATCAATTCCGCCCGTTGGCTCTAATGCAAATCCTTCTTCCGCACATGCTTTCGCAACAGCGCGATATTCTTCTTCATGAGCTAAGCCTTTCATTGGGAAGTATTTCAATGAATTCCCACCCATATCACGTACAAGTGCGATTGCTGTTTTAATTGGAACGATTGCTTTTTCTTCCCCAGCCGCACTAATTGGGCCAGTAGAAATATTTACGTAACCTACTTTTCCTGTTGGTGATACTAAACTATTAATCCAGCTATCTTTGCCGCCAAGATTTGCGCGCGTTGCTCCTACTGAAGGGAACACTTGGTTAATATGACTACCAGGATAATGCTTCGCAATTTCAGCTACAACTGCCGCTTGGCGATTATCTCCTGCTCCTAGTCCGATTGATACAGCGTCATCAATTTCTTTTCCGTATGCTTTCATCGCTGTAACTGCTTCTTCTACTGTTGGATAATCTTTTGATAACACACCGACTACTACATAACCTTCTGCTGCTTCAAAAATGTCTTTCGCATTTCGGGTATTGTTCGCTAATACATTTAATGCTACGCGGCCTCTATAAAAACGTTTTTGAATGTTTGTCATCTTAGTTTCCCCCTACAATTTCTCTCATTTTTTCTTCAATCACATGTATGTCATCGCCTTGAAGTGGACGTGGATCGATATCAAAGAACCCTTGTCTTACTCCGTAATCACGTGTGTAAATTGCGATTTCCCCTTCGCGTAATGCCGTCACAACATCTTTTGCAGTTTTATTTAATTCGTTCTCGTTAATATGAATACGCGCTCTAAAAATTGCTCTTCCAGCTTCATCTTGAACGATTGTTACATTTACACCGTTTAACTCTTTCAGCGGCATCAGTACTTGTAACAACTCTTTTTCTTGTTCACTCTTATCTTCTTTCACTCCGTACTCATCAAGCGCTTGAAGTAAACCGAAAGTTGTTTCTTTCCCAACTTTCATACTTCTACCGCTGCAATGTAATTGCACTTTTAGCCATTCAATATATTTTCGTTTACCGCCGACAATACCAGAAGTAGGTCCTTCAATCGCCTTTGAACCGCTATAAATGGCTAGGTCTGAATACTTCACGTATTTTTGAATGTCTTCTTCAGCTGCCGCATCAACGATAAGTGGTACATTATTTCGCTGTGCTACTTCCCACGCTTCTTCAACAGAAATCATATTTTTTTGCACTGCATGATGCGATTTCACATAAAGAATAGCTGCTGTATTTTCGCCAATTGCATCTTCAATATGCTCCGCTTTCCCTTCATTTGCGTAACCTACTTCAACAAGCTTACCTCCGCCTAAATAAATCATCGTTTCAACAGGAGCACCGTATTGAACGTTATGACCTTTTAACATAATCACTTCGTTTTTCAGGATTACTTCTTGATGAAGTCTTTCACTTTTACGGCGATTTCCTTCTGTAACGATACCAGCGATAGAAAGCGCAATTCCACTCGATGCTGAGTTCACAACGACCGCTGCCTCTGAATCTAAAATTCTCGCAATATGGTCTCCCGCTTTATCTACTAAATCGGCAATTTCCACATAATTTTGTCCACCATGCTTCATCGCATCCATCACTGTATTTGTCGGAGCGGATACACCTAAAATACTCATTCTACCGCTCGCATTAATAACTCTTTTTAATCCGTACTTAGCATTCAATGAATGACCCATTGATTACAACCCCTTTCGTATCAATTCTTCTTTCAGCAATGCGCTGATCCCCTTCTGAATCAATTAACGTAATCGGTTCATCTTTAACCGTAAATAAAGTTAAGTTTGCAATATCCCCTTCTTGAATGCGGCCAAGCTCTGGTTTCTTAAGCCACTCTGCTGCATTTTTCGTAACCGCATCAATTACTTCTTCTAGCGGATAACCTAAGTAAAGGAATTTCGAAAGAACGTGAGCCATACTGTAAACTGGACCGTGTATACGATTCTTCCGGTAAATATCTGTACTAATCGTATTAAGGGCAATGCCGTAACGCTTCGCTGCCTCTGCTACTTTAAAAGAAAAACTAGCATTACCGTGACCAACATCTAAATGCACACCGCGATTCACTGCATCTAATAACACAGATATCGGTTTTCCTTCTTCATCAAATAAATTATTTTCTTTCCCGTTTAAGTAATGTGTAATGACATCATCTTTTTCTAAAAGAGGTACAACTTCCTCTATACGTGGAGGAGCTGAACCGATATGTACCATAATCGGTAATGATGTTTCACGAGATAAAGAGCGCGCTACGTGCAGCGGTTCAATTCCGCTATCACAAACGACACTTTTACTCATTCTCGCCTTTAACCCAACGATTACATCTTTATACTTTTCTACTGCTTCTATTACTTTCTCTTTATCTATCCATTCCATATTGGATAATTCATCAATTCGTTTCAAACCGATGCGAGAAATATTTAAAAAGGCAAATAAATTCGTTTTTGCCTGCTCTCTACTTTGTACTAAATCTGCAATGCGATCAGCTCCGCAGCTTCCCGCATCAACAATTGTCGTTACCCCTTGCTTAACGCCAATTTCATCTACCTCATCGCCATACGGATCAAACTCTGGAAAAGCATGAACGTGCAAATCAATCCAGCCACTCGATACGTAAGTACCTGAGTAATCAAGAACCTTTCCACCCTCGCCAGCACCAGCTTTCGTCACCTGTGCGATTTTATTATTTTCAACTACAATGTCAATCTCTTCCCCGTTCACACGCTTCACATTACGTAGCACGAATCGTTCTGTCATTGTATTTCCACCCTTTTCTATAAGAAGCCATAAGAATACGCTTACATTAAAGTTTCATTTTATATCTCTTTCACATATTTAGAGTATCACGAAAAAAAAGAAAAGTAAATATAACGTTATAATGTTTAATTCCACATTATTTCCTCCTCTAATGTAAATTTGAAATAAAGTCGTTCTGCTAAAGCGTCATTTTATGGAAAATACTTAATAAAAAAATCAGATATTTTTTAGGTGACAGAGCAAAATAGCCAAAGAAGATTATGAATGAAAATGCACATTTGGATGCGAGTTTCCATTAAATATTAGGACAGCCTATAAGTAGGAGGGATGTTCTTGGAATTTCGGATTTTATTATGTACAATCTTAATCAGCTTTTATCTATCAACGATGGTTAGCGCAGAGACCCCACCACTCACAGCTGCATTTCTCCGCGACCATCAGCTATGGATAAAAAAGGGTAATCAAGAAATACAAATCACAAAGAATCGATATGTGTATTCTCCAAAATGGTCTTATGATGGTAGGTTTATTGGCTATATTGATAGTGATGAAACGGGTAAAAAATCTAACCTATTCATTTATGATACTAAGGAGAAAATAAACTATCAGCCTTATATAAGAGTCGTAACATCTGACTTTAAGTGGTCACCAAACAAAAATCAATTGGCATACACTGATCAAGGTTTATTAAACGTTACAAAAATAAAAAATGGTCGCCCGCAAGGTTTTGAAAATGTATCACTTGGGGTTAGTGATTTCGAATGGTTCCCGAACGGAAAGGAATTTATCGTTTCCTCACACTCCTGCTTGCGTCCTATTGGATGGGGCCCAATCCCACTTTATAAAATTCCAGTAGATGCAAATCTTGCTAAAGATAAAATACAGCCTTTTTATACGATTCGAACAAATGAAACTGATTTATTTGCGATTAGTACTAACTATTTTAAGTGGAGTTCTGATGGAAAATGGGTTAGTTTTTTAGCCACTCCTACTGCTTCCCTGTCAATGGATAGCAATACGTTATGTGTTATCTCATCAAAAGGGGAACACTTTCAAGCGATAGGTAAACTACTAGGGTTCAAAGACTGGATGAAGTGGGCTCCATCAGCTAATCAACTGGCCTATATTTCAGGAGAAGGAAGGTTTTTGGTAGCAAATAAAAAATTCACAGTTGCAGACATGATAACATCTAAACAACAAAAGGAATACACACCTGTAGGTTATGTAGACCTTGATTTGGAATGGTTCTCACCAGACAAAGTGATTGTGGCTCGTGCAAAAGAGAACATGGAATGGAAGGAAGGACCTGTTCCGCCGATGATCACAACACTTTATATTATTAATATAAAAACAGAAGAACAGAAACAAATTTCCTTCCCAAAAAAGAATGAACTTGATGAAGATCCTCAAGTTGTTGGATCTTATCTTACTTGGTTTCGTAAGAAAACAAATGTATATAAAGGTGATGTCTGGGTGAAGGGGAGTTTAAATGGTCAAGAGTATATGTGGCTTAAGAATGTCGATGAAACTCCAATCTTTTTTACTCTGAATGAAAGCCGTTGAGAATGTTTTAATTATAATCTTCTTCATATGAACATCGTTTCTATTATTAAGAATTGTACCTGTTCCTCTATTTTGATTCTCCCACTATAGAGCGCTATTATGGGAGAATCAAATTTCATCCCGCAAAATCCCGATTGGTGAAGAAACACCTATTCCTGAACCGTCACAATAACCCCGTCCATATTGTTCCCCGAAATTTCATACTGCTTATTCACCGGAACATTCACGTTCATACGATCTGAAACTTTATAATAAGAAACCGTATATTTCTTACCTTCAACCTCAGTTGAAACTTCTTTTTCCTCTTTTAAGAAGTCCAAATATTCCTCTAATGTAATTCTCTTTTTTTGCATAATCGCACTATGAGGTAAACCTACGTAACGTATGTGCCACGGCTCGTATTGAATACCTGTAATATCACTTTTATTTTTCGGATAACGTAAAACAAATCCGTGCTTCCATACGTTCTCTTCAATCCATTTTCCTTCAGGAGCTTTCTCCATTTTCTTTTGAGTAGACCCAACGTCGAGTGATAACCCTAAATTATGTTCACTATATCCTGCTGGAAGTGCATAATCAGATCCCATTTCTTTATATAATTTACTTTGTTCTTGAAAATCTCGGTAACCGCTACTCATTAAGAAATGCTGTACTCCATCTTTCCCAGCTGCATCGACAACGTTCAAAAACTTTTTTACAACACCCTTTGATAAGCGAAGATTTCTATCAAATATTACATAGCCTCTTACTAATTCACTATTGTGATTTACATTTATAATATCGGACCTAACACTATCTTTTTTAACCGGGTAATCTTTATTAACTAATAATAGATCACCTTTATAAATTTGTTCCTCTGTAACCTCTATCTTTTCAGTGTTCGCGGCTTTTACTTTGTAATCTTTTTCTGCAATTTTAACATCGATCTCCTTTTGAAATACTGGTGATATATAAAAGCCTACACATGCTGTACATACTATAAAAAGAGAAATAAATACCCACTTTTTCATTTCTAGTTCCTCCTTAACGTAACTTACGTATAGAATAGAAAAAACTATTAAAATAAAAAGTGGGGTAAAGTTTAAATTTTTATTAAATTGCTTTGCTCTCTTCTTTTGGTAATCTCACTTCAAATATCGTTCTAATTACGTTACTTTCAGCAGAGATTGTCCCATCATGCTGCTCGACAATATTTTTCGCAATAAATAACCCAAGGCCTGTACCACCTTGCTGCTCCGATCTTGCCTTATCACCTGTATAAAACATATCAAAAAGATACGGTAAATCTTCTTCTGGGATACTATCTCCGTAATTTATAATTTGTACTACTATCTCTTCACTCTCAATATATCCGTTCACATCAACAAACTTTCCATCGTATCCATAGCGAATCGCATTCGTTAAAAGATTTTCAAATACTCGAGCTAACAATTTCCCGTCACCGTTAATAGGTAAATGCGAATCCATATTCAATCTCGCTTCTAAACCTTTTTTTTCTAATAACGGATATAATTCTTCATCTAACTGTATAAGTAATTCACTTATATCAATTGGTCTTTTTTCAATTTGCAACATGCCATAATTCATTCTCGTTATTTCAAATAATTCATCAATTAAGATTTCAAGCCTTTCGGATTTCGTAAAAGCAATTGTGGAAAAATGTTTAATTTGTTCCTTCGTCAAATTCTCATCTTTAAGAATTAAATCTAAATACCCTAAAACAGATGTTAGCGGCGTTCTTAAATCATGAGCTAAGTTGACAATGAGCTGATCTTTACTACTTTCCGCAAAGTCTCCTCGTTCAACCGCTTCTTTTAATTTTTCACTCGCTACATTAATTTCGCGTGCGATATATCCAAACTCATCATTTGATGAAACACGAACTTGATTTGAAAAATCTCCGTTCGCAAGATGATGAATCCCGTTCGAAATCTCATCAAAATATTTTAAATACGGTCTAGTAAGGAAGAAGAAAAACATAATGGACAGAGGAATAAATACAATTAAAAAGAAATTAATGTCCCCAATTTGTCTTACCATTGAACGAAATTGGGCTAAAGGATCCTCATAACGAACTGCTAATTTATAATAGAGACGTAGCCCCTCATAAATCAAATACGTTACGCCACCAGCTAATATCATACTTAACGCAAATAGCATAATCATCTTCGAGCGAAAGCTTCTCATCGTTTTAGCCATTGAAAGTATAACCTACCCCCCACACTGTTTTTATTAACTTATCCTTTCTTTTATCTTCCCCAAGCTTTTTTCGCAAAGTACGGATATGTACCATAACTGTATTTCCACTTTCGTAATACCCTTCAGCCCATACTTGCTGAAAAATATTTTCCACACTGTACACTTTCTTCGGATGACTTGCTAATACATATAAAATATCAAATTCTTTTGGTGTTAATTCAATCGGCTCTCCGTACACATTTACTGTTCTTCGCTCAGGATCAATAGCGACTCCGCCTATTTCTAAAGCAGATTTATTCTCCGCTACTTTCGGCTGATTTAACGTAAGAAATCTACGCAGTTGTGCATTTACACGTGCGACTAATTCAATCGGTGTGAAAGGCTTTGTCATATAATCATCTGCACCTAATACAAGACCTGTCACCTTATCAAAATCAGATGTTTTCGCACTTAAGAAAATGATTGGCATGTGGTGCTTGCCGCGAATCTGCCTCGTCACTTCATACCCATCCATTTTCGGCATCATAATATCTAAAACCACTAAGTCAATTGGCTGCGTTTGAATAATATGCATGGCTTCTTCTCCATCAGCTGCTTTAACGACGTGGTAACCCTCTTTTTCTAAATGTATCTCAATTAAATCAGCAATTTCCGCTTCATCATCAGCTATTAAAATTGAAATGTGCTTCATTTTAGTCCCCCTACTTTATTCTGTTTTCATACGCTCGATTTTAAACTAGTCTATCCAATTTGTACAATAAGAAAAGGCTACTCATAAGAGTAACCTTGATAAATGAAATTATATCGGCAATTTTCAAAATATATCAACTGTAATTTAAATTATATCAGCGATTTTTTAAATATATCGACTTACCGACAATTAACGACAAAATCATCCCGCTATTTGCAGGTAGTCAGTACTAATAAAAGCTCCCATTCATCGCTCAAAAATAATCCGCTGCTTTGTTATTTCTTCCAACCTACCTCGATCTACTTCA
The DNA here is from genome assembly GCF_038007365.1 of Bacillus sp. FSL R9-9492. NCBI lineage: Bacteria > Bacillati > Bacillota > Bacilli > Caryophanales > Bacillaceae > Bacillus > Bacillus sp. FSL R9-9492. The sequence continues at coordinate 4,897,233 of NZ_JBBOXC010000001.1, forward strand.
TACTCACGTTCAATACTTTGCGGTACCCTTACTTTTCCGCCTTCAAGCATCACTTCCGGTGAAATGATATCCTTCTCCCAATGTCTACTAGAAGCAGATATATCTCCAGGAATCGTAAAGTTTGGCAATGAAGCGAGTGCAACATTTTGAGCTCGTGAAATCCCCATTTCTACCATGCCACCGCACCAAACTGGTATGTTATGCTCCATACAATAATTATGGATTTGAACGGACTCTGTTAATCCGCCCACTCGCCCTGGTTTAATATTAACGACGCGGCAACTGCCAAGCGTAATCGCAACACGTGCGCCTTCTAAACTATGGATGCTTTCATCTAAACAAATCGGTGTTTCAATTTTCTTTTGCAACTGTGCATGATCCAGAAAATCGTAATCCGCTAACGGTTGTTCAATCATCATAAGCCTAAATTCATCTAGTCGTTTCAACTTCTCCGTATCCGCTAATGTATAAGCTGAATTTGCATCAGCCATTAACGGGATGTTCGGAAACTCTTTGCGAATTTCTTTCAGTAATTCGTAATCATGTTCTGGCTTTATTTTCACTTTAAAGCGCTCGTATCCTTCTTCCGCGTATTTCTCGATTTGTTTTAACATAGTGGGAATTGTATTGATCCCAATCACAACGCCGACTTCAATTTCAGACCTATTTCCGCCAAGCAATATCGCTAACGACTGCTTTTGACGCTTCGCATATAAATCCCAGACAGCACCTTCAATTCCGGCCTTTGCCATTCGGTTTCTCTTTATATGTTGGAACAAAGACGGTACTTCATTCGGATGAGAGATTTCAGCTTTCAATAAATCTGGTAATAAAAAATCCTGAAGTACATGCAGCGCTGTCTTCACCGTTTCTTCCGTATACCACGGTTCAGAAAATGCAACGACTTCACCAAAACCAATGTATCCATCTGTATCTTCTAATTCAATGACGATACTTTCACGCTTTTCATAAGTCCCGTAACTTGCCGCAAACGGGATAATGAGCGGCATTTCCGTTATATAAAGTGTCGCTTTTTTTATTTCCACCTACATCTCCTCCACTAATTGTCTTAACTCTCGTCTTAACAATTTCTTCGAAGCATTTCGTGGTAATTCCTCTAAGAAACATGCTTTCTTCGGCACTTTATATTTCGCTAATTTCTCTTCGCAAAAACGAAGAATTTCTTCTTCTGTTACGTCTCCACTTTTTACAACAAAAGCAGCTGGTACTTGTCCCCAACTTTCGTCAGCCATACCGACAACACCCGCTTCTGCTACCGCCGGATGAGAGAGCAATACTTCTTCAATTTGAGCTGGATATATATTTTCCCCGCCAGAAATAATTAAATCACTGCGGCGATCTAATACGTATAAAAATCCTTCTTCATCTAAATAACCGAGGTCACCAGTATGAAGCCATCCGTTTTTAATTGTCTCACTCGTCGCATCTTCACGGTTAAAGTAGCCACCTGTTACGTTCGGTCCTTTTACTACAATTTCTCCTTCAGCACGGGGCGGCACAACTACGCCGTCTTTTTCAATACGAAGCTGACACTGAAATAGTGGTTTTCCGGCTGATCCTACTTTCGTTAACATGTAATCTGCTGTTAACGTACAAATTTGCGATGATGTTTCTGTCATACCGTACGTTTGATACACAGGAATTCCTTTTTCCACACATGTTTCTAATAACGGCTTCGGTGCTGGTCCTCCCCCAAGTAACATGCATCGTAAAGAAGATGGATATATCTCTTCTCCAAGTCGTTCTAATAAATCTGTTAGCATTTTAGAAACGACAGAAATAATCGTAACACCTCTCGTTTGAAGTGCTTTATGAATAAAATTAGCATCATATTTTGGAACGAGTAAAATGCGCATACCGTACATAATATTTTTCATTAAAAGAGATAACCCGCCAACGTGGAACATTGGCATACAAGCTAACCAACAATCATCATCACGAAGCCCTAAATTAAGCGAAGAACCGACTGCACTTGCCCAGTGGTTACCGTACGTTAAAACAACACCTTTCGGTTTCCCTGTCGTCCCTGACGTATAAATAATTGTCATCGCTTCTTCTAAAGAGAATTCTTCTTGTATAAATGCTTCCGCCTTCGGTCCTTGCATCACTTCAGCAAATGAACATACTGGAACATTTTCCGTCTCAAACTCTTGATCCGTCACTAAACAAACAACTTCCGCATCACCCATTTGCCAAAGTAGCTCTTCTCTTGAAAGACGCGTATTTAAAAGCACAGCTACTGCACCTATGTAAGATAGGGCGTGAATAACTGTAATCATCTCCATACCATTTTTCATCAGAACAGCCACCTTTTGCGCCCGCTTCACTCCTACATGCGTGAGGTGTTCACAAACAGATACTACTTTTTCATGCAGCTGCACGAAAGTAACCTTCTCCTCTTCAATTTCAATTGCAGTGCGATCAGGTGTTAAAAATGCACGTTGCATTAACCAATTCGGCATCGTCTCCATCACTCATTCTCCTTTCATGAAAGAAAGAGACCTGATATGACATCAAGTCTCTTAGTTGTTTTGTTTCCGGTGTGATCTTTTGGGAGCGTCTCACATTGTGTGCGAGCCGCTTCCGCTTTTCATCACATCCAGCTGCGCCTCCTAGCCCCTTCCGTCTAAGAACCTTCCGCACCAGAAAGTAAAAAACACTTTCTGTGCGAAAGAACCTTAGCCTACGGGGCTAAACAGTCGGCTCCGCTTTTAAAACATCCAGCTACAGCGGCTAGAATGTTCGGTGGCTTCACTTCTTCCTACGAGGCAAAAAGCGCCTCTTTGTCAGAAGTTGCATCCCCCTCACATTCTAAGCGAGCCGCTTCCGCTTTTGGTTTGATCACGGGAAACGAGGGAATTGACCGAAGTCCGGAGTGCGTTTTTCTTTGAACGCGTCGCGGCCTTCTTTTGCTTCGTCAGTTGTGTAGTACAATAACGTTGCGTCTCCAGCTAGTTGTTGAATACCAGCTAAACCGTCTGTGTCTGCGTTGAATGCAGCTTTTAGGAAACGAAGTGCCATTGGGCTGTTTGCTAAAATTTCTTGTGCCCATTGTACTGTTTCTGCTTCAAGTTCTTCTAATGGTACTACTGTGTTTACTAAGCCCATATCAACCGCTTCCTGTGCGCTGTACTGACGGCATAGGTACCAAATTTCACGAGCTTTCTTATGGCCTACCATACGAGCTAAATAACCAGCTCCGTATCCACCGTCAAAGCTTCCTACTTTAGGACCTGTTTGTCCGAATACAGCGTTGTCTGCAGCGATTGTTAAGTCACATACGATATGAAGTACGTGTCCACCACCGATTGCATAACCTGCTACCATTGCGATAACTGGTTTAGGGATTGCGCGAATTAGACGTTGTAAGTCTAATACGTTTAAACGTGGGATTTGGTCGTCACCTACATAGCCACCATGACCGCGAACTTTTTGGTCGCCGCCAGAACAGAATGCACGTCCACCTTCACCTGTTAAAATGATAACGCCAACATTTGCATCATCACGAGCGTGTGCAAAAGCATTGATTAACTCCATTACCGTTTTAGGACGGAATGCATTATGTACTTCAGGGCGGTTAATCGAAATCTTTGCGATGCCATTGTATGTTGAATAAATAATATCTTCGTAATTGCCTTCTTTTACCCATTCAATAGTCATTACTATTACCTCCTTTTATATTTCTGATCTCCGCTATAAGTGCAACTTCCTTCTTGCTGAAAAAAGTATCACTGCATAGTTTTTAGAAATCCCTTTACTATTGTATCAAACTTTTCCGGTTGTTCCACATGAATTGCATGGCCAGCCCCATCAATTTTGACAAATTTCGCATGAGGGATGCATTTTTCGATGTTTTTTAATAGGCGAAAGAACTTTTCATCGCTTTCTCCATTCAGTAAAAGGACAGGCATTTTTAGGTTTTGCAATTCGTTCCACCATGAAGGCTGAGCCCCTGTTCCCATGCCGCGAAGACTATTTGCAAGTCCTTTTGGATTATTAGCAAGTCGTTCTTTTCGCACCGCTTCTTTTACGTTTTGCACTAAACGTTTTTGCGTTTCAAATAGCGGAATATTTTCCCACATCGATACAAAACTTCGGATGCCTTCTTGCTCAATTTTATCGGCAAGTCGTTCATCTTTTTCCTTGCGTTCTTTTCGCTCCTTTGCACTCTCAAGTCCAGCTGTACAGTTTTCTAAAAGAAGCGAACGCACATATTCTGGATATAAGCATGCCATCGTAATCGCAAGTCTACCACCCATTGAATAGCCAAGTATGTGCGCATTTTCAATATGAAGATGATCCAGTAGTTCTTTCATTTGCAGTGCCACATTTTGAATATCATAATGCGTCACATCTTCAGGACTTTCCGTTTTCCCGTGTCCAACAATGTCTACTAGAATGACTTGAAACTGCTCGCTCCAAGAAGGAATAAAGGAACCCCACGTTTCCATGCTTCCCGTAAAACCATGAAGAAGTAGAAGTGGTTCCCCGCTTCCGGCTACTTCATATTCATACGATACACCTTGCAATGTTACTTTCATTTTGATTCACCTTGCAAAGATGTAGTAATAACGTCCATTGTTTTTGCCCATAGTTCACGATGTAATTTCAAGTTTCCTTCGCGATTCGTACAAATTTCCACAACGTGTAATCCATTCGTTTTCGTTCCAGTTTGTACTTCTTCTCGGAAGTTTTCCCAACCATTTACACGGCTAAATGAACCACCATACATTTTGACAACATGTTCATAATCAAGCCCAATTGGTGTTCCAAATAATGATTCGAAATGTTCCTTTTTCTCGTATTGTGGTAAGAATGAGAAAATACCTCCACCATCATTATTTACAACAACAATCGTTATATTTAACTCTTGTAGTTTCGCGGCTAATAGTCCGTTTAAATCGTGATAAAATGATAAATCACCGATTACTAATACGAGCGGATCACAAATAATACTCGCTCCTAAAGCTGTTGAAATGATTCCATCAATACCATTTACACCGCGGTTCGCCATTACTTGAATGTTTTTATCCGATGTGAAGAAAAATGAATCGGTATCGCGAATTGGCATACTATTACTCGCAAATAACGTTGCCCCTTCTGGTAATACACTTACAATATCCGTAATTACTTTTCCTTCAAATGCCGTTTCATATGTTTCCATCTCACGAAGCGTTTCTCTCGTTTTCTCGTTTATATGTTTCCACATTCCGAACCAATCATTCTTTTTCATAACTGGCATTTTCTCTAGTAATGCTCTGCAAAATTCACTGTCACTAGCTTGTACAACTTCTGTCGCAACTAGAGCTGGATCTCTCCATTGTCCAGATTCATCGACAACGATATGAACAGCTTTCGTTTGTTTTTTGATGAACTGCGTTAATGCTTTAGAGACAGGCATTCCTCCGAAACGAATTAAAACATTCGGCTTCCACGTTTCTTTTAACAATTCATTTCGTAAAAATGTATCGTAACAATCTATAACCATCGTTTTATCATGATTACCACTACGGAGGTTAGAAAGTGGATCTGCTAAAATTGGATACCCTGTTTTCTCAGCTACCTTCATAACAACTTCTGTTATTTCTGGATGACTGCCGTCTCCACAAATAATAAGCCCCTTTTCCATATGTGAAAGGCGCCCTACAAGAGAATCTACATATTCACTCGGCATCGTCACGTTCCCTTGCTGAACTACTCCTGTATATTCACCACGCCCTTTATCCCATAAACTTTCTAATGAGAAATCCGGTATAAGCGGCTCGCGAACTGGAAAATTAAGATGAACAGGTCCTTGCGGCGCTAGAAGTGCGCTTGCTATCGTACGCTGCGTTGTCATTCGAGCGTAATGATACATTGCTTCACTCGCTTCAGGAAGTGCCATCTCTGTAAATTGCTTCACAAAAGTACCGTATAAATTAAATTGATTCATCGCCTGTGGTGCACCCACATCTCTTAATTCATGCGGTCTATCCGCTGTTAATACGATAAGCGGCACTCGTGAATGAAACGCTTCACATACAGCTGGATAATAGTTCGCTGCTGCCGTCCCTGACGTACATAATAGCGCAACAGGACGTTTTTTTGCTTTCGCAATACCGAGCGCAAAAAATCCTGCTGATCTTTCGTCTACATGTAAATATGTTTTCATTCCTTCATGTTGTTCCATTAGTAAGGCAATCGGCGTTGACCGTGAGCCAGGACTAATGACAACATCACATACATTTAGACGCGTCAGTTCGTCCACGAACGCGCCTAAATAATATGATAATGCTTCTATATGATTGTTCATTTCATTAATTCCTCCAAAGCACCAAGCATCGGTCTAAACTTCAAACTTGTTTCTTCATATTCAAGCTGCGCTACTGAATCAATTACGATACCACAGCCGGCAAACAAGGATGCCTTCTCGCCATTTAATAATCCGCAGCGAAGTGCAACCGCAAATTCACCATTTCCTTCATCATCTATAAAGCCAATTGGTGCACCATATAATCCTCTATCTAAAAGCTCTACATCACGAATTAATTTCAACGCCTCATGACGAGGTGTACCACCAAGAGCTGGTGTTGGATGTAATTCTTCTACCATCGTTAAAAGACTTGCATCACCTTTTGCTTCTACTGGCGTATATAAATGGATTAAATTTTTCGTCGTTAATAAGCCTGGGCTCTCCGGAATATTAACAGATTCGCAATGCTCACTTAGCACACCTCGAATCATGTTAACTACATAACCGTGTTCAGCCAAATTCTTTTCATCATGAAGAAGCGTCTCACCATTTCGTTTACTTTCTTCTATAGAATTGCCATGACCAATTGAACCAGCAAGGCACATCGATGTGAACTTCTCGCCTTCTTTTCGAATCAATCGCTCAGGTGTCGCCCCTAAGAAGCATGCTCCTTTATAATCAAAAGAAAATACGTAACAATCCGGTTGCCCAATGCGAAGCGCTTCTAAAACAAGAACGGATTCAATATGCTGATCCATCGTTAATTTTAGCTCCCTTGCTAATACAACCTTCTGCACGTTCCCTTGCTTCATTTCATCTTGCACTTTTCCAATCGCGTTCATCCAGCCATTCGGATCAACTTCTACTTTAGAAGTAACTGTTAATTTTGATCCTACTAGTGCACATTTACTCTCTTGTAAAATTCTCTCTTCTACAGAAATAATTTCGTTATAAAGAGTTTCTGCACAATCTTCAACTGAAACGAACTGATTAATCGTTAACCACGCCTTTTCATTTTTTACAGTTAATAAAAATGCTGGTAGTGAAAATGTGGTATCATCAAATTCTTTCCAAAGATTCGTTTTTTCTTTTTCTTGGTCAAATGAAAATCCACCAAATAAAAGAGGACCTGTTCCAAATTCGTATCCTTCTCTTTGTACGAATGCTTTCTCTTTTACTTTATCCCACTCGTCACGAGCAGTTTGAAAGCGTTTGTGAGAAGAATTTGCTATAGTGAAAACAGAGCCAATTCCAGCAAATATTACATGCTGAGCTGGGTCTGCAAAATAACATCTATTTTCGAATGCGATCCTTTTTCCTGCTGCATAAAACAGAAGTGGATCCACCCAATCTATTTGTTTTACAAAACTAACTAATGTTTTTTCATCAGTCGCACGCTTAATAGCTGTAACAAGAACTTCTTGTAAGCCTTTTCGTTTCGTTTGAATCACAATTGTCTCCCCCCTATGGGCGAAAAATAGTCATAATTACGCTTGATTTTAAGATACACCTCAAAGGAAAGGCCTGTCAACGTTTAGCATTTCTGAGAAATTCACCTTCTCTTCCTAGAAAATAAACGTTGACACTAAATGATGCTTTTTCTACACTTAATTGTGTACAATATGTGACCAAGGAGGATTCAACATGGAAATGAACGTCGAAACGAATTCCTCTCCTACGGCGGCAAAGCCAAGTAAACAAACAGGCTGGCGAATTTGGTGGAGTTTATTACGTCCCCATACATTAACAGCAGCTTTCGTTCCTGTTTTCATCGGAACAGCTTTTGCAATGCAGGTCGGAGGTATAAATCAAATACATCTTCCTCTTTTCTTTATGATGCTTCTTGCTTGCCTTCTCATTCAAGCAGCAACGAACATGTTTAATGAATACTTTGATTATAAAAGAGGACTCGATCATGAAGGTTCAGTTGGAATCGGAGGTGCTATCGTCCGCGATGGCATTAAACCAAAAACCGTGCTTAACTTAGCATTCGGATTTTTAGGCATCGCAACGCTATTAGGTGTTTATATTTGTATGAACTCTAGCTGGTGGCTTGCTGCAATCGGTCTTGTTTGTATGGCCGTTGCTTACCTTTACACTGGTGGCCCCATTCCAATTGCGTACACACCATTTGGAGAGCTGACAGCAGGATTATTTATGGGTGTCATTATTATTGGTATTTCATTCTTTATCCAAACAGGGGCAGTAACATCAGAAGTGATTTTATTATCTATTCCAAGCGCCATTTTAATTGGTGCAATTTTACTATCTAACAATATTCGTGATTTAGATGGTGATAAAGAAAATGGTCGTAAAACGTTAGCGATTCTCGTTGGACGCGAAAGAGCCGTTGGTGTACTTGCTTCTATGTTTATCGTTGCCTACATTTGGACAATCGCTTTAATCATCGTTAACATCGTATCACCATGGATGCTTATCGTATTCTTAAGTGCACCGAAAGCATTTAAAGCGACGAAAGGCTTTATCGGCAAAAGTATTCCAATGGAAATGGTACCTGCGATGATTTCAACAGCAAAAACAAATACAATTTTCGGTTTCCTAATGGGAATCGGATTATTGCTTGGATACTTCCTATAGAAAGGAGCTGCTTATGCGGCTCCTTTTTTCATATACCGACTTCCCGGCTGAAATTCATCTCATAATTCCTACTCTCAACGCTCATACTATGTAAAGAAACTGAATTGTAGGAAGGTGGACGACTATGTTAACTCCACAACAAATAAATCAATTTAAATCGAGTTTAGAAAAACAACAGCAAGAAATTGAACAAACGATACAAACTCATGAAAATGAAGACCGTGCATCTGAACGTGATTCAGTAGGAGAATTATCTAGCTATGACAACCATCCAGGTGATATGGCAACAGAATTATACGAACGTGAGAAAGATTTCGGGCTCATCGAATTTTGGCATAAACAGCTAGAAGATACGAAACATGCCCTGCAAAAAATTGAAGCTGGAACGTACGGAATTTGCGAAGTGTCTGGTGAGGAAATTCCATTTGAAAGATTAGAAGCAATGCCAACTGCTACAACGTGTATTCAGCACACTACAAATAAATTAGATATGAAGGCGCGCCCAGTTGAGGAAGAAGTGCTAAATCCTTCTTTTCACAAGCACGACGAAGATCATTCTGTAGAGTACGATGCTGAAGATGCTTGGCAAGACGTCGCAAATTATGGAACATCAGAAACACCATCCGATTTAGAAAGACAGGATTCAAAAAACTATAATGGAATGTACGTAAATAGTGAAGAAAATGTTGGGTATGTAGAGGATTTCGAAAATTTTATTGGAACTGATATGTATGGAAAAAACCCGCAAGTTTTTGCAACAGAAGAACATGAAGAATATGAACAATTGCTTGATGACTTTGAAGAACGCACCTTTAAAGGTGAATTATATTCAGATGAGTCTGGTTCTAAAGCATAAAAAAAGCATTCCGAAATTCGGAATGCTTTTTTTCGCTAGCTAATTAGTTTTTTGTAACGTTAGCTGCTTGTGGTCCGCGGTTTCCATCAACGATTTCGAAAGAAACTTCTTGACCTTCTTCTAAAGTTTTGAAGCCGTCGCCTTGAATAGCTGAGAAATGTACGAATACGTCTTCTCCGCCTTCAACTTCGATGAAGCCAAAACCTTTTTCGCCGTTAAACCATTTTACTTTACCTGTTTGCATGTCATGTACCTCCTAAATAAAAATGAAACTATGAATCCACATGAAAAGGTGGATATAAAGGACATGAATGTATAACAAGCTTACAGCCTTTAATACAACGTGCTTTATTTCCGTACCACATTATGTAGCTCAATAGTGTTTTCACTATATCATGCTATATCAAAAACGTCAAATGAGAACACTTTCAACTCATCACTTTTTTATAATTTTAATATAATAATGGATTCTTATTTCGCTTTTTTGTTTGAAAATTAACAAAACTACAGTTCTCTAATCCTTTTAATTTCTGTACAATATGATTATTACATACTATGAGGTGAAAAAAATGCAAGCACATGAAATCGAGTATAAATTATATGGCGACGACATGCAGTTCGTTGAAATTGAATTAGACCCAGAAGAGAGCGTTATCGCAGAAGCTGGTGCAATGATGATGATGGAAGATCATATCGAAATGGAAACAATCTTCGGTGATGGTTCTGGACCATCTAGTGGTCTATTCGGTAAATTAATGGGCGCAGGTAAACGTCTCGTTACAGGTGAAAGTATGTTTATGACTGTATTTACAAATACAGGTCATGGCAAACGACACGTATCATTCGCCGCTCCTTATCCTGGAAAAATTATTCCTGTTGATTTAACAGAATATCAAGGAAAAGTAGTCTGCCAAAAAGATGCATTTCTTTGTGCCGCAAAAGGTGTTTCTATCGGAATTGAGTTTACTAAAAAAATAGGAACTGGTTTCTTCGGTGGTGAAGGTTTCATCATGCAGAAACTTGAAGGTGATGGTCTAGCTTTCATGCATGCAGGCGGAACTGTATATAAGCGCGAATTAAAACCTGGCGAGAAACTTCGCATTGATACAGGTTGTCTCGTTGCAATGACAAAAGACGTTAACTATGATGTTGAATTCGTTGGAAAAGTAAAAACAGCTCTATTTGGCGGTGAAGGTTTATTCTTCGCAACGTTAGAAGGTCCTGGAACAGTTTGGATTCAGTCCTTAACACTTAGCCGCTTAGCAGCACGCCTTACAAGCCCAGCAGCTCAAAACAGCGGTGAAGGCAGCGTTTTAGGTGGCCTTGGTCGTCTTTTAGATGGGAAAGAGTAAAGCAAGAAAAAGATAGTCCCCTTCATAGGGAACTATCTTTTTCTTTTGGACTGTACAAACCATTTTGAATCATATAATATTCCATCGCTTTATTGAGCCATGCCTCTTCTTCCTCCGTATAAGGGGACGGCATCATATTATTATATTGTTCTTCTACACTCTCTAATTTACTTAAAGAGTACATTGCCTCTTCACCAACATACTTAAAGGTTGCTTTCATATGTTGGTCCACAAGATTTTGTACTTCTGGGTCATCGATTTGTTTTCCAAATAACCTTTTTACTTCTTTTGATAAGCGGACAAACTCTTTATCTAGTTCTATCATCTCTTCCTCGGGTTTATTATATAATTCCTCAATCATTTCCCTTGGTATGGATTCCTCGAGCCATAATCGTTGTTCGTTTTCTTTTTGGATGCTACTAATTAAACTCATTAATATGTCACTATCTACCTGTTCATCTTCCTCAAGCAATAAAATTGTTCGTTCAATTGCCTTCATGGAAACCTCAATCTGTCTCTTTTTCTCTTCGAAGGCTCTTTTCTGATTTTGCAACGTTTCCTTTAAGCTCATATTTAAACTCGGCACACTAAACATAAAACGTATTTCATCTAGACTATATCCTAAAAGCTTCAAACTCACTATCTTTTGTAACGTTAAAATATCTTCTCCACTATATACACGGTGGCCAGAGCTAATATTTTTTTCAGGATTAAGTAATCCAATCTCATCATAATATTGCAATGTGCGTATTGATGTGCCTGTTCTCTTTGAAAACTCACCAATTGAATAGCCTTCCTTTTTGCTCATCCTACACTCCTCCTAACAATATGTTTACAAAAATCATACTCCCTCACGTAACTGTAGGTTCAAGCCTTTTTTCAAAAAGAATGAATCAAGTCCCTCACTGCATATATTGAACTATACCTTTTCTTAAGGAGGGCTTTCTTGATGCGTACTCCTTTATCCTTTGATAAAGATACTGCCATATTGTTAGCATCTTGCTGCGATCTAACGTATGAACAATATAAACAAAATGGCATTTTCGAAATACCCGATGGGTTCCAATATGTACAAGGGTTTCAAGGAAAGGCCATTCAAAAGACAGAATGGTTCGGATTCATATTAGAATCTGAGGATACGATTATTGTAGCTTTTAGGGGCACACAAACAGATACAGATTGGATTATCGATTCACTCGTTAACCAAAAGCCATACCCATATGCTTTAAATAGTGGAAATGTCCATAATGGCTTTCTTTCAATTTATGAATCTTGCCGGGATTCCATTATGGATATGCTCGTGTCATTACCAGCCCATAAGAAACTTCTTGCAACAGGCCATAGCTTAGGCGGTGCACTCGCTACACTACACATACTAGATGCACGTATAAATACTGCCTTCGCACAGTACGGTCTTTATACCTTTGCCTCTCCAAAAGTTGGAGATATCGCCTTTCGAAATTATTATAAACTGCAAGTAGCTAGTAGCTTTCGTTTTGTCAATTTATTCGATGTCGTTCCTCTTCTCCCTCCAAGAAATGTCCATTTTAATGATAAAGACTGGGAATATGCACACGTCCATCACAACATGACATTTACGAAAAATACAAAATCCATTACGAATAATCATTCCATTACAACATACAAAACATGTCTGACCTCTCATTTTTAACCAGTAAACAATTGGAAATTTAATATTTGTATACTATAATAATCTATGAAATTACTTTCGGATGAGGGGACCTTACATGCTAAAATTTTTCTTTGCACTTTTTCTTATAATAATTTTTTCGTTTACAGGTTTCTTTACATTTTCATACTTTGCGACAGGCGAATATGGCGGAACAGGTATAATATATACGTTCATGCCTTACCTTTCTTAAGCAAAATAAATAAAACGAGCTTAATCTCATTAAGCTCATTTTATTTTTCTAAGCAAGCGTACCCCTGCTTTAAGAGTGAATAAATAAAAGCCCCTTCAAAAGGGGCTTTCATCTAAAATAGTTTAACAGTATTACCAATACCCCAAATTTCATTACTGTACTGCAAAATTGTTCGATCACTCGCAAAATGCCCCGATTGTGCAATGTTCAAAATCGACATTTCCAGCCATTTCTCCCTATTTTCGTAGGCCCTTCCGACAGCTTCTTGTCTTTCAGCATATGGGCTAAAATCTCGAAGAACGAAGTATTCATCATTTTGAATAACGAGAGAATCATAAATCGCTTCAAATTCAGCTCCCGACTGTGCAAAGAAACCATTCGTTAACTGATCTACTACTTTTTTAATGTGCATATTGTGGTGATAATAGTCACTTGCACGATATCCACCGTTTTGGTAGTAATGAAGAACCTCATCCGCTGTTAAGCCGAAAATGAAGCAGGCATCATCACCGACCCGGTCTTTTATTTCAATATTAGCTCCATCTAACGTTCCGAGTGTAATTGCACCATTCATCATGAATTTCATGTTACCTGTTCCCGATGCTTCTTTACTCGCAGTTGAAATTTGTTCACTTACATCTGCCGCCGGGAATATATCTTCAGCTAAAGAAACTCGGTAGTTTTCTAGAAAGATAACTTTCATAAATTGACTTACGTACGGATCGGTATTCACTTTTCTTGCAAGCTCATTTATTAATTTAATAATTTTCTTCGCATAATAATAGCCAGGTGATGCTTTCGCTCCAAAAATAAAAGTACGCGGGTAAAATGAAAAACTAGTATCCTCTTTTAAACGGTTATACAAGTACAAAATATGAAGAACATTTAATAACTGTCGTTTATAAGCATGTAACCTTTTCACTTGCACATCAAAAATAGAATTTGGATCAATAGTGATCCCCATTTTATTATGAATGTTCTCCGCTAAAATAATCTTACGCTCTTGTTTTACCCCTGCAAGCTTTTCTTGAAAACTAGTATCATGTATGAAGTTTTGCAGTGCTTGCAGCTTAATTGGCTCTTTCTTCCATTCTTCTCCAATCGCTTCTGAAATAAGATTCGTCAGCTGTGGATTCGCCTTCATTAGCCAGCGCCTATGAGCAATTCCATTCGTTTTATTATTAAACTTATCTGGATAAAATTCATAGAACAATCGCATTTCACGCTGCTTTAAAATTTCTGTATGAATTTTCGCCACACCGTTAACGCTATGGCTACCAACAATCGCTAAATGAGCCATTTTCACAAGGTCATGCGCAATAATGGCCATGTCCTCAATACGCTTCCAATCGTACGAATAACGGTCCCAAAGCTCATGACAGAAACGTTCATTAATTTCTTCAATAATCATATAAATTCTCGGTAATAACGGTTTAAAAATGCGAATTGGCCATTTCTCAAGCGCTTCTGATAACGTCGTATGATTCGTATAGGAAATCGTCTGCGTTGTTATGTGCCAAGCTTCTTCCCATGTCAATTTTTCTTCGTCTAATAAAATACGCATAAGTTCTGGAATTGCTAGAACCGGATGTGTATCGTTTATATGAATCGCGATTTTTTCATGTAACTGACGAAGACTACCGTGTCTCTCCCTATGCATACGAACGATATTTTGCAAACTTGCTGATACGAGGAAATACTGTTGTTTTAAACGAAGTATTTTCCCCTCATCATGCGTATCATCCGGATATAAAAACTCCGATACGGCCTCTGTTTCACGCTTATATTTCAAAATATCTTTACAATTTTGCGGGAAAGGAACTGGCTCCGCATTCCAAAGCCGAAGCGTATTTACAGTACTCGTTTCATACCCTACAACTGGAACGTCATATGGTACTGCCATAATAACTTCTGCATTTGTATGCCTGAACTCTAAACGTCCATCAATTTCTAGTGGTTCAACGTTTCCAAAATAACTTACTTCTACCGCTTGGTCATACCTTCTTACTTCCCAAACGTTTTCATGAAGAAGCCACTGTTCTGGAAATTCTACTTGATAGCCATCAACAATTTTTTGATCAAACAGACCATGCTTATAACGAATACCACAGCCATGTCCTGGTAAGTTTAAAGAAGCGAGTGAATCGAGAAAACAGGCTGCTAAACGTCCAAGTCCACCGTTACCAAGGCCAGCATCTGCTTCAATTTCTTCTAACTCGTGCAAAGAAATTCCAAGTTCAAAAAGTCCTTTTTCACATACATCTCGAATGCCTAAATTTAATATATTACTGCCTAGTAAACGCCCAAGTAAAAATTCAATGGATAAATAATACATTTGTTTTTGATCTCCAGAACGATAACTTTCATTCGTTGCAATCCATTGACTATTCATATACTCACGTACCATATGACCGAGCGTATTATACTGATCACGAGTTGTAGAATCTTTGAAACTTTTCCCATACATCGTTTCTAATTTTTCTAGAAAAGCGGATTTGAAGCTTTCAACATGAGTAAACATTTTTTCACCACCTCAATGTTATTCCATGAGACTTTTATACAATTTCTTGTATGCAAGAGCAGATTTCCCCCAGCTATAATCTTCAGTCATCGCTTGCTTTACAAGCTTATCCCATACCGGTTTATCTTGATAAAACTCAATTGCACGAAGAATCGTATGTAACATGTCATGCGCATTAAAATTCGTAAAGCTAAAGCCATTCCCAATTCCAGTGTCCTCATCGTAAGAATGTACAGTATCATTTAATCCGCCTGTTTCTCTTACAATTGGAATCGTGCCATATGCTAGCGCAATAAGTTGTCCAAGTCCACACGGTTCAAACAGCGATGGCATTAAAAACAAATCGCTTCCCGCGTACACTTGGTGCGCTAACGCTTCATTAAATCCGATATATACTTTTACCTTTTCTGGATACTCGTATGCCATCCATTCAAAGAACTGCTCGTATTCAGAATCGCCTGATCCTAAAATAATACATTGTACATCTTCTTCCATTATTTCACGGAATACAGTACGTACTAGATCAAGCCCCTTTTGCTTCGTTAATCGTGTTACCATCGAAATAACTGGTGTATCTTCTTTTTCTGGTAAACCAAAATAACGCTGCAATGCGCGTTTATTTTCATTCTTTTCATCTAGCGACTCTGCACTATACTGAGCCGTAATATATGGATCTATTTCTGGGTTATATACGCTCGTATCAATTCCATTTACGATACCACTAAGCTTATCGTTATGCTTTCGTAGCAATCCATCTAACTTCTCACCGAAAAACTCATATTGAATCTCTTCTTTATATGTTGGGCTAACCGCTGTAATTTGGTCAGATGCGATAATACCGCCTTTCATAAAGTTCACGTTTCCATAAAACTCAAGCTGTTCATTATGAAAATATTCATGACCAAGCTCCAGTAAGTCGTACATCACTTCAGGAGGAAATACACCTTGGAACTGCAAATTATGAATCGTATATACCGTTTTAATATGCTCATATAACGGGTTATCTTGATACTTTTCACGAAGTAAGAAATTAACCATAGCTGTATGCCAATCATGACTATGAAGAACATCTACTTCGAAATCAAGATGCGGGATACACTCTAAAACTGCTTTTGAAAAATAAGAAAAACGCTCCCCATCATCATAATGGCCATATAGAGAATCTCTCTTAAAATAATATTCATTATCTATTAAGTAATACGTAATCCCGTCCTGCTCACCTTTTAAAATCCCGCAATATTGGTTTCTCCATCCAAGAGGAACGTTAATTACTTTATGAAGCGTACATCCTTCTCTTAGCTCTTTCGGGATAAGACTGTAGTTTGGAAGTATAATGCGAACATTCACTCCTAATTTTTTTAATTCTTTTGGGAGCGCTCCTGCTACATCAGCTAGACCTCCGGATTTAATAAACGGTACACATTCTGATACTGCAAATAAAATATTCACCTGTTGTTCCACTGCACGAAAAGCGTATACATCATAAATCGCTCTTCTTACAGCTTCCTCCCTTCAAGTTTTCATATAGAGTAAAACCTTAATTAGTGGGGGGTTTTCTAAATCCCCCACTAATTATGCACCTGCTATTTACGAATAACTGTTGATTGTACTATTTTGCACACTACCTTTTTCTACAACATATGGCTCATCGGCGTTTCCTTTTAGTACAACACCGTCACCAATTTTCACGTCTTTATCAATAATAACACCGTCTATTATGCAATTATCTCCAATTTGGCTCTTTTGCATAATAATACTATTACGAACAATTGAACCTTTTCCAATTTTAACAGAACGGGAGACAACACTATTTTCTACTTCACCCTCAATAATACTGCCGTTTGCAATCATCGTATTTTTCACTACTGCACCCTTCATATAACGAGTTGGTGGCTCATCTTTTACTTTCGTAAAGATTGGTGCTTCTTTCTTAAATAATTGCTTCCAAATAGAAGGCTGCAAAATTTCTAGGCTATGTTTATAGTAACTTTCAATAGAATCAATAATAGCTACATATCCTGTATGTTCGTACGTAGTAATATGCAGTGATTTCCCGCTCTTTTCTCTCACTACATCAAATAAACTGTATTGCTCCACATCTTTATATGTCTCAAATAAGTCTAGCAATAATTGTTTCTTTAACACATATGTTTGAAGCGAAACCCCTTCATGACAAACTTCAGTAATATCTGCAGACGTGTGTATATGTCGCTCTAACACCGCTTGAAAGTTTAACGCTGTTACAAGATGGCTATTCGTAATAACAACATATTCTTCTCTGCTTCTTAGAAAATAATCAATATGTCTTCTAAAATGTGCAAAAGATCCAAATTCGTCATGATCACATTGGCAGTTCGGTGGGAATAAAAACAGTCCATCACGCTTTCTATCTAAATCCCACTGTTTTCCTGAACCGACATGATCCATTAAAGAACGATTTTTATGACTTGTAAAAACCGCCACGCTATGAATATTAGAATTCACCATATTTGAAAGCATGAAATCAATGAGGCGATAACGGCCTCCAAACGGTAACGCCGCTAATGAACGATGCCCTGTTACTTTCTTTAAGGAAGGAAAACTTCCCGTTGCATTAATAATTCCTAACATTTTTTCTCCCATTCATTTCATCCCCCTTTTCTATTTTCCTTCAGCAATTAGTACTACATCATCAACATTTTTTTCTGGACGAATTATTGTCCCATCTTCAATAACCATTTCCGATCCAACAATCGCTCTTTCAATCACAACGTTTTTACCAATCTTTGCCCCCGGCATAACGACAGAATCGATTACCATACTACCTTCTTCCACCGTCACTCCTTGGAATAAAACAGAATGCTTCACGTCCCCTTCAATGACGCACCCTTCATTAATAAGTGACTCTTCTACTTTTGCCTGCTGTGCAATATATTGAGGCGGCTCGTTTGGATTTACAGAATAAATGCGCCAATTACGATCGTTCAAGTTCAACGATGTTTCATCGCGAAGTAAATCCATATTCGCTTCCCATAAGCTTTTCACCGTTCCAACATCTTTCCAATATCCTTCAAATGGATACGCCATCAACTTCTTCCCTTCATCTAACAAGAGCGGAAGTACATCTTTTCCGAAGTCATTACTAGATTCAGGGTTTCTTGCATCCATCTCTAAATATTCTTTTAAAATAGCCCAGTTAAAAATATAAATTCCCATTGATGCAAGATTACTTCTTGGAAATTGCGGTTTCTCCTCAAATTCAACAACTTCCATCTCTTCATTTGTATTCATGATGCCAAAGCGACTTGCTTCATCCCACGGC
The DNA here is from genome assembly GCF_038007365.1 of Bacillus sp. FSL R9-9492. Taxonomy (NCBI): domain Bacteria; kingdom Bacillati; phylum Bacillota; class Bacilli; order Caryophanales; family Bacillaceae; genus Bacillus; species Bacillus sp. FSL R9-9492. Next base: position 4,915,997 of record NZ_JBBOXC010000001.1, read on the forward strand.
ACTTCAATAACAGAAATCGAAACGTCCGCTTCTTTCTCAATATGGTAATCTAGCATTTTGCTGTAATCCATTTTATAAATATGATCGCCTGATAAAATAAGGACATATTCTGGTTCATACTGACTTAAATAGTTTAAGTTTTGATAAATAGCACTTGCCGTACCTGTATACCACTTCACACCTGAAGACTCCGCATAAGGAGGTAACACAGTGACTCCACCGTTTACACGATCAAGATCCCAAGCATTTCCGATTCCAATATAATTATGAAGTTCTAACGGTTGATATTGTGTTAAAATCCCCACCGTTTCAATACCGGAGTTTGCACAGTTACTTAACGTAAAATCAATAATGCGATATTTACCACCAAATGGAACAGCTGGCTTGGCTAAATTTTTTGTTAATGCACTTAAACGACTACCTTTTCCCCCTGCTAGTAACATTGCTACGCACTTTTGTTTTTGAGCCATCTTGTTTTTTGCTCCCCTTTCTCGTCTTCACTGGTCGTAATATGGATACGCCAAATGGTGGAATTGTAATTTCTACATGTGCCGCTTGATTATGATATGGCTCTAGAATCGTCTTGAGACGCTTCTTATTAACTTGCCCCGATCCGCCATATTGCGCCGAGTCACTGTTTAAAATTTCGTTATAGTACTCGAAATCTGGTACACCTACTTTATAGTTTTCATATGTAGCTTTCGTAAAATTACATACGACAACTAACGCATCTTCCTGCTTATCCCCTTGGCGGATAAACGAGAAAATACTTTGCTCATTATTATTAGCATCAATCCACTGAAATCCTTCAGGCGAGTGATCTAACTGCCAAAGTGGTTTTGAGCGCTTATACAATGCTATGAGCTCTTTAAAGTAATCATGCATATTACGATGCATTTCAAAATCATGTAAATTCCAATCTAAATCTTCAAGGTCTTTCCACTCATCAAATTGCCCGAATTCTCCACCCATAAAGAGTAATTTCTTACCTGGATGAGTAAAGAAATATCCATATAATAAACGAAGCTGAGCAAACTTATCCCAGTAATCTCCCGGCATTTTATTTAATAACGACTTTTTCCCATGAACGACTTCATCATGAGAAAGCGGCAATATGAAGTTTTCAGAGTGAGCATATATTAAAGAGAATGTCATTTTCTCATGAATGTATTTCCGGTACTCTGGCGCACATTCCATATATTTCAGCACATCATTCATCCAACCCATATTCCATTTATAATTGAATCCAAGTCCACCCTCGTATGTTGGAGCTGTTACAAGTGGCCAAGCTGTTGAATCTTCCGCTGTCATAAGAAACTCTTCATCTTCTGCAAACACGGCTTCATTTAACTCTCGTAAGAAAGAAACAGCATGTTCATTGCTTTGCTCTTTTCCTTCTTTATTCCAGTACAGCATATTCGCAACTGCATCTACCCTGAAACCATCAATATGGAAATACTTCATCCAAAATAACGCATTTGAAATTAAGAAATTACGTACTTCTCTCTTCCCTAAATCAAAATTAACAGTTCCCCATACAAGGTTTTCTTGTACGTCTCTATCTTTATATTCATAAGTCGGTGTCCCATCAAACAAATATAAACCGTGAGCATCTTTACAAAAATGCCCCGGTACCCAATCTAAAATGACACCGATTCCATATTTATGACATTCATCGACAAAATACATCAAATCATGTGGCGTGCCGAATCTACTTGTCGCTGCATAATATCCTGTTCCCTGATATCCCCAAGAACGATCATATGGATGCTCAACAAGCGGCATAATTTCAATATGTGTAAATTGATGTTCCACCACATACGGAATGAGCTCCTCGGCCATTTCTCTGTAAGAATACAGAGCGCCATCTTCTTTCTTTTTCCAAGAACCGAAATGTAATTCATAAACTGTCATCGCTTCTTTATAAATCGATTTTTTCTTTCTCTTACGAATCCAGTTTTTATCATTCCATTCATATCCCTCTATATCAAAAACTACAGATGCCGTATTTGGTCTTACTTCTGCATATACTGCGTAAGGATCTGCTTTTAAAATAACGTCACCATCCATCGTTTCAATCGCATACTTATATATCTCATTCTCTTCAATATGCGGTACAAACAAGGACCAAATCCCCTCTTCTGTCACTTGTAGCATCTTATGTTGCTCATAATCCCATTCATTAAAATCTCCAACAACACTCATTGCTTTCGCATGAGGAGCCCATACTGTGAATCGTACACCTCGCATCCCATCTTCCGTCACAATATGTGCGCCAAAGATGTTATAACTGTCATAGTACTTTTCTGTATGAAACTCATCTCGTTTCACTTCTTCACAATTTATTACATCCAATATGTTCACCTCACTAAGATGACAGAATTTTTTTACTCTTTATCATTTCTGCGAAAAACTGAGATATCCTTGTTATTTTTTAAAAAATATTCGTTTTTTTCTTAAATTTCACTTAAAATATTCACATTTTCCGTGTAAATTATCGAATTTTGACGAATATTCATTGCAAACGCTTTATTCCCCTTACTATTTCTCACCTTTCATTGTTGCTCAATATTTATTTTATTGGTTTTTCTCTGTATTTCACGCTCTTTCCACGTAAAATACAAACAAAATAATCTTTCATAAAAAAATGTTTCTCAACATTTTTTGTCACAAAATTTATTGAAATGTAAAATTCATAAGCATACACTTGTTCTCAATAACGAACAGCATACTTCGCAACTATAATTCATACTGAAATACTATGTTTACTTATTTCATACTCGTTGCGAATGTTTGCTATAAAAATCAAACTAGGGGGCTTTCTTATGTCATTGAAACAAAAAGTAGGAATGGGAGTTGTCACTGCATCACTAGGCTTATCACTTACATTTGGCGGTGTATTCGCCTATTTCAGCGACTCCGAAACATCGGGTAATTCATTTCAAGCCGTCTAACTACAAAACTAGGTACTGAAAAAGATGGTAAGCTGCTTGGCCAGTATTATTACGCACGACCTGATGAAAACCTTGCAGGTGATGTAAATGGAGATAAAGTCATTGATATTAAAGATGCTGAAATTATCGCTAGCAACTATGGTAAAAAAGGAGTATCTGTAAAAGACGGCGATCTTAACAAAGATGGTATTGTCGACGAAAAAGATATTCGTTTCGTTGAAAAGAACTTCTTGAAAAAAGGGCCAGATGCAGCTAAATCACAAACGCCTGTTGAAAAATCAAAAGCGGTACACTTGCAGATATTTTAAAGAAATTAGGATTAACACCGAAAAAATAACACATAAAAGCACTCTATTCGAAAATAGAGTGCTTTTTTCTATAAATGACCCTTATCCAGCAAAAGGGGTATATTGGGGATATACAAGGGAAACCGGAAAAGGAATTTATATTAGATTATATAAAAACTCAGAGGTAGGAAGCAGTTTCCCGCCCCTGAATTATTAGCAGTTATTATAGTACTGGTGCCATTGTTTCTTTTAATACTTTTACAGAATGAGCGAACTTCACTTTTTCTTCTTCGTTTAATTCAAGTTCTACGATTTCACGTACACCTTCGCGGTTAATAACAGCTGGAACACCTACGTAAGCATCTTTCTCACCATATTGACCTTCAAGGTATGCAGATACAGTTAATACGCTGTTCTCGTTGCTTAAGATCGCTTTAGTTACACGAAGTAGTGACATACCGATTCCGTAGTAAGTTGCGCCTTTACGTTCAATAATGTGGTAAGCTGCATCGCGTACATTTTCAAAGATTTTATCTAAATCTTCTTGGTTATACTGTTCGTTGTTCGCTAAGATTGTTTCTAGTTTTTGTACACCTACAGTAGCGTGGCTCCATACTGGAAGTTCAGTGTCACCGTGCTCACCAACGATGTAAGCATGAACGTTACGTGGATCTACATCTAAGTAGTCACCTAACATGTAACGGAAACGAGCAGAGTCTAAAGTAGTACCAGAACCGATTACGCGCTCTTTCGGTAAACCAGATTCTTTCCAAGTTACGTAAGTTAAAATATCAACTGGGTTAGTTGCAATTAAGAAGATTCCATCGAATCCGCTATCCATAATACCGCGAACGATTTGTTTAAAGATTTTTGTATTTTTCTCAACTAAGTCTAAACGAGTTTCGCCTGGCTTTTGTGGTAATCCAGCAGTGATAACTACTAAATCTGCATCTTTACAATCTGCATAGCTACCGCTCCAAACTTTTGTTGGTGCTGGAGAGAATGGTACCGCATGGCTTAAGTCCATTGCTTCTCCTTCTGCTTTTGCTTCATTAACATCTACTAGTACGAATTCTTCAGCTACACCTTGGTTGATCATTGAGTAAGCGTAACTACAACCTACAGCTCCTGTTCCTACTAATACTACGCGATTGATACCTTTTTTCATGTTAATTTCCCCTTTCAATTGTTTACATCTATTTTTTATTATTGTTTAAGTAATTAATTAAAATACTAATTTAATGTTGTTTAACTTCTTTACATACATATTGTAGCACGGATTATTGTGAATTCCTTCACAAATTATGACCTATTTGTGAACTTTTTCACATAGAGTGTAAAGTTATTAGAGTGCGGGTGAAATCCATCTCAATGGAGGCGTTTTCTTTAGATTGTGAAAGGTTTTTTCTTAGAAGTATCCCGATAAATGAAATTATATAGGCGATTTTCTGAATATATCGACCGTAACTCCAAATATATCAGCGATTATTTAAATATATCGACCGTAACTCAAATTATATCAGCGATTTTTGCAATATATCGACTTACCGACAAAACTCGACAACGATAACACCATAAAAAAGCTGCCTCCAATAGATCCCCTATTGAAAGACAGCTTCTTCTATATTATCTATTTTCCGCAGTAGCCCCTAATACAGCAGCTTTTACGTAATTTTGATTTTTTAATTTTTGTAAATCCGCACCCGTTCCTGTCACAACAACACCAATAACTTTTACATCTTCCTCACTTGGTTTTGTTTTCTTCCCTTTCAGGTAGTCATATATACGTTTATATTCCTCATAATACTTTCCCTTTTGATCTAAACCGTTTTGAATTGCTAAAAGAAAATCTTTTTCCTTTCCATTACCAAATTCAATATCACCTGACTTTGCTTTAAAACCGTACACCTCATAAGCACTTTCAGTGACGTCATCTAAATGATATGATTTTTTATCATAATATGTGTCCACCCAATACCAAACAGGATGCACTCCTTCTGGCAACATCTTTTTTATTTCAGACACTTTATATGGTTTATCAAAAGATATAGCCATTTCAGCTACCTTATTTTCACCATTAACTTTCTCTATATCATTTATATAACTATTATATGAAGCAAATGACAGATAAAACTGCATTTCTCTTTCCATCGTTTGATTGTTATACAATTCACTTGCCCTATTAATACGCTCATTACCCATTACAACATTATCTGATATTGTTAACGGGTTTACATTCGATAATCGACGAAATGTATTCCAAACTTTATACTCGTACACTTCATCCTCCCACTTAACAGGTTTCCCTTCAATAACTTTATACGTTTTATACTCTACTGTGCTTTTAAATAAACCGTTAGAAGTAATTGCTACACCTCTTTCCGTATTAGGCCTTGTAATTTGTCTAATCATATTTAAATCACGATCCATCGCTAAGTAAGCTCTATTGTTCAATTGTGAAATTCCTATTATAAAACCAATGAATAAAACAATAAAAAGTAAAGTAGAAATTAATATTATTTTGAATAATTGTCTTCTCTTCGCCTTTTTCAACATCATTGAGACTTTACTCGATTCTATATCAAAATCAAATTCATCTCTGCCCATCTTCAAACCTCCTATAAAGCTTTTTAAACTCATTGCGAGCCCTATACAATGAAACACGCACTGTCTCTTCTTTCATCTCTAATACGGTTGCTATTTCCTTATATGAGAGTTCATAGTCATACTTTAATAAAAGAATGTGTTTATATGCTGGATTCATCTTTCCAAGTATGCTTTGTATTTCTACTTGAAGCTCTTTTCTTAAAATCGGTTCATCTAATCCTTTTGATCCAATTAATTGAACAGATTCAATCGGGATCTCTTCAATACGCTTTTGTCTTCTTGCTAAATCACGGTGCCTATTAATCGCAACTTGAAATAACCATGTTTTTATATAAGTAATTTTCATGTTCGGTATAGATAATAATGCTTTATGTATCGTATCTTGAACGATATCCTCTGCTTCTGCTGGTGTTACTCCAATTTTAAGCAAATATCTATAAATACTTTTTGATGTTTCTATAATGACCTTTTCATACCCCATCGCTCTCTCCTTTCTATTAGTTAGACGGTTCAAATAGAAAAAAGTATACAAAAATCTATAAAAAAAAGCAGACTATCAAAAGTCCACTTTTATACAACAAAAAAGAGATAGCAGATTATGCTATCTCTTTTAGTATGACCCGTACGGGATTCGAACCCGTGTTACCGCCGTGAAAGGGCGGTGTCTTAACCACTTGACCAACGGGCCAAAATCTGGCAGAGAAGAAGGGATTCGAACCCTCGCACCGCGTTCGCGATCTACTCCCTTAGCAGGGGAGCCCCTTGAGCCACTTGGGTACTTCTCTATAATATGGCTCCGCAGGTAGGACTCGAACCTACGACCGATCGGTTAACAGCCGATAGCTCTACCACTGAGCTACTGCGGAATAATTATGGTGGGCCTAAATGGACTCGAACCATCGACCTCACGCTTATCAGGCGTGCGCTCTAACCAGCTGAGCTATAGGCCCATAAAAAGCGGGTGAAGAGAATCGAACTCTCGACCAGAGCTTGGAAGGCTCTTGTTTTACCACTAAACTACACCCGCATTAAATTAAAAATGGTGAGCCATGAAGGATTCGAACCTTCGACCCTCTGATTAAAAGTCAGATGCTCTACCAACTGAGCTAATGGCTCATTTTGAAAGTGGTGCCGGCTAGAGGACTTGAACCCCCAACCTACTGATTACAAGTCAGTTGCTCTACCAATTGAGCTAAGCCGGCTTGCGATTTCAAAATGGTGGCTCGGGACGGAATCGAACCGCCGACACGAGGATTTTCAGTCCTCTGCTCTACCGACTGAGCTACCGAGCCTTTATGTAAAAAAATGGCGGTCCCGACCGGGGTCGAACCGGCGATCTCCTGCGTGACAGGCAGGCATGTTAACCACTACACCACGGGACCATTTGGTTGCGGGGACAGGATTTGAACCTGCGACCTTCGGGTTATGAGCCCGACGAGCTACCGTACTGCTCCACCCCGCGATGATATAATATTTAATTTAGAAAAAATGGAGGAGGTAGAGGGATTCGAACCCCCGCGCGACTCTCGCCGCCTGTCGGTTTTCAAGACCGATCCCTTCAGCCGAACTTGGGTATACCTCCGAGATATGAACCTTGAGTGGTGGACCTTGTAGGACTCGAACCTACGACCGGACGGTTATGAGCCGTCTGCTCTAACCAGCTGAGCTAAAGGTCCTTTATGGTAGCGGCGGAGGGGATCGAACCCCCGACCTCACGGGTATGAACCGTACGCTCTAGCCAGCTGAGCTACACCGCCATAAGTTATATTCAAATAAGTGGAGCCTAGCGGGATCGAACCGCTGACCTCCTGCGTGCAAGGCAGGCGCTCTCCCAGCTGAGCTAAGGCCCCATATTTTGAAAATATCGGGAAGACAGGATTTGAACCTGCGACCCCCTGGTCCCAAACCAGGTGCTCTACCAAGCTGAGCCACTTCCCGTTAATAAAAAACGCGCCCGAGAGGAGTCGAACCCCTAACCTCTTGATCCGTAGTCAAACGCTCTATCCAATTGAGCTACGGGCGCATATGGTGCCGAGGGCGGGGGTCGAACCCGCACGGTGGTCACCCACCGCAGGATTTTAAGTCCTGTGCGTCTGCCTGTTCCGCCACCCCGGCATGTCATACTGAAAATTGGAGCGGAAGACGGGATTCGAACCCGCGACCCCAACCTTGGCAAGGTTGTATTCTACCACTGAACTACTTCCGCAAGACATGTTTGAGTTATTTTATTAAAAGTGCGGGTGAAGGGAGTCGAACCCCCACGCCAAAGGCGCTAGATCCTAAGTCTAGTGCGTCTGCCAATTCCGCCACACCCGCATATTATAATTTAAAAAGAAAAAATGGGGCGACTGATGGGAATTGAACCCACGAATGCCGGAGCCACAATCCGGTGCGTTAACCACTTCGCCACAACCGCCATGATTTTCTGGTGCCGACTAGAGGACTTGAACCCCCAACCTACTGATTACAAGTCAGTTGCTCTACCAATTGAGCTAAGTCGGCTAAATGGTGGAGGATGACGGGATCGAACCGCCGACCCCCTGCTTGTAAGGCAGGTGCTCTCCCAGCTGAGCTAATCCTCCGAATTGCCTGGCAACGTCCTACTCTCACAGGGACAAGGTCCCAACTACCATCGGCGCTAGAGAGCTTAACTTCCGTGTTCGGTATGGGAACGGGTGTGACCTCTCTGCCATCATTACCAGACTGTATTCATTTAAGACAAGAATTATCATAACTTATTCGACATTTAAAGTCAACAAGTTTTTTATATTCTTTCAAAACTAGATAACATTGCTTCATATTATATGGTTAAGTCCTCGATCTATTAGTATTCGTCAGCTCCACATGTCACCATGCTTCCACCTCGAACCTATCAACCTGATCATCTTTCAGGGATCTTACTAGCTTACGCTATGGGAAATCTCATCTTGAGGGGGGCTTCATGCTTAGATGCTTTCAGCACTTATCCCTTCCGCACATAGCTACCCAGCTATGCCCTTGGCAGAACAACTGGTACACCAGCGGTGCGTCCATCCCGGTCCTCTCGTACTAAGGACAGCTCCTCTCAAATTTCCTGCGCCCACGACGGATAGGGACCGAACTGTCTCACGACGTTCTGAACCCAGCTCGCGTACCGCTTTAATGGGCGAACAGCCCAACCCTTGGGACCGACTACAGCCCCAGGATGCGATGAGCCGACATCGAGGTGCCAAACCTCCCCGTCGATGTGGACTCTTGGGGGAGATAAGCCTGTTATCCCCGGGGTAGCTTTTATCCGTTGAGCGATGGCCCTTCCATGCGGAACCACCGGATCACTAAGCCCGACTTTCGTCCCTGCTCGACTTGTAGGTCTCGCAGTCAAGCTCCCTTATGCCTTTGCACTCTACGAATGATTTCCAACCATTCTGAGGGAACCTTTGGGCGCCTCCGTTACACTTTAGGAGGCGACCGCCCCAGTCAAACTGCCCACCTGACACTGTCTCCCGGGTCGATAAGACCCGTAGGTTAGAATTTCAATACAGTCAGGGCGGTATCCCACCAGCGCCTCCACCGAAGCTAGCGCTCCGGTTTCAATGGCTCCCGCCTATCCTGTACAAACTGTACCAAAATTCAATATCAGGCTACAGTAAAGCTCCACGGGGTCTTTCCGTCCTGTCGCGGGTAACCTGCATCTTCACAGGTACTATAATTTCACCGAGTCTCTGGTTGAGACAGTGCCCAAATCGTTACACCTTTCGTGCGGGTCGGAACTTACCCGACAAGGAATTTCGCTACCTTAGGACCGTTATAGTTACGGCCGCCGTTTACTGGGGCTTCAGTTCAGAGCTTCGCTTACGCTAACCCCTCTCCTTAACCTTCCAGCACCGGGCAGGTGTCAGCCCCTATACTTCGCCTTACGGCTTCGCAGAGACCTGTGTTTTTGCTAAACAGTCGCTTGGGCCTATTCACTGCGGCTTTCCGTTAAGAAAGCACCCCTTCTCCCGAAGTTACGGGGTCATTTTGCCGAGTTCCTTAACCAGAGTTCTCTCGCACACCTTAGGATTCTCTCCTCGCCTACCTGTGTCGGTTTGCGGTACAGGCACCTTTTATCTCGCTAGAAGCTTTTCTTGGCAGCGGGGAATCAAAGACTTCGCTCCATAAGGAGCTTCCCCATCACAGCTCAGCCTTCACGATAAGCGGATTTGCCTACTTATCAGCCTAACTGCTTGGACGTGCACAACCAATCGCACGCTTCTTCTATCCTTCTGCGTCCCTCCATTGCTCAAACGATAAAGAGGTGGTACAGGAATATCAACCTGTTGTCCATCGCCTACGCCTGTCGGCCTCGGCTTAGGTCCTGACTAACCCTGAGCGGACGAGCCTTCCTCAGGAAACCTTAGGCATTCGGTGGACGGGATTCTCACCCGTCTTTCGCTACTCATACCGGCATTCTCACTTCTAAGCGCTCCACCAGTCCTTCCGGTCTGACTTCACTGCACTTAGAACGCTCCCCTACCACTGATACCATTGGTATCAATTCGCAGCTTCGGTGGTGTATTTAGCCCCGGTACATTTTCGGCGCAGAGTCACTCGACTAGTGAGCTATTACGCACTCTTTAAATGGTGGCTGCTTCTGAGCCAACATCCTAGTTGTCTAAGCAACTCCACATCCTTTTCCACTTAATACACACTTTGGGACCTTAGCTGGCGATCTGGGCTGTTTCCCTCTTGACTACGGATCTTATCACTCGCAGTCTGACTCCTAAGGATAAGTCATTGGCATTCGGAGTTTGACTGAATTCGGTAATCCGATGAGGACCCCTAGTTCAATCAGTGCTCTACCTCCAAGACTCTTACACTTAAGGCTAGCCCTAAAGCTATTTCGGGGAGAACCAGCTATCTCCAGGTTCGATTGGAATTTCTCCGCTACCCACACCTCATCCCCGCACTTTTCAACGTGCGTGGGTTCGGGCCTCCATTCAGTGTTACCTGAACTTCACCCTGGACATGGGTAGATCACCTGGTTTCGGGTCTACGACCACGTACTAAACGCCCTATTCAGACTCGCTTTCGCTGCGGCTCCGCCTCTTCAGCTTAACCTCGCACGGGATCGTAACTCGCCGGTTCATTCTACAAAAGGCACGCCATCACCCATTAACGGGCTCTGACTATTTGTAGGCACACGGTTTCAGGATCTCTTTCACTCCCCTTCCGGGGTGCTTTTCACCTTTCCCTCACGGTACTGGTTCACTATCGATCACTAGGGAGTATTTAGCCTTGGGAGATGGTCCTCCCAGATTCCGACGGAATTTCACGTGTTCCGCCGTACTCAGGATACATTCAAGAGAGAACGAAGTTTCGACTACGGGGTTATTACCCTCTGTGACGGACCTTTCCAGGTCGCTTCGTCTACCTCGTTCCTTTGTAACTCCGTATAGAATGTCCTACAACCCCAAGAGGCAAGCCTCTTGGTTTGGGCTAGATTCCGTTTCGCTCGCCGCTACTCAGGAAATCGCATTTGCTTTCTCTTCCTCCAGGTACTTAGATGTTTCAGTTCCCTGGGTCTGTCTTCCATACCCTATGTATTCAGGTAAGGATACCATACCATTACGTATAGTGGGTTTCCCCATTCGGAAATCTTCGGATCAAAGCTTACTTACAGCTCCCCGAAGCATATCGGCGTTAGTCCCGTCCTTCATCGACTCCTAGTGTCAAGGCATCCACCGTGCGCCCTTTCTAACTTAACCAAACTAAAATTAAAAAAATATGAGCTACACTGTTATCTAGTTTTCAAAGAACATACATTTAAACTTGAGAGATAGTTCTCTCAAAACTGAACGAAACAAAACAAGTCAACGTTTATTGATGAACTGCGTTCATCAATTCTCCATAGAAAGGAGGTGATCCAGCCGCACCTTCCGATACGGCTACCTTGTTACGACTTCACCCCAATCATCTGTCCCACCTTAGGCGGCTGGCTCCATAAAGGTTACCCCACCGACTTCGGGTGTTACAAACTCTCGTGGTGTGACGGGCGGTGTGTACAAGGCCCGGGAACGTATTCACCGCGGCATGCTGATCCGCGATTACTAGCGATTCCAGCTTCATGTAGGCGAGTTGCAGCCTACAATCCGAACTGAGAACGGTTTTATGAGATTAGCTCCACCTCGCGGTCTTGCAGCTCTTTGTACCGTCCATTGTAGCACGTGTGTAGCCCAGGTCATAAGGGGCATGATGATTTGACGTCATCCCCACCTTCCTCCGGTTTGTCACCGGCAGTCACCTTAGAGTGCCCAACTTAATGATGGCAACTAAGATCAAGGGTTGCGCTCGTTGCGGGACTTAACCCAACATCTCACGACACGAGCTGACGACAACCATGCACCACCTGTCACTCTGCTCCCGAAGGAGAAGCTCTATCTCTAGAGTTTTCAGAGGATGTCAAGACCTGGTAAGGTTCTTCGCGTTGCTTCGAATTAAACCACATGCTCCACCGCTTGTGCGGGCCCCCGTCAATTCCTTTGAGTTTCAGCCTTGCGGCCGTACTCCCCAGGCGGAGTGCTTAATGCGTTAACTTCAGCACTAAAGGGCGGAAACCCTCTAACACTTAGCACTCATCGTTTACGGCGTGGACTACCAGGGTATCTAATCCTGTTTGCTCCCCACGCTTTCGCGCCTCAGTGTCAGTTACAGACCAGAAAGTCGCCTTCGCCACTGGTGTTCCTCCATATCTCTACGCATTTCACCGCTACACATGGAATTCCACTTTCCTCTTCTGCACTCAAGTCTCCCAGTTTCCAATGACCCTCCACGGTTGAGCCGTGGGCTTTCACATCAGACTTAAGAAACCACCTGCGCGCGCTTTACGCCCAATAATTCCGGATAACGCTTGCCACCTACGTATTACCGCGGCTGCTGGCACGTAGTTAGCCGTGGCTTTCTGGTTAGGTACCGTCAAGGTGCCAGCTTATTCAACTAGCACTTGTTCTTCCCTAACAACAGAGTTTTACGACCCGAAAGCCTTCATCACTCACGCGGCGTTGCTCCGTCAGACTTTCGTCCATTGCGGAAGATTCCCTACTGCTGCCTCCCGTAGGAGTCTGGGCCGTGTCTCAGTCCCAGTGTGGCCGATCACCCTCTCAGGTCGGCTACGCATCGTCGCCTTGGTGAGCCGTTACCTCACCAACTAGCTAATGCGACGCGGGTCCATCCATAAGTGACAGCCGAAGCCGCCTTTCAATTTCGAACTATGCAGTTCAAAATATTATCCGGTATTAGCCCCGGTTTCCCGGAGTTATCCCAGTCTTATGGGTAGGTTACCCACGTGTTACTCACCCGTCCGCCGCTAACTTCATAAGAGCAAGCTCTTAATCCATTCGCTCGACTTGCATGTATTAGGCACGCCGCCAGCGTTCATCCTGAGCCAGGATCAAACTCTCCAATAAAGTTAGTTTGTCTAGCATCTAAAAATAAAAATTGACGTTCACGTTGTTTGTTTCGTTCAGTTTTCAAAGAACTTATCTGCCGCTTCAGAAGCGACTTCATCATATTAACATCTTCATTTTTCGATGTCAACTATGTTTTTCAATTTCTTTTTTGTCGTTTTCTGCGTTTCTGCATCAGCGACGTTTATTAATATATCATGTGAAAAAATGAAATGCAACACCTTTTGAAAACTTTTTTGAAACCAACTACATTTCTTTTTTAATATCATATACTTAAACGAAACATCTCTTTCATTTCTAAGTAATTCCTACATATATTCTATAGAAAGTCACTCTGTCAAAAAACGTTTCTTTCTATATAAAGTGAAACTTTAATCAGTGTGGGGTGTTCATCCCCCACTGATTATTAGCCTTCACCAATCGGGCATTTACGGGCAGTCGTCTCCCACCTAACTTTCTCGCATTCGGCGAATTTTGAGGCGGGGCTGACTGCCCGCAAATAGTGGGATAAACGTTTTATTCATATACCATATCATACAAGGAGGAATATACATGGACTACACCGACTTATTAATAAAACTAGGTCTCTCGGCTATTTTAGGATTCGCTATCGGTTTAGAGCGCGAATTAAAACGTAAACCACTCGGCTTAAAAACGTGTTTAGTTATTTCTATTATTAGTTGCCTCCTAACTATTGTTTCTATTAAAGCAGCTTACAACTTACCACATACCGATCATATGAATATGGATCCACTTCGACTTGCCGCTCAAATTGTATCAGGAATTGGTTTTTTAGGTGCCGGTGTAATTTTACGCAGAGGAAACGATAGTATTGCGGGGTTAACGACCGCCGCTATGATTTGGGGTGCTTCTGGCATCGGCATTGCCGTTGGAGCTGGTTTCTATATCGAGGCTATTTTCGGAATGTGTTTCCTTATGATTAGTGTAGAACTTATACCATTAGCGATGAAATACGTCGGTCCTAGATCATTTCGCCAACGTGATATCGCAGTGAGACTCGTTGTACGAAATATGGACAATATCCCGACCGTAATTGAAGAAATAAAAGAAATGGATATAAAAGTTAAGAACATGAAGCTCAAAACATTGGAAAATGGTTCGCACTATTTACATTTAAAATTGTCTATCGATCAAAAAAGACATACTGCTGATGTTTATTATGCTCTTCAGCATCTTGAAAGTGTTCAACAAACTGAAGTTGAAAGTATGTATTAATTATGAAATGAACTCTCTTTTTAATTAGAGAGTTTTTCTTTTTTCTATAATGGTAACAATGAATGTAGTCCTGAAAAGTAAGGAGGAATAGGAACTTGAAATCCCGTCCGAATTTAGTAGATACATTTCGTGATTCCATTATTTTTCGTTTAATTTGTTTTATTATTGTACTTACTGCCTTCTCCGGCTTTCTTATACATATATTAGAGCCATCTCACTTCACCACATGGTTCGACGGGGTTTGGTGGTCAATCGTTACCATTTTCACCGTTGGATACGGCGATTTCGCCCCCCATACAACGATAGGAAAACTTATTGGTATATGTATTATTTTATTAGGAACGGGATTTTGTTCTTATTATATGGTTCTATTCGCTACCGACATGATTAATAAACAATATATGAGAATTAAAGGTGAAGCAGCTGCTACCTCTAATGGTCATATGATTATCGTTGGCTGGAATGAGCGTGCAAAACATGTTGTAAAACAAATGCACATATTACAACCGAACCTTGATATCGTTTTAATTGATGAAACACTTTCTTTACTTCCAAAGCCATTTCATCATTTAGAATTTATAAAAGGTTGTCCGCATCACGATCAAACTTTATTAAAAGCTAACATTACAACAGCTCACACTATATTAATAACAGCGGATAAAGAGAAGAACGAAAGCTTAGCAGATACACAGTCCATTTTAAATATTTTAACTGCAAAAGGACTTAATCCAAACATTCACTGCATCGCTGAACTTCTTACTTCTGAACAAATCCAAAATGCAACGAGAGCTGGCGTATCAGAAATTATAGAAGGAAATAAATTAACGAGCTATGTATTTACCGCTTCTCTTTTATTCCCTTCCATTTCAGGTGTACTATTCTCACTTTACGATGAAATCTCTGATAACAAATTACAACTGATGGAGATTCCCCCGTCCTGCACCGGACAGTCCTTTGCAAATTGTAGCTATACTCTTTTAAAGCAAAACATTCTCTTACTAGGTGTAAAGCGCGACGAACAATATATGATCAATCCAGTTCATTCTTTCATTCTCATCGAAAGCGACATACTCATCGTTATTCACCATTAAAAAAATGATTTTCTAGTTCTTGTACCAATACTTTACCAATATTGACATACTTTCTTTTCACATCTCCATCTGGATCTTGCGGCTCCGCAAATTGATCCAATCCACTCGTTCCAGCTGTTAAAGCATTAACATTATCATCTAGTTCGTCTTGATATACGTGCGAAAGAATATACGGTGTTTCAAGACGGACTATTACACCAGGCACATCTAGTTCCCCATCCACCGCTGTAAATGGTACGCGTAAAAATTGATACCCTTCTTCTTCGTCGATTTTATAATCAAAGCATCCTTTATCATAATCCCAATTGCCGCCAATACTATATCCAAGTGGTTTCATAACCTCTTCTAACTTATATAACGCATATGTACATCCTTCTAATTTTGATTGAATCGGAATCAAGCCCATCCCTCCTAGACTTTTCCTTTAGCATACCCATTCTAGTTTGAATATACCGATGTACCTTTCAATAAAATAATAAAAAGCGACCGGAGACCCGATCGCTTTTTATTATTTTAAACGCTCTTCTAATTCTGCTTTTAATTCTTCAAATCCTGGTTTACCAAGTAAAGCAAACATGTTTTTCTTGTATGCTTCTACTCCTGGTTGGTCAAATGGATTTACGCCTAATAGGTAGCCGCTCATCGCACATGCTTTTTCGAAGAAGTATACAAGGTAACCGAATGTGTACTCATTTAATTCAGGGATGTTTACGATTAAGTTTGGTACTCCGCCATCGCTATGTGCAAGTAATGTACCTTCGTATGCTTTTGTGTTTACGAAGTCTATCGTTTCACCAGCAAGGTAGTTTAATCCATCTAAATCGTTGTCGTCTAATTCGATTTTTAGTTCGTGTGTAGATTTACCTACTTTAAGAACTGTTTCGAATAGGTCACGACGACCTTCTTGAATGTATTGACCTAATGAGTGTAAGTCAGTTGAGAAGTTTGCTGAAGATGGGAAAATACCTTTTTGATCTTTTCCTTCACTTTCACCAAATAACTGTTTCCACCACTCAGAGAAGTAGTGAAGTGCTGGCTCATAGTTAACAAGCATTTCAATTGTTTTCCCTTTATTATATAGAGCATTACGAACTACTGCGTATTGGTAAGCTGGGTTTTCTTCAAGTTCTGATTTCGCGAAATCATTATGACCAGCAGCTGCACCTTTCATCATCTCTTCAATGTTTAGGCCACTTACAGCGATTGGCAATAAACCTACTGGTGTTAATACAGAGAAACGACCGCCAACATCATCTGGAATAACGAACGTTTCGTAGCCTTCATTATCAGATAATGTTTTTAAAGCACCGCGCGCTTTATCTGTAGTCGCATAAATACGTTTGCGTGCTTCTTCTTTTCCATACTTTTCTTCTAATAATTTACGGAAAATACGGAATGCGATTGCAGGCTCTGTTGTTGTACCTGATTTGGAAATAACGTTAATAGAAAAGTCTTTACCTTCTAGTACGTCCATTAAATCTTTCATGTAAGTGGAGCTAATGTTTTGTCCAACAAATAGCACTTGTGGAGTTTTACGTTGTTCTTTAGAAAGCGTGTTATAGAAAGAATGGTTTAACATTTCAATTGCTGCGCGTGCTCCTAGGTAAGAACCACCAATACCTACAACAAGTAAAATGTCAGAGTCATTTTTAATTTTTTCTGCGCATTTTTGAATGCGAGCGAATTCTTCTTTGTCATATTGAAGCGGAAGCTCTACCCACCCAAGGAAATCGTTCCCAGCTCCAGTTTTTTCGTGGATTGCATGATGTGTTACTTTTACTGCATCACGTAAATAAGTTAGTTCATTTTCACCGATGAAGGATAACGCTTTAGAATAGTCGAACGTTACATGTGTACTCATCTTTTTCCCTCCAATTATGTATATGTATTTCTGTATTCACTTTAGCGAAACTAAAGTTGTAAATCAAGCGATTCAACAATTGTAAACGTAACCATTATTTATTTTTTAGAAAAAGTTCATTTTTTGCATAAAAATTCGAATTTTTCGGTATAGATGTATATACATCGTTTTTCGTACATTTTTCATGTATAAAAACAACAAAACTATACCATTCTATAAAGGAGTTAAATTTTCTTATTAACTCCTTGCTTGCTCACGCTTCACATTAAGGGGGGGCTTTTCATGAGTACCTTGCAACGTATCGCATTAGTCTTCACTGTAATCGGCGCTGTTAACTGGGGACTGATCGGGTTCTTCCAGTTTGACTTAGTAGCGGCTATTTTCGGGGGACAGAACTCAGCTCTTGCACGTATTATTTACGGCATCGTTGGTATTTCTGGGCTTATCAATCTCGGCTTACTATTTAAACCATCCGAGAATCTTGGTACTCACCCAGAAACACATGAAATTCAATAGTCAGTATGTCTTTTTCGCCTCCGACATACGAATATGATTGCATGCAATCATATTTGCAAATATATATATCATAAGTCACAGTAAAAGAGGAACGCTCATATGCGTTCCTCTTTTACTTTATTACCTCCGACTCTTCAATCCATTCTGCTAGCTTTTCTCGCAGTGTATTAAATCCGTTCTCTGATGGATTCGGTATAAGAATTCGTCCTTGCTTTCTTTTCGCCGCTTTTAACGATAAACTCATTTTTCTGTGTTCTTCATCAATTGAAAGTACTTTTACTTCTACTGTATCTCCGACCTTTAAAAAGTCATGAATGTCTTTTACATACCCATTTGTGATTTCAGATATATGCACAAGTCCTTGTGTTTCTGCATCCAAAGCTACAAATGCACCGTAATCTTGAATTCCAGTTACTTTCCCTGTTACAACCACTCCCGTTGTATATTGTTCTGACATGTGAAACACTCCCATACGTTTACCATTTTCTCTACAATTGTAAATAGCAAAGCAGATGTATTTATTTTTAAATATCCGATTAGTGGTAAGTATCCTAAGTAAAACACCGAGGTTACTCCCACCTTATATTAGTAAATTATACCACTTTGATAGAACTCATTCAAAATTCACGAAAAAATTTCCTGTAATACGTATAATTCTCCAATATTAGGATAGAATACTAACACATGGCTTTCTAGTATTCCCCCCCTTTTATGGACAAAACGTATTGTGTTTTGTCCTTTTTTTATTCTCTATGAACCGTTCCATTCTCTTCATTGCTTCCATAAGTTGCTCAAGCGATGTTGCATACGAACAACGAATAAATCCTTCACCACTCCCGCCAAACACATTTCCAGGAACAACAGCCACTTTTTCTTCTAATAATAATTGTTCTGCAAATTCTGCTGAAGATAGTCCGGTTGAAGCTATAGAAGGGAAGACATAAAATGCCCCGCCTGGCACATGACATGTTAAGCCCATTTCATTGAAAGATGTCGTCATAAAGTTACGACGTTTTTTATAGCTATCTCTCATTCGAATTACTTCATCATTTCCCCCGCGTAATGCTTCAAGTGCTGCAAATTGAGACATCGTCGGTGCACACATCATTGAATACTGGTGGATTTTGAGCATTAATTCTGAAAATTGAACAGGGGCTGCAATCATCCCAAGACGCCATCCCGTCATGGCAAACCCTTTTGAAAACCCTGAAATTAAAATCGTATGGTCACGCATATTTTTAATACTCGCGAAACTCGTATATGCTTCGTCGTATACGAGCTCTGCATAAATTTCATCCGATAACACGATTAAATTATACTTCTCAACAATAACAGCTAGCTTTTCTAATTCGGATTTATTTAACATTGCGCCTGTTGGGTTATTGGGAGAACAAAGTAATATTGCCTTTGTTTTCGTTGTAATAGCTGCTTCAATTTGATCTGGCTGTACTTTAAATTCATCTTCTAATGAAGTCGCCACTGGAACTGGGACCCCGCCCGCTAACGTAACAAGCGGTGCATACGAAACGAAACTTGGTTCAATAATAAGTATTTCATCATCAGGGTTTACAATAGCACGCATCGCTACATCTAGCGCTTGACTCGCTCCAACTGTAACAATGATTTCATCATTCGGATCATAAGATACTGCAAATTGTTTTTTTAGATACTTTGCTATTTCTTGACGGAGCTCCAATAATCCTGCATTTGCTGTATATGACGTATATCCTTGTTCTAAAGAACGAATACATGCTTGCCTTACATTCCAAGGTGTAACAAAGTCCGGCTCTCCCACTCCAAGTGAAATAACACCTTTCATACTTGCCGCTAAATCAAAAAACTTTCGTATACCGGACGGTTGTAAAGATTCTGCTACTCTAGATAGGTCAAATTGCTTCACGGTGTCACCACAATTCTCTTATCATCATCTGTCTTTTCATAAATAATCCCCTCATGTTTATACTTCTTCAAAATAAAATGAGTTGTCGTTGAAACGACAGATTCAATTGTTGCTAATTTCTCAGAAACAAACATCGCTACTTCTCCCATCGTCTTTCCTTCTAATGTAATAGAAAGGTCATATGTCCCAGACATTAAATAAACGGATTTCACTTCTGAATAGCGATAAATTTGTTCAGCTACTGCATCAAAACCGACACCACGCTTCGGTGTAACTTTCACATCAATCATCGCCGTTAAACCAGTATGTTCTTTCACTTTTGTCCAATCGATATGTGTTACATAGTCCACGATAATCTTTTCACTTTCTAATTTCGTAACCATTTTTTTCACTTCTTCTACTTCTATATTTAACAACTTCGCTAATGTATCTACAGATAAACGACTATTCTTTTCAAGACAAGCTAATAATTCCAATTCTTTCTCTGTCACCATATAAATCATCCTTCCTTTTAGTTTCTGTCTAAATTATACAAATACTCTTTCCAATTTGAAAAGAAGATTTTTTTAGTGAATTATGTCAAAATAAAGTGAAACTTTAATCAGTGGAAAGACTCACCCCGCTGATTATTATTTGAACCAATCGAGCTTTTACGGACCGTTGCTTTCCCACCTAACCTCTTTGCTTAAGCTGCTTTTTGAGGCGGGAGGCTTACTGTCCGTTAAATCGGGGTAAAGTGAAACTTTAATCAGTGAAAAAACGCAGGATAAAGTGAAAGGGGATGGAACCGTGAAACCAAAAGTATATATTGCCGAACCAGTTCCAACATTTGTAGAAAACTATTTATCAGAACACTGTGATTTTGAAAAATGGGATCAAAACGAGAAAGTACCTCGTGATGTTCTATTAGAAAAAATAAAAGATAAAGATGGGTTATTAAATTTCGGATCTACTATAAATGCAGAGTTATTGCAGGTTGCTCCTAATTTAAAAGTAGTAAGTAACATTTCTGTTGGCCATGATAACTTTGATTTAAAAGCGATGGAGAAACAAAATGTTATCGGAACGAATACTCCATATGTGTTAGATGATACAGTAGCCGATCTTGTTTTCGCTCTTATGTTATCTGCTGGTCGCCGTGTTTGCGAACTCAATTCCTATGTGAAAAATGGTGAATGGAACGCTGAAATTGGAAAAGAACACTTCGGACTAGATGTACATCATAGTACGATTGGTATTATCGGAATGGGACGAATTGGAGAAGCTGTCGCAAAACGAGCGAAATTCGGCTTTGATATGAATGTCCTTTACTATAACCGTCGCCGTAAAGAAGAAGCTGAGCAAAAATTTGATGCTACATATTGTGATTTACAAACTTTAATCAAACAATCTGATTTTATTATTCTTCTTACTCCATTAACAGATGAAACGTATCATCTTATCGGTGAAAAGGAATTTTCACTAATGAAAGAAACAGCAATTTTCATTAATGCTTCTCGCGGGAAAACAGTAGATGAAACTGCATTAATTCATGCGTTAACAGAAAAGAAAATATTCGCAGCCGGCATCGACACATT
Organism: Bacillus sp. FSL R9-9492; assembly: GCF_038007365.1. Taxonomy (NCBI): domain Bacteria; kingdom Bacillati; phylum Bacillota; class Bacilli; order Caryophanales; family Bacillaceae; genus Bacillus; species Bacillus sp. FSL R9-9492. Next base: position 4,937,450 of record NZ_JBBOXC010000001.1, read on the forward strand.
TACACAAGAGCCGATTCAAAAAGAGAATCCGCTCTTATCATTACAAAATGTTGTAACTTTACCGCACATCGGATCTGCAACATTAAAAACTCGGCAGCAGATGGCAATGACAGCTGCGGAAAATTTAGTAGCAGGATTACAAGGAAAAACACCACCTAATATTGTGCGTGGGTAATTATAAAGTGAAACTTTAATCAGTGGGGGGTTTGTCCATCCCCCACTGATTATTAGCCTTCACCAATCGGGCTTTTACGGGCAGTTATCTCCCACCTAACTTCCTCGCATTCGCCGAATTTTGAGGTGGGAGTCTACTGCCCGGTAAATAGCGGGATAAATAAGCGAAAGGCAAGATGACGATGTCATCTTGCCTTTTTTTGTTAACATATTTTGTTTCTTGCCGGGAGATGATATGAACAAAAATCAATGGAGTGACAAAAAATGAACCATGAATGCAAATGCCCTTACTTCACTTTTTCCACTCGCGGGACTACTATTCATTACGAATTGTATGAACATAATACTAAAAAAGAACGACCTACTTTCGTACTCGTTCACGGCTTCCTCTCTTCCTCATTTAGCTATCGACGACTCATTCCTTTACTAACAAAGGAAGGTACAGTAATTGCCCTTGATTTACCACCATTCGGAAAAAGTGATAAATCTCATCTCTTTAAATATTCTTATCACAATTTAGCAGCTATTATTATCGATTTAATCGAACATTTATCTCTCTCGAATATTGTATTAGTTGGCCATTCTATGGGCGGACAAATTTCACTCTTTGTAAACCGACTACGCCCTGAATTAATTTCAAAGACGATTTTACTATGTAGCTCTAGTTATTTAGCACGCGCAAACTTACCTTTACTGTACTCCTCTTATTTACCGTTCTTCCACTTATACGTGAAGAACTGGATTATTCGAAGGGGCATCGTCCATAACTTAATGAATGTCGTTCATGACCATTCATTAATTGACAATGAAATGATGGAAGGCTATGCTGCTCCTTTTTATGATGATCGTATATTCCCTGCTTTAACTCGAATGATAAGAGACCGTGAAGGTGACTTATCTTCAACTGAATTACAAAAAATCGAAACCCCAGTATTACTCATTTGGGGTGAAAAAGATCGCGTCGTCCCTGTACATGTAGGACACCGTCTCCATAAGGACCTACCTAATTCAACTTTCATTTCTTACGAAAATACAGGGCACTTACTACCTGAAGAAAAGCCCGATCATGTTTATGAAGAAATTATTACGTTTGCGACGCAATAAAGTGAAGCTTTAATCCGTGGGGGGTCTTTACGGGCAGTTTGATTTCTCGCCTAACCTCTTTGCTTCAACCGAATTTTGAGGCGGGAGCCTTACTGCCCGTTAAAACGGGATAAGGTGAAGCTTTAATCAATCAGCACAAATGAAAATAAACAAAAAGGCTGTCGTAAATTCCGACAGCCTATAACGAACAACTTCCGCCTTCTTTTAGTACGAGTAACTCTACTGCTAATTTTTCGCATTTTTCAAGTGCAGGTACTTCTTCAAAAGACATAAAGTATATATGTTGAATCTTCTTTGCGATGTATTTCGGATCATCAAACACACTTACGACGTTTACAACATCGCTCGCTTCTGTTTCATAAAACTCCGGTCCCATTTGAAACGGATCCCAATTTTTCACAACCTCAATCATTTTGTCATATGCACCCATCTGCTTCCCGCCTTTTCACTTTTTAATGCTTTTCTTTATCGTATCACATCAGCTATTCTATAAGAAGAGTGAGAATTTTCATAACTTAACAGTTTGACAGAAGAAAGGAGCAAACATATGCAACTATTTCATAAAACGGTAAATCGTCGCGGAACGCATAGTACAAAATGGGATACATATAAAAATGAAGAGCTCATCCACGCTTGGATTGCCGATATGGATTTTGAAGTACCAAAACCAATTCAAACTGCATTACAAAAACGCACAGAACATCCTATTTTCGGCTATACACTTCCTCCTGAAAATATTGGGGATATCATTTGTAATTGGACGAAAAGCCAATACAATTGGGAAATACAAAAAGAATGGATTGTATTTAGCGCAGGTATCGTTCCAGCTCTTAGTACGAGCATACAAGCTATAACGAAAGAAGGAGAAGCCGTACTAGTACAACCTCCTATTTATCCACCATTTTTTGAAATGGTCAAAACAAATAATAGACAATTATGTGAGAGTCCCTTATTTAAACAAAATGGCATATATAAGATAGACTTCGAGCATCTAGAAACTCAATTTAAACAAGGTGTAAAACTAATGCTTCTTTGCAGCCCTCACAATCCTATCGGGCGCGTTTGGACGAAAGAGGAGCTAACAAAACTCGGTACGTTATGTACGCAATATAATGTAACCGTTGTCGCGGATGAAATTCACGCCGATATTATTTATAGAGGCCATACTCATACACCGTTTGCTTCTTTATCTGAAGAATTAGCAGCACGCACTATTACTTGTATGGCTCCGAGCAAAACATTTAATATCGCTGGATTACAAGCATCGATCATTATTATTCCGAATGAAAATCTCCGTAATGCCTTTATGTCTATCCAATATAGACAAGGATTCCACGGATTAAATACATTTGCTTATACAGCAATGCAAAGTGCCTATACAGAATGTAATGATTGGCTAAATGAAATTCGATTGTATGTTGAAGATAACGCTCAATTTGCTTGTGAGTATATTCAAAATCACATACCAGCTCTTTCTGTAATTAAACCAGAAGGTAGTTTTTTACTGTGGATTGATTGTTCCCACTTGGATCTTTCTCAAGATGAACGAACAGCATTGCTTGAAGAGAAAGGTAAAATCATCATTGAGCCTGGTGAGAAATACGGAACAGGTGGAGAAGCCTATATCCGAATTAACATTGGCTGTCCTAGATCTGTTTTAGAAGAAATTTTAAACAGACTACACCATACATTCTCATAACAAAAAAAGGAGGCTATCCCAAAATGATTTTGGGATAACCTCCTTTTTTCGGTAAATCGATATAATTCCACTTACTATCAGGCGGTTTCACAACAAAAGCTACCATTCACGGTAGCTTCTATTTTTTCTTCATATCCGACACTTTTTTTACGATAACACCGCAAGCAATTCGGCCACCAGATTTACCAGTTGGTTGCGTCATACCATCATCAGCGTTTTCTGTAATAATAATAGACGCTCCATCTTTTCTATGAATCGTCGTTTTTCCTTCTTCAAGCGTTATATGCGGAGCATCGATTTCTGCTTTAATCTTTCCCGAACCGTCTGCAACTACGTTCGGTAAATCACCATTTTCCGCACCTTTCGGGTTGAGGAGCCCATGTTCTTTATTATCCGGATTAAAATGATTCCCAGATGATTCAAAACGTGGCGCTTTACATTCTCCGATTTCATGTACATGTATCCCGTGTGGTCCTGGTGTAAAGCCTTCCGCTTTAATGGTAATTTTCACTCCACTTGTTTGCTGAACTACTTTTGCAGTCCCAACTTCATCACCTGAAGCATTATGTAATTTCACATCAATTTCTTTCGGCTTCCCTTGGTCACAACCCGCCATTAGAAATAATAAACAACAACTGAAAAAAAGCTGTCTTTTCATTCAATTCCCTCCAAAATACTTTCTGCCCTTAGATTGTCCGAGCATAGAAGGAAACATACAAAAATGAACTACTGTTTCTTTTCAGCTAAAAGCTTTTCTTCTACTTTCTGTAATCGCTCTGCTTCTCGTTTTGATACACGAATAAACATACGCCACGTAGCAACCGCACCGATGATAAATAGAACGCAAACAATACCCGGAATAATATACTCCGTTTTATCTTCAGGAAAATATAAAGGCATCATATGGTAAACACTCCTCGTTAGGGGATTTATGAAAATATCTAACATCAGAATTTTCTGTTATATTATTTTAAATTATAGTGGAACCCATTCATATTCTCAAGGACATTCCTTAAGCGAATGATTTCTTTGACTCCTTTCCGCACTTTCCTTACTATTAACTTGAGGTGAAAAATATGAGAGAAACATTTGAAATTGGCGAAATCGTTACTGGTATTTATAAAACTGGAAAATACATCGGCGAAATTACAAATAGCCGTCCTGGCAGTTACGTCGTAAAAGTATTAGCTGTTTTAAAACATCCAGTGCAAGGTGATTTACATAATGTAAAACAAGCTGACGTACCATTCTTCCATGAAAGACGCGCTTTAGCTTTTCGTGAACAGACGAACATTCCAGAGCAAATGGTGAAGAAATATGAAGGAGAAGTTCCGGACTATACAGAGTCACTAAAATTAGCATTAGAAACTCAAATGAATTCATTTTCTGAAGATGATTCACCTTTTGCGGGGCGTAGTCTAGAAACACTTCAGCAATTGAAGCAAGATTACAAACTTTAAAAAAACAAAACGACCAAATTACATATTTTGCAATTTGGTCGTTACTGTGTACTCACTTTCTTTAACACTTTCGAAAAATCAACAAGTTCCCCTAATGTCGGAGGTGCTGGTTTGACTAAATACTCTTTATCTTTTTCTACTAACTTAAAAATATTATATGTCGTCATCGCATCATCAAGCGCACAATGATGCTTTCCTGTTCCTGCTTTTCCATACGCCTCAATTGCTTTCCACAGCCCTGTTTGATTTCTCTCTCCAAAAAACTTCTTATACTCAAGCGATAAATCACGAAACTGTCCAAAGAATGGAAATTCCACTCCCGCCATTTCGCAATTTTGCTTTAAGACTTTCATATCCATATTTCCCCACGTTACAATTGTCGGTTTACAACTCTTTTCATATTCTCCAAGTTTCCCAACAAGTTCATGAAAAGAAATTCCTTTGTCCACTACTTCCTGTTTAATTCCTAAAAATTTTTTACATCGATCTGTTAAAGACGGAAATGTTTTCGGTCTAACATGCGATGAATACGTATCTTCCACCTTACAACCAACAACTGAAACGAGTCCGACCTCAATAATTTCTGGGAAAAAACCTTTTGGCTTTTTTCTATGCTGGGGCATCGTAAACTCAAAGTCTAAAAACAAAAATCGTTGTTCATCCATACGATCCCTTCCTTATCATATTTGTCATTCCTTTCTATTTGACACTCCTACACGAACAAGCTCGAATGCTGATTCGATTTTAAATATTCAGATTGGATGTATCTTATATATATGTCAGATGCCCACAAATATTTTTAAAAATAAGAAAAAATGACCTATGCAGAAAATATGACAAAATAAACCCTTCCATTTACATCCGCCATTTTTCTACTTTATAATGACGTTATGTGTGTTTCATCTAGTTAATTTTTTGACACACTAAGAAAAGTGAATGAAAGGAGATGAGAGTTTTGCACGAAACAACGCAAGAACTCGCAAACTGGCAGTATTATTTCGCTATCGCAGTCTTTTTAATTACATATGCCATTATTATTTCTGAAAAAATTAACCGTGCTGTCATCGCACTTCTTGGTGCAGCATTCATGGTAATTGCAGGGGTCGTTGACTTACACAATGCCTTTACGAAACATATTGAATGGGGAACAATTACATTACTCATCGGTATGATGATACTCGTAAACATTACAAGTAAGTCAGGTGTCTTCCAATACGTTGCCATTAAAGCCGCAAAAGGAGCACAAGGAAATCCAATTAAAATTTTAATTTCACTTTCCTTACTTACCGCGCTCGGTTCCGCATTTTTAGATAACGTTACAACAGTACTTCTTGTTGTTCCAGTTACTTTATCTATTACGCGCATCTTGCAAGTAAATCCTGTTCCATATTTACTTTCTGAAATTATTTTTTCAAATATCGGAGGAACAGCAACATTAATTGGTGATCCGCCAAATATTATGATTGGTTCTGCAAATAAGCATTTAGATTTCAATGCTTTCTTATTCAACTTAGCACCTATCGTAATCATCATTATTGCTGTTACGGCAACAATTCTTTACTTCATGTACCGTAAGCAATTAATTGCTGATCCTGTACAAATTAAAAAATTAATGAGCTTAGATGAAAAACAATACATTAAAGACCCAGTATTAATGAAGAAATCTTTAACAGTACTTGGCCTTACTATTTTAGGTTTCATGACTCATTCCATTTTCCATATTGATGCAGCTATCATCGCCTTAACTGGCGCTACTGTACTTATGCTAATCGGTGTGAAAGAGCATGAAATTGAAGAGGTATTCGCAAGTGTAGAGTGGGTAACAATCTTCTTCTTCGCGGGACTATTCGTACTCGTTGGAGGACTTATTGATATCGGGCTTATCAAAATGTTAGCTCAAAAAGTAATTGGAATAACAGGCGGAGATATTTCTCAGGCATCTATCCTTATTCTATGGGTATCTGGTATCGCCTCTGCAACAATCGATAACATTCCATTCGTTGCAACAATGATTCCACTTATTAACGATATGGCAGTTGGGCTAGGTTTATCACCTTCTGACGCACAAGTCGACGTACTATGGTGGGCATTAGCATTAGGTGCTTGCTTAGGTGGAAACGGAACATTAATCGGGGCTTCTGCTAACGTAATCGTAGCTGGTATCGCAAGTCGTGAAGGACATAAATTCAGCTACATGGAATTCCTTAAAGTCGGCTTCCCAATTATGATCGTTTCATTAATCATTTCTCATATTTACATTTACTTACGCTATCTTATGTAGTAGAAAAAAGCGCCCTGCTCAGCAGGGCGCTTTCGTTCTTTTTTCAGCATATCCGAATTATTATAGAACCAAATATATCGACCGCAGGGCAACTTTGATACGCCTACTCGTTATACCTCACCGGCTCATTCCGAATAATGAACAAATGAATCGGCAAGAAAACCGAAAATGTGATTGTATGAATGATCGTAAATAGTATGGAATTCGTTCCGTATCTATCCAAAATAGCATAGATAAGATAAATAGACAGTACAAGTGATACAGCTGTTGCTAATATATATAGAATTGGTACGAAATTAAAGATGAAGCATCCAACATATATGCCAAATACTTTCCACCCTGCTTCTTCTTTCAAGAAATCTGGTAATTTATCTTTCGCTAAATCACCCCATATCTTACTATTTATAAACGGAATAAAAGCAAGAACACCATCAGTTGCACCATCATTTTTTGCCATCGTATAAAGTGCAAAAGCCGTTAACAAATACGAAATAATTGCCCAAATTATTATAACAAGCATAAACGCAAAACTAAGAGCAAAGAAACCTGCTAGTACGCCTTGATCTTCCATCTTATCCTCTCCTCTCTCTTCTCAACATATTTCATTACAGTGCAAGTTATGTTTTAAAATTTAACCAAACTCTTTGTATAATAAGAAGAGAAAGATAATGAGAGAGGAGCACATACCTATGCATCCATTTGTAAAGGCATTACAAGAGCATTTTACAGCTCATCAAAATCCCGAAAAAGCAGAACCGATGGCACGTTATATGAAAAATCACTTCCCGTTTCTCGGTATTCAAACTCCTGAGAGAAGACAGTTATTGAAAGACGTAATTCAAATACATACTCTCCCAGATAAAAAGGACTTCCAAATTATCGTGCGTGAACTTTGGGACCTACCAGAACGTGAATTTCAAGCTGCCACACTCGATATCATACAAAAATATAAAAAACACATAAATGAAACTCACATCCCATTTTTAGAAGAACTTATTGTCACAAAATCTTGGTGGGATTCTGTTGATAGCATCGTCCCTACATTTTTAGGTGCTATCTTTTTAAAACATCCAGAATTAATTTCCGCATATATTCCAAAGTGGATTGCATCAGAAAACATATGGTTACAACGTGCCGCTATTTTATTCCAGCTGAAATACAAACAAAAAATGGATGAAGAACTCCTTTTCTGGATTATCGGACAACTACATTCCTCAAAAGAATTTTTCATTCAAAAAGCAATCGGCTGGATCCTTCGCGAATATGCAAAAACAAAACCAGATGTAGTATGGGAATACGTTCAAAATAACGAACTTGCCTCGCTTAGTAAACGCGAAGCAATTAAGCATATTAAGCAAAATTACGGAATAAATAACGAAAAAATAGGCGAGACTCTATCCTAGATGGGCACGTTCCTCTATTGAGATTTAAAAAAGAACGTGTTAAAATATGTTCATTATTATTAATATAAGTAGCGATGACGGACTTATAAGTACTTGCATAAAAAGCGATTCAGGGATAGTGAAAGCCTGAAGCTGCGAGGAAACGGCAGTCTCGAGCAATACGTGATAAAGTGGATGCACATTTTGTGTATCAACTAGGGTGGAACCGCGGGCAAACGCTCGTCCCTAGGCGATTAAGCCTTGGGATGAGCGTTTTTTTATGTTTTTTAAAGCATATATTGCTCGTTTCCAAAGTACCCATCACGTCATCGCAAATACGTTAACTTTCAAAAGGAGGATTTTATTATGTATTCAATGGAACAAGTTGTAAACTTAGCGAAACATCGCGGTTTCGTTTTCCCTGGTTCTGAAATTTACGGTGGTCTTGCAAACACATGGGATTACGGTCCACTTGGAATCGAATTAAAAAATAACGTCAAAAAAGCTTGGTGGAAAAAATTCATTCAAGAATCTCCACACAACGTTGGTTTAGATGCTGCTATTTTAATGAACCCAAAAACTTGGATCGCTTCTGGTCACGTTGGTAACTTTAATGATCCAATGATCGACTGTAAAAAATGTAAAGCTCGTCACCGTGCTGACAAATTAATTGAAGATGCATTAGACGTAAAAGGTATCGAAATGGTCGTTGACGGTCTTACTTTCGACCAAATGGCTGACTTAATGAAAGAACATGAAGTAAAATGCCCAGATTGCGGTAGCCAAGAATTCACGGAAATCCGTCAGTTCAACTTAATGTTCAAAACATTCCAAGGTGTTACAGAGTCTAGCACAAACGAAATCTTCCTTCGTCCTGAAACAGCACAAGGTATTTTCGTAAACTTTAAAAACGTACAACGCTCTATGCGTAAAAAACTTCCATTTGGTATCGGCCAAATCGGTAAAAGTTTCCGTAACGAAATCACACCTGGTAACTTCACATTCCGTACACGTGAATTCGAACAAATGGAACTTGAATTCTTCTGTAAGCCTGGTGAAGATTTAGAGTGGTTCGCATTCTGGCGTGAAACTTGTAAAAACTGGTTACTTTCACTTGGTATGACTGAAGAAAGCATGCGTCTTCGTGACCACGGTGAAGACGAATTATCTCACTACAGTAACGCAACAACTGATATTGAATTCAGATTCCCATTCGGTTGGGGCGAACTATGGGGCGTTGCATCTCGTACAGACTTCGATTTAAAACGTCATATGGAACACTCTAACGAAGACTTTAACTATATCGATCCACAAACGAATGAGCGTTACGTGCCTTACTGCATCGAGCCATCTCTAGGTGCAGACCGTGTAACATTAGCATTCTTATGTGATGCATATGAAGAAGAGCAATTAGAAAACGATTCTCGTACAGTTCTTCGTTTCCACCCTGCTTTAGCACCATATAAAGCAGCTATCTTACCATTATCTAAAAAGCTATCTGAAGGTGCTACTGAAGTATTCGCAGAACTAGCTAAAGACTTCATGGTAGACTTTGATGAAACTGGTTCTATCGGTAAACGTTACCGTCGTCAAGACGAAATCGGTACTCCATTCTGTATCACATACGACTTCGACTCTGTTGAAGACAAAGCTGTTACAGTACGTGACCGTGACACAATGGAACAAGTTCGTATGCCAATTAGCGAACTAAAAGGTTTCTTAGAGAAAAAAATCCAGTTCTAATTATAAAGTGAAACTTTAATCAGTGGGGGTTTTGTTCATCCCCCACTGATTATTAGCCTTCACCAATCGGGCGTTTACGGGCAGTTGATCTCCCACCTAACTTCTTTGCTCCACCTGAATTTTGAGGTGGAGTTTTACTGCCCGTTAATGCGGGATAAAAAAGAGGCAGCTCATAAGAGCCGCCTCTTTTCTATTTTTCACGTTTTTCTTTAATTGCTACTGTACATCTTGATATGCATAGTAACTCATCATTTTCATCAATGATGCGAATATCCCAAACCATTGTCGATTGTCCTCTATGTATTGGTGTTCCGATTGCTGTTACAATTCCATCTTGCTTTGAGCGAATATGATTTGCATTAATTTCTAAACCGAAACAAATACATTTTTCTTGATCAATTAAATTGTATGAACCAACACTTGCCACAGTTTCTGCTAATGCAACAGATGCACCACCGTGTAAAAATCCAAACGGCTGATGCGTACGTTCATCAACAGGCATTGTAGCAACTACTTTATCCTCTGTCATTTCTAACAACTCAATTCCAAGCGAATCCATTAAAGTTTTTGACATATCGTTTTCAACCTCTCTCACTTTAGATCAAATGTATAATTTTACCTATTTAATTTCAAACTACCTATAACACTTATATAAGGAGGTTTCACCTAAATGAAACAGAAATTTTGTATACTATTGCTTATGTTCTCCTTGCTGACTATTGTACCAAATTGTGCAATAGCAGCCAAAGCATCCAACCTGACAATCAATGTTAAGACTGTAACGCAAAAAGGTAAGAAACCTTATATAGAATATCAAATTAATAGGCCTTCCTTTCACAACTTTTCTGATTCGAAATTTCAAAATAAGCTGAATTCCTATTACAAAAACTCTACTACTAAATTTAAAAGTAAATTAGAAAAAGAAGCGAAGAAATATTATGAGGAAACAGAAGGATCTAGCACACCTTTTCATCCATACGTTGCAAATGTTGACTATAAAGTAGCTTTAAACAAACCACCTTTCCTCAGCCTATATGTGAATTACTATCAATATACAGGCGGAGCGCACGGACTGTATACATGGAAGGCAAATACATTTGATTTAAACGAAAAAAAATTATTACACTTAGACGATTTATTTCAACAAGAGGATAAATATAAAGAAATAATTCGCACAGAGATTGTAAGACAAATTAAACAAAATGAAAGCATTTATTTTCCTGATGCAGTCGAAAAAGTAACGAGTACTAAAAAGTTTCACTACTTTTTAGAACCGGATAATCTTGTAATTTATTTCTCTTTATATGAAATTGCTCCTTATTCAAGCGGAATTCCGCAGTTTCGTATTCCATACACATTGCTTAGAGACTATTTAAAGCCTTCTTATCAAAATATTTTGATTGACAACAAGTAAATATTTTCGCTACGATAATGTTAACCTAAATACAACTGGAGGTTAACATTATGAAGAAGCTTCATGTTTTAGATTTAGCATTAGCTGCCATGTTCGTCGCTCTTATGGCTATTGGTGCAAATATTGTATCGTGGGCACCATTCTTACAAATAGCGGGCATTCCATTATCTATGCAACCATTTTTCGCAATTTTAGCAGGTCTTCTTCTTGGGAGTAGACTTGGGGCATTATCAATGACTGTTTACATGCTTGTTGGAGTAGCAGGTGCGCCAATCTTCGCTAACTTCAAAGCTGGATTTGGAGCACTTTTAGATCCTACTGGTGGTTTTATTATCGCATTTATTATCGTTGCTTACGTATCAGGAAAACTAGTAGAACAAAAAGAACGACCAACATTCAGCACCTTTGCAATTGCTTCTTTCGTCGGAATCATTTTAACGTATATTATCGGTACTACTTATATGTACGGGGCAGTCAATATTTTCATGGGTGGTAATATGAGTTATAAAGCTGCCTGGATGATTATGATGTGGTTCGCAGTAAAGGATATTGCGTTTACAATTATCGGCGCTATTATCGCACCTCGCATATACTATGCTGTACGTCGTTCCGCTTATCAGCATTCTCATTCGACGATTTCATAATAAAAAATGAGTTATTTCAGTATACTGAAATAACTCATTTTTTATTTTCGACAATATACGACACATATTAGAAATAAATTTTGTTATGATAGTTCAGCAAATCTTACATTTTGCACATCTAATTAAAACAATATTTTGGAGGAAAATCAGTGAAGCTATCAAAAAATACACTTATTAAAATAAGTGTCGGAGTACTATCTTTATTTTTTATACTAGGTATGAGCATCAGTTACAAATTATATGGAAATAGCGAGTTAGGAATGCAATATACCTTTGGAAACGGTCTAGCATTTTTCTTTTTAATACTTACTATAATTAGTTTATGCGCAGCTTTAATCTTTATTGTTATTGGGTTAATTAAGAAAGTACGAAAATTACCAGCAAAAAAATCTTTATTAACATCTATAATACTCTTTCTTACATCAGTTATATCAATCATCATCCTTCTCTTTACGATAACAAAAGTAACGAATATGGAGGAAGAATATCAAGCTATTCAAGCCCAAAAGAAAAAAGAAGCTGATTACTTAATTGCTGCGGCATCTTTTTATAATGATATAGAAACCTTTAGATATTCAGCTTCTTATGTATTATCCGAGTATTCAACTACATGGTCAAAAGCGATTGATCAAAGAAATGACTTCAATAATGCGCTTAGATCTAAGAGAACAGAAATTGATGGGACGGTTGCAACTGTAGATACGTTTTACAGCAATATGGGAACGGATTTAAAGTTAGTCTCTGAAGCTGCAAAAGAACAGCCAAATAAGTATAAAGAAACCTATGAAGAATATAAAAAAATATATGGTATTATTACCGCTCTCAATGAACAAGCTCAATCTCCAAGTGGCAGTTTAATCACATTCAACCAAAACGTTAATACATTAATTCAGGAATACAAAAAAGCAGCTGGAAATATTAATATCGCTATTACTGATGAAATTAAATCAAAAGCTAATGAATTGAATCCTACCGATAAAAATTTAAGTTCTAATTAAAGACACTCTTTCCAGAGTGTCTTTTTTTCTCAAAAAAATCCCCTTTAGATTAAGCAGTAAATACGTTCCTTTACCGCTCATCCAACAGGGGATTATATCACTATATTAAGACTCTTGCTTCATTTGCTCGTCTAAAACTTTCTTCATCATCACTAGCATATCATCACGTAATTCTGGGTGCTGCAATGCCATTTCAATTGTCGTTTGAACGAATCCTAATTTTTCACCAACGTCATAACGCTTTCCTTCAAAATCATATGCAAATACACGTTGAATTTCATTTAAGCTTTGAATTGCATCCGTTAACTGAATTTCGCCACCCGCTCCAACTTGTTGCTGTTCCAAGAACATAAAGATTTCAGGAGTTAAAATGTAACGTCCCATAATCGCTAAGTTTGAAGGCGCAGTACCTTGCGCTGGTTTTTCAACGAATTTACGAACTTGATAACGACGTCCCTCTTGCTCTAACGGATCAATAATTCCATAGCGATGTGTTTCTGCTTCAGGAACAGTTTGTACACCAATAACAGAAGAAAGTGTTTTGTCATACTCGTCCATTAATTGACGTAAACATGGTTTTTCAGCTTGAACGATATCATCGCCTAATAATACTGCAAACGGCTCATCACCAATGAATTTACGTGCACACCAAACAGCATGTCCTAATCCTTTTGGTTCTTTTTGACGAATGTAATGGATATCTACCATTTTAGAAGAAGCTTGTACTTTTTCAAGTAACTCATACTTTTTCTTCTCTAATAAGTTTTGCTCTAATTCAAATGCATTATCGAAATGATCTTCGATAGAGCGCTTTCCTTTACCAGTAACGATAATAATATCTTCGATGCCTGATTTTACTGCTTCTTCTACGATGTATTGAATTGTTGGTTTATCTACAATTGGAAGCATTTCTTTTGGCATTGCTTTCGTTGCTGGTAAAAAGCGTGTTCCTAATCCCGCTGCCGGGATAATTGCTTTTCTCACTTTTTTCATGACAAATACCCTCGCTTTTCCTTTTAATTCTCTTAGTAAGGTGCAAATTTATAACATTATCTCTTAATAATCCTCTACATCATACAAAACTATAAGAAAAGAGGAGGCCGTTCTCCGTTCTCCCCTTTTCCTATCAGTAGCACTCTATTCTATTATAAACGATTCATAATATCTTCTTTAATAGTAAGTAACTTTTGTTCACTATTTTGTAAGGAATCATCTTGTACACCAAAGTAGAATTTAATTTTCGGCTCTGTGCCCGATGGACGTAAACAGAACCAAGAACCATCTTCTAATTGATATTTTAACACATTTGATTTCGGTAAGTGAATCTCTTCCTTATTTCCATCTTGTAACGTTGTAATGATACTTTCCTTATAATCCTCAACTGCAACGACTGTTAAACCAGCTACTTCTTTCGGAGGATTCTCACGGAATGTTGCCATCATCTTTTGAATCTGTTCGGCACCATCTTTTCCTTTTAACGTTAACGATACAAGGTCCTCACGGAAGAACCCATACTTCTTAAATACTTCTAGCAGACCATCGTATAACGTTTTACCTTGTGATTTGTAGTATGCAGCTACTTCACATGCAAATAGGACGGATTGCACCGCATCTTTATCACGGCAGAATGGACGGATTAAATAACCGTAGCTTTCCTCATAACCGAATTGGAAGTCATATTGTCCACTTTCTTCATACTGTTTAATTTTTTCACCGATAAATTTAAATCCAGTTAACGTATCAACTGTATCTAAACCGTATGCTTTTGCGATTGTACGGCCAATTTCAGACGTTACGATTGTTTTTAAAACAACACCGTTTTCTGGAAGCGTTCCGTTTTCCTTCTTTTGTGATAATAAGTAATCAAGCATTAACGCACCTGTTTGGTTACCAGTTAACACTTGGAACTCACCATCATGATTGCGAACTGCTACACCTAGACGGTCTGCATCAGGATCTGTTGCGATTAACACATCAGCGCCTACTTTTTCACCGTCGCGAATTGCATACTCAAACGCTGCGTGCTCTTCTGGATTTGGTGATTTTACTGTAGAGAAGTTTGGATCTGGTAACTCTTGCTCTTTTACAACTGTTACATCTGTAAATCCAACTTCTTCTAAGCCACGGCGTACAGAAATATTTGATGTTCCGTGTAATGGTGTAAAGACAATTTTTAAATCTTTTCCTACTTCTTTCACCATCTCTTTATTAATAATGACATTGTTCAATTCTGCTGCATATGCATCATCTACTTCTTGTCCAATTATATGTAATAAACCGTCAGCTTTTAATTGCTCAACATCAGCAACTTCAACTGTTAATTCATTCTCTACTGCATTTACGTAGCTAATTAACTCATCAGCTTCCTTTGGAGGCAACTGGCCACCATCTTCACCATATACTTTATAACCGTTATATTCGGGCGGATTATGGCTTGCCGTAAGAACGATTCCACTTGCTGTATGTAAATGACGAACTGCGAAAGAAAGCACTGGTGTTGGACGTAGGCTTTCAAATACATATGTTGTAATACCGTGTGCACCAAGAGTAGCAGCTACTTCCATTGCGAATTCAGGTGATTTATGACGAGAATCATACGCGACAACAACACCGCGTTTTTTCGCTTCTTCACCTAATTTTTCAATAAACATAGCTAATCCTTTTGTTGCTTTACGAACTGTATATACATTTAAACGGTTCGTACCAGCACCAAGTTCACCACGCATACCACCTGTACCGAACTCTAGATTTTTATAAAAGCTATCCTCGATTTTCTTCTCATCTTGCTTCATGTTTTCTAGCTGTTCTTTTAATTCTGCGTCTAATTCTGCATATGAAAGCCAGCGACTAAATTCTTGTTTCCAATTCATACTTCCATCTCCTCTCGCCTGTCGTACCTTCATTATATGAAAAAAACAACCTGAATCTCAATATTTTTTAAAATCTAGCAGGATTTTACTATAAATATTTGTATACACTATGGTTAAATACTCCACCAAAGGGAATGAGGATTATGCAAGAATGGGGCTTGTCAGAAGAGCTCAAAATAAAAACAAAGCAGATGATTGAAATTGCTGAAAAAGAATTATCAAACATGAAGCATGCAATCGATAAAGAAGATGAATGTATTTTATGTAAAATGGAAGATATTCATCATATGTTAACAAATGTACAGACGTTAGCAGCTACATATTATATTCAAGCATATTTATCACCTTATACGGAAAGTTCACATTTCATCACTACAGCTGTCCAACATTTAAGCGCTCGAAAACACGGTGCTCTTATTATCGTGGAACGAAGTGACGCTCTTGATTCTTTCATTCAAACTGGAACGACATTAAACGCACACTTAACCGCTCCACTACTTGAATCAATTTTTTATCCAGGAAACCCTCTTCATGACGGAGCCGTTCTCATTAAAAATAATCATATTGTCTCAGCGGCTAATATTCTTCCATTAACAAAAAGTACAGAAATCAATCCTGAGCTAGGAACACGTCACAGGGCTGCAATTGGCTTATCCGAGAAAATTGATGCACTTATATTAGTTGTCTCTGAGGAAACAGGGCGTACTTCATTCGCTTTAAGCGGGACGTTATATACGATTTCTTTATAGGACGAATCTTTCACTATGTAGCACTTTTGGGAACGGTAAAATAGTAAATGAAATTATATTAACCGTAACTCCAAGTATATCGACGCAAATTGAAATATATCGACGTTTCTACAAGACATATCAACTTACCGACAAAAACTGACAATAGTCATACCATATCAATAAGAAAAGGCTATCCCAAAAATTTGAGACAGCCTTTTCTTCAAAAATTATTCTTCTCCGAAACGCTCAACAAGTGTTGCAAGTGTACGCACCATTGCACCTGTTGCTCCAGATGGTCCTAAATCATGTGCTCCGGATGTTTCAGATGTTCCAGCGATGTCTAAGTGTACCCATGGTGTTTCTTCTGCAAATTCACCAATGAATGTCCCAGCCATAACCGCATGTCCTTCACGGCCTGGTGAGTTATTTAAATCAGCAAATTTACTGTTTTTGACACGTTCTTTATCACGTTCAAAAATCGGCAATTGCCAAATTGGCTCATCCGTTTCCATAGAAGCCTCTAACACTTGTTCAAACAATTCTTCATTATTTGTCATTGCGCCTGTCGTATGATTTCCAAGTGCAACAATTACACCACCTGTTAATGTCGCAACATCAATAAGATAGTTTGCACCTAGTTTTTTCGCATACGTAATACCGTCAGCTAACGCTAGGCGACCCTCTGCATCTGTATTTAATACTTCAATTGTTTTTCCGCTCATAGATGTGATTACATCGTCTGGCTTAAATGCTGTACCACTTACAACGTTGTCAGTTGATGGAATAACAGCAATTACATTTTGCTCAGGGCGAAGTTCACCGATGATCTCCATCGCGCCAAGAACAGCTGCAGCGCCGCCCATATCACCTTTCATACCAACCATGCCTTCACGTGGTTTTAAAGAATAGCCACCAGTATCATATGTAATCCCTTTTCCAACAAATCCAATTACATCTTTCCACTCTTCTTTTCCTTTATAAATAAGAGCGATCATTTTTGGCGGTTCAGTAGATCCTTGGTTTACTGCAAGTAATGCACCCATACCAAGCTCTTCCATCTCTTCTTTCTCAAGAACCTTATAATCCATATCGTATTTTTCCGCTAATTCAACTGCATACTCAGCAAGCTTTGTCGCTGTTAATACGTTTGGCGGCATATTTACAAGCGTACGAGCTGAATTCGTTGCACGTCCATGTACGTACCCTACCGTTAATGCTGCTTCAATTTCTTGTGCATCTTCCGCTGTAATAGCAATCAGTTTTTCTAACTCTACTCTTTCTTTTTCATCCGTTTTATATGTTTGTAATCCGTATGTACCAAGACAATATACTTCTGTTGCAATATGAGCTACATCAATCGCATCTAATTTCTCTGTTACGAAAGAATCAAGTAAGATTGCTGCGTCTTTTACTTTTGCTGATTGTAACGATTTAAAAGCTTTACTAAGAGCCGCACGTAACGTTTCTGTTGTATATGACTCTTTCTTACCTAAACCAACAAAATAATAACGTTTAACATTTGTTTTTCCTAAGCTATGTACTTTTGAAATGGCTTTCTTCTTAGTTGAAAGTTCTTTTTCTTCTAATAAAACTTGTAATTGTCCTTCAAACGCTTTATCCAGTTCTTGTACAAAGCTACTCGTTTTATCTTCTTCAAATAAGGCAACAATTACCGCCTCATGACTTGCTAATTCTTTTTGTACTTGAAACATGTTCAGCCCCCCTAAATTTCTCTATTTTCATTATAACTATATTTTTTCTAAAATGCGATAATTCGGACTTCTGTTTTGTATTTAATTCTATGAATACTATTTTTTAAAAATAGTAAAAAGGGTACTTTAGAAACCCTATCTAAAGTACCCTTTTATTAAAAATACGTTTTATTATAAAGAATAGTTCGAGACTGCAAAATGATAAAAATATAGCATACTTTCAAAATTATTTATAATTATTAATATTAATATTAAACATAAAGTAACTACTTTTACACGTCTCATCACTTTAAAACCATATGCCAATAATAACGGTATTGTAAACAGCATATGTGCACCATATATAAATGCTTCAGATTTTCCAAAACCAACAATTCCGTGTAAAACGATATTAAATAATAAACATAAGCTTAAAAACTTCACGAAAGGTTCTTTTGTAAAGTTTTTCCACACAACTACCAATATAAAAGCATACACAGATACAATCACAATCCATCCGATCATAGTATGCGATGGAAGAAGGTTCAATTGCGCAAATTGATCTGCTGCTCGTAAAGGTACTTCTGAGAAATTACCAAAGATGAAAGAAGATCCTAATAATAGATGAAATATTAATATACCTGATGGCTTAACGTATTCTGGTGAAAAAATCTGTTCTTGCGTAGTAAAGTCCATACTACCCTTTAATGCTTCGATAAGAACTACATTATTTGCGTTCATTACTAATACAAACAGGACCACGACAATAACAATTGAAATACCAGTCCAAATAATTTTTTTCTGCAGTTTCTTATAACTCATCACACTACCTAAAAACCAGATAAACGAATTGGTTAATGTAACCCCTGTTATTCCTATTGCCAACAATACATTCGCAATGCTGAATCCCGTTTTCGCTTCTTTTTCTCCTGTAATAAATGGATAGCATACAAAGCACATAAGTACTAATGTGAAATTTGCATAGATAAAAGATTCGGGTGTCCACGTAATAACTAACATAGTAGCTGAAAATCCATACATGACCGCTAGTAGGAAAGAAACAATTGCGTTCTTACAAATTTTACAGCATAACATATAAATCATAACTACACTTATCGCACTTAAGAACGCTTGAATGAATATAATACCATGTATTATATTCCCTACTTTCACTGTCTCCAATATCCACATAAACCCTTGAACAAAATAATAAAGGAAAGGATGTCGGAACCAGGTCGCCGCTGCTATATCTACTTTTTCAAGGAAAAAGGAGATAATATAATATCCTTGATCTAAAGAAAAATAGGTATCAACCACCCACGCTTCACTCAAAAGCTTAGAGTGAGTATCCATTTTCCAGCCAATAAAAAAATAAAATGAACAATAAAAAACGAAAAGGACCAGGGCTAATATCCCCTTTCCTTTATAACCATTCCAAATATTCAATACTGCTTCTCCTCTCTAAGGTAAAAATACCATAATTAAATGTGCTACATACCCAATAACTGTTCCTAACATCAATCCACCAAAAATCTCATGCCAATGATGTCCTTGGCGCTCTCTTAATTTCTCTTCTTCCGAACTAATATGTTTATTCAACATTTTTGCATGTTTACCAACCGTACGTCGGAGTCCTGTGGCATCAATGATAACAATTGTTAAAATTGCCATTCCTATCCCAAACATCGGTGTATTAAAACCTTCGTGAAACCCTATTGTCATGACCATACTTGATAAAATCGTTGTATGCGTACTAGGAAACCCACCGTTTCCAACTAAACGAAAAGCATCTTTTCCAGAACGAAGATAATTCACCAAAAATTTCAATACTCCCGAAGCTACCCAAGCGATAAATGGAAGTACACAATATAAATATGTTCCCATTGCTTTACCTCCTATGATTTCGCAATAAATAAAATTCCAACCACTATACATACCATTCCAGCAATTTTCATGGAATTGATAGTTTCACCAAATAATAGTGCTGACGCAATAATAACAAATACATATCCGAAGCTCACCATTGGATATGCATAACTTAGATCAACCTTTCTCAGTACAATCATCCATAATAATGCACTTAAACCGTAAAAAGCTAATCCAAAAAAGTTTGGTAAATTAACAAAATTCATAATACCTAAAGCCGCTGAACTTTGCGATTTCATTGCACCAAACTTTAATAAAATTTGTCCTACAACTCCCATACCAACTGATAAGATAATCATTAAAAATTGTTGCATCTCTATACTCCTTAACTGTTTTTATTCCAAATAAAAAACGTTTAAGACACTCTTCTTAAACGTTTTAACAAACCCGAATAGAGTAATTAAAAGTTCAATAGTATAATAATAACTGTTATCGCGTATAACAACACTGTTATTAAAATATGCTGATCCTCTAATAAAACTTTATCAGGTTCTCCACCTTTATCTTCCATGTGAACTAAATATAAATAACGAAAGATCCCGTAAATTACAAATGGGATTGTCCACATTAAATAGATACTTTTCCCTGCATTAAAAGTAAAAATAGCATAAGTAACGATTGTTGCTGATGTAACAATTGTACTTAATTGATCTAATAAAGCGGGAGAGTAACTTTCTAATACTTTTCTATGAGAACCTTTATTAGCCTGTAACAACACTAATTCATGTCTTCTTTTATTAATAGCCAAGAATAGTGACAGTAATAATGTGCATAATAAAAACCATGGTGTAAATGGCACTTGAATGACTAATCCCCCGGCTAATGCTCGTAAAACAAATCCAGCTGCAATAATTAAAATATCAATTATTACAACATGCTTTAGACGAATTGAATACGCTACATTTAAAGTGAAATATACAGCTAACACTAAACACAATAATGGGTTTAATACATATGAAACTACTAAAGATGCTACTAAAATCACACAACCTGCCGTAATTGCAAAATACGGATTTAATGCGCCAGATGCCATCGGTCGGTATCGTTTAACAGGGTGCTGTCGATCCGCTTCAATATCCATAAAATCATTTAAAATATACACACAACCAGATATCGTACAAAATAGCGCAAAACAAATTGTAGCTTGTGCCACCATAGTTAAAGACACTTGTTTTATAGAAAAGACTAGCGCTGCAAATACAAGCAAGTTTTTAGTCCATTGCTTCGGGCGTAACTGTTTAAAAAACAATACAACTATATTCTGTTGAGATAAAGTTCCTTCTCTCATAATAATAAGAGAGCTTCTATTTCTTTCACTCTCTTCCGTCCCTCCCCATTCAATTGTTATTTCCTTCTAGTACAGGAAAGATTATAACATATAAATTTAACATTGAAAATCAGCTATTAAAGACCAATAATAAAGGGCTCTCTCCTGTATTGGTCTTTCTAAAAAATACAGGAGAGAGCCCCATCGACTATACATCCTATTTCAAATATTGTCCTCGAAACACTTGCATCGTTTCGTCTTGATTTAACATCGTTAACTCTTCTTCCGAAAACTTGCCATTTCCTATTTTCACTATATACACATTTACTTTTTTCTTACCCCATTGGCTATAAACATCTTTCACCGTATCATAATATAAATCGAGACGATTTCCTTTTATAGCACCGCCCTTATCAGCTACAACACCATATCCGTAACCTGGCACGAATAGAATTGTCCCAAGCGGGAATACGCGTAAATCGGCAGCGATTGTGGAATATAAATCCCTTTTTGCTTTAACACCTGAATATGTAATGCCATACTCTGGATGCCCCGGCCTCTTTCCAGTTGACTCTATACCTGATGTATAACCAGTTGCAGTCATTTCTATAACACGATATTTAGACCAGTCATTTGCCTGCTCTAAAGCATTTATCACTTCTTTACTCGGAGCAACTTTTTTCTCAATTTCTGCTGCATGTACTTCTTTTACACTTGTTCCTTCATATGATTTTATAATCTCTAATAAAGAAACTCCTGTGAAAGCCTGCCATGTTACGCATAATGCGAATGCAAGTAAACAAGTCATCATAATGCGAATACAATATCGTTTTAACATTTTTATATTCCACACTCCTTCATCGTTAATCATTCCCTATACGATGAAGGAATATGCAAAAAAATAATCTCCAAATTGATTGGAGATTAAAACATTTGATATCCACTTTTCCGAAGTTTTTTAATTATAATTCCTGCTAAAGCAGCACCTACTAATCCAGTAGATAGAATAAACACATCTGCGTGTCCTAAATGCGATACACTTGTCCCAAATGAAGAAAATGTTTCTTTTGGCTTTGAAAAATAGTCCCATACACTCGCTTTATTAATAATAAGCATACAAATAATCGGATATACAATAACCATTACCCACGTAGCTCGCAAAATCATGTTGAGTAAAAATCCAATTCCAAAAAATAAAATAAAGAACAACATCATTGAAATAAGTAGTACCGGTATACTCACTTCTTCTCCCTCTCCTTCGCATACGCCGTAAACACATGATAAGCCGTATAACCAAATTGCTCTCCTGGATTTAATGTTTTGTCCATTTCAAAATGCGACTCTGCTCTTCCTTCTAATAAATATTTGATGAGTACAGAAGTATTTTGATCATCTGCAATATTTTCCGGATGTAAAAAAGCTACTTCCGACAATTCTTTCTCCTGTACGATAACGTCTTCTCCCTCTGGCTCTAGAAGAAAAATAATCATATTATCACTAATTTCATTATGAATAACACCTGAGCGAATACCAATAATCCCCTTTACATGAGCAACAATGCCTGTCTCTTCCAAAATTTCACGTTTCACAGCTTCATCAACAGTCTCGCCTTCATTAACAAAACCAGCAGGTAAAGACCATTGCCCTTTCAATCCACCGTATTTTTTCTTAACGAATAGCCATCTCCCATCTTCTGTAGCTACTAAGCCACTGACAGCTAACCACACTTTCCCTCGCTTCCCCATGATATAACCTCCTCCATCAAAACGAACAGAATATTCTTTCTTTTTTATATATTATACTATATTTTCAATACGAAAAAAGCAGAAACAGCTCATAGCCGTTTCTGCTTTTTCTACTATATATTAAAAGAACTTCAATTTACCTTTTTTAAGAACTAATAAAGGTCCGCCTAGTAAGAATAAGTAACGGTTGTCGATTACTTTCTTCATGAATGAAGCTTTCCAACCTGTTAACTTTTTACCCATAACAACGCCCATTGCATCGTCATGACCTAATGAACATACAGATCCTTTATTATCAAATGCGAACTTTTTCATTTCACCTTTGCCGCGAACTAACACAGTTAAATTGTGTGCAATATTATAACCTTCTTGAATTGCAATCTGTGCTGTTGGTGGGTATGGACGGTTAATCTCTTCGTTGATGATTAACGCTGCATCACCAACCATGAATACATCTTCATGACCCGGAGCGTGCATGTACTCATCCACTTTAATACGTCCGCGCATTGCTTCAAATCCAGACTCTTCCACAATACCGTTACCACGAACACCTGCAGCCCAAACTACAGTTTCAGATTTAAGAAGTTCAGCATCATCACCGTTTGCAACGATAATACCTTCTTCAGTTGCTTCCTTAATTGCTGTCCCGATGCGGAATTCTACGCCTTTTTTCTCAAGTTGTTTCACAGCATATTCTACTAATGTTGGATCGAAACCTGGAAGTGCTGTTGGAGCAGCTTCTACACAGATGATACGTGCTTTTTCACGTGGAACATCGTACTCTTTGCAAAGTTCAGGAATACGGTTTGCAAGCTCACCTACGTACTCGATACCAGTAAATCCAGCGCCACCAACAACGATTGTTACTAACTCATCACGTTTTTCAGTCGCATATTGAGCGAATTTTTCTTCCATATGCTCACGAATTTGACGAGTTGCATTAATGTTAGTGATTGAGAATGCATGCTCTTTTAATCCTTTAATTCCGAACGTTTCTGATTCGAAACCAAGACCGATTACTAAGTAATCATACTCTAATTCACCATCTTTTAAGATAATACGTTTTTCAGCAGCTTTAATCTCTACTACTGTATCTTGTACAAAGTTCACTTTATTTGTATCGATAACGTCTTGAATATCTAGACAGATTTTATCATCTTGTAATGTACCAGCTGCACTCTCATGTAACCAAGTTGCTTGGTAGTGATAGCTGTTGTTGTTTACTAACGTAATTTCAGCTTCACTTACAGATAATGTTTTTTGCAGACGAACAGTCGTAATCATCCCGCCATAACCTGCACCTAAAACTACGATTTTTGGAGTCTTCACTAAATCACAACCCTTTTCTTTATATAATAGTAATAAAAAATAATACCAAGTACTAAAAACTCTATTTGTCAAGAATGTGGAATTTATCACATTCTATATCATAACAAAACGCAGTCAAAAAATCGTACGAAATTTGTCATAGAAATTTAACATAATACTTCCCTATATTAGTCGGTTTCATTCCATAATTCAAGCACCTAGAGAATTATCGATATTTTAAAATAACATAGCGTTTTCAAGGGTTTTTTAGCCTTTTTTTCATGTATTTTCCTTCCATTATATTTTATACGATTCTAAAACATCTATTCGAAAACTTACTTATTATTCAGTCGTTTTCAGAAGTATTATTAACTGAAATATGCTATCATTTATTTGAAAGTGTCATCATTTGCAGGATTTTCGTGTACATATGAACAATATATGAAATCAATATTAAAATTCCATCTATAGGGGGAATGAAAGTGACAGAAAATCAAAAAGTTTACGACATAACGATTATTGGTGGTGGCCCAACAGGACTATTCACTGCATTTTATGGCGGAATGAGACAAGCAAGTGTAAAAATTATTGAAAGCTTACCTCAACTTGGGGGGCAATTATCCGCGCTATATCCTGAAAAATATATTTATGATGTAGCTGGATTCCCGAAAGTACGCGCACAAGAGTTAGTTGATAACTTAAAAGAGCAAATGAAGAAATTTGATCCAACTGTTTGCTTAGAGGAAGCTGTTGATACGCTTGAAAAACAAGCTGACGGTATATTTAAGCTTGTTACAAATAAACAAACTCACTACTCCAAATCTGTCATTATTACTGCTGGTAATGGTGCTTTCCAACCACGCCGCTTAGAATTAGAAGGCGGGGCAAAATACGAAAAGAAAAACTTACATTATTTCGTTGATGATATGAATAAATTTGCTGGAAAACGCGTCGTTGTATTCGGCGGTGGTGACTCAGCAGTAGATTGGACAATGATGTTAGAACCGCTTGCGGACAAAGTTACAATTGCTCATCGCCGCGACAAATTCCGTGCACATGAACATAGCGTAGAAAGCTTAATGAATTCCCGTGCAGAAGTAAGCACACCTTACGTTCCAGTTGAACTTATCGGTGATGATACTATTGAACAAGTTGTTCTTCAGCACGTAAAAACAGAAGAAAAAATTATCATCGATGTTGATGACGTAATCGTAAACTACGGCTTCGTTTCTTCACTTGGTCCAATTAAAAATTGGGGCTTAGATATTCAAAAAAACAGCATCCTCGTGAACTCAAAAATGGAAACAAATATTCCTGGCATTTACGCTGCTGGTGACATTTGTACATATGAAGGAAAAGTAAAACTCATTGCTTGCGGCTTTGGTGAAGCACCGACAGCAGTAAACAATGCAAAAGCTTACTTCGATCCAAACGCAAAACTTCAACCAATGCATAGCTCAAGTATGTTTTAATATAGAAATGAAAAGAACTCCTTTTACATGAAAGGAGTTCTTTTGTTATAAAGATCCCTAATCCAAATTACCTCTCTTTCTTCACAGCTATGTACTTTAGAAAAAAATACCACATACTCCTAAAATATGTTACAATAAAACAGAACATACGTTTCATTCAATGGAGGGGAATTTTATAATGAAAGAACCTATTATCATTAAGAAAGAAGCTTTCCAAGCAATCGGCGTTTCTATTACGACGACAAATGAAAAAGAGGCATCTACTGAAGGAAAAATCCCACAACTTTGGAACCAATACTTCCAAGAACAAATCATGCATCACATCCCAAATCAACAAACAAAAGAAACATTCGCTTTCTACTCAAACTACGAATCAGATGAAACTGGTACATATCAATTTACTATTGGCATGCCTGTTTCTTCATTAGAAGACGTTCCTGAAAATATGACAGCCTTAACAATACCTGCCGCAACGTATGCGGTATTTACAACGAGAAAAGGTCCTGTGTCTGAAGTCATTTGTGAAACTTGGGAATATATTTGGCAATGGTCGAAAGAAAACAAACGTGCTTTTACAACAGACTTTGAGCTTTATGACGAAAATGCAGTAGATCCAAATAACGTACAAGTGGATATTTATATCGCTTTAGCGTGAATGACAAAAAAGAAGATACCCTTTGGTATCTTCTTTTTTGTCGTTAAATAGCCACTGTGCAAATTCATTATTATTGTCTACAATGAGAAAGTGCAGTATAGAAATATTAGAAACTGTATAAAACGATTGTTAATAGGTTTTTCAGTCTAAATTTGGTACGTAGAAAGGAAGCAATATGGAGGAACTACAACAAAATAAATCTGCTTTAGAAGGAAGCGGAAAACCGTTATTAAAAAATACGAACTTCCTTTTTCTTTGGGCAGCTACTCTCTTTTCAAGTTTTGCTTTAGCCTTTTTTACTTTTTCACAAACATGGTACATAGCAAAAACATTAAACCTTGAGGCTTCACTCGGTATTGTTTTCGTGGCTCTTAGTGTTCCAAGACTCATCTTTATGATTATCGGCGGAGCATTAGCTGATAAATTCCCGAAAAAAAATATTATGTTTTACTCTAATATTATTCGCGCTATTCTTGTCGCAACCATTCTCACCTGGTTCATCGTCGGTGATGTAACACTATATACATTTGCTTTGTTCGCTTTGTTCTTCGGACTTGCTGACGCTTTCTTCTGGTCAGCAGATGGATCTATTCTGCCTGAACTTGTAGAAAAAAGCCGTTTAACACAAGCAAATTCACTTACTCAAATGACAAACCAAGGATCGGTCATCTTGGGCCCTGTACTTGGCGGTATTCTCATTAAATTTACGAACTATGAAACAATCTTTTCAATTACAATCCTGCTACTCATTATCGCTGCGATACTCGTTCAAAAAATACAATTTACAGTACCCGAAAAAAATGAAACAGATAAAGGCATGTTTACTTCTATTAAAGAGGGAATTTCATATGTAAAAGAATCACCATTTCTTTCAACTTTCCTTATATGTAGCGCCTTTTTAAATTTATTTTTAATCGGCCCAATGCAAGTAGGCTTCCCGCTCTTCGTCAAAAACGTTCTGCACGGTGATTCACTTCAGTTTAGTTACTTAGAAGCGTCTGTTGGCGGCGGGATGGCGATAGGAGCTGTCATTGTCGGATTAAAAAACATTAACCGCAGACGTGGTCTATTTTGTATTATCATGATGCTACTGTCTGGTGTATTCTTCCTAGCCATCAACTTTAGCACCGTACTTTGGCAAGCGTTATTAGCTGGAATGTTTTACGGTATTACAATTGCGATGGCTATCGTTCCACTTATGGCAATGATTCAATCAACAGTAAAAGAAGAGATGATGGGACGCGTTATGAGCTTACTTATGCTTTCATCGATGGGATTCATTCCGCTCTCTTACGCATTTACATCGCTTGCACTTGGGATAGGCATTCCCATTGTAACGGTTATGAAAAGCGGTGCAATCGCTGTTATCGTCTTTGTACTATTTGTAGCAATTCGTGTTCCAGTTGTAAGAAAGTTCGATTAGCTACTTGGAGTCATGTATTATACGCATGGCTCTTTTTTAAATGGATCGAATAACGGTATTCCCTTACTTCTCCTTAATGCCGCTCCCCACTCTAATCCAATTTCTAAAAATAAATCTCGCATCGTACTATACAATAGTGCTCCAACATCTTTACGAATTTCTCCGTACTTATACGCTCTCACAACACTTTTCACCCTCCAAATTAAATTTCCACGCACTTCTTCATCAGCTAATATTCCCTCTAATAAAGCACCTTGCTCTAGTAATCCGCTCTTTTTATAAGCAAGTTCCACCTTACTCCAAAATATATTAATCTTCTTCGGATTACTCGTCATCGGCACCAGTGCGTATATGAAAGGCTTCGGTATATCGTGACGACAATACGTTTCATCAAGCTCGTACGTTACTTTTCTTTTATCTTTTATTTGTGGAATGTTTTTAGAAAGAATTGTTTCCTCCTCATTTTTTTGCTCGTTTCCACTACAGCCATCTGTACGATCATCACTTTCACATGCGGACATTTTCATACGGTCATCCATGCGGTCAATTGCAGATTTAAGAAATACATATAAGTTTGCACTATATCCCCCGCGCTTATATCTTTCTTTTGTCGCAACACGTTTTATAATCCCTAGTTCCTCTAACTTTGCAATCGATCGGCGTACCGTACGAATACTCTTTCCAACATTTGTAGCAATCGTCTCCATTAACGGACAAGCAACTCCCACTGTTTTCTGTTTCTCATTCACTGCATACTTTCCTAAAAAATGAATAATGATAGCATCCGTTTTATTCAAGTGAAATCGATAGCACTTCAAAACTTGTTTTTGATATGTATTAAACTCTTCTTTACTTCGAAATTGACTATATGGTTTCATTAAATTATATAAGCTTCCCATTTTTATCACCTCACTTATAGGTAAGAAATAGGAAGAGAAATTGGCGTGATATTTAATATTTTTTATCCCGCATTAACGGGCAGTAAGACTCCCACCTCCAGATTCGGCGAATCCGAGGAGGTTAGGTGGGAGATCAACTGCCCGTAAAAGCCCGATTGGTAAAGGCTAATAATCAGTGGGGGATGGACAAAACCCCCACTGATTAAAATTTCACTTTATTGGAGATGAAAATATGATTGTAATTAGTGCTTGTTTAGGTGGTATTGCTTGTCGGTATGACGGTAACGATAATCTCGTTTCACAAATAGAAGAGTTATTACAGAGGGAAGATACCATCCTCGTTTGTCCCGAAGTATTAGGCGGTTTACCAACACCACGCCCTTCTGCTGAAATTATCGGCGGTAATGGCGATGATGTTTTAGATGGAAAAGCAAAAGTAATGACGAAAGAAGGACAAGATGTCACGGAGGCTTTCGTGCGTGGTGCTTATAAAGCATTAGAACAAATAAAAGATTTAAACCCAGAATATATAATTTTAAAAGAACGCAGTCCATCTTGTGGTAGTTCTACTATTTACACAGGGGAATTTAACGGCAATAAACAAACTGGTTACGGAGTGACAACTGCTTTATTCAAAAGGCATGGATTTAAAGTCATTTCAGAAGAGGTTTTTGAGAACGAAAAAAGGAATTGACCATGATCGCCAATTCCTTTTTTTCACTACTTATTTCACACCTGATTTTTCTTTCACTTTCGCAGGAAGCTCGTCCTTTTTCACTTCTTCCCAAGCTGATACACCTTTTTTATCTGAGTGGTATACGCGTAGGAATGCTTCTTTACGAAGATTTTTTTGAGCAGTAAATTCTAATTCTTTCTCTTTACCTTCTTTATCAAATCCAGTTAACTTGTACTCAAAATATTTGAATGGCTTACCGTCATCAGATTTCTCATTTTTTTCGATTCCATCAGTTGTAATTTGAACGTAGTACTCATCTTTCCCCATACGGTTAATATCACAGCCAACTAAAAGACTTGCAAATACAAATAAAATACTAAAAAGTGCAATATATCTTTTCATTTCCTTCACCTCATATGTTTTTTCTTATATTCTTATCTTACAGCCCAAGCCTTAAAGAAGAAATTCAAAAACATGACATGAACATTACACTTTTGTAAGATAGTAAATTAAAACTTTAATCAGTTTTTTTTCATTGAAAACGTTATTGACACTCATCTAGCCTAGTCATGACAATCTATTAACGCCAATAACGTCTTCCACGCCAATTTTTCCACTTGTCACGAATCTTATCACGTAATTTCCTTATACCGCTTATTACACCTTCTATTACGCACTCTATTATGATATCAATTACAAGGTAACTTACGAATCTAATTATAGGTTTAATCACATATCTCCTTACGAATTCAAAAATATCGTCAATCTTGCGTCCCCTCCCGCTCGTACAAAAAACTGCCACTTCCCATTCTTTTTGCGCAATCTACGTTCTGTTACAACCGCGGCGCCTACTGCAGTAGCTATCAACAAAAATAGTACGGCGATAGCGTCCACAATGAGGCTATTGAATTTGGATGAAACCCCAACAAATACTAACGCTATCGTTAATACTGCTAGCATAATTATCGTTATCTTATCTTCGTTCATCATTGTCCTCTCCGATTACTCACGGTTCTCTCTCCAAGACTTTATAAAGCCACCGACAACTTTACTGCAATTGTTCCCGTAATTAATTTATTATCGTGGTAATCCATCTTCTACTACCTGCGTAACAGTTCCATTCGGTTCGAATATTACACGTAATGTTCCTTTGCCGCCATAACCGGTATAGCCGTATACTGAATACGATTTATATTTCTCAATCATACGTGGCTGTCCAATCGCAGCTTTTACTTGATTCGCAGGCATACCTTTTTTGATTTTCAAATAGTGATTATAGTCTACTTCCGCCGAATCGTTATTTACATCTTTATACCACGGTACGCGGTCGTTTTTTTCTTCATATTCCTTTACAGGCTCTTCACTGCTTTTCGTAGATACCTGACTCTCTTTATCCGCATCCTTTATAGCAGTGCGTTCAATATTAACAACGTAACCATATGTATTTAATTCAACCATAATTTCATATGTACCATCCGTATCCTTTTCAGTATAAAACACGCGTTTTTCCTTGTTATTATAATTTTTTATGTTCTCACCGCCGTAGTCAATCGTATTAAGAATATCCGTATATGTCATGCCTTCCTCAATCTTTTCGGCTTCGTCGCGAGAAATATAATGCTTCTGTGATGACGGAGCGTCCTCATATTTAATGCTGTCACGTTCGCTCGTAGTCATAGGGGTTTCCTTCTGTTCTTTTAGTACTTCCGCTTCCGATTTCACCTGTTGCTTTGCTCCCGCTTTTGTTAACACGTCGGTATCGTTAGAACAAGCTCCAAATATTGATGCTGTAACCAACGTCATCCCTAATACCAGTACTTTCTTAAATGACTTCATTGTAATTCCTCCGGTAGTTTTTAATTTCTAGTAATCAGCGTATTTTAATTAATATGGAACGAGTCAGTTCTATACAATTTGATATGGCCTGCACCTTCATGCATCCTCTTTAGCCTTCTTCTTGCATATATTCGTTATCTTTGTCATGCTCTTTTTCTTTTTAGCGCAAAAGAAAAGACCTTCCTAACGATTTGGTTTCATCGCTAAGAAGGTCTTTATATGCAACCTACCCATTCAATTTCCACTTAGAATAAAGGGATGAAAAAACTTAGCAATCTTCTGGCTTACCAGCATTCGACGCTGTACGGAAAGATGATCCGCATCCACATGATGCGATCGCGTTTGGATTGTCGATTGTGAATCCGCCGCCAAGCATAGATTGCTTATAGTCAACTTTCACTCCCTTTACAATCGGAGCACTTTCTTTATCGATAACAAATTCAACACCGAAAAACTCAAGAACTGTGTCGTCTTCTTTTGGTTCTACTTCAAATCCTAAGCCGTAAGAAAGACCACTACATCCGCCGCCATGTACAGCAAGGCGCACGTACTTCTCTCCATCTTCAGCATCTTTTAACATATCTTTAATTTGAAAAGCTGCTTGTTCTGTTACTTCAATCATGAAATACACCATCCTTTCTGTTCTCATTCTATTATACATCTTTACGCTTCTATCTTGTACTCATACACTCCGCGGCAAATTATTTCCGCAGGTCCTTTCATTAATACATTTCCTTCTTCTGTCCATGCGATCATTAAGTCACCGCCAGCTAAGTGAACCGTAATTTCTTTACCGTGTTCCATTTTCCCATTTAAAATTGCCGCAACGACAGCTGCGCATGCTCCTGTCCCGCAAGCTTGTGTTACACCAGATCCTCGTTCCCAAACGCGGAAATTCATCTCCTCATCATTCAAAATCTCGATGAATTCAACATTCACTCGCTCTGGGAACATTTCATGCGTCTCAAGAACCGGTCCTAACGTTGTAAGAGGCGCTTTTTCTACATCATCAACAAAAATAACCGCATGTGGATTCCCCATTGAAACAGCTGTAAATGCATAACGGTGATTATTGTATAAGAAGTTTTCACGAATAAATGGTGTTTCTCCTTCACCAAGCATCGGTATCTCTTCACGTGTTAAACGAGGTGCTCCCATGTCGATTTTCGCTAATGTAACTTTGTCATCTTCTACCGTTACTTCTGCCGTAACAATACCAGCTAACGTTTCAATTGTGAAAACTTTACCTTCTACTAGTTTATGCTCATACGCATATTTCGCTACGCAGCGTAAACCATTTCCACAGCTCTTTCCTTCTGAGCCATCGTTATTAAACATGCGCATTTTTACTGGTGCCACGTCAGAAGGACAAATTAAAATCATTCCATCTGCACCAATACCAGTATTAATATTTGAAACCTTTTCCGCTACAATTGCTAAATCTTCTTCTCTAATTTGTTCCTCAAACATATTTACATATATATAACTATTTCCAAGACCATGCATTTTTGTAAAAGAAAATTGGCTCATTTTTATTCACTCCAAAAATAATTTATTATTTCAAGTATAAAATGCATGCTTTTAGAACACAATATGAATGTCCCCCGTTTCTCATATTTGACAGTGTTTTGGCAATAAGCCGTTCTTACACAAATCGTGTAAGAAAAAAGCCCTTCTAAAAGGGCTTTTTTTTTCGAAATAAACACTCCTAATAAAGTGAAACTTTAATCAGTGGGGGACGGGCAACAGGGCTTCAACCTAACTTCTTTGCTTCAGCTGAATTTTGAGGTGGGAGTCTTACTGCCCGCAAATAGCGGGATAAATGAAAAAAGAAAAACGTTGCCTGTTTGCAACGCTTTAAAACATTGGATTTTCATCCATATAATCATATACATTATTTACAAGTTCTTCTACTGTTGCACCTTGTACCACTTCACCATTTACAAGTGCAAATGGACCTTCAAAACAGATGCCACAATATCCTAAACAACCATATTCCATTACGTCTAAATTAGGATCTTTTTCTAATTTTTCTAAAGCTGCTTGCGAACCGCTTGCAAGGTTACCTACACAAAATTCGATTAATGGTTTAATCAAAACTCTCTCCCCCCTGTATCTCTAAACAAATTACCATTTACTTTATATGGTATGTGCATACCTAATTTGCGAAACGGATAAGTAACCCTCTCTACTTGTTACCATTCCACTTTATTTATAAGAAGGAAACTAAGCTGTTTCTTGTTGTTTTCGTTATATATTCTAAACTATTTGGTTACTTCACTATTTCACTTCATAATAGATAGTCTTCTTTATATAACATACTACTCATAATGAAATAGTAAATAGTAACTAGAAAATGAAAACCATTTACTTTACTTTTCTTCTTATTGTACAACAGAGTATTCATTCATGCATTGTTATTTGTTCACAAATTCGATATAATTTGATTGTGTAAAGTCAAAATATTTTATTAATATAAAATTGTATGATTAGGGGATATTTCAACAGAAAAGGGGTAATCCATCATGAAACACCTCGTACTACTAGGTGGTGGCTACGGTGGAATGAGAATTCTGCAGCGGCTACTTCCAAGCAACCAACTTCCAGATGATGTACAAGTGACATTAATCGACAAAGTACCATATCATTGCTTTAAAACTGAATATTATGCATTAGTTGCGGGTACAATTTCAGAAACGCATATTCGCATACCGTTTCCTGAGCACCCACGTCTCAATATTCAATACGGAACAGTAACAAATATTGACCTCGAAACGAAAGCCGTTCATCTCGATGGCGGTGAAACGATTCAATATGATGATTTAATTATCGGGCTTGGCTGTGAAGATAAATATCATAACGTTCCTGGGGCAAAGGAATATACACATAGCCTACAATCAATTGAACAAACACGTAAGACATATGAACAATTAAATAGCTTAGAACCCAATGCAACAGTAGCTGTCGTTGGGGCTGGTTTAAGCGGCGTTGAAGTGGCAAGTGAACTTCGCGAAAGCCGTTCAGATTTAAAAATCTATTTATTTGATCGAAAAGATAGAATTTTATTCCCATTCCCAGAGAAATTAAGTAGATACGTAGAAGAATGGTTTGTAAAACATAAAGTTACCATTATACGAAACTCTAACATTACAAAAGTGGAACCAAACATTGTATACAACCATGATGAACCACTTGAATGTGATGCAATCGTCTGGACAGCTGGTATTCAAGCAAATGAAGTTGTTCGAAACCTTCCAGTAGAACAAGATGGTAGCGGACGGGTTGTTTTAACGAAATATCACAATATTCCAAATAACGAGCACGTTTATGTCGTAGGAGATTGTGCAGCACTTCCACACGCACCATCTGCTCAACTTGCTGAAGGTCAAGGAGAACAAATTGTCCAAATATTATTAAAACGTTGGAATAATGAACCCCTTCCTGATGAACTACCTGTTATTAAATTAAAAGGTGTTCTCGGTTCTCTCGGCAAAAAACATGGATTTGGTTTACTAGCAAACCAACCATTAATGGGACGTGTACCGAGATTATTAAAATCCGGTCTTCTTTGGATGTACAAATATCATAACGGTTAATACTTTAAAGGCTGCCTACATAGTAGACAGCCTTTTTCTATTCATTTTTAAAAAATAACTTTCTCAATATAGATTCACGAAACTTCCCTATTTTAATATTAAAAACTATCAATTAAAAGTGTATGCTATATGTAAGAGTTGTTTCATTTTATTATTTTCTTTAGGACCGAATACGTTCGGTCTTATTTTTTATGCTATAAGTACTACACATAATAGGAGGCATTTCATTTCACTTATGAACTTAACAAAACTAAATAATCAAATAGAAGTGAAAAAGAAAGAATTAATCCACCTCGTTGAAAAATATGGATTTTCTCACGATAAAGTCATTTCTCTCAGTCAAGACTTAGATCGCTTGCTAAACTTATTAACGAAGCTAACTTCCGTCTCAAAACGATCTAATCCTACAAACAAAGAAAAAAGATGTTCCCTCTGAATAGACTTTATTTTTCTATTTTTCTCCCTTTTTGATACGATATAACTAGAATCAGAAAGGAGCAATTTATGTTTATATTAAAAGACATCATATATAAAGATATTCTACACATTCCTTATTTACAGATTCAAAAAGAAAAAACAACTTGTATTATCGGTGAAAGTGGTAGTGGTAAAAGCACATTACTTCGCATGTTAAACGATTTACAATCACCAACATCTGGCACAATTGAATATAACGGAAAATCTATTTTAGATTATCCTCCCATTCAATTACGCCGTGAAGTTGTCATGCTCGGACAAACTCCGCCTATTTTTGATGGAACAATTAAAGATAATTTATTAATGGGACTTCGATTTTCTGAAAAGCCATTTCCAAATGACGATGCCCTGCAAGGCGCATTAACGAC
Organism: Bacillus sp. FSL R9-9492; assembly: GCF_038007365.1. Lineage (NCBI taxonomy): Bacteria > Bacillati > Bacillota > Bacilli > Caryophanales > Bacillaceae > Bacillus > Bacillus sp. FSL R9-9492. The sequence goes on from NZ_JBBOXC010000001.1 coordinate 4,973,289, forward strand.
TGTTAGCCTAGATAAAAAATTAGAAGATAACGCCTCTTCTTTATCAGGTGGCGAAAAACAAAGACTTGCTTTCGCTCGTATTATACTAATGGATCCGCCCGTCTATTTATTAGATGAACCAACTTCGGCACTAGATGGTGACACAGAACGCCGCGTTATGAAACAATTCACTCTACTGGCAAGAGAAAAGAAAAAAACAGTTATCTTCATCACGCACTCGCAACAACTTCCAGAAGAAATCGCAGACGATATTATTGAAATTAGTAAAACAAACGGTGCAACTAGAAAGGAAGTGCTATCAATTGAAGGGCGTTATTGAACTACAAATTTGGCAACTTGCAGCTGCATATATTTTCATCCTTATTTTAATCGGGCTTGTGAAATTAAAAGGAATACCGCGTGAGAAACAAATTACAATTGCTACATTACGTATGACAATTCAGCTCGTACTAGTCGCATATGTTCTTACATACATATTTGAAAATAGTAATCCGTTTTATACAATAGCTCTCATTACTTCTATTACTACATTTGCGATTTTCAACATTTATAAACGAATAAACCTTCCTATGTCAAAAGAATTAAAACGAGTAGCCGCCCTCTCCATGATCGCTGGATCAATTGGCCCTCTTCTACTATTTATCTTTGTCATTATCGGACACAATCCTTGGTATGCTCCGCAATATATCGTTCCTATTGCCGGCATGCTAATCGGTAACGCTATGACAGGTATTTGCCTCGGGGCAAACACCTTTTTAAACAGTATGAAATCACAAAGAGACCATATTGAAGGTGCACTTATGCTCGGTGCAACTCCGAAACAAGCAACTGCCCCACTCATACGGGACGCTTTCGATTCTGCTATTTTACCAACAATTAATTCTATGATCGGAATGGGAATTATAAGTCTTCCAGGCATGATGACAGGACAAATTTTATCCGGTGTATCACCCTTTACAGCTATCCAATATCAAATTGTGATTATACTTGGCATTTCTGGAAGTACAGCTTTCTCTGTTATTATCTTCTTACAGCTTGGGTATAAAACGTTTTTTAATAAAAGATGTCAGTTGAAAGAAGTTGAAGTACAATCATAAAAAAGACGCCCTGCAAGTAACTTGCAGGGCGTCTTTTTCCTTTACTAACCTTACGCCTTCTTAACAAACTGTGATTTTAACTTCATAGCTCCGAAACCGTCGATTTTACAATCAATATCGTGATCTCCCTCAACTAGACGGATACTCTTTACTTTCGTACCAATCTTTACAACTGAAGAAGTTCCTTTTACTTTTAAATCTTTAATTACAGTAACAGCATCGCCATCTTGAAGAACGTTTCCGTTCGCATCTTTTACAACTTTTGCACCATCATTACTTTCAGCTTCCGCTTCTTGACCCCACTCATGGGCACATTCTGGACATACGAAAAGAGCGCCATCCTCATACGTATATTCTGAATTACATTTTGGACAATTTGGTAAAGTAGCCATAAATTCATTTCCTCCGTTCATTATTTATACGTAAAAATCAAATCGAATTTTTACATGTCGATAAAGTGAAACTTTAATAAGTGGAGGATGGAATCCCCCACTTATTATTAGTTGAACCAATCGGGCATTTACGGGCAGTTGACATCCCACCTACATATTTGCTGGCGCCCTATTCTGAGATGAAAGTCTTACTGCCCGTTAATGCGGGATAAATAAAATTTGTATAGCATTTCTTTATACTGCCATAGTCTCACGTTATTGACAAGCCTACCTCAAATTCTCATTTTTTATTGTATTTTACAAAATTTCAATTAGTATGGCGTTTGTTTACTAATGTTTTTCTCTTCTTGTTACATATCCTTTCTCATAAATAAAAAGAAGAATCTTCATTAGACTCTTCTTTTTGCGATACACCATTATCTATTTATATTAATACCAGGCATTTTCTTCAATATAAAATTGATACTCTTCTGCTTCTTCTTCATTTAACTTTTTATCGTTTAAATAAATTTCTTTCCATTCAAATCTCTGTTTATCTAAATACACAGCGAACTTAACCTTTACATCCTTTTTTTCCTCATAATCATAACCAGTAAATTCTACTATATCAAAACGTCCTTCTTTTTTTACATACGTCCATTTTGGATCATCAGTAAAAACTTCCAATGTAATCCCTTCATCACTTAAACGAACTACATCTTTTATATTCGGTTCCGTCGGTAAATACGATAACCCATAACCAGCTGCACCAAATACTACAAATAATAACGCATTTAATCCAAGCATAATCCCAACATGAGTGCCACCCTTTGTTTGGAAGTAATAATTGTGTTGTGCATCAGATAACTCTTGTGCCTTATGTAAAACGCGAACTGTATGCTTGTAATATAAACGATTCCCTTGCCATCCAGTAAATAGCATAGTTCCGAAATAAACAATAAAATCGATCCACATCGGGATATCTATAAAAACAGAGGTAATTAAAGTAGGAACTCCTACTAATGCAATAATAATAAATAATTTATACATCTTGCGATAAGCTAACCACAATAATGGGAAGAAAAAGGCTATCCAGTTCCAACTATTTCCCTTCTCGGGATCTTTTGCTTTCCCCCACTTAAAGTCGTAATATGCAGTATTATTTCTCACAACTTTATGTAACTCTTTAGGAGCTATCGCTTCCTGTAAAACAGTGTCCTTCACGTACATCATCCTTCTCTTATTTCTATATAACTTTATTGTATATCTATAAAAAGAAGGAATCTAACAAAAAATAGTTATATTTCATAAAAATGAACAAAAATCGAATACATTCCGACAATTATCCATTCTATATTCCATTTTGCTATTAAATATATTAGAATACTCATATATAAGACATTTAATACACTATGTTAAACATCTTGTATATTCGCAAAAAAGGATGTATCAAAATCATTTTGACACACCCTTCTCCTATTAAACTACTATTGTAATATGACCTAGCCTAAAATCTCGACTTAAGAGACTTCACAAATTAGCTCTCTACTATTTCAAACATATTTCCACTTACACAACTATCCCACATTACCCTTCACTTTCTCAATAACATCTTCTATACGCTTAGCTATACATTCTGGCTCCCAATCTCCCTCACCATGCATAGCTGTATAAACCGGACAATTCTCATCATTACTATCTACAAAGATCGGGTCTCCGAGATAGGAATCTATCCCAATTACAATCCAACCGTCTTTCCACTCTCCGTCTTCATTCCCGATTAAGCTTTGCCCTTCATCATCAAAGCTATAACCAAGTTGCCCTTCTTCTATTTCTTCACTATTAAATAATTCTATTGTCATTGGTTCAAATTCACACTCTAACTCAATTTCATTATCCTCAGCGCGATCTACATGTGCTAAAAGTTGTTTAATTTTATTGTGGTTAATCATAAGATTTTCTCCCTCTATTGCGCAATTTTTTAATTAACTATAATATACAAAATAAAGTTTATAAAACTATTATTTGAGGTGACCAAATATGAAGACTACACTTTGGGCAGAAGATGACTATTTAAAATTAGCACCTATTAACGACGAACTAATAAAAAAAGCAGAAGAAGTACTAAACGTAAAGCTCCCAGAATCGTACATAAATCTTCTAAAAGAACAAAACGGAGGAACTCTTCGATTAGATGCTCACCCTACTTCAGAGCCAAATTCTTGGGCAGACGATCACGTTAATGTTTCTGGATTATATGGCATTTCTTTTGATGAAAATGAGTCTAGTATTTTAGAGAGCCATTATTTAATTCAGGAATGGGACATGCCTGAGAATATCGTGCTTTTATCTGGTGACGGACATACGTGGATTGCACTAGACTATCGAAACGTAGCTGAAAATCCTCCAGTTATATTTATCGATAATGAGTTTGAGGAAATTATTGAATTAGCACCTAATTTTGAAAGCTTCTTACAAAACTTAACTACATACAATTATGATGAAGATGAAGAGTAAACCTATCTCTAAAGGAGTGCGCAATAGTGCAAGATTTCATTATAAAGTGAAACTTTAATCAGTGGGGGTTTTGTTCATCCCCCACTGATTATTAGCCTTCACCAATCGGGCTTTTACGGGCAGTTGATCTCCCATCTAACTTCTTTGCTCCAGCCGAATTTTGAAGTGAGAGTCTTACTGCCCGTTAATGCGGGATAAACATCAAAAAGAACAGTCTATTGCATAATGTTTCACATGAAACTATCCATATTTTAGATTATCTTTCGACTTCTCATTCCTTGCAAAGTACTTTTTCATTATATAAAAATAGTAAAAGCATCCTTTATATGAAGGATGCTTTTACTATTCACCTACCACTTCCCCCTACACTCTTCAATTACATACAGCAAATACCGCTTCGTCATATCAGCCCGTCTCCACCTAGAGAGCTTTCGCTTTCCTTCTGGATTCTGCCTCATTCGCTCTACTTCTCTTAATAAAGGTTCCCACTTATGAGAGTAAAGTTCCAACATGTATTGTAATCCTCTATCTTTTGAAACAATTGTTTTATGATCTAACGTATATAAAATACGTCCCATCGTAACGACAACTGATTCTACCCATTCTTCTATGAAAAATAAATAAGGACGCTTCGCTTTTTCAAGCCAGTAATGTTCTACGTTGTATTTCATTGTATTTACTACATCGTCCCACTTTATTTGAAAGGAAAGGTCTTCTACTTCTTTCCCGCTAACTGTAATACCTTGATTTTTCAATGTCCACCATGTGACCGCGTTAATATCCCAATGACCAATATCAGCCTTACCATCTGCACAATACACGTACTCATTCATTTCATGATTGTATTTCCCTAAGTCAGCAAGCGGGATATACATACCATCCATTCTTTTACCTAACGTACTTTTACTAATTTTTTTATGCAGTTCTATAATTTGTTGTTTTTCAGCTCTATTCACGGAATCACTTATTACCGTAACAAAATCAACATCGCTCGTTTCTATATGAAATGCTCCTAGCGCGATTGATCCGTAAATATATACCCCGACTATTTTTTCATCCGAAAAAATTTCTTTTAATTCTACTATGTACTGCTCCATTAATTGCTTTACTTCTTCTGGTAAAGCATGTTTTATTCCATTCTCCACATCTATCCCTCCATAAAAAAAGCCTTTGCGAATTCGCAAAGGCTTCCTGCTTTATAAATATTTCTCGATTTCTTCGTAAACATCCTTCAAACGAGGATTTCCTTCTCCAACAATTTCTCCATTTACAAGAACGACCGGATAAAATAGATCTTCCTCCACTACTCGCTCTGCGAATGCTTTTTTATCTTCATCTTCTTGTTCTTCTTGAAAATCAATATACTCGAAATTAAATTTATTTTCTTGTCCTTCATATTTACGACCAATCGCCGCTTGTAACCACTCAAACGTTTCTGTTGAAGATGGCATTCCAACGCAGCTCGCACAAATTACTTTCGTCCCATACACTTGCACATTAACCATTTCTTCTCCCCCACTTCTCGTTCTAACAGTATATTCAGATGTCTTATTTCATAAGCACATCATTTTACAAACTTATTCCATACCCCTATACTGAAAAAACACGTTGTACACACGATATAATATTTTGACAATAAAACAAGAAGAGAAAAAATAGATTTTCCCCTCTATCTTGATTATAATAAAACTGATGAAAGGAGTCGATAAAAATGGAAAACCCACATATGCAAGAACAGGTACTAGAGGTATTAGATAAATTACGTCCATTCTTACTTCGCGATGGCGGAGACGTTGAATTAGTAGACATTGAAGAAGGTATCGTAAAATTACGCCTTATGGGTGCATGCGGAAGCTGCCCAAGTTCTACAATCACACTAAAAGCTGGTATCGAACGCGCACTACTTGAAGAAGTACCAGGCGTTATTGAAGTAGAACAAGTATTTTAATCTAAAAGCGGAAGCGGCTCGTTCAAAATGTGAGGAGGATGGAGCTTCTGACATAGAGGCGCTTTTTGCCTCGGCGGAAGAAGCGAAGCCACCGAACATTTTAGCCGCTGGAGCTAGATAATATTTAAAAGCGGAAGCGGCTCGTTCAGAACAGAAGGTCATTGGAGCTCCTGACGAAGAGGCGCTTTTTGCCTCACAGGAAGGCGCGAAATGGCCGACTGTTCTAGCCGCTGGAGCTAGACATTATCTAAAAGCAGAAGCGGCTCGTTCAGAATCGCTTCCTAGAAAGAGACCCAAATGGGTCTCTTTTTTTATTCAAATAACACTTCCCCTTTAACATCATAAAACAAAATTGGAAATCCTTCTCAAAAAGTGCGATAATTAATACTATAGAATCGTTCACACATATACAGAAAAAAACATAGGGGGACGACACATGCCAAGAATGGGGAACACTTTCTTAACAATTCAAGAACTAGAAAAGAAAAAAGAGTATTTATTAGACCTTTCATCCGTTATACCAACATGGAATGCAAGTTATCAATTTTTATTTAAAGAAATCCAGCAAGAATTATTGAGTAAAGTAAATGAAAAAATCGAAAGACATCAATTCATTTTAAATATATGTGCAGATCAACAGGTAGGGGCATAATGTATTACATACAATTGTGATATATAAAAAAGAGACCTCACCCGGTCTCTTTTTTCATTTTAAGACAGCCAATCTAATTTCCTAATGCCTAACTTATCAACAGGTAAACGAAATGACTCGTAAAAATGATTCATAAATTGCTCAGTGCGCTTCACATCGTGTAAAATGATTTCTAAACGGGCTCTATATATGCCTTTTTGTTCTTCGTTTCCTGTTTGATAATATCGTTCAATTGTTTCAAAGTAGTGAAGCGGGAACAGAAGCCTTGCGAATAATAAGCGCCAACCAAATGAAGAGAGCGAATAATTACGTTCATAATCTGTAATGAATTGAACTACCGTTTGCTCCCAATCTTTCTTTTTTTCTATCATCATATAGCGAATACATTCTGCTATATCTCTACTTGGGTGATCATATACCCAATCAAAAGGAAGTTTTAAACGCTTCGTTTGCTGCCATAATAAAGGTGTAAATCGTTCTTGGCAAATTGTTGCTGCGTCAGTTATTTGTGGTGTATCGTCCATTTCTGTATCGACAACATATTGAATTGCATTTTCTGCAACTCCTAAGTAATACGGGAAGGATTCAATAAACAATTGATCGAATACGTCTGAAGGATGGTTCATCACTTGCGATTGCCAAAACCTTTCTAATTGGTCGAGCCTTTTTTCCCATAATGCTTTCCATTCACCAATGCGGCTTAATTGCTCAACTTCTTCTGGAAAGAATGCGCCACGTTTATGGAATATAGAAAGCTCACTTCCTAATGATGTAGCATGTCGCTCTAACATACGCATACCTTTTAATAAGCAGTAATTTTTTTCTTCTATCTCACTTACATAGTAGCCGTGTATAGTCGGAACGAAAGTCGAAACAGTTATATCCCCTTGCTGGTTCATATAATCACTGAGCTTTTTCATCTCTACAAGTACTTCTTCCTCCATTTCTCCAATCGGAACAAGTACATAAATTTTGTTGCGAATCCAAAAGCTTTTATAGGGGCCAAGGGGGATTAATTCTTTAACATGCATGTGATAATGCTCATAAATATGCTGAATCATCGCAGTCGCCACCTATGGTTTTTCTTTATATATATGAGCTTGTGCTCGCCTTTCATTCCTATGCACATGATAAAGCAACGAAACGTATACAAATACTAAAAAGAAAAAAAGGTGATAAACATGAAAGACTCAAATCAACTACAAGAAAGAGCATTACAACTATTACAAGAACGCGGTGTAACAATTGACGATATTGCTGAACTTGTTCATTTTCTTCAAAAGAAATACCATGCAAATTTAGAGATGTCAGAATGTCGCTATAACGTTGAGCGTGTACTATCAAAACGAGAAGTACAAAACGCTCTTATTACAGGCATTGAACTTGATGTCCTTGCTGAAAAAGGAATGTTAAGTCAGCCGTTACAAGATATCGTAAAACGCGATGAAGGACTATATGGAATTGATGAAGTCATCGCACTTTCAATCGTTAACGTGTACGGGTCAATTGGCTTCACGAACTTTGGATATATCGATAAATTAAAACCAGGTATTTTAGAATACTTAAATGATAAATCAACTGGAAAGGTGCATACATTCCTTGATGATATCGTTGGCGGAATCGCTGCCGCTGCTTCAAGTCGTTTAGCGCACCGTGCTGAGCATTCGGAATAAGGGGTCTAGGCCGTCAGTTTCATACTGACGGCCTTTCATATTCCATAAGCATGAACTCTCTTCCACGGCTCAAAAAAAGAGGTCCTACTTGAAATCCAATGTTTTTATACAGCCTAATCGCTCTCTTATTGAATGTCGCTACACTCAGTCGAAACATTTTCGAATTCAATTCCTCAGTAGCAAATGCTATTCCCGCTTGAAAAAATATTTCCCCCATCCCTTTCCCTGTTAACTCCGGCTTCATTCCAAGCCCAATATCTACTACATCTTCTCCCCTATATAAATTAGCATCTCTTCCCCCTGGCACTTGTGCATTTTCTCCAAAACAAAAATAGCCGATGAATTCTCCATTCTCTCCGCAACAACCGTAATACGTTCCATCTAGCAACTCTTCTATTACTTCAGCATCTCCCGAAAAGCTATATAACGTATAGGGATTTTCATACTTCCACGTATTTATTTCTTTCGCTTCTTCTTCTGTTAACTTATGTATATCCATTCATCTCGCTCCTTATCAAATACTCTACTAATCTATATGTATTTACTCATTCATTTTCCAAACTTGATTCTCCTCTAATCGTAATATGCATAGTTACATACGCACACCCCTTTAAAAAATGCTAAAATTTATTTGAATCGCTGTTGTTACACTTCTTGATTAAGAAAGACTGTTAACCGGAAAATTAACGTCTTATCAAACTCAAGCAATTGGCACGTTTTGTCATCATGAAAGACACTCGAAAGAGTGTCTTTTTTTCTATACCTGAGCAGGACCTGCTCATTTACAAAATTAATGCATAAATTAATATAACTCTTAAACCCATTATTACCTTTCTATACGTTGCAGCGTTCGTTGCGACAGATTCGGATAATAAAAAGCACTCCAGCCAGAGTGCTTTTTACTTTCAAACAAGGAGGTTACATATATGGATAGTACTCTTGTATTTAACTTTGGCATTGGTATTGTTATCATTTTATTCGTCTTCTTTGTACTTTGTATGAGCGGGATATAGTAATCTTTTATGCTGATAACTCCTTTAAAGTATCACTCAATTTAAACTTTCTTAATTGTAATGAAGCAATCATTGCTGCTCCTGCTCCGAGTATAATGCTAGCTAGTGCCAATATTAAAACTTGATTATACGGAATGATAATAACCGTTAACTCTAAGCTTGATAACACAATATAACTAAATACAATTCCACCTAAAACCCCAATACAACCAGCTATCGCTCCAAGTAAAGTGCCCTCTAATAAAACAATCCGTCTCATTTGCTTCGGAATAGCTCCTACCGCACGAATCATACTAATTTCAGCACGTCTTTCATGTAAACTTGAGACAATCGCATTCATTAAACCTATACCAGAAATAATGAAAACAATTACAACTAACAAGCGAATTAACATCATCATTTGCGATAATAACTGCTTCTGTTCTTTTAATAAATCATGGCTATTAATAACTTCTACGTTCTCTTTATTATTTGTAATTTGTTTTACTTGCTTCTTAATCTCTTCAAATGATTGATTAGAATTTGTCATAACTTGAATTGCTTCATATCCTTGCACGTGAAACTTATCACGAACCCATTGTTCATTTACGAAAATGTCTAATCCTCTTCCCCTTAATCCTTGCTCAATAATCGAAACGACTTTAATCGTTTGTTTTTCTTTCCCTTTTCCTTGTACTTCAATCGTATCATGCAACTGAATCCCTAATGTTTTAGCAGTTCTCTTCGTAACGACTCCCTCACCATCTTGTAATGGCTTATTTAAATCTTGTCCTGTAATCACTTTCGCTTTTGTTACTTTTTGATAAGCAACAATATCATTCCCCACAACTTCTATCACATCATATTCAAAATCATCTTTCCTCACATTTTCATACCACTCTTGATCCGCTTTTTTAAAATCATAATTTATAAGCTTCGCTGTAAAGTCAGTAACATTTGCTACGCTCTCTTCTACACCATCAATTTTTTTAACCTTCTCCATCCAACTAAATGGTAATACTTCAGTACTTTGCGACTCTATTGGAATTCTTATTACTAAATCAGCTGGTAAATGTTTTTGTAACCCATCTTTCATGCCTTCATAAATAGAGTTTATATACATCGTTCCAACAAGTGCTAACATAAAACCAAATGCTAGTATAGCAACCGATACAGCTGCCTTATTTCGATAACGAATTACATTTCGGCTACTAATCGTCGTTTCAATTCGTAATATCATTTGAAGTGGTTTTGCAATCACTGGTGCTATCATCCGAATAAATAACGGAATCGCAAATAACAAACCGACCGCAAATAACAGCGCACCTATCGCACTTGGATTAAAACCGATATATCGCTCTAATACGTTACCCGCTAGTCCAATAACAGTACCAATGATTAAAATGCTACCACTAAAAGCACTCCACCTTTTTTCTTTTTTCTCATTACTAGGAAGACCTGGCCTAAGCGCTTGAACTGGTGGAATCTTTCTAACCATAAAGGCTGGTATAATAGCCCCTATGATAGACATAACAATCCCTAGTAAAAACGTAATGAGTAAAATCTCGCCTGAAATCGAGAATGATTCTTTCACTGCCCCCTCAATATTCACCCATTTATTAATAGATGATGCGGCGATTGTTTGCGTACCTGCTCCAAGAATAACTCCTGCTAGTGATCCGATTGCCCCAATACATAAAGCCTCTAATAAAACGACTAATATAATTTGATTTGGATTACTACCAAGTGCACGTAATAATGCCCATTGCTTAAATCGACTTCTGACAGATAAGAAGAAACTTCCCATTATTAAAAGGGCTACAACAAATAAGGCAATACCACCTAAACTAAAAATTAATGGCTTCATTACATTTAGGCGTTCAAATGCCTTATCTACATAAGTACGTTGGTCCACTTTTATATTTTCAATCTTTTTATGTACATCAAAAGCAATTGCTTTTTTCACATTTACATCTTGTACTTTCACTTGAACAAGATTGAATTGATTTGGTAAATTTAATTCTTTTTGAAGCCAATGGATTGGAAAATAAGCACTATGCCCCATTGACGCCATTAACGGTGGATTTAAAATACCGACAACTTTCACAGCCTTTTCACCATGCTGCGGGAATGGCAGTTTAATCGTATCTCCTACCCGTATATTTTCACGATCTGTATACCCTTTTGTCAGTGCTACTTCAGCACCTTCTTTCGGATATCGTCCTTCTAATATTTTATAAGAATGCATTTCTGGAGAATCTTGCTCAACACCCCAATAAGATGGCTTTCCCGATAGTTCTTTATAATGTGGAAAAGGATACGGTATAAGTGCTTTTGATATTTTTTCAGCATTTTCTAAGCCATCTATTCCTTTTAAACTTTCATTATTTAAATACATGTCATTTTTTATATAGCCAAATTGTAAATTATAATCTCCATACCGACTTACTACTTGTTCCTTCACACTTTGCTCTACTGATTGATTACCTAGTAATAACATCGTCGCTAACATAACACCTAAAGCTGCACCGAGGGCAATCAACATATTTCGCAACCAATTTTGTTTCATCGATTTTACCGCATACTTAATTACCCATCGCATCACCTTTACCTCCTACTTTAAAGTGACGATTCATAATCTCTTGAATGTGAGTAACTTGTTGCGGGATATTTCGAAATTTCCACCCTTTACTTTCAGTATGCTCATGAATCACCTCACCATCTAATAAGAAAACGACTTTATCAGCATGGGCCGCTACGAACGGATCGTGCGTTACAATGACAGCTGTTTGCCCTAATTCATCACATGCATTGCGAAGTGCCGCGATAATATTTTTGCTGTTTTCTGAATCTAACGCCCCTGTTGGCTCATCTGCTAATATAATAGCCGGCTCATTTGCAAAAGCTCTTGCTATCGCAACCCTTTGCTGTTGCCCACCTGATAACTGTGCTGGTAAATGCTTTTCTTTTCCTTTCAATCCAACGAGCTCTAATAAACGATTTGCTGTCACAGTTGCCTTCTTTTGCGAAACATTATCTAATAGTAAAGGCAACCCTACATTTTCCTCCGCATTAAACACTGGAATTAAATTAAACTGCTGAAAAATAAAACCGATTTTATGCCTTCTAAATAAAGCGAGCTCTTTTTCTTTTAATGTTGAAATCTCCGTACCATCAACTCGAATACTACCTACCGATGGAATATCTAATCCACCTAACAGCTGAAGTAAAGTCGTTTTACCCGATCCACTTGCCCCCATAATACAAACAAAGTCACCTTTTTGAATTTGAACATTAATATCTTTTAAGATCTTTACTGTACTATCCCCAATATCAAACGATTTTTCTAACCCTTCAATTTCAATAATATTCATCCCGATATCCCCTTTTCTCTCTATTTACCAATCTATATATTCTATTCGAAAATGCAAAATACCTACTATTTTGTATTTTTTTGTCACATACTAACATTTATATTAACCGGCAGTAAGTGCCCGATTAGTGTGAGCAAATAATCAGTGCGGGATGGAAACCCCCCACCTATTAAAATTTCACTTTATTTCTCACGTCAGAAAAGTTGACTCTCGCAACGGAAGTAACCATAATAATTACACGAATATATAAAAACTATTCACATATCCACAATTAGGAGGAAGAACAATGAAACATGTGATCGTTTATGCACACCCGAATACAGAAAGCTTCAACCATGCAATTTTAGAAACTGTAAAAAGTGAATTAGAAGGAAAAGGTCATGAAGTACGCGTTCGTGATTTATACGAATTAAACTTCAATCCAGTATTAGGTGCTTCCGATTTCATCTCATTTTCCCAAGGAAACACACCAGAAGATATTAAAGAAGAACAAAAGCATATCTCTTGGGCTGATAGTATTACATTCATTTACCCAGTTTGGTGGGCGGGTCTTCCTGCTATTTTAAAAGGATACGTTGACCGTGTATTTAGCCACGGCTTCGCTTATGCTTACGGTGAGAATGGTATTGAAAAGTTATTAAGCAGTAAAAAAGGATTGTTATTATCTACGATGGGAAATTCGAAAGAAGTATACACAGCAGGCGGTATGTTTGATGCAATGAAAAAAACAACTGATGCTGGTATTTTTGAATTTACAGGCATTGAAACACCGGAACATACATTCTACACAAGTGTTCCTTCTGTGGATGACAGTGTGCGTAAACAATATCTTGAAGAAGTTAAAGACGTAGTGAATCGTGCGTTTTAATAAAAAAACTCCGGTTATAACAACCGGAGTTTTTATTTCATCATCAATTTCGGAATATATCTTTGAAGAATGCTTTCTAATTCATTCATATCTTCCTGTCTAATAAGTAAATTCACATTATCATTCATTTTTTCTCGCCCGCGATATAAAAATATATTTTCTTTTGGATTTTCCCATGTTGATGTTTTATAGCCTTTTAATTCTTCGTATGAATAAAAGTTCAATCCGTCTACTACGCCTTTTTCATATATTTGTACACTTTTAATAAGATGGATAGCTATTAAAGTCATAAAACAACTTGCTACAGCATGAATACCTAGCTGAATGAGAAACTGTTCAACTGTATCCATATCGCCACTTACGTACTGAGCATATATATACATACATTGTCCAATGAAATATGCTGGTCCAAGTAATGCAATCCAACGTCTTTTCACCCGAGGATACATTGCAATGAGTTTTCCTGCGCCTTTTTTCATTTCATTTATTTTATATATCTTCCATAGAATAAAAAACAAAATACATAATGTAAAAACAAACATAATACATGACATCCAGTACACGCTGATTCCCCCTTGTATCATTACATATAAATTTTACATTTTATATAACAATAACACATATGCAATTATGCATAAAAAAAACAGGTAACCATATGTTTATATTTAGGTCATAGATGTTAAACTCAATAAAATCAAAGGTAGGAACATATTTGATATGTACAAAATGTTTCTGCCTTTTTATTATGCGGCGAGACTCCACATTCATCAACTTAAGAACCCCTCTAAAACAAAAAAATGTACATTTTCACCAGGAGATATCAATTTTCTCGTTTTGGGTATTTGCTTTTCTTAGCTTGATGGCGATGTGGTTCTACCCCTACAAATAGATCTTTTTCTACTTTTAATACTGCTGTTTTCATTATTTATTCCTCCAAAGTTGTTATAGTTTTATTAGTTATAGTCTATATAGTCCAAATAGCCATTGTTTTATGTCTTATTAATGCAGCAAAAAGTCTCCAGCAAGCGATTAAACCTGAGATCAAAATTGATGCTGTTTCAATAGAAAAGTAGCCTATATTACAATATCAAAAAGATACTTTTAGATTTAATAACCTTGTCTTCTTGGTCTTCCAGCTGTATACAAATAGAAAATTAGTAAAAAAGTTACAAAAATACCCACGAAATATGTTTTCTTTTCAGAATATTCGACTTATTATTGTTGTGAGAACACAAAATTTGGAAAAAAGAGGGTGATTATGTGAAGAGGTTTATGGCGTTCCTTTCTTGCCTAATATTAGGCATAGTATTTTATCCTACGGAATCGAAAGCATACCAATTTAACAATCAGAATGTAGGGTATAACGCTAATTATATGAATCTATCTTCAGCAGACGGTTATTTAAGTCATATGGGTTATGCGACACAGTGGAGTTATCAAGGGAGTAAAGTGTTTGTTAAACAAGCTTCTACTGGCTTTATAAACATTTATCAAGGTGTTGTGGATACTGATAATGGGACCTATGGTGTTTGTTACTACAATACCAATCGTCAGAGTGATATTCGTTATTACAAGTCATTTAAAAACGCTTCTTCTTCTGTTAGAAATGAAACAGTGGTACATGAAGTTGGACATGCAATTGGATTAAGCCACACTCAATCTAAAAACAATACAATTTCTGTTATGAGAGAAACTGGATTTAATAGTAAAGCTTATCCGTTATCTGATGATAAAGCTGGTATTAATGCTAAATATTAATGAATAGTGTTTAAATATATAAAGGTGGTGTAAAAGAAATATGAAGAAAATATTAGCTATTAGTGGAGTAATAGGCGCCTTTCTAATAGGATTTTTCATATATTACTTTAACGATAATCCGGATAAGCAAGAGCCGGCTGCACAATTGGTTAACGGTATGGAAGATCACTTATTTGGAAAAAGTCTAGTCTTAGATGCAAAAATAGATGAATTTCAAAATTTAAATGCTGTTGAAGAGAAAACAGAAATTATTGTCGTAGGTAAAAAAGTTAAGCAAGAAGAACCTACAATTGTATACAACAAAGAAGGACGAATCGATATTGCCTATACTTTATCTAATTTTGCCATTGATAAAGTAATAAGTGGAGATTCTGTAACTCCTGGGACGGAAATTACCATCCTAGAGAATGAAGCGTACAACAAAAAAGTAGATATGACATATCACATAGCTGGATACGAATTAATGGAGAAAGACAAAAAATATTTGTTGTTTCTAAGAAAATCCCAAACTGATCCGTATTACTTAATAACTGGTGTTAATTACGGAAAAGTTCCGCTAAAAGATGAAAATAGCTCTTTAAAGAAATCATTAAACAATGCGAACACTGATTATGCTAAAGAAAAGTTATCAGAGATTGATCATCAAAATTTGATAAAAGCAGAAGCATTAAAAAAATATGAATCTAGTTTAAAATAGTTCGCTTAGAATTGAAAATGTAGTTAAATACAAAAACAAGAAGACTGAATGATTCGGTCTTCTTGTTTTGCTATTATCAGTATAAAAAAAGATGCTGTAACAGCACCTTTTAGATAATAATTTCCTCTTTGTGAACTTCAACAATATCTCTTAAAATCTTGTTCGCTTTTTCAATAATCTCAAAGTCATTAGATGTGCCTTCCGTGTTTTGGAATAGTCTCCATATCCGGCATCCATTATAACAGTTGGTGTATTCTTTTTATTTCCATAAAATTTCACAAATAATTTAAAACCATTAAGTTGAACAAATGTTTCCTCCACTGTTTGAGCTATAATCTTTGTATCCCCCTTTTGCAAAAACACTAGCAATATTCTCCACCTTTTTTAAATAACCTACCTCTCTGTTTAATGAAAAGTCTTGAAGTTAGATTTTTATTAAACTTTATTATTAATTATCAATCTTTTATAAATGATCGGACTTTGTTTTAAATCATCAATCTTTATTTCAAACCAAAACCGAGTCTTTGTCCTCCTCCAAAAACCAAACGAACATTTCTAATTATACATCTGTATTATACTGATTAAACTAAATATTCAATCTTTATTTATTTCATTCGTTATGTAAATAAAAAAGGATAATCAGCCCTCATAATGGACTAACTATCCTATAAATTATTATCTGAATTTAATATTTCGGTTACCTGCATTTCATTACATCTTCTCAATCCACTCCGTCAAGTTATGCACAACTTGCGTCGGTTGTACTTCATATTCTGTTAACTTCTCCACAGTTGTGACTCCAGTGTGGACAAGAAGGGTATGCATGCCAGCATTTACTCCCGCTAAAATGTCTGTATCGTAGTTATCCCCAACCATTAATGCTTCATTTTTTTCTATGCCAAGCACTTTTAAAGCTTGTTCCATAATGATTGATTCTGGTTTTCCGATAAAGATTGGATCCACACCTGTTGATACTGCTACAACTGATGTTAATGAGCCGTTACCTGGTAATAATCCGCGCTCAGTGGGAATGGCAATGTCTCCATTTGTGGAAATAAACGTTGCGCCGTTACGCACAGCAAGGCACGCTTTTGCTAATTTTTCATATGTGATATCGCGATCTAAACCAACAACAACGAAATCAGGATTTTCATCCACAAGTTCAAAGCCTTTTTCCACAAGTGCGGCGTGTAAGCCCTCTTCACCAATCATATATACAGTTGCATCTTGTTTGCGCTCATAAATAAAGTTCGCTGTAGCCATACTCGTTGTGAATACTTGCTCCGCTTTCGCTGGAATATCGAAACGAACAAGTTTTTCTGCAACTTGTTCTGGTTTACGAGTTGAGTTATTTGTAACGAATAAATATGGAATACCGCGTTCTCCTAATGCTTTTACGAAGTCGCTTGCTTCTTCAATTTGTTCTTCACCGCGATACATTGTACCGTCTAAATCAATTAAATAGCCTTTATACATCTGTTTGTCTCTCCTTCTATGCTAACGTTCTCATCTATCATACCACTCTTATATTAACCCCTTTTTCAAAAGAAAAAAACGCTTTACCTTAAAGCGTCCCATAACGTTCATTTTTTCTCTTTTATTTGGTACGAACAATTACAATCGCCCACGCACATGTTCGTTAACGTCTTCACATTTGCACCTGTAAATAACCGCTTGTACATATCTTTTTCATCCTCACACACTTGCGGAAATTTCTCCGCTATTTCCTTTAACGGACAGTTTTGCTTTTCAAGTATGAAAGAGCGTTCCCCATCTCTTTTTATTTGAACCATATAACCATTTTTCTCTTGCATAGCAGCTACTTCCTGTACTTTATACGCTAAATTGCTTTGATTACTTATCTTCTTTTGCAACTGCTCTTCCATTCGTTTCGTTCTCGCTTGTAAAACGTAACGAAGTATTTTTTCATCGCCCATTCGAGCTAAATCATCTAATATTTCAATAGCAAACTGCTTATATTCTTTCGGGAACGTATCTTCTCCCTTTTGACTTAATCCATACAAATATGTTGGTCGTCCAACATGCTGTCTTACCATCTTTGAATAAATTAGCTCATCTCTCTCAAGATTACTTAAATGCCTTCGGATTGCCATTTCCGTAATTTCTAAAACTTCGGCTAATTCTGCTACAGTATGCTCGCCCTTTACCTTCAACAATTGTACAATCTCTTCTTTCGTCGTACGTGCTTCCCCCATAACTCGCCCTTCTCCCTTTTCTCATATACAATATAAGATCCCCAAAGGAATTCCCGGGGATCTTATAAGCACAATTATTCTGGTACAAATGCAGATACAGGCCCTAATTCCTTTTCTAAATAACTGTGAATATTCACTGGGTATTTCTCTACCACGGCGATATGTTTTTGAATCGTCTTATATAATTCATCATGATTCATTTGAATATAATCTTGCGTAAGCATTTTTCGAAGAAGAATAATTTCTTTAATCTGCGCTCCCTCTTCTCCACTTATAACTCTCTCGTCCATTAAAATATCAATAATATCTTCGTAACTTCCTGGATCGCGCATAATAAATCCATCAATCATCGCATTTCCCACATCTAATATACAATCAATAATAAGATGGGCTATGCGCTCTAATGCATAAAATTCAAACTCGGTTTCATATGTCTTTTTCTCTTGAAATGTATTTGTTGCTCGTTCTAAACATACTAGCATTTGTTCTATTTTCTTTCTGTCTACGAAGTACATGAATGTCACCTACCTGGAAATTAAAGCATTTACATTTTAATTGTAACGCTTTCTTCTGAAAAAATCGACAATTTTTCGAATTCACCTTTTCCTCGTTATTTGTTATAGTTATATTTGTATGATTTTTGAAATTGGAGGAATGCAACCTTGGAACGTGAACTCGCACTAGAAATTGTCCGTGTAACAGAAGCAGCAGCCTTAGCATCCGCACAGTGGATGGGCCGCGGAAAGAAAAACGAAGCAGATGATGCAGCAACTACAGCTATGCGTGATATGTTCGATTCAGTAAACATGGCAGGTACAGTTGTAATTGGTGAAGGAGAACTTGATGAAGCACCGATGTTGTATATTGGTGAAGAACTAGGAACAGGTAACGGTCCAGAAGTAGATATCGCCGTTGATCCATTAGAAGGTACAAACATCGTTGCAAAAGGCCTTGCAAATGCAATGGCAGTTATCGCAATCGCAGATAAAGGAAACCTTCTTCATGCTCCGGATATGTACATGGAAAAAATCGCGGTTGGTCCAAAAGCAGCTGGTAAAATTAGCCTAGATGATCCAATTGAAAAAACAATTGATATTGTAGCAGAAGCAAACAATAAAAAAATTCGTGACCTAACGGTTATCATCCAAGAACGTGAACGTCATCAAGATATTATTGACCGTGTTCGTGCAAAAGGGGCACGCGTAAAACTATTTGGTGATGGAGATGTTGGTGCATCAATCGCTACAGCTTTACCTGGAACAGGTATCGACTTATTCGTAGGTGTAGGCGGAGCTCCAGAAGGCGTTATTTCTGCAGCAGCATTAAAATGCCTTGAAGGTGAAATGCAAGCTCGCTTAGTTCCAATGAACGAAGAAGAAGAAGCTCGTTGCCGTGAAATGGGATTAGAAGATCCTCGTCAACTTCTTATGTTAGATGACTTAGTATCTGGTGATGACGCAATCTTCTCAGCAACAGGTGTATCTGCTGGTGAATTATTAGACGGGGTGAAATTCCTTGGCGGAGATTTAGCTGAAACATATTCTATCGTTATGCGTTACAAAACAAGAACGGTACGATTCATTAAAACACACCACCATTTAGACCATAAACCACACTTAAACTTAGATATTTAATAAAGGAGCCATGTGTATGGAAGAACGTTTCTTTCTGTACGACGACACAGTCGCTACAAAAACGCGTTTCGTTAGCTTTATGGGGGAAAATGAGCGTCATGATTTAGCGCTTCTATACTCCGATCGTCATTACGGTAAAACGATAGTCCTTGATATGCAAAGCAACAAATTTGCTATCATCGGTCCTGACGATTTAAATGAACAAGGCTACTTAGAGCATGCATTTTCGATGTCTGAAGAAAATGCAGAAGAATTACGCTCATTTTTATTTGAACTTATATAATTTATCTGGTGCACCAGCTATGTTAGCTGGTGTTTTTTTACAATTTATATTTTGAATTTTCAATCTTATATGTTATACTTATGAACAAATCTATTTGGATAGAAAGGACGTTATCTACGTATGCCAACATTTACTTTTTGAGACTCCCATGACTAAAATCTCAAGCCCGAATCCTTACGGAGTTACGGGTGGGATTCTTGAATGACTAAACGTTCGCAGTCCATTTCTGTTTTGAACAGTCTTCAAGATGAGGGCATCTCATTGCCCCTCCTAAACCAGACCATATAGGTGCTTAGGCTGATTGACTGTTACCATCAATCACAGTTGCGTAACGAATATTCATCGCCCCAACGATATCACGATGTGTCTCAAACCCACATGAACACTTGTATTTTCTGTCTTGTGCCTTATTCTTTTCAGCGCATTTTGGACAACTTTGACTTGTATAAGCTGGATCCACATATTCAATCTTAATACCGGCTAATGTCGCTTTATACGCAATAAATTGTGACAAACGATAGAATGACCAAGTATGTAGATTTTTTTCGTTTTTACGGCTTGTTCTTGCCGTCTGTCTTATATTCGTTAGTTTTTCTAATCGAATGACAGAAATATGATTCTCTATCGCAAAATCAATGATTTCACGACTTATTTTGTGATCTTTATCTTGCATCCATCTTTGTTCTTTATCATTAAATCGCCGGATAGCATTCACCTTTTTGTCTCTTCCTAACTTCTTACGAGCACTACGAAACTTACGCTTCCTATATTTGTTTTGCCTACCATTCCCAAAGAAACGAATCTTGTCATTATCTGTGATCGCTACCGCGGGGACTTTGAGACCTAAGTCTACTCCTAAAATTTTCGTACCTGCTTTTTCACTTCTAGGAAGCGTAACAGATATTTGGGCACTCCACTTATCCGATTTCTTTGTGATACGAAGTGTACCTAACTTATGTGTTAACAAATCCAAATTGCGATTGTTTTTATCGATTAATAAAGCACGTACCTTTAAACGAGTTGACTTTCCATTTATCATCAGCGGGACTGAAATATAATTGGAATCAAATGAATAATTTTGATTGTTCCATACACAAACAGGTTTCTTTAGAATCGGAATGATTTTATACTTACTTTTCTTTACTTTTGTAACAAATAAACTTTTCGCGTCTTTGATTGCTTGATTCTTCACCGCACTTGGAATATTCGCTTCAATATCTTTCGTACTTTTTTTCGTGCTTTTCTTTGCTTCAACCATTTCCGATACAAGTGTATTAATAACTTTGATATATTCGTGACTACTTTGTTCCAATAAACGGATTTGTTCTTTTGTTGGAATCAATTTCACTTTTACTGTTAGGGTTTGTGACATACGTTTCATCCCCCTTGTTTTTTGATTTTCAACACACTGTTTGATTATCTCATTGGATACATTTCCAGCAGGAGAAATAAAAAAGGAACGTGTCCATAAACTTTGCAACTACATGAAGATAAGAGGATCCTTCTCTCAAACGCTGTGTTATATTTGCCATTGCATCAACAGGACTAAGTGTTGATAGTATATTAAAAAATCTTTCTTCTGTATCATTTACAAAATACAAAATGATACGATTGTTTTCATTCTTCTCTAATCATTAACCATACTTATAATTTATCAGTTATTTCCGAAAAATCATAACAAAAAAGCTCTAAGAAATATACTTTGGATACTTAAACGATTTCATAGTAGTAATCCGTATCCAACCTCACTTTAAATCCATACCTAAAAAAGATGGGCTACTCGTTCAGAAAGGGCTATAAAAATTGCAGACACACTACCCTTTTTACTGATACGAATATTCGCAGGCATAACGCAAACGGAAAAAACATATACCGATTTGCAATTTATAAATGTCCGAAAGATCATACGTGGAATCAAAAACTTCATATTTATAAATCATTTACTGATCACGTCGAAACTGTCGATATGACTCAGCAAGAACAAACGGAAACAAGTACTACCATTTCCATTACACAATACAAAGAAAGTGGTATAGCCGAAATAACGATCGTATTAGACATCGTTTTCGGTTCCCACAGGATTGATAAAGTGTTATCCACATATATTTCAGATTGGAGCCGCACTATCATTGTGGATAAAATTAAAAATGGGCATATCCAATTGAACCGACAACAAATGAAACCAAACGCAATACTTTCTGAAGGCGATCATATTTCGATTTGTTTGTGAGCAAGTATAAAAAAAATCCTCTTACAATCGTAAGAGGATTTTTTTATTTCTTCACTTTTCGTAATACAAAATGTGCACAACCGAAGTTACAGTACTCGTATAAATACTCTGATAAGGTACTAATTTTCGTATCATATGTCGAACGTTGATTACTATCATCAAAGAATCCACGCAATCTAAGTTGCTCATAACCCCAGTCTCCAACGATATAATCATATTTATTTAAAATTTCTGCATAGCGCTCTTTAAATGCTTCTTCACTAAAACCGTCACGAAAGTTTTTAATTACTTCGTACTGAACATTATTAACGCTCACCGTAGTATGAATCTCTTGCTTTTGCTCCATTATGAACTTCCTCTCTAAGCATTCTTCTTTTTATCGTATCACAAAGCATAACAACCAACAATTTCAAATACAAAAAATTGAAAATTAGTGCATGCTATGGAGAAGGAGGTGATACATCGTGAAAAAGCAAATTATACTCTCTCTTCTCACTCTTTCCTTATTTGCAGGCTGCCAATCAACTAATAAAGCCGAAATGGAGCGTGAAGAAGGAAGTCGTGTTCTTGTTTCCAACAAAAACGACATGTATCATACGGAAAATACAAATACCAGGTTAACGAGAGTCGGTTATTCTTCTAAACAAAAACATGAAGTATCTAACAAACAAGTAGGCGCTATTAACCGTGAGAAAGTCGCCGAAATGATTACGAGCATGACAGTCAAACTTCCTGATGTCACCAATGCCGCTACACTCGTTACCGACGATGAAGTGTTCGTTGTATACCGTGCAAACACAACAGACCCGAAACTCGTAACAGATCAAGTATATAAAACAGCTTTGTCCATCGTCCCTCGCTATTATAAAGCATATGTATCAACAAACCAAAAGTTGATTTCTCAAATTCAAGGCCTACAATCTGGTAGCTTAAACGATAAAGAATATGAACAAAGTCTTGATATGTTAAAACGTGAAATGAGCGATAATCCTCATTTGAACAATACGGGGGATCAAACTTTAAATAATATGATAAAAAAATAAAAAGGTGGAGAAAACCTCCACCTTTTTACTATTTCTTACGATCCGCATAAACCTCCATCGCATCACACATAAACTGCGCTAAACCTTCACCAAACTTATCGATATTTTTCGTAAAGCGCTCATCAGCAACATACATTTGACCGAGTCCCTTAAATGCCTCTAATGAATATTCACCGAAGTTTTGCAAGTAATCGTACCATACCCCGATTGCTTCTTGTGCCTCTTTAGAATCCGGTGCTCCATTTCGAAGTGTCGCTAGATTTCTGTAAATAGTATTAAACTCCTCCTGTTTCTCTTTAGACATACCCTTCGCTGTTTTATTCGCTTTATCTACAGCCTCATCTCCCCATCGTTCACGTGCTTCTTCTTCGTACGGGTTATGACTAAAATCGAATCCTTCAAATTTCTCTTTATTCGTCATCTCAATCTCTCCTTTTGTATGCTGAATTGTTTTATTAATCGTCGCTATCACTTTATCCAATCTAGCCCGCTTTTCAAGAAGCATTTTCTTATGAAGCTGTAATGCCTCTTCACGGTCGAATGAAGGACTCATGATAATTTCCTTAATCTTCTTTAAAGGGAAGCCAAGCTCTTTAAAAAATAAAATTTGTTGCAATGTTTCTAAATTTTCATTGGAATACAGACGATATCCAGACTCTGTCGTCTCGTCTGGGGTTAATAACCCAATTTCATCGTAATGATGCAGTGTGCGCACACTAATTCCAACTAAATTAGCTACTTCTTTTATCCTCATTGTCATGCGTATCTCCCCCTTAATACATACGATAAAGTATGACGCAACGTTAGAGTCAATAAAAATTTCATTTTGTTTTTGAAAGATTCATCTCTCCACATTCTCCTACATTTCATGCATAATATATATGTACATATATTAGAAAGCGGTGAAAGTATGGTTTCAAATACTGTAATTTCCAGCATCATAATTCAGCTCGTTCTCTCGGTTCTGGTCCCAATTATTGTACTCGTTTATTTCCGTAAGAAATATAATATTAATTGGAAAATAGTTGGCGTTGGTATCCTTATCTTTATCGGGTTTACCCAAATTCTCGAAACACCATTCCACCTATTTATGCGTGGAAATCCAGCAATCGCTCCACTTTTAGAAAATCCATTTGTCTTCGCACTTTATGGCGGACTGACTGCTGGTATTTTTGAAGAATTAGGACGTTTCGTTGCCTTTTACTACTTACTGAAAAAATATCGAGAGTATAAAGACGGTCTTGCATACGGAATTGGACACGGCGGAATTGAGTCGATTTTAGTCGGTGGATTCGCTGGGCTTCAAACTCTTATCTTTGCAACATCTATTAACAATGGTAGCTTCGCTCAAATGGTTGAAAAAATGCCTGAGCTGAGCCGTTTACAGGACATGTTAATTCAGCAACCTGCCTACTTATACTTACTCGGTAGCTTAGAAAGAATTATGGCACTCGTTCTGCAAATTGCTTTCACAATGCTTGTCGTATACGCAGTAAAACAAAAGAAATACATTTTCCTCGTATACGCTATACTATTCCACGCACTTGTGGACTTTTTCGCAGCACTTTACCAAACAAAAACAATCAACATCTTTGTCGCAGAAGGAATTACCCTTCTCTTCACAATTGGTGCTTTCGTTCTTATTCGTAAAATGAAAGAGAAATTAGTAAGTGCTTCAGAGTAAAAATAAACCACCAAAATTGGTGGTTTATTTTTTATGTGGATTTTCGTAACAGTGATAACTTCGGCCCCCTCGAAGCTCCTTCTTTGTTTCTGCATCTATAACTATATACTTATGAAATTCATCTCCTTCATCTTGAGAAAAAGAAGCAAAAAAGTACACTTGGCGATCAGGATGAACAAATACATCTTGAATCACCACTCTACTTCGACAGCCAACATCTGTTTTTTTCGGAAGGTAAATTCTGCATCTTGTACTTCTTTCCATAAAATTTTCTTTCGAACACTATACGCCGCATTTTTGTATTCCTTATAGACCTTCTTATCTAACTGTTCATAAAATAGATTTTCATTCACAAACGATTTGTTTTGATTGCTCGGATATTCTAATTTTTGATTTGATTGTGCATATGTTGTGGACAATTGTGTAAAAAAACAAGCAATGAATGCAATAATTATTATTTTTTTCATGCTAGCACCTCAAATTTTCTTTATCCACATTACTTTTCCACATACTTAGATCACTATGCCCTTTCCAATAAAAAGGAATTTTTTCCACATTTGTCGAAGTATATAGCGTCAACTTGAAAGATGGGGATGAATTATGAAGAAAATTATTGTAATACGACATTGTTCCGCAACTGGACAAAAACGTGATGCCGAATTAACGTTTGCCGGAAAAGATCAAGCTAACACCCTTGCTGCATTCCTCTTAGAAAATCAGCTACAAATAGATCATATTATTTCGAGCCCATTTGTCCGAGCTATCGATTCCATTCGGCCCTATTCGATTCAAGCTAACCTATCTATCGAAGAGGATGAACGATTAGCTGAACGTATATTAAGCAACGTTCCGATGGATGATTGGATGCAAAAACTAGAATCTACTTTTACAAACATAGATATTGCCTTTTCAGGCGGAGAGTCAACAAAACAAGCAACGGACCGTGCTATATCGCTTATCCAAGACGTTTTAAAGTTAAACCATACTACAACACTACTCGTTACACATGGAAACTTACTTACGCTCATTTTAAAGCACTTTGATCGTACGATCGGCTTTAGTGAATGGAGAACTTTAACGAATCCTGATGTTTACGAAATTACAATCGATGAACAAAGTTTCATAAAACGATTATGGGAAGCATCGTCCAAGTAGTATCCCTTTCCAAAACACTCAGTTGACGCCACGAGAAGAGACTGTATTAACAATAGAGAGGGGTATCATTCCATATGTATGAAGATGTACTTTCTTTACTACATAAAACAAATGCTTCTTATGAAAAATTTGAACACGAACCAGTACTTGACTATGAAACAGATCGTATCGTTCGTGAAAGACTTGGTTTGCAAGGCACTCCAAGTAAAAGCTTATTTTTAAAATCAAAATCCGGGGAGCATTACGTATTCTTTACGTTAGAAGGCACTCGCCTCAACCGAGGAGAGATGAAGGAAATAACAGGAGAGAGCTTATCTCTCTGTTCTCCTAATGAGCTAAGAGAAGAGACTGGTTGCACTCCTGGATGTGTAGCTCCTTTCGGTTATTCACAAAATGTAACGATTATTGTGGACAGTTCAATTTATACTTACGATAAAATTTTAATTACACCTGGTGTACCTGAATTTACAATTGAATTATCCACAGAGGAATTAAAAAAGATTTTATCCACATGTCAAAATAAAGTTTTAGAGTATAAGAAAAAAGAGAGCTAATGATTAGCTCTCTTTTTTCATTATTTCGCTTCTGCTGTTTTTTCTTTTGCAGAACGTACTTGCTCGTCCGCATGATAAGAAGAACGTACAAGTGGACCAGCTTCACAGTGGCTAAATCCTTTGCTAAGTGCAATTTCTTTTAGCTCTGCAAATTCTGCTGGTGGATAATATTTAATAACTGGTAAATGCTTCTTAGATGGTTGTAGGTATTGTCCAAGAGTTAAAATATCCACATTGTTTGCACGTAAGTCATCCATTGCTTCAATTAAATCTTCTCTCGTTTCACCTAAGCCCAGCATAATGCTCGATTTAGTTGGAATATCAGGCTGCATTTCTTTTGCTCGACGTAAAAACTCTAATGAACGGTCATATTTTGCTCTAGCGCGAACTCGGTTAGATAATCGACGTACTGTTTCAATGTTATGGTTCAAAATATCTGGTTTTGCATCCATTAACATTTTTAAGTTTTCTTCTACCCCACCCATATCAGATGGTAATACTTCGATAGACGTGAATGGATTTTCACGACGTACAGCGCGTACTGTTTCAGCAAAAACAGCTGCTCCGCCGTCCTTTAAATCATCACGTGCAACCGCTGTTATAACAACGTGCTTTAAGCCCATTTGTACTACAGAATCTGCTACGCGTTCTGGCTCTTGTAAATCAAGCTCAGTTGGTAAGCCTGTTTTAACCGCACAAAAACGACAAGCACGTGTACAAACCGCACCTAAGATCATAAATGTTGCTGTTTTCCTTACAGCCCAGCATTCATGAATATTCGGACATTTCGCCTCTTCACAAACTGTATGAAGATTCTTAGAACGCATCATTTTCTTTAAGCCTGTATAGTTTTCATTCGTGTTTAACTTAATTTTCAACCATTCGGGCTTGCGCTTATACTCTGTTTGTTTTGTCATGGTTATCAACTCCGCACAATATGAAATAGTTTACCGTGTTCGCTTCTTTCAATGTAACATATCTATTCTAACGTATGAAAGCGATTTGCTCAAATGAAGATTCTAAGATTTTTTCCAATCGTTCCCTATAATGAAATACTCCGTATATCCCACACTAAAAAGAGTGATGTTGTGAAAGGAGTCTATTTCATGCTTCGAAAAATTTCTCTTTTGCTTTCGATTTGCTTTCTTCTCCACCAAAACATCGCTTACGGTGAAGATAATCAGCAAAGCATATATGAAAAGCGCATGGCACTATATAAAGAAACTGAGCAATCTTCCGGTATTCCGTGGTATTACTTAGCCGCAATGGATCAATACGAAAGAAACATACGGAGCGTAAGAAAAAATATTCCGAAAAAACCAGATGCCATCATTTCCCTTTATTTCAAACCTGAAATATGGGCTGGACCTGTTAATAGTAATGATACTCTCCCCCATACAATTTCTCTATTTGGCGGAATGGGTTTAGATGGTGACAAAGATGGATTTGCAAATGCAAATAACGACCGTGATCTTCTGCATACAGCAGCAACTATTTTAAAGAAACAAGGAACATCGGAAGACCGTATTAACATTATGCTTTGGGAATATTATAGACGTGCAAAAACAGTTGAATTAATTACAGAATACGCCCGAATTTATAAACATTATGGACGCATTAATTTAGAAGGTAATGCTTTCCCTCTCCCGATTCGCAGTGACCATAGCTATCGTAGTACTTTCGGTGCTGGTAGAAGCTTTGGCGGCAGGAGGATTCATGAAGGAACCGATATTTTTGCTGGATATGGCGTACCAGTACGATCAACTTGCTATGGCGTTATTGAAACAAAAGGATGGAATCGTCTTGGTGGATGGCGCATTGGTATTCGTGACCTTCATAATAATTACCACTATTACGCTCATTTAGGCGGGTTCTCTAAAGAAATACAGCTCGGACAAATCGTCGAACCAGGAAAAGTAATCGGATTTGTCGGTAGTACCGGCTACGGTCCTCCTGGTACAGCTGGAAAGTTCCCGCCTCACTTACATTTCGGCATGTATAAAGACAATGGCTATACAGAATGGGCTTTCGATCCATACATGCATTTAAGCCTTTGGGAACGAAAAGAACGAGCAAATACAAAAAAATAACCGTAGCAAATTGCTACGGTTATTTTTTATAAATATAAATCAATAGAACACTACTGACTAATTATCCGTTTTCTTTTTATCTGGTACAACAACTCCCCCGCTTCCGTAATAAGTAGGCACTTCACCTTGAACGATGCGCGTCGCAATCGGAATGTTTTGCTTCACTTTAATTTCTTTCGTGCGTAACGGAATCATAACTTGTAACGTCACTTCCACTTCCATAATAATTTTGATCGCTGTATTATTAATTCCTTGCGGCTCAACTAATTGTTTAATATCCGTATTCACATGACCAATTGGCGTAAAATTAATCGGAATATCCGGTCCTATATTACCAAGAAGCGCATTATCAGTTATGCGCCCAAAAGGAACTGACATAGATACCCCATTCTCTTCAAAAATACCAAGTGCTTTCGTATCCCCTTTTTCTACTTGTTGTAAATATTTTTCTATGTATGCAGTAGTCGATGTTAATATTTCATTTACTTGTTTTGTATTTAAATCAATTGTAGATACTTTCCCGTTCCTATCCGTTTGTACTTTCATTAATGAATCTACATCAAACCCTTCATTAATTCGGTCTTTTACCGCTTTCGTCATAACTGCTGTTGCCATTTTATGAGTCTCTGTTTCCCCATACTTAATTAACGTTGGCTGAATACTTTTATTTACAATCCATAAACCTTGAACTACCATTACGATAAAAATAATAAATGAAATAAGCAGTATATACCGAAAGGAAATCGGTCCCCTTCGAAACCGCGAATTTTTCGAACGAAATATGCCCATAAGAAAACCCTCCTTCTTATATTATTTCTATGCAAGAAAGAGGGACGATATATGCTTATCTCATTTTTAATAGTGCATCTTTTCCGATTGTGCCTACCGGAATACCTAAAGCTTCGGCTCCAGTCGTTACTGATTCCAGCGGTGCTTCAAGAAGTTGTTCAATCGTTCTTACACCAACCGCACGGCCAGCAATAATTCCTCGATCACCTAACTTCTCATTTAGAAGACCTACATCTAAAGCACCGCACATAATATATCCTTTATCGCTCATTACAGCTAGCAAATTTGTCTTTGGAAGTTTTACGCTAACAGCAATGAACGTATAGTTATCAATTATAATTGGCTCTACATTAACCATAGTTCACACTCCTCTCTTTCTTATCTTTATGACAAGAGAAAAATGAGTGTTACAAGTTAACTAGCCTATAGTTTGACTGAAGATGTATAAGTTATCAACATGTCTGTTAACACATCTCTAAGCAATTCCGGCATATAATATTGTTTGTCAGAAAGTGTGGATAGCTCTGGGTATAAGTATCCGAATGTAAACATATCAATCGTTCCTACCGTATATATCCGGTCTAATTCCAGCGATTCCCCGTTAATTAATACATCTTCCAGTAAAATTTTATTCCCCGGAATCGTATCTGGAATGACTTCTACACCAGCGTAAATCATTTTTCCCATCACTTTTCCACGAAATCCGAATCCTTTTACCTCAAGGTTCTCCATATTCGGACGACGCGCTTTCAAAATAACTTCTCTTAACGTTTTCCCTGGTACTTTTAACATACATGGATTAATTGGATGTGGACAAATCCGATGAATATCTCCGCGCGTCACAACACCTTCATTTAATCCCTCAAGAAGTACACCAGCATTCACCATCCCAACATCCGCATTACACCACTCTTTAAGTGCACTTGCCAACATATGAGAAAATGTCGTGTCCTTAAACCAATCAACCGGCAATGATTCTTTTAAATGAACGACAGGCTCGGCCATTATCTGTTTACTTTCTTCCTTTAGCATTTCAATTGTGGATAACGGCTCGCTATAAGCACCTAACCGTTCTGTCTTAATCGCTCTACCGTCTTTTTTCAACAGTCTCTTCGTCTCTTTATCCACAGTAAGCTGAACGTGACCAACGTAATGTCCCCACTTTTCACAACAGCAAAGCAAAGTATTATCCACAAGAACGCCACGCTCAAATAAATGATGCGTATGTGCCCCTAAAATAACATCTATATCATAATGCTCCGCCATATACTCATCCATACTTTTTCCAAGATGAGAAAGCACAACAGTAATATGAGCTGTATCCTTAACTTCTTCTAAAATAGACTCTAAATGGATGATTGGATCTTCAATATGCCAATCTAACATATGATAAAACTCTGGATAAGCTACCGTTAATCCAATAAAGGCAATCGTAATCCCATCTGTCGTTGTATGTAATTTATAAGGCTGCGCCCACGCTGGACGTACACCTTCTTTTTCAAATAAGTTCGCTACAAGCACCTCAAAACCAGCATCATCATATAGACGATTCAAATGCTCTTTCGCCAATGTAATTCCTTCATTATTTCCGATTGTTACATAATCATATAACGCCTCATTTAATAATTTTGTATTCCCAAGTCCATTTGTCGCTTCCGAAATACTATGAAAACGATCCACATGATCGCCAATATCCACAGTTAAAACAGTCTCTCCCGCTTCCTGTCTTCGCCTTTTCTCCCCTTGTACAAACCGAGAAATTTGCGGCCAATTTTCAAAATGACTATGTATATCGTTTGTATGATAAAGGTGGATGATTGTTTCTTTATTTATATTCAGAGAAAAAACCTCCTCTCAGTTCCTTACTGCCATTTACGCTATACGTACGCAATAATCCTGTAAATACTTTTCGTCTTTTCTTGCTATTCTACATTGTACTCGCATTATAAGAAAAAGCCAAAGATTGCCCTTTTAATATGGAAAACTTTATATTACTTTTTCTAGTGTGTTGATTAGTTTGAGGCGGGAATTTTTCGAGAGGTTTAGCGAGCAATGCGGCGGATTTGTCAGTATCTTTGTCTTACCTCTGGTCGTTCTCTTTTCGTATAAAATGTTGCGGGGGGGGTATGTGCGGGATTTCTTTTGTCTTACTTTGTCGACAAATCGATATTCCTTGTCGAACCGCTGATATATTGAAATAATCGCCGATATATTCCGAGTTGTGGTCGATATATTTGAAAAATCGTCGATATATTTCATCAAACACCCACCCAGGTATCTTACAGCCGAACCCGAATATACAACATAAAAAAGCGCCCTGCTATGCAGGGCGCTTTCTTCATACATATATTATCCAGTTCCAGCGGCTAGACTGTTCGGTGGCTTCACTTCTTCCTATGAGGCAAAAAGCGCCTCTACGTCAGAAGCTCCATCCCCCTCACATTCTGAACGAGCCGCTTCCACTTTAAATATGTCCAGCTTCGTCTCCTAGACCCTCATGTCTAAGAACCTTCCGCACCAGAAGATAAAAAGCATCTTATGTGCGAAAGAACCTTAGCCAACGGGTCTGAACAGTCGGCTCCGCATTTCTATTTAACCGATAGAACCTTCCATCTCAAACTTGATTAGGCGGTTCATTTCAACTGCGTATTCCATTGGAAGTTCGCGAGTGAATGGCTCGATGAAGCCCATTACGATCATTTCTGTAGCTTCTTGCTCAGAAATACCGCGGCTCATTAGGTAGAATAATTGTTCTTCTGATACTTTAGATACTTTCGCTTCGTGCTCAAGTGAAACGTAATCGTTTTTGATTTCGTTGTAAGGAATTGTATCAGATGTAGATTGGTTATCCATGATTAACGTGTCACACTCGATGTTAGAGCGAGAGTTTTTCGCTTTTGGTCCGAATTGTACGATACCACGGTATGTTACTTTACCACCATGCTTCGCAATCGATTTAGAAACGATTGTTGAAGACGTGTTTGGTGCTAAGTGAATCATTTTCGCACCAGCATCTTGGTGTTGGCCTTTACCAGCAATCGCGATAGATAATGTTAAACCACGAGCGCCTTCGCCTTTTAAGATAACTGCTGGGTATTTCATCGTTAATTTAGATCCGATGTTACCGTCAATCCATTCCATCGTTGCGTTTTCTTCACAAACCGCACGTTTTGTAACTAGGTTGTATACGTTGTTCGCCCAGTTTTGGATTGTTGTATAACGGCAATATGCATCTTTTTTAATGATGATTTCTACTACCGCACTATGAAGTGAGTTAGTCGTGTAAACAGGTGCTGTACAACCTTCTACGTAGTGTACGTGTGCGCCTTCGTCTACGATGATAAGCGTACGCTCGAATTGTCCCATATTTTCAGAGTTAATACGGAAATACGCTTGAAGTGGTGTATCAACTTTAATACCTTTTGGAACGTAGATGAATGATCCACCAGACCAAACTGCAGAGTTTAATGCAGAGAATTTGTTGTCTGTTGGTGGGATTACTTTTCCGAAATGCTCACGGAAAATATCTTCGTTCTCTTTTAATGCGCTATCTGTATCTTTGAATACGACTCCTAGATCTTCTAGGTCTTCTTTCATGTTGTGGTATACAACTTCAGATTCGTACTGTGCAGATACACCAGCTAAATATTTTTGCTCAGCTTCAGGAATACCTAATTTATCAAATGTCGCTTTAATTTCCTCAGGTACTTCATCCCAAGACTTCTCAGATTTCTCAGATGGTTTTACGTAGTACGTAATTTCATCGAAATCTAAGTCGTTTAAGTCGCCGCCCCATTGTGGCATTGGCATTTCATAGAACTTATCCAGTGATTTTAAACGGAAGTCTAACATCCACTGTGGTTCTTCTTTCATACGTGAAATCTCTTCAACGATTTCTTTTGTTAAACCGCGTCCAGCACGGAAAATCGAAACGTCTTTATCCTTGAAACCATATTTATAATCGCCGATATCTGGCAGTTGCTTCGCCATGTTGGTGTGTCCCTCCTTATATAACCTCGTTTTTAGGAACCTTTAACATTACTTATCTTCGTTTAAGCCCTTTTCTAACGCTTTCCACGCTAATGTTGCACATTTAATACGTGCCGGGAACTTGCATACGCCTTGTAATGCTTCAATATCTCCTAAATCAATGCTGTCATCATACTCTTTTCCTAGCATCATGTCAGAGAAAATTTTAGAAAGCTTAAGGGCCTCTTCAATTTTCTTTCCTTTTACTGCTTGTGTCATCATTGAAGCTGAAGACATTGAAATTGAACATCCTTCGCCTTCAAACTTCGCTTCTTGTACAATACCCTCTTCTACTTTCATCGTAAGTTGAATACGATCGCCGCAAGTTGGATTGTTCAAGTTAACGGTAACACTATCTTCTAACACGCCATGGTTACGAGGATTTTTATAATGATCCATAATAACTTGACGATATAACGTATCTAAATTATTAAATGACATTTGTGAAATACTCCTTTGTCTTGATTAGTGATTCAACAAATGTATCAATTTCTTCTTTTGTATTATATAAATAGAAGCTCGCACGTGCTGTAGAAGAAGCTTTTAGCCACTTCATAAGCGGTTGTGCACAGTGATGTCCTGCGCGAACCGCAATGCCTTCTACATCTAATACAGTTGCTACATCGTGAGGATGTACGTCTTCAATATTAAATGTAACTAGACCAGCGCGATGCTTTGGACCATAAATTGTAACGCCATCTACTTCTGATAGTCTCTCTAAAGCGTATTGCGCTAATTCATGTTCATGCTTTTCAATATTATGAAGACCGATTTCTTCTAGGAAATCAATTGCCGCACCAAGTCCGATTGCATTACCGATAATCGGTGTACCTGCTTCGAACTTCCACGGAAGCTCTTTCCAAGTAGACTCTTGTAAGTCTACGAAATCAATCATTTCACCACCAAATTCAATTGGTTCCATATTGTTTAGCAATTCTTTCTTACCATATAATACGCCGACACCTGTTGGTCCGCACATCTTATGAGCAGATAATGCGTAGAAATCACAGTTTAAATCTTGTACATCCACTTTCATATGAGGTGCACTTTGTGCTCCATCAACGATCATGATTGCACCGTTTTCATGTGCGATTGCTCCGATTTCTTTTACAGGGTTAATCGTTCCAAGTACGTTAGAAACGTGCATGATAGAAACGATTTTTGTATTCGGTGTAACTGTTTGACGAACATCTTCTAAAGAAATTGTACCGTCTAGTTGAAGCGGAAGGTATTTTAAAGTTGCACCAGTTTTCTTCGCAACTTGTTGCCACGGAATGATGTTACTATGGTGCTCCATGTAAGAGATGACGATTTCATCGCCTTCTTTTACATTATCAAGGCCATAGCTAGCTGCTACTGTATTTAATGCAGTTGTCGTTCCGCGCGTGAAAATAATCTCTTCCATTGATTTCGCATTAATAAACTTGCGAACTTTCTCACGTGCACCTTCATACGCGTCGGTAGCTTTCGTACCGAGCGTATGAACACCGCGATGCACGTTAGAATTATATTCTTTATAATAACGTTCTAACGTTTCAATGACTTGAATTGGTTTTTGAGAAGTTGCTGCACTATCGAAATATACAAGTTGTTTGCCGTTCACTTTTTGATCAAGAATTGGAAACTGTTTGCGTATTTCATGAATATTCATTAGCGAACTTTCCTTTCAATTACCTCAACAAGCTGTGCCTTTACTCCTTCAATTGGAAGCTCATTTACTACAGGTGCTAAGAATCCATGGATGACTAAACGTTCTGCTTCGCGTTTTGGAATACCACGGCTCATCAAGTAGTATAATTGGTACGGATCTACGCGACCTACTGAAGCTGCGTGACCTGCCATTACATCATCTTCGTCGATTAAAAGAATTGGGTTTGCATCACCGCGAGCTTTTTCATCTAACATAAGAACGCGAGAAGATTGTTGTGCATTTGATTTAGATGCACCGTGTTCAATCTTACCAATTCCGTTAAAGATAGATGTTGCACTATCTTTTTGTACACCGTGTTTTAAAATCCAACCTTCAGAGTGTTTACCGAAGTGAACAACTTTAGTTGTAAAGTTTTGTGTTTGGTTACCACGACCAATTGTTACTGTTTTTGTATCAGCATATGATCCGTCGCCCATTAAATTCGTAACGTTCTCTGAAATTGTGTTTCCGTCATTCATAAGGCCTAGAGCCCAATCAATGCGGCCGTCGCGTCCAACAATTCCGCGGCGGTTAACGTAAGTTGTTACGTCTTTTGCTAATAAATCAACCGCACCGAATTTCACTTGTGCGCCTTGTTCCACGATTACTTCTGCTACGATATTTGCAATACCTTTAGCATTTTCATTTGCAACGTAGTTTTCTACATATGTTGCAGTACTGTTCGCATCAGCTACGAATAATACGTGGTTATATACGTTAGCTTCTTCGCCGTCTACTAAGAATACAGCTTGAAGTGGAGTTTCAAGAACAACGTTTTTCGGAACATATACGAATGCACCGCCGTTGA
Source organism: Bacillus sp. FSL R9-9492 (assembly GCF_038007365.1). NCBI lineage: Bacteria > Bacillati > Bacillota > Bacilli > Caryophanales > Bacillaceae > Bacillus > Bacillus sp. FSL R9-9492. The sequence goes on from NZ_JBBOXC010000001.1 coordinate 5,009,441, forward strand.
TTAATGCAGCATGAAGTGCAGTTAGACGATGCTCGTCTACTTTCACGCCGTCTTTCATTAAGTACTTTTGTACTAATTCCGCATGCTCTGTTGCAGCTGTTACGATGTCTGTAAAAATAACACCTTTTTCTTTTGCTTCGTCTGCTAAAGAAACGAAAGCAGTTGTACCAGTACGTTGTACTAATACGCTGTTATTTTCATCGATTAAGTTTTTCACTGCTTCTGGAAGCTCTGTTAAAGAACTTACAGGCTCTTGCTTAGCAGCTTCGCCTTTTCCGATAAAGTCCCATTTTTCAATTTTCGTTTTATCAGGCGTTGGCATTGGAAGTTCAGTTGCTTGTGCAAGAGCTTGTAAGCGGAACTCAGTCAACCAAGCAGCTTCGTTTACTTCGCTTGCGCGCTGACGGATTGTTTCTTGATCGAAAGGTAATGTACCGATTGTCATGTTTATGCTCCTCTCTTACGCTTCTTGCTCTGCTGTTTCGTCTTCAATACCTAATTCTTTTTTAATCCAGTCGTAACCTTCAGCTTCTAGACGTTGTGCAAGCTCAGGGCCACCAGATTTAACGATACGACCGTTCATCATAACGTGAACGAAGTCTGGAGTGATGTAGTTTAATAAACGTTGGTAATGCGTAATCATTAGGCAACCGAACTCTTCGCCGCGCATTTGGTTAATACCTTTAGATACAACTTTTAATGCATCGATATCAAGACCTGAGTCGATTTCATCTAAGATTGCGATTTTTGGCTCAATCATCATTAATTGAAGAATTTCGTTACGTTTTTTCTCTCCACCAGAGAAACCTTCGTTTAAGTAACGTTGTGCCATTTCTGGATCCATTTCTAGGAATTCCATGTTTTTATCTAAAGTACGGATAAATTTCATAAGAGAAATTTCATCGCCTTCTTCACGACGTGCATTAATTGCAGAACGTAAGAAGTCCGCGTTTGTTACTCCGCTAATTTCACTTGGATATTGCATTGCTAAGAATAGACCTGCTAGCGCACGCTCATCTACTTCCATTTCTAATACATCTTCACCGTCGATGATTATGCTACCTTCTGTTACTTCATACTTTGGGTGACCCATAATCGCAGAAGATAAAGTTGATTTACCTGTTCCGTTAGGTCCCATAATTGCGTGGATTTCTCCACCTTTTACTTCAAGGTTTACACCTTTTAAAATTTCTTTTCCATCGATTGATACGTGTAAGTCTTTAACCGTTAATGTAGAACCAGCCATCTCAATACCTCCATTAATCCTCTATATACATTTTAAAAATTACTAAAACGTTCATATTCTCATTTTATTCTCATTCTAATCTTATAGCAAATAAAATGATATCGCAAACACTAAGAAAATGTAACAATTTTTTCACAAATGTATATAAGTATTTCCTTTACATCCTCTTATGATACACCTTTCTTCTTATATATATAAAGAAAAAAGGACTGGGTTATTCCCAGCCCTTTCCAGCACCTATTCGTTCACAGGAAGTACAGCACCTTTATATTCTTTGTTAATAAAATCTTGAATTTCTTTTGAATGTAGCACTTCTACTAGCTCTTTAATTTCTTTTTTCTTCTCGTTACCTTTACGAACTGCGATAATATTTGCGTAAGGAGAGTCTGATCCTTCAATTGCCATTGCATCCTTTGTTGGATTTAATTTCGCATCAATTGCGTAGTTTGAATTAATAAATAAAGCATCACCTTCATTGTTTTCGTACAGCTTCGGCGAAAGTCCAGGTTCTACATCTGTTTTAAACTTTAAATTTTTCGGATTTTCTACAACATCTTTTACTGTTGCTTTAACAACATCTACACCGTCTTTTAATTTAATAACGCCGCCTTTTTGTAACAATGCGAGCATACGGCCACGCTCCGCTACGTTATTACTCATAATAACTGTTCCGCCATCTGGAAGTTCTTTTAAACTTTTATATTTCTTAGAATAGATGCCCATTGGCTCTAAATGGATTTTTCCTGCGTTTACAATTTTATATCCCTTTTCTTGAATTTCTTTATCTAAGTAAGGAATGTGCTGGAAGTAGTTCGCATCAATTTCTTTATCCGCTAACGCTTTATTCGGCAGAACATAGTCCTGAAATTTTTTAATCTCTAATTTAATACCCTTTTTCTCTAATATCGGCTGTGCTTTCTCTAAAATAACAGCGTGCGGTATATTAGAAGCGCCAACGACAAGCTTATTCTCATCTCTCCCCCCGCAAGCAGCTAATGTAAATACAGACAGTGCTGTAACAACTGACAATATAATCTTTTTCATATGATGTCCCTCTTCTCCCCTATAGTTATGTAGTTATAAAAAGAGCCAGCATACACCAGCCCTTTTTCCGCAATTATTCTTTTACAGGAACAACTGCCCCTTTATATTCTTTAGTAATAAAGTCTTCAATTTCTTTAGAATGCAGTACTTCTATAAGAGCTTTAATCTCTTTTTTATCTTTATCGCCTTTACGAACAGCTACTACGTTTGCGTATGGAGAATCATTTCCTTCAATTGCAATTGCATCTTTTTCTGGGTTTAATTTCGCATCAATTGCATAGTTTGAATTAATTAGAACCGCATCACCTTCTTTATTGTTATACACTTGTGGCAATAGACCCGGCTCAATATCTGTTTTGAATTTTAAGTTTTTCGGATTATCTGCAATATCTTTTGGAGTTGCTTTAACTGGCTCTACTCCGTCTTTAATTTTTAAAATGCCTTCTTTTTGTAAAATTGCTAAACCACGACCATGATCAGTAACAGAATTACTCATAATAATTGTCGCCCCGTTTGGAAGTTCTTTTAAGCTCTTATATTTTTGAGAATACACACCAATCGGTTCTAAATGAATTTTCCCTGCTATTTCAAAATCATATTTCTTATCTTTAATCTCTTTTTCTAAATACGGAATGTGCTGGAAGTAGTTTGCATCTAATTCTTTATCTGCTAACGATTTATTCGGTAACACGTAGTCTTGGAATTTTTTAATCTCTAACTCAATTCCTTTTTTCTCAAGTAACGGTTTTGCCTTTTCTAAAATTTCAGCGTGCGGTACGTTAGAAGCACCAACAACAAGTTTCTTTTCATCTTTATCTTTCCCGCCACAAGCAGCTAACCCAAAAATTGAAGTTGAAATAAGTGCTGTAAGTAATAATTTTTTCATTTGAAATATCCCCCTGTTTTCATTATCTTTTATCTATTCGAGTCGTTAAACTATCACCAATCCACTGAATTAAAAATACAACGAGTAATACACAAATTGTCGCAACGATTGTTACATCGTTATTTCCACGCTGGAATCCCTCTAAGTAAGCCAGTGTTCCAAGACCACCAGCACCAACAACACCTGCCATTGCTGTATAGCCTACTAAAGCAATAGTCGTAACCGTAATACCAGATACTAACGCTGGTAACGATTCTGGAATTAACACCTTCAAAATAATTGTGCTTGTTTTTGCTCCCATTGCTTTTGAAGCTTCAATTACACCTTTATCAATTTCACGAAGTGCGATTTCAACCATTCTCGCGTAAAATGGTGCCGCTCCAATAATTAAAGCTGGCAGCGCTGCACTCGCTCCGAGTATTGTTCCAAGAAGAATCTTTGTGAACGGGATTAATAAAATAATTAAAATGATGAACGGTATAGAACGGAAAATGTTTACGAACGCTCCAATCACCGTATTAATCGCTTTATTTTCCCATAAATTATCTTTCGCTGTCATAAAGAGTAATAATCCTAAAATAAGTCCTAAAACAAATGTGGCAAGCGCTGCGATTGCCGTCATATATAACGTTTCACCAGTTGCTTCTAACATTTGATTCCAATCAATATTTGCGATTAACTTATCCATGTGCAATCACCTCCAGCTCTACTTGATCTTGATGAATTCCTTCTATTGCTTGCTGGATCGCTGTTTCTTCACCATTTAAATGAACGACTAAACTTCCGTAAGAGCCGTTATTCGTTTGCGCGATATTTCCTTGCAAAATGCTAACTTCTATATCACCGCGCTGCATTAACCTTTGAAGTACCGGTCTTTCTACCGCTTCACCGACAAACTGCAAACGAATTACTTTTCCATCTGGATACTTTTCTATTAAACTTTCAATCGTTTCATTCGTATCTTCAGAATCAGTTAACTGCTGTACAAATCGTTTTGTAATGTCTTGCTGTGGATTACGGAATACGTCAAGTACTGGACCCGTTTCTACGATCTTCCCTTTCTCCATTACAGCAACTCGATTACAAATTTTGCGAATAACGTGCATCTCATGCGTAATCAATACAATTGTTAAGCCGAGACGCTTATTAATATCTAACAATAAATCTAAAATTTGATTTGTCGTTTCCGGATCAAGAGCTGACGTTGCTTCATCACATAAAAGTACTTGTGGATTATTTGCTAACGCTCTTGCAATCCCGACGCGCTGCTTTTGTCCACCACTTAACTGAGATGGATATGCGTCTCCTTTTCCTTCTAATCCAACGAGATGAATTAACTCATCAACACGTTTTCTTCTCTCCGCCTTATCGACACCTGCAATTTCAAGTGGGAATGCGATATTTTCACGCACAGTTCGTGACCAAAGTAAGTTGAAATGCTGAAAAATCATTCCGATTTCTTGTCTTGCCTTACGAAGTTCATTTCCAGTAATCGCTGAAATCACACGATTCGCAATTGTAATTTGGCCAGAAGTTGGTTTCTCTAACTGATTAAACAATCTGATTAACGAACTTTTCCCAGCGCCACTATATCCAATAACACCAAATATTTCACCCTTATCTACTTTTAAGTTGGCGTTATCTACAGCAGTGACATCACCGCTTTTTGCCTTATATATTTTCTTTACATTTTCTAATAAGATCATGATGTTCACCCCTTTTTTGATTAAAAAGCGTAAGCGGCTCGTTTAGAACAAGAGGACGCCCGAATCCCAGACGTAGAGGCGCTTTTTGCCTCATAGGAAGGGATGAAACGACCGACTGTTCTAGCCGCTGGAGCTAGATTTGTTTAAAAAGCGTAAGCGGCTCGCTTAGAATGTGAAGTGGATGGAGCTTCTGACGTAGAGGCGCTTTTTGCCTCATAGGAAGAAGCGAAGCCATCGAACATTCTAGCCGCTGGAGCTGGATTTCTTAAAAACTTTGGATAGACTCCGCAATTTTTTTATTTTTGATGCGTGTAGTCCATCGTTATAGCTCCTCCTATTATTTGAATGTCCTCCGCATTCAAACGACAAAAAACCTTTCCGCTTCTAGAGAAGCAGAAAGGTTTATATGCGTATATAACAACATTATCCCTCTCTCTCATCTCTCAAAGCATTTGCTTTGCAGGAATTGGCACCATTTCAACATAAGTTGACGGTTGCCGGGCTTCACAGGGCACAGTCCCTCCACCTCTCTTAATAAGAGAAATCAGATTAAATTTTCGTCTGATTTAAAATTTATGAAATTGTCTATATTTTATGAATTGAATTGTATCAATATCCACACGCGCTGTCAACAGAAATTTTCGTAAAAAAAGAAACTTCAGAATTTTAAGCTCCGACTGACATCGGTTTACATATATGAAACATCGATTCAACTAATAACATCGTTCGATACGTTCCAGAATATTGTACCCGTCCATCACTCATTAACTTTTGCAACCTCATATTTCCAGTCACTAATTTTTGTACATCCTCTTCCTCTAAACAAACGATTTGTTCCGTTCCTCTCGCCTCTTTCAAAAGTTCTATATAATCTCTTGAAATTTGTAACGAACAGCATTCATCTCCAAAACGAAAATTAACAGTTCTTTCTCCTTGCCTTAAAAGCGGTTCTAAATGATATTGACCATTAGCGTAATTTACAAATGATTGAAGCAAAGAATATAATTTCATCCTAAACCACATCCCTCATATCACTTTCTATTACATACCATTCCCTCTTATTAAAGGGCAATCCTGTTATTTTCGCTCGACAAATACTGTATCTATCACGCATGTCGACATATTTCCCAAGAAATATGTCGAGGCGGCAAAAACTTTGCCGCCTACTTTAATTCCGTATATAAATATTCAACCGAATGAAATGCATATATTTTCTTCATCAGTGTCCCATTTTCAAAAATAAGTAAACACGGTACACTTTCTATCCCATACTCTTTCGCTAAATGCGGGGCATAATTTAAATCTAACATTCCAATTTTCAAATCTTCAATCGTCATCTCAACGACCGTTAACATCTTCTTTGCTAATTGGCATGTTCCACACATTGGTGTATACACATATAACACTGTTTTTTCTTCATTTCCTATTAGGGCTGTAGCTTCGGCACCTGTCCAATCAATCACTTCTATCATTCCTTACCGTAAATATTCTGTATAAACGTCAATGTCTGCTCCCCATAATACATTTGCTAAATGTGAAGAAGGTGCAGTCGCCACCTCGCGATACGAGCGATCAATATAAATATGCTCTGCTTGCGGAAATTCTTTTCGGAATTGTTTCCTTAACTTTTCTCCTGCATCATCAGCATCCACTAGCACATATACGTCCTTATCAAAAAATTGATCAATGAGCTCATCCATTTTCGACAAACCAATTGTACCATTTGTACAAACAATTTCCACTGGTTCACGAATAATAGATTCAATCTTTCTTCTATCCGATTTACCTTCTACAATAATGACTTTTTCCACATAAATCATATGTCATCACCCGATCACCATATACTATACAACCTTTAACTTAGTATATAGTATATTCGTTATTTTCATGTTGTTTCCTGTTTATTTTTGCAAAAGAAAAGCGGAACCGACTGTTTAGCCCTGTTGGCTAAGGTTCTTTCGTACAGAAGACGCTTTTTGTCTTCTCGTACGGAAGGTTCTTAGACATGAAGGGCTAGGAGGTGGAGCTAGACAATGAAAAGCGCAAGCGGCTCGTTCAGATTGTGAGGGGGATGGAGCTTCTGACGTAGAGGCGCCTTTTGCCTCACAGGAAGACGCGAAGCCACCGAACAATCTAGCCCCTGGAGCTAGACAATGAAAAGCGCAAGCGGCTCGCTCAGCATGAAGCCTCCATGAAAAAAGTTTTTCAAAAACGTTCTCCTACATAATAATTAATATATATGTTTTTAAATTCATTATGTACACAACATAAAAAAGGACAGCACAAGGGCTGTCCTTTTCTTCGACTATAATTAGTCTTGGTTTGTCATTTCTGCATATTTTTCTGCAGTTAATAACTTCTCAACTTGGCTTGCATCAGAAAGTTCAACTTTAACCATCCATGCACCCTCGTATGGAGATTCGTTAACTAGTTCTGGTTGGTCACTTAATTCTTCGTTTACTGCTACAACTTTACCACTTACAGGTGCGTATAATTCAGAAACTGTTTTAACAGATTCTACGCTTCCGAATGGCTCGTCAGCTTGGATTGTTGCACCTACTTCAGGAAGTTCAACGAATACGATATCGCCTAACTCACCTTGCGCAAAATGAGTAATACCGATAACAACCGCATTACCTTCTGTTTTTACCCATTCGTGTTCTTCAGAGTAACGTAAATTATTTGGAATGCTCATGACTGTACCTCCAGTGAATGTATTAATTATGTAAAAATACCTTATTGGTACTTTTTCCACACACTTTCAAACTGCTCTTCGTTAAAACCAAGTGTTACACTCGTTCCATCTGTTACAATTGGACGTTTAATTAACATGCCATCAGATGCTAAAAGCTCATACATTTCGTCTTCGCTTGCATCCTTTAACTTATCTTTTAAACCAAGTTCACGGTAACGCATTCCACTTGTATTAAAGAATTTTTTTAATGGTAATTCACTTTTCTCATGTAAATTACGTAAATCTTCTTTTGACGGTGGATTTTCAACAATATGAATCATCTCATATGCTACATCGTTTGCCTCAAACCATTTCTTTGCTTTTTGACATGTGCCACATTTTGGATATGAATAAAATGTTACTGTCATAAATTCACCTACTTTTTTACTAACCTTTACCTTTATCATATAGAAAACATTTTATTATTTCAAACGATTATTCGCTAAACTTTTACTTATTTCGTGATAATTTTTAATAATCCTGCTAATTTTTCTTATTTTTCCGCCATTTATTAAGAAAAAATAAATATATAATTTTTTTAAAATTTTTTCTCATCCCACGCCGAACATATATCTTAAACAAACGTTTGATTAATTTCATATTTTTCTACCTCAACCTTCGGAATACGTAGGTTCTTTTATACCGAACATATACCTTAAACAAACGTTTGATTAATTTCATGTTTTTCTACCCCAACCTTTGGAATACATGAATTCTTCCATACCGAACATACCTCTTAAACAAACGTTTGATTAATTTCATGTTTTTCTATATCACCTTTGGAATACATGATTTTCTATACCGAACATATATCTTAAACAAACGTTTATCCCGCATTAACGGGCAGTAAGACTCCCACCTCGAAATTCGGCAAATGCGAGGTGGGAGATAACTGCCCGTAAAAGCCTGATTGGTGCGGGCTAATAATCAGTGGGGAATGGACAAAACCCCCACTGATTAAAGTTTCACTTTATTTAAAAAATAAGAAGCCTCGTTTACAGGCTCCTTCATCATCGACTTAAATAGTCCGAAATGGTTTGAAACACTACTATATACATATTATGAATACTTTCTTCTGTATTTCCACCATTCGATAAACCAACTCCCCATTGTTGCCCTTCGCCACTTCCAATATTTGCAAAACCTTGCGCGTACATAGCATTTACATCTTTTGGTGCACTGTTATACTCTATATTTTTTGTAATAAAAGTCGAATATGATTTATCTTGTAAGCCAATAAAAAACACTGGTTTCTTTAACGATAAAAATAAATCTTTATACTGCTCTTTCGAAGCTTCTTGAAAGTGCTCTTTCATTATTAGAAAACCATCTACTGCTCCAGATTCCTTTTTCAGTTCTTCTAACTTCACTTTTTCAAACTTTATATTTCTAAACGTATCTTTCGGCTTTTCACCAACAACTCCAATTACGAGTGCTCTCCCGTTGTATTCTAATTTCTCTCCTTCTTTATCCTTTGCACACCCAGTACTCACTAGGCATAACAATATAAAAACTAAGAAATAAAATGAACGCTTCATATAGCACCCTCCCCCTCTTTTAAGTCAAGTGACAAAAATGTAAGGTGAATTCAAGAAAATGTAAGTAAAATCGATAGCCCAATTGGATTTTCTATATTATAATCAATTGAATTTATTTACATTACTAAAACATAGGAGATTATCATGAAGAAATTTAAACTTTCATCTCTTCTTCCGTTAAGTTATATACTTCTACTCGTACTCGTAAGTCCCCTTTACGATGTATTAAATAAATCTACTGTTCACGCAGTAGATGTCACAACTGTAGTAGATGATTGGATTCCATTTGTGAAAGCATTTATTATTCCTTACTTACTTTGGTTTCCATACTTATACGGTGCACTTATTTATTACTGTTTTGCTGATCGAAAGCAATATTATGTCACTTTAAGTAGTGTAATTCTTGGAAAACTTGCTTGTTTTTCGATTTATTTTTTTTGGCAGACAACTGTACCACGCCCAACCGTCGTTGGAACAGATGTATTTTCCGAACTAGTCCGCTATATTTATAGTATTGATCAACCGGTAAACTGTTTCCCAAGCATTCATGTCCTTACGACATTTGTAATTATGTTAGCTGCCTTTAAGCGTAGAGAACAGCATACTTTGGAATATTACATCCTTACTTTCTTCGGTACGCTTATTATTTTATCAACATTATTTACGAAGCAGCATGCCTTTGTAGATGCAGTTTCTGGAATGACGCTCGCAAGCGTACTATACTTCGGTGTCCAGCTCTTATTAGCAAAAGAAACAGTGACAGTTCCAGTAAAACAAAATCATAAAATGTAAAAAAGCAGACTGTGTCTTCTCAGTCTGCTTTTATCTATTATTAAGGAGATTTTCAAATTAAGATTGCGGTACAGTCATATCACCAGAATGAATACGACCTGCTTTTTTAAGAGCAATGTAAAGTATATAAGAAACAGCTACTGGGATAATGATATAAGTGATTATCATCGCTGGGACAACCTCCCACCCTTGGCTGGAAATTAAATTAATTGGTGCGATAAGAGAGCTTAATCCAAGACCTGCAATTTCTTTTCCTGCTTCCAGTTGGAAAATTAGTGCCGATACTGGGCCAACTATTGCACTGGCGACGACAGTTGGGACGAGAATCATTGGATTTTTAGTAATGTTCGGTAACTGCACTTTTGGAGTACAAAGTGCCTGAGCTAATATGCCACCTAAATTATTTTCTTTCGCTGAAATAACAGAGAATCCGATAAATTGAGCAACACATCCTGCAAGTGCTGCACCGCCTGCAACACCATCTAAGCTAAGCGCTATCGCTAACGCAGCTGATGAAGCTGGAGAGATAAGTAACAATCCCCAAACTACAGCAATCACGATAGAAGCGATAAACGGGCTACCAGCTGAACTATCTTTAATGAATGCTCCAACTGTATTTAAAACTGGGCTAATATTTTGAGCTAACCAAATACCGACTAAACCAGAACCTAATATTGCTGCAAATGGAACGAGCATCATATCTAAAGCAGTTTTTCCACTTAATCGTTTACCAATATAAACTGCTAAAGTCGCTGTTAATAATGCACCGATTGGTTCACCTGTTTTAATGATAAGACCAGCTTCAGTAATTGAAATTGAACCAGCTCCAATTGCTCCAGCTACCATCGCTGAGAAAATTACGAGTCCGTTTGCACCGAGCATAAAGGCAATCCCGGCTCCAATTGCTGGTGCCATAAGTGATTTTGCAACAACTCCGATTGTAATAAGTAATGGTATATCAACAATTCTTCCTATATTTTCGATCAGTAAACCAATTCCAAGGGATACGAAAATACCTTGCGCGATTCCGGCTGAAGCTTTAAACACACGAGACATTATATATTCCTTCATTTGTTTCACCTTCTCCTATAATTTAGTAACCAATTGTTTTCATATAATCGCGTAAAACATCGTTTGATTTTGCAAAGCGACTTTCTTCATCTTCTGATAAGTTTAGTTCTACCACTTCTCTTATACCATCTCTAGTAATAATTGCTGGTACTCCTGTACAAATATCGTATTCGCCATATTCACCATCTAAAATAGCTGAAACAGCGATAACACGGTGATCATCATTGAAAATTGAGCGAGCAATATAAGCTAAAGAATTTCCGATTCCGTAATAAGTAGTTCCTTTGCGCTTATAAATTTCCCATCCAGCTTTTGCAGTCTTCTCAACAATTTCATCTAAATCTATTTCACCAAATTGGTCTTTTTTCTCTTCTAAAATTTGTAAAATCGGTTTTCCACCAACAGTTACGTGAGACCAAGCAACCATTTGAGAATCACCATGTTCTCCTAATGAATACCCATGAATACTACGAGGGTCTACATGTAACATTTCAGATAAAATTGTTCTTAAGCGAGAAGAATCTAGTGATGTACCTGTACCAATCACACGATTTCTAGGTAATCCAGATAGCTTCCACACTTGATATGTAATAATGTCAACTGGGTTCGATGCGAGTAAGAAAATGCCATCAAATCCACTTTCCATTACGCCGCCAACAACACCCTCCATGATCTTAGCGCTGGCTCCTAAAGTGTCTAAACGACTTTGTCCAGGCTTCGGCGCTGGTCCTGCTGTAATAATGACAATGTCCATATCTTTGCAGTCTTCATAACTTCCTGCATATACTTTTGTTCTTGTATTTGTAAAGTTAATGCAGTGCGATAAATCCATCGCTTCTCCAACTGCACGTTCATGATTTATATCAATTAACAATAGCTCTTCGCAAATCCCTTGGTTTACAATGGAATACGCACAGCTTGATCCAACTAATCCAGTACCGATAATTGCAATTTTTCTTGTGTTTCTATTCATAGCAATCTCTCCTAATTGATCATGTAGTCTATTTCTTTCGTTCTTTACACCCCTAATTATAGAGGTTCTCACGATAGAAACCATGGATACTTTGTGAAATGTTGAGCAAAGTTTTTGTCCTTTTTGTGAATTGTCATATTACATTTTCGTCATATTTGTTACAACCGGAAAAATATTTTTTATGTATTTATTGACATATACCAAACAAAAAAACGAGCGAATCCATTCGCTCGTTTCATTCATCACACTATTCCGCACCTAATTGACTTTTTAATTGCTGTACAATCATTGGGTTAGCAGGCGCTGCCGGCTTATAATAACTTTTTTGCTTTGCGTATTCATACATATTACGTTGACGCATCTCATCTTGATTACGAATTTGAATTAACGTTTGATGTAACTGTTCATTATCAGACTGAGAAATATAATTTGCATAACTTGTTAAACTTGAGTTTAACCCTGCTAAATAATCATTTACCATATCTTTTTCATTCATTTCTCTCTTCCTCCTATCCTAAAAAAGTCATTAACTGCTGTTTCGTATTTCGTGCATCTTGTGCATCCTTTTGTAGCATTTGCTTTAGCTGTGGATCTGTACAAGCCTGTGCATACTGGTCCAATTTGTTAATAATCGTCGCATGTCCACCAATTAAATGACGTAAGTTTTCAACTTCAAGCTCTGTTAAGTTTTGCATAAAATACTCCTACCTTTCTTTGTTCATTCACGATTTAGTATTTATTTCTTTTAGGATTATATGCACTAAAAAAACCTTAGAATCGCTTCTAAGGTTTCCTCTTATTCATACTCAAGCTGCAACACCTATAATTAACGAAAGAATTAAGAACACAACTACCACTTGTAATTTTGCCTCCAGCAAACCGCAGCCTACTATACAAAAAGCATGATCAGCAACAAATTCATGTTGTCTCGCTTCTTATTCACTCTCTCATTACATGCAACCCTTTAATGAAGGTTTCTAATAATAAATGTAAACTCGCATCTAAATCTAATGGCAAACCAAATCCACCCTGCTGTTCAATCGACGCAAATCCATGACAAATACTTCTGAATCCACGTGTCGCATGAAGTGCATTCTCTCCTTCTAAGCCGTATTGTTGTAAAATCTGAAGACAAAGCTTTACAATTCCGTCACCTGCTTTTCTTACTTCTTCATCTCGTAAAAAGGTTGCTTCATACAATCCAGGATGTTTTCGGACAAACGCTACGTACGCTTCTCCTAATGCATGAATTGCCTCATCCACACGTTTATCCGAAGCTGCTTCTTCCAGTCTGTTATGCAGCTGTTTTATTCCGTAAATACCAAGATTTTTCTTTACATCTTGTAACCCTTTCACATGATTATATAGAGAGGGCGAACGTATCCCCAATCTTTGCGCTAATGACGATAATGTTACTTCTTGTATCCCATTTGTATCTGCGATTTCTGCCGCTGTATCTACAATTTTCTGTAATGTAAGTCCGATTCTCGGTGACATAAATTAACCCGCTTTCATACTTTCTACATTTCGCTTAGCTTCCTTAATAGCAAGTTTTATGGCAGTGCCTGGATCTTTTATCATTTTTCCATGTCCTGCCGCAAGCAAGGAAGGCTCATATTCTCTTAGCTTCTCTGCACTTTGTAATGATATTTCTTTGCTCCACGTTGCCATCGCAGGAAACGGAAACCAAAATTTCATTTGTCCCGAAACAGCCATACCTCCTCTTGTTTGGAAGGCATCCCCGACAATAAGAGCTTTATTTCGTACATCAAGAAACGACATGGATCCTGGCGTATGTCCCGGTGTCATAATCGCAAGAAGCGATCCAACTCGATCGCCATCTTCCAATAAAACATCAGGTACCGTTTTTACCTTTTTAGGTACACCGCCTTTTATTGGTATATTTGGTTCATCCTTTTGTAACGACGTATCTCCCTCTAACAGCTTTGCGTCCCGCTTAGAAATATAGACTGGGACATCAGGAAGTACTTCTTTTAATTCGTCTAGTGCACCGATGTGATCATCATGCGCATGCGTTAATACAATCTTAGTAATGGGTTTCCCTATTTTCTCAGCCGCCTGTAAAATTCCTTTTGCGCTATATGGCAAAGCCGCATCAATTAAAGTTAAACCATCTTCTTCCTCGACAAAGTAACAATTCACAGGAAACACTCTTGGCAAAAATGACAATTGATATACCGTTTTTTCATGTATCACTCTCATATTTCCAGCTCCCTTTTCACGAAAACTAATACCATTAGTTTTATTATACTAATGGTATTAGTTTTATGTCACTAAAAATTTCATTTTTTCTTTCAAAATATTAAACTGTGTAGTGATTCGCTTCAATTGAGACGATTGTTTGTCTACTTACCCCAGCTTGGTTCGCTAAATCTGTTTGCGATCAGCGTTTTTCTGCTCGAAGTACGACGAGATCATTTTGTAACATGCCACTCTGTTTCATAACCTCTCCTTACTTTACATTATTTTCTATATTTTAATTGTAAATTATTTTTAACATCAATAAAGTGAAATTTTAATCAGTAGGAATTTCATTCATCCCCCATTGATTATTAGTTGAACCAATCAGGATTTTGCGGGCAGTTTACCTCCCACCTAACTTCTTTACTTTTGCTGAATTTTGAGGCGAAATTCTTATTGCACACAAATGGCAGGATAAATGCCTTCCGTAGAATTCCGAAAATTAACAATCGATTGAAAATATGGTATAATATAAGAAATATAAACCTTAAAAGAAAAGGAGAATTCAATGCCCCAAAATATAGTCATGCAGTTAAAAAGGAAACTTGGCAAACCAGACTTTTGGCTTACTCATGTGATTATATATTTCGCATTATTATTCACTTCCAAACTCAATGATAGCAAATTGATGATGATTATTGTTGCTATCACATATCCTATCTTCATTGCCGTATTTACAATAATAGGTATTTATATGAAACAAAAAAATAAACCCTAAATTAATAGAGTATATTCAGTTAGTGGGACATGAACACCTCCATTCAATTTACATACTAAACATGTAAATTGAATGGAGGTGTTTTTCATTTTTAAAAGTGAAGCTTTCTACTCACAAAAGATAAAAAATAATCAAAATAACCGTACCAATTTTCAAAAAAACTACCCGTCCCCTAACAAATTTAGAGAATAGGTAGTTTAGGCGTTTTAATATTTGTTCCATTTTCAGAGTTTCCGTCAGAACTAGAAGCTCTATTTTTTATACTTATATGTCCTTTTAGCCAATTTTCAAATTCATGGATATTTTTAAATGAAGATATTTTCACATCATGATGAATATAGCCATTCTTTAAAACTATAACCCGATCAGCTAAATTATACACTGTCTCAGGAATATGACTCGTAAATAAAATACCTTTTGACCATTTCTTTAGAATATCACTTAATACTGAGGTTGCAAAAACATCTAACGCATTAAACGGTTCATCTAGTATAAGAAATTCTGGATTGTGTAAAAGAGCACAGGTTAAAGAAACTTTTTGTTTCATTCCACTAGATAACTCTCCAACATTTTTACTGAGATATTCAATTATATCTGTTTGAATAGAAATGTCTTTTATTTCTTGAATACTGAGTTTAACACCATATAATGAACTTATTAATCTTATATTTTCAAGAACTGTTAATTTTTCATAAAAAAAGGAATCTACCGCAACATAACCTATTCTTACTCTTTCTCTTGGATATTTATAAAGGTCCTTACCATTTATTTCAATGCTTCCTTGATCAGGAGTAAGCAAACCTACAATTATCTTAATCAATGTTGTTTTTCCTGCACCATTTTCTCCTAGAATAGCAGTTTTCTCATTAAACAAATCAATGGTAAGGTTATTTATAACAGTACATTCATTGAATTGCTTTGTACATTTTTTAATAGATAACATTTCCCACACCACCTACTATACTAAATCCATTTTATTGATTTTTTTAGTAATTTTCTTAATAACTAACCTTATAATCGTATATAAAATTCCTGTTATAAGAAGAATTATCAATGATCCAACTAAATAAATATCATTTAATTTAAAATCAAAAAGAATCATCATTATCATTGGTGTAATAATTGCAATTGTTAAAAACTGCGAAAGTTTAGATTCTATCGAATCCTCCCAAATCTCTTGTTCTTCAAAGTCATCAGCTTCTGAATAGTGTTGTTTATTAAAATGTGGGGAAGCAAAAGACGGTAACAATTTCAAATGAGGAATACATAAAAAATTCAATAAAACTAAGCATGAAACAAATAATAATTCTAATCCAGTAACAGATAAAATAATCATAATAATGGTAAAAGTAAGAGTAAATTCAAATAACCCCAAAATACGTTGAAAAATAAGTTTTTGCTTATATACTTTTTTCAAATCTGTTCCTGTTATCCGATATAAAACGATTGATTTTCCTTCTCCATCAAATCTTACAATTCCCGGAAACAAGGTTGTTCCAGCCTCAAACGCATCTCTTGAAATAGAATTGAAAATGACAAAGATAGTAAAAACCCTAATAATCGGAGAAGAACTATCTACTGTGTCCATAACCCCCACTGCAGCACCTATAAAAATATAATTTGAATAATGGTAAAAAAAGTAAGTGAAATGATGTGATAATTGTATTCTATCCCTAAACAAATTCAAAATTTGTACTTTTAAAATAATATCAGTAGATAAATTACAAAAAATTATCTGTATAACATCAATCCAATCTTTTTTACGTTTATCCTTAAGCTTCCAATCAGTCCGATACCAACTTCCAGATATTTTCCAACACCATATACTAAAGACAATAATCATTAACCCCTCAACTAAATATATCCAATGAAAATCATATGAACTTGATGTTGAAACTTCTGCAAAAAAATAACTTAAAAATAGTTTATTCATCTCAAGATTAATTACTTTACTAACCGATACAAATAATTCTTTTATCAATATTTTCCAATCCAGTAGATTAGAAGAAGTTGTAATCCAAGCTAACAAAGTACGAATGCCTACAAAACTAATTAGTAACGCCATGCTTCCAGTAATTATAGACACTAACATGGTCCCTAAACGATAACCATTTTTAACCCGATTCACTGACAACCTGGACAAAAGAACAGATACAATAAAAGAAATTAAAATTACTATTATAAAATAAAAAAATGTAGTAAATAAAAACAAGAATCCTACTTCATCAAATACAACAAAGAAAGAAATTACTCCTAATAAAACAAAAATATAATTAGGGATTGAAAATATAACAAAATGGCTCAACCAATTAAACAGATAAATTTCACGATTGGTTAACGGGGAAGCACTTAATAAAACTTCTTCAGCTGGTGCAATCAGACTCTTTGAATATTGAGCACCTTCAAATAAAACTAACAAAACTATCACATTAAAATAACAGTATACCAACTCTTTTAATGATAAATACTCACTTCCTACTGAGAGTAAAAAAGTCATAGCGATAAAATAAAGAAAATATTTAATTAAATTAACACTAATAATAAATAAATATATATATTTATTTATTATTTCTTGAGCTATAAATTTCTTTAATATTCTTACAAAAAAATCAGATTTTCTCAATATGATATAACGAAGACGTGTTTTTAAATAGTTCTGCAACGCTATTACAAACAAATTTATCCCTCACTATAATAAATTTTGAAAAAATATACTTGCCCCTATATTTAAAGCAAATAAAATTAGCATTAGTAAAATAGTTTGCTTTTTCGTTAACTCAACAATAATATACATACCTAATCCTATAAACACAAAATTTAAAATGAAGAAAAGATCAATTGAAGCAAAAACATTATAAATTACAGTATCTTCTTCAAAAAGAAAGGCTAAATTTGTATACAATTTAAAATCAGTATCTAACATAATAGCTATCAAGAAATTTAAACATATCCCTACAATAGAAGTGACTTGAGTAAATACAATAAGAGAAAAAATCTTTTTGAATAGAACATCCTTTTGAAAAAAAATAGAACAAATTTTAAAAAAGATGGCTATCAAGATTATCATAAACAATGAATTAAACACAGACATTAATCCACTTAAAAAGGAGATTACAACTTTTAACCTTTGAGGAGTAGTTTGAAGATCATTTACAATAGCATTAACTTGAGAATTATCGGTCAACACATAGCTAACAATGCTGATTAAGAGAACTTGTACAAATAAAATGGTTAGTAAAGGCTTGATAATTAGCGGATTTTTATTTATAAGTCTTATCTCTGATGCTGGATTAATCATGAATTTTAATAATGAAGGTTTTTCATTATTAAACTCATTAACTTCATCTATTATAGTAGTTGGCGATTTTATACCCATATATAAATTTTAACGCTCCTTTCTCTTTTCACCTTATTCCTTCAATAATTGCAGCAATGAGTGTCAATAAAACCACACCCAAAAATACCCCTAACATTTTTGATAATTTTATCGTAAACTTCTCTTTTTTCACTATACGATAATAAATAAAAAAACTAATTTGCAAGCTTAATACTACACTTAATAAGGTTGCTGGTATTTCAAATATAGCATGCAAAAATATTGTCTTAATCAAACTATCAAATTGTCCCAAAATGAAAGCTTGTACTATGTAAAACCCTCCAAATAATCCATTGATAATTAATATAATTAATGAAGGTATGCTAAATAATACTCCACCTATAATAAGTAAAAGGTGTATTTTTAAATTATGAAAAAAAATAATGTACCAAGCTCCTAAATCATTTGAAAATTTAAATTCCCCAATTTTTATATTTAATATTCCGAAAATAAATCCACTTAAAAGCATAGATAATACATAAATAGTTACAGCTATTTTTAAGTTATACTTGAATGTTAATTTAATAGGATTCATATAGAAACTATACACCTTCTTATTAATAATTCTAAAATTATATAAACATTTTATAAAATATAAGAATTAAACATATGCAAACAGAGAGACTCTGTTTGCATATGTAACATTTTACCAACTCACTAGCTTCTTCATTCCCCAGCGCTTAACCAAACTAACAATCAATCCACGTCCTACCGCAGTAAGAGCTGCTGCTAACGGTCCTGCAATAACAGCTCCAACAACTGCTACAGCATTCATAATAGAAGCACCATTTACGATTGCAGATACAATGTTGTAGAGTGTCGCATAAGTTACACCTACCCAACTTACTTTACCATAAAGTTCCAGAACAGCGCCTTGAGTAACCATAAACGCAAGACAAACTCCAATTAAAGCTGCTCCCCATAAGAATAACTGCTTGCTCTGTTGCCCTAATGTCATTTCCCTATTACCTCCCAAATTTTTTTGAAGCTTCGAACATATTATTTCAAAAAACCCAATATTTGTCTATTGTTTTTTGTATTTTTTTGTAAAATCAGAACTTTCTCAACTTTTTTTCGACTAAACAAGACATGAATATTATATTTATGCAATTTCATAAGTATTCAAGGGATTTTTGTACGACAATGATATACTAGAAACGTAGAAAAAGCCTACCAAATTAAGTAGCTACTACAGCAAATGGTGAGTATACACTATCTCCCATCAATAAAAATATTCCTCTATTAACAAAATCAATTTTTCAAATATATGCCTAGCTTCGAGGCATCTTAAAATATCTGTGAACATTCAGAATATCTTCAATTCCAAGCTAGACTAGAATTATTTTTTATTAAATTTATGATATTGTTTGACAGCATTTTCAGATATTATATTTACCATCCCTATATATTCTTTTTACACTCTTATATCAATGTTGGATACGTTATCATCTTATTCATGCATAGAGTTTAGTATACTGATGCGAGAATCAATCCTTTCTAAAAATACTTAACTTAGACATCCATACTCATTCAAGGGAATCCTATAAATAAAAAATAAAATCTAATTATTCATTATTTTCTGTAAAATGTTGATAAACTATCTTTTTCCACCATTAAATAATTAGGAAAATCTAATTATCTCAACATTTATTCATAAAAAACCAGTAGCCACACAAAAGTGTGACTACTGGTTTTAGTTTATAATTAAACTGTGTAACGCTCATCTTCTAAAATTTTCGCAGCAATTTCACGTTTCTTCGGAATTACGTTAAGTGGTGTGTGGCGAGTTAATTTACGTAATGATGATAACATCATGCGCAGCATGTCGCCATTTTCAACTGCGATAAGTGTTTCTTTCGCATCTGCTTCGATTTCGTTGAATGCTTCTTGGCAGAATACTTCAGTGTATAACACTTTTTGTTTATTCTTTTCAAGACCAGTTGTTTTAATTACTTTTTCTGTACGAAGAAGAGCTGATTCCATTGCGTAAAGATTGCTTACGATGTCAGCGATATTCACAAGAATTTCTTGCTCTTTATCTAATGCTTTACCGTATTTTTGAGCAGCTAATCCAGCTACCATTAAGCCGATTTTCTTCGCGTTCTTTACTAAATATTTTTGAAGTGCTAATGGCTCATCGCCTACTTCTTCTGGCATCATCATCATTAACTCTTCTTGTAATTTTTGTGCTTTTTGTAGTAATGGTAATTCACCTTTCATCGCTTTACGTAAGAACGTACCTGGTACGATTAGGCGGT
This sequence comes from Bacillus sp. FSL R9-9492, assembly GCF_038007365.1. Lineage (NCBI taxonomy): Bacteria > Bacillati > Bacillota > Bacilli > Caryophanales > Bacillaceae > Bacillus > Bacillus sp. FSL R9-9492. The sequence goes on from NZ_JBBOXC010000001.1 coordinate 5,030,045, forward strand.
TAATTTCGTTCGTGCCTTCGAAAATACGGTTAATACGAGAATCGCGGTACATTCTTTCAATCTCGTACTCTGCCATAAATCCGTAACCACCGTGAATTTGAACACCTTCATCTACTGTATAATCTAACACTTCAGAACCGAATACTTTATTTAAAGAGCACTCGATTGCATATTCAGCGATAGAAGCTGCTACTGCTTTACCGTCCTTTACTTCTTCTTCAGATAATGTGCTCATGCGGCTTTCGAATAAACCTACTGTACGATATACAGAGCTTTCAGCTGCATATGTTTTCGCTGCCATATTCGCAAGTTTCTCTTGAATTAATGGGAAGCGAGCGATTGGTTGTTTGAATTGTTGACGTTGATTTGCATATTGTGCTGAAATTTCTACTGCACGTTTCGCAGATCCAACTGTACCAACACCTAATTTATAACGACCGATATTTAAAATGTTGAACGCAATAATATGGCCTTTACCGATTTCACCAAGTAGGTTTTCTTTCGGTACTAACGCATCTTCTAAAATTAACGTACGAGTTGAAGAACATTTAATACCCATTTTCTTCTCTTCAGGGCTTGTAGATACACCAGCGTAGTCTTTCTCTACGATAAATGCTGAGAAGTGCTCACCGTCTATTTTTGCGTATACGATAAATACGTCAGCAAATGCAGAGTTTGTAATCCATTGTTTTTCACCATTTAATACGTAATGCGTACCTTCTGCATTTAAACGTGCAGTTGTTTTTGCACCTAATGCGTCAGATCCTGAACCTGGCTCTGTTAATGCGTATGCAGCTAATTTTTCACCAGTTGCAAGTAGTGGTAAATATTTTTTCTTTTGCTCTTCGTTACCGAATAATACGATTGGTAATGATCCGATACCAACGTGAGCACCGTGAGTAATTGCAAAACCACCAGCGCGAGAGAATTTCTCTGCGATTAACGCTGAGCTTACTTTATCAAGACCAATTCCGCCGTACTCTTCTGGTACGTCAGCACCTAGTAAACCAAGTTCACCAGCTTCTTTTAAAAGACGAACAGAACGATCAAACTCGTGTTGCTCTAAATATTCAAGCTCCGGAAGAACTTCATTTACGATAAAGTCCTCTGTCGTTTTTGCAATCATTTTATGCTCAGATGAAAAATCTTCTGGCGTAAACACTTGATCAATTGTAATTTCCTCTACTAAAAAGCTACCGCCTTTAACCGCATTTCCTACTGTTTTTTCCATGAAAATTTCCTCCTTCATATTTTCATAAGCCGCTTCTCTCATTTTTTTATAAACCTTTGTTGCTTCCATTCTTTGCTTTAGCGCCCTCACATTCTGAGCGAGCCGCTTACACTTTTTTTATAGTAATTCAAACACTCCCGCTGCTCCCATTCCGCCGCCGATACACATTGTTACGATACCGAATTGTTGGTTGCGACGTTTCATTTCGTGAATAAGAGATAGTGTTAGTTTTGCTCCTGTACAGCCAAGTGGATGTCCAAGTGCGATTGCACCGCCGTTTACGTTTACTTTTTCTTCATCTAGACCAAGTTCACGAATAACTTGGATAGATTGAGAAGCGAATGCTTCATTTAGTTCAAATAGACCGATATCAGATAGCTCTAAACCAGCTAATTTTAACGCTTTCGGAATTGCAGCAATTGGGCCGATTCCCATTACTTCTGGTGGTACTCCAGCTACTGCGAATGAACGGAATTTTGCAAGTGGCTTCATGCCATCGCTCACTGCTTTTTCACGATCCATTAATAGTACAGATGCTGCACCGTCGCTCATTTGTGAAGAGTTACCAGCCGTTACAGAACCGCGAACGTTAAATGCTGGACGTAATTTACCTAAAATGTCTAGCGTCGTCTCTGCTCTTACACCTTCGTCTTGGGCGAAAATGATTGTTTCTTCTTGCAGTTTGTTGTTTGATCCAACCGAGCGTAACGTTACATCTACAGATACTGTTTCATCAGCAAAGTTCCCTGCAGCTAATGCTTTCGCAGCACGTTGATGACTTCTTACTGCAAATGCATCTTGTTCTTCACGAGAAATTCCATATTTCACAGCAACTTGCTCTGCTGTATGCCCCATACCCATATAATATTCTGGTGCTGCTTCTACAAGGCGACTATTCGGACGAACAACGTGCCCCATCATTGGAACTAAACTCATTGATTCCGCTCCGCCTGATAATACAGCTTCAGAGTGACCAAGCATAATGCGCTCTGCTCCGTAAGCGATACTTTGTAAACCTGAAGAACAGTAACGGTTAATTGTAATAGCTGGAACATCGTAAGAAAGTCCTGCTAGCCCGCCGATATTACGAGCCATATTTAAACCTTGCTCTGCTTCTGGCATCGCACAACCGAAAATTAAATCATCAATTGGTCCTTCATAATTCGCACGCTTTAACGTTTCTTTTACTACTAACGCCCCTAGATCGTCAGGACGAACTGTTTTTAATGAACCCCTCTTTGCTTTTCCAATTGGTGTTCTTGCTCCCGCAACAATGACAGCTTCTCTCATGAACGATATCTCCCCTCGTTATTAGTTACGTAATGGTTTTCCTTTTACAAGCATGTGCTGCATTCTTGCTTGTGATTTCATCTCACTTACTAAGCTAATAAATGCTTCACGTTCTACATCTAATAAATACTGCTCATCAACTTCTGTTCCGTACGGCACTTTTCCGCCCGCAATGACATATGCCAGTTTCTTCGCAATGTGCAGATCATGTTCAGAAATGTAACCTGATAAATGCATTGCCTCTGCACCAAGTACAAGCGCTGCATATCCTGTCTCACCAACAACTGGTATCTTTTTGCGGATAGGTGCTTTATAACCTGCTTCATATAAAGAAAGTGCTTTTTGTTTCGCATCATATAGTAAGTGATCACCATTCACACTAATACCGTCTTTATCGCCTAAGAAGTTGTTCGATACAGCTTCTTGTGCTGATGTAGAAACTTTCGCCATCGCTACAGATTCGAATACTTTATTCGCAACTTTTTGTAAGTCGAATTCTACACCGTTTGCCATTTTGTTTAAGTGTTTAATGTATAACTCTTTGTTACCGCCTCCGCCAGGGATTAAGCCAACACCTACTTCTACTAAGCCCATATAAGTCTCACTAGAAGCTTGAATGCTCGCTGCTGGTAAACAAACTTCTGTACCACCGCCAAGCGTCATACCATATGGCGCCGCTACAACTGGCTTAGAAGAGTACTTAATTTTCGTCATTGCATCTTGGAAGTTTTTCACAACCCACTCAATTTCAAAGTAGTTGTCGTCTTGTGCTTCCATTAAGATCATTGCTAGGTTCGCACCAACGCAGAAGTTCTTCGATTGGTTTCCGATAACAAGACCTTTATAATTTTTCTCTACTTCATCAACAGCGTAGTTAATCATTTGCGTAATATCCATACCGATTGCATTGCTCTTCGAATGGAATTCTAAGCAAAGGATACCATCGCCTAAATCAATTAAGCTCGCTCCGCTATTTTTCTTTAACACACCGTTTTTCTCTTTTAACTGCTTAAGAGAAATTGCTTTTTTGTTACGTTCGATTAGCTTATATTCACCATTGTCGTAATAGTAGCTATCGCCGTTATCATGTTTATAGAAAGTAGTGAAACCTTTCTCTACCATTTCTTTCACCCAAGTAGGAACAACTGCGCCGTTTTCTTCCATCTTTTGAACAGACTTTTCAACGCCGATTGCATCCCAAATTTCGAATGGTCCTTGCTCCCATCCGAAGCCCCATTTCATCGCTTGGTCAATTGCAACGATATCGTCAGCAATTTCTTTATGAAGTTTTGCAGAGTATAAAAGAGTTGGTGTGATAATATTCCATAACAACTCTCCTGCGCGATCTTTCGCGTATACAAGCGCTTTCAATTTATTCGCTAATCCTTTTTCTTGCTTACTTAACTCTACGGATGCAGCTTTTAATTTTTTGCGCGCTTCGTATTCCATCGTTTCAGGGTTTAATTCTAAAATTTCTTTTCCTTGTTTTAAGAAGAAGCCTTGACCTGTTTTGCTTCCAAGCCATTTTTTATCAAGCATGTCATGCATAAAAGCAGGTACTTTAAATACGTCGCGCTCTTCTTCTTGTACATTTTCATATACGTTATTTGCAACGTGTACAAATGTATCTAAACCAACAACATCTAATGTACGGAACGTTGCGCTCTTCGGACGACCAATTAATGGACCTGTTACAGAGTCAACTTCTCCAACGCTATAGCCACGCTTAATCATTTCTTGCAATGTTACAAGCAAGCCATACGTACCGATGCGGTTTCCAATAAAGTTTGGTGTGTCTTTTGCGATAACAACGCCTTTTCCAAGAACGTCTTCGCCAAATAGTTTCATGAAGCTTAATACTTGTGGATCAGTTTCTTTCGTCGGTATTACCTCTAGAAGTTTTAAATATCGTGGTGGGTTAAAAAAGTGTGTTCCTAAGAAGTGTTTCTGGAAGTCGTCTGAACGACCCTCTGCCATTTTTTCAACGGAAATGCCTGATGTATTTGAGCTCACAATTGAGCCTGGTTTACGAACAGCATCTACTTTTTCAAATAGTTTCTTCTTTATATCTAAGTTTTCAACTACTACTTCAATAATCCAATCTACATCAGCTAGACGCTCAAGATCATCTTCTAAGTTACCTGCTTCAATCAGTGCTAAATTTCCTTTCACTGTCAGAGGAGCTGGTTTTTGCTTTAATAGTTTTTGCACAGCCGTATTACTAAAACGATTTCTCACACTTTTATGTTCTAATGTAAGTCCCTTCGCCTCTTCTTCTTTCGTAAGCGCCGGTGGTACAATATCAAGCAATAATGTCGGAATACCAATATTAGCTAAGTGTGCCGCAATTCCTGAACCCATTACGCCTGAACCTAGAACAGCAGCCTTTTTAATTTGGAACATCCATTTCTCCCCCTATTCTTGAATGAATGCTCATTCAATTTTTCGACATAAGTCGCAATCAATGAGTGAGCCTCTACTAATAAATATATGATACAGTTTGAATTTTCGCAATATATTTATTGATAAAATTTTCTGAAATAAATATATTTCTTTCATTTGGCTATGCTATACATGTGTATTTTCTTCATTAAAATGCACTTTTCCTTTTTATAATCTGACGAAACTGGAGGAATATATATGGCAAAACTTAAGAAGAACCCTTCAAAAGCTGGAATTAGCGCAGCAAGTGTAACTGGAAATGCAGGTCCGCATAATCACGGTGTTGAAAAAGGGCGTCAAAGTAATAACCAACAATATAAGAAGCATAATATGGGCGAAAAATAACGCTATATTTTTGGGCAGAGAACGTGGCATAATGATTAATGGCTGCTTTTTCTGCCCAATTTATTTGTACATATGGAAAACAAAAGAGGGAACGACGATGAAACGAACAATAATTATGATTGTAATGATTGCCACACTATTTACAGGGATGATTTTCTTCTCTTATGCACAAAGGCAACAAGTTGTAAGAGCAGATCAGCCTAACATTACTGGGCAATACGGGATTACAATCGATGCAGACACAGGTGAAATTTTGTATGGAAAACGGGAAGATGAACGCTCTTATCCGGCTAGTATAGGGAAAATGATGACTACCTTACTCTTACTAGAAAATGTGAAAGAAGATGAAGAAATTACGGTTACAGAGAATGCGATTAAAACGGAAAGTCAAAGTAAGAAGATTAAGCTTCGCGCGGGTGAAAAATTAAAACGTGATGAGGCATTAAAACTTATGCTTATTATTAGTGCAGACCCAATCGCTGAGTCAATTGCAGAACATATCGCAGGATCAAAAAATGAGTTTGTGAAAATGATGAACGCTAGGGCGAAGGAACTTGGGACAAAACATGCGACTTTCAAAAACGCAAGCGGTGCTGATGCACTTGGAAATAAAGTATCACCATATGACATTGCTATTATTACGAAAGAAGCCTTGAAGTATCCGATTGTTTTAGAATATATGAATTCAATACATACAACACTACATACTTCAGAGCGTTCTCCGAAAATCGCAAACTATGGACGGGAAGAACTATATGATGATCCATATGCGATTGGAAGTAAAAGCGGTTTATCAGCACTCGGAAAATACACAGTCGTAACAGTTGATGAAAAAGACGGTAAACGCGTCATTAACGTCGTGTTATCTTCTACTCGTACGCAGCTATATCCTGATACGAAGAAAATGGCGCACTACGCATTTCAGCAATTAAAATAACCAAGGAGTATTTTCTCCTTGGTTATTTTTTGATCATACCTTTTAATACGAACGCAACGTTTGCTGGACGTTCTGCTAGACGGCGCATGAAATAGCCATACCAGTCGTTTCCATAAGGCACGTAAACGCGCATTTTGTAACCTTCTTTTACTAGCTCAAGTTGACGCTCTGTACGAATACCAAATAACATTTGGAATTCAAATTGATCCCTTGGAATATTGTGTTCTTCCGCAAGTTTTTTCGTATATTCAATAATCGCTTCGTCATGTGAAGCAATTGCAGTGTAATTTCCATTTAATAAGTGCATTTTAATAATTTTTTTATAATTGTCATCTACATCTTTCTTTTCCGGGAACGCTACTTCTTCAGGTTCTTTATAGGCCCCTTTTACAAGACGTAAATTAGGATTGTAAGCGTTTAAATCTTCAATATCTTTTTCTGTACGATATAAATAAGCTTGAATAACAGTACCAATATTATCGTATTCAGATTTTAATTGTTTAAAGATATCAATTGTTTTTCCGCAGCGCGTATAGTCTTCCATATCAATTGTAATAAACACACCATTTTCTTTTGCAGCTTCTAAAATACGGCGCATATTGTTCATTACGATTTCGTCAGAAATATCTAATCCCATAGAAGTCATTTTTAAAGAAAGCTGCGAATTAAGACCTTCTCTTCCAATTGCACGAATCGCTTCAATCGATTCGCTAGCCATTTCATTTGCTTCCGCTTCGTTATCAACGAATTCACCTAAATAATCGATTGTTACACAAAGACCTTGCTTATTTAATGCTTTAATTGCAGCTGTCGCTAATTCAATCGTCTCCCCTGCGACGAAGCGACCTGCACCAAAGCGTAAACCGTACTTTTTAGCCAGTTTTGTTAGCGCTTTATTTTTAGACAAGAAAAGAAACGAATTTCGCATTAATTGTTCCATGTAATTCACCCCTACGACTATGATTTATCTGTTTTTTACCCCTCTTCGAAATTATATCATTGTTTAAAATTATTTGATACAAATAATTATTTAGATAATTTATAAAATACTATCAAAACATTTAAAACCCTATATTCTCGTTTGTAAATATGAAGGAAATATTTTTCGACATTCAGAAAAAACGAGTTTACTAGGGAAAAAATGAGCATGCCGAAAATATTCGACATGCTCACAAAACCATTTATATTTCATCTAAATTATATGAGGATATTAATAACAAAAACTTGAGGTAACATTATCTCAAGCCTTCTTACTTCTCATTTCGCTTCTCATCATTCAGCTTTTTAATATTCGTAATTAACTGTACCATCTCTTCTTTTGCATCTGGATACGTCTCATTCCAATGTTTCACTAAAGCTGGCATCGTCTTAGCCATATAAGAATAAAGTGCCCATTTCTGTACCTGCTCTTTTCGCTCTTCGTCGCTCTCTCCAAGTAATAGTTCCGTGTATTTCTCTAGCAAGCCATCAAATTGCTCATTAAACTTTTCACTCATCTTATTTTCCTCCTATATGAAAAAAGCAGCGAAAATCGCTGCTTCTTCTTATAATTTTGATCGAACAGAGTTTAATTTCTTCTCCATCGTACTTACTTTATCACGGCGATCATCGATACGAATTGTTGTCGCAACGCGCTGTGCACCTTTCGTGTATGGAACTTCATGCATTTGTTGAATGACTTCTAAAATGACAGGAAGATCTCCTTCAATAACTGTATTCATCGGTGTTAATTGATACTTCACGCGATCAGCATTTTTCTCTAGCACCTTTTGTACTTCTGCTACATATTCACTAACACTTGGATTACCTGTTCCTACTGGAATAATCGATACATCAACAATTGCCATAGTAACTTACCTCCTATAATCGCTTCTTATATATCCATTGTCTATTTTACCGAAATCCTCATCATTTTACTAATACATTACTCTTCTACTTTAAACTGCTCAACCAATCTTTCTAAGTCCCGCATATTCTCTGTCAAACTTTCCATCGTATGAGCTACTTTTTCTAAATGATTCACTTGTGACTCAGTTGCTGCATTTACCTCTTCAGAAACAGCCGCACTCTCTTGACTCGTGCTACCAATTGTTTGCATAACTTCTGTAATTTCTTCTTGCTCGTGACCTATGTTATTTACCTCTTCTACAATTTTTTCAACTGAGGTACTAATAGTATTTACAACTGACATAATTGTGCGGAATTCTGTCTCCGCCTCTGTCGTAACTTTATTTTGTATATCCGCAATGTCTTTCAATTTACTTACAACTTCTACAACTCGTTTTACTTCTAACTGCACATCGCTAATCATTATTGTAATCTCACCCGTTGCCTCTTTTGATTGTTCAGCTAATTTCCGAACCTCTTCCGCAACAACAGCAAAGCCCTTACCTTGCTCACCTGCACGTGCTGCTTCAATTGAAGCGTTTAAAGCCAGTAAATTCGTTTGATCCGAAAGACCTTTTATAAGTTCTACCACATTTTGAATCGATCCAACCCTTTGCTCTAACTTACCGGACGCTTCTTCCGTATGAACAACGATAGAAGATGATTGTTCTCTTGTACGAACTAAATTACGCATCGTATTTAATCCTTGCTTAGATGCCTCTTCAGCTTTGCCAGCCACTCCTTTTATTTCACCAACGGAGTTATTCATTTGTTCCACTGACTGCGCCATATTCTCGAGCTGTTCTGAAACTTCATCTACACTATTAGCAAGAGTAGACGCGCCTCCGCTCACATCATCCATTGCACCTGAAACTTCTCTACTAGCTGCTACAGTTTCATTCGTTAAATAATGCAGATTGTGAGTCGATTTCTGTACTGTCGATACACTATTTTTAATTTTACTTACCATTTCATTCATTTGCCCAACCATATCATTAAAGTGAGTCGTAAGCGTACCAACCTCATCTTTACTTGTCACTTTCATTTGCAACGTTAAATCACCTTCCGCTACTTTTTGAACGTGATTCGTTAATAATTGTAACGGTCTCGCTAATCTTCTTGAGAATACATATGAAGCTACTATTCCAACTAATAAACTAATACATGCCATTATAATAACTGTATTTCTTGTTTCTATTAGTAAGTTATCAATGGACTCTTTCGGATATACAATCCCGATTTTCCATTTCATCTTATCAAACAATTGACTATAGGCTACTACATCTTTTCCACCTAATGTCGCCGCCGCAAATTTCGTTTCATCTTTATTTAAACTTTTAACAAGTGGTTCTTTCGAAACATCTTTTCCTACTTTCTCCGGGTACACAATGGCAATATTTTTATCATTTATAACAAACATTTCTCCGCCATTATTATATTGAATATTATGGAGTAGCTTTTGAATCGTTCCTAGTGATACATCCATTGCTACAACACCTAACACAGAACCATCTTGTCCGACAATGGCTTTTGAAACTCCAATACTTAACTTACCCGTCGCGATTTCATATTGTGGTTCTCCCCAAATAGTCGATTCTGTAGCTGCTTCTGACGCTTTATACCAAGGGCGACTCGTCGGATCATATCCTTCTGGAACTGTCCCACCATCTGCAAGATTTGCACTCAACGTTTTTTTATCTTTCGTCCCAATGTAGACATCTAAAATATCAGGATGATTCTTTTTAAACCTTGAAAATTCCTTTAAAATAAAACTCTCCTCTTCTGGAGTAACCCCATCTTGTAGCATGTTTTGAATATCATCATGAGATCCATAATGACCCATATCTTCTTCAATTCGCTGCATAAATGCAGTTAACTGCTCTGTCACAAGATCCATCGTATTTTCAGAATACTGGTCTAAGGAGTGCGTTTCTTTCTCTTTTTGCAATTGATACACAGCTGTACCTAATATTACAAACATCATAGAAATAAGTACCGAAAATACTACTGCAATTTTTAAACGTAAACTTCTCAACATATTCCCTCAAGCATCCCCTTCTCGGTAAAATTTAATCGCATTAATCACTATATTAAGTATAATAGATAAATTAGAAAGCTCAATCCATATAGTTTAAAAAATTGAAATTTATTCTCATTTCAATCAACCTACTTGTTATCTCAACACTTGTGTAAAAACAAATAGTTCATTATCCTTAACATATAATCTCATTCGTTCGGAGGGAACTATGCTACAAAAATTCGGTTTCTCACAATATGAAAGCCAAGCTTATGAAGTTGTCGTATCAAGCAATGACCCATTAGATGCAACAACTATCGTTAAACATTCAGGTGTTCCAAAAGCAAAAATATACGAAGTGTTAGCACGACTCATTGATAAAGGGATGGTAATGGATTCTGTTTCTGAGAAGAAAAAATTGTATACAGCATTACCACTCAAGCTAGCAATTGAAAAGTTAACGACAGAATTCCAATCTAATATTAAAGAACTTGAAAATAATATTTCTAAAAAATCATTTACAGATGACCGCGTTTGGAGTTTAAAAATGCAGTCTTCTATTAAAGTACAAAGTAGGCAACTTATAGAAGATGCGAAAGAATCCATACGCATCTCCGCATGGAACGATACCCTTTTAGAATATCTTCCTTTACTAGAACAAAAAGAAAAACAAGGCGTCCAAGTCGAGTCCCTCATAGTTGGAAAAGTGGAAACTGACTTAGAAAACATGCATTTTTTAATCCCAGCTCAAGAACCTAACGCATTAGAGCGTTATTTACTACTCATCGTTGACGATCGTGAAATTTTATTTGCTGGTGTAGAGCAAGAATCATGGCAAGCGATGAAAACAATGTCACAACCTTTCGTGAAGTTCTTTACGGAGTTCTTCTATCATGACGTTGCACTTGCGAAGATTACAGAGAAGCACCATGATCTCTTTATGCAGGATGAGGAAATTAAGGAATTGTTGATGAAGTTGAGGTATTAACAAATCCAAAAATCGATTCTACCATTTGAATAGATAATATAATTTTTCATACAAAAAAAGCTGTACCAAGCGGAGTTTTACATACTCATTTGGTACAGCTCTTTTTTACGCTTTCGCTAATTTAATTTTATGTAGTTGGTTTTTCGGATGGTTTTGATTTGTAAATACAGAACGTTCATTTTACGATTTTTTTTGCTCCTTTATCTCCATCAAAAGCTCAATAATCTTCTCATTTTGCTCTACTTGTTTCTCAGAATTTTGATAGATGAAACGAATCCATCTAAATACAAAAATAATAAGAAATAATGGGACTAAAGAAATTAGAAAACCAATAATTGAAAAATTAGACTCCATATACTATCACCTCGCTATATATTCCCTTCTCCATTTCTCTACTAACCCCTGCAATTTTTCACACAAAAAAGAACCTATCAAATGATAGATTCTTCTTTCGTAAGCTGATTCGAACGTCCTCTCGTAATAGAGAAAATCGCACAAAGCAGTGCCAATATAATGAAAACGCCGCCTACCCAAGCGTTATATATAACAGATGATTTCTCAATAACAACTCCGCCCACTGTTGAGCCAAGTGCAATTCCTAAATGAAGTGCAGAGTTATTTAAACCTTGCTGAATACCAGCTGATTCTGGCGCAATTTCAATTAAATGGTTTTGCTGTGCTGGCGAAATTGCCCAGCTCAGCATACTCCAAAGCCCCATCATAATAATGAAAAGCGGGAATGAGAATCTCATCATCGGCAACATAAAGATTGCACATGCAAATACGATAATGATGGAAATAATACTTTTCTTCGATCCCCATTTATCAGCAAGCCAGCCGCCAAGGCCACCTCCAAGTACCGCTGCAATTCCGAAAATGAAGTAAAACACACTAATCCAATTTGCTTCAACATGCATCACATCTTTTAGAAACGGCGTTAAATATGCGTATAGCGTTAAATGACCTGTTAAAAATAAAAATGATGTTAACTGTGCACTTACAATTTTTTTATCCTTTAACGTAGCAATTTGTTCTCTTATCGATAGTACTGATGTCGGTGGTACTTTCGTTAAAAATAATGAAATACAAGCGATTGCTATAACTGTTAATACCGAAATTAATACAAATGGTGCACGCCATCCATATGCATTTCCGAGCACAAGACCTAGCGGTACTCCAAGTACGAGTGATCCACTAATACCCATGAAAATGATTCCAATTGCACGCGCACGGAAATGCGGCTCTACTACACTAGAAGCAAGTGTTACCGATAGTGCAATAATAAGCGATCCACTCGCTGCACAAATTACTCTCGAGAACATTAACATCTCGTAATTCACACTAAATGCCGAAATGATATTTCCAATTAAGAAAATTGATAATGCCACAACATACAATTTCTTTCTTTCAAACTTGCCTGTTAATGCTAATAAAACTGGCCCCGATAGAGCAAATACTACTGAAAATATTGTAATAAGCTGACCAGCTGCACTAATCGACACACCTAAATCATTAGCAACTAAATCAAGCGTTCCTCCTATAATTAGCTCAACCGTTCCGACTACGAAAGCCGCAATAGCTAAAATATATACACGAAAATTCAAGCCTTTCCCCACACTTTCTCTTTTGGTTACTACCATTATAGTAACCAAAAGAGAAAGTGGACGCAAGTACAAATTTTTTTACAGCAAAAAAGCAGGCGTATAATACGCCTGCCCTTCAATCATTAAACTCCAGTTTCTTTCTTCTTATTTAAGTACCAATATACCGGAAGTCCAGTAAATACAATTCCAATTGATAAGAAGCAGCTTACCGGATCGTTAATAATCGCACTTCCAAGTACAAACAATGATCCTAAAATCGCGACGATTGGTACGATTGGGAATAACGGTACACTGTATGCACGCTCTTTATTCTTGTTACGTTTTCTTAAAATGAAGACACCTATAAATGTCATTACATAGAAAATATAAATAATGAATACGGAAATCTCGGATAGCTTATTCGGATCACTAATAATCATTAAAATAATTCCTAATATGATTTCAACAGTAATCGCATTCGCTGGTGTTTTAAATCTTGGGCTTTCCTTTGCAATAAACCTAGAAAACGGAAGATGTCCACGCTCTGCCATCGACATCGGAATACGTGGGAATGTTAAAATCTTTCCATTTAAACAACCGAAAATAGAAATGATAATACCGATACTAATAATTTTCCCGCCATATTCTCCAAGTAACATTCCCGCAGCTGTCGCCGTTGCGTTTTCTCCAAGGGCTACAATTTTCGCTGCTGGTAATACATTTAATAACGCTAAGTTAATTAATACGTAAGCAGCTGTTACAATTAAAATCCCAACTGTCATTGCCTTCGGTAATAACTTTGTTGGATTCTTCATTTCTCCGCCAATAGAAGCAAGCAAAATCCAGCCATCATAGGCAAATAAAGTTGCTAAAATTGCCATCCCGATACTTTGATTTTCTGATATCGGTACAACTACGTTGAAGATATCACTATTCCCTTTCCAAAACCCTAGCACAACAATTAATATAATTGGAATCATCTTCCCAACTGTCGTAACCGTTTGGACGATGCCCCCATATTTTGTTCCCAAACTATTTATAACGCCTAGGAACACAACTGTTCCAATTGCGATTGGTAAATTCCAGACTTTATCTAAATAGAAAAAATTGATCATTAAAGAACTAAAATACAAACCTAACGTTCCAATAATAGCTGGTCCATAAACAATTGTTTGCATCCAGCCAGATAAATACCCCCAAAAACTTCCGTAAATCTCCTCTAAATACGTATACAACCCACCATTTTTCGGAATTTGCGCTCCAATTTCGGCTACTGTTAAACCACTTGCTAACGTCAACAGACCACCAATTACCCAAGCAAGAATAGCCATATTAGAACTCCCTGAGTAATCTAATACGCTCCCTGGTTTCATAAACACACCAGACCCAATAATAGTTCCTACTACGATAGAAAGTGCTACTGTTAAACCAATTTTGTTTTTCTCATCATGATGCATGCTGCGTATCCTCCTTCCAATTCTAGTGTGATGCAAAAATGAAATAAAAAAACACTCCTCCCTAAAAAAGGGACGAGTGTTGTATTCGTGGTTCCACCCTTGTTTCAATTAGTAAAGTGACACACTTCACCAATTTCTCAAGTCTAAATAACGGTTTTTGCCGGCATGCAATTACTAGATATACGTTCACTGCTGCAGTTCAGAGGTGGTAATCGATTTTCCCGTATTAGGAAGCTCACAGCCAAAGGCCTCCCTCTCTGATAATCGTAAAAAATTGATCATATCCTCATCATCACTTCTTGATGTCGAATTTTGTAGTTGTTTCCCATTATATTGAATTGTTAGAAAAAATAAATATATTTTTTATATAACATAAGAAACATTTCTCTTCTTATATTATAACAGAAGTTCCGACACTTCTCTAATTCCCTAAAAATGGTATAATTCATGTAGGAGGTGTACTAATAATGATTGCTATTTTTTGTATCATCGCTACGGTTCTTTCTTTTATATTCGCTATCATGTATCGATATAAGTATCCTGGTTATAGCATTTTAGCGGTAGCTATTATACCAGCTGCTTCCTTCTACGTATTAGGTAAATACCAATATACTGAAGTGTTTATCGGTTTTGCAATCTTCTACTGCATCTTTGGATACATACTAACAATGAAAAGAATTTCAATGAATCATTAAAAGGGACCGATTTCTGCTTACAGAAATCGGTCCTCGCATTTGTCATATGTACCTTTCGGTTGCCCACACGAAAGATACTACATAGTTCAATTATTTATCATCTTTTTTCATAAAAAATTTATGATTTGGAAGATCCACATTTAAATCTGCTAATTGTTTCTTTTCCTTTTCTAGAATCGCTTTCGCTTTTTCTTTTGTCGCCTCATCTAAGTTTGCAAAGATGTCTTCATGCTTCCCTTTCTCTGGAAGATTCACACCTAGTTTTGTCAATTCTTCTTTCGCTTGCTCGCGAGTTAATTTTCCGGACTTTTCTTGCTCAAAAATAGACTTCGCTTTTTCTTTTGTCGCCTCATCTAGATTCGCGAACATATCACCGTGCTTCCCTTTCTCTGGGAACTTCACACCTAGTTCTTTCAACTTCGCTTTCGCTTGCTCACGAGTTAGTGTTCCAGACTTTTCTTGCTTCAAAATTGCTTCCGCTTTTTCTTTTGTCGCCTCATCTAAATCCGTGAACATGTCACCGTGCTTCCCTTTCTCTGGAAGCGTTACGCCTAATTCTTTCAATTTCTCTTTCACTTGCTCATGCGTTAATGCTCCGGACTTTTCTTGCTCAAAAATGGACTTCGCTTTTTCTTTTGTCGCCTCATCTAAATTCGCGAATATATCTTTGTGCTTACCTTTCTCTGGGAATTTCACGCCTAGCTTTGTTAATTCCTCATTTGCTTGTTCGCGAGTTAATTTCCCGGATTTTTCTTGCTCTAGAATCGACTTCGCTTTTTCTTTTGTCGCCTCATCTAAGTCCGCAAGCATGTCTTTGCGTTTCTCCTTCTCTAGAAGTTTCACACCTAATCCCTCTAACTGTTTCTTTGTATCATCCATAATCGTTTTTACTTTTTGTTTTGTCGCTTCATCTAAATCCTTCTTCGCAGTTTTTGTAACTTGCTCGGCCGCTGGAGTATTCGTTGCCGCAAACGCTGGTATGCAAGCTCCTCCTATAATTCCAAATGATAAAGCACCTGCAATTGCTACATACCCAACTGTTTTCTTCTTCATAGGAAATTTCCTCCTTCATATTTCTAAAGCATGTACACTTTCGTATACAATGCCAATAGTAATGTTGGTTTCTTAAAATTTCCTTAACGATTTAAATAAAAAAACACCGCTCATCACGAGCGGCGTTTTTCTAAGCTTTTTGTAATTGTAATTCTTCACGTTCCATTATTTTTCTTAATACAATTGTTTGTGTCATTGTAAATAAGTTACCTGTAATCCAATACAGCACCAGTCCTGATGGCGCCGCAAATCCCATAAATAGAATCATTGCAGGCATCATAATTTGCTGTATTTTCAGCATTTGAACTTGTTCTCCAGGCGTTACATTTGATTGGAACACCTTCATTTGAATAAATGTTGTTAACGCTGCGATAATCGGTAATATATGATATGGATCTGCATGTCCTAGGTTCACCCATAAAAATGAAGATGTACGAATCTCTTCAGTTCGGCTAATCGCATAATACAAAGCAGAGAAAATCGGCATTTGTATAAAGATTGGCCAGCACCCAGCTAACGGATTCCAACCGCCTGATTTCATTAGTTCTGACATTTCTTTTTGATACTGCTTTTGTTTTTCAAGATCTTTACCCACATCACCGTATTTCTGTTTCAGCTTCTGTAATTCAGGTTGCATTTTTTTCATTTTCGCTTGGCTACGATATTGCGAAACAGCTAATGGAATCATTGCTGAACGAATAACGAGCGTCATGATAATGATGGCAATCCCGAAGCTAGCTCCAGGTATATGATGAGCAACAAATTGAATCATAAATGAGATTGGATATACGAAATAATGGTTCCAAATTCCCGTACTATGTGAATCAATTGTACCTGCATTACTGCAGCCAGATAAAACAAAAACAAGTAATAATGATAAACTAATGAGCCTAGCTCGGTATGATTTTAACATGTTCATTCCTCCAATGTTTCGTAATTAATTAGCGAAACATTGGTGTATACGGACCTACCTCGTCACTCTCTCCACTCGATTCTTGTCTGCGGACAGAACGAATCATTCCATATTTATAAAAAATAGAAAATAGCGGTACATTTCTTGTACCCTCTTCACACGTATCTACTAGTTTAAAAGCTCTCTGCCTACCGCTCGATGCTTGCTGACGCACAAAGCGAGAAACGTTAGCAAGAAAAAAGACTTCTAATACACAAAGCGCTGTCGTTACAAACGATATATATAGAATTGCATCCTGCAATAAAAATTCCATCGCTTCACATCCTTAATAAAGTCATTTTAGCATATTCAGCAAACATTCTCTATTTCCTTTTGTTCTCAAAAGTTTTTTTGCATATTTTCTCAAAAAATTATGCTAGAAAACTAATGTATCCGCTTTCTTTAGTATATTCACACGTATCTTTGAATAGGTTTAATTTGTTAGAAATTTATAAAATTTTTGCATTATAATAAAACTATTGCCAGTTTTTGAAAAAAGCTTTATTCTCTTCTTGTAATCAAAAATGAATATGGAGATGAAACATACTATGGGTCAACTAGGAGACGCCGATTACGTTCCCGACACCGCCTTTTTATCCTTCCCAGCAGCTAAAACATTTCATTTAGAATTCATCATACAGTTAGTTGTTATTTTTATAGCTTCTATTTTGTATGCAATTTCTATGAATATGTTTTTTATCCCGCATAATATGATTAGCGGTGGATTCGCTGGTGTAGGGATGATTATCGGTTATTTAATGCACTACAATATCGGAGCACTTATCTTTTTACTAAACATTCCGCTTCTTATTTTAAGTCACTTTTACTTAGGAAAGAAGACAACCTTTTTAACGGCATACTTTGTGGCTGTATCATCTTTAGCGATGAACATTATCCCAGTACACCAAGTTTCAGATGATATTTTGCTGTCTTCTGTATTCGGTGGTGTCATCTGCGGTGCTGCCTCAGGAATCATATTCCGATTTGCTTCTTCAACAGGTGGTTTTGATGTTGTTGGATTGATTGTAGCGAAACATCGCGATGTTTCAATTGGAGCAATCATCTTTGGATTCAACTTAATCTTACTTGTTGCAGCAGGATTTATTTTCGGATGGGATATTACGCTTTATACGTTAATTAGTCGGTTTGTAGTCAGCAAAGTAATTGATGCCGTGCATACAAAACATATTAAATTAACGATAATGACAATTACAGAAAAAGGTGAGGAAATAAAAAGCTCACTATTACATCACGGCATACGTGGCGTAACAATGGTAGATGCTGTCGGCGGCTATACAAACCATAAGAAAAAAATGATTTACACTGTCGTAACTCGCTACGAGTTGGGCGAAATGAAACGTATTATCCGCCAAGTGGATAATAAAGCATTTATGAACATTACTGAAACAGTTGAAATTGTCGGCCGTTTCAAACGTATATAAAAAGGCGCAAGGAACTACAATTCCTTGCGTTTTTTATTTTTTACACTTATTACAAAATCAGATAATTCTATTAGTGTGGCAATAAATGTGTTATAATAAAAGTAGACTTACAAAAAAGAGTATATAGACTTGGAAGTTTCTCTTATTTATATAAGCAAAAAGAAACAAGAAGTCGTGTATATTTCAGACACCATACACGTAACGGCTTAAAAAAGCTGCTCATCTTAGTTATTCTTCACTGATCTTTTTATAAAAAGATTCGTACAACTAAAATTCACTTCAATATACTATACCTACCTTTTTGACTTCCAAATCATCTTATTACATAAGGAGATGAACATATGAATCAATATATACGATACACACTAGCTGTCCTATTTGCCATCGTCGGCGGCGTGATCTGTTTCTGGACAAACACAGAGCTTGGAGAGAATATCATTTTTAATGGAATCGAAACCCTTGTAAGCGCTTCAATTTTAGGCGGATACATTTTCTTCCTCTTCAATCCAGAAGAAAATGCTCAAAAAACAATGTTATTAACAATGATCGGAATCGTTGGTGGATGTATTTCCTACTCAATGACAAACTATACATTACCACTTCAATTAAGCTCAGCTTTCTTCCACGGTCTATGGACTTGGTTTATCGCATTCTGCCTAGCAGACGTATTCAATCTATTACAGGACACTGAAGAAGATAGCAGTCGCCAAATTGAAAGCAACTCTTAAGCTGGAAGATACTCTTCCAGCTTTTTGTTTGCTATCCCCCGTGCATACTCTAATTGGTATTTACCAAAATATATCAGCGATTCCTCGATTATATCGACCGTTTCGACACTTATATCGGCGATTTTTTCATTATATCGACGTTTCGACACGGGATATCGATTTACCGACATCCTTCGCCATCCCTAAAGCACAACATACCCTATCCCCCAAGCAGCTTACTGCCGAACTCTACAATTAAAAAGATAATTAATAGGACTGCGAGTATCTTTACTGCTACATATGCCACTTTAAAAATCACATAAATGAGTAAGACTAGCAAAATAATCGCTAAAATTTCCATATATAACTCCTCCAAGCTTTGCTCTTCTTACCTCATTTTACTCGCCCCGAACTTTTTATGGAACGGCATAAGATTACATATAGAAAAGAGGATACCTCACCCATCGTAAGATACCCTCTCCTTCAACTGCTCGAACCACTCTCTATCCAATTGTAAATATCCTATTTCACTCTTCTCAGCGCTCTTCAATTCTTTATCTGCTTTCTTCATATAAATATGGCATGCTTCCATATCTTGCTCTAAATATTTGATAATTCCTTGCGTACGGTAATACCCATGTAAGTCCAGCCTTGTAATTGCCTTCGCATGATTCTTCGCTTCTTGCAAGTAAAGATTTTCCTGCTGATAAAGTACTCTATATAAAAGATACCAACTATGAAAACTACCAACAAAATATTTATTTTCTTTTGTCACAGGTAACTGCACAATTTTCTCTAAATGCACTATCGCTTTTTCCATTCCCTCTTGATCAGCTCGGGCATAAAATACGAGCATAAGTCCGCTCATTATTTCTCTTATACTTTTATCCTCTTTTATTTTTTCTTCACTAATTTCTACTAATCTCTCATCCCAATCTTTCGGCCGTTTGTAGCTTAATAATTCACCCGATACTTGAATATTATATAAATGCCCTCTAGCCCCTTCATCATCTTTAATTAAAATGAGAAATTGCATGCCATCGCTCAGGAATGTTCCTTTTATCGGCACTATTGTAACGGCAAAAATCGTAAAGTGTAAAACGGAAAAATATAAAAGATATTGATAATAACTAACCATGTATATGTAACCTGAAGTAATACCGAATAGTACACTTGTAATCGGTCCACCTAAAGTCATCCACGCCCATTTTTTTGAAAGGTTCGGTGTCTCTATAGAAGGCGGCACTAGCATCGCAACGCCTCCAAAGTACTCCCATAATTTATTTTCTCGAATTCGTATTTTTCCTTTCTCATTTTGCACAGTAATAGGTCCTACTGCCATAAATTTAAATTTCAAACCGCCCATCAAGCCGAATATTACATGCCCTAATTCATGAATAGCCACCACAAGCAATGCAATCCCGAAAAAGGTCCATATTTCTATAATTTGCTGTACTTTTTCTATTCGAATAAATCCGTATACAGCGGAGCAAACGAAAGCAACGAACATTAAAAAAGCAGGTCTTCTTAAAACATCCACCGTTTTTCTCCCCTTAATAAATCATTTTTTTATGCATTTCGTACATATATGTTCCAACATGTAATACCCAAACGAACGAAATCATAATGACCATAAAGAAGTCTTTTCCATCTAAAATTGCATACGCAATCGCCGCCAACCACGCACAAGCAAGTGTCATGTTTGTATATTGATATGCCTTATATCCCGCTTCATGAACAATTTGCTTTTGCCCTTCATCTGCATTCTTTGCCCACATTTCCATTGACTGAGAATACGTAACACTCTGTTCTGGATATAGAGCGTTATACCTTTTCCTCATTACAGATCCTAACCAAGTTATAGCAATAAAGCACACTGTAGATACGACAATACTTACACTAACAAAGAGCAAGTTCCCCTCACTTGTATACGTTCTATAAAAAGTGATAACTGAACAAACAAACCATGATGGAATAATAATTTCCATTACTCGAAAATAAATAAGCGCTATCCCTAATCTTCGTCCCTTAACATTTTCTTCTTCATCTTTCGTTTGTGCGAGCGCTCTTGTACGCTTCCAAATATAATATATAATCGCTACGCCAAATACACTCATCATAGCAATGCTAATAACAGGAGGTATTTTGCTAGTACCCTCTGTTGCAATATCCCCTACTACATACCCTATAAGCCCACCAAAAATTGCTCCTACTAACAACTTCAATATAGCCGTCATTTTCCCCTTACCCTTCATCTCCATCTTCCCCCTCCACCAACATAAATATCTCCTCCACCGGCTCTCCAAAAATTTGTGCGATTTTTAGCGATAACACAATAGATGGCGCATAATCCCCACGCTCAATTAAACTAATGGTTTGCCGTGATGAGCCAATCGCTTTCCCTAAATCCCCTTGTGATAAACGATGCTTTGCTCGAAATTCCCTCACTCGATTTTGAAGCTTCATGTCTTCCCTCTTTTTCATTTATTTAATTAAAATTGTAAATAACATCCTTATATTTGTCAATTATAATTGTCATTTTGACGTAGATACATGTCAAAAACGAATATATATTATACTAAACATAACGTATATAATAATCTTCAAGAACTACATAATTGAGGTCAACGTAAACTTCCTTATTACTGAAAATAGCACCTACCAAGGTTATAGCACTTACTTTTCTAGTGAATTTAATAAATATGAACCCCTTTCCGACCTAAGCAACGATACGTACGAACTTTCACCTAATAGAACGGGAACGTATTATATAGTAGTGACCGGTTACGGTATCGATGGAAAAATAAAAGCAAACTGGAAAATACAATAAAAAAGGCAGTGCTTTTGCACTGCCTCCCTAAAATCTGACATAGAATGGATTCCATATTAACTTGCGTTTTGTAAAAATACTCGTTTTAGTTGCTTGCGGAAACGAATGCTTAACGTAATTGCTACAATGACAATGGCTCCGAAAATGATTTTGCCGATATTATCTTCCAATAATCCGAAAATATCATGTAAGTTACCACCTAACCAGTAGCCACCGATTAAGAAGAACGATACCCAGAATAAAGCACCTGAATAAATTGTAATCGCAAAGCGGCGAAACGGTAAGTTAATGATACCTGCAAAGTATCCTGTAAAATGACGTACACCAGGAATGAAGAAACCGATAAAGATTAGAAAATATCCATACTTATCGAACCACATTCTCGTTAAATCAATTTTTCTTTGTGTTAAAAATACGTACTTCCCGTATTTTTGAACAAAAGGCATACCAAGCTTATTCCCTAAAAAGTATTGAATTGTCATTCCTACACTTGTCCCAATAAAGGATAGGATAATTAAAATAGGTAAACTTAGATCACCCTTCTGTGCTAAAAACCCCGCATATGCTAATGTTGGCTCTCCCGGAAACGGAAGTGCAATGTATTCTAACAGCAAACCAACAAGTACAACATAGTACCCGTACTGCTGAAATAATTCATGAACCCATTCCATGTCATCTCTCCTTTCAATCACGTACAACTTCTTACTATTATTGTATAAAAAAATTGTCGAAATAACTATCACAATAGCTTACATTTTTATTACATTTTTGTAAGGCTCACACTAAAGTTTTCTGTTCTTTATTTGCTTATACCCATTATCATTTTAAAATGAGCTAACAACTATATACCGTACGGAATATAGCCATTAATATACATTTTTTATCCAGTTTTTAACACTTGGAAATCACCTTATTTTGTTCTCTATAAAAAACCATAACAAACTCATACTAACTTCATATTAGCTTCATATACGTATTGTAAGATTATATCGGAATTTGTTGAAAAATTTAACTAATATATGACTAAGCATTAAACTGAATAAATATAAGTCGTTTTTCGAAATTGAAAAAAGGGTGAATACGAATGGAAGCTTATAAAATGCACGATTTTATTAATACAAATGTTGAATCTCATCAAAATGAAAACGTTTTTAATTTAAACATATGTGAAACAAATGAATTTGACGTAAGTTTAACAAAATCTACAACACTATCTTTTATCGTTTCAAAAAAGAACATTAAGATCGTCACGAGAAAATGGATCAATTCAAATCAAGAAAGCATGATTGGCAAAAGCTACATCATTCCAACGAAAGCTTTTCACTATTTCTTACCTATTATTTCTGAAACTGAAGATGAACTAAAGATTCAAGTTCAAAGTTTTGGACTACATGGTGAGCTTTTATTAAATGAAAGATTACTTATTGATAAAAACAACAAACACAATACAAAGATTACTACCTTCTTTGAAACATTAGATGAAAATATAAATCAAGCATTACGAGGATTACAAATTCATTGTATGTAAGACTATTACAACAAGTAAAAGGAGAACATAATGAAAAAACTATTATTAAGTGCACTATTATCATTAGGATTTTTAACTCTTCCATTCACTACTGCAGAGGCAGCTACAATGAAAGATCAGCTTATCGTAAACACGCAGATAAATAAAATGGATTATTATCAAGATGGAAAATTCATAAAAAGTTTCACTGTCGCTACTGGAAAAGTAGCAACACCTACACCTAAAGGTACTTTTCAAATCGTAAATAAAATTAAAAACCGTCCTTACTATACAGGCAAAATTAAAGGCGGCGACCCACGTAATCCACTTGGTGACCGTTGGCTCGGATTAAATATGGCAGGAACTTACGGAACAACTTATGCTATTCATGGAACTAACAATAATCAAGCAATCGGAAAAGCGACAACACTCGGTTGTATTCGTATGTATAACAATGATATACACTGGTTATTTGAGCGTATTCAGCAGCAAGCTACTGTCACTGTAAAATAACCTAAGAACACGATTTACGTGTAGCCAAGAATTTTATATCTTGGCTTATTTTATTTATTCAATTACAGTAGCAAAACAACTGTATTTACATATATAATGAGAATAGATTGTGTCAAATAACATCAAAACATTGATAAACATAGATATTAAAATTATACATTTATAATATTTTATAAATTTTACAATACATACTATAATAGAACTACTGTAATTCTGAAATATTCAGTTTCTCTAAACAATTCCCCTTGCTGCTTTCATGATTATTTTATAGCGGGGGCTTATTATATGTATAAACAATTTGAGTCATCCGAAAAATGATGAATTCGAATATTGCAGTAAAAAGCGTTATTTAGGAGGTGTTACTATGACGCATATACTGGTGATTGAAGACAACCCAGATATACAAGAACTTATTCGTGAATTTCTAATGGCACAAAACTTTAACGTTGATGTCGTTGGCGCTGGCACAGAAGGTATACTTCTTTTCCAAAAAAATTCATACGATCTTGTCCTCCTTGATGTGATGTTACCAGATATAGATGGCTATAGTATTTGTAAAATTATGCGAGGACAATCTGATGTACCAATCATTATGTTAACAGGCTTACATAATGAAGAAAGTGAAATTAAAGGATTTGAATTAGGTATTGATGACTATATTACGAAACCGTTCCATTATACGGTATTTATTAAACGTGTAGAAGCTGTATTAAGAAGGGCAGCAACGAAGGAAGCAGAAACTGCGACTATACTACAATTCCATGAGTTGATGTTAAATTCTACAGCATATGCCGCTTATGTTCATGGTAATCAAATTGAATTGACAACAAAAGAATTTGAAATTATATATACTTTACTGCAAAATCGGGGGAAAGTATTATCAAGAAGTGATTTGTTGAATAAGGTATGGGGCTATGAACATTATGGTGATGTAAGAGTTATAGATACACATATTAAAAACTTACGAAAAAAATTAGGAATTCCTTATATCAAAACGGTGAAAGGCATTGGCTACAAAATCGAATCGTAGTAAAGACAACATCACCAAAAATATTTTCATCAAAACCTTATTATTTTGTATTCTTTTATCACTTTGTCTTTATCAAGTTATTTATTTTCTAGCTTCAAACTACGATAAAGAACGTTTTGCAAAAGAAAATGGCGCGCAGACTACAGAACATGCGGATTCAGACAAACAAAACGACCAAAGTAAAACGAATCAAAATAAAGCTGTGCCAGAGAGTAATATTTTTAATTTTCAATCTTCTATTATAGATTATAAAACACTCTCTACAGCCATCAATCACCTGTTGCAGCCTAGCCAAACTGCAAAAACAAAAGAACATGCACAAAATATTGCGGGGAAAAATAGTACAGCTGCTCCACTTACAGAAGCGGAAAAGCAAATCGCTAACAATGATGCCTTACATAAACAAAATGCAGCAAATAAAACAAATGATAATCCAAGATTAGCAGATGCACTGCAACAGTTAGCTCCATATATTGGTGCGACAATGCTTGCATTATCACTGCTCGGATCTTTAATTTATACAAAACTAATTGCCAAACCTTTTCAATATATGAGCGATGCTTTAAAAGATATTATGAATCTTGATTTCTCAGATAAAAAGGCGCTGAACAAAAATACAGATCAAACAGATTTTAATTTGCAAGTAGCTGCTTCACAAGTACCAAATATTGTAAAGAATTTACATGAAAGCAATCAAGATTTAAGAAATGAGCTCAAGAAGGAACAACAATTAGAACAATCTCGCAAAGAATTTATGTCTATGGTATCCCATGAATTAAAAACACCTATCGCAGCCGTTATGGGACAACTAGATGGCATGATTCACGGAATCGGAGCTTATAAAGATAGAGATAAATATTTAAAACGCTCCTACGAGATGATGCAAGATATTAACATATTAACGGAAAAGATGTCAGAATTATCCAAAATACAAAACCCTCAATTTAAACCGAATTTAGAAGTTATTTCATTAACTACTATTATTGAGGATGTTATGAAAAAAGTGGATTATTTTGTATCTGTAAAACAATTAAATGTTCAATCTAACATTAAACAAGACGTACAAATTTTAGCTGATCCTAAATTTATTCAAACTGCTATTTTTAACATTATTTCAAATGCAATTCATTATACAATTGATCATCAGCATGTATATATAAAGCTTTATGAAAAGCCAAACGGTTACGCATTAGAAGTATTAAATACAGGTTCACAAATCGATGAGGATAAACTTGCCCATTTATTTGAGCCATTCTATCGCGCAAATCCTGGCAAACATGGCTTAGTACAAGGTAGTGGTCTTGGGTTATATATTGTAAAACAAATATTAGATAAACATCAGTTCCCTTATGGGATACAAAACACACCTCAAGGTGTAAAATGCTCCATTGTATTCCCAAAAGCAATGTAAACTACTACTATAATTTCATACCCCAAACTCATACTTCGTATGAGTGGCGGAATTTTGTAGAGTCTCTTACTCTGTTTCGTTCGCCCGTTTTCCTTATTAGGATAACGGGCGTTTTTTATTATTTTTAAGGAGGATCTTTATGGAGAAATTCAAGTATTCATTACTCGTTTTACTCGGAGCTTGTAGCTACGGCGTACTTTCAACTATTTTCAAACTCGGATTCATTGACGGATTTTCAGCACATCAACTATTAGGAGGTCAATATGTCTTCGGATGGATTGGACTACTTCTACTCGTTCTTTTCTTTTCACGCCATAAAGTAACAAAAAGGCAATTCTTTTCATTACTAACAGTCGGAACAACGATGAGTATGACTGGGATTTTCTACGCTATTTCTGTAGAAGAACTACCGGCATCTATCGCTGTCGTTTTACTCTTTCAGTTCACTTGGATTGGTGTAGTCATCGAAGCGATTGCAAATCGAACCTTTCCAAGCCGTGAGAAAGTTATATCTATTATTATTTTATTTACTGGTACATTGTTTGCTGGTGGAGTATTTGAAGGTCTTGGACAAAACTTTTCTACGAAAGGTATTATTTTCGGACTATTAGCTGCCGTCTCTTTCTCATTCTATGTATTTGTAAGCGGGCGCGTTGCTACAGATGTTCCGCCTTATACGAAAAGCTTTCTTATGACAACGAGTGCTACTCTTATTGTATGCTTATTTTTCCCGCCTACCTTTTTAACGGACGGCGCTTTACAAGCAGGCCTATGGAAATATGCTTTCTTCCTTGGACTGTTCGGGGTTATTATACCTGTCATTTGTTTTTCAATTGGGGTACCAAAAGTCGGAACGGGACTTGGTACAATATTAGGTGCAGCTGAATTACCAACAGCAATTATCGCTTCTATTACACTTGTTCATGAAGTTGTATCGCCAATGCAGTGGATTGGGATTGTAGTTATATTACTCGGTATTTTTACACCGCAACTACTTACTGCCAGGAAAGAAAAAAAACATAATCGTGTGCATAGTGCGTGAAAACATCAACTTGTATATAAATGTGAATAAAGTTACGATATGTTAAACTTTAATACTACATTCAAGATAACATATGATATTGCAGCTATTATTCTCGTAATCCTTGCTGTGCTTTTCTTTTTGGAAGATAAGAAAGAGGGTTATACAGCATAACAAAAGACCTTTCATTTATTTGAAAGGTCTTTTCCTTATATTTCACTTTACCGCTCCATATAACTTCTCTACCTCATGTTCAATTTGCTTTACATCGATTCGCTCAAATAATGGCTGCACAATATCAATTCGGTTTGGCAACGTATTTTGGGGTTCCCAATTTACTTTAACACTCGATAATGTATTTCTAACTCTTTCACTTGAAAACGGTAAAAATGGTTCAAGCAGTTGTGCAAAGTTAGCGATAAGATAAACACAGTTACAAATCGTTTCTTCACATGAAACTGGGTCGTCTTCTCTTTGTTTCCAAGGCTGCTTTTCATCAAAGTATTTATTTGCAAAGCGTACTGCATCAAATATTGTTTCTAATGCCACCTTAAATTTAGTTTGTTCAATTGCCTCTCCTACACTTTTATATAATCCTTCTATCTTATCTCTCAGCTCTATATTAATATTTGCTTTTGGCACAATGCCATCATAATACTTTTCAATGAACTTCAACGTCCGATTCACAAAGTTTCCGTATGCGCCTAATAGTTCACTATTATGACTGTAAATGAATTCACGCCATGAAAAATCAGTATCACGATTTTCTGGTGCGTTAACTGTTAAAAAGTAACGAATAGAATCTGGATTGTAGCGTTCCAATATGTCAGGCACCCATACTGCCCAGTTTTTACTTGTAGATAATTTTCTTTTTTCAACTGTTAAATATTCATTCGAAACGATATGACGCGGGATTGCTTCTTCTCCTATTCCAAGTAATACCGCTGGCCAAATGATTGAATGAAACGGAATATTATCCTTTCCGTGCACATAATATGTTTTCGCTTCTTTATCCCAAAACTCTTGATCATCTTTCCCTGTTTCTTCAGTCCAGCGTTTACTCGCCGAATAATATCCTGTCACTGCTTCAATCCATACGTAAATTTTCTTATCTTCATATCCTGCCACTGGAATTGGTACCCCAATTGGTAAATCACGTGACACTGCCCTATCTTGTAATCCTTCCTTTAAATATCTCTCTGTTAATTGAATTGCATTGTCGCGCCATGTTACTTTCTGCTTTGCAATTTCTACGACCTCTTTAATTTGCTGCTGAAATTTATGCAATGCAAAATAGAAATGCTCTGTTTCCTGTACTGATGGCGTACTACCACATAACTTACATTTCTTTTCTAACAAATCGAGTGGATCTAAAATAGCGGAACAAGCATCGCATTGATCGCCCCTTGCTGCTTCATGACAATGCGGACAAATACCTTCTACATATCGATCCGGTAAAAATTGCGTACACGTTTCGCAATAAGCTTGTTCAACTACTTTTTTATAAATATAACCTTCTTCTAATAGTCGCAAAAAGACTTTTTGAACAGTTTCATGATGATGCTCGCTATCTGTACGTGTATAGCAATCATAAGTAAAACCAAGGCTACGAAAACATCGCTCAAACTCTTCATGATACTTATCAGCAATTTTTTTCACCGTCACACCTTCTTGTTTTGCTCTAATTGTAATCGGTGTTCCATTACAATCACTTCCCGAAACATACAACACATTCTCACCTTTTGCCCGGTAATAACGTGCTAAAATATCTCCTGGTAACAAACTAGCAATGTGTCCAAGGTGTAACGAACCATTTGCATACGGCCAAGCGCCTCCAATAAAAATACTCATCTTATATTCCTCCTTTAAAATATAAAAAGCCCCGCCCTTATCTTAAAAAAGATAAGGGCGGGGCTGTATAAACAGTCGCGGTACCACCTTATTTCGTCAGTCATTCGCATAACTAACCTTAACAAGTACGGAGCTATATGCTCTTATACTGTGGTTTTGATAACGAGTACCAACTCTCGTCGCCGCCTACTATTATCATTTGATAAGTTCAGGACGAAGCTCAAAGGCCATTGTTCAAATGAATATTCTTGCTTCTTCTCAGCTACCGAAGCTCTCTGGAAAGAATGGTTCCATTCTACTTTTCCTTTTCAACGCTTTTATGTATAAAACGTATTTTACGACTTAACAACAGAAAAATCAAACTTTTATTCAAAAAAACAGGAAATCCTACTCATTCACCGAATAACTATACGTTCACAAAAGGAGTGATAAAATTGAATCAAAAACAACTAAGTACTATTAATGAAAAAAGCTGGAACGCAGCTGCTTATGAAGCTTGGACAAATCGCCACGGGGCACCAGAGGATTATGCGAAAAAGCTCATGGAAGATCCCGTGCGCGAGGTCACTCATTATTTACCCTACATACAATCTCCAAAAGGAAAGCGTATTATTAATTTACTCGGATCAAAAGGAAATAAAGCAGTTGCTCTTGCTCTTTTAGGAGCCGATGTAACAGTTGTAGACATTTCAGCAAGTAATGAAAAATACGCAACCGAACTAGCCGAAGCTGCTGGTGTCTCTATTCAATATATCATTTCCGATGTACTAGATTTAAATCTATCCCAATCATTTGATATCGTGTTACTGGAACTTGGCGTGCTCCATTACTTTTTAGACTTAAAGCCACTCTTTCATATAATCTCTCACTTACTAAAACAAGATGGGACATTTATACTACGTGACTATCATCCCGTTTATACAAAATTATTAGGAGTAGATCATCCATCATTTCGAGCAAATGGAAATTATTTCGACGAGGAACTTATTGAAGATGACGTAGCTTATAGTACTCTCCTTACGGGATCACAGAAATACGCTTTACCGAGAACAAAAATTAGGCGCTGGACACTAGGAGAAATAATTACATCAATGGCAGAAACAAATTTCAAGGTTGAAAAATTGATTGAAGAACACGGATCTCATCAAAAGTGGGTTTTCCCTTCTACTGCACCAGAGGGAATTGAAGAGCGTATACCTGGTCTATATACATTAATTGCAACACCATGCAAAAAAGGATCCCTTCACGGATAGGATCCTTTTTTTGCATGCTTACGCATATAAGTTGAGGTTGGAGATTACCATAATTCTGTAGAATAGGACACAAGATATTTCAACATTCGTCTCTGACTTACGTCGTCAAAAAGGGGTATGACCAACATAACGAAGAGTAATGTTCAGTTGATAGTGATAATCGTTATCAACTAATTAGAAGTATACAGGATGTTATTTCAAATTACAATACCATTTCTGATTTTTATTTATGAATTTTTTGATATACAAATGTATACATTTTAAGAACATTTATTCATATCAATTTGCCTCCTTCCATTATCTGCTATAATTTTCACTGAACAGATTAATAACTTCATAATAATGTTTTTATTAATTCCGTTTCTTGTATTTATAAATCGTAATAAATAGTTTCGAAAAAGGTAGGGGTAACGATGAAATATATTAGTATTCGAAAAAAACTTCTGTTCACACTCTTAAGCATTTCTTCTTTATTTAGCATTGCTCTTATTGTTATTCTTTCGTTCGCCATGAGCCAAGCAAGTGAAATCGAAACATTAAAAAATGATGTATCAAAAAGAGCAACCATTTTAAAAGAACGCGGTGATTGGTTCCAGGCGCAAGTTGCTGGCTTACAAGAATATTTACTATCGCACGATCAAAAAGGATTAGATAAATTCAACCGGGAAGGAAAGAAATTAGCTGATACAAGAGAAAAAGTAACGAGTGATAAAAAACTCCCTGAAGGAATGAAAGAGGCCATTTTAATGGGAGCAAAATGGCGCAGCGTCGTAGATAATGAAGTCCTCCCTCTTGCACGGGAAGGAAAATGGGATGAAGCATCCAAAATTGCTCTTGCTCAAACAGATTATGTAAATGATCTTTTAAGTCGTTTTACTAAATATGCAAATGAAGAAAATGACAAACGGGACGTATTAATTGCTGACGTAGAGTCTTCTTCATCCCTTATTCAATATATTATTTTCTTCTCACTCATTACATGTACATTAACGTCTATTCTATTGGCATGGTGGTTCTCTGGTAAACTCGTTAAACCGATTCGACAAATTGATGCGAAGTTAAAAGAATTAGCTTCTCAAGATGGCGATTTAACCGCTAGATTACACGTAACGAGTAAAGATGAAATTGGTGACATCGCAAATTCCTTTAATCAAATGCTTGCTAACTTACAGCGTATAATAAAGCAAGTTCAACAAACATCAACAAGTGTAAAAGAAGCTTCTGAAAATGTGTTTATCGAAACAACTGCTTCTATGGAAAATACCGCAAAAACTAAAGAGACTATGAATGCTCTTGAGCACAATATTCGTTCACAAGTTTCTAGCATTGAAGAAAGTTCAACCGCAATGGATGATATGGCAACAAGTGTTCAGCGCATTGCAGAATCTGCCTCTTCTGTTGCTAGCTTAGCTGTTACAACTTCTGAAAAAGCAGATGATGGTAGTAAAGTAATTGAAAAATCTATTACACAGATGAATACAATCAATGACGCTGTTAACGCTACATCAAAAGTGGTAGAGCGACTCATTACACATACGAATCATATTGATACTGCTCTTCAATCCATTTCTAACGTTGCAGAACAAACGAATCTACTTGCTTTAAACGCTTCTATTGAAGCCGCCCGCGCTGGTGAACATGGAAAAGGATTCGCTGTTGTTGCCGATGAAGTACGAAAACTTGCTGAACAATCTCAGCTAGCAGCAAATGACATTAACCATTTACTTCATCAAATTCAAGCGGACACAAAAATAGCAAATGACATGATGACACAAGGTCAGTCAGAAGCTTCTGAAGGAATTACAGTCATTCGTACCGCTGGATCTTCATTCTCAGCAATTGTTAACCACATTAATAAAGTCTCTACACAGATGCAAGAAATGTCTGCAACTGCTGAAGAAATGGCCGCAAGTTCTGAAGAAATGAATGCAGCTTTAAATAATATCGCTTCTATTTCAAATGAAGTTGCTGCCGAAACATCGAAAACAGCAACTTCAGCTGGTGACCAAGTAAACAAAATGAGTGTCGTTGCTAAAAAATCATCAGAAATGAAAACAATTGTGCGAGAACTTGAAGTGCTCGTTTCTCATTTCAAAACAAATGGTTAAAATGAAAATTTCATTTATACTTCTACGAACTCTAAATTGTTAGAAAGAGCGATTTAGAGTCTCTCTTTTTTCACGCTAAAATATCTCTTTCTATCTCCCATTCTGTCTGCTATAATTCCTAAAGGAAAGAAGAAAGCTTTATTCCAGATGGAGTAAAGCTTTCTTTCAATTTTTTACATTAATTAATTAATTCTAATACTAAGATTTTACAAGGAGGATTTTTATCATATGAATTTTATTAGCATTCGAAAAAAACTAATGTTCATGATGGGAATGATTTGCGCTTTATTCGGCATCGCCTTAGCTTTTATTTTATTCTTTACCATGGATCAGTCTCATAAAGCTGAAACATTACAAAAAGAAATTTCTCCTCTTGCAACAGAATTGAAAGAGCGCGGAGACGCTTATCAAGTACAACTTTCTGCTTTAAGAGGTTATTTACTACAACATGATCAAGTCGAATTAGACAAGTTTAATGAGATGAGTAAACGTCTTGAAGATACAAAAGGGCAACTTCTTTCTAACCCTAACACTTCTCAGTCCGTGAAAAGCACAATGGAATTAGGATCCACTTGGAGAAAGTTCATTGAAGAGAAAGTATTCACTCTTGCAAAAGAACAAAAATGGGAAGAAGCTTTACAAGTAGCTTCTACAGAGAATGGCACTGTTTATAAAGTAATCGGTGATTTCACAAATTACACTAATGAACAAGCTAAATTACGTGAACAATCTATTGAAAAAATCGATCAATCTTCACTACGAATTGAATATGTTGTCTTCTTATCACTTGTTATTTGTATTGTAACTGCAATTATTCTTGCATGGTGGTTCTCTGGTAAGCTTGTAAAACCAATTCAACAAATTGATACTAAACTAAAAGAATTAGCCTCTCAAGAAGGCGACTTAACAGCCCGTCTACAAGTAAATAGCAATGATGAAATCGGTGCAATTGCATCATCGTTTAATAAAATGTTAGAAAACCTGCAACATATCATTAATCGTGTTCAAAAAACATCTGTAGAAGTACAAACAGCTTCTGAAAATATGCTAGAAAAGACTAATACATCACGCGAGGCAACAATAAGAGTTCAAAGCTCGATGTCCAACTTAAATTCAAGTATTCAATCGCAAACTTCTAGTATGGAAGAAAGCTCGACTGCGATGGATGATATGGCAATAAGTGTTCAGCGTATCGCTGAATCTGCTTCATCTGTAGCCGAACTTGCTGTAGCTACATCTGAACACG
Source organism: Bacillus sp. FSL R9-9492 (assembly GCF_038007365.1). Taxonomy (NCBI): domain Bacteria; kingdom Bacillati; phylum Bacillota; class Bacilli; order Caryophanales; family Bacillaceae; genus Bacillus; species Bacillus sp. FSL R9-9492. The sequence continues at coordinate 5,063,841 of NZ_JBBOXC010000001.1, forward strand.
CTAACGACGGAAGTACTGTTATCCAAAAATCTGTTTCACAAATGACAACGATACATGAAGCTGTAAATGCTACATCAGAAGTAGTCGAACGTCTAATCACTCATACAAAATATATTGATACAGCTGTACAATCTATTTCTAATATCGCTGAACAAACAAATCTACTTGCTTTAAATGCTTCTATTGAAGCAGCTCGTGCTGGTGAACAAGGAAAAGGATTTGCTGTCGTAGCTGATGAAGTTCGTAAACTTGCGGAACAATCAAAAACAGCGGCAAAAGATATTAACCAATTGCTTCATCAAATTCAAAATGATACGGAAACTGCTAGCTCTATGATGTCTAAAGGTCGTTCTGAAGCATTTGAAGGCATTACTGTCGTTCGTGAGGCTGGTACTTCTTTCACAACAATTGTTGAACAAGTAAATAAAGTATCAACTCAAATGCAAGACATATCAGCAACTGCTGAAGAAATGGCTGCAAGCGCTGAAGAAATGAACGCTTCACTTAATAACATCGCTTCTATTTCAAATGAAGTATCTAGTGAAACAGCCGCAACGGCACAATCTGCTGAACAGAAAGTCATCGTGATGAATGAAATGACTCTCACTGCAAAACAAATGAAACAAACAGTTGAAGAATTAGATCAGCTTGTATCTCATTTTAAAACTGAGTAGCTTTTTTTAAAATATTCCTCTTCCAAGAGGAATATTTTTTTTGAGCTCATTCCCTGCACTTTATACGTATATCCGTTATAATGAGAATCGATATCATTAATATTTAGGGGGGTGCTACACATGTCACAACAAGCATTTGAAGAAAAGTTATATGCGAACTTAGAAGCTGTTATTGACCCTGAATTAGGTGTTGATATTATCAATCTTGGATTAGTTTATGACGTTACAGCTGATGAAAATAATAATGCTGTCATTACAATGACGATGACTTCTATCGGTTGTCCCATGGCTGGGCAAATCGTATCAGACGTTAAAAAAATATTATCAACGAACGTACCCGAAGTAAATGAAATAGAAGTAAACGTTGTATGGAATCCGCCATGGACAAAAGAACGCATGTCTCGTATGGCGAAAATCGCATTAGGTATTCGTGATTAAATAAGAAAAAGACCTGACAATCCATTTTACTGAAAGACAAGAAAAGTGAACTTTGAGGTTTGAATTAGCAATAAAGGTATGTTGTTAAACAATTGTAGGGAATAAAAAGAGGAGTGGGGAATCCACTCCTTTTATCACGACAATTTGTGGTTTAAATTCAGTTTTTATCCCTCATACGTCTCAAATAACTTTTTCAAATACTCCTGTTTTCCTTCTGCTATGTACTGCTCAGCTTCTATCAAACGAGTCGCTAATTCAGTCTTTGTTAGACGCATATATTGTCTATAAACATTTTTTAAACTTCTGTCAGGTTTTAATTGCTCAAACTCATGAAAGGAATATTTTTTATTTTTACGATAAGGAAGATGCTTTTCCAGCTCTTTTTGCTTTTTCTTATAACTCTTACTTTTTTCTTTATAATATGCATAGAGTTCTTCATGATTTCTAATGGTGTTAAAATGAATCCCTTTGCCTTGTTCATCAAGTTCTTTTGTCTTTTTAGATACATTGTGTAAGGTAACTTCTTTGCCCTCCGTTAGGAGGACATCTATTGCTTTTTTACCTAGTTTAAAGGAGTTAATCCTTCGTTTTTCATAATCGTTCTCTAAACCGCTTTTATGGCTTTCTAATGATAAGTTTTGGCTCATTTTCCTTATCTCTCCTATACTCCTCAATTAATGCTATTTCTTTCAATTCAACTTTCGCATCATGTATCGTTTTTTTTAATTTTGTTACTTCCAATTTGAACCCTTTTTCTTGGTGATACTCCATTGATTTTTGTGCCCATTCTAAATAAGAAATTAACTCGTGCTTTTGTTCTGGTTCAGGTATTTTAGTACCACACCCTACACATGCAAACTTTATTGGACAAATCTTATTAGTGACACATGTACCCCCAACAGTTTTACTAAAAGGTCCACTAATTTCTCTCTGACGTTTAAAAATTTCTTGTAGCTCTTTTGGATTTCTTAATACTTCCTTCATAATGTCAATTTTAGTAGTCATAGAAGTATGAAAGTCGGACACCAAACCTGTTACTTGGCTTTGAGTAGGTTGAGAATAATATCCTGTAACTGATACATCCTTTTGGTTAAGAATCATTGCTACGACATCAATCGGGAGTTCCTCTGCCTGTACCGCATGTGTCGCAAAACTGTGGCGTAATAAGTGTGGTTTCAGCTTTACTAATTTCTTGTCTTGTGTCTCATAAACCAATCCGAAACAGATGAAGTTTAAAACACATGCAAAAGTTATATGTCCAAAATGCTTACCGTGAAACTGAAATAAATATGGTTGGTCTGGTCGCGATACACCCGTACTTTTACGATATCTAAATTCCACAGTTGGAAGTGAACCTTTATAATGTACATCTCTAAGGTAAAAACCAATTTCCTTTATTAAATCAAAAGTATCTTTGACGACATAAAAGATTGCAGGCTCATCTCTTCCTTTCGGAATAGCTCTAAACATGTACGCTGTTATCTCTTGATTTGTTTCTGAATCGATGACAATTCCCTGATCTAAACACCCTGTGCCAAAATGAATTTGCACCATTTCCCCTAACCTTGAACCTGAAGACGTAAATATATCTAGTGCTGTCGCACCAAATAGAGCTGTAATGTACAATACCTCAATGTTCATTAAAACGCCATCGGCATGATTCTGGTTTTCAGATACAAAAATACCTTGTGATAGAATGCCTTTGTGATTAGAATAGAAAGGCGTAGTAAGAACCTCAGAACCTAGTTCGCTATATCCGTACATCTCAAGTATTTTTAATTTTCTATTTATTTTTTCTTCGCTTAAAGATTGATGCCAAATTCCGGTTAATTGATGTTCCAAAATGGGTAAAAACCAAAAACCTTCAGTTTCTTCTACTGGTTTACCAGTTTCATCATCTAATACTTCTGCTTTTAAAAACTCGACGAAGTATTCATTGTTTTTATCTGAATAAGTCAATTTTCGTGCTTTTGCATTACCAATGGTTACTGAAGAATAATTGTCACTATGATGAAGTATGAAAGACGGTTTATCCCATAATCGAAAGGAAAAAAGCTCCTTTGATACATCTCCGCGTTCTCCGTTTTCAATATAAGAAAATTCAAAAGGAAGAGGATAACCGTGATCTTTTACTAATTCCACAACCTCAAGGTATTTCTGTCGCAAACGCCTAACTTGATTCAAACGGAATCCACCTTCGGCACGAATTTTTAAAAAATCTTTCGAAATTGCGTCTGTTTCGGACTTCCGTTTATTCTTTGCATTTTCAATTGCTGCTTTTGTAACTTTAAAATCCCTGGGCTCCAAGTATGTTTGAGGGAATAAAAAAGGGGCAAACACTTCTTGTTGCTCCTTTTTTAATTTAGTCCCGTACCATTTTTGTACATGTTTGACTTCACTTTTATAGAACCTAAAGAATTCACTTCTCTTATGATCTGAATGGGAGGGGAGAATCTCCCCTCGTAAATAATTGGACAGATGTATATCCACATCAAAATCATTAACACTCGCTATTTTTAGTTCTTGAAAGAGGTTCTTGAGACCGATACTTACTGCTATATTTACCCCGTAAATAGTCATGGGATCTAAATTTTCATTGGACATTACCATCAAACCTAATGCTAAGTGGTTTGTAAAAGGATGATTACAACAGTTGCTTTTGAAGTAACGCAAATGCTCAGGATTAACCTTATCCCAAAAGTAACCTCGTTTATCTTGATAGGCAAGAATGTTGTCATCAACCTTGCCTTTTAATTCTTGATACCATAGTTTAGTTTCTAATTTATTAATCACATTCCCACATCCTTAGGTTAATGGATTAACTATTCAATTCATTAATAAAATTCATTAATTCATGTCGTTTTTCAGGAATTTGAACAACCTTATTTCTAGGTTCAACCGAAGGTTGTTTAGCCTTCTTACGAGGCTTTAACGGATTTAAATACTCCTCCTGATCCTGTTTCATCTTTTTCAATAATTTATCATGCACCTTTGCCACATAATCTCTTTCATCAATATAGTGCTCATAGATTTTCATGGTGTCTGCTTTGTCGCTCCAATTTATATAAATTCTTAATTGTTCGATTGCATTATCCTGTTCTACCTTTGTCTTGTAGTTTTCACGAATTTCACGAATGTTTCGGGTTACGAACCAATGACGAGTTTTATGAATGTTGATTTTAATTTCTGCTTTTCCCATGATAGTTAACCAATTTTTTAGAAAGGCATCATACGTGTAGGGATTTCCATATTGATTAAGAAATATTGGAGTTTCATCAGGTGTGTCATTCATGTTTAAAGCACTTTTATCAACTTTCTTTCTCTCACCATGTATATATTTATCAAGTAATTTTAACGTGTCATTATCTACTCTCAAAAACTTTGTCCTTTTTCCATTGCTTCCTTTGTTAAAGGTGGCAAACTCATTCTTGTCATTCCTAGAATGATAGTCACCAAATGTAAGTTCAATAACCTCTCTTGCTCTTGCTCCGGTTTGAAATAACATTCGTGTAATAATTTCGTCTCTAAGTTTCCATTTACTTTTCGCTCCAGCCTTATCAATCATAGCAGGGAGATGAGGAGTATCAATAATCTGAGGTTTCCACTCGCCATTTATGACCTTAAAAAAAGAGTCGGTTAACCTTCTGAATCTTTTGGGTAAAGGTTCTTCTGTCCCTGCCTCATTGGGCATTCTGGGCTTTCCCTCCCTAATACCCTCCTTTAGGGTTTGGTGCTCTTCTAAAATAGCGTGCGTATCAATTAAGGGATTGGGATAAAAATACATCCTTACATGAATCATGATTTTGTAAAAAGATTTTAAAGCACTTAACAATCGACTGACAGTATTAGGGCTTTTATTTGTTAACTTTACATTGTAATGTGTTTTGCTATCGTTTGTTGAAATCTTACAATGAGCTTCATACATCAAATAGTCCTCTATGGATGCCCGTACAATGTGAGGTTCATCATTCCAATTTACAATTCTCCCCTGATAATTACTACCCGTACGAAGCCATGTAAAGAAGGTATACAGGGTTTTAAGGTAGGATTCCGCACTGCTGTCTGAAATCCTACCCAATGCCTCCTTATAAAAAACCGTCAGAGGTAAGAAAGGAGTATGATGTTTGTCCATTACGATTAATTTAAACTTTTTAGGTTTTACCCCTTCAGGGCATTTAATATGGTAGTAATAATTGCTTTTCATCTCACATTAACCACCTTTATTCCTACTCCAACCAATTGTACAAAGGGATTTTCCCCATGCTTTGTTCCTTCAATCCCCCTCCTTCAAAATCACGTTGTGTGAAATCGACTAAACTTTTTTTCTTCACATCTGTAATCGGATCTGGTGTCCACTTCTTCGTTATCGCTGCTTTGACAAACTTGAATGGATCATCAATTGGTCTACTTTGTTGCCGTAAAATTAGACAGATTTTAAGTGCTTGTTCTAATGGTAAAGAAGTGAGAGCTTTATGTACTCCTTCCGGAGGAGAAGTAAGGGTTGCTATTTGATATGCAAATTTGACCAGCTCAAATTTGTTGTAATCAGTAGAAGATGATTTATTTTTGCTTTGGACTTTTTTTAGAGAAGAGCCAGCTAGAGTTGCTACATCGCTTGCTGGTATCTTCCAACCTTCTTTGCGACTGTTTTGGAATGCATTTGGAAAAAGCCCATCTTTTAGTTTTCTTTTTATGGTTTCTTCATTTTTGTAGCCCAGAAGGGCTGCTACTTCTTTAACTGAAAACCAATTTTCCATATAAACTCCTCCTTAAAGTGTTATTTCCATTATGTTGTTAAACAGATTGTACGTTCTGCTATGATGCCCCGATAGGAGAGAATTTAAGCAATAAGGGTTGTATTTGTTACTTCGATGGATGTGGTAATAAGTCGACTGTACAACTAATTTACCTTCTCTTGAACCGAAAGAAATAGCAAAAATGGTGATGAAAGTGAATGACAACGCCACAAACAAGTTTTATATGTGGGTTTGAAATAAAGTTGCATGTTTCTATATAATAAGTGACTGAATCTGATTCAATAATACTTGACTGAATAGAATTCAGTCGTTTATGATTGAATCAGATTCAGTCGCAAAAAATAATATTGTAGGAGATAAATTATGAAAAGAATATCAAAAGAACCTGATATAAGGCGCCAAGAGTTACTGGATATTGGTTTTGAACTTTATATAAAAAACGGTATGGGGGGCTTTAGCATAAAGGATGTCGTTAATCGAGCAGATGTAGCAACAGGCTTATTTTATTATTACTTTAAATCCAAAGAAAATTTTGTTGATGAACTTTTAAACAATTTCATCGCAAAAAATATAGAAAAAATTCAACAAATACTCACTTCGAATGAATTGCCTGTGATACAAAAAATGGAGAATTCTCTAGACATATTTTGGACATTTGTTGAAAAATTGGCCCCTTACAAAGATGCCAGTTCATTTCATACGGAACAACATTACCTGCTTGAGCAAAAATTATTTATGCAATTACGACCACTCATTGAACGAGTTATTGAGGATGGAGTAAAAATAGGAGTATTCCATACTGACAACTTATCTTTAACTTCTGGATTTATTTTATATGGTCTTAGTAGTATTGCCCATTCAGAGATAGATTTAACTCTAAATACGAAAAAAGAGACGATTAATCTAATCTTAACCACATTAAAATACGATCAAAAAGAAGAAAAAATTTAAAAGAATATCATGGAAAATTTACATTCAGATATGTTTAAAAGAAATAATTGGGTTATATTCAATAAATTCACTAACAATAAGATTAAAAACAATAGTTGGAATAATAATTGATGAAGAGTAAAGGAGAATTAATATGAAAATTTATATTGAAGGAAAAAATATTTCACAAGAAGAACTTACAAAATGGAAAAACGAACGTATTAAGAAAGTTTTCAATACATTAGGTCATAAAGAGCCTCAAATCCATGATACAGATGACATGATAAAAAAACTAACGGAACTAAAGTTAAGATATTCATACAATGAAATGTACGATAAATTGAGATTTAAACTTAGATTGAGTGAGATGGGCATGCGTATTGGTACGGCTTTATCTGGTGATAAAAGAAAATTTTCAAAAACAAGTATTTATTTAGATGGGATTACAGCAGAAGAAGCGATAAATGGAATTGATAGTTTTATGCTTGAACAATCACGCGAGAATAATCAAGTGAATTTATCAGCTTGTCCTGATCACTATGTATTAAGACCTTTTGGAGAAAATGAATTAGAAGTTATAGAAACTACTGGTAACTCTCCGTTTCCAGTTCAATTCTTTATTGTTTTTGGTGACGAAACTAGATTGCAAACACCTAGAGATAAATCTTATCAATACCAATCAACAGGTGTAGCACGTATGAAAGACGGTACTATTATTGGTGGAGTTCGACATCAATTTAAAAATACTGATACTGGGATAGAAGTAAGTCTAGTTGTTGAGTTCCCTGCACTTTGTCCTAACAGTCTTATTAAATCGCATCAAATGCATTTAGCATGTGAGTTTTCTTACTGGTTACAGTGGATAAAAAAACAAAAAAAATAATACTGTAAGAGCCTTCTAGAAATAAAAAAATATAAGCTTTTTGAAAAGTGCTCTCTCTTGCATTTATTGTATTCATTCTACCTGGCGACGGCTTCAATATTTTTACTGCCGTCGCTTTAATTTTTTATTTCCCTAAAAAGGGATAATGCATTTAAATGAAATGAATTTTCTACTAATAAAATAGAGGTGAAATTCCATGTTTGCTATACTTTTGGCTGTAAGTTTTGGTGCTATTTTTGCTGTGCAAACAGCCATTAATGCTCAATTAAGAAAATTTGTGTTTTCTCCTTTTTTAGCTTCAATGATCTCATTTGCTGTAGGGGTAATCTTCTTAACTATTACAATATTAATTAGTGGTTCACCATTAGGTATTCCACTAGACTTATTCTTGAACCAACCTATCTTTATATGGCTGGGGGGGATTGGTGGAGCAATTGCTTTAACCACCAATATACTTTTGTTTCCTAAATTGGGTAGTGTACAAACAGCAATAATGCCAATCTTGGGAATGACTCTGATGAGTATGCTAATAGATAATTACGGCTGGTTTAATCCAGTACAGTATCCTTTGGGATTAAGCCGAATCTTCGGTGTATTACTAGTCTTAATAGGTATCTTTTTAGCTATAGCTAAACAAGAGAAAAGTGAAAAACATTCTTCTCAAACAGACAAGGAGAGCATGTTAAATCAATGGATTTGGCGTATAGTAGGCATAATGGCTGGTATGTTAATGGCTATACAAATTGCTATCAATGGTCAATTAGGAAAGGTTCTTCATTCCTCTTCACACGCAGCACTTGTTTCATTCTTTGTAGGTACTATTACCTTAATTATAATTGTCGGAATAATAGACCGTTCTTACACAAATATTAAAGAACCTATTAAGCAATCAGCTCCATGGTGGATATGGCTTGGAGGGATATTAGGTGGGTCTTATGTTCTAATAAATGTATACCTCGTTGATCAAATTGGAAATGGACAAACTGTAATCCTTACTTTATTCGGTCAAATCATCGGTAGTTTGATGGTAGAACAATTTGGATTGCTTAACTCTTTGAAAAATCGAGTCAAGCCCATACAAATTTTCGGTTTAATTGTTATGATAGCTGGTGTTTTTTTAATCAGGGTATTTTAAATTGTTCATCAATATGTTTTTGAGGATAACAAATAGATCGTTATTTTATTTTTACAAGCAAATGTATAGTGATAATAAAGTTATTGAATTTTGATTAAAAAAGATAAGAGCCTTACTACATTCTATATGCAGCAAGGCTCTTTAAAGTTGTTTCAAATTATATCCATCTGCTTATGTAATGCTTAAAAAATGAATAATAAAGTTGTTTACTTCTTATTGAACTAACGCCCCCGTTAGTTTAAGTGTAACTCTTCACAATCATTTGATATTATATAGGTAAATAGAAAGATAAATTAGAGTTTAGTTTATAGTTATAAAAATAAGTTATTTTTCCCCTTATAATTCTTCAAAAAGGAGAGTATATGAAAAAAACTATTGTTTTTGTATTAACGATATTTATATTATTCTCAGGATTCGTAACACAAGGTTATGCGTTGTCAGATTCGAAATCTGTGGCAATACAAGCATTGCTAGATGATGCCTGTCGTACGTCAGGTGTGCCTGGAATGTCAATCTCAATACTTGCTGATGGTGAAGTGTTCTACTTTTCTTCTGGGTATGCAGATCTTGAAAAGGGCCAGTCTGCAAGTGAAAATACACTCTATGAGTTGGCCTCGGTGAGTAAAGCTTTTACTGGTATGGGGATTTTGCTATTGGAAGAGCAAGGGTTGCTATCAATGACTGACCCTATCCAAAAATATTTACCTTGGTTTACGTTAAAGTATCAAGGTAAACCTGTTGATATGCAAAACCTTACACTAAATAACTTTCTTCACCATACCAGCGGCCTAACAAATATTAGACATATTCAAAATATTCCACAAGGTAATACGCCTGATATGTTGCAAAAGACTGTGGAAACGCTGGTAGATGCAGAATTGGCGTTCTCTCCCGGTGAACAATATAACTATGGAACCGTTAATTATGACGTATTGGGTTTGGTTATTGAGATTGTATCACGACAAAGCTATGAAGACTTTATGAAGGAACAGGTATTTCTACCCTTAGGTCTTAACCAGACGTATGTTTATAAAGAAGATGCTCAAGCCACTGGACAGTTAGCACAGGGTTACCGTTCTTCCTTTTTTATAACAACTCCATTTAACGCTCCGGATTATGCTGGGAATAAACCTGCCGGCTATATCATTTCTAATACAAAAGATATGGCGCGTTGGATGGGCATACAGATGGGTATCGTGCAGGACATACCCGAAATATTTCACAGGGCCATCGAAAAATCACATAGGGGTGATATGTCTGTTTCGGCTGTCAATGATATGTATTATGCGGCAGGTTGGTCGGTAAACGCCGAACAAACGTTTATAGAACACACTGGGGGTAATCCAAATTTTAGTACCGAAGTAGCCATACTGCCAAATGAAAGAACAGCCATCTGCTTACTGAGCAACGGCGCAAATACCAATATAAACCTGGTACTAAAAGTTAAAAATATATTAAACGGCAATCTAACTCAGTCATATGAGATAAGCGGCACACAGCTGTTGGATATCATTTTGTCGTCTACCACAATTATTCTTTGCCTATTAGCCGTTCTGTTATTTTTCTTAGGATTAAGAAAAAGGAAAACGAATGAGCAGCAGCCAATGACAAAAAAGAGAACAATCGTAACAATTATTTTCCTAATCGCTACGATTGCCCAGTGTATAATGTTTTTTGCCTTCGATTGGTCAACGATACTTATTTGGCAAACATATAGTGTTCTTACAGCTTTAATTTCGTCAACATTATTAACAGCAAGCATTACTTGGTTTGTATATACTCACCGATTAGATGCCTCGGTCCGAAAATAAGTATAATGTTAAGTAAATAAATCTTAATTTATCGATATCCTTAATTTAAAAAACAGAAGACACCTCGGTGTCTTCTTTAATGTCATCGACACTTCTCCTAGTTAAACCCACTTGCTATTTCTTCCACTAACCTGCCTCGTTAGTAGAAGAAGGATTTTTAAACAACTATATTATTTTTTAAATGACTTTATTGTAAATTAAACAACTTTATTATCTCTGTACAGCAAAATTAAACATCTTTATTCTTTTTACACAAAAGTAGTAATAAAGAGATTGAATGTAGTGATAAACGGGCGATAAAAGCATAAAAAATAGGTGTATCAACCAAATTGTTGATACACCTTTAAATTACGTTATTAAACAACATACGTCGTCGTGTATTAATACTATATAATTAATAACAATCATTCATTCAGTATTACATATTAGTCAGGTCTTTTTTCTCTTATTATTTTACTCCTACTGCATCATAAGCTTTCGTTACAGCTTGTACAGCTTTAGAGTTTTTACCGTATAAGTCTTCCGCTGATTGAAGTGCTGCTTGACGCATCATTTTAAAGTCAGAGTTTGCAGTTAAATATTTCGTAAGAGCACGATAGTAAATTTTTTCTGTCGCTTCACGGCCTACTCCAGTTACTTTCACACCGTAATGTGTGCCGCCCTCAGACACTAAATACGCTGCCTTATTGTTAATACTACTGTTAATATGAACGCCGCCATTATCAGCTTTTCCAGTATAACGTTTATTGTAGTGATCTGGGTAACCTTCACCTGGTTTTAATGGGTTTGGAATAGATGCTGGATCTTTCAGAGAACGAAGTGCATCACCAGGTTTACCAGGTGTATAAATATCAGCACCTAAATCCCAGCTCTTCTTCTCAACCATGACACCCATGATATCAGATAACGATTCATTTAACGCACCTGACTCATCTTTATAAACAAGGTTTGCTGTATGTTCAGTTACAGCATGCGTTAATTCGTGACCGATAACATCTAGTCCAGCAGATAATGGAATGAATGTCTTGCCATCGCCATCACCATACATCATCTGAACACCGTTCCAAGCTGCGTTATTCCAAGATTCACCTACGTGAACAGTAGAAATAAGTCTCGCACCTTTATCATCGAAAGAGTTACGGTTAAATGTCTTTTTATAATAATCATATACTTTTCCTGCATTCACATGCGCATCAACTGCCGCTTTATCTTCGAAGAACTTAGATTTACTTACAACTTCTTCTCCTGTATATCCAAGAATTTGTGAGAATAAATTAAACCAGTTTTCATCCATATTCTCTGCATCAAATGTATGGACACCTTGTCCTCGTGTACCATCAAATAAGTTGAACGCTCCTGTTTTCGTATCTTGAGCAATTTCAAATGATTGTCTAGCACCTAATACTCCGTAACCAAATCCAGTAATGTTATCTACAGCATTATATTTCTCAATAACATTTCCATTTGTTGCATCAACAAAGTAATGCCAATATCCTGGAGCTGGTTTCGAAACCGACGCTTTTACAAGATATGCAAGATAGTATTGACCATCTTTTTCATACACATATAAATCTTTTTTCACACCATCATAATTCTTTACTTTACCAATTTCTTTCTCAATATTAGCTTTTGCAATCGTTTCTGCTTGTTCCGCACTAATACTTGCAGATGCAGGAATATTTTTATTATCTAAATTCGGAATAACTTGTCCGAAAAATGCTTTTACATTATTCTCTTTATCAAGCGTAACTGTTTGATCTGAACCATACACAGGAATGTTATTATGCTTCTCAACTAACTTCACATGTGTTGTACCAGAATCAGCATCTTTTTCTTCACCAACGATATTGAAATGTTTGTCAATATTTCCCGCTAGTTTAAACATATCCTTTTTACTCTCTAAATATTGAAAGACCGTCTCTTTTTTATCTAGTCCTTCCGGCGCTTTCCATTCTTCACCTATGTAAGCTGGCGTTTTAAACTCTTGGTGATACTGGATTTTTTGCTCTTCTGCTTTCGTCGTAGTTGCTCCAAATGCCCCAAACCCACTTGCGATAACAGTTAATGCTAATGCTGATGAAATTACTTGCTTTTTCAATCTAACACTCCCCATTTCCCTAAAAGTTTTTAACACCTTTATAAATATTCTGAATAATCCCTCTAATACCTGCTCTCAAAAATTGAGAAAGTTTTTTCTGTTAATTTAACTCACACAAAAAAGGATATCGTTTTCGATATCCTCTTCCCTATAACTTTTCATCTCGCTATTCACATACTTAAAACCGCCATGGGTTAAAGTTTCACTTTATTCCATTTTCATTTCAATCGCTAAGTAGTGAGAGTTTTCTTTCGCTTGAATGCGAATATCTTCTTCTACAGCCTCCGCTGCATCACGCATTACAAGTGTTTCACCGTTTACAACGCTGCTACCTTCAATTTGTACAAGGTACAATTGACGTCCTTCTTTAACAGGAAAATGAATTTCTTTACCAGCTTCTAATGATAAAGAATATAAATTTGCATCTTGGTGAATATGAATTGGTGCATCTCCATCAGAAGGAGATACTATATGGAACCACTCATTTTCACGTTTACTCCAATCAAATTTAAACTCACCATAGTTTGGTTTATGACCGTCGCGGTCTGGTAAAATCCAAATTTGCAATAAACGTAATGTTTCACTTCCTAAGTTATGCTCACTGTGAAATACACCAGTACCTGCACTCATATATTGAACATGCCCACGCTCAATTGTCCCGCGGTTCCCCATACTATCTTCATGTGTTAATTCACCATCTATAACGTAAGAGATAATCTCCATATCACGGTGCGGATGCATATCAAAACCAGTTTGTGGCGCTATTAAATCATCATTCATAACACGCACTGCTCCAAAATTCATGTTGTTTGGATTATAATAATTTGCAAAGGAAAAATGAAAATGTGTATTTAACCAACCGTGATTTGCTCTTCCCATATTTTTATGATCAACTTTTCTAAACATATCCTTCACCTCATATTATCTCGAAATCGAGATATTTATTTTTAATTTTATCACTGCAACTTCTTCAGTAATTCTAATAATTGTTTTTGTTCTTCTCTATTTAACTTATCAAATTGCTCTGCTTGAAATGTTTCTTGCGGCGGGACTATTTCTTCATATAGAACCTTTCCCTCTTCTGTTAATGAAATATATTTCGTGGTACCTTCTTGTTCACGCTGAATCCAATCTAGTTGCTCCATCTTATTTAAAAGTTGAGTAACATTTCCTTTCGTAACAAACAACTTATTTCCAAGTTCTTGCTGCGTTAAACGATCGTTTCCTCCGATTTGAACTAATACATCAAACTGAGCGGCAGATACATTCCACTTTTTCAAATGCTGATTCGTCTCACGAATACTTCTATTATAAAAGCGTGATAAACGAAACCATAATAGTAATCCAAGTCTTTCCTCTGCTTTCATTCCATCACCTCGCTCATTTGATAATATTAGTTTAGAACTAAACTTATTAAAGGTCAACTACTTATTTTTAATTAGCAAAAAAGCACAGTGATTTTCCTCCACTTATGCTTCAGATTAAATTTCTATTTTTATATTCATCTAGCTTCCTCTCCGCGAAATGCCTCGCATCTTTCTCAATCCATCTTTCTTCGTATAGTTCATTTCCAACATATAGTATATCGTCCTTATGCTGCATCGCATGCCTGAATTCATGCAATAGCGTTTTGAGCACTTGCTCATACTCTTCCCACATACAAACGAAAATTAATTGTTTTTCTTTATGATAAAAACCACCTACTGGGAATAAAAACTCCTCTTCTTCTTCTCCTAATGATAAAAGTACATGATTCGCATCACACGTATCACAAAAAATAACTGGCGTTGCACTTACTTCAATAAGAGAAAACAAATCATTTCTTAACTTTTTGACATCCCAAGGAAGCTCCGAATCCAACACATACCAATTCTCAACTTGTTGATATACATTTTGAAACTGGAGTTCCATTTCTCAATAATCCCCTTCCTAAACTCCCTTTTCCTATATGTATGCCACAATATGTAAAATATTAAACATATCCTTCTCTAACAAATAACAACCAGTTATTAATTCCCCATAAAAAAAGGAATCTATTTAACTATAGATTCCTTCACAATAATACCTTATATAAAGTCTGAACTTACACGTCAATTGTTTAAAATTTAGCTATTCTTTGTATCCCACTTAAAGATTTTATTTAAAAGTTTATATACATTCTTTGACTCTTTCGTTAGAAGGGGACCTAAAATGGATAGTATAAGCACATATAGTGCTGAGAATGGTTTCAATACCGACATTAACCCACCCGCGATACCGATATTAGCCATAATGATTGAGAATTCTCCCCTTGAAACGATTGTTAATCCAATATTTGTTGACGCTTTATGAGATAATCCAGCTTGTCGCCCTGCAATCATCCCTGCTACAAAGTTTCCGATTATCGTCAGAAGTACAGCACCTAACGTTAACCATATTGCTCCGCCCAATGAAAACGGATCGATACTTAATCCGAAACTGAAGAAGAAGATAGCTCCGAAGAAGTCTCTAAATGGAACAACAAGATGTTCAATTCGATCACTATGCTCTGTCTCAGAGAAAACTAACCCTAAAAGAAGTGCCCCGATTGCTTCTGCAACGTGAATTGTTTCTGAAAAACCTGCAATAAAGAACAACGAAGCAAATACTACAATAATGAAAATTTCATCCGAACTAATATTAAGCAATTTATTTAATAACGGTGTCGCCTTTCTAGCTACAATAAAGAATAGAAGCATATATCCTAAAGCAATTCCAATTGAGGTAAGAGCGCCTAGGAAGGAAGCATGATCCCCTAGAACTAAACCAGAGACAACTGATAAATATACAGCAAGGAATATATCTTCAAACATAATAATTCCTAAAATTAATTCGGTTTCATTATTACCAGTTCTTCTTAAATCAACTAATACCTTTGCAACGATAGCACTAGAAGAAATCGTAATAATACCCGCAATAATTAAGATTTCGAGTAACGGGAACCCCATTATAAATCCGTATAATAATCCTAGTGAAAAGTTAATCAAAATATAGATTGTTCCGCCAATCGCGATAGAACGTCCAGATTTAATTAGTTTTTTCATCGAAAACTCTAATCCCAGATAGAAAAGAAGGAACAGAACGCCAATCCTTCCAAGGAAGGATATCACACTTGCACTTTCAATAAATTTGAGATCGATAACACCTATTGTCGGCGCGTGCGGCCCTACTAACATGCCAAGAACAATTAGAAAAGGAATTACTGAGAATTTAAACTTTCCAGCGATTACCGCCGCAATTGCTACTAAAACTAAAGCTGTACCAACTTCAAAAATTAAAGTATCCATCTAGTCAGTCCCCCTATTCGAAAGTAATTCATTAATAATCTTTTTAATTTCTTCTCTCTCACCAGAAACTACAAGCATATCTCCTTCTTCAATCACCGTGTCTGGACCTGGATTAAATAGCTTTTTCATATTCTTTTTCATAACTGCAATTATCGTTACGCTATATGTTTTTCTTATTTCAAGATCACCAATTGTTTTTCCAATTGCTGGCGCTGCATTCTCCACTTTGAACCACTCAATTGCTAAACCTTCAAAGACCATCTCAACATTTTCTAGTGCCCTAGGCTTATATACCATCCCGCCTAATATTGCTGCAATTTGTCTTGCCTCTGAGTCGCGCAATGAAATGCTTGATAGACTTTCTTCATGGTCTGAATCGAAATGATACATTTCTCTACGTCCATCATCATGAATAACAATCACCATTTTTTCGTTACCTTTCGTAACGATTTGAAACTTGTAACCAATACCTGGAAGTTCACTTTCTCTAATATTCATCTTTAACTCCTCCTCAACGGATTTATATTTAAATTTTCTGTTTTTCTGTCTTTTATTCATCCAATCAATTTTAGAAATTCTAACCATTCAGGATATTTGTGATTTGGAAATCTTTTATTGTAATAATAAGTAGCTCCTAGAAACATACTTGAAGATGTAACGATAAAAAATAAATTACTTCTCGTTTTCAAAATCTTAAGGCTTACTTTCAATAAAGATTCTTCTTTCAAATTATCCCCTCTTTCTCGCTTTAAATTTAGTTTTTTAAAATGTAAATAATTTTAAAAATATTACAATGTAACTTAATCATAACATAAACTAAGTTTATGTAACATGTTTTTTTAGAAAATTTGATTCTGATATATTTTTTGCATATACTTTTCTTATTACGAAAAAAAGGAAGTGTATTATATGGTTGATATCTTTAGCAGATTCCTTGAAGTAACGAATAATATTTTGTGGTCATATATTCTTATTGCAATGCTAATCGGCTTCGGTCTTTATTTCTCTTTTAAATTAAAATTTGTCCAAATTACTCATTTCAGTGAAATGGTCAGTTTAATTAGTAAAGGGTTCAATCGAAAAGAAAAGAAAAAAGATAGCGTCTCTCCATTCCAAGCATTTTGCTTAAGTGCAGCTGCACGTATTGGTATCGGGAACTTAGCTGGTGTAGCACTAGCAATTTCAATGGGCGGACCTGGCGCAATATTTTGGATGTGGTTTATCGCTATTATCGGTGCAGCTACTAGTTTTGTAGAATGTACGCTCGCGCAAATTTATAAAGTAAAAGATGGAAGCAGATTCCGTGGTGGACCAGCATATTATATGGAAAAAGGGTTAAACAAACGCTGGATGGGTGTCTGGTTTTCACTTCTCATTACAGTTGCATACGGATTAATTTTCAATTCAGTACAAGCAAATACAGTAACAATAGCGTTTGAAAATGCTTTTGGATTAGAACGAACTATCGTAGGAGCTGTATTAGCTTTATTAGTTGCGGTAATTATTTTTGGTGGTATTAAAAGCATTTCACGTATTACAGAAATGATCGTTCCGCCAATGGCAATCATTTATATTGGTGTGGCTGTTTTTGTCGTTATTAACAACTTCAATATGTTACCAAGCATTTTCATGGAAATATTTAACGGTGCATTCGGTTTAGACCAAGCCATCGCTGGTGGTATTGGAGCAGCAATCAAATTCGGAATTCAGCGCGGTTTATTCGCGACAGAAGCAGGTATGGGTAGCTCTCCTAACGCAGCTGCAACATCAGATGTATCTCATCCTGTAAAACAAGGACTTGTTCAAGCACTAGGTGTTTTCGTAGATACATTCTTAGTATGTACATCAACAGCATTTATCGTATTATGTTCTGGACTTTACAAAGGATCAAATTTACAAGGAATTGAATTAACACAACAAGCATTAAGTTCACAAATCGGACCATGGGCAAGCACTTTCTTAGCGATTATTATTTTCCTATTCGCTTTCAGTTCTTTACTAGGAAACTACTATTATGGTGAAACAAATATCGCATTCATTAAAGAAAGCAAAACATGGTTAATGATTTATCGTGTTGCAGTTGTCGGAATGGTGTTCTTCGGATCAATCGCTGCCCTTCAAACAGTTTGGAGCTTAGCTGATTTATTTATGGGACTAATGGTATTCACAAACTTAATTGCCATCTCATTCCTTAGCAAATTTGCCTACGCAGCATTAGTAGACTATATAAAACAAAAGAAACAAGGAAAAGATCCTGTTTTCGTTGCAAGTTCTATCCCTGGCTTAAAAAATACAGAGTGTTGGGATGGGCAAGATTTAGAAGAGAAGAAACAAGCTATTTAACAATAAAAATCCCTATTACTTCACAGTAATAGGGATTTTTTATTTACAACAGTTCATAATTTGTTCAAATTAATTCCAGCAAAAGGGTTGATTTATACAACTTACTAGATTATAATAATTATAAATTAGTAATTTGTATAAAATAATAACTCAAGAGGAGATTGATCATAATGAATACACAAGTAATCGAAGCATTAAACAAACAAGTAGCAAACTGGAGCGTTTTATTTACAAAACTACACAACTTCCATTGGTACGTAAAAGGACCTCAATTCTTCACACTACATGAAAAATTTGAAGAGCTTTACACAGAATCAGCTACTCACATCGATGAAATCGCAGAACGTATTTTAGCAATTGGCGGCAAACCAGTAGCAACAATGAAAGAATACTTAGAACTATCTTCTATTCAAGAAGCAGCTTACGGAGAAACTGCAGAAGGGATGGTCGAAGCAATCATGAAAGACTACGAAATGATGCTAACTGAACTGAAAAAAGGCATGGTAATCGCTCAAGAATCTGACGACGAAATGACATCTGACCTACTACTAGGCATCTACACAGAACTAGAAAAACACGCTTGGATGCTACGCGCGTTCTTGAATCAATAATAGATTTTAAAGCGGAGGTGGCTCGTTCAGCTCTGACTGGCTAAGGTTCTTTCACATAGAAGGCGCTTTTTGCCTTCTTATGTGGAAGGTTCTTAGACACGAAGAGCTAGCCACCGGAGCTGGATACCACTTAAAGCGGAAGCGGCTCGTTCAGAGTCGCTTTTTTTCTATGGGGTTGTCATGCATATCAGTACATGAAATTTATATCAGCGATTTTCCAATTATATCGACTTACCGACAAATCACGACAATATTAGCCCCCCTCTCCTCTACTTTTATCAATATATTACAATCCCTTTTATGTTAAAATATAGGTAACACCCTTTAGTAAAATAGATCCAAAAAAGCTTTTCCATATTCATCATTTACTACTTAAATGGCGGGAGTGGTTCAGTTGAAAGACTACTTAATTAGAGCATTTTTTGCGTTAATAACAGTTGGGATTCTCTTACTTATAGCTAATATTTTCAATATACGTGTCGAGGTTAAAGACTATGCTTTCCTCGTTGTTGTAGCAATTGGTGGCGGCTGGGGTGGCTGGTACCTGTATAAAAAACAAAGTAACAATAACAATAAAGGCATTCCGAAATAATATGGAATGCCTTTTTTCTCTAATACATAATTAAGCTTAAACCACTAATAAAAGCAGTCCCCAAAAACATCATACAACACATATTCTATCGTAAATAAAAAGAATTCATTTTGAATATAGAAATAGTCCAAAATCTTGCATAACAGAGGTATGCCCCATTTGCCGCAACATTGTGGCTATATTCCCACGGTGATATGCTCCGTGGGTGACGACGTGTAGTATTGTTTCAGAAACCGTCGTATCCAGGAGCCCAGCATACGGATTATCAACCTCAAACACTTTTTCATAATCTTGTTGACTACTTAAAAGTTCTTTATATCGTTTAGATAATTCATAAAAACTAGTTTCCATTTCCTCAATATTTTTTGTTTCTAGCTGTTCTTTCAATTGGTCTGTGTGTACCATTGCATCACTCATACTTTTGCCAGAAATGATCTCGAGCCAGGCTAAATCTGTGAGGTATATGTGAGACATTACTTTTGCCACCGAAGAAAAACCACTCTTAACTTCCTTATGGAAAATGTCTTGCGGTAGTTCTTTTAAGCGATTTAAAATAACTTCATTTGCCCATAAGTGGTAATTATACATTTTTAATACAGAACGACCCATGCTCATTTCTCCTCCAATTTTCATTTTAATGATTAGATTATGATACATAGCTGCTTAAAAATTCCCAAAGGATTACATCTATAAAATTTATTCTGATTACGATTAAAAAAACCTCTATTAACTTCATAAAAAACATTCGCCATCTTCCACAACCTGACCCTTTAACGGAACAATTCTATGTCACTCAATAATTCCTTACTCACCGTTTATTCAGATGTTCTTTTTTTAAGTAAGCAAAACATACCTCCATCTACTTCCCCTCTTCCAACGATTTCACATCTCACTATCAATATATTTAACCAAATTAAAAACACATGCCTTTTTACGATAAAAAAGACATGTGTTTCTATAAATCGCTATAAAAATGTACTATGATAATTCCTTCCACTTCGTCCCCAAGACAGGACGCTCGTAATTTTGGATTTCATGAATTAGTTTATCTGCCGTCTCAGCGGAAACAATTAACTCTTTATTCGATGGATTCATAAAGCCTTCTTCTGCTGCCCGTTCAACCATTTGCAAAATTGGTCCGTAAAAGTCTTTTATGTTTAATAAACCAACCGGCTTATTATGTATACCAATTTGTGACCAACATACTACTTCAAATAGTTCTTCAAACGTTCCGTATCCGCCTGGTAATGCAATGAAAGCATCCGCAAGCTCTGCCATTTTCGCCTTTCGCTCATGCATCGTTTCTACTTCAATTAATTCTGTTAATCCTGTATGTACGATTTCTCCTCGAAATAGACCGCGCGGCATAACACCTGTTACACGTCCACCTAAACGAAGAACTTCGTTTGCTACTTCTCCCATTAATCCAACACATGAACCACCATATACGAGCTCATAGTCGTTCTCAACAAACATTTTCCCTAACTGGATTGCCTGCTCTTTAAACTCTGGTCTCTCCCCTAAATTAGAACCTGCAAACACACAAATCTTTCTCATTCCTACACCCCAAAACTATATATTGTCATGATACAATTGACATTGTACAACATATTGAGGGGATGAGGAAGAAATGGATATCGTTGCATTTCAAAGATGGGTTGAGGAATTTTACGAAAAACGAAGCTGGTCACAGTATAATGCCTTTATTCGCTTAAATTTCTTAATTGAAGAAGTTGGGGAAGTTTCACGAGTTGTTCGCGCTATTGAAATCGGCCGCGATCGTCCTGATGAAGATGCGAAAACAGAAGAAGAGCTAAAACAAGAACTAAAAGAAGAACTTGGTGATGTACTATCTAACCTTATTATCCTTTCGCAAAAATATGATTTGGATTTACAAGACATTATGGACGCACACGTCACAAAGCTTTCGAAAAGGTTCGAAGCACTCAAATGAGAATGTTATCAATTATGGTATAATATTCTTGTCACAATAATAAGGGGGATTTTATGTTATCTAAAAAATTGCACGACGCATTAAATGAACAAATGAACTTTGAATTTTACTCTGCCCACGCTTATATGGCAATGGCTGCATACTGTACAGCTGAGAGCTATGATGGATTCGCTAACTTTTTCCTTGTACAAGCTGAAGAAGAGCGTTTCCACGCAATGAAGCTTTACAACTATATTAATGACCGCGGTGAGCGCGCTATTATTACTGGATTCGATAATCCAAATAACGAATATGAATCTGTACTGAACGCTTTTGAAGTAGCACTTGAGCACGAGCGTGAAGTAACGAAACGTATTTATCACTTATCTGATATCGCTTGGGATGAGCGTGAGCATGCAACAATTACATTCTTAAAATGGTTCGTTGATGAGCAAGTAGAAGAAGAAGCTTCATTTGATAGCATCATCCAAAAATTAAAACGTATTACAAGCGATTCAAACGCATTATTTATGCTAGATGCTGAATTAGAGAAACGTACATTTACGCCTCCAGCTGAGTAGTATTTCAATCACCTTAATGAATATATTAAGGTGATTTTTTTATTTTCTCTCTAGCTTAAAATAACCTTAAAATTCCTCGTATTTGACATAGAATCAGTAAAAAAATGGTATTATTTTCAATATAAAGTAAAACTTTAATCCGTGGGGTTTTGTTCATCCCCCACGGATCATTAGCCCTCACCAATCGGGCGTTTACGAGCAGCCCGACTCCCACCTAACTTCTTTGCTCCCGCCGAATTTTGAGGTGGGAGTCTTACTGCCCGCAAATAGCGGGATAAAACAATATACGAGGAGAGAAAAAATGAACCAACGTGTAGAATTTGTTGACGCCATTCGTGGTTTCGCTTTATTTGGCATTTTACTTGTTAATATAACATTAATTCAATTCGGGTTATTCGCTAATGAAAAACCCACTTATATTTTCGGAAAACTCGATGAAAGTGCTAATTGGTTTATTCAATTTTTCGGCACGCAGAATTTTATTTCCCTATTCTCTTTTTTATTTGGGCTTAGCATTATTTTGTTACAAAAAAGTATTATCGCAAAAGGAAAAAAGTTTTTCCCTACATATATAAGGCGTATTAGCATTCTTTTACTACTAGGTTTCATTCACGGCACCTTTGTTTGGTCCGGAGATATTTTATTTGCATACGGGCTTATCGGGATTTTCTTAATGATGTTTATAAATAGAAAACCAAAAACATTATTGATTTGGGCAACTATTCTACTCGCACTCATTACACTTATGTCTTATCAAACTGATCCAAATACAAATATTAATGATTTTGCTCCTTATATTGAAAAAGAGCATAAAGTTCATGAAACTGGAAGCTATATGGATCATGTCAACTTTAGATTAACTGAAAATCCTTTCGAGTATATTGGGATTAACGGTTTCTTCGGACTAGTTTTCATATCAATTTTCGCAATAATTTTTATGTCCCCACTTTTCTTACTCGGAATGTATGTAGGAAAAAAGGGCTGGCTATTTGAGATTGATAAACACATACCTTCTATCAAAAAGATTTGGCTTATCACTGGTATTTTCTCTTTTACAATTAAAATCTTAGCCATGTTCGTAAAGCATCCAATTTTAATTATGTTACAAGATGGCCTTACATCAGTAACCATGACATTCTTTTACGGAAGCACAATTATTTTATTATTTCATTACAAAAAAGCATCGCGCTTACTAACATATATGGCGAATATGGGGAAAATGTCGGTTAGTAATTACTTAGCTCAATCCATTATCGCAACAACAATTTTTTACGGTTATGGCTTTGGCTTATTCGGTAAAATCGGATACTTCTTCGGTATTCTTTTAACCATCGGAATTTATACGATTCAACTATTGGTTAGCACATATTGGCTACGGAAATATCGAATGGGGCCTGTTGAATATGTATGGAGACTGGGAACTTATTTAGAGAGACCACGATTTAAAAGAAGTTTGGATAAAGCAAGTTAAACAAAAAAAGCAATGAGCCCACACGCTCATTGCTTTTCTTAATTTATTAAAGCATAACCCCAACGATAATCGCTGATAATATACTTACTAACGTTGCACCGTATACAAGTTTTAATCCGAATGAAGATACAACGTTTGCTTGTTTGCCATCGATACTCTTCGTTGCACCTGCGATAATTCCGATAGATGAGAAGTTCGCAAATGATACAAGGAAGATAGATAAAATACCTACTGTACGAGCTGATAAATCGCCAGCTACTTTTCCTAGATCCAGCATTGCAACGAATTCGTTCGTTACTAATTTCGTTGCCATAATTTGTCCTGCTGTTAGCATCTCTGATGTTGGAATACCCATTACGAATGCTAATGGTGAGAAGATGTATCCTAAAATGCTTTGGAATGTGATTCCGAAAATAGAATCGAACACACCGTTAATTGCTGTAATTAATGCTACGAAACCAATTAACATCGCCGCTACTGTTACAGCGATAGAGAAACCTAGCATAATATATTCGCCTAACATTTCAAAGAATGTTTGTTTCTTATCTTCTTGTAATTCTAAAATGTCATCTTCTTCGTTCACATCATACGGATTAATAATATGAATGATAATAAATCCACTAAATAAGTTTAGTACAAGTGCTGTTACTACATATTTTGGATCAATCATCTTCATATAAGAACCAACGATTGACATCGAAACTGTTGACATTGATGATGCACAAAGTGTGTATAAACGATTTTTCGGTAATTTGCTTAATTGATCTTTTACTGTAATAAATACTTCACCTTGGCCGACAATTGCCGCTGCTACTGCATTATATGATTCAAGTTTTCCTAAACCGTTAATTTTACTTAATACGAAACCGACTGCACGAATGATAATCGGTAAAACTTTAATATGTTGTAAGATTCCAATTAGTACTGCTAAGAAAATAATTGGTAATAATACTGTTAAGAAGAATGGTGCTTGTCCATCATTTGCTAGACCACCAAATACGAAATTAACCCCTGCTTCCGCAAATTTTAAAATAGCGCCAAATCCATCTGCAATCCCTTTTACTAATACAAATCCGACCTTTGTATTTAGTAAGAAATACGCAAGTACCAATTGAATTACAAGCATAACTGCAATTGGTTTATATTTAATTTTCTTACGATCTGAACTTATAAGGAACCCTAGTACAAATACTACAAGTAAACCGACTAGAAACATTACTAACTTCATATGTGAATCCTCCACTTCCATGAGTTATCAGTCGTATAACGAATGACGTCTGACCATTAATGTTAAAAAATATGAACCCCTAAAATATTTTGAACTGTCTTCTAAAATAGGTAAGCGTTTACATAAATTGCAATTTATAACAGGTAGTCTCTTCTTTTCTACCGTATTTAACGTCTGAAATGGATACCACCTACAAATCAAATTGTAAGCGTTATCTAATTGAAATGCAATATAAATTTTAAAAGATTTTTATATGTTAATATATTCCTAACCGATTGGGTTTTTTATGTAAATTCACCATAAAAAATAGCCCTAGCTATGAGCTAGGGCCTCCCTTTTTACCCCGCTTTAACGGGCAGTAAGACCCCCACCTCAAAATTCAGCGAAAACAAAGAAGTTAGGTGGGTGATTAACTGCCCGTAAAAGCCCGATTGGTGAAGGCTAATAATCAGCGGGGGATAAAGCCCCCACTGATTAAAGTTTCACTTTATAACATAACACCAACGATAATCGCGGATAAAAGACTTACTAATGTCGCACCGTATACAAGTCGTAATCCGAATGATGAAACAACGTTTGATTGGTTTTCATCGATTCCTTTCGTTGCACCTGCAATAATTCCGATAGATGAGAAGTTCGCGAATGATACAAGGAATACAGAAAGAATACCAACTGTACGAGCTGATAAATCACCAGCTACTTTTCCTAGATCAAGCATCGCAACAAACTCGTTTGATACTAATTTTGTTGCCATAATTTGTCCCGCTGTTACCATTTCTGCTTGCGGGATACCCATTACGAATGCTAATGGAGAGAAAATATATCCTAAAATAGCTTGGAATGTAATACCGAACACTGAATCAAACAAGCTATTGATTGCTGTAATTAATGCTACGAAACCAAGTAACATTGCTGCTACCGTAATCGCAATCGTGAAACCAAGCATAATATATTCGCTTAACATTTCAAAGAATGACTGTTTTTTCTTATTTTCTAACTTCAGTGTATCTTCTTCTTCTGTAATATCGTACGGGTTAATAATATGAATGATAATGAAACCACTAAATAAATTTAATACAAGTGCTGTTACTACATATTTTGGTTCAATCATTTTCATATAAGAACCAACGATCGACATCGATACTGTCGACATGGAAGATGCACATAGTGTATATAAACGATGTTTTGGGATTTTACTTAATTGATCTTTTACTGTAATAAATACTTCTGCTTGCCCAACAATTGCGGCCGCTACTGCATTATATGATTCTAATTTTCCTAAACCATTTACTTTACTTAGCATAGTACCAATAGCACGAATAAATATCGGTAAAATTTTAAAGTGTTGCAGAATTCCGATTAACACTGCAAAGAATACGATTGGTAATAAAGCTGTTAAGAAGAATGAAACCTCTCCTTTATTAACAAGGCCACCAAATACGAAAACGATTCCAGATTCCGCGTATCCAAGAAGCGCTCCAAATCCATCTGAAATTCCTTTTACTAAAATATAACCAATTGGCGTATTTAATAAGAAATACGTTAACGCTAGCTGAATAACAAGCATAATTGCGATTGGTTTATACTTAATCTTCTTACGATCAGAACTTATAAGAAAGCCGAGTACGAATACAACTAGTAGTCCTACAAGAAACATAACAAACTTCATTAATAAAATCCTCCATTTAACTCTTCATTAACGTTGAACGTCTGACTACTCAAAACAAGGAATAATCCGAACTTTCCATTTCTCCTCCAAAACCTTCAATCGGATATGAAAAACCATAAAATCTCTTGTCTCAAAGCCATTTTCCATTCTAACACAAATTATAACTCACATCCGCACTTTTATTAAAAAAATACATTTTATTATAAAACACTCATTAATGTTCGTATTTTCCCTCTTCCTTTAGTTTATCACCATAAAAAAAACGAGCATCAAATTTCTCTGATGCTCGTTCCTTTTTATTATACAGCTTTTTCTTTATCTGCTACTGCTGGCTTGTCCCAGCACTCTGTATTGTTTAAACCAGGAATAGACTCCGCATAAAAGACTGGATCTTTTCCTTGTTTCTTTTGTTTTACGTAATCTGATAATGCCGCGAAAGCATACTTAGAAAGGAATACAATCGCCACTAAGTTAATAATAGCCATGATACCCATGAATAAATCTGCTAAGTCCCAAACAATTTGAATTGTTGCTACAGAACCTAACATAACCATACCAAGTACCGCGATTCGATAAACATTTAGTAAAACTTTACTTCCATTTAAAAACTCAATATTTGTTTCACCATAGTAGTAGTTACCTACTAATGAACTAAATGCAAACAAGAAGATTGCAACTGCTACAAATATAGAAGCCCACGGTCCGATATGTTGACTTAATGCTTGTTGCGTTAATTGAATTCCGTTTAAATCAGCCGCTCCAGGCACATCTGATAATAAAATGATAAATGCTGTACAACTACAAATTAATAATGTATCTGTAAATACCCCTAAAGTTTGAATGAAACCTTGTTTAACTGGGTGCGTTACGTTTGCAGTCGCAGCTGCGTTTGGCGCACTACCCATACCTGCTTCATTTGAGAATAATCCACGTTTTACCCCTAGTAAAATCGCAGCTCCTAATCCCCCGCCCACTACTTCTTTAATTCCGAAAGCATGTAAGAAAATTTCTTTAAATACATATGGAATTGCCGTAATGTTTGTTACAACAACGAATAATGCCACTGCTACATATATAATTGCCATTACTGGAACAATCATTTCAACCGCACGTGCAATACGTTTTACTCCGCCGAAGATAATGATTGCAAGTAAACCAGCCATAAACAGACCTACAAACTTACCATCTGTGTTAAATGCTCCATCAAAAGCCGCTGCTACTGTGTTTGACTGCACGGCGTTGAAAATTAATCCGAAACTAACTGTTATTAGAACAGAGAAGACAACTCCTAGCCAGCGTTTCTTTAAACCCTTTTCCATATAATACGCTGGACCACCACGGAACGCATTCCCATCTTTTACTTTATAAATTTGCGCTAATGTGCTCTCTACAAATGCAGAAGCACCCCCAATTACCGCGATTAACCACATCCAAAATACCGCTCCTGGTCCACCTGCTGAGATTGCGATAGCTACACCAGCTAAGTTACCAGTACCTACACGAGAAGCTGTACTCATACAAAAAGCCTGGAATGATGATACACCACTTTTTTCTTTTTGCGCTTTTCTTGTTTTTGAACTCGCTCCATCCCCAAGTAAACGAATCATTTCTCCAAAGTAACGTATTTGAACAAACTTTACTCGGAAAGAAAAATAAAGCCCAAGTCCAATTAGCATTGCAATAATAATATATGACCAAAGAACATTATTTATATCCCCAATAACACTAGTTAAAAAATCCATCATTGCGTTCCCCCTCTTCATAACACTAAGAAGATTATATTCTAAAAACTTTTAACAATCAAGAATTTTCGACAAGAAATGTAAGGTTTTATGACATGAAAATGTTAACAATTATAACATCCGTATTTTTTATAAAAATTATATTAATCATCTTTTAGCCTTAATATCATTAATTACAACAAAAAAACGAGCATCGAATTCATCTCGATGCTCGCCTTTTTATTATACTGCTTTTTCTTTATCCGTTACCGCTGACTTATCCCAACACTCTGTGTTCGTTAAACCAGGAATAGAATCTGCGCTGAATACCGGATCTTTTCCTTGTTTCTTTTGTTTCACATAGTCCGCCAACGCAGCATATGCAAATCGGCCAAGAAGTGTAATCGCAATTAAGTTTGTCATTACCATTAGTCCCATAAATAAATCCGCCATATTCCATACAACTTGAAGCGTCGCAACAGAACCGAATAGTACCATTCCTACAACCGCAATACGGTAAATTGTTAACCAAGTTTTACTTTGTTTAATAAATTCAATATTTGTTTCACCATAATAGTAGTTTCCTAGAAGAGAACTGAATGCAAATAAGAAAATAATAATTGCTAAGAAACTGCTTGCCCACGGACCAATCTGTGAACTTAATGCATTTTGCGTTAACTCAATACCTTCTAAATTTGTTGCTTTATATGCACCAGAACATAGTACGATAAATGCCGTCGATGTACATACTAAGAATGTATCTACTAATACGCCAATTGTTTGAATAAAACCTTGCTTTGCTGGGTGTGTTACATCCGCTGTTGCTGCCGCGTTTGGTGCACTACCCATACCTGCTTCGTTCGCAAATAATCCGCGTTGAATACCAAACTTCATTGCAGCACCAATACCGCCACCTACAGCTGAATCTAAACCAAATGCCCCTTTAAAGATTTCTGTAAACATATCCGGTATTAAATAATAATTTTTAATAACGACGAAAATAGCTACTGCAATATAAATAATTGCCATCGGCGGAACAATCATTTCTGACATACGCGCAATACTTTTCACACCGCCAAAAATAATAACCCCAACCAATACCGCAAGTACAATCCCTACAACATAACGCTCAATACCAAAAGCATTTTTAAATGCTAATGTAACTGTATTTGCTTGTACGGAGTTGAAAATTAATCCGTAAGTAATTGTAATTAGAATAGAGAACCAAATTCCCATCCAACGTTTATTTAAACCTTTTTCCATATAATAAGCAGGACCACCACGGAAGCCACTGCCATCTTTTACTTTATAAATTTGCGCAAGCGTACTTTCTACGAAACTTGAAGACGCCCCAATAATCGCAATAACCCACATCCAAAATACAGCTCCTGGTCCTCCCATAGAAATAGCTAGCGCTACACCAGCTAAGTTCCCGATACCAATACGAGCTGCTGAACTCATACAAAATGCTTGGAATGACGATACACTTCCCTTTTTACGTGTCTTTCCAGTTAAGCCATCACTCATTAATCGAATCATTTCCCCTAAATGAGTAAGTTGTACGAATTTCAATTTAATAGAAAAATAAAGCCCTAAACCAATTAACATTGCAATAAGAATATATGACCAAAGAATTGTATTCGTTGATGAAACGAATTGTTCTAAAATATTCATACAATTAACCCCTCCTTTTCTCCATAAATCGAATTATATTCAAAAAATATTCAAAAATCAACATTTTTCGACAATTTATAACTTCCAAATATTAGGATTCACCTTACGAATACAATGCTCTTTTCTGAATCTACTTTCATCAGGTGCGCATACTAAAATAAAAAATAATTTCATAAACAACACCATTGACAAAAATGCACACCTGTAACTATAATGATTACATCGAGTTGTAACAAACCTAATTACACTAAATTCATTTATTTTTAGATATACACTTTAATAAAGAAACTTGGAGGGAATCATTATGAAAATTGGAATTATCGGAGCAAGCGGAAAAGCAGGAAGTCGTATTTTAAAAGAAGCATTAGATCGCGGACATGAAGTAACTGCAATCGTAAGAAGCGCTGCAAAAATTACAGAAGAAAATGTAAAGATTTTAGAGAAAGATGTATTCACTCTTACATCTAATGACCTACAAGCATTTGATGTAGTTGTAAATGCATTCGGTGCTCCAGCCGGACAAGAACACCTTCACGTAGATGCAGGAAACATACTTATCGAAGCTATGAAAGGTGCACCTAATACAAAATTACTTGTTGTTGGCGGCGCTGGTAGCTTATTTGTAGACGAAGAGAAAACAACACGTGTATTTGATACACCAGGATTCCCAAATGAATATCTTGCAACTGCTCAAAACCAAGGTAAAAACTTAGAAATCTTACAACAAACAAATGATATTACTTGGACATTCATCAGTCCTTCTGCACTATTCGCATTAGGAAAACGTACTGGCTCTTACCAAGCTGGTAAAGATAATCTTCTTGTTAATGCAAAAGGTGATAGCTACGTAAGTTATGAAGACTTCGCAGTTGCAGCACTTGATGAAATTGAAAATCCAAAACACGTAAACGAACGCTTCACAGTTGTTTCTGAAGCTGAATAATAAAGAAAGCTCGTAAACATAATGTTTACGAGCTTTTTTCATCATCTGTTATATTGATTCGGTTTATGTGGTTCATTTGGTGTATAGGGTTTATTTGGTTTATTATCATGACCATTTGACTTTTTCCAACTAACCGCTAACTCTGGACTTGTCTTCTCTTCACTACGCTCAAGTAATACAACCGCATTTTGAATTGTTGGTGTGCCTTTATGTGCAATTCCTTGTAATTTCGTTAAATTCCCTGATACTTTAAAGCTAAATCCACCTGCTGGCGTTTGTTTCGGAATTAAAATGCGGAACTTCTCTCCAACATTAAATTCGGCTTTCGCTTCACCTTTTTCATTTACGAACTTCGCGCCTTCTGGTGCACCTGTTGCTTGTACTTTATACGTTCCGCTTTTTGCATTTGTTTGCACTGTATATAAACCAGTTTCAAAAAACTCATCTTTTAATACGGCTTCTTGTTCTTCTGACGGTATTACACTCATCGTAATTTCTTGTAAATCTTCACTAGCATTGGCTTTTTCAACTATAGCTTTCGTGACTTTTTCTACATTTTTATTACGGAAATCTAAATCGTTAATATCAATTTGTTTTAACGCATTCCACACCGCAAGCTGCGTTGCGTAATGTGCATCTCTCCAGTCAGAAACACCTAATTCTTGTGGGCTCTTCTGCGGATACCCGTTTAATAGTACACGGTACACGTTAATATCTACTTTACCCATTTCAGGTAAATCTTGGCCGCTCGGAGATTTCAAATCTACATTTAAGCAAAAAGCAATTTTGCCATCTGCCGTTTTAATAAGCTCTGTTCGAATTGGTTTCTTCTTTGACCTACTATAACTCCAATCCATTTCATACTTCGTATGATCCATAACTTCTGCGAATGCTTTTTGAAGTGGGAATAATAAGTTCGCAAATACAAATAAAACACTCAAAAAAGCGGCCACTAGCTTGAACGATCGTTTTATATTCATGTCTACAACCCCTTATATAATAACAAATTTACTACTATTTATTATTTAGTTAGAAACGTTTTTTATGCATAGACAAAATAAAAAAGAGTGCAAACTTTTTGCACTCTTTAAACTTACCTCTATTAGAAATCAAAGTTATCTGGATCTGGACCGACGCGGTGATTTTGGTTTAATGCATCGATTTTTTCCATATCTTCTTTAGTTAATTCAAAATTAAATACATCAGCATTTGCAATAATGCGGTGTTCTTTCGTTGATTTTGGAATTGTAATAACTCCATTTTGTAAGTCCCAACGTAAGATCACTTGCGCTGTCGTTTTGCCGTGTTTATCAGCAATTTCTTGTAATGTTTCGTTATCTAATAATTGACCTTGCATAAGTGGTGACCATGCTTCCATTTGAATACCTTGTTCTTTACAGAAAGCTTGTAATTCTTTTTGTGTTAAGCGAGGGTGGTATTCTACTTGGTTGATCATCGGTTTAATTTCTGCATCTTTCATTACATCTTGTAAGTGATGGATTTGGAAGTTACTTACGCCAATTGCACGTACACGCTCTTCTTTATAAAGTGTTTCTAGCGCTCTCCACGTATCTTTATATTTCCCTTCTACAGGCCAGTGAACAAGATATAGATCTAAATAATCTAGTTCTAATTTTTTTAAACTCTCTTCATACGCAGCAATTGTTGCTTCATATCCTTGATCTGCATTCCATACTTTTGAAGTGATAAATAATTCTTCTCTTGAAATACCAGTTGCTTCAATACCTGCACGAATTCCTTCACCCACAGCTTTTTCATTTCCGTAAATTGCAGCTGTATCGATGCTGCGGTATCCTGCTTTAATCGCCGATTTTACAGCTTCTACAAGTTCTGGTCCTTCTTCTACTTTAAATACACCTAAACCGAACCAAGGCATTTCTACACCATTATTCAATACTGCTTTACTTTGTAAATTTTTCATTTTATTTTCTCTCCTTTATTTTGCTTGATCTCTTTTTTCTAATGTCACACTCCACGCTGTTAAAATAACAGCGCCTACTACCATAATGCCGCCTACCCAAGCAGTATGGATTAATCCTAACGAATTCGTTACAAGGCCACCTATATAAGAACCTAAAGCAATTCCTGCGTTAAATGCGGCAATATTAATCGCTGAAGCAACATCAACCGCACTTGGAACGAAGCGCTCAGCCAATATAACGACATATACTTGTAGCCCTGGAACATTCATAAATGCGAATAACCCCATGAAAATAATTGTGATTAATCCAGCTACTTTAAATGGTGCTGTAAATGTTAAAACAAATAATATAATCGCTTGAATAAAGAACATGTAAAATAGCGCTCGAATCGGATTATGATTCGATAATTTTCCGCCGACCATATTCCCTATCGCAATTGCGATTCCATACACTAATAAAATGATGGTAACAGTACTTGCTTCAAATCCTGTTACTTCTTGTAATAGCGGTGATAAATACGTAAATGTTACGAATGTTCCGCCGTATCCAAGTGCAGTAATAATGAAAACAAGTAACAGTCTTCCATTTTTAATTAGTTTGAACTGATCACGAAATGATACAGGTACACCATTTTTTAAATTAGATGGGACTAATATACTGTTTGCGATGAAAGCAATAATTCCAATTACCACAATCGCCATAAACGATGCTCTCCAGCCAAATTCCTGACCGATAAATGTCCCAATTGGCACACCTGTAATAGTCGCAACTGTTAATCCAGTAAACATAATCGCAATTGCACTAGCACGTTTATTCTCTGGTACGATTGCCGCAGCAATTGTAGATCCTATCGACATAAACACACCATGCGCAAATGCAGATACAATCCTTGCGATAATTAGTACAGTGAAGCTTGTTGCTACCGCCGCAATGCCATTACCAATAATGAAAATAACCATAATCCACATTAATAATGTCTTTCGCGACATACTAGCCGTTAACGCTGTTAAAACAGGAGCTCCTACCGCTGCTCCTAACGCATATAAGGAAACAGTTAAACCAGCTGTTGTAACCGAAACATTTAAATCTTTTGAAATAGATGGTAATAAACCGACACTAATAAACTCAGTTGTACCAATCCCAAACGCACTAATTGCTAGTGCCAATAAAGCAAACATACTTCTTCGATTCGTCTGAACTTCTGAAGATGATACTGTATATGAACTCAATTGAATTCCTCCTTATTACAAGAAATCCAATCATAATAGTATGATAAAAAGGCCCTTTTATCTTCTAAAAAATATATTTCATACTTACAAATGCTATTATGAATGGTTTCATCCTTTTTTTGAAGAACGCACTTTAAAGTACGATAGGCACTAAAAAGTAACATAGTCACTTTTCAGTACCATACTACTCATTTGCCTCTTACATGTGCTATTATGAAACATATTTAACATAATAAAAAGTACGTACTTTAAAGTGCTATAGGTACTAAAAAGTAACATTTTTATTATTTAGCTTACTTTTGAAATCTGCATTTACCAAAGGAGGGTTTCATATGAAGAAATACAATATTCCTGTAGAGGCGACTTTAGAGGTTATCGGCGGAAAATGGAAAGTTGTTATTCTTTGTCACTTAACGAAAGGTACAAAGAGAACGAGTGAACTAAAACGTTTAATGCCTGGTATTACACAAAAGATGTTAACACAGCAATTACGTGAATTAGAAGACGACGGCGTTATTCAAAGAAAGGTATATAATCAAGTCCCACCAAAAGTAGAATATTCTCTTACCGACTACGGTTGGTCTTTAGAATCGATCCTTGACTCTCTTTGTACTTGGGGCGAATGCCATCTTGAAAAAGGCGGCAACACCTCGATGCTAATCGCAGAGAGTGAATAATAAGAAAAAAGGAAAAAACGAACGTGAATTTGTTTGTTTTTTCCTTTTTTTATTATTATATAGGTATACTTCTCATCGAAGTAAAATAATTTATGCGCTTTCATACCTTGTCATTACTAGGTTACGGGCTCAATATCAAATAATTAGGAATCATTTTTATGTTAACATACGTGTATATAGTATATAATATAGGATATATATTATATACACTTTCCGATAAGGGAACTTTCCATTATGCGGACAAGCCATGTATCGGACAGTTCATAAATAATAGGTAGGACATTATGGTTTTGGATTTATGATTTCAGCTTACTTGCTATCATAAATTTAAAGGCATTTTATTGTGCTTTGTGAAACTTTGTATAAAGTTTCATAAGCGTTTACTATCTTACCTATAAAAAATAAGAGTATTGCTATCGTAAAGGAGAATTGGAGATGCCAGAAACTATGACTCAAACAAAGCCAGAACAAGAAACTGTACAAATTTCTGCTAGCCAAGGACAACTTGATGTACTTGATCAGTTGTTAAAACCTGAGGTACAAGAATCATTAACAACACTAGTAGAACAGCTTCCAAAATTAACTGAGCTTGTTAACATTTTAACTAAGTCTTATGACTTCGCTCAAACTGTTGCTACTGATGAAGTATTAAAAAGCGACACTGTTAGTGCAATCACAGAGCTTGTAGAACCTGTAAAAGATACAGTGAAAAGCATGGCTGCAACTGCTATCGAAGCGAAAGATCGTGCTGATGAAAGCAACGAAGTTATCGGCCTGTTCGGTCTATTAAAATTACTAAAAGACCCACAAGCACAAAAAATGTTCCGCTTTGTGAACGCATACCTTCAAATTAGTGCAGAACGTAACAATAAATAATTTAACTTATAACAACAATTAGTAAAGACGGGGGATATCATACTATGTCAAAACAAATTGTCATCTTAGGCGCTGGTTATGGCGGTCTTCTTGCCGCTTTAAACGTACGTAAATATTACAGCAAATCAGAAGCACAAGTTACAGTGATTAACCAATACCCAACACACCAAATCATCACTGAATTACACCGCCTTGCAGCTGGTAACGTTGCTGAGCAAGCAATTGCAATGCCACTTACAAAGCTTTTCAAAGGTAAAGACATCGATCTTAAAATTGCAACAGTTGAGTCATTCTCAGTTGATAGCAAAGAAATCAAACTAGCTGGTGGCACTACTTTATCTTACGATGCACTTGTAGTTGCTTTAGGAAGTAAAACTGCTTACTTCGGTATTCCAGGACTAGAAGAAAACAGCATGGTATTAAAATCTGCTGCTGATGCAAACAAAATCTACAAACATGTTGAAGACCGTATTCGTGAATACGCTAAAACGAAAAACGAAGCTGATGCTACAATCGTAATCGGTGGTGGCGGATTAACTGGCGTTGAGCTAGTTGGTGAGCTTGCTGACATTATGCCTAAACTTGCAAAAAGCCACGGCGTAAATCCAAAAGAAGTTAAACTTCTTCTTGTTGAAGCAGGTCCAAAAATCCTTCCAGTATTACCAGACCACTTAATCGAACGTGCAACTGCTAGCTTAGAAGCACGCGGTGTTACATTCTTAACAGGTCTTCCTGTAACAAACGTTGCTGGTAATGAAATCGACTTAAAAGACGGTCAAAAAATCGTTGCTAACACATTCGTTTGGACAGGCGGCGTACAAGGTAACCCATTAATTGGTGAATCAGGTCTTGAAGTAAACCGCGGTCGTGCAACTGTTGATGCACATCTACAATCTACTTCTCACAAAGACGTATTCGTTGCTGGAGACAGCGCTGTTGTCTTCTCTCCAGACGGTCGTCCATACCCACCAACTGCACAAATCGCTTGGCAAATGGGTGAGTTAATTGGATACAACTTATACGCAGCACTAGAAGGCAAAGCATTCGAAGAGTTCGCACCTATCAACTCTGGAACACTTGCTAGTCTAGGACGTAAAGATGCTGTTGCTACAATCGGAGCAAGCAATACTCCGCTTAAAGGTTTACCAGCATCATTAATGAAAGAAGCAAGTAACGTTCGTTACTTATCACACATTAAAGGTCTATTCAGCTTAGCTTACTAATCTGAATACAAGCCCGAATCATGCCCTGCATGGTTCGGGCTATTTTTATCCCGCTATTTGCGGGCTGATAATCAGTGGGGATGAACAAAACCCCCCACTGATTAAAGTTTCACTTTATCCGTAATTTTCTCTAACTTATTTATTCGACAAAAGAATAATATAACCTCTTTAATTATCAAAATATACTGACTTTTTTATGTCGAAATTGTGTATATGAAAAGAGCGGAAGTAGATATCTTCCCTACTTCCGCTCTTTCACAAGAACTATTCTCCTAATTCCACTAAGCTGTAGTTCTTCTTCCCTTTACGAATAATGATGAATCGTCCATCAAATGAATTTTCTACAGTAACATCCCTACTGACATCCGTTACTTTTTCACCATTCATAGATATAGCCCCATTATTAATATCTTCACGCGCTTGACGTCTAGAAGGTTCAATTCCTAAATCAACTAGCCACTCTACGATATTTTTCGTCTCTTTTGAAGATTGGAATGTCGGCATCTCTTTAAAGCCTTGTTCAATTTCATCAGCTGTTAACGACTTAATATCTCCGCTAAATAACGCTGCTGTAATTTTCACTGCCTGTAAAAATGCTTCTTCTCCATGAACGAATTTCGTCATTTCTTCCGCTAATACTTTTTGTGCTTCACGTTTATGAGGCTCTGTTTCTACCTTCGCTGCTAATTCATCAATTCGCTCTTTCGTTAAGAACGTAAAGTATTTCAAGTATTTAATTACATCACGGTCATCTGTATTCACCCAGAACTGGTAAAATTCAAACGGTGTTGTCTTTTCCGGATCAAGCCAAATAGCACCACCTGCTGATTTACCAAACTTCGTACCATCTGATTTTAATAATAATGGAATCGTTAATCCGAATACTTTCGCTTCATGACCTTCTAACTTACGAATTAAATCTAAACCACTCGTAATATTTCCCCATTGATCACTACCACCAATTTGCAATTGAACATCTTCTTTTGTGTATAAATGATGAAAATCCATCGCTTGCAAGATTTGGTACGTGAATTCTGTGAAAGAAATCCCTGTATCTAAACGACTTGCGACAATATCTTTCGCTAACATGCTATTTATGCTAAAGTTTTTTCCGTAATCACGTAAAAACTCGATAATGTTTATTTTATGTGTCCAGTCATAGTTATTTACCATCTTCACTTCGCTATTCCCGCCAAAGTCAAATAGCTTTTTCATTTGCGCTGTTAACGCATCTACATTATGCTGCACCACTTCTAAAGTTTGCAGTTGACGCTCTGATTGACGTCCACTTGGATCACCAATTGTTCCTGTTGCCCCGCCAATTAAAATAACCGGATGATGACCAGCTAATTGGAATCTCTTCATCATCATAAACGGAATCAAATGTCCGATATGCATACTATCACCAGTCGGATCAACTCCGCAGTATAGTGAAATCTTTTTCTCTTCTACTAACTTACGTAAACCTTCTTCATCTGTCTGCTGATTCACAGCACCGCGCCATTCTAATTCATCAATAATATTCATCTTTTGTCATCCCCTTTATTTTTTTGAAAACAAAAAAGCCCCTATGTCTACAATAGACATAGGGACGATTATTCACCGTGTTACCACCCAGTTTGCATAAATAGCATAGCTATTCATACCACTCTTAGCAATAATATCGATTGCTAGTCCGCTTAGCGTTACCTAAGATACTCCAGAGTGTAATTCACAAGTTTGTTTGTGCTAGGTTCCAGCAATCCCTAGCTCTCTTTAATAACAGTGACAAACTGCTACTGGGCTCTTTCAACGTATATTTTATTTGTTAAATTATTAGCCATTATATTGAATCCAAATCAAATTGTCAACAATACCCAAATGTTATTTCGAAATAATTCATACTTTTATACGTTTTTTATTCAAAGATTACTGTAGATCTTCTCCAATAATCCTTACTTCTCTCTCTAATTTCACACCGAATTTTTCTTCAACAGTTGTTTGTACGAAATGAATTAAATCGATATAATCTTGTGCAGTTCCGTTATCAACATTCACCATAAATCCAGCGTGTTTTAAAGAAACTTCAACTCCGCCAATTCGCTTACCTTGCAGTCCTGATTCCTGAATAAGCTTACCCGCAAAATTATTTGGTGGACGCTTAAATACACTGCCACATGAAGGATACTCTAAAGGTTGTTTTGATTCACGCTTATACGTTAAATCATCCATCTTTTCCTTAATCTCTTCACGTACACCTTCTTCAAGTTCAAACCTCGCTTCAAGAATAATGTAATGATTGTTCGCAAATACACTCTTACGATATCCAAATTCAAATGCATCTTTCGTTAAAGTACGTAGCTCTCCATCACCTGTCATTACGACAGCTTCTGTTAGCACATATGCAACCTCACCGCCATATGCACCAGCATTCATATATAACGCTCCGCCAACTGAACCTGGTATACCACAAGCAAACTCAAGTCCTGTTAAACAGTGATCTAATGCAATTCGTGACACATCAATAATTGCTGCACCACACCCCGCAACAATCGCTGTCCCTGTTACAGTAACATTTGTAATATGAATTAAACTTACTGTAATCCCGCGCAGACCACCGTCTTTAATAATAACATTAGAGCCGTTTCCTAAAAACGTAACTGGAATATTGTATTGATTCGCATACTTTATAACTTCTTGAATTTCATCATAATTCGTAGGAGAAACGAACACATCCGCTTTCCCGCCCACTTTAATATGCGTATGATTCTTTAACATTTCATCTTGCTTCACATGACCTTCAGGCAATACTGTACTTAAATATTTATAAACCTCGTGCATATTCATTTTACGATTCCTCTATTTCTATAATCTTTTTATCCCGCTATATACGGGTCCATAATATCCCCACATAAAAATGCATTCCAAAACAACAGCTAACGTGGTGAATACAGTGTACATAAAGCACACCTATAAACCTCTTAAATTATAAGAGGTTCCACTCATATTAAAATATATATCGCATAATAAAGCAACCCAAATGGGCTACTAAACTTGACATGTAACCATATAGACAACAATTTGTAAAATATATAGGTTTTTCAAAGTAATACCCTTCAATATCTTACTATACCATACGAAAGAAAAGTGGTATTTTTTTGTAATCTTTACTTTGTTTATGACATATAAGAAAATCGATTGAAAGCAGGAGATAAGACTCTCATGAAGATACTAAGTGAGATACAGGAATCAAAGGATTTAACGAAGGAATTTCAAGATGAAGTGGCAGTTGCGAAAGAGAAGAAAAAGCCGTGGTAGAAGTTTTGGTAAGGTTTGTATATAAACTACAAAAAGGTAGAAAAGTATACTTTTCTACCTTTTCGATTAGTGGAATAAAGATAAACCAAATTTTAAACAATGCTATTAGTTTTTAACCACTTTTCAAAAATTAATCTAGATTGTTCTTCAGTAGCATCTTTATCCCCTATTGAAAATATTTTCAAACCGTAACCAACAAATTTCCCACCTAAATTATGTTTACTAGCATATTCATACAAAAAATCCGCGTCAGCTTCATATTCTTCAATAAAAACATCCCATATAGGCTTGTCTATTTTCTTATATGCAATAACTTCTAAATCATATCCATCTTCATAATATCCTATATGCATATGTTGGTGTTCTTCATAGTTACACATACTATTAAATAATCTCTCCTTTACCAAATAATATGATGATCATTCAAATTTGGCGGGACATGATAATGTAAATATGGTCCTTTATTTTTTACTGGACCATAATCTAACCTAAATAACACTTTTTTAGTAACTTTAGATCTGACTTGAATAATTCTAGTTTTATATGGACCTTCAAGAATATATTTATTTGGTGCGTCTAATGCTTTTTGTACATAAGGTCTCGCTATTTTCCAACCTTTATCTGCAGCTGTTCTTCCCACTTTTGAAGTTAAAACCCTTAATGCTCCAATAACAAGAGCTGGTAATATTTCTTGTTTAACTATTAATTCACCTGTAAGAGGATTTTTTTC
Source organism: Bacillus sp. FSL R9-9492 (assembly GCF_038007365.1). Classification (NCBI taxonomy): domain Bacteria; kingdom Bacillati; phylum Bacillota; class Bacilli; order Caryophanales; family Bacillaceae; genus Bacillus; species Bacillus sp. FSL R9-9492. The sequence goes on from NZ_JBBOXC010000001.1 coordinate 5,104,613, forward strand.
AATAACATATTCAACTCTTGGTTTACTTAGTTCTCCTTCTAATTGTAAAAATACAGGGTCAGTTACTAAAAAATCATATTCGTTCTCGAATTTTTCAAAATCGAAGTTAGAAACATCAACATTAGATAAATCAATACCACCATCTGCCTGTCAGCTACTAGACGACTTGGCTCTTACTTAGAGACTGGATTTTCACCAGCAAGCAGCGGACCAGATGAGCTGGACACGCCATAAAAAAAGAGCACATCCCACAGAATGTGCCCTTTCTATACTCATTAAATTATTTTTCGTTCTCTTCTTTTTCCTTATCAAACCATAATAGCTCATCGTCATCAACTTCACCATTATAATTGATTAGAATCTCTTCTCCCGCTTTTATATCTTTGTAAGCAAAGAAGTTAAACGTATGATTCTCGAAGACAATATCATACGTTGCATTCGGATTATATGCATGATTAAATAACATGCCGTATCCTAACAGGAATGCCGTATGATTTACCCCATACTCAAATGCGTAGTCAGCAAGTAACGTTTTCTCAATGTGTTCATGCTGTTCATTCGGATAAGAGATAACTGGTGCTGAGTGAATCAACTCACCCTTTTTAATATCACGAGTTGCAAATACCCCTCTATTAAATTCTCCATCACTAAGTTCAGAAGTCTTAACTTCGATCATATGCGTCACCTATATAATTCTTTCTTTGAAGTATTTTATTCCGCTATTTGCGGGGTTCAACTAATAATCAGTAGCGTATAGCCCCACTAATTAAAGTCTCAGTTTATCTCCTTAAGCTTGGCAGAAAACGCGCAGAAAAGCAATTAAATTACTATCAAGTATTCATTTAAATGAAAAAAGAGCACACATGGTGTACCCTTTTTAAGAGATATTACTTTTCTAAAATATCTTCTAGCAACTTCACTTGCTCGCTAACAGTATGTAACGTCTTCACCGATATATTATTTCGATGCTTTTCTTCTTCAACACTCGCTAACACTTCTTCCGTAGCTGCAGAAGTTTGTTGAATTACGTTAGAAGCATGTGTAACGTCCTTTACGATATTCGTCGTTTTAGCTTGGAAACTTTCTTGATGACCAACAATCTCCCTCATTACATCATTAATCGCATCAATAAACTTCCCTAAATCCGTTACATTCGTCAAAACACTTGCTAACATTTCGTTACATTCTTCTTGTACTCTTTCTGACTTCTCTACCAGCACTTCTACTTTACTTGCTTGATTACTAAACTCCTTCAAAATTCCTTGAATTCTCCCCGCAGAACGATTCGATTCTTCAGCAAGCTTTAATACTTCATTCGCTACAATAGCAAAACCTTTTCCATGCTCGCCTGCCCTTGCAGCTTCAATATTTGCATTTAAAGCTAGCAAACTCGTCTGACTTGAAATATTCGTTATTACATCTACAATTTCATTAATTTGTTTCGATTGTGTCATTAATTCTCTAAATATCGTTCCTGATTGTGAAACAACATCATTTAAACTTCTCATGTTAGCTTCAAAATTTCTTAAAGTATTTACACTACCCTTTGAGATTTCCAAACTTTTATCAACACGCATCGACGCATTTCTTACTTGAGAGATGATTTGGTCAATATTTCCCTCCATATCATTCAATACTTCTACTGAACGTGACATCATCTCTGATTGCGATTGAGTTCCCACTGCTACTTCTTCAAAAGCAAAGTTAATTTCACTCATTGACTCCATCGATATATTCATATTTTGTCTTAAATGATTGAAATTACTATCTAACTTCACAACAGTTTCCTCAATAAGCCTTTGCGTTTCTTCTAACTCCTGAGCTTTCTTCATCACCGCTTGCTTCTCATCCCTTAAACGAGCCAAAAGATTAGAACCAATCTTTGTGACACCCCACATAGCGATCGTTACAATCGCTAACAAGCTTGCGAAATTTGCAGCTTCAGATGACGCTGTATACGCAAAAAATTGATTTGGCCAATAACTACAAAGTATAAATGTAACAACAACTGCTACCCCGCCAAGAATTAAAATAAGACGTTCACTCAAATAAATAAGTGAAACCGCTAATGTAAAATAGACCATTTGAAATACAGCTGGGCTTTCATTAAATGCTTGTACCATAATGAAAGACATAATAAGTAGCATACATGTCATGATGTATTTATACATTGCTTCCATACTTTCTATAAAAGTAAGCAGCGTTCCAAATACTACGATAGAAATACCACACATCCAAAATACTATTGCTCTCTCTGTAAAAATATATCCGTAATACCCAATCGCGATTATCCCAAGGAAGAAACTACACATCGTGATAAATAGCAATAAATGATTTTTCTGTGATTCTTTCTCAAGGTTAGAAAAACAAGTTCTCTTTAACCACTCCATATATGAAGCCCCACCTTCTACTCATACGTATCGATTACTTCAGCTTGAATACCGCACTCACTGGGTTATGATCGCTATTTTCAAACTTCAAATCTTTCCCTTGTACATTTACAATTTCAACATTCGGTGAAACGATAAAGCCATCAATAATCGTGACGAAATTTTCACCTTCCACATATTTCTTCACATCATCTCTCACAGTCATAACAGACGGATCTACAGCCCACTTAAAGCCACCATCAGTAAAGTCCTTTGGTAACTCTACTAACCACTCAGGACGCTCTTTCACGAACTTCGGATCACTTAACTGAGCGTTAGAAATTAATTGATTCCAGTCTCCGCCCATTATTACATAATCACCATTTTTATAATGCTTGTTCATATATTCTTTTAAATACTCCACTTGCTGCTTTCTAATTTTTCCGCCTTCATCATAAGCAGACAAATGTAAATTTACGAGTCTAACAAATTTCCCATTATTAACAGGAATTTTATGTTCAACAATCGCTCGGTCTAAATCAAATAAACGCTTTGGCCACGGCTCCATTCCAGGAAGCTGAAATCTCTTCGCTGTTTGAACCGTATATTTAGAAAATGTACTTAATCCAGCTTCAGCATATCCCATTGGACTTGTGATTGGTACAGGAACCCATTTTGTATCATAGTTCTTTCCGAACGAAGAAGTATAATCAGGCAGTCCTTTTTTCAAAAATTCATGCCCATTTACATCAAATGATCGCATTGATTTTATATCTACTTCTTGTAATAGCGCAAAATCACTATTCTCATTTTGTAAAAACGAAAGCATATTCTTTAAGTTAGTTTCCGTTTGTTCTTTACTACTTGAACCAGACCCTTTTCCCCCATCCATAAAGAAGTCTTGATCCTTATCTAGTCCAGCATATCCAATATTAAATGTTGTAACTTTAAATTCATTTTCATGCGCAATTACGCGCTCCTTATTGTTTTCCACCTTCAAGCTTATAACATCAGCCGGCTGTTCTTTTGTAAGTGTCATATAAGCTAAAAACCCACCTACAACTCCCACACCTACTAAAATACATATAAGTACTATTTTTAATAACTTTTTCAAACAAACGACTCCTTTTCTAAAACATACGATTTTACTTTTCTTTATTTTCAGTTAAATAAAAAAATGACAGACATACGAAATATTTTATCACACTGAAAACCTTATATCACTATATTTAGTTTATAAGTAATGATTCCTTATCTTAAACTATTATATAAATACAAAATGCACCAACTTCTCCACTGGAAATTAAACGCAATGTTTAGTACACTATATGTAATAATCATAGGCGATGGAGTTCGCCATAACCGCTGCTTAGCTAATGACTCCTACCAGTATAACTACTGGTAGGAGTCTATTTTTTTGAGCAAGCTATTTAAAGAGGTGAGAAAATTGATTTATATTATCGTTGGCATCGCCGGCATATTAGGAGCCCTTTCCCGCTATTATTTAGGTCTTACTATTCATACATTTTGGCATCATTCTTTTCCATTAGCTACATTACTCATTAACTTAGCCGGCTGCTTCTTATTAGCATGGCTAACTACGTATATCGCCCGGCTAAACATCTTACCTTCAGAGGTTATCACAGGCATCGGGACTGGATTCATCGGTTCCTTTACGACGTTTTCAACATTTAGTGTAGAAACTGTGCAATTAATCAATCATTCTGAATGGAGCACGGCTTTCTTATATGTATCATGTAGCATACTTGGCGGCCTCATTATGTCTAGTCTTGGCTATACACTAGGTGATTTCTTAATTAAGAAACATCTTACGGAAGGTGATCGCTTATGATGGAAGCTTTATTAGTGGCAACTGGAGGGTTTTTCGGTGCGATTACACGATTTGCAATTAGCAATTGGTTTAAAAAAAGAAATAAAACACCCTTTCCAATTGCTACATTCCTTATTAATATAACAGGAGCATTTTTACTCGGGTATATAATTGGCAACGGAGTCTCTACAGGATGGCAATTATTATTAGGAACTGGATTTATGGGCGCATTCACCACATTTTCGACACTTAAATTAGAGTCCATTCAGCTTCTCAATCGCAAAAAAATTTACACATTCCTTTTATATTTAAGTACTACTTACATAATTGGTATCCTATTCGCATTCCTTGGAATGAAGCTCGGTGGAATATAAAAAAGCGACTCTATTGAGTCGCTTTCTTTCATAAGAAGTATGTCCCGCCATATGGAATGGAATGGAAAATAAAGTTAAACTTTATCGCGCTTGCTTTTTTCGAAACATCGAGAAAACAGCCACGAACAAAATCGCAATAATTCCAGTAAAAACAAATAAATAAGCTAATGGCATTAAGAAAAATGGTTCTACTAAAGTTCCATCTGGCTTCACTTCGGAACCAATTATATTAAACATAATTATACATAACACTCCTAAAAATATCGGACTAGACGCTAATAAGTATTTTTTCTTCATCATAATTCCTCCTTTTTATACTCTAAAATGTCACCTGGCTGACACTCTAAAACTTCACATATCTTCTCTAAAGTTGAGAATTTAATTGCTTTTGCTTTTCCATTTTTTAATATCGAGACATTCGTCGTTGTAATTCCTAATTTCTCAGATAACTCTGTCACACTCATTTTTCTTTTCGCTAACATTACATCGAGATTTACTACAATCGTCATAACAGAGCACCTCAAATCGTTAAGTCGTTATCACCTTTTATTTCACTTGCTCCTCTAATTAAATGAGAAAGCAAGGAAGTAAAAATCGATATAACGACTGAGAAGAATAAAATAAGTAATAGAATAACTAAAATGCTCGTATGATAATTTCCAGCTGCGAAAATATATAGTAATGCTCCGATATATAAAACACCTTCAGTCATAGATAAAATACTAATCCTCTTTAATCGATTCGCATTTTTTACAGTAAAGGCTTTGTGTGAGGCAATATCTGAACATATTTTCCACCCTAAAAATAAAGCGCTAAAAAATGGAATTCCTGTGATCCAAATGAACAGTACGAATGGCTTATATAGTCCCTTCAAATTTTCTGAAACTAACAATACCGCTCTTCCCGTTTCTGGCCCAATATATATGCAGAACAATAAACCAAAACATCCGCAAAGAATGATAATTAACTTTAACCATAATGACAATTCGTTTTGTTTCACAAAAACCCGCTCCTAAACTAACAGCATTTATCTATTGCTGTTTTTTCAACTTTGAAGTGATAAATCCAACTAGCAACACACCAATACCACTAAAGAACAATAGGTAGCTTACTGGTACTAGGAAAAAGAAAGGTTCTACAAGAAGCCCATTATCCGCCACTTTACTAGTTGTACCGTGCATTAATAAACAGGTAACTCCTAACGATATTAGTACGATAGCTAATAAAAATTTATTTTTCATAATATATTCTCCTTTAATTTCACAATTAATTTTTCCGCATTCCTTTTGCTACCCTCATAATAAGTCCCGGAACATTTTAAGTCAACAACTTTTTATCGTAAAACGATAAAAAGTTGTTGACTTAAATAACAAAAAGACTATAGACAATTATTGTCTATAGCCTCTTCACTCTAAAATATTCCTTCTGGAACATGCACATTCTTATCGCATTATGGTAGTTTCCATCAACGAAAAACTCGTCGAGAAGTTCTCCTTCTACCATAAATCCAACCTTTTTATAAACATGTACAGCCTTTTCATTCTCTTTATCAACAACTAAATAGAGTTTATGCATATTTAATACAGAAAAAGCGTAATCCATCGCTAAACGCGTCGCTTCCGCTGCATAACCATGTCCTTGATAATTCGGATCAATAATAATCTGGAATTCAGTTCTTCGATGAATATAATCAATTTCCACTAACTCAACTAATCCAACCATCTCATTATCTTTCTCCAGGATAAAACGGCGTTCACTTTGATCGTGGATATGTTTATCATATAAATCCTGTAGTTCTACAAAAGCCTCATACGGCTCTTCAAACCAATAAGACATAATATGTGCGTTATTATTAAGTTCGTGCACGAACTTTAAATCTTCCCGTTCTAAAGGACGTAACTTTAATTCCTGACTCATTTCTATAACCTCCAAGTAAAATAACCTCTTCACTTAATTTCTCAATTTTTTTCGATTTCAAACGTCCTAATTACATTGTAAACCTTCAAGTAACTTGAAGGTCAAGGCACAAAAAGTAGTGCAAACTTATGTCTGCACTACTCTTTTCTCAAATCCCTCATATTTGATATGTATAAAGAAATGACTAAAACGAGAATAGACCCTGCATATAACAACGTCTCCATCGGTTCATCGTGAGACACGATAATTAATCGAATTAAAGCCGTAATCCCGATATAAATAAAATACCGTAACGGAAAATGATAATTAGATTTAAAATACTTAATAATTAATGCGATAAACTCGAAGTATAAGAAGTAGACAATGATGCTTTCAACTAACTTATACGGTGTGTATTTCTTCGCTGAAAATATGTATTGAACAAAAGTAATCGTCTCGTTAATTAAAAAGATTGATAAAACAATGGATAATATGATTAACGCTATATTTAATATCCACTGTAAAACGCTAGCTATATAATGATCGATATTAAATGACTTCATTTTCTCTTTTAGCTCCCCTTCGTGTAAGTACTTATTCATTATAGCAAAATTATCATTGGAAAGAAGTTAAATCATATATTCGTCCTTTGTTTTCCCCTGTGTGGGGGATGTTCATTGTTTGGAGGAGTCTTTTAACAGCAGAGCTAGATTGCATATTAAGAAAATCCTTCAATTTTCTATTAGTAGTTATCATTTCAAATAGAAGTGTGTAATCTTGTAAAGCACGTAAATGAGCATGTTTAGACACACTATTACAGTTTGAGCAACGCCATCCCTGTTTTTCTTTTAACATTGCCATTGTAAAACATTCCTCACACTGTACGCCCTTTAGCAATTCCACTTTTTTAATTTTATATTGCGCAAGAATATTTTGTCGCTGTGGAGAATGCTCATTCATAATTTGATCTATAAGTCCATTTATATCGCCAAGCGATTTTTCTTTATATTGATTTTTAATTTGTTTTATTCTATTAGGTAAATTTGCACTGTGGATAACTTTACTAAGAAGTATTTTATCTGAAGTTTTAATAATTGTACGAGGTGAACTAATTACAACAAGGGATTCAATCGGAAGATTATGTAAACCATGTAGACTCAGCCATTTTCTCAGCTGCATCTCTTGCCGTTTCAGTTGTAAAAGCGGATCTGGGAAACCTTCTTCAGAAGCATCATCTGATATTCGAATGAGCTGATTAAACTTTGCATCAAAAATTAATGTACCAATAATATTTTTTATTTCAAGAAAAAGAAGAAAATATGAAGAAACTACAATCGTATCAATTTGAAAATAATGTTTTTGATCAAATAATCTTATATCATGTAAAATACTATATTCTGCTTCGGGTAGAAAACTAAGCGGATATTCAATTGCCTGCTCTCCTTTATAGCCAGCCATAAATTTTGCTAGATTTTCAGCCACCATACTCCTTTTTGGATGATGGATAGGCAATCTTCTAAGTAGAGCTTCTAACTGGAGCAAATGCATGGGCATTTTCCGCTCTTTCACAATCATCTTTATCCCCCTCCAAAATATATCAGCGATTTTTCAAATATATCGACCGCAACTCCAAATATATCAGCGATTTTCGAAATATATCGACTTACCGACAAAAAACGACACAAGATACATCCATAAAAACCCTATACATAGTATAGCATCACATCTAAAATCGCACTGTAATCATAATGATAATACCCCATTTTGATTACGGCATTTTCAAAATGGGGTATTATCATTCACCGTATATAAAAGTCCTTTTTATAAATATGAAAATTTTTTAGGAATTAGTTTATCTTTTTTTAATGATTTATTTAGAGGGAGTTTATACTCTGGGATTAACATAATAAACGTAGCAACTAAGTTCATTGATTCAACCTGAATCTTTTCATATAACAAAGATTCAGAAGGATGAACTACTACTATAATCGCAAACCGTACTAACTAAAATCATACAATAAGGAGACGATAAAAATGAATAAAAAAACAAAAGTACTATCATCCATACTGCTAGGATTCACATTAGCATTAACAGGTTGCGCTGGCACGAAAGCTGAAGAAAATCATAGTAAACAAAAACAAGAACAAGCTGCGAAAGATACTAAAAAGGAAAATAAGTTAACTAAAGGGCAAAAAATGGCTAATATTCTTAGCGAGACAAATTGGCAAGGTACAAGAGTGTATGACAAAGATAAAAATGACTTAACGAAAAAAAATGTAAACTTCATTGGTCTTGCAAAATATGATGCGAAGTCAGGAAGATATGAATTTTTTGATGCTAAGACTGGTGCAAGCCGTGGCGATAAAGGAACTTTCTTTGTCACAAATGATGGGAAGAAAAGAATATTAATTTCAGAATCAATGAAGTATCAAGCTGTTGTTGACATGACAAAGCTAAATAAAAATGTATTTACCTATAAAAGAATGGGGAAAGATGCTAACGGTAAAGATGTAGAAGTTTTCGTTGAACATGTTCCATATAAAGAAAAAGAGCTTTCTTTCACGGATCCGGATAAGCAGCTAAACTCTACTACAGGTGATATCGTTAAAAACGTGGATGGAGATAAAATTTTAGGCGGAACCCTTTGGCATGGAACAAAGGTATTAGATGAAGCCGGTAATGATGTAACGCAGTTTAATTCGAATTTTATAAGTCTAGCAAAATTTGATGACAAGTCTAATAAATACGAGTTCTTCAATAGCGAAACAGGTCAAAGCCGCGGTGATTATGGCTACTTCGATGTTGTACACGAAAATAAAATAAGAGCTCATGTATCAATTGGAAATAATAAATATGGTGCGGCTCTTGAACTTACTGAACTGAATAATAAGAAATTTACGTATAAAAGAACTGGTAAAGACCAAGCGGGTAAAGACATAACTATATTCGTTGAACATGAGCCTTATAAAGGTGATATGAAACCACAATTTAGTTTTTAATAAATTTTAATTCAAAATCCTGTACTGAGCTACAGGATTTTTTTAAAGAAAAATCATTTATGATTCCCTTGAAAAAAATTGTCTTATATCCCCCTCAACAATTCAGCACGATTGTTGAATATAATATCTCTCATTTTTTTAACAGCTTTAAAAAGCCTTACTACACATAAATTGTAGTAAGGCTCCGACTATTTAAGATGAAAATTTTATTATCTCTATACAAATAAGGTTTAGCAAATAAGGTTACTATAACCCTCAAAAAAAGAAATCTTATTTTAACTTTCCTATTGATAAGTTAACACGATAATTCCCATACTTTAATAGTCGCCCCAGAAAGTTATCCAATTCTTCATTAGAAGCAAAATGTGTTTTTAATAAATAACATCCCTCACCACTTATACGGTCTACTTCAGAAATCCCTTCTTCTTTTTGAAAGAAATTCATAAACTCTTGATGATTAGCTGTTGTTACGAATAAAGTAACAAATGCAGTCACTACTTGTCCTAATTTGATTCGGTTTATTGCGATTGTGTATTGCTCAATAATCCCTAAATCCTCTAATCTTCGAATTCGATTTCCTACAGCCTGCCCCGTCATATGTATTTTTTGACCAAGTTCTTTCCATTGTATTCTTGAGTTTTCTCCTAATAATTTCAGTATCTCAAAATCTGTTTGATCAATGATATAAACCAATCCTTTCATCGTGAAAGTAGAAAGCCAGAAAGTGTTTCGCCAACTTATTCTGCTTGTCGATACAATTCACTATACTTAGTTTATCCTCTTACATCACATTGTTTATCAGTTATATTTACTTATAACACAGAGGACGCAACAAAAAAATACATCTAGATTTAAAGGAGGTTACAAATATGTTATTACAAGAGATTTTATCGTTCAATGAACAATTTGTAGAAAATAAAGAATACGCTCCTCGTGAAGCGACAAAAATGCCTAAAAAACGTATGGTTGTTGTTTCTTGCATGGACGCTCGTTTAATTGAGCTACTTCCAAAAGCTTTAGATATACACGATGGTGATGCAAAAGTTATCAGAAATGCAGGTGGTAAAATTGCTTCTGCTTTCGATAGTGTTATGCAAAGTGTTGTCGCATCAGTATATGATCTAAATGCAGATGAAATCTTCCTTATCGGACACCAAAGATGTGGTGCGAGCCAAACTAATCCAAAAGGAACACTTCAAAAAATATTAGATCGTGGAGTAGCTTCACCAGAAATTTTATCAGCGATTGAATATGCTGGTGTTGACCTTGAAAAATGGTTATTTGGATTCGATGATGTCAACGGTTCAACTCAAGCTAATGTTGATTTAGTAAGAAATCATCCACTTATTCCAAAAGATGTTCCTGTACATGGTTTAGTTATTGATCCTCACACAGGTAAATTAGATTTAATAGTTGATGGATATAAAGCATTAAATGGTATGAAACATTAATTATTACTTAAATGAAGGGAAGTTATTAAATATGAATAGACAAGAAGCTACGCAAAAAATTATGGAAGCAAAAATTGCAAAAGGTTTAACATGGGAAGAAATTTCAAAAGTAAGTGAAAACTCTGAGACTTGGGTTGTAACAGCGTTATTAGGACAAGCTACAATGACACGTCCAGAAGCAGAAAAAATCGGTAAACTATTAGAATTAGATGAAGAAGTAGTTCAAGCATTAACAGTAGTTCCACTTAGAGGTCAAGTAATGCAAATGCCTCCTACTGACCCAATCTTATATCGATTATATGAAATGATGTTACAATACGCACCAACTCTTAGAGAATTAATTCTAGAAAAAGCTGGCGAAGGTGTAATGAGTGCAATTAACTTCAATCTAGGTGTGGACACACAAGAAGATCCAAAAGGTGGCGACCCTCGTATCGTGATTACACTTAACGGGAAATTCTTACCGTTCCGTACATGGTAATTAATTAAAAATCTATCTATATGATTAAAGTAATTTTATAGATTTACAAAATCCATCCTTTTTAATCTAGCTGTGTAGAAAGGATGGATTTTTACTATGAGATTCTTTTTATACAAGGGAGAATAATATGAATAAAAAATACGTCGATACGAGCTTTAGTATTCTACAGTGGTTTGTGTTTTTATTAGCAAATGCAATTGCATTGCCTATCATTATTGGTGGCATATTCCATTTATCAATAGAAGATATCTCAACATTAATGCAACGAACTTTTTTAGTTGTAGGAGTAAGTTCATTTATACAAGCATGGTTTGGGCATCGCTATCCCATAGCGGATGGGCCAGCCGGTTCATGGGTAAGTATATTTGTCATATTGGGACAAGTCGCTATGCATCAGGGACAAAGTGCAAAGGATGTATTACAACTTTTAGAAGGCGGATTAATTATTGCAGGTATATTACTCTTCGTCCTTGGTATAACAGGGCTTGTTCATCGAATTCTACGTTTATTTACACCCTTGGTTACAGGAACTTTTCTTTTAATATTATCTCTTCAGCTTAGTGGTGTGTTACTAAAAGGAATGATGGGATTACAAGGAGCTGTAACTCATCCTGATTATACAACGGCTGCTATTGCGCTCTTTGTTTTTGCCCTTATTACTTTCTTATCAATTAAAGGGAACGGATGGATGAAAAGTTACGCTGTGTTACTTGGAATTTCATGTGGTTGGCTTTTGTATGCTGTATTAGGAAAATCATCTCATATGCCTTCACACACACCGTTAGTTAAGTTACCAGAGCTATTTTCTTGGGGCACACCTAGATTAGATATTGGAATGGCTCTAACTGCAACTTTATTTACATTTCTTTTAGTTGCAAATACAATCGCTGCTATTTCGGCTGTAAAACAAGTGGCTCCGTTATCTAAAGAAAATGAAAAGCAAATACTGAACCGCGGCGTGTGGGCCGGAGGTATATCGCATATTATCTCGTCGTTGTTTTCTACAATTGGAATTGTACCATTACCTGCATCAGCAGGATTTATTCAACTAACAGGACAAAGAAAAGTGAAGTCGTTCCTTATAGCAAGTCTTATATTAGCAGGAATTTCTTTTATTCCTTCAATTGTAAACTTTATATCCTTGCTACCAGGTCCTATTGCTAATGCCGCACTTTTAGCAACATTTGTCCAAGTAATAGGCATTTCATTTCAATCCATTTTACGTGAAGAATTAAATCAACGCCGATTAACTATATTAGGAATTTCATTATTAATCAGTTTGGGAATAATGTTTCTTCCAGAAAGTGCATTTAGCGGCATTCCTTCTTCCTTACAATATGTTTTAAGTAATGGATTACTTGTGGGTACCATGCTTGTCATTCTATTGGAACAGTTTTGGAAAGAGTAAAATTTGTGACTAAGTAAAAAAGCGCCCTGCTTACAGGGCGCCTTTTTATACCTAATGACTAATACTAGCAGTTGGGTATAATGTTGTTCCTCCAATTGAAACTTTTATTTCATTTGTTAATGGAACATTTTGTTCATTAATAATTGTTCTCCACCATTCCCATGCAAGACCAGTACATTCTCTTGCTACGATTTTTATATTTTTTGAATTTGGTGGAAGAGGGATAACTGTAGAGTAATGAGCCGTTTTGTCTTTGCCGCTACCATCCCATGTTTTATGTGTTAGTACTTCTTTACCATTTTGATCAAATGTGAATTCATCCCAAGATACATCAAATTGCGCAACGTAAGCACCGTAATGATCCAGTGTCATTTTAGCACTTGAATATTCTGTAGTTGTCGTCTCGATATAATCTGTATTGTTATGAACAGCAGCAGTTGCATTATCTTTTAAAAAAGTACTTGTATATGAAATTGGGTATGCTGGATTTTTAAGACTTAATTCAGCATTATCTTTAATGATATTTCGGATTTCATTGAAATCTTTAGTAACAACCTTGTTATGCTCTTTCGCATCTCCGCCTAATACTACAGCAGTAAAAGTACTTTCTTCAAAAATATCTTTGTACTGTCCATTCGTTTCGACGCTGTTATTCTTAAGTAAGGCTTTAAAAGCAGCTTGTACATCTTTGCTCTTAGATGTTGTTTCTAATTTTACATAAACAGTTCTACCATAAGCTACATTTGAGACCATAACAGGTGGGGCCGAATTACTTACACCTTTACGAGTTAACTCACCAAAAGTAACACTATTATCAAAAAGATCGGATGGATTGTTAGGTAGTTCAGCACTTACGGTATAAAATATTTGCTTATATGCCGCTACCATCACTTTTTTCTCTCCATTTGCAACCGCATTAAAATCAATGTTTAGACTGTTATCAAGATATTTGGCGTTAACGTTAAGGGCACTTGCGATTTGTGATTTACTATAAACCATTGATTCTGTATACTGCATTCTTGCAGGTAACGTATGTGTTTTAGAATACTTTTCATTCCAAGTAGATACTAAATCATCTACTGCTCCAGCCACATTACCATATGTCGGATTCTGGACAGTAATTGTATTTTCTTTTCTCATGCCAGGTAAGTCTATACTAATATTTAAAGGCTTTCTCTTAGCCACTAATAAACTCGGTTGATTGTCTGCAAAAGCTTTATTTGCAAGTTGTACCGCTCCTGGATACGTACGATTCACCACAGAATCAATAATCGAAATATCGACTGGTGAAGTTGTAAGTGATTTTTTCTCGCGTTCCACTACTACAAATTTACCATTTGAATTGATACTTTCTTTCGGAACAAAACTCTCTACCTTATCACCATTTACAGCTAAAACCTCTTGATTATTATATTTAAGATTTGCTATACCAGTATCAATGCCACTAGCATTTTTGGTTACATCAGTTGCATTACCTACTTGTGTTTCTGCGAAGGAAATAGATGAATAATTAATAGTGCATAGACTAACTAATAAACACGCAAGGAACTTTCTTCTTTTAGTGTTTTTCTTAATATTCAGAAAAATCACCCCGTTCTTTTTTTAGTAAGATATGATAATGATTGATAAATGATAGCTAACTAATAAACCTACATAAATGCTTTCAAAAGTTCTTGAATTAACGGGATTACGCCACCTACAAATTTCAAAACTGCCATTGCGATTTCCATATTATTCCCTCCTTTTTTATTGCTACGAAAATGTGATTTATCTTTATGCCCTCATTATAGTGACCCCTTACACTTTTATCAATACACTCTTATATGCAATATTACATACAAAAAAAACAAGCTAAATTCTTATAAAAAGTTATACAGAGATAAATTTTTCGTTTGGTAAATACTTGAAATACGAAGCGTTCCTTTGCATTTCATGAGTAATTTACAAGTTTATTGTTGGAAGCATCGCAGGACCGGAAGTAATGAAATACATGTAGGACTGTTACGAGCAGCCAGAAATATTAAGAGTTATCATGGGCAACCGCATTAAAAAAAGCTGCTGCCTATAAAATACAGACAGCAACTTCAACTAGAGTAGCTGGCATGATTTACACAAGCTACAGTATTTTTTTGACATACTCATTTTTTACACTTTGTAACTAATAAACAGCAATTGGCCCATAAGGACCATTGATAATTTCTATTTTTGTTTCAAAAATATCTGTCAAAATTTCCGGGTCCATAACCTCTTCTACTGTTCCAAAAGCAGCAATTTGTCCATCTTTCATAGCACAAATTTTATCAGAATATTTGGCTGCAAAATTTATGTCATGCATAACAGTCAAAATTGTTCTTCCAAATTCATTAGCCGCACGTCTCAAATGCTCCATCATTTGAACAGAACGAGCAACATCAAGGTTGTTCAGAGGCTCGTCCAAAAGTACATATTCAGTCTCTTGGCACAATACCATCGCTACATATGCCCTTTGTCTTTGACCACCAGAAAGCTCATCTAAATATCTATTCTCTAAATTAGTTAAATCTAGAAAATCGATATATTTAGAAATAATAACTTCATCCTCTTTAGTTAATCTTCCCTTTGAATAAGGAAAGCGCCCAAATCCAACTAATTGTCTAACAGTAAGCCTAGTTACAAAATGATTCTCTTGTCGCAATATAGTCAAAACTTTTGCTAAGTCTTTTGATTTGGATTCAGAAACATCCATATTTGCTACCTGAATTTGGCCTTCATCCATATCTAAAAGTCTTCCAATCATCAATAGTGTCGTTGACTTTCCAGCGCCATTTGGTCCAATTAAAGAAGTAAAGCCCGCTTTTGGTATTTCAATATCCAAAGGTCCTATTTTCACCTTATCAGTATAGAACTTTTTAACATTATCAATTTTTATCATAAAGCCCTCTTCCTTAAAACTATAGTTAAGAATATTATTCCACCAAATAATTCAATAATAACTGAAACTACACCTTGAGCATGGAATACATGATACATTAAAAAGTATGCACTCGTCATTATCAAAAATCCTATTGCAAAAGCCATTGGAAAAATATATCTATGATCATAAGTTGACGCCGCCTGATAACTCAAAGTTGCTACTAAAAAGCCGTAGAAAGTAAGTGGCCCAATTAGAGCTGTTGAAATGGACATCAAAATAGCAACTAATACAAGCGTATAAATTACACTAGGTTGATATTTAACTCCAAAAGAAGTAGCAACATCCTTTCCTAGTGACAAAACATTCAAATTCTTAGAATGAGCAAAAATTAATACTGCTACAATTATGATCATAGGAATTACAATAGGAAAATATGCAGGATCTGCGTGATTAACAGAACCAAATAATTTCGCTTGTAAAATATCAAACTCTGAAGGCGCAAGTAGCTTTCTCATAAAAGTTGACACAGAATTTAGTCCGGTACCAATAATAATTCCAACTAAAAGCATAAGTTGTAAATTCCCGTATTTACCGGAAAGTAACCATCCATAAAGTATCAAACTCATGAAGACCATAACAACAACTTGGAATACAAACGATCCAATTCCATTAAAGTTTATTAATGCACTAGCACCAAAGAAGAATATTGTACTCGTATGAATTGCTGAATAAAGTGATTCGAAACCTAAAAGCGAAGGAGTAATAATCTTATTGTTCGTAATAGATTGGAAAGCAACTGTCGACAAGCTATGGCAAACTGCAGCAATAATCATCGCAACAATGGCTATTATCCTTCTCTTAACAACTGGGATAAAAGAAGGTGAATCTATCGGAACTGGATTGTTATAAACTAAAAGTCCATATGAAGAAAGGAGACCTAAAGCGATCAATGTTATCAGTACAATCCAATAACGTCTTGCTTCCTTCTTAGAACGAAAAGCGCTAGCTGATCTACTTTCATTATGAAGGCTAGAATCGATTTCGACATTTTCTTTATTTCTATAGTCTAATGTGATCATCGCAGCCTCCTTGGTTTTCTTTTTCTCAATAAAATAGTAATAAATACGACTGCTCCCACTGTTGCAAGTATTAAAGAAACAGGTACTTCAAAAGGCTTTATAATTGTTCGAGAAATGATGTCACAGGCAGTTATTGTCCCCATTCCGATCACACATACCCAAGGTAAATTACTCCTAAGATCATCTCCCCTAAACATTGAAACAATGTTTGGAACAATTAATCCCAAGAAAGGTAAGTTTCCAATAACAGCTGCAACAATTCCAACTGCAACAGAGATAAGGCCAGTCCCAAAAAGAACAATTCTATTGTAATTAACTCCAAGGCTTGTTGCGACATCTTCTCCTAGTCCAGCTAAAGTCAATCTATTAGCATACATAAAAATAAGCAAAGTAACGATAACAATCAGCCATAAATATTCATATCTTCCCACCTGAACGGTAGCAAACGAACCTACGAACCAAGTTTCAATACTTTGCGTCATTTGAAAAAGGAGTCCCAAAAAAGTAGACACTGCAGAAATAACTGCTCCAAGCATCAATCCGATAATCGGGACAATTAAAGACGAACGAAGTTTAACTCTTCTTAAAAATAGAAAGAAAATCATAGTTCCTATAAAAGAAAAAATGATTGCACCAGTCATTCTTTGAACTAACGTCGGGGCAGGAAATAATAAATATACAAAAAGCAGGCCTAAGCCTGACCATTCAATAGTCCCCGTTGTAGTAGGTTCAACAAAACGATTCTGTGTAATTAATTGCATTACGAGCCCTGCCATCGCCATTGCAGCTCCAGTAAGCATTAATGCAACTGTTCTCGGAACACGAGTGATGAAAAACATCTCCATTCCGTCCTCTTGTCCACGTATATCATAAACTCCAGTAAACAGTGATATAATCCCTAAAATTATAACAACTATAATCGCTATTATAAAAGGTTTTGTCCATATTTTATTGTGATTATAAAACTGGGGTTGAGAAATATTCTCAACCCTAGAAATCATATTTTTTGACACTGTTTCGTACTCCTTTACACTACTTAGCTAAAGTTTTTGCGATATTTCCAAATAACTCTATATAAGTCTCAATTGATTCATTTGTGTAAGTATCTGCTGGTGCATAAATAACTTGTTTTTTAGAAACAGCAGTTGTGTTTTGAAGAGCAGGTGATTTAGAAATAACATCTTGAGCAGGAGCTGAAGTAGCAGCATCAGATGTTGCAGCATCACGATCTAATACGAAAAGCCAATCAGGATTTGTTTGTGCAATAGCTTCAACAGAAACGTCATCACCTTTATGACCTGCAGTAGAATTAGACACTTCTAGTGCTGGAGTCCAACCGAAAATCTCATACATTGGTCCCCAAACGCGACCAGAGTGAGGAGCAGCAAAACCAATATTCCCACCAGTAACGATAACACTCATAACTTTATCTTTTCCATTATAAGAAGATTTTACATTTTCAATAGATTTATCAAAATCAGCTACTACTTGTTTAGCTTCTTTATCTTTATCAAAGATTTTTCCTAAAGAAATTGTAGAATCTTTAAGTCCTTTTACTAAGTTTTCTCCAGGCTTAGTAGCTTTCTCAGAAACATCAACATTAAGATCGATAACAGCTGCATTTGGCACTAATTTTTTGATTTCTTCGTAATGGCCAGCAAATCTTTGACCAACGATTACAAGTTCAGGGTTTGCCGCTGCAATAATTTCAAGATTTGGTTCGCGGTGATTTCCAATATTTTGAACTTTACTATCCTTTACATATGCTGAATCTGCAGGCATTACATCCTTTGGAGCAGCCGCTAATTTAATTCCCCAATCAGCTAAAGTTTCAAAAGTTCTATTATCTAAAGCAACTACATTTTTTGGATTTACAGGGACTTTAACAGTTCCATGTGCATCAGTGATTTCAACCGTTTTTGGCTTATCACTACTATCACCTTTATTAGCTTTCGAAGTTTCCTTACTTGAATCTGAGCAAGCTACTAACATTAAAGTGAAAATTGCTAGAATACTTACTAATTTTAAAAGCATAGTTTTTTTCATACGTATACTCCTTATAATGTAATTTAGTTTGAAAATGATAACGTCCATAGATTAAATTAGATAGTAACTTTTATGCATCTAAATTGCTATTGATAATCATTTTCATTTGAACATCCTGTTAATAAGTATAGTCATTAATTATGTGAAAATCTTGTGAATGGTGTGAGTTAATAAAATTAAACATACATTAGATACAGTCTCATCTAATGCGCACCAGAATCATCCCCCACACGTACTAATCAATAGATTGGGCACCTTATAAACCATGATTTCTACTGCAAAAAAAATGCCCATTAATAGTTAATTTTTTCATAATCCATTGCCTGGTAGCAATCTTCTTTTTATAGTTTCCGTCTTTTAATATTTCACAGAAACTATTTGATTATCAGGTTTAATAGAAAAAACTGTACTTTACCTATTATCTTATTTTATCATTCAATCATTGAATAGCCCCTGCCATGTATCGTTTGAATATATCTATCTCTCTTCTCGCACTTTAACTTTTTTCTTACATACCCAATATATAAATCCACTACATTGGGATTGACTACTACGTTATATCCCCAAACCTGGTTCAAAAGCATTTCACGGCTCAATATTGTATTTTTATTCTTGATTAAAAATACAAGTAAATCGTACTCGCGCTTAGTAAGCATGAGATTTTTACCACCTTTTTTCACAATATTGCTAGATGCATCAACAAAGAGATCTTTAAACTGAAAAAAGTTTGTCTCATTTTGCTGGATACAGTCACTTCTCCTTAAAATAGCTTGAACCCTCGCTACTAATTCTTCTTTCACAAATGGTTTTCTAATATAATCATCTGCTCCTGCTTGTAGCCCTGCTATACAATCCTTGCTAGAAATATTGTCGGTCACAATAATTATCGGTGTCGTTTTAACAAGTCGTATTTGTCTACAAATTTCTGGTCCCGATATACTTAATGAATCCCAATCCAATATGATAATATCCCAATTTTGTTCATATATTATATTTAAACCTTGGTTTTCATTGTGAAGTTTTAAAATGAAATAGCCCTCTTGCGTTAGACCGCTTACGATTTTCTTTGCAAAAGACCGTTCATTCTTAATTACTAACACCTGCTTCACCGATGGTTCACCTCTACTTCAATATAACTTAGTTAGATAAAAAATTATCCAAAAAAAATAATTTAAGATTTATAAATATTAAATCCCTAAAAAAAGCCGTTATAACAGCTTATTAGGAGAACTCTATATAATCTTACAATAGATATGGATAAAAACACAAAATATATGAAGATTTAAATGCATATTATTTAATCATTAAGAGCAACTATATTATCTAGCTGCTTATTATCAATAACTATTCCCTCAGTTTCTGTTTCAAGGGTACCGCCCCATCCCCTGAAACTTAAGTATTTTATAAAACCACAAAACAAAAAGAACCATACCCCCGCCACTCTGGCAAAGTTATGGTTCATATCATACAAAATAATGTCACTTTACCTATAAGTTGGCCGCGGTTGGAAGCATAAGTTGGCCAGAAAACACTTATTTTTGCAGATAATTATCTAATTATTCAACAGGATTGGAAACATAAATTGGCCGTGAGTTAATTATTAACCCATAAGCTGACCTTGAATTTCACAAAACAGCAAATAAAAATACCTATTACCTCCATATTCACTACTCCGCAGTAAATATTTTTTCTAATGTCAGGCCTATTATTTTATTCAATAATAGGCCAAAGGATAAATGACGCATCTGAGCAGGCCTTACCAGCATATAAATAACTTGGGGATTTTCGTTCTACTGAATTTATTAGTGAGAACTCAAATTTCATAGCTTCCTCCATTCTTAATGTGAATGATCTGTATTTTCAAAAACAATAACAATAACAATAACAATAACAACAGTACCCTTTTAATTTCCTTTTATCCATAATAAATGATATAAGCAGGATTTTTGACCATTATCAAGAATTAGTTTCATAGCCCTATATTAGCTTTTGATTGAAATAATTTTAAAAATGTATAAGAAAGAGAGATAATCTATGAAAGAAATAAATTTTAAACTTATTGCACAATACATCGAATTCGATACAGAGGAACAACAAGTTGACACTGAGATACTAACAGAGCATTCTTTCTATAGTTCCCGTATTAAAAGTAATGATTTAGAGGTATTATTTCAGGAATTAATGGAAATAAAAAATGATTGGTTAACTTACACCTTTGATGAAAATGAAATGACTATTTCTATCATTATTACTCTTAGCTATCCTTATTGTAATGGAAATAGAGACATCAAAATTTCAACAGAAATATTCGAGTTAACTGAGAAATTTGTACAGAGTAAAAAAGATTTTATAGAAGGTATAAAAAACGATGATGACGATAGTAAAAATGCTGAACAAGGATTTTTAATAAAAATAGGCGGAAGAGACGAAGGGATATTTAACGTTTGTGAAATTGAACAAAACCTGCGAGAAGCAAATATCGAATTTGATATTATCACAAACAAAGTAAAAAGAAGTGAAGCAGGTGCAGGAGATCTTCTTGTAGAAGCAATTATCTTCATAAAAGATTCAATTGCTTCTGGTATTGCATGGGATATCATTAAACCAATTCTTCTGATGGGTGCAGGTGCAGCAACTAAAAACCTCTTCCAGCATAGAACAGATACGGTTAACTTTAAAAGATTAAAAAAAGATGTAGCAATGAGATGCAATTCAAAAACAAAAGAAGTACTTTTATTTGATATGTTTAAGGACGAATCGAAAAATGAATATTGTTTTATTTTCAAAGTAAATAATTTAGATATAAGTATTCTATGTGATGAAAATTATAATATTAAAGAGTACAGTACCAATATAGCCTCAGAAATAGTTAATTGATTAGTTGGGACAAATTAAAACTCAAATAAAGTGTATGCAATCTAAATTTTTTATATTGCTCACGTTAATCTAAAAAAGGAATCAATTTTTGATTCCTTTTTAATTTTTATACCCATTCCCCCCCCCTCAAACACCCTTTGAATCAGACTTATCCATCACTTGAGCCATTGGTATCTTCTTATCTACAAAAACATTTCTTCTCGCTAAAAAATTAAATTGTATTTATCTAACATAGCATAAATTGGCTGTAAGTTAATTATTAACCCATAAGCTGACCGTGAATTCTACAAAACAGCAAATAAAAATACCTATTAGCAGCATAGGATATTCAAAATTACTAGCTTATTCATTAGAATCTTTATATGATACACCCATTACCTCTAACAAAGGTGTTCTTGTATAATAACTTAATAATAAAAGAGCTCGTAACGGCAGTCTTTTTTGTGACCTTCGTAGGATAGCTCTTAAAGAAATGGGATGCATATCTGTTACTGAGCAAAATTCTTTTTGATTCCCTTGAAAAAACTTTCTCATATTTCCCTCAATAATAGAACACACTAGTTCCATTGTAGGTGGAATGACATATGGTGCTATTTCCAATAATTCTTCTATACTTCTATTAATCCATTCATCCCGTTCAGTTAAATTATGTTCTTTCTGAAGAAATTTATATTCTTTTTGTCCTAGCCAATTACCACACCTATAACAATATCCTGGGCGATCTATCTTGGCAGATTGCGACTTTTCACATTTAGGATTAGGACATAAATATTCCAATTTTCTTTTGTGCCTTAAACATGCACTTGTACTAGTCAAATACCACATTAAAGGCTCATATATTTCTTTGTTAGCTTCACTCCATTCATCAAAACATTCTGGACACCACTTCGTATCACAATAAAACATCCTATTATGTATGACTTCTTTCCAAGTTAACATCGTCATATACTTAAAACCTTTTTGTAATGTTAATAATTCTAGTGATTCAGCAAGCATTGTGGCTGTCTTCCCCGTACCGTAAAATGAGGCACTCCACCAACGAGGCACTGATGCAAATTGCTTAGGGTACAAAGACCGCTTACAAGGGTGTAATGCTATAGTATGAGCAGCAAGCGTTGTTAACTCAACATTATGCGCTAAAGCTAACCTCCCAAGATAGCTCATTAAGCATTCCACCATAGGTGTTCCAACATTCATAGGTTCTAGAGAATATAAATAACTAGCTGAGCACTTTCTTGATATATACATATCTTTACCCCTCAAGATATTCTTGTTTTCCCACAGGATCTCGTTTCGGCTTACGCCTTCCTACGCCACTTTTTGGAGTTGCATCTTTTTTAGCGCTTTTTTCTTTTTCCCTAGCCTTTAATCCTATCTTATATAGTAAATCTATCCTATCTTGTTCATTCTCTTCAAATAAATCTTCACCTTGCTCAATTTCCTCAATCAACATCTTCAAAGCATTAACAGGCATTGCATATGTATATAGCATTTCTTTAGTTATCGTTTTCCTTCTATTATAAATAGCATCTCCTAAACAACGTGTGAGCCAGTCCTTGAGTATCCCTATGCACCCTAAAGTACGTTCATAAATAAAATCTGCATGTTCAAGTAAATTCGGTTCTTCTTCTAAAGGCAATTCTTTCTGTAGCATATGGATTATTGAAAGAAAAGTACGGTAATCCTCCAAATCACTCGCTCTGTATCTCGGGAATTGTATACTTATTGTTCTACGACTGAGCTGTGCACTTAGATTAAAAAATTCTTTTAACTCGTAAGTTCCAATTAATATGTGTGGAACTTTCGTATTATTAGCTAGCGATTTTATTGTATCTAACTGGTTTTGCAAACTTTTGGCACCAGACACCTTAAGCAAATGCTGTGCTTCATCAACTATACAGGCCACAGGATTTCTAAATCTAAAGGCGTTTTCAAGTGATCGTCTCAAGGCATACCAAGGAGATTTACTATTATAATCCTTCTTCATAAGAATATTTCTATTTTCTAAACAAATCTTATGATCTATCAGCGGTTCCTGTAATTCCTCTAAAGTTCGATAATAATAATCTTTCCAGTGAAACTTTCCAGAGTCGAAACCCACAATTTCGGTTCTAACTATAGGTATTCTGCCTTTATCATTTTCTAACTCTTCTCGCATCTCTTGGATGAAATACTTTTCTAGCCCTTGGGCTAGGGTAGTTTTCCCCACCCCGCTTGGCCCAAGTACTAAAACAATAAAAGTTCCCGCTGGATTATGAATGTAAGAAATAAGTTGTTCTTTCACTTGTTTGATGATAGGATGCTCGATTACCATGTCCTCAAATTTTTTTAACTTACTTTCTTTATCAGAAAGTTCAAAGCCATTAAACTTCCTTTCAATTTCGTCCATTTAATATCATCCTCCTTTTCGGTAGATCTCGAACTCTTGAAATTCCATATTTTTTATCAAATCTTTAGTATTGGTTGCAGAAGGTACAGGTAAATCCAACTCAACTTCACGTTGATTATCCTTAGAAGCTAATGTGTTTTTTAGACTTCCAGCCATTAATTTTTCTTTTTCCTCTATCCCATTAATAAATTCAGCAATTTTTTTAGCTGTAACAGTATAGCCTTTTGCGTGATTTTGCTTTCTTTTCTTAATCTCTTCCATAGCCAGTTTTAGCTCTCGCTCTGTTTTCCCTTTTAGCACATGGTAATACTCTGATGTACAAGTTATCCATTTCTTATTTACATAAGCATACGCCATACCTATATCAAATGGATCATACCTCACAGGTACACTCTGTTTTTCCAATACTGGACTATTAAATGCAGGATTCCAGTAATTTATATAATTAACTTTCACACCCGTGCAGGAATTTACTTTAGCGACTCCACTCCTTGTGGATGGCAAAGTCGTAACTATAAAATTTTCGTCATACGTAATAAGTTCTAATCTTCTTTCTCCTGTTCTATATATCCCTTCATTAAATGCTTCGTCAGGAGTCTGTCCTTCTAAAGCTGGATGTATATTATCGCTATATACCGTTGATACCCATTTTTCTAATGCTCCATATAGCGCTTCTAAGGTCCAAACAGCATGATTTACAGGATTCACTTTTTTCGTGACTTGGCGAACATTTTTCGTAATTTTAGTGTTCCCTTGCAAGTTATGAATGAAATTAGAATTTGAAGTTCCAAATAATCTCTCAATTACATTACCAAATCTAGATTTGGCTGGTGGCCTTACTTTTTTATTAATTTCATACATAGCTGTAAATGTATCAAAGTAAATACTGTGGAACTCTTTTCCTCCATCCACTACGATGGATTGTGGTAATCGATGATACTTACGTACACATTCTCTTAGAGTCATCATAACCGATCTGTAACTGGCCGATTCAAATGAAATGTGATATGACAGAATAGCTCTGGAATAGGCGTCTACTAAGAATGTCAGCCATGGTCTCCCTAATACTTTACCTGTTTTAGAGCATACGAGCTGTACATCTAGCTGAGTATGATCTATATGAGTTATCTCAAATGGCCTATCCCCATGTCGTGGAACACTATGATCCAAGTTCCAATAAAATGATTCATGTTTGTAAGCCGCCCGATCTCCTTGCCTCTTTTTGACTTGTTCATAGCGATTTCTATTCTGAACTGTTGTACAGAAAGTCTTATAACTAGGCACTAGGATGTTTTTACTCTCACAGAGATTAACTAATTGTCCGTATACAATAATCTTATTTTTTTGTTTAAGGTTTTCATACTCATCTTCAATTACCTCTTCCATTAAGGTTATGGTTTCTACCGGAAGCCTTTGATCTCTATTCCCCTTCTGCTGGTGCTTTGGGAGTAAACCTATATATCCACTTCCATATAATTGCTGTCCTTCTTTATAATTTTTTATCCACCGCCTAAGGGTCCGTTCAGAAGCTTCGTTACTAGGTATTTCCTCTTCATTTAGCCTTCGCTTAACTAAATTCATTCTGTTATTAGCTATTGCTAGCTCTTCTGGTCCCGCTTCTAATAAAATGTCCAGATAGGGAGCATACTTTCGACTTCCGCTCTTCTCATCTTCGGGCACTACCTTTCCATTATTAAGTAATTCAACAAAATACAGTTTTGGTAGTTCTAAAAAAGCATTTTCATCTGAATAAAGATAAACAGATTTGAAACCCATATTTAAAACTATCCATGTAACTCCATCCCACATAACAGTTGAGTTAATATTTACGGTAAGGGCTGTTACTGGATAAGTGTTTTCAGGCTTTGTTGAACGGATACTTTCAAAAGCTGCACTATGCTGTTCACTTAAAAAGACCGGGACATCACTGGACTTAGCAATGATGTATTGCTCTAAATCTATATACAATTCATTTGTAGCTACCAAAGTATATACATCATCAGCATCTGTTGTTTTTAGGGAGACAAGCAATTCAGCTAGTTTCATTCCTAATTCGGAAGCAAGAATATTCCTTATTTCTCTTTTCTTTTCTTCAGATACTGTATAGTTTTCATTCTTCAAATAATCTTCTAGAAATATAAGATTCCTGTATAAGTTTAAATTCACTTCAGCCGATGTTCTCACACAAAATTCCAAGCCAATTTGGCTGGCTGCCACTTCAGCTGGCGGACATCGCCAACACCCCTCCTCATCTTTGAAATACCTAACTGGATCTTTTTGTGATAATTTAATTAGTTGTTCTTCTGTTTTCCATTCCTCAATCTGCACACCATCTCTTCTTAATACTAAAAAATCCGGAGTATAAAAAAACGATATTCTCCGCCCATTTTCACGAGTATAATCTAACTTTAAAGTAATAGGTTGGTCATAATATTCGAGTACATCGTCATCATACTCTGCTAAATAAATAGCAGCTAACTCAACAGTGTGACTTTCAAATTGAATCGACATCCCCATTTTTTTACTAGGATATCTTCCAGCTACATTATATTTTGAGCTTCTCACACTTCGAGACGGAGGAGATGTTCTAATCTTTTGGACAGTTTCAATCGTTTCTTTCTTGAAATCCATCAGTGTACACCAACTTTGAAATTCCTGTTCACTTAACATAAGTTACCTCCTATCCTGAGTAAGTTTTATCTTCTATTAATTCATTAAAATAATCCCTTAGCTTCTTGTCCTTTAGTAACCCTGGCTTATTTGCCATTTCCTCAATTCTTCGTCTACTTGGGTATACCCCTTGTTGTATAAGACTTTTCACATTTTGATTAATCATCAGACAATTACCAACATAAATTTGAGTTGTCTTTTCTTTAATAACACTTGCATTCTTTGCTGAAATGGCTTTACACAAATTGGGGAAGTGATTGTAAAGCGTTCTTTTGGAGTATCCTAACTGTTTAGCTAACACATTCATTGATACGGTGGATTGTGAGTGGTGGGCATATTTTTGAAGTATTGATAAAGCTGTATCATAATCAAATTTTATTTCTCTTTTTTTAGTACCTTTCGAATAAGCCCCTGCATTGAAAGCTATTTGCTCTTTATTTACATTTATATCTTCGATATAAAAATTAACTGGTGAAATATTAAATAAGTAACATATTTCCAACACCCTAGCCAGTGGAGGTAACACTTTTCCATTACACCAATCCCACAGAGTTGTCTTTGCTAAATTTAAGTTTCTTGCAAACTCCTGCATGTTTCCCTCTGTATAAATATCAACAAGATGATTTAAGTTTCTAATGATTTGTTGCTTACTCGCTAAAGTTTTGATTTGTTCTTTATGCTTTATAATTTGTTCTGCCATTAAAGTTATTTTGTAATCAAAGTCATTTTCGTCTGAATGTTTATTAGAGTTTGTTGCTCTTCCAAGCCAATTGTTGCAATAAGGACAATACCCATTTTGACTTTTTCTGTGTAAGATCGGTATCCTTTTATGACATAAAAAACACTCAGTTTCTAGCTTACACTTATGCTTTGAACATGTATTAACCATTTCAAGGCTCCACAACAGAGGATTATAAATGGCATCCCCAGCATTAAGTTGTTCTTCATAGCATACTGAACACCACGAGAGATATTTTTTTAATAAATAACGTAATGGCACTACTTCTTTTATCGATGCTAACGTCAATTTACCCAATTCCTCTACCTTAGTAATTCTTCCTAAGGTATCTATCATATCTAGCGCGTTGTTTCCAAAACCATTCATTGTCTTTGCACCATCATAAAATCTATTGCCACCTCTTGTAGCACTTTTGATAAGAAATTCTTTATCCAATATTGGTGCAATAACATAAGAGATTAACGAAGATGGATAGACTTGATGCGCTTCTGATAACCTAATCAAGTAACTTGTTAAAGACTCAATATATGCCCCCTCTACGCCAATGGGGTGTAAACTATACAACTGACTCCTTTGCGAATAGATACTTCTCATTTTTAACACCGCACTTTTTTAATATCCTATTACAAATATGGACACTTATCTCTTTATGTAAACTAGTGCAGTGATACGATTAGATGCATCGAGTGAAAAAATACAGTGCTGCTTTTAAATAAAGTCAAGGTGTTTATAAAAGGGATACGATGTTTCGCCCCTTGTATCTATTTATCTAAATAGGCGTATTTATAATGAAGAGAAGATTGGAATTGAAAGGAAAATTGAGGAGCTGTTGAGTAGTAATAAAGTTACTCTGCTAAAGGGCGCTATTGCTTAAGAACAAAGGTGGAAAATAATCACTCTTTTTTCAAAATCGATTCTTCTTATTTACTAAAAATACGGGTTTGCGAGACACTTTTGGTTAAACTCTATTCCAAAGCAACATTTATCCTTAATTGGACAGTAATTAAATTAAGAATAAATAAAAATAAGGTAAGGGGTTTTCCTCACCTTATTTTTATTTTAAAGATATTTAATGAGACAGAACTTCCATGCAAAAAAGGCAGTTTAAAACAGAGTATAAAAAGATACCATTACCTTATTAATTACATTTTTTGCTTCGCTTGATAGCTGACGAAGTTGATTAAATGTAGATAAAGGCATAGTGTATAATTTTGGATTACCGTAACTAGTATATTCCTTTACTTCTATGATTCCTCGTTCAGCTAGATTTTCTATTACTCCGTGATAATTATTTACTATATTAGTTGTCAAGCCTTTTCTTTCTTCCCAAGCTTTTATCTTTTGCAGTGTTTCTTGTTCCATCCATCGGAAACCAAAATTACGGTTTTCAGTATCAAGTGTGTAACGGAGTACTAAATATTCATTTTCGGTTAGCTTATCAGATAATATGATTTGTTCTAAAAAAAATTCATTTATTTCTTTAGCAGCCTCTTTAGGATGAGTGAAATGTAAATTATTCCCCTCATTCTTTTCGCTTACCACTTCATTTTTCTTTTTATAATTGACTACCTTTTGATATAAATGATCAATAATTTTATTTACATTATAAGGAGCATACACTCCTTTTTGTCCGTATGTTTCTTTATAAGTATTAACCTCTCTGATTTCATCAAAATTAGCATTCATCGGAACATACTTGTCTACAAAATAGACCATAACTTCTTTGTTTTGCTCAATAAAAATACTAATTTCCTCAAGTGTTCCAGATGAATGCCTTGTTGTAGGTGTACCAAGCTTTGCCCAAAACACACCAATAAGAATATCACATTTGTTTACTAACTGTTCGTTTATAACCTGCTGTGCATCAGTTCCACCGTAAGCTGGAACAACATCTTTT
This sequence comes from Bacillus sp. FSL R9-9492, assembly GCF_038007365.1. Classification (NCBI taxonomy): domain Bacteria; kingdom Bacillati; phylum Bacillota; class Bacilli; order Caryophanales; family Bacillaceae; genus Bacillus; species Bacillus sp. FSL R9-9492. Next base: position 5,134,013 of record NZ_JBBOXC010000001.1, read on the forward strand.
TCCCAACGACTTGGGAGAAGGATAATTTGCATATCTTCAGCAAATCGAGTATTCCATTCAAAGATTGCTGTTTCAATCTCATCACGTTCTTTTTGAACATCTGAAGGTGAGGCAATCAAAACACGTAACACTTCTGCTTTAAAGCTCATTTTATCAACCTCGTTCTGTTATCAATAATTCAAATAATTATCGGCAAAACTTTAGTATTAAAATACTTCACTTCTACACTAATGGGGCGAGCCCCCTTTATACAAAATTTTTATCGTATCTTCTAATCAAATGTGAGGTGATTAAAATCACAAGGTGTAGACGAAAAGTACTTTCCTCTATATCGGATAATCCGGGATGAGGTCCGGCAGGATGGAGGTATTTATAAAAGCCATTAATCAATCCGGTTCCGTTTCCTACCCACTCATTTAGTACCGTATCAAATAAAGGTGGATTCGTCCTTGATAGAGCAGTTCTTCTAGCGTGGCTGTCAACTCCCGCAGCACTTAAACTTCCGTAAATCGAAGCAGCCATTTCATCGAATAAACTTTCAACATAAGTACGAAGCTGTCCATTCGCAGCCGCCCATTGACCTTGTTCATGTGACTCTATCCCTTGTTCTAAATGGCCTTTAGGGGTGCTAAAACCATGCTTATCTAGTAAAATGAAAATTTCTTCTTTTGAACCTTTAATATTTAATGAATTAGGTAATAACCTTTGTAATTGATTATTTTCAATATCGAATCCATCTTGTTTCAACAATAGATAGAGACTAGGATGTTCAGAGTCAAAAGACAAATTTTCCTTATAGGAAAATCCATTAATGCGTTGCAGCCTTTTAATTTCTTCATCGATAATCTCACTCACTACCTCATAGGTTAGGTGCTCATCGTTCTTACTTACTAAATACTTTGCTATTGATGTGAGCCGTGCTGTTTTTGAAACACCTGAAATATCTGCATCTTCTAATCCATGTTTAAATATAAAATTATTGAGTTCTGCATGACTTTTAAGATTTTCTGCAAGTGTGAAAGCCTCAATAATCGTTTTTCTTGAAAACATAACTAAAACCCCCTGATTTTAAAGAAACATTATATCCCTTTGGAAAATTTATCCTTACCTTTATTTTTTAATATATATTTATTATAATTCAATTCAGTTTAAAATGGAGGGATTTAACAGAATTAAAAAGCAGAACATAATCATAAAGGTTTAGTTACTGTTTCTGATCAAACTTTTTTATAAAATCATGTATTTTCATGAGATAAAAAGATTATTTTGATCAATCTTTTTCAAAAATAAAACTTAATCGTGTTGATAAATCAACGTTCAAAACGTATTTTGAACTGATTTTATTTAATAGAGTTAATCCATTACATGATGTTGGTTTTAATAATTTATGAAAGTTTGATTAAAGAATAACTACAAGAGCGGATTTAATAATAAAAATAAACGCTCATTTTGAAAAAAGTTTGATCAAAATGAGCGTTCTCTATTTCAGTTATATATAAGTTTTTATAAGCATCGTAACTTTATTTTAAAGCCACACTTTCCTATAAAGTAAAGAATTGTTTCGAATAACTATATGTAGCATATACAGTAAAATCTTAATTTGCTAATTATTAAAAACTGGATACGAAAGTAATTTCGTATCCAGTTACTAACTTATAATTCTAACACTAACTGTTCTGACATCCGCTCTGCTTGTTCAATTACAATTTCAATCGCATCCTCTTGAAGATCAGGTGGATAACCATACTTTTTAAGCAACCGTTTAACATTTATACGCATTTTCGCACGAGCGGATTCACGTAAATTCCAGTCAATACTCATGTTTTCTTTGATGGACTTAGTTAATTCATGCGCAATAATTTTTAACGTATCATCACCTAAAACTTGTTCAGCGGTTTCATGTGAAGCAAGAGCATCATAGAACGCAATTTCTTCCTTAACCATACCAGTTTGTTCGCCACGCTTATATGCTGCATCCATTTCTTTTGCAAGTTCGATTAATTCTTCGATAACTTTAGATGTTTCAATTGTACGCTTATTATATTTATTTAGTGAGTTCTGTAGCATCTCTGAAAATTTACGTGCTTGGATAAGATTACTACGTTGAACATTTTTCACTTTTCCATTTAACAAGCGATTTAATAATTCTACTGCTAAATTCTTTTGAGGTAATGCTCGAACATCTTCTAAGAATTGATCTGACAAAATTGAAATGTCAGGATTTTCTAAGCCGAGTTCCTTATAAATATCAACAACATTTTCAGAAATGACCGATTTCGAAATAAGTTGGTTAATTTTAGCATCCATTTGTGATGCTGTTTTCTTTTTACTGCCATCACCGATTGTTTTTACTATACTTGCCTTTACTGCTTTAAAGAAACCAATTTCATCGTTTAATTCCTCAGCTTCTGGTGTTGTTGCACAAAGAGCATACGCCTTTGAAAGCTCTGTTACTGTATTTAAAAAGCGTTTCTTTTCATCCTCACCTAAGCCAATTACATAATCCATCGTATTCACAATCGCTTTAATGCGAAATGATGATTTTTCAGATTTGTAGCCTGAATAATCGTGTCCATGTAGCATTTCTAATACAAGCTGATGCTTCTCTAGCATCACATCAACCGCTAAAGCTGTATCAACCCCTGCTGTTTTGCGATCACTGTCCGTATATTGCTTTAAGGCTTCTTTTAAATTGTCTGCAATCCCAATATAGTCGACAACAAGACCACCTGGTTTATCTTTAAACACACGGTTAACGCGTGCAATTGCCTGCATCAAGTTATGCCCCTTCATTGGTTTATCAACATACATCGTATTCATTGCAGGAACATCAAAGCCTGTGAGCCACATATCACGCACAATAACAATTTTTAGAGGATCATCATTATCTTTCATACGACGAGCTAAAAATTCACGACGTTTTTTATTGCCGATAAATGGCTGCCATTCCACAGGATCACTTGATGACCCTGTCATCACGATTTTAATAACACCTTTATCGTCATCATCTGAGTGCCAATCTGGTCGTAATTTCATGATTTCTTTATACAGATCAATGGCAATACGACGTGACATCACAACAATCATTGACTTTCCAAACATCGCTTGTTGACGTTCTTCGTAATGATATACGATATCTTGTGCCATTTTTTCAACACGTGAACCTGCACCTGCAATTGCTTCTAGACGTGACCACTTTGATTTTAATTTTTCTTTAACAGATGTTTCTTGGTCTTCGGTAATATCTTCATAATCATCATCAATTGATAACCCTTCTGGTAATTCCAGTGGTATAACACGTGATTCATAGAAAATTTTTACCGTTGCGCCGTCTTCGACAGCTTGTGACATATCATAAACGTCAATATAATCACCAAATACGGCAGGTGTATTTTTGTCACTAGCTTCAACAGGTGTACCAGTGAACCCGATAAATGAAGCATTTGGTAAAGCATCGCGTACATACTTGGCAAAGCCATACTTCGTATTGTCTTTTGTCACAGTTGCACTAAAACCATATTGTGAACGGTGTGCTTCATCAGCCATTACAATAACATTTGTACGATCCGTTAAGCATGGCATTTCTCCAGTCTCTTCATCTGGTGCAAATTTTTGAAGCGTGGTAAAAACAATTCCTCCCGATTCCACGCTTAATAACTCTCGTAAGCTATCACGTGATTCAGCTTGGCTCGGTGTTTGACGTAAAATATCCTTAGACATTGAGAATGTTTTATAGAGTTGATCATCTAAGTCATTTCGATCAGTTAATACAACAAGTGTTGGATTGTTCATCGCTTTAATGAGCTTTCCAGCATAGAATACCATCGACAAGCTTTTACCAGATCCTTGCGTATGCCACACGACACCAATTTTATGGTCACCATTTTGTGCTGTTGCTAGTTTCGCCTTTTTAACTGCTTTATTCACTGCATGATATTGGTGGTATGCTGCTAAAATTTTGAATGTATCGACACCATCAGTTTGAAATAAAATAAAGTTTCGCACAATATCAAGCAAACGACTATGCTCAAGCATTCCTTTAATCATCACTTCAAGTTGCGGCTCAGCAGGGCTAGCTAGTGTCTCACCATCTACCGTACGCCATTTCATAAAACGTTCTTCATTAGCAGTTAATGAACCAGCACGTGCATTAATGCCGTCACTCGCAATTAAAAAGGCATTGTAACGGAATAATGTCGGTATTGCGTGCTTATACGTTTGTAACTGATTATAAGCATCTGTAATATCAATATCTTCATTCGTTGCATTTTTTAGTTCAATGACGACAAGTGGAAGTCCATTGACAAACACGATAATGTCAGGACGTTTATTGGCTTGTCCTTCGATGACTGTAAACTGGTTCACAGCCATAAAATCATTGTTTTTAGGATCTTCAAAGTCGAATACATACACAGATACAGTTGGGTTATAACCATCTGTACCTTGTGTTTGTATTTCAATACCGTCCGTTACAAATTTATGGAATTGCTTGTTATTGAGAACAATATTAGGTGAAGCGTTGGCAATAATCTTTTGCACGGCCTCTTCAATAACTTTTCGATCTAATATTGGATTAATCTTTTTTAACGAATCACGCAATCGGTCAACTAACACAACATCATGGAAACTCTCACGTTCAGCGTAATCGCCATCTGGTGCAATATCTGGACCTTCTACAATTTCATAATCCATTTCTTCTAACCATTCAAGTGCAGCAATTTCTAATTCTGATTCGTTATACTTAAACAACTAATCCACCACCACTTCGTCTGGTATTTTGATTTCTCCTGATAATAATTTAGGGAGAAGGGTATCGCGTAGTTCAGATAACTTTTTATTTTCTTGTTGTTTATTCCAAATCACCTTATTTTGAACTTCAATTATTTCGGCTAGCACAGCTAGTTCTTTTTTTTGAGGAAGTAATATTTTCATTGATAAAATATCGTCAGCTTTAATAGAAGGATAGGCACTTGTACTTTGTTCAGCTATTGCCTGTAATTTATCTGTTACTTCTTTTTGAGTAAGCCATAAATAAATTAAATCATTTGGATACACACCTTTACTTCTTAAAACTGTAAACCCAGTTGAAGCTATCATATTTTCGGTAGGTTCTTTTATTATTCCGTAATGATATTGGTTAGGACGAACTGTAGAATATACAATGTCATTAGGTTGTATTTTTCTTTTAGCTCGGCTTGGAATTTTATCTTTAGTGGCATCAATAAATTGTATATTTTCTATAGAATTATTAGTTATATTACTTGTATCAAGATAATTAATATAAGACCAGTTATCCTTTTTAGATAGACTTCCTTTATTAGCATCACATACATCTTTTATTGTAATTACTGTCCAGTTCTTAGGTATCTCTCCTAACTCACTTTCCACCATTTCGCCGCCACTTGATTTATACGGTTGTCCTTGTTCATTTGGAAATTCAAAATCGATAAACCAATGTTTGAAAAGGGTTTGAGCGAATTTTTCTAAGTTATATATTATCTCTCTATTAGTTTTAATTAAGTTGTCAATAGGTTTTAAAGTATTGACAACTTTAATCTGTTGTTTCACACCTGGTAAATAGAATTTATAGTCACGCATGGTTTTTAAGGATACATTCTTTATTGTAGTACCTGTAGCAAATTGTCTTATATAGTTTTGAAAATTCCCATCCTCTACAATATATCTTATATAGTCTTTATTAATTTCTTTTTTCACGTTAAAATAACATGCACTTTTTCCTAAAATAACTTTTTCATTTTTATATGTCGCTACATTTCCCAAAGTTCCATTAATAGATACCAATATTGTTCTAGAATTTAATTTTTTTTTATATTTTAGGTATTCACCCAAGTCAACTTTCTTTGTATTTTCTTTAATGACAATATCCCCATTAATTAAATTATTTCCATTTATAAAATGGTACTCTCCATTGATATCATATTTTGGGGTTCCATGTAGTCCATCACCTAAGAGATCAACAACTTCTCCCAAGGTAATGAAAGTATTAAATTCCATATCCGATCCCTCCCAATGCTCGACGGATCTGGTCTTCTAGCTCTTTTGATTTAGCGAATTGCTCTGACAGTTTTCCTGTCAAATGAGCCATCTTTTCTTCGAATGGTTCCCCATCATCTTCTTGCTCTGCTAATCCAACATATCGACCTGGTGTTAAAATATAATCATTTTCTCGTACTTCTTCTAAAGTTGCTTCTTTACAAAATCCTAGTTCATCTGCATATGTTTGCTCATTCGTCCCTCTCCATGCATGGAACGTATTTGCTACTTTTTTAATATCTTCTAAGGCGAATTCTTTTAGTGTACGTGTTGCCATGAAGCCTAGATTACATGCATCAATGAATAGTATTTTATTGTTTCTTTCATGCTTACCTGTTTTCACTTTGTTTTTCGACACGAACCATAGACAAACGGGAATTTGCGTTGAGTAGAATAGTTGACCAGGTAAAGTAACGATACATTCCACTAAATCGTTTTCGATTAAGTTTTCACGAATGTCACCTTCACCACTTGTATTTGATGACATTGAACCGTTAGCTAAAACGAATCCTGCTGTGCCAGCTGGTGCTAGTTTTGACACCATATGTTGTACCCAAGCGTAGTTGGCATTACTTTTTGGTGGAATACCGTATTGCCAGCGTACATCGTCTGTTAATTTCTCGCCACCCCAGTCACTAATATTAAATGGAGGATTGGCAATAATATAATCTGCTTTTAGGCCCTTATGTAAATCATTATGGAATGTATCTGCATGGTAAGCGCCTAAGTTTGCATCAATTCCACGAATTGCCAAATTCATCTTCGCAAGCTTCCATGTTGTGGGGTTAGACTCTTGTCCATAGACAGATAAATTATCAATACGTCCTTGATGTTCTTTGACGAATTTCGATGATTGAACAAACATACCACCTGAACCACAAGCAGGGTCATATACACGACCTTTAAACGGCTCTAACATCTCAACAAGTAATTGGACAACAGTTGAAGGTGTATAGAATTCGCCACCATTTTTTCCTTCTGCACTTGCAAATTTACTTAAGAAATATTCATATACACGACCTAAAATATCTTTTGAGCGGCTTTCTTCATCACCGATTTTAAATGAAAATAAGTCGATTGTTTCACCTAAACGTGTTTTATCTAACTCTGGGCGTGCAAATGATTTTGGTAGTACCCCAACAAGTGAAGAGTTTTCCTTTTCAATTGCAACCATCGCTGCATCGATTAATTGACCAATTTCAGGTTTTTTCGCATTGTCTTTGATGAATGACCAACGTGCTTCTTGTGGCACAAAGAAAATATTCTCTGCTACATATTCATCGCGATCTTCTTCATCCGCCCATTCATCCGCCATTAATTCCTCGTATTTTTCTTCAAAAGCATCCGATACATATTTTAAAAATAGCAATCCTAATACAACGTTTTTATATTCACCTGAATCCATCGATCCACGTAATTTATCTGCCATCTGCCATAGCTTTTCTTCAAAACCTAAGTTTGCTGTCGCCACTTTGTTGCCTCCTCGATACTCTATGAAACGTCACATAGTAAATGATAAATTTCTTCGTTTCATATATTTTCACTTATAAGTTTTTCACATCAATATATCTATTATAACAGCTTGAAGCCTTAAGATTCTTCATCTATTCATATACTATATTAATTATTATCACATAAAGATTCTTTACATAAAATTATTAAATTAATTTTCCTTTTAATAATCGTGCCCTATGTTTAACGTTCTTCCTACTACGCTTAGCTTTTTTCACAACAATTCCTTCTCTTTCTATCTTCACTTGTAATTCCGGCATCTAAGTAACTAATGTTGATTTAAAATAAAGTTCAATCATTTATAATAAAGATTGATAAAAAGATTCGTTTTGTAGAGTATTTCTTTGTTCCACAATAGGGCCATTGGATGAAATGTGTGGCTTTAGAATAAGGGTATGACGTTTATAAAAAAGTTGCGATGCATTGTCTCTTTCAATTGAGGAATTTTAATCAAACTTTATTCTAAAACAACTATATAATTTGGTAAAATAGGAAAGAAAATTTAATTAGGAATGGTGGAAAGTATGAACTTTAAATCGGCATATTTTGTAATAGCTTTTTCTGCAATTTTAATTATTGCTGGGGTTTATCGTTTTTTCGATTCTTCAATCCCTGCTATCGTTATTGCCCTTATATCTGTAACAGCTACTTTTCTAAGCATTTCAGATTTGCTGGAAATGACCAAATTCAAAAAGTATTCTATAGTAACACTCGGCATTGCACTTATTAGCTTTGTAGCTCTAATGATTAATTGGATATATCCGGATAAGGCAAACAATGCATTTATCTCTTCTATGGGTGATGGCTTTACGGTGATAGGTTTTGGGATTGTAATTGGTTTATATGGATTAAAAGAAATATTAGAATCTCAAAGAAAAGAAGATGTTATAGAATCAAATGAAGAAGACGTTATAGAAACAGATGAAATGATTAGAAATTGGAAGTTTGAAATAACATCAAATGAGTATAATGAAATGATGCAACTTAATGACATAATTGAGAGATTAAAAAGGTTAGACCAAGAAGCATTTCCTTTTAATAAAGTACATGATGGATGGTGTTTATTTCATGACTCTTTAGCTGACTATTGGAACAGTTTACAAGGCCCCTTTTTTGACGGGGCCAATCGAAATAAATATCATGAATTTTTATGCGTATTAGGTAATGCAACAGATAAAATTGGAAGTGTAGCAGATTCTGATAATCCTAGAACGTTTAGATATAGAGAGGTTGAAATGTGGAATGAGACAATTGCAATTACTATTCGACCAAAAATGAACAATAGTGATTTACCAAGTACGGATGATTTAATGGAAGGTATAAACAAAGTGTTATCATTGTGGGATGAATTAAAGGATTTAGTTAATAGACGTTATGAACAAGAACGATCAAGTCAATAGAAAAAATATGATATTGAATACCTGACACCGCATTTACATAAAGTTATACTGTTTATAAAAATGTTTACTGTTCTATTGGTAGTGATATTAAAAAGAGGTAGCTTGCTATTTACAAGCTACCCCTTACATTTAGATATTGATTGTCATACAAATTGAAACTTTTTTCTTCATGAATTCTACAGTTTGCATATATGACATTTCCTCTCCATATACCTACTTAGAAAATGCAACAAAATCAATTAATTCTTTTTCGTTCAGCTTTACTACCGCATTGTACGTATTTTTATCAGCTTTTTTAATATTCTTAATCACCGTTTCTTTACCTTCGAGCAAGTTTTTCACATTTGTTTTTCCTAACTTCTTCTTACGGGAATTATCAGGTAAAGTAAACTGACATTTAGGATAGCTCGCGCTGTAGCTTTGAAATAGAGTCGTACTGTTTATAAAAAAGATGTATCGTTTTAATCTTTTTCGATTAAAGAATTCTAATTAAGTTTTAATCAAACTTTATTCCAAGGCTACATATTGGCTATAAACTATTAAATACATGAAAAATATTAGCAAACAACAAGAAAGGCCACTCCCTCACAGGAAGCATAAGTTGGCCGTAAACTAAAAGAAGCATAAGTTGGCCAAAACGGCCATCTTATGCTTCTTGTTATAAATAAAAAACCACCAAACAGTTATGTATTGGTGGAGACGGTGGGAGTCGAACCCACGTCCAAAAATATCGGCACTTAAGCTTCTACGAGTGTAGTCGATATATTAGCATTTCGCGAACTCTTCGGCCTATCGACAGGCTTCCAAGTTGCTAGTCTGATTGTTCTCTTCCTTCGCCCTCAGACGGCGAACTCCGGCGTAGTCCACTTAGTTTGAGTCCCTTACCCTACCACATGGACGATGGAGGGAGGAACCTTTAGTGCAATTAAGCAGCTAAAGAAAGATTGTTTTGTTTGCCAATTATAGGCTTTGACGTTTTAACGAGGCCGATCCCCTCGACTCGCAACCTAAGCTCGAACTATCCCTGTCGAATCCGTAACGTCCCCATGATAAAAATGGAGCATACGAAGAAATATCGTGATAGCTACTAAGAGCTGTTTTTCAATGTGCAACAATCTTACATAAGTTATTATATCATACGCGCGCCGTTTTACAAATGTAAATATCTGTATTACATCTTTTGACGATCACGGAACACGCGTGCAATTTCACGTTTAGCTTCTTTCTCTTTTAAATCGTGACGCTTATCATATTGCTTCTTACCTTTTGCTAAACCAAGTGCCATTTTCGCAAATCCATTTTTCAAATAGATTCTAACTGGAACTAATGCATATCCTGTTTCTTTTGCGTAACCTGCTAGCTTATCAATTTCTTTTTTATGAAGAAGTAACTTCCTTGTACGTAGCGGATCGTGATTGAAACGATTCCCTTGTTCATATGTATTAATATGCATATTATGAACCCATACTTCACCGTTATGTATACGTGCAAACGCGTCTTTCAAGTTCACGCGTCCAGCGCGAATCGACTTAATTTCCGTTCCTTGAAGGACAAGCCCTACTTCGTATGTTTCTTCGATGAAATAATCATGAAATGCCTTTTTATTTTGCGCAATAACCTTACCTGTACCTTTTGGCATATAACGTCCCTCCTCTATTTTTACCATTGTAACAAATGTAAACAAAAAGCGAAAGTGGCTCGCTCAGAATGTGAGGTGGATGGAGCTTCTGACCTTGAGGCGTTCTTTGCCTCCTGGGAAGAAGCGAAGCCGCCAAACATTCTAGCCACTGTAGCTGGATTCAATAAAAAGCGAAAGTGGCTCGCTCAGAATGTGAGGTGGATGGAGCTTCTGACCTTGAGGCGTTCTTTGCCTCCTGGGAAGAAGCGAAGCCGCCAAACATTCTAGCCACTGTAGCTGGATTCAATAAAAAGCGAAAGTGGCTCGCTCAGAATGTGAGGTGGATGGAGCTTCTGACCTTGAGGCGCTCTTTGCCTCCTGGAAAGAAGCGAAGCCACCGAACATTCTAGCCACTGTAGCTGGATTCAATAAAAAGCGAAAGTGGCTCGCTCAGAATGTGAGGCGAAGCCACTCTTTTCTTACTTGCGCTTTTTCTTTTTCTTCTTGAATCCTGGTACATTTTCAAAGAATCCTTTTTTCTTCTTACCATTACTATTACTATTACCATCTTTTTTCCCTGGCTGACTAGCGGATGTGGATGCAGATGCAGATGCTTTTCCTTGTCCTTTTCCTTGTCCACCACGATCAAACTTTCTTCCTGTGCCGCGTTCACCACCGCGCTCATTACTACGTTCGCTACGTCCACCGCGTTTCTTTCTGCCTGTTCTTGGCTGTTCAATCACAACTGGACGATCTTTGAACTTACGACGAGGTGTGCCTTTCATGCCAACGATTTCAAAGTCGATTGCACGCTCGTCTTTATTTACGTTAATAACACGAATTGTAATTTCGTCACCGATGCGGAATACGTTACCTGTACGTTCTCCGATCATCGCAAAATGTTTTTCGTCATAACGGTAGTAATCATCTGTTAAATAGCTAACGTGTACAAGACCTTCAATTGTATTTGGAAGCTCTACGAATAAACCGAAGTTTGTTACAGAGCTAATCATACCGTCATACTCTTCACCGATCTTATCGACCATATACTCTGCTTTTTTCATTTCGTCTGTTTCACGCTCTGCTTCAACAGCACGGCGTTCCATATTAGAAGAGTGCTCTGCAATCTCAGGTAAGTTTTCACGCCATTTCGCTTGCGTTTCGTTGTCTACTTTACCATTAATGATGTATTCACGAATCAATCTATGAACAATCGTATCTGGGTAACGACGAATTGGCGATGTGAAATGCGTGTAGAACTCAGTTGATAAACCAAAATGTCCTAAGCTGTTCGAATCGTAACGTGCTTGCTTCATAGAACGAAGCATAACTGTTGAAATGACTATTTCTTCCGGCTGACCTTGAACCATTTCAAGAATTTGCTGCAATGCACGAGGGTGTATTTCATTTGCACGTCCCTTTACTGCATATCCGAAGTTTGTTACAAACTCGAAGAAACGCTCAAGCTTATCTTCTTTCGGATCTTCATGGACACGGTACATAAACGGTACGTTCATCCAGTGGAAATGCTCCGCTACTGTTTCGTTCGCAACAAGCATAAACTCTTCAATTAACTTCTCTGATACAGAACGATCACGCATTACAACATCAGTCGGTTTTCCTTCTTCATCTACTAGTACTTTCGCTTCTTTAAAGTCAAAGTCAATCGCACCACGGCGCATACGTTTTTCACGTAAAATTTGTGCTAACTGCCCCATTTCTTTAAACATTGGTACTAGCGGCTCGTAACGTTCAATTAGTGCTTCGTCTTCATCTTCTAAAATGCTTCTTACGTCAGCATACGTCATACGCTCTGTCGTTTTAATTACACTTTGGAAAATCTCGTGTTTTACAACATCACCTAGATTGTTGATTTCCATTTCACAAGATAGTGTCAGACGGTCTACTTTCGGATTTAATGAACAAATACCGTTTGATAAACGATGCGGAATCATCGGAATTACACGGTCTACAAGATATACACTCGTTGCTCTCTCTGCTGCTTCAACATCAATTGGAGAACCTTCTTGAACGTAATGACTTACATCCGCAATATGAACACCAAGCTTATAGTTACCGTTCTCAAGCTTCGTTACTGTAACAGCGTCATCTAAGTCTTTCGCATCCGCACCATCAATTGTAACAATCATTTGATCACGTAAATCACGACGATCTTTTATATCTTCTTCTGAAATCGTTTCTGGTACACTGTTTGCATGCTCCATCACTTCTTCAGGGAATGCTAAAGGTAAATGATGTTTATGAATGACAGATAAAATATCTACTCCTGGGTCATTTTTATGACCTAGAATTTGAATAACTTCACCTTCTGCACTTAAACGGTTCTCTGGGTAGCCCGTAATTTTCACAACTACTTTATGGCCTTCTACAGCGCCCATAGATGCACTTTTCAAGATGAAAATGTCACTTGTCCAGCGTTTATTGTCAGGTATAACAAATCCAAAGTTCTTTGACTCTGTATATGTACCAACTAGTTCCTTCGTTCCACGCTCTAAAATACGAACAATCGCGCCTTCTTGGCGTGATCCACTTGATTGTGCGCTAACACGTGCTAATACTGTATCACCATGAAGTGCACCATTTAATTCTGTCGGCGGGATGAAAAGATCATCATCTCCTGTTTTCTTCTCTTCTGGAACGACGAACGCAAAACCACGTGCGTGCCCAATTAATTTACCGCGTACTAAATTCATTTTTTCTGGAAGACCGTAGCGGTTACTACGTGTGCGGATAACAAGCCCCTTCTCTTCCATCATTACAAGTGCCTTTACGAAATCTTTAAAGCCCTCAGAGCCTTCGATTCCAAATGCCGATTCTAATTCTTGTATCGTTAACGGTTTATACGCTTCTTCCCTCATAAATAATAACAACTTATCAATATGTTCTTGCATGATTTCTTCCAAGCAGAAATACCTCCTTTAAACCCTTATATTATTTAGTGTATCCGAAAGATGGGGGATGTATAAAGTGAAACTTTCATCATCTCCCAATGATTTTTTACAGTTTTCACAAAAAATTCCTTATGAAAAAAAGAGGCAACTAGACCTTACCAATCTAGTTGCTCCAAGAAGTTATATACATCCTCATGTAGCACATCACGTTCTTTATCAAGTGTAATGACATGCGTAGAGTCTTCATACCATTTAATGTCTTTTAACGTAGATTCTACACCGTTATAAATAATGTTAGCACTATCTGTATTAATCATCTCATCATGGCGTGCTTGTACAACGAATGTTGGAGCATAAATCATATCAACATTATTGCGTACGTCACGAATCAACTCTTGTAATGCTTTTAATGTATTCATCGGTGTCTGTTTAAATTCAAACATTTCCTGCTCAATACGTTCTGGTGATTTTTGCTCACGCTTTTTATATTCGCGGGCATATGCCAATATACCTTGGTACATAATTTCTTCACTTTTAATGTACATCGGTGCACACATTGGTACAACACCTAAAATCGGTAATGTATAAGCAAGTTTTAATGAGAATACTCCGCCTAATGATAATCCAACCGCAGCTATTTTCTCGTAGCCTTGATCTTTTAAATGCTGATAGGCATTCATTACATCTTTCCACCAGTCTTCAGGACCTGTATGAACAAGCTCTTCTGGTGGTACGCCGTGTCCTTTATAAATTGGCGCATGACAAGTATAGCCTTTCTTCTCTAAGAAACGCCCTAGCATGCGTACATCAGCTGAGTTCCCTGTGAATCCATGCAATAATAAAACAGCGCGGTCTCCACCTTCAAATGTAAATGGTTTTGGAGATGCTAATTTCATCATGTACTTCTCCTCTTTCTCTTCTGTAATCTAGTCGTATTCTTTCTATTCTTAGTGTACCATATTTATAATTCTATAATCTAATTAGAAACTTTTTTCGAATAACAAATTAAAAAAAGAAGAACCATTAGCATAATCCGCTAACGCTTCTTCTTTTAATTTTATAAATTTAAGTACGTAACACCAATTGTTAGTACGAAGAATAGTACAGCTAAGACAACTGTAACACGGTTTAATACCGCTTCAATTCCACGTGCTTTTTGCTTACCAAACAATTGCTCTGCACCACCTGAAATAGCGCCTGAAAGGCCTGAGCTATTACTAGACTGCATAAGTACCATAACAATCATTAAAATCGATACAATAATAAGTAAAACTGATAATAACGTATGCACTTGGCGTACCTCCTACAAAGATTCAGTTATTTTAAATGTAGCATAAATCCTATAGAAAAGCGAGAGCTATAGAATCGCTCTCGCTTTTCTTCTATTACATGAACATCATTGCGAATAACGGTCCAAGCAAACATGTCAAAATTGCTGTTAATGTCATTGTTACCGATCCAATAACACCTTCATGCTCATTATTTTTCATCGCTCTCATAACACCCATAATATGAGACGCACATCCAAAGCCAATCCCTTTACCAACTGAGTTTGTAACACGGCTCCATTTTAATAAAATTGGTCCTGAAATCGTTCCAGTAATCCCTGCGATAACGACGAATGCTGCTGTTAAGGACGGGACACCACCAACTTGTTCAGATACACTCATCGCAACTGGCATTGTCACTGATTTTGGTAAAGAAGATAAAATTAAGCTTTTATCTGTTCCCATAAGTGTGGCGATAGCAAAATCACTTGCAATAGCAACTGTTGTACCTACTAATACACCACCAGCAATTGGTACAACATATTTTTGCAAAACATGACGTTGTTTATAAAGCGGGATTGCAAATGCTACAACACCTGGTCCTAGTAGCTTCGCAATCCAGCCACCACCACTTTCCATATAATTTTGATATGGTATATCAAGCATTATAAATAAGAAAGCCATTAATCCTGTTGCAACAAGCATTGGAATGGTAAATGGTGTTGGAAATAATTTGTAGATTTTTTTAGATAATTGATATAATAGCACCGTAAAAAGAACCCAACCGATTCCGATTAATATTTGGCTCATTGTGTCTCTTTTTCCTTTCTATTCGCAAGATATTGTCCTGTATGTCCTGCGACAATAATAATTAAAAACGTACTCGCTACAACTGTAATGAAAAGGGAAATTCCTTTACTCATAAAAAAAGCACCGTAATTCATTAAGCCAAGCGTTGGCGGAATTAATAAAAACGGCATAATAGCAACGAGTGTTTCTGCTCCTAAATCAAACCATTTCACTGGAAGTACTTTTAGGCTAAGCAAAACAAGTAGGAGGAACATCCCAATCAAACTTCCTGGAATCGGAAGATTCAACATTTCTTGCACCCAATTTCCAACCATATAAAATACATAAAGAGCAGCAATCTGGACAAGAATCTTTGTAAGTTTCATGTTCATCATCCCTCATGTTTATACGATCTTCTGTTAATATCCTTATCATAGTATAAATTGTAAAAACCTGCAATTTATCAAATCGACAACGAAAACCAACTATATTATACGCTTACACCCTTGATATGACTGCGTTTCCTAATGTGATTTATGTCAAAAACCTTGACCTAATATATAAAGTTTATATTTTCTGAATTTTGTTGGTTATTATTTTAATAAAACAAAATTCTTCACTCCATTTTTATTCTGCCTTCTCTCTAGCACACATATATATATAAAGATAGGTGGTGAACGCATGTCTAAAAAAATTCTCATTTTTTGTGATCCTGGAATCGACGATGCGATAGCCCTCCTCCTCGCATTCTTTATCGATGAAATTGAAATTGTTGGGATTGTCGCTGATTACGGCAATGTTCCAAAAGAAATGGCCGTACAAAATGCTCATTTTCTTAAACAAAAATCAAGAAATAGAGATATGAAAATATTTGGTGGTTCAGACCGTCCTCTCAATGGAGGTCCACCCGCTTTTTTTACTAATATTCACGGTAAAGAAGGGTTAGGGCCAATCATCCCAAATGAAAAGTTACAAAACGGAGAAATGGAGAATTTTTTTGAAGTTATCCCTCTTATCGAGCAGTATAAAGACGAACTAATCATTGTAAGTTTAGGGCGACTCACTTCCCTAGCTGCTTTATTTATTTTATGTAAAAACTTAATGCAGCAAATTAAATCTTATTATGTAATGGGTGGTTCCTTTCTGCACCCAGGTAATGTAACTCCCGTATCAGAAGCGAATTTTTATGGCGATCCAATCGCGGCTAACATTGTATTACAATCTGCATCCAACATGTACATATACCCTTTAAATGTAACTCAGTATTCCATCGTTACACCTGATATGGCTGAATATATTGAGGCGAAAGGAAAGGCTTCTCTCGTCAAACCTCTATTCGATCATTACTACTATGGATATTACGAAAAAATTTTACCACAATTAAAAGGCTGCCCTTTTCATGACACGATACCGATATTAGCTTTACTTGATAATTCTATGTTTACCTACTACAAATCACCAATTACCGTCATGACCGAATCTTACGCTCAAGGAGCAAGCATCGGTGATTTCCGCTCTTTAGTAGGACCAAGCCCATTCACCAATCGGCCCTCGCAGCAAATTGCTATCGATTTTGATTATAATCTCTTCTTTAAATACTTCATGTCACTTATGACAGACGAACAATTTTAGCAAAAAAAAAAAAACAGACCGTGATTTCTCACGGTCTGTCGTTATTTTCTACAATTATCGTTTGATGTTGTAGAAAGATTTGATACCATCGTAAACAGCGATTTCGCCTAGTTCGTCTTCGATGCGTAGTAATTGGTTGTACTTAGCAATACGGTCAGTACGGCTCATAGAACCAGTTTTGATTTGGCCAGCGTTAGTTGCAACTGCGATGTCAGCGATTGTAGCATCTTCAGTTTCACCAGAACGGTGAGATACAACTGCTGTGTAACCAGCACGTTTAGCCATTTCGATAGCTTCGAAAGTCTCAGTTAAAGTACCGATTTGGTTAACTTTAATTAAGATTGAGTTAGAGATACCTTTTTCGATACCTTCAGCAAGTTTTTGCGTGTTAGTTACGAATAAGTCGTCACCAACTAATTGTACTTTATCACCGATACGCTCAGTTAATAATTTGTGACCATCCCAGTCGTTTTCGTCTAAACCATCTTCAATAGAGATGATTGGGAAGTCTTTGCAAAGCTCTTCGTAGAAATCAACCATTTCTGCAGAAGTTAAGCCAGTACGGCCTTCGCCTGCAAGGTCATATTTACCAGTTTCTTTGTTGTAGAACTCAGAAGAAGCAACGTCCATTCCTAAGAATACGTTCTCGCCAGCTTTGTAACCAGCTTTTTCGATAGCTTCGATGATTACTTCTAATGCTTCACGGTTAGAACCAAGGTTTGGAGCGAATCCACCTTCGTCACCTACTGCAGTGTTAAGACCTTTGTCATGTAATACAGCTTTAAGTGCATGGAATACTTCAGCACCCATACGGATTGATTCTTTGAATGTTGGAGCACCAACTGGTAAGATCATGAACTCTTGGAAGTCTACGTTGTTATCAGCGTGAGAACCACCGTTGATGATGTTCATCATTGGAGTTGGTAATTGTTTTGCATTGAATCCACCAAGGTAACGGTATAATGGAAGACCTACGAAGTCAGCTGCTGCGTGAGCTACTGCCATAGATACACCAAGGATAGCGTTAGCACCTAGTTTACCTTTGTTTGGAGTGCCATCTAATTCGATCATAGCACGGTCGATACCAGCTTGGTCAGTTACGTCGAAACCAACGATTTCTGGAGCGATTGCTTCGTTAACGTTGTTTACTGCGTTAAGAACACCTTTACCAAGGTAACGAGATTTGTCACCGTCACGTAATTCTACTGCTTCGTGCTCACCAGTAGATGCACCACTTGGTACGATAGCGCGTCCGAATGCGCCGCTTTCTGTGTAAACTTCTACTTCTACAGTTGGGTTACCACGAGAGTCAAGGACTTCGCGAGCATAAACATCAATAATTGTTGACATAATAAATTCTCTCCTTTTTATATAAGCAAATTATTTAATAATTGTTTTACCTGTCATTTCTTTCGGTTGTTCCACATTTAAAAGTGTAAGCATTGTTGGGGCGATATCTCCTAAAATACCACCTTCACGAAGCTCTACATCATTTTTTGTAACGATGAAAGGAACCGGGTTAGTTGTATGAGCTGTCATTGGTCCACCTTCAGCAGTTAACTCCTGATCGGCATTACCATGGTCAGCAGTAATAAGTGCTACACCATCTTTTGCAAGAATCGCTTCTACAACTTTTCCTAAACATTCGTCAGTTGCTTCTACTGCTTTAATTGTTGGTTCCATCATCCCAGAATGGCCAACCATATCACAGTTTGCAAAGTTAAGAATGATAACATCATGTTTATCATTTTCGATGTCATTTACTAAAGCGTCCGTTACTTCATAAATGCTCATTTCAGGTTTCAAGTCATACGTTGCAACCTTCGGTGAGTTAATTAAAATACGCTCTTCTCCTGGGAATTCAGCCTCACGACCACCGCTAAAGAAGAATGTAACGTGCGGATACTTTTCAGTTTCCGCGATGCGAAGTTGCTTTAATCCCGCTTGCGCAACAACTTCACCTAATGTGTTATCAAGGTTCATTGGCTTGAATGCCACGTAACCATCTACAGTTTCACTGAAATGTGTCATACAAACGAACTCAGGAATGTGAGGTACTTTTTCACCACGATCGAACTCACGGAAGTCTTCGTTTGTAAATACACGAGCAATTTGAATTGCACGGTCTGGACGGAAGTTATAGAAGATAACTGCATCATCATTATTGATTGTTGCAACTGGCGTGTCATCTTCGTTAACAATTACAGACGGCAATACGAATTCATCATGAATACCATTTGCATAAGAGTCTTCTACACACTCTTCTGCTGATTTATAAGTAGGGCCTTCACCATTCACCATAGCACGGTAACATTTTTCTACGCGATCCCAGCGCTTGTCACGGTCCATGGAGTAATAACGACCAGAGATAGTCGCGAATTGTCCTACTCCTGTTTCTTTAATTACTTCATTTGTTGCATCGATATAACCTTTTGCTGTTTGTGGTCCAACATCGCGGCCATCTAAGAATGCATGGATATATACTTTCTCCACGCCTTCTTTTGCTGCTAAGCGAAGAAGAGCAAACATATGGTTCATGTGACTGTGCACACCACCATCAGAAAGTAAACCGAATAAATGAAGAGCAGTACCTTTTTCTTTCACGCTTTTAATTGCATTTTGGAAAGTTTCGTTCTGATCGAACTCACCTTCACGAATTGCAACGTTTACGCGTGTTAAGCTTTGATATACGATGCGGCCAGCACCGATATTTAAGTGACCAACCTCTGAGTTACCCATTTGACCTGCTGGAAGACCTACTTCCTCACCAGAAGCTGTAAGCGTTGTGTGAGGGAATTTGTTCCAGTAACCATCAAAATTAGGTTTCTTAGCTTGTGCTACAGCATTCCCGTAAGTTTCTTCACGTAGTCCGAAACCATCAAGAATGATTAAAGCTGTTGGCTTTCTCATTTTACCGCCCCCAGAAGACCTAAGAACGAAGCAGGCTCTAAGCTAGCACCGCCAACTAAAGCGCCGTCGATGTCAGATTGTGCCATATACTCTTTAATGTTTTCTGGTTTTACGCTACCGCCGTATTGAATACGAACAGCTTCTGCAGCTTCTGGAGAAACAGCTTCTGCAACAACTTTACGGATGTGCGCACATACTTCATTTGCATCTGCAGAAGAAGAAGATTTACCTGTACCGATAGCCCAGATTGGCTCATAAGCGATAACAGTTACTTTAACTTGCTCTTCTGTTAAACCTGCAAGTGCTTTTGTTACTTGACCTGCTACTAGATCAAATGTTTTTCCGCTTTCGCGCTCTTCTAAAGTCTCACCACAACAAACGATTGGTGTTAAACCATGTTCAAATGCTGCAAGAGTCTTTTTATTTACTGACTCGTCTGTTTCAGCAAACATTTCACGACGCTCAGAGTGGCCAAGTACTACGTAGCCTACTTTTAAGTCGCTAAGTGCTACTGGGCTAATTTCGCCAGTGAATGCACCATTTTTTTCGAAGTGCATGTTTTGTGCACCTACTTGTAAGTCAGTTCCTTCAGCCTTTGCTACTAAGCGCTCTAAGAATAGAGCTGGCGAACAAACTACTGCATCAACAGCTGAAGCTGCTGGGATTTGACCTTTAACTTCCTCTACGAAGCTAACTGCTTCAGATAGAGTTTTATTCATTTTCCAGTTACCTGCGATAATTGGTTTACGCATGCTTTGCACCGTCCTTTTTCTTTGGCTGCTACTTATTTGTCGTTAAGACAAACTACACCTGGAAGTTCTTTACCTTCCATGAATTCTAATGACGCACCGCCGCCAGTAGAAATGTGGCTCATTTTATCAGCCATACCGAATTTTTCAACAGCTGCTGCAGAGTCACCACCGCCGATAACAGAGTATGTATCTTCTGCATCTGCTAATGCTTGCCCTACTGCTTTTGTACCTTCTGCGAATGGAGTCATTTCGAATACACCCATTGGTCCATTCCATACAACAAGCTTAGAGTTTTTAATTACATCTGCATAAATTTCACGTGTTTTAGGACCGATGTCCACGCCTTCCCATGTAGAAGGGATAGAGTCGATACCAACGATTTGAGTTGTTGCAGTTTCAGAGAATTCCTCTGTGATTACAACATCAACTGGCATATAGAAGTTTACGCCTTTTTCTTTTGCAAGTTGCATAAATTCTTTAGCTAGTTCAATTTTGTCGTTTTCACATAGAGATAGACCAATTTCATGACCTAATGCTTTAACGAATGTGTAAGCAAGTCCGCCACCGATGATTAAGTTATCTACTTTGTCTAATAGATGACGAATTACACCGATTTTATCTTTTACTTTCGCACCACCGATGATAGCTGTGAATGGACGTTCTGGGTTAGAAAGTGCTTTACCTAATACATCTAACTCTTTTTCCATTAATAAACCAGATACTGCTGGTAGGTAGTCTGCGATTCCTGCTGTAGAAGCGTGAGCACGGTGAGCTGCACCGAATGCATCGTTTACGAAGATATCAGCAAGAGCTGCAAATTCTTTCGCAAGTTCTGCATCGTTCTTTTCTTCGCCCGCATAGAAACGTACGTTTTCAAGAACTAATACGTCGCCTTCGTTCATTGCTGCAACCATTTCTTGTGCAACTGGTCCGAATGCTTCGTCCGCTTTTTTAACATCTTTACCAAGAAGCTCGCCTAAACGTGCTGCTACTGGAGTAAGACGTAATTCTTCTACTGCTTGACCTTTTGGACGGCCTAAATGACTTGCTAAAATTACTTTCGCACCTTGCTCTATTAAATATTGAATTGTAGGAAGAGCTGCACGGATACGAGTTTCATCTGTAATTTTGCCTTCTTTCATAGGTACGTTGAAATCAACGCGGCAAAATACACGCTTACCTTTTAAATCTACGTCACGAATTGATTTTTTGTTCATTGGATTTCCCTCCGACTACTAGTTAGGATTGACAAAACCCATTCAAAAGCTTAACACATTTGCTTCTAAAACGAAAGAAGAGAGAGAGGGAACAAACCCTCTCCCTCGTTTTGTCATTGATTGCTTATATACTTAAGAATTAAAGACCTTTAGAAGTCATGTATGCAGCTAGGTCTACTACGCGGTTAGAGTAACCAGTTTCGTTATCGTACCAAGAAAGTACTTTAACCATGTTACCTTCCATTACCATTGTAGATAATGCATCGATTGTAGAAGAAGCTGTACATCCGTTATAGTCGATAGATACTAATGGCTCTTCGCTGTATCCAAGGATACCTTTTAATTCGCCTTCAGAAGCTGCTTTGAATGCTGCGTTTACATCTTCAACTGTTACTTCTTTGTCAAGTTCAACAACTAAGTCAACAAGAGAAACGTTAGCAGTTGGAACACGTACAGCGCCGCCGTTTAATTTACCTTTAAGTTCTGGTAATACTAATGCTACAGCTTTAGCAGCACCAGTAGATGTTGGGATCATGTTTTCAGCTGCTGCACGAGCACGACGTAAATCTTTGTGTGGTAAGTCTAAGATTTGTTGGTCGTTAGTGTAAGAGTGAATTGTTGTCATCATTCCGCGTTTTACGCCGAATTTTTCGTTTAATACTTTAGCGAATGGAGCTAGACAGTTTGTAGTACAAGAAGCATTAGATACTACGTTGTGGTTAGCTGCATCGTATTGTTCGTGGTTAACACCCATAACTACAGTGATATCTTCGTCAGAAGCTGGAGCTGAGATGATAACTTTCTTAACTGATCCACCTAAATGTTTCTCAGCGTCTGATTTTTTAGTGAAACGACCAGTAGATTCTACTACTACTTCTACTCCGTAGTCGCTCCATGGTAATTGAGCTGGGTCACGCTCAGCGATAACTTTAATTTCTTTACCGTTAACAACGATGCTGTTTTCGTTAGCAGATACTTCTGCATTTAAAGTTCCGTGAACTGTATCATATTTTAAAAGGTGAGCTAATGTTTTAGCATCTGTTAAGTCGTTGATTGCTACTACTTCTACCTCAGAGTTGTTAAGAGCTGCGCGGAATACGTTACGTCCGATACGTCCAAATCCATTAATACCAATTTTAGTCATTTAAATTTCCTCCTTGGGGGATTATATTAAAGGGTAATACCCTTTGTTAATTGTTTTGCTGCACCTTCATCTGTAATTAGAATTGAAGTGTGCCCTTGCTTTATTACAGCCTGTATTGCTTTTGCTTTTGAAGAACCTCCAGCGACTGCGACAACGTGAGATACATGTTGTAAATCTTCAAGTTGCATACCAACTGTTCTTACTTTATGAACAACACTTCCTTGTTCATTAAAGTAGTAACCGAAAGCTTCGCCAACTGCTTCGCTTGCCTGAATCTTTAACCAATCTGCTTCTGAAGTATTTCTGCGACGTGCCATTGTTAACGCATCACCAATTCCATGAATGACGATATTGGAAGATCGAATCAACTCAAGAACTTCTTTCACGGAGGGCTCTGTTACAATAGACGCATATGCTTCGCTACTAACGTGATCTGGAACATACAATAAGCGATAATTACTCATCGTATTTTGTGCCATTTTGGCGCAAATGGTATTGGCTTCTAACTCGACACCTTCTCCAATTCCACCACGTGCTGGGACAAATAGCATATGTAAATCTTTGCAATCAAGTTGCATCATGTCCGCAGCAGCAGCTAGCGTAGTTCCTCCAGCCACAGCAACGATATTATTCACTGTCAGACGGTCTTTTATACAAGTCACACAAGCACGGCCCATCTCCAGTTTGACCCAAGGTGATTCATCACTATCACCAGGGACAACGAAAACTTCATCCAAGTCTAATGTTTCCTTAAGTTGTTTTTCTAAAACCTTTAACCCGGAAATTTCTTTCATAAAGTCTTCCAAAGCAAGAACTAAAGCTGTTCCTTCTTCTGTCAAAGTCATTCCAGAAGAAGCGACGTGAACTAAGTTTTGTTCTTTCAAAACTTGAACTTCACTTCGCAATACTCGTTCTGTCATACCGAGACTTGCAGATAAGTTTCTTCTTCCAATCGGCTGCATAAGCCTAATGTACTGAAGCACTTGCATTCTCGTTTGCATAACAGGTAGCAGATCAGGTAATAATTTTTTTGTGTTCTGAATCCATGAGCGCATATCTTTTCTCCTCACTACATCGGTTCATTTCCCTTCGTGGTCACTTTATGTCCCGTAGTGACATTTTCCGTCCCACTTAGGTTAAAAAAATAATCCCTGCTACGTGTATTATTGTAACAGGAGACAGAAACTTATTCAACTCTTAACTGCATTGTTTATATAGTTTATTATGACACCTTTGTGAATGTTACCATATTCTACTTGTCTTCCGCCTATTTCTACAACAGGAATCATTAGATGGTATTTCTCTAAAAGGTCATTATCTTCATATATATCTATTTCCTCAATTTGAAAAGAATATTCATATTGTACTTCTTTTAAAACTTGTTTCGCCTTCACGCAAAGACCACAATCTTTTTTTGTATATAGTACAACCTTCATCTTCTTCACCTATCCAATTGTTTTTCTTAGAGACGAAGCAGGAATATGCATTTGTTCTCTATACTTCGCAACCGTTCTTCGAGAAATAACGATTTCATGCTCTTCTTCTAATAATTTTGAAATCTTTTGATCCGAAAGTGGCTTTTTCTTATTTTCTGCTCCAACAAGCGTTTGAATGAATTGTTTCACACGCTTTGTAGAAACCGCCTCATCTTCCGTCGTAGAAATAGAATTACTAAAGAACGATTTCATCTCAAATAAACCGTGCGGCGTTTGTACATATTTATTACGCGTTGCACGACTAATTGTAGACTCATGCACACCTAACTCTTCCGCCACCTCTTTTAAAGCAAGTGGTTTTAAATACTCTGGACCTCCCCAGAAGAAATCATGCTGTTTTTCCATAATAATATTCATCACTTGTAAGAGTGTTTGTTTTCTCTGTTTCAAACTGCGCATAATCCATTGCACATGCTGATACTTCTCCGATACGTAAGAAGCCACTTCACTTTCACTATTATTTAGTAACGCACTATACTCAGAGTGAATTTCAATTCTTGGCATATTTCTCTCATTCATCTGTAAAACGAGATGATCGCCATCTTTTTTTACCGCCATATCAGGCACAATATAAAGTGGTTTATCAGAAGAAAATGCAAGACCTGGTTTCGGCTGCAATGATGTAATACAGTTCACCGCATCCTGTAATTCCTCGTTGGTACACTTCAACACTTGAACGAGCTTTCGCCAATCTTTCTTAACGAAATAATTAAAATGATCATCTATAATTTCTTCCGCTAACCCATTCCTTCTTTGTAAGCGCTTCAATTGGATTGATAGACATTCCTGAATATTACGCGCACCTACCCCTGCTGGCTCTAACGATTGAACAAGCTCCACGGAACAGTCCACTACATCAATTGGCGCAGAAAGAAGCTCTGATAACTCTTCATTTGTTTCTTGTAAATAGCCATTTCCATCCATGTTCATAATAATGAAAGAAGCTGCTTTTCGCTCTTCTTCATCTATTTTATAATACTGTAGTTGATTTAATAAATGTTGCTGAATCGTTGTAGAATCCACACTGTAGATTTCCATTTGATTCTCGACTTGTTTGCGGGTACTTTTACTTGTGTTAGAGCTCTTTTTCTTCTCCCTCTCAAAACCACCTAACTCAATAAGGGGATTCTCTAACGATTGCTCATACAAAAACTCCGATAATTCTTGTACATTATACTGGAGCATTGTAATCGCTTGCCTTAACTCTTGTGTCATTGCCAAACGTAAGCTTTGTTCTTGTAAAAGACTTGCCTTCAAACTAATCTCCCCCTTGTTTCTATTGTACAATAAGTTTGGTAAAAGGAGAATCCTATCGCAGACACCCATTCCAAAATATTATTAATTTATATGTATTAATGAGATTTACATCTTACAACCTAAATTTGAATAATATTGAAAGAAAATAATAACGTGTAAAAGTTATTACCACATACTAATAGTAAATCTTATAACTAGATATAACAAGAGAGAAATAAAAAGAAGATAGAATAAAATCCTGCTTCCTCTTATAAACAACTCAACCAAGCAATAACACTTCACAACAAAAAACCTTGTACACGATTGCTCCCAATCACATACAAGGTTTTTTTGAATTTCACTACATAACATTCACACGTAATATATAATGTTTCTTTTATCTAGTAACTTTTTTAATTACATTTACACCTAAACCAATTACACCGATTGCTAATAATGAATAACCCATTGGTAATAAATAAAATGGTTCTACAATAGTTCCGTCAGCTGCGACTTTAGAACCCATCATATTAAAACTAACTAAACATCCGATTCCTGCGATAAGTGGTAGTAAAGATAACATATATTTTTTCATTTCAATTCCTCCGTCTGTACGTTTATTTAACGTCCAATAATTACTTTATACTCAGTATTATAGCTCTACCCTATTAGCTAGTACTATTCAAATACATGACAAAAATCTTACACATTTGTAAGATATAATCAGAAAAAATCTAAATGTATGGAATACACGAAATGTTGTTACCCTATCGGTTTACTACAATTCCTTTTTAGGTTTCTGTATATATTTAGCTTGCACCGTCTCTACTCTCTCTGTAACTTCCCTATAGCACGTCTTTTAATTCCTTTCATAACGAAAAAACCCCCTGTACACGATTATTTCTAATCACATACAAGGGGTTTCCCTAATCTTACTACTATTTTTTCTACGTGTTATTAACGTTATTGAGTGACACTTACTTAATATCATAAACCTTTCCGTTTTAGACTAGAACGTGTCATCATTACGTATAATACATGACGTTTATCCAAAAGGTTTCGCAAAGGAATATGGATACAGTAAGGCTTTCACGGTATTTGACGCGCCCAGAGGGATTCGAACCCCCGGCAGACGTGGTACCGGAAACCACCGCTCTATCCGACTGAGCTATGGGCGCATGAGATTATGATAATATCAACGGTTTGCTTCCGTCTTCTTCCGATTTGTTCTTACCGAAAGTTAAACGTAGGATACGAACACCAACACGTAGACGTTCGCTTCTTTACATATGGATATTATATCCTGACGCTAACCTAATACGCAAGCATAAAAACCTCTTCTACACTAGCTTTAGCGCGCAGTTTTCCTTCTTTCGTTCCCCCTTAATCTACTTAAATCGAAATAGAACGCATATAGGCTCATACTTCATCATATTAAATCTAATCGTCTAGAATTACATCTCTCGGCATCGCACTTTTCGCATATAGTCTATAAAAAAAAGACAGGCGAAGTGATGCCCGCCCATCTCCGCACTATTTTATATATTTTGATCGCAGGCTAAATATATCTTCCCCTTCACGAATGCCTGCCGATCCCTTCCTCACATTTTTTACGACAGTCCAATTCGGGTTAGTTTCATCACCGATGTTCTGTACTGTAAAGTTGCCGTCACCATATTCTCGGTGACCTTCTGCCAATTTCTCCGTTAAATCATTCTCTTTTGATCTCACCATCTTTGCGCCATCTCCCTTTTTATACAACCCTCTTAAACTGTCCAACCGATCACACGTCCAGTCAATTGGAGATCCTCGTTTTCCGCTTAGATTAATTTTAACACACTGTCGGGGGTAAGTTCCGATAACGGCTGCCCAATCGCATTAGAAACGTTATTTTCTTTGATAGTAGAAACTCGGCGAGGATTGGGTAAAAGACAATTCGCTGGGCTACGTCAGGACTTCGCGAGAGATCAACCCCCTGATTTAAAAATCACAAATACTATCTCTAAGGGACTCCTGCGACGGCTCAGCGGGGTGGCTTGGAGGGTTCGGAAAATTTTCGTTTGGGTTGGCTTGTGGTGAATAGCGTATTCATTTTGATGAATGACGAATACAACATAAATGACTTTTGTTACTTTCGACTTTCTCTTCTAAACGTTGATTTAAAAGAATTCGCAAGACTTTCGATGAACAAAACAATTCGTGAATGACTTCGATTGAACGAATAAGATAATGAAGATATTATTTTTTAAAACTGAACACATCCTTTTTTTACTATACAAGAAAATTTTATTTTAAATTGAAAATAACTATAAGAATAGAAATATATATATTTTATTGATATGTTTTTTGTGAATAATTAGAAATTTAACCTCATGTAATTTTCAGTTACTTTTTAATCTTCAACAGGTAACATACCTACATCATGAATTACATATCATCCTCTTCCATCTTATAAAGCGCCACTATAACAAAGAATTCATTGACGCTTGAATCAAAGCTTCAACTTCAAAAACCTAAATTTTCCAATCATAAATTCACCCAAACCCACAAATTATAATCTTTGAATTGATATTCCAAAGGGGGCTTCATTCAATGACTGTAATTACAAAACTAAAGCAAACTGTTTCTGGATTAAAAAGTGCACAAGCTAGCTTAGAGGGATTCGCTCTTGATACGGATAACCAACAAGCAAAGCAACTTTTCCAAACAGCTGCGCAGCAAACACAAACAATTATTGATTCTTTAAACCCACGTGTTGAAGAAGTCCAGCAAGAAGAACCACAATACACACAGCAATAACCAAAGGTGCCATTGTATCTAATGGTACACAATTTGAGAAAAAGGGTGATATGCAATCATCCTTTTTTCTCAAATTACATAATGCAATAGAAATGGAATGATTATAATGCGAAAACTCGGAATCATAACCGCGTTATTTATGCTCCTATTCGGTTCACTTACCGGATGTGATAATAGCCCGTTAGATAAAAAAGTAAAGAAAGAAGAAGCTAAGCGAACAGATGAGAAAAAGGGCCCTAAATTAACAAAAATGAGTACAGAATCCTTTAATCAATCTATATCGCAAGAAGCTAAGAAAAAAGCTCTCACTATAGAGGGAATTACAGAAGCCACCGCAGTTAATACAAATTTAGATCTTTACATAGCCGTTAAACCTGAACATCACGAAAGATTTGGTTTAAAGCCTTTAAGAAGTAAATTAAAAAAGAAGCTAAGTGATGAAAACCCTACTTTCGATATTCGTGTAAGTACAGACAAAAAGATCTTTATGCTCATAGAAGAACTTGAAAACAAAATTAAGAAAAAGAAAGTGAGTAAGGATGGCATTAAAGAACAGTTAAAACTCATTCAATCAGAAATGGGATCTAATATTTAAGCTTTCTAAAAGAGAAGGAAGGATTCAAATGTCTAGTAAAGATAAAAATTTAACACCTGTACAACAAGAATATAAAAAATTCGAACAACAGCGCGAACCGAAGCGCCCCGTTTTAAAAAATTGTATGAAAGCTTTTTTCGTCGGGGGATTAATTTGTCTAATAGGCCAACTGATTTCCACCTTTTATATTACGTACTTTGATTTCACTGAAAGATCTGCCGGGAACCCTACCGTTGCAACTCTTATTTTTATCTCCATGCTACTGACGGGATTTGGCGTCTACGATCGCCTCGGACAATTTGCTGGTGCTGGTACCGCAGTTCCCGTTACTGGATTTGGTAACTCTGTTATTGCCGCGTGTATTGAACACCGTACAGAAGGGTTCGTTCTCGGCGTTGGTGGTAACATGTTTAAACTAGCAGGATCGGTCATCTTATTTGGCGTATTTTCAGCTTTTGTCATCGCTCTTATTAAAACGATTCTCTTTCAATGGGGAGGGCTGTAAATGTTACAAGGACACCGAACATGGGTATTCGAAAACAAACCAGTTATCATCTCAACAGGTGTAGTCGGTGGCCCATTTGAGGCAAATGGAAAAATTCCTGAAGACTTCGATACCCTGCATGAAGATTTATGGCTCGGACAAGATTCTTACGAAAAGGCGCATAAAATTTTATTTGAAGAAGCTTGTAGCCGCGCTACCGAAAAGGCAAAGCTCCGTAAAGACGATATTCAGTTCGTACTCGCTGGGGATTTAATTAACCAAATAACTCCAACGAGCTTTGCATGCCGCACACTCGGAACACCTTATCTCGGTTTATTCGGCGCCTGTTCTACCTCTATGGAAGGCTTAGCACTCGGCGCAAGTATCGTAAATGCAAAAGGTGCAAAGTATTTATTAACTGGGGCATCAAGTCATAACGCTGCGGTAGAAAAACAATTCCGCTATCCAACTGAATATGGTGGTCAAAAACCTCCTACGGCTCAGTGGACAGTGACCGGTGCAGGCGCGGCTATTTTAAGCGACACTGGATATGGTCCACAAGTAACATCGGCCACCATTGGACGAGTTATTGATATGGGACTAACAGATCCTTTTAATATGGGTGGTGCGATGGCCCCAGCTGCTGTCGATACGATTGAAGCTCATTTACGCGAACGACAAATTGACGCCTCTTATTACGACTTAATCGTAACAGGTGACCTTGGACATGTCGGTCGCGAAATCGCTTACGACCTACTACATAAACATGGAACAAAGGTAAAGAGCGAGCAATTTCAAGATTGCGGAATCATCATTTATAGAGAAGGTCAACCTGTCATAGCTGGTGGAAGTGGTCCAGGCTGTTCAGCAACAGTCGTATACGGACATTTATTAAACCGAATGAAAAGAGGAGAATTCAAGAAAATACTTGTCGTTGCGACAGGCGCTTTACTATCTCCACTTACATTCCAACAAGAAGAAACGATTCCGTGTATCGCTCACGCTGTTTCGATTGAATTTGGAGGTGCAACGCAATGATTTTTTTCTGGGCTTTCGTCATTGGTGGACTCATATGCGTAATCGGACAGCTTATGTTTGATGTCGGCAAACTAACCCCCGCTCATACGATGGCAACACTCGTTGTTGCTGGAGCTATATTAGATGGATTCAATCTGTATGAACCATTAATAGACTTTGCAGGCGCTGGCGCAACTGTACCTATTACAAGTTTCGGTAATGCCCTCGTTCATGGCGCGATGGAGGAAGCAGCCAAACATGGCATCGTCGGCGTTATTACCGGCATGTTTAAAGTAACGAGTGCTGGTGTATCAGCTGCCATTATTTTCGGCTTCATTGGAGCATTGCTATTCAAACCGAAAGGATAAGGTGTTCGTATGACAGTTATCGCTAGCGTTAAAACCTGCCTTGCCAGTGTAAGGGGCGCTCAAGCAAGTTTAAGCTCCCTTTCACTAAATTCACAGGACGCGGAATCAAAACGTGTATTTCATGAATGTATGTTAGAAATGGACAGCATCATCGCTGATTTACAGAATAGGGTTTCAGTATTAGAACGTGAAGAACCTCAATATAAAGGGTTTTAAGTAGACTGGAGGAAATGACTATGTCTCACCTGCCGGAATGGACACTTGTCATTCTTCGCTCTGTATTCATATTAATTATTTTATTCGCTATTACGAAATGGTTAGGAAAAAGACAAATCTCTCAACTCTCCTTTTTTGAATACATAGCCGGAATGACAATCGGTGACATCGCTGCCCAAGTATCTACAGGGCTTGATTCAAAATTTTTCCACGGCGTCTTTGCGATACTCATTTTCGCTGTGGTACCTTTTTTCACTGGAATCCTCTCTTTAAAGAACAAAACAGCTCGAGATTTTTTTGAAGGAAAATCTACCGTATTAATAAAAGATGGAAAAATACTTGAAGATAACTTAAAGAAAGAAAAGTATACAAGTGATGAATTACTTGAGCTTCTCAGAGGAAAAAATGCGTTCAGCGTGGCTGATGTTGAATTTGCTGTACTAGAACCGAGCGGTGAATTAAATGTATTATTAAAGAAAGATCGCCAACCACTTACAGCAAAAGATATCAGCTTAAAAGTGCCAAACGAAAAAGAACCGCAAACTGTTATTATGGATGGAAATGTACTAGATGAACCTCTTTCTGCTAGCGGGCATAATCGCGCTTGGTTACATTCTGAGCTAGAAAAACTCGGTGTTGTCATTGAAAATGTCTTTCTTGGTCAAGTTGATTCATACGGACAACTTACTATCGACATCTATAATGATAAACTCCAAATGCCTTCTCCTCAAAACAAGCCTTTACTATTGGCATCCTTAAAGAAATGCAATGCTGATCTTGAATTATTCTCTTTAGAAACGAAATCAAAATCAGCGAGTGATATGTATAGTAAAAACGCAAAACAAATCGAGAAAATCTTAAATAAAGTAACCTATTTGTTAAAAGAATAAAAAATGAAAGAACGCTTCTATACAAAAGGCGTTCTTTTGCCTTTCCCACACCATTAATCACGTTTAAATTTATGTAATTCGGTTATGATGTTGAAGATACATAAGCAGGGAATTTTAAAAACATAGCGAATAAATCATGATACAACTACATATTTTTTGATTTAAAGTGGTTTCGTTTGACCTTCATTGACCATAATTGTATTATAAGACTAAGAAAGCTTTTAAAGGAGGAAATAACAGATGAATTTAATTCCTACAGTAATTGAACAAACAAATCGTGGAGAACGCGCTTACGATATTTACTCTCGACTATTAAAGGATCGCATCATTATGCTTGGTAGCGCAATTGATGACAACGTAGCAAACTCAATCGTTTCCCAGCTTTTATTCTTGGAATCTCAAGATCCAGAAAAAGATATTCACATTTACATCAACAGCCCTGGTGGTTCTATCACAGCTGGTATGGCAATTTACGATACAATGCAGTTTATTAAACCACAAGTATCAACAATCTGTATCGGTATGGCTGCATCTATGGGTGCATTCTTACTTGCAGCAGGTGAAAAAGGAAAACGTTACGCACTTCCAAACAGTGAAGTTATGATTCACCAACCACTTGGCGGAGCACAAGGTCAAGCGACTGAAATCGAAATCGCTGCAAAACGTATCCTATTCTTACGTGAAAAATTAAACCAAATTCTTGCTGACCGCACAGGTCAACCACTTGAAGTTCTACAACGCGACACAGACCGCGACAACTTCATGACAGCAGAAAGAGCTCTAGAATACGGCTTAATCGATAAGATCTTTACAAATCGTTAATAACTAAAAGCGGAGGCGGCTCGTTTAGAACAGGAGGAAGTTGGAACCCCTGATTCCGAGGCGCTTTTTGCCTCGAATGAAGGGGCGAAACGACCGACTGTTCTAGCCGCTGGAGCTGGATACAACTAAAAGCGGAAGCGCCCTATTACAGGGCGCTTTTTTTATTATGTACAAGGGTATCACATACCCCCACCACTCAAACTCACCTCACCCCACAAACAGAAAAATAAAAAAAGCTATCGCACATTCGCGATAACCCTTTATTGTACATATGCAGCTAATGCTTCCAAAGCCTCTTCTGCATCTGAACCTTCTGTTGTGATTGTAATCATGCTACCAGTTCCGATTGCTAAGCTCATAATCCCCATTATGCTCTTTGCATTCACTGTCTTTCCATCTTTCTCGATGAAGATATCCGCATGAAAGCGATTTGCCTCTTGTACAAACAACGCAGCCGGACGTGCTTGTAAGCCGTTTTTTAATGCCACTTTAACCAGTTTTTGAACCACAGCTCCATTTCCCCTTTAACCTTTTATTTTTTTGCTACTGTTTCCCCCGCGCGTAATTTCTCTGCAATTTCATCGATTTTACGCAAACGATGATTAATACCCGATTTACTAATTTTCCCCCCGGATACCATCTCACCTAACTCTTTCAATGTTACATCTTGATAATCTCTTCGTAACTGTGCAATTTCTCTTAATTTATCTGGCAAAATATCAAGCCCCACCGTCTCATCAATATAGCGGATGTTCTCAATTTGCCTTAGCGCTGCACCAATTGTTTTATTTAAATTAGCTGTTTCGCAGTTAACTAAACGATTTACTGAATTACGCATATCGCGAACAATTCGAATATCTTCAAATCTTAAAAGTGCATTATGAGCACCTATAATGTTTAAAAACTCTGTAATTTTTTCAGCTTCTTTCAAATACGTAATGTACCCTTTTCTTCTTTCCAACGTCTTACTATTTAAATCAAATCCGTTCATCAGTTCACATATAGAATCATTATGTTCCTTATATAACGAAAAGATCTCTAAATGATAAGATGATGTTTCTGGGTTATTTACTGAACCACCTGCTAAAAATGCACCGCGTAAATACGATCGTTTACAACATTTCTTCTCGATTAATTCCTGCGATATATTTCGAATAAACGAAAAGTCATCTCGAACAATGTGAAGATCTGCTAATATTTCGCGAGACTTCTCAACAAGCCGCACGATATATACATTATTTTTCTTCAATCGCATTTTTTTACGAACAAGTAATTCTACCGTCACATCATATCCTTTTTTCAAAAGCGTATAAATCCTTCTTGCAATTGCTGCATTTTCCGTTTGAATATCGATAGATAGGCGACGGTTTGAAAAAGAAAGCGATCCGTTCATTCGAAGCAACGCCGATAATTCTGATTTCTCGCAGCATTCCTTCATTTCAAGGTTGGTCAACTCTTTCTTTGTTTCTGATGCAAATGACACAGTCAACACCTCCTTATACTATTACTTTGGAACAAAAATCTTGTCCTATATGAATGAGGAGCGTTACCTCAAATGAGGCAACGCTCATTTATAACAATGAATATAAAATAGAAGCTAACTTTAATGTATCATGTCTTACAACACGATCATCATATTTCGCTAATCGATCTTGGATGATTTCGATATTATGTTCAGCAAAACGATTTGTATCCAGTGCCACTGGTTCCGACATCTCTTCCTCATATAACTTACGTAATTCACGAGGAATATCACGATTATTTACAATCGCAGTGTCGATAAATGGTTTACCTAAATGATCATGTAACGCCTGCACATGATCAAACGCAGTATAACCCTTCGTTTCGCCCGCTTGCGTCATAACATTACATACATATACCTTCTTCGCTTTTGCAGCAAGAACAGCGTCTCCAATTTTGTTAACAACTAAATTCGGTAATATACTTGTGTACAGACTTCCTGGACCGAAAACAAGCAAATCAGCTCGTTTAATTTCCGTCAACGTTTCACATAACGGTTCTACATCTTCTGGAGTTAAAAAGACACGATTAATCTTCTTCCCGAAATGAGGAATCTTTGATTCACCTGTTACAATTTCTCCATCTTCTAATTCTGCATGAAGTACCGCACTTTGATTCGCTGCTGGTAATACACGTCCTCTGACATTTAATACTTTACTCGTTTCCGTAATCGCGTGGTAAAAGTCTCCTGTAATCGAAGTCATACCTGCCAATAGTAAATTTCCTAACGCATGCCCTTTCAGTCCGTCTCCAGTTGTAAAACGGTGCTGAAATAAAGCTTCCACTAATGGTTCTACATCCGATAACGCAACAAGTACGTTACGAATATCACCTGGAGGTGGAATTTCTAGCTCATCACGTAGTCTACCTGAACTGCCTCCATCGTCGGCTACTGTTACAACTGCTGTAATATCAACAGGATATTGTTTTAATCCTCTTAATAAAACAGAAAGTCCAGTTCCACCTCCCATGATAACAATTTTAGGTTTTCTCTCTTTTTTCATCCCTTAATGGCCCTTTCTCTTCTCCACATCACGATGAGATACATGAACGCTATACTCTGGTTTCAAATGTTTCCCAAGGTACTCTGTAAGCGTAACAGAACGATGTTGCCCACCTGTACATCCAATCGCAATTACAAGTTGACTCTTGCCTTCTCTTTTATAATGAGGCAGCATGAAAGTGATAAGATCCGTCAATTTCTCTAAAAACTTATGTGTTTCATTAAATTTCAACACATACGACGAAACTTCTTCATCCAGTCCTGTTAATGGCTTCATATGTGGAATATAATATGGATTTGGTAAAAAACGAACATCAAATACTAAATCAGCATCAATTGGAATTCCGTACTTAAATCCAAATGACATAACATTTACACGAAATGCTTGCTCAGTTTCTGTTGAGAATAAGTGAACAATTTTTTCTCGTAATTCTTTCGGTTTCAAATCAGATGTATCAAGCACAATATTCGCTCGTGCCTTCATATCAGTTAAGAGACCACGCTCAGCTTCAATTCCCTTTAACGGCAAGCCAGTTGGCGCAAGTGGATGTGAACGTCTCGTTTCTTTATAACGAGTTACAAGTGTGCTATCTTTCGCATCTAAAAATAAAATATGAGGAATAATCCATGTACGTTCTGATAAATCATCAAGCGCTCCCCATAAATATTCAAAAAACTCTCGGCCACGTAAATCAATACCGAGTGCCACTTTATTCATTTTACCTTTTGAATCTGCCATAAGTTCAATAAACTTCGGCAATAACATCGGTGGTAAATTATCTACACAAAAATATCCTAAATCTTCGAAACTTTGTAACGCTACCGTCTTTCCAGCTCCAGACATCCCTGTAATAATTACCATTTTTATATCATTATTCTCTGTCATCGTATCCTCTCCTTGCAGGTTTAACTCGGATCTAATCGATATGAAAGCAACTCAAAATCTGGGGTATATACAAATGTACCGTAGATTATACCATTCCCTTTAATTAAATAATCAATAATGTGATAATCTCCTGGTGCCATTGCTAAATCATCAATTTTATCAAATGTATGCCAACCAATGATGCCTTCTTCGCTCTCTAATTTGTTTTCTCCTGCAAAATCTGTTGCTAAAAAGGAGAACATCATCCATTCAGAAACAACTTTATCACCTTCTTGGATGACAAAAGTGAAGACCCCTTTTAATGCTGGATTCTTTAAATAAATACCTGTTTCTTCACGATACTCGCGAACAACGGAATCTCTTACTGTCTCACCACGCTCCATTTTCCCGCCCGGTGCAACCCACCAATTCCGGCGAGGTTTTTGGAGTAAGAGTACTTCATTATCTCTAATTAACACACAGTTTGTCACTCTTTGCATGTTTCTTCACCTCAGCTACTTGCAGCAAAATTTCTCACTGCATACTCATTTCATTATACTATCAAAAACAGTTTGCTACAACGAAGGTGCCAGTCCCCTTTCGCTAAGCAATTGTAAAAATTATTTCTATAACAAGCAATCAAAATACCTTACTTCCCATGAATAGCACATAAAAATCCCCTTAACGATTTTTATCGTTAAGGGGATTAAAACACTTATTTCTTACCGAAATAAGTAACAACCGCAAATCCTAAAATAAAAGTAATAATTGAACTTACAATTGAAATTCCACCAGTCGGAATGCCAGGGAACACAATGACAATCGACCCGATAACGAGCCCAATAATTGCCGCAAATGTCATACTTTTATAACGATCTAACAAATAACTAATTCCTTTACTACTTACAACAAATCCGGCCATCACGCCGGCACCGATAACCACGATTAACGGTAAATTGAGTGTAGTTAAAGCGTTAATTGCTGTCGGATACACACCAATAATTAATAAAATAAACGATCCACTAATTCCAGGAAGAAGCATAGCCATACTAGCCATCCATCCTGCGAAAAATAAACCAATTGCATTTAAAATTGTTAACGTCGTAATCGGATCAGCTGCCTTATCTGGTTTAAAGAATGCTGTTATTGCAACAAGAATTGCTGCAATTATTAACAGGGCAATATGACTACCTTTAAACGTTGCCTTTGCACCAGCTTCTCTCATTAACATCGGTAATATACTAATAATTAGACCGAGAAAGAAAAATTGAGTCGGTTCATAATGATTTGCTAATAAATATTTAATAACGTGACTTAACGTTAGAAAAGCTGCCGCTACACCAGCTGCAAGTGGGATTAAAAACGCTAAATGTTTTTTCCATTCACGACTAAAAAATCCGCTAATTGCTGCGAGCAATTGTTCATAAATTCCCAACACAACAGCGATTGTTCCGCCGCTCACACCAGGAATTAAATCACTAACGCCCATACAAAATCCACGATATATATTACGCCATTCCATACTGAATAAATTCCTCATTTCTTATAATGATTTTTCCCGTAAATTCTAGTATAACAATAAGAATCATTATATTCTTAATTGTTTTTGACAATAGTTTGACATTTGGACAAAAAAAGAAAGCCACCTATCGGTAGCTTTCTTCTCAAAAGGAAAAATAACCTTATTTTTCTGTTACAGTCTTTAGTTCCTCTACTAACTCTTCTATATAATGCTGTGCACTCTGCGCTGCAATACTACCATCGCCTGTTGCCGTTACAATTTGACGAAGCATTTTTTCACGAACATCACCAGCTGCGAAAATACCAGGAACTTTCGTTTCCATACGCTCGTTCGTTTCAACATAACCATTTTCATTTGTAATACCTAGCTCAACAAACGGTTTTGATAATGGTAACATACCGATGTATATGAAAACGCCGTCAGTTTTAACTTCTTGTTCTTCTCCGCTGTTTACATCTACAAGTGTTACGCTTCCTACTTTACCATTTGCATCGTTAATTTCTTTTATAGTGTGATTCCAAATGAAATCTACTTTCTCATTTTGGAAAGCACGATCTTGTAAAATTTTCTGTGCACGAAGAGTGTCACGACGGTGAACGATCGTTACTTTTGATGCGAAGCGTGTTAAGAACACACCCTCTTCAACAGCAGAATCTCCGCCGCCAATAACAACAAGTTCTTTCCCTTTAAAGAATGCACCATCACATACTGCACAATATGATACACCGCGGCCGCCAAGTTCTGTTTCACCTGGCACACCAATTTTTTTATACTCTGCACCGCTTGCAACGATAATTGCACGTGCTTTATATTCTTTTTTACCAGCAATAATTGTTTTGTACTCTTTACCATCGATGATTGCTTTCACATCACCGTATGCATATTCAGCACCA
Source organism: Bacillus sp. FSL R9-9492 (assembly GCF_038007365.1). Lineage (NCBI taxonomy): Bacteria > Bacillati > Bacillota > Bacilli > Caryophanales > Bacillaceae > Bacillus > Bacillus sp. FSL R9-9492. The sequence continues at coordinate 5,172,948 of NZ_JBBOXC010000001.1, forward strand.
AATTTCTTCGCATGCTCAAACATTTTATTTGATAAGTCTGGTCCTAAAATAGACTCATAACCTGGATAGTTCTCTACTTCTTCTGTATTTGCCATTTGTCCACCTGGAATACCACGCTCAAGCATCAGTGTGCTTAAATTCGCACGAGATGTATATACCGCAGCTGTCATACCAGCTGGTCCTGCACCAATAATAATGACATCATAAATTTTTTCTTCTGACACACTATTCACTCCCATTCATTCATACACATTAAGTTACCCTCATTATACTGTTAGCATCATTTTTTTCCCAATGATTTGCCTACCCTACGTGTGCGTGCGCTTAACAGCCTGCACATACTTTCGTACAGTCGCTACAGATACATTATATACAGCACCAAGCTCTGCCTGTGTCATCTTATTTCTTTGTTCGCCGCGCACAATGTATTCAATTGCCGCTGACCAACCGTACACATTTGTAAAAGTCGCTCCAGATGTATATAAACGTATGAACGTGCAAAACCAAAAATTTAAACACTCTTCGATTAATTCATCGTCTTTTTTCGTATAATTGTATAATGCATCCGCGATTCGTACGCACTGTTCAAATTGCTGTAAATCAGCTGGGATGCTTTTATGACTATTAAGTAAAAAGAAATATTTTGCAAGTTGCGATACGATTGGAACACCATTTTTCGCTTGCGTTACATCAAAGAAGAATCCAACCTTCTCTGGTGTTGACAATTCATTCATTAAATATAAAGCTAGCATTTTCTCTTCTAGCGTCGTACTTTGCTGAAATGATTTTCGTAACTCTTCAAATAAAAGATTTTGTCCTTCATCTGCTAAATTCAGTGCATTCCACGGTTCTTTTCCTTTTTTATCAGGATGCAATTCTACAACATGTTGCCACATTTTTTCAGCTACTTGCTGTTCCTTCACCATATACGCAGAGTATGCAAACCAGTAATAAAAACTGACGTCTCCTTCGTACCCTTGACGCTTTAATACTTTGAACCATTTATATGCAGGTTCAAAATGACCAATTGTTGCAAGCGTTGTTCCAAGTTTCAAACGATGCTCAAATGAAATTGGATATACCGAAACTAACTGCCCCGCTAATGACTCTACTTGCTTATGCTCTCCAATTGAATATAGAAAAATAAGCGTATTACAAAGCGCATGCATATTACCAGGATTTTTCTCTAAAATCATTTCTGTTAACTTAAGCGCTTGATCTACATTACCTGATTGAAAATGTGCAATCGCTAAATTATTATGTCCTGACCAAAATTCTGGATATTCTTTCGTAACAACTTCTAGTGTAGCAATCGCCTCTTCTAATTGTCCGTTACGAATGTAGCGGTTCGCTTCTTCTTGCATAACAATTAGCTCATCTTCATCCTCAATCTCTTCCGCACCCATTGCATCTTCTTCCATAATCTCAAGCAATTCTAATGTATCTTCTACAAATTCCTTCTCTTCCGCAACTTCTAAATATCGCTCTGCATACTTCTTCGCCTGTTGAAACAAGCCCATATATGCATAATTATTTGAAATAAAATAATAGCATTGCTCAAGTTCAGGATTGGATCTAACAAGCTTTAGAAATATCTGATTCGACTCTTGATATTCACCAGATTCAGATAATGCTATTGCTAGTTGGCATAAAATAAACGGCTCCTTCTCGCTTTGTGCTGCTCTTCGAAAATATTTAATTGCATCTTGCAATTTTTGCCCTTTATAAGCCCTCATCCCTTTTTTATAAAAGAAGTCCGCTAACTGATTAAAAGAGATAACTTGTCCGTTCTCCTTATATATTCTTTGATTTTTCCCCATATATCCTCCAGTTTTTTGTTTTCTTCGTTCACACATTCTTCTATCTATAAGTATAAACGATTCCGTAAAAAACAAAACAGTATATTATAATCAATTATTTCCTTTTTATTCATAAAAAGAGAAGGGAAATGTTACATTTTTAACATCAACCTTCTCTAGTGGCCATTTCCTCTTTCGTATAAATAATACGCATCGGATTTCCGCCTACGAAAGCGCCGCCTGGTACATCTTTATGGACAAGTGTGCCTGCAGAAACGATAGCTCCATCTCCAATTGTCACACCTGGTAAAATTGTCGTATTCGCTCCAATCATAACTTCATTCCCTATGACGATTTCTCCAAGTCGATACTCACGAATTAAATATTCATGCGCTAAAAGCGTTGTATTATAGCCGATAATTGAATTGTCTCCCACAGTAATCTTTTCTGGAAACATAATATCTGGCATTACCATAAGTGCAAACGACGTTTTCTTTCCTACTTCCATCCGTAAAAACGTGCGATATAACCAATTCTTTACGGATAAAAATGGCGTGTAACGTGCGATTTGGATGATAATAAAATTTTTCATTACCTTCCAAAAAGAAACTGTTTTATACACATTCCACAATGAATTTTCTCCTGAAACAGGATAGCGCGTTGTCCGTCGCACTGAACTCTCTCCTCTACTTATATAAAAGTGACACTTTAACCGGCAGGAATCTCACTACCCGTTAATGCGGGACAAAATCGGTAGTAAATCACTCATTTTATCTAGCACATAATCTGGTTTATACGCTTCTAAATACGCTCTACCTTTCAATGTCCATGAAACCGCTACTGTTTTCGTACCTGCATTTTGTCCACCGACGATATCATGATGATTATCACCAACCATCAATGTTTCTTCTGGCTTTGCATCTAATAATTTCAATGCTTTTTGAAGTGGTTCTGGATGTGGTTTCACATGTTCCACATCATCAATCGTCACGACAACATCAAAAAACTGATCAAGTTTCGAAAGCTTTAATCCCATTTCAACCGTCTGTCTCGCTTTCGTTGTAACGATGCCGATCTTATAACCTTGCTTCTTCAATTCTTGAACCGTTTCATATACAGTTTCATACTCTTCCACTAATTCATCATGATGCTCATGATTAAATTGACGATAACATGTAATCATCTCTTCAACCTTACTTGCATCAATCTTACTAAAAGTATCATGCAAAGATGGACCGATAAATGGCAATACATCTTCACGCTTATACTGATTAGAATAATAGTGATTTAACGTATGTAAAAAAGAAGAGATAATAAGTTCATTTGTATTAATTAACGTTCCATCTAAATCAAATAACACTGTATTTATTTTCATCGTCCTTAATCCTTTCATTACCTGAATATGAAAGAAGCAGCATCTTCTATAAGATGCTACTTTTCTCTAATTTTCTAAATATCTTTTATCAGCTTGCCCCATTTTTCGTCTCACAATAATGAAAATGATAGAAATAACAACAATTCCAATAGACATTACTTGTGCAATACGAAGTGGTCCTAACATTAAACTATCTGTACGCAAACCTTCTACGAAGAAGCGTCCCACTGAATACCAAATTAAATATGTGAAGAATAATTCACCACGGCGTAAATTCACTTTTCTTAACGCGAGTAGTAAAATAACACCTGCAAAGTTCCATAATGATTCATATAAAAACGTTGGGTGATAATACACACCATCAATGTACATTTGATTAATAATGAAATCTGGTAAATGAAGACCTTCTAAAAACTGTCTCGTTACTTCATCACCATGCGCCTCTTGGTTCATAAAGTTTCCCCATCGGCCAATTGCTTGTCCTAGTAAAATACTCGGCGCAGCAATATCCGCTAACTTCCAGAATGAAAGCCCGCGTCGTTTCGCAAAAAGGATTCCTGTAATAACAGCCCCGATTAAACCACCATGAATCGCCAAACCACCTTGACGAATATTAATAATTTGACTCGGATTTTGCGAATAATATTCCCATTCAAAAATGACATAATACATTCTCGCAAAAAGAATGGCAATTGGTACTGCGATTAATACAAGGTCGATAAATGTATCTTTGTGAATACCAAGCCTTTCTCCCTCGCGAGTTGCTAGCCAAAGACCTAATAGCACACCTGTACCGATAATAACCCCATACCAATAAACAGGGAACGGCCCAAGTTGGACTGCTATACGGTCAAGCTGTGGTACAGAACCTAACAGCATATATATGACCTCCCTCTCCAGAGTCTACTCTTGATTTCCTAACTCAATCGCACTCATTAATCGTTCAGAGAACTGTTGTGCCGCATTGACTCCCATACGTTTTAATCTGAAGTTCATCGCTGCTACTTCAATAATAACAGCCAAGTTTCGACCAGGACGAACTGGAAGTGTAATCTTCGTAAGTTCTGTATCAATAATCTTCATCTTCTCTTCATCAAGACCTAAGCGATCATAATTTTTCTTTTGATCCCAAATTTCAAGATTAATAACAAGTGTAATACGTTTATAATTTCGTACTGCCCCTGCACCGAATAACGTCATTACGTTAATGATACCTAGACCACGAATTTCTAATAAGTGCTCAATTAAATCAGGTGAGCTCCCTACTAATGTATCTTCATCTTCTTGACGAATTTCTACGCTATCATCCGCAACAAGGCGGTGACCACGCTTTACAAGTTCAAGCGCTGTCTCACTTTTCCCGACACCACTTTGACCTGTAATTAAAACACCAACACCATAAATATCTACTAACACACCATGAACAGCTGTTGTTGGCGCTAACTTACCTTCTAAATAGTTTGTTAAACGACTTGATAATCTCGTCGTCGTTTGAGCAGAACGTAATAAAGGCACGCCTGATTCACGTGATGCTTGTAATAACTCATCCGGTACATCTTGATTACGAGTTACAATAATACAAGGCGTCTCCTCAGTACAAAGCGCTTTCATTCTCTCTTGCTTTTGCTCTGTCGTTAACGTATCAAAGAACGTAAGCTCCGTTTTCCCAAGAAGCTGCACGCGATCAGCTGGATAATATGTAAAAAATCCTGCCATTTCAATTCCAGGTCGCGATAAATCACTCGTATCAATCGGACGATGAATCCCTTCTTCACCACTTACTAACTCCAATTGAAATTGTTCAATTAAATCTTTTGTCCTTACTTTCGGCATATGTATAAACCTCCACTCCGCTGCGGGTTCAGTCTCATTTGATGTAAAATTCCATTCTATCGGATATTGTACCATTTTTTTCTGGAAACAAGAAACTCGGTTTCTAATAAATAGAAAAAAACATTTCATATGAATCATGAAATGTTTTTCTTTTTGTCATTTTCTCTTTTTTTCATGTAATGGTTCAACAATTACTTTTTCAATTATCATATTAAAAATAGAAATACAAATTGCCGCAACAATCGCTACACCAAATCCAGATATATTAAAGGCGTCCCCTAATAACGAATCCGTCATCTTTAATGTAATCGCATTAATAACAATTAAGAAGAAACCGAAAGTTACAAGAGTAATCGGTAGCGTAATTAAAATTAAAAGCGGCTTTACAAATACGTTTAAAATCGCCAATATAATACTCGCAATAATTGCAGTTTGTATATTTGCTATGTAAAATGCGTCTGGTGCAACCCCTTTTAAAAGTCCGGATACAGCGATTAACACAACGCTATTTACAAGAAGTGATACAATCCATCTCATTTCCTTACACATCCTTTTAACATATATATTTCATCATACGCTAATAGATAATAAACGCAAGTAACATGCAAACACTTATACCAATTTATTCTATTCTTTATACTTGTATACCTACTAACATTCTTACCAGTTTCCCTTAGTGAAATAAAAACCGAGTGTAATTCCCACTCGGTTTTTATTAACAACTTATTGTGATAACTCTACTTCTTTTATTTTCTCTTTCATTCTTGCTTTATCACGATCTAAAATCTCTTTTAAATACTTACCTGTATAAGAGCGCTCTTCTTTCACTACTTGCTCTGGCGTTCCAGAAGCAACGATTTGTCCGCCTTTGTCTCCGCCTTCTGGTCCAAGGTCAATAATATAATCAGCTGTTTTAATAACATCTAAATTATGCTCAATTACAAGTACCGTCTCACCACTCTCAACAAGACGTTGCAACACTTCTAGAAGGCGTGCAATATCATGTGCATGTAAGCCAGTCGTTGGCTCATCTAAAATGTATAACGTACGCCCTGTAGAACGACGATGTAATTCAGAAGCTAATTTCACACGCTGCGCCTCACCACCTGATAACGTCGTAGCTGGTTGTCCTAATTTCATATAACCAAGCCCTACATCTACAAGCGTTTGAAGTTTACGCTTAATTTTCGGGATATTAGCAAAGAAATCTACCCCATCTTCAATTGTCATCCCTAGCACTTCAGAAATATTCTTATCTTTATATTTCACTTCTAACGTTTCACGGTTGTAACGTTTACCGTGACAAACTTCACACGGAACATACACGTCTGGTAAGAAATGCATTTCGATTTTAATAATTCCATCACCACGGCACGCTTCACAACGGCCGCCTTTTACGTTAAAGCTGAAACGTCCTTTTTGATACCCACGTACTTTCGCTTCATTCGTGTGCGCAAATACATCACGAATATCATCAAATACACCAGTGTATGTCGCCGGATTTGAACGTGGTGTACGCCCGATTGGTGATTGATCAATATCAATCACTTTATCTAACTGCTCAAGACCTTTAATTTCTTTATGAGCCCCTGGCTTCGCTTTCGCCTTATATAGCTTTTGAGCTAATGATTTGTATAGTACTTCATTAATTATCGTACTTTTTCCAGAGCCAGATACGCCTGTTACTGCTACAAATGTTCCTAGAGGGAATGACATTTTTGCATTCTTTAAGTTATTTTCTTTCGCACCGACAATCTCCACTTTACGTCCGTCACCTTTACGTCTTTCAAGTGGTACCGGAATAAACTCTTTACCGCTTAAATATTTCCCAGTTAATGAATTCTCGTCTTGCATAACTTCAGCTGGTGTACCTGCTGATACAACTTGACCACCATGAATACCTGCACCAGGTCCGATATCAAGTAAATAATCAGCAGCCATCATCGTATCTTCATCATGCTCAACAACAATTAACGTATTTCCTAAATCACGCATTTCCTGCAATGTACGAATAAGACGATCATTATCACGCTGATGCAAACCAATAGAAGGCTCATCAAGAATGTAAAGTACGCCAGTAAGGCGAGAACCAATTTGTGTCGCTAAACGAATACGCTGCGCCTCACCACCTGATAAAGTTCCTGCGGCACGACTTAACGTTAAATAATCTAAACCGACGTTCACTAAGAACCCGACACGTTCCTGAATTTCTCTTAAAATTAAATGAGCAATTTTTTGTTGTTTCTCCGTTAACTCAACAGTTGAGAAGAACTCCTGTACTTCTTGAACAGAATATTTCGTTACATCGGCAATCGTTTTATCACCAACGAAAACAGCTAAACTCTCAGGCTTTAAGCGTCCACCTTTACACTTCGGACAAGCTTGCTCTGCCATATATTTCTCCATTTGCTCACGAACATAATCAGAACTCGTCTCACGATAACGACGCTCAATATTCGGAATAACACCTTCAAATAAAATCTCATTTTCCTTTACTTGACCAAATTCATTCACATAGCGGAAATAAAGCTTCTCTTCCCCGCTTCCGTACAGCACTTTATCAAATAAATCCTTCGGTATATCTTTCACCGGCATATCCATATCGATGCCGTAATGATTACACACAGATTTTAATAATTGCGGGTAATATTGTGAACTTGTCGGTTCCCAAGGAGCAATCGCATGTTCATTTAATGATACATCCCAGTTCGGAATAACAAGTTCTAAATCTACCTCTAACTTCGATCCAAGTCCATCACAAGAAGGACACGCGCCGAACGGACTATTAAACGAGAACATACGCGGCTCTAATTCTCCGATTGAAAAACCACAATGTGGACAAGCATGATGTTCACTAAATAGAAGTTCTTCCTCTCCCATTACATCGATTAAAACTCGGCCCCCGCCAAGCTTTAAAGCACTTTCTAGTGAATCTGCAAGTCGGCTTGCAATTCCTTCTTTCACAACAATACGGTCAATAACAACTTCAATTGAATGCTTCTTATTTTTTTCTAAAGTAATCTCTTCCGATACATCCAGCATCTCTCCATCAACGCGCACACGAACATAACCTTGCTTCTTAATATCTTCTAATACTTTCGCATGCGCACCTTTACGCCCTGACACGATAGGCGCTAGCACTTGCAACTTCGTACGTTCAGGATATTCAAGAACACGGTCTACCATCTGTTCCACTGTTTGTGATGTAATTTCAATTCCATGATTCGGACAAATCGGCGTACCAATTCGTGCAAATAATAAACGTAAATAATCATAAATCTCCGTTACCGTTCCAACCGTTGAACGAGGATTACGACTCGTCGTTTTTTGATCAATTGAAATCGCTGGAGATAAACCTTCAATCATATCAACATCCGGCTTATCCATTTGCCCTAAAAACTGGCGCGCATACGCAGATAAAGATTCCACGTATCTACGCTGCCCTTCTGCATAAATCGTATCGAATGCTAACGATGATTTCCCCGAACCAGACAATCCCGTCACAACAACAAGCTGATTTCTCGGAATGGTTACGTCAATATTTTTTAAATTATGCGCTCTAGCACCTTTTACAACAATAAAATCTTTACTCACTCTTTTCACCCTTCCGCTTTTAATTCTAATAGTAAATCTCTTAATTCAGCTGCACGCTCGAAATCTAATGCCTTTGCTGCTTCTTTCATCTCTGCTTCCATCTTCGCAATTGTATTTTCACGTTCTTTTTTCGTCATCTTCTTAGCTGGTGTTGCTTCATATATTTCCGTATCCTCAGCTGCTGTTGTCGCACGAATAACGTCACGTACTCCTTTTTGAATCGTTTTCGGCGTAATACCATGCTTTTCATTGTAAGCTTCTTGTATACTACGACGACGCTGTGTTTCTTCAATTGCAATTCCCATTGATCTCGTTATGCGATCTGCGTACATAATAACGCGGCCGTTTGCATTACGCGCCGCACGACCAATTGTTTGAATTAATGAACGCTCTGAACGTAAGAAACCTTCCTTATCAGCATCTAAAATAGCTACAAGTGATACTTCTGGAATATCTAATCCTTCTCGTAATAAGTTAATACCGACAAGTACATCAAACTTACCAAGGCGAAGATCACGGATAATTTCAATACGCTCTAATGTTTTAATTTCAGAGTGAAGATAATTCACTTTAATTCCTACATCTTTTAAATAGTCCGTTAAATCCTCTGACATTTTCTTCGTTAAAGTCGTAATTAATACACGTTCATTTTTCGCAATCCGGTCATGGATTTCTCCTAATAAATCATCTATTTGTCCTTCAATTGGTCGTATATCAATTGGTGGATCTAAAAGCCCTGTTGGACGAATAATTTGTTCTATTGCTTTCGGTGACTGCTCTAACTCGTACGGTCCTGGCGTTGCCGAAACGTAAATAACTTGATTCGTTTTCTCTTCAAACTCATCAAACGTGAGCGGTCTATTATCTAAAGCTGATGGCAGACGGAATCCATGATCAACAAGCACTTGCTTACGTGCTTGGTCCCCGTTATACATCGCTCTTACTTGCGGAACCGATACATGCGACTCATCCATAACGATTAAGAAATCCTCTGGAAAATAATCTAAAAGCGTATACGGCGTTGAACCTGCTGGACGAAGTGTTAAATGACGGGAATAGTTTTCAATCCCTGAACAAAAGCCCATCTCGCGCATCATTTCTAAATCATAACGCGTTCGCTGTTCTATGCGCTGCGCCTCTAACAACTTACCGTTATCATTTAATTCTTTTAAACGCTCTTCTAATTCTTTTTCGATATTTTCAATAGCGACCTTCAGCTTTTCTTCACGTGTAACGAAGTGAGATGCCGGGAAGATTGCTACATGATCACGTTCTGCTAATACTTCACCCGTTAATGCATTTACTTCTCGAATACGATCTATTTCATCCCCAAAAAATTCAATTCGAATACAATGCTCATCAAGTGATGCGGGGAAGATTTCAACTACATCTCCGCGCACACGGAATGTACCACGCTTAAAATCAATATCATTACGTCCATACTGTACATCAACAAGTTCACGAAGCAATTGATTGCGGTCCTTTTCCATACCAACTCGAAGCGAAACAACTAACTCGCGGTATTCTTCCGGAGAACCTAAACCGTATATGCACGAAACACTCGCAACGATAATAACATCATCTCGTTCAAATAAGGAAGACGTTGCCGAGTGGCGTAATTTATCAATTTCATCGTTAATTTGCGCATCTTTTTCAATAAACGTATCCGTATGTGGTACGTACGCTTCCGGCTGATAATAATCGTAATAACTAACAAAATACTCCACAGAATTGTTAGGAAAGAAATCTTTCAGCTCACTATATAACTGTCCTGCTAACGTTTTATTATGAGCCATTACAAGTGTTGGCTTCTGCACTTCTTTAATGACATTTGAAATCGTAAATGTCTTACCCGTTCCTGTCGCTCCAAGCAACACTTGCTTTTTCTTTCCACTATTAATTCCCTCTACAAGCTTCTCTATCGCTCCCGGCTGATCACCTTGCGGGGAATACTCTGAGATAATTTCAAATGGATGTTCCAACTAAAAACCGACCTCCTCATAAAAATCTGTATTATTATTTTACCACGAATGCCCATAAAAAACCTAAAAAAACGAACAGATATTCGGTAAAATTTTCGACAAGTTATATATAGAAAAAGGAAGGAATAAATACTTCCTTCCTCTACTAACTCTATTTTTTAAGTACATATAATAAGTCATATCCATTGCGCCCATTTTCATTCGTACAATCTATTAACCTATATGCCGTTTCTGATTCACGTTGCTCTTTAACAATCCTTTTACAACTATCTTTATGTAACCCTTTATGGTCACCAGCAAATTGATCTTGTCTATTATCTAACACATAAAGTATATCTTTCTCACTATGCTCTAACGTTTGAAAAATCGGGTCACCTTCATGTGTATACTGTACAATTCTTATTTTATCAACTTCCCCTTGTTCCACATTCCAAACGAACTTCTCGAATTTATCTAGATTAGAAATTTCCGCCCCCTTTGCAAAGACATCATTCTTCTTATCAATTGCACTGTTAGGTTGTGAACATGCTACTAAACTAAAGAGAAATAAGCATATAAAACCTGTTCTTTTTCCTATTGTTATCCTCTCCTATACAAACTATTGGTATACTAGAAAAAAGCTACTTTCCTCTATGAAAGTAGCTTCTTGTTTCCTTTCTCCTTCTTCGGAAAAATCACATATGAAAATGAAATTACAGTATCCGCTAAAAGAATAATAGCCCATACCTGGCTTACACGGCTTGCTGCTTTATTTAAAACGATTCCTGACTCTAACCAATTTCCCCACTGTTCTACTGGAATAAGCCCATACATGAAGAAAAAGAATATATGAACAGCAATAAACAAAATAAGATGTAAAACCCAATTTTTTATTTCCTGCTTCGCATGCGCCATCCCTGTTACTTCAAGTGGTTCTTCGATAATAGGCGCCGGTTCATTCCGCCACTTCGCAACTAATTTTTGTACATATATATCTAATTTCTTCAAATCCTTTTTCCCATAAAAAACTGCATATAATAAAATGATTACCGTAATGATTTGAAAATTAGAGAACTTCCCTGTTTGATAGTAGTCCACTACTCCTAAAGTTAAAATAAACACTTCATTTACAAGTAGCACAATCCCCATAATAAAACTTGCCTTTTTCAAGCGAAATCCATACCTTAGTAAAAAGAATCCGATAGCCGATAACCAAAATACAATCTCTGCCCCAATTAAAAAATACCAACGATATTCTGCAAGTATACTCATTTATCCCTCTCCCTTTCGTCATATATACGAAAAGCCTCATCCATATATAATAGAAGCTCTTCTTCAATTGGATACATACTCATTTTCTGTGAATCTTCTTTTGACTTTCTTACTTCCCACAATTTATCTAAAAATGCTTCATCACCATTTGCCATCTCTAAACACTTCTGCATTAATTTCTTTGTTGCGCCTTGTACCTCATCACATGATGCTTCCTTACCGTCTTTCATAAAGTTACGTAGTTGCTTTAATAAATTTACCCATTCTAAAACATTCGGGTCTTCTTCACTCATGTTCGGCAAATTATGAAGCAACTTTTGTTCTCCCTTAGAAAAAACTTCATTTTGAAACATCTCACGTATTCGCGGAGACTGTTTCGAAAGCTGAATGAGTTCAAACATAACTTTCCAATCCAGTTCTCCCTCCACATCTACTGAATAAACAACTGCCTGTAAAATACGTTCCATTCGATTAAATTTTTTCTGTTCTTCCTGTACAAATCTAAGTTGCTTTTCAAGCGATACTTTTAAATTGAGCTCATCCGTTATTAACATATTCGTAATCTCTTTTAATGAAAACCCCATTTCTTTTAAAAATAAAATTTGCTGCAAACGAACAACATCTCTCTCGCTATATAACCGATGTCCTCCATCAGTTTTCCCACTCGGCTTTAATAAATCAATTTGATCATAATAACGTAACGTCCTTACTGTAACCCCTGTTTCCCTCGTTAGTTCTTGAATTGAAATCAACTCCATCACCTCTTTTCCTTCATTATAAAAGGTGACGTAACGTAACTTTCAAGTAGTTTGTAAAAAAAATACAAAAAGCTATTTATACCTTTTGTATAAACAGCTTTTATGGAAATAACCCCTTTTGTATAGCACGCCCACAAAATAAAATAATTGCCCCTACAACAACACTTGTTGCTGTTTTATGATAATGCGCTAAAATTAATAAATAGTATGATAAACCTACAGCACCAATCATAATACATGCACTTGGCACTGGATTACGAGAGAAGTTTTGTATTCCCCAAAACAAAGCAAAAATAGCCGTAGCGACACATAATACCGGTAATCCCATCCCAGTTCCCCTTTTTCTATCTATTCCTTGTTGCTAACACACTCGTCGATGCCATACTTATTAATAAACCAAAAATAGCAATATATAATAACTCATTTACATGTACTACTTGCCTATCTAAATACTTATTTACACAAAGTTACATAATGAACAAAAAAACGCAGCTTGTAATACAAATCGTAAAATATGACTTCATCTTATTCACAACTCGCTCATCAATTGACGGTACTCTCTCTTCTTTCAAACGCTTCTGTTCTCTATATTCCGAAATACCATATAAAATGACTAGTGCTACATTCGATATGAAGATCGTTCCCCAAGAAATACGTGAACTACCCCCACTTAATATCTCTTACGAGCTTACCCCTAAGTGGGGGCTTCTCGGTTCATCGCTACTTTTGATAGCTAACGAATTTGTCCTAGGACAGCCGAGCTAACTCCCTTGTTCCAAAGGTTATTTTGTTACTATTTATGCCAACGCTAATAAGCGTATGGATTCCTTTTTGATATTGATCGCTGCGTTATAGTCACGATTGATTGTGAGTCCACACGAACACACATACATGCGCTCACATAATGGCATTTCTTTTTTGTTGCCACAACGACTACACATCTTTGTAGAAGGAAACCATTTATCTATTTTTACAAGCTGTTTTCCTTGTTCTTGTAGCTTATATGCTAAAAATGTCGTAAACATCCTCCAACCGTTGTCCGCTACACTTTTACCAAAGCGAAGCGCTTGTGACATTCCTTTCATATGTAAGTCTTCGATTGCTACAACGTCAAAATTCGTAGCTAATTCTTTAGACTTGTGATGAAGGAAATTTTTACGTTGATTGGCGACCTTTTCATGCAATTTCGCTACACGAATGCGCTGTTTATTCCAGCGCTCTGAACCTTTTACACGTCTGGCTAATACTCGTTGTGCCTTCGCTAATTTGTCTAACATCTGGCGATAAAAGCGAGGATAATTGGCTTTCTCATCTTCGCTACTCACGTACAATTCAGCCATTGCGAAGTCTAATCCAACTATACTTTGTACTTCTTTTTGTACAATCTCTTTTTCATATTCAGTCAAGATGGACACATAGTATTTACCAGTAGGTGTCATCGAAATCGTACACGATTTGATGATATGATTTGGCGGTATCTCCCTATGTTGCTTCAGTTTCACCATTTTCAATTTTGGTAATTTGATATAACCATGAAATAACATAATATTTCCGTTTACTCGATTCGTTGTATAGGATTTTCTACTTTTTTTACTTTTGAATGTAGGGAAATCATTTTGACCACTAAAAAAATTCTTATACGCAGCTTGCAAGTTTAATTGCGCGTTGGCCAATGCCAATGAATCAACTTCTTTCAACCATTCATACTGCGCCTTGTATTTCGCAGGAGTAGGAAATTTTTTCTTCTTCAGTTCTTCCTTATTCGCTTTGTGTTTTTCATATACTTCTTTTCGTTCAGCCAACATTTTATTATATACAAAGCGTACACACCCGAACGTTTTACGTATGAGATGTGCTTGTTCTTCTGTTGGATACAGACGAAATTTGTACGCCTTATTCTGCTTTGTCATATCCATTCACCTCAGTTTTCGCTTCATTTCCCATAAGCTATGACGGTGATCACACAACCTGAACATTACAAGATTATTATCTACTTTCATTGTTATACCAAACTTTACCTCTTATAAGACTGATTATATCAGAGGCAAAATAAAGAAGAAAACCAATTTTCTGACTACCGCAAACTGAAATTCATCTCCCACCTGCCGCTAGACTATCGTCTTTCACACGCTTGAGGAAGGAGACTTCTTTCGGATAATACGTTAAAGCAAGACCCGCTAAAAACAAACTTCCTATGAACCGTATAACATCTTACTTACTCATACATGATCAGCCTCTTGTTGATTTCTATACTTCCACTTCGGCCAATAGTTCACAAGAAAATACACCCACTGCCCTAGTACAAATAAAACAAACGGCATACCAGCATTTCCATCAACAATTAAATTATATAAACTCCATATCGCTAAACTAATCGTAAAAAATAACCCTACATATTTAAACGCTTTATCTGACTGGAATCTCTCAAACTCATCTTGCATTTTTCATTCCTCCTATCTCTATGCTCGTTTCCCTATCATGACTCCTATGATGAGACTACCCGCAAATAAGGAACTACATATCCTAAATATTTCTTGCACTGGTATAACAGCTCTGCCCATTGCTTTACTCGCAACAATATAAACAATAAGCAATAGAAACGCGAATACAAATGAGACATTTACATATTTTTTATATTTTCATTTACTCGCTCATCTATATCTGGAAGTTCTTCTTTTTTGTACTTACGCTTTTTGTAATAGGCATACACTATCAAAAATACAATTGCTAAAACGTTACTCACTACGAGCGGTAAAATTGGTATAGCCGGATTCATAATATGAACTACAATGTCTCCCAAAAACAATCCAATAGTCGCACCAATCAATAACTTTTTAGTATCTTCCATTTTTTCTCCCCTTACTCTAGCGTAAATATTTCCTCCACCTTCACCCCAAAATATTTGGCGATTTTTAGGGATAACTCTAGACTCGGGTTATAATGATGGTTTTCAATCGCCACAATCGTCTGCCGTGTCACCTGCATCGCCTTTGCCATTTCAACTTGCGTTATATGATGTTGCTTTCTTAACTCTTTTATTTTATTTTTCACACCCATAGGCTCCACCTTCGAAAGTAAAGATATCTTTACTTTAATTATAAATATTTTCCAGTTGCAAGTAAAGATATCTTTACAAATTTTAGTAAAACATTTCACTGAACATCTTCTCTAACCAAGTACAAGAGTAATTCAATTTATATCAGCGATTTTTTAAATATATCGACATCCGTAGCACTATAATCATAAGAAAAAAGCTGTCCCAAAATATCTTTTGGAACAGCTTCTTCGTCCTACTACATAAATCCTAAAGCATACACAAGAACATACCCAAGAACAGATAGGCAAACCGAGCCAATCAACCCTGCCACGAATGCCCTACTTCCTAATTTGCGGAACGTTTTAAACTCTACATTTAAGCCTAGCCCTGCCATCGCCATTGCAATAAGCATGTACGCAATTACTACAATATATCCGGCAACAACTTCTGGGATAATCCCAATCGAATGCACCGCACTCATTGCTAAAAATCCGAAGATGAACCAAGGAATCGGAAGGTCGCGCCACGATCTTTTTTCCTTGCTGTCCTCACTCTTACCAAACCATAATCCAATTAAAATCGCTACTGGCACAAGCATCGCAACGCGCGTTAATTTCACAATAACTGCGATGTCTACAGCCGTGCTACCTCCTGGCGCCGCCGCAGCGATAACGTGAGCGATTTCGTGCAATGTCGCACCTGAGAATACACCGTAACCGTACGGTGAGAAGCCAAGCACTGGGTATAATAGCGTATAAATAAGTGTAAATATTGTACCTAAAATTGCAATAATCGCTGCCCCAACTGCCGTTTCTTCATCCTTCGCTTTCACTTGCGGTGCAATTGCCACGACCGCAGCCGCGCCGCAAATTGCTGTTCCGCACGCTGTTAAAATTCCGAGTTTCTTTTCTACCTTAAATACTTTCGTTAGCCCATATACAACGAAAATCGTAAATGTAATAACAACCGCAGCGATGACCAATACTTTCGGTCCCGCCTTCGCAATATCAACAAAATTTAACCTCATTCCGAGTAAGATGATCCCAAAGCGTAGCAACTTCTTACTCGCAAAGTTCGTTCCCACTATCGCTTCTTGAGGAATCCCGATTGCCGCGCGCCAAACCATCCCGATTAGAATAGCGATTACTAATTGTCCCATAATATTTAAAAATGGAAGCTCTGCTAAATATTTCGCGGCGATTGCGATTAATAACGTAATCCCAATACCTTGCGAAAATCCAAAGCCCTTCTTCTTTTGTATAACAAGTGTTTGTTCCACTTTGTACCACCCCAATAATCGTATTGGAACATGCATGTTCTTTCTAGTTACATTATAAGAGAGTTTTAATAATAAGTTTAATATCAATATTGAATCCCTATCATCAGAAATACTTATGATAAAATAAAAGCAAAAATAAAGGGGCCTAACAAATGAACGTAGACATTTTGAAAATCTTTGTTACTGTCGTTGAACAAAAACATTTTTCGCGCGCCGCGGAACTATTAAACCTTTCACAACCTGGCGTTAGTATGCACATTCGCAACCTGGAAAATGAATTTGGGACTACACTTATTCAGCGCTCCCCAAAGCACGTCCAAGTTACGGAAGCTGGAAACATATTATACATACACGCAAAGCAGATGCTCTCACTTTATGAAGATGCGAAACAAGAAATTAACGAGCTGCATAACGTTGTAACAGGAACACTTCGCATCGGCGCTAGCTTTACAATTGGCGAATACTTACTTCCAAAAATACTTGCGCGCTTTGCCAATGAAAATGCACACGTCGAAGTTCATACATTTATCTCCAATACGGAAGAAGTTTTGCAAAGTCTCCGCTCTAATCAAATTGATATCGGCTTAGTGGAAGGCCAAGTCGTATACGCTGACGTAGATGTTGAAACTTTTATGCAAGATGAAATGAAACTCGTCGTCCCGCCAAACCATCCATTGCTCCATATCAAGGGGATTAACGAAAATGCATTGCAAGACCAAGTCTGGGTATTAAGGGAGAGCGGCTCTGGCACACGTGCCTATAGCGATCGATTTATACACCAACATCATTTAAAAATGAAACGCTTCTTTACATTTAGCAGTATTCAAAGCGTGAAGGAAGCCGTTGCAGCCGGTCTTGGCATCGCTATCCTTTCAGATTGGACTGTTCGAAAAGAACTATTAGCAAAAGAACTATTCCACATCCCTGTTCCGAACGAAGAGCTAATCCGTCCATTCTCCATCGTGCGCGGCAAATATTTTATCCCGTCTAAAGCTATTCAAGTCTTTTTAAAACACGTAGATTCTTTTGCGAAAAAACAAAGTTGACCTTCACATTAGTGTGAAGGTTTACAATACATGTAAAAGGAGTGAAACGCATTGCGAATTGGAGAGTTATCAAAAGAAACTGGGGTTAGCGAAAGGGCACTAAGACATTATGAAGAAAAGGGATTACTCCCTTCGAAACGCCTAGCAAATGGCTACCGTGATTTTGATGAAAGTGCAATCGAAAAAGTAGAGCTGATTCAAATGTACTTGCAAATCGGCTTAAATTTAGAAGAAACAGAACGAATGCTACGTTGCCTCGAAATCGAGCCACATCTCTACGAAAATCCGTGTAGTAGTATCCTTGCACTTTACGAAGACAAACTTGATGAGGTAACAAAGCAAATCACATTACTTTCCAACATTCAAACGAATTTGCAAAAACACGTTTCACTCCTAAAACAAGCAAAAGAAAAGGGATGATTACATGTTTGTTATACATGGCAGTTCAAGACAAAACGGAAATACGGAAGCTTTAACACATATGGTGATTGATGGGATTGAAACAGAACAAATTTACTTGCGTAATCATATCGTCCACCCAATCATAGATCAGCGCCATGATGTAGAAGGATTTCAACCTGTAAATGATGACTACGAGCAGTTAATTGAGCGCATGCTAGAGCACGACACGATTATCTTCGCTACACCGCTATACTGGTACGGAATGAGTGGCCACATGAAGAACTTCGTTGATCGCTGGTCACAAAGCTTGCGTAATAAATCTCTTCATTTCAAAGAAAAAATGAAAGGCAAAAAAATGTACGTTGTCATCGTTGGCGGAGACAGTCCAAAACTGAAAGCATTGCCGCTTATCGCCCAGTTTCAATATATCTTTGATTTTGTTGGTTCATCATTTGAAGGGTATATTATTGGGGATGCGAATGGACTAGATGAAATCAAGAACGATGCTGAGGCGCTGGCAAAAGCACAATTGTATAATAATAAATTCAAAAATAGCACACAGAAATAAGTTTGACAAATCCATTTGTATGCGCATACAATAAAAATAATATTATGAAAGGAAGGTACTTTGACCAATGAAGTTCTAATTCTCTTATTTATTTCATCCATCACAAATAGTGAACAAAAATGATGAAAACTAGCAGAGGATTAGTCTGTCCATTTGTCGATACTTTCTTTCGATACAATCATGTAAAAAATCGTTTATTTATGTACGATTTTTACATTGAAGGGCGACATTTATCCTCTCTAGTGAAACTAGGGAGGTTTTTTTATGACTATTTTAATCGCACGTAATATCGAAAAGAGCTTTGGTGATCGCACCATATTTACGTTACCATCACTAGAAATTCAAGCAAACGATCGTATAGGGATTGTCGGAGTCAACGGAGCTGGAAAATCTACGTTATTACAAATATTAAGTAAAGAAATAGAAGCTGACAAAGGCACAGTAACTCATCATAGTTCTATCGCCATCATTCCACAGCTTAGCGAGGGAATACCGGAAACCGCTTCTTCCCTCGCTAAGGGCAAATGGAATATTTCAAACGTCGCAAATTCAATGAGCGGCGGTGAACGAATGCGCCTAAAGATCGCCCATGCCCTCGAACAAGATGCAGGCATTCTATTTGCTGATGAGCCAACAAGTCACTTAGATATGTTCGGTACAGAGCAATTAGAAAAGGCACTTTTATCTTATAAAGGTGCACTTGTTTTAATATCGCATGATCGTGATCTTTTAGATGCCATATGTACAAAAATCATCGAAGTTGAAGACGGTACTATTCAAGAATATAAAGGTAATTATTCAAACTATCGAAAGCAAAAAGAACGTGAGCGAATACAAAAGCAGGCAGAATATGATCAATATATACAAGAAAAAAATCGGTTAGAACAGTCAATTTCACAAAGAAAGCAACGTGCTTCTAGCATGACAAAAATCCCAACACGGTTCAGTTCATCTGAATCTAAACTTTATAAGTGCAGCGGGGCTCATGGGCAAGAAAATGTTAGCAAAGTAGCGAAAGCACTAGAAACACGCCTTGAAAAGTTGGAACAGAAAGAAAAACCGAAGGACTTTTCTCAAGCTCAGTTTGACGTACAATACCACACACCAATTCATAGTAAAGCAGTTGTTCAGTTTAATAAAACAACGAAGAAAATAGGGGATCGCACACTATTTAAAAATATGAATGGAACAATTGTCCCTGGGGCAAAGCTTGCTATTTTAGGGGAAAACGGAAGCGGAAAAACAACTTTGTTCAAAATGCTTCTCGCGAACGAGCGTGGCATTCAGCTTTCGAAAAGTTGTAAAATTGGATACTTTGAACAAACATTATCTATTTTAAAAACAGATAAAACAATTTTAGAAAACGTTCTAGAAGAAACAAACTATACAGAATCGTTCGTTCGAACAATACTTGCACGGCTCCTATTCCGCCGTGAAGATGTTCATAAACCTGTGCACATCTTAAGTGGTGGAGAACGCATGAAGGTTGCACTCGCAAAAGTATTTTTAGGAAACTATAATATGCTTCTGCTCGACGAACCGACAAACTATTTAGACTTGGCAACGCAAGAAGAATTAGAAAGCATGTTACAGGAGTATCCTGGTACAATACTTTTCATTAGCCATGACCGTGCCTTTATTCGTTCTGTTGCAAACCATATTCTACAAGTAGATGAGAGCGAACCAAGAATATTCCACGGCAATTACGAGCAATACACAAAAAGAACCACCCAAGCTTCTGTAAACGTTACTGAACAAGAATTATTACGATTACAAACAAAATTAACAGAAATCATCAGCCGGATTTCTATCCCAAATCAGCATGATGACATCACATTTCTCGAACAAGAATACGAAAAATTATTAGTTCGAATTCGGCAGTGTAAAGAAGCGCTCTAATGTCTTCCCCATATATCGACGGGACCTTCCACATTTCCCAAGAAATATCGAGGCTTCGACATAGAATATCACCCTACCTATCATGTTAGACACAATAACAACAAAAAGCCGTGCACCAGCACGGCTTTTCACTTTATATACGAACAGCAGTCCCACTCACCGCAACCATTAGCATCCCTTCGCGAACTACTTCGTAGTCCACGTCGATACCAACAATGGCGTTCGCATTTTTTTGTCTTGCGAGAGTTTTCATCTCTTCCATTGCAATGTCGCGCGCTTCTTTTAATTTACTTTCGTAGGCGCCTGCGCGACCACCGACAACGTCACGGACAGAAGCGAAAAGGTCACGCACGATATTCGCACCCATGATTGCTTCGCCATTAACGATATCGATATACTCAATAATTTCTTTCCCTTGAATTGTAGAAGTTGTTGTTACAATCATGCTTTATAGCCTCCCATATAAGATTTCCACTTACTTATGGTGCACTAATTCAGCAGAAATTATATTTACGAACTAAACTGCGCCTCATACAATCGGCTGTAACCCTCGCCTCGTTCGATTAGTTCCTCATGCGAACCTTGTTCTGCAATACCATCTTTATTTACAACAACGATACGATCTGCATTTTTAATAGTTGCAAGCCTGTGAGCAATAACTAATGTTGTACGACCAACAGATAGTTCTGCAAGTGATTTTTGGATAGCAAGTTCTGTCTCTGTATCTAGCGCAGAAGTTGCTTCATCTAAAATTAAAATTGGCGGGTTCTTCAAGAACATACGGGCAATTGCCAAGCGCTGCTTTTGTCCTCCTGAAAGTTTCACACCACGCTCACCGATAACTGTATCTAAACCGTCTGGTTGCGAGTAAATTAAGTCCTCTAGCTGAGCACGTTTTACCGCCTGCCAAATTTCAGATTCTGAAGCTTTTAAGTTTCCGTAAGCGATATTTTCACGAATTGTTCCTGAGAATAAGAAAACATCTTGCTGTACAATTCCGATTTGCTTACGAAGTGACGATAACGTCATCTCTTTCGTGTCAATGCCATCAATTTGAATTGATCCAGATGAGTGTTCATAAAAACGAGGTAATAAACTACATAGTGTTGTTTTCCCTGCCCCTGATGGTCCAACGAAAGCAACTGTTTCACCTGCATGTATTTTCAAACTAATATCGTTTAAAATCGGCTCTTTATTTTCATATCCGAACGTGATGTTATTGTATTGAATATCGCCGTGTACATGTTTAACTTCTATTGCATCTTTAGAATCTACAATATCCGGCTCTGTTTCCAGAAGTTCTACATATCTTTTAAAACCAGCGATTCCTTTCGGATAACTTTCAATAACCGCATTAATTTTTTCAATTGGGCGGAAGAAAATATTCGTTAATAAAACGAATCCAATAAATCCACCGTACGTTAATTCACCTTGCAGAACAAACCATGTACCACATATTAATACAAAGAGTGTTACAAGACGCATCAGCATATAACTAATCGATGAATTTAACGCCATAATTTTATACGCCATTAATTTTGTTGTACGGAAACGAGCATTATTTACAGCAAATTGCTCTTTCTCAAACTTTTCATTTCCGAATGCTTGTACAACGCGGATACCACCTACATTGTTCTCGATACATGCATTGAAATCAGCAACGTCTGAGAATAAACGTCTAAACGTACCTGTCATTTTTTTATTGAAGTAAAGTGCCAACCATAATAAGAACGGGATTACGAAGAATGTTAGAAGTGCTAACTTCCAGTTAATCATCATCATAAATGAAAATGCTCCAACTAAAGTCATAATGGCAATGAATAAATCTTCTGGTCCATGGTGAGCAATTTCTCCAATTTCCATTAAATCGTTTGTAAGACGTGAAATTAAATGACCTGTTTTATTATTATCAAAAAATCTGAATGATAGCTTTTGAATGTGATCAAATAATTTCTGCCTCATATCTGTTTCAATGTTAACCCCAAGCATATGTCCCCAATATGTAACGACATATTGCAAACCTGCATTTAACACATAAACTACGAACAAACCGAAACAAGCCCATAAAATAAGCGTCCAGTTTTGTCCTGGTAATAACTTATCAATAAATTGATTTACGATAAGCGGGAAACCAAGTTCGAGTAAACCTGCGATAACTGCACAGGAAAAATCGAGTACGAATAAACCTTTGTACGGTTTATAGTAAGAAAAAAATTTACGTAGCATACCTTTCCTCCCTTTTCCAAATTAAAAGACTCTCTAAATGATAACCATTATCAAATAATTATTCAAGTTATCCGTCTATGAAACTAAAAAAACCTTCATCTATATTTGATGAAGGTTTCCATTTTATTTTATATAGCTTCCGAATCCCACTCGTGCTCTTGCTGAACAAATACAACACCTAATTCATGATGTCCCCCGGCGTATAATGCCGTTTGAGCAAGACGAAGCTCACCATTTGTATCTACTACTTCTAATTTACAAAACGCTCCTGTCGTCTTCGTTTGAAGCGCGTCATAAAACTCTTCGGTACTTCTTGGAATGATTCCATTTACTTTCGTAATAACTTCTCCAGGCTTTAAATTCATCTCTGCCCCAATTGTATTCGGAATTGTATCTAACACAACAAGTCCATCATTACGTGCGGCAAAGTATGCTGGTCTTTTCTCGTCTGCAATTTTCTCTTGCATCGAGATTGTAAAGCGTCCAAGCATTGCGACTCCCATCGCGATAATTGCGAGTACGTGCCACCAGTAACTTGCGATACCTAAAACGAGTACGAGCCCCGCTAAACCATAGACGCGTCTTCCTGTAAATAATAAAGCTTCCGTCGGCTCATAACTTCTAACCTTTCTCATAAATCCAATTAAAAATGGAACGAGGAATAAAGAGTATGTAGTCGAACCTATTGAAACGACAGGCCACCAAGAAATAAATCCTGTCACCGCGTCTCCTGGTATAAGAATAAATACTGGTACAAGCCATAAACGATTGGATTCATGTAGTCCAATTCGTAGTCCACGCTTACCTTTGTTAATTTTTGGCGTAGAATAACGAACTGCATTTTTAGAGATTAACAAACCCTCTACAACGAGCATAACGCCTAGTAAAATAGCAAGGGATACAATCGTACCCTCTTCACCTTCTCCAAGCTGTAAGAAGGAAACTGGCATCTTAGACGATAACAACACGAGTGCAATCGCGATTCCGAAAGTATAAGCTACAGATAAATATCGATACATAGCAGTTAATCCGAATAATAACGTCCAAAGTAAAATTGCCCATAAACTCGCTTTTGAAACAACAAGCCCAAGCCCAATCGTAATAATAGATACGATTAATCCGTACCCAATACCTGCAAATAGAGTTGTTCGTAGTTCAAACCAAATATCATATACTTTAAAAGAAAAATCTTTTCGTTCTCGTAATATACGTAAGTATCCAACGAAGATACTACTAATTAAAAATACATAGACAGCAGGGTGTAAGAAAAAACGTCCAACTGCTCGTAATATTTCAAAAAGCCATGCCTCCACGAATTCATTCACCACCATTTATATCATTCTTTCTTTTTATCTTATCATATTTAACACATAAAAAAATACAGGCATCAAAGTGCCTGTATTCTTTCTTATTTCGCTATTAATTTCAATGCCGTCTGTAATTGTAAATCATTTTCTCCAGAACGGATTTTTTCAATGATTTTAGTTTGAATCGCTTCAGCTGTCTTTTTATCAAGTTGTCCTGTTGCTTCCATCTCATTCGCATTTTGGAATGCTTTTAGTGCTGATTCTGTCTCTTTGCTAAAGTATCCATCTTCACGTCCTGGTACATATCCTAAGCTCTTAAGCATTTCTTGCGCGTGTTTTACTTGTACATCATTTGAATTGTATGAAAGTGTCTTTTCAATTTGAATTGGTGTCGCATGATAATAATCTGGTTGCTTCACTTCTACAGTTGGCGCGATTCCTTTTTTATGAATCCAATTGCCATCTGGTGTTAACCATTTAAACATTGTTAATTTAATATTGCTGCCATCTTTAAATGGAACAGCCTGTTGAACCGTACCTTTACCAAACGTTTTTTCACCAATTAAATCGTATCCTTCTCCTTCTTTTAGCGCACCAGCTAAAATCTCTGAAGCAGAAGCACTTCCGTTATCAATTAATACTGAAATTGGATATGACTTTCTCTCTTTCAGTTCCGTAGAGAATTTCTTCTTCTCACCATTTCGCTGTTCTACTTGTAGCATTGGCTTTTTATCTGTCATGATGTCTCCTAGTATATCTTCTACACTATTTAAATAACCGCCAGGATTACCACGCACGTCAATAACTAAGCCTTTTATGTTTTTCTTCTCTAGCTCTTTTAACTGATCCTTAAATTCTTTCGCAGTATTTTCAGCGAAAGAAGTAATTTGCATATAACCGATATCTTTTCCGCTATCTTGCTTTACGGAACTAAATACAGTGAAAATCGGAATCTTTTCACGCTTAATTTTAAATTCTATCGGATCAGCCACTCCTGCGCGCTTAATTTCAATTGCAACAGTCGTTCCTTTTTTACCACGAATTTTTAATACTGCTTCTTCACGTGATAAATCTTTCACACTATTTCCATCTACAGATAAAATTTGGTCATTCGGTTTAATTCCTATCTTTTCTGCTGGTGAACCTTTAATTGGCGATACGATAATAAGCTTACCGTCCGTCTTGTTCACTTCAGCTCCAATCCCTTCAAGTTCAGGATCCAGTGACTGACTAAACTGTTTTGCCGTTTCTTTATCCATATACGTGGAATAAGGGTCCTTCAGCGTAGACAACATTCCCTGTATCGCACCTTCGACTAATTTGTCGTCTTTCACGTCTTCCACATAACGTGAATCAATTAGTGCATACGCCTCATTAATCTTTACCAAATTCCCTTGCGCTGTGCCAGCATTACCATTCGATACTGTTTGCGTTACATACGCTGGGTTTATCCCAAACCAGTACATACCACCAAACATCCCGCCAGCACCAATTAAAAATGCAACAACCATTCCAATAATTGCAACTCTACGTTTCAATGCGGAATTCCCCTTTCCAGAACACACAGGTGGTGTAGCAAAAGGCATCACACGATGTGTGATGCCTTTACCTATTTCTACTATATGATAAGCTTGTACGAATTATGTTTGCAACTTTTTATACTTTTAAGAAGCGACGAATTGACATTACACTTCCCCACATACCGATTAATGCACCGATTAACATTAATAAACCAGCTAATTGGAATACGAATGGGTTGTATGGTAGAAGCTCGAAAATTGTTCCGCCAAGTTTTTCATTAAACACACCTTGCAACGAATTATACATAACTAAAATTAGGCCAATTGGAATAATTGATCCTAATACTCCTAGGAATAATCCCTCTAACAAGAATGGCCAACGAATAAACCAGTTTGTTGCACCAACAAGTTTCATAATTTCAATCTCAGTACTACGAGCATAAATCGTAATTTTAATTGTGTTAGAGATTAAGAACATCGCTGTGAATAGAAGACCAGCAATTAACGCAATCCCGATGTTACGACCAGTTTTTACAGTATCAAATAATTTTTCAACTTGACCTTTACCGTATTGAACATTACTTACAAACTGCATTTTCTCAATCTTTTTCGCAATTGTTGCCGTATCTGTTGGTTCTTTCGCCTTTACAACAAATACGTTTTTCAGTGGGTTATCTTGCTCAAATAACTCGAACGTTTTTCCACTATCGCCTAAGCTTTTAATTAAACGTTTCAACTCTTCTTCTTTAGAAGAATATTTAATAGAATCTACTTTCGCAATTTTACTCATATCTTCTTCTAATTTCTTTTGATCAGCTTCTTTTGCTGCTGGATCAACATGCACACGAATTTCTACATCTTGCTCTACTTTCGTCGCAAAATGGTTCATATTCATAATCGCTGTCAAAAAGACACCTACAAGTAATAATGTAACTGTTACTGCACTTACAGAAGCAAATGTCATCCATCCGTTACGGGATAGATTTTTCACACCTTCTCGCAAATGTCGACTAAGGGTTTTAGCCTTCATATCCGTATCCTCCCTCAATCTCGTCTCGAACAATTCTTCCGCCTTCAATTGCAATTACACGATGACGAATTGTATTTACGATATCTGCGTTATGTGTCGCCATAACAATCGTTGTACCACGCTCATTAATACGTTTAAAAATCTTCATAATATCAAGAGCTGTTTCAATATCTAAGTTACCTGTTGGCTCATCGGCAATTACAACCTTTGGCTTATTTACAATCGCTCTTGCAATCGCCACACGTTGTTGCTCTCCGCCTGAAAGTTCATTTGGAAGTGCATCGGCACGCTCTTCAAGACCAACAAGACCTAATACTTCTGTAACGCGCTCACGAATCGCTTCTTTCTCTTCTTCAATTACTTCTAAAGCAAACGCAACATTCTCATATACCGTTAATTTAGGTAGCAATTTAAAATCTTGGAAAATTACGCCTAATTGACGACGGAAATATGGAACATCTCTTTCTGCTAATGTTTCAATTACAAGTCCATTTACATTAATTGATCCTGTAGATGGCTTCTCTTCACGATACATCATTTTAATAAATGTAGATTTTCCGGCTCCACTCGGTCCAACTACGTATACGAATTCACCTTGTTTAATGTTAACTGTGAGACCAGCAATGGCTTTCATACCATTTGGGTACTCCTTATAAACATTCGTCATTTTTATCATTATTTATCACCCAATACTTAATGATTTTTTTTCGAAATACTTTTCTGTACATTTGAAAATAAAAGAAAAACCTTTATTTTCGCTCGACCATTCTTGTTGAAGGTAGCTTCCATACATGCTTTTTATTAGCAATGCTACTCTATGTAATATATTTCATCAAAATTCTACAAACCCCATTGTAACATCAATCGGTTTCCAATTCGGATACAGTTTTGTTACAGTTATGTTACATCCTAAGAAAAGGTAAACGAGCTCATGTAATTACTTAACTCGAAGCACTTTTCGGTCAAGTTATACAATCAGCTCGTTTATTAATTACGTTTCTTATTTATGCTCCGCTAACCATTCAGCTACTTTTTTCGCATCTTCACCTTGAATAATTCCTGGTGACATTGAACCCCGGCCTTTTTCAATAATCTTTTCAATCTCTGCTGCATCGTATTTCTGTCCGACTTTTCGTAAATCTGGTCCAGTTGCTCCTGATAAATCTTTAGCGTGACAACCTATACAACTTTTTTGGAAGATTTGTTCTGCACTATCTGTGCTTGCAGATTGTTTTGATGGTTTACTCTCTTCTTTATTTCCACATGCTCCTAAAGTAAGAACAACTGATGTCCCTAACGCAATAGCCAACAATTTCTTTTTCACTTCTATCACTCCCCATTGTTGATACTCTTTTCATTCATAACTAGGCAATAGTCTTCATAAGACATTCAATATTCATTATAAGCATTATCTTTATATAGAAAAACTAAGGTGTATTTCATATTTTTTACAAATATAGTGAGAACCTTAATAGAATAAAGCTTTCATAAATTGTTTCAATTCTGTGAACACATTAGAAAGTTCTATAAAGAACCTGTTTCTCCAAAATAAAACAGAGAAATCCCATATAAAGTCCTACTCTATTATCACTCTGTTTTACTATTCTCTACTTTTTACAAAACAATATACGGCATTGTATTCTACATATAATCTCATCAAAAAGAGAAGTTGTAGCCTCCAACTTCTCTTCCTCTTTATTTCATCAATATAAATAAGATAAACCTCTTTATATCCTCTTGGACCTCAGCATGTGCCAACAATTCTGTTGGCTTTTTCTCTTATTAAATACGAGAACGTAAATACGCATCAATAAATGGATTAATTTCTCCATCCATAACTGCTTGCACGTTACCAATTTCTGTATTTGTACGATGGTCTTTCACAAGAGAATACGGGTGGAATACGTAAGAACGGATTTGGCTGCCCCATCCAATTTCTTTTTGCTCTCCGCGAATCTCATCTAATTGTGCTTGTTGTTCTTCTAATTTCTTTTGATATAATTTCGCTTTTAGCATTTTCATCGCATGCTCACGGTTTTTAATTTGAGAACGCTCTGACTGACATGTTACAACCGTGTTTGTTGGTAGATGCGTTATACGAACTGCTGAATCTGTCGTATTAACGTGCTGTCCACCTGCACCACTTGCGCGATACGTATCTATTTTCAAATCTTCTGTACGCACTTCAATTTCAACTTCATCATTGAATTCAGGTACAACTTCACAAGATACGAACGATGTATGACGACGACCTGAAGAATCGAACGGTGAAATACGTACAAGACGATGTACACCTTTCTCCGCTTTCAAGTAACCGTAAGCGTTATGACCTTTAATTAATAATGTAACACTCTTAATACCAGCTTCATCGCCTGGTAAGTAGTCAACAGTTTCTACTTTAAATTTACGTTTTTCAGCCCAGCGCGTGTACATACGTAATAACATAGAACCCCAGTCTTGTGACTCTGTTCCACCTGCACCTGGGTGTAATTCTAAAATAGCGTTATTTTTATCATAAGGATCGCTTAATAGTAACTGCAGCTCGTACTCATTCATTTCTTGAATTAAAGTTTTCACTTCAGATTCTAATTCCTCATGTAAATCTTCATCATACTCTTCTTTAAGTAGGTCATGCGTCATTTCTAAGTTTTCGAACGTCTCATCTAACTGACGGAACCTTCCAACCATATCTTTCAGCGCATTCGCTTCATTAATTACAGCTTGCGCGCCTTGTTGATCATCCCAAAATCCTGCGCCCATCATCGTTTCTTCTAATTCTGCAATTTGTTTTTCCTTAGTAGGGAGGTCAAAGAGACCCCCTAAAAGCCGCTAATCTCTTAGCCATTTTTTCTAATTCTTGCCTAATTTCTACTAATTCCATTTCCTTCACCTCTATGTAATTGCTGTTACTTTCATATGAAAACAAGGGAAACTCTCTCCGCTTATTACGGAGAGAGTTTAATCCTTTTTATTATACATTTTTGATGTAAAAATTTGCAAAGTAGTCTAAACTACAGTTTCCTATTACTGCCCAATGCCACAACAGTTTTTATATTTCTTGCCACTACCGCATTTACATAAATCGTTGCGTCCCATTTGGTCACCTTTTACAACCGGTTTTTTCTTCGGGTCTTCGCCATCACTTGATGGATGAACAGCTTCACCTTGAACAACTTCTTGACGCTCTAAGTTTTGCTCAATTTCAGCTTTCATAATGTAACGAGAGATTTCCTCTTCAATAGAAGCGATCATCGACTCGAACATTGCGAATCCTTCCATTTGGTATTCACGAAGTGGATCGATTTGTCCGTAAGCACGTAAATGAATGCCTTCACGAAGGTGATCCATTGCATCGATATGATCTGTCCATTTCGTATCTACAACACGGAATACAACAACCTTTTCGAATTCACGCGTCTGCTCTTCAGGTAGAAGTTTTTCTCTTTCATTATAACGCTCTAATAATTTCTCGATGATTGATTCGCTCATTTCTTCTGGAGCAAGGCGACGTAACTCTTCTTCTTTTACATCTCCTTCTTCAAGAAGGTTTGTATTTAAGTAATCGACAAGACCTTTAATGTTCCAATCTTCTTCGATTTCTTCTTGCGTATAAAGTGCAACAGCACGTTCTATCGTAGATTTCATCATACCTTCAATAATGCTGCGTAAGTTCTCTGAATCCATTACTTCTTGACGCTGTTTATAAATTACTTCACGTTGTTGACGAAGTACATCGTCGTATTGCAATAGCTGTTTACGTGCATCATAGTTATTTCCTTCTACACGTTTTTGCGCAGATTCTACCGCACGAGAAACCATTTTACTTTCGATTGGTTGTGAATCATCCATGCCAAGACGATCCATCATCGCTTTCATATTGTCAGAACCGAAGCGGCGCATTAGTTCATCTTCCATTGATAAGTAGAACTGTGTTACACCAGGATCCCCTTGACGACCAGAACGACCACGTAACTGATTATCAATACGACGACTTTCGTGACGCTCTGTACCGATAACTGCTAGGCCAACGTTTCTAATATCGTCGCCTAACTTAATATCCGTACCACGACCAGCCATATTCGTCGCAATTGTTACAGCGCCTTTCATACCAGCTTCTGCAATGATATCTGCTTCACGCGCATGGTTTTTTGCGTTTAAGATATTATGACGTACACCTTTACGTGTTAACATTTTTGAAATAAGCTCTGACGTTTCAATTGCAACTGTACCAACAAGAATAGGTTGCCCTTGCTTATGACGACTTACAATATCCTCAACAACTGCATTGAATTTACCTTCCATTGATTTGAAGATTAAATCAGCACGATCATCACGAATAATATCTTTATTCGTTGGAATGACGATAACATTCATATTGTAAATACTACGGAATTCTTCTTCTTCCGTTTTTGCTGTACCAGTCATACCAGATAATTTTTCGTACATACGGAAGTAGTTTTGGAACGTAATTGTTGCAAGCGTCATACTTTCATTTTGAATTTCTACGCCTTCTTTTGCTTCAATAGCTTGATGTAAACCTTCGCTATAACGACGACCTTTCATAAGACGACCAGTGAATTGGTCTACGATTACGATTTCGCCTTCTTGTACAACATAATCTGTATCAAGGTGCATAACAACGTGTGCACGAAGCGCCTGATTAATATGGTGAAGAAGTGCTACATGTTTTAAATCGAATAAGTTATCGATATGGAAAGCTTTCTCAGCTTTCGTAATACCATCTTCTGTTAACATTACATTTTTCGTTTTCACATCAAATGAATATTCTTTTTCATTTTCTAATGTACGAACGAATGCATTTGCAAACATGTATAGCTCTGCTGATTTTTGAGCTTGTCCCGAAATAATAAGCGGCGTACGTGCTTCATCGACTAAAATAGAATCGACTTCATCGATGATAGCAAAATTAAGTGGACGCTGAACGCACTGCTCTCTATATAACACCATGTTGTCACGTAAGTAATCGAATCCAAGCTCGTTATTTGTGCTATACGTAATATCAGCAGCATAAGCAGCTTGTTTCTCTTCACGTGACATACTATTTAAGTTAATCCCTACAGTTAAGCCAAGGAACTCATGAAGTTGTCCCATTTCGCTCGCATCACGTTGCGCTAAGTATTCATTGACTGTAACAACGTGAACACCTTTTCCTGTTAATGCGTTTAAATATACAGGTAAAGTAGATGTTAACGTTTTACCTTCACCTGTTTTCATCTCAGAGATATTTCCTTCATGTAAGGCGATACCACCCATTAGCTGTACGCCATATGGACGCATTCCAAGAACACGATTCGCTGCTTCACGAACAACCGCAAAAGCTTCAGGAAGTAGATCATCTACTGTCTCACCTTTTGTTAGACGTTCTTTAAATTCAATCGTCTTTCCTTTTAATTGTTCATCAGTTAGCGGCTTAATAGATGATTCTAATGCATCAATTTGCTCCACTGTCTTCTGCATACGTTTAATTTGGCGTTGGTTGACATCAAATACCTTTTTTAAAATACCGATCATAGGAAATACGCTCCTCTTTTATTAAAATAAAACTTCCGATTGCTTTCTTTTTCTCTTTACAATCAGTCGTTATAAAAATCAAATTTACCCCGCATTAACGGGCTGTAAGATCCCTACCTCAAAATTAAGCAAAAACAAAAATTAGGTATGGGATCAACTGCCCGTAAATGCCCGATTGGTGAAGGCTAATAATCAGTAGGTGGGAAGAACCCACCACTGATTAAAGTTTCACTTTATGTTATGCCAATTTTTCTCCTAATTAAAAAACTAAAATGTATAAACCTAATGATAATTGTAACACTTGTCTTATAACTATGACAACAATCGTCCAAATGTCGAGCCGTAGATTCAGAAAAAGTTTTTATTTTATTCGTTTCAACAAATTAATAATTCTTTTCCCTACCTCTCTATTTCAAATTCATATTCCAAATTTCATATTAATTCTAAATAATATTCTTTCCCGTTCCCTTTAAAGAGAGTAGCTGGAATGAACATATTAGTAAGATTTAAATCGACAATTACAAAAGCCAAAGATTTTGATTTCTATAAACAATATCTATCATTATATTGCAAGATATACTCAACCACAGCAACTCAAAAATAAACTTAAAATATATAGATATCAATAAAGAAGAAAAAGACACTATACTTAATACATTTTATATAGAACTTTTTCTTTTTTTACAATTACACTTCAAATTAATACTACTAATAAATGTTATTAATTTATTGGTATTTCTAATTCATGATATTTCCCTTTCTTATCCTTCATAAAAGAAATGAATTTCACCTTAGTTGATTCATTTGAAAAGTTTTTATAATTTTTATAAGGGTCATCTCCTATAAAATAATTTGTCCCTATATATCCTCGTACTGTTTTACCAGCAGGTATTACAGGATCAAACTGATATTTTTCAGGTAATTCCATTGAATAAGGAACTAAATTATAAAACTCCCCTATTTTAGAATAAAACATTGTATTAGAAATAGACTTATTACTAAATAAGTTAATATCCCGATTTGTTGTATTTGTAATATTTAAAGGTAACACATACGTCACTACTTCACGGTCTTCATAAGGATCATAAACTTTTGTAGGATCAAGAGGCTCAAGTGCATGAAACTTCACTCCTTGTCCATCATCAAAAGTTCTATTAGATAAAAACTCATCTTTTACCACTTTATAAGATTCATTATTTTGATTTAATGTTTTAAATCTAAACAAACTAGCAAATGTACATAGCAACACACACAATCCAATGATTATTAAGACATGTTTTCTTGTCACTATTAATCTACCAACTTTCCATTATTAACATGTACAATACGATCTACTATTCCATTATCTAGAACATGCACATCATGACTAGCTACAATAATAGTCGTTCCCTTAGATTTTTCTACTTCCAAAATATCTAACACATCTTTTATCCCATCACTATCTAAAGCATTAGTTGGCTCGTCTAATAACAATAATTTTGGTCGTTCCATTAAAGCTTGCGCTATCCCTAAACGTTGTTTCATACCTAAAGAGTATCTTTTATACTTTCTCTTATCTGCTTTATCAAGTCCAACCCTTTGAATAATATTATAAATTTCCTCATCAGAAATTTTATTGTTAATCGATGCTAAAAATTTCAAGTTCTGAAAACCAGTATACCCTGGAATAAAACTTGGATATTCAATCAATATTCCCATAGAATCAGGAAATTGCTTTTGTTTTCCAATAATTTCATTATCTACATAAACAAATCCAGAATTCAAACGCATTAACCCTGATATAGCTCGTAAAATCATCGTTTTACCAGAGCCATTATGCCCCTTCAAAACTAAAAACTCGCCTTTTTTTATCGATAAACTAATATTATCTAACACAATATTTCCTTTTAATTTTTTCATCATACATTCACATTTAATATAATTGTCCATAAATTATTCACCTATCACATCTAGTTTTTTAAAACAAAAACTACCTAATAAAATCATTACAACAACAATTACTACTCCTATTAAAAGTAAATCATTACATTGAATAGATTGATTATTACCTAAAGTCAATTGAATTGAACTGTGATCAACAAAATACCAGCGATTTGGCATAACAAAAGATCCTAAAAAATAAATACTATGAAAGAAAATAGACAAAAATAGGTACATCAACATCAGTACAAAAACAATAGTTATTGGTATATAAAACGTTAAAAACTCAAAAATTAAAGCTAATAAAAAGCTTATGATTATTTGAATTAGCATAGTACCTAATATTTTATAAGAAAATTGACTATATAAATTTAAAAAAGAATACTCGCCAAAAGAAAGCAAATAGTAAACAGTAAACCAAAGAAAATACATAACAATCCAAATACTAATTATATAAAAGAACAAAGATAGTATTTTCGTTAACCAAAGAAAATGCTTCTTCTTAACACGAGGAAATAAATAAACACCATTCTGTTGAATATCTGAAAAAGCAAAATTCCCTACAAGCAACAAAGGAGTGATTTGAAAGAATATCCAATAAAAAGGGATGAAAAATCGCCCCTCCTTATAAAAATAAGATAAATCCACAAAGTCTACTCCATGAAAAAATCGATAAAAGGTAACATCTACTAATACAGGTTCTTTACCATTAATAAGAGACTGATTGTATAAAAAAGTAAATACAATCATAGCGTAAATTAAGAATAAAAAAGCCAT
The DNA here is from genome assembly GCF_038007365.1 of Bacillus sp. FSL R9-9492. Lineage (NCBI taxonomy): Bacteria > Bacillati > Bacillota > Bacilli > Caryophanales > Bacillaceae > Bacillus > Bacillus sp. FSL R9-9492. The sequence continues at coordinate 5,208,083 of NZ_JBBOXC010000001.1, forward strand.
TATCTTGATGGAATCTCTAAACCTTACATGTAAATCTCTTTTTAACAAATGATATAAAATCATAATGTAAACTAGATCACCTCTGTTTCATCATTCATAGAAATATAACTTTTTTTAGATAAAATCCATACACTTATAAAAAAGATAGAAAAACATCCAAATAAACGTATAAATAAACCAGTAGCATCTTCAAACACATTTATATAAAAAACATTTGTAAATAAAAATCCATGTAATATAAATCTATCTAGTAAAACAGCAGTGATCATACATATTATTGCAAGTAAACTAGGTAAAAATAATTGCAACAAAGCACTTATCATACATATGAAAATATTCGCAAATAATTGAATGCAAAATAATAATGGATAATTCACAGAAATACTATTTACAGCCATCATATTTGACATCAAAAACAACTGTAAAATCATACTCCCCGCAAAAAAACAAACGAAAACTAATAATTTTAAATAATATATAGAAACTAATTTCAATGCATTATTCACTCTATAAACAACATAAATACTAAAAAAATTCGACATATAATATACAGAAAAAACGATTGTTAAAGGAATAAATATAGTTGATAAATTATAAAACGACATAACCTTATACAAAGTTTCCAATTCATTCATTTTCTCTTTTACAATTCCAGGTTCAAAATAATTGAACAAACAACCAATGATACTGACATTAAGTAAAAAGAGAATACTTAACCAAACATATTTCATCCTTATAGTTTCTTTCATTACATTATAAAAGAACATGCTTCCTACTCCCCCGTAAATAAAGAACTACAGAGCAAAACCAAATACATAACAGTACACTAAGAAAAATTTGTAATTCAAAAAAGCCGAAATCTTTAATTAAATAATCCTTAGGATTGAGAATCCCTTTTCCAATACCAAGCCAAAAAATATGTAAAATAAGTGGAACTAAATAAATAAAATAAACTCGTTTTATAAAAAACGAAATCGATAAAGCCAAACTTGAAAAAACCGCACCGTATAAACCATTTAAAAATACATACATTAGAAAATATAAAGTAGGGTACTCATAATAAACCGTATTAAATTGAGCTGTTGGCGAAACAGTAGCAGCCATATAATTTAATATTGGATGCGGAGCAACTGTTGGATAAGTCATTGCATATAAATAAAAATTAAATAGTAAAGGGAAACTTATAATAAAAAAAGATACAATAAAATTAATAAAATAAAGTAGCTTAAAATAATAACCTGTTCCCATTTTAGAAATAACAGGATAAATAAACCCATAATTTTTATCAGTTCTATAAATTCCGGCTACAGCCATCGCGGAAAGCATAGGAAATATAAGTAGATAAAACTCACAATAAAACGATAATCTATTAAAATGTAAAATATTAGACAAATATGGGGATACCTTTATAATCCCATCATCGTTAAATCCTTTAGTTGTTACACACATAGCAATATATTGAGCAATAACAATTATTAACATAATAAATAAAGACAACCAAAACATCCTACCTTTTAAAATCCTTCCTAAAAAGTAACTCATCTATAGCTCCTCCATAAACCATTAATTAAATTTAAATCTTTTTTAATATGAATAATTGATCCGCAACACCATAACATTTATTTTCTTTATTTAACCAAATGTAACGAAAAGAAACATTTGCTCTCTCTCCTTCAAATTTAGGAAACTCAACTTCATACTGATAAACATCATACTGATAAACATCATACTGATAAACACCATTTGCATCTTTTCTTTGTACACTCTTAACTTCTTGTTTCCACTGAATTACTTTTCCATCAATTTGTTCAATCCGTCCCAAAAGATACGTTGGTTTTTTCTTATTCGTAACACCCGTTAAAAAAACATAATAATTTTCTGGTATAACTCCTGACTTTAAATTTTTATCTAAAAGCTTATCTTCTATTGCAATATCATTTCTATCTATTTGACCTTGAAAGAAATCATTACCATTTTCATTCCCCAAAAATACTTGTTCATAAATAGTATTTTTCTTAATTTCTTGCAACTGAATACTTTTTAAATTTCCTTTTTCCGTTAAAGTATCTTCAATATTTACAATAGGTTCATCTACTTTCTTTTGACAAGAAACTAAGAAACTAATACTCAATATAAAAAAACAAACTAAAATATATTTTGAAATAAGTTTCATTACAGCTCCTCCTATTTTTAAAAATTAAATAGCAGAAAAAGTCGTATAATCTAGATTAGAAACTATACGACTTTTTTTCTTAATACTCACTAAAAACACCTCCGATAATTTGTAGCATTATATTGATTTTATTTTTTCACTGAAGGAATAAAATCAATCCTTATAATGCAATATTAGGATATCAAAACCAAAATGCACTATCAATTAATTTCAGAAGACTTAACATTTTATTTACAATTATAAAATTTTGTTAAATTAAACAAAATTAGTATGCTCATGGCAAGGAAATACTTGTAGAGATAATCACACTCAAAATCTCAATACAACCACTAAAACATATAAAAAAAGCGCAGCCATTTCGGCTGCGCTTTTGAACGATTATTTAGTTTCGATTAAACCATATTTCCCATCTTTACGGCCATATACAACATTAGTTTCATTTGTATCAGCATTTGTGAAGACGAAGAAACTATGTCCTAGCATATCCATTTGCAAGATCGCTTCTTCAACGTCCATCGGTTTTAAATCGAATCGTTTTGTACGTACAAGTTCTAATTCATCCTCTTCTACCGCATCCAGAACAGCTACTGCTTCCGGAAGGATAAAGTTAGTTTTCATAGAACCTTTCTCACGTAATTTACGGTTTACTTTTGTTTTATGTTTACGAATTTGTCGCTCAATTTTATCAACTACTAAATCAATCGCAGCGTACATATCGCTATTTGTTTCTTCTGCACGAAGTAATAAATCTGTAAATGGAATTGTTACCTCGATACGTTGCTTGTCAGAGTATACTTTTAAATTAACCTTAATCTCTGGGAATGTATCAAAATAACGCTCTAATTTACTTAGCTTTTTCTCTACATATTCCTTTAATGCTGGAGTTACTTCAATATTTTCACCACGAATGTTGAATTTCATAGATGAATTCCTCCTTTCAAGCCTATGTACTATAATTTCGACATTGGCTTAAAAACTCCTTCTAATTTTTTTAAAAAATTAGTGGAATTGCGATTTTTTTATCGTTTTTTGTTGAAATGAAAAGATGCATCGTTTCTATCTTTATTTTATCCTATTAACATCGTGAATAACGAATGTAACTGTGGACAATTAGTTACAGAAAAGAAACAACTTTTTGACAACTCCTCTAAAACAAAAAAGCCCTTGTTACGAACAAGAGCTTTCGCCATCTATATAATGCTGCTAAAAATACAGCTCTATCTTTTCCAAAAACTTAATTTTTACAGTTTCACAACATTAGCCGCTTGTGGCCCACGTGCTCCATCAACAATATCAAACTCCACTTGTTGACCTTCTTCTAACGACTTATACCCATCTTGTTGAATAGCAGAAAAATGAACAAACACATCGTCACCATCTTCACGCTCAATAAACCCAAATCCCTTTTCTGCATTGAACCATTTTACTCGTCCTTGCATGTTCATTCCATTCCCTTCACTCTTAAAATCAGGGCATTCGCCCCATATTCTGACTATAGCGAATGACAAGACTGTAAGTCAAAGAAGACCTGTCGTCTTTTTATTACTCCTTTCGACATTCACATATTAACCTCTACAAAGCGTCAAACAAGAAACCTCTCTCGCTCCTCGATCATACAAAAGGCTTCCAATTTGCCTAACAGTAATTCCTGTCGTATACACATCATCCACGATTAAAACGTGTTGCTCATGAAACATCTCTTCTCCCTGAAAATAAAAAGGATTAACTCCCGATATCCTTTCTTTACGCTTCTTCTTACTTTGTTTTTCTGTTTCTATTCTTCTTAATGATGTACAAAACATTTTGATAGGCAAACAAGAAGCTAGTAACTCCGCTTGATTAAAACCACGCTCGTATTCTCGCTCTTCACTAAGAGGAACCGGAATGGCAACTGAAACATTCGCAAAATATTTTTGAAAAAGACTTCGAAAAGGCTGATGAAAAATATGCACTAATTCAGCATCTCCTCGAAATTTAAACTGTGCTAATATTTCTTTCATCCCTTCATCATACACATGCAACGAACGATTTATGAGAGACGGAAACCCCTGCTCGTTCGTCCACCTTATGCAGTCCATACAAATATCCCCGTTTTTATATTCAGCTGGTACAAGTTCTAAAGGCCGACCACACTCCTTGCAAATATCTCCTATAATATAGGAAAGTTTTTGTTCACATCTATCACATATATACTTTTTATGAAGCTTAACAAAAAAAGTGTACCAACTAATCGCATATGAAATATACTCATCACAAAGTAGACAATGCATCAATCTATCAATCCTTGTTCTTTAGCATTCTTATTCATACTTTGAATATGTTTTTTCGCACGCACCATCGCCTCTGTCTTTCCATAATGAAAATAGATAACATCTCCATGCGGTTCATCAGAGCTTCTGCCAGCACGCCCTGCAATTTGAACGAGAGCACTTTCTGAAAATATTTCTTCCTCAGCTCCTAAAACTGCAACTTGTAAATTTTTAATAGTTACTCCTCGTTCCAAAATCGTCGTTGTAACTAATAAAGGGATTTCTCCTTTTCTGAAAGCTGCTACCTTCTCTTTTCTCGCCGGATCTTCTGCATGCACACCGTCAATTTGATTGTTTAATGATTTTAATAACTGGCTAATTTCTTCTACATATCGCACATGAGGAACAAATAGAAAAATGGGGTATCGTTTCGATAAGTACAGATTTAACCATTGTAATAAAGCGCGAGGAATTTTTTTACGTATAAGACCCTTTTTCCAATTTCCACACCACCGAAATATCGGAACTGGCAATGGATGACGATGGTATCGCCCTGAAATAATAACCCCTTTTTGCTTACCACTTCGCAACTTACGCTTCCACTTTTCATCTGGAGTTGCAGTTAAATAAATACGTGCTGCCTTCTCTTTCATCGCTTCGCTTACTGCATACTGCAACATCTTATCTGCATGATACGGAAAAGCATCTATCTCATCTACAATCATGACATGGAACGCCCTATAATAACGTAACAATTGATGTGTAGTTGCAACGATTAACGCCGCATCTTTTTCTCGGTCTAAACTCCCTCCGTATAAAGCAGCTACATTTATATTTGGAAACACTTCTTGTAATCTTGGTGCTAATTCAAGTACAACGTCCGTTCTCGGCGTTGCAATACAAACTCTTTCTCCCTTTTGTAGTGCCTCTGCAATTCCGCGAAACAACATTTCTGTTTTTCCAGCCCCGCACACCGCCCAAATAAAAAATGATTCTTTCTGCTTAACAGCGTCAACGACACTTTGCGCAGCTAACTCCTGACCGTCAGACAAAACGCCTTCCCACTGTAACGGATTCAAATAACTTTCTCCGCTTATTTCAGCAATCCCGCGAACAAGTACAGTACATTCACTTACCCTGCCCATCGTTATACATTTCCGGCAATACGTACATACTTCATTGCACCTTTTACATAGCAATGATACAAATAGTCGCTGCTCTATATTTCCGCAGCGCTGACACATATATTTTGAAGACTTCTTAATTACCCCTTGTACACAAACGACGTCTCGATTCCTTTTCAGATGATCCAATTTATTCCGCAAATCTGAAGAGAGTTCTTCTAACAGTAACTGTCTACCAGCTAACATCATCAATAGCCACCTCCAGCACTACTATAAATCCTTCTCTTTATCTCGTAAAAACTCAAAAAAGCCGATAACCTACTTATAAAATAGTAAGCTATCGACTTTATACACGTTTTTTATTCAATTATAAATCCTATAATCTACCGTAACCTAAGAAATGTTTTTGGTTGTAGCTACTGCTTAAGCTAGCGTAAGCAATCCCTTTATCACCTGCATGAATCATCTGGTCGTTACCAACGTAAATACCGATGTGAGATGGACCTGCTTTATAAGTACCTTGGAAGAATACTAAATCTCCAGGTTGTGGGCTACTTACTTTCGAAACTGAGTTCCAGTAACCTGCAACGTCTTGACGACCTACACCATAAATGTAAGAAATAAATCCACTACAGTCAAAACCACCGTTTGATGGAGATGCACTTCCCCAAACATATGGCTTACCTAAGTATTGTTGCGCTTTACCAATTACGCCAGGAGCCGGAGTTGGACCTGGTGCTGGCTCTGGTTTTTTGTTTTCTTGTTTAGGTGTCTCTTTTTTAGGCTCTTCTTTTTTAGGCTCTTCTTTTTGAGCTTGTCCAGCATTGTTTGCTGGTGCAGCTTGTTCTGCAGGCGCTTGCGCTGGTGCAGCTTGTTGAGCTTGTGCTTCTTTAGCAGCTTGTTCTGCTTGTTTTTGAGCAGCAGCTTCTTGTGCAGCTTTTTCTTGCGCTTCTTTTTCAGCGATTTGTTGTAATTTTAATGCCTGTTGTTCAAGCTCTTTCAATTGACCTTCCGTACTTGTCATTGTAGTTACAACTGTATCCATTTTACCGCTTAAATCGTTTACTGCTGTTGCTTTTTTCTCTTTTTCAACGTCAAGTTCTTTCTTAGCAGTTTCAATTTGAGCTTGTGCTTCTTTTAATTCTTTTTGTTTTTCTTTTACTGTCTCAACATCTTTTTTCACGTTCGTTTGATCTTCTTGTTGTGTTTTCATGATATCTTCGTCAGATTCCATAATTTTAGACACAGAAGCTAAACGATCAACTAAATCTGCAACGTTTTTAGAGTTTACAAGAACTTCTGTTACAATGTTCGTATTTGGCTGTTCTTGTAGTGCAACTAAACGTTTTCTTAATAACTCTTCACGTTTTGCAATCTTTGTTTGTAGTTCTGCAATATCTTTATTTTTATTTTCGATTAATTGCTCAGTATCAGAAACTTTTTTTGTTGTTTCATCAAGTTTTGAAGCGTTCTCTTGAACAGACTTATCCAAACCTTGGATTGTTTTGTTTAAGTCATTCATTTGTTTTTGTAATTCATCACGTTCTTGTTGTTGTTTATGTAAAGTATCATTTTGTGTGTTAATTTGTGATTTCACGTCAGAAATTTTATCTTCTGCAAATACATTTGGTGTTAGCCCTGAAAACATTAACCCTGCAACTAATGCGCAAGATGCCATTTTTAGCTTTTTCATTTTATTTTTTACACCGCTTTCTTTTTTTCATTTTCCGTATATAACCTATTAAAATTTATACCATAATTCGGGAGTTTTTTTGCTAATGTTACGGTTTTGTAAAATAAATGTAATATTACATTTATCTCTATAGCAAAGTATATCTAAATTTGTATATATATGTAGAATTTCAAAAGCCTTACACCGTTTTTTATAGGATTGAAAAAAAACGTAAGGGAACCCCTTACGTTTTGAAAATACTCCAATATGAATGAAATAGAAACGTTACTTCATCCATTTTTCAGCCCAATTTTGGACCTCATCCATAACACTTTCCAACGCTTTCCCTTTATCAGTTACACCGTACTCGATTCTAACTGGTACTTCTGGATAAACATTACGAACTACAATACCTTCGCCTTCTAATTCCTTTAAACGTTCTGACAACATACGATCGCTCATATTCGGTATAATATCTGCGATTTCTCTGAAACGTTTCGGCTCTTCGAGCAAAGATTTAATAATTAAGCCAGTCCATTTCTTACTAAGCATTGTAAAAGCTGACTCAAACTTTGGACATAAACAAGAATTATGCTCCATATGTTTCACCTCTCTTCTATTATAATATAGTTTCTTGTAAAAAGTAAGTAATAAAACTTTCCTCATTATTTAATTTTACATACATTTTACCATTTCCAAATATTAACTTGTCAAATACCCGTAAAAAAACCCTCTTCAAGTAAGAGAGCTTTTATATCTTTATCACTTCGTATACCAACCTAAACCAAGCGCACCTTCACCTAAATGCGTCCCAATTACAGCTCCGAAATAACTCGTACGAATTGTAACATGAGGGTATATCTCTTCTAATTCTTGTTTCCATTCATTAGCTTCCTCTTCACGATTCGCATGAATAATAACAGCTTCCATAGGCACACCTTTATTTGCCTGCTCATCAAAGATTTCAACGATACGCTTTAACGCTTTTTTACGCGTACGAATTTTTTCGAATGGAATAATTACTTTATCTCTAAAGTATAATACTGGTTTTACTTGTAACAAACTACCAATAAAAGCTTGTGCACTATTTAATCTTCCACCACGTTGTAAATGATGTAAATCATCCACTACAAAATAAGCATCCATCGTTTGCTTCATTTCATCAAAGCGAGCGATAATCTCTTCTGGGGCTTTCCCTTCACTTACTAATTTTGCCCCTTCACGCACGTAAAACCCTTGTACTTCACAACTAATTTCAGAGTCGTACGTATATACATCAATACCATCTACCATCTGTCCAGCTGCCGTTGCTGTTTGATATGTACCACTAATTCCACTGGAAAGGTGAATGCTAATAACTGCATCATATTCTTTAGATAACTCTTCATATAACTCTAAAAACTTTCCAATTGCTGGTTGCGAAGTTTTCGGAAGTTCCTCTTGTTCACGTACCTTTATATAAAAATCATTTGCTGAAACTTCAGCCTCTTCTTGATAAGATTCCGTTCCAAACACAACGTTTAATGGAATCATATATATATTGAGTTCGTCACGAATATGCTTCGGTATATATGCTGTACTATCGGTAACAATAGCTGTTTTCATTTTCGTACCTGCCTTATAAAAAATTTTTATCCCCTAATTTTACACGAAAACTAGAAAAGGTGCATCCATACATAAAAATGCCGGCTAGAAACTACAATCACTCGCTCGACAAATTACAACAAAAAGATAAAGTGAAACTTTAATCAGTGGGGGTTTTGTTCATCCCCCACTGATTATTAGTTGAACCAATCGGGCTTTTACGGGCAGTTGACCTCCCACCTAACTTCTTTGCTCCAGCTGAATTTTGAGGTGGGAGTCTTACTGCCCGTTAATGCGGGATAAAATACTCACCAAAAATTTCAACATATTTGTAAAAAATGTTTGAATATAAAAACGCTCGCTTTTAAAATGTAAAGTACTAGTTATTTTGAAAGATAGGGGCGTATACCATTGTTATTACAATATTTAACAATAAAAGGCTATGGAGAGCACGAAATTGTCATTCAAAAATCAAGATTCATTTGCTATGTGAGTCGCGCCACAACGGAAGATGAAGCTCAAACATTTATACAAAAAATAAAAAAACAGCATTGGAATGCAACACATAATTGTTCCGCATATTTAATCGGTGAACAAGATCAAATTCAAAAGGCGAACGATGACGGCGAACCGAGCGGCACAGCTGGTGTACCTATGTTAGAAGTATTAAAAAAGCGAGGTCTAAAGGATACTGTCGTTGTCGTCACGCGCTATTTTGGTGGCATTAAACTTGGTGCTGGTGGATTAATTCGCGCATATGGAAAATGTACAAGTGAAGGACTTAATCACGTAGGGGTTGTTGAGCGAAAACTAATGCGCGTTATGGAAACAGAAATTGATTACACATTGCTTGGCAAAGTTGAAAATGAATTACGTAATTCAGAATATAACATTAAAGATATACATTATCTAGAAAACGTCACATTCGATACGTATGTAGAAGAAAATCGAAAACAAACATTTACAGATTGGATGATTGAATTAACAAACGGGAAGTGTACAATTAAAGAAGGAGATATGTTGTACTTAGAACAAGGTGTTATCTAAGAATAGCTAACGTATCGCCTTTAAAGATTAATGTAGTGAATTAATTCCCTACAAATGAACTAAGGAGATTATATATGGAAGAACGTTATTATCATCTCCAAAATAGCAGAATAAAAAAGAAACGTAGAAGAAAGTTTTTCTTCTTTCTTATTTTCGCATTTTTATTTGGTAGCGTAGGACTTTATATGTTAAATTCCTACACTTCTCTCATGGGGATGTACAGTGGATTTAGCCGTGAAAAATCTAAATTACGAGCAGAAGATGTGGAAATCACAAAAAAACCTTTCACAATACTAATTATGGGTATTGAGGATTACGCAACAGATGGTCAAAACGGCCGAACAGATTCACTCATGTTCGCGACAGTTAATCCAAACTCAAAAAAGGTTTCACTTATGAGTATCCCACGCGATTCTCGTGTTAAGATTGTTGGCAAAAATAAAGAAGACAAAATTAACGCTGCCCATGCTTACGGTGGAGAAAAAATGGCAATCGACACCGTCGAAGAGTTTTTAAAAGTTCCTGTTGATCATTATATTAAAATTGATTTCAAAGGATTTAAAGGTATCGTTGATGCTGTTGACGGTATTACCGTTGATGTCCCCTTCGATTTCTGGGAACGCTCTGACGTGGATTACTATAAAAAAATCCAATTTAAACAAGGTCAACAGAACTTAAATGGTGAAGAAGCACTCGCATACGTCCGTATGCGAAAGCAAGATCCTAACGGTGATTATGGTCGAGCTGCTAGACAAAGACAAGTACTGGCTGCTGTTGCCCAAAAGCTAAACTCTGCTTCTACCGTATTTAAAATTAAAGATTTAACAAAGGTAGTTGGAAAATATATAAAAACCGATATTCCTATTTCAGACGGACTTGCTCTTTACAATAAAATCTCTGGATTCGACCCTTCTACAATACAAACGTTAAAACTTGAAGGAGAAGACAGAAAAATTGGCGGTATTTATTACTTCCTTCCAGATCCAATCAGTGTAGAGACTGTACGTAACGAAATTGAAAAGGAAATAGGAGAAAAAGCAAAAATTCCAACAGAGACTACGAAAAATGAGAATACAAATTCCGATTCAAATTCTAACTCCAGCGCAAAAGCAAAGAAGGAGCCGAGTGAGAACAAAACACCACCGCCTCCTCCCCCTTCTACAAATGCTCATGCAGAGTGGATTATGAGGAATCATGAATAAAAAAAGAGCCAAATCGTATACGATTTGGCTCTTTTTATTTCACGCAATTGTTGTTACTTCTTAAAGTGTTGTAAAATCGCTTCTACAATACGCTCAGACGCACGACCATCGCCGTAAGGGTTAGATGCTTTCGTCATCTTATCATGAGCTTCTTTATCAGATAACAACTCATCAGCAAGACCAAAGATTGTCTCTTCATCTGTTCCTGCTAATTTCAGCGTACCTGCTTCGATACCTTCTGGGCGTTCCGTCGTATCACGAAGGACAAGGACTGGCACACCTAGTGATGGTGCTTCCTCTTGTACACCACCAGAATCAGTTAACATTAAGTATGAACGAGCTGCAACGTTATGGAAATCAATTACATCTAACGGCTCAATTAAATGAATACGGCTATGCTCGCCTAAAATATCATTCGCTATTTCGCGAACAACAGGATTCATATGAACAGGGTATACAACTTGTACATCTTCGTGCTTATCAACAAGACGCTTAATTGCACGGAACATATTGCGCATTGGTTCTCCTAAATTTTCACGACGGTGTGCTGTCATAAGTACAAGACGATCATTTCCAAGTTTCTCTAACACCGAATGGCTATAAGTTTCTTTTACAGTTGTCTTCAGTGCATCGATCGCTGTATTTCCTGTTACGAAAATGCGTGACTCATCTTTATTTTCTTTTTGTAAGTTCGTTGCTGATTTTGTTGTAGGTGAGAAATGAAGATCCGCCATTACACCTGTTAGTTGGCGATTCATCTCTTCTGGATATGGAGAATACTTATCCCATGTACGAAGTCCTGCTTCAACATGCCCTACTGGAATTTGATTATAGAAAGCAGCTAAGCTTGCAATAAATGTCGTCGTTGTATCACCATGCACAAGTACGATATCAGGCTTCGCTTCTTTCATTACTTTATCTAAACCTTCTAAACCACGTGTTGTAATATCGATTAACGTTTGACGATCTTTCATGATATTCAAATCGAAATCTGGCGTAATTCCAAAGATATTTAATACTTGATCTAACATTTGACGGTGTTGTGCTGTTACAGTCACAATTGATTCAATCTTTTCTGGGTGCTTTTGCAACTCTAATACAAGAGGTGCCATTTTAATTGCTTCTGGTCGTGTCCCGAAAATTGTCATTACTTTTAAACGTTCAGTCATTTCATTGCCTCTTTTCTTTCACTAGTTAAAACTTCTATTATCGCATATAAAAATATGCATGTGAAAATACATTTTTTAACGCACCTGAGAAACATTACTATTACAGACGTCTTTTCGCCCAACTGAGTAATAATCTAATCCATGCTTCTCGGCATCCTCATTAGTATAACAATTTCTCCCATCAAATAGAATAGGTTCCCTCATAAGCTGTGCATACTTTTCTAGCGGATAATTTCGAATTGATTCCCATTCTGTTACGATAAAAACTGCATGCGCCTCTCTAATCGATTCATCTATACACTCAGCGTATCGTATCGTATTTCCAAATAAACTTCTTACATTTTGAATAGCTTGTGGGTCATATAAAACCACATCCGCACCCATATTAATTAATTCTTCTATTATAATAAGAGATGGTGCTTCCCTAATATCGTCAGTATTCGGTTTGAACGCTGCACCAAGAACCGCAATTCGCTTCTTCTTCATATCTATAATTTTCTTCGCTTTTTCAACTAACAACAACTGTTGTTTATTATTCACTTCAATGACTGCTTTCAACAAGCGAAAATCATGAGAAACATTCCCTGCAATTTGCACAAGTGCTTTCGTATCTTTTGGAAAACAAGATCCTCCATATCCGATGCCTGCATTTAAAAAAGATGCACCAATTCTCTTATCCATCCCCATCCCTGTAGCTACATCTACTATATCTGCACCCACTTGCTTACATATATTAGAAATTTCATTAATAAAACTAATCTTCGTAGCTAAAAAAGCATTAGATGCATATTTAATCATCTCAGCACTTCGAATATCTGTAATATACGTTTGTAAGCTTAATTTACTGTACAAATTCTCTACTTTCCTTGCAGCTTCTTCACTACATGCTCCAATTACGATACGATCACCCTGAAAAAAATCATAAATACCAGAACCTTCTCTTAAAAACTCTGGATTCGATACAATATATAATTCATGTCTACCTTGTAGTTTATCCTCAATCCATTCTCTCATTACATCATTTGTCCCTACAGGAACCGTACTTTTCGTAACAACAATAATATCGTTATTCACATATGTTCCAATATCATCACAAGCACTACGAATATACGTTAAATCTGCTGTTCCATCTAATAAAGATGGCGTTCCAACTGCAATAAATATAAACTCTACATCATTAAATGCCGCTGATTTACTTGCTGTAAAAGTTAAATGATTATTCTCATATGCTTCATCTATTAATTCATTTAATCCACATTCATAAATAGGTAACTCGCCTTGTTTAATCCGTTCAATTTTCCCACTATTTATATCGAAACATGTGACTGAATGTCCCAATCTCGCCAATCCTACTCCTGTAATCAATCCAACATATCCGGTACCTATTATCGTAATTTTCATTTTCTTTTCGCACAGGAATATACATAAGAAAATATACGAATACATAGAACTCCTCCTGCGCTTCCCCCTCTCACACTAAGAATGAGAAAACTCTTTCACTTCTTTATTATATGAATCGTTTTTTTATTATTTTTTAAGATTTTGTAAAGTTAAATGATGCAATATATACAAAATGTAAATTCCCACAATTTAACACGGAACTTACTCATTTTACGTGCAACACTTATAATACTGAAACAAAAGTCATCGCTATATGAGAGGGGAGTACAATGTCATATTACAAGACACAATATGAGATCAACCTTCTCTAAGGACACAACATTCCATATCCAATTGTCATATATTCTATTCACTGCCCTTTACAGCCAAAAGAAAAAAAGATTGAATTCTAATCTTTTTGTGATACCATATGTTATGAGCCTGTAAATAAACATCATAATTTTCAGATAAATAAGATTGAAAAAATTACGTTAAACTATAAAGGGTGGGGTATTAATGGACTCACAAGTGATTTATGCCATTTTGGCATCTTTCATCACTGTACTCGTCGTTACTCCTTTAGTTATTAAATTAGCTTTCAAAATAGGAGCAACAGACAAGCCAAATGCGCGTAAAGTACACCAAAAAATTATGCCTCGTCTTGGCGGGTTAGCAATTTTCATCGGTGTAGCCGTAGGATTTGTTGTCGGTGGATTGTACGAACAAAGAATGTTATCGATAACTTTAGGTGCTATCATCATTGTTATCATCGGGATTTTAGATGATATGTACGAACTATCTGCGAGGGTAAAATTCGGTGGACAACTATTAGTTGCTATCATGATTGTCAAAAGTGGATTATTAGTGCAAGTATTATATATTCCAATTTTCGGAGATACTGAACTCGGATGGCTTGCTTATCCAATTACTGTATTTTGGATTGTAGGTATTACAAATGCCATCAACTTAATTGATGGATTAGATGGATTATCCGCAGGGATTTCATCTATCGTACTTGCAACGCTAGCATATATGGCCTTCACTAGCCCATGGGGTACTGGAGCAGCTATTATATTACCTCTAGCACTGATTACATTAGCAAGTACAATTGGATTTTTATTCTACAACTTCCATCCAGCAAAAATTTTCATGGGAGATACAGGAGCACTATTTTTAGGATACTGTATTTCTGTTATATCGTTACTTGGATTATACAAAAGCGTAACGTTATTCAGTTTTATCGTTCCAATCATTATTTTAGGTGTACCTATATTTGATACGACATTTGCAATTATCCGCCGTATCGTAAATAAAAAGCCTATTTCAGCACCTGATAAATCGCATTTACATCACCGTTTGCTTGCAATGGGATTCTCTCATCGTAAAACGGTACTAATTATTTACGCATTGGGTATTTTCTTTAGTGTAAATGCAATTATTTTCAGTAGTGCAACATTATGGTTATCCATTATTCTTCTTTTCATTTTAATCTTCTTTACAGAAATCATTGCTGAAGTAATCGGTCTTGTACACGAACGTTACAAACCAATTATTTCCTTCTATAAAAAAGTGAAAAAACGCGAAGACTAATTGTAGTATAGCCTTTACTATTATGAAATATTCAAATAGCATCCTCTTTTCATAAGAGGATGCTATTTTTTATTTTTTAATCCTTATTCCCCATTTCCAAAATATAGATTGTTTGAGAGTGCCTCTATTGGAGAAAGATATACGTATAACGAAAAAAGTATCAAATTTTCATTTTTACATCTTGATTGTCAAACTGAGGGTGAATGTTATGATCAAGCGATTACTTCAATGTATAATTTTATTTTTAACTATTACTATGTACGCATCATCGAATACAAAAGCAACTACAGACATTCAAGTAAAAGATTACCAAAGTACTCAAACTACCTCTCCTACAACAAAAATTGCGTACTTAACATTTGATGACGGACCAAATAAATACACACCACAAATTTTAAATATTTTAAAAGAGAAGAACGGAAAAGCAACTTTCTTCGTTATTGGCGGAAAGGTGCCACATTATAAAAAAACGATGGAGCGATTGATTAAAGATGGACATTATATCGGTCTCCATAGTATGTCGCATGATGTAAAACGTCTTTATACTGGCGATCCATCTGTTTTAATTGCAGAAATGGAGCAAACCCAAAACATTGTCCAGCAAGTTACACATTTAAATACACATCTCGTTCGGGTCCCATACGGTAGCATGCCTTACTTAAAAAAGAATTACCGTGACGCACTCGTATCTGCCCAATATAAAATGTGGGATTGGACAATTGATACATATGACTGGAAAAGCTATGATAATCCTTCCGCAATACTAGAAAGAGTACGAAATCAAAGCGATGAACAAGTAGAGGTTATTTTAATGCATGATTCTAGTGTCACAGTGCAAATACTCCCAAAAGTAATTGATTATTTACACTCACAAGGATATAAACTACTTCCCTACAATCCATCTTCCCATCTCGAAGTGAATTTTTGGAAAGACACAAGATTGTAACAGCTTTAGTGCCTATGTACTAAAGCTGTTTTACCCCGCGTTAACGGGCAGTAAGACTCCCACCTCAAAATTCAGCTGGAACAAAGAAGTTAGGTGGGAGATCAACTGCCCGTAAACGCCCGATTGGTGAAGGCTAATAATCAGTGGGAATGAACAAAAACCCCACTGATTAAAGTTTCACTTTATTTTTCTCTTCCCACACTTCTCATTTTTGTGTAGAATTTTAAATAGTGATGAAGTTTCGAGGTGAATAGAAATGAAACGAATAGATCTCATTTTTAACGCAATACAAAAAGGGAATTATACAGAAGGTATAACAGCATCAGAACTCGCTACACTTCTACAGCTAGACCGTGCAAATGTTAGTAGCGATTTAAACAAGCTTGTGAAAGATAATCGTTTATTAAAAACGAGTACACGCCCTGTCCGTTTTTATATAGAAACGAACACTTCATTGGAAACGCATTCAACAAAGGGCACTTCATTAGATACATTTGCTATTGAAAATACAAGCCTAAAAATTGCAATTGAAAAAGCAAAAGCTTCTATTCTCTATCCTCCAAACGGTATGCATACTTTACTACTTGGAGAAACAGGTGTCGGAAAATCGATGTTCGCTTCTTTAATGCACGAATACGCAATTGAAGTGGAACAACTTCCAAAAGATGCACCTTTTATCGTCTTTAACTGTGCTGATTATGCAAACAATCCACAACTACTACTTGGACAGTTATTTGGGATAAAAAAAGGAGCTTACACAGGTGCCAGTGATCAAAAAGGGTTAATTGAAAAAGCACATGAAGGAATCCTCTTCTTAGATGAAGTACATCGCCTTCCTCCAGAAGGACAAGAGATGCTCTTCACATTTATTGATCGCGGAGTATACCGCCGCCTTGGAGAAACGGAAAATGAACGTAAGGCACGAGTGTTGATTATTACTGCAACAACCGAAGAACCAAATTCATTTTTATTAAAAACATTTACAAGACGTATTCCGATGACCGTTACGCTTCCACCACTTCGTGAGCGAACACATAAAGAACGGTTTGCTTTACTGCAACTATTTTTCACAAATGAAGCAATTCGTCTAAGGAAAGAGATTCATGTTAGTCCAAATACAATGCGTGCTTTCGTCTTTTACAATTGTCCAAATAACATCGGTCAATTGAAAACGGACGTACAAATTGCCTGTGCGAAAGCTTATTCTGATTTCGTAACAAAAAAACGTGATTCTGTCTGTGTTTCAAGTACAGATTTACCTTGGTATATGAAAGAAGGATTATTTATTGAAAGAAAGAGCCGTCATCTATATCAAATACCAAATGAAACATTTGTATTTACAGGTGATGAAGGTTGGAGTAAACATACAATAAAACCCGAAGGAAGTCGCTCTTCTATTTACGATTATATTGATTATAAATATGAAGAACTTCAAGCACGCGGCATTGAAGAGGAAGAATTAGAATTACTAATAGAAAATGATATTCAAAGCTTTTTCGTCCAATACTTTAACCAAATATCTAAAAAAACAAGTCATGAAAATGTTTTTAAAATTGTGGATCGTAATATCGTTTCCGTATGTGAAAAAATTGCGGAACTAGCTGAAAAATATTTATCTAAAACTTTCGATGAAAAAGTATTTCTCGCTTTAAGTTTACATGTACAGACAACTCTACAACGTTTACAGGGCGGGAAACAAATTCACCACCCACAATTAAATCAAATTCGTACGAAATATAAAGAAGCTTTTTCCGTAGCTATGCAATGTATTCAGCTATTAGAAGAAGAATTACAAATAACAATACCTATTGATGAAGCTGGCTTTTTAACAATGTTCTTCGTTGTTGATCCAATTCCTGCCTCACAAACAGAAGTAAAAGTATTAATATTAGCACACGGTAATGGCATCGCAACAGAAATGGCAAACGTTGCAAACGAACTTCTCGGTATTGATGAAGTAACTGGTATCGATATGCCCTTGCATGAATCACCAAAAGACTTCTTAGAGCGTGTTAAAGTGTATATGAAAACACTTCAAAATGTAAACGGGCTTCTCTTACTTGTTGATATGGGATCTCTCGCTTATATTGGTGATATATTAGAAACTGAATTCAAAATCCCTGTACGTGTTCTTTCCATGACGAGTACACCACACGCACTAGAAGCAGCTCGAAAAGCTCAGCTTGGCTATTCATTAGATGCACTATACGAAACAGTGAAGAACTTAACGCCGTTCTATTTAAACGTACAGGAAGAAAAGAAAAAGCCACTATCGCCAATGAAATCCGTGATTTTAACAGCTTGTTTAACCGGCGAAGGAAGTGCTTTAGCAATTCAAAAAATGTTAGAGAACTATTTACGCTTTGATAAAGACTTAATTGAAATTATTCCGATTAGCATCGTTCATGAAAAAGATTTAACGAAAATGATCGAGAACATAAAAAAAGAGCGTAATATCATTTGTATCGTCACGAATTTCGATATGCAAATACCTTGCTTAACATATCATTTCCAAGACATTGTGAACTACACAGCTATTCAACCAATTCAAGAATTGATTACGTATGAAGAAACATATGCAAAAATGGCTGATATTCTTGAACAACAAATGCAGCGTAACGATGGAGCATTACTTATTAAAACAATTCGTTATGCATTAAATACAATTCAAGAATTGATTTCTTTACAGCTAACTCCCGACAGTTTAATGGGTGTGATTTTGCATATGAGCTGCATGGTTGACCGTCTTCAAAAAGGCGAAAGTCTCCTCCCTCATCCTGATAAAGAGAAACGAAGACAAGATGAGTACTGGATGTATATGAAAGTGAAAAAAGCATTGCAACCTATTGAAAATACATTTGAAATACAAATCCCAGATGACGAAGTATTTTATATAATGGACTTCTTCATTAAAAATCAGCCTGTAAAAAATTAAACTAGGGGATATTGTAGCACTCTATATAATTAGAAAAGGCTGTTCCAAAATGTTTTTTGGACAGCCTTTTCGCTTACTTCTTTACTTCCCTTATTCTCCCCCTTATTTCTCCCTTTTTATTAGATTTCGTATTAACATTTACATATACATTTGCTTGCATTATCTCTTGAAACAAGCTGTCAAATGCTCTCCCCTGTAAAGGCCCTTCAAAATCCTCTACTCTAGCTACACCAGTAACGACTCCTTCATTCACACTAATCCCTTGCTCTAACGGACCAAACAAACTTAAAATAACTGGACCAATTTGATTCGCTTTTCCTAAATGAATTTGGCATGACGTGATTTTTTTTATATTTTTTAATATGACCCGATATTGCAACTTCTTTAAATCTTCACTAAAAATGAGCTCTGTTACACCGTAAGCTTCTGTATTTACAGGAGGTACTTCCCTCTTTCCTGTTAACCTAGCAAAGAAATGTGTTGTCATACGGGCATTCTCCTCATATAAATTTCCCAGCACTACTTCTACTACTTTATGGTTTAGACATAATCATTTATGACTTTTTCAAATTTTAATTACGAAGAAAAGATTCACAAAATCTTTACATAGAAATCATTCCATTCACTTTACTGCCTCTTGTATAATGCATTTAGAAAAACATTCTAGGAGGTTATCTTGAAAAATAATAACTACTCTTTCCAATCATTAATAGAGATTTTTCTCGTATCATTTAAATTAGGACTTACTTCATTTGGTGGTCCCGTCGCCCATCTTGGTTATTTTCATCATGAATACGTGCAAAAAAGAAAATGGATGGATGAACGAAGTTACGGAGACTTAGTAGCGCTATGTCAATTCCTTCCTGGCCCTGCTAGCAGCCAAGTCGGTATGGGAGTTGGCTTATTACGCGGCGGATTATTAGGAGCCATTATTTCATGGATCGGATTCACTCTCCCATCTGTGCTCGTTTTAGTTTTCTTCGCTTCATTTCTTAACCAATTCGAGCTTGGAAGTACTGGCTGGATTCACGGACTGAAACTTGTAGCGGTCGCAATTGTCGCTCATGCAATATGGGGAATGGCTCAAAAGTTAACACCAGACCGAAACCGTGCAACAATCGCAATTGCAACTGCCGCAATCGCCCTATTATGGCCAAGTAGCTGGACACAAGTAATTCTCATTATAGTATCTGGTTTCATCGGTTGGTTTTTATATCGTGACCGGCCAGTTAGCCAAGCTTATAAAATAAACGTACCTATTTCAAAAATGGTAGCCATATCTTGTCTCGTCTTATTCTTCGGACTATTAATACTGTTACCGATGTTACGACCATACTCTTATTTCATCTCTTTATTTGACAGCTTCTATCGCTCTGGTGCACTTGTATTTGGCGGAGGGCATGTCGTACTTCCTCTTCTTGAAAGTGAGTTTGTACAAAACGGGATGATGACAAAAGAACAATTTCTTGCTGGATACGGATTAACACAAGCAGTGCCAGGGCCACTATTTACATTCGCTTCTTATATAGGAGCAGCGCTAAATGGAACCGCCGGAGCAGTTGTTGCAACGATCGCTATCTTTCTTCCTGCCTTCCTGCTCGTTGTTGGCGTTTTACCATTTTGGGACAGCGTAAGGAGAGTATCTTACATACAAGGTGCACTACTTGGAGTAAACGCAGCCGTTGTCGGCATTTTACTTGCAGCTTTTTATGATCCAATTTGGACGAGTACAATTATGAATTCTGTAGATTTCGTTTTTGCTTCTCTTCTATTTTGCTTACTCGCTTTTTGGAAAACACCACCTTGGGTTATCGTTATAATCGGGGCCTTCGGTGGATATGTTCTATCCATTTTGTAAGCACAAAAAACGACGGCCTCATTTAGCCGTCGTTTTCCTATTAAAACTTCACAAGCTCCATTCCCTCAGGAAGCTCACTCTCCGTTAAAATACGCAACTCTTTCACGCGATCCATTACGTAAGAAGAACGTTTCACAAGCTCTGGGTCAATATATGCTGGATGCACCATAATTTCTACCGTTTGCTCGTCCTGCACTCTTTCCTTTAACTTCACAAAGTAATCTTCCGTCACACCGTCAGCGTAAAAGTCACTGTAAAACACATCTGAAAATGGGCGCACCGCTCGCTCTTCTTCACAACGACGAATCAGAACATTATATTTACTTGCTAATCTCTCAAGAACGTCGTGTAAAAGCGGTAATCCATGCACGTGATGATGACTATCTAAATGAGTTGGTGTTAATCCGTAAGATAAAAACTTCTCAATTTGAGCAGTCCATTCTTTTTCTACCTCTTCTGGATTTATATTTCCTTCCCATACAACACTTTGTTTATGAAACAATCCATCGCTACTTACAAGTGATGGAACGTCTTTAAGAAGCGGTTCTCCTGCCGTTAATACGAGATGAACTCCTATCCCTAACGTTTTATACTCTTTCGCTAAGCGTACGGCATGCTCTGTCCCTGGCATATTCATCATCATCGTCGTTGAATTTACAATCCCGTTTTTATGTCCATCAATAATTCCGTAATTTGTACCTTCCGTAAGACCGAAATCATCTGCATTTACAATTAGTTTAATCATCGCAATACCCCCTACTAGAATTAAAAAAAGCGGGCTAAACAGCGCCGCTTCTTATTTCTCTATCTTCTTAAAGAATTGTGGAAGATGTTCTTTATGTGCTTCCAACATTTCATCTAAAATTTGTTTTGCAACTTTATCTGATGGTACAAGTGGGTTAATTGTCATAGCAAGCAGCGCTTTATGATAATCCCCTGTAACAGCAGCTTCAATTGTTGTGCGCTCAAATGATTTAATTTGCTGTACTAAACCGCGAACTGGTACTGGAAGATCTCCGACCGCAATTGGTTTTGGACCTTCTTTCGTAATAATACAGTTCACTTCAACAGCCGAATCATGTGGCAAGCTTGCAATTGTTCCGTTGTTTCGTGTATTAACAGGCTGGATATCACCTTTATTATTGTAAATAGACGTAATTAAGCTACATGCTGCGTCACTATAATAAGCTCCGCCGCGCTTTTCTAATTGTGGTGGCTTAATATCTAAATTCGGGTCTTTATATAGCTCGAATAAATCATCTTCTAATTGTTTTACTACTTCTGCACGTGTACCTTTTTCAATCGAAGCTGCTTTCTCTTCTTCCAACATTTCACGTGTTTTATAGTAGTAACGATGATATGGACACGGAATTGCACGAAGACCGCGAATAAAGTCTGGCTCCCAGTTAAGCGCAGCAATGTTTTCCATCGTAATTTGCTTTTCTGGATCTGTTACAAGCTCTAACACACGATCCATTACGCTTACTCCATCTAAGTATACATCTAATCCGTATACCATATGATTTAAACCTGCGAAATCAACGTTTACCCGGCTTGCATCTACTTCAAGTAATCTCGCAAGACCCATACGAATTCCAATTGGAACGTTACACAGACCAACTACTCTTTGAATGTTCGTGTAGCGAAGTACAGCTTCTGTTACCATACCAGCCGGATTCGCAAAGTTAATTAACCATGCATTCGGACAAAGTTCCTCCATGTCCTTACAAATATCTAAAATAACAGGAATCGTTCTCAGCGCTTTGAACAAACCACCAGGACCATTCGTTTCCTGACCAATTACATCATATTTTAATGGAATTGCTTCATCTTTTGCACGTGCTTCTAACAAACCAACGCGAAGCTGCGTTGTTACGAAGTCAGCATCTTTTAATGCCTCACGGCGATCAAGTGTTAAATGAATATCAATTGGTAAACCTGATTTTTTCACCATACGTTTCGCTAAGTCACCAACGATTTCTAACTTCTCTTTTCCTGCCTCAATATCTACTAACCAAATTTCACGAACAGGAAGCTCGTCATAACGTTTAATAAACCCTTCAATTAACTCTGGTGTATAACTAGAGCCACCGCCGATTGTAGCAATTTTAATTCCAGTCATGCTTTATTCCCCTTTCGCTTCTAGCTTTTTATAAAGGTCAATAAATTCTGCTGCTAATTCTTTTACCGTAATAGAATTCATTAAATGATCTTGCGCATGAATTAAAAGAACACTAATCTCTGTTTTTTCCCCTCTTGCTTCTGATTGTATGAGCTCTGTTTGGAAATGATGCGCTTCATTAATCGCTTCTTTCGCCTTTACCATCGCTTCATCAGCTTCTGCCATTTTCCCCTGTTTGGCAAATTGAAGTGCCTCCATTGCAAAGCTTCGTGCATTACCACTATTTAAAATCAATTGGAATGGAATTTGTTCTGCTGTAGTCATCATAATTACCGCCCTCTCTATTATGGTTCAACCGATTTAAATACCCCTTCAGTTTGAACATGTCTATTAAATTATTATTTTATTAATGATAGTTTGGTGTTCTTGTAGATGGGTTTCATCTTTTTGAACATGATATAAAAGTTAGTTGTTCTGACGAGCTATAAAAACTCGTCAGAACAATACTTTTTAAAGTGATACTGAATTGTCATTTCCTTTTGTTTCAGCTTTTGCAGCTTGTACGTACGTACGGTCACACATTAATACGAATGGATAGTAAATTACTACCGCGATTGCAAAGTTTACTAGCTGCAATGCAGCACCAGCGATGCTTCCGCCCGCTACAAGATAACCACTAAAGATTGGTGGCATTGTCCACGGAACTAAAGCAACTGTTTTTGGTACCCACCCTAAGGAAATTGCTGTATAAGAAGTAATAACTAATACAACTGGTGTAAGTACGAATGGAATGATTAACGCTGGGTTTAATACAATTGGTGTACCGAAAATAACTGGCTCGTTAATATTGAAGAAACCAGGACCGATAGATACACGGCCTACACCACGAAGCTGTGCACTTTTCGCGACAAGCATTACTGCTACTAGGAATGCTAATGTCGCACCTGATCCACCGATGTATACATATACATCAAAGAATGGTTTTGTGAAAATGTTCGGTACATCATACGCAGACATACCACCATCAAATAGTTTCATGTTTTTTTCTAATGCTGGTAAATAGATTGGATCAATAATGCCACCGATAATATTAGGACCATGTAATCCGAAGAACCATAATACATGAATAAGTAAAGCAACAATAATTGCACTTGGTAATGTACCTGCTAAACCTTGTAATGGTACTTGAATTGTTTCAAATACCATTTTATGAATACTTGTACCTGCTAATTTCACCGCTAATTGAATACTTGCTGTTACAATTAAAATAACGAATGCTGGTACTAACGCTGCAAATGACTTCATTACTGCTGGTGGAACACCATCTGGCATTTTAATTGTAATATCTCTTTGAACAAAGAATCGAAATACTTCCGTTACAAGAAGGGCGACAATTATGGAAACGAATAAACCTTGTGATCCTGTCCAAGCTAAATCAATACCGCCTTCTTTTGGCGTTGTCGGAGAAATAATAATTAATGCACCGAATGTAATGATTGCTGCTGACAACGCGTCTACACCGTAAGATTTCGCTAAATTATAACTTATCCCTACCGCGACTATGAGGGCGAGTATAGCGAAGGAACCTGCCCACATACCACCGCCGATATCTTTCCAAACGTCCCCGAATGCACCCTTCATAAATTTTTGGAATGCATCAATTGGCAAGTTATTTATAAGTATTGCAAACGATCCAACTAAAATAAGAGGCATAACTGCGATAAAACCATCACGGATTGCAACTAAATGACGCTGCGATCCGATTCTCCCTGCGACTGGAACTAAATACTTCTCCATAAATGCAATAAACTTTTGCATTTCGCTTCCCCCCTAATTATTTTTTTAGTGTTAATGCGTGATCTAAAACTGCTTCTCCATTCATCATGCCGTAGTGCATTGAGTTAATAACATCGACTCCAACATTTTTCTCATCGGCAAGCGTTTTCATTGTAGAAAGCATGTAACGAACTTGTGGTCCTAGTAATAATACATCTGCTTGATCGATATTGTTTTTTACTGCATCCCCAGATACAGCCCAAATCTTACCTTCTAGACCGCGAGCTTTTGCAGCCGCTTCCATTTTTGTAACTAGTAAACTTGTAGACATCCCTGCTGAACAACATAATAAAATATTCATTTATAAATCCCCCTTGTGTGGTATAAAAAATTTATGTTTTTTATTTTTCTTTACGCTATTTATTAATGCAATTACCGTGCCAACTTTTCAAAACGCCTAAAATCAGCGTTTTTTCGAGTGATTTCTTTGTGTGTTACCGCTTTCAATCAGTGTGTCCCCAAAAAAACACACAGTGTGTTATAAAACACCTCACTTTTAACACATAACTGTATGAAAATAGATTAGTGTTTAGTTGTCTAGTTGTGTTTAAAACAAAAAAACACTAATTTTTTTAAATGTGCGAAAATATAGTACCAAAAAATATAATATTTCAACTCAAATCAAAACAAATACCTATTCAAGACACTCGTCTAGTTATTGTCCAGTCAAACTCTATTAAATTACATAGAATAGAATAAAATAAAGTATTTTGAAAGGGGATTCCAATGCCAAAGCATAGAAAAAAGAAGAGAATGAAGATTTATAGAATACAGGTTCAAAATAAATGGTATAAACAAGAAGAGGATTCTAAATTAAATTCCAACACGGATACACTAGATCGACAGGACACTGAAGATAAACAAGACAGACCTGACAAACACGACGAACCAGATAAACACGACGAGGATGAAGACGATAAGCAAGTACAATCGGAAAATGTAATTATAGTACCCACAGATTCACACAGCTTAGATGTGTGGGATGAAATTTCTCTAAAGGAAATACAAGCTGGTGAACATACGAATTTATTTGAAGAAAAGAGTAATTATCAAAATATTAATTTAGTCCAAGTAAACGATGTTCGCTTATACTTGGACAAGCAACTACAATTCAGCTCCGTTGATGAGCAAATTTATCATGAAGCGCTTGTACATCCGATTATGGCAAAAGTAATTAATCCAAAACGTGTTCTCATATTAGGTGGTGGCGATGGTCTTGCCTTACGAGAAGTTTTGAAATATGAAACTGTGCTACACGTAGACCTTGTTGATTTAGACGAGGCAATGATTAATATGGCACGTAATGTTCCAGAAATAGTATCTTTAAACAAAAACGCTTTTTTTGATAATCGCGTGAACGTGCACGTATGCGATGCAAAAGAATTTCTAAATTCACCTTCATCTTTATACGATGTAATCATCATTGATTTCCCTGATCCAGCGACAGAGTTATTAAGTACTTTATATACAAGCGAACTTTTTGCTCGTATAGCTACGTTTTTAACAGAAGATGGTGCGTTCGTCTGCCAATCTAATTCACCTGCTGATGCACCTCTAGTATATTGGAGCATCGGTAACACTATTGAACATGCTGGATTAACTGTGAAAAGTTATCATACAATCGTTCCTTCTTTCGGAACTGACTGGGGATTTCATATTGCTGCTAATTCTGCCTATGTACTCGATCAAATTGAGCAATTATATGTAATACCAACTCCTCGAACATTACCTTCTCTTCTTTCTCCTTTGTTTCAATTTAAAGAAGAACATTTAGAACAACGTAATCTCGCTCTTTTAAACTCAGAATCGAATCTTATCCTACATCAATGTTACAAAAAGGAAATGGAGTTTTGACAATATTATAGTAAGGAGTGCTACCCTATGGAATATTCTACTTTTGGTAAGCATATAATAGTAGATTTATGGGGAGTGGACTTTTCCCTATTAGATGATGTTCACTTTTTAGAATATCATTTAGTTAACGCTGCAGATTGCTCTGGTGCCCATATTTTAAACGTAAGTACAAAAGAATTCGATCCGCATGGCGTTACTGTTTTAGTTTTACTATCCGAAAGCCACCTTTCAATTCACACTTATCCAGAAAAAAACTTTGCAGCCATCGACTGTTATACGTGCGGTACGACCGTTGAACCGCAAATAGCGATTGATTATATCGTAAGTATATTAAGACCAAACGAGATGCATATAAAAAAACTAATTCGTGGTACAGGAGAGATTATTACTGCCGATTAATTATCACTCTTACTCATCCGTAAAAAGGAGGATTGTAAATACCATCAGTGGAACAAACACTCCACTGATGGTACGGACACATACATAAAAAAACCTCGCATAAGCAAGGTTCATTCATCCACCGACATCTTCCTATATAATTCTACAAACTCACTCGCCAATTCCTTCACTGTAATTGCGTTCATTAAATGATCTTGTGCATGCACCATCAGAAGGGTAACTTCGTTTTTTTCCCCGGCAGCCTCTTTCTGTATGAGCTCTGTTTGTAAGCGATGCGCCTCTTGCAATTCATTTAAAGCTTCTTTTAGTTTCGCTTCTGCTTCCTGAAATTCACCGCGCTTTGCGCAATCAATTGCTTCCATTGAGCAGCTTCTCGCATTACCACCATGCAAAATTAAGTGAAAAGCTTTCGTCTCTATCGTATCCATTTTAGTTATTTACTCCCCCTTTTCTTCCGCTACTTTTTGTTTATCCCATATTTTTAAGAACGGTAAGTAAATAAAGAATGCAAGTGCAAAGTTAACAAGTTGTAAAACAACACCTGAAATTTTCCCGCCTGATCCTAAATATCCACTAAAAAGAATAGGTGTCGTCCAAGGTACAGCCGCTCCGCTCGGACGTGCGACCCATCCCCATTCCATTGCAAAGTAAGAAACAACCGTTAACACAACTGGAACCAGTATAAATGGAATAAGTAAAATTGGATTCATTACAATCGGCATACCAAAAGTTACCATTTCATTAATATTAAATATACCAGGCGCAATTGACAATCGCCCTAAACTTTTTAATTGCTGACTTCGCGCAAATAGTAACATTCCTACAACTAAAGCGAGTGTTGCACCAGAACCACCCATATAAATCCATAAATCAAAAAACTGTGCGGTAATCGTATTCGGTACATCTTGCCCTGCTTGGAAAGCAACTCGGTTTTGATCCATTAACGACAACCAAACGGGGCTCATTACACCACCAACAATAGTAGCACCATGAATTCCACACGACCAAAGAACATGAACGAGAATAACTGCTATTATTGCGCCCCAAAGACTAGCACCAAGTACACTAAGTGGTTCCTGTAAAATTTGCCCCACAATATTATGGATACTGCCAAAAGAAGTATTTTCTATAATTAAGCGCAAAATCCAAATAACCGTTACAACAATAAAACCTGGAACAAGTGCCGCAAATGAACGTGTCACAGCTGGTGGAACTGTCTCCGGCATCTTTATAATCATCTTTTTTTGTACAATAAACCGATAAAGTTCAGTAGATATAATTGCAATAATCATCGCTACAAATAAACCTTGGCTTCCCATTAGTGCAGCTGGGATTGCTCCATCTACAATCACACTTTCCTTCGTGCTTGGTATAATATATGCAACTTGAAATGGAGTTGCAAGTAAAAACGTCACAAGCGACAATGCTCCGGATGCTAAAGCGTCCACTTTATAATATTCCCCAAGTCTGTAAGCGATTCCAAAAACAGCTATTAAAGCCATTATATTAAAAGTTGCACTAACTGGATACCCTAAAGCCCTCTGCCAATTCTCACCAAATAAACCTGCCATAAAATCATTATATCCTGGTATTGGTAATGCACTAATAATAAGGAAAAATGATCCAATAATCAAGAAAGGCATCGTCAAAATAATTCCATCACGAATCGCTTGCAAATGCCTCTGCTCTGCAACCTTCCCTGCCACTGGCATCACATATTTCTCTAAAAACTTTATCATCTATCCCACTCTCCTCATGGTTTCATGGACAAAGCTGCTTGTAAGATAGCCTCTCCATTACAAAGCCCGTAATGGACAGATTGAATGACATCAACAGGTATTCCCTTCTCCTTACATAATTCTTTCATTTTCGGTAATAAATAACGTACTTGCGGTCCAAGTAAAAGTACATCTGCAGTATCAATATGATTTCGCACTTCTGAACCTGATACTGCCCAAATCTTTACCTGTATCCCTCTTGCCTCTGCTGCTTTCTCCATTTTTGTAACAATCAAACTGGAAGACATTCCCGCTGCACAGCAAAGTAAAATATTCATCTCGCTCCCCTCCCCCTTTTTCCAAACCTAAGTTCTGGTGTAGCCCTTGCCACCACTAGGTTACAAATATATATGTCTAGATTTCTAACTGTATGCCGAGCTTAAAAACAAAAATTTCTCGGTTTTCACGCTATTCCATCTATCCGTATTTTCCTAGTAAAGAAGTCTCTAACTCGCTATAATGATTCAGTATGATTTTTTATAATCGATAGGAGGATATATTTATGAAGGCATATCGCTTTCCGCTTATTTTATTATCTTCTATCCTAATTGGTGGTTTCATTGGTTATTTCATGGGTGCCGATGCAGTTGCTTTAAAGCCGCTTGGTGACATTTTCTTAAACTTAATGTTTACGATTGTTGTACCGTTAGTGTTCTTTAGCATCGCGTCATCTATTGCTAATATGGATGGATTAAAACGTTTCGGTAAAATTATGTCTAGTATGGCTGGAACTTTCTTATTTACAAGTATTTTAGCTGCTATTTTTATGATTATTATCGTGAAAGTATTCCCGCCAGCACAAGGTGTTGTATTAGAACTAACGCAGCCTGATAAAGCTGAAAAAGCAGTTAGTGTTGCTGATCAAATTGTTGGTATCATAACAGTATCAGACTTTTCAAAGTTACTATCTCGCGAGAACATGCTAGCTCTTATTTTCTTCTCTATCTTAATGGGGGTTGCAACTTCAGCAGTTGGTGAAAAAGGGAAACCATTCGCTACATTCCTACAAGCTGGTGCAGAAATTTCAATGAAAGTCGTATCTTTCATTATGTACTACGCTCCAATCGGACTAGCTGCCTACTTCGCAGCATTAGTTGGTGAATTCGGACCACAACTTCTTGGAACTTACTTCCGAGCAGCAATGGTATACTATCCAGCTTCTCTTATTTACTTCTTTGTATTCTTTACATTCTATGCGTACCTTGCAGGTCGCAAACAAGGTGTACAAGTATTTTGGAAGAACATGGTCTCTCCTACAGTTACATCACTTGCAACTTGTAGTAGTGCCGCAAGTATTCCAGCGAACTTAGAAGCAACGAAGAAAATGGGTATTTCTTCTGACGTTCGTGAAACAGTTGTCCTTCTTGGATCTACACTTCATAAAGACGGATCTGTTTTAGGCGGGGTATTAAAAATTGCTTTCTTATTCGGTATTTTCAACATGGAATTCGAAGGACCGAAAACATTAGCAATTGCACTTGTTGTTTCTCTATTAGTAGGAACAGTAATGGGTGCTATTCCGGGCGGGGGTATGATTGGTGAAATGTTAATCGTTTCTCTATACGGATTCCCACCAGAAGCATTGCCAATTATCGCAGCAATTAGTACAATCATCGATCCTCCTGCAACAGTGTTAAACGTAACAGGAGATAACGCTTGTGCCGTAATGACAGCTCGCCTTGTAGAAGGTAAAAACTGGATCAAAAATAAATTTGCTTAATATATAGAAAGAGGATGCTCGTTTTGAGCATCCTCTTTTTGTTGTCATTTGTCAGTGAATCGATATATTTGAAGTTGTGATAGATATATTAGCAAAAGCGTTAATATAATCCCATCCCGCCACAAATTTGTTATAATCTTCACAAATATTCCACACCTTTCATCCTTTCTCCGTACTATAATCATGTATGGAAAAGGAGATGGACACAATGACTCAAAGCGCACCAGAATTTAAAGTTTTGCAAAGCATTGCATTTCTTGCTGTCGTTTTGCAAAGTTCCTTATTATATACAATGAATCAAGGGAACATCTTACTCGAGCAATCTCTCATTATGGGAATGCTATTTAATCTAGCAAAATTTTCAGCACCTGCATTCATATTTATCGTCGGATTTCACTTAATTCGGCTATATACGAAGCAACTCGTTTACAGAGAATATATTTATGAAAAAGCCGCACATTTACTCATTCCTTATTTCTTCTGGTCTATTCTTTACTTATTAACAACAAACGATGTCATTACACTACAAGGCGGAATAAAAAGTTTATTACTCGGAACAGCTGCACCTCATCTTTGGTACGTTATCATGATGTTCCAAATTCACTTATTGTTCCCGTTACTATGCACACTATTTTATTGGTTTCAAAAACGAACAGAAAATAAAAAAGACATATATAAATATATGACCATTTTCGCTTGTCTATATTTCTTCTTAATGTGGTACTCTTCTCACTACATTTTTAATGGAGAGAAACTGACTAGTTCAACCATTTTACATTATACAGATCGTTCCTTCTTCTTCTACTCATTCTATTTCGTCATGGGAGGAATAGCTGCTGTAGCATTAAAAACTTGGCGTATATTTGTCATGAAACATATTCCGCTTATAACAATCTTATTTTTCATCTTATTTTTATTCATCAATTATGAGTTATTTAGTTTTTACGGCGCCAATTCTATTCATTTAACGGTTTCTACTTATTTAAAACCGTCCATGTTTTTATATATTGTTTGTGAAATTATGATACTGTACGTGTTATCTATTACAATTGTACAGCGACGTGGTTTCTTATATAAAGCTTTACGTTTTATCGGGAATTACACGTATGGCGCTTATTTAGCTCATTTTTTCTTCTTGCAACTATGTACAAAATTTCTTTCCTTATTCGCACTGCAAGAAAACACAATATTATATAGCCTATTATTATTTACAATAACGGCCACAATCTCGATTTCAGCAATGGTCATTTGCAGTACACTACCATTTCATACGTGGATTACAGGGCCTTCCCCTACAACAAATATGAAATGGGCGAAGATTGTACTTCGAAAAAATCATGAAAAAGTATTTAAACCATATATTTGATATAATAAAGTGAAACTTTAATCAGTGGAGGGGTTCTTCATCCCCCACTGATTATTAGTTGAACCAATCGGGCATTAACGGGCAGCCCGATCCCCACCTAACTTCTTTTCTTTTGCTGAATTTTGAGTTAGGGGTCTTACTGCCCGTTAATGCGGGATAGTATTTCATATAAGAAAAGAAAGTAGGACACACCTATGATTAATCAAATTGGGCAAATTATGTTATATGTAAATAACCAAGATGAATCAGTACAATTTTGGACAGAAACAGTAGGATTCCAAATCGTTGCGGAAGAAAATAACGGTCAAGGATTTCGCTGGATTGAAATTGCGCCGGCAAAAGAAGCTGGAACAAGCATCGTCCTTCACGATAAGGCGTTAATTGCGAAGATGCAACCTGAATTAAACTTAAATACCCCTTCACTTATGTTCTTCTCTAATAACTTAGATCAACTGTATAAAGATCTTTCTGAGAAAAATGTTACAGTTGGACAAGTTGTAGATTTACCTACTGGTAGAGCGTTCAACTTTGCTGATAATGAAAATAACTACTTTGCAGTTATGGAAAAGAAATAAGAAAAAGCTATCCGAAAAGGTCATAATAAAACCTTTTATTCGGATAGCTTCTTTTATTAAGAAACTTGCTCTGCATTCGTTTCCTTATGCTGTATATGACTCGTAACCCATGTGATTCCGCCAGCAACAACGAGATAGCATAATAAAATTAAAATTTGCATTCGTAATTGCGACCAACCTCCTAAAGAGATAACATCTTGTAATCCTCTAAGAGAATGAGACATTGGGAGAAACTGTCCAATTTTGCTAAGCACAGCTATATTTAACTCTCCTGGGAAAGTACCTCCGCTCGTCGCTAATTGAAGAACGAGAAGCGTTACCGCTGCGAACTTCCCAACAATGCCGAATACCGTTACTAACATAAGAATAAATGTCATGAACGTAAAGGAAATAACAATACTTGATAAAACAAAGAGTGATACACTTGCAACTTCTAATTTCATAACTCCTAACACTACCACATCTACAAGTAGTGCTTGAATGAGTCCAATTAAATATACTAATCCTAGTTTATTAATAAAATGTACTGTTCCGCTTACCTTCATATTTTGTCTACGGCCAAGAGGTAAAATATTCGATGCCATAATTCCGCCAACATAAAATGCCAGTGATAAAAAGTATGGTGCAATACCTGAACCGTAGTTAGGCACATCAGAAACTGTCGACTTCACTAATTGAACCGGCTCTGAGAACATCGTATTGCGTGCATCATCATTGCGAACATCCGCTATCTTCTCTGCGCCCTCTCCCAATTTCGTAGAAAGTTCTTTCGCACCATCGTCAAGTTTAACAAGTCCGTTCGTTAACTTATCAGCACCATGATTCAGCTCTGTTCCGCCACTCGCAAGGTGATTTACACCTTCTTGTAATGATGTAAATCCATTTCCCCACTTCGTAAATCCATCAGCTAAATTCGAAGTACCATCTGCTATCTTTTTCGTTCCAGCGGTAGCTTCGTTTAACTTAACTCCGAATGTATTCATGCCTTCCTCAATCTTATGCTGACCATCAGTAAGCTTCCGCACACCTTGTGTCAATTGTTGTTGGCTATTATTTAAAGTGTTTGTTGCTTTAGCTAATCCGTTAGAAGTAGCAATGATCTTTTGAAAAGCAGGATCTTGCTGCACTTCTGGATGACTTTTCACGTACTCTTCTAATTGTTGTTTTACACTATTTGCTGCATTGTCCGCTTTCACTTGCCCTTCAGCAAGTTTCTCACTTCCGTTCACCCATTCATTTGTACCAGCACTTAATTCACTAACTCCTGATTGTAAAGACTTCTCACCCTGTGCTAGCAGCTCCATACCATTATGAAGTGATATCGCTCCCTGACTAAGTTCATTTGCTCCCCCAGTTAAGGCCGATTGACTAGAGGCAAGCTTATCACTTCCTTCTTTTAACTTCACTGTTCCATCATTTAAACGATGAATACCATCTGCAAGCTGATTCGCCCCATTTTTTGCATCCGTCGTTCCTTCGTGCAACTTCTCAGCGCCATTTCTTGCATCACTCAACCCTTGTGCCAAATCTTGAAACTTTGAAAAGACACCTTCTGTATAAGATTTCGTAATGCTATTTGAAATTTTTGTTTTCATATTTTCAACAGCTGTCGTTCCAATTTGAGCTGCTACAAAGTTTTTCCCTGGATTTACTTTGTACTGCAATTGTGCCGGCTCTGGTTTCTCATCCATTAGTGTACTTACCTTTTTAGAGAACTCCTCCGGAATCGTAACCACCATATAATACTTATCTTCTTTTAGCCCTTCATCAGCATCTTTTTCTGATACGAAATGAAACGCCAATTCCTTATTCTCTTTTAAATTTTTAACAAAATCGTCTCCAGCCTGGATTGTTTTTTCATCCATCACAGCACCCTTATCTAAATTAACAACTGCAACAGGTAATTTATCTAATTTTCCGTACGGATCCCAATATCCAGCTAAGAAGAATCCTGAATAAATTAAAGGAACGATTAATAAAAAAATTAAAGCGATACGTCCATGTTTATGGTTCCACATCGCCTTCCAATCTTTAAATATAAGTTGAATTCCCTTCATGAAACATACTCCTTCTCCTAATTTAACACCCTTCGAATGGTTTAACAGATTTACTATACACGTCACTTTCCATACTGTATAATACATCTTTAATTATCAATTCATTCCTTTTGGTCTATAGAAAGGAGATTCGAAGTGGAACTTCTTCAATTAAAATACTTTCAGACAGTCGCACGACTAGAACATATGACAAAAGCAGCTGAAGAATTGCATATCGCGCAGCCTTCACTCAGTAAAACAATCGCTAGACTAGAAAAGGACTTAGGCGTCCCCTTATTTGATCGCCAAGGTCGACAGATTACATTAAACTCTTTCGGCAAAGTATTTTTAAAACGAGTAGAACGCATTTTTCATGAATTAAGTGAAGGGGAACGCGAAATTAAAGATTTAGCTGAATTACAACAAGGCTCTATTACACTTGCAGTTTCTATTCCAAGAATATTACCCGAGCTACTCGGTTCTTTTTTACTAGAACACCCTAACGTTCGATTCCAACAATTTCTCGCATCTACTCCTTCTATGAAGCGGCAACTAGATAATATGGAAATTGATTTTTGTATCTCCTCTGTACCAATTGAAGGCGAGGAAATGGTTTGGGAACCACTTATCACAGAAGAAATTTTCTTAGCCGTTCCTTCAGGACATCGGTTATCAAACTGCGAAAGTATCTATTTGCATGAAGTAAAAGACGAATCGTTTATTAGTATGAACACTGGTTACGGATTTCGGCACTTAACAGATGAATTTTGTAAAAAAGCTGGTTTCACTCCACATATCGCTTTTGAAGTAGATGAACCAACCGTGATTAGCGATCTCATTAAGCAAGGTCTTGGCATCGCCTTTGTCCCAAGTTTAACTTTATTAAAAAACTCTACTTTAGCATCAAATAAGTTACGTATTATTGAACCTAATTGCGAACGAACTATCGGCTTAAGTTGGTCGAAGAAGCGCTATTTATCAAACACCGCCCAACAATTTCGTGAATTCGTGATTGATTACTTCTCCAATATTAGGGCGTAAAATTATATCGCTTTACAAACAAATAACGACACAAATAAAAGGTACCATCCCCATAGGGTGGCACCTTCTATTTTTTACTCTTATCCAATTCCATTTCCGCTAAAAGCGGCAATACGTTATCGAAAATATGTGTATTATTATTCTCACCTGTTACATATCCACCATAATATCTACTAAATACATTATCATTTCGGAATGTATTCATCCGCTCATACAATTCCTTCGCAAACTTTGTATCACCTGTTTGTAGTACGTACAAAATTGTTAATCCGTAAGATGCTGGTGATTCATAGTTCACAGCTTGTTTTCCCGTTTCTAAGTTATAACGACCATATAACTTTTCGTCTTCGCGAAATTTCTTCTTTATAAATTCCAAATAAGCATCTGATGAAAGACCGCCTAAACTACGATGATAAGCAACGTATGATTGATCAATAAGATTCACTTCTTTATCGTACGTAAATGTCCCATCATCTTTATACTCTTTCGGGAATGCCCAGCCCTGCCTTGGATAATCCGCTAAAAACTGAACAACTTCCTGATACTGCTGTGCAGAAATTTTTCCATACTTTTTCATATAAGAGAATGCATGCGGATTTATGTAAGATGTTGTTGCAAAGTTATTTTGTTTTCCTGTATCTGCATCGTAATAATCAACGTAATAATTACCTTTTTTATTATAACGAAGTACAGAATCACTCAATTGATCTGCAAGGTTTTTATAGCGATCTTCCTTGTACATTTCATAAGCACGATATAATTGTTCTATAATACGAAGATCATCGATAAGTGCATTAGTAGCTGACTGCATTTCTCCCTTTTCAGAGATTTTCCATATAACGATGCGATCCTTATGTACAAAGTTATTTTGAATAACCTTCACTTGTTCATCAAATAAAGCTTGATCATCTTTATCAAGTGTATATTGTAGCCATAACCCTGCAGATTCTGATAAAGCTTCACGGCCCTTCGCTTCACCCTTACCTGCCTTTGTATCCTCCAAGCGATACGTTGCAAGTGTTCCATTTTCATTCACCATATGTCGTAAAATAAAATGCTCGGTACGATTTCCTTGTAAAGCTGACCAAAATACAACTCCACCTAAAGCGATTAAGAGAATAACCCCAATCCCTATATATAAACGTTTTCGCAAGCTTTTCACCTCCTTTTAAGGCTAACCTTAATTTTACCAGAACATACGCAAATATAAAAAAGACAATCCTTTAGATTGTCTCTCTCACCTTATCCTTCGCAAGCCTCTTTAGAAGGTCTATATAGCGATTCCACAAGTCGATCATATTCACGACGCGTAATTTCTTTATTATACAACTTTAATAATAAATCTCTATGCTCTCTTGAAAATGCCATCTTTTTAATGACTTCAGGATACATAAAACACCCTCTCCATTTCACATAAACTTCTTCATCCCAGAAATAGAACTTACGTTCGCGTAAAAGATTATAAAAGATTCAGCCCTAAAAAACAAATAAAATATTACCAAATATCAATTTCTTTCTTTTTAGAATATTTAAATATTATATTACCGTACTCATTTTTTAAATACATATATATTTTTGGTAGTTTTTTGAATAAATTTTCCAATTCAATCAGAAAATAATGGCAAAAAGAAGGGGAGTATACATATGGATACCGTAACATTAGCAAGGGCATTTTTTGGTTCTTCATTAGCATTCCACATTATCTTTGCAACGCTGGGAGTCGGGCTTTCTTTAATGATTTTTATAAGTGAAATACTCTATCACTGGAAGAAAGATTCCGACTATGCCATTATGGCAAAAAGATGGACAAAGGCTTTTGCTATCCTTCTCGGTGTAGCAATTCCAACTGGAACAATTGTTGGTGTACAAATTTCACTTCTTTGGCCTGGTTTCGCCAAAATTGTTGGGCAAGTTATTTCCGTTCCGTTTCAAATTGAGATTTTCGCCTTCTTTTTAGAGGCTTTATTCATGTCTATTTACGTATATGCGGCTGATAAACTACCTCCAGTTATGAGATTAATCTCGCTATTTTTCGTTATGATTGGCGCCACTGCATCTGCCGTGCTTATTACATCGGCAAACACATGGATGAATACACCTGCGGGCTTTTCAATGAATCCAGATGGCTCAGTTTTTAACGTTGATCCGTGGAAAGCTTTCTTTAATCCGAGCTTTGGCACAAGTGCATTCCACGTCGTTATTACGGCCTATACAACTGGAGCAGCTGTTATCGCTTCTATCGCTGGATTTAAATTATTAAAGAAAAATTTAAGCGCTCGTGAAATTGCTTACCATAAAAAAGGATTACTGTTAGGGCTTGTCGTTACATTTATCACAGGTGCTACGATGTGGCTTTCAGGACACGAATCTGCTATTGCCTTACATAAACATTCACCTGAAAAACTAGCATCTGCTGAAGCTTTGTTTGAAACGACATCACACGCGCCTTTATCGATTGGCGGGGTTGTGGACCCTAACACACTTGAACTAAACTATGCCCTTGAAATTCCGAACATGCTTAGCTTATTAGTGGGACTAGACCCTAACACCGTTGTAAAAGGTCTAAAGGAATTCCCGCAAGAAACATGGCCACCATTTTACACACATACACTGTTCAATTTAATGGTCGGCACCGCTGCCTTTACCTTTGCAGTTGCAGCTATTGCCCTCTTATATTGGTACTTTGTTTACCGAAAAAAAGGAGTAGAGTTACCGAAGTGGCTTCTTTGGGGCGCTGCCGCCTGTGGACCCGTTATGTTGCTCGGTATTGAATTCGGATGGATTTTTAGTTGTAGTGGTCGTCAGCCATGGACAATTTATGGCATGCAACGCACGGTAGATGCTTCTACGCGCGCTGATTTCGTCGGTCCTTTATTTGTTTTATTCATCATTTTATATATCGGGCTCGGTATTTTAACCGTCTTTGTACTACGGACATTCTTTAAGAAACATCCGTTAAAGAATGATTTACATCACGAAGGAGGCGATTCTCGTGCATGAGGAAAGCATTGCAATCATCATCTTATGGGCTCTTATTTTCGTATATAGCATACTAGGGTCTATTGATTTTGGAGCTGGTTTTTGGGGCATGGTATACGCTAAACACCCGACGCTTGCTGCCAAGCTTGCTAATCGGTACTTATCACCAACTTGGGAAGTAACAAATACGTTTCTTGTCTTTGTCGTCGTTGCTTTTCTCGGTTTCTTCCCAAAAGCGGCCTTTACCCTTGCAACCGTTATGTTTGTACCAGTTATGTTAATTTTAGTACTCGTTGCGATTCGTAGTACATTTATGGTATTTGCTTACTCCCTGCCAAAATACCAACACCTTCTTCGGGTTATTTCAGGTATTACCGGGCTCTTAATCCCAGCTCTATTAATTACCGTTCTGCCAGTTACAGAAGGTGCCTATATTACGATGTCTGAAGGAAAAGAAGTGCTCCTTTACGGAAAACTTCTTTCTAGTCCCGTTATTTATTGTTATATGCTCTTCGGACTAACTTCGGAACTATTTCTATCATCTCTCTTTCTTGCTGATTTTGCTAGGGAACAAGGTTCTGAAGATACGTACCGAATTTATAGAAGAAATGCCATCATACTTGGTCCTGCAACGCTCGTGACTGCTATTATCGCTCTCGTTGTAATGGACCCTGAAACACACTGGCTTATGCAAGGACTAATAAAGCAATTCCCATGGTTTACAGTCTCTATCATTTTATTTGTTATCGGATACTCTTCCCTTTGGTGGACAAATAAGAAATATGGCACACTAGGCTTTCCTCGCATTGCAGTTTTAGCTGTCGTCGCTCAATATGCATTTGCAAGCTACGCTTACGGCGTCGCCCATTTACCTTATATCATTTACCCGGACGTAACTGTATTTACAAGCTTTACGACGGTCGAAACATTCTATGCACTTCTTATTCTTTACGCAATCGGGATTGCAATTTTACTACCAGGATTTATTTTCTTCTGGAATTTATTCTTAAAAGATCGAACATTTTTAAAGGAAAAATAGTAAATTAGGGGCATTCACACATAGAATGCCCCTAATTTATTAGACTCCTCTCCTAATAGTTATTACACTACTACTTATACTTGCCTTATTGCTCAAAATACACATATTCACTAGATTAAGGTAGATGCCTAGTTCTTCTTATTTTATTTTGAATATAATGCTATATAAACTTGAGACAAGCTACATTTGTTCAAGGGAAAATAGAAAGGTAGGTTAAATATGAGCATTGAAATATGGATTACTATTATTGTATTCTTCTTAACGATGATTGTTATCTTTTGGCGCCCTCGTGGTATAAATGAAGCATGGCCGGCAGCAGTCGGCGCTAGCATTATCCTCATTACTGGACTTGTATCAAAACCAGACGTCATGGACATTATAAGTAAAATCGGCGGTGCCTCTATAACGATATTAGCGACCATCGTTATGGCGGTTATATTAGAAAGCTTCGGCTTCTTCCACTGGTCCGCAGCAAAACTTGCAAATTTAGCGAAAGGTTCCGGACGACGCCTATACTGGTACATTCAATTACTATGTTTTCTTATGACTCTTTTATTTAATAATGACGGTAGTATTTTAATTACAACACCGATTTTGATTTTACTTCTGAAAAACCTTCAATTAAAACCTCATCAACAAATCCCTTATTTATTAAGCGGTGCTTTAATTGCCACTGCATCTAGTGCACCAATCGGTGTAAGTAATATCGTAAACTTAATCGCATTAAATATTGTTAATATGACTCTTTATATGCATACAGCTATGATGTTTGTACCTGCAACATTAGGGCTACTGTTTATGTCATGGCTCATGTATACAGTTTTAAAGAAAAAACTTCCAGAAAGATTGCCTGTTTCTTCATATGATATTGAAGAAATTTTCTTCACGAAAAACTTCCATCCGTTAAAAGGACAAAATTCTGTTAATACGAAACAAAAACGTACGAAATTCATGTTAAAAGTATTAGGCTTCGTCTTCCTTATGCGCTGTCTTCTATTCGTTGCATCCTTCTTATCGATTCCAATCGAAATTGTTGCCGTACTCGGTTCACTCGTTCTTCTCATCTGGAGATGGTACTACTTACGAACAAACCCAGTCGATATTTTGAAAAAG
Organism: Bacillus sp. FSL R9-9492; assembly: GCF_038007365.1. NCBI lineage: Bacteria > Bacillati > Bacillota > Bacilli > Caryophanales > Bacillaceae > Bacillus > Bacillus sp. FSL R9-9492. The sequence goes on from NZ_JBBOXC010000001.1 coordinate 5,248,870, forward strand.
ACACCGTGGCACATTTTAATTTTCGCTTTCTCTATGTATGTAATTATTTACGGGCTTCATAACGCAGGGTTAACAGCGGCACTTGTAAGTTGGCTCGAACCAGTTGTAAGTCAGCATCTACTCTATGCCAGCTTTGCAATGGGCGGACTCGTTTCCCTCCTCTCTAACATCTTCAATAACCACCCTGCACTTATGATTGGTACAATCACATTAACAGAAATGGGACTAGATCCAGTCACATTAAAAACTATCTATCTCGCAAATATCATCGGTAGTGACATCGGTTCACTATTATTACCAATCGGTACACTAGCTTCCCTCATTTGGATGTATATCTTAAGACAAAACAAAATTAAAGTGAAATGGAAAGATTATTTAAGCGTATCTCTCATCGTAATCCCACTCACAACAGTCGTCACATTATTCCTCTTATACTACTGGGTACAATTATTCTTCACCTTATAAAGTGAAGCTTTATAAGGTGAGTGGGTGTTCATCCCCCACTGATTATTAGCCCGCACCAATCGGGCGTTTACGGGCAGTTTATCTCCCACCTAACTTCTTTGCTCCAGCCGAATTTTGAGGTGGGAGTTTTACTGCCCACAAATAGCGGGATAGACGACAGAAGCCCCCTTTGCTACCGTCTTAGCAAAGGGGGCTTCTTCTATATTTAAGTTAGGTACAGTGTGATCAATCAAGTAAAGAGGTGTAACGTGTTATTGATATAAGTGACTACCAGTTTCTTTGAATTCTACCGCTTTCTCTTTCATTCCTTTTTCAATTGCTTCTGTCGTTTCTAAGTCATTTTCTTTCGCATATTCACGAATATCATGTGAAATTCTCATACTACAAAACTTTGGGCCACACATTGAACAGAAATGCGCTGTTTTCGCCCCTTCTGCTGGCAACGTTTCATCATGGTACTCCATCGCACGTTCAGGATCTAAAGATAAATTAAATTGGTCGCGCCAACGGAATTCAAATCGTGCTTTTGAAAGTGCATCATCACGCTGATGAGCCGTTTTATGCCCTTTCGCAAGATCGGCTGCATGCGCAGCGATTTTGTACGTAATAACCCCTTCGCGAACATCATCTTTGTTCGGTAAACCTAAATGTTCTTTCGGGGTTACATAACAAAGCATCGCCGTTCCAAACCAGCCGATCATCGCAGCACCAATCGCTGAAGTAATATGATCATAACCTGGTGCAATATCTGTCGTTAACGGCCCAAGTGTATAAAACGGCGCACCCTGACAAATATCAAGTTCTTTCTCCATATTTTCTTTAATTAAATGCATCGGTACATGCCCAGGTCCTTCAATCATAACTTGCACATCATGTTTCCAAGCAATTTTTGTTAATTCACCAAGTGTCTCAAGCTCAGAAAACTGCGCTTCGTCATTTGCATCTGCAATAGAACCTGGACGTAATCCATCTCCAAGAGAAAACGAAACATCGTACTGCTTCATAATTTCACAAATCTCTTCAAAGTGAGTATATAGGAAGTTTTCTTTATGATGGAATAAACACCACTGCGCCATAATCGAACCACCGCGCGAAACAATACCTGTCATACGCTTTGCAGTAATTGGAATGTAACGAAGTAATACACCAGCGTGAATCGTGAAGTAATCAACGCCTTGCTCCGCCTGCTCAATTAACGTATCACGATATACTTCCCACGTTAAATCTTCTGCAATTCCGTTTACTTTTTCAAGCGCTTGATAAATTGGCACAGTTCCAACTGGTACCGGAGCATTACGAATAATCCACTCACGTGTTGTATGAATGTTTTTACCTGTAGATAAATCCATAATCGTATCTGCACCCCAGCGAGTCGCCCACGTCATCTTCTCTACTTCTTCTGCAATAGAAGACGATACAGCAGAGTTTCCGATATTTGCATTTACCTTCACGTGAAAATTACGTCCAATTATCATCGGTTCCGCTTCAGGATGGTTAATGTTCGCCGGCAAAATCGCACGACCTTCTGCAATCTCTTTACGAACAAATTCAGGCTCTACCCCTTCACGAATCGCAACATATTCCATCTCAGACGTAATAATGCCATTACGCGCATAATGCATTTGCGAAACATTTGCACCTTGCTTCGCTCTAAGCGGCTTACGATCCATTTGCGGGAAAACAGGTGTATGTTTTGAAGCCACTTTCACACCGTCATCCTCAGGTTTAATTTCGCGTCCTTCATAAGCTTCCACATCACCACGCCCCAAGGTCCAAGAGTGGCGCGGCGTTGGAATCCCTTTTTCCAGCTCCACTTTATACTCTGGATCTGTATAAGGTCCACTCGTATCATACACACGGATTGGCGGATTTTGAACACCGTTCGTATCGCTTTGTTCAATCTCGCGCATTGGTACTTTCATACCTTCACGTGTTCCATCCACATACACTTTCTTACTTCCTGGTAAACTCGATTTCAATTCAATTTGCTCAACTGAAACAGACTGTTTCATAACCTTTGTTGCCCCCCTGTTCGTGACAAGGACGAGATATGGCCAGCGCATGCCAAAATAAAAAGAGCCAGGTCCATAAAAGAATAAGGACCTGGCTCATAAAGACATAATTATGTAAAGCCGTTAACTTCCCTACGCTGGTACGAGCCAGATCAGGTCCAAAGGGTTAAGAAGTTCACACGCTTCTCTCTCAGCCTACGCATACGTTAGGCACCCCTAGTTTATCACTGATTTAATTTTCAATACTTTCCCATCATACACTATAATCTGAAAAATGCAAAGTTTATTTCTTTTGTTGTTTACGGAATCATCCAAGTTAAATAATAAGCCTGCACATACGTCATAATCCCAACAATAGTAACGAAGAATAAACTATGCTTCAATGTAAAGCGGAACAAATCTGACTCTTTCCCAGCAAGTCCAACTGCCGCACAAGCAATCGCAATTGATTGCGGAGAAATCATTTTACCTGTTACACCGCCCGTTGTATTTGCTGCAACAAGAAGCACTTCAGATACACCAACTTGCTGCGCTGTAATTGCTTGTAAATTCGAGAACAGTGCGTTCGCTGACGTATCTGATCCTGTTAAGAATACGCCAATCCATCCTAAGAATGGTGAGAAGAACGGGAATAATCCGCCAGTTCCTGCAAGCGCTAACGCTAATGTAGAAGATAGACCAGAATAGTTTGCGATAAATGCGAATCCTAATACGAATCCAATAGATAGAATTGGCATTTTTAGTTCATTTAACGTTTCTTTAAATGTTACTACTGCATCTTTTGCACTCATTTTCAAAATAAAGATAGAAATGATACAAGCAATTAAAATTGCTGTTCCAGTCGCTGATAAAATATCTAATTTCAAGATTGCTTCATAAGGTGTTGGTTTATTTACAATAGGCTCTGCTTTCATTACTAAATTGTGCAAGCCTGGAACTTCAAATTTAAATACGAGACTTTCTAAAGCGCCGCCCGGAGCGAATAACGCTTTAAAGAAACTCTGGCTCCAGATGACTACCATCACAGTCAAAATAATGAACGGAGACCACGCTTTTACTACTTTTCCTCCCGTTAGTTTCGGCATAGATGTCGCCGTCGTCGTTGCTGCTACTTCACTATTCGCTTGCTTAGTTTGATAAATTTCTTTCGGCTGCCAAACTTTTAAGAATAGCGATAAACTTACTAAACTTACAAGTGCTGACGTAATATCCGGAAGTTCTGGTCCTAAAAACGTCGCTGTAATAAACTGTGTAATTGCAAATGAACTACCTGCTACAAATAAAGCAGGCCACGTTTGTTTTACTCCTTTAAAGCCATCCATTAAAAATACGATAAAGAACGGAACAAATAAAGATAAGAACGGTAATTGATGCCCAGCCATTTGTCCAATTTTATGCGGATCAATGCCTGTTACTTGTCCAGCAACTGTAATCGGAATCCCCATCGCTCCGAACGCTACTGGTGCAGTATTTGCGATTAAACAAAGACCTGCTGCATATAAAGGATTTAGCCCAAGGCCTGCAAGAAGCGCTGCCGTAATCGCTACTGGTGCACCAAATCCTGCTGCCCCTTCCAAAAATGCTCCAAATGAAAATCCGATTAAAATAACGAGTAAACGATGGTCATTCGTAATGGATAATACAGATGCACGAATGACATCAAATTGACCTGTTTTCACAGAAATTTTATATAAAAATACTGACATAATGATAATCCACGCAATTGGCCATAATCCGTATAAGAAACCGTATCCGGTCGCTGCCATTGCCATTGTGAATGGCATTTTATACGCAAATAACGCCACCAAAATCGTTAATACAACTGTAATAAATCCTGCCACATACCCCTTCATGCGGAAAACCGCTAAAGCTAAGAAAAAAAAGATGATTGGAATAAGTGCGACTGCTGCCGAAATCCAAATGTTACCGAACGGATCGTAAACTTGTGTCCATGTGTTCATTGTTCTCTCCCCCTAAAGAATCCCCTTTTAAATAAGATATAACCTTATCAATAGACTACCAGGTCATCATACCTTTAAGTCTAAAAAATACAAAACGTTCAAGAAAACGTTTTCATTAATTTTATCACAACAATTTTCATTTAAAAAGATTTTTTCGAAAATTTCATCATTTAAAAAAGAAATCTTACAAAAGCGTCACGTTTTTGTAATGTTAATCGATAGGAAGGTTGCCAAATTTATCGCATACTAAAAGTATAACAACGGACATTACTTATGAGGTGATATATATGAACGGAAACAAAATATTAGCAGCTTTATCATACTTTAGTGTATTATTTGCACCTATCTTATTCCCTATTATCGTGTGGATTGTGGGCGATTCTGAAACGAAACCACATGCGAAACGTGCTCTATGGACACATATCATTCCAAGCATCGCTTCATTTATTGGATTAGTTATTTTAGGAATTATGGGCATCGGATCTGATCAACCAGACGTAACACTTGGAATTGGAGCAATCATCGTCTTATGCATTTGCGGAATCATTAGCTTATACTACTTCATTTGGAATATCGTGAAAGGTATTAAGATACTGAAAGCTTAGTTTTAAACAAACGTTTGATTAAAAAGGAACTGTCCAAAAATTAATGTCGCATGATCGTAAATGAAATTTTATCGGCGATTCGACAATGAATATCGACTTAACTACAAAATACGACAAGAATAACCTACCTATTAATAAGAAAAAACCGTCCCAAAATACCTTTTGGGACGGTTTTTTTATCTTCTGCGTTTCTTCTTTTTTCTCATCATTTTCTTTCGGCGCGTATTCGCTTTATCCGCTATAATGTGGAGCGTACTCGCCACAACAATCCCCATTACAAACGTTACAATTTCAACCTCGTGTTCCTTCGCAATTTCTATTAAATTTCCACCGAATGCGATTATATTTAATAGGAATAAAAACGGAGAAAACACGATTAACATGTATGCAATACGAATAATATCACCAATTATAATCGTATGTGTGAAGAAGGAACGATGGGGCATTACGCTCCTATATGGATACCAAAAAATACGGAGGAATCCCCATTTATTATACGCATTACTGTACGTATCTAAATCCGGTGTTAAAAATGAAGTACCTACTAAAAAGCCAATTGCAAAGGTTAATAAAAAATCAAAACTTGTTAATCCATACGAAAAGAGCATAAACAAAACAACCGGAAGGGATATTAAGTTTATTTTCGTATGCGTTCTTCCTGATGGCATAATGCACTTCCTCGCTTACGTTCGCCCTGTCATCCTATGACAGTTCTCACCTATTGATCTAATTTTTGATCGATAAATGATGTGTCTATATCCGAACCAAACCATTCTGCCAACTTCACTCGTGCCTTATCTTTCACATCTTCATTTACGTATATCGATGCTTGTAATAGTGCGGCCATTAACGCACCTAAATCATCCGTATAACCGACTCCAGCAATGAAATCTGGAATGGCATCAATCGGTGCAATGAAATAAGCAAGTGCTCCGATTACAATAATTTTCACTCGTTTTGGAACATCCGGTCTTTGCAACACGTAAAACAACAATAAACTCGCATAGATTACCGACTGCCCTGCCTGCTTCGCAACATGTTTTATTTTCTTCCAAAACGCTTCAACTGAAAATTTTTGTTTCATTCAAAAGCCTCCCTATTTTCAAAAGAAATAAGCTACAATATGTTATGTTATCAGTAAAAGTTCATCAAAATTACACATAATCTATCAATGAAATTTCATTGTAACAAACAAAACCAAAAAGAACAAGTGTTCGTTAATTTTTTCATATTTTCCTTCATATAATAGTTTTCTAGACAACCACTTAAAGATTTCTATTCCATATTTCTCAACCAAAAAACTTTCAATTCCGCTTAACATTCTTTTCTATTTTTGTTATATTTTCTAGTTGACGGGCATATAAACGAATGTTAAAGTTTTCTCTGGTAGTGACAAATCACATACAAAAAATGTAAAATGGTATAGTGTTTCTCAGAAATGAATTTTGTTGTATAATACAGAAATGACGTTATGCTTATGAGCAGCACAAGAAACCAAAAAGGGTATGCATAGTTAAAGTCGTATATGGGTGAATATAGAAACTCTAATTATGGCCAAGAAAACTATGTATTTTTTATTTTAACATTTTTCGCTCCAAAATCGACCAAGCCTGATAGAGAAAGGGTGGAAATGAATGAAAGAAACCATGAAATCACAATTTCAAAATGTGCGTTTTACTTTATTCGTAGCTTTGGCCGTATGGCTAAAATCCTACATCATTACACGCACTAGCTTCGATTTAAAACTTGAATCTTTCATGCAAGAATTCATTTTATTCATTAGTCCATTAGCAGCATCATTACTGTTTGTGGGTCTTGCATTATTTGCAAAAGGGAAAAAACGTAACTATATAGCACTAGGAATTAACTTTATCTTAACGTTCATTCTTGTTGGTAACGTAATGTTCTACGGATTCTACAATGACTTCGTTACTTTACCAGTACTAGGACAAACGTCTAATTTCGGAAGTTTAGGTTCTAGTGTGAAAGAATTATTTAACTACAAAATCATCCTTGCATTTGCGGATATTATCGTATTCTTCGTTCTATTGAAGAAGAAGAAAGATTTTGCACCGACAGAACGTGTAGCGCGTCCGATGCGTTCTCTATACTTCGTGTCAACGGTTGCTATTTTCTGCGTAAACCTAGGATTTGCAGAAGCTGAGCGTCCAGAACTATTAACACGTTCATTCGACCGCGTTATGCTTGTTAAAAACTTAGGATTATATGTACACCAAGCATACGATCTTGGCTTACAAGCAAAATCAAGTTCACAAAAAGCGTTTGCTGATGGTAGTAAATTACAAGAAACAGAAAACTACGTGAAAACAACACAAAGTAAACCAGATCCAAATATGTTTGGTACTGCAAAAGGGAAAAACGTAATTGTTGTCTCTCTTGAATCATTACAAACATTCTTAATTGGTGCGCAAGTTAACGGACAAGAAGTTACACCATTCCTAAACCAATTTGCGAAAGAAAGTTATTACTTCGATAACTTCTTCCATCAAACTGGGCAAGGTAAAACGTCTGATGCTGAATTCTTAGTAGATACTTCAATGTATCCACTAGACCGTGGTGCTGTATTCTTCACACACGGTAATAACGAATATACAGCAACTCCAGAAATTTTGCGTCAGCAAGGATATCACACATCAGTATTCCACGCGAATAACGCAACGTTCTGGAACCGTAACATTATGTATCCGGCACTTGGTTATGATCGTTACTACAACGAGCTTGACTACAAAATTACGCCAGAAACAAAATTAAATTGGGGATTAAAAGATATCGAATACTTCGATCAATCTATCGATATGTTAAAAGAAGTGAAGCAACCGTTCTATACTCGCTTCCTTACTTTAACAAACCATTACCCATTCACTTATGATGACAGTACGAAATTAATCGATGAATACAATTCTGGTGATGGCGTATTTGACCGTTACATGGTAACTGCTCGCTATTTAGACGAAGCAATGAAACACTTTATTGAGCGTCTAAAAGCAGAAGGTATTTACGACAACTCAGTTATCGTATTCTACGGTGATCACTATGGTATTTCTGAAAACCATAACCGTGCAATGGCACAGTTCTTAGGAAAAGAAGAAATCACTACATTTGACCATATGAACTTACAAAAAACACCGATGTTTATTCACGTTCCAGGTCAAAAAGAAGGTAAAACAATTTCAAAACCAACTGGTGAAATTGACATTAAGCCAACAATTCTAAACTTACTTGGTGTAGATTCTACGAATCAAATTCAATTCGGTCATGATGTATTCTCACCAGAAAATAAAGGATTCGTTGTTCTTCGTGACGGTAGCTTCGTTACAGATAAGTACATGTACACGAACAGTACATTCTACGACCGTACTACTGGCGAAGTTGTGCAATTACCGAAAGAAGAATCTCAACCACTAATTGATCGTGCCCAAAATGAATTGAACATGTCTGACAAAATCATTGAAGGTGACTTACTTCGCTTCTCTGAAAGTAACAAGATCAAAACTGGTGAAGTAAAGACCGCTATTAAAGAAGAAAAGAAGAGCGCTGAGTAATCTCAGCCTCTTTTTTTATTTTCTGCTATCCTTCCTCTCCTATTCATTAACTTTAAAATTACATAACCTTCACCTAATATTTACACCACATTAACGAAACATCTTTATAATAAAATATGTAAACAAGGTTCCACATATTTCTTATCTCTCATCTTCAATAAGATCCCTTAGAGAAATGTGTGCATCATTTGTTTTCAACTTTCTTATAATTGTCTTTCCAAGTGTTTTGTTTGCATAAATGAAACCTGTAAAGACGATGTCCCTATGAATGATAGCTACCCTCCTTGTGCAGCATTCCATACGAATGTTGCTTTTTTTTTTTCAAAAAGCAGGATTCTTATTTCTCATTTCCGAATTTGTATATACAAAATGCTATAAAGTGAAACTTTAATCAGTGGGTGTTTTGTTCATCCCCCACTGATTATTAGCCCTCACCAATCGGGCGTTTACGGGCAGTTAATGCAGGATAAATCACCACTACTTCTCTGTGATTTACAAATACATATACGTCATATGTAGAGAATTGCTTACATAAAAATTACTATAGTGATTTTTATTCATGTACTAACGAAAGGATGGGACGAAAATTGGCATACGAAAGATTTGTACTATGGAATGATGCAGTTATTGATACAACAAAACATCGCGCATACATAGAACTTGAAGAAAGAGGTTTACAATTTGGTGATGGCGTCTATGAAGTTATTCGCCTTTATAACGGAAACTTTCACTTATTAGACCCACATTTAACAAGATTATATCGATCCCTTGAAGAAATAGAATTATCACTTCCTTTCTCAAAAGCCGAACTCATCATCTTACTCTACAAATTAATTGAAAACAATAATTTCCACGAAGACGGAACAATTTACTTACAAGTATCTCGTGGTGTACAAGCTCGAGCACATGCATTTTCATATGACATATCTCCGACAATCTATGCTTATATTTCAAAAAAAGAAAGACCATCTTTATGGATTGAATACGGTGTACGTGCTATATCAGAACCTGATACACGCTGGCTCCGCTGTGATATTAAATCGTTAAATTTATTACCAAATGTATTAGCTTATACGAAAGCTGAACGCAAAGGTTGTAAAGAAGCACTTCTCGTACGAAATGGTATTGTAACTGAAGGTAGCCACTCTAACTTCTTTCTTATAAAAAACGGAACACTGTATACGCATCCAGCCAATCACCTTATTTTAAACGGCATTATTCGTCAGTACGTCCTTTCTTTAGCTAACACTCTTCAACTTCCTGTAAAGGAAGAGCTTTTCAGCGTTCGCGATGTTTATCAAGCAGATGAATGCTTCTTTACGGGAACGACTATTGAAATTTTACCGATGACCCATCTCGATGGAACTGCAATTCAAGATGGTCAAGTTGGCCCTATCACCAAATTACTACAAAGGTCATTTTCTCAAAGCCTTTTAAAATCCAACAGCACATCTTCCTAAATACGAATAATCTTCTTATTTTCCACATCAAATATATGTATTTAAATGGAAATCAAGGTGCAGATTTATACCTTGATTTTTTTTTGTAACCTTTTTTTCATATTCAGATTACCACATAAGTCTTGACAGTAATCGACATGCTCTTTAGAATTTTTAACAGTTGGTAAATATTTCTTAACTACATTACAGACAGAAAGGAATCGACAAATTATGAAAAAATACCTTGCCGGTCTTGCGGCAGTGTCTGTAGCAGGAGGAGCAGCCCCTACACTTGATAGCGTTCAAGCTGCCCCTGAACAAAATACACAAAAAGCTGCTACACAAACTGTCCAAGCTTCCGCATCAAACAATTCATCATATACGGTGAATGCTAGCGTACTACATGTTCGTGCAGGATCAAGTACTTCTCACGACGTCATCTCTCGCGTTTATAATGGTCAATCGTTAAACGTAATTGGAGAAGAAAATGGTTGGTTCAAAATTAACCATAATGGAAAAACTGGCTTTGTCAGTGGCGAATTTGTATCAAAAAATGGAGCAAGTAATTCTAATGTAAGTACAACAGGTGGAAAGAATAAAGTTACTGCCGATGTATTACGTGTACGTACAGCTCCTAACACTTCTAGTTCTGTTTCAGGACGTGTATATGAAGGACAAACTTTAAACGTAATTGGAGAAGAAAATGGTTGGGTGAAAATCAACCATAACGGACAAACTGGTTATGTTAGTAGCCAATTTGTATCAGGCGCTTCTTCAAATACTGGCTCTACAAGCAATAACAACAATAGTAACAATGAAGCAACCGTTCAACCAGCAAGTGGAAACTATACAGTAAATGTATCTTCCCTTCGCGTTCGTACAGGTCCTAGCACTTCTCATCCAACTGTAGGTTCTGTTAAACAAGGACAAGTAGTACAAGTTGTAGGCGAAGTTCAAGATTGGTTCAAAATCAATTACGCAGGACAAACAGCTTACTTAAGCAAGGACTACGTAACAAAAGGCGGTTCTAACGAAAACGTCACTCAAGGTAACAACCAAGAGCAAAATAATAATGGAACTATTCAAACTGGTGGTACTTACGTTGTTAACGCAACATCTCTACGTGTTCGTACAGGCCCTGCTGCTTACCATAGTGTAATTGGCGGCGTGTTAAATGGCACAACATTAAACGTAGTCGGATCTGAAAACGGCTGGTTTAAAGTAAACTACCAAGGAAAAACAGGCTATGTTAGTAGCGAATTTGTAAAATTCGTCAAAGGTGGCACTGCTACTCCTGAGCAACCGAAACAACCTGAACAAGGTGCAATTGGTGACTACTACATTAATGCTTCTGCACTAAATGTACGTAGCGGCGAAGGTACAAATTATAGAATCATAGGCGCACTTCCACAAGGACAGAAGGTTCAAGTAATCTCTGAAAACTCTGGATGGAGCAAAATTAACTACAACGGTCAAACTGGTTACATCGGAACACGTTTCCTATCTAAAACACCAGTTGGTGGCGCAGTAGATAATAAGCCTAACGACAACCAAAATAACAATCAAAATAATAACAACAATAACAATAACACTAATAATAGCGGTGACAGTTCTTCTCTACTTGCATACGCGAAATCTATGCAAGGCGTACCATACGTTTGGGGCGGTACTTCTGCTAATGGTGTTGACTGCAGTGGTTACATCTACCACGTATTTAAGAAATTTGGTCATAACATTAGCCGCCAAAGTGTTGCTGGATATTGGAGCAGCTTACCACAAACTTCAAGTCCACAACCTGGAGACTTAATTTATTTCAAAGACACTTATAAAGCAGGTCCTTCTCACATGGGTATCTACCTTGGGGGCGGATCATTTATCCAATCTGGAGATAAAGGTGTAGCAATCGCTTCATTAAACAATTCTTATTGGAAAAGCCATTTCTTAGGGTATACGAAAGCACCTTAATTTATAGCTTCAGAGCCTTCTAGTTTACTAGAAGGCTTTTTTTTAAAGGACTCGATATAGTAATTCCCTTTCATTCTCTCTACGAAAAAATTATGCGTTCATTCTCCTATTTCATACACTATATTCTATTAAAATTGCCCAAAACGTTATCATAATGAATATATTTCCAAAAAAAACATAACCTATTTCATGTCTATTCATTTTATATGTGTTTTTTCAAAGAATTTTCTTTTTATTTAAACTTTTCATTAGACGTTTGACCTCCGATGTCCATTATGATAAGTTACTTAAGATGTTATATTCGCAAAAGTATAGACAACTGGTTTATACACTTTTTTACTATGAGGAAGGAGCATACACTGCATGAATGTTTTATGGGGAATTGGCGGTGTGATTGGAGTATTAGCAATTGCTTTCTTACTATCTTCCAACCGCAAAGCTATTAATTGGCGCACAATTTTAATCGCGCTAGCATTACAAATGTCATTTTCATTTATCGTATTACGATGGGATGCCGGAAAAGCAGGTTTAAAATACGCTGCTGATGGTGTTCAAGGATTAATTAATTTTTCTTACGAGGGAATTAGGTTCGTTGCTGGGGATTTAGTCAACGCAAAAGGCCCTTGGGGATTTGTCTTCTTTATTCAAGCACTACTTCCAATTGTATTTATTAGTTCATTAGTAGCAATCTTATATCATTTCGGTATTATGCAGAAATTTGTTAGTGTCGTTGGTGGTGCATTAAGTAAACTTCTTGGAACTTCAAAAGCAGAAAGTTTAAACTCAGTAACAACTGTATTTTTAGGACAAACTGAGGCACCAATTTTAATTAAACCATACTTAGCACGTTTAACTAACAGTGAATTCTTCACTATTATGGTAAGTGGTATGACGGCTGTTGCCGGGTCAGTTCTTGTCGGCTATGCAGCGATGGGAATTCCGTTAGAACACTTATTAGCAGCAGCAATTATGGCAGCTCCATCAAGTTTATTAATTGCAAAACTAATTATGCCAGAAACAGAAGAAGTAGATAATAACGTTGAGCTTTCTACAGAACGTGAAGACGCAAACGTTATTGATGCAGCTGCACGTGGTGCATCTGAAGGTATGCAACTTGTTATTAACGTAGCAGCAATGTTAATGGCTTTCATCGCATTAATCGCTTTATTAAATGGATTACTAGGATTGGTTGGTTCTTGGTTCGATATTAAACTTAGCCTAGATTTAATCTTCGGTTACTTATTATCACCATTTGCAATCTTAATCGGGGTTTCTCCAGGTGAAGCTATACAAGCAGCAAGCTTTATCGGTCAAAAACTTGCAATCAACGAATTCGTTGCATATGCAAACTTAGGACCACATATGGCAGAGTTCTCTGCAAAAACAAATCTGATTTTAACATTCGCAATCTGTGGATTCGCAAACTTCTCTTCTATTGCAATTCAATTAGGTGTAACTGGAACGTTAGCTCCTACTCGCCGTAAACAAATTGCACAATTAGGGATTAAAGCAGTTATCGCTGGTACACTAGCGAACTTCTTAAACGCAGCAGTCGCAGGTATGATGTTCCTATAAACTCATGTAAAGTCTCCTCTTTTAAAGAGGAGACTTTTTTATATAACATAAATATAATTTTTATATATATTAAATACTTTATGTATAGATGTATAGACGCTATGTTACAATAATTAGTATGTATGTCTGTTTATTTTTTCTTGTACAAGAGGGATACTACCTGATGTCGCTCACTAAAAAAAGACTTCCAGCTACATGGTCCATTTCTTAATAATTGTGCATACTACAAATATCCAGCACGAATTAGCTTTAAGGAGGAACGTTTCGTGAAAGATAAGTCCTATAAAGTCCTCTCTATGTGGATTTTACAAATTTTATTTTATTTTACTACTGTACATGTGACGAAATATGAGCACGCGCTCATTTTTACAATTATATATGTCATCATAAATGTACTATTCCTATTTTTACCTGATAAAACAGCATTTATTTTCTTCATACTGGGAACAATCATTTCAGTATTCTATTTATTTTATCAAGCGTGGCTTCACTTATGGAGTACATCAGATCAATGGGAATATATTATTACCCACTTCCTGATGGCAGCTAACTTCTTCATTGTTTATATTTCAACCCATCTATTAAAAAAGGTTATCCTTAAAAATAAAGAGTTAACTGAACGGGTAAGAGTGCTTGAGCAATACATTGGAGAATCAAAATTATTAACAAGACAAGAATTCGAAAGACGACAAGCATTATTAACAACTGCAATGAATCGTCGTAATGAAACAGGCATTATCATTTTCTTTGATTTCACTTCCTTTAGTAAATATACGAAGGAAAGTGTCATGGATCGTGTAGCTTCATTGTTAGTTGATACAGTCAGAGCTGACTTTGACCTTGCTGCTGAATATGACAGCAACACATTAGTCATTTTATTACAAAATACAAATGAAGCCGGTGCTGACATTGTAATGAACCGTCTACATCCAAAAATGGAGCAATGGCTTGCTGCTGAAGCAATTCAAGACATTAAAATAAAACGAGAACAAATCACGACAAAAGGACAGACATTATTATGATGACACTCGTTATACTCCTTTTATTCCTTCTGTTTTGCGTACTCGTATTTTGGATTAGCATCACATTTTCAATCAAATATGTACTTATTTTTACTGCCTTTCTATTCTCAGGCCTACTCGTTTACTACTCTCTCTTAACACTCGCAGGCTTAATTCATCGAAATAGTAAGCGAAAAGATCGTACGCTAGAACATTATCCAAGTGTAGATATTTTAATACCTGCCCATAATGAAGGGGTGGTTATTAAAGATACATTAGAAGCAATGGCAAAGATTGAATACCCAGGCAAACTAAACGTTTATTTATTAAACGATAACTCTCAAGATGAAACACCTGAAATTGGCGATGATTTCGACAAAGCTTATGCTCATATTCATCACATTCGTGTACCACCTGGCGAACCGAAAGGAAAATCGCGTGTATTAAACTACGGCCTTAGCATTTCGGATGGTGAATATTTCTGTGTTTACGATGCAGATAATCAACCTGAACCACATGCACTGCGAATGCTCGTAGAACATGCTGAAACAACAAAGGATGCCGTTGGAGCAGTTGGACACGTTCGTACAGTAAATGAGAAAAGAAACTGGCTTACACGAATGATTTCATTAGAATTTCAGATTTTCCAGCTCCTTATGCAATCTGGACGCTGGCTATTATTCCAAACAGGTTCACTAACCGGAACAAACATGCTTCTTCGTCGTTCCGCATTAGAAGAACTTGGCGGCTATGATCCTTATGCAATTGCAGAGGATGCCGAATTAACATTAAGAATTACCCAAAAGGGCTATCTCTTACCAATCGTCCCGGAATCGATTACATGGGAACAAGAACCTGAACATTTAAAAATCCTTATAAAACAGCGGACACGTTGGCTTCAAGGAAACTTATACATTTTAGAAAAAATGTTTTCTTCATTAAGCTTTTTTAAAGGGAAACTTCTCGTCCATTCCTTACAACAAGTTTTAGTGTATGTCGTATTTTGGCTATTCCTAATCATTTCAAACGTTTGGTTTATAATTGGACTGCTCGGCATATTCCAAATTCAATATAGCATTCCATTACTATTTATGTGGTATGTCGCATATATTACATATGTTTCTCAATTATTTAGCGCTCAGAGCGTCGAACGAACCTTTACACCGACCAATATTTTCATAAGCGTCATTATGTACTTTACGTACGCACAGCTCTTTACGTATTTGTTTATTCGCAGTCTCATTCTTTACTTACGTGCAAAGAGCAAGAAACAAGTAATTGGTTGGGATAAAACAGTACGATTTAAAAAAGAAAAATAGATTTCATTAAAAAATAAGCACAGAGCGCCGTATGCTCTGTGCTTATTTTTTACCGTAATACTATATATATCAGACAATACCCCTTAGCTGAAAGTTATTTCACGTCCATCCCCCAACGAACGATCGACCTTCATTTATATACGAAAAAGTGATTGCTATTTTTGTAGAACCAATTGCTTCTCTTGATGCTCTTTACGAGTTTCAGTCTTTGGTTCCGTGCTTTCTTGGGCATTTCGATGTGCCGCACGTTTCAAACAAATATGCTTCCACTTTCTTTCGTAACGTTTCATTATTCTAGTTGTCCCCCTTGAATGCGCTTTAAAACTATTTGAAATCGCTTACAGGAAATAATATAGCACATATACATAAAAGTAACAACACATTTCCGACATATTTTTGTCAAAAATATGAATATAATGTGTAAAATATCGGATAATGTCGAACTATATCGATTTTTCTTTTTAAATTACCGATATCTATAGTATTCCGCAACAAAGTAATGCTTTTCCTACAATAGTATAGAACAGTGAAAAAGGACTGCCGAATGTCGGCAGTCCTAATACTATTTATATATACATAATTTTTTTCTTCTATTATTAATGTTGTTTCATACGTCCTTCTTTTTGCAACTCTTTAAATAGTGCTGCAATCATAAAGAAAAT
Organism: Bacillus sp. FSL R9-9492; assembly: GCF_038007365.1. Taxonomy (NCBI): domain Bacteria; kingdom Bacillati; phylum Bacillota; class Bacilli; order Caryophanales; family Bacillaceae; genus Bacillus; species Bacillus sp. FSL R9-9492. The sequence continues at coordinate 5,265,437 of NZ_JBBOXC010000001.1, forward strand.
AACAAATACGAACGGGAAGGCCGCAATAATCGAAGCAGTTTGCAGCGCCTCTAATCCTCCGACATACAATAAGATCGAAGCTAACGCCGCTAGAACAATACCCCAAACCATTTTAATACGATTTGGTGGGTTTAAGCTACCATGTGTCGTTAACATCGCTAGAACAAACGTAGCAGAGTCTGCCGATGTAATAAAGAATGTTGAAATAAGTAAAATGGCTAACACACATAAAGCCGGTCCTATACTACCCATTTGGTCTAACATAGCAAACAATCCTACTTCTGTGCCCATTTCTTTAATTTGTCCATATATATTTGCACCATCAAATAGCTCCATGTGAATACCTGTTCCTCCGAAAACAGAGAACCAAAGCGCACCAATTACTGTTGGTACGAGTAACACACCAACAACAAATTCACGAATTGTACGCCCGCGTGACACACGAGCAATAAACGTACCTACGAATGGTGACCATGCAATCCACCATGCCCAGTAGAAAATTGTCCATGACTGAATCCATTGATTTCCACCTTCATTTAATGGACTTAAACGGAAACTCATACTTGGCAATTCTTGAATGTATGAACCGATTGTTGAAGTGAAATAATTCATAATAAAGTTTGTTGGACCTGCAAATAATACAATTATCATAAGTGCAAACGCTAAAATAATATTCGCATTACTTAAATATTTAATTCCTTTATCGAGTCCCGTTTGCGCAGATAGCATATAAAGAACAGTTACAATTCCGATGATTACTAGCTGTGTCGATAATGAGTTTGGAATGGATGTTAAATAACTAACACCACCCGCAATTTGCTTTGCCCCAAGTCCTAATGATGTCGCCACACCAAATACTGTCGCAAATACAGCTAGAACATCAAACATATGGGCAATACGGCCATGTTCACCGCCTTTAAATAGCGGACCTACCGCCGCACTAATTGTACTTGCTCTTCCTTTTCTAAATGTAAAATACGCAATACATAATGCTACAAGTGCATATAATCCCCACGGATGTAATCCCCAATGGAAAAATGAGAAACGAAGTGCAAGGCGTGCACTCTCTTCAGTCGCACTCTCTCCAAACGGAGGTGTGTATAAATGGTTCATCGGTTCTGCGACACCCCAGAAAACCAAACCGATTCCCATACCGGCACTAAATAACATAGCAAACCATGTCATATAACTATAATCAGGTTCATCATCATCTTTACCTAAACGAATCGAACCGTACTTAGAAACAATTAAGAAAATAGCAATTCCTAAGAAAATAGAAACGGAAATAATATAGAACCATCCAAACTTACTAACTAACGCAGCTTGAATTACAGTCGTTACATTTCCTAAGCTACCTTTTCCAATAATAGATTCGGGAATAATCCCCCAAAGTGTAAATGCAATACATAATGTTAATGAGACAATAAATGTTTTCGTCAGTTTCCTCATCAAATCCCCCTTCGTATGTTTCATTTCTTGTAAAAATCATAAATTCCGATATGTTAAATCGGATAGAAAACCATAGTTTTTTGTGGTGATTTTCTTTCGGCTCTCTCAAGTTTGCCTTCACCAATTAGAGTTCTTATGGACAGCCTTACCTTCCGTACAACCTTTCCACTCTGCAAGAGCTACAAGATTGGAATACTACTGTCAAATTGTGTGAGAAAAATGCGGATGGGAAGAGATTTCCCCAAAAAAGGATGTGTTACAGTTTTAAAAAAGGGCAGATTTATTCTTTACAACCCTTTCTTCTTGTAACAATTATGCGGTTTTTTGCTAGTATATAGCGCGTGTTTATAACTTCACAAACGAGATGTTTATGTTTATATAACTATATTACCCATAAAACGGTAAAATACTCAAGGAATGTAACTGTATAGTAATCATTATGTAACACTCCTGTAATATTTTTATTTGCACCGAAAAAAATATGTTGTATTAAATATTTTGAATATAACTAGAAACCTACTAATTATATGGAATGAAAAACGCTTTCCTCTCATTCTAGCTATATTACAAAGTGTTAACGACTTATTACGAATGGTTTGTAATTGTGTGTTTTCCCAAAATCCGAAAAAATCTGTTGCTATAATGAGGACACGAAAACAAACGCAATGGAGGCTATCATGAAAAAATTAATTGGAATAGCAACAGCAGCAGTTTTTGGTCTTGGGATTTTCACCGCATCTGCTAATGCAGAAACTGTTGTAACAACAGACGTACTAAACGTACGTGAAAACCCTACTACTGAATCAAAAGTTGTCGATAAATTACAGAATGGTCATAAATTAGATGTTCTAAATACAGAAAACGGATGGTCACAAATCAAATTAGATGGTAAAGACGCATTCGTAAGTGCAGAGTTTACAAAGAACTCTTACTATGTAACAGCTAACGTATTAAATGTACGTGCTGAAGCGAACACAAACTCAGAAATTCTTGGAACGCTTAAGAAAGACGATATGATCGAAACAACGAACCAAGTACAAAATGAGTGGTTACAATTTGAATATAACGGGAAAACAGCTTATGTTCACGTTCCTTTCTTAACAGGTACAGCACCTGTTATCGAGAAACAAGAACAACCTGCTCCTGCTAAAACTGTAGCACCAGCTAAAGCTCAAGCACCTGCAGCACAAGCAAAACCTGCTGCTAAGCCTGCTGTGAAAGCTGCTGAGACTAGCACACCTTCTGGTGGTCGTGAGTTAACAGTTGTAGCTACGGCATATACAGCTCACCCAAGTGAAAACGGTGGCACATACGGCGGCCGTGTATTAACTGCAATGGGTCATGACTTAACAGCGAACCCAAACATGAAAATGATCGCTGTTGACCCGAAAGTAATCCCATTAGGATCTAAAGTATGGGTAGAAGGTTACGGAGAAGCTATCGCTGGAGATACTGGCGGTGCAATTAAAGGTAACCGTATCGACATCCTACTTGGATCAGATAGCGCTGCTCAAAAATGGGGACGCAAAACTGTTAAAGTGAAAATTTTAAAATAACCAATGACTGCTAAATTACAGCCGGTTCTCTTTATTGAGAGCTGGCTTTTATTTTTTATATAATACATATAAGGAGGTGACGTCCATGAATTTACAAGCTAAGGTAGACTGGGTCGGTACACCAAAGCCGTACATATATAAAGATGATGTAACATATGATGCAATCGCAATTGACTTCTCACTAACAAACGATGACAATCGCTATAAATTAATTGTGCTCAAGTCTGAAGAAAATACACATTACAAACTCGTACAATACGGAATAAAACCAGGCTCTCAAAAACCATTCCCTATTGATATTCCATTCGAGCAAGAAATGCTACCGCTCATAAAGCAAATATTAAATGATCCATATGTACAAGCGATATTAAAGGAAGCCCGCTTCTAATTGCAAAAAAGGATATCACCTAGTAGAATTTCCCAACTAGGTGATATCCTTTTTACTTTCCCTTCATGAACACGAGTAGAGAAAATTATATCAACGGTTCAACATGGAATATCGATTTACCGTCAAAGATTGACAATAACGGCAAGCTACCTAAAGAAAGAGGCTGTTCAAAATTGAACAGCCTCTTTCTTATATTAATGAGTCGGACCAGATACTTCCTCTGATTTCAGCGTATTATTCGCTCCAAGAGAATGGTACAATATCTTTCCATTTCCATTAACAGTAACGATATGGTCATTATTAAAGCTCTTGAATTTTACAGAGCCGTCACCGTAACGAATATGATATTCTTCATATGTCGTTACTTTATATTTCGTTGCACTTTGACGTTCTACATTGCGAATATTCATTGTCAATAAATCTTCTGTAATTCCTTTTTTGTGTAGATATTGTAAGTAATCACGGTCTTCCTTATACGATTTCCCGCTCTTATCATAATCATTTTCAATTAAACTAAAATCGTTTAATGCAATTGCACGCACGTTATTATAAATATGATTTTGTACAAAATCTCCAACCGCTGAACTAGAAGCTTCTTTTGGGAACTTTAAGTAATATGTACTTTGATCTCCAACTTTAATACTTTCAGATTTCATCACACCAAATTCAGCGTTTTTCTCTAAATGTACTTCTACCGTTTCATCCGTTGGTACAGGACCAAGTTTATAACTTCCGTAATTTAACTTTCCACGTTTCTTGCCATTAACAAATACAGTTGCATCATTTTCATCAGATGAAATGGTTATATAATTTCCTTCAAGTGATAAATTCACTTCTACTGTCCCATTCTTTTCATCTGCTAAATCCACTTCTTTTTCTGTCTCTAATTCAGCAAGTTCCGTCTTCGCCTTTGCCTTTACAACATAAGCACCCGGGAAGTATGGACCTAATTCTTTCGAAGTTTTATCACTAGAAAGCTCTGTTTCTTTTTTATCATTCACATATATTTCAGCATTCTTTGCAGTTGTGCTAACATTCATGTAATACGACTTCATGCTGAACTTATACTTCGGATACAAGAACCATTCTTTCCCGTCTTCTATAATTTTCCCATCTTTAAAAGATGCTTTATCACTTGCTAACTTTTGATCTACTGTCTCTCTTTGCAAATATGATAACAGTTCTTTATTATAAGAAAGATTCTCTTTTAAATAACGGATATACGCCTTAATATCTTCTGTCTTAACCTTTAAGGTTGGATCGTCTACTTTCAAAATCTCATCGATTGCATTCACATCTTTATTTTGGAATGCTTCAATCATTGCATTTACTTGCTTTTCCTTCGAAAACTTGCTCGCACCGAATTTATATGCGCCAAACAAAATAGCAAAAACAATGACAAAACCTATAAGTAAAAACATGTTCTTCTTACTTTTCACTGACTTTGTTTCTCTACGCATTTCTGAGTGAGAAGAAGCTGTTTGATCAGCAATTTCTTCTACTTTACTTCCGCAATCAGGACAAAAGTTCAAATGATCCGCAACTTGTTTATTGCATGTTCCACAAAACTTCAAGTATTTCTCCCCCTTATTTTTTCACTAATTTCATACCCGCGAATGTTAATAAGTAAGAAATAAGAAAACTACCTACTATTAAATATAGCGTGTTACTTTGAATAGATAATATCGGTCCAGAAATTCCAGCGAACTCCTTCATAATTTCCTTACTTCCTGAAGCTGTAATATGAATTTTTGCTAATCCATTTACACAAAGCATCATCACTGTATAAACAGCACTAAACACTGCTATAGTTACGTACATATTTCGCATACGATATTGAGCCAATTTCATTCCAGCCCTAACTAGTAGAATACATGGTAGAAGAATTAATAATCCCCACCAATGTAAATACGAATTAAAATCATCAATATCTTTTATACGATCAGCACTAGCACCATTAGCGATTTCCAGGTCTTTTAAAGACGTACCCTGTATTGATATGCCTGACATATACGATACATGCAGTGGCCCTTTTTCGACTGAATATCTATGCATTTCTCTCTCCATATTTCCCCACTCAATTTCAGTTGGAGAAAGGTGGGCCATATTCCACATGAAAGGTGTTGCTTCTAAAGAAAGTAATACTTTATACGCCTTCTCTGGAAAATCAATTGGACCCATTGATTTTGAACTACTAAATAAAATCGTAATAAGTATAATACCAAATGTAATAAGTAGTCCTTTCAAAACAGTCAATATACTATAATAAATAGACGTTACATACGGGACAAACTGACTAGTAGAAGAAAGCATACGATGTGGTCCTGCTTCAATACTCATACCAATAAAGCTGAATAATAGGCCAAATATAATACCAAACAATAAACTAACAACATGAGAATATACAACATCAATAGTCATCGTTTGATAGAAATAAGAAATAGATGTAGAAGAACTTGCCATAAAGCTTACAATACATAAGAAAATACCGTATATCATGCCAATTACACATGATGTCATGAACTTCTCTCGCCAACTAATTGAAGGTTTTTTTCTTTCAACAAAAAATCCACTTCCACCTAATATAAGTGCCGGAATAGTTACCAAGATGAATAATGGCATATGAAGAAGGAATGACATCGTGTATGCCCCGCTCCCGCTAATTTCAATACCTATTAAATGACACATTAAAATTAATGGTGCTATACCAATAAATGATTGATTAATGGTATTCATATTCAACATACCATCCGTATTTCTAACCGCTGTCTCCACTACATCATTTATAGCAGAATCTATTATTAAACTGCCAATGAAGCCTGCAATGAACATACATACAATTGCAAAAGCACCACCGAATAATCCTTTTTTCAGCATACTTCCTGATGCATTTACATGTAATTGCGCTCCTGCATTTGGTAATTTCATGTTCGATTCTTTTTGGGCGACTCCTAATAAAGAATCACCGCATTTCTCACAATATGTAGCATATTCTTTACTTTCCTGTCCACATGTTCGGCAATACTTCGAAGATTGCGGGACTAACATAACATGGCTATCTATACTATCCGTACTTGAGCCGTCATGTGTACAATAGTTTACTGCCTCCGGCTGTTCTAAACCGCAAATTTTACAATACATGTTCCTCACTCCTTACTTTGCTTCATACCACATGCTGGACAGAATGTAGCTTCCGTTGCAATTTGTTCACCACATGAAGAACATGCTTCTTTTTCAATATTTTTTGATTGAAGGAGTAACTCATTTTCTTTACCGCACTGCCCGCAAAATTTATCATTTAATGATAATGGACCACCGCAACTACACTGTCCTTTTTGTTCTTGTCTCTGTAAATTAGAAATTTGTCTGCGCGTGTTATAAATAGCAACATCAAGCTCTTGCACTGGTGCTACAATAGCTTTCAACAAATCTATTCGAACTTCATCATCACGAAGTTGCATATATACCGTTTGACCAAGTTCAAGTAAAATTTCAGTTTTTTCTTGTAACTTCTCTTGTGTAATCTTCTTTAATTGCGCCATTTCCTGTGCTACTTGCAACTTCATCTTGCCTTGCTCAATTCCCTCTTGCAACTTATTCATGCCATTACCAAACTTCGATTGTAAATCTGACAAACAAATTCTCTCCTTTTAATTACATAGTAATATACAAAATTAACATTATATATATTACCATGATTTTCTAATTGTGTAATTAGAATTTCATTTTTTCTGTTTTGAGCATTTTTTGTTTATAATGGTAAAGGAAAGAAATCTGTGTACGGAGGAATATTATGCTGCAAGACTCAATTACGAAAGATGAAATTATGATGATTGCGAATGAGTTCGTTCAAGGGCTTGATCCACAGCAAGTTGCTGATCAAGAGCATGTCGCTACAGCTCGGCAACTATATCGTAGTGGTGTTGTCTATAACGTTGACTTTGATGGCTATACGCTATCCGGAACTGTAAATGCTGAAGGCAGTGTATATAGTGTTCACATTCCGATTCGTAATGTCACTGAAAGCTATTGCGATTGCTTCGCGCCAACGCAATGTCAGCATATGCTTGCTGTGTTACTATCTGCAGCTTCTAGTTTTGGGCAAGTAGGAGATGTATTAACTTTATTCAAAAATAATACAAAACCTTCTCTTCCTCCTATTCGAACTGCACGACAAGTATTGCAATCATCAGCTTTTGAAGAAATGGATTATAAAAGTTGGCAAACATACTTTGAAAATGAATATGAATCATTTAAAAAAGAACAAGCGCGGCTCACTTATAAACAAATGTATTTTCTTATGAGTCTTTTTACAGACTTCTATACAAAATTAGAACGGAAAGCTCCGCGCATCGTTGCTATTCATGAATTATTTAAGTTGCACGCGGCACTTTATTGCTTTCAAAAATTATTAGAAGAAATTCAAGAATTTGAAGCAAACAAACTATATTCTTATCACCAACCAGTTAACGTCGTTCGCCTATTCGTTGATAAAGTTGAATCTACCGTTAGGGACCTAAAAACAGAGGCGATTCCAGAAGAATCCAAACCGATTTTAGAAGAAACAGCGCGGCTTATACATGAATCATTCTTCTCTACCGATGCCTATACACAAGAGCGATTCTTCATTTATCGTCACGTATGGGGTGAACTGTTAAGAACAGAGGAGCAGCTACAAGAAGAAAAAAAACGAATCAATACTAAAATCAATCCACTTTCCAAAGCATTAGCATCTTCTCACCTGCTCTTTTTAAACGGTGAAGATGTATCGGCAATGGAATTACTGGAAAAACAGCCTTCTTCTGTTGTGAGCCTTTACTTCTATTGGTTAGAAGAGTTATTAAGTGCGATGGAGTGGGACCGCGGGAAAGATTGGCTTTCCTTTACTTATAAACAAGTAAAAGAAACGATAACGGAACAAGAAAATACCGTCTTCATACAAGATATCGTTCGATTATTTGTGATGATGTATGAGACATATGCAACACATACGAATGAACAAGCGGGATTAGAAATGATTTTACAAGAACTATTACCGTATAGTTTCACAAATTATGAACAATATGTACTTGCGAAGAAACAATACCATGCATGGACAGAACTTCAGCTCTTATATGGATTCGAAGTAATCGAACTTTTGAAAGAACCATTGAAAGATATTGAAAAAGAAGCGCCCGAAGCAGCACTTCCTCTTTATCACCATGCCGCAATGGAAGCAATTGAAGAGCGAAATCGCAAATCATATAAACGTGCCGTTCGTTACTTAAAGAAATTACGTATGCTTTATAAACGACTGAAGCGAACTGATGAATGGGATGCTTTCATTATTCATATCGCTAACTTACATTCACGTCTGCGTGCACTACAAGAGGAATTACGGAGAGGAAAATTAATCGATGATCATACAAACTGAAGTAACAATTAGGCTCCAGCACGTTAGTCAAGGTTGGTTCCTTTGGGGAGAAGATGATAGCGGTACGCTCTTATCCGTAGCAACTTGGAAAAAAAATGCATTCGCATGGCACTCTACTTCTTTCTACGGAACGTTTTTAAAAGAAGCAACGTATGAGGGAAAACAAGGCGTTATGTTAACGAATGCACAGGCATTTGAATACATCGCAAATAAACCGATGAATTCATTTGCAAATATGCAAATGAACGGTCCTATTACGGCACTTACAAAGGACGCAAGTGAATTATGGGACGCTTTCGTCAGCGGCAGCTTCGCACCTGACATGAAGCATTGGTCTCAGCAGCCATCTTGGAAAGTTCAGAATACCTCAATTGAAGATGACATGTTAGCATCTCTTTTCTCTGCCGCTGTGAACGAAAGTATTTTGCAAGATGCTCGCTCAAATGACGGATGGGAAGATGCAAAGAGACTATACGAACATTACGACTTTACGAAAAGGCAATTGGAAGCAGCACTACATGAAGAGGATTGGCTTCGAAAAATTGGTTACATTGAAGATGATCTTCCATTTACAGTCGGCTTAAGACTACAAGAACCGCAAGAAGAACTTGAAATGTGGAAGCTTGAAACAATCGTTACACCAAAACGTGGTGCACATCGCATATATGTATATGAAAGTATCGATTCCTTACCAAAACGATGGCACGATTACGAAGAACGTATCCTTGAAACACAAGAAGGATTCAGTAAGCTCGTACCGTGGCTAAAAGAGGACGACAAGTTCCGAGAAGAACTCTTTGAAACGGAAGCTTGGAACTTCTTAACCGAAGCAAGTAATGAATTACTGGCAGCAGGTATTACAATTTTACTACCATCATGGTGGCAAAATTTAAAAGCAACAAAACCGAGGTTGCGTGTACAGCTGAAGCAAAGTACAGCACAAACACAGTCTTTCTTCGGCATGAATACGCTCGTTAATTTCGACTGGCGCATTTCAACGGACGGAATTGATTTATCAGAAAGTGAATTTTTCGAACTCGTTGAACAAAACAAACGTCTTTTCAATTTAAATGGTCAATGGATGAGACTTGATCCTGCCTTTATTGAAGAAGTAAAAAAACTAATGCACCGTGCCGATAAATATGGACTTGAAATGAAAGATGTGTTGCAGCAACATTTATCTAATACGGCAGAAACAGAAATTGTAGAAGACAATAGTCCGTTTACCGATATTGAAATCGAACTAGATGGATATTACGAAGAGCTTTTCCAAAAACTTCTGCACATTGGAGATATTCCAAAAGTAGATGTACCATCTTCGCTACAAGCAACACTCCGCCCGTATCAACAACACGGTGTTGAGTGGTTACTATACTTACGAAAGCTTGGATTTGGAGCGTTATTAGCCGATGATATGGGACTCGGAAAAAGTATTCAAACGATAACTTACTTACTATACGCTAAAGAAAACAATCTCCAAACAGGTCCTGCATTAATTGTGGCACCAACATCAGTCCTTGGAAATTGGCAAAAAGAATTCGAGCGTTTCGCACCAAGTTTACGTGTTCAGTTACACTATGGAAGTAACCGATCTAAGGATGAGTCATTTAAAGATTTTCTTCAATCAGCAGATGTTATATTAACTTCTTATGCATTAGCTCAGCTTGATGAAGAAGAACTTAGTACGTTATGCTGGGACGCTGTTATTTTAGACGAAGCACAAAATATAAAAAACCCACATACGAAACAGTCGAAAGCAGTAAGAAACCTACAAGCAAATCACAAAATTGCTTTAACCGGTACACCGATGGAAAACCGACTTGCTGAGCTTTGGTCTATTTTCGACTTTATCAATCATGGGTATCTCGGAAGCTTAGGACAATTCCAGCGCCGCTTCGTCACACCGATTGAAAAGGACCGCGATGAAGGAAAAATCCAGCAAGTTCAGCGGTTTATCTCGCCGTTTTTACTGCGTCGTACGAAGAAAGATCAAACGGTCGCATTAAACTTACCAGATAAACAAGAACAGAAAGCTTATTGTCCACTAACTGGTGAACAAGCTTCCTTATATGAACAACTTGTTCAAGATACATTACAAAATGTAGAAGGATTAAGCGGAATTGAAAGACGCGGATTTATATTACTTATGCTGAACAAGCTAAAACAAATTTGTAATCACCCAGCCCTTTATTTGAAAGAAGAAGAACCACAAAATATCGTCGAGCGCTCTATGAAAACAAAAACGGTAATGGAGCTCATCGAAAATATAAAAGACCAAAATGAAAGTTGCTTAATCTTCACTCAGTACATTGGCATGGGGAACATGCTAAAAAGTATGTTAGAAGAAACATTCGGTCAGCGCGTCCTCTTCTTAAACGGGAGCGTACCGAAGAAAGAGCGTGACAAGATGATTGAGCAGTTCCAAAACGGAACGTATGACATCTTCATCTTATCGTTAAAGGCTGGCGGAACAGGATTAAACTTAACTGCCGCCAACCATGTTATTCACTATGACCGTTGGTGGAATCCAGCTGTAGAAAACCAAGCAACAGACCGTGCTTATCGCATCGGTCAAAAACGCTTCGTTCACGTTCATAAGCTTATTACAACGGGAACACTTGAAGAGAAGATTGATGAAATGTTAGAACGAAAACAATCATTAAATAACGCCGTCATTACAAGCGATAGTTGGATGACCGAACTATCAACCGACGAACTAAAAGAATTACTTGGCGTATAAAGTGAAACTTTAATCAATGGGGTTTTGTTCATCCCCCACTGATTATTAGCCTTCACCAATCGGGCTTTTACGGGCAGTTAATGCGGGATAAGGTGGATCTTTCTATTCCCACAAATAGCGGGATAAATGAAAAAGGAGCAAATCTCTAAATGAGATTAGCTCCTTTTTCTATGCCAAAACCAATTGCTTATTATAATTCCTGTTAACCCGCCGCACGTATCAAGCAATGAATCTTGCCACATCGGTGTACGGTCTCCCGTAAACCATTGATGAATTTCATCAAATGTTGCATACCCCGCAACGAAAAGGAGGGCGTATGCAAAGCACCTTTTTCTCGAATAACCCGATCGATGAAAAGCATAATACGTCAGTGAACCGAGCATAAAGAACACCATAAAATGAGCACCTTTACGAAGGAAAAACTCAACAAATCCACCTACACCTTTATTTGCGATACTAACAGGTGTACCTCCCCCATAATCGATAGATACCCATGAAAAATGCTCTTTCACAAACTCAGCATTTACATATTGCTCAATATCCGAGCGCATATCCTGTTTTTTATATGGCTGTGCTGAAGAATAGAAAATAATCCCCATCCATAGTAATACAGGAATCCAAAATAACCATTTACGATTCATTCTCCCGAAAACCCCTCTCTTAGTCTTTTAAGAGTACCAAAAAAAAGAAAAAATTTCACGCCAAAACATGACATTTACACCCTATTTATAAAGTGAAAGGGGGTGATAAACATGGCAGTTGAAACAATCGTAATGGATTTAACTTTACGCCTTGTATTAAACGGAGGATTAGACAAAAACGGTAAAACAGTTTTTAAGAACAAACAATTCAAACGTGTGAAAACAAATGCAGATTTAGGAAAAGTACATGAAGTAGCACGTGCTCTTGCTTCACTACAACAATCATCACTTCACGCTGTACAACTTGTAAGCACGTCAGATCTTTCTAATCTATAATTAAAAAGGAGGGAATAAAGCATGCAAGTACTAGAGTTAATTTTCGTGAAAGAAGATGGAAAAACAGTTGCCTTTTCTATCGAAAATCCCATCACACCAGTAAATGAACTAGTCGTAAATCAAGTAATGGATACCATTCTTTCTTCATCTGTATTTTCGTCAATTAGTGAAAATACTCGTAAAAAAGGGGCTCGCCTCATAGAAAAAAACGTATCTGAAGTTCAAATCACTCCGTAAATCAAAAAGACGAATCTGCATTATTTTGCAGATTCGTCTTTTTTCTTCGGCATTTCAATTGGAATAAAGATGTTTGAAAAACCAACACAAACATACTTATAATTCTCTCCGCCTAAATCAAACTCTGTCGTATATGTTGAGAAGAAAATATAATCATTTCGCTTTGTATAATGCTCAATTAATAATCCAACTTGTGGTTCAACATACTTATTTGCTAATTTTTTTCCCGCTGATGCTAGATCGCCAAGTATACCCTCTTTGTTTTCTTTCTCAACCTCTTCTAGCTTCTTACTCACATCATTACGCTTCATAAATTGTTTTGCTGCCCAATCCGTATATTCTCCCTTACCCGGATTACTGTTTGCTAAATAAACTAAGAGAACAACAGCTAGAGCCATAATAATATACTTTTTCTTCATGCTATATCACCGCCTACTCTTTTCTATTTTCATATATATGTACAAGCGATGCAAATTAGAAAGACTATCATCTATTGATTGTAAACGAACCGTAAAAATTTACAATACGAAACAAAAGATTAATAATAATTTTACATAATTCGTATATAATTATATTCAGAATAACAATTTTTATAAGGGAGGATTTTAGAATCATGGATAATGAAAATGATATTTTTATTTCTAGTTCTACAATGATGCTCGAACCTTGCAAACACCCTTATTACCGGACAAAAATTATCGACAGTAGCGGAAACCCTCTGTACTCTTGCCAAACAGCTATCCAACTCATAAAGAAATCTTGTCTAACACATGTTCATTCTACTTATCAAGGTAGACGTCATGCAGTCCAAATAAACTTTAAGCTCAAACAAAATGTTCCAATTCCAATTAATCACAAAGAATATATTTGCGTTTTCCCAACAGAATCTCCTTCTTCTCCAAGCTGCATTTGGTTGTTCTATAACCATATAGATGAGATAGAGTTTTCCAAAAAAACTAACAAAGCTAACATTCATTTTTTTAACGGAACTACTATAACAATACAAATAGGTTCTCATAAGTTACAGCAACAATTTTTGAAAGCTGGACATGTATTATCCCGAATGAACATAAAAGATTCACTACACTCAAAAACCCTCTTGCCACATTTACTGCCTTAAAATAAATAGAATGGAACGCAATATTTTCCTTGCCTTCCATTCTACTTATTATTCTTATCCCCTTACACTATCCCTCATTTTCTCAAGCGCTTGTCGATATACCCATCTCACTTGATAGTACGTCATACCCATTTCAGAAGCTATCTCTCCCATATTTTTCCCTGTAAAAAATCGCTCTGAAATGATATGCTTCTCCTTCTCATCTAACACACTCATAAAGTCCTTCGCCCTCGTTCCAGCATCTTCACACTCAAATCGTTCCTCATACTCGTCCGTGCATACATAGTGCTCTTGCACTACGCATTCTTTCTTCAACCTTTCCAATATATAACCACGTACTGTTACGACAGCATAAGCAGGGAAACTACCTTTCTCCTCCTCATACCTTTCATAAGCATGCCAAAGACCAATTAAACCACATTGATAATACTCTTCATAATCCTGGTAAATATTTAACCTCTTTATTTGATTTACAATCATACCTTCATACAAAACAACCGTATCTGCAAAAGTCGCTGGCTTCACACAGTGCCCGTTTCTAAAAGGTATACCTCTTCAGTATTCCGCGGTACCTCTACAATATAAAATGAGAAAGGAAATTTCATTGTGGGTAATTTCAAATACTGCTGCCGTAATTTGAAATTACACTAGGCAGTATTTGAAATTCTACTTGGGGCATTTGAAATAGGGGTAAAAATAAAAAAGTTCCTCCTATACATTAGAAGGAACCTTTTGTTTATATATTTGCAAGCTACATTACTCTTTAGCTATGCTTTTAAAAAATCTATCGATCGCATATAAACCAGTAGCTAAAATACAGCTTGTAACACCAACAAATATATAAGGATTCTTATTCGGCATATATTCTACAGCTAACAATGCTACGACTAACATAAACAAAACATTTGCTAAAAATTTCTTAAGCATATTTATCCCTCCTTACAAAAAAAATGCAGCAATTATAAAAATAATTGCTGCATTTCTTTCTAGTGACGTAAAACATCACTATTATTGGAACATTCCTTTTACCGCACCAAATCCAATAGTTAAGATAAAGAAGACAACCATAAGAATTGTTGCTTTCTTTTTGCTTAAACCAGCTGTAATTTGAAGACCTAACCATGTAATAACAAATCCCCAAATTGTGAACACTTCAATATTATTTGCAATACCTTTTGCAACACCACCACTTGAAGAGAAAATCGGTCCTAAACCAGTGTACATTTCTTTCCCTGATCCGCCTAAAACAAGTGCTAATACTGTGTTTATTAATAAACCAAGTAATGAAATAATGCTTGAATACACACTAATCGTTAATAATTTCTTATAAGAAGTATCATTGCTCATTAACATCATTAATACTTTATACACCGCTGCGCTAATAAAGAAACCTATCGCCATACCAATAGCACCAAATACTGCACCTGTACCAAACGACATTATAGGTGTAACGCTAATACCCAAATCCTTATTCATCTTAATCGCCTCAGGGGTTAGGGAGTACACATAAGCGGCAAGACCTGCAACAAGTCCACCTAATAAAATAAGTATCCAAAACGCACCCCAAACCGCATTACTAGTTTTCATTCGCTCAAACTGTACACCAGGAGAAGTAATCATTCCAAATAATGACGGCTTCTTCGCACCTTCATCTTGCATATTAATATTCGCTTCCATTATAACGCCTCCTTCTATTTATATAACCCGTTCTAACGGGCGGTTCACATCCTCATGCAAGAGGCTACGAACCGCCCACTAGAACGGTAATGTGTATTAGAGAGTTTTCTCTCTAATACACTAGTGAATTACTCATAACGAAGTGCTTCAATTGGATCTAATTTCGCTGCTTTGTTTGCTGGAATTAATCCGAAAATAATACCTAGTGTCATAGAGAACAATACGCCCCCAACGACAACTTCCCATGAAACGAGCGGTGGCCACTTCGCAAATGTGGAAACGATATATGCCCCGCCATACCCAAGACCAATTCCGATTAAACCACCTAGAAGCGTTAGCATAACTGCTTCAATTAAAAACTGTAATAAAATTTTACTACGTGTTGCTCCAAGCGCTTTACGCACTCCGATTTCACGCGTACGCTCCGTTACAGATACGAGCATGATGTTCATTACACCAATACCACCAACGACTAATGAAATACCAGCGATACCGCCGATGATCATCGTCATAATATTAGTCATTTTTGAAATACCTTCTTGAAGTTCTTTTAAATTCATAACCTCGTATTTACCAGTTGCATCAGTCGGTTTACGACTGTTTAAGACATCAGCAGCCTTTTTACCTGCTTTTTCTAAATTATCTACATTTTTCGCTTGAACAGAAATATTTTGAATTTCATCTTTTCCATACAGTGTCGGCCATAATGAAATCGGAACTAGTGCTTCTGACGGTCCCATTCCCATAAACTCGTTATCTGATTTGTAGACACCGATAATTTGCATCGGTTGACCTTTCATTTCAATAATTTTACCGACTGGATTGGCATCCTTAAACACCTTTTCTTCCATTTGTTTACTAATCATGACAACATTATTACCTTGATCCACATCTGATTCTTGTAAAGAACGTCCCTTTAACAACTTTACTTTATTTACTGCAAAGTACTCACTGTCTAATCCAGTAATATTCACCATTTCTATTTTATCTTCAATATCAATTGGTTCCATACTTGAATTTGTTGTTACAACATGTGCGATATCTGGAATTTTTTTAATTTCAAAAATATCTTCTTCAGTTATCTTCGGTGCTTCTACCATCGCCATACCAAAAGGATCATTCATATCGGCACTATAATGAATCGGTACCGTTTGATTACCTGATCCAACAAATTGGGATTTCAGTGCAGCTTCCCCGCCTTGCCCAATCGCAACGACGGTAATAATAGAGCCTACACCGATAATAATCCCTAGCATCGTCAAAGCTGAGCGTAGTTTATGAGCTAAAATAGACGATAAGGCAATTTTCATACTATCTAGTAAACTCATACTGCACACCTTCTATCTTCTGTAACTTTCCCATCTCGCAGTACAATGCGGCGGGAAGAATACGCTGCTACCTCTTCTTCATGCGTAACCATAACAATCGTCGTACCTTCTGCATTGAGCTTCGTGAAAATATCCATAACTTGTGCACCAGACTTCGTATCAAGTGCACCTGTCGGCTCATCGGCCATAATAAACGTTGGATTATTCGCAATCGATCTCGCAATCGCTACACGTTGCTTCTGTCCACCTGATAACTCACTAGGTAAATGATGGACTCTATCTGATAATCCAACTTTTCCAAGCGCTTCAAGGGCTCTCTGACGACGCTCTGCTTTCTTCACCCCACCATAGATGAGCGGAAGTTCAACGTTTTCCACTGCGGAAAGACGCGGCAGCAAATTAAAGTGCTGGAATACAAAACCGATATATTCATTACGAATTAAAGCTAGTTTTGACTCGTCTGCTGTTAAGATATTCACATCATTCAACATATATTCACCTTCTGTTGGACGATCTAAACAACCGATAATATTCATAAGCGTTGATTTACCAGAACCAGACGGTCCCATAATAGAAACGAACTCACCGCTTTGAATTGTTAAACTAATACCATGTAAAATCGGCACTGCCAATTTTCCTTGATAATATGTTTTAGCAATATTATTTAACGTAATCATTTCTCTTTCACTTCCATTCCGTCATACACGTCGTCGGAAGGATTTTTAACCACCTTTTGCCCCACTGTTGCGCCTTCAACAATCTCTGTCCAGTCTCCATCAGTAGAACCTTTTTTCACATTTTGTTTACGAAGCTTTCCTTTCTCTTCAATATAAACAAATGCATCTTCGCCTTTTTCTACAATGCTCTTACTTGGAACAGCAATCATCGTCTTATTCTCTAAATTTACTTGCAGAGAAACGTGATAACCTGGAGATAAACCATCTTGGCTATCAAGACTTGCTTTATATGTATATTGAGACATATTTTGAGTTCCCTCACCAGCAGCTTGAGCCATCTCTGCACTCGTTGGGAATTCACTTACTTCCGTAATCTTACCTGTCCACTTTTTCTTATTATTTGCTTTCGCAGTTACAGTGAACGTTTGATCTTTTTGAATTTGTGACTTTTGAAGCTCTGTTAAAGTCCCTTGAACTTGGAACGGGTCTTTAGAAGCAACTTGTAAAAATGCTTTCCCTTGACCACCTAATGCCTGAGATGAACTTTGCGCTGCATCCTTATCTAACTTCTGTACAACACCAGTGAAATTACTATAAATCGTAAGTTCTTTCTGTTTTTTACTTAACTCTTCTTTTTGTAACTTCCCTTTTTCTTTCTCAAGGTCAGTTGTCTTTTGTGCCATTTCTAACTCACTCACTTGCTCTTCCATTGGGTCTGTTACTTCTTTCCCAGCCCCACTATCTTTTACCTTCTTAATTTCTTTCTTCAATGAATCAATCTTCTTTTTCCCTTGATCGTAACGCATATCAGCCATCTTCTGATCAAGATCAGCTTGCTTCATTTGAAGATTAATTTCTTCATTATCATAAGAGAATAGTTTCGTTCCTTTTTCTACCTCTTGTCCTTCTTTCACTTCAATATCTTTCACTTTTCCTTTGGCCGGATCCGCATAGAAACTTTCAATATTTCCTGGCTTCACTTGACCAGAAATTAACTTCGTATTATTAAGCTTTCGCTCTGTCACCTTCTCAAAGCTCACAGCATCAGTCGTTGTTGCTGCGCCTTTCTTCTTGCCTTGCATTACAAAAATATTAACTGCTGCTACAATAACAATTAGTGCAATAACTCCGATGATAATCCATTTCTTCTTCTTGTTTGGAGTACGAACCGTATTTGGTAACATATTCTCTCTCCTTTTATATCTTAATAGTTTAATAGATATTTAATTGTATAAAACTTTCGGAAAATTGCATCCCCACTTACATTGTTACACTCATTTTACAAAGTTTTACACAATCATTTATATTGTAACAAAAATACCAATGATTAGAAATATGACATTCTATCTTTTAAGATAGTTTTAAGGAAAGGTTTCCTTATATAAAAAAAGCGATCCAAAATAATGATTGGATCGCTTTTCTGAATAAACTATTACGCCACTTTAGGACCTTTTCTCTCATGTCCACGTTGAACGATAAATAAGAATACTGTTGATAAAATACCGCCTGCTAATAGTAAGATGAAACAGCCATCCCAGCCAGAACGATCAACAATAACACCAATTGCTGCGTTTGCTACAAGACTTCCGCCTACATAACCGAACAGACCACACATACCAACTGTTGTACCTACTGCAAATTTCGGTACTAATTCCATCGCACTTAAACCGATTAAAAACTGTGGTACGTAAATTAAACAACCGATAATAGAAACTGCAATACTTACAACAAGTACGCTAGATGCTTGCCAATATACAACCGTACCAACAACAACTCCGGCCATACTCATAATACATAATGGCATACGTTTTCCTTTAAATAACTTATCACTTAAAAGACCAACGATTAATGAACTTGGAATTGCCATCCCTTCAAAAATCGCGTATGCAGCATGCGCTTCTGCTTTTGAAAAACCTTTAACTGTCGTTAAATAAAGTGGAACCCAGTTAATAACACCGAAACGAATTAAGTAAACGAATGCATTCGCAATACATAAATACCAAACGAACTTATTTTTCACTACATATTTCATTAAAATTTCTTTTGGTGACATCTTGTTAGCATTGTCTGCTTTTTCAAGATTTTCATAGTCATTACGATACTCATCAATTGGAGGAAGACCTTCAGATTCTGGTGTATCCTTCGCATTAATCCAAACAAGAACTGAAATTACCATTGCGATAATCGCGGGGAAAATAAATACCCCGCCTTGCCAATGATTTTCACCGAAAATACCTACACCAATTCCGACAAGGGGCGGCACTAGCATCCCGCCAACGTTATGTGAAATATTCCAAATACCTGTTTTCGTACCACGTTCTTTCTTCGAGAACCATTTTGTCATAACGATACTACAAGGTGGTGCTCCCATACCTTGTACAATACCGTTCAGAACAAGTAATGTAACAATCATCCCAAATGAATTTGCAAACCCGAAACAAATATTTACAAGCCCTGATAAGAATAAACCGACTGCGATAAAGCGCTGGGCGAAAGCTTTATCTGACAAATTCCCCATAAAGAACTTACTAAATCCATAAACGATTGCCATTACTGAACCTAGTAGTCCAATTTGAGCTGTACTAAAACCATATTCTTGTACTAAATACGTACTTGATAACGTAAAGTTACTACGCACTAAATAATAAGCAGCATATCCAACTGAAATTCCAATTAGTACACGAATACGCAGTAATGTATATACTTTAGCGATCATATCCGCTGGTAATCTCTCAATTGCAGGTGCTGGCTTAAGCCATTTAAACATATTCTTTCGTCTCCTTTTCTCACGGCTGAGAGAGACGTTGTCTATTCCATATCTCGATTATTCCACTATTTGATATATTTTGGTTTGTCCTTCTAACTGGCTGACCTTCTATCTCTTTCTGATTCTTCGCAAACATCGTCGGTACGCCAAACGAAACTTTTTCTAAAATGTGCCCCGCTTCTTCTGATAAACAATAATCAATAAATAAATCCGCAATAATACCACTCGGTGCACGTTTTAGCTTCGAAATCGCATTAACAGACAACCCTGTTTGCTCAGGTTCATTACTTGCAATAGGAAAGCCTTGTTTCTGAAGCATTCTCTGATCTCCCGCAAAATTGATGCCTATCATATATTCACCGCTCGCAACCAGTTCCGCGGGCATATAACCATTCACCGTTACTTCACCAACTTGCCTTGCAAGATTCTTAACATACTCTTTCGCTTCTCTTTCACCTAAAGTATCAATAAGTGATTGAAACAAAGTATATGCTGTGCCGGAAACATTTGGATCAGGCATTGCAATCTTACCCGTATATACCGGATCTAATAAATCTTGCCACCTTGATGGATATGGAAGACCGAGCGGCGCTATTTCTTCATTCCACCGCTCTTTATTAATCGCAATTGCCAATTTCTCCACTTCGTAACCGTACCAATAACCGTCTTTATCTTTAACAGTCTTTGAAATACGATTCGCATGCTGGCTCGTAACAGGAATAGAAAGGTTCTTTTGCTTCATCATTTGATGCGCATCTACTGTACCGCCAATAATAATATCCGCCTTCGGATTTCCAGCTTCCTCTTCTACTCTCCGAAGAAGTTCTTCTGTCGATAGACGAATAAATTCATATGTACACCCGCGTTGTTTACAAAATGACGAAAGCAAAGCTTCACCAACTTCCTCGCGGGCCGCTACATACGCAACGAGATGACGATCATTCAAAATAGGGAGACCACTTTTATTATATTTAATAGAGGTTGTATCTCGAGAGCAACTAGACATCGCTCCTCCGATTACTAGCAAAAAGAAGAAAAAGGCTATCTTTCTCATGACACACTCTCCTTTACAAGTAATTCTGCTAGGGAGCCCTTCATATACATGACATTCCCGTTATTATCACCGAGATATTGCACAACAAAGTAAGATGGATACACAGAAATAGTTAGAATATCCTCCCGCTCATTCTTTACACGTTTACCTGTTTTATAGGCAGTAATATAAGCAATCGGCTCATTCTGTGATTGTAATAATTTCTGAATTTCTCCGTAATCTGTAATTTGCTTTGCGTATCGAATAGAATCAAATATTTGCGTAAGATCTATAGTACGTATTACATCCCCTTGCCTCACTACAACTTCCTTTGCCTCCGCAAAGAAATTACTAATGCGCTCTGGTGTATAATACAGACTTAACAAATACGTTTGAAATGCTGAGATCATCGGATCCGTGCCATTCTTTCCGTATACATTAGCCTCATACTGGAACAAGTCACCTACTGCAAAAGTACGTTTATGTCCATTCAAGTACGTTACTTCTCCAGTAAATACTTGTTCTTGATTCTTAGCTTCTCTCGGCTCTATTCGAATTCGGTCAAAGAATGAAACAATCGTATGCAAACGAACTTCATCCGTTACAACAATTTCTCCCCACTTCTCATGCCTTACTTTCACTTCAGTAGGAAGGGATTCATTCACTCTTTGTAAAACGGCTTGTTTGTCATCCACAATTGTGATTCGATTATATATTTGCTTCTCAATAACATAAAACAAAATAAGAGAAACGATCATACAAAAGACAAACATAAGAATTTGAAATGATAGCCTTTTCATTTCTGCCTACCTCCAAGATAAAAAAACGTTGTTTCGAAAATACCGCATAATTGTTTCATAAATGTATCATTTAACCGCTTTCAAGTTTTTTATGTCTTCCATCCGTCTCGGAAGTAAAAATGTAATGCATATTGTAGTCCCCATCTCTTCACTACTCTCAATTCGCATACTTCCGCCTTGCTTCTTCATAATCTCCTGACAAATGTATAAGCCATAGCCATTCCCGTAACTTGAAGGAAGCACCTTACCTTCCGGAGACTCATTCCATTCTGCAAGCACACCTTCATCCATACCAATACCATCATCATGAACAAAAACTTTCGCTTCCTGCTCATTTATAATTACATTCATACGAACTTGCGTAGCATCACTATATTTAATCGCATTATCAAGCACATTCAAGAAAATTTGCTTCGTCTTATCAAAATCCGCAACGACGTGTACTTCTGTTAACTCATTCATAACTTCAATTTCAAACTGCTGCAACCTAAGTTTCACAATCGAAACTGCTTCTTCTGCCAATTCTTTAATATTCACGACTGTAGGTGACACTTCAAACGTACTCTTCCCGTACTTTGAAGACTTAAGTAATTCCTCTACAAGTGATAATAGACGCTCACTTTCTACAGACACATAACGGAGGCTCTCCTGCACATCTTCCTTCGATTGTAACTTCGGAATTAAATCTACATAACCGATAATCGCTGTTAGCGGTGTTTTCAGCTCATGCGTAATGCGGTCCAAGAAATCTTTCTGTTTCTCTTTCTCTTCCTTCAGCTGCTTAATATGCAGCTCAATCCCATCAGCCATCGCATTAAAGGACGCTGAAAGCTGCGCAATTTCCACATACTCATTCAGCTCAATCTTACTTTCATAATCTCCATTCGCAAGCCGATATGCCATTTGCCTTAACTGATCAATTGGTTTATGAAGAGACTTCGCCAAACGAATCGCAAAGAAAATACTAGCAGCTACTAAACAAAGAGACGTCATTAAAAACGTCCAACTTACATTTGTTAAAACTTCCTTCTCGTCCGTTAACTCATTTATAAAACGAATACTTCCAATGACATCGTTTCCATAATAAACCGGACTTGAAAACAAAAGAATTGGAGCTGGATCTCCCTCCTCGAAAACATAAGATTTCTTTCCCTTCAAAGAACTCTCAATATCGATATTCCGATGAAGTAACGCTCCTTTTTGTGTATCTGCAACAACATCTCCATTCTTCCCAATCATCTGCACTCGGACATCCATTCGCTTCGCTAAATACGAAGCAATTAAAAGCGAATTAGGCCCTAGCGTCTCTACTTCTGCTTCTTTCTCTAAATAATTCATCGTATAAATTTGCGCTTCCACACTTAACTTTTCT
Organism: Bacillus sp. FSL R9-9492; assembly: GCF_038007365.1. NCBI lineage: Bacteria > Bacillati > Bacillota > Bacilli > Caryophanales > Bacillaceae > Bacillus > Bacillus sp. FSL R9-9492. Next base: position 5,288,971 of record NZ_JBBOXC010000001.1, read on the forward strand.
AAGGAATCTGCCGCATTATGATACACATTCTTCTCCAGTGCAATATAAACAACCGCATACAAAAGAACAAGAATTGGAATCAACAATCCAACTATCCCAAACACCATATTTCGTTTTAAAGACATATCATCACCTTTTAGCAATCCAGCTTATATCCCACACCATAAATTGTCTTAATATACTCCCCGCTCGTACCTAGTTTCTTTCGAAGCCTTTGCACCATAATATCAACCGCTCTCGTATTTCCGATATACTCAAACCCCCATACCTTCTCTAATAGCTCATCTCTCATGAATACACGCTGCGGATTCGAAACAAACAACTGACATAAATTAAACTCTCGGTACGTTAACTGAATCTCCTGCCCACTCACATGAAGCTTTCGTTCCTTTGGACAAATAAGTAAATCACCAGCCCCAATCACCTCATGATTTAAAGGAACCTCCTTCTTCTTCACGCGCCGCGCCATATTCTTCACCCGAAGAATAAGCTCCGCATAATTAAAAGGCTTCGTCACATAATCATCCGCTCCAAGCTGAAGACCAAGTAACTTATCATTCATCTGACTCTTTGCAGTTAACATAAGCACCGGAATATCACGATCCTTCTCTCTGAATAAACGTAATAACTCATACCCATCCGTATCAGGAAGCATCACATCTAAAATAAGTACATCTGGCTGCTCATTCCATCTCTCTAAAGCTTCTCTCCCATCAGCCGCCGTCAATACTTCATACCCTTCCATCTCTAACTGCATCCGAATCAAATTACGAATACTCGATTCATCATCTACTACAAGTATTTTCATCATTCTCCTCCTCTCGTCCTGTATTATAGTACAGTTTAGTATAGCAAAAATAAGACAAAAAAAGAGAGGGTATTGTCGAACATATTTTGTCGACGATACCCTCTCTCATTTATTATTTAGCCACAAAATAATCCGTTACATATTGTGCCCAAACTTCATGTCCCTTAGCACTTGGGAAACCGAACTCTGTTTGTAAGTACGGTAAAATCGCTTTCGTTGTTGCATCAGGCCATGCTCCCCAATGATCAACATATGTATAACCATTTTGCGTCGCAAATTGTTTTAATGCTTCAATTGCTTTTGGATAGTTCTTCGCACCATACACTGGATTTGATGGCTGAATCATAATTGTAGCGCCTTTTGCACTAGTAGAAAGTGCTTGCACAAACTTCTGTGTACTCGATACAGAATTTCCATTACCAGTTTTTCCGTTGTCGGTAATAAATGGTGGTTCAAATAAAATTACATCCGGATTGTCTTTCGCAATCTCTTTATCGCGTTTATTCGCAATTAATTCCTCTGTACTTTCACCCTTATATTCCTTTACCGTCACATTCCATAAACCTTTACCGTAAGAAGCCTCTAAATTAGCAGTGAACTTAGCTACCCAAGCATCTTTTTCAGATGAAGAAGCTTCATCACCAACAATAACAAGATTTACTGCCTTCTTATCCTGAGCAGCTTTCTTTAACTTCTCTTTCACTGCATCTGGCAAGTTCTTTGCGTATGCTTCATTAAAAGATGACTTTGCATCTTGTTTTTTCTCTTCTTTCTTAGCTCCGCTATCTTTCACTTCAGCCTTTGTTTTCGTTACCTCACTCGTTTGTCCTGTTGCATTCGCAACCTTCTTATTCCAATATAGTTTACCGCTCACAACCGAAGCAATAAACAATACAAAAATAAATAGGACAACTACTGCTTTCTTATTCATCGATTCACCTCATCTATTAATCTCACAATATATAATACTAATATAAATTCAAGCAAAAATAAACCCAACTCCTTCCAAGAGAGTTGGGTCCAATACATATTACTTAGTCAATTCAAGATGTGCTTTCAACTTATTCGTTAAATCTTGTTTTGCTGCATCTGGAACATAGTAGTACCAAATACCATCAGCGGCTTTGTGACCGTCGCCTGGGATTTGGATATCCTCACTGTTCTGCAGACAATTTTTATAATTCTTTTGCATATCAAACATTTGATCTTGCGTTAAGTTTGTTTTCACATTCTTTTGAATCGCTGTAAGTACATCACCATAGCTTGATAAAGAAGAGAAGCTTGCGCCTTTCTTAATAACAGCCTGCATCACTTGACGTTGACGCATTTGACGGCCGAAATCACCGCGAGGGTCTTCTTTACGCATACGTGTGAATGATAGTGCTTCTTCACCTGTTAAATGAATATTACCTTTAGCAAAATGATGCTTATCTTGCGTAAATTCTAAATCGTTATTTACATCTACACCACCGACTGCATCTACAATATCTTTAAACCCTTCCATGTTCACTTCAATATAATAATTGATAGGAACATTTAAGAATTTTTCTACAGTCGCTACAGACATATCTACGCCACCAAATGCATAAGCATGATTGATTTTATCACTTTTACCTTTTCCAACGATTTCTGTATATGTATCACGAGGGATACTTACTGTTTTCATTGAATTATTTTTAGGGTTTAACGTGATAACCATTAAAGAGTCTGAACGTCCTTTGTCTTCACCGCGTTCATCGGCTCCTAGTAATAGGATAGATACAGGTTCAGAATTACTAATTTTTTCTTCTTGTTTATTACCTTGATCACGCTTTAATGGTTTATGAACTTCATCTAATGTTTTTGAAACAGAAGAGTATATATTATAGGCATAAATTCCTCCACCTATAATTAGTACTCCTATAATCCCTAATATCCAAAATAGGATTTTCTTTTTCATAGTTTTAACCTTCCTTCTTCAGGCGCTACTATCAAATTATTATGATGTCAAAATACATTATACATGTAATTGACTTTTGAAGCCAAAGCATATTGATAACTTGATAAAAATTTCGCACCATTTAACGAATCTTCTAGTTAATAACTTCTTGATACCCCTTCTTATTCTCAGATTGCCATCTCCAGGAGTCTGCACACATCTCTTCTAATCCGCGTTTTGCTTCCCATCCTAATTCACGCTTCGCTTTCGATGCATCTGCAAAACATACTGCCACATCACCAGGACGACGCTCCGTAATTTTATAAGGAACTTTCTTGCCTGAAACTTTTTCAAATGCTTCAACCATTTCCAACACACTATAACCAGTACCTGTACCGAGATTATATGCATCTATCCCAGTAGTGCCAAGTACCTTTTCAAGCGCCTTTACATGGCCATTTGCTAAGTCTACAACATGAATGTAATCACGGACGCCTGTTCCATCTTTCGTTGGGTAGTCGTTTCCAAACACACTTAATTCCTTTAACTTACCTACCGCTACTTGTGTTACATATGGCATTAAGTTATTTGGAATTCCATTTGGGTCTTCTCCAATTCGTCCACTTTCATGTGCACCAAATGGATTGAAATAGCGAAGTAATGCAATACTCCATTCCTCATCCGCAAATGCTACATCACGCATAATTTGTTCAATCATTAATTTCGTTTGACCATATGGATTTGTTGCACTTAATGGAAACTCCTCCGTAATTGGTGATGTTTCTGGGATACCATACACTGTTGCAGATGAACTGAAGATCATCTTCTTCACATCATGCTTCTGCATCACTTCACATAGCACTAATGTGCTTGTAATGTTGTTATGATAATACGTTAACGGAATTGCTACTGATTCTCCTACAGCCTTAAAGCCTGCAAAGTGAATAACAGCTTCAATTGTATTTTCTTCAAAAATCGTATCAAGTGCTTCGCGATTTAAAATATCTTCTTTATAAAACTTAAACTGTTTTCCTGTTATCTCTTTCACTCGATTTATAGACTCTACCGAGCTATTCGAAAGATTATCTACTACTATAATTTCGTAACCGTTTTTTAGTAATTCTACGCATGTATGACTACCAATATATCCTGCTCCACCTGTTACAAGTACTGCCATAATCCCAAACCTCCAGTTACTACATATCCTTATAATAAGCATATAAAAATTAGCCTAGCTATATAATTTAAATTAGCTAGGTTAATAAAACAACTTCTTAATTTACAGAAAATATTCTTACAGATTCTCATTCCTATAATTTATTTTTATAATTATAAAGAAACCTTTTCACGAACTACAGCTGGTCTTCCCACTGAATAGTAGTCTACATTAAATTTCTTCACATATTCTAAACCATGGCAATTACGTCCATCAAAAATAATAGGTTGTTTCATTAATTTGATATACTGTTCAATAGGGAATTCCTTTATATCCTCCCATTCAGTTACAATAATTGTTACATCGGCGTTTTTAACTGCTCCTTCAACAGAAGATGCATATTGAACCTCATTAGGTAATATTTTCTTTGCATTTTCAGTAGCAATTGGATCATAAGCTATGACCTTTGCACCCATTTTTACTAAATCATTTGCAATAACAATAGATGCTGCTTCTCTCATATCATCAGTATTTGGTTTAAAAGCTAAACCAAGCATAGCTACTTGTTTTCCTTCCATATTACCTAATACATTTTTTATCTTTTCAACGATTGATGCCTGCTGATTATTATTTACTGTAATAACTGATTTTAACAGATCAAAATCATGCTCTACATTACCAGCAATTTGTATTAAAGCATGTGTATCTTTTGGGAAACAAGAACCACCATATCCAATACCCGCTTTTAAAAATTGTGTACCAATTCTTTTATCTAATCCCATACCATTAGCTACATGCTCTACATCCGCACCTAACTTTTCGCAAATATTAGCAATTTCATTAATAAAACTAATTTTTGTAGCTAAGAAAGCATTTGCTGCATATTTAATCATTTCTGAGCTTCTAATTGTTGTTTTAAAAACAGGAACATTAAAAGGTTTATTCACTTCTTCCATAACATCGGCAGTTTTGGCATCATCAGCCCCAATAACTATACGATCTCCATAGAAACTATCGTGAATTGCAGAACCCTCTCTTAAAAATTCTGGATTCGATACCATGCTAATTTTTACATCTGCTTTTAAATTTTGCTGAATTAAATTTTTAACATGATCATTTGTGCCAACTGGAACCGTACTTTTAATTACTACAATCGAATCTTTTTTTAGATTATTAGCAATATCCAAAGCAACTTGTTCAATATATTGTAAATTTGCTGAACCATCTGCTTGCTGCGGCGTACCTACTGCTATATAAATAACATCTGCTTCTTCAATTCCTTGGCGACAATCCGTTGTAAATAACAGTCTATTTTCTTTAATATTTTTACTCATTAAGTCATCTAAACCAGGTTCATATATCGGTGAAATACCTTCTTTCATTTTCGCAACTTTATTCTCATCGATATCAATACAAGTTACACGATGCCCAATATCCGATAAACAAACCCCTGTTACTAGCCCTACATACCCTGTACCGAAAATAGCAATATTCATTTTTTATCCTCCTTAATTATTAACATTAAAAAAAGCCCTTTGAAGAAAAGGCTTTTAAAGCTTATTTAACAAAATGTTTTACAACTCCATTTAGGGCATAATTTATAAAGCACCATGCAGATTTCGGAATACTTAACCCTTCAATTTCTCTATATAATTTCCAATTCATTTTAGCCATTTTGAATTTTTTACTAGAAATAGAGTTTTCAACTTTTCTATACTTAGATAAAACCTCATCTAAGCCATAGGCATAATGGCCTTGTCTTAATATTTTCAACCATGTTGCAGTATCCTGACGGGTCCTAATGTTAGGCATTTGTACTTTCCCTAACTTCTCAATATCCAACATCACCGTTAAACAGCCAATTATTGTATTTTTTAATAATCCATTATAATTAATTTTTTCTGGTACATGTACAACTTTATCAGTAAGAGTACCGTCTTGATTCATAATTTGATAACCCGTAAATGAAAAAGCTACATCATTATTCTGCATAAAATCCAATTGTTTTTCTAATTTTTCGGGTAGCCATAAATCATCGCTATCTAAAAAAGCTACATACTTCCCTTTTGCGTTATTAATGCCTGTGTTCCTTGCAACCGCCGCTCCACAATTCTCCTGCAATTCAATTAATCGGATACGATTATCTTTCTTAATCTCTTCTTTTATTAATTCACAAGTATTATCTTTTGAAACATCATCTACAATAATCATTTCCCAATTTTTATAAGTTTGGAAATGAACTGATTGAATTGTTTCTTTAATAAAAGAACTTGCATTATAGGATGGGGTAACAATTGAAATTAGTGGTTGTTCTTTTGTTAAACTTCCATTTGAAGTTACTTCCATTGTTATAATACTCCTTTAAAATCTATATTAATATTAGCGCTTAAAAGTTATTAATTCAGACAGGCTTTTTCCAAATGAATATATTGGTCTTTCAATCGAATTAAATTTCTTTATAAGAAAAATGGTCATCATGCCTATACCAGGAACAGTACCTTTCATTCTCTTAAACAAGGGACCTTTTCCAATAAAAGTCTTAGAACTTATTACCTTATTTCCTTGATCTTTTTTCTTATGAAAAACAATAATTTGATTTACATAAGATATCTTATATTTCTTTTTTAACAAATCTACCAATAATATATTTTCCTCTCCTGATGGATAGTTTGCCCCTAATCCAAATCGCTCATCAAATATTAAATCTTCTCGATCGACCTCATTTAAATTAATAAAAAACTCTATGGATGAAATTTTTAAAACTCCACGGAAATTTAATACCTTTATAGAATCTATTGGATATTCTTTATAAAATTTTTGAACTTCAGGATCATAAATTTGAAAACTCAATGCTGAAACATCATTATTCTTGAATTCTTTTATAACCTGCTCAAATGCATTTTCAGGATACCAACAATCATCATCAGAAAAAGTTATAATTCCACCTTTTACAAATTTCAATCCTTGATTTCTTGCATAAGATAATCCCTTTTTCTCTAACCTAATATGCTTTAATTTCAATTCATATTCACTTACTATGTTCTCAATAACATTGTGATTATCCTGAGAAATAATGATTACATTTATTTTTTTATAACTTTGATTTTCCAAACTATTTAATAACCTTTTTATTTCCTCTATCCTTGTTCCTAGCGTTGGAACAATAACATTTATCATTATATTTTGATTCAACTTTCCAACCTCTCTTTTAAAATAATAAATTTTTAAAAGATGCTCCAAAGCTCTTCATATTGGCTACGTACATTATCCCACGTATTATTTACAGCTATTTTTTTCGCCTCATCTTTTAGTTTTATAGATACATCAGGGTTATCTAATAAAAAAATTATTTTTTCTTTCAATTCTTCTTCATCTTTCACAATGAATTTCTTTAATTCTGATCCTTCCAATAGATAACTCATTTGTACATTTTCACTCACAATAATAGGTGTACCTACGGCCATAGCCTCTAAAGGTGCTAATCCAAAAGTTTCATAAAAGCTATTTTGTATATATACATAAGAATTATAATAAGTATTAATTAATTCTTTTTGATTAAGGTTCCCGACATAATAAATTTTTTTATTGTCTATTAAACCTACTATATCCTCATGAGCATTTCCCTTTGGACCTGCAATAACAAAAATAAAATCATCTCTTTCAATCTCAGATATTACTTTAACTAAAGGGGATATTCCTTTGTATCTCGCTGTACCACTTGCCGTAAAGATAATTTTCTTATTATCATTATTCTTGAAGCCTAATTGACTATTTAAGATTTCTTCATTTTTTTCTTCCAAAAATAAATCATCTACTCCATTAGGGATTACTTGAATTTTAGCCTCGTTAATTACATAGTCTTCTGTAACCATTTTTTTTAATCCTGTAGATACGCAAATAATTTTATTTGCACGAGTAATTAATATCTTTTCAATTAAATAATGGAATCTATTATACTTTCCCTTAAAAAATATAGATTCTCGAGATACTAATCCATTCATAGTATAAAAAACTTTCTTTTGCATTATTTTTGCCAATACTAACGCCATTACGTTCACTCGAGTAAAACCAAAAATATGAACAGTTGACACCCTATTCAGCAAAATATATTTAATAATACAAAATAGTTGTCTATAGCTCACCACAACCATTGATGAGGTTATATTCTTCGTAATGTTTTCAAATACACGCTCTGGACCTGTCAGACTTTTTGTAGGGTTATCTATTTTCGGTCCTATAATTAATATTTTTTTCATTAATTCCACCATCATTTGCAAATGAGATTATTATATTACTGTTTAGGCGATAAGTTAAAACAACAACCTGTCATAAAAAAGGCGATTGTAGCCAATCGAATACTTTCTAGGCTTTCCATTGTAAAAGCTGATACCAATAAACATATCCAAAATAAAATAGTAAATACAATAAGGGTTTTTCTACCGTATCTATATAATTTCACTAATTTATAAATTACAGATGATAATAAAAGCATCCATAGCATTAAACCTATAAAGCCGAACTTAAATGTAATAAAAATATAATTATTATCAGCTACATCAGGTATCCCAGCTACTCCTTTACTCGGTCCGTAACCAAACCAAGGGTTTTCTTTTATTTTTTCAATAAATAAAGACCATAAATCTAATCTTAATTTAAAACTATTTTGTTCTGCCAATCCATCATTATAAATTGTAGTAAGGCCTGACGTTAAATAAGAAAAGTCAAATCCAAATAAACTAATATTAAAATCACCATCTTTAAGATTAGCCATCAAAGTAAAAGTAATAATGATAACTAAAAGAACCAGCATATAACTTAAAATACTTCTCTTTTTTATCAATATATATATGGTATATATTAAAATTAACCCTATAGCCAATAATAGGCTAGTTCTAGACTGGGTCATCAATAGTATTGCTAATGACATACAAAATAAAATTATGTTATATATCTTTTTATACTGGTTTTTCATATTTAACAAAATATAGTACCAAACCATCGCTGCCGCAGAAAATACACCTAAAAAGTTTGGGTTACCTAAAGTACCTATTGCTCTCCCACTATAGTGATAATCAATTCGATACATATCCCTATGTGAAAATAAATATTGTGTATATCCACCAAAACTAATTTGAAGTAGCGATAAAACAAACTCTATAGTTACAATGATTGATAAAACTTTCCATACATAGTCCGATTTGAGATTTACTGCTGAAAGATTCAAACTGACATAAAAAGCTAAAAAATATAATACTACCTTATACAATTCAAACAAATCTTTAACTACGACTATTTCCCCTAAAAGTGCATTAATCAATAATACACACACTTCCCAAAATAATAAAATAAACATTATCCCTACTATTGGCATATAAAATTTATTATTGATTAAATTTTTAGTATTACCTTTGATGTTGTTTATCATATAAACTAGTACTAACAAGAAAATATAACTTAAATCAATTCCTCTTAAAATCGTTTCTCCTAAAAAACCTGGATATGGACAAATAAATAAGAATATTAGCACACAGGTCCATATGTTTTTACTGAAACTCTCATTATAATTAGATATCATTATATAAACCTCTAATTCTTAACTTTTGGTTATCTTTTTATACTTTATTTTTAAAAATTTAGGCACTCTTTTTAAAATAATAAAAAATGCACTTGGATTTTCCTTTAAATTAAATAAAGATTTCATAAAATCTTTATTTTTCAAAGGTTGAATAACTTGATAGTATTTTATAGACTCTTGGATATTTTTTTTTCTCTTTTCTAACGCTATTCTAACTTCCTTATTTTGCTGACACTCATGTGAATTCATTAAAAATTCAGTTGTTTCAAGCACTTGCTCTAACATCCTTAATCTATGCGTAACCAACGATCCTTTTCTAGATCTATAATAGTAATAGGCATCCTTCAAAATCCAATAATTGCCTTCTTTCAATAAAATATCCAGGAATAAGGTATAATCTTCACCATACGTTAGTTCTTCGTTGAATTTAATGCCATGATGAATTAAAAATTCTTTTTTTATAATCGGTTTCAATCCTAAGTTATTATTCACAAAAATTGCAGCATCTAACAACATAGGTTCATTTACATGCAACTCGCATTTATTAAATACCGTATCATATGGTACACTATGTCCATCTTCTATCAATAATTGATCATCACTTATCAAATCTGCATTTCGATTCTTGGCTTCTACCATTAAACGCTCTATTCTCTTACTATCCCACCAATCATCACCATCTAAAAGTGCAATGTAATCTCCTGTAGCACATTCTATAGCTCTATTTCTAGAAAATGAGGGACCCTTATTTTCAGAGTTAATCAGCAATTTAATACGTTCATCACAAATCCCTTTGATTTTACTTATAGTTGTATCTGTAGAACAATCATCAACTATAATAACTTCTAAATTAGAATATGATTGGTCTAATACAGAATTAAGACATTGCATAATATATTTTTCTACATTATAAACCGGAATAACTACTGATACTTTCTGCATTCTTTACTCCTTAAATAGTTTTTTTATTCTCAAAAAACTCCAAAATTATACTGATTTATTTACAATTTTTGATTTTATAAGAGACCTAATGTCTTTATCCATCCACATTAACATTATTAAGATAAGATAAGATAAAATTAATGATGCCCACATTCCAAATCTGTTAAATATTACGAAATTAAAGCTTAACACAATAAATAAATTAACAATATTTTTCCCAGCACCTATCATAACCAATTTAATTCCATTTTTATTTACCAATACTAGACCTAAAAAGAATACAAATTCTGTAATTAATGCAGCAATGGCTGCGCCTTGACTCCCAAATTTTTCCCCTAAAAGAATGTATACAACTACACTAACAACAAAACTAACGCTAAGTAATTGAAATCTCCTATTTTGTAAACCTCTTGTAGTAAGCGAATCCGCAAGCGGGAAGTTAAGCGACTGTAATAAAACAATAAAACATAAAATTTGCAAAGGCTGAATAGCACCATCCCATTGCTCTCCTAATAATAAATGAATAATTTCCATCGGGTATTCTATAATTGGAATTACCATAAATACACTTAATAATGTCATTAACTTAATTTCTTTAACTATCATTTGAGTGTGCATTTCATTTTTTTTCTCGGCAATTAATCTAAATAAAACTGGATAAAACGCGGCAGCAATAATTCCTGGAATCTGGTATAGAACAGATGGAATACGTAATGCAGCATTAAAATAACCAACTTCTTTTAAATTAGATACCTTTTCTAAAATAATAGGTCCAATTAATGGCATCATTATTGTTAAAAAGGCAGTTAAAGTAAATGCACTTAAGCCTTTTAAAATCGAATTATCTAGCCCTTTATAAATTTTAATTTTATTAATAATTAAGGATATACTTATAATCCCTCCTAATAGACTACACACCCCATACGTTAAGGCTATTTTAGGAAGACTACACCCTAAATATACACTTATAAACAGACCGATTATAGAAATTAAACCTGCTAAAGTTCTGATAATTGCAGTGAATTTCATTTTTTCAATTGTTTGATAATAAACCGTACCAACACTTTGTAGAGCCGCACCAAAAATGGTAGGTATGACCATTAGTAAAATTATATTTCTTATCTCCTCTTGTCTATACATAAAGCTAACTAATATAAATATAATTATAGAGGAACATACACAAATGCATAATCTAGCTACTAAGTAACTATTTAAAAGTTTTGATATATCCTTTTCACTTTTAATACCTTCTCTAATAAATGTATGAGTCAACCCTAAATCTGTCATAGAGCTTGTAAAAGTGGAAAATATTAGAGCAATACTCAAAATACCATATTGTTCAGCTCCGAGGTATCTAGCTACAACGATTGCCGAGATAGCAGTCAACATACGTACCATGACATTACCTATAAATAAAAATGAAGCATTTTTAAGAATTAATTGCAAGTTCATTTTGATACCATCCTATATTTATAAGATACACTATCTAGCACCTTCACCTGTACATACTACTTTAACAGTCTTTACAATAATCTTTAAATCTAATAATAAATTGGAATTGTTAATGTATTGTATGTCCAACTTCAATTTTTCTTCTGGTGTAATTTCATATCCACCATTAATTTGTGCCCAGCCAGTCAATCCAGGTTTTACTTCAAGTCTGCGCTTAAATCCTGGAATCTCTTTTTCAAATTTTTCTGTGAACATCGGTCTTTCTGGCCTCGGTCCTACAAGGGACATATCACCTTTTAGAATATTAATTAATTGCGGTAGTTCATCAATTCTTGTTTTACGGAGAAAGAATCCTATTTTTGTAACACGTGGATCATTCTTTTCTGCCCATTTTGCTCCATTTTTTTCCGCATCATTCCGCATGGAACGTAATTTAATAACTTTAAATTTTTTCCCATTCATTCCCAATCTTTCTTGTAGATAAAAAGGAGAACCTGGGGATTCTAAAACAATAAATATACTAAATATTAATATAACAGGCATCAATACGATTAATCCCACTAAAGAAAACATAAAATCTAATATGTACTTAGTTCCTAAATAGATTTTAGATTGGTTACTTTCTACTTGGATAGTTTGAGTTCCAGATGTAATTCGATACTCCCTCGCTACATTTTCACCAGTTTTCATATTCCCTCTCCCCTATAATTATTTGATTGATTCTTTATGTACGATTTTTTTCATATATTTCATCAATTCTTCCTTCAATTCTTCATTCTGAAGCGCCATCTCAATCGTTGTCTTAATAAACCCAAACTTTTCCCCAACATCATAGCGAATACCTTCAAAGTCATATGCAAATACACGTTGAATTTCATTTAACCTTTGAATCGCATCTGTTAATTGTATCTCTCCACCAGCACCTGTTTGTTGGTTCTCCAGGAACATAAAAATTTCTGGTGTTAATACATAACGACCCATAATCGCTAAATTAGATGGTGCTGTGCCTTGTGCTGGTTTTTCAACAAATTGACGCACTTGATAACGACGGTCATTTTGTTCAGTTGGATCGATAATACCGTAACGATGTGTCTCATTTTCTGGCACCGTTTGTACACCAATTACAGATGATTGCGTTCCTTCATATTGATCCATTAATTGACGTAAACATGGCGTTTCTGCTTGAACAATATCATCACCAAGTAATACCGCAAATGGCTCATTCCCAATAAATTTACGCGCGCACCATACCGCATGTCCTAAACCTTTTGGCTCTTTTTGCCTTATGTAATGAATATTAATTCTTGAAGAAGCTTGTACTTTCTTAAGCATCTCGTGCTTCCCTTTTTCTAAAAGGCTTTGTTCTAACTCAAAAGAATGGTCGAAATGGTCTTCAATTGCACGCTTACCTTTTCCAGTAACAATAATAATATCTTCAATTCCTGATTCTATCGCTTCTTCTACTATGTATTGAATTGTCGGTTTATCGACGATAGGTAACATTTCTTTCGGCATCGCCTTCGTTGCTGGTAAAAATCTTGTTCCCAGTCCCGCAGCTGGGATAATCGCTTTTCTTACTTTTTTCAAATCTAGTCCCCCCAAAAAATATTACTTTATCTATATGTAGCAATAACAAAAACCCTACCTATAGAGTCATAGTTATAACTCCATAGGTAGAGTTTCTATTATAAATAAAATTATGGGCATCTAACCCAACCTCACATCATACTCCCGACGACAAGCGTCTAAGGTAGGCAAGAAATAAAAATTTCTACCCACAGCACGACCGAGTGCCCCCATTGATAATGGTTAGGAGACATCACCCAAACTCTTCAATTAAAAAATACCAAACAATTTTTTACGACGAATTTGTTCTGGATCTTCTTTATAAATTGCTTTTCCGCTAATTAATAAATACGGATTTTCTTTTAAATCACTCATAACGTGCATTCCGAATTCTTTTCCGATTAATTCGTAACTTTCCGCTAGATGAAATCCTCTTGATGTTGTGTTATGTGCATCTGATGCGATCATATGCGTTAAATTATGTTCAACGAGTTGTAGTGAGAATTTTTTTATCTTTTTGCCGAATTTCCCCAGCAAACTTCCTGCCGTCACTTGTGTTAATGCACCTTTACTTACAAGGTTATATAACTTATCTGGCCGCTCGATTAACTCGGCATTGCGTTCTGGATGAACGATAATTGGGATCATCCCTTTAACGCGTAGTTCATATAATAGTTGTTCTGCATAGCGAGGTACATGATTAGATGGAAACTCAATTAATATGTATTTATTCGTTTCGTTTAAAGTAACGATTTTACCAGCCTCATAGTCTTCAAGTAAGTCACCATATAATCTGACCTCTTGCCCTGGTAAAATTTTGAGTGGAATTTCATTTTGTTGTAATTCATCATTTAATTGTTTCACTTGATGAATAATAGAAGTACGTTCATTTACATATTTTCCATTTTGATGGTGTGGTGTAGCGACAATTGTATGAATTCCTTCTTGCACAGCTTTTTGTGCCATCGCTAAACTATCCGTTACGCTTTGCGCTCCGTCATCGATGCCATGTAAAATGTGACAATGTAAATCAATCATCCGGTTCATCCTCCCTCTCGTATAAAAATCTTTTTTCCTTTGAATATGAGATATATCTCATATTCAAAGGAAAAAAGGAGATATGTTCTAGCCATATCTCACTTTTTAATTAGTTAGCACCATAGTAATAATATAAGCCTTGTTCACGTTCACGATCGTTCAGAACAACGCCTAACAATTTACCTTTTGCAGATTCTAATAATCCTTTTGCTTTTACCGCTGTTTCCTTTTCTGTCGATTCACTACGAACGACAAGAATGGATGCATCACATACATTCGCCATAATTTGCGCGTCTGTTACAGCTAAAATTGGTGGTAAATCGAAAATAACTAAGTCATACGTACTATATGCTTGAGCAAGAAGTTCTTGCATTGATTTCGAACCTAACAATTCCGCTGGATTTGGAGGGATTGGACCACACGCTAAAAAGTGTAAATTATCAACTGCTGTCATTTGTACACATTTCTCTAAACGTTCACTCTTTGTTAATACATTCGTTAATCCGACAATATTGTCTACTTGGAACATTTGATGCATCGCTGGTTTACGCATATCTGCATCAATTAATAATACTTTCTTTCCTTGTTGAGCAAACACAACCGCCATATTCGCTGTCGTTGTCGTTTTCCCTTCACTTGGATTCGCAGATGTTATCATTAATGAATGTATATTTTTATCAACAGCTGCAAACTCAATATTCGTTCGAATATTACGATATTGTTCTGAAATTGGTGATTTCGGTTGTTGATGAGCAATTAATTGACGACGTTGACGATGATTTTTTTTCTTTTTAAATAAACTATTAAGAGCCAATTGTTTGTCCCCTCACTTTTCTTGATGATGGAGCATGTGATTTCACGTTTGCTGTTTCTTCATCCATACGAGCTACAATACCTAACACTGGTAAGCCAAGTAAGCTTTCTACATCTTCTTCTTTTTTCACTGTGTTATCTAAGTATTCTAGTAAGAATGCAAGACCAACTGAAGCCATTAAGCCAACAACGAAAGCAATTGCTACATTAAGCATAGGAACTGGCTTAATCGGAGATTGATTTTCCGCAACCTCTGCTTTCGATAATACCGTTACGTTATCAACATTCATAATTTTTGCAACTTCACCTTTAAATACTTCTGCAGTTGCATTAGCAATATCACGAGCTAGTTTCGGATCTTTATCCTCAGCTGTTACAGAAATGACCTGTGAATCCTTTTCATTTGCAACATTAATTTTTCCAGTTAAAGCTTGCGCATTCATATTTAAATTTAATTTTTCATTTACTTGATCTAAGATTACTGGACTTTTAATAATAACCTTATATGTATTCGTTAATTGAATATTCGTTTGTATTTCACCAGCCTGTAACATTGCCCCTTCTTGCTTCTTCTGATTCACAAGAATTTGCGTTGAAGATTGATAGATTGGTGTCATGAAGAAGAAGCTAATGATAGCACTTACAATAGCTGCACCAAAGGCGATTACGAGGATCATTGCTAAACGTTTTTTTAAGATATGAAATAACTCTTTTAAACTGATTGTTTCTTCCATAAGTTCCTCCAACTTTCTAAAATTTACACATAGGAAAAATTATAACATATAAATCTTACATTTTTCATTTTTAATAATTCAGTTCTATATTTGTTCACAAGAAACAAGTTTAATCTTACAAAATAATCTTAAATATGACAACACATTCCAATCATTTTCCAAAATTTTTATTTTATCATATTTTTCATACTGTGTAACTTGATAAAGAATTTTTAGAAAACAATAAAAAGCCAACAAAAATTTTGTTGGCTTTTTATATTTTAGTAATAACCATACTGCTCTTTTTCTTCCTTTTTATCGTTTAAAACGACACCGAGTATTTTGCCAGATGCTTTATCTAATATTTGTTTCGCTTTTACGACTTTATCTTTTTCTGTCTTTTCACTGCGTACAACGAGTACGATTCCATCACATTTATTCGCAAGTATTTGTGCATCCGTAACCGCAAGGACAGGTGGTGTATCGATTAAAATAATATCAAACATGTTATATGCTTCTAGCAACGCCTCGTCCATAGCCCGGCTCCCTAATAGTTCAGCTGGGTTTGGCGGAATTGGACCTGCCGCCATTAAATATACGTTCTCTACATCTGTTTTTTGAATGCATTGCATTAATTTCGCTTGTCCTGATAATAAGCTCGTTAATCCATTTGAATTATGAATTGCAAATAAGTTTTGTATCGTTGGCTTACGTAAGTCAGCTCCGATTACTAAAACTTTCTTTCCTTGTTGACCGAAAACAACTGCTAAGTTTGCAATTGTCGTCGTCTTTCCGTCACCTGGATCTGCTGAAGTGACAATAAGAGAACGCATATGATTATCTACAGATGTAAATTCAATATTCGTACGAATGTTGCGGTATTGTTCTGCAATACGCGATTTAGGCTCTTTATGTGTAATTAATTGTTTTAATGGCTTTCTTTTCTTTCTCCCGAACATATTCATAATCTCCTTTTGTGAAATACGGCCTTTCCCCTCTTCTCTCTCTTATGCTCGATTTCATACGTCTAATTAATATTTTATATCGCTAACTTCCCCACACCTCATCATAATCAATAACATTCTACTTTGTCTTATATAAATGCCTTAACAATATGACAATGACTTTACTTCTTTAATACCTTTATCGTTTATCCTATTTTCTAAATAAATAATAAAGTAATCATATGACAATAACCATATATTTACAAGTTGTTTTCTGACTAGTTTGCATTTTGACGATTGATCAATATATAACAAAAATAAAAAAATCTCCCTTAATTTTTTTCACAAGGAGATTTTTTTATTTTTCTTTATTCTTTTTTATCACCAATTGCAAATGTAATTTCAGCTTCGCATGCAACTTCACCATCCACTGTTGCGATTGCTTTTCCTTTTCCGATTGGTCCACGTACGCGTGTCATTTCTACTTCTAAACGAAGTTGATCACCTGGGCGCACTTGTTTTTTGAAGCGGCAGTTGTCGATGCCTGCGAAGAAAGCAAGTCTCCCGCGGTTTTCTTCTTTCTTTAATACAGCAACTGCCCCAACTTGCGCTAATGCTTCTACAATAAGTACACCAGGCATAACTGCATAATCTGGGAAGTGCCCATTAAAGAACTCCTCGTTTGCAGATACATTTTTAATTCCAACCGCTCTTTTCCCCTCATCCACCTCTAATATTTTATCAACAAGTAAAAATGGATAGCGGTGAGGAATGATTTCTTTAATTTGTTCTATATTTAGCATGTAACAATCGCCCCTTTTACAATATTGGTCTTACCACTTGGACATATTGTTATTATCCCATTTTGTTTATTATTTGTCATTATAAAGTAATACTTTACCTCCTAATTATAAAAAAATGCACACACTCTATTCCATTAAAATAGTTGCACTTCTCAGCAACTGACACGGAGGTAGAAAAGAGTGTATGCCCAAATTAGGGAAAGGCAATATGTATTTAAACATTTTTTGCCTTAATGTCGTATTCCGAATCATTATATTACATACGTTTTCAAATAAGAAAACATTAAATTTAACCATATATATGGATATATCACCTTATTTCTTTATTTTCCTCTATTTTTCTTCCGTTTTCGTAAAAAATTAGAATTAAAAAAATCAAAAAAAAGAACTAAGGTTTTCCCTTAGCTCTTTCTCACTTTATTTCAATGCACGACGTGGTAATTTATCGATATTCTCTAACATAATACCTGTACCAATAGCAACACATTGCATTGGGTTTTCAGCGATTAATACTGGTACCTTTAATTCTTCTGCTAGAAGCATGTCGATACCGTGTAATAAAGCTCCACCGCCTGTTAGAATAACACCGCGGTCGATAATGTCCGCAGATAGTTCTGGTGGTGTACGCTCTAGTACGCCTTTTGCAGCTTGTACAATGATAGCTGCGTCTTCTTTTAGTGCTTCTGTAATCTCTTCAGAGCATACTGTAATTGTACGTGGTAAACCTGTTACCATGTCACGTCCGCGAATTTCAAGCTCTTCACTACGTGCACCTGGGAATACTGTACCAACTTTAATTTTAATATTTTCTGAAGTACGTTCTCCAATTAATAGCTTATACTTACGTTTAACGTAGTTTAAGATTTCCATATCAAACTTATCGCCAGCCATTTTGATAGAGGAAGAGGTAACAATATCACCCATAGAAAGTACGGCAATATCTGTTGTACCTCCACCAATATCAACAACCATGTTTCCGCTTGGCTGGAAGATTTCCATACCCGCACCAACTGCGGCTACTTTTGGTTCTTCTTCTAAAAATACTGTTTTACCACCTGAACGTTCAGCAGCCTCACGAATTGCTTTTTGTTCTACAGATGTGATATTTGTTGGACAGCAAATTAAAATGCGAGGTTTTGAAAAGAAGCTCTTCACGTCCAATTTGTTAATGAAATACTTTAACATTGCTTCTGTAATTTCGAAATCTGCGATTACACCATCTTTAAGCGGACGAATTGCTACAATATTACCAGGTGTACGTCCCACCATACTTCTTGCTTCTTCACCTACTGCTAATACTTTTCCACTATTACGATCAATTGCCACAACAGATGGCTCATTTAATACAATACCCTTACCTTTAACATGAATTAATACGTTAGCCGTACCTAGGTCAATTCCGATATCTCGCGCAAACATTCCCGTCATTTCCTCCTCGATATTCAAAATCAGGTTACACCCGAATTCTTTTACACCTAATTTCTGATTTTATCATAAATTTAACAGAAACGTAATATTCGCAAAAAGAATTCTTCTGAAAAATATTACCGAATTCACAAGGAATGTTTGCTATTTTAGATTTATTGGCGCACAGGGTTTTCTGTATCTTCTTTTCGGTACTTTTGCTTTGTTGCTTCTCCACCTCTTAAATGACGAATAGACTTATGATAATCAAGAATTTCTTTCACTTCATTTGCGAGCTCTGGATTAATTTCTGGCAAACGTTCTGTTAGATCTTTATGGACTGTACTCTTTGATACCCCAAACTCCTTTGCGATTACACGCACTGTCTTTCTTGTCTCCACGATATACTTGCCAATCTTGATAGTTCTCTCTTTGATGTAATCGTGCACACCACTCGCCTCCCTAAATTGGATGTGAGAAGTGTGAAATGAGACTCGCTGCATACGACTATGAAGTAAATGTGAGTGCTGTTTGTAAGCGTTAAACATTCTTGGATTTATAATGAAATGATTCACGATTTCTCACCTCAAACACTCTCTTTGCATTGGTTTATACCATTGTATTGCCCGCACTACTGATATATGCTACATGTTCACTATTTTTGCGGACTAAGTTAAGAAAAATTACGTTTTTTTGTGAGAAATACGTTAACGATGACAATTATGGCGAAAAAAAGTGACACCTCTTTATAAAAGGTGTCACTCTTCTCTTTCATATTCTTCTTCTAACAACTGATGGTGGGGGACTTCTTTCTTACCGGCAATATAATAATATAAAGCGAATAAAACAAACAATAAAATGATAGCAATCGACAGAACAGATAAAAATGACACAGTATCCCCTCCCTTTTGTAATATATATTCGAGAATCTCGTCATTTTTCCTTGTTATTGCAAATTTTTTCCCGAAACTGATTATTTTTATATGAAAATAAAGTGAAACTTTAATCAGTGGGGAGGGGTTCATCCCCCACTTATTATTAGCCTTCACCAATCGGGCGTTTACGGGCAGTGGATCTCCCACCTAACTTCTTTGCTCCAGCTGAATTTTGAGGTGGGAGTCTTACTGCCCGTTAATGCGGGATAAAAAAATCAGCTCTCCTAATGAGAACTGATTTTTTCACTTTATTATTCTTGTGAAGAAGAACCGTTAGATGATTCTGTAGAACCATTCGTTGATTTTTCTTCTTTTTGAGATTTCTCATCTTGTTTGCCATTCGTCTCTTTATCACTAGTCGAGCCGCTTGTTGATTTCTCTTCTTTTTGAGATTTCTCATCTTGTTTGCCGTTCGTCTCTTTATCACTAGTCGAACCGCTTGTCGATTTCTCTTCTTTTTGAGACTTATCTTCTGTTTTACTTTCTGGTTTCGTGCTTGTTGACTTTTCTTCTTTTTGAGATTTGTCATCAGCTTTTTTACCAGAAGCATTTGTCGCCTTTGCAGCACCTGCATCAGCTTTAATTTCTGCTACTGATTTATTTAAGTAACGCTCAGGGTTCACAGCCACATTGTCTTTACGTACTTCAAAGTGAACGTAAGAACCTGCATCTTTATTCATTGCATTTAGACCTGATTTTCCTAACACTTCACCTTGCGCGACTCTTGCACCTTTTTCTACTTTCACACTGCCTAAGCTTTGATAAGATGCTGCTACACCATTTCCACTATCTACTGTTACAACATAACCAAGAAGTGAATCTTTTTCAGCTTTCGTTACTGTACCACTTAAAGCAGCTGTAACATCAAATTCTTTTCCGTTTTTCGCAGCAATGTCAATTCCTTTATTCGGGGAATATGTGTTGTTATAAAAGACAAGTGCTTTTTCTTGTTCCGCCTCTGATGCTGCATCTTCATAGAATTTCTTCTGTACTACTACTTCTGCATTTACTGCAGCTGGCATTTTCACTACTTCTGAAGATTTTGTTACCGGTACTGCTGGATCTTCCGTTTGTGTATACGGTGTTGCTTGATCTTGGTTCGGAGCTTTCTTTGGATTAGCTCCCTGGAACCATAGCGCAACCATTAAGATTACCGCCGCACAAGCAATGTATAGTGCCGGAAACACCCATCTTTTTTGAAATAAATGTACTACCTTTTGTGACTTTTTACTATTTCTTCCTCGCATTCCATCATCACCTCAGCAATCATTTTGAACAATATTCACTCATCCTATACAACCTATAACTAATTACTTTTCGACAAAATCTGTAAAAATATGTATAAGCATTGCGGAATTTCCGAGGAAATGATGAAAAAAGAAAAAACTGAGCGTTTCGGCTCAGTTTTTAGTCCATTTGTTTCTTTTTATATACGATCCAGCATGCAATAAGCGAAAGAATGAACCAAACTGTAATGTTCAACACATGACCACCCATACTACTAAAACTAGCTCCATCTACTAAACTGCTCATCGCTTTTGTAATATGAGATGTTGGAAGATATTCAATCATCGTCTTAATTGTTTTATTTTCAACAAGTGGCTCAAATTGTACAGCTAAATACATCGTCATTAAAATAGGCATTCCGATTAATGATGTTTGCGGTACAGAAGATGCAAGTAATCCAATCATTGTTCCAATCGCGATAAATAAAATAATTCCACATAAGAATATCAATCCTACCAATGGAAGATTTATATTTAATTGATCTAAAATGAATAAATTCGCAACGCAAATGACCATCGTCAGGCCCGCTGTTAATAAACTCTTTCCAAGAAGAACTTCAACAGAAGATGCTGGGGATAACATTAACACACGTAGTGTATGTTTTTCTTTTTCTTCTGCAATTACCATAGATTGAACAAAACCTGCGACAAACAGGAGGGACATTATAGTAGTAGTACCCAACACTTGCTTGCCCACTCCAAATTTGCTATATATAACCGAAAATATAAGTGGTAAAGATGCCATTAACAACACTTGTGAATTTGTCTTAAAATCTTGTACTTCTTTCCTAAAAATAGCTGATACACGTCTCATTGAAAATGTCATTATAATCCCCTCCCAGTAACTTCAATAAAGATATCGCCTAACGTTGGCTCGTGTGAATGAATAGATAGTAATTCGCCTTTTTTCATCCATTCTGAAATGCGTTTTGCCCCTAATTCATCTTTTTTCACAATTTCTTTCTTCTTATCTGTTAACACAACTTGTATTTGATCTTTCGCGTATTGCAAGCGAAGGTTTTCTGGTGTATCAAGAGCTACTATTTCTCCTCCGCACAGAAAGGCAATGCGGTTACAAAGCATTTCTGCTTCGTCCATGTTGTGCGTTGTTAAGAAAATCGTCGTTCCTTCTTTATTTAAGTCTTTTAAGATTTTATGAATGTTTTGTACGTTTACTGGATCAAGTGCGGATGTTGGTTCATCTAAGAAGAGAATATCTGGTTTATGAAGGATTGCTCTCGCTAGTATGACGCGCTGCTTCATTCCTTTTGATAACTTTTTCACTTGTGTTTTTTTATCATCCAATAAGTTCACTTGTGCTAACACTTCATCAATTCGTTCTTTTTTACAATCGTATAAGTCACAAAATAATAGTAAGTTATCATAAATGCTAAGTCTTTCGTATAAGCCGCTATTGTCTGTTAAAATACCGATTCGTTTGTAATCGATGCTACTTGGTCCTGTAATGTCTTTACCTAATACTCTTACAGTTCCAACGCTATGAAGCAATTGAGAAGTTAATATTTTTACTGTTGTTGTTTTACCAGATCCACTCGGTCCGAGGAATCCAAAGATTTCTCCTTGCTTCACCTCAATATTTACATTTCGAAGGGCCGTTTTTCCATCGAAACTTTTCATTACATCTTTCATTTCAATTGCCAATGTCATTCCGTCATCCCCTTTGTTTTTCTTTTTATAGATGAAAGTCGCTTTAGCGCTTTTCGTTTGTTTGTTTCGCTTTTCTTGACTCAATCATATGAAAAACAAAGGGTTTACGCAGTAAAATACCGGTAAAAGGAGTATTTTTACCGGTGAATGAATCGTATTTTGAGCTTATTGGAGCATTTTTATAGCCCAATCACATCTTTTAATTCATCCATTCGTCCTTTGGAAAGCGGGATTGAACTTTTTCTTTCGTCATCCAAAATTAAACTAAAGCTATTACGTGTCCACGTAATGACTTCTCGTACTCTTTGTAAATTAACGAGGTACGAGCGATGACATCTAAAGAATCCGAATCCTGTTAATCTCGTTTCTAGTTCACTTAATGTTAATGCGCATACGAAGTCACCTTCGCGCACATGAATATGTGTCACTCCATTTTGTGTTTCAATGAAATGGATCTCCATCGGATCCAGTAAAATGATTTTATCGTTCACTTTCGCTGGAATTCTTTCAAGTTTCATTTGCGGAATCATTTGAACTACTTTTTCTTCATCGACTTCTTCAACTTCCTCTTGCTCTATTTCTACTTTTTTCACACCATCGTTGTTTAATATGTACACATCTTCTGTCAGCGAAAGGGCATCTGATAAAAAGGAGGACGTAATAAAGATTGCCTTTCCTTGCTCTTTCATTTTCATAATCGCTTTTCGAATAATGATCGTACTTTCTGTATCCACATTTTGCTCTGGCTCTTCTAAAATAACTAAATCCGGATTATGAATCATAACTCGCCCAAGATGAAGACGGCGTTTCTCTGAAAATGACAATTTTTCTATTTTAACGTTCAACTTATCTAGGAGACCGACATATTGTACTGCTTCTTCCATACTCATGTTAGATTCATAAAGCCCTAATATAAACTTAAAGTACTCCCTCACCTTCAAACGACCGTATGCTTCATCTTTCAAAAAACAAAAGCCGATGCGGGAATAATTCTTCTTTCCAATCGCTGTGCCTTCAAATAGTACATTGCCAGTTGAAGCTTCTTCTTCACCGATAATGATGCGGTGCAACACTTTAGCTGTATGGTTATTACACTGCAAAACAACACATTGTCCCTTCTCAACCTCTAGCTCAATTGCCGGTAACTGGTTCGTCTTCCCTAACTGTTTCAACTCCAATAACGCCATTCTGTCTCCCCCAAATATTTTTCTCTAATTATACCAAACATTTAATGGAAAATTATGATATTTTAAACAAAAAAGAAGTAGGTATCAGGAAACCCCTGACACCTACTTCTTCACCATCAATTTTCCTTCATAATCATTCATCGTCTTTATTTCAATGCCTTTATAGTAATGAGCGACTATCTCTGTATATTTCTTGCCTTCCGCTGCCATACCATTCGCACCGTACTGGCTCATACCGACGCCGTGACCGAATCCTTTCGTTGTAACGGTGATGTTATCCCCTTCTTGTTTCCACGTAAAGTCTGAGGAGCGTAAATCTAACTTTTCACGAACTTGTTTTCCTGTTAATGTTTTCCCTTGGAACTCTACATCCTTTACTCGCTTTCCTTCCGTAAGGTCTTTAATATTACCAACCTTTCCGTTTGCTAGTACTTTCACACCGAGACGTTTTTGAAAATCAGCTACTGTGAATTTTTGCTCACTCGTAAATTTTGGAGAGGCTTGATCCCACGGACTATCTACGCTTTTCAAGTACGGATAATCATTTCCCCAATAATCAGCTGCATTTTCTGTTCGTCCGTTACTCGTTGAGAAGAAGGATGCTGAAATTGGTTTTCCATCATACGTTAAAACTTGTCCTGCGGTTTGCGAAACGGCTTCCTCAATTTTCTTTAAATTATTTTCGTAGTTATTACCCCATTGTTTCTTCAATTCCTCTTTGCTTTTGTACACTTGATCTTTCACCGTATCTGTCACGTCCGCATTGTTTTTCTTACCTCCGCTTAGCATACGCTGCACTACAAATGTTCTTGCTGCTAATGCCTGCGCCTTTAGCGCCTCTATTTCAAAGCTGGCATTCATCTCAGAAGCTACTACACCGGCCACATACTCCTCCATAGGTAATGTTTCTACCTTCTTCTGCTGATCACGATATACAGCAACTTGAACCGCTGTATCCACTTTCCCTGGAGCTGGTATACTTTCTATCGCTGGAGGAGTTTTAGAAGCTGCTTCTTCCCCTACTTTTGCTTTCGCAAACGGAATAACAAGAGCAGCAGGTACAATGATAACGAGCGCTATTAAGAGCGCTACTGTAATGAAAAGTGGCTTTGAAAATTTCATCCTATTCCCCCAATATAAAGTGAAACTTTAATCAGTGGGGGGTTTTGTTCATCCCCCACTGATTATTAGTTGAACCAATCGGGCATTTACGGGCAGCAGGGCTTCCACTTAACTTCTTTGCTTCAGCCGAATTTTGAGGTGGGAGTTTTACTGACCGTTAATGCGGGATAAAGTTGGATTCCTTTCATTCTTATGGAACTACGGGATTTTTTAGAACATACTTGGGGGTATCGATATAAAGTGAAACTTTAATCAGTGGGGTTTTACTGACCGCAAATAGTGGAATAAAACAAAAATTTTCTAAATATTTTCACTGAGACGTGCATAAGTATGGAATTTATTGACTATAACAGTAATAACCCAAAAAAAATAGCCCCTATGTCAAAAGACATAGAGACTACTTCAATTAAGCGTGAAGATCAGAAACTTCTTGTTCTTTCACTTCTTCTACTTTTTCGTTTACACGTTCAATAGTTGCACCTAATGCAGCTAATTTCTTATGGAAATCTACATAACCACGGTCAAGATGTTTTAACTCTGTTACACGAGTATAACCTTCTGATACTAAACCAGCTAAGATTAATGCTGCTGCAGCACGTAAATCAGTTGCGCCAACTTCAGCTCCTTGCAAGCTACTTGGACCGTTCATAATTACAGAACGACCTTCGATTTTAATATCAGCATTCATACGACGGAATTCTTCAACGTGCATAAAGCGGTTTTCGAATACCGTTTCTGTAATCATACTTGTTCCATCAGCATGTAGTAATAATGCCATCATTTGTGATTGCATGTCTGTTGGGAAACCTGGATGAGGCATAGTTTTAATATCAACCGCTTTTAACTTATCTGGGCCGATAACACGTACACCTTCATTTTCCTCAATAATTTTAACACCCATTTCTTCCATTTTCGCTGTAATTGAGCGTAAATGTTCAGGCACAGCATTTTCAATTAAGATGTCTCCACCTGTAATTGCCGCTGCAACCATGAATGTTCCTGCTTCAATACGGTCAGGAATAATAGGGTGGTTTGCACCATATAATTTCTCAACGCCTTCAATACGAATCGTTCCAGTTCCAGCACCGCGTACTTTCGCTCCCATTGCATTTAAGAAGTTAGCTAAGTCAACGATTTCTGGCTCTTTCGCTGCGTTTTCAAGGACTGTTGTCCCTTTTGCTAATGTAGCTGCAGACATAATGTTTTCTGTCGCGCCTACGCTTGGGAAGTCTAAATAAATTTTAGCTCCTTTTAGTTCTCCCTCTACGTGTGCCTCAACAAATCCGTTACCAACTTTTACTTTCGCTCCCATTGCTTCGAAGCCTTTTAAATGTTGGTCAATTGGACGTGAACCAATTGCACATCCACCAGGAAGTGCAATACGAGCACGACCGTTACGTGCTAATAATGGTCCCATTACTTGAACAGATGCACGCATCTTACGTACATACTCAAATGGTGCTTCAATGTTTAATTCTTTAGAAGAATCGATTGTTACTTGGTTATTTTCAAATACGACTTCAGCATTTAAATGACGTAATACCTCGTTAATTGTGTATACATCAGATAATACTGGTACTTCAGATAGTACATTCTTTCCGTCACTCGCTAATAGGGCTGCAGCGATTATAGGTAATACAGCATTTTTTGCGCCCTCAACACGCACTGTGCCGCTTAACCGCTTTCCGCCACGGACGATGATCTTTTCCAAATTATTCCCCTCCGTGTCCTTTTTTCAGTATCTATTCACTCAATACTCAGAAGTTATGATCGGTGTGCCAACCACAATTGTATCTTTGTTGTTTGTAGAACGTATTGCTATTTGCACATTTATTTTCTCTCTATTTGTTGAAAGAGCGTCATTCCACTTTTTATTATATGCGGAGACTGATACAAATGCTCTTTCTTCTATCTGCTCGATCGCTCTTGCTGAAAGATCTTTCAAAACCTGATTGGTTTTATTTTGCAAAACACCTTCAATCTTATCATTCAGTACACCTTGAACACAAGTGTAAATTATAGGTTTTTCACTAAAAATTTTATCCATGTTCTGAACGTACTTCGGGTCCCATTTCGCCCCGCTCACTTCAAAAATAATAAAAGTGTTTTCTTTAGTATTTTCCTTACTCCAAGTTACTACTATTCGTTCTTCATGTGAAGAAGATTTTTTATAGGATGTAGCCTTATATCCATCTGGAGATTGTTCTAATTCCCAACTTTCGATGTTTGCCTCTTCCTTCACATCGTTTAACAATTTTTGAAACGTATGTATATTAGAAATTGTTTTCGTTTCTCGCGCTAACCATGACCACCGCTCTACTTTTGCATCGTTCTTCTCTAAAGCTGCAATCATGCTCTCCATTTTCTGTTCATCGCTTATAGGTTTCATCTCTTTATATCCAACCAAAAATAAAACAACACTTACGATAACGATAAGAATGGCTTTAAACTTCAATTTCATCCCCTCCTATCCCCATTGTTAACGGAGATATGAGGTTCTATACACTTACTTTACTAAATACGTTAAACTCTTTGAATAGCCTAAATAATCAAGGAAAAAGTTACTTACAGATGTCCCAATTGCAATTGTAATTAGGATAAGTAATACTCTCGTCTGCATCACTTTTCCAGACTTCATTAAGCGCTCAATGTGAATACCTTGTAAGGCCCACCACGTAATGGTAATAAACAATAAATGCGAAACAATGGCAATCAGTGCTTGTTGCCCTAAAAGATGTGCCAAAAAATCGACCCCTTTTTTGCTTGGCTACTACTTACGCAAAATGTAAAAAACGATACCATAAATAAGTAGGAGCCACACTTTTTCAAACGCAAATAAGCATCTTACATCGTAATTTTCTCTTGGAAAACATATACCTATAGACGTTTTCATTTGCTGTTACTCCAAAATAAAAAGCGTAGAGTACGGACTCTACACCTTTTATTTCCACTATTGTACCACGTTCCCCAAGAAGAAGAAATCCTTCATTAATGGAAAATGTTCATAAAAGAAATTGTAACCAATCATCGGCATAATCCCTAGTATTACAATCGAAATTGCGCAAAGACTCATGACAATCTTTATATTTAACGGTAACCGGAGCTTTTCTTCTGTCTCTCCCTTGCGGAAAAACATTTGCTGTAATATTTGGAAGTAATATATGAATGAAATAACCGTCGTCCCCATCATAATAGAAGCTAATACGTAATGAGCAGGTTCAACATGAAGTGCCCCTAAAAAAATGTTAATTTTTCCGATGAAACCTGCTGTCCCCGGTATTCCAGCTAACGATAAAATAAAGACCGTCATCACTATAGCTGTAAAGGGGGATCGCTTATATAACCCTGTAAAAATCGTCATGTTTTCCTTATCATTTTGTAAGATTAATCCGTGGATGATTGCAAATGCTCCTATATTCATAAGCATATATGCAAGCATATAAAACCACATACTATCCATCGTAAACTGCGATAGCGCTACAAGAGGGACTAGCAAATACCCAGCATGCGCGATACCTGAATAGGCAAATAGACGTTTTACGTTGTATTGCTTTAATGCTACTACGTTCCCAACAATCATCGTAATACTAGCTAGTACCGCAATGTATATACTCATACGACCGTACAAAGATTGTGCGTCTCCTTGGATTGCCACACCTGCAAATACCATAAGAAACAAACGCGTAATGAGTAGAAAACCAGCAATTTTAGAAATCGTTCCGAGAAAAGCAGTGACAGGTGTAGCCGCTCCCTCATACACATCTGGTGCCCACATATGAAATGGCACTGTTGCAATTTTGAATGAGAGTCCAACGAGCAAAAGTAGAAATGCGAGGGCTAACAATAACTGAATGCCCCCGGCCAATCCTTGCGTAAATGCCTTTTGCATCTCCACTATGTTGGTCGACCCTGTAATACCGTATAAATAGCTCATTCCAAAGAGTGTAATTGCGGTT
This sequence comes from Bacillus sp. FSL R9-9492, assembly GCF_038007365.1. Taxonomy (NCBI): domain Bacteria; kingdom Bacillati; phylum Bacillota; class Bacilli; order Caryophanales; family Bacillaceae; genus Bacillus; species Bacillus sp. FSL R9-9492. Next base: position 5,318,257 of record NZ_JBBOXC010000001.1, read on the forward strand.
CCAATTCCTCCGTTAATGACATATTTCATTGCAGCCTCATTCGATGCGCGGTTTCTTTTTCGGATTCCTACTAAAATATAGGAAGAAAGCGAAAGCAACTCTAAACCAACGAACAATGTGATGAAATCAACGCTAGACGCCATGAACATCGCTCCAAGAAGCGCCATTAAAAACAAATAATAATATTCTCCTTTATCTTGAATAGGCTCCTTCTTGTCATCGCTTATTGCCATACATAAAACGAGAGCTGCTCCGCCTAATAACAACGTTTTAAATCCTTTTGAAAATCCATCTAGTACAAACGATCCATTTAAAATATCTCCTGCCGGTTCGCTATATAGCGTCATTAATGACACGATCGCTAACAAGGCAGCGGCAATTGCACCAATCGCAACGTACCTATGGTTCAGCTTAAAAAACAAATCACATATGGAAAGAAGGATGGCTGCCCCGAGAATAATGAATTCTGGTACCATGAGATGCCATGATAAGCTAAGTAACGTGTTCATATCCATCCTACTTCACCCCCAATGTTTTCAATGTAGTTTGAAGTGGATCCCCTAGTAGTTCTGGCATTACCCCAATTGCAATAATACAAACGATAAGCACTATAACAGGAACGTACTCCCATCCGTGTATATCAAATTTCGCTTCCCATTCTTTCTTACCAAATATCACTTGAAGTGTCGCTCTTAATACGTATACAGCGGTTAAAATAATTCCAATTACACCGACGGCGGCGATAACAGGTTTCCCTTGGAATAAACCGAGAAAGGCAAGGAATTCGCTAATAAATCCAGACATCCCTGGCATTCCAAGCGATGCCATACCGCCCGCTAAGAAGAAACCGCTAAGCACCGGAACACTTTTTGCAAGTCCACCAAGTGCTGTAATATCCGAAGTCCCGAAACGCTCTTCAATAATGCCAAGCAAGAAGAAGAGTAAGGCCGCAATTAAACCGTGAGACACAACTTGGAACAATGCCCCTTGTATACCTGGTGCATTTAACGCCGCCAGCCCCATTAATACAATGCCCATATGCGAAATACTAGAGTAAGCAAGTACCTTTCTAAAGTCCGTTTGGATGAGTGCTAGAAAGGCCCCATACAATAAATTAATTACCCCTAAAACCGCAATTAGCGTTGCAAAATCACGAAAATATTCTGGGAATAATCCTTTCCCGAAGCGAACAATACCGTACGCGCCAATCTTCAGCAAAACCCCCGCGTGAAGCATAACTACAGCAGGATGCGCTTCTATGTGTACATTGACCATCCAGCGATGCAAAGGGAAAACAGGGAGTTTAATCGCAAAAGCAATCATTATGGCAAGAAACAAGCCGAACTGTACGCTACTTGAGACGGCCATTCCTCCCCCAGCGCCTACACTCGTTAATATTTCTTTAAGCTCCGCAATATTTGTTGTACCTGTTTTCGCAAATAAAACCGAGAAAACGATAAGTAAAATAGCTGATCCAATACCGTTATATATTAAATAACTATATGCAGCCTTTTCACTCGACAATTTCCCCCACTTGCCAATTAATAAAAACATTGGTGGCAACGTAATCTCAAAGAACATGAAGAACAACATTAAATTTTGAGCAGCGAAGACACCGAGCATACCTATTTCTAACATGAGTAACAGCATGTAGAATGCTTTCAAATTTCTTTTAATAGAAAATGCCGCAATAGCTGCAAGCATCGCTAGAAGGGCTGTGAGCACCATCATTACAAGCGATAAACCATCAATGCCGAGCTCGTAATAAATTGAAAACCACCTTTTGTCCACTGCTGTAAAATCCCCAAATTTAATCCATTTCACTTTTTCATCAAATATCGATAAGCTCTTTCCTGAAGCGTATGTACAAGCAAGGACGGTAGCAATTCCAAATGGAAGCGCCGTTCCGAATAAACCAAGCGCCTGCACTGTACGCGATTCTCGTTTCGGCGTTAATAAAAGCAAGAGAATTCCTAAAAGCGGGGAAAAAATGAAGAACGTTAATAGCAATCCATTCACCGTAAATCCCCTCCCGTATATAACAAAATAATTAGGAGCACTGCGAGCGAAACTGCTGTTACAGTTCCATACACTTGTACATTCCCGTTTTGAAGCCGCGATCCTAGTCCACTCATACCTTTAACGAGTCCAGCAATTAAAACTGCGATTCCTTCTACAACGTATACTTCAAATAAGCGAAGCACATGAGCGATTCCTTTCGTAATAGGAAGTACTGCCGCATTGTATAGTTCATCCACATAATATTTTTCTTTCAAAAGGTTATAAAGAGACGTCCCTTCTCCGCCGGCCCAATCTCTAGAGATAGATTTCTTGCCATATATGAAATATGCGAGGGCAATTCCCGCAAATGAAACGAGCGTTGCAACAATCATAATCCAAACAGGTCCATGTACTTCCTGCACTTTGAATCCTAAATCTTTCGTAAGCCAATCCCCAAGAAACGTTCCGAACCACGGTGTATTTATATAGCCTGCCACTACCGCAAGAACACCAAGGACAATCATCGGATACGTCATTGTGCGAGGTGATTCATGCACCTCTTCCTCCGTCTTCGTTTCCCCTGTAAAAACAAGAAAGTATAGACGGAACATATAAAACGCTGTTAGAAATGCCGCAATTACTGCTAAAACGAATAGAAAGTAATTGCCATTCATCCAAGCCGCCGCTAAAATTTCATCTTTACTAAAAAATCCGGAAAGCAGGGGAACACCACTAATTGCAAGTGTGCCTATTAAAAATAGTGCACCGGTTACTTTCATCTTTTTCTGTAAACCGCCCATTTTATTAATGTTTTGCGTATGGACTGCATGAATTACACTTCCTGCTGCCAGGAACAATAACGCTTTAAAAAAGGCGTGTGTCGTTAAGTGAAAGATACCAGCTACATAACCAGCCGAGCCTAGCGCAAGCATCATATACCCGAGCTGACTAACTGTAGAGTAAGCAAGAACCCTCTTAATATCAGTTTGCACTAGACCGATAGAGGCCGCAAAGATTGCGGTGAAAGCCCCAACGATTGCCACAGTTTGCATCGCTACCGCACTTGCTGAAAATAGCGGGAACATCGTCGCTACTAAATATACGCCGGCTGCAACCATCGTTGCCGCGTGAATAAGCGCCGAAACAGGCGTCGGTCCTTCCATTGCATCTGGCAACCATGTATGAAGCGGGAACTGACCCGATTTCCCCATCGCACCGATAAAAATTAATATCGCCGTTATTGTAATCATAGAAGGAGAGAGGTCGCCCGTATGAATCGCTTTAAAAATCGCGTCATATTCAAAACTACCTGCGTGCCAAAAAATTAATATCATCCCAATAAATAGCCCAACATCCCCAATGCGTGTCATAATAAAAGCCTTTTTCGCAGCAGCCTTCGCTTCTTCTTTAAAGAAATAAAAACCGATAAGTAAAAACGAACCAAGGCCGACTAACTCCCAAAATATATAAAGCTGTAATAAATTCGTCGATATAACTAGCCCAAGCATCGCAAAGGTAAAGAGCCCTAAATATGCATAAAAGGTTGGTAATCTGGTGTCACCTTTCATATAACCTTTTGAGTACACATGTACAAGAAAACTCACAAGTGTAACGATAAACAACATTAAAGCCCCTAATGCGGTAACTTCAAAACCAAATGATATATCTATATCTCCTACCCTAAGCCATACCCACTTATGCTTCACTGCCTCGGATGAAAATCGTTCTATTAGTACTACTACCGCGGATATAAAGGAGAGAAAGGTAAAGAAAATACCTAGTACACTACTTCCCTCTCTAATTTTCTTCCCGAACACAATAAGTAACAAAAACGAAACAAGCGGGAAAAGCGGTATGAGCCATGCATAATCGATCATTGTTTCCTTCCCCCTTTTCGGTCACAATGCTATCCTTTGAGCGTATCCATCTCATCTACATGAACTGTCGGGCGATTACGGTACAAAGCAATCAAAATTGCAAGACCTACCGCTGCCTCCGCTGCCGCTACAGACATCGTAAACAGCGAAAAAATTTGTCCTGTTAAATTCGGAAACAAGCCTAATTTACTAAACGCTACTAGATTTAAATTGGCGGCGTTTAACATCAATTCGATACAAACTAGTACAATTACTGTATTTCGCTTTGTTAAAGCTCCAAATAAGCCGATGCAAAACAAAATAATCGCAAGTGTTAAATATGCAGAAGCCGGAACGCTACTCATGGGAATCCTCCTCTCCCTCATCCTTCTTCGCAAGGATAATCGCTCCTACAAGTGCTACAAGTAAAATAACTGAGGTTAATTCGAATGGAATAATATATTTTGAATAGAGAAGTGTACCGATTTGAAGTGTGTTATTTTCATGGAGAGGTAAACTTCCTTGTGTGCTTTGATTTGAAAAATCGATACTATTAACAGCGAAATACATAACTGCTCCAAATGCTACAACCGCAAAGAAGATAATCCATTTTCGAAGAGTAAGGCGCGATTCATTTTCCGCGTTATGTTTCGTTAACATAATGCCAAAAATCATAATAATAGTGATTGCACCAGAGTAAAGTAAAATTTGTGCCACTCCGATAAATTCGGCTGATAAGAGAAAGTACAAACCCGCAATGCTAAGGAACGTAAGCACAAGGGCCAGCATCATATGCATTACTTTCGTTAAATTCAGCATAAGAACGCCGCCGATAATCGCAGACAAGGATAATATAAAGAAAGCTACAAACTCGCCGTTCATGCTTTATTCTCCTTCCTGATGTTCTCGTCGTTCTCGTCAAGCCACTGCAAATTTTTAAATAAATCATCACGTGAATACTCTGCAAGTTCAAAGTTATTTGTCATTACAATCGCCTCTGTCGGGCAAACTTCTGTACATAAATCGCAAAGAATACAAATTTCAAAATTAATATCATACGTGTCGATAATTTTCCCTTTTTTCGTAGGATCAGGATGTTTTTTTCCTGTTAATTGAATGCAATCTGTCGGACAAATGTTGGAACACTGATTACAAACAATACATTTCTCTGGATAAAACTTTTGAATACCTCGAAATCGGTCTGGTAATGGCAACGGTTGATTTGGATAATCATACGTCACCTTTTTCTTACTCAAATTACTAAGCGTATATTTTAACCCTTTAAATAGTCCTTTCATCTCTTACTGGCACCCCCTTTATAGATTAGAAGAATAGCTCCTTAATCAATGCCGTTAAGAAAATATTTGCAAGTGCGATTGGTAATAATACTTTCCAACCAAACTCCATTAACTGGTCACCTCTTATGCGCGGGAACGTAACGCGGAACCAAATCAATAGAAAGACCACACTGCTGAATTTCAAAGCAAACCATACGGCTCCTGGAATAAACCCAAGGAACATAACTGGATTCCAGCCTCCTAAAAAGAGTACTGTAATTAAAGATGACATCCCGAAGAAATACACATACTCTGAAAGCATGAAAAACGCCCATCGAAAACCTGAGTATTCCGTATGGTATCCTGAAACAAGTTCTGACTCCGCTTCGGGTAAATCAAACGGTGTCCTATTTAACTCTGCAACTGCCGCGATTAAGAAAATGACGAAACCGATTGGCTGTGCGAAAATGTACCATACCTTTTCCTGCGCCGCTACAATTTCATTCAAGTTAAGACTACCAGCTAACAAAACGACGCCAATTACACTCATCACAAGTGGAATCTCATAAGAAATCATTTGCGCTGCTGCGCGCATCCCTCCTAAAAGGGAATATTTATTATTTGATGCCCATCCCCCAGTTACAACTCCGATCGTCGTAATCCCAGAAACAGCAATGTAATACAGCAATCCTACGCCAATATCCGCGAACTGAAATTTATCAGTAAACGGGATAACCGCAAGCACCATAAATGCTGGTGCGAATGCAATAACGGGTGCTAATATAAACAACGGTTTATCAGCAGCTTTCGGAATGCTATCTTCTTTTAATAATAGTTTCAAAACATCAGCTACCGTTTGGAGTAAACCGAACCGGCCCCCAACTTGGTTTGGTCCAATCCGCCCTTGCATAAATCCCATCACTTTCCGTTCTGCCAAAATACCGTATGTAACGAAGCCAAGGACTGCAAATAATAGAAGCACCGCTAATCCGAAAAAAATGAAGAAATTCGTCCAGCTTGAAGGTGATTGTAAGAGCGTCTCAATCATTAGCCGTCAACCTCCCCAAGTACAATATCAACCCCACCTAAAATCGTAATTAAATTGGCGATGTTTTCACCTTTCAATAACTTCGGTAAGATTTGCAAATTATAAAAAGACGGTCTGCGAAATTTCAAGCGGTACGGCTCTTTCTTTCCATCACTAGCAATATAACAGCCAATCTCTCCCCGCGGTGACTCTATACGGACGAACGCTTCTCCCTTAGGTGCTTTAATAATTTTCGGCACTTTCGCCAGCACAGCGCCGTCTTTCGGGAACTGCTCGGCTGCTTGCTCAATAATTTTCAATGACTCCTCAATTTCCTCCATCCGGCAAACGTAGCGATCCCAAGCATCTCCAGAGATCCCGACAGGAACATCAAAGTCAAAACGATCATAAATAGAATACGGCTCATCTTTGCGAAGATCAAAGCGGACTCCCGTGCACCGCAAATTTGCGCCGCTTAAAGAATACGAGATCGCCTCTTCCGCGCTATATACGCCAACGCCCCTCACACGATTTAAGAAAATTTCATTTCCGCTAACGAGGTCGTGGTAACCTGCCAATTGCTCTCTCATATACGGAACAAACTCTTTCACCTTTTCAATCCAGCCGTCTGGCGCATCCCACTTCACGCCGCCGACTCTCATATAGTTGAAAGTAAGCCTTGCACCGCACAATTCACTTAATAAATTTATAATCATCTCTCGTTCACGAAAGGCATATAAAAATGGACTAACCGCTCCTATATCAAGCAGATTCGTTCCCCACCAGACGAGATGGCTCGCAACTCTCCCAAGCTCCATCGCAAGCACCCGTAAATATTCAGCACGCTCTGGAATCTCAAGATCCATCATCGTCTCTACAGCGTGGCAAAGGACGTAATTATTCGTCATTGCTGATAAATAGTCCATTCGATCTGTATACGGGATAATTTGTGTATATTGCAAGCTCTCAGCTATCTTTTCTGTTCCGCGATGCAAATATCCGATAACCGGTGTAGCCTCTTTAATAATTTCCCCGTCAATCTTAATTACAAGCCGAAACACACCATGTGTACTCGGATGCTGCGGCCCTACATTTAAGAGCATCTCTTCCGTACGGATCACAAGCTACACCTCCACATCATACGGTTCATAATCCTTCCTAAGCGGATACCCCACCCAATCATCCGGCATTAAAATGCGAGATAAATTAGGATGACCTTCAAATACAATACCGAGCAAATCATACGCTTCACGCTCCGGCCAATCTGCCCCTTTCCAAAGCGGCGTCACCGATTTTACTTGCGGCGCTTCCCTATCCAGCTTTACCTTCACTGCTACCGACTGTTTCTTTCCATATGAAAATAAATGAACGTATACTTCCATATGTGTCACAAAATCTGTCGCATGTAGCTCTGACATATAATCAAAAGCAAGCCCCTCATGGAATCGCATTAATTCCATCACTTCATAATATTTCGAAGGCTCCGCCACAAGAGTTGGAACATCTTTTGAAAGCTTATTAATATAGGAATCTACTAATGCATATTCTCCTACCCTCTCCTTAACAACCTCCACATAGCGATTTAAATATGGTTGGTTAACTGATGTTTCTTCCTGCTGCGGTTCGTCTTCTATCTTATTTACAGATCCCTTTGCCCTTGCCGCAGCAGCGGCTTTCGCTTTTGCGGCTGCAATTGCCTTTGCTTTCTCATCTCCAGAATCCCCCTCACCTTGTGAGGCTTTCTGCTTCGCTAACGCAGCTGCTTTTGCTTTTGCAGCTGCTACGGCCTTCGCTTTGGCTTTTTCTTCGTCCGTTACTTCTTCTGATCCTTCTCGCTTCTGCTTCGCTAATACCGCTGCTTTTGCCTTTGCAGCTGCTGCAGCTTTCGCCTTTGCTTTGGCTTTTTCTTCGTCCGTTACTTCTTCTGATCCTTCTCGCTTCTGTTTCGCTAATACCGCTGCTTTTGCTTTTGCGGCTGCTGCGGCCTTTGCCTTCGCTTTGGCTTTTTCTTCGTCCGTTACTTCTTCTGATCCTTCTCGCTTTTGCTTCGCTAATGCCGCTGCTTTTGCTTTTGCAGCTGCTGCGGCTTTCGCCTTTGCTTTAACTTTTTCCTCGTCCGTTACTTCTTCTGATCCTTCTCGCTTTTGCTTCGCTAATACCGCTGCTTTTGCTTTTGCAGCTGCTGCGGCTTTCGCCTTCGCTTTGGCTTTTTCTTCATCCGTTACTTCTTCTGATCCTTCTCGCTTTTGCTTCGCTAATACCGCTGCTTTTGCCTTTGCAGCTGCTGCGGCTTTCGCCTTTGCTTCTTCTACATTAATCCCCTTATCTTTTGGTAGCGCTTTCTCTTTTTCTCGATGTTCTCCTTCAAGTTTAGACATTTCCGCCCCATGTTTCGCAGCAAGACGTTTTCGCGCTTCCTCTTTCGCATGACGGGCTGCTTCTCTTTTCATACTTTCTAAGTCTTTATTTGGATCACTCATTTATTCGTCACCTGCTTCCCGGTCCTCGCCTCGTAACGAATTTTTTCTTTTAATTTATTAATTCCATAAATTAAAGCAGCAGGATTTGGAGGGCATCCAGGAATATACACATCAACTGGTACAATTTGATCTACACCTTTCACAACAGCATACGAATTCACATACGGACCACCGGCTGTTGCACAAGATCCCATCGCAATTACCCACTTTGGTTCAGGCATTTGATCATATAAGCGCCGAACAATAGGCGCCATTTTCTTCGTTACCGTTCCTGACACAATCATGACATCCGATTGTCTTGGTGAAGTCCGAAAAAATGACCCAAATCGATCTAAATCGTAATGTGATGAACCTACTCCCATCATTTCAATCGCACAGCATGCTAGTCCAAATGTCATCGGCCATAAAGAATTGCTCCGCGCCCATCCCTTCAACTGTTCCAATGTAGAAAAAAAGATATTTCTTTCTAATTCCGCTCGCTCCTGTGGGTGTAATTCCTCAAAATTTATAACCATTGTAACACCTTCTTTTTCCAAGCATACGCTAATCCAACTAGCAACATCACAACAAAAATGAGCATTTCAATCAGTGCAAATAAACCAAGCTTGTCATATGCAACAGCCCATGGGTATAAAAATAAAGTTTCTACATCAAAGATGACGAACAATAAAGCGAAAATATAATAACGAGCATGAAACCGAATATTGGCATCATGAAAAGGCTCAATTCCACTCTCATACGTCGTCGCTTTCGCTGCACTTGGTTTATTTGGACGCAGCATTTTCCCTAATGTAAGAGCCACTACCGGCAACAATATACCTAATAGCAAGAAAATCAAAACGATCATATAACTATTTTCATATACACTTGCCATTGTGAAACCCTCCCCCCTGAATTAAGAACAAGTTCACATAGTAAACAATATGTCTTACTTGCATTATTTATTATTTTTAAATTTTTCTAAATAATGCAACTATTTAATTCATTATAGCAAACTTCAAATTCCTATGTCGATATATCGGGAACAGAAACAACAATTAATACTTGCTGAGCAAATCTATTTTTACAACTCCTTATAAATGTGTAAAATAAATATAGAAATCCTATATGTTTTTCAAGCAATCTTAAAAAACATAAACTAAAAAAAGGTGGTTCTTATGTATATACAGTGGGTGATATAAATGAAAAAACAAACACATGTAAGTATTCTTATAAGCATTTCATTGTTGTATATAGCTATTCATTACGTATCAATGTCCTTTCTATATGAGTACGCACTCCCATTTCAAATGTTAACTGGAATAAGTACCATATTAATTGATATTACAATTTGCAGTTTTATATTTTATTTTTCAAATATAAAACAAGGGTTATCTCGTTTGTTTTGGATAATATTAACTATCGGATCCTTCTCTTATTTCATCGGCGATATAGTAGTTGCTTATCAACGCTTAATTCTGCATGACTACTATACATTCGTTGATCCATCAGACTTTTTTTACTTATTATTTTTAATTAGCTTTGCATTTGCCTTTCTATATGAAATTATTTATGGTCGAGACTTATTGGAACAGCTTTTTACGATATGCGATATTTGTATTATTGTTACAGCTCAATTTACTTTAAGCTACTATTTGCTTATTGAAAGAACCATTCATATTTTTACAACATCATATATCGGCATGTTTGTTCAACTCACGTATCCAATGGCTGATTTACTCTTTCTTTTAATAGGAATCAACCTTTTATTCAGACCATTATTCTTACTACCAAAACAAGTTGGCGCTCTTCTTGGCAGTGCTTTAATTTTGTATGCTACTACGGATGCTATTTATGCTTATATAAAATACTTCCAGCCTGAGCACTCTATGTTCACAGTTGCTCCATTCTATCAAGTAACCTTATTATTGGTAGCAATCGCTTGCATACTTCACACAAAAGAGCCTGAAAAACAAGAACAAGTATTACTAACACCTCAACTCGGTGAATCAATCCGATTATCATTACCGTATATTTCTGTCGTGATGCTAATCGTTTTTATATTGGTCGAAAATGTTTTTGCACCTATCGTAGTAATTGGACTTATAGTAACTTTCGCCTTCGTTCTCATACGCCATATGTTAGTTCGAAGACAAAATAAAATATTATTGCTAGCACAAATGCAATTCAGCTTAGAACTCGAGAAACAAATCGAACTACGTACAGAAGATTTAGTAGAACAAAAAAATGAGTTATATCATAACCAACAAATGTTTAAATCTTTATACGAGCATCATCCAGATCCAATTTTCACATTAGATTTGTACGGTAATTTTCTCAATGTGAACAACGCTGGAACTACTTTACTCGGTTATCAAACGAATGAATTATTAAACCAACCATACTATTCACTTATGTATAAAGAAGATTTGGAAGAAATCATTAATGCCTTTCGTCACGTTAAAAAAGGGAAATCTATTTCTTTAGAAATACGGGCATATCATAAAAATAGGGATATTTACTACTTGCACGTTACAGCTGTTCCCATCTTTTTAAAGGAACATATTTCTGGGGCCTATTTAATGATTAAAGATATTACAGAAAGCAAGCAGCAACAAGAACAAATTAATTTCCTAGCATATCACGATACTTTAACCGAACTTGCAAATCGCCGTTCATTTCATCAGCAGTTAGAAAAAGCAATTGCACGAGCAAAACTATCGAAAAGACCTTTTGCTGTTATGTTTCTCGATTTAGACCGTTTTAAAGTTATTAACGATACTCTCGGTCACCGGGTAGGAGATCTTCTTTTAATTGCTGTAGCAAAAAGACTAGAACGAATATCGACGTCAAATATGAAACTTGCTCGGTTAGCTGGGGATGAGTTCACAATTCTTATAGAAGATTATAAAGAAGATAGAGATGTACAAAAAATAGCTGATATGATTGTACTATCTATGAATGAGCCATTCGAAATTGAAAATCAACATTTACAAATCTCGCCAAGTATCGGGATTGCAATATACCCAGAAGCAGGCGAAGATCCGTTATCTATTTTACAACATGCTGATATGGCCATGTACGAAACCAAAAATAAAGGAAAGAATGGTAGCTCACTTTATACGAAAGAGTTATATAAAAAAATGGAGCGAAAAGCTCGAATTGAAAAAGATTTACCACTTGCTTTAGTAAATAAAGAATTCTTTCTCGTCTATCAACCACAAGTTGACATTACAACGAATAAAATCATCGGTGCCGAAGCTTTAATCCGTTGGAAACATCCACTATTAGGTGACATTTCACCATGTGAGTTCATTCCAATTGTGGAAGAGACTCCGCAGGTCATCCCACTTGGGCATTGGGTGCTACGAGAGTCTTGTCGTCAACTAAAAATATGGCAAAGTTTTGGATACACAAACTTAAAAATGAGTGTCAATTTATCAGCGAAAGAATTTCAACAAAATCAATTAATCGAAAATATTTCACAAATACTAAAGGACGTTAAAATTGACCCGAAAGATGTAACACTTGAACTAACAGAACGAATTGCGATGATTGATGAAAAAGAAACATTATCGAGACTAAAGCAATTAAAAGAATATGGTATTCAAACGTCCATTGATGACTTCGGTACCGGCTACTCTTCTCTTGCTTATTTATCAATTTTCCCTATCGATACATTAAAAGTACCAAAAGAATTTACACAACTAGCCGATCATCGGCCTGAAGAAAGAGCCATCGTTTCCACTATCCTTTCCCTTGCAAATACTTTAAATCTCTCTGTCGTTGCTGAAGGAATTGAAACAGAAAAACAGCTTAAGTTTCTTCAAAAAAACAACTGTAAATACATGCAAGGTTACTATTTCAGTAAACCTCTAACAAGTAAACAGTTTATAAAATTTCTACAAAAAACACCCAGTATGAACCAATAGCTCACACTGGGTGTTTTTATATTGTTGGAATTTTTTTCTCATAATATTCTTCTGCAATCTCTTCATAAAAAGCTGCTTTTGTTGTATAAAAATATGGAGTTAACCATAAGAATCCAATTCCTAATGTAATCACGCTTAATATAAACCAACCAATAAAACTTAAACATAAAATGAAATACTCCATTTTATGTCCAGCCATCATATGACGGCTTTCTGTAATAGCTTGGTTCAATGAGTACTCAGGATGATCATTTAAAACATAATACGTCATCGCATAAGAAAATGATTTAATAATGCCTGGAATAATAAAAAGCAAGAACCATAAAAAAATATAAACATTTACTAGTATATATACTAAAAATGACTTTAGAAACTTTGTACCTTCTGTAAACCAGCTGAATAGATGCCCAATACGAACTTCTTTTTCCCGAATTATATGTAGCGCTAAACAATAGCCACCTAGCGTTAATGGACCCACTATAAAAATTGTAATAATCTCTATCGAAAGCGAACTATTCCATTCTCCCCAGTTCCATACTTGCGAAAAAATAAATTTAATACTAACACTAAAAGCTGACGTAAGAATCCAAATAAGTAATGTAGCCCCTACACCTAATCCCCATTTCCCTTCCAGTGAATCTAGCGCTTCTCCTTTTAAATCACTAATCATAATTAGCCTCCAATACGTAACAATTCTATTAGTATAGCACGTCCCTACTGCAATTCACCTTTTGCAATATAGCGATAAAAGTGCGCTGTCGTTGTACCTACATATGGACTAAGCCAAAGAAATCCTATTCCAAGAGTAAGAATTGCTAAAATAGCCCATCCTATGAAGCTAAGCCATAAAAGAAATAAATCTAGTTTATGCCCCTTCATAAAGTTCTTACTTTCTTTCATCGCCTGTGAAACGCTATAATCTGGATTTTCAACCATAACATAATACGTCATCGCATAAGAAAAATACATCACAATCATTACAACAATCGAAATAGCTAATAGTACAAAGAAAGCAATCGTTAATGATACATTCCCTTCCTCACCAAAAAATGCGAATACACCTAGTAACAACATCGGAATCCACGTACCTGTATATAACAAAATCGCAAGCATAGCCCACATTGTTTTCATCATTCTTTTAAAGCCACGAAATCCTTCAAATAAATAATCTACTCTAGCATCTTCTCGTTTACTAATTTGTAGCAACACATTCGTATAACCGTATGATGTAATACCATAAGATGCATTACTCAAAATGATCATTATGCAATAAAAAATTCCAAATGTAATACCTGCACCGACTGATATTGCTTCCTCTTCAATTGAACCCGCTAAACCAACAACTAAGAAAAATATAATAATTCCTGGAATTAAAAGTATAAGCATTGCAGCCATTGAAACAACATAACTTAAAATAATATGTAAAATTGTTGATCCAACACCTAGTCCCCATTTTCCTTTTAAAGAGTACAATGCTTCTCGTTTCATTTCACCGATCATTTGTTCATCTCCTTTATGAAATATAAATTGTTATATATTCTCTACTTATACAAACAACAATATAATTATACCAATTTTGTCAGTTCATTCTATCTAATAAATTGAGTTTCAGTTTCGACATTTAAATAAAACACAGCTATGCATAACAAAAAGATAACCTGCAGTTCTTTTTATTTCTCGATTTTCACTTGGCATCGGGCAGAAAAAGGCTCTGACCGCTTCTATGCATGGTTGGATGCTCTCTCCTACCTAAAAAAGAGGCGTTTTTTTCCTCTTTTAATTTATATCCATAACAAAAAATCCGTAAGGGTCAGAGCCCTTACGGATTTTTTTACTTCATATCAGAAACGTTTAAACGGTTCACAGCACGCTGCAAGGCCATTTCTGCACGTCTAAAGTCAACATGTGCTTGTTTATCTTGCATACGTTGCTCAGCGCGACGTTTCGATTCATTTGCACGATGGATATCGATATGGTTTGCTTCTTCAGCAGATGATGATAATACAGTTACTTTATCTGGACGAACTTCGATAAAGCCACCGCTTACTGCTACATAATCAGTGTGCCCACCATTTTTCAGACGAACTGCACTAATTTTTAACGGTGCAACAGTTGGAATGTGACCTGGTAAGATCCCCATTTCCCCACTCTCTGCTTTTACGCTTACCATTTCTACTTCTTTTTCGTAAACCGGTCCATCAGGAGTTACAATACTGACTGGAAATGTCTTCATAATTCGTCCCTCCTAAGGCCTTACGCCATCATTTTCTTCGCGTTTTCAATAACTTCTTCAATGCTACCAACAAGACGGAATGCATCTTCTGGAAGGTCATCATATTTTCCTTCTAGAATTTCTTTGAAGCCACTAACTGTATTTTTCACAGGTACGTAAGAACCTTTTTGACCTGTGAACTGCTCAGCTACGTGGAAGTTTTGAGATAAGAAGAATTGAATACGACGAGCACGATGCACAACTAACTTATCTTCTTCAGATAACTCATCCATACCTAAGATAGCGATGATATCTTGAAGCTCTTTATAACGCTGTAAAGTTTGCTGTACTTGACGAGCTACTTCATAATGCTCTTCTCCTACGATTTCTGGAGAAAGTGCACGAGACGTAGATGCTAATGGATCTACGGCTGGGTAAATACCCATTTGTGTTAAACGACGCTCTAAGTTTGTTGTTGCATCTAAGTGAGCGAACGTTGTAGCTGGTGCTGGGTCAGTATAGTCATCGGCTGGTACGTATACCGCTTGGATAGACGTGATAGACCCTTTATTTGTAGATGTAATACGCTCTTGTAATTGACCCATTTCTGTTGCAAGTGTTGGTTGGTAACCTACCGCAGATGGCATACGACCAAGAAGGGCAGATACTTCAGAACCTGCTTGCGTGAAACGGAAGATGTTATCGATGAACAATAGTACGTCTTGTCCTTGCTCATCACGGAAATGTTCAGCCATTGTTAAACCTGTTAATGCAACACGTTGACGTGCTCCAGGTGGCTCGTTCATTTGTCCAAATACCATCGCAGTTTTCTTAATTACGCCAGAATCGCTCATTTCGTGGTATAAGTCATTACCCTCACGAGTACGCTCACCTACACCAGCGAATACAGAGATACCACCGTGCTCTTGTGCGATGTTGTTAATTAATTCCTGAATTAATACCGTTTTACCTACACCGGCACCACCGAATAGACCGATCTTACCACCCTTAATGTAAGGAGCAAGTAAATCTACTACTTTAATACCAGTTTCAAGAATTTCTATTCTTGTAGATAGTTCTTCGAATGCAGGTGCTTGACGGTGAATTGGATCACGACGTACATCCGCAGGAACATCACCATCTAAGTCAATTGCATCACCTAATACGTTGAATACGCGACCAAGTGTTACATCACCAACTGGTACAGAGATTGCTTTACCAGTATCTTCTACTTCTGTGCCACGAACAAGTCCATCTGTGGAAGACATCGCAACTGTACGAACTGTGTCATCACCTAAATGAAGTGCAACTTCAAATGTTAAGTTGATGCTTGCTCCGTTTTCATTGCTTTGTTTTACCGTAAGGGCGTTGTAGATTGCTGGTAGCTTTCCGCCATCAAACTTAACGTCTACAACCGGACCCATGATTTGCGTAACGCGCCCTTTATTCATCGGGTTCCCTCCTAGCTTTCTTTTAATTAGCCAGCTTTCTAAGAGAAGTCGGCTTTTAATTTTTTATTACTATTCTAACGCTGCTGCTCCACCAACGATTTCCGTAATTTCTTGCGTAATCGCTGCTTGACGCGCACGGTTGAATGAAAGTGTAAGTGAATCGATAACTTCCATTGCGTTGTCTGTAGCACTCTTCATTGCTGTCATACGCGCCGCGTGCTCACTTGCTTTACCGTCTAGTAATGCACCGTACACTAAGCTTTCTGCGTATTGTGGCAATAATACTTTTAAAATTTCTTCTTCAGAAGGTTCGAATTCATAAGCTGTCGTCGGTTTATTAGACGCCACATCCGTAAGCGGTAAAATTTTATTTTCCGTTACTTCTTGTGAAATTTTACTTACATAATGGTTGTAGTAAATGTACAGCTCATCATAAGCACCGTCTGCGAACATCGCAATTGCTCGAGAAGCAAGATCTTTAATATCAGTAAATGATGGGTGGTCAGATAATCCAACTACTTCATCAATGATGTTAAAGCCGCGACGTTTTAAATAATCACGTCCTAGTCGTCCAAGCACAATAATTGAATATTGGTTTGAATCCATATTATGACGTTCACGAACTACGTTACTTACTGTACGTAATACGTTACTGTTATAACCACCTGCTAGTCCGCGATCAGATGTAATAACGATGTATCCTGTACGCTTTACAGGACGCGCATTTAGCATTGGATGATTAATTCCTTTACTTCCTTGCGCAATGCTCGCTACTACTTCTTGAATCTTTTCCATATACGGAACGAAAGATTTAGCATTTTGCTCTGCACGGTTTAACTTAGATGCAGATACCATCTCCATCGCTTTCGTAATTTGACTCGTTTTCTTTGTCGAGGTAATCTTCGCTTTTATATCGCGTAAAGATGCCACAGGTTTTCACCACCTTTTTTCCGGAAGTTGGCACGATTAGTAAGAATCCTCTTTCTAATCTACGTTGCAAGATATTCTTGCTCATGATTGAAGGAAAAGAATAGGTGCACCTACTCTTTTCCTTTACATAACCGTCAGCAATCTCAAAAGCTGAGATGCCTTTATATGATCTAGCTAAGCCACAGTCGGCTTCACTTTTTATTATTATTCAGAAGCTACGAATACTTTTTTAAATCCGTTAATTGCTGCTGCAAACTTGTCGTCATCCGCAAGTTTCTTAGTTGTGCGGATTTCTTCTAATAAGTCAGTTGCATTTGAATCTAACCAAGCATGGAATTCTTCTTCGAAACGAGTGATATCTGCTACTGGGATATCATCTAGGAATCCACGTGTTAAAGCGTAAAGAATGATAACTTGTTTCTCTACACGCAATGGTTTGTGTAATCCTTGTTTTAATACCTCAACTGTACGAGCACCACGGTTTAATTTCGCTTGTGTTGCTTTATCAAGGTCAGAACCGAACTGAGCGAACGCTTCTAACTCACGGTAAGATGCAAGGTCAAGACGAAGTGTACCTGATACTTTACTCATTGCTTTAATCTGAGCAGATCCACCAACACGAGATACAGAAGTACCCGCATCGATCGCTGGACGTACGCCAGAGAAGAATAGGTCAGATTGTAAGAAGATTTGTCCATCCGTAATCGAAATTACGTTTGTTGGGATGTAAGCTGATACGTCCCCTGCTTGTGTTTCGATGAAAGGTAGTGCAGTTAAAGAACCGCCGCCTCTTGCATCACTTAATTTTGCTGCACGCTCTAATAAACGAGAATGTAAGTAGAATACATCCCCTGGATATGCTTCACGACCTGGAGGACGACGTAATAGTAATGAAAGCTCACGGTAAGCCGCTGCTTGTTTTGATAAGTCATCATATACTACTAATACGTGTTTACCATTGTACATGAACTCTTCACCCATTGTTACACCAGCATAAGCAGCTAGGTATAATAATGGAGCTGGTTGAGAAGCTGATGCAGTTACAACGATTGTGTAATCTAATGCACCGTGCTTACGTAGTGTTTCTACTACGTTACGTACTGTTGATTCTTTTTGTCCTATAGCTACATAGATACAAATCATATCTTCATCTTTTTGGTTAATGATTGTATCAAGTGCAACTGCTGTTTTACCTGTTTGGCGGTCACCGATGATTAACTCACGTTGACCACGGCCAATTGGTACAAGAGCATCGATCGCTTTAATACCTGTTTGAAGTGGTTCATGAACAGATTTACGATCCATTACACCTGGTGCTGGACTTTCGATTGGACGAGTGTTTGTTGTATTGATTGGGCCTAAACCATCAACTGGTTGACCTAATGGGTTTACAACACGACCGATTAGTTCTTTTCCTACTGGTACTTGCATGATGCGACCAGTACGACGAACTTCGTCACCTTCACGGATTTCTGTGTAAGGTCCTAAAATAATGATACCTACGTTGTTTTCCTCTAAGTTTTGTGCTAGTCCCATAACGCCGTTAGAGAACTCTACAAGTTCACCAGCCATAACGTTATCAAGACCATGAGCACGCGCAATACCGTCACCGACTTGGATAACTGTACCAACATCACTAACTTCGATTTCAGACTGATAGTTCTCGATTTGTTGCTTTATCAGTGCGCTAATTTCTTCAGCTCTGATGCTCATGTGCTTCACCCCTATCTATTCTTCATTAATTCACGCTGAATACGTGCTAATTTTCCTTGTAAGCTTCCGTCGTAAATGCGATTTCCTATACGTACTTTAATGCCGCCTAGTAAATCTTCATCCACAACATTTTTCACGCGAATTGCATCTTTTCCTGTTTTTTTTGCAAATGCTTCTGCAATGTTAAGTTTTTCTTCTTCCGATAGAAGACGAATAGAATATACAGTTGCATCCGCTACATTACGTTCTTCATTAGCAAGAACAACATATTCATTTGCAATTTCAGGTAGGATATCAATACGCTTGTTATCAATTAAAATATATAACGTATTTAAAATAGATTCAGAAACAGATGCGAATACGTTTGCAAGAAACGTTTTCTTCTGCTCTTTTGAAATGTTCGGTTGCGTTAAAAAGCTATGTAGTTCTCCGTTCTTTGTAAAAACGTTTTGTACAAGGCGTAATTCCTCTTCAAACATTTCTAATACGTGTTTTTCTTTTGCAATTTTGAAAAGAGCGACAGCATAACGTTTTGCTACAATCCCATTGCTCATCGCGCTTCTCCTACTTCTTTAATATAATCGCGAATTAACTTCACTTGATCTTCTTCTTTTAATTCTTTTTCAATTACTTTAGAAGCAATATGAACAGATAAAGAAGCAACTTGTTCTTGTAAAGCAGCAATCGCTTGCTCTTTTTCGCGTTGAATTTCTTGTACAGCAGATGTTTTAATTGATTCTGCTTCTTCTTTCGCAGCAGCAACAATAACATCCTTTTGATCTACAGCTTGTTTCTTCGCTCTTTCGATTAACTCTTGTGCTTCAACACGCGATTGTTTTAACATTTCACGTTGTTCTTCTACTAATTTCTTCGCTTCAGCATTACTTCTTTCTGCAGCGTCGATTTCATTAGTAACATGCTCTTCACGTTCTTTCATAATTCCCATTAAAGGACCCCACGCGAATTTGCGTAGCATTACTAATAGAAGTAAGAAAATGAACAATGTATAAGCAATCGTTCCAAATGGAATGGAAGCCCCTAATAATAAAGTTGGCACAAGGATTCACTCCCTTCAAAATATCTAAATTGATCATATGAAAAAAAAAGACATACGTTTCGTTCATAAAGCAATGGCGAAGAAAGTTCGGAAAAACACTCTTCGCCATCTATGTAAGGGGAGTCTCCCTTATTTGTTCATTACGATGAAAGCAATAACTACACCGATAATTGGAAGTGCCTCAACTAATGCAACCCCGATGAACATAATTGTTTGAAGTGCGCCTTTTAATTCTGGTTGACGAGCAACACCTTCGATTGTACGTGATACGATAAGACCGTTACCAATACCTGCACCTAATGCTGATAAACCAATTGCAATTGCAGCTGCGATTACACCTAAACTCATTTAATTTGTCCTCCTTTGTATTATAAAAAAATAAATTTTTTCTTACTTAAATTATATTAATGGTCATGGCTTACTTTATGGGCCATATAAACCATCGTTAACATTACGAAAATAAATGACTGGATTGAACCAACGAATACGCTGAATCCCATCCATGCTAACATCGGTACAAGTGCACCTAATGCTCCTAAGAATGATGCCCCGCCTAACTTAGCAAGTAATCCTAATAAGATTTCACCTGCGTAAATGTTACCAAATAAACGAAGACCTAACGTTAATGTGTTAGCAAACTCCTCAATAACCTTTAATGGGAATAAGAATTTCATAGGTTGGAAATAACCTTTAACATATTCTTTCGTACCCTTCATCTTAATTCCATAATAATGGGTGAGGGTAACTACCATCACGGCTAATGTTAATGCAACTGCTGGATCAGACGTTGGTGATCTCCACCATGCAATATGTTCGCCAGCCTCAACTGTTGAATACATGAATGGTAAACCAAGGAAGTTCGATACGATGATAAACATGATAAGCGTAACGCCAAGCGTTAAGAAACGTCCACCTGTTTTCCAATCCATCGTACTATTGATAATCCCTTTCACGAAGTCAAACACCCATTCCATGAAATTTTGCATCCCGGTTGGGCGAAGCGCTAAGCTGCGAGTTCCGATAACAGCGATTAAGAAAACAATAACTGCTGCTACAGTAACCATCATAACTGATGACAAATCGAACGTTAAACCTAGAAATTCAACTAATTTACCGTGTTCCACTAGTAATTCACCTCTCTTCCCTGCTCGTATACTCTAAATAAAGAAAATCTATGATCATGACAAGGTATCCTGTCAGCAATCCTACACCTAAGCCCCACATCGCAATTAACTCTTGATATTTGGCTGCAAATAAAATTAATAACCCAATCGTGGCGAATCTTGAATATGTACTTACCGCTGTCGCCTTAAACTTCACGTTTTCTCCATTTGTTACGCGATCTAATAGCTTGTCTGTTCTACGTGCAATGATGCGCAAACTAAGAAAACTGAAAATCGTTCCGATAATCAGCCCAAGAAATACATCCTTGTAAGAGGTAATTCCCCATCCTAGCACTAGAAGCGCAAGCAAGTAGTACATATATTTCTTTTGTCGTTGGACAAGTCCATGTACGTCTATCATCATTGCTCTCCCGAATAGTAATGTTGAATGAGTCGAATCATTGCGTATACCCCTGTTCCTAACCCGAGTAATAACCCTATAATAAGAAACAACGGAAACGTTCCAACCTTATTATCAATCCATTGCCCACCAAAGATTCCGATAAGAATAGAACCAACTAACTGAGCAAGTATTCCTGACATTAAAGCATACGCTTTTATATGGCTGCGATCGTTTTTTTGCAAGGATTCATCCCTCCAATATGTAACCCTCATTCACGATGTGTTAATAATAACTCATTTTTCTGCATAAATTCTATACAAAATAAAAAGTTTACATTTTCGTCACGGAATAGATGCATTTTTGTCACTGAAAGCCCTACCATCTATCCCCGTTGTTAGCATACAATAGGGTATTAATAGTGTCAACGAGAAATCGTAAAAAATCAAAAAATTTGAGTATTAGGCATTTCCTCCCAAAAATGAAAACGTTCCCCTTCTAAATACTGGTTAGAGATATGCAATTTCTAACAGTTTTCTCTTTATAATAGAAGAAAATGTTCACAAGTTTGTCACTATTATATTTTTAAGATATAGCGCTTTCCTTCCATAATATAGTGTCCCCGAGACGTAAGACTTCTATATTATATGTGATGTGTATATAACTTATGTTGTATATACCCTGTATATTTATCTCCCCCTCCCCCGTGCGCTGAGGGCGAAAAAAAAACGAGCGGGGAATCCCCCTCTCGTCTGTTGTCTTACTTCGTTCCGAATAAACGGTCACCAGCATCACCAAGACCTGGAACTACATAACCATGGTCATTTAACTTCTCATCTAATGCCGCTACATAAATATCAACATCAGGATGCTCTTCCTGCACTACTTTTACTCCTTCTGGAGCAGCTACGATACACATTAATTTAATTTGCTTTGCACCGCGCTTTTTCAGAGAATTAATTGCTTCAGCCGCAGAACCACCTGTTGCTAGCATCGGATCTAGTACGATAAAGTCACGCTCTTCTACATCCGTTGGAAGTTTCACATAGTATTCTACCGGTTGCAATGTTTCAGGGTCACGGTATAAACCAACGTGTCCTACTTTTGCTGCTGGAATTAATTTCAGAATTCCATCAACCATTCCTAAACCTGCACGTAAAATCGGAATTAAACCAAGTTTTTTACCAGCGATCACTTTTGTTGTCGCTTTGCTTACAGGTGTTTCAATTTCAATGTCTTCAAGTGGAAGGTCACGAGTAATCTCGAAAGCCATTAAGCTTGCTACTTCGTCCACTAATTCACGAAAATCTTTCGTACCTGTATTCTTATCGCGAATATATGTAATCTTATGTTGAATTAACGGGTGATCAAATACATACAGTTTTCCCATGTGAATCTCTCCTTTAGATGATATTCATGCGTTTACACGCTTCTTTACACTATTTACGATTGTAAAGAAAACGCTACTAATATTCAAGGGCAAATTTGGTAAAATCATGATTTTACGATGAATCTATCTAGTATCTTTACCAATTATGGGAGCTGTATCCTTCATTATATCGCCAAAATTTATTCATCATTTGTATACATACTTTAAAAACAATATATGTCCACAAAAAAAGACTACTAAAACAATTACGTTTCAGCAGTCTTTTTTAATCTATTATAGATTTGTATACATTGGGAATTTGCTCGTTAACGCTTCTACACGTTTGCGCGCTTCTTCTAGTTCAGCTTCATTCTCATGATTTTTTAATGTATGAGCAATAATTGCTGCAATCTCATCCATTTCTTCTAAACCGAAATCACGTGATGTTACCGCCGCTGTACCGATACGTACACCGCTTGTTACAAATGGACTTGCTGTTTCAAATGGAATCGTATTTTTATTCACTGTAATACCAACTTCATCTAATACGTGCTCTGCTACTTTACCTGTAATTTCCAAGTTACGAACATCAATTAAGATTAAATGATTGTCTGTTCCACCAGAAACAAGTGTAAGTCCTTCCTTTTGAAGGCCTTCAGCTAAACGATTCGCATTATTAATGATATTTTGTGCATATGTTTTAAACTCATCTTGTAGTGTCTCACCAAATGCAACAGCTTTTGCAGCAATTACATGCATAAGTGGGCCACCTTGAATACCAGGGAAGATTGATTTATCAATTTGTTTTGCAAATTGCTCTTCACATAAAATCATACCGCCACGTGGGCCACGTAATGTTTTATGTGTTGTTGTTGTAACAAAATGTGCATGTGGTACTGGATTTGGATGTAAACCAGCTGCTACTAAACCGGCGATATGTGCCATATCAACCATTAAGTACGCGCCCACTTCATCTGCAATCTCACGGAATCGTTTGAAATCGATAACACGAGGATATGCACTTGCACCTGCAACGATTAATTTTGGTTTATGTTCTTTCGCTTTTGCTAATACATCATCGTAATTAATACGGTGAGATTCAGCATCCACGCCATATTCTACGAAATTATATTGTACTCCACTGAAGTTAACAGGGCTTCCGTGTGTTAAGTGACCACCATGAGATAAATTCATGCCAAGTACTGTATCGCCTTGCTCTAAAATCGTGAAGTATACTGCCATGTTCGCTTGTGCACCAGAATGTGGTTGAACATTTACATGCTCTGCGCCAAAAATTTCTTTCGCGCGATCACGTGCGATATCTTCTACTACGTCTACGTGTTCACAACCACCATAGTAACGTTTTCCAGGATATCCTTCAGCATACTTATTCGTTAGAACAGAACCTTGCGCCTCCATTACTGCTTCACTTACGAAGTTTTCCGAAGCAATTAACTCGATCTTTGAACGCTGTCTTCCTAGTTCTGCCTCAATTGCAGCAAATACCTTTTCATCTTGACGTTTTAAATGATTCACCAAAATCCCCCTTTTCTGAACGAATTACATCAATTCCCAATAGTTTTTTCTCATTTATTCAGAAAAAACGAAAATTCAGGTTGTAATTCTTTCGAACCTTCATGTTTTCAACTACATTCTAACATGACTTTCTATATCATAAAAGAAAAAAAAAGACCAAAATTGGTCTTTTCTTTCTTCTATTATAAGGTCAGACTACATACCTTTTACCTTTCGATATACAGCTGTTATAAGACTTTATAATTTTTCATGTTTAACGGCAAGGAATAGCTTCTTCATTTGCCGCATAAACGGCACGTGCTCCACCTATTAGTTTCCCACGTGTTTTCGCCATCGTTACATGCGCACTTCCTATTTCCTTCACACTTGTACGAACCGGTACAGCTACATGCTTTAAATGCATACCGATAAATGTATCGCCGATATCCATTCCTGCATCTGCTTTAATAAACTCAATTACTACCGGATCTTTAAAATTGTGATACGCATACGTCGCTAATGCACCACCTGCTGATCTAACAGGCGTAACTGTTACAATTTCAAATTGATATTTCATCGCTACATCTCTCTCAACTACTAAAGCACGATTTAAATGCTCACAACATTGAAACGCCAATTCAATACCTGTTCTCTCTTGAAATTGTTTTAACTCAGAAAAAATCGCCTCTGCCACTTCCATCGTTCCTGATGTTCCAATTCTTTCACCTAGCACTTCGCTCGTGCTACACCCCACTACAAAAATTTGACCACTTTGCAGCGTGGCTTGTTCTTGGAAATCAGAAAGCGACATTTGTAGCTGTTCTCTTACCTTTACGATTTCTGTCATTACGCCTCTTCCTTTCACAGGTTGGTTCACCAAATTATATTTCATACTACTTATAGTTAGAATCTATTACTTTGTTTCGTACGTTTTAATTTTTCCTACTCGGTTTTCGTGACGGCCACCTTCATAGTCAGTTGTTAGCCAAATTTTCGCGATATCACGCGCTAGACCAGCTCCAATTACACGCTCGCCCATCGCTAACATGTTAGTGTCATTATGCTCTCTCGTCGCTTTCGCACTGAAAGTATCATGAACTAATGCACAACGAATACCATTTACTTTGTTTGCTGCGATTGACATACCAATGCCTGTCCCGCAAACTAAAATACCACGATCCACTTCACCATTCGCGACCATTTCTGCTGCTGGAAACGCAAAATCAGGGTAATCAACAGAACCAGCTTCACATTCACAACCTAAATCAATATATTCAATATTTAACTCTTCTAATAAACTTACAAGTTCTTTACGGATATTCATACCGCCGTGATCAGATGCTACTACTACTTTCATTTTTACCCCTCCGAAGTTTCAATCAATTATCTTCATTTCACACTCGCTACCTTAATGGAACAAAGTGATCTCCAATATCGTATTATACACGAAACATCAACCTTCTGAATGTTTTTTCAGTAAAGTTTGTACAAGTTTTTCCATCTCCTCTAACGTTTCTTTATAAATAGAAAGCGATCCGCCAAATGGATCTGAAATATCCTTACTTACACCCTTAGTTAATCCATATAATGTATCCAATTTCTTTTCCACGCTCGGATAATACCCAAGTACAATTTGCTTATGGTTTTCCGTCATTGTTACTACAATATCCGCCCAATCAACCAAAGTATCGTTTACCTGCTGCGCGGCATGATCGATTACAATTCCTTTTTCAGCTAAAGCTTCCTTTGCATGTATCGACACATCGCTTCCAGGATAGGCGAAGACACCAGCAGATTGCACTTCAAATTTACCTTCTCCATAATGACGAAGCAAAGCCTCAGCCATCGGACTACGGCATGTATTTCCAGTGCAAACAAATAACACCCGTTTCATCTAAACCCACCCCTTTTTTTCTGTTTCCTACATTTATCCCGATTGGTGAAGGCTAATAATCAGCGGGGGATGAACACCCTCCGCTGATTATTAGCCTTCACTTTATCATAGCGTACATTAGAATAGAACAAAAGAAATGTGAATATACGAAAGGCGCATTTCTCTTATATTTTTTCTAAGAAAAATGCGCCTTATCCACATATATGAAACCCTATTTCCAAGTGCCCAAAGTATTTTACCATACATAACGAACACACTACGAAACAAAATAAGGAATCCATTTCATATGAAACGGATTCCTTCTATCAAATAATTATTTCATTGTAACTTTCATTACTTCTGTTGAACCTTTTGTAGCTGTTACACCTACAGTTGTCTTAATAGACTCAGCTGCATCTGTGTTTGTAATAACGATTGGAGTAATTGTGCTTTTCGCTTTTTCACGAATTAATTCTAAGTCAAATGAGATTAATTTATCTCCAGCTTTTACAGCTTGTCCTTCAGAAACGTGAGCTTCGAAACCTTCACCTTCCATTTTTACAGTTTCTAATCCAACGTGGATTAAAATTTCTGTACCGTTTTTCGCTTTAATTCCAATAGCATGTTTCGTGTGGAATAATTGTACGATTTCACCATCAACTGGAGATACAACTACACCTTCAGTAGGATCGATCGCAACACCGTCACCCATCATACGACCAGCGAATACTGGATCTGGTACTTCTTCAATATTTTTCACTGCTCCAGTTAATGGAGCTACGATTGTTTCTTCATTTGTTTTTGAACCAAAACCGAATAATTTTTTAAACATAGGATAGTCCTCCTTATAATTTACCTAAAAGTTTATAGGGCAATCTCTATTCAAGATCGAAATACACGTAAGACTTCATACTTCGAATGTTATACTGTAAAAACGCTTTCGAAATAAATCATGTCATTACTACTAGACTCTTATTGTAGCGCCTCACAAAATTCCAGTCAATTCTGATTGTCTGAATAACAATAAGAAGTTAACTTCTACTTATATTTTCTCTTTTTTTCACTTACTTGTCTAGAGGTCTTTACTACATTTTATTTTTTGTTGTTAATTTGTAAAATTAATTTCAAACTTTTTTCAAAATCCACTTGACTAAAGTAAGTAACTATTTTATTATTACTTACATAAGATAAGTTAATAACTTTTAGGAGGTTTTTTTAAATGATGGATATCGGTCTTCTTATTATTCGTCTTATTATAGGTATTACATTCATGGGTCATGGCGCTCAAAAATTATTCGGTTGGTTCGGCGGTTATGGCTTAAAAGGAACAGGTGGCTGGATGGAATCAATCGGGTTACGCCCTGGTGTATTCATGGCATTTATGGCTGGCGCAACTGAATTATTAGGTGGTTTCTTATTTGCAGCAGGTATTTTCACTGTAATTGGTTCATTATTTATCGTTGGAACAATGTTAATGGCAATCTTCACTGTTCACGGAAAAAATGGTTACTGGGTAACACAAGACGGATTTGAATATAATTTAATTTTAATCGCCGTTGCAGTTGGTGTAGCTTTAATCGGTCCTGGCGCATACGTTTTACTTTAATATTTATCTCTATTTCGAGATATTTACCAAAAAAGAGATTACTTCAAATTGAGGTAATCTCTTTTTCACATCATCAAAAAAATATTATTTTCAGCAGGAGATTCCCATTGATATCTTGTAAACAAACAATAAGTATTCATATTTAGAAAGGGGATTACAACATGTTATCCATTAATCCAAACGAACAAACCGAAAAAGATAATTACAAATTACTAACAGGAAGTATCATTCCACGTCCTGTTGCATTCGTTACTTCTGTAACTAAAGATGGCATATTGAACGGTGCGCCATATAGTTATTTCAATATCGTCGCTGCCAATCCACCACTTATCTCAGTTTCAGTACAACGCAAAGAAGGAAAACCGAAAGACACTTCCAGAAACGCAATAGAAAAAGGGGAATTTGTCGTACATATTTCTGATGAATCTTACGTAGAAGCGATCAACGAAACAGCAGCGAACCTACCTCCTAATGAAAGTGAAATCGAATTAGCAAAACTAACACCGATTGACAGTGATGTCATTTCAGTACCAGGGGTTAAAGAAGCAAACATTCGAATGGAGTGCATATTAGAACGTGCTATCCCACTCGGCGGAACCGAAGACTCGCCAGCTTGTGACCTACTAATCGGCCGCGTCGTTCGCTTTCACGTCGCTGAACACTTATACGAAAACGGTCGAATTCACGCCGAAGAACTAAAACCAATAAGCCGCCTAGCAGGACACAACTACGCAAAACTAGGAGAACAATTTGAATTAGTGAGGCCCATTTAAAGGCGGAAGCGGCTCGCTCAGAATGAGAGGGGGATGGAGCTCCTGACGTAGAGGCGCTTTTTGCCTCGCAGGAAGGCGCGAAGCCACCGACCATTCTAGCCGCTGGAGCTGGATACATTTAAAAGCGGAACCGACTGCCCAGGCCCGGTGGCTAAGGTTCTTCCTCACAGAAGATGCTTTTTATCTTCTCGTGGGGAAGGTTCTTAGACTCAAGGGCCTGGGAGGTGAAGCTGGATACCACCGAAAAGCTCCAGCTTCATCACTCAAACATAACCCCCCGCTGAAAGCGGGGGATTTTTTATCGTAATTCTTCGTTCTTCTCCTCTAATGCCGGGAATTTCTCTTTTTTAGATCTACTAAGCTTTATTACAAAGAAATATAAGGAAAGTAACGTAATAAGGAAAACAATTAAAAACGGGTACGGAGAATAAAAAGTACGCGCCGCCTCCGATTTTCCTGCAACAAACTTCAATGACTCAATATCTAAAAACTCAGCAAACATTTGTACACCGAGCATACTGAACCAAAAAACAAAAAAACTAATAATAATACCAAAAACTTGCTTCAATCTCGTCATTCATCTCATCCTTTCTATATTTGTAATTTTTTAGTGTGATCAATATAGTACAAACGAAACTATGCACAGAAAGGAACTATCTCACCATTCACGAATTAACTTAATCCAACCTAACATCGAAATTTGCAAAATAACACCCAATATTATAAGTCTTCTTAGCCATCGAGGAAAGAAGGTTAAAAACTTAACATACCATTCCAATAGCTTGTTCATAATTCCCTCCTACATAAAATTATATAGGAAAAAGGAGATACAATCCAAACCCAACAAGAATAATACCACCTACTATTTCACCGTATGTGCCAAGTATATTTTTGGCATGGCTACCAAGCAATAAACCCATCCAAGCCAGTAACATACTTATTAGTCCGAACAATAATATCGTAATAATTGTCTCTGCTCCGTAAATTCCAAGACTAAGACCTACTGAAAAACTATCTATACTGACACCAAATGCAAATACAAATAAACTAATTCCAATTGGAGCAGTTCTAGTCTCTTCCCCTTCTAAAATAGACGAATATACGATATAGAACCCTAGCCCAATTAATAAAATAGCTCCTGCAAAATTTGCGACATCCCCATACCTCTCTGATAGAAAACGTCCTAGTACCATTCCGATAAATGGCATAATAATATGAAATATCCCAATCGTCATACCTATATAAAGGATTTGTCTTAACTTTAATGTTACCATCCCCATACCGAGGCTCACTGAAAATGCATCCATCCCCAGGGCAAATGCCATAATTATTAAAGGTATTAATTGTTCAAGTGTCATTCATATCCCCCCTCGGACGTGCTACTTCACAATATGCTTATCCGAGGAGAAATATTCTGTTTGCTAAAGGTACATTATCATTCAATAATAATCTGATGTCCCGCAGCTTTTGTTAAACGATTCATAATTGCATTTCCTATGCCTTCATTCGGGAATGATTCACTAAAAATAACATCTACTTCACTTGCATCAAACGTTCTAAGCACATCATATAACTTAGTCGCAACGCTGGCTAAATCGCTTCGCACACCACAAGACAATACAACATCTGCACTATACACATGCTGATACTCTTCTGTCGTTAATACACCTACTTTAAACCCTTCTTTCTTTTTCTCATCCACAATACGTTGAATAAACTCACGGGACCCTTCAACAATACTAAGTGGCGCTTTCGGTGCATAATGTGTATATTTCATTCCAGGTGATTTTGGTTTTTCTTTCTCATCCTTTAAAGCTGGATCTAAAGAAACATTTCCTATCACGGCCTCTAATTGCTCCTTCGTAATCCCACCTGGACGTAAAATCGTCGGAACCTCGCTCGTACAATCAATTACAGTTGATTCAACGCCTACTCCTGTTGCCCCGCCATCAACAATACCAGCAATTTTCCCATTTAAATCTTCATACACATGAGAAGCTAACGTTGGACTTGGGCGTCCTGAACGATTCGCACTCGGTGCCGCAACAGGCACGTTTGCCTCTTCAATAAGGGCGAGCGCTACTGGATGATCCGGCATCCTCACTCCGACTGTATTAAGTCCTGCCGTAACCCTCTCTGAAATCCCTTTTTTTCTCGGTAAAATGATTGTTAATGGTCCTGGCCAAAAATGCTCCATTAACTTTTCTGCAACCGGCGGAATTTCTCTTACGATACCATCTAACTGAGATTTTGTTCCTATGTGGACAATCAGTGGATTATCGCTCGGTCTCCCTTTCGCTTCAAAAATTTTCGCTATCGCTTCATCATCCATTGCGTTTGCTCCTAACCCATATACCGTTTCCGTTGGGAAGGCCACCGCTTCATTTTCTCTTAATAATCTCGCTGCTTCTTTTAATTGTGGATAATATTTTTTTCTTTCCACAACATTATCCACAACCCACATATTTGTATGCATTTTTTCCCACGTCCTTTTCTACCATGAAATACTTGTCTATTTTTAGTTTACTATGAGATTTATCCAAAAGACAAACAAGGTTTATCCACAAAATGTGGATAAACCTTGTTAATCCGTGGATAACTTTGTGAATAGCTGACAATTTAGTATTATTGCATTTAGCTCTTTTATATTTTTACAAAAGTGTTCTAACTGTCGAATTTCCTCTGGCACTTCCTCTTTCTCTATAATGACAAAGTTAAAAAACTGAAAGATGGTCACAGATTGTGGATGATTTGTGAGTAAGTACAATTGTCGAATATCTTTTTCTTTCATATACTGCAAAAACATCTCGAAAAAATATAAGAAAGTCTGTTTATCCACATTAGGTGTGAATAAACAAGAACGGATAAGTGCATTTTCTCCACTTTGTTCATATCCAATTACCGCTCGTATTTCTCCCGCCTCTTCCAAGATCATAAATTGTGCGTACAACTCATTTATTTTATCATCTTTTTTATTAGCTTGTCCGAAAAAAGAATGTAATCTTTCTACATCTGCTTTCGTAGCAAAATACACGTTCTTCATAATAAATCCCTCCTCATTGATATATATGAGGAAGGATTTATTAATAGCACTATTTAGAGAATAAAGATGTAAAAGCTTCGACGATAAATAATTTAACCTCTGGTTTCTCTTCCTCATCTACTGTTACATACTCATTTTGCTTTTCTTGTTTTTGCTCCACAGGTTTCTCCACTTTTTCCACAGTTTTTGTTTCTACTTTTTTTACAGGCTGTTCTTCTACTTGTGTTTCGTGTTTTACTACTTTCTTTTCCTGTGCTGTTACTTTTTCAGCTTTTTCCGGCTTTACTACTTTCTTTTCTTTCACCTTATCCTCTTTCTTCTCCGGTACATCCACTACTTCCTCATCTAATTGTCTCACCTGCTCCTCTTCAGGAGATTCAGCTTTCACAACATGTTCTTCTTTCCTTACAGCTGTACCACTTGAAAAATCTAAGAAACACATCGGTGGAAATAATACACACCACCAGTTTGCACCTTCACCTTTTCCAATTGTAATAAGTACCGCTTCATATTCTCCTGCTGGATAAATAAAATTCCCATATACCTTTGTAGGAAATTTCACATTCTTACCGAATTTCACTTGAAACGCCTCTTTACTTCCTTCTCTTTTCAGTGTATTTGCCACTGTCTTTTCAATTTCAGGAATATGATTTTGAATTACTTTTCGAGCTTCTTCAAATGACGTTAAATCCGCTACCCATCCATCAATTTGCACTTTTACTTCATCGCGTACTTTACGCTTTAACGCCTGATCTTTATCGGAATCACTATTAGCTAAAATACGTAATCGAACGGCCTCTTTCGGAATAACAGTAGGCCCTTTTGCATCAGCTTTCATATATCCAAACTGCACAAGTAACTGTGCACCAATTAATAATAAAAGAAAATAAGCAATAACTTGTTTTTTCATTTCCTCCACCGTCCCCTCTAGAAACAGTGTGGACAGACTTTCATCTTTCTAAACTATTAAATTCAAAATCTATATAAAAAACCGATAGAAAAGCATTTTTTTAATTGGCGAGAGGAACTGGCTATGTATAGGTAATAAGGTGCGTATTTTCGCTGAAATAATCCCCCTTACCAAAATTCTAAATAAAATGTATGGCTGAGTAGTTACGAATTTTTCATACAAAAAATAGAGTAAGGCTTATGCCTTACTCCATCTCTGCAAATACCATGCGATCTTTTCCATTAATATCAAATACAACTTCAACTTGAGCGCGCGGGAAAGTTTGCTGTAATAATGCTTTCACATCTTCACCTTGCCCTACACCAATTTCAAACGCCACAATCGCCTTGTTCTGTAATACATTCGGCAATTCCTCCATAAAACGACGATAGAAATCTAGTCCATCTTCCCCACCAACAAGCGCACGCTTCGGCTCATGCTCCTTCACAACAGTAGAAAGACCACGCCAATCTTCCTCTGGTATGTACGGTGGATTGGAAACAACAACATCTAACTTCTGACCTGTTTCATAAAACGGAGACAGTAAATCGCCGTGATAGAAAGTTACATCCGCCCCTAAAGTTTTTGCATTTTCTTTTGCAACTTCAATCGACTCCTGCACGATATCTACTGTATACACATGAAGATTTTTATTTTCTAAAGCGAGCGTAATAGAAATCGCTCCACTACCTGTTCCAATATCCGCTATGTGAAGCTCCTCATTACCGAAATGGCGCTCAATTCTCTCTAGCACCCCAACTATAAGTTCCTCTGTTTCCGGTCTTGGTATCAATACCTCTTCATTTACAAAGAATGCTCGGCCATAAAACATTTCATAACCGAGCATATATTGGATCGGAGTACCTTCTACGTGCTTGTGGATAAATTGTGCAAAACTTTTCTCTTGTTCCGCAGTTATTTCTTCACGCATATTCATGAGCATTCCGGTTCTGTTCGTCTTTAATACATGACAAAGGACGATTTCTCCCGCATTTTCATCTCGTCCATTTTCCTGTAAAAAAGAAGAAGCCCATTTCAGGGCTTCATAGACACGCATTACTCAGCTGCCTCCATCTTTTGCGCCTGATCTTCCATCACTAAGGCATTGATGAAATCATCTAACTTACCTTGTAGGATTTGATCTAGCTTTTGAATCGTTAAACCGATTCGATGGTCTGTAACACGGTTTTGCGGGAAGTTATACGTACGAATACGCTCTGAACGATCTCCGGTACCAACAGCTTGTTTACGGTTTTGATCATACTCAGCTTGCGCTTCTTGTCTAAATTTATCATAAACACGTGCGCGTAATACTTTCATCGCTTTTTCTTTATTCTTAATTTGTGATTTCTCATCCTGACAAGATACAACTACACCAGTCGGTAAATGCGTTAAACGTACCGCTGACATCGTTGTATTAACGCTTTGTCCACCAGGACCACTAGAAGCAAACGTATCAACACGAACATCTTTTTCATGAATATTAATTTCTACTTCTTCTGCCTCTGGTAGTACAGCTACAGTTGCTGTAGATGTATGAATACGTCCGCCAGATTCCGTTTCAGGAACACGTTGTACACGGTGAGCACCATTCTCGAATTTCAGCTTCGCGAAAGCACCTTTACCGTTAATCATAAAGATAATCTCTTTATATCCACCTAACTCTGTATAGCTCGCTTCGATAATTTCAGTTTTCCAACCTTGCACCTCAGCATAACGGCTATACATACGATATAAATCACCAGCAAATAAAGCTGCCTCGTCACCACCAGCAGCGCCACGAACCTCAACGATAACGTTTTTATCATCATTAGGGTCTTTTGGAACAAGTAAAATCTTCAGACGTTCTGATAATGTTTTCTCTTGTCCTTCTAATTCAGAAACCTCTTCTTTTACCATATCACGCATATCAGCGTCTAACTTATCTTCTAACATTGCTTTTGCATCTCGTAATTGCTCACGAACATCTTTATACTCACGGTACACCTCTACCGTGTCCTGAATATCAGATTGCTCTTTTGAATACTCACGAAGCTTATTTGTATCACTAATAACCTCTGGGTCACTTAACAATTCATTCAACTTCTCATAACGATCTTCTACAGCTTGCAAACGATCTAACACACCATTCACCTCTACATCCTAGTATCTAATACAAATAGTATATGGTACTTAATCAAAAAAACGCAAATTATATTTAAAAGCGTAAGCGGCTTGCTCAGGATCGCAGGACATTGGAACTCTCGACCTTGAAGCGCTTTTTGCTTCGAGCGAGAGAGTGAAATGGCCGGAGATTCTAGCCGCTGGAGCTAGATAATATTTAAAGCGCAAGCGGCTCGCTCAGAATGGGAGGAGGTTGGAGCTTCTGACAGAGAGGCGCTCTTTGCCTCGCAGGAAGAAGCGAAACCACCGACCATTCTAGCCGCTGGAGCTAGATAATATTTAAAGCGCAAGCGGCTCGCTAAGCTCTGACTGGCTAAGGTTCTCTCGCACAAAAGGTGCTTTTCACCTTGAGTAGCGGCGGTTCTTAGACACGAAGAGCTTGCCACCAATCTTCATCTATTTTCGAAAAAAACCCGCTCTACATAGCGAGTTTCACTTATCTTTGTTTTGTAGGTACTGCATGACAATGACGACAACGTGGTTCATACGATTCTGAAGCCCCAACTAAAATAATTGGATCATCAAATGCCGCTGGTTCTCCATCGATTAAACGTTGCGTACGACTTGCAGGAGATCCACATTCAGAACAAACTGCCTGCAATTTAGTTACATGTTCAGCAATCGCCATCAGCTGAGGAACTTGTCCAAATGGTAGACCACGGAAATCTTGGTCTAATCCAGCTACAATGACACGATAGCCACGATTTGCCAATACTTGCACCACTTCCACAATGTCCCCATCAAAAAATTGTACCTCATCGATTGCAATAACATCCATTTCTTCTGTTACATGGTTAAATATATCTTTTGAAGCTGAAACAGGAACTGCTTTAACCTTTAATCCATTATGTGATACAACATCTTCTTCACTATAACGATTATCAATACATGGTTTAAATACAATCGCATGTTGTTTCGCAAATTGTGTACGGCGTATACGGCGGATGAGCTCTTCTGATTTCCCAGAAAACATACTCCCGCAAATCACTTCAATCCAACCATTTTGATTCATTAAGTACATTGAGCTCTCCTTTCATCTACTTTCCTAATCCAAAGTAGGGTAAAGGTTTAATATTTTCACAAAAAAAACAGACAAGCGAATACATACACTTGCCTGTTTTATGTTCTTTATTACTTGATGCCGTATTTCTTATTGAAGCGGTCAACACGTCCGTCTGCAGTAGCAAACTTCTGACGTCCAGTGTAGAATGGGTGAGAATCAGAACTGATCTCAATTTTTAGTAATGGATAAGTGTTACCATCTTCCCACTCAACAGTTTCGCTAGAGCCTTTTGTAGACCCGCTTAAGAATTTGAAGCCAGTGTTCGTGTCCATAAATACAACTTTATTGTAATTTGGATGGATTCCTGCTTTCATTCTTTTCATCTCCTTCCGCCCTGAATCATTTTCGAAACAGAGTTTTTCATCTTCAGCTGCTTACACAACTATATTGATGAAACACATATGATGAAATTATAACAAGGCTAACTCCATTTTGCAACTACCTGTTTTTGTCTTTTTAAAATTAAAAGTGGAGGCGGCTCGTTCAAAATGAGAGGGGGATGGAGCTTCTGACGTAGAGGCGCTTTTTGCCTCGTAGGAAGAAGCGAAGCCACCGACCATTCTAGCCGCTGGAGATGGAACTAGATACCCCTTAAAGCGCAAGCGGCTCGCCCAGAATCGTAGGGCACTTCAAGCTCTCAATCCAAATACGATTTCCATCTTAAAAAACAATTTTTTCCATATATTACTCTCTCTAATATTCCCTTAAAAACATAAAAAACTCGCTTACTACGAAATAAGCGAGTCCCCATCTTTTCCCTTACTTAGTGGTTACATACCTTTTTGAGTCTGCAACAATGTTTTGTAAAAATTCTTCATTTGTCTTTGTTTGACGAAGTTTACGTAAGAAGCCTTCAACAAAGTCTGGTGTATCACGCATTGTTTTACGAATACCCCACAGCTTGTCTAAATGTTCTTTCGGAATTAATAGGTCTTCTTTACGCGTACCAGAGCGACGAATATCAATCGCTGGGAAGATACGGCGCTCAGCTAATGAGCGATCTAAGTGAAGTTCCATATTTCCAGTTCCTTTAAACTCCTCGTAAATTACATCATCCATACGAGACCCTGTATCAACAAGCGCTGTTGCTAAAATCGTTAGGCTACCGCCCTCTTCGATATTACGCGCAGCCCCAAAGAAACGCTTCGGTCTATGAAAAGCAGCAGGATCAATACCACCCGATAAGGTTCTACCACTTGGCGGAATAACAAGGTTGTAAGCACGCGCTAAACGGGTAATACTATCCATTAAAATGACAACGTCCCTTTTATGTTCTACAAGACGCATTGCACGCTCTAATACAAGCTCCGCTACTTTAATATGATTCTCTGGCACTTCATCAAAAGTAGAACTTACAACATCACCTTTAACAGAACGTTCAATATCTGTTACTTCCTCTGGACGCTCATCAATTAAAAGTACAATTAATTCTGCTTCCGGATGATTTGTTGTGACACTGTGTGCAATTTCTTTTAACAGACTTGTTTTACCAGCCTTTGGAGGCGCAACAATTAAACCACGTTGTCCAAATCCAACTGGTGCGATTAAATCCATGATGCGTGTCGGTAACTTTTTCGTTTCCGTCTCCAATTTCATTTGGCGATCTGGGTATAACGGTGTTAATGCAGGGAAATGTACACGCTCTTTTGCTGAGTCTGGATCATCTCCATTTACAGCTTCAACTTGTAGCAATCCAAAATAGCGCTCATTTTCTTTCGGAGGTCGTACTTTACCAGAAACCTTATCTCCATTACGTAAATCGAAACGACGAATTTGCGAAGCCGAGATATAAATATCTTCTGAGCTTGGAGAATAATTGATAGGACGTAAGAATCCAAATCCTTCTGATTGAATAATTTCTAATACGCCTTCCATGAAAAAGAAACCTTCTTTTTCTGCTCGAGCTTTTAAGATAGAGAAGATTAGCTCTTTTTTCGTTAACTTGCTGTAATACGAAATCTTAAATTCCTTCGCAAGCTCGTATAACTCTTTTAATTTCATGTTTTCTAATGCTGCAATTGACAAATTCATTCAGACACCACACTTTAACTTTATTCTCTTTTCACATGGGTAAAGGGAAAAATACGGAAGGCAAATAAATAATAATGAAAGGCAATAAGTTCAAGTAGGATAATATTCACTATTGTAACCCTTTTATCTAGTTTTAATCAATACGTTGAAACACAAATACAAGAAGCGAAGACAAGAAAATTTGTCTTCGCCTTTTCATATTTCTTTCTTTTTTTCTACTCACCTGATTTTAAGGCAGAATAGATAAGGCATTTCTGCTTTTATTTAAGCCAGCTTCAGCAGCTAGAATGGTCGGTGGTTTCGCTTCTTCCTGCGAGGCAAAAAGCGCCTCTTCGTCAGGAGCTCCATCCCCCTCCCATTCTGAACGAGCCGCTTACGCTTTTTATTTAATCCAGTTCCAGCGGCTAGAATCTCCGGTCATTTCACTCTCTCACTCGAAGCAAAAAACGCTTCAAGGTCGAGAGTTCCAATGCCCTGCGATTCTAAATGAGCCGCTTACGCTTTTTATTTAATAACCAAATTCGGTTTTTTATTTAAGCTATGGCGGCCGTCTACGAAGCGTACTGTGCCTGATTTTGCACGCATAACAAGGGATTGTGTTGTTCCGACGCTACCTTTAAATTGAACGCCTCGTAATAGTTCTCCGTCTGTTACACCTGTTGCTGCAAAGATTGCATCGTCACCTTTTACTAAGTCTTCCATACGAAGGATACGATTGATATCTTCAATACCCATTCTTTTACAACGAGCTAGTTCAGCTTCGTTTTGAGGTAAGAGCTTCCCGTGAATTTCTCCACCTAAGCATTT
Source organism: Bacillus sp. FSL R9-9492 (assembly GCF_038007365.1). NCBI lineage: Bacteria > Bacillati > Bacillota > Bacilli > Caryophanales > Bacillaceae > Bacillus > Bacillus sp. FSL R9-9492. The sequence goes on from NZ_JBBOXC010000001.1 coordinate 5,356,867, forward strand.
TAATGCGACCGCAGCTAATACACCTTCAGGTGCTCCACCAGAACCGAATAGAATATCTACACCAGTACGGTCAAATGCTGTATTGATTGCTCCAGCTACATCTCCATCGTTAATTAATTTAATACGAGCACCAGCTTTACGAATTTCTTCGATAATTGCTTGATGACGTGGACGGTTTAAAACTGTCGCTACAACATCTTCGATATCTTTATTTTTCGCTTTCGCAACTGCACGTAAGTTGTCGATAATAGGTGCGTCAATATCAACTGCACCAACTGCTTCTGGACCAACCGCTATTTTATCCATGTACATGTCAGGAGCATGTAACAAATTGCCGTGATCTGCAATTGCAATAACAGCAAGCGCATTCCAGCCGCCAGCCGCTACGATATTTGTCCCTTCTAAAGGATCAACTGCAACGTCTACGCGTGGTCCATATCCTGTACCCAATTTTTCTCCGATATATAGCATTGGCGCTTCATCCATTTCACCTTCGCCAATTACAACTGTACCTTTCATCGGAATTGTATCAAATACATCACGCATAGCTGATGTTGCTGCACCATCTGCCTCATCTTTTTTTCCGCGCCCCATCCAACGCGCTGATGATAATGCTGCAGCCTCTGTTACACGTACTAACTCCATAGATAAACTTCTTTCCACGATAATCCCTCTCCTTTAAGTCTTTATATTTCTGCCGTATTTTGTGAACCTTGTTTTTCTATAAAGTGTACTTCCGTTAGTAGTGATTCTTCGCTCCCCATTAACGGAAGTATCACCACCTTATCCCGATTGGTGAGGGTTAATAATCGGCGTGGGATACCCCATACTGATTAAAGTTTCACTTTATGCATTCTTCATTTCTTCAATTTCTTGCTTTGTCATTTGTTCTCGCCAAATGTTTGCACCAAGCCCTTTAAGCTTGTCTACTATATTTTCGTAACCTCGATCAATATGATCAAGTCCCGTTACTTCTGTAATGCCATCTGCCATTAAACCCGCAATAACAAGGGACGCACCAGCTCGGAGGTCACTCGCTTTCACCTTCGCACCTTGCAATAAAACCGGTCCAGTCACAATTGCTGAACGGCCTTCTACTTTAATTTGCGCGTTCATACGGCGCAATTCATCAATATGCTTGAAACGTGCGCTGTAAATTGTATCAGTTACAACTCCTGTTCCATGCGCTTTTGTTAAAAGCGTTGTAAACGGCTGTTGTAAATCCGTTGGAAACCCTGGATATACAAGCGTTTTTACATCAACTACTTTTAACCTTCTATTGCCGTTCACTGTAATTTGGTCATCGTTCGTTTCAATTTGAACACCAGCTTCTCTTAGCTTCGCAGTAACGGATTCTAAATGCTGAGGAATAACATTATCAACTGTTACTTCTCCTCCTGACGCAGCCCCTAAAATCATATACGTACCAGCTTCAATACGGTCTGGAATAATAGTGTGGTGACAACCGTGCAGTGAATCCACACCATCAATTCGGATTACGTCTGTACCAGCACCTTTAATACGTGCTCCCATACTCGTTAACAATGTAGCTACATCAATAATCTCTGGTTCTTTCGCTGCATTTTCAATAACAGTTCTACCTTTCGCTCGTACAGCCGCTAGCATAATATTAATCGTAGCTCCTACACTAACAACATCTAAATAAATACGTGCCCCACGTAGTTCGTCTGCTCTTAAATAAATGGCACCTTGTTCATTTGTAACATATGCCCCTAACGCTTCAAACCCTTTAATATGCTGATCAATCGGTCGTGGCCCTAAATGACATCCACCTGGAAGCCCAATAACAGCTTTTTTAAAACGGCCAAGCATTGCACCCATTAAATAATAAGAGGCGCGCAATTTTTTCACTTTTCCATTTGGTAAAGGCATCGCAACCATGTTAGAAGGATCGACTACCATCTCTTCTTCCTGCCCATAAGTTACTTTCCCTCCAATTTCCTCTAGTAAGTCTCCTAACATTTTCACGTCCGAAATATTAGGAACACCGCCAATAGTTACTGGAGTATCTGCTAAAATTGTCGCTGGAATTAGTGCAACAGCACTGTTCTTTGCACCACTCACACGAATTGTTCCATTTAAAGCTCTTCCGCCTTCAATTAGCAACTTTTCCATATTGAGCTCCCTTCTTGTGAATGTATTTATCTTCTACTTCTTTATAAGAAGTAGAAGATTCCCCCTTAAGAATCTCAATCACTCTTTCCATCCCGAAACTCAATAAGTAGAAAACCATCACCTGTAGCTCCCCTGCTGTACAAATAGATGAAGATTAACTATTCATCGAATCAAATTACTCAATTCAGATACTTACCACATTTATTAATAGGACTATGCACATTATTTTCTATATTTGCAAACCAAAAATTCACTTTATAAAATCTTTAGACTTGTTCACGCTTTCATTATACAACGAAAGGAAACCGTCTAAAAGACTAGACGGTTTCCAAAACGGAATTTTATTCTTACGCTTTACCGTTAGAACCGAACTCACGCATTTTACCAGCAACAGTTGCTTTGATAGCGTCGCGGCCAGGTCCAATATATTTACGAGGATCGTAAACTTCTTGGTCTTTGTTTAATGCTTCACGAACAGCTTTTGTAAACTCAATTTGGTTCTCAGTGTTTACGTTAATTTTTGAAGTACCTAGAGAAATAGCTTTTACGATATCAGCAGTTGGGATACCAGTACCACCGTGTAATACTAAAGGTACGCCAGTGAAGTCACGAACTTGTTCCATTTCAGCGAATCCTAAGTTAGGCTCACCTTTGTAAGGACCGTGTACAGAACCTAAAGCTGGAGCTAGGCAATCGATACCTGTTGCTTCAACAAGGTGCTTACACTCTGCTGGATCAGCGTAAATTACGCCTTCAGCGATGATGTCGTCTTCTTGTCCGCCAACTGTTCCAAGCTCAGCTTCAACAGATACGTTACGAGCGTGTGCGTATTCTACCACTTTTTTAGTAGTTTCAACGTTTTCATCGAATGGGTGGTGAGAAGCGTCGATCATTACAGATGTGAAACCTGCATCAATTGCTTCTTTACATTTTTCGAAGCTTGAACCATGGTCAAGGTGAATCGCTACAGGAACAGAAATGTTCATTTCTTCGATTAAAGCTTTAACCATAGCTACAACTGTTTTGAAACCAGTCATATGACGAGCTGCACCCTCAGATACACCTAAGATTACAGGAGATTTTTCTTCTTCCGCAGCAGCTAAGATAGCTTGAGTCCACTCTAAGTTGTTCATGTTGAATTGACCAACTGCGTATTTTCCTTCTAGTGCTGTGTTTAGCATTTCTTTCATAGAAACTAAAGGCATGGTGAATCCTCCTAAAAAACGTTTTTTGTATCCGATAAATTCTTATCGCTGGTAGTATGACCAGAATAAGGTAAAATATGTATATTTACATACCGGACTTCTTTCTACACTCAATAGGATAACAACTTGTACTCAAAAACTCAACTGTATTCACCTGCTCAATAGTCCATGTAAACGCTTTTTTCCATATTTTTTATAAAAAATTCATTTTTTACGCCTCTACAGCAAGCTGATCTCTCACTGCTTGACGAATCTCATCAATATCAAACGGTTTAGCAAAGTGCATTAAAGCTCCTAAATCTTTCGCTTCTTGAATCATATCCAATTCTCCATAAGCAGTCATTAAAATCACTTTAATACTCTCATCAATTTCTTTTACATGTTTTAAAATCTCTATACCATCCATACCTGGGATTTTCATATCTAACACTACTAAATCCGGATTATCTTTTTTCACGATATCTAAAGCTTGAAATCCATTCGCTGCTTGGAACGTCTGATAACCTTCTTTTTGGAACACTTCATGCAATAAAACACGAATGCCATATTGATCATCAACGATTAAAATTTTCCCTTCCATAACTCCCAACCTTTCTGTGTAAGTACAAGATTTAAAGCTTCTTATATCTTATCGGTTTATTTTCGCTACTCTTTGCCAAATCCCTTCCTATTCTTTCTTATTTTACCGTTTCCTATTTTGTTATGCCACCCTACTATTTCCCCTTTCCAAAAAAAATAAGCTATAATGAGAACCAGCTAACACGAAAGAAAGGAGCAACAACATGTTAAAAATTTTCTCGACTCAATTAAGTGGATATTTCTCCCGAATTTCTCAAAAAGAGGAAATGAATATAGAAGATAGCGCTCGTCTACTTGCCCAGGCGTTAGTTGGCGACGGCTTCATTTACTTGCATGGTACAAACGAAATGGAAGGTATTGTTTCAGAAGCATTATTTGGCGCCGAACCAATGAAACAAGCAAAACGTTTAATAGAAAACGGTGAACCGGCGGCAGTGACTTCTGCGGACCGCGTACTTCTTATTAGTCGTTTTTCGACAGATGAAGAAATTATAAAAACCGCGAAAAAACTTCATGAAGAAGGCCAATCTATCGTTGGAATCTCGGCTATTCAAGAAGGTGTTGAATCACTGGAACAATATACAGATGTACATATTGATACAAAGCTGTTAAAAGGTCTTATTCCAGATGATGAAGGTAACCGCTATGGGTTCCCAAGTTTAATTATAGCTTTATTTGCTTATCACGGATTGAAATTTACAATTGATGAAATGTTAAACGAATATTAAAAAAAGCGCCCTATTTCAGGCGCTTTTTTTTATTACTTGCTCTCTTTATTCGTAATAGAAGCACTTACGAAGTCATGGAACAATGGTTGTGGACGGTTTGGACGAGATACAAGTTCTGGATGGAACTGTGCTGCCACGAACCAAGGGTGATCTTGTAATTCAATAATCTCCACTAGACGACCGTCTGGGCTTGTACCAGAGAATACAAATCCTGCTTTTTCCATATCTGGACGGAATTGATTGTTGAACTCATAACGATGACGATGACGCTCATATACAACCGGCTCATTGTAAGCATTGTAAGCATTTGTTTCTTCAGCAAGCTTACATGGGTATAGACCAAGGCGAAGTGTACCACCTAAATCTTCTACATCTTTTTGTTCTGGTAATAAATCGATAATTGCATAAGGTGTGTCAGGATTAATTTCAGAAGAGTTAGCTCCTTCTAATCCTAATACGTTACGTGCAAATTCGATTGATGCAAGTTGCATACCTAGGCAAATTCCTAAGAATGGAACTTTGTTTTCACGAGCATATTGAATTGCAACGATTTTACCTTCTACACCACGATCGCCGAAGCCACCTGGTACAAGGATACCATCTGTATCGCCAACTAATTCTTTTACGTTCTCTGCTGTTACGTGCTCAGCATTTACCCATTTCACTTCTACATCTGTGTCGAATGAATAACCTGCATGACGAAGCGCTTCTACAACAGAAATGTATGCATCTTGAAGCTCTACGTATTTACCAACAAGAGCGATTTTTGTTTTCTTAGAAAGGTTACGTACTTTATTAACTAGCGCAGTCCAATCTGTCATATCTGCAGCTGGATTGTCTAACTTCAAGTGATCACAAACGATTTGGTCCATGTTTTGTTCTTGAAGAGATAATGGAACCGCATATAAAGTATCTGCATCGCGTGCTTCGATAACTGCTTTTGTATCGATGTCACAGAATAATGCAAGCTTGTCTTTCATGTCCTGAGAAACAGGTAGTTCTGTACGAACAACGATAATATTTGGTTGAATACCTAAGCTGCGAAGCTCTTTAACGCTATGTTGCGTTGGTTTTGTTTTCATTTCACCCGCTGCTTTTAAGTACGGGATTAACGTACAGTGAATGTACATTACATTGTCACGACCGATGTCGCTCTTAATTTGACGAATTGCTTCTAAGAATGGTAGAGACTCGATATCACCAACAGTTCCACCGATTTCTGTAATAACAACGTCGGCATTTGTTTCGCGACCAGAACGATATACACGTTCTTTAATTTCGTTAGTAATGTGAGGAATAACTTGAACTGTTCCTCCTAAATATTCACCACGACGCTCTTTTTGAAGAACTGAAGAGTAAATTTTACCTGTTGTTACGTTGCTGTATTTATTTAAGTTGATGTCAATAAAACGCTCATAGTGACCTAGGTCTAAGTCCGTTTCTGCACCATCATCTGTTACGAATACCTCACCGTGTTGGTAGGGGCTCATAGTCCCTGGGTCTACGTTAATGTATGGATCAAACTTTTGAATAGTTACGTTTAAACCACGATTCTTTAAAAGTCTTCCAAGAGATGCTGCTGTAATACCTTTACCTAAAGACGATACTACACCGCCTGTTACAAAAATATACTTAGTCATGAAAAAGCTCCCTCCTATTTTGCTGTTATATAATCACCGTTGCAAAGCGCAACGTATGTAGATAACACTGTATCCATCTTATTGTTAGACTCTTTTTATTTTCTAAACAAAAAACAAAAAAGAAAATTGCTCCCCTCATCACATAAAGTAATAAGTAGGGAGCAATTTTCTTTTATATTTACACTTTAAAAGTATTATCGTCTTTTTTTAAAGAGCCCAAAAATGATTCTACATGGACGATAATGAAAAGTCAAGAACTACCGCTCTTCCTCTTCTTCTTCTTCAGTTTCATCATACTCAAGTTCTTCTTCTGCGAAGTCTTCATTATCTTCTTCTAAATCATCAAGATCATCATCTTCATCATCTGCGTCTTCGTCTTCAAGAACTTTGTCCAAATCTACTACATCTTCTTCTACTTCTTCTTCTACTTCTTCTACATCATCTTCTTCAATGTAGTCGTCAAAACCGTCTTCTTCAACTTTGCGTTTCTTCTTCGGTTTTGGCTGAGGCAGAATTTCTTCATCAATTTGCTCATATGGGTACCAGCTACGTAGCCCCCAACGATTTTCTCCTAAATTAATGAAACGTCCATCGATGTTTAAATCTGTATAAAATTGTGCGAGTTTCGTATTAACTTGCCCTTGAGATAGTCCCAGCACTTGAGCGATTTCTTGAACCAACTCGTTGAATGTCGTTGCTTGTCTTTTATTCCCTAAAACACTATGTACAACTTCAATCATTGAACATTCTTTTAGCTCTTCTGGTGAATATTGCTTAAAACCCACTTATGCGGCACTTCCTTTCTTCAAATATAAGCTTATATATAACGGTCTGCTTAAAAAAATCCATACTATTCATTATAAACAAAAGTCGCACAAATATGCTACAAAAAAAACGTGAAACTTTTATCCCGCTATTTACGGGCAATAAAATTATAATTTGTCCATTCTTTATTTCGGAGACATATGTGCTCCTTGCAGTACATACCTAATTTGCATTTCTGTATATTCTTCGAGAGTATACAGTTTTTGCAGGGCCCAACGTCTAAATCCCCACATTTGTCCTTGTATGAAAATATTATGTGCAAGAAGCTGTATTTCCTTTTTATTTAGTGTAAATGTCCCATTTTCCGTACACTGCTCTAAAATATCCTCAAACATCCCGACCATTTGAAACTCTTTTTCTAATACATATGGGAGTGATTCTTTCGGTAAAAAACGTACCTCTTGATACATAATTAATACTTCTTCTTGCAATTCATCCATCACTTTAAAATAATTCATTATCGCTATCTTTAAGCTTTCTATACTTCCCTTCTCTGTACACACTACTTCCTCTAACCGCTCTTTTACATGTTCATAAATACTATCACAAACTAAATATAATACATCATCTTTTGTGCGAATATACTCATAAAGTGTTCCGATACTAAATCCAGCCGCTTTCGCAATTTCTCTCGTTGTTGTACGCGGGAATCCTTTTTGCTTAAACAGCTGCACCGCACCTTTAATCATTTGTTCACGTCTTAACGCAACTAATTTTTCATCTTTCACTGACGCATGTACATTATGTTTAACCATCCCTTCACCTCTCTCTATTATTTTTGGAAGTAAAAAGCGTAGGAAAATACCTACGCTTTTGTTCCTACTTCGTTAACATACGAGAAATTACAAGCCTTTGAATCTCTTGTGTTCCCTCATATATTTGTGTAATCTTTGCATCGCGCATATAACGCTCTACTGGATAATCTTTCGTATAACCATAACCACCAAATACTTGTACCGCTTCAGTCGTTACCTTCATCGCTGTATCACCTGCAAATACTTTTGACATCGCTGACTCTTTCCCATACGGAAGCCCTTCAGATTCAAGCCAAGCCGCTTGATATGTTAAAAGACGCGCTGCCTCTACATCCGTTGCCATATCCGCAAGTTTAAAGCCAATTCCTTGTTGCGCCGCAATTGGCTTCCCAAACTGATGACGTTCTCTTGCATATTCTACAGAAGCATCTAAAGCGGATTGTGCAATACCGACTGCTTGTGCCGCAATACCATTACGGCCGCCATCTAATGTCTGCATCGCAACTTTAAATCCTTGGCCCTCTTCCCCTAGTAAATTCTCTACAGGAATACGGCAGTCTTCAAATATAATTTCAGTTGTTGGCGAAGAACGAATCCCCAGCTTACTTTCCTTCTTCCCAACCGAAAATCCTAGCGTATCACTCTCCACAATAAATGCACTCGTGCCGCGCTGCTTCGAATCAGGATCTGTTAATGCAAAAACAACATAAATATCAGCAATACCGCCATTTGTAATAAAAATTTTCGAACCATTTAAAATGTAATGGTCTCCATCTCGTTTTGCAGTCGTCCTCATTCCACCAGCATCTGATCCAGAGCTTGGTTCTGTTAAGCCATATGCACCAATTTTCTTCCCTTCAGCCATTGGGCGCAAAAACTTTTGTTTTTGCTCTTCCGTTCCAAATTTAAAAATTGGCCATCCAGCAAGTGAAGTATGTGCAGACAACGTTACACCTGTAGAAGCACAAACGCGGGATAATTCTTCAACGGCAATTACATACGCCAAGTAATCGCTTCCAATTCCGCCGTATTCTTCAGGCCACGGAATACCGGTTAAACCAAGCTCTGCCATTTGATCGAATAAAGCGCGATCAAATCGCTCTTCCTCATCACGCTCTGCTGCTGTCGGTGCTACTTCATTCCTTGCAAAATCCCGAACCATTTTTCTTATCATTTCATGTTCTTCTGATAATTTAAAATGCATTCCCGTCTCCCCCTCTGCCTTTTTATAAAGCTCGACTAATTACAAGCTTTTGTATTTCGCTCGTTCCTTCATATATTTGCGTGATCTTCGCATCACGGAAAAATCTTTCTACTGGATAATCTTTCGTATAACCATAACCACCAAATACTTGCACCGCTTCAATCGCAACTTCAACAGCCGTCTTAGAAGCAAATAATTTCGCAATAGAAGCTTCTTTACCGCATGGTAATCCTTGTGCTCTTAGCGATGCTGCTCTATATACAAGTAATCGCGATGCTTCTACACTTGTTGCCATATCTGCAAGTTTGAATCCGAGTCCTTGCTGCGCCGCAATTGGCTTGCCGAATTGCTCGCGCTCTTTCGCATAATCAATCGCACATGCAAGCGCCGCTTCCGCGATTCCTAATGCCTGTGCTCCAATCCCAATTCGTCCAACATCTAAATTCGCCATTGCCACCTTAAATCCTTGTCCTTCTTCACCAAGTAAATTCTCGGCCGGTACTTTCATATCTTCAAACGTAAGTTGTACTGTACGAGAACCAAGAAGCCCCATCTTATGCTCATCTTTTCCGATGATTAAGCCTGGTGTATCTTTCTCTACAATAAATGCAGAAATACCACTTTTCCCCGCCTCTGGATTTGTAGAAGCGAATACAATGTATGTACTTGCTTCACCACCATTTGTAATAAAGACTTTCGATCCATTAATGATGTAGTGATCGTCTTTCTTTACAGCTCTTGATTTCAAACTACCTGCATCTGATCCTGCATTCGGTTCTGTTAGAGCAAATGCGCCTAAATATTCACCAGTCGCCAATTTAGAAACATATTTCTGCTTCTGTTCTTCTGTTCCGAAGTATAAAATCGGATTCATTCCAACTGACGTATGTACAGCTAAAATTACACCAACCGTTGCACTTACCTTTGAAATTTCCTCAATTGCTAGAATGTAAGAAATAAAATCCATTTCTGCCCCGCCATATTTTGCAGGCGCTGGAATACCCATTAGTCCAAGCTCACCCATCTTTTGCAAAATCTCTTTCGGGAACACCCCTTGTTCCATACTAGGAACAAAGGGAGCTATTTCCTTCTGTGCAAAATCTCGAACCATTTTCCTCATCATTTGTTGCTCTTCAGTAAAGTGAAAATTCATGTACTTCGCCTCCGTTTGCTATATATCTTTTTAACAATCTGGTAAGACCACTACTTCAATAAAGGGAGGCCTTTATTCGTAAACGTAGAAACCACGACCCGTTTTACGTCCTAACCATCCTGCATTCACATACTTACGTAATAATGGACATGGGCGATATTTACTATCTCCTAATCCTTCATGCAACACTTCCATAATGTATAAACACGTATCTAAACCGATAAAGTCAGCTAACGTAAGAGGTCCCATCGGATGATTCATACCAAGTTTCATTACTTCATCAATCGCTTCTTTCGTCGCTACTCCTTCGTATAACGTATAAATCGCTTCGTTAATCATCGGTAATAAAATACGGTTCGATACAAACCCTGGGAAATCATTTACTTCAACTGGCACTTTCCCGATTTTTTTCGTAATATCCTCAATCGTTTCGTACACTGCATCATCTGTAGCTAAACCACGAATAATTTCAACGAGTTTCATAACTGGAACTGGATTCATAAAGTGCATGCCGATTACTTTCTCAGGACGTTTCGTTACCGCTGCAATTTCCGTAATTGGTAACGATGACGTATTCGTCGCTAAAATTGCGTGTTCTGGAGCGATTTCATCTAAATTCGCAAAAATTTTCTTTTTAATATCCATTTTTTCAACAGCTGCTTCAATAATAAGATCAGCTTCTTTGACACTATTTAAATCGAGCGTCCATGTAAGACGATTTAAAGTCGCATCTTTCTCTTCTTCCTTCATACGGCCTTTTTCTACTTGGCGGGCTAAATTTTTTGAAATAACAGCTAGCCCTCTATCTAATTGCTCTTGCTTTAAATCTTGCACTTTCACATCATAGCCTGCCATTGCACACACTTGTGCGATACCTGAACCCATTTGCCCTGCACCAATTACAACAATCTTTTGTACACTCATTTTTTCTTCCCCCTTAATTGTTAATAAACTATATATCTTCTAATCTTAATTAGTGAACTTCAATCATCACTGCATCACCTTGACCGCCACCGCTACAAATAGAAGCAATTCCAATTCCGCCGCCGCGCTGCTTCAGTGCGTGGATAAGTGTAACGATAATACGTGCTCCGCTCGCTCCAATTGGATGCCCCATTGCCACAGCACCGCCATTTACATTCAATTTTTCCGGATCGATCCCTGCGATTTCTGTACTTGCAATTGCTACAGCCGCAAATGCCTCATTGATTTCAAATAGATCTATGTCTTCAATTGTCTTACCTGTCTTTTTCAGCAATTCATTAATTGCATAACCTGGCGTTCTTGGGAAATCCTTCGATTCTACCGCAATCGCCGTATGCGCCAAAATTGTCGCTAATGGTTTTCTTCCTTCTTGCTTCGCTCTGTCCTCGCTCATTAATACAAGTGCAGCACCGCCATCATTTAGTCCCGGAGCATTACCTGCTGTCACCGCTGACGTCTTATCAAATACAGGCTTTAATTTCGCTAATTTTTCAATCGTTGTATCCGCGCGTGGCGCCTCATCCTTAGCCACGATGATAGGATCGCCTTTTCTTTGCTGAATTGTTACTGGTACAATCTCCTCTTCAAAACGCCCTTCTTTATGTGCCGAAACCGCACGTTGATGGCTACGATATGCCCATTCATCTTGTGCTTCGCGAGAGATTCCATCTTCCTTCGCAACTTCTCCGCCATAAACACCCATGTGTATACCTGAAAATGCGCATGTTAAACCGTCTGCAACGTTTAAATCGATAACTTCGTTGTTACCCATTCTGTATCCCCATCTTGCCCCTCGTAAAATGTAAGGGCTGTTACTCATCGATTCCATTCCACCAGCTACAATCAGTGATTGATCACCAGTACGAATAATTTGATCTGCTAACGTAACTGCGCGAAGCCCTGATGCACAAACTTTATTTACTGTTTCTGTCTGCACTTCCCAAGGAATGCCGGCCGCTCTTGCTGCTTGGCGTGATGGAATTTGTCCTTGCCCTCCTTGGATAACCGTTCCAAATATAACTTCTTCAACATCACTAGCGGAAACATTCGCCCTTTCAAGCGCTGCCTTAATTGCGATTCCTCCAAGCTCTGTTGCTTTCACGTCTTTTAAAGTTCCTCCAAATTTTCCAACCGGTGTTCTTGCAGCACTTAAAATAACTGTTTTACTCATGTTTCTTTCCCCCATTTCTTTTTTTAGCACCGAGCGCTCGCTCGGTATCCTTGCGCCTAGAAGAGGTGCAATTTTTGCACCTCTTTCTAAATTTGAATGCATTCCTACAAACTACATTGCTTCTTTCTTCTGTCCGATAACTGAGCGTTCTAAAATCTCTGTTACGTCCAAAGTTTGAACTGTTTCTTCAACTTCTTTCGCTTTCGTGCCATCACTAATCATCGTTAAGCAATACGGGCATCCTGTACCGATAATTGACGGCTGTACAGCTAGCGCTTGTTCTGTACGAGCAACGTTAATACGAGAACCTGTCGTTTCTTCCATCCACATTAGGCCGCCACCCGCACCACAGCACATTCCCGTTTCACGGTTACGCGCCATTTCTACAAGGTTTACACCTGGAATTGCTTTTAGAATATCGCGCGGCGCTTCGTATACTTCGTTGTATCTTCCTAAGTAACAGGAATCATGGTACGTAACTGTCTCTTCAATAGAATGGACAGGTTTTAAACGACCTTCCTTCACCCACTGGGCTAGTAATTCTGTATGATGATAGACTTCTGCTTGTAAGCCAAAGTCCGGGTACTCATTTTTAAAAGTGTTATAAGCATGAGGGTCGATCGTAACGATTTTCTTCACTCCTGCTTTTTCAAATTCTTCAATATTTTTATTCGCCATTTCCTGGAATACAAATTCATTTCCAAGGCGGCGCGGTGTATCACCAGAGTTCTTTTCCTTATTACCAAGAATTGCGAATGAAATGCCTGCTTCGTTCATTAGCTTCGCAAATGATATCGCAATCTTCTGACTGCGATTGTCATACGAACCCATTGATCCAACCCAGAATAAGTATTCAAACTCTTCGCCAGCTTTTGATTTCTCCTTTACAGTTGGAACTGTTACTTCATCGTCACCTTGGCGCCATGTTTCACGCTCTTTACGGTTCAGTCCCCACGGATTACCTTGACGCTCAATGTTTGTCATTGCACGCTGCGCTTCCGCGTCCATTTTTCCTTCTGTTAAAACGAGATAGCGGCGTAAATCAATAATTTTGTCAACATGCTCATTCATAACTGGGCACTGGTCCTCACAGTTACGGCACGTTGTACATGCCCAAATCTCTTCTTCTGTAATAACGTCTCCGATTAAACTTGGGTCGTACGCTAGCGCTGTAGCCGCTGATTCTTGTTGTCCTTTTCCAGCTGCCATCATCGCTAACTGATTTCCTTGTGTATTATTAAAAGCAACAACTGGAACCCACGGTGCTTTTGATGTTACCGCTGCGCCTTTATCAGTTAAATGATCACGAAGTTTTAAAATTAAATCCATCGGTGATAACATTTTCCCTGTTCCTGTTGCCGGACACATATTTGTACAACGACCACATTCGACGCAGGAATATAAGTCGATAAGTTGATTTTGTCTAAAGTCTTCAATTTTACCAACACCGAATGTTTCTTGTGTTTCATCTTCAAAATCAATTTTTTCAAGTTTTCCCGGATTTGAAAGACGACCAAAAAACACGTTAACTGGTCCAGCAATTAAATGCGCATGTTTTGATTGTGGAACATAAACTAAAAACGTTAACAAAATTAGTAAATGCACCCACCAAGAGAAATAGAACACTGAAATGGCTACGGTTTCATTTAATCCCGAGAAAACGTAAGCGATTGCAGAAGCGATCGGTTCACTCCATGAAAGCTCCTCGCCGTGCCATATAATTCCCATTCCATTACCAAGTAGCACAGAAATCATTAAGCCACCAATAAAGATAAGAACAAGTCCTGATTTAAAATTACGTTTCAAACGAACAAGCTTTTCAATATAGCGTCTATGAAAAGCCCAAAAGACTGCAATTAAAATAACGAGTGTGACAATTTCCTGGAAGAATGTAAATGCAGGGTATAGTGGTCCAAGTGGAAGATGCGATCCTGGTGCAAGTCCTTTCCAAACGAAGTCAATTGCTCCAAATTGGACAAGAATAAATCCGTAAAAGAACATAACGTGAATGATGCCGCTCTTTTTATCTTTCAGCAGCTTTTTCTGACCGAAAACATTGACCTTAAGAAGATCCCAACGCTCTTTAAAACGACGGTCAAATTCGATCTTTTTTCCTAATTGTATGTAGGCCATCCTTGTTCGTATAAGATATACAAACAAATACCCCGCATAAGCAATAACAGCAATGGCAGCCAGCCAATTAATGATTAGTAAGCTATTCATTTTATGCTACCCCTCTCTTTGTAAGCTCTCTTTCTTTTTTAGAATCTTCGAAAATATATAATTTTCTGAATTATATCCCCTATTCCCATTATATAATGAGTGAGCATTCAGTCAACAGTTTTTTGTTATACAACAACACATTTTTTAATAAAGCTGTTTATTTCGGTGAAACTATAAAGTGAAACTTTAATCGGCGGATCTCTTCATACCCAATGATTATTAACCCAAACTAATCGGACTTTTACGGGCTGCCTGCAAATAGCGGGATAAAGTGAATTTTTGATTTGTAAAAAATTGATGGTGAAAAGACCGTGAAGGAGGGAATTTACTTATGTTTTTCTTATCTCTCTTGTTATTAGGCAGCGCTCTCTGGATTACAATCGACCTTTCATATGGGAGAATTGTTCACTTAAAGCGTGTACGTTCTCGTTCTTTCCCTTTACGTCAAAGTGATTTTCGCCTTTATACATACGGAAATGATCTGTACGATGCTCTCTTTACTGATATAAGACAAGCTAAACACCATGTGCACGTTTTATTTTTCATTGTAAAAAACGATGACATAAGTCGTACGTTTTTAAAGTTACTTATCGATAAAGCACAAGAAGGAATTGAAGTAAGACTTTTACTCGACCGGTTTGGAAGTCATTATTTATCAAAAGAAACGATGTACTCCCTACAAAAGCATGGTGTCTCTTTTTCATTTTGTCACAAAGTGAAATTTCCTTTTCCTTTCTTTTCTGCAAATCAAAGAAACCATAGAAAAATTACAGTTATTGACGGGGAAATTGGTTATATTGGCGGATTTAACATTGGTGAGGAATATTTAGGGCATAATCAAAGGTTAGGGTTATGGCGAGATTATCATTTACGTCTTACAGGAGAAGGGATACAAGATTTACAAAAACAATTTTTACATGATTGGCTCGACGATACAGACCAAAATTTATTAGATTCATCTCTTTATTTTCCTACGCAACAACCAGGGACCGTTCTACATCGTTTCATCCCTACTGATGGTGCCTATTTACAAAATACATTTTTACATTTAATCGAAAGCGCGAAAAAAGAACTCTTTATCGGTACACCATATTTTATTCCTGGAAAAAAAATTATGAATGCATTATTAAAAGCGCGAAAACGTGGGGTTCAAATAACCATTCTCGTTCCACAAAAGGCTGATCACGCCCTCGTTCGAGAAGCAAAATTCCCATATTGCCGAAAGTTAATACAAGCTGGTTGTAATATTTACGCTTTTCAGCAAGGATTTTTCCACGCAAAAATTATTATAGTAGACGATCATATTTGTGATATTGGAACTGCTAATTTCGATATGAGAAGTTTATATGTTAACCATGAAATCAATTGCCTTTTATACGATAAACATTTCATACAAGAAGTAAAAAGTAAATTCGAGGAAGATTTGGGACGCTCCTCATTACTTTCCTTTGAAGATGTCAGCCCTCTCTCCATTATCGGTAGAGGAAAGGAATGGATAGGAACGATACTCGCGTTCTTTTTATAGGGAAATTTCAAGAGCAAAAGAGGTGCATCACATATGATAATTCGATTTGGATATGTCTCACATGCTATGGCATTATGGGACTGTTCGCCTGCCAAAACAATAACATTTACAAGCTGGAAAAAACTAAAAAAACAAGAGCGTGCAGATAAATTGTATAATGTTACACTGCAAAATCTAGAACACACAATACGCATCCTTCATTACAATATTGCACACGAAATTCCATTATATCGTTTATCATCTTCTATCGTCCCGCTTGCAACACATCCTGAAGTTAAATTTGATTACATCCAAATATTTGCACCGCTTTGGCGTAAAATAGGGGCATTAATTCAGGAACACAATTTGCGCATAAGTTTCCATCCCAATCAATTCACACTATTTACAAGCGACAAACCACATATTACAACTAATGCAATTACAGATATGACCTATCATTATAACGTGTTAAATGCTATGGGAATTGCAGATTCTTCCTACATTAATATCCATGTAGGTGGCGCATATGGAAATAAGGAGACGGCAATCGAGCGTTTTCATGAAAACATACAAAAACTTCCTTACCATATAAAAAGACAAATGACTCTTGAAAATGACGATAAAACATATACAACTTCTGAAACTTTGGCTATTTGTCAAAAAGAAAAAATCCCTTTCGTGTTCGATTATCATCACCACATAGCGAACCTTTGTAATGAACCGCTAGAAGAATTACTTCCTATGATATTTAAAACTTGGTCACATACAAATGTCCTTCCTAAAGTTCATATTTCTTCTCCTAGATCAGAAAAAGAATTTAGGGCCCACTCAGATTATATTGATTTAGAGTTTATTAAACCCTTTTTACACATCGCAAAAAAAGTTGATTATAATTTCGATATTATGATTGAGAGTAAACAAAAGAATTTAGCACTTCTTCAATTAATAGAAGAGCTCTCTTCTATTAGGGGAGTGAAAAGAATAAAAGGCGCAACATTACAATGGTAAATTGTAACGTTGCGCTATTTTTTTCAAAAAGTATTTCTTATAGTAAAAAAGCTCCTGTTTTATATGCTATTATTTAAATTAGCATTTTCCCCCTGTGATTCAACTTTATTGAAACGGAGCCATTATATGATCAATCAAAAAAAATATGTACAATTTGTCATGATGTATATTATTATATTTTCTCTTTGGATATTCCTTATCCCTAAGGACTTGAATATAAAAGAAATTGGAATTCTCTTCTTATTTTGTTTTGCTGCACTCTTTTCTTGCTATTGTTTATATAAAGCAATTAAAAAAATGAAGCGCGGTGATAAACTATTTTGGGTTTTACTACTATGTACTTGCCTATGTGGGCTAACTATGGAAATAACTTTATTTCTTCATTCTCTTTCTATTTATGACCAAGTCATATTTTCATATAAAGCACTACCCTTTTTCATCGTACAATATATTTTGCTCTTTTCTGGCTTTGCTATAAAGTTTATACAACATTACTCCATTAGAGGTCTTGCCCAATTTTCATTCGATAGCATCTTTATTGTTATTATGAATATTTATTTTACCTTAACCTTTATTTTAGATATTTCAAGCTTTCGTATGTTAACCAAGGAAGCGTGGATTTTGATTGGGTATTTTATTGCACAATCATTAGTAATTTACGCCGTTATTAGCCTATATAGAAGAGAACGGTATTCTTCTAGTAGAATCTCATTAATTATTGGCTTTACTATCATACTTGTTTACGGATATATACACTTGCTTCAGATAAACTCAGGGATGGAAACCTCTTCTGAAGTCTCTTATTTAATACATACTGCTTCGATTTTACTAATCGGTTTATCGTCCATACTGTACATTTGGGATAAACCAATACAACATGAAACGAAAACGAAATATTATCGATTCGATTATGTACGCTTTATATTACCTTATTTTAGTATAATCATTACTTTTTCCTTTGCTGTTATTCAGCCTTGGGATGATAAGTTCATGCTAATCGGTCTAGTATTATCACTAGTCTTATTATTCCTACGACAACTTTTCATGTGGAAAGATAATCAAGTATTAATCGATACGTATGAACAGTTGACTACACAACTAGAAGGTGCAGTTGAAGAAGGCGTATCTGCCCTATCAAAAAGTGAACAACGTTATAAATCTTTATTCGAAGATCATCCTGATGCTGTTTTTTCTTTAAATATGAATGGGATTTTTCAACAATCTAATAAGGCTTGTGAAAGTTTATTTACAGCCTATTATTGTGAAGTAACAAGCTATTCTCTTCAACACTTCATTGATCCACAAGATCATGAATTATTGAAGAAATCTTTACAAATTACAAAAGAAGGTAGACCACAAACTCTAGAAATTCGTACAAAAGAAAAAGAAGGATATTATTATCACCTTCACATTACATTCATCCCTATTTTTATAAATAAAGAAGTTGTTGGGATGTTTGGTATCGCACGTGATATTACAACTTTATATGAAAAACAAAAGCAAGTAGAGCATATGGCTTTCCATGATGCACTTACAGGACTACCGAATCGACGGAAATTCGAAAAAGATTTAAAAACGATTTTAAATCTAGCTCAAAACAACACTAATGACGTTGCGGTCATGTTCCTCGACCTAGATCGATTTAAAAAAATTAACGATCGACTCGGCCATGATGTCGGGGATTTATTATTAATTGAAGTAGCAAAAAGATTACGTGGATGTTTACGTTCAAAAGATATCGTTGCCCGCCAAGGCGGAGATGAATTTACGATTCTATTACCAGATATGTACTCTGAAAAAAGTGCTTCTTTTATGGCTGAACAAATTTTAACTATTTTAAATAAGCCTTACTTTATTAAAGATGAAGAACTTTCTGTTACACCGAGTATCGGAATTGCGATGTACCCTGACTACGGAACCGATGTAACCGAATTAATGAAAAATGCAGATATGGCTATGTATCGAGCAAAGGCTAATGGAAAAAATAGATTTATTTTCTTCTCAAAAGAAATGAGTATTGCGCAAAATGAAATACACTTCCTAGAAGGTGAACTTTCAAAAGCTCTACAACAAAATGAATTTTTCCTTGAATATCAACCACAAGTAAATACAAAAACAAAACAAATTATCGGTTTTGAGGCATTAATTCGCTGGAAACATCCAAAACTCGGAATTGTATCGCCTGCCCAATTCATTCCTCTAGCAGAGGAAACAGGATTTATTATTGAACTTGGTAATTGGATTTTACGTACCGCCTGCTTAGAAGCAAAAAAGTGGCATAACCAAGGATTTTCTCAATTAAAGGTTGGTGTAAATTTATCTGTTGTTCAATTCAATCACGCAGATTTAATATCAACTATTTCAAAAGTCTTGGAAGAAACCGAACTAAAGCCGGAAGCGCTAGATATTGAGATTACAGAAAGTATCGCGATTAATCAAAATCATTCTGTAATTGCTAAACTAGAAGAACTTCAAAATCTCGGTATCCAAATTTCAATTGATGACTTTGGAACTGGTTATAGTTCTTTAGCTTATTTAACGAAATATCCAATCAATACATTAAAAATTGCTCGAGAATTTATTTGTGGAATTACAAATAGCCCTTTAGAAGAAGCCATTATCGCTTCCATTATTACGCTATCAAAAGAATTAAATTTAGAGGTTATTGCGGAAGGTGTAGAAACAGAAGAACAATGGAAGTTTTTACACGAGCAAAACTGTGACCACATTCAAGGATTCCTCTTTAGCAAACCTGTTTCTAGTAAAGACGTTTGGAGGTTACTCCACAAAAAAACAACCGTCTAAGTAAGACGGTTGTTTTTTTAATGTTCAAATGGTAAATCTGAAGCTAATTGTACCTCTTGATCATTATGAGAAATTACTTGGCTTTTCTCTAAAGCTGTATCTGTTAATGAAATACCCCATGCCATTGCTAACGTTAATAGACTACCAATAAGTAGTTTTTTCATATTCCATCACCCACATCGTTTTCTTTTAATATATCATGAAAATTTATCCACAACTTATGCAATTATGCATACCCATTTTTTGGAGATTTAATTACTTTTTGTGGATGTAACTTACGAAATATACCACTATACATATTCCAAATCATTTTAATTTAAATACTTCTTTTTTTTTAATAACGTCTCTTTGTAAGAATGTAAATCTAATAAATCAAAGAAGAAAGACGCTTTTTTATACACTTCTTTAATATCATCTGATGAATACTCTAATTTCTCAAGACACTCGCCCTTTTGATAATACAATTGACCGATTAATTCCATACTTCCCATATACCGAGAAGCTTCAATCGCTTCATTTACTTGATACAATGCCTCTTCAAACTGATCACTCAAATATAAAGCTTTTGCATAATTGTATCGAACTTTAACTGTGAATGCCTCATTATTATGTAGCGATTCTAACCGTTCTAAAATAGCTCGAAATGAAGTTATTGCCCTATCTAATTGATTATTTTCTGCACAAATACTTGCAATAGAATTTTCAATATATAAATTTTGAAATACATCTATCCCTCCGTATGATTGATGTACAATTTTTTTTAACTCTAAAATGCAATATTCAAAATTAATTTTCTGTAAAACATATGCAGATAAGTAATAGTACCAAAGAAGAAACTGATTAAATTCTGGATGAAACTTTTCTTTTTTTAATTCATTTGAAACAATGCTATAAATTTCAGCATATTGTTTCTTCTTACTCAACATTTGAATTCTATCTTTAAATAACTTTTTCCTCTCAATATCGGAATAAATGAGTACCTCATAAAAATGAATAATGGGAACTTGTAATTTTGCTGCTATACCTTGCAGTATATCCATACTTGGGTATACCGCGCCCGATTCAATTCGGCTCACTTCCGATTGATGACATACATTATCGGAGAGTTGTTTCTGTGTTAATCCTCTCATTACCCTAATTTTCTTTATTTCACTTCCTAATTTTTCTGCGTGCATACTTACTCACCATCCCATTATAACAATCTAATTTTTTTAAGTTGTCATACCACTACAATAATGTGAATTCGACAATTTTTGATATGAAATAATGCATAATATATATAAAATTCGGCTAATTCCTCATACAATTCATCTCACATACACAATACAAGATTAGGAGTGTTATAGATGAATTATAGAAAACTTGCTAGTGCTGTCGTTACATTCGGTCTTCTTTGTCCTTTATCAACAGAAGCTATTCACGCTCAAGAATTAGATAAAAATGAAGTGAAAGTTGAAATTGCTCAGCCTGGTTTAACAATCGGAAAATTAACACAACCTCAAAACGATACAAAAGAGAATATTGCTAAAAAGTATTTAAAAGGTGAGGTAAATGGGGCTAAAGCTCAACAAGAGCAAGTTACTACTGAAAAGAATGTCGATTTTCAACCTACAAATAAAGAAACAAAAGAAAATCAAACCGAATTACGCCTTGCACAAACATACAAAAATTATAAAGTATATGGTCAAGATCTCATTGTAAAAGTAGATAAAAATGGAGTAATTACAACTGTTAGTGGTAAAGTTGCCCAAAATTTAGACCAACAACTTAATCTTACTATAACAAATTTTTTGTCGAAAAATGAAGTAAAATCTAAATTACGCAATATACTTCAAATTCCAAGTGATGCGACAGAAACAGAATTTTCTAGCGAAACGGTAGTTTATAAGAAAAAAGATGGCTACTATACATACGCAACGGTCCTTACATTTACTTATGAAAACAATGAACAAGTTATAAACGGAAATGCAATCATGGACTTACAAACTGGTGAAGTACTTTTCCAAGAAAAGTTTATTAAAAATAAAGAGAATAAAACTATTAATCAAGTAACAGCACCTAAACTATCACCAGCGAAAGAACAAGGAACTGGGAAAAATGCGCTACAAGAAAATGTATTATTTAATATTGCGAAAGGCTCTGATGGAAAATTTTATTTAGCTGATTTATCCCGCGGAAATGGTATTTATATTTACAAC
Organism: Bacillus sp. FSL R9-9492; assembly: GCF_038007365.1. NCBI lineage: Bacteria > Bacillati > Bacillota > Bacilli > Caryophanales > Bacillaceae > Bacillus > Bacillus sp. FSL R9-9492. Next base: position 5,378,985 of record NZ_JBBOXC010000001.1, read on the forward strand.
GCAAACTACGCTGATTCCCTTGGTGGCGATAGCCAAGCTGGTTATCCAGGGACACTTATTTCAAGCGATAACTCTAACTTCTTAGATAAAGAAGCAGCTGGTGTTATGAAAAATATGAGTGATATTTACGACTATTTTAAGAAAGAACATAATCTGAAAAGTTACGATAATAAAGACTCAAAAGTTGTTGCTAGCGTCCACGGATTTGATTCTACTGAAGTTAGTGATGGTGTAAAAGAAAACTATGTAAATGCATTTTGGCATCCAGGTTGGAATCAAATGGTCTTTGGTGACGGGCTAAATGGAAAATTAACCTCTGCTCTTGACGTAACAGCTCATGAATTTGGACATGCTGTATTTAGTGGTACGACGAAAAATAAAATTGTGCGATATCCAAGTGCTGAAACATCTGCGCTAAATGAAGGTCTAGCAGATTTTTGGGGTACACAAATAGAATATTACGTAAAGAAAGATAAAGGAAATTGGATTATGGGTGATACGTTAGGTGGTCTAACAATTCGTGACATCCCAGGGGAAATTGGTGACGGCGGCAACAAACTATACACAAACTTAAAAGATTTCTATAATGATGGAAATGATCAAGAATCTCACGTGAATTCTGGAATTATCAGCCATGTATTATATCAATTAGCTGAAGGTAAAACGTATAACGGTATATCTGTTCAAAGACAAGGAAATGAAAAAGTAAGTAAAGTTGTTATGCGTGCATTGCAAAATTACGCAACTTCAGCAGAAGATTTTGAATCACTTCAATCCCACATCGTACAGGCTGCAAAAGATTTATATGGCAATACAACATCGACAGAATTCGAAAAGGCTTTCCAAGCACATGGATATAAAGCACTAGCAAAAATTAGTAAAGTAGTAGAAGTACAACAAGGAAAATAAGCAAAAAAGAAGTTTACCACTCATAGGTAAACTTCTTTTTATATCCATCCCTTTTCTTCCGCAATTGTAATTGCCTCAATTCTATTTTTTGCTTCCAGTTTCGCTAATACTTCAGAAATATAATTACGCACTGTACCAGGTGAAAGATAAAGTGCCTTCGCAATTTCATTTGCTGTCTTTCCCTCTTTCGCAAGTAACAGCACTTCTTTTTCACGATCCGATAACGGATTCTGCTCTTGCCATAAGCCAAACATTAACTCTTGAGAAATCTCTCGTTTCCCTTTCATTACGTTACGAATCGCCGAAGCTAAATCCTCACTTGGGCTATCTTTTAACAAATATCCGTGCACACCAGCTTTCATTGCCCTTTCAAAATACCCAGGACGCGCAAATGTTGTTAAAATCATTACTTTACAAGATGATTTTTTTTTCTTTAAAGTTTCTGCAACATCTAATCCACTTTGAATTGGCATTTCAATATCCATAATACTTATATCTGGCTCTAACGATTCAATTAACTTTAAGGCCTCTTCACCGTTCGCCGCTTGCCCAACTACTTCAATATCATCTTCTAGATCAAGCAGGGCTCCTAATGCACCACGAAGCATTCGTTGATCTTCTGCAATAATAATTCGAATCATGCCCTCACCTCATCTTTTCCTGTTCTAATTACAATTGGAACTTTCACCGTTAACAGTGTCCCTGGATTGATCGTATCCAGTTCAACTACTCCATCAATAAGGGAAATCCGCTCCTTCATACCTCGAATACCGTTTCCATCATGACTTTGATTTTCCAAACCGACGCCATTATCTTCTACTTTCAAAATCAACTCACCTTGTGATTCTAATATAGAAACTGTACATGCCTTTGCCTTACTATGCTTCACGACATTCGTAACAGCTTCACGTAAACACATACCTAAAATATTTTGTTCAATTGGTGATAACGAGCTAGAATTAGCCTCCTGCTTTACTTCTAATTCAATATTGGCAGCTTGCAAAATCGCTTTTATTTGCTCAAGTTCTTCTTCCACTGTAATCATACGCATATCAGAAATTAATTCTCTCAGCTGTTTTAAAGCGGTGCGAGATGTTTGTGTAATTTCCTTCGCTTCCATACTTGCACGATCTGGATTTTTCACAATTAACTTCTCCACGAGCTGACTTTTCAAAGTAATAAGAGATAATGTGTGTCCTAACGTGTCATGAAGATCTCTTGCAATTCGCTGGCGCTCTTCACGTTTTACTAAGTCTTTAATTTGTTCATTTGCTTCGTTTAATTGATTTTTCAACATCTTTTTTTGATTAAAATTACGCATTCCAAATGGCGTAAGAAGCATTAAAATAAACATTGGAACTATATTCACTAAATTTGTAGTTGTTAAATGCTTAAAATATACGAATATAAAGGCCCCAAGCATTGTAATCAACAGTCCTAACAACACTCGAAATACTTTCTTACTTGGCGCAAAGCCCATCGCACTTGCCGTGAAAAAACCAAAAAATATCATAAAAGCATTATAAAATAAGGCAAATAAAAAGATGAGTACCATTTGAATACATGCCCATAAAATGAACGTCTTATTAACAAAATAAAGTTGACGGTATGTGATAATGAAAACTATCAACATACCGCTCCCTATCCCAAGTTTCCACCCTGATACCTGCGTTAGATGGTAAATCGGAAATAACAGATACACTAACCACATATATGGGAAGAAACCCATCTGTTTCGGAAAAATCTCAAACTTCTTCTCTATCATTTATACCGCTTCCTGTCTTTTCCTTATATATATTGATACTACAACAAATATAAGGAAATAACCTCCTAGTACCGCTATATTTCCCCACCCAACTGACTTCCCAGCTACAATATCCCATGCCCCACTACCAAAATGATATGTCGGTGTCCATTCTCCAATAGACCTTAATACTTTTGGGAATACTTCTATCGGCATCCATAATCCGCCAACTACCGCTAAGCTCATATTTAAAATATTAGCCAGGCCAGCAGCCGCATCCGCCTTCTTAATTGAACCTATTACTGTTCCGAGTGCTAAAAATGGTGTCACGCCTAATAATAACCATAATCCGGCACCAATCCATTGACCTACTGTTAACTCAACATTATTAATTAATATTCCTGCCATAAAAATAACTAAGATTGAAAAAGCATTCACTACTGTTTGGGCAATAATCTTTGCTGCTAAATATGCCCCCTCTGGAAGTGGTGTAATTTTTAAAAGATGTGTCCATCCTTGCCCTTTTTCCTGAGAAAGTCTCACACCGAAACTAAAAAGTGCAGTCCCTACAATACTGAAAGTCGCCATTGAAATTAAATAATGAGCTTTCCAAGCATCTCCGTTTTGTGGTACTTGAATAACATTTGTAAAGATGTAGTAAAACATAACTGGCATTAATAATGAGAAAAAGATAAATAATTTATTACGGAACGTACGTAAAACCTCTATTTTACATTGCATCCATAGTGCTCTCATGCGATTTCCCCCTTCTGATTTGCGACAAACTGTTCAAATGCTTCATCGAGACTTCCACGTTCAACTGAAATATCTGTTACAGGTAAGTTCTTTTGATAAATTGCTTGTAACGTGGCATCGGTATCCTCCGTTGTTAAAATAATCCGCCCCTCATTTGACTGTACTCCTGTTACATTCGGCAATTCCTTTAGCAGGCCCGTAGGGATACTTTCTTTTGAATAAAACGAGATCGTTTTTCGAGAAATCGTCGCTTTCATTTCATCCGGCGTACCATCTGCGATAATTTTTCCGTTTGCGAATAATAAAATGCGGTCCGCTAACGCATCTGCTTCTTCTAAATAGTGCGTCGTTAAAATAATCGTTTTCCCTTCACTTGCTAACTTTCGAATCGTTTCCCAAAACACTTTTCGAGACGTAATGTCCATCCCTACAGTTGGTTCATCTAAAAATAATAAATCTGGATTTCCCGCAAGTGCGAGTGCAAAATTCAACCTTCTCTTTTGACCACCTGATAACTTTTCACATCTTTGCTTTCGCTCTGATTCTAAATTCGATAGCTGAAGTAATGTTTCTTTCGCTACTGGATTCGTATAATAACTACGGAATAACTCAATTGCCTCTTCTACTGTGATGCTGTCAATAACGCTTACTTCTTGCAACATCGCACCGAGGCTATTACGAACATCTCTATGCTTCGGGCTCTTTCCAAATATCGAAACATTCCCTTCTGTCGGATCTTTTAATCCGAGCATCATTGAAATTGTCGTTGTTTTCCCCGCACCATTTGGGCCGAGTAATGCTACTATTTGCCCTTTATTTACATGAAATGAAACGTTATTTACTGCTTTTTTATGTTTAAATGTTTTAGAAACACCATTTACTTCAATAATCTTTTCCATCTCTCCACCCCCGCCGTTTCTTATATTTACATTGTATGTGCTGGAAAAGTTAGGAAACAGTATGATGCGTCATGACATCCATATGACAATTGTCATGTATTCTTTATGAGAGGAATCAGCCTGCATACCGCATGCGAGTAGCAGTACAAAAACAAACATGATACAATCGGATAAGACATATATTCGAGGAAGGACAGTGGTTTTCATGATTATTCGTAATGAACAAGATTTAGAAGGTTTACGAAAAATCGGCCGCATCGTTGCACTTGCACGCGAAGAAATGAAAAAACAAGCGAAGCCAGGTATGACAACGAAAGAGCTTGATTTAATTGGTAAAAAAGTATTAGACGAGAACGGTGCTATTTCAGCGCCTGAAAAAGAATATAAATTCCCAGGTGTAACTTGCATTAGTGTAAACGAAGAAGTTGCTCACGGCATTCCAAGCGATCGCGTATTAAAAGAAGGCGATTTAGTAAACGTAGACGTATCGGCAGCACTTGACGGATATTATGCAGATACAGGTATCTCATTTGTTCTTGGCGACGATGAAGAAAAAGAAAAACTTTGCCAAGCAGCAGTAGACTCATTTTGGGAAGCAATGAAAAAAGTAAAAGCTGGCTCAAAACAAAATCAAATTGGTCGTGCTGTTTCTAACTTTGCACATAAAAGTGGATATAACGTTATTCAAAACTTAACTGGTCACGGTATTGGTCTTAGCTTACACGAAGCTCCAAACCACATCTTAAGCTACTATGATCCAATGGATAATGCGCTTCTAAAAGACGGTCTTGTTATCGCTGTAGAACCATTCATCTCTATGAAAGCTGATCATATCATTGAGCGCGGTGATGATGGTTGGACATTCGTTACACCAGATAAAAGCCTTGTTGCACAATGTGAACATACAGTTGTCGTCACTCGTGGCGAGCCAATTATTTTAACTCAACTATAATCAAAAATAGCCGTTTTGTAGATTCCTTCTACTAAAGCGGCTGTTTTTGATTATGTAACATCCCTATAAACAGAAAGCTTATAAAAATAAAAAGGTGATACATCAAAGTATCACCTTTTTAACGGGGTGAGGCTGTCCAAAAGTACGGAAAACTCTTGAACAGCCTCGTATTTTCATATGGATGCCTTACATATATCACTGATGATAATTATGAAATGCGGAAACATAGTTATCATCACATGATTCAAACAAAAGAAAAGAAATCCTATAACGGATCTCTTTTCCCTACATAATCTAAAGTTTGGGTACACTAGATTCATGCAATGTAGGAGCCTTCAAAACAGAAAGCAATCCTTCATTTAAAATGATAGCATACATATATCTGCTAAAAATATGTAAATGTGCATATAGCGTTTTTTATTTCTCAACATCAAATTATTGAAAATTCAGATATATAAAGTTAAAATTAAGTCGTTATCCGTCTTCTTTTGTCAGTCAGAGAGAATAGAAGAATGGGAGAGGAAAAAATGAGAAAATCACTGAAACAAAAAATAGTAAGCTCCTTGCTTGCTGTATCACTCGCCGTTAGTTTAGCTCCAATCGGACAAGCAAAAGCTGATTCCACGTCAGAAATTACACAAACTCCATCTATTACAAAACAAGTTGATGCAAGCCGCGCCATCGAGCATATCCGTTTCTTATCCGAAACAATCGGTCCCCGACCAGGTGGTACAAAATCAGAAGAATGGGCTTCTCGCTATGTTGGTATGAAGCTTAAATCAATGGGATATGAAGTAGAATATCAGCCCTTTCAAGTGCCGGATCAATACGTTGGATTTATTGAATCAACATTATCCACAAAGCGTAATTGGCAAGCTGGCGCTGCTCCAAATGCACTAATTTCTACAGAAGCTGTTACAGCTCCGCTTATCTTTGTTCAAGGTGGTACAAAGTTGGATGATATTCCAAATGAGGTAAACGGAAAAATTGTTTTATTCGAAAGAGGTGCAACAGTAGCAGATTATAATAAACAAGTTGAAAATGCTGTTAGTAAAGGGGCAAAAGGTGTACTTTTATACAGCTTAATTGGAGGTCGTGGAAACTACGGACAAACCTTCAATCCTCGCTTAACTAAAAAGCAGTCTATCCCTGTCTTTGGTCTTGCTTATGCTCAAGGAAATGCGTTTAAAGAAGCAATTGCTAAAAAAGAGACAACAATGCTTTCCCTAAAAGCGAGACATGAATCTAATTTAACATCCCTAAATGTCATCGCTAAAAAGAAACCAAAAAATAGTACAGGTAATGAAAAAGCTGTTGTTGTAAGTTCACACTATGATAGTGTCGTTGGAGCACCTGGGGCAAATGATAATGCTTCTGGTACAGGATTAGTATTAGAATTAGCTCGTGCTTTTCAAAATGTAGAAACTGATAAAGAAATTCGTTTTATTGCTTTTGGTTCTGAAGAAACTGGCTTACTCGGCTCTGATTATTATGTTAATAGTCTGTCCCAAAAAGAACGCGATCGAATTTTAGGTGTCTTTAACGCAGACATGGTTGCAACAAATTATGATAAAGCAAAGAATTTATATGCAATGACTCCTGATGGATCAACGAACCTTGTAACAGATGCTGCCTTACAAGCAGGTAAACAATTAAATAATGATCTCGTTCTTCAAGGAAAATTCGGCTCTAGTGATCACGTACCATTTGCTGAAGTGGGTATTCCTTCTGCACTATTTATTTGGATGGGTGTCGATAGTTGGAATCCATTAATCTATCATATCGAAAAGGTATATCACACGCCTCAAGATAATGTATTTGAGAACATTTCACCAGAACGTATGAAAATGGCATTAGAAGTTATCGGAACTGGTGTTTATAACACCCTTCAAAAACCTGTTACTCAAACAGGTCAAAAAGCTGCTTAATACTATTTCAAGCTACCGATTAATCGGTGGCTTTTTATTAAGGAAAAATAAATATGTATAATAGCATATTTGTTACATGGCGTTATTACCCTAAAAAAATCTTAATACATTAATTTAAGTATATCAATTATACGATTTATTGTGTATAATATAAAACGTAATATATTAATGTAATTGTATTATTGAATGGTATTACCATGTAGAATAATACTAGTAATTACATCTAATAAAGAAGGCTTTCTACTATGAAAAGATTATTCTTGCATTTGTGTTAGCTTTAACAGTTATTTTTAGGAACAAATGCCTTTATTCCTGAAACAAACGCTGATGCAGCTACTCACGAGCAAAGCTTTACAAAATACTATTTCTAAATTAGCCATAAAAATGGCTATGCATTCATCCAAAACTTAACGGAACATGGTCATTGATCTTAAATTACATGAGATACCACACCACATTCTAAGCTTATGGTCCAATACATAATCGACTTATCAAAAACGATTTCATTGTTACTTTAGAGCCGCTTATCTCTATGAAAGCTGACCATATTATTCGGCCGCTGATTGAGTCCAACCTGAAATTGTTCTCTTTTTTCTAAAAAAAGCCCTTCAGGTTGCATTCTTCCCTTCACTTTATCGTGAAGTGTTTTTGAATACTTACCTAAAGGGCGTAATATCAATAGTAATTTTTTAATTTGTCTGCTACTCAGATTACAGTGTAATCAATAATCTAAATCTTTTTTATTATTTTATTCGCTGACGAGCGAGTAGGATTCCACCTAAAAGGAATAATACCATACCTCCAAGAATTGAACTCATTTCTGCTGATGTTCCTCCTGTGTTAGGAAGTAATGTTGGCTTATCATTTTCTGTAGTAGGTGGAACTTTTGAATCGCTATTTTTGTCTGCATTTGTGTTTGGATCTGTACCTGGATCTTTTGGATTTGTGCTTGGATCTTTCGGATCTGTGCTTGGATCTTTTGGATCTGTGCTTGGATCTTTCGGATCTGTACTTGGATCTTTTGGATCTACACCTGGTTCGTCCTTGATTTTTGTATTCGTGATGTCATAACCATTTACTTCGGATTTGTATCCCGCTACTGGTTGTTCTTTCACTTCATACTTGTACGCCTTACCTTCAGCATCATATGCTGCTAAATCTTTAAACGCATATTTCCAATCACTTGCTGTACTCACTTCTTGTGTTGCGATTACTTGGCCATTTTGTAGTAAGTCTACTTTAATCATTGAAGGACGTTCTTTCGCATTATCGTCTTTCCACGTTTTCGTTCCTTCTACTTTTGTTTGACCAACCTTTGTATTCGTGATGTCATAACCATGTACTTCTGTTTGATATCCGTCTACTGCTTGTTCTTTCACTTCATACTTGTATGCTTTTCCGTCTGCATCATATGCTGCTAAATCTTTAAATTCATATTTCCAGCCTGTTGCTTTGCTTACTTCTTGCGTCGCAATCACTTTACCGTTTTGTAGTAAGTCTACTTTAATTGCTTTCGGACGATCTGTTGCGTTGTTATCGTCTTTCCACATTTTTGTTCCTTCTACTTTTGTTTGGCTTACTTTTGTATTCGTGATGTCATACCCTTTGACTTCGGATTGATATCCATCTACTGGTTGCTCTTTCACTTCATACTTATATGCTTTTCCTTCAGCATCATATGCCGCTAAATCTTTAAACGCATATTTCCATTCGCTTGCTGCGCTTACTTCTTTTGTATCGATTACCTTGCCATTTTGTAGTAGGTCGACTTTGATTATTTCTGGACGTCCTTCACCATTTCCGTCTTTCCATACCTTCGTTCCTTCTACTTTTGTTTGACCAATCTTTGTATTCGTGATGTCATTACCTTTTACTTCTGTTTGATATCCGTCTACTGCTTGTTCTTTTACTTCATACTTATATGCCTTGCCTTCGGCATCGTATGCCGCTAAATCTTTGAATTCATACTTCCAACCGCTTGCTTCTGTTACTTCTTGTGTTGCGATTACTTGGCCATTTTGTAGTAAGTCTACTTTAATCATATTTGGACGATCTTTCGCATTATCGTCTTTCCACGTTTTCGTTCCTTCTACTTTTGTTTGACCAACTTTAGTATTCGTGATGTCATTACCTTTTACTTCTGTTTGATATCCGTCTACTGCTTGTTCTTTCACTTCATACTTATATGCCTTACCTTCGGCATCGTATGCCGCTAAATCTGTAAACGCATATTTCCATTCGCTTGCTACGCTCACTTCTTTTGTATCGATTAACTTGCCATTTTGTAGTAAGTCTACTTTAATCATTGAAGGACGATCTTTCGCATTATCGTCTTTCCACATTTTTGTTCCTTCTACTTTTGTTTGGCTTACTTTTGTATTCGTGATGTCATATCCTTTTACTTCGGATTGATATCCGTCTACTGGTTGCTCTTTCACTTCATACTTATATGCTTTTCCTTCAGCATCGTATGCCGCTAAATCTGTAAACACATATTTCCATTCGCTTGCTGCGCTTACTTCTTTTTTATCGATTACCTTGCCATTTTGTAGTAGGTCGACTTTGATTATTTCTGGACGTCCTTCACCATTTCCGTCCTTCCATACCTTCGTTCCTTCTACTTTTGTTTGACCAATCTTTGTATTCGTGATGTCATTACCTTTTACTTCTGTTTGATATCCGTCTACTGCTTGTTCTTTCACTTCATACTTGTATGCCTTACCTTCGGCATCGTATGCCGCTAAATCTTTAAATTCATACTTCCAACCGCTTGCTTCTGTTACTTCTTGTGTTGCGATTACTTGGCCATTTTGTAGTAAGTCTACTTTAATCATATTTGGACGATCTTTCGCATTATCGTCTTTCCACGTTTTCGTTCCTTCTACTTTTGTTTGACCAACTTTTGTATTCGTGATGTCATAACCATGTACTTCTGTTTGATATCCGTCTACTGCTTGTTCTTTCACTTCATACTTGTATGCTTTTCCGTCTGCATCATATGCTGCTAAATCTTTAAATTCATATTTCCAGCCTGTTGCTTTGCTTACTTCTTGCGTCGCAATCACTTTGCCGTTTTGTAGTAAGTCTACTTTAATTGCTTTCGGACGATCTTTCGCATTATCGTCTTTCCACATTTTTGTTCCTTCTACTTTTGTTTGGCTTACTTTTGTATTCGTGATGTCATATCCTTTTACTTCGGATTGATATCCGTCTACTGGTTGCTCTTTCACTTCATACTTATATGCTTTTCCTTCAGCATCGTATGCCGCTAAATCTGTAAACACATATTTCCATTCGCTTGCTGCGCTTACTTCTTTTGTATCGATTACCTTGCCATTTTGTAGTAGGTCGACTTTGATTATTTCTGGACGTCCTTCACCGTTTCCGTCCTTCCATACCTTCGTTCCTTCTACTTTTGTTTGACCAATCTTTGTATTCGTGATGTCATTACCTTTTACTTCTGTTTGATATCCGTCTACTGCTTGTTCTTTTACTTCATACTTATATGCCTTGCCTTCGGCATCGTATGCCACTAAATCTTTGAATTCATATTTCCAACCTGTTACTTCTGTTACTTCTTGTGTTGCGATTACTTGGCCATTTTGTAGTAAGTCTACTTTAATCATCGTCGGACGATCTTTCGCATTATCATCCTTCCACGTTTTCGTTCCTTCTACTTTCGTCTTGCCTATTTTTGTATTCGTGATGTCATTACCTTTTACTTCCGATTGATATCCGTCTACCGGTTGTTCTTTCACTTTATACTCGTAAGCTACTCCGTTTGTATCGTATGCTTGGAGGTTTTCAAATGTGTACTTCCAATTTGTTGCTGCTGTTACTTCTTTTGTGTCTACTACTTTACCATTTTGTAGTAAGTCGACTTTAATCATTGAAGGACGACCTTTCGCATTATCGTCTTTCCACGTTTTCGTTCCTTCTACTTTTGTTTGACCAACCTTTGTATTCGTGATGTCATATCCTTTGACTTCGGATTGATATCCATCTACCGCTTGTTCTTTCACTTTATACACGTAAGCTACTCCGCTTGCATCGTATGCTTGGAGGTTTTCAAATGTGTACTTCCAATTTGTTACTTTGCTTACTTCTTTTGTGTCTACTACTTTACCGTTTTGTAGTAAATCTACTTTAATCATCGTCGGACGATCTGTTGCATTGTTATCGTTCCAAGTCTTTGTTCCTTCTACTTTCGTTTCGCCTACTTTTGTATTTGTGATGTCATATCCTTTGACTTCGGATTGATATCCTTTTACTGGTTGTTCCTTCACTGTATACTCGTAAGCTACTCCGCTTGCATCATATGCTTCTAAATCTGCGAATATATATTTCCAACCCATTACTGCTAGTACATCTTGTGTTTTTATCACATTTCCATTTTGTAGTAAGTTGACTTTGATCATTACCGGACGGTCTGTTGCATTTCCGTCTTTCCACATCTTCGTTCCTTCTACTGTCAATTTCGCTACTTTTGTATTTATGATGTCATATCCTTTGACTTCGGATTGATATCCATCTACTGCTTGTTCTTTCACTTTATACTCGTAAGCTACTCCGTTTACATCGTATGCTTGTAGGTTTTCAAATGTGTACTTCCAATTTGTTGCTTTGCTTACTTCTTTTGTGTCTACTACTTTACCATTTTGTAGTAAGTCTACTTTAATCATCGTCGGACGATCTGTTGCGTTGTTATCGTTCCAAGTCTTTGTTCCTTCTACCTTCGTTTCGCCTACTTTTGTATTTGTGATGTCATATCCTTTTACTTCGGATTGATATCCATCTACTGCTTGTTCTTTCACTTCATACTTATATGCCTTACCTTCAGCATCGTATGACGCTAAATCTTTGAATTCATATTTCCAGCCTGTCACTTCTGTTACTTCTTGTGTTGCGATTACTTGGCCATTTTGTAGTAAGTCTACTTTAATCATCGTCGGACGATCTTTCGCATTATCGTCTTTCCACGTTTTCGTTCCTTCTACTTTTGTTTGACCAACTTTAGTATTCGTGATGTCATAACCATGTACTTCTGCTTGATATCCGTCTACTGCTTGTTCTTTTACTTCATACTTGTATGCTACTCCGTTTGCATCGTATGCTTGGAGGTTTTCAAATGTGTACTTCCAATTTGTTGCTTTGCTTACTTCTTTTGTGTCTACTACTTTACCATTTTGTAGTAAATCTACTTTAATCATTTCCGGACGATCTTTCGCATTATCGTCTTTCCATGTTTTCGTTCCTTCTACTTTCGTCTTGCTTACTTTTGTATTCGTAATGTCATAACCTTTTACTTCGGATTGATATCCGTCTACTGGTTGTTCTTTTACTTCATACTTATATGCCTTACCTTCGGTATCGTATGCCACTAAATCTGTAAACGCATATTTCCATTCGCTTGCTGCGCTTACTTCTTTTGTATCGATTACCTTGCCATTTTGTAGTAGGTCTACTTTGATTGTTTCTGGACGCCCTTCACCATTTCCGTCCTTCCATACCTTCGTTCCTTCTACTTTTGTTTGACCAACCTTTGTATTCGTGATGTCATAACCTTTTACTTCTGTTTGATATCCGTCTACTGCTTGTTCTTTCACTTCGTACTTATATGCCTTACCTTCGGCATCGTATGCCGCTAAATCTTTGAATTCATATTTCCAACCTGTTGCTTTGCTTACTTCTTGCGTCGCAATCACTGTACCATTTTGTAGTAGGTCTACTTTAATCATTTCCGGACGATCTTTCGCGTTATCGTCTTTCCATGTTTTCATTCCTTCTACTTTTGTTTCGCCTACTTTTGTATTTGTGATGTCATAACCGTTGACTTCCGGTTTGTATCCATCTACTGCTTGTTCTTTCACTTCATACTTGTATGCTACTCCGTTTGCATCATATGCTTGGAGGTTTTCAAATGTGTACTTCCATTCTGTTGCTGCTGTTATTTCTTTTGTGTCTACTACTTTACCATTTTGTAAAAGGTCTACTTTGATCATTGTCGGACGATCTTTCGCATTATCGTCTTTCCATGTCTTCGTTCCTTCTACTTTTGTTTCGCCTACTTTTGTATTTGTGATGTCATAACCATTTACTTTTGATTCGTATCCATCTACCTGCTGTTCTTTCACTTCATACTTGTATGCTACTCCATTTTCATCATACGCTGCTAAATCTTTAAACTCATACTTCCAACCTGCTGCTTCACTTACTTCTTGCGTCGCAATCACTGTTTCTTTTTGTGCTTGTGAGTTATCTTTTTGTACTAAATCTACTTTGATGGTTTTCGGACGATCTGACGCATTGTTATCGTTCCACGTCTTCGTTCCTGAAACTGATGTCTTACCTACTTTTGTATTCGTGATGTCATAACCATTTACTTTTGATTCGTATCCATCTACCGGCTGTTCTTTCACTTCATACTTGTATGCTTTTCCATTTTCATCGAACGCTACTAAATCTTTAAATTCATACTTCCAACCTGTTTCTTTGCTTACTTCTTGTGTCGCAATCACTGTACCGTTTTGTAGTAAGTCTACTTTGATGGCTTTATGCTCTTCCTCTGTACCACCTTTCCACGTCTTCGTTCCTGCAACTGATGTCTTGCCTATTTTTGTATTCGTGATGTCATAACCATTTACTTTTGATTCGTATCCGTCTACTGCTTGTTCTTTCACTTCATACTTATATGCTTTTCCGTCTGCATCGTTTATCGCTAAATCTTTAAATTCATATTTCCAGCCTGTTGCTTCGCTTACTTCTTGCGTCATAATCACTGTACCGTTTTGTAGTAAGTCTACTTTAATCATCGTCGGACGACCTTCCGCATTTCCGTCCTTCCATGTTTTCGTTCCTTCTACTTTGGTTGTTTGTACCACTTTTGTATTTGTAATGTCATAACCATTTACTTCTGTTGTGTATCCATCTATCGGTTGTTCTTTTACTTCATACTTGTACGCTACTCCATTTGCATCATAAACTGCTAGGTTGTCAAATTTGTATTTCCAACCATCCGCCGCTGTTACTTCTTTCGTGTCTACTATTTTCTCATTTTGTAGTAATTCTACTTTGATTGAACTTGGACGATCTTTCTCGTTATCGCCTTTCCACATCTTCGTTCCTGAAACAGATGTAGTTTTCACTTTATTTGGAATATCCAGTTCGACTCCATTTTCATCATCTGATTTTATTTCAAACTCTACTTTTTTCTGAGGATCGAAATCAATATAGTCTGGAGCTGAAACCTCTTGTACATAATATTTACCTGGTGATAATTGAGGAGTTTCAACTATCCCTTTTTCATTTGTTGTATATTCGCCCCCAACTTGTTCACCAGACTCTTTATACAACTTAAACGAAACATTCGGGATTATTTTTTCTTTATTTCCTTCAATATGTTTAATAATTTTCAGCTTTCCTTTTGGGACCTTGTTACCGGTAGCACCACCGCCAGCTGTCATATTTTCGACTGGATGAGTACCCGATTCAGTAACTGGTTCTTCGTTTAAAACTTGGTAATCAATCGTATAATCATTCTTAAAAAAATCTTGCGTCTTCCCAGCTTCCGTTATAGTAGATGTATAACCAATCGAAAAGGAGGCAAGACGTGCTTTATCCTTATTAAGCACAACTTTAAATGATTTGTCTCCGGTAAAGGTAATTGTTCCGTAACCTTGCCCTTCAAGCTCTTGTAGCGTTAAAGATCGACGACCTAAATCATCATCTACAATTATATAGAAACTATCCTTATTAAGTGTTTGACCTTCCTGTAAATTATCAGTCACAACAATATCACGACTTAACTCTTCTTTAGCTAAGTTTATATTCAAGAACCAACGTACTTCATCGTCCTTACCTGAGTTCATATCACCAGTTTTATAAAAAAACGGTGGCTTTCCAGGATCTGTACCACCACCACTGCTTGGGCCGGTAATTGTTACAGATTGCTTATCTACATTTGTACCAAAATTGGTTTCAATCTCTTTCTTTTGATCCGTTCCTACATTAGTAGCTTCCACGAAAAAGTTTAAATACCCTTGAATATTTTCATGTGTATCCACTTTATCATTAAATGTACATACCACAGTACCTGCTGTAACTTTACAAGTACCATAGTCATTTAATAGAAACTCGCTATTTAATCCTTTTAATTCTGGAGGCAGTGTTAATGTTAGTGTGTCTCCAGGCTTCAGCCTAAGTCCATCTTTTTCACTGAAGTTTACAGTTACTTTAGTCCGTTCTGTGGTACTTAGATTTGTTTTACCAATCTGAAAACTATCCACAAGTCCTGCTGTGTTTAGCTCTTGTGCATTTGCTACTATAGGTAGCAAACTCTGACCTATAGTAAACATGAAAATCATTATAATCGAAAAAATCGAAGTAATTCTTTTTAAATACATATTTTATGTTATCCTCCTATAAAATTAAAAATAGATAGATCCTGGTACAAGCATACTATGACAAAGATTCTATTATTCAATGTCATTAAGCCACTTTACTTAAATATTTTCGATAGCTATTATCATCTTTTTCTCTTTTTTCAACCCTTCTATTACTTAGAAACTTGCAGTTTGACTCTTATATAGATTCATCTAATTTCTCTGATGTTTCATTTCTCGTATATACTGTTTAACAAAAACAGATACAGGACAAATTTCGATAAAGAAATTCAAATTACAAGTACACATGAACGGACCACAGAATAACTTCAAAGTTAGAAGGAGACAATTTGAAAAGTACTCACGATAAAGCTCATGACAGCCATTGTCGTCTTATTATGCTGTAAAATTTCCGGAATTTCTCCAAACCCAATGCAAACGTTTGCTCTATAAATACCGAAAAATTCGTTACCGGCAAGTATGGCCTAGCTACTTCACAGTAAATATGCATTTGGTCAACTTCCTTACTTATCCTCCTAAAGAATAACAAGAAGTACCATCTATAATCGAAATTAGCATATCAGCCGAGGAAGATTACGATTGTGAAACATGCTAGGATACTCGTATTCTAAAAAATGTTATTGAAGATGCATTTTCTGCCATTATGAGTTGAGGTGAAATTGGCCATATGTTAAAACGTTTGGTGTTTAATTACACAGCCAACCTACACACCGAAACAAGTAGAACAAAAAGCGTTCTATCGCCAGCATTATATAATTAAAAACGCTCTGGATGAAGTATTGTTTGCCTATGCAAGATGATAGTCATATTCTCCAAATTTGAATACAGTGGACCGAATTTGGGGGTAACTAAAAAAGAGTATGATTTTCAACTGATTTCATGTAAATCGCATAGAAATACGAAATTCAGCCTTTTCATTTTTGGAGTATATAAATGAGTGTCGAGAAAAAACACTTTGCCTAATGGGTTCCATGGCTATGTCGAAGAATTAAAATGAGCTTATATATGATGATAATATCAAAACCGAGAGATTTATATCCTTTCATTATTTTTTATCAAATCATGAAAACTTCAATTGTACTATATGTACTATTTTAAACATATCCCCCTAGTTTCTTGACTAAGCTGAAAGTTTTCAAGATTAATTACTAATTGGTTAGATACTTGGTTAGATGAATTGTTATTTTAGTATTTGGCATAGCTGTAACAATGTTTTTTACAACAATCACACCATTTCCTAGTAACATCCCACCAACTAATAATACATATATGGATTTTTGATAATTTTACCCCCAACAGTCTATTATTCTAGAATCGTTCCTAAAAATCAATAGTTAATTGGTACTTTACTATTTTCACTTCATCACCATAACATATATTTGTCACATGTATTTATATTAGTAAACTGAAATAAAAAAAAAGAGACAGCTCTGCCATCTCTTTTTTATTTCAGTTTACCCTCATCAAGACGTACGTGAGGTTCTCCCCCATACGTCTTTTCGTTGATCTTCTTTCTTTGACATCTAATCAGTGTATAGACTGATTAGATGTCTTTATATCAACTTGTATATCACTTCTAAACAAAAATAAGTATCTTTTCTTTTGTCTATTACATTTTTTCTGGTGCAGATACTCCTACGATTGCTAATGCATTTTGAAGTGTCGTGCGTACTGCTTTCATTAATTCGTAACGAGCTTTACTTAATTCTAAGTTATCTTGGTTTAATACTTTTTCTGCATTGTAGAAGCTGTGTAATGCTGCAGCTAATTCAAATGCATAGCTTGTAATGCGGTGTGGCAGACGCTTTTGCGCTGCATCCGCAACTACAGCTGGGAATTCACCAAGTTTTTTCAGTAACTCTACTTCTTTCTCAGAAGTAACAAGTTTGTAATTTACGTCTCCGCCTGTAGCTAATCCTAACTCTTCACCTTGACGAAGGATACTGCATACACGGGCATGTGCATATTGTGCATAGTATACTGGGTTTTCATTAGATTTTGATACAGCTAAGTCCATATCGAAGTCTAAATGAGAATCACCGCTACGCATTGCGAAGAAGTATCGCATTGCGTCCACGCCTACTTCTTCCATAAGCTCACGAAGTGTAACTGCTTTACCTGTACGCTTACTCATTTTCATTTTTTCACCATTTTGGTACAGTTGTACCATTTGGATGATTTCTACTTCAAGTGTTTCTTTATCGTAACCTAGTGCTTGAATAGCAGCCTTCATACGAGGAATGTAACCGTGGTGGTCAGCACCCCAAATGTTGATTAGCTTATCGAAACCACGCTCTAATTTATCACGGTGATAAGCGATATCTGGCGTTAAGTATGTGTAAGAACCGTCATTTTTAATTAATACACGGTTTTTGTCGTCACCGTAAGTCATTGAACGGAACCAAGTTGCTCCGCCTTCTTCAAAGATTTCGTCACGCTCTTTTAATACAGCAAGAGCCTGATCAATTTTTCCGTTTTTGTATAATGATGTTTCTGAGAACCACACATCGAAGTTAACACGGAAGCTTGCTAAATCTTTTTGAAGTTTTGCTAACTCATACTTTAAACCGTATGAACGATAGAATTCATAGCTTTCTTCTGCATCAGCTTTTGCATAACGATCGCCAAACTCTTCAGCTAAGCGTTTACCGATTCCAATGATGTCCGCACCATGGTAACCGTCTTCTGGCATTTCTTTCTCTAAACCTAAAGCTTGCATGTAACGAGCTTCAACAGAAAGAGCTAAGTTATGAATTTGGTTACCAGCATCATTAATGTAGTACTCACGAGATACATCATATCCTGCTTTTGCTAATACGTTACATAAAGTGTCACCTACTGCCGCACCACGTGCATGTCCTAAGTGAAGATCACCTGTTGGATTCGCAGATACGAACTCAATTTGTACTTTTTCACCTTTACCAGTATTCGTTTCACCGTATGCTTCACCAGCGTTGACGATTGTTGGGATTAAGTCTGTTAAGTAGCTATTATCCATGTAGAAGTTAATGAAACCAGGACCAGCGATTTCAATTTTTTCAATAGAAGCTTTTGCTTTATCGAAGTTTGCAACTAAGTCTTCTGCAATCATACGAGGTGCTTTTTTCGCAACGCGTGCAAGTTGCATTGCCATATTTGTAGAGAAGTCACCATTTGTTTTATCTTTTGGAGATTCTAATACAACGTTTGGAATTTGTTCTTCTGTCGCTAGTTCTGCCTTTAATACAGCAGCTTGAATTTCTTCTTTAATCAATCCTTTTACTTGTTCTAAAGAATTCATTATTTTGCCTCCTTCAAATTAAGTGTAATTGTATATCTGCCAGCTTCTTGTTCACTTAGAAGCAATGCGTACGTTAAGAAGAGTTGTCCTTTTTTCTTTTCATCCGACCATTTAAAAAGAACGTTATCAGTTTTCGTTTGCAATGCAAACGTACCAAGTTCACTCGTATACGTACCAGTTGTCCATTCACCTTTCACATGCGTCTGACGCATAGAAATAGCACCTGAACGCATAATGAGAACTTGTTCATCTTGAATTTTAATAATTGTTTTCACTTCGCCTTGTTCGTTCGGCTCTTGGAATGTTATATATGTACCTTGACCTTTTACATAGTATTGACCATTTGCTTCAAAAGCAACGGTTTCCTTCCTCGCCCCTTCACGGATTTCTGTTACGAAATGAACGTGTACCGGCAAGCCTGCAAGTTGTTTCTTCACGTCTTGCACACCCTTCAAATGTTATAGATATTAAATACTACTTATAATAAATCACTTTTCCTATCATATCAAAAAAAGACTCTGTCTGTCTGCTGAAAAATCAGGAAAACTCCTTTTCAAAAAATAATTCACCTTCACTTTATTTCATATGTTAAAATATTTTTTAAATCTAAATATTCTTTCATTTCAAGGGGTGAATTTAGTGCTACCAACAAAATTAAAAAAAGGTGATGAAATAAGGGTTATTTCACCATCTTGTAGTTTAAGTATTGTCTCAAATGAAAACAGAGACCTTGCTATAAAAAGATTAACCGACATAGGCTTTCAAGTTACATTCTCAAAATATGCTGATGAGATAGATCGATTCGCTTCCTCTTCTATTTCTTCACGAGTTCAAGACCTCCACGAAGCATTTAGAGATCCTAATGTAAAAGCCATTTTGACGACACTTGGCGGATACAACTCTAATGGTTTATTGAAACATCTCGATTATGATTTAATTCGAGAAAATCCGAAAATTTTCTGCGGTTATTCTGATATTACCGCTTTAAGTAACGCAATTTATGCTAAAACAGGCTTAGTTACATATTCAGGTCCTCACTTCTCTTCATTTGGAATGGAGAAAGGGCTCGATTATACGACCGATTACTTTTTAAAGTGCTTAACTTCTCATGAACCTATTGAAATACTACCAGCTGAAACTTGGAGCGATGACTCTTGGTATATGGATCAAGAAAATCGAGAATTTATTAAAAATGAAGGATATGTTTCAATTCAAGAAGGGGAAGCGATGGGAGATATTATTGGTGGCAATATGAGCACATTTAATTTACTGCAAGGTACACCATATATGCCAAGCTTACAGGGCAAAATTTTATTTCTTGAAGAGGATAGTTTAACAGGAAAATCTACCCTAAAAACTTTTGATCGATATTTACATTCTCTTATGCATCAACCTGACTTTGAACATGTAAAAGGCATTGTTATAGGACGAATGCAAAAAGGAGCAGAATGTACGATAGAAGACATTCAAGAAATGATTGCTTCAAAGCCTGAACTTACACATATACCTATCATTGCAAATACAAGTTTCGGACATACAACTCCTATTTTTACTTTCCCAATTGGCGGAAGGGCAAAAATCATTTCTAATAAAGAAAGTTCAGCTATCACCATTTTAACGCACTAAAAAAGGAGCGAACGATTCGCTCCTTTTATGGTTTTTCTATTTTTTGCAACGCTTTTTGCGGGATTGATTCTTTCGAGATTTCAGCCCATCCTTTTCCCTGCATACCTTTTGCATAAATTTTTATAAAAGCACCCGTATGCAATTCACGGTTCACCATTCTTTTAATAACTTGTAACTTTCCATCTTCTGTATACCCTTTAAATGTATACAAATATTCATCGTCTTTTTTCTCACTTTTATCTATAACAGCATAATAATCTTGTATTTCTTTATTTGAAAAGAAGTTGTCTACAAAAGCATGCACACCTTCTGTTTTCGTGTTTAAATAATATGCTGTTCCACCTAAAATAATGGCGAACACAGCTAAAACTTTAATTACCAATTTCATAAATGCGCCTCCTGTTTGCACTGCTTTCTCACTAGCCGTATGTCTATACCTGTATTATACGAAAAAAGGCATACTATACTCTATCGAAATGCCTTACACTTTCCTTACATTATTGTAAGAGTTTTTCACCTTACAGCAATTTCCCAATAAAAAATTTTTCCGTTTAACAAACTTTTATATTATTATTGAATGATACAAATTTTTATTACAAAAATCAAAGGAGACAGTTTTCAAATGGCTATCTTGCAAGGTTTAGCACTATTACTTGTTGTACTTTGTCTATTTACACTTTTCAGTTACCGTGCGCCTTACGGAATGAAAGCAATGGGCGCTTTAGCTAATGCAGCAATCGCAAGTTTTCTTATTGAAGCATTTCACCGTTATATTGGTGGAGAAATGTTTCATAATGACTTTTTACAATCAGTAGGAGAAGCTTCTGGTAGTATGAGCGGTGTCGCAGCGGCAATTTTAGTCGCATTAGCAATCGGCGTTTCACCCGTATACGCTGTTTTAATCGGTATAGCTACTAGTGGATTCGGTATTTTACCAGGATTTTTCGCTGGATACGTTTGTGCTTTCGTCGTGAAATTTCTCGAAAAGAAATTACCAGCTGGTGTAGAGTTTTTAGCAATCCTATTTATCGCTGCACCAATTTCACGCGGAATGGCCATGCTTATGGATCCACTCGTTAACGCAACACTCGGTAAAATCGGTTCTATGATTTCAGTTGCAACTACAGAAAGTCCTATCATTATGGGTATTATGCTTGGTGGATTAATAACAGTTATTTCTACATCTCCATTAAGTTCTATGGCACTAACTGCAATGCTTGGATTAACTGGTTTACCAATGGCAATTGGTAGTCTTGCCGTAGCAGCTTCTGCCCCAATGAACTTCATTTTCTTTAAACGACTAAAAATCTGTTCAAAGAAAGATACAATCGCCGTGGCAATCGAGCCGTTAACACAGGCCGATGTTGTCTCAGCAAATCCAATTCCTATCTATATGACAAACTTTGTTGGCGGTGCGCTTGCCGGTATTATTACGTCGCTATTCCAGCTCGTTAATAATGCACCAGGGACAGCATCACCAATTCCAGGACTTCTCGTACTGTTCGGATTTAATGATGTAATAAAAGTAACGATTGCTGCCGTATTATGTGGAATCGTTACCACCATTGTTGGATACGTCGGTTCCATTGTGTTCCGCAAATATCCAATCCGTTCTGCTGATGAAATTCGCGGAATTACTTCGGAAGAGAAAGTTGCGTAAAGAAAGGGAGCTATTCTCATCGTTTGAGAATAGCTCTTTTTTATGTCGCTTGACGGTAAGTAAAATTATATTGAACACAACTCCGCATATATCGACTTAACTACTAAATAAGACAATAATAACCTACCTATTAATAAAAGAAGCCGGCTCAAAACACTTTTTGAGTCGGCTTCACTTTTACTTTATCCAGCTACAGCGGCTAGAATGATCGGTGGCTTCGCTTCTTCCTTCGAGGCAAAAAACGCCTCTACGTCTGAAGCTCCATCCCCCTCACATTCTGAGCGAGCCGCTTGCGCTTTTATTTTATCTAGCTACAGCGGCTAGAATCTCCGGCCATTTCACACTCTCGTTCGAAGCCAAAAGCGCTTCTCGGTCGAGCGTTCCAATGACCTGCGATTCTGAGCGAGCTGCCTACGCTTTTATTTAACCCAACCGAGCAGCATTTCCCGCACGAATTTGCTTGCTGCGATTGGTGTTTGATCACTATGATCGTAGACTGGAGCTACTTCTACTAAGTCTGCTCCGACTACTTTTATATTTGAATTTGCAATTGCTACGATGGACTCTAATAGTTCTTTAGATGTGATACCTCCAGCTTCTAATGTTCCTGTTCCAGGAGCGTGAGCTGGGTCTAATACGTCGATGTCGATTGTGACATAGACTGGGCGTCCTGCAAGTTTCGGTAATACTTCCTTTAACGGTTCTAATACGTCAAATTTATATAAGTTCATACCTACTTCTTTTGCCCATTCGAATTCTTCCTTCATTCCAGAACGAATACCGAAAGAATATACGTTTTCCGGACCAATTAAATCGCACACTTTACGAATTGGTGTAGAGTGGGATAAAGGCTCTCCCTCATATGACTCACGTAAGTCAGTATGAGCATCCATATGGATGATTGCTAAATCCGGATATTTTTTTGCCATTGCCTTAAAAATTGGCCAAGACACTAAGTGCTCTCCGCCGAGACCTAGTGGAAACTTACCGGCATCTAATAGTTTTGTTACATATTCTTCAATCATGTCTATGCTGCGCTGTGGATTCCCAAATGGTAATGGGATATCACCCGCATCAAAATATTTTACCTCTTCTAGTTCACGATCTAAATACGGACTATATTCTTCAAGACCGATTGATACTTCACGAATACGTGCAGGGCCAAAGCGAGATCCTGGACGGAAACTTACTGTCCAATCCATAGGCATCCCGTAAATAACTACCTCTGACTCTTCAAAACTTGGATGACTTTTAATAAATACTTTACCTGAATAAGCTTCATCAAAACGCATATTCTTTTCCTCCTTATGTGGAACTTAAGGTATCCCAACCTTTCACTATTTCTCAAATTTGGAGCGCATTGCTCCTCTTTCTCGATTTACCTGGGCCTTCTTGTTATCACAAGAAGACTACTTCATTTGTAGCAGTGTAAGTAACTAGCATGTTCAAGCCTTCTAGACAAACACCTTAAATGAGTTACTTACACTTTATTTATTTCAATTTAACGCTCTTACTTAATTAAATCGCCAACAAATTTCGGTAATGCGAATGCTGCATTGTGTAATTCTTTTGTGTAATATTTCGTTTCGATTTCATGGAAACGCTCTTCACTTACTTCTAATGGATCATGTTTTTTAGATCCGATTGTGAACGTCCAAAGTCCACTTGGATACGTCGGAATGTTTGCTGTGTATAGACGAGTAATTGGGAAAATCTCTTTTACGTCTTTAAACACAGTTGTAATTAGTTCTGGTGTAAACCAAGGGTTGTCCGTTTGAGCAACGAAAATACCATCTTCTTTTAACGCTTTAGAAATTCCAGCGTAGAAGCCTTTTGTAAATAGGTTTACTGCTGGGCCTACTGGCTCAGTAGAATCTACCATAATTACGTCATATTCATTTTCGCTTTCTGCGATGTGTAGGAAACCGTCTCCTACTTTTACTTCTACACGCTCATCATCTAATGCGCCTGCAATTGATGGTAAGTATTGTTTAGAGTACTCAATTACTTTTCCATCAATTTCAACAAGAGTTGCTTTCTTTACGCTTGGGTGTTTTAATACTTCACGAATAACACCACCATCGCCACCGCCTACTACTAATACGTTTTCAGGGTTTGGATGTGTAAATAAAGGTACGTGCGCTACCATTTCATGATAAACGAACTCGTCCTTTTCTGTTGTCATAACCATGCCATCTAAAATAAGCATGTTTCCGAACTCTTCCGTTTCAACCATATCAAGTTTTTGGAATTCTGTTTGCTCCGTATGTAATGTGCGGTTAATACGCGCCGTAATTCCAAAATGCTTTGTTTGTTTTTCAGTGAACCATAGTTCCATCGTACAATCACGCCTTTCAATGCAAATTTATAATAGGGACATCATTAATGTCCCCTAACAAAAATAAAACAAAACATCCAAAAAGTATAGTTAAAAGTACAAAAATACCGAAAATATATTTTAGTCAGAGGGTTCTAACATATATGTGAAAAGGGATTGCTCTGTAATAGGAAAGAAAACCCTTTCTTAAGAAAGGGTTTTTGTCTCTATTTCTACCGGTTTACGAATCGGAATTAAAATCATTACGCAACCAACTAACACAACAATTCCACCGACTAAAAACGGACTTTGTGGTGAAACTGTATGACCGATGACTCCTGATAAAATTGGAGCAATCGCGCCTCCTAACCAACGAACGAAGTTATAAACACCTGATGTAACAGATCTTTCATAAGGTGAAATATCCATTACATAACTTGTAAATAACGCGTTATTTAAGCCTGATGCTAATCCTGATAGAACGATTAACACGATTTGTAACCACATGATTTTAACGAAGAATAGTGCAATTAAGAAAATCGCAAATACAAGTAAACTACCTTTTAACAATGTTTTTGGTTCATATTTACCTTCTAGCTTATGTGCTAAAATTGCTGATCCGTAAGCTAATGCTAATCCCCATCCGCAAAATACAAATCCTAATTGAATAGCAGATAAATGCATAATCAGTGGTGAATATGCTAACACGACGAAAAATCCGTAGTAGTATAACATCCCGGAAATAGCACCTTGCATAAACGGTTTATACTTCACTAGGTTAAGTAATTCTCCTACGCCTGCCGCTTTACGCTTCACTTTTCGCTCCGGTTCTTTTACAAAAAAGAAAACTAAAATAAATGCTAAAGAAATTAAAATACTCGTCGCAAAAAATGGGTAACGCCAAGAATGTCCACCTAATATACCGCCTAATAAAGGTCCACCTGCCATCCCTAAACCGATAGCTGCTTCATATAATCCTACTGCTTCATGAACTTCTTTACTTAATGCAATTAATAATGTCATCGCCGTTGCGAAGAACATCGCATTTCCTAATCCCCACCCCGCGCGGAAAAGAGATAATTGAGCAATCGTTTGCGATATACCACATATAAATGCAAATACAGTTACAATCGCAAGACCGATCGTCATCATTCGTTTATCACCAAATCTTGATGCGAATATTCCAGCTGGTAACATCATAATTGCCATCGTTAAAATATAAGCTGTAAATAACATCTCGACTTGCCAATGCGAAGCACCAATTTGTTCAGCAATACTTGGTAAAATTGGGTCGACTACTCCTATACCTGAAAAGGCAAGGAAGGTAGCCACCACTGTAATCAATCTCCCTAATTTTTGTTTGCTCTCCATTTTGATTACTCTCCTTTTGTATTCTCTAAAAATGTAACTGCACGGCTTAAACTATCCTCTAGCTCTGCCTTAACACGCTGCATTTGCTCCATTTTTTCGTCTAACGTTTGCACTTGTTTTTCAAGCATCTCTTTAATTTCTTGAATCACTTCACGGTCACGCGGATTCTCACTATTTCTTCTTTGTTCCATTCTTTCTTTTAACGATAAGAAATGTTGCATTTCTTGAAGCGTAATTCCTAGTACTTCTTTCGCTTCCACAATCCTTTTAATTCTCGCAATGTCCTCGTCTGTATACAGGCGAATGTTCCCTTCACTGCGTTCTGGGGGATGAATTAAACCAATTTCCTCATAATAACGAAGTGTACGCTTTGTTAAACCAACTTGCTTTGTTACTTCATCAATTTTATACATGTGTATTCCTCCCTTCACCGATTATTACATTTTACGTTAACGTTAACTTTTGTGCAACTGTTATACTTTTGTAAATGTTTGTCATATGAATTGTATTTTTCTCAAAGCAGTTTCATAATAAAAGAAAAGAGATGATAAGGAGATTTCCACATGAATAAACCACTTATTTTCGCTCATCGCGGGGTAAAAGGAACACACCCAGAAAATACGATGATTGCCTTCCAAGAGGCTGAACGCATTGGGGCTCATGGAATTGAACTTGATGTTCATCTATCAAAAGATGGTGAACTAGTTGTTATTCATGATGAAACGGTGGACCGCACAACAAATGGCGTGGGACTTGTTTCTGAGAAAACTGTAGAGGAATTACAAGCTTTAGATGCTGGTAGCCATAAAGATCCTTCTTTCCATGAGGCGAAAATCCCAACATTACGAGAAGTATTTATTTGGCTCTCTACAACAAATTTACAACTTAACATTGAATTAAAAACAGATGTTCTTCATTATCCAAATATTGAAGAAAAAGTTGTTGCTCTTGTTCGTGAATATCATCTATCCAATCAAATTGCATTTTCATCATTTAACCACGATTCCGTTTCATTATTAGCAGAAATTGCTCCAGAAATTCCAAGAGCGATTTTGTACGATACACCACTTGCAGATCCTATTGCTGAAGCAAAAAGGCGCGAGGCGACTGGATTACATCCAAACTTTCAATTATTAACGAAAGAGTTTGTCCAATTAGCACAGGGGCAAGGATACGTTTTTCGCCCTTACACTATTAATGAATATAAAGATTTACAAACTATGATTGACTATGGTGTAGATGTCATCATTACCGATTGGCCAGCACGTGCCTTTGAGCTCCTTTCTTAATTGAAGGGGCTTTTTTGTTTTCAAAATTTCATTGTTTAAAATAAACGAAAACCCTCAATACTAATACAATAATGCTTGTATTAATGAGGGGCTGAAAAAGATGGATCAGACTATGAATCCAAAACTTAAAAAATATAAACGTCTTTTCTTCACCGTAATGTTTTCTTGTGTTCTTTTTTTCGTTTTTTCCTTTTTTATTATCATTATAGCTGCAAAAATTATGGGTCCTCCCCCTGTTGCAGTGCCGCAAACGAGTGTCTTTTACGCTAATGATGACACTGTTATAGGACAAAGTAATGAAACACAAAAGCGCTATAATGTATCTCTTGATGAAATTTCTCCTTATGTAAAAGAGGCAACACTATCTATTGAAGATCAACGATTCTACAAACATCATGGATTTGATATAAAGCGCATTGTTGGTGCCATTGTTGCCGATTTAAAAGCAATGGCAAAAGTACAAGGTGCTAGTACTATTACACAACAGTATGCTCGTAACCTATACTTAGATCATGATAAAACGTGGAAGCGTAAACTATTAGAGGCAATGTATACCGTTCGCCTTGAAGTGAACTATAATAAAAATCATATTTTAGAAGGATATTTAAATACAATTTATTACGGGCATGGTGCTTACGGAATCGAAGCTGCTTCTCGCCTGTATTTCGATAAAACTGCAAAAGAATTAACATTAGCAGAAGCGAGTATGCTCGCAGGCATTCCGAAAGGACCTAGCTTCTACTCTCCCTTTTTAAAAGAGGAGCGTGCTAAAGGGCGTCAATCTCTCATACTAGATGAAATGGTAGAACAAGGTTATATTACAAAACAGCAAGCTACCTCAGCAAAAAAGGAAACACTTACTTTTGCTTCATTGGATACGAAAAAAGTTGCAGAGGTCGCACCTTATTTCCAAGATGCTGTACAAGCTTCTCTTCTTCGGGATATCGGATTAGATGAGCAAGCCTTACAGCGAGGCGGCTTACGTATTTATACAACGCTAGACCCTAAATTACAATCTGTAGCAGAGCAAGCTGTAAAAAATCATATACCTGAAACAACAAACATCCAAACTGCCCTCGTCTCTATGAATCCAAAAACGGGTGAAGTGGCTGCCCTTGTTGGTGGAACTGATTATAATACGAGTCAATTTAACAGAGCTACACAAGCCGCTCGTCAGCCCGGCTCTACATTTAAGCCATTCCTATATTACGCAGCCTTAGAACGAGGATTCACCCCTGCTACGCGCTTAAAAAGCGAATACACTGTATTCACTTTAGGTGATGGTGTTTCCAAATATAAACCAAAAAATTATAAAAACTATTATGCAGACGACTTTGTGACAATGGCACAAGCACTCGCTGTTTCTGATAACGTATATGCTGTGAAGACAAATCTATTTTTAGGCGAAGACATTCTTACAAAAACAGCGAAGCAATTCGGTATTACTAGCGCATTAAAAGATGTTCCGTCTCTTGCTCTCGGCACATCTCCTGTAAAACCAATTGAAATGGTCAATGCTTATAGCATGTTTGCAAACGGCGGGAAAGAAGTAAAACCAATCTTTATAAGGCGCATCGTTGATCATGAAGGAAATATGCTATACGATGCTCATTTAGAAAGTAAACAAGTTTTAGATAAAAGCAAAGCCTTTGTGATGGAAGAAATGATGGCAGGTATGTTTAATAAAAAACTAAGCAGTTATGCCGCTGTGACCGGTCAATCGATGTTATCAAAACTATCAAGAACATATGCTGGAAAGTCTGGTTCTACAGAAACTGATAGTTGGATGATTGGATTTACCCCACAACTTGTAACAGGGGTCTGGATTGGATACGATCAACCTAAATCCATTTCAAACGTAGCAGAACAAGGATACGCAAAAAAAATATGGACCGATACAATGGAAAAAGGATTAGATGGACAGCCTAAACAAGAGTTCAAACAACCAGCAGATGTTGTTGCAGTCGATGTTAATCCTGAAAACGGTAAGATTGCTACAAAAAATTGTCCCATTTCTGTGAAAATGTATTTCGCAAAAGGTACAGAGCCAACAGAGTATTGTATGGATCACGTTGATGATAAGGAAGAGTTCGAAAAGGTTAGTGAAGAGAAGAAAAAGACGGGTTGGTGGAAAAAATATCTCCCGTGGTAAAAAAATAGCTGACGGAAATCCGTCAGCTATTTTTATTCGCCTAATAATGCGTGGCGCAATTCTTCACTAGATTCGTTCCAAATTGCTTCATTATGCTCTTTTAAGAATGTACCAAGTACTTTTTTAGATGATTCATCCATATGATCAATCATGATGTGACGCTTTAGGGATTTATCCATTTTATTTACATGCTCTGGAAGTGATTTATATCCGCGGCGAATTTCACGATCAACTGTCATTTCACAGGCTGTTGCACCTGCGTAATAAGCACCGTTTGGTGTTCTTTCAATTGTTACCCAAACAAGCCAAAACGGTTTTCCGTTTGGAACTTCATCTTTATTTGTTAAAAACTTAATTCCTTTTTCTACTGTACTACGCGCATGCATCGCACCGATATCAACGAACGCAGTTTTCTCTAATACATCAACAAATACAGGAGAAATATTTTCTAAACTTAATGCCCCAACGCCAAAACCACCATGTCCATCTGTTGAATCATTTTTCACGATATTAAAACCAATTTTTTTCT
Source organism: Bacillus sp. FSL R9-9492 (assembly GCF_038007365.1). Lineage (NCBI taxonomy): Bacteria > Bacillati > Bacillota > Bacilli > Caryophanales > Bacillaceae > Bacillus > Bacillus sp. FSL R9-9492. Next base: position 5,408,799 of record NZ_JBBOXC010000001.1, read on the forward strand.
TTTTCTCTGTCATATGTAAACTCCTCCTCGCTTAATGATTAAAAAAGCCTGAAAATAGGCGCAATGATATTTTGTAAAAATACTAATACATATGGAATAACAACATTGAAAATAGGTTGAATTGTGTAATTGCTAAGCGGTGTAATAACAAGAATTAATAACGCAATTGATCCATACTTTTCATACTGTGTCATTTTCGCACGAATATTTGCTGGTGCTAAATCTTCCACAACGCGATAACCATCAAGTGGCGGGATTGGTAATAAATTAAATACAAGTAAAACAATATTAAGCATAATAAAAATTTGGAAAAATTGATCCAGCGTATCTGCTACTGCAAGTGGCATCGCATCTAACACACCAAACGTTATTAAGCTATACCAAATAATTAAACCAATTGCACTTAAGATAAGATTACTTATCGGTCCCGCAATAGAAACTAATATTCCCGCAAGACGCGGTCTTTTAAAGTTATACGGATTAACAGGTACTGGTCTTGCCCAACCGAATCCAAGAATTAGTACAGCAATCATACCGATAGGATCTAAATGAGCCATCGGTGATAATGTTAAACGTCCTTGCTTTTTCGCTGTATCGTCTCCAAATTTATATGCAACATACGCATGTGCAAATTCATGCACAGATAGCGCAATAATAATTGCCATTGCTACCAATGGAATTTGTTGCAATGGGTATCTAAATAACTGATCCATAACTCATCTCCTCTTCCATATGTCAAAAAAAGAATTTATTTGTTTTTCCGATTGTTCTTCCTCATAATCCGCTATAATAAGAGTGTAACTTACATAAAAGGAGCGATTATACATGCCATACGTAACAGTGAAAATGCTAGAAGGACGCACAGAAGAACAAAAGAAAGCTCTTGCTGAGAAAGTAACAGCAGCAGTAAGCGAAACAACTGGTGCTCCTGAAGAAAACATCGTTGTTTTCATCGAAGAAATGTCTAAAAACCATTATGCAGTTGGCGGAAAACGCTTAAGCGACAAATAATTTCAAGTTTTTTCATAAGAAGCAGCTCTTAGCTGCTTCTTATTTCTTTCCTTCTAACAACTCGATAATTCTCTCTTTATATTTTCCTTTTCTTCCATCTTCATAGATTAAATCATGCGGATAGAATAGCTTTTGATCCGTTCGCTTCTTACCTGTAATCGCCTCAACAATATCCGATTCACGCGAAAGCTCTCTAAGTTCCCCGTTCGGCATAAGAAGTAAGATTGGCAGACGCTCTTCTTCTTCTCCTGCACGGTAAAAGTCATACGGTAAATCCGATGTTGAATCAACAACTAAATAATACTCTGGGTCTAGTCCAATTTTTTTAAATAAGCTACTTAGCTCCATCCAATTATCTAAACCGTGCTTATCTGTAAACTCTACATATTTAAATAGATTTCGATTCATAAAACGGCGGCATAAGTCACTTAAAATCGGATCTTCTTCGTCTTGCCATACTTGGAAGTAATAATACATTACGTTCTCGTCTAACTTTAAATAATCCTCTACTGTCACTTCTTCTTCAAATAAAGAATAGAAATGAACAGGATGATTTTTAAACGCATAATACTTCTCATGCAGTGATTTAGCTCGGTGTAAAATCTTCGTTAAAATTACTTCTGCACTACGTGTTACCGGATGAAAATATACTTGCCAATACATTTGATAACGGCTCATAATATAATGCTCTACAGCATGCATACCACTATTTTTAATGACAACTTGATTACCGTACGGGCGCATGACACGCAGTATACGTTCCATATCAAAGTTCCCATACTTTACACCAGTAAAATATGCATCTCTTAATAAATAATCCATACGATCGGCATCAATTTGGCTCGAAATCATACTAATCGCTAATTTATTAGTAGATGTTTTCGCAATTACATCTGCTACCTTTTGCGGGAAATCCTTATCCACACGGCTTAACACACGATTAATTTCCGTATCACCAACGATAATCTTTTGCGTAAATTTCTCATGATCTAACGAAAATACTTTTTCAAACGAGTGAGAAAATGGGCCGTGACCGACATCATGAAGTAATGACGCACATAAACATAACAATCTATCTTCAGCATTCCAGTTCGGTCTGCCATCAAACACATCATCAATCATACGACGAATAATTTCATATACACCTAACGAATGAGTAAAGCGACTATGCTCTGCACCGTGAAATGTAAAAAATGTCGTACCAAGCTGCTTAATACGGCGCAAGCGTTGAAATTCTTTCGTTCCGATTAAATCCCAAATAACGCGATCACGCACGTGTACATATTTATGTACTGGGTCTTTAAACACTTTTGTTTCGCTGAGTTTGTCGTTTAAATATACCACTTTCCGACATCCCCCTTTCTTTACTGCATTCTTACTATATATTATAAACGATATAGGAAACAGAAAGAAATGAAAGACTATATTAATTCCTGTTATATAAAGAAAAATCACCTTTACCAAAGCAAAGGTGATTTTTCTTTATATATTATTTTCCTAAAATGAACTCAGTAACTTCGTCTAGGATCATTTCTTTACCTAGTGGGAAGTATCCTTTGTTTACATCTTCATTACTGATTGTAAATACATGGTTGTTTTTAACAGCGTTCATATTTTTCCAAATTGATTCTTCTTGGAATTCTTTTAGACGCTGAGAACCGTCACCAGTTGTAAATACGAATAAGTAATCTGGGTTGTAATCAATTAAAGCTTCTTTTTGTATTTGTACTAACGGTTTATCAGTTGGTGTACCTTTAACTGCTGGTAATTTTAAATCACCAAAGATTACGCTACCGTAACCGTAGTCACCGTATACACGGAATGCATTTGGATATGCAGCCATTTTCATGAATGTTGCATCGCCAGTTTTAGCAACGATTTTGTCATGTAATTTGCTTGCTTTTTCATCATACTTTTTGAACCATTCTTTTGTTTCTTTCTCTTTACCGAAGATTTGACCTACTTCTTCGAATTTTGGACGCCATTGGTCTAATGGAGTTTTTAACATAACTGTTGGTGCAATTTTAGATAATTGATCATAAATCTTTTCTTGACGATTGTTTACAATAATTAAATCTGGTTTTGCAGCAGCCACTGCTTCGATGTTAATTTTATCGCCCCACGCAGAACCAACCGGTTTTACATCTTTCAATTTCTTCTCAATATGTGAATCAATTTTTTCTTGTGTTGTATTTGCAGTAATAATCGGTTTCATACCGAAAATTAATAATTCTTCTGTTGAACCACTAAGGTCAGCAATTTTCTTTGGATTTGCAGGAATTTTAATTTCCCCTTTTGCGTGTTGTACAGTGCGCTCTTCAGTTTTCGCATCTGCTTTCTTTTCTTCTTCTTTGTTAGAACAAGCTGCAAATAGTACAGAAGTAACAACTAGTACCATTGCTAATAGTGCCATTTTAAAATTCTTCATATTCCGACTCCTTCTAGCTGTATTTCTCTTATAATTTGCATGTAACTATAAGAAACAAAACAACATTTAATTAATATATTTTTATTAATTGTTGTTTATAACCCGTTCTAACGGGCGTTCAACTTCCCATCCGTGGGTAAGAAGCTCAACGTCCATTAGAACTCCCCCTCTCACCTCTTTAAGAGGGGAAAATTCTATTAATTATGCTTTTTTACGCAATTGATTATTAATCATCGCTAAATCGTATGTTAAACAAATTGGTTTACAGTTTACTGGACATGGAACGATTTGCGCTTCAATCTCAAATACGTTACGAAGTGTTTCACTCGTCATAACTTCATCTGGCGTTCCTTGCTTCATTAACTTACCTGCTTTTAATGCAATCATATGATCAGAGAAACGAGAAGCATGATTTAAATCGTGAATAACCATAACAATCGTTCTGCCTTCTTCTTTGTTTAACTTCTTCAGTAAGTTTAATATCTCAAGTTGATGAGCCATATCTAAGTATGTTGTTGGTTCATCTAACACAAGTAAATCTGTTCCTTGTGCAAGAGCCATCGCAATCCATACACGTTGACGTTGACCACCTGATAAAGCTTCTGCTGGACGATTTGCGAATTCTGTCATCCCCGTCACTTCAAGTGCCCAATGAATGTAGCGATAATCCTCTTCTTTCAATGTTCCAAATCCTTTTTGATGAGGAAAACGTCCATATGAAACAAGTTCAAACACAGTAAGGCCTGTTGGCACTTCTGCAGTTTGTGGTAAAATCGCCATTTTCTTTGCGATTTCTTTCGTTGGCTGTTTCTCAATTGCTTTTCCATCAAGATAAACAGTACCTCGTTTTGCTTTCAAAATACGAGAAGCCGTTTTTAATAATGTGGATTTCCCACAACCATTTGGTCCAATAATCGTTGTAATTTGTCCTTCCGGAATTTCAACTGTTAATCCATCTATAATTAACCCTTCATTATACCCAACAGATACCGCATCAACCGCTAAAGTTGCCATACAAAAAGCCTCCCTTTATTTTGTCCTCATAAGTAAATATATGAAATATGGTGCGCCAATTACAGAAATAACAAGACCGACCGGTATTTCTGAAGTTGGTAACACACTTCTTGAAATTACATCTGCAAATAAAAGCAAGAACGTTCCTATTAATGCAGCCGTTGGTAACATAATTTGATGTTTACCACCAACGAGGCGTCTCGCTAAATGCGGAGCCATTAAACCGATAAAACCAATGCCTCCCGCCACCGCAACAGATGCACCAGCTAAACAAACTGCAATAAATAATAATTTACGTCTTTCCTTTTCTACGTTTACACCAAGGCCAACTGCTGTAGAGTCGCCTAAATTCATTACATTTAATATGTGCGCTTTACTAATGGCAAGTGGTAAGAAAATAATCATCCATGGGAGTACACTTAGTACGAACTTCCAATCTGTTCCCCATAAACTTCCTGCCAACCAAATCGTTGCAAAACGGAAGTCGTTAGATGTCATCTTCATAGAGAAAATTAAACTAACCGCACCAAATCCGGCTGCAACAGCGATACCAACAAGAATTAATCGAGTTGATGAAACACCGTCTTTCCATGCTAGTAAATAAATAATAACCGCTGCTAATATCGCACCAACTAGCGCGAAGAATGGAAGGATAAATACAGATAAAAATGTACCAGTTCCAACTTTTCCAAAGAAAAAGTAGACGAATACAACAACTGTTAATCCCGCTCCGGCGTTAATACCTATAATACCTGGATCAGCAAGTGGGTTTCGTGATAGCCCTTGCAAAATTGCACCTGACATAGCTAATGCAGAACCAACTAATATAGCAATAACCATACGCGGCATACGAAATTCAAATAAAATAACAGATTGATCTTCTGCACCTAATCCAACCAATGACTTTAATACATCTATTGGAGGAATTTTAAATGTTCCTGTATTTAAACTTATTAAAAATACAGCAACAATTAATCCTACTAAAATCGTTAAAATAGAAACGTTCTTTTTTGTTAAGACGCTCGTCCTCACATCTTTCCTCTCCCTTCATTACGTGCTAAGTAGAGGAAGAATGGCACCCCAATTAGCGCTGTAATTGCTCCAATTGGCGTTTCAAATGGTGGATTAATAACGCGAGATAACATATCTGCACATTCAATTAGCAATCCACCTAAGACCGCAGAACATGGAATAACCCATCTATAATCTGAGCCTACAAGGAAACGAGTCATATGCGGAATTACAAGTCCAACAAATCCAACTGATCCTGCCATAGAAACCGCAGAACCTGTTAATACAAGAACAAGTACTGTTCCGATAAATTTAATTAATGTCGTATTTTGACCAAGTCCAATCGCAATTTCTTCACCAAAGCTTAAAATTGTGATATATCTCGACATCATAATTGCTATAATGAGACAAACAAGACCAATCGGTACTAACATATTAATACTTTGCCATTTCACTCCGGCAACACCGCCTGCATTCCACATACTTACCTCTTGGGCAAGGTTGAAATACAATGCAATTCCAGATGAAATTGCCCCTAATAAAGCACTAATTGCTGCACCTGCTAAAGCTAATTTTACAGGCGTTAATCCACCTGGTGAAGAAGACCCAATACCATATACAATGCTCGCTCCAAACGCAGCTCCAATAAAAGATGCGATAACAAACATTAAATAAGGTGAATTAGGGAAGAATGCATACATAATTGCAATTCCGAATACAGCACCATCTGTAATCCCCATTAACGATGGAGATGCAAGTGGATTTCGTGTCATACCTTGCATAATTGCACCTGATACCGCTAAAAAAGCACCTGCAACTACGCCCCCTATTGCTCTAGGCATGCGAAGTTCTTGAATTACGTTATGGTGCGTTATGGAACCATCAAACTGAAATACAGCTTGCCAAACGGTCTTTAAACTAATATCTGCTGCACCAAACGAAATAGAAACTGCCATACTTAAAGCTAACAAAATTGTGCCTGCTATTAAAATAATAGAAGCAACGAGCGGTCTGCTCTTAATCTCTTTAACATTCACATCTTGCTGTTCTATACTCCTTGCGCTCGCTTCCATCCCTCAACCATCCTAACCAACAACATATATTTAATAAAATGAAATTTATTCTCAAATAATAATAAAAAAATTAGGTGAATTGACCTTTTTCATGATAATGATTATCAGAATCAGACACTTTCTATTCTACCTACCACGTCAAAAGACTGTCAACCATTATTTTGAAATACGAATTCATACAAAACGCTATCTTATGGACATAAAAAAAGAAGAGTAATCTGTTCACTCTTCTTTTTCTTACTTATTTAATTTTGCTTCAATTTTTACAATTAATTCGTCTTCTGTTGGAGCCGCAACTGGACGATTATTTACAAACGCGAATGATTTTTTACGACCAGGGCCACAGTAAGACTGACATGCAACCTCAATCGTTGCACATGAATCTACTTTTTTTAACTTCGGAATCAACGTTTTAACGTTCGTTGCCTGACAATCATCACACACACGAAATTCGTTTCCCATTATATATAACACTTCCTCTATTTTAAACTTTTCACAAGTACATTTAAAAATAAACACTAAATGGTATTTTACCGCTCTTTGAAGCTTGTTGCAAGTCTCCGAGCGTAGCTCTATTCCTATATAAAGCTACCTATTTTTTATATTTTCTCCTTCAAAAGCTTTCATCATTCATAGCCACATTTCTTCTCTTCATTGAAATCTACCATATTTTTAAAAGCTTTGTATAAAAGCTCATTTTTTTGCCCATTATAAAAATAGGAAGTTCATAAAAAGAAAGGGAGTTGAATCTATGAAAGTAAGACAAGATGCTTGGACAGACGAGGACGATTTATTACTTGCTGAAACGGTGCTTCGCCATGTTCGAGAAGGAAGTACTCAATTAAATGCTTTTGAAGAAGTAGGAGATCAGTTAAATCGCACATCTGCTGCTTGTGGTTTCCGCTGGAATGCTGTTGTTCGCTATAGCTATGAACAAGCTCTTCAACTAGCAAAAAAACATCGTAAAGATAAAATGCGTGCTGCGGGCGGTGAACAGACAAAAAAACGTTTGCTTTACACACCACCAGCTTCAGCGGCGGCGATAACTGATTATGAAGAACACGTACCGTATGAAACAGCTGTTCAATATACAGAAGCTACTCCATATCAAAAGCCGACTGTCCCTGCTCCAAAAAGCTCAATAACAATGCAAGATGTTATTTACTTTTTACAAACAGTTGGATCTTCAAATATAAAAGTAACAGCTCTTGAAAACGAGAATACGAGATTGAAACAAGAAATTAAAACGCAAATCCTGCGAAATGAAGAACTAGAAAAGAAACTAGAAAAATTAGAACAACAATCTCATACTGTACAAGAGGATTACGAAACACTTATGAATATTATGAACCGTGCTCGTAAATTAGCAGTAATGGATGATGAGGAACGCTCACAAACATCTTTCCGCATGGATCGAAACGGTAACTTAGAAAAAATTGCAGAATAAAAAGGATGCATGCAATGCATCCTTTTTATTCTTTCACCTCTAAACTTCCCTTTATATATGAGAAAACCCCTTTCTACATTTTTTGCTATAATAAAGATTGTCATTTTAAAAATAAGGGGTTAGTTATATGAGCAATTCCCGTTCGATTTTATCTCAGCCAGAGTGGCGTATTGTAGATCAGTCTAGTTTAGGACCAACTTTCCATGCACTTCAGTCATTCGCAATGGATGACACGTTATGCACAAGTATTGGAAATGGTCTATCCGCTGCAACAATGCGCTCTTGGGTTCATCACAATACAATTGTTCTTGGCATTCAAGATTCACGCCTACCACATTTAGAAGAAGGTATTTCCTTTTTAAAAGAAAACGACTTCAATGTTATCGTTCGTAATTCTGGTGGACTTGCTGTCGTACTTGATGAAGGTGTTTTAAATGTATCACTTTTATTCCAAGAAACAGAAAAGGGTATCGATATCGACCTTGGATACGATACGATGTGGCATTTAATTAAGGAAATGTTAAAAGATTACGATGTTACTATCGAAGCAAAAGAAATTGTTGGTTCTTATTGTCCTGGTAGCTACGATTTGAGCATTCGCAATCAAAAATTTGCTGGTATTTCTCAGCGTCGTATTCGCGGAGGCGTTGCTGTACAAATTTACTTATGTGCGACAGGAAGCGGATCTGAGCGTGCCGCACTCGTTCGTGATTTTTACAACGTAGCAATTCAAGGCGAAGAAACAAGATTTACGTATCCCGAAATTGTACCGAGTACGATGGCTTCACTATCTGAATTACTCGGTGAAACAATTACAGTGCAAGATTTAATGATGCGCCTTTTAAAAACGTTGCAACAATTCACTCCAAAGTTAACATCATCTCAGCTAACAGTAGATGAAGTTCCTTTATATGAGACGAATTTACAACGTATTATTGACCGTAATAATAAGGCACTTGGTTTAGAAAAATAGAAACCAAAAAGACCACCCTCATTTCAAAAGAAATAGGATGGTCTTTTTTCATATTAATTCGTTATAGAATTAAAGTGCTTGAGCTGCTGTAATTAAAGCTAACTTGTACACTTCTTCTTCGTTACATCCACGAGATAGATCATTTACAGGCATATTTAAACCTTGTAAGATTGGTCCTACTGCTTCGAAGTTACCTAAGCGTTGAGCGATTTTGTAGCCGATATTACCAGCTTCTAAGCTTGGGAATACGAATACGTTAGCATCACCTTTAATTGTAGAACCTGGAGCTTTCTTCTCAGCTACAGATGGTACGAATGCAGCATCGAATTGGAATTCTCCATCTAAAGTTAATTCAGGAGCCATTTCTTTTGCAATGCGAGTTGCTTCTACAACTTTTTCTGTTTCTGGAGATTTCGCAGAACCTTTTGTAGAGAAGCTTAACATAGCAACGCGTGGGTCAATACCGAATAGTTCAGCAGTTTTCGCACTTTCGATACCAATTTCAGCTAAATCTTGGCTGTTTGGTGCAATGTTAATTGCGCAATCAGCGAATACATACTTCTCTTCTTCACGTACCATGATGAATACGCCTGAAGTTTTTGTAACGCCTGGTTTTGTTTTAATAATTTGAAGTGCTGGACGAACTGTATCAGCTGTAGAGTGAGCTGCACCACTTACTAAACCTTGTGCTTTGCCCATGTATACAAGCATTGTACCGAAGTAGTTTTCGTCTTTAAGAATTTTACGAGCATCTTCTTCTGTTGCTTTACCTTTACGGCGTTCAACGAAAGATGCTACCATTGCATCCATCTCTTCGTATGTAGCTGGATCGTAAATATCAACGCCTGCTAATGTTAAGTTCATGCTAGCAGCTTTTGCGCTAATTTCTTCTTTATTACCAACTAAAATTGGTTTTACTAACTCTTCTTTTGCTAAACGCTCTGCAGCGCCTAAAATTCTTTCATCAGTTCCTTCAGGAAGTACGATAGAAATGCCTTTTCCTTGAACTTTTTCTTTTACTGCTGTAAATAAATTGCTCACGAATAAACCCTCCTACAAATGTTAAAAACTCTACCTTTAAGAATACTTCTTTTCAGCTATATTTTAAACTTATAGCTCCCAAAAAATAGATAAAATGAAAATGATTATATTTTCATAAAATTCAGCCGAGAAATAATGCCTACTTAAGCCTTATTTTCTCCCGTTTTCCAGTAAATATAAATGTGACAGTTTTATGCGCCGAAACTTTATGTAGATGTTTTTAATCCTATATATGCTATAGTTAACGTGTAAAATATCATTAACTGAGGTGAATAGAATGAGTGAAGCAACAACAACGTTAGATGGCTGGTATTGTTTACATGATTTACGTTCTATTGATTGGGCAGCATGGAAAACATTATCTAGTGACGAACGCGGACAAGCAGTGTCTGAATTTTTAAATGTCGTTGAAAAATGGAACGAAGTAGCTACTGCAAAAAAAGGCAGTCATGCAATGTATACAGTTGTTGGTCAAAAAGCAGATATTATGCTTATGATCTTACGTCCAACAATGGAAGAGTTAAATGAAATCGAAACAGAATTAAATAAAACAACATTAGCTGAATATTTAGTTCCTGCATATTCTTACGTATCTGTTGTTGAACTAAGCAACTATCTTCCAGCTGATGAAGACCCATACCAAAACCCACAAATCTTAGCTCGCTTATATCCTGAGTTACCGAAAGCAAATCACATTTGCTTCTATCCAATGGATAAGCGTCGCCAAGGTAATGATAACTGGTATATGCTTCCTATGGATGAACGTAAGAAACTTATGTACAGCCATAGCAAAATCGGTCGCCAGTACGCAGGTAAAGTGCGCCAAGTTATTTCAGGATCAGTTGGATTTGACGATTTTGAGTGGGGCGTAACATTATTTGCTGACGATGTTCTTCAATTTAAGAAACTTATATATGAAATGCGCTTCGATGAAGTAAGTGCTCGTTATGGTGAATTCGGAACATTTTTCGTTGGAAACATTTTACCAGACGAAAAGGTAGAGAAATTTTTACACATATAAATCGTAAAAAAGGAACGAAATTCGTTCCTTTTTTATTACCCTCTATATTTCTCCTCAAAAAGCTTCTTTTCTCTGCAAATTTGAACAAAAATCGACAAATTCTTTTCAATTTCCTTACAAAATTGTAACCTTTCTATATCCAAATTTATGCTAAAATGGTACGGGCTATATGCTAATAAAGATGCGAAGGTGATAATGTATATGAAGAAAATCTTGTCTATTTTACTAGTGTCTCTATTGTCAATTTCTTCCTTAGGAGTAACAACATCCCATGCAGAAGAAAAAATACATATAGAGGCAGCTGCTGCACTGCTATTTGATGCGGATACAGGAAAAATACTGCATGAACAAAATCCAGATGAATTACTAGCTATCGCTAGTATGTCAAAATTAATTGTTATTTATGCCGTATTAGAAGCAATTAAAGAAGGAAAAATCACTTGGGATACGAAAGTAACTATTTCTGATTACGCTTATGAAGTTTCACGTAATAATGAATTCTCTAACGTGCCGTTCGAAAAAGGACGTCAATATACTGTAAGAGAATTATACCATTCTATCGTTATCTTCTCTGCAAATGGATCTAGTATTGCTTTAGCAGAATTACTTGCAGGAAGTGAAAAGAACTTCTTAAATCTCGCAAATGAACATGCGAAAAAACTAGGGTTAAAGAAATATAAATTTGTAAACGCTACTGGGTTAAATAACGCTGATTTAAAAGGAAAACATCCTGAAGGAACTGATCCGAATGGAGAAAACTCCATGTCAGCTCGCGATATGGGTATTCTTTCAAAAACAATTATTACAAAGTATCCAGAAATGCTAGAGGATACAAAACAAAGATTTAGAAACTTCCCAGATAATCATCCAAAACCAATTCGTATGGAAAATTGGAACTGGATGTTACCAGGTGCTGCTTTCTCTTATGAAGGAGCAGATGGTTTAAAAACAGGAAGTTCCGATACAGCTGGGTATGGTTTTACCATTACAGCAAAACGCGGTGATTTACGTCTTATATCTGTTATTATTAAAACGAAATCAATGGACGAACGTTTCACAGAATCTCGCGCATTAATTGAATATGGATTTAATAACTTCGAAAAACAGAAATTAAAAATAGATAAAAACAACAAAATTTCTGTAGTAAAAGGAAAAGAAGACTACGTAACAGTTGCACCAGAAAAAGAAGTGACAGTAGTTACTACAAAAGGTAGCAAATCACCTTACAAAATTTCTACTGAAGCAGATAAATCACTTGCTGAAGATGGGCATTTAGTTGCTCCTATTAAGAAAGATGCAAAGGTAGGTTCAATCGTCTTAGAACCAACTGATAAATATGGTTTCTTAGACGGAAATAAAAGTATAAAAGTTACTGCAAAAGCGACTGAAGAAGTAGAAAAAGCAAATTGGTTCGTATTAACAATGCGTTCAATTGGCGATTTCTTCTCAAACTTATGGTCTAAAGTATTTTAATGATGAAAAGCTAGCTCACGCTAGCTTTTTTTATTTTCCCCTCTAGATGTAAAACTTCGTTTGGTTGTCATATCTGCGTCCTTTTTCTCATACGTATGAACTAGTAATTGTTCCACACTTCATCTAGAAATGAACCTCTTTCTACAAGGCATTCCAAAAAGAGAGGTGACACATAATGGGTGTTATCGCGTATAACGAAGAAGATGTTAAGTTATTAGCTAGACTGATGCGTGCTGAAGCCGAAGGAGAAGGCCAACAAGGGATGTTAATGGTCGGAAACGTTGGGGTAAATCGTGTCCGCGGAAATTGTTTAGATTTCAAAAAAATACGTAATTTACGTCAAATGGTTTATCAAAATCCTGGTGGTTTTGAAGCAACTCAAAAAGGGTATTTTTATCAACGAGCGAGAGAACAAGATATTGCCTTAGCCCGCCGGACAATTCAGGGACAACGTTTTTGGCCCGCCAACTTCGCCTTATGGTTCTTTAGACCTGAAGGTCCTTGCCCACCAACTTGGTATGACCAACAAAATTCTGGTCGCTTTAAAAAACACTGCTTCTTCCAACCATCTGGTGGAGATTGTCCAGGCGTATATTAAGGAATGAAAATGAGGAGGGATTTTTGAATGACACAGCAACAAAACCCGTACTACGGAACAGGTTTTTATCAACCATCTGGAACTTATGTGCAACCGCAACAAATGACCCCACAGCAGCAGCAACAGCAACAACAACAGCAAGCGATGCAACAACAAGCTGCTCAAGCTCAACTTGCAGTTTCTCAAGGGATGTTACCACTAGAGCAATCGTATATTGAAAACATCCTTCGTTTAAACAAAGGTAAACCAGCTACAGTTGTAATGACTTATGAACGCGGTAGTTCGCTTGGTACACAATCTTATACAGGGATCATCGAGGCAGCTGGCCGTGATCATATCGTAATTAGTGAGCCGAAATCTGGAAAACGCTTTTTACTACTAATGATTTATTTAGATTATGTAGAATTCCCAGGAGAAATTACGTATTTACCTGGTCAACAAGCAACTTATGCTCCAAGACCATAAAAAAAAGCTGGCGAATGCCAGCTTTTGTTTTTTATAACCCTTTTACAACTGCAGTTCCGACTAAAATCCACGCCACAATAAACGCTACACCACCAAGGGGTGTAATTGGGCCAAAGAATTTAATACCTGTTGTACTTAATGCATAAAGACTGCCTGAGAACATAATAATCCCAGCTACCATAAGCCAACCCGCAGTGCTTAAAAGTGATGATTGCATTTTATCCATTAATAGAGCAACTACGAATAAGCCACCTGCATGAAACATTTGATATGTAACGCCCGTCTTCCACACTTCTAACATTTTTGCAGAAATTTTATTTTCTAAACCATGTGCTCCAAAAGCCCCTAATGCAACAGATAGCCCCGCTGCAATACAACCTAGTAAAAAGAAAATTTTCATCTTAATTCCCCTTTTTATTTTTATCATAAGCAATTTTCACATATAATCCAAACGATTTAATCCCTAAAAATCAAATAAAGAATTACCATTTGCACCTTCTTCTTTTATATACACAGGTTCTCCAGAAACTGGCATAACCGGTTGAACTGTTGTTATAGGCTGAGATCCGATTATTTGTGATTGAACTTGTGGTTCTCTATACGTAGAAGGCTCAACTTGTTCATCTAATAATAAATCACATAATGCACGCACAACTAATAAATGCTCTTTTGATTTTTGTCCTTCACTACTTTTTGCCTTTGCAATTTCACTCGCCATTTTATTTAAAACCTTATCGCTAGATACTTGCATTCCTTGTCACCTCTTACTTTGTAGTTCTTTCTCAAATTGCCCCAGTTTCTCCACTGAACCAAATACTATTATCATATCATGTTCTTGCAGTTTTTCCTGCCCCGTTGGATTATGGATAATATACCCATCTCTTAAAATCGCTAAAATTGTTACATCAAATTGATTTCTCACATTACTCTCTAATAACGATTTACTAGCTAAGATAGAATCTTTACCAACTTGAATTTCTTCAATTACAAATGATTGCTCTATTCCATACAATACTGTATCAATATAATGAACTGTTAACGGATTCGCAATACCTTTTGCGATATGAATCCCTGCCATACTAGATGGATTAATAACCTTATTTGCACCAGCGCGCCGTAATTTTTCTTCTGTTTCTGGCTTTTCAGCTCTTGCTACAATTTTAATTGTATCATTAAGCCCTCTTGCCGTTAATGTAATAAATACATTTTCAGCATCGTTTGCTACAATAGCAACTAGACCGGCTGCCTTCGAAATTCCGGCATTATGTAACACTTGATCTTCAGTTGCATCCCCATGTACATATAAAAGCTTTTCCTGTTCGAATATACTTTCATCTTTATCCACAACTACAAATGGGATTTTCTTTTCCTTTAATTCATGTACAACTTGAAGCCCTACTCTTCCACAACCACATACTATAATATGCTTTTGTAACTGTGCTATTTGTTTATCCATCTTCTTCCTCCGCACTGCATGAAATAAGTTACCCTCAATGATCATAGCTGCAACTACCCCCATTGCATACGTAACGATACCGACGCCAACAGGTATAATAAGGAGCGCAAAAAATTTCCCCGCCTGTGTTATAGGCACTACATCACCATATCCAACCGTTAATACAGTAATCATCGTCATCCAAAATGCTTGAAACAAGCTAATCTCTTCAATTGTCATAAATCCTATCGTCCCTAAAATTACAACAAAGGTCATACATATAACTGCTATCCATAATTGCTTACGTGCATTCATATTATATTTCAACTCTTTTCTCTATCTACAATCTTTGCCAAAGGAAATGAAATACCTATATACTAGAAACGGAATCTATGAAAGAGGTTGATATAATGAAGCTATTTCTTTCTGCCTTACAATGGGCACTATTTATTTTAGCTGGAAGTCTTATTGTACCAATTAGTGTCGCAACTAGTTACGGCCTTGACGGCACTGAAGCTATCGCGTTTGTACAAAGAACATTATTTGTTCTCGGTTTTGCCGGCCTACTGCAAGCTATATTTGGGCATAAACTTCCTATTCAAGAAGGTCCCGCAGGCCTTTGGTGGGGAATTTTCTCCCTGTATGCAAGTTTAGGCGTCGTATTATTTGGATCAAGTAATGAAACACTTAAGGTCCTTCAGTACGCTTTCCTACTAAGCGGAATTATTTGTATTATTCTTAGTGTTTTTGGACTTATCGATAAACTAGTTCGCTACTTTACACCTACAGTAATTGGAACGTATTTATTCCTTTTGGTCGCACAACTTAGTGGCTCCTTCTTAAAAGGCATGTTTGGCCTTGATGGACAACATACAGAAGTACAGCCAAAGGTATTTATTCTTTCACTCATTGTTATTTTACTATCTTTTTTCATTATGAAGCTACCTATTATTGGACGATATTCCGTTCTTTTCAGTATCGTCTGCGGCTGGATATTATTTGCGTGCTTCGGATTATCTAATCCAGTAACACCTGTGACAGATATAATTCGTCTTCCATCTCTATTTGTTTTCGGAATGCCTCGCATTGAATGGAACATGGCAATTACGGTAGTTTTCGTCACACTACTACTGCTAACAAATATGTTAGCAAGTATTCGCGTTGTACAAAAGGTTGTTTCTAAGTATGAAGAAGATGCTGCTCCAGATCGCTTCAAACAAGCTGGCATTATAACAGGAATAAATCAATTGCTAGGCGGTCTATTTTCAGCCATTGGTCCTGTTGCCATTTCTGGATCCGCAGGATTTATTGCAACGACAAATATTTATAAGCGCCTTCCATTTATGTTAGGGTCAAGCTTTATCATTCTTGTTAGTATATTCCCAAAGATTACTTCATTCTTTGCAGCCATCCCCGTTGCAGTTGGGTATTCTGCAATTTATCCTGTATTTGCAAGCATGATTGGTCTAGCTTTCCGCGAATATGACACTGTACAAAATAAAGAACAATTATTTAAAGTAGCAGGCCTTTCAATCTTTACAGGAGTCGGCGTTATGTTCGTTCCAGCAGGAGCGTTTTCTACGCTACCACCATTTTTGGCTTCATTTTTAAGTAACGGTCTTGTTCTTGGATCTGTAATGGCTATCTTGCTGGAAATATTATTTTCTCGTTCGCACGAAAAACAACCATCGTAAATTGGAAAACTTCCATTATTGCACTCTATCTTTAGAGTTGTTACGATAATGATAAAGTGAAACTTTAATCAGTGGGGTTTTTGTTCATCCCCACTGATTATTAGCCCGCACCAATCGGGCGTTTACGGGCAGTTAATCTCCCACCTAACTTCTTTGCTCCAGCTAAATTTTGAGGTGGGAGTCTTACTGCCCGGCAAATAGCGGGATAAATTATCATGGGCAACACGCTCATGATAATTTATACTAACAATGCAGAACTTCTCCTAGTTTCATGCAAAGAAGTTCGATGTCTTACTATATATTCCCCACTATCTTCATAAAAATTTATTTCTATTTCAACAAAGAAAGGAATTTTCTATATGACTTATAAAATGATTGTTTTAGATTTAGATGATACTTTATTACGCGACGACCATACAATTTCACCTCGTACGAAAGAGGCTTTAATGACAGCACAAGAGCAAGGAGTTAAAGTTGTACTTGCTTCTGGGCGCCCAACGTTTGGTATGCGCAATGTTGCAAAAGAACTTCGTTTAGAGGAATACGGTAGCTTCATTCTATCTTTTAACGGCGCAAAAATTATTAACTGTAAAACAAATGAAGAAATCTTCAGTAGCACGCTATCTCCTGAAATCGTTCACAACCTATTTGAAATTAGTAAAACTGAAGATGTATGGATTCATACTTATATTGGCGATGATATCGTAACAGAAGAAAATAATCCTTATACTAAAATTGAGGGCGAAATTACTGGCATGCCGATTATTGAAGTAGATGATTTTAAAACTGCTGTTAAAGAACCTGTAGTAAAAGTATTAATGAATAAAGAAGCTGAACGCCTTGTTGAAGTAGAAAAGAAACTACAAAAACAACTAGAAGGTCAATTAAGCGTTATGCGCTCTAAACCATTCTTCTTAGAATTTACTGAACATGGTGTTACGAAAGGAACGAGCTTAAACCAATTAATCCAAAAACTTGGTATTAAGCGCGAAGAAGTTATCGCAATGGGCGATAGCTATAACGATCAAGCGATGATTGAATTTGCTGGTCTTGGCGTTGCGATGGGCAATGCACCAGATGATATTAAAGAAATTGCAAACTATGTAACAGATACAAATATGAACGATGGCGTTGCAAAAGTTGTAGAGAAATTCGTTTTAAAAACGGAAGTACTTGTTTAATATTTTCATTCATAAAACCTATTTGAAGTCAAACACTTCAAATAGGTTTTTATTTAAATTACAACGCTTTTGTGACTATATTTTGAACTTTGCACTATTCTCGTAGTGTAAACTTTCTTTTTGTATATAATGAAACAAAATAGACTATTTCATTTTGAAAAAGAATACAAATTTACTATATACAAGCATACATTAAAGGAGGCTACTTCATGTTATCTACACCAATCGGAAGATTAAGAGCAATCGGCTTAATTGAGGGGATTTCTTTCCTATTACTATTATTTGTAGCAATGCCATTAAAATATTTTGCAGGGTTTGCAACAGCTGTTAAAATTACAGGCATGGCTCATGGCGTTTTATTTATTCTATTCATCTTTGCGGTAATTCAAGTAACAATCGTACACCGTAAATCAATTTTATGGGCACTTGGGGCATTCGTTTCATCAGTTATCCCATTCGGTACTTTTGTACTAGATGCAAAACTAAAGAACGAACAACAATAATAAAAAGGTAGTTAACAACTGTTAACTACCTTTTCTATTTATAAATTTGGAATTTCCCAATCAATTTCTCTTTCGCCCATATTAGCTAAAATCGTATTTACTTTAGAGTACGGCTTACTTCCAAAGAAACCTCGTCTTGCTGATAATGGACTTGGATGTACAGACTCGATAATACGATGATTCGTATTCGTAATTAACTTTTTCTTCGCCTGAGCATGGCGTCCCCATAATATGAAAATAACTGGCTTTTCACGTTCATTTAATAGCTCAATTACGCGATCTGTGAAATGCTCCCATCCTTTTCCTTTATGAGAATTCGCCTCACCTTGACGAACCGTTAACACAGTATTTAATAATAAAACTCCTTGCTCCGCCCACTTTACTAAATAACCATTATTCGGAATTTCATAACCGTATTCATCTCGAAGTTCTTTATACATATTTAGCAATGATGGCGGCGTTTTAATATCAGGTTGTACCGAAAAGCTTAAACCATGCGCTTGATTCGGTCCATGATATGGGTCTTGTCCTAAAATAACGACCTTTGTATTTTCATAACTTGTATACTGAAGAGCGTTAAAAATATCTTCTACCTTTGGATAAATCACATGCTCCTCATACTCTTCTTTTAAAAAGTTAGCTAAATTTTGATAGTATTCTTTCTCAAATTCTGGCCCCAGTAATGGTCCCCAATCATTCTGCAAAATGTTTTCCATGCCTTCACTTCCTATCCAATTAATTCACCATATCCTGCCTTGTAAATACTACAAACGAAATGATAAGAGATACTACTGCCCAAACCGTTAAATTTATTAAAGAAAATCCCATTGATAACCCTTGTAATGCAGGAAGTTTTCCTGATAAATAATCCGTTAGCGATAAGTTGACACTAAAAATGTATTTCGCACCTTCCCAAGATGTTGCGAATGAACTTAAAATGCCGCCTGCAATTAACGCAGCTAACATAACGCCCATACCAGCTGGTGTATTACGAATTAAAACAGAGACCATAAATGATATAGTTCCAACAACGATAGCAACAAACCAAGCTAGTCCGTACGCCATTAAAATGTATTGCCACTGCGGAATAAGGTGTACAAAGTTTGTATTTAACGTTTCCTTATCAATGACGAATCCTGTTAACACAGGTAAATTCCATCCAGAGTATCCAAATACAAGCCCTGATAATGCGTAAGCAAACAAACCGACAAGAAGCAATATGAGCGAAATGAAAAATAACATCGTCACATATTTACTAAGGAGTATTTTCCAGCGCCGAATTGGCCTCGTCAGAAGCATTTTCATCGTACCATCGCTTCGTTCTCCTGAAACAATATCAATGGCGACAATCATAACGAGCAATGGAATAAATAACGTTATTCCTTGTTCAATAAACGCCCTCACAAATGTCGGTGCTCCTGGCGCAGTCGGATTAATATTATGATCTAAATAATATTGTTGTTGTTCCACTCTTACTTTTAACCAATCCCGCCATTCTTCTGGCAATCTAGAATTGTTCAAGCGGTTTTGTGAATCAACAATTTGTTGCTGTAATGATACTTTCCAATCGGTCGTACCAAGCCTTTTTTGCGTCGTTTCTATTTCACGATACTGAGCATACACAAAAAGTGGAATCAAGATTGCTAAAATAAGCATGACAACAACAATTCGTTTCTTACGATAAATCTTTTCTGATTCATTTAAAACTAGATTCGCAAATTCACGCATGTTGCTCACCCCTTGTGAGTTCAATAAATAAATCTTCTAGCGTAAATACAAGCTCTTTGACGCTATGTACATCTATCCCGTTTTCTACAAAATGCTTATTCCAAACATTAATAGACGCAACATCCATACGACATAATAAACGCTCATCTTCTACACTAACTTCCTCTATCTCTTCAGCAGCGTCTAACATGTCTTTCGCTTTGGAAATCGGTGTAACGACCCATTCCACACGATCACTCGCTGTTTTGATCAACTCTTCAATAGGTGCAACTGTTATCATTTTTCCTTTATGAATAATAGCAACACGGTCGCATATCAGTTGCACTTCACTTAGCAAGTGACTCGAAATAAATACACTCATATTTTCTTCTTTTACAAGCTTATGTATAAATTCCCTAAGTTCTCTAATCCCAGCTGGATCTAAACCATTCGTCGGTTCATCTAATATGAGCAATTTCGGGTTTCCAAGTAGCGCCTGTGCAATTCCAAGGCGCTGCTTCATACCAAGGGAATATGTTTTTACCTTATCGTGAATACGCTCATCTAAATGAACCATTTTTGCAATTTCAATAATACGTTCATCAGATATATCACCAAGCATGCGCGCAAATTGCTTTAAATTTTCCCATCCCGTTAAATATGTATAAAGCTCTGGGTTTTCAACGATACTTCCAATTTGACGCATCGCTTCTCTGAAATTTTCCTTAATAGAATAACCACCGATAGAAATAGTACCTTCTGTCGCTTTAATCAGTCCGACTAACATTCGAATTGTTGTCGTTTTCCCGGCTCCGTTCGGTCCTAAGAAACCAAACACTTCTCCTTGTTTTACATCAAATGAAATGTCCTCTACAAGCGTCTTCTTTCCAATTACCTTCTTCAAGTCTCGTACAGAAAGTATCGTCGTCATTTTATCCCTCCTTGCTCTAGTTTTAATTTACTTACAACATTTTGGACTAAACGCTCCGCCATATATGTGTAACCTACTTCATTCGGATGAAAATGATCTGAGTATAATAAATCTTTCCCACGATTTTGGAATAAATCAAATGTCGGTGTAATATATACGTTTTTATCATTTAATGCTAACTTCTCTAAAGAAGCGTTCCAATCAACAACAATATTTGATGAACCTCTCAAATCTTCTACATCTTCAAAAGGATTGTATAATCCTAACCAAAAAATAGGGCTATCTGTGTTTAATTTACGAATTTCTTCTATAATTTTCTTCGCTTCATTTTGAAACGTTTCCGTATCAGGACGATACGTCTCTAAATCTATCTTTCCGAGCGATTCCCATCCTGGGAACAAATCATTTCCTCCAATTGTTAAAACAATTACATCTGCTTGCTTAATTGAATATTGAGCTCCGCTGCTTTCGATTTGTTTTAATAAATCGGGCATTTTCGCACCACTAACTGCCAAATTACTTAGTGCAACTTTTTGTTTATAATCTTTTTGTAAATCCTCTTTCATTCGTCCAATATAGCCAATTCCTTCTTTATCACCAACGCCGCGCGTTAACGAATCACCTAAACTAACTACTTGTAACGTTCCTGTTTTCTTTTTCTCTTTTTCCACTACGTCAGTCTTCGTAATTAATTTTGAAGCTTTCGGATTTAATACATCATTTACACCCGAAACAAAACCGTATGCAAATAAACAGAAAGACGCAATTGTAATGAGTAGAATTACTTTTACTAATTTTGATCGCATATCAAAACCCCTTTTAGCCCCTATAGATTGTCCATAATTATACCAAACGAATTTTCGAAAAGCGATTTTCACACCTTCTCTATTATGTCGTTTCCCTATCTACCAAATTTGGTAATAACTCTACATGTTTCACATCTATTTCCTCATCATTAATCTTTTCATATAATAATTCAAATGCCTTTACACCAACATTTTTACTAGAATGCGAAATCGTCGTAATACCTAATATATTTGCCACCTCTTGATCATCACATCCGATAATCGTAATATCCTCTGGGATACGAATTCCTTGTTTTTTCGCCTCCGTTACCATTCCTGCAGCAATATGATTGCAAGATACAAGAAAAGCCGTCGGTTTTACAGACATACGAGCCCATTCCCTGACTACATTACGCCCATCTTCCACCGTAAAACAGCCCTTAAACTTCCAGGCATCTAACGGTGTTACAACAATCTGTTGAAGTGAATCTTCATACGCCTTTTTTCGCCTCTGGCTATTAATACTATTACTTCTTCCAATGCAATATCCGATACGTGTATGACCAGCATCTATTAAGCTTTTCATCCCGCGCAAAAATACTTTGTAGTAATCAATATGTACACTCGAAATGAATTTTGAATCTATTTCTTCACACATCACAATTGGACCAAACTTCGTATACTCTTCAAGTTTTTCCTTACTATTTGTCCGTGAACATATAATTACTCCATCAAGCTTTTTCATTTTTAACATATGTAAAATTTCAAGCTCTTTTTCCTCGCTATAATTTGTCTGGCAAAGCATCATATTATAATTGTTCTTTGCGGTTTCCTTTGATATCCCCCCAATAATGGCACTGTAATATTGATCATTTACGTGCGGCAATAACACGCCAATTACATTCGTTTTTCCTTTCACTAAATGAATCGCATTCACATTTTGCGTATAATTTAATTCTTCAATAATCGCTAAAATCGCTTTTCGTTTCTGTTCATTCACATACGGATGATTATTGAGTACACGTGAAACAGTTGAAACAGATACACCAGCAAGTTCAGCAATCTTTCTTATATTAGTCATCTCATTCTCCCCTTCCCCTCAAAAATTCTCGCTTGACCTGGTAAGCTTTCCACAGTATATCCTTTCTTAGCAAATACATTTTGAAAGGATATACAACTATGCTTCGATTCAAACTAGAATATATATTTTTCATTGGCGGTTTACTCATTCTCGCCATCGGTATTAATATGATGACGACAATTACTTCCTTTGGACTTAGCCCTTATGATTCCTTCTTTATTGCACTATATCAAAATTTTGGGATAAGTATTGGTTTTTGGATTTTCATGATTAACTTTGTTTTTACCCTGATCGTACTCTTTTGGGACAAAAAACAAATTACAATCGGCACAATTGTCACAATGATTCTTATTTCTCTTTTTGTTGATTGGGTTGGTTCTATTACGACTATTATGGATACTATCCGCTCTCTTCCAAAATATATAACACTTATTTGCGGAAATCTATTCATCGGAGCTGGAATTGGTCTTTACGTCTCTACAAACCTTTGCGCAGCACCTCAAGAGGCTTTCGTTTTAACTGTTGCTGAGAAAAAGAAATGGACATTTAGAAGAACAGAAATTTCATTAGCTTTTTTATTTTTAACATTAAGCTTCTTATTAGATGGGCCAATCTATTTTGGAACAATTATCTTATCCTTTACAACAGGTTGGATTATTCAAGCTTTTATTCAAGTTGGTACGCAAATTTTAAATAGAAAAAAACCTATTAAGCAAGCCGCTTAATAGGTTTTTTCGTTTTATTAGAAGAGATACTACTTAGCATCTCCTTCAATTCGATAATTTGCTTTCACACAATCTATTTCTACATACGATTGCAATGTATGTAGAATGTACTCATAATCCGCAAGAGAAGCACGATGCGTTACGATTACGATTTCTGCTTTCCCTTTCTCTTCAAGTGGCATTTGAATAATCTTTTCAAAACTAACACCGCGCTCAGAGAACAATGATGTAATTTTTGCAAACACACCAATTTCGTCTTTCACATGAAGTCTTAAAAACTTTTTCACAACAATTTCATCTGGCTCTTTTAGTACCTTTTGATATTGCGGGACTACCGCACTATTTCCGTTTACACCAAGCCTAATATTTTGCATTACAGCAACTAGGTCAGAAACAACAGCTGTCGCTGTCGGTAAACTTCCTGCTCCCGGTCCATAAAACATCGTTTCTCCTACCGCTTCACCATACACATAGACAGCATTATATTCATTTTGCACTGCCGCAAGAGGGTGTGCATTTGGAAGTAAAGTTGGCTCAACTGTAACCTCTAATTTCTCGCCATCTCGCTTTGCAAGACCAATTAATTTAATTGTATAGCCTAAGCTCTTACTATATTCAATATCTTCTGCTGTAATAGAAGTAATTCCTTTTACCTTCACATCTCCAAGCTCTACATTTGTAGAGAAACCGAGGGTAGCCAAAATCGTCATTTTTCTTGCTGCATCTAAACCTTCTACGTCTGATGTTGGATCTGCTTCTGCAAATCCAAGCTGCTGAGCTTCTTTTAACACGTCGTTATATGCTCTCCCTTCGTCTGACATTTTCGTCAAAATAAAATTTGTCGTTCCATTTACAATTCCCATTACTTTCGTAATAAGATCTGAGGAAAGTCCTTCTACGATGCTTCGTAAAATTGGAATCCCTCCAGCTACACTTGCTTCGTAAAATAAATCAGCCTTATTATCTTTTGCTACCGCTAAGAGTTCCGCTCCGTGTAACGCCATTAAATCTTTATTTGCAGTCACAACGTGCTTCCCGCTTTTTAAAGCTTGTAAAATATATGCTTTTGCATCATCAATGCCGCCCATTACTTCAATGACAACATCAATATTAGGATTATCTAAAATTTCATTCACATCTTGTGTTAATAGAGTAGAAGGCACGTCTACTTCTCTCTCTTTCTCAATGTTTTGCACCAATACTTTCGTTACTTTCACTGGACAACCTACTTGGTGTATAAGTCGTTCTTGATGATCTGTAATAATACGAACTACACCACTACCAACTGTCCCAAGACCTAATAACCCCACTTGAATGTCTTTCATAATACTGTCCACCCCTCAAAAATTGTGTTTAGATGCCATTATATAGACAAAAAATCTGAAAAACAATGTATTTTGAATATTAAGAAAAATAAAGGTTAATCTTTACAAATAAAACGCTACCACGTGTTATACAATCATTATTTACAATATATAAGGGGTTTCTTGATACACGTAATAATTCAGCCAATTAGAGAATAATAAATTCCCATGACTCCTCCACCTAACAAGTGGCTTCTCATCTGGATTATTATGTTTAAAATAATTTTTTGGCACATCAATATTTAACCCTTTTTGGCAGTCCCGTTCGTATTCTTGCTTTAACGTATCACAACTGTATTCACTATGTCCGAGTGCGAAAACTTGCCTTCCCTCTTGCCCAATAGCAAGATGAACACCTGCTTCTTCAGAATTGGCTAATAATGTTAATTCTTTCACCTTTTCAATATCACTCTCTCTTACTTCTGTATGACGAGAATGCGGAGCAAAAAACACTTCATCAAACCCTTGTAACAATTTCACATGTTGCTCGCGAACCTCATGTTCAAATACACCAAACATTTTTTCCGCAAGAGGATACTTCGGCACACCATAGTGATAATACAAACCTGCTTGTGCCCCCCAGCAAATATGAAGCGTAGATGTTACATTCGTTTTTGAATACTCCATAATACGTCCAAGCTCTTCCCAATAATCTACCTCTTCAAAAGAAAGAGTTTCAACTGGTGCTCCTGTAATAATGAGTCCATCAAATTTTTCATCCTCAATATCACGAAATGTTTTATAGAAGCTCGTTAAATGGTCCTGCGCTACATTGCGAGACAGATGCGATTCCATATGAAGTAAATGCACATCTAATTGCAACGGCGTATTTCCAATTAAACGAAGTAATTGCGCCTCTGTTTCTTGCTTTGTGGGCATTAAATTTAATATAGCAATTTTCAAAGCACGTATATCTTGTGTTACTGCTCGCTCCTTCGTCATTACAAAAATATTTTCCTTCTGCAATACTTTGCGAGCTGGTAAATCTTTATCAATTATGATCGGCATGTTGTTTGCCTCCGACTAGCGCCGCTTCTAAATCTGCAATAATATCAGAAACATCTTCTATACCGACCGATAAACGGATTAAATCAGATGTAACGCCAGCTAAACGCTGATTTTCTGCGCTTAATTGTCTGTGCGTCGTACTAGCAGGATGTATTACACAAGTTCTTGCATCAGCTACATGCGTTACAAGAGTTGCAAGCTTTACATTTGCGATAAATTCTTTCGCTGCTTCTAATCCACCCTTAATACCAAATGTTAAAACTCCACTAGCACCTTTTTTCAAATACTTTTGTGCTAACGAATAATTTTCATTACTATCTAATCCTGGATAATTCACCCATTCAATGCGATCATGATTGGCAAGCCACTTAGCAACTTCGAGAGCATTTTCACTATGACGCTCCATTCGTAAATGCAATGTTTCAAGGCCAATGTTGCTAATATATGCATTGAATGGGCTCATACAGTTTCCGTAGTCTCTTAATAACTGAACGCGTGCTTTCACAATATACGCTGCTGCTCCAAAATTTTGAACATAGCTTACGCCATGATAACTCGGGTCAGGTTCGACAAGCTCAGGGTATTTGCCATTTGTCCAATCGAAGTTCCCTCCATCTATTACAATCCCACCTAAAGAACTTGCATGGCCATCAATATATTTCGTTGTAGAATGGACAATGATATTTGCCCCATGTTCAAACGCCTGGCATAAATAAGGCGTCGCCAATGTATTATCAACGATAAAAGGTACTTCTAATTCTTTTGCTGCCGCTGAAAGTTCTTTGAAATTCAAAACGTTCATTGCTGGATTTCCTAACGACTCTGCATAAACGAGTTTTGTCTTATCATTAGCAAGTGCCGCAATTTCATCTGCCGTTAAATTAGGATTAAAGAACGTAACATCTATGCCCAGCTTTCGCAAACTCACTCCAAATAAATTAAACGTTCCTCCGTAAACAGTTGAAGAACAAAGTAAATGGTCTCCACTACTGCAAATATTTAAAACCGCAAGCATAATGGCTGCCTGCCCAGAAGCTGTTGCAACAGCCCCTACACCGCCTTCTAAATCTGATAACTTCTGCTCAAATGCAGCTAGAGTAGGATTTCCAATACGCGTATATATATATCCTTCTGCCTCCAAATTAAATAGTGCTGCTAAATCATCTGACGTATCGTATTTATACGTTGTACTTTGATAAAGTGGCAAAACACGCGGCTCACCATTTTTTGGCGTATAGCCACCTTGCACACAAATCGTTCCTTTCCCCCATGATTCTCCCATCTCTCATTCTCCTTTCTTTTATGCAAAATAAAAAACTGCCCCTTCCCTGAAAACAAGAAAGGAGCAGTTTGAAAACACGCTCTAAGGTTCTTTCTTATCTCTCAGGATTATTACCTGCAGGATTTGGCACAATTCCGTTATACGGCTGTTGCCAAGGTTTCATCGGGCCTGTCCCTCCACCTTTTCTTGATAAGACTATGCAATTACCGTTGATTTTATAGCAATAATTTCCTGATGTCAAATAGTTTTTCTGAATGTTCTAAATTAAATGCGAGGAATTTAATATAAACAACAAAAGAAATATATTCCATATTCATTTGAAAAAGACCTTTTAAAAACTCCGATCAATATATAAAATTAAATAAGTGGTTTAACCGCGTTGGTTTCAAATTTTCATGAGATTTCAATATATTGAATAAGCCAAACCCTCAAAAAGATACTATATATATTCAATTCATTTCACACTAGCATATTTAATCCTTTCTACATGAAAATTTACATAACGGAGGTACAACATGACAAATAAAAAGGACATGCACTATATACTCGTCCTATATGGCATTCTTTTAGGCTCTATAGTAGGAGCTACAGTCTGGTTATTTTTAGTTACAATAAATATCGGAATTCACTTTATTTGGGGATACTTACCTACTATTTTCTCTTCTCCGCCTTATTACACCATTTGTGTAACAATCATCGGTGGTATCCTCGTTGGTTTCACACAAAAATACTTCGGTACATATCCACGTCTTATGCCGGAAGTGATGGCTGAATATAAAAAAACAGGTAGAATCGAATACAGTTTTGTACATAAAGCTACTTTAACTGCGATTATCGTTTTAATATTTGGAGCTAGTTTAGGCCCAGAAGCAGCACTTGTTGGAATTATCGGTGGACTTTGTACATGGGTAGGAGATCGCTTTAATTTTGCTTTAAAGGGAATGAATGAACTAACAGAGGTTGGAATTGGTGCTACTTTAAGTGTAATTTTTAATGCACCATTATTCGGTTACTTAGCTCCGAATGAAAATGAGGGTGAACAAATTAATGAATTTTCGAAAGGAAAAAAAGCAATTGTATATTTAGCTACCACTTTTGCCGGTTTTTCCGTTTACTTATTGCTTAGTAAACTCGATAATCGTGGATCCTTTATTGTTGATTTTGGGGAAGGGTCTCTTGCTCTTAATGAATGGATCGCCTTTCTACCACTTGCTAGCATTGGTGCTATAGTTGGTTTCTTTTATTTCAAATTAGAATTCACATTAGAGAAATTAATCCACCCCTTCAAAGAATACAAGTTATCACTTGGAATTATAGGCGGTATTTTATTAGGAATTACAGGAACTTTCCTTCCTTACACGTTATTCTCAGGGGAACATCAATTAAAAGATTTAGTCGTTGAATGGAGCCATTTATCCTTCTGGGTACTACTTCTTTCAGGAATTTTAAAATTATGTATTACTGCCGTTTGTTTAAATACGGGTTGGCGCGGCGGACATATTTTCCCAATTATATTTGCTGGATCAAGTATCGGATATGCTATAGCTTCTATTATCCCTATAGATCCAATAGCTTCTGTAGCCATCGTCACGACAGCTATTTCAAGCTATGCATTAAGAAAACCAATAGCTATAACATTACTATTACTCATGTTTTTCCCGCTCAATTTATTATTACCGATGCTCGGGGCAGCAGCGATTGGGAATGCATTTCCGCTTCCTAAAAACAATGAAGCTACAAACTAATACATACAGGCAGTAGGGACAAAAGTTCCACTGCCTGTTTTTATCCCGCTATTTGCGAGCAGTAAGACTCCCACCTCAAAATCCGGCAAGTGCGAGGGAGTTGGGTGGGAGATAACTGCCCGTAACTGCCCGATTGGTGAAGGCTAATAATCAGTGGGGGATGGCCAAAATCCACACTGATTAAAAAGTTTCACTTTATTACACATGCTGCTTTAATAGCGCGTATAACGCTTCAAAACTATGCACTTCATATGTTGGCACAATCTCGCTATTATTTGGTTTCTTTTCTGAATTAAACCAACAAGTATCAATTCCCGCTACATATCCACCTTTAATATCGGCACTTAACGAATCCCCAATAATGAGCCCTTCTTCAAAAGCGAAATTAGGAATCCTTTCAAAAACATAATCAAAATACTCTTCCATCGGCTTTTGGAATCCCGTATCTTCAGAAACAAAAATATCTTTAAACAATGAATGTAATCCTGCATTACGTAAACGTTTATCTTGCGTCTTAGAAATACCGTTTGTCACTATATATAAATCATACTCATTTTGAATTTGATTTATAAATTCAAATGCACCTTGCATAAGTTGGTTTCCTTCTTCTAAGTAGCTACGATAATTATTTTCGAATAATATCCCATCTACTTCTTCCCCGTACTCTTTAAACAAAATCGAAAATCGTGTATTTACGACTTCATCACGGTTTATTTCACCTTCTTCAAAAGCATCCCAAAGGCTTTTATTAATTTTTTTATACTGCGCTTCAACCTCGCTAGTTAAAGGAATCCCTTTCTCTTCAAAGAGCATACGTAACGCCACTTTCTCCGCCTTCTGAAAATCTAACAATGTATCATCTACATCAAATAGCAATGTTTTATATTTTTTCATAAACCCCTCACACTCTCTTTTCTACAAAAACAAATTTACATAAATCGTATCATTCTTCCTTGTAAAAATAATAGGAGATATCTCATACTACAAACAGGGGTGAAAATATGAAAATCAGTAAAAATGAGAAAGAAATTTATCAACACATGCAAATTCATCAATTCCATACTCTTTTTTCCTTTCATGTCTTACCATATGTAGAACTACATTCTTTTCAAAAGAAAGAGATGATATGTAAGGAGGGAGTCGACCTCCCTTATCTCTATTACTTAATTTCCGGGAAAGCAAAAATATATATGAGCCATAAAAATGGGAAAGTCTCTTTAATTAATTTTATTCAAGCACCTTCATTCATTGGAGAATTAGGATTAATTGGCGTAGAATCTGTTACGAAAGCGGTTGAGGTGATTGAAGATTGTATTTGCTTAGCGCTTCCTCTTAAAGATTGTCAGCATCTTTTATTGCAAGATGCTACCTTTCTACAGAAACTATGCAAATTTATTGGAGAAAAAACAATTATCCGAACAGAAAATTACGCCAAAAACTATAGTTATCCATTTGAAAACCGATTAGCTGCGTTCATTCTATTAACGGAACAAAATAGTTGCTATACCGAAAAACATACTGAGGCCTCAGAATACTTAAACGTCAGTTACCGCCATCTTTTATATGTATTAAACCAGTTTTGCCAGCAAAACTATTTAAAAAAAGAAGGCCGAACATATTATATACAAGATCGAAATCAATTAGAAAAACTTGCTGACGAGCTAAAAATATAAAAAAACAGCATTAACACGTAAATGTTATTGCTGCTTTTTTTCGAGTGACGATTATGTTTTTAATTAAAATTTACTTGCTACTTTATCCGCTTCTTCAAGACCTGCTGTAATGATCTCTTCTGCTTTATCTGGGAATTGGTTATGTCCCTCGATAATTACCGTTTCCATGTTTGTTGCACCGAAGAAGCCCATCATGCTTGCTACGTATTTAACAGCCATTTCCATTTCAGCTGCTGGTCCTTCAGAATATACGCCGCCGCGTGCATTTAATAACGCAATCTTCTTATCTCCAATAAGCCCAACTGGACCTTCTGGTGTATATTTAAACGTTTTACCAGCACGGTTTAAATAATCAATATACGTGTGTAATACGGCTGGAATCGTTAAGTTCCATAATGGGAAACCGAAAACTACTTTATCAGCTTCTAGAAATTGATTTAAATACTTATCAGCAACTGCTACCACTTTTGCTTCTTCTTCTGTTAAATCAAATCCTCTACCTGCTTTGAATGTACCATTAATCATATCTACGCCTACATATGGTAATTCTTCTTTATATAAATCAAGTTCTACCACTGTATCATTTGGATGCGCTTCTTTATAGTTTGCTAAAAATGCCTCGTATAATTTCACACTAACTGCTTGTTCCGCTGGGCGGTTGTTTGCTTTTACAAATAAAACTGTTGCCATTGTTTTTCCTCCTACTACTCACTCTTATGTTGTTATATATCACTTACGAAAAAGGGTACTCCCTTATAATTATTGTTGCTTACAAATACATTTTATCTTTATATCAAGACAATTACGTCCTCACATAGACGTATTTTTCCATAAAAAAAGTCCACCTTCTAAAGGCGAACTAGGTCTTACGACTTTTGTCTTATACAATTCCATTTTTCACTGCATATAATGCTGCTTGTGTGCGATCGGATAAATGTAACTTACTCAAAATACTACTCATATGAGCTTTTACCGTTTTTTCTGTAATAACTAAAACAGAAGCAATTTCTTTATTACTCATCCCTTTCGCCAATAACTGCAATACTTCATTTTCTCTCGCTGTTAATACATCCACTTGAACGGAAGGTTCTTCTTCTTTCTCTTCCTGTGGTAATGTTTGAGAAAGAAGGGCATTTGCTATATCTGGATGTAATTGAATATTACCTTTATACGCGCTTCGAATAGCTTCAACAAGCTGATCTGGTTCGATATCTTTTAAAATATAACCGCTCGCCCCAGCTTTTAGTGCCGGCAATACATGAGCTTGATCAGAGAAACTAGTCAATACAATTACTTTCACGTTTGGATATTCTTTTTTAATACAAGCTGTTGCCTCAATTCCATCCATCTCAGGCATATATAAATCCATTAATACGACATCTGGACTTGTTTCGCCTACTTTCACTAGCGCCTCTTTCCCATTATTTGCTTCACCAACTAATTCAAAATCTTCCTGTGTGCTTAGAAAAAATGCTAATCCTTTTAAAACAACTGTATGATCATCAACTAACAATACTTTTATTTTCACAAACTTCCCTCATTTTCACATCATAATGGTACATTTACTTTTATACTCGTTCGTTTCTTACTACTTACAATTTTAATTGTTCCACCAACTAATTCTACTCTTTCACGCATCGTAGTCATACCGAGTGATTTCTTCTCTTTTATATCCTTTTCTACAAACCCATTTCCTTGATCGACTATTTCTAATGATACATTTTTCTCCGTCACTTTGAAATAAATCGTCGCTTCTCTTACATTCGCATGCTTACTTACGTTATTTAAAGCTTCTTGTCCAATTCGCCATAGCGCTTCTTCTACTACACGCGGCAAATCACGTACACCTGTAACTTGTTCCCGAATTTTCAATCCTAAACTTTCACCATATTGCTTTAAAGCTGGTAATAACCCTTTCTCTAATCCAGCCGGACGGAGCTGCCAAATTAATGTCCTCATTTCTTTTAAGGCACCTTGTGCTAATTCACGCATCTCATACAAAGACTGATCTACCTTTTCATTTTGACCCTTTAAAACAGCTTCAGCGCCTTTCGTCATAAACGTTAATGAAAACAACTTTTGTGAAACAGAATCATGTAAATCTCTAGCTAAACGATTACGCTCTTCCATTCGTACAAGTTCGCGGCGTTTTTCATTTAATCTTAAGTTCTCTATCATTAATGAAATATGATTTGCTAACGCTTGTACTACATCTATCGTATTTATATCAAATTCTCCATTATTAGAACTTACACTTAATACTCCAAATATATGATCTTGAATATGTATCGGAATAGCGATAACTGCCCTATTGGGATGCTCTATATTCCCAACCTGACGCTTTGACAAGACAGACTCTTCTTTTTCCAACGCTTCCTGTGCTGCTGCCCTCAAATCATCTTGTAGTTCACCTTTCTTATAAGAAGCTCTCACAGCTAGTTCATTTTCTTCTCTAATAAAGAATACAACTTGCTCCCATAGAAATAAGCTCCCTATTTGCATTACAATCTCTTCTGGTAATGCATTAAATTTATGAATTGTCCTTAAAGCTTGAATAAAGCGTTCTAACTTTACATAATAATGAGCTCTTCTCTTTTCATTTTCATACAGTTTTGTACGCTTTAATGCCGTTCCAATTTGAAAGGCAACTGATTGTAATAGTACTAATTCTTCTTCTGAAAAATGCGTTTTACCTGGGCTAGCTACATTTAACACGCCAAATTCATCTTCTCCCGCTTTTAGCGGTACTGTCGCATGATGTACAATCCCTTCTGTATCTCCCCAGTTGTATTCAATCGCATTATTAATTCTCTTACATTCAATAATATTAACTGCTCGCTCTAGTTTTCCTTCCACAAAGCGGTGTAAGCACCAGCAATTCCCCTCACACATCGGTCGTTTATTTTCGAATTTCAATCCCTCTGGTAATTGGTAATCAATTAATTTTGTATATCTACCATTTTCATCCGCAAGGAAAATCCATCCTGTCGTTAAACCAGTTACATTCAACAGCTTTTCCAGCACAGCTTGAAGTACGTGATATGTATCATTTGAGGTATTCAACGTTTCTGCAATCTCTTTTAATATAACTAATTCATTTGTACGATTCTCTTGAAACATAATTCGTCTCCTACATACAAGATTTTAAATAGTACTTAACATAAATCATCTACTTTTCACTTTGTACTTATTCGTAACATTGATATAATGGTGAAAACATAGTTTTCACCATTATATCACTTGAGGGGGCTTTCATAATGACATTGAATAAGGCACTTACTATCGCTGGTTCTGACACAAGTGGCGGTGCTGGTATACAAGCAGATTTAAAAACATTCCAAGAGCTTGGTGTATACGGAATGACATCTCTTACGACAATCGTAACGATGGATCCACATAACGGTTGGGCACATAACGTATTCCCAATCCCAGCTTCTACATTAAAACCACAATTAGAAACGACAATTGAAGGCGTTGGTGTAGATGCTTTAAAAACGGGTATGCTTGGATCAGTAGAAATTATCGAAATGGTTGCGGAAACAATTGAAAAGCACAATTTCGAAAATGTAGTAGTTGATCCTGTTATGGTATGTAAAGGAGCGGATGAAGCGTTACATCCTGAAACAAATGACTGCTTACGTGACGTTCTTGTTCCAAAGGCATTAGTCGTAACGCCAAACTTATTTGAAGCATATCAATTAAGTGGTGTGAAAATTAATTCTCTTGAGGACATGAAAGAAGCTGCAAAAAAAATCCATGCTTTAGGTGCTAAATACGTACTGATTAAAGGTGGTAGCAAACTAGGCACAGAAACTGCTATTGATGTATTATATGACGGAGAAACATTCGATCTTCTAGAATCAGAAAAGATTGATACGACAAATACACACGGTGCAGGTTGTACATATTCTGCTGCAATTACAGCAGAACTTGCAAAAGGAAAAACGGTGAAAGAAGCAGTAAAAACTGCGAAAGAATTCATCACAGCTGCAATTCGTCATTCATTTAAGATTAACGAATATGTAGGACCAACACATCACGGTGCATACCGCAAATTCGTTGCACCGAAAGAACTTGTCTAACATACAGCTTTTTATTCATAAATTTAAAAATAGATTAAAACCCACAGAACATTTATTGTTCTGTGGGTTTTAATTACTTTACAGAAATCTTTTAAAGTACTCCCCGAATTCCTATGATGCTGAACTAACCTTGTTTCTACCATTTCTTTTTGAATAATATAACGCATCATCCGCTGATTGAATAAATTGCTCAGGTGATTTTTTATATTCTGAAAGCCCAACAGAAACTGTAATTTTAATTTTTTCCCCATTTTGCAGTTGAAATGAATGCTTTTCAACTGCTAGTCGAATTTGTTCCCCTATACGAGTTCCAAATGCTACTCTCTTTTTTGGTAACAACAGAGCAAACTCTTCGCCACCTTTTCGAAAGACTAAATTTGGGAATGGCGCATTCTCTAACAAAATACGCCCTAGTTGTTTTAACACTTCATCTCCAGCAGGATGACCGTACGTATCATTTACATACTTAAAGTGATCAATATCGATAAGTAATAAACAAAGTGAATCATTTTTCATATGCTTACTATCAATATGACGATTCATCTCAAAATCAAACTGTCTTACATTTCCTAGATTCGTTAATGCATCTATCGTTGCATAATGCTTCATCGTTTGAAATAATTCATTGGATTGCAATATGTAACTTGCACTTACAAATGTGATGTATGCCGCTACAATACAACAAATTAAATATAATACCACTACATATATATCCTTAAATAAAATATAAAGTGGTAGTATTAAAATAGACAAACTGTACACATTAAACCATATCCATTTTGTAAATATAGAAATCTTCATCCGCCAAATGAGAGTAATGCCAATCCCTATTGCCACGATAGTATAGCAAGCTAATTCAGAGGCTAAAGAATACTCAGTAAAAAATACCCGCGTTATTAAAATAATCATAACAGTTATACTACTAGCTATCGGGCCACCAATTATAATTGCCAAAACAACAGCTAAATAACGTAAATCCAACATAATATCTTCAATATGCACACCAAAATGCATCAACAATATACTCAATATTCCAGTTAAA
This sequence comes from Bacillus sp. FSL R9-9492, assembly GCF_038007365.1. Taxonomy (NCBI): domain Bacteria; kingdom Bacillati; phylum Bacillota; class Bacilli; order Caryophanales; family Bacillaceae; genus Bacillus; species Bacillus sp. FSL R9-9492. Next base: position 5,444,592 of record NZ_JBBOXC010000001.1, read on the forward strand.
ATACCGACCAAACATTTCTGCCAAAAAGAGAATCCTTCTTTTAATGGCTTATCTCTTAAAAGCTGAGCACCAACAAAGATAAAGGACAGAATAATTGTCATATTTACAAATAGATCTCTAAACATAAAATAATCTCCCTACTTTTTCTTTTCCATCTATCCCTTTCTATATGTTATTGTATTACGAAATCCCTATAATTCCCAAACTTTTTTATTTTATTGTTCCACGTGGAACAGCAAAATAAAAAAGGAGACGAAATTTCGTCTCCTCCATTAACAACATCGCGATATCTTTCCTCCCTTTGCATTAAATCTAGCTTCTTGTGCCTCAGCAAAAAATTGCTTTTGACATAGAATTTTCTCTTCTGGATGATTTATTTTCATGTGATTTACATACGTTTCATAACTTGGAACTCCGACAAGTAAACTAATAAATTGCTTTCTCTTTCCCCATACGTTCCGTAAATTTTTAAGCATAGTTCCTCGACTCACTTTCATCTTTTGGAATATATGGTGCCTCTTTTAACGGCATTGGCTTATTTCTTAATACTTGAATCCAAATTCGAAGTGCAGAAATTAATACAGCAATTACAACTATCATAAAAATTCCACAAAGTGCCGCATCAATATAGTCATTAAAAATAATTTGTTTCATTTGCGCAACATTTTTAGCTGGAGCTAATACCTTACCATCATCTAATGCTCCCTGAAATACTTTCGCATGTGATAGAAATCCTATTTTAGGATTTTCATGAAATAACTTTTGATAACCAGCTGTCATCGTTACAATAAGTAATCCTATAGTCGGAATAAGCGTTACCCAAACGTATGCCTTTTTCCCCATTTTGAATAAAATTGTCGTTCCAAGTAATAATGCAATCCCCGCTAACATTTGATTTGCAATACCGAAAAGTGGCCATAGCGTATTAATTCCACCGAGAGGGTCAACCACCCCTTGATATAAGAAGTACCCCCAGCCTAATACGCATAACGTTGTAGCGACCACATTCGCTATTGTGGAATCTGTTTTCGCAAACGGCTTGTACACATGCCCTAAAATATCTTGAATCATAAATCGTCCTACACGTGTTCCAGCATCAATCGTTGTTAAAATAAATAGTGCTTCAAAAAGAATGGCAAAATGGTACCAAAATGCCATCATCGCCGTTCCACCTATTACTTGTGAAAATATATGTGCCATACCAATTGCTAATGTTGGTGCGCCACCTGTACGTGATAAAATGGTCTGTTCCCCGACGTTAACAGCAAGTTCTTTTAATTCATTCGGTGTAATAGCAAATCCCCACGAAGAAATAACTTGAGCCGCTTGTGATACATCTGTTCCGATCAGTGCTGCTGGACTATTAATTGCAAAATAAGTTCCTGGTGTTAATACACAAGCTGCAATCATAGCCATCGCTGCTACAAATGATTCCATTAACATTGCCCCATAACCAATTGGCTGTGCATGACCTTCTTGCTCAATCATTTTCGGCGTCGTACCTGATGAAACGAGAGCGTGGAATCCAGAGACAGCACCGCAAGCTATTGTAATAAATAAGAACGGAAATAAATTCCCGGAGAAGACAGGGCCTGTTCCATCAATAAACTTAGATACTGCCGGCATCTTCAAATCTGGAGCTACAATTAAAATACCAATTGCTAATCCAAGTATCGTTCCTATTTTTAAAAATGTACTTAAATAATCACGTGGTGCAAGGAGCATCCAAACTGGTAATGCCGATGCAATGAATCCATATACGATAAGCATAATAGCAATTGTTTCACCACTAAAAGTAAACATACTTGCAAGTGTTGGATTTTCTGCTACATACTTTCCACCAATAAGCGATAGGACTAGTAGAACAATACCGATTACTGATCCTTCCCCTACTCGCCCTGGTCTAATGTAACGCATGTAAACTCCCATTAAAATAGCAATTGGAATTGTTGCTGCGATTGTAAACATTCCCCATGGGCTTCCAACAAGTGCCTTCACAACTACTAAAGCTAATACTGCTAATAAAATTATCATAATACCTAAAATACCAATCATCGCAATTAATCCTGTAACAGGACCAATTTCATCTTTAATCATTTCTCCTAATGATTTACCATTACGTCTCATTGAAGCAAATAAAATTACAAAATCTTGTACAGCTCCGGCAATAACTACCCCAACAATAATCCAAATAGTCCCAGGTAAATACCCCATCTGCGCCGCCAAAATTGGTCCTACTAAAGGACCTGCCCCTGCAATCGCAGCGAAGTGATGTCCGAATAAAACCCATTTATTTGTTGGAACATAATCCTTCCCATCATTTAACGTATGAGCAGGCGTTTGCCTATTATTATCTAGGCCAAAAACTTTCCTTGCTATAAATCTACTATAAAAGCGATAAGCAATGGCATACACTGATACAGCAGCAACTAATAGCCATACAGCATTAATTGTCTCACCTTGTGATAAAGCTATTACACCAAAAGCAGATGCTCCTACCGCTGCAATAACTCCCCAGAGTAAAATTGATTTCAATGTTTTCACGTACAATCCCCCCATTACTACTTCTTAGAGGAGATTGTACTAAATTTTCTGAATATTTAATTTAAATCCTCCTTATCATGAAGGATTTCTAGGCTATTATGTTAAAATTCTCTCATTACTTGTCATAGCTCAATTTTATTTCGAAGCCGTTTTACATAATTACGGCTTACTGGAATCGGTTGCTCATCGTACCTGTCTAAATGCAAATTATACGTGCCATTATAATAAGGTTTAAGTTCTTGTACATATGACATATTAATTAAATAGCTTTTATGTACACGTAAAAAATCATATGCATTTAGTTTATTTTCTAATTCCTGAAGTGTGTATGTTGAAATATACTGATTATTCGTTGTATAAATTGAAACGGTTTTGTTTTCCTTATTTTTACTAATATATACAATATCCTCCGGGAGAATATATCTAATCCCCTCATGGCCTTCTATCGGCAGTTTACGCAGATGACTCTTTACTTTCTCACCTTGTTCTTTTCCCATTTTATATAAAATGAATTGTAAATCTTCTTCACGAAATGGTCGTAATAAATAATAAAACGCTTGGAAACGAAAAGCTGTAATTGCCTCTTCTATATCCTCACCAATAAAAATAAATTTCGTATAACAATTCACTTCTCGTAACAAACTCGAATATTCAAAACCAGTACCATCCATTAATTGCGAATTTAAAAAAACAAAATCAGGTGTATGTTTTTTCATTATTAGCAAAGATTCTGTTCCAGTTTTCGCTTCAAAACATTCTACATTTCGAATGTTTTCAGTAAAGTTCTCAACTAATTTTCTTCGCTCTTCTGTTTCTTCCATGATAAGTAAGATTTTCATTTATCCAGCCACCTAATTCCTTTGTCCATATGTCTTGTTGTATACATTCGCTTTAGTAAGAAACATTCCCTTTTTCTTACTATACCATTATTTATCTAAAAAAACAGAAAAAAGGAAACCACTTTGGTTCCCCTTTTCTTTTATCCCGATTGGTGCGGGCTAATAATCAGTGGTTGATGGACAAAACACCACTGATTAAGGTTTCTCTTTATACTAATTCCCTCTGTTTCGTTTCTTGACCAAGTATAACTACAGCAAGTGCCCCTATTAAAATTGATCCACAGAAAATCGTAAATATTAGCGATAGTGAAGCTTGTGAAGCAACTAAATACCCTACTAATAGTGGTCCAAGAATACCACCAATACGCCCAAATGCAGCTGCCATTCCTGCACCTGTACCGCGAATAGTTGTTGGATACTGTTCCGGTGTATAAGCGTATAATGCACCCCAAGCACCTAAATTAAAGAAGGATAGTAACATACCCGCCACTATTAATGCTGTTAATGAATCCGCAATTCCGAACACATAAGCACTACATGCTGTACCAATTAAATACGTAACCAATACAAATTTACGACCAAGACGTTCAATAAACCATGCAGCTGTGAAATATCCTGGAAGTTGAGCTAAAGTCATAATGAGTACGTACTGAAAACTTTTTATTAAACTAAAGCCTTTCAGTACCATTACACTAGGTAACCAAAGGAACATTCCATAATAGGAAAAGACAACACAAAACCATAGAATCCATAACATAATTGTTGCTTTACGATATTCTCCAGACCAAACCGATTTTATATTTTCAATAACAGATGGCCTTTTTGCAACCTTTTGGAACCTTGGAGAATCGGGTAAATTCCATCTTAAATATAAAGCATATAACGCTGGAACTGCACTTAATACCATAGCAACTTCCCAACCGTATTTAGGAATAACAAAATATGAGATAAGAGCTGCGATTAACCAACCACCAGCCCAAAAGCTTTCTAATAGTACAACTATTTTTCCACGTTCGTGCGCTTCAACACTTTCTGATACAAGAGTAGATGCAACTGGAAGTTCCCCGCCAAGTCCCATACCAATTAAAAAGCGTAAAACGAGGAACATCGCGAATGTCGTCGTTAAAGCAGTTAAACCACTACCGATAGAAAATAGTAATAATGTAATAATAAAGACTGATTTCCGTCCTATTTTATCTGATAGTATCCCAAAAAGGAGCGCTCCTACTGCCATACCAATTGAATTAACGCTACCTATCCAACCCATTTCTTGAGTACTTAATCCCCAATCTTTTTGGAGTGCTACGATTACAAATGAAAGCATTCCAACATCCATTGCATCAAATAGCCAGCCAAGCCCTGCTATACCCAGTAGCTTTCGCTTCGAAATTTCTTTTACCTTGCTCACAAGAAGTCCTCCTTACACAGGTGTCTTTACACATCATTTTACATGTGTGTATTGCATAAGTAAAATACTTTCTTATAAAAAATTCTCCTTCATCATTCCCAAAAGTAAAATGTTTATCAAAAATAAACAAATAAAAAAAAGTAGCGATGTTCCGCTACTTTTTTGAACGCATTACTTCTTTTAAAAATTCAGCTAATACTAACTGACGACGCCAACGTGTTGGATTACTACATAATCTGTAAAACCACTCTAAATGAATAGATTGAATCCATTTTGGCGCACGCTTTACCTCTCCAGCCCACACATCTAAACTACCGCCTACTCCAACAGCCATTTTCGTTTCTAAACGATGCTTATTGTTTTGGATAAAGTTTTCTTGTCTTGGAAAGCCAAGTGCAACAAGTAATAGATCTGGTTTTGCCTCTTGAATACGTGAAACAATATTCTCTTCTTCTTCTTGTTTAAAATATCCATCTTGTATCCCCACGATAGATGCAGCCGAATATGTCTTCGTTAAATGATCAGCCGCGGCTTGTACAACATGTGGTTTTGCACCTAATAAGAAAATAGATACTGGTTTATTCTCTTCTGATAACTTCGCAAATAAATTACACATTAAATCAAAACCTGCTACACGTTCTTTTACAGGTGTACCAAGCATACCACTTGCTTTTACAACCCCAATACCATCAGGTGTAATTAAATCGGTATTTAGTAATGTTTTATGGAATTTTTCATCCTTTTTTGCGCACATAACAATTTCAGGGTTTGCTGTTACTACCTGAAAAGTATGAGTTTGCTCCAATTCTAGTTGTTCCTTTAAATATTGGACCGTTTCATCCATTGTCATTGTAGAGAAAGGAACACCTAGAATATCAACCGTTTGTACTGCCATATTTAACTATCCTCTCTATCATTAAAGGTTTTTCGCTATTAATTGCTTATATGTTTCTTTCGTATCTTCATATAACTTTTGAAGTGAGAAGTTCATAGTAGCATGCTCATAAATATGCTTGCCCATTACTGATAACTCTCCAGTTTTCCACTTATCATACGCCTCTTCTAATGCCGATACCAATGCTTTTCCATCACCAGTTGGTACAATCCACCCATAAGTTTCATCTGCAATTAACGGTTCGATTTCTCCAGCTCTAGTCACAATTGATGGTACACGTTGATTTGCCGCTTCTAATAAAACTAATGGAAATCCTTCGCTATGGGAAGTTAACAAATTGACATGTGATGAAGCAAATAATTGTTTCACATCTTGACGATGCCCTAAAAATTCAACTTTATCATTAATCCCTTTTTCAGTAGCTAACGCCTTTAGTTCTCTTTCTAACGGCCCGTCACCAACTAATAACACTTTAATTTTCTCCAATTTTGTTTGTTGTAACGCATCGAATAAAACTTCATGTCCTTTAACAGGATGCAAACGCGCTACTTGGATTGCCGTAAACACATCTTCATCAATATTAAACATTTCCTTTTTATTATAGCCATCTGCTTTTTCCTGATCATATTCAATCCCGTTATAGATAACATGCATCTTTTCATTTGAAATACCTAATGCGGCTAAGCTTTTTTTCAACCTATTCGTTACAACAAAAAATAAATCTATATTTTTTAAAGCTTTCAAATTTAATTTAGTAAAAATCCAGCCTTTTAAGCCTTGTTTAGTAAAGTCTTGAAATGGATCACTATGAATTGTCGTAACCCATTTTGCTGCGAATTTCTTCTTCATTAGAGAAACAAAGAAATTCGCCCTAGGACCGTGTGTATGAACTACATCAAATTTTTCTTTATTAATGAATTCACTTATGTTCTTTAAAATGGATAAATCATAGCGAGATTTTTGTGAAAACACATGAACTTTTATTCCTAGCTCTCTTGCTTCTTTCGCAACAATTCCATCTTCAAATACTGCTAATTCTACTTCACCATCCGGAAACTGATCGAGCAGTGAAATAATATGTGTTTTTCCTCCACCATCTTCTGCTCCTGCATTCATATGCAATATCCTCATATTTTTTTCCTCCTTTAAATCCTCGCTACATTTCCATCTATCTTTATTTTACTGTACTAAAAAATAAAAGCTAACAAAAGTTAGCTTTTATTTTTATCATTCAATTTCTAGATCTACGATTAGATAAGCTAACAACACTACAAAGTAAATCCCGACTCCTGGTGCTGTCAAAATATGTCCTGCAATATATGCAATACCTAATGCTAATACTAAGCTTGCTGAAATCATTCCATATTTCACATTGAATATTTCCTTAAATCTTGTAACAAATGCTATTAAGATTCTTAAGCCGTAATAAATAAATGGAATCATCATTAACGCAAAACCAATAATTCCGAAATCATAAAACCAATCATGGAAGTCCATTTCGATTAGCTTCGGATCTGGCTGCTTTTGTTCATTATATTTATAGTTACCTGCATAACCCATTCCGAATAACTTTTGTGACGTTGGCGCTTCTTTAAAGAACTGCTTATGTCTCTCTTCATATACTTGACGTCCACTGAAAATAAGATTTTCTTGATTTTCTTTCTTTTGCTCTTTCTCAAGCTCTTTCTTAACTTCCTCTTCTATCTTTGCCTTTTCTTCCGGCTTTTCAACTTTATGTTGTTGTTTTTCTTCTTTTTTAATTTTATCTTTAATTTCTTTTTCTTTCTGACCTTGCTGCGCTACATTTTGTTCTGATAAATAGTTGTTATGAATACCCATATTTTGTGCTAATGGCGTCATTTTAAACGTTCCGACAACACCAGCTAATAGAACAATAGCAATTAATCCATTAAGTACAAGAGACCTTTTGTTTGGATTTCTTCTATCAAATAATAATTGTAGTACGATAATCCCGATTGCTGCTGCTAACGTAGCACCAATTGAGCCCATCCCTACTTTCGTACCAACTTGAATTAACGAGTAAATCATTAAAAGCGATGGAATCCAATATAAAACGTGTTTCACGCTCTTTGTTTTTTGAATAGAATATAGTACCACGATAGGGAAAATAATAGCTAAGATTGACCCTAGTTCATTACCTGCATAGAACCATCCTCGGGAACCAACTTTCATCCATTCATAACTACCGAAATCTGTACCTGTCGTAATAGAAATAACCATAACAGCACTAATAATTAATGTTGAATACATAATGTTATTTCTAACTTTATCGCTAATATTTACTGTTTTCTTTAGTGATTTTAAAGCTAAAATGTATGAACCAAGCATAATATATATATACAATGCTTTTCCAATGAATTTAACTTCTTCTGCGAGTACAATAGGACTCTTGATTAACTTGTTATTAATAAACCCTATTCCTAATGCAGCTCCTAGTAATACAAGATAAATCAAAAACTTCCTATTTTCTCTTTCTTTTGCCTGAATTAAAATATAGATACCGCCCATTGCCATAATGAGGAATCTCACCATAATTCCAACTGTCGCATTTACTTTTAATAACTCAATGCTAAGAGACGTTAATAAATCCAAAACAGGCTGTAAAATAATAAAAAAGAGCAAAAAATGCTCAAATCTAACCCTAGCTTGATTTGCTAACATTCCAAGACCTCCATACAAAATCTTTACATTATCTTTTAATCATAGTTTTCTATCGTTAAAACACACCTAGCAATTATAACATAACTCATATTTAAATTGAGAACTATTTTTTATGCCGACACTAGTCAAATCAAGCGTTATTAGTAATAGAAACTATTGTCCTTTAGCTATCCTTCCCTATCCCTATAAAAACTATCTAACACCTGTGCACTTATTTTCGACCGTACAGAAATATTTTTTTATCATTTTATACAAATGTACAAAGCGGACTTCTCTTATTCTACCATTCCTCCAACTAAGCTACATCAAAAAACTATACAATTAATCTTTCCACACTTTTTCGCTTTACTTTATTGCTACTTATCAAGCATTTTCAAACGCTTTCTTTAGCTATTTCATCCGTTTTTCTACATGTAGCGAAAAGTAATTGTTATTTCCAAAACTTTAGTGTATATTTTTTCTCTGGAACATCTTTAAGAGGAAGGAATTAAAGCCATGTTATTAATCGATATATTTACGTTTCTTGGCATTATCGCCGCTGCCATTTCTGGTACATTAGTTGGTTTGAAAAAAGATCTAGATTTATTTGGTGTCCTTTGTTTAGCTGTAGCTACTGCGCTCGGCGGCGGTATTATTCGTGATATTATGATTGGTAACCTGCCTCCTGTCGCATTTGTAAAACCCATTTACTTTTTCGTAAGTGTACTATCAGCATTATTCACATGTATGTTTTTTGAGCGCATCAATAAACTTCAAGTTGTTATTATGCTTTCTGATGCTGTTGGTTTAGGTGTATTTACAGCTATTGGTGCAAATGCAGCAATGTCACATCACGTTGACGCCTCGTTTTTAGTCGTTTCAATGGGAGTTATTACAGGTATTGGGGGCGGCATTTTACGTGACATTTGCGCTCAAGATATCCCGTATGTATTCCGAAAAGAGATATATGCAATTGCTTCTATTTTAGGAGCAGTTAGTTTCCTAATTACACATGCAATGGGGGCACACGTATTAGCTTTCTATGTCTGTTTATTAATAACATTCGTTATTCGTGTAGTCACCGTAATATATAATGTACATTTCCCAGTTTTCTTTAAAACACATGCAAAAATTAATAAAGGCCATTAAGAGAATTCTACATAGAATTCTCTTAATTTATATACAATTCCATATACTATAGAGTAATTGTATATAAAAATATATAATTACATTAGAATAAACAAATGAAAACGCTTTATAAACAGGGGGAAGAATGATGCTTGGGGTTTTTAAAAAAAATAAAACAAACACCAGTATAATTGAATTAAGCAAAGGCCAACAAATCATATTTAACGTGCCTGCTAATTCTGAACTAAAAACTCAAATGGATATGCTACATATTTCAAAGGAAGATTTACAAATTGTTAAAGTATTACAGCCATTTATTTATGAGGAAATAGATTGGATAACAGAAAAATTCTACACCAACATCACAAAACAACCTAATTTAATTGCTGTTATTGAACGCTACAGCTCTATTCCCAAATTAAAACAAACTTTAAAGACACATATTAAAGAATTGTTCAGCGGGAATATGAATGAAGATTTTATTGAACAACGTGTTAGAATTGCAAAAAGGCACGTACAAATTGGTTTACATAGAAAATGGTATACTGCTGCTTATCAAGAGTTATTCCGCTCCGTCATGAAGATTTTGCAAACGAAAATTTCAACGATAGACGATTTTTCTTATTCCATAAACGTAATAAATAAATTATTCACATTAGAACAAGAACTTGTTATTGCGGCTTATGAATCCGAATATGAAAGAATCCAAAAAGAACATGAAAAAGAAAAAGAACTGACAACTATGACGATTACACATATTGCAACAGAACTAGCGGCAGTATCTGAAAAAACAAGCTCTTCTATTCAACAGTTAACATCTAAATCAGAAAGTATCATAGGAATTGCAAAAACAGGTACATCATTAGCTACGACATCAGAAGAAAAGGCCAATAAAGGAAAAGAACAATTAAATCTGCAAAACAAACGAATGGAAAGCATCCAAACGAATATGGAAACTATTATTACTGATACTCGTGAACTTCTTGATATTTCTAACAAAATTAACGAAATCATTGATATTGTAAAATCAATCGCCGAGCAAACAAATTTACTGGCATTAAATGCCGCTATTGAATCTGCACGTGCCGGCGAATTTGGTAAAGGTTTTTCAGTCGTAGCGGGAGAAATTCGAAAGTTATCAGAGCAAACGAAAGAATCAATTTCCAACGTTACAAAACTCGTTGAAAAAACTAATGAACAAATTATACACGTCTCTTCTTCCGTGGAACAAATAAGCTCTCTCGTATCTGAAGGGACAGATAGTATGCATGCGACAGATCAATATTTCCAAGAAATCGTAAAAGATATGTCTAACTCTAAAGAACAAAATAAAAAAATTGAAAATGAATTAGAGACTATCTCACAAGTAATGAAGAGTATTCAAGACGATTCCTCAACAATGGCCTTAACAGCGGATAATTTACAACTAGAACTAAACCGATAAGGCGAATCGATACAAAGTGGAGATTCTTCATCTCCGCTTTGCATTCATCCTTATCATCCATCTACAAAAAAAGAATCCAAAATGGATTCTTTTATTTTCTGAAAAATATCTTTTGGCAATAAAAATAACTCATATAAACACCAAAGCTTTGTAAAATAAACAAGGCTGGCATAATAATATTATAATATGCCATATCTACTCGAAAGAGCCTTAACGACACATATCCGGTAATTAATAATACAAACAACATATATCCTTCGTTTTGCTGTTTCTTAATTAGAAAATGTAATAAAGCTATGGCCATAAATAATGTCACCACTATATATATAAGCTTTTCACATTTAAAAATAATAGAATTTATTCCCTCATCTGAAAACTGGTTAATAACTGGTTTTAACAGTTTAAATCTTTCTACTTCCATTTCTTTTAACTCTTGATCAATGTGCTCTTTTACACTTTGATTTTTGGATGTTTTTTCTTCCTTTTGACTTTTCCCAATTAAAACAGATTGAACATAAGTCTGATTAGAAATCGTATACTGTGACATTCCCATCATCTTGATACCATAGCTCACACCAAAATGAGTACTATAAAACAGAATAAGTATTCCTATCATTTTTAATAGTAATTTTTGTTTCGCCCCTGATTGAAATAATTCAATTAACAGCACATATACAGCTATAAAGATAGGTAAAAATAACCCCATTGGGAAAATCATATTGCTAAGCGCAAATAAAATGGTTGAAATTACCCACATATAAGGATGATCTAATCCCTTATATAAAAATATGTAACAAGCACAATAAAATAAAAATATTGCGAGTGATTCCCCCGTTAATACAGAACTCATAAATATATTTGGAATATATAAAGCGTAAAATATTGATGCAATACGACCACACTCTTCTCCAAAGACCATTGACGCAATGCGATAAATGAAAAATGCAGTTCCTGTACAAAATAAAATATTAAATAGTTGTAAAGCGAATACCGTATCACCAAATATACGAATGATGATCGATTCATAAATAATAAAAGGTAACTGTGCTACATTCTCTATATTATTGCCAATTGCAATCTGCTTTGCAGACTCATACATAGCTTTCATATCACCTATCATTGGACTATCTACAAATAGAACTGTGATAAGTCTTACAACTATAGACATGCTTATAAGAAAAATAAGAAATTGTTTATCTGTAAAACGATATTGCAAAATTGATGCTACTAACAAAATAAGAATAACAAAAATCACTAATACGATTGTTATACTTGTTGTACTTCCCCCAAAAAATTGCTTACTTGTTTCAAAAGCGGACCAACAACTATAGACAAAAAATGCGAGCATCGCACCAATCATTATTTTACTGAAGAAAGATGAAAAATTTATTTGTATATGATTCATATGTCCATTGCACCTCTATTTCCATTCATAACAAAACGATTCTATCATGAATAGGCATAAGGTTAATAGGGAATTTCTATGACAAATACATAGTCATTACTTTTTCACTTGCAATGTAAGCGAATCCTCTTTTACACTACATTTTATATACGATAAATTTTCTTTCAGTTACATGAATGTAAATACAGAAATTTCAATAAAGTGAAACTTTAATCCGCGGGGGGTTGTTCATCCTCCACTGACTATTATCCCGAAAATAGCGGGATAATCCTCTTGGAACACTTTACTTCATTAAATATCTAATATGAGTACTCCACTTACACATGTCACTCTGATTGAAAACAGAAAATAGGGGATGAATATATGGAAAAGAAATTCATGCGAGAATCAAAAGCAATTAAAACAACACGTGTTTTTCCTAACGATTTAAATAATCACCAAACACTTTTCGGTGGGAAATTATTAGCAGAAATTGATAGTATCGCCTCAATTGCAGCTGCAAGACATAGCCGCAAACATTGCGTAACAGCATCTATCGATTCCGTTGATTTTTTAACTCCAATTCACCAAGCAGATTCTGTTTGTTATGAAGCATTCGTATGTTATACAGGAAAATCTTCAATGGAAGTTTTCGTAAAAGTAATTGCAGAGGATCTACTAGCAGGCGAGCGTAGAATGGCCGCAACGTGTTTCATTACATTTGTCGCATTAAAAGACGGAAAACCTTCATCTGTACCACAAGTAATTCCTGAAACAGAGGAAGAACATTGGCTACATACAACTGGTTCAGAGCGTGCAGAAAATAGAAAAAAGGGACGTTTGAAAAGTAAAGAAATGGCTGAAGTGTTAACTTTGAATAAACCTTGGAGTATTTAATAACTGATTTACCTTCCTTTTTTCTAATCAAAAAGGAAGGTTTTTTATATGAAGCATTTGTTTGCACGCTTTTCATATAAAATACATAGAGTTGATTTACAAAGTTTATATGCGGTAAACTTATACAGATGTTCTTGTAATCTTCTTCCTTTGAAAAGGCCTATATATAGTGTGAAACATAAAAAATTTGAGGAGATAAAAATTATATGATGGAACAAAAACAAATCGTTTCAGTTGTTATCCCGCTGTATAATGCGGAAAAATATATTGAAGAAACGATGGAATCGATACTAAATCAAACATATAAACATATTGAAATTGTAATTATAGATGATGGGAGTAAAGATCAATCATCTTCTATCGTAAAAAACCTTGAACAAAAATATCCAGGACAAATAAAATACGTCCCTCAAGAAAATCAAGGCGTTTCTGTTGCTCGTAATACAGGAATTGAAAACGCTAGCGGAGAATATGTTGCTTTTCTTGATAGTGATGATTTATGGCATCCAACAAAAATCGAAAAACAAGTTGAAAGCATGCATAAAAACAACATGAATGCTTGTTATTGTGGCTATATGAACTTTTATGAAGAGACGGGTGAAAAAGTTGAACACACGACAAACTTTATTAAAGGTGATATGACAAAAGCTTTCTTAACGCATCAAGTTGTTGCGCAAACGAGTACTTGGATTTTTAAAAGATCTATCGTGATGGATCATAACATTCGTTTCACACCAGGATGTAGCTGGGGAGAAGACTTAGAATTTCTATTTAAATTAATGAGTGTAACAAACGTATGCTATGTAGATGAATATTTGACATATTACAGAATCTTATCAGAAGGAAATCTTTCTTCAAAGTATAAAGATTATGAATTAAAAACAGCAAAAGAATTAGAAGTATTTAATCGAATGAAGGATTGGGTTCATAATAAATCACAAGACTTAATCGTGAATGATTCTACAGAACTTCTTGAAATTCTTGAAACTTACCTATTCCCATATACAGTCATTAACAATGCTTGTATATACATTAAAGGAAGCTCTAAGTTAGATAAATCACAAGTTCAATTAATCAAGGGCGATATAAATAAATATTGTCGCAAAATTTATTCAAAAAATGGAAAACGAAGCAAAAAGCTATACGCAATGCTTTGGTTTGTACGAATAAAGTTTATGTTTTCTTAAATAAAGAATACGCTTTTAAACATACCTTCCGTAAACAAATCAAATTTACAAATAGGACGAAGTGCGTCCTGAAAAATAGAAAGGTCTTGTTCCATGAAAACAAATAAAATCCTTAAAAACGCCTCCTACCTATTTGTAGGAAATATTACTGTTCGATTTGTACTTGCTATTGCGACGATTTTCTTTGCGAGATATGTTTCACCAAAGGATTATGGGATGTTTACAACTGCATTAGCAGTTTCCGCTGTTATTTGTTATTTTACAGATGCAGGTTTGACACATACGTTTATGCGTGAAGGAACGAGAAGCAACGCTAACATTAGCGTACTAATTAGTAGTTATTTACGTATTCGTTTAGTATTAGCTATCGTAATTTCTGTGCTCTTCGCTATTTTCGCTCAGTTCTTCTATCCTGATGCTTACTTACGTGCGATGGTATATTGGGTTGTACTGCCGACAATGTTTGGAGCCACTTTACAAGGTGTTGGGATGGCTTACTTCCAAGTAACAGAACGCATGCAATTTACAGCGATTATTTCTGTAATACAAGGTGTAACAGCCGCAGCTGCTCTTCTACTAGGAATGTCCTTTAAATGGTCACTTATGATGGTTGCTGCCATGTACGGGATATCCAGTCTCGTAACAGGACTCATCGCCTTTATAATGGTAATTCGCCATACAACAGTTCATAAGGGCTGGGATAAAGGTATTTTAGATCAATTGCTCATTTTCACAATCAATGGCATTATCATTATGCTCTTACCACAGTTAGGGCCCATTATATTAGAAAAAGTTTCAACGTATGAGCAAGTTGGATTCTTTGGAGCTGCATCGAAAATACCCGCTGTCCTTTATCAAATACCTGGTGTAATTGCAGCAGCTTTTTATCCAAAATTATTTACTTTTGGAAATGAAAAGAATATTGATGAACATAGAAAACTATCTCAGTTCGAATTAAAACTTATGTCTTTCTTAGGAATGGGAATCTCCATTCCATTTATCGCTGATCCAAGCTTTTGGATTGTTACTTTATTAGGTGAACAATATGCACCAGCCGGTGATGCTCTTGCAATTTTAGCCTTTATGGTCATTTTACAATCTATCAACTATCCACTTGCTGATAATTTAACAACTATTGGTCAACAGTGGAAGCGGGCGACAACGATGGGAATTGGATTAGCTGTCGCTATCGTAAGTTACATCGTATTAGGTAGCCAATTTGGAATGATGGGAGCTGCGGGAGCTGCAATCATTACCGAAATTACATTATTAATCGGATTTACTTTATTCGTTCGTAAAGGCTTTGCATTACTATTCAAAGGAATAATATTCAATGCATTAGCATTTATAATCAGTTACGCGATATACCGCACAGTGTTAATTAACTTACCGCCACTAATAGCTTTAACATTTACTGGTATATTGTACGGCATTATCGGTCTTGCCATTGATCCTCAAATACGCGGGTTAATTTTAGGATTTATAAATAAAAAGCTAGCTAGAAAATAAATAAAAATAAAAACTTCAAATTTAATTTGAAGTTTTTATTTTATCGTCTTTACTTAGAATTAACCTTGTTTTCAATCTTTATCTTAAATTGACTTGCCTTTCTGGAATGATTATACTTGGAAACGGACAGCCCTAGATGTACAACACCTAGTATTAAAGCAATTCGCAGTTAATCTTCTATACAAACATTAACTTGTTACGCCCTAAATTTACCATAAATTGCACACCTGAAAACTTTATTACTACCATCAAAAATCGTCGATTCATCCATAGTTTTTCTTCATTATAAAACAATATCTAAATATGGAGAATGTGGCTTAAATCTTAATAATTGTATTGAGGAGGCTTATTCATTTAATGACTTCAGAAGTAAATAAAAGAACCTTTTTCACTAAAAGCACACTTATTATCATTCCATTATTAATAGTATGTGCATTTGCTTTTCATTACTTTTTCTTAAAATCAGACAGTGTATTTTCTAGTACGGGAGATGCATTATCACAATTCAGCTTCTTTACATTCCTTTTACAACATGCATTTAAAGATGGGAATTTATTTTGGTCTTGGGATTATGGCTTAGGTGGAGATTTATTCGGGGAATTTAGTTATTACTATAGTACAGCACCATTTTTCTGGCTTACGCTCCTTCTTCCTAAACTAAATTTTGACCAAATCTTTGAGATGAAGCTATATATGAGTATTTTAAAAAGTACATTAGCGATGTTATTCATGTATGGCTCTTTACGTTATCATAATAAAACTATTTTTTCTTCTTTCATTTCTGCCATTATATATGGGGGATGTGTGACTTTTATTCGCCATTCTTTATTATGGGATTTCATGGCAGATGCTATAGTGTTTTTACCTTTAGTAATATGGGGACTGGATAAATATATTTTAGAGCGAAAAAAGGGATTATTCCTGTTTGCAACAGCGCTTATGCTTGCATCAAATTTCTATTTCGCTTTCATTACTAGCATTTTCATCTATATTTATGCCTTTTTCCAGTATTTCGCTACACAGCAAAACAAAACGATAAAAACATTTCTAACTTATTATATTAGAATTGCTTTCCTATATTCTTTATCACTAGGTTTAGCTGCTGTTTGCTTTATACCATCTGTAAATGGTGTATTTAGTTCAGATCGACTAGCTACAAAATTTACTATTCCATTATTTTTTGAAGATACGTTTTATAAAAACTTAATGGAAAGTATCTTTTTCATTAATAATACAGAGGAGTATCAGCTCGCATTCCCAGTTTTCATTCTCTTCCTTATTACTAGCGCGCTTCTAATACGCAATAAACTTGTCACAAATAAGTTACTCTTTATTGGGTTTATGCTAGTTCTGTATATGCTTCCATATACGTATTCCGTATTTAATGGTTTTTCTGCTATGCAATCCAGATGGTTTTACCTATTTGCATTTGTGGTTGCCCAAACTTCAGCTTACATTTTAGATTGGATGCTACTTCACAAAAAGAAGGTCAACTATTTAATAGGTCCTTTGCTAGCGACAGCGTTATTTATTTACGCATTCTATAGAAAAACAAATATAAACGAACAACCACTAGAAACGATTGATAAAATTTTAATTGGTACCACTGCTTTATCTATTATTACAATATTACTATGGCGCTATTTATCAAAAGCAGTCTTACAATCTTTCATTATATTGAATGTACTGGTCAATGTAATATGTATTAATTACATCTATTCAGATACAGCTCTTAGTAAACACTTTAATCAAGCAGGCGCAACAAAAGAATCATTACATGGTCCAGGTCTCGATAATAAGGATGAAATTGACGCAATTCATTATATACAAAATCAAGATAAAGATTTTTATCGAATTATCAATCCAAACAATAATTATAAGAATACACCGATGCTGCAAGGTTATCATGGTACAAGTACTTATCAAAGCTTAGTCAATCGTGATGTTCATGACTTTATGAAAAATAAGTACAATGTTTTCCAAGGATATGATAGTCCATCTATGTTCTTCCAGTTAGATAAACGACTATTCCTTGAGAACATGCTAGGGGTAAAATATTATGTATTAAGTGAAGGTGCTAATAAAACTGATATTCCGTATGGTTATAAATATTTACAACAAGTAGGTCCTTACAACATTTATAAAAACGAATTTGCACTACCATTAGGCTATGTATACGAAGCTGGAATAAGTGATGAAGAATTTTCAAAACTTAATTTTGCTGAGAGAGATCAACTTTTATTAGATGCTGTAGTTGTAGATAATGTTGGAAGTCTTCCGTTAAAACAATTTAATACAAAACAGCTAGATTCAAAACAAATTAAGATTAATCCAAATAAAATTAAGTGGGAAAATATAGATAAAGAGAAAGATATACTCACTGTTCATGAAAATGGGCGTATAATAGTACCTGTTGATAATACCGATATGTTAGGTGATCTCCTTGTTGAAATTAAAATTAGAAATATAAATAAGGAATCATTTGGGGTTACTGTGAATGACAAATCTATGATAAAAGGTAATGAAGATGGAGCTTATGCTTACCCGTTAGAAAGATTTGTTTACAATTTAGGAAAAGATGCGAAGCCAACTGAGCTAATCATTTCTATCCCTACTCCTGGTCAATACGAGTTGAAAGACTTACAAGTCAACAGTACCAACTATAAAACTGTCCCGAAAAAAGTGAATACTTTAAAAGAAAATAGCCTACAAAATATTTACTATAAAGGTAACTACTTAAAAGGTAATATTAATTCTACTAAAGATGGATTACTATATTTATCTGTACCGTATAGTAAAGGATGGTCAATACAGGTTGACGGTAAAGAAACTGAGTTTACGAAGGCTAATTCTTCCTTTATTGGTGTTCCTATTTCAAAAGGGCAGCATGTAGTTGAAATGAAATACGTCACACCTTATTTCAAAATGGGTCTCGTTATTTCTATCATTTCATTTATCATTTGTATCTCGCTTCTAGTTCTTGGAGATAAGGATCGATATAAAAAATTTAAAAGTCGTTTTAAAAAAAGTTATTAAAATAAAGTGAAGTAAAAGTTGAAGATAATTGCTTGAGCTTTTACTTCATGCCCAGTTTAAAATTACACCTAAGGAGGTCCTAACATGACCCTTTCAATAGTAGTACCTTGTTATAATGAAGAGAAGGTACTCAGAGCTTTCTATTCAGAGACTTCTCTTGAAATTCATAAACTAACTACTGATTATGAATTTGTTTTCGTCAATGATGGAAGTAAAGATAACACACTAGAAATTCTACGTGACCTAGCCGATTCAGACTCAAGTGTGCATTATATATCATTTAGTAGGAATTTTGGAAAAGAAGCTGCTATGCTTGCCGGTCTAAAGTATGCTACAGGCGACGCTGTGGTTATTATGGATGCTGATCTACAACATCCACCCGAACTAATAAAAGATATGCTAGACGGCTATAATAACGGCTATGATCAAGTAATTGCAAAGCGAACTAGAACGGGTGATTCACCAGTACGTTCTTTCGTTTCTAGCTTATATTATAAAGTCATGAATAAATTCGTTGATATTGAGCTAGTAGATGGCATCGGTGATTTTAGACTTTTAAGTAGAAGTGCAGTCGATTCACTACTATCTCTAACTGAATACAATCGTTTTTCAAAAGGTTTATTTTCTTGGATTGGTTTCAAAGAACAAATTATTGAATACGAAAATGTATTACGTTCTGACGGAGAAAGTAAATGGACTTTCTCTAAGTTATTAAATTACGGGATAGATGGTGTAATTTCGTTTAACAATAAACCATTGCGATTATCTATATACCTTGGATTATTAACAACGCTTTTAGCTGTTTTATATGTAATCACTACATTTATTCAAATTACCGTTAGCGGCGTCGATGTACCAGGATACTTTACATTAATTTCTGCCATATTATTTATCGGTGGTATTCAACTCATTTTCCTAGGGGTTATCGGTGAATACATCGGTCGTATTTATTATGAAACAAAGCGTAGACCACATTTCATTGTAGCAGAAAAAAAAGTTAGTAAAGTAAAACAAAAAGCTTAGTAAAAAAGTTACTTCTGTAAATAGAAGTAACTTTTTTACTATTATATTTCCCAAAAAAATTAACGCAAAATAATTCTTGAAAAAAGATACATTTTGAAAGGATAGCATTATACTCAATAATTTAGTATCATGATTCAAGGTACTATTTCAAGTTGGACGGAGGATACTATGAGCTTATTAACAGTAGAAAAACTAGGCCATACATTTGGCGATCGCACATTATTTAAAGATGTATCCATGCGTTTACTAGCAGGAGAACATGTCGGATTAGTCGGTGCAAACGGTGTTGGCAAATCAACATTTATGAATATTATTACTGGTCAACTTATCCATGATGAAGGCCGTGTAGAATGGACACCTGGTACAAATTACAGTTACTTAGACCAGCATACAATTTTAACACCTGGTCGCACAATTCGTGATGTATTAGCTGACGCGTTTTTACCTTTATTTGAAAAAGAAAAAGCTTTAAATGAAGTTGCAGAAAAAATGGGAACTGCAACACCGGAAGAATTAGAGGACCTTCTTGAGCAGATGGCAGAAATCCAAGATGCTCTCGAAGCAGGTGGTTTCTATTTACTAGATATGAAAATCGAAGAGGCAGCAAGAGGTCTTGGAATTGATGCAATCGGTTTAGATCGTGATGTTTCAGCACTAAGTGGTGGACAACGTACAAAAGTATTACTTGCAAAGCTATTACTTGAGCAACCAGAAGTGTTATTACTCGATGAGCCTACTAACTATTTAGACGTTGAACATATTCATTGGTTAACGAATTATTTAAAAGAATATCCACATGCATTCTTATTAATTTCTCATGATACGGAATTTATGAACAAATGCGTTGATGTTATTTTCCATCTAGAATTTACAAAAATGACGCGCTATACAGCGACATACGAAAAATTCCTAGAGTTAGCCGAAATTAATAAAAATCAACATATAAATGCTTATGAAAAACAGAAAGAGTTTATTAAAAAGCAGGAAGATTTTATTGCAAAGAACAAAGCTCGTTATTCAACGACAGGTCGTGCAAAAAGTCGTCAAAAACAACTTGATCGCATGGAGCGTATTGATCGTCCTGAAACAGCAATTAAGCCAGAATTCTCATTTAAAGAATGTCGTGCAAGTAGCCGTTTCGTCTTTGAAGGTGAAAATGTAGAAATCGGATATACGCACCCATTACTACCAAAACTAACAATGACAATTGAACGCGGTGAAAAAATTGCTATCGTTGGATGTAATGGTGTCGGTAAATCAACATTACTAAAAACAATTTTAGGAAAAATTAAACCTTTAAGCGGTAAAACGAGTCTTGGTGACTTCTTAGAGCCTGCATACTTTGAGCAAGAAGTAAAAGCGGATAATATAACACCAATTGATGATGTTTGGAACACATTCCCTAGCATGGACCAACATCAAATTCGTGCAATGTTAGCAAAATGCGGATTAAAAAATGAGCATATCTCTCGCCCGCTAAATCAATTAAGTGGTGGTGAACAAGCAAAAGTTCGTTTATGTAAGCTAATGGGTGAAGAAAGTAACTGGATCCTATTCGATGAGCCAACAAACCATCTTGATGTTACAGCAAAGGAAGAACTTCAAAAAGCTCTGAAAGCATATAAAGGGACAATCCTTCTTGTATGTCACGAACCAGAATTTTATGAAGGCTGGATAACAAAAACTTGGAATGTTGAAGAGTGGTCACAAAATAATTCTTAATTATAATAGAAAATCCTTGCGTTCTATATGCAAGGATTTTTTATATTATAGTATGCCGTAAGCCTCAATCGAAACTCATTTAAACCAGGATATACCGCTAAATTAGCAAGCATACCTCTAATGACTGGAATTCTTGGATTTTGCAATCTCATTTCTGCCTCTAAAACATCTAAAGTTACAAGTAACTCATCATTTTCTAATTGATCAGCTAATGTTCGTTTAAATACAATAATTTCACTTAGAAAATGTTCCTTCACCTGTTCCTTAATAAGCTCGGAACTACAAAGAAATTCTCCTAGTCTCTCTTCATGTAGGACAGGTTCCTCCGAAGATTCTAGAAGCCCCTCTACTAAATTATCTATCCTCTGTAAAATAAAGGTCGAAACATAGGATAAATCAATTTCCGGTGCATTTAAAATAATTAATTGTAAATAACCGTGGCATATTCCTTCTACCATAATTACCAAATCTAATAAATATGGACTGACTTTGTCACCATAAATAGACAGTAAGCTATTCCGATAAAATGCATGAGACTCTAATTTCATCCTCATCATAAACTCTTCTACTTCTTTATTACATGGAATTGCATTTTCTCTTGCATGCATAATAATAAATTCTTTATGTTTTTGCACATCAGTAAACTGACAATATAATTGTTTTTCAAATTTTTCACGTGGTAATAAAGATTCTTTTTCAATATCCAGCATTTTCTTCTGAATCTTGTCATAATAATATCGAAGTGTGGCCAATAATAACTCATCTTTTGATTTGAAATATAAATAAAAAGCTCCTTTTGATATACCACATGCGGTTACGATTTCTTGTACTGACGTTGCATTTACACCCTTAGTTGCAAATAACCTCATAGCCATCTCTATAATTAAGCGCTCTTTTTCTTTCATATTCTCTCTCCTAAACTTAATCTCGCATCTTATGTAAATTCAAACTTGATTTTATTCCACATTAACTGAAAATAAAACTCCCCATCTAAAATTTAATGGAGTAAATGGTTTATATAGAAGCCTTTCCATCTATAAAATCCGGTTAGTAAAAGCCAATGATCAGAAAAAGAATAGGAAACCGACTACTTACAGTTTGATTTTATTATACCATCTCTTTTCATTGACGACTGACCAATCGGTCAGTTATATTATGTATTAGACTGACCGATTGGTCAATATAATAAAAAGGGAGCGCAAACATGAACAAAATCATCAATTTCACGTTAAAAAATAAGTTCGCAGTTTGGCTACTAACCATTATTGTTACTATTGCGGGTATTTATTCTGGACTCAATATGAAGCTGGAGACAATTCCTGATATTACAACACCGATTGTAACAGTAACCACGGTTTATCCTGGTGCTACACCAGAAGAAGTAGCTGATAAAATTTCAAAACCAATGGAAGAGCAACTCCAAAATTTAAGCGGTGTAAACGTTGTTAGTTCATCATCTTATCAAAACGCATCTTCTATTCAGGTAGAATATGATTTTGATAAAAATATGGAAAAAGCCGAAACGGAAATTAAAGAATCGCTCGCAAACGTGAAACTGCCAGAAGGTGTGAAAGACCCGAAAGTCTCACGAGTAAACTTTAATGCCTTTCCTGTTATTTCATTAAGCGTAGCGAGTAAAAATGAATCTTTAGCTTCCTTAACAGAAAATGTAGAAAAAAATATTGTTCCTGGATTAAAAGGACTTGATGGTGTCGCATCTGTTCAAATCGCAGGTCAACAAGTAGACGAAGTACAGCTTGTCTTCAAAAAAGATAAGATGAAAGAATTAGGTTTAAGTGAAGATACTGTAAAAAATATGATTAAAGGTTCGGACGTATCGTTACCACTTGGCTTATATACATTTAAAGATACGGAAAAATCAGTTGTTGTCGATGGTAACATTACAACAATTAAAGCATTAAAAGAATTAAAAATTCCAGCTATCCCTTCATCACCGAATGGTCAAGGTGGCCAAAACGCTGGTGCTGGAACACAAGCACCACAGATGAATCCGGCCGCTATGAATGGCATACCAACGGTTACATTAGAAGAGATTGCTGATATTAAAGAAGTTGGAAAAGCAGAATCCATTTCTCGAACGAATGGAAAAGAAGCAATCGGTATTCAAATTGTGAAGGCTGCTGATGCGAATACAGTTGATGTTGTAAATGCAGTTAAAGATAAAGTAAAAGACCTTGAGAAAAAATATAAAGACTTAGAGATTATTTCAACATTCGATCAAGGTGCGCCTATTGAAAAATCAGTCGAAACAATGCTTAGCAAAGCTATTTTCGGTGCTATCTTTGCGATTGTTATTATTATGTTGTTCCTGCGAAACATTCGAACAACACTAATCTCTGTCGTTTCTATACCACTTTCTTTATTAATTGCAGTTTTAGTAATAAAACAAATGGATATTACCCTTAACATTATGACACTTGGAGCAATGACAGTTGCTATTGGACGCGTTGTTGATGACTCAATTGTTGTTATTGAAAATATTTACCGACGTATGTCTTTATCAGAAGAGAAATTACGTGGGAAAGATTTAATTCGTGAAGCTACGAAAGAAATGTTTATCCCGATTATGTCTTCTACAATTGTAACAATCGCTGTATTCTTACCTCTTGGGCTTGTAAAGGGTATGATTGGTGAAATGTTCTTACCATTTGCTTTAACAATTGTTTTTGCCCTACTTGCTTCCTTACTTGTGGCAGTTACAATTGTGCCGATGCTAGCACATTCCTTATTTAAGAAGGAAAGCATGAGAGAAAAAGAAGTACATCATGAGGAAAAACCAAGCAAATTAGCAAACGGCTATAAACGTATACTTGAATGGGCGTTAAACCATAAAATTATTACATCAAGTATCACAGTCCTCCTATTAGTAGGCAGCCTTGCACTTGTACCAATCATCGGTGTCAGCTTCTTACCATCTGAAGAAGAAAAAATGATTATCGCAACGTACAAACCTGAGCCAGGTCAAACGTTAGACGACGTTGAAAAAATTGCAACGAAAGCTGAAAAGCATTTCCAAGATAAAAAAGACGTCAAAACGATTCAATTCTCATTAGGCGGCGAAAACCCAATGAGCCCTGGTCAAACAAATCAAGCGATGTTCTTCGTTCAATATGATAACGATACGAAAAACTTTGAAAAAGAGAAAGAACAAGTCGTTAAAGATTTACAAAAGATGTCTGGAAAAGGTGAATGGAAAAACCAAGATTTCGGAGCAGGTGGCGGTAGTAACGAAATTAAGCTATACGTTTATGGAGATAGCTCTGAAGAAATTAAGCCTGTCGTGAAAGACATTCAAAATATCATGAAGAAAAATAAAGATTTAAAAGACATAGACTCTAGTGTTGCAAAAACATATGCAGAATATACTTTAGTCGCTGATCAAGAAAAGTTAAGTAAAATGGGGCTAACTGCTGCTCAAATTGGAATGGGACTTTCTAATCAACATGATCGCCCTGTTCTTACAACAATTAAAAAAGATAATAAAGATATAAATGTATATGTAGAAACTGAAAAACAAAACTATGAAACGATCGATGACTTAACAAATCGTAAAATTACAACACCACTTGGTAATGAAGTTGCTGTTAAAGATGTTATGACTGTAAAAGAAGGTGAAACTTCTAACACAGTAACACATCGTGATGGCCGTGTTTATGCGGAAGTTAGTGCAAAACTAACATCTGATGACGTTTCAAAAGCATCTGCCGCTGTTCAAAAAGAAGTAGATAAAATGGATCTTCCTTCTGGTATAGATGTTTCTATGGGTGGTGTTACACAAGATATTCAAGAATCATTCAAACAACTTGGCTTAGCGATGTTAGCTGCGATTGCCATTGTATACTTCGTTCTTGTTGTTACATTTGGCGGTGCCCTTGCACCATTCGCAATTTTATTCTCGCTACCATTCACAATCATTGGTGCACTCGTTGCCTTATTAATCTCTGGCGAAACGTTAAGCGTATCTGCGATGATTGGGGCTCTTATGCTAATTGGTATCGTTGTAACGAACGCAATCGTGCTCATTGACCGTGTTATTCATAAAGAAAATGACGGCCTATCAACACGTGAAGCATTATTAGAAGCTGGTACAACACGCCTGCGTCCTATCTTAATGACTGCAATTGCAACAATCGGGGCTCTTATCCCGCTTGCATTAGGATTTGAAGGTAGCGGCTTAATTTCTAAAGGACTTGGCGTAACAGTAATTGGTGGATTAACAAGTTCAACGTTATTAACACTTCTTATTGTTCCAATCGTTTATGAAGCATTAAGCAAATTTAAAAAGAAAAAAGTAAAATAAAAAAATAACCTCGCTGACTGCGAGGTTATTTTTTATTCCCAAACAAGATTAGGAAATCACCATATCCTTCTTTTTCTAAATCTTCTTTTTGAATAAAGCGTAGCGCTGCCGAATTAATACAATAACGAAGGCCGTTTTGTCCTGGGCCGTCTGGAAATACATGCCCAAGATGTGAATCTCCTTCTTTACTTCTCACTTCCGTACGCGTCATATTATGGCTAACATCCATTTTTTCTTTCACACTAGCTGACATAACTGGTTTCGTAAAACTCGGCCATCCACAGCCGCTATCGAACTTATCGAAAGAAGTAAATAATGGTTCCCCCGAAACAATATCTACATAAAGCCCTTCTTCTTTATGATTCCAATACTCATTTTGAAAAGGCGGTTCTGTCCCATTTTCCTGTGTTACATAAAACTGCATCTCGTTTAATCTTTCTTTTAAATGAGCATTCTTCTTTGGCCAATGTTGTTTAATAAAAGCATCTCGACCTGAGCCTTTACGATATAACTCATAGCGAAATGTATTCTTCTTATAATATCCTTGGTGATATTCTTCAGCTGGATAAAACGTAGCAGCTGGCAATATTTTTGTCGCAATTGGCTTCGAAAAATGCCCACTTTTCTCAAGCTCTTCTTTTGAAGCCTCTGCCTTTTTATGTTGTTCTTCATTATGATAAAAAATCACCGTTTCATAAGACTGCCCGCGGTCGTGGAATTGTCCCCCTATATCAGTCGGGTCAATTTGTCTCCAATATATATTTAACAACTCTTCATACGGCATTTTATTTGCATCAAATTTAATTTGTACTGCTTCATAATGCCCAGTTGTTTCCG
Source organism: Bacillus sp. FSL R9-9492 (assembly GCF_038007365.1). Taxonomy (NCBI): domain Bacteria; kingdom Bacillati; phylum Bacillota; class Bacilli; order Caryophanales; family Bacillaceae; genus Bacillus; species Bacillus sp. FSL R9-9492. Next base: position 5,471,427 of record NZ_JBBOXC010000001.1, read on the forward strand.
AGCACACTTCTTTATACGTTGGATCCTCTTTATGGCCACCTGTATAGCCTGAAACAACCTGTATAATCCCTTCCATCTCTTCAAATGGCGAAACCATACACCAGAAACACCCTCCGGCAAACGTAGCTAACTCTATCTTTTCATTTACAGCCATTATTTCACCCCTATTCTATCTTCTCCTTACAGTATGGCATAAGGAACGTCATGTTATAAAAGAAAAAGCATCGAACATCGATGCTTTTTCTTTACTTCACTTTATTTTTTTCAACGTCCTTCTCCATTTCATCACTTGTCACATCTAAGACATCTAATAAGAAAATGAAGATTGGAATACCGATAATAAGTCCCCACACACCTAAGAAATGCTCAGAGAAAATTAATACCATAAATGTGTAGAAGATTGGTAAGTTTGTTTTTTGAGACATAAACTTCGGATTTAATACATAGCTCTCAAGTGCATGAATTACTGTTACGATAACTACAATATAAACGACATACATAATACCGCCAATATTGTAAGCAATCATACAGAGTGGGAATAACGAGATAATAACACCCGCCACTGGAATTAAGCCAAGCAAGAAAATCATTAACGCTAAACCTAGTAATTGCGGGAATCCTAATATCCATAATGCAATAACAGATAAAACACAGTTAACAATTGCAATTAAAAATTGTGCTTCGATTACTTTTCCGAATGAACGTGCAAATTTCTTTCCGAAATACTCTATTTCGTTATAGAAAATTGCAAGTCGGCTTTCTTTAAATTTCGAAGTAAAAGCAACGATACGTGCTTTTTCAAGTAAGAAAAATAAGCTTAAAATTACAGAAAGTAAAACTTGAAGGCCAAATTTCCCAACATTCGTAATAGATTTATACAAAATGTCTACGCCTTGCCCCACATATTTAGAAAGCTCCATATGATTAACAGCATTAACTGCATACTTAATTAATTCACTATCAGGTGGATTTCTTAAAAATACATTAAATTGATAAATCAATTGTGAAATTTGTATTGTTAATACCGGTAAATATTTAAATAGCGTAATGGCAATTCCTGCCACCAACATTACATATAAAAGCGCTATAATAATTTTTCGATTAATTGGCATGAAATGATCTAATTTACGAGAAATAAACTTTTGGAATCGATCCATTAAATACGTCAACATAAACGTAATTAAAATTAAATTTAACATACTTTGCATCCCATACAATATGAGAGCAAGTAATACTAATACGATTAACCTCTGAAATCCTTTGCTTTGAAACAGGTTTTTTATTTGCATAATCGACGAGTACTCTCTCCTGTCCTATAAAGTAAAACGTTAACAAGTAGATCTCTCTCTATTTTCTACTTATAATTATCCTTTAATATTAAAGCCATTGCGAGCAATTTATATTCAACCCTAACCACCCGTTAATTGTGCTATATATTATGTTACTTCTTATTTTACAATACAATGACCTATTTCAGAACGCATTATACGTAGTATTAATGAAGATTTAAGGAAACTTTTATCCTTCAATAGGTCTTACCACTACTGTAACATAAAAAGCAAGCTATCAGTAGAAATCCGTCCTACAAATAACTTGCTTTTATATTTTTTTAGTAAGTTTTATCATCCAATAAACGGCATGAACATTGGAATAACCACCACTGTTACGACACCAACCACTGTCACAGCGATACTGGCCATAGCTGCTTCTACTTCACCCATTTCGATACCTACTGCAACCCCTAACGCATGTCCTGCTGTTCCAAGCGCTAAACCTTTAGCAATCGGATGTTTAACTCTAAATGTTTTTAAGAATAAAGCTCCTAATGCGTATACGATAACAGCATTAAAGATAACTGCAAATGATGTAATTGCTGGAATACCACCGATACTTTCAGAGATTGGTAATGCAATTGCTGTTGTTGCTGCCTGCGGTAACATTGAGTTCATTACAGCTGTATCTAGACCAATTGCTTTTGCGACAATGAACACAACAACCACTGAACAAATAGATCCAACCACAATAGCCGATAAAATTTGCCACCAATATTTTTTTAACTTATCAACTTGTTTATATAATGGAATTGCAAATGCGATTGTTGCTGGTTCTAAGAAGAAGCTAATCATTTTTCCGCCAGTATTATATTCTTCAAAAGTAAAGTTACCTACTTTTAGAAAGACAATCCCTAATACCATCGCTACGAATAATGGTGTGAATAAGAAGAATCCTTTTGAATGCTTAAATAATAATGTTCCGATTCCGTATGCGATTAATGAAACGACGATTCCGAAATATGGAGTCATTGTGCTTGCCATGTTCATTCCCTCCTAACAATATATACTAAATTGGTTACGCAACTTTTCCGTGCTTGCGTCCTTTATTTACTACTTTCAATTCTTTCGTATCTTCTATTTCTTTATCGTCTTTTCCTAAAATAAATTGTGCAAATAATCCTGTTACAGCGAGTAAAATAATTGTTGCGACAACAATTACAGTTAAAATTTGTACAAAATATTGTCCCATTACACCGAGAGAATTAATAACCGAAATACCTGATGGAACGAAAAGGAATCCGATAATACCTGTTAAAGCTGTTCCGAGTGATTCAACTTGTTCCAATTTAATAACTTTTAAACATAATAGGCTAAATAAAATAACTAATCCGATCACCGATGAAGGCATCGGAATTGGTAAATGCGTTGCAATAATATTAGAAACTAACATAATAGCTGAAAATATGAATGCTTGTGATAAGAAACTATATACTTTTTTCGTACTCATTTTGGCCACCTCTTTCGATTTGGTACCTTTATTGTATAAGATAAAAATACAACTGTAAGCGTTTACATAACAGAACGTCAAATATACAAAATTAGTTACAAAAATAGGCAGACGAAATACAAAAACTGCTTCTTAAATACGAAGCAGCTTTTTAAGTTCTTTTGCATATGTACGGCTAACCGGGACTTTGGATCCCTCTTTCATAATTAAGTTATAAGTCGAATTAAACCACGGCTGTATCTCAGAAATATGATTAATATTAGCAACGAAACTACGATGAACACGCATAAAAATTGTTTGTGGTAATTTCTTTTCCAAAATGACAAGCGTATCATGTGTTACATATGTTTCTTTCATTGTTTTTACAGTTACTTTCCCATCTACAAGCCCTACATAAATAATATCTTCAATGTTAACAAGTACAATTGATTCCTCAATTGGTAATGCTAATTTATGCATCTCGGCCGTTACATCTACACTCTTTACATCTTGCTTTGTTTCTAACTTTATTTGCTTTTGTTTTTTATATTTCTTTAATGTCTGTACGATACGTTCTTCATCAAATGGCTTTAAAATGTAATCTAACGCATCTACTTCAAATGCTTGCAATGCATATTGATCATAGGCAGTAGCAAACACAATTGAAGGTGGGTTTTTCATTTTCTTTAATATATTTGCGATTTCAAATCCATTATCATCAGATAATTGAATATCTAGAAAAACAATATCTGGTTTGTTTTTCATTAATTCTTCTAATGCATCCTCTACACAATCCGCCTCACCAATTATCTCTACTTCTTTTGTTTTCTCTAATAAATATTTCAATTCATCCCGTGCTAACATTTCATCATCAACTACTAATACTTTTAACACTCCGTTTTTCCTCCTCTACTTTTTTCGGAATCACAAAGAGGATCTTTGTCCCTTGCTCTAATTCACTTTCAATTTGAAGCATTGTCTCTTTCCCAAATAACCCGATAAGTCGTTCATTAATATTATATAAGGCTGTTCCCGTCCCTTTCTTTGATGGAACTACCATTTTTCCTAATTGCTCTAGACGTTCACTCTCAATCCCTTGTCCATTATCCTTTACTTCAAAGTGAACCATCCCTTCTTTTTCAAACACATGTACCTCGACTTGGCACACTGGCTGCTTTTTCGGAAAAGCATGGCGCAATGCATTTTCAACTAATAGCTGAAGCACAAATGGTGGAACTAAAGTCACCTTTAGTGCCTCTTCAATGTACATCTTCACTTCATACTTATTCGGAAACCTCGCTTGCTCTAACGATAAATATGCATGTACATGATTCAACTCTTGTTCTAATGGAATAAGTAATTGTCGTGCCCCTTGCAAATTACAACGAAAATAAACGCTAAGCTGCAATAATAATTTTCTCGCTTTCTCTACATCTGTTCGGCATAAAGCTGATACTGTATTAATTGCATTAAATAAAAAATGCGGATTGATTTGTGCTTGCAACGCTTTTATTTCGGCATCTTGCAATAACTTACTTTGTAACTCAGCTTCACCTAACTCAAGCTGTGTGGAGAATATTTTCGCTAGCCCTTCCGCTAACTCTTCTTCAACACGACTTAATTGATTAGGGTTTTTAAAATAAAGTTTTAATGTTCCTATCGTATTTCCATGTGAAGTTAATGGAATAACAACTGCCGCTTGTAATGGACACCCTTCATGTTGACAATTAATAATCTCACGTGATTTTGCCTTCATTATTTTCCCTGTTTTTAATACTTCTTTTGATAAACCTGTTATTAAACTGTGTGAAGGAATATGATGATCTGATGCTAATCCAACGTGAGCTAAGATTTCCTCTGTATCTGTTAAGGATACCGCATCTGTTCCCGTAAAGCGGTGAATAATTTGTGCCACATGTTTACAAGACTCTTCTGTTAACCCTTGGCGGAAATATGGTAACGTCTTATCAGCAATTCGTAATACTTTATGCGTTTGCAAAGCTTTTGCGTTTTCTTCTTGTCGTAAAATAGCTAGTATCATCGAAAGTAAAATGAAACTGCCAAAACTATTTACAAGAATCATCGGTAGCGCAATTGTTTTCACAACACTAAGTCCATCTTCTATAATTAATAGAATCATAAGCATTTCTAAAGTAACGATAAAAACACTTAAAATCGCAGAAAATTTAGGAGTAATAGTACGGTTATATTTTTTGAAAATGTATCCAATATAACCTGTTATAATCCCAGCCAAAATTGATGAAATTGCACAACTTACTGCCGTCGTCCCGCCAAGCATATAACGATGAATACCCGCAATAGAACCTACTCCAATTCCGACGATAGGACCGCCAAGCAATCCACTAATTCCAACACCCATGATTCGTGTATTCGCAATTGTGCTGGATGATGAAACACCTTGTAACCAATTTTCATTCATAATAGTATTTCCTGCTATTTCAATCCCTGTGTAATTGCTTACAATTGTAAACACTGAAAAAATACAAATAAGCTTAAACTTATCTACATATCCGTCTTGCTTATGAAGAAGACGCCGGAACGTTTTAATATGAGAGAGTAAAAATCCTAAAATAACAATAAGTCCGACGCGTTCAATCATCATAAGTACTAAATTTAGCATCTGTGATTCATTCCTTTTTATATTAGTTAGTTTTATTATGGAAAAATAATGAAGCGTGCGTCAAGGAGAATGAAATGTTTTTTGAAATATTTTACACATAACTATCCCCTCTTTATTTGACAATCTAACAGAAGAGTGCTAAAAATAAAGTAATATAATACAGTCCTTTAACCCAACCCCGTGAGGTTGAGAAGGAAGTCGGAATATACTATACGTATGGTCTTTTTTAGGGATACGTATGCTTTTTTGGCCTTCTCATCATATCAGGTGAGAAGGCCTTTTGTTATTCTTCCATAGCGACTGTAGAAGAAAATAAGGAGGAGTAATGATGAACGTCACTACTGATGTACAATCAACAACAGAGGAGACGAAAGAGAAAAGATATAAAACATTGTTTGGTTCTGCGCTAGGATATGCAGCAGAAGGTTTAGACATGTTGCTCTTATCTTTCGTACTCGTCTACATTTTAAAAGAATTTCATTTAAGCCCTGTTGAAGGTGGAAACTTAACATTAGCTACCACAATAGGAATGCTAATCGGGTCTTATTTATTTGGATTTATTGCTGATTTATTTGGGCGTATCCGTACGATGGCCTTCACAATCTTACTATTCTCACTAGCAACAACACTTATTTATTTCGCAACAGATTATTGGCAATTATTAATTCTTCGCTTTTTAGTTGGAATGGGAGTTGGTGGTGAATTCGGGATTGGGATGGCCATCGTAACTGAAACATGGTCTAAAGAAATGCGCGCTAAGGCGACATCCGTTGTTGCACTTGGATGGCAATTTGGCGTACTAGTCGCTTCACTCCTTCCGGCATTTATCGTCCCGCATTTCGGATGGAGAGCTGTTTTCTTATTTGGACTCATTCCCGCTCTACTAGCTGTTTACGTCCGCAAAAGTTTAAGTGAACCGAAAATATGGGAACAAAAACAACGATACAAAAAAGAATTGTTACAAAAAGAAGCTAAAGGTAATTTAACAACTACTGAGGCAGAACAACTAAAGCAAATGAAAAAGTTCCCACTTCGAAAGTTATTTGCCAATAAAAAAGTAACGATAACAACAATTGGTCTTATTATTATGTCATTCATCCAGAACTTCGGATATTATGGAATTTTCACATGGATGCCAACTATTTTAGCGAATAAATATAACTACACATTAGCAAAAGCGAGCGGCTGGATGTTCATCTCTACGATCGGCATGCTAATTGGAATTGCGACTTTTGGTATTCTAGCCGATAAAATTGGTCGCCGTAAAACTTTTACAATCTATTATGTCGGTGGTACTATATACTGTCTCGTTTACTTCTTCTTATTCACAGACTCAACATCATTGTTATGGGGAAGTGCATTGCTTGGATTCTTTGCCAATGGCATGATGGGGGGATTCGGAGCAATTTTAGCTGAAAACTATCCTGCTGAAGCTCGCTCGACAGCAGAGAACTTTATTTTCGGTACAGGACGTGGGTTAGCTGGATTTGGACCTGTTATTATCGGCTTACTTGCTGCAGGTGGTAATTTAATGGGAGCATTATCTCTCATCTTCATTATCTATCCAATCGGTTTAGTTACAATGCTATTATGTGTCCCAGAGACGAAAGATAAAGTATTAGAATAGATTGAAACTGTACGAAATGTTTATCCAAATACTGTCCCCTCAGGAAAAGTATTTGGATAAATAGCAAAGAGGAAGCATCTCAAATGAAATGCTTCCTCTTCTTATATAAATACAATTATTTATTTTGATTTACTAGCTTTTTGGAACAAGAAGCTAGTTTTATCTTCTTCTTTTACAATACCTTGTTTTAACGCCAATTCCCCTGCGACTTTAGGCGCTAGCCATAGCATTGGGAATAACAGAATAGATACCGGAACAGCCGTCACTACAATGAAGGATTGTAAGGCGTTAATACTTCCCTCACCCATATATAAAAGAATCGCCGCAACTGCGCCCATAATAAGCGACCAAAAAACTCGCAAACTAATTCTAGGATCTCCATCTCCAGTCACTGCCATTGAAATCGAATAAGCCATTGAATCTCCTGTTGTCACTACAAATAAAATTGTTAATAAAAGAAATGCAGGTCCAATAATATTAGATAGTGGCAGTTGCTCTGTAATTGCAATCATAGCCGCTGGCATACCAGATTCACTTAATGCGGTCGAGATAGAACCAGGATTCATTAACTCATAAAACACACCTGATCCCCCTAGTATAGTAAACCAAAACGTTGTAATAATAGGTGCAATAATTCCAATTGCAACGATGATTTCTCGGATTGTTCTTCCTCTTGAAATTCGGCTCACTAAAATTGCCATCATCGGTCCATATCCAATAAACCATCCCCAGAAAAAGATTGTCCACGATCCTAACCAAGCTGTATCACCACGATATGTGCTCATTGGAATAAATTCATTTATATAAAATCCAAACGAAGAAACAAATGAATCGATAATAAATCCACCTGGTCCAAATAGTAATACAAATACCATTAATAGAACTGCTAACCTAACATTTAAATTACTTATAATTTGAATCCCTTTATCAATTCCTGTTACCGCAGATATAGTAGAAACAGCTACTACACAAACAATAATGGCTAATTGAGTAGTAAACACATCAGGAATGTTAAACAATGCTTGTAACCCATAACTTGCTTGTAGTCCTAAAAATCCGATTGGACCAATCGTCCCTGCAGCTACCGCAATAATGGCAAATACATCGATCATTGTTCCAAGCCAACTCTTTCGCAATTTCTCTCCGAAAATAGGATATAAAAGCGTTCGAGGTTTTAAAGGCATATCTTTATGATAATGCCCGTACATCATAACTACCGCACTAATTGTACCTAAAATCGTCCAAGCCAGGAAACCCCAGTGCATATAACTTTGTGCTAAAGCCGGCATTATCGCTTCTTTCGTTCCAGCAGTTATACCTTCATGTATTGGTGGCACCGTCATCAAATGGTACATCGGCTCTGCGGCTGCCCAAAAAACGCCACCTCCGGCAAGTAATGTAGACATAATAATAGCGAGCCATTTTGTCGTACTAATCTCAGGTTTTTCTAGTCCCCCAAGTTTAACTCTCCCATATTTCGAAAACGCCATACACATTGCAACAACAAATGTACCAATTAATAAAACCTGCCAAAAGGCACCAAAATATTTAATTGAAGCTGCAAAACTACTATTAATGGCTCCCTCTACGTAACTTTTATTTAAAATAACTGCAATTACAAATAATAAAAGTGAGCCACCACTAATAAGAAATACAGGCCAATCCGTTTTTCGACTCTTCATCCTCATTTACACTTCCTCCTTCCTCAGCAATCTAAAAAAACAACTTTATTATGTTTTCTTGTTTACACCCAAAACACAATGATTATATAAGCATAATAATTCATCAATTTCCTACACACTTATGTTGTCCCTAAAAATATGCTAAATCCCTTATTTAAAAGAAAATTTCTATTCCTATTACATAAAAAAGCAAAACAAAAGACCTTATATTTCTATAAGGTCTTCGAAACAGAAATTTGATTATAACATAAGGAACTCCTTGGTTCAAAAAGCCCTTTCCAAAAATAGCCGATAGTAAAGGCTTCCATTTGCTACGTAACAGTAATTAAAAAAAATTATATTTTGCAGAAAAAAAACTATACTAGCTATTATTTATGAAAGAAATTCGGCTTCAAAATTTCATTTGGATACGGTTTATGATAAATATGAGTGGTAGCTGGCGACAACGGTGGAATGAGCCACACCCAATTACCTGTTACAACCCGTCCACATGCCGCTTCCTGCTTCTCAAATTGTTGAAATTGTTGTGCAGCTGTATGGTGATCCACAATACTAACTCCTTGTTTTTTAAAAGAATGTAAAACAGCCACGTTTAATTCAATTAGCGCCTTGTCTTTCCATAACGTACCGTTTCTCGATGTATCGAGCTTCATCATCTCCGCAACAGCCGGAAGTAAATTATAGCGATCATGATCCGCTAAGTTACGAGCCCCAATCTCCGTTCCCATATACCATCCATTGAACGGGGCTGCCGTATAAGAAATACCGCCAATTTCTAAGCACATATCTGAAATCATTGGAACCCCATACCATTTTGCTCCAAGTGACGAAATCGGGTATTCTGGGTGTTCAATTGGCACTTCTTTTACTTCTTCTCTCGGAATTTCTTTATATATAGGTGCCTTCCCGTTTATAGAAAACACAAGTGGCAATACATCGAAATTCGTACCTTCTCCTTGCCAGCCAAGTTCCTGACAAAAATCTGTAAACGTAGTGGAATGAGAGTCACCAATCACTCCCATTTCTGTGTTATATCCTGCATACCGAATCAATTGGTGATTATAAATTCGTATATTATTTTCTTCACCTTGATATTGCTTAAAAATTGTAATTGTCGGTTTAACTTTCCCATCGTTCGTTGCATATTTAATATGATGAATTAATGCATTGTATACACCTTCCTCATCATTTACTTCACGTGCATCTAATATGTGCATCTTACTCCAAAATAGTCTTCCGATACATCGATTACTATTGCGCCATGCCATTCGTGATCCATGAACAAGTTCTTCAAATGTATGCTCATACGTCCCCGTCTTCTCTATCTCAACTTGAATTTCTTTTATTCTCTCTTCTATGAATTGTTCTTTATTAAGCTCTTTATAGCAAACCGTAATAAAATGACTCGCTTCCTCTATTAATTGTTTCGTTTTACTCATAAACGATCTCCTTCTATTTCAACAAAACGTTACTACTTTACAGTATAAGCAAAAAGAATAAGAGTCACAAATGAAATTCGAAGTGTTACTTTTATTGTAATATTTTTCAGAAAATTAAAGAAATTACTATTGACTTGCATAAAAAATAGGTGTATTTTTGACTCAGGTAAATTATTTTTACCTAGACCAACTTTTTAATAAGAAAGGAGGGAATGTTATGTCTTCATTTCAATTGCCAAATCTTTCATATGACTATGATGAACTAGAGCCATATATCGATAGCAACACGCTTTCTATTCATCATGGAAAGCACCATGCGACATACGTAAATAACTTGAATGCCGCTTTAGAAAACTATACGGAATTACATAATAAATCTTTAGAAGAGTTACTATGTAATTTAGAAACTTTACCAAAAGAAATTGTTACAGCTGTCAGAAATAACGGTGGTGGACATTATTGTCATAGTCTTTTTTGGGAATTAATGAGCCCGCGAGGTGGCGGTGAGCCTAATGGAGACGTTGCAAAAGTAATTGATTATTATTTCAATACCTTTGACAACTTAAAAGATCAACTTTCCAAAGCAGCTATTAGTCGTTTTGGAAGTGGCTATGGATGGCTTGTTCTGGACGGTGAGGAACTTTCCGTTATGAGTACACCCAATCAAGATACACCTTTGCAAGAAGGTAAAATTCCATTACTCGTCATCGATGTATGGGAACACGCCTATTATTTAAAGTATCAAAATCGGCGTCCAGAATTTGTTACCAACTGGTGGCATACGGTGAACTGGGACCGGGTAAATGAAAAGTATTTACAAGCAATTCAATCACAAACACATTAGTCGTGCGTATAAGGTAAATTTGGTAATGTAAAATTAGTATTGTCGAAATCCTCCAGAATCCCCCGGATTGCCACCGGGGGATTTATGATTATTTCATTGTATTTATGTAATAACGTAAAACTTTTTCCGTCTCTAATTTCAACTCTCGGAACGGGAATCCTAATTCACGAGCCTTTCCATTATGTAACGTACAATTAATCACTCCATTATAAGGAGCTATATTATCTCCTACTTCTTGAATGAGCGCTTTTATCCCGGTATTCTCTTCTATGAAACGAATAACTTCTCTGGTAGAAACCACCCCGTTACTACAAGCATTAATTGGCCCTTCTATGTTTTCCATCCCGCACCAAGCTAAAAACTGTCCTGCTTCCTTTTCATGTATAAATGACAACTCTCCATCTATATGATCCACAACGATAGACTCTTGTTTCACAACATGTTCAACGTAAAATTGTAATCTTTTCGTATAATCGTTTTCTCCAATAACGACGGGAAATCTTACCACAACGACTGGGAATGTTGCATATTGAAATAAAACTGCTTCAGCTAATCGCTTGCCTTCACTATAATTGAAATCATTCCTACCTCCATACGTAATTGTATACTCGTACGGATTGAAATTTTCTTCTAATAGGACTAACGCAGGCTCATAGACAGCCATTGAAGATGTCATAATGTATTTTTTCGTTTTTCCTTTTAGCACTTCACATATTATCTTCGCTGCATTCGAGCTATAGCATAAATTATCGTATACAATATCATAGCTTTTACCTTCAAAACGCTCTTCTAGTAGCCTCTCATCTTCTCTATCTACAGTCAGTCTTTTTACTGCACTTCCAAAGGAATCTTCAGTAACTCCCCTCGTCGCAATCGTTACATCATGTCCAGCTTGCAACAGTACTTCTACTAAATGTTTACCAAAAAATCTTGTTCCCCCTAGCACCAATACTTTTTTCACCTTCATCATCCCCGTTTTCACAAATTGTAAAATACTACCTCTATTATTATAAATGCTAAAATAAAAAAACATGGAATCAGTTTAACAATTCCATGTTTTTTCTACACACGATACATTAACGTACTCGATATTTAAAAATACAATAGCAGCAATATAAAATAGAAATTACTGATACATAAACCCATAGTTCATATATGAATCCCTCGCCCCATACTCCCATAAAATAAAAGAGTGAGGGCAACGTCAATGTTACCCATGATTGTACAAAAGCAATTCTGCCAAGATATTGATTGATATTCTTTTTTTGTGCATTTAATACAAAGAATAAATACCAAAGTAATGCCCACATAAACCATGTTAACGCATTAACAACATCGTGGAATTGAACAAATGAAACAATCATATAGAATAAAGCAATAATTGCTACCCAAATACAGAACCAGCCTAGTCCACTACTATCCATTCCTTTAATAAAAGTAACGCCTACATATAAATAAGTTAAACCAAATAAAAAAGTAGCCGCATATGAATATACCGTCCAATTACTTTGATCAGAAATCATAATCAAATAGAACGGAATGATAATTTGTAATGCCCCCACAAATAAATTAAAGACACCTGCACTTTTCATCTCTACTTTGCCTAATATGACAAGACTATTTAAAAATAAAGCTGCACCTGAAAGTAATAATCCTACGTAACCCATATATATTCGTGTGAAAATCTTTCCCTTTCACACTTTTAACCTCCCCACAATATAAAGTGATACTTTATCCCGCATTAACGAGCAGTAAAACTCCCACCTCAAAATTCAGCTAGAGCAAAGAAGTTAAGTGAGAGATCAACTGCCCGTAAAGCCCGATTGGTGAAGGCTAATAATCAGTGGGGATGAACAACCCCCACCCACTGATTAAAGTTTCACTTTATTATTTTTCTTCCTATTTAAAACTACATACATAATTTTTAACCTGAATAAGTTAGACTTCCTACCTTAAAAAACAACAAATTTAAAACGCTTTCAATAATAAATAATCCTATCAAAACATGAAATAGGATTCCTTGATTATAAACGTACTCTAACAATGATACAAGTGTTGGAATACTTTTCAATACTACGTTTTGAATTTCTATAAAAAATTAGTAGAATGATACATTTTCCCTATCTCATTCTATTAATTATTTGCATAGAATATCGTACACTCATATTAATTTAGAAAGGTTTGATATTTATGCCTCTTCATTATCCAAATCATTTTGTTTTTCACTCCACAGGTGTATTAACAAGAGAGCCTGCAACTGTTTCAGCAGTAGTAAACATTGTAAATTTAGATGCATATTACACACACCATGTAACTATAGAGGTTTGGGATTGGTCTAACTATTCTAATCCTGTAAAATTACCTGTACTAATTGGTGAAAATACGGAAGTAGCATTCCCATATATTTTACAAGGCAACCACTTAGCAGTTTTTTATGCTGATTTAGATGACTCTATTGATTTGTATGAAATTCGTATTTCTTATCCTGGCCACTCCAATATTGTTGCAAATTGTTTTGGGCGAAGTATCCCGCCATATACAAGCCAAGAAGGTAATACAGTATACCATAAACAACTCGTTCGAATTCATTAAATCTCCCCTATTATGTGAAAGGGGCTGGGCTGGTCAGTAATACATTTATCTTTATAAGATAATCGTATTACTGACCTAAAGCGTGATAGTCAATCTTGATAGTATCTCATTTTGAACACTTGCTATTTATCATAAATATCATTCGGATTTATTGTAGGAACAAATCCATTTGTAGAACTATATTTTTTAGATACATTATCTGGGGTCACGGTAAACGTTACAATTTTATTGCTTTGTTGTTTAAAATAACGCATCCACTTTTGACTCCATTCATCTTTCGCAATAACTTGTTTATTGAAGTCTTCCCACAATACACCATGTATAAAATTCAAGGATGTATTTTTGATTGTGTCAAATCCCCAATTCTGTATAAGAAGCAGGTTGGAATCAACACTTTTAATTTCTTTTAATAAATTTACATATGCTTCTCGAAATTTCCCTTGTGTAGACGGCTGATCATAAAAATAGTCATCAATATCACCAGCTGTATCTAAAAACACCCCATCTATTCCTTTTCCAATAACTTGCTGTTTCACCTTATTCACAACAATCCCGCGGTAGTGTTCATCAGCTAAATTCATAATATATGTATCCCACTGCTCAATCTTCATTTTCTTACCATCTCTATAATAATAGTCTGATTCAACTACTTGCGATTTATGCCACGATTCTAATTCTAAAACACTAACATAGCCAAGAACTACCGTTCCTGATTTTTTTAATTGCTGAACCTGTTCTTTCGTAAATGCATATGGCTCTATAATAACCATGTCATACTTTGAAAGTCTCTCAATTACTTGCTCATTTGCTTCACCATAATAAATTTTATAACTTCGTACATTTTTTAAAACTGGTTCCACAACATTTGCTTGTGCGGATGTACTTGAGGAAAAAATAAAAGAAAATATAGCTAAAAAGCATACGGAACGTTTCCACTCCATAATAATATTACCCCCTATACAACTGTAATTTTCTATTGTTTTAAATATTAATACAAATATAGTAATACCATAACATTCTACATTTTTTCAAACTCGATTTTTTATAAAAATCCCAATAAATGCAATACATTAACAGAAATTAGAATTTATTTCACTTGAATTTACTACATCTCTGTTGATAAAATGATTTGGGCTTTATATATTATATATCTTAAAATAATTCTTTTAAATTATGTATTTTATTTCAGTGTACTATTCCTCAAAATTAAATTTGCAAACGAAAGAAGGGGTTTTTTATGCACTATAGACAATCTAATATATTCCAAAAGATGATTGAACCTACGATTCTCTTTATTGCACTATTTTTTCTATCAATACTAACTGATTTTCTTACACCAACGTATGAATACTTCCTACTCTTATTTATTACATTAATTATTTCTAGCCGGTATGGCATATCTATTGCCCTTTTCGCCTTTCTGGAAGCAATGATTTATATTTTCGTAAGCGGTATATATAAAGAAAATGATGTATTACTGTACTTTTATTCATTAGATTACTGGATAAGTTGGATTTTCTTACTTGTTATTAGTTTATGTTGCGGACTGATGAGCACTGCACAAAAAGAACGTTATGAAGATGTACATATGATAAATAATGAGTTGAAAGCTGAAAATAAAGAATTAAAATATGTCGTGAAACAATTGGATGAAACACGTATTACACTACGTTCTCGTGTACTTGAGTCAAATAACCACTTATCTAAAATGTATCATATGTTTAAAGCTTTAAATCATACACATCCTGAAATTGTACTCGATGAAGGAATGAATGTATTAAAAATGTATTTTGGAGCAAAAAAAATTGGTATCTATCACGTTGATAACAATAAACAATCGCTTCGTATTAAATTAAGAGCTGAAACTGGTAAAAATACATTATCTCAATCTATTTTCGTTAAAAACGCTTCCTTAGTCATCAAAAATGCGCTAGCGCATAATCGACCTTTTTTCCGTACAGATGAGGATTTTCAAGACGCTCCACTTTTAGTTGGTCCCGTCCTATTCCAAGATGATGTACAATACGTCATTATATTAGACGAAATCGAATTTTCAAAAGTAACTTCTGAGCAATTCGAACTTTTCACATGGTATTTACGCTGGATGGGTGATCGTTTACAAAACGCTTCTAATCTTTGGCTATCCAGTCAAGAGGATCGCACATTCCCTAAAACAAGCATTTATTATGAAGATGAATTTAAACATTTACTAAAAATAGAAAAGAAACGTTACGAAACACTATCTTATCCATATTCCTATTTTGAGTTCAATGCTCCACAAGATTATTTAGGAATGATAAATTCTATTTTAAAAGACCATTTGCGAGATATCGATATATTCGGTTATAGTACGACCGAGCAGACAATCATGATTTTATTACCTGGCACTGAAGAACATTTTTGTATACAAGTTCAAACTCGTATACAAAACGCTCTTTCTTCTAAAGGAGTCATAGTCTAATGATTTTACTCCTTCTTTATTTTATTTATGTTATTTTGGTTTTTCTTTTATTTCGATTTACGAAAAGTTTGATTACTAAAGATAAAAAAGGAATTATTGAATTTTGCTTGATTCTATCTCTTCTTTTCCCGCTTATCGGACTTATTGTATCAGCAATCATGTTATTACTTAATATAAGACGTTTCAAAACCGAGTGGTTACAGCAATACTCTGATTATGTTGCCTTTCACGTTGATAATTACGAGGATATTTTGGAATCAGCAAAACAAGATATGGACTTAATTTCATTTTCTTCTGGATTAGAACTAGATAAGCCTGAATTACATAAACAACTCATTGTACAGTTAAGCTCCTCCTCTATTGCTAATGAAGGAGGCTTATTGAAAGAAGCCATTCACCATAAAGATCCTGAAACTGTGCATTACGCAGCAACTACTATTAATTTACTAAATGAACGGTACGAAAAACAAATCGAATACTTAAATAAGCAATTTCTACAAAATCCACAAAATGAAATTGCAAAAGAATTGGTTTCTAACTATTTAAGATATATAAACAGTGGTCTCCTTTCTAATCAGCAAAAAGAAAAAATAATCGCTGAATTTATGAATTTTATTACACAAGGTGTAGAACTATTCCCTAACGAACCTCTTTACCCTTTCCATCTTGGAAATCTGTTTCTACACACAAAACAATATGCAAAGTCTGAAGAACAATTTTTAAATCTTATTCATTTCTATCCTGAATCATATTACGGTTACGTTGGTTTACTTGAAATATATTATGAGCAACAGTTATGGGACGAGCTCTATAACTTAATCAATAATCTAACAGATGCAAAAAGAGTTCATATACTACCGCGTAAATATCAATTATTTGTAAGGCAGTTTGGAGGCGCACACATTGAAAAAGGGGATTAATATATATATCGGGATTATTAGTATCATTTTATTTCTCTTAATTTTATCCATCCTTATATATCGAACAGAAAATTTTTATCAAAAGTTTTCTGTTCCTAAAACTAAAGAAACAGATACTGTTAAAACACTCAAAGCAAAAGATGTAGCTCAAAATGGACAAAAAATGCAATTATACGTTTTAAAAACGGATAATACATTAGGGCAACAAGTCGAATTTAATACGAAGAAGGCAATGGATTACGCACACCTACACTATAAAGATATTACAGCTAATGAAATTAAGGGACTTACTCCCTCTCCCTATACAGGGATTATTATTACAGGTGAAATAATGGAGCAACTTCCACAAGCTGATATTCAAAATTTTGTACAAATGGGCGGAAGAATTATTATCGCAAACCGACTTGATTCAGATCCTTCCTGGAACACATTATTTGGTATTACCCAAAAAGAAGGTTTCAAAGATGCGAAAGGATTAACCTTTGAAGAAGTTTTATTCCCTGGTTATCCAGATCTCTCAAGTTCTTCTCCATTGTTTACTCATAGCTCAATGAATATTACGCTAGATGAGAATACAACTAATACTTGGATTACAGCGGAAGATACTCCCATCCTTTGGACCAATGACTACGGTGAAGGAAAAGTCTTATATTGGAATACAACAGCATTGAACGATAAATTAGGTAGAGGTATGTTCGTTCAATCACTGGGTACTATTTTCCCGACTTTCGCTTCAGCACAACTTGGAGCGGAGATTATGTATATCGATGACTTCCCATCTCCGATTCCAAGTGGAGAACTAAAAAACTTAACGAAAGAAAAAATTTCTGTTGAAGAATTTTATAAAAAACATTGGTGGAAAAATATGAAGGATATCTCTGAAGATCTTGATATTAAATATACGGGTGTTGCCATTGGGACGTACCAAAATAAAGTAACGCCACCCTTTGAAGATTTCACAGGTAAAAATAGAAATACCTATTTATTATTTGGGAGAGAATTACTAAGTCACGGCGGGGAAATAGGCATTCATGGCTATAACCATCAACCTTTATTATTACCACCAGATCCAGTAGATAAAGCACTTGAATATGTTCCATGGAATTCAAAAGAGGATATGGAGAGCTCCTTAGATGCTCTGCAAAAACTCGTGTATAACTTCTTTCCAAACGAAAAATTAAAAACCTATGTACCACCATCCAATATTATAAATACAGCTGGATTAAGTGCATTAAACGACGCGGTTCCAACTATGGAAACAGTTGCTTCTCTATATGTGGGAAGTAAAAGTAACGGTAGTTTAATTCAAGAATTTGGACCAGATGAACATAATAAAAACATTTATCACTTCCCGCGCATTACGAGCGGCTATGCTATCACAGATGAAGAGCAATTTATCTTAACTGATGTTACCGCAAATTTAGGGGTTATCTCACATTTCGTCCATCCAGATGATATCCTTGATGAAAAACGCTCAGGTAATTTAACATGGGAAGAATTATTTAAAGCTTATAAAAAGACAATTAAAGAAATACGAGAAAGATATCCTTATATGAAAAGTATGACCCAAAGTGAAGCAACTGCTTCTATGAAAATTTATCAAACTGGTGACCTAGATGTTTCTTATGAAGATGATGCTGTTCACATTGCATATAAAGGGTTACCAAACCATACTTCAACAATTATACATGTAGAAGAAGGTAAGAAAATACAACCTGGCTCATTCTCTTACGGTACGGTTAAAAAGCTTGATTCCCAAATTTATAGCGTTACGTTAACGAAAGCCAGTGCTACGATTCCAATTAAAGGAGCATAACAGATGAGAATAGGTTTGGTCGTTGAAGGCAGCTATCCCTTTGTAAGTGGAGGGGTAGCAAGCTGGGTTCAAATGATTATCCAGCAGTTTAAAGAACATGAATTTACGATTTTCGCGATAGTCCCTCAAGTAAAAACAGAAGATGAATATCAATATGAAATTCCAAGCAATGTAAAAGACATCATTCTGATTCCTTTGCAATCAGAAAATGAAGCAAAACATATAAAAACTAATTTAACTAAACAAGAAGTACAGACACTTCAAAAATGGTTTACATTTCAAGCTAACGATACAACAGCATTACAAATATTAGGAAATAAACAAAAGCTAGGAACACTCCATTCCTTCTTCGAAAGCCGTGAGTTTTATGCAATTGTTAAAGAAAGCTATTTATATGAAGAAAGTAGTGGATCCTTCTTAAATTACTTTTGGATGTGGAGATCTATGTTCACACCAATCATTCAAATTTTACAAATTGATTTTCCTGAATTAGATCTTATTCATTCTGTATCGACAGGGTATGGTGGATTGCTTGGTGCTGCAATTAGTGCCAAGTCCGATATACCATTTATTCTAACTGAACACGGTATTTATTCTCGGGAGCGCGAAGAAGAAATACTACAATCTACTTGGATACCAATTGAATATAAAAAAAGATGGGTTTCTTTCTTTCATCACTTGTCTCATCAAGCATATGAACAAGCCGCTGATGTAATTACGTTGTTCGGCCGAAATAGTGCATATCAAAAAGAATTAGGTGCTCCGGCCCATAAACTAAAAATCGTTCCAAATGGCGTTACTTTATCTGACTATAAAGGGTTACGTAAACCAAAATACAATTCGGATAAACTCATCATTTCCGCTATTATACGAGTTGTGCCAATTAAAGATGTAAAAACAATGATTTATGCAGCTAAATTATTATTAGAAAAAGATATTCCATTTATATTTTACTTACTAGGTCCTGATACAGAAGAAGCAGAATATGCTCAGGAATGTCGTGATTTAATTCAACAATTAGGATTAGAAGAGCATGTAATAATGACCGGCAAAGTAAATATTAAAGATTACTTAAAACAAACAGATATTCTCCTATTAACAAGTATATCTGAAGGACAACCATTAGCTATGTTAGAAGGAATGGCAGCAGGATTACCATGGGTTGTTACAGATGTCGGCTCTTGTAAGGAATTAATTTACGGACAAGATGAAGATCCTTACGGACAATGTGGATTTGTTGTACCACCTGTATCTCCTGAACAAGTTGCCATTCATTTAGAGTGGTATTATCGTCACCCTGAATCCATTCAACAATTTGGGGATAACGGGCGCAATCGTATTGAAGCGCACTATCAATTATCAGGTGTCGTTGATAGTTATCGTAAGCTTTACTTAGAAAGAGGTAAAAAAACATGGCAGGGATAGGATTTCGTTTACAAAAATTATTCCAAGAAGACTACTATTCTTCCAGAATAAAAGCGTACGGATTTTCATTATTTGTTACAGCTGGTCCTTGGTTAGTCGTTATTTTAGCAGTAACAGCTATTCGATACATTTTAAGTTTGTTCCATTCTATTTCAATTGAGGAACAGCGCCTTTTTACAATTTCAATTTCATACTGCTTCATTTTTTCTCAAATCATATATGGTGCCTTGCAGCTCATCGTAACTAGATATGTGGCCGACCTTTTATACGAGCAAAAAGCTGATAAAGTATTTTCTTCCTTTTTAGGAATGACGAAAATCACACTTTTTTTAGCTATTATCTTATGGCTTTTGTTTGCAATTTTTACGCCATTAGCCTTGTATTATAAAATCGTGATGCTATTTTTATTTTTAGCTTTAAACATCATTTGGATTCAATCCATTTATTTAACAGCAGCTAAAGATTATCAGTCCATCGCTCTTGCATTTTTAATTGGTTCCATTTTCTCCTTATCTGGAATTGCGCTTATCGCTTACTGGCATCCAACACTTGGAATAGAACACGGATTGGCCCTATTACTTTTAATTTCTTTTACAATCGGGACTTTCATTACATTAGTGTGGTTAAGTATAGTTATTGTACGAATGTTTCCAAATAGTGATGCTACTGAACAATTTACCTTTCTTTCTTATTTAGATAAATATCCAGAACTATTTTGGTCAAGCTTACTTTACAATATTGGCATTTGGGTATGTAACTTTGTTATTTGGTTCGGAGAAGGGCGAGGAAATATTGAAAACACGTTTATTTATCATCAAATTTATGATACATCTGTTTTCTGGGCTTATTTAAGCATTATCCCAACCTATATTTTCTTCGTAGTATCCATTGAAACAAGGTTTTATGAACGGTATAAGAAGTTCTTCGGTTCAGTTAACAATGGGGCGACATTAAATACAATTTTACAATTAAAAGAATCAATGAACTTTGTCCTAAAGCAAGAAATGGAACGAATACTTCGTAATCAAGGTATTTTTTCTTTACTTATTATTTTTATAATATGGATGTTTAGTTCACAATCTGGGAACGTAACACTTGAATACTCTATTTTGCAGCTGACTATAATTGGTGCTTATGCAAACGGGATGGTCCTTGTTATCACGTTACTACTCTTATATTTTGAAGATCGTAAAGGGGCATTTCGAACATCAGCCCTGTTCTTTTCTGCAAATTTGTTATTAAGTCTTCTTCTACTTCCATTTGGGTTCAATGGTTACGGTATTAGTTTTGCACTTGGATCTTCTATTACATTCTTATATGCTATTTCTAGGCTCTTTGCTTACATTAATGATATTGATTACTATACGTTTTGTCAGTCAAATACTCCTATAAAACGGCGAACTTTCTTTACTAAATTTGCTAATAAACTTAATGGAAATAAATAAATAAAAATGACCTTTTGCTCCCGCAAAAGGTCATTTTTTTATCTGTTTATTAAACTTCTAGATAGCCATTTTTGTTATTTGATTGCCATCTCCAAGAGTCTGCACACATCTCTTCTAATCCGCGTTTTGCTTCCCATCCTAATTCACGCTTCGCTTTCGATGCATCTGCAAAACATACTGCCACATCACCAGGTCGACGCTCCGTAATTTTATAAGGAACTTCTTTGCCCGAAACCTTTTCAAATGCTTCAACCATTTCCAACACACTATAACCAGTACCTGTACCGAGATTGTATGCATCTATCCCAGTAGTGCCAAGTACCTTTTCAAGCGCCTTTACATGGCCTTTTGCTAAATCTACAACATGAATATAATCACGGACACCCGTGCCATCTTTTGTTGGATAATCATTTCCAAATACACTTAATTCCTTTAACTTCCCTACTGCTACTTGTGTTACATATGGCATTAAGTTATTTGGAATTCCGTTTGGATCTTCTCCAATACGTCCACTTTCATGTGCACCAAATGGGTTGAAGTAACGAAGTAATGCGATACTCCATTCTGCATCCGCAAATGCTACGTCACGCATAATTTGTTCAATCATTAATTTCGTTTGACCATATGGATTCGTTGCACTTAATGGAAACTCCTCCGTAATTGGTGATGTTTCTGGAATACCATACACTGTTGCAGACGAACTGAAGATCATCTTCTTCACATCATGCTTCTGCATCACTTCACATAGCACTAATGTGCTTGTAATGTTGTTATGATAATACGTTAACGGAATTTCTACTGATTCCCCTACAGCCTTAAAGCCTGCAAAGTGAATAACAGCTTCAATTGTATTTTCTTCAAAAATCGTATCAAGTGCTTCTCGATTTAAAATATCTTCTTTATAAAATTTAAACTGTTTTCCTGTTATCTCTGTCACTCGATTTATAGACTCTACTGAGCTATTCGAAAGATTATCTACTACTATAATTTCGTAACCGTTTTTTAGTAATTCTACGCATGTATGACTACCAATATATCCTGCTCCACCTGTTACAAGTATTGCCATAATTATAGTCCTCCATATTTCATTCATTATAAACTTCTCAAAGTATATCACATATTTCTTATCATATGTTTATTATGCGAACACAGAAACTTACATTTTATCCCATGATTTTTTGTACAATACACGATTCCAATCAGGTAATAAAAAAACGCCACATAACAGCATCGCGTGGCGTTTTTTTATCAAATTACGTAACAATATACACTTAGAAAATGCGCAAGACTACCTAACAATACAAAAACATGAAAAATTTCATGGTGTCCCATATATTTAAACTCCAACCATTTTGGCTTCGCGCCGTAAATAAACCCACCAATTGTATAAAAAATGCCTCCAAGTACTAAGAAAATAATACCTCCTGTACTTAAATTATCAGCTAGCGGTGCAAAGAATAGAACAATTAACCAACCCATCAGAAGATAAATTGCTGTCGATAACCATCTTGGACAATTAAACCAAAACATTTTAAAAACAATACCACAAATTGCCGTTGCATAAACTAAACAAAATAATAGTAAACCATTTGCCGAATTTAATGTAATTAAGCAAAAGGGTGCATATGTACCTGCAATTAATATGAAAATCATAGAATGATCTAGCTTCCTAAAGAAATAAATAACACGTTCACTGGCTACGACACTATGATACACAGCTGATGCCATATAAAGGACCATCATCCCGATACCGAATAAAATAACAGCTGTAATTGCAGCAACAGATGGCATCTTAACAGAAACTTTCACAAGCATAGCTAATAATGCAATAAATGATAATACAGCTCCTCCTAAGTGAGTAAATGCATTAACCGGTTCTCTTACATAAACATTCATATAAACACCCCTCATATAATTACATGTAGTTTTAATAACTACATGTAATTATATACATATTATCCTTGTGGGTCAACATTTACAATTCATTTGTTTCGTAATACCATATTTAAAGATATACTAAACATTAAGTTCCACTAAGTTATAAAAGTGAGGGGTTCTACGTGGAAAATATAAATAAATTACTTGAATCATTACATTTAGAAAAAAGTATTAAACTTGAGGATATCCCAAATGTCGACTTATATGTAGACCAAGTTGTCCAACTATTTGAGAATACTTATACGGATACAACGAGAACTGATGATGAAAAAGTATTAACAAAAACAATGATTAACAATTACGCAAAAGGGAAATTATTCATCCCTATCAAAAATAAAAAGTATTCAAAAGAACATATGATTTTAATCAGCTTAATTTATCAATTAAAAGGAGCTCTTTCCATTAATGATATAAAAAGCTCCTTAGAAAATATAAATGCACCGTTAATAAACGATGATACATTCGAATTAAATACTCTATATAAAGATTACCTTTCTCTTACTGACACCAATGTGGAAAGCTTTAAGCAAGACGTGAATAACCGTGTTAAGGAAGTAAACGAGGTTTCTTCCTTAGAAGATCCAAAGCTAGAAAAGTTTTTATTACTAACATCCTTCGTGACTATGAGTAATATGTATAGACGTTTAGCAGAGAAACTAGTTGATGACCTCAAAGAAACTTAAACAAAAAAACTATCCACCTGTTAGAGGTGGATAGTTTTTTTGTTTACTTAATTGCTTCATGAACCTTTAATTGTTTCCCTTTAATCGTTGTGTTTTTCATATTTTTTAAAACAAGTGGTCCTTTTCCATTTAATATTTCAACGTAAGAAACATTGTCTTGTATTGTAATAATTCCTATATCTTCTGCTGTAACACCTTTAATTTTAGCAATTGTACCGACGAAATCTACCGCCCTAATTTTCTTTTTCTTCCCGCCATTAAAGTACAATTTCATAATTCCTTTGTTTAGGTCTGCATTTTTATCTTTCTTTATAATTGGTTTAGCATGTATCTTTTCCTCAAATACTGCTTTCCCTTTCATAACTTCTTCTTTTGAAGGTGCAAGTGCCTTTGGAATTTCAAAGCCAATGTACTCCTCAATCTCTTCTAAAAATCTATTTTCATACGGCGTCATGAATGTAATAGCTTTCCCGTTATTACCAGCTCGTCCCGTTCTTCCCGTACGATGTACATAACTTTCTTTTTCTAATGGAATATCATAGTTAATAACATGTGTAATATTATCAATATCAATTCCTCTAGCAGCTACGTCTGTCGCTACTAAATAACGGAACTTTCCTTTTCTAAAATCGTCCATAACTTCAAAACGATCTTCTTGTACCATACCACCATGTATTTTGTCACAAGGATAGTTAACCCGCTTTAACTGCTGAAATACGTGATCTACATTTTCTTGCGTACGGCAAAAAATAATACAACTATCTGGATTCTCAATCGTTGTTACATCTTTAAGAAGTGAAAGCTTCTCCTCTTCTCTCATCTCAAAAAGTGTATGTTCAATTTTATCTGTTGTAATCCCGGTAGCCTTAATTTCAATATGCGTTGGCGAATCCATATACGTACGAGATAACTTTTCAACATCTTTTGGAAGTGTTGCTGAAAATAGCATTGTCATTCGTTTTTTAGGTAATTCGTCAATAATTGCCTCTACTTGATCGATAAAACCCATATTCAGCATTTCATCCGCTTCATCAATAACTAAATACTTCAAACACTCTAAAGAAAGGGTACCTTTTTCAATATGATCTAACACACGGCCAGGAGTCCCAACTACAATATGTGTTTTTTGCTTTAACTCTAATTTTTGACGTGCAAATGGAGATTTACCATAAACTGCAGCGGCCTTAATTCTTTTGAAACGACCTATATTCGTAATGTCTTCTTTTACTTGCACCGCAAGCTCTCTCGTCGGTGTTAAAACTAAAGCTTGTGGCTTATTCTCTTCCCACTCCACCACTTCACAAAGTGGTATGCCAAATGAAGCGGTTTTTCCACTTCCAGTCTGTGATTTCACGACAAGGTCTTTCTTTTGCAAGGCAACTGGAATAACCTCTCCTTGCACTTCCGTTGGATGTTCATATCCTAAACCAGTAAGTGCTCTTACAATTTCTTTACTTAATGCATAATCAGCAAAACTTTTTTCACTCATATATTAACCTCTTTTTATTCTGTATTATTTTCTTTTTTCGCTTTTCCTATCAATGAATTATCATATACGTTATTATCACCTTATTCATTATACTTGAAAGCTCACATAAAAAGGCGAATCATTCGTGATTCGCCTTACTAAACAAAAGGATTTTCTATTTTAAAAACTTTTTGAAAATATTATTCTGCCTTCTGACCGGTAATAACACTTTCTTTCTTCGGCTTCTCTTCTATTACTTTTTCTTCCTTACGGTTCTCATCTTTTGTTTTATCTACATCTACTGCCCTCGGCACACTCTGTATAATTTGTTCATTCGCATTTTGATAATATATTTTAAACTGTTCTTTCCCTTTCGTTTCCCTAATAATTACGTTAAGTTGCTCTTTTACATCCGCAAACTTCTGCTCGTTTTTCACCTCCTCTACTTTAACTAGCATTTGCTTATATTTTTCTTCCTCATCTTTTTGACTAGCTAAAACTTCTCGTTTTTCTTTTGCTTGTTTGGCTAATATAACTGAACTAGCAGAATCATTTTCAATTTCCCTCAATAACGAAATTGCTCGGTCTATATTACTTTCCTGTAATGCTTCAATCATTTTATTTGTTTGATTCACCTTCAGCCTTATTTCCCGATCATCCTTCTTTTCTTTTAATGCTAATTCAAAAGATGCGACTGCTCTATCGTATTCTTTATTTTCCAATGCTAAATCTCCTTGTTTCTCTGCCTTATCAAATGCATCATTATTGCTACATCCGGCAGTAACCAAAAAATTTATTCCTATTATTAGTATTAACTTTTTCATAGTATTTCCTCAGCCCCCTCGCTCAAAATAAGAGGCATACATACAATCTTATGCAATTATCGCAACTTCCCTTACTTTTTTATAAACGAACATTATTCATAAGAAATCTATTTAAATTCGTTTTTAACGTTATTTTTAAAATATATTGGCTTCTTTTCAAAAAAACGTTAAGAAAATCTTTGACTTCTTACTGAAAATGATGTAAATTATCCTATGGACGAACATTTTTAATCAATAAAAATAAAATATTCGTATTTTAGGGGTGTAAATGATGGAAAACGTATTTGACTATGAAGATATTCAATTAATTCCTGCAAAATGCATTGTAAATAGCCGATCTGAATGTGATACAACTGTCACTTTAGGAAAACATAAATTTAAATTACCTGTCGTACCTGCAAATATGCAAACGATTATTGATGAAAGAATCGCAACTTATTTAGCTGAAAATAATTACTTCTATATCATGCATCGTTTCCAACCAGAGAAACGAATTTCATTCATTAGAGATATGCAATCACGTGGATTAATTGCTTCAATCAGCGTTGGTGTTAAAGAAGACGAGTACGAATTCGTACAACAATTAGCTGCTGAGCAACTTTCACCTGAATACATTACAATCGATATCGCACATGGTCACTCTAACGCTGTGATCAACATGATTCAACATATTAAAAAACATTTACCAGAAAGCTTCGTTATCGCTGGAAACGTTGGAACTCCAGAAGCGGTAAGAGAATTAGAAAACGCTGGTGCTGATGCAACAAAAGTTGGCATTGGACCTGGTAAAGTTTGTATTACTAAAATTAAAACAGGCTTTGGAACTGGCGGTTGGCAGCTAGCTGCACTTCGCTGGTGTGCAAAAGCTGCAAGTAAGCCAATTATCGCTGACGGTGGTATTCGTACACATGGCGACGTAGCTAAATCAATTCGATTTGGAGCAACTATGGTTATGGTCGGTTCTCTATTCGCAGGTCATGAAGAGTCTCCAGGGGAAACAATCGAAAAAGATGGCAAACTTTATAAAGAGTACTTCGGTTCAGCTTCTGAATTCCAAAAAGGTGAGAAGAAAAACGTTGAAGGTAAGAAAATGTTCGTTGAGCATAAAGGTTCTTTAGAAGACACTTTAATCGAAATGGAACAAGATCTTCAATCTTCTATCTCTTACGCTGGTGGAACAAAATTAGACGCAATTCGTACTGTAGATTATGTAGTCGTGAAAAACTCTATTTTCAACGGTGACAAAGTATATTAATTTATAAATTTAACTAGAAGGACAAGCATTTTTTATGCTTGTCCTTCTTTTTCATGTATAAAAATGTAAAATATTTTCATTTCACTGAATTTTCTAGTATCATGTTTTTAGATACTTATAATAAGGGGGATATAACAAATGAAAAATGTAATTGAGAAACGCCTTATTCGCGCGGAAGTCTCTACTGAATTGACATGGGACCTTTCTGATTTATACGAATCTGATAAAGAGTGGGAAACTGCAT
This sequence comes from Bacillus sp. FSL R9-9492, assembly GCF_038007365.1. Lineage (NCBI taxonomy): Bacteria > Bacillati > Bacillota > Bacilli > Caryophanales > Bacillaceae > Bacillus > Bacillus sp. FSL R9-9492. The sequence continues at coordinate 5,499,491 of NZ_JBBOXC010000001.1, forward strand.
TACATGTATTAACAGACGATATAAAAAAACTTGATGCATTTAAAGGACAATTACACACTAGCCCCGCTACCTTATTAAATTGCCTACTTTTAGAAGAAGAGCTTTTAATGAAGTTAACAAAACTCGGCGCATATGCAAATTTAAAAGAATCCGCTGATCGTACAGATTCAGTTATTCAAGCGAACTCTTCCAAAATTTTCGCTCTAGGAACGAATGTACATACCGCACTATCCTTTATTCATAACGAAATTCTCTCATTTGAGGAGGGAATAATTGAAAAATATTTAACTGAGGAAATAAAACTTGAACCTTTCCGTAAATCATTACTAGAGATACTCAAAAAGAGGCAGCACACACTCTCTCCTGAAACAGAAGAAGCTCTTGCTGCACTCGGCGAAGTTCATAGTTCACCCTACAAAATTTACGGCATGACTAAATTAGCCGATATGGATTTCCCTTCTATACAAGATGAACAGGGAAATGATTTGCCTGTATCGTTTGCATTATTCGAAAGCAAATATGAATTTTCTCCAAGCGCATATATACGTAAAAAAGCATATTCATCATTTGTTTCCACATTGAAACGATATAAAAATACAGTTGCAACAACATATGCTACTGAAGTAAAAAAACAAGTGGCGCTTTCTCGTTTGCGCAAGTACGAGTCCGTTACCCATATGCTTTTAGAACCTCAAAAAGTTCCACTTGAAATGTACAACAACCAACTAGATATTATTTATAACGAATTAGCGCCTCATATGCGCCGTTTTGCAGATTTAAAAAAGAATGTATTAGGGCTTGATCAAATGCTTTTCTGTGACTTACATGCACCGTTAGATCCTGAATTTAATCCAACAATCACTTACGAAGAAGCTGGCAAACTCATTCAAGATTCCTTAAAAGTATTAGGAAATGAATATAGTTCCATTATCGAAAAGGGCTTCAAAGAAAGATGGGTAGACCTTGCAGATAACATAGGAAAATCAACAGGTGCCTTCTGCTCTAGCCCATACGGTTCTCACCCTTATATTTTAATTACATGGCAGGGTACGATGCGCGGATGTTTCACATTAGCTCATGAATTTGGACATGCTGGTCATTTTTATTTAGCAAATAAAAATCAGCGTATTATGAATGTGCGTCCATCTATGTACTTCGTTGAAGCTCCATCAACGATGAATGAATTACTATTAGCCCAGCATTTACTTGCGACTACTGAAGATAAGAGAATGCGCAGATGGGTTATTCTGCAACTACTCGGCACATATTACCACAACTTCGTTACCCATCTACTTGAGGGAGAATATCAAAGAAGAGTATACGCTCTAGCAGAAGAAGGGCAAGCACTCACAGCTACAACTTTAACTGAAATAAAAACGAAGGTCCTTTCGACATTCTGGGGAGATTCCGTAGAAATTGATGAAGGCGCCGGTTTAACATGGATGCGTCAACCTCACTATTATATGGGCTTATATTCTTACACATATTCTGCGGGACTAACTGCTTCTACCGCTGTAGCTCAAATGATTAAAGAAGAGGGTCAACCTGCTGTTGATCGCTGGCTTGATGTACTCCGTGCAGGCGGTACAATGAAACCACTTGAATTAATGAAACACGCTGGAGTAGACATGTCAAAACCAGATGCAATCCGTAAAGCCGTTTCTTACGTCGGTTCCTTAATTGATGAATTAGAACGTTCTTATCAAGAATAAAAATAAGCCCTCGCTTTATGAGGGCTTATTCTATATTTACTTTCCAAATCTTTTGCGGTATCCGCACTTTCTGCATAGTTCTTCTACTGCAACCCTTTTTGAAAATCCATCTACAATATTGTTCGCTCTTTCACCTTCAATAATATTAGAGAATGAATCATTATTAATATTTCCAAGATTAATAATTCCCTCACCATCTAGACAACAAGGAATAACCGTTCCGTTCGCTAAGATTCCAGCCTGATTTCGAAGACCATGACAGAATCCTTTTCCATCATCCTCTTCTTCATGCAATGCCGGCCACTGGAATTCATAGTCTTGATTAATAAAGACACGTTCCGCAATTTTTATACCTTTTCCCGGTGTAAGCTTCTCTTCAATTTGATAAGATAGATCAAACTCATTTTCAATTATAGATAATAAATCCCTATTTTTTTGGATTTCAGCATTTGTTTTATTATCCTGAGTTAAATTCCATAATCTTAGTGAAACGATTAAGTCCGATTGACTTGTTGCCTCTCTAATGAAAGAAAGTATACTCCTTACATAGCCCTCTTTATCTTGCGAACCTGGGTGTCCATCAAAACTGTGCAGTGAAAAATTCATTTGTCTTAACGCAGGCTTATTTAACAGTCTATGCCTTCTCTTATTAATTAACGTTCCGTTCGTTGTAATATTAACTTTAAACCCTTTTTCATGGCTTAAATCTAATAGTTGATCTATTTTCGGATGGAGCAACGGCTCACCCTTCACGTGCAAATAAATGTAGTCTGTGTGAGGTTTAATTTGGTCTAATCTTTTAGCAAAATCCTCTACAGAAATGAATTGCTTCTGCCTTTCCGTCGGCGGACAAAAGCTGCACGCAAGATTACATACACTCGTAATCTCCAAGTAAAACTTCTTAAACTTCTTCACCTTTAATTCCTCACTTCTATGACTACTTATACTTTTTCCCTCTTCATATTACAGCATATTTTTTTAGAAATAGAAACATACTTATTTTAGGAAATCTACATACCATCTATTAATGTTTAAAAGACCATCGGTGATTTTTGTCCAATGGTCTTTTTTACTCTTTATATACAAATGAAAAATTTATTTATGATACGGTTCACCACGATTAATCCGAAACGCCCTATACACTTGCTCAAGCAATACTAGACGCATTAATTGATGTGGTAATGTCATCTTTGAGAAAGAAAGAGATTCGTTTGAACGCTTCATTACTTCAGAACTAAGCCCCAGTGATCCACCAATTACAAATGTGATCTTGCTCTTTCCATATGTAGCAAGGCGATCTATACTTACCGCAAATTCTTCTGATGATTTTTGTTTTCCTTCTATAGCTAACGCAATGACATGCGTATCATCAGAAATTTTATCCAGTATACGAATACCTTCTTTTTCTTTTACAATTAACATTTCTGCTGCACTTAAATTTTCTGGTGCCTTTTCATCTGGCAATTCAATTACTTCTACTTTTGCGTAAGAAGATAATCGTTTTAAATATTCTGCTATACCTTGTTTTAAGTACTTTTCTTTTAATTTCCCAATTGAAATAATCGAGATATTCACATTTATTCCCCACCTTACAAACACGTTATCCACAGGACTTATCCACATATCCACAGATGTTACCCACATATTGTGTGAGAATCTGTGTTCGATACAACATATGTCGCCTCATTTTGACAAAATTCACATGTTTTTTTCTCTTCTTTAGAGTTATCCACATTGTTAATAACCGGTGCGACTTCACACTCATCCACAATGATATCTAATGCTAATTCAACATGTTCTAAACAACAAGGTAAATTCATATTCTTCACCTCACTTTTCTACAATAGAAAACAGGAGGTAGGCCCTCCTGTTTTTAATACTTTTGAATGCCTAATTTCACCGTTGTTGTCGCTCGTTTTGTACCACGATAAAACGTAAGAGTCATTTTATCATTAATTTTTTTATTATATAAGGCCGTGCGGAACCCAATAATATCGTGCACCGCTTTTCCATCTACCGCCACAATAACATCATGTTCTCTAAGACCCGCATCCGTACCTGGCGAAGGACTTTTCACATCTAAAATGCAGACTCCTTCTGTTACGTTACCTGGTAAGTGTAATGTTTTTGACCAATAGTAACTCGGAATCTCATTTAATGATCTTAGTTCAATCCCAACGTAAGGTCTTCTTACTTTACCGTACTTTTCTAGTTCATTCATAATAGGAACAGCTCTCGTAACTGGAATAGCTAGTCCAATTCCTTCTACTTCTTTTGCTGCAATTTTCATTGAGTTAATACCTATTAATTGTCCCGCTACATTTACAAGCGCTCCACCACTATTACCTGGATTAATTGCCGCATCTGTTTGCAATACTTCTACTTGCCAATCGTAATGTCCATCTTGATCTAAATCTACAGGAACAATACGCTCATTAGCCGAAATAATACCTTGTGTGACAGTTCCGGAAAATTGTAACCCCAGTGGATTTCCAATCGCAATAACTGGTTCTCCTCTACGAACGGTATTAGAGTCGCCAATTTCAATCACTTTCTTCACATGCTTCGCATCTATTTCTAGTACAGCTAAGTCCGTGACTACATCGGTTCCTAATACTTTACCTGGAATTTTCTTACCGTCACTTAAGCTCACTTCAATACGATTCGCCCCAGCAACAACGTGGTTATTCGTTACAATATACGCATGTCCATCTGTTCTCTTATAAATCACACCAGAGCCTGTACCAGCTTCTGAATCAGCCTCTGAAAAATTGTCTCGTTGAATATTAATAACACCAACAACAGCCTCTGAAGCACGATCAACAGCGTCTACAAAGCTAATCTGTTTAACAGGAACATTTCCACTTTGAGCTTCAGCCATATTTTTTTCACTTGCTTCAGCTTGCGGAAGCTTACCTGCATGATTTGAAAATAAAGGCGCTCCAAATGCAAATAATGAAGCCCCTACAATTGTCCCCGCTATGCTAGAAATGACAATACCTTTATGTTTCTTTTTGCCTGCACGTTTAATACGATATTTTTCTTCATCAATAAAGGACATATTTGTTCACCTATCTTCCTGAAAACAACTATATTCACCTTTATTGTTTACTAAAATGAAGAATTATACGTATTGAATTTTCGTAGGCACTTTTTGATCTGTATCATGTATTTCAAAGGATTTTCCAACCCCAAAACCTTTTTCTTCTAATACTTGTGATACAGACATACGCGCTAATTCTTTCATGTTATTATCTAAGCTTAAATGTGCTAAATAAATGTGTTTTGTCTCATCTGTAATAACATCAGCCATCGCTAATGCAGCGTCCTCATTACAAACGTGGCCAACGTCGCTTAAAATACGTCGCTTAATGCTCCATGGATAGCGTCCCATACGAAGCATTTCCACATCATGATTGCTTTCAAACACGAAAGCATTTGCTCCCTTAATAACACCTTTCATACGGTCACTTACGTAGCCCGTATCTGTAATAAGAGCTAACTTTCTATTATTGTTATGAAAAGCGTAAAACATCGGTTCCGCCGCATCATGAGAAACACCAAATGATTCAACTTCAATATCCCCAAATGTTTTCACGTCTCCTACTGAGAAAATGAATTTTTGATCAGTTGGGATATTACCTATTAAATGTTCCATTGCATTCCATGTTTTCTCGTTCGCATAAACAGGTAAATCATATTTACGCGCCAATACACCTAATCCTTTAATGTGATCACTATGCTCATGTGTTACAAGAATACCTGATATGTCATTTATATTCAGTTCAGCTTGTTTAAATAAAGCCTCTGTCGCTTTACCACTTAAACCTGCATCGACAAGCAGTTTTTTTTCATCTGTTCCTACATATAGCATATTCCCTGTACTTCCACTTGCAAGTACACTAAAATGCATGCTCATTCTTTCTCACTCCATTATGTTCTTCCGGCACTTGAGTTTCCCCCAATTCCATAACTTGTCCTTCAATTGCATTCACAAAAAAATCCTTTTTTTGTTCTGTCTTTAAGTTCCATGTTGGAGCAAGCACTTGTATATTAGAAGAAGACTCCGCAAGAGTCGCATATCCAATCTGCGCCTCTTTCACGTGCGTATTTTCTGCAATTTTATTTTTCAAATATATATTTTCTAAAGCTGTTTGAGCAGTAATAATTTCTTGTTCTTTTGTCTTTTCGCTTTCGCCCATTTCCTTCAAATCCGTTAACATTGTTTGTGTATACGAAATAAGCTCATTTTTTTCATTTAAATCTACAACAATCATCGCACGATTATTGTAGAAGATTGGTTTATCTTTATACTTTTGAAAGAAGTAAATTTTTGAGTCCTTTATTGCTCCAAACTCATATTTTTGTCCATCCAGCACATAATTTTTCAAAAACTCATTATACTTATCTTTTGACAATGATTTTGTATTTAAAAAAGGCTCTTTTAATTTACCCTCTATTTGATATTCATCTTGCACATGCGCTGTCTGATTTTTTAAAGATTGCACATCTTCTTCTTTGAAACCCTTATTTTTCGCCATTATAAATGACTCTTTTTTAAGTTCTTTAGGAAAATTTCCCATAGTAATTTTTTCAGCTTTTAATTGTTGATCGATTTTCGTTTCCGTCACAAGTTCTAATTGATTACTATCTTGCTTTTGAATGAACTGAAAGATAAGAAAGAGGTCTAAAACAAAAAAGGTCACAATAAATATGGTTTTAATTCGATCCCAATCCATTTAGTCCCCCCTCACTCCACTCATATATTTGTTGCTTACCATCTTCTTCACATTTTACATACCATATCGGCTGTAAGACAGCGATTCTCACATCACTGATGGACGGTTCCAATGACATTTTATAACCAATACCAACATCCTGAATTGATTTTTTATCAATTTCTGGATTATTCTCTAGTGATGTCATCACTGTACGACCTGATGCGAGAGAAGTTGTTTGTTGTTTACTAGGCAAAGTAATACTGAACTCAAAAAAGGGTCTTTCATACTGCATAATTTCACCTGAACCCCATACTTGTTTTAATTCCGCTATTCCATTTGCACTAAATACAGGCAAACCATCCTCATATAAACGGAATGAAGTTTTCCTCCCATTAATATAATCAAAACGATAGGACTTCAAGGATCCACTATGCCCACTTACAAAGTCAAAACTTTTTTGTAAAATTACCGCATTATCCGTAGATTTATCACCATGTACAGCGGAATTTTTATATTTCAACATTGCATCCGACTTATCAATTTCCATAGAACGGATGCCATCTGTAAATGTTTCCTTTGTTTTCTCAGAAATAGGACTTAAATAACGTGGATCACTAAATAAAGCATTTTTAAATGGATCCACTTCTAGTTTAGCTGTAATATACTCTGCCTTACTTAATTCCGTAATCCCCTCTGGTAAAAAAAGTTTTTTTGTATCATTTATTTGATACTCAAAATATGGTCTTGCTACTGTTATAAGTTGATTTTGAACATTTATAATATCCTTTATATAAGCACCACTCAATGTTGCTTGATATATTTTATGAGGAGTATCATAGGAAACAAAGCTAACTTTAATTTCTTGGTCCTTACTTCTAGAAGGATCAATTATAATACGATTAAAACTTCTGTTACTTTCTATGTTTTTATCTTTAATATTAAACATATTTTTAATCGTATCTAACGGGATATTTGTAGGAAAAACAAATTCAATTTTTTCTTCTCCGTGTACATAAGACAGAAAATCACCTTTAGGGACTGTCCCCGTTATTTCCTCGAAATTATGTAATTCTCCGTTTTCAAGAATTTTATAGATCGAATCCACATTTTCCTTCTTTTCGCTTACATAATGATTTTTCTCTTTATGAATAACGACAGAGGATGGGCGAACAACCTCCGAAATCTTTATCGGATTTATCTCTTCGTTACCTTGAACGAACTTTGTATTTTGCATAGAAGTAGAATCAGGAACATATGTCCACAAGTTAAAAGTAAGAAATAGACTAATGACAACCAAATTAATTAGAACTATCGTTTTAAAGTTTTCCATACTCATTCCCAATCGTCCTCTTCATCTGTCGCCATTGGCAATGTGAAATAAATAGTTGTCCCTTTTCCTTCCTCACTTTTCGCCCAAACCGAGCCGCCATGTGCCTCAATCATTTCTTTCGCAATAGCTAACCCAAGACCTGTACCACCCATTTGTCTCGAACGCGCTTTATCTACACGATAAAAACGTTCAAATATTTTATCTACATTTTCTTTCGGAATTCCCATTCCTTGATCACTCACACTAATCTCTAATAACTCCCCGCGGTCACGTAGGCGATATGTTACTGTACCACCTTCTGGCGAATATTTTAGTGCATTGGAAATAATGTTATATAAAACTTGTGTAATTTTGTCTGTATCCATATCAATAAATCGAGATTTTTTAGAGAAAGATCGTTTGAAGCTTACATTTTGCTCTTTAGACATTTCAAAACGATCGATAACGTTATTAAAGAAATCCGTAAAGTCGACCCATTCCTTCATTAAGCGATGTTCTGTACTATCTAGTTTAGATAGTTGTAACAATGCATTTACAAGCCTGATCATTCTTTCCGTTTCCTCTTGTGTAACCGTTAAAAATTGCGGTGCAATATTGGGATCTTGCCATGCTCCATCAGTAAGTGCTTCTAAGTAACTGCGCATCGTTGTTAACGGCGTTCTTAACTCATGAGATACGTTCGCAACAAACTCACGGCGCTCTTGTTCTATCCGCTCCTGCTCTGTTACATCATATAATACAGCAATTAAACCATTTGCCTTCCCTGTTTCTTTTTGAATAACAGAGAAACTAGCACGTAAAATATATGGTTCATTTCTCGTACTAAAATCTAATAAAACTGAATCAGGCTCTTCATATAAATGATCCAGTGTAAATTCTTCTTGTATTCCTAGCACTTCTAACACTGATTGATCTAGCGCCGTTTCACGCGAAACATTTAACATCTTTTCCGCAGGATCATTTAATAAAATGATATCCCCTTTTCGATCAGTAGCAATTACTCCATCTGTCATATGTGATAAAACGGATGATAATTTTCGTCTTTCACTTTCTGTGGAGGAACGAGCTTGTTGTAATTTTTTAGATAAATTGTTAAAAGATAATGCTAATTGTCCAATCTCATCGTGACTATGCACCTTTACTTTTCGCGAATAATTTCCTTTCGCCATTTCAATTGCTTGTCTTCGCATATCTGAAATTGGTCTCGTAATTGTTTGAGCCAATAAAATTCCAAGTACAGCTGTTACTAATAAAGCAATTACTGTCCCCGTTGCGAAAATTTGGTTGATGTCCTTCATTTGTTTATACACATCTTCCATAGATGCAACGATATGAATGACACCAAGTACCTCTCCGCCTGGCTCTTTTAGAATAGGGGTAATCATAACTTGAACTCGATGACCTGTATTTCCATCTTTCTCAATCTTTGACTCTGGTTTCTTTTGTACCATTACCCGTTGTACAGCTGTATCTGCTGACGTTCTTCCTACCTTATTTTGCTTAGACCCGTCTGAAATTGCCATTAATTTTTTAGTAGAATCAATTACACTTACTTCTTGAATATCTTTCTTACGATCTGATGCGAATTTTTGAATCGAATCATTAATAGCTTTATCTACTGATTCTGTTTTAGGACGTTCTTTTACAAACTCTTGCTTCAGGTTATAAGAAAGTAGATTTGTTTGCTGCGTTAAGGAATCTTGAAAGCCTTTTACAAGGCTTTTTTCTAATTCCCTGACGAAATATACACCAATTACTTGCATTGCTATTAATATTAACAGCATATATATGAGCACAAATTTTAAATGAATAGATTGAAAAAAACCAACTTTCTTCATATACTATTCCTGTTCTGGGTCACGCAAGTAATACCCTACTCCACGTCTAGTTACAATTAAAGTAGGATGACTTGGATTATCTTCAATTTTTTCGCGTAAACGACGTACTGTTACGTCTACTGTACGTACATCTCCAAAATAATCATAACCCCAAACTGTTTGTAATAAATGTTCACGAGTCATAACTTGACCTAAATGCTTCGCTAAATAATGTAGTAATTCAAATTCACGATGTGTAAGCTCAATGCTTTCTTCACGCTTTGTTACACTATAAGCGTTCGAATTGATAACGATTGGTCCAATAACCATTTCGGTATTTTCTTCTTTCTCTGCAGCACCACCCTGCTGATGGCGACGTAAATTCGCTTTCACACGAGCAAGTAACTCCCTCGTACTAAATGGCTTCGTTACATAATCATCTGCCCCAAGCTCAAGCCCTAATACTTTATCAATTTCAGAGTCTTTTGCTGTAAGCATAATAATTGGCATTTCTGAGCTTTTACGTATTTCACGACATACCTCTAAACCGTCTTTTCCCGGTAACATAATATCTAATAAAACCATATCTGGCTGTTCTTCATTTGCTTTTTCAATCGCCTCATCACCATCATGCGCCATTACAATTTCAAAACCTTCTTTTTCTAGGTTGAACTTCAAAATATCCGCAATTGGCTTTTCATCATCAACTACTAAAATTTTCTTTCCCATCATCGTCTATTTCCTCCTTATAAAAATATGATCAATAATCCTCAAACATATTGATGTTTCTATAGTATGTTCCTATATGACAACAATCTTAGTCTAAGTATTTCTCCTCTATTCTCATAGACTCATGTATCATCCACTTTTACACGGAATCCTATACGATCTATAGAAAAACCTCTAGCTTCAACTGCTAGAGGCTCCTCATTCTATTGTAAAATAACTACCCACATTTGTAAAACTGGACAAAATAAAAAGGATATTAAGTGGGCCCACTTAATATCCTGAGAGTGGCTCGGGACGGAATCGAACCGCCGACACGAGGATTTTCAGTCCTCTGCTCTACCGACTGAGCTACCGAGCCAAAACTATATATAAAACCACTAATGGTGGTATAAACAAAAGTGGCGGTCCCGACCGGGGTCGAACCGGCGATCTCCTGCGTGACAGGCAGGCATGTTAACCACTACACCACGGGACCAAAAATGAACATAAAAAAAACATGACCCGTACGGGATTCGAACCCGTGTTACCGCCGTGAAAGGGCGGTGTCTTAACCACTTGACCAACGGGCCACGAAAAATAAAATGGTGAGCCATGAAGGATTCGAACCTTCGACCCTCTGATTAAAAGTCAGATGCTCTACCAACTGAGCTAATGGCTCATACTCACCAACGTCATATTTTCGTGACGACAAGACATATCATAACATGCTATCTTTCATTTTTGCAATACCTTTTTTTATTTTTTTATAAAAAATAAGAAAAAACTCATAAAAATATGAGTTTTTTCTTAAAAAAATCAATTTTTTATATCAATTAAGCTTCGTATACGTTACGAACGATATTTGTTTGATTACGATCTGGTCCAACCGAGAACATAGATAATTGGATTCCTGTTAATTCAGAAACACGCTCTACGTATTTTCTTGCATTTTCAGGAAGTTCATCCAATGATTTCACAGCAGTAACATCTTCTGTCCAACCTGGAAGCTCTTCATATACAGGCTCACATTTCGCTAAAATGTTTAAGTTAGCTGGAACTTCATCGATAACTTCGCCATTGCATTTGTAAGCAACACAAATTTTAACAGTTGGAATACCTGTTAATACATCGATAGAGTTTAATGATAAATCTGTTAAACCACTAACACGACGTGCATGTCTTACAACAACGCTATCGAACCAACCTACACGGCGTGGACGACCCGTTGTTGTTCCGTATTCACGACCAACTTCACGAATTTGGTGACCGATTTCATCATTAAGTTCAGTAGGGAATGGACCATCACCAACACGGCTTGTATATGCTTTACATACACCTACAACGCGAGTAACTTTCGCAGGACCAACTCCAGTTCCAACTGTTACACCACCAGCAATTGGGTTAGAAGATGTAACGAACGGGTACGTACCGTGGTCGATATCAAGCATAACACCTTGTGCACCTTCAAATAATACACGATTATTGTTATCTAGTGCATCATTTAATACGACTGATGTATCGCATACGTAATGTGCGATTTGTTGTCCGTATTCGAAGTACTCTTCAAAGATTTCTTCTACGCTGAAACCTTCTGTATCGTACATTTTTTCAAACAAACGATTTTTCTCCACTAAATTACGCTCAAGCTTCTCTTTAAATGCTTCACGGTCTAAAAGATCAGCCATACGGATACCAATACGAGCAGCTTTATCCATATATGCAGGACCGATACCTTTTTTCGTTGTACCGATCTTGTTATCACCTTTACTCGCTTCTTCTAATTCATCTTGTTTTAAGTGATAAGGTAAAATAACGTGCGCACGGTTACTTACACGTAAATTATCAGTACTTACACCACGATCGTGTAAGTATTTCAACTCTTCAAGTAATGCTTTCGGATCTACTACTAAGCCATTTCCGATTACACAAATTTTCTCTTTATAGAAAATACCAGATGGAATTAAGTGTAATTTATATTTAACTCCGCCGAAAACAATTGTATGTCCCGCGTTATTTCCACCTTGATATCTTGCAACTACTTCCGCATGCTCAGAAAGAAAATCAGTGATTTTACCTTTTCCTTCGTCGCCCCATTGTGTTCCTACAACTACTACTGAAGACATTATTAAAGCACCTCCGCAATTTTCAAACGATCTATTCAAACAATATAATTGTACCAAAACAGAAAGAGAAGTCAACCAAAAAGCGAACATTTTTTTATCGAAAAACGTTTTCGTTCGTAAGAATTACATATTCATCTTATGAAAGCCCTATCTTTCATATAAAAAAAAGAAACACATCTTATTATAAGAAATGTGTTTCTTTTTTATACTGCCTTTATGCGTGCGGTGCATGTCCATCCTCAAAGCGGCGTTCTAAGTTGACGAATTTATTAAATTCCTTAACAAACGCAAGCTCTACTGAACCTACCGGACCATTACGTTGTTTTGCAATGATAATTTCAATTGTATTTTTATTTTCTGTTTCACGGTCATAGTAATCTTCACGATATAGGAAGGCTACAATGTCAGCATCCTGCTCGATACTTCCTGATTCACGAATGTCAGACATCATCGGACGTTTATCTTGACGAGATTCTACACCACGAGATAACTGCGACAAGGCGATAACAGGTACTTGCAATTCACGTGCAATCCCTTTTAATGTACGAGAAATCTCAGATACTTCCTGCTGACGGTTTTCTCCTGATTTCCCACTTCCTTGAATAAGCTGTAAATAGTCAATCAAAACCATCCCAAGACCTTGCTCTTGCTTTAATCTACGACATTTTGCTCGAATCTCATTTACTTTAATCCCTGGTGTATCATCAATATATATACCAGCATTAGAAAGGCTACCCATCGCCATTGTTAATTTCGCCCAATCATCAGAAGTTAATGAACCGGTACGAAGTCTTTGTGCATCAATATTTCCTTCTGCACAAAGCATACGCATAACAAGCTGATCAGAGCCCATCTCTAAACTAAAAATCGCTACATTTTCATCAGTTTTCGTCGCTACGTTTTGTGCGATATTTAGTGAAAATGCAGTTTTCCCTACCGATGGACGCGCCGCCACGATGATTAAATCATTTCGCTGAAAACCTGCGGTCATCTTATCTAATTCAGTAAATCCAGTTGGTATCCCGGTAACTTCACCCTTTTGATTATGCAAAAGTTCAATTTTATCATAAGCATCTACAAGAACATCTTTAATGTTTTGGAATGCTTTTGCATTTGTTTGGTGAGATACTTCTAATATTTTTTTCTCAGCCTCATTTAAAAGGCCATCCACATCATCTTCTCGCTCGTATCCATCCGATACAATATGAGTCGCCGTTCGAATTAAACGACGTAAAAGTGCCTTTTCAGCGATGATGCGTGCATAATATTCTACGTTAGCAGCTGTTGGAACAACTTCTGCTAACTCTGCTAGATAAGAAACCCCACCAACTTCTTCTAGTAATCCTTGATCAGCCATCGCTGATGTCATTATTACTAAGTCGATTGGTTCTCCCTTATCAGACAACCCAAGCATGACTTCAAAAATCTTTTGATGTTTCGTTCGATAAAATGAGTCAGGTACCAATAGTTCCGATGCTGACGTTAACGCATCCTGATCAATTAATATGGCACCTAAGACTGCCTGCTCAGCTTCTATATTATGCGGAGGGGTACGATCAGCCATTACATCACTCATGCGCAATCCTCCTTGCTTAATTTATTTTTATTGTTCACTAACATGAACTTTTACTGTTGCTGTTACTTGTGGATGCAATTTCACATTGACGTTTGTATAACCTAATGCACGGATTGCATCATCCATTTCAAATTTACGTTTATCAAGTTTAATCTTGTGTGACTTTTGCATTACATCTACAATTTGTTTACTCGTGATAGAACCAAATAAGCGGCCACCTTCTCCAGATTTCGCCTTTACTTCTACAGTTAATTTCTCTAATGTTTCTTTCAGCTCTTTTGCATTCTCAACTTCTGCTGCTGCATCTTTTTCCTCTTTGCGCTTTTGAGCATCTAAAGTTTTCATACTGCTGTTTGTCGCTTCAGCAGCTAACCCTTGTTTTAGTAAAAAGTTATTTGCATAACCATCTGGTACGTTTTTTATTTCTCCTTTTTTACCTTTACCTTTTACGTCTTTTAGAAAAATTACTTTCATGATTGTGTGCCTCCCTGTAAATAGTCATCAATAACAAATTGAAGCTTCTCCTCCGCTTCATCTACTGTAACATTTTTCATTTGTGTGGCTGCATTCGTCAAATGCCCGCCACCTCCTAAATTCTCCATAATTAGCTGCACATTCACTTCACCTAAAGACCTGCCGCTAATTCCAATGAAATTCTCCCCACGTTTCGCAATAACAAATGATGCAATAATACCCGTCATCGTTAATAGCGTGTCCGCTGATTGTGCAATAAGCACTTGATCGTAATAGTCATCACTATCGACTTTTGCAATAGCAATTCCATTTTTATAAATGTACGCATTTTTAATAGCTTTTGCAACTCGTAAATACTGACCCATATCTTCTTTTAAAAGCTCTTGTACAAGTACAGTGTCTGCGCCATGCGAGCGTAAATAAGAAGCGGCATCAAATGTACGAGCGCCTGTACGGAATGTAAAACTTTTCGTATCAACAATAATACCAGCTAACAATGCCGTTGCTTCTAACATTGTCATCTTTAAATTTTTCGGTTGATACTCAAGTAATTCTGTAACAAGCTCTGCCGTTGAAGAAGCGTATGGCTCCATATAAACAAGTAATGGATCTTCAATGAAATCTTCCCCGCGGCGATGATGGTCAATAACTACTACATTTTCAATCTTGTGTAACAGTTTTTCCTCCATCACCATTGAAGGTTTATGCGTGTCAACAACAACAAGTAATGAATCATCATTTGCAAATTCCATCGCTTGCCCTGGTGTAATAAAATGTGACCATAACTCTTCATTTTGTTTCACTTTATCCATCAAACGTTTGATTCCTTTATCAGAATCATTTTCATCTAATACAATATATCCTTTGCGCTCATTTAATTGAGCTACCTTTAAAATACCAATCGCTGCACCAATCGCATCCATATCAGGAGCTCTATGCCCCATTATAATGACATTACTGCTTTCTAATACTAAATCCTTTAATGCATGTGAAATAACCCTAGCACGTACACGAGTACGCTTTTCAACCGGATTCGTCTTACCACCGTAAAACTTAACTTTACCCGTTGCTTGTTTAATAGCTACTTGGTCTCCTCCTCGTCCTAATGCAAGGTCTAAACCAGATTGAGCCATCGCTCCAAGTTCTGATAAAGGTAAATCACCTGAGCCAACACCAACACTTAATGTAAGTGGTATATTCCTTTTTGATGTTTCTTCACGCACTTGATCCAAAATACTAAATTTCCCTTTCTCCATTTGCGCTAAAATACTTTCATTTAGTACAACGAAGAATCTTTCTGAAGATGCACGTTTCAAATATGCACCATACTTAACGGCCCATTCATTTAGACGTGACGTCACAAGACTTGTTATATTCGTACGTAATTGGTCATCTAATCCTTGCGTAACTTCATCATAGTTATCTAAATAAATAACAGCTAAAACAGTGCGCTGATCTTCATACATCTTTTCAATTTCTGTTTGTTCCGTTACATCAAAGAAATAAATTAGCTTTTCTTCTTTCCTTACAAAAACACGAAACTTTCGATTATTTAAAGAAACTATATCGTCAGAAGTTTCCCCCTTAATAAAAAGGAGTAATGTTTCTGATACATCGTAAAGGTGCCAACCAGCTAATGCATGCTGCCCCAAACATGATGATAAATAAGGATTCGCCCAATCAATCCCATAATCCTTATTGTATAACAAAATACCAATTGGCATTTGGTTAAATGCTTCATTACTCACTTTCTTTACCCTTGTAATCATATCTGTCGTATGTTTTTCAAAATTCCTTTGAAAAGTAAGTTCGAATCGTATAACGAAAAAAAGTACAATACAAAAGATAAAAAAGGCTGATATCCCCATAATTAAATGAAAGTAACAGAGGAGTGAAATTAGCACGAATACAAAAAATGCCAATACGTAAACAGGATATAAAAACCACTGTTTCTTATAAAATTCA
This sequence comes from Bacillus sp. FSL R9-9492, assembly GCF_038007365.1. NCBI lineage: Bacteria > Bacillati > Bacillota > Bacilli > Caryophanales > Bacillaceae > Bacillus > Bacillus sp. FSL R9-9492. Next base: position 5,515,917 of record NZ_JBBOXC010000001.1, read on the forward strand.
GGCATGTATACAACTCCTATAAAGTAAAACTAACTCACTTTCCAGTTAGTTAAACAAATTAAAATAGTGTAAGGAATATTATTTTATTCCCCTATTTTAGAACGCAATGAAATCCCTAAATCAATTATACCTAAGATTGTTACAAGAGGAAACATCATCGGAATAAACATGCAGACAATAAAACTAATAATAGGAACACCTTTCGTAAAACCTTTGCTATGCGCTATAAAAGCGATAAATGTCAGACCTTGCAGTACTAGTAGTAAAGCAAATATGACATATAAATTAGAAAATACCATATGTAAATATGATGTCGGTTCTACTTTTATAAAAGTTGATAGCAAAATAAATATAACGTAATACCAAACAATACTCTTTGGTAATTGTATATCTTTAAATTTAGGCCAAGGTATAACGTCATGCTTTAGTTTTCTCAAAACACTACCTGATATCATAACTGTAATCCAAGAAAAACATACAGAAACCATTACAAGCAAACTTGGGAATAACGTTTGTAACACATCATTAAATTGTGCAAATAATTCTTTTTGCTCTTTACTAATAGGCATACCCGCAGCAGTAACTATCTTTTCACTTTGCGCCATACTTTCATTAAACATATTTTGCATTTGCTTCATTAAATCTATGTTAAAAAACTTTATACTCGCAACATAAATGAGCATAATACCAATTAAGTACGCAAGCGTCCCCGCCATTAAAGTTTCTACCGGCTTTTTTCGTTTTTTATACATATATCCTAAAACGATACCTATCAATCCAAACATAGTTGTCTTTACTAGGTTCATCGGCTGACTGACAATAACAGTAATAAAAAGCGCCGCAGTAAAAACTATAAAGGCGTTAGATAATCTATATCTTATCGTTAGCAATATAAATGGCAATGGCAACGCAAACGTTACAACTGTACCTAAAATTGGAACATACATAGATATAAGCAATAACATTGCATATATCGCTAACAGTGCTGCACCCTCAGTAATAAATTTCGTATTCTTCATCATCTAACCTCTCTTTCAAAAAAGAAAAGCATAGCAAAATGCACAGTAGAGTCCGACTCTACTGTGCATTTCATACGCTATTATTCACCAACATATGGTAAAAGTGCCATTTGACGAGCACGTTTAATTGCAACTGTAAGTTTGCGTTGGTATTTCGCGCTTGTTCCTGTTACACGACGAGGTAAAATTTTACCGCGCTCAGAAACGAAACGTTTTAATAAATCAACATCTTTATAGTCAATGCGAGTGATGCCGTTAGATGTAAAGAAACACACCTTACGACGCTTCGCACGTCCACCTTTGCGTCCTGCCATGTCTATTCCCTCCATTCTTTGTTAAAAATAGCCGATTCACACCATTAAAATGGTAAATCGTCGTCCGAAATGTCAATCGGTTGACCAACATTCGAAAATGGATCGTCATTCTTCGTAAATCCAGAGTTACCTTGATTACCTTGGTTACCTGAATTACTAGATTGACCAAATGGGTTAGAGCTTTGGTTACCGAAACCAGCTCCTGATGGTTGCTGATTGAATGAACCACGTTGCTCCCCACCGCCATTACGCGGCTCTAAAAATTGTACGCTCTCCGCAAGAACTTCTGTTACATATACACGTTTACCATCTTGTCCATCGTAATTACGAGTTTGAAGACGTCCGTCTACGCCTGCTAAGCTACCTTTTTTCAAATAATTTGCCACGTTTTCTGCTTGTTTACGCCATATTACACAATTAATAAAGTCAGCTTCACGCTCACCTTGTTGATTCGCAAATGCGCGATTCACAGCTAACGTAAAAGTAGCTACTGCAACACCATTGGGCGTGTAACGTAAGTCAGGGTCCTTAGTTAAACGACCAACGAGGATAACACGATTCATCAATCGAACCACTCTCCCTTATATATCAATTATTTTTCTTCTTCTTTAACAACGATATGACGAAGGATATCTTCGTTGATCTTAGCTAAACGGTCGAATTCGTTAATCGCCTCTGAGTTAGAGTTCACGTTTAAGATCATGTAGAAACCTTCACGTAAGTCGTTGATTTCGTAAGCTAAACGACGCTTACCCCACTCTTTTGTGTTAATGATTTCTGCACCATTGTTTGTTAAAACACCTGCGAAACGTTCAACTAAAGCTTTTTGAGCTTCTTCTTCAACGCCAGGACGAATGATGTACATAATTTCGTACTTTCTCATTACACTTTCACCTCCTTTTGGTCTAAACGGCCCATAATGGGCAAGGAGCAATTAATTTATAGTAATTACTCACGAGTTTAGATTATATCATAGTAAGTTATATGAATCAACTCACCAATACGTAAAAAACTTGGCAAACACATAATATATTTGCCAAGTTCATATCTTTATTTTTCCTAGGAAATATTAAATTAAACGTTAAAGCGGAAGTGCATAACATCTCCGTCTTTTACGATATACTCTTTTCCTTCTAAACGTACTTTACCAGCTTCTTTTGCAGCTGTCATAGAGCCATTTGTCATTAAATCAGTATAAGAAACTGTTTCCGCACGAATAAATCCACGTTCAAAGTCCGTATGAATAACACCAGCACATTGTGGTGCTTTCATACCTTGTTTAAACGTCCATGCACGTACTTCTTGCACACCAGCTGTGAAGTAAGTAGCAAGTCCTAATAAGTCATATGCAGCACGAATTAATTGATCTAAACCAGATTCTTCAATACCTAGTTCTTCAAGGAATACTTTCTTCTCTTCCTCATCTAACTCAGCAATTTCTGATTCTATTTTTGCACATACAACAATTACTTGTGAATTTTCATTTGCTGCAAATTCTTTTACCATTTGTACATATTTATTGTCGGAAGGATCCATAATATCATCTTCACTTACGTTTGCTACATATAGCATTTCTTTCGTTGTAAGTAAATGCAGGCCTTTAACAATCTTCATTTGCTCTTCTGTAAATTCAACAGTACGAGCTGGTTTTCCCTCTTCAAAAACTTCTTTTAAACGAACTAAAATTTCATGCTCATATACAGCTTCTTTATCTTTTTGTCTTGCTAACTTCGCAACTCGTTCGATACGCTTATCAACAGATTCCAAATCCGCTAAGATTAGTTCTAAGTTAATTGTTTCAATGTCATCAATTGGATCTACTTTTCCTGAAACGTGCGTAATATTTTCATCTTCAAAACAACGAACAACTTGGCAAATTGCATCTACTTGACGAATGTGAGATAAGAATTTATTTCCTAACCCTTCACCTTTACTCGCACCTTTTACGATACCTGCAATATCAGTAAATTCAAATACAGTCGGAACAGTTTTTTTCGGTTCTACTAATTCCGTTAATTTATTTAAACGCTCATCTGGTACTTCTACAATCCCTACGTTTGGATCGATTGTACAGAATGGATAGTTCGCAGATTCTGCTCCTGCTTGTGTAATTGCATTAAATAAAGTGGACTTACCTACGTTAGGTAATCCAACAATCCCAGCCGTTAATCCCATATTTTTCACTCCTATGTCTCAATCTTTCATCATTATAGATAGTAACGAAAAAAATGACAAGTTTCCACCAAATGAAAAAAAGCAACGGCTGTCTACTGCAGCTGTTGCTTTTTCACTATTCTTCGTGCTTTACAAGTATTTTTTTCACCTTGCGATCAAACTCTCTTCGAGGAATCATTACCGAATGGTCACACCCCTCGCACTTAACGCGGATATCCATTCCCATACGAATAATCTTCCAGCGATTTTCACCACATGGATGGGCTTTCTTCATTTCCACAACATCGTACAAGTTATATTGCTTTTGCTCCATTCTCTAAATCCCTCCCACTATTAAATTGCTTTTTCACTAACTAATTCTTCGCGACTATATAAAACCATACGTGGGTATGGAATTTCAATCCCATGTAAATCAAGACGATTTTTAATCTCTTTGCGAAGAGCCCTCGCAATAACTGCATGCTGCATCGGCTCAACTTCAGCAATAACACGTAATACAACTTCAGACGCTGCCAATGTTTGAACACCTAGCAATTGAGGCGTTGTTACCATTTTCTCATATTTTTCTGGTAATTCTACTAATAAATCTTCAATAACTTGCTCCGCTCGTACTATATCACTTTCATAAGAAATAGATACATCAACAAATGCTACACTATTACTAACGGAAAAGTTCGTTACTTGTACAATACTACCATTTGGTATTATATGAATTTCACCTGTCCAGCTTTTCATCTTCGTTGTACGTAGTCCAATTTCCAAAACAGTTCCTTCAAATTGCCCTATTCTTACATAATCACCTACTGAAAATTGATCCTCTAACAAAATAAATAATCCTGTAATAACATCTTTAACTAAACTTTGTGCACCAAAACCGACTGCTAAACCAATTACCCCAGCACCGGCTAATAGACCTGATGCATTAATATCAAACACACCTAAAATCGCAATTAACATAATGAACATAACAACGTATGCCACAATATTTTCAAGCAACTTCGCTACCGTAACTGTACGACGTTCTGAAATTTGAATCGGCGAACGGCTTCCCATACGAAACGCATTTCGTACAATTGCCCTTGCAACTCGCACAACGATTGCACCAAGTATTAAAATAACGATTATTTTTAGTGACTTCACACCTATATTCGTCCAATCAATGGACTCAAACCATTTCAACGCTAAATCCATGTCCCTCTACCTCTCTAGCTAAAATTTCTTTTTAGTTATCCTTATTATTGTATCAGAACTCTCTCTGATTTCTGAAAAAAATTTATGACTTTAATTCCATTTGTTAACTTCCATTCAGGTATAAAATGAAACGAATATATATATACTAGTACTATTATTTCCATTTTCATTCACAGTTTGTAGAAAGTATGCACTTATAATTTTCCATTTCACACACCATATAACATATTGTGAAAATTTATTAAAAGGATGGGTGCTTCATGAATATTAGAAGTTTTCGCTTACCTTTTTTTGAAAAAGAAACTCAAAATGTTATGCATCATGACTTAGAAGCCTCTGAGACAATCAGTAATTTCTTACTTTCCCATATTCCCATTAAGACTAATATGCCACTCATTCTCGTTTGTATCGGAACAGACCGTTCCACCGGTGATGCACTTGGTCCATTAGTTGGTACTAAACTAGAACAAATTGAAATCAAAAACCTTCAAGTATTCGGCACACTAGACGAACCAATACATGCACTAAATCTAGAGGGAAAAATTCAGAATATACAGAAAGAAAATCCTACTTCATTTATTATTGCTGTTGATGCATGTTTAGGAAAATCTCAAAGTATCGGTTCTATAACTACCGGAAAGGGTCCCAGTAAACCTGGAGCTGCGATGAATAAGAAATTACCTGAAATTGGTGATTTGCATATTCATGGCATCGTAAATTTAAATGGTTTCATGGAGTTTTTCGTACTTCAAAATACAAGACTAAGTTTAGTTATGAAGATGGCCGATGTAATTGCACAAAGTATAAAAGAAACCGATCAAAAATTATCTGCATTAAAAAAAGCAAACCATCTATAAACAATAAGATGGTTTGCTTTTTAATTTCCCTTTGATAATAATTCTAAAATTCGATTTAAATCTTCTTTATTAAAAAATTCGATTTCGATTTTACCTTTTTCTTTTTTCGTTTCTTTAATTTTTACATCCGTACCAAACTTTTCTCTTAAAAACGTTTCACGCTCTACAAAAAATATATTTCTTTCTTTTTTCACTTGTTGTGTTTCACGTGAAACACGTTGATTAATTTCCTGGACAATTTGTTCCAATTGGCGAACATTCAGTCCTTCTTTTTCAATTCGCTTCAATAAAGATTTCAACTGTTCTTCATCTTTTATTGTAAGTAAAGTTCTTCCATGAGCCATTGAAAGTTGACCGTTTGCAATCATATCTTGAACGAATGAAGGGAGGCTTAACAAACGAGTATAATTTGCGATATAAGGCCTGCTTTTACCAAGACGTTTTGCTAATTGTTCTTGTGTTACATTTAGCTCGTTCATTAACATCTGATATGCCATTGCCTCTTCCATAGGATTTAAATCTTCTCGTTGTAAGTTTTCAAGCAAAGCAAATTCCATCATTTGCTGCTCATTTAATTGCCTTACGACAGCAGGCACTTTCTCAAGTCCGGCCTCTTTAGCAGCACGATATCTTCTTTCACCTGCAACTATTTCATATCCTTTAATACTCTTTCGAGCAATTAAAGGTTGCAATATACCGTGCTCTTTAATAGAAGCCGCTAATTCCTGAATCGCTTCTTTATTGAAATATTTACGTGGTTGATATGGATTCGGCCTTAATTCAGTTACTATAATCTCCTGAATTGTTTCTTCTTCTTTCACATCTAAATCTGGAAAAAACACGTTGATTCCTCTTCCTAATCCCTTAGCCACCTGCAATCACTTCCTCTGCTAAATCTAAATATACTTCTGCTCCTCTTGATTTAGCGTCATACTGCATAATTGGTTTTCCATGACTTGGTGCCTCACTTAAGCGAACATTACGAGGAATAATCGAACGATATACTTTATCTCTAAAGTATTTTTTCACTTCATCTATAACTTGAATTCCTAAATTTGTACGAGCATCCAACATCGTTAACAATACACCTTGAATTGCTAAATTTTCATTTAAATGCTTTTGCACAAGTCGAACTGTATTTAATAGCTGACTTAACCCTTCCAGCGCGTAATATTCACACTGTACAGGAATAATAACAGAATCTGCTGCTGTTAATGCATTAATCGTTAATAACCCTAAGGATGGGGGACAGTCAATAATAATATACTCATATTCATCACGAATCGGCTGTAACGCTCTTTGCAAGCGTACTTCCCGGGAAATGGTTGGTACCAATTCAATTTCAGCACCAGCCAATTGAATTGTAGCGGGTAGAACATCTAAGTTTTCAGTTGCGGTTTTCCGTATGGCACCTTGAACATCTGCATCTTCTACAAGAACATTATAAATACATTGATCTAATTCAGACTTTTCAATCCCTACACCAGTCGTTGCATTTCCTTGAGCATCAATATCTACGAGAAGGACTTTTTTTCCTACTTGTGCCAATCCAGCCCCTAAATTAACGGATGTTGTTGTTTTTCCAACACCGCCTTTTTGATTAGCAATAGCAATGATTTTTCCCATGATGTCACCTACTTTCAACCTTTCTTTCTTATTCTAGAAACAATTACGTTTATTGTAACATGAAATAAAAGTTTTTCTTTTACGTCCTTATTAAACTTCAAAATTTATTTCTAAACTCCTTCTTGCTTTAACAAGAAAATATAGTAAAAGAGACCTCTCCAATAGGATAAGGTCTCTAGCACGTAATTATTTTTTCTTCGGAATTTTAATCGTAATTTGATAGTATTCATCAAACTCTTCTTCCGCAGAATTAACATTCAAACCACTATTAGCAACCATTTGTAATGATTGTCTAATCGTGTTCATAGCAATTCTCGCATCTCGACTTACTGCTTTTTGCTTCGCTTTGCGCTTTGGTTTTACTTCTTCTAATAACTTTGCAATTCGTTCTTCTGTTTGCTTTACATTCAATTGCTTCTCCACAATCTCTTGTAAAACCTTCAGTTGTAATTCCTCATTCTTCAAAGGAATAAGGGCGCGAGCATGCCGTTCTGTAATACTTTTTTCTAATAATGCACTTTTGATTTCTTCAGGCAATTTTAATAATCGCAATTTATTTGCGACTGTCGATTGTCCTTTTCCAAGTCGTTGTGCCAATGCTTCTTGTGTTAAATTATGTAACTCAATCAGCTTTTGATATGCCACAGCTTCCTCAATTGCTGTTAATTCCTCACGTTGCAAATTTTCAATTAACGCTACAGAAGCTGTCTCAGTATCATTTAAATTCTTTATTATTGCAGGAACTTTTTCCCACCCTAACTTTGTTGCTGCGCGGAAACGCCTTTCCCCGGCAATAATCTCGTACTTATCATCCTCATACTGTCTCACAACAATCGGCTGGATAAGCCCATGCGTACGAATCGTTAATGCTAGCTCCTCAATACGTGCATCGTCAAAAACTGTTCGTGGTTGATAACGGTTAGGGGTAATGTTTACTATCGGAATTTCCTGTATTTCTTCATATACCTTTTTAGCTATTTCTTCATGGCTTTCGTCTTGTAATTCGAATTCGCTCTCTTTATCTCCAAAGCCAAATAAACGAGAAAACGTATTTTTCATACATATTCCACCACCTTTTAGGCCTATTGACTGTTCTACATAAAATGTTTCCTATGAAACATTTACGTTTTCATTTATATAATTTAATCTTACGTCTAATAAGATTTATTTTTCAATAGGTAATTTATTGGGCGTTCCCGGTTTGCGTGGATATTTCTTTGGTGTCTTGCGCTTTTTCTCGATTAATAAAATATTACGCTCACTTTCTTCAAACGGTAATTGGAACGTAGACATTTCTTTCAATTCTCCGCCAAGTACCTCTAAAGCATATTTGCCATTTTCGATTTCTTCGTTCGCCGCTGCACCTTTCATTGCAATGAATGTTCCCCCTACTTTTACAAGTGGTAAACATAGCTCACTTAATACAGAAAGACGTGCAACTGCACGTGCCATTACAATATCGTATGCTTCACGTACACCTTCTTTTTTTCCAAATGTTTCAGCACGATCATGACAAAATGCAACATCACTTAATTCTAACTTTTGCGCTAAGTGATTTAAGAAATTAATACGTTTTTGTAATGAATCTACAATTGTTACTTTTAAGTGCGGGAAACAGATTTTTAAAGGGATACTTGGGAATCCAGCTCCTGCTCCAACATCACAAATAGAAAATGGTTTCGAAAAATCATAATAAAAAGCCGCTGTAACAGAATCAAAAAAGTGTTTTAAGTATACTTCTTCTTTCTCCGTAATAGCCGTTAAGTTCATTTTTTCATTCCACTCTACTAATGTTTCAAAATAGATTCCGAACTGCTCTAACTGTCTAGAAGAGAGGGAAATACCCTTCTCTTCTAGCATAGATTGAAATTGTTCTATGTTCATCTAGCAATATCTCCTTACTATGTTATTGGTTCGATACTCGTGCAATTTTTCCTTGTTCAATGTAAATAAGCAAAATGGAAACATCAGCTGGATTTACGCCAGAAATACGTGAAGCTTGCCCCATTGAAAGCGGACGAACATCTTTCAATTTCTGTCTCGCTTCTGAGGCAAGGCTAGAAATCGCATCATAATCAATATCCACAGGAATTTTTTTGTTTTCCATTTTCTTCATACGTTCTACTTGCTGTAAAGATTTCTCGATATATCCTTCGTACTTGGTCTGAATTTCAACTTGTTCCGTAATTTCATCACTTAATGGTACTTCACTTGGTACTAAAAGATGAATATGCTCATATGTCACCTCTGGACGACGTAATAAGTCACTTGCACGTATTCCATCTTTCAATTCACTTCCACCAATACTACGAATTAATTCTTGAACTTCAGGACGCGGTTTAATAAAAATACTCTCTAACCGTTCCTTCTCCTGTTCAATTTGTAACTTTTTATTTGTAAATCGCTCATAGCGATCTTCTTTAATTAAGCCAATTTCACGACCAACTTCAGTTAAACGAAGGTCAGCATTATCATGGCGTAATAATAGGCGATATTCTGCACGAGACGTTAATAAACGATATGGTTCATTTGTACCTTTCGTTACAAGGTCATCAATTAAGACACCAATATAAGCATCAGCACGACCTAAAATAACTTCTTTTTTACCTAAAGAACGACACGCTGCATTAATCCCAGCCATAAGCCCTTGTCCTGCTGCTTCTTCGTAACCAGAAGTTCCGTTAATTTGTCCTGCTGTATATAAATTTTTAATTTTTTTCGTTTCAAGTGTTGGCCATAGTTGAGTTGGTACGATCGCATCATATTCAATTGCATAACCCGTACGCATCATTTCAACATTTTCCAGGCCAGGAATTGTTCTAAGCATTGCACGCTGTACATCTTCTGGTAAGCTCGTCGATAAGCCCTGTACATATACTTCTTGTGTATTACGTCCTTCTGGCTCTAAGAAAATTTGATGACGTGGTTTATCATTAAATCTTACTACCTTGTCTTCAATTGAAGGGCAATATCTAGGCCCTGTTCCTTTAATCATACCAGAATACATAGCTGAGCGATGTAAGTTTTCATCTATTAAACGATGTGTTTCTGTACTTGTATACGTTAACCAACATGGAATTTGATCCATAATAAATTTTGTCGTTTCAAAAGAGAAAGCACGTGGCTTATCATCACCTGGTTGAATTTCTGTTTTACTATAATCAATCGTATTACTGTTTACACGCGGAGGTGTACCTGTTTTAAATCTAACAAGATCAAAACCAAGTTCCTCTAAGTGTTCAGATAATGTAATAGATGGTTGCTGATTATTTGGACCACTTGAATATTTTAAATCTCCCATAATAATCTCACCACGTAAAAATGTTCCCGTTGTAATTACAACTGTTTTCGCTGTGTATTCAGCACCAGCTTGCGTAATTACCCCTTTACATACACCATCTTCAATAATTAAACGCTCTACCAGACCTTGAAACAACGTTAAGTTTGGTGTTTCTTCAATTGTTTTCTTTAATTCATGCTGGTAAGAGAATTTATCAGCTTGTGCACGAAGCGCGCGTACAGCTGGTCCTTTACCCGTATTTAACATACGCATTTGAATATGTGTTTTATCAATATTGCGTCCCATTTCTCCGCCTAATGCATCAATTTCACGAACAACAATCCCTTTTGCTGGTCCACCAACAGAAGGGTTACATGGCATGAACGCTACCATATCTAAGTTAATTGTTAACATTAATGTTTTTGAGCCCATTCGTGCTGCCGCAAGACCAGCTTCACATCCTGCATGACCTGCACCGATTACTATGACATCATATGAACCGGCATTGTATCCCATTGTTTATTCCTCCTAATAACCTCTATCTTACTAAATCATCTCTGATTAAAGTTTTACTTTATTTTCCTAAACAAAATTGAGAGAACAATTGGTCAATTAAACTTTCATGGACAGTATCACCAGTAATTTCACCAAGTATTTCCCACGCTCTTGTTAAATCAATTTGAACCATATCAATCGGAACACCATTTTCTATCGCTTCAATTGCATCATTAATTGTTCTTCCTGCTTGTGTTAATAATCCGATATGTCTCGCATTAGACACGTATGTCATATCCGCAGAATCAATTGTTCCTTCAAAGAATAAATCAGCTATCGCCTTTTCAAGCTCATCTATTCCTTGCTCCTCAATTAAAGATGTTGTAATAACACGATTTCCTACCGCTAAATCTGTAACACGTTCCATATCAATTTCTTGCGGTAAATCTGTCTTATTTACAATAACAATGAAATCTTTTCCTTGTACGGCACGGAATAGATCCTCATCTTCATTTGTTAAAGCCTCGCTATAATTCACTACAATTAACACTAAGTCTGCTTGGCTCATCATTTCCTTCGAACGCTCTACACCAATTCGTTCAACAATATCTTCCGTTTCACGAATTCCGGCTGTATCTATAAGTTTAAGTGGTACACCACGCACATTAACGTACTCTTCAATAACATCACGAGTTGTTCCTGCAATATCAGTTACAATTGCCTTTTTCTCCTGAACAAGACTATTCAATAGCGATGATTTCCCAACGTTAGGTCTACCGATAATCGCGGTAGAAATGCCTTCACGTAAAATCTTTCCTTGCTTCGATGTTTCTAATATCTTTGCAATTTCAGCACGGACATGTGTAGCTTTCTCAATTAAAATATTATGCGTCATCTCTTCCACATCATCATATTCTGGGTAATCTATATTCACCTCAATATGAGCTAATGTTTCTAATATTTCTTGACGCAGATGGCCGATTAATTTAGATAATCGTCCTTCCATTTGGTTAATCGCTACATTCATAGCACGATCTGTTTTCGCACGGATTAAGTCCATAACAGCTTCTGCTTGTGACAAATCAATACGTCCATTTAAAAAAGCACGTTTTGTAAATTCACCAGGCTCTGCCAGTCGTACTCCTTGCGCTAAAATAAGCTGTAATACTTTATTTACCGAAACAAGTCCACCATGACAGTTAATTTCTACTATATTTTCACGCGTAAAAGTCCTTGGTGCACGCATAATGGACACCATAACTTCTTCAATAACTTGATTTGTATCTAAATCGACAATATGACCATAATGAATTGTATGAGAAGAAACCTGTGTTAAATCCTTCCCTTTAAAAATACGATCGACTTTCTCAATCGCATCATCCCCACTTACTCGAACAATGGCAATTGCACCTTCCCCAAGCGCTGTGGAAATTGCGGCAATTGTATCAAATTCCATGTCCTTTCACCTCACTTGCTTATTTATCTCTATTTCAACATGAATTTTTTCCGTCACTAAATTATTAGGATACCATAACGAACCTATCTACAAAAGAATAATAACTCATTTTATTATGTCCTTATGTAAAAAACACTAAACTTATTCACAGTGGATAAGTTTAGTGTTTTTTAGTTATCCACATTTATTTTCTCCTCAAAAAAACCGGCACTCAATTGAGTAACCGGTCACTTGGAAGATATTACAACATACCGATGTGGTTCTTTTCCTTCAGAAGTTGTAATGATATTTTGATGATTAGATAATGCTTGGTGAATAATTTTTCGTTCGAAAGAAGGCATTGGTTCTAGAACAACTCTTTTTTTAGTACTCACTACTTGTTTTGCTAATCGATAGGAAAGAGATTCTAACGTATTTTTTCTTTTACTACGATAGTTTTCAGCATCCAGTGTAATACCAATATATTGCTTTGTATTACGGTTCGCAACAAGTTTTGTTAAATACTGCAAAGAATTCAACGTATTCCCTCTTTTACCAATTAAAACACCGATATTTTCACCAGAAATTGTAAATTCAACTTCGCGTCCTTTTACAATTTTTCTAATCTCAACTTCCACACCCATATTTTGAATAACATTTTTTAAATATTCTTCACATTCTTGGATTGGATCTTTTTTCAATACAACTTCTACAACAGCGGGGCGATTCCCAAATAAACCCAGGAACCCCCTCTTACCCTCATCGATAATATTTATATCTACTCGATCTTTCGAAGCATTTAATTGTCTTAAAGCATCTTGTACTGCCAGCTCGACTGTTTGTCCTTTAGCAGTAATCATACTCACTTGCTTGATCCTCCTGCCTTACTAGCCTTAATTTCAGGCCCTTTGATCATATACATTTGAGCGATACCAAAGATATTACCAACTACCCAGTACAATGATAGTGCTGCTGGGAAGTTAATTGCAAAGACTAAAATCATAATTGGCATAAGCCAAATCATCATTGCCATTTGCGGATTTTGTCCAGCCGTTCCTGCCATTGCAAGCTTTTGCTGAATAAACGTCGTAATAGCTGCAACAACTGGAAGGATATAGAACGGATCCGCCTGTCCTAAATCGAACCATAAAAATGTATGTTCACTAATTGCTGTTGTTCTCATAATCGCATGATAAAACGCGAATAAAATAGGCATCTGAACAAATATTGGTAAACATCCTGCTAATGGGTTTACACCATTCTTTTGATATAACTGCATCATTTCTTGTTGTAGTTTTTGCTGTGTTGCTTGATCTTTAGAACTATATTTCTCTTTTAATTTCACCATTTCTGGTTGTAACGCCTGCATTGCTTTCGTACTCTTCGTTTGTTTAATCATTAATGGTAATAATGCAAAACGAATGATAAGAGTTGTAACAACGATTGCTAAACCGTAATTACTACCAAATAATTCTGCAAAATACGTGATTAACTGAGAAAGCGGGTATACGAAATATTCATTCCAAATCCCAGTGCTTTTCGGTGTAATCGGTTGATTTGTTTCACTACAACCGGTAGCAATTGCCATTAGCATAATAACCATGGCTAATAAACCTATTTTCTTTTTCAAAGCCTGCTCCTCCTTGTTTCGGTATGTATATAGTGTAATTCATTTCCTTACGCTACTTTTTTATTCTTTTCATACCAGAGCGTTTAAAGACATGAATTAAGCTTTTCTTTAACTCTTCATATGTCATCTCTGCACAAGGCTTCCTTGCTATTATAACAAAATCTTTTCCAGAATCTATCTCATCTTTTAATTCTATAATCGATTGGCGAATCATACGCTTAATTCGATTACGCACTACTGCATTTCCTATTTTCTTACTAACAGAAAGACCAATGCGAAAATGCGGCTGTTTTTCTTTATCTAATTTGTATACAACAAACTGGCGATTGGCATTCGATTGTCCTTTTTGGAAAACAGCCTGGAATTCATCATTCTTTTTTATACGATTTTTTTTCTTCATATCATTTGACACTCCTGTATTTCATCAGCGGAAACTCATTATTATTAGAAAAAAAGACCACTGAACGATCAGTGGTCTACGCAGATAATACTTTTCTTCCTTTACGACGACGAGCTGCTAGCACTTTACGTCCGTTTGCTGTGCTCATACGGCTGCGGAAACCATGTACTTTGCTGCGCTTACGTTTATTTGGTTGGTAAGTTCTTTTCATTATATGACACCTCCCTGAGGAATATCTGTTAAAGACAGTCTAATAAATTATAGTAAATCAAATAGGAAAATGTCAATGGTTCTCGAAATTTTCATCAAATATTCATTTTTAACCTATTCACAAACTTTTTCACAGTACCTATATTTCCTTGTGGATAAATATATTTTCTCTTTTTTGTATCCACAAACTCTTTTTTTACTTTTACACAGTATATCGTATTGTGGACAAGTTTATTCCACAAGGTATTGATTTTGTGGATAACTTTCTTAAATTCATTGCTATAGCTGCTTTTTTTTGATATTATAGTTGTGTTTTCACTTTGAATAAGTTTTCCACACCTTTATTTTATCCACAATTTGTGTATAACATGTGGATAGTTTAAATCACATGTGAGTAAATAGTTGTCCACATGTGTTATTTTGTCGAAAACTCTATCTCGGATACTAACGACGTTTTTATATTTTAAAATACGTTTCGTATAAATATGCATTAGAAGTATTTACAGGTTGTACAATTGTTGCGCAACCTTATTCTTTTACCATCTTTGTAAAGGAGGGACACCT